>NZ_CM132388.1:0-4237236 GCF_053760385.1 Caballeronia sp. KNU42
CGCCCTCCATGAATCTGGAAACGGACGAGGTCACCGACGCGTGGTTCGCCGTTACCGCGCCCTTCTCCGGGGGAGTCATTTTTCAGACAAGAGGCAACGCTCGTCGTGCGAGCGTACGGTTGCCGATCGCCGTGTTTTATAACCACCTACTCGGTATCCCGGGGGCAATCTCACGTTGTGCGATATTGAAAATGACCTATTTTAGAAGGTAACTCGCTGGCTCTTCATTGGCCATGCTTGGATGCGACGTCTGAGGTGTAAGTCCAGAATAAGGCCTGCCATGCTCTTGCGATTAAAATTGCAGAGGGTTTTGCTTTCGTTTCTTGTCCTGATTGTGCCGGTTGGTGCGATCGCAGGCCCGCCCATTGAGGAGTTCGACGGTCTAACCGGCGGAGAACCGGTTGGTATTACATCGGGTCCAGATGGACACGTATGGTTCACCCAGGCGTTCGGCCAAGACATGATAGGCAGCATCACTACGTCGGGGACCATGGTCACCGAGATTCCCGAGCCCAATTCCCAGCCGTTTGGAATTACGGTTGGACCGGACAAGCGCATCTGGTTCACTTCGGATAGCACCAATACAATTAAAGCAATAGACCCAAACACGGGTCAGACTTCCAGTTATGCGTTAAGCATTGGCGGCGGTCCGCAAGGCATCGCAGCGGGCCCTGATGGAAACCTGTGGTATGCGGCCTCAGGCGCAATCGGTCGCATCACTCCTACTGGAATCGTGACGGAATTTCCGCTTCTAAGAGACGGTTCGGCGGCTCGGTTCATCACAGCAGGACCGGACGGAAACATGTGGTTTACCGAAGTAGCAACTGGTGAAACGGGCATAGACAACGGGATGACCGGTGCTGTTGGTGTAATTACCATGAGCGGTGTTATCCAGGAGTTTCTGTTGCCAACAGTCTTTGCTGATCCACGCGCAATCGCATGGGGTCCGGACGGCAATCTGTGGTTCACAGAACGGGCGGCGAACAAAATCGGTTTCATTGATCCAGCCACCAAGCAAATCACGGAATTTCCCATTACTAGGTCAAATGCAAGCCCCGAGGGCATTACATGGGGCCCGGACGGCAATATTTGGTTCACTGAGCGGAACGCCAACCGGATAGGCCGATTCGATGTTGCTTCCGAAAACATTACAGAGCTTCTGGTCCCGACGAACGGCGCGTCTCCTCTAGCTATTACCCTTGGCCCGGACCGCAACTTGTGGTTTACAGAGCAAAACGCTGGGAAGATCGGCAAAATATCATTCCCGTTACCGCCGCTCCCTAGTGTTGTTACGACAGCGACTATCGGGTTGGATTTGCACATCTTTTGGGGTGTCATCCAAGGTGGAGACGGTCAGACTAGCAGGGGCCCAATCTCGCCACAAGGGCCAGTTAAAGGGTGGGCGACGCTGACCGCGGTTGAGCAAGATATCGTGGTGGGTGTCGCGATAGATGCTATGGCCAGATCGATGCATAACACGACTGCAGGTGAAGCGATTCATCGGATCACAAAGCAATTTGTGGCCAAGTCAGCAACTGGCATCTCCCAACCCTCATCGACCCGTGCGGCAACGTCAAAGCGAGCACGAGTCCAAGCCCAAAAAGTGGAAAGCGAGCCGGCATCGCGGTAGGGTCGACAAAACCATTAACGCGTCGCCGCTGCCGGGATGCCAGTGCCTGCCTATCGGCCAGACTAAGAAATGCTGAAGGGTTGCAGCGGGTCGAACTGAGACGATCAAAGTCACTTTGGCCGGGGTGCTCTAAGTCGGTGAAAGTTCAGGAGGTGCAATGATAGGCGAAAGCCTTGTCTGATAAGACTTCTTCTCGTTGCTATAGCAAATCTGTAGCACGCCAAAATCGCCAAAGCATCAGAGAACTATTACGCGGGCCGGTGTAGCGCACGTTTAAGGCGACCGCAATCGGCCACTCAGAGAGATCAACCTCGAGCCATTTGGGTCGGCTCGCCGTCTATGTACGGTGCGCGCCGGTGGGTGAGGGCCGCGCACGGGCACTGAACCTGCCGCCTTGTTTTTTTGGGGAATGCAGGCATCTTAGTATCAAGTTTGCGCGCCGGATGCCGTTGACGATAGTGAGGCAGGGCTTCTAGAATTGCGACACATTGCAAGCTACTGACGCGCAAACAAAAAGGTACAACCCGAATGGTGACGGCCGCAGATACGAAAGCCGATGACGGCGGCAACGCGTTGGACGATCAGTTTTGGGCATGGGTGGTGTATGAAGCCGCTGTGCCGATTGCTATTCTACTGTTGGCATGGGGCATCGCCGACTTCGCATTTGATCTTCGACACTCTTTTTTGTCAACTTTTGGGTCGGGTGACCTCCTACCGATCGCGGCACTTGTTTTGCTTGGAACGTCAGCAGAGATGGAAAATTTTCTGATGTTTGAAAGCAGCGGGCAACGACAGCAGCGAGGTCTTTCGAAACACAGGTTTGCGCACTACGCATTGGTATTGGTCCTCGCTGTCGTGTATGGGGGCATGAAGGGAAAGGGGCTTGTGCTTTTGGACGAGGCAGATCTCTCGGCCGACAGCAGGCAAAAGCTCGAGGCGTTCGCGGTACTCTCGATTGTGCTCACTGTATTTGCATTAGTGTTAGCGTATTATTCAAAGAACAAGTTGCTTGTTTTGAAAGTTCAGCTTGCCGGAGAGCAAAAATGACCGCGTTGGTCGTGTATTTCATGAGTGCCACGCTCGGTATTGGAGTCGTTTTGATGGTTTACCGCACGTTCCGCCTTCAGGCCCAGATCCGCCGTGAGTTGATGGAGGCTCGTTTGCGAGCAGCAAAACGGCTTCTCGCCGAGTCGAATGACAAGGCTTCGCTGAGGGCCGGCCGCGGAGCAACGGATGCAGGATTCGGCGGCCGCCCGTTGTCGACGGCGGATTACGATGAACTTATTTCGGCTGTTAACTACCCCGTAGGCGATGTGTCCCCAGGGTACAGATCGGCTGCTACGCCCCCCGTCAATCGGACGGTTGGGGTCGAAAACGCGTATTGCCAATGAAAGTACTCAACTGATATGGCATCGGCAGAAGAACTGCAGGTAGCGTTAGCCAACGCACTAGCCGGGCGCGGGGCCGCCAACATCAACTTCCCGGTTCTGCCCCCTCAACCGCTTTCGCTACCAGTCGAGATGAAAATCGACCTGTTGAAGGAACGAGTCAAAGCGGCCCGTGTGAAACATCAGTTCGAGCCAGGACAAATCGTCAAGTGGAAGGATGGACTTCAAAGTCGGACTTTGCCGGCCATTGGTGAGCCAGCGATTGTGATTGAAGTACTGGAGAATCCTGTTTTCGATTCAACATCGGACGCGGGAAACCCTGCATTTCGCGAAGCTCTCGACATACGGGTTGGTTGCTTAGGAACGCAGGGTCAGATACTTATTTTCCATTTTTCAAGCTTCCGATTTGAGCCTTTTTCTGCTTGACAGTCGAGAATCGGACTTACAAGCCAGTCGCTTGACCGACCTTAAGTCCAGTTTCCCGTGCACCTACACGCAATTAACTGTTCCAAGCGTTCATTGTGCGTTCCGAGGCTCGACTCTTGCCCAACGCAGCTGCCGTCTCGTGGCGGACTTTTCGTTGGATTGGGATGTATGCGTTTCGGGCTAGGGGGAGACCACGGGTCACCGAGCTAAACGGCTTTGCAGGCCGTCGTCATCCCTGTAAATTCAATCACTTACCGGGATTAACCTCCCATATTGACCGCTCCACATATCGTAGCCGACGCAGCTCGTTGCCTTCGAAAGGCCGAAGTCGACCCTCAACCGCCGTTCGCTCGATATAGTATTGAAAGGCAGCTAACTGGGTGCTCCAGTCATCCACGCCGAGGGCGCCTTGGTGGTCGGCTCGACCTTTGCCTAGGTTCACTTATCGGTTGGCAACTCCGCCGACGGAAGCCTCCAAGGCATCCCTTTGTCCATCACCGTCTTCATTCCGGTTATGTTCGGTAGCGCACATTTCACGTTCGACAGTATTGAATTCGCCTCGCAATTGCCTAAGGTTCGACTAGTTGGCTGATCGTATTCGGTTTAACTAGGCTGAACAGGTGCGCTGACCCCACCCTTGCTAGGCGAAAATCGAGGAGTGAATATGGAAAGCGAAAACGTCAGTCGCAAAGAGATCGTCGCGGCCGTTGAAAAAGTCAGGCGTGACTCAGGCAGTGAGCATGCGCTGGGTAACGGCTGCTGTGTCATTGAGAAAGGCATAACTCAACAATGCTTTGATGACTTTACCAAGGACATGTGCGATCAGGCAGCCAATGCCTGCGGAGGGATTGGTACCTTCGCACCGGGTCAAACTTGCCGGCAACAACCGAAGAGGTAAAAGATGGCCTCTATCGCCGTAAAGCCGATCGAACCTCCTCAAGGCCTTCCCCACATTAATGGGCACTTGACACTCGTTCCCAAAGGGTTGCTCGACCGAGAAGTTCGCTGCCTGTTATCGCGAGAATTTGGTGGCTATCAAGTCCGTCGCCTGACAAGCAATCTCGATGCCGATTGCTGGTTCCGATGTTGTACGCATCCCGCAGTAACCTCATACGCGGAGGATCAGGCGTGTGGAGTTTGATAAACGGCGGAAACATGCTACACCCTTTTCGGAAAAATGCTGTGAGTTTCAAATGAAAATTGATATTGCGCGTTCGGTGCCGGCACGTAGTTTGTTAGTCCTCGCACTTGCTTCCGTCGGGGCGTTGGCTTTCGCTCGGAATTTGCCAACGGCATGCGTTACAAGGACCAACGCACGGCTCGTAGACCCTAGCCAGCCCCTCCCACCCAATTCGTGGTACATAGATTTTGTTAACAACTGTGGCGAATGTGTTCACATAACAACAGTGACCATGCAAAACGGTCAAGTGGCTGCTATCAATGGCACTTGGCACAACGTGCAGCCTGGCGAAGTACGGACGGGAATTATGGACGTTCCAACTGTCGGGAACTGGGAAGAGGTCGTGACGTCCGTTCAAACCTGCTCACAGGCAGCGCTCGCTCCTCCGGTCAGGTGACATTTCGAGCCCACGGCCCGATAGAGCGCATCGGGTTACCGTATTGATCCGATTGAAGGCAGCAATGCAAGACTCCCTCGCCCAGGACCGGCCATTCAGCAAGAACTTTCGAATCATTGAGGAAATGATTATGAAAATTGCTAGACTAGTAAAACATAGGGCCAGATTTTTTGTTCAAGCATCGTGGGCGGTCGCACTATGCGCTTGGATTTGTCTCGACGCGATGGCACAAGGTCAAAATCCCGTGCTGGTTTGTCATGCAGAACCCGGGGTTCTATCGCTGACTGCAACGATTACCAATAAAGATCCGAACCAATGGTTTCTTTGTCAAGCCGACTGTGATTTTTCGTATCCCCAAAACCCGTCATTCAAATTTCGTCTCAGCTGCATGGGATTTGTTCAATTCGGGCGAAACTTAGCGGGCAAATGGCAGGAAGTATTATTCTGTGCGAGACCACTTATTGCGGGCGAATACCAGGGCCCCAGCTCCATCCAAAGCGCCGGGACATCGTTAAAGTGCGCACCAATACATCCTCCAACCTATTGAGCTGCCTCTCATCGGAGAAATACATCTGAACTGTAGTAGCGGGAACTCCCGGAGCAAAGCAGCCGTTCCATCGACAGGTTTTCTGGTTCCCTGAACGGCGGCTCTTGGCCGACTTGCGCCGGACGAGACGCAGAGCCGAGCGATGATGCAGCTGTGATGGGTAGCGGTGCAGGCGAGGGGGCATCAGTGCGATTGCCCTAGTCTGGTCTGCTACAGAATTGCTATAGCAAGGTGGGGGACGTAGACGGGGCGGGGCTGGAGGATCTCATTCCATCCCCTGAACTATCGAGGGGGCGTTTAGGCTATTACCGCCATAGACATTGGCCGATACCACCGGTCTTGTTGTCTGATTTTGCCGCTAAATATTAGCGTGCACTTTTCTTGCGCCATCTAATATTCCTTACAAGGCTTTTGGGAATCCATTCGCACTTAGCGTCAACTCACCGACATTGACTCTTTTCCGGGTCCTTTCCGTGAGCTCGTAATGCTGAGCGGAGGGCGAGACTCGTGGTCGACCAATGCTCGCAACTACTCGCAATGCAAACCCTAGAATGGGGATAGTCGAATTACGAAGGGTTAAATTATGAAAACTATTCTTGGGATATTTATCATTGCCTCGATAGCATATTTCGGCACGTGCAAACAATCGTTCGCGGCGAGCGGAAATCCGAACGAGACCGACTGGCAGACTATTTCCGGTAATGTGTTGGTATGGCCGTTGTTTATACCGAGGGGCAAGCAGGATCTAGTAAAATTGACCGACGTTAAAGTTTATTTTGATAAACCTGGGACTGTCGATGCCACCGCTCAGATATCAATTGGGGGTAAGTATCCTTATTGCCAGCTACTTAATACACAGGGCCACAGACCGATCCTAATTCTTGTCCTTGAGACGAGCACGCAACCTGGACTGCAAGTCCCTCTTAGAGAACTTGCGGAAGGTGGTGGTGCCGAAACTGGTCTAGCGGGGCTCCCTGTCAAGATAGGGCCGGGAATGCCGATAAGGGGTTATTTGGCGTTTCAGGGTTACTGTGACTAAAAATGGTTGTGCTTCCCGATCGAGCTGCGCGCCAACTTCATCAACGATCTGCTAATGAGCACTGCGACTGGCTGTTGTGGGTCGATGCAGGCCTCAGCGACGAGGGCAGGCTCGGGGCGTCATTCGCAGTCGGCTTATCTCACCCGAGCAACGGACATTCACATGGCTATGCGCGAGTACGGAAGCAGGCTTGTCGAGCGAGAGGCACAGGCGCCGTCTACGCTAAGGCCTACGATCCCAAATATCAGCAGTTTGCGCCGAGCCCTAATATCGAAAGTTCAAGTTGGTTCGCCCCTTACGCAGGCAATCGGGAGCGGTCAACGCGGTCTGTCACGCAGCCCGAACTCAAGGGCATCTCTGCATTCGACGGCGAATGCGGGGACCACCCTGACTTACCCCCTGCAGTTGGCCAATGGTCTCAATTAGGCGCTACATTCACGGCTTCAGGCAGAAATCGCGTGCCTCGCTACCAACGTTATGCCGTTCGATTTCATCCCCGCCGATACCGAGGCCGGCCATGCAGTGGATCCGATAGGCCCGGCCGCGGATCTCACGCAGGCGCGCGCACTCGCCGCGACGAAAAGCTGCGCTTTTGTTTGCCCGTTAGCTTAGTCGTTACGCGTTGCGGCTGCGCACTCAGCCGCTCAACTGGAGGAGAGTAGTCATGGCCACGAGAAAAAAGTCGCAGCAACAGCTTAATCTGAACGAAAGCGAACGAGCGCTCCTATTCATGGTCACGTCCCGAAATAAGAAGTCCTTCGATGCGAGCAGGACTGACATCACGGAGGAGGAACTCAAGGGCCTCAATTTTGTGCGGGAGAACTGGACTCAGGAAGAGATACAACAAAAAGGTTTAGCGAAGGAAGGAGTCGTCACAAGTTTCGACGAAGTTTCGAAGAAAGCAGAATCTGAACTAGCAGTTGACGCGCCATTTGCAGACGGCATACAAAAATGGCAGTTGCCAATAGACTTGCCGGGCTTTCGCGTAGTGATGACTCGATTCCCGCCCGGTACGGTTGTCAAGGCACATGAACACCCGAGCATCCCTGGCTTCAGTGCATGCGGGCAACTGCGTGTAGTTGTAAAAGGCTCAATAACATACGACGGCAAAGCCTATGGACCCGGCGACTGGTTCTACATTCCCAACGGCGTTGCGTACTCGTTTACAACTGATCCGAATGAAGAAACGCAGGAGAACTACTTTTATCAGTACAACGGTATTGCGCGGCAACCTCTGCGATTCTCGAATTTTAGCTTAAACCCCTAGTAACCTCTGTCGTCAAGACGGGGTGCCTAACCTTTCCATCAAGCGGACGCGCCTTCGGCGCGCCGCTCATGTCAAACGCTAGACAATTGGTATGCAAAGACTATCGCTAATGAGCATTCGCTTTTGGCCGGTCGTCGTCTCCGGATCCCTGCACAAACGCCGGCCCGGGTAAGAGCCTTGCTGATACTGTTGGAGATTTTTGCGTGCTACAGTTTTGCCATAGCAGCGAGCAGAAGTGTTGTCTGATAAGGCTCTCGCCTATCATGCCACCTCCTGAACTACCTCACTTCAAGCAGGCGGGCTAAAGTGACTTTGACCGTCCGTACTCGACCCATTGCCGACGGTCGGGTCGTCGCGGTCTCAACGGCCGGTATGAGAGCCGAACGGACGTACCGCGCCTTCATCTATGGGCTCGTCTTTGCTGACATTGAGGCAGGGTCTGGTCAACGTAAGCAGCCAGGCGGATAGCTGACCTTGACGGCGTTGGGTGGCCACCGCGACCGACTGCACGGCCGAACTCACAGTCACTCACAACCCTTGAAGGTCGTTCGAGAGCCGAGGCCTTCAAAGGCAGCTTTTCAGCAGTCCGGTCATCGTTTGTGCGAGGCAATAGCTCGCCAAGCCCGAAGACGCCGTCGAATATAGCATGGCCGGTCAGATCTCGAATGAGTCAGCGGGCCAAATATCTAGCAACCCGATATGAAATTCAGCCGGTCTTAAAGACGCGGTAGTCTTACCACAAATGCTGTAGGAACTGGCTCTGCTGCACGGCAAGAAGGTCATCCAGAAAGCCGCGGTTTGCAAAAACATTTCCTCAGCCTTGCGTGGCAGTGCCGGGGAGAAATCGCGGGTTCGGCTCGACCTTGAGCCCCGTCTTCATCGGCCGGCGGCGGGAGGAAGCTTGCCATGCTCGGGCTATGCGTGTGAGACAGACGCAAAACAGCGGCGAATCGCAAAGCTGATTTGAATCAAATGGTCGGCGGGGCCGGACTGACACTGCCACCAGTTACTGACCACAGAAATTACTGCATGGCCTGCCCGTGCTTGAATAACCTCTATTGATCAGACACATCGCCATGGAGCGGTCTCTATCTGAGTAGTTCTGAAGGTCCTGTGTGAAGTGCCCACAATCATTGAAATCAGTGTTGTATTGGGCAAGGCAGTTACCGCAACTCGTATTCTGCGCCGCTGGGTAGATCTGGTAAACAGGAACCGGGTTGCTTTGATAAACCGGCGCCGGATTGGTTTGATACTGCTGCTGATACGGCACGTAATAATACGCACGGTATGGATAGTACGTGGGATAGGTCGTGCACGAACCCAGCATGCCGACCATTGGGAGAGTGACGAAGAGTGTTAGTAGGCGATTCATCTTGTGGCGAATTTTGCGCCCATATAGGCAACGTCATTCGATGTGTAGCCGTGATCATGCAGGCAATCGACTCGCTGCAGTCGCATTGCAATGGGATTGACTTCGCCTCGCTGCAAGACGCCGTACGTACATTGGACTAGATTCTTTTGCGCATTAGCGTCGAAATCGCTTACGTCTTGCGGCGACCGAATATTGTTTTTATACACGAACTCTCGAAGGTTCAGCGTGGCGCCCTGCGGCGCCATTGGATTTGGCGCGACGGCGGCTTCCGCCTCGTTGATAGGCGTGATTTTCGACACTAGTCCGACCAGTGTTACCAGCGCGTCCAGTGTGGGACTGCCGGGAATTTTTGGTGGCGAACCCATATCTCTATGATCAAAGGAAAACCAAATCCAGACGATCAGGGAGATTATGCCAATGACAGTTGCCGGCTTTTGCTGATCCATTTCGATGTTCCAACCTGCAATAAATTGACGACGAGCCAAGAGTCACGTATCAAGGAATACGAAACAAGTGTAGGTTAACCGACGTACAAAAAAAAGTGCTCCCTGCGGATGGGGGATATTGGCCACACGTACTTTTCATTGCTATTAGCGAGAGAAGTGGATCGCCTTTCTATCACGCTTCGGACTGGCACGCACCGCCGGCGACGTGCGTCCGGCTTGTTGCGCGCTAGGTACCCTTCTTAAGTGGGGCGTTGCACGGCGGTTCAAAACTGTTCGACACGTACCTCGGGTGATAAAGAAACCCTTCATGAACCTTTCGTGCGTTAGCGCACGCTTACACGGATTAAGCATCCCACGGCCGGAAGCGGATTTTGCACGAGGAAGACCCTCTTATTGTCGAATCGATTATCGCGAATAATAGTCGAGTTGAAAAAGGGCACGTAGATCGAAAGACAAAATTCTAAATCGCAGAAAATTATATAAGGACGGCGGGACGAAATTTGACTGTGTCGAAGAGTTTTGCGATTATTCTGGAGCCATAAGCGCTGCCTCTACATCTGCAATCTCTTCGATCGATCACAGTATCGACGTGCGTTACGAAGCAATTTTCGATTTTGTCGCGTGCGCAATATCTAAATATGCCAAGCATCTGATTCCGGCACCTTATCTAGTAAGTGAGAAAGCTTTTTTTGAATTGGGCGAATAAAACTGTCGCCAAAGCACGCCTTAGCGCTCGATGTAACTTTCGACGGCGGCAATCCAAATTGCGGAAGCAGAATGCAGCCATCGAATTCTGATGAGAAGATCATGCGCGAAAAAATTGGAGGTCTACGAATTGTCGCTGCAAAAAAATGCAATCTAAACTATTGCATCTGCGCGTTGCGTTTTTAGTATTCGATTACTCAATTCGTTGGTTCGTAGATGCAGACCCCATCACAGCACGCGGTTTTTTCGAATGTAAGGAAACCGTGAATTACACGCTCATTGCAACGCCGTTGAACGAACCAAAGATAGAGGTGCTTCCATATAACATCCGGCATATTTCGGAGTCGATCAGTCGTTCGAATGACGGATGTACGTGCTGGATGAGCGGCAGATATTGGCCGGGTGCCGCCTCATGCGATGGGCATGCGCGGCTTGAACCTCGCGAAGCTGCGATCGGCAGCGCGCGACCCCAACGCTGCCATTCATCTCGCCGCAATCCCAGCGGCCGCTCTTACGACTAAAGCAGCGTAGGACCGCATACCTTTTGAACCTCGGACAACACATCGCCCAATTTGGTTTGCGTTTGTGCCTCACTATCGAAATCGTTTTTTGGGTCTGGCCGAACAAGCAAATGAAACAATGTAACGCAGCGAGTCAGCCGGCCTATGCGGTCGTCGGCGGAGAGTTCGGGAAATCCCTTGAGTTGCAGCGTACAGACAATTCTCTTCTTTGCGCCGATACCGGGGACGCTCTCCACCGCGCCCTTTTCGAGGCAGGCATCCAGTGTGAGTGCTCCCATTGATATTTCTTCGAGTATCACCACTGTCGCGTCACCGCCGCGATTGCCTGGCATACGCTGCCTGACGTTCGGCAGGTCACCGAAAGCCTTCAACTGCCATCTTTCGTTCGCTTCGTTGTATGCAGCCTGAGCGGCTGTCAATTGATCGGCTGGTCCACCGGCCTCCTTTAGGGCAAGCAGGTGTGTGGCTGCCGAACCATATTGCTGGAATGCAAGAGAAATATCGTCAACCATTCCACGCAATTCGTCCATGCTCCTGACAGTAGCCTCACGCTCACGCTGCCTTTCCTGGTAGGCGGCAGTGAGCCAACTCCCTATGCCGATGGAAAGCGCGGAAGTCAGCAGGAGCAGCACGATGGGATGCCGGAAAATCGGATCGAGAAATTTCCCCCACGTGACCCACCATCCGGCTTGTTGGACCGGTGACGGCTCCGGTGTACCCGCTATGTCGAAGCCGATTTTCTTTAGGTACGTCGGCACTTTTAGCGAATTCTTGTTTTTTGGCATTCGCGGATCCAGGAACGCTCCGACCGGAAATGTTTCCAGTGTAGCGGGCGTGTCGCATCCATGCGAGAGGATGTCCGGATGGCTGTACTGCAGCGTAGCCGACGCTCGAATGTCCGCCTGAGACCAGCCCCGGTCTAGTCTAGTTGACTGTGAAAACAATGGCTAATCAAGTCCGGTATGGTTTCGAACGTGCGCCGCAGCATCGCCGTTACGTCGCCGTTCTGCAGCTTGTAGTCGTCGGTGGCGTGCGCGAGCCGTTGCCCAGCAAAATCACAGGTGCCAATCCACGCACGCCGCACAACCTCGGGGTCCGGACTGTAGTCAACGATTGACGGCTCAAGCCTTCGTAGGAATGTACCGTCTGCACGTTGATAGCATTCGATCCCGATATCGCTCGGCCTACGCTCTTTGTCGGTGATGGTTTCCAGGCGTGACGGTGAGCCTTTGCTTTTCAGCCCCACGAATTCCAAAAGGAACCGCGAATGTATAGTGCCCATGCACCAAATCGGTTGTGTGTAGCTTAGAAGCGTCTCGCGCTGCACCTCCGGGTTAGGGCCTTCGATATGGATCTCTACAGGCGTAAACAGGTCGTGCTTCCCGCCCAAATCCAGTGCCGATAAACCGGCCATCACTCCCCTAACGTGAAAAGGGATGATCGTGTGCCGCATATGCAGCAATCGGTGTTCTTTTGTCAGTTGCTCGGCCATAGTCGGACTGTCGTTGTCAGCGTCAGCCAATGATACTGGCAGACCAACATTACCCAGCATATCGAACCCCTAAAACCAGGCTGATGGGCGGTGGATATTCGCTTGAGCCTCATGGGTGTCTGGCGCGATCCGTCGCAGCCATGAATCGAAGAAACGGGTGCGCTCGGCTACTGCATTCGGTTAGTGGAATCGAAGTCGGCTGCTCGCAGTCGAGGGCGTTGTTCGCTCACTCGACACCGCGCACGCTAATGAGCGTGGACGATTCTGCTTCGCCCGTCGACTGGCCGCTGGCCGACTTGCGCCGGACGAGACGCGGAGCCGAGCGATGATGCAGCTGTGATGGGTCGCGGTTCAGGCTAGGGGGCATCAGTGCGATTGCCCTAGCCTGGTCTGCTACAGAATTGCTATAACAAGGTGCGGGACGTAGACGGGGCGGGGCTCGAGGATCTCATTCCATCCCCTGAACTACGGGGAGATGGATATTTCAGCGGGCGGCCCCAAGCCTTGTGGATATCGGCTTTGGCCTTGCCCCAGGTACGCTTTCGGCTGATTTGCTTCTTCCTAAACGAAGCACCGTGACGCACTGTGAACTTGGGTATTTCTCGAACTCGCCGCTGCACAACGGTTTCGAGGCAAAGACTACGGCGTCGATTTTACCCATCGCCGAAGGCTGACGAGTATAGATCTGACGCAGCGGGCAGAGTATATCAAAGACGTTTAAATCGAAAGTGCGGCTCTGGCGTGGGCACGCGGCATTCGCTCGAAACGCGGGTGTCGCCCGATCGTCCGGTAGATTGCGGAGTGACAACAGGTTGCGGAACGCTCCATCATGCGATGACGATTCCAATGTGAGGTCGCACTATGTGCTATTCGGCGCAGATCGTGGCGGACTACCGCAAGTACGTAAAGATGTTCGGTCCTGACATCGATATCAGGGAGTTCGCGCGGCTCTACTGGGAGCGCGTCGAGGGTAGCGGCGCGAAGATTCCCAAGCGCATGGATGAGGCCTTCACGAATCCGGAAACAGAAGAGGAGCGCGGCATCAAGGAACTGATCGAGCGGTATGACGCAACTCAGATAACGACCCTCGAACAGGAGCTGTTCAAACAACGCACCCGGCTCGCTGACGCAGAACGCATCCTGCAGACCAAAACCACCAAGGCGGCCGTCGAGAGCAAACGGATTGCCACTGCCAAGATTGACGGCACGCTGCGCCGGCTCGACGACCTTCGGCGAACTGAACCGGAGGACCGCGATTCCCGGATCTTCCCCGGCCAATACGCTCCCGTCATGGTGATGGAGAATGGCCGGCGTGTGATTAAACCAATGCGCTATCAATGTCGGCCGGCAGGCAAGCCCGCGATCTACGATGTGAAGTACCCTGGAACCTACAGCGCGCGGCGGGACAATCTGGAGGGCTTCTGGAAGGGGCTTTTCGGTTACACGCACGGCCTGATGCTAGTGACTGCATTCTATGAAAACGTGAGTCGATTTCGACTCGAAAATCGCGTGCCGCTTGAGGGCGAGAAAGATGAAAACGTGGTCCTGGAGTTCAGGCCCAACCCGCCCCAAGAAATGCTGATTGCGTGCCTGTGGTCACACTGGAAGGGGAAGGGCGAGCCTGACTTGCTGTCGTTCGCGGTCATCACAGACGACCCGCCGCAGGAGATAGCACTTGCCGGCCACGACCGATGCATCATCCCGATCAAGCCCGAGCACATCGACGCATGGCTCAATCCGGACCCTGCGGACCTCGCGGCGCAGCACGCTATTCTCGATGACCGCAACCGGCCGTATTACGAGTATCGAATGGCGGCCTGAACTAGATCACAGGCATGTTGCGAATGGATTTATCCAGATGAGCGTTGTCCGCCAGTGGTGTGGAAGCAAGTCGCCGGACCAACAGGCGAATGCATCAAGGTCAACGGGAGCTGCTAATCCATTTGATGTGCCCTGCAATCCGCTTTTTCGTCGAACGCTATGAGCCCCATGAACTAATTTTGGGGCGCCGATCAAGGGTGCCCCACTTCCCCAGTTCACCGTTCGATCGGGTTCGACCATTTTCGGCCGTCCGAATGCCCGAGAGAGCGGTCCCTAATCGAAGTTCAAACGGACGTTGAACCCTGATACATCACAGGTCGCTAATCCTGTCAGGCCTTTCCATCCCCCTCGTACCACTCCGCCGTTCTCCACCTTGCTACGGGTGTTTTGAAAAATTCTTGTGCAGCGGGCAACCTCAAGTTTCTCGCTAACCCTCCGATAAAGCATGAACTGACGATTTATCCGTAATACCTTTTAAATGAAATGACTCATGCGATTCACGTCGAAACTTTTGAATATTAGTGCGCTCGCGGCGCTCGCGGGCTGCGCGGCGGCGCCACACCCCGAGGTTGATGCCGGAAAATTCCGTGCTATTCACACAGTGACGGTAGTCGATCCCGGGAAGGCCGCATACAGTGGCGGGCGCGCTCAGACGCCCCTTCTGTTTGCCGGCGGCAGCGTGATCAGTGCGGCAGTCACGGGTGCGGTAACTGGCCTCGCGAATGCGAGCAGCGCCAAGTACGATCCGCGCACGTTTGATGATCTTGTCACGGCAAAATTAGGCGACACGAAACTGAACCGTCGATTTACTGACGGTATTGAAGCGGCACTGCGTGCCCACGGCTATGTTGTCAGGGAAGTCGACGCTTCCACACCCACGCTACCCACATTTTCGCGTGACGAGCATAACCAGTGGCAGTGGCATGCAGGCGGCCCGGTCTATCGAGATAGCGACGCGGTACTCTTGATTCGTGTGTCGCCGCTGTACAACTCCGGGGGGCCGATGAGCGCTTATTCGCGTCTGGTTGTCGGCGAAATCGTCATGTTCGCTGGCGATACGCACGAAGCGGTTTTTCGACAACCCGTCCATTGGCAGAAGGCTGTCGACCCGTATAGTTACCACACGATTGATGCGATCGAAGCCGATCTTCCACACGCAATCAGCGGGCTCGATGAAAGCGTGATGGCGCAAGTGGACCTCTTTGATAAATCGTTAGACAGTATCCGGCACTGACGTCGTTAGTCGAACTGGAGGTTGCAGACGCTTTGGAGCAGGCAACCCACTCTCCGGGACCGTGATTCCTGATGTCCTCAAGTTCTCTGGAATTCGTGAGTCGATGGTCAGCTCCAGACGTTCGTGAGGCTGCCCCGACGCACGAACCGGACGTTGGGCAGGCGTGTCGACGGTTCGCTCAGTGGCCGATTTCCGCCGGACGAGACGTTGAGTCGAGGGATGTTTTACCTTGGGATGCGCCGCCATTCAGGTTAGGGACATTGGTGCGATTGCCCTAATCCGGTTGGCTACAGAGTTGCCACAGCAACACGGAAGACGTAGGCGGGGCAGGGCTCTCGGATCCCATTCCACCCCCTGAACAGCCCCGCCTCAGGCAGGCAGCCGAAAGTGACTTTGATCGTCCGCACTCGACGGTGGATTGAACCGCTAGACGCAATCGTTTGCGAGAATGCTTCTGCTGGTGTTTCGTAGTCCAAGGTTTCTCTCAGACGCTCTTTCAATCGTCTCGCCACGGCATTGAGTTCGGCCTGTGCATGGTGCCCTTTGGCAAATACTGCCCTCAATAGCCCGTTCGTATTTTCGTTGGATCCGCGTTGCCATGGCTGCTGGGCATCGCAGAAATAAACCTTGATATCGGTGGCCGCGGTGAAACGTTTGCGCCCGGCCATTTCCGTTCCCCGATCCCATGCCAGTGACTTATAGGGTGCCTGCGGTAATTTGTACGGATTCCTGATCGGTGCATTGATGACCGTCTCGCTAGCCTCGCCGGAGACCTTAACCAGCATGACGTAGCGTGTTTGGCGTTCTACGTCTGCCGCAATCTGGCCGCTGCCACTACCGCACAGAAAATCACCTTCCCAGTGGCCCGCTGCCGCGCGGTCTGCAACTGCAAGGGGCGTTCGCTGCTCGATACCGTGTTACGAATCCTGCCATCTTCTGCGTCTGATAGCGCGAACGGCGCATAGCCCAAGTACGCCACCAGTGCTCCGGCAATTTCTTCTTCAGACCACCAAGCGTCTGTATGAAGAGAACGCGATAGACGGTCTCGCGGTAGTCCTCATTGTCCGGGTACGCGCTTGTGCTATCCGGCGATCTGCTGCGGCGAACACAGCAGCAAATTGCCTGCCACGCGGTGCGCCAGCATCCCGTGTTCAATCATGTCATCTGTGCGAATTCGTACGGAAGACTACACAATTTTCCGTCAAGGTTCGTAAGACGCGTATGAACTCGAATTTCGCTGTCAAAACAATACTAAGAGAAAAGAGATGACCGCTTTGAATGACGGGTTTCCGCTCGACGGATTCTTACCGGTGAGCGTCGAGAGCGCGCAAGCGCTGGCCGAATCAATGGACGATTCCGGCGTAGGGATACTGCATGATGTCGTGCCGGAAGCGATTCTCACGCAGATGCGCAGCTTCGTCGCCCAGCAGATTGAGCTGCATGGCGGCCAATATTTCGGCCTTGAAGGCGAGGCATGGATCGCCGATACCTGCCTCAATCCGTTATTTGAGGACGCCAGCTTTCGCGCGCTATTGCGATCTCTTTACGAACGCAAGATGCGCGCATCGCCGCCCAGCGACCGGATTTTCCCTGTCCTGCGCGGACTGACCGGCACGCACGGGCTGCGTCACGCGCTTAACTTTCACTACGACTCGTATGTCGTCACCGTACTGCTGCCGATTTTGATCCCCAACGGCCCGGATGAACCCCGAGGCCATCTGATCATGTTCCCGAATTTACGCGAAGCGAGGCGCTTTGCGATTGTCAACATCCTCGAAAAACTACTGCTGGAGAGACTGCTGAAGCGGATGTGGCGTTCGCCGCGCGTGCGACGATGGTTTTCGGCGAAAATCGTGCCGCTGACGCCGGGCAATCTCTACTTCTTCTGGGGCATGCGTTCATTCCACGCGAACGAGGCCTGCCTGCCATCCAGCGTACGCTGTACCGCACTGCTGCATTTCGGTGATCCGCACGAGGGCAATGTGTTCAAGGGTATCTCCCAGCGATTGCACGTAATGAGACTGCGGCGCATGGCGCGCGACTAGGCCGTTGCAAGAAGCGGCGCGACGCCGGCCTGAATAAGAGCGTCGCTGATGCTGTTGGGGACGCGCACAGCAACTTAAGGCCAGGGCTCTATATAGCGCGCGAGTTCAGCGCGCAGCCCTGAGCGCCTTGGCGAGTTCAGCCAAAAGGTACGGCTTGACGACGAAGGTGAAATCGTCAATGCGTCCGTACTGCGCGCGTAAAGCCGGAAGCGGATAGCCCGACGCCAGTATCACCTTGAGCTCGGGACGGAGTTTGCACGCGAGGCGCGCCAGTTGAATGCCGCTCATGCCCTTCGGCATGACTACGTCGGTGAAGAGGATGTCGATGTCGGAACGGCGCTCCAGGATCGCCATTGCGTCGACGCCGTTGGTCGCTGTCGCCACCTCGTAGCCTATGCTGCGAAAAAGCTGCCCCGCCGCGTCCAGCACGTCCGGCTCATCTTCCACGATCAGAACCGTATCCACGCGATCGTCAGCCGCGACGCCCCTGTCATCCGGCGCGCCTTCAACAACGGGCAAGTACATGCTGACGGTCGTGCCCTTGCCCTCCTCGCTGTCGATCACGACGTCGCCGCCGGACTGCGCAATGAAGCCGTAGACCTGGCTCAGGCCCAGCCCCGTGCCCTTGCCAATTTCCTTGGTTGTAAAGAACGGCTCGAACGCACGTGCCGCCACCGCCGGCGGCATGCCGGAGCCGGTATCGGAGACGGAGACGCGGACGTACGAGCCCGGCGCCAGATTGCCCACCTCCCCAACACCCAGATGGACACCCTCTACGATGACCTCCAGTTTTCCGCCATCGGGCATCGCATCGCGCGCGTTGACAACCAGGTTCAGCAACGCCGCCTCGAAGCGGGCGGCATCGAGCGAAACGGTTCCGGCGTCACGCGCCGGCCGTATTTTCATCTCGATGGCGGAATTTCCCGCGCGACGAAGCACCGGTTCGAAATTGCCGATCACCGCGTTCAGGTCATAATTTTCGACCATGAGCGGTTGCTGACGGGCGAAAGAAAGCAGTTGCTGGGTCATGAGCGCACCGCGATCGACGGCGCGCCGCACGGCGTCCAGTATTTTCTTGTCGGCGTAATTTTGCGTTCGCGTGGCGAGCACATCCACGCTGCTTGAGATGATCGCCAGCAGGTTATTGAAGTCGTGGGCAACGCCCCCGGTGAGCTGGCCGATCGCTTCCATTTTCTGCGATTGGAAAAGCGCCGCATTGGCCCGATCAAGGGCTTCCAATGCCTGCTTTCGTTCCGTTATATCCCGCGTGACCTTGGCGAATCCCAGCAGTTTTCCCGCCTCGTCGCGGATCGCGTCGACCACGACGTGCGCCCAAAATCGCGTTCCGTCTTTCCGGACACGCCAGCTTTCCTGTTCGAACCGCCCTTCGGTTGCAGCTGTTGCCAGCGTCTTGGCAGGCAGGCCCTTCGCCTGGTCTTCTTCGGTATAAAAGACGGCGAAATTCGAACCGACGATTTCCTCTTGCTTGTAGCCCTTGATGCGTTCGCCGCCGGCATTCCAGTTTGTGATCACGCCCGTCGGGGAGATCATGTAGATCGCGTAATCGGTCACACTCTGAACGAGCAGGCGGAACCGGTCCTCGCTTTCGCGCAATGCCTCCTGGGCCGCTTTACGCTCGGTAATGTCGCGCGTGATCTTGGCGAAGCCGATCAGCTCGCCTGAGGAATCCCAGATCGGATCGACCACGACGCTTGCCCAAAACCGCGTGCCGTCCCGTCGCACCCGCCAGCCTTCATCCTCGAATTTTCCCTGTTCGCGGGCGGTTTGTAATGCCCGGGTCGGCTTGCCCGAGCGCCGGTCCTCCTCGGTATAGAACAGGGAAAAGTGCTGGCCGATGATCTCATGCGCGGCATAGCCCTTGAACCGTTCCGCCCCGGGGTTCCAGCTGCTGACAAACCCTTCAGGGTTCAGCATGTAGATGGCGTAATCGGTGATAGCGGTCACGAGCAATTGAAAGCGCTGTTCCTCGCTCAGATCACGGATCTTTCCACACTCTTCAGATTTCATTGTTTTAGGTCCACGTGTCCGAGTGGAAATGTAATCAAAGGGTGCTGCGTCGCAAAATCGGCGCACGCTATCACCTATGAATTGGGGGCAAGGCGGCCGAGAGTTTCATATTAACCTCAAAGAACTCAGGATCTCAGCTACTGCAATAAACCATGCCTCGCAGCTTCCTTTTTGGCGCCCGCTTGCGTCAGGGCTTCTGCAATCGATCGGCAATGCTCTCGCGAACGAAGCGGATTTAAGCCGTCTTGCTCTTGCGTTCGATCAATTCCGGATTTAAAACAGCGCTTTTTTCTGACGTTTAAAACGAAGGGCGCCAGGCACGGCGCTCGAGCGGGGAAGACTCAATGGATCACGACCGTTATGCCGCTCGCACTACCTGCACTGCCACCATCGGGCGCGCCGATAACGAGGGAAGGGCCGACACGCCCCCCCGCGAAAAACGCTCAGGTCGGTTTCGGTGCGTCCTTCGTGGCGTCGGCTGTCTCGTCGCCCGTAGAGACCGCGGAGACGACGCGATTTCGTCCCATGGCCTTCGCCGAGTAGAGCGCTGCGTCGGCTCGCGCCATCAGGTTTGCCAGCATTTCACTAGCTTGATATTCGTCCACGCCGGCACTGAAGGTGCACGTCACTTCGCCGTGAAGTACAGGTAGCGTGGACGCGGCCAGATGCAGGCGCAAACTGTTCACCAGCGTGAGCGCGTCCGCCCTGGTTGTCTCAGGGAACAATATCGCGAACTCTTCTCCGCCAAGCCGCCCAAAAATGTCTCCTCGCCGGATGCCCTGCGACACGATCGATGAAAAGTGAGCGAGCGCGCGATCTCCTGCCGCGTGGCCGTGAGCGTCATTGACTGCCTTGAAGTTATCGATGTCGAGGATTGCAACCGCGAACCGGGATTTTGTGTGGTTGGCGCGCTCCCGTTGCAACTCGGCCTGCGCCATGAACTCGCGCCGCACGAGGGCGCCGGTCAACTCATCGATAGCCGCCAGGCGCTCCATCCTCTCCGCCATGCGGTCATAGGCAAGCATGAGCGCGCCGATCGAGAGACATGGCAGGGTGACTATGCCGAGCGCGAGAAACGCAATGGTCATTGGCGTTGGCTCGAGAAAGCGCGTGTGATGTTCCCAGCCAAGGCCGGCGGCGAGCCCGCGAGCAATATGAACGAGCCCGCCGGCTGCGGCGACAATCGCGACGAACTGGTAGCTGTACCCAGGTCGATGCAGCGGCCTCTTCGTATAGGTGGTCCAGGCCACCATCAGACGAACGTAGGCGAGGAAGCCGGACATCACGACAATCCGCGCATCCGCATTCGGCGAGAAAAAGCTCCAGTGGACAATGCCGACCACCAGCAGCACGAACGCCACGACCTCATGGAGCCGCGAAGGCCGAAGGCCGAAGAATAATCGGCAACCCTGCAGTACGAGGAATGCGGCGCCGGCGAAGAGGGAACTTGCGAATACGACCGCGAGCGGTGTGGGTGAACTGTCACTGAACGCCAATGCGACAAGCGCGGCCACAATCAGGAGGTTTGCACTGATCCAGCGAAACAATCCAGGTATCCTGGAGCGCACCAGCGAGCCGAATACGACTGCGCTGATCGCGCCGGACATGATTCCGACAACGTAGAGAGTGACAGAACTGAACATAGGTTTTCAGTAGGCAAGGTGACCGGAAAGATCCGCGCGAGCCGAATAGGGTTAAGCGCCTGACGCTCTCGTTTTCGCGTTGTGTGAAGGTGCTGAACGACGACGTCGAGGCTGAGATAATACGCTCTGGCACTAAATCTTCATAGAAATGCGCAGCCATCCGGCGTTTGCGCGCGCTGGCGGAGTGGCATTTGCTCGCAACGCTGAAAGCCACCGGGATTAGCCGGCGTGCTCCGCTTGAATTCTCCAGGCCGTGCACTGAGCGCAGAGCCGTTCTGGCTGGCAGCTGTTTTGATAGCTTTGGCGCGGCGTGAAGCAGGGAAGCGGGTTTACGTGAACGCTCGAATCAGGTCTGCTAAGGAAATGCTCGAGCGAGGCGGGGGAAATCCGCGGGATGACGGGCTCGGAAAGTCCGGAACCGTGAAGCAACAACCCAAAATCAACCTAAAGCGCCGACTGGTCGCCGCACACGCGAGTCGCGGCTCCACGATTGCTGCCGCGCGCAAAACCCGAGATCAGGGTCAACGCCGTTCGCAACATATCGTCGGACACTGTGCTGTCTTTTGGCCGCGCGAATGGTTTGATCGTCTTGTCGGTGCACTCATTGCCCATGGCGCGCTCGCTCGGCGGCGCCGCGCTGCGGATGACGTTATCGGCGGCGATGTTTGCGAACACGCTCCCGCTGGCTGCCAAAGCAAACGCAGCAGCCCAGTATTTCGTCCGTTTCATGCCTTCTCTCACCGGTCGATTAACAAGCAGAACTGGCGATTATCGTGGCCACCTCATGACGGGGTCAACTGAGTCATGCCGCACCCCGCCGCACCCCGCCACATTAACCCATTCGTCTGGAATAACCCGCTGCTTCATCCGATAATACAAATGTCCCCCCGCGCCCGCCATGACCGAACTCGAAACCTCTGTCGTCGTGTTCTTGTGCCTGCTCGCGGCCACGGGGCTTGGCGTGATCGTGCGCCCGCTGCTGCCCGAGGAACACAAGGCGCATGAAACCGTGCAATTGCTCAAGCTGGTGGTCGGCATGCTGGTCACGTTTGCGGCGCTCGTGCTGGGTTTGCTGACGGCATCGTCGAAAACAACATTCGATACCACCACGAACGACATCCGTGCCTATGCCGCCGCGCTGATCCAACTCAATGACACCTTGCGCGAGTACGGCCCGGATACCGACGTTCCCCGCCGGATCCTGCGCGCCTACACGGCGGCCGCGATTGCGTCCACCTGGGCGCAGGAACCGCCGCCTCCCGGCGACTATTACGAGAAAACGCTGGCGCCGGGCACCGGCACGGACAATCTGGATAGCCGCGCGCTGGGCGCCATGCTTGAACGGGCCCAACGATACACTCGCGCGTTGCAGCCGACCGATCAGTTCCACCAGAAGCTTGCTGAAGAAGCGCAAGACCGGTTTGAGCGGCTGATCCAGCAACGCTGGAAGATCGTGGAGGAGGCGCGCGGTTCGGCTTCCTCGCCGTTCGACCGGATTCTCGTCTTCTGGCTGCTCGTCATTTTTCTTTGCTTTGGACTGATCGCACCACGTAACGCGCTGGCGCTGGTTACGATCATGCTTGGGGCGTTATCGATAGCATCCACGGTGCTCGTGATCCTCGATCTCGACACACCGTTCACGGGTTCCATCCTCGTGCCCAGCCAGTCCATGCGCGACGCGCTTGCTTATCTCAGCCGCTGAAACGCTTGACTCTATGCTTGATATTCCGATGCCATCCACGCTCTACACTGACCCGCGCCTCGTCGCGCTGTACGACACGCTGAACCCCTTCGCCGCCGATACCGACTTCTACCTGGCGTTGGCTGCAGGCATGCAGCGCGTTATCGATCTCGGTTGCGGAACCGGTTTGCTCGCCTGTGAACTGGCGTCGCGGGGGCATCGGGTGATTGCGGTCGATCCCGCGCCCGAGATGTTGCACGTGGCGCGGCATAGGCCGAACGGTGATCGCGTTCAGTGGATTGAAGGCGACGCTCGCGCGCTCGCCTTGCTGCCTCCTGCCGACCTGCTGGTGATGACGGGCCACGTCGCGCAAGTTTTCCTCGATGACACCGCATTCCTCGATACCCTCAAAGCCGCCCGCTACGCGTTGCGCGAGGGCGGCACCCTGGCGTTCGAGAGCCGCAATCCGGCCGCGCGAGCGTGGGAATCCTGGACGCCCGCGCAATCACGCGGGCTGATCGACGTGAACGGAGTCGGCGAGGTGGAGGTGTGGCAGGACGACGTGAGCGGAAGCCCGGAGTCGGGCATTCGCTTTAACACGTATTATCGATTCGAGGCGACGGGCGAGACGCTGACGTCCGCGAGCGAACTGCGCTTTCGGACTCAGGACGAACTCACCGCGCAGCTCGAGGCCGCGGGGTTCCGCCACCTCATGTGGCAGGGCGACTGGGATGGAGCAGCGGTATCGGCCGCGAGCCGGGAACTCATTGTGGTCGCGCGCTGAATCGACGAATCAACGACTGCGACGACTGAATCCTGCAGCCGGATCAGAACTCGACTGCTACGAAATCGTCTTTACCGACGTCGCACAGCGGACAACGCCACGAGTCCGGGATCTCGGCGAAACGGGTTCCGGCCGCAATGCCTTCTTCCGGCAAGCCGTCTTCTTCGTTGTATATCCAGCCACAAATCAGGCAAACCCAGCTTTTATAT
The DNA here is from genome assembly GCF_053760385.1 of Caballeronia sp. KNU42. Classification (NCBI taxonomy): domain Bacteria; kingdom Pseudomonadati; phylum Pseudomonadota; class Betaproteobacteria; order Burkholderiales; family Burkholderiaceae; genus Caballeronia; species Caballeronia sp. KNU42. The sequence continues at coordinate 23,856 of NZ_CM132388.1, forward strand.
TCTAAAACTTCACTCACGACAGACTCTTTCTTCTCGTTCGACAAAACATCGTTAAATATTCGACTCGGCGGCTGAATGCCCGAAAGTTCGCCTTTCGGGGTGCACCGCGCGGGGTCGCCGAAACACTCGGCGACCCGCATAGTACCGGAATGTCGGAACGGGTTCATCGAAGTGAAGCAGCTCCGGGCGGGGCAGAAACACGGATCTGCGTGATTTCTTATGCTCGGTGTATCCTCTCCCCGGCGGTTTTTGAGTCCCTTGCGTGTCGTCTGGAAGATCGCGCTGCGTCGGACCAATCGCAGCGAGCGTTACGCCACGCGTGTCGCACGAAACCGTTTTGGCCTGCCGGGTAGTTGATCCGGCAGCCGCATTCTTCAGGGAGCAAAAAAATGATGTTCAAGAAACTGTTGTCGGGAGCGGTGTTGTCGAGCGTTTTCCTTGTGGCCGTTGCGGCGCACGCGCAGCAAGCCCGGGTGTTTTTCGTCGAACCGAAAGACGGCGCCACCGTCACAAGCCCGGTGCATGTGGTCTTCGGCCTGGAAGGCATGGCGCTCGCGCCGGCCGGCGATCTGGACCCGCAAAAAGGCCACCACCATTTGCTGATCGACGCAGGCCCGATGCAAAAGGGTCTCGTGATCCCAATGAACGATAAATCGCTGCATTTCGGCAAGATGCAGACGGAAGCGGACGTGAAGCTGCCCCCGGGCGATCACACGCTGACGTTGCAATTCGGCGACGGCGCCCACCAGTCGTTTGGACCGGAAATGAGCCAGACGATCAAGATCCACGTGAAATAACGATCTTCGTGCCGGATTTCACCGGTCGCCGCCAGGCGGCTCTGTGCCTGGCGCCAATCTCAAAAACGCGGCGCTGCCGCGTTTTTTTGCGACTTATTTTGCGACTTATCATGCCGCTCGACTTGTCCTGATGGCATAGGGCTTGTAAGCGGCCTCCAGGCGTGCCGGTCAAGACCGGTACAATGGCCCCTTCCAGTATTTGCACTTTTCCGGCTGCCTCCCATGTCGCTTTATTCCATTTCGAACGCGCAACTCGCGTTCGGCCACGTTGCGTTGCTCGATCACGCTGACTTTTCACTCGAAGCGGGCGAACGCGTCGGCCTGATCGGCCGTAACGGCGCCGGCAAGTCGTCGCTGCTGAAGATTATCGCCGGGCTCCACAAGCCGGACGACGGCCTCATCACGCGGCAAAACGAGCTCACCACCGTGTACGTGCCGCAGGAACCCGAGTTCGACCTGGAGGCGTCGGTGTTCGACGTCGTCGCGTCCGGCTTGTCGCATGAGCGGGAACTGCTCGACGAATATGACGTCGTGGCGCACAAACTCGCCGATACCCCCGAAGGTCCCGAGCACGACGCGCTGCTGCATGACATGAACACGCTGCAGTCCTCGCTCGACCTGCACGACGCCTGGAACTGGCAAACCCGCGTGGCGACCACGCTGCAGCAGATTGGGCTGGACGGCGACATTCGTTCGGGCGCGCTCTCGGGTGGCATGAAAAAGCGCGTGGCGCTGGCGCGTGCGCTGGTTGTACAACCTGACGTGCTGCTGCTGGACGAACCGACCAACCACCTCGACTTCGACGGCATTCGCTGGCTGGAAGAGATGCTGGTCACGTTGCGCACCGGTTTGCTGTTCATTACCCACGACCGGGCTTTCCTCGACAAGGTGGCGACTCGCATCGTGGACCTGGATCGCGGACGCTTGCTGTCGTATCCGGGTAACTACACCGCGTACCAGACGCGCAAGGCGCAGCAGCTTGAGATTGAACAGGTCGAAGCGGCCAAGTTCGACAAACTGCTGGCGCAGGAAGAAGTGTGGATTCGCAAGGGCGTGGAGGCGCGGCGTACGCGCAGCGTAGGGCGTATCGCGCGGCTTGTGGAAATGCGCAATGAGCGCGCAGAACGCCGCAACGTGCAGGGCAACGTGAAGCTGGACGTGGGCCAGGGCGAGCGCTCGGGCAAGATCGTCTCGGAACTGACCGATGTGACGAAGAAATACGGCGATCGAACGATCGTCGACAACTTCACCGCGACCGTCATGCGCGGCGACAAGTTCGGGTTCATCGGTCCGAACGGCGCGGGCAAGACCACGCTGCTCAAGATGATCCTGGGCGAACTCGCGCCGGACACAGGCACGGTGCGCACCGGTACGAACACGCAGGTAGCGTATTTCGACCAGATGCGCGCGCAACTCGACCTCGACAAGACCCTCGCCGACACCATCAGCCCCGGCAGTGAATGGGTCGAGGTGAACGGCGTGAAGAAGCACGTCATGAGTTATCTCGGCGACTTCCTGTTCGCACCGGAGCGCGCGCGTTCGCCTGTGCGCTCGCTGTCGGGCGGGGAGCGCAACCGGCTGCTGCTCGCACGCCTGTTCGCGCGGCCGGCTAACGTACTGGTGCTGGACGAGCCGACCAACGACCTGGATATCCAGACGCTCGAATTGCTGGAAGAACTGCTCACCGATTACGACGGCACCGTGCTGCTGGTGAGCCATGACCGCCAGTTCCTGGATAACGTCGTGACGTCGGTGTTTGCGTCCGAAGGCGGCGGCATGTGGCGCGAATATGTGGGCGGATTCACCGACTGGCAGATCCAGCGCGAACGTTCGGAGCGAATTGCTCTGGATGCCGCCCGTGACACGGCCAAGCAGGCGAAGAAGGAAGACGGCCCGAAGGACAGCGGCGCAGGGCGCAATTCGCAACGGTCGAACAAATTGCCCTATAAGGAAGTGCGCGAGCTGGAAGCGTTGCCCGCGCAGATCGCGGCGCTCGAAGCCGAGCAGAAGTCGATTGCATCAAAGCTCGAAGATGGGTCGGTGTACGCGAAAGATCCTAAAGAAGGCACGCGGCTAAGCGCACGGCATGCGGCTATCGACGAGGAATTGCTGGTCGCGCTCGAACGCTGGGAAGAACTGGAAGCAAAGCGCAAGTGAGCCGGGTTTCCAGACCGGCGTCCTTCCCATATCGAAAAATTTGCCGGAAACAGTAAAATACGTCGCGTTTTCGGGCGCACGGCCGCGAGCAGGATTTGCGAAGGATCTTCACGGTTACACCGTGGTGACACCTTGTAGTGAAACGCTGTAGTCAGGCGGGAGGCCGTCGAGGTTCCAGATTCCGAGGTTCCAGATTATTAACGCGCAACCCGGTGCAACCGGCTCAGGTTCGGTTGTCCGGGTTGGCCGAGTTGCCCGAGTTGCCCTGTTATGTTCACGCATTCGCCGGTTGTCCGGCGTGGCCGCTGTCTGAATTCCGCTACCGGATTCGAGCCGCGGCCACCCGGACCGCCGGACCACCGTCCAGACATGTCCACGAAAAAACCCAGCGCCGCCGACGGCGGCAAGAACAGCGGATACAGCGAAGCATCGATCAAGGTGCTCAAGGGTCTCGAGCCGGTCAAGCAACGGCCCGGCATGTACACCCGCACCGAAAATCCGCTGCACATCATTCAGGAAGTCATCGACAACGCCTCCGACGAGGCGCTCGGCGGCTATGGCAAGCAGATCACGGTCACGCTGCACGCCGATCATTCGGTGTCCGTCGAAGACGACGGACGCGGCATCCCGTTCGGCATGCATCCGGAAGAAGGCGTGCCGGTCGTCGAGATCGTGTTCACGCGCCTGCACGCGGGTGGCAAGTTTGATAAGGCTGCCGGCGGTGCGTACACGTTTTCCGGTGGCCTGCATGGCGTAGGCGTCTCGGTGACGAACGCGTTATCCACGCGCCTGGATGTGACCGTGTGGCGCGACGGCAAGGTCGCGGATCTCGGATTTTCCAACGGCGACGTCGTGAAGCCGCTCGAAACCCGCGCCATGAACCGCGGCGAGAAGAAGTCAGGGACTCGTGTCACTGCGTGGGCCAATCCGAAGTACTTCGACTCGCCCAATCTGCCGGTCGGCGAATTGCAGCGGCTCTTGCGCTCAAAGGCGGTCTTGCTGCCAGGTGTGGAAGTCGTGCTCATCAACGAAAAAACCGGCGAGCAGCAAAGCTGGAAATACGAGGATGGGTTACGCGGTTACCTGCTCGAAGGCATGGGCGGCAGCGACTTGCTTATCCCGTTGTTCGAAGGCGAACGGTTCGCCGGCAATGCGAAGTCGAATGAAGAAACCTTCGCCGAAGGCGAGGGCGCAACCTGGGTTGTCGCGTGGAGCGAAGAAGGCCCGTTGTTGCGCGAGTCGTACGTCAACCTGATCCCGACGCCCGCGGGCGGCACGCATGAATCGGGCTTGCGCGACGGACTGTTCCAGGCGGTCAAGAGCTTTGTCGAACTGCACAACCTTCAGCCCAAGGGCGTGAAGCTGCTTGCCGAAGACGTGTTTGCGCGCGTGTCGTTTGTGTTGTCGGCGAAAGTGCTGGATCCGCAGTTTCAAGGGCAGATCAAGGAGCGCTTGAATAGCCGCGACGCGGTGAAACTCGTGTCGTCGTTTACGCGACCCGCGCTCGAATTGTGGTTGAACCAGCACGTGGAGTACGGCAAGAAACTCGCGGAACTGGTGATCCGACAGGCGCAGGCACGTACGCGCGCCGGGCAGAAGATCGAGAAGCGCAAGAGCTCGGGCGTGGCCGTGCTACCCGGCAAGCTGACTGACTGCGAATCGACGGATGTCTCGCGCAACGAACTCTTCCTGGTCGAGGGCGATTCGGCCGGCGGCTCGGCGAAGATGGGCCGCGACAAGGAATTCCAGGCCATCCTGCCGTTGCGCGGCAAGGTGCTGAACACGTGGGAAACCGAACGCGACCGGCTGTTCGCGAACAACGAAGTGCACGACATCGCGGTGGCGATCGGTGTGGACCCGCACGGTCCCGACAGCCTGGACCAGAAGGCCGATCTCTCGAATCTGCGTTACGGCAAGATCTGCATCCTGTCGGACGCGGACGTTGACGGCTCGCACATCCAGGTCCTGCTGCTCACGCTGTTCTTCAAGCACTTTCCGCAACTGATCGAGCAGGGCAATGTGTGCATCGCGCGGCCGCCCTTGTTTCGCGTCGATGCCCCCGCGCGTGGCAAGAAGCCGGCGCAAAAGCTCTATGCACTCGACGAAGGTGAGCTCGAGGCGATCCTGGACAAACTGAGAAAGGACGGCGTCCGCGAAACGCAATGGTCAATCAGCCGTTTCAAGGGCCTCGGCGAGATGAGCGCGGAACAGTTGTGGGACACCACGATGAACCCGGACACGCGCCGCTTGCTGCCGGTTCAAGTCGGCGATCTCGGTTTTGACGACACGGTCACACGCATGACGATGCTGATGGGCAAGGGCGAAGCGGCGTCGCGACGCAGTTGGCTCGAGGAGAAGGGCAACGAAGTAGAAGCCGACATTTGACGCTTTCAAGCTCGGGCGCATACGACGCCCGACCTGTCGCTGATGCTGTATGCACACTCTGAACTTCGTCAACGCATAACACTGGAAATCTGATGGACGATCTCTTCGCGGACCAAGAAGCCGCGCCCGAAGGCGAAAAACTGACGCTCGGCGATTACGCCGAGCGCGCGTATCTCGACTATGCGGTGAGCGTGGTCAAAGGCCGGGCGCTGCCCGACGTGTCCGATGGCCAGAAGCCCGTGCAGCGCCGCATCCTGTTCGCGATGAACGAGATGGGTCTGGCCAACACCGCGAAGCCGGTGAAATCGGCTCGCGTGGTGGGTGATGTGCTGGGTAAATACCATCCGCACGGCGACCAGTCGGCCTACGACGCACTCGTGCGCCTCGCGCAGGCGTTTTCAATGCGCTATCCGTTGATCGACGGGCAAGGCAACTTCGGCTCGCGCGACGGCGACGGCGCGGCGGCCATGCGTTACACGGAAGCGCGTCTTACCCCGATCGCGAAATTGCTGCTCGATGAAATCGACATGGGCACCGTCGATTTCATGCCGAACTACGACGGTTCGTTCCAGGAGCCGAAGCTTCTTCCCGCGCGCCTGCCGTTCGTGCTGCTGAACGGCGCGTCGGGTATTGCCGTAGGGATGGCGACTGAGGTTCCTTCGCACAATCTGCGTGAAGTCGCGGCCGCCGCGGTGGCGATGATCCGCGATCCGAAGATCGATCATGCGCGGCTGGTCGAGCTGATTCCCGGTCCGGATTTTCCGGGTGGCGGGCAGATCATTTCGAGTCAGGCCGAGATTGCGGCGGCTTATGAAACCGGCCGCGGCAGCCTGAAGGTGCGGGCGCGCTGGAAGATCGAGGAGATGGCGCGCGGTCAGTGGCAATTGGTCATCACGGAATTGCCGCCAAGCACGTCGGGCCAGCGGGTGCTCGAGGAAATCGAGGAACTGACGAACCCGAAGATCAAGCTCGGTAAGAAGGCGCTGAGTCCTGATCAATTGCAGACCAAGCAGACGCTGCTCGCGTTGCTCGACACGGTTCGGGACGAATCCGGCCGCGACGCGCCAGTTCGACTGGTGTTCGAGCCGAAGTCGAGCCGTATCGACCAGACGGAGTTCGTGAATTCGCTGCTCGCGCACACGAGCCTGGAGTCGAACGCATCGATCAACCTGGTGATGATCGGCGCGGACGGCCGGCCGCGTCAGAAAAGCATCGGCGAAATCCTGCACGAATGGGTCGGCTTCCGGTTCACGACGGTCACGCGTCGCACGCAGCATCGCTTGGGGAAGGTGAACGACCGGATTCATATTCTTGAAGGGCGGATGATCGTCTTCCTGAATATCGATGAAGTGATCCGTGTCATCCGCGAAGCCGACGATCCGAAGCAGGCGTTGATGGAGCGGTTCAACCTCAGCGAGCGCCAGGCCGACGACATCCTCGAAATCCGCTTGCGGCAACTGGCGCGGCTCGAAGCAATCAAGATCGAGCAGGAGCTGAAGGAATTGCGCAGCGAAAAGGAAAAGCTCGAAGAGTTACTGAACAGCGACGCCGCCATGAAACGCCTGCTGATCAAGGAGATCGAAGCCGATGCCAAGCAATATGGCGACGATCGCCGCACGTTGATCCAGCCGGAAAAGCGGGCGACGTTCGAGGCGCGGGTGGTCGACGAGCCGGTGACGGTGGTGGTGTCTCAAAAGGGCTGGGTGCGGGCGTTGAAGGGGCATGGCCTCGATCCGGCCAGCTTCCAGTTCAAGGCCGGTGACGGCATATACGCCGCGTTCCAGGCGCGTACGCCGGACATGCTGATCGCGTGGGGCAGCAACGGGCGTGTGTACTCGGTGCCCGTCGCCATCCTGCCGGGCGGACGCGGCGACGGTGTTCCGGTCACGTCGCTGATCGAACTCGAGTCGGGCTCGCATCTGCTGCATTATTTTGCCGCTTCGGTCGATCAGCCTTTGCTGCTGGCATCGAGTAACGGCTTTGGCTTCATGGCCAAGCTGGGCGACATGGTGAGCCGGGTGAAGGCGGGCAAGTCGTTCATGACGATCGATGAAGGCGCGGCGCCGCTTACGCCCATGCCGGTGCTGCCCGGCGCGACGCGGATCGTTTGCTTGTCGAGCAACGGGCGCCTGCTGGTATTTGATATCGACGAGATGAAGACCTTGTCGGGCGGCGGCCGGGGTGTCATTTTGATGGCGCTCGATCCGAAAGAGACGTTGCGGCAGGCGTTGGCTATCGATGCACGCGGTTTGGTGCTGATCGGCACGGGACGTGGCGGCAAGGCGCGTGACGAGAAACTCGCGGGCGCAGCCCTGGAAGCACACGTAGGCAAACGGGCGCGCAAGGGCCGTGCGCCCGAGTCGACTATCAAGGTGACAGAGTTGCGGCCGGTGTTCGAAGGCTGACAACCGACGCGCAATGACGCGCAATGACGCGTAATCACGCGCCCCGGGTTGGCTAAGCCGGCCCGGGGTGTTTGTTTATCTCGAAAATACTTGAACTGGCTTCGCCTGACTGGGTCGAACGCCCGAACCTTTTGAAAAAAGGCGGCGGGCGAAGTGGCGCGAAGTGGCGGATAGGTGCTTAGGTGATTGAGTGCTTGGCTCGGTAGTGGGAACCGGTGATTCACCTGCATTTAGGAACGTTAATGAATAAAGCGATTGAAGTGGCGCTGTTCCTGCATTTGTTGGGGGTGGCGGTCTGGATTGGCGGGATGATTTTTGCTCACTTCTGTCTGCGGCCGGCCATAGCGGATTTATCGCCGCAATTGAGGTTGCCGTTATGGGAGTCGGTATTCGCTCGATTTTTCAATTGGGTGGCGGCATCGGTGCTGGTGATACTGCTGACCGGCGGCTTTTTGCTGACGCAATTCGGCGGCGCCCACGCGGCTTTGCCGTTACACGCCATGGCGGGTCTCGGCATTGTGATGATGCTGATATTCGGCCATATCCGGTTTGGCGTATTCCCTAAAATCCGGCGCGCAGTGCAGGCGCAAAACTGGCCGGATGGCGCTAGAGCAGTGGGGACGATCAGGAGGCTGGTCCTGGTCAATATCGTGCTGGGTGTGGTGACCATTGGCGCAGCGGTGTTGTCGCGGGGAATGTAGCGCGTTATTGCACAATCGCTCGCGGAAATGGACGGTGGACTGCACCAACGACTGCACCAACCATTCCCGGCGTTTCATTGCGTGTCTGAAGCGATTGCTGCTCATGGTCAACACCTTCACGACGGTCTAAAGTGCTGAGTCCTATCGTTTTGGGAACTGGGCAATGCGCGCTTTGGACGAGTTGGCAAGGGGACGCTCCGGCTGGGCGATATCCTGGCCGAAAACGGGGCATCCCTGGCGGGACGTTCCGATAACCCTCCTGATCGTGATCAATTGCATTGGGGGCAAAGCGAGCGCCACTGACCTCGACAGTTCCCTGACCGGCTATATCCTGGCTCCGGCGGGCAACCCGTACAACGTGCTCACTGGCGCGAATATCGATACGACCGCACAGGGCAGCATCGGGATTGAAGGGCAGGCCAATAAATCAGCCACGTGGGCGCTCACGAATAATGGAACCGTCATCGGCGGATATTTCTCGGTCGAATTCGACAGTCCCGTTGTACTTGTCAATAACGGATCGCTGATTAGCCGGACCACGACAGCCGTCGCCTTATATAGCGGCGGTAATGTGACTAATACCGTTGGCGCTTTTATTGTGGGCCGGTTTGACGGCGTGTTTGCCAATAGCGCAAGCAGCTCAGTCACCAATGCGGGCGATATTGGCGGCTCGGCAGCGGATATTACACAGACCCAGTCGGGGATTCATTTACCGAACGGCGGAACCGTCACGAATCTCGCCACTGGAAAAATTGCTGCTTACGGTCCGGGCGTTATTTCAAATTCGGCGATTACGATCCAGAACGCCGGACTGATCAGTTCGCTCAACGGTACGGCAATCGACCTGACCGTCGGCGCATCCGGCGTCGGCAGTGTGGTTTCCAACAGTGGCACCATCATCGGGCAAGGGGGCACGGCGATTCTCTTTGGCCCGGACGACAATACCTTGATTCTGGCGGGGACCTCGGTGATTAGCGGCATTGTCGATGCGAGTGCGCATGGCGTATCCACAACCAATACGCTGGTTCTCGGCGGAGCCAGTTCGGGAAGATTCGATATATCGAGTCTTGATGCATCCGGGCAATATCGCGGCTTCGACATCTTGCAAAAGAACGATTCGGGCGCCTGGACCTTGACCGGCACAAATGGCGCCGCGCAGACATGGCTCGTCAGCGGAGGCGGTGTGGAGATGGCGGGGCGTTTAAGCGGGGGTCTCATTGCAACGCCCGGGGCAACGGGGATCGATATCGAGGTAGTGTCCGGCGGCGCGGTTATCGCTTCATCGGGAAATGCGGTGTCGGTCAATGAGTCGAGTCGCGTAGTCAATGGCGGATTGATAAGTAGTAGTGCCGAGGGTGTCGCCGCGGTGGTCGCGAATGGTGCGGGAACGACCGTGGTCAACGCGGGGTCCATTGCAGCGACCGGTGGGAACGCAGCCGGAATCGCGATCAATGCCTCGACGGGCGCGGCGAGCTTGACGAACGAGCAGGGCGGATCGATTACCAGTGCGGGAGGCGTTGCCGTACAGGCCGGCTCGAACGTCTCAATTGTCAACGCGGGGTCTATCGCCGCGGCGGGTGGGAGCGCAGCGGCGATGACGATCGACGCATCGTCGGGCCCTGCAACTCTTCTAAACAAACCAGGCGGATCGATTACAGGTGCGGCCGGCGTCGCAGTGCAGACGGGCTCGAATGTGTCGATCGATAACGCGGGCGTTATTTCAGCACAAGGCCCAAACGGAATGGGTATTGTGATCGACGCTTCAGCCGGCTCAGCGAGCTTGACGAACGAGCGGGGCGGCTCGATTACAAGCGCTGGAGGCGCGGCCGTACAGGCCGGCTCGAACGTCTCGATTATCAACGCGGGGTCAATTGCAGCGACGGGCGGGAACGGAGCGGGTGTGACGATCGACGCGCCAACGGGCCCTGCGACTCTTCTCAACCAGGAAGGCGGATCGATCAAAAGCGCAGCGGGTGTCGCTGTACACGCCGGCCCGAATGTCTCGATCACCAACGGGGGGTCTATCGCAGCCGAAGGTACAAACGGAACGGGCGTCGCGATCGATGCATCAACAGGTTCAGCAAGTCTGACGAACGAGCAGGGCGGCTCGATTACAAGCGCGGGAGGCGCCGCCGTACAGGTCGGCTCGAATGTTTCGATCTACAACGCGGGAACCTTGATCGGAAATGGCGCCGCGCTTCGTTTCACAGGGTCGGGCAATCGCCTGACGCTCGACAGTGGCAGTCAGGTATCAGGCGATCTCGATGGTGGAAGCGGCTCGGCGAATGCGCTCGTCATACAGGGTTCGGGAGCACTGTCCAGTCGCACCTACGGCTTTTCCACGCTGGCGATGCAAGGCATCGACTGGACCGTATCCAGTTCCGTTCAGATAGGTAGCTCAAGCGCGATTGAAAGTGGCACCCTCAAGCTGACAGGCACCTTGACTTGTCCAGTGATAACCGTCGCTCCGGGCGCGACCCTGACTGGAACGGGAACCTTGAATGGCGCGCTCACGTTGCAAGGCGTCATTGCACCGGGCGTGACGAGCACCGCCGCGACAACAGGTCTTCAGCCTTTGGCGATCGGCACGTTGTCGGTCGCCGGCTCATACATCCAGGCCATCGGCAGCCGCTACGAAGCCAATGTCTCGCCGCAAGGAATCGACCTCATCAGCATCGATGGCACTGCAACGCTACAGGGTGGCACCGTACAAGCGCATTTGCGCGCCGGATTATTCACGCCAAGCGACACGTACAAGATACTTAGTACAACTTCTGGTGTAAATGGAACTTTCTCGGGCATCACAACGTTCAGCCCATTCGTTTTGCCGACATTAATTTACGACACGAACAATGCGTACATTCATGTACAACGCGGCTTCCAGCTCGCCGGCGGCACGCCAAACGAGATAGCGGTCGAGGCGGCGCTTGATCATGGCGTAGCGGGCATCGGCACGGGCGCTCTGCCCACTCGCGATTTTCTGTCCGTCACGGGTGACCTGCTGAATCTTGAAGGTGCATCGGCTTACGCGGCAATCGACCAACTGGGCGCGGAAGCCTATACCGCGTTCTCGAACGCTCACTTCGAAGCCGCTCGGCTTGGCATGGACGCAATCGATTCAAGATTGACCGCGGCACGGACCACGGGGGCATGCGCCGCAGGCGAGTCGGCTGCGCCGGCTGCAAGCGGCGAGCGGGCATGTTCGTGGATCGGCGTGCTCGGCAGTACCGGCAAGACAGACGGGTATGACACGTGGCTCGGGCAGCAAACAAGCGTGGCCGGCGTGATATCCGGCGTCGATTACCGCGTCGCGCCGCGGTTCACGCTGGGAGCCGCTTTGGTTGCCGTCCACGGTAATACGTCGACCGACACGCTGCCTGTTCACGGCCAATTCGATAGCTATCAGGCTGCGCTTTACGGCAGCTATGTGCCGGGAGCTTATTGGCTTCAGGCCACGATCGGCTATGCGCGCAATGACGATGAAATGAAACGCTCCCTCTTTTTCACCGATACCCCGCGCACAGCCCTTGGCAACGTCGATGGAAACCAGTACTTCGCATCGCTACGTAACGGCGTGGATTTGCCAATAGCGACATTCGGTGTATTCACGCCGTTCGTGGCGCTTGAAATGCAGAGCGTCGAAAATCCGGCATTCACTGAAACCGGTGCAGATTCGGTGGATCTGGCAGTGTCAGGGAATACGACGAATTCAATGCGTTCGTTACTGGGTGCGCAATGGCGAAAAGGCGTCGACTGGTTCGGCCGCGCCTGGAGCTTGAACGGGCAACTGGCCTGGGCTCATCAATATGGCGAGCAGACACAAGCGATCAATGCACGCTTCGAAGGCGCTGCCGATAGTGACTTTACGGTTCACGGCAGCGGACCGGCGCGAGATATGGCGCAGGTCGGTCTTGGAGCCCGAGTGGAATTGGGCCGGCAAATCCACGCCTTTTTACGCTACGACGGTGAATTCGGCGGTGGCGGTCATACGCATGCGGGAAGCGCGGGCATCGATTACCGATGGTGACGCCGGGAAACCTGATTCAACCGCTCCTTGCTCCGACCTTGAACGCAGCCCGCCCGGCCATTGCGATCTGGTCGACCCCCAGAATCACTCAACCGCATTGGACGGCGCTTCTCCCAACGGCAGGGCCGCCACGTCGGCCATGAGCCCCAGGCCGCAGACCCCAAACCGGTCAAGTAGCGCCTGCACACCGTCTGCCGGAACCGCGCGAGAAAAGAGAAATCCTTGGGCCTCGATCGGTCCAAGCCGGGACAGCCATGCAACCTGCTCCTCGGTTTCGGTCCCTTCAACCACAACCGTCAATCCCAACGACCGGGCGAGATTGACAATGGCTGAGACCATCACGCAAACACTGCGGTCGTGCGGAATCGCCTGAACGAACGAGCGATCGACCTTGAGTGTATCGACGGCAAACCGGTTCAGATAAGACAGCGACGAATATCCGGTACCGAAATCATCCAGTGCGATCCTGACGCCAAGCCGCTTCAACGCAGAGATCTTTTCCGCGACGATATCCGGAAACTCCATCATCACGGTTTCAGTAATCTCGAGTTCGAGTTTCCCCGGCGCGATACCGTTTTCGCGAATGGCGGCCGCCACGGTCTCGAGCAAATCCCCGCGCCAGAACTGCACCGCCGAGATATTCACCGCGAGTGACAACCCGTCGTAGCCTTGACGCTGCCAGACCGCCAATTGACGGCAAGCGGTATGAATCACGAAGTCGCCGATCGGCACGATCAGTCCCGTCGATTCCGCGACCGGAATGAACTCGTTGGCCGGAATCAGACCGTGCTGAGGATGGTTCCACCGGGCAAGCGCTTCGAAACCCGTGATACATCGCCGGGTCAGGTCGATCTTCGGCTGATAAGCGAGGAACAGTTGATCCTGGGCCAGGGCGACCCGTAATTGCTGTTCCCACTTCATCAAATGATCAGCGCGATGCGACAACTGCGGAGAATAAAACTGATAGCAGTTCTTGCCCGCGTCCTTCGCGCTGTACATGGCCAGATCGGCCTTCTTCAGCAAGTCGATTTCGCTTTCGCTCGACACTGAATACAACGCAATGCCAATACTCGCGTGCAACACGAAGGCGCTGCCGCGCACGTCGAACGGTGTCGCGAACATATGCGAAACCGCTTCCGCCAGTTCAACTGCTTGCCGCTCGACGTCAGCGCCCTTGACCACCACGACGAATTCATCGCCGCCGATACGTGACAGCGTGCCGTTGTCGCTGACCGTTTCCGCCAGTCGCGACGCGGTCATTTGCAGCACGATGTCGCCGGCATTATGGCCGAGGGTATCGTTGACGGTCTTGAAGTTGTCGAGATCGATGAAAAGCAGCGCGAGATGGCCGACGTTCTCCGGCTTGGCAACGTCGTGACGCAGCATTTGCAGCGTGGAATAGCGGTTTCGCAGACCGGTCAGCAAATCGTATTCAACGAGATGCGTCATCTCGCGCTCACGTCCGAGCAGCTTGCCGATCAGTCCGGTCGCAACCGCGAAAAAGCCAAGCATGGCGAGCGAGATGAAAGTCGCCATCAAAAGATAAACGCGCCGCGTGTGATTGAAGTCGGTGAATTCCTCTGCCTGTGACAGCCCGACAAGCACACCGAGCGGATAGCCATCTATGTGCCGATACGAAACGATGCGCGTGACGTTGTCGATCGGATCGACATAGATGCCCGATGCGTGCTCGGAGGTCGGGTACACGCCGCTTGCTGTGAACCCGCCGTGCGTGTCGGTGCCGTCGACCTTTTTCATCGGGCGGCCGTCCGGTGAGGTGGCTGCCAGGCCGGGACCGGGGCCGGGACCGGGACCTACGCCGGTGCTGCGCGCGAGCACCGAGCCGTTGTCCGAAATCACGGCAACCACGCCGTCGCGTCCGATCGACGCCACGTTGTAGAAGTCGCTCGTGAAGTAGCTGGGATCTTCGGACACCACCACGACGCCGGCAAACGAGCCATCGGGATGATTCAGGCGGCGTGTGATCTGCAAGGTCCATTGGCGGGAAACGCGGCCAAGCACGGGCTTGCTGATGTAAAGCAGGTCGTCGTTGGAAAGCTGGTGAATCCGGAAATGTTCCCGATCGGAAAGATCGACGGGTTTTGCTATGGCGCCGGCTGTGGACCCGATCAGCATGCCGTGCTCGTCGATCAATGAAACCTGCACGAGCGTGTCGCTTTGCACCACGCCTTTTTCAACCGTGCTTGCGAGGTTGAACTGTCCAGGCGTCTTCTCGAACTCGTATTTGACGAAACGCGTGATCTGGTCGACCTGATGAATGGCTTTGATCGTGTGCTGCTCGAGGGCGGACGAGAGGATGGCCGCCGAAGCCATCGACGCGTGCGTGGCGGCCTCGCGCTCCACCGACAGGCGCGCGAAGATCACCGTCCACAGCAGGACGAGCACGAGCGCGCCCAGCGCTGGAATGGCGAACAATGCGCGGCGCCGTCGCGGAAAATCCGCTTGTTTCATGTCGCGTGGCGCTTTGGGCCGTGATCGATTCATGGGTTTGGTCAGTCCATGGACCCTGTGACGGGTTGCGCCGATAGTGCGTCCGGAACAACACAAATGAGTGTCGGCATTGCAGCAGTGCGTCCAATGCCGGTGAGGCGGGGTGTTATTGCCGTTTTTCCGATGAACCCGGCCATCGTTCGAGTTAGTTTTGCAGCCCCTCTTTGCAGACTGGGACCTGCGTGCGCGTCAAGCACACTTGCATTTCGCTTACGATGGTTTTGATAATACTGCTTTTGGAACTCCGTCCGGCATTGGCCCGGGTTCACCGATAGCCCCTGGTTATCCAGTCTCCCCCGCGTGAGACCGATTTCCATAATGGCGGCTGAGTCAGATAATACCAATGACAACCGGCTTAGATATTACTGAAGGCCACTCATTTAAGGAAGCGCGGCGGCGAGGCGAAGTATCGAGGTATACACGGATAGGCTGAAGCGCTTATCTGGAGGGGCTCCGGCCGGGGTGGCACATGTTTCTGGAAAGTGAATTTAAGCGAACGGAATGCGGTATTTTGAATCCCGATGCCGGGCGGCATCGGGATTAAGAACAAGACTAAAATTCGTTGCAGCGATTTATGCTTCTTAAGCGTTTAAAGCAGCGCTTTCAGCTCACTTCGGCAATCAATTCGATTTCGACGCACGCGCCCAGCGGAATCTGCGCTACGCCGAATGCTGAGCGTGCATGTTTGCCGGCCTCACCGAAAATATCGGCGATCAACTCGGATGCGCCGTTGGTCACCAGATGCTGCTCGGTGAACTCGAACGTGGAGTTGACAAGGCTCATCACCTTCACGATCCGCGTCACCCGGTTCAGGTCGCCGACGTGCGCGTGCAGCGTCGCGATCAGGTCGATGGCAATGGAGCGCGCGGCGGCACGGCCTTCCTCGGTCGTGAGCGTGGCGCCCAGTTTGCCCGCCCACACCTTGCCGTCCTTTTTCGCGATGTGGCCGGACAGATAAACCGTGTTGCCGCTTTGCGCGCTCATCACGTAGGCGGCGGCGGGGGCGCCTGCCGTCGGCAATTCGATGCCGAGTTCCTTCAGCTTGTCGTAGACGTTCAGTTGGGCCATGGGGTATTCCCTAGAAATGGAAAGGATGAAGCGAGAGCGTACCAAGGCGGTCGTCCCGCCGCGGCACGCTTGCCATGCGACGAGATCAGACCAGCGCGCGGATCAGCGCACCGAGCTTGGCGACACCTTCGTCGATTTTCGCTGGCGGCACGGTCACGAACGACAGGCGCAGCGTGTTGTGTTGCGCTTCATTCGCAAAGAACGGGCCGCCGGGCACGAACGCGACGTGCTGCTCGATTGCCTGCTCGAGCAGCTTCATTGTATCGATGTGCTTCGGTAGATTCACCCACACGAACATGCCGCCTTCCGGACGATTCCACTCAACGCCCGCCGGCATGTGCTGTTCGAGCGACGCCAGCATCGCCGCGCATTGGTCGCGATACAGCGCGCGGATCTTCGGGATATGCGTCTCAAGGAAGCCATCTTTGACGACTTCGTGCACGATGCGCTGCGTGAGGCTCGGTGTGTGCAGGTCGGTTGCCTGCTTCGCCTGCACCAGCTTGAAGTGCAACTCTTCGGGCGCAATGATGTAACCCACGCGCATGCCGGGCGACAGGACCTTCGAAAACGACCCCAGATGCACGATGTGGTCGGGCGCCATCGACAGCATGGTTGGCAGCGGTGCGCCTGCGTAGTCGAGGGCGCCGTACGGATCGTCCTCGATCACCGGGAAGCCGGCGCGTTGCGCGAACGCGGCAAGAGCGGTGCGGCGTTCCAGAGACAAGCGACGGCCCGTCGGATTCTGGAAATTGGGCTGCGCGTACAGCAGGCGCGCACCAGCCGTCAGGTTGGCGTCAAGCGAGGACGGGATCAAGCCGTGTTCGTCGGTCGGGACTTGCACGTAGTTCGGCTCATACATGGAAAACGACTGCAGCGCGCCAAGATACGTGGGCGTTTCGACCAGTACGCGGCTTGCGGGGTCGATCAGCACTTTGCCGAGCAGGTCGAGCGCTTGTTGCGAGCCCGTTGTGATCAGCACTTGCGATGGCCGGATCGACGCGCCGTTGACCGAGTAACGTTGCGCGACCCATTCGCGCAGCGGCAGATAGCCTTCGGTGGCGCTGTATTGCAGCGCGGCGGCGGGGCTGTCACGCAGGATGCGGTCGCACGCCACGCGCATTTCCTCGACAGGAAATGTAGCCGGCGACGGCAATCCGCCCGCGAATGAAATGACCTCGGGCCGCTCGGTGACCTTCAGGATTTCGCGAATCGCCGAACTGGTGAGCTTTCTCGCACGTTCGGAAAGTTGCCACGGCTGGGCTTGAAGGTCGGCTTGATTCATGGGGTCCTCAGTTGGTCTCGGTGAGCGGTTTTAATGCGCATGCGGGTTGATAAAAATGCTGCACGGTGCTTCGAATAAGGTCCTGCGTACTGCAATTTAGCGCGACAGATGAACTGCGGCGGATGCTTATTATCGCGTGCCTGGTGGCCGGGGTTGTTCGTCAAACACGGCGCCAATAAAAAGCAAGCCGGTCGTCCTATTGTTCATCCTGCGTCGGCTCGGCCGTGTCCTCTGGCGTGTCCACGTCATGCGTCTCAGTGGCGTCCTCGGTCTTCCTGCTCTTCGCGCGCTTGCGGGCGGGCTTCGCCGGCGTGACCTCTGCCTGTTTGAGCGCTTCGATCGATTCCGCCGATTCACCCAGCGTAACGATGGAACCGTCCGCCAACTCAAATTCCGCGACGAGTACCGGCGCGCCCGCCGTCACCTCGACCTGCATCAGGTGCGACACGCCGAGCCATGCCAGTTGCTCGGAGATCAGGTGCGCACGCGGATGGAACCCCGTCAGCGACTTCAGCGCAATGCCCGTTTCCGGCAACGATTCGCTCGGATGCAGCGGCGTGTCCCACTGAATCAGCGATGGCAGCAGCCCGTCACCGGCGCCTTGCCACGCTGGAAAAGCGCCATCGCCCGGGACGGTGAGGCCCCAGGCGTTCCCGCCGCGTGTCATGGCTACGACAGCCGGGATGCGCTCCGGATATTGAGCCTGCCAGCGCGTCAACGACTTCGGCCGCTTCACCCCTGCGACCCAGTGCACGAGTTGCGGGCCGGCTTCGAGGCGCTTGCGCAGCGCCGGGTCGTCGAGTGCAAAGAGGCGAGGGCGCGGTGTATCGATTGGCTCTGCGTTCGGGTCGATCGCGATCACTTCGAGATACGCGCCGCCCCACAGGTTCAGCAAGCGGTTATGCGTGCGCATCAGCGGATGCGCACCTCCTCCGGTCATCTCCACGCCCAGTTTCGCGGCGATGAAATCCGCGCCTTCCTCCAGCGTGCGGGCGGCGATAACGAGGTGGTCGAGTTGCGGCGGATGAGCGGTCATAGTGCACAAGTAGCTTCAAGGAAAATTGCCCGGACAACGCCGGCTGAGCTCGTCAGCATACCCGTTCCGCCCGGCCGTGCCGCTGCGCCGGGTCTGCGTTAGCCATTAGGCCGGGTATTTGACCTGACAATTGCGTGTGGCTCGAATCAACCGAAAACGCGGGAAAACCCTCTCTGCAGCCGTAGAAACGCATGAAACGCGTACAAAAACCCCCAAGTTTACCTATCGTCCCAGTCTGAAATGTATCGGCAACGACCGTAACAGTAACGGTACAATCGATCCGATACTCTGCGGTAC
Organism: Caballeronia sp. KNU42; assembly: GCF_053760385.1. NCBI lineage: Bacteria > Pseudomonadati > Pseudomonadota > Betaproteobacteria > Burkholderiales > Burkholderiaceae > Caballeronia > Caballeronia sp. KNU42. The sequence continues at coordinate 42,522 of NZ_CM132388.1, forward strand.
AGTCATCGAACGCATTCAATCCCGATGGAACTCGACATGTCAGTCCCGCTCGACCAGATCCCTGCGCCCCACGGCGCGCCGCAACTGACACTTGTCGACCAGTTGGTCCAGTGGGGCCGTCGCCGGATCGACGAGCGGGTGTTCCGTCCGGGCATGCGCATGCCGTCCATCCGCAAACTGGCAGTGGACAAGGGCGTGTCGCGTTTTACGGTGGTCGAGGCGTACGAACGGCTGGTGGCGCACGGTTACCTCGACTCGCGGCGCGGCTCCGGATTTTTCGTGCGCGACCGGACCAGCTCCAACGATTCCCACGTCCACCCAACACTGGCCACCGAGCGCGCACCGGTGCCCAGCACCATCGACGTGGTTTGGCTGCTGCGCAATATGCTGCACACGTCGAGTCCGGCGAAGGGGCCGGGTATAGGTTATCTGCCGGCTAGCTGGCTGAACGGTGAGTTGCTGACCAGCGCGTTGCGCTCCATGAGCCGGCAAAGCGGCGCGCAAATGCTTGGCTTCGGCACGCCGCAAGGGTTCCTGCCGCTGCGCCAGCAAATCCAGACCAGGCTGGAGGAGTTGGAGATAGGCGCGTCGACGGAGCAAATCGTGATGGTGTCCGGCGTGACGCAGGCCATCGACCTGATCGCGCGGGTTTTCGTCAAACCGGGCGACGCGGTCATTGTGGGGGACCCCGCGTGGTTCCAGATGTTCGGCCGCTTCGTGGCGCAGGGCGCGCGGTTGGTCGGCATGCCTTACACGCCGGACGGGCCCGATCTCGACGCGCTCGAAGTCATGGTCCAGACCTGGCGCCCGAAGATGCTCGTGATCAATTCCGTGCTGCAGAATCCTACCGGCACGTCGCTGACCGCGGCGCAGGCGTTTCGCATCCTGCAACTTGCGGAAACCTACGATTTCATCGTCGTGGAAGACGATATCTACGGCGATCTCTGCCCGACCAATTTCCCCGCAACACGACTCGCGAGCCTCGATCAACTGAAGCGGGTGATCTTCCTCAACAGTTATTCGAAGACGCTCGCGCCGAATTTGCGCGTGGGTTATGTTGCCGCAGCGCCTGAAGTGGCGAATGCTATTGCCGATCAGAAAATGCTGGTGGGCATGACGAGCCCCGAACTCAACGAGCGCGTGCTGTACAAAGTGCTCACCGAGGGGCACTACCGGCGTCACGTCGAACGGTTGCGCGCAAAGCTGGACGGAGTTCGCGAGAAAACCGTCCGCATGTTCGAAAAAGTCGGCTACAAGCCGTATCTGGTGCCATCGGCGGGCATGTTTTTATGGGCCGATACCGGCGTTGACTCCGAGGGGCTCGCCGCCGCGGGACACGAAGCCGGGTTCTTGCTGACGCCCGGCAGCTTGTTTTCGCCGCATCAACTGCCCAGCACGTGGATGCGCTTCAACATCGCCAATTGCGGCGATCCGGGCCTGCCCGCCATGCTCTCCGCGTATTCGGATCGCGTCGGGTAGCGCTGTTCGAGCACGCTCGCATGTAATCAACAGGCGCGATGCAGCCCTTGAAATTATCGCGGGCGACCTCATCTCTCGCAGAATTCGCGCGGTGCATGCTGGCGGCAGGCTGCATCGTGACCGCAGAAAAATTCCGTCAACATTAGACACAACCAGAGGAACCGACCATGGCACAAGAAACCATGAGCTTTCAGGCAGAAGTGAAACAACTTCTGCATCTGATGATCCATTCGCTCTACAGCAACAAGGAAATTTTCCTGCGCGAGCTGATTTCAAACGCGTCGGACGCGGCGGACAAGCTGCGTTTTGAAGCTATCGAAAATAGCGCGCTGTATGAGAGCGATCCGGATCTGCGCATCCGCATCTCGTACGATAAAGCGGCGCGCACCGTGACTATCGACGACAACGGCATTGGCATGAGCCGCGACGAAGCGATCTCGAATCTCGGTACGATTGCGCGCTCGGGCACGAAGGAATTCTTCTCGAAACTCTCCGGCGACCAGCAGAAAGATGCCGCGCTGATCGGCCAGTTCGGCGTGGGCTTTTACTCGGGTTTTATCGTCGCTGACAAGATCACCGTTGAAACGCGCCGCGCCGGTTTGCCGGCAAGCGAAGGCGTGCGCTGGGAAAGCGCGGGCGAAGGTGATTTCGTCGTCGAACAGATCGAGCGCGCGCAACGCGGCTCGAGCATCACGCTGCATCTGCGTCCGGAAGAAGATGAATTTCTTTCCACGCACAAGCTGAAATCGATCATCCAGAAGTACTCGGATCATGTCGCATTGCCCATCCTGATGAAGAAGGAAGAGTGGGATGCAGAGAAGTCCGAAATGGTCACAAAGGATGAAGACGAGACGGTCAATCAGGCGAGTGCGCTCTGGACGCGTCCGAAAAGCGATATCACCGACGAGCAATACAAGCAGTTCTATCAGCACCTTTCCCACGATCACGACGATCCGCTCACGTGGACCCACAACCGCGTGGAAGGCCGTAGCGAATACACGCAGTTGCTGTATGTGCCGAAACACGCGCCGTTCGATATGTGGAACCGCGACCATAAAGGCGGATTGAAGCTGTATGTGAAGCGCGTGTTCATCATGGACGACGCCGAGCAACTCGTGCCGGCGTACTTGCGGTTCGTGAAAGGCGTGGTCGATTCGGCTGATTTGCCGCTGAATGTATCGCGTGAAATCCTGCAGGAAAGCCGCGATGTGAAGGCCATCCGCGAAGGCGTGACGAAGCGTGTTTTGTCGATGCTGGAAGAAGTGGCATCGTCGTCCGCTGAGGCCACGGACGAAGCCGAGAAAGCCAAATACAACACCTTCTGGAAAGAGTTCGGGCAGGTGTTCAAGGAAGGTATCGGCGAGGATTACGGCAACCGCGAACGGATTGCCAAGCTGGTGCGTTTTGCATCGACGCAGTCGGATTCGTCGTCGGAGCAAACTGTGGCGCTTGCCGACTACGTGTCGCGCATGAAGCCCGAGCAAACGAAGATCTACTACGTCACCGCCGATACATGGCAAGCCGCGAAGAACAGTCCGCACCTCGAAGTGTTCCGCAAGAAGGGCGTGGAAGTGCTGCTGCTGACGGATCGTGTCGATGAATGGATGCTGTCGTTCCTCAACGAATTCGATGGCAAGCCGCTGCAAAGCGTGGCGCGCGGCGACCTGGATCTCGGCGCACTGAACGATGAGGAAAAGCAGGCGCAGGAGAAGGTCGGCGAAGAGTTGAAGCCGCTGGTGGAAAGCATGAAGGCTGCGCTGGAAGGCAAGGCGAAGGATGTGCGCCTGACGTTCCGCCTGACGGATTCGCCTTCTTGTCTCGTTGCCGATGACGGCGACATGAGCGGTTATTTGCAGCGTATGCTGAAGCAAGCAGGTCAGGCCGCGCCGCAGATGCAGCCGATCCTGGAAGTGAATCCGGAACATCCGCTGGTCAAGCAGCTCCACGCCGATGACGCGAATTTTGGCGACTGGTGCCATCTGCTCTTCGATCAGGCGATGCTGGCCGAAGGTGGATCGCTGGAAGACCCGGCGAGTTTTGTGAAGCGGACGAACGCGTTGTTGCTGGCGCGATAAGTCAGCATTGAGAAGAAGTGGAAAACGCGCTACCGGGAAACTGGCAGCGCGTTTTTTATTGCGGGTCAAACACAAGCTACGTGGCGTTCCGGTTTACTTTGCCCGGCGCTCTTTATTGGCTTGTGCGACGACCGACGCCGCCAGCGTCTTGGTGTCCTTCGAATATTTGTCGCTGTGAAGAACCTGCCCGGCCTTGTGCTCCATCTCGGCGCCCGTTTGATTTTTCGTATGCGTTTGCGATAACGCCGACGCAGCGAGGCTCTTGGCAATCGCCGACGCCTTCGGATCATGCAACGTATGCGACGCCAGCGTGGCGACAGGCTTCGACGTTTGTTTGGTATTAACCGACATATGTTTCCTCTCATGCTTTGCAGATGGCCCGCAACAAGATTGCCGCGAGCGCCGGCCATTTCCCGACCGGTGCGTCAGTCTCCTGTTAGCGCCCGCCGACATCTATACGAATCCTCCTATATACGTGTCTGGTTTTATAATCTCGCGCATGCCGAAAAACCTATCCGCGACCCAATGGCGCGACCGACCGCTTGCCACTTTCACTGCCGATCAGAAGGACTGGCTCACGCGCGGCGGGTCGCTGACCGCTCATTTGCGTGAACTGGGCGATGTCACCGTCGATGTCACTCGCGAGACGGTCGGGCAGCCATGGCGGGACGAAGCCGCCGCGCTGGACATCACGGCGCGCACGCCGGTGTGGATCCGTGAAGTCGTGTTGAAGGTGAACCGCGTGCCGTTCGTCGCGGCGCACAGCGTGGTGCCGCTCTATGCCAGTTCGGGCGTGTGGCAGGCCATGCGTCGATTGAGGACGCGCCCGCTTGCGGAATTGCTCTATAGCGATAGCAGCGTGTGGCGCTCGCCGCTAACGAGCAAGAGGATCGATGCGCGCGATCCGCTCTATAAACTCGCGGCGAAACAAACGCCTCACGATAAACCGCACGCGTTCGTTGCCCGCCGCTCGGTGTTCCTGCGACACGACGCTCCGTTGATGGTCACCGAATGCTTCTTGCCGGCGCTGTGGTCATTTCTCGCGCGTGGCGAATCATTATGTTGAAAGGCTTTCCACCCATCGCCGATGACAACACGCACACGCTGATACTCGGCAGCTTTCCCGGCGTCGCATCGCTCGATGCCGCGCAGTATTACGCGCATCCCCGTAACCAGTTCTGGCGGCTGGTGGGGACGGTCATCGGCGAACCTTTGCACGACCTTCCCTACGATGACCGTGTGCTCAAGCTACTCACACACGGCATCGGCCTATGGGACGTACTCGCGGCCTGCGAGCGCGAAGGAAGTCTTGACACCGCGATCCGCCACGCCAATCCCAACGATTTCGCCTCATTCCGCCTGCATGCGCCTAGACTGAAAAAGCTATGCTTTAACGGCAAGACTTCCGGGCGTTTCGAGCCCGTGATCCGCGCGGCAGGCTATGAAACCCTGGTCCTGCCGTCGTCGAGTCCGGCGAATGCTATCCTCTCGTTCGATCAAAAATTGCGCATCTGGCGCGACATCCTTAAATGACCCAATTAATCAAACGTGCGTCGGCGGAAGCTCGCGCGTTCGGCGGCAAGCGTCAAGACAAACTCGACAAGCAAGAGAAAAAGCACGGCAAGCGCTCAAAGCGCGAGCGCGACGATGATCTCGAGCACGCACCACGCATCGATGCCCCCCGCAAACCGCGCTTCGCGCCCGTGACGTTCTCGGAAGAGGACGGTGTGCGTTTCCTGCATTTCGGCACCGAATGGGTGCAGGGCGCAATGCGCCTGAAGAAGCCGAATCATATCGAGCTTGAATACGCTCAGCAGATGATGGCGTGGCTGTTGTTCATCGAAACGCCGAAGCGCATCGTGCAACTCGGACTCGGCTCTGCCGCGCTGACGAAGTTCGCCCATGCGTTCCTGAAGCGAGCAAAGGTGGAAGCGGTCGAGCTGAACCCGTCCGTCGTGATAGCGGCGCGCACGATGTTCGAGCTGCCGAACGATGACGCGCGCCTCACCGTGCATGAGCAGGACGCCTACGACTTCGTCAATGACCGTGCGAATCACGGCACCATCGGCGCATTGCAGATCGATGTCTACGACGCCACCGCGCGCGGCCCCGTGCTGGACAGCGTGGCGTTCTATCGGGCATGCCGGGCTTGCCTGACGGCGCCCGCGGGCGTGGTGACGGTCAACCTGTTCGGCGATCATCCGAGCTTCGTGCGCAACATGAAGCGCCTGAATGAAGCCTTCGATGGCCGCGTGATCGCGCTGCCCGAAGTCCACGACGGCAATCGCATCGCCATCGCGTTTGCCGGTCCGCAAATTGACGTGCCTTACGCACAGCTTGAAAAGCGCGCGAAGCTGATCGAGAAAGAAGTGAAGCTGCCGGCTCGCCAATGGGTCAAGGGGCTGGCGATCAGCTCAGGCGGGGACGACGCAACCAGCTTCGCTATTTGATCGCTAAGGCATCAAGCTAAGGCACTCAAGACGAGATCCGGCGACGAACCTGCTGCCAGAACAGACAAAGCGCGGACAAAGCGCAGCAGAAGAAACCAGGACCTTACATCTGGCTATCTTCTGTCATTACGGTTCGGGTTCGCCCTGCTTGACCCGCTTTTCTGCGTCCATATACTCCACGTGTTATTTCGGGGCGATATATAAGACTGAGGTATTGGCCGCGAGACCGGCTCAAAGCCTTGGTCGAGCAACATATTTCAAAAGAAAGAGGAGAGCGTCATGGCTCAAGAGGCGGTGACCGCCAGTGGTCAAGTTCGCAACAAGCAGTGGCTCTGGCTGCTGGTTCTTCCCTGGATCGGCGTGGTCTGGGTGCCGTTCTACAACAAGATCGAGCCCGTGCTCATGGGCTTTCCGTTTTTCTACTGGTATCAGTTGCTCTGGGTGTTGATCAGCGCGGTGATTACGGCCGTGGTCTATGTGAAGACCAAGCCTATCCACGATGTTCCCAAGCTCAAACCCGGGAGCCCGCGATGATGAATTCCACCGCAACCTTCGTCTTTGTCCTGTTTTTTATCGGCGTGACGATTCTTGGCTTCGTGGCCGCTCACTGGCGCAAGGCCGATCTCGGACAACTCGATGAATGGGGCCTCGGCGGCCGTCGCTTCGGCACGATCGTCACTTGGTTCCTGCTCGGCGGCGACCTTTATACGGCGTACACGTTCGTCGCGGTTCCCGCGCTTGTGTTCGGAGCAGGCGCGACCGGTTTCTTCGCGTTGCCGTACACCATCCTGATCTATCCGTTCGCGTTCGTGGTGTTCCCCAAGCTCTGGGCGATCTCGAAGAAGTTCGGCTACGTCACCGCCGCCGACTTCGTGCACGCCCGCTACAACAGCCGCATGCTGGCGTTGGCCATTGCCGTGACGGGGATCATCGCGACGATGCCGTATATCGCGTTGCAGCTTGTCGGTATTGAAGTGGTGATCGGCGCGCTCGGTTTTGATACTACGGGCTTCATCGGCGACCTGCCGCTGATCATCGCGTTCGCGATTCTCGCGGCCTACACCTACACGTCAGGCCTGCGCGCGCCGGCCATGATCGCGGTCGTGAAGGACGTGCTGATCTACATCACGATTATCGCCGCCATGATCATCATCCCGGCGCAGCTCGGCGGTTTCGGCGCGATCTTCGCCCATGTCGATCCGGCGAAGATCCTGCTGAAGGCGCCGGACGCATCGAGCCTGAACGGCTACAGCGCGTATGCCACGCTGGCGGTCGGGTCGGCGCTTGCGCTGTTCCTGTATCCGCACTCGGTGACGGCGGTGTTGTCGTCGAAATCGGGCAACACGATCCGCCGCAACATGGCGCTGCTGCCGGCGTATTCGCTGGTGCTCGGCTTGCTCGCGTTGCTGGGATACATGGCGCTGGCATCGGGCGTGAAGGACATGCCGGAATTCGCTCCGTACTTCAAGGCGTACGGTTCGAACTTCGCCGTTCCGGCATTGTTCCTGCACTTCTTCCCGTCGTGGTTCGTGGGCGTGGCGTTTGCAGCCATCGGCATTGGCGCGCTGGTTCCGGCGGCCATCATGTCGATTGCAGCCGCCAATTTGTACACGCGCAACGTGCATAAAGAGTTCGTGAACACGAACATGACGCCGGAGCAGGAAACCAACGTCGCGAAGCTGGTGTCGCTGCTGGTGAAGGTGGGCGCTGTTGTCTTCATTCTTGCATTGCCGCTGACCTACGCCATCCAGCTGCAACTGCTCGGCGGGATCTGGATCATCCAGACGCTGCCGGCGCTGGTGCTGGGCCTGTACACGCGGGTTCTCGATCACCGTGGCTTGCTGCTCGGCTGGGCAGCGGGCATTGCGACGGGTACGTGGATGGCGATATCGCTGAAACTGGCTGGCTCGATCTTCACGATCCATCTGTTCGGCTACGCGATTCCCGGCTACGCCGCGGTATGGGCGCTGGTCGTGAACCTGGTGGTGTCGATCGTGGTGAGTGTCCTGGTGCGCGTGATCGGTCTGAAGCGTTCGCATGATCATACGAGCCCCGAGGATTATCTCGACGTCGCGGAAACCTGATCGAGTACGGGAAGAACCGGGGAAAACCGGGAAAAACGGACGATCCAACCCCGTCCTGACCCAAAAGCTGGTAAAACGCCCGTAACGGATGTTGCGGGCGTTTTGTCTTTCGGCGCCCGGTTTTCATCAGCTTTCTGTGCGTTTTTGTCTGCCAACTCATCGGAACCGCATGTCCTCGACCGATACGACCAGGCCCCACCGCAGCCAGGCACAGCGCTTACTGCATGTGCTGGGTTCGCCGTATTTTCGTTATCGCTACGCCAAATACCTGCATGCGGCACGTGTGGCGCTGGCGCTGCTGGCGTCGATCGCACTGACCTCGGGTATCCATATTCCGCATGGCGAATGGTCGACGGTGACCTTGCTGGTCGTGATCGGCGGCTTGCAGCATCACGGCAATATCCGCAAGAAAGCCGCGGATCGCGCGCTCGGCACGCTGCTTGGCGCGTCGCTTGGGCTCGCGCTGATCCTGCTGCAATCGGCTACGCATTCGACCATGATCACGTACGTGCTGCTGGCGGTGATTGCCGGCGTCTGCGCGTATCACGCCATCGGCAAGCCGGGGTATATCGCGTTGCTGACGGCCATTACGACGATCATCGTCGCCGGACACGGAGACCTGTCTATCGAAGTCGGCTTGTGGCGCACCCTGACGGTGCTGATCGGGATTGTGATCGCCCTCGGGTTTTCGTTCGTATTGCCGCAATACGCCACCTATTCATGGCGCTACCGGCTTGCCGACAACATGCGCGAGAGCGCGCGGATTTACAGCGCGATCGTGGAAGGGCGGGCAATACCCGCCGACACCCTGACCAAACGCTTCCTCACGATGAACTCGCGGCTGGTGGCGTCGCGATCATTGCTGGCGTCGGTGGCGAAAGAAATCGACGTGCCCGCTGCCGTGCTCGACGACATCCAGCGCCAACACCGATCCATTCTCAGCGCGCTCGAAATGATGGCGACGTCCATACCGGCCGACGGGCTTGGACTCGTCGCGAGCGCTCACGCGAACGAGCGGGCGATCAGGCACACCTTGCTGCTGATTGCCCGCGCGTTGCGGTTTGGGCGGGTAGGTTTGCTGCACGCCGCGACCGGGTCCGCTGCAGCGGCCGCGCGACTGGAACAGAGGGTGAACGTCGCGGCGGACCTCGCACCTGAACTGCAGGGGCCATATTGGTTGGCGCAACGGCTGGCGGAACAGGTCGACAGATTGCGTTTGCGGCTGATCGAGATCGAGCGGCAATGGAACATAGAGGGCGCGCAGCCGTTTCATCGATAGGCGTTGTACTTACCCTTCGAGATCATCCACCACGGACACCATCCACGGGATGCCGAATCGATCGGACACCATGCCGAAGCCGCTCGTCCAGAAGGTCCTTTGCCACGCCATCCTGACGTCGCCGCCGTTGCTGAGTGCCGCGAATATCTTATGGCCGGATTCGACGTCGTCGGCGGCTATCGAAATACTGAAACCCGAGAAAACCTGGGGCGCCGCGTTCACGCCATCGGAGGCCATGATCAGGCTTTGTCCTATCCTGAACGTCGCGTGCATGACCTTGTCCAGCCACTCCGGCGCGGCGTTCACGCCTTCGGGTGAATCCTTGAAATGCAGGACGGACAACGTTTCCGCGCCGAGCGCTGTTTGGTAGAACGCGAGCGCTTCTTCGGTGCGGCCGTTGAAGAACAAATAGGGTTCGAGACGCATTGGCAACTCCTGGTGAGTCGGGCAGCTTCGCCGCCCGTGGCCAAAAGTCTAGCCCACGCCGCAACGCTAAAAACGCACCGCGCAGCCTCGATCCGCAGAAAAAAAGGCGTCGGCGCAATAGCGCCGACGCCCGTTTTCAGACGCGAAATACAGGTGCTGCAAGCGCGAAATTATTTCAGCGCTTCGATCAGTTTTTCGAGCTTGACTGCATCGGCGGCGAACGCGCGGATGCCTTCCGCGAGCTTTTCGGTTGCCATCGCATCATCGTTGACGAGGAAGCGGAAGCTCGATTCATCGATTGCGAGCTTGGTTACCTGATCGTTCGCGACCGCTTCCGGCGACAGCTTGCGTTCAACCGTTTCATTGCTCTCGGCGAGCTGCTTCAGCAGGTCCGGGCTGATGGTCAGCAGGTCGCAGCCGGCCAGTTCGGTGATCTGGCTGATCGTGCGGAAGCTCGCGCCCATCACTTCGGTCTTGTAGCCGAACTTCTTGTAGTACGCGTAGATCTTGCGTACCGATTGCACGCCCGGATCGTTCGCGCCGCCCATCTTGACCGGGTCCCAATCCGCGCCGGCCGACTTCTTGTACCAGTCGTAGATACGGCCGACAAACGGCGAGATCAGTTGCGCACCGGCGTCCGCTGCCGCCGCGGCTTGCGCGGTCGAGAACAGCAGCGTCATGTTGCAGTGGATACCGTCCTTCTGCAGCGTTTCCATCGCGCGGATGCCTTCCCACGTCGACGCCAGCTTGATCAGGATGCGCTTGCGGTCAATACCCGAGTCTTCGTACAGCTTGATGAGCTCGTGGCCCTTCGCGATCGACCCCTTGATGTCGAACGACAGGCGGGCATCGACTTCCGTCGACACGCGGCCCGGGACGATCTTCAGGATTTCCTTGCCGAAAGCGATCAGCAGCTGGTCGATGATCTGCGGCATCGGCTTGCTGGCGTGCTCCTTGACGGTCTTCTCGAGCAGCGGCTTGTAGGCGTCGTTCTGGACGGCCTTGAGGATCAGCGACGGGTTGGTGGTCGCGTCTTGCGGCTTGAACTCGCCGAGTTGCTGGAAGTTGCCGGTGTCTGCGACAACGGTCGTGTATTGCTTGAGCTGGTCGAGAGCGGTTGTCATATCTGGTCTTCGGCGTGTTGTGCCGTTGTCAAAGATGCGGAGTGCCCGCGGGTGAAAGGGTTTTGCGAGGCCGCCGATGCTGGTGCTGCGCCAAAGATGCTGGCGAGCGGCTCGCCCAAGATTGCCATTCCAAGTTTGCCATTCTATTCCTGCCGCGCCATTTGGCGCAGACAACGGCTTGGCTCAGCCGTGTTTCCTGCGTTCGGCCGCTTAACTGCCGCGTTGCATACGATGCCAACTCTTTTCGACGACGGGTGGCTTCGAGAGTTCACCCGCGGCGATTTCTGACCTGCGTTTTCCACGGTGGTGCGTGTGATGCAAAAAGCATATGAATGTCTCAAGCGCAATCCCGATGCCAGGGTCCGGCATCGGCTCACGCCCCATTACACGTTGTTCGCGTGAACATTTCGCGTCGATACGGTCAATCTACGCCCGCCGCGCGTTGAGCACAATCTGCGTGACGACGCCCGCTACGAGCCCCCAGAACGCCGAACCGATCGACAGCAGGGTGAGCCCCGACGCGGTGACCATGAACGTGACAAGGGCGGCTTCACGCTGGCGCGGGTCGTTCATCGCGTTGGTGAGGCCGCTCATGATCGAGCCGAACAAGGCCAGCGCAGCCACCGACACCACCAGCGCTTTTGGCATCGATGCGAACAAGGCCGCGATGGTCGCACCGAACACGCCGGCCAGCAGGTAGAAAATCCCGCACCAGACGGCGGCCATGTAGCGCTTCGAGGGGTCGTGGTTGGCCTCAGGCCCGGTGCAGATGGCGGCGGTGATGGCGGCCAGGTTGACGCCGTGAGAGCCGAACGGCGCGAGCACCAGCGACGCGAGGCCGGTTGTCGCGATCAGCGGCGCGGACGGGGTGTCATAGCCGTCCGCGCGCAGCACGGCGATGCCGGGCACGTTCTGGGAGGCCACCGCGACCACGAACAACGGGATGCCGATGCTGATGACCGCCGCGAGCGAGAAGTGCGGCATGGTGAAAACGGGGCGGGCGAGCGCGACGTGGAACTGGCTGAAGTCGAGCAAACCGAGCAACCCGGCGGCCACGATGCCGGCCACGAGTGTCATCAGGATGGCGTAGCGTGCAGCGAGGCGTTTAACGACCAGATAGGTGAAGAACATCGCCAGGACGAGGGCGGTCTGGAACTGGGCGGCCTTGAATATCTCGATGCCAATCTCGAACAGGATGCCGGCCAGCAGTGCGGCGGCAATGCTGGCGGGGATTTTTCGCATGAGCGTATCAAACCAGCCGGTGAGGCCCACGATGGTCAGCAAAACCGCGCACACGACGAAAGCGCCGATAGCGTCGGGATACGCCACGTTCGGCAGCGATGTCACGAGCAGGGCGGCGCCGGGCGTGGACCAGGCCGCGACGATCGGCGCGCGAAACCTGAGTGAGAGGCCGATCGTGCAAAGCGCCATGCCCATGGAGAGCGCCCAGATCCAGGAGGAAATCTGGGTATCGGAGAGATGGGCGGCACGCCCGGCCTGGAACATGAGGACGAGCGAACTGGTATAGCCCGTCATCATGGCGACGAATCCCGCGACAAGCGCGGAGAGGGAGGAGTCAGCGAGGGGGCGGAAAGTCGTGGCGGGGGGATTCATGCGAAGCCTTGGGGGACAATCGCAAATCGTACTGACTGGACGCGATCAAGGGCAGTGACAGTCCGAAAAATAATTGCCATGCCACTTTGAATCGATGCAAATAAAGCGGGGCTTACGTTGGTATTAAAAGGCGCGCGCGGCAACGGAGGCGCGCAACCCGAGCCGCTTATTTGGAAAGCGCCCGCATCGCGCTTTCGAGCCCGCCGAGCGTCAACCCAAACATTCGACCGCCCAGTATTTGCCGAATAATCGATACCGATTGCCGATATTCCCAAAGCCTTTCCGGCTCAGGATTGAGCCAGGCGAAACGGGGGAACTGATCGGCGAGCCGTCGTAACCAGACCGCACCGGCTTCAGCGTTGTTATATTCAACCGATCCGCCGGGTTGCACGACCTCGTACGGACTCATGGTTGCATCGCCGACAAAAATCAGCTTGGTATCCGGCGAAAATTTGTGCAACACGTCAAACGTGGCAGTGCGCTCGCCATGCCGTCTCCGGTTGTTTTTCCAGAGATAGTCATAAACGCAGTTATGGAAGTAAAAAAACTCCAGATGCTTGAACTCTGATTTCGCTGCGGAAAAGAGTTCTTCAACGCGCTTGATATGGTCGTCCATCGACCCGCCTACATCCAGCAGCATCAGGACTTTCACATTGTTGTGGCGCTCCGGGACCATCTTCAGGTCGAGCCAGCCGGCATTGGCGGCGGTGCTGCGAATGGTGTCGGGGAGATCGAGTTCATCGGCAGCGCCTTCGCGCGCGAAGCGCCGCAGGCGCCGCAACGCCACCTTGATATTGCGCGTCCCGATCTCGACCTGGTCGTCGTAATCCTTGTACGCGCGTTCGTCCCAGACCTTGACGGCCGTTCGGTTCCCCGCGGAATCCCCGCCAATCCGGATACCCTCCGGATTAAACCCGCCATTGCCGAACGGCGAGGTCCCGCCTGAACCAATCCACTTGCTGCCGCCCTCGTGCCGTTCATGCTGCTCATCGAGCAGTTGCTTCAGCCGTTCCATCAACTTGTCGATACCGCCAAGCGCTTCTATCTGGCGTTTTTCCTCGGGCGTGAAATCTCGTTCCAGGCGTTTCTTGAGCCATTCGAGCGGTATATCGAATGCGCCTTCATCGAGGGTTGCGATGCCGTTGAAATAGGCGCCGAACGCCTGATCGAATTTATCGAAGTATTTCTCGTCCTTGATCAGCGTCATGCGCGCGAGAAAGTAGAACTCGTCGATGGAAGGCCCAATGACCTGGGCCTTCAGCGCCTCAAGCAGCGTCAGGTATTCCTTGACCGAAACCGGTAGCTTGGCGCCGCGCAGGGAATAGAAAAAATCGATCAGCATGCCGGGCTCCTTGCCCCAATCTGTCGTGCTACGAGCCGGACGGCAAGTCGAGCCGCGCGTCGAGTTTGGCGCGCAGATTCGCGCGCACGGCCGGCCACTCGGATTCGATAATCGAAAATACCACCGTGTCGCGGTAAATGCCGTCCCGGCCGATCTGGTGATTGCGCAGGATTCCATCTTCCTTCGCCCCCAGCCGCGCAATGGCCGCGCGCGACTGACGGTTCATGAAGTGCGTCCGGAACTCGACGGCGATGGTCTTGAGCGTGTCGAACGCATGCGACAGCAGGAGCAGCTTGGCTTCGGTGTTGATCGCCGTGCGCTGCACGCGTTTCGCGTACCACGTGCTGCCAATCTCCAGCCGCCGATGCGCCGCCTCGACGTTCATATAACGCGTGCTGCCGACCACGTCGCCCGTCCTCACGTCGATGACAGTGAACGCTTGCGCGCCCGCCGAATCGCGCATGGCGAGCGCCGTGTCCATCCATGCGCCTATTGTGTCGGGCGAGGGGACGCTCGTGTACCAGAGCTTCCACAACTCGCCGTCTGCCGCCGCGTTGGCGAGCGCGTCCTGGTGCTCGCGCTCGAGCGGCACGAGTCTCACAAACCTGCCTTCCAGCGTAACCGGATCGATCCAGCGGCTCATACGTGCAGCCTTTTCAACGGTTGTTGCGGTTCATGAACAGCAGGCGCTCGAACAGACTCACGTCTTGTTCGTTCTTGAGCAACGCGCCATGCAACGGCGGAATGACCTGCTTCTGATCTGTTGCGCGCAGCGCTTCCGGGCCAATGTCTTCGGCCAGCAGCAGTTTCAGCCAGTCGAGCAATTCCGATGTCGACGGTTTCTTCTTCAGCCCCGACACATTGCGCAACTCGAAGAAGCTTTGCATGGCGGCGGCGAGCAGATCCTGCTTGATGCCAGGGAAATGCACCTCGACGATCTGTTTCATCGTCGTAGGTTCGGGGAATTTGATGTAGTGGAAAAAGCAGCGGCGCAGGAACGCGTCGGGCAGTTCTTTTTCGTTATTCGACGTGATGATCACGAGCGGCCGGTGTTTCGCCTTCACGAGTTCGTGGGTCTCGTAGACGTAGAACTCCATCCGGTCGAGTTCGCGCAGCAAGTCGTTCGGGAATTCGATGTCCGCTTTATCGATTTCATCGATCAGCAGCACGCCGGGTTCATCGGCGTCGAAAGCCTGCCACAGCACACCCTTCACGATGTAATTGCGGATGTCCTTCACGCGTTCGTCGCCGAGCTGGGAATCGCGCAGGCGCGACACCGCGTCGTACTCGTAGAGGCCCTGCTGGGCTTTGGTGGTCGACTTGATGTGCCATTGCAGGAGCGGCATGCCGAGTGCGGCGGCGACTTCCTCGGCCAGCATGGTCTTGCCGGTGCCGGGCTCGCCCTTGATGAGCAAAGGGCGCTGCAGGGTGATGGCGGCGTTGACGGCGAGCTTGAGATCGTCGGTGGCGACGTACTGCGATGAACCTTCAAAACGCATGACGCGTCCCTCGGAGAAGGAAAAATTGCAGTATAAGTCAGAAGGGTTTTAGCAGCCCCGGCCCTGGAACGTCCGATCGCACTGTTGCGCCTAAGGGAGTCGCAAATGTCCATCGGACAGATTGTCGCAGTCTCCCGGGACCCCCGCGCTGCGGCCTTTCGCAATGGGGCCGGCCCCGCTGCGGCCGGTGGACGCAGGGTAGGTCGCGCGGTACAATTAGCGCGATTTTTTTGGCCCGCGTGGCTGGAAAACGAAGACACGCAAAAACACGTGAAAACGCGCAAAAACGTGTGGATCTGTGTTCCCTGGCACTCTTTGGCGCCATTGATCAGCGTGTATTCGTTTGACCAGTCCCGAGAAAGTCCCGGAACGCCTGGCGTCCAAGGTGCCGGATTTCCCCTCATGCCAGGTTAGAAGCTATGAATAAATTCGTCGGCAAATGTGCCGTGATCGCAGCGCTGTCGGGGCTTGCCGGCTTCGCGACACAGGCATCCGCCGATGTCGTGGGCAACGCGAAAGCAGCCCAGGGCAAGGTTGCGATGTGTATCGGGTGCCACGGCATTCCCGGTTATCGCACCGCGTATCCCGAGGTGTACCGGGTTCCCATGCTAGGCGGCCAGAGCGCGCACTACATTGAAAACGCGCTGCATGCCTACAAGAAGGGCGACCGCCATTTCGAGACCATGCACGGCATAGCGGCCGGCCTGTCCGATCAGGACATAGCAGACATCGCTGCGTATTACGCCGCGCAAACCCCCTCTTCGAAGAACAATCCCGACAAGTGATCCGCGTTGCGCCCGCGTCTGATTGACGGATCTTGGGCGCCCGTCACCCGGTAATCACTAATCGCGGATAGGAGAATTCATGAAGGCACTCGACACAGTGTTCAAGACAGCATGCACGGCAGCCGCGCTGGCCGGCGCGATCGGCGTTCTAGCCATGCAGCCGGCGCATGCAGCCGATGCAAGCAACGGCAAGGTGCTCACCGAGGCCCATAACTGCGCGGCCTGCCACGGCCCGAACCTGAACAAGCCGGTGAGCGCGGACTATCCAAAGCTCGCAGGCCAGCACGCCGACTATCTCTACTGGGCGCTGCGCCAGTACCAGATGGGCAACGGCAATCCGAACTTCGGACGTAACAACCCGATCATGGCCGCGCAAGTGCAAAGCTTGTCGCAAAGCGATTTGAAAGACATCTCGGCGTATATCGAATCGTTGGACGGCGATCTGATCGTGAAGAAATAAGTTTCGCCGGGAAGCCGTTGTTGGTTTGGCAAGCGCACGAAAAAACACCCCGCCGGTGAGTTGCCGCGGGGTGTTTTCGTTTTTGATGCAGTCTTCAGTCTCGCGATGCCCGCTGTTCGATCAGCGCCAGGTAAGCATCGGTGTCCGGCGGCGTGTTGTTGCGCTGTGATTCCCAGATGATCTGCCCAAGGCATTCCATGATGGCGTGCTGGGCGTCATGCGTCGAACCCATCCGGCCGACCAGCCGCTCATGCGCGCGCCGGATGCCAGGCGGTTGATCGATGGACAGTTGCTCGGTAATCGCGAGATGCATCGATAAATGCAGGAACGGGTTGCTCTTGCCCTGATCCGGCGAATAGTCGGCATGGGCCACGTCGGGGTCTGCAAGTTCTTGCTGGTATTCAGGATGCTCACCGATCCAGTCCGCGGCAATGCTCTCAAGCGGTGTCAGGACGCCGCCCTCGCGCTGCTTGCGCCAGGTGTCGGTGAAAAATTGGCGAACTTCGTCGCGGCTGGGGTTGAACATGGTTGTGGCAGTGCTTGCGGGGGTCGTTTTCAGAGGGCCATTTTAATCTGCATCGCTGCTTCTCGCCCGCTTCGGCCTGCCGCTCTTCCCGTCGCTCATTCCTTGCTCATTCAATAGGCGCCGGCGTCTTCGGCCGGAACTCGCACAGCGGCTCGATCGCGCAATGCCAGCATTCAGGCACGCGTGCCCGGCATACATAACGGCCGTGCAGGATCAGCCAGTGATGGGCGTCCTGTTTGAACTCATCGGGGACGAATTTCTCCAGTGCCGCTTCGACCGCGCGCACGTCTTTCCCGGGTGCGAGCCCCGTGCGATTCGATACCCGAAAGATATGCGTATCCACGGCGATGGTCGGATGGCCGAACGCCGTATTCAGGATCACGTTCGCCGTCTTCCGTCCAACGCCCGGCAGCGCTTCGAGCGCCTCGCGATCGTCCGGGACTTCGCCCCCGTATTGCTCGATCAGGATCTTGCATGTCGCGATCACGTTCTTCGCCTTCGTTCGAAACAATCCGATGGTCTTGATGTACTCCGTCACGCCCTCTTCGCCGAGCGCCAGCACCTTGGCCGGCGTGTTGGCGACCGGATACATGCGCCGCATCGCCTTGTTCACGGAGACATCGGTGGCTTGCGCCGACAGCATCACGGAGATCAGCAATTCGAACGGCGATTCATGCTCGAGTTCGGTGGTCGGATGCGGGTTCAGGCTTTGCAGCGTTTCGAAGATCGCGCGGCGTTTTGTTGGGTTCATCGTGTTCAGGCTTTGTGATCGTTGTCGGACGCGTTATCAGGTTTGCTGCCGGGCTCGACAGCACCTGTCGATCTTTTGTCTTCGTCTGCTTGAACCATGCCAAGGCGGCGACGGCGCGCCTCTGCCGCATCGATCTGCGCCTGAACTTCCGGACTGACCGCGTCGGTGTTTTTCGGTCCTGCGCCGAGTCTGGCCAGTTCTTCTTTCTTCTGCCGGGCACGGTCCATGGCGGCCTGGATGATGGCGCGCTTTTTTGCCTGCGCATCGTCGAGCGGGGTGGCGCCGGGTTGCTCCGTCTTCGATGCAACCGAGCCAGCCGGTTGAGTGTTCGGCTCAATGCGCGGCTCAGTAAGCGACTCAATGCGCGCCCCCCCGGCCATGCGTGCCGCCTTGCGTGCTTCGGCCGCGTTGCGTTCACGCGCGAGGCGTGCCAAGCGCAAATCGTGCCGCTCGCGCGCTGCATCGGCTTCTCGTTGGCTCCATGCGTCCCAACCGGTCTGCTCGCCTGTGATTGGAACCATGGCGATGCAATCGACCGGACACGGTGGTACGCACAGGTCGCAGCCCGTGCAGAGCTCGGGGATGATCGTGTGCATCTGTTTCGCAGCCCCAATGATTGCATCGACTGGACATGCCTGCAGACAGAGTGTGCATCCGATGCAAAGATTCTCATCGATGATCGCAAGCGGCCGTGGCCGTTCAACGCCGTTATCCGGGTTGAGCGCAATGATGGGCTTGCCGAGCAGGCTGGCCAGACGAACCACACCTTCCTGGCCTCCTGGCGGGCACTGGTTATAGTCTGCCTCGCCTGCGGCAATGGCCTCGGCATATGGCCGGCACGCGAGGTAGCCGCATTTGGTGCACTGCGTCTGGGGCAGCAGGTCTTCGATCCGG
Source organism: Caballeronia sp. KNU42 (assembly GCF_053760385.1). NCBI lineage: Bacteria > Pseudomonadati > Pseudomonadota > Betaproteobacteria > Burkholderiales > Burkholderiaceae > Caballeronia > Caballeronia sp. KNU42. The sequence continues at coordinate 61,310 of NZ_CM132388.1, forward strand.
TCGGCGAGAGTCTTCAAGGAGGTTGCAGTCACTACGGTCACATTAACGGCTTGCTATCAGCGTGGGGAGTGCGGTGCGAACGGGATCGTGAGCCACGCGCGAATGCGTGCGTGGGTATAGCTCGACCGTTCGGGTTCGCGCTCATTTTTGACGTCATGTTCGCGCGTTTCCGGCCGTTGCACGGGAAGCGGCATTATCGCCGAATTTCAAGCGGTTCCCAATCATTCCCAATTGCCAACACGGCAACGATGTGCACATAATCAAATCGCTTTCGATTGACTGCAGGACGGTATTCCCCACTCACGTTGGCGTAACCGATCCATCGCATGCTTCCTCAGGACACGGGAACGCGTGACGCTATGTCGATAACGCGGTTTGTCGATCACAAAGCCACCATGAACCAGCCAAAAATCAAAAGAGATCCCGAGGGTACACGCCGTCGCATCCTGCTTGCCGCCGCAGAGGAATTTGCGGCCGGTGGCTTGTTCGGCGCGCGTGTCGACCAGATTGCGCGCCGTGCCGAAACCAACGAGCGAATGCTCTACTATTATTTCGGCAGCAAGGAGCAGTTGTTCACGGCGGTGCTCGAACATGCATTCGCCGCACTCACGGACGCTGAAAAGACGCTGGACCTCGAGGGGGTTGCGCCCGTCGAAGCCATCACGCAACTGGCGCACTTCATCTGGAATTATTATCGTGAGCATCCCGAACTCTTGCGGCTCATCAATAATGAAAATCTGCATGAAGCCCGCTATATAAAGGGCTCCACGCGGATTCGAGAGTTGATATCGCCGGTGGTCGCCACGCTCACGAAGATTCTCGAACGCGGTCAGCATGCCGGGCTATTTCGCAATAACGTCGACCCGCTGCGCTTTTACGTGACCTTGTCGGGTCTTGGCTATTACATCGTATCGAACCGGTTCACACTCGAAGCCACGTTCGGGCTCGACTTCAGCCGCGACGCCGAACGCGATGAAATCATCAAGATGAATACGGAATTGCTGCTCGCGTATTTGCTGAGACGCTGATGCATTGGCCTTCTCCGCTTGCCGGAAAAAGCAAACGGCAGAGGAGGGGCCGCAAATGAAACACGCCGCGTTTTACGCGGCGTGTTTTGTCGTGCCAATTAATTTCAGGCGCTTTTTCCCCAGCCGGCAATCAAGCAGGGACAGCTTCCTTTTTCGGCGCCTTGTCGTGCGTGAGAATGAATTCGCGCAGTTGCGGATATACCATCGTGCGCCAGCGGCGTCCCGAGAAAATGCCGTAATGGCCTGCTTTCTCAGCCATGTAGTGGCGTTTGTTCTTCGCCGGAATGCCGGTGCACAGGTCATGTGCCGCGCGTGTCTGACCGCTGCCGGAAATGTCGTCGAGTTCGCCTTCGATGGTCAGCAGTGCCGTGTTCTGGATGTCCTGCGGACGCACGAGCTCTCCATTGACGTCCCACGTGCCTTCGGCCAGGCGGAACTCCTGGAACACGACGCGAATGGTGTCCAGATAATAGTCGGCGTCCATGTCGAGCACGGCGTTGTATTCGTCGTAGAAGCGGCGATGTTGCTCCGCATCTTCGTCGTCACCACGCATCAGGTTCTGATAGAAGTCCCAATGCGCCGTCACGTGCCGCTCAGGGTTCATCGCGACAAAACCGGCATGCTGCAGAAAGCCCGGATAGACCTTCCGGCCTACGCCCGGATAATTCGCCGGCACCGTGTAGATCACGTTGTTCTCGAACCATTCGTATGAATGTTCGCTTGCGAGCGAGTTGACCGACGTGGGGCTGCGGCGCGCATCGATAGGGCCGCCCATCATGGTCATGGTGCGCGGCGTGTCTTCACCGCGGCTCGCCATCAACGAGATTGCGGCGAGCACCGGCACGGTCGGCTGGCATACCGAGATCACGTGCAGGTCTTTCGCGCCAATCTGGCGGATGAAATCCTGGATGTACTGCACGTAGTCATCGAGATGGAACGACCCGTCTTCGAGCGGCACCATGCGGGCGTCGAGCCAGTCCGTCAGATAGACCTTGTGATCGTGCAGCAGCGTCTTCACCGTGTCGCGCAACAGCGTGGAGTGGTGACCCGACAGCGGGGCGCAGACCAGCACAATAGGTTCGGTCTTGAGCTCGGTGACGGTCGCGCTGTCGTCGGAGAAGCGCTTAAAGCGGATCAGTCTGCAGAAGGGTTTTTCCATCACGATCTGCTCGACGATAGGAATGGCATGGCCGTTCTTCTCGATCTGATGCAGTTCGAACTCCGGCTTTTCGTAATCCTTGCCCAGGCGGTACAGCAATTCGTAGCCGGCCGCGAGCCGCGTGGAACCCGGCACATACGCGAGCGGGCTGGAAGGGTTGGTGAACGACTTCGATGCCGCTTCCGCCCATGCCGTGAGGGGACTCAACATGGCCCGCTGAAACTCGTGGAATTGATAGAGCATGTCTGACCTGTGTAAAACCGGCTGCACCCGTGTTCGGGAGCGTTTCCGGCGGTTGGCCTCTATCGGCGGTGGCGTCATGCAGGGTCAGCGTTTCGCTGGTTCCCGGCTCGGCGTGCAGGTCGTCGATTGCACCGAATTGCTGGTGCTGGCAGTTATTCGTTGTTACTTATTGACTTCACGAGGGGTCACGGGGAATGGAGCAGGGACTGGGGACGGGGCTTTAAGCCGGCATTGCGCCTTCTTGGCTGAACATGGAACAGCACACGAAACACATGCCGGCTAAGCCGTTACACCAGACCCCAATTTTGAACCCGGAATCAAAGCAAATTCAAAGCCGATTCAAAACCCTATTCGCCGAACGACCGGTCGGAAAGCCTCTTTCGATCATAGCTAAGAACACGCTTTTGTGCAACGCAACATACGTGTTCTTCACCGCTATTCCGCATGAATTTTGCGTTGAAGTTGTTAATTTTCGTCAATCATTCGAACAACATTACGATTTGCTTTCTTTTGCGTGTGCTGCGTCCGAGGGTTTGTCCTGACGCGACGCGGGCTGGCCTGTTGCCTTCGCCATGCCTTGTTCGTGCCGCATCAGGTTCATGCCGGTATGCACGAGCGCGACATGCGTAAATGCCTGCGGAAAGTTACCAACCAGACGTTTCGCGACCGTGTCATATTCCTCGGCCAGCAGGCCGACGTCGTTCGCCAGGCCCAGCAAACGCTCAAACATTGCATACGCTTCCTCGTGGCGGCCCTGCAACGCGAGGTTATCGACCAGCCAGAAGCTGCATGCCAGGAACGTGCCTTCCCCGGGCGGCAGGCCGTCCTCTACTTCGGACGTGTGATATCGCTTGACCAGGCCGTCATGGGTGAGATCCCGTTCGATGGCGTGAACCGTGGAGATCACGCGAGGATCTTCCGGTGGCAGAAAGCCGAGCAGCGGAATCAGCAGCAGGCTGGCATCGAGATCTTTGCCGCCGTAGGTCTGGGCGAACGAGTTCATCGACGGATTCCAGCTTTTCTCGCACACGTCCGCGTGAATGGTCGTGCGCAGGTTGCGCCAGTGGTCGAGCGGGCCTTCCAGCTCGAACTGTTCCGCCGATTTGATCGCGCGGTCGTAAGCCACCCACGCCATGACCTTCGAAAAGGTGAATTGCTGACGCCCGCCGCGCGTTTCCCAGATGCCTTCGTCGGCTTCCTGCCAGACGGTGTCCAGGTGATTGAGCATGGCGCGCTGGATCGACCATACGGTGTCGTCGGCTTGCAGGCCGCCCACGCGTGCAAGATGCAGCGCGTTCATCACTTCGCCGTAGACATCGAGTTGCAACTGGTTGACCGCACCATTGCCAATGCGCACCGGCTTTGAGTTCTCGTAACCCGCCAGCCAGTCGACTTCCCATTCGGGCAGGCGCCGCTCGCCCGCAATGCCGTACATGATCTGCACCTGATCCGGCGACCCGGCCATCACGCGGCCCAGCCAAGCGCGCCAGGCGCGCGCTTCGTCGTAGTAGCCGCTGCGCATCATGGCGAGCAGGGTGATGGTAGCGTCGCGTAGCCAGCAGTATCGATAATCCCAGTTGCGCGTGCCGCCCAGTTGCTCCGGCAACGACGTGGTAGGAGCGGCGACAATCCCGCCGGTCGGTTCGTAGGCCAGCGCCTTGAGCGTGATCAGCGAGCGGCGGATGGCCGGACCCCAGCGGCCGTCGAGGTTGCTGCGGCCCGACCATTCCAGCCAGAAGTTCTCGGTGCGGGCGAACTGCGTATGGGGATCGAGCGCGCGCGGCAGGCGCAAGTGCGACTGCGAATACACGAGCGAGAAGGGGACGCGCTCGCCCTCGCTCACCGTGAATTCGCCGACGGTGCGCATATTCTCGCCGCTGAGTTCGATGGGCGTGCGCAACACGCACAGATCGGGACCGGCGATTGCGCGAATACCGCTTTCATCGGGGAGCCGGCTGACCCAGGGAATGGAGGAACCGTAATCGAAGCGCAGCACCAGTTCCATCTTCATCTTCACCGTGCCGCGCCGGCCCACCACGATGCGCACCAGGTCGGACGCGCCATCGCGGACCGGCATGAAGTCGATGAGCGACACTTTTCCTTCGGGCGTCTCGAAATCGGTTTCCAGGATCAGCGTATCGCCGCGATACCGGCGGGTGATGACCGGCGCCGGGGCGCCGTCGGGCAGGTCGGGCGTGATGAGCCAGCGGCCGTTTTCCGGCGTGCCCAGCAGGGCCGCGAAACACGCGCCGGAGTCGAAGCGCGGCCAGCATAGCCAGTCTATCGAGCCTTCTTTTGAGATCAGGGCGGCGGTGTGACCGTCGCCGACCAGGGCGTAGTCCTCGATCAATGCGGGCATGGGCTAGTCATAAGAGGTCGATGCGGCCGACGTTCAGGCGCCGCGTGGTTAGGGGAGGCCAGGCTCTTCCAGTCCTTCGAGCGTCCGATTATGAAGCGCATTCGTGTCCCATGTCTTTCATGCGCTCCTTTCATGCGCGTCTTTCATGCATGTCTGTCATCTCCGCGTTCGCGGCTTCAGTCTCACGTTTCAACCCGCTTCGATTCGTCATACCGGGCCCGGGCCTCCTTGCAAAAACGCCTGTTGAAAAAACGTGTGACAAATGCTTAGAATGAAACCTGGCGCACGACGGTAAGGCCTGAGAATGTTGCGCGAGTCCACGGCACCGGGCTCGTTGATGCACGTCACGCGCTCCCTGCTTGCTTAACGTTTCGAGGACATCGAAAGTGAAAGCCATGCTGAATCCGTCGAGAGCTGATTGCATCGCCATCCTGTCGGCTGCGAGCCGTATCGCCGATCAAAACACGCTCCTGGATCTCAATTACCAAAATCTCGGCCTGTCCCGCAATGGGATGGAAACCGCTGCGTCGTTCCTGATCGAACGTGCGTGCTTCACGCGGCATCGCGAGGTCAACGGGCATACCGCTGTGGGCGGCTTGTCGCTGCAGGGCCGCATGCGGCTCGAGCAGCTTGCCAACAACTGACACTGATACCGATTGCGTGGCAACACGCTGCGCCCATCGTTCGACTTCAGGACATTTCTAGCGCGCGGGATCGCGGATTCCGCCCCCGCGTAAGGCGTTTGCTCGTCTACCGGAACCTCGCTCCAATAACAGCGTCTTACGGAGCGCATCACGGATGCCAGTGCGACGGCAGTTGCCGGGCCGTCGCCGTCAGAAATGGGTCGCGCTCAGTCCGAACACGCCGATCAGTCCGATGATGATGAGGTAAATCGCGACGATGAAGTTCAGCAAGCGCGGCACGATCAGGATCAAAATGCCTGCTATCAGCGCAACCAGCGGTCCGAGGCTCAGATGGATATCCATGGTGACTCCTTGTTGATTTTTTGATGGGAATGGGTCTGCATCATGCGCCAAAGCAGTGACTGGTGACAATCGGGCGCTTTCCACGGCTCGCGTACCTTGAAACAAGCCCTGAAACAAGCCTAATAACGAATGATCAGGAGGCGATATGCAATTGGCTGATTTCACCCATTTCACTCACTTGACGCGTTTTACCCGTCGGTTTCCTTCTACGCTCCGTGTCCGGGGCTTCGGTCCCACGCAAACATCGTGCCGCGCCGCTGGATCGGCGGGTTTAGCTCGCGCCGAGCGTCATGTCGGGCGGCCGCGATTGATGTCAAGAAGTGTCGCGGCGGGTGTCGCCGCTGTGTTGTCGCTTGCTGCGGCCCAAGCTTTCGCGCAAGGCTCGGGTACGGCTGCCGGCACGTCGACGACTGCTTCCGGTGCATCCGGTAACGGTGTATTCGACTTGCTCGTGGGCACCTACACCGGCAGCGGCAAGAGCGAGGGAATCTACGTGTACCGGTTCGATGCGGGCACCGGTGCGATCACGCGCCTTGCATCCGCGCAGACGGTGAATCCGTCGTATCTCGTGGTGAGCCACGACCGGCAGCATGTCTACGCCGTCAACGAGCTTCCCGGCGATAACGGACCCGCTTCGCAGCGCGGCGGCATCAGCGCATTCCGCTTCGATCCGCCCAGCGGTCAGCTCACGTTCGTGAACCGCGTCTCTTCCGATGGCAACGATCCCGCGTATCTGGCTCTATCGCCGGATGGCCGGTATCTGCTGGCAGCCAACTACTCGGTGGCATCGAATCCGGGTGGCAGTTTCGCCGTGTTTCCGCTGGAAGGCGACCGGGTCGATCCGTCCGTGCTGACCGTGCATCACGACGGCAGCGGTCCCGTGAAAGGGCGCCAGGACAATTCGCATGTGCACTCGACCGTGTTTTCGCCCGATGGCCGTTACCTGTTCGCGCAGGACCTGGGGGCGGACAAGATCTATTCGTACAGGTATACGCCCGACGGCAGCCGCGGTTTGTTCGGGCCGACCGAGCAGCGCTACACGCTGGTGAAACCCGGTTCCGGGCCGCGCCACCTGATCTTCGATCAGGCGGGCAAACATGCCTACCTCACGACCGAAATGAATGCGTCGGTATCGGTGTACGACTATGACGACGGCAAACTCACGTTGAGGCAAACCTTGCCGATGACCTCGCCCGGCTTCAAGGGCAAGGTAGGCGGCGGCGCGATCCATCTGTCGCCGGATGGCCGCTTCCTCTACGCCACCAATCGCGGCGATGTGAACGAAATCCTGACGTACGCCGTGAATCCGTCCGATGGTCACCTCAAGCTGCTCGGCCGCACTTCGACGCTCGGCAAGACGCCGCGCGAATTTGCGATCGATCCGACCGGGCGCTGGCTGATCGTCGGCAATCAGGACAGCGACAGCGTCTACTTTTTCAGGCGCAATCCGGACACAGGCGAACTTGCGTCCGATCCGAAGCGCCTGGAGATCGGCTCACCGGTCGATTTCAAGTTCGTTTCGCCATCCTGAAGATTATTTTTTCAAGTGTGCGGGTCGCGGGTCGTCAGTGATTCGCGGCTCGCACAGTTTTCTTGGTTCTCAAGTAACGTGGTTTTGATTTAACCAGTAAGGCCGGGTTGTCCCGCGGTTCGTCCCGCGGGTTGTCCCGGTATGGAAGGAATTTAAAGTTGAACATTACGTCAGCAATAAGCAGGGAGTCTGGTCTCACCGCCGGAAATACGCCGCACGACGCGCCTACGCCGCCGGGTTTCATCTGTGCGTTCCGTTTTGCCGGCGCAGAGGCTTTACGGCTGTCCTGGGATGAAGCGCGGCGCGAGATCGCTGGCGAAGGCCCTACGTGGCTGCATTTGAGCGCCAACGACGACACCGTCGAAAGCTGGCTGACCGGCGTCACAGCAATGCCCGATGTCGCCCGCGAATTCCTGAACGGTGAGGACAAGCGCCCACGCGTGCACATGGGCGGGACGTTCATGTACGGCGTCGTGGCGGACCTGGAGCGCGTCGCGGAAACGCCCGACAACGATCCGAACGCGCAGGCCACGCGCCGGGCGACGGGCGCGTTGCGCTTTTACGTCGATAAGAACCGCATGATCACGGTGCGCGCACAGCCGCTGCAATCCACCGACCGGCTGCGTCACGCCGTGCTCGAAGGTGCGATGTTCCGCGATACCGTCGATCTTTTCGCCGGCCTGATTCGTGCGTTGAACGAGACGTTTGCTGATCGTATCGATGAAATCGGCGACCGGCTCGACGACGTCGAGGAGGGCGTGCTTGACGGTCGACATTCGAATTGGCGCGCGGAGCTGGGGTCGGTGCGGCGGCGGCTGGTGGAGGTGAAGCGGTTTGTAGATCCCGAGCGCAACGCTCTGACGCAACTGGTGTTGCGGCGGCTCGAATGGGCCGAACCCCGGTCGATGGAAACGCTGATCCAGGCCATTCAAGTGCTAAACGGGCTGGGCGCCGGGCTCGAGGCGCAATACGAACGCTCGAAGCTGCTGCAGGACGAGATCGCTGCGTTGCTGTCGGAGGACATCAACCGCAAGCTGCTGTGGCTCGCGGTCATGTCCGCGTTGCTGATGCCCGCGACGCTCGTGTCCGGTATCTTCGGCATGAATGTCGCCGGGCTGCCCGGCACGCACAACAATCATTCGTTCCTGATCGTCATGGGCGTGATGGCCGTTTGCGCCGCCTTCACGCTGTATTTGCTGCGGCGCTTGCGGTTGTGGTGAAGTGATGCGGTCGATGCCCGGGCGCTTTTCACCCTCCGGGCATCGCTTATTCCGACGGTCCCGGTGCAAGCACTTCGCGGTTCCCGTTCGTGCCCATCGGCGAAACCAGGCCTGCTGTTTCCATCTGTTCGACGAGCCGCGCGGCGCGGTTATAGCCGATGCGCAATTGCCGCTGCACTGACGAAATCGATGCCCGGCGGGTACGCAACACGAATGACACGGCTTCGTCGTAAAGCGGATCGGCTTCGGCATCCGGCGTATCGCCGAAGAGGTCCGGCGTGCCGCCTTCGGGCGTCGGTCCCGACAGGATCCCTTCCTCGTACTCCGGTTCGCCGAACTGCTTCAGATACTCCACGACGCTATGCACTTCTTCATCGGCGACAAACGCGCCATGCACGCGTTGCGGATAGCCGGTACCGGGCGGCAGGAACAGCATGTCGCCGGCGCCGAGCAGGGACTCCGCGCCCATCTGGTCGAGGATCGTGCGCGAATCGATCTTCGATGACACCTGGAACGCCACCCGCGTCGGAATGTTCGCCTTGATCAGCCCGGTGATCACATCCACCGAGGGCCGCTGCGTCGCGAGAATCAGGTGAATGCCGGCGGCGCGCGCCTTCTGCGCCAAACGCGCGATCAACTGCTCGATCTGCTTGCCAGCGACCATCATCAGGTCGGCGAGCTCGTCGATGACGACTACGATCATCGGCAGTTTGGCGAGCGGTTCGGGCGCATCGGGCGTGAGCGAGAACGGGTTCGTCAGCTTCTTGCCCGCCGCTTCGGCATTGCGGATTTTCTGGTTGAAACCCTGCAGGTTGCGCACGCCCACCGCCGACATCAGCTTGTAACGCTTCTCCATTTCCCCGACACACCAGTTCAGCGCGTTCGCGGCGAGCTTCATGTCGGTCACGACCGGTGCGAGCAGATGCGGAATGCCTTCGTACACCGACAATTCCAGCATCTTCGGGTCGATCATGATCAGGCGCACGTCTTCCGGTTTCGCCTTGTACAGCAGCGAGAGGATCATCGCGTTGATCGCCACCGATTTGCCGGAACCCGTCGTGCCCGCGACCAGCATGTGCGGCGCGCGCGCGAGGTCGGTCACGACCGGATTGCCGATGATGTCCTTGCCCATCGCGATCGTTAAGAACGACTTCGAGTCGCGATAGACATCGGCTTCCAGGATTTCGGAGAGCCGGATCATCTGCCGCTTGGCGTTCGGCAGTTCAAGCCCCATGCAGGTCTTGCCGGGAATCGTTTCGACCACGCGGATGGACGTGAGTCCTAGTCCGCGGGAGAGGTCCTTCATCAGGCCGACGATCTGGCTGCCGCGCACGCCAAGCGCCGGTTCGACTTCGAAGCGCGTGATGACCGGTCCCGCAGATGCGCCGACCACGGTCACCGGTACTTTGAATTCCTGCAGGCGCTGCTCGATCAACTGGCCCGTTTCGGCGAGATGTTGTTCTGAAACAGGTTCGACTTCGTCGGATGCAGGCTCGAGGAGATCGAGGCCGGGGAGATCGACGGCGGATGCCGCGGGCGCGTGGAACTCGAATTCGGTCGCGATGAAACCGCGCACCGGCGGGCGGGTATCGGGTTGCTGGGGTTGCTGCGGCGTTGTTTCAGGCGCGGGAGGCGGGCTTGTGCTCGCGCGCGGGAAGTGGACGACGTTCGACGCGTGGTCTGGGATCGGGTCTGGTTGCGCTTCGGGTGCAGTTGGGCCGTCGGATGGCGTTGGTGTCGCGTATCCGTTCGGGGTCTCGGTGCGGGTTGCAACGCTCGCGGCGGTTTCGTCCGGCATGGTGTACGGCGTATCGACGACTCTGAACGGCGCACGCGTGGCGCTCGCATCCGCTTGCCACGGCGGCGTGTGGACGTGGCCCGTGGGCGCGGTTGCGGGGCTTCCCGATAGCGGCGATGCGGGTGTCGCCGGGACGATTTCATGCGTCGTCGGAACCGGGTGCGTTTGACCGGCGCGCACGGCCCACGGCGGGAGATCGGCGAGATGAGCCGGCGTGTGAGCGGGTGTAGAGGCTGCCGTTGTCGTGTCAGGCGTTACCGGTTCCGCGTGCGCAAATGAACCGTTCGATGGGGTGTGCGCGGGGTTTCCTGCAATGTCGGAAGAGGCCAGATACGCGATTCCATCGATGTCGGCCGACCCTGTCGGATTCGACGTCCGATGTGTAGTCGCATCGCTGTCGGTGCGCTGCACAGGCGGGTTCGAACGCGCATCGGTAAATTGCGTGCTGGTTGGGGCAGTTACCGATGTTTGTTGAACACCGTTGTCGCGGGGTGTCGGGGATGCGGGATAGGGCAGGGCGTCGTTGTTGCGGATGTCCGCGTTGTTCGCGCTTGCGTTCTCGCTGGTCTCCGGTTGCGTCGGTTCGCGCACGGCAGCCTGGGCGCCCGAGGCAAAGGTGTAGCCGTCGCGTAGCAAAGTGCTCGATGAATACGTGCCCGCAACACTCGATGCCGACCTGGACGCGACGCCTTCCGTCACTCCCGGCTGCTCGGTCTGGTTCGCGGATGAGTTGGTTATCGTCGATGCCGGACCGGTCGGAAGCGTTGCCGCGGGCGTACCAATAGCTAAGGACTCTGGAGAAACGGTACCAGCGGCGGAACTGGCCGAAGCGGCTAGCGTATCGGAAGTACCCGAAGTACCCGAAGCGTTCAAGGCCGCTGCGTCATGTCCCTTGGCCGCATCCTGTGTATCTGGCGACGCTCCTCCGGCTTCCAGCGCGGTATCGGCGACACCTGCGCGTGTGGTCCATTGCGCCGTGCTTTGTTCGATGGAGCGCAGCGTCTCCTTGATACGCTCAGGTGCCGGAGGCGGACCGGCGGGCTTGGCGGGAACTGCCTCGGACGCCGTTGTCGCAGCAAAAAAAGAGTCGATCGAGACGACCGGAGGAGCCGACTTGCCGGGGCCAGGTTTCGTCGATGTATTGCGCGAAGCGGCGTGAGGAACGCTGGAGGAACCTGACGCACGAACGGCGCCCGGTGCGCTCCGGTTCAGCGATGACCGCGATACGTCTGGACGCCGCGACGCGGCAGTATCCGCAGAATGGCCGGTTGCGCGTGTTGTCGAGGTCGCAGCGATAGCAGACGGCACGCTACCCGCCGTACCCGCGCCGCGCGTGACACCAGCCGATCCCGCGCCCGTCACCGCCGCGGACGCGTTCACACGCGCTGCGCTTTCCCGCGTTCCCGACGACGCTCCCGCCGCCGACCCTGTCTTCAGCCATCCCGCCGGCGCGATGGGTTCGAGCGGCTCCCGCGCACCTGCTCCACGAACGCCGTGCGAAGCGGCCGGGCGTGCATCGGGGAAGCGGTCCGAATAGCTGTCTTTGGCCGCACCCGGTTCACGATGTGTCGGCGACAAGGGTTCGCTCGGGCGCGCGGCCTCGGGTCCGCGCAACGGCCGCTCTGCGTCGCTACGCCGTGCCGGCTGCGGACGCCAGACTGTCGGCCGCTGATAGCGCCCACTTGGGCGTTGCGTAGCTGTCGGCAAGCCTAGCGCCGGAGCATCGTGGGAGGTTCTGCCAGAAGTCGTGACGCCGCTCCCCACCGCGCTGCCTGACTTGAAACTGCCGAGCCCCGTGCTTGCACCCCGCGTTTCCACCTTGTCGCGCGATGCCCGTCCGCGCGCCGGTTTCTCGCGGACTGTCCGTTCCCGTGGCGTGAACCACTCCGGTTTCAGACCCAGGCCGAACGCGCCGTTTGCCCAGCCAAGGGTATCGCGCCACTGGAACCCGCAGAGCCACGGCAAGCTGATAAGGAACACGACGCCCGCACCGGCCCCTACGCTCAGCGCAGCCGGCGTACTGACGACGCCGGCCTGTCCGCCCAGGCCGACCAGCAACGCGTGCCCGAGATGGTTGACATCGGTGGCGAATGCGAAGGAATGAAACAGTGCTGCCTCTAGCGTGCAGCTCGAGAGGAGCACGCAGATGAAACCGAGCCAAAGCCGAATCGTGCCCGGACCGCGCAGGCCGCCGCCGTTGGGAAGAACGGACTTGACGATGCGCCAGAGAAGGGGGATGAACCAGACGGCCGAAGCACCGAACCAGCCGAAAACTACCGTGTGCATGCAAGGAACCAGGAATGATGTAAGCGATGTGAGCAGCGAACCCAGGCTCGGACAAAATGAATCAGATGAATCGATACCGCCGAGTTTAACCGCCCTGAACGCGGCGAGGGCGGGCGGTGGTCAAGCGATCAAGCATTCGGCCGCAGGTGACGATTGATGCATCGGGACGATGTTAGCCGCGTCAGCGGGCGTTCATTGGGCGTTCAGATTCCGTTTCGAAGATGAATAGCCAAACGAACCGTCAAACGCCTGCGTGCCGAATGTCTTGACTCGAAGGCGACAATGTCCACAACGCCCAATGTCCATCAGACTCCGGGACGACCGCCCTCGAATGCAACGCGCGCCTCTTAACCTCAACCTTCCAAACCGGTTTTCATCGATCTCAAGGTTGCGCGCCTTGTGTGAACGTCATCACATCGCCGTTCTTGAGCGTGATCTGCAATTGCTGCGGCGGCTGCATTTGCACGCCGGTCTTTTCGATGTCCGTCAGCCCATGCAGGAACGGTTGTTCGAGCGCGCTGCCCGGTCCCGGCGCGCAGGCCATCCGCGTGCTGGCAAGAGGGCCGAAAGACAGCTTGCCGTCGGCCAGGTCGTAGGTGCCGGCGAAACGGTTGCATCCGGAAAAGCCGTTTGTTTTGCGTTGGCCGCCTTGCGTCGAAAAATTCAGGGTGATCGGCGCGCCGCCAGTGCTGCCGCCAGCGCTGCCGCCAGCACCACCCGCCGGACTCGACGGGACCGGGCGCGTCTTGCCGTCGGCATCGGCCCAGCCGGTGAGTTGCCATTGGGTATCGTCGAGAAGCTGGGTTGCGGCCGGGTTGTAAGGATCGGTCGGCGGCGCGGCGCTGTCCGGATGTGTCGGCATCGTGCAACCTGCAAGCGCCGCACCAAAAGCGAGGGTCACGATCGACGCCACGGCGGCAAATGCAGGCCGGGAACGCGGGAACGCAGCATGGACCCGGCTGCGCGCCGAAACACGCGCAGGTTGCGAACGGGAAGGCTGCATCGACATGGAATTTCCTCGGGAGCTGGCAAAACCGTAAGGGTATCGCACTCGTCCTAAGATTGACCAAGGCAGATTGCGGCAAAGTCATTGCAACATGTAAAGAAAAGTCAGCCGAGCCTCCCGTCCGATGCGGCGCAAGCGCCCGCGCAGAAGGCCGGCGACCAACCTCCACGTCATCGCGCTTGCGCCAGGCCGCGCCCGGAAACGCAACACCGATCGTGTTCGGGAAAGGGTGCGCATGTTAACATCGCGGGCTTATCTGGCCTCTTTTTCTGGAGCATCCATGCAGAGCGCGAAGTCCGCTGCGTCCGCCGTTTCTTCCCCACAATCGGGCTTGCAGCCGCTGAATCAGCCGACGAACATCGGCACGCCGCTCACGCCCGGCGCGACGCGCGTGATGCTGCTCGGCGCGGGCGAACTCGGCAAGGAAGTGATTATCGCGTTGCAGCGCCTCGGCGTGGAGACGATCGCGGTCGACCGTTACGCCGATGCCCCCGGCCATCAGGTCGCGCATCGTTCGCACGTGATCGACATGACCGACGGCGCGGCTTTGCGCGCGTTGATTGAAGCCGAGCGGCCGCATTTGATCGTGCCGGAGATCGAGGCCATAGCTACCGATACCCTCGCTGAAATCGAAGCCGAGCGGCTCGCCGTCGTGATCCCGACCGCTCGCGCGACGCAGCTCACCATGAACCGCGAAGGCATTCGCCGTCTCGCTGCAGAAACGCTCGGCCTGCCGACGTCGCCGTATGCGTTCGCCGAGTCGCTCGACGAGATGACGGCGGCCATCGGCAAGATCGGTTTTCCGTGCGTGGTGAAGCCGGTGATGTCGTCGTCGGGCAAGGGGCAGTCGGTGCTCAAAAGCGCTGCGGATATCGAACAGGCCTGGCAGCACGCTATGGCCGGCGGCCGCGTCAATCATGGCCGCGTGATCGTGGAAGGGTTTATCGACTTCGAGTATGAGATCACGCAGCTCACCGTGCGCGCGGTCAGCGCGGAAACGGGCGACCTGCAGACATATTTCTGCGAACCGATCGGCCATGTCCAGGTGGCGGGCGACTACGTGGAATCGTGGCAACCGCAGGCAATGAGCGCCGCCGCGCTTGCAAAATCGCGCGATGTTGCCGAGAAAGTCACCACCGCGCTTGGTGGCCGCGGATTGTTCGGGGTCGAATTGTTCGTGCGCGGCGACGACGTCTGGTTCTCCGAGGTCAGCCCTCGACCGCATGACACGGGTCTGGTCACGCTCGCCACGCAGCGCTTCTCCGAATTCGACCTGCACGCGCGCGCGATCCTCGGGCTTCCCGTCGATACGACGTTGCGCGCGCCGGGTGCATCGGCGGTGATTTATGGCGGGCTGGACGAAGCGGGCGTCGCGTTCGAAGGCGTTGCCGACGCGCTCGCCGTCCCCGACTCGGACCTGCGCCTCTTCGGCAAACCGGAAAGTTTTGCGAAGCGCCGCATGGGCGTCGCGCTTGCAACCGGACGCGATACCGACGAAGCGCGGGAACGCGCGAAGCTGGCCGCGTCTAAGGTAAGACCCGTCTCCACTCGATGACGGCAACACGCCGCTCGCGGCGAGCTTTTCGCGGGCGGCACGGAGGTTTCAAGTGAAATGGTGTGCAATGGTCGCGCTGTGCGCGACGTTGGCAGGTTTGGCGGGGTGTGGCGTGGCGGCGGCGCCGTGCCGGGTGGCATCGGCGGGATTGAAGATGGTGCCGCTGGTCGGCCACGTCGCGGCGGCGCCGACCGACGCGTGCGCGGATGTAATCGACCCGTGACGGGCATTGAGTGAGTAGTTTGACGGCGTAGGCTCTTCCGGCAGGCCGGATTCGACGCCGCTCCGTGCATCTGAAGCCTGGCCGGTGCACGGCGGGTTCATCGGGAAAGAGGTAACGAAAGGATGCAAAGATGAAGGATGGAAAGAAGAAGGCGCTTTTCCAGCGGATCAAACCACTGATCAGACCGGTCGCCTTGACGGCGGGTACGCTGTGTCTCGCGGCCGTGACCCATTCGGCAGCCGCAATGCCGCTGACCGTGCCGCAGATTCAGACGGCGACGACCAACACGCTGCGTTACGAATGCCACGGCGGCAGCACGCTGACCGTGCAGTACATGAACACGAAAAACAAGCAGAGTTTTGCGCTCCTGACCGTCGATGGCCGGAAAATGCTGTTTGTGAACGTGCTGGCGGGATCGGGGGCGAAATACGTCGGCGATCACTACACGTGGTGGACCAAAGGCCCGGAAGGTTCGCTCACCGACGACACCGCCGATCCCAACGCCCCGCCCATGCTTGCCGACTGCAAGACGGGCAGCTAGAGCGTCGTTCGGCCGCATGATGAAAAAAGAGCCCGTTCCGATTCACGTCGGAACGGGCTCGTTGCATTCGACGCCCGACCCGCAAAAAAGCTTGAACGCCAATGCATTTAAGGTTTGAAGGCCAACGCCCTCGCTGACTTAAATCCGCGCCGTCGGCCGCAACATCGAATGGCTATCCGGAGTAAGGTGATATCCGCATGCGCAAACCGCGTGCGGTCGACTGAGCTCAAACGGACCGGCGGGCGCCGCTCGGCCTTCATGTGGCCTTCATGTGGCCCTCATCCCGCAGCACCCGAAAGCAGACGGCTCAGCGCGCAACTTTAGACATACGCAGAGGCTAACCAGAGGCTGACATGCTGAAGAAAACCTATCCGTATTACCTGGCCAACGAGCCCGTCGCGGCGAACACGGACCTGGAAGTCACCGATAAATTCAGCGGCGAAGTGGCTACCCGCGTGGCAATGGCGGACGCGAAAGCGATCGATGCGGCCATCGGCCATGCCGTTGCCGCGCAACGCGCGATGCGCGAATTCAAGCCGTATCAGCGTCAGGCGGTGCTCGATCATTGCGTGAAGCGCTTTCGCGAACGCTTCGACGAACTCGCCGAGGCGCTGTGCATCGAAGCGGGCAAGCCGATCAACGATTCGAAAGGTGAGGTCACGCGGCTTATCGATACCTTCAGGGTCGCGGCCGAGGAGTCGGTGCGTATCGACGGCGGCATGATCAACCTGGAGATCGCGCCGCGCGCGGCCGGTTATCACGGTTATTACAAACGCGTGCCGATTGGCCCGTGTTCGTTCATCTCGCCGTTCAATTTTCCGCTGAATCTCACGGCGCACAAGGTTGCGCCGGCGATTGCGGCCGGTTGCCCGTTCGTGTTGAAACCCGCGAGCCGCACGCCGGTTGGCGCGCTCATCATGGGCGAAATCCTCGCCGAAACCGATCTGCCAAAAGGCGCGTTCTCGATTCTTCCCGCGCATCGCGATGGCGCCGATCTTTTCACCACCGACGAACGATTCCGTCTCCTGTCGTTCACCGGATCGCCGGCGGTCGGTTGGGAGCTGAAGAAGAAAGCGGGCAAGAAGAAGGTGATCCTGGAGCTGGGCGGCAATGCAGCGGCAATTGTCGATCGCGACCAGGCTGACCGGCTGGATTACGTCGTGGACCGGTTGGCGTTCGGCGCGTTCTATCAGTCCGGGCAAAGTTGCATCGGCGTGCAGCGGATCCTGATTCACGCTGATATCTACGACGCGTTACGCGAAAAACTCATCGCGAAAACGAAGTCGCTGAAAATGGGTGATCCGAAGGATGAAAAGACCTTCGTTGGCCCGATGATCTCCGAATCCGAGTCGAACCGGCTGGCCGGCTGGATGGAAAGCGCTGTGGCGAGCGGCGCGAAAATCATCGCGGGCGGCAAGGTCGAGGGCGCAATGTTCGAAGCGACGCTGCTGGAAGGCGTCGAGCGCGACCAGGATCTGTACCGGAAGGAAGCGTTCGGGCCGGTCGCCATACTCGAAAAGTTCACGGACTTCGGCCAAGCTCTTGAAACGGTCAATGACAGCGATTTCGGCCTTCAGGCCGGCGTGTTCACGGACAGCCTCACCAACGTGAATCTTGCGTGGGACGAACTGGAAGTCGGCGGCGTGGTGGTCAACGATGTTCCGTCATTTCGCGTTGATAACATGCCGTATGGTGGCGTCAAGGATTCCGGGCTGGGCCGGGAAGGCGTGAAATACGCGATCGAGGACATGACGGAATTGCGTCTGATGGTCGTGAGGGATGCACCGAAACCGGCACCGAAACCCGCGCAGAAACCGAAATAGGCTGTTATGGCAATCGGGGTCGCAGCGCCGAGGCCCGTCCGGCTGGGCTTCCCGGCTATGGCGGCCTCTGAAGGCGCGTCGCCGATCAACGTGATGGCGCACGGGGGAGTGCTACAATAGCGGGCTTTCCCGAAGTCCGAACGCCTCACCCTGCGGTGATCGAGAGTCGGACGGGAAGCCTGGTCGCTGGGCTGGCAGGCCGGTGTTCTTCCATATCGCTTGCCAAGGTTTTTCATGCCCGCGGCGGTTGCCGTCATGTTTGCCTTGATGTTTACCTTCGGGGTCAAGCAGCACCAGCACTTGCCACTCGTACTTAGCCGTTTGCACTTGCTTTGTACCGTACTGCGCCATCCGGTTGCGTCAGACCGGATCAAGCGAGGATTCGCAGCAATCGAAACCCTGCGGGTCTGAAGTCCGCGCGTTGATCGTCGTTTGCCGGTTGCATCGACGAAACACGCGGTTCTTCTTCATCCGATGTCCATGAGCGGTGGAATGACCGCTCGCGCGCCGCTCCGGCGCATTTTTAGCGAAAGCGAAAGCCACCAAAGTCACCATGCCCGATTCCGTCGCCACGAACCCGTCCGCCGCTTCATCCGACGCCGCACCCGGGGCTGATTCCAGCACCGAAGTTCAAGCGAGTCTTGCCACGCCTGTTGCTGCTCCTGCTCCCACTCCCGCACTCGAGTTGGGCGCCACTGAATCCGCGGTGCCCGGTCCCGTGCCCACGTTCGACCAGTTCGGCCTGTCCGCCGACATCCTGCGAGCGGTGGTCGATTCCGGCTACACGATCCCCACGCCGATCCAGGCGCAAGCTATCCCCGTGGTGCTGGCCGGCCGCGACATGATGGGCGCCGCGCAAACGGGCACGGGCAAGACAGCGAGCTTTTCGCTGCCGATCATCCAGCGCCTGCTGCCCATGGCCAGCACGAGCGCATCGCCCGCCCGTCACCCGGTGCGCGCGCTGATTCTCACGCCAACGCGTGAGCTCGCCGACCAGGTTGCAGCCAACGTGCAGGCCTATTCCAAGCACACGCCGTTGCGCAGCACGGTGGTGTTTGGTGGGGTCGACATGAACCCGCAATCGGAAGCGTTGCGGCGCGGGGTTGAAATCCTGATCGCCACGCCTGGTCGCCTGCTCGATCACGTTCAGCAAAAGACGCTGAATCTCGGCCAGGTGCAGATTCTCGTTCTCGACGAAGCCGACCGGATGCTCGACATGGGCTTCCTGCCGGATCTGCAACGCATCTTGAATCTGCTGCCGAAGGAACGTCAGACGCTCCTGTTTTCCGCCACGTTCTCCGGCGAAATCAAGAAGCTTGCGGCAACGTATTTGCGCAATCCGCAAACCATCGAAGTCGCGCGCAGCAATTCGACGAACGCGAACGTGCGGCAGATCGTTTTCGAAGTCGCTGAAAGCGATAAATCCGGTGCAGTGACGCAATTGATTCGTGAGCGCGGCCTGAAGCAGGTGCTGGTGTTTTGTAACAGCAAGATCGGCGCGAGCCGGCTGGCACGCGTGCTGGAGAAGGACGGGATTGTTGCGACGGCGATTCACGGCGACCGTACGCAGGGCGAGCGCATGCAGGCGCTTGACGCATTCAAGAAGGGTGAGATCGAGGCGCTGGTTGCAACCGACGTAGCCGCCCGGGGTCTCGACATCACCGACTTGCCGGCCGTGATCAACTTCGACCTGCCGTTCAGCGCGGAAGATTACGTTCACCGGATTGGCCGTACGGGCCGCGCGGGCGCAACGGGTGACGCTTTGTCGTTGTGCAGCCCGAACGAGCGCAAGCAACTCGCCGATATCGAAAAGCTGATCAAACGGCCGCTCGAAGTCATGGTGCTGAAGGTCGACGTGCCGGTGCGGCGCGAATCGTCTTCTGCGCCTCGCCGCGAAGAGCGCCCGGGCCGGCCGGAGCGCGGCGAACATCGGCATGCGCGTAGCGAAGAGCCGCGTCGCCGTTCGACGTCGTTCGAGCGTTCGCATACGCGTCAGCAACCTATCGACGATTTTTTCCTGAAGCCGTACGTACCGTCGGCGGCATCGACGAGAAAAACGCAGGACGACGCCGCTGCGGAAGCCGAACGCAAGAGCACGCCGCGTCAGCCGCTGGCTGCGCTACTCGGCGGCCTGGGTATGCCGCGGAGAACGACTTCGGGGTCTTGAGGCTGTCGGCTGCTTGTTAGGGCCGGGGCTGGTGGAAAAACGATGAAGCGGCAGAGATGCCGCTTTTTTGTTTTGCAATGTTTGAAAATCAACGCCCTAGATCGCGAACCGCTTTGCCCACTGCGCCGTTACATCGGCGAAAAACGCTTCGAGCGAACCGGCCGGGGACGGGCGCAGACCGAGATGCTTCGCCGCTTGCGTCAACTCAACCAGCGGGGACCCGGTATCAAGCGCTGTTGCCCCCGTTTGCTTGCTGAGTTTCTCGCCTTGCTCGTTCACTATCACGGGCACGTGCAGATAAGCGGGCGTTGCAACACCCAGGCAGCGCTGCAAGTAAATCTGACGCGCGGTGGAGTCCAGCAGGTCGGCGCCACGCACGATATGCGTGATGCCGGCATCGGCGTCGTCGACCACAACCGCCAATTGATAAGCCCACTCGCCATCAGCACGCTTGAGCACGAAGTCGCCGACTTCGCTAGCCAGATCCTGCGTCTGCGATCCTTGCCAGCGGTCCTTGAAGCCCATAACGGCGGCGTCGCCATCGGGAACGCGCATGCGCCACGCGCGCGGTGCTTTGCCATGCAGCCCGTTGCGACACGTGCCCGGATAAGCCAGCGTGGCGTGTCGAGCATGACTATGAGCGAGGGAGTCGGCTATTTCGCGGCGCGTGCAGCCGCAAGGAAACACGAAGCCGGCGGCCAGTAGTTGCTCGAAGGCCTGCTGATAAGCAAATTCACGCTGGCTTTGCCACACCGGCGGCTCGGCGGAAAACATGCCGAACCTGCCCAGCGTGTCGAGGATTTCCTCGGCCGCGCCCGGCACCGTGCGCGGTCCATCGACATCTTCAATCCTGATCAGCCACGTTCCGCGATGCGCCCGGGCATCGAGAAAACTCGCCAACGCGCTCACCAGCGAGCCGAAATGCAGCGGACCCGTGGGTGAGGGCGCAAAACGGCCCCGATAGCCCGGTTCAGGTTTCATTCCGCCCACCGACCTGTTGACGTAAGCTGCAACGCGGCCATCAGATCAGCGCGGGGCGCGCGACGAAAGATCGTACGCCGCTGGCGTCTCGGGGTTGCCGGCCTACGAGTCATGCCGGCCATGGTTCGGACTAGGGAACGACGCCTGGCCGTCTGCGGTGATCGCCGCGTGTGCCTCGTCGGTATCGGCTGCGTCATCTTCCGTGCTTGCCGTGGCGGCCGACGTTCGATCCTCGCCGTTCGGTGCAATCGGCGCCGGTTCGAGTGCGGCATTCAACGCCGTCCGGTGATCGAATACAAAACACTCACCGTGGTAATGCGCGCCGCCCACTTCCTCGAAGTATTTGAGAATGCCACCTTCGAGTTGATAGACATGGTCGATGCCCACTTCCTTCATGTGGATCGCCGCTTTCTCGCAGCGAATCCCGCCCGTGCAGAACGACACCACCGTCTTGCCTTCGAGATCCGCACGGTGCTCCTCGATTACGCCCGGAAACTCGCTGAATTTCGCGATGCGGTAATCGAGCGCCTGATCGAACGTGCCGACATCGACTTCGAAAGCATTGCGGGTGTCGAGCATGACGACGGGACGGCCCTCGTCGTCGTGGCCCCGATCCAGCCACGACTTCAGCGTGGCAGCGCCGACGGACGGCGCGCGACCTAACTCAGGCCGGATCGCCGGCTTTTTCATGGTGATGATTTCACGCTTCAGCTTGACGAGCATCTTGCCGAACGGCTGTGTGGCCGACACGCTTTCCTTGAACTCGAGATCGGCGAATTTGCCCTCGAAGAGCGGATCCGTACGAAGGTAGTCCATGAACGTGCCAATCTGCTCCGGCTCGCCCGCGACAAACAGGTTGATGCCCTCCGGCGCAAGCAGGATCGTGCCGCGCAGGCCAAGTTGGGTGCACCGGTCGACAATCAGCGGACGCCAGTCGGCGCCGCTCTCAATGGTCACGAACTTATAGGAGGAAAGGTTGACGATGCTCATGACGCAAATGCTCTTAAAGTGCTGGAAAACGGGCGTTGCCGGAGGAAAAAGCGGTTTCGACGAGCGCCTGGGGCATTCATCGAATTCGTATTATCCCGCAAACGGCGCGCGCCTCCGACTCTACCGATCGGCCGATGAGCCCACGCCGATGCGGCACTTTTTTCATGCAACTTGATTCGCCTAGACCGAATGGCTAACGCAGCCTTTGGAGCGAATTTCGCGAATAGGCGCATGTACAATATCGCTCATGTCAGATCCCCGCTTTGTCCATCTTCGTGTTCACTCCGAATTCTCGATTGCCGACGGCATCGTGCGCCTTGACGACGTCGTTAAAGCCGCTGCCAAGGACGGTCAGGGCGCGCTCGCGCTGACCGATCTGGGCAACGCTTTCGGCCTCGTCCGTTTCTACAAGGAAGCGCGCGGCAAGGGTGTCAAACCCATTGCCGGCTGCGACGTCTGGATCACCAATCCTGCAGATCGCGACAAACCCGCGCGTTTGCTGTTGCTGGTGAAAAACCAGCGCGGTTATCTCAACCTGTGCGAGTTGCTGTCGAAAGCCTGGTTGACGAATCAATACCGGGGTCGCGCGGAAGTCGAATACGAGTGGCTGGAAAGCGGGTTGTCGGAAGGCTTGTTGGCGCTGTCGGGCGCGCAGCATGGCGATATCGGCATGGCGTTTGCCGCCGGAAATGATCAGGCAGCGGTTCGTCACGCAGAGCGCTGGAACAAGCTGTTTCCGGGTGCGTTTTACATCGAATTGCAGCGCGCTGCGCTGCCGGGCGGCGAGACCTATATTCAGCAGGCCGTCGCACTGGCCGCGAAGCTCAAGCTGCCGGTAGTCGCCACGCACCCTATGCAGTTCATGACGCCGGACGACTTCACGGCGCACGAAGCCCGCGTGTGTATTTCCGAGGGCGATATCCTCGCGAATCCGCGACGTCAAAAACGGTTCACGACCGAGCAATATTTCCGAACGCAAGAAGAGATGTGCGCGTTGTTCGCGGACATTCCGTCGGCGCTCGCCAACACGGTTGAAATTGCGAAGCGCTGCAACCTGAAGCTTGAACTCGGCAAGCCGAAACTGCCGCTGTTCCCAACGCCTGACGGCATGTCGCTCGACGACTACCTTGTCCATTTGTCGAAGGAAGGTCTCGAGAAACGGCTGGTCCAGCTTTATCCCGATGAAGCCGCGCGCGAAGCGCAGCGCGAGACATACTACGCGCGCCTGGAATTCGAGTGCAAGACGATCATTGGCATGGGTTTTCCGGGCTACTTCCTGATCGTCGCCGACTTCATCATGTGGGCGAAGAACAATGGTGTGCCGGTCGGTCCGGGCCGTGGCTCGGGCGCCGGTTCGCTGGTCGCGTACGCGTTGTTCATTACCGACCTCGACCCGCTCAAATACAACCTGCTGTTCGAACGTTTCCTGAACCCGGACCGTGTGTCGATGCCTGACTTCGACATCGACTTCTGTCAGGAAGGGCGTGATCGCGTCATTCAGTACGTGAAGCAGAAATACGGCGCGGACGCAGTATCGCAGATCGCGACCTTCGGCACGATGGCGGCGAAGGCAGCCGTGCGGGATATCGGCCGGGTGCTGGATCTGGGCTACATGTTCACTGACGGCATCGCGAAGCTGATCCCGTTCAAGCCGGGCAAGCACGTGACCATCGCGGACGCGCTGAAGGAAGAGCCCACGCTGCAGGAACGCTTCGACAACGAAGACGAAGTGCATCAGCTGATTGAACTTGCGCAGCGCGTGGAAGGACTCACGCGTAACGTCGGCATGCACGCGGGCGGCGTGCTGATCGCGCCGGGCAAGCTCACGGATTTCTGCCCGCTTTATACGCAAGGCGAAGACGGCGGCGTGGTCAGCCAGTACGACAAGGACGACGTGGAAGCGGTCGGGCTCGTGAAGTTCGACTTCTTGGGCCTGACCACGCTCACCATTCTCGACTGGGCCGAGCGTTATATCCGCCGGTTGGATCCATCGAAGCAAGACTGGAATCTCTCGCAGGTTCCGCTCGACGATCCCGCTTCGTTCCAGATCCTCAAGAAAGCGAATACGGTGGCAGTGTTCCAGCTGGAAAGCCGCGGCATGCAGGGCATGCTGAAGGACGCCCAGCCTGACCGCTTCGAGGACATCATCGCGCTCGTGGCGTTGTACCGGCCGGGTCCAATGGACCTGATCCCGAGCTTCTGCGCGCGTAAGCACGGCCGCGAGATCGTGGAATATCCCGATCCGCGTGTGGAATCCGTCCTGAAAGAGACCTACGGCATCATGGTCTATCAGGAGCAGGTGATGCAGATGGCGCAGATCATCGGCGGGTACTCGCTCGGCGGCGCCGACTTGCTGCGTCGCGCGATGGGTAAGAAGAAGGCCGAGGAAATGGCCGAGCATCGCGAACTGTTCCGGCAGGGCGCGGCGAAAAATGGACTGACCGCGGTCAAAGCCGACGAAATCTTCGACTTGATGGAGAAGTTCGCCGGCTACGGTTTCAACAAGTCGCATGCGGCCGCTTACGCGTTGCTCGCGTATTTCACGGCATGGCTGAAGGCGCATCATCCGGCCGAATTCATGGCGGCGAATATGTCGCTTGCCATGGACGACACGGATAAGGTCAAGATCCTGTTCGAGGATTGCATCGTCAACAAGATGGACGTGCTGCCGCCTGACATCAACCAGTCGGCGTACCGGTTCGAGCCGGTGGCCGAAGTCAACGGCACGCGTTCGAAAACCATTCGATACGGCCTGGGCGCGGTGAAGGGCAGCGGGCAGAGTGCTATCGAAGAAATCTTGCGTGCGCGGGAAGAAGCGCCGTTCACCGACCTCTTCGACTTCTGCATGCGCGTGGACCGGCGCATGGTGAACCGGCGCACGGTGGAAGCGCTGATCCGCGCCGGCGCGTTCGATTCGCTGCATGAGAACCGGGCACAGTTGATTGCATCGGTGCCGCTTGCCATGGAAGCGGCCGATCAGGCCGCGGCCAACGCCATGCAGTCCGGTCTCTTCGACATGGGCGACGAACCGCAGCAAGGCCACGATCTTGTCGACGAAGCCATGTGGTCGGACAAGAAGCGCTTGCAGGAAGAGAAGAGCGCGCTGGGCTTCTACCTGTCGGGCCATCTTTTCGATGCCTACAAGACCGAAGTGCGGCGCTTCGTGCGCCAGAAGATCGGCGAATTGAAGGAAGGGCGCGACAAGCTTGTCGCAGGCGTGATCACCACCATGCGCACCCAGATGACCCAGCGCGGCAAGATGCTGATCGTGAATCTGGACGACGGCACCGGCCAGTGCGAAGTGACGGTGTACAACGAGCAGTTCGAAGCGAACAAGGCCCTCTACAAGGAAGATGAGTTGCTCGTCGTGCAGGGCCAAGCGCGCAATGACGCGTTCACCGGCGGCATCCGCTTCACGGTGGAGGCGGCCATGGATCTCGAACGCTCACGCAGCCGCTATGCGCAGGCGGTGAAGGTGGAAATGAACGGCAACGCTGACGCGCTGCGGCTGAAGAAAGTGCTCGAAGCGCATAGCGCGCCGCCTGAACAGGCTGCTGCTCCGGCGGTGGTGCAGGCGCCATCACGTGGGGGGGCACGCGGCGGCGAGCGCGACGGCGGTCGTGGTCCGCGCCAGCCCGTCCATATCCCGAATGGCCTGAACGTGAGCATTGTGTATCGCAGCGAGCATGCCGAGGGTGAAGTACGGCTCGGCGATGCGTGGCGCGTCAAGCCGACCGACGATCTCATCACGGCATTGCGCGGCGAATTCGCGGGAAGCTCAATCGAAATCGTGTATTGATGCGCGCCGGGATGAGAGTCGCCATCTCCGCCAACGCGCTGAAACTGAGCGGTGGACTTGAGCGTTACGCGCTGGACCTGATCCGAGGGCTCAACGTGGCCGGATTCACCGGCGAGCGCAAGCCGGTGTTTTTTGCGCGCAAGATCGATGCATCGCAGCCGGAAAGCCAGATGGTCGATGCGCGCCGGATCAACGTATCGTTCCTGCCTTCCAGGTGGCGCGACACGTACTACAACTGGGCGCTCAAACGGGCACGCAAGAAAGCGCGTGTGGATCTGCTGATTGGCTGCAATCGTGTGGAGTCCTCCGAGATAGCGATTTGCGGCGGTACGCATATCGGCTTTCTCGCCGCGACCGGCCGGCGCGAGCGCCGCTCGGACAGCCGCCAGATCGTGCTGGAGCGTTTGCAATACCAGCAGGCCGGCGTGATCGTCGCGCACTCTGACATGATGCGCGACGAATTGCGCTCGCTCTACGGCGTGGCCGACTCAAAGATCCGCGTGCTTTATCCTCCGGTGGACGGCACACGCTTTTCCCCCGTGCCGGACGAAAAGCGCAACGAATTACGCCGCCAGTTTGGTTTCGCCGATCACGAAATCGTGCTGTTGTTTCCATCGAGCAGCCACGAACGCAAGGGATTGCCGCTGATCGAGGCGGCGCTGCGCGACAGCGGCCTGCCGGTTGTGGTTGCAGTCGCCGGGCGCCCGCCCGCGCAGACCTCGGCGCAGGTGCGTTACATCGGCTACGCAAAGAATATCGAGGATGCTTATCGGGCTGCCGATTTCACCGTGCTGGCCTCGAAGTACGAGCCGTTCGGCCTGGTCGGTATCGAATCCGTGATGTGCGGCACGCCGGTGATTTTTCCAACCAGCGTAGGCTGTTGCAGCGCGATTGCGGACAACGCAAAATTTACCTTCGAGCCGGGCGATGCAGATGGCCTGCGGCACGCCGTTCGACGTGCACTGGATGCAAAAAATACCCACGTGACAGCGGCATCCATTCTCTACGACACCAGCATTGCCGCGCACATTGCGTCGTTGCTGGCGCTCGCCGAGGGCATCGCTGCCGACATGCCGCTCAGCGCATCCGGTTCAGTTCAGAGAGCTTGAGAAACCGGTAATACACGGTCTGCGCATTGAACACGGCAATCATGAAACCCGCGCGGCCGTCGAGAAAACCGCGTCGCAGAAGGTAGGTACGGAGAAAGGCCCACGCCCCGCGCAGCACCGCGGTGGCCAGGCTGCCGCGTTTTCCCGCCGCGTGGCGTTGACGCGCCCCGGCCGTGGAATAATTATCCAGCTTGCGCAAGACGGTCTCGAAGTCCTCGTAGGAATAGTGCATCAGCTTGCCCTGCAGACGGGCAACCTTGGCGGCATCGGGGTTCGTCAGCACCAGCCGTTCGTGCACGAGGTCATCGGAGAAACGGGCTGTGCCGCGTTTGAACAAACGCGGAATCCAGTCCGGATACCAGCCGCTGTGCCGCACCCATTGCCCGCAAAAATTCGACAGCCGGTCGACCGCATAGACGTCGGCTTGCGGCTTCGAGAGCGCCGCACGGATCGCGGCGCCCAGATCCGGCGACACCACCTCGTCCGCATCGATGGACAACACCCAGTCGGTCGTGAGCGCATCGAGCGCACGATTTTTCTGCGGCCCGAAGCCCGGCCAGTCGGGCGCCTCGACCACGCGTGCACGATGCGCCTCCGCTATGCCGACGGTTGCATCGGTACTGCCGCCGTCGATCACGACGATTTCATCGGCAAAGGAAACCGCTTCCAGACACTGCGCGAGGCGTGCGGCTGCATTGAAGGTGATGACGGCAATACCGAGCGTTGGACGGGTCATGGGCTTAAGCGTGGGGTATGCGAATTGCTATAATTTGATGCGAAAAGTTTCAGCGGTGAATGCTGCGTTTATAGTCGCTGTCTCGTTGCTTGTCTCGTCCCTAACAGGGCCTGCCAGGCTTGGCGAGGCCGGGTGAATTCACGCCATACGCGTCCCGCATCAATCTTGGCCGCCCGGCCACCGTTATACCAGACGAATGACCACATGCCGCCGGTCAGCAGGGCCGCGGGCCTGAAAAACCGCGGGCAGCCGTGGGATCGAATGCATCGCCGGAGAAGATGCAAACGCGAGCTTCCTGGCGCACGAGATTCACGCGGTGACATTGCGCAAAGCGCATGAAGCGCACGAAACACGGGGCTGTGACCCGGAAACCAATGTCGGCGCCATTTCCATAGAAACTATCAAGATTTACTCGGAGTTCGCCATAGTAATGAAACCGCTGAGAATTTTGCACAGCGAATCGTCCAACGGCTGGGGCGGTCAGGAACATCGGACGTTCAAGGAAATGCTCGCGCTGCGCGAACGCGGTCATTCGCTCGAACTCGTGTGCGTGCCGGGTGCGCGGCTCGGCGAGCGCCTTGCCGCGGAAGGTTTTACGGTCCACACCACGACCATGCGTTCGGGCGCGGACGTCAGCGCGGTCGCGCACATGCGGCGCATTCTCAAGCAAGGCCGCTTCGATGTGCTAAACACCCACAGCGGCCGGGACAGCCTGCTCGGCGGCGCGGCGGCGCGGCTCGCGGGCACGCCGCTGATCGTGCGGACCCGGCATCTGGCGCTCGCCATCACGTCGCGGGCGACCTATACCTGGCTGCCGCACAAGGTGGTGGCGGTGAGCCAGTCGGTGATGCGTTACCTGGTGTCCGAGGGTGTGCCGCAGAAGGATATCGTCACGATCTACACGGGCATCGTCAAGGCGCAGTCCGTGAGCCGCGCGAGCTCCACGTTGCGTGCGGAACTGGGTCTCGGCGAGGGCGCCGTGATCGCGGGGACGGTAGCGATCATGCGCGACAAAAAGGGGCATCCCGACCTGATCCGGATCGCGAAGCCGTTGATCGACCAGCGGCCGAACCTGCACTTCGTCTTCGCCGGCGACGGTCCGCTCTTCGACGAAATTCAGGCGAACGTGCAGGCGCAAGGTCTTGCCGGTCACATCCATTTGCTCGGCCTGCGCCGCGATATCCCGAACGTCCTGGCGGGCTTTGACCTGTTCGTGCTGCCGACCCATCAGGAGGCGCTGGGCACGTCGTTCATCGAGGCAATGGCGGCAGGCCTTCCGGTGATCGGCACGGCGGTGGACGGCGTGCCGGAAGTGATCGATGACGGCGTGAACGGCCTGCTCGTGTCCGCGCACGACGACCCTGCGCTGGCTGCTGCAATGCTGCGCCTGGTCGACGCGCCGGACGAACGCCGCCGGATGGGCGCGGCCGGTTTGCGGACCACGCAGACGCGCTTTTCCGTCGATACCATGGCGAGCGAAATGGTCGCGTTTTACCGAAGCGGCCTGAGCGAGCGGGGTGTCGCATGAACAGGCCGCTGAGCACGAAACTGAACACGGCGCGCTCGGTGCCCGTGCTGATGTATCACCACGTGAGTCCGGCGGCGGGTGCGGTGACGGTGTCGCCCGAGCATTTCGCGGATCAGATGGCCATGCTCGCGCGCGAGGGGTACACCACGCTCGGCGCGCGGGCGTTCAGCGAGTACCTGGCTGGCAAGCGCGTGCCGGCGAAGTCGGTCGTGCTCACCTTCGACGACGGTTATCTCGATAACTGGGTTCACGCGCATCCGGTGCTCGCCGAGCACGGTTTTACGGCGCTCGGATTCCTTGTGTCGGGCTGGGTGACGAGCGGCCCTGTGCGCCCGAACGCGGCGGACTCGACATCCGCCGACAACTTGCCGAACCTGCTGGGCCACTCGGCGGCGAAGGCGGCCATCGAGGCCGGTGAGACCGACCGGGCCGTCATGCGGTGGTCGGAAATCGATGCAATGCGTCAAGCCGGGACCTTCGAGTTTCACAGCCACACGCACACGCATATTCGCTGGGACCGCGTGAGCGCGAATGCAGCCGCCAAACGCGCGAGTCTGCGGGACGACCTGCTGCAGGCCCGGGCGGCACTCGCCCGGCATCTCGGGGACGTATCGGATCATCTGTGCTGGCCGCAAGGCTACTTCGATACGGACTACGTGGAAGAAGCGCACGCGGCGGGTTTTCGCCATCTGTACACCGTTGAGCCCGGTACGAACCGGCGTCACGGCGATCCAGCGCGCATCTTGCGCCTGGACGTGCGCGACAAGCCGGCCGCGTGGCTGAAAAGCCGTCTGTGGGTGCATAGCCGGCCGCTTCTCAGCCGCCTTTACCTGAAGGTCAAATGACGGCGTGCCGGTGGTTTGCACGTCGCCTGCTGAGTCACCGGGAGCGACCTACGGGCGTGCCCGTCTTGATAATTCTGAGTACTTCTTACCATGCATGATCGCTACATTTCTGTTATTGGCCTGGGCTATGTGGGTTTGCCGGTCGCCATCGCTTTCGGCCTGCAACGCCGCACGATCGGTTTCGATACCAGCCCGGGCCGGCTCGCCGATCTGCGCGCAGGCCTCGATCGCAACGGCGAAACGAGCCGCGAGGAACTGGCCGCGGCCAGCCTTGAACTGACCGATAGCATCGAGGTGCTTCGGCAAGCCAATTTTCATATTGTCGCGGTCCCTACGCCCATCAGTTCGGGCGCGCAGCCGGACCTGATGCCGGTGAAGCAGGCGTCCGGGACGGTCGGCCGGGCGCTCAAACGCGGCGACGTGGTGGTGTACGAATCGACGGTCTATCCGGGCGTCACCGAGGAAATCTGTATCCCGATCCTCGAGCGTGAATCGGGCCTCAAGCTGGGCATCGATTTCACGGTGGGCTACAGTCCGGAGCGCATCAATCCCGGCGACAAGCAGCACACGTTTCACAACATTGTGAAGATCGTGTCCGGTTCGGATGCCGCAACGCTTGATCTCGTGGCGAAGGTCTATGGCTCGGTGGTGATGGCCGGTGTGTACCGCGCCAGTTCGATCAAGGTGGCCGAGGCCGCGAAGGTCATCGAGAACACGCAGCGCGACCTGAATATTGCGCTGATGAACGAAGCGGCCATCATCTTTGATTACCTCGATATCGACACGCGCGAAGTCCTGGACGCCGCCGGCACCAAGTGGAACTTCCTGGATTTCACGCCGGGACTGGTGGGCGGACACTGCATCGGCGTGGATCCGTACTATCTGACGCACAAGGCGCAGGTGTCCGGTTATACGCCCCAGGTGATCCTGGCCGGGCGGCGCGTGAACGACGGCATGGGCCGCTTCGTAGCCGATCGCGCCGTCAAGACGCTGATCCGGACCGGGCGCGCGCCGCTGCGTGCCAAGGCGACGGTGCTTGGGCTGACGTTCAAGGAAAACTGTCCGGATTTGCGCAATTCGAAAGTGATCGATATCGTGCATCACCTGCAAGACTACGGGCTCGAGGTTCAGCTTCACGATCCGCTCGCGGATGCCGTGGAAGCCTTCGATGAATACGGCGTGACGCTGACGGGTTTCGACGCGCTGGAACCCGCCGACCTGATCGTGCTGGCGGTTGCGCATCGCGAGTTCCTGATGAAGCCGGACGCGTTGCTGGCGCTGGCGAAACCCGGCGCCGTGTTCGCCGATGTCAAGTCGAGCCTGCCGCTTGATACCATCAGCGCGGCCGGCCTCGTAGTGTGGCGTTTATAGCAACTCGGTAACAACTTGGAATACCCGGAAATTCGGGGCTCACCGCGACCAACCGGCATAATCTGGATTTCACGTAGGAACGCCACCCGAATGAGCCGACTTTCCGGACGCGTGCGCATCTTCGCTCGCGCGTTGCCCCGGCTGGCGTTGAAGCCGCTGCGCCGCAAGCCGCAAGCCTTGAAGCGCATCCTGATTGCGCATCACTTGCTGCTCGGCGACACGCTGCTGCTCACGCCGCTCGTCGCGAAGCTTCGCGCGCAATATCCTGACGCGCAAATCGTGCTGACCTGTCCCAAGCCGATCGTGCCGCTCTATGCAGGCCGGCCGTTTGGACTCAACGTCATTGCGTTCGACCCGCGTGACTTCCGCTCGGTCAATGCGGTGCTGCGTTCGGGACCCTATGATCTTGGCATCGTGGCGGGCGACAATCGGCACGCGTGGCTTGCATTGGGGGCCGGGTGCCGCTGGATCATCGGACACGCTGGGGACACACCGGCCTGGAAAAACGTGCCGCTTGACGAGACCGTGCCGTATCCCGACGCGCCCGCGGCATGGGCCGACCTCGCTGCTGAACTGGTGGCCGGGCCGCCGCCGCGGCCGTATCGGCTGACCGATTGGCCGGCGCCTGCACCCGCCGTGTTTTCAGAACCCGACGCGCGTGCATTGCGAAGTCCTTACGTGGTCTTACATCCGGGCGCGAGCACCGAGGTCAAACGCTGGCCCGATGACCGCTGGAAAGCACTGGCGGCGTTCGTCGAAGCACGGGGTTTTACGCCTGTGTGGAGTGGCGGACCGAGCGAGACGGCGCTGATCGATGCAATTGATCCCGACCGCCGCTATCCAAATTTCGCAGGCCGGATCGACCTGGGACAGGTGTGGCATCTCTTCTCCGGGGCACGGGCGATCGTCTGTCCGGACACGGGCGTGGCGCACCTCGGGCGTCTGACCGGTGTGCCGACGATTACCTTGTTCGGCCCCGGTAACGCGTTGATACACGGCGCGGGGAATTACTGGCGCGATGCACCGTTCATGCCGGTTACTATCGCGGACATGCCGTGCCGCGATGAACCGAATATCTTCAGACGGCACGTGGCCTGGGCTCGCCGCTGTGACCGCAATACGACGACCTGCGTCGCGTGGCGCGGTGACCATGCGGACTGCATGGGATTTATTTCGCTTGAGGTCGTCTGCAACACCTTGCAGGCGGTCCTTCCGGGAGTGCAATGACGAAGACGTGCAAGCAGGTGGAACGCGTTCTGTGGGTGGCGTGTCCAGTGATTATGTTTGTCGCGATGTTTGCCCATATGACCGCGCTCGAGAACATGGCGCTGGTGCTGGTGGGTGTCGGCACGCTCGCCGCGGCTTGTTCGCCGGCGCGGCCGTCGCCGCTGCACTGGCCGCTGCTATGGCCTATCGTGGTCTGGAGTGCGTGGGCGCTGGCATCGGTCTCGTGGTCGCCGTATCCGCACGACAGCATGCACGCCTGGCTCGATGAAGTGCTGTATCCGCTGGTGTCGTTCTTCGCGTTCTGGCTGATCGGCACGCGCACGGCCACACCTGAGCGGATGGTGCTGATCAACTGGGTGGCCTGCGTGCTGCTGGCAGCCGGCAGCCTGTATTACTGGGGCCGTTTGCAGCCGCCCACGAACCCCGCCGACATCCTTCTCCACTATTACAACCGCGTCGGCCACACGAGCACACTCGTCATCTTTTCGATGACGCTCTTCACCGGCCTGATGCTGAATCGCCGCTGGTGGCCGATCGGCCTGAGCGGGCTCGTGCTGGCGCTGGTCATCGGGCTCGCGACGCTCAACCGTTTCTTCTGGCCCGCTGCGGCCGTGACGCTCGTCGTTGCGTGCTACCCGCTGTACCGCAAGCACCTCGTCATCGCAGGCGTGTGCATTGCGGTAATCTGCGTGGCGGCACTCGGTACGCTCGAATTGAGCGCGCGGCTTCGTTACGGCCATGCCATGCCGAAGCCCGCTGCACGGGAGCTGAGGATGGGTGGCGACCAGGTGTATCTACCTCAGGCGCTGTCGGGGATTGGTGATGTCATGTCTTCCGATACCCGTCCCAAACTGTGGGCGTTCTACGGCCGGGAAGGTGAGTCGCATACCTGGACGGGCATTGGTTTCGGCAAGCCGTTGCCGGGACGGGTATTTCAGAACGAAATACCGCCTGCGTTGCTGGAGACGGAACCGCAGGCGCTAACCCATGCGCACAACCTGTTCTTGAATACCTGGCTGGAAACGGGAATCGTGGGCGTGGTGCTGGAGGCCGCTCTGCTGATTGCGTTGATCCGCCGCTTCTGGCGGCTGCGGCATGTGGTGCCCTGGCTGAGCGCGGCGGGCATGGCGCTCGTCATCGGCATGATTGCCAAGAATTTCACCGACGACTTCATGTGGCAGACCACCGCGCTCGCCTTTTGGTGTTTTTCAGGGCTCCTGCTCGGTCGCGGCGAGCGCCTGGCGGGGAGGGTTGCGCCGGCGCGAGGGGCTTTATCGCAGCAGTAGGGCAGGACTTTCAAGCGCGCTGCGGCGCTCGCCCGGCCAAGCCTCTTAATGAGACAAAGGGGGCCGGCGCATTACAATAGCGGTTTGTTGCGATGGCTTGCCGTGTCGGCGGGATCCAGCGCGCTCAGAGCCGCCCGGGCGCAGGTTCAGTCCTGCGCCGCCCGCCGTCCGATCCACGCATCCACGCATTCACGCATCCACGTATTCATGATTAGGGACACCTTTTGAGTCAGAAGCCAACCTTGAGCAAGACGATCGGCAGCGGGGACACCACGTCGCCGGCCGCCGTGATGAACCGGCTCTGGCCGTACATCCGGCCCCTGATCTGGATTGTTGCGCTCGGCCTTATCGCCATGGGTTTCGTCGCCGCGAGCGAGGCGGGAATTCCCATGCTGCTCAAGCCCCTGCTTGATCACGGCTTTGGCGCGAAAGGCAGCTCGGACGCCAAGTGGATCGTGCCGGCCGCCGTCGTCGGGCTCGCGGTCGTGCGGGGCGGCGCGCAATACGCATCGGGCTACTTGCTCGCATATGTCACGAACAAGATCCTGCTGCAGCTGCGCCTGAAGATGTTCGACCGGATGATTCACACCAGCGCCGGTTTCTTCCAGCGGGAAACAGCCAGCACGATCATCAACGCCATCGTGTTCGAGGTGAACCAGATCCTCAACGTGCTCCAGAGCGTGGTCGTCACGCTCGTGCGCGATTCGCTGACTGTCATATTCCTGCTCGGGTACCTGTTCATCCTCAACTGGCGCCTGACGCTGGTGATCGCGGTGATCCTGCCGGCTATCGGCTGGCTCGTGAGCAAGATCAACCGGCGGCTGCGGCGGCTCAACCGCGAGTCGCAGTTGCTGACGAACGAACTGTCGTACATCGTGGAAGAGACCGTTGGCGGGTACAAGGTCGTCAAGGTTCACAACGGGCAGCGCTACGAAAACGACCGTTTCACCGAAATGAGCAATCGCCTGCGCGGTTACCAGATGCGCATGACGGTGTCCGGCGGTCTCGCGCAGCCGCTCACGCAGTTTTTGGCATCGATTGCACTGGCCATCGTGATCACCATCGCCGTCGTGCAGTCGGCGAACGACCAGACGACCGTCGGCGGTTTCGTGGCGTTCGTCACCTCCATGTTGCTGGTGATTTCGCCCCTCAAGCACCTGATCGATATCAACCAGCCGCTGCAGCGCGGCATGACGGCGGCGGAACTGATCTTCGGTCTGATCGATGAACCCGCCGAGCCTGAAGGCGGCGGGCGGCCGCTCGAGCGCGCCAGCGGCGCGGTGGAGTTCCGCGAGGTGTCGTTCAGTTATGGAACGACCGGGACACCAACGCTCGACGCGATCTCGTTCAAGATCGCCCCAGGCGAAATGGTGGCGCTGGCCGGCGCGTCGGGAAGCGGCAAGACCACGCTGGTCAACTTGCTGCCGCGTTTCTTCGATCCCGCCAGCGGCGCGGTGCTGGTCGATGGCGTGCCGCTCCCCGAGTACAGCCTGCACGATCTGCGCGGACAAATGGCGATGGTGAGCCAGGACGTGGTGCTCTTCAACGACACGATCGCGGCCAACGTCGCGTATGGCCAGACGCCGGATCGCGAGCGGGTGATGGCGGCGCTGGCTGCGGCGAATCTCGCCGATGTCGTCGCGGCCATGCCCGAGGGCGTGGACACGCGCGTGGGCGGCAACGGCATGCGCTTGTCGGGCGGGCAGCGGCAGCGGTTGGCCATTGCGCGGGCGATCTACAAGGACGCGCCTATTCTCATTCTCGACGAGGCCACCTCAGCGCTCGATTCCGAGTCTGAACGGCACGTGCAGCAAGCCTTGGAAACGCTGATGAAGGGGCGCACGACGCTCGTGATTGCGCACCGCCTTTCGACCATCGAACGGGCCGACCGGATCCTGGTGATGGATGCCGGAAAAATTGCCGAGCACGGCAGCCACGCCGAATTGTTGCGCCAGAACGGGCTGTACGCGAACCTTCACCGGATCCAGTATCAGCAGCAAGCGGCCTGAAGCTTTTTCGATTTAATCGATGCGCGCCGCTGGCCGTTACGGCCAGCGGCGCGTTTTGTTTTGGGAAGCGTGGAGGAGCCGGTTGTGTGCTGTGCGGTGAATCGTGTTCCAGTAGAGCCAGGGATGGATGGCAACGCGACGATCGGCAGGCTAGTGAACCGGCGATCGCATTGATGCAACCCTTGGTGTCATGGACGTGCCGCTACGGCAGGCGCAGCCGTAGCCCGTCTCTGCATCTTCTTGCGATACATAAACGTCCACACGGTGAGCGCGCCATAAATGGCGTATCCGATGAACGGCGAAACGACCAGGAACCGCTCGACCGGCCAGTGCCAGGCCAGCCAGCTTCGCAGCGCATTTTCGCCCGTCAGGCCGAGTCCCCAGACGGCTGTCATCAGACGGACCGATCGACGCAGCCCAGGCCGCTCATTCCACATCGCTTCGAAGCGTGCCGCGCCGCCTTCTTCTTTACGCGCGACCGTTGCCCGGGCGAGATAAAAGGTGAGCGGACGCCGCATCGCGAGGGACAGCAGGAACACCAAGCCGATAGCACCCGAGGCCATCGATTCACGCATCAACAGCAGCCGTGGACTGCCGCCAAGCGCCATCAGCACGATGGACAGCGCGATGCCGAGCAGGACCACGAGACTGAGGGCATCGACGCGACGGGTTCTCGCGAACTCTACGAGGCTCCAAACGACAGGGGGCACCGCCGACGCGTACAGCGCACCGAGTTCGCCCCAATGCGGCAACGCGAGCCGATACGCCAGCCACGGCAGGACGAGATTGACTGCGAGCTCAACGACAACACTTGCTCGAATCTTCATGACTTCATGACTTCATGTCGAAGGGGGACCGGGGAAGGGAAGAGCAAGCACTAAGGAAACCATGACGCGAGCGATCCTCATTGCGTGAACACGGACACGACAATCGCCAGCCACAGCGCGCCCACGCCACCCAGAAACGCATGACGGGCGACACGCAGGCGGAATTCATCGTCGGGACGTTCTGTTGGGGACGTGGCGAGCCAGGGCACCAGACCGAGACACGCGAAACCGGCGAGCGCCAGCAGGGCGACGGAGATATCGCCGGAATGCCAATGCGAGCCCTCGTGGATACCCCAGTAACCGAGGAACACGATGCCGATGGAAAACACCGTCGATGCGGCCGAACTGAGTGCCTGGACCGATCCCGCTGGAAATTGCATGAACTGCCTCCGGATACGCGTGAAAGCACGCGCGATGCCGCCATGATAGGGGAATCGGATCGGCGGGACGGGGAGGCTGCGCCGCGCGCGAATTCATGCCCTCGCTATCCTTCCTGCGAGCCTTGAACGTCCCCACGCGGCGGCTCGGACTCGACGACGTTTGCCGTGACCTTCTCCCGTGTCATCGACTTCACCCGGTCTTGGATAAACCTCTGCCCCGACACGACGATATAAAACGCCAGCGGCGTGAACACCAGCCCCAGCACGGTCGCCGTAATGGCACCGCCGAATACGCCGGTCCCGATCGATCGCCGGCTCTCCGCCCCGGCGCCGCTCGACACGAGCAACGGCACGACACCCAGCAAAAACGCCGCCGATGTCATCACGATCGGCCGAAAACGTGCACTCGCCGCCGCGACAATTGCGTCCTTCAACGGCGCGCCATCGGCGTATAGCGTGCGCGCGAACTGCACGATCAGGATCGCGTTTTTCGCCGATAACCCAATCACCGTGATCATGCCGACCTTGAAGTAGACATCGTTGGGCATCCCGCGCAGAAGCATCGCGATCACTGCGCCGATCACGCCAAGCGGCACGATGGTGAGCACCGCGAGCGGGATGGTCCAGCTCTCGTAAAGCGCCGCGAGCGCCATGAACACGGCCAGGAGTGACAGCCCGATCAGTATCGGCGTGAGGCGGGCGGCACGCGTCTCTTCAAGCGCCGTATCGGTCCAGTCGTAACCCACGCCCACCGGCAGCGCCTGCGCGAGCCGCTCCATGGCGGCCATCGCCGCGCCGGAACTCGTGCCGTTGGCCGGACGGCCGCTGACATCGAGTGAAGGCGAACCGTTGTAGCGCGTGAGGACGGTTGGACCGGTCGTCCAGTGCAGCGACGCTACGGACGACAACGGCACCATCTGCCCCGCGGCGTTACGCACCGAAAGGTTCATAAGACTGTCCTCGGTCATGCGCGACGGCGCGTCGGCGGCGACCATCACGCGGCGCATGCGGCCGCCCGAAGGGAAGTCGTCGATATACGACGAGCCGAAGGTATTCCCCAGCGCGTCGCCGATCTTGTCGAACGAGACGCCCAGCGCATAAGCCTTCGCGCGATCGACGTCCAGCACGATGCGCGGCGCGTCCGGCAACGCTTCGGAGTGGACATCGGCGAAAGCGGGATTGTTACGGGCCTGCTCGAAGAGCTGTTCGCGCGCGGCGGTTAGCGCTGCAATGCCGATGCCGCCCCGATCTTCCAGCCGCATCACGAACCCTTCCGAATGGCCCATGCCGGGCACTGACGGTGGCATCTGGGCAGCCACTTCGCCGTCCATGATCTTCGAGAACGAGCGGTTCAGCGTGTCGCGCAGCGTGGCGGCGTCGGTATCGCGCGCCGACCACTCCTTCAAATCGACGAAACACATGGCCACGTTCTGGCCGCTGCCCTGGAAACTCCAGCCGACCACGCTCGTCACGTTCGCCACCGCCGGTTCGCGTTTCAGGATCGCTTCCGCCTGTTCGACGACCGCGAGCGTGCGTGCCTGCGTGGCGCCCGCCGGCAACTGCACCATCACCTGAAGCTGCGCCTGGTCTTCCTGGGGCAAGAAGCCGCCCGGCATATGCAGGTAGAGCGCCGCACACGCACCGGCCAGCAGGAGATACACCGCGAACACGGGACCCGCGCGACGCAGCACGCGCGCCACGAGTCCGCGATATTTCCGCGAGGTCCAGTCGAAGGCCGCTGTAAAGCCGAACGAGCGTTTGCTGGAGGCATGTGAATCATGCGATCCGTGAGCGCCACGGCGCAACGCACTTCGCGGCGGTGCTTTCAGCAGGTTCGCGCACAGCGCCGGCGTCAGCGAAAGGGCCGTGAACGCGGACACGAGAATCGACGCGATCATCGCTACCGTGAACTGCCGGTAAATCCCGCCGACGCTGCCGGGGAAGAACGCCATCGGCACGAACACGGCGGTCAGCACAGCAGTAATGCCGACGATCGCGCTGCCCATCTGCTGCATCGCCCGGCGGGTGGCCGCGCGTGGCGCAAGACCCTCTTCGCGCATCACGCGATCGACGTTCTCGACGACGACAATAGCGTCGTCGACCAGGATCCCGATTGCCAGAACCATCGCGAACATGGTGAACACGTTGATCGACATGCCGAGCACATAAAGCGCAAGCAACGCGCCCGTCAATGCAACCGGAATGACCACGGTGGGCACCAGCGCATAACGCAAGTCGCGCAGGAATAGCCACATGACCAGGAACACCAGCAGCACGGCTTCGAACAGCGTCAGTGCCACCTCGTGCAGCGCGACGTGGACGAACTTGGAGCTGTCGAACGGGATCTCCACGGCCACGCCCGGCGGCAGGCTGCGCGACAGTTCCGCAAGCTTCGCGCGGATCGCAGCGGAGGTTTCCATCGCGTTGCCTTGCGGCGAGAGCCGGATACCGACCGTTGCCGCGGGCTTGCCGTTCAGCCGCGAAAACGACGCGTAGCTGTCGCGGCCCAGTTCGACCCGGGCGACATCCTTCAGCCGAACGGCCGATCCATCCGCGCGCGCCTTCAGCACGATCTCGCCGAATTCAGCCGGCGAGATCAACTGCCCCCTGACCGTGACCGATGCCGTCAGTTGCTGACCCGTGACGAACGGCACGTCGCCGAGCGTGCCGGCCGTGACCGTCGCGTTTTGCGCCGCGATGGCCTGGGTTACATCGGCGGCGGCGAGGTTGAATTCGCGCAGCTTCATCGGATCGATCCAGACCCGCAACGCTTCTCCGGCATCCCACAATTCGGCTGAGCCGACGCCCGGCGCACGCTTCAAGTCGCGCAGCATATATCGGTTGACGTAGTCGCTCAGTTCCACGGAATCGCGATGGTCGTCGGTGGACGTGAGCGCGACGAGCATCAGGAACGTGCCGGTCGACTTGAAGACCGTGATCCCTTGCTGCACGACTTGTTGCGGCAGCCGCGACTCGATCTGCTTCATCCGGTTCTGCACATCGACCATGGCGATGTCCGGATTCGTGCCCGCCGAAAACGTGGCGGCAATCTCGAGTTCGCCCAGGCTGTCGCTGGTGGTTTCGTAGTATTGCAAGCCTTCGGCGCCGTCCAGGCTTTCTTCGATCACGCTCGCGACGGTGTTGTCCACGCTTTCCGGGGACGCGCCCGGATACATCGCGGCAATCACGATGCGCGGCGGGGTCAGCCGTGGATACTGCGAGACAGGCAGGAAGGGCGTGACGAATGCCCCCGCCACAAAAATGGCGAGGGCAACAATCCACGCGAAGACCGGACGATCGATGAAAAAAGACGGCACGCGAGTCCTGACGATTCAATGAGGTTGAACGAAGTTGAATGAAGGCTAGGCTACCGGGATTTGCCGATCTTCATCGGGAGCGGTCGCAGCCGGGATGCCGCGCCGTTCCCGCGAGGACCCGCGAAGTAATCATTGATCCGGGATTACGCCAATCTTGCGTGGCGATCGTTGTACTGAGACCGTTGCGTCGGATAAGCGAGCTTTGAAGATTGCGACGATGGGCTTTTGTGTTGCGTTCACCCACGCGTCAGCGCAGTGATATTAAAAACATAAAATAGTCGTGTCCAGTCTTATTAAGAGCGGCTTTTGAGATCGCGTTTTTATTGTGGTCTCGATGAATACGTAATTTGGATATTGGAAGACGACGAGATTATGCTTTTAAAGCATGGACTATTATCGGATGTGATATTCGGCAACGCCTGTTGCGGGACATCGACAGGCTGTTCGGGCGGCCTGTCGAAGCCGGCTCAGCCACAACCCGTCATCAACCGAAGCGCGAGGTCTTGCTCGAAGCCGTTTGCTCGAGCATCGAGATGACCGCATCTATATGGCCTATGCGCTTGCGTTGCGCCGGCATGAGGCTCATCGACAATACGGAATCAACACGGCTTCGCCAATAGGATAAAGACAGCCCGTGACTGGATGCAATTTGGTTGATTATCTGTTCCAGATGCGCAAGATCGGTTTCTATGAGCCGGTGATTCATTGTGTTCCCCAGAAGCGCCGTTTTTTTACGGTCGCTGGTTTTTGCCGTCCGGTTCAACGCTTTTATATTCGTTGTAGAAGCCGGCACGGCCTGGTGCTTCAGTAACATACGGCTCTGGCAAGTTAGAGAAGAGCCGCTTCGCCGTTGCACTGGTCAATGCCCGGCTCGCAGGGATATCAGCATGAGTCGTGCCACACTCCGATGCGCTACGGGGAAACGCTAACGGCCCTTTGCCGGCAACGGTAGCGAGCGACGGGAAGCAGGTGGAAAGCAACGAGTGGCCATCACGCGCCTATCGACGTTACGCCGCACGACGTTACGTTTGTTCCTCGGGGGCGTATGTGGATGCAGAGTCGAACGGCGAGCAGACGCTTGAAGCGGCGGCGCAGCAAAAGCAAGCCGTTGTCTCTGGACGTTTGGACTATCGGCGAGCCTGGACAGGCGTAACAGGAAGAATGTAAAACAATCGATTGTAATTTTTTGCAATGCAACGGCGGTGAAGGTTTGGTGTCAACTATGCATCAGGTACAGCCTATTCACTTCGGAGCCAAATATGCAAGAAATCTCACAGTCTATCGAGTCCAAACAGACTGTTTCAACCGATCAATCCGCGTCTGTCATGTTGCACCAGATCGAATCCGCCCTGACGTACATGATTCGTTGTGCGTACACGGAGCAGGTGCCTTTTGTGAGCGAGGACGTGATTCAGCTACGTCAAAAGATCCGCGGCTTGATAACGGTTCCGGGGAGCGCGTCGTAGCTTCGGATTGGGGTGAAGCGATTCAGGTTGAATGCCGGCGCGCTGATTGTCAGGTGGCCGGATTCGTTATCGGCTACATCAGGACTACATCAGGACAATATCGTACTGCTCCTGACTCAGATTCGACTCCACCTGCAGCGAAACCGGCTTGCCGATAAAGTCCATCAGCATGGCCAGATGCTGCGATTCTTCTTCGAGAAACAAATCGATTACCTGCTGCGACGCCACCACGCGAAACTCGCGCGGATTGAACTGACGCGACTCCCGCATGATCTCGCGCAGCACGTCATAACACACCGTGCGCGGCGTCTTTACCTGGCCTTTGCCATCGCAGGTTGGACACGGTTCGCACAACACATGCGCGAGAGACTCACGCGTGCGCTTGCGCGTCATCTCGACCAACCCTAACTGCGAGAACCCGTTCACCGTCACCCGCGTCCGATCCCGAGACAACGCCTTCTTCAACTCGCCAAGCACCTGATCGCGATGCTCGACGTTCTCCATATCGATGAAATCGATAATGATGATCCCGCCAAGATTCCTCAACCGCAGTTGCCGTGCAATGGTGTGCGCGGCTTCAAGATTGGTTTTAAAGATCGTATCGTCGAAATTACGGGCACCTACATAACCGCCCGTATTCACGTCGATAGTCGTCATTGCCTCGGTCTGGTCGATCATCAGGTAACCGCCTGACTTCAGATCGACCCGGCGTGACAACGCGCGCTGAATCTCGGCTTCAATGTTGTACAGGTCGTACAGCGGCCGCTCGCCCGCGTAGTGATGCACGCGTGACGCCACGGCCGGCGTGAACTCGCTCGCGAAGTCCGCGAGCATTTGATACGTCTCGCGCGAATCGACCTGAATACGCGATGTCTCGTCATTGACGAAATCGCGTAACACTCGCTGGGCAAGATTGAGATCCTGATGCAGCAGCGAGGTCGGCGCCACGCGCTGCGCCTGCGCGACGATCGTCGTCCACGTCTTGCGCAAATAAGCGACGTCGGCCGCCAGTTCTTCACTCGATGCATCTTCCGCGATCGTCCGGACGATGTACCCACCTTTTTCATCGACAGGAAGAACGGCCGTGAGCCGTGCCCGGATGGCCTCGCGCTCGGCCTCGCTGGCAATCTTCTGCGAGATCCCAATATGCGGTTCCTGCGGCAGATAAACCAGCGTTCGCCCCGCGATACTCACCTGAGTTGAAAGCCGTGCGCCCTTGGTGCCAATAGGATCCTTGACCACCTGCACCATCAGCGCCTGGCCTTCGAACACAATCTTTTCGATGGGCGTATGCGGCGCGTTCGAATGCGTTTCGCCGGCAATCCGCGGATGCCAGATGTCCGCTACGTGCAGGAACGCCGCGCGCTCGAGCCCGATATCGATAAAGGCCGACTGCATGCCGGGCAGCACGCGCACGACCTTGCCGAGATAGACATTGCCGACCCGTCCGCGCGACAACGTGCGCTCGACGTGAAGCTCTTGCACCGCGCCTTGCTGAACGAGGGCAACGCGGGTTTCCTGCGGTGTGACGTTGATCAGGATTTCTTCGTTCATGGACTGTTTAGAAGTCGACGCGCGCCACGCGCAGGAGTGCTGCTGTTTCGAAAAGAGGCAGGCCCATGATACCCGAATAGGACCCTTCGATCCGTTCGATAAACGCCGCCGCACGTCCCTGAACGCCATATGCACCGGCCTTTCCGAGCGGTTCGCCGGTGACCGCATAACGCTGCAGTGCAGCACGTTCGACAGCGGCGAACTGTACAAGCGAACGCGACAGAACAGGCGGGAGCAGAACGCCGTCGGCATTAACAACGGCAAGCGCTGTCAGCACCTCATGATCGCGCCCGGATAGCCGTTCGAGCATCTCGACGGCATGGTCCGCGTTGTCGGGCTTGCCCATGATCGCGCCATCGAGCGTGACGGTCGTATCTGCAACCAGGATGGGCGCCGCGGCATGCGCGCCCTTCAGGCGGCGTGCGTAGGCCGCTTGCGCCTTTGCTGCGCAAACACGCAGGACATAGGCGTCGGCTGCCTCGCCGGGCAGCTCGGCTTCGAGCGCTTCAGCGTCTTCATCGGGACGCGGCAGCAGCAACTCGAAGCGAACGCCGAGTTGCTGCAACAGTTCTTGCCGCCGGGGACTTTGCGACGCGAGATAAACAAAAGGGAAACTGGACGATGGCATGTTCGGGATCTTGGATGTCACGCGCCGGCAAGCCCCAAGCGCGGTCGTTCAACGCCCGATGACACGCCTCAAGCGCGATG
Organism: Caballeronia sp. KNU42; assembly: GCF_053760385.1. Lineage (NCBI taxonomy): Bacteria > Pseudomonadati > Pseudomonadota > Betaproteobacteria > Burkholderiales > Burkholderiaceae > Caballeronia > Caballeronia sp. KNU42. The sequence continues at coordinate 105,368 of NZ_CM132388.1, forward strand.
ATAGGGATGGTTCTGCGTGATGCTCCACGCGCGATAAAGCTGTTCGGCCAGCAGCACGCGGACCATGCCGTGCGGCAGCGTGAGACTCGACACACGCAGCAGGACTTCGGCGCGCGCCTTGACTTGCGGGTCGAGACCATCGGCGCCGCCAATCACGAACGCTACATCGCGGCCTTCCTGTTGCCAGTCCGGCAATGCGCCGGCGAGTTGCATGGTGGTCCAGTCGCGGCCGCGTTCGTCGAGCGCGACAAGCCGCGCATTCTTGGGCAGCGCAGACTCGATTCGCAGGCGTTCGGCGGCCATCACGCTCTCGGCGTTACGTCCCGATGAACGCTGTTCGGGCTTGATCTCGCGCAACTCGATACGCAGCTCGGGCGGCATGCGTTTCGCATACTCGTCGAAGCCGGTCGCGATCCAGTCGGGCATCTTGTGGCCGACCGCAAGGATATGAAGTTTCATGGCGACATTAAAACGCGCGACGCCCGCGCTACACCCGCGCTTTTATCGCGGCAGACAGCGCGTCGAACGCTTTCCGGCCAGTGTCAGCGGCGCGTGGTCTTGCGGGCCGGCTTGGCGGCGGGCTCGTCGTCTTCGTCGTCCGGCGCGCTTACTTGTGCGCCGCTGAAGCCACCCGAGCTTTGCAGCTTGACGCGCACGGGTTTGTCGCCCCAGACCTCTTCGAGGTTGTAGTACTGGCGCAGCGCCGGTTGCAGGATGTGGACGACCGCGTCGCCGCAATCGACCAGCACCCATTCGCCGACTTCTTCGCCTTCGGTGCTGATGACGTCGCCGCCCAGCCCCTTGACCTTGTCGCGCACGCTGTTGGCGAGCGCCTTGGTCTGACGATTCGACGTGCCGCTCGCGACGATGACACGGTCGAAGAGGGCGGTCAGGTGCGAGGTGTTGAACACCTTGATGTCCTGCGCCTTGACGTCTTCGAGACCGTCGATGATCGCGCGTTGAAGCTTTGTGATTTCCATATTTTTACCGATGGTTTTACCGATGATACAAGTGGTGATGAACAATATAGTCCCATACGGCGGACGGTACATGACTCTCGGCGTCTATCTCGCCCGCCGCGTGCGCCCGCAGCCGTTCGCCCAGCTGCTCGCGGATTTCAGTAGCCGACACTTCCAGCTCCAGCGCCGAATCGATCAGCAGGTGGCCGTGCGGCGTGGCTTGCAGCACCTCAGCCGGGGCGCTGCGCGCAGCAATTTCTGCGGCAACGGCGGGAGAAACCGTTGCGACGTCAAAGCCTGCGCGGGTTTCCACACACACGTGCGCAAATTCAAACAGGCGTTTCCAGTCGCGCCATGAATCCAGGTGCACGAGCTGATCGGCGCCGATCAACAGTGACAGCGACGCGTCCGCACCTTCACGCGCGCGCCAGCGAGCCAGCGTCTCCACGGTATAGGTCGGGCCGTCGTGATCGATTTCATCGGTGGCGACAATGACCTGCAAGCCTTCCGCATGTAGCGAATCGGCTGCCGCGCGGGTCATGGCCAGCCGGTGATGCGCCGCGGTGACATCCTTTTTCTGCCACGGCTGGCCGGCCGGCAGCAGCACGAGTTCGGTCAGGTCGAGCAACTCGGCGAAACGGCGCGCAAGGGCCAGGTGCGCGTCGTGAATCGGGTCGAACGTGCCGCCCAGCAAACCGACGCGTCGAGCGCAAGGGAGGTTCGATTTCAGTGGACGATCCTCTTCGGGGACAGATTGCACCAGGGGCCGCGATCAGGTCTCATAGCCTGCAGCTTTCTTGCGGCTTCTTTATGCTGCAGTCGCAGTTCTTTTATAGCCACTCTCGCGCCACCAGGAAATCCGAGTAAAGCCGAGCTTCCGGCGTACCCGGCTCCGGCTTCCAGTCGTAGCGCCACGTCACGGCCGGCGGCATCGACATCAGGATGGATTCCGTACGCCCGCCGCTTTGCAGCCCGAACAGGGTGCCGCGGTCGAACACGAGGTTGAATTCCACGTACCGGCCGCGCCGGTATGTCTGGAATTCACGCTGCGCTTCGCTATAAGGCGTGTCGCGCCGGCGTTCGATGATCGGCAGATACGCGGCCAGGAAACTGTCCCCGACGCTGCGCACCATGGCGAACGATTCGTCGAAACCGGGTTCCGAGACGTCATCGAAGAAAATTCCGCCGATCCCACGCGCTTCATTGCGATGCTTGAGATAAAAATACTCGTCGCACCATTTCTTGTAGCGCGGGTACAGATCCCTGCCGAAGGGTGCCAGTGCATCCCGGCAGACGCCGTGAAAATGCCGCGCGTCTTCCTCGTAGCCGTAGTAAGGCGTGAGGTCCATGCCGCCGCCGAACCAGAACAGCGGCGCTTCGCCCGCTTTTGTCGCGATCAGCAGGCGCACGTTCATGTGCACGGTAGGGCAGTGCGGATTGCGCGGATGCATGACGAGCGACACGCCCATGGCCTCGAAACCACGCCCGGCAAGTTGCGGACGCGCGGCGCTCGCGGAGGCTGGCAAAGCGTCACCGGCTACATCGGAGAAACCGATGCCGCCACGTTCGAAAAACTGGCCGCCCTCAAGAATCCGCGTGCTGCCGCCCCCTCGCAACCGTTCTTCCGGGCCGCGCTGCCAGGAATCGATGAGAAATTCGTGGCCGTCGAACGCGCCAAGCGTCTGCGCGATCTGCTCTTGCAAACCGGTCAGATAAGTGCGGACAGCTTGTACGTCGTAGGTTGGAGCGGTCATCGTGGACTGTTTTTACGGCTAGGGGAAAAGAGCCCGGAGCGGGCGAACCTTGGTTTAGCCCAAAGTTGCCTGGTCCCGTGCGCATCCCTTCTAAAACCCGTTGCCGGACGCAAAGGTCCGGCAACGGGTTGCTCAATTTGCTGCGTTATTGCCTGTCAGGCGACGATCTCGCGCCCGGTGCGGCAAGCGAGCCGGTGACGGTTGCCTGCGGTTGCGCTTCAGCTCTGCCGGTCCGCCGCTTTCCGGTTCAGCGCGCGATAACCAATGTCCCGCCGATACTGCATGCCGTCGAACGTGATTTGATTGATCGTATCGTAGACGACAGACTGCGCGCCACGAACCGAGTCAGACAAACCCACGACGCACAGCACACGTCCACCCGATGTGCTGAGCTTGCCGTTTTCCAGCGTGGTGCCTGCGTGGAAAGTCACGGCTTCCGGCGTCTCCGGAGGGATGCCGCTGATCCGGTCACCCTTGCGCGGCGTGTCCGGGTAGTTGTGCGCGGCCAGCACGACGCCGAGCGCCGTGCGCCGGTCCCATTCGATCTCGGCTGTCGCCAGCGTCCCGGCAATCGCGAGTTCCACTACCTTCGAGAAATCACCCTTCAGGCGCGCCATGATCGGCTGGGTTTCCGGATCGCCCATCCGGCAATTGAATTCGAGCGTTTTCGGATTGCCGTGCGCGTCGATCATCAGGCCGGCGTAGAGGAATCCGGTGTAGCGGATGCCTTCCTGCTCCATGCCACGCACCGTCGGCAGGATGATTTCGCGCATGACGCGGGCGTGCAACTGCGGCGTGACGATAGGTGCGGGCGAATAGGCGCCCATGCCGCCGGTGTTCGGGCCCTTGTCGCCATCGAGCAGGCGCTTGTGATCCTGACTCGACGCCAGTGCCAGCACGTGCTTGCCGTCCACCATCACGATAAAGCTGGCTTCCTCGCCGTCCAGGAATTCCTCGATCACCACGCGCGCACCGGCGTCGCCCAGTTTGTTGTCGGCGAGCATGGAATCGACGGCCGCGTGGGCTTCTTCAAGCGTCGTTGCCACGACCACGCCCTTGCCGGCAGCCAGTCCGTCGGCCTTGATGACGATGGGTGCGCCTTTCGCGTCCAGATACGCGTGGGCAGCGGCGATGTCCGTGAACGTTTCGTACTCCGCCGTCGGAATGGCGTGGCGCTTCATGAACGCCTTCGCGAAATCCTTCGAGCTTTCCAGCTGCGCCGCTTCCCTGGTCGGGCCGAAAATCTTCAGGCCACGTGAGCGGAACAGGTTGACGATACCCGCCGCAAGCGGACCTTCGGGGCCGACCACGGTCAGCGCAATCTGCTCTTTCTCGGCGAAATCGGCGAGCGCGGCAGGATCGGTGATATCGACATTGAGCAGACGCTCGTCCTGAGCCGTGCCGCCGTTACCCGGCGCGACATAAACCATTTGCACGCGCGGCGACTGCGCGAGTTTCCACGCGAGCGCATGTTCGCGACCGCCGGAACCGACGACGAGTAACTTCATTTAAATCCTCGAAGATCTTAAGAAATTCATGGCGGCAGGAGGGCGGACCGTCTTGAATCGATTTTTACCAATTCGAGCCTGTTTAAACCGGTCTGCCGCGCCTGATCCGCGGAAATCTGCTTTGCCGTGCGCCGGATCTTGGCCGGTCGTCTGCCGAATTCCCGGCTGCCGCTTTGACGCGGGGAGGAGCTTCGCGCCATCACGCGGCTGCGTCACTCGCTGCGTCACTCAATTCCCCGGCTGTCAAAAACGCGGTTTCCGGCCAGGTTCGGCCCACTTCAACAACACTATCCAGCCTGTATTTCAGGGCGCATGTCCGGCGTGGCCGACCGGCCTGCCTTTCACATAACGCGCGAGCCTGCGGGGTTATTCACCCGTGATCACCGTATTTATTCGCGTGTGGGCGAGTTCGCGCTCCACTGTTCAAGCAAACGACAGGAACACACCAGCGACACCGGCTACATGCGCACCAATCGAGCCAGGAACTTGCGCTGGCGTTCAGGCAAGCCGGGGTTACGCGGCGGCCGGCCTGCTCACTCCTTGCTCATCTACCCGGCAATCATTCCTGGTCGATGGCCGCGTTGGTGTACACCTCTTGCACGTCGTCCAGGTTTTCCAGCGCGTCGAGCAATTTCTGCATTTTCGCCGCTTCCTCGCCGGTGAACTCGACTTCGGTCTGCGGTTTCATGATGACTTCCGCGACTTCGGCCTTGAACCCCGCGGCTCCCAGCGCGTCTTTCACCTTCTGGAAATCGTTGGCCGGGCACACTACTTCAATGCTGCCGTCGTCATTGGTCACCACGTCGTCCGCGCCGGCTTCGAGCGCTGCTTCCATCAACTTGTCTTCGGACGTGCCGGGAGCGAACAGGAACTGGCCGACGTGATCGAACATGAACGCCACCGAGCCATCCGTGCCCATGTTGCCGCCGAACTTCGAGAACGCGTGGCGCACTTCCGCAACGGTTCGGGTTCGGTTGTCCGTCATGGTGTCCACGATGATCGCCGCGCCGCCGATACCGTAGCCTTCGTAGCGAATTTCTTCATACGTCGCGCCGTCGACACCCCCCACGCCGCGCTGGATCGCGCGGTTGATGTTGTCCTTGGGCATGTTGGCGTCGTAGGCCTTTTCGACGGAGAGCCGCAGGCGCGGGTTCGTGTCCATTTCTCCGCCGCCCATGCGGGCCGCGACCTGAATTTCCTTGATAAGACGCGTCCAGACCTTGCCACGCTTGGCATCGGTCGCCGCTTTCTTATGCTTGATGTTGGCCCATTTTGAATGACCCGCCATACCTTTCTCCATCGCGCGCGAGCTTCTCTCGCACGCCTGTGTGTCAATGATGCCGCCCTGTCGCGAAAAGGCGCTTCTCGCCGGCCTGCATTTTATGTTCGCGCTGCATGGTTGCAGGGCTCAAACGGCATGGCGTGGCACGCCGCTCGACCTGTTTTTGCTATTCTTGGCGGCTGGCCCGGTTGCCGGTAATCTGCAAATCCACGATTCCCCGCCGATACCCCGCCCGCAAACTGCTGCTGGCCGAATGGCGCCAGCCAACCCCATTTGTCGATCCCGTCAGCCAACCGAATGGGCGAACCGCTTAATTGGCGGACCCGAATTTTATCATGGTGCGCCGCTTCAGCAGGCGTTGGCCTTGCCCGGACGGCGCGCACCTACTTGCATGTTCTCGTGCTGAAGCTTGGTACCGGGCTAGTTTTTCGTACCGAATAGCCGGTCGCCTGCGTCGCCCAGGCCCGGCACGATATAGGCGTGCTCGTTCAAATGCGAGTCGAGCGAGGCCACATACAGCTTCACGTCCGGGTGAGCGTCCGAGAAAACCTTCACGCCTTCCGGCGCCGCAACCAGCGCGACAAAGATGATGTTTTCACCCAGCACCTTGCGCCGTTTCATGACATCCACGGCATGGACCGCCGAATAGCCGGTTGCCAGCATTGGATCGCACAGGATGAACACGCGCTCTTCCAGATCCGGTGGCAGGCGCACGAGATATTCGACCGGACGGTGATCCTCCGCGCGATACACGCCGATATGGCCGACCCGCGCCGATGGAATCAGGTCCAGCAACCCGTCCGACATGCCGATACCGGCCCGCAGCACCGGCACGATAGCCAGTTTCTTGCCGGCAATCACGGGCGAGTCGACAGTGACCAGCGGGGTTTCGACACGCTTCGTGGTCAGCGGCAGGTTGCGCGTGATTTCATAACCCATCAGCAGCGTGATTTCACGCAGCAACTCGCGAAACGTTCGCGTGGACGTGTCCTTGTCCCGCATGTGCGTCAGCTTGTGCTGAATCAGCGGGTGGTTAAGGATGAAGAGATTGGGAAAGCGGCTGTCCTGTTTCATGGAATTCGCGCGATTGCCGCGGCATAAAGTGTGGATTCGGGTGATTCGTTCGGTTCTGACGCCGCGTCGGTCTTGCAGGGCTGTGCTCAAGCAATGACGCCAGTTTACCCAAATTAGGCGCGCCTAAAGCGGAGATTGCGGCCGATAGGTCGTCCGGTCTATTGCGCGGCCGACGTCCGATCCCTCATTCTTCTAGAATTGCATCACGCGGTCGCAACGAACCGACGATGAACCAGGACTTGGCACAAGATTTCAATAACCCGGTTTTGATCGTTTTCACCGGTTTGATGTGGGCAACCAAACGCGGGCAACCAGAAAGGGACAGCAATGGACATGGGAATCAAGGGGCGCACGGCGCTCGTGTGTGCGGCCAGCAAGGGTTTGGGACGCGGTTGTGCCGAGGCGCTGGCGGCCGAGGGCGTCAATCTCGTCATCCTGGCGCGTACGCCGGGACCGCTTGAAGCCACGGCCGAGCATCTTCGATCAAGCTTTGGCGTGAATGTAACGGCGCTGGCGTGCGACATCACCACGGCCGAAGGCCATGCCGCGGCGCTGGCCGCTTGTCCTGCGCCGGACATCCTCGTGAACAATGCCGGCGGACCGCCGCCGGGGGATTTCCGGCAGTTCTCGCGCGAGGACTGGATCAAGGCGCTTGATTCGAACATGCTGACGCCGATCGAACTCATCAAGCGGACGCTGGACGGCATGATCGAGCGTGGCTTTGGACGTATCGTGAATATCACGAGCTCGTCGGTGAAGGCGCCTATCGACGTGCTGGGTCTGTCTAACGGTGCGCGTTCAGGGTTGACGGGTTTTGTCGCGGGGTTGTCGCGCAAGGTCGCGGCGACCGGTGTCACCATCAACAACCTGCTGCCGGGCTCGTTCGATACCGACCGGCTCGTCACCACGTTCGAGGCGGACGCGAAGGCGAACAATATCTCGGTGGAAGAGGCCAAGAAGCGCCGCATGAGCCGGCTGCCGGCGGGCCGCTTCGGAACGTCGGAGGAGTTCGGCCGAGCGTGCGCGTATTTGTGCAGCGTCCATGCCGGCTACATTACGGGGCAAAACCTGCTGATCGACGGTGGTGCCTATCCGGGCACGTATTGATCGTCGAATCTTTTAAAACATCAAACCCCGGAGGCATTCGATGAACCCACGCGTCGCACTGATTGCGCACGACATGAAGAAAGATGACATCGTGGCGCTGGCCGGTGAATTCGCGGCCACGCTGGCGCAGTGCCGGCTGGTGGCGACCGGCACGACCGGTGCGCGGATTGCGGCGGCCCATGGTCTGGAGGTCGAGCGCAAGCTCTCCGGGCCGTTCGGCGGCGATCTGCAGATTGGCGCTGAACTGGCCGAGGGACGGGTCGACGTGGTGGTTTTCCTGCGCGACCCCATGACGCCGCAACCGCACGAGCCGGACATCAATGCGCTGGTGCGCGCGTGCGATGTCCACAACGTGGCGTGCGCGACGAATCTCGCGACAGCACGCATGATTCTCGATGACCTGAAGCTACGCCTGGATCGGGTTTAGGCCGTGCTGAATAGTGACCGGCTGACGCCGGCAAAAAGGAGACAAGGGTGACAAAGGCAATTCGATTCGATAAAACCGGTGGCCCCGAAGTGATGAAATGGGTCGACGTCGAAGTGGGCGAGCCGGGCAAGGGCGAAATTCGCGTGAAACATCATGCGGTTGGCTTGAACTTCATCGACGTGTACTTTCGTACGGGCTTATATCCCATGCCGCTGCCGGCCGGGCTTGGCATGGAAGCGGCTGGCGAGGTCACAGCGGTCGGTGAAGGCGTGACAGGCTTCGAGGTGGGCGACCGGGTGGCCTACGCGTCGCGGCCGCCGGGCGCGTATGCGCAGGAGCGGGTCATGTCGGCGCAATACGTCGTGCGCCTGCCCGATGCCATCGCGTATGAGGATGCGGCGTCGGTGATGTTGCAGGGGCTGACCGCGCAATATCTGCTGCGACGCACGTATCGCGTGAAAGCCGGCGATACGATCCTGATCCACGCGGCAGCGGGCGGCGTGGGCATGCTTGCGTGCCAGTGGGCGAAGGCGCTCGGCGCGACGGTGATTGGTACGGTCGGCTCGGACGAGAAGGCCGAACTCGCGAAGGCCCACGGCTGCGATCATCCGATCGTCTATACCCGCGAGGACTTCACGAAGCGGGTGCGCGAGATCACGAACGGCGCGGGCGTCCCGGTGGTCTACGATTCCATCGGCAAGGACACCTATACGGCATCGCTTGACTGCCTCGCGCCGTTGGGCCTGTTCGTGAGTTTCGGCAATACATCGGGACCGTTGCCACCCATCGACTCGTCCGAGTTCGCCGGGCGCGGTTCGTTGTATTTCACGCGGCCCACGTTGTTCAGCTATATCGCCAAACGCAGTGATCTCGAGGAGATGACGGGCGAACTGTTCGATGTATTGAGTACAGGCCAGGTCAAGACGAGTGTGCGGCAGAGGTATCCGCTGGCCGAAGCGGCCAAGGCGCACGAGGATCTGGAGGCACGCCGAACCACGGGATCGACAATTTTCCTGCCTTGATAAGAGCGTGAAGAGGGGCGGACGCAACGGCGGGACCATCTTGCGATCCGCTTTATCCAAATGCGCGCTGTAAGACCACCGCAACCAAGCCTCGCTGCGAAGATCGTTCGCAGTTCCATTTACACATTCTTTACGTCGACATCCCGATCTTTGACCCGCCTTTTATGTCGGCGCGCTTAATGTTCGGGCCATCGTTCGATACTTGGGGGAAATGCCCTTCAGAGGAGAGTCGAACCGTACCGGCTCGTCATACCGGGAAGATCCGCTTGTCAGTACAGCATGTCGATGTTGAAACACAGAAACCGAACCTCGCCTTGGATGCGATCGCGTCAAGAAGCTAAAAAATGAACCGCCCAAACCCAGACGAGCTACTCGGAAAACTGCAAAGAGAGGAAGAGAAGCGGCATCGCGGACGGCTGAAGATATTCTTTGGCGCGTCGGCGGGAGTAGGCAAGACCTACGCCATGCTGCTGGCGGCGCGCAGCAGGAAGCAACAGGGCGACGACGTAGTCATCGGCATTGTGGAAACGCATGGCAGAAGCGAAACGGCCGCGTTACTTGAAGACCTCGAACAACTGCCGTTGGCGAACATCGCGTACCGCGGCCATGCTCTTCAGGAATTCAATCTCGACGCAGCGCTTGAGCGCCGTCCGCAGCTTGTGCTCGTCGACGAACTCGCGCATTCGAACGTGCCCGGCGCACGTCATCTGAAGCGCTGGCAGGACGTGCATGAGTTGCTGGACGCGGGCATCGACGTCTACACCACGGTGAATGTCCAGCATCTGGAAAGCCTGAACGACATCGTTGGCCAGATCACGCAGATCCGCGTGTTCGAGACCGTCCCGGATCGTGTGCTGGATGAGGCCGATGAAGTCACGCTGGTCGATCTTCCGCCCGAAGAGCTGCTGGAAAGGTTGCGTCACGGCAAGGTCTACATGCCGCAGCAGGCGGAACATGCCGTCCGCAATTTCTTCCGCAAGGGCAACCTGATCGCGTTGCGTGAACTGGCGCTGCGGCGCACGGCGGATCGCGTCGATGCCCAGATGCGCGAATACCGCGCGGATCGTTCTATCGACAGGATCTGGCAGGCGCGCGACCGGCTGGTAGTGTGCATTGGCCCGGGACCGGAAGCGCCTACGCTCGTGCGCGCAGCCTCAAGGCTCGCGGCAAGCCTGCGCTCGGACTGGATCGCGGTGTATGTCGAAACGCCGCGGCTGCAGAAACTCTCCGATGCCCGTCGCGAACGCACGCTCGCCGCGCTCAAGCTCGCCGCCGAACTGGGAGCCGAGACGGTGACGCTGGCCGGTGAGGATGCAGTCGCGACATTGATCGGTTATGCGCAGGCGCGCAACGCGTCGAAACTGGTCGCGGGTGCATCGAAACATCGCGGCTTTGAGCGATGGCTAAAGCGGTCATTTGGCGAGCGGCTGGCGGAACACGCGGGCGACCTCGATCTCACGCTGATTCGGGCGCGGGAGAGTGACGGCAGCGAAGCAAACGACTCGGGTGACCGAAGCGGATCGTCGTCGCAAGAAGAGGGGATCGCGCCCGACTGGCACGACGCGTTGAGCGCCGCGCGCGAGCAGCGCTCGGCGCCTCGGGGCTACGCGTACGCCGTCGCTATTTGCGCGGTGATCACGGTGCTCGCAAGCCTGATTCGTGACCATTTCGATCTCACGAATCTCGTGATGTTTTATCTGATCGGCGTGATTTACGCGGCGGCGCGCATTGGCCGTGGTCCGGGCGTGCTGCTATCGTTCCTGAGCGTCGCGGCGTTCGACTTCTTCTTCGTGCCGCCGCGCTTGTCGCTGTCCGTCTCCGATACGCAATACCTGCTGACTTTCGCCGGCATGCTGCTGACGTCGCTGGTGATCAGCCATCTCACATCGAGTTTGCGACGCGAGGCGCGCGTTGCGTCAAAGCGCGAGCGGCGCACGGGCGCGATGTACGCAATGGCTGGCGAACTTGGCGCAGCGCTTGGGGTCGAGCAGATCGTAGGGATCGGCATGAGGCATGTGAGCGAAGTCTTTCGCGCGAAAGTGGCAATGCTCCTGCCCGATTCCAGCGACAAAGTCCGCCAGAAACTCGACCCCTCGGATACGTCCGTGGCCGCGCTGCTGCTTGACGCAAGCGCGCTGGATCTCGATGTTGGCCAATGGGTCTACGACCAGCAGAAGCCGGCCGGCCACGGCACGGACACGCTGCCCGCTGCCGCCGCGCTGTATCTGCCGCTCAAGGCGCCGATGCGCACGCGCGGCGTGCTCGCGGTACTCACGCGCAACGCCGGCGAACTCGATGTCCCCGAGCAAAAGCGCATGCTCGATGCATTCGCCGCGCAGATTGCGCTGGCGCTCGAACGGGTGCATTACGTCGAGATTGCGCGTGACGCGCTCGTGAGCATGGAGTCCGAGCGCCTGCGCAATTCGCTGCTGTCCGCCATCTCGCACGATTTGCGCACGCCGCTTACGACCATCGTCGGGTTTGCATCGATGCTTGCGGAAGCGCGCGGGGATACCCGTTCGCCTGCCAATGTCGAATTGATCGCGGCGATCCATGATGAATCGCTGCGCATGACCAGCATTGTCACGAATTTGCTGGACATGGCGCGCTTGCAGGCGGGCGGTCTGCGGCTGAACCGGCAATGGTCGCTGCTCGAAGAGACGGTTGGTGCGGCGCTGCGGGCGTGCCGGCGAGTATTGAACGGCCGCCCGGTCGAAGTCCGTCTGCCCGCCGATCTGCCGTTCCTGCAACTCGATGCCGTGCTGATGGAGCGGCTCTTCTCGAACCTGCTCGAAAACGCTGCGAAATACACGCCGCCTGGCTCGAAGCTCGTCATTGGCGCGGAAAGCATGGAGGCGAACGGCAAGCCATTCGTGCGTGTCACCATCGACGATAACGGTCCGGGATTGCCCGCAAACATGGAGGACCGCGTGTTCGAGAAATTCACCCGCGGCGAGAAGGAGTCGGCGAAGCCGGGCATTGGGCTCGGGCTCTCGATTTGCCGCGCGATCGTGCAGGCGCACGGCGGTACAATCGGCGCGAATAACCGGCTGGACGAGAGCCTTCCGGACCCGAAAGTCCAGGGCGCGCGCTTCTGGTTCACCTTGCCCGTGGATGCCGCACCACCCGTACCCAGTTTCTCCGATGAAGCCGAACAGGACTTCGTCGATTCTCCCCCGTCGGACCTTAAGCATCACGAAGCCCCATGAGCGAACCTAATCTCACTGTTGTGCTGATCGAGGACGAAAAGCAAATCCGCCGCTTTGTGCGCGCGTCGCTCGAGGCTGAGGGTATTACCGTGCACGAGGCGGAAACCGGCAAGCAGGGACTCGTGGAGGCGGCGACGCGCAAGCCGGATCTGGTCATCGTCGATCTCGGTTTGCCCGATACCGACGGTCTCGATGTCATCCGCGAACTGCGAAGCTGGACCGAGCTGCCGGTGATCGTGTTGTCGGCGCGCACGCAGGAAGAGGAGAAGGTCGCAGCGCTCGACGCGGGCGCTGACGATTACCTGACCAAGCCGTTTGGCGTGTCGGAACTCATGGCGCGGATTCGCGCGCATTTGCGGCGGCGCAACCAGGCGGCATCGAGTGAATCGCCGTTGGTGAAATTCGGCGATGTAGTCATCGATCTTGGCCTGCGCCAGGTCACGCGTGCGGGCGCGCCCGTGCATCTGACGCCGATCGAATACCGGCTGCTTTCAACCTTGGTCCGGCACGCCGGCCGCGTGTTGACGCATCGGCAGTTACTGCGCGAGGTATGGGGGCCGTCGCATGTGGAAAGCCACCACTACCTGCGCATTTACATGGCGCACCTGCGGCAGAAACTCGAGCGCGATGCGGCGCAGCCGGAGCATATCGTCACTGAAACGGGCGTAGGTTATCGGCTGATCGGAGCTGTCTGACGTTGTCGAGCACATCGTCTATTCGCACGTCGCCGCCAATGAAACCGATCACCTCGTCGCGCACATCGCGTTGGATGCACGCCACCGCGATGCGCGCGACGTCGTCGCGTGAAACGGGGGCTGCATCTGCGTTTCGCTGCGAGGAGAGTGCGATCGTGCCGCGGCCGATTTCGTCGGAAAGCGGTCCTGGCCGCAAGATCACGTACGGGACGCCGCTTGCCTGAACATAGTCGTCGGCTTCGCGCTTCATTTTTGCGTAGTGCCTGAGCGCAAGCGGATTCGATTTCGGCCAGTAGGCGGAGATCGCGCTGATGATCACCAGTTGTTTGGTCCGGCGGCGTTTGGCGTAGTCGGCGGTGCGTTGGACAGCATCGCGATCAATTGCCCGTTCCTCGTTGACGCCTTCGCTTTCCGCCGATCCCGCGGCGTAGATGACGTGCGTGATGTCGTCGAAGGTGTGGGAGAAATCGTTGGTCAGATCGCCGAGCACGATCTCCGCGCCGAGTGCGGCGAACTCTCCGCGATGCGCCGATTTGCGTAGCAAGACCCTGAAGGGGAGGGATGCGGCGCGTAGCTGGCGGGCAATGTGGCGACCGGTCCGGCCGTGCGCGCCAATAAGCAGGACTTTCATTGCTGGATCGCTCCTTCTGTTTGTGGCCAGAAGCTAAAACGGTAAGCGATTTTTGCAATTCACGCATTGGGGTGAGCACCTACCGGGCGCCTTGAATCCATCTCACCCCAGCCATTCGCCGCGAGCAAAACGTCACTCCGTGACTTGAGCCGGTCCTGTCTGACCCCTGCGCGCGCGTCGTTGCTCCGACCAGATCCGGATCCGGTCCATGTAAAGATAAACCACCGGCGTTGTATAGAGCGTCAGCAATTGACTCACGATCAGCCCGCCCACAATCGCGATTCCCAGCGGCGCACGCATCTCCGATCCCTCGCCGGTTCCGAACGCCAGCGGCAGCGCACCCAGCAACGCCGCCGCGGTCGTCATCATGATAGGCCGGAAGCGCAGCAAGCACGCCTGTTCGATCGCCTCGCGCGATGTCGCCGCGCCATGCCGCTGAGCCTGGATCGCAAAGTCGACCATCATGATCGCGTTCTTCTTCACGATGCCGATCAGCAAGATCACCCCGATCAACGCGATGATGCTGAACTCCGTCTGGAAAAGCAGCAACGCGAGCAACGCGCCAATCCCCGCTGACGGCAAGGTCGAGAGGATCGTGATCGGATGGATGTAACTCTCGTACAAGATCCCGAGCACGATATACACCGCCGCCAGCGCGGCCAGGATCAGGATCGGCTGATCCTTGGTGGAATCCTGGAACTGCTGCGCGGTGCCCGCAAAACTGCCGTGAATCGTGCTGGGCATGCCGATAGTCGCCATGGTGTCGTAGATGGCGGCGGTGGCGTCGGAGAGCGACTTGCCGGGCGGCAGGTTGAACGAGATCGTCGACGCGACGAACTGGCTCTGGTGATTCACTGACAACGGCGTGTTGCCCGGCCCGAACTTGGCGATGGTCGAGAGCGGGATCATGGTCTCTTTTGACGTCGAGACCGCTGCGCCCGCCGACGAACTGGACTTCCCGCTCGCGGCAATGGCGTTGGTCGCCGCATTGCGGATGGAGGCGAGCGCCAGGGAACTGGTCGTGTCGGTGGAAGAAGCGGTAGTGCTTGTGGATGCGCTCGTGGACGTAGAAGTCGTCGTGGTCGCGTTCGTCGATGCCGCCCCGCTCGCGGTCCCCCCCGACGTGCTCACATAGATCTGCTTGAGCATCTCCGGGTCTTGCCAGTATTTTGGCGCGACTTCCATCACCACGTGGTACTGGCTCAACTCGTTGTAGATGGTCGATACCTGGCGCTGGCCGAATGCGTCGTAAAGCGTATTGTCGATCTGCGCCGGCTGGATGCCCAGGCGCGCGGACGTCGCCCGGTCGATCGTCACGAAGGATTCCAGGCCGCCTTGCTGCTGGTCGGAATTGACATCGGTGAGTTCGGGGCGGGTGAGCAGGGCGTCGGTGAGCTTGGGCCCCCACGTGTAGAGATCGGTGGTGGAGTCAGCCAGCAGCGTGAACTGATATTGAGCGTTCGACTGCCGCCCGCCTGCGCGAATGTCCTGCACGGCTTGCAGGAAGGTGCGCACACCGGCGACGTCAGAAAGCGGCGCGCGCAGGCGCTGGATCACCTGTTCGGCCGATACCTTGCGATCCCGCTTGGCCTTCAGCGAAATGAACATGAAGCCCGAGTTGGTCTGCCTCCCGCCCGTGAACCCGGCGACGCTTTCCACAGCCGGATCGGCCTGCACGATCCGCATCATCTCGGAAAACTTGCCTTTCATCGCCTGGAAGGACGTGCTCTGATCAGCCTGAATGCCGCCGACGAGCCGCCCCGTATCCTGCTGCGGGAAAAATCCCTTCGGCACGATGATGTACAGGTACACATTCAACCCGATGGTCGCGAGCAACACCAGCAACACGATCCTCGGATGCGCGAGCGCCACGCCGAGCGTACGCGCGTAGCCGTTCTGCATCCGTACGAACTGACGCTCGAGCCAGCGAGAGAACCGGCCGGGTGCCTCTTGTTCGTGCGGTTCATGCAGCAAACGCGCGCACATCATGGGCGTAACCGTCAACGAGACGACCAGTGAAACGGCAATCGCCAGCGACAACGTCAACGCAAATTCGCGGAACAACCTGCCGACAATGCCGCCCATCAACAGAATAGGAATGAACACGGCGACCAGCGAGATGCTCATCGACAGCACCGTGAAACCCACTTCCTGCGCGCCAAGAATGGCGGCCTTCATGCGCGGGACGCCGTTCTCTATATGTCGCGAGATGTTTTCAAGCACGACGATGGCGTCATCGACCACGAACCCCGTCGCAATGGTCAACGCCATCAGCGAGAGGTTATCGAGTGAGAAGCCGAGCAGGTACATCGCGGCGAAGGTGCCGATGATCGAGATCGGCACGGCCACGCTCGGAATCAGCGTCGCGCGCCAGTTGCGCAGGAACAGGAACACGACCATCACGACAAGCGCCACCGCGACAATCAGCGTGAATTCCGTATCGTGCAGCGATGCGCGGATCGTGGTCGAGCGATCGGAGGTCGGCGTGATCTCGACATCGGCGGGGAGCGCGGCCTGGAGTTGCGGCACCATTGCCTTCACGCGGTCGATGGTGTCGATAATGTTCGCGCCCGGCTGACGGTAAAGGATCACGAGCACGGCGCGCTTGTTGTTGATGAGACCGAGGTTGCGCAGGTCCTCGACCGAATCGACGACTTCGCCTACATCGCGCAGATGCACCGCCGCGCCATTGCGGTAAGCCACCACCAGGTCGCGATACTGATCGGCCTTGCTCGCCTGATCGTTGGTATAGAGCTGGAAATGGGTGCCATTGAACTCGATGGCACCCTTCGGACTGTTCGCATTGGCCGACGCCAGCGCCGCGCGGACGTCTTCCAGTCCAATGCCGTAGTGGAACAGCGCGTTCGGTTCCAGTTCCACCCGCACGGCCGGATTCGCCGAGCCGCTCACGTCCACTTCGCCGACGCCCGGAACGGTGGAAAGCGTTTGCTGCAGCACGGTCGCGGCGGAATCGTAAAGCGAACCGGCGGTACGCGTGGGGGAGGAGAGCGCGAGGATCAGGATCGGCGCGTCGGCGGGGTTGACCTTGTGGTACGTAGGATTGCTTTTGAGCGCCGTGGGAAGATCGGCGCGCGACGCGTTGATGGCGGCCTGCACGTCGCGCGCGGCGCCATCGATATCTCGGTTCAAGCCAAACTGCAACGTGATCCGCGCCGAGCCGACCGAACTTTGCGACGTCATTTCGGTGACGTCGGCTATCGAGCCGAGATGGCGCTCGAGCGGACTCGCCACGCTGGTCGCGACGGTTTCCGGACTCGCGCCGGGCAGGCTCGCCTGGACCGAAATGGTCGGAAAATCGACTTGCGGCAACGGCGCGACCGGCAGCTTGGTGAACGCGAACAGGCCGGCGAGCGCAATGCCGATAGCCAGCAGCGTGGTAGCGACGGGGCGTGCAATGAACGGTTGCGACAGGTTCATGCGCTTACTCCGTATCGCCTGCCGGGCTCGCCGGGCGGGGCGGCGCGTTCCGGTAGAAACGTGCACGCGCGCGGCGCGCGAGCGAATCGAAACCGAGATAGATCACCGGCGTGGTGAACAGCGTCAGCGCTTGCGACACGATCAACCCGCCAACAATTGCAATCCCGAGCGGCCGCCGCAATTCGGAGCCCGCACCCCAGCCGAGCATCAGCGGCAATGCGCCGAGAAGCGCGGCCATGGTGGTCATCAGGATGGGCCGGAAGCGCAGCAAACACGCCTGATAGATTGCATCGCGTGGACTCTTGCCTTGCTCGCGTTCGGCCTCCAGCGCGAAGTCGATCATCATGATGGCGTTCTTTTTCACGATACCGATCAGCAACACAATGCCGATGATCCCGATGATGTCGAGATCGTGCCCGGTAATCATCAGCGAAAGCAGCGCGCCGACACCCGCGGACGGCAGCGTGGACAGGATCGTGATCGGGTGGATAAAGCTCTCATACAGCACGCCGAGCACGATATACATGGTGACGACCGCGGCCAGGATCAGGAACAGTTCGTTCGACAGCGACGCCTGGAAAGCCAGCGCGGCGCCCTGAAAACGGATCTGGAACGAGGCGGGCAAGCCGATGTCCTTCTGCGCCTGATCGATCGCTTTCACGGCCGCGCCCAGCGAGGCGCCCGGCGCGAGGTTGAACGAGACGGTGGTCGCGGGGAATTGCCCAAGGTGCGTCACCAGCAGCGGCGCGGCGCGCTCATGGAAAGTCGCGATGGCCGACAGCGGCACCTGGCCCGAACTTGCCGTCGAGGACGGCAGGTAGATGCCGTCCAGTGTCTCGCTGTAATGCGCTTCGGTCGGCTGCGACTCCAGGATCACGCGATACTGGTTCGACTGCGTGAAGATGGTCGAGATGATGCGCTGGCCGAATGCGTCGTAGAGGGCGTTATCGACGGTGGCCGGCGTAATGCCAAAGCGTGCGGCCGTCGGCCGGTCGATCTCCACATACACAGATTGCCCGTTCTGCTGCAGGTCGGTCGCCACATCCGCCAGTTCCGGCGCTTGCTGCAACCGCGCCGTCAGTTTCGGCACCCATTCCGCGAATTCCGCCGAGTTCGGGTCCGTCAGCATGAACTGGTATTGGGTCGGGCTGACGGTGGAATCAATAGTCAGATCCTGCACCGGCTGCATGTAGAGCCGGATGCCGGGAATGTTCGCCACGTCTTTCTGCAGCGAGCGGATCACGTCGCTCGACGTATTGCTACGGTCGTCGCGCGGTTTCAGGTTGATCAGCATCCGGCCGCTGTTCAGCGTGATATTCGTGCCGTCCACACCAATGAACGAGGTCAGGCTTTCCACGTCCGGGTTCTTCAGAACCTGTTCGGCGAGCGCTTGTTGCTGTTGCGCCACCGCCTGGTAGGAAGCGGCTTGCGGCGCTTGCGTGATCGCCTGGATCACGCCGGTATCCTGGATCGGGAAGAAACCCTTCGGAATCCAGATATAGAGCAGGGCGGTCAGCACGAGCGTGAGCAGGGCGACCACCAGGGTCGAGCGCTGCCGGTCGAGCACCCAGGTCAACGCAACGCCATAACGCCCGATCACATAATCGATGAACTGATGCGCGCGCGCTTCGAAGCGATGACTCTCCTTCGGCGGCGTATGGCGCAACAGCTTCGCGCACAGCATGGGTACGAGTGTGAGCGAGACGATCGCGGAAATGACGATGGTCACCGCCAGCGTGATCGCGAACTCATGGAACAGGCGTCCGACTACGTCCCCCATGAACAGCAGCGGAATCAGCACCGCGATCAGCGAGACCGTCAGCGAAATGATCGTGAAGCCGATCTGCTTCGAACCCTTGAGCGCCGCTTCGAGCGCCGATTCGCCTTCCTCCACGTACCGCGCAATGTTCTCGATCATCACGATGGCGTCATCGACTACAAACCCCGTCGCGATGGTCAACGCCATCAGCGAGAGGTTATCGAGCGAAAAGCCGCACAGGTACATGACGGCGAGCGTGCCGATCAGCGAGACCGGTACGGACAAGCTCGGAATCAGCGTGGCCCAGACGTTCGCGAGGAACAGGTAGATCACCAGCACGACCAGCACGACCGAGAGCGCCAGTTCGAACTGCACATCGCGCACCGAGGCACGGATGGTCGTGGTCCGGTCGGTGACGACCCGCACGTCCAACGCGGCCGGTAGCGCCGATTGCAATTGCGGCAGGATCTTCTTGATGCCGTCAACCACCGCAATCACGTTCGCGCCCGGCTGGCGCTGCACGTTCAGGATGATGGCCGGCGTGTTGTCCACCCACGCGCCGAGCTTGGTGTTTTCTGCGCCCTGGATCACGGTTGCGACATCCGTCAGCATCACCGGCCGGCCGTTCTTGTACGCGATGACCGCGCTCTGGTACGCGTTTGCGTCGGTGAGCTGGTCGTTCGCGTTGATCGTGTAGGCGCGCGAGGGGCCGTCGAAATTACCCTTCGGCGTGTTGACGTTCAGGTTCGAAATAGTGGTGCGCAAGTCGTCGATGTTCAGGCCGTACGACGCCAATGCACGCGTGTTCGCCTGGATCCGGACCGCCGGACGATTTCCCCCGCTGACCGACACCAGCCCCACGCCGCCGACTTGCGAGATCTTCTGCGCGAGACGGGTATCGGCGAGATCCTGGACCTGC
Source organism: Caballeronia sp. KNU42 (assembly GCF_053760385.1). Classification (NCBI taxonomy): domain Bacteria; kingdom Pseudomonadati; phylum Pseudomonadota; class Betaproteobacteria; order Burkholderiales; family Burkholderiaceae; genus Caballeronia; species Caballeronia sp. KNU42. Next base: position 125,152 of record NZ_CM132388.1, read on the forward strand.
GTGAGCGGCAAGGTCTTCGAACTGATCGCGAGCGTGATGATGGGCGCATCCGCTGGGTTCACCTTCGCGTAGATCGGCGGGGCGGGCAGGTCGGACGGCAGCAGGTTACCCGCTGCATTGATAGCCGCCTGGACTTCCTGCTCGGCGATGTCGAGCGGCAGGTCCAGACTGAATTGCAGCGTGATGACCGAAGCACCCGCCGAACTCTGCGACGACATCTGGTTCAGGCTCGCCATCTGCCCGAACTGCTTTTCAAGGGGGGCGGTGACCGACGTGGTCATCACATCCGGCGACGCGCCCGGATAGAACGTCTGCACCTGGATGGTCGGATAGTCGACGGCGGGTAGCGCGGACAGCGGCAAGAAGCGCAGCGCGACGAGGCCGACCAGCATGATTGCCGCCATCAGCAGCGCCGTGCCGACCGGACGCAGAATAAAAGGACGTGATGGATTCATGCGGGTGCAGTGCGGTTATGGATCATGGGCGCTTCACTGCGACTGTTTGCGATGGTGGCCGTGATGCGCGCCCGAAGCAGCGGACGCGGCCGAAGCCGCAGCAGCACCGGAGGCACCGGAAGCAGCCTTGGGCTTGTCTGCCGGGATCGTGATCTTCGCGCCTTCCTTCAGGCGGTCGGAGCCGTCGATCACCACGCGTTCGCCCACTTCCAGACCGGTCCGGATGCTGGTGCGCTCACCATCGACCGGACCGATCTTCACATTGCGTACGGTCACCGTATTGTCCGGCTTCACCACGTAGACAAACGCACCCGATGAACCGTTGAGAACGGCGGGCGTGGGCACGATGGTCGCGTCCTTGATCACATCGACCAGCAGCTTCGTGTTCACGAACTGGTTCGGAAACAGCATGCTTTCCTGGTTATCGAAGGTCGCGCGCAGCTTGACGGTGCCCGTGGTGGTGTCGATCTGGTTATCGATTGTTTCCAGATATCCGCTTTCGAGCGACTTGGTGTTGGCCCGGTCATAAGCGGTCACCGACATCTTCGTTCCCGCATGCAACGGCTTCAGGATGGCGGTGAGATTGTCTTCCGAGGTCGTGAAGATGACGCTGATGGGTTGAAGTTGCGTGATGACGACCACGCCATTCGTGTCGCCGGTCGTCACGTAGTTGCCCGGATCGACCTGCCGCAAGCCGACACGGCCCGACACCGGCGCCGTGATGCGCGCATACGTCAGGTCGAGCTTGTAGGTATCCACGTTCGCCTGGTCCGACTTGACCGTGCCCTCGTACTGCTGGACGAGCGACGCCTGCGTGTCCACTTGCTGGCTCGCGATCGAATCTTGCGAGAGCAGCATCTGGTAGCGCTTCAGGTCGAGCCGGGCGGTCTGCAGCAGCGCCTGGTCTTTCGCGAGCGTGCCTTGTGCGTTACGCAGCGAGATTTCATAAGGGCGGGGATCGATCTGAGCCAGCACGTCCCCCTTCTTGACCATCTGCCCTTCCTGGAACGCGACGTCCTGCAGCGTGCCGTTGAGCTGCGTCTTGACCGTCACCGACGCCAGCGGCGTCACCGTCCCGAGCGAGTTGATCACCACCGGCATTTCGCCTTGGACGACTGACGCGACATGCACGGGTTGAGGTGGCGCCGCCATGCCCGGACCGCCGCCGCCGCGCCGGCCACCGCCGCCTTGGCGCGCCTGCTGCGAGTTGTCCCCTCCACCACGGTTCCACGGATGCCAGGCGAACAGGCCCGCCACGATCAAAATTGCGACGACGATCCATACAAGCCGGCGCCGGCGGGGCCGGTTGGCGGACACAGGGGCAGTCGAGGCTTGGGAGGCGGGCGAACGGAGGTCAGAGTAAGGCGGTGGTGCTGGGTGTTTTTTTTGTTCGTCCATCGTTTCAGTGGCTCGGTGAGTCGGTGGGCTTGGAAACAGTCTTGAGGCGCCGGTGTCTTGAATGCTGGCGGGTTGGCTTGCCGGCGTTCGCGCGGACGGTTCTGAAGTGTGCTGGGAACGCCGTCGAATTACGCCACGCACTTTACGCGACGCAGTGGTCAGTCACGTGGCGAACACGCCATTGGCGCCCGATGTGCCCGCGAAGTGTTCGATTGAGTGAAAGCTTCGAAAGGTGACCTGGGCGCGCGAAGCATGATGCTACGTCCCGTGCTTCGTTGCAGTCCAGCTATCTTTCTTTCGATTGATTACGAACGTTACGATTCCCGGTCGGCACGCAAGGCCATTCGGAAACGACGCGTCGGAGGGAGGTGAACGCTGACCGGCTTCGTATCGTCTTGTGCGTGCGCAGGTCATGCCGAGCCCACGCCAAGCCCATGCAAAGGCACGCTCAATGAGGCTTGCACCGCTGTAGGGGCGAGACAGGAAACGTCATGGGCCGCTGAGTATGCGCGAGGAAGCCCAACGAAGGACGGCGAAACGTCCCGATGTGCCGATGCTGCACTCAGCGGCACATCGGTGTTTCGCCTTCAACCCGGCGTGAAGCGCGCTATTCGCTCAGCCGCGCGGACGGTGTTCCGCCGATCTCGTGCGTGATCTTCGCGACGCATTCAAGCAACGCGGGCGCGACCTTGTTCAGCAGCGCGTCCCGTGGCGCCTGATATTCGGCGCCGCCGCAATTGACCGCGTAGCGTTGTCCCGACGGTCCCACGAACCCCGCCGCCACGGCATTGAGCCCCTGATGCCATTCCCCGGTGGAAATGGCGAAGCCACGGCGCACGGCGTCCTCCAGGCCCGGCTTCAGGCTGCTGTCGATACTCGGCCACTCGTCGCCCGACGCGGTCCGCAGGCTGTCGAGCAGGCCGGCCCGGTCGGGTTCCGCAAGCGCCGCCAGATACGCCCGGCCGACCGCCGTGCGCCCCAAATCCATCCGCGAGCCGACTTCGAGCCGCGTTACAAGCACGGCCGAGCGCGGCCGGATGGTATCGATGACGACCATGTCCAGTCTGTCGCGCACGGCCAGATGGACGCTTAGCGTAGTCCTGTCCGCCAGTTCGATAAGGAACGGCCGAGCCCGTGCCCGGATGTCGAAGTTGCGCAGGAAGCCGTTGCTCAACTCCAGAACGGAAGCCGTCAGTACGAAACGCTCACTGTCGGGTAATTGAAACAGCAAATTGGCGCTCACCAGCGTCGCCGTCAAACGCGAGACGGTCGGTTTTGGAATGCCCGTCCATTCGGCCAACTCTCGATTGCTGACGGGTGCATCAGCAGCGGCAATGCGCCGGAGTACGTCGAGGCCTCGCGACAACGCGACGACTTCTTCTCCGTCACGCCCTTTTTCCTTTTCCCGGCTCGTAGGCCGGCTCTCAGTGGTTTGCATTATTTTTCGGAACTTGGTTTCGTTGGAAAGGCCGGAGACGCCATTCATCGAAGCTGACTGAGCACGTGCGCCACCGCTCACCGGAATCGTACTATCCAGCAATGTAAACAAGCATCTGCCGGACCCGTTTTTGTCATCAAACCCACGTACCTTGTTGTCAGATAGTCGCTCAATCCTCGAAATTTCGCTTGACTAGGTTTCGCATAACGTAAAAAATGGAACCCGATTTCGAAAGCATGCCGGAAGCGCTAGTTGCGCGCGTCGAATTGCAATCGATAACCAGCTCTCAGGTTCTAGCACGGCCCTCGGAATGGCTAGAACTTTTAAGGCGCTACGGCAACGTAGCGCCTTTTTTTTGCTTGTCAAAGGGACCCCCGGATATCTTCAAGACACCGGCGTGCTGATAGCGTATCTGCTTTCACGCGTGCAAAGGCGTTGTTGCATCATGCCGACCTTGCCGCGGCGCAAGTAATGATGAACGTTGAATGTGGTGCGGGCGCGACTCAGAGGCTTGCGGAACTCCTTACGCCACCTTATCCCAGGTTTTTCAATTCATCCCCCTCTATGTTTAGTATTTTCGGGTGAACTAAAAGATATTGATGCGCTAGCCAATAAGCCGATGCCCTTTCGAACGAAAGGGCATCGTGAAAAGCGCCGGCATGCGCCGGGCGGCTAACTCGGCGGAGGGCTCACGCCCTTTTCAATATCACTAGCGGTGTGCAGCAAACATCTTGCCGGGTTTCAGCAAGTGGCGGCCGCGCAGCGCCCAATAGATGCCCGCCAGACCCAATACGGCCGCGCTGCCGAACACGAGCACGGGAGAAACCTGCTGCGGCTCAGGATTGCTGGTAGCGATAATCATAGCGGCGACCAGAGCCACGCCCGACTGCACAAAAGCGCGCATGGCCCGGCTGCGATGGTCGGAAAAGCGCACTGAACGCGACATGGGCGTGCGCGTGAATGGCTCAAAAAGAATCAGGCCGGCGACGAGGGCAACTAGCAGGTTCATCAGGATCATGACAACACTTCAATATCGAATTCAGGGATGGCCGCACTATAAGAAGCGGCGTCGATGAAATGAATCAGAAGCGTCTTAAAGCGGCTTGAATTTCACCTGTTCGGAGGCAGGGCAGAAGGTGTTACCGCGATTTATCGGGGGTACACCCGAAACCCGGCCGAACGGCCAGCATCGCCGGGTCGAGAGGAAGGGGGTGGCGCGGACGGTTATCATGGGGTTCGAATGAGCCGTTGATGCGGTGAATGTAAAAATCGGGTGACTGCAACCTGGTCGCCCAACAGGACAATGACGATGCCAAAGAACTGGATGAACCGGCTGGCCAGCGCCGCGGTTGCGCTTGGACTACTCGCCGCGTGTGAGAAGCATGATGCCGCGGCGGGGCAGGTCGCCGGTGCGCTGAACAATGTAGCCAGCCAGGCTGGCCAGAAATACGATCAGGCGGCGAGCTATGTCGACCAGCAGGTCGACTCGGTCAAGCAGTCCGCGCAGCAGAACCTGCAGTCGGCGGGCACCTTGCCGGATATGTCGGCGAGCGGCGTGGCGGCAGCCGCGCGGGCCAATCTGGCGGGCGCGGCGAGCGCGACAAACGCGGCGATCATCAACGCTGCAAGCGATACCGGCGCAGGCCTGCAGGCCGCCGGGCACAAATTGCAGGACTGGTCGGCAAGCTCGGCCGCGGGTCAAAGCGGGACGAGCGCAGCATCGGGAACAAGTGCGGGCGGCTCGTCCGGTGTGTCGGCAGACCCTGGGAACGCCCGCTCGGATATGGACAAATAGTGACGGGCGGCACGAGTCATGTAACTTGCCGCGCTGTTCAATGCCGTAAATACGGCGTTTGCGGGCCAACAACTCGTTACACGCGTCGTTACCTGCGTTACCGTTTTGTCTAAAGATTATTTCTGCGCAGCGGCTAAACTGGCGGTCTTTTTCCTTTTTTGCCTTTTGCGCACAGCCATGAAACCAAGCCGCATCCGGGCGCTCGCTGGCGCGCTGGTAGTCGCCGCGTTGGTCAGCTCGGCGCTCACAGTTTTCGCCCTGAACGCTAACGCCGCGCCCCCGGCGCTCACGTTGCCGTCGTTTCAGGAACTCATCAACAAGCCGGCGGCATCCGGCCCAGGCTCGACGTCTGCGGCGGCTCCCGGAGCGGCTTCCGGTGCGATCCCCGGTACGGCGGACGCCACGTCCGGTCCGGCTGGCGACGTGGATCTGACGCGCTCGCTCGACACGGTCATCTCCACGCTGGATAACGACCGGGAACGCACGGCGCTGGTCGCACAGTTGAAAAAGCTTCGCGACGCCAAGCATGACGCCGAAGCCTCTGCGCAACCGGCTGCCTCATCCGCTGCGTCCGACGGCTCGGGCGCGGCAGTGCTGCCGGAGGTGGCTGCGGCCTCGTCGGCAAGTTCGACGACGGCAGCATCGTCGGTCGTCGCTGCCATCACCCCCAAAACGGGGCTGCTCGGGGCAATCGCGTCGGGGCTGACGAACATAGAAGCCGACTTCAGCCGAGGCCGTACCCCGTTGAACTATTGGGGCGGCCGGCTGAATGCCGCGGGCAATGAGCTTTTCACCATTGTCTCGGGCCAGAGCCGCGAGAGTTTTGGCCACACGGTGCTCAACTTTTGCCTGATGCTGGCTGGCTGGGGCCTCTGCGCTTTCCTGCTGGTCTATTTCCAGCGGTATTTGCACGCGCGTTACAACGTGCATTTCGGGTTGCGCGCCAACCCGACCACCAGCCAACTTTTGATCTTCGCGCTGCGGCGGGTCGGGCCATACCTGTTCGCGTTTATCGCGGCGCTGACTTTTGTGCGGCTAATGCCTGTGTCGCTCGGCCGCACGCTCGCGATGGTGACGGCGTACGCGATTGTCGCGGGCGCGGTGTTTTCATCGATCTGCCTGATCATGTTCTCGCTGTTCGGCTCGGCGCATAGGCGGGTGGCGGTGCATCTGCTGATTCTGCATGCGCGTCGCCTGTTGTTTCTCATCGGCACGCTCGGCGCACTGGGCGACGCCGCGTCGAACTACGACGTGGCGCAACAACTCGGGACGAACCTGTCCGGGCTCCTCTCGACAGTCGCGAACATGGGTGCGGCGATCCTGACGGGTTATTTCACGCTGGCGTTCCAGCGGCCCGTGTCTCATCTGATCCGCAGCCGTTCCTATGAGCAGCGCAGCCAGCACAAGGCCGCAACCGAAACCTTCGAGGTAGTCGGCTCGCTCTGGCAGGTGCCCATGCTGCTGCTTGCAGCGGCTTCGGTGATCGCGACGCTTGCGGGTATCGGCACCTCCGAGAACGTCCTGCAAATGGCGATCGCCACCGCCGGCTTGCTGGTGGTCGGACTGTTTCTCAGCGCTGTCGCGTTGCGCGTCACGCGATTGCCGCAACGTAAGACGCGCCGGCAATCGGCGTATGTACGGCGGCTTTTCAGGTTTTTCGGCCGCATGGTCGTGCTGATGATCTGGCTGGCCTTCCTCGAACTTGCCTCGCGTTTCTGGGGTTTTTCGCTCACCAAACTGGCGGAAGAAAGCGTGGCCGCGCGTGGTATCACGCACGCGGTGAGCGCGATCCTGCTGACGATTCTTATCGCGTGGCTGGTGTGGATCCTGATCGATACGGGAATTCAGGAAGCGCTCAACCCGAACACGCCGCGCGGCAAAGGGCGTGGTCCGAGCATGCGCGCGCGCACCATGCTGCCGCTCATTCGCAACGTGGTGTTCGTGGGGCTTCTGTGCGTCGCCGGGATCATTACCGCGGCCAATCTCGGGCTGAACGTGACGCCGTTGCTTGCCGGCGCCGGCGTGATCGGGCTGGCGGTGGGCTTTGGTGCGCAGTCGCTGGTGGCCGATTTGATCACGGGACTTTTCATCATCATCGAGGACACCATCTCTGTCGGTGATTCGATCGAGGTCGATGGCGGCCATGCCGGCGTGGTGGAAACGCTGACCATTCGTACCGTGCGGCTGCGCGACGGGCAGGGCGCGATTCACGCCATCCCGTTTTCGCAGATCAAGGTGGTGAAGAACCTGTCGCGCGATTTTGCGTATGCGGTGTTCGAAGTGCGGGTGCCGTTTTCCGCCGATGTCGACCAGATCACGCAGATGATTCGCGAGGTCGGTGCGGAATTGATGGCCGATTTTCGATACCGGCGCGAGATGCTTGGGCCGATCGAAGTGTGGGGGCTGGATCGTTTCGATCCAAACTGGATGGTCGTGAAAGGGCAGATCAAGACCCTGCCGCTGAAGCAATGGAGTGTCGCGCGGGCATTTAACGTCAGGGTCAAGCGCAAGATGGACGAAATCGGCATGGATGTTCCGGTGCCGCAAATGCAACTGCGGGTGTCGAGAGAATCCGGGAGCAATGACGCGGACTTGAACGACTTGGAAGAGTTGACGGAAGCGGCGCCGTTGTCACCGGTGGAGCGCAGTGCGGCAACCATGGCCCGCGACGTCTCACACAAGTCGCAGCCCGCGCCGCCACCGACAGATCAATCCGTGCAAATACCGCCGCAGATCCCAACGGCGTCTGAACCGGGGAAAGCGTAGGACGGGTTCGCACGCGAGGTTGTTTCAGTACGACCGACCTGCGCCGACGCGTTCTAAACGGCAACCATGACGAGATCATTGACGTGCGTCGAAATGCGCGCACCGGACACGCCATAGACATGCAGTGAGATCGCGGTCTGTCCCGTCGCCGATGCGTTGCCCAACTGGTGAATTGCCCCGCGTCCTGCGCTAACAAACGACACCGCACCGCGCGTCCGCTCGTGGCAACGCGTTTGAACCGCACGATTCGTGTCGGCATCCCACGCGAACAGCGTTTCGGACAGCGTTCCTTCGAGCACTGTATAAGCGCACCACGTGTGATGGCCATGTACCGGGCTCGCCTGGCCGGCTTGCCAGACGAGCGCGGCGACGGCATAGCGGCCGAGCGGATCGGCGAGCAGCAGATGCCGCCGGTAACAATCCTGCCCGCTTTCGTGCTGGGAATCGGTCAAAAGGCCGGCTGCGCTGGACAAGCCAGTGAGAGCCGTCCGTACGCCAAGCGCGAACTTCGCCGACGATGGGTCGAGACAACAGGCTTGATCGAGTGCATCGGACAACCGCGCGAGCGGCGACTTTGTAGCGAGGGCAGAGGTCATGGCGAGGCTCGTCAGGCAGGCGGAATCAGGCAGAAAGGAGCGGAAAGTCGAGCTTCTTTTATACCGGTTTGCATGTGGAAAAAGTTTCCATATAATTTCGCCAACACACGGAAAAGTAGAATAATTTCCTATAAGGGGCGGGCTGTGGGCATGGACCTTATCGATCGCAAGTTGCTGGAGCTGCTGCAGGAAGACGTGACAATGCCGATTGCCGAGCTGGCGACACGCGTCAATCTCTCGCAGACTCCATGCTGGAAACGCGTGCAGCGGCTGAAGGAAACCGGCGTGATCCGCGCTCAGGTCGCACTGTGCGATCCGCGCAAGCTGGGGGTCGGGACCACGGTATTCGTCGCGGTGAAGACCAATCAGCACACGCAGACCTGGGCGGAGGACTTCACGCGCGCGGTGCGCGACATTCCCGAAGTCGTCGAGGTGTATCGAATGAGCGGGGAAACGGACTATCTGATGCGCGTGGTGGTGTCGGATATCGACGATTACGACCGCGTCTACAAGACGCTGATTCGCGCGGTCCCGCTTTACGACGTGAGTTCCAGTTTCGCGATGGAACAGATCAAATATTCCACTGCGCTGCCTGTGCGCGCGCCGCTCGGAATCACCGGGAACTGAGGTTTTGTGGCGAACGTGGAACGCGTTCTGCTGATGGGAAGGGAGGGTTGCCGCAATCCTTCTGAAATCCATGTCGGGTAAGATCGTGCGCTTCGTCCAATCCCACTCAGAGCTTCGATTTCATGACCGATGACCGCCGCAAAAAGGCCCCGACGCGGAAGAACCCCACCTTCGCGATCAGTATTCTTATCGTGGTCGTGGTGCTGCTTGTGATCGGCACATTGTTCTTCAACGCGATCCGTGACAAGCGCGAGTACGAAAGAGAGAATCCGCCGGAAGCAGCGAGCGCGACCGTTCCCGCTGCGGCTGCGACGGGTGCTTCCCAGTAACGTTCTTTTGACCGGCCGGTTCTGCGTACTTTTACGCGTAACGGGGCGATGCCCCGTCCGTCACTCCGGCAGGTTGATGAGGCTCGCATCCTTGCGAATCAGGAGCGACGCCGTCAGCATCTGCTTGCACTGGTGCGCCAGCAGCTTCAGATCCTGGACGGCATCGGCCGGGATATCTTCGGCGCGCTCCGCGCCCACCACCATTGAATCCAGTTCGCGCGTAAGCAGCTTCGACTGCTCGGCTTGATCTTCCGGGACGGCCACACCGTCCTGCGCCTGCGTTAGATTGTCGCGGATAACGCTCAGCGCGCGCTGCACGGGTTGTGCTGCGTGACCCGCAGCGGATTTCCCCACCGACTGCAGCAACGGCCCCGCCGCCGTGATCTGCGACGCAAGCACGTGGCTGCGAATCAGCAGGTCGTTGAGTTCAGGCACGAACTTTTGCTGTGCCTTCGGTTCGAGCATCATGCGCTGAAACGCCTGGGCGAGATTCGCAAACGCGATATGCACATTCTTGCGCGCAAGGCGATAGCGGAAGTCGCTGTCGAGCGCCTCCGCCGCAATGGCTGCCGCCGCGGAGGCGCCAGAAATGGCGGTGGCGGCCGCGCTTTCTCCGGTGACGTTTTTTTTCTTCGATGCCGCGGCGGACCGATTGATGCTCGTTTCAGCAATGGCCGGTTGATCCGGTGCCTTGGTTGTCGCGTCCGCGTGTGTCTGGACCGGACTGTCCGCTTGCTTCATGGGTGCAGGGGAATGCGCATCGCCGGATGGATTCGCGGTTGACGCGGCGTGCGCTTGTTCATCGAGCTCTGTCGCCATCTCGTTGATTGCGAGGCCTGCTGCGTTGCTTTCGTTCGACTTCGCCGTCGCCTCCAGAGCGCTTTGCCGGAAAGGCCTGTCCCCGCCTCCACTTGCCGAGCTGGAGGAAGCATTCTCCAGCGTCGCGAGTTCCGATTCACCGGCTTCGACCCGCGCAAGCGCGGCTGTTGCCGCTTGCGCTGTGCCTGCGTTGGCATCGGCGAAAAAATTGGCGTCCGCTGTGCTCTTCGCTTCAGCATGAGCGGCAGGCTTGCCGGTCCACCACCAGCTAGCCTCGAGGTAATTTCTCATTGCGCCGATCATGTCGCGCACTTGCGTGCCCATCAGCCGGTATTCCCAGTACGGAAACAGATGGCTGGCGGCAATGGCGATCGCGCATCCGACGGCGGTGTCAATGGCGCGTTCGCCGATCAGCCGCATGCCGCCCGGCGCAAGCAGGTGCAACATCAGCAACACGTAAGCCGACGTGAACACCACGCTCGCCGTGTAGTTGAAGAGCAGCAGGCTGTAGCTCATGACCATGCAGGCGAACATGGCGACCAGCAACACGTGCGGGTCCTTCACCACCAGGATCAGCCCGACGCACGCCGTGCAGCCGATAGCGGTGCCGATGATCCGCTGCACGTTACGCTGTTTGGTGAGCGAATATCCGGGCTTGAGAATGATGACTGTTGTCATCACGATCCAATAGGCGTTGGTGAGCGGGAGCAGCCGTCCGAGCCAAAACCCCACGCCCACTGCAATGGTCACGCGCAGTGCGTGCCGGAAGCTCGGCGAGGCCATTGTCAGGTTCGAAAAAATCTGCATGAACGGCACGCGCCGGCTTGACACGAAACGCGACAAGGTCGGATCGACGCGAATCACCGTTTCGGTAATACTCGGATCGTGCCGAGTCTGGCGACGCATTTTATCGATCAACCGCGTCGCACTCCAAAGCCTTCTGAACGCGGCGGACACTGCGGAATAGGCTTCCGGATTTTTCTGCGGGACGTCGTGCCGGCGCATCTGGTCGAGCTCGTATTCGATCGCGCGCAACTCGGCCTTCACGTTGATTCGTGCCCGCGCCGGCCGGTTTTGCAGCACGGCCAGGCCGATATCCTCGAGATCGAGTGCGGTCTTTCTCATCAAGTCCCGATAGAAGATCAGGATGTCCTGTCCGCCGAAGGTGTTGCGCACGAGCGGGTAATCGGTGTGCGCCCCCACAAACATCTCATGCAGGTCAACCACGTTGATGAAGAGGTTGAAGAGCATGACGCGGCGCGCATCGAGCTTGCCGCTTCTCAGTTTCGGCAGGTTGCGCAGCACGATGTCGCGCGCCGCATCCTGGCGCTCGACCGCGGCAATCTGATTTTCGATCAGCTTTCGGTAACACTCGTCGAGATTGGCGTCGAGATCGTAGAAAGCCGAGCGCGCGAGCAGGTACTCGGCGCACCTGAACACGCTCTCGGCCAGCGCCTGGCGCTCGATGCGATAGACGAGCGAGCGGCTGACAAGAGTCGCCCAGTAGGTGTACCAAAGGCCGCCGAGCAGCATCCATGAAGCGTTGACGAGCGCCTGCATGGGCGTGAAATGCTCTTCCAGCGTCACGATCATCATGAAGAGCGTGGCGAAGCTGATCTGCGGCCAGCGGTTGCCGTACACCACGACCAGCGACAGCACGAACGTGAGCGGCACGACAGTCAGCCACAGCGTCACCGCGTTCGCGCTCGCAATGCCGGTAGCAAGCGCCGACAAGAAGCCGATCACCGTACACGCCAGCATCTCGTTGTGCTTGTACTTCAGCGGCCCCGGCATGTCGACCACGCTCGCACCCAGCGCGCCGGTCGCAATAGTGAAGCCGAGTTCACGATTGTGAAATACAGTCAACATCAGGATGGCGGGCAGCGACACGCCGAGCGCGATCCGCAAGCCACCGAAGAAGTACTGGCTATAGATAAATTTTCTGATTTCTAGCGAGTAACGCATCGACTTCCTAATTTGCTGCCCGGGTATTTTCGGGGTGTCTCCGGGTTTCTCTATTTCCGCCATGGACTCGGCATGCCATACCGGCAAACCCGGACCTGACTCAATGTGGCTTCGAGTCTAACCCAACTCGACGCCATGCAAACCTAGGCCGTTCGGACGAATGCCGGTTAAGAACGGCCTTTGCTATCCTGTCGTTTCACCTCGCGACACGTCCGTCGTTTTGGCCGTTCGAGCCGTTGCCTTTCATGCCCAACTAGCAGGATCCATGCTCGAACTTTTCTATTCGAATCGCCATGAAACGCTGTCGCAGGCGCTGCTCGACGACGTCGCCGCGTTCGCGCTGAATGACGGCGATCCGTTCGCGAGCCAGACGATCATCGTGCCGAGCGCAGCGGTGCGCCGCCGGCTCGAGTTGGACATGGCCGCACGCTTTGGCATTTGTGCAAACGTGGACCTGTGTTATCTCGCGCAGTGGTTGTGGGCCCGGATCGGGGACGTTTTGCCTGTGCCCGAGCATTCACCGTTTGCGCCCGACCGGCTGGTGTGGCGCTGCTTCCGGCTGCTCGGTGCAATGACGGAGGCTGCGCCGGAGAGCTCGTCGCGACTGCGCGCCTATCTTGACGCTGCCGACGACGCCATGCGTTACGAACTCGCACGGCGTATCGCAACCGTGTTCGATCACTATTTGACGTATCGGCCGGAATGGCTGCTGCACTGGCAGGCAGGAGGGTCGATCCTGGCGTCGGCCGGCGGGGCAATTGATGCAAACGGTCCACGCCTGCCGAACGCCACGGCTATCCAGCGCGAAGACGAACGCTGGCAGGCCGCGCTGTGGCGCGCGCTGCTCGCCGACCTCGCACAGAACGCAGGCGCTCATGATCCCACGCCACCCGCGTACCGCTTCCTGACTGAATCACCAAAGCTCGATCTCGACGCCGTGATGAAGGCCGAGTGGCCGGAGCGCGTGAGCGTGTTCGCGTTGCCGACCATGCCGCCGTTGCATATCGCGTTGCTGCGCGAGTTGTCGCGATGGATCGACGTACGGATCTATGCCATCGATCCGTGCCGCGAGTTCTGGTTTGATATCGTGAGTGAGGCGCGGGTGGAGCAGCTTGAACTGGCGGGGAAGCTGGACTTCCAGGAGGTGGGTCATCCGCTGCTCGCCGAATGGGGCCGCCAGACGCAGGCGCAGTTGCATATGCTGCGCGAGTTGACGGAGAGCGCGGCCTCACGCGAGGCCAGCCATTTCGAGGAGAATCCTGCGCCCACTTGGCTCGCTCGCGTGCAGAACGCGATCCTCAATTTGAGCGAGGTCGCTGAGCCTGACGAAGCGCTTGAACCCGGTATCGAAATTCATGTATGCCATAGCTTGTCGCGGCAGCTTGAAGTGTTGCACGATCGTTTGCTCGGCTGGTTCGACGAGATAGATGGGTTGCAGCCGTCGGACGTGCTCGTGGCGTTTCCGGATCTCGCGGCGGCGGGACCGCTCATCGACGGGGTGTTTGGCACCGCGCCTGTTGGCGTGGCCGGTGAGCGCCGGCGGATTCCTTATCGGATCACGGGTTTGCCGCCGTCGCAGGCAAATCCGGTTGCGCGCGTGCTGCTTGACTGGCTGGCGTTGCCTGAACGCAGCGTGGGTGCGCCCGAGTTGATCGAATGGTTGCGGGTCGACGCGGTCGCGGCGCGTTATGGCATAGATGCCGTCGCGCTGGAAACCGCGCAGACATGGCTTGCGGCGGCCGGCGCCCGGCGCGGGCTTACGCCCTCGGCCGTCACTGCCGCCGACGTGCCCGCGGCCCGGCACACGTTCTCCGACGCTCTCACGCGCTTGTTCCTCGGCTATGCGCTGCCCGACGGTGGCGCGCCGGTCGACGAATGGTTGCCGGTTGGCGGCGCGCAAGGGTCGGATGCCGACTTGCTCGGCCGGTTGGCGCGATTTATCGACGACATCGATGCGTTCGGCGAGCGTATAGCCACACCGCGTACGCCGCAGGCCTGGACGCAAGTGCTGCTCAACGCGCTCACGCAATTCTTCGATGCCGGTCTGCCATTCGCGGACTCGATCGCCGATGTCCGTTCGACCCTCGATGCACTGATGCTTTCCATGAGCGAAGGCGCTGTCGACACTGAAATTGCCGCCGACGTTCTGCGAACAGCACTCACCGAAGCACTCGACGACGCTGCGCGCGGCGGCGTCCCATGGGGCGGCGTGACGTTTTCATCGCTGACGAGCTTGCGCGGATTGCCGTATCGCGTGGTCTGCCTGCTCGGCATGGACGACGGCATGTTGCCGAGCCTCACACGCGCCGACGAATTCGACCTGATGGCGAGTTTCGGCAAGCTCGGTGACCGGCAGCGTCGCGATGACGAACGCAACTTGTTCCTCGACTTGCTGTTGTCAGCACGGGACCGTTTGATGATCGCGTACACGGGCCGCAGCATTCGCGACAACGCCGCGTTGCCGCCGGCCGCGTTGATCGACGAATTGCTCGACTATCTGCAGGAAACGGTGGCGGGCGAGGGGGCGTCGCCGAAAGAGCTTGAGGACGCGCGCCGCCGCTTTGTGTTCGAGCACCCGTTGCAGCCGTTCGCGCCCGAGTACTTCAGCGCGCCATTGTTCACCTACGAGCCGGAGCGCGCGGAACTGGCGCAGACGCTCGCGCTCGGCAAGATAGAACCGTCAGTGAAATTCTTTAGTGAACCGTTGCCGGCGGAAGAGGTTGAACCCGTTGCATTCGATGACTTCGAGCGGTTCTGGCGTCATCCGGCGCGCGCTATCTTGCGGGATCGGCTCGGCATCGCGCTCTTCGACGCCGAGACCGAACTCGGCGATACGGAACCGTTCACGCTCGAATACCCGGGCCGTGCCGCGTTGGCCGAGCGGGTGTTGCCCGCGTTGCTCGAGCTTACCGCCGACAATGAATCGCGCGGACTCGATCGTGCGCGCCGGGTCGCGGGTGCGAGTCCGGAAATGCCAGGCGGTGCGACGGGCGGCGTGTGGCAATCGCGGGAAATCGGCGCGTTGCATTCGCTAGCCAACCGGGTGCGGGTCGCGACAGCGGAAGGCGCGACCCGCTTGCCATTCACGCTGGATATCAAGCCGCGTTGGCCAGATGCCGAGTTATTCGGCCGCGCCGACGCCACATTGCAAGCCGACGCGTTGCAGCCTCTGCAGCTTCACGGCACCTTGAATTTGCTCACTGACGAAGGCCAGATCATTTACCGATACGACGTGCCGCGCGCCCGCGACTATCTCTCTGCATGGCTCGCACATCTTGCTTATTGCGCCGCGTTGCCCGATGGCCCGCGACGCACGGTGTGGCACGGCCGCGGCGCGCAATCGAGCGGCTTTGAACTAATGCCCGTCGACGATCCGCACGCGCACCTCGCGACGCTCGCCGCGTTGTATCGCGCCGGGCGGCGCTTGCCGCTGCGGTTCTTTCCGAAGAGCGCATGGACGTGGGTCAAGGAGAGCGAGTCCAAAGCGCAGGGCGTGTGGGTGTCGGACAGGACGCGCGGAGAATCCGACGATCCCGCGTTGCGCATCGCATTTCGCGGCGCTGAACTGAGACTCGATGACACTTTCGCCTCGTTGGCCAAGATCGTCTTCGAGCCGTTGATCCTGCACATGCGGAGCGACGCATGACGCATACCGAACCGACCACAACGACCGCCAACATGGCCGAGGAACTCGATGTCTTCGAGTGTTCGCTCGACGGCGTGAACCAGATCGAAGCATCGGCGGGAACGGGGAAGACCTGGAACATCTGCGCGCTGTACGTTCGGCTTCTGCTGGAAAAGAAGCTTGCTGCCGATGCGATCCTTGTCGTCACGTTCACGAAAGCGGCCACGGCCGAACTGCATGAGCGCATCCGTTCGCGGCTCGTCCAGATCGCGCACGCGATGGAAACCGGTGACACCGCGAACGACGCGTTCCTGGAACGCCTGTTCGAGACTACGCTTGAACGGATTGAACCCGACGAAGCGCTCAAGCGCATCAGGATTGCCCTTCACACCTTCGATCAGGCCGCCATCCACACGATCCACGCGTTTTGCCAGCGAGCGCTGCAAGAGGCGCCGTTTGCTGCAACCATGCCATTCGCGTTCGAATTGGAAGCCGACGACAGCGCGTTGCGCTTCGAGATGGCGGCTGACTTCTGGCGTGAACGGGTCGAGCCGGCCGCCGCGAGGGATTCATCGTTCGCGGCGTGGCTCGTGAGCAAGGGCGCGGGACCGGCATCGCTCGACGCGCAGCTTTCGCGCCGGCTTAAAAAGCCGCTCGCCACGTTGCGCTGGGGTGAATCGGAGCTTGCTCACCGCGAGGACGCGCAAGCGCTGTTCGATACGGCGTGCGCAGTGTGGCACGCCGAGCGTGACACTATCGTGCAGTTGCTGATCGACGCCGAAGCGAAGCTGAGCAAGACCACGCACAAGCGCACGCTGATCGACGCGGCAATTGCTGCGTGGTCCGATTATTTCGCCGACAACGACTGTCACGCTGCGCCGCCCAAGGAAGCGCTGAAGCTCACGGCGAGCGCGTTGAAGAAAGGCACGAAAGTGAAGAACGAGCCGCCCTCGCACGTGTTCTTTGAACACGCCGAGACGCTTGCCGCAGCCGCTGCCGCCGCGGAAGCGGCGCAGCGCGCGGCATGGCTTGGCATCGTGCGCGAGTGGCTTGACTACGCGCCGCTGGAATTGGCGGTGCGCAAGCGGACGAGGCGCGTGGTGTCGTTCGATGACTTGCTGTCCAACCTGTATCAGGCGCTCGACGCCAATCCGTGGCTTGCCGATGCACTTCGGGCACGTTATCCGGCTGCGTTGATCGATGAATTCCAGGATACGGATCCGCTGCAGTTCGCCATCTTCAACAGCATCTTCGCGCCGCAAGGGCCGTTGTTTCTGGTCGGCGATCCGAAGCAGGCCATCTACAGTTTTCGTGCGGCTGACTTGCATACGTATTTGACGGCGCGCGAGCAAGCGTCGGCGAGATATACGCTTGCCGTTAACCAGCGCTCGACTGAACCAATCATCAATGCCTGCAACCGCATTTTCGGCACAAATCCGGCGGCGTTCATCCTCGATGGACTGACATACCAGCCGGTGCGTGCAGGCACACGCGAGCGCAAGCCGTTCAACGACATCACGGCGTCAGCCGCCTATTCCGATACCGCCGATTTCTGCGTATGGATGTTGCCGCAAGGCGATTCGGCGTTGTCGAAAACGAACGCCAACCGTCAGGCGGCGGAAGCTTGCGCGGCAGAGGTCGTGCGGTTGTTGCGCGGCGCTCAAAACGGCGAAGTAACGATCGGCGACAAGCCCCTGTCGCCCGGCCAGATTGCCGTACTTGTGCAAACACATCGGCAAGGCAGTCTTGTCAAGCGGGTGCTCGCAAGCTGGGGCGTGGGCAGCGTGGAACTGGCGCAGGCTTCGGTATTCGGTACGTTCGATGCGGAGCAGATCGAGCGATTGCTGGCCGCCATCGATACCCCCGGCGACTTGCGTCGCTTGCGCGCGGCGCTTGCAACGGACTGGCTTGGGCTCGACGCCGCCGCGCTGTGGAACATGGAGCATAGCGAAGCGGTAGAAGGTTCCGACGCAACCGATGCCATGAGCTGGGTCGAACGTTTCTCGCGTTACCGGATGCTATGGCACGAGCGCGGTTTTGCGGTGATGTGGCGCACGCTTGCGCGTGAGCTGCTGATCGCGCAGCGTCTTGTTGTCGGTCCGGACGGCGAGCGCCGCCTGACGAACGTCAATCATCTGGCTGAGTTGATCCAGGCGCGTGGCGCGGTTCAACCCGGCATTGCGCCCACGCTGCGCTGGCTGGCCGCGCAGCGCGCAGAGCAGGGCGGTGGAGAAGATGCGCAGTTGCGGCTCGAATCCGATCGCAATCTTGTGCAAATCGTCACGGTGCATAAATCGAAGGGCCTGGAATACGCGGTCGTGTTCTGTCCGTTCCTGAACGACGGCGCGTTGCGCGACCCGCCGTCCACAGGACTGCCCGATGCCCGCGAATACCACGACGACGGAGCGGCCATTCTGCACTACGGCTACACCGACGAAGAGGGTGAACGCGCGTCCGGACTCGCCACGCGCGAGCAAGCCGCTGAACGCGCGCGGCTCGTCTACGTTGCGCTCACGCGCGCGGTGTACCGGTGTTACGTGGTTGGAGGCGTGTATCTGATCGGCAAATCCGCGAAGGAATCGCGGCGCAGCGTGCTGAACTGGTTGGTCGCCGGCGCTGGCCATGCGTTCGGTGACTGGCTCGCCGAGCCGCCCGAAGAAGACGATGTGATCGGAAGTTGGCAAGCGCTTGCGACAGGCTCGATCTCCGTTGAACCCCTGCCGGTGATCGACGTGCGAGAACCGCTCGTTGTAACCCGCGACGCGGGTTTCACGCCGCGGCCTCGAACGAGTCGTCGCGCGTTGCGTGACAGTTGGCGGACCGCCAGCTTCAGTTCGATGATCGCGGCCGGCGCACGTGAGGAATCGAATCAGGCGTTGCCCACGGACGAACGCCCCGACCACGACGGGCGCATCGACGCACTCACGCCGATCGAGACGCCATTGCCCGCAGCCCCGATCCAACTCGGTGCCGACGATATCCTCTTATTCCCGCGAGGCCCGTCGGCGGGCGAGTGCCTGCATCGCATGTACGAACTCGCGGATTTCACGGACCCCGCCACGTGGCCCGAAGCGATCGAGCGCGCGTTACATGAACATCCCATTCCCGTTTCAGCATCGGATGCGCTGGCCGCCAATCTCCCAGCAATGATGGCGCGTCTTCTCGCCGACACTGTCGCAACCGGTCTCGTACACGGCATGCGTCTCGACACCATTTCCACCAAGCGGCGCATGAATGAACTCGAGTTCCTGTTCCCCGCAGAATCGCTGGATTTCCCGTCCTTGCGACGCTTGCTCATCGCGCATGGCTTCCCCGACGTCGCGCTGGAAGCCGGAACCTTGCGCGGCTTCGTCAAGGGGTTCATCGACTTGATCGTGGAGCATGAAGGTCGGTTCTGGATTGTCGACTGGAAGTCGAATCATCTTGGACTGACAGCCGCCGACTACGACGAGGAAGCGCTCGACGCCGCCATGGCCTCGCATGCGTATCATCTGCAGGCGCTCTTTTATACGGTCGCGCTGCATCGCTATTTGCGCTTGCGATTGCGTGACTACGCGTTTGAGCGGCACATCGGCGGTTATTTGTATTTGTTCGTGCGCGGCGTACGACCCGATTGGCGCAATGCTGACAGGCCGGCTGGAGTGCATGTGGGCAAGCCATCGCTGGAACTGATCGAGGCAATCGATCGACTGATGCAAGGAGTTGCCGCATGAACGCGCCCGACCTCACTCTCGTCTCCGACGACAGCATCGCGCTCGCTGACGGATTCGCGCGCCGGATAGGCGCGTTATCGAAGCGCCTTCAGGGAAAAGCCGACAACGTACACTGGGCCCAGCGCGCGGCGTTTGCAGTAAGCCGCGCGACCACGCAAGGGCACGTGTGTATCGCGCTCGATGCACTCGCGCAGCGCTATGGCGAAACCGTGGGCGCGGTACATGCCGCGCTGCTGGCAAGCGGCGTGGCGTGTGACGGCCGGGAAGCTGCCGCGGACCTGCTGCCTCTCGTTATAGATTCCAACCGGCGGATTTATCTCGCCCGCTATTTCGACTACGAACGGCGGCTCGCGCGGGCGCTGGTCGAACGTGCCCAGGTGTTTGCTGATGCGCCCGATCCGGCTGAATTGAAAGCGCGCGTAGGGCGCTATTTCACCGAGTCAAAGGATGACGGCATTGACTGGCAACGCGTGGCCGCGCTCGTCGCGTTGTCGGGGCGTCTCACCATCGTGAGCGGCGGTCCGGGAACGGGCAAGACAACGACGGTTGTCGGTGTGCTCGCTTGCCTTCTCGACGAGAACCCGGCTTTGCGCATCGCGCTCGCGGCGCCCACGGGCAAGGCGGCACAGCGCATGCAAGAGGCACTGGTCGAACGCGCCAATGTATTGCCGCCGGAGCTGGCCGCGCGTTTGCCGCGCACGTCGTTCACGCTGCAGCGTCTGCTCGGCACGCAGGCGAACGGGCGCTTCCGGCATCATCGTGACAATCCGCTGCCGTTTGACGTGATCGTAATCGACGAGGCATCGATGATCGATGTCGCACTGGCCGCGCATCTCCTCGAAGCGGTTGCTCCCGGTGCGCGACTCGTGATGCTTGGCGACAAGGATCAACTTGCCGCCGTGGAAGCAGGCGCTGTATTCGCTGAGTTGAGCGCTCGGCCCGTTTTCAGCGATACAGGCGCCGCGCGGATTGCGGCAGCGCTGTCGATGCCGAAAGATCGGTTCATCGACGCGTTGCCGAACGACCGTGGCGGTGATGCTGAAGCTGATGATCATGCCGCGCTGCTTGAAATCGAACCCATGTGGATCGACGAACCCGGCTATCTGATCCCGGACGACGGCACCGATGCTTACGATGCCCTCGGCGACTTGCCCGAAGTCAACTGGCATCCGGCGGCGCCTGTCGCACTCGATCAAGCAGCTATCAGTCCGTTGACCAATTGCGTCGTGTGGTTGCAGCGTAATTATCGGTTCGGCCTGGATTCTGATATTGGCAGGTTGTCGGTCGCCATCCGACGCGGTTCCGTTGACGACGCGCTTGCCGCCTTGACGCCCGGTAGTCAGGACAACCCGGTGAGAGCGGCGCTGCTTATCGACGATGCGGGAGCTCATCTCTCCGAGCGCACGCTGGCGCGCCTGAATGCCGGCTTCGAACCGTACGCGCGAACGCTCGCCAAAACGCTTGCGGAAACGCTCGAAGGGGGAACGGGGGCGGCAGCGCTTTTCGATGCGCTCAACCGCTTTCGCATCCTCGCCGCGACACGTCATGGTCCGCGTGGTGTCGATGAAATCAACGCGCGCGTATCGGCGTGGGTCCGGGCGGCTGCATCGGTCACGCTGGGCGCGGGCGCTCAATGGTTCGCGGGACGGCCGGTGATCGTGACGCGCAACGACTATGCGCTGGGCGTGTTCAACGGCGATATCGGCATCGCGCTGCCGGCGGCCAGCGGCGCCATGCAGGTCTGCTTCCGGATGGCCGACGGAACGCTGCGAATGCTCTCTCCCGCCGCATTGCCGCCCCACGAAACGGCATTTGCGCTGACAGTCCACAAATCGCAGGGCTCGGAATTCGAGCATGCCGCGCTGGTATTGCCGAGCGCGTTTGGCCGCATGTTGTCGCGGGAACTGGTCTATACGGCGATCACGCGCGCGCGAAGCCGCATAGACGTGATCGGCTCGGCGGACGTCTTCGCGCAGGCCGTCCGCACACCTACGCGGCGTGATTCGGGTCTGGCCGCGCGCATTGCGGAGGCGGCATTGTGAATCATACGATCGAGTATGTGATCCAGCCGAACGAAGTCGAACTGAGCGCCGTGCGGGCACAGGGCGCGGGCGGTCAGAACGTCAACAAGGTGTCGAGCGCGATTCACCTGCGCTTCGACATCCAGGCGTCGTCGCTGCCGGACACGATCAAGATGCGCCTCCTCGCGCTACGCGACAGTCGCATCACGCGCGACGGGGTGATCATCATCAAGTCGCAGGAACACCGCACGCAGGACATGAATCGTGCGGCGGCGCTTGCGCGGCTCGACGAGATGATCCAGCGCGTAAGCGTGACACGCCGCACGCGGGTCGCGACGAAACCGACCCGGGCGTCGCAGTTGCGAAGGGTCGATGGAAAAGTGCGGCGAGGCGCGGTGAAGGCAACGCGCGGACGAGTGGTGGGTGAGTGAGGCGCATCCAGTCCATCTCGTAAGGCGATTCGCTTCGGGCCTGGTCAACAACGAATGTCGACGCGCTTCGCCCGGCAGAGTCCCGTTGGCGACGAAACGCATATACCGGCTCGCAACGCCTGTGTGAATGCCGGTTCCTCGCCACGCGCACTTACGCGTGGCGAGGAATTCGACGCATCGGCGCCGCTTATAGCCCTGGGAAGCCAAGCCCTGCCACCCGCATTCCCGCGCGGCAGGAACATCGACGTTCAAAACAGCCCGTTAAAAAACAAGAAACCCGTCCGCAATCCCTTCAATGCGGAATCATCCACGTCAGCACATTCTGCTGCAGCCAGACCAGTACACCCAGCACCAGAGTCAACAGAATGGAGTGCTTGAATGTCTTCGCAAATACCACGCCTTCCTTGCCTTTCAGTTCTGTGGTGGCGACACCCGTCGAGATGTTTTGCGGCGAGATCATCTTGCCCATCACGCCGCCGGATGAATTCGTCGCTGCCATCAGGATGGGATTGAGATTGAGCTGGCGTGCCGCGACCACTTGCAGATTGCCGAACAGCGCATTACCCGATGTGTCGCTGCCGGACAGGAACACCGCCACCCAGCCGAGGAACGCCGAGACCAGCGGGAAGAGCGCTCCCACTGACGCCACGCCGAGTCCCAGCGTGTAGTTCATGCCGGAGTAGTTCATCAGGTACGCGAGCCCGACGATGGTCGCGACCGTCAGGATGGCGATGCGCGTTTGCACCCACGTATCGCCGATCGCCGCGCCGAATTCGCTCGCCGGCAGCCGCACGATCAGGGCGGTAATGATCGATGCAACCAGGATCGCGGTGCCGGTCGCGAGCGGTTGGAAGTCCCAGATCGCGCCGTACGGCTGGTTATAGAGCGTGATGAAGACGGCTTTGTCGAGACCTGGCCACGGCACCTTGACATCGCCGATCAGGAAGATCTTCGCGACCGTCCACACGATCACCACGACCGATACCACGATCCAGGGCACCCATCCATGGCCGCCTGAAAGCTTGCCGCGGACTTGCGCTGCCCTATCCACGTTGACGGCGAAGCGTTCGTCGTGGGCAGGTTTCCAGACGCGCAGGAACGCGATCGTGAGAATCAGTGAAACCATCGACGCGAGCACATCTGTGAGCGAGTAGCTGATGTAGTTCGACGTGACGAATTGCGTGAGCGAGAACGTTCCGCCGGCCACCAGCAACACCGGCCAGATCTTGAGCATATTGCGAAAGCCCGCGTACACGCCGATCACATAGAACGGCAGCAGCAGCGCGAAGAGCGGCAACTGGCGGCCGACCATCTTGGCGAGCAGGTCAGGGGAGAGATGGGTCACGGCGCCGAGCACGGTGATCGGCACGCCAAGCGCGCCGAACGCGACCGGCGCAGTGTTGAAGATCAGCGTGAAGGTCAGCGCTTCGAGCGTCGGAAAGCCGAGCAGGATCAGCAGTGAACTCGTAATGGCGATCGGCGTGCCAAACCCGGAGATGCCTTCCAGCAGCGCGCCGAAGGAGAAACCGATCACGACCAGCACAATGCGCCGGTCGTTCGGGAGGTTGTCGATCATCCATACCCGGAACGCTTCGAAGCGGCCCGAACGCTGCGCGATGTTATAGAGCAGGATCGCGGTGAATACGATCCACATGACCGGCCAGACGGCGAACACGGCGCCTGCCGCGACCGAATCAATTGCCAGGCCCACCGGGAAATGCCACACGGCGATAGCTATCACTACGCCAACGATCAGTCCGGCGAGCGACGCTTGCCAGGCAGGCCGGCGCGCCCAACCGAGCAGAACCAGCACGACTGCAATAGGTAGCACGGCGACGAGAAAGGACAAGCCGAGTGAGCCGCCGACAGGCGTCAGAATCTGATGAAACATAGGGTCTCCTTGCTTTTATTTTGCTGAACGCGTGGCGTTCTCCGGTCATGGCGACCGGTTTTCACTGCCCCGTGAGCTTCGTTCGCTTGCGAAAAGGAAAAGCGCGGCGTCGCCCAACGCACCTTTGCAAGTAAGCGTTTGCCTAATGCGTCTGGACTAAGGATAGAACGAGGATGGCGTGCGTCAAAGAAGGATTAACCATACCTTCGGGATAATCCGACGCTTTAGCGCGTGGTGGGTTCACGCGGATCAGAAGCACCGGTCTCGGGCGAGTCCGGTGAAGCGCGGCGCAATACCCAGACGGAGATCACGCCAAGACAGGCGGCAAGCCAAAGTAGGACCAGCGCGAAGACCAGCATGGTGACGATTCCTGTGGCGGCAGCGCCCGGGGCGGCGAAGCGAGCAGGTATTTCAGCGAAAAGCGTGCCATATCACACCGGCTGCCACGGAATCGCCGGTGAAGCGCTGCTGACGTGATCGGACATCGCGGACAACAAGCGTTCAGACAAGCAAACCGCGCTATTGCAGCGTGGTTCATGTGAAAGCATTACATCGAACGGGTAAGCTCGTCCATGCTTAAAAGCAGAGAGCGACCCGTTCAGTGACGATAATAATGTCCGCGCCCGCCGCCGCCGTACCAGCCGAAGCCGACCGACAGCGAAGGACCGTAACCGTATGCGGGATAACCGTAGCCACCGTAATAGGCCGGATAGGGCGCGTAGACCGGATAGCTCGGGTAATAAGCGGGATACGGCGCATAGGCAACAGGCGGCGCGTCGACGTATTGCGGTGTTGTTGATGCATACGCGGACGCGGGGGTGTTGTCGGTGCCTTGATAGCTTTGCGTATAGCCGGAGGCGGGCGCCCCTACTGGCGTGACAGGAATCTCCTGCTGCGTTTGTGCTGTGCTGACTACCGGAGTACCCGCGTAGGGTGGATAGGCCGGGTAATAGCCATACGAACCGTACGGCACGTAGTAACAAGCGCTCAAGCTCAAAGCGCCCACAAGGGCGGATAGTGCGAGCTTCGGGCTCATGATGCGACTCCTCATTGCGTCGAAACGCGGCCGTTCGAATGAACGGAATGTCAGGAGCCTAGCGCATCGCTGAAACGCGGGAAAGTACGGGGGCGCCACCCAATGTTTCGATCTGTTTCGCAGGACTGGATTGTGGGCGCGCCAGTGAGTCGCCTAAGCGACGAGCTCGGTTGCAGCTGATCGACGTGTAATTGAAGGGCGGCGATCGGGCAAGGCGAGCTGGATAAATACTCATCCGGCTCGCCAGCTTATCAACCTACTTGCCGACCTGGTTACCGATCAGGCCGCCTGCGGCCGCCCCACCCACCGTCGACAACGCACTGCCGCCCAGCGCTGCGCCCGCCACGCCGCCGATACCCGCGCCGACGGCTGTATCGCGTTGGCGGGTGCTCATTTGATCGCATGCAGACAGGCCGCCGAGAAGTGCGGCGATGAGAGCAGCAGCGCCAATCTGTTTGATCTTGTCCATTTCAACTCTCCAAAACGATGAATCACGAAGGTCTGACGGGTTGCTGTTAAACCGGCGAGGCTCCAGGTCGCGCATCCAGCATATCCAGCACATGCCGCGCATCATTTGCGCTGAGCGGATGAGCCTGACTGTCCACGTCCAACCCGGTGGCGAAAAGACAGTGCTTGCCGATCCTTTCAACGTAAGAGCAGAAACAGTGCCCGACCGTCGTATTCAGCAGGTGAATATGGAGTTATGCGGCCTCCAAAACGCAAAAGCGGCCTGTCGCATATGGCATGCGACAGGCCGCTTCACGTGTCACCGGATCGCCGCGCCTTTGCGGCGCGCGTGGCTTGATCCTTCTTACGTGCGCTGGTAGATCTCAGCGCCCTTTTTCACGAACTCGATCGCCTTCGTTTCCATGCCTTGCTTCAGCGCTTCGATGTCCGATACCCCTTGCTTCGCCGCATATTCACGGACGTCCTGGGTGATCTTCATCGAGCAGAAATGCGGGCCGCACATCGAGCAGAAATGCGCGACTTTGGCCGAGTCCTTCGGCAGGGTTTCGTCGTGGAATTCGCGCGCCTTGTCCGGATCGAGACCGAGGTTGAACTGGTCATCCCACCGGAATTCGAAACGCGCCTTGGAGAGCGCGTTGTCCCGCACCTGAGCGCCCGGATGACCTTTCGCCAGATCGGCGGCGTGCGCGGCGAGCTTGTACGTGATGATGCCGGTCTTCACGTCGTCCTTGTTCGGCAAACCGAGATGTTCCTTCGGCGTGACGTAGCAGAGCATGGCCGTGCCGAACCAGCCGATCATCGCCGCGCCAATACCCGACGTGATGTGGTCGTAACCCGGGGCGATATCCGTGGTGAGCGGTCCAAGCGTGTAGAACGGCGCTTCGTCGCAGCAGTCCAGTTGCAGGTCCATGTTCTCCTTGATGAGCTGCATGGGCACATGGCCCGGACCTTCGATCATCACCTGCACATCGTGTTTCCACGCGATCTGCGTCAACTCGCCGAGCGTCTTCAGTTCGCCGAGCTGGGCTTCGTCGTTGGCGTCGTAGATCGAGCCGGGACGCAGGCCGTCGCCGAGCGAGAAGCTCACGTCGTAGGCCTTCATGATTTCGCAGATGTCTTCGAAGTGCTCATACAGGAAGCTTTCCTTGTGATGAGCCAGACACCATTTCGCCATGATGGATCCGCCGCGCGACACGATGCCCGTCATGCGGTTCGCGGTCATCGGCACGTAGCGCAGCAGCACGCCGGCGTGGATCGTGAAGTAATCGACGCCTTGCTCCGCTTGTTCGATCAGCGTGTCGCGGAAGATTTCCCAGGTCAGGTCTTCGGCCTTGCCGTTGACCTTTTCGAGCGCCTGGTAAATCGGCACCGTGCCGATGGGCACCGGGCTGTTGCGGATGATCCACTCGCGCGTTTCGTGAATATGCTTGCCGGTCGAAAGATCCATGACCGTGTCGCCGCCCCAGCGGATGGCCCACGTCATCTTGTCGACTTCTTCGCCAATCGACGATGTCACCGCCGAGTTGCCGATGTTCGCGTTGATCTTCACCAGGAAATTGCGGCCGATGATCATCGGTTCGCTTTCCGGGTGGTTGATGTTCGCCGGGATGATCGCGCGGCCGCGGGCGACTTCCTCGCGCACGAATTCGGCCGTGATTTCCTTGGGCGCGTTGGCACCGAAAGCCTGGGCGCCGAACGCCTGGCCCGGATGCTGGCGGCCCATCATGGCGGCGAGTTTTTCGCCGTTCGGACCGCTTGTACGCAGCGATTCCAGATATTCAGCACGGCGCTGGTTCTCGCGGATCGCGATGTATTCCATTTCCGGCGTGATGATGCCCTGGCGTGCGTAGTGCATCTGCGAGACGTTCTTGCCCGGCGCGGCGCGCCGCGGCGTGCGATGCAGGCCCTTGAAACGCAGGTCGGCGGTGGCCGGATCGGCGGCGCGCTCACGGCCGAAATTACTCGAGAGGCCACCGAGCGATTCCGTATCGCCACGTTCTTCGATCCAGCCCTGGCGTACGGCCGGCAGACCCGAGCGGATATCGATTTTCGCTTCCGGGTCCGAATACGGGCCGGAGCAATCGTAGACATAGACCGGAGGATTTTTTTCGCTGCCGAAACTTTCGTTGGTGTCGGATTGCGTGATTTCCCGCATCGGGACACGGATGTCGGGGCGTGAACCCGTCACGTAGATCTTGCGCGAGTTGGGCAGCGGCGCGATGGCGGCAGCGTCGACGACAGCGTCGTCGGAGAGGAATTTCGGATTGGCGTTCATGCGGCTCTCCTTTGTCGACCGGTGTTGGCGCTTCAGCGCTTACTCCGGTCCCATGCAGATGTTTGCGGGGGACGGGTGTTTCCCAGCCGGCCGGCGAAAAACGCCACGCGCACGAAAATGCACCAAATGGCACGAGAGCGCACGAGATCGGCTGAGTCAAACGCTAGCTGCGGGAGACCGGAGAAAAGCAGAGAAGGAGGCGGGCGGACTTGGCGGGGATGCGCGAGGAAGAGTAAAACCCAAGAAAGACCCCAAGCGCTGCAAAATCCGAACGCTTCCCTGCGCTGGCATTATCCAGATCAGGTTCAAAGGGTATTTCTCACCCGCGACACACGGACAATCCGGTGACAGATTGCGATGTGCAGCGCAGGACCCCCGCGTTAGCAGCCGCAACAATACACCTCGCCGTAGCGTGTTGGCAACCATCTGTAACACTCACGCGTGCGTATGCATGGCTTACTGCATAATGGCGACCACCGTGTTTTCCCGGATGCGGCCGACATTTTTCACCGATCGGTCCGGCAAACTCGCGGCGGCTCCTGCCGGCTTTTCAAGCCGTTATCGAGCTTCGGCACGTTGTTGCCCGACCCCTTTTTCTGCTTCCGACATGTTGTCCTGCCTTGCCCGTTTTGCCGCGACGCTCAAGCGGCATGCGCGCCGTTCCTCGCTTCCCCTCGTTTCGGGTGAAGCGAAACCGGCGGTTGTAAGCTTGGCCGTTTGGCCGGCTGATGCTTCAATCATCTTCGTCGCGGAGTAACGGATGTCCACACCGTTGCCGCCGCGATTGCCGGGTTCCGATTCGCCACCACAGCAGTTCGTGCCGCCCCATTCGCAGCCCTCAGCCGATGTGCTGCCGTTTCCGCATGCAGCGGCCGACGCGGCATCAGTGTCTGCATCGCCGTCATCGGATGGCTCGCCGGGCGTGACGAGCGCGCAACCTTCGCCCGATACCGATACCCGCGAGCGTCGCCCGTTCAACCTTCCCGGCCGCTTCCCGTTCCGGCTTCCGGCGACGCACGGCGGCCGCGTGGCGCTTGCCCTTTGCGTGGTGTACCTCGTATGGGGTTCCACCTACATGGCGGTGCATCTGTCGCTGGAATCGTTTCCGCCGCTGATGCTGTCCGGCTTGCGCAACCTGTTCGCCGGCATTGGTTTATTCATCTTCGCCGCGCGTCGGGACCCGGTCTGGCCGACTTTCGCCGAAGTGCGCAACGCCGCGGCGGTCGGAACGTTGCTGGTGGGTTTATCGAGCGGGATGCTCGCGTTCGGCATGCGCACGGTCGAGACCGGTACGGCTGCCGTCATGGTCGCGACCGTGCCGTTGTTCGCCACGGTGATCGCGGCCATTGCAGGCCGCAAAGTGGCGAAGGGTGAGTGGATCGCGGTCGGCCTTGGATTGGTCGGGATTGCGTTGCTGAATCACGGTGATCCGTCGTCGGGTTCAACCGCGGGTAGTCTCGCGATCCTTTGCGGCGCGGTTTTCTGGGCCGCCGGCTCGTTTCTCGCGGGGCGTCTGAAGCTGCCGTCCGACCTGCTGGTATCGACGGCTCTGCAGATCAGTCTTGGCGGCGCGATGGCGACAATCGTTGCTTGGGTGTCGGGCGAACGTATCGTGAGCATGGGGTTCACGCCGTTTCTGGCCTACCTCTACCTGATGCTGGTCGGCTCGATGGCCGCGTATGTCGCGTATGCATACTTGATACGCCATACGAGTCCGATTATTGCCAGCAGCTGCATGTACGTGAATCCCGTGGTGGCCGTGGTGATAGGCGCGCTGTTTCTCGGCGAAGTGATCACGAAGTGGACCGTGATGGCGACCCTCATCATCCTGGCGAGCGTGGGTTTGTCGTTTTGGTTCGATTACAAGAGGCGCGGGCTGGTTTGACGTCGGCGTGGCGGCCGGAAGTACAAAGACGGCGGACCGTTTCGGAAGATTCCGGAGAAACGGCCTGCCGTTTTTTATGACTTGAGCGGATCACCGGAGAAGACAGTCCTCAGACCTGGCTATCGTTCGACCTGATCGAAACCCGCTTATGCGCGCCGTCGAACAGGCGGACAGCACGTCCGCCACGTCCCTGAACGGCCTGCGGCCGCATGATTTGGGGATCTAAAATGCGCGAAAAAATCGGAATTGTGACGTCGATTTACACGCAACGAACTCCGTGCACTGCCGGCGGATATCCTTTGTAGGAATGGCTTTTGCCAGTTTTGACCCCGCCTTCATCCTTAAAAAAAGCACAAAACTCTAATTATAGTAAAGCACAAAAGTCGAGTTATAGTACAACACAAAACTCTGGATATAATACGACACAAAACTCTAATTATGGTCTGAAGTCTCCGGAGCGAACCGCGTGGCTGCGCCCAACGAAAAACTGGCTTCTTCCCTGTCGATCCTCAAAGCGCTGCAGGACAGGGGCCTTTCTGTATTTCAGGTAAGTGCGCATCCCGAGCTCACTCGCACGCACCGTGAGCGGCTCCAGAATGCCGGTTTCCTCAAGCTGGTCATTCAAGGCTGGTATCAGTCGAACAATCCGGAAGACGGTGAGGGCGATTCCACGCACTGGTACGCGAACATGGAAACCTTCGTGGCTGCGTACGCCCACTCCAGGTTCGCGGACCAGTGGCAGGTCAGCCCCGAGCTTTCGCTCCTGAAGCACAGCGGCCACACGAGCATCGAAAAGCAGGTCCTGCTGTACTCGCCGCTGGCGACCAACCAGCCGCAAGCATTGCCTCACGGCTGTTCCATGTTCCTCTATCGAACCAAGCCTGACATGCTGGTGGACGGCCGCGCGCCGAACGCGAGCGGACTCATGCTGCTCCCTGTGCCGGAAGCGCTGATTCGGGCAAGTCCGAGTTTTTTTCACACGCATGAGCTCGCCGCGCAGATCGTGACCCGTCAGGTCGACATCAGTACGCTGACCTCCCGATTGCTCGAGGGAGGTCACAGTGTTGTTGCCGGCCGCATGGCGGGGGCGTTGCGGGCCGTCGGCCGGGATCAGGATGCCGACCAGCTCCTCGATACCATGAAAGCGGCGGCCTACGTCGTTATCGAAGGTAACCCGTTCGAGCGGCCGCTGGCCCATATTGGCGGCCGGATGAACGAGTCGCCGTACGTGCAGCGCATCCAGGCCATGTGGTCGGGCATGCGCGATATCGTGATCGACCGTTTCCGCGATATTCCCTGCTTGCCGAACCCCGACAGCGAAGCGCTTCTGAACGACATAGAGGCAAGGTACGTCGCGGACGCGTATCACTCGTTGTCTATCGAAGGGTATCGGGTCAGCACCGACCTGATCGCGAAGGTTCGCAATGGCGACTGGAGCCCCTTGACCAACAGGGAAGACCGGTTGGCGAGGGATGCCATGGCGGCTAAAGGTTATGCGGAGACCCATGCCCGGGTCCGCTCCCTGATCGGACGGGTAGTGGCCGAAGCCAGCGATCCTTCCGCCACCCTCAAGCGAGATTTTTCACAGTGGTACGTGACGCTGTTTTCGCCAAGCGTGACCGCGGGTATCTTGAAGGCAAGCGATCTGGCCGGGTATCGCAACAACAACGTGTTTATCCGGAATGCGTTGCATGTACCGCTGGCGCCCGAAGCCGTACGGGATTGCATGCCGGCGCTCTTCGACCTGCTGCAGGCGGAAGAGCACCCGGGCGTGCGCGCGGTATTGGGTCATTTCATCTTCGTGTTCATCCACCCGTACATGGACGGCAATGGCCGCCTCAGCCGCTTTCTCATGAACTACCTGCTGACAACAGGCGGCTATCTTTGGACCATCGTGACCGTTCAGTCCCGTACCGCTTATCTGGCGGCGCTCGAGCAGGCCAGCACATACCGGAACATCAAGCCTTTCGCCGATTTGATTGGCGGCCTTATCGAATCGCAGGCTGCCGAGCCAATCGAGCGCATCACGCAACGTCCCGAGGCGGGCAGCTGGACAGCTTTACCGCCTGCTTCCAACTGATGTGCGTTCACGAGTTTTAGCCGAGACAAAAACAAAGAACCTCCGCCAGCGGAGGTTCTTCTTGATCGAGTTTCATGTCAGCGTTTCGTTGTCGGCATACAGACACAAAGCCCGGGAGCCGATGAAGACAGCCGTCAGCAACTATCCGGCGCTGCCTTCTTCACTTACTCCGCGTTGTGCTTGTCGGCCGAATTCGTAATTGCGTTGCCGCCCTTCGAGAGGTCCTGGCCGGCGCCGGCCACTGTATTGCAAGCTGCGAGTGCGGCAGTTCCGGCGATCAACAGCAAAGCGATGAGTCGAGTCATGAGCAATTCCCCTTGAGTTTGATGCGGGTACGCTGGCCGTTTGGCCATGAACACGTACCCGATGTTCGAATCCCGGCCGCCCTGGTGTTCAGCAGCGGCCTTGGCTACGACCGATCCTTGAAACGGTTTTGCCAGGTTTGGAACGACAAGAAAACCATGGCGGCTACCGCTTCGATCGACCACACCGGTCTGATGAATCATAAAAAACTGCGCCTTCGCAAGCTGTAGGCGTCGATGTTTTTATTGCGTAGGCGCGCTCTGCAAGTTGTGTCGGCGTCGTCCTACAGGTGCTGCCCAAGCGCCAATAAAGAGCTGGCGGACGATACATCTTCAAGCATCGAAGTTACGTGCGCGGGGCATGGTGACGCGGATATCGGTGCCGTGCGGCTCACGTCGTTCGATCTCGATACGGCCGCCGCGCGCGCTGACCCGCTGGCGCATGCCCAGCAGTCCGTGCGTGTGCGTGCGCTGCAGATCCTGTGGGCGGATACCGACGCCGTCATCGGAGATATGCATGGATACCCGCTCGTCATCCAGCGCCAATGCAATCGACACGCTCGATGCGCACGCGTATTTGGCCGCGTTCGTCAGCGATTCCTGCGCGACCCGGAACAACGCGATTTCGACTTCTTCGCCGAGCTTGATATCGTCGGCGGGGAGCGCGAGCTCGAGCGTCCAGCCGGTGCGTTGGGCGGTTTCATCGGCGAAGGTGCGCAACGCCGTGACCAGCCCGAAATTGGCCAGAACGGTCGGCCGCATATCCTCGATAATCCGCCGCTTCAGCGCAATCCCCTGATCAAGATTCGCCAGCGCGCGGCCAAGTTTCTCGGCCATCGCGGGCTCGGCGCCCTTGAGCTTGTTGTTGACCCACGCCACATCCATCTTGCTCGCCGTCAGGATCGCACCGAGTTCATCGTGCAGTTCACGGGCAAGCTGGGTTTTCTCGTTTTCACTCACCGACTGCAAATGCCACGCGAGCGCCTCAAGCTGCCGCGTGCGGTCGAACACGAGCTGATCGAGCTCTTCTTGCTGCGTAATCAGTTTTTGCTGCACACGGTCTTGCTTGTCCAGCTGGATACCGAGATTGCGAAACAACAGCAGGAACAACACGATATTCAGCGCGCACAATGCGCCCACGCAGACCGTGGAAATGCGCTGGTCGGCACGGCTTGCGTCGAGCGCCGACTGCGCCCGGCGCTCTTCATTCAGACGCAGCAGGGCGAGCGCGCTGTCGAGGATATCGCTACCCGATGCGGTGTCTGAACCGGAGCGAGCCGCGAGTCCCGCGTTGATCCGCGCATCGAGGATCGTGCCGACCTGCTTGAAACTGGCGAGCGCGGTGTCGTCCGCTTTGCGCCGATAGTAAGCATCCAGCGATGCAACCGTTTGTTTTATCCTCGCCGCCGCTGCGCTGTAGTGGGCGGTGTAGGTGTCGTCGGGCGCCAGGCGAAACGCGCGTTCATCGGCAGTCAGCGACGCGATGTCCGCCGCCAGCGCGGTCAACTGCGTGGTGGCGCCTTTCGCGTCGAGCGCGGTCTCGTATTCCGCAGCAATCCGCATGCGGCCGGATTCGAGTATCACGAGGCCGCCAACGGTAATCACGATGGCGACGGTCATCGCGACGGCCCAACTCCAGCGGCGCATCCAACCGTTCAGACGCGTGCTGAACCGGGTTGCGCGCCGCGTGACGCCCGCTTGCGGATTCGCCGCGCCGCCTTCGTGCAAAGAGGAAGTCATAGGAAGCAGCCGGGTTTTCTGTCCGGCCAGTGTAACTTTTCGCGCCGTGCCGGGCTGATCGAATTACGGTGATTAGCGCTGGATTGGCGTCAGCCCGAATTAGATTGAAAGCGCTTGTAGGTGATGTCCTACACGAAAACCGGCGGGCATCCAGATGCCGGTTCTTACCTGCCTCGCTAACATCCTGTTACCAGTCCAATCATTTTGGGGAACCGATCATGTTGAAGTGGGCATTGTTTTTCGCCATTGTCGCCATCGTCGCGGGCTTGCTCGGCTTCACCGGCGTGGCAGCGGGTGCGGCCAGCATCGCGAAGTTCCTGTTCGTGCTGTTCCTGATCTTGTGCGTGGTGTTCCTCGTGCTCGGTTTTATCGTGACGAAGAAGATAGTCGATTAGCGGTCTTAAACTTCGCTCGTTTGCGCGAGCAGGCACGCCGTATGCGGGCGATGCAAAGAGTGACTGAGGACGGCGGTCCGGGCCTATATCCGGCGAGGCTGCCGTCACGAACCTGTCCAACCGCCGAACAAAGATCCATTCTCTCTGGAGCACATCAATGTCGAAATCCTCTGCTGTAAAAGCTGCACCGGCCCAATCGAAGGAAGCTGGCGGCAAGTCCGATCCGTTCGTACTGGACATGGAAAAAATTCGCGCCAACGCGCGTCAGCACATGGACGATGGTTCGGTCACGTCGACCTATGGCGCCGACAAGGAAGTCGTCCTGAAGCTGCTGAACGATTCGCTCGCAACGGAGATCGTCTGCACGCTGCGCTATAAACGCCACTATTTCATGGCGAAGGGTATCCATTCGGAGGCTGTCGCTTCGGAATTCGCGCAGCACGCGACCGAAGAGCAGGAGCACGCCGACACCATCGCCGAGCGCATCGTCCAGTTGGGCGGTGAGCCGAATTTCGCGCCCGAGAGCCTCGCGTCGCGCGCGCATTCCGAGTACAAGGAAGGCGCCAACCTGATCGATATGATTCGCGAGAATCTGATTGCCGAACGGATTGCGATCGACACGTATGCCGAAATCATTCGCTACCTCGGCGAAAAGGATGTCACCACGCGCCGGATTTTCGAATCGATCCTGGCGGTCGAGGAAGAGCACGCCGACGACATGGCCGACCTGCTGGATGGCCTCGACGGCTGATCGCGTGTTTGCTTTAAAACATGACTGAAGCTCCAGGGCGACGCGCGTCGGGATGATTCCCGCCGCGCGTCGCCGGTACAACGATTCACCATAAAAATGGCCGCGGGCAGCGCAGATGATTCGAGTGTTGATAGCGGACGATCACGCCATTGTGCGAAGCGGATTCCGGCAATTCGTCGCCGATGAACCCGACATGGAAGTCGCCGCCGAAGCGTCCACCGGCGACGAAACCATTGCGCTCGTACGTGGCAGCGCGTTCGACGTCGTGTTGCTGGACATCGCGATGCCGGATAAAAACGGGATCGACACCTTGCGGGTGATCAAGCAGATTCGCCCGGAGCAGGGCGTGCTTATGCTGTCGGGGTATCCGGAAAGCCAGTACGCGATCAATCTGCTGCGTGCCGGCGCAAACGGGTACTTGAACAAGGACGCGGCGCCGGACGAAATCGTGCGGGCGATTCGGACGGTGGCGCGGGGTCACCGGTACCTGTCGGAATTTATCGCCGACGCGCTTGCCAACAAGCTCGAGAAGCCCGCGACCGAGCGGCCGCACGAAGCTTTGTCGGAGCGGGAGTTCCAGATTTTTTGCAAGCTCGCGGGCGGCCAAATTCCAACGGAGATCGCGGATGAGCTGCATTTATCGGTGAAGACGATCAGCACGTATCGCGCGCGGGTTCTCGAAAAAATGCGGCTCGCGAATAATGCCGATCTCACGTATTACGCGATCAAGAACGGTTTGATCGAGTAGGAGGATGCCCGCCGTGGGCCAACAAACGATCGTCGATAATCCCGGTCTCGCGCACAAGCGGCCGCTGAGCGTGCTGTTGATCGAGGACTCGCCGTTGATCCGGCGCAGCCTGGTGGAAGCGATCGACGCGTCCGGCGAGCTGCAGGTCACCGCGTGGGCGGATACGCCCGAGACGGCGATCGGGCTGCTCGAAGCGGAAAGATTTGATGCGGTGATTGTCGACCTGCAACTCAAGCAGGGCTCCGGCGTCGAGGTGCTGGCATATTTGCAACGCACCGGCATGACCGATTCGGCCTTCGCCGCCGTGCTGACGAACCATGCGCTGCCGGCTTACCGCGAGCGCTGCCTGCAATACGGCGTGCGCCATTTCTTCGATAAATCCCTGGAATTCGACCGCGTTCTCGACGCGTTGCATCATTACGCCCGCGCGCGGGATTAAGCGCGCGCAAGCGTTCTTAGCTCGATTCAAATGCCAGACTCAAGCGCTTTTGAACGGCTTCGCGAATGGCTCAAGCCGGCAAGCCCGGTGGCCGCCAGTCCGGCGATACACACGCCGACCCATCCGAACGCATGCCATGCCAGCGACGCAACAGCCGATCCCGCTGCGCCGCCAATGAAATACACCACCATGTACACGGTATTCACGCGGCTGCGCGCCTCGGGTTTAAGCGCATAGATTCTTGATTGATTCGATATCTGCGCGGCTTGCACGCCGATATCGAGCACGATCACGCCGATCACCAGGCCCACGAGACTACGTCCCGACAGCGCGAACACCACGAACGAGACGGCGACCAGCACGATGCACAGCGACACCACCGCCCGCGGCCCGCGCTTGTCCGCCGACTTGCCGGCGAGCGGCGCGGCCAGCGCGCCCGCTGCACCGACAATGCCGAACAGACCGGCTGCCTGAGGGCCCAGATGAAACGGCTCGCCCGCAAGCAGCAACGTGAGCACCGACCAGAAGATGCTGAACGCTGCAAACAAGGCGCCGCCGGTCATCGATGCCTCGCGCAGCGCCGGCGACTCGACCACGAGATGCCACATCGAAACTAGCAGGCGGCCGTAGGGCAGCGTGGAAGTCGGCTTGCTGCGCGGCAGGCGCATGACCACGAGTACCGCGAGCGCGATGGTCGCGGCCACGGAGGCGCCGTACACGGCTCGCCACCCGAAATACTCCGCGACGAAACCCGAGACCGTACGCGCGAGCAGAATCCCGATGAGCAAGCCGCTCATCACCGTGCCGACCGCGTGACCGCGTTGCGCCGGCGGCGCGAGTTCAGCGGCGAAGGGCACGGCTTGCTGCGCGATAGTCGCCACGATACCCAGCGCCAGGCTCGCGGCGATCAGCACGCCGAGCGTGGGCGCGGCCGTTGCCGCGACAAGCGCGATGCCAAGCGCGGCCAGTTGCAAAAGGATGATCAGGCGGCGGTCGAAGCGATCGCCGAGCGGCGCGAGCAATAACATGCCGATCGCGTAGCCGAGTTGCGTGACGGCGGGCACCGCGCCAATCAGCCCCGCGCTTTCCGGGAACGACGCGCGAAACGCCGCGAGCAGCGGCTGATTCGTATAGATATTAGCGACCGATACGCCTGCGATCGTCGCCCGGGAGTAGTGCTGGTGGTGGGGCTGATGCGGGGCGTGCGAATTTGAATCGGGGGCGGCAGCGGGCATGGGTGAGGGCTCGAGGATTCAACGCGTGAAGCGAGCCGCTGATGATACTAAAGACGACGAGGATTCGCTGGCCGCGGCGTCCCTGCCCGATGCAGGTAGCCGGCATTTGCTGCACATGTCATTGGTCGAGCGCCAAGTCTGCGAAGTACGCGCGTTTGTCTCCGCAACGACCTGGCAACGTCTCGCGAACCGGCCGGACCGGGACTACTCCGTGTCGCTCGCGTCCGGTTTCAACGGGTACTTTGCTGCCAGATCCGCGGGGGTCAGCCACTGGAACGTCTTGAGCTTGTCGCCTTCGAACGTGCATTCGACTGCTGCTTGTATCTGCGCTGTTGTCGTCTTGATGGGGGTCACGCCCGCCGGTGGAATCTTCTTGATGTAGCTGCCTTCGACCACGACACGCGTACCCTGATATGCGACTCGGGGTAACTCGTACGTCAGCTTGGGCTCAGAGGCCGGGTAGGTTTCGACCATCTTGGCCTTGCACTCCTGGCCGTTGCGGTAAGGGGTCGAGCAGCCTGCGGTGCAGGTAAGAACGGCAGCAGCGGCCACCGCATAAAAGGTTCGATGTTTCATGATGGCTCGCGCTAGGTAGGACGCGCAGTCTACTTCAGTCGGTTAAGCGAGGACAGGATGACTGGCGGTTTTGGCATCGATAAGACGGGTCAGCCATGCGCGATCAGCGTCTCTCTCGTTTCCTTCTCGTTTTCTTCAGCCAGCCCGAATGAAATCCAGGAAGGTGCGCAACGGTGCAGATATGTTTCTGTATGAATATACAGCGATCATTGCGCTGCTCTTCGCGCGGCAGCAAAACATCCCATTCTTTCAGGCACGCTCAATGAATCCTGACGCTGGTAGCGGGGACCGGACTTGAACCGGCAAGCCGTTAGGCGGCGGATTTTAAGTCCGCTATGTTTACCAATTTCATCACCCCGCCAAGCGGACGGGATTCTACCATCGGACGGCCGGCGGGCCAATCCAGACAGGCGCCAGCGTATAGCCTGCGCTGCCTTGTGGGGATCGTGCGGCCGGTCTTCATCGGTCGCATAAATCTTTCCGGCACCTTTCACCGTATTCCGCTTGGCAGAAGTTGCGAAAAATATTCTCCCCAACTGCATCCATTCGAACCTGGGCTCGCGTATTCAGGTACATGAAAATCCACTGTCGCTGAGTGGCGCAAGCAACGAGTCCGGGTCAACCGGTCCAGGCATCGATGTCAGGAGGCGAGTATGAAAAACGTTTCTATCGGCGCGTGGCGTGAACGCACGCGCCTGGGACTTGGGCTGGCAATTCTCGCAGCCGGAGCAGGATTGCAACTGCTGCAATGGCTTCATACCTCCATGCCAGGATAGTGTCCGAAGCTTCCTGATGGTTCGATGCATCGCGTTTCATCGATAAACCACAACATCCTTTCTCTCGTTCACGCCAAATCGACAACGCCAGGCTGCTCGCGCATAATTTGCTGCGCGCGGCCAGGGCGAGGCCGTATCAGGGCTATCCAGCCGCGGCGCTAAAACAAGAAAGCACGAGAAAGGACGAAATGGGCACGAATCGGATCGAGGCATTCAGCGACGGCGTGATCGCCATCATCATCACGATCATGGTGCTGGAACTCAAGGTCCCTCACGGCGCCGATCTGGCGTCACTCAGCGCGCTCGGCCCGGTGTTTTGCGCCTACGTGCTGAGCTTCGTGTATGTCGGCATCTACTGGAACAACCACCATCACCTGATGCACGCGGCCCAGCGCGTCAACGGCAGCGTGCTGTGGGCAAACCTCCACGTGCTGTTCTGGCTGTCACTGTTGCCGTTCACCACCAACTGGATGGGCGAGAACCATCTGGCGTCATGGCCCACCGCGCTCTACGGCTTCGATCTCTTCATGACAGCAGTCGCGTGGTTCATCCTCACGCGCGCGCTGGTCAGCCTGCATGGCGCGAACTCGATGCTGGAGCGCGCACTCGGCGCGGATCGCAAGGGCAAGCTTTCGGTCGTGCTGTATCTTGTGGCCATCGCCGCATCGTTTTGGCAGCCGTGGGTGGCTGCCGCCCTGTACGCGATCGTTGCGGTCCTGTGGCTCGTCCCCGACCGGCGCATGGAGAAAGTCCTGTTGACGGAAGAGTGATGACCTGCGGCGCGCGGACTTTGTCGGCATGAACGGTGCTACGCTAGGACCACAGAGTCCTGCGAGCGAAGCTCATGTCACCTGTCATCCGCGTTGGCATCATCTCCGATACCCACAACCTGGTGCGTCCCGAGGCGCTCGATGCGTTGCGTGGCTGCGAGCACATCATTCACGCCGGCGATATCTGCAATCCCGCCGTCCTCGATACACTCAACGAACTCGCGCCCGTCACGGCGGTCCGCGGCAATAACGACTCGGGCGCACGGATCGACGACTTGCCGGAAGCGCTGACGTTTCATATCGGCGCAACGGCGATTCATCTGGTCCACGACATCGCCGACGTTCCGAAGCAACTCGATGGTATCGATGTGGTC
The DNA here is from genome assembly GCF_053760385.1 of Caballeronia sp. KNU42. Taxonomy (NCBI): domain Bacteria; kingdom Pseudomonadati; phylum Pseudomonadota; class Betaproteobacteria; order Burkholderiales; family Burkholderiaceae; genus Caballeronia; species Caballeronia sp. KNU42. Next base: position 164,871 of record NZ_CM132388.1, read on the forward strand.
GTCACCGGCCATTCGCACAAGCCTTTGATGGAACGCCGGGGCGCGACGCTGTTCGTCAATCCGGGAAGTGCCGGCCCGCGCCGCTTCAAGTTGCCGGTAACGCTCGGCATCATGCTGATCGACAAGGGCGAGGTGCAGGTGGAGATCGTGCCGCTGATCGATTGAATGGCGGGCCGGCGGCAGCGACTACGCAAACAGCAAAGAGGCCATCCAGCGTTCGCTGGATGGCCTCTTTGTTTGGCAACCGAACGAGCGGAAACAACGCCCTTCGATCAGCTTTATGACTTATGCGCGTGCGGTCGCTTCCGGCATCCGGTCGTCCATTTCGGCTGCTTGCCGAACACCTCGCAACACGGCATGGGCTTCCGAGCGCGAACCCACGCACGGCGGCGAACCTTTCAGCGGTTTCCTGGCGGTTTCATGCAGCGCGAGCACCGAGACGATTCCGATCACCGATGCCCCCATCAGGTAATACGCCGGCATCATCAGGTTTCCCGTCGATGAAACCAGCCACGCGGTGACCAGCGGTGTCGTGCCGCCGAACAGCGAAACCGACACGTTGAAGCCGATCGCAAGCGCGCCGTAGCGAATCTTGGTGGGAAAAAGCGCGGGCAATGCCGACGGCATGGCGCCGGTGAAACATGAAAGCAGCACGCCGAGAATCAGCATGCCGCTGAAAATCGGTAGCACCGTGCCCATGCGGATCAGCGTCAGCGCGGGCATCGACAACAACAGCAACCCGACGCATCCAAACAGCATCACCGGCTTGCGTCCGACCTTGTCCGATAGATGGCCGGCGCCGAGCGTCATCGGCATCATCAGCACCATCACGATCAGGACGATGAAAAGCCCATGCGTTTCGTTGAATTTCAACGTGGCGGACAGGTAACTCGGCAGATAGGACAGCGCCATGTAATCGGTCACGTTGAAGATCAGCACCAGCCCGACGCATTGCAGCATCGGCCGCCACTGCTTGACCAACATGTCGCGGAATTGCTCTTTGGGCGTGCTGTGCGCTTCGGTTTCACGCTTGTCGGCTTCGCGCTGGAAGGCAGGCGTTTCTTCAAGCTTCAGCCGGATATACAAGCCGATCAGTCCCATCGGTCCTGCGATCAGGAACGGAATGCGCCATCCCCAGGAGAGCAGCGACTGCTCGGACATCGTTGCAGTCAACACGGCAACACATCCCGCGCCCAACACGTACCCCACGAGCGTACCGAACTCGAGAAAGCTGCCCATGAATCCGCGCTTCTTGTCCGTCGCGAATTCCGCGATGAACGTTGCCGCGCCGCCATACTCGCCGCCCGTCGAAAAGCCCTGGATCAAACGCGCGACGAGCAGCAGGATCGGCGCAAAGATGCCGATGCTTCCATACGCTGGAATCAAGCCGATACAAAACGTGCCGATGGCCATCATGATCATGGTCATCGCCAGCACGCGCTTGCGGCCGATGCGATCCCCCAGCGGCCCGAACACCATGCCGCCGAGAGGCCGCACGAGAAACGCCGCGGCGAACGTCCCGAACGTGGCGATCAATTGAGCGCCCGGATTGGCCGACGGAAAGAACACCTTGCCGAGCGTCACCGCGATATAGCTGTAGACGCCGAAATCGAACCATTCCATTGCGTTGCCGATCGCCATTGCGCCGACTGCGCGCTTGAGCAGCGATTTATCGACGATGGTGATGTCGTCAAGCGACAGGTGTTTTTCGGTTTGCGGTTCTCGCCCGCGGCCGTCGTTCGGAATTGCCATGAAAAAAGCTCCAGGTGTGTGGCCGAGCCGCCCATGGGACGGTTCGGCGTGCGCCAGGCGCACGTTGCCGGGAAAGTGCAGTTTCGCGACGAGGCGTTTTTTCGGTGCGGGCACCGAAAGCGTGAGCCTGCCCGTTGAACGCACGGAAAATGCGTTGACGATGCAATGGGCAATGCCGAGGCCACGCGGCGAGGTCGCGAAATGGCACTTCGTGGGTACTACACGGATAACTACTCGGGTACTACGGGAATAGATGGCTGGACACAGCTAAATTGGGCAGCGGAGGCGCGAGAAGTACGCTAACAGCGCGTCAGTCCGGTTGCGTGCCGTGTCACGGATTGAGAAGGCTTGAGAACAACGTGTCCACGGGCAAATCCAGACCCGGGGAAGCCTCCACAACCACTCGCCGATATCTCGAATTAGCGCTTGAATGAATGCTTCATGCGCGTCATTGCTAAGAAATTGACATTGAATTGCAGTTGGAAAGAAGGAGATGATAGCACGATGCAGGAAGATGCGCAAACGGGCGAGTGGAGAAGGGTGCTCTCGCCCGTTCGAAAAGGCTTCGCAAAAAGATAAAGCCGGCCTCGGAAGGCCGGCTTTTCATCGCCGGGAAACAACGCGCCCGATCAGCCCGGAGTCGGCGGCACGTAGCCTTGAGCGGTATCGGCGCCTTCGCCGAAAAAGTACTTTTCGGTCTGCTTCAGCAGGTACTGGCGTGCGCGCGGATCAGCCATGTTCAGGCGGTTTTCGTTGATCAGCATGGTTTGCTGCTTGAGCCAGCCTTGCCACGCTTCCTTCGATATCGTTTCATAGATCCGCTTGCCGAGTTCGCCCGGCAGGGGCGGAAAGTCGAGTCCTTCGGCTTCCTTGCCGAGTTTCGCGCATTGAATCGTTCGGGCCATCTGTCATTCTCCTGTAGCGGGGTAGCTGGACGCCTCGCGTCGGGCCGCGCATGGGTGCGCCTGCAGCCGGACGAACACGCCTCGAAATAAGTTAGAGCTGCTTCATCAGCACAAGCGATTTACGTTGCCAGTTGTAAAGCCGGCGGCGGTCTTCGGGCAGGTCGTCGACGGTTACCTTCACGAATCCGCGTTTGAGAAACCAGTGCTCGGTGCGCGTCGTCAGCACGAAGATATGCGTGAGGCCACGCGCCCGTGCGCGTTGCTCCACGCGTTTCAGCAAGCGCTCACCATCGCCGGAACCTTGCGCTTCGGGCGAGACCGTCAGGCAAGCCATTTCCCCAATACGCTCCTGCGTGTACGGATAAAGCGCCACGCAACCGAAAAGCACGCCATCGTGCTCGATCACCGAGAAATGGTCGATATCCCGTTCGATCTGGTGCCGGCCGCGGCGCACAAGCGTGCCGTCCATTTCCAGCGGTTCGATCAGCGTCAGGATCCCGCCGACGTCATCCGGCGTGGCTTCACGCAGGCTTTCGAGATTTTCGTACGAGATCATCGTGCCGACGCCGTCGTGCAGGAACAATTCGAGCAGGATGCTGCCGTCGAGCGCGTAGGGAATGATGTGCGCCCGTGCCACGCCGCCGCGGCATGCGCGAATGGTGTGCTTAAGATAAAACGCCGCGTCGCCTTGCAGTTCGCCGCTTTCGTGCAGACGGTACGCATCGTCCAGCGACATTTCGCGCACCAGTTCGCCGTTTTCATCCACTAGACCGGGGGTTTCGGTCAGGAAAATGATCTTGTCGGCGCGCAGTGCAATGGCCGCCGCGGACGCCACATCTTCCATCGACAAATTGAACGCCTCGCCCGTCGGCGAAAAACCGAGCGGCGAGAGCAAGACGAGTTTGCTGCTGGTAAGCGAATGGCGAATGGAATCGCCGTCGATCTTGCGCACCACGCCGGTGTGCTGGAAATCGACGCCATCCAGAATGCCGACCGGCCGCGCTGTCACAAAATTGCCCGATACCACGCTGATGTGCGCGTGCGCCATGGGCGTGTTCGGCAAGCCCTGGCTGATCGCCGCCTCGATGTCGAGGCGTACTTCGCCGGCGGCTTCCTTCGCGGATTCGAGCGCGCGGGCGTCGGTGATTCGCAAACCGTGCGAAAACTCCGATTCCACACCGTGCAGGTTCAGTTGTTCTTCCACCTGGGGTCGCGAACCATGCACGAGCACGACGTGGATACCCATGGCATGGAGCAGTCCGACGTCCTGAACGAGCGCGTTCAGGCGTCCTTCCTGCACCAGTTCGCCGCCGAACGCGACCACGAAGGTCTTGTTTCGGAACGCGTGAATATAGGGTGCGACTGAGCGCATCCATTCCACGAACTGGCCGTGTTCATCAGGCGCTTCAGGCTCGGTCGAAACCGGCGGAGGCGCGGCGGGGAGGTCGGTTTGAGAATTCATGCCGGGATTATAATGCCGCGCTATGCCGAATGTTTCCAAACGTCCCGCCGATGCGGACAAGCTCGACCCCCAGGAGCAGTTGAAAAAGCTGCGTGAAGCGCTGCTGCGCGATGCAGCGGCGCGCGAAAGCGATGGCGAAAATGACGCCGGAGGCGGTGCCGAAAGCGCCGCGAATCGCAAGAAGGAGGCCGCCGCGCGGCGGTTCGCGGGGGCATCGGGGGCGGGTTCGGCTCCCGGTTCCGGTTCCGCTGCGGGTCCGGCGGCCGGTCAGCACGCATCGAAAAAAATTATTCAGAAGGGGATGGGGGTTTTGCCTTCGTCCCCTCCTTCCCGCACCGGGCCGAAAGGGTCGCCCAGTTCATCTTCTCCTGTTTCGACTTCGCCCTCACGGCCAGGTCCGGCGCGAAAAGACGAGCGTGGCGGTGCGGTGACATTGTCGTCGCTGTCAGCGCTGGCCTCGTTGTCCTTGACGTCCGGCAAGGTGAGCGCCCCGAGTGCCCAGGCCCCCGTTGCCGTGTCAGAGCGGCGCGCTGAAAGCCCGACGGTCCGTGTCGGCACTCAGGATGCCGGATCGACGGTGAAACGGGCCGAAGCGGTGAAGACACCCAAGACGCCCCTGACATCGACGGCGACCCGGGACGACCGTGTATCCGCAGGTAGTTCGAAAAATCCGGGCGTTGGAAAAAGCGACGCTAACGTACCGCGCGGTGACCGCGTGTCCCGAGCGGGGTCGGGGCAGCGAAACCCTGAAACGAAAGCGCAAACCGTGGCGACTTCCAGTGGTCCGGCAAAAAAAGCGGCCGAAGGGTCAGCTTCAGATACCGATATCCGGCCGCAAATCGATCAGCGCAAGCCGCGCGCTCATAGGCCAGCCGATGGTCCTGCACAACAAGCCAGCGAAAGCGAGCGTCCTGCGCACGGCGCAAATGTTCGACTTACACAGGACTCCCGTGCACGTGAACGCACCGATATCGTGCAGCGGGCGATTGGACCGGACGTCGACACGGCGAACAATCAAGGCGAGCGAAAACGGGGCGGCTCGGACAGCACGAAGCAAGGTAATGCGGAACGGTTATCGACAGCATCTGTCACGGGGCCAGAGGCAACCGCGCAAGATCAAGGTCTTTCGGCGACATCGTCCGGACTGCCGGTTGAAAAACCGCAGGCGCAGCGAGCCGAGCGCGAAGCAACAGACGGCGCGCCACAACGCGCGGCCACGCAACCCGGGCGATCCCACGCACAAGCGCGGAACCGCGCGGAGCCGGTCGTGAACAACGCTCGCCAGCCGAAAGACGGACGCACACCGGACAATGCGCAACAGCTCGGCCGGCCTGAACGCGAGCCCAAGCGAATTACCGCGCGTTCCCAACCTGACAACGCCGCCCGACCCGACGCTCTTTCGCAACCCGACGTCGCTGGACGAGCCGAACGCACTCAACCCGGTTCTCCACGCCCCGACGCTGCCCCCAAACAGCGCGACACCCCGCGCCCGCGTCGCGTAGTCGAACCGAACCCCATCCCGCCGATCCGTTTCCCCGAGATGCTGCCGGTTTCCGCCCGGCGCGACGAAATTGCTGACGCGATCCGGGCGAACCAGGTGGTGATCGTCAGTGGTGAAACGGGTTCCGGCAAAACGACGCAACTCCCGAAAATCTGTCTCGCGCTGGGGCGCGGCTTGGGTGCGGGCGGTACCGGGCTGATCGGCCATACGCAGCCGCGACGGATCGCGGCATCGGCGACGGGACGGCGGATCGCGGAAGAGCTCGGTACGCCGTTCGGCGAAGTGGTCGGCTACAAGGTCCGCTTCACCGACAACCTGTCGCCCGGCGCATCGGTGAAGCTGATGACCGACGGCATTCTGCTCGCCGAGACGCAGACCGATCCGCTGCTCGCCGCGTATGACACGATCATCATCGATGAAGCGCACGAGCGCAGCCTGAACATCGATTTCCTGCTGGGTTATCTGCGCGAAATTTTGCCGCGGCGGCCGGATTTGAAGGTCATCGTGACATCGGCGACTATCGATGCTGACCGGTTTGCGCGCCATTTCGGCAGCGATGAAAAACCCGCGCCGGTCATTGAAGTGAGCGGGCGCTTGTATCCCGTTGAAGTCCGGTATCGGCCGGTGGAGGAAGAGAGCGCGGCGGTGAAGTCGGCACAAGGTCCGACGCCGGGCCAGCAGCAAAAAGACCGGCCGGAGCGTCCGAAGACCCAGCGCGAAAACGATCGCGACCTGATGGAAGCCATCGTCGACGCCGTCGATGAACTCTGCCGCGAAGGTCCGGGCGACGTCCTCGTATTCCTCCCCGGCGAGCGCGAAATCCGCGACGCCGCCGAGGCGCTGCGCAAGCACCATCCGCCGCATACCGAAATCCTGCCGTTATTTGCACGTCTCTCCGCCGCCGAGCAGGAGCGTGTGTTCAAGACGTCGAACGCACGGCGGATCGTGCTTGCGACGAACGTCGCGGAAACGTCGCTGACGGTGCCGGGGATTCGCTACGTAGTCGATACCGGTCTTGCTCGCGTCAAGCGCTATTCGTATCGCAACAAGGTTGAGCAGTTGCAGATCGAGCCGATTTCGCAAAGCTCGGCGAATCAGCGCGCGGGGCGTTGCGGGCGCGTGGCCGACGGCGTGTGCATCCGTCTCTACGAAGAAGACGACTACAACCTGCGCACGCGCTTCACCGATCCGGAAATCCTGCGCTCGTCGCTGGCTTCGGTGATCTTGCGGATGAAATCGCTGCACCTGACGGCTATCGAGACATTTCCGTTCCTCGAACCGCCGCCGGGCCGAGCCATTGCCGATGGTTATCAACTGCTGAACGAACTCGGCGCCGTCGATGACGATAACGCCCTCACGCCGCTCGGTCGCGAACTCGCACGCTTGCCGCTCGATCCGCGCGTCGGCCGGATGATTCTTGCCGCGCGCGACCATCAGTCGTTGCGCGAAGTGTTGATTATCGCGAGCGCGTTGTCGGTTCAGGACCCGCGCGACCGGCCGATCGAGGCGCAGGAGCAGGCTGACCAGGCGCACAAGAAATTCGCCGATGAGCGCTCCGAGTTCCTTCAATGGACGCGGATGTGGGCATGGTTTGAGGACGCGATCGCGCACAAGAAGTCGAACAAGCAGCTCACCGACGCTTGCCGCGCGAACTTCCTGAATCACGTGCGTCTGCGTGAATGGCGCGATGTGCATTCGCAATTGCTCACGGTCGTGCGCGAACACGGCTGGCGGCTGAACGAATCCGAAGCCACTTTCGAGCAGATTCATCTCGCGTTGCTGACGGGCTTGCTCGGCAACGTGGGTCTCAAGGCCGACGACGAGCCGTATTACCTCGGCGCGCGCGGCATCAAGTTTTACCTGTGGCCGGGTTCGGCGTTGCTGAAGAAAGCCGGGCGCTGGGTGATGGCGGGCGAACTCGTTGAAACGAGCCGGCTGTATGCGCGATGTATCGCGAAGATCGAGCCGGAATGGCTTGAGCAGGTCGGTGCACATTTGCTGCGTAAATCGATTTCCGAGCCACATTGGGAAAAGAGGGCCGCGCAGGTGGCGGCGTTCGAACGCGCAACGCTGCATGGCCTGACGGTCTACGCGCGACGTCGCGTGAGTTTCGGCAAACAGGACCCGGTGCGTGCACGCGAGCTGTTTATTCGTGGTGCGCTGGTCGACGGCGAATTCGAAACCAAGCTGCCGTTTTTTGCGCATAACCGCAAGCTGCTGGCGGATATCGAGCAACTGGAACACAAGTCGCGTCGCCAGGACGTGCTCGTCGATGATGAACTGATTTTTGGTTTCTACGATTCGCTCGTGCCAAAGGGCATTTACTCCGGCGCGGCGTTCGAGCGCTGGTATCGCGACGAAGAGAAGAAGGGCGAATCGTCGGCGAGGTTGCTATTCCTCTCCCGCGACGACCTGATGCGTCACGAAGCCGCCGGTGTCACGACCGATCTGTTTCCGAAACGGATGACGATGGCCGGCATCGAAATGACGCTGACTTATCACTTCGAGCCCGGTTCTCCGCGCGATGGCGTGACGCTGACCGTGCCGCTGTTCGGCCTGAATCAGGTCGATGCACGCCGCTCCGAATGGCTCGTTCGCGGCATGTTGAAGGAAAAAATACAGTTGTTGCTGAAATCGCTGCCTCAGAAACTACGGCGGCATCTTGTTCCGTTGCCTGAGTTCTCGGCCGGCGTGGTCGAGCGGCACAGCGGCAAGACGTTCGGCGCGGGTGGTTTGCTCGAAGCGTTGATTGCGGATATCCGCGAGCAAACGCAAATCGCGATGAAACCATCGGACTTCAAGCTCGAAACGTTGCCGGCCCATTTGTTCATGAACTTCAAGGTCATCGACGAACACGGGCGGCAGCTCGCGATGGGCCGCAATCTGGCGCAGTTACGAACTGAGCTTGGCGGCCAGGCGCAGCAGCATTTTCAAAAGCTGGCAGCAGGCGCGACTTTGGATGGCAGCAACGACGCTGCGGCTCCGGTGACGCGGAGCGCTTCGACATCCGATTCTTCCGGGTCCAGTTCCAGTTCCAGCACCGCGCTGTACGAAAATCTGACCACGTGGGATTTCGGCAAGTTGCCCGAGCTGCTCGAAATTCGACGACGTGGCCAGACGCTGTTCGGCTATCCGGCACTCGTCGATCGGGGAACGCATTGCGACGTCGAGGTGTTCGATTCGCCAGAAGAAGCCGCACGGATCCACCGGGCGGGTTTGCGTCGATTATTTGGCTTGCAGTTGCGCGAGCCGATCCGTTATCTCGAACGTAATCTCGGCGGGTTGCGCGAAATGTCGTTGCAATACATGGCGCTCGGCACGCAGGAAGACTTGCGCGATCAGATCATCGAAACGGCATTGGATCGCGCGTGCCTGCAAGATCCGCTTCCAGACAACGACGTGGATTTCCACGCGCGGCGTGATCAGGGTAAGAGCCGGCTCACGCTTCTCGCGCAGGAAATTGCGCGTCTGGCAGGGCTGATCCTCGCGGAATACGCGGCGGTAGCGAAGAAATTGACGCAGGCGAAGTCGTTTGGCGCACCGTACTCGGACTTGGTTGCGCAGTTGAACGCGTTGATCGGCAAGCGGTTTGTCATCGATACACCGTACACGCAGTTATCGCACTTTCCGCGTTACCTGAATGCGATGGCGTTACGAATAGAAAAGCTGAAAGCCGATGCGGGTAGAGACGCGCGCTTGTCGGCGGAGATTGCGCCGCTGCTGCAAAACTATCAGCGGGCGATTGCGCAACGGGGCGGGGTGGCGGACGCGCGACTGAGCGAGTACCGATGGCTGCTGGAGGAATTGCGCGTATCGCTTTTTGCGCAAGAACTTCGCACGCCGATGCCGATATCGGTGAAGCGGTTATACAAGGTGTGGGAATCGATGCAGCGGTAGGGCAAGTAGAAAGCGCGAGACTTGGTTGATACCAAGCTCGCGCTTTTCGGCTTCTACAAGATTACTTTGCCGCGTCGCTTGAAGGCTGGACTTCGAGACTCAAAGGTTCGCCCGACAGGACGACGGGCTCGGCGTTGACCGCGCCGCTTGCCTGCGTGCTCACCGGGGTCACCAGATATTTCTGCCATTTGCCACCGACGAGCGTTTCCACGTTGTCGCCGCATTTACGATAAAAATTACGCGCTTCGTCAACCGATGTGAACACGGCCTTCAACTGACACACCATTTGCGGAGTGCCGGCGTCGTTCGTCACGTTCAACACGTAGTCCCATTCGCGGACACCAAAGAACCCTTCCTGAAACTGCGGGCGGCCGAGAAGAGCGGCGATCTGGTTCTTGGTCATGCCGGGTTTGAGCTTGCGCAGAGCTTCGGTCAGCGGATAGCTGCCGCCGGGATTTGACGCCGATTCGGCCGCCGGAAAGACCAACTGGTCCTGGCTGCCGTCACTGGAGAGGCGGCTGCCGGTGCCGCAGCCCGACAGCAAAACGGCAACGGCGAGCGTGGCGGCGAGGGGCAATGCGCGCGATGCTTTGCGGAGTGTGAAGTTCATCTCTTGATCTGATTCCGTTGTTTTCATTGATTCGGTGCCGCGAGGCTCATACAGCTTGCCCGCGACACCACCTCTGGATGACGCGCTGGCTTACCAGTGCATGCCGGCGCCGACCGACACGCCGAATTGACCGCGCGTGCTTGTCGTACCGCTGACCTTGTAAGCCCAGATGCCGTTTTCGGAGAGTTGCGACACGCCGATTGCGACCGCCGATTGACCGCCATAAGTACCGCCGCCCAGGGCTACCATGCCCCGGCCTGGCAATACCGCTTGCGGCAAGCCTGCAACAGCGAGTGCCGACGCCGTGCCGGCGTACGCATCGCGTCGCGTGCCTTCTGTTTTCGAGTCGGTGTAGTCGTTGGCCTGCTTCAACGTGCTGCCGGCGCTTTGGTTCAACTGGTTCAGGTTGACCGCGTCGGTGCCTTGAGTGCCTGCCGCAACGTTCGTGATCTGACGTTCGCCGCCTGCGGTACCGACTGAGACTGTATTTGCGCGATCCGCGACCGAATTCTGACCAAGAGCGACGGCGTTGTCGGCGGTAGCTTGAGCGCCGTTGCCCATGGAAGCGGAACCGGCGCCGCTTGCCAATGCGTTCTGGCCGAGTGCTGTTGTGTTGGCAGCGGTAGCTTGAGCACCGTTGCCCACGGCAACCGAGCCGGTACCGCTTGCCAAAGCGTTCTGGCCGAGTGAGGTCGCGTTGTCAGCAGTCGCCTGAGCGCCGTTGCCCATTGCAACCGAACCGGCGCCCGTTGCCGATGCTTTGGCGCCTACCGCAACGGCCAGTGCGCCGGACGCGGTTGCTGCGTCTACGTCGCGGGCGCCATCGGCGCTGAACAAGGGGTCGCTGGCGTCGATAACCGCGTTATTCACGGCATTGGTCACGGCGGTATTCACGGCGTTGGTGACTGCATCGCCGACCGATGCGTTGACCTGACCGATAGCGTCGTTCAACTGGCCGACATTCACTGCGTCGGTCGTGTCTACGCCGGCGGCGACGTTGTGAATGGCTGTGCCGCTGTCGCCTTCCAACGTCACGTTGCCATGATCGACCGAGCCGTCGGCATTACGGTCATATTTGACGTTGCCCTCAGTGCTGGCGGCAACGGCAGCTTGCGCTTGATCGCTCACGGCTTGCAACTGGGAGACGTTGACAGCGTCGTCACTAGCCGCGCCGGCAGCCACGCCGCCGATCGTGCGGCCACCGACATTGACTTGACCCGTTGATGATTGCGGCGCGGTCAAACCGAACGCGTTATAGCCGGATTGCGGGCCTTGCGTGGTGGCTGAACCGGCTCCAAGCGCGACGCCATTGTCATGGCTCGAGATAGCGTTGTTGCCGATCGCGATTGAATTCGCATACGCCGCATTGGCAGAGGTGCCGATCGCGATTGCGTTTTCGCCTACGGCGTTGGCGTTATAACCGGCAGCGAACGAGCTTGCGCCTTGTGCCTGAGCCGCGTTGCCAATGGCAACTGACTCCGATCCCGCTGCCGTTGCTTTGCTGCCAACGGCGACGGCATTCTCTACCGCCGCCGAATTTCCGCCTACGGCCACAGCGTTGTCTTGCGTGGCGTTGGCGAACGATCCGACCGCAACGCTATCAAGTCCACCGGCGTTAGCTTGGGTGCCCAAGGCGCTGGATTGCACGCCCGACGCTGTCGCGTTCATACCGAGGGCGGTGGAGCTGACGCCGCTTGCGGTAGTAGCAGGTCCGACGGCGACGGCATTATCCTGCGAGGCGCTGGCGAATGATCCGACGGCAACGCTATCAAATCCACCGGCGCTGGCCTGGACGCCCAAGGCGCTGGATTGCACGCCCGAGGCTTTCGCGTTCTTGCCGAGTGCGACGGAACTGACAGCACTTGCGGTAGCGGCGGGTCCTACGGCGACGGCGTTTTCAACCGCCGCCGAATTTCCGCCTACAGCCAGAGCATTGTTCTGCGAGGCGTTGGCGAATGATCCGACGGCAACGCTATCAAGTCCACCGGCGTTAGCTTGTGTGCCCAGCGCGCTGGATTGCACGCCCGAGGCCGTTGCGTTCATACCGAGGGCGGCAGAGCTGACGCCGCCTGCGGTAGCGGCAGGTCCGACGGCGACAGCATTCTTGACCGCTGCCGAGTTTCCCCCCACAGCCACAGCGTTATCCTGCGTGGCGTTGGAGTACGATCCAACCGCAACACTGTCAAGTCCAGCGGCGTTGGCCTGAGTGCCCAAGGCGCTGGATTGCACGCCCGAGGCCGTAGACGAATCTCCGACGGCGGTGGAATGGGCCTTGGATGCTGTTGAATCGTTGCCGATCGCTGTCGACTGTTGCACGTTGGCTTGTGCATTCGATCCGACCGCCGTTGCATGCGTAGCCGCAAAGGAGTCCGAGCCGACGGCGACTGAATTGCTGCTATTGCCGGTGGCGTTGAATCCGACAGCAACCGAGTGATCCCCCGCCCTTGCAAGGGATCCTGCTGCGGTGGCGGCGTCTCCCATCGTCGATGCTGTCGCGCCCGCCGCAACGGAGTCGGCGCTGGAGGTGTCGCCCGCAGCGACCCACTGGTCGACGACTTGCGCATGAACCCCCGAACCGGCCACCAGGCCACCGATCATCGCCACTTGCACCATAACCAGCTTACCCGCCGACGATGACCGCTTGGTCTTCGACTTCGACGTCTCGGAAGCCGCGACCCATGTGCCGGAAGACTCATTCCAAACTGCTTTGAAGATTCTATTCATGAAAGAAGGATGTCTAACAATTTGACAAATACATGTCGGGTTGATCGATGGAGCATCGCTCCCGTGCTTGCCTGAATCAACAGGAATGCATTGGGGTGCGCCGGCTCCTTGGAACGAGGAGCTCCCGCCTCGCAAATTCTGGCCCGCTCGGGCGTCGGACAGCCTTCCTGCATTGATACGCTTCGGACTCAGAAGCTCGGGATGATCGCGGTTATTGAGTTTGCGAAACACGCGATCTTTCCTAAAAACGGACGAGGATCGATATTTATTATTCGGATTGCAAACTAATTGAAAATTGAATGGAATTTTGTCGCGTCATTGGCGCGAGGTGATTTTGACCGGGAGCGTTGTCGCTGCGTGTTCCGCCGTGTTCCGCCGTGTTCTCAACCCGCTGGTCGACCGCTCTCAATTCACTGCTGATCGGTACGTTCCGGATTGCGATCACGACGCTTCAGGAGGGAGGCCGTCGCATTTGTGCCGCAGACGCCAAAAAACGCGGAAAACCCGTTCTGGATCAATCTTCGAACGGTACAAACGTTCTACAATGGCCGCTGTTTTCCGACTTGAGCTTTCATGCGTAACTCTTTCTCTATTCGTCTCGTTCGCGCGTCCGCCGCCGGCGCTGCAATGATCGTCGCCGCCTTGTCCTTGTGCGCGCCTGCGCGCGCCAACAACGTCATCGTGCTGAATTCCGGCGAGGCTACGCTTAGCCTCATTGACCAGACCACTCATCAGGTCGTTTCCACCATCCCGACGGGCAAGGAGCCGCATCACCTGATGGCGACGCCTGACAACGCGTCGCTGATCGTGGCGAACTCGGTGTCGAACAACCTGATGTTCGTCGACCCGAAGACGGGTAAGCCGCAGCGCTGGGTGGAGAACATCGAGGATCCGTATCAGGTCGGTTTCTCGCCGGACAAGAAGTGGTTCGTCTCGACCGGCTTGCGGCTCGACCGCGTGGATATTTACCGCTACGACGGCACGAATATTTCAATCGCGAAGCGCTTGCCGCTGGCGGTCATGCCCAGCCATATCGCGTTCACGAATGACAGCAAGACGGCATTTATTTCGCTGCAGGTTTCAGGTGAGGTCGCGGCGATCGACCTGGCGACCCAGACGATCAAGTGGAAAATGAAGGTCGGAAAGGTGCCTGCCGGCCTCTGGATGACGCCCGGCGACAAATATCTGCTGGTTGGCATGACCGGCGCCGATTACGTAGCGGTTGTCGACTGGCAGACTCAGAAGGTGGTCAAGACCATCAAGACAGGCAATGGCGCGCACAATTTCCGCTCGCTTGCGGACGGCAAGCATGTGGTTGTGTCGAACCGTGTGGCAAGTACGATCAGCATCATCGATGAAGACGCGCTGACCAACGTGGGCGACATCACCGGCCTGATGCCGGGACCCGACGACATGGAACTTTCCGCCGACAAACGCTATCTTTGGGTTACGTTCCGGTTCGCGAAGCATATCGGCATCATTGATATGACCAATCGAAAACTCATTCAAACGATCGCTGTGGGCCGGTCGCCGCACGGCATCTACTTCTTCGATCGTGCGCCAGTTACCGGGCCGAATGGCGGGTAGGCGGGCGCGAAGGGCAGGGGAGAGCAAAATCTCCCTGTGCATGAATCACGGAACGACCAGTAAGCGGCACCCAGTAACGGAGCACCATGTTTCATTCGATCTTCTCCCTTTTCGACAGCCTCGTCTCGACCCTGCAGACGTGGCTTTACATCGACTTGGTGCAGCCGTTCATGTTCAAGGTCGGCTTGATGGGTTACGACGAGGACACCTATGACGCGCTGTACTGGGTGATCGTCGGCGTGGTGGAAGTGCTCGCCATGTACGCTATCCTGCGGCCGCTGGAAGCGTTGCGGCCCGCTGAGAAGTGGCCAGATCGCAAAGGCGTGCGCGTGGATGCGCTCTACACATGGATCGTCAAGCTCGGAATCCTGAACCTGTTCTTTTTCTTCACGTTCCAGCCGTTTTTCGATGGTTTTCAAGGCTGGCTGCGACTGCACAATATCGCCAACATCGATCTCGACAATCTTTGGCCGGGCGTGACTTCGCAACCGCTCGTCGCGTTCGTGATCTATCTGATCGTGCTCGATTTCGCCGGCTATTGGTATCACCGGATGGAGCACCGGATCGGCATCTGGTGGGAGTTGCACGCGGTTCATCACAGTCAGCAGAAAATGTCGCTGTGGACGGACGATCGCAATCATTTGCTCGACGACATTTTGCAAGCCGGGTTCTTCGCGACCGTGGCGCTTGTGATCGGGGTACAGCCGTCGCAATTCGTCGTGCTTGTCGCGATCACCAACCTGATGCAAAGCGTCCAGCACGCCAATATCCGGGTGCATTTCGGCTGGCTTGGCGAGCGCCTGCTCGTGAGCCCGACGTTCCATCGGCGGCATCACGCGATCGGCTATGGTCACGAAGGCACCACGTACGGATGTAATTTCGGCGTGCTGGTGCCATGGTGGGACATGATTTTCAGGAGTGTGTCGTGGAATCGCGAACTCGAGCCGACCGGCATTCGCGATCAACTGGCCGTTGCAGATAAGCCGGGCCGTAATTACGGCGATGGTTTCATCGAGCAGCACTGGCTCGCATTCAAACGCATTGCGGAGCGCATCGTGTCGCATAGGGCCACTCGCGCGCCCGGTTCAGATTCGGACGCCGCAGCGGTCTGAGCGCATCGGCGTTCTCGTTCGAATCGGGCTGTCGTGCCTGAACCCTTGTCGCCGGCCTCGCGCCGGCGAAGTTGATTTTGGTTCCAGCGTTAGCCATTCGGACGAGCAGCGCACGCAGTGCCCGGTGGTTTATCCTGTCCTCTTTACTCTTCGGATCACTTTTGCATGAATGACTTGTTGCGTTCGTTCGTGCGCGCGCTCGCGAACGCTTTTCATCCGAGAATGTTGTGGCTGACATTCATGCCGTTCGCCGTGGCGACCGTTGCTTGGGGCGCTGTCCTGTGGTTTTTCTGGCAAACGCTGACAGGCGCTGCGCGTGACTGGCTCGACGGCTGGGCGTTCACGTCCGCCATGTACCGGCTCTTCGATTCCATCGGTTTCTCGTCGCTACACGCGGTGATCGCACCGTTTTTCATCGTGATCATGGCGATTCCGTTGATCGTGGTGACCATTTTGCTGCTTATCGCGACGCTTTCGATGCCTTCGGTGATCAAGCTGCTGACACGGCGGCAGTACGCGTCGCTCGAAATGAGACGTGGCGGTTCCTGGTACGGCAGTCTCGGACATTCAGTCATCACGACAGTCGTTTGTCTGGTGCTGTTGGTCGTGACACTGCCGCTGTGGCTGATCCCGCCGTTTTTCGCCATCATTCCGCCCGTGTTATGGGGCTGGCTTACCTATCGCGTAATGACGTATGACGCGCTCGCGTTGCACGCGAGTGCTCAGGAGCGGCGGGCTATCGTGCGGCGTGCGCGCTGGCCGTTGTTCGGTATCGGCGTGATCAGTGGTTTGCTGGGGTCCCTGCCGACCATGCTGTGGGCGTGGTCGGTCTGGCTGCTGCCGTTGTTTCCGGTCGTCGCGGCGGCGACCATCTGGATCTATGCGTTTATTCTTGTTTTTTCGGCGCTCTGGTTTGCGCACTATTGTCTGCACGCGCTAGAGCGCCTTCGGACGGAAACCAACGCTGCGTCGCCTCCGCTGAGCGGCCCCGAAGCGTCGGCCGAGTTGCGAATTTCCGGCTAATTTTCAAGATCAGGGAGCATTCATGGGCTTTGGCGTGATCATCATTGGCGACGAGATTTTGTCCGGTCGAAGGACCGACAAGCATCTGCCAAAAGTTATCGAATTGTTGTCGGCGAGGGGGCTGTCGCTGGATTGGGCGGATTATATTGGCGATGACCGGGAGCGCATCACGGCCACGCTGAAGCGGGCGTTTGCATCGGGCGATATTGTGTTTTCGACCGGCGGCATTGGCGCCACGCCTGATGACCACACGCGCCAGTGCGCAGCCGCAGCGGTCGGCGTGCCGCTCGAGCTACATCCGGAAGCGGCCGAACTGATTCGCGCGCGAATCAGGGAAACCGCCGGCGACAAGCCGGTCGATCTCGACCTCCCGGAAAACCTGCATCGCCTGAACATGGGGACGTTCCCGAAAGGCGCGACCATCATCCCTAACAGCTACAACCGGATTCCCGGCTTTTCGCTCGGGAATGTTCATTTCGTGCCCGGCTTTCCGGTCATGGCATGGCCCATGATCGAATGGGTGCTGGATACCAAATATGCGGGCCTTCATCACGCTACGCCTTACGTCGAGCGCTCAGTGCTGGTCTTTGGGTTGCCGGAGTCCCGGATCACGCCGCTAATGGAAGCAATCGAGCGTGACTTCGCCGGCGTGCGCGTATTCAGCTTGCCAAGCGTTGGCGACTCGGCGCGCGGAAAGGTGTTTGAGCGTGCGCACATCGACTTGGGCGTGAAGGGCGAGCCCGAAGCGGCGCACGCCGCGTTTGCCAGATTGCGCGAAGGTGTGAGCGCGCTCGGCGGCGAGATAGTGGAAATCGAGCCGGGCGCGGCGGTTTAACAAAGTGACCGGTGGTTTCTCTTCAGGCGCCAATCCACGGCAGGCCACGAAAGCACCATCCCGACACGGTTTTGCGGTGGCCTTGTGAGTCTTTATCGCCCTCGAAACCTTCAAGCAGGTCGAAGGCCTTGGTAAAGCCTTCCTTTTGAGCGACGACCGCCGCTAGTTTCGAGCGAGCGGCGCTGCGGCAAAGAAACAGGATTGGCGTATCGGGCGTGGCAATCTCACGTAGCTGCTGGAGAAAAGCGGTGTTCGGCACGGAGCCCGGATATTGAATCCACTCGACATGCGAGTACTGCGCGGTGTCAATGGCGGGACGGCCGATCCAGTCGAGCTCGGCGCGCGTGCGAACGTCAACCAGACGCACAGATGGATCGAGCTGCAAAAGCTCGAAGGCTTCGGCGGGCAGAACGGCGCCAGCATAGGGCAACTGGTCCTGTTCAGCGCGACCGGTGGCCTTTGCGTACAGCTGTTCGAGCGTGCTCATGGGCGAGGTCTCCAATCGGACATTTTAATCAGGCATTCTAGCGCGCTGATAGCGTGTGTCACCGGGGGAGACCGCCGCTTTCGGAACGCATCAGGTTGGTGCGAGGCGTTCAAATCGCCCTGAATCAGTGCTAACGTTACGGGTTGCATCTGTATATGCACCGAATGTGTGCATAGTGGTGCTGCCTGGATCAGGTAAGCCCTTTGAAGGCTAATGGTGCTTCCCCGAAAAAGCGCGCAGCTTCAATCGCTTAGCGCAACAATGGTGCACTTGGCATGGAAGCTGCTTTTGACTCTGCCGATGGTTTCGAATCGGTTAGGCGGCGAATGGGTGTTCGTCGATTTTGTTAATCAGGAGATAGGTAATGAGCAAATCCGTGGCCGACGTCATGCAACTCGTCAAGGACGAGGACGTCAAGTTTGTCGACTTCCGTTTCACCGACACGCGCGGTAAAGAGCAACACGTTTCGGTGCCGGTCTCGGCATTCGACGAAGACAAATTTGAAAGCGGCCACGCTTTCGACGGTTCGTCTATCGCCGGATGGAAGGGCATCGAAGCATCGGACATGCTGCTGATCCCGGATGCTGACACCGCGTTCATCGACCCGTTCTATGAAGAGTCGACACTCGTGATGTCGTGCGACGTCGTGGAACCGTCGGATGGCAAGGGCTACGAGCGCGATCCGCGTTCGCTGGCAAAGCGCGCTGAAGCCTACCTGAAGAGCTCGGGTCTGGGCGACGCCGCTTTCTTCGGCCCGGAGCCGGAATTCTTCATTTTCGACTCGGTGCGCTGGAGTGCGGATCAGTCGGGCTGCTTCGTCAAGGTCGGTTCGGAAGAAGCACCGTGGTCGTCGTCGATGGAATTCGAAGGCGGCAACACAGGTCACCGTCCGGGTACGAAGGGTGGCTACTTCCCGGTCTCGCCGGTCGACACGTTCCAGGACATCCGTTCAGAAATGTGCCTGTTGCTCGAGCAGATCGGCATTCCGGTCGAAGTTCACCACCACGAAGTGGCGGGCCAGGGCCAGAACGAGATCGGCACCAAGTTCTCGACGCTGGTTCAGCGCGCTGACTGGACGCAACAACTGAAGTACATCGTCCAGAACGTGGCGCACACGTATGGCAAGACGGCGACGTTCATGCCGAAGCCTATCGTTGGCGACAACGGTTCGGGCATGCACGTTCACCAGTCGATCTGGAAGGACGGCAAGAACCTGTTCGCCGGTGACGGTTATGCAGGCCTGTCGGAATTCGCGCTGTTCTACATCGGCGGCATCATCAAGCATGCTCGCGCGCTGAACGCGATCACGAACCCGTCGACGAACTCGTACAAGCGCCTCGTGCCGCACTTCGAAGCACCGGTGAAGCTCGCTTACTCGGCGAAGAATCGCTCGGCTTCCATTCGCATTCCGCACGTGTCGAACCCGAAGGGCCGCCGCATCGAAACGCGTTTCCCGGATCCGATGGCGAACCCGTACCTGTGCTTCTCGGCGCTGATGATGGCCGGTCTGGATGGCGTGCAGAACAAGATCCACCCGGGCGAAGCAGCGGACAAGAACCTGTACGACCTGCCGCCGGAAGAAGATGCAAAGATCCCGACCGTGTGTTCGGGTCTGGACCAGGCGCTCGACGCGCTCGACGCTGACCGTGAGTTCCTGACGGTCGGTGGCGTGTTCACGGATTCGATGCTCGACGCGTATATCGAACTGAAGACGACCGAATTGCAGCGCTATCGCCAGGCCGTACATCCGATCGAGTTCGAAATGTACTACTCGCTGTAAGCGCATTACATGGCGTGCGCGCTTCTCTGGTTGCCGTATTCTGGAGAAGCGCGCCGCGTGATGCGAAGCAGAAGGGTCGAATGAACCAAAAAGGGACGGCGTGCCGTCCCTTTTTTTAATCGCCGGCACTTCTCCTGGCAAGTTTCAAGACGGGGTCTCACTGCACGATGGTTCTCAAGAATCTCATCAAGGCGAGAAAGAGTCCTCCCGACAATTCCTTGTCCGACGATGCCACGCTCGTCGCTACTCATCTGTTGCCGGGCATGGAAGCGCTGCCCACGGTCGTGCTCGTGCTCGACAAGTTGAGCCTCAAGATCGCTTTTGCGAATCCGTCGGCTGAAGCCATGCTTGAGCGATCGCGCAAGCAGCTGGCTCAAACTTCATGGCCGGAACTGTTCGCCAATGCAGACGAACTGGTGGCGACCATTACGTCGATTGCCGATCATCGTTTCAACGCAACGCATCTCGACGCCGTGCTGGAGCGTCCCGGCCGCGAGCCGCTGCACGTTCACGCGATTGTCGCGTATCTGGAAGTCGCACCGAATTATGTGCTGCTCGAACTATTCGAGAACGAGCGGCATTTGAAGACCGACCGCGAGGAGCGCATTCACGATCTGACCGCGGTCAACAAGCAACTGATTCGCAATCTTGCGCATGAAATCAAGAATCCGCTCGGCGGCATTCGAGGCGCGGCGCAACTGCTCGAGTTCGAACTCGGCGCGCGCGAACGCGACGAATTGCGCGAATACACGCAGGTGATCATCAAGGAATCGGATCGGCTGCAAACTCTGGTTGACCGGTTGCTTGAGCCGCATCGGCATCCGCATATTGTTGGCGACGTGAATATCCACGAAGTCTGCGAACGCGTGCGGGCCGTGATTCTTGCAGAGTTTCCGCGTGGCCTCACGCTTGATCGCGATTACGACGTGAGCGTGCCCGACTTGCGCGGCGATAAAGAGCAGCTTATCCAGGCGTTGCTCAACATCGTGCGCAACGCGGCCGAAGCGCTGCGCGAGCGTATTTCACAAGGTGATGCAAGGATCGAGCTGCGTACGCGTATTGCGCGCAAAGTGACGATTGGCAAGCGCCTGCACAAACTGGCACTGGACTTGCATATCACTGACAACGGTCCCGGCATCCCGGAAGACATACGCGACCGGATCTTCTATCCGCTCGTGTCCGGGCGTGAAGATGGGAGCGGCCTGGGTCTTACGCTCGCGCAAACTTTCGTGCAGCAGCATGATGGATTGATCGAAGTCGAAAGCAAACCAGGCTGCACCGAGTTCACCATCTTGTTGCCGTTCGAAGGTTGAGGACGCCGATGAAGGATCGACGCACGAAAGCATGGAGTTAAGGATGGATCACGAGGGTTCATCGACATCTAGAAAAGCGCTAGTGCGCCTGACCGTTTCGACGGGCTTATACCGAACCACAAAGACATCTCGCCGAACTATATGAAGCCGATCTGGATAGTAGACGACGACCAATCCATCCGCTGGGTGCTTGAAAAAGCGCTCGCAAGAGAGAACTTCGCCACGCGCAGTTTTTCCGGCGTCCGGGATGCGCTGACCGCGCTCGAACAGGAAAGTCCGCAAGTGCTTGTGTCCGACATCCGCATGCCGGGCGGTTCGGGACTCGACTTGTTGCAGACCGTGCGCGACAAGCTGCCCGGCTTGCCGGTCATCATCATGACGGCGTTCTCCGATCTCGACAGCGCCGTGGCTGCGTTTCAGGGCGGCGCGTTCGAGTATCTGGCGAAGCCGTTCGATGTCGACAAAGCCGTTGAACTGATCCGCCGCGCCGTTGACGAAAGCATGCGCGGCGAAGCAGCCTACGACAACAGCGTCACCGAAACGCCCGAGATGCTTGGTCAGGCGCCGGCGATGCAGGACATGTTCCGCGCGATCGGCCGTCTGTCACATTCCGCCGCCACTGTGCTCATCACGGGCGAATCAGGCACCGGAAAGGAGCTTGTCGCGCGTGCGCTGCACCGACATAGCCCGCGCGCGAACGGGCCGTTCATCGCGTTGAACACCGCCGCAATCCCGAAGGATCTGCTTGAGTCCGAGCTGTTCGGCCACGAGCGTGGTGCATTTACGGGTGCGCAGGCGATGCGCCAGGGACGCTTCGAGCAAGCTGAAAACGGCACCCTCTTCCTCGATGAAATCGGCGATATGCCGTTCGATCTGCAGACGCGGCTGTTGCGTGTGTTATCCGATGGGCAGTTTTATCGCGTGGGCGGACATAACCCTTTGAAGGCGAACGTCCGCGTGATCGCGGCGACGCATCAGAATCTTGAGTCACGTGTGCGGCAAGGGTTGTTTCGGGAGGACTTGTACCATCGGCTGAACGTGATTCGGTTGCGTTTGCCCGCGTTGCGCGAGCGTAGCGAGGACATTCCGTTGCTCACGCGGCATTTCCTGCAGAAGAGCGCACGCGATCTGGGTGTCGAACCGAAGCGCGTGTCGGAAGATGCGCTTGGGTTTTTGGCATCGCTACCGTTTCCTGGCAATGTTCGGCAACTCGAAAACCTGTGTAACTGGCTGACCGTGATGGCGCCGGCGCAGACCATCGAGCAAAAGGATTTGCCGCCGGACCTCACGCCGACTCAGGAATACGCCGGTGAAAGCACGGCGCTCACAGCATCGGCTGTGGAAATGGGCAGCGGATCGAATGCGGCGCTGTCTGGTGGCGTTGGCACTTTGCCGGCTTCGCTTGGTACGCCGCCCGCCGGCGTTCCCGCGAGCGTGTGGGAAAACGGCTTGAGGACCGAGGTCGCGCGATTACTTCGCGAAAATACCGCCGATGTCATGGACGAACTCGCGCGCAGATTTGAAGCCGCAGTGATTCGCGAGGCGCTCGACTTTACGCGCGGCCGGAAAGTTGAAGCGGCCGAGCGACTGGGGATTGGCCGCAATACGATCACACGCAAGATTCAGGAGTTGCACCTGGACGCTTGATGTGGTGGATGGTGGATGATGGTGGAGGGCGTCTCTGTCGACGCTCTCGCCGCGGTTCTTCTTCACAGCAGCCTCAAGCCTTCACGCGTCAGGTTTCAAACTTCAAGGCGAGACATGACGAAGTCGCCTGGGCGCTTGTCACGGCTTTCGCCTTACCGCTCAGCTGTGAGACCACGTCCTATTCAGCTAATTGTCGCGATCACCGGTGCGTGATCCGACGGCTGTTCCCACTTTCTCGGCACTTTGTCCACTTCGCATGCCGTGCATCGTGACGCGAGTTCCGCCGTGACCAGGATGTGATCGATGCGCAGCCCCGCGTTTCGCCGAAACCCGAGCATCCGATAATCCCACCACGTGTAAAGCTTCTCGGGCTGCTCGAACATGCGGAAGGTATCGGTGAGTCCGAGTTCAATTAGCTGCACGAAATGCGCGCGTTCTTCGGGAGAGACGAGGTTCTGGCCTTCCCACGCTTTCGGGTCGTGGACGTCGCGATCCTCCGGCGCGATGTTGTAGTCCCCAAGCAGGGCGAGTTGCGGGTACGTCTTCATCTCACCTTCGATCCAGTCCCGCAACGCTTCGAGCCAGCGCATCTTGTAGGCGAACTTTTCGGTACCCGGCGCCTGGCCGTTGGGGAAGTACGCCGAGATGATCCGCATACCTTCGATGGTCGCCGCAATCACGCGTTGCTGCGGGTCCTCGAACGCGGGGATATTGCGTACGATTGTGGTCTCGTCGACCGTCAGCGTGTCGCGTACCAGAATGCCGACGCCGTTATAGGTCTTCTGGCCGGCGAACCAGCTTTTGTAGCCGACGGCCGCGAGTTCGGCGACGGGGAATTTGTCGTCGGTGAGCTTGAGTTCCTGCAAGCACAACACGTCAACGCCGCTTGTTGCCAGCCAGTCGATCACATGCTGTTGGCGGACCTTGAGGGAGTTGACGTTCCAGGTGGCAATTTTCATTTGATTAGTGCGGAGATTGACTCTCGTCAGTGATGAGCTGTAGGCGCGAATCTGCAGGCATGGATACTAAGCTGTCGGTCTTTCGGCGTCATAGGCCCGATTGATTGAAGCATGGGTGCAGCTACCTGAGCCGCAGGCCATAAACCGTCGCCATCAAGAAGGGGTGTTAGTGATGTACCGGCACGGCGACGAGTTTTACTCCCAGCGCAGCGGCCACTTTCTGGATGGTTTCAAAGCGGGGTTTTGCGCCTTCGGCCAGCGACTTGTACAGGCTTTCGCGCTGCACGCCTGCTTCGGAGGCAACTTTCGACATACCGCGTGCTTTCACGATATCGGCAAGAGCCGACAGGAGAATGTCGGAATCGCCGGAGGCAAGCGCCTCGTTCAGATAGGCCGCGATGGCCTCTTCGCTATCGAGATAGTCGGATGCTTCGAAAGCTGAAATGTGAGTCGAGTTCATTTTCGTTCCTGTCTGATTTGCTGCCACATGGTCTTCGCTCGGGCGATATCGGATGCCTGCCTTTGCTTGGTTCCCCCGGCCAACAGCAGATAAACGCTCGAGCCGTCGCGCACGTAATACACACGATAGCCCGCGCCGGTGTGAATCCGCATTTCCCACACGCTGCCACCGACGTCATGACAATCGCCAAAATTTCCCAACGCGGCGCGTTTGATCCGGACCAAGATGGCGGCTCTTGCCAACACATCAGTCACGCCCAACAGCCAGACCGAAAAGTCGCGCGTTTGATTGATTGTGTTCGTCATGCGTGTGGATCCCAGATAACGTTAAATGGGATGCCTTGATGAACTGTATCCCATTGGATACGAAAATTCAAGGCATCATTCGAATGTGATGATTTGATCCTGTTCACACGGCAAATCAGCAACGGAGTGACTCGAACCAAGTGACCCCGGCTATCCATCGTGCGAGTGGAGTTGTCACTGTGACCGGTAGACCGAACTTGCTGAAGTCAACCGAATGGCTAACGTGGGCCGTGGTCTGAAAAACGTGCTTTCTATCCCGCTACAATCATCGAAACACTTGGGCAAGAGGACAATTCCATGGACCTGATCATTCGACGCGCGGCGCTTGCGGATTCCCGCGATCTGGTGGATATCGGCATCGAAGGCGGGCGTTTCACCGCGATCGAACCGCGGCTCCCCGCCACCGCGCAGGAGGAGATCGATGCCGCCGGTTCTCTTGTCACCGCGCCGTTCGTCGATGCGCATTTCCACATGGATGCCACGCTGTCCTACGGTTTGCCGCGCGTGAACGCGTCGGGAACGCTGCTGGAGGGGATCGCGTTATGGGGTGAGCTGAAGCCCGGGTTGACGCAAGACGCGTTGGTCGATCGGGCCATGCAGTATTGCGACTGGGCCGTCGCGCGCGGCCTGCTCGCGATTCGCTCGCACGTGGATGTCTGCGATCCGCGTCTGCTCGCCGTGGAGGCTCTGCTCGAAGTGAAGCGCCGTGTGAAGCCGTATCTGGACTTGCAACTCGTTGCGTTCCCGCAGGATGGCGTTTTGCGCAGCAAGGGCGCGTTCGAGAACCTGAAGCGTGCGATATCAATGGGCGTCGATGTGGTCGGTGGCATTCCGCATTTCGAACGCACAATGGCCGATGGCGCCGAGTCCGTGCGTCTTCTGTGTGAGTTCGCGGCGCAGAAGGGGTTGCGCGTGGACATGCATTGCGACGAGTCGGACGATCCAATGTCGCGGCACATAGAAACCTTGGCAGCCGAGACACATCGGTTGGGAATGCAGGGACGTGTCACGGGTTCGCATCTCACCTCGATGCATTCGATGGACAACTACTACGTGAGCAAGCTGATCCCGTTGATACGCGATTCCGGCGTTGCCGCGATCGCGAATCCGCTGATCAACATCACCCTCCAGGGCCGGTCCGACACCTACCCCAAGCGTCGAGGCATGACGCGTGTGCCGGAGTTGATCGCTGCAGGCGTAGACGTAGCGTTCGGCCACGACTGCGTGATGGACCCGTGGTACAGCCTGGGCTCGGGCGACATGCTGGAAGTGGCGCACATGGGTTTGCACGTCGCGCAGATGACGGGCACCGAGGCCATGCGCGCGGCCTTCGATGCAGTGACGACGACGCCGGCGAAGATCCTCGGCATAGAAGGGTACGGGATTGCCGTGGGCAACAACGCGGATTGCGTGGTGCTGGACGCGCGCGATCCGGTTGAAGCCATTCGATTGCGTGCAGCGCGTACAGCTGTCGTTCGCCGTGGCAAGGTGGTGAGCCGAGCGCCGGCAATGCGGGCGAAACTCAGCCTGCAAGGGCGGCCTGAGGAAGTGAGTTTCCGGCTGGATCGATAAGACGCAAGACCAGAAGAAAGCCGCATAAAAAAACCGTTCCAACTTGCGCTGGAACGGTCTTCT
The DNA here is from genome assembly GCF_053760385.1 of Caballeronia sp. KNU42. Taxonomy (NCBI): domain Bacteria; kingdom Pseudomonadati; phylum Pseudomonadota; class Betaproteobacteria; order Burkholderiales; family Burkholderiaceae; genus Caballeronia; species Caballeronia sp. KNU42. The sequence goes on from NZ_CM132388.1 coordinate 190,865, forward strand.
TCAATCACTCAAACACCGAGGCCCCTGTCATTGCGTCAATGCGCTGCCTCCGGCGACATGCCGTTGTGCCGCAACAGCGCATCGATATTCGGTTCCCGTCCGCGGAATGCCTTGAACGAGTCCATCGCCGGCCGGCTGCCGCCCACTTCAAGAATTTCGCGACGGTACCGAATGCCCGTTGTCGCATCCAGCACGGACCCGCCGGCAAGCGTTGCGGCTTCCTCGAACGCGGCATACGCATCCGCCGACAACACTTCCGCCCACTTGTAGCTGTAATACCCCGCGGCATACCCACCCGAGAAAATATGGGTGAACGTATTGGTCCATCGGGAAAAAGGCGCTTGCGGCACGACGTGAAAACGCTCGTTGATCTCACGCGCGAAGTCGTTGACATTCGTCGTGCCGGCGGGATCGTAGTCGCTGTGAAGCTGGATATCGAACATGGAGAGGACGATCTGGCGCAACGTGCCCAGACCGCTCTGGAAGTTCTTCGCAGCCAGCATCTTGTCGAAGAGTTCGCGCGGCAGCGTGGCGCCCGTGTCTACGTGAGCGGACATGTCGGTGAGGACGTCCCACTCCCAGCAGAAGTTCTCCATGAATTGCGACGGCAATTCGACCGCGTCCCATTCCACGCCGTTGATACCCGATACCCCGAGTTCATCGACACGCGTCAGCATGTGATGCAGGCCGTGCCCGAATTCGTGGAACAGCGTGATGACTTCGTCGTGAGTAAAGCACGCCGGCTTGCCGCCAACGGGCGCCGAGAAGTTGCAGGTCAGATACGCGACGGGTGTTTGCACGCCGCCTTCACGGCGTTTGTGCCGCGAGCGAGCGTCGTCCATCCAGGCACCGCCGCGTTTGCCTTCGCGTGCATACAGGTCCAGATAAAACTGCGCGACAAGTGAACCGTCCTTGTTTTCGACGCGGAAAAAGCGCACTTCCGGATTCCAGACGGCGGCTTCATCGCGACGGATGGACACGCCGAACAGCGTTTCCGTGACCTTGAACAAACCCTTCAGCACGGCCTCTTGCGGGAAATACTGCTTCACTTCGTTTTCCGAGAACGAATAGCGCTGCTGGCGCAGGCGTTCGGCGGCGAAGGTCGAGTCCCACGGCTGCAATTCCGGCATGCCGAGTTCGGTCGCGGCAAAGGCACGCAGTTCCATCCAGTCCTTTTCCCCGTGCGGGCGTGCGCGCACGGCCAGGTCCTCGAGGAACGTGATTACCTGTGCCGGCGATTCCGCCATCTTCGGCGCAAGCGATACCTCGGCGAAGTTCTGATAGCCGAGCGCGTGGGCTTCTTCCGCACGCAGCTTCAACTGTTCGACGACGTTCGCCGTGTTGTCCCACTCAGCCTTGCCGTTGCCGTAGTTCGGGCCGAGTTCAGACGCGCGCGTGACATAGGCGCGGTACATTGCTTCACGCAACGGCCGATGTTCGGCGTACTGCATCACGGGAAAATACGAGGGGAAATGCAGCGTGAACTTCCAGCCCTCGCGGCTTTCTTTCTGCGCGGCTTCGCGCGCCGCTTCAATCACATCTTCCGGCAAACCCGCGAGTTCGCTTTCCTTGGTCACCAGATACGAAAACGCGTTGGTGGCATCGAGGACGTGATCGGAGAATGCCTTCGATAACGCCGCCTGTTCTTCCTGAACGCGTGCAAAACGGGGCTTTTTATCTTCGGGTAATTCCGCGCCCGACAAACGGAAACCGCGCAACTCGTTGCTGAGCATTTTCTTCTGCTCGACAGAAAGCGACGCGTGTTCTTCGCTTGCCGCAATCGCCTTGTATTTTTCGTAGAGCGCCAGATTTTGCCCGACGCTCGCCGAGAACTCCGTCACGCGCGGCAAATTCTCGGCGTGCGCGGCACGCAATTCAGGGGTATCGGCGACGGCATTCAGGTGGCCGATCACGCCCCACGCACGCGAGAGCCGTTCGCTCGCGCGTTCCACGCTTTCCACGATGTCTCGCCAGCTCGCCGGCGTCTCAGGCGCGCTGGCGTGATCGACGGCGGCTTTTGCATCCGCGAGCAGGACGTCGAGTGCCGGCGTCACGTGTTCCGGCTTGATGTCGCCGAAACGGGGCAGGTCGGAGAAGTCGAGCAGGGGGTTGCCTGGGGACTGGGCCTGAGCTTGATTCTCGGTATTCGATGATGTCGAACTGGACATGACTCTCCCGGTCTCGGATAAAAATGGATGCAATGACGAATGTGACGCCGCGCCTGACACAGCGCGCGATGTCGACGGTTGGGCTATTCAGTATTGTGGGGACGCCTCTGCCGATTCTCAAATCGATTCTGGCTAAGGCCGTGATTTACCCGATCGGCGTGCCGACTGAGTCACAGCGGAACAATCCGGCTGCCGGTGCGCCCATCATGCATGTAAGCGTTGAAGGGCTTTGGCCCCAATGCTTAATCCCGGTCCTGCTGCATCGCGCGCTCGGCCGCTTCGATGGTATTCACCAGCAGCATGGTGATGGTCATCGGCCCGACGCCGCCCGGCACCGGCGTAATGAAACCAGCCACTTCCTTCACGCCTGCAAAATCCACGTCACCGCAGAGTTTGCCATTTTCGTCGCGATTCATGCCGACATCGATCACCGTTGCGCCCGGTTTGACCATGTCGGCAGTCAGGATATTGCGCCGGCCGGTCGCCGCGATGACCACATCCGCGTTGCGCGTCAGCGCGGCGAGATCACGTGTTTTGCTGTGCGTGATGGTGACCGTGGCGCCGGCTGCGAGCAGCAGCATGGCCATCGGCTTGCCGACGATGTTCGAGCGTCCGATCACGACTGCGTTTGCACCTTCCAGCGCGATGTTGTGCGCTTCGAACATCTTCATGACGCCGTAGGGCGTGCACGGGCGAAACAGCGGTTTGCCGGTCATCAGCGCGCCGGCGTTTTCGACGTTGAAACCATCGACGTCTTTCGCCGGAGCAATGGCTTCGATGACCTTGTGGCTATCGATATGTTTCGGCAACGGGAGTTGCACGAGGATGCCGTGCACGTTCGGGTCGTTGTTCAGATCGTCGAGCCGGGCCAGCAATTCGCTTTCGGTGAGCGTTGACGGAAAACGGTCGAACACGGAGTGCAGGCCATTGTCCTGACAGGCTTTCACCTTGTTGCGGACGTAGACCTCGCTGGCCGGATTTTCCCCGACGAGAATGACTGCCAGGCCAGGTTGCTGGCCGCGGGCGGTCAGGGCGGCGGCGCGTGCGGCGACATCGGCGCGAAGGGTCTTGGAGAGGGCGTTGCCGTCGATGATTTGGGCGGTCATAGGAGGTCTGGGCGGAGGGCAAATCCGCTGCTTTTCTGAAGGGCGCAGGGTCGCAGGCAGCCTGTTGCGCCAGTGCGGCGCGGCGTTGCGGTCGGTCTTTGATTATACCGGACGGGGATTTGTGCTGACGACCGGGAGCGGGGCGACGACCGGTTCGGGTTAGCTGCGAGTCAGCTGTATTGGTTGACGCTTTTTTGACGTTGACCGGACGGGCGATTTGGCGCCGGCCGAGCAAGAACTGCTTCCACCGAGGAGCAAGAACGCCCCTCGGCGTACCAGACAGAACAGCCAGACCTGACTATTGAGCTTGCTGCGTCTGCGGCTTGTTGGAAAGCGCCAGCCTGAGCAAATCGGCCACCGTGTTCACGGAAAGCTTTTCCATGATGTTCGCCCGATGCGCTTCAACCGTCTTGATGCTGATGCCAAGGTCATCGGCAATCTGCTTGTTAAGACGCCCCGCAATGATCCGCTCCAGGACCTGATGTTCCCGCGCCGTCAGCTTGCCCAGCCGCTCGGCTGCGGCGCGCTGCTGCTGCACGCTCGAGCTCTCTGTACGCGCCTTATCCAGCATGCGTTCGACCAGCTTGCGCAACTCGGCTTCATCGAACGGCTTTTCGATGAAATCCATCGCGCCCTTCTTCATGGTCGATACAGCCATCGGCACGTCGCCGTGACCCGTCACGAAGATGATCGGCAGCAGCGAATTTTCCGCGATCAGCCGTTCCTGCAATTCGAGGCCGCTCATGCCTGACATCCGTACGTCCAGTATCAGGCACGAGATCGCGCCTGAATGGGCGATCGGGAGGTAGGCATCGAGGTAGGCTTCAGCGCTCGCAAAACACGAGACGCGGTAGCCATTGGCTTCAAGCAGCCAGCGCAAGGAATCACGAACGGCCTCGTCGTCGTCGACGACAAACACCGTTTCCTGAGTGGTGACTGTGCTCATAGCTCTCCCGTAACAGTTTGTTGTGTGGGTTGGTGGCTGAGAGCTTCCGGTCCGCTACTGCCCGGACCGTCGGCTTCTCCGATTGGCAAACTGCAATGGAACGTGGCGCCCGTCACGGTGCCGGAGGCATCGATATTGTTCACCACCCAAAGACGTCCCCGATGCGATTCAATGATCGATCGGCAAATATTCAAGCCCATGCCCATACCGTCGGACTTGGTGCTGTAGAACGGTTCGAACAGGCGCTCAGCCGTGGTTTCGTCCACACCGGGACCCTGATCCACCACGCTCACGCAGACAAACCCGCCGTCCACCCGCTGCACCACCACGCGAATCACCGGATCGACGGCGTTCGGCTTGGCGTCGTGCATGGCTTCGGCTGCGTTCTTCAGCAAGTTCACAAGCACTTGCTCGATCAGCACCGGGTCCACATGGATCACGGGCATGCGCGAGCGGATCTCGGTGAGAATGCGAATCTTGCGTTTGCGCGCTTCGATTTCCGCGAGGCCAACCGCGTCCGCGACGATATCCGCCACGCGCGTAGGCTGGCGTTTCGGTTCGCTGCGCTTCACGAATTCCCGGATGCGCTTGATGATCATGCCCGCGCGCACCGCTTGCTGCGCGGTCTTTTCAAGCACGGGCAACAGCGCCTCCTGCGACATGCGGCCGGATTTAACCAGCGCGACGCACCCCGAACAATAATTATTGATCGCGGCCAAAGGCTGGTTCAACTCGTGCGCGAGCGACGACGCCATTTCGCCCATCGTCATCAAACGGCTGGTGAACTGCAGCTTTTCTTCCTGCTGATCCGCGAGTTCCTGCGCCTGCTTGCGCGTCGTGATGTCTGTCGCAATCTGCATTTGCGCCAGATGGCCGTCCACCCATTGAATGTACTGGCGGCGCACTTCGAACCACTTCTGGATGCCCTCCACATACACTTCCTGCGCGTCCGAGGTGCTGTCAGTCAACGCGGTGGCGGGCAGGCCGGCGTAGGTATCGACCATATCGATGGAATCCGACGACGCTTGCGCTGTATCGAAACCCGCACCCGCCAGTTCAAGATGACCGTCCGGGCGAATTCCAAACAGATGCCGGTAATAGCGATTCGCAAACAGCAGTTCAGCTTCGTCGGCGGCGAGCACCGACACGGCCGCATCGAGGCTTTCCAGCACGGTCGTGAAGCGTTCATGCGCGGCGGCGAGATCTTCGCGAGCGCGGCGTGGCTCGGTAATGTCGGTCATGGACGACATCCAGCCGGTCTGCCGGCCCGAACTATCGATCAGCGGCGACACGTAAAGCCGGGCGTGGAAGAACGAACCGTCCTTGCGGCGCACGCGCAATTCGAAGCCGGACGAAGGCGCCTTGCCACGCAAGGTCATGTCCAGTTGCCGCTGCATTTCCGGATACGCGTCTTTCGGCCAGTACGGAAAGGGCGCCACTTTGGACACCAGATCGCTTTCGTCCCAGCCCGTCATCCGGCAAAACGCGGGATTCACGTGCGTGATCCGGCCGTGCATATCGAGCACGCGCATACCGATCAGCACCGAATTTTCCATCGCGCGACGGAAGAACGCCTCGGCGTAGAGCGCTTGCTGTGCTTCAAACCGTTGCCGCGTGTGTTTCCAGAGGCTCCACAAACTCCACAACACAAAACACGACAAGCCGGCGACCAGCCAGACGAGCGTGTTGTTGGTGAAATTCGTGAGTTGCGGATACGAATAAACGCGTACCGATACCCCTTGTCCAGGCGGATCGAGCGGCAGGTCATAGAACATGTCGCGCGGCAGGCGCGGCCGGCTGGACGTGGTCGCGAGCTCGCGATTGTTCAAATCGGTGATCGAAATCTTGTACTTCGCCGAGAGTTCGCTGGGGATGTCGTGCTTGAGAATCCCCTCGATCGAAAACACCGCCGCGATGGACCCGAGAAAATCGCGGTCGCGATACACCGGCGTCTGCAGCGTGATGTAGCCGTTGCCCAGATCGTCGTAAAGAAGAGGGGAGTAGACCTGGCGGCGGCTGGTGCGGGCTTCGTCGAATGCGGACTGGACGGCGTCGTCCATCTGGGCGTCGGTGGGCTTGGCGAGCCTTGAACCGAGTATGGGCAGCGGAGTATTGGGCCAGCGCGGCTTGTGCTGCGCGGTATACCAGTTCATGTAGAGGATCTCGGGATGCCCCTGCATGATGTCGCCGGTGGAACTCTGGAACGACTGCGGATCGCCATGGCCGGTTGCGATGTCACGCGCCAACGACTGGATCTGCTCCTGCGCCCCAGTCATGGAAAGCCTTATTTGCTGCTGCGCCCAAGCCACGTTACGGTAGAGCGTGTCTTCCTGTTGTTGCTGTTCGCGCCGGTTGAGACTCCACAAAATCAGGCTCATCACGACGAGGAAAACCAGGATCGAGATCAGTGGGGTCAGTAAATACGAGTTCGACCACCACGGTCCGTGGTGCCAGCGGGTCGGCGCCGAGTCGTTGGGTTTGCCCCGCGACCGCGCCGAGCGTGCGAAAAGCCGTTCGGTCAACATGCGCGCAATTGTAACGCAGCGACACACTGTTAAATGGCGTAAAAAGACTGTAAAACGCCCGCAATTGATCGCAAGGACACCAACGCGTCTAACAAAGAGTCCTTGTCCCACGGTGCATTGCAGCATTTTTCCGTATTATGAGATTGAGTCTCATGATTCGAAAAATTGCTTGCGCTACCGTTCTGAGCCTCTTTAGAATTGCCGCACGCGCGCTTGACCCTCATTGTTTTCCGCAATTGTGTCTTGCGGATGGCTTCATGGAGGCTCGCGTCGTCTGTTCACAGAGCGTTCCTCAAATCAGGAGACGAGCATGTCAGCTGTACCCGACGAAGTGATGAAATATGTCGCCAACGCCAAGGACGACGAAGATCCCCAGGAAACGGGCGAGTGGCTGGAAGCGCTCGACGGCGTGATCTCGGCAGTAGGCCCGGGTCGCGCGCATTTCCTGATCGAAAAGCAGATCGAATTTGCGCGCGTGCACGGCGAGCATCTGCCGTTCTCCGCTAACACCCCGTACATCAACACCATTCCGGTCGCCGCCCAGGCAAAAATTCCGGGCGACCAGGACATCGAACACAAGATCCGTTCGTACACACGCTGGAACGCCATCGCCATGGTGCTGCGCGCCGGCAAGGACACGAACGTGGGCGGACACATTGCTTCGTTCGCATCGGCGGCCACGCTGTATGACGTCGGTTTCAACCATTTCTGGCACGCGCCGTCCCCCGAACATGGTGGTGACCTCGTGTTCGTGCAGGGCCATTCGTCGCCGGGTGTGTACTCGCGCGCGTTCTTGCTCGGTCGCCTGAAAGAGAGCCAGCTCGATAACTTCCGCCAGGAAGTGGGCGGCGAAGGCATTTCGTCGTATCCGCATCCGTGGCTGATGCCGGACTTCTGGCAGTTCCCGACCGTGTCGATGGGCCTTGGCCCGATCATGGCGATCTATCAGGCGCGTTTCATGAAGTACATGGACGCGCGCGGCATCATCAAGGCAGGCAGCCGCAAGGTCTGGGCATTCCTCGGCGACGGTGAAACGGACGAACCGGAATCGCTTGGCGCGATCGGCATGGCCGGCCGCGAACGGCTCGACAACCTTGTCTTCGTGATCAACTGCAATCTGCAGCGTCTCGACGGCCCGGTGCGCGGCAACGGCAAGATCATTCAGGAACTGGAAAGCGAATTCCGCGGCGCCGGCTGGAACGTGATCAAGGTGGTGTGGGGCAGCCGCTGGGACTCGCTCTTCGCCCGCGATAAAACCGGTGCGCTGATGCGCCGGATGATGGAAGTGGTCGACGGCGAATACCAGACCTACAAGTCTGAATCGGGCGCCTACGTGCGCGAGCATTTCTTCAACACGCCGGAACTCCGGGCGATGGTGGCGGAATGGTCCGACGAAGACATCTGGAATCTGAATCGCGGCGGCCATGATCCGCACAAGATCTACGCGGCGTACACCGAAGCATCGAAGACGAAAAGTCAGCCGACCGTCATCCTCGCCAAGACCATCAAGGGTTATGGCATGGGCGAAGCTGGCCAGGCGATGAACATTACGCACCAGCAGAAGAAGCTGCACACCGATCAGCTGATGAAATTCCGCGATCAGTTCAGGCTGCCGATTCCCGACGACAAGATCGCCGACGTGCCGTACCTGACGTTCGAGGAAGGGTCGAAGGAACTCGAGTACATGCGTGCCCGCCGCCAGGAACTCGGTGGTTATCTGCCGGCGCGCCGTCAGAAGGCCGAGTCGCTGCCGGTGCCGGATCTGTCGGCGTTCGAGCCGGTGCTGAAGGGCACGGGTCCGGGACGTGAAATCTCCACGACCATGGCGTTCGTGCGGATCCTGAACATCCTGCTGAAGGACAAGGCGCTCGGCAAGCGCATCGTACCGATCGTGCCGGATGAATCGCGCACGTTCGGTATGGAAGGGTTGTTCCGCCAGATCGGTATCTGGAATCAGGACGGCCAGAAGTACGTGCCGGAAGATTCCGACCAGCTGATGTTCTATCGCGAGTCGGAAACCGGCCAGATCCTGCAGGAAGGGATCAACGAAGCCGGCGGGATGTGTGACTGGATCGCGGCCGCGACGTCGTATTCGACGCACGGCGAGATCATGATCCCGTTCTACATCTTCTATTCCATGTTCGGCTTCCAGCGCATCGGCGACCTGGCGTGGGCTGCTGGCGACATGCGTTCGCGCGGTTTCCTGCTGGGCGGCACGGCTGGACGCACGACGCTCAACGGCGAAGGCCTGCAGCACGAAGATGGGCATTCGCTGATGTGGGCGGCGTCGGTGCCGAACTGCGTGAGCTACGACCCGACCTTCGGTTACGAACTCGCGGTGATCATGCAGGACGGTTTGCGTCGCATGGTGGCGGATCAGGAAGACGTGTACTACTACGTCACGGTGATGAACGAGAACTACGAACATCCGGCGATTCCGCAGGGCGAAAGCGTCGCCTCCGACATCATCAAGGGCATGTATTCGTTCCGCAAATCGGATGCCGACGCAAAAACGCCGCGTGTTCAATTGATGGGCGCAGGCACGATTTTCAACGAAGTGATCGCCGCTGCTGACCTGCTGAAGAACGACTGGAACGTCGCCGCCGATCTCTGGAGCGTCCCGAGCTTTACGGAACTGGCACGCGAAGGCGCGCAAGTGGAGCGCTGGAACCTGCTGCATCCGACCGAAGAACGTCAGGTCTCGCACGTGACGAAGCTGCTGAAGGACGCAAAGGGTCCGGTGGTGGCATCGACTGACTATGTGCGCGCGCTCGTGGACCAGATTCGCGGATATGTGCCGAACAAGTTTGTCGTGCTCGGTACCGACGGTTACGGCCGTTCGGACACGCGCGAAAGACTGCGTCATTTCTTCGAAGTCGATCGCTACTGGGTCACCGTCGCGGCGCTCAATGCATTGGCCGACGAAGGCACGATTGACCGCAAGATTGTCGCCGACGCGATCAAGAAGTACGCGCTCGACCCCGCCAAACCCAACCCGATGACGGTTTAACGCATCGGCCCCGAGTGTTGTTGCGCGAAGTCGCCTTGCCCTTGGCTCTAGCCTCGTGTTTAGCCTTGCAGCAGGGCGATTTTCGCGTCACGACCCAGGAGACAATAAACAATGAGTCAAGCGATCGAAGTCAAGGTGCCGGATATCGGCGATTACACGGACATTCCGGTGATCGAAGTGCTGGTGAAAGTTGGGGACACCGTCGAGAAGGAGCAATCGCTCGTCACGCTCGAATCCGATAAAGCGACCATGGACGTGCCAAGTTCGGCCGCCGGCGTCGTGAAGGAAGTGAAGGTAAAGGTCGGCGACAACGTGTCGGAAGGCGCGTTGATCGTCGTGCTGGAAGCGGCTGAGTCCGGTGCGACCGCAGCACCGAAGGCCGCTGAAAAACCTGCTGAAGCACCGGCGCAGGAGAAGGCTCCCGCCGCGGCTGCATCGTCGGGTGGCGGATCGGTTGAAGTGAAGGTGCCGGATATTGGCGACTTCAAGGATATTCCGGTCATCGAAGTGAATGTGAAGGTCGGCGACAAGGTCGAGAAGGAGCAATCGCTCGTTACACTCGAATCCGATAAAGCCACCATGGACGTGCCGTCGCCCGCAGCGGGCACGGTCAAGGAACTCAAGGTCAAGGTTGGCGACAACGTGTCGGAAGGCACGCTGATTCTCGTGCTGGAAGGTGGTGAAGGAGCGGCTTCTGCGGCGGCACCGAAGCAGGAAGCGCCAAAGGCCGCAGCACCTTCGGAAGCTGCGCCGGCGAAATCCGCTCCGGCACAGAAAGAAGCGCCGTCCGCGCTTGCGCTTGCCCCGGCGATGCCCGCCGGCGATGGCACGCGTACGTCGAGCCATGCATCGCCTTCCGTGCGCAAGTTTGCGCGCGAGTTGGGCGTCGATGTCGCATCTGTCAAGGGCACGGGCCCCAAGGACCGCATCACGCAAGCCGATGTGACCGCGTTCGTGAAGGGTGTGATGAGCGGCCAGGGTAAAGCGCCGGCGCAAGCCGCCGCAGCACCGGCCGGTGGCGGCGAGTTGAACCTGCTGCCCTGGCCGAAGGTCGATTTCACGAAGTTCGGTCCGGTCGATCCCAAGCCGCTGTCGCGCATCAAGAAGATTTCGGGTGCAAACCTGCATCGCAACTGGGTCATGATTCCGCACGTCACGAACAACGACGAAGCTGACATCACCGACCTCGAAGCGCTGCGCGTGACGCTGAACAAGGAAAACGAAAAGGCTGGCGTGAAGTTCACCATGCTCGCGTTCGTGATCAAGGCGGTGGTTGCCGCGTTGAAGAAATTCCCGACGTTCAACGCGAGCCTCGACGGCGACAACCTCGTCTTCAAGCAGTATTACAACGTGGGTTTTGCCGCCGATACCCCGAACGGTTTGATGGTTCCGGTGATTCGCGACGCGGACAAGAAGGGTCTTGTCGATGTGGCCAAGGAGATGGCCGATTTGTCGAAGGCGGCGCGTGAAGGCAAGCTGAAGCCGGACCAGATGCAAGGCGGATGTTTCTCGATTTCGTCGCTGGGTGGGATTGGCGGGACGCATTTCACGCCGATCATCAATGCGCCTGAAGTGGCCATTCTCGGGTTGTCGCGCGGTGCGATGAAGCCGGTGTGGGACGGCAAGGCGTTCGTGCCGCGGCTGATTCTGCCCTTGTCGCTGTCGTACGACCATCGGGTGATCGATGGCGCCGAGGCCGCGCGGTTCAATGCCTACCTTTCTGCCGTGCTGGCGGATTTCCGTCGCGTGAGTCTTTGAGGTTTTTGCTCGGCGGGCCGCTTTTTGTGGCTTGCCTGGTTCCTCGTTGAACTTGCTTTGCACTGCATCTTGCTAGTCGCCCCTGTGCGGGGCGGCACTTACTTTCTTTGAATTGCCAAAGAAAGTAAGCAAAGAAAGGCAAGTCTGCCGACGGCAGAACCACGGGCTACGCGTCGCGTTCTTGTTTCCCGGTTCTGCCCGCTTCCTTCTTAGGGGACAACATGAGTCTCACCGAACTTAAAGTACCCGATATCGGCGATTTCAAAGACGTCGATGTCGTAGAAGTCACCATCAAAGCCGGCGACGCCATCGAAAAAGAACAAGGCGTCCTCACCCTCGAATCCGATAAAGCCTCCATCGAAGTGCCCAGCGACCTCGTCGGCACGGTCAAGGAAGTCAAGATCAAAGCCGGCGATAAAGTCTCGCAAGGCACCGTGATCGCATTGGTCGAAACGGCGGAGGCCGGTAGCGAAAAGCTTGCTGCACCCGCTGCACCGGCTGAAAAGCCCGCTGCGGCAAAAGCCGATGCGCCCGCGTCGAAGGAAGCCGCCGCGCCCAAGTTCGCAGGTGGCGGATCGCAAGACGTGAAGGTGCCGGACATCGGCGATTTCACCGACATCCCGGTCATCGAAATTCACGTGAAGGCCGGCGACACCGTCGAGAAAGAACAATCGCTCGTCACACTCGAATCCGATAAAGCCACCATGGACGTGCCGTCGCCCGCAGCAGGCACGGTCAAGGAAATCAAGGTCAAACTCGGCGATACAGTCTCCGAAGGCTCCGTGATTCTCACGCTCGAAGCTCAGGGCGGTGGTGTCAGCCAAGTCGAGGAAAAGGCGAAGACTGCGGCGCCGCAACCTGCTGAAAAGGCGAGCGCCGCACCCGCACCGAAGGCCGCGTCGTTCTCCGGTTCTGCCGATATCGAATGCGACATGCTCGTGCTCGGCGCCGGCCCCGGCGGTTATTCGGCCGCGTTCCGCGCCGCTGACCTAGGCATGAAAACGGTGATCGTCGAGCGGTATGAAACGCTTGGCGGCGTCTGCCTGAACGTCGGCTGCATTCCGTCGAAAGCCTTGCTGCACGCCGCAGCAATCACCGACGCCGCCAAGGAACTCGCGCACCACGGCATTTCCTTCGGTGAACCGACGATCGATCTCGACAAACTCCGCGACTTCAAGTCAGGCGTCGTCAAGAAGCTGACCGGCGGACTGGCCGGCATGGCGAAAGCACGCAAGGTCCAGGTGGTCACGGGGGTCGGTACGTTCGTCGGCCCGAATCACATGGAGATCGAGGGCGAGGGCGGCAAGAAGGTCGTGAAGTTCAAGAACTCGATCATCGCGGCGGGTTCGCAAGCCGTGAAGCTGCCGTTCATGCCGGAAGATCCGCGCGTCGTGGACTCAACCGGCGCGCTCGAATTGCGCCAGATCCCGAAGCGCATGCTCGTGATCGGCGGCGGCATCATCGGGCTGGAAATGGCGACGGTGTATGCGTCGCTGGGCGCGCAGATCGATGTGGTCGAAATGCTCGATATCCTGATGGCCGGCGCGGATCGTGACCTCGTGAAGGTGTGGGAGAAATTCAACGCCAAGCGCTTCGCGAACGTCATGCTCAAGACGAAAACGACCAAGGCGGAAGCGAAGGACGACGGCATCTACGTGAGCTTCGAAGGCGAAAAAGCGCCGGCTGAAGCACAACGGTATGACCTCGTGCTGGTCGCCGTCGGCCGCAGCCCGAACGGTGGCAAGATCGGTGCGGACAAGGCGGGCGTAGCGGTGACCGATCGCGGGTTCATCAACGTCGACAAGCAGTTGCGCACGAACGTCGAGCATATTTTTGCCATCGGCGATCTGGTTGGCCAGCCGATGCTCGCGCACAAGGCCGTGCACGAAGGCCACGTCGCGGCGGAAGCTGCGCATGGCGAAAAGTCCTACTTCGACGCATTGCAGATCCCGTCCGTCGCCTACACCGATCCTGAAGTGGCGTGGGCCGGCAAGACCGAAGACCAGTGCAAGGCCGAAGGCATCAAGTACGGCAAGGCCACGTTCCCGTGGGCTGCGTCGGGCCGCGCGATTGCAAACGGTCGCGACGAAGGGTTCACCAAGCTCATCTTCGACGAAGAAACGCACCGGATCATCGGCGGCGGCATCGTGGGATTGAATGCGGGCGACCTGATCAGCGAAGTGTGCCTCGCGATCGAAATGGGCGCGGACGCGGAGGATATCGGCAAGACGATCCATCCGCACCCGACGCTCGGTGAGTCGATCGGCATGGCCGCCGAGTTGTATGAAGGCGTGTGTACGGACTTGCCACCGCAGCGCAAGAAGTAAGGTGTTGTTGGCCAAGTAACAGAGCGGCGCGTTCTCTTCAGGACGCGCCGCTTTGTTTTTTGCAGCCGCACACGCCTGATTTCAGCACCGTGGATACTTGAGCACGAAAAAAAAACCATCCCAACTTTCGTTGGAACGGTTTTTCCTGCTACCTGAGCGTCTAGCAGCTACGCCGAAGTTTCCGGCGTCACTGCGTGCGAACGAAATCGCTTAGACAGTCTTCTTGGTGGCGCGCGAAGCTTGAGCCGTAGCTTGCGATGCAGCCTTCGTGGCGGCCGTAGCGGCTGCGTTGAAGTTGCTTTCCGCGATCTCGACAGCTTGCTTGCTTGCCTTGTGGATCGTTTCGTACGTGGTGTTGGCGGCGGTGATGGCCGACTTCATCACGGCGACAGCCGTTTCCGAACCTGCCGGTGCGTTCTTCGCGACGTTTTCGACGAGCGTTTGCACCTTGCGGTTCTGGTCTTCGTATTGTTCTTCAGCAACACGGGCAAATTCAGCTTGCGTCGACGATGCGATTTCATACAGGTGACGGCCATACGACAGCGCCTTTTCCGCGACCGGCTGAGCCAGGCTGGCTTGCAGTGCGAGCAGTTCTTGCGCGTCCTTCACCGACAACACGCGTTGCGCGTTTTCCTGGCTTTCAGCCAGGGTCGACTTCACAACTTGCAGATTCAGTTCAAGCAGCTTTTCCAAACCTTCAAATGCCTTGTTCGTCAGGCCGAAGAGGGTGTCGAATTGAGCTTTGTTTGCAGCGGCGATTTGTTCCGGGGTCAAAAGGGTCATGTCACGCTCCTGAAAGATTCGACCCATCATCAGCGCGGGTCGTGGGGGTTTTGGCGGCAACCGGAAATCCGGCAACCGTATGAGGCGATTGGCTGTTGGTGCGTCGCAACATGGAACCTATTCTAGGCATATTCCTAAAGATGTCAAGCATCTTTTTGTGCAATGCAACATCGTACGAATGCTTATTAAACAATGGCTTATGAATACGTTTCTTTGTAGTGGAACTACATTTCGAGATGCGACGCACCAGCATGGGGCGGAAGGCGCAAACGCTGTCGGTGCTAGGATCTTAGTTCCAAAAAAGTGAAATTTCATTTCGAATGAAAGCGTTTTATAGCGATCGGTTCGTGTTGCCGCTGCCGGTTGGCCATCGGTTCCCCATGCAAAAATATTACCTTTTGCGTGAGCGCGTGCAGGCTGAACTGCCCGATGTCGAGTTGCGCGAAGCGCCGGTCGCGGTAGATTTCGAACTGGCGCGTGTTCATGCGGCCGACTACATCGAGCGGGTGGCGACCGGAACACTGGATGCTCGCGAGCAACGCGAGATTGGCTTTCCGTGGTCGCCTGAGATGGTGGAGCGCTCGCGGCGCTCCGTGGGGGCGACGATCGCAGCGTGTCACGCCGCCTGTCAGGCTGGTTTTGCTGTGAACCTGGCGGGCGGCACGCACCATTCCTATGCGTCGCACGGCGCGGGATTCTGTGTATTCAACGACGCAGCCGTCGCCGCACGGGCGCTGCAGGCTGACGCGCTGCAGCGGGGTGAGAAAAAGCCGCATGTAGCAATCGTTGATCTTGACGTGCATCAGGGCAACGGCACAGCCTCCATCTTCCGGGACGATCCCAGCGTTTTCACGCTGTCGCTGCATGGCGGATCGAACTACCCGTTCAGCAAGGAAACCAGCGATCTCGACGTCGCGCTGCCCGACGGTTGCGGTGACGAAGCCTATGCGGAAGCGCTTTCCGGGGCTTTATCGATAATGTTCGAACGCTTCGAGCCCGCCATGCTGATCTATCTGGCAGGCGCCGATCCGCATATTGACGATCGCCTGGGACGGCTCGCGCTGAGCGTCGAAGGCCTTGCCAAGCGAGATTCCCTCGTCTTCAACATCGCCGCCGAACGCGATCTGCCCGTGGCAATAACAATGGCGGGAGGTTATGGACGCGATATCAATGTCACCGTCGACATTCATCTCCAGACCATTCAGCTTGCCGCCGTCGCGTTCCGTGCCCGGCGCGATGCGCACGTAACCGATACACTGCGGTCGATAAATTTCATTTGAAACGGTTTGAAACGCAGTAAACCAAATGTGTTAACCCGACGTTAACATTCAAGGCTGTTCTTCATCGTCAAAGTTTGTTGAACAAAAACTTTCGATACCAGTCGAAATGCCGGTTGAGAATCGGCATGTCTTGCCGAAAAAGATTGTTTCCTGTCGCCGTCCAACCCATTCGTGAAATTTTTGCCTTGAGGGCAGGATCAAAAATATCCCTCAAGTCTTACAAACTATTGCCGATAAGACGCTGATAGTCACGGTTGGCAATAGCGTGTGGCGGTGAAAACGATTGCACGGTCGGCGATGATTTTTTACGATCGGTACTCAGAATTTGTTCGCTTGAATAAATCGCGTCTTACAAACCGGTTTAAGTAGTGCGGATAAGTGCTTAATATTGCTAATTTTTCGAAGCTTTACTACACTGGCGACACTCTCCCGCCGGTCCAGAACAGAACACTAATGAAAACCGAAATGTTTTCGTCGCTCAGGGTGATCCACGGCGTTGCAGTCCGCACTGCGCTGTCGGTTGCCGTGTCGGTGGCGCTCGCGACGTCTTTCGCGGCCGCACCAGTCGACGCTTTTGCCAAGACCACAACCTCCAAATCCACCAAGAAACTGGCCAAAGGCGCGGTTGCTGCGCCGCAAGCTAAAACCGTCAAGTCGTCGAAAGTCTCCGCACGCGCCGCGAAGAATGCTCAAGTCGCTGCGGTGCAAGAAGACGATGTGCCCCGCGCCACGCGCCGGCATCGCGTAAGTTACCGGATGGACGCGCGCGGCCGTCGTGCCGCCGTGCGTTCGGTGGCGTTCCAGCCGCGTCCGCCGACCGTTGGCCAGGCGTTCGGGCTGCACGAAACGCCGGACAGCCTTGCGCTGCGCTCGAGCGTTGCGTATGTGGTGGATCAGAACACAGCAGAAACGCTCTTCGATAAAAACTCGCGCGCCGTGGTGCCCATTGCTTCGATCACCAAGCTGATGACGGCCATGGTCGTGCTCGACTCCAAGGCGCCGTTGACCGAAGAAATCTCGGTGACCGACGAAGATCGCGACTACGAGAAATTCACGGGTTCGCGTCTTTCCGTCGGCTCCGAGCTCAACCGCGAAGACATGCTGCATATCGCGCTGATGGCGTCGGAAAATCGGGCGGCCGCGGCGTTGTCGCGTTATTACCCGAATGGGCGTCCTGGTTTTATCGCGGCGATGAACGCCAAAGCGAAGATGCTCGGCATGACCGATACGCACTTCGAAAACTCGACCGGGTTGACGAGCCTGAATGTATCGAGCGCCCGCGATCTCGTGAAGATGGTGAACGCGGCGTATCAGTACCCGCTGATTCGCAAGTTCTCCACCGATCGCAGCTACGACGTCTTTACCGGCAAGCGCAATATTGCCTACAACAGCACGAATGCGCTGATCCGGAATCCGAGCTGGGACATCGGCTTGCAGAAGACCGGTTTCATTAACGAAGCAGGCGAATGCATGGTGATGCAGACGACCATTCATGGTCGTCCGGTCGTGATGGTGCTGCTGGATTCGTCAGGTAAGTATTCGCGTTTCGCCGATGCCGGCCGTTTGCGCGGGTTCCTTGAGACGGAGACGGGTGGCGAGGAGCCGCACATCACCAGCGCCGACGCAGGTGGCAGCGGTACCTGAATCGTTTGAGACGCAATGTTAAAAAACCGGCCTTATCGAATGAACGATAAGGCCGGTTTTTTTATTGCTTACGAATGCTGCGTACTTACGCGAAAAATGAAAATGTCAGCGCTGTTGCGAATCTGCGCCAGCTTCCGGTCGATATCCGAGCGAACGCGAAATCTCCAGCGCAGTGCCGCTCAGTTGATTCAGCCACGAATCCTGCAGCCGGTCTGCGGGCGCCGACAGCGACAGGCCGGCGACCAACCGCCCCGTGTCGTCGTAGATACCGGCGGCGATGCAGCGAACCCCGAGTTCCAGTTCCTCGTTATCGCGGGCGCATGCCTGGCTGCGCACAAATGACAGTTCGCGCTCGAGCTTGCCGATATCGGTAATGCTGTTCTGCGTGTGGCCGGATAGGCCGGTTCGCGTGGCGTAAGCGCGCACCCGGGCGGATTCGTCGGCGGCGAGAAAAAGTTTTCCCACCGACGTCAAATGCAGCGGCGCGCGGCCGCCAATTGCTCGCACGACCTGCATACCGGAGCGTTCGGAATAAGCCCGTTCTATATAGACGATCTCATCGCCCTGGCGCACTGAGAGGTTGACCGTCTGGCCCGTCTGTCGATGCAGTTCGCGCATGGGCGGCATGGCGGCTTCGCGCACCGAAAGCCGCGCCTTGACCAGATTGCCAAGCTCGAGCAGGCGCATGCCAAGCCGATACGTGCCGGGGTCCGATCGATCGACGAGACGGCACGTCACCATGTCGTTCAGGATGCGATGCGCGGTGGACGGATGCAGCGACGTGCTGTGCGAAAGTTCTTTCAGGCTGACGGGATCGGTGTGCGCGGCGAGCGCGTCGAGCAGGCGCATCATGCGCTCGATCACCTGTATGGACGTTCGGGATTCCGGGTTCGTATCGCTCATGGGAAAAATCAGTTGATACGTCAAACAGCGGAATGGTGATTGTATCTCGTATTGTGAAAAGTGCGTAAGACTCGGGAGCACGAACCCCGTGGCATTGCCACATTTTCTGCAGACAATAAAAAGCCGCCCGAAACTTGGAAAGAGTTCGGGCGGCTTTGCACGCAAGCCAAGTGGGCGGAGGCCCTAGTGGTTGTGCTCGGGTTGTTGCGCTGGCTCCTTGCCCCAGAGAGATTTGCCAACATACGGTACAGACCCCCTTGACTGCTGCGCCTGTGGCGCGGGTGCCGGCCTGCTGGGATTGCCCGCCTGTGGCTGCGGAGGCCTGCCTCCTTGAGGGCTGCCCGCTTGCGGCCCGCCATGACCGCCCCGGTCTCCGCCTCCATTGCTTCCCTGGTTGCCGTGGTTTCCTCCACGATCGCCCCAGCCGCCCTGAGGCGGCGGGCGGTGATAACCCTGGTTGTCGTTCCAATAGCGAGGGCCTGGGCCGCCGTAATATCCGCCGCCACCGCCGATGATCACGCCCGACTGAACAACCGGTCCGCCATAGCCATAACCGGCTTCGTAGCCTGGAGGGGGGGCTTCGTAGCCCGGAGGGGCGGCTACGTAACCTCCGGGGTAGCCTGGGGCCGGATAGGCGGAGTAGCCGCCGCCAGTGGCGTAAGCGGGCGTGCCGTCCGGATAGACGGCGCAGCCCGCCACCAAGGCGGACGATGCAAGGATCAGGCTTGTAAGTGTGAGTTTCATCATGAGCGGGAAAGCGTTCCTTGAACTAATTACCGTATCTGACAGTTTCGCGGAGCGTATGTCGCAAGAAGTTTGTAAAGTTTTATCTCCGCGGTTACACAGTGAAACCGGCAGGAATTGCTCAGCAGAAAGCGCCCGGTAGAAACAGCTGATCAGCCAGCTAACACAACGCCGACGCGTCATACGTTGTTGACAGGACTGCAACAATGCTTTGTGCAGGGGCATCTTTATGAGATAAGGACAAACCCTTAAAATTCAGAAGTCCGGAAGTGGGCCCGTCAGCCCACAGGACCTGAGAAAGGGGTTTGAAAATGAAAAAGACAATATCGACCTACTGGCCCGTTGCAATGCTCGTGCCGCTCGCACTCGCCGGCTACTGCCACGCGATCCACCCGGTCGCCGGGAGCGCAGCACCCCATCCGCAAAGCGCGGCCAGTGTCAGCGCGGAATTCGCGCGTGCGATTTCGCTGGGACTGGTCGACTCCGATAACGCTGGCAATGGGTATCGTCCGGCTAATGGGACGTCGGTTACGGCTGTTTCGCAGACGTTCTAAGCGAGGCGCACGCGGAAAGCGCGGCGGGTGTCGCTCGGGCGTACATTCAGCGTCCTTTGTATAATCCGCACTCCATCGACGAGTTGTTTGGTCAAGGCGACGCAGCCGCGCTGCGTAATGCACCCAGGCGCTCAAGCACTCAAGTCGCGCTAAAGCTCAAAGCTGTCTGGAATCTGATGAACACTATCGCCGTCTGTTTCGTGTGCCTGGGCAATATCTGTCGTTCGCCTAGCGCCGAAGCGGTGATGCTGCATCAGGTGGGGCAGGCCAGGCTATCTGAGAAAATCGTGGTGGATTCCGCCGGTACCGGCGATTGGCATATTGGCCAGCCGCCAGACGAACGCGCTCAGCGCGCGGCCAGGAAACGTGGATACGATTTGTCGCCGTTGCGCGGCCGGCAGGTCAACCGCGAAGATTTCGCCAGGTTCGATCTGCTGATCGCAATGGACGATGCCAACGCCGCCGCGCTGACCAAAGCGTGTCCGCCGGAGTATCGCGACAAGATCCGGCTGCTGATGGAGTTCGCGACCCACGATGACAGCCGTGTGGTGGTCGACCCGTATTTTGGCGGCGATGAAGGCTTCGAACGCGTGCTCGACCAGTGCGAGGATGCTTGCGAAGGCTTGCTGAGGGCGCTTCGCGCGCAGTTGGTGGCCTGATGCGCGGTTATCGGAAGCGGGCGTCATCCGGCGCAATATTCTCAGCAAATTCCTAAGAAAATGGCCGCAGATACTTGACTAAATCCGTAGGCTATTTATACTTGACCAAAATCATCCAGTATTAGCCGTAGCCCCCGGTATCTTACAAATTATGAGACTCACCACGAAAGGCCGTTTCGCCGTCACGGCGATGATCGACCTGGCTTTGCGCCAGGAGCAGGGCCCGGTGACGCTGGCAGGAATCAGCCAGCGCCAGCACATCTCGTTGTCCTATCTCGAGCAGTTGTTCGGCAAGCTGCGCCGGCACGAGATCGTCGAGTCGGTGCGCGGTCCGGGCGGTGGCTACAATCTTGCGCGCCGTGTCGAGAACGTCACGGTCGCGGACATCATCATTGCGGTGGACGAGCCTATCGACGCCACGCAATGTGGTGGCAAAGGCGCCTGTGAAGGCACCAAGCAGCACGACGGCCACTGCATGACCCACGAACTCTGGTCCACGCTCAATCAGAAGATGGTCGAATATCTCGACTCGGTCTCGCTGAAAGATCTCGTCGACCAGCAGCGTGCACGCGAAGGATCGCCAGCTGTATTGCGCGACCGGCGTGCGGAATCGGCGGGCGTGGAGCCAGTGCGCGTGGCGCCCAAAGGACCGAATTCCGTTTTCAACCTGGCCGGCTGACGGCTGCCGCGTTTTTCGAATATTTTCGGATCACGCGGCCGTCTCGCCTTGAACGAGCCAATTGAGTTAAATCCCTGGAGCAACTGATGAACAACGCCATTCCCCACCTGCCCATTTACATGGACTACAGCGCGACGACCCCGGTCGATCCGCGCGTGGTGGACAAGATGATTCCGTATCTGCGTGAGCAATTCGGCAATCCGGCATCGCGTAGCCACCAATACGGCTGGGATGCGGAGCGGGCGGTCGAGGAAGCGCGCGAGAATGTCGCGAAGCTGGTCAATTGCGACCCGCGCGAAATCATCTGGACGTCGGGCGCCACCGAATCGGACAACCTCGCCATCAAGGGCGCGGCGCATTTCTACAAGAGCAAGGGCCGCCACATCATCACAGTGAAGACCGAGCACAAGGCCGTGCTCGATACCTGCCGTGAGCTCGAACGCGAAGGTTTCGAAGTCACGTACCTGGATGTTAAGGACGACGGTCTGGTCGACCTGGACACGCTTCAGGCAGCCATCCGGCCGGACACCATCCTCGTTTCCGTGATGAGCGTGAACAACGAGATTGGCGTGATCCAGGACGTAGCTGCGATCGGCGAGATCACGCGCGCGAAGGGCATCATATTCCACGTCGACGCGGCGCAAGCCACCGGCAAGATCGAGATCGACCTGCAAAAGCAGAAGGTCGACCTGATGTCGTTCTCGGCGCACAAGACGTATGGCCCGAAGGGTATCGGCGCATTGTTCGTGCGTCGCAAACCGCGGATTCGTATCGAAGCGCAAATGCACGGCGGCGGTCACGAGCGCGGCATGCGTTCGGGCACGCTGGCTACGCACCAGATCGTCGGCATGGGCGAGGCGTTCCGGATCGCGCGCGAAGAAATGGCCGTTGAAAACGAGCGCGTGCGCATGTTGCGTGACCGCTTGCTGAAGGGCTTGCAGGATATGGAAGAGGTTTATGTGAACGGCGACATGGAACTCCGTGTGCCGCATAACCTCAACATCAGCTTCAATTTTGTGGAAGGCGAGTCGCTGATCATGGCGGTCAAGGACGTGGCGGTGTCGTCGGGGTCGGCTTGCACGTCGGCTTCGCTGGAACCGTCTTACGTGCTGCGCGCGCTCGGCCGAAATGACGAACTCGCGCACAGCTCGATCCGTTTTACGGTTGGCCGCTTCACGACCGAGCAGGACGTCGATTACGTGATTAACCTGCTCAAGAGCAAGATTCAGAAATTGCGCGATCTGTCGCCGCTGTGGGAAATGCATAAGGACGGTATCGACATTTCGTCGATCCAGTGGGCTGCGCATTAAGCGCCTGGCTGGCCGCTTTGACGGCGGCTCATTTGCGCTCATGTTAGAACGCACACGCATACGAATTCAAGGAGTTGATCATGGCTTATAGCGACAAGGTTCTGGACCACTACGAAAACCCGCGCAACGTTGGCTCGTTCGGCAAGGACGATGACACCGTCGGCACCGGCATGGTCGGCGCGCCGGCGTGCGGCGACGTGATGAAGCTGCAGATCCGCGTGGGCGCGGACGGTGTGATCGAAGATGCGAAGTTCAAGACGTATGGCTGCGGTTCGGCTATTGCTTCAAGCTCGCTCGTGACCGAGTGGGTGAAGGGCAAGACGCTGGATCAGGCGCTGACGATCAAGAACACGCACATTGCTGAAGAACTGGCGCTGCCGCCGGTGAAGATTCACTGTTCGATCCTGGCTGAAGACGCAATCAAGGCCGCCGTTGCTGACTACAAGCAACGTCATGGCGCGAGCACGGCGGAAGCTGCTCCGGCTGAAGCGAAACAACACGCGGCCTAAGCGGGATTCGCGGATTTCGCGGGAATCGAAGTATTCGCAGTATTCGGGAAGGGCGCTTCGGCACTGTAATTATCGGGCGCTCTGGTTTTCGATTCAAAGCAAGGCTGCAGCGTGGCGGCCGGAGAAGCGATTGACTCCGGACGAGCGGCTGCTGATGAGAGACTATGGCAATCACGTTGACGGACAAGGCAGCACTGCACGTGCAGAAGTATCTGGTTAAACGCGGCAAGGGCGTTGGCCTGCGCGTGGGCGTGCGCACAACCGGCTGCTCGGGCCTCGCTTACAAGCTCGAGTATGTGGATGAACTTGCGCCGGAAGACCAGGTGTTCGAGTCGGCGGGCGTGAAGATCATTGTCGATCCGAAGAGCCTCGCTTATATCGACGGCACCGAGCTGGATTTCGCGCGCGAAGGGCTGAACGAAGGGTTCAAGTTCAACAACCCGAACGTGAAAGACGAGTGTGGTTGCGGCGAATCGTTTCGCGTATAGCGCGGCGCAGGAACAGCAAAGAGGCGGCGCGTGCCGCCTTTTTCTTTAGTGCCGGCGGTTTTCAACGTTTCTTGTTTCTGTTCATTCTTCCATCATGGCAACGCTCAACGACAGTCATTTCGATCTGTTCGACCTTCCGCCGACCTATGCCATCGATGCAAACAAGCTCGATGACGCGTATCGCACGGTGCAGGCACAGGTGCATCCCGATCGTTTTGCGGCCGCTGGCGACGCGCAAAAACGCGTCGCGATGCAGTGGGCCACGCGGGCGAACGAGGCGTATCAGACGCTGCGCGATCCGCTGAAGCGGGCAACCTATATGTTGTCGCTGCGCGGCGTGCATGCCGACGCGGAAAACAACACCGCGATGGAACCCGCCTTCCTGATGCAGCAAATGGAATGGCGCGAAAACATAGAGGACGCAGCGGGCGCCAGGAATATTGGCGCGCTCGAAGCCCTGCTTCATGAACTGCGCGATCAGGAGCGCATCCGCTTCGAGAAACTGGCTGCGCTGATCGACAGTCACTCGGACCAGGCGGCGAGCGAAGCCGTACGTCAGCTGATGTTCATTGAACGCGTGGCGAGCGAGATCGGCGTGCAGATCGAGAAGCTCGATTGAGCCTGACGTCACATATAAAACCAGACGACACCTACGGGCGTCACCAACCCCCAATAGAGTAACGATGGCTTTACTGCAAATTTCAGAACCCGGCATGGCTCCGGCGCCGCATCAGCGGCGGGTAGCTGTGGGTATCGATCTCGGCACGACCAATTCGCTGGTTGCCGCCGTGCGCAACAGCGTGGCCGAAGTGCTGCCCGACGAAGACGGCCACTTCTTGTTGCCGTCGGTGGTCCGGTATCTGGAGAAGGGCGGCCGGCGTATCGGCCGCGTTGCAAAGGAAGAAGCGGCGCTCGATCCACGCAATACCATTGTGTCGGTGAAGCGCTTCATGGGCCGCGGCAAAAGCGAAGTGGAAGGGGCGGAAAACGCGCCGTACGATTTCGTCGATGCACCGGGCATGGTGCAGATCCGTACTGTGGATGGCGTGAAAAGCCCGGTGGAAGTATCGGCGGAAATTTTGGCTACGCTGCGATATCGCGCGGAAGACACCCTTGCCGACGAGCTGGTCGGCGCGGTGATTACGGTGCCGGCGTACTTCGATGAAGCCCAACGGCAAGCCACGAAAGACGCCGCGAAACTCGCCGGTTTGAACGTGCTGCGCCTGTTGAACGAACCGACTGCTGCGGCGATCGCGTACGGGCTGGACAACGCATCGGAAGGGTTGTACGCCGTGTATGACCTGGGCGGCGGGACCTTCGACCTGTCGATTCTCAAGCTCACCAAAGGCGTGTTCGAAGTGCTCGCAGCGGGCGGCGATTCAGCGCTCGGCGGCGACGATTTCGATGCGGCGCTGTATCGGCACGTGCTGGTGAAATCCAAGGTAACGCCTGCTACGCCGGAAGACGTGCGTCTGTTGCTGGACCGTGTGCGAACGGCCAAGGAGGCGCTGTCGGAGGCGCCTGAGGCCACAGTTCAGGCCACGTTGTCCGATGATCAGCAAATCGATTTCACGATCACCGAAAGCGACTTCGCCACGCTGACTGAAGCGCTGGTCGCACGCACCTTGACCCCCACGCGCAAGGCCTTGCGCGACGCCAAGGTGGCGCCCGCCGAGATCAAGGGCGTGGTGCTTGTCGGCGGCGCCACGCGCATGCCGGTGATCCGCCGCGCGGTGCAAACGTACTTCGGTCAGCCGCCCTTGACTAATCTCGATCCGGATCAGGTCGTGGCGCTCGGTGCTGCGATCCAGGCGGACTTGCTGGCGGGAAATCGTCGCGGTGAAGGCGATGACTGGCTGCTCCTCGATGTCATTCCGCTGTCGCTCGGTGTTGAGACCATGGGCGGATTGACCGAGAAGATCATCCCGCGCAACTCGACCATTCCCGTTGCCCGCGCGCAGGATTTCACCACCTTCAAGGACGGCCAGACGGCGATGGCCATCCACGTCGTGCAAGGCGAGCGCGAGCTGGTCTCGGACTGCCGTTCGCTCGCGCGCTTCGAATTAAGAGGCATTCCCGCCATGGCGGCCGGTGCTGCGCGCATTCGCGTGACATATCAGGTGGACGCCGACGGGTTGTTGTCCGTGTTCGCGCGTGAGCAATTGTCGGGAGTAGAGGCATCGGTGGTGGTGAAGCCCTCCTACGGTCTTGCCGATGACGACGTCGCGCGCATGCTGGAGGAAAGCTTCACGACGGCTGAAGTCGACATGCGCGCCCGCGCGTTGCGCGAAGCGCAGGTTGACGCGCAACGCCTGGTGGAAGCATCGCAAGCGGCGCTTGGCGTGGACGGCGAACTGCTGGACGAAGCGGAGCGGGCCAACATTGAAGCGCTGATCGTTAAGCTCGCGGCGGTTACTGGCGGCGATAGCGTCGATGCCATCGAAACGGCGACGAAGGAGCTTGCCGCCGCCACCGATGAATTCGCTGCCCGCCGCATGAACAAAAGCATTCGCCGTGCACTCGCCGGCCGCAGGCTCGACGAAGTCTGATCATTCATCGAGCCTCTCACGTATAAAAGAACGGAAAGAAATTCATGCCTCAGATCGTAGTATTGCCCCATGTTGAATTGTGTCCGGATGGCGCGGTGATCGACGCGGATACGTCGAAGAGCATTTGCGACAACCTGTTGGATAACGGTATCGAGATTGAACATGCGTGCGAAAAATCGTGCGCGTGCACGACGTGTCACGTGATCATCCGCGAGGGTTTTAACGCGCTTGTGCCGTCGGAAGAAGACGAGGACGATTTGCTCGATAAGGCCTGGGGACTTGAGCCGACGTCGCGGTTATCATGTCAGGCGATGGTGCCGGCAGACGAGGATCTGGTTGTCGAGCTCCCGCGCTACACCATCAATCACGCCAAAGAGAATCACTGAACTTAAATCAGCGATCACGAAACAGGAGCGCTTGCCATGAAGTGGACGGACACGCAGGATATCGCGATGGCACTGACCGACACGCATCAGAACGTCGATCCCCAATTCGTGCGATTTACGGATTTGCACCGCTGGGTGACCGAGCTGCCGGGGTTCGACGACGACCCCGAGCGCTCCAACGAGAAGATTCTGGAAGCGATCCAGGCGGCGTGGATTGAAGACGCGGATTATTGAATCCGGTCGGTTTCCTTGCGCTGATGCGTGGTAGATCAAGCAAAACGGCGATTCCTTGTGGAATCGCCGTTTTGCTTTTGCGCACTGGTTTCTCGAAAGCGAGCGACAGTTCAGCCTGCAACCAACGTCCCGTTTTCGATACGCACGCGTTGACCCTGGTTAAACGGCGGCGCCTGGTGATAGGTGAAGTAACGCGTCTTGCCGCTTTCCATATGCACGCGCACTGAATAATCGGTGGTGCTGCGCAGGTGTTTTTCGACCGCATTGCCGCCCAGGCCGCCACCGAGTGCGCCAAGGATCGTCATGCCGGTACGGCCGCCCCCACGTCCAAACTGATTACCGATCAGACCGCCCGCCACCGCGCCACCTACCGCGCCGATACCGGTCCCCTGGCCCTCATGCCGCACAGCCGAGATTGCTTCTACCGTACCGCAGCTCGCGCAATAGGCAGGTTGAACAGGCTGCTGCTGTGCGTAGTTGGGCTGCTGTGTAGGAACGGGCTGCTGCGCCACTTGCTGTTGCTGCTGGGCTGCTTGAGCTGCCGCGCGCTGCTGGGCTTGCTGCTGAGCAAGCTCTTCCTGCTGCGCTTGCTGTGCCTGTTGTTGCTGGGCGGCGGTGGGCTCTGCGGGCTGGACCGCCGGTTGAGTTGCGACTTGCGCGGCTTGGCTCTGATCGTTAGTCGGCGAGGTGCTCGACGCTTTCGGGAACAGTCCGGTGACCGCCGCCGTAGCGGCAAGGCTGGCGATGATCACCGCACCTGCGGCCGTTGCCACCAGCGGATGAATTCTCCGCTCACGCGGGCCGCCGGGATTCGGCGAATTCTGTGTGGTCATGTTATTGCTGTTATCCATTTTTGGACCTCCGTCTCAAGGCAGAGTGTGACGATATTGGGTCTGACGCTTCTCGCGTTTTCACGACAGCAGTGTCGGACAATCTGAAGCGCAAGGTTTGTCAATTTGTAACGTTTTCTGGTAGTCATTGGATGCAAGAAACGCACCGGATTGAACATGTGCCCAGTCGCTTTGTTTTATAAGGGTTTTCCAGATCGGATGCCTGCAAATCGGAAAACCAGGCAGGCGGCTTTTACCGAAAGTTACAAACTCAGGCGTTTCTTGGAACGAAAAAAAGGCGCTTTCGCGCCTTTTTTACAAACATGCCGTTGTCGCAGATGCTCAGTCTTCGCGACGCAAATGCGGAAACAGGATCACGTCGCGGATGCTCGGGCTGTCGGTCAGCAGCATGACCAACCGGTCGATACCAATTCCGCAGCCACCCGTCGGCGGCATGCCGTGCTCCAGCGCGCGAATGTAGTCGGCGTCGTAGAACATGGCTTCCTCGTCGCCGGCATCCTTCTGGTCGACTTGTTTCTGGAACCGCGCTGCCTGGTCTTCCGGATCGTTCAACTCCGAGAAGCCGTTCGCGATTTCGCGGCCCACAATGAATAACTCAAAGCGTTCCGTGATGCCCGGAGCCGTATCCGAGGCCCGCGCCAACGGCGAGACTTCCAGCGGATAGTCGACAATAAATGTGGGCTCCCATAATTGCGATTCGGCTGTTTCCTCGAACAACGCGAGTTGCAACGAGCCAACGCCCGCGTTCAGGAACTGCGGCTGCGATGCATCGACGCCAAACTTCTTCAGTTCGACTCGCAGGAACGCGATATCGGCGAGTTGTTCGTTCGTGTATTGCGGCGCGTATTTCTGAATCGCTTCGCAAATCGTCAACCGATGGAACGGCTTTGACAGATCCAGTTCACGCCCTTGATACACGATGCTCGCATCGCCGCGCGCATCGACAGCTGCCTGACGGATCAGCGCTTCGGTGAAGTCCATCATCCACGTGTAATCCGTGTACGCGGCGTAGAACTCCATCATCGTGAACTCGGGGTTGTGTCGCGGCGACACCCCTTCGTTGCGGAAATTGCGGTTGATTTCGAACACGCGTTCGAAGCCGCCGACCACCAGCCGCTTCAAATACAGTTCCGGGGCGATACGCAGGAACATCTGCATGTCGAGCGCGTTGTGATGCGTGACGAACGGCTTCGCCGCCGCGCCGCCCGGAATGGGGTGCAGCATCGGCGTTTCCACTTCCATGAAATCCGCCTTCGCCATGAAACTGCGGATCGATGCGAACGCCTTCGTGCGCGCAATGAACGTCTGGCGCGTTTCCGGCGTCACGATCAGGTCGACGTAACGCTGGCGATAGCGCATTTCCTGATCGGCGAGACCGTGGAATTTATCGGGAAGAGGGCGCAGCGCTTTGGTCAGCAGGCGCAGTTCCGTGCAACGCACCGACAATTCGCCCTTGTTCGTGCGGAACAAAACACCCTTCGTCGCGATGATGTCGCCCAGGTCCCACTTCTTGAACGCGTCGTAGACCTCCTGGCCGACGTCCGCGGGCGTGATGAAGAACTGGATCTGGCCGCTGCCGTCCTGAATCGTCGCAAAACTCGCCTTGCCCATCACGCGTTTCAACATCATCCGGCCCGCGACCGCGACTTGCAGCGGCTCGGCTTCGAGCGCTTCCTTGTCTTTATCGGCGTAATCGGATTGCAGCGCGGCGGCCTGGTGCGTCGGCCGGAAATCGTTCGGAAACGCAACTCCCTGCTCCCGCAGCGCACGGAGTTTGTCGCGACGCTCGGCGAGGATCTGGTTTTCTTCGGGTTCGGGAACTGCGGCCGGCTGAGTCGGTTCGATCATGATGTGTTTGGCTTTGAATGCGATGGATGCGGCTTGGGTCGTGGGCCTGACGCTGCGTCCAGGATATTTTCGTCTAGCCGCGTGAGCTTGAGCGTTGAAACCCGGCATTGGAGTACAGGCCACACGGATGTCGCAATAGTAGCGAAGCAATGCTGCGATGAATTTCCGTGGACGAAGCAACGTCGAAACGATGCGGTTGGCGCGGCGGTGTATTACCGGAACCGCGCCGTTTGCTCGAATTTTCCTTACACGCCCTGTTTAAGACTTGCGCCGATGAAGTCGTCCAGGTCCCCGTCCAGCACGGCTTTCGTGTTGCTGATTTCCACGTTCGTGCGCAAGTCCTTGATACGGCTGTTATCGAGCACGTACGAGCGGATCTGGTGACCCCAGCCCACGTCGGTCTTGCTGTTTTCCAGGTTGTCTTTCTCGACCTGGCGCTTACGCATTTCGAACTCGTACAGCTTCGCTTTCAGCATCTGCATGGCTTCGGCGCGGTTACGGTGTTGCGAGCGGTCGTTCTGGCACTGCACGACAATCCCGGTGGGCGCGTGAGTCAGGCGCACGGCCGAATCGGTCTTGTTGATGTGCTGTCCGCCGGCACCGGATGCGCGATAGGTATCCGTGCGAATGTCTGCCGGATTAATGTCGATTTCGATGGAATCGTCGACTTCCGGATAGACGAAGATCGATGAAAACGACGTATGGCGTCCGCCCGATGAATCGAAGGGCGACTTGCGCACCAGCCGGTGAACGCCCGTTTCCGTGCGCAGGAAACCGTAGGCGTATTCGCCTTCCACCTTGATGGTCGCGCTCTTGATCCCGGCCACGTCGCCGTCGGATTCTTCCAGCACTTCGGTCTTGAAACCCTTGCGCTCGCAATAGCGAATGTACTGGCGCATCAGCATTGCCGCCCAGTCGCACGCTTCCGTGCCGCCGGCGCCGGCCTGGATATCGATAAAGCAGTTGTTCGGATCGGCCGGGTTCGAGAACATCCGGCGGAATTCCATGTCTTCAACGCGCTTTTCGAGCCCTGCCGCGTCCGCTTCGCATGAAACGAGCGTGTCTTCGTCGTCTTCTTCGCGGGCCATGTCGAAGAGATCTTGCGTGTCGCGAAGATCGTTATCGAGGTCCGTGATGGTCGTGACCACGGTGTCCAGGAGCTTCTTCTCGCGGCCCAGGGCCTGGGCGTTTTTCGAGTCGTTCCAGACGTTCGGGTCTTCTAGTACCCGGTTGACTTCGTCAAGACGCAGGGCCTTGGCGTCGTAGTCAAAGATACCCCCGGAGCTCGCCAGCGCGACGGCGCAGGTCGGCGAGGAGGTTCTCGATTGCGTTTAGACGTTCCGCTTCCATTTGATCGTTTTCAGGTTTTTTGGCTAAGAGGGAAATTATAGCTTAGCGAGAGGGGCGCATCGGCGGGTGGTTGCGACCGGGCGCCTTGGGCACGTACTTGTATTTTCAGCCAACCGCGTGCTCAACAATCATCTGCACCCGCGCGACCCCATTCCAGGTATCGGAAACCAGCCGGTACGCCACGACGGTGCGCGCCGGCAGCGTTTCCGTGTGATTAAACCAGATGGCGTTGAACCGTTGCTGCCCGCGCCGCAATTGCAGCTTCAAATGCTTGTCCTTGACGAGCGCCTGGGACGCCACTTCAAACTCCCCGGAAAACACAGGCGCCGGAAAGCCTTGCCCCCAGACCGCGCCATCGATCAATTCAACAAACTGCGGCGTGAAATAAGCGTCTTCGAGCTCGCCGTCGGTTTCCACCACCCGTGACAAGGCGTCCGACGTCAACCATTCACGGCCGACGGCTTCAAACGCCGCGGTGAACCTCGGGATATCAGCGGTGACAATCGTCATCCCCGCCGCCATCGCGTGGCCGCCGAATTTCACGATCATCCCGGGCTCGCGTTTGGAGATCAGGTCGACGGCATCGCGCAGATGAAACCCTGGAATCGAGCGCCCAGATCCCTTCGATAAAACCCCGCTCTCATCGGCATGAGCAAACGTGAACGACGGCCGGTGAAACTTCTCCTTCAGCCGCCCGGCGACAATCCCGATGACGCCTTGATGCCACGCTGGATTGAACAACGTCAACGTCGCGGAATTCGCCGGATCGATTGCCGCGAGTTCCTCGAGCGCCTGTTCCTGCATGCCGGCTTCAATTTCACGCCGCTCCCGATTGATCGAATCCAGTTGCTGTGCCAGTTCCCATGCGCGGCCGATATCATCGGTGATCAGGCATTCAATCCCGAGCGACATATCCGATAACCGTCCCGCCGCGTTCAGCCGCGGCCCCAACGCAAAGCCGAGATCGAATCCCGATGCGGCGCGTGCATCGCGCGCGGCCGCTCGAAACAGCGCTGCGATGCCGGGTTGCATGCGACCCGCACGAATCCGCTTCAGGCCCTGCGCGACCAGGATCCGATTGTTCGGATCAAGCTTCACGACGTCGGCGACCGTGCCGAGCGCAACCAGATCGAGCAGGCCGTCCAGACGCGGTTCGGGCGCGTCAGTGGTGAAAGCATTGCGGCGGCGCAACTCCGCCCGCAATGCGAGCAGCACGTAGAAGATCACCCCCACGCCCGCGATGCACTTGCTCTCGAACGTACAGCCCGGCTGGTTCGGATTGACGATTGCGCGCGCGGGCGGCAGGTCGTCGCCGGGTAGATGGTGATCAGTCACCAGCACGTCGATACCCAACGCATTCGCGGCCTCGACGCCATCGACGCTCGCGATGCCGTTGTCCACGGTGATCAGCAGATCCGGTTTCCCCCCCGCACGACTCGCGGCCAGCGCGACGATTTCAGGCGTCAGGCCGTAGCCGTATTCGAACCGGTTCGGCACCAGGTAATCGATCTGCGCGCCGAACATCCGCAAGCCGCGCACGGCAACGGCGCACGCGGTGGCGCCGTCGCAATCGTAGTCGGCGACGACCAGCATGCGGCGTTTCGCTGCGAGCGCGTCGGCGAGAACGGCGGCGGCTTCATCGCAGCCTTTCAGCCCGACGGGCGCGTGCAATTTCTTGAGTTCGGTCTCGATCTCGTCCGGCGAACACACGCCGCGCGACGCGTACAGACGCGCAATGACAGGATGAACGCCATGCCGTACGAGGACGGCGGCATCGGCGGGAGAGGGTGCACGGGTGACGATTCGGGTCATGCGGACAGGCCGGTGATGATGCGTTTCATTCGCTTCGTTTATTCGATAAGCAGCGCTGCGATCGGACGCCGCCGCCAGAATTTGCGCAACGCGCCGCGCGTAACGGCCAGCGACACGGAGCCGGTGTCGCTGCACAGCGTGAGGCGCAATGTGCCGAGCGTGCCGTTTTCGAGCGCGGCGAGGGCAGGTGCGAACCACTCGCGCTCCAGCGTCCCGAGCGCGTCGTTCCAGCGCGCCCAATCCTGTTCGATGAACGGTGCGGAAAACGGATCGAGTTCGACAAGCGCACGGCCATTGCTAGCCATTGTTAAAGCCATAAAAGCGGCGAAAGATTCCGGTGGCGCTTGAGGCGCGATATTGGCGGCCAGTGCAAGGCCGCGTGTGGCCGGCGCGTTCGACATCACCTGCGCGAACGGGCTCGTCACGCCGCGTAGCGCGCCTTGCGCGTGCAGCCAGATCGAATTGATCGCCGGCAAGCCACGCGCTTCTCGCGCCTCGTTAAGCGGATGTTCGAACCATGCCATCTGCACTTCGTTTTGCAGTTTCATCCACGCGCGCGAGCGCTCGCCGGTGCCGGCTTCATGCGGCAGCCAGATCTCGATGTTGCGCCCGCTCGCCCGCAACGGCGACGCGCCTGCCAGCGTGCCGAGATTCGCTCCGGCGACGTACCAACGCGCCGGTTTCGGCGCCTGAATTATCAGTCCGAGGTCTTCTATCAGCGGTTTGACGACATCGAATAACGTCCGGGCTTCGTGATCGTCCACATCCAGCGTTGCCGGATCGATCAGGACCAGATGGTCACGGGCGATGCGCACATGCACTGGCTCGACGCATGCCCAGATGGTGTCGCCGGGCGTTCCGCCGTCGGCGAGCAACATATAGGGCGCGAGCGGCGCTTCGTCGCTGGCCTGCCCGGGCGCCTCGTTGACCACGCCGAACTGCTGCGCAATCCAGCGTTCATGCGGCAGCGTGCGCTGGAAATCCTCGCCGATCACGCGCTCATTGAGCGTCGCCCGGGCGAGCAGCCGGTCGAGCGCGGGGCGGTCCAGCTTGTGCAGCGCAGTGGCGGCGTCCGCGGCCGATGGCAGCGCGAACGGCAGGAGAAGATGAAGGTCTGGGAGCTTGGGTGTGGGCATGATGCTGCGCATTGTATGGCAAAGGACCCGCAATTTTCCGGGTGCCTCCCCTTTGCCTCGATTGCTTTACCTGACAGATCCGCAGCAAGCAATAAGTCATGCGAGGACAACTGCCGGACACGGAAAGTGGGTCCTGGACCGCGTCAAAGCTGAGGCCGGGCTGTAGTGCTGACAGTGCGCGTGTTGCACGCCGGCACGGGTTCTATCGCTCGGGGGGCAGCTCGCCCACCCAGTTCGCAGACCCAAATCAGAAAACCTGCCGCCAAGGTATGCGACGATACGCGGAGCCCGCGCGCGGCTCCTTTTCCCTTATTGCCCGGCTTGACTCATCACGCGCGCCATCACGCGCGCGACAACTCACGCGGTTCGACCTTGCGATCGATTTCACTGCGCGTTGGCAATGTTTTCAGGTCATACATGGCCTGGAGATTCAGCCAGAATTCGGGCGTTGAATCGAAGTAGCGTGCCAGGCGATAAGCGGTGTCGGCCGTGACGCCGCGCCGTTCCTTCACGATTTCATGCAGACGCGTAGCCGGCACGTTCAACGCCAGTGCCAAGGCGTTCACGCTCATTTCGAGCGGAACCAGATAATCTTCCCGCAAGATCTCGCCCGGATGAACCGGACGCATGCCGTTCTTGGCCATGTGCTTCCCCATTCAGTGATAGTCGATGATTTCGACGTCGACAGGACCCTTCGTCGTCCATTTGAAACAAACGCGCCATTGGCCGTTAATCCGAATGCTGAGCTGCCCGCGCCGGTCACCGGAAAGAGATTCGAGCCGGTTGCCTGGCGGTGACTTCAGATCTCGTATTTCCACCGCAGAGTCGAGTGCCGAGAGCCTTCTGATCGCGACGTCAGCGATTGCCCGAAATCGTTTTGGCGTTTCGCCTTCGTACAGTCCTTGAGTGTCCTTGCATCGGAACGTTTGTATCATTATCTTCATCGTATTACGTTTTGCGTAATACGTCAACAGTTATGGTGGTGAGCCGTGGCAGCGGCTGAGGCTGAGTTTTTGAGGGGATGTTGCCGTGTGGGTGACTCAAGCGAGTATGAACCGGGGCGCGGGCGTGAGAAGTCGTCCGAATGGCCGGCATGGTGGCTTGCACCATCGTTTTTCGCTCCGCCACGTCACGCGGGCTAAAGGAGTGGCTAAGAATTGTGTGGCAAACTTCGCGCTTGATCGCAGACGGATCGGTGCGTCCCGCTCGCGCCAGATCGATACGGTAAGGATTGAGAAGGTGTTGTGATTGCCGCTCGGGCAGACTGGCTCGGGTTAGCAAATGGCGCATGAAAGATGGCGCAAGGCATCGGTCGCGCTCTTCGCGGGCGCGTGGATTGAAAAAAGCAGCCATGCGCCGGATGCGCGATGTAGAGATTGAAGAACGGATCGAAGAACGTTAGAACGCTGAAAAGGAATCGCTTGAAACTTCCCTACGAATGGCAGATCGGCTGGCGCTATACCCGCGCCGGCAAACGCACCACCGGCAACGGTTTCATCTCGTTTATCGCGCTGGTATCGATGGCTGGTATCGCCCTTGGCGTCGCTGCGCTGATCGTGGTGCTCTCGGTAATGAACGGGTTCCAGAAAGAGGTCCGCGACCGCATGTTGTCCGTGCTCGCGCACGTCGAAATATTCTCGCCGACCGGGTCCATGCCCAACTGGCAACTCACCGCGCAGGAAGCGCGCAAGAATCCGGAAGTGATCGGTGCGGCGCCCTACGTGGACGCGCAGGCGCTATTGACGCGGCAAGGCGCGGTCAGCGGCGTGGCGTTGCGAGGTGTGGAGCCGTCGCTGGAACCGGAAGTCTCGGATATCGGCAAGGAGATGCGGGGTGGCAAGCTCACCGATCTCGTGCCGGGCGGCTTCGGCATTGTGCTGGGCGCGGATCTGGCGACCAATCTGGGGGTGACCACAGGCGACAAGATCACGCTGGTCGCACCCGAAGGCACGATCACGCCGGCGGGCATGTTGCCGCGGCTCAAGCAGTTCACCGTGGTCGGCGTGTTCGAGTCGGGGCACTACGAGTACGACTCCACGCTCGCGCTGATTTCCATCGCCGACGCACAGGCGCTGTTCCGGCTGCCGGCGCCGACAGGCGTGCGCCTGAAGCTGAAGGACATGCAGCGCGCGCCGGAAGTAGCGCGGCAACTGTCGCGAACGCTCACCGGCGACCTCTATATCCGCGATTGGACGCAGCAGAACAAGACCTGGTTCTCGGCCGTGCAGATCGAGAAACGCATGATGTTCATTATCCTGACGCTGATCATTGCGGTGGCGGCGTTCAACCTGGTCTCATCGCTGGTGATGACCGTGACCGACAAACAAGCTGACATCGCCATCTTGCGCACGCTTGGCGCGCAACCCGGCTCGATCATGAAGATCTTCGTGATCCAGGGCGTGACGATTGGTTTTATCGGCACGGCGATCGGTGTGTCGCTGGGGTGTCTCATCGCGTGGAGCATTCCGTGGCTCGTGCCGATGATCGAACATCTGCTTGGCGTGCAGTTCCTGCCGCCATCGGTGTATTTCATCAGCGAATTGCCGTCGGAACTCGTCCCTGCCGACGTCGCGCGGATCGGCCTGATCGCGTTCGTATTGTCATCGCTCGCGACGCTCTACCCGAGCTGGCGCGGCGCGAAGGTTCGCCCGGCGGAGGCGCTGCGCTATGAGTGATATGAGTGATTACAACGGCAACATCGTGCTCGAAGCATCGGCGATTTCGAAGACGTTCGTGCAGGGCGGCTTCAACGTGCAAGTGCTGGACAACGCGGAATTGCAGGTCCGGCGCGGCGAGAAACTGGCGATCGTCGGCGCGTCGGGGTCGGGTAAAAGCACGCTGCTGCACGTGCTTGGCGGCCTCGATGAACCCAGTGCCGGCAAGGTTTCGCTGCTGGGCAAGCCGTTCACCGCATTGCGCGAACGCGAACGCAACGAACTGCGTAATCGTGCGCTCGGTTTCGTGTATCAGTTCCATCATTTGCTGGCGGAATTCAGCGCGCTCGATAACGTCGCCATGCCGCTGCGCATTCGCCGCATGAGCGAAGCGGACGCACGCAAGGAAGCCATGGCCGTGCTTGATCGCGTGGGGATTGGCCATCGGGCTAAACATCGGCCG
Source organism: Caballeronia sp. KNU42 (assembly GCF_053760385.1). NCBI lineage: Bacteria > Pseudomonadati > Pseudomonadota > Betaproteobacteria > Burkholderiales > Burkholderiaceae > Caballeronia > Caballeronia sp. KNU42. The sequence goes on from NZ_CM132388.1 coordinate 227,541, forward strand.
GGTGAATTGTCGGGCGGCGAGCGTCAGCGCGTGGCGATTGCGCGCGCGCTGGTCACGCGTCCGGCGTGCGTGCTCGCCGATGAGCCGACCGGCAACCTCGACGGCGCCACTGCGGACACGGTGTTCAACTTGATGCTGGAGTTGTCGCAGACGTTCGAGACGAGCTTCGTGATCGTCACGCACGATCCCGATCTCGCCGCGCGCTGCGACCGCATCATGCGCTTGCGTGACGGCGTGTTGTTCGAGGAGCCGGTCGTCCCTGTTTAATTGCCGGTCGATCGCTTGATGATCGCCGGAATGCTGGAGGCGTTGCATGTGGATCGACACGCACTGTCATCTCGATGCATCCGAATTCGATGCCGACCGCGATGACGTTGCGGCCTCGGCGTTGAAAGAAGGTGTCTCGCGGATCGTGATTCCTGGCGTGGCACGCGAGAATTTCGAGCGCGTGCGTGCGCTTGCGCATCGCATTGAAGGCGGTGCTTACGCGTTAGGCATTCATCCGTTGTTCACGCCGCGTGCGCAGGACGACGATCTGCGCGTGCTGCGCGAGCAGATTGCCGCGAGTATGGAGGACCCTCGGTTTGTGGGCATCGGCGAAATTGGGTTGGACTATTTCGTCCCCGGTCTCGACGATGCGCGCCAAACTTTCTTCTATAACGAGCAGCTCAAGCTCGCACGCGAGTTCGATTTGCCGGTGATCTGCCATGTGCGCAAATCGCAGGACAAAGTGCTCAAGGGGCTGCGCGTGTTCTCCGTCAAACTCGGTATTGCGCACGCGTTCAACGGCAGTTTCCAGCAGGCCGAAGCGTTCATCACGCATGGCATGCGCCTGGGTTTTGGCGGCAACCTGACCTTCGAGCGCGCTCGCCAGATTCGACGTCTCGCTGCAGAGTTGCCGCTGGACGCAATCGTGCTCGAAACCGACGCGCCCGATATCGCGCCTTCATGGCTCTACAAGCATCGTAACGCGCCCGATCAGGTGCCTGGCATTGCCCGGGTGCTTGCAGAGTTGCGCGGCATTGACGAAGAGACGCTTTCCCTAGGCACAACGGCTAACGCGCACGCCGCGCTGCCGCGGCTCGGCCTTATCTCCGCATAATCAGTTCCTCGTATTGGTTCGATTGCAGGCATTGAAGGGCAGTTCTCTCCTTCGATGCGTCTGCGCTCGCGCCGAGATTTTGAGGAGCGTGCGTGCGGGGTATCTTGATCGGCTTTGCTTTGGGAATCGTATGTTTGCAACAGCAGGCTGTGTTGCCCAGCGCCCTTATTTTGTGGGCACTTTTCCTCCTGCTCGGGCTAGCCTGCGTGCTTGCGGTTTGTTTCCCGACGTTGCGCCTGGCATGGCTGATTGCTGCTGCTTTGATTATTGGATTTGGTTACGCCGCGTGGCGTGCAGAGACGCGGTTGCAAAGCATCTTGCCTGTTGCGTTCGAGAGCCGCAACATCGAGTTGACCGGATTCGTGCGCGGATTGCCAATGCCAGGCGCGGACGGCACACGGTTCCTGTTTGAAGTCGAATCGAACGATGCCGCGTTGACGAACTTCCCGCGTGTCGTGCAACTATCGTGGATGGCGACGGATGCATCTAAACGTGGTCCTGCGGCCGTGCCGCCGCCTGCCCTTTGGGCCGGTCAACGATGGACGCTGGTCGCGCGATTAAAGCGCCCGCATGGCAACGCGAACTTTCGCGGTCGCGACGCCGAAGTGGCGCTGCTCGCCCGCAACATTCGTGCGACGGGTTACGTTTCCATGCCGGGAGTTGCGCGGCGTTTGCCCGCCGACGCACACGGCTTCGCGCTGACGATCGATCGTTGGCGTGCGCGCTTGCGCGAGCGAGTTTTAACAGCACTCGAGGGCGCTGCGCATCGAGGCATTGTCGTGGCGTTGGCAACGGGCGCTCAAGACGTGGTTAGCGACACCGACTGGGCCTTGCTGCGCGCGACCGGGACGAGTCATCTGGTCGCGATTTCCGGACTGCATATTGGCTTTGTCGCGGGGCTCGCGGCGCTCTTGAGCGGCGGGTTATGGCGGCGCTTGCGCTGGCGCAGGTTGCCCGCGCCACTGATCGTATCAACGCAAAAAGCGGCAGCCGCCGGTGCGGCGGTATTCGCGGCCTTCTATGCGGCGCTCGCCGGATTCAACGTCCCCGCGCAGCGATCGATGTGGATGTTGTGCTTCGTCGCGCTTGCTGTGTTGAGCGGCCGCCGGCCGGCGTCTTCGCTGGTGCTCGCGTGGGCGTTGGCGTTGGTGCTGATTGCCGATCCGTGGGCGGTGACGGCAGCGGGATTCTGGTTGTCGTTTTGTGCTGTGGCCGCCATCCTGTACGCGATTGCGTCGCGTGGGCGGCAGGCATCGCTTGGTTTCGCGCAGGAGTACGCGGCGCCTCAGGCAGACGAAGATCGTGCCGCGAGCGAACCCAGCGATGAGGCCGGAGTTCAACCACGCCGCCACATCCGCGACCGGCTTGGCGACATGATCGTGCGAGCCCGGGTTCGCTTACTCGCTTGGCTCAGACCGGCGGCACGGCGCATCGGCCGCGGAATCGCATCCAGCGCGCGCGTGCAGTACGCAATCACGCTCGGACTCGCACCGCTCACCGCCTACTGGTTTTTCCAGATTCCACTGCTAGGGCCGCTGGCCAATGCGTTCGCGATTCCCTGGATCAGCTTTCTCGTTACGCCGACCGTGCTCGCGGCCGTCTTGCTGCCGGCACCGCTTGACGTATTTGCCTACCGCGCGGCGCATAGCATGCTGACCCCGATGTTCGACGCGCTCGCCCACCTGTCCGGACCCGCATGGACGCTCTGGCGTTTGCCGCAACCGGATGGTTTTGCGCTGACGGCAGCGGCGTTCGGGGTGATATGGGCGCTCGCTCCGCGTGGCTGGCCGCTGCGGTTCGCCGCTCCGCTTACCTGGTTGCCGCTGGCGCTACCCATCTCTCAAGCGCCTGCGAACGGCGCGTTTCGCGTGACGGCGCTCGACATTGGCCAAGGATCTTCTGTCGTCATCGAAACCACGCATCACACCTTGCTCTTCGATGCGGGTCCGGGCCCCGAATCCACGCATGCGGGCGAGCGGCTTGTGGTGCCGTATCTCTTCGCCCACGGCCTCTTCACGCTCGATACGCTGATGATCAGCCACTCCGATTCCGATCACTCGGGCGGGGCGCCCGCGGTGCTCGAGAGCATTCAGGTCCGGCAATTCGTGGCGTCGCTGCAGCCGCATGAAGCGTTGTGGACGACGGCGCAGGATCACGGCAGCGCTTTGCTGCGCTGCGTCGCGGGGCAGCGCTGGCAGTGGGACGGCGTGATGTTCGACGTGCTGTGGCCGCAGGCAGGGCCGCTTGCGGCCAAACCGAACGCGACGTCATGCGTGCTGAAAGTGACGAGCGCAGCGGGGCGCTCGGCGCTTTTGGCCGCCGACATTGAAGCCGACGTCGAGCGCCAGTTGATTCAACTCGGGCAAGGTGAAGCTGCCACGCTCCAGGCTGATGTGCTGATCGTGCCGCATCACGGCAGCAAGACGTCGTCTACCGAGCCTTTCCTCGACGCCGTGAGTCCGCGCGTCGCGGTATTTCAGGTAGGCTACCGCAACCGTTTTAACCATCCGAATCCGACGGTGTTCGAGCGGTATCGCTTACGGCATATCGAGTTATCGCGCAGCGACGAAGACGGTGCGGCGCGCATGGAGGTGTCGTCGGGGGTGTCCATCGAGCGTTTCAGGCAGACTCACGCGCGCTACTGGATGGGACGGTGAATCGAACGTTAAGAACATTAAGAACGTTAAAAATGAGACGCTGGAAAGAGCGTTGCAAAAAAAGAGGGCACGCCGCTTGAAAGACATCCTGCATTTTTCACATGCGAACGGGTTTCCTGCATCGACATACCGGACGATCTTCGCCGAACTTTCCGACGACTTTGAGATTCGAGCCGTCGAACGGTTTGGTCACGATCCGCGTTTCCCCGTTACGCGCGACTGGCCGCATCTGGTGGATCAATTGCTTGAAGACATCGACGCCAGGCGCCCGGCCGACGTGAAAGTGTGGCTGGTCGGGCATTCGCTGGGCGGTTATCTCTCATTGATGGCGGCGCTCAAGCGGCCGCATTGGGTGAAAGGCGTCGTGATGCTGGATTCACCGGTGATCGCGGGCTGGCGCAGTAATTTACTGCGTTTATCGCAATTGACTGGGCTCGACACGCGGCTCTCGCCTGCCGCCGCCACTAAAAACCGGCGCACGCATTGGCCGAGCAGGGAAGACGCATGGCGTCACTTTCACGCGAAAGCCGCGTTCGCCCGCTGGGACGAGCGGATGCTGTCGGACTACATCGACTACGCGATACCGGCAGAAGCGGGCACTGGAGAGGGCATCGGTGCTATCAATGAGGCCGCCGGCATCAACCGCCAGCGCAAGCTCGCTTTCGATCGCGAGGTGGAATTCCGCATCTACAAGACCTTGCCGCGCACGCTGGGTGCGCGGGTCGCGCATGGCGTTCCGGTGCCGGTTGGATTCATTGCGGGAACGCATTCGAAGGAAGTCCGCCACGTCGGACTGGAGATGACGCGGCGTATCGTGGGCGGCCATTTCGAATGGATCGAGGGCAGTCATCTGTTTCCCATGGAACACCCGGTGGAAACAGCGCGCGCATTGCAGCGCACGCTTAATGGACTGCGGGCGTAACGGATCTCAAGGCAAATCCCGGCGAGACACCATTCAAACGCCCTTCAGCACGCCGATAAACACGCGATCGAAACCCGCCGCCCACGATAAATCGGCTCCCAACGCGCGTCCCTCCCGCTCTGGGTTATGGGACGCCTTTCGGGTATAATCCGTTTTTCCCGCGAGCACCTAGCGATGACCAAATATGTATTCGTCACCGGCGGCGTAGTGTCTTCCCTCGGCAAGGGTATTGCCGCCGCTTCCCTCGCAGCGATCCTCGAATCGCGCGGTCTGAAAGTCACCCTCTTAAAGCTCGATCCTTACATCAACGTCGACCCCGGCACGATGAGCCCGTTTCAGCACGGGGAAGTGTTCGTGACGGAAGACGGTGCGGAAACGGACCTCGACTTAGGCCATTACGAGCGCTTCATCAGCACGAAGATGCGCAAGGCCAATAACTTCACGACCGGTCAGATCTACGAGTCGGTGATCCGCAAGGAACGCCGGGGCGAATATCTCGGCAAGACGGTTCAGGTCATTCCGCATATCACTAACGAAATCCAGGCGTTCCTGCAACGCGGCGCGGCTGCGGCCACGTGCGGTGAGCCTGACGTGGCTATCGTGGAAATTGGCGGGACCGTGGGTGATATCGAATCGCTGCCGTTCCTCGAAGCCGCGCGCCAGATGAGCCTGCGCCTCGGCCGCAACAGCGCGTGTTTCGTGCACCTGACGCTTGTGCCGTATATCGCGACGGCCGGTGAGCTCAAGACGAAACCCACGCAGCATAGCGTGCAGAAGCTGCGCGAAATCGGCATCTCACCGCACGTGCTGCTGTGCCGCGCGGACCGTCCGATTCCGGGCGACGAACGCGCGAAGATCTCGTTGTTCTCCAATGTTCCGGAAGACGCAGTGATCTCGGTGTGGGACGTGGACAGCATCTACAAGATTCCGCAGATGCTGCACGACCAAGGCCTCGACAACATCATTTGCGAAGAGCTCAAGCTCACGGCGAAACCCGCCGACCTCAGCATGTGGGCCGGTCTCGTCCAGAAGCTTGAGAACCCGAAGAACGAAGTCACCATCGGCATGGTCGGCAAGTACGTGGAACTGACCGAGTCGTACAAGTCGCTGATCGAGGCGCTCAAGCACGCGTCCATTCATACGTCGACGAAGGTTAACATCGAGTACATCGATTCCGAGCAGATCGACACGGACGGCGTCGCCGCGCTGAAGCATCTCGACGCCGTGCTCGTGCCGGGTGGTTTCGGCGCGCGCGGAACAGAAGGCAAGATCAAGGCGATCAAATACGCACGTGAATCGAAGACACCGTACCTGGGCATCTGCCTTGGCATGCAACTGGCCGTGATCGAATTCGCTCGCGATGTCGCCGGTCTGGCCGATGCAAACAGCACTGAATTCGATTCATCGACGACCAACCCGGTTGTCGCGCTCATTACCGAATGGTATGACCGCGCGGGCCGCGTTGAAAAGCGCACGGAAGAATCGGATCTGGGCGGCACGATGCGCCTTGGTTCACAAAAATGTCCGATCAAGCCGGGCACCATGGCGGCGCGTATCTATGGTACGGATGTGAACGAGCGCCATCGGCACCGGTATGAAGTGAACAACCGTTTCGTGCCGCAACTCGAAGCGGGCGGACTGGTCATCAGCGCGCGCACGCCGAGCGAAGATCTGCCGGAAATGATGGAACTGCCTGAAGCCATGCATCCGTGGTTCGTCGGCGTGCAGTTCCACCCGGAATTTACGTCGTCACCGCGCGATGGTCATCCGCTGTTCAAGGAATTTGTTGAAGCGGCACGCGCGCATCATCTGGCGCTGAAGGCGAACGGCGTGGCGAGCATTGCTGCTGAACACGCGCCCGCACCGGCCGTGGCGGTTACTGTCGGAGCGCAAGCATGAAGCTGTGTGATTTCGAAGTCGGTCTCGACCAGCCGTTTTTCCTGATCGCGGGCACGTGTGTGGTCGAGTCGGAGCAAATGACCATCGACGTCGCCGGCCGTCTCAAGGAAATCTGCGCGAAAGTGGGCGTCCCGTTCATCTATAAATCGTCGTACGACAAGGCCAATCGCAGTTCCGGCAAGTCGTTCCGCGGTCTTGGCATGGACGAAGGCCTGCGAATTCTCGGCGAAGTGAAAAAGCAACTCGGCCTGCCCGTCCTCACCGACGTTCATTCGGAGCATGAGATTGAAGCGGTCGCGTCGGTCGTGGACGTGCTTCAAACGCCCGCGTTCCTGTGCCGCCAGACTGATTTTATCCACGCATGCGCGCGTTCGGGAAAGCCGGTCAACATCAAGAAGGGCCAGTTTCTCGCGCCGCACGACATGAAGAACGTCATCGACAAAGCCCGCGACGCCGCGCGCGAAGCCGGTTTGTCCGACGACCGTTTCATGGCGTGCGAGCGTGGCGTTTCGTTTGGTTATAACAATCTGGTTTCCGACATGCGCTCGCTCGCGATCATGCGCGAAACCAATGCACCCGTCGTCTTCGATGCCACGCATTCGGTCCAGTTGCCGGGCGGGCAGGGCACGAGTTCTGGCGGCCAGCGCGAGTTCGTCCCGGTGCTGGCGCGTGCTGCTATTGCAACAGGCGTTGCGGGCGTGTTCATGGAGACGCATCCGGACCCGGCGAACGCGAAGTCCGACGGGCCGAACGCCGTACCGCTGCACAGAATGGAAGCACTGCTGGAGACACTCGTCGCGTTGGACCGGGCCGTGAAGAGCGGACCGTTTCTCGAGAACGATTTCAGTTAAGGACGCTGCGGGCGCCGCGTGTATTTCAACGCGTGCACTCGCGCAAGCATCCACATCAGCCTCGCACCGGTGGGGAGCGTCATGAAGAAGATGACGTCTTCATGAACGCGAATCCTACTGACCCCGATAAATTCGCCACGTTTGAACCGTTGTCATTGCAGGCGATGAAGCATACGGTGGTAAGTTTCTGTTGCGTGGAGGAAGGAGCGAGGCGTTAGAGGGATCAATTCGCCCGCTCCCGGCCGTACTCAAGTTCGTTGACGACCGTACGGCCACAAATGGAATCACTCCGCTCAATACGAAGCGGCGCGCCACGTGCGAACGGGCGCAGCAGAATTGAACATGATGGTCGTAGAAGGCCTCTGAAGCCAAGCGCTCGCGCATTGGCGAGATGTTAAACACCGACCTGCTGTCTGACCTGATTCACCGTCATTTCTTGAGGAAACCATGAGTGCTATCGTAGATATCATCGGTCGCGAGATTCTCGACTCGCGAGGCAATCCCACCGTCGAATGTGACGTCCTGCTGGAATCCGGCACGATGGGCCGCGCTGCCGTGCCCTCGGGCGCTTCCACCGGATCGCGCGAAGCGATCGAATTGCGTGACGGCGAAGCCGGCCGCTACGGCGGCAAGGGCGTGTTGAAGGCAGTCGAACACATCAATACCGAAATCTCCGAAGCCATCATGGGTCTTGATGCATCGGAACAAGCTTTCCTCGACAAAACCCTGCTCGAACTCGACGGCACCGACAACAAGTCGCGCCTCGGCGCAAACGCCATGCTGGCTGTTTCCATGGCCGTGGCGAAGGCTGCAGCCGAAGAAGCCGGCCTGCCGCTGTACCGTTACTTCGGCGGCTCGGGCGCCATGCAATTGCCCGTTCCCATGATGAACATCGTGAACGGCGGCGCGCACGCGAACAACAGCCTGGACATCCAGGAGTTCATGATTGTCCCGGTCAGCCAGCCGACCTTCCGCGAAGCATTGCGCTGCGGCGCTGAAGTGTTTCACGCGCTGAAGAAGATCCTGAGCGATCGCGGCATGAGCACGGCGGTGGGTGACGAAGGCGGTTTCGCACCGAACTTCGGCAGCAACGACGAGTGCCTGTCGACCATCGTCCAGGCAATCGAGAAGGCCGGTTATCGCGCGGGCGAAGACGTTTTGCTGGCCCTGGACTGCGCCGCCAGCGAGTTCTACCACGACGGTAAATATCAGCTCGCGGGTGAGGGTTTGCAGTTGTCGTCGGCGGAATTCACGGACTATCTCGCTACGCTCGCCGATAAATTCCCGATCGTTTCGATCGAAGACGGCATGCACGAAAGCGACTGGGACGGCTGGAAGATCCTCACCGATAAACTCGGCAAGAAGATCCAGCTCGTAGGCGACGATCTGTTCGTGACGAACACGCGCATCCTGAAGGAAGGCATCGACAAGGGCATCGCCAACTCGATCCTGATCAAGATCAACCAGATCGGCACGCTGACGGAAACTTTTGCGGCAATCGAAATGGCGAAGCGCGCGGGTTACACTGCGGTCATCTCGCATCGTTCGGGCGAAACGGAAGATTCGACGATTGCGGATATCGCGGTCGGCCTGAACGCCGGCCAGATCAAGACGGGTTCGTTGTCGCGTAGCGACCGGGTCTCGAAGTACAACCAGTTGCTGCGCATTGAAGAAGATCTCGGCGATATCGCCAGCTATCCGGGTAAGTCGGCGTTTTACAATCTGCGCTAAAGCTTCGGGCGGATTGGACGTTAGTTAGTCCGGACGGCCCGTTGATTTATCCAGTCCGCTGCTTCGAGTTCTCCTGAATCCGAGGCAGCGCCAAATTTTGTTGAAGTGTTAGCGTTTTCCTCGCCTCTTAAATGCGGATTGTCACCTTTGTTCTGATCCTGCTGCTGGCGATGATCCAGTATCCACTGTGGTGGGGACACGGCGGCTGGTTACGTGTCCACGAACTGCAGCAGCAACTAGTCAACCAGACAAAGAAGAACGCCGACCTGAAACTGCGCAACGAACGCGTGCAGGGAGAGGTGGCGGACTTGCAGAACGGTACATCGGCCGTTGAAGAACGCGCGCGTTACGAAATGGGCATGATGAAGGACAGCGAGGTGTTCGTTCAGTTCGTCTCGCCGAATTCACCGGCTCCTGCCAACTCGGTGAATGCGCAATCGAGTGCTTCCACGCGCGGGCAAGTGTCCGCCGCGCCGTTGCGGGTAGTGCCCAATCCGGTGTCGCGTTCGAAAGAAGAGCGCCGGGCGTTCGAACGGCAAGCGACGAAGGACAAGATGGACGCGGCCAAGAAGAAGCCGGGCGGTTAGCGCGCTGCTCGTCAATCGAAACAACGGATGTAAAAAAGCTGTTTCAACGTGAGTTGAAACAGCTTTTTTTGTTGGCGCCGCCGCGTTGCAGCTAACCACGCGCGCCCGAGGCGCTACCAATAATATCCCGGGTATCCGTAGCCGAAACCCGTTCCCCATCGGTTACCCCAGCCGCCGCTTGAATATCCGCCGTACACGGTGACAGGCGCGCGATAGTACTGTGAATAAGCCTGCGCTGCTGCTTCGGCTGCCATTGCCTGCTGCTGTTCAGCCAGCACTTGCCGATCGATCTGGTTGTAGCGCTGCTGCTCGGCCTGCGAAAGCGGCTGCGCCGCCTGGTTCTGCGCGGCCGGCAAGCGGCTGTAAATGGGCGAAGGTCCAGGCGGATCCATCATGCAGCCGCCGAGCGCGAGCAACGCCGCGCCGAACAGCGCCACAGCCAGTTTCTTCGATGCACATTCCAAGGAATTCATTTCGACCTCCAGCAGGCCGGACGCTTAGCGGAACCGAATCATGACATGCCGCAACGCGCCAAAGGTCGATCCTGCGACGTCTTGTTACAGAGCCATAAAGACGGCGCGAACTCAATGCCGTTGATCCGGAGCCGGACTTACGCCTTGTGAAATTTCTCCGGCCACAAAAAGTTGCGCCACGTCCACCGGATCGAATTCGTAGCGCTGGTTACAGAACTCGCAGTGCACTTCCACGCTGCCACGTTCTTCAACCACGCTGTCCACTTCGCCACGCCCCAGCATCTTGAGCATGCCGCCCACCTTTTCACGCGAACACGTGCATTCGAAACGCGCTTGCGCCGGTTCAAAATGCTGCACGTTTTCCTGCCAGAAGAGCCGCTTGAAAACCACTTCCGGCTCTTCCTTCAGCAACTCTTCGTTCGACAGCGTGCCGCCGAGATGGCACACGCGCTGCCACGTATCGGCGTCGTGTTCGCCCGGATGCGGAACGATGCCGCCATCGCCAGGGAGCTTTTGCAGCAGCATGCCCACGGCGCGCTCGGTGTTCGCGGCGAGCCACATGCGCGTGTCGAGTTGCTCGGAGTGATGCATGTAGTGTTCAAGCACTTCCGCCATCGACGCCAGCGGCCCGTGCTCGCCGCTCAAGGGCACGATGCCCTGGTACGCCTGCTGCCCGGGCTTCTTGTCGCGCGGATCCAGCGTGATCACGCAACGGCCCTGGCCGTTGCGGTTGAGCAGGTCGGGAAGCGTCATGTCATCGGTGATGGGCACGGGCGCTTCGCTCGCGCCTTCAATAGACTCGGCCAACTTCGCGGTTGCCCGCAACGACAAATCCGAATTGCACTGCACGACAAGCATGGTCACCGGCCCGTCGCCGTAGATCTGCATGATGAGCGTGCCGTCGAACTTGAGATTGGCCGACAGCAGGGCACACGCAGCCATCATTTCGCCGAGCACGTTGCGCACGGGCGTGGGGTACGAGCGGCGCGTGAGCACCTCCTGCCAGGTATCGCGCAGCGAGACAATCTCGCCACGCACCGGCGCGGCGTTGAACATGAATTTTTGAAGCTGGTCGTTAACCACGCTTGGGTCCTTTGATCGATGGCGTCATGCGTGCCGGCCGGCGTTCAGCCGATCCGCACGAGTTGCGCCTTGTAAAATTCGCGGCGGTCCGCGTAACCACGCGTGCCCGCCTGCATCTGGGCAATATCGGCTTCCGTAAGCTCGCGCACGGCTTTCGCGGGTGCGCCGAGGATCAGGGTGTTATCGGGGAAGGTTTTACCTTCGGTGACTACGGCGCCCGCGCCAACCAGGCAATTGCGGCCGATTACCGCACCATTCAAGACCACGGCCTGAATTCCGATCAATGCACCTTCCTTGATCGTGCAGCCGTGCAGCATGGCTTGATGGCCGATGGTCACGTTGGCTTCAATCGTCAGCGGAAAGCCCGGGTCGGTATGCAGCACCGCGCCTTCCTGGATATTGCTGCCCCGGCCGAGCACGATGGGCTCGTTGTCGCCGCGCAGGGCGGCGCCGAACCAGACGCTCGAGTTTTCTTCCAGGGTCACACGGCCGATGATGGTCGCCGTATCAGCGACAAAGACGCTTTCGTGGATGGTCGGGGCGGCATCGCCGAGCTTATAGATTGCCACTTTGTCTCCTGTGAGGCTTGATGTGAGCGATGAGCGCGGATTGGCCGACTGGCCTGGGGCGCCGGCGTGGCCGGCACAAATCGGATGAAATCGGATGAAATTTAAATCTCAGGCGACTTCAGGCGGCTTGGAACGATGCTATAGACTGCGGCCGGGGCGCGCCTCACGCCAAAAATCTTCCGCCGAAAGTGCTATTTTAGCCGGTTGCGCAAAAGCGGCGTGCGTGCCGCCTGTTTACCGCCTGATCGGCAGCTTCTGAACCGGGGATTTAAAACTGGCGTTTTTGGATCGGCCTGCGCGGGCGGCGGCGCGCCGGTGGTGTTGCCGATCAATCGTTACCGTATATAAGCACCGCATAAGTCACCCAAAGCATCTCTGGAATCATGCCCGAACAGCTCGATTATTCCGCGTCCAACAGCGTGCGTCCGACCGCGCTGGCGTTGCTCCGGGAACGCGATCCCGTCACCAAGGCGAGCGCTGTCCAGCAGTTCTATGAGCGTTTGCTTTTCGGGGACACCATCCTCGACACCGCCGCCCACATTTCCGATCCGCTCGATCTTCCCGGCCGCCCGGCGACGCCGGAACTGGTCGCGCCGTCATCGCTGAAACGCCGCAGCATGCAGTCGGACGCGGGGCGCGCGGTGTTGCTGCACGCGCTGGCGCATATCGAATTCAACGCGATCAACCTGGCGCTCGATGCTGTCTGGCGTTTCCCTTCAATGCCCGACGCGTTTTATCGCGACTGGTTCAAGGTCGCCGCCGAGGAGTCGCGCCACTTTTCGTTGCTGAGCGCGCGTCTGGCGGAGTTCGGCCATCAGTACGGCGATTTCCCCGCGCACGACGGCCTTTGGGAGATGGCGGAACGCACGCGCGGCGACGTGCTTGCGCGCATGGCGCTCGTGCCGCGAACGCTGGAGGCGCGCGGGCTGGACGCTTCTCCACCGATCCGCCGCCGCCTCGCTCAAGCGGGCGACCACGCATCGGCGGCCATTCTCGACGTGATTCTCCACGATGAAATCGGCCACGTGCTGATCGGCAATCACTGGTTCCGGCACCTGTGCAGCGAGTCCGGGGCAGATCCGCACGCCACCTACGCGCAACTTGCCGAGCAATATCACGCCCCCAAACTTCGCGGTCCGTTCAACTTCGAAGCACGTCGCGATGCCGGTTTCGACGAAGCCGAGTTACGTGCGCTGGCGGGTCTGGATGACATCGATTCCACTCAAACGGCCCCGATTCCCCGATGACCCCTCTCAAAACGCCCGTTTCCGAATTCATCACCACGCGCGGCACGCGACTGCACGTGCGCCGATGGGGATCGCCCGACGCGCCCACGCTGTTCATGCTGCATGGCTGGATGGATATTTCGGCGTCGTTTCAATTCGTTGTCGATGCGCTGGCGGCCGACTGGCAGGTGATCGCGCCCGATGCCCGTGGTTTTGGGCTGTCGGACTGGCCGGTCGCGCAAGGAAAGTGCGGCCATTACTGGTTCCAGGACTATCTGGCGGATCTGGATGCGTTGCTCGACCATTACGCGCCTGCGTCGCTGCGAGGGGAGCCGGTGAACCTGGTCGGCCACAGCATGGGCGCGAACGTCGTCTGCCTGTACGCGGGCGTGCGGCCGGAACGGGTGCGGCGCGTGGTCGATCTCGAAGGGTTTGGCATGCCGGCCACCAAGGCGGAGCGTTCGCCCGGGCGGCTCGCGCAATGGCTGGACGATTTGCGCTCGCCGCCAACGCTCAACACCTACGCCACGCTCGATGATGTCGCCCAGCGGCTGATCCGCACGAATTCGCGTCTGCCACTGGCGAAAGCGCGCTTCCTGGCCCAACACTGGGCCAGGCCCGACGATACCGGCCGTTTCCATCTGCTGGCCGATCCGGCGCACAAAATGCGTGGGCCATTGCTGTATCGGCTGGACGAGGTGATGGCCGTCTGGTCGAAGGTTCTGGCGAAAGTCCTGCACGTCGAGGCGCTCGCTTCGCCGACCCTCGCGATGATCGCCGGCGATGTTCCAATCGACGAATTCAAGCAGCGTTTCAAGGCGTTTGGCGACTGGCGCGAGGAGGTCGTCGATCACGCCGGCCATATGCTTCATCACGATCAGCCGGAGCGCGTGGCGGCGCTGATCGAGACGTTTTGCGCTTGAAGCCGGCCGTGCTGGATTGTGTAATCGAACGATCGGTCAGCCCCATAAACCGTTTGACGCGTTGCAGTAGAATGGGAAGTAACTCCCAGAGCTTCCATGATGAACGCCGATCTGCATTGCCATTCCACCGTTTCTGACGGCCAGCTCGCTCCGGCCGAGGTCGCCGCGCGCGCTCATGCGGGCGGTGTGACGCTGTGGGCGCTCACTGACCACGACCAGCTTGGCGGCCAGCGCGAGGCGCGGGAAGCGGCGCAAGCGCTCGGTATGGGGTATCTGGGTGGCGTGGAGATTTCAGTGACGTGGGCGGGGCGTACGGTGCATATCGTCGGGCTGAACGTGGATGCTGAAAACCAGGCGCTGATCGACGGCCTGGCAGCCACGCGCAGCGGCCGTCAGGCGCGCGGCGAAGCCATCGGAGAGGCGCTGGCCGGCATCGGCATCCCGAACGCCTACGAGGGCGCGCTGCACTACGTGAACGATCCGGCCATGATCTCGCGCACGCATTTCGCGCGCTTCCTGGTTGAAAAGGGTTACGCGGAATCGACCTCGGACGTGTTCTCGAAATATCTCGGTGACGGCAAGCCGGGTTATGTCGGCCATCGCTGGTCCAAACTCGCGGACGCCATGAAATGGATCAAGGCGGCGGGCGGCGAGGCGGTGATCGCGCATCCCGGGCGTTACGATTTCTCGCCGGTCGAATTCGCCGCGTTCTTCGATGAATTCATCCAGCACGGCGGCCGTGCGATTGAAGTCGTGACTGGCAGCCACACGCCGGACCAGTATCGCGAATATGCGGAAGTTGCCCGCCGGTATGGCTTTCTCGCATCGCGCGGCTCGGATTTTCATGCGGCGGGCGAGGGGCGCATCGACCTTGGAGCACTGCCGCCGCTTCCCGCCGATCTCAAGCCCGTCTGGGAGTGCCTGGTCTAAAGGTGGACCGCGCCGGCTCATAGCCGGGCTACCGTTGAAGCGTTTGGTTGAATCTGCTAAACGCTGCGCACGATCCTTGCATCCACCCGCTTCTGTCTGTCGCGCAACCGCGTGCATTTGCGGGTATTCTCGCGTGTTCGCATGGGGCGGCCCGGCGCCGGTTTGCAAGCAACCCCGGACAACCCACCTACGTCATCTGGTCATGTCTCAATTCTTTCGAATTCATCCTGACAATCCGCAGCCGCGCCTGATCAACCAGGCGGTGCAGATCATCAATGATGGCGGCATTGTCGCGTTGCCGACCGATTCCAGCTACGCGCTCGCGTGTCATCTCGACGATAAAAACGCCGTCGAACGCATCCGCCGGATTCGCGGGCTCGACGACAAGCAACTGCTGTCGCTGCTGGTGCGCGATTTATCGGAATTGTCGAATTTCGCGATCGTCGATAACCGCAACTATCGTCTGATTAAATCGGTGACTCCCGGTCCTTACGTGTTCGTGCTTCAGGCGACGAAAGAAGTGCCGCGGCGCCTGTCGCATCCGTCGCGAAAGACTATCGGCCTGCGTGTGCCGAATCACGCGATCACGCTCGCGTTGCTTGAAGCGCTGGGCCAGCCGCTGCTCGGCTCGACGCTGATCCTGCCGCCCGATACCCATCCGCTCAATGACGCCGAAGAGATTCGCCAGCGGCTGGAGAAACAAATCGACCTGGTCATCGACGCCGGCGCATGCGCGATGGAACCTTCCACGGTCATCGACCTGACCGGCGACGCGCCCGTGCTGGTGCGTCCAGGCCGTGGCAGTCTGGAACCATTTGGCCTTACTGCCGAAAGCGCCTGAAAACCCCGCACGATGACACAATAGACAGTGACGCTACGTTCGGGTGAATAACCCCGGACGCAAACTCACTGTCTCGACGCTCGCGCCCCATTGCCCTGGGCGAACGCCAAACCGTCCGCCAACGAGTGGCGCCACAACTGCTTGATACAATAGCGAGCTATGGATTCCTCCCTGATACAAACTATCGCGGTCTACGCGCTCCCGGTGATCTTCGCGATCACGCTGCATGAGGCCGCTCACGGCTATGCGGCACGTCTGCTGGGTGACAACACGGCTTACGTGCTTGGCCGCGTGTCGCTCAATCCAATGCGCCACATCGACCCTGTCGGCACGCTTGCTATTCCGCTGATCCTTTATTTCGCCACCAGCGGCGCATTCATGTTCGGTTATGCGAAGCCCGTGCCCGTGGCGTTCGGAAACCTGCGCAATCCACGCTGGGGCAGCTTGTGGGTCGCGGCGGCAGGACCGGCGAGCAATTTCGTCCAGGCGCTCATCTGGGGCGTGGTCGCGGTGCTGCTGGCGTCGTTCAATGTCAGTGAGCCGTTTTTTACGCGCATGGCTGCGGCCGGCGTTGGCGTGAACCTCGTGCTCGGCGTGCTCAACCTGTTTCCGTTGCCGCCGCTCGATGGTGGACGTGTGCTGATGGCGCTGCTGCCTGTGCGCGCATCGATCATGCTGTCGCGGCTCGAACCTTTCGGTTTTTTCATCGTGATGGCACTAGTCATGACCGGTACCTTGACGCGTTTTTGGCTCGGGCCGCTGGTGAGCGCCGGGTATGTCGCGGTGTCGGCCGTCCTGAATCCCCTTGCCTCGCTTTTACAATAAATCCATGTTCCCTGACCGTATCTTCTCCGGCATGCGGCCGACCGGCTCGCTGCATCTAGGCCACTATCACGGCGTGCTCAAGAACTGGGTGCGGCTGCAGTCCGAGTACCCGTGCTTTTTCGCGGTCGTCGACTGGCATGCGCTGACGACCCACTACGAAACGCCTGAAGTCATCGAGAAGAACGTCTGGGAAGTGCTGATCGACTGGCTCGCGTCCGGCATCGATCCGGCGCAGGCCACGCTTTTTATCCAGAGCCGCGTGCCAGAACACGCCGAGCTTGCGCTGCTGCTCGGCATGAGCACGCCGCTCGGCTGGCTCGAACGCGTGCCGACCTACAAAGAGCAGATCGAGAAGCTGAAGGAAAAGGACCTGACCACGTACGGTTTTCTCGGTTACCCGGTGCTGATGGCCGCCGACATCCTGCTGTATCGCGGGTCGCTCGTCCCGGTCGGCGAAGACCAGGTGCCGCACGTGGAGATGACGCGCGAGATCGCGCGGCGCTTTAATTATCTGTACGGGCGTGAGGCGGATTTCGAAGAGAAAGCGCTCGATGCCGCGAAGAAACTCGGTGGCAAACGCGCGAAGCTTTATCACGAGTTGCGAGTCGCGTATCAGCAGGAAGGCAATGACGAGGCGCTTGAAAAAGCGCGGGCGATGTTGCAGGAATCGCAGAGCCTGTCGATGGCCGATCGCGAACGGCTGTTCGGATACCTGGAAGGCGCGCGCAAGATCATTCTGGTCGAGCCCCAGGCGCTGTTGACGGAAGCCTCGCGCATGCCGGGACTCGATGGCGCGAAGATGTCGAAGTCGTATGGCAACACCATCGGCTTGCGTGAAGACGCCGAGACCATCACGAAGAAAGTGCGCACCATGCCGACCGATCCGGCGCGGGTTCGCCGCACCGATCCCGGCGATCCGGACAAATGCCCGGTGTGGCAACTGCATCAGGTCTATACCGACGAAACCACACACAAGTGGGTGCAGACGAACTGCCGCAGCGCGGGAATCGGTTGCCTTGAATGCAAGCAGCCGGTGATCGAAGGCATCTTGCACGAGCAGCAACCCATGCTGGAACGCGCGCAGAAATACATGGACGATCCGTCGCTGTTGCGCGCAATCGTGGCCGACGGTTGCGACAAGGCGCGCAAGTTCGCGGTCGAGACCATGCGCGACGTTCGCGACGCAATGGGTCTCTCATACAACTGATGTAACTGATGACGCACGATGTCAGCGCCTGAACAGTCATCCACGGCGCCTACGCCTCCCACGCCACCGACCACGGCCAGTGCATGGATGGAACAATGGTCGCATCTGGTGGAGCCGCGCGGTGCTGTGCTCGATGTCGCGTCGGGCAATGGCCGTCACGCGCGTTATTTCGCGTCGCGCGGGCATCCGGTGCTGGCGCTGGACCGTGACGAAACCGCTTTGGCGAGTCTCGCCGGCGTGCAGCATGTCGCGACGCGTTGCGCCGATCTGGAAAACGCAAGCTGGCCACTACGCGCCGACGAGAAATTTGCCGCGGTCGTCGTAACGAATTACCTGCACCGGCCCCTGTTCCCCTATTTATTCGATGCCCTCGCGCCTGGCGGCGTGCTGCTCTACGAGACCTTCGCTGCGGGCAACGAACGTTTTGGCAAGCCTTCGAACCCGAACTTCCTGCTCAATCCCGGCGAACTGCTCGACGCCGTGCGGGGCAGGTTACGGGTCATCGCTTATCAGGATGGTTTTATCAACGTGCCGCGCGCATCCTGCGTGCAGCGCATCGTCGCTGCCGCCCCGTTGCGGCCCACGCCAACCGGCCTTACGGAACGTAACAATGCGTCAGATCCCGTTCGTTACGTACTGCAGGGCTAATCCGCTACAATCGCGGTTTACCGACCAATTTCATAGCGTTTCATGACAAACGGAACACACGGCGGCATCCAGATCCGCGGCAGCATTCCTGCCATCGTCACCCCGATGCACGAGGACGGTAGTCTCGATCTGCCGGCGTTTCGAAAACTGATCGACTGGCATGTTGAAGAGGGCACGAACGGCCTCGTCGTGGTCGGCACCAGCGGCGAATCGGCCACGCTCTCAGTCGATGAACACATCCTGATGGTGAAAACCGCCGTCGAACATACGGCCAAGCGTTTTCCGATCATCGCTGGCGCGGGCGGCAACTCTACGTCCGAGGCGGTCGAGCTGGCGAAAGCCGCGAAGGAAGTCGGCGCCGACGCCACGCTGCAAGTCGTTCCTTATTACAACAAGCCGACGCAAGAAGGCATGTACCAGCACTTCCGCAAAATCGCGGAATCCGTCGACCTGCCCGTCATCCTGTATAACGTTCCGGGCCGGACCGTTGCCGACATGAACCACGACACCGTGCTGCGTCTCGCCGACGTTCCGGGCATCGTGGGCGTGAAAGAGGCTACGGGCAATATTGACCGTGCGGCGAACCTGATCAAGTACGCGCCGGCGCATTTTGCGATCTACAGCGGTGACGATCCGACCGCAATTGCATTGATGCTGCTCGGTGGCCACGGCAATATTTCGGTGACGGCGAACGTCGCGCCGAGAGCGATGAGCGAACTTTGCCGCGCGGCGCTTGCCGGCGACGCGATCACCGCGCGCAAGATTCACCTGAGCTTGTTGTCGCTGCACAAGCAGATGTTTTGCGAGTCGAATCCAATCCCCGCGAAGTGGGCGCTTGCTGCGCTCGGGCGGATGGAAGGTGGAATCCGCCTGCCACTGACGCCGCTCGACGCGCGCTATCACGACGTCGTTTGCGACGCGTTGCGCGAAACAGGACTTCTGGCCTGACGGCCGGCAGTGGGGTGCATTCAAACCATGCGCCCCGCTGCAATGCAGTGGTGTCGGCCTTACTACCGTTTGGCCAGCCAGCGAGTGTCATCAACCCGTCGTTCATCGACCCGTTTCCGGCTTAGCTTCCAGGCTTGGCTTCCAGGCAACGCGCATTCAGCATCACGAAGGACCTCATGAAACGTTCCGTCTTATTCAATCACGCTCGCACCCTGAGCGTGCTGTCGCTTGGAATCGGCACGCTGATCTCGCTTGCCGGTTGTGACACGTTGAACGACTGGCTCGCGCCGGATCGGGTCAATTACAAGGGTGCTGAAACGGCGCCTACGCTGACCGTGCCGTCAGACCTGAGCACCGCGGACATCAGCCAGCGTTATGCCGCACCGCCCAAGCTGAATACGCTGGGCGGCGCTGCGCCCCGTGCGCTTACGCCCGCAGGCAATGCAACCGTGGGCGTGCCAAGCCCGCAAGACCCGTTCGGCATGCACGTGGAGCGTGACGGCGATCGCCGCTGGCTTGTCGTCGATGGCCGCTCCCCGGACCAGCTTTGGCCGCAGTTGCAGGAGTTCTGGGAAGAGAACGGATTTACGCTCAAGACCGATGCCGCCGCCACCGGCATCATGACGACCGATTGGGCTGAAAATCGCGCGAACATTCCGGACGACTGGTTCAGGAAGAGCATTGGCAAGCTGGTCGACTTTGCCTATTCATCGGGTACGCGCGATCAGTTCAGTACCCTGGTCGAGCGCGGCTCGGGTGGTTCCACTGACATCTCCATCAGCCACAGCGCGATGGAAGAAATGCTCACGGGTCAGGACAAGACATCGTCGAAATGGGTCGAGCGGCCGCGTAACCCCGCACTTGAAGCGGCGTTCCTCGCCAAGCTGATGGAGAAATTCGGCCTCACCGACGCACAGGCCAAGCAACTGCTGACCGATGCGGTTCCGGCAGGTGCAACGGCGAGCGTTGATCCGACGGGTGGCTCGTCCACGCTCGATCTCTCCGAGCCGTTCGACAGCGCCTGGTTGCGTGTAGGACTTGCACTTGACCGGACCAACTTCACCGTCGACAACCGCGATCGCGCGAAGGGCCTCTATTACGTGCGCTTCTCGGACTCCATGGCGGAGTTGAAGAAGGAAGGTTTGCTCGGCAAGTTCTTTAGCGGCGGCACGCCCAAGCCTTCACGCGAGTTCATGGTCAACGTGCGTCCGAAGGCGGACACCGTCACGGAGATTGCCGTGGTCGACGCCAACGGCCAGGTGGATACATCGACTGATGCGCAACGGATCGTCGCGTTGTTGCATGCACAGTTGAACTAGGTTTTTGCCAATGCGTTTTGCCAGTCTCGGCAGCGGCAGTGAAGGCAATGCGTTGCTGGTCGAGTCGGTCAGCGGCACGACCACCACGCGCGTGCTGCTGGATTGTGGTTTCTCCGCGAAGGAAGTCGAACGGCGCCTCGCGCGCCTCGACGTGCGCGCAGACCAGATCGACGCCAT
The DNA here is from genome assembly GCF_053760385.1 of Caballeronia sp. KNU42. Lineage (NCBI taxonomy): Bacteria > Pseudomonadati > Pseudomonadota > Betaproteobacteria > Burkholderiales > Burkholderiaceae > Caballeronia > Caballeronia sp. KNU42. Next base: position 248,459 of record NZ_CM132388.1, read on the forward strand.
TCTTATCACACATGAGCATGCGGATCACATTGGCGGCGCGCTGACGCTGGCGCGCAAATGGTCCATTCCGTTGCACATGAGCTGGGGTACCGCACGGGCAGTGGGCGCCGACGACGCGCCAGTCGATCTGCACGTGCTCTGGGGCGACGAGAGCGTGATGGTGGGCGACCTGGAAGTGCTCCCCTACACAGTGCCCCACGACGCGCGCGAGCCCCTCCAATATGTGTTCTCGGACGGCGCAAGCCGTTTGGGCGTCCTGACGGATGTCGGGGGCGCTACAGCCCATATCACTTCTGTCTTGAGCGGCTGCGATGCCCTGGTGCTCGAATCGAATCACGATGTCGGGATGCTCGCGACAAGCCGCTATCCAGCGTCGCTCAAGGCGCGTATTGGCGGTATGCATGGACACCTGAACAACGACGCTGCAGCAGGCATTCTCGCAGCGCTCGATCGATCGAAGCTGCGCCATCTGGTGGCCGCTCACCTGAGCCGGGAGAACAACTTGCCCGAGCTGGCCCAGGCGGCGCTCGCCGCCGTGCTCGGTGGCGCCGCGGCCGATGTCGTGGTGGCTACGCAAGCCGATGGGTTCGACTGGCTGTCGTTATAAAACCGCTCAGCATTCGCCGTTAAGCGGCGCACCACGCGCTGCGCCGCATATCCGGCCTTTCGCAATTCACACCAGGAACCAGCAGACGTAAAAAAACCGGCCCGAGGGCCGGTTTTTTCATAAGCCTCCCAGAACGACATCCTGCGAGGCTTATTGCGGAGGCTTCGTTCTCAGCTAAATATCCAGCTAGATAAACCAGCCGAAAGAGCGGAAAACTAGGCCCCTGACTAGGTGCTTACTGGCTTGCGCCCGAAGCAGGAGCAGCAGCAGAAGCTGCGTCGGTTGCCGATGCAGCAGCCGCAGTTGCGTCGCTTGCAGCAGCCGTAGCGCTCGAAGCTGCGTCGCTTGCAGCAGCTGCCGAATCCGAAGCAGCAGCGGCAGGTGCCGAAGCAGCAGCCGAGGTATCGCTAGCAGCGCCCGGAGCAGCCGTATCGCTAGACTTGTTGCATGCAGCAAGAGCAACAGCAGCCAACAGGGATGCTACGAGGAGAGATTTCTTCATGATCACGTCCTTTTATGGTTAAAGGTAAGCAACAGCGCAAAGTACCGGTAATGTGTGCTCCAACACCGACCCGGGCCGTTGTGGACTCACATTATGTATGTCTGTGAGACTTCCTACGGCTTGGGCGGAAATTATATGCACTTTCGTATCGACCGTCGATAAATCAGGGGACAATACGTTGTCTTTCTCATACATTTCAACCCGCGGAACAGCAAGATAGTCCAAACACTAGGCGTTTGCGTCAACTTGTATCCAGCCCGCACAATACCACTCGTGCAGTAGCACTGTCATTGACGAATCGCCTGAGAGTGTTACAAAGCGTTTCCCCTCCAAATAGCGTTTGTCGGCGAGTTCAGGAAGCCATTTTTTGTCCTTTCCCGACATTAAATCCTGTTCGCCATTCATAAAATAAGCGTGCGTGTCATAAAGCAGCACGGTCTTTTTATCGAGCTTCAAACCTGATTGTTTCGCGCGTTCGATAAATCGGTTCTCATTCAAGGGGCGTCGAGGTGGATCGAATACGACATTCGGCTTCGGTTCGCTCAGGTACGTGCCGAGAAACGAAGCAACGTCCTTCTCATTCCATTCAATGTTCGCAAGGATCGCGCCAACCCGGTCGATCATGATCTGCGGCAGCAATGCCGGGTGGCTGACTGCCGGCTGCGTAGGGTCCCGGTAGCGCAGGGCGCCATTGTTTGCACCAGCGCCGTGGGCGTTGTCCAGCCGCTCCGCAAGGTGGTACAGGAACTGGCCTGACAGTTCGCTTGCAGAAGGCGCCCGGAAGCCGATGGACGCCGTCATGCACTCGCCCTCCGCCACGCCGTCATGAGCGATGTGAGGCGGCAAATAAAGCATGTCGCCCGGTTCCAGCACCCACTCCTCGTCGGCTTCGAAGTGCTGTAAAACTTTCAACGGCAACCCCTCTTTTAGCGAGAGATCGCGCTGCGCGCCGAAGCGCCAGCGCCGTTTGCCGTGGACCTGCAACAGGAACACATCGTAGGAATCGAAGTGCGCACCCACGCCGCCGCCGTCGGTGGCGTACGAAATCATGAGGTCGTCGAGGCGGGCGTCGGGGATGAAACGGAAGCGGTCCAGGAGCGCGCGGGCACGGTCGTCGTGCAGGTTCACCCCTTGCACGAGTAATGTCCAGTCACGCTTTTTCACAGATGGCAATTCATCGGCCGCAAAAGGCCCGTGCTCCATCGCCCAGGACTTGCGAAAATGCGTGATGAGGCGCGATTCTGCATCTTCGCTATCGGCAAGTTCGAACAATTCGTCGCGCGATAGCGGGGCTTGAATGCCAGGAATCGCCTGACGGATCAGGAGCGGCTTTTTCTGCCAGTACCGGCGCATGAATTGCGCCGGCGTGAGGTTGCCGAGCAGGGTTGAAGGTTCGTCGGGAAGCGGCACCGCGAAAGGACTTGAGGGAACGTTAGGAGACCGCGCTGGCATCGTATAATTGAGGCTTGTATCTTGGAGAATCCAATGAAAATCGCAAAAGACACCGTCGTATCAGTAGCCTATAAGCTCTCGGACGCTCATGGCAATCTGATCGAGGAAAGCGACGAGCCGATGGTCTATCTGCACGGCGGCTATGATGGCACGTTCCCCAAGATCGAGGAAGCACTCGACGGTCAGGAAGCCGGCTATCAAACCCAGTTGCAGCTCGAACCGCAGGATGCGTTCGGTGAGTACGATCCCGATCTCGTGAAAGTCGAGGCGCGCGGCCGGTTTCCGGAACCGCTCGAAGTCGGCATGCAGTTCGAAGGCACGCCGGAAGACGGCGAGGACGAACTCGATTCGCTGATCTACACGGTCACCGACGTGGCGGAAGATAAAGTCGTGCTCGACGGCAATCATCCGCTCGCGGGCATGGCGCTGCGTTTTGCGCTCAATGTGCAGGAAGTCCGCGAAGCCACCGAGGACGAGAAGGAACACCAGCACGCGCATGGCCTCGACGGTCTTGAAGTCCTCGATGAGGACGACGAAGAGCCGGGCGCGGACGCAGGCCCGACCTTGCACTGAGGCGTTTGTAGAGGTTGATTTAAACGATATGAAACAAGGCGCAGGCAAGTTGCTGCGCCTTTGTTTTATTTCGCGTGATGATTCGCGAGCGGGTTCATTGCCCCGTGCCCGATGTACCGCTCGCTGGCAACGGCAGGATCGGCGGCAGGTTCGCGGGCGAGTTCAGGTTCATCATGGGTGGCACTGCAGATGCGGCCGTGCCGGTGTCAGGTTGACGTGCCGGTGGTATTTGCTGCGTTGGTTGCACGGGCTGCATCTGCTGGAAAAATGATGAAGGCCCGGGGGTGTCGTTTTCAACGCCGGGCATCGATGGAGACGAAGAAGGCGAGGGCGCCGACGACGGTATCGACGAAGACGCGGACACGCTCGGCGCCGCCTGGCCGGGTGTCATCGACTTCACAGTCACGTCGCGCACGCGCACCCGAAACGGTGGCCGCCATGCGAAATCCGACTCCACTTCCAGCCATTGCGATTGTGGTTTCTTCAACCCTATCGCGATGCGCGTCAGGTTGGCCACCACCGTGCCTTTGTCGTTGCGTAGTGGCTGGTCGATGCGAAAGCCTCTGGGTAAAGGCGTATCCGACGTGTGGATCACGATCACGGGTCCGCGAAACAATTCGGCGGCTTTGACAAGACTGCGCTTGAGTTCGAGAAAACCATCGCGCGACGTATCGCTGCGAGAAAAGCGCAGCCATGCGAAACGATCGCGACGTTCGTAACGCGTGAAGTCGGGGTCGCCCTGCAGGATCACGACGACCGCACGCATCTCCGAGCGTCGAGCGGTTTCCACCGCATGCTCCAGCCAGAACGCATTGGCGACGGAGCGGTCCTCGAACTCGCCGTTGCGTCCGCCCGCGGTCAGGTAGTGGTTGTTCGGCGCGGGCGCGTTCAAGCCGATGAACGCAACACCGTCGGTTTGCCATCGGACATTTTCGCGGAACGGCCGGAAGCGCGCGACATCGCTTTCGCGGATCACGTTCATCGGGCTCTGGCCCAGCGAAGTCGAGTCGCCGAAGAACAACTGACGGATGAAATCCAGCCGTTCGACCGGATCGTAACTGCCCGCTTGCGCGAGACCGCACGACGCCCAGTCGTTGCCGCCGGGCAGCAGGACGACCGGTTTGCGCGAAGTATCGAAGATTTGGTGGCGCGTGTCGTAGAGTGAATCCCGGCACGGTTCCGATTCGCCTTTGAGGCCGCCGTCGTAGACGATGAACGACGTGTTTCGTTCTTGTCCGACGGCGTCGAGCAGATGCTGAAGCGCAGGTTCGCCGGCTTGCTTGTCGAGTACGTTCGAAGCGATGGCGAATGTGAGTGGTGTGGGCGGCGGCGCCTCGGCTTGCGCACACTGCCATCTTCCGGCCAGCAACAAGAGGGTGGTCAAGCAGATGACGGCACGAGTTCGCTCCATGCGTCGCGCGCCCGGCCAGTCGGTGCTCAAGTCCGCCTTAACGCGACGCATCCGGAGCGTTCGACGCCAGCTCATGTAGTTCGTAGAGCAGATCGAGTGCGTCGCGTGGGCGCAATTCGTTCGGATCGATTGCACGCAGCCGATCTAGCGCCGGGTGCGGCTGCGCTTCGGCTGGTTCCTCGTGTTCTTCGCAGTCAGCGATCTCAACAACAGGTGGTGCGAACAGATCGAATTGCGGCGATGGCTGGCCGATCGACTGCTGCTCCAGATGCGCCAGGTGTTTCCTTGCAGCCTTGATGACCGCGGGTGGTACGCCTGCCAGTTGCGCGACCTGCAAGCCGTAGCTCTGGTTCGCCGGACCTTCGTTCACCGCGTGCAGGAACACAATGCCGTGATCGTGTTCGACCGCCGACAAATGCACGTTTGCTGCTTGTGCGAATTCGGCCGGCAACTGCGTCAGTTCGAAATAATGCGTGGCGAACAACGTATGGCAGCCGTTATGCGACAGCAGATGACGCGCGATGGCCCACGCGAGCGCGAGGCCGTCGAAGGTGGACGTGCCGCGGCCGATCTCGTCCATCAGCACGAGACTCGACGGCGTGGCGTCGTTGAGGATAGCCGCTGCTTCGGTCATTTCGACCATGAAGGTGGAACGGCCACCGGCGAGATCGTCGGCGGCGCCGATGCGCGTGAAGATCCGGTCGATCGGGCCAAAGCGCGCGCGTTTCGCGGGCACATAGCTGCCCACATAAGCGAGCAGCGCGATCAACGCGGTCTGCCGCATGAACGTCGACTTACCGCCCATGTTCGGTCCGGTGATCAGCAGCAGCTTGCGCTCGGTGTTCAGGCAGCAATCGTTCGCGATGAATTGCTCGACCTGCGCTTCCACCACCGGATGCCGCCCTTGCTCGATGTGGATACCTGCGTCGCCCGCGAATTCCGGTGCGATCCAGTCGAGCGCGAGCGCTCGTTCTGCGAACGCGCCAAGCAGGTCGAGTTCGGCAAGGGCCGCCGCTACGCGCTGGCAGTCGCCAATGTGCGGCAGCAGCGTTTGCAGCAGCGCGTCGTAGAGCAAACGCTCGCGCGCCAGCGCCCGGTCTTGTGCAGACAACGCCTTGTCTTCGAAGGTCTTCAACTCCGGCGTGATGTAACGCTCGGCATTCTTCAGTGTCTGGCGACGGCGGTAGTCATCCGGAACCTTGTCCGTCTGCCCGCGCGTGACTTCGATATAAAAGCCGTGCACCTTGTTGTACTCGACGCGCAGGTTCGCGATGCCCGTTCGTGTGCGCTCACGCGTTTCCAAGTCGATCAGGAACTGGTCGCAGTTCTCGGAGATGTCGCGAAGCTCATCGAGGTCCGCGTCGTAACCGCGAGCAATCACGCCACCGTCGCGGATAAGCGCCGCGGGTTCGGGCGCGATTGCGCGGCTCAGCAGCGCGTGGCACTCGGGCGGCGGCTCAAGCGAGATATCGATACGTTCAAGCGATGCCGCGTTCATCTTCACGCCGGCAAGCCGTTCGCGCAGTTGGGGGAGGGCCGCGAAGGTATCGCGCAGGCTGGAGAGGTCGCGTGGCCGCGCCGACAGCAGCGCCAGCCGCCCCGTAATCCGTTCGATATCCGAAATCTGCCGCAACGCCGCGCGCAAACCATCGAGGCTCGCGGTTGCGGGCGCGTCGAGCAACGCGCCAATTGCACGCTGCCGGCTTTGCGCGATAGTGAAGTCGCGTGGAGGATGATGCAGCCAATGGCGCAGCAGACGGCTGCCCATGGTCGTGCAGCATGTGTCCAGCAGGGAGCACAAGGTGGGAGACTCCGTGCCGCGCAAGGTCTCGGTGATTTCGAGATTACGCCGCGTGGCCGGGTCGAGGCCGATGTACTCGGATTCGTACTCCACCTTCAGGCTGCGGACGTGCCGCAGTTGCTGGCCCTGGGTGGCGGCTGCGTACAACAGTAGCGCGCCTGCGGCGCCGCACGCTGAGGTCAGCGAGTGCGCACCGAAGCCGTCGAGGCTGGCGACATCGAGTTGCTCACGCAGGCGTTGCGTGCCCGAGTCGATATCGAAATGCCATGCGGGCGAGCGCGTTGTCGCTCCTACGTTCGGCACTTCGAACGGCGCGTTGGTCGTAGAAAATGAGTCCGCGATCAGCGTTTCCGCCGGGCGAATGCGCTCCAGCGCCGCGCTCAATTGATCAGGCGCGACTTCGGCGAGACGCAATGCGCCGCTCGCCAGGTTCAACCATGCCAGGCCGACGCTCGTAACCACGCCGCGGCGGTTGTGCGCCGGGCAGAGGGCGAGCAGGAAGACATCGTTTTTGTCTGAGAGAAGGGCGGCATCGGTCAGTGTCCCGGGCGTGACTACGCGCACGACCTTGCGCTCGACCGGTCCCTTTGATGTTGCCGGGTCGCCGATCTGCTCGCAAATAGCGACGGATTCCCCAAGTTTCACGAGCTTCGCCAGATATTGCTCGCACGAATGATGGGGGATGCCGGCCATCTTGATCGGGTTTCCGCCTGACGCCCCGCGCTGCGTGAGCGTGAGGTCGAGCAGGCGCGAAGCCTTGACGGCGTCGTCGAAGAACAGCTCGTAGAAGTCGCCCATCCGGTAAAACACGAGCGTGCCGGGATGCTTCCCTTTGATGCGCAGATACTGCTGCATCATGGGAGTATGGTGCGACAGATCGACAGCGGCGCCAGGTTCCTGCGCGGCCGGATTCAAGTCTTGAGCGGTAGACGAAACGGAGATATGCGTACCCATCTTGCGTGCGTGAATGTGCGAAAGTCCTAAGGGCACGAGTGTACCGCGTCGGCTGGTCGCGGGAATGTCGGTCGAATAGCTAACGCTGGACGGAGCGCAATTTCCTGTTATGCGGCCAATAAGGGTGGCCCATCACGAAAGACGTCTAGGCCAAGCAAAAACACCGCGCAGCCGGCGTTTTTTGGTTTAGCGGGAACCTCATGCAAGACCGATCATGATCGCCCAGTCAGGAACCAGACCAACAGGGCGGTGCCGGCGGCAACGCCGAGCGGCCGAGGTTCGTCGAAAGGGCGGCTTTGTGGCAAGGGTCACATGACCTTTTGCACTATGGCTTTGGCGCCAACTGCCGTCGCCGTCGCGAGCGCAAGGCTTATATCGGAATGGATCTGATAGTCGGCTCTCACGCGGGCATCGATCAATGGGCGGAGCTTTTTGCTGAGCGCTTGAGAGACAAAATAGTTGTCGTTTTGTTTGCTGCAGGTCGGATTTGCCAACTGAGAGATCAACTGCTGATGGCGTCCGCGCGCGACCCCCACCGACCCTGGCGCGGGAAGGGCATTGTGAAATGCATTGGCTGCATGAAATGCGCCGTAGTACGCGCGGCTGCATACCGCGCGATACTGCGGCTCGCCCAGCGCCTGCTTCAGCAACTCGGCAGCACAGTCGACCAGCTCTCGGGGCGTGGAGCTCAAGATGCCACCGCTTCAAAGACGACGTCGAATGCGACGTTCTTGTTGATGCCCGCTTTGTCTTCTTCCCTCGCTAACTCTACGTTCATGTCGAACGCTTTTTCGGCCCCGACAGGTACCGCGAGCGAGTAGGTGACGCCGCTAAAAACGTCGTCCGCCGACGTGACAAGCACTGATGCGTTCGGCCGGATTTGATAGCGCCGAAGGAGCGCACCTGCAACGTCGAGCTGTCGCCCAATCTCTTGATCCGAAATTCCCGCATGACGAAGAATGGCATTGGCCGTCATGACTTCCTGGACTTGATTCTCGTCCCATTCGATGCTCATTTCTCTAGCCCTCTCGATGAACGAGGCTGCTTGCCCAATCGCGCCGGACTGGTAGCCGACCTCGAGCAGCAATGTGAAGTAACCTGTTTCCGGATGTCCTGTCACCGCGTAAAGGCTCTGGGCGGCAGAAAACAAGCCCAGGTTCAAGCGGTTTATCATCCAGTTTTCACGGTTCGAACCGGAGTTTCCCAGTCGAACGCTGTTCGCAAACGCAGTTTCAGTTCCTGCCACGTCTCCAGCGAGACCCTTCCATGCGCCAGCTGCTTCCCAGGCAGCGCACGCGTCTATCTTCATTATTGAATCAATCTCGGTTTTGGTCGCCCACCACTCCCGCACCAAAGGCGTCAACTGCGCTGAGTTGAAGTAGTGCGAAGTTGTTGCCTGGAGAGCGTTGATCCGGTCGAAAATTTGTGCTGTCTTTAGTTGAGCTATCGCTTTCATTAGTCCTACTTTGCTGACATCAGGAGCGTACGCTGGTTAAGGATTTTTCGCCTGTCAAACGCGGACGTGCGAAAAAATAAATTTTTTGCTTAAGTCATGCAAGTTGTTGTTGACAGCTTCTACGGACGGTCCGGCCAAGCATTGCGCGTATTGAAACCGGTGCAGCTGAGTGGTCGTTCGAGCGTGGAAGTGCCAAGACATGAGCCTACCGCGATGACTTAACGCCGTAACCCTGACTGGATGGCTAACGCGGAACTGGGTGCAATGTCCCGTTGTGCGTACAGACCTTAAAAAGCGACCGTCCAAAAACAAAAACGCCGGCAATGCCGGCGTTTTTGTTTTACCTCGAATGTCATACAAGACCAATCACCCAATCAGGATCGTCCTGCCAGGAATCCGACCAGCAGCGCGAGTCCCGCCACCGCGCCGAGCGTATGCCACGGCTTGTCGTGTACGAATTCATCGGCGTAACCGGCGGCGTCGTTCAGTCGTCCTGCAATGGCCGAAGACGAACCGTCGAACTGTGCGCGCGCTGTTTTCAGCTTGGCTTGCAAGTCTTTGCGCAGCTTGTCCACGTCGATGTCTTTCGCATCGCGGATCGAACTGTCGAGGTCGTCGAGCAAACCGCGCAACTGCGTGCTGGCGGTATCGACCGCGTCGCTTGCGCCCTGAACCGCGCGATGCCCCACTTTGGCCGCGCCATTGATGTTGCTATCGAGTGTGGAACGTGTGAATAGACCCATTTGCAGCTCCTTTGACGTGTCGTTTGTTTGGTTGCTCGTTGCAATCCACGCGCTCGGTGCAAAGAGCGCGACTCGCTTGCAGGCCGAACAAAGCATGCAGCAGATTTCATTCCCGCACGTTGATCTGCGCCACACCGTCACTCTTCAACCAGCGCGCCCAAATCCACCGTCCGCTCATTGCGCGCATGCCGCCGCATGGCAAGCCACATCATCAGGCAGATAAACACGCCGAACACCACGATAATCCATTCCACCGGCAGGTTGGTCGTCAGCAAGAGCGCGTACGCACCGAGCATCGACAAAACGGCGAGGTTCTGGTTGAAATTCTGAACCGCGATGGATGCCCCGGCCGACAGCAGCGTCGCGCCGCGATGCTGGAGCATGGCGTTCATCGGCACGATGAAAAGGCCCGACAGTGCGCCTAGCAGAATCATCAGCGGATACGCACCCAGGATATAGAGCGGTGCGAACAGCGGACCGATATGGACGCCGGAACCCGCCGGAAAGAGGTCCTTGTTGTAGAACGCCATGCCGATGGCCACAGCACCTGTCACCACGCCGATCGGCAGGACCTTCAGCGAACTGCGCAACGGCACCCACGCGGCGGCCGCACTCGCGCCGATCGCAATACCTAGCCCAGTCACGCCCTGCAGCACGGCCGCTTTCGATAAAGACAAACCCAGGTTCGACGCTGCCCATTTGAGCACCAGCAGTTGCAGCGTGACCGCAGCCCCCCACAGCAAGGTCGTGACCCACAACGCGACCTGCGCCAGCTTGTCGCCCCATAAGACCTTGAATGCATGAGTGAAATCGCCGACAAGCCTTGACGGCTCCTTTAACCGGTTGGGGTATCGCGCGCCGGTATCGGGAATGCCGATGTTGATCACGGCGGCCGCTGCATAAACGATCATGACTGCGGTCATGGCGGCGTCGGCGGCTGAACGGATGAGCACGAGATGCGCCCCGCTCACAAAATGCTGCACATACTGGCTGACCAGCGCACCGCCGATCACAGTACCGAGAATCGTCGATCCGACCGTTGCAGATTCAAGCCACGCGTTGGCCGGGATGAGCTTTTCGGGCGGCAAAAGCTCGGTGAGGATGCCGTATTTCGCCGGGGAATACGCTGCGGCGCCCAGACCGACTACGCCGTAAGCGATCATGGGGTGCACGCCGAGGATCATCAGCGCGCAGCCACCGGCTTTCAGCGCGTTGGATACGAACATGACGTGGCGTTTCTGGATGGCGTCGGCGAATGCACCCACGAACGGGGCGAGCAGCACGTACGAGACGGTAAAGAAAATCTGCAACAGCGGGGTGACCCACGACGCGGAATGCATCACCGAAAGCATCGCGATGGCAGCGATCAGCAGCGCATTGTCGGCGAGCGACGAAACGAACTGTGCGGCAATGATCGTATAGAAGCCTTTTTTCATTAGACGAAAGAGGAGCGGCGGCAGAAAGGGTGAGGAATGCCGCGGACGGCGAGCAGGACACTTTAGCGGAGGCGGCGACGGCGTGCAGAATTGCACAGGCAACGTTAGCCGCCAGGGCGCTCGCAGCGCATTTCGGCACGCGGGCGCACCCGGCCGGAAGCTGCTTCGATGCCGCGTACGAAGCTTGGCTCGGGGAATCGCGAGTTCAAACAAAAAGGCGGCCGCAGCCGCCTTTTTCAACCTTTTCCAAACGTCATGCGCTTTGGCGCGTGCTGGTGAACGGATCGAGAATCTTGATCATCTGCGCGTAGACTTTCGGGTTGCCCGCGACAATCTCGCTTTTGTGCAGGAAATCCGATTCACCCGTGTAGTTGCCGACCAGCCCGCCTGCTTCGGTGATCAGCAAGCTGCCCGCAGCCACATCCCATGCGTTGATGCCTTGCTCGAAGAACGCATCGAGCCTGCCCGCCGCCACATTCGCCAGATCCAGCGCGGCGGCGCCGGGGCGGCGCAAGCCGGCACACGCTTCGGTCATCTGGGAGAAAAGTTTGGCATAGGCTTCGAGGCCAGAACCATCGCGGAACGGGAAACCCGTGCCGACCAATGCGTCGCCGAGCCGGTCCAGTTTTGCCACGCGAATGCGCCGCTCGTTCAAGTAAGCGCCGCTGCCGCGCGATGCGGTGAACAGGTCGTTGCGGGTGGGGTCGTACACCACTGCTTGCGTGATGATGCCCTTATGGGCGAGCGCGATGGAGACGCAGTAGTACTGGAAACCGTGGATGAAGTTGGTCGTGCCGTCGAGCGGATCGATGATCCACTGGAACTCAGAATCCTTGTCCTGCACGCCGGATTCCTCGGCGAGGATGGAGTGCTTCGGATAGGCGGTGGTCAGCGTTTCGATAATCGCTGCTTCGGAGGCCTTGTCGACTTCCGTCACGAAGTCGTTATGCTGTTTTTTGCTGACCTGGATGCGGTCCAGGTCCAGCGACGCGCGGTTGATGATCTGTCCGGCGCGGCGAGCGGCCTTGACAGCAATATTGAGCATCGGATGCATGAAAATAGTCCTTTGGCCGGCGACTGCGGGTCACGCACGCGCGTGAAGTCGCGCATGAAGTCACAGCCCCGAACGGAAAACGGCCCAAACCAGCGGGCAAAACGACGTGTGTCGACGGCAACGAATTGAAGAAGAGCGGGGCGCGTGCCTTCTTTGAACCTGCAATAGCGGCTAAATACGGCGACTTGCAACAGCGGACACGCGCGAACGGCGTATTTTACCCGAGTCGGCCGCCGGCGCGTCATGCACAAGCACCTTATGTCGCCGGATAGGTCGCCGGATGGGCCGCGCGGCGATACCATGACGTCTCTTTCAACCTTCCGGCAACTGTTTCCCTTGGACCTGAACCCTTCATCAAACTCCCCGGATCGTCTGGACGACGCTTTTGCGTCGACTCGCTTCGTGTTGGTCGAACCGAGCCATCCCGGCAATGTCGGCGCGGCTGCGCGCGCGCTCAAGACGATGGGATTTTCGCGGCTGGTCGTCGTCGCGCCGAAAATCGCGTTCGTCACGCGCGAGCCGGAAGCGATCGCGATGGCAAGTGGCGCCGACGATGTGCTCGCGGCGGCGCAAGTCGTCGAAACGCTGGCCGATGCCCTGACTGGCGTGCATTGGTCGATCGCGTTGACGGCGCGTTCGCGGGAATATGGCCCGCCGCAGATGGCGCCGCGCGCTGCGGCGGAGAAAGCCTGCGAGCTGGTCGGGCAGGGGCATGGAGGGAATTCGGGTGCGATTGCGCTGGTGTTCGGCAACGAGCGTGTGGGTTTATCGAATGCCGACGTGGAGCGTTGTAGCGCGCTCGCGCACATTCCGGCGAATCCCGCCTATAGCTCGCTGAACCTCGCGCAGGCGGTTCAGGTTCTCGCCTACGAACTGCGGCTGGCGTTACTCAGTCGCGCGGACGCAATGCCAGCCATTCCCGCCACGGCGGGTGCCACGATCGCCGCCCCAAGCGCGTCCAGCGACGAGATAGAAGGCATGTATGCGCATCTGGAACAGGCGCTAATCACACTCGATTTCCTCGATCCTGCCAACCCGAAGAAACTGATGTCGCGGCTGCGGCGGCTTTTTTCGCGTTCCGGACTGGAGCACGAGGAGGTGAATATCCTGCGCGGTATCGCCAAGCATATTCTTCTAAAGATCAAGCGATAGAAGGGTCGCGGACGCGACAAACGCTCGGCGATGCAGTGGTTTTATCCTGCCAGGCAATGCCGAAGACGAGCCGCACTCTGCCCGTGTTCGACGCTCGCGCATCGCCAAGCCGCTCTCAGCGCCCCAGTCCTGACCGCTTTGCCAGCGGGGGCATCGAAGCGAACTTCCACGGCTCATCCTACAATCTGCAGAAATCGAACTATCGATTCCCGAATCCGTGCTGAACGGCGATCGGGAGTCGGCACCCCGGACATCCATCGAGCCACCGCCATGTTTAATCGACTCCGCGAAGACATCGCCGCCATCCGCGAGCGCGATCCGGCTGCCCGCAGCGCCTGGGAAGTCGTGACGTGTTATCCGGGCTTTCACGCGGTCGTCATGCACCGGATTGCGCACGCTTGCTGGCGCGCGGGCTGGCGCTGGCTCGCGCGGTTTGTCTCGCAGCTCGCGCGTTTCATGACGGGCATCGAGATCCATCCCGGCGCGACGCTTGGACGACGGGTGTTCATCGACCACGGCATGGGCGTGGTGGTCGGCGAAACGGCGGAAATTGGCGATGACTGCACGATCTACCAGGGCGTGACGCTTGGCGGCACATCGCTTGCACGCGGGGCGAAGCGGCATCCGACGCTTGAGCGCGGCGTGATTGTCGGGGCGGGCGCGAAAGTGCTTGGCGGGTTTACGGTCGGTGCGCAAGCAAAGATCGGGTCGAACGCGGTGGTGGTGAAGCCGGTTCCGGCGGGCGCAACGGCCGTGGGCAATCCGGCGCGTGTGGTCATGCCGGCCGCCGTCAAACCCGCGCAAAAAGACTTGGGTGTGCCTGAGCGTGCAGCGTTCTGCGCATACGGCATCACGCCGAACGCCGATGATCCCGTGTCGCTAGCCATCCACGGCCTGATCGATCACGCGTCAACGCAAGCGCATCGTGTGGATGAGATTGTCGCGGCACTTGAGAAGCTGGGCACGCGCATAGATGCGATCGGCGGCGTCGAGACTGCCGCGTTCATCGACCTGAAGCGTCTCTCCGATGCAATGAAAGGCGAAGCAGCGCGGCGCTGAGAGGGCGGGTTTTGCCACCGCCATCGGGCATTGACACGGAATTCAAAAGCCGCGGCAACACGACGCCAACATTCAATCCAGCGGCAACGCCCGAATACCTTCGGCGTCCACGCGCAGATATCCGCCGCGTGGCTCGCCGTGATCCAATTCCCAATCCGGCATGACCCAGCGAACGCCATCGGTTTCCCGGTGACGCGCGGGCAAATGCGTGTGGCCGTGGATCATCGTGTGGGTGCCGGTGCTGGCGAACAGCTTCGCTACCGCCTCATGGGTCACGTCGTATTTCGCCTGCACCGGACGCATCCTGCCGTCTTCGCTGCTTGATCGCATGCGCTCCGCAATCGATAAACGCAGCTTCAGCGGCAAACTCAAAAATAGTTGTTGCGCAACCGGATTACGCGCAAAGCGTCGAAAGCGCTGGTATGCGGGGTCGGCCGTGCAAAGCGCATCCCCATGCGCCACCACGATGCGCGTACCGAACGCCGTGATAACAAACGGATCGGGCAAAGGCAGCGCTCCGGCGGCACGCATGAAACGCTTGCCGAGCAGGAAATCACGGTTGCCGTGCATCACGTACAACGCAATGCCGCGTTCGGACAAGGTATGCATCAACGCCGTCATGCGCCTTGCAAACGCAGCGCGTGGCCCCGGCACCGATGCTTCCAGCACATCGTCACCCACCCAGAATTCGAACAGGTCGCCGAGGATGAACACGGAGTCCGCATCGTTCGCCGTCACCGCGATGAAATGCTCGAACGCCGCCACCGTGTGAGGAATGGCGTCGCTCAAATGGAGATCGGAAATGAAAAACAGCGGGCGCGCTGTATCTGTCGCGCCCGCTGTTTCAGCTCTTACAGCTGTCCCGATCACGCTGTGCGTCGAGTCGATCATTCCCCGGCGACGACAGCCTTTTCGATCACGACGTCATCCACCGGCACGTCCTGATGAAAGCCCTTCGAGCCTGTCTTGACCTTGCGGATCTTGTCGACGATATCGAGGCCTTCCACGACCTTGCCGAATACCGCATAACCCCAGCCTTGCGGCGACGGCGACGAGTGGTTCAGGAACTCGTTGTCACCCACGTTGATGAAGAACTGCGCGGTGGCCGAATGCGGGTCGTTGGTACGCGCCATGGCGACGGAACCGTGTTCGTTCTTCAGGCCGTTGTTCGCTTCGTTGTCGATAGGCGCGTCCGTCGGCTTTTGCTTCATGCCGGGTTCGAAACCGCCGCCCTGGATCATGAAGCCGTCGATCACGCGATGGAACACCGTGTTGTCGTAGTGGCCTTTCTTGACGTAGTGCAGAAAGTTTTCGACCGACTTGGGAGCCTTCTCAGCGTTCAGTTCGATCTTGATGATGCCGTGATTCGTATGCAGTTCGACCATGATGAGTTCCTTTCCTTTTCAAGAGTAGATGGGGCAATACGCGACGCGCACGGCGTATGCCTGCTTCGTGCCTGCTTTGTGTCTGCTTCATACCGGCTCGCCACGAAGGCGAGCGGCTACGACTTGTTCCCCGGCCCGGGCTTTACAGGCTAATCTTCACAGGCTAATGCCCTGCTGAGTCCCAGGCTTGCTTCCGGACGATTGCTCGCCGACGTTCACTTCGTGACGACACTAGCCGACTGGATCACGACGTTCGTTTGCGGCACATCGCCCATCGGGCCGCGCGTGGTAGTCGGCGTGCCTTCGATCTTCTTCACTACGTCCATGCCCGCGACCACCTTGCCGAACACGGCATAACCGTTGCCGTCGCCGTTGGGGTAATCGAGGCCGGTGTTATCGACCGTGTTGATGAAGAACTGCGAGGTCGCCGAATCCGGATCGCTCGTGCGTGCCATGGCGAGCGTGCCGGTCGCATTCTTCAGGCCGTTCTTGCTTTCAAGCGGAATGGGCGCGCGGGTGGGTTTTTCGACGAAGCTCGTCGTGTATCCGCCGCCCTGAATCATGAAGCCCGGAATCACCCGATGAAAAATCGTGCCGTTGTATTGGCCGGACTTTACGTAGTCGAGAAAGTTGGCGACGCTTTTCGGCGCCTTCTCAGGATACAACTCAACCTTGATGTCGCCTTGTGAAGTCTTGAGCAGCACGGTCGGGTGAGCAGCAGTCTGCGACGACTGAGCGAAGGCGGGCGCCTGGGCGATGAGTGCAGCGCTGCCGAGCGCCAACAACAAACTTTTCATGAGCAATCGATCCTCTGGTTGGAGCAGCTACGGGTGAAGACTTGTCGAACGTCCGGACATCCAGGCGCCTGGTGGTCTGAACGTCCGGTCCTGCCGGATTATCGAATTATCGGCTTATGGATTCGTGGGCGCGTAGTAAGGCGTGGTCGACAGCGGCACGCTGGGGCCGCCAAACGGCGAGTAAAGCGGCGACGACATGTCGTTCGTGTTGGTGCCCGTCCAGTCATTAGAGGTTGCACTCGACGAAGACGCGCCCGTGGCCGATGAAGCCGCCGCCGCGGACGACGCGGCTGAGACATGCGAGGCGCCCGACGCTGCCGCTGCGGCCGCCGCGGCTTCCGGACGACGTCGCGGTGGCGGCGACACGATCTTCTGGATGTCGCCCACGCGCTGCGCAGTCAACGGACTCTTCGATCCGAGCGACTGCGCCCGCTTATACGATTCGCTCGCGAGCCGCAAATATAGATCGCCGAGATTTTCGTACGCCAGCGCGTAACTTGGATTCGCCTTCGTCGCCGTTTCGAGCGCTACGCGTGCTTCGTCGTAGCGGCCCTTCTGGGCGTAGAGCGCGGCAAGATTGTTATAGGGCTCGGGCAGTTCGGGGTAGGCCTGGGTCAGCTCGGTGAACGCGGCGATGGCTTCGTCATCCCGGTTCAAACGCGCGAGTACGGTCGCACGCTTGAACTTCGCCTGCACGTCGCGCGGGTTCGTCTTCAGGCGTGCGTCGAGTTGTGCGAGCGCGCTTGGCCACTGCTTCTGCGAAATAGCCAGGTCGATGGCGGGCGTGTCGTCCGCGGTGGCGGTGGAGACTTGTGCAAGCGCCGGCGCAACCGGCAAAAAAGTTGCGCCAAGTCCGAATGTGACGGTTGCAAGGGCGGTCGCCGCTAGCTTGGCAACGCTTGATGCGCGGCCGCTTGAAGGTTTCATAGGCTCTGGTCTGGATGTTATACTCCGGCCCATTCTAACAAAACGTCTGCAACGTTCCGCTGAACGTCCAGACAGTCTTTACGCCACTCGCGGCCGCCTCCGTTTTGATCGCAGCGTGACCGTCATGTTTCTCGCGACGGCGCGCACCGTTCCCGGCGCTTGAAGTCCGAAGCCGGGCCGGGTCAAACATGTTGAACGTGCTGGAAACTTGCTGGAACGTGTCGCCGGAACGGTCACATCGCTGATGTTCACGTCGATTCGTTCTCTTCGCTGGTCTCATTGTCGTTCTCGATGTTGCCGTCGTTTCACGACTACCTGTAGCATGGGTCGCAGCAGCAGTGCAGACAGCACCGTTGTGAAAGAACCATGGTTATAGGCAGCCAAAACAACGCGAGCGAATGCAAACGAACGCGGACCTGCAGCACGTTGTCACAACCGCCGTTACAACATTGGCCAGCAGTCGAAACACGGATGTCCCGGCCCACGCACCATCACCTATGAACTCATTGCGCATCTACAACACGCTCGCGCGTGACAAGCAACCTTTCGTGCCGCTCCGTGCCGGAGAAGTGCGCATGTATGTTTGTGGAATCACGGTGTATGACTATTGTCATGTCGGGCACGCACGCATGATGATCGTGTTCGATATTGTCCAGCGCTGGCTTCGCACGCTCGGATTCAACGTGACTTATGTGCGCAACATCACAGACATCGACGACAAGATCATTCGCCGCGCGGTGGAAAACGGCGAGTCGATCAAGGCGTTGACAGGGCGATTCATCCAGGCCATGTATGACGACCTCGATGCGCTCGGCGTAGCCCGCCCGGATCTCGAACCACGTGCGACCGACTTCGTCCCGCAGATGCTGGGCATGATCCAGACGCTCGTGCAGAACGGTTATGCGTATCAGGGGAAAGACGGCGACGTGAACTATGCGGTGCGCAAGTTCGAGGGCTACGGCAAGCTGTCGGGCAAGTCGATCGAAGACTTGCGCGCAGGCGAGCGCGTGGCTGCCAACGACGCCAAGCAGGATCCGCTCGACTTCGTATTATGGAAGCGGGCGAAGGAAGGGGAGCCGCCCGACACGGGCTGGGACTCGGCATGGGGACGCGGCCGGCCGGGCTGGCATATCGAATGTTCCGCCATGGGCTGCACCTTGCTGGGCGACAACTTCGACATTCACGGCGGCGGTCAGGACCTGCAGTTTCCGCACCATGAGAATGAAATTGCGCAGAGCGAGGCGGCAACGGGCGTTCAGTTCGTGAACTACTGGATGCATAACGGCTTTGTGCAGATCGACAGCGAAAAGATGTCGAAGTCGCTGGGCAACTTCTTTACCATCCGCGAAGTCCTCGAAAAATTCGATGCAGAAGTCGTGCGCTTTTTTATTGCGAGGGCACACTATCGTTCGCCGCTCAATTACAGCGACGTTCATATAGAAGACGCACGTGGGGCGCTCACGCGTTTGTATACAGCATTGAAAGACGTGACGCCGGATGCTGGGCCGCTTGACTGGAACGAAGCGCATGCGCAACGTTTTAGCGCGGCGATGAACGACGACTTCAACACGCCGGTTGCGATCGCCGTGTTGTTCGAATTGGCGAGTGAAGTGAATCGCTCGCAGGACACAGTGCTTGCGCGTCAATTGAAGGAACTGGCCGCCCTGCTCGGGTTGTTGCAACGCGAGCCGCGTGCGTTTCTTCAGGAGGCGCCGCGAAGCAATCGTAATGGTGATGGCAAAGAGGCTGCAGAAAACCTCACGCCTGCCGATATAGACATGATGATTGCCGCTCGCGTTGCTGCGAAGCAGGCAAAGAACTATGCCGAAGCAGACCGGATTCGCGCCGTATTGCTCGAAGCCGGTATTGCACTTGAAGACAAACCGGGTGGGTTGACCGAATGGCGTCGCGCTTAAGCGCCTCTCGTTCCCTTTGATCGACTCGCCAGGTAGGAGGCATGATGGCAACCGCCAGAAAGGCGCTGGCTAAACGAGCCGCGTCCGGTAGTAACGCAGCGCCGCCAAGCAAGGTCGCGCGGCGTGCGCAAGTGAAAACGTCGAAGGTGTCGACGCCGGAGGCGAAGCTCGCCAACGGTGCCGGCCTGGACGGAGAACGTAAGACGGCATCGAAGAAACGTGCGGTCAATGGCGTGGTCCATGACGGCGTTGCTAAAACGAACGGTCTCGTTCGAGCACGCAAGACAGTGCGGGCAGCGGCGCCGAAAGCGTCGCTGAAGAAAGCGAGCGGCAACGCCAATGGCGTGCTCGGCGTGAAAGGCGATGAGACCGGCATCAGCGCCGGTGCCACGCAGGCGCTCGTGCGCGCTCCGCAGAACGACGGCGAGATTGTCCGCAAGTCGCGTGCGGTCACGGCCGAGAAGACCGTGCCGGTGCAGACGCCCGGGTTGTCGGCGGAAGCGGCGCGTCCCGAGTATTGGGACAAGGCCTGCGCCGACCTCGTCAAGCGCGACCGTATCCTCAAGAAACTGATTCCGAAGTTCGGCCCGGTGCATCTGATCAATCGCGATGATCCGTTCACCACGCTTGCACGTTCGGTTGTCGGCCAGCAAATTTCCGTCACAGCTGCGCAGGCTATCTGGAAGCGCGTGGAGGGCGCGTGCCCGACGCTCGCGCCGCAGCAGTTCATCAAGGTGGGGCCGGCGAAGTTGCAGTCGTGCGGGTTATCGAAGCGCAAGTCTGAATATATCCTCGACGTCGCGCAGCATTTCGTGTCAGGCGCGCTGCACGTGGATAGCTGGACATCCATGGAGGATGAAGCCGTGATCGCGGAGTTGACGCAGATTCGCGGCATCGGCCGGTGGACGGCGGAAATGTTCCTGATCTTCAACTTGTCGCGCCCGGATGTCCTGCCGCTTGACGACCTCGGCCTGATCCAGGCGATCAGCGTCAACTATTTCAGCGGCGAACCTGTGACCCGCAGCGAAGCTCGCGAAGTCGCGGCCAACTGGGAACCGTGGCGCACCGTTGCGACCTGGTACATGTGGCGCAGCCTTTACCCCGTCCCCGCCGATCACTAAAATCCTACGGTCGCAGCTATCAGGCTATTGATAACTTATAATCGATAGTTGCGACCCGAAATTTAGTGAGGCCGGCGCGGTTAGAATACGCGCTGCCCGATGCTTTAGGATTCGAACATATGAAGACCACGTTTCTGGATTTCGAACAGCCTATCGCTGAACTCGAAGCGAAGATCGAAGAATTACGCTTCGTTCAGGACGATTCCGCTGTCGATATTTCGGAAGAAATCGAGCGGCTGTCGAAGAAGAGCCAGCAACTCACCAAAGATCTTTATGCAAACCTGACCCCCTGGCAGGTTTCGCAGATCGCGCGCCATCCGCAGCGCCCGTACACGCTCGACTATGTGAACGAGCTTTTCACCGACTTTCACGAACTCCACGGCGATCGCTCTTATGCGGACGACCTGGCTATTGTCGGCGGTCTGGCGCGTTTCAACGGCCAGCCATGCATGGTGATCGGCCAGCAGAAGGGTCGCGACACGAAAGAGCGCGCAGCGCGCAATTTCGGCATGCCGCGCCCGGAGGGGTATCGCAAGGCCGAGCGGCTCATGCGGCTCGCGGAGAAATTTGGCTTGCCGATTTTCACGTTCATCGACACCCCCGGCGCGTATCCCGGGATTGGGGCAGAGGAGCGTGGGCAGTCGGAAGCAATCGGTCGTAATCTGTATGTGATGGCCGAACTGAAGACGCCGATCGTGGCGACCATCATCGGCGAAGGCGGTTCTGGCGGCGCGCTCGCCATTGCCGTTGCCGACAGCGTGCTGATGCTGCAATTCGCCACTTATTCGGTGATTTCGCCCGAGGGCTGCGCCTCCATCTTGTGGAAGAGCGCGGCGAAGGCGCCGGAAGCGGCTGAAGCGCTGGGTTTGACGGCTCACCGGTTGAAGGCGTTGGGACTTATCGACAAGATCGTCAACGAGCCGCTGGGCGGTGCGCATCGCGATCCGAAAGGCATGGCTGCATTGCTGCGCCGTGCATTAGCCGATACGCTGCGTCAGTTCCACGGCATGAATGCGCTGGACGTTCGCGCGCGCCGTTTCGACAAGCTGATGGCATACGGCAAGTTCAAGGAAAACCTGCCGGGTGCGTGAAGCTTGAGCGCGGCGCTCACGCTTTCCTCCCTGCAGTTTGCCCTGACAGGCTGCCGTGAAGGTGCCTCGAAGGCGCCTCGAAGGTGCCGTGAAGGTGCCCTGAAGGCAACTTAACAAGCCGACTTCCTTGACATCCTCCGACATTGACACTCCCGCCAGCCGCCTCGTGATCGATGCGGTGCACGCGGCGTTCGTCGATGTGCCGGCTTCTCCTGAACCCTGCATCGCCGTTGCCCTCAGCGGCGGTCTCGACTCGACCGCGCTGCTCGATGCCGTGGTTCGATGCGCGGGACAAACGCGCGTCATCGCGTTGCACATTCATCACGGCTTGAGTCCGAATGCCGACGCCTGGGCCGCGCATTGTCACGCGTTCGCGCAAACGTTGGATGTGCCGTTTGCATCGCGCCAGGTCGACGTGGTGCGTGAAGGCGGCGAGAGTCTGGAAGCGGCGGCGCGTGACGCGCGTTATCGGGCGCTCGATGAGTTGTGCGCCGAGCACGGCGCGAGCGCGCTGTGGCTCGCGCATCATGCCGACGATCAGGCGGAAACCGTGTTGCTGCAATTGCTGCGCGGCGCGGGCGTGGCCGGGCTCGCCGCGATGGCGCCGCAACGCGCCGATGGCGCTTCCACGCCGCGCGTGCGGCCGTTATTGCATCTGTTGCGTGCACAACTCGAGCACTACGCGCATGAGCGCGATCTGCGCTGGATCGATGACGAATCCAACGCGGATACCCGCTATGCCCGCAACGCGCTGCGTCATGACGTGCTGCCGGCACTTGCTGTGCATTTCCCCGGTTTCCGCGATGCGCTCGCGCGGACCGCGTCGCACGCGGCATCGGCGCAAAGGTTGCTCGATGCGCTCGCGCGTATCGATATGACTGCGGCGCAAGGTGACGATGAGGGCGCGCTGACCTTGTCAGCGGTACTTGCTTTCGACGATGAACGCGCGATCAACTTGCTGCGCTACTGGATGCGTTCGCTTGGGTTGCAGGCGGCATCGGCGGCGCGTATTGGCGAGGTGCTGCGGCAATTGCGTGACGCAGCGGTTTCCCGGGACGGCCACGCATTGCGCATCGATCACGCCGGGTTTTGCTTGCGGGCGTATCGTGACGCGATCTTTTGGGAAAAGGGCGACAGCGCGGACCCTGCCGATCTCGACGATGGGGCGAATCCCGCCCGCATGGCGAGCGTGCTGAACTGGGATGGCGAAAGTATCTGGCGCCTCCCGCATTGGCGCGGCACGTTCGTGTTCAAACCCGTGGCGGCAAGCGATGCAGACGCGGTTTCCGAAGCCACGCTGCGCGCGGCGCCACTTTGCGCGCGTTCGCGCGCGGGTGGTGAGCGCTTGCGCCTGAGCGCGGATGGACCCGGCCGGACCCTGAAAAACTTGTTTCAGGAGCGCGGAGTGCCAGGCTGGAAACGCGACGTTCCGCTGGTGTTTCTCGGCGAAACGTTGCTGTTCGTTCCGTTCATCGGCGTCAATCGCGCGTGCACCGAAGTCAGCGGTATGGGCGATGAACTCAGCTACAGGCGGATCGAGTGGCAGCCGGACCTGGTCATCGCCTGAACGCGAACGGCTAGCGGACCCGCACACGAAATGTATCCGCGCCGGACCTGGCGAACGAAACCCCATCTGCCCCGATTTTTCGGTGTCTTTCGATGGCTCATGCGCGCGAATGGATCCCGGCCAGCTTTTCTTGCGGACACCTGCGAACAGGCCTCAAACGCGTCGAATCGCCCGTTCCGGCTTGTGTTTTATACCTCGATCGGGTACGTTTACCGGTTTCCCGCAACGCTTTTCAAGCAGCTTTTCCGTCCAGAAGACGCGTTTTTAGCCGCCGGAATTGCATTTTGCGCGCGAGCCAACCTTGCGCGTGCGGCTACCGCGTTTCGTCGTCACGCTTAAGTCGTCGATCGCACCGATCCAGGGTTAGCTTGTGTTTTCGTCAAGCGGCTTCTGATGCAATACGTGAAACTTGTGCAGCACATGCAGTACGCGGCGCATCAAACGGCGCGCCAGCGCGGCTGTCAGCGCGGCTTTTCCTCCTGTTCAAAACGACAATGGCACTCATCGTACATAAATACGGCGGCACTTCGATGGGCTCGGTCGAGCGCATCAAGAACGTCGCCAAGCGCGTCGCGAAATGGCACAAGGCCGGCCACAAGATGGTCGTCGTCCCGTCGGCCATGTCCGGCGAAACGAACCGCCTGCTAGGCCTCGCGCGAGAAATTACCGCCCACCCCGACCCACGCGAACTCGACATGATCGCCTCAACCGGCGAGCAAGTCAGCGTCGGCCTGCTCGCGATTGCGTTGCAAGCGGAAGGGCTGGAAGCAGTCAGCTACGCCGGCTGGCAAGTGCCGATCAAGACCGACAGCGCGTTCACGAAGGCACGCATCAGCGACATAGACGGCACGCGCGTGCTCGCCGATCTCGACGCAGGCAAGGTCGTGGTGGTCACAGGCTTCCAGGGTGTCGATCCGGACGGGCATATCGCCACGCTGGGACGCGGTGGTTCGGACACATCGGCGGTCGCGATTGCGGCGGCGTTGAAAGCCGACGAATGCCTGATCTATACGGACGTTGACGGTGTCTACACCACGGATCCGCGCGTGGTCGAAGAAGCGCGCAGGCTGGATCGTGTGACGTTCGAAGAGATGCTGGAAATGGCGAGCCTCGGGTCGAAAGTGCTGCAGATCCGCTCGGTGGAATTCGCCGGTAAATATCAGGTCAAGACGCGCGTGTTGTCGAGCCTGACGGACCCGTTGATTCCGCTCGAAACCGAAATGCGCTCGGGCACCCTGATTACTTTTGAAGAAGACGAGACCATGGAAAAAGCTGTTATCTCGGGCATCGCATTTCAGCGCGACGAAGCGCGCATTGCCGTCATGGGCGTGCCCGACAAGCCGGGCATTGCATATCAGATCCTCGGACCTGTGGCCGATGCGAATATCGATATCGACATGATCATCCAGAACACGAGCGTGGACGGCAAGACCGACTTCACGTTCACGGTTGGCCGCGGCGATTACGCGCACGCCATGGAGATCCTGTCGAGCCAGGTGAAGGACCACGTGAAGGCCGAACAGGTGCGTGGCGATCCGAAGGTGTCGAAGGTGTCGGTGGTTGGCGTGGGCATGCGCTCGCATGTGGGTATTGCGAGCACGATGTTCCGTACGCTGGCGGAAGAGGGCATCAATATCCAGATGATCTCGACGTCGGAGATCAAGATCTCGGTGCTTATCGACGAAAAATATACCGAGCTCGCCGTGCGCGCGCTGCACAAGGTGTTTGAGCTCGATCGCGGCTAAAAGACTCGGGGAAAGCGGCCGCTTCCCCCGAGGTGATTTGCCGTATTTGAAACAAACGGCGAAACCTTGTTCGATGCAATTCACGAGATGAAAAATTTTGTCTCATGAAATTGACCCGCAGCGGCTAACCCGCTATCATCTTGGCTTCGTCGCGCTGACTCCCGCGTGACAGAAAGTGCAGGAGACGTGGCCGAGAGGTTGAAGGTACTCCCCTGCTAAGGGAGCATCTGGGCTAAAACCTGGATCGAGGGTTCGAATCCCTCCGTCTCCGCCAGAAGAATGCAGAGCCCCGTAGGTCTCACGACTTACGGGGTTTTTGTTTTTTTCGATCCTTATCGAGCTTGCTGCGGGCGGCAGGAAATGCGTGTTCCCGGAGGGCTCCGTTCATTGCGCTTGTATGCCGCCGCTTGCGGAGCGGCGCCTGGTTTTCAGGGCGACACACGAATATGGGCGGTTGGGGGCGCTGGAATTCCTTCTGGTTTTCAGACCGTGGATCAACGGCGTTCGGATCGCTGATGCGTGATGAGGCCATCGCCAAGTTGCAACGCCACCGCAGTCGCTTCATCCGCCGGGAAAAACAACTCGATCGCCAGCTCTGACAACGTGATATCGATCGGCGTACCGAACATCATCGTTGTACTGATGAATGACAGCTGTCCCGCAGCCGTGCTTAACACGAACGGGATCACGATAGAAGATTCCCCCGTGTCATCCCGACCGGATCCCCCGGGATAACTTTTCAACTCATCGCGCAGTGCGCTCAACTGCGGATCGGCCGTGAGTGCGATCTGACGCTCCAGCCGTTCCAGCAAATGCGCGCGCCATTGCGCGAGATTCACGATCTTCGACGCCAACCCGCGCGGATGCAGACTCAACCGCAGCACATTCACCGGCGCCTCGAGCAAAGACGGATCAGCATCGGCGATAAGCGCAGCCACCGCACCGTTCGCCGACACCAGGTTCCAATGCCGGTCGATAGCCAGTGCCGGATAGGGCTCATGCCCCTTCAGGATTTGCTCGACTGCGCTTCGCGCGGGCTGCATCGATTGATCCGTGAGTGAGCGCTCCTGGAACACCGGCGCAAATCCTGCCGCTGTCAGCAACTCGTTACGTTCACGCAGCGGCACCTCCAGATACTCGGCGAGCCGCAGCACCATCGCGCGGCTCGGTGCAGCGCGCCCCGTTTCGATAAAACTCAGATGCCGGCTCGAAATCTCCGCTTCGCTGGCCAGATAAAGCTGGCTCATGCGCCGTCGTTCGCGCCAGTGCCTGATCATTGGGCCGATACCGATACCAACACCCGTCGCAGTCAATGTGTTCATGTTCGTACCTTATCAAACCGCCGCGCGCAGCTCCATTACCTGCCAGGTAATCGACTCCCGGCATGCTCGTCCCGATGATGACTCCCAGGCCGCGCTAATCCAGTGCCGCCATAGCCTCGAAGACTATCGAAGGAGAGAATCATGACTGAGCATGACGTGCTGGTGGGCCGTTATATCGATACATGGAACGAGACGAATCCGTCGCGACGGGACGCTCTCGCAGAACAGGTGTTGCTCGACGGCGCTCGCTACACCGACCCCATGATGAGCAGCACGGGCCCGAAAGGGTTCGCCGAGATGATCGGCGCATTTCAGGCGCAAATGCCGGGGTTGAGCTTCGAGCGAGTCGGCGGAATTGATGCGACGGGCGCGATGATCCGCTTCAGTTGGCGTCTGGTCGATGCCACCGGCCGGCAACTGGCGAGCGGGACGGACGTCGGCGAATTTTCCATCGATGGACGGTTCGCCGGCATCACCGGTTTTGTCGACAGTACGCTGATGGGCCCGGCATGGTGCGTGGAGAAGTACGCCGCGTTCTGGGCCGCGCCCGACTTCAGCCGGCCGAGCGATGAACTGGCGATGGATATCGAAGGATATTGGCCGGGTTTGCACGCGCCGTTGAAGGGCGTGGAGGCCTATGTGCGGCCGCTGCATGAGTTGTTGCGCCACGTTCCGGATTTCAGGCTGGAGGTCGCCGACCACGCGAGTCGCGGCGATACAGTCTTCATTCGATGGATTGCCACCGGAACGCACGGCGATGTGCCGCTGCGCTTTGAAGGAGTGGACTGCGTGCGTCACAGCAATGGCCAGGTTTATGAAAACCGGATCTACTGCGATCATCCGTTGATTCGGGAGTTGAACCGCTAGCGGAATCGGCAGCGGCATTTTTCTTCGGACGAGCAGGGCGCTTCGCTGGACTGACGTACCGGCCTGGTAAAGCGCCTGAGCGCACTCAGACTTCGTCGTCGTCCAGATCGTCCGCGCCTTGCAGGTCCGTTTGTCCCGCTTCACCTCGTATTGCCCGACGCTTTCGCTGCACATGGTAGGCGGTCAGCACCGCGTGCACGACCATGTCCAGCGCCGGCTTCGCGTTGCCTTGCTTGTCAGTCCAGGTCTTCGGCGTGAGTGCGCCGGCGAGCGATACGCTGTCGCCATCATCGAGCGCCTGGAGCGCGTCCTTGACAGTGTCGTCGAAGGCGATCACGTTCACGAACAGACTCTCGCCGTCGCCGGCCGAAGCGCGAACCCGGCATGTCACGAAGTGCGTGCCGTGCTGACCCGTACGCACTTGCGCCGTGCCGTAGAGACGTCCGGAAACCAGGCCGTCGATCATGGTGTGCCTCTCCAAAATTCAGCGATTGTCTCACTCGCGCGCAGGCGTTTCACGGCGGCATGGAACAGGTGGGATTTAAATCGTATTTGCTTGGCGGTCGTGGCCGCATCAAGCGTTCAACCCGTTCGGAATTTAACGAGGGCCCGCTACGTGGCGCGCTCGCTGTGCCCGCCTACTTCCGCTTGGCTTCCTCTAGACACGCTGCCAGCTTCTCGAAATAGTCGAGCGCCTTGCGCGTGGGGACGACCGTCTTGGACCGCAGATCCGTGCTCGATTCGTCGACCGAGACAAGTCCTTCCTGTCTGAGTCGCGCGAGTTTGCGGTGCACCGTCGCCGGCGCGCCCGCAGCCGATAACGCCATCGTCTCGGTCACAGTGAGCGTTCGCCCCGCGTGCCAGGCCGCCGTCAGCGCCTCGAGCAGCCGTTCTTCGGCGGCATCGAGTTTGGGAACGGACGGCAATGCCTGCACCGCCTGAGCGAGGTTCAGGAAGCGAAAATAGGTATCTACAAGGTGTTTTTTTGCCATGGTGGCGGACTCGAAATCCATCTGTGAATCATAGCATCGCCAGTAAACTGCTTCCTGAACCCTTATCAGTTTGATAATTAAATGTTACGATTTGTAAAAGAGGGTGTGTATCAGCGCAAGAAGGTGAGGCGCACCTAGACCTGAGAGAGATTAAAAACGAGCGCGTTGCCCTGCGGCTGGAAGCAGGGCAACGTAGCCGTGTTCTCAACGTGGACGCGATGCCCGATGCATTGACGCATGCATACGGGTGATAAACCCAAGACCCACCTTGAGCGTGTAGATAATCACGAGCGTACCGCTCAGATCTCCGATGAACATCACGATAAAACGTTCGCCGACATTGACGGTATCGCCCGCCAACGCACACCATGCTTGCTGCATCGCCGGCCCCGCGAACGAATAGAGCAGGATCAGGACCAGCAGACGTCCGGCGGTGAGATTCGCGAGTGACGCATTGAGTCCGAGTTTGCGCGTGGCGAAGAGGTACACGAGATACGGCGCGAGCGCCGAAATAATGCCGCCGAACGTCGCGCGAACCGGATCGTCCGGGAAATAATAAAAGAAACAACTGATCCACGACGCGATGAGTATCCCAATCGCACCCAACGCGCCGAACAACAGCGTGCACAGCAGGCGGATGCCGGCAGGCAGGTAGATCCAGTTGACGCCGCGCACGAACTCCGAATGCCTGAAAATCCATTCGTTCGCGACCAGCGCCAGCAAGAAGACAAGGGCGGTGCCGCAAACCACGGCGAGGCGATGACGGATATGCATAGATAAATCGGAAGCCCAAACGCGGTCGCGCGCAAGCCGGCGGAAGGCAAAAAACTGAAGCGTCGCCCGGCACGTCGCGAACGTCACTCGGGCTGCTGTGATTGATGAACGATGAGTGCTTTTCGGGCTCAATTCTATCAGTGCACCTCGAAATGATCGCGGCGCGAGTCCGATCCGGCGAGCACCGGAGCGAGAGGGGACGCCCAGGTAAAGAAATGTTGTGTCACACCCTGTTGGCAGTCGTAATTCGGAGTTACCAACTTGAAACATTTGAGCCGGGTCGTTCCGCTAAGATTTACTCAACGAACCTACTCCGTTGAGGTGCACTTAAAATGAACAACAAACTGAAGACTTCCATTTTTGCCGGCGCACTTGCAATCGGCGCGCTCGGAATGTCCGGCGCGGCGATGGCCCAAGTGCGCGTTGGTATCAATGTCGGTGTGCCCGCGCCAGTGTACGTTGCGCCGCAGCCGGTCTACGCGCCGCCGCCGCCCGTCGTCTACGCACCGCCCCCGCCGGTGTATGTAGGAGCGCCGGTCGTGGTGATCGGTTGGCACGGTGATCGTTACTGGGACGGCCGCCGCTACTGGAACCGTAACGACTGGTACCGCTATCACGGCGGGCATTACGGCCACTACGACCATCGCGGCTACCACTAAAGTAGCGCGCAGTCCGCCAAAAGAGACAGCATCGGTCAGGTACCTGGCCCCAAGGCCATCCGGCTAAAAACCGGATGGCCTTTGTCTTTGGTGGCGTCCCACTTTTCCATCGGCACTGTCCGAGATCGTGATTTTTCATCATGTAACAAAGAGTAAGGTTTCAGCAGACAATACCTCCCGCCGCAGAACAACTTACAAAGTTGAAATACCGGATTGAAGGCGATCCGCTATATTCGCTTCCACCTGAACAATGACGGCCAGAGGCGCGCCTTTACATGAACAAGCTAAAAAGCATCCGGATCCTGACTGGCATTGCCGGTCTGTGCCTCGCGACGATATCCGGCCTTGCCCACGCCCAAGTGCGGGTGGGGATCAACATCGGTATTCCCGCGCCGGTGTACGTCGCGCCGCAGCCTTACTATGCGCCACCGCCGCCGCCGGTCATCTATCAACCGGCGCCGGTGTACGTGCAGCCGCCGGTCGTGATCGGCTGGTATGGCGATCGTTACTATGACGGCCGCCGCTATTGGGGACGTGATGAGTGGTATCGGCACAACGGTGGTCGTCCGAACTATGGCCATGGCGGCCCGGGGTACGGTGGTCATGGCGGGAACTACAACCACGGTGGGAATTACAACCATGGCGGGAACGGCGGCCACGGTGGAAACGGCTACCACAATTAAATACCCTGGTTGGGTGCATTAAAAAAGGCCGTCCCGCGTAAGCGGCACGGCCTTTAGTTTGGTGCGGCGGCGGAGGTGCGCCGCTGCGAACGTATTACTACTCCGGGACTGCCTGCGCACCCATCCCGCCTACCACGGCGTTAAACCCGCTATCGACGTGGACGATCTCGGCGCTCACGCCGCCCGCCAGATCCGACAACAGGAATGCGGCCACATTGCCGACCTGATCGATTGTCACGTTGCGCCGCAATGGCGCGTTGTTTTCGACGAACTCGAGAATCTTGCCAAACCCCTTGATGCCGCTTGCTGCCAGCGTTTTGATCGGGCCTGCCGAAATGCCGTTCACGCGCACGCCCTTGTCTCCAAGCGACACCGCCAGATAACGAACGCTGGCCTCAAGCGATGCCTTGGCGAGGCCCATCGTGTTGTAGTTCGGGATCGCGCGCTCGGCGCCCAGGTAACTCAGCGTGAGCAACGAGGCCTCGGGGGAGAGCATCAATTGCGCGGCTTTGGCGAGCGCGGGAAAGCTGTACGCAGAGATGTCGTGGGCGATGCGGAAGTTCTCGCGCGTCATGCCGTCGAGGAAATTCCCCGCGATGGCTTCGCGCGGCGCAAAGCCGATGGAATGCACGAGACCGTCGAGCGTGTCCCAGCGTTCTTTCAGCGAGACGAAGAGGGCATCGATTTCCTCGTCGCTGCCCACGTCGCACGGAAACACGAGATCGCTGCCGAATTCGGTCGCGAACTCGGTGATGCGGTCCTTGAAGCGCTCACCCACATAAGTGAATGCGAGTTCGGCGCCTTCGCGCTTGCAAGCCGCAGCGATGCCATAGGCGATCGAGCGGTTCGACAGCAAGCCCGTCAGCAAAATCCGTTTTCCAGCGAGAAATCCCATGAATGCTCCTTAAGAAGTCGATATCGCACATGCGCGGACTGAGCGCGCGCAAGCCTTGCGCACGTCGTTACAATGCCCGGGACAGTGGTTTTAGTAGAATTCTCTCACATCGCCTCATGTGGCTTAAGGCGCGCAGCGCTTAAGGTGTCCCGGAGTTAGCTCGAGAATGTTCTTAAGCGAGGCAGGCTGTTTTCCCGATCATCGTTTCACTGGTACTTATAAAGGCACTCATGGCGACTGGCTCCCGACGGGTCCTCGGTCTTCTGTTTGGCAGCTTGCTGATTGGCTTCGGCGGGCTAGCGGTACCGAAAGCGGCATGGGCCGTGTATGCCATCGCGCAGTATGGCGAGCCGAAATATCCCGCTGATTTCAAGCACTTCGACTATGTGAATCCGGACGCGCCCCAGGGAGGCACGCTCGTACTGGCGAATCCGAATCGCCTCACGAGCTTCGATAAATTCAATCCGTTCACGCAGCGCGGCAACCCCGCGCCCGGGCTCGGCTATATGTTCGAGAGCTTGACAGCCGGCAGTTCCGACGAGGTATCCACAGCGTATGGTCTTCTCGCCGATGACATCAGCATCGCGCCCGATGGTCTCTCCACCACGTTCCACATCAACCCGAAAGCGCGCTTTTCGAATGGCGATGCGGTCACCGCGGAAGACGTCAAATACTCGTTCGATACGCTGAAAAGCCCGCAGGCCGCGCCTCAATATGCGGTGTATTTCGGCCAGATTTCGCACGCGGTCGTTCTTGATCCGCTGACCATTCGATTCGACTTCAGGGAGCGCACGCGGGAGATGCCGTTTATCGCGGGCGCGATTCCGGTGTTCTCGCACAAGTGGGGCATGAAGCCCGACGGCAGCCATGTGCCGTTTGATCAACTCGCGTTTCAAAAACCGATAGCAAGCGGTCCGTATCTCATTGAACAATATGACAACGGCCGCACGCTCACCCTCAAGCGCGACCCAGCTTATTGGGGCAAAGCGTTGCCGGTGCGCGTGGGTACGTTTAACTTCGAGCGCATCACCTACAAGCTCTATTCGGATGGCGTGGCGCGGCTCGAGGCGTTCAAGGCCGGCGAGTACGACGCGCTGGTCGAATATGGCGCGCGCAACTGGGTGCGTCGCGATATCGGCAAACGCTTTGACAACGGCGAGCTGGTCAAGCGCGAATTCCGCAATCACAACGGCACGGGCATGCAGGGGTTTTTCATCAACCTGCGCCGGCCGATTTTCCAGGACGTGCGCGTGCGTCAGGCGCTCGATCTCGCGTTCGACTTCCAGTGGCTCAACCGCCAACTATTTTTCAGCCAGTACACGCGCACCGACAGCTTCTTTGCGAACACCGATCTGCAAGCAACGGGCAAGCCGGGCAAGGGCGAACTCGCGATCCTCTCGCCCTTGCGCGCGCAACTCGATCCCGCTGTATTCGGCGACATGGTGAAGCAGCCGGACACCGATCCGCCCGGTTCCCTGCGCGCGAACCTGATCAAGGCGCGCCAGTTGCTGGCCGACGCAGGCTGGACGTACCGGAACGGCGCGTTGCGCAACGCAAAGGGCCAGCCGTTCGTGTTCGAGATTCTCGATGACACGGGTGGTGGATCATCGATGGAACCCGTGGCCGCCACCTTCGAGCGCAACTTGCAGAAACTGGGGATAGTCGCGAATTTCCGCACGGTCGACTTCGCGGTGATCCAGAAGCGCCTGGACGCGTTCGACTTCGACATGACCAGCCTGCGCATGCCCGACGTGCAGGTTCCAGGCACCGAACAGGAGTCGCGTTTTGGCAGCAAATCCGCCGATCAGCCGGGCTCGGATAACTACAACGGCCTGAAGTCGCCGGCCGTGGACTCGATCGTGCATACCTTGCTCGGCGCGCAGACACGCGAACAACTTCTCGATGCCACCCACGCGCTCGATCGGGTCCTGATGCATGGCTACTATGTGATCCCGCACTGGTACACGGCGTCGCACCGGGTGGCGTATCGGAACACGCTTGCGTATCCGGCGACGCTGCCGCTGTATTACACCGCCGAGGACTGGATCACATCGACATGGTGGATCAAGCCGCCTGCCGCCGCGTCCACCTCTTCAGCGGCGGCTAATTAGATCCACGCACTTAAACACTCAAGCGGACCGCGCCCATGTGGAGCTACATCCTCAAACGTATCTTGCTGATGATCCCGACCTTGATCGGCGTCCTCACGCTCACGTTCGCCGTGATCCAGTTCGTGCCGGGCGGACCGGTCGAACAAGCGGTGCATGATCTACGCCGCGGCGAGCAGGGCACGAGCTTCGGCATGCGCATGCACACGGGCGTTGACGAGCGGCAGATCGCGCAACTTCGCGCACTCTACGGCTTCGATAAACCGCCGCTCGAACGCTACTGGCTGATGCTCGGACGCTTCGCCCGTTTCGATCTCGGCGACAGCTATTTTCGGCATCAAAGCGTGTGGTCGCTGATTGTGTCGAAGCTGCCGGTGTCGATCAGTATCGGCGTATGGACGTTCTTTCTGACTTATCTGATATCGGTGCCGCTTGGCATCGCGAAGGCCGTGCGCAACGGTTCCACGTTCGACTTCACCACTAGTCTGCTGGTGCTCGTCGGCTTCGCGATTCCCGGCTTCGTGCTCGGCGTGCTGCTGCTCGTGCTGTTCGGCGGCGGCTCGTTCTGGCAACTGTTTCCGCTGCGCAATCTCACGTCGGATAACTGGGCGACGTTGAGCCTCGGCGGGAAGATAGCCGATTATTTGTGGCATATCACCTTGCCTATCGTGGCGTCGGTGGTGGGCAGCTTTGCGGTCGTCACCATGCTGACCAAGAACGCGTTCCTCGATGAAATCCGCAAACAATATGTGCTGACCGCGAGGGCCAAGGGCTTATCGGAGCGAAGGGTGTTGTGGAAGCACGTGTTCCGCAACGCGTTGTTGCCGCTGATCGTGGGCTTTCCGGGCGCGTTCATCGGGGCGTTTTTTACGGGCAGTTTGCTGATAGAAACGCTTTTTTCACTCGATGGCCTCGGCTTGCTCTCCTACGAGTCCGTCGTGCGGCGCGATTATCCGGTCGTGCTCGGTACGCTGTACCTGTTCACGCTGATCGGACTTGCCACCAAGCTGATCTCCGACCTCTGCTATGTCTGGGTCGATCCGCGCATTCAATTCGAACAACTGGAGCGTTGAGTTGAACCGTTCCCTGCTCCGATCGCCTCAAGACAGCGATGCCAAGCCGCTCAGCGTGCCGGTTTCGATCACGCCGGGACAACGCGTCTGGCAGCGTTTCAAAAGCAACCGCCTGGGCTACTGGAGCCTGGTGATATTCGTGATCGCGTTCGCGATCAGCCTCGCGGGACCGCTGTGGTCGAACGACAAACCGCTGGTCGTTCGTTATCAGGGGCATCTCTACTTTCCGATGGTCAAGACGTATGCGGAGACCACGTTCGGCGGCGATTTCCCCACACCGGCCGATTACCTCGATCCCTACATTCGCGACCGTTTCAGCGAGGGCGGCAACTTCGCTGTTTATCCGCCGAACCACTATTACTACGACACGCTCAACTACTTTTCCAAGGCCTCGAACCCGGCGCCGCCCTCGCGTGAAAACTGGCTCGGCACCGACGATCGCGGTCGGGATGTATTCGCCCGCTTGCTCTATGGCTTTCGCGTGTCGGTCATCTTCGCGCTGGTCCTCACCGCAATAGGCACCGTGCTCGGTCTGCTGGCCGGGGCGGTGCAAGGCTACTTTGGCGGCCGTACCGACCTGACAGGACAACGCCTGATCGAAATCTGGAGTGCGTTGCCGGAGCTGTATCTGCTGATTATTTTTGCGTCTATTTTTGAACCGAGCCTGGTTCTGCTCGTCGTGCTGTTGTCGTTGTTCGGATGGATCGGGTTATCGGACTATGTGCGCGCCGAATTCCTGCGCAACCGCACGCAGGACTACGTGCGGGCGGCGCGGGCGATGGGGTTATCCAACGCCCGGATCATCTGGCGTCATATCCTGCCAAATAGCCTCACGCCCGTTATCACGTTCCTGCCATTTCGCATGAGCGGGGCGATCCTTGCGCTGACCAGCCTCGATTTTCTGGGCCTTGGCGTGCCGCCGCCCACGCCGTCGCTCGGAGAATTGCTCGCGCAAGGCAAGGCGAACCTCGACGCGTGGTGGATTTCGCTGTCCACCTTCGGCGTGCTGGTCGCGACCTTGTTGCTGCTCACGTTCATGGGCGACGCGCTGCGCAATGCTCTGGACACGCGTATCTCCGATGCCGTCAAGGCCGGAGGCGGTCAATGAGCGCGCCATTGCTGGAAATCACGGACCTGCGGGTGCGTTTTGGCGACACGCTGGCCGTCGATGGCGTGAGCCTCAAGATCGAAGCCGGTGAACGCGTGGCGCTGGTCGGCGAGTCAGGATCGGGCAAAAGCGTGACGGCGTTGTCCATCCTGCGGCTGTTGCGCGACGCAGAACTGAGCGGATCGATTCGCCTGGACGGCCAGGAGTTGCTGACCAAAAGCGAACCGGCGATGCGCAAACTGCGCGGCGCGGACATCGCGATGATCTTCCAGGAGCCGATGACCGCGCTCAACCCGCTGTTCACCATCGGCGACCAGATCACGGAGACGATTCAGCTGCACGATGGCGTGTCCGCTCGCGATGCCCGTCGCCGAGCGATCGACCTGCTCGCGCGAACGGGGATCACGGAGCCGGAAAAACGCATCGACCGATACGCGCATCAGCTCTCGGGCGGACAACGCCAACGGGCGATGATCGCCATGGCGCTGGCATGCCGTCCGCGTCTTCTCCTCGCCGATGAACCCACGACGGCGCTCGACGTGACCATCCGCGCGCAGATCGTGGAATTGCTGCTGGAGTTGCAACGCGACGAAGCCGCTTCGCGGGGCATGGCCGTGTTGCTGATCACCCACGATCTCAACCTCGTGCGTAAATTCGGGCAGCGCGTGGCGGTCATGGAGCAGGGCGTGCTGGTGGAAAGCGGTACGGTGGGGGAGATATTCGCGTCGCCGCAGCATCCCTATACGGTGCGATTGCTTGAGAGCCGGCCGGAGCGCACGGTGCTGCCCGTCCTGCCGCTGTCGCCCATATTGCTCGACGCGCAAGAGGTGTCCGTGGAATTCGCCACGAAGACGCCGGGCGTGGGCGGCTGGTTCCGGCGCGGCGCGTTCAAGGCGGTGGATCGCGTTTCCGTGACGGTGCGCCAGGGTGAAACGTTGGGTATCGTGGGCGAGTCCGGCTCGGGAAAATCCACTTTGGCGATGGCATTGCTCGGTTTGCAGCGCACGTCGCACGGGAAGGTGGAGTTCCAGGGGCGCGCGCTTGGCGACTATCGTGGCCGTGAAAAAACCGTGTTGCGATCGAATATGCAGGTGGTGTTTCAGGACCCGTACAGCTCGCTGTCGCCACGTCAGACGATCGAGCGAATAGTAGGGGAGGGGTTGGCGCTGCATCGCCCGGAACTCGATGCCGCCGCCCGCCACGCCAAGGTGGTGGCGGTTCTGCGCGAAGTCGGGATCGACCGTACGGCGTTGAACCGGTACCCGCACGAGTTCTCCGGCGGCCAGCGGCAACGCATTGCGATCGCCCGCGCGCTGGTGCTCGAACCGCGCATCCTTATCCTCGATGAACCCACCAGCGCACTCGATGTGTCAATTCAGTATCAAGTTTTGCGGCTGCTTGCCGATATACAACAGAAGTACAACCTCGGCTATGTGTTCATCAGCCATGACCTGGAGGTGATCGGCGCGATGGCACATCGGGTTGTGGTGATGCAGAACGGAACTGTCGTGGAAACCGGCGATGTGGAGAATATTTTTGCGATGCCGTCCCACGAATACACAAGAAAGTTACTGAAAGCCGCGATCGTGGCCTAATTTTCACCAATTAGGTGCGTATCTCGATTGAATTTTTCTATGCCTTTTGACATGTAAATAATATCTGGCTAGTATCAAGCCAACTTTTCCGCATGATCCTGATTTATCAGTCTTTTTCACCAAAAACTACCGACCGATGCAGCAATTAACTTTGACTCAAACATGCGCGCGCGCAGCAGCCAGCATGTTGATCGGCCTGATGATGACAGCAACATCCGGTGCGTTCGCCGACGAAGTCAACATTTCAAGCCAAAATGCCAGCAATGGCATGTCCGCGTCGACCAAAGCAGCTAACGATATTTATCCCATTGCCGACACCGGCAATGTGACAGCCAACCCATCCAGCGGCACGCGTTCTTTTCTTTCCGGCATGGCGAGCAAGGCGGGCGACGTAGTCGTCGGCGCGCTCAATATGATCGGCGTGCGTTATCGCTGGGGCGGCAATACGCCGGATTCCGGTCTCGATTGCAGCGGTTTCGTGCGCTACGTGTTCCAGGACACGCTGGGCATGACCTTGCCGCGGCGTGCGGAAGAGATGAGTCGGGTGGGCGAGAAAGTTCGCGTGAGCGAACTGAAACCGGGTGACCTCGTGTTTTTTAACACCATGCGTCGCTCGTTCTCGCATGTCGGGATTTATATCGGCGACAACAAGTTTGTTCATTCGCCGTCCACGGGCAGCACGATCCGTGTTGACGACATGGACAACAGCTATTGGGAAAAGCGGTACACGGGCGCTCGGCGTGTTGAAGCGACCTTCCCGATAGACGGCGTCGATCTACGCCGGCGCGTCAGCGCCACGATTGGTGGCAACGACGACAACTAAGTCATTGCCCGCCTGACCGGTTGCTTGCGGTTGTCGAGAGCCGGTACGATGTACAAAAGCCTGCCTTCCAAAAAGGGCGGGCTTTTGTCGTTGCCGAGGGTGCGATACACGTGGGGTTGATGGCGGCAATCTCGGCATCTGCGCAACCGCGCTTCAAATTCACCTAATAACGTGCAAACGTGCATCTCCCCTGGAAGTCTGCCTAAACCCGAGCACATTCGGATGTTTCCGAGTGACATTGATGTCTTATGTCACAACGGGTTTCAACTTTCCGCCCCCATACCTGCCAAGCACAAAACTTGACATGCCGATTGCTGCTAGCAGGCAAGCTTCGCACGTACAATCGCCCCCTTTTCCGGGCAGTGAGAACGCTGCGCAGCGGCAGGAATTTCGCTCTAGGCAAAGCCTGAAAAAGCCAGCCAAACGTTGAAACAGGCTGGTGCAAATCCTGGCACATTGAAGAACCTGAAGTGCGATTACGATCGGAGATACTCGGATATCTCATCGTCGTACCGGATCGAGCGGTTATATGAACAAGATAATTATTTCGGAATGCAAAATAAAATCCGAAACCCAAAACAGCCTGGCTTGAATCTCTCAGCCGATCATTCAAGGAGAGGACCATGAGAGAATTCGACCGATCGCGTCGTGGCTTTTTGAAGGCCAGTGCAATTGCAGGACTGACGGTCATTATTGCGCCGCTTGGCAGTCGCGCATTCGCTGCGTTATTTGAAGAAAAAATCCTGACGCCAATTCAGTGGGATACAGCAAGCGGCAGCGCGAAGTTTCGTATCGACGGAATCGCGAAGGTCACCGGCGCAAAAGTATTCGCCCGCGACGTGCGCGCGGCCGACATGCCGCACTGGCCGAACCAGCAATCGCACGCATTCATGTTGCGTACGACGCAGGCTGACCGGATCTATGAGGGTTTCGACCTGAGCTTGCTCGCCGACGACCTTCAGCCGGACCGGATCGTCACAGCCGCGGAGCTCGCCCGGGACGGTTTCGCATTTCCCGCCTTCTATGGCGACGACATGCTGTTGCCGCCGGGCAAGACGCCGGCGTATCTCGGCCAGGCCGTGGCCATGCTGATCTATCACGATTTCGCGCGCTTCCGGTTCGCCAAAGACAAGCTTCAGTTCCGCGATGAAATCATCCGCTACGGCGAGAAGACCGGGCCGCTTGAACGCGACCCTTGGGGCACGTTCCGCTTCGTGCGCGTGGGGGGAGCCACGGCCTATGACGAGGACACCTTCTCGAGCCTGAAGGACACCATGCTGTTCCCAAGCGCGATGCGCAAGCACGAGCCTGTGTGGGCTGCCGGCCGGCAGGACGGCAAGCTCGACGAACAGGGCATGTTCCATGCGCAGAACATGCAGGGCGAACTCGATCATCCACCGGCGGACTGGCTTGTGCTGGAGCGCAACTACAGCACGCAATCCATCGATACCGCCGCGCTCGAGCCCGACAACACGAACTGCTGGTATGACGCGGCAACGCAAACGCTGCACATGGTCGTGCCGACGCAAGGGCCGCATGAAGTCGCCGAGAGCGCTGCCGGCATGGTGGCGAAGAGCCGCTTTCCGGTGAAGAACCTGTTCGTGCATCCGGTCTATACGGTGGGCTACGGGTCCAAGGATCATTTCACAGTGCCGTTCTACGGACTGATCGCTGCCATGTACGGCGATGGCCGTCCCGTACGTCTTGCATTTGACCGCTACGAGCAATTCCAGACATCGATAAAACGGCATGCATCGAAGATGCGGTATCGCATTGCGATCGACAAGAAAACGAACCTGCTGCAATCGTTCAAGGCCGAGCTCGAAGTCGACGGCGGCGGGCGCTGCAATTTCTCGCCATCGGTGGCCATGGTGGGGGCCTCCGCAGCGCAGTCGATCTACTATTTCCCGAAGAGTGACCTGACGGGCGTGGCGATCGCGTCGCGGGCTATCGACGCGGGTTCTGCCCGTGGTTACGGCACGCTGCAGACCATGGCCGCGACCGAGATGCTGATCGATGAAATTGCGACGCAGCTCGGGCTCGATGCTATCGACCTGAGGCTTACGAACGCGCTGCGTTCGGGCATGAAAAATACCCAGGGCGCGATTCCCGCCGGTGCAATTCGTGTCGATGAAGTCCTGCAGAAAGCCAAGGCGCACCCGCTCTGGACCGGACGCGCGCAGAAGAAGGCGGAGTATGAGCTGGCGCATCCCGGCAACCGTTATGGCGTGGGATTCGCGTGCGTGCAGAAAGACTTTGGCACAGGCGCGGAGTCTTCGTTTGCGAAGGTTGAAATCGCGGCCGACGGCAGAATCACGATGCATCATTCGGGCGCTGAGATTGGCACGGGCGTGTCTACATCGCAAGCAATTGCCTGCGCGAAGTGGGTCGGCAAGCCGGCCGCCGAGGTGCGCATGGCGATTATCGACTGGCCCGAGTTGCCGGTCGTGACCAGTGGCGATCCTTACATGATGTCGCAGGGCCAGCAGGACAAGCTGTCGGCTAATCCGCGCTGGTCTCCGGGGTTGATATCTCCATCGAGCGCAACGAATTCGGCTTTCTATTTCACTCATAGCACGTACGAAGCGGCGCGCGTGGTGTTCACGCACGGCTTGTGGCCGGCGGCGATGGCGATATGGAGCGGTGGCATAGGCGGCGGTCAAGCGGCGCCGCTCGTCGTGCGTCGTGAAGATGCGCGCTGGGTGGAGGGCAAGCTGACGGCCGCAGGTCTCGAGCCGTTGCCGCTCGAACAACTCGCAAGGAAGGCGCATGACCTTGGGCTGGTCACGGGCGCGATCGTGCACGTGTTCAATCGATGGCAATGGAGCGAGGCGGAATTCAATATCGATGGCGTGAGCGAGCGTCTGCCCATCGATGGCTTGTCGCTGCTTCACGGCGCCGGTAAGACCGATGCCAACGCCAACGCGGCACGGGCCCAGCCCGTTTACCGCGCTCTCGATCGCAAGCGTGTGTTCATCGCGCCCGTCAGTCGCAACAACGCCGCGGTCACCTACTACAGCGCGGTCGGAACGCTCGTCGAACTCGCGGTGAACGAAGCGAGCGGCCGGGTCAGCCTGCTTTCGCACCATTCGATCATGGAGTGCGGCAACATGCTTTCGCCGCAACTTGTCTCGGGTCAACTGCAAGGCGGACTGGCGATGGGTATTGGACATGCGCTGCATGAATACCTGCCGCTCTACGAAGAGGGTCCCGGCAACGGCACCTGGAACTTCAACCGCTATCACGTGCCGCGCGCAAGCGACGTCGCTGTCTGGGCCCAGACGGGCGAAGTGCTGCCGCCGCTGTCCGAGACCGATCCGCCGAAGGGCATTGCGGAGGTGGTGATGATTCCGGTCGTCGGCGCCATCGTCAACGGTATCGCGCACGCCATCGGGCATCGCTTCAACGACTTGCCGGTGAAACCGCAAAACATTCAGGAGGCGCTCGCATGACCGCTGCCAACTCAACTCCGACACCGCTCATGCATCAGCCTGTGATCCAGATGAAGCCGATTTCGCTGACGATCAACGGCGCCGCCGTGGGTCCGATCCAGACCCCCGACGGCCTCATGATGATCGACTTCCTCCACGAGTACGTGGGCTTGACCGGCTCGCGGCTTGGCTGCGGGCAGGGCGTTTGCCACGCGTGCGTGGTGATTCTCGACAAACCCGACGGGTCGAGCGAAGAAGTGCGCACGTGCATCACCGGCGCGCTTTACTTCGATGGCAAGAAGGTTCGAACCATCGAAGGCCATGCCAAGCGTAACGAGCAAGGCGAAGTGGTCGAACTGTCGCCGGTGCAGCAGAAATTTCTCGAACACTTCAGCTTCCAGTGCGGGTACTGCACGCCGGGATTCGTCAATGCGGCGACGGTTCTGATCGAGCGGCTCAAGCGCGAGCCGATCGCCAGGGAGTCCGTGGAACAAGAAATAACGAAAGCACTCGACGACCACATCTGTCGCTGCACCGGCTACGTGCGCTACTACGAAGCCGTCAAGGACGTCGTGCTGAACACGCCAGGACTTGTTAAGGATCCCGCATGAACCGGGCCATTTCTCTTCGCCTCGGCGCGCTTGCGCTATGCGTTGCCGCGCTATCTGCTTGCAACGAGCGCTCCGATCAAACGGCAGTCCCCACGCATGAAACGACCGCAGAACAGATCGTGCGTGGCGGTTATCTTGCGAAAGCGGCCGACTGCGCCGCCTGTCACACGATGCCCGGTGGTGCGCCGTTTGCCGGCGGCGTGAAGCTCGGCTCGCCGTTCGGCACCTTCTATGGCACGAACATTACGCCGGACGCGGTGCATGGCATCGGCAAGTGGAGTGCCGCGCAGCTCTACAAGGCCCTGCACGATGGCGTGGCGCCTGACAAGCAGCTCTATCCGGCAATGCCATACACGTCTTACCGGACAATGTCCCGCGCCGACAGCGACGCCATCTACGCGTATCTGATGGCGCAGAAGCCGGCCGCCGTGGCGAACCGGGATCCCGAGCTGATGTTCCCGTTCAACGTGCGGTTTGCCGTGATGTTCTGGAACATCCTGTTCCTCAAGGACAAGTTGCCGGATGCATCAGTGGGAACCTCGGCTGACTGGACCCGGGGACAGTATCTCGCCAATGCGCTGGGTCACTGCGCCGAGTGCCACACGTCGCGCGGCGCGTTCGGGCAGATGAACGGTGCGAGGACGCTGCAAGGATCGATGCTCGGTCGTGTCGTGCCGCCGGATATCACGCCCGCGGGGCTTGCCGCGCGTGGCTGGACCAGCGCCGACTTGCAGGCCTACTTGGCAACCGGAATCAGCCGCCAGGGTTCTGCGCTCGGCGAGATGCATCCGGTGGTCATGCTGAGTACCCAGCACCTGAGCCAGGGTGACCTGCGCGCGCTGTCGACCTATCTGCTCGGCGATGCGCCGCTCCCACCCGCGCCGGTGCAACCGGGTTCCGCCGATGCCGCCCAGGTGGCTGCCGGCCGGGCAAGCTATGTCGCCGTATGTGCGGGGTGCCATGGGCGCGAGGGGGAGGGCAAGCCTCACGTCGCGGTATCGATGCAAGGAAGCTCTACGCTGCGTCAGGCCGACCCGCATAACCTGATCGTCGCGATGCTCGATGGCGTGGACGCCACCGACTTCGCGGGAACGGAAAGCATGCAGGCCATGCCGGGATTCGCCGCCACACTCAGCGACGATGAACTCGCGAATTTGGCCAACTACCTGCGCTCGAGCTGGGGCGGCCAGTTGGG
Source organism: Caballeronia sp. KNU42 (assembly GCF_053760385.1). Taxonomy (NCBI): domain Bacteria; kingdom Pseudomonadati; phylum Pseudomonadota; class Betaproteobacteria; order Burkholderiales; family Burkholderiaceae; genus Caballeronia; species Caballeronia sp. KNU42. The sequence goes on from NZ_CM132388.1 coordinate 291,344, forward strand.
TAACGTAACGGCCGCGAGGGTCAAGGCGTTGCGCTAAGTTGTCTAACGGCTTATGGGCGAGCGCTGCTGTCCAATCAAACGGTAGCGCCTTTCGCCGCCATTTGCCGCTGCAGTTCCGGCCAGATCTTCGCGACCGCTTCCTCGCCGGCGAGGATTGCCGCATTGCGCTGGCCGAAGTCGCTGCCGCTCATGGCGGCGAGGTTCGGGCGGATGACGAAGTCGGCGTATTTATCGAGTTCGTAAGCCTTGATGGTCTGGCCCATGATCGTGAAGGTCTGCATCAGGACGTCGAAGGAGCTTTGCGTCAAGCCCGTCTCAGGGCGCGCCGAAATATCCACCGCGATCACGAAGTCCGCGCCCATCTTGCGCGCGAACGCTGCCGGCACGGGGCTCACCAGGCCGCCATCCACGTACTCATGACCGCCGATCTTCACCGGCTCGAAGATGGACGGCACGCTGCACGACGCACGCACGGCAATGCCGGTGTTTCCACGCTGGAACAGGATCGGCTGGCCGGTCCTCAGGTCCGTCGCGACAATGCCGAGCGGCTTCGCCATTTTCTCGATCGGCCGGTTGTCGAGCGTCTTGTTCAGGTAATTCTGCAGCGCGACGCCTTGCAGGAAACCGCGCGTGCGAAAGGGCATCGCCCAGTCGCTGATCGACGCTTCGTCCATGGTCAGCGCGAGCTTGTTGATCGCAATGCCGTTCATCCCCGATGCCGATAACGCCGCGATCACCGAGCCCGCGCTCGTGCCGCTCAGCAGGTCCACCTTCAGGTTGCGCGCTTCGAGCGCCTTGATGACGCCAATGTGCGCAAACCCCCGCGCCGCGCCGCCGCCGAGAGCCAAGCCAATCCGCACGGGCCGCTCAGGCGTGCTGGTGACAGGCGGTGGCGATGAAGGCGGCGTGACGGCGGTGGAGGAACCGGTGGTCGTGGTGCAAGCCGCGAGCACGGCCGACGCGCAGCCAAGAGAGAACGCGCGCCGCGACAACTGAGGCAGCGACGAAAGCGGGGGCGACGAAATTTTCAAGGAATTCTCCTGCGATGCAACGGGGACGAGCGTTGAGCGTGGAGGCCGCGCAGGCAGGCCGGTTAGCCGTTCGGTTAAGCCATCCAGTGACGGCCGCCATGATAAAACATGATGACCCTGGAAAACGGGCGAAAGCGCCCGGCGGGTATAATTCACACTCGTTTTGACCGCTCGCCAGGTTCGTCCAGAAGACGCGCCGAAGCCGGTCCCCGATATATCGCTTGCCTGGCGCCTCCCGCGCCGGCAAACGCATCTGAGCTATCGAGCACATCGCACATGACCCAAGTCCGTACCCGTTTCGCTCCCAGCCCAACCGGCTTCATCCACCTCGGCAACATTCGCTCCGCGCTTTATCCGTGGGCGTTCGCGCGCAAGATGAAGGGCGTTTTCGTGTTGCGCATCGAGGACACCGACCTGGAGCGCTCGACCGACGCGTCCGTCGACGCCATCCTTGAAGGCATGGAATGGCTCGGGCTCGAGTACGACGAAGGCCCGATCTACCAGATGCAGCGCATGGACCGTTATCGTGAAGTGCTGAAGCAGATGCTCGACCAGGGTCTGGCCTACCACTGCTACATGTCGACGGCAGAACTCGACGCGTTGCGCGAACGCCAGCGCGAGGCCAATGAAAAGCCGCGTTACGACGGCACGTGGCGTCCGGAAGAGGGCAAGGTGCTGCCGCCCATTCCGGAAGGTGTTTCGCCGGTCATCCGCTTCCGCAACCCGCTGGGCGGTGTAGTGAGCTGGGACGACGCGGTGAAGGGCACGATCGAAATCTCGAACGACGAACTCGACGACCTCGTGATCGCGCGTCCGGATGGCACGCCGACCTATAACTTCTGCGTGGTCGTGGACGATCTCGACATGAAGATCACCCACGTGATCCGCGGCGACGACCACGTGAACAACACGCCGCGCCAGATCAACATCCTGCTCGCGCTGGGCGGCGAAGTGCCTGTGTACGCTCACTTGCCCACCGTGCTCAACGAGCAGGGCGAGAAGATGAGCAAACGTCACGGCGCGATGAGCGTGATGGGTTATCGCGATAACGGTTATTTGCCGGAAGCGGTGCTGAACTATCTGGCCCGGCTTGGCTGGTCGCACGGCGACGCGGAGATTTTCTCGCGTGAGCAGTTTGTCGAATGGTTTGACCTGGACCACCTGGGCAAGTCGCCCGCGCAATACGATCCGGACCGGCTGAACTGGCTGAACGCGCACTACATCAAGGAAGCCGATAACGCGCGGCTCGAGACCCTTGTAAAGCCGTTCCTGGCCGACCTGGGTATCGACTCCGCGATGATCGAGCAGGGGCCGCCGCTCGAGCTTGTGATCGGCTTGCTGAAGGACCGCGCATCGACGGTCAAGGAGATCGCCGATAACGCCGCCATGTTCTACCAGGAGCCCGTGATCGATCCCGCCGCGCTCACGCAGCATGTGACAGAAACCGTGCGCCCCGCGCTCGCTGACTTGCGTCAGGCTCTGAGCGAAGTGGAGTGGAGCAAGGAAGCTATCTCGGCCGCGTTCAAGGCCACGCTGACGAGCCACAAGCTCAAGATGCCGCATCTCGCCATGCCGGTGCGCCTGCTGGTCGCGGGCACCACGCACACACCGTCCATTGACGCGGTGCTGATGCTGTTCGGCCGTGAGACGGTGCTGACCCGGCTCGACAAGGGCATTGTCTGAACGTGGAGTGCATGGCGGTGCATGGCGGCGAGTGTCAGCGTCGCGAACGGTGTCTGCTTTGCGCCCAGCGTTCGCACCCCAAGGACGAACTATTTTCAGATGCTGGGCTAAAAGGTATTTACAACTTCAAAAGTGCCCTTTAGAATCTCGCTTCTGTTCTGCAAGGGGGGTATAGCTCAGCTGGGAGAGCGCTTGCATGGCATGCAAGAGGTCAGCGGTTCGATCCCGCTTACCTCCACCACAGAACGGGAACGAAGCTTTTTAAAGCGCCAGAGCATCGGAAAAAAAGCTTCACAAGAATCACAAAGCTGTTTATAATGTCGTTCTTCGCTGCTGACTGACAAGAAATTGATTAATAAGCTTCAAACGATTAAGAAAGTGTTAATCGAAGTTAATCAGAAACAAGTCAGGATTTAAGCGAAAAGAGTAAAAGACATTAACTGAAAAGTTTATGTCCCCATCGTCTAGAGGCCTAGGACATCACCCTTTCACGGTGAGTACAGGGGTTCGAATCCCCTTGGGGACGCCAAAACATCGGCGGTTGCCAAAAGCGCTGCAAGTTTGATGAGCCAACCAACCTCACGAACTGATGGAAAGAAGTGGAGCGGTAGTTCAGTTGGTTAGAATACCGGCCTGTCACGCCGGGGGTCGCGGGTTCGAGTCCCGTCCGCTCCGCCAACAAGTTGTAAAAAGAAAATCCAGCTCATGCTGGATTTTTTTCGTCCACGTTTTTTGCCCTTCGTCCTTCGTCCTTTCCTTCCGCCTCTTTCCCGGTTTTCCTTTCGGTTCTTCCTTTCGGTTCATCCGGCTATTCTTCGTACCACCATTTCGTTGCATCCGGTTAAACGTGTGGCGTGCGTGACATCGAAGCTGCGCGCTCGTAAAACTCTCCATTGCCAGCGCGCGCCGGCTGACTTAGTGTTGATGACTTGATTCAGTTGCTTTCATCGCGCAATGCTCGATCCCACCGAAGCTCTCTCGCCGTTTCAGTTGCGCCTGGCGTCGATGGACGATTTTTCGTTCGCCGAGGCGCTCACGCGCAACAACATGAACGGCTACTACCGCCGCCACAATCTTGTATGGCGCGCCGATCTCTTCCTGGGTAGCTGGCGCGAGTCGGAAAACTTCGTGCTCGAGTGCGACGGCCAGGCCATTGGCGTGATGCGCGTGACGGAAGAAGACCAGTCGCTGCACATCCGCGACGTACAAGTGGTGGAAGGGTGGCGCCGCACGGGCGCGGGCACATTTCTGCTCGATACTGCGCATCGCTGGGCACGCGCGCGGGGACTCACGGAGACGCAGTTGCGCGTATTCGTCGATAACCCCGCTGCCCGGCTCTATATCCGCATGGGTTATAAAACCGCGGGTTCGCGGCTTGCACAATTCGGCGCGATCCGGCACATGGTGCGCGGCGTTTAACGTTTAACTAACGTTTAACGTTCAGCGCTCGCTCGACCCGACGTTCTGGGTATCGTCTCGCGGCTCACCATCGCGGACAAAAAATGCCCGCGGGCTTTCGCCGAACGCACGTCTGAACATCGCGGAAAAGGCGCTCTGGCTTTGATAGCCGAGCAGCAACGCAACTTGCGAGAGCGGCCGGCCCTGGCTCAGTAAAGGAATCGCGCGCGCCAGCACGGCTTGCTGACGCCATTGCGAAAAACTCACGCCGAGTTCACGCCGGAACAAGCGCGCAATCGTACGGGTGCTGGCGCCTGCAAGCGTGGCCCAGTGTTCGAGCGAATCGGCGGAAGCAGGGTCGGCGAGGACGGCTTCGCACAATGCCAGCAGACGTTTGTCGGTGGGCATCGGAATGGAGAGGGGGAGCGGGCGTGAACGCGTAATTTCATCGAGGGCCAGCGTGCCGAGCAGCCGTTCGCGTTCGCTTGAAATCGTCCGGTCATCCAGCGCAACAGCCACCTCGCGCAGCAGCGGCGACACTTCCACCACGCGGCACGCATCCAGTCCCGGCGGTACCACGCTCGCATCTATGTACAAGGTCCGCAGGAACGCGTCCTCTACGATGACCACCTCATGCGTCACGTTCGGCGGAACCCAGATTGCCCGCGACGGCGGCACCATCCACGTCGAGCCTTCCGCTGCGATTCGCAGCACGCCACGAGTCGTGCATGCAACCTGCGCCCACGCGTGTGTGTGACGCGCAATCCGAACGCCCGCGGGCACGGGCCGCGAACGCACGCGAATTGGATGCGCGAGCGTAGGCGAGGACTCGGCCGGAATGTCGAGATGCTCGACTTCTTCGGGTTTCAGCGGTTGATCTGTCTGCGTGAACATGGTTTTAAGCGCTCCTCCACCCTGATATTAAGGTCATCGGGTGGGATTGGCTTTGAAGTCCCGCGCCGGACGTGTTTCTTTGGATTAAGCCATCACGACGTAACGACAGTTTCGTACGCTTGGCATAATGCGCGCTGAATCTTTATCGAAGGAATGAACGCATGCAACACGTATTCGTCTACGGCACGCTGCGAGCGGGCGAGAGCAATGACATTCGCCTCGCGGCAGAGCGTAACGGGATCGCCGCGCCGATGCTGATCGGCTCGGGTCATATCAATGGCCGGCTGTACGACTTCGACGCTTATCCCGGACTGGTGCTTGATTCAGCGGCCGGGCCGGTGCACGGCGATATCTATCGAATCGATGAAACGCTCGTGCCCGTGCTCGATGAAATCGAAGAGATCGTGCCGGGCGTTGTTGGCTTGTACCGCAGCGAGCGGCTAAAGGTCAGCGTGGAGGTTGACGGTCGCGCGCAAGTTATCGATTGCCTGGTTTATCCAGTGGGCGAGGATGCTGTGGAAGGTTTGCCGCGTATCGATAACGGCGATTGGGTTGTGTATCGGAGAGCAAAGCAGTGACTGGTTTATTGCTGATAAAAAAGCCGCCCTGAATTCCAGAGCGGCTTGCAAACAAAGAAGACCCGCGTTAAATCTTAAATCTCTTCGTAAAGCGGTAACGTCAAAAACTCAGCGAACGTATCCGATGTCGACATCGCTTCGAAAATCGTCGCTGCCCGGTCGTACGGTGCGGTATCCCCGGCAACGGCCGCCTTCACCTTCGTCAGTTCTTCCTGCGTGAAGGCGCGGACCATTTCAGCGGTTACTTTACGGCCATCTTCGAGCTTGCCTTTCGGCGAACGGATCCACTGCCACACTTGCGAGCGCGAAATTTCGGCGGTCGCTGCATCTTCCATCAGGTTGTGAATCGGCACGCAGCCATTGCCCGCGAGCCACGAACCAAGATAGTGGATTCCCACGTTGATATTGCCGCGCACGCCACCTTCGGTAATCGGATCTCCGGGGCGGAAATCGAGCAGGTCGGCGGCCGTGACCTGCACGTCCTCGCGCTGCTTCGCGATCTGGTTCGGCTTGTCGCCGAGCACTTTCACGAACTCTTCCATCGCGATCGGCACGAGGCCAGGATGCGCGACCCATCCGCCGTCGTAGCCATCACCCGCATCGCGTGCCTTGTCCGACCGCACGCCGCCCATGGCTTTATCGTTGGCTTCAGCGTCGCCCTTGATCGGAATCAACGCACTCATGCCGCCAATTGCCGGCGCGTTACGTCGGTGGCACGTCTTCAACAATTGAAGCGCATAGGCGCGCATGAACGACACGGTCATCGTGATCTTTGCGCGATCGGCGAGGCAGAAATCGGCGTCGTTCTTGAACTTCTTGATCGCGGAAAAGATGTAGTCCCAGCGGCCGGCGTTGAGCCCCGACGAATGCTCGCGCAACTCATACAGGATCTCGTCCATTTCGAATGCGGCAAGGATGGTTTCGATCAGCACCGTCGCGCGAATCGAACCACGCGGCACGCCTACGATTTCCTGCGCTGCCACGAAGATCTCGTTCCACAAACGCGCTTCAAGATGACTTTCGAGCTTCGGCAAATAGAAGTAAGGACCCGCGCCGCGAGCCAGTTGCTCCTTCGCGTTGTGGAACAGGAACAGCGCGAAATCGAAGATGCCGCCGGATACACGCTGACCATCCACGGTCACATGTTTTTCATCGAGATGCCAGCCGCGCGGACGCACGATCAGCGTCGCGGTTTTATCGTTGAGCTTGTACGACTTGCCGTTCTGTTCAAGCGAAATCGTGCCGCGGACCGCTTCCTTCAGGTTGATATGACCGGTCAGCTGGTTGTCCCAGTTCGGCGTGTTCGAATCCTCGAAGTCCGTCATGTACGCATCCGCGCCGGAGTTCAGCGCGTTGATGATCATCTTGCGTTCGACCGGACCGGTGATTTCCACCCGGCGGCATTCCAAAGCCTTGGGCAACGGCGCAATCGTCCAGTCGGCATCGCGGATGGATTGCGTTTCGGCGAGGAAATCCGGGCGTTCGCCTGCGTCCAGCCGCTTCGTGCGTTCGGCGCGCGCCTTGAGCAACGCCTGACGACGCGGCTCGAATGCGCGATGCAGCGTTGCCACCAGCTCGAGCGCCTCGGGCGTCAGGATGGTCTCGTAGCCGGGTTTGATGTCGGCCGTGATGGTCATGCCCTGCGGCACGTGGGTCAGGGTGTTCGCCATGCTCTTACATCTCCTTGGTCGGTCAGACGGTTTTGCGTGCTGGGTGAATCGGTTAGTTGATGGAACTCCGGGCCATGCGCTTGGAAAGATCGAACGGCGCCGCGTGCTGATGCTGCGGACAGCCTGTATCGATGAAAGCAAGCAGATCGGTCATATCGCGGCCGGCGCCGCGTGGCATCACGCCGAGTTGTTCCGCAGGCATCGCCATGCGGTTAAGCCAGAAGGTCGTGTAGCCGAACCACGTCGCGCCCGTCACGTCCCAGCCATTCGACGACACAAACACGATCTCCGGGGCCGCCACGCCGATCGCTTGCGTTCCGAGTGCGTAGGCTGCGCGGGCAGGTTTGTAGGCCCGCACGGCATCCACAGAGAGGAGGTGATCGAAGAGACCCGACATGCCGGCGCTTTTCACCGCGATGTCCAGCATCTGCGGGTTGCCGTTCGACAGGATCGCTAGTTTCAGATCCGGGCGTTTGCGTAGCGATTTCAGCGCCGCGACGGTGTCCGGAAACGCCGCGAGGCAGGCGTATTCGTCCATCAGGCGCTTTTCCGCGGCCGGGGTGAGCGCATGGTCGAGCTTCAGGCGCGTGGCGGCGTAGCGCAGCGCGTCGAGCGTGATCGCCCAGAAGGGCTCGTATCGGACGCCGGCGGGGTCCGATAGCGTGCGCAACTGCGTGTATTCGATCTGCTTCTGGCGCCACAACTGCGAAAGCGCGTCGCCTTGACCGGGGAATAACTGCTCGGCGGCGGCCACGACCGAGTGCACGTCGAACAGCGTGCCGTAGGCATCGAAGATGACTGCACGAGGAGGTGAAATCGATGTCTGCGACATGGCGGGCACTCCATAAATCAGGTCATCGATAATTCTATTAGTGCGTTGAAATGACCGGAAGGTGCATTCAGATCACTTGATCTTTGACTTTTTCACGCCTAATCTGGCCGCCCGTCATCTGAATACCCTGGCTTATGGACCGCTTCAAGCAAATAGAAACGTTCGTGGCGGTCGTCGCGAAGGGAAGCCTGTCTGCCGCGGCACTCGCCGAGGGCGTCGCGCCTGCCGTGATCGGACGGCGGCTGGACGCGCTGGAAGAGCGGCTCGGCGTGAAGCTGCTCGTGCGCACCACGCGCAGGCTGACGCTTACCTTCGAGGGGTCAGCATTCCTGGAGGATTGCCAGCGGGTCATCCACGACATGCAGAGCGCGGAGGCGAGCGTGTCGGCCGGCGGGGTGAAGGCGAGCGGGCATCTGCGAGTGTCGGCCCCGGCGGGTTTCGGGAGGCGCCATGTTGCCGCGCTCGTTCCTGTTTTCACGTCGATGCATCCGGATGTATCGATCACGCTCGACCTCACGGATCGTATGGTCGACCTGGTGAACGAAGGTTTCGATTGCGCGGTGCGGCTGGGCGAGTTGCCGGATTCGTCGCTGGTGTCGTTGAAGCTGGGTGAGAACCGCCGGGTTTGCGTGGCGTCACCGGAATATTTGCGCGAGCGCGGCGCCCCCGCCGATCTCGACGCGCTCGCGCAGCACAACTGCCTGCCGCTTGGGGCGAGTTCGAATCAGCAGCGCGGCTGGGTGTTCCAGAAAGACGGCAAGGTCGTACAGATGCGCGTGTCCGGCACCATGGAATGCTCCGACGGCGCCGTGCTGCACGAGTGGTGTCTCGCCGGATACGGGCTGGCGTGGCGCTCATGGTGGGAAGTCGGCGAGGACATCGCCCACGGGCGTCTTGTCAGCGTGCTCGATGCTTTCGCCGCGCCGCCAATCGGAATTCACGCTGTCTTTCCACAGCGACGCCATTTGCCGCTACGAGTGCGTCTTTTTCTCGACCTGTTGAAACATACCTTCGGCGCGTCAGGTTATTGGGGTTGATTTGCCCGCTGCCCGCCTTGATCCAGTTACTACAATGAAAGTGCACGATACGATGGCCACTGCCAAGGAGTCGACCATGTTCAAGCACATTCTGGTTCCGACGGACGGATCGGTTCTTTCGCAAAAAGCCATTGATGGCGCGATCGATCTTGCCCAGTCTGTGGGTGCACGGATCACGGCCTATGCGTGCTTGCCGCTGTATCCGTATTCCCCTTTCGCCGATGTCGCCGTCGAGCCGCCCGGGGATTTTCATGAGCGCGCCGAACGTGAAGCACGGGAGCATCTCGGAGCGGTCGAAAAGGCCGCTGACGCCGTCGGCGTTTCGTGTAATTCCGTGACGAGCGTGGAATCCTCGCCGTATATCGGCATTATCGATATTGCTGAGCGGGATGGCTGCGATGTGATTTTCATGGCGTCGCACGGGAGGAGGGGGCTGGGGAGTTTGCTGATTGGCAGCGAGACCCAGCGGGTGCTGACCCACACCAAGATTCCGGTGATTGTTTATCGGTGAAGGGCAGTCATACCGCGCGGCATGCAGATTGAGGGTTTCAGTTGCCACGCATGGTTGACCCATACCGCTTGCCGACCATGAAAACGCAAAAAAGGGCATACGGCTTGTGGCCATATGCCCTTCAGGCGCTTAAAGCAGCTTTGGATTATTAAGCGACTTTCTTCTCGAAGAATTGTTCGTCTTCGGTCGAGCCGTGCAACGCGGTCGTCGATGCGTCTTTTTCAACTGCTTGCGTCACTGCATCGAAGTAGCCCGTTCCCACTTCACGCTGATGCTTCACCGCGGTGAAACCCTTCTCAGCCGCCGCGAACTCCGCTTCCTGCATCTCGACAAACGCGCTCATCTGATTGCGTGCATAGCCGTGCGCGAGATTGAACATCGAGTAATTCAGCGCATGGAAACCGGCCAGCGTGATGAACTGGAACTTGTAGCCCATTGCGCCGAGCTCCTTCTGGAATTTGGCGATGGTCGCGTCGTCCAGGTTCTTCTTCCAGTTGAACGACGGCGAGCAGTTGTACGAGAGCAGCTTGCCCGGGAATTCACGATGAATCGCCTCGGCAAACTTCTTCGCGTACGCCAGATCCGGCTTGCCGGTTTCGCACCAGATCATGTCGGCATATGGCGCGTAGGCGAGGCCACGCGACACGGCTTGTTCCAGGCCCGGCTTCGTGCGGAAGAAACCTTCCACGGTGCGCTCGCCGGTCAGGAACGGCCGGTCGTTTTCATCGACATCCGATGTCACCAGATCCGCCGCTTCCGCATCGGTGCGGGCGAGCAGGATCGTGCTCGTGCCCGAAACGTCCGCCGCGAGACGCGCGGCCGTGAGTTTCGCGATGTTTTCGCGCGTCGGCACGAGCACCTTGCCGCCCATGTGCCCGCATTTTTTCACCGATGCCAGCTGATCCTCGAAGTGCACGCCCGCAGCGCCGGCTTCGATCATCGCCTTCATCAGTTCGAACGCGTTCAGCACGCCGCCGAAACCTGCTTCGGCGTCGGCTACGATGGGCTGGAAGAAGTCGAGATACCCTTCATCGCCGGGATTCTTGCCCTCCGACCACTGGATCTGGTCGGCGCGCGTCAGCGTGTTATTGATGCGCTTGACCACCAGCGGCACCGAATTCGCCGGGTACAGCGACTGATCGGGATACATCTCGCCGGCCACATTCGCGTCGCCCGCCACTTGCCAACCGGACAAGTAGATCGCCTTCAAACCCGCCTTGACCTGTTGCATGGCCTGGTTGCCGGTCAGCGCGCCAAGTGCGTTGACGAACGGCTCATCATGAATCGACGCCCACAGCTTCTGCGCGCCACGTTTCGCCAGCGTGTGCTCTACCGGCACCGACCCGCGCAGCCGCACGACGTCGTCGGCGGTGTAGCTGCGCTTGATGCCCTTCCAGCGCGGATCCGTGTCCCATTGCTTTTGAAGTTCCTGAGCTTGTTGTTGGCGCGTCATGGCGTTTCTCCTCTGATGACCTGACTGATGACTGATGAATGGTCGTCCTGGTTGAGCAGTCGATAAAGTCTCGGTGTTTCTTGATGCTCAACTCTTATATAAGAGTCTAGGGAATGGAGGATGGCGGGGCCAGTTGTTTGGAGAAGTTTTTGGATATAAATTATCTTTATAAATCAATGATTTGAAAATAATATTTCACGATATAAAACGATCTTTTCCATGCCGGGACGTTACGCCTTGTGCCATGCATCAACAATTTCGCGGCACAAAAGATCTTTCCGCATTATGAAATTCAGGGCGTGGACGAAAAAAAACCGACGCACACGGCATCGGTTTCATTTTGTTGGCGCACGCAAGAAGCGCGCGCCGTACTTATTACGACTTAGCTGCCACGACGCGGAGCGCGCGGGCCGTCGTTGCGACGTGCTGCATAGCCGTCACGCGAACCGCCGCCGAAGCCCGAACCACCGTCACGCGATCCGCCACCGCTACGATAGCCGTCACGCGAGCCACCGTCGCGCGAATCGCGGGCACCGGCGCTTGCCGGCTTGTTGCCCCAGCCGCCCGGCTTGGCCGAGCCGCCGTTGCCGGCACCGCCGCTACCGAAGCGGCGACCCGCGCCGCCAGCACCAGCGCCACCGCCCGGACGGCCACGGCCGCCAAAGCCAGGACGACCACCGCCACCGCCGGCCGGAGCCGAGCGACGCGGTTCGAAACCAGCAATAACGCTCACATTCAGCGGCAGGCGAACAAAACGCTCGATGCGCTTCAACGCGCCTTGCTCAGCGTGATGCACGAGGCTGATTGCCGTACCCGTGCGGCCGGCACGGCCCGTACGGCCGATACGGTGAACATAATCTTCCGCGAACTTCGGCAGATCGTAGTTGAACACGTGCGTGATGCCGGGGATGTCGATACCGCGAGCCGCGACATCGGTTGCCACCAGCACGCGCACTTTGCGCTCGCGCAGTGCACGAATCGTGCGGTTACGCGCGCCTTGCGGCAGATCGCCGTGCAGGGCAGCCGATTCGAAACCAGCGTCCGACAAGCGGATAGCCAGTTGGTCAGCGTCGTTCTTGGTCGCCGTGAAGACGATAGCCTGATCCAGGCCGGAGTCGCGCAACAGGTGGTCGAGCAGACGATCCTTGTGATCGCGGTCATCGACGTAATGCACGGTTTGCGCAATGTTGTTCTGCGCTTCGAGCTTTTGAATGATCTCGATGCGTTCCGGGTTCTTCAACAGGCGGCCGGTCAGCGAGCTGATCTTGCCGTCGATGGTTGCCGAGAACAGCAGCGTCTGACGCGTGGCCGGCGTAGCGGCAACAATGGTTTCGATATCGTCGATGAAACCCATGTCCAGCATGCGGTCAGCTTCGTCGAGCACGAGGATTTGCAGTTGCGACAGGTCAATACGGCCGCGTTCCAGGTGGTCGAGCAAACGGCCCGGCGTAGCGACCAGGATTTCCGGGTTCTTCGCGAGCAGCATCAATTGCTGGCCATACGCGACACCGCCAAGAATGCTGACCGTGCGCAACCGGCGCAGGTGCTTGCCGTACGTGGTCGCGGCGGCAGTAACCTGCATCGCGAGTTCACGGGTCGGGGTCAGGACCAGCATGGTCGGACGAGCGACCGGCTGGGTGCGGCGGGCCGGGCGGGCGTTCGGGTCGTGCGGCTCACGCGGAGCGGCAGCCTTCGCTTTTTCGAGCTGCGAGAAACGTTCGATAGCCGGCAGCATGAATGCTGCGGTCTTGCCCGAACCGGTCGGGCTGGAAACCAGCAAGTCGCGGCCGGCGAGCGCTGCGGGAATCGCGCGCTGCTGAACCGGCGTCGGCACTTGATAGCCGGCGGCCGTCAGTGCAACGACGATCTCCGGCGACAGGCCGAGCGACTCGAAGCTCGGGCCAGTCTGCACGGCGATAGCAGCAGCAACGGGCGCGACTGAAGAAATAGGGGCGGGGATAGCGGGCGAAGCAGATGCTGCCGGCGCGGCGGGTGCGTCTTCACCGAGTGCCAGTGCAGCGATGGAGTCCAGCGGGCTATGGGTGTTGCTCGAAGTCATGTCTTTCCTTGAAACGGGGAATAAGGCGTGTGGCGCCAATCGGCATACCCAAGTCGTCAGATTCAGCGAGCAAAGAAGCAGCGAGCAAATCGAAAAACGGGGGCAGCTCGCAACAATAAAGGCGAGCTTTTCGTTAGAAGCTGTATCGGATTCGACAGGCCGAGGCGGCTTTGTCGTCAGCCTGATGCATGATCGGCCGAAGAGAAGGCCTAGCAGGGAGGGGACAGTTTCTAAACTGGATTGGAGCAAAACGCTACGAGGCGCCGCGCTGCGCGGGTTGAATCAACTAATGAATTGATAAAAACCAACAACTCATCCGGTCACAGTGAAGCGCAGGCAAGAGTATAACGGCAATTGTTGCGCTGCGCCAGATTTTAAGACAGTTTGATTCAACTTGTTGTCGGCCGGGGCGGGCAGTTTCGCCTGCATCTTGAAAAAGCGCCGCCGGATGCTCAACCAACGGGCGCCCGACGCCGTTCCACCCGGCTTTTATGCCGAAGCGCCGCTTTTCAGCGATTCCACCAGCCCGATATATTGCTGCTTCGCCGTGTCCTGCGGCGTGCCCGCGAGTGCGGTCCAGGCGTCGTATTTGTATTTGCCGGCGATATCGGCGAAACCCGGCTTGTCGCCTTGCACGTCGCCTACGCTCGCTTGCTTGTAGAGCGCGTAGAGGCGCAGCAGCGTGAGGTTGCCGGGGCGCTCGGGCAATTCCTTGACGTCCGCTTGGGCGAGCGCAAATTGCGCGTCGAGTTCGTTGATTCCGCTCATTCGGTTCTCCGGACATGCTGGTTAAGGACCGGCGATCATAGCAAGCCGGTTGCGCGTGCTTGTCGAGGGTTTCTTCCAGAATTTACCGCCGAGCCGCACTGTGCGGCGCGAGCGGACGTTGTTCGCTGGACGCGCTCGCCCCTCACGGCTCACGCGTTACGCCACGCATTACAATAGCGGCCATGACACGCACCGTTTTGCTCGCCCTCGATACCTCGACCGAATTCTGTTCAGTCGCGCTGCTGATCGCCGACCCCGACCCGACTGCCGCCGCCGTGGTGTATGGAAGCGCTCCTCATTACTCTGCTGGCGAAGTCCACGTCTGGTTCAGCCATGAATTGACGGGACCGGTATCCAGCACGCGCCTTCTGCCCGCGATCCGCGAATTGTTCGATACCGCCGGTTTGAAGCTTCAGGATTGCTCGGCAATCGCGTTCGGCGCCGGACCCGGCTCATTTACCGGTTTGCGCACGGCAACCGGCGTCGCGCAGGGGTTGGCGTTCGGGTTGAGCGTGCCGGTGGTGCCGGTTGGCACCTTGCTCGCCTGCGCGGAGTTCGCGCGCTTGCACGAGCCATCGGCGACGCGCGTACTCGCGGCGCTCGACGCCCGCATGAACGAGGCGTACTGGGCGGATTTCCGCTGGGACTCGGCGGCGGGTGAGTGGGCCACCGTGCAGGCGGCATCGCTCGACCTGCCCGAGGCAATTGTCCGGCCGGACGAGCCGTTCACGCTGGCAGGCAATGCGGCGGCGGCTTTCGGTGATCGATTGGCCATGCCGGCCGCTCCGGCGTGCCGTATCGATTTCGATGCGCTGCCGCACGCGTTGCCCGTGGCGCTCGCCGGGTTGCGCGCGCTGCGTGCCGGCCGGACGGTCGCACCCGATCAGGCTGCGCCCGAGTACGTACGCAACAAGGTCGCACAGACCACCGCCGAGCGGATGGACGCGCGTGCCGCCAAAGTTGCCGCCGCTGCAGGAGATCACGCCGCCCCCGCCGCCCCTTTGGTTCAAACGACGGAGCCTCTACGGTGAGCGGCGTGTTGATGGCGGATCGTTATCTGTCGTCGATGACGGAAGCCGATCTCGATGAGGTCGCCGCCATCGAGAAGCTCGCCTACGAATTTCCCTGGACCCGCGGCAATTTCCAGGACTCGCTGCGCAACGGCTATTTCGGCGTGTGCCTGCGCCATGTCACCGGGACGTTGCTGGGTTATTGCGTGCTGATGCCGGTCGTCGATGAAATGCATCTGCTGAATCTGTGCGTCGCGCCCCAGGCGCAACACGCCGGAGCCGGGCTTACGTTGCTGCGCGAAGCGGTGCGCATCTCGCGGCAGCAGAAACTCGAGGGCGTGCTGCTGGAAGTACGGCCGTCGAATCCGCGCGCCATCCAGCTTTACGAGCGCTTTGGTTTTGCCACCATCGGGCGGCGCAAAAACTATTACCCCGCGCGGCACCGATCGCGCGAGGATGCACTCGTCATGCGTCTGACGTTTTCAAAGGAGGCCGTGGATGGCGCTGCATAAGTCGATGCTGGAAGAGTTCGGGCTGGGAACGGTCTGGGTGAGGCGGGCGGCGTCGGCTTCGGCTTCGGCTTCGGCTGATGCGCCCGTCGCCGTGCCCGATCAGTCGACAGATTCGACAGCGATTGCGCTCGATCGTAAAGCGGCTGCCGTGGCTCCCCGCATGCCAGTCGAAGAAGCGCACGCACCGGTTGCCCGGAAAACTGATCCCGTCGATACGCTGACAGCGCTCGACGCCGCTCTTTCTGCCGCCCAGGCGAGCCATGGCAACGCGCCTCAAGCTCCGCCTGCAACGCCCGCTTCCATAGAACCCCCAGTCTTCGATGACCTCCCGTGGCTCGACGATGTACCGCCGCAAGCGCTTGCCGCATCGGAAACCGCCGATGACACGGCCGCCGATATCGCGACCCTCGACTGGGACACGCTCGCCGCTCGCGTCGCCGTGTGCGAACGCTGCCGTTTGTGCGAGCGCCGCACGAACTCTGTGTTCGGCGTGGGTGACCGGGACGCGGACTGGATGTTGATCGGTGAAGCGCCTGGTGAGAACGAGGACAAGCTGGGCGAGCCGTTCGTCGGCCAGGCGGGCAAGCTGCTCGACAGCATGCTGCACGCGGTGGCGTTATCGCGTGAGGACAACGTGTTCATCGCGAACGTGATCAAGTGCCGCCCGCCCGGTAACCGCAATCCTGAACTCGATGAAGTCGCGCGCTGCGAGCCCTATCTGAAGCGCCAGGTCGAACTGGTGAAACCCAAGCTGATTGTGGCGCTCGGGCGGTTTGCCGCGCAGAGCCTGCTCAAGACGGAGGCGAGCATTGCATCGTTGCGGGGACGGGTGCATGACTATCAGGGTGTACCGGTCATCGTCACGTATCACCCGGCCTACTTGCTGCGCAGTCTCCCCGATAAAGCCAAGGCATGGGCCGATCTGTGCCTCGCACAGGCTACTTACCGCAAGTCGCTGCAGGCGGCAGACGGGCAGTGACGGCCGCGGACGAGATCACGCCATTGCGCAATCCCGCCGTCCGGGATCTCGCTTGGCTGCTGTTCTCGCCAAACTTGCTGAGTGCGTCGCGCGCGGGCGCGCCGCTCGCGCAGCCGGCCGCAACGACGACAGAGCGCCAAACCACGCTGGCCTGGCTCGCCGCGCTCGATCGCGACCCCGCAGCCCTTCATGCACAGGTTCACAAACCGTCGCTGACGCGGCTCGGTTTCTATGCCGAAGCGCTGCTCGAATACTTCCTGACGCATGGCCCGCACGCGCGGCTGATTGCAGCGAACATCCCGTTGCGCACAGCAGGACTTACGCTCGGGGAAGTCGATTTCCTGCTACAGGACGAGCGTGGCGAGCGGCTGCACTGGGAACTCGCGGTGAAGTTTTATCTGCACATCGGCGAGGGTGACGGGGCTGCTACGCTGGCTCACTATGTTGGCCCGAATCTGCAGGATCGCTTCGACCTGAAACACGCGCGGCTCCTGAATCACCAACTGGGTTTGAGTGCACGCGATGAGTTCGCATCGCTCGGTTTCGAGGGTCCGTGGCGCGCCGAGTTGTTCGTCAAGGGACGCTTGTTTTATCGCGATGACGATCTGGGCCTCGCGTCGAATCCGCCGGCTGAACTTGCCGAGAATCATCTGCGAGGGTGGTGGAAAACAGCGTCGGAGTGGCAGGATTCGAAGACGGACGGACTATTTGCTTCGTTGCCCAGATTGGGATGGATGGCAGAACGAACGTTATCGGCGCAAGAGGGGGAGGCGCTGGTTGAGCAGACGGCGGTGTTGTCTGAGCGCGTTGAAACGCTGTCGTCGCCGATCATGGTCGCGCGTTACGAACATTGCCACTTCCCGACCGGCGACATCTGGCGCGAGCACTCGCGCGGTTTTATCGTGCCCGATGAATGGCCGGAGCGCGCCGCTGACTTTGCGGGTTAAGCATGCTTCCTGACCCCGCCGGCCGAGCTCGCGATCAGCGAAGCGACCCTCACCACCACTTGAAAAAATGATGCACCGGACCAACCCCGTGGCCGACGTCCAGCCGCGCGCTCTGTTCGATCGCGCCAGTCAGATAAAGCTTGGCGTCGGCGGTAGCGGCGGCGAGTGAATCGCGTTGGGGCAGCAGCGCCGCAATCGACGACGACAACGTGCACCCCGTCCCATGCGTGTTCTTCACCGGCACACGCGGTCCGCCAAGCCGCAGCGATCCGCTGTCTTCGATCAGCCAGTCGGGGCTATCGGCGGAACTTAAGTGGCCGCCCTTCATCAACACCGCCCGCGCGCCCAATGCTCGCAGCGCTTCGCCCTGGCGCACCATCGCGTCCTCATCTTCAGCCGATGCCACGTTCAGCAACGCAGCCGCTTCCGGCAGATTCGGCGTGACCAGCGTCGCGAGCGGCAGCAGTTCATCGCGTAACGCAGCCACTGCATCCGACGCGAGCAGAGCGTGATTGCTCTTGGAAATCATCACCGTATCGAGCACCACATGCACTGGCCGATACCGGCGCAACGCCGCCGCTACCGCGCGCACCACATCGGCATTGGCGAGCATGCCAATCTTCACGGCATCGACGCGGATATCGTCGAAAACGGCGTCGAGCTGAGCGGTGACGAACGACGCGTCGGGCGTATGGATGGCGGTTACGCCGCGCGTGTTCTGCGCGGTGAGCGCCGTGATAACGGACAAACCGTAAGCGCCAAGCGCCGAGAACGCCTTGAGGTCGGCCTGGATGCCCGCGCCGCCGCCGGAATCGGAACCGGCGATGGTCAGGACGTTTGGGATCGAATGGATCATGAGGTTTTCAGGAGAAGGCCAGCAATCGTTGCGCGGCGAGGCGCGGGTCGGCGGCGG
Source organism: Caballeronia sp. KNU42 (assembly GCF_053760385.1). Classification (NCBI taxonomy): domain Bacteria; kingdom Pseudomonadati; phylum Pseudomonadota; class Betaproteobacteria; order Burkholderiales; family Burkholderiaceae; genus Caballeronia; species Caballeronia sp. KNU42. The sequence goes on from NZ_CM132388.1 coordinate 309,619, forward strand.
TGCAGATGGCGGATACGACCGCGATCCCGCCCGGTCCCGCGCGTTTGACATCGGCGGCGTTGTGCAACTGGATGCCGCCGATAGCCACCGTCGGATGAAGAGAGCGCGAGCACAGCGCGGCGAGGCCGTCGATACCGCAAGCCGCCGATGCGTCCGGCTTGGTCGGTGTATCGAATACCGGCCCCACGCCGACGTAATCGATCATCGCGCCCAGCGTGTTGGCGTGATCGACCTGCAGCGCGTCTGACACCGACAGCCCGATCAACGCCTGCGCCCCCAGCAGCTTCCTGGCGACATCCGGCGGCAAGTCGTTCTGACCGATATGCACGCCATCGGCGCCGGCCGCGAGCGCGACATCGACGTGATCGTTGATGATAAGCGGCACGCCAAACCGGCGCGTGAGCGGCAACAGATCCAGCGCAAGCGCCAGCCACGCGCGTTTGTGCCACTCGGGCGCACGCAGTTGCACGATCGTCGCGCCGCCATCGAGCGCTGCACGGGTGACATCGAGCGCGCGTGCATGGCCGCCGCACTGAACGGGATCGAGGACGAGATACAGCGAAAGATCGAGCGTCATCACGTGATGGACACTTCACGCGCCACGAGCGTGGCGGTGAACAGGTTGGCATCGAGAGACGCCAGCCGGTCGAGATACGCAACTGCGAAACTGCCTGGCAATGCCGCGTCGCGCGATGCCAACTCACCCGCGATGCTCGAATAGGCGATAGCGGCGACCGTAGCCGCCCAGCGTTCATCGCTATCGGCCACGCCCACAAACGCCGCGACCGTCGCCGATAGCGCGCAGCCCACGCCGGTTACGCGCGTCATCAACGGCGATCCATTCGATAACGCGATCGTCCGGCGGCCGTCAGTCACGTAATCGGTCTGCCCCGTGACGGCCACAACGGCGCCTGTATTGAGCGCGAGGAGTTGGGCGGCGTCGAGCGCGGCTTCGGCGAACGCGGTGCTGTCGACGCCGCGTGCGCTCGATTCGCCGCCCGACAAGCTGATGATCTCCGACGCGTTGCCGCGAATCACGGTGGGATGCATATCGAGCAGGTCAAAGGCGAACGCCGTGCGAAAACTCAGCGGGCCGACCGCGACGGGGTCCAGCACCCACGGTTTATGCGCACGATGCGCGGCCTCCACCGCGGCGCGGATCGCCTTGCTTTGCGGCAAGTCGAGCGTGCCGAGGTTCACCGATACGGCGTTGACCAGCGGCACGAATTCGCCCACTTCCTCGCGGGCGATGACCATCGCGGGTGCAGCGCCCAGCGCGAGCAGCACGTTCGCGGTGAAGTTCGTGACGACGAGATTCGTCAGGCAGTGGACGAGCGGCGCGCGTTCGCGCACGCGCACGGCGAACGAAAAGAGATCGGCGGCGAGCATGGGCAGGGTGTCAGGAAAATGGTGATAGCGGGATTATCGCGCGCCGGGCGGTTGGGTGTCCGGTGTGGTTTCAGGCTCTGACTGGGTCAGCCCGTGCGACCCACACGGACTGCCTAATCCCAAAGCCACCACTCAATGACGAGATTCGCCGATCAGCGCGACCGAATCGAAGGCGCGCTGATTCGCCTGATGCCGCCGCATGACGAAGTACATCATCAGGCAGACGAAGGTGCCGAACAGCACGATCACAAATTGAATCGGCACGTCGAGCCAGACGAGCACGGCGTACAGGCACAACATCACGAGCACCGAGAGGTTCTCGTTGAAATTTTGCACTGCAATAGAGTGACCCGCCGACAACAGCACGTGGCCGCGATGCTGCAGCAGCGCATTCATTGGCACCACGAAGAAGCCCGACAGGCCGCCTACGATCATCAGGAAGATATACGCGACGATCAGATAACCCGGAACGTGCATCCGACCGAAATAGATGCCCCAGTGCACGGGAAACAGATGCTTCGAATAGAACGCGAGCAGCATGACCGCAACACCCATCATGATGCCGACCGGCAACACGGACAGCGACTTCTTCAGCGGCACGCGCGCCGCCGCGAGAATGGCGCCGACCGCCACGCCAACGGCGATGATCGCCTGCAGGATGGCGGCTTCCGAGAGCGACATGCCGAGCGAGACTTCCGCCCATTTGAGCACGATGAACTGCAGCGTCGCGCCCGCGCCCCAGAACAGCGTGGTCACGGCGAGCGAGATCTGGCCGAGCTTGTCGTGCCAGAGCACGTTGAAACAATCGGCGAAATCGGTGATCAGTTTGAGCGGGCGATGCTCCTGCTTCGGATACCGCGCGCCGGTGTCGGGAATCCGCAGGTTGAAAAGCGCCGCGACAATGTACATGAGCACGATCACGAGCATCGCGCCTTCGGCGGGGGTATCGACCTTCGGGATATGCAACTGCAGGATGTGCGACGCAATATGCGGACTGATCAGCGCACCGCCCATGACGGTGCCGAGGATGATCGATCCGACCGTGGTGCCCTCGATCCAGCCGTTCGCCGCGACCAGGCGGTCGGCCGGCAAGAGCTCCGTGAGGATGCCGTATTTGGCGGGCGAATACGCAGCGGCGCCGAATCCGACAATGCCGTAGGCGAGCAACGGATGCGCGCCGACCAGCATCGTCAGGCAGCCGACGACCTTGATCGAGTTGGTGACGAACATCACGTGGCCCTTCGGTCTCGAGTCTGCAAAGGCACCGACGAAAGCGGCCAGAACAACGTATGACAGCACAAAAAACAGCTTGAGCAGCGGTGTCATCCAGTTCGGAGCGTGAAGATCTTTCAGCAGGGCGATCGCAGCGATCAGAAGGGCATTGTCGGCCAGCGACGAGAAAAACTGCGCGGCCATGATGGTGTAAAAACCTTTTTTCATCTGATCCGATGCTAGTCCGCACTGCGGGTAATCCGCCCCGTTCGCACACGGCGCGCTCGTCGCTCGCGTCCGGCTCTGCGCTCAGGCTCCCGTTCAGGCATTTTCTGTTCGAAATGGGTTGTGTGCACGGCTTTATAACACGAAAATAGGCGCATTCTGACTAGCAGTAACGTGCATGACAATTCGCGGACGTTCCGGCCCGAACGTCACCGGTCTGCAAGGCGCCGATAAGACATTGATTCGGGTACTGATTCAGCTATTGGCTCGCCAAATCGGTTATTTTCGAATTTATCACCGTGTGCACGGTCTCTTACTGAGCAGCCATCATATGCAATGATCGATCGGCGGCGGATCTTCCCCAAGCGGCCGATATCGTTTCCGAGAGGTCATGATTAGGGCACGATCGGCTGCCTGCGTGCCGGGTGAGAAACGCAGCCGTTCGGCGAGCCTTCTTGCAACCGTCAAGCTGCGGTCCGCTCTTGCATAATCACCTCTCTTTCCAACTGAACTTCCCATGCCGCGCCCGATATCCGCCACCATCCACACCGCTGCACTTGCCAGCAATCTCGCCGTCGCACGCCGTCACGCGCCGAAATCCAAGATATGGGCCGTGGTCAAGGCCAATGCATATGGCCATGGCGTGGCGCGAGCGTTCCCCGGATTGCGCGCAACCGACGGTTTTGGTCTGCTTGACCTCGAAGAAGCGGTCAAGTTGCGTGAGTTGGGCTGGGCCGGTCCTATCTTGCTGCTGGAAGGTTTTTTCCGTCCGACTGATATCGACGTCATCGATCGTTACAGCCTGACCACGGCCGTGCATTGCGATGAACAGTTGCGGATGCTCGAAATGGCGCGGCTGTCGAAGCCGGTCAATATCCAGCTCAAGATGAACAGCGGCATGAACCGGCTCGGCTACACGCCCGAGCGCTTTCGGGCCGCGTGGGAACGCGCGCGGGCAGTGCAGGGCGTCGGCCAGATCACGCTGATGACCCATTTCTCCGATGCCGACGGTCCGCGCGGCATCGATCATCAACTCGAAGCGTTCGAGCGCGGCGCTGAAGGCATCGCGGGGGCGCGCAGTCTTTCCAATTCCGCGGCCACGCTCTGGCATGCAGCCGCGCATTTCGACTGGGTGCGTCCCGGCATCATTTTGTATGGCGCGTCGCCGTCGGGCAAAACGGCGGATATCGCCACGACCGGACTGCGTCCGGCCATGACGCTTGCGTCCGAGTTGATCGGCGTGCAGACCGTGCCCGCGGGTCACTCGATCGGCTACGGTTCGGTGTTCTCGGCCACAGGTCCTATGCGGATCGGTGTAGTGGCGTGCGGTTATGCCGACGGTTATCCTCGATGTGCGCCCGAAGGTACGCCAGTTATCGTCGATGGTGTGCTGACGCGGATTGTCGGCCGGGTGTCCATGGACATGCTGACGGTCGACTTGACGCCTATCCCAACTGCTGGGATCGGGGCGCACGTGGAGTTGTGGGGCACGAAACTGCCGATCGACGACGTTGCGGCGGCGTGCGGCACGATCGGATACGAGTTGATGTGCGCAGTCGCGCCGCGCGTGCCAATGCGCGCGGAATAGAGCGCGGTTGCTGTGCTTGTTTGGATGTGTAACGACGGAATTCAGGAAGGCGAGTGGCGAAAGTAGCGAAGGTCAAGACACTATACGTATGCAGCGACTGCGGCGGTCAGGCGCCGAAATGGCAAGGTCAATGTCCCGCTTGCGGCGCGTGGAACACGCTGGTCGAGTCGGTGGCGGAGTCACCCTCGGCGCATCGCTTTCAAGCACTTGCGAAGACCTCTCCGGTGCAGCGCTTGTCCGAGATCGAAGCGTCGGACGTGCCGCGCTTTACCACGGGTATTGGTGAATTCGACCGGGTGCTGGGCGGCGGACTGGTGGCCGGCGGCGTGGTGCTGATCGGCGGGGACCCGGGCATCGGAAAATCCACGCTTTTGCTGCAATCTCTGGCGGAAATTGCCCGCGAGCGACCCGCGCTTTATATCAGCGGCGAGGAGTCCGGCGCGCAGATTGCATTGCGTGCGCAACGGCTCGGCCTGCTCGGGGACTCCGGCAACGCAGCACCCGATTTGCGCTTGCTGGCGGAAATCCAGCTGGAGCGAATCCAGGCAACTATCGATACCGAGCGGCCGGAAGTGGCGGTCATCGATTCAATTCAAACTGTTTATTCCGAAGCGCTGACCTCGGCACCTGGATCGGTTGCGCAAGTGCGCGAATGCGCCGCGCAACTCACGCGCATTGCGAAGCAGACGGGCACAGCCATCATCATGGTCGGCCACGTGACCAAGGAAGGCAATCTCGCCGGGCCGCGCGTGCTTGAACACATCGTGGATACGGTGCTGTATTTCGAAGGCGACACCCACTCGTCGTTCCGGCTCGTGCGCGCGTTCAAGAACCGTTTCGGCGCGGTGAACGAGCTTGGCGTATTCGCGATGACCGAGCGCGGTTTGCGTGGCGTGGCGAATCCGTCGGCGCTGTTTTTATCGCAGCATGAGCAGAGCGTTCCCGGTTCATGTGTGCTGGTGACGCAGGAAGGTTCGCGGCCGTTATTGGTGGAAGTGCAGGCGCTTGTGGATACCGCGCATGTCCCGAATCCGCGCCGTCTGGCCGTAGGGCTGGAGCAGAACCGGCTTGCGTTGCTCCTGGCCGTGTTGCATCGGCATGCGGGCATTGCGTGCTTCGATCAGGACGTATTCCTGAACGCGGTGGGCGGCGTGAAGATCACGGAACCCGCGGCCGATCTCGCCGTACTGCTCGCCATCCACTCGTCGATGCGTAACAAGGCGCTGCCCAAGGGTCTGATCGTGTTCGGCGAAGTCGGGTTGGCGGGTGAAATCAGGCCATCGCCGCGGGGTCAGGATCGACTGAAGGAGGCCGCGAAACTGGGCTTCTCGATCGCGCTGATTCCAAAGGCGAATGCGCCTAAGCAGCCTATTGAGGGGCTGGAAGTGATCGCGGTCGACCGGATTGAAGAGGCGATCGATCGCGTGCGGTCGCTGGCCTGAAGCGTTTCGTGATCGCGCTGCGATCTCGGCGCTGGTCGGTCCCTTAGTAATGTCGTGTAAAAAACCGCGAAGTTCGTGTAACCCACGCGGGGCGTGCTTTTTCTATCCTTGTATCGCGACAAACCCGGATACGAGCGGAAAGGAAAAAGGACCACGCCTTGAAACACGCAGATCAAACTTTGTCTCGCCCTTCTTTTCATATGCGCGGCTGCCGAGTGTCCGCGCCCATCCAGCAGCCATGGGGCGGCGGTTGCCGGATCGTCGAATGGATCGACGCCGAAGGGCAGATATCACGCCGTGTAGTCGCCGAAGACGTGACCGAAGATGAGGTTGTAGCGACCATTCGGCGCCACGTGACGGGACGCAAACACGTACTTGTGGACGACGAAGGAATGCCGCGGCAGACGCTGCCCCGCCGCTAGACCAGATTGAGCGGCGGACTTTCAGCCGATCTGCTCCAGTTCCTCGTGTGCCTCGAGCCATTGCGCTTCGAGTGTTTCCAGTTGCCCGTTCACATCGGCCTGACGGCGAATCGATTCCGTGAGTTTGGCCTTCATGGCAGGCTCGTAACTGGCGGCGTCGGCCACGAAAATATCAAGCTGCGCTTTCTCGGCGTTCAGCTTGTCCATCTCCTTCTCGATCTTCGAAATCCGCGATTGCAGCGGCTTTTTCAAATGCGAGAGTTTCTGCCGCTCTTGCGCCTCCTGACGACGCTGCTCCTTGCGGTTCTGCCCCGATTCCAGCGAATCGTCAGTTGAACTACTGCCGGCCATCTCCTTGGCAGCTGCCCGCTGCTCCGCTGCGTGCTGCAGCAGCCAGTCGCGATAATCGTCGAGATCACCGTCGAACGGCTGTAACCGGTGCTTCGCCACGAGCATGAAATTATCGGTCGTGGCGCGCAGCAAATGGCGATCGTGCGACACCAGGATCAAGGTGCCTTCGAACTGCGCGAGCGCCATAGTCAACGCGTGACGCGTTTCGAGATCCAGATGGTTCGTCGGTTCATCGAGCAGCAGTAAGTTGGGCTTTTGCCAGATGATCAACGCCAGCGCGAGCCGGGCCTTTTCTCCTCCGGAAAACGGCGCGATCTTCGCAGTCGCCATTTCGCCGGAAAAATTGAAGCCGCCGAGGAAATCGCGTAATTCCTGTTCGCGTGTGTCGGGCGCGAGCCGCGCGACGTGCTCCAGCGCGGAGTCCTGGGGACGCAAGGTTTCGAGTTGATGCTGCGCGAAATAGCCGATACGCAACCCTTTGCCCTCGCGCACCTTGCCGCTCAACGCTTCAAGCGTGCCCGCGAGCGTCTTGATGAGCGTCGATTTCCCCTGTCCGTTCGCACCAAGCAGGCCGATTCGCTGACCGTTCTGGATAGAGAGCGTGACGCCTTCCACGATCGGCACTTCACCCGCTTCCGTGTGATAACCGCAGCGTACGGCCTCCATCACCATCATCGGGTTCGGCGCGGCATCGGGCTCGCGGAATTCGAACGTGAACGGCGAAGAAGCATGGGCCGGTGCGATGATCTCCATCCGTTCCAGCGCCTTCACGCGGCTTTGCGCCTGCTTGGCCTTGGTCGCCTGCGCCTTGAAACGGTTGATGAAGCTTTGCAGATGCTCCACGGTCTTCTGCTGCTTCACATACGCGCTTTGTTGCAATGCGATCTGCTGCGCGCGCAGGATTTCGAACTGGCTGTAATTACCGCCGTAACGCTTGATCTGCCGATTCTCCAGATGCAGCGTCACGTTGCAGACTGAATCGAGGAATTCGCGATCGTGCGAGATCACGATCAGCGTTCCCGGATAGCGATGCAGCCAGTCTTCCAGCCAGATGATCGCGTCGAGATCCAGGTGGTTCGTGGGTTCGTCGAGCAGCAGCAGGTCCGAGCGGCACATCAGCGCCTGCGCCAGGTTCAGGCGCATGCGCCAGCCGCCGGAGAAGCTCGCCACCGGTTCCTTTGTTTGCGCGAGCGTGAAACCCAGGCCGATCAGCAGGGTTTCGGCGCGAGCGGGCGCGGTGTAACCGTCGGCGTCGGCGAAAGCGGCGTGCGCGTCGGCTTCAGCGGCGCCGTCGTGAGCCGCTGATGCCGCCGCAATTCGCGCTTCGATGCGCCGTAATTGCGTGTCGCCATCGAGCGTGTAGTCGAGCGCGGTGCGATCCACGGCCGGCGTTTCCTGCGCGACGTGCGCGATTTGCCACGACGGCGGCATCGAAAAATCGCCTCCATCAGCGTGCAAGTCGCCGCGCAGCACGGAGAAGAGCGTGGACTTGCCCGCGCCGTTAGCGCCGATGAGCCCCGCCTTTTCGCCAGGATTGAGCGCGAACGTGGTCTGTTCGAAGAGCGGTTTGGTGCCGCGGGCAAGGCTGAACTGGTTGAAACGAATCACGGCGCTAAGACCCAGGAAAGTACGGGAAAACGCTATTTTAGACCGGCGCGGGTGCGCGCCGCCGGCTCATTGACTTTGCCGCGCGCCGTTAGCCGTTCGGCCGAATGTTTTTTGACCCGGGTTTCGCTTAGACTGGATTTTTTCAAGCGGAGTATCGAATGAACCCTATCTACTCGTTTTCGGCGGAAACCCTGGGCGGCGAAACCGTCAGCATGGACAGTTACCAGGGCAAGGTGCTGTTGATCGTGAATACCGCTAGCGAGTGTGGATTCACGCCGCAGTACAAGGGTTTGCAGGAGCTGCACGAACGTTACGCGGATCGCGGCTTTGCGGTGCTGGGTTTCCCGTGCAACCAGTTCGGCAAGCAGGAACCAGGCGATGCCGCTCAAATCGGCAGCTTTTGCGAACAGAACTACGGCGTCACGTTTCCCATGTTTGCAAAGGTCGACGTGAACGGGGCGAACGCGCACCCGCTGTTCCGTTATCTGACCGAGGAAGCGCCGGGCGTGCTGGGGACCGAAGGCATCAAGTGGAACTTCACGAAGTTCCTCGTCGACAAGGAAGGCAACGTGATCACCCGGTTCGGCTCGGTGACCAAGCCGGATGCGATTTCCAGCGATATCGAAAAGCTGCTCTGACGGCGGCTTTCAGGCGACGAAGCGACGTCTGGCTGGACGTCGCGCTCGTCAAAGAATCGGCGAAAACAAGCGCGCGACGTGCATCGCCATGCGGCGCCACGCGGGGGCGCCGAGATAATCGTCGCGGCTGATTTCCCATGATTGCGCGAAGTCGTCGAGCAGCATTTTTTCGACTTCGCTTGCAAAGCCCCGGTCCACGGTCAGGACCATGATTTCGAAGTTGAGGCGAAACGAACGGTTGTCGAGATTTGCGCTGCCAATGGCGGCGGACATGTCGTCCACCAGCACCACTTTCTGATGCAGGAAGCCCGGGCGGTATCGAAAGATCTTTACGCCGGCGAGCAGTGCATCGTACGCATAGAGTGTCGAGGCAGCGAACACCACGCGGTGATCGCGCCGGCTCGGAATCAAAATACGCACGTCCACGCCGCGCAAGACGGCGAGCCGCAGCGCGGAGAACACGGCTTCATCGGGAATGAGATACGGCGTCGTAATCCAGATCCTCGAACGCGCCGCGTTGATCGCTTCGACGAAAAACAGCGAGCACGTTTCCTGGTGGTCGGCGGGGCCGCTCGCGAGGATCAGGCAGCTCATGTCGGCTTCCGATGTCTTCGACGCCTCCACTTCCGGAATGCGTTGTGTCGCCCAGTACCAGTCTTCTATGAACACGAACTGTATGCTCGCAACCGCCGGACCGCGCACTTCAATGTGGGTATCGCGCCAGGGCGACAGACGCGGATTCGCGCCGAGATATTCCACGCCTACGTTGTGACCGCCGACGAATGCGCACTCGCCGTCGACCACCACGATCTTGCGATGGTTCCGGAAGTTGATCTGGAAGCGATTGACGAACTTGCGCTTGGTCGCGAACGGATGCGTTTGCACGCCGCCCGCGCGCAAGGTGTTGACGTAGCGTTTGGGCAAATCGAAGCTGCCGATGCTGTCGTAGAGAAAATAGACCCGCACGCCTTGCTGGGCCTTTCTGAGCAGCAGGTCTTTGAGCTTCTCGCCGAGATCATCGTCGCGAACGATGAAAAACTGCACGATCACATAGACCTTCGCAGCGTCGATGGCTTTGAAGATTGCGTCGAACGTGGCGTCGCCGTTGATCAGCACACGCACCGAATTGCCGCGCAGGAACGGCATGCCGCTCAAACGCGTCAGCGCGCGGATGGTCGGATGGCCCAGATACTCCGCGGGGTCTCCGGCTGCCGCGCCGCGCAGGCGGGCGGCTTCATCGGGGAAATTCCATTCTGTCGGGTGCGCGCTCTTGCGCAGGATCTCGTTTTCCAGCCGTCGCGCGTCAATGTACCCGGCGAACTTGCTGCGCCCGAGAAAGAGATACGGGATCAGCGTGAAGTAGGGCATGGCGACAAGCGACACGGCCCAGGCGACCGCGCCTTGCGAGGTGCGGGTGTTGAGCACCGCGTGGTACGCGGCGGCCGCGCCCAGCAAATGGGCGATCATCACAAACGTGCCGAGATGAAGCCAGTCCTGCGACTCGAAGTGCATGTAAGCGGCGCCTGGTAATACCGGTAATCGAGAGTTGCGCCGTCAGCCCGGCAAGTCGGCTGCCTGGATGAGGAACACGTTGTCGTCGCCGGCGCTGGTCGAGAGCCAGACAATATCGAGGCCGCCGAGCGTGGCTTCCACGTTGGCCCGTTCATTGCCGATTTCGACCACGAGCACGCCGTCTTCGGTCAGCCACTTGCGCGCTTCACCCACAATCCGTTTCACGATATCCATGCCGTCCGCGCCGCCCGCGAGTGCTAGTTCCGGCTCGTGGCGGTATTCAGCGGGCAGGGTTTGCATGGCGAGCGCGTTGACGTACGGCGGATTCGTGATGATGACTTCGTAGCGGCCAACGGGCAGCGGCGCGAACAGATCGCCCTCGTACAGCGCGACGCGCGAATCCAGGTCGTAGTCATCCACGTTTTTATGCGCGACTTCCAGCGCGGGCGCGGAGATATCGACGGCGTCAATGTCCGCATTCAGGAACGCCTGTGCCGCGAGGATCGCGAGGCAGCCGGAGCCCGTGCAGAGTTCAAGCACGCGCGACACTTCGTCGGGGTCCTGCACATACGGCTGCAAGCCATCCTGCAACAACTCGCCAATAAACGAACGCGGCACGATCACGCGCTCATCCACATAGAAACGGTGCCCGTGCATCCACGCTTCGTTTGTGATGTAAGCCGCCGGTACGCGGTCCGTCGCGCGGCGCTCGATCACTTTCATGATGGCGTCGATTTCGGTGTCGAGCAGACGTGCGTCGAGGAACGGATCGAGCGTGTCGATCGGCAAGTGCAAGGTATGCAGCACGAGGTACGCGGCTTCATCGAATGCATTCGATGAACCGTGGCCAAACGACAAGTCTGCCGCAGTGAAACGCGACACGGCAAAACGCAGCAGATCGCGAACGGTGGTGAAGGGAAGCGCCATCGCAGGCTCCTTATAAGAGTGAGTCGGATCAGGCAAGCAGGGTTTCCAGCACGCGCCTATACACGTTTTTCAACGGTTCGATAAACGCCACTTCAACGTGTTCGTCGATCTTGTGAATGCTGCCGTTGGGCGGTCCGAATTCGACCACCTGTTCACAGATGCGCGCAATGAAGCGTCCATCCGAGGTGCCGCCGGTAGTAGACAGTTCGGTGCGCACGCCGGTTTCATCAAGGATGGCTTGCTCCAGCGCGTTCGACAACGTGCCGCGCGGCGTGAGGAACGGCAGGCCGCTCACGCTCCACGCGAGATCGTAGTCCAGATCGTGTTTATCGAGGATCGCGTGAACGCGGCTTTGCAGTCCTTCCACCGTGCTCGCGGTGGAGAAGCGGAAATTGAACATCAGGTCGATGTGACCCGGGATCACGTTCGTTGCACCCGTGCCGCTATGCAGGTTGGAAACCTGCCACGTCGTTGGTGGGAAATATTCGTTGCCGTCGTCCCAATGGGTCGAGACCAGTTCGGCAAGCGCGGGCGCGAGCAAATGGATCGGGTTCTTCGCGAGATGCGGATAGGCAATATGCCCTTGCACACCTTTCACGACCAGCTTGCCGGACATGGAACCGCGCCGGCCGTTCTTGACCATGTCGCCGAGCGTGATATTGGACGTAGGCTCCCCGACGATGCAGTAGTCCAGCCGTTCGCCACGCGCTTTCAACGCTTCGATGACCTTGACGGTGCCGTCGGTGGCGGGGCCTTCTTCGTCGCTCGTGATCAGGAAAGCCAAGGAGCCGCGATGCGCCGGGTGCGCCGCGACGAACTCTTCGCTCGACACGACGAACGCCGCAATCGACGTCTTCATGTCCGCCGAACCGCGGCCGTACAGTTTGCCGTCGCGGTGGCTCGGCACGAACGGCGGCGAGGTCCATTGCTCCAGCGGACCCGTCGGCACGACATCGGTGTGGCCGGCGAACGCGAGCAGCTTGCCGTCGACGCCGTCAGTGCCGCGTTTCACGGCCCAGAGATTCGTGACGCCGCCCGACGCGATCGTTTCGCACTCGAAGCCAATTGCCGATAACCGCTCGATCAGCAGGTTCTGGCAGTGCTGGTCGTCGGGCGTGACGGACGCGCGCGCGATGAGTTGTTCCGAGAGAAGAAGAGTGCCGGACATGGATTCGAGCCACTTTCAATAAAAAATGCCGGCGCGGCGGCCGGCAGGAATCAAGATTCGCGCGTCTGTTGCGCGTCTCTTATCAGGGCGCGCGCAATGCTGCGCTCAAAGTTTAAGGCTTAAATCCAGACTCTAAACGAACAGCGTTTCGTACTTCTCGGCATCGAAACCGAGCGATTTCACGCGGCCGTTGACCACGAGCACGGGCCGCTTGATGATCGACGGCTTGTGGATCATCAACGCAATCGCGCCCGCCGTGGAGCCGGCTTCGTCCTTATACGTATCCGACAGGCCGCGCCAGGTCGTGCCGCGCCGGTTGATCAGTTCGTCGAGCGTGACGTCCTTCAACCAGTCCTGCAACAAGGCCGTGTTCACCCCGGCTTTCTTGAAGTCGTGGAATTCGAACGGCACATCATGTTCTTCCAGCCACACGCGCGCTTTCCTCACGGTGTCGCAATTCGGAATCCCATACACGACGATCTTTTTCGCGGCCATGGATCAATCGCCTCGCAGCAACTCGTTCAGGCCGACCTTGGCGCGCGTTTTTGCGTCAACCTTCTTCACGATCACCGCGCAGTACAGGCTGTGCGAACCGTCCTTCGAGGGCAGGTTGCCCGCGACCACCACCGATCCCGCCGGAATGCGGCCATACGTGACAGAACCCGTTTCGCGGTCATAGATCTTGGTGCTCTGGCCGAGATACACGCCCATGGAGATGACCGAGTTCTCTTCCACGATTACGCCTTCCACCACTTCCGACCGCGCGCCAACGAAGCAGTTGTCTTCGATGATCACCGGGTTCGCCTGCAGCGGCTCCAGCACGCCGCCAATACCTACGCCGCCCGACAGATGCACGTTCTTGCCGATCTGCGCGCACGAACCGACGGTGGCCCAGGTATCGACCATCGTGCCTTCATCGACATACGCGCCAATGTTCGTGTACGACGGCATCAACACGACGTTCTTGGCGATGAACGAACCGCGGCGCGCGATGGCCGGCGGCACGACGCGAAAGCCGCCCGCAGCAAAATCTTCAGCGGTGTAGTTGGCGAACTTCGACGGCACTTTGTCGTAGAACTGGCTGTATCCGCCAGCCGGCATCGGCGCGTTGTCTTCCAGGCGGAACGACAGCAACACCGCTTTCTTCAGCCATTGATTGACCACCCATTCGCCGTCGCGTTTCTCGGCGACACGCGCCAGGCCCTTGTCGAGTTGCTCGATGGCGTGAGCGACGGCGTCGCGCACTTCGGCGGGGGCCGATTTCGGTGACAGCTCGGCGCGGTTGTCCCAGGCGGTATCGATGATCTGCTGAAGTTGTTGCGACATGGTCGTGACTTAAGTGAGTGCTGCGATTTAAGGAGGGATTTACTGCGGCAGCCGATGCTGAGCCAGCCGATGCTGCGTGAGCGTGCTGCAAAATTCGACGATACGCCGCGCACCTTCCACACATTCGTCGACATCGGCGACCAGCGCAATGCGGATGAAGCCGCTGCCGGGATTCGTGCCGTGGGCGTCGCGCGCCAGGAACGAGCCCGGCAAAACGGTCACATTATAGTCGGCGTAAAGGCGGGCGGCGAACTCGGTGTCGGTGAGGCCGGTGCGTGCCACGTTCGCCCACAGGTAGAAAGCGGCGTCGGGCAGGCGGACGTCGAGCACCTCGGCGAGCATGGGGGTGACGGTCGTGAATTTCCTGAGGTACAGCGCGCGGTTGTCGCGCACATGCGCTTCGTCTTTCCACGCTACAACGCTGGCCGCCTGGAACATGGGCGAGAGCGCCGCGCCGTGATAGGTGCGATAGAGCAGGAATTGCTTGAGTATCGATGCATCGCCGGCGACGAAGCCCGAGCGCATGCCGGGCACGTTCGAGCGCTTGGAGAGGCTGGAGAGCATCACCAGCCGTTCGAAACCGCGGCCGAGCTTGTGCGCGGCTTCGAGGCCGCCCAGCGGCGGCGTGGCTTCGTTGAAATAGATCTCGGAATAGCATTCATCGGAGGCAATGACGAAACCATGCCGATCCGATAGCGCAAACAGCTCGCGCCAGTCGTCGAGCGTCAGCACGGCGCCGGTCGGGTTGCCCGGCGAGCAGACGTAGAGCAATTGGGTGCGCGCCCAGACGGCGTCGGGGACGGCTGCGTAATCACAGGCGAAGTTGCGCGCCGGATCGCTGTTCACGAAGTACGGCTCGGCGCCGGCCAGCAAGGCTGCGCCTTCGTAGATCTGATAGAACGGATTCGGGCACACGACAACCGGCGGTTCACCGCCGCTGCGGCTGTCGATCACCGTCTGGGCGAGCGAAAAAAGCGCCTCGCGCGAGCCGGAGACGGGCAGCACTTCCGTGGCTGCATCGACTGCGGGCAGGCCGTAGCGCTCTTTGGTCCAGTCAGCAATGGCCTGACGCAGCGGCTCGCTGCCGGCCGTTGCGGGATACGACGCCAAGCCGGACATTGCATTCACGACAGCCTCGCGGATCAGCGCCGGCGTTGCATGTTTCGGCTCGCCGATACCGAAGCTGATCGGCGCCAAATCCGAGCGCGGCGTGACGCCTTTGAATAGCGCGCGCAGCTTTTCGAATGGATACGGCTGAAGTTTCTGGAGAAGTGGATTCACGGCGAAGTCGGTGCAGACGATGAAACGACAAGGCTCGGATTATAGCCCTCCGCAGGCCCCTGATTGGGTTTGCCGGTGTTTTGAAGGGATTACGCCGGCGGCTGGCAGGCCGTTTTCAAGCGCACGTCGGCATCGGGCCATTGCCGTCGCCGCCAAGCCGAAACCAACCGGCATGAAGCCCTGCAGAACCCCGGCCCGCCGCCCGTTGCGAGCAAAAATCCCCGTGTCAGCAAACCAAAAGAATTCAAGACGCGCGATGGTATGATTGTCACCGTTCGCCGGGTTGCATGCTTGCGGTTTATATATAGAAGGCCTCAAGCAATAGCACCACGGGTTGCTCGCCGTCGCGTCTGATCGACGGGGTTCGGCCCACCGCCCGAGCGTTTTCGACCGGCGTTTGTTTTATCTCCTGCCGCACAAGCATGATGGCTCGGAGGCCCGCCGGCCCGTTCTCCCGAATTCTTTTCAATCAGCGATATCGCCGTGCGTCTGACCTCGATAAAACTCGCTGGCTTCAAGTCCTTCGTCGATCCCACCCATTTCCAGGTCCCAGGCCAGCTTGTCGGCGTGGTGGGCCCGAATGGCTGCGGCAAATCCAACATCATCGACGCCGTGCGCTGGGTGCTCGGCGAATCGCGCGCTTCCGAGCTGCGCGGCGAGTCGATGCAGGACGTGATTTTCAACGGCTCCACGGCGAGGAAGCCCGGTAGTCGCGCCAGCGTCGAACTCATCTTCGATAATGCCGACGGCCGGGCCGGTGGCCAGTGGGGCACCTACGCCGAAATCGCCGTCAAGCGCGTGCTCACGCGCGACGGCACGTCGAGCTATTACATCAACAACCTGCCGGCCCGGCGCCGCGATATCCAGGACATCTTCCTCGGTACGGGTCTCGGACCGCGTGCGTACGCGATCATCGGGCAGGGCATGATCGCCCGGATCATCGAAGCGAAGCCGGAAGAGTTGCGGGTGTTTTTGGAAGAAGCCGCGGGCGTGTCCAAGTACAAGGAACGCCGCCGCGAGACCGAAAACCGCCTGCACGATACCCGCGAAAACCTGACGCGCGTGGAAGACATCGTGCGCGAGTTGAGCGCGAATCTGGAGAAGCTCGAGGCGCAGGCGATTGTCGCGACGAAGTACAAGACGCTGCAGGCCGAAGGCGAGGAAAAGCAGCGGCTCCTGTGGTTGTTGCGCAAAAACGAGGCAGGCAACGAGTCGGAGCGCCAGCAGCGCGCGATCAGCGACGCGCAGATCGAACTCGAAGCGCAAACCGCCAAGCTGCGGGAAGTCGAAGCGCAACTCGAAACCTTGCGCGTGGCGCACTACAGCGCAAGCGACGCCATGCAGGGCGCCCAGGGCGCGCTGTACGAGGCGAACTCGGAGGTGGCCAAGCTCGAGGCGGAGATTCGCTTTATCGTGGAATCGCGTAATCGGGTGCAGGCCCAGATCGCTGCGTTGAGCGCTCAGCGCGAGCAATGGCAGATGCAAGCCGAGAAAGCCCGCGGCGAGATCACCGATGCCGAAGAGGCGCTGGCTATCGGCGAGGAAAAGGCGGCGATCGCGCAGGAAACGGCTGCGGCGAAACACGACGAATTGCCCGCGCTCGAAGCGCGTTTCCGCGACGCCCAAGCTGAGTTGAACGCAGAGCGCGGCGGTATCGCGCAGACTGAACAGGCGTTGAAACTCGAGGCCGCGCATCAGCGCAATGCGGATCAGCAATTGCAGCAGTTGCAGCAGCGTCACGAACGCCTGAAAAGCGAAGCGGGCGGTTTGGACGCGCCCGACGAAGCGCAGCTTGAAGAGTTGCGCATGCAACTGGCCGAGAACGAGGAAATTCTCGCTGAAGCTCAAGGCCGCCTCTCCGACGCGCAGGACACGCTGCCGCGCCTGGATGGCGAACGTCGCTCGGCACAAGAAAAAGTGCAGGCCGAAAGCGCGCTGATCCATCAGCTTGAAGCGCGGCTTGCGGCGTTGAAACAGTTGCAGGAAAACGTCCAGACCGAAGGCAAGATCCAGCCGTGGCTCGATAAACACGAACTCGGTTCGTTGCCGCGGCTGTGGAAAAAGCTGCACGTTGAAGCGGGCTGGGAAACGGCGCTGGAGTCCGTTCTGCGTGAGCGGCTCGCGGCGCTGGAAGTATCGAATCTCGACTGGGTGAAGGCGTTCGCGACCGACGCGCCGCCGGCCAAATTGGCGTTCTATGCGCCGCCCAACGCCGGCCGTCCGCAGGAAACACCTGCCGGCTTGCGGCCGTTGCTTGCTCTGCTTCGTATCGATGACGCCGGCCTGCGCGCCGTCCTGACTGACTGGCTGGGCCAGGTTTTTGTCGCCGATGACATCGCCCAGGCGCTTTCCTCGCGTTCGCAATTGCCGGACGGCGCCGCGTTCGTGGTGAAGGCCGGGCATGTGGTGACGCGAGTTGGCGTGCAACTCTACGCTGCCGACTCCGAGCAGGCCGGCATGCTCGCGCGCCAGCAGGAAATCGAAAACCTGACGAAGCAAGTACGCGCGCAAGCTCTCCTCGCCGATGAAGCCAAGGCCGCGGCCGTGCGAGCGGAAGCGGCGCACACGCAGGCATCGGCAAGTCTCGGCGATGCCCGTTCTTCCGCCGAACGCGCGACCCAGCGCGTCCACGCATTACAAATGGATGTGCTGAAGCTTGCTCAGGCGCAAGAGCGCTACATGCAGCGCAGCACGCAGATCCGCGAGGAACTGGCTGAAATCACCGCACAAATCGATGAACAGCGCGCCCTGCGTGCAGAATCGGAAGCGAATTTCGAGCGTCACGACGGCGAACTCGCTGAGTTGCAGGCACGCTTCGAAGACAATCAACTGGCGTTCGAAGCACTCGACGAAGCGTTGACCCACGCCCGCCAGGAAGCGCGCGACCTCGAACGCGCGGCCACTGACGCCAGCTTTGCGGCGCGCGGGCTGGCGGCGAAGATCGAGGAATACCGGCGCAACATCGAAACGGCGAAGGATCAGAGCGAACGCGTAGCCGGAGCGCTTGAAGACGCCCGCGCCGAACTCGAAACGATCAACGAGCAAACGGCGCACACCGGCTTGCAGGATGCGCTCGAATTGCGCGCGGCCCGCGAATCGGCGTTGCAATCGGCACGTATCGAACTCGACGATCTCACTGCGCGCCTGCGTCAGGCCGACGAATTGCGGCTTATCGCGGAACGTTCGCTGCAGCCGTTGCGCGACAAGATCAGCGAATTGCAGTTGAAGGAACAGGCGGCTCGCATCAGCGGCGAGCAGTTCATCGAGCAACTGGCGGTGGCGGGTGTGAATGAAGCCGACTTGCAGGCCAAGCTCACGCCGGACATGAAACCCTCGTATCTGCAGGGCGAAGTCACGCGGCTGAACAACGCAATCGCGGCGCTTGGCGCCGTGAACATGGCGGCTCTCGATGAACTCGCCGCGGCGAGCGAACGTAAGGAGTTCCTCGACGCGCAATCGGCGGATTTGAACGATGCCATCGGCACGCTGGAAGACGCGATCCACAGGATCGACCAGGAAACGCGTTCGCTGTTGCAAGGCACGTTCGATGAAGTGAACCGTCATTTCGGCGAGCTTTTCCCGCGTCTTTTCGGCGGCGGTCAGGCGAAACTCGTGATGACCGGCGACGAAATTCTCGATGCCGGCGTGCAAGTGCTCGCGCAACCGCCGGGCAAGAAGAATTCGACCATTCACTTGCTGTCGGGCGGCGAAAAGGCGCTCACCGCCACCGCGCTCGTGTTCGCGATGTTCCAGTTGAATCCGGCGCCGTTCTGTCTGCTGGACGAAGTGGACGCGCCACTCGACGACGCCAACACGGAACGCTTTGCGAACCTGGTGCGGGCGATGTCGGAGAAGACGCAGTTCCTCTTCATCTCGCACAACAAGATCGCGATGGAAATGGCGCAACAGCTGATCGGCGTGACGATGCAGGAACAGGGCGTCTCGCGGATTGTTGCCGTGGATATGGAATCCGCGGCGGGTTTCGCCCAGAATGCTTGAAAGTTTGACCGGGCTTTCTTGGCACGGATGGCAAAAAAGTGTGAAGAGCCGGCCTGGGAGGCCGGTTTTGGCGCGCAGGCGCGGAGTGACCCACGCGGTGCGGATGAAAAATCCGGCGCTGCTCGGGTCGCAGATCGCGCAGCGTAAGCTCAACAAGCGCTCAATCGAGCGCCGGATGCCTCAATAGCGCCGCCAGGCGCGCCGAGAGCGCAACCAGAAAAGAATGACGGAGAGTGCATGGACGAGTTGACACTCGGGTTGATTGGAGCGGGGGCCGTGGTGGTAGGCGGTGTGGTGGTGTACAACGCGTGGCAGGGCGCCAAGGTGCGCCGCAAGATGCCGCGCCCTATGCCTGACGAAGCAGCGGAGTCGCTTGCACGCAACGACGCCGACGAGGAGCATCCGTTCATCGAACCGACCCGCCCGGTGCGGCGCGAACCCGCCATGGGCGAGGGTGAGGGCGAGAAAGCGGACACGCGGGTCGAGCCAAGTTTCGGCGGTGCGCCGCTCTCCACGGTGGCGCCGGCCGATACCGCAGTCGATATCCAGGCTGAAGCGACCTCGGTAAATGGCGATTTCCCGGAGACGAATTCGTCGACCATGTCGCCCATCCTGGCGGACGATGACGACCCGGTTTTGCCCGCGGCCACCACGATTTCATCGGCGCCGCCGGCTACTGTTGACCGCCGGATCGATTGCGTGGTGCCGATCCGTTTGCTGGCCCCCATCGCGGGCGAAAAGCTGATTCCGAGCGCGCAGAAGCTGCGTCGCGCGGGCGCGAAGCCTGTGCATATAGAAGGCAAGCCGGAAGGTGGCACGACCTGGGAGCTGCTTAAAAACGGCGCGCGTTATGAAGAGCTGCGCGCGGCGGCACAATTGGCCAATCGCGGCGGCCCGCTGAACGAGCTGGAGTTCTCGGAGTTCGTCACGGGCGTGCAGCGTTTCGCCGATGCTATCGACGGTTCGCCCGAATTCCCCGACATGCTGGAGACGGTCGGCATGGCGCGCGAACTCGACGCGTTCGCCGCTCAATGCGACGCGCAGTTGTCGATCAACATTCTCTCCGACGGCGCGCCGTGGTCGGCTAACTATGTGCAAGCGGTGGCCTCGCAGGACGGCTTGCTGCTGTCGCGCGACGGCACGCGTTTCGTCAAGCTCGATGCACGCCAGAATCCGGTATTCATGCTGCTTTTCGGCGATACCAACTTCCTGCGCGACGACCTGACGTACAAGGGCGGCCAGATGATCACGCTGGTGCTGGATGTGCCGGTGGCCGATGAGGACATCCTGCCGTTCCGCCTGATGTGCGATTACGCCAAGTCGCTTTCCGAGCGCATTGGCGCGCGGGTGGTGGACGACCAGCGCCGGCCATTGCCGGAATCGTCACTGCTGGCAATTGAAAAGCAGTTGATGACGCTGTACGCGAAGCTTGAACATGCCGGTATTCCGGCAGGCTCGCCCGCCACACGGCGATTGTTCAGCCAATAAAAACTGACAGCGGCGCCGGTTGGACAGTTAGCGATTTTCGTCGGGCATCGTGGCTTCGACTGCACGGCCAATGCCACGATCAGCCGATCTCTGAGACAATCAACAGGTCGGTTTCTTCTAACTA
Source organism: Caballeronia sp. KNU42 (assembly GCF_053760385.1). Lineage (NCBI taxonomy): Bacteria > Pseudomonadati > Pseudomonadota > Betaproteobacteria > Burkholderiales > Burkholderiaceae > Caballeronia > Caballeronia sp. KNU42. The sequence continues at coordinate 330,319 of NZ_CM132388.1, forward strand.
TCTAGCCTGTCTCGCCGCATGTCTGCCAAACCGAAAGCTGCTGCCAAAGCTGATTCCGCCGCCTCCATTGCTTCGGCTGCGCACGGCGCGCCCGTCGCCAGCAAAGAGCGGCCGGCTGAGCGTGCCGTCTGGCTGCGCACGGAACTCGAGCGCGCCAACTACGCGTACTACGTTCTCGATCAGCCGGATCTGCCTGACGCCGAGTACGACGTCCTGTTCAAGGAGCTGCAGCAGATCGAGACGGATCAACCCGACTTGATCACGCCGGACTCGCCCACGCAACGCGTCGGTGGCCAGGTCGCAACGGGTTTTCAGCCGGTCACGCACGACGTGCCCATGCTCTCGCTGAACAACGGTTTCGCCGACGAAGACATCATCGCGTTCGATAAACGCGTCGCCGACACGCTCGGTCACACGCCCGTGGAATACGCGTGCGAATTGAAATTCGACGGCCTGGCCATCTCTCTTCGTTATGACGACGGCATCTTCGTTCAGGCAGCCACGCGGGGTGATGGCGCCACGGGCGAAGAGGTCACGGAAAACGTCCGCACCATCCGTTCGATCCCCCTGAAACTCAAGGGCAAAAACCTGCCGAAACGGCTCGATGTGCGCGGCGAAGTGCTCATGTTCAAGCGCGATTTCGAGAAGATCAATGCGCGCCAACGCGAGGCTGAACAACGCGAGTTCGCGAATCCGCGCAATGCGGCGGCCGGTGGTTTGCGGCAACTCGATCCCAAGATGACCGCGCAGCGCCAGTTGTCGTTTTTCGCTTATGGGATTGGCGTGCTGGAAGGTGTGGACATGCCGCCGTCGCACTCGGCGCTGCTCGACTGGTACAAGGAAATGGGCCTGCCGGTCAACGCGGAGCGCGGCGTGGTGCAGGGCGCGGAAGGCTTGCTCGAGTTCTTCCGCAAGACCGGCGAGAAACGCGATGGTCTGCCGTATGACATCGACGGTGTGGTCTACAAGGTCAACCAGCGCGACGAGCAGGACAAGCTGGGTTTCGTGTCGCGTGCGCCGCGTTTCGCGCTCGCGCACAAGTTTCCCGCGCAGGAAGCGCTCACGCAGTTGCTGGCTATCGACGTTCAGGTCGGCCGGACGGGCGCTATCACACCGGTTGCGCGCCTGACGCCTGTGTTTGTCGGCGGCGCGACGGTCACGAACGCGACGCTGCATAACGAAGACGAAGTGCGGCGCAAGGACATTCGTATCGGCGATACGGTGATCGTGCGGCGTGCCGGCGACGTCATTCCCGAAGTGGTTGGCGCGATTCTCGACCGGCGTCCGGACGATGCCCGCGAGTTCGTGATGCCGACCGAGTGCCCGGTCTGCGGATCGAAGATCGAAAGGCTTCCTGACGAAGCCATTGCGCGCTGCACCGGCGGCCTGATCTGTCCCGCGCAACGCAAGCAGGCGCTGTGGCATTTCGCACAACGGCGCGCGCTGGATATCGATGGGCTGGGAGAGAAAATCATCGACCAGCTGGTCGAGCAGAACATTGTGCGCACGCCCGCGGATCTGTTCAATCTCGGCGTGGCCAAGCTCGCCGCGCTAGACCGTTTCGCCGATAAATCCGCCCAGAATCTGTACGATTCGCTCGAAAAGGCGAAGCAAACCACCTTGCCGCGTTTTCTGTACGCGCTCGGTATTCGTCACGTCGGGGAATCGACGGCGAAAGACCTGGCCAAGCATTTCGGCTCGCTCGATCCGATCATGGCGGCGAGCGTCGAGCAATTGCTGGAAGTGAACGATGTCGGCCCGGTCGTGGCCGAGTCGCTGCACAATTTTTTCAGCGAAGAACACAATCAGATGGTGATCGAGCAGTTGCGCGCGCCGGGCAAGGTGACCTGGCCCGAAGGCCCGCCCGCGCCGAAGGCGCCGCAGGGCGTGCTCGCCGGCAAGACGGTCGTGCTCACCGGCACGCTGCCCACGTTGTCCCGCGAAGACGCGAAGGAGATGCTGGAGGCGGCGGGCGCGAAAGTGGCGGGATCGGTGTCGAAGAAGACGGATTATGTGGTGGCGGGAACGGAGGCGGGCAGCAAGCTCGTGAAAGCTGAGGAACTCGGCGTCCCGGTGCTCGACGAAGATGGTATGCGCAGGCTTTTGGAGGGAGAAACCCCATGATTCGCGAAATCCTCAAGATGGGCGATCCGCGTTTGTTGCGTATCGCGGAGTCAGTCGATCACTTCGATACGCCCGAGCTACATGCTCTCGTTGAAGACATGTTCGACACCATGCGCCACGCCAACGGCGCCGGGCTGGCCGCGCCGCAGATCGGCGTGGATGCGCAGGTCGTGATCTTCGGTTTCGCGCACAACGAGCGTTATCCGGAGGCCGAACCCGTGCCGGAAACGGTGCTGATCAACCCGATCATCACGCCGGTCTCGCACGACATGGAGGAGGGGTGGGAAGGGTGCTTGTCGGTGCCGGGTTTGCGCGGCGCCGTGCAGCGATACACCATGATCCGCTATCAGGGGTTCGACCAGTACGGCTCACCTATCGAACGGCTGGCGGAGGGATTTCATGCTCGTGTCGTGCAGCACGAATGCGATCACCTGATCGGCAAGCTTTATCCCATGCGGGTTACGGACTTCTCGAAATTTGGTTTCACCGAGATCCTGTTTCCGGGGCTTGATCCGAAAACCGACGATTGATCGATGGGTTGGTTTGGCGGGGTATCAAGCCATATGACGAAATAAGGGCCGCGAAGAATCGCGGCCCTTTTGTTTGGCGAGATGGTTGCAGCAGAAGCAGCTTTCGTCGCAGCGCATCGCGTGATTAGCCGGCAACGCGCTCAGCCGTGGCGGATCACATTCATCATCGAGAATCAGCGACCGCCAAAACCCTGCGGCGGCATCGTCAAGCGAAGCTTTTCTTGGGTCCCGACGCCATTGCCGGCTGGCGAAACAATGCGATGTGCTCCGGATTGGCCGATGCCTGCAAGCGTCCGTCCGGCAATCGCGCGATCACAACTTCACCCACGCCCGGGCTGGTCACGACGACTTCGTCGCGCACGGCGAGCAGCGCGTCGAGTCGTCGCCGGCCGCTGACGATTTCGAGGCCGGTCTTGGTTTCGCGAACAATGATTTCGACGGACATGGCAATTCTCCAGTAGCTCAGCGCCTAAGTACACGCGACTCGAAGCGGTAAATTGCGCGTGTACCTGACTAACGGTCATGCGTCACATTTTCTTTAGCCAAAAAGTTGGCCAAAAAAAAATCGATGCGATCGGCGGGCGCCGTTCGCATCGATTGGTAACAATTTCTTGGTTTTTCCGCGACGATTTGGAGCGCGGAAAGCTTCAAACGAAGCCGCTTTAGAACGCTTCGTCCGCGCCCAGATAACGCCACTGACCCGGCGGCAAGGCGCCGAGCGTCACGCGGCCCATCCTGATCCGCTTCAGGCCAACCACTTCCAGACCAACCAGCTCGCACATCCGGCGAATCTGGCGTTTTTTGCCTTCACGCAGGACAAAGCGCAACTGTTCACCGTTTTGCCAGCTGACCTGCGCTGTTTTGAGCGGCACGTCGTCGAGCGAAAGTCCGTGACGCAGCAACGCGAGGCTTTCGGGCGGGAAGTGCGGTTCGATATCGACTTCATGCTCGCCGAATTTCACGCGCACGAGATATTCCTTATCGACGTCCGAATGGCCGCCAATCAATTGCTTCGCTACCCGGCCGTCCTGGGTCAGGACGAGCAGGCCGGTCGAATCGATATCCAGGCGGCCTGCCGGTGCAAGCGTGCGCAGATGCAGCGGCGTGAAACGGATGCCGGACTGGTCGTCGGCCCAATGGTTGGACGGATTGACCAGCGTGACAGCCGGTTGATACCCGTCTTCCGCCTGACCGGACACGTAGCCGACCGGCTTGTGGATCAGGATGGTGACCTGCTGCATCTGGGCCGCGTGCGCGGCGGGCGCAATTTCAACGTTCTGGTCGGGACGAATCTTGGTGCCGAGCGTATCGATGACTTCGCCGTCGACGAGCACCCAGCCCTTTTCGATCCATTCATCGGCTTCACGGCGTGAGCACAGGCCGAGCTCCGACATCACCTTCGACAAGCGCACGAGCCCTTCTTCATTTTCGCGCGCGATGCGGGCGGGTGAGGGCGGGGCGTCGGCGTCGCGCGGTTTTGACGGCTTCGATACCGGTTTGCGTGCGGCGGGTTTGCGCTCCTCGCCGAAGCGTCCGGATGTGTCGCGTGCTACGTAAGGGCTATCGCCCGAGGGCCGTTGGCGGTCGGTGGGAGCCGGACGTGGGCTGCCGTCGTGTGCGTGGTTGCGCTCGCGCGGGGCGGCGCCATGCTCACCGCGGTCATTGAATGCCGGGCGCGGCGTGCGGTCGCTGCCGGGGCCGCGCGAATCGTCGCGGGGCTTGAACGGACGGCGTTCGGCGTCGCCGGAAGGGCGGTCGCCACGCGGGGCGCTGCGGTCGCCGAAGGAAGGACGGGGGCCACGGTCGCTGCTCGGACCTCGCGGAGCATCGCCACGCGGGGTGAACGGACGGCGTTCGCCATCGCCGGAAGGCCGATCGCCACGCGGCGCGCCGCGGTCGCCAAACGACGGACGCGGGCCACGGTCGCTGCTCGGACCACGCGGGGTGAACGGACGGCGTTCACCATCGCCGGAAGGCCGATCGCCACGCGGAGCGCCACGGTCGCCAAAGGACGGACGCGGACCATGATCGCTGCTAGGACCACGCGGCGTGAATGGACGACGTTCACCATCGCCGGAAGGCCGATCATCGCGCGGAGCACCACGATCGCCAAACGACGGGCGCGGACCACGGTCGCTGCTCGGCCCACGCGGAGCATCGCCACGGGGCGTGAATGGACGACGCTCACCATCACCGGAAGGCCGATCACCGCGCGGAGCACCACGATCGCCAAACGACGGGCGCGGACCTCGATCATTACTCGGACCACGCGGCGTGAACGGACGACGCTCACCATCGCCGGAAGGCCGATCACCACGCGGAGCGCCACGATCACCAAACGACGGACGCGGACCACGATCACCGCTAGGACCACGCGGAGCATCGCCACGCGGCGTGAACGGACGACGTTCTCCATCGCCGGAAGGCCGATCACCACGCGGAGCACCACGATCGCCAAACGACGGACGCGGCCCACGATCACCACTCGGACCACGCGTCGCATCACCACGCGGCGCGTATGGACGACGTTCACCATCGCCCGAAGGCCGATCACCACGCGGAGCGCCACGATCGCCAAATGACGGACGCGGACCGCGATCACCACTCGGACCACGCGGAGCATCCCCACGCGGCGCGTACGGACGGCGTTCACTATCGCCGGAAGGCCGATCACCACGCGGAGCACCACGATCGCCAAACGACGGACGTGCCCCACGATCACCCGCGCCACGCGAATCATCACCACGCGCCTTGAAAGGTTTCCGCTCTCCGGAGCCCGCACCCGCCGGCCGAGCACCACCCGCCGGTTTATCGCTACGCACAGGCCGGTCGCCGCTCGCCATCTCGGCGCGAGGAGGTTTCTTCCGTCCGGCAGCGCTGCCGGTACGAACGGGGGAACGTGCCGGCGATGCCGGGCGCGGGTGCTTCGCTGTCAGTTTGACGCGCATATATTCTCAGGCTGCGATCGCGCGCAGCAGTTCGGTTTCGACCTGGATCTGCGTCCGGTTGTCGGATAGGGTTTTGCCGTCGAGCAGGAACACGTCTTCCACGCGTTCGCCAAGCGTATTGATCCGCGCCGCGTGGACGCCGATCCGGTGCTGGGCCAGAACCCGCGCGATCGAATAAAGGAGGCCCTGCCGGTCGTTAGCCGATACGGACAGGATGTAATACTGACCACGTTCGTCGGGACGTAAATCCACCCGCGGCGTGATCGGAAAAGTGCGTACAAGCCGTGAAACCCGTCCCTTCGACGGTTCCGGCAAGATGCCCTCGGCAGTCAGCAACATGCTCAACTGCTGTTCGACGAGGTTCGCAATGTCGCGATAATGCCCGTCATGGTCGGGATGCGCGACCAGAAAATTGTCGAGTGCGTAGCCGTGCCGGGTGGTGGTGACACGTGCATCGAGCACGGACAGGCCGTTTTTGTCGAAATAAGCGCAAATCCCGGCGAACAGGTCCGGTCGGTCCTGCACGTACACCAGTACCTGGAGCGCGGCGCCAATCGGCGACGGCCGCGCGCGCACGATCGGCTTTTCGCTCTCAACGTGTTTATAAAGCACGCGGGTCTGCCAGGCGATATCGGCGGCGTCGTGGCGCAGGAAATAACCGACGTCGAGCTTCTCCCACAGCACTTTTTCCGCGTTTTCGGGCACGGTTTCAAGGCGCAGCAACGCGAGCGCGTCTTCCTGGCGCGACTTGAGTTCCGAGTGCGCGTGCAGTTCGGCGCCGCCGAGCACGGCGCGCGTGGCACGGTACAAATCTTCGAGCAGCTTGCCTTTCCACGCGTTCCAGACTTTGGGACTGGTGCCGCGGATATCGGCGACGGTCAGCAGGTACAGCGCGGTCAAGCGGCGCTCGGTCTTGACCATCGATGCAAACTGCTTGATGACTTCCAGATCGCTCGTGTCCTGCTTCTGCGCGACCTGGCTCATGGTCAGATGCTGTTCCACGAGCCATACCACCAGGTCGCTGTCGTCCGCGCCGACATCGTGTTCACGGCAAAAACGGCGTGCATCCGCCATGCCTAGCACGGAGTGATCGCCGCCGCGGCCCTTGGCGATATCGTGAAAAAGCGCCGCAATATACAGCACCCACGGGCGCTCGAAATTGCCCATCAACTGGCTGCAGAACGGGTATTCATGCGCGTGTTCGGCCAATGCAAAGCGCCGCAGATTGCGCAACACCATCAGGATGTGCTGATCGACGGTATAGACGTGATACAGGTCATGCTGCATCTGGCCGACGATGCGCCGGAAGTTGAGCAGGTAACGCCCGAGCACGCTTGTCTGGTTCATCAGCCGCAGCGCGTGCGTGATGCCTTCGGGCTGCTTCAGGATCTCCATGAACAGGCGCCGGTTCTCGGCATCGCGCCGCCAGTCGCGGCCCATCAGGTCGCGGGCGTTATAGATCGCCCGCAGCGTTCGGGCAGATAAACCCTTCACGCCGCGCGTCTGTTCGTACAGCAGGAACGCTTCGAGAATGGCGTTGGGTTCACGCTCGAAGACGTCGTCGCTGGCAATTTCCAGCATGCCCTGCTTCTCGACGAAACGCTCGTTGAGCACGCGCGTGATGCCGCTCGTCGATGGAAACAGTCGCGCTTCCACGTTCTGGATCAGGATGGTGGCAAGCTGCGTGACGGCTTTGGCGGCCCAGTAGTAGCGGCGCATGAGTTGTTCGCTCGCACGCTTGGACGATGTCGCCTTGTAGCCGAGGCTTTCGGCCAGCGCCGTCTGCAAGTCGAAGACGAGGATGTCCTGGCGTCGCCGGGCGATCACATGCAGTCGCGCGCGCAGCGTCTTGAGAAAACCTTCGTTGCGGCGCAGTTCGCTCGCTTCGCGTTCGGTGATGAGGTCGCGCGAATCCAGTTCACGCCAACTGCTGCCGAAACCGGCTGCGCGCGAGATCCATAAAATAAGCTGCAAGTCGCGCAGGCCGCCGGGACTTTCCTTGATATTCGGCTCGAGGCTGTACGGCGTGTCCTGATATTTGGCGTGCCGCTGGCGCATCTCCAGGACTTTCGCCTGGAAGAACGCACGCGGATCGAGCGTCTGCCGATAGCGTTCCTCGAAGGTCTCGAACAGCGTTTCGTCGCCTACTATGCGCCGCGCTTCCAGCAGCGAGGTCTGGATGGTGATGTCGTTGCTCGCTTCATCGATGCACTGCGTCACCGAGCGCACGCTGCTGCCGATCTCCAGGCCCAGGTCCCACGCCATGCCGATCAGCCGCTCGATCCGCGCGGCCAGTGACACCGTGTGGTCGAGGGTTTCGTCATCGGGCAAGAGAACGAGGATATCGACGTCCGAGTAAGGCGCAAGCTCGCCGCGCCCGTAACCGCCAACCGCAATCAACGCCGCCGATTTCGGCATCGCGCAGGCTTCCCAGGCGCCGCGGAGCGCTTCGTCGGTGGCGCGCGCGAGGGCGTGCATCAGGCCATCGACGTTGGTCGCGCTCTGGAAGCGCTCGAGCAGGGCCGCCTTGGCCGTCTTGTACGAGGCTTTCAACAAATCAGCGCGGGTTGGGGCGTCGGCAGGTACGCTCATGGGCAGGCGGGTCGTCAGGTCAGTGGGTGAAAATTGCTCGTAGCGAACAGACTGTTCGCCGGTTTTTATTCAGGCTTCGGCGATGCGGCCGGTGCGTACCCCGGCATGGGCTGCATGAAGCGGGCGACGTGCAACGCTGGTGCTTGAAACAAGGTCCAGGATGCCGTACGGGCAGTTGTGGCCGCGAGCTCGAGATATCAGAGAGCGGATGCGGCTGATGCCATCCCCGCCCTATGCCAACCTCTGTACCGCCAGCTTAAGCTGTCTTTAAACCCGGCGAAATAACTGGTTTAAACGATCCGGCGCCATGCACGGACAAAAACTCAACAAGTGAAAGCGCCTGATCGGCAGACCACAACGCATGCACCGCTCGGCCAAGGCACGCAGCGCTTGAACCCGGTCCATCGAGGACAAAACATCCCCCGATTTTCAATCAGCCAGCGTCAAGCCGTTGCGGCGATCAATTGCGAAGGTGCTTGCGTACCCGCCGACACGGTCAGCACGTCGTAACCCGTAGGCGTCACCAGCACCGTATGTTCCCATTGCGCGGACAGGCTGCGGTCGCGCGTCTTGACGGTCCATTGGTCGGGCATGGTGCGGATATCGCGCCGGCCGGCATTAATCATGGGTTCGACGGTAAAGATCATGCCCGCCTGCAACTCGATGCCCGTGCCGGGGCGGCCGTAGTGCAGCACTTGCGGATCTTCGTGGAACACCTTGCCCACGCCGTGGCCGCAGTACTCGCGCACCACGCTGTAGCCCTGCGCCTCGGCGTATTTCTGGATGGCGTGCCCGATATCGCCCAGATGCGCGCCCGGCTTGATCTGGTCGATTCCGAGCCACATGCAGTCGAACGTGGTTTGCACGAGGCGTTTCGCGAGAATCGATCCTTCGCCGACCAGGAACATGCGGCTGGTATCGCCGAAATAGCCTTCCTTGATCACGGTGATGTCGATATTCAGCGCGTCGCCGTTTTTCAGTGTCTTGTCGCCGGGAATGCCGTGGCAAATCACGTCGTTGACCGAGATGCAGGTGGCTTTCGGATACGGCGGGTAGCCGGGCGGCTGGTAATTCAGCGGCGCGGGCACGGTGCCTTGTTCCTGCAGCATGTACTCGTGGCAGAGGCGATCGAGTTCACCCGTCGTCACGCCGGCCACAATATGGGGCGTGATGAAGTCGAGCACTTCGCTGGCAAGCCGGCAGGCGACGCGCATTTGCGCGATATCGTGGTCGTTTTTCAGCGTAATGGACATGACTTGTATCGAGAAAGCGTGTAAGCGGCTGTTGGCGCCAATCGGCCATTATCGCACCTTAGAGGGCTCGCCGCACCCGGGCGCGGGCCGCAGAGGCGGTTTTAGAGCGGCCGCCGCCCAAATTTACCGATCGCAGCAGTCTCACACCAGACACCGCGGCGCGCGACAGGGCAATGGGGAAAGCAGCCCGTGCAAGCCTGTCCGAGTGATCGGACGTCTTGAGTCCTGCCATTCGTGCGTGATATACTCGCTGGCTAAGTCTGCATCTACTTTGTAATCGTCTTTTCAATGCGGCATTTCTGAAAACACCATGTTTTTATGAAATGCCAATGCAAAGGCGTGAAGCAGGATCGGACTTTGAATCGCAAGCCGGCGCACCCAGGGTGTCCGGCGCCCCGGTCCGGGGAAACTCGGCTAAGAAACACGGGGCGCCCGATGCGGCAGCCGGCTTAAGACCTAACCCTCGCGGAGAACTCTCATGGCAGTAACAATGCGTGAAATGCTGGAAGCCGGTGTCCACTTTGGTCACCAAACGCGCTTCTGGAACCCGAAAATGGCCCCGTTCATTTTCGGTCATCGCAACAAGATTCACATTATCAACCTCGAAAAAACGCTGCCGATGTACAACGACGCGCTGAAGTACGTGCGTCAACTGGCAGCGAATCGCGGCACGATTTTGTTCGTTGGCACGAAGCGTCAGTCGCGTGACACGGTGGCAGAAGAAGCGCAACGCGCTGGCATGCCTTTCGTGAACGCACGCTGGCTCGGCGGCATGCTGACCAACTTCAAGACGCTGAAAGTATCGATCAAGCGCCTGAAGGACATGGAAGCAGCGCTGGAAGCCGGTGAAACGGAACGCATGAGCAAGAAGGAAGCGCTCCTGTTCGAACGCGAAATGGCCAAGCTGGTGAAGTCGATTGGCGGCGTGAAGGACATGGGCGGCATTCCGGACGCAATTTTCGTGGTCGACGTCGGTTACCACAAGATTGCAGTGACCGAAGCCAAGAAGCTGGGCATTCCGGTTATCGCCGTGGTTGATACGAACCACTCGCCGGAAGGCATCGACTACGTGATCCCGGGTAACGACGACGCCAGCAAGGCTGTCATGTTGTACACGAAGGGCGTGGCTGACGCGATCCTCGAAGGCCGTTCGAGCGCGGTGAACGAAGTGGTGCAGGCAGTTCGCAGTGGTGACGGCGACGACTTCGTGGAAGTCAACGCAGAAGCGTAAGTCTCTGCATACGACGCCGACGTGATGTATCCGGCAAGAAAGGGGGCTTTGCGAAAGGCCCCTTTTTTTTAACCGGCCGCAACTGCAACGTAAAGTAACAACGGCACTATTCGTGGGCAGCAGAACGCGAAACAGTCGTGAAGTACCTGGGCAGTACCAGTGAAGTATCAGTGAAGTATCCAGCAGCACCCCCATTCTGGCCGCGGGCGTTTCTCGCCGGCGGCGCGTGTCAATAGTGCGATACGTGCGCGAGCACGGCACAGACTCAAGGAGCAAATGATGGCGGCAATTACCGCAAGCATGGTGGCAGAACTGCGCGCAAAGACCGACGCGCCCATGATGGAATGCAAGAAGGCGCTCACCGAAGCCGAAGGCGACATGGAGCGCGCTGAAGAGCTGCTGCGCGTGAAGCTGGGCAACAAGGCGAGCAAGGCAGCATCGCGTGTGACGGCTGAAGGCATCATCACGGCGCACATCGACGGCGGCGTGGGTTCGCTCGTCGAACTGAATTGCGAAACCGACTTCGTCGCCAAGAACGACGACTTCCTGGCATTCGGCAAAACCGTCGCCGAGCTCGTGGCGAAGAACAGCCCGGCCGATGTCGCTGCCCTCGGCGCGCTGCCGCTGGAAAGCTCGACGGTCGACGCAGTGCGTCTCGCGCTGGTCGGCAAGATCGGTGAAAACGTGTCGATTCGCCGTTTCGTGCGTTTTGAATCCGCCAACAAGCTGGCTTCGTACCTTCACGGTACGCGCATCGGCGTGCTGGTCGAGTTCGCGGGCGCGGACGAGCAGGTCGGCAAGGACGTTGCCATGCACATCGCTGCAATGAAGCCGGTTTCGCTGTCCTCGGACGACGTTCCGGCGGAACTGATCGCGAAGGAACGCAGCATCGCCGAGCAAAAGGCCGCGGAATCGGGCAAGCCGGCTGAGATCGTCGCGAAGATGGTCGACGGCAGCGTCCAGAAGTACCTGAAGGAAGTCTCGTTGCTGAACCAGACGTTCGTCAAGAACGACAAGCAGACGATCGAACAGATGTTGAAGGCAGCCAGCGCGTCGGTGCAGAAGTTTGCGCTGTTCGTGGTCGGCGAAGGCATCGAAAAGCGTACGGACGACTTCGCTGCTGAAGTGGCCGCGCAAGTTGCCGCCGCCAAGCAAGGCTAAAGCGTCAAAACGGCGGTCAGGACTGCGCCAGGCTGTTCGGGCGTAGCAATGCCGCGCAGCATCAGCCGGTCCGTTCAACCGGACCGCTCGATAGAAGCGCGGTGACCGCCGAGTCAAAAATGCAGTGAAAGCAGCACAATGCGAGCCCGGCGTTCCCGAATGCGGAACGTCCGTCTCGCGCCCTCATGGCGGTCAAAACCGCGCCGGACGGGCAAAACGGGGCTATTTCAGGTAAGCCCCGGGTTAATCCGTCACGCCGCCGCGGCTTGTCCAATATGGGATGCTTGCCGGAAATATCGTTTCACCCCTACAGTTCTACGTTGTTGCACTCCCTCTCGGCGCGATCGGAACCCTCATATGCCCACAGCCTACAAACGCGTACTCCTCAAACTCTCCGGCGAAGCACTAATGGGCGACGATGCCTTCGGCATCAATCGCGCGACAATCGAAAGGATGGTGGCAGACGTCGCGGAAGTGGTGCAAATGGGCACGCAACTCGCGGTCGTCATTGGCGGCGGTAATATTTTTCGCGGCGTGGCAGGCGGTGCGGCCGGTATGGACCGTGCAACGGCCGACTACATGGGTATGCTGGCCACCATGATGAACGCGCTCGCATTGCAGGACGCCATGCGCCACGCGGGTATCGAAGCGCGTGTGCAATCCGCGCTGCGCATGGACCAGGTGGTCGAGCCGTACATCCGCCCGCGCGCCATCCGCCAGCTCGAAGAAGGCAAAGTGGTCATTTTCGCGGCCGGTACGGGCAACCCGTTTTTCACCACGGACACAGCCGCTGCGCTGCGCGGCTCGGAAATCGGTGCGGAAGTCGTGCTGAAAGCAACCAAAGTGGACGGTGTATATTCCGCCGATCCCAAGAAAGACCCGAGCGCCACGCGCTACAGCACGATCAGTTTCGACGAAGCGATCGGCAAGAACCTGCAGGTGATGGACGCGACGGCGTTTGCGCTGTGCCGCGACCAGAAGCTGCCTATTCGTGTGTTTGCGATCAATAAGCCGGGCGCGCTCAAGCGCATCATTCAGGGCGATGACGAAGGTACGCTCGTCCACGTGTAAACTCTCGCGGTGACAAAAGGGCGAGGGCGGGCGCGCTCCCAGGGAATTGCGCTGCCATCGCCGGCACTGCATGCAATAAAAGTACGGAGGCTCAAATGAGTGTGGCTGACATTAGGAAGAGCGTCGATCAGAAGATGCAAAAGTCGATCGAAGCGTTCAAGAACGATCTCGCGAAGATCCGCACGGGTCGCGCGCATACGGGATTGCTGGATCATATCCAGGTGGATTACTACGGCTCGAGCGTGCCCATTTCGCAAGTGGCGAACATGACGCTGATCGACGCCCGTACGATCGGCGTGCAGGCGTGGGAAAAGAAGATGGTTCCGGTGGTGGAAAAGGCGATTCGTGACTCGGATCTCGGCCTGAACCCGTCGAACCAGGGCGATCAGATCCGCGTCCCGATGCCCGCGCTGACCGAAGAACGTCGCCGGGAACTGACGAAGGTCGTCAAGAGCGAAGGCGAAAACGCCAAGATTGCGGTTCGCAATCTGCGCCGTGACGCCAACGAGCAACTGAAGCGGCTCGTGAAGGACAAGGAAATCTCCGAGGACGACGAACGTCGTGCAAGCGATGACGTCCAGAAACTCACCGATAAAAACGTCGCGGAAATCGACAAGCTGGTTGTGTCGAAAGAAGCCGAAATCATGACGGTTTGAGGCCGTTTCCGGTCTCTTGCGTCGTGCCGGCGCGTCACTCTGTCGATACTTAGATTCAACGGCCATGACCTATACCAGCTCTACCGTTCGCGTACCCGATGTCGCGGCTGTCCCGCGCCATATCGCGATCATCATGGACGGCAACGGCCGTTGGGCGACGCAACGGCGCCTGCCGCGCGTCGCCGGCCACACGCGTGGCGTCGACGCCGTGCGGGCAACAGTCGAAAGCTGTGCGCGCCAGGGCGTCGAATTCGTGACGCTGTTCGCTTTCAGTTCCGAAAACTGGCGTCGTCCGACCGACGAAGTCTCGTTCCTCATGCGCCTGTTCGTCACGGCGCTCGAGCGGGAAGTCGGCAAGCTGCACGCCAACGGCATCCGTTTGCGCGTGGTCGGCGACACTTCCATGTTCGACGACCGCATCCGTGCGCTGATCCAGCGCGCTGAAACCAAGACGGCGCGCAATACGCGCCTGACGCTGACCATTGCGGCGAATTACGGCGGCCGCTGGGACGTCATGCAGGCGGCGAAAAAGCTGGCGGAACAGTCGGTCAAGGAAGGCCGCGTGATTCCCGTCGACGAAGCCGCATTCGAGCAGCACTTGGCCATGGCCTACGCGCCGGAACCTGACCTCTTCATCCGCACGGGCGGGGAGCAGCGCATCAGCAACTTCCTGCTGTGGCAGATGGCGTACACCGAACTCTATTTCACCGATACCTACTGGCCCGATTTCGACGCCGAAGCACTGGCTCGCGCGATCGAATCGTATGCTGAACGCGAACGCCGCTTCGGGCGGACGAGCGCACAGCTCGAACCGCAAGCGCAGAAGGCCGACACCCTTTCATGCTAAAGACCCGTGTCATCACGGCAATCGTCCTGCTGGCAGTGCTTCTGCCGATCACGTTTTTCGCGCCAGTCGGCGTTTTTGCGGCATTGATCGCCGTTGTGGTCATCTTTGCCGCCTGGGAGTGGGGGCGCCTGCTCAAGCTTACCGGCGGGTCGCCGGTGGTGTACGCGGTGATTGCCGGCATGGCGCTGATCGCCAGCACGCGGCTCGGGCTGGGTTACAAACCGCTGTATCAGATGGCGGCCATATTCTGGGTGCTGGCCGGCCCGTTCGCGCTCGCCCGCAAGCCTGCGCTGGCCGACGGTCCGTGGCGCGTGTTCCTTTTGTTCGCCGGCATTGTGACGTTCGTGGCCTGCTGGCACGCACTCGTTGCGGCCCGTACGGTCGGGGTGGCGTTCGTGCTATCGCTTCTCCTAGTCGTATGGCTGGCTGACATTGGCGCATACTTCGCCGGAAAAGCGTTCGGTCGTCATAAACTCGCGCCGTCCATCAGTCCGGGCAAAACCCGCGAAGGCGCGTTGGGCGGCTGGCTGGCCGTGATGATCGTCGGCTCGGCGGGCGCGGCCACGCTGGTTTTTGCGCCGACACTTTTTTCGGCGCTGGTGCAGCATCTCGGCTGGGCCGGGGCGCTGCTCTCGTTGACGGTGCTGACGGTATTCAGCGTAATTGGCGACCTGTTCGAGTCTCTGCTGAAACGCCAGGCCGGCGTCAAGGATTCGAGCGGATTGTTGCCCGGGCACGGCGGCGTCCTCGACCGGATCGACGCATTGTTGCCTGTATTGCCGATCGCACTCCTGTTGCTCGGTCCTGTTGCCCAGTCAATCGGCTAATCGGCTAAAGAAGGATTTATGCAAAAACGTCTGACTCTGCTCGGCTCCACGGGCTCGATCGGCGAGAGCACGCTCGACGTCGTGGCGCGGCACCCGGACCGCTTCCAGGTCTACGCGCTCACCGCCCATCGCAACGGCGACAAGCTCGTCGACCAATGCGTGCGGTTCCAGCCGGAAGTGGCGGTGGTCGGTGACGCCGATACCGCTGCGAAGGTCTCCGCCGCGCTGCGTGCCCAAGGATGCAAGACCGAAGTGGGCTACGGCCCGCAAGCGCTAGTGGACGTCTCCGAGAGCGCAAGCTGCGACACGGTGGTCGCCGCTATTGTCGGTGCTGCGGGGCTGGCGCCCACGCTGGCTGCCGCGCGTGCGGGCAAGCGCATCCTGCTCGCCAACAAGGAAGCGCTGGTCATGTCGGGCAAGATTTTCATCGACGCCGTGCATGACAACAACGCGGTGCTGCTGCCGGTCGATAGCGAGCACAACGCGGTATTCCAGTGCATGCCGCGTGAAGTGGCGCTGCACGGCGGGGTATCGAAGATCATTTTGACGGCATCCGGCGGTCCGTTCCGCACCCGCGAGCCGTCAACGCTGCGCCACGTCACGCCCGACGAAGCCTGCAAGCATCCGAACTGGGCGATGGGCCGCAAGATTTCCGTCGATTCCGCCACGATGATGAACAAGGGCCTCGAAGTGATCGAGGCGCACTGGCTTTTCAACGTGCCGGGCTCGCGCATCGAAGTACTGATTCATCCGCAAAGCGTGATTCATTCGCTCGTTTCATACGCGGACGGTTCCGTGCTCGCGCAACTGGGCAACCCCGACATGCGCACGCCGATCGCGTATGCGCTGGCATTTCCGGAACGCGTGGATTCCGGCGTCGCGCAACTCGATCTCGCGCAAATCGCGACGCTCACCTTCGAGAAACCCGACCTGAACCGTTTCCCTTGCCTCGCGCTTGCGCTGAAAGCGCTGGAAGCCGGCGGCACCGCAAGCGCGGCGCTCAACGCGGCGAACGAGGTCGCGGTGGAAGCGTTCCTGGCTCGCCGCATCGGCTTCATGGCGATCGGGGAAGTGGTCGAGCGCGTGTTGAACGTGTTGCCGAACGGCAGCGCATCCACACTCGATGAAGTGCTCGCCGCCGATGCCGAAGCGCGTCGCCTGGCAGGCGAGTTCGCCGCTTTGCTGACAGCTGACGCGCCGCACGCCGAACGCGTCCTGCACTGAGGTCGCCATGAACTTCCTGATCGAAATCGTTGCATTTGTGGTGGCTATCGGCGTGCTGGTTGTCGTCCACGAGTTCGGCCATTACAGCGTCGCGCGGATGTGCGGCGTGAAGGTCCTGCGATTCTCGGTCGGGTTCGGCAAGCCGCTCGTGAAATGGGTCAGCAAGCGCACCGGCACCGAGTGGACGATTGCCGCGCTGCCGCTGGGCGGCTACGTGAAGATGCTCGACGAACGCGAAGCGGAAGCAAGCATTCCCGAAGCCGATCTGCCACGCGCATTCAACCGGCAGCCGGTGCTCAAGCGCATCGCGATTGTCATAGCCGGTCCGGTGGCGAACTTCATCCTCGCCATTTTGCTGTTCGCCGGCGTGTTCGCGGGCGGCGTCTCCGAACCGGCTGCGATTCTCTCGGCGCCTGCGCCCAACACCGTCGCCGCGAAGGCGGGCTTCGAGGGTGGCGAGACGATCGTTTCAATGCGCGATGTGCAGAGCGACAGCGATGCGAGCGGCGAGACGCATAAGGTGCGTTCGTGGTCCGACCTGCGCTGGAAACTGCTCGACGCGTCATTCGATCATCGTCGCGTCGTGCTCACCGCCACGACGAACCACGGTACGTTCGATTTTCCGGTGAGTGTGGGCAAGATCGACGACCAGGACGCCGATCAGGATTTCATGGATAAACTCGGCTTCGAGCCGGGTGGCGGCACGTTGGCGGTGGCCGGTGTGGAAGCGGGCAGCGCGGCGGCGAAAGCGGGCTTGCAGGCGGGTGATGTGCTGCGTGCTATCGACGGCAAAAAGATCGATAACGCGATGGGTTTTATCGATTACGTGCAGCATCGTCCGGGTACGCCGGTCTCGCTCACCGTCGAGCGCAACGGCGCGCAGCGCGCGGTGCAGATCGTGCCGGAGCTTAAGCAGGACGCTGCCACGCATCGCGATGTCGGGCGGATCGGTGCGTCGCTCGCGACCCGGATTCCATCGGTGGACGTGCGTTACGGACCGGTGGAAAGCCTGCATCTGGGCGTCAAGCGGACCTGGGACATCAGCATTTATTCGCTGCGCATGTTCGGCCGGATGATCACCGGCGAAGCGTCGCTGAAAAATCTTTCGGGGCCGGTGACGATCGCCGACTACGCGGGCAAGAGCGCGCGGCTTGGTTTGTCGGCGTTTCTGTCGTTCCTCGCGCTCGTGAGTATCAGCCTCGGCGTGTTGAACTTGTTACCGATTCCGGTTCTTGACGGTGGGCATCTGTTATATTATTTGGTTGAAGCCGCAACCGGCAAGGCCGTGTCAGATCGCTGGCAGCTGGTTTTGCAGCGGGCGGGTCTTGTTTGCATCGTCGCCTTGTCGATGATCGCGCTCTTTAATGACCTTGCGCGCCTGATCCGCTTTTGATCCGGCTGACCGTTTCACCTTGATCCTTTTTCATCCTGTCCGGCGGCGCTTGAACGAACGCCGTCCGGCTTGATGCAGCTATACACACTGGGGAAGCACGTTGTTCAAACCTCATCGCTTTGTTCCTAAGTCGGCTGTGGCCGCAGCATTGGCCGCAACCGGCATGGCGGCGCACGCGACAACGCCGTTTGTCGTGCAGGACATCCGGATTGACGGCCTCCAGCGCATTGAACCTGGTTCGGTATTCGCCTACTTGCCTATCAAGCAGGGCGACACGTTCACCGACGACAAAGCCTCCGAAGCAATTCGCGCGCTTTATGCAACGGGCTTCTTCAACGACGTCCAGATCGCCACACAGGGCAACGTGGTGGTCGTGCAGGTGCAGGAGCGTCCGGCCATTTCGCAAATCGACTTCTCGGGCATTCACGAGTTCGAAAAGGACAACCTGGCGAAGGCGTTGCGCGCGGTAGGCTTGTCGCAAGGCCGCTCGTACGACAAGGCGCTCGTCGACAAAGCCGAGCAGGAGCTCAAGCGCCAGTACCTGACGCGCGGCTTCTACGCGGCGGAAGTCACGACCACCGTCACGCCGGTCGACCGCAATCGCGTGCAGATCCTGTTCTCGGTGGCGGAAGGTCCGAGCGCGAAGATCCGCCAGATCAACTTCATCGGCAACAAGGCGGTCAGCACGAGCACGCTGCGCGACGAGATGCAGTTGTCCACGCCGAACTGGTTCTCGTGGTACACGAAGAACGACCTGTACGCGAAAGACAAGCTCACGGGCGACCTCGAAAACGTACGCTCGTACTACCTGAATCGCGGTTATCTCGAGTTCAACATCGACTCGACGCAGGTGTCCATCTCGCCCGACAAGAAGGACATGTACCTGACGATCGCGCTGCACGAAGGCGAGCCGTACAAGATCAGCGCAATCAAGCTCTCGGGCAATCTGCTCGACCGTCAGGCCGAGCTGACCAAGCTGGTCAAGATCAAACCGGGCGACCGTTTCTCGGCCGAAAAGCTGCAGGCAACCACGAAGGCCATCGTCGACAAGCTTGGCGAATATGGCTACGCGTTCGCGCAGGTCAACGCGCAGCCGCAGATCAATCAAGCCGATCACACCGTCGACCTGACGCTGAATGTGGACCCGAGCCGCCGTGTGTACGTGCGGCGCGTGAACATCGTCGGCAATACGCGTACTCGTGACGAAGTGGTGCGCCGGGAAATGCGTCAGCTCGAAAGCTCGTGGTTCGACTCGAGCCGGCTGGCGTTGTCGAAGGATCGCGTGAATCGTCTCGGTTACTTTACCGACGTCGACGTGACCACGGTTCCGGTCGAAGGCACGAATGACCAGGTGGACGTGGACGTGAAGGTCGCGGAAAAACCGACCGGCGCGATTACGCTCGGCGCGGGTTTTTCGTCGACGGACAAGGTGGTGCTGTCGGCAGGCGTGTCGCAGGACAACGTGTTCGGTTCGGGTACCAGCCTCTCGGTCAACGTCAACACGGCCAAGACGTACCGGACATTGACGGTGACGCAAGTCGATCCGTACTTCACTATCGACGGTATCAAGCGCATTACCGACCTGTATTACCGCACGTATCAGCCGCTCTATTACTCGACGGATTCCAGCTTCAAGATCGTTACCATCGGTGGTGACCTGAAGTTCGGCATTCCGTTCTCGGAGCAGGACACGGTGTACTTCGGTGCGGGTCTCGAGCAGAACACGCTCGATATCGATTCCGCTACGCCGCAAAGCTATATCGACTACGTGAAGGAATTCGGCCGCGTCGTGAACAACGTGCCGGTGACGGTTGGCTGGTCGCGCGACAATCGTGACAGCGCCTTGGTCCCGAGCCGCGGTTATTACACGCAGACGAACGCGGAATACGGTACGCCTGCGGGTAACACGACGTACGTCAAGGTTGACGCCCAGGCGCAGTATTACTACTCGTTCGCACGCGGCTTCGTGCTCGGCCTGAACTTGCAGGGCGGCTACGGTAAGGGCCTGCAAGGCCAGACCTATCCGATTTTCAAGAACTACTATGCCGGCGGTATCGGCTCGGTTCGCGGTTATGAACCGAGCTCGCTGGGTCCGCGTGATACGACCACGGGCGACCCGATCGGCGGTTCGCGCATGGCGGTGGGTAACATCGAATTGACCTTCCCGTTGCCGGGTACGGGCTATGACCGCACGTTGCGCGTCTTCACCTTCCTTGACGGTGGTAACGTCTGGGGCGATCCGGGTCAGGGCGGCACCAGCACCGGTGCGAACGGCTTGCGGTATGGTTACGGTTTCGGTCTGGCGTGGATCTCGCCAATCGGCCCGCTCAAGTTGAGCCTGGGTTTCCCGGTGACGAAGCATGCCGGCGACCAGTATCAGAAGTTCCAGTTCCAGATTGGTACGGCGTTCTAAATCCGATCGGAATGTGTGATGTGGGTGCCCGGTTTCCGTTCTTGTCGCGGAACCGGGACGCCTGATGCAGTCGCTTGACTTGATTGAGCAAGATAAGTCAGTGGTGTAAATAAGCAACGTGAGGAAGACTTTGCGAACCGGTAAGCTTTCGAAACATGTAGCGTTGGCGCTTGTTATGTCGGTGACGCTCGGCCTGATGGGTGCCGCCAAGGCAGAGGCGCAGGAGACCCGGATTGCAGCCGTCAACTCCGATCGCATCTTGCGTGAGTCATCGGCGGCCAAGGCTGCGCAGACGAAGCTCGAACAAGAGTTTTCGAAGCGGGACAAGGCGTTGCAGGACATGGCAGCGCGCCTGAAGACCATGTCGGACGCAATGGACAAGAACGGCGCCTCCATGGCGCCTGCCGACCGTGCCGCCAAGCAACGTGATTTGTCGCAACTCGACCAGGACTTCCAGCGCAAACAACGCGAGTTTCGCGAAGACCTGAACCAACGTCGCAACGAAGAACTCGCTGCGGTGCTGGACAAGGCTAACAAGGTCATCAAGCAGATTGCCGAGGCGCAGCATTACGACCTGATCGTGCAGGAAGCGGTATATGTCAGTCCGCGTATCGATATCACCGATCAGGTGCTGAAGGCGCTGGCCGCGAACCAGGCGAGCCTGTCGATCAATCCAGCTAGTAGTTCGAACTGATCGGGAGCGGGTCCGGATGGCATCTGACAGCGCGATCACGCTCGGTGAACTGACACAGCGCTTCGGCGGAGACATAGCAGGCGATGCGGCGCATCGAGTGAACGGCCTCGCGCCGCTCGACAAAGCCGGTCCCACGCATCTCGCCTTTCTCGCGAACCAGAAATACCTGTCTCAGGTGGAAAGCACGCGGGCAGGTGCGGTGCTGATCTCGCCAGCGGATCTGGAAAAAGTGGCGGCGCCGGAAGGGCGTAACTTTATCGTCACGGCTAACCCCTACGCTTATTTTGCGCGCGTGGCGCAGGTTTTCATCGACCTCGCGACGCCGCCGGTCGAACCTGGCGTGCATCCCACGGCGTTTATCCATCCTGGCGCGAAGGTAGCTGCCACCGCGGTGATCGGGCCGCACGTCAGTGTGGAAGTGGGCGCGGAGATTGGCGAGCGGGTGAGGCTGGATGCGGGCGTGACGATTGGCCGGGGCGTGAAACTGGCTGACGATGTCCATCTTTATCCCCACGTCACCGTCTATCATGGTTGTAAGCTTGGCGCGCGCGTGATCGTGCATGCAGGCGCGGTGATCGGTGCGGACGGATTTGGTTTTGCTCCGGATTTCGTCGGCGATGGCGACGCACGCACCGGCAACTGGGTCAAGATTCCGCAAGTCGGCGCCGTGGTCGTGGCGCAGGACGTGGAAATTGGCGCGAACACGACGATCGACCGGGGCGCGATGGCCGACACGGTGATCGAGGAAGGCGTAAAGATCGATAATCTGGTCCAGATCGGGCATAACTGCCGGATTGGCGCGTTCACGGTGATCGCCGGCTGCGCGGGCATTGCGGGCAGCACGAATATCGGGCGGCACTGCATGATCGGCGGCGCGGTGGGCATTGCGGGCCACGTGACGCTGGCGGACTACGTGATTGTCACGGCGCAGTCGGGCGTGTCGAAATCGCTGCTGAAGCCGGGCATGTACACGAGCGCATTCCCAGCCGTGAACCACGCCGACTGGAACAAAAGCGCTGCCATTGTGCGTAATCTGGACAAGTTGCGCGAACGCATCAAGACGCTCGAAGCGGCCGTGGCCGCGGGCACTGAGGCAGATAACACCCCGGATAACATCCCGGGCAGCACTTCAGGCGGCAATTCAGGCAAGCATTAAGACGGTAAAAACCGGCATCCCACGCGACACCGCTTGTTGTTCGTGGCTTTACGAGCCAACGAGCGGTGTCGCAGTCAACACCCGCGCTGCGAAGCGCGCGAGCA
This sequence comes from Caballeronia sp. KNU42, assembly GCF_053760385.1. Taxonomy (NCBI): domain Bacteria; kingdom Pseudomonadati; phylum Pseudomonadota; class Betaproteobacteria; order Burkholderiales; family Burkholderiaceae; genus Caballeronia; species Caballeronia sp. KNU42. Next base: position 352,543 of record NZ_CM132388.1, read on the forward strand.
GAACGACTATGAGCACCGAAAAAATCAATCTAGACATCCATAAGATTCTCACGTTGCTGCCGCATCGGTATCCGATCCTGCTCGTCGACCGTGTACTCGAACTCACGCCGCATCAGAGCATCAAAGCGCTGAAGAACGTGACGATCAACGAGCCATATTTTCAGGGTCACTTCCCGACACGGCCCGTGATGCCCGGCGTGCTGATTCTCGAAGCGCTTGCGCAGGCAGCCGCGCTGCTTACGTTTGCCGAGGAGAAGGAACCACACGATCCGGAAACGACTCTGTATTACTTCGTGGGCATCGACAAGGCGCGCTTCAAGCGCGTGGTCGAACCCGGCGACCAGCTGATCCTGAACGTGAACTTCGAGCGCTACATGCGCGGCATCTGGAAGTTCAGCGCGCGCGCCGAAGTGGACGGTGCGGTGGCAGCCGAAGCCGAGCTGATGTGCACCGTCAAGAACACGGCCGCTGACGCGAAGTAACAGTGACGCCAGCCGTGCCCAGCCGTGCCTTAAGCGCTGGCGCGGCAGAGCAGAGCAAACTCAGCAACAGACAGCAACAGACAGCAACAGAACACCAAGCGAGGGCGCATGAGCAAGATTCACCCTACCGCGATTATCGAGCCGGGCGCGCAGCTCGACGAATCCGTCGAAGTCGGCCCGTACGCGATCATCGGACCGCACGTGCAGATTGGCGCGCGCACGACTGTCGGCTCGCACAGCGTAATCGAAGGCCATACGGTCCTCGGCAGCGACAACCGCATCGGCCACTACGCATCCGTCGGTGGTCGGCCGCAGGACATGAAGTACAAGGATGAGCCCACCCGGCTCGTGATCGGCGACCGCAATACCATCCGCGAATTCACCACCATCCATACCGGGACGGTGCAGGACACGGGCGTGACCACCATCGGCGACGACAACTGGATCATGGCGTACGTGCACGTAGGCCATGACTGCCAGCTTGGCAGCAACATCGTCATGTCGAGCAACGCGCAGCTGGCGGGGCACGTGATCATTGGCGACCATGCGATCGTTGGCGGCATGTCGGGCGTGCATCAGTTCGTGCGCATCGGCGCGCATTCCATGCTGGGCGGCGCGTCAGCGCTAGTGCAGGACATCCCGCCGTTCGTGATCGCCGCAGGTAACAAGGCTGAACCGCACGGTATCAATGTAGAAGGGCTGCGCCGGCGCGGCTTTTCGGCCGAGGCTATTTCGGCGCTGCGTTCGGCGTACCGCGTGTTGTACAAGAGCGGTGCGACGCTGGAAGAAGCGAAGGCGCAATTGCGCGAACTCGCTTCCGCGGGCGGCGACGGCGACGCGCCCGTGACGGCGCTGGCTGATTTTATCGACGCGTCGCAGCGCGGCATCATCCGTTGACCGAGCGCCCGATGTCGCTGGCTCCCGCCCCTTTGCGCGTAGCGATGGTGGCGGGCGAGCCGTCAGGCGATCTGCTTGCCGCGTCGCTACTCGAGGGCCTGAACGAGCGCTTGCCGGCTGGCACGCAGTTCAACGGCATTGGCGGTCCGCGCATGACGGCCGCCGGTTTCGATGCCCATTGGCCCATGGACAAGCTCACGGTGCGGGGTTATGTCGAAGCGCTGAAGCATATTCCCGAGATTCTGGGCATCCGCAACGAGCTCAAGCGGCAACTGCTCGCGGAGCCGCCGTCGGTGTTCATTGGCGTGGATGCGCCCGATTTCAATTTTGGTCTCGAACACGCGTTGCGTGACGCCGGTATTCCGACGGTGCATTTCGTGTGTCCGTCGATCTGGGCGTGGCGCGGCGGGCGGATCAAGAAGATCGTCAAAGCCGTCGATCACATGCTGTGCGTGTTCCCGTTCGAAACGGCGCTCATGGAGAAGGCGGGTATTGCGTCCACGTACGTGGGCCACCCGCTCGCCGATGAAATTCCGCTCGTGCCTGACGTTGAAGGTGCGCGCCGCGCGTTGGGCTTGCCGGAAGGCGGCCCGATCATCGCCGTGTTGCCGGGCAGCCGGCGTTCGGAGATCGCGCTGATCGGCCCGACGTTTTTCGACGCGATGGAGCTCATGCAGCTTCGCGAACCCGGTGTGCGTTTCGTCATGCCGGCAGCGAATGCCGGGTTGCGCGAGTTGTTGCAGCCGCTGGTTGCCGCGCATCCGAATCTCGCGCTGACGATCACTGAAGGCAACGCTCAGGTCGCGATGACCGCCGCCGACGCCATCCTGGTCAAGAGCGGCACGGTCACGCTGGAAGCGGCATTGCTCAAGAAGCCGATGGTCATCTCGTACAAGGTGCCCTGGCTGACGGGCCAGATCATGCAACGGCAGGGTTATTTGCCGTATGTCGGTTTGCCGAACATCCTGGCCGGGCGGTTTGTCGTGCCGGAGATTCTCCAGCATTTCGCGACGCCTGAGGCGCTCGCCGACGCCACGCTGCAACAGTTGAACGACGAAGCGAACCGCGCGACACTGACGGAAATCTTCACGGAAATGCACCACGCGCTGCGTCAGAACACGGCTCAACGTGCTTCGGAGGCCGTGGCGCAAGTGCTGGAAACGAGGAGGCCGCGGTAATGGCGAAGATCGTCGTGAAGGGTGTGGTTCGGCGCGCGGGCAGGCAAACCCTGCAGCCTGCGTTCGACTTCGATGTCGATACGCCCTCCGACGTCATCTGCGGTGTGGACGAAGCCGGTCGTGGCCCGCTGGCGGGTCCGGTGGTGGCGGCAGCGGTGATCTTCGATCCATCGAAGCCAAAAATTCGCGGACTCGACGACTCGAAGGTCCTGAGCGCGAAGAAGCGCGAGGAACTGTACGAGAAGATCATCGACCGTGCGCTGGCCTATTGCGTGGCTTCGGCGACGGTCGAGGAAATCGACACGATCAACATTCTCCACGCCACCATGCTCGCGATGAAACGCGCGGTGGAAGGGCTCTCGGTCACGCCGACGGTGGCGAAGATCGATGGCAACCGGTGTCCCCAGTTGTCGATGCGCTCGGTGGCCGTCATTGGCGGCGACGCGTTGATTGCGCAGATTTCGGCTGCATCCATTCTGGCCAAGGTCACACGTGACCGGATGCTGCTGCAATTGCATGAAGTCCACCCCGTTTATGGATTCGATGCCCACGCCGGTTACGGCACGCCGCAGCACCTGAGGGCGTTGCTTGAACATGGGCCTTGCGAGCATCATCGGCGTTCGTTTGCGCCTGTTCGTGAAGCGCATGCGCGAATGGGCACGGTGTTGCCGGTCGTTGCCGCTGCGGCGCTGGAAGCGGCTGCCGTGGAGCAGGGTATCGACGCTCCTCCGTTCTGAATTCTCCCCAAGTGAAAGCCATTACCTCGCGGGATAACCCGCTTTACAAGCGCCTGAAGGCGCTCGCCGGATCGACCGCGCAGCAGCGGCGCAGCGGCCACGCGTTGCTGGAAGGGCTGCATCTCGCCAGTGCTTATCTCGATGCTGCGGGGCAGCCTGAGACGTGCGTCGTCACCGAAGGCGCGCTTCATCACGAAGAAGCACGGCAGATTGTCGGGCGCATCGATCCCGCGCACGTTTATACGTTGCCCGATGCTTTGTTCGGACAGCTATCGAGTGTCGTGCATGGTGTGGGGATGGTGCTGCTGGTCGAGAAGCTCGAACCACCTTTGCCTGAACGCATTGCCGGGACGTGCCTGATTCTCGATGGCATCCAGGACGCCGGCAATGTCGGATCCATTTTGCGAAGTGCGGCAGCGGCCGGCATTCAGCATGTATTTTGCGCGCCGGGGACGGTGTATGCATGGTCGTCGAAGGTGCTGCGCTCGGGCATGGGCGCGCATTTCCTGCTTGGCATTTACGAGGATGTTGAGCCGGCGGAATTGATTTCGCTGCTTGGCTCTGAGGTACAGGTGACCGTCACTGATTCGCACGGCGCCCAAGCGATCTACGATGCGGATTTGTCCGGGCCCGTGGCCTGGGTCATGGGTAATGAGGGCGCGGGTGTCTCGTCGTTCTGGCGCGAGCGCGCGACGCTTCGGGTGACTATTCCTCAGCCGGGCGGCATGGAGTCGCTGAATGTGGCGGCGGCTGCCGCGATTTGCATCTTTGAACAGTGTCGGCAGGGGAGAGGGCGCTCGCGCTAGGGGTTCGTGCGGTAGCGGTCGGAGTCAGTGCTGGGTTGCTGCTTTCAAGGTTAGTGGTCTGCTTAGGTTTGCTAATCTCTTTATCACTATTAGCCACTGCGCGTGGCGGCGCGTCATTTCTTTGTCCAAAGCGACAAAGAAACGAAGCAAAGAAAGCGCTTTCAAAACGAGGGCTCATAAGTTGACCCAGCGTGCAGTTTCCACGTTTTTGGCACCCCAAAAGCACGGTGCTCGCCAGAGCGACGGATGTGTGAAACCCTCCTTCTCCGAACACGGATACCCACACGCTTCGCCACCAGTGACTGAACCTGCCACAGGTGCACCCCGCGCTATCCGCGAAAAACCATCTTCCGAATTTGTACGCACGCCGAACCACGTCGCCAACCCACCACGAAACAAGTTGCTCGGATAGATGAGGCCTTACCAGCAAAAAAAGCCGGGGCCGATCATGCCGACAAGCAGCTAAACTGCGAAGAGCCGCGGCATCAAACAGACGTGAGGCCGTGCGGGTTTCCTTGGCAATAGTGCTTGCCCGAGAGCGTGCGGGGCGAAGCGTGTGCGTGTAAGAATTCGCGAGAAGGAGGGGTTCAAACATCCGTGGCTCTGGCGAGCACCGTGCTTTTGGGGTGCCAAAAACGCACAGGGTGCACGCTAGGTCAACTTATGAGCCCGCGTTTTGAAAGCGCTTTCTTTGCTTCGTTTCTTTGTCGCTTTGGACAAAGAAATGACGCGCCGCCACGCGCAGTGGCTAATAGTGATAAAGAAAATAGCTCGCTCACGCAGACCACTAACCCCGAAAGCAGCAACCCGGCAATGACCCCGACCGCTAGCGCCAGAACCTAGCAACCCGGCAATGACCCCGACCGCTAGCGCCAGAACCTAGCAACCCGGCATTGACCCCGACCGCTAACCCGGAAACCACCAAAACCCCAAAACCGTCCACCGGCGCGAGCAAAACCTAGTAATACGAAGGCCGCTCCAACCGAATCTCCTGCAAAATGGTCGTAGCGATTTCCTCAATCGACTTATGCGTCGACGATAACCACTTGACCCCCTCGCGTTTCATCATTGCTTCGGCTTCGTTGATCTCATAGCGGCAATTCTCCAGCGCCGCATACTTGCTCCCCGGGCGCCGCTCATTGCGAATCTCCGCGAGCCGTTGCGGATCGATCGACAAGCCGAACATCTTTTCCTTGTACGGCAGCAACGGCGTCGGCAACCGCCCGCGCTCAAAATCTTCCGGAATCAACGGATAATTCGCTGCCTTCACGCCGTACTGCATCGCCAGATAAAGCGACGTCGGCGTCTTGCCGCTGCGCGACACGCCGACCAGGATCACATCGGCGTCCGACAGGTTGCGATTCGACTGGCCGTCGTCGTGCGCCAGCGAAAAATTGATCGCTTCGATCCGCTTCTTGTATTCATCCGTATCCGCGTTCTGGTGGACCCGGCCCATCGCGTGCGTCGACTTGATGTCGAGTTCCAGTTCCAACGGCTCGATAAACGTCTGGAACATGTTCAGCACCAGCGCGTTGGACCGCTGCACGATCTCGTTCGACGCACTGTCCACCAGCGTGGTGAACACAATCGGCCGACGGCCATCGAGCGAAACCGCCTCGTTGATCTTCGCGATGGTCGCGCGCGCCTTGTCGGTCGAATCGACAAACGGCACGCGCACGAGCCGGAATTTCTGGTCGAACTGGGACAGGATCGAATGCGCGAAGGTCTCGGCAGTGATCCCGGTGCCATCGGAAACGATGAATACGGTAGGCGGCATCGGCGTGAAGGTGCGTGAAATTACGTGAAATGAATTGACGGTGATTATGGCCGATTAAAAAACCCGCCATATTGACGCAAACGCGTGAATATCACTACCCACCAACGCCGTGGCGCGCATGGCGTCGGGCGAATAGCTCCAAACTAAGCGTCCGCTAAAACGCGCGATGTGCGCCGCCACACCATGCGCGTGTGAGGGGTCTCATTACGCAGCGTTTTTATGCCCTGCCATGAAACATTTTCAAGAGGTAGCACGGTAGAATAGCGGCAACCTGTTCGATAAGCAATTGCGGGCGATTAATCATCGATTCACGGAAGTTACCGCCTATTCGTGCGTTTTCGAAACAAAACGTAGATTTTGTAGGCAGTTTTAACCGATATCGATGTGTTTCGACGGCGTGCTTTTCAGCGTCGCAAGGTGGTTCATGGAAGGCTTCACGCCCCAGGTGCCGCACCTTCGAATACGCGTAGAGAAGCGGCATGTGCTTATCAAACAGGTTATGCAGGTTGCGTACGCGCTTCCAATGAGCGCCGCCGCTTCGAGCCCACTTGCATGATCGTGAATTCCATCCACCTTAGGGGCTTACATGACTAACGAAGCTAACGTTGCAAAGGACCAGGCGTATGTAGTGCCATTCGAGCAGTTGCGAATGACCGATGTCGACATTGTCGGCGGCAAGAACGCGTCGCTCGGCGAAATGATCAGCCAGCTCGCCGAAGCCGGCGTGCAGGTGCCGACTGGTTTTGCGACGACGGCGCAGGCGTTTCGCGATTTCCTGCATCACAACAACCTGACCGAGCGCATCGCCAAACGTCTGGAACTCTTCGACGTAGACGACGTGAAAGCACTTGCCGAAGCCGGCAAGGAGATCCGCCAATGGATCGTCGACGCGCCGATGCAACCGCGCCTCGAAGAACTGATTCGCAAAGGCTTCGACACGCTGCAAAACGGCTCGCCGGAGGAGCTTTCGTTCGCCGTGCGCTCTTCGGCGACCGCTGAGGACTTGCCGGACGCATCGTTCGCGGGTCAGCAGGAAAGCTACCTGAACGTGGTCGGCATCGAGGAAGTGCTCGACCGCATGAAGCACGTGTTCGCGTCGCTGTATAACGACCGCGCTATTTCGTATCGCGTGCACAAGGGTTTCACGCACGCTGAAGTTGCGTTGTCGGCGGGCGTGCAGCGCATGGTCCGCTCGGACGTGGGCGCGGCCGGCGTGATGTTCACGCTCGATACCGAATCAGGCTTCAAGGACGCCGTGTTCATTACGTCGAGCTATGGTCTCGGCGAAACGGTCGTGCAGGGCGCAGTCAACCCGGACGAGTTCTACGTCTTCAAGACCACGCTCGAACAAGGCAAGTACCCGATCATCCGCCGCTCGATCGGCTCGAAGCTCATCAAGATGGAATTCACGAGCGCTGGCGAAGCCGGCCGCGTGAAGACCGTCGACGTGACGCACGAGCAGCGCAACCGCTTCTCCATCACCGACGAAGACGTGATCCAGCTCGCGAAGTACGCGGTGATCATCGAAAAGCATTATCAGCGTCCGATGGATATCGAGTGGGGCAAGGACGGCCGCGACGGCAAGATCTTCATCCTCCAGGCGCGTCCTGAAACGGTGAAGAGCCAGGCTGCGGGCAAGGCCGAAATGCGCTTCAAGCTGAAGGGCCAGTCGAACGTGCTGGCCACGGGCCGCGCTATCGGCCAGAAGATTGGTGCAGGTCCCGTGCGCGTGATTCACGATCCGTCGGAGATGGATCGCGTTCAGCCCGGTGACGTGCTGGTCGCCGACATGACCGACCCGAACTGGGAGCCGGTGATGAAGCGTGCATCGGCCATCGTGACGAATCGCGGCGGCCGGACCTGCCACGCGGCCATCATCGCGCGCGAACTGGGCGTGCCGGCAGTGGTCGGTTGCGGTGACGCCACCGACGTGCTGAAGGAAGGCCAGTTGGTGACGGTGTCGTGCGCTGAAGGCGATGAAGGCAAGATCTACGACGGCTTGCTCGAAACCGAAGTGACCGAAGTCGAACGCGGCGATCTGCCCGAGATTCCGGTCAAGATCATGATGAACGTCGGCAATCCGCAACTCGCGTTCGACTTCTCGCATCTGCCGAATGCAGGCGTGGGCCTGGCGCGGCTCGAGTTCATCATCAACAACAACATCGGCGTGCATCCGAGGGCGATCCTCGAGTACCCGAACATCGATGCCGACCTGAAGAAGGCCGTGGAAAGCGTCGCGCGCGGTCATGCATCGCCGCGAGCGTTTTATGTCGACAAGCTGACCGAAGGCATCGCGACGATCGCGGCGGCGTTCTATCCGAAGCCGGTGATCGTGCGCTTGTCCGACTTCAAGTCGAACGAGTACAAGAAGCTGATCGGCGGTTCGCGTTACGAGCCGGACGAAGAAAACCCCATGCTCGGCTTCCGGGGCGCATCGCGTTACATCTCGGAGGATTTCGCCGAAGCCTTCCAGATGGAATGCGTCGCGTTGAAGAAGGTGCGCGAAGAGATGGGCCTCGACAACGTCGAGATCATGGTGCCGTTCGTGCGTACGCTGGCGCAGGCTGAGAAGGTCGTTGGCCTGCTCGAGAAGTTCGGCCTGAAACGCGGCGTGAACGGTCTGCGGCTGATCATGATGTGCGAGATTCCGTCGAACGCGATTCTTGCCGAAGAGTTCCTGCAGTTCTTCGACGGCTTCTCGATCGGATCGAACGACCTGACGCAGCTCACGCTGGGCCTGGACCGCGATTCGGGCATGGAGCTGCTCGCAGTCGACTTCGACGAGCGCGACCCGGCTGTGCAGTTCATGCTCAAGCGCGCGATCGAAACGTGTTTGCGGCTCGGCAAGTACGTGGGTATTTGCGGTCAAGGTCCGTCGGACCATCCAGACCTCGCCGAATGGCTTGCGAAGGAAGGCATTGAGTCGATGTCGCTGAATCCGGACACGATCATCGACACATGGAAGACGCTGGCCAAGGCTTTGAATAAGTAAAACATGCGGCTGCATCGAAAGTGGATCAAGCTTTCAAAACAGTAAGCGTGCTATAACACCCCGGACGTTCCGGGGTGTTTTTGTTTGGAGGTAACGCATGGCTGCTAACGGATATTTTTGGTGGATCGGCGCCGGGGTGCTCGTGTTGCTCGAGCTGATGTCCGGTACGTTTTATCTATTGATGGTGGCGATTGGTTTTATCGCGGGCGGCATCGCGCATTTGCTTGGCGCGGGGCTGGAGATCGAGCTGCTCGTGGCCGCGCTGGTCGCGATGATCGCGGTCACTGTATTGCGGCGCTCGAAGCTGGGGCACATCACGCGGCGCGATGCATCGCATGATCCGGGCGTGAACCTGGACATCGGCGAGACGCTGAAGGTGAACGAGTGGCACGAGGGCCGCGCGCGGGCGTTGTATCGCGGGGCGGAGTGGGACATTGAACTCGCGCCGGGGGAGACCGAAGGCGCGCATATGTACAGGATCACGGCGTTTTCCGGCAACACGCTGGTGGTGGCGGCAAAACGCTGAGATGTTGGACCGGGGTTTGAGCCTGCATAAGCAGCTCAATAGGCAAGACACGCATAACAAGGAGTAGAGATGGACGTGACTATCATCGGGGCAATTTTGCTGATCATCGTCATCGCGATTGCCGCGCAGACGATCAAGATCGTGCCGCAACAACATGCATGGGTGCTGGAGCGGCTCGGGCGCTATCACGCGACGCTGACGCCGGGGCTGACCATCGTCGTGCCGTTCGTCGACCGCGTGGCCTACAAGCACGTGCTCAAGGAAATTCCGCTCGAAGTGCCAAGCCAAGTATGTATCACGCGCGACAACACGCAGCTGCAGGTGGACGGCGTGCTGTACTTCCAGGTGACCGACGCCATGAAGGCGTCGTATGGGTCGAGCAACTTCATCTACGCGATCACGCAGTTGTCGCAGACCACGTTGCGTTCGGTCATCGGTAAGCTCGAACTCGACAAGACTTTCGAAGAACGCGACTACATCAACCACAGCATTGTCACGTCGCTCGATCAGGCCGCGGCGAACTGGGGCGTGAAGGTGCTGCGCTATGAAATCAAGGATTTGACGCCGCCGAAGGAAATCCTGCACGCAATGCAGGCGCAAATTACGGCCGAGCGTGAGAAGCGGGCGGTGATTGCTGCGTCCGAAGGTCGCAAGCAGGAGCAGATCAATATTGCATGGGGCGCGCGCGAGGCGGCCATTCATAAGTCCGAAGGCGAGCGTCAGGCGCAGATCAATCAGGCTGAAGGCGAGGCATCGGCCATTCTGGCGGTGGCTGTGGCGAATGCTCAGGCGATTGAGAAGATCGGCGCGGCGATACAAACAGCCGGCGGCGTGGAAGCGGTGAACCTGAAGGTTGCCGAGCAATATGTGACGGCGTTCGGGAACATCGCGAAGCAGGGCAATACGCTGATCGTGCCGGGGAATTTGTCGGAGATGAGCTCGATGATCGCGTCGGCGCTGAGCATCATCAAGGGCGATGGAACGGCCGGCAGCGTGATTCGTAAGAGCTGAAGCCTTACGTAGAATCAGCAGCCGCATGAAAAAAGGGCGTCGACTTATATGGTCGACGCCCTTTTTGATTGGATATGCTCCCGATCATGCTGGTGGTGCTCAATGCTTGGCGCCGCGCATGATTTGCGCTTTTTCGCGTTCCCAGTCGCGCTTTTTCTCGGTTTCGCGTTTGTCGTGCAGCTTCTTGCCCTTGGCCAGACCAATCTCGCACTTCACGCGGCCGCCTTTGTAGTGGAAGTTCAGCGGAACAAGCGTATGCCCTTTCTGCTCGACCTTGCCGATGAGCTTCGAGATCTCTTCGCTGTGCAGCAGCAGCTTGCGGGTGCGGACCGGGTCCGGATGGATGTGGGTCGACGCTTCCGGCAACGGGCTGATATGCGCGCCGATCAGGAACAATTCTCCGTCGCGAATGATGACGTAGCCTTCCTTGATCTGGCCGCGGCCGGCCCGCAACGCCTTGACTTCCCACCCTTCCAGCACGAGCCCCGCCTCGTAGCGATCTTCGATGAAGTAGTCGAAGAAGGCTTTTCTGTTGTCGATGATGCTCATGAATGAAAAGTGCCTAACTCGTTTAAAATCCTGATTTTAGCAGCGCGGGCGAGGTAAAGCCCGCAAAGCTTCCCACTCTTGCCACGCGTTGCGCCCTTTATGGCAGATGTCCAGAAAACTGTATTGATCCGTCATTCTGCAGAGCAGATGTTCGACCTCGTCACCGATGTCGCCGATTACCCGAATTTCTTGCCATGGTGTGGAGGTGTGGAAGTAGGTCGACACGACGAACACAGCATGGAAGCGAAGATCCACATCAACTTCAAGGGCATCAAGCAGCATTTCGCCACACGTAATGTGCATACACGACCGACTACCATCGATATGGAGTTCATGGACGGCCCTTTCAAGAAGTTCACCGGGTACTGGCGTTTTACACCGCTGCGGGCGGACGCCTGCAAGATCGAGTTCGCGTTGCACTACGAGTTTTCGAACATCATTCTCGAGAAAATCATCGGGCCGGTTTTCAATCACATTGCGCACACGTTCGTGGATTCGTTCGTGAAGCGCGCCGATCAGCGGTACGGCAAGTGATGACTCTTTCCGTTGAGGTTTGTTATGCGCTGCCGGAGGGGAAGAGTGCTGTGCGCGCGCTTTCCCTGGGCGAAGGCGTGACTGTGCGGGAGGCAATCGATGCAAGTGGTTTGCTTGCACAGTTTCCCGAGATCGACCTGAACGTGCAGAAAGTGGGCGTTTTCGGGAAGATCCAGGCGCTGGATGCGGTTCTCGCCGATCACGACCGGGTGGAAATTTATCGGCCGCTGAAGGTTGATCCGAAGCTGGCGCGGCAAAGGCGGGTTGAAAAGACGCGGCGCGGCGGGTCTATTGAAGGGCGGCGGTGGACGCGCAAGGAAGCGCGGTAAGAAGCGCGGTAAGAAGTGCGATAAGGCTGATCTGGGCGCGCGCGGCATCTTTGCAGGTATCCGCAAAACCGAACTTGTACCGAACACAAATCGAGCGAAAAACCGAATCGGCGAGGCGCGTAAATTGCGGTAAAAAATGGGGAACACCGCGTAAGCTGCTGTTCGGGCAGTGAAAATCCGGGGAACTATCGGTATAATTCGGTTTTGCGCCCATAGGATTTGCCATGCGTCTGATCCAGAAAGCACTCACGTTCGATGACGTGCTCCTCGTGCCCGCGTTTTCCAACGTTCTCCCGCGCGACACCAGCCTGAAAACACAGGTTACCCGCAAGATCTCCCTGAATATGCCCCTGCTGTCCGCCGCCATGGACACAGTCACCGAAGGCCGGCTCGCTATTGCGATGGCCCAGCTCGGCGGTGTCGGCATCATTCACAAGAACCTTACCGCTGCCGAACAAGCCCGCGAAGTCGCGAAAGTAAAGCGCTTCGAATCCGGCGTGGTGCGCGATCCGATTACCGTTCCGCCGCAAATGAAAGTGCGCGATGTGATCGCTCTCACGCGGCAGCACGGCATTTCCGGCTTTCCGGTGGTGGAAGGGCCGAAACTGATCGGCATCGTGACGAACCGGGACTTGCGCTTCGAAGAACGTCTCGACGACGAAGTGCGCAAGATCATGACGCCGCGTGAACGTCTCGTGACCGTCAAGGAAGGCACGCCGCTCGCCGAAGCCAAGGCGCTGATGCACAGCCATCGGCTGGAACGTGTGCTGGTGGTCAACGACGCGTTCGAATTGCGCGGCCTCATGACCGTCAAGGACATCACCAAGCAGACCGAACACCCGGATGCCTGCAAGGACGAACACGGCAAGCTGCGCGCTGGCGCGGCAGTGGGCGTGGGTCCGGAGAATGAAGAGCGCGTTGAGCTGCTGTCGGCGGCGGGCGTGGACATCATCGTCGTGGATACGGCGCATGGTCATAGCCAGGGCGTGCTTGAACGTGTGCGCTGGGTGAAGCAGAACTATCCGCACATTGAAGTGATCGGCGGGAATATCGCTACGGCCGCAGCCGCCAAGGCGCTCGTGGAATATGGCGCCGATGGCGTGAAGGTCGGTATCGGGCCGGGTTCGATCTGCACGACGCGGATCGTGGCGGGTGTGGGTGTACCGCAAATCACGGCGGTGGCGAATGTTTCGGACGCGTTGCGCGGTTCGGGCGTGCCGGTGATCTCCGACGGTGGCGTTCGTTTTTCCGGTGATGTCAGCAAGGCGCTTGCCGCCGGCGCGGACGCCGTGATGATGGGCAGCATGCTGGCCGGCACGGAAGAATCCCCCGGCGACGTGTTCCTGTTCCAGGGCCGCCAGTTCAAGGCGTACCGCGGTATGGGTTCGGTCGGCGCGATGAAGGACGGCGCGGCGGACCGGTATTTCCAGGACAACTCGGCGAATATCGACAAGCTCGTGCCTGAAGGCATCGAAGGGCAGGTGGCTTACAAGGGCTCCGTCAACGCCATCCTGTTCCAGGTGGTCGGCGGCGTCCGGGCGAGCATGGGGTATTGCGGCTGCCGCAATATCGGTGAAATGCACGACAAGGCCGAATTCGTCCAGATCACGGGCGCGGGCATGCGCGAGTCGCACGTGCACGACGTGCAGATCACGAAGGAAGCGCCCAACTACCACGTGGACTGACCATGAAACCGCTGCTGCGCGCTGTTCTTGTCATCAATGCACTGATTTTCCTGGCCTTTGGCGTGCTGTTCCTGCTCACGCCATGGACAGCGTTGTGGGCATCGATGCATCTCGTGACCGTGCAGCCGCCGTTTGTCGGACAATTGTTCGGGATCGCGCTGATCGGGATTGCGTGGCTGGCGGTTCATGCGGCTATCGATGGCGCTTTGACTGCGACCGCGGCCAAGGTGTCGGGGCATGTGGAGTGGCTGTCGGGCCTGGTGATGATGGTCTGGCTGCTTGGGTTGCGTACACCCGAGCTGACGGGGTTTGGTCAGGTGATCGCGGCGCTGGTCGGCGTGGCCATGCTGGTCCTGGGACTGGGCAGCGTGAGGCTGTCAGGGGCGGTGCGGCGGCGTGAACGCGCTGCGCTGGCTGGCGCTGCCGCGGCTGGCCGCGCCGAGAAGCGTGCTGCGAAGACCAAGGCGGACGAGCGTGTCGAGCGTGTCACTCCGCAGCCAAGGCCTTTGTCGTCGGACCCCGTCGCTCCGGCGAATCCGCGTTGGGATAGTGAACCCGTTGTGGGGGAGGCTATTGCGCGTCCCCTTGCGCCGGCGCCATCGGCGACTGCTTTTGATCCTGCTACCGGACATGTCATCGATCCGGCCACGGGGCGCTCGCTGGACCCCGCCACTGGTCGCGCGTTCGATCCCGTCAGCGGTCATAAGCTCGATCCTGAAACGGGTCGCCCGATCGATCCTGTCACAGGGCGCACGGTCGATCCGGTGACCGGCCAGTTCATCGATCCGGTTCGACGCGATCCGCGCTGACCGTTTGGGCGTGCAGGGTCGATCGAATGCCTGTCGAGACACGGAGCGTTGCGTTTCGTTGTCTCGATGAACCTGTCTTGCTGCGGTCGGCGTCAAGCGCCGGCCGTTGAACTTTCTGCGTAATGCGATGCGCGGGACTTGGTTCCTGCTGCTTGTGTTTTCGCTTTTACCAACCATTTCCGTTCACTTGCCTTCCGGCCGCTGCCATGCACGACAAGATCCTGATTCTCGATTTCGGCTCCCAAGTCACCCAGTTGATCGCAAGACGCATCCGCGAATCACATGTGTATTCGGAGATCCATCCGTACGACGTCGATGAGGCGTTCATTCGCGAGTTCGCGCCGAAGGGCATCATTTTGTCGGGCGGCCCGAATTCGGTCACCGAACACGGCTCGCCGCGCGCGCCGCAAATCGTCTTCGATCTCGGCGTGCCGGTGCTCGGCATTTGCTACGGCATGCAGACGATGGCCGAACAGCTCGGCGGCAAGGTCGAACTCGGCAACGTCCGTGAATTTGGTTACGCTGAAGTTCGGGCGCATAACCATACGAGCTTCCTGAATAACATCGAAGACTTCCAGACGCCCGAAGGTCACGGCATGCTGAAAGTGTGGATGAGCCACGGCGACAAGGTGTCGGACATGCCGGTCGGATTCAAGCTGATGGCATCCACACCGTCTTGCCCGATCGCTGCGATGGCCGATGACGAGCGCCATTTCTACGGCCTGCAGTGGCATCCGGAAGTCACGCACACCGTGCAGGGACGCGCGATGCTCGACCGCTTCGTGCTCGAGTTGTGCGGCGCGCGGGCGGATTGGGAGATGGGGCATTACATCGATGAAGCGGTGGAGAAGATCCGCGCGCAAGTCGGTGATGAGCATGTGATTCTCGGGTTGTCGGGCGGCGTGGATTCGTCGGTGGCCGCGGCGCTTTTGCATCGTGCGATTGGCGCGCAATTGACGTGTGTTTTTGTTGACCATGGGTTGCTGCGGCTGAATGAGGCCGAGCAGGTCATGACGACGTTCGCTGATCACCTGGGCGTGAAGGTGATTCATGTTGATGCCAGCGATGTGTTTTTATCGAAGCTTGCCGGGGTGACGGATCCTGAAGCGAAGCGGAAGATTATTGGCGCCGAGTTTGTTGAAGTGTTCCAGACGGAAGCTAATAAGCTGAAGGACGCGAAGTGGCTCGCGCAAGGGACGATTTATCCGGATGTGATCGAGTCGGCAGGCAAGGGCAAGAAGGGTCATACGATCAAGAGTCATCACAACGTGGGTGGTTTGCCGGAGACGCTGAACCTCAAGTTGCTTGAACCGCTTCGTGAGTTGTTCAAGGACGAAGTGCGCGAGTTGGGCGTTAAGTTGGGGCTGCCACCGGCGATGGTTTATCGGCATCCGTTCCCGGGTCCGGGGCTGGGTGTGCGGATTCTGGGTGAGGTGAAGAAGGAGTTCGCCGAGCTGCTGCGTCACGCCGATGCGATTTTTATCGAAACGTTGAGGAATACGGTTGATAAGGAATCGGGGAAGTCTTGGTATGAGCTGACCAGCCAGGCTTTTGCGGTGTTCTTGCCAGTGAAAAGCGTGGGTGTGATGGGCGATGGGCGCACTTATGAGTATGTGGTTGCTCTCCGGGCCGTGCAGACGCTGGACTTCATGACCGCGCAGTGGGCTCACCTGCCGCATGAGCTGTTAGGGCATGTTTCGAACCGGATCATTAATGAGGTTCGCGGGATTAATCGCGTTGTTTATGATATTTCGGGGAAGCCGCCGGCTACGATTGAGTGGGAATGATGGCTCTTGAAATTCCCTTTTGAATCAAGGGCTTGTGGTGGTCGATAAACCACGCTGAAGTGCTTCGCTATTTTGCCGATTGCCATAGACGCCGGTGGCCGGCCTCTTCACGACACAGGAGCAGTCACGGGCGGTGACGAAAGAAGTCGTTCCAAAAGATCAATGCCCCCGTGCCTGCTTATCAGTGCGCTGACAAGATCGTCCGGATCCAGAATGAAGGACTCCGTCTTCTTCACGAATCTGAAATAGCTTTCTGCAAGTAGTAGTCCGGCCCTTTCGATCGCATCGATATCGTCAATGTCAGTCTTATTTGAAAAGAACGCGGCGCAAGCCGCTGTTCCCAAGGCGCACATGCCTCGAGATGGCGACCAACGGTCCCAGTGCCAGATGCCCTTGGATGGACAAAAGGTCTCCTCTTCGTCAGACAGCATGTATTTCCACTGACTGCTATTGCACATCCATTGCGGTGGAAGCAGAGCGTCGCCTCGGCTATCTTTCACCACATGAGTGAGGCCGTTGCCGCGAAGCGTTGTTGGCAGATGGCTAAAATAGGTTCGTGCTTTTTCTCGCACATCAGCGGTGCGCAGTTGGTCGGACAACAAGGCGACTAGCTGAGCTTGCGTACCTCCGGTCGTGACGGCCAACATCGCATAACACAAGGACAGCCCCCTGCTATGTAGTGACGACAGATCCAAATATGCTCTTCCTGCAAGCGCTGCTGGGAGATCGGAACGACACTCTCGATCGAGAATGATCGGGATGACGCGAACATTCTCTGAGTCCACAATCTGAGCCAACATTGTGAGTTCGCGATGTAAGCCAGAACCGACTTTAGATGCCGAGGCTATATATTCCTGGTCGCACAGGCAAAGGACGGTAAGTGGCCTTTCGGCCAAAGCTTTTGATATGGCTTCGTCAACCGTTTCGCCAAACGTGATGCTGTCCCGATCCCAGAATACCGAAAACTCGCTCGAAAGATGCAACACGATATCGTCGCGCAGCCACTCTTTTTTTGCGAGTGGTCCACCCCACGCGTATGAAATGAACACTGTTTTCTTATCGTCCATTTAATATTTCCGTCGAGTTTCTACGCGACCTCTTGGAAGGCGAAAATTCAGGGGAAGTTCATTGAGAGTCAGGTGTGTGCTGCACTGCTGGCTCGGGTACGGCCTTTCGAGGTCGTGCTGCCCACTCGCTTCGTGACTGGCCGTGCTTTTTTCTCCACGACGGCCTTCGTCGCGGTTTTGGTTTTCACGGCCGCCTTCGGCACTGCTTCGGGCTTTGCCAGCGTGAGGTGCAGGCCCATTGCCCCGATCACCTTCATGATCGTCGCGAATTCGGCATTTCCCTTGTTGGAGAGCGCGCGGTACAACGCTTCGCGTGCGATGCCCGACTCGCGTGCGAGTGTCGTCATACCACGTGCTTTGGCAACGTCGCCAAGTGCCGCCTGGATCTCGACCGGATCTCCACCTTCAAATGCTTGTGCAAGATACAACCTGTAGTCGTTTTCATCCTTCAGGTACTTCGACGCGTCGAACTCCATCAACTCGCTGACTTTCATGTCAAAGCTCCAACTCTTTTACGATGACCTTGGCGCGCTTGATGTCTGCGGCCTGCGTAGATTTGTCGCCGCCGCATAAGATGATCACCAGCACGTCAACACGCTGCGTGAAATAGACACGGTAGCCCTTGCCCACATCGATTTTCATCTCCGAGACACCGTCGCCTACCGCGCGCCAGTGTCCAAGGTTGCCTAACCGTGCCCGGCTGAGCCGACCAGTGATCGCCGTCGCCGCATGGCGGTCCCGCACGCGGGAGAGCCAAGTGTCAAATTCGGGCGTATTGATCAGCTTCGTCATGCTCAAATTGTAACTTATGGGTTACGGAATTATCAAGCCCCTGCACCGACCGGTGAAACCCTGTTGATCGCTAGGCATGGGGCGATCGTCCCAATGACGATCGCGTTGGACGGAGTCTGACGGTATCGATGACGGTATCGACGTCACGCGAGCGGCGGAAACGCCCCAGACGCAGGGCTCCAGCATCGGATTGACAATCGAATGGGAGTGAAATCGGTTCCCTCTCCAGTGAAAGTCCAATAGCCGAAGTGCGGTCAAAAGTCACCGGAAGTAACCGAGCAACTTCAATTCGCGTTTTCTCAATACCACGCGTAACCACGTCATCGCGGAAGGACCATCAACGTTGACGTCGCCGATGCGTAGAGACGCCCTGACATGTCGGTCAGCCGGCCCTCGGTGAACGCGATGCGTTTTCCGATCGAGATGACCTTCGCTTCTGCCCGAACCGGACCTGTCCTGACCGTGATCGGGCGATGGTAAGAAACCTTCAGTTCAATCGTCGTATAGCCTTGTTCGGCGCTCAGGCACGAGTGGACCGCGCAACCGCATGCCGAATCCAGCAACGCCGCTGAAAAGCCGCCGTGAACGGTCCCTTGCGGGTTGTAGGTTTTGGTTGCCGGCGAGGCCGCAAAGACCGCGACGCCTTCGTCTATTTCGATGAGTTGAAAATCCAGTGTCTCGCCCATCGGCGCTCGTCGACCTTCGTCGATTTGACGCCGCAACGTTTCAAGGCCACTCATTGCGTGTTCAGCAGTGGGAGTCATTCGAAGATCGGTCCTGGTCAGTCAAAAATGAAGTGTTCAATGCGGAGGGTTGTGTTTGTCAAATCAATAGGATGCCTGACGTTTTTCAAGAAAAGCAGTGATGCCTTCGCCACCATCCCTGTGATAAAGCGCGTCCAGAAACGTCATCTTTTCGCGCTCCAGATAGGCAGTTCGATCTTGCGATCCCGCTTGCTGGATCAGTCGCTTCATCAAAGCCAACGCGTGTGGCGAACGCTGTCCCAAGGACTGGGCGAGTTCTTTCGCAGCGTCGATTGCGGACCCGGGCGGGACAGTGCGGTTCACGACCCCGTACGCGGCAAGTTGCCCGGCGTCCAAAGCCGCTCCGTTTAACAGGGCGTCACTCACCGCCGCCTTCGGCAGGCTTCGCACGAGCTCCCATGCACCGCCTCCGTCGGGTGTCAGCGCTACCTTGATATAGGACATGACGAATTTCGCGTTATCGGCGGCAATGATGAAGTCGCATGCCAGGGCGATGGAGAATCCAGCACCGGCTGCGAACCCTTCTACGGCGGCTATCACCGGCTTCGGACAAGCACGAATTGCGGCCGTGCACCGGTTGAGCCCCTCGATGCTGTCAGCCTGGACCGAGCGGGGACGCGACCGGTTGCCGAGCAGCCGCACAAGGTTCCCGCCCGCGCTGAATACACCATCGGCACCGCTCAGGATCACGCAGCGGATGGCGTCGTCCAGAGCCGTGTCCGACAATGCCTTCGCGAGCGCGTCGTACAGCGCCGGCCCCAGCGCATTTCTCGCTGCGGGGTTCGATAGAGTCAGAAACAGCGTGCCGTCGCGCTGTTCAGATAACAGGTGCCCTTGCATAGTGCGGATCGTCTCCACAGGAAGTCATGCCGTGCCGGCGCCTTCGACCGGCCCCCTTTTTGCGCGCGGTTTTGCCACTTTTTTGGCCGGTGGCGGCGGGTTGCCTGTGTCGTTGCTGTCGTCCTCGAAGGCGATCAACCCGGTCAGGATGAATTTGAGCAATCCCTGACGCCACTTCTCGAACGACACCTTGCGTTTAAGGCTGGGTCCGACCGGACGGTCGCTGTAGAACATACTGAGCCCGTGAACGGCCGACCACGCGCATCGTACTTTCAACTCGTCGAAACGCTCGCTTGCGCCACGCTCGGCGAAGTAATCCTCCACGGCCCCATGCAGTAACTCATACGAAGCGTTGCCCGCGGCGAGCAACTCAGGATAGTGCTCCTTACCCACGATCTGCGGCCCGAACATCAGGAAGAACAGGGCAGGTTGCGTAATCGCAAACTCAATATAGCCATCCATCACCACGAGCAAGCGTGCCTCTGCGGTCATTTCGGGCAGCAGGCGCGCACGCCGAACGGTAATCAATTCCCAGAAGCCCTCGGTGGCGATCGCAGCCAGCAGTCCTTCCTTGTCCGCGAACTGGTTGCGCGGCGCGCCGTGAGATACGCCGGCGAGCCGCGCGGCGGAGCGCAACGTCAGTCCGTGGATGCCCTCGCTGGCGAGAATCTCCCGGCCGCAGCGGATCATCTCTTCGCGCAGATTGCCGTGGTGATACGGGCGTCGAACGGCGGCAGGCAAGGCTTTGGTCATGGCGAATGAGAGTCGAGTGAAGGTCGGCAGGGGGATAACGGGAGGTCAAGTTTAACGCGGACGCCGCAGCGAAAAAAGGTGTGCCAGACGGGTCCGGACCAGCCCCGCCGAGCGATGCAACTCCCCCTGACATGCCAACGTCATTCGAACAGAAACTCGTACTTGACGACCATCGTAGCGAAAACACTGCGAACCTTGGCGATCGCCTCATCTCTTTGCTCGGCCGTCAGTGTTGCGGGCATCACCAGCGTCGACAAGACGCCGCGGTCCCCCCGGTCATCGACGCGAATATCCACCACGGGCACCGGCGGCTGTCCCTGCGCATCGGCCAGCATCTGCCATTGAACGCGGCGAATGGCGTCGTTGCGCAAGCTGTTCTTCTGAATCTTGCCGACCGATGTCTTCGGAATCGCATCGACGACATAGAACTGTTTCGGTACTGCAGCACGCTCAGGAATGACTTCGTACGCGTAGTGCTTGAGACGTCCGAGCGGATACGTCGAGCCCGCATTCAACGCCACATACACGACCGGCAATTCGCCGGCGTGCGCGTCGGGAATGCCGACCGCTGCCGCGTCGAACACTTCGGGATGCCGGTACAGGGCTTCCTCAATCATGCGAGGGTCGATATTGTTGCCACCGCGAATGATCAGGTCCTTCGCACGCCCCGTGAGCCAGAAGTAACCTTCCTCATCGGCATATCCGAGGTCACCCGTATTGAACCAGGTGCCGTCCAGCCAGATATCCTCGTTGTGAGCGCTGCCGAGATAGCCAGGAAAAATGTTGGGACCACGCACCACGACAATGCCCGGTTCAAGCGGCGCGCAATCGCGCAGGATACGGCCGTTCGCCACCTTCACCGCCTTCAGTTCTTCATAGGCGAAGCGAAAGCCGATCGATCCCACGCGTGCTTCCCCATAGCGCGGGTTGGTCGCGCTCAGTGCAGTACCTTCGGTCAGGCCATAGCCTTCGATCAGCGTCGCGCCGGTCTTCTCGGTGAACGCCTCGGCGACAGCGGCCGAGAGGGGCGCTGTGCCACAGGTAGCTGCCTTCAACGAGCTGATATCGGCGCCTTGCAGCGGGATGTTCAGCAACAAATTGACGACCGTCGGCACCATGCTGAGCGTGGTGACACGAAAGCGCTCAACGATTTTCCACATGTTTCGGATGACTGATGGATCGCGCCAGCCGCTGGCCGACAACAACACCACCGACGCGCCGACCGCGAGCGGCATCAGGCAACTGGTCAGGACGCCCGTGACATGGAACATGGGGACGCCGCATACGCGAACGTCGGAGGGTCGAACGTCGTACTGCAAACCACTGATCCACGCCATGAAGACTTCGTTGGCATGTGTGTGCAACGCGAGCTTGGGCGTGCCGGTCGTGCCGCCAGTGTGGAACATGGAGGCAATGTCGGACGGCGCGATAATCCGGCCGCTGTCCAGGCTGTTGCCGTTGAATTCGGGTAGGCGCGCGAGCAAATCGACGATGCTGCCGTCGCGAACTGCCGCGCCGCCCGCCTTGATCCAGTGCCTGACCTCCGGGAGGTCCTGACGGATCTGCATGGTCTTGTGCCATGCTTCGATATCGCCGTCCGGGCCATAAGCAATCACTGCCTTGGCTCCCGCTTGCCGCAGCAATGCAGCAATGATTTCTGGCTCGAGCATCCAGCTTACCGGGCAGACGATGCCGGCGGCCTCCGCGCCCCAAATGGCGTATTGCGACTCAGGCGTGATGGGCATGATCACGCCCACCACATCGGTCGGACCGATGCCGAGGGAGTGAAGCAGGTTGGCTGTCTGCGTGATCCTTTCAAACAATTGCCCGTGCGTGATCGTGCTCGCCCGGTCCAGTTCGTCGCCGGAGTCGAAGTAATGCAGCGCCGCCGCGCCCGACTGCCGTATGCTTGTCTCGCGCAGCATCGCGTAGGTGCTGTCGGGCAGGTGCCGCTCGGCAAGCGGCGTTTGTTCGAACGCCTCGACATCCGCCATGGTGCGGACCATGAGCCGCAGGTCATCGCTGGATGCCGGCGTTTCAACGCACGATTCAATCACCGTTTTAGACATGTTCAGGAACCCTTGTAAACTGGCCGGCGCTTGTTGAGGAATGCGTTTCCGCCCTCGTGCATGTCATCGGTGCTAAAGAGCGCCGAGAACGCGAGGGACTCCATCATTAGCGCAACGTCGAGATTGGCGTCCTGGCCGGCATGGATCAGGAGCTTGGCCAGCGCGATGGAGTGAGGAGACTTCTCTGCAATCTTGCGTACATAGTTCTTCGCCTCATCAAGCAACTCGGCGGGACGAACCACCTTGTTCACGAGACCGATCCGGTACGCCTCGTCTGGCGTAATCACCTCGCCAGTGAAGATCATCTCCTTCGCCTTGGTCGCGCCTACCAGCCGGACAAGCCGCTGCGTGCCTCCGCGCCCCGGAATGAGCCCGACATTCGTCTCGGTCTGGCCGATCTGCGCATTGTCCGCGGCTACCCGCAGATCACACGCCATCGCCAGTTCCAGACCACCGCCGAAGCAGGGTCCCGCAATGGCGGCGACAATAGGCACGATGCTGTTGTGGATAAGCGCCCACAAATCGGGTGTGCCGCTTGTCGGCGTGAAGACATCCATGGGACGCCGCACCAGCATCTCGTTCAGATCTCCGCCTGCAACGAACGCCTTCGTACCGCCCCACAGCACAATGCCCCGCACTGACCGGTCCGCGATCAGCGCGGACAAAGCTTCATAGAGGTCGCTGCGCAACGCGTTGTTGATGGCGTTGTATTTTTCAAGCCGGTTCATTGTGACGACAGCACAACTTCCGTCCCGGTCGACGAACACGGTGCCGTATTCCGTCTTTGCTGCGTTAGCCGTTGAATCAGACATGACTGAGTCGCCTCCCAAGGTTCAATGGATGAATTCGAACAAACCGGCCGCACCCATTCCACCTGCGGCGCACATGGTGACGACGCCATATCTCGCTTTGCGCCGGCGTCCTTCCATCAAAATATGGCCGACCTGGCGCGCACCCGTCATGCCGTATGGATGTCCGATCGCGATGGCGCCACCGTTCACGTTGAGACGCTCCTCAGGCAAACCGAGGACATCGATGCAATAGGTCGCCTGGCAACCAAATGCTTCGTTCAGCTCCCAGAGATCAATGTCGTCGATGCCCAGGTTGTTGCGCTCGAGCAGGCGCGGCACGGCCTTGATCGGTCCCACGCCCATCTCGTCGGGCTCCACACCTGCTGTAGCGAGGCTGATGAAGTAGCCGAGCGGTGTAAGGCCGCGGCGCTCGGCCTCCTGCTCTGACATGATGACGAGCGCCGCGGCGCCGTCGGAGAACTGGCTCGCATTACCGGCCGTGACCTGGAATCCTGCACCCTTGACGGGCGGTAGCCCCGCGAGGGTCTCGAGCGTGGTGTCCGGACGGTTGCCTTCGTCCCGCGTCAGCAGGCACTCCACCGTGGTTGTTTCCCCGGTCGCTTTATCGACGATTCCTTTCAGAGACGCCAGGGGCACGATTTCATCGTCGAAGATACCGGCCGCTTGCGCACGGGCCGTACGTTGCTGGCTTTGCAGGGAGAACGCATCCGAACGCTCGCGCGTGACGTGGTAACGGCTCGCCAGCGTTTCGGCGGTTTCGATCATGTGGGTATAGACATCCGGGCGATGCTCGGCAAGCCACGCTTCGCGTTGCGCCGTCTTGAGCGTGACCGGCTGCGACAGGCTGATGGACTCGACGCCGCCCGCCACCATGACGGGAACCTTGTCTACCAGCACGCGCTGCGCTGCAAAGGCGACCGCCTGTAGTCCCGACGCGCAGAAACGAGTCAATGTAGTACCGCTCACGGACACCGGCAAACCGGCGCGAATGCCGGAAGCGCGCGCGATGTTGCCGCCGGTTGCTGCTATGGGCTGGCCGCAGCCAAACACGATGTCTTCCACTTCGGCGCCATCGAGATTGGCACGCGCGACAGCGTGTTTGATCACATGGCCGGCCATGGTCGCGCCGTGAGTTTGGTTGAACGCGCCGCGCGTCGCTTTGCCGATTGGGGTGCGTGCGTACGACACGATAACTGCTCGGTTCATGGATATCTCCAGGTTACGGTTATGCAAGCACGCCGGATAAGGCGTGCAATGTGGACGGCGGATACATTCGTCGTATAAACAGTTGAATATTGCTTATGTATCCATTGTCTATATCGTAGTAATTCGCCAAGCTCATCGTCAACCTAAAACGTGATGCATTGGGGTATACGTTGACTCTCATGCGAATCCAAAAAATCTCAGAATCGCCATGAAAGCCTTATTGCATAAGCATTTTCAAGAGATCGTGAACGTTTCTTCGTGATGAATTGATGTGCCGGCACGCCATAGGTGTTAGCCCTGAAGTGAGATCCCGCTGCTTGACGGACGTTCTCCCCGTTACTAGGATGTAGACGGTGGATATATAGATGGATTTGAGGCACGGATGCGGCTATCAACTCCATCGCGGTGAGACTGGACAGCAGTCTCGGGGACGTGATCGAAAAGGCAGCGTCGCCAGACGATCGAAAAACAACCGATCGGGGATTTTTTCGTTTTTCTCGAGCAAGTTTCACGTATCTGATTATTAGTATTACGAAATAATTAATATCAGAATTCAAGAAAACAAACGTTCGCAACTGTAAATCAATGACGAAGCGCCAGGAGATGAGAATGTTCAGGAGGAGACAGTGGAATTCGAGAGGTGGCAGAAGCGGGACGCATCGCACGGTCGCCCGGTCGCTGGGTGCGCTCGGCGTCCTGCTGGGAACAGCGGGGCACGGGGCGCACGCGCAATCGTCGGTGACGCTCTATGGTCTCATCGACGCCGGGCTGGTGTATCGAACCAACGCCGGTGTTGCAGACGGCAAGTCGGCGAGCGCGATATCGTTTTCCGGCAACAATCATGCAACCAGCCGATGGGGCTTGATCGGCTTCGAGGACATTGGCGGTGGGACCCGGATCACGTTCAGGCTTGAAAGCGGTTTTAATCCCTCGAGCGGCGCCGGCGACTTCGGGTTGCCATTTCCCAACGCGACGAACTCGCTGTTCGATCGCGGGGCGATCGTGGGGGTCGTCGCGCCGTGGGGTGCGCTCAAGCTTGGGCGCAACTGGACACCGCTTTACGACGCCTATGACGCGGCAGACATCACCGGTTTCTCGCTGACCGGGTCGCTCGCAAATGCCATTTTCCAGAACTCGTCGAACATCAATCCAGCGCTTTCGGCAGCGGCCGCTGCGACGGGCGCAAATAGCGCAGTGAACGGCGGGTTCCTCTATCAGTGGCTGAACAACTCGGTCAAATACGAACTCCCCGCGAATCGTTTCGGCTTTTCGGGAAGCGCCTTGTACTCGTTCGGCGGGACCGCCGGAGAATTCCAGAACAAGCAAGCATGGTCTGCAAACCTGAACTGGAAAGGCGGGCAGCTGGAATTGCTAACCGCTTATTACGACGCACGCGATCCGACGGGCGCTACCAGCGAGAACTGGCTACGTGCCTACACGCTGGCCGTCAACTACACCTTCGGCCCAGTAAAAACCGGCTTTGATTTCATCAAATTCCGCAACCCGACCACGGGAGCGAACCAGAATTACTACTTCACGGCAGTCGCGTGGCAGGTAACCCCCGCATTGCGTGTCACGGGTGACTGGCTGTACTTGCAGGACCTGCAGCAGAGCACAGCGGGAGCTAATCTATACCGCGTGGGCGGGGAGTATTTCCTTTCGAAGCGCACGTCCCTCTATACGGATGTCGCGTTCGTGAACAACAAGCCGCGCGGCACGCTGGGCGCCGGCGTGAACAGCAGTCCGGTCAGTTCCAATGCCGCGACCATCGGGCGGAATCAGACTGCAATCACCGTCGGCATGCGCACGACTTTCTGAGCGAGCCGGCCGCCATGGAAACGAACATGAATTCACCAATCGATACAATCCGCCCGGCGCTGCATCAGGATGCCGACGCAACCTTGAAGCGGGCGTACGCGCGCGCCGAGTGGCGCATCGTTCCGCTGCTGTTCGCGCTCTGGCTGCTTGCGTGGGTCGACCGTGCGAACGTGTCCTTCGCCAAGCTGCAGATGCTGTCGGACCTGCATTTCAGCGAGGCCGCGTACGGTTTCGGCGCCGGGCTGTTCTTCCTGGGCTACGTGATCTTCGGCGTGCCCAGCACGTTGTTCCAGCAACGCGTGGGCGCCCGGAAAACCATTGCCGCGATTACGATCGGATGGGGTACGACGAGTATCGCGATGACGTTCATTCACGGACCGATGACCTTCTATGCGTTGCGATTCCTGCTTGGTGTTTTCGAAGCGGGGTTTTATCCCGGCGTCATCCTGTACTTCACCTACTGGTTTCCGGCCAAACGCCGCACGCGGAACTTCAGCATTTTCCATTCAGCCGCTATCTGCTCGACGGTTGTCGTCGGCCTGACAGGCTCCGCGGTGCTCGAACACATGAGCGGGTATCTGGGCGTCGCAGGGTGGCGCTGGATGTTCCTCTTCCAGGCCGCGCCAACGCTGTTGCTCGGGTGCGTCGCGGTATTCGTGCTGCCTGATCGTCCGGCTGGGGCACGCTGGTTGACCGACGAACAAAAGTGCTTGATCGAGAGTGATCTTGCGCAGGAAAACAGCAAGATGGCCGGCCGCGAAGACAGGCCTTGGGCATCGCTGCGAACGCCAAGGATCTGGAACCTGATCCTCATCTACTTTTGCATCCTGAGCGCGAATGCGGCGTTGTCCTTCTACATACCGACCATTCTGAAAGAAGCGGGTTTCGGGGGGTACTCGGCTATCGGCAACGCGCTTGCGGCCATTTGCCTTCTGGGGGCGCTCCTGAACGTGGCCTTCTCGTCCCACGCGGCTCGCCGCGACGAGATTCGCTACCACTGCGCGGTGGCTTCGGTGGTCAGTGTGGTGAGCCTGATCGCGCTCGTGTTTGTCTGGCATGAAAACCGGGTGGCGACGTTTGTCCTCTTGGTCACTGCGCTGGCGGGGACAGGTGCGGGCATTTCCCTGTTCTGGCAAATTCCGGGGCGCATCCTGAGGGGGAGTGCGGCCGCGGTTGGAATCTCATTCATCAGTTCTGCTGCAAATATGGCGGGCTTTTTTACGCCCTGGCTCACCGGTCTGGTGAGAACACTGACCGGCCACTACACGAGCAGTTTCCTCACCGTCGCCTGCATTCAAGCCATCGCGGCAATCGCGCTATTCGCATGGACGCCAGTGCCAGGCAGCGAAAAATGCGCACCCGGGCAGGATCTGTAACAACCAATTCATGGGGCAACACGATGCAACATACACAGGGTGCAATTTTGCTGGGGCAGGGGTTCTATTGGCAAGACATCGACCCGGGGCAACGCTTTCGAACGCACCGGCGCACGGTCACCGAGAGCGACCTGATAGGTTTCATCAACGCCACGGGGATGCTTGAAGCCATCTTCATTGATGCGGACTACGAACACGGCGCCATGCGCGGACGTCCGGTTCCTGCGGCATTGACGGTCGGTTTGATCGAGGGAATGCTATTCCAGACCATGATCCAGGGTACGGGCCTCGCGCTTCTCGAGATGGCGCTCAAGACTCACCTCCCCGTGGAAGTCGGCGACAAGATCGATGCGATCATTGAGGTGCAGGAAGTCAAGCCGACGTCGAAAGGCAACCGCGCCGTTGTCACCAGTCAAGTCGATGTACGCAATCAGCGGGGCGAGCTCGTCGTGTCTTACACCGCGAAGCGACTGCTAGCGGGTCGCCCTTGACCGGCGCAATGAGAAGGAGGTCCGCCGGCGTTCGTACTGCACTGACAGACAACCCGGCATGCGCTACGGGGCAATGCTTGTGTCTTTTCCTGAGCTATCGTTCATTCACCTACAGAGTGAGCCGAATCCACCGTTGATCGGCGCAAACCAGGAGACGATGATGGAAATCAAGCCGAAAGTCCGCGAAGAAGCAGTTCAGATCAATGACATTGCGTGGAAGACATTCCCGGACGCGCTTTCGCAAGGAGGCGTTCGATGGAAGATGCTGCACGCATCCCCAGAAATGGGCGCGTGGACTGCGATTTTCGATTGCCCTGCGGGCTCGTCCTTCAATGCGCATCTTCACGTCGGACCCGGTGAATACCTGCTGACGAAAGGGCGCATGGACGTTCGTGGAGGTCACGAACAAGGTGGCGATACGGTCGTTGCCCCCGCCTACGGCTACGAGTCAGCAAACGCACGACACGACAAGACCTATTTCCCCGTAGACAGCGAGTTCTACATGACCTTCCTCGGTCCGCTGGCCTTCATCAATGAAGACGGCAGCCCCATTGTGGTCGTCACGTGGGACGAAGCGCAGCGCGCCTACGCCGGCTGACGCCACAACAGGTACAGCATGCACTGGCGATGCACGGCATCGCCAGTACCGGAACTCGCTTCTCAAGGAAACTTACCATGTCAAATTCTCCTGACCACGCGCAAGCTGCGACCAGGCAGGTGCTTGAGCATCATCTCGGCGCATTTGCGCAGGGTGTAGATGAAATTCTCAAGGACTACGATGAAAGTTCCACGATCATCACGCCGGACAAGTCCTTTAACGGCCTGGAGGAGATAAGGGGATTCTTCACGGCTTTCCTGGACGGTGCGGACCCCGCTTTTTGGCCAGCGTTCAAAATCACGAGCCAGAGCATCGCCGGAGAAGTTGCCTATCTGGCCTGGGAAGCCAAGCCGTGGGTCTGCCTTGCGACGGACACGCTTTTCGTGCGCAATGGGAAAATCGTGGTGCAGACCTTTACCTCATTCACGGCCTGACGGCGCATGTAAAACGGCTCTGCGGATTTCACCGGGTGAGGCTCCGTACTTTTCCTTGAAAGTCCGGCAGAAATGACTTGTCGAATTAAAGCCCCATCGAAACGCGATTTCCGCTATCTGCTGCCGGCTGTACGCAGGATCCGTAAGGGCCTGCTTGCAGGCATGCAGACGTCTGTCCAGTATCCAGCCCGAAACCGTCGCGTCGTTTCGCTGGAATAGCATATGCAAATATCGCAGTGAGATGCGATTCGCTTCTGCGATGCGGGCCGGGCCAAGATCGTCTTCGTGCAAGTGCTGCAAGATGTAGTCTTGGGCGCGTCGCAGCATCGCCGCACTTGCGTCGAACGAGGCGGATGGTTGCTGACCTGACAAGGCGATGCCTAGCAATTCCAGGGTGGAGCGGCACACGGAGCCTTGCACACCGGGATCGAGCGTCGCAATCTCATTTGACAGCGCCAGCAGATGAACGGCCAGCAAGGAACCCACTCCCGTCCGGCTTTGTATTTTCCCGCCCACAGGCGGCTGCTTTCGCTCGGGAAAGTGTTCCCGCATGACAGACCACGGAATCATCAGGGTTACCTTGTGCAGGCGCTCCATCACCTCGAACTCAACAGATTGATCGGTCGTCCAGACCACGACGTCGCCCGACGCGACCTCGATCCCGGAGTCTCCAATCTTGAAGCGTTCCCGGCCTTCCGTGGTCAGCTGTACGCCAATATAAGGTTCGTCATCATGGCGCAACTGGGCACGCATACGTTGCCCCGAGCATGGGTCGCAAACCGTTTCGACAATGTCCGCGCCAGCGAAGTCATGCGTTTTGACGTGAGCAAAAAACGTGGCGGGAAGACGACGTGGTATTTGCCACTCGCGATAGCTGCTGCTCAACACCGATTGCCAGGCGTCTGTCAGGTCACCGATGGGCACGTTCTTGCTCGACCATTCGATTGCTTGATTTCGCACGTCATGTCTCCGTTTCGCATCATGCGCCGCCTGCTGTCACAGGATCAAATTCTGCATGCGGTCCACATCGATAAAGGCTAGCGCGCTGACTTGCAGCCGGGCAGTAGGATGTACCCTATCGATGCTTGCCTCTTACATTCCACGCGTATCCTCGCGCATCTATTCTGGCGCTCGTCCAATTCGTTGCACCAATGAACTTAGGCCAAGGAGCCGTATGGAATATCTTGAGAGTTTGCGAGTTTTCCGCTCGGTCGTCGAAGCGAAAAGCTTTACGCGCGCCGCGGACATGCTGGGCGTTACCGCGCCGGTCGTGTCCCGCGCCATCGCAGGACTCGAGCAGCGTCTGGGCAGCCGTCTGTTTCACCGCACTACGCGCCAGGTTTCGCTGACAGAAGCGGGGGAACACTTCTATGAAGGCTGCTCGCGGATTCTCGACGATCTGGAGGCGCTGGAAGCGCAGGCGTCAAAGCAGACGCATGAGGCGAGCGGTGTGCTGAGACTCGTCGCCCATACGACGGCGACCGTGAACCGGCTTGTGCCGCTGATCTCGACCTTCAAGCACAAGCATCCGAAGGTGAGTCTCGACATCACGCTGACCGAGCGCCCGGTCGATCTGGTGGCGGACGGCTACGACCTCGGGGTCGTGGTGCCCTTCATGTTGAATAGCGACACGACAGTCACGCGATTGCTGGAGCGTATTCCCCTTGGCATTGTCGCGGCGCCGCAGTATCTGCAGACACATTCGCGGCCCCGGCATCCGTCCGAACTAACCGAACATATGTTCGTCGTGATGTCGCCGTCCCTGCGCAAACCTGTCCTGACGTTCCGCGTGGGGCAGGATGATCTGATCATCCCGATGACGTACGACATTGCATCGAACAATCCGATCTTCAATCGGGAAATGGTGTTGCAGGGGTTCGGGATCGGCGTGGTCCCAGTTGCGCTGGTGCAGACCGAGCTGGCCACTGGCCAACTGGTATCCATCCTTGACGAGTTCGATATTGTTGACGGAGCTATCGAGATCCGCCTTGCGTACAACACGCGAACGCTGCTGCCGGCGAAGGTGAGGGCGTTTATCGAGCATGCCTGCGCGTTCTTTGAAGAAGTGTCCGGCGCGCCGACGGCGTCGGACCAAGATGTCTGAGGATTCATCAGATCCCGGTGTGTGGCCTGCGTTAGCCCATGCGCGAGCCCGAGTCTTCCATGGCGGATATAAATTGTTGCGCCGGCGAGCATTGATCGCCTATGGCCGCGCCACTACTCTGTGCGCATGCACACTCAATCACCCGAAAACGACGACTGTTTTGCTGTTCGCCAGGCTGCCAGGCACATCTCGCAGCTTTACGAGCGGCATCTGTCCGAGGCTGACATCACACCGACGCAGTTCAGCATCCTGAGCGCGCTCGGGCGCGGTTCAAGTTTGACGATGGTCGAGTTGGCGCAGGCAATGGTGATGGATCGAACCACGCTGGTGCGCGTGCTCGGGCGGTTGCTGCGCGGTGGTTTTGTCGCCGATGAGCCTGACGGGCAAGGCAAGCGGCGTCTCCAACTGGTCCTGACCACCCGCGGCCACGCGAAGCTTGAAGAGGCCATGGTGCGCTGGCGCGCGGCCCAGGACGAATTCGAGCGCAAGTTCGGGCATCAGCAGGCGGCCTACCTCAGACGCGAGCTTTTCCGCGTCACGCGCGACGTTTCGAAAGCTTAAAGAAATATTGGGCCGCTGAACCACTCATCAGGTGCAGTCGTCCATTTAAATCCCTTTAAATTAGTGCATATACACAGGTGAATCATGTCGAGTCCTTCCTTACCCGTTTCCGATACTCCCGAGCCGCCCGCCGAACGCACGCAGGCTAGGCGCATTCCGTGGATGCGCCTGGCCGTGGGGGCGGTGATGCTGGTGCTCGCCGCCGCAGCCGGCTACTGGTTTTTCGTGCTGCGCTTTGAGCAATCCACCGACGATGCCTACGTCGGCGGCAACGTCACCGTGATGGCGCCGAAAGTGAATGGCTTCATCACGGACATCCTGGTGCAGGACAACCAGCGTGTGAAGGCGAACCAGGTCCTGATCCGTCTGGATTCGCGCGACTACGACGCGAAGCTCGCCCAGGCGAGTGCAGAGGTCGAGAGCGCCCGCGCCGCTGTCACGGAGTTGCAGGCCCAGCAGGTTCTTCAGGCCGCGGTGATCAATCAGCATCAGGCGCAAGTGCGGGCATCGTCGGCTGAATTGACGCGCAGCGGCCAGGACCGGGCGCGCTATCGCGAACTTGTCAAGGACGATGCGGTTTCCAATCAGATCGTCGAGCGTGCGGATGCGGACTTCTTCAAGGCGCAGGCCGCGGTGCAGAGCAACGATGCCGCCGTGCTCGCGGCACAACGGCAACTCTCAGTGCTGGGCGCGCAGATCACCGACGCGCAGGCGCGGGTCAATACGGCACTCGCAGCGCGACGGGTGGCTGAACTCAACGTGGAGTACACCACCATCCGCTCGCCGGTGGACGGCTATATCGGCAACCGCACCGGCCGGGTAGGGATGCTTGCCAATACAGGCGTACCGCTGCTGACTGTCGTGCCGGCAAGCGATCTTTGGGTGGACGCCAATTTCAAGGAAGACCAGTTGAAGAAGATGCACGTCGGCGACAAGGCAGACGTCGCACTGGATGCGTCGAGCGTGCCGTTCCACGGTTACGTGGAGAGTCTTGCGCCGGCGACGGGGGCCACCTTCAGCGTGCTGCCGCCGGAAAACGCGACCGGCAACTTCACCAAGATCGTGCAGCGCGTGCCGGTGCGAATCCGCCTGAACGTCCCGGACGGCACGCAAGCGACGCAAAGCGTGCTGCGTCCGGGCCTTTCGGCAACGGTCGAAGTTCATCTCGCCGACGGCACGCAGACATCGAGCGCTCACTGAGCGCACGGGATCCCCATCATGACAACTTCTCATCCGTTCGATCCCGCACTACAGCCCATGAAGCAGCGGGTATTTGCTTTCGCGTTGATGTGCCTCGGTTTCTTCATGGCCACCCTGGATATCCAGATCGTTGCGTCCTCGCTCAGGGACATCGGCGGCGGGCTCTCCGCGAGTCAGGACGAACTGTCGTGGGTGCAGACCGCGTATCTGATTGCGGAGATCCTTGTGATCCCGATGTCCGGCTGGCTTTCGAAGGTGTTCTCGACGCGCTGGCTATTCGTCGCCTCCGCCGTGGGTTTCACCCTCACCAGCATGCTGTGCGGGATGGCGTGGGACATCAACTCGATGATCCTGTTTCGCGGCTTGCAGGGCGCGTTAGGCGCCGCAATGATCCCGACCGTGTTCACGACCGCATTCGTGCTGTTCCCGGGCAAGCAGCGCCTGGTTGCCTCCACCACGATCGGTGCGCTGGCTTCGCTCGCACCGGCCATCGGTCCGGTGATCGGCGGCTGGATCACGGACCAGTGGTCATGGCACTGGCTGTTCTATCTGAACGTCGTGCCGGGAGTGGCGGTTGCGGCGCTGGTCCCGAAGTATGTGCATATCGACGAACCCGATCTGTCGTTGCTGAAGAAAGGGGACTACCTCGGCATGCTGCTGCTGTCCGGCTTTCTGGGCTGTCTCGAGTACGTGCTTGAAGAAGGGCCGCGAAAGAACTGGTTTGGAGACCATATTATCATTGCATGTACGTGGGTGTCGGCGGTCTGCGGTTTCCTGTTCATCGTGCATGCGCTCACAGCGGAAGACCCGATCGTGGACTTGCGTGCTCTCGCGGTGCGAAATTTCGGCATCGGCAGCCTGCTGTCGTTTGTTACCGGCACCGGGATCTTCGTGGCGGTCTTCCTCACGCCGCTCTTCCTGAGCCAGGTGCGCGGTTTCAATTCGCTGCAGATCGGCATTGCGTTGCTGTCGGTGGGTGGATTTCAATTGCTGGCGCTGGCCGCCTATGCGATCGCAGCCCGGTTCATCAGCATGCGTGCGCTGCTGATGTTCGGTCTCGTCTGTTTTGGCCTGGGCTGCTACCTGTACGTGCCTCTGACTCATGACTGGGGTTGGCAGCAACTGCTTCTGCCACAGGCGCTGCGCGGCATCGGTCAGCAGTTTGCGGTGCCGCCGATCGTCACGATGGCGCTTGGATCGCTGCCGCAATCGCGCCTGAAGTCCGCCAGCGGCCTGTTCAACCTGATGCGTAACCTGGGCGGCGCGATCGGCATTGCCGTCAGCGCGACGATGCTCAACGACCGTTTGAATTTCCACTATCTGCGCCTGAACGAAAGCGTCACGGTCGGGCGGCCGGAAGTGGAAGCGGTACTGTCGCAGCAGACATCTCACTGGTCGATGGTCGCAGGCGATGCGCTGAACGCGACGCAATCGGGGCTCGCCAACCTGCATGCGCTCGTGTTGCGCGAGGCCCTGGTGCTGACGTATTCCGACACCTTCTATGTCCTGTCGTTGTGCTTCCTCGTGGCCATCGTCAGTGTCTTCTTCTCACAGCCTATCTCCAACGCCGCGCCGCCGCCGGACGCGCATTGAGGTCAATCATGAAAAAGCTCTTCATCGGAATTCTGACCAGTCTCGCCCTCGCTGCGTGTGCCGTGCAACCGGCTAGCCATGAGGACCTGCCGGACACTGTCAAGACGATCGCACCCGTGAACTGGAGCGTCGAGACGCCCAAGGACGCTGTCGATGCAAAGACCTGGTGGTCGCAGTTCGGCGACCCGGTGCTGGACGAACTGGTGAATTCGGTGCTGACCAGCAATCTTGACTTGCAGGCAGCGGCCGAACGCGTCAAGCAGGCGCAAGCGCTCACCACGCAAAAACATGCGGCGCTTCTGCCGGAACTCGATGCGACGGCCTCGGCCGCAGATGCGCGGCAAAACACCCCGCCTCCACTGGGCTACGTGCGCCAGGGCGGCATCGGTCTCGCGTTGAACTGGTCACCCGACGTATTCGGCGGTGAGCGGCTCGACCTGCTCGCGGCCCAGGCGAAACTCGTCGGGCAACAGCATGTCGAGGATGAACTCAGGCTCGCACTTGCCGCCGACGCTGCGTCCGCGTATGTGAACCTGCGTTGGGCGCAGGCGGAGTTGCAGATCTTGCAGGACAACCTCGGGATCAGGCAGCGCGCGTTGCAACTCACCCAGGAGCGGTTGAAGTATGGCCTGTCGACCCAACTCGATGTCGCGCGTGCGCAGAACCAACTGGATGAACTGCAGGCTAGAATTCCGCGCGCCCGGTCGACGATCGAGCATGAACTAAGCCTGATCGCGGTGTATTCAGGGCGCACGCCGGAATCGGTCGACAAGCTGGTGCTGGCGACGCCGGGTCCCATTCCCAACCCCGAAGGTGCCGCGCCGCAGACCTTGCCGTCCGAAGCGCTGCTGCGTCGTCCGGACGTGCTGTTGGCCTACGCCACAGTTGAACAGCGTGCCGCCGAGGTTGGTGTATCGAGAGCGGAGCGTTATCCGAAGTTCTCTCTGAACCTGAGTGATGGCTTGCTCGCGGCGTCGTATCTCGGCATGCCCGCGCTCACCGACAATCTTTTCAGCGCTGCGTTAAACGCCACCAGTCCGATTTTCAACGCAGGCCGGATTACCGCCGATATCCAGCAGAGCGAAAGCAAGATGCGTGAATCGCAACTGAACCTGCAGCAAACGATGCTTCAGGCGCTCAAGGAAGTGGAGGACACCCGCAGCGACCTCGTCAGTACGACTGAGTCAACGCAGAGGCTGACGGATGCATTGAGTGCTTCGGACCAGTCGCTGAAGCTCGCGAACCAGCTCTATAAGGGCGGTGCGACGGACTTCCTGGACGTACTGTCAGCACAGCAGACTTATTTGCAGGACTCGGATCTGCTCAATCAGGCGAAACAGGAACATGCACTTGCTGCGGTGGCTTTGTATCGATCGCTTGGTGGTGGCTGGAGTCAGACGGCTCCGGTTATCGCTGTCAGCGCTGATCATTGAAGTGGCTGGACGAATGAGCGGGTTGCGCTCCACGGTAGTGCCCATGAACAGGCCCCATATCGGTTAATCTATCTGCTTTCCCGGCAATAGTGCGTAGCTCATTGTGACGATTCAAAAGATGTCCCGCATCCTCGACTACTGGCACAGCGTCGAATTTTTCAACAGCTACAGCCTCGATGATCAACTCGAGGAAGCCAGGGAGTCGAACCGGAAAACGGTTTGCATCCGGACGACAACCACTGGGTTGATTCGTGGCTTGAACGAAGTGTCCGGGCATTCGGGAGAGCTGTACCTGGTTCCGTTTGACGTGGCGCAAGCAACGTCGGTGGTGGAACATTATGTCGCGGCAAGGTCGAAAGCGTGTTCTGTGATCGAGCAGATTCGCGATGATGAAATGGCCCCGGAAGGTTTGACGTGCTTTGCGAAAGTGAAGCTGGGACAAGGTGGCCGGGTGAGTGCCGATAGCCTCAGCGTGTCAGCCTTGCCATGGGCCCTCGGCCGCCTGCAAAGCGGGGAGCTGGAAGATCTTTCTGCTGACACGTTCGAATCGAGCCTGACAGCACTCAGGGATGATCTGGCGGCGCTTGTCGCCGAGGACAAGCCCTTCGATGCGACGCAGTTGATCGGGATGGTGCAGCGGCTTCATGAATGGGCGCGCTACAAACCCGTCAGTGATGGTCTTGCGTGGATGGTCATATCACCGGTGCGAACACAGCCGGCAAGGGCGCAGGGCCGCCGTACGGATGAGGGCGCAGCGGCAAGGCAGTCCACCGATGCATCGGCTGAGGAACAGGAGGCTGAAGAGGAACGGGATCTGCCGATCCTGAACAGCTTCTACGTTCATGACCTGATCCAGGCGCAGCGCGAGTTGGACGGATCGTGCGTGCCGCGTGCTCTGAAGGCTTATCTTTCGCTGCAGGACGCATCGAAGCTCGATCTGGATGCGCCTGACGGCCAACGGACCATTCTCGAGACGCTGCGGCCTCGCAATGGAATCGTGGGGCGTTGGCCATCGCCCGCCGGCCATTTTCAGGCGTTGATGCAGCAGTACGCGCTGAACCGGATGAAGACTCTCGCAGAGGGCGAGATCCTCGCTGTGAACGGCCCGCCGGGTACCGGAAAGACCACGCTGCTTCGGGATCTCGTTGCCCATCTCGTGGTCGAGCGGGCGAGTGTATTGGCGTCACTTGGTAGTGCCAAGGACGGCTTGTCCGGTGCGACCATCGATGCGGTCTTCTCAGGTGGCAAGTCTTATACGCTGCCGGTGCTGTCAGCGGCGCTGACGGGATTCGAGATCGTGGTGGCCTCGAGCAACAACGGAGCGGTGGAAAACCTGTCGCTCGAACTGCCCCAAAGTCGGCACCTCGATCCCGCGCAACTCGATACGCTCAGCTACTTCAAACCTGTCGCAACCCGCTATGCCGGCACCCACGCGACGAAGCAGTGGAAGGCTCCCAAAGAGCCCGTGTGGGGGCTGGTATCCGCTGCGCTGGGCAAGCGGGACAACCGCACACGGTTTGGCGACGTGTTTTCGAACCGCGCCGCGAAGCCGGATGAGCGGCCGGGCGACCGGTTTCTCCGGAACGATGAGGTCGATTTCGCGAGTTGGGACGCGGCGGGCGCGATGACCTACTGGCGGTATCGCGAACAGGCGCGTGGCACGCGTGCGGGTTTTCGTGCGTCGCAGGAACGCTTCAAGGCGGCGCATGCGGCCTGGCAGGCAGAGCACAGGCGTCTCGAAGCGCTTGATGCCGCGTTGACCGAACTGGAGGGAAAGTGGGCAAACGTGACGCAACGTTGTCCCGATCTGCTTCATCCCGATACGAGTGACACGACGCTGGATCGGCTGAGCGTGATGGTGCGCGAACTGGATAAGGAGGCAGACCTGATCGGGCAACGCCTTGGTCCGCCGTTTATCCGATGGCTGTCCAGATGGTTCCGTGCCGGTCAGTATCGGCGATGGTGCGAGACTGCGGAAGCCGCCTTTTCCCTTGGTGTCGTGTGCGACAGACTGCGGACCATGAGGTCGCTGCTGGCTCAGACGGAGGTGACCGTATGGGAGGGCACCGAGCTTGCGGAGGAGGCTTGCCAGGCCCGGGCATTCTGGCAGGGCGAGAAGCTGAACAGGCTGCGCAACGAGCTCTTTTCAGCCGCCATGGCGTTGCATGAGGCGTTCTTTCACGAGATCCAGACGCGGGATCTGGTGTTCGCGCTGTCGAAGATGCTTTCGCGAGGTCCAGTTGGCGAGGCGCGCAAGGTACTCTGGCAGTGGTTTTTCATGCTGGTGCCAGTGGTTTCAAGTACCTTCGCGTCGTTTCGGCGACAGTTCGCCGGGATCGGGCCGGAGGAGCTGGGCTGGTTGATCGTCGATGAAGCCGGGCAAGCCGCGCCGCAGGCGGCCGTAGGGGCGATCATGCGCGCGCGGCGCGTGGTGGTGGTGGGCGACCCTCTCCAGATCGAACCAGTCGTCACGCAGTCAACGCGTCTGTTGATGCGCCTTGGAGAATACTGGCTGCAGGAAGCGCGGCCACGTTATGCGGTGGACGCACAGTCCGTCCAGACTCTGGCTGACCGGTGCTATCCATACGGTGTGCGGCATCCGCTTGAGCGCGATCAGTTCATTGGTATTCCGCTTGTCATGCACCGACGGTGCGCGAGCCCGATGTTCGAAATCGCCAACGCGATTGCCTACGATGGACGAATGAAGCATGCGAAGAAGGGCATGCCAGCCGCGCATCGGGTGCTCGGTCATAGTGCATGGTGGCATGTGGCCGGCGATAGCAGCGATGGAACGAAGTACGTCGCCACGCAGGGCCAGCGCGTATTTGAGGCGCTGGTCAGGCTGTACATCGAAGAGCCGGATCTGGCTGACCCGAAGCGGCCGCAACTACCGGATGCGTTCGTCATCACGCCGTTCCGGCAGGTCAGGAAGGGTCTGAGTTCGATTGTGGGCGATCATGATGCATGGCGTGCCGCACTGTCCGGAACGGGACGGGGCGTCCCAGACAAGCTCGCGGAATGGATAAAGAAGCGGATCGGGACGGTCCACACGTTCCAGGGTAAGGAAAGCGAAGTGGTCTTCTTCGTTCTGGGTTGTGATGCGGAGCACACTGGAGCGATAGATTGGGCTGCTGCAGCCCCGAACCTGCTCAACGTCGCGGTTACACGGGCGAAAAGTTACCTATACATCATTGGCGATCGCGACCTGTGGGGGCCCCGCCAATATTTTGATACCGCGCTTGCGATGCTTGATGCACATGGTCAGGTTTACATGCCGTTCCCAACTAGTGTGGGTGTTCATGCAGGGTAGATGATGGCCGGACACCTCGCAAGAACCCAGCCACTTGATTGATGATCGGGTGGAAGTAAAAAGGATAATATTCTTTCCTTTTTGGCCTAATAAGGTTGTAATATTATCTTTATGGCCAAAAAGACTGCTCCTTTGCTCCCCGCTACCGAACTGCGACTGCAGCAACTCGGGGAGCGCTTGCGCCTGGCCCGCCTGCGCCGCCGCTTGACCGGCAAGCAGGTCGCCGAGCGTGCAGGTATGACGCCGATTACGCTGCGCAGCCTGGAAAAAGGCAGCTCGGGGGTCACTATCGGTGCTTACCTGGCGGTTATGCAAGCGCTGGGAGCAGAGAAAGACCTCGATCTCCTGCTGAAGGACGACACGCTCGGTCGCGACTTGCAAGATGCAGCGCTGGTGCCGCGCTCACGCCGAACCAAGCAAGCCGTTGCTTCGCCACCAGAGCGTCGAGCATCGCTTTCTCCTCAAGACTCAACCGTACAAGAGCCAGTCGCGAGAAGCGAATGGATGGCGGATGACACATTCGTGAGTGCTGAAAGCCTGGCGTCTCTTCTCAAGCCTCCCAGTTCAAAGAAAAAGGGACCGGCGAGATGAACGAGGGTTCCGTTGGAATTTATGCAGACTGGGACGGTCTTGCCGAGCCGCTGCGCTTGGGCAGGCTCTATTCGCATCGTGCGGCTGCCCGGGAAGTATTCGAGTACGAATTTGACGCCGACGTGCTGGCGCGTCCCGATATGGCAGGTCTTAAACTCGATCCGCGACTCGGTTGGTTTGCAGGCCGGCAGTATCCGCCTGCAGGCCAGGAGACGTTTGGCGTATTCGCCGACGCCAGCCCGGATCGCTGGGGGCGCGTGCTGATGCGCCGCCGTCTTGAGCGCGCACAGCGTGCCGGCCAGATTGATCCCAAGACCCGACTCTATGAATCCGACTATCTCTTAGGTGTGCATGACATGTATCGCGCGGGAGCGCTTCGTTTTCGACGCGACGATGAAGGCCCGTTCCTGGACGATCAGAACGATATCGCTGCGCCTCCCTTCGTGCAGTTGCGCGCTCTGGAGGCCGCGAGCCTGGCTCTGGAGCGCGACGAAAACAATACGGCGAGCGAAGCGGATGAATGGCTGCGAATGCTGATCGCACCCGGTGGCTCTTTGGGTGGTGCGCGGCCCAAGGCCAGCGTGGTCGATCCGAATGGTCATCTGTGGATTGCGAAGTTTCCCAGCGTTCGAGATGAGTCCGACGTCGGAGCATGGGAAATGGTGGTGTATACGCTTGCCAAGGCCTGCGGGCTTAATGTTCCCGACGCACTGGTAAGGCGGTTCAACAGCAACTATCACACCTTCCTGGTCAAACGCTTCGATCGCACAGTAGTGGGACGGCGGCGACACTTTGCTTCTGCGATGAACCTGACTGGTCATCAGGATGGCGACGATGCTTCGACCGGTGCCGGCTATCTGGAGATCGCGCAAGTGTTGATGACAGACGGTGCACGGACCTATGCTGATCTGCGCGAACTATGGTCGCGCATCGTGTTTAATCTGTTGGTATCGAACACGGATGACCACCTGCGTAACCACGGATTCTTGCTTGAACCGGGCAAGGGGTGGGCGCTGTCGCCGGCGTTCGATATGAATCCCGTGCCGCACGCGCATGGGCTGAAACTGAATATCAGTGAGGCGGACAACGCGATGGATTTGGAGTTGGCTCGGTCGGTGGCGCCTTATTTCCGGTTGTCCACGAACCACGCTAACGAAATCATCAGTCAGCAGCAGCAACTCATTTCGCAATGGCGAACTATCGCGACATCCTTGGGGATTTCGATCCAGCAGCAACGTCAATTTTCGACCGCCTTTCGGTTGTCTGAGCAATAGACGAACGGATCGGCTTACCGATCGCGTGTCCATCTTCGAGAGCAAGGCCTCAGATTGCTCGAAGAACCGTGTGGACAGCGATGACATCCCCAGCAAGGCGGCCTCTACCTGTGCTCCAGTCACGCCATTTGACGAGCACGCCACTGTTTCACCTTCTGTCCGACGCCCGGTTTGTACGAAATCGACACGTCGTCTGGGAATTCTGATTTCAAGCGTAAAACACAGGTGGTCCACCGCATCGCCGATCCCCCCTTCGGGTGATATCGGGTGATAAGGAGTCGACGCAAGATAAATGAATCTTCCCACCGATGGAACCCGCGCGACCGGCAGTGACGAACTCCGTGCCCGCGGTTCACAACGGTTGCTGATCATTTCACGCATAGATCACCCTCAGGAGCACCTGCATGACCAAAAAAGTTGCTGAGATCATTGTGCACACGCTCGCCTCGGCGGGCGTCAAGCATTGCTACGGGATCGTGGGCGATACGCTCAACCTCATCGCTCACCATATCAACGAGAGCGATATCGAGTGGGTCCATGTGCGCCATGAGGAGGCAGGAGCGTTCGCTGCCGAAGGCGAAGCCATGTTGACCGGCAACCTGACGGCCGTTGCAGGAAGTTGCGGCCCGGGCAGCCTCCACTTCATCAACGGCCTGGTGGATGCCAACCGCAACCGCGCTCCGGTCATCCTGATCGCCACCCAGGTAGCGAGCGAGGAACTCGGCTTCAACTTTCCGCAGGAAGTCGACTTCAAGGCGATCTACGGATCGTGCAGCGTGTTCTGCGACATGATCATCACGCCGGAGCAGGCACGCCGCAAAACCGTGATTGCCTGTCAGACCGCGATTGCAAAAGGGGGCGTCGCCGTGCTGATCGTTCCGGTCGACATCGCCCATGCCAATGCGAGCGATGACGTCCCGTATTCGGTCCACACGAATGTGCCGATGGTCCGGCCGAGTGACGCTGACCTTGACCGTGTCGCTGACATCCTCAACTCGGGCGGTGACAAGATCGCGATCTATGGCGGTTCGGGATGCCGTGGCGCCCATGCCGAAATCCTGGCCGTAGCCGAGCGGCTCAAGGCGCCCATCGCCCACACGTCGCGCGCCAAGGATGCGCTTGAACACGACAACCCGTACAACGTTGGCATGACCGGCATCATCGGCGGGGAGGCGGGTTATCTGGCGGTATCCGAATGCGAGACCTTGCTGTTGCTGGGTGCTGACTTCGCGTGGCGGCAGTTCTACCCGGAGAAGGCCAAAATCGTTCAGATCGATCTCGCACCCGATCATCTCGGCCGCCGGCATCCGGTCACGCTAGGGTTGGTTGGAGACATCAAGTCCACGATGGAAGCCTTGTTGCCGCGCCTCAAACCTCGCGTGTCAACCGAGTTCCGCGACAAGCTCGTCGGACGGCATGTCCGCGCAGCGGAAATTCATCGCTCCAAGGCGGTCGCGTCGAGCCGCGGAACGATTCCGCCCATCTATCTGACCGAGCTCATCAACCGGCACGCAGCGAGCGATGCGCTCTTCTGCGCCGATGACGGAACGCCCACGGTCTGGCTTTATCGGCATATCGACACGAACGGAAAGCGCCGGGTGTTTTCGAGTCTTCTCCACGGCACGATGGCCGCGGCCCTGCCGATGTCAATGGGGCTGCAGAAGTGCCAGCCAGGACGCCAGGTGATCTCCATGTCCGGCGACGGTGGTCTGGCGATGCTGTTCGGTGAGCTGATGACGGTGGTGCAGGAGAAGCTGCCCGTCAAGGTGGTCGTGTTCGACAACGGCAAGCTTGGATTTATCGATATCGAGCAAAAGTCCGAAGGCATGCTCCCGCTCTATACCGGTCTGCAGAATCCGGACTTCGGCAAGGTCGCCGAGGCGATCGGACTATGGGGTCGCACGGTGACGAAAGCCGATGAGCTCGAAGAAGCCGTCATCGCATGGTTGAACGAGCCCGGCCCCGCGCTGCTGAACGTCAAGGTCGATCCGATGACGCTCGTGATGCCGCCCAAAATCGAATGGGGGGCTGCGTACGGGATGGCGCTGTATTCCGCGAAAGCGATGCTGCACGGGCAGTCCGCCGACGTATTCGCCATGATCCGCGAAAACTTATAGGACTTGACCAGCCAGGCAGGGCGGCAGACGAGCAAGGCGTAAGCGTTAACGCGAGTTCAACGGCCGCTCGCCCATACCGCGTCCAACTTCCTATACCACTACCGCATTAGCGGACGGCGAGAAACACCGGCGGTCGATCGATAGGATAGGGGAAGACCCTCGCTCGCCACGGCGCTTGCGATCCGGCTCGCACCGATCGCTTCGCCGCGCGGCCCGCCGATCCGTCAAAACCGCCCTCATCTTCCCGCCGCGATCCATGCCCCGTGCGGCCTGCGTCCAAGCCTGCAGCCGCTCCGGGATCCTCACCAATCGGCGGCATCCAAAAAGCTCCCCTGTTCGGGGGATGGTTCCTACCTGCGAA
Source organism: Caballeronia sp. KNU42 (assembly GCF_053760385.1). Classification (NCBI taxonomy): domain Bacteria; kingdom Pseudomonadati; phylum Pseudomonadota; class Betaproteobacteria; order Burkholderiales; family Burkholderiaceae; genus Caballeronia; species Caballeronia sp. KNU42. The sequence goes on from NZ_CM132388.1 coordinate 396,206, forward strand.
CAATCCGATGATGGCATCAACCGGGAGGCCACCGCGTGCGACATGCAACGACGGATTTGTGTCATCCCGATCCATTTCTCGACTTGAGGAGACGTAGATGCAGGACGCCGTGCAGGGCTCGACGCCAACCCCCTATGCTTATCCGCTGCTGATCAAGCAATTGCTGCATACACCGTTCGTTCAGGCGCCGGAACAGGAAATCGTGTACCGCGGCCAGGTGCGCATGACCTATACCACGCTGAGGGAACGCATCGCCCGGCTTGCCAATGGGCTTAACGGGCTCGGCGTGCGGCACGGCAGCACCGTGGCGGTCATGGACTGGGACAGCCACCGCTATCTGGAAGCATACTTTGCAGTCCCGATGATGGGCGCCGTGCTTCAGACGGTCAACGTGAGGTTGTCGGAGGCGGAGATTGCCTACACGATCAACCACGCCGGCGCAGAGGTGCTGTTCGTCCACACCGACTTCCTGCCCGTGGTCGAAGCGATCAAGGATCAGCTTGAAACGGTCCGCACTTTCGTGTGGATCGACGAGCCGGACAGTGAAGCGTGCCCGCACACCATTGCGTTCGCCACGGAATACGAGGCAATGCTCTCGGCGAGCGCGACGACCTACGATTTCCCCGACTTCGACGAGAACACCCGCGCCACGACCTTCTACACGACGGGAACCACCGGCCTGCCCAAGGGGGTGTACTTCTCGCACCGCCAACTGGTCTTGCACACCATCACGCTGATGGCGGCGTTGGCGAGCCCGGTCTCGGGACAGCGTTTCCATCGTGGCGACGTGTACATGCCGCTCACCCCGATGTTCCACGTCCATGCATGGGGCATGCCGTACATCGCGACGGTTCTGGGTGTGAAGCAGGTTTATCCCGGACGCTATGTGCCTGACCGGCTCGCACGGCTCGTGCGCGAAGAGGGCGTCACGTTCTCGCATTGCGTCGGCACGATCCTGCACATGCTGCTCGCATGTGAGGAGGGTAAGGCGACGGACATGAGCGAGTGGAAGATCATCATCGGTGGCGGCGCGTTGCCGCAAGGCCTCGCTCAGGCGGCGCTGGATCGCGGCATCGATGTGTTCGTCGGCTACGGCATGTCGGAAACCTGCCCGGTACTCAGTCTCGCGCAGCTTCCGCCCGGCGCCGAAAAGCTCCCCGCCGACGAGCAGCTTCGCCTGCGCTGCAAGACCGGCCGGCCTGTTCCCCTGGTTGACCTGCGTGTCGTCGACGACGACATGAGCGAGCTCGCCCGCGATGGCAAAGCCACCGGCGAAATTGTCGCGCGGGCGCCGTGGCTCACGCAGGGTTATCTGAACAATCCCGAGGCCTCCGAGCTGCTTTGGACCGGCGGCTATCTCCATACGCAGGACATTGCCAATATCGATCCGACGGGCAACATACAAATTACCGACCGCATCAAGGACGTGATCAAGTCCGGCGGCGAGTGGGTGTCGTCGCTCGAGATAGAAGACCTGATCTCGCAATACGAGGGCGTGTCCGAGGTGGCCGTCATCGGCATCAAGGATGACAAGTGGGGGGAACGGCCGGTGGCGCTGGTCGTGCTCAGGGAGGGGACGGCAGTCACGGAGGACGATATCAAGCAGCACGTACTGTCGTTCAGCGTATCCGGACAGATATCGAAATACGCGGTGCCGCAGGTCGTGACGTTCGTCGATGCACTCGCAAAAACGAGTGTTGGCAAGATCAACAAGAAGGGGCTGCGCGAGCAGTTCGCCAGTACCGTCGCCCGGGAGCAGACACGATGAGCATCAAGGGATACAGCATCGCCACGATCGACGACTTCGTTGGCCGCGAACTGGGCATATCGGACTGGGTCGTCATCGATCAGGCGCGCATCAATGCGTTCGCCGAGTGCACGGGCGACAAGCAATGGATTCATGTGAACGAGGAGCGTGCGAAGCGCGAGAGTCCGTTCGGCGGCACGATCGCACACGGCTATCTGACGCTTTCACTATTGGCGGCGCTCGCGATGGAGATCGGACTCATTCCTGAAGACGCATCGGCCGGGCTGAACTATGGGCTGGACAAGGTGCGCTTCATGACAGCGGTGAGGGCGGGCGCGCGGGTGAGAAATCGCGTGACGCTGACGTCGGTGGAAAAGAAGAGCGGCGGCCGGATCATCGTCAAGACGATGAACGAACTGCAGATAGAGGGCGAGGAGAAGCCGGCGCTCGTCGCCGAGACCTTGGCGATGCTGGTCGCGTAAGCGGCAGGCAACTGTGATGGCACAGCGGACAAAGACAGCGGACGGCGACGTTTGAGGAGCGGCAAGATGGCGGCAAATGATAAAAGCAAGGCACGCGGCGAGGAGCAGAACGACCTCGCGGCGTCTGCCGCGGAAGGCATACTCGGACCGAATCCGTTCGTGGGATTACGCCCGCGAGACATTCTGGCAACCGCGCAGCAGATCGGTACCCAGGCGTTGCGGCAACCGACCTTGCTCATGGAGCAGGAGGCGGCGCTCGTCCGCGATCTGATGGCGGTGCTTGCCGGCAGCGCGGACAGCGCGCCGCCTCAGGGCGACAAACGCTTCACAGACACCGCGTGGCAGGACAACGCGCTTTACCGCATGGCGCTGCAGAGTTACGTCGCGTGGCGTAGTGCGCTGACAGGGTTTGTCGATCGCTCGGCGCTCGACGCAAAGAGCAAGGAACGCGCGCAGTTCGTCCTGTCGCTGTACACCGACGCCATGTCGCCGACAAACACACTGCTCGGCAATCCGGCTGCGCTCAAGAAGGTCATCGAGTCGGGCGGTGCAAGCCTGCTCGGCGGCATGAAGAACCTCGTGACGGACATGCTGCAGAACCAGGGGATGCCCGCGCAAGTCGACCGGTCGGCGTTCAAGGTGGGTGGCAATCTCGCCACGTCGCCGGGCTCGGTGGTCTTTCGCAACGAAGTGCTCGAGCTGATCCAGTACGCGCCGGCAACGGAACAGGTGTACGCCCGCCCGCAGCTGATCGTGCCGCCGCAGATCAACAAGTTCTACATTTTCGATTTGTCGGACGGCAAGAGCATCGTCGACTATCTGGTGAAGAGCGAGTTCCAGGTGTTCGTGGTGAGCTGGCGCAATCCCACTGCCGCCCAGAGGCACTGGGATCTCGATACCTATGTTGCCGCGCTCCTCGAAGCGATCGCCGCAGTGCGTGACATTACCGGCAGCGACGACGTCAACCTGCACGGCGCCTGCTCGGGCGCCATGACCATATCCGCGCTCCTGGGTCACCTTGCAAGCCGTGGCGACAAGAGCGTCAATGCCGCCACGCTGATGGTCGCCGTGCTGGACAATACGGCTGACTCGCAGCTCGGTCTCTTTGCGACGCCGGAAGCCATCGCGGCAGCGAAGCAGAACAGCGCATCGAAGGGTGTGCTCGCCGGAGAAGAAATGGGCCGCGTGTTCGCCTGGATGAGACCCAACGATCTCGTCTGGAACTACTGGGTCAATAACTATCTGCTCGGTAAAACGCCGCCCGCGTTCGACATCCTTTATTGGAACAACGACGCGACCCGGCTGCCCGCGGCGATGCATGGACAACTGCTCGATATCTTCACGGGCAATCTGTTCAGCAAGCCTCGCGCGCTGACGGTCCTGGGTACGCCGATCGACTTGACCGAAGTGACGTGCGACAAATACGTGGTCGCAGGCATGACCGATCACATCACACCGTGGAAGGGCGTGTACAACACGGCGCGCACGTTTGGCGGAGAGACGCGCTTCGTGCTGAGTTCGAGCGGTCATATCCAGAGCCTGATCAACCCGCCGGGCAATCCGAAGGCGAAGTTCTTCCTCAATCCCGATTTATCCGCCAATGCCGATACATGGCTCACCAGTGCCCGGGTCGAAAAAGAAACGTGGTGGCTCGACTGGCGCACCTGGCTCGCCGATCGTTCCGGCGAGCGGCAGCCCGCACCGGCAACGCTTGGCAACAAGCAGCACCCAGCGGGCGTGAAAGCGCCGGGAACGTATGTCGTGGAAGCATAAGGCACACGCCGGCACCGGCCCCGGTTCACTCGTTGATAGCACGGTGGTCAACATTTTCTCAACGTAGTTTAATTGGAGTACTGATGATGGATTCAACCAACCCGAACAACATTTTCGCCGAATACCAAAAGGTCGTTGGACAGTTCAAGCTGCCCGGCGTCGACGTCAACGCAATCCTCGAGACGCGCCGCAAGGATATCGAGGCGATCGCCGAAGCCAACACGACCGCGCTTGCAGGCGTGCAGTCGCTGGCCCAGAAGCAGGCTGAGATCCTGCGCACGACGCTGACCGAATTGCAGTCGTTCGCGAGCCGCGCGGCCCAGTCGGGAGGCCAGCCCGCCGCCAACACGGGCGAAGTGGTCCAGCAGGCCTTGCAAAAGGCGCTCCTGGACATGCAGGAACTCGCGGGCACGGCATACCGTGCGCAGTCGGACAGCTTCGCCGTGGTGACCAAGCGCGTCGCCGAGCACGTCGAGGAACTGAAGACACTCCTTCAGCCGAAGAAGTAATAGTGGTGTGACGCAGCTCCTGCGCAATGCCGACGCCTCGAACGAAATGTCCGTCCTGAAGATGATCCGGAAACAAAAAATGCACACGAGCCCCGAGTCTCTTCGTACCATGCAAATCCAGACGATCGATCTGGATGGCCAGACGCTGCGTGTCGCGACATGGCGCGGCAGTGATGCTTCGCCGCCGTTGCTCATTTTCAACGGCATCGGCGCCAACCTCGAACTGGTGGAGCCGTTCGTCACGGCGCTCGACGATGTGAGCGTCATCATCTTCGACGTTCCTGGCGTAGGCGGCTCGCCTGCGCCAGTCGTGCCGTATCGCTTCCCGACGTTGTCCGTGCTGGCCGACAAGCTGCTGACGCGGCTCGGACATGAGGGGGCCATCGATGTGCTTGGCGTATCGTGGGGCGGCGCGCTGGCGCAGCAGTTTGCGCATCTGTATCCGGGGCGCTGCCGCAGGCTGGTTCTAGCGGCAACCTCTCCCGGCGTCATCATGGTGCCGGCCAGGCTGTCGGTGTTGTCAAAGCTGATTGGCCCACGCCGCTACACAGATCCCGCTTACCTGCAACAGGTGGGCGCGGAGATCTACGGAGGCGCTTACCGGCGCGATCCGGCGCTGCTGAAGGCGCACAGCGAGCATATCCAGCCGCCGCGCGGGCGGGGCTACGTGTATCAGCTGCTGGCCGCGGCAGGCTGGAGCAGCTTGCCGTGGCTCGGTTCGTTGCGCCAGAAGACCCTGGTCATGCACGGCAACGACGACCCTATTGTGCCGCTGACCAACGCGAAGATTCTCGCGGCCCGTATCCGCGATGCGACGCTCTATGTGATCGATGACGGTCACCTGTTTCTCATCGCGCGCGCGAGCGAAGTCGGGCCGGTGGTGCGCAAGTTTCTCCGGCAGGAGGGGAGTTGAGTTTCCCGGTTGGCGATGGCGGCGATGGCGGCGGTGATAGTGCATTGCCGGCCATGGCGAATGCACATGAAGACAGCAAGGCGAGCGGCCTGAAGCGCATGCGGCGAACGGCGATGTGCCTGCTCGCCTTCATGATCGCGCTGCTGTTCGCGTGTGTCGCCTGGCAGGCAGACCATTCATGGCTCGCGTGGCCGCGCGCGTTTGCGGAGGCCGGCACGGTCGGCGCGATCGCGGACTGGTACGCAGTCGTCGCGCTGTTCCGTCATCCCCTGGGTCTGCGGATCCCGCATACGGCGATCATTCCGCAAAACCAGCAGCGCATTGCCGAGAGCCTCGGCAGCTTCGTCGAAGAAAATTTTCTGACACCGGAACTCATCATCGGCAGGCTGAGCGGCCACGATGCCGCACAGGCGCTTGCCCAGTGGCTGGCGCACCCGGCGAATAGCCGCGGGGTCGCCGATATCGTGGCGGACGCCGTTGCAGGATTGCTTGAGGGCATTGACGAAGCAGACCTCGAGTGGTTTTTCGACCGGCTGGTGATACCGCAGTTGCGTACACTCGACGTATCCCGCGTGGCCGGCGACGTCCTCAAGATACTGACCGAAGGCGAGCGGCATCAGCCGTGGCTGGTTCACGGGCTCGAAGCGCTTGAGAAGTGGCTGACGGCGAACGTCGACATGATCAAGGCCAAATTCAGCGAGACCTCGCGATATACACCCGCGCCGCTCGACGACTATATCGTCAGGAAATTTATCGACGGCATCATTGTGCTTCTCCATGAAGCGGCGGCGAGTCCGGATCACGCGCTTCGCCGTCAGTTCGATGAGACCTTGCAGACGCTGACCGTACAATTGCAGACATCGGCCACGCACCGCCGTATCGGCAGGTCGCTGCTGCGCGACTGCATCCGTCATTTCAGGCATGCAGATTATTATCGCGTGCTGCTGCAGCGCTTGCGCAGGCGTATGAGCGCCGATCTCGGCCGTGAGCAGTCCGCCGTGCGCGATGCACTAGCGAACATGCTGGCTTCGCTCGGCAAGCGGATCGGCCGTGAGCCTGCAATTCGACACAAGCTGAACGCATGGTGGCTAGCGCTCGCGCGTGAACTCGTCGTGCGCTACAGGCGCCAGCTCTCCGCGCTCATCACCGAGGTCGTAAAAGGCTGGAATGCGGGCGAAGTGAGCCAGAAGATCGAAGCGGAAATCGGCCGCGACCTGCAGTATGTCCGGATCAACGGCACCTTCGTGGGTGGCATGGCCGGCGTGCTGCTTCACGCCGCCACACTCGCCGTCGTGCGGTGACGTGCGGCGGCATGAGTCGGCACGCGCGCTAACCGGCCGCAACCAGTCCCATAGCCTGTGCTCGCGCAACGGCATGCGCGCGCTTGTCAACGGCCAGTTTCACGAAGATGTTCTTCACGTGAGTCTTGACCGTTTCGGGCGTGATCCCCAGGGTGCGCGCGATCTCCTTGTTCGACTGCCCCTGCGCAATCAGCTCGACAATGCCGCGCTCCCGCGCGCTCAGCGACTCGCGCTCCGGCTCACGCCTCGCGCCGGCAGCGGGCTCGTACAGCGCTCGCCAGCCGTCCAGCAGGCGATCGATGTAAGCAACGGTCTCCTTCGTCTGCGGCGTGCAGCGCGTGTCGTCGCGAACCGCGCGCAGGAGCGGCCCCATCTCCGGCCCCTGGTCGAGAATCGAGCGGTAGATGTCGCTATTGGCGTTCAGGACTTCGCGAAAGATTTCGACGGCGCGGGTCTGTTCGTTCGCACGCAACCAGACGAGCGCGAGCACGGTGCGCAAGCGCAGCGCAAGATAGTCGCCGCGCCGGTCTTCGACGCTTCGCAAAGCGCATGTCAATGACCCGAGCGCTTCCTCGGTGTGGTTCTGGGCCATCGCGACCCAGGCCACCGCGATGGCACGGAAGGTTTCGATCTCCGGCGAGACCGCTTCCTCCGCGGCGCAACGGGAGCCCACCAGTTGATCCATCTGCACGACACACGCCGATGCTTCAGTCACCCTCCCTTCCGCAAGATAGAGTCTTGCGCGCTCGACGAGGACGCCGGCAGTCAGCCGGTCCCAGCGGCGCGTGTAACCCAGGGACTGCGCCTGATCGAGCAGCGCATAGGCCTGCTCGGTGTCGCCGCGCGCGATGGCGATCCGCACGAGCACCCGATAGGCGATCAAGGTGCTATCGAGCAGGACCGCCAGGTCGATCAACGGCATGAGATCGACTAGCAGCGCTTCCGCTTCGTCGAGCCGGCCCTGCTCGTACCAGATCTGCGCAATCATCGGCGCGCACAACGCGGCCGAGATGGATTTCGGACCGGAATGGCGCTCGGCGAGTTGCATCGACTCGGTGAAATAACGCTCGGCAAGCGCGAAGTGCATCTGCTGCATTTCCGCGTGGCCGAGCAGGCATAGCCGGTAGACCGAAGCGAACACGTTGCGCTGGTCTTCCTCGATCGAAAAGGGGATCCAGGGTGTCGCGTACAGCGCTTGCAGGTTGCCTGCCTTCCAGTGCCCGAAGCGCACGACGTTGGAGACGACGTTGGTGGTCCAGCTGTCTGTCGACGGCCGGTCGAGACACGCCTGTGCGATCGCAAGCGCGCGCGGCGCGTCGTCCTGTAGCCCGGCCACCACCGAGCGGATCGCCTGGCACTCCCAGCGGATGTTTTCCTGGGCGTTGCCCGGACCCGTACCGGCGTCGCGCTCGATCTCATCGAGCATCGCGAGCGCTTCGTCGAAACGCATCGCCAGCGCCATTCCCCACGCGATCGCGAGCGTGACCGCGACCTGCCCGCGCATCAGGCGCGCAGGGAACTGCCGTTGCCAGCCGAGCAGCGTAAGCAGGTCGCCCTTCGTGACGAGCGCCATCGCGCAGTGACCCATCAGGGAGACGGCGTCTTCCGTATCGCCCGCGGCGATCGCGTGCCTGACCGCGTCTGTCCATTGCTCCGCCCGGGCGTACCACTGGCATGCACGACGATGCAGGTCCACCACTTCATCGCGATGCCGGGTTTCGAGCAGCCGGCGCAGGTACTCGCCCATCAGATGGTGATAGCGGAACGAGCGTCCCTCGATATCGAGCGGTTCAAGCAGCAACTGGCGGGCGGAGATCGTCTCCAGCATGCCTTGCCCCGCGCCAATGCCGGTTACCGCTTCACACAGCGACGCCGTCAGGCGATCAAGTATCGACGTGCGCAACATGAACTCGACCATGCCGGCCGGCAAACGCTTGAGGATGTCTTCAAGGTAGGCGGCGAAGGGCCGCGAGGCGCCGGACGGCGCGCTCACGTCCCAATCGGGTTTGCATTCGTCGCGCGAGAGCACCGAGGCGGAAATTCGCAGCGCCGCAGCCCAGCCTTCCGTGTTCGCGAACAGCGACTTGATGCTGGCGGCACGCAGCCCGCCGGGGCATTCGTGTTCGACAAAACTGCGGGTTTCGTCGAAGTTGAAACGAAGCGCCGACGCGTCGATTTCCAGCAGCTCGTTCCTGGCTCTCAGGTTGGCGAGCGGCAGCGGCGGATCGGTACGCGTGCACACCACGACGTGCACGCTCGTCGGTGCGTTCGCGATGAAATACGACATGGCGTCGTGAATGGCGGGCAGGCTGATCAGGTGATAGTCGTCGACAAATAGATAGACCTCGTCGTCGACGTCGACGAGTTCGTTGATCAGCGTCGACACGACCGAGTGCGCGGGCACGAGCGACGCCTCGGTGGTCAGGCTGAGCGCGGACGCGCCGACGCTCGCGCAAGCGTTGCGAAGCGCCCGCGCCAGATGATGGAAGAAGCGCGCGGGTTCGTCGTCCTCCGTGTCGAGCGACAGCCACGCGACATAGGCGCCGCTTGTGTTCAGCCCGTTGAGCCACGTGAGCGCAAGCGATGTCTTGCCAAAACCGGCAGGCGCCTTGATGACGGTCAGCCGCTTGTACTCCGCTTTCCCGGCGAGCGCGACAAGCCGTGGCCGGTCGATCAATCCGGCGGGCAGGCGCGGCGGGAAGACCTTCGTTGCGAGGAAGACAGGCGGCCTGTACAGGGATGGTGCTTCTATCACGTGCATCAGTTGCTCCAGGCGTTCGGGTTGACCCTGACTGCCATTTGCCGTCCTCGCGATCGCGCTCCCCTGTAAGGGGGATTTTGCGCGGGGCCGCGTTCAGACACCATTGATTCCAGCGAGGAGACATGCAGTTCCACAGTTGGACAACGGTGCGGCACGACGACCGGTCATTGGGAGCCGCCCCTCGGCGGGCGCGACCAGTTGGGGTGCTCTGCTCGGGAAATGATACGCGCAACTGCCTTGAGGCAGCAGACGTGTCTACCCGCATCCGATCGTATTGCGGTGCACAAGCCCGGGCTGGCGGCGCGTATCCCGTACGAACAAAACCAACCCTTTAGCGATCGGTTCACATCGCCGGCGCGAAAGAGTCCTTATCGAAACGGAGAAGGCAATGAAAGTACTGGTTCCTGTCAAACGCGTCGTCGACGCGAACGTGAGAGTCCGCGTGAAGGCCGACGGCAGCGCTGTTGACATCGCGAATGTGAAGCTGTCGATGAACCCCTTCGACGAAATCAGCGTGGAAGAGGCGGTGCGTTTGAAGGAAGCCGGCGCGGCGTCAGAGGTGGTCGTCGTGTCTTGCGGCGTGCAGGGTTGCCAGGAGACGCTGCGCACGGCGATGGCGACAGGCGCTGACCGGGCCATCCTCGTGCAGACCGACGCCGAGTTGCAGCCGCTCGCGGTCGCGAAGCTGCTCAAGGCGCTGGTGGACAAGGAGCAGCCGCAACTCGTAATGCTCGGCAAGCAGGCCATCGATGACGACGCGAACCAGGTCGGCCAGATGCTCGCGGCGTTGCTCGGCTGGCCGCAGGCGACCTTTGCATCGAAGGTGAGCGTTGAAGCCGGCAAGGCGCTCGTGACGCGCGAGATCGACGGCGGACTGGAGACGATCGAGGTCGATCTGCCGGCGGTGGTGACCACCGATCTGCGCCTCAACACACCGCGCTATGCGACGCTGCCCAACATCATGAAGGCGAAGAAGAAGCCGCTCGAGGTGGTGACGCCCGATGCGCTCGGCGTCGACATCTCGCCCCGGTTGTCGACACTGAAGCTCGCTGAGCCGACGAAGCGCGAGGCAGGCGTTCGCGTCGCCGACGCCGCAGATCTCGTGGCCAAGCTGAAGAACGTCGCACACGTCATCTAAAAAGGAAGAGGGAGACATGTCCATACTCGTTATTGCAGAACACGACAACCAGACGCTGAAGGCCGCGACGTTGAACACCGTCACCGCCGCTGCGCGTCTTGGCGACGACATCCATGTGCTCGTCGCCGGATCGCAATGCGCGGCCGTGGCCGAGCAGGCCGCAAGCATTGCCGGCGTGACCCGCGTGCGCGTCGCCGATGCGCCGCACTATGCGCATCCGCTGGCCGAGAACCTGGCCGCGCTGATCACGACGGTCGCGGCCGACTACACCCACCTGCTGGCGCCCGCCACGACCACCGCGAAGAACGCGATGCCACGCGTGGCTGCACTGCTCGACGTCGCGCAGATCTCCGACGTCATTGCCGTCGAATCCGCCGATATCTTCGTGCGCCCCATCTACGCGGGCAACGTGCTCGCGACGGTGCGAAGCGCGGACCGTATCAAGGTCATGACGGTACGCACGACAGCCTTTGAGGCGGCGCAGGCCGTTGGCGGCGCGGCGGCGATCGAAGCGCTCGCACCGGCCGCCGAGGTCCCGGGCTCGCGTTTCGTGAGCCACCAACTGACCCGCTCCGAGCGTCCTGAGCTGACAGCGGCGCAGCGGGTGATCTCGGGTGGCCGGGGCATGGGTTCCGGTGAAAACTTCGCTCTGCTGGACGATATCGCCAACAAGCTGGGCGCAGCGGTCGGCGCATCGCGCGCTGCCGTGGATGCCGGCTTCGCGCCGAACGACTATCAGGTGGGCCAGACCGGCAAGGTCATCGCGCCGCAACTCTATATCGCGGTCGGCATCTCCGGCGCGATCCAGCATCTGGCCGGCATGAAGGACTCGAAGGTGATCGTCGCAATCAACAAGGACGAGGAGGCGCCGATCTTTCAGGTCGCGGATTACTGGATCGTCGGCGATCTCTTCAAGGTATTGCCGGAGTTGTCCGGTGAGCTGGACAAACTGCAACAAAACTAATTCCGGAGACCATGATGAGCACCTATATTGCACCGCTGCGCGACATGCGCTTCGTGATGACGGAACTGGCCGGTCTCGGCGAGTTGTCTTCGCTGCCGGGCTTCGAGGAGGTGAGCACAGAACTCGCCGAGGCTGTGCTCGACGAGGCGGCAAAGCTCGCAACCGAAGTGCTGGCGCCGCTCAACAAGTCCGGCGACGAGCAGGGTGCGCGCCTGACGAAGGACGGCGTGGTCGCAGCGGACGGTTTCGCGACAGCCTACCGGCAGTTCGTCGAAAGCGGCTGGACCGGCCTCTCGGGTGACCCGGATTTTGGCGGCCAGGGGCTGCCCGAGTTGTTGAGTGCGGCGACCGTCGAGATGTGGAATTCATCCAACATGGCGTTCGCGCTATGTCCTCTGTTGACCGCAGGCGCCACGGAGGCGCTAAGGCAGCACGGTTCGGACGAACTCAAGGGACGCTATTTGCCGAATCTCGTCAGCGGCGAATGGACGGGCACCATGAACCTGACCGAGCCGCAAGCGGGCTCGGATCTCGCTGCCGTGCGCTCGAAGGCGGTGCCCGAGGGTGACCACTATCGCCTCTCCGGTCAGAAGATCTTCATCACGTGGGGCGATCACGATATGACGGGCAACGTCATTCATCTGGTCCTCGCACGCACGCCGGATGCGCCCGAGGGCGTGCGCGGCATATCGCTCTTTGTCGTGCCCAAGTTCCTGCTGAATGCCGATGGCTCGCCGGGACAACGCAACGACGTTCACTGCGTGTCTCTCGAACACAAGCTTGGCATTCACGCGAGTCCGACCTGCGTGATGAGCTTTGGTGATCAAGGCGGGGCGATTGGTTATCTGGTGGGGCAGGAGAACAAAGGCCTCGCGCATATGTTCACGATGATGAACGAGGCGCGCCAGAAGGTAGGTATCCAGGGGCTCGCGATTGCCGAACGCGCTTATCAGCAGGCCCGTGAATACGCGAAGGAACGCGTCCAGGGGCGGCTTGCGACCAGCAAGTCGGGAGGCGCGGTGGCAATCATCCATCACCCCGATGTGCGGCGCATGTTGATGACGATGAAGTCCCAGGTCGAAGCGATGCGCGCTTTCGCATACGTGATGGCCGCTGACATGGACCGCGCGCATCGTGACCCCGACGCCGGTGAACGCGCACGTCGCCAGACGCGCGTCGATCTTCTGATCCCCGTGTTGAAGGCATGGTGTACGGAGTTGGGCGTCGAGATTGCATCGATGGGTGTGCAGGTGCATGGCGGGATGGGTTACATCGAAGAGACGGGCGCATGCCAGTTCCTGCGCGACGCGCGCATCGCTCCGATCTACGAGGGCACGACGGGCATCCAGGCTGCCGACCTCGCGGGCCGCAAGCTCACATCAGATCAGGGCGCGGGGATGGCTGAACTGGTGGCCGAGATTCGTCAGGCCGCGCAGGAGTTGGAGCGCAGCACGGAACGCCAGGTGGCGTCCATTGGCACGGCGCTCGTGGCCGCTGTCCAGGCCCTCGACGATGCCACCATCTGGATGTTGCATGCGTTGGCCACTGAGCCTGATGCAGCGCTTGCCGGTTCCGTCGACTATCTGATGCTCGCCGGATACGTGTGCGGCGGGTGGCAGATGGGGCGCGCCGCGCTTGCTGCGTCAAAGAAGTGCGAGGCGAATGAAGACCCGGATTTCCATCGCGCGAAGCTTGTCACTGCGCGCTTCTACGCCGACAAGATCTTGCCCAAGGCGAATGCGCTTCTGGAGACAATCCGCAGCGGTGCACCGAGCGAGTTGAGCCTTCCCATCGAGCAGTTCTGACCCGTGCTGAGCGGCGCTATGAGAGAAAACGGCGGCGTTGAGATATTGATACGTCATACTAAATAAACCAGAGACAAAATGATGAAAAAACTTCTATGCCTTGCGTTAATACCGGGTGCGATATGTTCCACTGCGATGGCGCAGAGCGCGGGCAGTCTCATAACCAGTGTGGGTGGAGTGTGGCTCGACTTTGGCCCGTCTTCCGCAACGTCGTTGCAGAGCACCTCGGGTTTCGGCACATTCACGTCGACAGGAACGGGTGGTCAGATCCATAACACGTTCACCATGGAGCTTTCGACCACTTATTTCGTCACGGACCACATTGCTTTTGACCTGGCGGCGGGCATACCGCCCAAGCTCCAGCTCTTTGCGCAGGGCAAGGCCACGCCATTCGGTGCTGGCGGCCCGTCGCTCGATCTGGGGAATCTTGCGCCGCTCGCCACCACCCGCTCGTGGTCACCCATTCTGTTCCTGAAGTATTACTTCTTCGACGCGCAGACGAAGTTGCGCCCGTTCGTCGGTGTCGGCGGGAATTACACGTGGTTCTCGCATACCAATCTCAACTCGACATTCAGTGCTGCGGGACAACAGATTGCAGGGCCGGGCGGGCAGGTCAAGGCTTCGCTTAGCCCGTCATGGAACCCCGCGGTCACCGCGGGCGCGTCTTACAACATCAGCAAGAACTGGTATGCGACCGGGTCGGTGACCTATCTGTCTCTCAAGACAAATGCGACGGTCACTTCTGTGGCCGCCAACGGTCAGACGGTGTTGACCAGCAGGACGCGCATCACGGCGGATCCGGTGATCGTTTTTCTGGGAGTGGGGTACCGGTTCTAGCTAGACGCTAGTCATTTGGGCTTCTTCAGGAAATCGAGCCCTTCCGGTAATTGCGCATCCGGAAAATGTGTGGAAAGCGTCGTTTCGCGCCACCGCTCTTGTTCCTCGGCGCGCTCAGCGTCTGCGAGACTGCAGACGTGCAGCGCGTCTCCACCGAGCAACAGACGCAACGGAAGCTCTTCGCGACGTGACAGTTCAACGATCAATGCCGCGATCTTCGCGGGGTCGCTGATCTCGTGACCGCCATAGGCTTCGAGAAGCCTGAGCATACTGCCGACCGACTGTTCGTAATCGGGCAACAAGCCATCAACGCCGCTACGTGCTTCGCTGGCCCAGTCGGTGCGCATCCCGCCAGGTTCCAGCGTGCACACGCGGATGCCCATGTGCGCAACCTCCTTCGCGACGACGTCACTGAAACCGCCGACGGCCCATTTCGCCGCCTGATAGGCAGACAACCCTGGCGCCGACGTGCGGCCTCCCGCCGATGACACCTGGAAAATGTGACCAGCGCGCTGTTTGCGCATCACTGGCAGCACCGCGCGAGTCAGGTTGACGACACCGAAGAAGTTCGTTTCCACCTGATCGCGGAAATCTTGCGTTGTCATTTGCTCGAATGGAGCGGTATGGCCATAACCCGCGTTATTGACCAGCACGTCGATGCGGCCAAAGGCATTGAGCGCGTGGTCGACCGCGCGCTGCGCGGCAAGCTCGTCGGTGACATCGAGTGCGACGGGACGAATCCGGTCTGGATAGCGCTCGACTAAATCTCCGAGGCGATCGGGATCACGGGCGCCGGCAACAAGACGATCGCCCACGGCCAGGACCGCCTCGCTGATGAGGCGCCCAAGTCCGCGCGCAGCGCCGGTTACCAGCCAGATTTTTGAAGTATCAGACATAGTGAATTCCTTTAGTTGCGGCCGCCCTGCGCGGCCTTCGAAACGTTCTCCCAGCTTTCCCAAACCTTCAGGCGTTCCGCGTAGACCTGTTTGATCAACGGCAGCATTGCGCTGCCGAGGATAAGACGAAGGGGCGGCTCGGGCGCATCGACCACCTTCAGGATCGCTTCTGCCGTTGCGGAAGGATCGCCAAACGCGTCGGCTGACAGCAGCGAGGCAAGGTGCTGGCGTACCGGCTCGTAAGCCGGCATCGACGGTGCCTTTCTGATGGACGATTCATTCATGAAATCCGTGGCGAACGGTCCCGGCTCGATGATCGTTACCTTGATCCCAAATCCGGCAACCTCGGCGGCAAGTGCTTCGCCCAAAGCTTCGACGGCAAATTTCGTCGCTTCATAGATACCGCCCGCCGGGAAGGCAACGATTCCCCCGGCGCTCGACACCGGCAGGATATGTCCCGATCCCTGCGCTCGAAGGAGAGGGAGCGCCGCCTGAATCACGGACAGCGTGCCGAACACGTTGGTGTCGAAGTTGGCGCGGGCGTCCTGAATGCTGGCCTCCTCGATGGCGCCCATATAGCCGTAACCGGCAACGCTCAAGATCACGTCGAGACGTCCGAAGTGCTGGCGCGCGATTGACGGTACGGACAACCTCGTCGTGGTCGGTGACGTCGAGCGGGAGCAGCAACAGGGTTTCGTCGTATTGTTCTTGCAGGACTTCTAGTGATTGCAGCTCACGTGCGGTAGCCGTGACCTTGTCTCCGCGCGCGAGCGCTGCTTCTGCCCATCGACGGCCAAAGCCGCGCGACGCGCCGGTGATGAACCACACTTTGGGCTCGGCCATGCATATCTCCTGAGTTGATAGTTGCCGCTTAGCTGTCACTACGAATTGACGTTTTTGGTAAAAATGTCAACTTCAGTCTAGTTCATCTGACAGTTTTCGTCAAAGTGTCTTGCCTTCGATGTGCCATAATCGCCGTCATGAGCGAAGCAACTTCAACGCGCCGCGACCAGGTGGTCCAGGCGGCGATAGGCGTATTTCTCCGATACGGCTATGCGCGCACGACAATGGCGGACATCGCGCAAGCGGCGGGTCTGTCTCGTCCGACGCTGTATCTGGCGTTTCCCGATAAGGACGCGATCTTTCATGCAGTCGTGGATGCGATGGTGGCTGGCAAGCTGAGCGAGATTCGTCAGCGGCTGCCTCGCTATCGAGGGTTCGAAAAAAAGCTGCGTTATGCCTGCGAGGCGTGGGGAGCAGAGGGATTCGAACTGGTACAGGCACACCCGGACGCGAAAGACATGTTTGATCTGGGTTTCGCGTCCGTCTGCAATGGATATTCCGCGTTCGGCGACTTGCTGATGGAGATCATCAGCGCACCGCTTGCCGAATCGGGTCTCGGAATAGAAGCCGTCGACCTGGCCCAGACGATCCTGTTTGCTATCAAGGGGTTCAAGGAAATCGCTCGCGATGGCGCAGACATGCGGCGAATGATTGGTGTGCAGGTTGCGATCGTCGCTGCTGCAGTGGGTCGGAAGGGGTGAGGCTGTTTGATGGGGGCTTGATTACAAGCGGATCTTGCCGCCGGTGCCGCTTTGCATGGACGCCAGCCTTGGGAACGTGGCAAATTTACGGCCAGACTTGACCCTGACCCTGACTCACCGCGACGACGCGGGCGCTCCTGCTCGTTTGACTTATCGCCGCCCTTGCTCCATTCCAAATACGTCTTCGCGGAAGATCATGTCAGTTGATCGAATCCCGCTCATCAAGCACGCGCCCGAATAGGATTGAACGTCTCGATACCGGGAAAATCTCTTTCATTATCAGTCACCACAACGCATTGGTTGGCCTCGGCGACGGCCGCGATGATAGTGTCCAATGCGCTCCTTGGCTGTCCCCTGGTCTTTGCATCGGCCATCAGGCGAGCCCAAATAAGACTGGCGTTTTCGTCGAAGGAAAGTACGCGCCCGGCGAACAGTGACTGAGGACCTTCAGGCCCGAAAAACCAGGCATCGAGTTGATCTCGCCGTTTGCCAGCGGGCTTCTCCAGCAAGCCCCGACGGATCTCCGCAACCGTCAGGGAGGCGATGAAAAGGTCTTCGTCGTTCTGTTGGGCCATCCACGTCAGTAGTGACTCGGACGGGGCTGGTTTGATGACGTTGCTAATTATGTTGGTGTCGAGCAGGTAGCGCATCAGATATCTACGTGACGTCCATCATCGTGTGAACGAACCAGATCAATATCGGTTTCGACCAGCGGCGAGCGTCGAAGGGCAGCCAGGATGCCGCCCTTTTTGGGTGGGCTACCAGAGATGGTCTGGCTTATTGCTGCACGTAGTTGTGAGGCCTGGGGAGTGTCTTCGGCCAAGCAGCGAGCCAACGAGCGGAGAAGGTCGCGATCAGCATCACGGCCCAGTACTTCAAAACGTGCAAGGCCACGTTCGCTGAGCCGACTGCGATAGTTCTGAATGGCGCGATTTTGTGATGTGCGCATGATGCACTCCCGATATATCCAGTAATATAGCCGGGAATTGGCATTCTAGCAAGCGTGACTTCCGGGTTACGGTTTGATGATGGCTCCGAGGCTCAGGCGGGGCATGCTTCCAGACAAGCTTTGGCAACGGTGCGCCGGGACAACGGTGTGAAGTCTTGCGGAACGATTCTTCGAGTGTCAGGGTGTTCGCAGCCAGGAATTCGGCACATGCATTTGAACATTGCACGCTGACGATAACTGCGTGTTCCGGTTTCCTTATGCGAAGCGTCAAGGCTGTCGAATAGAGTTACGCCCGTGGATCGCTATCTTGTCGGCGGCTAAAGAAGGGGATGACCTGACGGTGCACGCAATCTTGTTGTTCGCGTATGAGCGGCCGTATGAAACCAGCCGGCCGACGACTGTTGTTGCTCCGGGGAACCATGCGGAGCGAAATTCCGACTGATGTGCTGAGCCCGCGTCCACGCGGAATAGGCTCGAATGAGTGGCGTGCGGTCTTTACCCCTTTCAAACCCTGCCCACGCCACCTGTGGTGCCTTCGTTGCTCTGGCCCGACAGGTTCTGTATGGTGGATCAACCGATGCAGCACGCCCGGCTGCATGAGACCACGGATACCGAATGACTTCTGAAGCTGACACTCACGTCGACAGATCAACATCCCCAATACGTACCGATGTCCTGATCGTCGGCGCGGGACCCGTAGGCCTCTTCGCAGCGTTCGAGGCGGGTGTGATCGGGTTATCGTGTCAGATCGTCGATACGCTTGAACGGATCGGCGGCCAATGCATCGAGCTATACCCGGACAAGCCCATCTACGATATCCCCGCCATTCCGTCGTGCACCGCACGCGAACTGGTCGACCGGCTCATGGAGCAATGTCGCCCCTTCAACGTCCCGATTCACTTAGGTCAACGAGTCGAAACGGTTCAGCAGCGCGAAGACGGCCGCTGGACGGTCACGACAGGCCAAGGCCTCATCTTCGATACCGCCGCGATCATGCTGGCCGCCGGGAATGGAGCGTTCGTACCGCAACGCCTGGCACTTCCCGAAGCAACGCCGCTTGAAGATAGCCACGTCCACTACAGCGTGCGCAATCTCGCCGATTTCGCTGATAAAACCGTGATAGTCGCCGGCGGCGGCGACTCTGCGCTCGATTGGGCGCTAGCCTTGCGCAAGGTCGCGCGCCGGGTCGTGCTGGTGCATCGGCGCAATGGCTTCAGCGCGGTGGCGTCGAGTGTCGACGACATGAGGCGCGCGGTGGATGCCGGGGAAATGGAGTTCATGGTCGGTTCCATCGCCGCGCTGGCAGCACCCGACAACAAGCTGGCATCGATCGAGATCCGGCAGATTGGCGGAGCCGCGCAGATCGATGCGGATCATCTGGTGGTGCTGTATGGTCTCGTCGCGGACCTGGGACCGATCGCGAACTGGGGTTTGAAAATCAGCGGTGGACGGGTGGATGTGGATACGTCGAACTACGAAAGCTCGCGACCCGGGATCTTCTCGGTGGGGGACATCGCGAATTATCCGAACAAGCAAAAGCTGATCCTTTCGGGCTTTCACGAGGCATCGCTGGCGCTAAGGAAAGCGTACGCCTATGCGTATCCCGACAAGAAGCGGGTGCATGTCCATTCCAGTTACGACGCAGGGCTGGCCGAGCGGATTGCGACGGGTTCGACGCATCAGGAGTGAGATCCCGCTGCCATGCGACGGGGAACGGGAAACGGAAAATGCCGACGCATATCGGTTACTCACCGGGCCGGCTGGAATAAACTAGGAACGCTTACGCCCGCCACGTAGCACCTTCTCAGGGAGCGTTGCATGATTACCCTCTTTTCATACCCGGGGCTGTACGGTCTCGAAGACAACAATCCCTATGGTCTGAAGATATTCGCGTTCCTCAAGCTTTGCGGTTTGCCGTTCGAGCATCGGCATATCCTTGATACAAAATCCGCGCCTCGCGGGCAGCTTCCCTACGTGACCGATGACGAGGAATCGATTGGCGACAGCGACGCCATCATCGCTTACCTCAAGCGCAAGTACGGCCTGGATATTGACCACGCACTGACGCCCATCCAGCATGACCTGGACTTTCTGATCAGGCGAGCGCTCGACGATCTGTATTGGGTCATGTCGTATTCACGCTGGAGCGATCCGCGTTTCTGGCCGGTCTTCAAGGACGCGTTCCTGTCGACACATCCGAGCGTCACCGCAGACAGCCTCGACGCGGCAAGGCAATACAACTTCGAACGGTATCGATATCAAGGCATCGGGCGCTTTGAAACCGGCGAGGTCTACGCGCGAGGTATCGCCGATCTGACGGTGATTTCGAACTTGCTTGGCGACAATGAATTCCTGTTCGGTGCGCGCCCTGCGAGTATCGATGCCGCCGTCT
This sequence comes from Caballeronia sp. KNU42, assembly GCF_053760385.1. Classification (NCBI taxonomy): domain Bacteria; kingdom Pseudomonadati; phylum Pseudomonadota; class Betaproteobacteria; order Burkholderiales; family Burkholderiaceae; genus Caballeronia; species Caballeronia sp. KNU42. Next base: position 416,217 of record NZ_CM132388.1, read on the forward strand.
ATGGCTTCGTGGCAAACATCTTTTTCTACGAGATCGACACGCCGCTCAAGCAGTTTGTTTTGACACGGCCGAATCTCGTGCGGCACTGCGTTGCGGTTCGTGCAGTGATAGACAAGCCGGTCTGACTACGACGCGTACCGAAGCAATTTGGCAGCAAGCGCTGCGGGCGCGCTGATCATCGCGTCGTGTCCGGTTTCTATCTCGTCCCATGTCCAATGCCCTTGAGCACGGACGAAGTCGCGGCTGGATTGCAGCGGCTTGTACACCGGATCGACACACTGGATGTACACCTTCGGGATCGTGCCGCCCACGGGCTCGTTGAGCGTGATGGGGTCATCGAAGGTCTTCAGCGGGTGCGGCGTGCAGTTACGTTCCAGCAGCGCCACCTGGGCGGGTTCGAACACACCGAATGCACTCGCGGGCGGCACGGGTATGGAGAGGCCGCCGCTGCTTTCGTTCGATTGCGCGATGCGTTGCGCCACGATCTCGGGCGCGAGCCGGGAGAACGCCGTCTGTCCGTGTTCGAGCACGACGGCATCGAGAAAGACAAGTTGCCGGATGCGCTGAGGCACGCGATCCGCCGCACCGGTGATCGGCAGTCCGCCGAAACTGTGGCCGACCAGAATGACGTCGGTCAGGTCTTCGTACTCGAGGACATTGACGATGTCCTGGATAAAGACGCCGAGATCAATAGCCTTCGAAAGCAGATGCGCACGTTCACCAAGGCCGCTGAGGGTGGGGGTAAAGACCTGATGCCCCTGCGCGCGCAAGATTCGGGCGACGGCATTCCAGCACCATCCGCCGTGCCAGGCGCCGTGAACCAGCACGTAGGTTGCGCCTTCGCGGGCAGTGCTCGCATCGATCAGATCGTCTGGGGTAGCCAAGTTCGTCCTCGTCTTCGTTTCTGTTGATAAAGCGTTGCGCAGCGCGATCGTTTCAGCCACGCCCCTCTTGCGCTCTCATGGTCAACGAGACAATAGCCGCAAACCCGCCGCCTTCACGTTGCACCAATTGAAGCTCACCGCCATGGAGCTTCGCGATCCTCTCGACGATAGCCAGTCCCAACCCGGTCCCTCCGGGATGCTTGCCTGTCGATCGTCCCCGCTTGAACGGTGCTTTCAACGCATTCAGATCGCCGTCATTCACGCCTTTGCCGCGATCGGCGATCTCCACGTACGCGGTGTGAATGCCATCGTCGGTCCACGTCCGCACCGACAACCCTACGCGCCCGTAGAGCACCGCGTTCTGCATCAGGTTCATCAGCACGCGCATGACGCTGATAGGACGGAACGCGAACGGTTGCAAGTCGCCGAGAGTGAGTTCGAACACGTGACCAAGACCGGCGAAGTCGGCGGCAAGATTGCTCACGAGCCCATTCAGATCACCGACCTCAGCCACCTCCCGCGTGCCGCTGCCGGCATAGTCCATGAACTGCTGGAGAATGGCGTCGATCTGATCGAGATAATGATCCGTCGATACCGCGAGCTCATCATGTTCATCCGATGGCGTAGTCATGGCCACGGCGAGACGCAGCTTGGTCAATGGCGTGCGGATATCGTGGGAGATACCGGCGAGCATCAGCGAACGGGTCGCATCGGCTTCCTGCAACGCGTGGACCATCTGGTTGAAGGCGACGCTGACCTGTGCGATCTCGGTCGGTCCATCCACACGTAGCGCCTGATGCGCGTCTCCCGCGCTTAAACGGCGAGCGGCGTTGGCGAGATCGCGCAACGGCCGGTTGATGTGGCGCTGGATCAGGTAGGCGGTAACGATGGCAAGTCCGCCAAGCGCAAGCGACAGTGCGATAGCCGAGAGTGCGCCGTCGTTGTGCGCGGCTTCAGGAACGGGCAGGGCAATCCAGTAAGGCTCTGGACCGAGATGCGCGCGAAGCCAAAGCCGTTGTTCGCCTTCTGCTTGCCATTGAACCTCCATGTACGCGGGCAGATGCCGGCGCAAGGTATCGATGAAAACATCGCGCTGATAAGTCAGATAAAAATTGCGCCATGTCACCGGAGTTTCGGAGGCGGCGCCGGCGGGGAATTCCCGCTTGGCTTCGAAGCGAACCGCGAGTCTTTTTTGCGCATCCGGTGGGGCGGTCTGCAACAGGTCATCCAGCGTTTGCACATAGATCGCGAAGGTCTCGGCGGTGCGTTCAATCCGTGGTCTCTGGACGAAGTGAATTAGTATGCTTAACGAACTAACCTGACTGACGATGACCAGCGCCACCAGCAGCGCGATATTGCGTGCGAACAACGAGCGCGGCAGCGTGATCTGGCTCATGCGCCGGCTCACGATTCGACTTCCGCGATCAGCATGTAGCCCACGCCCCAGACGGTCTTCACGAAGCGCGGTTTGGACGGATCGGCTTCCACGATCTGCCGCAGCCGCAGAACTTGCACATCGATACTGCGATCAAGCGCATCGTGGTCGCGTCCGCGTGAGCGGGCAATCAGGTTGTCGCGGCTGACGGGCCGGTTCGGCGAGGCGCCCAGCGCGTTCAATAGCAGCATCTGGGTCGAATGAATCTCGAACACCTCGCCCGACTTGTACAGGCGCTGTTTGCCGAGATCGAGGCAATAGTCGCCGAAACGCACGGTCTGCGACCGGAGCACAGGCTCGCCTGCCGCGATCTTCTGGCGTCTCAGCAGCGCGCGAACGCGTGCAACGAGTTCGCGCGGCAGGAACGGTTTGGCGAGGTAATCGTCGGCGCCGGTTTCGAGGCCAATGACCTTGTCGACGGGATCGCCTTTGGCCGTGAGGATAAGAATGGGCAGCGTCTGGCCTTCGGCGCGCAAGCGCCGGCAGACCGACAGTCCGTCCTCCTGGTCCATCATCAGGTCGAGGATCAGCAAATCGAAGGGCTCGCGCTGCAGATAGCGATCAAGCCGCTTGCTGTCGGCGACGACCCGGACTTCGAATCCGTGACTGCTCAGGAAACGCTGCAGCATATTGCGCAATTCGGCTTCATCGTCGAGAACGATGATCTTCGGCTGACTCTCCATCCATGCCTCCTTCCGTGCGTCGGACTCTCGGACTTCATCATGTTCGCCAAGCCGCCGTAGCAGTGCCTGGGACGGCGGACGTTCAAACCACGGGTTCTGCACGCTCGCCTTCAGCTGCTTCAGGCAAGGCGCAGGTGTCAGGATGAGCGCCACGCTGGCTGCAGGAAGAAGGCAAAGCGGTCCTCAGTTCAAAAACAATAGTCCAGTACGCACAGAACAGAAAGCTTGCACCTGTTGTCGCGTCGCCGTCAGTGCGATGTCGCGCGCTGCTGCATGAATTGCTCGATCTGCGGCAGCGTGATGTAGCCGGCTTTTTGCGTATCGATCTGATCGAAGTTCTGCGCGACCATCGGCATGCCTTGCGCTGCTTGCGCCTGGGTCAGCTTGCCGTCGTGCGTGGTGTTGGCGGCAGCAAAGCGCGCCTGCAGTTGCTGCATCGCGCGCTCCATGCGTTGCGGGCTGACCGAGGCTTGCGGTGCGGTTTGCGCCATGACACCCGCGCTGGCGAAGGCGGCGGCGATGGACAGGACGAAGATGGCAATCTTATTTTTCATGGGGTTCTCCAGTGGATTCCAGTGAATGAAGGGTTCGTTTGCCATCGGTTGCGAGCGTCTGTGTTTTGCCGTTTGAAGCGGCTGCAACCGATGGCAGACCGAAGCTTATCGGCCGGCGCCCGAAAATGAATGACAAACCGGCTACGAATCATGTCGCCGCATGTCATGCATCGGACTCGTAAACTAAGCATCTGCTCCCTACAAAAATGCTGGCTCCGGCGTCTGAGGGCCGATGGTCCGTGACATCGAATGAAATATGTTTTGACGTGGCTTTCAACCGCTGTTTGCGTATCTTTCGGTGGTCGGCGCTACGAGCGCTTTAACGGATTCGCAAGGCGCTCTCGCAATGCGAATGATCCGGCGGAACGGCTTCCAAAGAAGACGAGACCTGCCGATCGAATCTAAAGGAACTCACGTGAATATTCGTCTTATCAGTGCATCGGCCGCCACCGCTTTGGGCCTCATGATTTCCACCGGCGCTGAAGCCCGGACATTGGTTGTCTACGCAGGACCGGCGGTGGTTTATGTGCCGCCGCCGCGGCCTGTCTATTACTCCGTTCCGGTTCAGCATAGATACGTCGCGGTGGTGCGTCCGGCTCCTGTTGTTGCGGTTCCTGTCCGTGTGCCGGCGCCCAAGCCAGTGGTCTATGTGCCGGTGCAGCGCAGCTACGCTGCCGTCCCTGCGGCGTACGTAAGGTACGCACAACCCGTCATGGTGGTTCCCGTCGCCGGGATGCAATGAACGAGTGGAAGTTGTCGGCGCGGCGGTAATTAAAGCGCGATGTGGCGAAGAATACGTTCGCCCGGGCGCGGTTGGCGCACTATCGAGAAGTGTGGGACGTGGATCAACGTCCGGTGATGGTGCGGCATTTATTTCTCTGGAGGAGGTGATCCATGTGCGTTGATTCGATATGTTCTTTGTCGCGGCGGCGTGCCTTGTTCGCCGGTGTGGCGTCCGCGACCCTCGCTGCGTTTTCGTTGAAGGACGCGCGTGCAGATGAACCTTCAACGGTGCCTGGTCCCAACGCGATTGCACCCTCGGATGCGCTTGCTCGCCTGTTGCAGGGCAACAATCGATATGCCGCTAACACGTCTGCAAACAAGGACTATTCTGCCGGCCGGGCAGCACGCCTCACGGCGCAATACCCCTTTGCGGCCATTGTCGGTTGCGCGGATTCGCGGGTGGCGCCTGAATTGGCGTTTGATCAAGGCCCGGGCGACCTGTTCGTCGTAAGGGTTGCCGGCAATTTCGTCAACGACGATGGGCTCGCCAGCCTGGAATACGGGGTGAAGTTCCTGGGTGTACCGTTGATCATGGTGCTAGGACATACGAATTGCGGCGCGGTCTCTGCCGCCGTCAAGGCAATCCGCGAACATGCGGTCCTGCCTGGCCATTTGCCCAAACTGGTCAGGGCGATCAGGCCGGCCGTCGAGATTGCCAGGACGCACGGGCACGGCGATCTGGTGGCGGACGCCACGATCGAAAACGTGCGGTTGAATGCCAACCGCTTGAGGGTCTCGCAGCCGCTGATCGGAGAGTATGTGAAGGCGGGCAAGGTGCAGGTGGTCGGAGCGATCTACGATCTCGCTTCGGGGCAAGTCCGGATGGTGGATTGAAACGATCGCGCGGGTTCAAGCGGGTCAACGATGCATCGACGATCGTATGAGCACCAGTCGAGCGGAGGATCTCATGATAGGCAGTCAGCTTGCAGTTTATGCAGCAACGCAGGGTCATCGCATGCATCACCTGACTGTGGTCGACTGGATCCTTGAAGAGGCCAGGAAGGCCGGCATTGTGGGGGCGACGGTTGTCGAGGTGACCGAAGCTATCGATATGCTCGGCAAGTATCATGCTGCGCGGTTTTTCGAACTGGCTGATCAACCGGTCGTGGTGACGGTCGTTGCGGATGATGCGCAGATCGACGCGCTGCTCGCGAGCCTCAGGCAAGGGGGAGCGAAGCTGTCCTATACGCGTGCTCCGATCGAATATGAGGTGCTGGGGCAACCGTGAGGAGCAGCCGCTTGCTGCATTGCGCCAAGCGTGACGGTCTTAAGGACGTGACCTACAATTAAGTGTCGTGCGATTTATCGCCGGCGTCACGCAGTCGATCTGTTTTAAGCTGCGCGGCGAGTGTACGCATGAAGTTTGTAAGGGTGGCGTTCGGTCAGCACTCGGGATGTCGCCGTGGAGGTCGGTATGAACGGCTATCAACTGACGTTCTACACTGAGCAGAACCGCAAATGCGGTCATCTGACGTTTTGTGAATGGCTTCTGCAAGAGGTTCGCACGCGAGGTATTCGAGGGGCGACCGTCATCAGCGCAGCAGAAGGCGTCGGGCACGCGGGTGCTCATCATGCGGCGCATATTCTTAAACTCGCTGACCAGCCGGTGCAGGTCATCCTGGCGGTGACCGAGCATGAAGCCGACGAGATACTGGAAGTGGTGCGTGCACAAAACGTGCAAGTTTTCTACACGCGCGCGCCTATCGAATTCGGCTTGCTAGGCGATGTCCCGCCACCGAAGAAAGCAAAAACGTTTTTCCGGTTTCGTCGGCCGACAGAGAGCAGGTTGAGGTAATCGGGCGTGTCGGTTAAAGCTGGAACTCTAGCCGTGGGCGTGACAAGCGTATGCCAGAGCATTTAGTGCCGTCGGGATCAGGCGCAATAGCTGCGCCGTTGCCGGTTGAGCGGCATCGCCTGTTCTTCGCCATTGTGCCGGACCCGGATACGGCTTTGCATATCGAGCGGTTGGCACAACGTCTGCGTGTCGAACATGGCTTGAAAGGAAAACCGCTTCCGACTGCGCACTTTCATGTGACAGTGCATTTCATCGGTATCCACGATACGTTTTTCGAGCGTGTCGCCTCTTGGGCGCAAGCCACCGCGTCGACCGTTTCGATGCCTGCGTTCGACGTTACGTTTGATCATGCCGCCAGCTTTCACCGGGTGGCCCGCGAACGGCCTGTCGTGCTGCTTGGAAGCGACGGCGTCGCGGCGCTAAAGGAGTTCCACGGTATTCTCGGCACGACGTTGACGAAGGCCGGGTTTAATCTAAAACCGTCAAGTTTCACGCCACATGTGACCTTGCTTTACGACAGGCAAGAAGTCGCCGAACGAACCATCGAACGGGTTCACTGGACCGCGCGCGAGTTTGTTCTGGTTGATAGCAGAGTGGGTAAAACGCAGCACGTGCAGCTTGCGCGATGGCCGCTTACGGCGTGAGCCAACCATCGGGCGGCAACGTTGATCCTGAAGACGGCTTCTTGCCAATCCATAGTGCGGTCGCGGTTCGCACCAAGGGCATGGGTTTAACTCACGTTGAAATGCACACGCACGTCCTGATGACTTTCTACGGGATGTCCTTTTTGCATCGCGGGGAAAAAGCGCCATTTTCGCAGCGCTTCGAGCAGTAGCGCGTTCAGGCGAGGGTTCTGCGTCGGCTTCGAAAGTTCTACTTCGATCGTTCCATCTGCGTGGATATCGAAACGCGCCACGGCGATGGCCTGATAGGCATCCTCGCGAAGATCGTCGGGGAGAGAGGGCATTGGCTGACTGATGACACGAGCGGCGGAACCCTCTGGCGCGGCCGCCGCATTGCTTGACGATGCGGAAGATGACGACGCCGTAACGCCCGCAGAAGATGTCGTCGAGGGGCTTGCCTCCGGCTTCGCCGCCGGTGCCGGTTCGTCCGTTTTCGCAAGCATGCGTTCCGGGGTCGGGTGCTGGATTTCGTGCGGTTTCGTCACTCGGGCCGGCGTTGGATCTCGTCGTACATGCACTTGCGGGGTAACTGCAGCGGGAGGCGCCGAAGGGGCAACGGCATGCGTATTGGCGGGAGGCGCGGCTAATTCGACAAGGCGCATTTCCATAGTCGCTTGTACCGGGGCAGCGGCGCTCGGCAAAGGCCGCAAGAGCGGGTTTACGAGCCGGGTCAGCAGAACGGCCCAAAGCCCAAAGGCAATCAAAAGGGCCACGCTAAATCTGAGTCGTGGCGCATCCATCAAACCTGCCCGTCTCCCCATCCCGCTACTCACGATTTATTGCCATCAGGAAATGCTCCGCGCCCGCGCGGCGCGCGGCCAGCATGGCCTGAACGACGGCTCCTTGCGCCGCGGCGTCGTCCGCTGCGATGATTACGTTTCGGTCCGGTTTGAGAAGCCGCCTGACGCCGGCTTCCACCTGATCCAGACGCACGGGCTGCCGATTCAAAAAGACCGTGTTCGTGCGATCGACCGCGAGCGTCAACGGCTGATCCACCGACATCTGCTGCGCTTGTCCCGTTGGCAAATTGACCTTGACGGCATCCAGCCGCTGCATAGCCAGCGACGCCAGCATGAAGGTGGCGAGCAGAAAGAACATCACGTCGATCATCGGAATGATCTCGATGCGCCCACGCTTTGACGCCCGCGAGCGCCGGAACTTCATTGCACGCCTCCGTCTGTTGCCCTGGCGCTTTCGGCCTTGAGCCGAATCTCGCTCAAGCGCTCGTTGGCGTGCACCTCGAGGTCATCGATCAGGCGTTCAAGGCGTCGCGAGAAATAGTTGAATGCGAAAAGCGCGAACAACGCGACGACCAATCCAATAGCGGTCGCCACCAGCGATTGCGCGACGCCACCGGTCACACCGCCAGGATTGACCAGGCCGTTGCCGCCGAATAGCTGGAACGAATGCATCATTCCGACAATGGTCCCCAGCAGCCCGAGCAAGGGCGCGGCCGTCACGATAGTCTCCAGCACCCAGAAGCCGCGGCTCATGTCACGTTCGATACGCGTGGCGACCGATTGCGCACGGGCTTCGACCAACCATAATGGTGTGCCGGTTGGCGCTTCGACCGTTGCGTCGAGTCGCTTGAACGCATGCTGTGCCGGCAGCGTGTTGGTGGCGGTTCCCGGCTCGCTTGCAAACCGGACGAACATATAAGCGCGATCGATGACTATGGCGATCGCGAGCACCGCCAGCAGCGTGAGCGGATACACCACCCAGCCACCCAACTGTGCCGCGGCAGTGATGCCTGCCCAATCTGGCATGATCAAATCCTTTTCGTTAAGTAATCCGATATATTAAAAATTCTTCGTGATACCCGCATACATGGCAATGTGCGGACCATACTGCGGTGCACCCACGCCAATGCCGGAGCCGTCACGCAACTCGTAGACGCGGTTGAACGCGTTGATGAGCAGCAGCCGCGCGTCGAACTTGCCGATCAGCGGTTCGTTGAAGTTGAAGTGATGGATCACGCCGAGGTTCACCTGCGTGTACACCGGCAAGCGGTCCGTGTTCGCGAACCCGCTGCGCAAACCGCTACCTACGATGCCGTCGAAGGTGAAGGTGGTCTTGCCCAACTGGTACGCGCCACCGAACGACGCAGTCACACGCTGGTCGTGATCGAGGAACACATAGTGGTTGCTGATGAAAGCGAGTTCGTCGGCGCTGAAATTGAACTGCGCAGAGTCTATGTCCTTGCCCTGCGCGCGGCTGAACGCAACATTCACGTAAGCCGAAACATTGCCCTGCTTATAGTTGCTCGTGAATTCGACTCCATATACGCGGCCGTATTTATAGTTGAAAGGCGTGAAGATCAGCGCGGTGCCGAATTGACCTTCGTCGAGCAGGTTCGTCGATTTCTTGTAGTACGCGTCGACGCCTACCGTGATGGTCGAGCTCAGCCGCTGAGTGACACCGAGATCGAAATAGTCGCTGCGTTCGGGCTGCACGGGGTCGTTTTGGGTCGACGCCTGCGCAGTCGTACCGGCAAAGCGCGCAATATCTTCGCCCGATACAAGCTCGAACGCAGGCGGCGTGAAATAACAGGAATATCCGGCGTGAACCGTCGTTGAAGGCGTCAACGCATAGACAAGGCCCACGCGCGGACTTAGCTGGCTCGCGCTCACGTACTCGTCCATCTTGTCGTAGCGCAGGCCGTAGTTGATCGTGAGTTTGTCGGTCAGTTTCCACTCGTCCTGAACGTACGCGCTATACAGATAACCCGTCTTGCTGCTCGAATCAGGCACGTTGAATGGTTGATCCGAGAGCTGGTTGCCGTCGGCATCGGCGGGGAAGACACTCAGGTTGTTGTTGAAGATCGCATGTTCCTGCTGAAACGAAATGCCCGCGCGAAGCGTGTGTTTTTCGTTTAAACGATAGGTCGTATCCGCTTGCACGCCATTAGCGCTGTCGCTGTGAAAATCGTTCGCTGCCACGCCGTTGAACAGCAGGTCTCCCACCGGGTCAGGATTGAATTGCGTGCGCGAGTAGCGTGTAAAGAGCGCGACCTGATAGTCCAGCGCGCCGCCGTTGGTCCCTTGCAGGGCAACGACCGCGAACTGGTTGAGTTCGGATTGTGTCTCGTTGAGCTTGCTCGAATCGAACGTGGTGTTGCCGTTCAAAGTAAAAGCGGTGGGCAAGCCGGGTGTATTGGGAATCTCGAACTGGTTGCTGGTCGTGCCGAACATCAGGCTCACGCGCGTGAGCGGATTGATGATGTAGGACATCAGGCCGAATGCATCGCCCTGACGCGTGTGATCGTGAATCGGGCTCGCGCTGGAAGTCGGATTCTCGATGCCGAGATTGTTTTCGCCCAGCGAGCCGCTGAAATAGTAGCTGAACGGTCCCTGGCTGCCGAAGACGTCCGCGCTGGTCTTGATGGTCTGGTGGCTGCCGCCGAAGACATCGATGGAGCCGCCGTTGCCCTGGTCGCCGTTCTTCGTATGAATATCGACGATACCCGCCGTGCGGTCGCCGTATTGCGCGGGCAATGCTCCGGTCAGAAGATTGAGCTGGTCGATGATGCGCGTGTCCAGCGACTGGCCGAATCCACTGATCGGCTCCGGAATGATGATGCCGTTGATACGGTATTGCAGGTTGGCGTGATCGCCGCGCACGTGCAACTGGCCGTACGAGTCGCTCGCCACGCCCGGCGCTTGCAGCAGCACCTGGTTAAGCGGCGTGTCCTGGCCGGCGGGGAGGGTATCAATATCCGCCTGGCTGAAGCGATACACGCTGCTGCCCGTTTCCGGCAGCAAGCCGTTGCGTGCGCGATCGAGCCGCTTCGCATTGACCTGCACATCGATTGCGTCGCTCTTGCCGAGCGCTACCGACACGGACGCATCTACACCTTCGCTCGCGGTTGCGATGCTGCTGCCGCTTGCGTAGCCTGGCGCTGCCACCACTACCGCGTACGTTCCCGGCGCAACATGATGGACCGCGAAGCGTCCGGTAGCGTCCGTGCTCGTGGCGCCAACGGATGCACCGCTGGCGTCTTGCAGGGCCACGCTCGCATTGGCGACGGGCTTGCCGGAGCTATCGGTGACGGAGCCTGATACGGCACCGTCCGGACTGGCGGCATAAGCGTGTCCGGCACCGATCTGAGCGAACAGCAATAAGGCCGCGTGGGCAATGAGCGTACGATTTTTCATCGATTATTTTTCTGGATGGATTGTGTTGGATGTGAGCCGCTCGGCGACGCCGACCGTTCGCCGAGGATTGATCTTGATTTGTAAGAAACGTAGTCCTAACTGATTTCACGCATGCGTCGTGTACAGGCGTATGAAGCCGCGCGGCCAATCTGGGGCCGCGGAACGCTGGACGGATAAAAAGTTCTTCAAGTGATGAATGCAATGTTATAACATTCGTAACCAATTGTGCGAGAACTTTTTGGACAGATAGAAATGAACAAGTTGCCAGTAACCGTTTTGTCGGGCTTCCTGGGCGCAGGAAAGACCACGTTGCTTAACCACATCCTGAACAATCGTGAGGGCAGGCGTGTGGCCGTTATCGTCAACGACATGAGCGAGGTCAATATCGACGCCGCCCTGGTCCGCGACGGCGGTGCGGAACTCGCGCGCACAGACGAAAAGCTGGTCGAGATGAGCAACGGCTGCATTTGCTGCACGCTGCGTGAAGACCTCTTGCTCGAAGTGAACCGGCTTGCGAAGGAAGGGCGCTTTGACTATCTCGTGATTGAATCGACGGGGGTTTCCGAGCCGCTGCCGGTGGCCGAAACCTTTACATTCGCCGACGAGCAGGGCCAAAGCCTGTCCGATGTCGCGCGTCTGGACACCATGGTGACGGTGGTGGACGCGTTCAATTTCCTCAGGGACTACAGCTCGGCGGACAGCCTGCAAGCGCGGGGCGAATCGATGGGCGAGGAGGACACGCGCACGGTGGTCGACCTGCTGGTCGAGCAAGTCGAGTTCTGCGATGTGATCGTCCTGAACAAGGTTGACCTTGTCGGCGACTCGGACCGCAGGCGCCTGATGAAAATCCTGGTAGGGCTGAATCCCCGGGCAAGGATAGAGATTGCGGAGTTCGGCAAGCTTGGGCTGGACAAGGTGCTCAATACCGGTCTGTTCGACTTCGATGAAGCGTCAAAAGCGCCCGGCTGGCTCAAGGAGTTGCGTGGCGAGCACACGCCCGAGACCGAGGAATACGGCATCACGCATTTCGTTTATCGTGCGCGCCGGCCGTTTCATCCCGAGCGTTTCTGGCAACTGATCACGAGCAACTGGCCCGGCGTGGTGCGCTCCAAAGGTTTCTTCTGGCTTGCCAGCCGGCCGACCTATGTCGGGTCATGGTCGCAGGCGGGCAGCGTATGCCGGCACGGCGGGATGGGACTGTGGTGGGCAGCCCTACCGAAAGCCTATTGGCCGGAAGATGCCGAATCGCTGAAATCGATTGATGACGACTGGGACCCGGAGGTAGGCGACGCGCGGCAAGAGTTGGTGCTGATCGGCATTGACATGGACGAGGGGGCGTTACGCGCGCGCCTGGATGCGTGCCTGCTCAAAGACTCGGAAATGGCGCAAGGTCCGCAAGCCTGGCAGCGATTCACGGACCCTTTTCCTGCATGGGAAGCGGACGCTCAGAACGCGGAATAAGCCGCCAGGAGCATAAGGCCGCAAAAGAATTAGCCGCCGCAAGAAGACAGTTCCGCCACTTGCAGCACTTCGCCCGTGGCGCCGCGTTCGACGAACGCCACCACGCCTTCGTGGCCATCGGCCGACGTGTAGTCGCCGGAGATCAACGCGCGTCCGTCGACTATCCGGACCGGCCCGATCCACCGACGCACCACGCGGTCGTGATGCAGCGTCGCCCCGCTGTTTTCGCCGCCTTTTACCGCGCTGACGACCTGGTTTTCGTACACGGCGGCGTATGCGACCGCATCGTCGGGAAGGTTCTTGCGAGCCGTGAATGCAGCGTCGAATGCGACGTGGCCGGGCGCGGCAGGATGACCGCCAATGTGGATATCGGCGAGCGGGGTTTCGCTATTCAACTGCTGAATGCGGGACTCGAAGCTTGCGTCGTTCGACCAGCTGCGCAACTCGCGGCCGCCCACGAAAATCTCGGGCGTGTACACCACATGGCCGCCGCCCGTATCGGTCAGTTGCTGCTGTCGCGTGGTGAATGCTGATTGCGCAAAGCGATCCTTCCACGCCCAGCTATCCCAGTAGTCCACATGCAGCGCCAGCGGTACGATGGTGTTGGTCTTGCGGGCATGATCGAGTTCGCTCAACCAGTTGTCGGCAGGAGGGCAACTGTTGCAACCCTCGCTCGTATAGAGTTCGACGAGTGCGGCGCGATGATCGGGGCTCGATGCGCTGCATGCGTTTCCGGACGCCGCGCTGGCCGTGGCGGCGGAGAAGGCAACGAGCAGCGCTGCGAGGGATAAGATCGATGAAGCACGCATGATGGGCTCCGAAGGTAAGAGGAAGGATGTCGCAGAACGGAAGGCGTCAGGATTGACGAGCATCGGCAATTATTCGCAGTTCAAATAAGGCATTGCGAATGCCTGATCAAGAAGTCGCGTCGCCTGATAGGTATTTCGGCGCTTCGTGAAAACCGGTTACAGCCCGCGTGAAATTGACTTGGTGCATCCGCGAGCTCGTGTGAAACGTATATAACGCTGCGGCAATTGAAGCTCCCGAAGACAAGCCAAACACCAGGCGCGCCGCGCCAGCGCACGGAAAATTCATACGAAGTGAGCTGATACGTGTAACCGTATCGGATAGGTAACCGAACTACTAACATCACGATTGCTGCCCGTCATCGCGTGCCTCACGACTTAACTTGCGCACGCACGCCGCCTGAGGCACGCTAACCCGGCGTAGACCGCCAGCACCGCAGTTCCCGACAGCACCAGGAGAACGCCATGACCCCGGACATCGCTGCACCTATTGAAGCTGGACAGTTGCTGCCGTTCCGCGAGTCGGTACTGGCGATGTTAGGCGTTTCGTTTGTAGCGATGCTGGTCGCTCTCGATCAGACGATTGTGGGGACGGCGCTGCCGCGTATCGTCGCCGATCTCAAGGGATTCGATCTGTATGCATGGGTCGCAACCGCGTACATGCTGACATCGGTCATCACGATCCCGATCTTCGGGCGGCTAGGCGATTTGTTTGGCCGCAAGCCGTTCTTGATGGCCGCGATTATTCTCTTCACGATCGCCTCCGTCATGTGCGGCATGGCGGCCAATATGATGTTCCTCGTGTTTGCGCGCGGCTTGCAAGGGATCGGCGGCGGCATCCTGGTGGGCACGATGTTCGCCACTGTCGCCGATCTTTTCCCCGACCCGAAGCTTCGCCTGCGTTGGCTGGTGTTTGTCAGTTCGGCGTTTGCTTTGGCAAATATTGTTGGCCCGACGCTAGGCGGCGTGCTGACCCAGTACGGTGGCTGGCGGCTCGTGTTTTTCGTCAACTTGCCGGTGGGCATCGTCTCGTTGCTGTTCGTGCACGCTTTCCTGCCCCATCTGCGGCGGCCGCGTTCAGCCGGGCCGGTAAAGCTGGACTGGGTTGGCGCGCTGGTGCTGGCGTCCACGTTCGGCGGGCTGCAACTGGTGATCGAATGGGTCCCCAATGAAGGGATCACACCACTCACCTGTGCAGTAGGTTTATTCACCCTGACCGGCGCAACGGTGCTGCTGTTCTGGGAAAAACGCATGGCGTATCCGATCGTACCCATCGACATGCTGCTGGATCGAAAGCTGGCGGCGTTGTTTGCGATGGCGGTACTCGGCGGTTTCTCGCTCTTCTCGCTGGTCTTCTACGTGCCCTTGTTATTTCAAGGCGGCTTTGCGATGTCGCCGCATGACTCAGGCATGCTGATCACGCCGCTGCTGCTGGGTACGACGGTCGGCAGCGTGTTGAATAACCGGATCGTTACGCGCATCAGGCATGCGAATGGTGTGATGTATATCGGCTTTGCGCTGTTCGCTTGCGCCGCGCTTTGTCTCGTCGCTATCACGGGGACTGTGCCTCATCTCGTGTGGATGGCGTGCATGGGATTCAGCGGCGTAGGGTTGGGTCTGGTCGTGTCGAACCTCACGCTCTTTTCGCAGCAACTCGTGGCGCGCGACCATCTTGGCGCCGCGACGGCGCTGCTGCAATCGCTGCGCTTGTTTGGCGGCATGCTTGGCACGGCCATGACGGGCGCGTTGCTCGGCCACCTCTATACGAGCGGCGTGCACCGGTCGCTGGATACGTATCAGGCGACGCAGTGGTTCAAGTCATTCGCGAGCCCTGAGTTGCTGATCGATCGTGCGGAACAGGCGGCGCTGATTGGCCGCCTGATCATGGCGGGTCATGCCGGCGACGCGATGATGCAGTCGGCGCGTGGCGCATTGATCGAATCGATACACGTGGGACTTGGGCTAGCGGCTGCGGCAGCAATCGTTGGGCTTTGCCTTGCCTGGTTCGTGCCGCCGGTGCGGGTTGACCGGCTGGATACGGGGACACGTACCCGCTAAAAGCTTCTTCTTCACGGCTTACCAGCGCAACGCTCTCGGCCCCAGCAAACCACCAAGGACGGTTGGGACCGCCATGCCCAGCACATACCAAACGCCCCAGAACGGCACGGTCATCTCCACGCAATAGAGCGTATAAACGAGCACGGCTTGCGCGCCGCTCAGCAGGCCGGCTGCTGCACCCGCAATAACCGGACGCGTTGGCGCCAGCCCTTTCATGGCCCAGAACACGGCAATAAAAGTGGGCGCCGACAGGATCACGATATTCATCGTGCAGACTTGCCAGGTCTTGCCAAGTACTAGCTGAAGACGCAACGTGGGCGGAGCCGCGACCATCACAACCAGCGCCGTCAGCCAGATCAGCACGAGCGGAATGGCGAGCGCGACCCAGGCCATTTTTGTGTCCGCGCCTGGACGTGATAGCCGCATCGCGACGAAAAGCGACGCGCCTACGACCGCGAGCGGGAACGCAACCTTCAGCCAGAAGAGGGGAGTGGTCAGCATTTGCGGCATGTCGCCGCGCACGCCGTAGATGGCGACCACCATGCACGTAGCGCCGGTCAATCCAAAGAACAAAGCGGTCGCGAAGCGTCGCGCGATGACATGCGGATGGGTCGGGACGATGCCTGTTGCAAGCATCGATACGAACTCGCTGGTTTTCATGACCACTCCGCTGATAAGGAACGACAGCGCTGCCAGCTGTTAAGCAGCGTCATGCACTAACGCATGATTTCTATTCGTTTCGAGGAGTGGCCGGGTTACGCCAGCGTGCTAATTTATACGCTCAGCGAGAACTACCAGCGCAAGAACCTTGGCCCAAGCAATGCGCCGATCAGCGTGGCAAGCGTCATGCCGAGCAGGTACCAGACGGCCCAGAACGCGACGCTCATCTCGGGGCAGTGCAAGCAATAGGCCATCGTCGCGAGGGTCCCCGCGAGCATGCCGCCCGCGGCCCCGGCGAGCCTCAGCCGGGTTGGCGCGAGTCCGCGGATTGCCCAGAACACGGCAACAAACGCCGGCACCGACAACAGCACGATATTGAACGGACAGGTACGCCATGTGTGACCCATGACAAGCGGCAGGCGTGCGTCGGGTGAGGCGAGACACAAGACCGCGACTGCCGCGCTCCACACAACGAGCACGGGCACCGCAGGCATTGCCCAGAACTTGCCAATGGTCGTACCGGGGCGGGACAGCCTCACCGCCAGGAACAATGCTGTAGCGGCAAGTGACGCCGGGAATGCAAACCTGGCCCAGAAAATCGGCGTGCGCGAGACTACCGCAATGTCCGGCCGTACACCGAAAATCACCGCCATCAGTACGAGCGTGCCGAGCCCGCCCAATGCGATTGCACGCCCGAAGCGGCGCGCGGGCACGCGAGAGTCGACCGGCGTCACGCCAGTCGATAGAAGCGAAATCAGGTCCTCGGTTTTCATGCGGTGCCTCGAATCTTTGCTGCCAGTGCCTTCAATCCACGATGGATGCCCACTTTGACGGCCGACTCCGACATGCCCGTGAGCGCCGCGGTCTCAGTCACGGAGAGCCCTTGCAGCTTGACGTGAACGATCGGCAGCCGGTGACGGTCCGGCAATTGTTCGAGCAGCTTGGCGACGTCGCGTTTGGCATCGGCTGGTTCTTCATCCGAGGTCGCGAAGATCTCGAGCGCGTCGTCCAGCGGATCGTTCAATGCTTCACGCCGCGATCTCGCGCGGAAAAAATCCATCAGCTTATAACGTGCGATCCCATGCACCCAGGCGGTCAACGGCTCGTCGGGGCGATAGGTGTGGCGGCTGTTGTGCACGGCCAGCAGGATCTCCTGCACGACATCTTCGATGTCGTCCTGCAGGTAATAAATGCGCTTTCTCAGGAAGCCGCGCAGATGTCCCGTCAGGTCGTCGAGGAACGTCCGATAGGCGACAGCGTCCCCATTCAGGCCGCGAATGAACAGGGCCCTCAACCGTTCTTCGACACCAGGCACAGAACCACTTTGTATTATTCGCTTCATCGCGGAATCGGGTTACAGCGCGCTTCAAATAAATTGCGACGGGTTTGCCGACGGGTGTCGACGGTCCCGGCGCCGGGGATAAATACGGTTCGTGGCGGCCATCTGCAGCAGGTATTCCGGCAGGCCTTGCAGGGCGAGAGGTTCCTCACCCCAAGGTTCTGACGCCGGAGATTACCGCGATTTTATGTCGGGATCGGTCTTGGCCGCGCTGCGAGGCAATGCTTCGCGTTGGCTGCAAGCTAAAGATCCGGCATGCAAACGCGGCGCAATCGCATGCGCGGTACTAACACTAACTGCACACAACAAAGCGAGCGGATTGTGCCGGATCGGCTTGCTTCTGTCGATCGCAGGCCGAGGCCGAAAACCATTGGCCCCAAGCGAGCGCTTGCTTAGCGTGTGATCTCAGGATAATTCGATGGGAACAACGCGCGCCGCGTCTCTTCGTCCACCTCGCGCTTGAACGTAAGGTCGCGGCCCACCGCCCGCGCTCGAGCGACAGCGGGGCGTTCGCAAATGGCGTCGAAGAAACGGCTCAGATTAGGGAATGCGGCAAGCGGCGCGTCGGTGGCCAACACCCGCGACGCGCGTTCGAGCCATCCCCACGCGGACATATCGACGATTGAATACTCGTCTCCCACGATGTAGTCGCGCCCCGACAAATGCTCGTCAAGCACACGATAGTGCCGTTCTATCTCGCGCCGATAGCGGTTGATCGCATATGGAATCTTCTCGGGCGCGCCGTGCTGGAAGTGCACCGCCTGACCCGAGAAGGGACCGAGTCCGGAGCTGATAAAGAACAACCATGAGAGCAAGTCGGGCCGGTCCGAGGGCTTACCCGTGAAACGCCGCGTCTTGTCGGCGAGATATAGCAGGATCGCGCTGGAATCGAACACCCTTGCTTCGGTGCCGTCGGGACCGTCTGTATCGATGATGGCGGGCACCTTGCCGTTCGGATTGATGCTCCTGAATGCCGGCAGATGCTGCTCGCCCTTGCTGGTATCGACGGGAAATACCTCATAGTCGAGCCCTGCCTCTTCGAGAAAGAGCGCAACCTTCGCGGGATTCGGCGTCGGGTGAAAGTAGAAACGGATCATGTCGTCCTTGGGTGTTGAGGTGGGCCGCTTGCGGAAGGCTGAGTCCCGCCAGGCGCCATGCGTGGAGAGCGTCGAACGTCACGGACAGCGCGTAAAAGGGGAGACCATCCAGACACGCCGATGCGTACCGTTGAAATACATCTGTAAGACTCAAGCAGCGATGCCGTCCTCATTGCCCGACGCACATTGCCCATTTATGATTTAGATCGATCGATTTAGAATATCGTAACGAAAACGGAATGGCAATATCGCCTAGTTCAAGGGCTTGTTAAACGGAGTAAGGGACTGCATGGCACGGCCAAGAGAATTTGACGAAGCCGCCGTGCTCGACGCCGCGGTCCTGTGTTTCTGGAATCGTGGCTACGAAGCTACCTCGGTTCGTGAACTCGCCGATAGCATGGGCATCACGGGCGCGAGCCTCTACAACGCTTTTGGCGACAAACACTCGCTCTATGGCAAGGCGCTCGCTCACTACGTGTCGCAAAGCGTGGACGACCGTGTCCGGCGTTTCGACGGCACGCTGTCGCCGCTTCAGTCGATCAAGGCGTTCTTCGATGAGATCGTCCACCGCTCACTCACTGACAAGGACCGCAAGGGCTGCATGCTGGTGAATTCGGCGCTGGAAATGGCGCCGCACGATCCGGAGTTTCAGCAAGTCGTCGCGGGCGTGCTGGTGAAGCTGGAGGCTTATTTCGGCCGATGCGTGGCCGCGGGGCAGCAAACCGGCGAGATCTCATCCGCGCAACCGGCTGAAGACTTTGCGCGCCTCTTGCTGGCGGTCTTGCTCGGTATTCGGGTACTCGCACGCAGCCGGCCGGAACCCGCGCTGCTGGAAGGACTCCTGCGACCGATGCTCGCGTCGCTCGATGGCCGGACTTCCGCCGGATAACTGAGCGGTCGCGCCGGTTTGGCTGTTCATCACCTTGCTGCCCCTTCCCAAGGGTCATTCGTTCGCCGCGCCAGATTGTCCGCGGCAAAAAAATAGCTCGCTGTAACCCATCCGTCTTTCCTGACGAACTAACTCACATAAGCGCAACGCATGCCCGCCTTCGCGTTCTTAAAAAATTTCATTGGGCGATGTAACCCGCCGGGCAATCGGCGCGAATTAACTAGCAACTAACGACCTGCTTCCGAAGGCCTCTTGCAGACGATAGAGGAGCGGATCAAGAAAGCGAGTTGCACAAGATGCACTTGGCGGCGTTTTTTCCCCGCCCGTGGAAACCAGTCATGGAGGCCCAGATGAACGCAACACATGAAGCGAGGCGCGTAAGCATTCCCTCGCCGACCATTCAGCCGGTCTGGGTACGGATCACTCATTGGCTCAACGCGCTCGCGGCGATCCTGATGATGCTCTCGGGATGGCGAATCTACGATGCATCACCAGTATTCAAGGGTTTCGTGATTCCGCCGGGCATCACGTTGGGCGGATGGCTTGGCGGCGCTCTGCAATGGCATTTCGCGGCCATGTGGCTGCTGTTCTTCAACGGCCTCTTTTATCTCGCGATGAACATTGTCACGGGGCGTATCAAGCGCAAGTTTTTTCCGCTCTCGCCGCGTGCCATTTTGCATGACCTGGGCGAGGCGCTTAAAGGACATTTATCGCATGCCGACCCGAGCAAATACAACGCGGTGCAGAAGTTCGCGTACCTGTTTGTGATGCTCGATATTGCCGTGCTGATCCTGTCCGGCCTCGCAATCTGGAAATCGGTGCAGTTTCCGCTGCTGCGCGAATTGATGGGCGGTTATGACTTTGCGCGTGTCGTGCATTTCTCTGCCATGTCGCTGCTGGCGGCGTTCATTGTCGTGCATCTGGTGATGGTGTCACTGGTGCCGCGTTCGCTGCTTACGATGATTCGCGGGCGCTGACACGGCTGTGCGCACACGCCCGATTAAAAGATAACTTAAGGACTCGAGGAAGCTCGATCATGAAACCCGTCAAACCGAACCACGTGAGCGTTGACCGCGAGTCGCTGATCATCGACGTTCGCCGCGAACTCGACATGCCGTCCCGCCGCCTCTTCGGCAAGCGCATCGTGACGCTCGGCGGCCTGGCAATGTTGGCCGGTTGCAGCATCTCGGACGACAAGTCCGTCGAGACCTTCCTCAGCCGTGTGTCGCGCCTGAACGATACGGTGCAAGGCTGGCTCTTCGATCCAAACCGTCTCGCGCCGACTTACACGGAAGCGCAGATCACGCGGCCGTTTCCGTTCAACGCGTTCTACGGTATAGACGACGCTCCTGTTGTCGATGGCTCCGACTTTCGCCTGAAAGTAAGCGGGCTGGTGCAGAACACGAAAACGTGGAGCTTGCCCGAGCTTTACGCATTGCCGAAAGCCGAGCAGATCACGCGGCATATCTGCGTGGAAGGGTGGAGCGCGATCGGACGCTGGGGCGGCACGCCGTTCTCGGAGTTCCTGAAGCGGGTGGGTGCGGACACATCGGCGAAATACGTGGGTTTCAAGTGCGCGGACGACTACTACGAAAGCATCGACATGCCGACCGCCTTGCACTCGCAGACCCTGCTGGCGTTCACCTTCGATGGCCAGCAACTGCCGACAAAATATGGTTATCCGATGAAACTAAGGATGCCTACGAAATTGGGCTATAAAAATCCGAAGCACATCATGGAGATCTTCGTCACTAACAAATTCCCTGGCGGCTATTGGGTCGATCAGGGCTACAACTGGTTCGGAGGTTCCTGACGTCACGAAGGATCGAGACATATCGCGGCGTCAGGTACTTCGATTCACCCCGGCACGACCGGATACTTTTACTACAGGAAGAGGTTG
This sequence comes from Caballeronia sp. KNU42, assembly GCF_053760385.1. Taxonomy (NCBI): domain Bacteria; kingdom Pseudomonadati; phylum Pseudomonadota; class Betaproteobacteria; order Burkholderiales; family Burkholderiaceae; genus Caballeronia; species Caballeronia sp. KNU42. The sequence continues at coordinate 437,398 of NZ_CM132388.1, forward strand.
ATATGAAACTGTTCATCACTGCAGCACTTGCAGCAACGTTGGCCCTGAGCGGCTCCATGGCGTTCGCTCAGGCAAGCGATGCGATGGCCCACGATTCAATGGCGAAGGACTCCATGTCCAAGGACGCCATGTCGAAAGACACAATGAAGAAGGACGCGATGAAGAAGGACGACAAGATGAAAAAGAACGACGCAATGGGCCATCCGGCTTCGGGCGCGATGGCGCAGTAATCTGTGCAGTAGTATGCATGAGCATCGAAAGCGGGTCTGCGGGTGTGGTTGGTCCGCTTTCGATTGTGCTTTCACCTTCTGTTGATACTTCCGGTATCCGCAAGTCCTTAAAGCCCGGCGACGGACGACCACCATTCAAACCGCCTGGGGTGCCAGCATGCTTTGGCCCTTAGCGCACCTCTTCTCCCAGCACCAGCCTTCGTCCCAACTCAACCTCTGTATTTTTGGCGGGTTTTAATCGGGGATCTGATGTTCCCGGGACAAACGCGACCGGCTCAAAGGCCGTGCGCGAATGTGGCATTTATCGGCCAAGTGCGGCATGTCCGCCACATTCACCCCCAAACCACTCGTTTTGATAAACAATAACGGCACCGCACGAACTCGTGAGCCTCGAAACCAACGCCGCCGATGCCCGATCACCGTCTGCTGAGAATCTCTCCTGAAACGCACCGCGTCGCGATTGACCTGGTCTACGCAACCGATCGCAACCTGACAGGCAAGCCGATCTACAAGACGGCACATTGCTTGCTGCTGGCTCCCGCCGAAGCCGCCCTGAAGAAAGCCGTCGAGCTGGCGGGCAACATCGGCATGACGCTGAAAATATTCGATGCCTACCGTCCGCCGCAAGCCCAGCAGGTGCTCTGGGACTTCCTTCCCGACCCGACCTATATAGCAGACCTCAAGCGTGGCTCGAACCATAGCCGCGGCACCGCGGTCGACCTGACACTGGTCGACGCGCAAGGCCGGGACCTCGATATGGGCACGGGTTTCGACGAGATGTCGGTCGCTTCCGAACACTTCCATCCGGGCTTGCCGGAGCATGTGCAGCGCAACCGCACGTTGTTGCTTGGCGTGATGCACGGCGCCGGCTTCACCCATATTCCGAGCGAGTGGTGGCATTACGAATTGCCCGGGTCACGCGCACTGGACCTGATCGACAACGCCGACAGCGGCCCCCTGCGCCTGATGTAAGCGCACCGGGTAACCGCACCGACCGCGCAGAACATCTCATCAACATCCCTCACGGAGCGAGTATGAAACGGGTATTGTGCAACGCGTTGGCAGCTATCGCGGCAGCGTCCACTCTGATGCTGGCCGGCACGCGCGTGGCCGAAGCAGCCACGCCGAAGGACATGCTGGTCATGGCCACTTTACTCGACGAGTTCACCACGCTCGACCCGGGCGAGATCTACGAACTGGTGCCGCAGGAATACGTCGCCAACACCTATGACCGCCTGATTCGCGTTGACCTGAAAGACCCGGCCCACTTCAATGGCGACGTTGCGCAATCCTGGGCAGTAAGCCAGGACGGCCTCACGTTCACCTTCAAGATTCGCTCCGGCCTCAAATTCCACTCGGGTAACCCGCTCACCGCCGACGACGTCGCGTGGTCGATCCAGCGCACCGCGTTGCTCGATAAAGGCGCGGCCGCCGTGCTGGCCGGCATCGGCCTGACGAAAGAAAACGCGCTGCAGAACGTGAAGAAAATCGACGACAGCACGGTATCGATCACCACCGACCAGAAGTACGCGCCCACGTTCGTGTTGAACGTACTGGGCTCGTGGCCGGCCTCCGTGCTCGACAGGAAGTTGCTCGAATCGCACGCGAAGGGTAACGATTTCGGCAACGAGTGGCTCAAGACGAACGAGGCGGGGTCTGGCGCCTACAAGCTGGTGAAGTGGACCGCGAACGACAGCATCGTGCTGCAGCGTTCCGATGGTTATCGCGTGCCGCTTGCGATGAAACGGATCGTGCTGCGGCATGTGCCCGAAGCATCGAGCCAGCGGCTGATGATCGAGAACGGCGATATCGATATCGCGCGTGACCTGAGTTCCGACGACCTCGCCACACTGACGAAGAAGGGCACGATTCGCGTGACATCGGTGCCGCAAGCGACGCTGATGTACCTTGGCCTGAACAACAAGAATCCGAACCTGGCAAAGCCAGAAGTCCAGGAAGCCATGAAATGGCTGATCGATTACAACGGCATTCAGCAGAACATCGTGCGGACCACGTACAAGGTGCACGAGACCTTCCTGCCCGAGGGTTTCCTCGGTGCGCTGAACACCAATCCGTATCATCAGGACGTGGCAAAGGCGAAGGCGCTCCTCGCAAAAGCCGGTGTACCGAACGGCTTCACGGTGAAGATGGATGTGCGCAACGACTCGCCATACGGCGAGATCGCGCAGGCGGTGCAGGCGAACCTGGCGCAGGGTGGTATCAAGGTCGAACTGATTTCAAGCGATAACAAGCAGACCCTGGGCAAGTATCGCGCGCGTCAGCATGACATTTATATTGGCGAGTGGTCGGCGGATTACATCGATCCGCATAGCAACGCGCAGGGCTTCGCGTGGAATCCGGACAACTCGGACAAATCGGCCTTCAAGATGCTCGCGTGGCGCAACGCGTGGGACATTCCACAATTGACGAAGGAAACGCAAGCGGCGCTGGAGGAATCGTCCACGGCAAAACGTGCGCAACGCTATGAAGCGATGCAGAAGGAATTTCTCGCGAACTCGCCATTCGTGATCATGTTCCAGAAGGTCTCGCAAGTCGCGGCGCGGCCGGGCGTGACGGGCCTGGAAATCGGGCCGATCTTCGACCTCGTGTCGTACCGTGACGTGAAGAAACAGTAAGCGTGGCTGCACAACTCTCCGCGTTCCAGCGCCTGCAACGGGTGCTCACCCGCCACGCCGGCGTACGCCGGACGTGGCTCTTCGTGCGCTGGCTGCTGATGCTCGCCGTGACCTTCATCGGCTTGCTCGGCGTGACGTTTTTTATCGGAAGAAAGATTCCGATCGATCCATTGCTTGCGATGCTGGGCGAGCGTGCATCGGCGCAAGCTTATGCAACGGCGCGCCTGGCACTCGGGCTCGACAAGCCCTTGATCGTCCAATTCCTGATCTACGTGCGTGACGTGTTGCACGGCGACCTCGGCATGTCGCTGCTGACATCGAACCCGGTGATCGACGACATCAAGCGCGTCTTCCCCGCTACGCTCGAACTTGCCACGCTGTCCACGTTCATGGGCATCGTGATTGGCGTGCCGCTGGGCGTGGCGGCTGCCGTGCGGCATAACCGCTGGATCGATCACGTGGCGCGTTTCATCGGTTTGGCGGGCAGTTCGCTGCCGGTGTTCTGGCTAGCGCTGATGGGCTTGCTGCTGTTCTACGCCAAGTTGCATTGGGTGTCCGGACCGGGGCGTATCGACCCGCTATACGACGGTCTGGTCGATACCCGCACAGGCAGCCTGCTGGTCGATTCCCTTCTGGCGGGCGAGTGGGATGTGTTCAAAAATGCGCTCTCTCATATCGTGTTGCCCGCGGCCATTCTCGCGTTCTATTCCATCGCCTACTTAAGCCGCATGACGCGATCGTTCATGCTTGAGCAGTTGAGCCAGGAATACATCGTGACGGCGCGGGCGATGGGATTGAGCGAGCGTCGCGTGATCTGGCGTCACGCGTTTGGCAACATCGCGGTACCGCTCCTGACGGTGATCGCCCTTGCTTATAGCTATCTGCTGGAAGGCTCCGTGCTGACGGAAATCGTGTTCGCTTGGCCGGGCATAGGCTCTTATCTCACCGGCGCGTTGCTCAACGCCGACATGAACGCGGTGCTGGGCAGCACGCTCGTGATCGGCGCCACGTTCATCACGCTCAACCTGCTGACCGACGCGCTGTATCGCGTGTTCGATCCGCGTGCCCGATGACTGCCAAAGGCTCATGACGTGCTTCCATCCACAGACAATTCAACTCAGACAATGAAGCCAGCGCGCGGGGAGTGGCGTGCGTGGCTTCTCACGGATACGCCCGCGTCGCGCAGGCAGGCTGCGTTGGGCTTGGCGTACCGTCGCTGGCGGCGTTTCGCGAGCAATCCGCTGAGCGTGTTCGGGCTGGTGATCCTGATACTGATGATTGTGATCGCCGCAATCGGGCCGCTATTGCCGCTGCATGATCCCTTGCGGCAAGTGCTCGGCGACCGGCTGTTGCCGCCCGGTTCTCCGTCGCACTGGTTCGGCACCGATCAACTCGGCCGCGACATCCTCGCGCGGCTCGTGATCGGCTCGCGCCTGACCTTGAGCATCGCGATCCTGGTCGTGGTGCTGGTCGTGCCGGTGGGTTTGCTGATCGGTACAACAGCGGGTTTCTGCGGTGGTTTCGTCGATACCGTCCTGATGCGCCTGACCGATATCGCACTCGCGTTCCCGAAGATCGTGCTGGCGCTTGCATTCGCGGCGGCGCTCGGGCCAGGCGTGATCAATGCGGTGATTGCGATCTCGATCACGGCGTGGCCGCCGTATGCCCGCCTCGCGCGCGCCGAAACGCTGCGGCTGGTGCAGGCCGATTTCATCCACGTGGCGCGCTTGCAGGGCGCGTCGTCCATGCGGATCCTGCTGCGTTACATTGTTCCGCTCTGTTCGTCGTCGGTGATTGTGCGGGCGACCCTCGACATGGCCGGCATCATCCTGACGGTCGCGGGACTCGGCTTTCTCGGGCTTGGTGCGCAGCCGCCGAGTCCCGAGTGGGGCTTCATGGTGGCGTCGGGGCGCGGCGTGCTGCTCGATGCATGGTGGGTCGCGACCATTCCCGGCATCGCCATCCTGCTCGTGAGCCTTGCGTTCAACCTGCTCGGCGATGGTCTGCGCGATGTCTTCGATCCCCGTCAAGGAAGCTGACATGCCAGACGATACCCTCTGTGAAATCGATAACCTTCGCATTGCGTTCGAGGGCCACGACGGCACGCTGACCGAAGCGGTGCGCGGCATTTCGCTGACGCTCGCCAGAGGCGAGCGGTTGGGTATCGTCGGCGAGTCGGGGTCGGGGAAATCGCTGACGGGACGCGCGTTGCTCGGGCTGCTGCCTGCATCGGCACATTGGTCGGCCGACGCCATGCGCCTCGATAACCACGATTTGCTCGCCCTGCGCCCGAAGGAGCGGCGACGCCTGTGCGGCACGCAGATGAGCATGATCCTGCAGGACCCGAAGTATTCGCTGAACCCGGTGATGACGGTCGCGCAGCAGATGCGTGAGGCGTTCGGGCGCCAGTCGCCCAAGCTGAATGCGAAAGCCATGCGCGAACGGATTGTCGAGGCGCTTGCGGCCGTGCATATCCGCGATCCAGAGCGAGTCGCCGATGCCTATCCGCACGAGTTGTCGGGCGGCATGGGCCAGCGCGTGATGATTGCCATGATGGTGTCGTCGGGCCCCCGGGTGCTGATCGCCGACGAACCGACCAGCGCGCTCGATGTGCTCGTCTCCATGCAGGTGTTGTCGGTACTCGACGAGATGATTGCGAAGCACAATACCGGGCTGATCTTCATCAGCCACGACCTGCCGCTGGTGATGTCGTTTTGCGACCGCGTGCTGGTGATGTTTGGCGGGCGGGTGGTCGAGACCTGCGCGGCGCGCGATCTTGCCCATGCGCAGCACCCGTACACGCGCGGATTGCTCGCCGCGAGTCCGCCGCTGCGCAATCCGCCGGACGAACTGCCGGTGCTGCAACGCGATCCCGCATGGTTCGCCGAGGTCGCGCCATGATCGAAGCAAACGAGGTCCAGGTACGCTTTAAAACGAAAACCGGTTTCTCCGATGCCGTCCGCTCGGCGACGTTTCATGTGGATGAAGGGGAGGTGTTCGGACTGGTCGGCGAATCGGGTTCCGGCAAATCGACCATGCTGCGCGCGCTGACCGGACTCGTACCCATCGCCAATGGGTCGATGCGGATTGGCCGCCATACGCTTGGCAAACACATCGATCGTACGTTCAGGCGCGAAGTGCAGATGGTGTTCCAGGACCCTTACGGATCGCTGTATCCGCGCTTTACCGTGGACCAGACGCTGCGCGAGCCCCTGACCATCAACGGCATGGATCGCCACGATGCCCGCATTCTCGACGCATTGCGCGAAGTCGGTCTCGGGCCCGCGTTCCGGTTTCGGTATGCGCACCAGTTGTCGGGCGGACAGCGCCAGCGCGTGGCGATAGCGCGGGCGTTGATCGTGGAGCCGCGCGTCCTGTTGCTCGACGAGCCGACGTCCGCGCTCGACGTGTCCGTGCAGGCGGAAATCCTGAACCTGCTGCGGCGCTTGCATCGCGAACGCCATCTCACGATGATCCTCGTCAGTCACAACATGGCGGTGGTCGGATTTCTATGCCAGCGGGTCGCGGTGATGCGCGATGGCGAGATCGTGGAGCAACTTCCCATTGAAGCCGTCCGAGAACAAAACGTGACGCATGAATACACACGAAGCTTGTTGCTTGCCACAGAAGGGTATCGACGCAAGGCAATCGATCCGGCCTAGTCCTGCTGCGAAATATGCGCGGAGCTCGCCGCGAACCGCCCTGCGCAAGCCGCCTGATAGAATACGAATCTGGTAGTAGGCATCCCCGAAGCGCGTTGCGCCGGGATCGCTCACGCGGCTTCCCACGCAGCCGGCGGCTCATTTGAAAGTGAATGACACCGCGAAGCGCAACCCTCAAAACGTGACAATCCGGCTTGATCCTGCTGCTCGATAACGTTCTCCGACAAACGTTCGACACACCGGTCGCCGGCACCTAAAACGCCGATGAAACTGCTAGATGCCCTGGTCGAACAGCGAATTTCGGCTGCTGCCGCGCGCGGCGAGTTCGACAACCTGCCCGGCGCAGGCGAACCCCTCGAATTCGACGACGACGCCCTGGTTCCTGATGAGGTCCGCGTCGCCAACCGCATTATGAAAAATGCCGGTTTCGTGCCGCCCGCTGTCGAATATTTGCGCGCGCTTCGGGATCTGCAACACGAAGCCGGCAGCACCGAAGATCCGGCGACCCGCCGCAAGCTGCAAGCGAAAATGCTGGCGCTCGACATGGCGCTGGAATCCTTGCGCGGCAGCAGCACCGTTGTGCCGCTGGAATACCGGCGGCGCATTGCAGAACGTTTGTCCGAGCGTCTCTCGGAGAACGGCAGGAATGCGGTGTCCGAGGCCACCGGAAAGTGACTCCCGCATCCCCAACCGATCTCGCCTTGACGGCTGCCGCAGAACGCGATCGCCGATTCATGGCGCTCGCGCAAGCCGCCGCGGAGCAAGCGCGAGCGTTGGGCGAAGTGCCGGTCGGCGCGGTCCTGGTTCGTGGCGATGACGTCATCGCGACCGGCTTCAATCATCCTATCGGCGCGCATGATCCGTCGGCGCACGCCGAAATGGCCGCGTTGCGCGCGGGCTCCCTCGTGCTTGAAAACTACCGCTTGCCTGGTTGCGAACTCTACGTCACGCTCGAGCCCTGCATCATGTGCGCCGGCGCGATCATGCACGCGAGAATCGCCCGCGTGGTGTTCGGCGCGCACGATCCGAAGACGGGCGCATGCGGGAGCGTTGTGGATGCTTTCGCCATCGGCAATCTGAACCACCACACGAGCGTCACCGGCGGGGTGCTTGGCGATGAATGCGCCAATGCGTTGCGCAGTTTTTTTGCCGAACGCCGGCGCGCCGTGCGTGAAGCGCGCGATGCCCGTAGTGCCCGCGATGCCGTACCACCCGATTCCACCGATCCACTTTCCCTTCGCTCATGACCCACCCGACCCGTACCATCGATCTCGTCGCGCCTTCGGGGTACCCCGACTCTGAAGTGGTTGGACGCGCGATGGAGCGCCTGCGCGCGCAGGGGCATCGGCTGGAGAACGTGTCGGCGGCGCACCGTCGTTTTCAACGCTTTGGAGGCACCGACGGCGAGCGTGCGGCGGACCTGAACCGGCTTGCGGATTCGTCGCGTCCTCTGCCCGACATCGTATTGGCGGTGCGCGGCGGTTACGGCGCTTCACGCATTCTTCATGGCCTGGATTACGAGGGCTTGCAGCGCCGCTTGCACGACCAGCCGATCGCGATTGTCGGCCATAGCGACTTCACCGCGATCCAGTTGGCGCTGTACTCTCTGGCCGGCGTGAAGACATTTGGCGGCCCCATGCTCGCTGCCGATTTCGGCGCGGAAGAACCGAGCGCGTTCATGATGGAGCATTTCTGGAACGCGATCACGCACTCGTCGTTCAAGGTGACCAGCCACGTGCCGCAGGCCCAGTCCGTCGATGTTACCGGCATGCTGTGGGGCGGCAATCTGGCGATTATCGCGTCGCTTATCGGCACGCGATACATGCCGCCGGTGGAGGGCGGGATCCTGTTCATCGAAGATGTGAACGAGCATCCTTATCGCGTTGAACGCATGATTTACCAACTGCATCAGTCAGGGATTCTCGCGCGGCAACAGGCGCTGGTGCTGGGCGAATTCACGGGCGGGAAGCTGTCGGAGTACGACAACGGCTATACGTTCGAGACGATGCTCGAACAGGTCAGGTCGGTGATCCGGATTCCCGTTGTGACAGGATTGCAATTCGGGCATGTGCCCGAATTGCTGACGTTGCCGTTCGGCGCGACCGCGCACCTTGTGGCTCGGTCGCACGGCTTTGAAATGAAGCTTTCCGATTATCCGTACTTGGCGTAGCGGGTTTCATGCAAGTCGGACGAGCGCCCGTAAGGGCGTTTTTTTTCGTTCAACGCACCGGTGTTGAGCGTGCACGCACGAACAACGTGCATTAGATTGTCAACAATATAGCCATCGTATTTGGTCTTATTTACTTAGATAACTCGCGTAACGCCTTACTGGACGGTCATCTGAGTAATTGACCAGAAAAATAACGCGTCCGTAGCGAAAAAAAGTTTCTAAAATTGTTGACAGTCTTTATGTCCGTCATAAGATGTATCACATAGAGCGAAGACGATCATGTCCGAAACGAAATTGAAAGATTTGTCGAAGGTAAGCGTCATCGGCACTGCGGCTTCGGTCGCCGCCGCGACGGCGGAATCGATTGCGGCAAATATTCGTGATGCCATTCTCGAACACCGTCTCGCTCCTGGCGCGAAGCTGACAGAAGCACAGTTGTGCGAAGTATTCGATGTCAAGCGCGGCACTGTGCGCCTGGCGCTGGCGCAGCTTGGCAGTGAGCGCCTCGTGGACCTTGAACCGAATCGTGGCGCGTTCGTCGCAAGCCCTTCGGTGCAGGAAGTGCACGAAGTGTTCGAGATGCGGCGAATCATCGAAATGGCGGTCGTCGAGCGTATCTGTACCGGGCATGGCACGCGCCGGCTCAAGTCGATCAGCGCGACGATCGGACGTGAACGCAAGGCCTATGAGAGCCGCGATTTCTCGTCCTGGATACGGCTGTCCGGCGAGTTCCATAAGGAGCTTGCGCAGCTTACCGGCAATACGGTGTTGTGCGAATGTTTGTCGGGTCTTGTGGCGCGTTCCACGCTGATATCGGCGTTGTATGAATCGCTCGGGCAAAGCTCGTGCAGCTTTGAAGATCACGAGCAGATCCTGGCCGCACTGGATGCCGGCGACGCACCGAAGGCCGCCGAACTGATGGCGCGGCACTTGCAGGAAGTCGAACTGAAGATGCTGGACCGGCCCGCGCGCGGTGCTGTTGATTTGCGTGAAGTTTTCTCGAAGCCGAAGGCAAGTGAGCGCGATAAAAGCGCGTGATTTTTAGCTCGATGACCGGCTCGATTTTTAGCCCGATTATCAGTCTGACTGGCAGCAACACCGCGACCGCTCTCCGGGCGCGAAGTAATACCCGCACTATCAATATCTGAAAGCCAAACGAATTTAAAAAGCCCGCGTTCAACGAATGCGTGGACTTTCACCATGCCTTTTCCGTGGACGCATGCGCGTTATTGCGCGTGCCGAGTGGATGAATTGCGTCTGGTCGCGTGATCTCCCGCGACTGCAGGACGCCGTAGCCCATACCGACAAGAAAGCACTGCGCGTTGACCACGCGATGGTGCGTATTGCTATACGCAAGCTATACGAAGTCGACCATTCGCGGCTTGATTGCCGAGCTCATTCAAGGAGAAGTCATGGTTCAGTTCAGTGCAACCCCAGGTAGTACTGCAATACCTTCCTACGACGATGATTCTGGTAGTAATCCTGAGAATCCGGCCGGATACAGCGACCGGCTCTATAACGATGATCTTGCGCCGCTCAAACATCAGACGTGGAGTGCCTACAACATCTTTGCGTTCTGGATGTCCGACGTGCATAGCGTAGGTGGTTACGTGTTCGCGGGGAGCTTGTTTGCGTTGGGGCTGACGAGCTGGCAGGTGCTGGTTTCATTGCTTGTCGGAATCGGTTTTGTGAACCTGCTGTGCAACCTCATCGCCAAGCCGAGCCAGCAGGCGGGCGTTCCGTATCCGGTGGCGTGCCGCGTGACCTTCGGCGTGCTGGGGGCGAATCTTCCCGCTGTGATTCGCGGCTTGATCGCGGTGGCATGGTATGGAATCCAAACATTTTTGGCGTCGAGCGCACTGGTGATCGTGGTGCTGAAATTCATGCCCCAATGGCTGCCTTATGCCAATGTCCACAAATACGGTTTCGCCGGACTCTCGGCTGTGGGCTGGGCCGGGTTCATGCTGCTGTGGGTGTTACAGGCCGTGGTGTTCTGGCGCGGGATGGAGATGATCAAGAAGTTCATCGACTTGGCGGGCCCGGCGGTCTACGTGGTGATGTTCATTTTGGCGGGTTACATGGTGTGGCGCGCGGGCTGGCGCAACATTGGCTTGAACCTGGGCGGCGTGAAGTATCACGGCATGGAAGTGGTGCCGGTCATGATCACGGCCATCTCCCTGGTGGTCTCGTACTTCTCCGGACCCATGTTGAATTTCGGCGACTTCTCGCGTTACTGCAAGAGTTACAAGAGCGTGAAGCGCGGTAACTTCTGGGGCTTGCCGGTCAACTTCCTGGCGTTCTCGCTGGTGACGGTCATCACGACCGCCGCGACCTTGCCGGTCTTCGGCCAATTGATCACGGACCCTGTGGAAACAGTGGGGCGTATCGATCAACCGACGGCGGTGATCCTGGGTGCGTTGACTTTCACGATCGCAACCATTGGCATCAACATCGTGGCGAATTTCGTCTCGCCGGCGTTTGACTTCTCCAATGTCGCGCCGCGTCTGATCAGTTGGCGGATGGGCGGCATGATGGCCGCGGTGGCGTCGATCTTCATCACCCCGTGGAACCTCTTCAACAACCCTGCCGTGATCCACTATACGCTCGATGTGCTCGGCAGCTTCATCGGTCCGTTGTATGGCGTGCTGATCGTGGATTTTTACCTGATGAAGCGTGGCAACATCAAGGTTGAGGAGTTGTACACGACTTCGGTGACAGGCCGTTACTGGTATAGCAATGGTGTGAACTGGCGCGCGGTGGCGGCACTCTTGCCCGCAGCGGCCATTGCGGTGGCCTGCGTGATGGTGCCATCCCTGGAAGGCGCCGGCAACTTCTCGTGGTTCATAGGTGCCGGATTGGGCGCGTTGTTCTACAGGATCATTGCGGACAAGAACTCGGTATCGAATTTCGCTTAGGAAAGAAATCAAGGAAATCAAGGCGGCGGACAGGCCATCGCAAAGGTTTCCCGGGACGGGATGCGATGGCGCGCTGCGCAACAAATGCAAGCAAGGGTTTGTGTAGATACTATGTAATCCGGATCAAATGATGCTTGCAGGAACTAGAGGAAGAACCAAATGCGTATCAAGCTGATCAATCCGAACACAACGGAACGCATGACGCTGGCAATGGACCGTTGTGCTCGCGAAGTAGCGTCAAAAGGAACGGAGATAATCTCCGTAAGCGCTTCAATGGGGCCGCCCTCTATCGAGGGTTACTACGACGAAGCACTTGCATCGCTAGCCTTGTTGCAGGAGATTGAAAAGGGTGAGAAAGAGGGCATGGACGGGTATGTCATTGCCTGCTTCGGCGACCCTGCGTTGTATGCCGCCAGGGAATTATCCAGGGGTCCGGTCATCGGCATTGCGGAAGCGGCAATGCATGCGGCAAGCGTCATAGCGCCGAGTTTCAGCGTAGTGACAACCTTGAAGCGCACTTGCACGATGTCCTGGCACCTGGCGGAGCGCTACGGCATGAAGCGATTCTGCAAGAACGTCCGTGCAACCGACGTAGCGGTGCTGGACCTGGATATTCCCGGGTCCAGCGCGCGCTCGATCATCATAGAAGAGTGTCGCAAGGCTTTGGCGGAAGACGATGCCGAGTCGATCGTCCTGGGTTGTGCAGGCATGGCCGAGTTTTGCCACGAGATTGAAGACGCCATCGGCGCGCCGGTCATCGAAGGCGTGACGACCGCGGTGAAATGGGCGGAAGCGTTGATTGCGCTAAAGCTGCGAACGTCGAAGCGAGGTGATTATGCGCGCCCGCTAGCTAAGCAATATGACGGCGCGCTAGCGCCTTATAGTCCAGGCAAACCCCAATAAAACGCCTGGACCATACACCTCGCCTGACCCGCAATATCTGCGTATGAATATGGGCGTGACGATGTGTTTTCGCTAAACTGGCCTATCGTCGCGCGGGTCTTTAACCGTGTGCGGCTCCATCGACTTCCACGCACTCATCCAGCCATGTCGAATGAACTGAAGTACCCACGCGACCTGATCGGCTACGGGCGGTACCCCGTGCAGCCGAATTGGCCCGGCAACGCACGCATTGCGGTGCAATTCGTGCTGAATTACGAGGAAGGCGGGGAAAACTGCGTACTTCATGGCGATCCGGCATCGGAACAATTCTTGTCCGAGATCGTGGGCGCGGCGGCGTATCCGTCTCGGCACATGAGCATGGAATCCATCTACGAATACGGCTCGCGTGCCGGTGTCTGGCGCATCCTTCGCGAGTTCGAAAAGCGCGATTTGCCGCTTACCGTGTTCGGCGTGGGCATGGCGATCGAGCGTCATCCGGACCTCGGGCGCGCGTTCGTCGAATTGGGGCATGAGATCGCGTGTCATGGGTATCGGTGGATCCACTATCAGGACATGTCGCCGGAGAAGGAAGCGGAGCACATGCGTCTTGGCATGGAGGCGATTGAGCGCGTGACGGGCGTGCGGCCGCTCGGTTGGTACACGGGACGCGACAGTCCGAACACGCACCGGCTGGTCGCGGAACATGGCGGGTTCCTGTACGACTCGGATTATTACGGCGACGACCTGCCGTTCTGGATGGACGTGGAGGTCAGTGGGGGCGCGAAGACGCCGCAACTGATCGTGCCTTATACGCTCGACACCAACGACATGCGTTTTGCCACGCCGCAAGGGTTCAACACGGCGGAGCAGTTCTTCACCTACTTGCGCGATGCGTTCGACGTGCTTTACGAAGAAGGCAGTGAAGCGCCGAAAATGTTGTCCATCGGCATGCATTGCCGGTTGCTGGGCCGCCCGGGACGCTTCCGTGCGCTGCAGCGTTTTCTCGATCACATCGAGCAGTTCGATCGTGTGTGGGTGACGCGGCGGGTCGATATTGCGCGGCACTGGCGCGAGCATCATCCTTATGAAGGGACGGCGGGAGTGACCTCCGGAGTGAGCGCGTCATGAGTATCGTGCGGATCACTTTGGACCAACTCAATGCGCTGCCTGCCGGCGCGTTCATCAACACGCTTTCGGGTATCTTCGAACACTCTCCGTGGGTGCCCGAAGCTGCGCTTGCGAAGCGGCCGTTCACGAGCATCGACCAGGTTCACGACGTCATGGCGACGATCGTCGACCAGGCGGGTGACGCACGGCAACTGGCCTTGATCAACGCCCACCCGGAGCTTGCCGGCAAGGCTGCGGTGCGGGGGGAACTTACGGACGAATCCACGCGCGAGCAGAGCGGCGCCGGCCTCAATCTCTGCACTCAGGAAGAGTTCGACAGATTGCAGGCGCTCAACGCTGCGTACCGTGAGAAGTTTGGATTTCCGTTTATTCTGGCTGTGCGCGGGTTTGATCGCCACGGCATTATCGCGAACTTCGAGGCGCGCCTGCATCACGGCCGCGACATCGAGTTACGCGAGAGTCTTCAGCAAATTTACCGGATAGCGCGCTTCAGGCTCGACGATTTGCTTGGCGTTTGAGCGCTTGAACGCAGTGCGTCCCCTTCAAAATCTTATAAGGAAACATCATGGCCGCCCCCATACTCGATGCCAACGCGCCTGAATTCACGCGCCGTTATGTGAACCTCGCGGACCCGCGCTTGGGCGCGCAGGCGCTTGAGGCCAGCGACGAATTTTTCGCACCGAAAGAGCGGATGCTCAATCCGGAGCCGGCGGTGTTTATCGTGGGCAAATACGACGATAACGGCAAGTGGATGGACGGCTGGGAAACGCGTCGCAAGCGGGTGAGCGGGTTTGACTGGTGCGTGGTGAAGCTGGCGCGGCCGGGTGTGATCAAGGGTTTTGATATCGATACCAGCCACTTCACGGGTAACTTTCCGCCGGCTGCGTCTATCGAAGGTGCGCACGTGGCGAATGGTGCACCAACGCAAGCGACGCAATGGACGGAAGTCGTGCCGTCCATGACGTTGCAGGGGAACACGCATCACTACGTGGACATTGCCAGCGAGCAGGCGTTCACGCATCTGCGTGTGAACATTTACCCGGACGGTGGTATTGCGCGCTTGCGTGTGTATGGACAGCCGCAGCTTGACTGGAGCAGCGCCAGCCGCACCGAGCTATTCGATCTCGCCGCCATGGAAAACGGCGCGTATGTCGTTGGCGCGAACAACCAGCATTTCGGGCCGGCTTCGACCTTGCTGATGCCGGGACGCGGCGCAAATATGGGCGATGGCTGGGAAACGCGGCGTCGTCGTGAGCCGGGGAACGATTGGTGCATTGTGGCGCTGGCTCAGCCGGGCGTGATCAAGAAGATCGAAGTGGATACGGCGCATTTCAAGGGCAATTATCCTGACCGGTGTTCGTTGCAGGCCGCATATGTGAAGGGTGGAACGGACAGCTCGCTTGTCACGCAGGCGATGTTCTGGCCGGTGTTGCTGGGCGAGCAGAAGTTGCAGATGGACAAGCAGCATGTGTTCGAGTCGGAACTGGCCGCGTTGGGTCCTGTCACGCATGTGCGGTTCAACATTTATCCGGACGGCGGAGTATCGCGGTTGCGGTTGTTCAGCACGCTTGTTTGATGCGAGCGTGCATGACATGGGTTTTACGATGAAAAAACTGCTGATTGAACCGCTGACCCGGGCGGCGTTCGAGCCGTTCGGCGATGTCATCGAGCTCGAGGGTGCGAAGCAGATTCCGATTAATCTCGGGACGACGATTCGTTTCCACGATCTTGCACGGATTGATGTGGAAGACGAGGGCGGCCGGCCGCTTGTGAATCTGTTTCGCGGGCAACCGCGGGTATTGCCGTTTGAGGTTTCGATGCTCGAACGGCATCCGTTAGGGAGTCAGGCTTTCTTGCCGCTTAACGATCGGCCGTATCTCGTTGTTGTTGCGCCGGCTGGGGAGTTAGATGAATCCGCTATTCGTGGGTTCGTTACGAGCGGATGGCAAGGGGTGAATTATGCCAAGGGCGTCTGGCATCATCCGTTGATCGCACTCGGCGAAGTCAGCGACTTCATTGTGGTGGATCGCGGCGGGGAGGGTAATAACCTCAACGAACTTCAGCTTAGTGAATCAGTTTGGTTAGTCGACTGAGTTTTCGCTTGGAGATGGCGCGGGCTTCGCGTACACGGCAGTCGAGGCCCGCATCGTCATTCAGGGTTTGATGTTCGATAGATCTCGATTCACCGCATCAAGATCAAAGGCGTCGGGGTCAAAACTGCCGCCGCACCATTCGAGCATCTGTTCATGATCTTCATGCGATTGATCGTTGATCGCTTCGAGGAAGCCGATATACCCTGGAGGACCCCCTACGTCTTCCGGGGGACATGCATTGCCGCCAGCCAGGCACATTGGCAAACGCAATCCAGGATTAGGCGCCAAGATCTTTTCGATCTTCACCTTATGTTCCCAGTTATCGCCAAAGTCGTAGAGGTAGGTAAACGATTTTGACGCACCCAGTGCTTGGGTCAACGGGACTCTCACTTCGTTCAGCATCGGCGGATCGGTCGGGAAATCGGGGTCCGGTTGGCCGTAACAGGTACCATCAAACTCGAATTCATGCAGGTGCTCGTCCTCCCAACCCATGGACCACTGGAATACTCGGTGCAGTTTCACAAGCGTGATTGATCCGGGTACCAAAACCTGCCGCCAGATCGTCGGCTTGAGATAGAGCAGTTCGACACGCAACTGATAAACCGGGGAGGGTGATTTGACCGCGCCCGTGGCCGGCTTACGTGATTGAGCCATCTCGATGGTCCCTTTTTCGGCCTGCTTCGCTGCCCGCTTACCAGCGCGAGCCGCCAAGCAAGTAATCCGTCAAGACGATTGATGGGAGGAACGCCACTTCGCTCCAACACTGGCGGCCGTGTAGGCACTTGACTGGACGCCGTTTGGGCGTGCCGTTCCGAACATGGGCTAGTCTATCACCGGACCTTTGACCATCAAGCGGTTGATGTCGCGACCCATAGTAGGTCCATCCGCACGACTAATCGTCGAGTCGCGCAGGCAGACCTTCCAGTCCACCGGCGCGAGCAAACCCCAAACCTTACTTCAAAGCCCCACCCTGGAACCAGGCAGCGATCTTCGACCGCTCCTTATCAGTCATCTGCGTGACATTGCCCAACGGCATCGCCTTCAACACCACAGCCTGCTGATAAAGCCGCTGTGCGTTCAGCGAAATCGACTCGGGCGTATCCAGCAAAACGCCGGCCGGCGCCGCCCCCATCATCGTCGGATGAGCGGCGTGACAAGTCGCACAGCGCTGCTGCAGGATGGGTTCGATATCGGCCACGCGAATCGCAGGCGCGCCAGCCACCGGCGCAACGGTCGGCACACCTTTCGGCATGGTCCACGCAAACGCGCCAAACATCAGCACGACACCAATCACCGGCAAATACCACAGCACCTGGCCACGATGGCGCATCACGAAGAATTGCCGGATCAGCGCGCCCGCCAGCATGATGATCAGCAACACAGCCCAGTTATACGGATGCGTATAAGTCATCGCGTAGTGGTTCGATAACATCACGAACACCACCGGCAACGTGAAATACGTGTTGTGCACCGAACGTTGTTTGCCGCGCTTGCCATAAATGGCATTGGGCACCTCGCCCTTGAGCATGGCTGCAACCATTTTCCGCTGGCCTGGAATGATCACAAAAAATACGTTCGCCGACATGATTGTGGCCAACGTCGCCCCTGTAATCAAATACGCGGCACGCCCGGCGAACACATGGCAAGCCAGCCACGCTGCGATGACCACATAAGCGCCCACGCAGATCCCGAGCAAGCCATCGCGATTGCCCAAAAACCGGCACAGCGAGTCGTACACAATCCATCCGGCCAGCAAGAACCCCAGCGCCGATGAAACCGCCACTACGGGTCCCATATCAAGCACGTTCTTATCGATGAGATAGGTGCTCGGCGAGAACAGATACAACACCATGAACAGGCCAAAACCCGACATCCATGTGGTGTACGAAGGCCACTTCGACCAGTGCAGGTCGTCGGGCATGTTTGCCGGCGCCACCGTGTACTTCTGCATGTTGTAAAAGCCGCCGCCATGCACATGCCACAACTCGCCAAACACACCGCGCTTGGTCGCAGCGGGGTCTTTCGCCGGCTTCAGGCTGTTGTCGAGCGCGACGAAGTAAAACGACTCGCCAATCCAGGCAATCGCCACCACCACATGCAGCCAGCGCAAAGCAAGATTCAGCCAGTCAACAATAAAGCCTTCCATGAAACGTCTCCACCACGAATTCTGTTATCGAACCATCGGCCGACGCCGGATTAAAAAGCGTCGGCCAAGCTGATTCAAACTAAATGAACACCAGAAAAAAACCTCAGCTACCGCGATACGTGCTGTACGCCCAGGGAGAGACCAGCAGCGGCACGTGATAGTGCGAGGTGGCATCGGCAATACCAAAACGCAGTACGACTCGATCCACAAAACGCGGCTCAGGTAGATCAACGCCACTAGCCGCGAAATAAGCCCCCGCGTGAAATACGAGTTCGTATTCGCCGGCGACGAACCCGTCGTCCTGTAGCAACGGCGCGTCGCAACGGCCATCCGAGTTGGTGTGCGTGGTGAGGAGTGCGCGCCGGGCGTCGCCGGTCAGCACGAAAAGTTCGACCTTGATACCGGAGCCGGGGCGGCCGTGGGCGGTATCGAGTACGTGGGTTGTGAGCTTGCCCATTCGCGTTGTCCTTGTAGTGTGCGAGGAGCGGCTGCGCATCGAACCGTCTGAGTTCTCGTCATGTTTCTTTCGACAATCAGCGGCGGATCGAGGCTCCACAAGCGTGGCTACATACCCGTCGGCGTGAGAGGATGCGCGCCGTGTACAGCATTGTAAAAAGTTGCGGTGATCATAACGCCCGCGATAGGCAAGATAATCGCCAGCACATATCGGTCGCTCGCATATTGCGCTGCCGTAAAGAAAACGTCAGCGTTCCAACCGTTTTCACCGCTTCCCGGCGATGCTACGCGAGCCAAAATTCACGATCATATCGAGTCCGTGAAGACAACTATGGCAGCGTCAGCATTGTCAGGGGCTTTTTGGCTACGGACAGTAGCGTCTTGCACAGCGGCCACGGCGGCCATATACGGCGAGGCTCGCTGGGCATCCCGAAGACGGCGATCGACGCTGGGTAACCGGGTAACAGGCGCGGATTCAAGCGGTGCTTTTATGCTTTTGCGCCCTCGGTAAAACAGTGAAATAGCGGAGATCGGCATGCAACAGAAACCCCGGACATTGCTGGTGAAGAACGCGCACGTGCTCGTCACCATGGACGAGACTCGGCGCGAGATTCCCAACGGCGGCTTGTTCATCGAGGACAACCGGATTACGCAGGTCGGCGCGACTAGCGACTTGCCGCAGGAAGCGGACGAGGTGCTGGACCTGTCAGGCCACCTGGTGATTCCCGGCCTGGTCAACACGCATCACCACATGTACCAAAGCCTCACGCGGGCTGTGCCGGCGGCGCAGAACGCGGAGTTGTTCGGCTGGCTGACCAGTCTGTACAAGATCTGGGCGAACCTGACGCCCGAGATGATCGAGGTATCGACGCTGACCGCCATGGCCGAATTGCTGCTCTCGGGCTGCACGACGTCGAGCGATCATCTCTACATTTATCCGAACGGTGCGCGTCTGGACGACAGCATTGCGTCGGCGCAACAGATCGGCATGCGCTTTCATGCGGCGCGCGGCAGCATGAGCGTCGGGCAGAAGGACGGCGGCTTGCCGCCCGATTCAGTGGTCGAGAAAGAAGACGCGATCCTCAAGGACACGCAGCGCCTGATCGAAACGTATAACGATGAAGGCCGTTACGCGATGCTGCGCGTGGTCGTCGCTCCTTGCTCGCCGTTCTCGGTCAGCCGCGAGCTGATGCGCGATTCGGCGCTGCTGGCGCGGGAATACGGGGTGTCGATGCATACGCATCTCGCCGAGAACGTGAACGACGTCACGTACAGCCGCGAGAAGTTCGGGATGTCGCCGGCCGAGTACGCGGAAGATTTGGGCTGGGTCGGACCGGATGTCTGGCACGCGCATTGTGTGCAGCTGGACCGTGCGGGTATCGAGTTATTTGGGCGTACGGGCACGGGTGTCGCGCATTGTCCGTGTTCGAACATGCGGCTGGCGTCGGGCATTGCACCCATCCGGGCGATGCGAGACGCGGGCGTATCGGTCGGAATCGGTGTGGACGGATCGGCATCGAACGATGGCGCTCAGATGGTCGCCGAAGTGCGGCAAGCGTTGTTATTGCAGCGCGTGGGTTTCGGTCCCGATGCCATGAGCGCACGCGAAGCGCTTGAAATCGCGACGCTGGGCGGCGCGAAGGTGCTGGGCCGGGATGATATCGGTGCGTTGGCGCCCGGCATGGCAGCCGATTTCGTTTCCTTCGATCTGAGCCAGCACGGTTTTGCGGGCGCGTTGCACGATCCCGTTGCTGCGCTGGTGTTTTGCGCGCCGTCGCAGGTATCGACGAGTGTTATCGACGGAAAGGTAGTGGTGCGCCATGGCCAGTTGACGACGGTCGATCTTGGACCGATCGTCGAGCGTCACAACCGGCTGGCGGGTCAGCTAACCTCGATGGCCAACTAGATTAAGGCGCTTCGATCAGCGAGCGGGTGGCATCGGCGACGAGGTGGCGCAGCCACCGCACTTCGTCGGAATAATGGCAGCGCTCGTGCCACAGTTGGTAGTACTGCATCGGCGGGAAATCGAGCGGTGCGGGCACCACGGTCAGCGGCAAGAACTTGGCGTAGTGATCGGCGAAGAGGCGCGTGGTGGTGAACACGAGGTCCGACTTGATCAGCACGTAAGGCGCAAGATTGAAGTAGGGCAGCGTAACAACCACATGGCGCTTGAGGCGCTCGCGTGCCAGATGCACATCGATCGCGCCGCGCTGGCCGACGGAATACGGCGTAGGCGCGAGGTGCGGCGCGTTCAGATATTGGTCGAGCGTAAGCGCACCGCGGCGGGCAAACGGATGATTCGAACTGACGAGACAAACGATCTTGTCGACGAAAAGATTCGAGAGATGCAGTTGTTCAGGCGGCTCGGGCCAGTTGCCCACCACGATATCGAGCTTGCCGTCCTCCAGCGCGAGTTCGTAGTCGAAAGCGGGACCCAGCGAATGAAATTCGAGCGTGGCGTTGGGCGCGGCTATCCGAAAGCGCTCCACCACGGTCGGCACGAACAGCACGTTCAGATAATCCGGGCAGCCAATGCGATAACACCGCACGGAAGTCGAGGGTTCGAAGTTGTGCTGCTGAACCTTGATGCGTTCGATTTCGCGCAGCGCGTTTTGCGTGGGTTCGAGCAGGCGCAGGCCGTACTCGGTCGGCACCATGCCGGCTTTGCCGCGCACGAGCAGCGGATCGCCGGTGATATCGCGCAGACGCCGCAGCGCCGCGCTGATGGCGGGTTGTGACTGATTGAGCTTGACGGCCGCGCGCGTGACGCTGCGCTCCATCAAGAGGGTGTGAAGGACGCGTAACAGGTAAGTGTCGATCGCTTCGCGTTGCTGACTCATCTTCTCTCCAATATACGGTCAGGCTGATCGACCAGGGTGCAGAACATATCGTTTTTAATATGACACATTGTTTCCGTCAAGCTGGGCATACCCGCAAGCACACTCGTTGCAAGCTGCGCAACACCGTGCTGTTGCTAATTGCGCGCACTATTTTGAGCAATCGACGGCCCGCACCGTTTTGGGTATCTTTTACTCGCAGACTGGTTGTTTCCGTTGCCCACATGCCGGTCATCCCGGTTTTGCGCAATTTCCGCACTTTCTGAGTCCATATGGGCGACGCCATTTCCTCATCCATTCAGCCGGGCGGTGCGCTTACATCGCGCCTCGCGCTACACGGCATCAGCAAGCAATATCCCGCCGTCAAGGCCAATGACGACGTGACGCTTATCGTCGAACCGGGTGAAATCCACGCCGTGCTCGGCGAGAACGGCGCGGGCAAGTCCACGCTGATGAAGATCATCTACGGCGCGGTGCGTCCGGACGAAGGCGAGATTCGCTGGGAGGGCGAAACGGTCGAGATCAGCAGTCCGGCGGCGGCAAGGAAGCTGGGCATCGGCATGGTGTTCCAGCACTTCTCGCTGTTCGAGACGCTGACGGTGGGCGAAAACATCGCGCTTGCTCTCGACGAAAAGTTCGACCTCAAGACGCTCGGCAAGCGGATTCGCGAGGTATCGGCGGAATACGGGCTCGATGTCGATCCGCAACGCCACGTGCACAGTCTCGCGGTGGGCGAACGCCAGCGCGTGGAGATCGTGCGGTGCCTGCTGCAAAACCCGCGGCTGCTGATCATGGACGAACCCACGTCCGTGCTCACACCGCAAGCGGTTAAAAAGCTCTTTACGGTGCTGAGGAGACTGGCATCGGAGGGATGCAGCATTCTCTATATCAGCCACAAGCTCGATGAAATCCAGGCGCTGTGCCAGACCGCGACCGTCATGCGCGGCGGCCGCGTGACCGGACACGTCGATCCGCGCAAGGAAAGCCACGCATCGCTCGCACAACTGATGGTCGGGCATTCGCTGCCCGATTACACACGCCGCGAACATACGCCAGGTGATGTGAAGCTCGCGGTGAAGAACTTGTCGGTGGCAAGCGCCGATCCGTTTGGTACATCGCTTCAGGACGTTTCGTTCTCGGTGCATGCAGGGGAAATTTTCGGCATCGCGGGGGTATCGGGGAACGGGCAGGCGGAGTTACTGGCTGCGCTATCTGGCGAGATCCGCGATAAACACGTTGCGCCCGATGCCATCACCATCGTCGGCCAGCCGGCCGCGCGCTACAGCGCTGGTGGAAGGCGCACGCTCGGCTTCGCCTTCGTGCCCGAGGAACGCCTCGGGCGCGGAGCAGTGCCGGCCATGTCGCTGGCGGAAAATGCGCTGCTGACCGGGCATCGCGAACGCATGGTGCGTGGCGGCTGGATCAGCACGAAAACCATGCGCGCGTTTGCCGATCGCTGCATCAGCGCATTCGATGTCCGCTGCGGCGGCAACGGCGCGCTCGCGCAAAGCTTGTCGGGCGGGAACTTGCAGAAGTTCATCGTGGGACGCGAGATCTTGCAGGAGCCGAAGGTGCTCGTCGTTGCGCAACCGACCTGGGGCGTCGATGTCGGCGCAGCGGGTTTCATCCGGCAACAACTGCTGGATCTGGCCGCGCGCGGCGTGGCGATCCTCGTGATATCGGAGGAGCTGGAAGAACTCTTCGATATCTGCGACCGCATCGCCGTTCTCGCTCGCGGCAAGCTTTCTCCGGTCCGTGAAACCGGTCTGACTAACGCAGAAGAAATCGGCCTCTTCATGGCCGGTCTCTTCGATGGCAATCGCGCGGACTCCGTCGCCCTCGACACCACGGCCCCCACACAATGAATTTTCCTTATCGACTCGAAGCGCGTCCGACGCCGTCCCGTGCCATGCAGCTTGCCGTGCCGCTGGTCGCGGCGGTGCTGACGCTGATCATCGGCTTCCTGATTTTTACGCTGGTCGGCCAAGATCCGCTGCGTGCGATGCATGGCTTTTTCATCGAACCGTTGTCGAACGTGAACGGCTGGTCCGAGCTCGTGCTGAAGGCCTCGCCGCTATGCCTGATCGCGCTGGGGTTGGCGGTGGGGTATCGGGCGAACGTGTGGAACATCGGCGCTGAAGGGCAGATGCTGCTGGGCGGGATCGTGGCGGGCGGCATAGCGATTCATGTCGGCGACGCCACCGGCTGGTGGATCCTGCCGTTAATGATGATTGGCGGCGTAATAGGCGGCATGGCATGGGCTGCGATTCCCGCGTTGCTCAAGAGCCGTTTCAACACGAACGAAATCCTGACGAGCCTGATGCTCACCTACGTTGCAACGCAGTTGCTGATCTATCTGGTGAGCGGTCCATGGCGTGACCCTGAGGGCATGAACTTCCCGATCTCGGCGATGTTCGGCGATTCGGCGCTATACCCCCGCCTCTACGGCGATTGGGGTTGGGGGTGGCTGAAGGGCACGCGGATCAATGCATCCGTGTTTCTCACCGTGATCGCGATTCCGCTTGTCTGGTTGTTCATGCGCAAGAGCTTCGCGGGGTATCGGATGAACGTGGGTGGCCTGGCGCCGCTGGCAGCCCGCTACGCCGGTTTCTCCGATAAAAAGGCCATCTGGACCTCCTTGCTTCTGAGCGGCGGCCTGGCCGGGCTGGCTGGCATGGGCGAGGTGGCCGGGCCGATCGGACAATTGCAGGCGAGCTGGTCACCCGGGTATGGCTTTACGGCGATCATCGTGGTGTTCGTCGGGCGCTTGCATCCGGTTGGCATCGTGCTCGCGAGCTTGTTGATGGCGTTGCTGTATCTGGGCGGCGAAGCGGTACAGACGTCGCTGCAATTGCCGCAGGCGCTCGCCGGCGTGTTCCAGGGGCTGCTGCTGTTTTGCCTTCTGGGCGCGGACCTGTTCGTCAACTATCGCGTGCGGCGCCGGGTCGCGACGCATGCGCATTCGTAATCAAAGCGGACTAGAAACCTATGGATATCAATCAGGCCAGTTCGCTTTCCTCGAGCGCCGTTGTCGCCGCCATTCCGTTGATGTTCGCCGGTGCGGGGGAGCTCGTCGCGGAGAAATCGGGGGTGTTGAACCTTGGCGTGGAAGGCATGATGCTGATGGGCGCCGTGACCGGTTACGCCGTCACCGCGATCACCGGAAATCCGTGGCTCGGCATTCTGGGCGCGATTGTCGCCGGCGTGCTGATGTCGCTTGTGTTCGCGTTCCTGACCATCACCATGCTTGCGAACCAGGTCGCCACGGGGTTGTCGCTGACTATTTTTGGCATCGGGTTTTCGGCGTATATCGGCAAGCCTTATACGTCGGCGGCGGTGCGTGCGACCATCGACGTGCTTCCCATTCCCGGTCTTACCTCCATTCCCGTGATCGGCCCGGCGTTTTTCACGCTGACGCCGCTCGGTTATCTCGCGTTCATCATGTTCGGCGTGATCAGCTGGTTTTTGTATCGAACTCGCGCGGGGCTGGTGTTGCGCTCGGTGGGCGAATCGCCTTCGGTCGCGCATTCCGTGGGTTTTCCGGTGGTCGGCGTGCGCTACGGCGCGACGCTTTTCGGCGGCGGGATGGCGGGCATTGCGGGCGGTTATTACTCGATCGTCTATCTGCATTTGTGGCAGGAACAGTTGACGTCGGGGCGCGGCTGGATCGCGCTGGCGCTGGTCGTGTTCGCGACGTGGCGGCCGGGGCGGCTGCTGATCGGCGCGCTGCTGTTCGGCGCGGTGATGGCGTTGCAGTTTTACGCGCAGGCCATTGGCGTGCCGATCCCGACGCAGTTCCTGGCGATGCTGCCGTACATCGCGACGATCGTCGTGCTGGTAATCATTTCGCGCAATCCGAACACGATCAAGCTGAACGCGCCTGCGTCGCTCGGCAAGCCGTTTTTTGCGGCGAGCTGATGGTTGGGGCGGGGTGCTCGCTGTGTGGCTTCTTAGCGCGTGGCTGATGCGAATTCCATGTGCTACTCGTCAGGCGTCACTCTTAGGACGCGCGAGCTCTTGCCAGCCTTGGTCATCAATACGATGCACGTTCGTGGCGCATGCTGACGCGCTCGAAAGGCTGACTGAGGTTCCGAACTACGGGCCGGATTTTGGCCAAAAACATTGCCACACGATTTTTACAAACATCATCGAACCATCGACAGGAGAAACACGATGAAGAAAAGCTGGCTGAACACTTTGGGCGCGGCCGGAGCCGTGGGCACGATGCTCGCGCTATCCGCCGCGATGGTTGCCGGACCCGCGCGGGCCGCTGATGCGCCGGGCGTCGCGTTCGTCTACCTCGGCAACCCCGGCGATGCAGGCTGGACCTTTGCCCACGATGCCGGCACGAAAGACGTGGAGGCCAAGTACGGCAGCAAGATCAAGATCACGCGGGTGGAAGACGTGCCCGAATCTGCGGATTCGGAGCGTGTCTTCCGCGATCTGGCTGCGAAAGGCAACAAGGTGATCGTGGGGACCAGTTTCGGTTACCAGGATTTCGAGTTGAAGGTGGCGCGTGACTTTCCGGACATCACGTTCCTGACCGCGACGGGTTACAAGAAGGCGAAAAACTTCGGCGTCTACGATAACCGCATGTACCAGGGCGCGTATCTTGCCGGTGTCGCGGCGGGGTACGTGACGAAAACGAACACGTTGGGGTTTGTTGCATCGGTGCCGATTCCTGAGGTGATCCGCAACATCAACGCGTACACGTTGGGCGCGCGGTCAGTGAATCCGAAGATCCATACGAAGGTGATCTGGATCAATAGCTGGTTCGATCCGGGCAAGGAAAAGCAGGCGGCGGAAACGCTGATCGGTCAGGGTGCGGATGTGTTGTTGCAGAACACCGATTCGAATGCGACGCTGGCGACGGCGGCTGAGAAGAAGGTGTATGCATTCGGATGGGATTCGAACATGCAGAAGTTTGGTCCGAGCGCGCATTTGGGTTCGGTGGTGCAGCATTGGGAGGTGTATTACAACTCGATGATCCAGCAGCTTCTGGATGGCAAGGTCAAGACGGATCCGGTCTGGCTGGGAATGCCGCAAAAGGCGGTGAACCTTGAGGACATCAACACGGCGGTCGTGCCGGCGAAGGCGGTGCAGGCAGTAGAAGCCAAGCGTGAGCAACTGCAGAGCGGCAAGTGGGATGTGTTCATGGGTCCGGTGAAGGACCAGTCGGGTGCGGTCAAGATTGCGGCTGGCCAGAACCTGACGGATCCGGAATTGCAACGGATCAACTGGTACGTGGAAGGCGTTGACGGGTCGTTACCGAAATAAATTAACGACGGCGCAATATGCGATGCCGCTGGAAGCAGTAAGCGGCTTCGCAAAACTTACCTGATGTTTGTCATCGTTTCCGTCATAAGAAAGGCCGCGCTTAGGATAGCGCGGCCTTTATTGTCTGCGTCGTGATTAATCTTAATCGTCGATTCGCAGGCCAACTTTAAGCGTGACTTGCCAGTGAGCGACTTTGCCGTCCTCGACTTGCCCGCGGGTGCCGATGACTTCGAACCAGTGGAGGTTGCGCAGTGTTTTTGAGGCTTTTTCGAGTGCGACGCGGATTGCGTCGTCGCTAGACTGGCTGGACGAGCCGGTGAGTTCGATTTGTTTGTAGACGTGATTGGTCATTGTGTTCTCCTTTGATGGCAGCCTGTTGACATAGCACGTTGGAGTGTTGTCCGTAGGACTGAGCAAATCATGCGCCAAGGGAAAACCGTTCGCACTCAGTTCTTTCACGGGGGCGGGAGACCAGATGCGGACTAACCAGCGCGCGGTTGTTCGCGGATAGCGCGGGGTGCACCTGTGGCAGGTTCAGTCACTGGTGGCGAAGCGTGTGGCTATCGGTGTTCGGAGAAGGAGGGTTTCAAACATCCGTGGCTCTGGCGAGCACCGTACTTTTGGGGTGCCAAAAACGTGGAAACTGCACGCTGGGTCAACTTACGAGCCCGCGTTTTGAAAGCGCTTTCTTTGCTTCGTTTCTTTGTCGCTTTGTGTTTAGACCGGGGACATAGCTGACAGGTGTGCGGGGACATGGTTGACACTTTCGGGCAGTCCAACTGCCTTGAGTGCCCCATGCCGTGGAACCCGCGAGACACCATGAAACTGCGCCAAGAGTTCGTCGAACTTGCCTTACATCAGAGCGTGCCGTTTGCCGAGCTCTGCCGGCGGTTTGGTATTAGCCGCCAGAGCGGCTACAAGTGGCTCAACCGATTCAAAGAACAAGGGCGGGCGGGTCTGGCCGATCAGTCGCGTCGGCCGTTGAGTCAGCCGTCGATTACCTCGCCCGTGATTGAGCAGCACGTGCTTGGGGTGCGTGCGCAAAACCCCGCCTGGGGCGCACGCAAGATCGGTCGATATCTGAGTGATCATGCCCAGGTGTCGCCGCCAGCGCCCAGTACGATTACGTCGATCCTGAATCGGCACGGCAAAATCACGCCTCAGGCATCGGCTGCTGCCACCGCCTGGCAGCGCTTTGAGCGCGAACAACCCAACGAGTTGTGGCAGATGGATTTCAAAGGACACTTTCCCACCGTGGGCGAGGGCCGCTGTCATCCGCTGACTGTGATTGACGACCATTCGCGCTTTAACGTGGCCCTGCAAGCCTGTGCTTTCCAGAATACGGCCACCGTGCAAGCCCACCTGCAACGCGCTTTCGCCACCTACGGACTGCCGCGTCAGATCAACACCGACAACGGTGCGCCGTGGGGAGCGTCCAAGCAACTCGGACAGTTGACGGAGCTGGCCATCTGGCTCATTCGATTGGGCATCCACGTGAGCTACAGCCGTCCCTACCACCCGCAGACCAATGGCAAGAATGAGCGATTTCACCGCTCACTGAAGGCTGAAGTGCTCGCCGGGAGGAGCTTTGTGACACACCGGGAGGTGCAGGCGGAGTTTGAGCGCTGGCGCGCGCTTTATAACAACCAACGACCGCACGAAGGCATCGGCATGAGCACGCCCGTCACGCGCTATCGAGCCAGTGACAGGGCTTTCCCCCAGAGCCTGCCCGAGCCGGAATACGGCCCCGACGACGAGATCGTGCGAGTCGGATGGCACGGCCGATTTACATTCCGGAGTCACCAACTCAAAGTGTCGCGCTCACTGGAGTTGACCGACGTGGCGGCGCGTCCGAATGCGGAAAAAGACGGTTTGATCGATTTTTATTTCTATCACCATCGCGTCATGGAACTTGACCTGAACCAGCCCGTTATTTCATTATGAAATGTGTCAGCTATGTCCTCGCACATGTGTCAACCATGTCCCCGGTCTAAACAGCTTTGGACAAAGAAATGACGCGCCGCCACGCGCAGTGGCTAATAGTGATAAAGAAATTAGCTCACTCATGCAGTCCGCTAAGGCCGAAAGCAGCAACCCGGCATTGACTCAGACCGCGCTAACCCCCAAACCGCCGGCCACCCAAAACCCCGTCCACCGGTGCGAACATCTACCGTAAGGGCCTTGAAGCCGCATCCCCCGCATCCTGCCGCCGCGCGCCGCGCCTGGACCTGGCACTTGCCGAAGCCCCAAACTCGTTCAAAATCTGCGTCCGAGCCCGGCTTGCAAACACAAGAACCCCAAACCCGTTGGCTTCATACCAGTAACCGCCATTCTCAAGCCCGTCGAGCGGTTGCTCCAGCGCGTTCGTAATGCATTCGATGCACCGGCGATGCAACTCCTCCACCGCCGGATACGGTGGTTGCGCGCCACGAACGCTGCAGAGAAGCACATCAAGCCCCGGCAGCACGTGCGCATACAACACCGGTTCATCTTGCGCGCGAGCCCGTGCAATCTTGGTATCCAACTGACCAAACGGCTTGAAATGCCGAAGCACGGCGAGAAAAGACTCGTCGCCCTCGACCTTGGCGCGTCTACGCTTTTTCGGGAAGGACATAAAAATTCGCCTGAAAAAGAATTGCAAAAAACGCAGCGTCCTCATGCGGCCACTCCCGTCTGGCGGGCCGCTCGTTTGTCTGGACACGTCGATCTTTTATAGCACATCGAAGTGGTGGATTCACGGCGATTCAGTTTAGGACACCGCACGCCGGTCATGCTCGGACCGACCTGATGGTGGCGCACGAATCATGCCGATAATCCTGCTGCGGCTCGCATGTTTCTGTCTCAATAATAGACCTACGAAACCTCGCTGCGATGAAAAATCGCCAGAAAATTCAAACGCGTGTCACGAAGGCAACCAACCTCGCGGTTGCGCCCGAAAACGAAAAAGCCCGCGACGGCCGTCACGGGCTTTCTGGATCGCCGCTGTCCCAGAGGCTTACCTCAGAGACTCACGTCAGACCCGCAGGTCAAATGCGCGGCGAAGTCTTCAGCGAATCGCGGATCTCGCGCAGTAACAACACGTCTTCCGGCGTTACAGCAGGCGGCGGTGCGGGCTCCTCCGCCTTGCGCAGCTTGTTGATGAACTTGACCATCAGGAAAATGATGAACGCCAGGATGATGAAGTTGATCAGCACCGTAATGAACGAACCGTAACCGAACACGGCGACACCTGCCGTCTGCAAGTCTTTGTACGAGTCGGGATTGCCCTTGAACGTGGGCGGGATATTACCGAGCTTGATGAACATGTTGGAAAAATCAAGCCCGCCCGTGACTAGCCCCACGATCGGCATGATCAAATCCTTGACGATCGAATTGACGATGGTCGAAAACGCGCCGCCGATAATCACACCGACCGCCAGATCCATCACGTTGCCCTTGAGGGCGAAGCTCTTGAACTCTTCAATCATGCTCATGCGTTGCTTCCTCCATTAAAGATCATAAGAATCGGCAGCAAGGTATGTGCCATTCGACGACGTGCCGCATATTCTCAGCTGCCGTCCCGGCTTTGCTTTCTGTTCAGGCTCTCACCGTTTTTAAACGGATAACGACAATGATAGCCAATCGGTCGCGTGTGCGTTCCGGCTTTTTGACGTCATCGGCGGATCGGATAGGGTTTGGCGGATGGATTCTGCTTGTTTGCCTTTCGTTCGCGCTCATCGCACTGCTATGCTTTTTCGGGCGCCGCCGCTATGACACGGCCCTGCGCGATTGCCTCGACGAACGTGGCGTGGTCAACGACGGTCTGCGCACCATAGCTTTCGGCCCAGCGTGCATAAGCGGCATCCAGACGGTCCGAGTTACCGCAATAACCGGCGATCAGCGCGGCATCGCCCGTGCGGGCATGAGCGCGCGCGAGCAGCAAGCCGAGGCACCAGGCGTAGAAATCGAAGGTCGCGCCGTGCAGCCAGTCGACCGGAATCGAGCCGCGGATGTTCTTCATCTGCCGCACGTAGAAGTCGCGGCCCGAAATGGTCGTCCAGCCGAGCAACGGGTCGGAAGAGCTTTGCAGCAGGCGCTGGCCATGCACCACGCGCCGCCCCTGATGGCTGAACGGTTCAGCGAGCGCCGGTACGAACGGCGCAGCCGCCGGCACAATGCCCTCCTTGACCTGCATGAATAGCGGATCGGCATGAGCCCGTCCGAGCAGCAATAACAAATACGCGCGCGTCCCGACGCTGCCCACGCCCACCACGCGATGCGCGACATCGACGACGTCGTAGCGTTCGAGCATCGTCCGCCACTCGCCCGCGATGGTTTGCAAATACCCGCGCAGCCCCTCGGTAACGTGGTTTTTTTCCGCGGCGTCCAGACGGGTCAGGATCGGCGGCTCGTCGCGAAAACGCCAGCTTTTGCCGCTAGGCTCGGCGACGCGAGCCAGCATCGTCGCGTGACTGCGTTTGGTCGCGCGCTCGACGGCCTTGGCAATGGTCGCTTTCTCGGCAGGATCGAGCGTGACCGGTGCTTCGATATGCAACACGCTCGCATACGAGCGCATTTGCCATAGCTCGTAAGTGGGCACCTGGGCCAGCGTCGACATGGTGGTCCGGTAAGCGGCGCAGGCGAAGCGCACGGCTTGCTCGCGGCCGGCGGCGTCAACGCCGTTTTCGCGCGCCGCCACGTTGATGCTGGCGGTGAGCCGCTTCAGATCCCATTCCCACGGGGCGACCAGCGTTTCATCGAAGTCGTTCAGGTCGAAAACCACGTCCTGCCGGGGCGTGCGGAACAGGCCAAAATTGTTCAGATGGGCATCGCCATCGATCATCACGTGATGGCCAATGGACGGCGTGTGCGCAAGATCCCAGGCCATCACGCTCGCCGCGCCGCGCAGGAACGCAAACGGCGACGCAGCCATGCGCGACATGCGCAGAGGGATCAACCGCTCTTGCCGGCCGGCGTTGTTGGCGAGTACACGCGCCACGGGGTCCGGGCGGCCGGCTTCAGGCTGCCAGGCTGCGTGCGCGTCGAAGGAGACCGAGTCGCGCAGCGAGCGCCCGAGAACACGGCTTTCCTCAGCGGTGCCGATGGACGTACCGGACAAGCTGGCGAGAGGATTTGCGGATAGTGAGGGCTGGGTGGGCAAGACTGCTTTCCTCAGGTTGGTCTATCGAACAAGGCGTGCGCGATTTTGTTGACTGCGCCGCTTTGCGCCGCGTCCGTTGCATGCGACGCAAGACAAGAACCGCGAGAGCACAATGCGCGCCAAGAGCGATTTCGTACAGTCCAGGGGTCCAGAGGCCAGGGCCGGCGGTTTCTTTGCCGCCTTGAAAGGCGAAGCCGTCCCGCCGTATGACTGAGGCAACATAGCACTTGTTGGAAGGTGTCCGAAAACGACGCCCCGCGATAGGCACGAAACCTGCTGTTCCTTCTGACCGTGGGCTCGGGATGAGGTTGCACGCATGGCGCTTAAATCCGCCGTCGCATCCCGGCTAACGACTCGCCATGCGCTCGCGGCGCGGCGGGTTGGAGCACCATCACATATCGATTGAAGCATCCAACACCTGGACACTCGCATACATGGCACACGATATCCGCATTGCCGAAGGCTCGCCGTTTCCCCTCGGCGCGACCTGGGACGGCGAGGGCGTCAACTTCGCCCTGTTCTCCGCGCACGCTACGAAGGTCGAACTGTGCCTCTTCGATCAACTCGGCGAGAAGGAACTCGAACGCATCGAATTGCCGGAATACACCGATGAAGTTTTCCACGTCTATCTGTTCGGTCTGAAACCGGGCGCTGTCTATGGGTATCGTGTACATGGTCCTTACGAGCCGGAGAACGGGCATCGTTTCAATCCGAACAAGCTGTTGCTCGACCCGTACGCGAAGGCGCACGTGGGTGAGCTGAAGTGGGACCCGGCGGTGTTCGGCTACACCCTGAACGCGGACGGCGACGACCTCACGTTCGATGAACGCGACAGCGCACCGTTCGTGCAAAAGTGCCAGGTGGTCGACCAGAGTTTTTCGTGGGTCCATCCGACACGCGTTCGCGTGCCTTGGGAACAGACCATCTTCTACGAGACCCATGTGCGCGGTTACACGAAACGCCACCCGGCCGTACCCGAGCATCTGCGCGGCACGTTCGAGGGATTGGGCACGAAGGAAGTCATCGAGCACATCAAGAGCCTGGGGGTGACATCGGTTGAATTGCTGCCCATTCATGCATTCGTGGACGATAGCCATCTCACCGACAAAGGTCTCACCAACTACTGGGGCTACAACACGATCGGCTTTTTCGCCGCCGATCCGCGCTTCTTTGCGCAAGGCCCGGGCGCGGTCGCGGAACTCAAGCAGATGATCGACCGCTTCCACGAAGCAGGCCTCGAGATCATTCTCGACGTGGTCTACAACCACACCGCCGAAGGCAACGAACGGGGCCCGACGCTGTCGTTCAAGGGTATCGACAACGCGTCGTACTATCGATTGCCAGAAGACAAGCGTTACTACATCAACGATACCGGCACGGGCAACACGCTCAACCTGTCGCATCCGCGCGTCCTGCAGATGGTTACCGACAGCCTGCGCTACTGGGTCACGGAAATGAACGTGGACGGTTTCCGCTTCGATCTCGCGACCATCCTCGGCCGCGAGACCTACGGCTTCGACGAAGGCGGCGGCTTCCTCGACAGCTGCCGCCAGGACCCGATTCTCTCCAGCGTGAAGCTGATCGCCGAGCCTTGGGATTGCGGTCCGGGCGGATATCAGGTCGGTGGTTTTCCGCCGGGCTGGGCGGAGTGGAACGACAAATTCCGCGATACCGTGCGCGAGTTCTGGAAGGGCGAAGAAGGCGTGGCGGCAGAGTTGGCCACGCGTATCACCGGTTCCGGCGATCATTTCAACCACCGCGGCCGCCGTCCGTGGGCGAGCGTGAACTTCATCACCGCGCACGATGGTTTTACGCTGAACGACCTGGTCTCGTACAACGAGAAGCACAACGAGGCAAACGGCGAGGACAACAACGACGGCAGCTCGGACAACCGCTCGTGGAATTGCGGCGCGGAAGGCCCGACCGACGACCCCGAGATCCGCGCGTTGCGTGAACGCCAGAAGCGCAACATGCTGGCCACGCTGCTGTTTTCGCAAGGTACGCCAATGATTTTGGCCGGCGACGAATTCGGCCGCACGCAACAAGGCAACAACAACGCGTATTGCCAGGACGACGACATCAGCTGGGTCAACTGGGACATCGACGACGACGGTCGCGCGCTGAACGATTTCGTGCGCAAGCTCACGACCTTGCGGCACACGCTGCCGGTGCTGCGCCGGGGACGTTTCCTGACGGGCGAATACCACGAAGACTTGCAGCTCTCCGACGTCAAATGGCTGAGCCCATCGGGCGAGGAACTGACGCCGGAACAATGGGACGATCCGTCGATGCGCTGCTTCGGGCTCGTGATTGACGGGCGCGCGCAAGCAACGGGCATTCGCCGTCCGGCATCGGATGCCACGCTGCTGATCGTGGTCAACGCGCATCACGACGTGGTGGACCTGACGCTGCCCGAGATCCCGGGCAGTGACCAGTGGAGTTGCCTGATCGACACGAACGCGCCGATCCGCGAAGAGCTGGAAGACTTCGATTCGGGCGCGATCTATCAGGTGACCGGACGGTCGTTGCTGCTCTTCGCGCTGCATGCGCGCGGCGCGACCAAGCGGATTTTCAAGCGCCTGGAAGAAGCGCTCACCGACGAAGTCGAACCGGAGGGCGGTAACGCGGCGTAAGGGAGCGCGAGGGGAGCGTGATCTACGGCAGTGGTTTGTAACCGCTATCATGCGGGTCATGAACCTTGACCCGCTGTTTCGCTTACCTTGCCGCCCGCCGTTTTCATCCGCATCGCAGCGTATCGTGCAGTGCACCCAGTCGATATGATCTTCGAGGCGCTCATGCGTGTCGCTAACTGGGATCAGCTGGAGCGCATCTGGGAATTTATAGTGGGATTCTTCAAATTCCTCTGGGCGTTGCTGCGTTTTCTCGGGGGCGGATGAAGGCGCGCTTTGCGACTAATTTGCTCTTCCAATAAAAAAGCTCCGGACAAATCGTTTTGGATTCGTCCGGAGCTTTTTTAACATCCAGCGCAGCGGCAGTTGGATCAGGAGTTGTCCCAGTTGCCGGAATCGTTGCTGCCGAGGTCGACGCCGCTGCCGCCGCCATTGTCGCTCCAGTCGTTCGAGCCGTTGCCGAAGTCGAGGCCACCGCCGTTGTTGTCGTTACCGCGACGGCGGCGCAATTCGTCGTCATCGACCGGCACTTCGCGTTCAATCACGCGCTCGCGGTTGCCGCCGGACAGCGCCTCGCCGAGCAACACGCCCGTCAGCAATCCGCCCATGCCGCCACCAAAACCACCGCCTTGCTGCACGATGACCGGCGGCTGCTGTTGCGGATAGGGCGAATAGGGCGGCTGGGGCTGACCTTGCGGATTGCGCCCGAAGCGCTCAGCTTCCTGCGCATAAACCGACTGGCCGTCGGCACTTGCCGGCGCCGCTGCTGCGGCACGCGGATCGGGCCGGCCTTCCGAACGGGCACGCACGCTCTCGATCTGGTTCGACAAATCCTCGATCGCGTAGGGCGGCACGGGATTTTTCGAATTGGACAGCGCTTCGACCATCTGGCGAAGTTGCGTTTCGATGCCTTCGACTTGTTGCAGCATCGCTTCGTGACCCGGTTGTGTCGATAAACGCACGTCCAGCTTCAGCGACCGGACATCGTTGAGCAATTCGGTCGCGCGCTTGAGTTGCGTGCGGCGATCGGCGTCGGCCTGGCCGTCGTCGTTAGAACGCGCGCGTTTCAGACCCCAGCGCAACACGAGCGCAATCCCGGCGAACAGGACCGCAAGCAATACCCACATTCCCATAGAAGGCCCATGTTTTTCAGGCGCAGCCACGGCGCCTTGATTGAACGGATTGCGCGTCACCGAGGCAGACGTCGAGTTAGACGTCGAGTTGGACGTATTAGTCGATGAATTCACCCGGTTCGCATCCGAGCGGATACGCGCTTCCATGGCGTTAAAGCGCGCCGGATCGGTAAATTTAATGGCGGGGTCAAGCGTGCGTGCTTGCTGAACCTGAGCAAGCGCGTCGGAGGAGCGGCCTTCGCGATCCAGCACCTGCGCGTACAAATAATGCGCCTTGGCGTTGTTCGGATGCGCCTGCAGAACTTCGTTCAACTGGGCGTCGGCCTGGCTCCAGTTGCCTTGCGTCATCGACTGCTCGATCTGGCTGGCGCTCGGCACGGCGGCGAAGGCCGTTGCCGAAACCAGCATCAGCGATGCAACTACAGCCATCACATATTTTTTCATCTGCGAACCGGGGCGTTCGCACCCGTCTCCATTCCATGCGACATTTCGATGCAATTGCCCAATGCTGCCCGCAGCGAACCGCGCTAGCGCGCCGTTCGCTGCGCCTTCGACGGCGCGCAGACTTGAGGTTGTCCTCATTACTGGTCCACGCTGTCAGGCGTTCGCCCCGAAGGGCGCAAGCCTTGGTCCCGCTCTTGATCCTGCTTATTCACCGGCCGGCGCAAAGCTTCCGCGCCGGCCTGGGAACCGGCACTTTACTGCGTCGGCGTATTGATCTGCTTCTTGAGGGCTTCCAGGCGGTCCTCGACAGACGGGCCACGCGTGAGCGCAGCAAGTTTGTCTTCAAGCGCCTTGCCGCTCTTCTGATCGGCCGAATTCAGCCGTGCGTCCGAGCGGGCATTCGATAGCTGCACCTTGTCTTCCAGTTTTTGAAAGTCTTCCGACAGGTTCTTGCCACCGATACCACCCAGCGCGGTTGCCGCAACATCTTTGGCCGTCGCGATCTGCTGCTTGGCTTGAAGAATGTTTGAGCGCGAGTTGAGCTCGTTGCGGCGCTGGCGCATGTCGTTGATCTGCTGCTTCAAATGATCCACCGACGGCACCAGCGTCACCAATTCAGCGGCCAGCGCATCGCGTTCTGTTTCTGCGTTTGCCTGCGCGCCCAGCGCTTCACGAGCCAGCGCTTCGTCGCCGCTTTGCAGCGCGCGCTTGGCGCCGTCTTCGTACTTCTTTGCCTTCTCGGCAGCAACGTCGCGCTTGCTTTGTTGCGTGGCGACCTGCGCTTCAATTTCGATCAGCGAGTTCTCGGCCTTTGCAATGCTGTCGTCGAGTTCGCGCACGATCTGGCGAGCGTCCCGCGACGGGTCCTGCACGGTATCGGCGGCGTCGTTCAACAGGCCCTTGACGGTGCGCGAGATGGAGTCCAAAAGCGACATGAGTTTCCCCCTGGAAATGAAGTCGGCTGCCAGGCAGCAACGTTAATGAACATTCTGTGAATATTCGTCAGCGTTTGATTAAGCGCGGCGCCCACGGCGTCGCGCGTCGGGTAAATCGGGTCGGGCGCACGGATTGCAAGCTCGCCGATACACTTTGTTGCGAAGCGGGAATCTGCGCATTGAGGACAGGTTGGGTCGGCAATGCATGGACCTTGTTCCTCAAGCTTACGTGCGCGCCGCGTCCAGATTTTGACCGGGGTATTAAACCATGCAACGGCTTAAACCGGGCTTAACCGTTTTATCTTAACGGTACACCATGCGTATGAATTAGCGAGTACCGCTGGGGAAATTCAAGTTTTTGAATGAATTGAGAACGGATCAGCCATGTCGAAGATGCTTATCGTTGCGTTTGCCGTTACAGCCGTCGTTTTCCTGACCCTCGACGCCATCTGGCTTGGCTTGATTTCTCGGAACTTGTATCAGCGGGAGATCGGCGAATTGTTATTGCCGAAACCCAACCTGGGCGCGGCGGCAGTCTTCTACGCGATCTACATAGTGGGGCTGGTGTATTTCTGTGTCGTGCCGGGCGTCACGGGGCAGAGTGCCTTGCGCGGACTGCTGAACGGAGCGATGTTCGGGATCGTCGCGTATGCCACGTACGACCTCACCAATCTGGCGACGCTGAAAGGCTGGAGCACGGAGCTCGTTTTCATCGATATTGCGTGGGGCGCGGTGGCAAGCGCAGTCGCATCGGCCGTTGCGGTCGCTATTACCACACGTGCGATCCTGTTCGACTGAGCCGGGCCGACTTGCCCGACGACCTTTCAGGCGCGCCCGGAAAACGATGCGTCTTCGTCAGACTCATCAGGCGTACCGAAATCCTCTCCAGAATCGCAGGTTTGCGGCAGGACGTCGTCCGTATCTGGTTCAGGCGCAGTCAATGGCTTCGGCCCTTCGGCGGCCAATGTGCGTTTGCTTGCCACCCTGGCGACCTGTGCCGCGTCCCGCGCCTCGCGTGCGGCTGCCCGTTCGGCGACTTGCCGCAGGGCAACATTCAACGGGTCGGGTGTTTTCGGCGCACGCAACCGGTCTACAAGACTTGCCGCCTTCACCTGTTCACTGGTCGCGTTGAAGCTCAATACGGCGCGTCGCATGAGTTCGCTGACGCTGACGCCAAGGCTGTCGGCAGTGCTGGTGATCGCAAGTTTCTGCGCAGGAGTGACGAAAACGACGATGCGTTCGCTGGGTTTGGTAGTCATAGCGCCTCGCAAGCAGGGCTGGGCAAGTCCGAACGGCCAATATCCGGCACGGGCAACGCCATTTGATGCAATTCGGGCGTTCTCGGCGGTACGGCAAACCACGCAACCAACGCTTCCATCATATCGGTTTGCCAACTTCTCGTGCGCTAAGGCACACTCCGCAAGCCGCGTTTCTGACGCCGCTCCATCGAGCACTTGCAATATTGAGATAGGGGTGCTAGGCCCGTTTCCGCGATAGCGACAGAACGGGCCGCCTCGATCGGCATACTTGCCGCGACGGCCCATTACACGGGATTTACTTACAAAAAAATCCTGTCGCTGCCGGTGCTCGGCACTCGAATTCTTTAAAATGCGCTGTTATTCTGCGCGGGGCCGCCAGTGTTGCAGTTTTTCTTACAATGCGATAACGGCCCATTCGCGGGAGCGCGCAGCCGGTCCGGGGGCAACGGCACGCGACGCAGCGGTCTGGAACAATTTTCATGGACGTGCTCGGTTTGAGCGCTTTCATGTATCGAGCAGGCAGCAGCGCTACACATCGGCTACATGGCGAAGCCCGCCACGGCTTTCGTTCACCCCAACATTTATCGTTACGCGGTTTCATGGCGTTGCGCACCGGGCGCCTCAGGGGCGCGCCGTTCAATCCAACTCATGCCAATCATCAAACGACCAAATTCGTCGAACGCTCCACGCGATGACCGGGATCAGGATGGTCCCAATCGTTACCGTCAACCCACCACCAAGTCTTCAGCCGGACCCTCGATCGCGCTGCGTATCGTGTTGTGGTTCATGGGGCTCTTCGCTGTTGCGGCAATCGTCGGCGCGCTGATCATTGGTTATGCGCTGGTCGTGATGGGGCCGAACCTGCCCTCGCTCGATGCAATCACGGACTATCAGCCGAAAGTGCCGTTGCGGATCTACACCGCGGATCACGTGCTGATCGGCGAGTTTGGCGAGGAGCGGCGGCGCATCGCGCGCTTCGACGAGATTCCCGACCAGATGAAGAAGGCCGTCCTCGCGATCGAGGATTACCGCTTCTACGAGCACGGCGGCGTCGATTTCATCGGTATTGCGCGGGCAGGGTTGAGCGACATCATGCACGGCGGCGCGTCGCAAGGCGCAAGCACGATCACCATGCAAGTCGCGCGCAACTTCTTCCTCTCCAGTGAAAAGACCTACACGCGCAAGATCTACGAAATGCTGCTCGCCTACAAGATCGAGCGTGCGCTGACCAAGGACCAGATTCTCGAGCTGTACATGAACCAGATTTATCTGGGCGAGCGCTCGTATGGGTTTGCATCGGCGGCGCGGGTGTATTTCGGCAAGGACCTCAAGGACCTGACGCTCGCCGAATGCGCGATGCTTGCGGGCTTGCCCAAGGCGCCGTCGGCGTATAACCCGGTCGTCAATCCGAAGCGCGCGAAGATTCGTCAGCAATACATCCTGAAGCGCATGCTCGACCTGAATTTCATCACGCAGGCGCAGTTCGACCAGGCCAGCTCTGAGGAAATACATGCGCGCGTGTCGGGCACGGAATACAGCGTGCACGCGGAGTATGTAGCGGAAATGGTGCGGCAGATGATGTACGCGCAATACCGCGACGACACGTACACGCGTGGTTTCTCAGTGACCACGACCATCGATTCCGCCGATCAGGAAGCGGCGTATAACGCCGTGCGCAAGGGCGTGATGGATTACGAGCGGCGCCATGGGTATCGCGGGCCGGAGGGCTTTGTCAATCTGCCGACGACGAACCAGGACGACCGCGACGAAGCGATCGACGACGCGCTCGCCGATCACCCCGACAACGGCGATCTGATCGCGGGCGTGGTGACGTCGGTGAATGCGAAGCAGGTGGTCGTGACGTTCGTCAATGCCGACCCGGCGACCATTACTGGTGACGGCTTGCGTTTTGCGGCTGCCGGCTTGCGCAGCAATGCATCGGCAGCGGTGCGGCTCAAGCCGGGTTCCATCGTGCGCGTGGTGCAGGACGCGAAGGGTAACTGGAGCATCACGCAGTTGCCGCAAGTCGAGGGTGCACTGGTCTCGCTCGTGCCGCAGGACGGGGCGATTCGCGCGTTGATCGGTGGCTTCGACTACAACAAGAACAAGTTCAACCACGTCACGCAGGCGTGGCGCCAACCGGGGTCGAGTTTCAAGCCGTTCATCTATTCGGCGTCGCTGGAAAAGGGTCTTGGACCGGCCACCATCATCAACGACGCGCCGCTGTATTTCCCGCCGACTACGCCTGGTGGCGATGCATGGGAGCCGAAGGATGACGACCAGCCTGATGGTCCCATGTCCATGCGCACGGCCTTGCAGAAGTCGAAGAACCTCGTGTCGATCCGTATCCTTTCTTACATCGGCACGAAGTACGCACAGGATTACGTCACGCAGAAGTTCGGTTTCGATGTCGACAAGACACCGCCGTACCTGCCGCTTGCGCTGGGCGCCGGTCTTGTCACGCCGCTGCAACTGGCCGGTGGATATTCGGTGTTCGCCAACGGCGGCTCGCGGATCAATCCGTACCTGATTGGCGAAGTCGCCGATGCACACGGTACGGTGATCTCGCGCGCCAATCCGCTGATTGCCGGCAGCAACGCGCCGCAAACGCTCGAACCGCGCAACGCGTACGTCATGAACAGCCTTCTGCATTCGGTCGCGACGGGCGGCACGGGCGCCGGCACCAACGTGCTCAAGCGCAACGACCTGCAGGGCAAGACGGGTACGACCAACGACGCGAAGGACGGCTGGTTCGCGGGTTATCAGCATCAACTCGTGGCTGTCGCGTGGATGGGCTATGACCAGCCGAAGTCGCTTGGCGGCCGTGAATTTGGTGCGCAACTTGCGTTGCCGATCTGGGTGGAGTTCATGCAACGGGCGCTTGCCAAGATCCCGCAGCAGCAAATGGCGATGCCCGATGGTTTGACGACCGTCGACGGCGAGTTGTTCTTCGCCGATAAAACCCCGGGCAATGGTTTTGTTGCCAGCATAGGCGTGGATTCAGCGAATCTGGCTGAAGGCGCAACCGATGCGGTGGGCGGTGTCGGTCCCGGCGGACTGACGCCTCCGAGCGTGCCGCCGCCCACCGTGAAACCGGCCGAGCGCCAGGAGATCATGGATCTCTTCAAAGGGCATTGATCGGGGTGGGTGATCATCGATGGGCTGTGGGGTTAGACGAGAGCCACTACGGACGTGACGCAGCCCGTGACGGCTCCTGCATTCTTGCTAGCGCCGGACTCGTACGACTGAACGTCGCCGCGTTCGAACATCGATCCTGCCGTGCTCCTGCACGCTCGCGTTCGACCGGACAGGCAGGGCGGCCGCAACGGGCTCCGGTTAAAATGCGAAACGCGCGTTCTCTACCCATCGGAGGATATGCACGCCATGACGAAGACGAGTGTCAAGTCCGTTGGCATCGCCGCGGATCACGACAAACCTAACCTGTACAAGGGACAGAAGGCGTTCAATACGCTGATCAAACAGATTGAAAAACGACGCGCCCAGCTGAGTGCGTGGGAAGCTGCCGTGCCCGCTTTCCATCAGAAATATGTCGATGAATTCGCGCCTCTCGAGCAGACCCTCGCTGACTTGCAGGTGAGGATGGTGCATCGTCTCGATCAGGCGTGCGACCAGAAGGGACTGACGAAAACAGAACGCCGCTTGGTGTCGGACCTGATCGCCGAACTGGCGGGTAACCTTGCTGCGCAACGCGACGATGCGCAATTAAAGGCGTTATACAACAAGCACAGCCAGTCCGATTACGACCTTGAGGCCGCCGCCGAACTGGACGACATGAAACTGATGATGGAAAGCATGCTCGGCGTCGAGCTGGGCGACGATTCGGACATGAACTCACCTGAAGACTTATTGCGTCGTGTGCAACAAGAGATGGAGCAGCGTGAGGCGCAGGATTTCGCTGAAAGCCAGGCTGAGGAAGAACGTCGCACCAAGCGGAAAAAGACGGCCAAGCAGATTGCCGCTCAGGCGCGCGAAGAAGCTGAGCAGGCAGAGATCAGCCTGTCTATCCGAGAGGTATTCCGCAAACTGGCAAGTGCCCTGCATCCCGATCGTGAGTCCGATCCGCAGGAGCGCGACCGGAAAACGGCGCTGATGCAGCGCGTGAATAAAGCCTACAGCAACAACAATCTGCTGCAGTTGCTGGAACTGCAGCTGGAACTTGAACACATCGATCAGCACGCGATCAATAACATCAGTGAAGACCGGTTAAAGCACTACAACAAGATTTTGAAGGAACAGATCGGCGAACTGGATCAGGAGATCGCGCACGTCGAAGGCAATTTCAAACATAGCTATGGAATCGAGCCATTCGCTACGGTCTCTCCGGGCACGATCATGCGCAATCTGGTGAGAGACTTGGCCGTTCTCCGGAACAGCGTGCGTACTCTGGAGCGGGATCTGTTTGCGTTTGAAGACATCAAACAGGTCAAGCTTTGGCTGAAGCAAGTGCAGCGTGAAGCGGCAATGAATCCTTTCGACGACATGCCGTATTGATCGTGTGCAAGAAGGCAACAGCCAAAAAAAGCGCGCCGCAATCTGATTGCGGCGCGCTTTTTTGCTGCTTCAAGATTACTTGACTACTTACCCAGCGTAGACGCCGGCTTTACCGCACATGTCGTCTCGATGCTCGACTGATCCGCGAATGTCAGCTTCAACGGGATCGTCGATCCGATCTTCAACGGCTTGGGCGCGTCCTCGAGCATCAGGTGGTAGCCGCTGGGCGCGAACGCGAGCGTGCCGTGCGCGGGGACCTCGGCGGATTCGACCATCGACATGGTCGATGTGCTGCCGTTACTCGTCGACTTATGCAGCATCGCCATGCCGAACGCGGGCGTTTCGGCGCCGATAAGCGTGGCGGGTTTGTCGCTGTTATTCGATACCACGAAGTAGCCCGACGACGGCAGGTTTGCCGGCATCGAACGGATCCAGCAATCGTGTGCTTCGAGCGTCGCGGCTTGCGCGCCGGACGCCGCGAGGGCGCATAAGGACAGCAAACCGGCGTGAATCAGTGTGTTGGTTTTCATGGTCAGCTCACTTTACGTTGAACAGGTAATGGCCTTGCGTACGATGGCCGTCGTCGGCCACGGCCGTCCATTCCACTTGATAGGTGCCCGCCTTGAGGTCGCCGAGCGCGACGCTCATATGTTTCTTGTTGTTCGCATCGACAGCCGATTTCGCGCTGTTGACCTGCTTGCCCGCTGAGTCGATTACGGTCAGCGTGCTGAATTTCGGTTCGAGACCCTCGGTGAAGTCGATGGCCACTTCATGCGGCGCTTCGACGGTTGCATCG
The DNA here is from genome assembly GCF_053760385.1 of Caballeronia sp. KNU42. Classification (NCBI taxonomy): domain Bacteria; kingdom Pseudomonadati; phylum Pseudomonadota; class Betaproteobacteria; order Burkholderiales; family Burkholderiaceae; genus Caballeronia; species Caballeronia sp. KNU42. The sequence goes on from NZ_CM132388.1 coordinate 480,679, forward strand.
GGTGCAGGCGTTTGCTGCGCGGGATGCGCATGTGCAAAAGCGAGTTGAGCTGTGGCGAGAAGCAGGGCGCTAAGACCGCCATGCCTGATTATGTTGATGAGAGACGAGTTCATGCTGATCCTGTTTGATCCCGCTTGATCGTGTTTGATCCGGGTGACGCAAATGATGAGTCCCGGCCATGCAGCCGGCGACAGTGCAACGAGGAATCAGACGAAGACTGGCGGCGCGCGAGGCTGTGCAGCGAAGACCGGCGCATAGGGCGGGAAGGGCTGGGCAAGGGTGTTGCTGGAGAGTGATTCCGGCAAGACACGCGCTTGATACGCGCTTGCGCAAGGTGGGACCGCAGGCGAATGCGCCGCGAGATTGCAGTAACCGCACGCATCCCAATGACCCGCCGCGGAATGCTGCGAAGAGATGGGTTTGTCACTGCGGGTCTGCGCCGCTTGCGATGCTGCCGAGCAGAACGTGCTCAGGAAAATATCGGGTCGCGAGTCTGAGGCCAACGCTTGGGACACCGCCGGTGCGAGCGCGGTCATCAGGATTGCAAGCAATCCGATAAGGCTGCCGAACTTGCGGGCGAGGCGACGGCGCATGAGGCTGACGTTGACTTGCAGAGCGTTGAAGCGATCGATTATGCCATGCGTGCAAGAGGGAATTCATGCGCTTGCGATGCAACGGCTGCGACCTATTGCGGCACCAGACGCAACGCTGTAGTTGCCTCGTAGTTACCCCATAACGCACGCTCAAAACCACTTGCGAGCCTCAAATGAAAAAAGCCCGGAGAACCGGGCTTTTGACTTTGAATCCTTGGTTGCGGGGGTAGGATTTGAACCTACGACCTTCGGGTTATGAGCCCGACGAGCTGCCAGACTGCTCCACCCCGCGAAAAAGATTATAGGGGAACGGTGATTGCAGTGCAACATGTTTGTCATGTTTCATCGCTTTGATGACTTGGTCGAGCACGGCATGGCCTGATGAGGAAGGCCTGCGCTGTTTATGCTAAAGCGCTTTGAGATGCTGTTGCCTAAGCGCACGACATTGCCTCACAAAGGACGAGCCGCTATAAAAACTCGGCCGCAAATCTCATTGGAGGGATTTGCGGCCGAGTGTTTTAACTACGCTTCCAAGCTGCTGAAACGTCGCTTAGAAGTTGCTTAGGGTTCGCTTAGAAGCCAAACGCGAAACCTGCACCGCCCGTGGTTTCTTCACCCGTGGTCGAACCGCCGATCGTCAGGACCATGTTGGTGCCGAAGCGCTTCTGGAAGCCGATCGCGATTGCAGCCTTGTCACGATACACACCCGTGCCTGCCGCGAAGCGGTTGTCCTTGTCGGCGATGGCTGCCGCGCTGCCTGCCATCATCGCCATCGCGCTGCTCATCGCACCGACGCTGTTGATGTGGTTGTTAGCCAGCGAGAGGCCGCTGTTCATGTCGGAGCGAAGCGCGTCCGTATAGCCCTTCGCCGACTTCACTCCCGTGTTCACCGACTGTTGCATCTGGTTCACGTTGACGGCGTCCGTGCCGTCCGTGCCCGCTGCGACGTTCGTGATCTGACGCTGACCGCCTGCCGATGTCGTACCCACCGATACCGCGTTGGCACGATCCGCCACCGAGCCTGCGCCCAATGCGACCGAGTTGTTCGCCGTAGCTGATGTGTTTGCACCAATCGCAACTGCATTCGCGCCGCTAGCCACTGAAGTCGCGCCGGACGCTACTGCGTTGACGCCAGATGCTACTGCGTTCGCACCCGATGCGACGGAATGTATCCCGCTTGACGTAGCGACTTCCGAGTTGCGATCGCCATCTGCTGTGAAGAGCGGGTTGTACGCGCCGTTCGCGAGGTTGGTGACCTGACCCATCATGTCGTTGATCTGGCCCAGGTTGACCGCATCCATCGCGTTCGTGCCCGCCGCGACGTTATGCAGCGCGGTGCCTGCAGCGTTGCCGTTGCCGAGCGTTGCGTTGGCATAGTCCGGCGTGCCGTCGGCGTTAGTGTCGTACTTGATGGCGCTTGCGCTAAGCGACGTGACGCTGCTCGATACCGCGTTGAGCTGACCGACGTTGGCTGCATCGGTTGCAGCCGTGCCTGCTGCCACGTTGGTGACCTGGCGTTCGCTGCCAACCGCGCCGACCGATACGCTGTTGTCCCGATCCGCCACCGAGTTCGATCCGAGTGCGACTGAGTTCTTGCCCGACGACAAAGCCGCGCCGCCGATAGCCACCGAATCCGTACCCGTCGCCGATGAATCGGCGAGCGTGGAATTCGAGTGGAAGTACTTGATGCCGCCACCGTTGTTGATGTTGTTCGTGAAGTCCTGAAGCGCAGCGACGTTCTGATTGGTTGCATACAACTGCGAGCCAGTTACGGCATCGGTGCTGCCGTCCTTCACGTTGCCGTCGAGCAGATTCGTCAGCAACGTGGGTTTCGTTGCTGTTGCACCGCCCAAAGTGATCTTCTCGTAGTTCGGCGTGCCGTCCGCGTTCGTGTCGTACTTGACGGCGAAGCTGTCGAGCGCGTTGAGGTTGTTCGACACGACGGTCAGTTGGCCGACATTGACCGCGTCGGTAGATGCCGTGCCTGCTGCCACATTGGTGACCTGGCGTTCCTTGCCTGCCGCGCCGACCGATACCGAGTTGTCACGGTCTGCGAACGAGTTCGAACCGAGCGCCACCGAGTTTTTCGCCGACGCGGTTGCGGCGCCGCCCACGGCGACGGAGTCCGCACCGGTTGCCGACGAATCAGCAAGTGTCGAGTTCGTGTGGAAGTACTTGATGCCGCCACCGTTGTTGATATTGCCTTCGAACGTTTCGAGCGAACCGACGCGCTGGTTGGTCGAGTAGAGCTGCGAGCCGTTGATTGCGTCGGTGCTTGCCGAGCTCAGGTCACCGATTTTCAGGTTCGTGAGTTTGGTCGGCTTCGTGGCGCCTGCACCGCCGAGCGTCACATTTTGATAGTCCGGCTGACCGGCCAACGTGTCGTACTTGACCGCGAAGCCGTCAAGCTTGGTCAGGGCCTGGGAGACCGATGTGAGCTGAGCGAGGTTGACTGCGTCGGTGGAAGTGGTGCCGGCTGCCACGTTGGTGACCTGGCGTTCCTTGCCTGCTGCGCCGACCGACACGGTGTTCGCGCGGGTTGCAGTCGAATTGGCGCCGATCGCGACCGAATTGTCCGCCGATGCTACCGCCGCGCCGCCGATCGCAACTGCGTCTGCGCCCGTCGCCGATGAATCGGCGAGTTGCGAGTTCGAATGGAAGAACTTGATGCCGCCGCCATTGTTGATGTTGGTGGCGAAGGTCTGCAGAGTCGAGACATTCTGGTTGGTCGAATTCAGTTGCGAACCGTTGACTGCGTCGGTGCTGGTAGACGTAAGCGCACCTGCGGCAACGTTCGAGAGGGTGACGAGTTTGGTCGTGCCCACGCCACCGAGCGTCACGTGTGACTTGTCGGTTGTGTCGTAGGCCACCTTGTTGGTGAGTTCGGAATCGATCTTGGTAATTGCGTCCCCTACGGTGCCAGACGCTACGCCGGCAACGGTGTACACAGGCGCCTGAACCGTGCCGTCGCCATTGATCTTCGCGCCGCCGCCAAGCAGGGTCGTCACGTTCTGGAGCTGGGTCACGTTGACGGCGTCGTTGGCCTGCGTGCCGGCTGCGACGTTGACGATCTGACGCTTGTTCGTGGCGCTGCCGACCGAGACCGTACCGGTACGATCGGCGACGGAGAGCGTACCCAGAGCGACCGAGTTCGAAGCGGATGCGGTCGCGCCTGGACCAACGGCGGTGGCTTTGGTGCCAGCGCGCGTATCCGAGCCAATTGCGAGTGCCGCATCCAGACCGCCTGTGCTGTCGGCAACGGCGTTCCCGCCGATTGCAATACTTCCAACGCCGATCGCCGTGGCGCCGTCTGCGCTATCTGCGGCGGCGTTAGCTGAGAGATATTTGCTGCTGTCCGAGGATGCGTTGCTGCTCAATGCCGTGAGTGCGTCTCCAACGTTGTTGAACGTTGTTCCTTTGACCGTGTACGTCGGTGCCGTGATAGAACCGTCCGCGTTGAATGCGGCCGTGCCGCCGAGCGCGGTCACGAGTGGCTTCAGTTGGCTGACGTTGACTGCATCATTCGCTTGTGTGCCACGTGCGAGTTGAACCAATTGACGCTGAGTGCTTGCATTGCCAATGGATACCGTGTTCGCGCGATCCGCCATAGCGTTCATGCCGATAGCGGTGGAGGCTGTAGCGGACGCCGACGCGTGCGAGCCCAACGCGGTCGACTGCAGGCCCGACGCGTCGGCCCGTGCACCAAACGCTGCAGCGCTGGTTGCAAGCGCGTGAGCGTTTGACCCCACGGCGACGCTGCCCAGCATGCCGCCGTCACCACTCAACGCGCCGCTGGCTACTTTTGCGTCTGCGCCGACTGCAAGATCACCAACTCCTGTCGCGCTGGCTCCAGGACCAGTCGCCACACCGTAATCGGCGTTTGCAACGCTTCCCGAGCCAATCGCAATACCGTTGTCTAGACCGCTTGGTGCGGGAGCGACGTTGCCACCGTCCAGCGAGACCTCGGCGGAAGCACCGCCAACGGCGCCCAATGTCACCGCCGACGCGAGCACGGCCTTCGCCAGCCGCCCGTTGCGCTTACCGCGCGCAGCAGCCGTTTCCGACACCGCGACCCAAGCGCCGATGGATTCATTCCAGACGGATTTATAAACCTTGTTCATTTGCATTCCTGCGTAGAGTTGACTTGGGATCCATGACGCGAACACGCGGTGGGGGAGGTGTGATCCGCGTGTCGAGTCCGCGCCGGTATCGAATCCGAAGGGACCCATCGATGGCTGCGTGGACAAGGCTCGAACTCTACTGAGCGAGGTGAAATGCCTTAATGAGAAAGCTCCTAATTGCTCGGGAAGTGCAATATAAACAACATATTAGTTACCCGAATCATTTGGATTTATAGAATCGGTTGGGACGGTTTAGGAATTATTAAGGCGACGGCTTACCGGTAGATAAATTGACCGAAAAACAGGCGAGTCGCCAAAGAGCATTTAAATGACGCAATGGCGCAAACCCTGCTTCCCCTGTCATGTCACAATTTGTGTTATCGCGTCGTGTGCCGAATAACTTACGATCGTGACGCTATTGTCAATCTTCAGGAAACCCATCGCTTATGAACATTGCCCAAGACCTTCAAACCATCGCGCTTCAGGAAAAGACCCTTGTCTTTCCGCAATTCGATTCAGACCGTGCGTGGCAAATCGGTTCCCAACTCCGTGAGATGGCCGTGGCGCGCGGTTCGGTGGTCGCCATAGAAGTACGCACCTTTGGCCAGCCACTGTTCTTCGCCGCGCTCGATGGCACCACTCCCGACAACGTCCGCTGGGTGCAACGCAAGGCGCGCACGGTCGAGCACTTTCGAGTGAGTTCTTACGCCATAGGCCTGGGGCTGCAGCAAGCAGGCGCCACACTCGCCGATAAATACAGTCTCCCCGCCGCCGAATTCGCCTCGCACGGTGGCGCCTTTCCGCTGACGGTCAAGGGAGCGGGTGTGATCGGCGTGGTGACGGTGTCAGGTTTGCCGCAACGCCGGGACCACGAACTGGTGGTCGAAGCGCTGTGCGCAATCCTTGGCCATGACGCAAGCGCGCTCGCGTTTGCATCGGACAAGGCATAAGCGATGCGTTCATCCGCTTACGTGCTGCTCGCGGTCGCTATCGTTGCCGAGGTCGTGGCGACATCGGCGTTGCGGGCATCGGATGGGTTCTCGCGACTCGTGCCCTCGGTGATCGTCGTGATCGGCTACGGCATCTCGTTCTACTTGCTCTCGCTGACGCTGAAATCCCTGCCCGTGGGCATTGTGTATGCCGTGTGGTCAGGCACTGGCATCGTGTTGATCACGGTGGTCGCAGCGCTTCTGTTCAAGCAGATTCCAGATTTGCCCGCCGTGCTCGGCATGGGCCTGATCGTGGCGGGCGTGGTCGTGCTGAACGTGTTCTCAAAGGTCAGCCCGCATTAGTTTTTTGCAGCGTTCTTCATGCGGCGCCACGGGTGGCAGAACGTCAGTTACAACGCACGACCATCGAACGATTTTTTACATTCGCCGATACCACGTTCGTGATGCTGCCGCCCGAGGGGCCGCCTTCCTCGTTATCCTTCGATACGATCGTATAGCCGCCCGCGCCGCACTTGTCGCCCGCCATGACGTAGCAGCTTGCCCACGTCGTGCTTGCGTCGGCGCCGCTGCAGTTGATGGCGTAGCCGCTCTGGCCGTCGGGGAGGTGGATCAGGGAGGCATCGGTCGACGACGCACATCCGCCGAGACTTAACGCGCCCGCGGCCATCATGCTCAGGCCGGTGGCTTGTAACACACGTACAAGGCGCACAGGGCGCGCGAGACGCAAAAGTGAGTCGATCGGCGAGCGCCGTGCAAATTGCTTCATTGTGTTCCTCTGGTGGCAACCGCCGGACAACGCCGGGCGCAACGCGAACCACGCGTTAAAACCTTCCCGAACGTGTTATCCAAACGCGTTTCGTGCCGTATTTTCCCACACGCAGGTAGGCGCGGTAAAAAGCCGCGCCGCCTGGAGTTGCGTGGCTGGCGCGCGGCTTGCAGCATGAACGTCAGCGCCCCACCTTTCTAACGCAACCGACGCTTCGCCGCCGGAAGAAAATGCAACGGGTTGCAACCGGCGAGAACTATTTGCCGGTCTGCCAACCTTACATAGGACGTACTGCATTCACGGACGTCCACGAAAACATATGAGGAAAACGGCATGGCAGAACGTGTTAGCGGCCCGTATCGCGGGTACTACATCAGTGCAGCGGCGCGTCTTACCCAGTCACCTGACCTGGCTGACAGGGCGCCGAAGCCGCCGATCTACGTGGGCTCCGTCAGCGTCGCGCAAGGCGGCCCGGACAACGTCCACCGGTTCGAAACACTCGTCGATCTCGGCGACCAGCGGCGCTTCGCGAGCGAGGACGAAGCGCTTGGCCAAGTGGAGCAAGCGGCCCGGGTCTATATCGACAGATTGTTGCAAAATAACTGATGCGGACCCTCAATATCCGCCACCCGGCGATGCGTTGCGTTGCCGAGGCGCTGCTCGATTTGTTCCCGAGCGGCGCGGATATCAGCGAGATCGGCACGGACCAGAAGCCGTGCCTGTTCGTGAGTTGGCGCACCAGCGGGATGTCGAGTCATCCGGGCAATATCGCGTGGGGCGTGCATTACAGGTTCGAGGACGGCGCGTTGAGCTTGTTCGACAGCGTGCCGGAGGCGGTGCAGCGCCATTTCTGCGAGCGAGTGAGGGACATGAGCCGGCATCTGAAATTCGACTACGCCGATCGGGACGCGGTGTCGCTGTTGATCGTCGATGTCCCCGCCGAACTTGTCCGGTTGAGCATGAGCGAAGCCGGGTAGACCGTATCCCGGTGCCGCGAGTAGCATCGTTGTTTTCGTTTAAGCGTCGGAGGTGACCATGAACATTCTTTTTCCAGCCGACGCACCCGCGTATCGCGACACGAATCTCACCGTAGTATTCGCTGCGCTGGTCGACGGCGAGCGGGTTCCATGCGCGATCTCGGTGGAAGCGCTGGAGGATCATTTCGGCGTGGAAAGCTATGACAGCACGGGTTGGATAAGAGCATTCGATGCCGCCCGCCCGGCCATTGAAGCGGTTGCCCGGGAACATCTGTTCGTAAGCAACGGCACGCCTGTGCTGTTGAGAAGCGGTCATTTTCCGCCGGGGACGGCGAATTAATCGGGACAATCAATTGGGCGGCTGCGCTAAACACCGTTCAGTTTTGAATTGACTTGACCGGCGTTATCGGGAAAATGCGCTGGATGGCCAGCTCAAAGCAACACCTTTCAAACCAGCCGTTATTGCGCATCCATATCCTCGATGCGGCGCGCGCGATAGTCGTGCGTGAAGGTTTCGACGCGTTGTCGATGCGCAAGCTCGCCGAGATCGTCGGTTATTCGCCGGCGTCGCTTTATCTGCATTTCGCGAGCCGTGATGGCATCGCCCGGGCGCTTTGCGTCGAGGGTCATGCGCAACTGCTCGCGCAGCTGCACGCGTTTGATGACGTGGCAGATCCCGTCGAACGCCTGAAGGCGATGGCGCATGCTTACGTTGGATTCGGACAGGCGCATCCGGAAATTTACCGGCTGATTTTCATGCAAAATCCGGCTTATACCGATGCGGCATTTAAAGACGCGGCATCGGCCGGCGAGACGGTGCTTTCAATGCTGACTCAGACGCTGGCGTTTCTGGACAAACCAGTGGCCATGGCCGAGACCTTGTGGGCCGTGTTGCACGGCATCGTGTCGCTGGGCTTGACGGCCGCGCCGGTTTTCAGCGCGTCGGCCGATACGTTGATCGATGCAACGCTCGGTCTTTATTCGGCCGGCGCCCCCAAGAAAAAACCTGCTCGTCGACGGCCTGCCGCAAGCGCTGTTTGACGTATTTGCCCGTTCCACTCACACGAATACAAACCTGCATTGCACATGACTGAAATCATCGACGAAATCCGTATTGAACAGGCCCAGGGGATCGGTTTTATCGCGCTGAACCGTCCGAAGGCGTTGAACGCGCTGTCCACGCCGATGCTGCATGCCATCCACCGTGCGCTCGACGCCTGGCGCGACGACCCTATGGTGCACGCCGTGGTGGTCTACAGCCCGCATCCGCGCGCGTTCTGCGCGGGCGGTGATATCCGGTTCCTGTATCAGTCGGCGAAGGCGGGGGAGCGCGCGGCTATCGACGAATTCTTCACCGATGAATACCGCCTGAATCACGCTATTTTCACGTATCCGAAGCCGTATATCGCGTTGCTGAACGGCGTGGTGATGGGCGGAGGCATGGGTATTTCGCAAGGCGCGCGGCATACGGGCGGCGTACGCGCGGTCGCCGGCTCGACGAAGATGGCGATGCCCGAGACGCGTATCGGTTTGTTTCCGGATGTGGGCGTGAGCTGGTTTCTCGCGCGTACGCCGGGCGCGATCGGGCGTTATCTCGCCGCGACTGGCGCGACGATCGATGCCGCCGATGCCCTCTACGCCGGTCTCGCCGATACCTGCATGGAAGACGAAGCGCTGGCCGGGTTGGCAGATACGTTGAAGGAAAAGACCTTCGCGACGGGTGCGGACGTCGTGCGGTTTGTCGAGGCGCAAGGTCGGCCGGATGCGGGCAAGGCGAGTGATCTCGAGCGCAATCGGCTGTTTATCGACAAGCATTTTGCTTCGGGCAACGGCGCGGCATGTTTGAAATCGCTCGAGAGCGTCGGGGGCGTGGAGAGCGGGCCGGAAGCCGAATGGGCCGCGCATACGGCCGCCGAGTTACGCGAGCGTTCGCCGTTGTCGATCGATATATCGCTGGAACTCGTCGACCGCGCGAAATCGTCGAGCATGGCGGAGACGTTGCGGCGCGACCTTGGCCTGACGCGCACGACGTTCGATCATGGCGATGTGATGGAAGGCATCCGGGCGCGCATCGTCGATAAAGACAATCAGCCTGTGTGGAAAGTGACGCGCGTGGAAGATGTGGCGCGTAACGAGGTGCTGCGGATGTTCGACAGCCCGTGGAGCGGGCCGGAGCATCCGCTGGCTGCGCTTGCAGATTAGTCCGCGTCGTTGCCGGCGGTGAAGGCGCGCAGGAAGACCAGCGCGCCCCAGCCCCACATCGCATTCGATGCAAATCCGAGCGCGAGGCGCGGCAGCATGTTGCCGCTCGGCCAGATGCCGCGCAGCGGGTCCACCACGAACACGCTCGCGGCCGTCAGCACGACGCCGCCGAAAACCAGCGCGCCGACCCACGGCGCCGCGCGCTCCGGCGAGACGCGCAACAGCCACGCCATCAGGATGCCGAAAATTGCGCTCCATAATGCGTTGACGATGAACTCGGGAATGCCCAGCGGCAGAAACGGAACGGTGGAATAGCCGGCCGGATCGACCACGCCGGCTGCATGCAACAACGCGATGGTCGCTTCACGGAAAAACAGCGCGGCGAGAAAGCCCGCGACGAACGGAAGAATGACTTTTTGCATTTAAAACCACCGCTTGGGCGCGAGCCGTGGCCGCGCCGATATTTTAAGGTGGCGTCATTATAGGGGTGGGCATGCCGCGTTATGGTGCAATCGGTCCGGGCTTTGCGGTAGATGCAACGGGGTGCTGGCCAATGCGCTGGTCAAGTTGCAGTTTCGCGGCTGATACACGCTGTTGAAGCCTGATTTGGCTCGACGGATGCCAATCGGATTGCGCAAATGCATCGCGCCCGCGCAATGCTATTTCGCGATTGCGTCGCTGGCCGGATTGTTGTGCAGCATGCGATTACTGTTGGGCGGCAAAGCGGGGCGCTTTGTCGGCATGTTGTCCGGGTTGTACGCATGCGGGCCGCTCGCGTCCGGTGCGGTGGGTGCGGCCGGGGGCTTGACCATCGACGCAGTATCGGCCGGCGCCACGCTCTGAGCGTGAGCGTTCGTTGCCGTTCCAATGCCGATCGCTCCACTCACGAAGGCAAAGGCGACGACAGCATCGCGGAGCTTTTTGATCGCACGGGAATTCATTGGTTTCTCCGGATCGGCGGCGCATGCATTTCGATGAAATCCGGCAAAGCGCGGCGCGTTAGGTTTTGTGACACCGGAGCGCACGGAAGATTCGTTTTTTTGAGGATCCTTCGCAAAAGAAGCGCCATGACTGGGCGCAAAAATCCAGCTGCGTGAGCGCAATTTCGTGTGCGGGTGCAATCGCGGCTGCAATCTTTTCTTCTCGGCCTTGCGCAGGCGCAATAGGCCGCTTTCCTGTTCCGAATAGGCTGGCAGGTTGATACCGAAATGGGTCGCCATGGCTGCTTGCGTTAGGTGCGAGTGCTCCCGCCATGCCGAACAGGCGATGCTTCGTCAACGTGTGAATCTCCAGAGAAACCGGCATCGACTCCAAGGGGGAGGAGCGCCGGCAGGGATTGCAGTCAAAGCGAGCGGTAATTCGCAAACATAGCAAAAAAGAGATAAACTGATGGTGTGGCATGTTGAGTTGATACCCGAGGCCGAAGCCGAATTGTTGGCGCTACCGCCCGATATGCGTGCCCGTTTCCTGCACATCGCCGAGATGCTGGAGGAGTTTGGTCCGCAGCGCGTCGGAATGCCCCACGTGCGAGCGTTGGACGGAAAGCTGTGGGAAATCCGCATGACCGGGCGGGACGGCATTGCGCGAGCCATATACGTCACACGGACGGGGCAACGCGTGGTTGTGCTGCATGTCTTTGTGAAGAAGACACAGAAGACGCCGTGGCGGGCTATCGAGATTGCTTATACCCGGATGAGGGAGAATTGAACGATGACTGAACTTGCGACGCTGAAGAAGCGCCTGCTGGCTGACCCGCAGACCCACGCCGAGTACGAAGCGCAGGCCCCGGAGTTTGCCATTGCGCACGAGCTTATCGCCGCGCGGGTGCGAGCTGGACTTACGCAGGAGCAGTTGGCCGAGAAGATGCACACGACGCAATCGACCATCGCACGCATGGAAAGCGGGCGCACCTTGCCGTCCATGCGGACGCTGTCCAGATACGCCGAGGCAACCGGAAGCCGTGCCGTGGTGCGTCTTGAGGCTGCATAGAGCATGACCGCTGACTGACGGTAGCAAAAGCACCGCAGACTTCAACTGCGAGCAAGTGGATGCGAAGAGTGAAGTGTCGCGCTGCTTTTCCAGGTACGACAACGTCAAGGAAAGGCCTGAAAAGTGGTTATTGCCACATGCCGTTACTTTGCGAAATCGAGTGCCTCGGTCGAGTGGCGCAACGTCCGAAGTTGATGATGCTTTCCGGTTCATCGACTCGGGTCGCTAGTGGGCGCACGTCATTCGCGGACTTCTACCGATAATATTGATTGGCGCGGATAAGTCCCATATCTCGCCGCTAATCCGTTTCCGGGCCTCCAGCAGTATCCCGCCGGGCGTTACGGTAAAATTACGTATTCGACGCCCAAAACATGCGTCTCATGCTTAAAAGTAGCAACTCCTCATGTCGACAGCTTTAAAACCAAGCCCGCGCCGCGTCAGCGTTGCTCCAATGATGGACTGGACTGACCGCCATTGCCGGTCGTTCCACCGCATCTTGACCAAACAGACGTGGCTCTATACCGAAATGGTCACGACCGGCGCGCTGCTGCACGGCGATGTCGAGCGCCATCTCGCGTTCACGCCGGGCGAAGCGCCCGTTGCATTGCAACTGGGCGGCAGCGAGCCGGCCGATCTTGCCCGCAGCGCGAAGCTGGGCGAGCAATGGGGCTACGACGAAATCAACCTGAATTGCGGCTGCCCGTCCGAGCGCGTGCAGCGCGGCGCTTTTGGCGCGTGCCTGATGAACGAACCGCAACTGGTTGCGGATGGCGTGAAGGCGATGCGCGATGCGGTATCCATTCCCGTCACGGTCAAACATCGGATCGGGGTGGACGCGGTCGAGGACTATGCGTTCGTGCGTGATTTCGTTGGCACTGTCGCCGATGCCGGATGTGAAGTGTTTATCGTCCACGCACGCAATGCGATCCTGAAGGGCTTGAGCCCGAAGGAGAATCGCGAGATTCCGCCGTTGAAGTATGAATATGCGTATCAGTTGAAGCGCGATTTTCCGCATCTGGAGATATCGATCAACGGTGGCATCAAGACGCTCGACGAAGTGGAGGAGCATTTGAAACACGTCGATGGCGTGATGCTTGGACGTGAGGCCTATCACAACCCTTATGTGCTCGCGGCTGTCGATTCACGGTTTTACGGTGCACAGACGCCTGTGCTGTCGCGCGAGGAGGCCGAGGCCGGCTTGATTGACTATGCGCGTGAGGAAGTGGCACGCGGGACCTTCCTCGGTGGCATTACGCGGCATGCGCTCGGTTTGTATCGCGGCGTGGCGGGTGCGCGTGGCTGGCGTCGCGTGCTCTCGGATAGCCGCCGTCTCGCCACGGGCGACATGGCCATTTTCGATGAAGCACGCACTCATCTGCGCGAAGCCGTCGAATTGATCGAATAAGGGACTAGGCAAAGCGAATCTTTGTTCGTATAATCTCGTTTCTCGATTCAGCAAGCCGGTTCTTGGTGAGCTTCGAGAGGCATCAAGAAGTAAGACAGTGGTGGCTGTAGCTCAGTTGGTAGAGTCCAGGATTGTGATTCCTGTTGTCGTGGGTTCGAGCCCCATCAGCCACCCCAAAAGATTTAATGACTTAGCGGGTTTTCAAGCCGCTTTGTTACGGATTTGGAAGATGATTTAAAAAAAGCCCACCTTAGACGTGGGCTTTTTTGTATTGGCCGAGCGATGCACCCCAAAAGTAATTCCACAAGGGGCCTCCTGAACAAAGCGAGTGAGCCGGTTGGCACTGCGCTGCATCCGACATCGACAACTCCTCATCAAGTCCCGAAAGCAGTGGTCATGGGATGTTTCGCTGCCCTCGAGCAACGCACATTTCCCGGGATTGCTTAAGAGAATCGGAAGTCCTCATGCGAGTACCCTCGGTGCGCCAGCGCTAATTCACAAGGCAGAAGACAAGAGGATATGGCAACGCTGCCATGAAAACTTGTTTGTGCTCAGGCGGCACGAGGTGTTACAGCGCTGCGTAGCCGCATTGCTCGATACCTCAAGCGGTTAAAAATCGAGAGGCTTGATTTTCATACGTTTGGCATTGCGACCTAGAACGTCATCGAGTGTTGCCATAGCTCTAACCTTGGCCTCCATGGCGGCAGCAAGGTGCAGCGCGTCGCCGGCACGCAACCCGTTAGCGGCGTCCAGGGTCAGCACGGCAGCGCGGTGAAACGTAGACGGTTCAACCGGCAGTAGTTGCAGATCGCTGGCGCAGAGACGTTCAAACGCCTGCCAGGCGGACGCCCCTTGCTCTGCGGATATTTGGGCCGTCCGTTGCTTGATGCCGAGGGCGCTAGCGAATTCAGTTACACACCATGCAGCGGAGGTCAGTTCTTCCGTACACGCGGCATACCACCGTGCAACAACGGTGCTCATGGGTTCATTTACGCAAAGTGCTACCAGCACAGACGTGTCTACGTAAATCGCCATCAGTAACGCGCTCCTCGCCGTAACTCTTCCATGACAGGCTGGGATATTGGCATCGTCTCACGTGTCATCTCAAGCTCCCGGGCAAAAGCGCCGCGGTCCCATTTAGAGGCGCGAATACTTAGGCCGCCGTCGATAGTCAAGTCAACCTGCACATGGTCGCCTTCCTTCACGCCAATGCGGCGCACGTACTCCGCAGGAATGCGCAACGCAAGGCTATTGCCCCATTTTGTAATTTGCAGATTCATTTTTCGACTCCAATTGATATACGTTGACGTATATACATCATAGCACCCAATCCGGTACGCGGCGGGACTCGATCCTCATCACCACTTTCTCCCATGCCCGCTCACCTGCGCGCCCGCATCGCGATGCAGGCTGAACAGATCCGCGACTCCCAGCAAACCCACCGCGCCCACGATCAGGAACGCGATGCTGAAATCCGCCGGGACAATTGTCTGCGCATCGTGACCATGCATCCACTCCGCCAGCCTCAACGCGATGGCCCCCAGCGCGACGCCGATTCCCATCGTCAACTGGAAGAGCGTACTGGAGAACGCCGACGCGCCGCTCATCTGCGCCTTCGGGACGTCGGCGAAACTGAGCGTGTTCAGCGCCGTGAACTGCAACGAGCGGGACAGCCCGCTCGCAAACAACACGGCGACGATGATCCAGGTCGGCGTCGTCGGCGATATCAAGCTCATTACCGCCAGCGACGCAGCGGCCAGAACCCCGTTCACGATCAGCACCGGACGAAAGCCGAAGCGCCGCATGACCGGCGTGGTGATGAGTTTCATCGATAAATTGCCGGCGAAGACCGACAAGGTCAGCAACCCGGACGCGAACGCATTCAGCCCGAAGCCGACCTGAAACATCAGCGGCAGCAGGAACGGCGCCGCGCTGATGGCGACGCGAAACAGCGAGCCGCCGCCCATCGCCACCCTGAAGGTTTTAATCCGCAATGCGTTGAGATCGAGCACCGGTTCGGCCGCGCGGCGCACATGCCACCACGCGCTTACGCCCGCGAGCACGCCGACCGCAATCAGCCCGTTTGCAAACACCCAGGGCGTGTCGTTGCGGCCGATGAGTTCCATCGCGTAGAGCAGGGTCGTGCACGCAAGCCCGCACAGCACGAAACCGAGAAAATCGAAGCGTCGGCTGGCGTGCTCGCGGGTGTTATCGAGGTAACGAAGCGCGACCATCAAGCCGATCACGCCGAGAGGCAGATTCAGATAGAAAATCCAGCGCCACGACGAATACGTGGTGATAAACCCGCCGAGCGGCGGCCCGATCACGGGCGCGACAAGACCAGGCCAGGTGATGATCGAAATAGCACGCATCAGCCCCTCTTTGGGCGTAGCGCGCAATACCGCAAGCCGTCCGACGGGCACCATCATCGCGCCGCCAATACCCTGCAGCACGCGCGCCGCCGTGAACGTGGGCAGCGTCGACGTCATGCCGCACAACACGGACGCAATCGTGAACACGGCGATCGCGCTGCCGAACACGGTGCGCAGGCCGAAGCGATCCGCGGCCCAGCCGCTGATGGGGATGAACACGGCAAGCGTCAGCAGGTACGACGTAATGCCCAGGCTCAGGTCGACGGGGTGCAGCCCGAACGAGCGCGCCATCTGCGGCAGCGCCGTGGCGATGATCGTACCGTCGAGGTTCTCCATGAAGAAGGTCGCCGCGACGAGCATCACGATGACAGAGGAACCGCGCGGATTCGCCGCGCCGGACGTGGTGCGGGTGAGGTCGGGGGCCTGCATGAAAGGCGTCTCTCTTATATGGATCTGAATGAGCGCAGCGAGATTGAAAAGCTAATGAAAGCCACGGCTCGCTGCATGCCGACAGCTTACCGGGCAAGGCGACGGCTGTGGCGATGCGCATCGCTGCAGCAAGGCCCGCGCTATGGTAGCTTCGGCATTCGGCTAGCGCCTTTAAAACCTGAACACGAACATTGGGGAAGCAAGCGATGGAGTTTCGGAAACTCGGTGGAACGGATGTCAATGTCAGCCTGATCGGACTGGGCACGATGACCTGGGGCGAACAGAACACGCAAGCCGATGCACACGCGCAACTCAACGCCGCGCTCGACGCCGGCATCAACCTGATCGACGCCGCCGAGATGTACCCGGTGCCGCCGCGCCCCGAGACTCAAGGGCGCACGGAGGCGTACATCGGCACGTGGCTGGCAGCGAACCCGGGCGCTCGTGAAAAGATCGTGCTCGCCACCAAGATCGCCGGACCCGCGCGCCAGCCGCACAATCCGCGGCACATTCGCGGTGCAGGTAACCAGTTCGACCGTCAAAACCTGACCGAAGCCGTCAATACCAGCCTCGAACGGCTGCAGACAGACTACGTCGATTTGTACCAGTTGCACTGGCCCGACCGCAGCACCATGACCTTCGGCCGCACGAACTATCCGTGGATCAAGGACGAATATACGGTGCCCATCGAAGAGACGCTGAGCGTGCTCGGCGATCTCGTGAAAGCGGGCAAGATTCGCTACGTCGGGGTATCGAACGAGACGCCCTGGGGTGTCGCGCAGTTCCTGCAAGCCGCCGATAAACTCGGCCTGCCGCGGATCGTGAGCATCCAGAATCCGTACAGCCTGGTGAATCGCACGTTCGAAACCGGGCTCTCAGAATTCACGCACAAGGAAGGCGTCGGCCTGCTGGCGTATTCGCCGCTGGCGTTCGGCTGGCTATCCGGCAAGTACGAGGGCGGCGCGCGTCCGGCAGGCGCCCGCATTACGCTCTTCGAGCGGTTTGCACGCTACAGCAAGCCGCACACGGTCAAGGCCATCAGCGGCTATGTGGAGCTCGCGCGGCGGCATGGACTGAGTCCGGCGCAACTCGCGCTCGCGTTCGTGAACAGCCGGCCGTTCACGACCAGCACGCTGATCGGCGCAACGTCGCTCGCGCAATTGCACGAGAACATCGGAAGCCTGGACGTAAAATTGTCCGATGAGATCCTGGCTGAAATCGATGCGCTTCACGAAGCGCAGCCGAATCCCGCGCCCTGATCGCGTCGGTGAAAACTGTCATACGCTTGCCGTACGCTGGTTCAAAAATAGCGACGATTTTTTACCCATTGCGTTCGTTTTTGCCTGGTTTCAAGCGTAAAGTTGTTGTCTCGTTGATGTCGTAATCGTCTGTCATAAGCCGCGCCGTGCTTGGTTGGCGCGCGCTTCGCTGTTCTTTGGTGACGCGCCAGTTGTCATGGCACTACACTTGCTCGAAGGTCCCGGTTGCCCGCTGTGGCGCCTCTCGTGCCTCAGCGCGCCCTACGCAAAGGAGTCGTCGCTCATGCCGCAAAGTCCCTCGAAGTCCTCTTCCGATCTCGACACCCTCGCCATCAACACCATCCGCACGCTGTCCATGGACGCCGTGCAAAAAGCCAATTCCGGGCATCCGGGTACGCCGATGGCGCTTGCACCGGTCGCTTTCCATCTATGGCAAAACCACCTGCGCTATGACCCGGCCGAGCCGCTGTGGCCGAATCGCGACCGCTTCGTGCTGTCGGTCGGCCATGCATCGATGCTGCTTTATTCCATGCTGCATCTGACCGGCGTGAAAGCCGTCGATCACGCGGGTAAGCCAACCGGTGCGCCGGCTGTGTCGCTCGATGACATCAAGCATTTCCGGCAACTGGATAGCAACACACCGGGCCATCCTGAGTACCGCATGACGACGGGCGTCGAAACCACCACAGGTCCGCTTGGGCAGGGGCTTGGAAACAGCGTGGGCATGGCGATGGCCGGGCGCTGGTACGAGTCGCATTTCAACAAGCCTGATGCGAAGATCTTCGACTATCACGTGTACACGCTGTGCGGCGACGGCGACATGATGGAAGGCATCTCGCATGAAGCCGCGTCCATCGCGGGACATCTGAAGCTGTCGAACCTGACCTGGATCTATGACAGCAACCGCGTGACCATTGAAGGCCACACGGATCTTGCGTACAGCGACGACGTGGAAACGCGTTTCAAGGGCTACCACTGGAACACGCTGCACGTTGACGACGCCAACGACGGCGCCGCGCTCGAAGCCGCGCTGAAGCAAGCCAAGGCCAACACCGACGGACCTACGCTGATCGTGGTGAGGAGCATTATCGGCTGGGGTGCGCCGCATAAGCAGGACAGCTCAGCCGCGCACGGCGAGCCGCTGGGCGTAGACGAAATCAAGCTCGCGAAGAAGTTTTACGGCTGGCCGGAGGACTCGAGTTTCCTCGTGCCGGACGGCGTGTACGAGCATTTCAACGAAGGCATCGGCGCGCACGGCAAGGCGGCGCGCGAAGCGTGGCTAAAGAGTTTGGATGACTACGCGACGAAGTATCCGGACCTGGCTAAGGAGTTTGCGCAGATCGAAGCGCATGGGTTGCCGACGGGTTGGGACGCGGACATTCCTACCTTCGACGCCGACGCAAAGGGCATGGCGTCGCGGGAATCGTCGGGCAAGGTGTTGAACGCCATCGCGAAGAATTTCCCGTGGATGATCGGCGGTTCGGCGGATTTGTCGCCATCCACCAAGACCGATATGAAGTTCGAAGGCGCGGGCAGTTTCGAGCACGACAACTACGCCGGCCGCAACCTGCACTTCGGCATTCGCGAGCACGTGATGGGCGCGATCTGCAACGGGCTTGCGGTGTCGAACCTGCGGCCCTACGGCTCCACGTTCCTGATTTTCAGCGACTACATGAAGCCGCCCATCCGGCTCTCAGCCGTCATGGAAGTGCCCGTGATCTACGTGTTCACGCACGATTCCATCGGCCTGGGCGAAGACGGTCCGACGCATCAGCCGATCGAACAAATGGTGTCGTTGCGTGGTGTTCCGGGTCTCAGCACTTATCGTCCCGGCGATGCGAACGAAGTCGCCGAAACGTGGCGTGCCGCGCTGGCCGAGCCGCAGCGTCCGGCGTGCATCGTGGTGTCGCGCCAGCCGATGCCGACTTTCGACCGATCGAAATATGCATCGGCGAAGGGCGTTCACAAGGGGGCGTATGTGCTCGCCGATGCCGAAGGCGGCAAGAAGCCGGAAGTCATCCTGATGGCGACGGGCACCGAAGTCTCGGTGTGCGTCGACACCTACGAGAAGCTCAAGAGCGAAGGCATCGCTGCGCGAGTCGTCTCCATGCCGTCATGGGACCTGTTCGAACGGCAGGACGACGCCTATAAGGATTCCGTGTTTCCGCCGGACGTCCATGCACGCGTGTGCGTGGAGCAGGCAGGCACGCTTGGCTGGGATCGTTATGTCGGCCGTCTCGGTTCGCAGATCGTGATGCATACGTTCGGGGCATCGGCTCCGATTGCAGACCTGAAGAAGAAATTTGGCTTCACGCCGGAACACGTCTACGCCGAAGCGAAAAAACAAATCGAACGCGTCAAAACCAGCCATAAGGAGTAAGCCATCATGCAGATTGGAATCGTGGGACTAGGCCGTATGGGCGCGAACATTGCACGCCGGCTGATGCGCGGCGGGCAGACGTGCGTGGTGTACGACCACGCGCCCGAAGCGACGCAGGCGGTCGTGGCTGACGGCGCGACCGGATCGAGCGACCTGGGCGATCTCGTGAAGAAGCTTGCCGCGCCGCGCTCGGTCTGGCTGATGTTGCCGGCAGGCAAGATCACCGAAGACACGCTGAACGATCTCTACGAGATCCTGGAAGCGGGCGACACGGTCATCGACGGCGGCAACAGCTTCTACAAGGACGACATCACCCACGCGGCGAAGCTGAAAGAAAAGGGCATCCATTTCGTCGATGTAGGCACGTCCGGCGGCGTGTGGGGATTGGAGCGCGGCTATTGCATGATGATCGGCGGGGAGAAGGACGTAGTGCAGCGGCACGATCCGATTCTGTCGGTGCTGGCGCCCGGACGCGGCGATATTCCCGCCACGCCGAATCGCGAAGGCCGCGACACACGCGTTGAAAACGGCTACATGCACGTGGGACCGGTCGGGGCGGGCCATTTCGTGAAGATGGTGCATAACGGCATCGAGTACGGCTTGATGCAGGCGTACGCGGAAGGGTTCGACATCCTGAAGCACAAGTCGTCCACGGAGTTGCCCGAGGCGCAACGCTACGATCTGGATATAGCCGATGTTGCCGAAGTGTGGCGGCGCGGCAGCGTGGTGTCGTCGTGGCTGCTGGATCTGACCGCGGGTGCGTTGGCCGGTAACAGCACGCTCGATAAATACTCCACTGAGGTTGCCGATAGCGGCGAAGGGCGCTGGACGATCGAGGCGGCGCTCGAGGAAGCGGTGCCGGCGCAAGTCTTGTCGGCGGCGCTGTATGCGCGGTTCCGGTCGCGCGAAGATAATTCGTTCGCGGACCGGATGCTATCGGCAATGCGGTTCGGGTTTGGCGGGCATAAGGAGTTTAGTCCGGGATTGAAGTGAGCTGATTTCGCCGCTGACTTTTCCGCAGCGGCGAACGGATTGGAGCACGTTAAAAAACCCGTTTCAACTCACGTTGAAACGGGTTTTTTTGAGTTCAACGGCGTCGAGTGGTCTTACATTCTCAGTCAACCGCTCAACGCATCATCCGTCGACGGAACAGCACCGCACATATAAAAAACGGCACGATGGCATACGCCGCGAGCACGGCCACATGCAGCACCACATGTTCCGCCGGCCGGTCGAGCATCGCGGGCCGGATCAGCGCGACGGCGTGCGACAACGGCAACAACAGCGAGACGTTTTGCGCCACCGCCGGTAACTGCGTCAGTGGGAAAAACACGCCGGAAAGCAGCAACATGGGCGTGAGCGCGAGCGTCTGATAGAACATAAAGAAGTCGTAACTCGGCGCCACGGCAGTCACGATCATCGCGGTGCTTGCGAACGCCAAACCGGTCAGGACAATCACGGGCAACGCATACAGCATGCTCGGGAAACTGGCGTAGCCGAGCACGCCGGCTACCAGCATGATCGCCACACCCGACAGCACCGATTTGCTCGCCGCCCACACAATTTCCGCGAGCACGATATCGCCCAACGTGAGCGGCGTATGCATGATCGCCTCCCACGTGCGCTGCACATGCATGCGCGAGAAGCCGGAGTACATGGACTCGAAACTCGCCGACATCATCACGCTCGACGCCACCGTCCCCGCCGCGAGAAACGCGATGTACGACACACCGTCCACGTGGCCGACCATCAGGCCGAGCCCAAGACCCAGGCCAAACAGATAGATCATTGGGTCGGCGAGGTTGCCGAACATCGACGCAATGGCAAGCTTTTTCCAGACGAGGTAATTGCGCCGCCAGACCGACATCCAGTTCGATGCGTTCGCCGGCATTGCGCTCAGGAGCGGTTCGCGTTGAGGCCTGCGCGCGGTGCGCATTGTTCGCGCAGCCGACGCAAGGGATTCAGCGGTATTCACATTCGGTTCGCTCGACATCGATCAGTCCACCATCTCGCGCCCGGTCAGGCGCAAAAACACATCTTCAAGATTCGCTGGCCGGTGCAGATAACGCACGCCAGGCCGTCCCTTGACTCGCTGATGCACGGGCGCGGGGTCATCGACGTAACAAAACAGCGTCTCACCGCTGATCTCCATGCGGCCGACGAACGGCAGGAGTTCTTCACGAAGGGCTTGCGGATCGGGACCATAGATCTCGATCACGTCGCAGCCGATGACCCGCTGGATCAGGTCGTCAGGCTTGCCTTCGGCCACCTTGCGTCCTTCCTCGATCACGCACAGCCGGTCGCAAAGCCGTTCGGCCTCCTCCATGAAATGCGTGGTGAGCAGGATTGTCTTGCCGCGCGCGAGCAGCGAGCGCAGCCGTTCCCAGATCAGATGCCGCGCTTGCGGATCGAGTCCGGTGGTGGGTTCGTCCATGACCAGCACGTCGGGATCGTTGACGAGCGCACGCGCCAATGTCAGCCGCCGCTTCATTCCGCCCGACAACTCGCCGACCCGCGCGTTCGCCTTGCTTTCCAGCCGCGCGAATTCGAGCAGCGACGGCACCACGGCTTCAATCTCGCTGCCGCTCATGCCGAAATACCGGCCGAACACGAGCAGGTTTTCGCGGACGGTGAAGTCGGGATCGAGGTTGTCGAATTGCGGCACGACACCGACTCGGCGACGGGCGTAGCGGGCGCGTGACGGAATAGGTTCGTCGACGAGACAGATCGTGCCCGCATCCGGCGCAGTCAGGCCAAGCAGCATTTTGAGCGTGGTCGTTTTACCGGCGCCGTTGGGGCCGAGCAGGCCGAAACACTCGCCGGGTTGGACGTGAAAAGACAGGCCGTTGACGACCGTCTTGTCACCGTAATGCTTTTCGACGTCGATAAATTCGATCGCCGGCTTCGGCCCGACGGCGCTCGTGCGGGTCGTATCGCCGGGTAACACTGCTGCATCTGACATGCGCAAACTCAGGGCTCAGGTATTGGGTCGGTAGCGGGTCTGGAGTCGGGTCTCAAGACAAGCTAACTAGTTTAATCGATTGCACCAACGAGGCGCGTCCCTCTGTTTGAAGTGCACTGCGGCCGCGCACGCGGGCTATTTCGCGGTCGCCGGACTCCTTCGAGAAGTTTGAATCAATGACCGGAAGGCCCGTCCAGCAAGGGATTCACGTACCTGGCACGGTGTCCGCTTGGCGTTTCGCGAGCAAGCCGGCCGCATTAGCGTTTTCCATCGTTGCCACCGTTTCAGCGACGCACCATCATGAAGGCAACGCGGCCCGGGTTTTGTCGCCCGCCCGGCTCACGGGGCAGAATCTGCAAGACTATGACGACCGTTTTTTTGATGCCCTTTGCTGCTTTTGTGCAGCGCGGAGAACCACCATGGCGAGCTATCGAAAAATCCTGTTGTGTTACGACGGCTCTCGCGAAGGGCGCAAGGCGTTACGTGACGGCGCGAATCTGGCGCTCGACCTGAAAGCCGAAACGCATGTGCTCGCCGTTGTCGACATGCGTTCCAGCATCGCCCAAAGCGCCGGGCTTCTCACCGATATGGCGTGCGGCCGTTTCGAAGACGCCGCCCGCGACATCCTGCGTGAAGGCGTGGAATGGCTGACGGAGCGGGGCGTTCCGGCGCAGGGACACTTTGCGTTCGGCCATCCTATCGATGAAATTGCCGGGCTCGCCCAGAGCTTGCAGGTGGATCTGGTGGTGGTGGGGCATCGGTGCCGCACGGGCTTGGCGCGCTGGTGGATGGGCTCGGGCAACACGCCGCTGATGGATCGGGTGTCCTGCAGCATTTTGGTGGCGGTGTCACCGACGGGCACATCGGCGGAGCAGGAAGACGCCGCGCATGCAGCGAAGCCTGTGAAAGCCGAGGCTAGTGTTTGATGCGTGAGGGCGCGCTGAGAGCAGCAGGCGGCCAAGCCGGTGCCGCTCTCAGCCCGCAACAACTCGGTGCACAGGCCCGTGTTGTTGCGGTAGAGCCGATCCCGATCGCCTAGTCGTTATTCAACTCCACTGCGACCAGTTTCCACGAGAACAACCCGTAGCGCCTGAGAATGGCTGAATAGCGCGCATCGCCGGTTCCATGCTGGTAATTCACCGCGAAAGTATCGAAGCTTCGATACCCCGCCGTGGTTTGGGGCGGCGGTTTCGGTGCGGACGGTGAAGCGACGGCAGGCGCAGGCGGCTGCGCCGGCGCGGTTCCGGGAACTGCCACCACAGCGCCGCTCGACTCGGGCGCAACCGGCGGTTTCTCGCCCGGATCACCCTTTGGCGGTATGCCATTGAGAATTGCCGCCACGCCGTCGGGCGTTGCATACGAATCGACCAGCGGGCCGATCAACGCCGCGCCAATCATGGCGCCGATCATTGCTAACGGATTGCCGCTCTTCTGTATATCGATCCTTCGGGTCAGCAACTGCCCGACCTGATCCTTCAGGCTTCCACGCAGCAGAGGAAAATCGACATACTGATTGACGGTTTGAGCGTCACGCGCGTCGGCGGCGCGTTTCAACCGATCGAGCGCGATATACGGCGACGCATAGATCACACCGAGTACCGCGACGATGACAACTACCAACAACGCAATGACAATGGATCTGCTGGTGCGGGACATACGCTAAGGCGCCTTTTAACTGAGAGGTTGATGCGGCTCGAATGCGAGCGTTGAGGTCAAAGACGACTCAACTCTCAGATGGACCGCTACGGCGTCAGAATTATCCCTGCGTTTATCGCTGTAAATCGTTTTTAAACTCAGGCGAGCAATCCGCTTTCTACACCTGCACGCTCGTCGTCGATGCAGCGGTCGATCATGCGCGACACCGCTTCGATATTACCGACCATGATGACCCGCGACTCTCCGCGATAAACCCGAACCGGCGCACGCTGCTCGGCCTGCGTATGCACCGATGCACTCAGCGATACCCGGGCGAACGCCGGCTGCCGCGAGGGCAGGACGGGCAGTTCGTCGAAGAGGTCCGGGGTGTCAGCCGGCTTTTGCGTCTTGCAGGAGATCAGCGAGCGCAGATGCCGCAAACGGCCGAACTCGCGGAATTGCCGAAACGAAAGGGGCGCGCGTGCTGTCGGCGCGAACGATGCAGATAAGAAAGAAGCAGAAAACAGCCGGGCGAATCGTTCCATGATGTTTCTCCGATAACCGATCACTGATGACAATAGGGCGCGCGCCGGTTCATCGCGGATGCGATGTCCGTCACGCTTTATAGGGCAGGAATTCAAGCGCAGCGCGGCTGGGGCGGAATGACAGAAAACTCCCGAAACACCCGCCGCCGCGCTACCAATCAGAAATCAAAACAGAAATCAAAGCTCGCCGGAACGAATCAACCCGACCGCAATACCTTCCAACGCAAAGTCTTCACTGCCTGACGCTACGAAGATGTTCTCGTAATCAGGATTTTCCGCAATCAGTTCAACGCCATCTGGATGACGTTTCCAGCGTTTGACCGTGACGTCGTCACCGAGTCGCGCCACCACGATCTGCCCGTCCTTCGCCTCGTTTTTTTTTTGCACGGCGAGCAAGTCACCGTCGAAGATGCCTGCGTCGCGCATGGAAAGCCCGCGCACTTTCAACAGATAGTCCGGTTTGCTGGAGAACAACGCCGGGTCGCAGGCGTAATGCTGGGAGATGTGTTCCTGCGCGAGGATCGGGCTACCGGCCGCCACGCGCCCGACCAGCGGCAAGGACAGTTGCATGATGCTGGCGTGTGGCAACGTGAACTGATGAGGCGCGTCTTCAAGGCCGCCATTGGTCAGCAGGCGAATGCCGCGCGATGAACCCGCGGCCAGTTCGATCACCCCTTTACGCGCCAGCGCCCGGAGATGCTCTTCGGCGGAGTTGGCGGAGCTAAAACCAAGTTCGGCCGCGATCTCGGCGCGCGTGGGCGGAAACCCCGTGCGTTCGATCGCGCGCTGGATCAGTTCGAAAACTTCTTGCTGCCGCGCAGTCAGTTTGCTCAATTTGGTCACGTGCGGTTGCCCCTTTTATGGCCGGTCGTCCACTGTATGGATGAACAGATGCCTGTAGTTTTATACAGTATTCGGCGCATTTCAAGCTTTACTTTAAGTTCGACGTCGTCAGAACCACACAGCACCCGAAAACAGGGTGCTCCAACGCCCGTTTGATGGCCGCAACGCCGCTTCCAGCCTTCATTAGCACTTTTTGATCTAAAAGAATGAATAACAATTATTTTTAATAATGAAAGCTCGTCGATAGACTCGGCTGCTCAAACACATAAGACGGGGAACGGGGCAATGCTGAGTCGGAATTCGGGGTGGGGCGCACGTGCACGGAAGCTGTTTGCCACGGCGGTGATCGGGGCAGCGTCGGCGACCGGGATGATTGCGGGAACGGTCTCGATGGCGCATGCCGACACGTCGTTCCTGAACGTGTCGTACGACCCGACGCGTGAGTTGTACCAAGACTTCAATCAGGCTTTCGGCAAGAAATGGAAGGCTGAAACGGGTGAAACCGTCACGTTCAAGCAATCGCATGGCGGCTCCGGCGGTCAGGCGCGCTCGGTTCTCGACGGCTTGCAGGCGGATGTGGTGACGCTGGCGCTCGCCTACGACATCGATGCGCTCGCAGCCAAGGGCCTCGTTGCCCAGGACTGGCAGAAGCGCTTGCCGGACAACGCGTCGCCGTACACATCGACGATCGTGTTCCTCGTGCGGAAAGGTAACCCGAAGCAGATCAAGGACTGGCCGGACCTGCTCAAGCCGGGTGTGTCCATCGTGACGCCTAATCCGAAGACGTCGGGCGGCGCGCGCTGGAACTACCTCGCGGCCTGGGCGTATGCAGAACATCTGCCGGGAGGCAACGAGACGACCGCCAAGGACTTCGTGACCAAGCTCTACAAAAACGCCGGCGTGCTGGATTCCGGCGCTCGGGGAGCCACCACCAGCTTTGTGCAGCGCGGGCAGGGCGACGTGCTGATCGCGTGGGAAAACGAGGCGTTCCTGTCGCTGAAGGAATTTGGCTCGGACAAGTTCGAAATCGTGGTGCCGTCGGTGAGCATTTTGGCTGAGCCGCCAGTGGCGGTTGTCGACAAGGTGGTTGATCGTCATGGCACGCGCAAGCTGGCTGAGGCGTACCTCAAGTATCTGTATAGCGAGGAAGGTCAGGAGATCGCGGCGCGTAACTTCTATCGGCCGCGTTCCACGGCAGTTCCCGCTGCGCTGACGAAGCAGTTTCCGAAGATCAAGCTTTACACCATCGATGACTCCTTTGGTGGCTGGACCAAGGCGCAAAAGACGCATTTCGCCGATGGAGGCGTGTTCGATTCGATCTATCAGCCGCAGTAAGCGTGGCGGCTTGAAGGGCAGCATCGCCGGCGCTCACGCGCTCGCGATGCTGTCGTCGTAAAGAAGCTGAAATAACACTACGGCCGCATAGACGGCCTTGAAACCAACCCGATGCTCGACCCCGAAGCGCCGTCCCCGCGGCGCGCCGGAACTGGATGATTCACGCATGACGACCTTCACTTTCCGCAAGCCCAGCGCACTGCCGGGCTTCGGCCTGACGCTCGGCATCACGGTGGCGTATTTGAGCCTCGTGGTGCTGATTCCGCTTGCCGCGACGTTTGCCAAGACGGCCACGCTCGACTGGGCGACGTTCGTGCGCGCGGTCACCTCGCCGCGCGTGATGGCGTCGTATCGGCTGACGTTTACCGCGGCTCTCGGTGGCGCGCTGATCAATGCCGTGTTCGGCTTCCTGGTCGCGTGGGTGCTCGTGCGCTACACCTTCCCGTTCAAGCGCGTGGTGGACGCCGTCGTCGATCTGCCGTTTGCATTGCCGACTTCTGTTGCCGGCATCGCGCTTGCCGCGGTGTATGCGCCCAATGGCTGGATCGGCCAGTTTCTCGCGCCGCTCGGCATCAAGGTGGCGTTCACGCCGTTGGGCGTGCTCGTGGCGCTGACGTTCATCGGCTTGCCGTTCGTGGTGCGTACCGTGCAGCCCGTGCTGGAAGATTTCGAGCGCGAGCAGGAAGAAGCGGCTGCGTGCCTTGGCGCCACGCGCTGGCTGACATTTCGCCGCGTGGTGCTGCCGTCGCTGTTTCCCGCGATCCTGACCGGTTTTGCGCTCGCGTTCGCGCGTGCGTTGGGCGAATACGGCTCCGTCATTTTCATCGCGGGCAATGTGCCGATGAAGTCCGAAATCACGTCGCTGCTGATCATCACGAAGCTCGAACAATACGACTACGCCGGGGCGACTGCGATCGCCGTGGTGATGCTGTGCGTGTCGTTCCTGATGCTGCTGCTGATCAACACGCTGCAGTGGTTCCTGCAACGGCGCACGAGCCGAAGCGGCGCCGGACCCGCGCCCGCTTCGGCCGGCGCACTGCATATTGATGGGGCGAAAGCATGAGCACCGTCAACCAGAAAACGGTAGATGACACCGCTGCCCGTGTGACCGAGCACAGGCTCGATCCGGTTACAGAACCCCGTGCCGTGCGCTGGGTGTTGACGACAATCGCGCTGATTTTCCTGGCGCTGTTTCTCGTCGTGCCGCTCGTTGCCGTGTTTGCGCAGGCGTTCGCCAAGGGCGTCGACTATTACTTCAATTCGCTGCAAGACCCCGACGCGTGGTCGGCCATCAAGCTCACGCTGATCGTCGCCGCCATCGCCGTGCCGTTGAACGTGGTGTTCGGGTTGACGGCGTCCTGGTCGATCGCGAAGTTCGAATTCCGCGGCAAAGCCTTCCTCACGACGCTCATCGATTTACCGTTTTCGGTTTCGCCGGTCGTCTCGGGCCTGATCTATGTGCTGATGTTCGGCGCGCAAGGCTGGTTCGGTCCCTGGCTTATCGACCACAACGTGCAGATCATCTTCGCGGTGCCCGGCATTGTGCTTGCCACCATCTTCGTCACGTTCCCGTTTGTCGCACGCGAACTGATCCCGCTGATGCAGGCGCAAGGCAACGACGAGGAAGAAGCCGCACACGTGCTCGGCGCGTCAGGCTGGCAGATCTTCCGCCGCGTGACCCTGCCGAACGTGAAGTGGGGTTTGCTGTACGGCGTGATTCTCTGCAACGCACGGGCGATGGGCGAGTTCGGTGCGGTATCGGTGGTATCGGGCCATATTCGCGGACAAACCGACACCATGCCGCTGCATGTGGAAATCCTCTACAACGAATACAACTTTTCGGCGGCGTTCGCGGTGGCGTCGCTGCTTGCACTGCTCGCACTCGTCACGCTCGGCCTGAAGCTGCTTGCGGAGCGCCGCATGTCGCAATCGATTGAAGCAGTGCAGGCAAGACCCGCCGATATGCCGGTCGCGTCAATCCAGAACTAGAAGGCGAAAATCACCATGAGCATCATCGTTCGCAATTTGCAGAAGCGCTTCGGCGATTTCGTCGCGCTGGATAACGTCTCGCTCGACTTCCCGTCGGGCGAACTGGTCGCGCTGCTCGGGCCGTCGGGTTGTGGCAAGACCACGCTGCTGCGCGTGATCGCGGGGCTGGAATACGCGGACGCCGGTTCGGTCGTGCTGAACGGCGAGGACGTGGCGGCTGTCGGCGCGCGCGAGCGGCAGGTCGGTTTCGTGTTCCAGCATTACGCGCTGTTCCGTCACATGACCGTGTTCGAGAACGTGGCGTTCGGCCTGCGCGTGAAACCGCGCAAGGAGCGGCCGTCCGAAGCGGTGATCCGGGAGAAAGTGCATGAATTGCTTAAGCTCGTGCAGCTTGACTGGTTGGCACAACGGTTTCCCTCGGAGTTGTCGGGTGGACAACGGCAGCGGATTGCGCTTGCCCGCGCGCTTGCGGTCGAACCCAAGGTGCTGTTGCTCGACGAGCCGTTCGGCGCGCTCGACGCCAAGGTTCGCAAGGAACTCCGTAGCTGGCTGCGGCGTCTGCACGACGATCTGCATATATCGACAATTTTCGTCACGCACGATCAGGAAGAGGCGCTTGAAGTCGCTGACCGGATCGTGGTGTTGAATCGTGGTCATGTGGAGCAGGTCGGCAGTCCGCAAGACGTCTACGACCATCCGCAGACATCGTTTGTGTATGAGTTCCTTGGCGCCGCGAACCGGCTCAAGGGCAGCGTGGATGCGAACGGTTTTGTGGCGCAAGGCGCTGCGCAGCCCATCGCGACCGAGGCGAATTTCGCGGGTCCGGCGTTCGCTTACGTTCGTCCGCACGACTTGACGCTGTTCCCGACGGCATCGGGTCATCGCGATGGCATCGTGGTCGATGTCCGCCGTGTCGTGACGCTGGGCGGTTCGGTGCGAGTGGATCTGGAAGGTGCTGAAGGCAACGTGCTGGAAGCGGAACTGGATCGCGAAACCTGGCGTGGATTGAATCTGAATATCGGCGACGGCGTGACCGCCGTGCCGCGTGTTCTGCGCGTGTTCCCGGCGCATTGAGCGTATTGAGCTTACTAAAAAAGAGAGGCTGACATGAACTTCCAGCAATTGCGTTTCGTACGCGAAGCCGTCCGGCAGAACATGAATCTGACGGAAGTCGCAAACGTGCTTTACACATCGCAGTCGGGTGTGTCGAAGCAGATCAAGGATCTCGAGGACGAACTCGGCGTCGATATCTTCATCCGGCGCGGCAAGCGTCTGACGGGCCTGACCGAGCCGGGCAAAGAGGTGCATCAGGTGATCGAGCGCATGCTGCTCGATGCCGAGAACCTGCGCCGCGTCGCGCGCCAGTTCGCCGATCAGGACAACGGCCACCTGGTGGTGGCGACCACGCACACGCAAGCGCGTTATGCGCTGCCCAAGGTGATCCGCCAGTTCACCGAGGTCTTCCCGAAGGTTCATCTCGCGCTGCGCCAGGGTAGCCCGCAACAGATCGCGCAGATGATCATCAATGGCGAGGCGGATATCGGCATCTCGACGGAAGCGCTCGACCGGTATCCGGATATCGTCACGTTCCCGTGCTACTCATGGCATCACACGGTGGTCGTACCGAAGGGGCATCCGCTGGTTGGCCGCCAGAACATCACGCTCGATGAAATCGCCGAATATCCGATCGTCACGTACGACCACGATTTCACCGGCCGCTCGCATGTTGACCAGGCGTTTGCAAAAGCGGGTGCGCTGCCGGACGTGGTGCTGACCGCTATCGATGCCGACGTCATCAAGACGTATGTGGAACTGGGCATGGGCATTGGGATTGTGGCGGCGATGGCCTTCGACGAAAAACGCGATACCGAACTCGTCGCGCTCGACACGCAGCATCTGTTCGAAGCCAGCACTACGCGCGTGGGTCTGAGGAAGGGTGCTTTCCTGCGGGCGTATGCGTACAGGTTGATCGAGATGTTCGCGCCGCAACTCGACGAAGCGCAGATCGCGGCGCAATTGCGGGAAGCTGCTTAAGTTCTGAAGAGAAGGCTTAAGAATCAGCCCGCCGCCGCTCCGCTACAATGGCGGCCATGAACTCCTCACACACTTCATTGCCGCGGATCACGGTGCTGGCCACCGGCGGGACTATCGCTGGCGAGGCCGGCGATGCCGCCAAAACCTCGGGTTACACGGCCGGCGTAGTCGGCGTCGATAAACTGCTCGGCGCCGTGCCTTCGCTCTCGCAAGTCGCGCAGATTCAGGCCGAGCAGGTTGCGAGCATCGACAGCAAAGACATGACACCGGCGCTGTGGGCCACGCTCTGCGCGAGAGTAAATGCGTTGCTGGCGCAGGATGATGTTGACGGCATCGTCATCACGCACGGAACGGACACGCTTGAGGAAACCGCCTACCTGCTGCATCTCACCGTTAAAAGCGAGAAGCCGGTCGTGCTCACGGCAGCCATGCGGCCGGCGACGGCTTTATCCGCCGATGGTCCGCTGAATCTTCTGAACGCGGTAACGGTCGCGGCAAGCCCGACGTCCTGGAAGCAGGGCGTTCTAGTGGCGTTCAACAACCAGATCCACTGCGCCCGCGACGTGACCAAGACAAGCACCTATGCCGTCGATGCCTTCCGCTCACCCGATAGCGGCGCGCTCGGCTGGGTGCAGGACGGGCAGGTGGAATTCCAGCGTTCAGTGGTGAGGCCGCACACGCTGCATAGCCCGTTTGAGATGTCCGCTGACTTGCCCGCGGTCGAGATCGTGACGAGTTATGCGGGCGCGTCGCGAACTGCTATTGATGCGTTCGTTGCCTCGGGAGTCAAAGGGCTCGTGATTGCAGGGACGGGCAACGGCTCGATTCATTCGACGCTGCAACACGCCCTTGCCGATGCCGTCGAACAAGGCGTAGCGGTGGTTCGGTCGTCGAGGGTGGGAGCGGGGCACGTGATGCGAAACGGCGCTGCGCCCGACGATGCGCTCGGTTTGATCACGGCAGATGCATTGAACCCGTACAAGGCGCGCGTGCTGCTGATGCTGGCGTTGGCGGCGGGCACTGCGTTGGCAGACTTGCAAAGCGTATTCGATACATACTGACGCCGGATCTCCGGCGCAAGCTTTCCATCACCCCAGCATCTTCCGATACTGCACAAATCCCGACCGGTCCGCGATGCGGTCATACAACTGCATCGCATCGGTATTGGTCTCATGAGTTAGCCACCAGACGCGCGAGCACTGCGCTTCAGCAGCCTTGGCATAGACATGCTCGATGAGCTTGCGTCCAATCCCGGCTCCGCGAATATCCGGTTCCACGTATAAATCCTGCAGATAACAATAGTCGCCGGCAGTCCAGCACGACCGATGCATGATCCAGTGGACTATCCCGACCACACGGCCATCCATGACCGCCAACGCGGCGAATACCGGTTCTGTCGGGTCAAGCATTCGCACCCATGTGCGCAGCGTGGTGTCCATGGGGATATCAGTCTTGTAGAACGCCTGATAACCGCGCCATAGCGCCAGCCACGCATCGAAGTCAGCAACGGCCGCCGATCTGATCTCAACAGGGGTTATGGATGCCATGGTCGTGCGTTTCCTGAATGTGATTGGAACATTGCGAAATAGTGTGGGAGATCATAGATCGCTTCAACTAAAGCAAAAAGATCCAGTGGTGCTTGTTTTCCAGGAGCCACGCGACGCAAGCGTCCGGGAGTGAAATTGAGGGGGAAGGCAAACTGTGGGTTCGCGCGTTTCAGATATCGATGCCGAAAGGACATCATGGGCGGTATGTCACACGAGGATTGATGGGTGTTTCAGGAAATGCAATCAAAAGCCGCAAGCGATGGCTTTTTGTTAGATATGCGAACAAATATTTAAGCTTCTGAATTCAATCAACTAAATCATTGCCACGACGACATCTCAATGCACCGACATGGTCGAGAAATTCCCTTTGAGAGTGCGGATTCATGCACTAGACTTGAGCCAGAATTTTCGGTGGTAATCGTTCTTGAGGTCACCCGGAACAGTGAGATGGTTGTCTGACGGAGACACGGATTATGGTTCGTCAGGATTTGATGTTTTTTCCTACTGCTCTTATTTGTTTCGGAATGCTATTTAAGTTTTAGAAATTAAAAAAAGATATCGCCGGTTCGCAACCCAGATGGACGGGATAGATGATGAAACATCCCATGGCTGTGTATTCGCTGCAGGACCTACATCGGTCGCTCGCTCAAGCAACGCCGGGAACGGACAGTCCCGACTCTTCCGCGGGCGGTACTCCACTCAGGCTATTCATCAGGCAACCGTTCACCGAGTCGGGTCAGACGCAGCAGCGCTTGATAGAACAGATACTGCAAATTATCGACACCGCTAATGACTCACGCTGTCCCTTCAACTATCTCACCGGCACCAGCGCTGAAAGTGCGGATACCTTCAGAGAATCGTTTGAGCGTGATCGTCAACTGCCTTTTACGCCGAAGAATTTTCGTGACTATCGGCTCAAACTGCTGGATCAAGCCGATGTCATGATCAATATCAGGGTTGGTATGAGCGAGAGCAGCGCCTTTGAGCTCAGCTATCACATCTTCAAGGGCAGATGCTCCCCGATCCTGTTTCTTGTCTGGAAGCATGCTCCGATCAAAACGACGCTTATTCGGGAGCTCGATGATTTATGTGAGGTCACTTACCTTGAGTTCGAACACGCGGACGAGTTGAGGGCTGGCATACACGCCTTTTTCCAGACGCTGTCTTTCAGGCGCTCGGTCCAGAACGCAACGCTTCGGCAAAGGATCATTCGATAAGGCCACGCGGCGGATCCAGGCCATTCGATCTTGCGGTACAAGTTGACCCGGAAACAATAAACGCGACCGTCGGGTCGCGTTTTTGTTCAAGCGTTCAACTCGTCTTCAAGCCAGCACGGGAATCCGCAGGACCTGTCCCGGGTAGATCTTGTCCGGGCTCTTGAGCATCGGTTTGTTGGCTTCGAAGATCACGTCGTTCTTCGCGCCGTTGCCGTAGTACTTGTCGGCGATCTTCCAGAGGTTGTCGCCGGAAGCCACCGTGTGAAATTGCGAAACGGGAGCCGGGGTCGGTACGGTGAGTTGATCGTCGACCTTGTCCACATGCTGCACATTCCCCGCTGCCACGAGGATCTTTTCCTTCGTCGCCTGATCGGCAGCCTGGCCGCTTACCGTGACGGTATGCGACGTGCCATCGAAACTGACTTGCAGGTTGTCGGCAGTCAAGCCTTGCGTGCGGATGTAGGCCGCGATTGCATCGCCGGCCGTCTTGTTGAGCGCGGCGACATCAACGGGAGGAGTGACGCCTGCGGGCGCTGCTTTAGCGGTGGTTGAAACAGCGCCGAATAACTTTTCGCCAGCGTCCTTGATGAAACTGAGAATGCCCATGTTGCAACTCCTGTAATAACCGGGTGGATCGGCTTGATACAGCCGAGCCATTTAGTCTCCAGAACTAAGCGTTAGTTCTTGGATTCCACCGATGGAGTTGTCATACTTTGTGGATGGGCATTTCTTGAGCACATAAACAAAGAAAGATCCGGCAACGCGGACACCCGGCAATGACGTCTGACCGACCAAGGCTTCCACGTCATCACCAGGCGCCGCTTGACGGACCCTGCTTTATTGCTCTTTCTGCAACCGGCACTGCGTATCGCAATACGTAGGAGTCAGCCGGTTTTCAAGCAGTTCATTCGGTAACCTGATGATTCGACATCAGTTCCAGCGCCTTCACCATTCCTGAGTGGTCCCATTCGCGTCCGCCATTCGCCACGCACACGCTGAACAACTGCTGCGCGCTCGCTGTATGCGGCAAAGCAAGACCGAGTTTCTTCGCACTTTCCAGCGCGAGGTTCAGATCCTTCTGATGCAATTCGATTCGAAAGCCCGGATTGAACGTACGCTTCGTCATGCGTTCACCATGAACTTCCAGGATCCGCGATGCGGCAAAACCGCCCATCAATGCACGCCGCACACGCTCGGGATCCGCGCCGGATTTGGACGCGAACAGCAACGCTTCGGCCACCGCTTCAATGTTCAGCGCCACGATAATCTGGTTCGCGACCTTGCATGTTTGCCCTGCGCCGTTATCGCCGATGAGCGTCACGTTCTTGCCCATGACATCGAAGAGCGGCTTTGCGCGTTCGAACGCCGCTTCCGGACCGCCGACCATGATCGTCAGCGAAGCCTCACGGGCGCCGACTTCGCCACCTGACACCGGCGCATCGAGATAATCGCAACCGAGCGCGTTGATCTTCTTCGCAAACGCTTGTGTTTCGAGCGGCGAGATGGAGCTCATGTCGATAACGAGCTGACCCTTTTCGAGACCTTGCGCCACACCATCGTCGGCGAAAAGGACGTTAGCAACGTCCGGCGTGTCCGGCACCATGACGATGACGATTTCGCTGGCTCGCGCAACGTCGGTCGAGCTGGCGACCACCTTGCCGAGCGAACGCAGGTCGTCCGGCACGGGGTACGCGCCGTTCAGCACCAGCGCATGGCCGGCTTTCTTCAAATTGCGCGCCATGTGCGCGCCCATGATGCCAAGACCGATAAATCCGATTGTTGCCATTACGTGTGTCTCCTCCAGTTATGCCGCTGCTCGCGCAGTCTTCCAGCCAGCGATTTCCTGCAACCAGCCAAGGCCGGCTTCAGTCGTGCCGCGCGGTTTGTATTCGCAACCGATCCAGCCGTCGTAGCCGATAGAGTCCAGCAGCGAGAACAGGAACGGATAGTTGATCTCGCCCGTGCCTGGTTCGTTGCGGCCGGGATTGTCTGCCAGTTGAATATGCGCAATCGACGGCAGGTTGCGTTTGATCGTGGCCGCCAGTTCGCCTTCCATGCGCTGCATGTGGTAGATGTCGTATTGCAGGAACAGGTTGTCCGAACCCACGTCGCGAATCACGTCCAGTCCTTCCTGTGACCGGTTCAGCGCGAAGCCGGGGATATCGAAGTGATTGCACGGCTCGACCAGCAGCCTGATGCCTTCTTTCTTCAACGCGGCCGCCGCGAACGTCAGATTTTCGACAATGGTCGCCCGCGCTTCCTCACGGCTCACCGAAGCCGAAGGAATACCGACGAGACAATTCAGTTGCGGCACGTTCAGCGCCTTCGCGTACTCGATCGCCCGTGTCACACCTTCACGAAATTCCTCCTTCCGGTCCGGCAGGCACGCGATGCCACGCTCGCCGCCTTCCCAATTTCCGGCCGGCAAGTTATGCAGCACGAGCTGGAGATTGTTGGCGTCCAGACGTTGACGCAAATCAGTCGCCGAATACGGATACGGGAACAGGAACTCGACCGCTTCGAAGCCCGCATCGGAGGCCGCCGCAAAGCGGTCGAGGAACGGCACTTCGTTGAACAGCATGGTCAGGTTTGCAGCAAATTTCGGCATGATTTCTGTTCTCTCTCAGGCGTTGTGCGCAATGGCTGTCGGTGCGTCCTGCTCGGTTTCGGCGAGCGGTTCGAATTCGTTGATCGCATCGATCTCCGTGCCCATCGCGATGTTCGTCACACGCTCGAGGATCACTTCAACGATGATCGGCACGCCGAACTCCGCGAGCATTCCCTGGGCCTTGCGAAGAGCGGGCGCGAGGTCTTCCGGATTGAAGACGCGCACTGCCTTGCAGCCCAGACCTTCGGCTACCGCGACGTGATCGACGCCATAACCGTTCAGATCGGGCGCGTTGATGTTCTCGAACGCGAGCTGGACGCAGTAGTCCATCTCGAAGCCGCGTTGCGCCTGACGGATCAGGCCGAGGTACGAGTTATTCACGACCACGTGGATATAAGGCAGCCGGAATTGCGCACCAACAGCGAGCTCTTCGATCATGAACTGGAAGTCGTAATCGCCCGAG
The DNA here is from genome assembly GCF_053760385.1 of Caballeronia sp. KNU42. Taxonomy (NCBI): domain Bacteria; kingdom Pseudomonadati; phylum Pseudomonadota; class Betaproteobacteria; order Burkholderiales; family Burkholderiaceae; genus Caballeronia; species Caballeronia sp. KNU42. The sequence goes on from NZ_CM132388.1 coordinate 517,300, forward strand.
AGCGCGACGATTGGCCGTTGCGGGTCCGCAGCACGTACACCGAGCGCCGCCGGAATGGTCCAGCCGAGCGGGCCGGCCTGACCGCAATTGATCCAGTTGCGCGCCTTGTACACATGCAGGAACTGCGCGCCGGCGATCTGCGAAAGACCGATCGTCGAGACGTAGCAGGTGTCGCGGCCGAAGACCTTGTTCATCTCTTCGTAGACGCGTTGCGGCTTCATCGGCACGTTGTCGAAGTGCGTCTTGCGATGCAGCGTGCGCTTGCGTTCTTGGCACTCGCCGACCCACGTGCCGCGATCCTTCAGCTTGCCCGCGGCCTTCCATTCACGCGCCACTTCGACAAACAATTCGAGCGCGAATTTGGCGTCGGAGACAATGCCGAGATCCGGGCCGAACACGCGGCCGATCTGCGTCGGTTCAATGTCGACGTGGACGAACGTGCGGCCCTTCGTATAAACCTCGACACTGCCTGTGTGACGGTTCGCCCAGCGATTGCCAATGCCCAAAACGAAGTCGGATGCGAGCATCGAAGCATTGCCGTAGCGATGCGCCGTTTGCAAACCGCACATGCCAGCCATCAGCGGATGATCGTCGGGGATCGCGCCCCAGCTCATCAGCGTGGGGATCACCGGCACGTTCAGGATTTCTGCGAACTCGACCAGCAGATCTTCAGCCGCCGCGTTCAGCACGCCGCCGCCGGAAACGATCAACGGCCGCTCGGATGCTGTCAGCATCGCCAGCGCTTTCTCGACTTGGCCGCGCGTTGCTTTCGGCTTGTAGACGGGCAGGGGTTCGTAGGTGTCGATATCGAATTCGATTTCCGCGAGTTGCACGTCGATAGGCAGATCCACCAGCACCGGACCCGGACGGCCCGAGCGCATCAGGTGGAACGCCTGCTGGAACACGCGCGGCACGAGCGCCGGTTCACGCACGGTTACCGCCCACTTGGTCACCGGCTTGGCGATCGATTCGATATCGACGGCCTGGAAGTCTTCTTTGTAAAGACGCGCGCGCGGCGCCTGGCCGGTGATCGCGAGAATGGGGATGGAATCGGCCTGAGCGGAATACAAGCCGGTGATCATGTCCGTTCCCGCCGGCCCCGACGTGCCGATGCACACGCCAATATTGCCCGGCGCGGCCCGCGTATAGCCTTCGGCCATATGCGACGCGCCTTCTACGTGGCGCGCCAGCACGTGGCCGATGCTGCCGGCCCGCTGCAAGGCGGAGTAGAACGGGTTGATCGCTGCGCCCGGAACGCCGAACGCCATTTCGATGCCTTCTTTTTCCAGCACCAGAACTGCCGCGTCGACTGCTCGCATTTTTGTCATGACTGTCTCCATCCACATTGTGTTTTGCTGCATCCCGCCATTGCGGAATGTCGTTAGGGGGACTTTATGCGTATGCCGGAGTGTTGATAAGATCAGCCAGAGTCGTTTGATCCGATACAAAAAGTATGGAACGGCCGGGTAAGGGAGGTAGGGAAATGGACCGCTACAGGCAGATTGAGACGTTCGTGAAAGTCGCCGAGGCCGGCAGCCTGGCGGCGGCGGCGCTGGAGGAGGGTGTGTCGCCGGTGATTCTGGGACGGCGTATTGACGCGTTGGAGAAGCGTCTGGGCGTCAAACTGATGTACCGTTCCACGCGCCGTCTAGTGGTAAGCGAGGAGGGCGCGGCGTTTCTGGAGCGCTGCCGCGGACTGCTGGCGGACTGGAATCAGGCCGAAGACGAGCTCGCCGATGGCCAACGCACCGTCGATGGACACCTGATCGTCTCGGCGCCGGCGGCGTTCGGCCGGATGCACGTGGCGCCGCACGCGCCGGCTTTCCTCGTCGATAAACCGGCGCTTCAAATGTCGTTTAACCTGAACGACCGCGTAGCCGACCTGATCCGCGAGGGTTACGACCTGTCGATCCGCATTGGCGGGGCGGTGGACCAGAACTTCGTTGCCGTGAAGCTCGCCGATAACCGCCGGGTGGTCTGCGGCACGCCCGCGTATTTCAAGAAGCACGGCAAACCAAAATCGCTCGATGACCTGCCCCGCCACAACTGTCTCGCGTTCAATTTGCAGGGCGGCCAGAATCGCGGCTGGTATTTCCGTCGCAACGGCAAACTCGCGACGGTGCGGGTCTCGGGCAACCTGGATTGCAACGATGGCGAATTGCTGCACCGGTGGGTATCGGAAGGGCATGGGCTCGGCTGGCGCTCGACCTGGGAAATCCAGCGGCAACTGGCCAATGGCGAACTGGAAACCGTCCTGGACGAGTTCGCGCTGCCCGATTACGACATCCTCGCGGTCTATCCACAGCAGCGCTACGTGCCGGCGAAAGTGCGCTACTTCATTGATTATTTGAAGAAAATCTACGCTCAGCCGGATTATTGGAGCCGGGAAAGGTGATTTTCCGGACCATCAACCACGTACAAACGCTAAGCCATTGAAAACACAGCGGAAGTAATACGCGAAATGCGTAAATCAGTTGTGTGGCCGGCCGTATCTCGCTATAATCGCTGGCTTCTCTCTTGCCGCACCGGTCCGACGCCCGGGTGGCTTTATATCCTCAAGGAGTAACAATGCGTCATTACGAAATCGTATTTATCGTGCATCCGGATCAGAGCGAGCAAGTGCCCGCCATGATCGAACGGTACAAGACCACGATCACAAGCCACGGTGGTTCGATCCATCGCATCGAAGACTGGGGCCGCCGTCAGCTGGCTTACATGATCGAGAAGCTTGCGAAGGCTCACTACGTGTGCATGAACATCGAATGCAGCCAGGAAACGCTCGAAGAACTGGAACACGCGTTCAAGTTCAACGACGCCGTGCTGCGTCACCTCATCGTCAAGCTGAAGAAGGCCGAAACCGGCCCGTCGCCGATGATGAAGGAAGTTCACCGCGAAGAAGCCAAGAAGGCGGCCAGCCAGCCGTCGACTGAAGCTCATGCAGCTCCGGCCGCAAGCTCGCAGGCAAACTAATCGAGTAGGCGACTTTTAAAGTCGTCGCGTCACCAGGAATCAAGTGAACCGGCTGCAACTGACAGCAAGCGTTGTGGAGCGAGAACCGGTGCGGTACACCCCCGCCGGCGTCCCCATAGCGAGTTGCACGTTGCATCACCGTACGGAAGTCGTCGAAGCGGGCATTGCCCGGCAAATCGAACTGACTCTCCCGGCGGTCGCGGCCGGTGCTGCGAGCGGCAAGCTGGAAGGCCTCGTCATGGGCGTAGAAACGCTCTTCACGGGCTTCATGGCGAAGAAAAGCCGCAACGCGCGAACCCTGGTGTTTCACATCACAGAATTGCAGGATATTGGAAAGGACTGAACATGCCCCGCCCGACTGGTAAGAAATTCGACAAACGTCGTCAGCAACAAAACCCGCTCTTCAAGCGCAAGAAGTTCTGCCGTTTCACCGCGGCTAATGTCGAGACCATCGACTACAAGGACACGGAAACGCTGAAGGACTTCGTTGGTGAGAACGGCAAGATCACGCCGGCTCGTCTGACAGGAACGAAGGCTCACTACCAACGTCAGCTCGATACGGCTATCAAGCGCGCTCGTTTTCTCGCGCTGCTGCCGTACACCGACCTGCACAAGGCCTAATCAGACGACGCAATAAGGAAAAAGCCAAATGCAAATCATTCTTTTGGAAAAAGTCGTCAACCTGGGCAACCTGGGCGACATCGTTCGTGTCAAGGACGGTTACGCACGTAACTTCCTGATCCCGGGCAAGAAGGCCCGCCGTGCAACGAAGGACGCAATCGCGGAATTCGAAGTGCGCCGCGCTGACCTGGAAAAGGTTGCTGCTGAAAAGCTGGCAGCCGCTACGGCTCAAGGCGAAAAGCTGAGCGGCGCGACCGTTCAAATCTCGCAAAAGGCTGGCGTCGACGGTCGTTTGTTCGGTTCGGTGACGAACGCGGACATCGCCGAAGCGCTGAAGAAGCAAGGCCTGGCAGAAGTCGAAAAGTCGCAAGTGCGTCTGGCCGACGGCCCGCTGAAGCTGGTTGGCGATCACGCCGTCCAGGTTGCACTGCACACCGACGTGGTTGTCGACGTGACGGTGTCGGTGCTCGGCGAACACGCTTAAGTGTTTCGTCCGCCGGGCTTAAGTCTGGCGTCGATGCAAAAGTAACGCGGTAAAAGAAGGGCGGGAACCCTCAACGGTTCCCGCCTTTTTTGTTTTTCCGTCTCCCTTCGCTCCATCATTTCGCCGATAATTCCTCCCCATGAACGCACCGTCGAAAGATTCCCAACTGGATGCGCTGAAGGTCCCGCCGCATTCCATCGAAGCCGAGCAGTCCGTCATTGGCGGCTTGCTGCTGGATAACGCCGCATGGGACCGCATTGCGGATGTGATGTCGCACGGCGATTTCTACCGCTACGACCATCGGATCATTTATGAGGCGATCGGCAAGCTGATTGCGACTACGCGCCCGGCCGACGTGATCACCGTCTATGAGGCGCTGACGAATACCGGCAAGGCCGAAGAAGTGGGCGGCCTGGCGTACCTGAACGCGCTCGCGCAGAACACGCCGAGCGCTGCGAATATTCGCCGGTATGCGGAAATCGTGCGGGATCGGGCAGTGTTGCGCCGCCTGGTGTCAGTCGCCGATGAAATTTCCGCCGATGCCTTTAATCCACAAGGCAAGGAAGTGCGCCAGTTGCTGGACGAGGCCGAGGCGAAGGTGTTCTCGATCGCGGAAAGCGGCGCGCGCGGCACGCAGGGTTTTCTTGAGATCGGGCCGTTGCTGACGCAGGTGGTTGAGCGTATCGACACGCTGTATCACACCGCGAATCCTAGCGATGTGACCGGCACGCCAACAGGTTTCGTCGATCTGGACCGGATGACGTCGGGCATGCACGGTGGTGAACTGATCATCGTGGCGGGCCGGCCTTCGATGGGTAAAACCGCGTTCTCGATGAATATCGGCGAATACGTGGCTGTGGAATATGGGCTGCCAGTGGCCGTGTTCTCCATGGAAATGCCCGGCACGCAGCTCACCATGCGTATGTTGGGCTCGGTGGGCCGTCTGGATCAGCACAGGATGCGTACCGGTCGTCTCACCGACGAAGACTGGCCAAAGCTCACGCACGCGGTGCAGAAAATGAGCGAGGCGCAAATCTTTATCGATGAAACGGGTGGTCTGAACCCGATGGAACTGCGCTCGCGCTCGCGTCGTTTGGCGCGGCAATGCGGCAAGCTGGGCCTGATCATCGTGGATTATTTGCAGTTGATGTCAGGCTCCGGTTCTGCCGGTGAAAACCGTGCGACGGAAATTTCGGAAATCTCACGCTCGCTCAAGAGTCTCGCCAAGGAACTCGATGTTCCGGTGATGGCGCTTTCGCAGTTGAATCGCGGGCTGGAGCAGCGTCCGAACAAACGCCCGATCATGTCCGATTTGCGTGAATCCGGCGCTATCGAACAGGACGCGGACGTGATTCTTTTCATTTACCGCGACGAAGTCTACAACCCGGACAGCCCGGACAAGGGCACGGCCGAAATCATTATCGGCAAGCAGCGTAATGGTCCTATCGGCCCCATTCGGCTCACGTTCCAAGGTCAATATACAAAGTTCGAGAATTTTGCCGGTGCGCAGAATTTCTACGGCGACTAGAAGCTGAGCGGGAGACTGATTCGCCACTTGTTCTGCGATTCGACCTCGGTGCGGGCGCCGAGAAGCGGGCCTGTCGGCCGAAGCCGCTTTCCCGAATCTCTTACGCGAGGCGAGGCGCGCGGTTCTCGCACTCGGCGACAGATACTATTCCTTCGGTTTCTCACCCGCGGCAACAAGCACCGGCGCCGCCGCCGTGCTCGCCAGCTCTTCGCTTGACCAGCCACCGCCCAGCGCCTTGATCAATTGCACGTTCGCGCTGAGCTGACGTGTCTGGATATCGAGCACGCCCCGCTGGGCGTCGAGCGCGGCCGTCTGCGCCTGCACGACATCCAGATACCCGACTGCGCCTTGCCGATAGCGGTGCAGCGCCAGATCGACGGAATACTGCGCCGAGTTGCTGGCATCGCGTTGTTGTTCGAGCGCCGTGCCAAGGTCCTGCAGCAGTGACAGGTTGTCCTCGATTTGCTGGAACGCCGACAACACGACACCGCGATAACGCGCGCCGGCTTCATCGGTGGCCGCTTTCGCCGAATCGAGTTGCGCGCGGCGCAAGCCGCCATCGAAGACGTATTGCACGAGTTGTGGACCGATAGCCCAGAACAAAGTCGGAGCACTAATCAGGTTCGAGTAAGCGCTGCTCTGAAATCCAGCCTGCGCGCTGAGCGTGATGGAAGGAAAGTAGGCCGCGCGGGCCACGCCAATCTTCGCATTGGCTTCTGCCACTCGGCGCTCGGCCGCGGCAATGTCGGGGCGCCGCTGCAACAGGGTGGAGGGCAAGCCGGCCGGAATCACGGGCAAGGTGATATCGGCCGTTTGCTCTTGCAAACTGAACTCGGACGCAGACGCGCCAACCAGTTCGGCGATGGCATGTTCGATCAACGCGCGTTGTGCGAGGTTCTGCGACAACTGCGATTTCGCCGATGACAACTGTGTCTGTGCACGCGATACATCGAGCCCTGAAACAAGTCCTCCTCCATGCAGCGTTTGCGTGAGTTGCAGCGCGCGCGCAAAGGCCGCGACCGTGTCGTTCAGCAACTTCGTCTGCTGATCAAGGCCGCGCAGGCGGATGAAGCTATCGGCGAGCTGGATCTGCAGGCTCAGTTGCACCGATGCAAGATCGGCTTTCGATGCCTGCGCTTCGTCCTTGCCCGCTACCACGGAGTCCCGCACGCGGCCCCACAGGTCGAGGTCGTAATCGATCTCGCCGCCGAGCGTGGCGGAGTTGTAATCATTAGGGCCACCTACACGCAATGGCCGCCTGTACGACTGCCGGTCGCGTTGCGGAACGGCGTTCGCACTGATCTTCGGAAACAGCCCGGCTGACACCTGATCCACGAACGCCTGCGCCTGCCGATAGTGCGCGAACGCCGCTTCAAGATCCGTGTTGTTCGCGAGCAGGCGCGTTTCGAGATCGTCGAGCTGCGCGTCGTTGTACATCTTCCACCAGCCCGCGCGATCCAGCTGATCGGCGGGCTGTGCGCTGATCCACGGCCCGACAGTGTGATATTGCGCGACGACAGGTGTTGCGGGCACCTTGTAGTCCGGCGCGAGCGAGCAGGCGGCGAGCGCGAAGGTGCCGGCGAGCAGCACCGGGACACGTAACCTAGCCATTGGCGGCCACCTTCTTGTCGGCGCTGGCGGCTTGCACGTGATCGCCGTCAACGAGACCATCCGGCGGGGTATCGATCACGTTATCGCTCGCGACGAGCCCCGAGCCGATCTCGACCGAGTCGCCAAAATCACGATTGATCGTCACCTTCTTGAACACGACCTGGCTGTTCGCACCCAGCGTGGCGACCGTCAGGCCGCGCGCATCGAATACGAGCGCGCTGGCGGGAACCCGGACCGCGTTTGCCTGCACCGGCAGCTTGAATTTCAGGCTGGCAAAACCGCCCGGCAAGAGCTTGCCGTCGGCGTTATCGACCAGCAATTGAACCAGCGTCGTCCCCGACGATGCGCTGACCGAATCCGCCGATGCAATCACGCGCGCCGCGAAACGCTGGCCGGGATATTCCGGCACGGAAAGCGTTGCTGTCGTGCCGCTGCGGACATCGGGGGCGTAGCTCTGCGGCACCTGCACATACACGCGCAACTGCTTCACGTCGGAGACGGTGAACAGTTCCTGTCCGACACCGCCGCTGCCCGCATTGATCAGCGCGCCAACATCCGTGTCACGCGCGGTCACCACGCCGTCAAACGGCGCCACGATGCGCTCGAAGCCCTTGGTGGCGAGCAAACGATCCACGTTGGCCTGCGCGGCCGCAACGGTGGCTTTCTTGGCCGTGTAGTCGCCGGTGCGTTCGTCGACTTCCTGCTGGGCGACGGAATCCGTGCCAAGCAGCGCCTGCCAGCGTTTCGCGGTCGTCCCCGCGAGCGCCGCATTGGCTTGCGCGCTGGCGAGGTCCGCACGGGCTTGCAACAGTTGCTGGTCGAGCTCGGGCGACTCGATCACCGCGAGCAGTTGCCCGGCCTTCACCGGTGCGCCGATATCCACATTCCACGACTTCAGGTAACCGCTAACGCGCGCGAAGATCGGCGCGCGCGAATACGCTTCGAGATGCGAAGGCAGGTCAAGCGTCGGACCATTTGTCGCGCTGACCGGATGGATCACGTTCACGGTTGGGACGACCTGCGCGTTGGTCCAGGTCTTGAGGTTGCGGGCATCGACGGCGCGCAGCGTGACGCCGGCAGCGACCACGAGCACGGCAACCGCGATACCCACCACGCCGATCACGACAAGCCGACGACGCGGCACGGGTTGATTGTTGATAACAGGTTCAGACGACATGAGCAGGACCTCCCGTCACGGGTGTCGGGGCAATCGCGCGGCCAGGGCGCGAGTGAATGATGCAGAAGATCACCGGGACCAGGAGCAGCGACGCGGTGGTAGCGAAAATCAGGCCGCCGATCACGGCGCGGCCAAGCGGTGCGTTCTGTTCGCCGCCTTCGCCCATGGCGAGGGCCATCGGCGCCATGCCGATGATCATCGACAGAGCCGTCATGAGCACCGGTCGGAAACGGGTGAAGCCGGCTTCGAGCGCCGCCTTGAACGGGTCGCCGTGAACGGCAAGGCGCTCGCGGCAGAAGCTGACCACGAGAATGGAGTTGGCGGTCGCCACGCCCATGCACATGATCGCCCCCGTCAGCGCGGGCACGGACAGCGTGGTATGGGTCGCGAACAACATCCAGACGATGCCTGCAAGCGCCGCCGGCAACGCCGTGACGATCACGAACGGATCGGCCCACGACTGGAAGTTGACCACCACGATCAGGTAGATCAACACGACCGCGCCGAGCAGGCCGAACAACATGCCGGCGAACGCGCTGTTCATGGTCTGCACCTGGCCGAGCAGCGCGACAGATGAACCCTTCGGCAGCGCACCGGCATTGTTTTTCACCACGCGCTGGATGTCGGAGGCGACCGCGCCGAGATCGCGATCCTGCGTGGTCGCGAAAATCTCGACCATCGGCTGGATGTTGTATTGGCTGACGACCGCGTTGGTGTTCGTGCGCTGAACCGTCGCGAGGCCGCCAAGAATCTGGCCGCTGCTCTGCAGGCTCGACGTGATCGGCAGGTTCTGCAGCGAGGCAAGTGAATCGAGCGTGTATTGCGGCGTCTGCATCACGATCGGATACGACACGCCGTTCACATTGTTCAGCCAGAACGTCGGCGCAACCTGACTCGAGCCCGCGAGGTTCACGACCAGGCTGTTCGTGACGTCGCGCTCATTGATGCCAAGCAGTTGCGCGCGAGTGCGATCGACATCGACGTTGAACGTTGGTGAGTTTTGCGCTTGCTGGATACGTGCATCGACTACGCCGGGAATCTGGCGGATTTCGCGCAGCAGCCGGTTGGCGTAAGCGAAGTTCGCGGGAAGGTTGTTGCCGCGAACCTGCAAGTCAACAGGCGCCGGCGAGCCGAAGTTCAGGATCTGGCTGATGATGTCCGCCGGCGGGAACGAGAACGTTACGCCCGGATAAAGGCGCGGCAATTTCTCGCGCATCTGCCGCACGTACTCGGCTGTCGGCCGGTGATCTTCGTTCAACGCGATCTGGATGTCGCCGTCCTGCGAGCCGATGGTCCCGGTGTTGTTGTAAGCGAGGTTGATCCCGCTGACCGGCAGGCCGATGTTATCGACCATCGTGGAGAGTTCCGCGGACGGAATGATCTGGTGAATCGATCCTTCAACGTCCGCGAAAATTTGCGCGGTTTTCTCGACCCGCACGCCGACCGGCGCACGTACGTGCAACAGGATTTGCCCGGCGTCGACATCGGGGAAAAAGTTGCGGCCGAGCAAAGGCACGAGCGCAAACGAGATCAGGACGAAGCCGAGAAAGCAACTGACGAACGGCGCACGATGGTTAAGCGCCAGTTCGAGCAAGCCATGATAGCCACTGCGGATCTTTTCGAAGCGTCGTTCGAAGCCTTGCTGAAAACGACCGAGCGGGCCGGGGCGCTTCTTTTCGTGCGCATCTTCATCGAGGTTGTGCGGATGCAGCAGGTATTTCGCCATCGTGGGAACGAGCGTTCGCGACAGGATGAACGATGCGACCATCGCGAATATCACGGCCTCGGCCATTGGCACGAAGAGGAAGCGCGCGACGCCATCGAGGAAAAACATCGGCACGAACACAATGCAGATACAGAGCAGCGCCACGAACGCCGGCGTGACGATCTGCGCGGCGCCATCGAGGATGGCTTCTTCCACCTGCTTGCCTTGCTCCAGATGCCAGTTGATATTTTCGATAGTGACGGTGGCGTCGTCGACCAGGATCCCCACCGCGAGCGCAAGGCCGCCGAGCGTCATGATATTGAGCGTCTCGCCGAGCGCGGACAGGGTCGCTATCGAACCGAGAATGGCGAGTGGAATCGAGGTCGCGATGATGACGGTCGAGCGCCAGCTGCCGAGGAACAAGAGGATCATCAGGCTGGTCAGCGCGGCCGCAATCACGCCTTCGCGGGCCACGCCGCTGATGGCGGCGCGCACGAACAGCGACTGGTCGCCGATGGGCGCAATCTGCAACGCGTCGGGCAATGAAGCCTTTGCGTCGAGCACATGCTGCTTGATGCCGGCGATGATGCCGAGCGTTGACACCGAGCCGTTCTTCAGCACCGACATCAGCACCGAACGCTTGCCGTCCACGTGCACGATATTCGTTTGCGGCGGGCTGCCGTCGCGGACGTTTGCGACATCGTGGATATAAACCGTGGTGCCGTTGACCGCCTTGATCGGCAGGTCGCCTAGCGCTTTAAGCGCGAAAGGCGCGTTGTTCAACTGCAGCGTGTATTCGTGATCGCCGATTTTTTCCGTACCGATTGGCGTCAGCAGGTTCTGCGCGGCGAGCGCATTGGCGACGTCTTGCGCCGACAGGCCGCGCGCCTGCAATGCGGTTGGGTCGATGTCGATCTGTATCTGACGCGACTTGCCGCCGAACGGATAGGGTATCGACGCACCGGCCACAGTCACCAGCGCCGGACGCAACTGGTTCAGTCCAAGGTCACCGAGGTTTTGTTCGGTGAGACCTTTGCCCGACAGGGCGAGCTGGATGATCGGCACCGTCGATGCGTTGTAGTTCAGGATCAGCGGCGGCGTGGTGCCCGGTGGCAATTGACGCAATTGCGTCTGCGAGACGGCGGTCACCTGGGCATTCGCGTTACTGATGTTCACGCCCGGCTGGAAGAAGATCTTGATGATGCCGAAGCCATTAACCGATTCAGCTTCTATGTGCTGGATGTCGTTCACCGTCGTGGTCAGTGAACGCTCGAACGGCGAGGTGATTCGTCCAACCATTTGATCCGGCGGCAAGCCCGTGTATTGCCATACGACGCTGATCACGGGAATGCGGATATCGGGAAAGATATCGGTCGGCGTTCTGATCGCGGAAAGCGGTCCGATGATCAGGATGAGGATCGCCAGGACGACAAACGTATATGGCCGTCTGAGAGCGATACGTACTAGGCCGAGCATGAGAGTTCCAGGACTTGGGGTTTAACTAAACGTTGCCTTGATGCTGCGAGTTTCTGATCCGGTCGGCGTTGCACTGCTGAGTCAAGCTCAAACCCATGAGATCTTTCGAATTACTTTCCAGATCGTCATTAAGAAGTCGACTTGAAATAAAGCATCGAGCCCGCGTGATTTTGTCTGCAACGAAGACAATGCGGCAATGTACACAAAGGAAAACAAAGCTGCAGCGCGCAGGAGCGGTTTGGAATGACGTTTTAGGCCGATGCTGCCAATTTTCAGTAAGACATCACGGACAGCGAATAAGCGCTCGCGCCATAACTTGTAACGGACTCAGGGTTTTCTGCAGGGCAAACACAAGCTTGTTTAGTAAAGGCGAGAGACGCGCGGAATGTTTTTATTACGGCCTTTTACTGTCATTTCTGCCATGTGTCGCGTGACGCCGTATTTGCTTGGGAAGCGTTGGTTGGGACTACGAGTTCGACGCCAACTTCCCTGGATCGCGCAACTCAGTCCTCGACTGTCAAACCGAGATCGAGCACTCGCTACGCCTGGAGGTTGTGGCGGCCTGACACGCCCCGGCGGTGAGCGGACGCTTTTCCGATAGAATCCCACCTGTCACGCGTTTGTCATATCGATGTGCGCCGCCCTTCATTGTGCGTGTTTCGGTAAATAGTTGATTCAACGCAGAAAAATTACTTTTCGGGATTTTCATGTTCGGTCGCTTCATGCCCACCGAGGGCAAATTTTTCGAAATCTTCAATGCGCACGCAAAGTGCATCGTTGACGCCAGTCACGAACTCGAACTGCTGATCGACAACATGGACCAGATGGAAGTCCATAAGCAGAACGTCCAGATGAACGAAAAACGTGCGGACAAGCTCACGCACGAAACCATCGACCTGCTGCACAAAACCTTCATTACGCCGCTGGACCGCGACGAAATCCACAAGCTCATCACGACGATGGACGACATCCTCGATCTGATGGAAGACGTCGCCACCGCCATCTCGCTTTACGACGTGCGCGAATCGACGGCGGAAATGAGCCAGCTCGCCCATATCAGCACGGCCACCTGCGAGCGCGTACAGCATGCCGTCAAGCTGCTCGCCGACATGAAACGCGCGAGCGAAATCCTCAAGATCTGCGAAGAAATCGACCGTCTGGAATCGGATGCCGACCGGGTGCTGCGCTCGGCCATGTCGAAACTCTTCCGCGAAGAAGACAACGTCAAGACGCTGATCAAGCTCAAGGCAATCTACGAGTTGCTCGAGACGATCACCGACAAATGCGAGGATGTTGCGAACATCATCGAAGGCATCGTGCTGGAAAACGCCTGATTTCAGCCGCGCCACTCACTCGATAAACGATGCATTCGATTCAACTCGCCCTCTGGGCTGTCATTACGCTCGTCGTGGTCGCACTCGTGTTCGACTTCATGAACGGCTTCCACGACGCCGCCAACTCCATTGCAACCGTTGTGTCCACGGGCGTGCTGAAACCTCAGCAAGCCGTGGCGTTCGCTGCCGCGTTCAACGTCATTGCGTATTTCGTGTTCCATTTGAAGGTTGCCGCCACGGTCGGCAGAGGGACGATCGATCCGGCTATCGTCGATCAATATGTGATCTTCGGTGCGCTGGTTGGGGCGATCGGCTGGAACATCATCACGTGGCACTACGGCATTCCGTCCAGTTCTTCGCACGCGCTCATCGGCGGGCTGGTCGGCTCGGCGTGGGCGAAGTCGGGCTGGGGCTCGCTGAATATGGACGGCTTGCTCAAGACGGTCTCGTTCATCTTCATTTCGCCGCTGCTCGGTTTCGTGCTCGGGTCGCTGTTCATGCTGATCGTGTCGTGGATGTATTTCCGCACGCCGCCATCCAAGGTGGACCGGCGGTTCAGACGCTGGCAGCTGATATCGGCGGGGTTGTATAGCCTTGGTCACGGCGGTAACGACGCGCAGAAGACCATCGGCATTATCTGGATGCTGCTGATTGCGGCGGGGTATTGGTCAGCAGTTGCCGACGCGCCGCCTATCTGGGTGATCGGCGGATGTTATCTGTCGATGGGGCTCGGTACGCTGTTCGGCGGCTGGCGCATCGTGCGTACCATGGGCCAGAAGATCACGAAGCTCAAGCCGGTCGGCGGGTTTTGCGCGGAGTCGGGTGGGGCGATTACGCTGTTCGTCGCGTCCTTCCTCGGTATTCCCGTATCGACCACGCACACGATCACCGGCGCGATTGTCGGCGTTGGTGCGACCCAGAAGTTCAGCGCAGTGCGTTGGGGCGTGGCGGGGAACATCGTGTGGGCGTGGATATTAACCATACCGGCGTCTGCCGTGATGGCCGCCGCCGCTTGGTGGCTCGGACACCGCTTTCTTCCTTGAACGCAGCGAGCGACTTGCGGGTGACCTGGCCATAAGTCACCCGTGCTTTGTGCTTCGTGCCTTAAATCAACGGCGCACCGACACCGTCCATCGGAATGATCGCGCCCGATACATAACTCGCCCGGCGGCTTGCAAGGAACAGCGCGACGTCTGCAATTTCCTCGGGTTTCGCGTATCGGCCGAGCGGCACTTTTGCCTGGCTTTGCGCCAACGCTTCATCTCGCGTCACCCCCAGTCTTTGCGCTTCGAGCGCCAGCGCTTCCTCAACCCGTTCCGTCAACGTCGCACCCGGATTGATCGCGTTGATACGAATGCCGAGCTTCGCGTAATGATGCGCGAGCCCGACGGTTGCTAGCATCAGCGCCGCATTCGCCGCGCCGCCCGCGATGTGGATATCGCTCGCGATCTTCCCTCCCATCCCGATGATGTTCACCACCGCGCCGGGCTCGGCCTTGGGGTTCGCCTTCAGCCGTTCGGCCATTTGCTTGAGCACGGCTTGCTGAGGGTAGATGCAGGGAAAATATTTCGCTTCCATCGCGGCCTTGTAGGCGGCGGCATCGAGGAGATCGGGATCGTAGCGTTTAGCGGCGCCCGCGCAATTAACGAGAATATCGATCGGGCCGAGCGCGCCCGTCGCTTCTTCGACCACATCTTGCGCGCTGTGCGCTTCGTGAAGATCGGCACGCGCGAGATGCACGTGGAAGCCATCTTTCGCGAGTTCTTCGCGAGCGCGGGCGAGATTGGCCGGGTCGCGTGAAACAATCGCGACGCGCGCGCCTTCCGCTGCAAATGCCCGCGCGCACGCGAAGCCGATACCCTTGCTGCCGCCCGTGATGAGCACGATCTTGCCGGCGAGTCCCAAGTCCATGAGGTTCACTCCTTTCGAGGCCGATGGTCGATGATCGATACGGCGGTCAACTCGACACGCATCGAATCGTTATCGAGACACGATAGCAGACGCTGGGAAGTGTGTGCGGTTCGGAAAACGCGCTGAACCTGGCGGGCGGGTGATGGCTCAGTAGCTGCCGTTGGCGAACTTCGCGATGGGGTCGTCGGCGCCAGCGGGGCGCGTGGGCGTGCGTGGATTCGTGAGTGGATTCGTGGACGCGCGCATCACGTGGGCGGATGGGTCGGCGGCGGGAATTCGGCCGACTGAAGAAGGTTGTTGCTCTTGCACGGAACGCACTTGCTGCGCCGCCAGCCGGGCGGTGGGTGGCGGCGGTTCGAACGCGTCGGCGGCAGTTGCAATGGGGTCGGGTGTATTCGATGCCGCCGCGACCGCATTCGATTCAGCCTGCGGCGCGCGTGGCGGAGGCGTTGCGTTTGCGGCTTGCGATTGACGTTGTGCGGCGGAAAGCGAGGACGGCGGCGGTTCGAACGGATCAGCGCTGGAGCGGGCCGTGGCGATTGCCGGCGGCACAGCGCCCGCCGATTGCGCCTGCTGTCGTGCGGCTGATAACGCGGGCGGCGGTTCGAACTGATCGGCAGCGGTACGATACGAGCCTGTTGGCGGTGCCGTTGTTGCCGTTGTTGCCGTCGTTGGCGCGGCGGCCGGCGGTTCATACCGATCGGCAACAACGGCTGCGTTGACCGTCGCGGCAACTTGCGTCGGCGGACGGCCCGATGACGCGCCGTCTGCCGGAGCAGGCACCGGAACCGGGGAAGCCAGATAGGTCGGGGTATCGAACGGGGCTGGCGCGGCTTTCGGCGGCGCGACGCGCCGGATGCCATCGAAACGCTTCGCCCAATACGGATTGGTGAGGTAATCGAGCCGCACGGTGCCGCCAGTCGACGGCGCGTTCACGAAGCGCAGTTTTCCCACGTAGATGCCGACATGCGAATGCGGCCGGCCCGTCGTGTTGAAGAAAATCAGGTCGCCGGGAGCCACTTCGTCGGGCTCAATCGATTCACCGCGCACGCTCATATCCGCTGTCGTTCGCGGCAGGTTCACCGACGCCGCCCGATCCACCACATAGCGCACCAGCCCGCTGCAATCGAAACCTGCCTCCGGCGTATTCCCTCCCCAGCGATACGGCACGCCCACGAGCGACATCGCCTGGATGGAAATTTCCTCGCGTCCGACGCTGTGATCGACGAAATTCGGGAAGCCGGAGGGTGTGGCGAAGGTGCGATTGGAAGCGGTAGCGTTCGATGCAGCCGGTGCACGCGACACCCGCGTCGGCGCACTCGAGCACGCGGCAACGAGGAGGGTGACGAGGGTGAGAAGCAGCAGTGACCAGAGTCGACGCATTCGTAAGGGCGAGCCGAGGGTGAACATGAGCGCTCGCCGTGATGGCGGTCTCGCGATACTAGCCCGTCAGACGAGGCGCGGGCAAGTTATCTTGATAAGTCACTTGAGGTTTACGCTGTAAGTGTTGCTTCTTGCGCACGCGTTTTCAGGTCCAAAACACGCAGCAAAGACACAAAAAAGCCCGGCAAGCGATGCTTGCCGGGCTTTCAAAGCGTGTCGAAAATCTAAAGAATTTAAAGAATCTCGGACGCGTAATCCGCCAGACGTGAGCGTTCGCCGCGCGCGAGCGTGACGTGACCGCTATGCGTCCAGCCCTTGAAGCGGTCAACTACGTACGTCAGGCCCGAACTGCCTTCCGTCAGATACGGCGTGTCGATCTGCGCGATATTGCCCAGACACACGATCTTCGTGCCCGGACCGGCGCGCGTGACGAGCGTTTTCATCTGCTTCGGCGTCAAATTCTGCGCCTCGTCGATGATCACGTATTTGTCCACGAAGGTCCGGCCGCGCATGAAGTTCATGCTCTTCACCTTCAGGCGCGATCGGATCAGTTCCTGCGTGGCGGCGCGGCCCCATTCGCCGGCGGCGTCGTCGGTCTTTTGCAGGACTTCGAGGTTGTCGTCGAATGCGCCCATCCACGGCTGCATCTTTTCCTCTTCCGTACCCGGCAAGAAGCCGATGTCTTCACCAACCGGCACCGTCGCACGCGTCACGATGATCTCGTTATAGCGCTTGTCGTCGAGCACCTGCGCGAGGCCCGCGGCCAATGCCATCAAGGTCTTGCCGGTACCGGCCTGACCCAGCAGCGTGACGAAATCCACATCCGGGTTCATCAGCAGGTTCAAAGCAAAATTCTGCTCGCGATTGCGCGATGTAATGCCCCACACGTTGTTCTTGTGATGGCTGTAATCGCGCAGCGTTTGCAGCAGCGCAGTCTTGCCGTTCAACTCCCGCACGATGCCGTAGAACGACGGTTCGCCGTTCTGCGGTTCGAAATACACGAACTCGTTGACCAGCATGGACGCGCATTGCGGACCGGTCACGCGGTAATACGTCGTGCCCGTCTTGGTTTCCTGCCAGCTTTCCATGCCCTTCGCGTGCTTAGTCCAGAAGTCGGACGGCAACGCGCGCACGCCGGAATAGAGCAGGTCCTTGTCTTCCAGCACCTGGTCGTTGAAATAATCTTCAGCGGGCAGGCCGAGCGCGTGAGCCTTGATGCGCATGTTGATGTCTTTCGACACCAGCACGACCTGGCGATCCGTGCGCTCCTTCTGCAACGCGCGCACGACGCCGAGAATCTGGTTATCGGCCTTGCCAACCGGCAGGCCTTCGACCGGCTCGATATCGGTCAGCGTGGTCTGGAAGTACAGGCGGCCGGTTGCATCGCGATTGCCCAGCGCGGACAACGGCAAACCCGCCGACATCTCGCCGACGTGCGCCACCAGCGCATCCAGCGTGCGGCTCACCTGACGCGCATTGCGCGCCACTTCCGACATGCCCTTCTTGTGGTTATCGAGTTCCTCGAGCGTCATCATGGGCAGATAGACGTCGTGTTCCTCGAATCGGAACAGCGATGACGGATCGTGCATCAGCACGTTTGTATCGAGCACGAACAGCTTGCCGATCTCGTTTTCCGGCTGGCCGCGCTGACGGCGCTTTTGCTGACCACGCGGCTGCGATGCCGCAGCCACGGGCGCGGCCGGTGCTTCGGCGCGCACCGGCGTACGCGCTTCGACCGGCGTACGAGCAACAACTGGCGTGGTTTCGACCTGTTCGGCCGGCGCAGCAGCAGGTTGCAGCAACGCCGCCGTTTGTTTCGCGCGACGCGTGCGCGCGGCGGGCGCGGCTTCAGAGGCCTCGACAGCTGAGCCTTTGGCTGCGTTTGCCAACGTCTCGCTTGCTATGGCGCGCAACGTATTGGCGGTGTTCGCGGCCGCAGGCCGCGAAGCGCCGACGCTCGCGCCGAAATCGGCTTCGGTTTCAACTGGATCGCCGTCGCTTGCCTGCTTTTTCGATGTTCGGGCAGGCCGGACTTTGGCTTTGTATTCTTCAGACGGCAGGAGGTTGCCGAGCTTGACGGGTGCGGTAGGCAAAGGCATGGTTTTCCTCGATAGGATTCGGATCGTATGTCGTGCGTCGCCTGTCGCATCCTGCGTGAGCCGACGTTCGGTCTTCAGGCCAGAAGTCCTGACGTCGATGCAGTTTGCGCCCGGAGACGCGCTTCGGTTTCGAAAACGCCGGTTCGCCTAGATTTCGATCGGCTCCTTGGAAGTTGCGTCCTGAAGAAAACGGGGATGAAACGCACGGACGGCGCGGGGCGCCCAGGGCGCACACGCTGCGGGTGAGGGAACGTCCGCAAACAAAAAAGCCGCCGTCCCGGACGATGGGACCAGCGGCTCGACAGCGCCTGCTTCAAAGCGCCTTTCAACTTCCGCCACGTCCCTGAATTGCAGACGTGGCGTGTAGCGGAACCCCGTGCCGGTCGCGGGGAAAACCGCGAAACACCGGACGCTACGCAAAGAGAAATGGAGGGAAGGGCACGCGCTCATTGCGAATCAATATAACGTGCCTCAAAGCGCTTGTACAGCTTCCACAATCTGCTCGACGTGGCCTGGAACCTTTACGCCACGGAACTCCTGGCGAAGCACGCCTTTCGCGTCCAGCAGGAAGGTCGAACGCTCGATTCCGCGTACTTCCTTGCCATACATTTTCTTCATTTTGATGACACCGAAGAGCGTGCAAATAGCTTCGTCGGAGTCGGACACCAGCGTGTAGGGCAGTTCCAGCTTCGCCTTGAAGTTGTCGTGCGATTTCACGCTATCACGCGAGATGCCGATCACTTCAGCGCCTGCCTTCTTGAATTGCGCATAGAGATCACGGAACTGCAGGCTTTCCGTGGTACAGCCCGGAGTGTTGTCTTTCGGATAAAAAAACAGCACGACTTTCTTGCCTCGCAGACTGGACAGCGAAAAGTCGCCGCCGGTTGCGGGCGCGGTGAAATCGGGAACGAGTTGATCGACTGCGATCGGCACGAAGTTTCTCCTTTGTTGGCCGGAGTTGGCGTGTCGACCAGAGTTGGCACTTCAGTGCCTTACTCTGGTCCCATGCGCTTACTCCGGTCTCATGAAAGATGTTGCTTTTATAAGTAGACGTGCGGTTTCTGGAGAGCGAGCACGTTGGAACGGTAGTGCGCATTCGGGAAGGACTGGGCACCGTCCGACCGGGCCTGCGACAGATGCCAGTTGCGGAAACGGCCGTAAAAAAGGCCGCCAACCTAGCCCCAAGAACAGGCCCAACCAGCGTCAATCCGGTTGGAGTATCAGCTCGCCCGCGCGACCTGGAATCTCGCCCCACGCGACAGGGTACGTGGGCAACGTCGTACGGTCCAGCGTCGCATGATAGTCGCCCATCGTGCAGAAGCTGTGACCTTGCGCGCTCCAGCCGGCCAGCAGTTGCTCGAACACCGCGGCGAGCTTTTGTCCTTCCAGCTCGGCGTGCAGCGTGAAGACCTGGTCGTGCGCCTGCTTCGACGTGAGACCCAGCAAATGCGCGGCAACATTGCTCACGTCCACGCCATCTACACCGAGGATTTCGTCCAGCGTAGGCAGCGTGGTGGGCATCTGGACGTGATTGAGCGTTCGGCCGTCGAGCACCGGGATGTAGGGTGTGTGACCCCGCCCGTCGGACGCGTATTTCATGCCCCACGCGTCGATCTGTTCGAACGCATAGCCGTTCATCTGCCAGCCCGCCGCGCCGTGCGTAACGGGTGGCGTGCCGAAGATTTCGACGAAACGCGCGTGGCTGCGCTGCATTTGTTTGGCCGTCCACTCACGGTTTCCCGCGCGGACATTGTCCTGCCAGTACACGTGGTCCCACGTGTGGATGCCGCACTCGAAGCCCGCTTCATGAATGGCGCGCATTTCGGCTACTGCACGGCGGCCGATATCCGGTCCCGGCAGAAGCACGCCGTACATGAGCGTCTTGATGCCGTAATGCTCGACCACCGACGTCCGCGACACCTTCTTGAGAAACCCGGGGCGGAATACGCGACGCAACGCCCAGCCGGTGTGATCGGGTCCGAGGCTAAACAGGAACGTGGCGCGGGCGTGATATTTGTCGAGCAGGCGCGCGAGATTCGGCACGCCTTCGCGCGTGCCGCGCAGGGTATCGACGTCGATTTTCAGAACGATGCGAGCCACGCGCCGTCCTTAAGACTGATCTTCGACAAGGCGCCGCGCCGTGCCTACATCGCCGCGATAGGCTTCGAAAATCTTCCGCAACGCGTCGTCCATGGTCGCGACCGGCTTCCAGTCGAGTTCCTGGATCGTGTTGTCGATCTTCGGCACCCGGTTTTGCACGTCCTGATAACCCGCACCGTAGTAGTCGCCAGACGACGTTTCCACAAGCTGAACCGCCTTCGCGCTTTCAGCGTATTCGCTGATCTCGTTGGCGAGCTTCAACATCTTGTGCGCGAGTTCGCGCACCGAGAAGTTGTTGCTCGGATTGCCGATGTTATAGATCTTGCCCGTCGCCACGCCGTTCTTGTTTTCGATGATCTTCATCAACGCGCCGATGCCGTCGTCAATATCCGTGAACGCACGCTTTTGCGCGCCGCCATCGACCAGGCTGATGTTTTCACCGCGCACGATGTGACCGAGGAACTGCGTGACCACGCGCGAGCTGCCTTCCTTCGGCGTATAGATGGAGTCGAGGCCCGGGCCGATCCAGTTGAATGGGCGGAACAGCGTGAAGTTCAGGCCTTCCATGCCGTAGCCCCAGATCACGCGGTCCATCAACTGCTTCGAGCACGCGTAGATCCAGCGCGGCTTGTTGATCGGGCCGTAGCTGAGTTGCGATTCTTCGGGGTCGAATTGCTCGTCGGTGCACATGCCGTACACCTCGGACGTAGACGGAAACACGAGATGCTTGCCGTACTTCACAGCCGAACGCACGATGGGCAGGTTCGCTTCGAAGTCGAGTTCGAACACGCGCAGCGGCTGCTTCACGTAGGTCGCCGGCGTGGCAATGGCCACCAGCGGCAGAATCACATCGCACTTCTTGATGTGATATTCGACCCACTCCTTGTTGATCGTGATGTCGCCTTCGAAGAAGTGCATGCGCTCGTGATTGGCGAGGTCGCCGAGACGGTCGCG
Organism: Caballeronia sp. KNU42; assembly: GCF_053760385.1. NCBI lineage: Bacteria > Pseudomonadati > Pseudomonadota > Betaproteobacteria > Burkholderiales > Burkholderiaceae > Caballeronia > Caballeronia sp. KNU42. The sequence goes on from NZ_CM132388.1 coordinate 538,653, forward strand.
TTGCATGTCCATGCCGAAGACTTCCCAGTCGGTCGTCTCGAGAATGCGCTTGGAGAGGTGGTGGCCAATGAAGCCGTTGACACCCAGGATCAGGACTTTTTTCATGAATGAGGAAGTGATTGAGTGAGTCGGCCGAATTCGGCGGGACTGACGACGCGTTCGCCGCCGGCTGGAGTCTGGCTTTCGTCCACGAATGGTTGCCGTAATTCACGGATGGCGACGACGCGGCTGTCGCCGCATACGCCAAACAGCGCATTATCCTTCACGTGCAGCCCAGGGGGCAAATTCGAAACCTCACGCAGGGTCTCGGCGTCGATTCCCGGCAGGCCGTTTTCGGGCACGAGACGAGCCCGCGCGACGATAAACCGCGCCTGCCCGATGTCCGTAAAAGCCCCCGGATACGGCGGCGCAACGGCGCGAATCAAGTTGTAGACCTGCTGCGCAGTATGCGACCAGTCGATGCGGCCATCCTCCGGCTTCCTGCCGCCAAAGTAGCTGCCTTTCGTGAGATCGTTCGGCAAATGCGGCGCCTCGCCCGCGATCAACGCCGGCAAGACACGCCACAAGGTTTGTTCGGCGGCGACAGTGGTTTTGTCGAAGACTTGCGCGGCGGTGTCGTCGGGGAGAATGGGCACGGGCGTCTGGGCAAGGATCGCCCCGGCATCCGGTTTGGCGGCCATCTCGTGCAGCGTCGCGCCCGTTTCCGTTTCTCCGTTCAGCACGGCCCAATTGGTGGGCACGCGGCCTCGATACTTCGGCAACAACGAACCGTGCATGTTGTACGCACCGCGGGCGGCGAGCGCGAGCAGGCCGACCGGCAGCATGTGCCGGTAGTAGAACGAGAAAATGAAGTCCGGCGCGAGTTCGCTGATCGCATCATGCAATTCGGGCGACTTGGGATCGGCGGGCGTGATGACCGTGACGCCATGATCCGCTGCCACCGACTTCACGCTGCCGAACCAGATGTTCTCGTCAGGATTGTCTTCGTGCGTGACAACCAGCGCCACCTCCACGCCGCGTGCTAGCAGGACCTGCAGGCAGCGCACGCCCACGTTGTGATACGCGAACACGACCGCACGAGGCTTCACGCGCGGAGCGGTTGTAGCATTTGCATTGACCGGCGCCGGATTCATAGTGACCTCATAGCGGATCGACTTCCCGGCTGATTGCTGCGACCGCTTCCTGGCGTGGCATGGTTCGCGCAAGCTTGCCGTCGCGCTCTTCCAGGATGGTCTGCACCAGGTAACGGGGCCGCGCGCGCACTTGCTGATAGATCCGGCCGATGTACTCGCCAAGCAGCCCAAGCGCGAAGATGATCACACCGAGCATGAAGAACGTGATAGCGAACAGGGTGAACACACCCTGGACTTCCGCGCCGAACATGAAGCGTCGAACCAACAGCAGCAGGAACAGGCCCGCGGACCCCACGGACAGGATCACGCCAATAAAGGACAACCACTGCAGCGGCACGACCGAAAATCCGGTCACCAGGTCGAAATTGAGGCGGATCAGGCTGTACAACGAATACTTCGATTCCCCGGCGAAGCGCTCTTCATGCGCGACATCGATTTCGATCGGGTTCTGCGCGAACGTATAGGCCAGCGCGGGAATGAAGGTGTTGATTTCGCCGCAGCGGTTGATGGTGTCAATGATGTGCCGGCTGTAACCGCGCAGCATGCAGCCCTGGTCGGTCATCCTGATGCGCGTGATGCGCTCGCGCAGCCGGTTCATCAGGCGCGACGCTTTCTTGCGCCAGAAGCTGTCCTGGCGTTGCTGGCGAATCGTGCCGACGTAGTCGTAACCGTCGCGCATCTTCTCGAGCAGCTTGGCAATTTCCTCGGGGGGATTCTGCAAGTCGGCGTCGAGCGTAATTACACTGTCTCCGCGCGATTGTTCGAAGCCCGCAAGAATGGCCATGTGCTGGCCATAGTTGCCGTTCAGCAGGATCACGCGGGTGGTGTCCGGCCGCGCGCGAAATTGCTGGGCGAGCAATGCCGCCGACTTGTCGCGGCTGCCGTCGTTGATGAAGATCACTTCATACGTTGCGCCGAGCGCGTCAAGCGCGGGATACAGCCGGGAGAAGAGGGCTGCGAGGCCTTCTTCCTCGTTGTACACCGGGACCACGACCGTTAATTCCGGGCCGGTCGGCAGAAAATCCGTTTGACTCATGTTGACGATGGTTCCGCTAGGTATCCGTGGTGAAAAATGTCGTTCTTGTTTTGCTGTGTCAACTGCGTGGCGTGCTGGCCTGCCTGCAGGCGTTACGTCGGTTACTTAGTACCTTAAATGGCGTGCGCCGCGCAGATTTCGTTGACTGCATGCACTACGCGCGTCACGTCGTCCTGGGTCATCTGCGTGAACAGCGGCAGCGTGACCGTTGATGCGCCATATTTTTCCGCGTGCGGGAACATGCCCTCGTGAAATCCGCGGCCGCGATACAGCGTGAACAGGTGCAGCGCCGGGTAGTGCACGCCGGTGCCAATGCCGCGTTCCTTCATCAGGCCCATGAACGCCGAGCGCGTAAGCGACAGTCGTTCGAGCGGCAGCGCGATCTGGAACATGTGCCAGTTGCTGTCAGTGAAATTCGGCACCGGCAGTTGCACGCCCATGCGCACGGCCGCGCCGTTCGCGAAACTTTCAAAGTATGCGCGCGCCAGCTCGCGGCGCTGTTCCGTGAAACGCTCCACATGCTTGAGCTGTCCGAGGCCGACGCGGGCGGCGACATCGGTGAGATTGTATTTGCCGCCGAGGAGATCGCAGTCCATGCCGTCAAAGCCGGTGCGCGTGATGCCTTGCAGCCGGTATTTTTGTGCGAGTACGGCTTCTTCCTCGTTATTCAGGACGAGCGCGCCGCCTTCGATCGACGTGACGTTCTTGTTCGCGTGAAAGCTGAATGAAATAATGTCGCCGAAAGCGCCGATCTTCTGGCCGCGCCAGGACGATCCAAACGCCTGGGCCGCGTCTTCGATCACGCGCAGGCCATGTTCGCGCGCAATGCCGTAGAGCCGGTCCATATCGACGGGAAGGCCAGACAGATACACCGGCAAAATTGCCTTGGTACGCGGCGTAATGGCCTTTTCGAGCTGGTCCAGGTCGATGTTGCGCGTCACCGGGTCAATATCCGCGAACACCGGTGTAGCGCCTGTTTCAATGATCACATTGCTGGTCGAGACCCAGGTCATGGGTGTGGTGATGACTTCGTCGCCTTCGCCCACGCCCGCGATGCGCAAGCCAATCTCCATGGTCGCCGTGCCGGAATTGAACGTGCGCACCGGACGGCCGCCGCAATAGGCGGACAGTTCGGCTTCGAACTGCTGGTTTTGCGGACCGGTCGTGATCCAGCCTGAACGCAGAACGTCGGCGACGCCCTGAATTGTCTCTTCGTCGATCTCGGAGCGTACGAAAGGCAGAAAGGGGAGCGTATTGGAAGGCGCGTTCTGGGTCATGGAAGCTCTGCGAAGGAAAGGAACGGTGAGATCTTTAATGCACATTCTTTTGATGCACAGTCTTTGATAGACAGGTTCAGCCGGGTTCAGGTTCGCTCATGCGCACGCAGGTACGCCCGAGTCCCTCAACCGCGCGTCAATACCACGACGCCGATCAGGATAATGCCGATACCTACCAGTCGCTGCAACGTCAGGACTTCGCCAAATAAATACCATGCTGCGAACGCGTTCACCACGTAGCCGAGCGAGAGCATGGGATAAGCGATGGAAACGTCGACCCGCGACAATCCCACTATCCACACGCCTACGCTGATCACGTAGCATGCCAGCCCGCCGATGATCGGCCACTGCGTCGCGATCTTGAAACCGATCGGTACGATGTTTGCCGGGGTGAATTCGAAATGGCCTACGGCGTTCACGCCCGCTTTCAGCAGCAACTGGGCGCCGGCGTTCAGCATGACGCCGGTGATGATGCAAATGAAGGATATCGGGTTCATCGTTGGCCGTAATAGGGTTTTTTTAGCGGAGCAGCGAAGCGGTAAGGCTTGGCGGCGTCTCTGGCTTTTTGTATCCGCTGGCGGACGGTGCCCGGTTCAAGCCCGGGTCAACACGCGGCGCCATTGTTTCAAGGCTGAGGTTTCTCGACAATCACCCTTCGGTCATCCCGCGCAATGACCTGCATGGGCACGTGCTTCGCCAGCAGCTCGTCATACCGGCCGGGCGGCATCAGCGCCAGACCGTAGCGTTGTGCGTCCCAGCGCTGGATCCACTCGTCGATAGTCGGCACCCACTTCTGCGGTTCCGTCGTGACCCCGAACTTCAGTTCGTCGGGTTCCTGAACCATGATCATGGTGTGGCCGAGATAGAACGGCATGGTGTGATCGAGCTTGGCGACCGAGTAGAACGGCGTGTCGGCAGGCAGTCGGGCCATGGCGGCTTTCACCGCGGGCACGAGTTGCACGCCCGAGCTTTCGCGGCCGAACACATCGTGGCCAGTGCCGGCGATCGTCCCCATTAGCAGCCAGGCCGTTCCCAGCAGCACCACGCCGCCGATCGAACTGCGCCGGTTCAGCCAGATGGCAGCCAGCGTGACCACGAAGGCGACGGCAAGCGCGGCGTACACCCAGACCTGGAAATCCTTGTACAGCACATTGGGCGTGTGGCCACCGCCCATGCGGCCCAGAAAGATCGCGCCAAAAGCCGCCACGACGAGAAACACCGCGTACCCGGTCAAGTGCTTGTGCCATTGGGCGCGCGTGAGCAGCGGCAGATAGATAGCGATCAGCAGCGCAATGGAAGGCGCGATCGGCAGCGTGTACGACAGCAGTTTCGAATGCGACGCGCTGAAGAACAAGAAGATGAACGCCGACCAGACGAGGAGCAGCGTGACCGGCGCGAAGCCGTTCGGCTGGCGCGGCACCTTCAGCGCATGCCGGACGCTCTGGAACACGACCGAGAGCCAGGGCAGGAATCCGACAATCAGCACCGGCACGAAGTAATAAAACGCACCCGGACGGTTCTGTTCGGGGGTCAGGTATCGCTCGAACTGCTGGACGATGAAAAAGAAATTCAGGAACTCGGGGTTCTTGATCTGGACCAGAACGAACCATGGCGCGGCGATGATCAGGAACAGGATCAGCCCGCTGCCAATATAAAGCCGGCGCCACAGCGCCCAATCACGCGCGATCAATGTGTAGAGCACCAGCACCGCACCCGGCAGGATCAGGCCGATCAGCCCCTTCGACAACAGCGCGAGCGCCATCCCTGCCCAGCAAAGCCACATCCAGAGGCGGACCTGGGGTACCGGCAGGTTTGGACGTTGCGCCAGCAGCAAGCTGCAGAGCGTGAGTTGCATCCAGAACGACAGGCCCATGTCGAGGGTGTCGAAATGGCCCATCAGGTTCCAGTACGGCGAAGTCGCGAGCACGACGGCCGCGCAAAACCCCGTCACGCCGTTGAACACCCGCGCGCCCGTGTAGCCGAGCAACAGCACGCCGGCAAAGCCCGTCAACGCCGTATAAAGGCGCGCCTGCCACTCGCCGATGCCGAACCAGGCGAACGTCAGCGCGTTCGCCCAGGTTTGCAGCGGGGGCTTCTCGAAATACTTGTAGCCGTTGTAACGCGGCGTGATCCAGTCGCCGGTCACGAACATTTCGCGTGCCATTTCGGCGTAACGGCCTTCGTCGCTTGGGATGAGATGGCGCAGGCCCAGCGGCGCGAACCAGATCACGGCGAGTGCTGCGATCAGCAGTAAAAGCGAGAGGCGGGTGAGCGGTAGCCGGTAAGGCGTATCGTTCATGGGAGTCGACCTGTCCGATGCCGCTTTAGCGGCGCTAGCAAAATTCATGGGGGCCCGAGTTTGGCGCATTGGGGCTTAAGGCCGGCTTAACGGGCACGTTTTGGGCAGGCTTCGCCGCGTATCAGCACGTATTCAGCGCCCGGCCAGCCCATGCAGGTTCCGCTGCTTTGACGAAGCGCACAAGCCAGCCAAACGGCCAGTCCTTGTACGGTTCCCCGTGCTGCGGGCGGCCGCGGGCCGGTCCTTTATCCTTAGCTGCTCAGAAAACAGGCGTTACCGGTGCCCCGATAGCCGAATCAGCCGTACCGATATCGACGCCGGGCGGCAGTTTATCGCACTGGCGCGTGGAAACCGCGCCGAAGCGTTGCTGCGGCGTTAATGCCGGCGTCCACCGGTGAGCCTGGCTCACGCTTCGATCAGCAGCGCAGCCGCCACCCGGCGGCCTTCCGACATGAGAATGTTGTAAGTACGGCATGCGGCGCCGAAATCCATTGTCTCCACGCCAATGCGCTGCTGGGAGAGCTTGGCGATCAGCCGCGGATGCGGAAAACGCAGGCGCTTGCCGCTGCCGAACACGACGACTTCAGGTGCGATCGCGATGAGCGCGTCGAAATCTTCCTGCGTCAGCGCTTCGAATGACGACACGGGCCACGCGATCACCGGCGTTTCCGGCATCACGATGATGCTGCCTTCATGGCGCTCCAGGTTGATCGCGACGTAATCGGCGCCGTAACTCGTGATGGTATTGAGCGCGCCGCTGGCTTCCTGATGTAATTTCAAATCGGTATTCCGACAGGCAAGTTGATGGCGAAAGGTGACTGCGCAAGAGGCCTGTGACAACGGGACAGCCTGGCGCGCAATGCAGCTTGCAAAGGCTCGCGTGGCGCCGGGATGAGGCCAGATGTGCACGCGTTTTGCCGGTGGCGCATTGCGAAAGTCACGGATAATCCGCTAAATTATAACTTTTCAGCCGTCTGCGGGTTGCGAGCCCGGGCGGCGCGATGCATCGCGTGCCGCCACAAGCTGCTTGCCGACACGCAATAGGGCGTTTTGCCTTGGCCTGATGGCCATAAGCTCACACGATTCCGCCCAAACCTGCCTCTATCCGGCGCATTTTCGCTAGACTGCCTGTTCCGCGTCGATACTTAGGGTTTCTGCGCGGTGTCCGGTCCGTTTTGACGGTTTTCACGCTCCGCGCCTGAAGCGCCGGGCGAGATCGACGGCGTGGCCGGCGCTGCGCCGAGTCCGCGGACCTGACTTTCAACTTTATTTGCCGATTTTCCTGATCCAGAGCCTGATTTCCAGTAACCCAGTGAGCTTTCCCGCCGTGAAACCGATTCTCAAATCCAATAAATTACAGAACGTTTGCTATGACATTCGCGGTCCCGTGCTGGAGCACGCGAAGCGGCTGGAGGACGAGGGCCACCGGATCATCAAGCTCAATATCGGCAATCTGGCGTCGTTCGGTTTCGACGCGCCGGACGAGATCATCCAGGACATGATCCGCAACTTGCCCACATCGTCGGGATATTCGGACTCGAAAGGCGTGTTCGCCGCGCGCAAGGCGATCATGCATTACAGCCAGCAGAAGGGCGTGGCAGGCGTGGAACTGGACGACATTTACATTGGCAATGGTGCGTCCGAGCTGATCGTGATGGCCATGCAGGGGTTGCTGAATGACGGCGACGAAGTGCTGCTGCCGGCGCCGGACTACCCGTTGTGGACGGCTGCGGTGAGCTTGTCGGCCGGTACGCCGGTGCATTATCTCTGTGACGAATCCGCGGACTGGATGCCTGATCTCGACGACCTGCGCTCGAAGATCACGTCGAACACGAAAGCGCTCGTCATCATCAACCCGAACAATCCGACCGGCGCGCTGTACTCCGACGACCTGCTAAAGGACATGATCGAGATCGCGCGCAAGCACGGGCTGATCATTTTTGCGGACGAGGTCTACGACAAGATCGTCTATGACGGCCGCAAGCACACGGCGGTAGCGGCGTTGTCCGATGACGTGCTGACGGTCACGTTCAATAGCTTGTCGAAGAGCTACCGGGCATGTGGGTATCGCGCGGGCTGGATGTTCATCTCCGGCCTGACGGGTGAAAACCGCCGCATCGCCCAGGACTATATGGAAGGGCTCGGCATCCTGGCCTCCATGCGCCTGTGCGCGAACGTGCCGGGGCAGTACGCCATCCAGACGGCGCTTGGCGGTTACCAGAGCATCAACGACCTGATCGTGCCGGGCGGACGGCTTTTCAAGCAGCGCGAACTCGCCTACGACATGCTCACCGCCATTCCCGGCGTGAGCTGCGTGAAGCCGCAGGCGGCGCTGTACATGTTCCCGAAGCTCGACCCGAAGATGTATCCGATCGTCGATGACCAGCAGTTCATCACCGACCTGCTGCTCGAAGAACGCACGCTGCTGGTCCAGGGCACCGGCTTCAACTGGCCGGCGCCGGATCATTTCCGCGTGGTGTTCCTGCCGAACGTGGACGATCTTGCTGACTCCATCAACCGTATCGCGCGCTTTCTCGATGGTTATCGAAAGCGTCATGCTGTCTAAAACCTCTCTTATAAGACTCACGCTGCAATGGAACCGATCAAAGTTGGCCTGCTGGGCTTCGGCACCGTCGGCAGCGGCACCTTCACGGTGCTGCGCCGGAATCAGGAAGAAATCAAACGGCGCGCCGGACGGGGCATCGAAATTACGCGCATCGCCGTGCGCACGCCGTCGAAGGTGCAGGGCGCCGAAGGTATCGACATCACGACCGACTTCAATACGGTCGTCGACGATCCTTCCATCGACATCGTCGCCGAGATGATCGGCGGTACGGGCGTCGCGCGCGAACTGGTGCTGCGCGCCATCGCCAACGGCAAGCACGTGGTGACGGCGAACAAGGCGCTCCTCGCCGTGCATGGCAGCGAGATTTTCGAAGCGGCGAGCAAGAAGGGCGTGATGGTGGCGTTCGAAGCGGCGGTCGCGGGCGGCATTCCAATCATCAAGGCGCTGCGCGAAGGGCTGACGGCCAACCGGATCCAGTACATCGCGGGCATCATCAACGGCACGACGAACTACATTCTCTCGGAGATGCGCGACCGCGGGCTCGACTTCGCGACCGCGCTGAAGGCGGCGCAGGAACTGGGTTATGCAGAAGCCGATCCGACCTTCGATATTGAAGGCGTGGACGCAGCTCACAAGGTCACGATCATGAGCGCGATCGCGTTCGGCGTGCCCGTGCAATTCGACCGGGCTTACGTGGAAGGGATCAGCAAGCTCAACGCCATCGATATCCGCTACGCCGAGGCGCTGGGTTACCGGATCAAGCTGCTGGGTATCGCGCGGCGCACGGACAAGGGCATCGAGTTGCGCACGCATCCCACGCTGATTCCGGCAAAACGCTTGCTGGCGAACGTGGAAGGCGCGATGAACGCGGTGGTCGTGCATGGCGACGCGGTCGGCACCACGCTTTATTACGGCAAGGGTGCGGGCGCTGAGCCGACCGCGTCGGCGGTGGTGGCAGACCTTGTGGATGTCACGCGCCTGCATACGGCCGACCCGGAACATCGCGTGCCGCACCTGGCGTTCCAGCCGGACAAACTGGCCAACACGCCGATCCTGCCGATCGAGGATGTGACGAGCAGTTACTACCTGCGCCTGCGCGTGGCGGATGTCACCGGTGTGCTCGCCAACATCACGCGGATTCTCGCCGACAAGGTCATTTCCATCGACGCGTTGCTGCAGAAGGAATCCGAGCACGTCGACGGCGAGGACAAGGGCGAAACCGACATCATCCTGCTGACGCACGAAACGGTCGAACGGGAAATCAACGCGGCGATCACGCAGATCGAGGCGCTCTCGACCGTGGTCTCGAAGGTGACGAAGCTGCGCATGGAAGGATTGAACTAGGGCCTTGAAATGAACTACATCTCCACGCGCGGCGCCGGTATCGGCGAGCGCCATACTTTCTCCGACATCCTTCTCGGCGGCCTCGCCAAGGACGGCGGCCTGTATTTGCCCGCTGAATATCCGCGCGTCACGGCTCAAGAACTCACTGCGTGGCGCTCGCTTTCGTATGCAGACCTCGCCTACGAAGTCCTGCGCAAATTCAGCGACGACATTCCCGACGAAGATCTGCGCTCGCTCACGCGCCGGACTTACACGGCGAACACATACAGCAACGTCCGTCATCACGAGAGCGCGTCGCAGATCACGCCTCTGAAAACACTGGGCGAGGAAGGCGGCACCACGGTGTCGCTGCTGGAATTGTCGAACGGCCCTACGCTCGCGTTCAAGGACATGGCCATGCAGTTGCTTGGCAACCTGTTCGAGTACACGCTCGCCAAAGAGGGGCAGACGCTGAACATTCTTGGCGCGACATCAGGCGACACCGGCAGCGCGGCGGAATACGCGATGCGCGGCAAGCAGGGCGTACGTGTTTTCATGCTGTCGCCGCATCAGAAGATGAGTGCGTTTCAGACGGCGCAGATGTTTTCGCTTCAAGACCCGAACATCTTCAACCTGGCTGTGGTCGGCAATTTCGATAACTGCCAGGACATCGTCAAGGCGGTCTCCAACGATCACGCGTTCAAAGCGGCCAACAAGATCGGCACGGTCAATTCGATCAACTGGGCACGCGTGGTGGCGCAAGTTGTCTATTATTTCAAGGGCTACTTCGCCGCGACGAAGTCGAACGCCGAGCGGGTGTCGTTCACGGTGCCATCGGGCAATTTTGGCAATGTCTGCGCCGGCCATATCGCGCGCATGATGGGTTTGCCAATCGAGCAACTGGTTGTTGCCACGAACGAAAACGACGTGCTCGATGAATTTTTCCGCACCGGGATTTATCGCGTGCGCACAGCCGCCGAGACGTATCACACGACCAGCCCGAGCATGGATATCTCGAAAGCGTCGAATTTCGAGCGTTTCGTGTTCGATCTGCTCGGCCGCGATCCCGCGCGCGTGCTGCAGTTGTTCCGCGACGTGGAGGAAAAGGGCGGATTTGACCTCGCGGCCAGCGGCGACTTTACGCGCGTGGAGGAATTCGGTTTTGTGTCGGGAAGCAGCAGCCATGCGGACCGGGTGGACACCATTCGCGACGTGTTCGAGCGTTACGGAACGATGATCGACACCCACACGGCTGACGGCCTGAAGGTTGCGCGCGAAAACCTGAAGCCGGGGGTTCCGATGATCGTGCTGGAAACCGCCCAGCCGATCAAATTCGGCGAAACCATCCGCGAAGCGCTCGAGCGTGAGCCGGAGCGGCCGGCGGCGTTTATCGGTATCGAAGAATTGCCACAGAAATTCGATATCTTGGCGGCCGAGGCGGGACTCGTGAAGGCGTATATCGCGGAGCGCATTTAGGCTCGGGACGGGCGGCATCGGCGGATTTGGGTAGATTCGGCCAACCCGGAACGCCCGGCGCGGCGGCATTTGTGACGTCACTCGCGACGCCATTTGCGGACCGCCGGGAGCGAGTCGTACGCGCCCGTGCGTGCAGCTTTGCGCTGCAATGCCGCAATTCGTCCCAAAAACTGCTAAAATTGCAGGTTTTTCGCCGTACACCATTCAAAAGGACGCGCTGTGCTGTCTACTGCCAACATCACCATGCAATTCGGGCCGAAGCCCCTCTTCGAGAACATTTCGGTCAAGTTCGGGGAAGGAAATCGCTACGGCCTGATCGGGGCGAACGGCTGCGGCAAATCCACGCTCATGAAAATCCTGGGCAGCGACCTGGAACCGAGCTCCGGCAACGTGATGCTCGAGCCGAACGTGCGTCTGGGCAAGCTGCGTCAGGATCAGTTCGCGTATGAAGACATGCGCGTGATCGACGTCGTGATGATGGGTCACACGGAAATGTGGAACGCAATGTCCGAGCGCGACGCCATTTACGCGAACCCCGACGCTACTGACGACGACTACATGCATGCCGCCGAGCTCGAAGCGAAGTTCGCCGAATACGACGGCTACACGGCTGAAGCACGCGCTGGCGAATTGCTGCTCGGCATTGGCATTGCGATTGAAGACCATAACGGCCCCATGAGCAACGTCGCCCCGGGCTGGAAGCTGCGCGTGTTGCTCGCCCAGGCGCTGTTTTCGAAGCCCGACGTGCTGCTGCTCGACGAACCGACCAACAACCTGGACATCACCTCCATTCGCTGGCTCGAGGACGTACTGAACCAGTACAACTCGACCATGGTGATCATTTCCCATGATCGACACTTCCTGAACCAGGTCTGCACGCACATGGCGGACATGGATTTCGGCACGTTGAAGGTTTATCCGGGTAATTACGACGACTACATGCTGGCGTCGGCTCAGGCGCGCGAGCGTCAGGCGAATGCAAATCAGAAGGCGAAAGACAAGGTGGCCGACCTGCAGGACTTCGTGCGCCGGTTCTCGGCCAACAAGTCGAAGGCACGCCAGGCGACCAGCCGCGCGAAGCAGATCGAAAAGATCAAGATCGAGGAATTCAAGCCGTCGTCGCGGCAAAACCCGTTTATTCGCTTCGACTTCGAGAAAAAGCTGCACAACATCGCGGTGGTGGCGACCAACATCACGAAGAAATACGACCGCACCATCTTCAACCACTTCAGCCTGAGCGTTCAGCCGGGCGAGCGGATTGCGATCATCGGCGAGAACGGCGCGGGCAAGACCACGTTGCTGCGTGCGCTGAAGGGCGCGATCGAGCTGGACGGCGGCACGGTCAAGTGGGCGGAAAACGCACTGGTCGGTTACATGCCGCAGGACACGTACGAAGAGTTTCCGAAGGACGAGACGCTTACCGATTGGGTCGATCAGTATCGTCAGGACGGTGACGACGACCAGATGGTCCGTGGCACATTGGGCCGTTTGCTGTTCAACGCCGACGACATCAAGAAATCGGTCAAGGTGCTCTCGGGCGGTGAGAAGGGCCGCATGATCTGGGGCAAGCTGATGCTCGGGCGCCCGAACGTGCTGTTGATGGACGAGCCGACCAACCACATGGACATGGAATCGATCGAGTCCTTGCAGATCGCGTTGGAGAAATACGAAGGCACGCTTATCTTCGTGTCGCATGACCGGGAGTTCGTGAACGGTCTGGCGAACCGGGTCATTGAAGTGAAGAGCGACGGTACATTGCGCGACTTCGGCGGCACGTACGAGGAGTTGCTCGCAAGCCAGGGCGTTCAGTAACTGGCGCGCGCGTAACATCCCGCGGAACACAGCAGTCAGGCAATAGAAACAAGCAAAAACAAGCAGAAACACAAACGGCCCGCTTCGTATAGAAGCGGGCCGTTTGTGTTTCTGGAGTCGCAGCACGTTCGGCAAACTGAAATACAGCACAGTCGAACTTGCTTGATAAAACGCAACGTGTGTTTGTCTAACCTCCTGCAAGCTCAAAACTTTGACTCTGGAGATGATCCTTTCATGACCCCTCTTACCCCCCTCACCATTCGTGGCCGCACCTTGCTTCCTGTTGTGCAGGGGGGCATGGGTGTGGGTGTGTCCGCGCACCGGCTGGCTGGCGCCGTAGCCCGGGAGGGTGCAATGGGAACAATCTCGAGCATCGACTTGCGGCATCACCATCCCGACTTGCTTGAGATGTGCAAACAGAATCCGGATCAGGCAACGCTGGAAGCCGCCAACCAGACAGCGTTGCGGCGCGAGATCATTGCAGCGAAGGCCATTAGCGAAGGCCGCGGCATGATCGCCGTCAATGTCATGCGCGCGGTCTCGTCGTATGCGGCAGCGGTACAGACGGCGTGCGAGAGCGGCGCCGACGCTATCGTCATGGGGGCCGGGCTGCCGCTGGACCTGCCGGACCTGACGCAAGGCGTCGATATAGCGCTGATCCCGATCTTGTCTGATAGCCGTGGCATCGCGCTGGTACTGAAGAAGTGGCTCAAGAAGAATCGTTTGCCCGATGCCATCGTGATCGAACATCCGGCGCATGCGGGCGGCCATCTCGGCGTGGCAAGCGTCGCGGACATTCCCAGCGAGCGTTTTGATTTCGCCCGCGTGATCGAGGAAACGATGCTGACTTTCGATAGCCTCGGCATCGGCCGCACTCAGATTCCGCTGATCGTGGCGGGTGGCATCGACGGGCATGCGGCTGTGCGTCGCTGGCTGGCGGCAGGCGCGTCCGGCGTGCAACTTGGCACGGCGTTCGCGGTGACCGAAGAGGGGGACGCGCATCCCGAATTCAAGCGCATTCTCGCTGATGCAACGCCGGAAGACATCGTCGAATTCGTGAGTGTGACCGGCCTGCCGGCTCGTGCGGTGAAAACGCCATGGCTGGATCGCTACATGCGCAACGAGCAACGGATTCGCGACAAGATCGGTTCGCGCGTGCAAAAGTGTCCCACGGGCTTGAATTGCCTGGTGGCGTGTGGCTTGCGCGATGGCATCGAAAAGTTCGGGCACTTTTGTATTGATACCCGTCTCGCCGCGGCCCTGCGTGGAGATCGCGCGAACGGGCTGTTTTTCCGGGGGCGCGAGGCGCTGCCGTTCGGATCGGCCATTCGCAGCGTGCGTGAATTGCTCGACTTGCTGGTCGCAGATATCCGGCCCACGGCGGCAGTTTGAACGGCGCAAGTTCTGCAGATCAGGCCGGAATCCAGGCTACGAGTGTTGACTTGCGACTCGTAGTCAGCCACAAACCGGTCGCGAGTCAGGCGCGACGTGGTAGAGAAACCATGCGTTTCCGGGGGCTTCCCGCGGAGTCAAAAGACTGTCCGCACCTGACCTCACGCGCGACTCACCCGCCGATCAAACCTTGTCGCGCGTGAAGCGCATGGCGGTGCCTTCGCGGGTAATACGTTCCCAGATCGCGAGTTTCTCGGCGTCGCTGAGAAAGACCCAGTTGGAGACTTCTCCGGCCATGCGGCCACAGCCTTTGCAGACGTCGTCGAAGAGGGTCGAGCAGACGCCGATGCACGGGCTGTCGGGCAAATCATGAAGGTTCGATGCCATAAAACGCCTATAGTCGGGCGCGGCATGCAGTGAGCACTGCAGCGCCCGCGCAAAAGACCTAAGTTTAACGCGCGATGCTGTATCCGATCCGCGCGATCCAGTGGTTGCGCTGGTTGTAATCGAGAATATCTTCGCCGTAGCCGTTGAAATACCCGACCCACAAATAGCCGCCCCACGCGCTGCTGATCAGCTTGGCGAGCGGATAGGTGAATTGGGCGTCCACGCTGCCGTAGCCCCCTTTGGTACCCTTGCGCAGCGTCGTGGCGAGTTGCCAGCCGTCGGGACTGCCGTACTTCACGAGCAGATCGACGTAACCCCGATAGTCCTGGATGTCCTCGTTACCGCTCTTCGTGATGTAGTAGTAAATTTTCGGCGAGATCGTCAGGTGGTTCGAATCGATATCGCCGAAATCCCAGCTCGGACGCACGAAAGCGATGTTGATCCCGCGTGAATCCGCGCCTGCCTTGCCGTTCGACTCATGCCCAATACCGGCAGTCACCCCCATGCGCGAAAACAGCGAGCTTTTCCAACCCGTGTTCTCCAGGTAGTAGAACAGTTGCGGCTCGTAACTCGTATCGCGGAAGGGCGCTGACTCAGCCGACAGGTCCCATATCGACGTTTGCGTGTAGGCGAAGTACAGGTTGTCGAGGAAGCTGCGCGAGCGGGGATCGTCGGGCAACAGCAGGCGGTACTTGAAGCTGAACTGGAATTTCGCGAGGTTATCGCCGTTCTGGCCGTCGGCGAAATACATAGGCTCAAAGGTCGACAAACGGCCGCTCAACATACGGTCGCTCGTCGTCGTAGGCACGGCCGATGTGTTCGCCGCAGCCTCTGCGCTCGCCAGTTGCTGCGGTGTCGTGGCCTTTGTCTCAGCCGTCTCCGCCGCCACCACTTGCGTCTGCGATTTACCGCGGTTCAGCGTGATCAGCATGGGCGACGAATCGAAGCCTACCGGATCGACCTTCATCACACCACGGGCCGCGTCGGGCCATGGAGCGGCATATCGAATTTTTCGATATTGGCCGGGGCGCAGCGTCAGCTTGTCGGGAACGTTGGGTTCGCGCTGAAGCGCCAGCGGCCGTGGCGGCAGATCTCCGTTGGTCAGCGTAACGCTGAGCGCTTTGGGGACATCGATGGTGAGCGGCTGCTCGTCGTCGTCGCTATAGAGCAGCGTCAGTTCGAGTGGTTGTTCTGCGGCAGCTTCGCGCACGGGCTGGAGCACTGAAACCGTGGCGTGGGCGACGTTGCTCCATCCGAGGCTGATAGCACACACGAGCATGGCCAGGCGGGAAGCCGTCGCGACATCGCGTTGCCGGAACAGCGTGGGGGAACGGGTGAGAAACGGCAAAAAGCCTCTGGCCATGAATCGATAGTCCTTGTTGCTTGAGTAGCATCGGGCGTGGGTCCGCATCGCAGGAACACTGTCCCTTGCCGTCCCGATTGCGTTGTGCGCGACCGTTTGTTTAGCGACTGACCGAGCGAATAACATCCCGCCCACCCGCGAGCGATATACGCGAAATGCGAAATTGTAAGCGTGCGAGAGAATCACCCTCGAAAAGCTGAGTCGAACGGGCAGGCATAGCAAAAATCGATCCCGGCCAGCATCGATTCACTCATTGCTTGATGAGCGAGGCGGCGGGAGCGAGGGGTTTGTTTGTTCGTTTCGTCAGGCGCGCAATGCGTCGAAACGCACTGGATGCGTGCGCGTGGAGATAGCATCGGGACAGTTTGGAGAGCGGGCGGGGCACAAGCCAGGGTGAGCAAGTTCCCCGGCGCAAGCGGAGATCAGCGGCAGTCCTTCCCGCGCCTGATACCGTCAACTATCGGTGAGCAACTGCCACAACAATGCGCCATTCAATAGCACGATCAGCGCTGCGCACAACCACGCCAGCGAGAGCGGAATGCGCCTGACGCGCTATTGGCCCATGCGCCTGGCATCGGTCGAACGCGCCCTTGTACACTTCACGCGACAAAACTCGCCGATTGTTTTTTGCGAAGCACCCTTTTGATGATAGTTTTCGTTTTTTTAAAGATCGTCTCGATCATGCAGGGGAGTAAAGGGCGAATCGAGACAGGGATACCAACGGTCGGCAAGTCGAAAGGACGGAGAAACTGAAATGACAGAAAAAATGGCGGACCGGTTGTCGAAGCGTTCGGGTGCATCGGGCGCGGCTGCACGGATACCGGCGTGCGTGGTTTCGATAACCATGGCTATCGCGGGCGTGGTGGTTTTATCGGCGCCGCTGGCGGCATCGGCGAAAGACACTCAGCTCAACGTATACAACTGGTCGGACTACATCGCGAAAGACACGATTCCGAACTTCGAGAAGCAGACCGGCGTCAAGGTCAAGTACGACAACTACGACAGCGACGACACCCTGCAAGCCAAGCTGCTCACCGGCAATTCGGGCTATGACATCGTGGTGCCGACGAGCAACTACGCCGGCAAGCAGATCACGGCAGGGATCTTCGCCCCGCTCGACAAATCCAAACTCCCCAACCTCAAATACCTCGACCCTGACCTGATGAAGCTGGTCGCGGGCGCCGATCCGGGCAACCAGTACACGGTGCCGTGGGCGTACGGCACGACCGGCCTTGGCTACAACGTCACGAAGGTCCAGCAGATCCTCGGCAAGAATGTGCCGCTGGATAACTGGGACATCCTGTTCAAGCCGGAAAACATCTCGAAGCTCAAGGCCTGCGGTGTCTCGGTACTCGATGCCCCCGACCAGATGTTCGCCGCCGCGCTGCATTACATCGGTAAGGATCCGATGAGCACGAACCCGGCCGACTACCGCGCCGCGTTGGCGATGCTCAAGAAGATCCGCCCGTACATTACCCAGTTCAACTCGTCGGGGTATATCAACGATCTGGTCGGCGGCGACGTCTGCTTCGCCTACGGCTGGTCGGGCGACGTGGTGATCGCCAAGCATCGCGCGCAAGAGGCGAAGAAGCCGTACAAGGTCGAGTACTACATCCCCAAGGGCGGTGCGCCGGTGTGGTTTGACGTGATGGCGATTCCGAAGGACGCGAAGAACAAGGAAGCCGCGCTCGAGTGGATCAACTACATCGAGACGCCGCAGGTTCACGCCGCGATCACGAACGAGGTGTATTACCCGAGTGCGAACCTGGAAGCGCGGAAATACGTATCGAAGGATGTTGCCGACGATCCGGCCGTGTACCCGCCGCAAGACGTGATCAAGACGCTGTTCCTGCTCAAGCCGTTGCCGCCGGAAATCCAGCGCTTGCAAACGCGGCTCTGGACGGAACTGAAGTCCGGACGCTGATCCTGATTCCGGTAAGCTTGCCAATGTTGCCAACATTGGATTAGGAAGTTGACACACGCGAAGCCCCTGGTTCTCCGGGGGCTTTGTTCGTGGCCGGCGATTTTGCTGGCGTTGTCGTCGAAAGAAGAAAGTTGGAAAAAGCAGCACGAACGCGCTTAGCGCAGGAGCCGGGCAGCAGATCATGAGTGAGCAGCAGTCGAGCGCAGTGCCCGCCGGACCAGGCAATCAAGGTAGTCCGGGCGGTCCCAATGGCCGCAGGCCGGAACCGGGTTTGCGGGCCCCGGACTGGACGGCGGAGAATTTCGTGCGGATCGTCGATGTCGTCAAGAAATTCGACGAAACCGTTGCAGTGAAAGGCGTGAACCTGTCGGTGAAAAAAGGCGAGTTGTTCGCGCTGCTCGGCAGTTCCGGCTGCGGCAAGTCCACCTTGCTGCGCATGCTCGCGGGGCTGGAGTCGGTCACGTCGGGGCAAATCGTGATCGATGGCGAGGATCTCGCGAGCATG
This sequence comes from Caballeronia sp. KNU42, assembly GCF_053760385.1. Taxonomy (NCBI): domain Bacteria; kingdom Pseudomonadati; phylum Pseudomonadota; class Betaproteobacteria; order Burkholderiales; family Burkholderiaceae; genus Caballeronia; species Caballeronia sp. KNU42. The sequence goes on from NZ_CM132388.1 coordinate 557,146, forward strand.
CCGCCGTATCGCCGGCCGGTGAACATGATGTTCCAGTCGTATGCGCTGTTTCCGCATATGACGGTGGAATCGAACGTGGCGTTCGGGCTCAAGCAGGAGGGCGTGCGTGGCGCGGAACTCAAGGAGCGCGTGCACGCGACGCTCGAGCTCGTGCAGATGGCGAAGTATGCGCAGCGCAAGCCTCATCAGTTGTCGGGCGGCCAGCAGCAGCGCGTGGCGCTGGCCCGCAGCCTGGTCAAGCGTCCGAAGCTGTTGTTGCTCGATGAACCCATGTCCGCGCTCGACAAACAGATTCGCCAGCGCACGCAGATCGAATTGGTGAATATCCTCGACAAGGTCGGTGTGACCTGCATGATGGTTACGCACGATCAGGAGGAAGCGATGACCATGGCCGGCAGGATCGCGGTCATGAGCGAAGGCGAGATCGTGCAGATCGGCACGCCGCACGAGGTCTACGAATATCCGAACAGCCGCTTCACCGCTGAATTCATCGGTTCGACGAATCTGTTCGACGGCATCGTGGTGGAAGACGAACCAGATCACGTGTTCGTGGAAACGGCGGAGCTGCCGTCGCGGTTGTACGTGAACCACGGCATCACGGGACCGCTCGGCATGCCGGTCACCATCTCGGTCAGGCCCGAGCGGATTGCGTTGACGCGCAAGCCGCCCGACGGTGCGTACAACTGGGGCCACGGCACCATCGCGAACATTGCCTACATGGGCGGCTACACGCTGTATCACGTGAAGCTGGATAGCGGCAAGGTGGTCGTGGCGAACCTGTCGAGCCTCGCGATTGGCCAGATCGATTCGCCCACCTGGGACGACGAAGTCTTCGTGCGCTGGACAGCGTCGGCAGGCGTGGTGCTCACGGCATGAAGACGCTGCCTTTACTCAGTTTTCTCAAGCAACGCTTCGGCCTGTCGGGCAGGACGGCGGTTATCTTCGGGCCGTATTTGTGGCTCGTGTTGCTGTTCCTCGTGCCGTTCCTGCTGGTCGTCAAAATCAGTTTCTCCGATTCGCGTCTCGGCATTCCGCCTTATACGGAATTGACGGCGATGAAAGACGGCGTGCTGAGTATCGCGCTCGATTTCTCGCATTACGCGTTTCTGCTGACCGACAGCCTGTACTTCGCCACCTACATGAATTCGCTGCTGGTGGCGGGCGTGTCCACGCTGCTATGCCTCTTGATCGGTTATCCGATGGCGTATTACATCGCGCGTTCGAATCCGGCGACCCGCAATCTGCTGATGATGGCCGTCATGCTGCCGTTCTGGACGTCGTTCCTGATTCGTGTGTATGCGTGGATCGGGATTCTGAAGAACAACGGTTTGCTGAATAACTTCCTGATGTGGACGGGGATGATTCATTCGCCCATTGAGCTGTATCACACGAATATCGCGGTTTATATCGGCATGGTGTATTCGTATCTGCCGTTTCTCGTGATGCCGCTTTACGCCCATCTGGTGAAGATGGATCTCACGCTGCTCGAAGCTGCCTACGATCTTGGCGCGAAACCGTGGAAGGCGTTTTTGCAGATCACGCTGCCGTTGTCGAAGAACGGGATTATCGCGGGCTGCCTGCTGGTGTTTATTCCAGCGGTGGGCGAATACGTGATCCCGGAATTGCTGGGCGGCGCGGACACCCTGATGATCGGCCGCGTGATGTGGAATGAGTTCTTCGATAACGCCGACTGGCCTATGGCTTCCGCCGTCACCTGTGCAATGGTGTTGTTGCTGCTGGTTCCGATGGCGTTGTTCCAGTACTACCAGGCAAAGCAACTGGAGGAAAAGCGATGATTGAACCCAGTCGCTCGCTCCGGTTCACGTTTCTCGGTCTCGGATTCCTGTTTCTCTATATTCCGATCGTGAGTCTGGTGGTGTATTCGTTCAACGAGTCGCAGCTCGTGACCGTATGGACGCAATTTTCACTGAAGTGGTATGCGGCGTTATTGCACGACGAAGAACTGATCAATGCCGCGTGGTTATCGATTCGAGTTGCCGTGTTCACGGCATGCGCGTCGGTGGTGATCGGGACGTGGGCGGGCTACGTGCTGGCGCGAATGGGGCGGTTTCGCGGCTTCACGCTCTATGCCGGCATGATCAACGCGCCGCTCGTGATACCCGAAGTGATCCAGGGGATTTCGCTGTTGCTGCTGTTTGTGGAAATGGCGAAAGTATTTGGCTGGCCGGCAGGGCGTGGGATTTTCACGATCTGGATCGGCCACGTAATGCTATGTATTTCCTACGTCGCGATCATCGTGGAATCGCGGGTCAGGGAATTGAACCCGTCGCTTGAAGAGGCCGCGCTCGATTTGGGCGCGACGCCATTGCGCGTGTTTTTCGCCATTACGTTGCCGCTGATATCGCAGGCGCTGGTGGCCGGGTGGCTGCTGTCGTTCACGCTGTCGATCGATGATCTCGTGTTATCCGCGTTCTTGTCGGGACCGGGATCGACTACGCTGCCGCTCATCGTGTTTTCGCGCGTCCGGCTCGGCTTGAATCCCGAGATGAACGCGCTCGCGACGTTGTTCATCGCGTTCGTGACGGTGGGTGTGATCGCCGCGAACTACTTCATGCAACGCAGCGAGCGCAAGCGGTTGACGAATGTTTTATAGACCCGGCCAAACTCAGTCGTCTTGAGCCGCCATCGCGAGATGTTTGCCGAGCGTTGTTGCGTCGGTGTTCGTGCCACACAGCAAGACCCCGACGCGTTTTCCCTGCAAGGTCTCGCGTAACGGTCCGAGCAATGCGGCGGTTGCCGCGGCGCACGCCGGTTCGACTGCCAGCTTCAGCTCGTTGAACAAATGCAGCATCGCGTGGCGCAGCTCGGTGTCAGATACGGTCACGAGACGGTCGATATGCCGTCTGCACAGTTCGTAGCTGTAGTCTTCGGTGTGCGGCGCCATCAGGGAATCCGCAATGCTATGCATCGCGCCCATTTTCACGGTGTGATTGGCGGCGAAGCTTTGGCCCATGGCGTCGGCGCCCTCGGGTTCAACGCCATACACGTGGATCGATGGATTCGCGAGCCTGAACGCCAGCGACACTCCCGCCGCCAGTCCACCGCCGCCGATCGGCAGGATCACCGCGTCCAGATCGGGCGCCTGCGAGGTCCATTCGTATCCGAGTGTCGAGGTGCCCACGATCGTCCGATAGCTGTTGAACGGATGCACGAAATAGCGGCCTTCCTCGGCTTCGATGCGGCGCACGATCTCGAACGCTTCCGCGCCGTTTTCCGCCATCACAATCTCCGCGCCGAAACGACGGGCAAGCGCCAGGCGAGCTGAACTGGCAGTCTTGAGCATCACGACTTTTGCGCTGATCCGAAGCCGCATCGCGGCATACGCGACCGCCACCGCGTGATTGCCCGCCGATACGCACGTCACCCCCGCGTCGCGTTCGCTTTCGGTGAGCGCGAGCAGATGCGAAAAGGCGCCGCGCGTCTTGAACGTGCCGCCGACTTGCAGCAGTTCGAACTTGAAGTTGACCGGGGTGCCTTCCAGCGTGGGGAAGTCGTGACGCTCGAAGGTGGGCGTACGCGCGACCCACGGCGAGAGCGTCATGTGCTGGGCGGCGATATCGTCGAGTGTGGGAATCGGCGTGCCGTCGATGGTGTTATCGGAGTGATGGGCGGTGGACATGGGTAGTGGTTGACGGCGTAACGATTGATGACGCGGAGCAACAAATTCGATTCTTATGCAACTGAAGGCGCACACGAGCGCCTTCACTCATACCGGCGCCGCTTCGGCTAGCACGCGCTCCCGAAACCTCGAAGGCAAATCGCCCGGCGTGAGCAAATCGACCGCTACGCCAAGCATGTCTTCCAGTTCCATCTGCAAGCCGCCCAAGTCAAATAGTGTTGCACCGGGCAACGCATCGACCAGCAAGTCCAGGTCGCTGCCGTCCTGATCGGTGCCATGCAAAACCGAGCCGAACACGCGCGGGTTCGCCGCGCGGAAGCGGCCTACCGTTGCGCGAACCGTGTCACGTTTGAGATCAAGAGCGGCTGAAGGTTTCACTCAGTTTTCCTTAAATCAACGCACCTGCGCTTCAACCGACATGCTGTGAATGAACTTGCCCAAAAACGCTTCGCACGCCGCAAGCTGTTCCAGCGACACGTATTCATTCGCCTTATGCGCCTGCTCGATATTCCCCGGCCCGCACACAATACTCGGCACGCCTGCAAGCTGGAACAAACCCGCTTCCGTCCCGTAAGCCACCTTGCGCTTTTCCTGATTAGCGGTCAGCGCGCGCACAAGCTGCGTGATCGCGGCTTGCTCAGACGCATCGAGTCCAGGCGCCGCAGCAATCTTCGAGATCTCGATTGCTGCGTTTGCATGTTCCTTCTGCATCCTCGGCAACAACTCTTCCCGAGCGTATTTCTCAATACGCTGATAAATCGGCTCAGGATCGAGCGTCGGCAAATTGCGGAATTCGAACGCGAAATTGCATTCCGCTGGCACCGTGTTGATCGCGTTGCCGCCACTGATCGTGCTGGTCTGCGCGGTCGTGAAGGGAACGTCGTACTGTTCGTCGAACGGGCCTTGCGCGCGGAATTCATCGGCGACGTCGCGGATGTAGCAGATCAGCCGCGCGGCATATTCGATCGCGTTCAAGCCCTTCGGCGTCAGCGATGAGTGCGCGGCGAACCCGCGCACGCAGCAGTTGTACGCGTTGATGCCCTTATGCGCGATGATCGGCCGCATGCTGGTCGGCTCGCCCACAATGCAGCCATCGGGACGCAGGCCGCGCTTTTGCAGGTCGGTGATCATCAGCGGTGCGCCGGCGCAGCCGACTTCTTCATCGAAGGAAAGCGCAAAGTGGATCGGCCGTGCGAGTTTCGTGGCCTGCATCTTCGGCAGCAAGCTCAGCGATGCGCCGATAAACCCCTTCATGTCGCACGTCCCGCGACCGTACAAAAGGCCATCGCGAATCTCTGGCTTGAACGGATCGCTGTCCCATTTCTGGCCATCGACCGGCACCACGTCCGTATGTCCCGACAGCACAATGCCGCCGTTCGTCGCGCCATCGTGCGCGGGCACGGTCGCGAACAGGTTGGCCCATTTGCCGGAGGGATCGGTGGTAAGCGTGCTTTCCAGCCCGGCGGCGCGCAATTCATCGCGCACGGTTTCGATCAGGCCCATGTTCGGGTTGCGGCTGACGGTATCGAAGGAGACGAGCTTCTTGATCCACGGCAACGACGCCGGCCCCGAATCGGAAGAGGGTGTTTGCGCGACGGAAGCCGTTGATTCAGCGATCTGGGACATGACGCTCTCCTTGGAATTATTACTTTCGATAATACCGAAAAAACCGGCCGCGCACCGCCGGATAAGGCAGTGCGCGGGTTTGTGTATCGACTATCGGGAAGGCACGGGCGCGATGGCAGGTTTCTGCTGCCGCACTGGTGCGCCGAGCGCGCGCAGCGTGTCCTTGACCGTTGAAATCCGCACGGCCAGATCCGGACTGCGCACTTCTATGCGCAGCTTGTCCTGTCCCGCGAGCTTGATGTGCTTGTTCTTCTGCACCATCTCTATGATCTTCATCGCATCGACGGGCGGATTCGGAATGAACTGCAACGCGATTGCATGCTCGGCCGCGTCGATCTTGATGATGCCCAGCGGCTTGGCCGCGAGACGCAGCTTGTGCGTCTCGACCAGCGCGCTCGCCTGGGGCGGCAACTTGCCGAAACGGTCGATCAGCTCTTCGAGAATGCTGTCGATCGCATCGCTCGTTTCGCAGTTCGCCATACGCTTGTACAGCGATAATCGTTCCTGCACGTCGCCGCAATAATCGGCGGGAAGGATGGCCGGCGCGTGCAGGTTGATCTCGGTCGTCGCGGCGAGCGGCGAATTCAGGTCGGGCTCGCGGCCTTCCTTGAGCGCTCGCACCGCGTCGTTGAGCATGTCGGTGTAAAGCTGGAAACCGATCTCGTGGATTTCACCCGATTGCTTGTCGCCGAGCACTTCTCCCGTGCCGCGAATCTCGAGATCGTGCATCGCGAGATAAAAGCCAGAGCCGAGTTCTTCCATCTGCTGGATGGCTTCCAGCCGACGCTGCGCCTGCTTCGTCAACGCGGCCGGATCGTGAACCAGCAAATACGCGTAAGCCTGATGGTGCGAACGCCCGACGCGTCCACGCAACTGATGCAACTGCGCGAGGCCGAATTTATCGGCGCGGTGAATCAGGATCGTGTTGGCGCTCGGCACGTCGATCCCCGTTTCGATAATCGTCGTACACAGCAGCACGTTTGCGCGCTGGCCGACGAAATCGCGCATCACGCGTTCGAGTTCGCGCTCGTGCATCTGCCCGTGCGCGACCGCGATACGCGCTTCAGGCACCAGCGCTTCGAGCATGGCGCGCCGGTTGTCGATCGTCTCGACTTCGTTGTGCAGGAAATAAACCTGGCCGCCGCGCTTGAGTTCGCGCAGCATCGCCTCGCGGATCACGCCGTCTTCTTCGCGTCGAACGAAGGTCTTGATCGCGAGCCGCTTTTGCGGCGCGGTGGCGATGATCGAAAAGTCGCGCAAGCCTTCCAGCGCCATGCCGAGCGTGCGTGGAATTGGCGTGGCGGTGAGCGTCAGCACATCGACTTCCGCGCGCAGCGCTTTCAACGCCTCCTTCTGACGCACGCCGAACCGATGCTCCTCGTCGATGATCACCAGTCCCAGCCGCTTGAACACGACATCGGTGGAGAGCAGCTTGTGCGTGCCGATGACGATATCGATCGTGCCTTCGTTGATTGCCTGTATCGATGCAGACACTTCCTTGGTGCTCTTGAAGCGCGACAGCTCGGCAATCTTCACCGGCCAGTCGGAGAACCGGTCGCTGAACGTGTTCGTGTGCTGTTCGGCGAGCAGCGTGGTCGGTGAAAGAATCGCGACCTGCTTGCCGCCCATCACCGCGATAAACGCCGCCCGCAGCGCCACTTCCGTCTTGCCGAAACCGACGTCGCCGCAAACAAGGCGGTCCATCGGCTTGCCGCTGGTCATGTCGCCGATCACAGCGGTGATCGCCGCCGCCTGATCGGGCGTTTCCTCGAAGCCGAAACTCTCCGCGAACTTCGCGTAATCGCGCGCTTCGAGCGGGAACGAGTGGCCCTCGCGCAGCGCACGGCGCGCGTAAAGATTGAGCAGTTCGGCGGCGGTATCGCGGATCTGCTGCGCGGCTTTGCGCTTCGCTTTATCCCACTGGCCGGAACCCAGCGCGTGCAACGGCGCGCTTTCCGGGTCGGCGCCGCTGTAGCGCGAGATCACGTGCAACTGGGCGACCGGCACGTACAGCTTGCTTTCGTTCTGGTATTCGAGATGCAGGAACTCGGTTTCGCCTTCGCCCAGATCCATGGATACCAGGCCCATATAGCGCCCGATACCATGCTGTGTATGCACGACCGGATCGCCTATTTTCAGCTCGGAGAGGTCGCGGACCATCGAATCGACGTTGCTCGCCTGTTCCTGGCGACGTCGTCCCGCGCGGCGCGTGAGCTGGCCGTACAGCTCGGTCTCCGTGATGATCGAGATGCCTTCGCCGGGCAACGCAAAGCCGTTCGCGAGCGGTGCTACGCCGAGCGAGAATTTGTTGTCGCCGGTGAGCCAATCCTGGAAGGTATCGTCGAGCGTTGCGCGCAGGCCGTTATCGGAGAGAAGTTGCTGGATCGTCTCGCGGCGTCCGGCGGATTCGGTTGCGAACAACACGCGATTCGGCGTCTGCTCCAGATAATGACGCAGCGCGAGCAGCGGCTCTTCGGCATGGCGATCGATGGCCAGACCCGGCAACGGCACCGCCCAGCCACCCTCAGGCGTGGCCGGGAACTTGATCTGCGCGAACGGTTTGGCGAACGAGAAAAAATCGTCGTCGCTGAGAAACAGGCGCTGCGGTTCAAGCAGCGGCCGCTCGCGGTCATGCGACAAAAAGTTGTAGCGCTGCCGCGTGTCGTTCGTGAAGCGCTTGATGGCCGCGTCCATGTCGCCGACGAACGCCAGTTGCGCGTCTTGCGGCAAATAATGGAACAGCGTGGCGGTTTCATCGAAGAAAAGCGGCAGGTAATACTCGATCCCCGCTGCCGGCACGCCATTGCCGATGTCCTTGTAGATAGACGAGCGGCTTGGATCGCCCTCGAACACCTCGCGCCAGCGGCTGCGGAAAGCGGTGCGCGCGGGTTCATCGAAGGGAAATTCGCGGCCGGGGAGCAGGCGCACATCGCGCACCGGGTACAGGCTGCGCTGCGTGTCGGGATCGAAGGCGCGGATTGAATCGACCTGATCGTCGAATAAATCGATCCGGTACGGCAGCGGCGAGCCCATCGGATACAGGTCGAGGAGCGAGCCGCGCACGCAATACTCGCCGGGACGTACAACCTGGCTCACGTGCTCGTAGCCGGCCAGCGTCAACTGGCTCTTCAGTTTCGCCTCGTTCAGCCGCTCGCCCTGCGTGAACGAGAACGTATACGCAGCCAGAAACGATGCCGGCGGCATGCGATACAGCGCGGTCGTCGCGGGCACGAGCAAGATGTCGCAACGGCCTTCGCCCAAGTCGTGCAGCGTGGCCAACCGTGCCGAAACCAAGTCCTGGTGCGGCGAAAACGTGTCATACGGCAGCGTTTCCCAGTCGGGCAAAAGCCTTACCCGCGCGTCCGGCGCGAAGAACGGAATTTCGGCCGCGAGACGTTGCGAATCCACCGCGCTCGCGCACATGACGACCAATAACGGGACTTTTTCGCGAAAAGCCAGGTGGTAGCGTGCCAGGGCGAGGGCGTCGGAGGAACCGGTGGCGCCATCGAAGGCAAAGCGCTGACCGGCTTTGACGAGTGCGATAGGGGACGTTGACTGCAAACTGACGGCTTTTGAAGGCATAAAGTGTGCGGGGAACCGTTCGCGTGCGAAAGTGCACGCGGGACCGGCATGGTCGCGATGGACCTATTATAAAATCCGGGCTTCACTTTTGACTTGGGCGTTTTCAACTCGTGACTTCCCGCCTGTTCGCCCTCATTCCGTGCGCCGGTTCCGGCAGCCGTTCTGGCGCACCGATGCCCAAGCAATACCAGACTATCGGCCGCCATCCGATGCTGCGTTATTCGCTTGCCGCTTTCGACGCCTGTTCCGAATTCGCCCAGACGCTGGTCGTGCTCGCGCCGGGCGATCATCATTTCGATGACCGCCGTTTCGCCGGCTTGCGCTTCGCTGTGCAACGCTGTGGCGGCACAACGCGGCAAGCGTCGGTGTTCAACGGTTTGGCCGCGCTGACCGGTTTCGGGGCGCGCGACGACGACTGGGTACTCGTGCACGACGCCGCGCGCCCCGGACTCACGCCGGAGATGGTCCGCAGGCTGGTGGGCGAGTTGAAGAACGATCCGGTCGGCGGAATTCTCGCGCTGCCGGTGGCTGACACGCTCAAGCGGATCGAGGCTGAAGGCGTGGCACACACGGAAGGGCGCATTGCCCGCACGGAGTCGCGCAACGGCTTGTGGCAGGCACAGACGCCGCAGATGTTCCGCCTGGGCATGTTGCGCGATGCGATCACGCGCGCGCAGCAGGACGGCCACGATCTCACCGACGAAGCCAGCGCCATCGAATGGCTCGGGCATGCGCCGCGGCTGATTCAGGGAAGCCTGCGCAATTTCAAGGTGACGTATCCGGAAGATTTCGCGCTGGCGTCGGCTATGCTCGGCGGGGTTTGAATCAGCGATTTGATTCAGTGGTTTGATGCAGTTGCTCTTTACTTTCCAGGACTATCGATGGACTTCAGAATCGGACAAGGCTACGACGTTCACCAACTGGTCGAAGGCCGGCCGCTCATCATCGGTGGGGTCACTATTCCCTACGAGCGCGGGCTGCTCGGTCATTCAGATGCCGATGTACTGCTGCACGCGATTACGGACGCGCTGTTCGGCGCGGCGGCGATGGGCGATATCGGCAGGCATTTTCCGGATACAGATGCGGACTTCGCCGGTGCGGACAGCAGAGTGTTGCTGCGCGAGGCTTTTTCGAGAGTCTCCGAAGCCGGCTTCGCGATCATGAATGTCGATACGACGGTGATTGCGCAGGCGCCAAAGCTTGCGCCGTTTATCGACGCGATCCGGGCGAATATTGCTGAAGATCTCGAGTTACCGCTGACCCGCGTGAACGTGAAAGCCAAGACGAATGAGAAGCTGGGGTATCTCGGGCGCAAGGAAGGGATTGAGGCGCAGGCTGCCGTGCTGCTGATGCGCACAGGTATCGACGCCTGAACGCCCGGCGCCTGAAACGCAAAACGCCACGTTTGGCTAAACGTGGCGTCGAGTTCATCGCAAGCTTGAACCTGAACCGGCTTAGTTGCCTTCAGCGGTAATCGCCAGTTGAGCGGCGTTGATCACGGCGGCAATTCGCCCGACATCCCGCAATTGCGTCGTGCTCATTCCCTCGCCAACGAGATTCTCGTAGTGCGACTTCACGCAAAAGTGGCACTTTCCAACAATCGATGCGGCGAGCGCATACATCTCGAAGCGCCGCTTATCGACTCCACCGTGCGTTGCGTACGCATTCATCCGCAACGCGGCGGGCTGCGTCTTCAGGTCGGCGTTATCGGCCATTTCCAGGTACGGATACCAGACGTTGTTCATGCCCATCAACGCGGCTGCGGTCAACGCGCCATTCGTTTCCTCGGCCGACAACACGCCCGCCGCGCGAATCAACGCGACAATCTTCGTAGCCTTCGCGGCGTAGGCGGCAGCCAGCGCAACGCCCACCGCGTCATTGCCTTCCAGCGATGAACGCGCGATCGTGCCATCCACGTTCAGGCGAATATCCTTGGCATAATCGGGAATCAGTTCTTTAATCGATGCGAGGAATTCCATAAATTTCTCCTATCTGATCAGCGATAAAAAAGCCCGCCGGCCCGAGCTTGACTCGGAACGCTGACGGGCTAGCGCGAAAGCCATTGGCCCTCGCCAATACAACTTACAGCGTCGAACCGCCGACAGCGCGATTGCACGGGCACAGTTCGTCCGTTTGCAGGCCGTCGAGAATACGCAGGATTTCTTCCGGATTGCGGCCCACGTTCAGGTTGTTCACCGACACGTGCTGGATCACATTGTCCGGATCGATCACGAACGTTGCGCGCAGCGCCACACCCGCTTCCTTGTCACGAATGCCAAGCTGATCGATCAACTCGCCCTTCACGTCGCCGAACGAGTAGTGGTTCAGCTTGCTCAGGTCCTTGTGCTCCCGGCGCCAGGCCAGTTTCACGAATTCGTTGTCTACGCTGCCGCCGAGCAACACTGCATCGCGATCGGCGAAATCGCTGTTCAGCTTGCCGAATTCGACGATTTCCGTCGGGCAAACGAACGTGAAATCCTTCGGGTAGAAGTACAGGATCTTCCACTTGCCAGGGAACGACTGTTCCGTGATGTCTTCGAACGCCGACACGCCATTTTCTTCGTGATGATTGAAACCCGGCTTTGCAGCAGCAACGGTAAACGCTTCAAGCTTATCGCCCACGGTCTTCATATGAATACTCCTGTGTTCGTTGGAAGAGGAAATCAAGACTAGCAAATCGCTGTAACGCTCACATGACGCAGGATCAAACTTGCATGAGAAGCTGATGACTACGTTGAGCGATCTTCACTATAACTCTATTAAATATTTATTTCAATAGTTTTTGACTAATGATGTGGATAGCTTTTTACGAATAGACCGATAGCATTTTTATGAAACGATCGCTTTAGCGGAAAGTGCGTTTTTCCATCGCCGGGAAGTCGATGGTCACCTCGAATCCCGCATGCGGATGGCGGTTGCGCAAGCGCAGCGTGCCGCGCTGCCGGGTGACGAGCCGCTGCACGATCGCCATGCCAAGTCCGGTGCCGTTGGCCTGCGTGCGCGCCGTGTCCACGCGGTAAAATGGCCGCGTAATCAGCGCAACCTGATCTTCGGGAATGCCGCGCCCTTCATCCAGTACCGACAACTCCACGCGGCCGTGATTGACCCGCGTTTGCAGCGTGATCCTGGCGATATCGTCCACCGCGCTGCGCCCGTATTTGCGCGCGTTCTCCAGCAAATTGCCGATCACGCGCCGAACGTCGGTGGGGTCGCCTTCAATGTTCGCGCCCTGGGCCAGGTCGGTCCTCATCAGCACGCCGTCTTCCGCGTAGAAACGCGCGGCCATTTCACCGCCGATCAGAGAGAGATCGACGGTTTCGGCCATGCGCTGCATTGGCCGGGCGTAGTCGAGGAAGCGCCCGATGATCATGTCCATCTGTTCGATGTCGTCGACCATCGCAAGTTTCGTCGCTTCGTCCGACGGGCTCATTTCGGTTTCGAGCCGCAAGCGTGCAAGCGGCGTGCGCAAGTCATGCGAGATGCCGGCGAGCATCAGCGCGCGGTCGGCGTCGAGCTGCTCCAGGTCCTGCACCATCTGGTTGAAACTGCGATTGGTTTCGGCGGCCACGCCCATGCCGCGCTCGGGCAATGGTTCGGGCGATTGCCCCGATCCCACCCTGCGCGCCGCCAGCGCAAGCCGCGCGAACGGCCGGTTCACAAGACTGGTGATGAACGCCGCGCCGAATAGCGACAGCGCGAGCGCAAAGACGCCCCAGCCGGCCCATTGCAGGCCGGTGACGTTATCGAGCTGATCGCGGTCGAGCGCTACCCAGTAATCATCGTCGTCGATCTTGAAGCTGATCCAGACACCCGGGATATCGTTGACCGATTGCGCGATCACCGTGTCGTTGCCGAGCCGGCCGCGCACGTCGCGCTCGATCAGCCGGTTCAACGACTCGTCGGGCTGCAGGCGATATTTATCGCTGGTTTCGCGCGGGTACACGCGCACGCCTTCATTGCTCTCCAGATCCTGCAGCAACGCGCGGCGCAGGTCGGGATCGGAATAAAGGAGGGCGGTACGCGTGAGCTTGACGACCGCGACGAGTTGAAGCGCCACGCGCTGTGCACGCGGTTCGCGTTCGATCACGCGGAAGCTCTGGAACCATGCGGCAATGCTGACCGCGATCAGCAACGCGATCAAGGCGAAGGTCCGCCAGAACAGGCCGCCGAACGCGAGCGTCAGTAGCCGCCTGTCAATCCGCATGGTTCGTTGATGCTTTTCGCTTGTGGCGCGCACACGGCGCGTTTGCCAGTATTCGATCAGAACTCAATCAGGCTGCGCCATCGGGGATGAAGACGTAACCGAGGCCCCACACCGTCTGGATAAAACGCGGGCTGCTCGGGTCCGGCTCGATCAGCTTGCGCAACCTTGAGATCTGCACATCGAGACTGCGGTCGAAGACTTCGTATTCACGGCCGCGCGCCAGTTCCATCAGCTTTTCACGCGACAGCGGCGCACGCGGATGCCGTGCGAATACTTTAAGCACCGAGAATTCGCCGGTCGTCAGCGGAATTTCCTGGCCGTTCTTGGTCAGCGTCCGCGTGGCAAGATTCAAAGCGAACTCGCCGAATTCGAAGACTTCGGTCGTTTCAGACGGCGCACCCGGCAGTTCCGACGGCGACTGGCGACGCAGCACCGCGTGAATCCGCGCGACGAGCTCGCGCGGGTTGAACGGCTTCGGCAAATAATCGTCCGCGCCCATTTCCAGGCCCACGATGCGGTCGACGTCTTCGCCTTTCGCGGTGAGCATGATGATGGGCGTACGGTCGTTGCTGCCTCGCAGACGGCGGCAGATCGAAAGTCCGTCTTCCCCCGGCAACATCAGGTCGAGCACGAGCAGGTCGAAACGTTCTCGAACCCAGAGCTTGTTCATTGACGGCGCATTTTCAGCGACATAGACATTAAAGCCCTGTTCGCCGAGATAACGTCGCAAAAGATCGCGCAAACGGGGATCGTCGTCGACTACGAGTATTTTTGAGGGATTTTTGGTTTCCATGCCCGCATCTTAGCGCGATTAGAAAGAGCTGCTAGTTTGCTCCATTTATAAGGTAACAGATAGTTACAAAATTTACGGCGACTGTGGCACGACATAAAGGTTCTATGCGTACACTCCTTTACCTAAGCCCGTCATTCGGTGGATACTCCATTAGTACAACGATTGCGCGTCAGTATCATGGCGGCATTAACCGTCCATCCTGGCATGACACGCAACCACGCCAAAGAGCCTGAGACTGTCCGGTTGTCGAGCAACGAAGGGAACAACATGAGGGGAGCGCGGCGGCGCATACCTGTGCGCACCAAGCGCATCATCCGACTAACGCTAATCGCTAGCGCGTTTTACGCCGTGTTTGCCGCACGCACCGCTCTTGCGCAAGCATCGCAATCCTCCACTCGCAATTCATCGGCGTTCGATCGCCCTGATTCGTCGTTGTCTTCGTCTTCGTCCTCTTCATCTTCCGCGTCCCGGTATTCGAATCCCGAAGGCGACAGCTCTGATTTCAATTCACAACAGCCCAGAAAACGCTTCGATGGCCGTTTCATGCGCGCTCAACATCGCATGCAGAAGCCGCTCGCCGGTAATCGCGACCAGCAAGCGATGCAGCCCATACCGCCGCCGCCCGATCCGCAACCTCCGGAACGGGTTCCGCGGCACGCTGTGATGACGGCGGATGAACGGCGGCTGCTGCGCCAGCATATCGAGGAAGCAGTCAGGGATCTTTATAAGCGTTGAGACTCGGCGTGGTCGCATGGTTTGCGGCGCGTTTGCGCGGCCTGACGCCTTGGCGTGCTGACGCTAACGGATGGCGAAGTGATATAGGCGGTCAACGGGCGCCGGCAGCGCGCCGTTGATTGACATAGCACGGCCACCGGACTCGCTCCTCGATGCAACCCTCCAGGTTTCATGACGTACGCATTGCTCGCGGTTCGCTGGATCGGCGCGAGCGTGGCGTGAATATCGTTACGCTTGTCATGGCGTTATGTTTGATGCTGACCAGCGCACTGACGGCTCAGGCAGCGCAAAACAACACGCCGCGCCGGATGCGCAGTGTGCATCGAACGGAAGCGGCGGCGGTCGATGCCGATCCGCTCGATGCCACCGATGCCCGCTTCCTGCTGACCCGCACAGGCTTCGAAGCGAACGCGAGGGAGTTTTCGCCGTACATTGGGATGACCCGCGAGCAGGCCGTCGATGCGTTGCTTGCCGGCGCCCGCACTGAAGCCGATGAAGCCAGCACGCCCCCGCCCGCATGGGTCATGGAGCCGATCCCGTCGGTTGAGGTTCGCCGCGCGTGGACGCAGGACGAACGCCGCGACGACCAGCGCGAACAAAGCCGTCGTTACGATGAGTTGCGCGGCTGGTGGGTGCGCGAAATGGTGACCACGCGCTCGCCGCTCACCGAGCGCATGACGCTCTTCTGGCACGATCATTTTCCGTCCGGTGAAGACAAGGTTCACTATCCGCAGTTGATGTTCCGGCAGAACGCGCTATTGCGGCGCGATGCGCTCGGCAATTTCGGCGACTTGCTGCACGCGGTCTCGAAAGATCCGGCGATGCTTCAATACCTCGATGGCGCCGGCAGCCGCAAAGGCCGGCCAAACGAAAATTTTGCGCGCGAGGTCATGGAGCTGTTCACGTTAGGCGAGGGACATTACTCGCAGCGTGACGTGACCGAAGCCGCACGCGCCTACACCGGCTGGACGCTCGATCCGAATACGCTCGCCTATCAATTCAATCCAAAAATCCATGACGACGGCGACAAGACCGTTCTCGGACAGATGGGCGCTTTCGATGGCGATCAGGTGCTCGACATCCTCCTGGCTCAACCGGAAACCGCGACCTTCATCACGACCGAACTGTGGCGGGAGTTCATCTCCGAGACACCGGACCCGGCTCAGGTTGCACCGATCGCCGAGCGTTTTCGGGCGTCGCATTACGACATCAAGACGGCGTTGCGTGGACTGTTTTTATCGGAGGCGTTCTGGGATGAGCGCAACCGGGGAGTGCTGGTCAAGTCGCCCGCGGAATTCGTGGTCGGCGCTGTGCGCCAGTTCGATATCGGTTATGCCGATCAGGATGTAACGCCGCTCGCGGCTCAAGTGCGCAACTTCGGCGAAAATCTTTTTTATCCCCCGAACGTGAAGGGCTGGCCGGGCGGTGAAAACTGGATCAACAGCACGACGCTGCTGGCGCGCAAACAGTTCATCGAACAGTTGTTCCGGGCGACCGAAGCGCATGGCATGCGCCCGGCGGCGAGCAATGCGAAGGCAAGCGCGATGTCAGGTCCAACGCCGATCATGATGACCACCGCCGCCATGAAACCTGCACCGACGCAAAAGCCGCATCCCGGCTTGCGCTTCGATCTCGATGCATGGCTCGCCCGATACAACACGGCGCCTGACGCACGCCCGGACCTGTCGACGCAATTGCAATTGCAGCGCGCCGTGCTGGCGGTCTCTCCCGCCGATGCCATCGAACCCGACGTCACCAGCAGCGCTTATCTGCGGGTCTTGCTGATGGACCCTGCGTACCAGTTGAAATAGGCGGCCCCATGAACCGACGCGACTTCCTTTCGATGACCGGCGCAGCCGGCGCCTTCGCGCTAGCTCCCTCGGCATTTGCCGCGGCAAACCCGCTTCCGGTCGAGATGCGTTCGAGCGGCTACGGTAACGTGCTGATTCTGGTCGAACTGAAGGGCGGCAATGACGGCCTGAACACCGTGATCCCGTTCGCCGACCCGGCTTACGCGGCATTGCGCCCGGGGATTGGCATCAAGCGCGAACAGGTCATCCAGCTTGATGAGCGCACGGGCCTGCATCCCGCCATGCAGCCATTGATGCCGCTCTGGAAAGACCGGCAACTCGCGATAGTGCAGGGCGTCAGTTACCCGCAGCCGAATCTGTCGCATTTTCGATCGATCGAGATCTGGGACACCGGCTCGCGCTCGGATCAATACCTGCATGAAGGCTGGCTCACGCGCACGTTTCGCGCTCAGCCCGTGCCGGCGGGATTTGCGGCTGACGCCGTGGTGATCGGCAGCGCGGAAATGGGACCGCTCGCGAACGGCGCACGCGCCGTCGCGCTCGTGAATCCCGCGCAGTTCGAAAAACAGGCACGGCTTGCGACGCCGGTATCGCTGAAGGAACGCAACCCTGCGCTCGCGCATATCCTGGATGTCGAAAACGAGATCGTGAAGGCGGCCGACCGGCTGCGTCCACGGGCCGGACAGTTCGCGCTCAAGACGCAATTTCCGGGCGGCGCGTTCGGGACATCGATCAAGACGGCCATGCAAGTGCTGGCCGCGACAGATACCCCAGCCGGCGTGCCGCAGACGGGGCAGGGCGTCGCGGTGATCCGCCTGACGCTCAATGGTTTCGATACCCATCAGAACCAGCCGGGTCAGCAGGCGGCGTTGCTCAAGCAGTTATCGGAGGGAATGGTTGCGATGCGCTCGGCGCTGCTCGAATTGGGCCGATGGAACGAGACGCTCATCATGACCTACGCCGAGTTCGGCCGGCGGCCGCGTGAGAACCAGAGCAATGGCACGGATCACGGCACGGTCGCGCCGCATTTCGTGATGGGAGGCCGGGTGAATGGCGGGCTTCATGGCGTGGCGCCGGAATTGGTAAGGCTGGACGGGAACGGCAATCTGCCGGTCGGCGTGGATTTCAGGCAGATGTACGCGACCGTCCTTGGGTCCTGGTGGGGCATGAACTCCACCGCGGTGCTCGGGCAGAAGTTCGAGACGCTGCCTTTGCTTCGCGCCTGAGGCAGGGCGCGTCAAGAAGCCAGACGGCTTTATCGGACGCGCCAACTGATCCACAGTTTGCGTATAGGCGTCAGCGCAATCCGCTGATGCAGCAGCTGGAAGTTTTCGCGTTCTATTTCGTCGAGCAAAGCCAGCGATAAAGCCGCTTGCGCACGCAGCACGCGCTGCGTCGCAAGCTCGTCCGAGGGGATCGCGGCCAGTGACTGCTTGAGCGCTTCGCGTGCGCGTCCGGTCTGGAAGCGCATGAGCTCGGTGAACGCATCGCTGTATTTGCGGTTGATGAGATCGGCGGCGGTGACATTGAAGCGCTGCATCTCGTCGATGGGAATATAGATGCGGCCGTGGCGCGCATCGTCGCCTATGTCCGCGATGCGCTCCGCCAGCGTGAGCGCCGTGCCAAGGGAGTTGGCCCAGCCCGGTGCATCGGCAGGACGGCGTGCGCTCGCGCGGGCGACGATCAACGCAAACGCGCCGCCGACGTTGTCCAGATATCGCCGCAGACCCGGCCAGTCGAGATACCGCGCCTGATCGAGATCCATGCTGAAACCATCGACCAGGTTATTGATTGACTCTTGTCCTTGCTCATCGAGCACCGGGGTGTTCGCCTGATGCGCGGCGATCGCTTTCGTCACGGGATGCGCGGGTTCGCCGCCGAACAGGCTGGCCAGTTCCTTTTGCCACCAGGCGTGTTTGGTGCGGCCGATGGTGGGATCGCTCGTTTCCTTGACGGTGTCTTCCAGCTCGCGGCGTAACGCGTAAAACGCTGTCAGGAGCGGCTGTCTCGCCGTGGGCGCACGGCGCAGGGCGTAGTACGTGCTGGAGCCATCGGGCGCGGCTTTTTGCTGGCAGTAGTCGTCGAAGTTCACGGCAATGGAAGGTTGTGACGGCGTAAGCCGATCGGTCCGGACCAGAAAAAAAGCCATTGAAACTCAATGGCTCGCGCGTGCTCTGGAGACTGGACAGGTAAGGGAGGATGCAGCCTTGTCTTTTTCGGTGCAGGTTGATTCTGGGCCACTGCGCCTGATTCACTGCACGCGATATTCAGGCGGAATTATATCCTCCGGATGAGAATGTGCTGTAAGCCGGGGCGGAACAGGCGCCGCCACGCGGTGGTGCGAGCCTGCTTCGCGCGGCGTGATTTCAGTTAGATATCCGAAGTGAAGGCGCCTATTATTGCCGTTCGCAAACGACATCGAATTTGAGCAGCTTGGTAGGGCCGAAGGTATTGCTGATCGCGACATCGGCGGCGTCGCGGCCTCGCGCCATCAACACGCGGCCCATGCGCGGCACGTTGTTGCGTGCATCGAAGGTCTGCCAGCTTCCGCCGATGAACGCTTCGAACCACGCCGCAAAATCCATGGAGCTGTAGGGCGGCGGCATACCGGCGTCGCTGATATAGCCCGTGCAATAGCGCGCCGGAATGTTCATCGCGCGACACAGCGTGACGGCCAGGTGCGCGAAATCGCGGCATACGCCCTGACGCTCGTTGTACGCTTCCCAGGCGGTCTTGGTCGGCCGTGCGTGGGCGTAATTGAACACAATATGGTTATGCACGAAGTCACAGATTGCCTGTACGCGCGGGCGCCCCAGCGGCGTATTGCCGAACGTTTTCCACGCGAAGTCGGAGAGCAGGTCCGTTTCGCAATAACGGCTGCCGAGCAAAAATACCAGGCATTCGTTGGGAAGGTTTTCAACGGGATGTTGCTCGCCTTGCGCCCCGGGCTGTTCGAATTCATCCGATACCTCGAGCAACGCCGACGTCGACAGCGCTATCTGGCCTTCAGGCGCGACAATCCGGCTGCATAGATTGCCGAAAGCATCGCGATACTGCGAGATCGGCACCGGCGGATTCACGACCAGCAGATCGGCGAGCAAGACCTGGGGAGCGAACGAGAAGTGCGTGTTCAGCATGAGAAGCATGGGTGTCGGCTGCAGACACTCGTAGACCAGCTCGTAACCAACGCGGAGTTTCATGGGAGTGGCCTTTCTATGGAAGAGGATATCAGCGGTTCTCGGTCACCCTGACCTCGACATCGAGGCTGCGAAACGAGCCGGGTTCGCCGTTCCAGGTACCCCATAGCGGGAGGGCCTGATGGTGGTCCCATGCAACCGCGACGCGGATGAGATGCCGGTTGCCGATAATGCTGTTGGTCGGGTCGAAATCGACCCAGCCGGCGCCGGGAAGATAAATTTGCAGCCACGCGTGCGTGGCGCCCCCGCCTCGGGTGGTGGCGGGCTCGGGTTCGGGCCTGGATTCCAGTTTGGGCTCAACCGGGGGCTCAACCGGGGGCTCGACCGCGGGCTCCACCGGGGGCTCCACATCAGGTACGAAGATGTAGCCGCTGACGAACCGCGCGGCCAAACCCAGCGAGCGCACTACGTCCATCATGAACACGGCGAAGTCCCGGCAACTGCCGGTGCGCAGGCGCAAGGTATCGGCGGGACGATTCACGCCTTTTTCCGTGCGGCGGACGTACTTGAAGTCGTCGTTGATCGTCTGGTTGATCTTGCGCAGCAGCGCCATCGTGCCCATGGGCTCACCGGGCGTGACGAAACGTTTTGCCCACGCATCGACATCGCCGTCCGGCTCCGGCCGGTTGCGCGCATTGACCAGGTCCGACGCTTCCTCGTTCGTGTACGCAAACGGAAACGTGGCAGCGTAGCGCTCGAGCGCGTAGTCCGGATGCGGCGTTTCGAAGTGCTCGAGCGTGACTTCGCTTTCGAACGTCAGCTCCGCTGCCTGGCTATCGAACGTGGCGACGGCCACCGAGTTGTCGAAGATATCGTGCAGCCAGCGCAAGCGCGCCGGTTCCGGTGTGATCTTCAACTGCATGGTGACGAGGCGCAGATCGTGGCTGGACTTCGGCCGGAACATCATTCGATGTTCGCCAAAATCCACCGGTTCCGAATACCGGTAGATGCTCGTGTGGCGGACGGTAAAGCGTTGCGGCTCGTTCACTTGACTGCCCCGTGCAAGCGAAAACCAACAGGCAGGAGGCCGCTGGTAAAAATGCTCCGCGACCCTACCGCGTGTGTCGCGGCCTGATTGTTGAAAGCCATGGTGGATCCTTGATCGAGGCGTCTGAACCCTCAGACACCCAGTTTTCAGGATACACGAGACGGTCCGAGCGAAAGAATTCGTTTGCAGCTTGACAGGCGGCCTCGTGCGGGGTTCGCCTGCTGGTGAGCCGTGGCGGCCTTAGGCTGCCACGAGGGAGGATGCGCGTTCGCCGGCGACGGATGCCGGCAAATCGATGCGGCCGATCCGCAGTCGCGCGATCAGCGCGTGCGTCAGCAGCGCTGCTTGCCGTTCGGCAATTGCCGTCGTCGTCGTCATCGTCATCGTCGCCATCGTCATCGCGGAGACCGGAGCGGCCGGTGCAAACTCCGGCAACGGGACCGGTGCAGTGGCAAGCGTCAGCGCGACCAGTGCGCTGACATCCTGACGCGCGATGGCATCGAGTAATGGCTCGATTGCGTCTTCGCCATGCGCTGTATCGGTTGCGTCATTGTTTTTCCGATCGTCACGCACCCGGTCTTTCGCGCGATGCACCATCTGCCGGCAGTGAGCCGCGCTCCGGTTAAGGATCTTCGCGATGCTCGCGTAGTCCGCTTCGAACGCTTCGCGCAGCAGGAACGCCGCGCGTTCTTCCGCCGACAGCCGGTCGAGCACGAGGCGCATTCCGTACGATAAATCCGATGTCTGTTCGGCCAGCGCCTGGGCCGACGGAGCGTGATCGATGGCATCGAAACCATCGAGATTGTCGATACCGCCCGGCATCGGTGCTTCATGTTTCAGGCGCCGCAAGCGGTCGATGGCGGTGCGTTTTGCCACCGTCGCGAGCCACGCGGCGGGCGTGTCCAGCGCATCGCCTCCCGCGATACCTGCGGTCCGGTGATGCAGATGCCATTTCACGAACGTGTCCTGGACGACGTCCTCGGCATCCGCGCGCACGCCGAGGATCCGGTAAGCCAGCGAAAACAGCCGCGCGCGCGACGCCTCGAAGAGAGCGATTAGCGCTGTGTCGCGATCGATATCCGTATCACCAGTCATGCAGGTTCCCCTCAATTGCGTGCTTTTGCCATGTATCCGCCTGACGGCCTGCGCCAAGCGAATGTGACAGCCCCAGGCAAAAATATATCGCGTGAACGGGCGTCACGCATGGACGACCTTGTGCGTCATATCGGCTGAAGGCTTTCACACCGAGCAAAAACAAGGAATCGCAACGAAATGAATCCGCAGAACCTTGGCCTTGTGCCGACCGTCATCGAACACTCCGGGCGCGGCGAGCGTGCTTATGATGTCTATTCGCGGCTGCTGCGCGAACGCATCATCTTCCTGGTCGGACCGGTGACGGACCAGACCGCGAGCTTGATCGTCGCGCAGTTGCTGTTTCTGGAAGCGGACAACCCCGAGAAGGACATCGCGCTGTACATCAATTCGCCGGGCGGTTCGGTCTACGACGGCATGGCGATCTTCGACACCATGCAATTCATCCGGCCAGACGTGTCCACGCTTTGCACCGGATTCGCCGCGAGCATGGGGACGTTCCTGCTGACCGCGGGCGCGAAGGGCAAGCGTTTCGCGCTACCCAACGCGCGCATCATGATCCACCAGCCTTCGGGCGGCTCGCAGGGCACAGCGGCTGACATCGCCATCCAGGCCAAAGAGGTGCTGTATTCGCGCGGACGCCTGAACGAGATCATGGCGCAGCGCACGGGGAAGAGCGTCGAGCAGATTGCAGTTGATACCGACCGCGATAATTTCATGTCGGCGGATCAGGCGCGGGAGTATGGGTTGATCGATGAAGTGCTGACTCAGCGCGCTGCCTGAGAGGGCTTTGGGGGCAGCTTCAGCCCCAGAAACCCGCGGCACAAATGACGAAGCCTCGCAGTTTTCGCTGCGAGGCTTCGTTTTCAGCTTGGTGCGTGAGGTCGGACTCGAACCGACACGACATTGCTGCCGTCAGGACCTAAACCTGGTGCGTCTACCAATTTCGCCACTCACGCGCGTTTGTGCGGCTAGTTTAAAGCGGGTTCGGGAGGCAGGGGAGCGTGTCATCCGTGTCCAACTACCTCGTACTACCTACCGCGCTTATCGACCTCAGGAAAGGAAGCTTCCCGGCGACGCAGGTGCCCGCGTCGCGCCAAGCCCGGCATTCTAACCGAATCGATGCCCAATGTCTCCATGCGCAATATGCACGCGGAGATACCTCCGCGACCGGCGGATAGAACTCGAATCCGCAAGGGGCGTGAGGCCACGCGCATGTGCATTCCGCGAAACCCGCGATGGCGATGAACATGGCCGATCCATCGACGGCCGGCATGAGGATGGACGATCTGCCGTCGCCGCAGAGTGGGCGCTACGCATGTTCCACAGCAGCGCTGATTCGGTCGACGCAACTATTGCGCACGACAAGGTCGTCGCACTCGGGGTGCCAAGCGGGTGTCAAGGATGGCTACGACATCGCGTTGCCGACCACTGCCAAAGGCGTGTACATCGTGTCGCGCTTTCCCGCTGATCCTGAAGCCGAACGTACGTTGCACATCGATCGATACAGCGGCCGGATTCACTCGGGTAGCACGTATCGCGATTACGGGCGTGTTGCGAAGTGGATTACGTACGGCATATCGCTGCACAAGGGCCGCTATTTCGGCGTGGCGAACCAGATTCTCGCGTCGCTGATCTCGCTTGGCCCGGCGGCACCTTGCCAACCTATCTCGAACCGAACTTCAACCGCGTGAGTTGTTCGGCTTCGTTCGCCAGCAGCGTGGCGGCGTCGCGGATCGCGACTTCCAGCGTGATCGGCCCGGGCGCGGGCGAAAAACAGCCGCTGAAATGCTCGGATAAACGCGGCAACGCAGCCGGATCGATAGCGCCTGACAGCAGCGACGCTTCCACGCCATGCGCACGAGCGTGCTGACACGCGATGAACGGCGCCTTGCCGTGCAGTGTCTGGACGTCCGAGCGTCCTTCGCCCGTGATCAGCCAGTTCGCGCCATCGAGAGCCGCATCCAGCCCCACTTCCCGCGCGACCACTTCCGCGCCGGCCTCGAAACTCGCGCCCAGCATATGCAGCGCAAAGCCGAGGCCGCCTGCAGCACCTGCGCCCGGTTTATTCCGCCCGCTAAGTTGCAGCGCCGGTTCGAGCAGATCGGCGAAGTGGCCGAGCGCTGCATCGATTGTGGCGATCTGGTCGGGCGTCACGCCTTTTTGCGGCCCGAAAATCGCCGTCGCGCCGTGCTCGCCGGTGAGCGGATTGTCCACGTCGGACATGCCCGTGAATTCGGCGTCGCGCACGCGTGGATCGAGCCCTGTCGCGTCGATGCGCGCAATTCGCGCGAGCTGCGAAGGCACCGGGTCGAGCGGTTTGCCGTCCGCATCGAAAAGTTTCAGGCCCAGGCCGACCAGAAGCCCCGCACCACCGTCGTTCGTGCTGCTGCCGCCCAGCGCCACATAAAACTTGCGCACTCCGAGATCGAGCAGCGCGCGGATCGCTTCGCCCATGCCGAGCGTGCTGCGCTCGGCGACCGGCACGGCCATGCCGTCCGGGTCCGTGATTCCCACGACCTCCGCCGTTTCCAGGATCGCGCTGCCGTCCGCCAGCAAACCCGTCACGGCGTCGCGGCGCTTCGCGGCCGCGCCGCGCACGTCGATCAGGCGCCGCTCGCCACCCGCCGCGAGCATGGCGTCGAGCGTGCCTTCACCGCCGTCGGCCATTGGCACGATGCGGATGACCGCGTCGCCGCGCGCGCGCCGGATGCCGCTCGCAATGGCCTGCGCGACCTGTTCCGCGCTGAGCGAACCCTTGAACGAATCCGGCGCGATGACTACAACAGGGAGAGGGGGAGAGGCAGAAAAACCGGCAGGCTGGGTGTTCGGCATGATGTCTCGAGTTATGAATTTGCTTGAAATCTAGCGACACGGCCCGAAATAATCAAACCTTATGCGCGTACGGCATGCTTTCGATGCGCACAGGCAATGCAATCCGCGCCGTAACGGAGTGGGAGTGCAGCGGACTGCAACGGAGCGCACGCGCGTTCGGAAATGCGCAGGCCGGGATGGAGCCGCAGCGGCATCACGGTGACAAAGGACCCTGAAACTCGCACCAAAACCGCGAAAATAAGCCGGATTTGCCGGTGAATTTGCCAGTATTTGGCAGGGCAGACCCTGATCCGCCACGACCCTTGCAAATAGTTTGGTAAAATGTTTGGCTCGGTTGACTCAAACCGGCGCGTACGGCTTCCTGTCACGGCTTGGCGGATCTACGGTATTGAGCTTTGGCCGCTTGGCGAAGGCTCAATCAGGCTGCTTGCATTGCTCAGGAACCGTGAGGCGCCGTGCGCCTACCGTGGCGCGAGATCGAACCAGAACTGACCAGACACACGAACCCGAATACTCGATTTACTTTAGGACGATAGAAGCCATGGCTAACGTTGTTGAAAACCTCGGCAAGCTCGAACGCCGTGTGACGATTTCCCTGCCGAAAGATACGGTGCAAAAGGAAGTGGATTCGCGTATCCGTCAGCTGGCGAAAAACGTGCGCATGCCGGGTTTCCGCCCGGGCAAGGTGCCGCTCAAGATGGTGACGCAGCAGTACCAGGGCCAGGTTGAAGCCGAAGTGCTGAGCGACAAGGTAGGCAAGGAATTCTTCGACGTCACGCGCACCGAAAACCTGCGTGTGGCCGGCCAGCCGAGCTTCGCGCCCAAGGGCGGCGAAGTCGCGGACGACTACGCGTTCGACGCAACTTTCGAGGTGTATCCGGAAGTGAAGGTCGGCGACGTGGCGACGGCTGAAATCGAACGTACGGTCACGACCATCTCGGAAGCGGAAATCGACCGCACGCTGGAAATCCTGCGCAAGCAGCGCGTGCATTACCACGCACGCGGCGAAGGCGGCGAGCATGGCGACGGTGGCGCTGATACGGCAGCCAAGGACGGCGACCGCGTGACGATGGACTTCGTCGGCAAGCTCGACGGCGTGCTGTTTGAAGGCGGCAGCGCTGAAGACTTCACGTTCGTGCTGGGCGAAGGCCGCATGTTGCCGGAATTCGAAACGGCGGCGCTTGGCCTGAAGGTTGGCGAGTCGAAGGAATTCGACCTCAAGTTCCCGGACGATTACCACGGCAAGGACGTGGCCGGCAAGACGGCCCAGTTCACCATCACGATGAAGAAGATCGAATGGGCGCACCTGCCGGAAATCGATACCGAATTCGCGAAGTCGCTGGGTGTGGAAGACGGCGACACGACCAAGATGCGCGGTGAGATCAAGGAGAATCTGGAGCGTGAAGCCAAGCGCCGCACGCAACAGATCGTGAAGAACCAGGTCATGGACGCGCTGCTGAAGATCTCCGAACTCGACGTGCCGAAGGCGCTGATCGAACAGGATCAGCAACGTCTGGTCGAAATGGCACGCCAGGATCTGCAACAACGCGGTGTGCCGAACGCAGCGGACGCGCCCATCCCCGCCGAAATGTTCTCGGAACAAGCTGAACGCCGCGTCAAGCTGGGCCTGGTTCTGGCCGAACTGGTCAAGTCCAACGACCTGCAGGCGAAGCCGGAACAGATCCGCGCGGAAGTCGACGAATTCGCGAAAAGCTACGAGGACCCGAAGGAAGTCGTCCGCTGGTATTATTCGAATCAGCAGCGCCTCGCCGAAATGGAAGCGTATGTTGTGGAAAGCAACGTCGTGGACTTCGTGCTCGGCAAGGCCCGAGTGAGCGACAAGGAAGTAAGCTTCGAAGAATTGGCCAGCGCGACGGCGCAAGCGTAAGCAGCGTCGACAAGGCGTGCAGGGCCGTCGAGGTGACGGGCCGGCACGCCTTTTTTGCATTCCGGTTGTGGTGGTCCTGGTTGCCCAGTTGTGCCGTTTTTCGGATGTTCCTTTGTCGTTCAGTATCCCTATTCCGAACAAGGAAATTGCATGACCTTTCGCGCTCAATTGCTGGACACGCTCGCGTCGAACGCACCGCATGACTTCGAAACCAAGGCGCTCGGTCTGGTGCCCATGGTGGTTGAAACGAGCGGCCGCGGCGAACGTGCCTATGACATCTATTCGCGGCTGCTGAAAGAGCGCCTGGTGTTCCTGGTCGGTGAAGTGAACGACCAGTCGGCCAATCTGGTGGTCGCGCAGTTGCTGTTTCTCGAAAGCGAAAACCCCGACAAGGACATCAGCCTGTACATCAACAGCCCGGGTGGCTCGGTGTCTGCTGGCATGGCTATTTACGACACCATGCAGTTCGTGAAGCCGGATGTCGCCACGCTGTGCATGGGACTGGCCGCAAGCATGGGCGCTTTCCTGCTGGCGGCAGGCGCCAAGGGCAAACGCGTTGCATTGCCCAACTCGCGCGTGATGATTCACCAGCCGCTCGGCGGCGCGCGCGGACAGGCGTCGGACATCGAAATTCAGGCTCGGGAAATCCTGTACCTGAAGGAACGTCTGAACCAGTTGCTCGCGCACCATACGGGCCAGCCGGCGGAACGTCTCGCACGTGACACCGACCGCGACAATTTCATGTCCGGCGATGACGCGCAGGCATACGGTATCGTCGATCAGGTTCTTCACAAGCGTCCCTGACCGGCGCGGTGCCGGCCGTTGGGAATAACGGGCCGGCTGTTCCGTTTTTGTCCATACGGGCGTTGCGGTTTCGGGCCAGATCGCCAACGGCGGCGCGGCAAAACCGAGCCGCGCGCCAGGCTGGAGCCAACGCGGAAAACGGCGTCAAAGCACACGCCACACGCGCTTTCAACCTGAGCACAGGCCATTTCTGCGCAGGTGAATTGAGCGGCGTATTATGTAATCGAGTGTCCGGAGGCTCGCACATCCATGGCGGACAAAAAAGGTTCTAACAGCGAAAAGCTGTTGTATTGCTCGTTCTGCGGTAAAAGCCAGCACGAGGTCAAGAAGCTGATTGCAGGTCCTTCCGTGTTCATCTGTGATGAATGCATCG
Source organism: Caballeronia sp. KNU42 (assembly GCF_053760385.1). Classification (NCBI taxonomy): domain Bacteria; kingdom Pseudomonadati; phylum Pseudomonadota; class Betaproteobacteria; order Burkholderiales; family Burkholderiaceae; genus Caballeronia; species Caballeronia sp. KNU42. Next base: position 584,714 of record NZ_CM132388.1, read on the forward strand.
ACTTGTGCAATGAAATTATCCGCGACGAAGCTGCCGGCGCGGCGGAAGAGGCTGGCCTGACGAAGTCGGATCTGCCCAGCCCGCAAGAGATCAGCGAGATCCTGAACCAGTACGTGATAGGTCAGGAACGCGCGAAGCGGATTCTTGCAGTGGCGGTATATAACCACTACAAGCGTCTCAAGCATCTCGAGAAGAAAGACGATATCGAGTTGTCGAAGAGCAACATCCTGCTGATCGGACCCACGGGTTCGGGCAAGACCTTGCTTGCGCAAACACTCGCGCGCATGTTGAACGTCCCGTTCGTGATTGCAGACGCAACCACGCTGACGGAAGCCGGTTATGTTGGCGAAGACGTTGAAAACATTATTCAGAAGCTGCTGCAGAACTGTAACTACGAAGTCGATAAAGCCCAGCGCGGCATTGTCTACATCGATGAAATCGACAAGATCAGCCGCAAGTCGGATAACCCGTCCATCACGCGCGACGTGTCGGGCGAGGGTGTCCAGCAAGCACTGCTGAAGCTGGTCGAAGGCACGATGGCTTCGGTGCCCCCGCAAGGCGGCCGCAAGCACCCGAACCAGGACTTCATCCAGGTCGACACCACCAACATCCTGTTCATCTGCGGCGGCGCGTTCGACGGCCTTGAAAAGGTCATCATCGATCGTACGGAAAAGACCGGCATCGGTTTTGGCGCAAGCGTGAAGAGCAAGGTGGATCGCGACGCGGGCGAAGTGCTGCGCGAAGTGGAACCGGAAGATCTGATCAAGTTCGGCCTGATTCCGGAGTTGATCGGCCGTTTGCCCGTTGTGGCGACGCTCGGCAAGCTGGACGAAGACGCGCTGATCAAGATCCTGACCGAGCCGAAGAATGCGCTGGTGAAGCAGTATCACAAGCTGTTCAACATGGAACGCGTTGACCTGGAGATTCGTCCGGGCGCGTTGAAGGCTATTGCGCTGAAGGCAATCCGTCGCAAGACGGGTGCGCGTGGTCTGCGGTCCATTCTCGAACAAGCGTTGCTGGACGTGATGTACGAATTGCCGGCAATGAAGGGTGTAAGCAAGGTTATCGTGGATGACAATACAATCGATGGCGACGGCAAGCCGCTTTTGATCTACGAAGACACGCCGAAGGTAGCAGGTTCTAACTGAGTTGGGCTGTGTGTCGGCGAAAAGCCGTTCATGGCAACGTGAACGGCTTTTTGTTTATTTTTCGGATATCTTGTGGACGTTACTGACACGTTACTGAGGCGAATTTTTTCGATTCACTGATCTTTTCCCACACGCTTAAGGCTTGCAATCCATTTTGACGGCCTTATTTACGACTGAACTGATTCCACTACTGGGGAAATGAAAATGTCAGGAACCCAACTCCTCCCGCAGGAACGTATTACTCTCCCGCTGCTTCCGCTGCGTGACGTAGTCGTTTTCCCGCACATGGTGATTCCGCTTTTTGTCGGACGACCCAAATCGATCAAGGCACTCGAAGCCGCGATGGAAGGTGGCAAGCACATCATGCTTGTCGCCCAGAAGACCGCTGCGAAAGACGAGCCGACCGAAAAAGACATGTACGAAGTGGGATGTATCGCAAACATCCTGCAAATGCTGAAGCTGCCGGACGGTACCGTGAAGGTGCTGGTCGAAGGCTTGCAGCGTGCCAAGACGCTCACGATCGAAGAACAGGAAACGCAGTTCTCCTGCGACGTGATGCCGCTCGAACCCGACCACGCCGACAGCGCTGAAACTGAAGCGTTGCGCCGCGCGATCGTGTCGCAGTTCGATCAGTACGTGAAACTCAACAAGAAGATCCCTCCTGAGATCCTGACGTCGCTGTCGGGTATCGATGAAGCGGGTCGTCTGGCTGACACCATCGCCGCGCATCTGCCGCTGAAGCTCGACCAGAAGCAACACATTCTCGAGATGCTCCCGGTTGTGGAACGTCTTGAGCATCTGCTTGCCCAGCTCGAAGCTGAGATCGACATTCTTCAGGTCGAAAAGCGCATTCGCGGACGCGTAAAGCGTCAGATGGAAAAGAGCCAGCGCGAGTACTACCTGAACGAACAGGTCAAGGCGATCCAGAAGGAATTGGGCGAAGGCGAGGAAGGTGCGGATCTCGAAGAACTCGAGAAGCGCATCACCAACGCACGCATGCCCAAGGAAGCCAAGAAGAAGGCTGATGCCGAGCTGAAGAAGCTCAAGCTGATGTCGCCAATGTCGGCTGAAGCCACCGTCGTGCGTAATTACATCGACACGCTGATCGGCTTGCCGTGGCGCAAGAAGAGCAAGGTCAACAATGACCTCTCGAATGCAGAACGCGTGCTCGATGAAGATCACTTTGGCCTTGAGAAGGTCAAGGAACGGATTCTCGAGTATCTTGCGGTCCAACAACGGGTTGAGAAGGTCAAGGCGCCCATCTTGTGCCTAGTCGGGCCTCCGGGCGTCGGCAAGACCTCGCTGGGCCAGTCGATCGCTCGCGCAACGAACCGCAAGTTCGTGCGTATGGCGCTTGGCGGCGTGCATGACGAGTCCGAGATTCGCGGACACCGTCGCACGTACATTGGGTCGATGCCCGGCAAGATCCTGCAGAGCTTGTCGAAGATCGGTGTTCGCAATCCACTTTTCCTGCTCGACGAAGTCGACAAGATGGGCATGGATTTTCGCGGCGACCCGGCGTCCGCTTTGCTTGAAGTGCTCGATCCGGAACAGAACCATACGTTCGCCGATCACTACATCGAAGTGGACTTCGATCTGTCGGACGTGATGTTCGTGGCGACGTCGAACTCGCTGAACATTCCGCCGCCGTTGCTCGACCGGATGGAAGTGATTCGCCTCTCGGGTTACACCGAGGACGAGAAGATCAACATCGCGCAAAAGTATTTGTTGCCCAAGCAAATCCGCAACAACGGCCTGAAGGCCGGCGAGATGGATCTCACGGAAGAAGCGATCCGCGACATCATTCGCTACTACACGCGTGAAGCTGGCGTGCGGTCGCTTGAGCGCGAAATGTCGAAGATCTGCCGCAAGGTCGTCAAGATGCTTCTGCTGAAGAAGGCGGAAGGCGCGGTCCGGATCGACGGCAGCAACATCGACTCGTTCCTCGGCGTGCGCAAGACCGACTTCGGTCTGGCCGCGAAGGAGAATCAGGTCGGCCAGGTGACGGGTCTCGCGTGGACGGAAGTGGGCGGCGACTTGCTGACCATCGAAGCCGCGGTCATGCCGGGCAAGGGCAGCATCATCCGCACGGGTTCGCTCGGCGACGTGATGAAGGAATCGGTCGAGGCAGCGCGTTCAGTGGTGCGGTCGCGTTCGCGTCGTCTGGGGGTATCGGATGAGGCGTTCGAGAAAAAGGACATCCACATCCACGTGCCTGAAGGCGCGACGCCGAAGGACGGTCCGTCTGCCGGTATCGCCATGACGACAGCGCTCGTGTCTGTTCTGACCGGCATTCCGGTTCGCGCAGACGTGGCAATGACGGGCGAAATCACGTTGCGCGGTGAAGTGTTGCCTATCGGCGGATTGAAGGAGAAGTTGCTGGCGGCGCATCGCGGCGGCATCAAGCTCGTGCTGATCCCGGAAGAGAACACGAAGGATTTGGCCGAAATTCCGGACAACGTGAAGAACTCGATCGAAATCGTTCCGGTTCGCTGGATCGACAAGGTGCTCGAGCTCGCGCTTGAACGTGTTCCAGCAGCACTGCCGGAAGAAGAAGCCAAGCCGGCAACGCCTGCTGTTGCGGAAAAGAAGGACACCCCGGCAGCGGGTGAATTCGTGAAGCATTAATGAGTAAGCAGTAAGCGTCCGGCGAGGCGCGGCCCGAAGCGGTCGCGCCGGAATCGAGCGAACAAAAAACCCGCGTGGTCAGTGTGAACTGACCACGCGGGTTTTTTATTGGTGCGTCCGACGTGCACGTTAGCGCCCCGGAAATCAAGCTGAGGCTCGCGGGTTAGGCTCAATCCGGGTTGACACCGGTCTTTCGGCTACTTCTAATGACCGCCGCACTTGGCGGCTTCCGGGGCCCGTGCTCAAGCAACCTGTCGTGAAACTACTCTTTGCAGCATCGCCCATCCACTAACCATTATTCGGGGGATCACAATGAACAAGACGGACCTGATCGACCATATTGCGCAACAAGCTGATATCTCCAAAGCGGCGGCCAGCCGTGCACTCGAAGCCTTGATCGGCGGGGTCAAGACGACCCTGAAGAAGGGCGGCTCGGTGACGCTCGTCGGCTTCGGCACCTTCGCCGTGGGCAAGCGGACGGCGCGTATCGGACGTAATCCCCGTACCGGCGATGAGATCAAGATCGCAGCCGCGAAGGTTCCGAAATTCCGCCCTGGCAAAGCACTAAAAGATGCGCTAAACTAGCGGACTCGCTGGATAGGGACCGGTTTGAAACGGTTTCAAGTCTGGTAAAGCGGATCACACGCTTTCGTTTAGTCGGTGTGAAGATCGCTTGAAAAGATTGTGAAGCGGGGTGATTAGCTCAGTTGGTAGAGCGGCGCCCTTACAAGGCGTAGGTCGGCGGTTCGAGCCCGTCATCACCCACCACCGTTTCGCAAGCAAGGTCCGAAGTTTTGTGTAAAGAAGTTCGGAACAGCAAAAGGAAACCCGCATAGCTATTGGCTCTGCGGGTTTTTTATTGTCTGCGAAGGATTTAAACAAGGGCGCTTGGCGGTGGCTTTGCCGCGCCGCTTCTGCGCCAGGATGTCGAGTCCGGTGCCATGCTCGCCGACTGCTCGCCATAGCAGATAGGATTTGCGTCACAGAGTGATAATCAGCTAACCGATGGCGTCGGCTGGCAACCGATGACCGTGGCAGAGCGACTCAGACAGTCTCATCACGCTTGCTTCTGCTTGATGGCGTCAAATTCCTTGTCATGCATCACATCGGCGACCGAGCGACCGGCACGCACCGCTTGCACCATGGCATCTTGCCGGCGGGCTATACGCTCGCCAAGCTCGATGACTTCTTCAATCCGTTCGCTTGGGACGAACACTGTTCCGCATCGGTCGGCAATGACGAAATCATCTTGCCGCACGACGACACCGGCAAAGCGGATCGGCCCGGCCGCCGACAGTTGTGCCAACCGGTTGCGCGCGCTGATCATCGTGATCCCACGTCCATAAACCGGATAGCCGATTGACTCGCTGCCTTCGATATCCCGGCTTACGCCATCGATCACCGTGCCACGCACGCGCTTGAACTGCGCAGCGTTAGCGATGATGTCACCCCAGCAGGAGATTCCCTGCGTCCCGCCGGCAATAACCAGCACGCGATCATCGGTGTCAATTCCCGCAATCACCGGCGTGATGATGTGCGCCTTTTGCTGACCGTCAGCCTTGGGTCCCAACTGGATGGTGCTGGCGCGGCCAACGATTTTCGGGCAGTCCCATAGTGGCTGAATGCCGAATGTCGCTCCGGCCAGACCGAGGAAATCCAGCGCGTCTGACACTGTGTTGGTGTCGAGCGCCGCGAGGCGGTCGAGTAACGAACGCTCTGCCATGGCAAGCCTCATGGTGTGGTGAGGAGGCCAGTCTCACATTGACAGTTCGATATGTATATTTCGAATTTCGGAATGGATTGATACGTGGAGGCTATGAGGAAATGGCGCCGCTCATAGTCGATCCTGGACTGAGAGTGACTGTGAATTGCTTGATCAAACAGGCCGTTTTCCAGCCTTTAACAGGGTGACTACCGCGTCCACTAGCGGGTTTTCCCGCGCCGTGCTCCAGGCCATTGCCGTTGTCACCACACTCACTTTCTCCCTCAGCGGCCGGAACACGACGTTCTCAGGTGCGAGCTTCTTAAGTGACGCCGGCACCAGTGCGATGCCCTGGCCGCAGCCTACGAACGCGACCTGAGACGCGACAGAGCGCACCTCGTGAACTATCCGCGGTGAAAACCCATTTGCGCGGCACGACGCCACCAGACTGTCGAAGTACACGGGACTTACCTTGCGCGGAAACATCACGAAATCTTCACCCGCAAGGGAGGCGAGCCGGATGCGTGTAGCAGAGGCCATCGGATGTTCACGTGGCATGGCCACCGCGAGGCGATCCTGCGCCAACGCGAGCGACTGGATCGTCCCTCCCAGGTCGCCCTCCAGCCTGACAAAGGCCAGGTCGATGTCGCCGGTTTCAAGCGCTGGAATGGCTTCGGCGCTGTCGATCTCTTTGACCGATACGGTGAGCTGCGGGTAGTCGGCCTTCAGCCGCTCGATCAGCGGCGGCAGGATATCGAGCATGGCTGACGATATCGCACCGATGGTCAGCACTCCGCTGCGCCCGGCAACGGCCTCGTGAACCGCGAGCTCGAGACGCTCGAGCTGCTCCGCAAACTTGCGTACGGCCGGCAGGATGGCCGCGCCCACCGGGGTGAGGTACGTGCCGCGCCGGGAGCGCTCGAAGAGTTTTACCTTCAATGCCTGTTCCAGCGCCTGGATCTGCTCGGTCAACGGGGGCTGGGACATGTCCAGGCGCTTTGCCGCGCGCCCGAAGTGCTGTTCCTCGGCGACCGCCAGGAAGAGCCACAAATGACGGATAAGCCGGAAATTGATCATGATCGTTTGATAGGTTTGGCGTATCAGATGCTTCAATTATTCGGAATTTACATATCGGACTGTATGCGCGAACTTACGTCATCGCAACCACATCACCGCACTGCCGTGACGCGCGACAAGAAATTCGAAGCCATCCGGGAAGGAATCAAACGATGAATCAAGAAGATCAAGAGTTGGTCGCCCTGTTCGACGGACTGGATACACCCGGCGTCTCGGATGCGATGGACAAGCTGGGTTTGCCTGGCCAGTGCCTCGGCATCGCGCCGCTGGACAACTACCCCGGCGTTATCGTAGGACCTGCATTCACGGCCAAATATGTAACGGCCAGCACACCCGCTGGATCGGTTGGTGATTTCATTGATGACGTCGGCGAAGGCGACGTGCTGGTGATCGACAACAACGGGCGCACCGATTGCACCGTGTGGGGGGACATCATGACCCAGTATGCGGGCGCCCGGAAGATTGCTGGCACGGTCATCGACGGCGTATGCCGCGACGTCGGGAAGGCCTTGAGCGACCGTTACCCCCTGTTCACCAGGGGCCGATTCATGCGCACCGGAAAAGACCGGGTTCAGGTCGAGGGCGTCAATGTACCGGTGTCGATTGGCACGGCCCGTGTTTGCGCGCGCGACATTGTCGTCGCTGACGCCAACGGTGTCGTGGTCGTGCCGCGCGATCGCGTACGCGAAGTGGCGGCGATCGCGCGCCAGATCGAGACGGTCGAGGCGGACATCCGCACACAGATATCCCAGGGCAAGACACTGAAGGAAGCACGCGAAGCGCTGGGCTACCACACACTGCAGCGGAAGGCGTCATGAGCCACGCAACTGCACCCTTGCCATTGCCTGCGGACTTCGAGGCCCGAGCGCGAGCGCTCGGCAGCTCCACGCTCTACGAAGCATCTGGCTTGCCATGCGCTGTCGACCCGCTCGTGCGTGGCATCTGGAACGGCGCATTCATTGCCGCCCCTGCGTATCCACTGGTGTGCTCGCCGGGTGACAACCTGGCCATCCACATCGCCCTGGAGCGGGTGCCGCGCGGCTGCGTACTCGTGGTCGGCACCGGCAACTTCGTGGCCGGCTATTGGGGCGAGGTGCTCACGGTCGCTGCTGAAGCAGCCGGTGTGGTGGGACTCGTCATCGATGGCGGCGTGCGGGATGTAGCGGCCGTGACGGCGCGGCATTTTCCGGTGTTCGCACGCGGCATCTCGGTTCGCGGCACCGTGAAGGCCAGCGCCCCCTCGGTTGGCGAACCTATGATGTTCACCGGCGTGCCGGTCGCCGCAGGCGACCTGGTGGTAGCCGATGACGACGGCGTCATCATCATCCCGGCGGCTGATGCGCAACGCACGCTCGTCGATGGTGAAGCACGTGCGTCGAAGGAAGCCACGATGATGCGGCAACTCACGCAAGGAGCGAGCACGCTTGAATTGCTCGGCCTGACACGCTGGAGAAACGCATGAATAGGGATCATCAAACCCTGAACATCCACCTGGCTCAGGCACAACCTTCTGCCACTTATCGCATGATGGATCGCGTCGCAGCACGCCGTGCTTGCGGCGCCAAGGTCATCTCGCTGAGCGCCGGCGAACCGGATTTCGACACGCCCGTGCACATACGCGAGGCCGCCATCGAGGCGATTCGTGCAGGACACACACGCTATACGCAGGTCGCCGGTATGCGACCGCTTCGCGAAGCGGTCGCGGCGAAGTTCCGCAACGAGAATGGCCTTGAGCTCACCTGGCAGGACACTATCGTCTGCAGCGGCGGCAAACAGGTGATATACAACGCGCTGGCCGTTACCCTCAACGAGGGGGATGAGGTAATCGTGCCGGCACCTTACTGGGTGAGCTATCCGGAGATGGTCCAGCTGTGTGGCGCGCGCGCGGTGATCGTGACCTGCGGGAACGAGAGCGGATTCAAACTCACTCCACGGGCGTTAGCCGATGCAATCGGACCCCGCACGCGCTGGTTGATTCTTAACTCGCCGTCCAACCCTACAGGCGCGGTCTACACACGGGACGAGCTTGCGGCGCTCGCCGAAGTACTGCTTGCCCACCCGCATGTCCTGGTGCTCTCCGATGATATCTACGAGCACCTGATCTTCGACGGCGCCGCCTTCCACACGATCGCCCAGGTCGAGCCGCGTCTGATGTCTCGCACGTTGACGATGAACGGTGTGTCCAAGGCATATGCAATGACGGGCTGGCGCATCGGCTTCGGGACCGGACCGCGTTGGCTGCTCGATGCCATGGAGAAGCTGCAAGGACAGCAGACCTCGGGCGCCAGTTCGATCTCACAACATGCAGCACTCGCGGCGCTCACGGGTCCGCAGCAATTCATCGGCGAAACGTGTTCCGTGTTTGAGCAGCGCCGCGACCTCATGGTGCGATTGCTCAACGAGACGCCAGGATTGTCCTGTCCTACTCCAGGTGGCGCGTTCTACGCGTTTGTGTCGTGCGAGGGCCTGATCGGACGCACGACGGTTGCGGGCACAAAATTAATGACCGACGAGGACGTGGCGAGCGCGCTGCTGGATGAGGCCAACGTGGCCGTCGTGCAGGGCAGTGCGTTTGGGCTTGCTCCGTATATCCGCATTGCGTACGCGCTGGACGACGACGCGTTGATCGAAGCATGCCGGGCGATCAAGCGCTTCTGTCAGTCGTTGTAAGCGGTTTTGTGAACGACCCACCTGGAGCATTCATGCCATCCCCGAACGTTTGTGCCGCGCCCCAGTCGACTAGCGCTCTAATGATGTCATCAAATACAGAACTCACGAAGACAAGCATTGAGCTAGACGTGCTGGGCGTCAGGCTGAAGCTTGCTGTCATGTATCGACCCGGGGAAGGGGCGCCAGTTTTATTTCTGCACGGCTTCGGGTCAACCAAGGAAGACTACGCGGATGTCGTTCTAAATCAGGCGTTTGACGGGCGTCCTATCATCGCTTATGACGCTCCCGGCTGTGGTGAAACCGAATGCGCCGATTTGAACGCAGTGTCTATTTCCTTCCTCGTTGAAACGGCGCGCCATCTGCTCGCGCACTTCGCCGTGGCCGACTTCCATGTGGTCGGACACTCGATGGGTGGACTGACCGCGTTGATGTTGGCAGATGCAGAACCAACCCGCGTTCTAAGCTTTATCAACATTGAAGGTAACGTCGCTCCGGAAGATTGCTTCCTGAGTCGCCAGATCGCGGATTTTCCTACCGAAAACGCAGAGCTATTTTTCGAGAACTTCATTGAAAGGACGTGGCGTTCGCGCTATCACTCCTCAGCGCTTTACGCTGCGAGCCTTCGGCATAAGGTACGGGCAGCAGTTGTGAGGGGCATCTTCACGTCGATGGTCGAGCTATCTGACCACGGAGACCTGATGAGGCGATTCCTGTCGCTCCCGTGTCCGCGAATGTTCATGCATGGAGAGCAAAACGATGGCTTGTCCTACCTGTCCAGCCTCCAGGAGAACGGTGTCCGGGTCGCGAGGGTTCGTTCCTGCGGACACTTCCCGATGTACTCGAATCCGGTTGAGATGTGGAGCCTGATCGCGGATTTCTTCAGGTTTCCTGATGAATAGTATAGGAGGTGAATTTACCACCCTGCTATGGCGGTCAGCGCTGTTTTTTGCTGGCAACTCCTTGAACGAGTCAGGGTGTTGCACTTCATATCCTGGAACTCGGACCGCAACTGGAGAATCGCATGAATATCAACATTCAAAGACTATTGCCGATGAGCGCTGCGGCGATTCTTTTGGGAACGGTCGGAACGGCCGCGGTAGCAGACGAGATCGTCAAGATCGGCCACGTTGCGCCGTTGACCGGCGGCATTGCCCACCTGGGCAAGGACAACGAAAACGGTGCACGCCTCGCAGTTGAGGAAATCAATGCCAAGGGTCTGACGATCGGCGGCCAGAAGATCATTCTTGAACTCGACGCGCAAGACGACGCTGCTGATCCGCGCACGGCGACGCAAGTGGCGCAAAGGCTCGTCGACGATAATATTGTCGCCGTGGTCGGGCACCTGACCTCGGGCACTTCAATACCGGCCTCAAAGATCTATAGCGATGCAGGGATCGTGCAGATCTCACCATCGTCGACCAACCCGGGTTACACGCAGCAAGGCTTCAAGACGACATTCCGTGTGGTGGCGACCGATGCGCAACAAGGTCCGGCGCTCGCCAAATACGCTTCCGAGGACCTGAAGCTGAAGAGCGTCGCGATCGTCGATGACTCGACCGCTTACGGCCAGGGTCTCGCGAACGAATTCGAAAAGACTGCGAAGTCGCTGGGCATGAACGTCATGTCACACGACGCGACCAACGACAGGGCTGTCGACTTCCGCGCTATCCTGACGAAGATCAAGGGAGAAAATCCCGATGCGATCATGTACGGCGGCTCGGATGCCACTGGAGGTCCGTTCGCGAAGCAGGCAAGGCAGCTCGGCCTGCGTGCGAGAGTGCTGGCGGGAGACGGTTTGTGTACTGACAAGCTGTCGGACCTCGCTGGCGATGCTACCGACAACGTGGTCTGTTCGGAAGCAGGGTTGGCGCTAGAGAAGATGGTGGACGGCAAGGCGTTCGAAGCGAAGTACGAGAAACGTTTTGGCCAGCCGATCCAGATTGATGCTCCGTTTGCTTATGACGCCGTGTACATCATCGTTGATGCAATGAAGCGTGCACAATCGGTCAATCCGGCGAAGATCCTCGCGGCCATGCCGAGCACGGATTACAAGGGTGTGATCGGTGAGACGACTTTCGACTCGAAGGGCGACCTGAAGCACGGCGTGATCTCTCTCTATACCTTTAAGGCGGGCAAGAAGACGCTGCTCGACGTGGTGAAGATGTAATTATCGATGGGGTGACGGATGGTAATCTTTCATGCCATCCGATTAGCATTGCGAATCATGGGAGTTCGGTGAGACGCATGATGCGCGCTGCGCGTGCGTTGATTGCGTCGCTTGAGTGAGCGTCTTTGACCCGAATTTGTCGCCGTCGCAAGCTATCACGATCTCACTAATTTCAACTGTGCATATCTGGTTGCATGAACTCGGTCATGTGTATTGCGTTCACGCGACAATATGCATCCGGCCGCATCGAAATCTCATGCGGCACGGTGATTGCTAAATTTCTGGTCAAGCAGGCGGCAACCGTCTGCGTCTACATTCCATTGCTATCAAGGAGGGACGGATCATGAACAAGGCAATCAGCACATTAGTTGCGGCCGTCGCCGCACTTACGTTGTCGGGGGGCGCCTATGCACAGGCGGCCGGAGGTTCGGGCGGCAACGGTTCGGCGGGCAGCACGGCAAGCCCCGCGAACCAGATGAACGGCACGACGCAGATGAACGGCGCCACGAGCGGATACGGCACGCCAGGCATCACGAATTCGGATAGCGGCATGGCCGCCAGGGCGCCAAATTCGGGCCTGCCCAGTAGTACGAACGGCACGCCACCTGCCACCAGTGCTCCAAAGACCAACAACACGCTGGCGACCCCGAGCGTAGTGTCCCCGGGCGCGGGCCAATAACGGCAGTCGAGGATGAAAGCCGGCGTGAGCAGGCGTAAGCGCATCGCCTGCGCATATGGTAGTGGGGCCTAAGTAAGCTTGCCCCCGGGTCGGGTTCGGCCTGCATCAATGGACTAATCCCACGCAGTCTGCAATTCGAAACTTGGGGCCATCAATCGTTATGTGTCGTTTGGAAGACCGCTGCGCGCCTGCACAGCGGTCTTTTGCTTGTCTTGAAGCCTTTTTAACGGCAGCTCGAGTTCGCCAATCCATTGTGTATTCGTTCTTCATTCCCTAATTGAAAATCTTGTCTGCCTTTGGCGTTTTTACAGGGACTAAATCGGGAACATGGGTGCTATATTTTCGCGAGCTTCTTAGCCTCAACGCGGGTTCGAAAATAGCGCTCAAAGCCGTCCAGGAAGTTCGGAGAAGCAAACTGAAACTTGCATTGCTATCTGGCACTGCAGGATTTTTATCGCCCGCGATTTTGTTTGGACAACTGCTTGAGTCCGTTGCAACATAGTGTTTGCACGGCGCCCTGAGTGGCGTGCAGACATCGCATATAGGAGATAAAAAAATGCAGGTCAGCCGCACGATCAGTACCGTCGAAGTCCATACCGCCGGCGAGCCGTTCCGGATCGTCACGTCGGGACTTCCCCGCTTGCAGGGTGACTCGATCGTGGAGCGCCGTGCCTGGGTGCGCGAACATGCGGACAACATTCGCCAGGCCCTGATGTTCGAACCACGCGGACACGCGGACATGTACGGCGGTTATCTCACGTCGCCCGTTTCACCCACGGCGGATTTCGGTGTGATCTTCCTGCACAACGAAGGATATAGCGACCACTGCGGACATGGTGTGATCGCACTGGCAACGGCGGCGGTGGAGCTCGGCTGGGTGCAGCGCGAATCGCCCGAAACGCGTGTCGGCATCGACGCACCGTGCGGCTTTATCGAAGCATTCGTCAAGTGGGACGGCATGCACGCGAATGGTGTGCGATTCATCAACGTGCCATCGTTCATCTACAGGCGCGACGTGAGTGTCGAGACACCGGCCTACGGGACGGTGAGGGGAGATATCGCATTCGGGGGTGCGTTCTATTTCTACACCGACGGCACATCGCATGGCCTCACCATTCGTGAGTCGTCGGTCGACGCCCTCAAGCAATTCGGCGCGCAAGTGAAGATCGCCGCCAATCGGGCGTTTCCGCTCGTGCACCCGCACATCCCGGAAATCAATCATATCTACGGCACGATCATTCACGGCGCGCCAAGACTTCCCGACTCGACACAGGCGAACTGCTGCATTTTCGCAGACCGGGAAGTAGACCGTTCTCCGACGGGTTCGGGCACCGCAGGCCGCGTGGCGCAACTCTATTTGCGTGGCGAGATCGGGCAAGACGATGTACTCGTGAATGAATCGATCATCGGCACGGTGTTTCGTGCGCGTGTTGTCGGTGAAACGCAACTCGGCGAGTTCCCCGCCGTGATCCCCGAGATCGAAGGCTCAGCCCATGTTTGTGGATTCGCGAACTGGATCATCGACGAGCGGGATCCGCTCAAATATGGATTCCTTGTACGTTGAGCGGTGTTCGCTTCGAATGACAATTGCCCGTCGTGATCCGGTCCGGCGCTCCGGTTTCCTGTCATGACGCAGCGTTACCTTGGTCCCGGATCCCCCCGGGAATTGTGAGCATGTCGGCGCTGACAATCTCCCGTCATCGACAGCAGTCCTATTGCTTTGGTCTTGATAGACTTGCGCTTTCAGAAAGAAACCGGGGGAAACGGGTGAGCCTCGACGAATATTACAGGCGACTGGAGCTACCAGAGAGCGCGTCGCCGGCAGACGTCACACGCGCATACCGGCGGCTGAGGGCAAAGTACCACCCGGACCGCAACAAGGGCAGCGAGTCACTAGTCGAGCCGGTGTTCAAGCGCGTGCAGGAAGCGTTCGAGATTCTGATCGGCAAGCGTGAGCCCCGGGTGGCCCGCCCGACGTCGAGATCGACATCGACGTCGGCGCCGGCAGGGAGCCGTGGCAAAGCTTCCCCGTCACGCGAACACCGGGGGCCGCCGGCGCGCGGCGCGAGCTGCCTGATCAGACTCTTTGTGCCGCTCGAAGCCGCGATCCATGGTGGCGAAGTTGATGTGAGCTACCCGGTAAGCGGACCGTGTCAGCAATGTCAGGACAGAGTCTCGCAGTGCACGCGCTGTTACGGCAGCGGCCAGTCGGTCTCGGGTACGCGCTGCGCCGCCTGTGTGGGGACGGGACGCCCGCTGGCGAGTCACTTGTGTCCAGCGTGTCTCGGCGCTGCCGCCATGACCTACCGGAAGTCCGAGACAGTCAAGGTCCCCCCGGGTGCGTGGGACGGTCAGCGTCTCGTCGTCGAAGGCGCGGGCCACCCTGGGCCCAACGGCGGTCCGCCGGGCGACGCCACCTTTTCAGTCGTGATCGCGTGCGGCTCGGCCTTTCGGCGCGACGGGCTGAATCTCGCTTGCGATGTTCAGGTTGATTTCGTCACGGCCACGCTCGGCGGCTGCTTCGAAGCGCACATCCTGGGCCACGCGCTGCGGCTGACGATTTCGCCGAACGCGCATCCGGGCAGCACCATCCGTCTGCTCAGGCACGGGCTTACGGACAGCATTGGTACGCGCGGCGACCTGACACTGCAACTGGTGCTCACCATGCCGGCCGCGGTTTCACATTTGACCGACAACGAGCGACAAGCGTTACACGAGATGTTTGCGAACGCGCAGCGTCGGGCCACGCAGGCAATTCCGCCACGCTCTTGAGACTATTATTTTCGCGGGGTTGACTGCAAGCTTCCGTGCGTTCGCCGTTGCCTGCAGCATCCGATTCGCCCTTATGTTACGGAGCCCTACAGACCCCCCTCAAATTGCGCGAATTCTATCCAGTTCGGGTTCTTGCCGACCGGGTACTGTCTGATCGCCTTGAGCGCACCGGTTTGCTTGTCGATGTGATACACGCTCATCTGCGTCGACAATTGTCCTACCGCCAGCAGATAGTTTCCCGACGGATCGATATTGAATCCACGCGGCTGCTTCTCGGTCGGCCATGTGCCAATTCGCGTGAGCGTGCCCGATTTCTTATCGACGCGAAACGACGCAAGCGTGCTCGATGTGCGTTCCGATGCAAACAGGAAGCGGCCGTCCGGCGTCAGATGAACGTCAGCACCCCAAGGCTTGTCGCCAGAAAAATCCGGCGGCACGATCGAGACGGTTTGCACGGGCTTGGCAGTGTCATTCGCGGCATCGAAAGCAAGCACATGCAGCTTGCCGTCGAGCTCATCGATCAGATAGGCAAACCGATGATCCGGCGAGAAGACGAAGTGACGTGGGCCGGATTTCGGCGGGAGTGTATAGGCGGGCGCCGCATCGGGCGTAAGTTGCCCCGTGAGCGCATCGAACTTCAGCCGCAGCCATGCATCGGAGCCGAGGACAGAGGCGAATACATAGCGGTTATCGGGGGCGTTCCGGATTGCATGGGCCATCGGCCCCGTTGGCACGGACTGCTGCGGATCGCCCGCCAAACCGTTCGCGTCAATGCGATTCACGGCAAGCAGATTGCCGCCGTACGAAGCCGAGAACAAATAGCGGCCCGTGGCGTCGGTGGAGAGGTAGGCCATGCTCTCGGCCAACGGCGAGGTCTTGAGCAGGATCAGGCGGCCGTTGAGCGGGTTGATCGCAAAACTGAGCACGCGATACGGCTTGGAGCGCAACCCGGCATAGAGATGATGGTGGTCGGGCGAAAGAGCCAGCGGCATGACGGTTCCGCCGACCGCAAGCGTCTCGACCTGCGATAGCGCGCCATTCGATTGATCGAGCCGGAGCACTGAGATATCTTCGCTGTCGGCATTCGAAACATAGACGTAGGTTGCTGCTTGCGCCGAGTTCATAAGGATGCCGAAAGTGAGTGCACCAGCAATGACGCGCCAGGTCGTTTTTATTTTCATCGACGAATTAATTGGGTGAGTGGGTTTGTCTAAGCGCGGACGTTGGACAAATCGAAGAACGGACCGCACGTGTGTGAACCTGTTTGATAGCGAGCTCAATTCCAGGCTGCTTACTCGCTCAATTGAAAAGCCGCTACCGCGTCGGCCATTTGCTTCGCTTGCTGCTCGAGCGAACTGGCGGCGGCCGCCGCTTGTTCCACCAACGCTGCATTCTGCTGGGTCACCTGATCCATCTGGCTTACCGCCTTCCCCACTTGAGCGATCCCTTCGCTTTGCTCAAGGCTCGCCGCTGTAATTTCGTTCATCAGGCTGGCGACCTTTTGAACCGCGTCGACAATCTCGGTCATGGTGTTGCCTGCTTGCGCGACCAGGCCATTTCCCAGCTGCACGTCATGCACCGAAGTCCCGATCAGCGTCTTGATCTCTTTAGCCGCGTTCGCGCTGCGTTGCGCGAGGGTGCGTACTTCCGTTGCCACCACGGCAAAACCGCGTCCATGTTCTCCCGCCCGTGCCGACTCCACCGCAGCGTTGAGTGCCAGGATGTTCGTCTGAAACGCGATGCCATCGATCATGCCGGTAATCTCGGCGATCCTGTTGGAGTTCGTGCTGATCGCATTCATCGTGGCAACTGCTCGCCCGACTACTTCGCCTCCGCGTTGCGCCACGTCCGCGGCCGTTGCGGCCAGCGTGCTCGCCTGTTGAGCGTTGTCGGCGTTTTGCTTGACTGTCGAGGTCAGTTCTTCCATGCTCGCAGCCGTTTCTTCGAGTGATGCCGATTGCTCTTCCGTCCGGCTCGATAAATCGATATTCCCCGCGGCGATCTCTCTCGCGCCGGTATTGATCGCGTCGCAATTCGAGCGCACATTCATCACGGTATCTGTCAAGCCGTGCTGCATTCGGCGCATGGCGTCGAACAATTGGCCGATTTCATTCTGACCGCCTTGTGGAATCGCGATCGTGAGGTTGTTCGCAGCAATTTGATCGAGCGAGGCAACGGCGCGTTTCAACGGGTCGATCACGATGCGTCGAAGCGCGAGATGAGTGACCGCGATCAGGCAAAGCGCTCCGATCACACCGATGACCACCAGGGTGATTACCCATCCATGTTCGCGTTCACCCTGCGCCAGCGTGTCTTTCATCAACGAGTTCGAGAGATTCTGAAAGGCCTCCACGTTCGATGAATACTTTGCCCCCGCGCCCGTAATGTCCTTGTCATTGATCGCTGCATAGGCGGTTGTGTCGTCACCGCGCAAGGCGTCGCTGGCTTTCGTTAGCAGTGCCGCCAGGGCGTTCGACGACTCGACAAGCGATCGCTGCAATGCTTCATCCCGTCCGGCGAAGCTTGGCGCGTCGCGAAACGCGGCCGTTTCCGTAGCGGCTCGATCGAGGGTAACCTGCGCGCTTTTCAGGGCTGAGTCGCGCGTGGCGGTGTCGTTACGCTCCTTGAGGGCGGAATAGGCTCGCGTGAGCGCCGAGCGCGTACGCGTCGTGTCCTTATAACCGTCGTTGACCAGGATTTCTTGCTGGGCGATTTGTTGCAAGCGACGGGCGTTGTCATTTGCGCGGCCGAGCATAAGCACACCCAAAATCGCGCCCATGACGATCATTGAGGCGAATACGAAAAGCACCAGTAGCAGGTTGGAGCGGATTGTCACGTTTCGCATGTTTTCAGTTTGGATGGTCGACCTAGCCAGGTTAACGGCGCGCCGTGGTTGAACTTGACCCATGCGCAGCCTTTTCACCTTGATGCAAAGCCGTAAGGGCTGGTAAGACGGTGAAGGGCGGATGGCATTGCGTCAGACGTTGGTTCCGGCCGCTAACGGAGCACGCAGTTGAACGCGCTCGATCTTCCTGACGATGACGAGGTAGCTGGACACGGTGAGAAGCGCGTTGATACCGACGAACACCAATGCGCCGTTGAAGGATCCGGTCGTGGCCACGAGATAGCCGATCACGATCGGCGTCACGATGCCCGCTATATTGCCGAACATGTTGAAGATCGAACCGGACAGGCCAATCGCTTCCTTGGGCGAGGTGTCCGCGACCACCGCCCAGCCGAGCGCGCCAATACCTTTTCCAAAGAAAGCCAGCGACATGAGCGCGACAACCAGCCAGTCCGCCGTGACGTAGTTGCAGCCAATGATGCACACGGATAACAGCATGCCGCCAACGATCGGAACCTTCCGTGCAATCGTCAGGGAATGGCCGCGCCGGATCAGCGCGTCGGAAAAGACCCCGCCGAGCACGCCTCCCGCAAAGCCGCAGATCGCAGGCAACGAGGCAGTGAGTCCGGCTTGCAGGATAGTCATGCCACGGGCCTGGACGAGGTAGATCGGAAACCACGTCAGGAAGAAATAGGTCAGGACGTTGATGCAATACTGGGCCAGGTACACGCCAAGGAGCATGCGGTTCGACATCAGCTGACGCACATAAAACCAGGTTCCGGGGTTGGCTGCATCGGCATAGGCAGTCTTTCTTTGCGTATGAACCAGGCCACCACCGCTCTCTATATGCTCAAGTTCGGCCTTGTTGACGCGCGGATGGTCGCTCGGGCTCTTCATGACTTTGAGCCACGTCAGCGCAAGCGCTATCCCTGCGACACCCATTACCAGGTAAACGTTTTGCCATCCGAACGAGTGGGTGATCCATGCCATGAGCGGCGTGAAGATAACCGCGGCGAAATACTGGGCCGAGTTGAAGATGGCCGAGGCGGTGCCGCGTTCGGCGGTCGGAAACCAGCTTGCCACCACTTTCGCGTTGGCAGGGAAGGCGGGGGCTTCGGCCATGCCCATCGCAAAGCGCAACACGAACAATGCAATGACGGCAGCGCCCGCGCTGCCCGCGAGACCGATCGAACTTTGCAGCAGGGTGAAAAGTGACCATAGGAAAATGCTTGCGGCATACATGCGGCGAGCGCCGAACCGGTCGAGCAACCAGCCGGCCGGAAGCTGCGACAACACATAAGCCCAACTGAATGCGGAGAAGATGTAGCCCATGCGAATCGCGTCGAAACCAAATTCGCTGCGCATGGCTGAGCCGGTGATCGACAGTGTCGCGCGGTCGGCGTAGTTGAGCGTGGTGATGATAAAGATCATCAGCAAGATCAGGTAGCGGACGTTCGTGCGCTTGGCGATGCCGGCAATGCTTGCAGAGCGGCTTGGTTGCATGGTGTGTCTCCGATCGTTCTAGCTGGATAGCACTTGAAATATCGATGCGCGGGACGCTCAGGGACGGCAAGGGTCAAGGGCTGTCCTGCCTGGCGAGCGTGCGGGTCGTTTTGCCCGGATGCCGGAATCGATACATCAGTGCTTCGTTGCTTTTGGGAAAGGTGTCCGGGAGCGAATGCGGTCCCGGCACTTTTCGTTTTTCACTGCATGTCCGCATGGCACACGCAATTGCACTGTTTTGCTGCATTCTTGTTAGTCATCGTACAACATAAACGATATGCCACAGCCGTTCTAGCTGTACATTTTCGCGCTAGCGTAGCATGAACGCTTTGCAAGTCAAAATGGTTGCGATAAGTTGTAGGATGACAGATGTTTTGATGGGCTTGAAGTGATGCACGATTTCGTCCCTTGGCGAGGGAAGCCCTCGCCAAGGGACTCGGGCGACTTCAGGAGGGCGACAGCCGGCTTTAGCTCGCTGGACCGGCTTGAGATACCTTGCGGCTTGCCCTGACGTTCAATGATGTTTTAATCCTTCACGCTTGAATTTCGAAGACGATCGGTCTAATATCCGTTCAATGGATACCCCAATTGTTCCGCGCCGCCGAGGGCGCCCTCCCAAAGAACTCGCTGGCCACAGCGAAACGCGAGATACGCTTCTGCGTGCTGGCGTAGCAGCGCTCACGGAGAAGGGCTTTTCGGCGACCGGCATCGACGAGATTCTTCAGTCCGTAAGCGTTCCGAAGGGCTCGTTCTATCACTATTTCGGTAGCAAGGAGTCGTTCGGAGCGGAGTTGATCGACCTTTACGCCGCCTACTTTGCCAATAAGCTTGATCGAATTCTGACGGATCCAACGCGTACTCCGTTGGATCGTCTGCGGGATTTCGTGGCGGATGCTGAAGCCGGCATGAGGCGCTACCGGTTTCGGCGTGGATGCCTTGTCGGCAATCTGGGTCAGGAAATGAATGCTCTTCCGGAGACCTACAGGAAGAAACTGCGCGGCGTGTTCGACGACTGGCAGGCGCGGACAGAACGGTGTCTGCTGGAGGGACGCGAGAGCGGGCAGATTTCTGCGGCCAAGGACTGCAAGGCGCTAGCCGAATTTTTCTGGATTGGCTGGGAGGGAGCGGTGTTGAGGGCAAAGCTTGACCAGGGTCCCGGTCCGCTTCATGTGTTTGCCGATGGTTTTTTCGCCATGCTCAATAGCTAGTGTTTTTTTACGTTTTAATAGACGATCGGTCTAATTAATCGGAGAACGGATAGGCGCCGCGGTCGCATGGTGCATGCTGACCGGATCTTCACGGGTTGCATCGAATAGAGGATCCGGGGAATACAAGCCCCCGAACAATGTGATGCATTGCTTGCCGTACCCTTCGGATGCAACGTAGTAGTGGTTTAAATCAAGTAATTTGTATAACTAATTAAGTGATCGGATTGAAAGTGCAGCGCGCTGCTGTCCGCGACGATTTCTATCGAAATATGGTTAAGGAGTAGGCATGGTTTGTCATTTCATACGCAACTCTCTGGGCGAACCACCCAATGGTAGTGAACGCCATTCCGGATGGCGCGCAAGCAATTCCGTGTTCAACGTGGGCGGGTGAAAAATGCGCATGCCCACATTTGACTACATCATCATTGGCGCCGGTTCTGCGGGCAGTCTTCTCGCGAATCGTCTTAGTGCCGACAAAAGTAAAAACGTCCTTCTCGTTGAGGCCGGCGGTCCGGATAACTATATTTGGATTCATGTTCCCGTCGGTTACCTCTATTGCATCGACAATCCACGCACAGACTGGAGATTTCGTACCGAGCCTGATAAAGGGCTCAACGGGCGGCAGCTGATCTACCCAAGAGGGAAGACGCTTGGAGGATCTTCGAGCATCAACGGAATGATCTATATGCGCGGGCAAGCGCGTGACTATGATCATTGGGCATCAATGTCGGATGACCCTGAGTGGGCGTGGGAGAGTTCGCTGAAGGACTTCATGGCGCATGAGAGCTACTACAAGCTCGACCCTGAAGTTCGCGAGGCGCTGCGCGGCAAAGCCGATTCGATATCTGCATTGCATGCCAATGGAGGCGAATGGCGGGTCGAAAAGCAGCGCTTGCGATGGGACATTCTTGACGCGTTCGCTCTCGCGGCCCAGCAAACCGGTATCCCGCTTATCGATGATTTCAACACGGGCGACAACCATGGCGTCAGCTATTTTGATGTCAATCAGAAGTCGGGCTGGAGGTGGAATGCGTCGAAGGCGTTCTTGAGACCGATCAAGGATGTTCGATCAAACCTGACGATCTGGACTAACTCGCAGGTGCAGCGCCTGACCATTGCGCGCAATGCCGATGGATCGCACCGCTGCACCGGAGCTGACATTGTGCGCAATGGTGAGCTTGTTTGCGTCGAGGCCACTCGAGAGGTGGTGCTAAGCGCAGGGGCGATCGGGTCTCCCCAGATTCTTCAGCTTTCCGGGATTGGACCTTCATCGCTTCTCCAGAAGGTTGGCGTTGGTGTGGTCCAGCACACGCCTGGCGTAGGGGCCAATCTTCAGGATCATCTGCAGATACGGGCGGTGTACAAAGTATCGGGCGCGCAGACCCTGAATACGCTCGCTTCCAGCGCAATCGGGAAGGCAAGGATTGGGATCGAATACGCGCTGCGCCGGTCCGGGCCAATGAGCATGGCGCCTTCACAGCTTGGCGCGTTCGCGCGAAGCGATCCATCCCGCGCGCACCCGAATCTTCAATACCACGTTCAGCCCTTAAGTCTCGAAGCGTTTGGCCAGCCCTTGCATACGTTCCCGGCGTTCACTGCAAGCGTGGCCAACTTGAACCCGACCAGTCGCGGCACCGTTCAGATAAAGACGTCCAATTTTGAAGATGCTCCGGCCATTTCCCCGAACTACTTAAGCACGCCCGAGGACCAGCGCGTCGCGGTCGACTCGCTCAGGCTCACCAGGAAAATTGTGCAGCAGCCAGCGCTCAGCCCCTATCAACCACAGGAATTCAAGCCCGGTCTGCAATTCGAAAGCGATGAAGAACTCACGAAGCTCGCAGGTGACATTGGAACGACAATTTTCCACCCGGTGGGCACTGTGCAAATGGGCAGCCTCGCCGATCCCATGGTTGTGCTGGATAGTCATCTTCGAGTTCGTGGAGTCGCGGGTTTGCGCGTCGTCGACGCGAGTGTCATGCCCACCATCACCAGCGGAAACACCAGCGCTCCCACCATGATGATCGCCGAGAAAGCCGCGCGATGGATTCGTGCCGGTCTTTGATTTTTCGTTTCGTTGCAAGGAAACAAAAATGAGTGAC
The DNA here is from genome assembly GCF_053760385.1 of Caballeronia sp. KNU42. Classification (NCBI taxonomy): domain Bacteria; kingdom Pseudomonadati; phylum Pseudomonadota; class Betaproteobacteria; order Burkholderiales; family Burkholderiaceae; genus Caballeronia; species Caballeronia sp. KNU42. The sequence continues at coordinate 607,212 of NZ_CM132388.1, forward strand.
AGCAAGACAAGCATGCCTAAACGATTGCCTCTGGCGGGCGTTACCGTGCTGGATTTCTCACGCGTACTTTCCGGCCCGTATTGCACGATGATTCTTGCGGATCTCGGAGCCCGGGTCATCAAGGTCGAACGCGTCGGGAGCGGCGACGACACGCGTGCGTTCGGTCCGTTTATTGACAAGGAATCGGCGTATTTCATGTGTTTCAATCGTGGCAAAGAGAGCATCGCGCTCGACTTCAAGATTCCGCGCGACCGGGAAATACTGGATCGTTTGCTCGACAAGGCCGACGTCGTGGTCGAAAACTTCAGGCCGGGAGTCATGGAGCGCCTGGGATATGGTGCGGAGCAACTCGCGCGGTCCCATCCGCATATTGTCTATGCATCCATCTCGGGCTTTGGTCACTCCGGTCCGTTTAGCGATCTGCCGGGATATGACGCTGTCGTTCAAGCGATGGGCGGCGTAATGAGCCTGACGGGGTATCCCGACGGGCCGCCGGCACGGGTGGGCACCAGCATTGGGGACCTCGGGGCTGCGCTATTCGCGACGATCGGGATTCTCGCCGGATTACATAAGCGATCACGCGACGCGCAAGGCACCCATGTCGACATCGGCATGCTGGACTGCCAGGCAGCCTTATTGGAAACAGCGCTGGCCCGATTTGATGTCGAAGGGAAGGTGCCGGAACGCACGGGTGACGCACACCCGTCTCTCGCGCCGTTCGAAACATTCCTGGCTCAAGATGGCCGTTTCGTCATTGCAGCGGGAAACGATACGCTCTTCTTGTTGATGGCCGATGCGCTCGGTGAAGCTCAGCTTGCGTCGGATCCGCGCTTCGTGACCAACGATCTGAGAGTGCGGAACAGGCCCGCGCTTAGGGGCGCGATCGAGGACGTGACGCTCGCGCAGCCGATCAAGCACTGGATAGACAAGTTGAACGAGGTCGGCGTTCCCTGCGCGCCCATTAACTCCATCGACGCGCTCTTCGAGCATCCGCAATTGCTCGCACGAGACATGATCATTCAGGTCGAAGGCGTGGCCGGTCGAAAGATCAGGACTGCTGGTAATCCGATCAAGATGAGCACATCGCCCGATGAGGACGTTTCCGTCGCCCGGAAGTCGCCATCGGTCAGCGAGCATCGCGCTTTAATCCTCGCGGAAGTGATGTCGTCGACAGGGGCCTATTCGTCCCAATCGCCGAGCGTCGATGACTTTAGACCGAATTCGGAAATCGATCCGATCCTGAGCGTGTAAGCCTGGTCAATCTTGAATCGAAGGAACTACCATGACAACCGATGCGAACGCCGTGCGCAATATTGCGGAAAAACAGTCCAAAGCTCCGGCCGCCGAAAGCGATACGAACCAGCCTGCCGCCAAACCGGTTGGCGCTGATGTTCAAGCCAACCCAGCCGGGCCGGGACAATATCAAACAATCAAGGTTGACCGCCGCGAGCGTGTTGGCCTGATAACTTTGTATCGGCCGAAGATGTTGAACGCGATCAGCACGAAGCTGTCACAAGAGGTGCTCGCGGCACTTCAGGAGTTTGACCGGGACGACCGGATCGGCGCTATCGTGATCACCGGCAACGCGCGCGCTTTCGCTGCGGGCGCCGACATCGAAGAGATGGCGGAGAAGACCTTCAACGACTTATATTCGGCCGATATCTTCGCCGAATGGGACAAGGTTCGCACGATCAGCAAGCCGATTGTGGCCGCTGTCGGTGGGTATGCGTTGGGCGGCGGGTGCGAGCTCGCCATGATGTGCGACTTCATCATCGCTTCGGATGACGCACAATTCGGCCAGCCCGAAATCAAGCTTGGCATCCTGCCCGGAATCGGCGGATCGCAGCGGCTGACGCGAGCCGTAGGCAAATCGTTGGCGATGGACCTGATTCTGACCGGCCGTAACCTCAATGCAACCGAGGCCCTGGCGGCAGGGCTGGTAGCGCGCGTTGTGCCAGCAGCGGATCTGCTGCAGGTCGCACTGGAAACAGCCCATACGATCGCCGGCTACAACGCGCCTGCTGTTCGCATGGCTAAAGAGGCTGTCAATCGGGCCTTTGAAGCGACGTTAAGCGAAGGCATCCTGCACGAACGACGGCTTTTCCAGGCGAGCTTCTCAACGGAGGGTCAGAAAGAAGGAATGGTCGCGTTCCTCGCCAAGCGGGCGCCGGTTTTCCGTCACCGCTAGCCGATAGAAAAGGCTGCGCCCCGGACATAGGCGGCTTCCAGGGCGTCACAAAGAAGCGCAGATAGAACGAAATTGACATGCATTCGGAATGCAGCAGAACCGTGTATGGCCGTTGCGATTTTCTGCCGCTCGCTACCAAACCACGATTACGACAAAGCACCACGATAAGCAAATAACGAAGGCGTACCTCCGCTCATGACAAACAGGACATTCTCTCCCTGCCTGAAGCCGCCGCTTCTGATTTCCTGAATCAATCCGGCAAAAGCCTTGCCGCTGTAGACCGGATCAAGAAGCAAGCCCTCGAGAGACGCCATCAGGCCAAGCGCTTCCCTCATGGCCGCTGTCGGCAGCCCATAGCCAGTCCCGAGTTGTTCTCCGTGCAATGTGATGGCATCGTCGGGGACAACGAGACCCAGGTCCAGGAGATCGGTCGTCCTTAGTATCTTTTCAGCAGTCGTTGCACGGGCTTTTTCCAATGGCGCCAGGACGGTGTATCCAACTATAGTGCGAGGGTCCCGGCCCATTGCAATCGCCCCCGAAACGAGGCCGGCATGCATGCCGCTACTTCCATTCGCCACAACGATGTGATCGAAGGCAGTGCCGCGTTCCTCAGCCTGTCCGAATATCTCCGCCGCGCACGCGACGTAGCCCAGACACCCGGTGGGACTTGAACCGCCGAGAGGGCATACGTAGACGTTATGTCCTTCGCGCCGAAGCGCCGCAGCCCTGTCTTCCGCAAAATCGAGTGCGCTCACATTCCCGGGGATATCGTGAATGACCGCGCCGAACAGACCGTCAAGCAGAACATTGCCATTGTCGATGTAGTCGCGGTCCTCGATCGGCACGAGACGCGCAAGCACCAGTTCGCATTTCATGCCCATGCGCGCGGCTGCGGCGGCGGTAAGGCGGGCATGATTGGACTGTCGGCCGCCGACGGTGATGATTGTGTCGGCGCCGGCCGCTTGAGCCTCTCCGAAGAGAAACTCCAGCTTCCTGAGCTTGTTGCCACCGCCGCCCAGACCGTCAAGGTCTTCGCGCTTGACGTAGATATCGGCGCCGCCGAGCTCACGGCTTAGTCTTGGAAGATGCTGGATGGGTGACGGTCCATCACGTAGTGACGTTTGAGGGAATCGGGAAAGGTCCAGCTTTGACTGCGTCATCGGTTTTGTTCCTGTTTCTGGTTTCACACTGCGGCATTCGAGGAAGGCGCTTCAACTGATCCAGCGCTGCTTGAGGAGATCTAGTTGAACTCGCGTCCATTGGGTGTAAGCCGGATTCCCTGCCGCAAGTATTTCCACGGCAAGTCTGCCGGGTCGGCAGCCATCGGTCCCGGCGCCTTTGCGACCAGGATACGCTCGGCTATCGGGCCGAAATCCGCCCGGAAATGGACCGAGCTTTTGTTGACGAGAATCTTCATCTCTTCGGGAATAACGCCTGCCATCCTGAACAGGTTGCGATCGTTCATGGGCGCTTTCGATGTGCTGACAATGACCCGGACGTCGCCAATTCTCAGGCAAGCGGTCGGCCCGACGTCTATTTGCGTTCCCGTCATCATGGGACCTTCAAGAATGCAGCGGCCGTCGGAGAGACATTCCACTTTGAACGTAGCATGAAAGGGGGAATCTCCTGGCACACCCGACTGCCCGCCAAGCGATACGGTCATCTCATTGCCTTGTCCGGCTTCATGCGCCATACGCGCGACTTCGGGGTCCCATATGAGGCCAAGCGCCGCGCCTTCAGCTTCGTTCCTGACGAGCGCACGCAACATGCCCGTGGTGTTCGAATCAGCCCCGCCGTGAGGGTTGTCCTGCGTATCCGCAATCACAACGGGACGGGTGGCGGACCGGGAGATGCGTTTGGCCTCGAGCACCGCATCATCCGGCGTCAGGAATTCCACCGCCCATTCGCTTTCCCTACTGACGATTTGCTCATAGAGCGTCGCGACGGCGGTCTCCGCAGATTGGCGGTTTGTGCCGTAGCACCAAACCTTCGGTCCGCACTCCGGGAAGTCTGCGGCGGGAAAGCCGGGAGTGAAAGACAGCGAAAAGACCTCGTCGCCTTCCAGTGCCGATAACCGGTCATATATACCTCGCGCGGGTTCGAGGAGCGTGCACATGGCATTGACTGGAATCAGGAACGGAATGCTTCGATGCGCAATGGCTACGTCGCCGTGTCTGCCGATCAGCGTCGTAAGCAGCTTGGCGGCTGACCTGCCGGTATCGGCCATGTCGATATGCGGATAAGTGCGATAGGCGACGAGGCCGCTGGCGTTGCGAAGCATTTTTTCCGTCACGTTCGCGTGCAGGTCGAGTGACGCCACCACCGGAAAGGCGGGGCCCACCAGAGCGCGAATACGCGCCAGCAGTTCTCCTTCGCCATCGTCAAGGTGTTCAGCGACCATTGCGCCGTGCAGGTCCAGATAAATCGCGTCGCTGTCTGCCTGCCGGATACCGTCGAGAATCTCGCCGGCAATTCGCTCGAACGCGGATTGAGTGACGTGCGCCGATGGACTCGCTGCCGCCCAGATCACCGGAATGAGGCTGTGGCCTCGTGACTCCATCTCGCTGATAAAGCCGCCTATGGGGATGTTGACATGCCGCAGGCTTAGGACGTCGGCGCCGCGCACCATCGGCGGAAATCCCTCGCCTCGCACAAAGTTTTCATAGTCTGCTTTGGACGGAGCGAAGGTGTTTGTCTCATGCTGGAAGCCAGCGATCAATATTTTCATGGCTTGAGGCGTTAGAGCTTTTGTTGGGGCTTGTTGAGACTCAGGGCTTGGATGGAAAGCGGTTCGCCACAAGCGCAAGCGCTCCGAGCAGAAGTAAGACGACGGTCGGGATAAGCGCGATCTGCATGCTGCCCGTGGCGCTTTTGACCAGACCTATCACGGTCGGACTGATAAAACCTCCGAGCAGCCCAAGGGTGTTAATGAGCGCGATGCCCCCCGCTGCGACGTTCCCTTTGAGGTACTGCGATGGCATTGCCCAGAAGACCGTGTACGCGGCCCACATCATGGCTGTTGCAAGAGTGATACTGATCACGGACGTCCAGAGATGTCCAATCGTGAAAGCCGAAACAGCCAGCGCGCATCCGCCCAAGGCCGCAGGAATAGAGCTATGCCAGCGGCGTTCCTGCCGAAGGTCTGAGCTTCGGCCTACGATGAACATGGCACATATAGCAACAACATAAGGGACGCTGGAAAGCAGCCCGATTGTCATCAAATCCGAAACGCCGCCGGACTTCACAATAGTGGGCAGCCAGAAGCTCACCGCATAAATGCCGCAAATGAGGCAGAAGTAGCCGAACGCCATTGCATACACCCGAGGATCGGCGGCCACGTGCCGGAACCCTCGATGGCTTCCCTCGTGGCCGCCCAATTCTGCTGCGAGCATCGACTTTTCATCGTTCGTGAGCCATCGCGCGGTCTCGATACGATCGTCTAGAAAGAGAAAAACGATCGCGCCAAGCAGTACGCAAGGCAAACCTTCGACCAGGAACATCCATTGCCAACCGGCGAGTCCGGATGATCCGGCCAACGCGGTCATCACCCACGTCGACAAAGGCGCGCCGATGACACCGCCTAGCGGCGCGGCGGCCATGACGATCGCCATCACTCGCGCCATGCGGGCTTGCGGGTACCAGCAAGTCAAATAAAAGACCATGCCGGGGGCAAAGCCAGCCTCGAATACGCCGAGCAGGAAACGCAAGGCATAGAAAATTTTCACGTCGTGCACGAACAGCATCGCGACCGACGTCAAACCCCACAAAACCATGATGCGGCTAAGCGTTTTTCGAGCACCGAGCTTCGGTAATAGCAGGTTGCTCGGGATCTCAAAGAGCATGTAGCCGAGAAAGAAAATGCCGGCGCCAAAGCCGAACGCGGCATCGGACAGTCCAATATCCGTCTGCATTTGCAGCTTGGCAAAGCCGATGTTGATCCGGTCCAGATAGGCGAACAGATAGCAGAGCATCAGCAGCGGCAGGATCCGCCAGCTAATCCTCGTATATATCGCCTCTCTGACGGGCAGGCTTGAGGCCGGCGTTATTGCGGACATACGGGCGCGCTCCTTTTGACGTTTGCCTGACTGCTGCGTGTTTAGTCGATACTTGCCTGAGAAAAATAGTGTTGCAAGCGCAACTGAAGCCCATTAGTGTTGCCCAACGGGCAACGCTTCAGGGACACTAATTGAGAGAAATCAACCAGCGCAGGCTTCGCTATTTCCATGAGGTCCTGTCTCATGGATCGATCCGTGGCGCGGCCGATAGCATCAACACGGCGCCTTCAGTCATCACGCGCCAATTACGGCTGCTCGAGAGTGAGGTGGGAAGCGTCCTGTTCGAGCGCGTGGCAAAAGGCGTGATTCCCACCGAGGCCGCCCATCATCTGCTGGACTACTGGCGAGGCTGTCAGGCTCAGCACGACCATCTCGAGGAAAGGCTCGACGAGCTTCGCGGTCTGCAACGCGGACACCTCCGTGTCGCGGTCAGCGAGGGTTTTGTGGACTGTCTGATGGACGAGGTACTCACTGAGTTCGCCGATCAATATCCAAAGCTGGAGATTGTGGTCAGTGTCGTGTCAGTCAATGACGTGGTGGCGGAAGTCGAGGAAGATCTTGCACACATCGGTATTGCCTATAACCCTCCGCCGACGTCACGCGTCCGTTATCTGGCCAGTGCCGCGCAACCGGTGATATTGCTGACCGGGCCTGATCATCCATTGGCCGCAGATAAAAGGCCGGTTTCAATCGCCGATGCAGTGTCTTATCCTCTGGGTCTGATGCCCGTGTCGTTCGGTCTTGGACAACTGGTGCAGGCGGTGGCATTTGCCGAGAACTTGCAACTGAGCCCTAGCCTGGTCGCAAACTCGCTAGCGGTACTAAAGAAATTCGTGAAATCAGGAAAGGGCGTTACCTTTGGTGCTGCATTCGCAGCACAGGACGAGATCGAAGCCGGCGAACTGGTCGCGAGACCCGTCAAGCATCCCATGTTCGCATCGGTGCAGGCGCGCGTCCTGGTGCGCAATGGGCGCCCACGTTCCAAGGCATCCGATGAATTACTGAAACGCATCCTGGGCAAGTTGACAGTGTTTCAGGGGAGAGCGCCCGTTTCCCGATAGCAGGGCGCAACTACGGCCTGGATGTACTGCGAGAAATCCATCCAGGGTTCACCCTTGTCGGGCCCGTAGCGGCCGATCAGAAACGAGCGACGTCTATGACCGCATCGGCGAACGCTTTCGGCGCTTCCTGCGGCAGGTTATGCCCGATACCACCGCCGATGTTCCGATGCGCATATTTACCCGAGAACTTCTTCGCGTAGGCGGCCGGATCGGGATGCGGCGCACCGTTGGCATCGCCTTCCATGGTGATGGTCGGAACCGAGATCAGCGGCGCCGTCGCCAGACGCTTTTCCAGGTCGTCGTATTGCGGCTCGCCCTTGGCCAGCCCCAGACGCCAGCGGTAGTTGTGGATCACGACCGCAACGTGATCGGGATTATTGAACGACTCGGCGGAGCGCTCGAAGGTGGCATCGTCGAAATTCCATTTCGGTGATGCGGTATGCCAGATCAGCTTGTTGAAGTCGTGGCGATTCGCTTCATAACCTGCATAGCCGCGCTCGGTCGCGAAATAGAACTGATACCACCACGCGAACTCGGCTTTCGGCGGTAGCGGCGCACGGTTGGCTTCCGGACTGCCGATCAGGTAGCCGCTGACGGAGACCATGGCCTTGCATCGTTCGGGCCACAACGCAGCGATGATATTCGCCGTTCGCGCACCCCAGTCGAAGCCGCCGAAGACTGCCTTGTCGATTTTCAACGAGTCCATCAACGCAATGATATCGAGGGCGACGACCGACTGCTGGCCGTTGCGCACGGTATCGGCGGAAAGGAATCGCGTTGAACCATAGCCACGCAGATACGGCACGATGACCCGATAACCCGCCGATACAAGCAATGGTGTCACATCTGCGAAGCTGTAGATATCGTAGGGCCATCCGTGCAGGAGGATCACGACCGGTCCATTCTGCGGGCCCGCTTCCGCGTAGCCGATGTTGAGCGTACCGGCGTTGACCTGGCGAATGTCGTCGAACGAAGCGGGACGTGTCGTTGGCCTGGCGTCGTTCGACTGCGCGTTGGCGGATACGCTCAAGCCAAGTTCCAGCAAACTGATACCGGCAATGGTCGTTCCAAGCAGGCGACGGCGTCGAGTATTGATCGGGTCTGACATGGCTGATTCTCCTTGAAGATGGGCCACGTGCGAGCGGTGCCGGATTCGGCATGCTCCTGATGAATAAAAAAAGCGATAACGCTGCTGCGCTCAGCGGGAAGCGTGCAGAAACGATTTGAACGACTGACCCATCGGGCGCATGCGGATATCCGGAGCAAGATGCTTCCACGGCAGGTCGGCCGGGTCCGCGGCCATGGGACCGGGCGCTTTTGCTACGAGAATGGCCTCGGCAATGCCCTCGAAGTCCGCCCGGAAATGAACCGAACTCTTGTTCACGAGGATCTTCATTTGCTCGGGTTCAATGCCGGCCACGCGGAACAGGTTGCGATCGAACACCTGCATCTTGACGGAGCTCACGGCAATCCTGACGCCTTCGATGCGCAAACAGGCGACTGGTCCCAACTCACCTTGCATGCCGTTGAGCATTGGTCCGTCGAAGCGGAAGCGTCCGTCCGACAAATACTCGACTTCGAACTCGGCCGCGAGCGGCGAGTCGCCTGGCACGCTGGGGCTACCGCCCAGCGACAGCGAAATACGCGCACCCACGCCGGCGCGATGCGCCGCTTCTGCTGCCTGCGCATCCCAGATCACGCCCACGGCCGCACCGGTCGCGCCGTTGCGCAACAGGGCGCGCACCATGCCCATGGTGTTCGAGTCGCCGCCTACGCCCGGGTTGTCCTGCGTGTCCGCGATGATGACGGGCTTGTCAGAACCCGTGCTTAATCGGATCGCCTCGAGCACGGCTTCGTCCGGTGTCAGGAACGGCACTTCCCAACGCGATTCTTCGTTCACGATCTTCGAAAAGAGCGCGTTCGCCGCGTGCTCCGCGGCTTCTTCGCTGAACGAATACGCCCAGATGACCGGACCGCATTCGGGAAAATCGGCAGCCGGAAAACCCGGTGTAAACGATGCGGACACGACCGGCTTTTCTTCAAGGTCTTCCAGCAGCTGATACATCCCGCGTGCAGGTTCGACCAGCGTACACATGCCGTTCACGGGAATAAGGAACGGCACGCGACGAACCGCATAATGCAACGGGCGTCCTTGCGATACCAGTTCTTCGAGAATCAGCGCCGCGCGTTCGCCTGTGTCCGCCATATCGACGTGAGGATAGGTCCGGTATGCCACGAGCGCACTGGCATGCTTGAACATGCGCGCGGTGACGTTGGCATGAAGATCCAGCGAGATGACTACCGGCATGCGATCACCAACGATCCGGCGCACGCGTTCAAGAATCTCGCCTTCGCCGTCATTGTGTTCTTCGGTCACCATCGCGCCGTGCAGGTCGAGATAGATCGCGTCGAAGCCGCCTTCATTGATCGCGGCAATGATCTCACCGCCGATCCGTTCGAATGCGTCCGTGCTCACGTGCGCAGATGCACTGGCGCCGGCCCAGATCACGGGCAACAGCTCGTGCCCGCGCGCCTGTGCCGCCTTGATGAATCCACCGATCGGGACGTTGACATCGCGAAGCCCGAGCACATCGGCGCCTCGCACCATCGGAGGGAAGCCTTCTCCTTGAACGAAGCTCGGATAAGACGCCTTGGTCGGCGCGAAGGTATTGGTTTCATGCTGAAAACCAGCGATCAGTATTTTCATGGGTTTCACCTGTTACTTGAATTGCATTACGCTGCACGTGTAAATGATATGGATACCTACGTTTTATATATCCATGAATAAATCGGGGATACGGCCCTGCGTGAGCTAGTCTTTATCCAGCGTGAGCTTGCCCGTCAGTATCAGGACGCCGGCCACCGCGGCCGTGCAGGCCATGACAAAGAGGCCTGCATGCATGCTTCCCGTCCATGCTTTGGTCCAGCCGACCACCGCGGGTCCCCAGAATCCTCCCGATAACCCGACCGTATTGATCAGCGCAATGCCGCCCGCCGCCGCGGTTCCCTCGACAAGCTCGGAGGGAATGGCCCAGAAGACCGTATAGGCCATCCACAGGCAGGCGGTTCCCAGGGTTAGCGCCAGGAGGGTCATCGGCAGGTTGCCATCGGCGAGAATGACGGCGATCAGGCAGGCCGCCGCACCGAGCGCCGGAATCGCGCAGTGGTAGCGCCGTTCGCCCGTCCGGTCGGAGCGACGTCCGGCGAGGTACATACAGACCGCCGCGGCTACATAAGGAATCGAGGTGTACCAGCCGAGGCGCAGCGTATCGCTCACGCCTTGCTCCTTGAGCAGCGTCGGCAACCAGAAGCTGATGGCATAGATCGGAAAGATGATGCTGAAGTACGCAAACGCGAGCACATAGACCCTCGGGCTCTTCAGCAGCGCCTTGAACGAATCCGCCCGATGCTGGCTCGGCGCTGTTTCGTGCTTCAGCAACTGCTTTTCGTCGTCGTTCAACCAGCGCGCGTCCTCGGGGCGATCAGACAGCACACGCAGCGTGAGGAGGCCGAGCACGATGCATGGCAGGCCTTCGACAAGAAACATCCACTGCCAGCCCGCCAGGCCACCGACACCGGTAAGGCGCGTCATGAGCCATGCCGACAACGGTCCGCCTACTATCCCGCCGAGCGGCCCGGCCACGAACACGAGGGCGATGGCGCGCGCCATGCGCGCCGGGCCGTACCAGCACGAGAGGTAATAGATCATGCCCGGCGCGAAACCCGCCTCGAAGACGCCGAGGAGAAATCGCATCGCGTAAAAGGCGGGCACGTTACGCACGAACAGCATGCAAGCCGATGTGATGCCCCAGAGCACCAGGATGCGGCTGAACGTCCGCCGCGCGCCTACCCTTGGCAACATCAGGTTGCTCGGCAATTCGAACAGCACATACCCTATGAAGAAGATGCCCGCACCGACTCCGTATGCGGCGTCCGAGAAACCGAGGTCCGTCTGCATCTGGAGCTTGGCGAAGCCGACGTTCACGCGATCCAGATACGCAAACATGTAGCAGGTCACGAGAAACGGCAGGAGCCGCCAGTTGAGCTTGCTGTACAGCGCGGCGGCAGGGTCGCCCGAAGGGTCGCCCGCGGTCGAAGGGTGGATTGCTGACATGCGTGTCTCCCGGTTTCCGTTCACTGGACCAGTTGTAAGGGTCGAGTTCATGGTGGCAGGGAGAAAATAGACTAGCAAGAGCAACTAAGTTCACATATCGTTGCTCTACGAACAACACAAGCGGAGCGGTCAAATGCGCGAGATCAACCAGCAGCGTCTTCGGTATTTCCACGAGGTGCTCACTCACGGCACCATCCGCGGCGCCGCTGACCACATCAATACTTCACCGTCGGTCATCACGCGGCAGATCAAGCTGCTCGAGGACGAACTTGGCGCCGCGCTGTTCGAGCGTCAGGCTCGCGGTGTCAAGCCGACGGAAGCCGCATTTCATTTATTGGAGTTCTGGCAGGGCTACCGGTCGCAGCAAGAAAAACTCGAAGACCAGCTGCACGCGTTGAAGGGACTTCAGCAGGGCCGTATCCAGCTCGCCGTGAGCGAGGGGTTTGTCGATACGCTCGTTGACGACGTGCTGGCGCCGTTCTGCGCCCGCTATCCCCGTCTGGAAATCAGCATGACCATGCTGGCGGTGGACGCGCTGCTGGACGAGGTAGCGGAAAGCCGCGCGCATATCGGGCTGGCCTACAATCCGCCGCCGCATCCGCGCATTGAATATCGGGCGAGTTCCAGCCAGCCTGTCGTGCTGTTGCTGCGAAAGGATCACCCGCTCGTTAAACGCAAGGGTCCGGCAAGCATCGAGGATTTGCGCGCTTATCCGCTGGCCCTCATGCCATCCACGTTCGGGATCGGCCATGTCGTATCGATGCTGGAACTCGCGGAGAACATCACGATCCGCCCCACGATAACAACCAATTCCCTCAGCGCATTGAAGCGCTTCGTGACGGCTGAAAATTTCATGACGCTTATCGGCGAATTCGCTGCATACCGGGAGCTTGCGAGCGGTGAACTGACAACGGTGCCGATCGCGCATCCGTTGTTTGAAGGGGCGCAGGCGAGGGCGTTGGTCAAGATCGGCAGGCCGCTCGCCGCAGGTCCGCTCGAACTGCTCAACTGGATTCAGGAACGCATGCCGATGTTTGCCGCGCCTCGCGAGACAGACTCGCGAGGCCGAACGAGCCGCGGCCGGCGCAAGAGATAAGCGGTGGCAAGGCAGTAGCCAAAGACCGCCGATGTTCGCGACCGTGGTTGCGTGGGCGTGAACGATGTGGACAAGACGTCTACTGTCACGCCGCGTGCAATTAGCTACTAAGCAATGCGAACTTTATCGATAGAAGAGGAGAGGGTCTCTGCATTGCTGTCGACAGACGCGTGCTCGCCTGCAGCAATTGACATGGCGGCCAGATATCCGAACGTCAACGCTGGTCCAAGCGTAATCCCGGCGCCAATGTAGCGTCCGCCCACCGGCGAGTTCATATCGTTGCCGCAAGCGTAAAGTCCGGGAATTGGACGGTTATCACGATCAAGAACTTCGCCGTGACTTCCGGTCACAAGACCACGGCTTGTACCGAAATCGCCCGGCATCAGCTTGACTGCGTAAAAAGGCCCTCGCTCAATGGGCCCAAGGCAGGGGTTGGGTGAGTGGGCAGGGTCACCCTTGTAGATGTTGTAGGCGGACGATCCCTTCCCGAAATCCGCATCCACACCCGTGGCTGCAAACTGGTTGTTGCGGGCGACGCTGCGTTCCAGCCCGCTGCGGTCAACGCCGATCTTGCCAGCAAGTTCCGCCAGGGTCCGGCCGCTGAAAAGGTATCCGGACTTCTCATAGCGCCGCAGCGACAAACTGCCGGGAAGGATGACGCCAATGCCGTACTTTTTTACTGTCGCCGCGTCGGCAACAAGGTAGGCCGGAATGGCGCCGGCATTGAACATGCCGAGGGTGAAAGCGTGGTACGACGCCGCCTCGTTGGTGAAGCGGTTCCCGTCCTTGCCCACTGCAATGAAGCCGGGCTTGGGACGGTCAAGCATGAAGTGTCCCCACAACACTTTATCGCCCGTTTCGTTCGACAACACCGACATGGGCACATAGAAACCCGTGTCCTCGGAGTTGTGGTCAAGCCGCCCCCCGGCCGATACACCCAGATGAATACCTTCGCCAACGTTGCCAGGCAGCCCGAGTGTGAGATCGACGGTGGGCTTGCGCGAGTGTTCCTGGCGCATTTCCTGGCTGCCCGGGTATCCCCCGGTCGCAATGACCACACCCCGGCGAGCGCGGATTCGAAGTGTACGGCCGTCCTGAACGACTTCTGTGCCTATGACGGTACCGTTATCGATAATCAGTTTGGTGGCGGACGATCGCAGCCGGACTTCGATTTGCCGATCCAGTATGGTCTTGTACAGGCGCGCGATGAGCGCATTGCCGCCAACCAGCCGGGTGCCCCGGTGATAGCTCAAGCGATCCACGCCATAGCGCAAAAAGCGCTTCATCACGTGGATGAACGACCGGGCTGATTTCGTGAAGGAAAGGAAGTGGAGCAAGTCGACCAAGTCAAGCATCATTCCACCGAACGGCGCAAACGCCGGTAGCGGGGCACGTAGATTCTTGAAGTGGGCGCCAAGCTTGCGAGCGTCGAATTCCAGCGGAGCGTGAGCGCGGCCGAACATGCCTCCCTCCAACTCGGGGTGGTAGTCCGGGTAGTCGACTGCGACGACCTCCAGCGCGGAGTTGCGCAACATATAGTCGAGGGCGGTCCGGCCTTCGCGGATGTACGCTTCCTGCAATGAGCGGTCGACACTAGCACCGACAGTCTCGGCAAAGTATTTCCGCGCCTTTTCAAATGAATCCTTGAAGCCGGCCGCCTGCATTGGCGCGCTGTCAACGAACCACATCATGCCCACCGACCATGCGGACGTTCCGCCGACCTGATCGGTCTTCTCGAGAATGAGCGGTACAAGTCCCTCGTTCTTCGACACGATCGCGGCCGTCATGCCGGCAGCCCCTGCGCCCATGATGATGACGTCGACCTCACGGTCCCAATTCTCCGTCGTTGCGGTGCTCATGGCGTTTGTCCTGTTTTAAGTGTTTCTGACAGATCTGTCCGGAAATCGATGTGCATGTACGCCGCTGAAAAGCGGTCCCATCACAAGAGCGTAGTGCGTATCACGACGCAGTCAAATCATGCGATATAGCATCATGCTTTAAATAATAGATTTATATCGAATGATGCGTTTCGGGATAAAAAATGTCAAGAACTTCAGGAAATTCTCCTGGCGAGTCTTGTCCGGGTTCCGCTTGCTGCAGGTGCACATGTTTCCCCGCCGCAGAGCTCCCAAAATTTCTTGACATCAATCATTCCATGAAAGATGATTCGATATCAATCGAATATGTGTGATTACACGTCGAGATCGACGTCGCACGTTCGTCTGGAATTTCCGTGGGCACCACGCCAAGCCTCAACCTCGCAAAGGTTGCATTTTCAGCAAGAGGAGAAACAATGAGCAAGCTTCAGTTGTCCGTTGCCGTAGGCAACTACGATCGGATCAGGCCCTTGGTCGACGGTGAGATTCAGATCGAAGGCGTGGACCCGGTGTTCATGTTGCAGGATCCCGAGGAGATCTTCTTTCGCGCTTTCAGGCACGCGGACTTCGATATCTGCGAACTCTCGCTCAGCAGCTACTCGGTGAAGACTGCCGCGGGGACCTCGCCCTACATCGCCGTGCCGGTCTTTCCGTCGAGAGCGTTTCGACACACGTCGATTTACGTGCGCACGGACAGGGGCATCAACAGCCCGGAAGATTTGAAGGGCAAGCGCATTGGTGTGCCGGAATATCAGCTGACGGCAAACGTCTGGGTCCGTCTTTTTCTCGAGGAAGAGTACGGTGTGAAGCCTTCCGATGTGACCTGGGTGCGCGGTGGTTATGAAGATCCGGCCAGGGTAGAGAAAATCACGCTGAACTTGCCTCCTGATGTGAAACTGGAGAACGCGCCGGAAGGCAAGACGATCTCGAGCTTGCTTGCGGACGGCGAAATAGATGCCGTCATTGGGCCGCGAGCGCCTTCATGCTTTGACCGTGGGCATCCTCAGGTCAAGTACTTGTTCGACGATCCGCACAAAGCCGCAGCAGATTGGTACACGCGTACGAAGCTGTTTCCGATCATGCACACGCTTGGCGTCAGGAAGACGCTGGCAGAGAGTCATCCCTGGCTACCAGGCGCATTGATGAAGGCATTCGAGAAGTCTAAAGCGCTTGCGTTGGCGCGTCTGAGCGACACGGCGGCTACCAAGATGACCCTGCCGTTCGTCGAGGACCAGCTACGTGCCGCTCGCAAGCTGATGGGTACGGATTTCTGGTCATATGGCTTCGCGGACAATGAGCATCCTATTGACCGCTTTCTCGCGCGCCATTTTGCCGAGGGGCTCTCAGGTCGCCGCCTCGAACCGCGTGAGCTGTTCCATCCGGCAAGCCTCGAAAGCTTCGCAATTTGAAGGGGAGCAGCAGGGACGGGCCGCGACAAATGCCCGCTATCGAAGGGGACCCCGAAGCAAGAAGCGCATTTGACCGCGGCGACACTGGCGCGCCTTGTTTTGACGCGCCGGTGAATCAAACGCGATAAGCGGGTGCGCCCTGCGGGGCGCGGGATGCGCCGCCATCGATAACGATTTCCGCCGCCTGCATGCTGCTTGAGTGGTCCGACGCGAGAAAAAGCGCGGCTCGGGCCACCTCCTCGGCATCGTTGAGACGGCCAATCGGAATACTTCTGATCAGGCTTTTCTCAAGCTCCTGCAAGTCCTTCTCCGTATGGGCGAGGGTGTTCCAGATCGGGGTTCGGGTGGGACCAGGAACCAGCGTGTTGACACGAATGCCTCGAGGCGTAAGTTCGGAGGCCAGTGCACGCGCCATGCCCGATAGTCCGGCTTTGCTGGCAGCATATGCCCCGAATCCTGCGATTCCCATTGTTGCGACAATGGAGCCGATCAGGATAACTGACGATCCGGAGCGAAGGTAGGGGAGCGCGGCTTGCACCGTATAGAAGCTCCCGGCCACGTTGATCCTGAGCACGCGTTCAAAGAGCTCGCTGGACGCATTCTCCAAAGGGGTGGGAGATACCACGCCGGCACTTGCAAACAGGACATCGATACGACCAAACCGGCGATCCACTTCTGCGAAGGCGGCGCCGAGGGCTTCAGTATTCGTGACATCGGCCTCGATCGTCACGACGCTGGCGCCAAGCTGACTGCGAGCGACGCCGAGCGTTTCAGGATTGTTGCTCATGATGACGACATCCGCGCCCGCTTCGAGGAACAGCCGTGCCGAAGCGAATCCGATTCCGCTGTCTCCGCCCGTGATAACCGCCACTTTCTTGTTCAACTCCATGTGCGTGTCTCCTACGATTGTTAGAATGTGGATAACGTTTCAACGCACTTCACGATAACTCAACACAACAGCGTGCCGAGGTTGACGCTCCCAATGCGCTCTCTTGTTGCGATGATTTTTTCATTGCCGTCTTTGCGAACCCGCAGTTCCATTGTCGAGGTTTGCTCAGTCAGACCCGAGAAGCGGAAATCTCCGAAATGATCAGTCGTCGTGGTGCGCTCGGTGGGTTCGTCCCCGCCGGCGGAGTCGCACAGCACGACTTCAACACCCGCCAGGTTTCGCAGACGGCCGTCGCCAGTGGCTTCGCTGACGTTGCCCGCTACCAGGTAGCTTAGAGCGTCATCCAGATTGCGGTAGAAGACGCGAGGCCTGGTGCCGAACTCGGGGTGCATGACCGAGAGGTGCTCCTTCTGCACCATTTCTTCCAGTTCTTTGTCGGGCATGTTTAGCGCGCGAAGCGCCTTCGTCGGGCAGGCTTGTGCGCAACGCGGTTCTTTCCATCCGGCGTCAAGCAGGTGCGCATCAAAATTCCAGTTCTGCGGCACCTGTTCCTGTTCGTTCCATTCAATCATGCCGAAGGGGCAGGTCTTCACCAGATCCAGCCTGCCGCGTGACTTCTCCGGGTCAATGACCACGACGCCGTCCGGGCGTTTATAGATTGCTCCATCGGGCGCTGCCTTGATGCATGGAGCGTTATCGCAGTGATTGCACATCTTCGGAATATAAGTCACGTCCACCAGTGACCCCTCTCCCCGAACATGACGTTCGACACGAATCGTATCGAGCCCCTCGGGAGGGTGCGGTGCGGAATAACCGGGGAACTCGTTTCCGGTGTACTCGTCTTTTGTCGAGAGCACGCAGTTTCTGCAATTGATGCAGAGGGAAACGTCCACTACCATGGCCCAGCTCATGCTGCCTTCTCCAGTGTCGTGTCCCATTTCTCCACCTCCACCCAGCAACTGTTGGGAATAATTCCGTCTGCGGTTGCGCTCATCTTTCGCCCTGGCGTCAGGAGATTGAGACAACCTCCGCGATCGACCAACCCGACCGACGTCTGGACCAGATCGAGTTCACCGCATGATTCGTTTGCGCGCGCAACGCCATCCTTGATGAGTTGCGAAACGTCGATTGCGCAGATGACCGACGCCTGGGCGTTGTAGACACGCACCAGATCGCCCGCCTGCAGGCCGCGCCCCGAAGCATCTATGGGGCTCATGCGCAGGACCCAGTATCGGTAGCCTCCAACGTTCATCCGGTGCTCATTGATCGTGCTGATGTGGCTATTTTTTCCATCGGCCTGGGTGTGGAAGCTGTAGACCGGGTGATTGGTCACGAGTTGTAGCGGAAACTTTTGTTTCACACCGCTCTGACTGTTGATGTACCGGTTGACCGCCGGCCTCGCGGGATCGATCTGCTCGATACGGCGCAGGCTGGACGGAACAAACTCGAACTTGCCTGACTGCGTTGGCAGCCCCTGGCTGAACCCGGTCGAATACACGCCGGGAAGAGGGTTAGCTTCCGGCAAGTCTTTGGTGCGGCCCTCTGCGAACCAGCGCATGTCCACCGGTTGCTTGTCATCGTCCTTGGGAGGCGGCACGACGTGATAGCCTTTCTGCAGGAATTTCTTCCACGTGGTCTGCTTCGGAAGATCCGTGGAGTTGAATATCCGTTCGCACCAGGTCAGTTCCGATCCACCGCCTTCCGAGTACATGCCGCCATAGCCGAGCTTTGTCAGGATCTCCAGGAAGATCTCATAGTCCGACTTGGATTCGCCGAGAGGCTCGATGCATTTGTGCTGCATGATCATCATGCGATGATTGAGCTGGCTCTGCGCATGCTGGATGTAGCCGCCACAGTTTGCCCATTCGGAAATATCGTCACGCTCGAGCGCGGTACATGCTGGCAGGATGATGTCTGCAAACTGCGCTTCGTTTTCCATCCATATAGATTGATTGACGACGAACTCGAGGGATGAATCACGATACGCTTCGATCAGTCTGTTCGAGCCTGGAACCGTGCCGAAAGAAGACGAGCCGTAGCGGTACAGCATGTGAACCCGCGAATGGCCCAGCTTCGGATACGAGTATTGGCCAAATTGTCCTTCAGCCGAGAAGCCGTCCCAGAAGTAACCGTCCGCACGTCCCTGCGTGATGGCCTCGGCAAGCCGTTGACGAGGAATGGACTGCTTCACCGGATTGATCGTGATGATGTGAGGCATGCGGCAATAGTTGTTGGCTGCGCTCGCGGTGTAAGTCAGGTCGCCCGAAATTCCGCCCTCGGCGTAACCGGGAAAGTAGAAGTTCAGGTCCTGGGGAGCACCGATCTGAAGATTGCCGAAGTTGATCCCGGGTTTCCCCCATCCCTGCATGGCCATCATCATGACGAGGCTTCGCGTCCATTGAGCGCCGGCCTCTGTGCGGCATGCTCCGCCAAAGCCTGCGCCAAGGCCTCCTGCAGCGAGGTACGTCTTCCTTGACGCCCACAACGTCGCGAGACTGCGGACGTCTTTCGCGGGAATGCCGGTTTCAGCTTCCTGCCACTCAGGCGTCTTCGGCGTGCCATCCTCTTCACCGAGGACATAGGCACGCCATTCGTCGAAGCCAGTCGTCTTGGATGATACGTATTCCTTATCATAGCTGCCACTGATCATCCATTCATGCATGATGGCGATCGCGAGCGCTGAATCGGTGCCGGGCTTGATCGGTAGCCATTTTCCACCGAGGAACTGGGCTGATTGCGTCAGGTACGGGTCGATGTGAACGAACTGTATCCCGAGCTGTTTCGCCCACAAGCGGCGCTCGGTGCCCTCGAACCCGGCGTACACCCCGCTGGTCGACTCGGGATCGCTCGACCAGAAGACGATCACCTCCGCGTGTTCAAGACAGTCTACGGTGGTGCCATAAAAGCTCGGCGTGCCCAGGCGCAGGCTGTTGCCGTAGTGATGCATGGCGCCCCAATACCAGCCTTCCCAGCTGATCGGGCTCATTTCGATGCGGGTGTATCCAATCAGGTTACCGAAGCGCTGCATGGCGCTCAGGTAGTAGTTCACGTTTCCCCATTGATGGTGCGCACCGGTGGCCATCGCGATAGCACCAGGACCATGCTCCTGCTTCATGCGGCGGATTTCACCGGCGACTACGTTGAGCGCTTCGTCCCAACTGATGCGCTCGTAGCCGGAAATACCGCGGTTCTGAGGATTGCGTTCTCCGTTTGGGTCGAAATCGACCCGCTTCATTGGATAAAGAATTCGCTTGTCGGAATAGACGAGGGATTTGAGTGAGAGCGCGTGGGGGCTGACGGTTGCACGTCGTGCGGGCGAAAACCGGCGGCCCCGCGCGGTGATGGTCCAGCTTGGTCCGTCCTCCTCCGCGAGATCGATGGGAGTCGTCCGGATGATCTTGCCGTCCTTGACGAAGACAAAAACCGGTCCCCCATTTGTGAGCGTGACATAGCGGGTCGTTCCATCCTTCATCGGGGTACCCGTGCGCCAGGACGCCGTCTTCATGGTGTTCACCAGTTGCCCGAACCAGACGAGCGCCTGATCGCTGCCGCCTTGCGTGATCTTGAAGTTCTTGAGCGCATCGATCAGGAACGCATGATCGGTCGTGGGCGCCAGCATCTGGCGTGCTGTGGCGGCATCCATGAAGACAAGTTCGGCATCGGGCCGAGGAGCCACCCCCCAGCGCCCCGACACGGTGCCGTTTTTGAAATGAAGCTGCCTTGCGAGGCTGTTGTCCCGCAGCCGAAGCTGGATCACCCAGTCCCCCGCGACAAGATGTGCACGCACGGACGGAAACCTGCGTGCCGCTATTCTTAGAACAGTCGGCATCAGCCAGAGTATGAGTACGAGGATGTGTCTTTGCATACGAGCCTTCCCTGAGCTGAATGCGCCATCACAAGGCGCGATAACCAATCCCGAACGACGACGCAATGATGTTTGCCAACCAGTTGAACTACCCGTCCCGTCTCATGGTTGTTGTTTGCGGTACCGCACCATAAGAGGCTGCGCAGATTCAGACGAATGCGTCGGCACCTGTTGTATGATCTTCCTCGTGACGGATTATTTGCACAAAGACGATTCCATCTAAGATCGATTTATATCGAATGAGATTAATCGGGACGAATGAAGTCAAGGTTCTTAGGGAATCTCCCGACAACACATGTGTCATCGTCATCTTTTTTGCCGGTCGGCTCCGCGTCCGATTGGCCACCCTTACGTCAAGGAATGAGCGAATGCCCAAGTCAAACTCTGCTGCGGCCAAAGCAACCATGACCGTTGCTGTAGGACCGGGATCGGGAGCGAAAGAATCTTCGGATGTATTTGATGATCGCGGCAGGACTGTGCCGTGGATGGCGCGAACGGTGCACAGGCTCTACGACGCACAAGCGCAGAAGATCCTTGACCGGGAGAACTTGGCTATCGCGTACTGGTACTACCTTCGTGTACTGGCAGAGCGCGGTGAACTAAACCAGCTGGAGCTCAGCAAGCGCGTGGGCATTGCATCCACTACAGCGGTACCCGCCCTGGATAACCTGGAAAAGCGCGGCCTTGTGCAACGAACGCGAGACCCTAACGACAGACGAAAGTACTTTGTCAATCTGCAACCCGAGGGTAAGCGTCTGGTAGACGAAATGCTGCCCGAGTTGACCGACATGATTTCGTCGTCGCTCGATGGGATTACCCAGAGAGATATGCGTACTTTCTGGAAAGTGATGCATCAGATCGAAACAAACCTTATGCAGAAGGCGCAAGACGATACGATCGTGGATTGAACTGGCGATAGTGTCCGAGGCGTCAAGCGGAGGCGTCAAGCGGTGTGCCATTCATTCATGTGCGGGTCCGCGAAAGTGCGAAGGCTTTCCAGTGCCATGGCCACCGCCGCGCGATTGACGTTCTCGGCGTGCCAGTAGAGCGACACTGAGCCGAAGCCCTCGAGTTGAACGGGCAGAATAGAAAGTGCGTTCAATTGTTCGAAGCGAAGCGCGGCCCGATGCGAGGCGACGCCCACCAGTTCCGTGTTATTGAGCAGCGTCAGGTTGAGAATCGACGAATTGGATTCGACGCAATGGGCCGGCAGTGCGCGTCCCTCCGCCGCAAGCGCTGCCTCCAGTGCAGTTCGCACCGGCGTGCGTTGCGGCCAGACGATCCACGAATAGGCGAGGACGTCATCCCAGGTCAGCGATGAGTTCCCGGCGAGCGGGTGCTGCGGTCCCGCGACGAAGTTGATCGGCTCCGTATAGAGCGTCTCGGTCTGCAGCCGAGGATCGTCGTACTGCTGACCCGAGCGGCCGACGACAATATCCAGTTCCCCACGCGCCAGCTGCGGCATGAGCTGGTTCATCGTGCTTTCGACGAGCCGCACCTGGGCGCGCGGCATGCGTTCGAGAAGCCGCGACACGGCGAGCGGCACCGTGTCCGCGGCCGACACTCCCGATGTCCCAATACTAACGAGGCCGCTGCCGCCCGCGCGCAGCGCCTGCATATCATCACGCGCAATGTCGAGATGCGCTTCGATCCGGCGCGCGTGCTCGATCAGCGCCTCGCCGTACGACGTGGGCCTCAGACCCCGCGCATGTCTCTCGAAGAGGGGCAGGCCGACGTCCTCCTCAAGTTCCTTCAGCCATTTCGACAGTGCCGGCTGCGTTGTGTTGAGCGCCGTTGCCGATTGGCTGAGGTTGCCCGTGCTCGCAAGGCTCAGCAGTACCTGTAGATGCCTGAGACGCAGGCGATAGGTCCAGTCCATTGCCCAATCCTCCTTCCAGGCTCCCGCTAAGGCTTGCGAAGCTATATCCGAAAACATATGGATCAGATGTTTTCGCCATTTTACTGAGTATAGCTTTGTCGCATATAAATGATGCATGGGGACTGCGAGACTGACGCGCCCGAATCAAATGAGACTGAACGCAACCAGGTTGCATGGTGCTGGAGTAAGCGCTATGGGGCTGGAGTAAGCGCTAAAGCGCCAACTCCAGCCGACACGCCAACTCTGGTCGACTCGCACAGCATGGGACCAGAGTAAGGCGCTGAAGCGCCAACTCTGGTCGACTCGCACGGCATGGGACCAGAGTAGGGCGCTGAAGCGCCAACTCTGGTCGACATAGGAGACGCGAATGACAAATAACAACCCAGGCGCTTCGCGCGCCGCCTACTACGAGCAAATCGCACGGCAGCGCATGGCCCCGCTGTGGGAATCGCTGCACAACCTCGTGCCGAAAACGCCGCAACCGAAAGCGCAGCCCGCCATCTGGAAGTACGCGCAAGTGCGTGACCTGGTGATGCAGGCAGGGTCCGTGATAAGCGCCGAAGAAGCCGTGCGCCGCGTGCTGGTGCTCGAAAACCCGGGGCTGCCCGGCAAGTCGAGCATGACGCCAAACCTGTACGCCGGACTCCAGCTGATCCTGCCAGGCGAAATTGCGCCCAGCCACCGGCACACGCAGTCGGCGCTTCGGTTCATCGTCGAAGGCGAGGGCGCGTGGACAGCCGTGAATGGTGAGCGCACGACCATGCATCCGGGCGACTTCATCATTACGCCTTCGTGGACATGGCACGACCACGGCAACCCTTCCGTGGAAGAGGGCGGAGAGCCTGTCGTGTGGCTCGATGGCCTCGATATTCCGCTCGTCGCACAAATGGACGCCGGTTTCGCTGAGAACTACCCCGAGATGACGCAGCCGGTGTCGCGCGCCGAGGGCGATAGCTTCGCGCGTTTCGGCCACAACATGGTGCCCGTGCGACATCGCGTGTCCGATCCCACTTCACCAATATTCAGCTATCCATATGAACGTAGCCGGGAAGCGCTCGACGCGCTGTACCGCAACGGCGAACTCGACGAATGGGACGGCGTGAAACTGCGCTACGTGAATCCCGCTACGGGCGGCTGGCCGATGCCGACCATTGCGACCTTCATGCAATACCTGCCTGCGGGTTTCAAGGGCCGCACCTATCGCAGCACCGATGCAACCGTGTATTGCGTCGTCGAAGGCAGCGGCACGGTCAGGATCGGCAACGACGAATTCGCCTTCGAACCGCACGACGTGTTCATCGCGCCGTCGTGGGCGCCCGTGCAACTGGCGGCATCGTCGGAAAGCGTGTTGTTCAGCTATTCGGATCGTCCCGTGCTCGCCGCGCTGAACCTGCTGCGCGAAGAGCGCAGCTAGACGCATCCCCTTTCTTTCTGCGCGCAGTATTGGCGGCGCGTGATTAATCCTCTATCCAACGAGTCGAACTCATCATGGCATTTGTTTTCCCGCCCGAAGCGCCCGTCGCTGTTCCCGTCGCCGGCAGCGACGCTCAATTCGCAGTGCGCCGCGTCTATTGCGTGGGGCGCAACTACGCCGCGCATGCACGCGAAATGGGTTTCGATCCCGATCGCGAGCCGCCGTTCTTTTTTTGCAAGCCGGCCGATGCCGTGGTGCCCGTCGCCTACGGCGAAACGCTCGAACTGGCTTATCCGTCGCAGACGACGAACTACCATTACGAAGCGGAGCTGGTCGCCGTGATTGGCAAGGGCGGCTCGGATATCCCGCTCGAACGCTCGCTCGATCACGTGTGGGGCTACGCCGTCGGCCTCGACATGACGCGCCGCGACTTGCAGATGAAAATGCGTGAGATGGGCCGTCCCTGGGAAATCGGCAAGGCGTTTGACCACTCGGCGCCGATCGGGCCGATTCATCCGGCAAGCGAGGTCGGGCACTTCGATAGCGCCGCCCTGTGGCTGACCGTCAACGACGAGACCAAACAGAAGAGCGACGTGTCGCATCTGATCTGGTCGGTAGCAGAGACGGTTGCGTATCTGTCGAAGTTCTTCCGCCTTGAACCGGGCGACGTGATTTTCACGGGCACGCCCGAAGGCGTGGGAGCGGTGAAGAAGGGCGACACGATGAAGGTCGGCGTCGAGCGTCTTGGCGAAGTAACGGTGCGCGTGGGCTGACGTGAAATACGTGACCTGCATTGATCGGAGACCTACTCGTGCAACTCCATAGCTTCTTCAACAGCTCGACGTCATACCGCGTGCGCATTGCGCTCACGCTCAAGGGGCTCGCGTATGAGACGCTTCCCGTCAACATCCGCGTCGGCGAACATCGCGCCCCGGACTATGTCGCGAACGTGAATCCATCCGCGTCGGTGCCCGCATTGATCGACGGCGATTTCAATCTCGGCCAGTCGCTCGCGATCATCGATTACCTCGACCAGAAGTACCCGGATCCACGCCTGATTCCGGCCGAACCGGTAATGCGTGCGCGCGTGCTCGAATTTGCTTCGCTGATTTCTTGCGACATTCATCCGGTGAATAACCTGCGGGTGTTGCGATACCTGGAGACAGAACTCAAGGTCACGCCCCAGCAGAAGAGCGCCTGGTATCGGCACTGGATTGCGGAAGGCATGGCGGGTGTCGAGCGGATGCTTGTACGCAGCAACCCAGGTCCGTGGTGCTTTGGCGCGCAACCGACGCTCGCCGATGTGTGCCTTGTGCCGCAGATCGCCAACGCGCTGCGCATGGACTGCGACCTGAGCGCGTATCCGCGCAGCCTGGCCGTATATGAACACGCGTTGAAACACGCGGCATTCGACGCCTCGCAGCCGCAGCGGCAGCCCGATTACATCGGATGATTGCAGTATTCAAGTTTGGAGAAAGACATGAGTGAGACAAACAACAAAGGCCGGCGCGTACTCGTGATCGGCGGCGGCATTGGCGGCCTGGCCACCGCGCTGGCGCTCGCGCGTCAAGGCATCCGCGTGCAACTGCTCGAGCAGGCTCCCGAGATCCAGGAAATCGGCGCGGGAATCCAATTGGCCGCAAACGCGTTTAACGCACTCGATGCGCTGGGCGTGGGTGAGGCGGCACGCAGCCGCGCCGTATTCACGGACTACCTGAAGTTAATGGATGCGCTCGACGCAAGGGAAGTGATGCGGATCGACGTCGGCGCCCCATATCGTGCGCGCTTCGGCAATCCGTATGCGGTGATTCATCGGGCCGACATTCACCTGTGCATTCTCGAAGCAGTGAAAGATCATCCGTTGATCCAGTTTCGCACCAACACACAGGTCTGCGAACTGGACCAGAACGCCGACGGCGTGACTGTCGTTGATCAAAACGGCGAGCGGTACCACGCGGATGCCGTGATCGGCTGCGATGGCGTGAAGTCGGCAATACGTAAGGCGTTGATCGGCGACGAACATCGAGTGACGGGACATGTTGTGTATCGCGCCGTCGTCGACGTCGACAACATGCCGGAGGACCTGCAGATCAATGCGCCGGTGGTGTGGGCCGGCCCGCATTGCCACCTCGTGCACTATCCGCTGCGCGGCGGCCGCCAATACAACCTGGTCGTTACGTTCCACAGTCGCGAGAAGGAGGAGTGGGGTGTGCGGGAAGGCAGCAAGCAGGAAGTGCTGTCTTACTTCGAAGGCATTCATCCGCTGCCGCATCAGATGCTCGACCGGCCGACCTCATGGAAGCGCTGGGCCACGGCGGACCGGGACCCGGTCGAGCGATGGAGTTACGGACGCGCAACGGTGCTCGGTGACGCGGCGCATCCTATGACGCAATACCTGGCACAAGGCGCTTGCCAGGCGCTAGAAGATGCCGTCACGCTCGGCGCCGCCGTCGCTGCGACGGATGGCGATTTCGAAGCTGCGTTCAAACTGTACGAGAGCGCACGTATTCCGCGCACGGCGCGCGTGCTGTACTCGGCTCGTGAGATGGGCCGTATCTACCACGCAAAGGGCGTGGAGCGGCAAGTCCGGAATTCGCTTTGGGTCGGCCGCACGCAGGAGCAGTTCTACGACGCGCTGCAATGGCTGCACGGCTGGCGCGCGGAGGACTGCCTGAAGGGCGCATCTGAGGCGTGACGGGGCGGCTGGCAGGTGGTGTAGTCGGATCAAACTGACGCGTCCAATCCAGGCGTTGCGTTAGCCTGGCGGAGACTTGGATCATAGTCGTCGTCGAGACGATGCCGAGCTAAGTAGGCAGCCGATACGACATGAAGCGTTGCCCATCTTCTGTATGGATCTTGTCGATCCACTTTGGCTTGCCGGCGCCACGTCGTGTCGAGGGCGGGTTAGTCATGTCGGGCAAGTGGTACTTTTCATCGGGTTCGCTGCACGCTCAATGGGCGATTCTCGGTTGCGCAGAGCACGACGAGAACGGGGCGTGGGCATCGGCCGCGCGGCGTGAAGTACGTGATCGAGAAGGCGCCTCAACGAGCAATTGCGTACACCTCGTCTACCAAGCAAACCGATTCGACCGTGTTCCAGGTGCAAGTGGCGCAAGCTGCGCTGAAGATCGATAGCGCTCATTTGCGCGCATTCCATGCTGCGGATGAGATCGATGACCTGGCGCGCCGCAATGAAGCGCCGAGCTACATCACGCGGGCGCGGGTCCGGGCTGATACGGGTGTTGTAGCGTCTGATATCACCGATGCTTTGAACACGCTGATCTTTGCTCACGGCGCGGGAAGCTTCGCCGAAGCGAGTCCGATGCAACGCTGGTGGCGTGATTCGAACACGGCGGCCCGTCATGCGATTGTCCTCCCTGCTATTGGAGCCGAGCTCTACGGGAAGGCTCTGCTGGGTGTGGATAACACGGTTACGCCGTTGGTATAGTTCCGAACGACTTGTTGCGCGGCCTTGTCCGTCTACCCGATGTGATGCAAGGTCGCGCAGGACGGGCGGGCAGACATGTGTGTTTGCGTACTCGCGTCCAGCTGCCCAATAACAGCCCGGAATAACAGCCCGGCGACGCGAACCTTGCCAAGATTACGGAAAGGTGGTGTTTCAACGCGACTCTGGGTGATGGCGTACAGGTATCTGTACGCCATCACCCGCAGGTTAGAAGTAGTGCATGATGCCGAAGTAGCCGCCTTGCTGGTTGTGGCCCGGCAGCGGTTGAGAGTCGGCCGTCTCAACCGGGAACGAGGCGTTCTTGCCGTTGAACATCGCCCCGACGGTCAAGTAGAGGAAGGTCCGTTTGGACAGGTTGTAGGTGGTGCCGATAGCCCCGAGATTCCCCGTGCCGCCGCCATGATTCACATTACCGTGATACCAGGCGGCCTGGACGGCGAAAGCAGGGGTCGCCTGATACGAGGCGCCTATCCATTCCTGCTGGCTGCGCGTGGCGGCGAAAGGATTGAACGAAGTGGCGACCGTATCCTGTCCGGACGAGACCAGTTGCTGATAGCCGGTGTAGAACTTCAGCCCGCCCAATGTGTATGTGGCGCCCACCATGTATTCTCGTGACGCGGCATACAGGTCTGAATAATTCCCCTTGGCGTCGTGGACTTCCTCATAGACTCCGTACGCGGCGAAGCTGGCGAGGGTGTACTGGGCGCTTACACTGAACTGACGTCCACCGCGAAAGTTTCCAGCCTCGTTGCCGAATCCGTCCTGCACGCGGAAAGAGAAGCCGGACCATTTGGGTGAGTTGTAAGTGACGACGTTTGATCGCGGCCCCCATGCTCGCCCGTAGGCGAAGTTGCCAACGCCTATCCCTACCTGCTCCCCTAACGGGTCAATGTACCAGCCGGTTTCGTCGGTCAGGCTCATGGCCTCTCCGAACCAGATACTTCCAAATTTCTCGTCGGCCAAACCCACGTACGCGTCGCGGGTAAAGATCGTGTTAGGCGGAGTCTGACCATTTCCGGCGGTAAAAAGGCTTTCGAGTTTAAAGACCGCGTGCACGCCCGCGCCAAGGTCTTCATCGCCTGTCAGGCCGAACCAGCTGTACCCATACTGGTCGCTGCCGAACCTGTAGTTGTTCTTCGACTGCCCGTTTGGCGTTGCGACGTTCGTGACAAAATCCAGACCCGATGCAACGCGTCCGTACAGGGTCACAGTGCTCTGCGCATAAGCGTTGCAGGCGCCGAAAGCCAACAACGATGCGCAATAAATGATCTTTTTCATTTCGTCATCCTTATGATTAAAAAGAGTCTCGGGAAATTGCTTGACGACCTCTGTCGCGTCGGTGAAAGCGGCTTGCATAGTCAGGTTTGCAGCCGGAAATGCTTGTCTTTCGAGTCAATACAACACTTGCCCGGAAGAAATTGGCTCAGACCTCACAGCTACTACCATCCACTACGAGTTTTTACGAAACGCTCTTATTGCTGCGGGTAGATGGCGAATGGTGGTTGCCAGCAGAATTGCGCATGCCTGTACCAGCAGTTGAACTGCTGGCCCCGCGCCAAGTGCCAGCACGAGCTGGCTAAGCTGCGCCATGAACAGCGCCGCGACCGCGCTGGCTATAACGCTGCCTTTGCCGCCGGTGAAAGGCGTGCCGCCCACCACTACAGCCGCAATGGCAGGTAGCAGATAGTCGTTGCCCGACGTCTGCGACGCGCTGCCAATGAATCCGGCCAGGAGCATGCCGGCGGCAGAGAAGCAGACCGCAGATGCGACGTAAGCACCAATCTTGTATTGCAAGACCCTCACCCCGGCGGCTTCTGCCGCGCGCGGATTCACACCCACAGCGACAAACCGGCGTCCGATCGCGGTTTTGCGGGTGATGAACCACGCCGTCACCACGAACGCGAAAGCGAACAGTACGTTAGCGGGCAGACCAATGAACTGGGCGTGCGAGATGGTCTGCATGACGGTCGGGACGTTGACGGGGACCGCGCCGGTCAACGAGCGGACGGCGCCGATGAGCAGCGCGTTGACGGCCAACGTTGCAACCAAAGGTGTTATCGCAAACTGCGAGACCAGTGTTCCATTGATGATTCCGACAATCGCGCCCACGCACACGGTAAAGAGTACGGCGAGGACGATGGAATCCAGACCCAATCCGCTGCGAGCCATTACCACCCCGGCAAGCGAGACCATGCCAATTGCTGACATGTCGAGGCCGCGCTGCTGGATGACCAGGGTCTGTCCGGTTGCGACAATGGCGAGAATGCCTGCGAACGGAAGCATGGCCAGGATCGAACCCCGGGTCATGGTGCCGGGTGCGACCACGAGGCTGACGGCGAACAGAACTATTAATCCGACCCAGATCCACCAGAACTCACTGAATGCCGGAACCCGGACCAGCTTCGAACTCGCGGACGACGTCCGCAAGAGATCTGGCACCGCATCTGCGTGATTGCTCATGAGCTTTCTCATTTTGCCACCGCCATTTCGCGGCTCTTGGAATAAAGGGCGACCGACGCAAGGATCATCCCGCCCAACAGATAGGACTGCCATGAATCACCGATATCCAGAAAGGACGTGACCACATTGACCTGGATGATGAGAAGGGCGCCAAGCAGGGAGCCGACAAAAGACCCGCGTCCGCCAAACAGGCTTGCCCCGCCGATGACGACTGCTGCGATGCTGGCCAGCGTGTAGTTGATGCCTGCACTCGGGTCGCCTGACCCAACCTGCGCCATCATCGGCACGGCGGCTATGCCGGCGAGGAGCGAGCAGCCCACATACGCCGTAAGCAGCGTGAGATGCGAGCGCACGCCCGCCATGCGAGCAGCTTCGATGCGTGAGCCCACGCCACGAAACACGAGACCAAGGCGGGTCTTGAAGAGGGCAAACTCAAGCGTGACGGCGAGAACGACCGCAACAATGGCGATAACGGGTATAAATCCGGCCTGCGCACCAATTGTTTCAACCACCGAATCAGCGATCAGTCCACCTGGAACGGGGCGCAGCAGAAGGGAAACCGCCTGCAAAGCCATGTAGGTCGCCAGCGTTGCGACCATTGGATGCAGCCGGAAGGGGCCGACCAGCACCCAGTTCACCAGCCCGACTGCTATAGCGACCAGAAACACGATGACCCATCCCGACAGCTGATGCCCCGCGGTGGCCCCGTCGTTCAGGAAGAAGGACTGTATGACGACCATCAAGCCCATGAGAGGACCGACAGACAGGTCGATACCTCCGACCAGCATAAGCGCCTGCTGCCCATATGCGACGATGGCTAGCGTCGCCACCAGCGCCAGCATCCCACTCAGGTTTCGCGCGGACAGGTAGGTTTCGTTGACATGCGTTGCGTACAGTCCCAGAGCGCAGACTGCCAGCGCAAGCATCACAAGAGGAGCCCAGTCTCCGGAAGCCCACTTCCAGAGTCCCGCTATGCCGGCCGAAGCTCTCTCACGCTCGGTGGTCGCGGTAAGCACCGCAGACGTGATGTTGTTCTCGCTGACGGCCGCGTCGCGCAGTTCCTTGACGATGTGACCGCGAGAGAAAATCAACACCCGGTCGCACAGGCCCGCCACTTCCGTCGCGTCCGAGGAGACGACGATGACAGCGGTGCCGCCTGCAGCAGCCTGACGAAGCACTTTGTAGATTTCCATCCGGGCTCCAACGTCCACGCCTTGCGTCGGCTCATCGACGAGGAGCAGCTCGGGTTTGCTTGCGAGGACACTCGCCAGGACGAGCTTTTGCTGATTGCCTCCCGACAGGGAGCGGATGGGTGTCTCAACGGACGGCGTCTTGACGGCGAACCCTTCGATTGCCAGTCTGGTGCGCCTGGCTTCACTTCTCTGGCTGATCCAGCCTTTGACGGAGTCGAACGGAAGACTGCGGATCGAGAAGTTCTCGCGCACGGACAGGTCACCGAAGATGCCTTCCCTGTGCCGGTCGCCGGGGAGACACCGAATACCTGAAGCGGCGGCAGCCTGGGAATTGCGAAGTCTTGCCGGCTTCCCGTTCACGGTGACGCTACCGCGGCTTCGGGCCAGACCGGCAAGGGCGCGCATGAACTCGCGTTGTCCATTGCCGTCTATGCCGGCGAGGCCCACGATTTCACCCTCGCGGACCTGAAGCGATACATCGGTGAAGCCTGCACCGCGTAGCGACACGACATCGACGACCATGCCGGCGCGGCTATTTCCTGCCTTGGCGGGGAACTCCCGGTCGAGCGCCCCGCCGACGATGAGTTCGACAATCTGCTGCTCGCTGAGGCCAGCCGCGTCGTAGGTGCCTTGTCCTTGTCCATCGCGTAGCACGGTAAGACGATTGGCGATCTTCTGTACTTCGCGAATGCGGTGCGAGATATAGACGACTGCGCAGCCAGAAGCCGTGACATTACGGATGCGTTCAAAGAGACGATCGACGTCCTCGGTCAGCAGATGTTCGGTCGGCTCATCGAGGACCAGGACCTTGGGTTTGGCGGCAAGTGCCTTCACGATCTCGACAATGAAGCGTTGCTCAGGGTTCAAGCTGGACACGCGCTCGCTCGCGTCAATCGTGACGTCGTCATTCCATTGCCGCAGAAGTTGGTATGCCCATTCGCTCGTTCGCATGAGAGACGGACGTTGCGCCTCGGGTACACCGAGGTAAAGATTCTCGGCGACGCTCAGGTCGGGCATGAGGGCCGGTTCCTGTCGCACGATCGCCAAGCCCAGTCGCCGCGCCTCGTCGGTATCGCCCCTGGTTTCTACGCCATCGATCACGACGCGCCCGTTCTCGGGAACGAGCGCGCCTGACGCAACAGCCATGAGCGTGGACTTGCCGGCGCCGTTCTCGCCGACGAGACCGTGCACTTCTCCGGCGAGCACTGAGAACGTGACGTTATCGAGTGCGCGCACTCCGGGGAAGATCTTGGTGACGCCGTCGATCTGCAGCAGTGTGTTCTGGTCGGTCATGATTTATCTCGAGCTATTACTGCTCAAACACTGCCTTGAGCTTTTCGGAGGGGAGCGCTGAGGAAAGGTCGGCATCAGGCGGTGCGCCGGGGTCGCACTTGGGATCGAGGCCACGGGCGCTGTCGGCGTAGGCGAAAGGAAGGACTGCGGGCGACTCGTTGTCTTTCGTGCCCTGATAGGCCGCCACTCCTTGCCGCACCGCAAAGCGAACATAGGTCGTCGTGCCGTCGAGCGTGTAGTAGGGAAAGGCCGCTCCAGATTTCCTGGCGGACAGGTAATGGCAGTTCAGCTCGTTGTCGCTTGCGATTGTGACAATGGCGGGCACGGGAAGACGTGCCTGTTCGAACGCTTTCGCCGCTGCTAGCGCAGTCACTCCGTAGTCCGTAACAATGGCGTTAATCTGCGGGTACTGCGCAATGAGGCCTGCCGCCGCCTTTTGCGCATCCACCGGATTCCAGTTCGTCACCACAAACTGATCGTTCAGGAGCTTCAGATTAGGGTATTTCTGAAGCCCCGCCCGCAGGCCGTCCATGAAATTTTGCGACGGTGCCGCGCCAGGCGAGCCGCCCATGAACACCACATTGCCTTTCTTGACATTGGCTCCGAGCCAGTCAGCCCAAAGGATGCCGATCTGCTTCGAGTCTCCGACAACGTTGACCACATAGTCGCGGCCCGGAACGCCCGCTATCTGTGCCGAATACGGTACAACCTGCACGCCCGCTTTCATGGCCGATCGCATGGCCGGCAGTTGTACGGCGCCGAAATCCGGGAGCATGATGAGGACGTTGATCCCTTGCGCGACCATGCTGTTGATGTCCGAGTTGGCCTTCTGCGGATCCCCGTTGGCATTGCTGTAGATGACCCGCTTGACGTTCTTGCAACGGCTCAGCTCATCCTTGACCTCGGCCAACCCTGTCTTGCGCCAGGTATTGCCGCCGTATCCGTCGGACACGCCAACAATCATCGGCTTGGTGCCGCAGAGAGGGGTGATGTCCCCCTGGCGGTTCGTGAGGGAATCGTCGGCCGCCTGTGCTGCAGTGCAGATCAGACCGGCCGAAACCAGCAGGCCGATCTTGCGAAGAGAATCCTTGACCACTTTCTTGCACCGGTGGAATCCGCCAGCTCGCACAACGCCGAGTTCTTCGTACTTGTCCTGATCGGTAAGCAACCCGTCGCGCACTACAAACTGGTTCTGCATTTTTGGCGTTGCATCGTGCCAGACTCGGAACTTATCGAACATGACGATCCTCGAATTGAGTGATGGATTTGGAATCAATGCTGGTTGAGACGTAAAGTTGTTTGAAACGATCAACGAAGCGGAAGGAGCTTTTGAGCAGCACTTACGCAGCTGCACGAGCGATTTATTTTCCGTATTAAGTACGTATTCCTTAGTTATTTACGTGATCCGATGAAACATTTCGGAGCCGGCGATCGCAGGACCGGGAAGGTCTTCCGGTTTCATTCCCGCAATTAACTTCATATAAGATGATGCTGTAACAAATCGATTTATATCGAATAATGTGTTTCGGGATGATCAAAGTCAAGGACCCTAGGGAATCTCCCTAGCGATGGGACGCGCCGTGTTGGCGGCAGTCGTGGGAAGACGAAATGCGCAGTTGAACCGTTCCCGGGTGAGTCCCGGCGAGAACGCGTCCACACGATTTGGCACGCGCCTCGATGCAGAATTGGAGCAAACGGCGGTTAGCGCGTCAGAAGCAACTGTCCTGCGGACGGCCACGTTCCGCAAAAGAGGCAAGCCTTGTTGGCCGATTGTTGACGCACTTGCAACGCAGAGTTGGGAAAACTAGTACTTACCCTAGTGATCCATGTCCTTTAGACTTCGGTCGACCGTAGCCGAGAAGTTATTTGTAGCGCTACTAACGACAATCGTTGAGATACATCATCATGAAGTCATTCACCAGGACGGTTTTTATTGCGGGCCTTATTGCCGGCTCTTTTGCAGCACCCGCTGCGTCGTTCGCGCA
This sequence comes from Caballeronia sp. KNU42, assembly GCF_053760385.1. Classification (NCBI taxonomy): domain Bacteria; kingdom Pseudomonadati; phylum Pseudomonadota; class Betaproteobacteria; order Burkholderiales; family Burkholderiaceae; genus Caballeronia; species Caballeronia sp. KNU42. The sequence continues at coordinate 641,456 of NZ_CM132388.1, forward strand.
GTCCAGTCAACCGGTGAGTCGCGCGCAGGTGCGCGCGGAACTGACGCAAGTCGAGAAAGCAGGTTATGACCCGCGCGACTATGTTCACTATCCCGAGAACATCCAGGCTGCTGAAGCAAAGGTCGAGGCACAGAACGCCACCGCCCAGGCTGCCACTTCAGGATACGGTGGTGCATCTAACGGGACGTCGCGTTCCGGTACGGCAAGCGGTCTGTAGTATTGGGTGCTCACGCGCCATTTGAGAAAATTGCGCAAGTTGCGGCTGAGTCTTTCCCACCTGTTCCGGTGGGAAGTCTCAGCCGTTTTGTCATATGCGCGTCCAGTGCAGTCGCAGGTTTCTAATCGACGACTGAGTCTTCACTGGACTTCTCCGAGAGGTTTTGCGCGATCTGATGCAAAACCTTCCAGAAGACGAGCATCTCTTCAGGGTCCACCCCATCGAAGGAGCCGGAGATCATGCGGATGATCTCCGGCATCATCTTGTCCACCAGACGTTTGCCTTCGTCAGTGAGGTTGACGTAGTACTTGCGCCGGTCCTTCGGATCGCGAGTCCTCTTCACCAGACCGCGCTTTTCCATGCTGTCCAGAGCGGGCACGGCGGTTGTCGAGGCGATTCCAACGCGCTTGCTCAATTCGAGTTGATTCAGCTCGCCGCGTTGAGCCAGTACCCGCAGGTAGTACCAATGCGAGATCGACACTTTTTCCTGGTCGAGGACCTTCTGCGCTTGCACGTCATAGAGGCGATTCAACGTTCGGGCCATCCACGGAACTGTCCGGCCCCGATCATCGAAGATCTCGGGCGCTTCCTTTCGCGATGAGCCGCAAGACGGCTCGATGACATCCAGGGTCGTATCGATTTCGGTGAAGTAGGGCTTAGCCATTAGCTCGTTCCTCGACGTGTAGATGGGCGTCCAGACAAGGGTCGCAGTCAAGGCGGCTTCCTAGGGAATTCCCTACTGCGCTTGACTTTATTCATTCCAAGGCAGATCATTCGATCTAAATCGATGTTGCTTGGAATCATCGTAGCACAAATGATCCGCTAGAGTAAACGATAGGCCGGTCTTGTGTTATGGCTCTGTTCCGAGGCCGGGGGCGGGAATCGTGTCGGTTTTGTATTGAAATAGGAATGCTAACTAATAGATGGCGCTGATAGCAGCATGCAAGTGACGACGCCACGCAATGGTCACACTTTTTGCAAGTCTGATTGCCGTTGGTTCGAAACAGTTCGAACCTTTACTTCACTACCTGCGTAGAGGATTATCATGATTGAAAAACTGCCACTTTGGGAAGCCGCCAAGCGTGAAATGGAGGAATACCAGTTCCTCGCCGGACCCGAACTGCAGCCTAAATGGGACGTGTCACCAAAGATCGCCATCAACGCAGCTGTGTCCGGCCGCTTTGAGACGACCACGTCACTCGAGGAATACGTGGACGCGGCGTCCAGCGTGATCGAAGCGGGCGCATGCGGCGTGCACATCGACTTTTCATGGATGACCGACAAACAGGGCCGGCGCCTCGACCGGGACATTCCGCCCGTCGAAGCCTACACCGCTGTCCTGGAACCGCTCAGGGCGCGCTTTGGCAACGACTTCGTCCCGAACCTGAACGTGCTCCACGGCACCACCTTCGATATGTGCATGAGCCCCGCGCGTGCGGGATTGACTGAGGTTGCGCCGTGCGCTCCGGGTCACCCGGAAGCCTTCATGGTGCCCGCGATCGAGGCGCTCGAGGCCACTGGCGTCAAGCCGGAACTCGCCGTGCATAGCTCCGGCGAGATTGAACTTGCCAAGCGAAAGCTCATTGATACGGGCATTCTCAAGAAGCCGTACAACTGGCTGCTTCTGTACGGGCTGCCGTTCAACGTGGGCCGCACCCTGGTGTCGGGCACGTGGGTCAGCGATGCGCAGGACATGGCCCAACATATGTTCCTGATGGTCGACCAGATTCGCAAGATTGATCCGACCTCAGTCATCAGTGTCTGTGCTGCGGGGCGCGCAACGCTGTACATGACGACGCTTGCGACCATGATGGGATTGCACATCCGGATCGGCACGGAAGACACGCCGTGGAAGCACCCGAACAGCGACGTGCATCTCAAGGACAACCTTGAAATGTTCAATATGGCGCGTGACATCGCCGGCCTGCTCGGACGCACTCCGGCAACCGCCAACGAGTATCGGGCGCTGGTTGGAAAGCCGGAACGCTAACGGCACTCAAGGGGGCGCCGCCACTTGCACACCCGGTTATTCGTCCGGCTTTTGCATAAGATAGATCGCAGGGTTGACGAGACTCGTTTGCAGGCAGCGGGTGAGCGGCGCCTCCAGCTTGGCATGAGTGAACGTGCACACGCTCCGGGGAGGCAAGCCTCTTGTGTGTGGTTGACGATTGAAGGAGATTGACAAATGAGTGATCAGACAAATGACGGCGCGCCTCCCGTGCAACTGTGGACCCGGGACGGATTCATGGGCGCGATTTCTGTCGTAACGCGCTCGACATACGGGCCGGACTACCTTTCCGTGGAGGGTCCGCACGCGCCACGGCGAGCCGTGCTTGATCGATTGATCCCTGACGATCACGACGATGCGCAAGCTCTTCCCACAACGGTGGCTACCTCCAAACAGGGCGTCAAGTTGCTTGTGTCCGGTCGGCGCGAGCCAATGCCTTATGTGGTCCGAAATGTCGAAGCGGACGAAATTCATTTCATCCAGTCGGGCAGTGTCAAATTCGAAACTGACGTGGGTTCTCTAACGGCTGAGGAAGGTGACTTCGTTTGTATCCCGCGGGCGATAGCGTACCGATACGCACCGACCGGCGACGCCATGCGCAGCATCATTGTCGAAAGCCCGTCGGCTTTGAAACTCTCGCCTCCGGCGCCGACAGGAATGCTCAACGTCGCGCGTGACCTGAAGCAGGCCAGGGTCGATCCGGAGATTCCCGCCGGCGGACCGACGAAACTGATATTGAAGGCTTCCGACGGCGAGAACACGGTGTTCACCATGCCGCATGACCCGCTGTCTCTTGGTCTGCAACTGTCGGAGTCGGTTCCCGTGTGGAAGCTGAATCTGAACAAGATTCAGGTTCTCACCTATTTGCCCGAAGGCGGGCCTCCAAGTCCGTTTCTATCGTCCGGTACGGGGGACGCGCTGATGTTCAACCTGAGTTCACGAGTGTCGAGCCGCCCCCCGGTTCATATCAACGCGGACTTCGATGAGGTGATCTGTTATGTGCGAGGACCTGGTGTCTGGGGAGGGTGCTCGGAGCCTGGCACGCTGACCTGGGTGCCGAAGGGCGTCATTCACCACGGGCCTGCCGAGAATGTTCCCGAGACCTATCAGGCGTGGTTGCTGGAAACGCGCGCGACGCTTCGCTGGACGCCCAAGGCGATTGCGGCCTCGCAGTTGATGGAGACAGGCGAATACGGACCGCATCCGAGCGCGGGCAAGTAACGCTGGCGTTTGGGCAGGTCCGCATCACCGTTCGCAAAACATACGCAAGTATCTTCCCGCTTTGCATGGGACCAGAGCAAACGCTATGGGACCAGAGTAAGGCGCTAAAGCGCCAACTCTGGTCGACACGTCAAATCTGGTCGACATTGGAGACAACCTTGGAATCGAGACTTCAACAGTTTCTCGACGAGGCAGAGATCAAGCGCGTTCATATCCGCTACTGCCGGGGTATCGACCGCATGGACTGGGATCTCGTGCGCTCGTGTTATCACCCGGATGCGATCGATCGTCACGGGGCTTATAACGGCGGAGTGGAAGGGTTCATTGATTGGGCCGCGCAATTGTTGCCGACCCTTGAATGCACACAGCACTTTACCGGCAACCAGTACGTGGTGGTTCATGGGGATGTGGCGTACGCGGAGCACTACGCGCAGGCATTCCACAGAACGAAGCCTGAGGGCGACAAGCCCGCCATGGACTGGGTCGTGAACATCCGCTACGTCGACCGGATGGAGCGGCGAAACGGTGAGTGGCGTATCGCCGATCGGGTCGTGGTGCTCGATTCTCAGCGGTCGGACCCCGTCCCCGCCGACTTGCCGCTACTCGAGAACTCCAACGTCGGCCGGCGTGATAAGGATGATCCGTCGTACAAATACGGGTTCGTCTGAAGTCCTTACGGTCGTAACGAAGTCACTTTTTGGTTCTGAGGAAGCAATGGAAAAACGTTTTCGTGTGGGCATTGTCGGGCTGAGCGCCGAGCGTGGTTGGGCTACTACAGCCCATATTCCAGCACTGCGCGCCCTGTCGGATGTATTTGAAATCGCGGGCGTGGCAAACACCAGCCTGGCGAGTGCGCAGGCTGCTGCCGCCGCTTTTGACATTCCACACGCCTTTGGGAGCGTCGCGGAACTCGTCGCCTCTCCGGACATTGATGCCGTGGTTGTAACGGTAAAGGTCCCCTACCATAAGGACGTGGTCGCGGCGGCGCTTGCGGCTGGGAAAAATGTCTACTGCGAATGGCCGCTTGGAAATGGGCTTGCCGAAGCCACCGAGCTCGCTGGCCTCGCGAATGAAACGAAGGCGCTGGCGGTCATTGGAACTCAGGCGATTGCGTCGCCCGAAGTGCAATTCGTTCGCAAGCTCGTGGCTGACGGGTACATCGGAGACGTGCTGTCATCGACATACATCAGTGCCGGGGTAAGCTGGGGCGAACAGGTGCCACGCGGTGACGCTTATGCCATGGACTCCAAGAACGGCGCGACGCTGCTGTCAGTTATCGGAGGGCATGCCATTGCGGCGGTGCAAAGCGTACTGGGGCCTATCCGCGAGATTGGCGCCGTATTGTCGCAGCGCCGGCAAACAGTGAGCATTGTTGGCACGGAGGAGAGCATCCCCTTGAAGACGCCCGATCACGTGATGATGAACGCAGTGCTTCAGTCCGGCGCGCCTCTGTCTTTGCAGATTCGGGGCGGTTTGCCGCGCGGAATAAAGTTGCTATGGGAGATCAATGGAACCGAGGGTGACCTGCGCATCACCGCCGCGATCGAACAGGCTCCTGTGGTGAACATCTCGCCGCTGCGTGTGGAAGCGGGTCGCAAAGGCCAGGACGGCTACGCCGAGCTTGAGATACCGAAATCGTACTACTTCGGTCTTGAGGATGCTGCAGCGGCCCGAAACGTAGCAGGAATATACCGGATGATGGCTGACGATCTGCGTCTCGGAACTCACGCGGCTCCCAACTTCGATGACGCGCTCGAGCTTCACAAGGTTCTATCCGCGATTGAGCGGTCCGATCAGACAGGTCGACGGGTGCAACTCGGCTGACCGGCTGGGCGGGCGGTTCTTTGGCGACGGCTTCCAGTAGATATGCTTGCCACGCGCTGAATCGGTTCGGATAACTATGAAATTCTCAGCAACGATGAAATTTCAAAATAGACTGAAACCATCTCGCATGGGACCAGAGTGAGGAGACAAACGATGAAACGGGCTTCGCTCGTTGACGTCCAGGGGTTCATCAATGAGCACCCGTTCGGCCGCTTTCAACGACTCATTTTCTTCATGTGCTTCGTGATTGTCCTGCTCGATGGTTTCGACACCGCGGCAATCGGTTTCATCGCGCCGTCGTTACTGACCGAGTGGCATCTGGCAAAGCCCGATCTCGCGCCCGTCCTGAGTGCCGCGCTGTTTGGCCTCGCGTTTGGTGCGCTCGTGTCCGGGCCTTTGTCCGACCGCGTCGGACGGCGCTCCCTGATGATCGGGTCCGTGTTCCTCTTCGGTGTTGCCTGCGTCGTGTCCGCGTTCTCAACGAGCATCGGTCAACTGACCGTGCTGCGCTTCATGACGGGCATCGGCCTCGGTGCAGCAATGGCTAACGCGGTGACGATGATGGACGAGTTTTGCTCGACCCGGCGCCGGGCCACCGTGACGAGCCTCATGTGCTGCGGATTCCCGCTCGGCGCGGCGCTGGGCGGATTGCTTGCGGCATGGCTGGTTCCCCATGCCGGCTGGCGAAGTGTCCTGATGCTGGGCGGCGTCACGCCGATACTTCACGGTCTCCTGCTGTTGCTCAGGATGCCGGAATCGGTACGCTTCATGGTGTCCAACGGCAAACCCGTGGAGCGCATTCGCGCGGTTCTGGCGCGCATCTCCGATGAAGCAATCAATGCCGGCGGCTTCGTACTGACCGAGAGCGCGCCGGCAACGGGCGGCAACGGCCTCGGCCTCGTGCTGTCGCGTTCATACATCGTCGGTACATTGATGTTGTGGCTCGCAGCCTTCATTGGACTCCTGATTATCTACGCGTTATTCAACTGGATGCCGATTCTGCTGAAGGATGCAGGCCTGAGCCTGAAGAGCGCGACGCTGATCTCCGCGCTGTTCCCGCTTGGTGGTGTGGGCGCGGTGCTGTGCGGCGCGCTGATGGATCGCTTCAATGCAAATCTCGTGATTGCCGCGTGCTACGCGCTCGCCGCGATCAGCCTCTTTTGTATTGGAGCGAGCGCGGGAAACGTAGCCTTGCTCGTGCCGATCGTACTCGTGTCCGGTGTGCTGATGAACACCGCACAGGCCTCGATGAATGCGCTTGCGGCGGGGTTTTATCCGACTGAAGGGCGCGGCACCGGTGTCGCCTGGATGCTCGGCATGGGCCGCTTTGGCGGTATTGCAGGCTCGTTTCTCGTGGCTGAACTCGTACGCTGGCATGTCACGTTCGTCGGTGTCTTTGCGACGATCGCCGTTGCCGGAGGGATATCGTGCATCGCTTTGCTCGTCAAGCAGATCGCACCGCCGCGGGTCTTGAACTCTGCGCCCGACGCAAACCTGATCGCCGAGTCATTGACCGGCCGCTAGGGCCTCTTCAACGTTGCAATCAATCACCATTCGAGGAGGAAACTCGACATGTTCACCGAGGCGCCCACAGCAGCATTCGACTACGCATCGGAAGTGTACGAAGCAGTCGATTCGAAGGACGAGCGGCGCTTGGCGCGCTTCTTGACGGAAAACTGCACGTTTGTTTATGCCAATAGCGAGCCCGTCGTCGGACGCGAAAATATCGCCGAGTCGTCGAAGAACTTCCTGGCGTTGATCGCCGGCATCAAGCACCAACTGCTTGATGTCTGGGCGTTCGACGATGTCATTGTCTCGCGGCTCGAAGTGACCTACACGCGCAAGGACGGATCGACACTGACCGTGCCGGCCGTGACGATCTGGCGGATGCGCAATAAGCAAATCGACGACTACCGTATCTACATCGACGTTGCGCCGCTGTTCGCGCATTGATTGCGGAGAGGCATAGACGCATGGACCGGGTTCTTGAAGGCAAGACGATCATCGTCACGGGCGGTGGTTCAGGTATCGGGCGGGCGGCGGCCATTGCGTGCGCTGCAGCAGGAGCGCGCGTGGTGGTAGCGGACATCGCCGTGGCGCTGGGGGAGGACACCGTATCGGCGATTCAACAGCAGGACGGCGAGGCGATCTTCGTGGCGACCAATGTTGCCGATGAAGCACAAGTCGAAGCGCTCGTGGCGGCAGCGGTAGACAAATTCGGACGGCTCGACGGCGCGTTCAACAACGCCGGCCTCGCCCAGACGAACGTCTTGCTGCACGACCTGAGCGCTACGCAATGGCGCCGTATTCAAAGCGTCAACTATGACGGCGTATTCTTCTGCATGAAACACGAGATACGCGCGATGCTGCAAAGCGGCGGGGGCGCCATCGTCAACACATCGTCCACGCTTGGCCGGGTGGCGGTGCCACTTTCGGCCGACTACTGCGGGTCGAAGGGCGGGGTATTGGGATTGACCAAAGGCGCGGCGCTCGACTATGGCCGCCAGCATATCCGCGTCAACGCCATTCTCCCCGGCGCGGTGGATACGCCGATGGTCCATGCGCTTACGTCGGATCCGCAATTTGCGGACTTGCTCGAGAAGCTCCGGGCATCTCACCCGGTCGGGCGTATCGGCTCACCCGAGGAAATCGCTGCCGCTGCGGTGTGGCTCCTGTCGGATAAGTCGTCCTTCGTGACGGGCGCTGAACTGGCCGTGGACGGCGGCTTTCTCGCTACATGACAAGTCTGGAGGTTTTTTTTGACGCCTACGGAATAGCGGACATGGATTTACATGTAAATTGACAGGCCAAGGCAACACGATCATGTCCGGCCCGTTAATGCGGGCTGGTCAGCCAGTTACCACAAGACTGGCTAATTTCCCCCCGCGGTACCACCGCAGATATAGGAAGGAGGTCGAGAATGTCCAAAGTTCTGGTTCTGTACTATTCCTCGTATGGCCATATCGAAACGATGGCGGAAGCCGTCGCCGAGGGCGCGCGCTCCACGGGTGCCACCGTCGATATCAAGCGAATCCCGGAAACAGCGCCAAAAGAGGTCGCCGAGGCCGCTCACTTCAAGCTGGACCAGAAGGCGCCGGTCGCCGCGATCGCCGAACTCGCCGATTACGACGCCATCATTGTCGGCACGCCGACCCGGTTCGGGCGCATCGCGTCGCAGACGGCTTCATTCCTGGATCAGGGCGGCGGCTTGTGGATGAAGGGCGCGCTGGTCGGCAAAGTGGGCGGCGCCTTCACTTCGACCGGGACCCAGCATGGCGGACAAGAAGTGACGTTGTTCTCGGTGATCACCAACCTTCTGCACTTCGGCATGGTCATTGTCGGCCTGCCGTACAGTTTCGCGGGGCAGATGACCTTGGACGAAGTGGTCGGCGGTTCTCCGTACGGCGCTACGACGATCGCCGGTACACAAGGTCAGCGCCAGCCGAGCGCAATCGATCTCGACGGCGCCCGCTTCCAGGGCGAACTGGTCGCCCGGACGGCAAACAAGCTGTTTGGCTGATCGTCAGCCAGATTCGCACTGTCGACGCGCGAACGAATCGGCCAGGCGGATGCCGCCTGGCCGACATCGGCATCACCATACCGGCCGCCGTTCTAGCGCTGCCGGTTCAGATCCTCGAATCCTGCAACGAGCGCATCGAGCAGGTGACGCACAGCCGGAACCATGCCTCGGCGCGTGGGGAAGATCGCATGGACGAGACCCGGCGTGCTGGCCAGACCTGGCAGCAGATGCTGCAGGCGGCCGGCCTGGATATCGGCCTCAACGAGTTCCCTGGGCAGCATTGCCACGCCGACGCCAGATAGCGCCGCAACCCGAAGGCTGGCGAGGTCGTCGGTCGCGAGACGCGGTTGGTGTGCCCACGACGTCACACGTCCTTCAGTATCGACGAGGTCCCAGACAAATCGCTCGCTGTTGCTGGCCATGGAAAGCGTGGGCCATTCCTTCACCGATTCGATCGAACTGGGCACAACATGGCGCGCGGCCAATGCGGGACTGGCAACCAGAATGCGGACCGACAAGCCCAACTGGCGCACGGCAAGATCGGTGTTCTCCAGTGGCGGAAGTCTGACCCGGATCGCAAAGTCCAGGCCTTCCTCGACCACATCCACGCGGCGATTGGTTGCATCCAGCAGGACCTGGACATCGGGGTTCTCTTGTATGTACCGCGCGATCATCGTGGAGATGCCGGACTCCAGCAAGGCCACGGCGCAGGCGATGCGAACGGTGCCCTGCGGCTTTGAGCGCGTGCGGTCCACGATATCCTTGGCAGCCTTGGCCTCCGCCACCAGCGCGAGGCAATGCTGGTGGAACTGCCGCCCGGTTTCCGTCAAAGACAGGCTTCTGCTGGTGCGATTGAGCAGGCGCACGCCCAGTTCTTCTTCCAGAGCGCGAATGCGCCGGCTGAGTTTCGACGTCTGCAGTCCGAGGCTGCGCGCGGCCGCCGTGTAGCTTCCATGCTCGACCACCTCCGAGAAGAGCCGAAGATCATTGAGGTCAGTGATTGCGTTCATAGGCAGCCTTTGACTCGTTCTTATCGTTCTATCAGCAGCAACGATGCGTTCCAGTTCAGTATCTATACGCCGGTTCATTGCGAATATAGCATTCGTCTCAGCGCTTGTACCAGCATCGAGTTCGGTGGCCGGCACAAGTGAGAAGCGTCGCATTTGCGAAAAGCGGGGAACGGGAAACGGAGACGGACATGCTCACACACAGGCGTTGGGAATCATTGGACAGGGCGGATCTCGGCTGGCTGCGTGCGAAACACCATTTCGTGGTCAGCGCCGATGGAAACCCCGCGCACGCTGCGCTAGGTCCCCTGATCGTCTGGAACGACGACGAGATCGCCAGTGGCAGCGGTTTCCCCATGCACGGGCACCGCGACATGGAGATCATCACCTATGTGCGCCAGGGCCTGCTCGGGCATCGGGACACCCTGGGATCCGAGGGAACCATCCACGCGGGTGACGTGCAGGTCATGAGCGCCGGCACGGGCATACGTCATACCGAGTTCAACCGGGGCGAGGCGCCGCTCAAGCTCTACCAGATCTGGCTTTTACCTCGTGAAGCCGGTGGCAAACCCGCGTGGGGCACCAAGCCTTTCCCCAAAGGGGACCGCTCAGGACGATTCGTAGTCCTTGCCAGCGGGTTTGCCGAGGACGAAGGTGCGCTGCCTGTTCGCGCCGATGCGCGTGTGCTTGGCGCGATGCTGAAGGCAGGTGAAAGCGTTCGACACGAGTTGAGTCCGGCGCGCCGTGCCTATCTGGTCGTGGCCTCGGGACGCATCGAAGTGAACGGCGAGCCCGTCGGGCCGCTGGATGGCGTGGCGATCACGAAGGTCGCTGCAGCGCAGATTTCCGCTCTTGAAGATTCCGAGCTGGTGATGGTGGACGCCGGCTGATTCCCTTTTTCGTTATCCACCTCCGCAAATTTATGTCAGGAGATTGTCATGGAACGTTTTAAATTTCTTCCGCTGTTAGGTCGTATCTTGATCGGTGGGCCGTTTGTCATGAGCGGACTGGGCAAACTCGCAGCGTACAGTGCGACCGTTGGCTATATCGCGGCAATGGGTCTGCCCGTGCCGCCACTCGCGTTTCTTGTGTCCGTGCTGATCGAGCTGGGCGGTGGACTGCTGCTGTTGTCGGGCTACCGGGCTCGCTTTGTGTCGCTGGCGATGGCGGTGTTCTGTGTGGTCACTGCGCTGTTCTTTCACCACAACTTCGCGGATCAAAACCAGATGATTCACTTCCTCAAGAACGTGATGATGGCCGGTGGTCTCCTGCAAATCACCTGGTTCGGCGCCGGCGCGTTCAGCCTGGACGCGCGCTCGGGCCGGATCGTCTTGCGTGCTACGCCTCTGAACGCGGGCTGATCAGACGAATCCGTCGAGGTGTTTCGCTTGCCTGATCCGAGTGAAATCGCCTCGTTCTCTGAAGAAGATGGAGCATTGTCAGCTATGCAAACTATTTCACATACGTCCGATTCATCGCTTCGCGGCGACGCCATAGTCACGCGAACCACTGGGCGGCAACACGGTCCTGTCAATCGGCTGGTCAGCCCGTCCGACCTTGGAGAGTTGCTGAAACCCTTCGTCTTTCTCGACTATTTCGATAGCTCGATGGGACCCGAAATGCGCTTCTCCATGCATCCTCATTCCGGGCTCGCCACGACGACCGTGCTGCTGGAAGGTGAAGTCGACTACGAAGACACGACAGGCGCATCAGGGATCATGCCGGCCGGCGGCGTCGAGTGGATGAATGCGGGCAGGGGCGTGTGGCATGACGGCCGTGCCAGAGGCAACGGACCCGTGCGCGGCTATCAGTTGTGGGTCGCGTTGCCCCCCGAGCTCGAACTGGGCGAGCCTTATAGCCAGTATTTATCTGCGAGCGAAGTGCCTCGCATCGGGCCGGCCCGCGTGATCCTGGGTCGGTATGGAGACGCCGAAAGCCCGATACCCGCACCGCGTGGCATCAACTACCTGCTCGTGCAGCTTTCTGCTGGAGAACAGTGGCAGTACACGCTGCCGGCCGGCTACGACGTCGCCTGGCTAAGTGTTCAACGTGGCGCGCTACACATTGCTGATGAACCGGTCTCGGGTGAGCTCGTCGTGTTGGGCGAATCCGAGGGCGTCTTGACATTCACCGCCGACGAAGATTCGGAGTTCGTCCTGGGCTCCGCGGTCCCGCATCCGCACGATCTCGTGCTTGGCTATTACTCGGTTCATACCTCATCAGAGGCGTTGCGCGTGGGGGAGGCCAAAATCGGCGAGATCGGGACGCAACTGCGTCACCGTGGCCGCATCGGGTAATCCGCCAAAAGCGATATCGGCAGGACGCGAATACGCGAATACTCTACCGGGAACACCTCATGCAAAACGTACATGCTGGTAACGCGGCCATTCCGGCCATCGGCTTCGGCACTTATGGAATGAGTGCCGCCGACGTCTATCGATTGATTCCCGCGGCCCTTGGCGCCGGCTTTCGTCATATCGACACCGCGCAAATCTATCGTAACGAGGGCGAAATAGGCGAGTGCGTGGCCGCGTCCGGCATTCCAAGAAGCGAAATTTTTCTGACGACCAAAGTCTGGGTCAGCAACTACTCGGAGCGGTTGTTCGAAGCATCGGTCAATGAGAGCCTCCGAAAGCTCAAGACCGACTATATCGATCTGCTCTTGCTGCACTGGCCTGGTTCGGACGTGCCGCTGGCCGAGCAGATCGCGGGACTCAATGCGGTCGTACGCGCCGGCAAGGTAAAGCACATTGGCGTCAGCAATTTCAACCGCGCGCTGATGACGGAATCTATCGGCCTCTCTGCTGCTCCTCTCGTGACGAATCAGTTCGAATACCATCCGTATCTGAACCAGTCCCGGCTCATCGAGAGCACGCTACAGGCGGGGCTTACCGTGACAGGATATTGCGGCATGGCGATTGGCCGCGTTTTCTCGGATCCGACGCTCAAGGAGATCGCGGCCCGTTATGACAAAACCATCGCCCAGATCGTCTTGCGGTGGCTTGTTCAACAGCGCGGCGTTGTGGCGCTTTCGAGAACCACCCGGATCGATCGACTGGCGCAGAACCTGGCGGTATTCGACTTTGAACTGGATGGTGCGGACATGGCGGCAATACACTCATTGGCGACGGAGGATAGCCGCATTGTCGATCCGCCCGGACTCGCCCCGCAGTGGGACAGCACGAGTGTTTGACTACGAGTGCCCGGTGGCTAGTGGTGACCAGTGGAGAGCCGATTCCGTTAGTTCATCGACTCTCCGTCGCGTCCGCCCGGACGCCTCTTCCTTCAGGTCCGCAAGCCGAGTATGTCCGTAGGCTCAGGCATTCATTCCGCCATCCACGGTAAGGTTCGTTCCGGTTATGTACGAGGACTCCGGGCCGGCAATGAACGCCACCATGGCGGCGATCTCCTCAACGCGCCCGTACCGGTCGAGCGCCGTGGCGGCCTTCTGCGGCACCGCCCAATCGCCGGAGGCGGGGTTCAGGTCTGTATCAATCGGACCAGGCTGGACATTGTTGACCGTGATGCCCCGGCCTCCTACCTCTCTGGAGAGCGCCTGAGTGAACATTCTGACCGCTGCCTTCGTGGCTGCGTAGGGCACCAGCCCGGGCGCAATGGCACGCTCGCCCACCGCCGAACCGATCATGATGATGCGGCCGCCATCACCCAGGTGCTTCAGCGCAGCCTTCGTCGTGGCAAATACGCCGCGGATGTTGATGTCGATCACTCGATCCATCTCCTCCAGCGTCGTGTCTTCGAATGTTTTCGGAATGGCCGTGCCGGCATTGTTCACCAGCACATCCAGCCGGCCGAATGTCGCGACGGTTTTTTCGACCGCGGCTTCGACGGCTTTGACGTCGGCAGCGTCCGCCTGGATCGCAATCGCCTTTCCGCCATTCAGTTCAATCTCTTTGACCACGCCTGAGGCCGCGCTGGCGTCCTTCGCGTATGTAATAGCCACGCTCGCTCCGTCCGCGGCCAAACGTTTCGCGATTGCTGCGCCGATCCCCCGCGAACCACCGGTAACGAGCGCCACTTTCTGGGTCAACTTGGACATGTGATTTCCTTGAATTTTCGGTGAGTGAATCAATGCGTCACCGATTTAGTTGATGAATCATTGGTTAGTGAACGTCAATTAATCAGGATCGCTAATATTCCGATATGAAGGAAAGCCGCGGGGAGCCAGGAATCTCTGCATATCGTCAAGCCAGACCCGATCTATTCCGTCGACGTCTGCGGGCGGCACAAACTCGTCAGGCCCTACGTATCTCAAGCGCGATTGAACGTAGCGCTTAACTTAACGCTCCACATCGGGCAGGCTCGCTATCGACCGCCTTGTTGATGTAGTGACTATAGGTTTGCGCGGAGCTTGCCGCAAAGACTTTGTAAGCAGGGGGCCATGCCTTTCAGGCATGAAGACGAAGCTGAGGCAGCTTCCAGATAACGCGGGCGGGATGGCGGGAAAGACAACACAAAGCACTGTGCATCGGGGTATTCGCACTTGCCCCGATGCACAGTGCTCCTTCGACACTACGCAGTCTTAGAACGCGTGTTTGACGCCGACAGTGATGGCGACCTGACTGTTGGTCGACGAAGGCGAAAGCGTGTTGATGGTGGCGTTGTTAAGCGCCGAGCCGTCGGCACCGCCACTGACGTGCTGATAGACACCTTCCGCATACAAGTCCGTGCGCTTGCTGAGCGAGTAATCCGTCTGCAGCGTCACTTCATGCCACCTCGGCGATGACGACGTGCCCCCCGTGCTATAGGCGCCGTCGGTGAAGGTGTAGGCGCCTGCCAGGCTCAACGCGGAGGTCAATGCATAACGCGCATTGACCTCGTAGTTGTTCAACCGCAAGCCACCATTCAACGCGACATTTCCTGCACTGCCGGCAAACACGCTAGCCATATTGTCGATCTGCGAATGCGTCCACAACAAACCGACAGTCGCCGGGCCAAACACATAGTTGCCGCCCACGCCCCAGATACGCTGACGCGCTGCGACGAAATCCGCGCTGCCATCGGCTAGTGACACCGCGCCATTGGGATTGGTGTGCCCAACACACCTCCGCCCGCATTGTTCATCTGCAGATAGGCTGCTGCCACGTTGAACGGACCGTGCGCATAGGTCGCGCCAAAACCGTAGGCACGATTGTTCGAGAAACTGTTCGCGTTGTTGCTGAACGAATACGCACCGCCGAACGTGACGCCCGCATAGGACGTGCTCACGTACTTCACCGTGTTGTTCAGGCTCAACGAGTCAGCCGCGAGATTATCGTTGTTGAACGGATGCGCGGAAAGATTGCCGCCATAACCGCTGCCAGCCGCCGATAACGGGCCGAGATAGTCATTCACCGAATCGAACTGCCGCCCGAGCAGCACGGTGCCAAACTGACTGCTTTGCAGGCCCACGTACGCTTGTTCACCGAAGGCGTCGCCGCTGTTGAACTGCGTACCGTTGTTCAGGTTGAAACCGTTCTCGAGCTTGAATACAGCTTGCAGGCCGCCGCCCAGGTCTTCTGCGCCTTTGAGTCCGAAGACGGTGTTTTCGGTTGCCGCACTCGTTTCCTGCCAGGCGCTGTGGCCGCCCTGGTTGTTCGTGTATATAAGGCCGGCATCGATTACCCCATACAGCGTCACACTGCTTTGAGCATGCGCTGAGACAACACAGCCTGCGGATAGGGCGGCTGCCAGGAAAGACGTGTTCAAGGATTTATTCATATTCACAACTCCATGGTGTTACGGCGCTGAGCGCGCTTTGAAACCGCTTGCCGCGGGGTCGAAGTGTCGACCCCGCGCAAACAGACATCGGATACGTGGGAAAGGGGATAGGCCGTGTTCAGGCCATGACGGCGATCTGCCGGGAGCAGGCGTCCAGCGCAATCCGGAGCTGCTCCTTGAGCGTGACCGACGCTTCCATGACGGGTAAGCGCGTCTCGCTTCTGATCACGCTGTCTATCGCCAGTGCCGCCTTTACGCCGGCAGGATTGGGCGCGGCGAACAGGAGCTTGATCACCGGCTTGAGCGCCTCGAAAAACGCAACGGCGTCTTCCGTTCTCGCCGATAAAACCCGTTCGTGGATCTCGGCAAGAATATCGGCGAAAAGATGGGCGCTCGTCAGGATGCCACCCGAGCCGCCTGCGATCAGGCAGTCGACATAGGCATCGTCGTTGCCGCACAGTACGCTGATCGGCAGTTGGCAGAGCTTTTGGAAAGTCGCCGGCACGCACGCCTTGATGGCGACAATATTGGCGCGTTCGACGAGACGCTCGACGGTGCTCGTCTCGATGCAAACGCCGGTGCGATGCGGCACGTCGTACAAAATGATGGGCCGCTCGGTGACGCTCGCCACCTGCTCGAAGTGCCAGCGAATGCCGTTCTGATCGGGGCAGATGTAGGCCGGCGCCGAGACCAGGTATCCGCCGATATCCCAGCGATCCAGTTCGCGGATTTCCTGCACCATGTCGCGTGTATTGATACCACCGACACCCACTACCACCGTCAGGCGTGTCCCGATCACCTCGAACAAGGATCGCAGGACCTTAAGCCGTTCGCTGTGATCGAGCAGCGCCGCTTCGCCTGTCGTTCCTAGCGCGACGAAACCGCTGATCTCCTGGCTCAGATAACGCTCGGCCAGGCGCTGGAGTGCATCGACGTCGACTTGTCCGTCCTTGAACGGCGTGACGATAGGCAACCATATTCCTGACACCATGCTCAACTCCGCTGCGCGCGGCGACCGGCTGCACGCGAAGGATTCAGGTGATTCACAGCGTTTGAAACTGCTGCCGGGCGCGATGCGTGGCCCGCGTGAATGCTCGTTGAGACATCTTCGATCTTCATGATGATTCGCTTCGAATTCCATTCAATTGGATCAAACGAAGCCTATCGGATCGAGCGTAAATGTCCTGTTAAAAAACGCATTTCGTGCGTATAGATTGCGGAGTAGCCTCGTTGACGAACCGATGGATTCGGGCCGTCAGGCGCGTTCCTCCGCAGGGATATCCGCCATGATGGTGGCCAGAATCATCGCTTCAATGTTTCGTGGTGCAGGTTTGACAAGCCTGGGTCGAAAGACGATATCGCCTGTAGCGATGGCCTGGCCACTCAGGGCGCAAATCCCGGCTTTCCTCGCGATACAGCGCCGCCATAACTGTTCACCGTAGCAGCAGGAGGTCGCGTCGCTCCATGCAACCGTTACCGAGGTCTGTCCCTTGCGCTCCAGAACCCGGATGGCGCATTTCCGAAAGTGGACTTCGCCGTATGTCGGGCGGACCTGACTGGACGCAGTGGGCCGGCATACTTCGCCTTCGCCTGAGAGGAGGGCGATCGTCGACAGCCACGTTCTGTCTGCTTCAAAGGGAGCTTGCATGATGTGATTCCTCTCAGCCTCAAAGCTTCATAGCCTCACGCGTTCACGCACCCGTGCGGTCTCGCGCATGAACATCGCAGGCACGATGCCACCGGGCACTACAGACCGGATGCAATCACCAGGCCGTAGTATTCGAATCGAACGGTTCGTCATGCCATGTCATTGATGGTAGGTAGCAGGGCAAAGTACGGCAATTACATGAATCTGGAATCGGCGAGGCCAGGCGCCAGGACGACAGGCCCGCAACGGCCAGCAGGCGGTGGCCGGCCGACCGGACAAAGTCGCATGGGCCAATTACTTGGCGGCCACCTCCTGTTGGGAAACCTGGACGTGCAGGACTGGCAGGACGACGCTGAAGGTTGCTCCATGGCCTTCATTATTGGAGGCGGTAAGGCGGCCCTCATGAGCTTCGATGATGGAGCGCGACACCGCAAGCCCGATGCCCATTCCCTTGCTCTTGGTCGTGACGAATGCGTCGAATATGCTGTCGCCACCAACAATGCCCGAACCGTTATCGATCACCTCGAGCAGCACCGACCAGTCGTCAAGGGGCCTTGCGGTAATGCGAATCTTGGATGTGCGTCCCGAGTTTTCCGTGGCCTCGAGCCCGTTCGAAACAAGGTTGAGAAGGACCTGCTGAATCTGTATCTGGTCGACGAACACCGGAGGCAGGCCATCGGGCAAGTCGAACTCGATGTCGGCGGTACGTTTGGTTTCGTCTTCCCGTAGCAGTCGTACTGATTCGAGCACCATGTCCTTCACATTCCATTCCCTCTTCTGGAATGTTTGCCGCTTGAACAGTGCACGGATGCTCTGCATTGTCTCGTCAGCGGAACGGGCATCCCGAACCACGCTTTCGACCGAAGCCCTGGCCTCCATCAAGTTGGGCGGGGATGCTGCGAGCCACCGTTTGCAAGCCTGTGCATTGGCAATAACGGACGTGAGAGGCTGGTTGAGTTCATGTGCGATGGACGCAGAGAGTTCTGCAACCGTGGCAATCTGGGTTGCCCGGGCGAGTTCGGCCTGAGTCTGTCTGAGCCGGTCCTCTGCACGCTTCGGCTCGTCAATATCAAGGCTGAGTCCGTACCATTGGACAATGTTGCCATCGGAGTCTCTCAGTGCTTCAGCGGTGTGCTGGTACCAACGATAAACCCCGTCCCTGCGACGAAGCCGGGCAACGTGGCAGTACGGTTCGCCAGTCTCGATCGAATGGGCCCACGCTCGACCCACGCTGTCCAGGTCGTCAGGATGGAAAGTCTTCTGATAACCGAGGTCCGCGAGTTGCGACATATCCAAGCCGACAAATTCGGAGGTTTTCCGATTGATGTAGGTGAGCCGCCCTTGCGGGTCATTGCACCAGAGCATGCCCGGGATGGTCTCTATAAGCTCGCGCAGCTGATACTCCCGCTGCTCCAGTACCGCTTGCGTTTGCTTCAGATCGTTGATGTCCGTGCATACGCAGTACCAGTGCAGGATCTGCCCGCTTTCGTCGCGAAACGGTTCACCGCGAGCGAGATACCAGTGCGGTTTCCCATCGGCGCCGGTAACCCGGTACGTGTCCTGGTAGGACACCCCTTCCTGGACAGCTCGCATCCAGCGCGAACGCACACGCGGGCGATCAGCTTCCGGGATGAGGCGAAGTAACATTTCCTTGTCGAATTCTTCTCCGCTCTTTCCCATGAACTTCAGCATTTGCGGATTCCATCTGTCGACATCGCCTTGCGGTGTGGCCCTCCAGATCATCGCGGGCAATGCGTCCACCAGTCTTCGGAGATTAAGCTCTTCCGTGCGAAGGGCCTCCTGGGCTAACTGCCGCTCGTGGATATCCGTTGAAAGACCGTACCAATTCACAATATCGCCGTGAGCATCCCGCGTGGACGTCCCTTTACATTGAAACCAGCGATACGTGTTGTCGGACGCGCGCAGCCGATGAACCCGGTCGTAAGGTCTCCCGCTGTCGAGTGAATCTTGCCAGGCTATAGTGGTGGACGCGGAGTCGTCCGGGTGCACGAGGTGAAGCCATCCGCTCGCTGTCAGCTCCTCGAGCCGTAGTCCGGTGTAGTCTTCGGTGCGCTTGTTCACATATTCAAGGCGCCCACGGGAGTCCATACGCCAGAGCAAACTGGGAAGCGTCTCCGCCAGCCAATTCAGTTGAACTTCACGTTCACGGACGACCTCCTCGGACCTGTAAAGATCATCGATGTCCATGTTCACCGCATACCACTTGTAGACACTTCCGTCCTCGTTGAAATAGGGAACGGAGCGTGAGTGACGCCATCGATAATCGCTGTCACGGTCGGCCCATCGGTAGGTCGTATCGTATGCGCTCTTTTCCCGGACAGAGCGCAGATAACCCGCCTGCACTCTGTCGCGGTCATCGGGGTGAATGAAGCGCAAAAAGCCGAGATTCTGCATGCCGTCGAGCGTCGTTCCGGCTTCCTCAAGAATCTGCCGGTTGACGAAGTCGAAATCGTCCGCGGTCCGTGTAGCGAAGCGGCCCGGCAATCGGTCGAGAAGCTCCCTGGCTTCTCGCTCGCTCGCCGCTAACGCCTGCTGAGCCCTGATGGTTTCTTCAATTTCGATTCCAATGAGATACCAGTTGATGACATCCCCTTTTGAGCAGCGCGATGGCTCGGCCAGAAGATGTTGCCAGCGGTATACGCCATCGTGCTGCAGCATCCTCACGGCAATGTCGACCGGTTTGCGCGCGGCAATGCACGCTTTCCACTGTTGCCGTGCGGCCTGCACGTCATCGGGGTGGATACAGGCCATCCATCGGTCGCCGAGTAGTGCATCCACTGGTCTTCCCAGCGCGGCGACACCGACTCTATTCACGTAGAGAAGCTCGCCGGCGGGATCGCCAACACATATGCATGCGGGCACGCTGTCCACAATGCGCCGATAGGTTTGCTCTTCGGTTCGAAGAAGAAATTCTGCAGTCTTCCGGTCGTGTATGTCCCAGCTCACGACGACCCATCGCAGCAGCCGGCCACTGTCGTTTCTTATGGCCTTGACGCGGCAGAGGAACCATCGGTAGATGCCGTCCGAGCGCCTGAGTCGAAACTCGAGCTCTCCCTGGTCGTTTCCGGACACGACAGCGTCCCAATATCGGTCGTTTGCCTGATGGTCATCCGGGTGGATTGCAGCTCGAAATATGTCGTAGCGATCTACTTCTTTTATGCCCGTGTATTCGCACAGGCTGGGACTGAGGTATTCGATGGAGCCATTGGGCAGTGCAGTCCATGCATGGCCGGGGAAAAGATTGCTGACGCTTTGAAGCGCCTGGTTCCGTTCGCGGAGTTGCTCTTCATCTGTTTTTTGTTTGTGGATGTTCCAGTGCATGCCGTACACGTGCGAGACTTCATTGTTCCGGTCACGTTGCGTATGAAGCACTGCTGCAAACCATTCGTAGGTCCCGGCCCTTGACCTGTAGCGGCACTGGAATTCCTGGGCGTCTCCCGTTTCTTTTGCGCGTTCGAATGCTTGCGCCAGGACCCCTGCGTCGTCCGGATGCGTGAGCGTATTAGGCCAGCGCAGCGCTTCAAACGTTTGGCCCGAATAATCCAGGATTGATTGACTCACATATTCAAGTTCGCCCTCTCCGGTCCGGGACCAGATATTCGGGCTGAGCTGGTCGATCGGCAACTCAAAGGGGTCATCCTTTAATCTGACCGTCGAGCCTCGCTGCCGGGACGGCCGGGACACCAGCTCGGCACAAAGCCATGCCGCGGCGATCGCGATGGCGCAGCGAATGATGGCGTCAGGGGCTGCACGAGGGTGACTGAAAACGAAACTCGAAGCGAACAGTGTTCCGGCGATTCCAAGCGAGGTGAAACCCGCGGCGAGACGCCCGAAGTTGCGGCCGAGAAAGTGCGAGAACAGGACAACCAGAACGAAGCTGAGGCAACCCGTAACAGGTTCGAGTAACCCTGCCGCTCCTGCCACACTTGACACGCCGGCTATGGCAACGCCGAGGGCGGCAACCCGAGGCGAGCGTGGTATCAACACAGTAAGCATGGCAATTTCGGAGGTCGTCGGCGCATTGGCTACTGGTACTCGGCATTCGCCCGCGAATGGCGGGATTTTCAAGCGCAACGTTTCCCTTGCGTGTCAATCGGGCGAGGAGTGTCGACGGTTATTTTGTGTCGTACTTGCGAGGTTTGCCGGCACACACCGCGCTGGCACAAATCGAATACAGGAGCAATGGAGACAGGCCATACCATTGCGGGCAGCTACCTGCGTCCCGGGGAAATTGAAGCCTTTTCGCAGACGCAGTTTTGAAGAAGCGTGTCGAACTATCAAGGAGCACACTGCCGCCGGACTGCCCGTTCGTTTGCAATCCGCGTTGACTGTAACAAGGTCGGTTTGATAGCAATATCACCCGTTCGGGGGATACCGAAAAGGGAACCACTCTCAGGCCGACGAGGAGAAAATCTGAACTTACGCCGCCATATCCGGGTGTGCCATTACATGATCATGTAATGCAAAACACGGCCGCCGGTGGTTCCAGGTGACGATTCCGGCGGCTATAATTTTTTGTCTGCGCGAGCGCTTGAGAAGGACATTCAGCGAGATTGTCGTGGACGAGGGCTTTCACCAGCAATGGAGAGGTGCATGGAACGGCCAAGCGGACTGGTGTATGTGGTCGACGACGACAGACGGGTGCAGGAAGCACTCTCTGCGCTGTTGCGCGCAAACGGAAGAGACGTCCGCGCATTCAACTCGGGCGCGGAATTTCTGGACACGCCGCGTCAGGATGTCGTTGCGTGTCTGATCCTGGATTTGAGAATGCCGGGCATGAGTGGGCTCGAGGTCCAGAAGCTTGTCAGCACGGACTCGCAGATTCCCGTCATTTTCATTACCGGAAGGGGAGATGTGCCATCCACAGTCCTTGCCATGAAGGGCGGGGCTGTTGACTTCCTCACCAAGCCCCTCGATGAAGGTGTGTTGATGCGTGCAATTGACTCGGCCCTCGCACGCGCGCACGTTCTTCGCAAGGAAGCGGAGGATACAGCGGCGCTCCTGGCGCTTTATCAATCGCTGACGCCTCGTGAGCAGGAGCTGTTGCCGTTACTTGCAAGCGGCCTGCTCAACAAGCAGGCTGCGTCGGTACTGGGCATCACCGAATACACGGTGCAGGTACATCGCGGCCACATCATGAGAAAAATGCAAGCCGATTCATTTGCCACGCTGGTCAGGCTGGCGAGCAAATTGCAGCTCGAAACATCGGTGACGACCACGTTCGATGCATGACGCCCGCGCTATTTCTGTGTTGGACTTGATGACCCGGGGAAAAAAATGCCCACGCCTGCGGCGCGAACGGTTGCCGTGATTGATGATGATCGACGCGTTCTGACGTCTCTGGCGAACCTGTTGGCCTCGGGCGGTTACGAAACACGGGCCTACGAATCTGCACAGGATTTTTTTTCCGACGGCGACAAGGGTCTGGTATGTATTATCACTGACCTGGGCATGCGCCCCATTGACGGCATCCAGGTGCTCGACAGAACGGTTCATTCGGACGCAGCCACGCCTGTCATCATTATCACGGGCAAGCCGAGCGAACATACGGAAGACTACTATCTGCAGAAAGGCGCATTAGGCTTCTTCCGAAAGCCTGTCGACGGAGACGCGTTGCTGGACCTGCTGGATAGCATCGCCTGAATGGGTCAATGTTTAAAGTAAGTAAGCCGGCGTTATAAATGCATCGGGGTAGCTGCAAGGTGTGACATTGATTCCAACCGCAGGGACGACTTTGAAACGACAATTCCCCCTCGCAAGAGGCAGATGGCCAAAGAGATGGCCGCAGCGTGCAGTCGAGATAGCCATCGCCATGATGGCCGCCACGGGTCTCGTGTCAGGGTGCACGAATTCGCCTTCCATTGGCGTGCTCGGCGCGTACTTTCCGGACTGGCTGTTCTGTATCATCGCGGGCGTTGTGCTCACGGTCGTCATCTATCTGATCGTCAAGCGTTTGCAAGCCGACCATTTGATGAGACCTTCGGCCGTGGTGTATCCCACGCTGGTCGCTTTGCTGTCACTCGCTGTGTGGTTAGTGCTGTTCCAACATTGAATCTCTACAGGTAAATGAATGGCGACGACAGCCGGCAAGACATCGAAGAGAACATGGCCGGCCATTGTCCTGGTCCTGGTGACGCTGGTGCTGCTCGTCTTCGTCATCCGGCTGTGGGACCGCACGCCTCGCACCGATGACGCCTACGTCTATGCGGATACGATCGATGTCGTGCCCGAGGTCAGCGGGCGCATCGTGGAACTGCCCGTGCGCGACAATCAGGCGGTGAAGCAGGGCGATCTGCTGTTTCGTATCGATCCGCGTCCGTATCAGGATGCGCTGGCGCGAGGCAAGGCGTCCCTCGTCGCGCTCGATCGCCAGATCGAACTGACCCAGCGCTCGGTCAATGCACAGCAATACAACGCGGAGTCGGTGCGTGCGGCCGTCGAGCGCGCGCGAGCTGCAGCCAGCCAGGCGTCCGATACGCTGCATCGCATGGAGCCACTTTTGTCGCACGGTTATGTGGCGGCGGATGATGTCGACCGTGCGCGCACCGCACAACGCGCCACACAGGCGGAATTCAACGCCGCGCAACTGCAGGCGCAGCAGGCGGCAGCGGCGGTGAGCGGCGTCGATGCGCTGGTCGCCCAACGCGCTGTCGTCATTGCGGAGATCGCGACCGCCGAGCTGAACCTCGAATATGCGACCGTGCGCGCTCCGTTCGATGGCCGCATCGTGTCGTTGAAAACATCGACGGGGCAGTTCGCGTCGGCGTTGAAACCCGTCTTCACGCTGATCGACACGCGGCACTGGTACGTGGTCGCGAACTTTCGCGAGACGGAACTCGAGGGTGTCCGCACGGGCACGCCCGCCACGGTGTACCTGATGAGCGATACAGGCCAGCGTTTCCAGGCCGCCGTCGATTCGATCAGCTTCGGCGTCGCGCCCGATGAAGGCGGCCTTGCATTGCCCGGAGGGTTGCCGCGCATTCAACGCACGCTCAACTGGGTCCATGTATCGCAGCGCTTCCCGGTGAAGATCCGGGTCGATAATCCGAATCCGGAGCTGTTCCGCGTCGGCACATCGGCGGTGGCCGTGCTGTACCCCGGACGCGGCAATGATGGCGAGCGGCATTGAGGCGCCCATGACCATCGCCGACTACCTGCCGGTCACGCTATGTGATGCGGGTGCCTTCCTGAAGCGCGAGCTTGCGCCATTTCCCGGGCGGCTCAACGTGATGTTGCGCTGCATGTTGACGAGCGCCATCGTGATCGTTATCTCGATGACGCTTGAAGTGCCGGAGCTCGCGCTGTCGCTGCTGGTGGTGTTTTATGTCACGCAGTCGAACGTCGTGGTCACGCGGCTGGTCGGCTTGATGTTCATGGTCGGGTCGACGCTCGCCATCGGCCTGTCGATCCTGCTGCTGAAGTTTACGTTTGACTATCCGTTGCTACGCATCGTGATTGCGAGCCTGATGTTCTTCTGCAGCGTGTACCTGCTTCGCGTGCTCAAGATCGGCATTGTATTTTTCATCGTGGCGATCGTCGTGATCTACGTGCAGAGTTTCGTGGACCAGACTGACCAGGCCGAACTGCTGATTCGCGCGGTGTTGTGGGTGTGGGTCGCCGTCAACTATCCGATCGCGCTGACGCTCGTGGTGAACATGTTGCTGTTGCCTGCCGAACCTCAATTGCAACTCAAGGCGGAAATCCATCGGCAACTTGCGGCGCTGGAAACGCGCCTGACGCAACTGATCGATGGCGCGACGAGCGTTGCGCCAATCACGCTGGCGGCCGTCCAGCAAGGTGCACTCTCGCTGCAAAAGCTGCTGCGGTTCACAACCATGCGCGATGCCCGCTATCGCGAGCATCAGGCGGCGCAACTGGCGTGCATTGCGACCGTGTCGCGTTTGTATCGCGGTGCGAGTGAACTGCAGCTCAGTTGGCCGGGCGCGTCGGCGGTGCGGCTTGCGATGTTGCGGGAGCTGCGCGCGAACGTCCTGGCGCTCGACGAAGCGGTGATGTCGGACGAGCCGTATCGTTACGTGAACACGGCGACAGCTGATGAGCGCAAAGCCGCCGACACCATTCCCGCTGCCGGCGAATTGCAGAGGGCGCTGCATGCGTACGCGGATCTCGTCGCAAGCGGTGAGGAACCTGGCAAGCCGCCCGCGAGCGAGCCGATGGTCGCGCACGACGCATGGACCAATCCCGCCTATATGCGTTTTTCGCTGAAGACGCTGCTTGCCGTTCTCGTCTGCTACGTGTTCTACAACGCCGCGGATTGGCAAGGCGTGCATACGATCATGCTGACGTGTCTGGTCGTCGCGCTGCCGAGTCTCGGGGCATCGGCGCAACGCGCGTTGCTGCGGTTCTCGGGAGCCGCCATCGGCAGCGCGCTGGCGCTGTTCATGGTCGTGTTCATCATTCCGCATTTCGACGACATCGCCGGCCTGCTGCTGATCGTGTTGCCAGTCGTCGCGTTAGGGGCGTGGATACTGGCGGGTTCGGAGAGGATCGGTTATGCCGGTCTCCAGATAATGTTCACCTTCTCGCTTGCTGTGCTCGGAGAGTTCGGACCCTCCGCGAATTTGACTGAGATCCGCGACCGGCTGGTGGGCATTGGGCTGGGTATCTGCGTGGCGACCTTCGTGCAGATGTCGTTCTGGCGCGAGAGCGAGTGCGACGTGCTGCGGCAGAAACTCGCTACCCTGTTGCGCGCGATTGCCACGCAGTTGGGTGCTCCACGGGCCGGCGTCGACCAACAGGACGAGTTGTCCTCTGTGCAGCGGCAGTTGCAGGCGTGGGCCGTGTTGTCCGAGTGCGAAGCGACGTTGTCGCGCGTCGCGCTCGAGCCCAGTTGGCAGGAAGGGGAGCAGGAGCAACTGACAGTGCACGCGCAAACGGTTCTCGCGCAGGGGCGCGAAATCATGCTTGCCGGCGATGCGTTGCGCAAAGCGGTCGCGGCGCAAGCGGGATCGGTGAGCTCAAGAACGGTCGATGCAGTGCGCGCGGCGCAGGAACGGGCCTGTGCCGAACTCATGCGATACGCCGATGAGCTTGCGGCCAACCCGCCCGATGCGCACGCGCCGCGGCGCAGTGAGATCGCTACGCAGGTTGTTGAACCGAAGTTGGCCGACGGACCGCTCATTGTTGCAGCGGACGAACTGTCGCGGCAGGTCGCAGGGCTGCCGGATTGGCGCGTCGACGCAGCAGTTGCGGTGCCTGTTTCAGAGGCGGTACAGACATGAACGCACGATCGGGAGTGCGCAATTGGCGCTGGCGTGGATGCTTTTTATGCGTCGCATGGATATCGTCCGTGCTGCCGGGCTGCGCGCTGATCCACCACAACGGCACACCCTATACCGAGATCGCGCCTGCGCAGATCAATCTCGCCGACGACATCCATCTTGCGCGCGATGGCTGGCCCGCCGCCCGCTGGTGGACGCGTTATGACGATGCGCAACTCGATGCGCTGATCGATCAGGCGCTCGCCAATGCACCAACGATGGTAATCGCGCGCACGCGGGTCGCGCAGGCAAAGTCGGATGTCGAGCTGGTCACCGCGGGATCGAGCCTTCAGGTGTCCGCGCTGGCGTCGCTGGATCGCGAGCACATCTCGGCGAACGGTTTTCTCGGGCCGTTCGCGCAGAACGTACCGGCTGAGGGGCTGACGGGTCCGTGGTACACCGAAGGCATCGTCGGGCTGGGTGCAAGCCTGAACGTCGACATCTGGGGCAAGCAGCGCGCGCAGATTGCCGCGTCGCTCGGCGTGAGCAATGCGCGGCTTGCCGAAACGTCCGCGGTCGAACTCGAACTCTCGACGGACGTCGCGCAGCTTTACTACGGCATCCAGACGACTTACGCGCTCATCGATCTGCTGAACAAATTGCATGAGATAGCGGTGTTCGCGGTGCAAGCCCACGAAGCGCGAGCGGCACGCGGCCTCGAGGCGCGCACGCTGCTCGAAGAAGCCCGGGCGCAGCAACTGGGCATCGAACAACAGATCGTGTCGGCGCAAGCGCAGATCAGGCAGTATCGCGAATCGATGCGCGCGCTGGTCGGTGCAGGCCCCAACGGCCTGGCCGCGATCGCGCCGGTGGCGCTGCCGCGCTCGCAGGCGGCCTTGCCGGCGACGCTTTCGTACGAACTGCTCGCACGCCGTCCAGATCTTCAGGCGATGCGGTGGTATGTGGAGGCGTCGTTCGACAAGATCGATGCGGCGAAGGCGGCGTTCTATCCGAGCTTCGACATCAAGGCGTTCTTCGGTCTGGACGCATTGCACCTCGCCGACCTCTTCAAGCATGCAAGCCAGCAGATCAACTTCATTCCGGGGCTGTACTTGCCCATCTTCGACGGCGGCAGTCTCAATGCGAACCTGAGCGGAGCACGCGAGGGAAGCAACCTGTTGATCGAGCAGTACAACGAGGCCGTCCTCAACGCGGTGCGAGATGTCGCGCAGACGGGCAGCCGTCTGCAGGCCCTCGATGCCCAGACCGGGTTGCAGAAGCAACGGATCGAATCGGTTGCATTCGCGAGGGACAGTAGTGAAGCATCTTATCAACGGGGACTGACGAGCCAGCTCGCGGCGCTCGAAGCGCGCAAGCCCGTGATCGCGGAACAGGTTGCGCTACTTACGCTCAATGGTCAGACGCTCAGTCAGGAGATTGCATTGACGAAGGCGCTCGGCGGCGGTTATCGCGCCGATCCGCCCGTCGAACTGAAGCCGCGGTGACTGGCGCCGATGGGGTTCAGGACAGGATGCGCGTGAGGCGAGCGAAGAGCCTTGCCACCTTATTTCGCTCGCGCCGAATCCAACCTGATCCGTGAATGACGTGACCCACGGCAATTGGTATTTCCGATTTTCCGAGTTGGCGGCGATCAGTACGCTTTCGGGGGCCTGCCGCCAAACAGTTTGGACTGCAAATCCAAAGAGCGAACGGCGACCTGGTTTTCGGAACCTCCGGATATCAACTACGTGCGAAGGGAGCGCAAACCCGCACGGACCTCCTCGGCGAAAATTTGCGGTTGTTCCCACGCCGCAAAATGCCCGCCTTTTTCAGGCCTGTTGAAATAGATGAGGTTGTGATACGCCCGCTCTGTCCAGCTCCGCGGCGCCTGATAATTTTCACCAGGAAACGCACTCACGGCAGCCGGCACGGAGACGTCGGCGGCGGCGTAAAAGTTGAAGTGCGACTCCCAATAGAAGCGCGCTGCGGAGACCCCGGTGTTCGTGAGCCAGTAGAGCGTGATGTCGTCGAGAACATCGTCTCGTGTCAGCTCGCCCGAGGAGAATCCGTTGACCGTTCGCCCGTACACAGCCGACGTCATCGCCGCCGCCGGCTGGCCGTTGCCGTCGGGGTGATCGAGAAGCCAGCTTGCCAGCGCAATCGGTGAGTCCGACAGACCGTAGAGCGTCTGCGGGCGCGTTCCCTGTTCCAGCGCGTAGGCGCGCCGCTTCGACAAGCCGAGCAGTTGCTCGTATGCGTGCCTTTCTTCGTCCGTGAGGTTGGCCGGAGGCGGACTATTGTCTTGAAGCGCTTTCACGATCTCGGGCGGAAGCGTTGCCGGGAGATTGACGTGGATGCCCAGCAATTCCGGGGGAGCCTGCTTGGCCATCACGTTCGAAACAATCGCACCCAGGTCGCCACCCTGCGACGCAAATTTCTCGTATCCAAGGCGCTTCATCAGCGATACCCAGGCACGCGCGGTGCGTTCGGGACCCCAGCCGGCCGTGGTCGGTTTGCCGGAGAATCCGTAGCCCGGCAAGGACGGAATCACCAGATGAAAAGCGTCCGACGCGCTCGCGCCATATGCCGTGGGGTTGGTCAGCGGACCGATGATCTTGAACTGCTCGATGACCGAGCCGGGCCAGCCGTGCGTGACGATCAGCGGCATCGCGTTTTCATGCTTCGAGCGAACGTGGATGAAGTGAATATCCAGCCCGTCGATCTCGGTCAGGAAATTCGGCAGCGAATTCAGCTTCGCCTCGCACTTGCGCCAGTCGTAGTCGGTCGACCAATGGCGCGCGAGTTCCTGAATCATGGCGAGCGGGACACCTTGCGTGTCATCCGTGACCGTTTCGCGCTCAGGCCATCTCGTCGCCTTGATGCGGCGGCGTAGATCGATGAGTTGCGTTTCAGGCACGTGTACGCGAAGCGCACGAATGGCGCTCTTGTCGCCGCTCGTCGCCGGAGCGGCCTCGGTGATGGCCTGGTTCGTGTCTGCGAAAGCGAGCTGACTCAAAGAGCCCGCGGCAACGGCGGCTGCCGCAGCGCCAATGAAGCGGCGCCGCGACGGAGCCTGGGGAGTGGTGCTGTCTGACATAAGATATCCTGGTTAGCGGTAAAGCAAGCTTTTGTATTCAATGGCCACGTGAGGTGATGAACCATCGATGGCGGTTTTCAATTCGATGTGTGCCTGGCGTTGGCGGATTTGAATGCGAGGAGGTTCATGGTCCGTCGCCTCAAGCCGGGGCGGCAAAAATATCAACCTCCCTGCGTGAACTCCGCGGCATGCCGTTTCACGAATTCGAGCATGGTGACCGGCGTCTTGCCCGTGAGTCTGGACACGTCGTCTGTCATGCGGTCGTATCGGCCCTGCGCGTGAAGTTCGGCCATCACGGCGAGGTGATGGACAATATGTTCTGGCACCCCCAGTTCCCGAAGCTTGCTCGTCCACGCCGATAGCGGCACATTGCGATAGCGGATCGTGCGCCCGAGCGCCTCGGAAAAGACCTGCGCGTAGTGTTCGAGGTCGGCCGACTCGAAGCCGGTAAGGTTGTACACATTGCCGATGTGCGGCGCCGGATTGTCGAGAATCGCAGATACGGTTTGCGCTACATCGACTGCCGAGATGGGCGAAGTCCTGCTGCTGCCCAGCGGCAAAGCCAGTTCGTCGTTTTCACGTACGCCTGCAGCGGCGAGACGCAAAAAGAAACCTTCTAGAAAGACCGTAGGCCGCACCGTGACAACCGGCAGCCCCGACCATGCCAATGCCTGCTCCGCGAGCCAATGCAGCTTGTGCTGGGGGCTCTCGGTACTCTTCGTGATGCTCATCTCCGTCACGGTCATCTGCGACATGTTCACGAAAGCTTCGACGCCATGATGGCGCGCAACCGCGGCGGTGTTGACGGTGGCTTCGAGGTAGCTCGAGGAGATGGACATTCCAAAGTAGACCCGCGAGCAGCCTTCGATTGCCCTATGCATCGAGGTGAGGTCGGTGAGGTCGCCCTGGACGACCTCGGCGCCGAGCCCACGCAGATCTTCTGCGCGTTGATCTTCGCGGCGGACCAATGCGCGCACCTTATGCCCCTTGGCAATCAGCATTGCGCTCACGTTGCGGCCGATAGCACCGATATCGCCGGCCGCCCCGGTGACGAGAATCGGGCGTTCGTTCACTGTGTTAGTGGTCATGTCGTTTCCTTTTTCAATGTGTTCAAAAAGGCGGGAAGATGGATGCCTGCGAGGCCATGTTGGCCTCGCACTCTGACGGCGTATTCGTCTTCATGTACAAGTGCATACATCGATGTCAGTAAGGTCCTCTCAGTCATCACGGGTTATCCCCTTGCAGGAAGTCGTCCATCGTCCTGGTGACGAACCCGGGTTGTTCTTCCTGTATGAAGTGGCCGCTGTTTTCTACCTTCACTGCGGTGAGGTTCGCCGCCTTCTGCGAGACAACCTTCTTCATCCATCCATAGGCCGGGCCACCCATCATGAGTACCGGCATCTCCAGCGTGCCGTAGCTTTTGTTGTCGCTCACGTCCTGCGTGAGGGTCTGATACCAGCCATTGCTTGCGCGAATCGCGTCGGCGCTGTTGTATGCGCGTTCATACACCGCGCGGTCTCGTGCATCCACTGCGTGCTCGTCCACCAGGAAGTATTTGAAAAGCCAGTCCTGCTCCACCCGGATGTGGCCGGCCAGAAGCGCCTCGGGCAGCCCGTTGACCTGGTTGAACGCGAACCACCACAGGTAGGGACGCGACGAGCCCAGCTTGTCGCCGAAGGCGCCTTGCGCGGGCAGTAGCGGGAACGTCAGCAGGCTGTCGTCCGGGTGCGGCAGCTCCATCATCACCAGCTTGCCGGTAGCCTGCGGATAGTTCTCCGCGTACGCGAACGCCACTGCCGAGCCGATGTCGTGCCCTGCGATGGTGGCCTTTTCATAGCCCAGCGACTCGACCAGCGCGTGGATGTCCGCGGCCATGGATTTCTTGTCGTAACCGCTCGCGGGTCGGGACGAGGTGCCCATGCCGCGCAGGTCCACCGCAATGACGGTGTGTTTTTCGGCGAGCGCCGGCATGATCTTGTGGAAGGTCCACCACGTTTCGGGCCAGCCCGGCAGCAACACGAGCGGGTCCCCCTTGCCGCCAACCACGTAGTGCAGGCGTACGCCATTGACCTCGGCGTAGCCGTTCCTGAATCCTGGCAACGACTTCACCAGCGCCGCATCCGATACGTCGGCGGATTTCGCGTTCGCGGTCCTGTGCACGCTGATCGCATCAGCGCGCGATGGAACGCTTGCCTGCGCGTCATTCACGAAAGGTGTCATCAGGAATGTGGCAAAGACGGCTGCAACGGCGGCCCTCACCGCGCCTGTCTTGACGAGCGATTTCAAGATTTATCTCCACAAATATAGATGTTCAACGAAAGGGTTTCAACTCGATCCAAGTGCATTGGAATCAAGCGGACATTCTCATGTAGTTAGGTAACCGTAATGAAAAAATCGTCAGGATATTGCTGGTCGTTCGACTTAGGGTGCTTGGCGTGTATAGCGCGCTCGTGAAAGTTCGCGGCGGGTGTACGGTCGATCATCAAGCTGAGGAGTTCGGGCCGGTTGTAGTGGCCCGCTGAATCCATCAAGAGCTTGCGCCGGTCGATCAGGCTGAAATCGAGGTCGGCGATAACCTCGCCTTCACCCGAGCGCAGCGGTTCGCCGATCAACATGCCGTCCGGGGTCACAATGGTGGTGAAGCAACCGCCCGAGATCGGACCTATTGCGCAGCCTGTGTCCTTCATGATCTGCGCCTGCTGGTCGGCGTCCAGCCAGGCCGTTGCGTTCACGACGAAACAACCGGACTCGAGGGCATGCTGGCGGATATTGATTTCCATGCGTTGGGCAAACCCCTCCCCGAACGCAGAACCTGGATACATGGCCGAGTGGATCTGCTCGCCGTCGGCAATCATCGCGTAGCGCACGAGCGGGTTGTTGTGCTCGAAGCAGGCCAACTGACCAATGCGGCCAACCTTGCTGTCGACGGCGCGCAGGCCGGACCCGTCGCCTTGGCCCCAGACCATGCGCTCGAAATGCGTAGGTGTGACCTTGCGCCGGCGCTGGATCAGGCTGCCGTCCGCATCAAACAGCAACTGCGTGTTGTAGATGGTTCCACCGTCACGCTCGTTCACGCCGATGGACACCACCATCCCCGCTTTGCGGGCGGCCTCGCCAATCGCGTCCGTAGCGGGGGACGGCACCGTCACCGACTGTTCCAGCAGCCTCAGATGCTCGGTTCCCGACAGAAGCTCGATGCCCGTCTGGACTGCGGAGAAGTACGGATAGTAGGGCACCACGGTCTCCGGGAACGTGGCGAACTGCACACCTTTCTGGCCGAGCTCATGGATCTTCTGCACAACCTTTTCGACGGTTGCCTCGCGGCTGTAGAGCACAGGGCTGATCTGGACTGCGGCGGCTTTGACGACTTTCATTGCAAACTCCTTGAATGGTAAGGGCGCGCACGACGCGCCTTTGTTTTGTTGCATTTGCAACATCGATTGAAAAAATCAGGACATACGGTGGGGCAACGCGCCGGCGATATCCATGAGCGCATTGGCGCCGGCCTCACCCAGGAGGGCTTCGGCTTTTGTTTGTGCGACCGACCATCCTGACGCTGCGCTGTGAAGCAATTCCTTGCCTTGCTCGGTAAGCGAGAGGGGACGACTGCGGCCATCATTTCCAACGAAGCCTTCGCCAACCCAGCCCTGCGAAATGAGAGGTTGCAAGTTCCTCGTCAATGTCGACCGGTCATGATGATTTCTGCGCCCAAGATCCGAGCGGCTCAGCGGTCCAAGTTCCATGATGAGTACGAGCAATGTGAACTGGGGGGAGTTGATGCCGAACGGCCGCAACTCTTCATCGTAGATCGCGGTCAAGACTCTGGAGATCTGTCGCGTGCGCGTCAGCAGACAGTTCCGCGCGATCTCGTTGCTCACTCCACGATCGCGGTGCGTTGAACATCCGCGCTCGTACTCGTTCATATGTTGCATATGCAATATCGGCTGGCAGATTTGGGCCATGTCGGCTCACTCCAGTTGATGCGTTGCCGGTTAAATGAATAGGTGCTTAAGCGCAGGCCACCCGCTTTGCTATTTGCCGGGAAACCGCTGCGGCCTGCGCTCAACATCCGATGGACGTATTGGAGCGCCCGCCTGTATCTGGTTTGTGTCCGGACGGAGTGGTTTGTGTAAGCGCCGGTATCAACGCAGCAAGCAGATACATAGCGATACAAAAGAGAACCGCGACCGTGCAAGGGTCCGGCGAAAGTGCCGGCACAGAGGGCGGCAACATGAAGCCACAGCCCGATTGGTCTTACGTAAACATGTGCCTGAACGCTTTGATGTAAATCCTTCGTTCGTCGACTATCCGTGACGATCAGGCAAAAACGAACGGCACGCTTGCAAGCCATGCGCTTCGTGTAAGTTGAAAATGAACTGCCGACGCTATACGCTTTTGAGATGTCGCAGACATGCCTCAATGAATGCCATGCAGCGGGCTACCTTCGCTGTAGATCATGTGGTTCGACGTGCCCTTGTCTGATCATTCAATGGAGAGGAACCTGACATGAACGCCACACAGACGCACGCAGAAGCCGCAACGGCCGGGAAAGGAGCTCAGCCTCTCGACATGAAACTCGAGGTGCTTGTCATCCCCGTTTCGGACGTCGACCGCGCGAAGCAGTTTTATGCGAATTTAGGTTGGAGGCTCGACGTTGATATCGCGAAGGATGAGCAGTTTCGCGTGGTGCATTTCACGCCCCCGGGCTCGCATTGCTCGGTCCTCTTTGGCAAAGGTGTCACGACGCAAGAGCCAGGGTCGGGGCAAGGGTTTCATCTCATCGTGTCTGATCTGAACGCAGTGCGCGCATCGCTGGTCGGTAAGGGCGTTGAAGTGAGTGAAATTTTCCACGACATCGGTGGTCTATTTCATCATGCAGGTACAGAAGGACGCGTGAGTGGCCCGCATCCGGAGGGTCAAAGCTATGGTTCGTTCGCCGCGTTCAGCGATCCGGACGGAAACGGCTGGATCTTCCAGGAAGTCACGACAAGACGTCCCGGAAGAATTAGCGAGAGCGATACTTCGTTTAGCTCATCTTCCGAACTAGCGGGTGCGCTGCGCCGCGCTGCGGCCGCGCACGGCGAGCACGAGAAGCGGATCGGCCACCGCGACGAAAACTGGCCGGACTGGTACGCCGACTATATCGTTCGCGAGCCGAAGGGTGGGCTGCAGTCGACATAGTTAAATGAAAAGCCGCCCCGTTGTCTCGCATACTCGCTTGCAACGGGTCGTAGCCCCGCCGTCGCGATCGAATGCAGGTCCAACCCGACAGTGCATCGAAACGGGTGAGCGGAATGTTCAGTCGAGAGTGTTCTTCGGTGCGCGTGCAAATCGCGTTTGATATTCGCCCGGCGAAAACCCTGTCTTGCGCTTGAACAGCTGCCGAAACGTGCTGATGTCTGAATAGCCGACGCGCTGGCTGACCATATCGAGGTCAATAGGCCTTGATTCCAGCAACTGCCTGGCCACTTCAATACGCAGGTTCTGGAGATACGCCAGGGGCGCCAGGCCGGTTGCCTGCTTGAAATGCCGGTTGAGCGTCCGTTCGCTGACCGCAAGCGAGGCGGCGAGTTCATCGAGCCGGAACCCCTCCTCAAGTGCGGCTTCCATGCGCTGCTGAGCGCGCGCGACGAGCGGATCGGAATGGCCGTGTTCGTCGAGAAGTGTCGCGTAGGATGCCTGGGAAACCCGGTTCATATCGATGAGCAGCGACTTGGCGGTTTTTACAGCAAGCTGCTCGCCTGCGAACATGTCGACGAGCCGCACGGCGATGTTGAGATACGAAGTCACCGAACCGCCGGAAAGAATGCCGTCTCCCCCGGTCAGGATTTCACGCGCCCGTAGCTCGACGAGCGGATACCTCCGCGCGAAGTCGTTGGCCTTGGCCCAGTGCGTCGTCGCGGCCCGGCCATCGAGCAGGCCCGCCTCGGCGAGCAGGTAATTGCCGGTGCAGTAGGTCGCGAGCACTGCCCCGGCCTTGCGTTGGCGCCGTAGCGCAGACGACAGCGCGATCAACTGCGCCCGGCGGCCAATGAACTCGTCCATGTCGGCGAAAAAAGGGGCGGTGAGCAGAATGGCATGCGCGCGTTTGCGCGAATCGATTTTTCCGTCCACCGAAATACTCTGACCCGATGACGCCGTCACAGCTTGCCCGTCCAGCGATTCCACGCGCCATGTGAACAGCGGCGCAGGGACGCGCGAAGGCGGGGACTCGCGCGCAGCCAGATGGTTGGCGGCATTGAAGACGTCGATGGGTCCCGCGACACCGGATGCCATGATGCCGTCGTAGACCCAGATGCGGATAGTGATCATGGTTGGATCGCGTGCGCGATTGTCTGATATTCCTCGAATAATGGCGATACTGCCACTTCCCGGCATCCCCGTAAAGTCCGATCATCGTTGCAACCAAACACCCGATGAAGGAGCAACACCATGCCAATGATCGACGCACTGTGGCCGGAAAACGCCTTGACCCCCGAGGCCGAGGCACGTCTGGTCAAAGAACTGACTGACATCCTGATCGAAGCGGAAGGGTACGATCCGCGCAATCCGGTTGCGCAGGCCGTGACCGTGTTCCATCTCCATCGCCCGGCAGCAATATTCGTCGGCGGCGAACGCGTGAACGTCATGCGCTATCGCATCATTCCTTCGGTGCCAGAGGGGCAATACACCGGCGAGTCGCGCAAAGCCTTGGTCAAGGCAGTCACGCAAGCGGTGGCGCGGGCAGAGAACCGGCCCTTCGAAGAGGTCTCGACGCGCGTCTGGGTGTTCCCAACCGAAATTCCTGATGGCGCCTGGGGAACTCGCGGCGCCATTTGGACGCTCCCCGACATTCATGCACTTCTGGCCGGTGAGCCCGAACGGAGCGTAGGCGTGGAGCGGCTCGCACGCAGACGGCGCGAAAAGGCACGCATCACGCTTGAAGCAGCGCTTGATATCTCGGGCGCTGGGGCCACAAGGTCGTAGCAGAAGTACACCTATCCCACGCCGCGGGGTTCGTGAGATCGCCGCGCGCGTGCTGACAACGGTTAATACAACCGATGGAGAATTCAACATGAAGTTCAACGATACGGCGCCCGTCCTGGCTCCCGCGGGCAGTCCGCCACGCTGGCTGACCACGCTAGCCGACAATGCAACGCTTGAAGCAACCGTCCTGAAGCGTCCGGTCGAGGGGCGCGCCGACATCCTGTCCGTGATCAGGCATGCGGTTTCACTCTACGAGTTCCAGCATCACAGCTACAAGGGCGAGACGGGCAACGGACTCTACATGGAGTCCTATCGTGCGCAGATCCAGGGTGTGCCAATCGAAACCCTGCTTGTGGCTCACTTGAACGAAGCGGGTGAAACGGATTCCGTGGTGATCAACCATCGTCCTCTGAATGCGGCGATGCTGTTTTCCAAACTGATGTGGGAACACGTTGACGAGCGGTTCCGCGAGCTCTATCTGAGCGGACCGGAAGCCGCTGCCATCAACGCAGCTTCTGGCTCGAGTTGATTGTTTGGCCGCCGGCCGTCGATGGTCGAAAACCAAAACAAAGGAGCGGTGACGAATCAACAAGCCAATATCGGCGTCGAGCGAACGGCTTGCCCCCAATTCCAACAGTTCGAGCGGCCGGTGTTCGTTGAAAAGCCGCAATCGGCTACTGGCTAGTTTGCTGCGCTGCCTGTTCGATCAGCGCCGCGACTTCCCGCGGATGGGATTCAAACACCGCATGGCTCGCACCGGCGACCTCGACCGTAGTTGCGTGTGCGCGAGCTGCATACATGCGCTCGAGATCCGGATTGATGATCTTGTCGGCCTTCGCGACCATGTACCAGCTCGGCTTGTTCTTCCATGCCGGATCGGACACCTGGGCGGAGAACTCGGATGCCGCAAGCGGTATCTGTGCATGGGCTTCGAACTCGGCCTGAGCCCGGGGCAGGTCGGGTGCGAACTGCGACGGATAGTCGGCCGGTTTCAGGTAGACAAAATTATCCGGAGTCCCGACGATGGAGATGGGCCCGCCCGGGAACTTCTTGCCGTTGTCCGCCATGGTTTCACCGGCGTCGAGCGCATGCGCGGCGATATAGACGAGCGACTTCACGTGATTGTCGTTCCCGGCTTCACTGATGATCGCGCCGGCGTAGCTGTGGCCGACGAGTACGCAGGGACCATCGAGGCTCGCGAGCACGCGTTTCGTGGCGGTCACGTCATCGTTAAACGATGTCAGCGGTTGTTGCACCAGTGTCACGTGGTAGCCATCTTTCGTCAGGATGTTGTAGACAGGACGCCAGCCTGCGGCATCGGCGAATGCACCGTGAACCACCACGATGTTCTTCACGGGCGCGGCAAAAGCAGGCGCGGCAGCAGAGCTCAGCAGGCACAGTGCAGCGGCGGCTTGCGCCGCGGCAGACCGTAACGCGGGAAAACGCATGGTCAATCCTTGAATAGAGAAAACGGAAAAAATCGATGAGGATTATTGAATGAATGGAAAAGAAGATCGCAATGTCAACGGCGCGAAGCGGCTTGTGGCCGCTGCCCCGGTCATCCGCGATCCTATGCGAGCGGGCAGATCACCGCCATGAGCGGCCACAGTGGACCGGCTCCATGCGTTAGAACTGCGGCGCCAAACCGTCCTTTTCGACAAACAGCACGTGTGCGTCATAAACGCCGCTCGCACCCGGCGTCACCACGATGAACACTTTCTTGCCTGCCGTCAGATCCGCCTTGCTGGCCGGAACCGGCGTCACGACAGGCACGTTTTCCGGTACCGTCACCGTGCTGGTGCCCCCCTTGTACGACAGATTCAGTTCGCGGCCAGTCGTGCCGGTGACAACCGACACCACGTTTGCATTCGTCATCGTGCTCTGGGGACCGAAGTCATAAGCGAAATGCCCTTCGGCCGTACCGCGCGCCGCTTCAGGAAAAACGATCATCGAAGTGGCCGTCAATTTCCCGTCGCTGCCCGTGATCGCCGGCGTGCCCACGTACGAACCGACCTTGGCGTCGGTGAGCTTGGCGGGCTTGAAAGCCGACACTCCGACGTCAGGCTTGACATCGACAGACACGGTGTCGCCGCTGTTGCGGTGCACGGTCAGCACTTCGCCTTTGAACGACACGATATCGCCACGGATCCGTTCCGGTTTGACGTCAGGCGTTTGCGCGAAAGACACGCTGGACAACGCAAGGGCAGCGAACAAAACACCTACTTTGAAATGAATCGACACGAGTTGCTCCATCTACATGAATGCGATTGAATCGGGACGCCAGATGCCGGCGGATGTCACAGTTGCCTGAGATAGTCCTTCGGCGCCAAGCGTTGTGCGCTGCCGGGGCGCGAACCATTCAGGCCAGTTGGTTCTTCATGGCCAGGACGTCGATCGGCTCGATCGACGGGGGGCTTGCCAGCATCTCCTCGGCGCGCGCCATCAGTGCGTTGGCCATGCTGCCGGCCAGGTGTGCCTGGCGATCTTCTTCACTCTTGAAGGCGTCGAAGACGCCGAAGGTCGTCGGAGACAACTTGAGGGCGAACCAGATCGGCGTGGTCGCTTCCCGATTGGTCATCTCAAGGCCGTCAGTAAGAAAGTCTGCTAACGCCTGCTCCTTTCCCGGTTTGGCTTCGAGTCGGACAAAAAAGGCGTGCGTGATCATCTTTGTTCTCCAGTGTCTGCGTGAGGGGTTCACGCGGTGAGCCACACTGTACAAACAGAGTGCATTGACGAATACTGTCTCAATCGACAATCTTGGTATCAATCCAGCCATGCGAATTTTTGTCCTCGCGCTCGAGGGAGTGTTCGACACGGGTCTCACCACCGTGCTCGATAGTTTGACGATGGCCAACAGCCTTGGGCGCGCGACGGGTGTGGCCACAACGGGCTTCGATATCACCGTGGTCGGCATGCGGCCCGAGGTGCATACCGAGCTTGGGCTGCGGGTGCCCGTGCGCGATATGAGCGGCGCTGCCGCGCCGGATTGGGTGGTGATGCCGGCGATCAACCGCATGTCGGGCGAGGCGCTTGTGCCTGCGCTGGGACGCGAAGACGTGGTCGATGCGCTAGGTGCGCTGCGCTCGTGGCGAAGTGGCGGCGCCCGCGTGGCAGCCGCTTGCACGGGTACGTTCGTGCTGGCTGAAAGCGGCTTGCTCGACGGTGGCGAAGCCACGACCACCTGGTGGCTCTCGCCGCTGTTCCGGCAGCGTTACCCGCACGTCCACCTGGATGCGCATCGGATTGTCGTTCCCAGCGGCGGTGCGGTAACGGCAGGGGCGGCGCTGAGCCACCTCGACCTTGCGCTCTGGTTGATCCGCAACAATAGCCCTGAGCTTGCGGCGCTGGTCGCGAAGTACCTCGTATTCGATACGCGGCTGTCGCAATCCGCCTATGCGATCTCCGATCATCTTTCCCATTCGGACCCGCTCGTCGAGCGCTTCGACCGCTGGGTGCGTGAACATCTCGACGCGGCAATCTCGCTCGACGTGGTCGCCGATGCGTTGGCGACCACCACCAGGACATTGACGCGCCGTCTTAACGCGGTGCTTGGCAAGACACCCGTCGAATACATCCAGGATTTGCGGATCGAGCGCGCCGTCCATCTGCTCAAGACGACCAAGCTCACCGTCGACCGCATTGCCGAGCAGGTCGGGTATGCGGACGGCCACACGTTGCGAACGTTGCTGCGGCGGCGCATAGGTAAGGGAGTGCGCGAGTTGCGGGCGCCATGAGGCGTTGTCTGTGGAAACAGCGCGCTAGTAAAGTGAGCGCATTTACTGCTCACATTGCACGTCCTGCTTTCGTACCACGATAATCACCGGGTAAGTCCCGTGCTCGAGTTCCACGCGCGCGACCACGGCCATGGTCGTGCTGTCGATATCGTCATATACGCTGACTTTTTCATGGCTAAGGTTGGTGACGCCAATACAGCCGGACGTGCGGCCTTCGTCAGACACCTTGCATTGAAGCGGGTTGTCCGTCACGTAGCGATATTTGTCTCTGTCAGGGGTCGCAAGGTATTCACTAAAGCTCTGTGCCGACCCGCCGACGCCGGTGACATTCCCAATGGCGCACTCCTGTT
Source organism: Caballeronia sp. KNU42 (assembly GCF_053760385.1). Taxonomy (NCBI): domain Bacteria; kingdom Pseudomonadati; phylum Pseudomonadota; class Betaproteobacteria; order Burkholderiales; family Burkholderiaceae; genus Caballeronia; species Caballeronia sp. KNU42. Next base: position 682,008 of record NZ_CM132388.1, read on the forward strand.
TGGGCGTGTCGCTGCCCGCGGATGTCTGGGCTGTCGCGGCCGTGCTTGCGGCCACCATGAACGTCGCGAGTGTCAATGCAAGGAGGTATTTCATGGCCTGAATCACGGTTATCGGATGGAAGTGCTGGATTGTAATGGCACTCGGCCCATGGAGTCTTAAGGCGCAGAACCGTTGCTCTTGCCAGGTCCGGAGCGTGGTTCAGCGGCGGCGACGGAAATCCGGCGCTGCGAAAGGTACAGGCGGCACCTTCTTCGCATCACGGGCACACGGTTTGCGTGGGGCTGGAGAGGAGTGGTAACTAAAAAGAATCTTCATACCATGGAGAATCGGCCACTCAACCTTCTCCCCGATGCGGAAGGGGTTCATATGAAAGCGCAACGTGTTCCGGTTGAAATGGCGCCTCGATGGGTGGCGCACAAGTCTGGCGTTCAACAGCGTATGTGGCCCGGTCAGTGGTCCGGTCGGCGATGCAAGCTTCGAAGGCTTCTGTTCCTGGTCCTGTCATGTTGCCTGAGTTGCTGCCTGAGCACGGCGCTTCTGGCGCAACCGTCGGAATCCGTCGATACCAGCCACGCGAACGCGAAGGCAGCCAACCACGGCCATCTCGACCGCTCCGGCAAAACACGCAAAGGCAAGGCCTCGTACTACGGCCGGAACTTTTACTCGAAGAAGATGGCTGACGGTACGCACATGGATCCGCAATCCAATGTCGCCGCGAGCAAGACTCTGCCGCTTGGCACCAAGGCGAAGGTCACGAATCTGGAAAACGGCAAAACCGCAGAGGTCGAAATCAAGGATCGCGGTCCCTACGTGCAGGGTCGAATTGTCGACGTATCGCCCAAGACCGCCGATAAGCTCGGTTTGAAAGAAAACGGCACCGCTCCCGTGGAAGTGAAGCCGGTGGAAGTTCCGCAGTCCGACGGCAGCGTGAAGCAGGGCACCGGCGCCACGGAAACCTCGCGGTAAAGCGTATTCAGATCTTCAACTCTGCGACGATAAATAGCCGCAAAAGCAGCGCCCACTGCCGGGCGCTGCGCAGTCTTAACGTTGACGTTACTCGGCGAAGTCCGTCGCCTCCGATGAACCTTTCCACGCGTTGATATCGTGTTGGACCGCTGCGGCTTTTTGCGCCGCCAGTTCATTGGCGATCTTGCCGGCGAACAAATGCAACGGCGGTTCGGCAACGTCCACGACTTGCATGATCAGCAAGGCCAGCTTGTCCGGATCGCCGGCCTGATGACCGTGCAACGTGCCCAGGTGCAGATCGAGCGACGCCCGGGCTTCGGTGTAGTCATCGATCTGTCGTTTGGCGACCGCCAGCGCGCCGCTCGACAGAAACTCCGTGCGCACCGGTCCGGGGTACACCACTGTCGCCTTGATGCCGAACTCGGCCACCTCGGCCGCGAGCGACTCGGTCAGGCCCGCGAGCGCAAACTTGCTCGACACATAGCTGCCCCAGCCGGCGTAGCCGCCCTGATAACCGACGATCGAAGCGATGTTGATCACGTGCCCGCCGCGTTGCTCGCGCAGATGCGGGAGTGCGTGCCGAAGTACCGTCAGCGGCGCGAACAGGTTGACTTCGAAGTTTTGCCGGAGCTCCTCGTCCGAGAGGGCTTCGACAGTTCCCTGCTGGGCGTAGCCGGCGTTGTTGGCGATCACATCGATTTTGCCGAAGGTTTCGATGGTTTGCGCGATGGAGGACCGCACGCTCTGGTCGTTGGTGAGGTCCACTTGCAAAGGGAGAAACTGTGCCGAGGCGGGGCCGATCGCTTCGGTTAGCGACGCCACGGTTCGCGATGTCGCGGCGACGCGATCACCACGCGCAAGGAGTTGCCGCACGAGTCGTTGGCCGACGCCTTTGGATGCGCCGGTGATGAACCAGATTTTTGAAGAGCTGTTCATGATAATTTCCTTAGTAATAAGTAATGCGAATTTAAATAGGAAAAGCAATTGAGAGAAATCGGTCGAGGCGCTTACTTGAGCGCCACGCTCATGCCACCGTCAGCCATCACAACCGCACCGACGATATAACTGGCTTTCTCGGACGCCAGGAAAGCGATGACTTCAGCGATTTCCCGTGGATCAGCCGCGCGCTTGATCGGCGCGTTCTTGCCGTGCTCGGCGAGGAAGGCCGGGCCACCCTCGTGGAGGTGGTTCGTGATGTTCGTCACCGCGTCGCCGGACCCGACCGCGTTGACACGAATGCCGTGATCGATCGCCTCCAGCGACATGGCGCGCGTCAACTGGGCGAGAGCGCCTTTCGACGCGGCATAGGCGGCAATCAGCGGAAACGCCTGATAACACGCGTATGAACCCACGTTGACGATTGCGCCGGTCTTCGCCGGCATCATCGCGCGCATGGCCTCGCGCGAAAACAGGAATGCACCGGTGGAATTGACCGCCTGAATGCCGTTCCAATCGTCCAGCGTCATCTCGACGACCGGCTTGTTGATGATGATCGCGGCATTGTTGACCAGGATGTCCAGCTTGCCGAAGCGTTCCATCGCGGTGGACACCGCGCGCACTGCGCTTTGCTCATGCGCGACGTCGGCGATGAGCGGAACGATCCCCGGACGGGCCAACGCTTCGACGTTGGCGCCTCGCCCGACGGCGATCACGCTGGCGCCTTGCGCGTGCAGCAGTTCGGTGGTGGCGAGTCCGATGCCGCTTGCCGCACCGGTGACGATGGCGACCTTGCCGGCGAACGGCTGGTGGGTGGATGCTTGTGAAGCCATGGCGAATCTCCGTAAAGACGAGGATGGTTAGAAAGGGCTTGCAGTCGGGCGCACGACGATTTCGCTGACATCGACATCCGCCGGCTGCTCGATCGCATACGCGACCGCGCGTGCAATGGCGTCGGAGGTCAACGCGATGCGACGGAAATCGCGCATCGTTGCCCGCGCGGTCTCATCCGAGATCGAATCGGCCAGCTCCGACTCCACGACGCCCGGACAGATCACGGTCACGCGAATCCTGTCGGTTTCCTGCCGCAGGCCGTCCGAGATCGCGCGCACGGCGAATTTGGTAGCGCAGTACACAGCGGCCGTCGGCGAGACGGACAGGCCGCCGATCGAGGACATGTTGATGACCTGGCCGAACCCCTGGCGCTCCATGGCCGGCAGGACCGCAGCGATGCCGTGCAGTACGCCGCGGATGTTCACGTCTATCATGCGATTCCACTCGTCGACTTTTATCGCGCTCAAGGGCGACAAAGGCATCACGCCGGCGTTGTTGACGATCACGTCGATGCGGCCGAAGGCGTCCAGTGCGAACTGGGCGAAAGCGTTGACGTCGGTGGCGCAAGTGACGTCGAGTGCCCGGTAACGAATCGCGCCGCCGCTTGCCTCGATTTCTTCGGCCAGCGCTGCGAGCCGTTCCGTGCGCCGCGCGCCGATCACGAGCCGGTGCCCCTGGGTGGCGAGCAGCCGGAGCGTTGCTTCGCCGATACCGCTGCTTGCCCCGGTGATGAGGATGACTTTGGGATGATGGTTTTGCGTTGCCATGTCGCGTTCTCCGTTCCAATAGACTGTGCAGGTTTGCCTTGAGGCAGAGGCCGCGAAGCCTGCGCATGAAGGGGCAAGGCAATCGCGGCGCGCTCTCCCGGGCGCTTCGGTTGCACCGTGCAGCCGATGACCCATCTTATGAGCGGGGCGCCCGCACGCGAATACACGGGACGATCGCGGTGTTGCCTATTCCTATTGAAGTGGATGTTGCCCGTCGATCGTATCCAGTAGAATTCCTGCATCTGATCCGGAGAAAGAGGAGCCCTGGTGACAGTTACCGACAAACCGGTTTCCGCAAGGATGGTGAGCCTGCTTCAGCGTCTGGCGCCCAATGAGGGGTACACCCGGTCCGCTCTGGACGGCGTGCGGTTCATGCGCTCGAACCGGCCGCTTGGGCGCACGCCCGTGCTGTACGAGCCAAGCATCGTGATCGTCTGTCAGGGGCGCAAGCTGGGGTTTCTGGGCGAAGAGGTGTATGTCTACGACGCCCAGCATTATCTGATCTTGTCCGTGCCATTGCCGTTCTCGACTGAAACCGAAGCGAGCGAGTCCGAGCCTATGCTGGCCGTGTCGTTGCGCCTCGACCTGATCGAGCTCGCCGACCTGATACTGGCGATCGATCGCGCCGGAAGTCATCAGCCAGGCATGCCGTTAGGAATCCTTTCAACACCGCTCGAAGGCGATCTCGCCGAAGCGACCTTGCGCCTGCTGCAAGCGCTGAGCTCTCCATTGGACGCGGAGATCCTGGGTCCTGCAATCGTGCGGGAAATCTGCTACCGGGTATTGATCGGGGAACGAGGCGCGGCGATGAGGGCCGCGCTCGCGCATCAGGGCCGCTTCGGCAGGGTGGCGAAAGCGCTGCAGCGCATTCACACCGACTATGCGGAGTCATTGGATGTCAGCCGGCTCGCCGAGGAGGCGGGCATGAGCGTTCCCGCGTTTCATGTCAACTTCAGAACCGTCACGCTGACCTCGCCGATCCAGTACATCAAGTCGACGCGCCTGCATCAGGCGCGCTTGCTGATGATTCGCGATGGCTTGACAGCCGCCAGCGCGTCGGCGCGCGTCGGTTACGAAAGTCCCTCGCAGTTCAGCCGTGAGTTCAAGCGTTTTTTTGGACGCTCACCGGTCGATGAGACGCGAGATATGCGGGCGTCGTTCGCACTCTCTCCCGCTGAGAAGCTCGACGATTTCGCCGCGTCTCATTGACGCGTGGTCTGTACGTCATCGCTGCTTCTCTCCGTATCCCTATTTGCAGCCGCAGGAATTCCTGATCGCGAAAGTCGGCTGCAGCCGGATGGTCTCGGTTTCCTCCGCTGCGAAATCGATTCTTCGCTTGAGCAATGTTGCCGCCATCCGGCCGATCTCATGGCAGGGTTGAACCATGGCGGTGAGGCGAGGCTCGAAGGCATCGGCCCAATCGAAATCGTCGAAACCCGCAACCGCGATATCAGCGGGCACCCGCATGCCGCAATCCTGAGCCGCCAGCATGATGCCGATGGTCGTCAGGTTATTGCCGCCGATCAGGGCCGTGACCGGTTCGGCCGCGGTGAGAAGGCGCGTGGCGGCGTCCCTGGCCGTCGCCAGATCAGTGTGACCGATGGAAATGCGCGCTTCGTCGACGGGAAGTCCGTGGCCGCGCAGTCCGTCGCGAAAGCCGTCTGCGCGCTCCATCGCCGTGGTGAAATTGGACTGGCCGGCGAGGAAGCCGATTCGCGTGTGCCCGTGGCCGATCATGTGAGCCACCATGGTCGCTACCGACTGCCGGTTCTCGACGCCGACACCGTCGAGCGCGACATCGGGAAGACGGTCGACCATCACCGAAGGAATACGCTGCTCGCGCAGGTAGATGAGCGCGCTGTTGTTCGGACCGCAAGAGGGCGCGATGATGATTCCATCGACGCGTCTTTGGTGCAGGGCCGCCACCATGTCTAATTCGCACTCCGGATCGTCCCGGGTATTCGCAAGCAGCACCATCATTCCGAGCTTCGAACATTCTTCCTCGATGGCGTTGATCACATCGGAAAAGTAGCGGTTTTTCGTCGACGATATGGCAAGGCCAATCGTGTTCGTGGTCGAGCGCGCCAAGGCTCGCGCCACCGTGTTGGGCGCATAACCCAGCGCGCGAACGGCCTCCCGAACCGCGCTGGTGGTTTCCGGGCTCACGAACCGCGTGCCATTGAGAACGTGGGAAACGGTTGACGTCGCGACCCCCGCGAGCCGTGCGACATCGGCAATGGTTGCCATCTCGTCCTCCCCAGGTCTGTGAATACGGAATTGCCGCAGAACGTCGCGAAAGGACGATTTGCGGCCCGATATTAAGCGTTCTCTGAATGGCGCGCCATGAGCTTACCTTTGCAGCGATATTCCAGAATATGAGGGTAAACATCGAAAGGCAAGCGCTTGCGCAAGCGCTTGCCTTTGAATAAGCTTGGATCCGAACTAGAACAAGAGAAGTGGAAATCCATCGAGACAGGAGAAGAGATGGTCGTCTTCATTCGGCAAACCGGGTCCGGCGCGTTATGACTGCGCCCCTCCTCGAATTGCGAGGGATCCAGAAACGTTTCGGCGGTGTGCATGCGCTGCGGGGCGTGGATTTTGACCTCGAAGCCGGTGAGGTGCATGTCCTGCTGGGCGAAAACGGCGCAGGGAAATCGACCTTGATGGGTGTGCTTTCGGGCGCAGTGGTGCCTGACGAAGGCGTCATCAGGCTCGACGGCAGCCCGGTGCGTTTTGCCACCCCCCGCGACGCCCATAACGCGGGGATCGCGATGATCCCGCAGGAACTCGACCTGGTTCCGGGCCTCGATATCGCGGCCAATCTGTTTCTCGGCAATGAGATCACCAACAAGGGCGTGCTGGCGGGCGCCGCAATGCGCAGCCAAGCACAGGATCTGCTGGCGCGCGCTGGCGTGTCGCTTGATGCAAGCCTTCCTGTCGCCAGCCTGAGGATGGGCGAGCGGCAGCTCGTGGCCATCGCCAAGGCATTGTCGGCCAAGGCACGCATCCTGATCATGGACGAGCCGACCGCGGCCTTGTCAGCCGTCGAGGCGGACCATCTCTTTACCGTGGTGAAAGAGCTCTCCGCGCGTGGCGTCGGAATCGTCTATATCTCTCACAGGCTCGAGGAAGTGACGCGCATCGCGGATCGCGTGACGGTAATGCGTGATGGCGCCGTGGTCGGAACTACGTCGCCCGATGCACCGCAAGCGACGCTCGTCCAGCTTCTTGTCGGCCGGCCGTTTTCCGATTTGTTTCCGGCACGCTCCGAGAAGATTGGTGCGCCCATCCTGCGGCTCGATCATGCTGCATTCGATCCCGACATCCCGCGCGCCGGCTGGCAGGCTCCCCGCGATGTTTCACTGACCGTGCATGTCGGTGAGATCGTGGGTCTTGCAGGGTTGATGGGGGTTGGCCGGACGGAATTGCTCTCGGCGCTGCATGGCTTCGGCGCAAACGGGCGCTGGCGGGGTCTTGTCGAAATGCATGGCAAACCGGCGGCGCTCGGCACTATTCGCGCGGCGAGGCGTGCAGGCATCGCTTATGTGACGGACGACCGGCGCGGCACGGGGCTGATCCTCAATCACACGGTCGGTCAGAACGCGGTCATGTCGACGCTCAAGCGGGTCACGCCGTTTGGTCTCGTGTCGCGAGCACTCGAGCGACGCCACGTGAAGCGCGCCCTCGAAGACTACGACGTGCGCCCGCGACGTCCCGAAGCCAAGGTCGTCAACCTCTCGGGCGGCAATCAGCAGAAGGTCGTCTTCGCCAAGGAACTCATGAGCGAACCAGGTTTGCTGTTGCTCGACGAGCCGACTCGCGGGGTCGACGTTGGCGCCAAGGCGGAAATCTACCGGCGCTTGCGCGGCCTCGCAAACAAGGGCCTCGGCGTGTTGGTGGCGTCCTCCGAACTGCCGGAACTGATCGGCTTGTGCGACCGGATCATCGTCATGCGTGCCGGCTGCACGATTCACGAATTTGGCGCGGCTCCCAGCGAGGATGCTGTCCGGCGGATCAGCGAGGGTGAGGGCCTGGCAGCATGAGCACAACTCCAACCTCCTCAGCCACGGCGCCGGTTCGCCCGCGTCGCAGCTTGCTTGCATATCTGGTGCGTTTTCAGAGCTTGCTCGGGCTCATTCTGGTGGTGAGCGCCGGCATCCTGTTTTCACCGCGCCGGCATGGGCATATCCTGTTCCTCGCGCCGGACAACATCGCCAATATCATCCGGTCGATTTCCGAAACCGGCATTCTGTCGCTCGGCATGACCTTCGTGATCATCGCAGCCGGCATCGATCTCTCGGTCGGGGCCGTGCTTGGTCTTTGCTCCGTGCTGACCGCAACCCTGTTGGTCAACGAAGGTTGGGGCCTGTGGAGCACGTTGTCGCTGGTGGTGGTGACGGGCGTGGTATTCGGCGCCATCCAGGGTGTGATCTCCACCAAGTTCCGGATTCAGGCTTTCATCGTCACGCTCGCAGGACTTCAGGTGGCGCGCGGACTGTCATTGATCGCGTCCAACAATTCGTTCATCAACATCAACTATGGCGCCGGGCCCGGAAACGCACCGCCGGCCTTCGGGATTCTGGGCGAGCGGATCGGCGGCGTCTTCCCGGTCGCGACCCTGGTGTTCCTCGTGCTCGCGGTGGTGGCAGCCTTCCTGCTCAATAACACGCGCTATGGGCGCTATGTGGTGGCCGTCGGCGGAAACGAAAAGGCGGCCCGGCTTTCCGGCATTCCGGTGAGCGCGATCAAGATTTCGGTCTACGCATTAACCGGCTTTGTGGCTGCGATTGCCGGCATCGTTCACGCCGGACAGTTCTCGTTCGGCAGCCCTAACGATGGCGCCGGATATGAACTTACCGCTATTGCGGCGGTTGTGATCGGCGGCACGGACTTGTTCGGAGGAGCCGGGTCCATGATCGGTACGATCGCGGGCGCCGTCATGCTCGGTGCGCTGGCGAATATTCTGCAGCTCAACGACGTCAGCGCCGCCATGCAACTGCTGGCGACGGGCGCGATCATCGTGATAGCCGCCGCATTGCAAACCTATGTTGTCGGGCGTGGCAGCTCGGCCCGATGAATCGTTGGACGTGGTTTCAAGAGGTAGTGGACGTCGCATTAGGTCAGTCGCATAAAAAACTTTCGACCGGAGACGAAAAAAATGAAAGTAGTTCTAAGGACCACTTTGCTGGTTGCTGGCGCCGCTCTTGCGTCGAGCGCGTGGGCGGCGGGCGGCAAGCCGCTTGCCAAGGAATGCGGGCCGGACAAGGATTACGTCATCGGCTTTAGCCAGGCGAACTTCAAGGAGCCGTACCGCGAGCACGTCAACCACGAGCTCGAGCGCCTCGTGAAGAATTACCCGAAATTCAAGCTCGTTATCGCCGACGGACAGGCGACCGTGAACACCCAGGTGTCGCAGGTCGAAAACTTCATGACGCAACGTGTCGACCTGCTGATGATTTCACCGTTCGAAGCCGCTCCCTTGACACCGTCTGTATCGGCGGTCTACAAGGCGGGCGTGCCGGTGATCGAGCTCGACCGCAAGACGAGTGGTGACAACTACACCGCGTTCGTGGGCGGGGACAACCGGGCGATCGCGAAGGAAGCGGGCGAGTGGGCCGCCAAGACGCTGCTGCCCGATGGAGGCGAGGCGGCCATTCTCGAAGGCTTGCCGAGTTCGTCGCCCGCTATCGAACGTCTTGAGGGATTCAAGGCCGGCATTGCGAGCAATCCCAAGATCAAGCTCGTGGCTGTGCAGCCGGTCGACTGGATGGAAGACCAGGCGGTGACCGTATTTTCGGCCATGCTGCAGTCGCATCCGGACATCAAGCTCGTTTATACGAGCAATGACCTTGCTGCCGCCGGTGCGTACATCGCGGCCAAGCAGGCGGGCAAGGCGGACCAGGTGAAGATCATTGGCACCGATGGTCTGCCAGGTCCGTCCGGTGGCATCCGTGCGGTCGCGGACGGCCAATGGGCTGCAACCTTCACCTACCCGACCGGCGCCGCCCAGGCACTTGAACTCGCCAAGAAGATCCTGATCGACTGCGCGACCGAGGTTCCCCGCAATATCCTGGTGCCCACCCAACGCATCGACCAGGCCAATGCCAAGTCGCTCTACGGCAAAGAGAAGTTCTAGGCTTTCCATGTCCGCATGAAGCGCAATGCCAGGAGAACGCCGCGAGCGGATCTCCTGGCGACATTGGCACAAAAGGCACCCGCGATGAACAAGCCCATTGAGGCAACAATCAACACGAAGCGCCGCGCGGGTCTCGGTACCCGTCTCCTGCGGTCCCGGGAGACGGGCATCATTGGCGCGCTCCTGATCATGATCGTGGCGCTGTCGATCTTCGCGCCCAACTTTGCGAGCGTCGACAATCTCCTCAACGACACGCGCAACCTCTCGTTCGTCGGAATCGTCGTCCTGGGGCAGGCCGCGGTGATGATCACCGGTGGTATCGACCTGTCGGTCGGCAGTGTCTGGGGTTTGTCCGCCGTCGCCTCCGCCGCGATGATGCAAGCGGGCATGGGCGTCGTTCCGGCGTGCGTGCTCACGCTCCTGATCGCGGCGTCAGTGGGCCTGTTCAACGGCTTGTGCGTGACCAAGCTGCGCATGCTGCCCTTCGTGCCGACGCTCGCGACCATGAGCATTGCGCGCGCACTCGCCCTCATCATCACGCGCGGCAAGGCCATCGACGGCTTCCGGCCGGACGGCGATGCGTTCTTCGCGCTCGGTGGCGGCGACATGCTTGGCCTGCCCACGCCGTTCCTGATCTTCGTGGTCTTGTCGATCATTGCCGGCGTGGTGCTCAAGCGCAGCGTCTATGGGCGTCAGTTGTACGCGGTCGGCGGCAACGAGCGTGCCGCCATGCTGACCGGCCTCGATGTGGACCGCCTGAAGATCAGCGTCTATGTGATGTCGTCCGTGCTGGCGGGTCTCGCCGGAATTATTGAGGTTAGCTACCTATCCTCGGCGATCTCCAACCAGGGCTTGGGCAAGGAGCTCAGCGTCATTGCGGCAGCCGTCATCGGCGGCACCGCGCTCAGCGGCGGCGAGGGCACCGTGATCGGCGTCTTCGTCGGCACCGTGATCCTCGAGGTGCTTCGCAACGGCCTCATCCTGCTTGGAACCGATGCCTATTGGCAGGGGGTCTTCGTCGGTTCCGTCATCGTCTTTGCAGTGTTTATCGACCAGCTCAGGAAGGGCGTCTGGCGACGCCGGTGAGTGTTTTACCCATAACAATCTCTTGGAGGAAACAATGACACGCTTATTGCTCGGAGCCGTAGCCGCCGCTGTTCTAGGGCTTGGGATCGCAGGACAAGCCCACGCCGCCGATAAGAAAGTATTCGCCGTGGTGCCTAAAGCGCTCGGCGTACCGTTTTACGCCGATGCCGAAAAAGGCTGCAAGGAAGAGGCCGCGAAGATTGGGGCGGAGTGCCTTTTCACGGGACCGGCTCAACTGGATGACGCTGAGCAGGCTCGCATTGTCCGCGACCTGATCACCAAGAAGGTGGCGGGGATCGCGATTGCGCCGAACAATCCCGATTCGATCAGCAGTGTGATCAGTGCGGCATTGGCCAAGAACATCCCGGTCGTTACCTTCGACTCCGACGCACCGAAGTCCAAGCGCATTGCCTTCATTGGCACCAACAATGAGGCGGGCGGCGTGTCGGCAGGCGAAGCGTTCGCCAAGGCACTGCCCAACGGCGGCAACTACGCGGTGATCACCGGCGGGTTGTCGGCGGCGAACTTGAACGACCGCATCAAGGGCTTCAAGTCGAAGCTTGGCGGCAGCTTCAAGGAGGTATCCGGTTCACCTTTTCCTTGCAACGACGACTCCAGCACGGCTGTGCAGTTGATCCAGGACATCCTTGCCAAGAACCCGAATATCGACGGTATTTTCTTCGCCGGAGGCTGGCCGATGTTCGCACCGGAAGCCTATACGCGAGCGCTGAAAAACAAGGCGGCCGATCTCAAGTCGGGCAAGTTCGTGATCGTGTCGTTCGATACCTTGCCTTCGCAGATCAAGCTCCTGAAGGAAGGGTATGCGACCACGCTGGTCGGTCAGCGGCCGACAAGCATGGGCACGGACTCGATCGATCAACTGGATAAACTGACCAAGGGCGAAAAGGTGCCGCCGGTCACGGACACAGGTGTGGACATTGTCGATTCATCGAACGTCGACAAATTTACGGCCGGTAAGTAAGCGGCTCTGAAGCAATCGTGCGGGACGGCCTTTGCGCGCCGGCCGTCCCGTCTCTCTCAGCGCTAGTGAGTGCCGCCATGACCGTGCTGTTGAGCGTTGAACATATTGCAAAGACTTATCCCGGCGTCAAGGCATTGCAGGATGTGTCCTTTACGGTGGAGGCGGGGACCGTGCACGCGGTCATGGGCGAGAACGGCGCGGGCAAGTCGACCCTGATGCAGATCATTGCCGGCGCCCATCCTCCGACGTCGGGCAAATTGGTGTTCGACGGGCAGGAACTGCAGCTCTCCGGCACGAAGGATGCCGCCGGCAAGGGCATTTCGATCGTTTTCCAGGAGCTGATGCTCGTGCCGAACATGACCGTTGCCGAGAATATTTTTCTCGGCGCGGAGCCCCGCATGGCGCGCGTGCTGGTAGACCGAAGTACTTTGATCGCACAGGCCAGCGCCGCCATGCAACGCCTGGGCATCACACTCGATCCCGACACCCGGCTCGGAGACCTGACGATCGCGCAGCAACAGCTCATCGAGATCTGCAAGGCGCTGATCCACGAACCGCGTCTGCTCATCCTGGACGAGCCTACATCCAGCCTCTCGGAGGCCGACTCCCTGACGCTGTTCAAGGTGGTGCATGACCTGCGTGCCCGAGGCGTGACGATCCTCTACATCTCGCATCGCATGCGCGAGGTGTTCGACAACTGTGACGCCGTTACCGTCTTGCGCGACGGCAAACATGTCCGCACGACGCGGCTCACCGATACGTCTCCGGAAGAGGTGGTGCGTCTGATGGTGGGCCGCGATCTCGCGGAAGTGCGGCGCATCCGGCCCGAGAACGCAGAGAGGCCGATTGTTCTATCGGTGCAGGGTCTCGGCGACGGCAAGCGCTACCAGGATGTTTCCTTCGACTTGCGACGAGGCGAGATAGTTGGCCTGGCAGGGCTGGTTGGCGCCGGCCGCTCGGAGGTGGCGCTGGGCATCTTCGGTGCGCCGCCGCCGACCGCGGGAACCATCACGATCGAGGGTAAGCCCGTCAGCGTCGCGAAGCCGCGCGACGCCATGAAGCTTGGGATCGGACTGGTCCCTGAAGACCGCAAGGACCAGGGTCTCGTACTCGGAATGGGGGTCGGCAGCAACCTGTCCCTTGCGGCCCTGGGTCTCGGCCGGATTTCTAGCGGGGGCTTCATCAAGCCGGGGGAAGAATCCCGAATGATTGGAGGCTATGTAGAGCGGTTCCAGATCAAGACACCGACAGTCGAGCAACTGGTCGGCCTGCTGAGCGGCGGCAACCAGCAGAAGGTGGTCCTGGCGAAATGGCTTGCCTCGAAGCCGCGCGTGCTTATCGTCGATGAACCGACGCGTGGCGTGGACGTGGGGACGAAGGCCGAGATCTATGCGCTCATGCGGGAACTGGCTCGCGATGGCTTGGCCATTCTGGTGATATCGAGCGACTTGCCTGAGGTGCTGACGATCTCGGACCGCATTCTTGTCATGCGGGCGGGCCGTCTGGCGGGAGAAATCAGCTTCGATGACGCCTCCGAGGAGCGCATCATGTCTCTCGCCGCGCTTGAACATGCCGATCCGGCTCATCCCGAAGTCAAGCCAACGGGGTTTGTGTCTTAGGCGTTTGCGGGCGGAGTGCAAGCACCGCGTCACACAACGTCTAGCGCGCAATGACAGACGCAAGCTCCGGCTTCGAACCTCGAAACCGGTCGCGCCGCAGCCTTTTTCATGGATGCCGATGTGCTCGCCAGCGACCGCGCACCGGCCAGACGACTACGTGATCGCCGGGGAGCCGCAAACGCATGAAGCGATCGCGTGCATGCTTCCCAAGGGTGATGCCCCGTTCGAGGCGGTAGTCGATCGAACCATCGCACGGCTCGAAACAAGTGGCCGCGGCCAGTCGCTTTACAACACGTGGTTCATGTCGCCAATTGCTCCCCAGGGCATCACGCTCGGGTTGCCGATGAGCGATTCTCTCAAGGCCATCTTTTTGCATCCGAACGATCACCCGATGGACGATTGAACGACGTCTCGCGCGCTATGCGGGACTGTAATCTGACGCTGCTAGGATTTCGATTCCCCTCCACTTTATATAGTCATATGAAAAAGACCATTCTCGCCGTCATCACCGCCGCGCTCACGCTTGGCGCGTTTTCATCCGCTTTCGCAGAGGATCACCATCACCGCGTATGCCACAAGGTGAAGGTGCATGGCCACTGGCATAACCGCTGTCACTAACTGATGTCATGGGCGGTGACGCCAGCAGCCGCCCAAGACAGCATCCATCCACATCGAATCGCGACGCGTGCTTCAGCTACTCGATCTCCTCAGGTCGAACGACGTAGCGCAGCGCCCCGCCAGTCGCCCCGCTAGTCGCGAAAATCGGCTTTCCACTTCACATCCGCCAAGCGAAGCCGTTCGGATTCGTACGCGAATAATCGCAATACCTACAGCAGCATCCCGATAGCGAGACGATTGAACGCATTCATCAACGCGATGGCCAATGTCAGATCCGAGATTTCCGCATCGGAGAAGAGCGCCTTCAGCGGGGCGTAGCGTTCATCGGGAGCACCTTGTTCGGCGACGTGCGTCAACGTCTCGGCCCACGCGAGCGCGGCGCGTTCCCGTGCATCGAACAGCTCGCTGACACGCCAACCCGCGAGTTGGTCGAGCTTGCGTTGCGCGACACCGGACTCGCGCAGTGACGACGAATGTTTGCTTAAGCAGAATGAGCAACCATTGATCTGCGAGATACGCAGATAGATCAATTCAACCATGGGTTGGCCAAGGCTGCTTTCGGAAAGTGCTTTGCTGGTCGCCACAAGACCTTGGTAAGCGGCGGGAGAGAGTGTCGTAAAAGGAAGGCGAAGTTGGCTCATGATCAGACTCTGAAGGTGTAGAAAAAGGCGGTAGAAAAAGACGGAACGAGGTGAAGCGACAAGTTCATGCTGACTGCATCGACGTGGTCGACTCGGATTTAACGCCGGCAAAGAGTGGCGTTTGTGATAACTGCTGTCGCGCGCTCGAAAATGCGGCGCTCACCGCGTCTTCACTTCCGACCAGTCCCTGCAGATAGATAAAGTGACTATTAGTAATGCCAATCGTCCGCAATGCATGTCGCAAATAGTCAGACAGGAAATCAGGCTGTCGCGCTTGTGGCCCTTGGTGAAAACCACCAGAACTCACGATGATGTAAGTCGGGCGATCGGCCAGGAGACCGACTTTGCCTTCGGGACCTGCCGAAAAAGAGCGTCCAATCCGCAGCACGTGATCGATCCACAACTTAAGCGTTGCCGGCACGGTGAAGTTGTGCATCGGCGTGGCGATCAACAGGTGGCGGCTGCGCTCCAGCTCATTGATCAACAGCTCCGATTGCCGAAACGCGGGGTCATCGAAGGGAGTGCGCTTTGTCAGCGCCGCGCCGTACGCGGTGCTCAGCGGCGGCAGCGGATTCGCCGAGAGGTCGCGTCGATTCACGCTCATTCCAGGATGTCTTTCGCCAAGCGTTTCGAGCAGCGCGTCGGCAAACCGGTAGGCGTGCGAAGCCTGTTGATTCGGGCTCGCGCTCAAGAATAAAAAGTCGTTCATGCCACATCCTGCTGGTGTTGATTCAAAGGCAACGGCTGGACAAAATGCATGCCGCGCGCCAACAAGCCCTGACGGAAGTAGAAGCGCTGCGCCAATGCCATATGAAGGCCGGTATCCAGGACAAGGTGATGACATCCCAGGCGCGCCGCCTCGTTGCGCACCGCTGTGATCAGGAATGCACCGAGACCCTGCTGACGCTCGGCTGCGTCGATGACCAGATCGTCGACATAGACGAAGCGGCCATATATGAGGTTTTCCGTTGCGCGATAACCGATCAGGCCCACGATCCGCTCATCCATATAGGCGCCAAGCAGCCGATATCCGTGCGCGTACTGACGCGCGATCTGTTCGCTGAACGCGGCCTCGTCGCTCAGGTGTGGGCGCAGTTCGCGCATCAGCGCGAAGCCTGCCCGCTGCAGCATGGGGTTGTTCAATTCCTGGAGTTTCATGACCGGCGCCATCGCTCTACCTCTTTGTTTGTCATCGTTGGCGTACTTTATTCGATCGATGTCATACTCTATAGAGCCAAGAAACGAGAATTTGAGTAGGACATGACGAGCAGGACATGACGCTTCCATTCAGCCCCATCAACGCCGCAACAGACGGTCCGATCTACCGCCAGATCTATCTGCGTATTCGCCAATCCATCGCGGACGGGGTGTTGCGTCCGGGAGACCGCGTGCCGTCGGTGCGGGGACTGGCGTCGGAATTGAATCTGGCACGCGGTACTGTTGAATCGGCTTATCAAATCTTGATCAGCGAGGGCTATCTGATCGCCCGTGGGCCGGCCGGTACGGTGGTCTCGCCACAAATCAGATTGCCCGGGTTGGCTGGGCAGGCCGGCGTCGTGCAGGAGACTGCGCCGTGGTCGGAACATACCGGCACCATGCCGCTGCCTCTGCAGATGGGCCTTCCCGCGCTGGATCTTTTCCCAGGCAAGGTCTGGAACCGCCTGGCGGCGCGCGAGATGCGCCAAAGCGGGCTCCAGGATCTGATTTATCCCGATCCGCAGGGGCATGCGCCGCTGCGTGCGGCCATTGCCGGGTATCTGGGCGTATCGCGCGGCGTTGCCTGCTCGCCGGATCAGGTTTTCATATGTGCCGGATATCGCGCCAGCCTGGATCTGATCTGTCGCGCTGTATTGCGCAGTGGCGACGCATGCTGGTTTGAAGACCCCGGCTATCTCATGGCGCGGCGTTTCCTCACCAATGCGGGAATGAAGCTGCTGGCGGTTCCAGTGGATGACGACGGTCTGGATGTCGAGGCCGGTATCAAGATGGACGCGAACGCACGTTTTGCGTTGGTCACCCCCAGTCACCAAAGTCCGCTGGGCGTGTCGTTATCTCTTTCACGCCGATACGCGTTGCTGGATTGGGCAAGAGCGGGCGAGCGCTGGATCATTGAAGACGATTACGACAGTGAATACCGGTATCGAGGGCGGCCGCTTCCCGCGTTGAAGAGTCTCGATACAGGCAGCGCGGGCAGAGTGCTGTACACGGGCACCTTCAGCAAGGTGCTCGCGCCGGGCTTGCGTTTGTCGTATCTGGTGGTGCCGCAAGAGCAGGTGGCGCGGTTCGTTGAAACCGCTGATCGAATGCAGAATCAGTGTCCGCGTTTGCTTCAGGCGACCCTGGCAAGGTTCATCGAAGAGGGCTATTTCGCGCGGCATATCACTAAAATGCGCAGCGTCTACGCGGATCGCCGCGCGATGCTTGGCGGTGCGCTGGGCGCCGCATTGGGTACGCGCGCGCAAATTCGTCTGCAAGCCGGCGGCATGCATCTCCTTGCGATGCTCGAAAGCGGATCCGACGATGCTGCGATTGCGTTGCGTGCAAGAAGCCTTGGATTGTCGGTGCAGGCGCTGTCGACCTGGTATGCCGGCGGGACATCGAACCGGGGGCTGATGACAGGATTCACCAATGTCCGGTCCGCTGAAGAGGCGAGCGCATTGTCTCGAACGCTCGTTAGCGCTTTCTGACCGGAAGCGCAGAGTGCGGCCGGAGCAGACACTGAAAAGCCAGTGCAGCGTTGCGCCGCAATATGTCCACCTATTGTCGGTCAGCACACGGGCAGCAGGCTGATCGTCAGTGTCATTCCTTTCTCGCCCTCGGTTGTTGGGGTTGCTGCTGCCGGTCAGATCCGCGTTGCGTCGGCGACCTCGTACATGCGTCCGGGGGCGTTACATAGGGCGCGACTTCGCAGCAGCATGCGTACACGGGAAACCCGTACGCGTTCGTGCTGATGACGGTCGTTGGCCCGTGCAGCGGGCACACCGCTTTCATGGCGCTCCTCGAACTCATTGGATGACTGCTCCTATCGTACACGCGGCTCGCCAGTTCGGCATGGCCGTGTCCGGACAGTACCTGTAGAGCAAGCCGCCAAGCCCTCTTCTTGGAATACTCGGTAAGGTGGGTTGAGCCATTCGCGGATCGGCCATCGAATTCTTTGTCCCGTAAAATGCTGCCGAGCAACTTGCCCACGGAGAGACCCTTGCCGACAGTCTTCAGCGACGCCGCCCCTAGCAGTGAGACGCTTCTCGCGATCGTGAGGGCGCAGACAGAAATCGCCAAACTGGGACTGGATCTTGGTGGCGTCATGAACTTCGTCACCGAGCGAGTCCAGCAACTGACGCAGGCCGATGGTGCGGTCGTCGAGCTTGCCGAGGGCGATGAAATGGTCTACCGCGCAAGTTCGGGCATTGCCGCCACGTTGCTGGGTTTGCGGCTCAAGCGCACCGGCAGCCTGTCGGGCCTGTGCGTGGAGACTAACGACATCCTTCGATGCGAGGACTCGGAAACCGATCCGCGCGTCGACCGGGAGGCTTGTCGGCGCGTTGGGCTGCGCTCGATGATCGTGACCCCGCTCAGACATGTTGATACAACGGTCGGCGTACTGAAGGTCGTGGGGAGAACGGCCAACGCGTTCACTGACGACAATATTCGCGCGCTGGAACTGATGTCTGAACTGATCGCTGCGGCCATGTTTCACGCTGCCAGGTACGAAACCGGCGAGCTTTATCTTCTGGCTACGCGTGATTCACTAACGGGTTTGCCAAACCGCGCGCTGTTTTACGACCGTCTGCGGCAGGCGATTCACCTGGCCCAGCGGTCTTCGGGAACGCTTGGGATTCTTAATCTTGACCTTAACGACCTGAAACCCATCAATGACCGCTACGGCCACCGTGCGGGCGATGCGGCGATCAGGGAGGCGGCCTTACGTATGAACAGAACGGCACGGTGCTCGGATACGGTGGCGCGCGTGGGGGGCGACGAGTTCGGCGTCATCCTGCCGAGTATCAACTCAAGGGCCGATGCCGAGAGCCTCGGCTTGCGCATTGTGGAGCAAATTCGTCAGCCGTTCGAGTTCGAGGGCCGCTCGCTCGACCTCGATATCAGTGTCGGCGCCGCCGTTCTCCCTGACGATGGCATCGAGATGACAGCCCTCATCGACCGGGCCGATCAGGCCATGTACGAAGCCAAGCGGATGCGAAAGGGGGCGCGTACGGGGGAGCGCACGTGAGGGGAACGGAGCTGGTCGTCGCCGGGCTCAACCCGCGTAAGCGTTGCCTTCACCAGGCGCAGTGATCTCTTGCAGTGCCGAAGCAATGAGCCCACCGCGAGGAATTGAGGGGCGCTGTTCCAAAGAGAAAAAGGGACTTGATATTGTTCCCCAAAAAGAATTTAATTCAACCTACGTTCACCTTACCCTGATTTCCTTCGACAACGAGCACTGCGAACCAACTCCATCTCGTGCGTGGTGGTGATTGCTTGTGCGGCGTGGAAAACGCCAAGGTCGCGGCCAAACACCTGAATCAACCAACTGAGTAGCAGGATTGAGGATTGAGGATTGGCTGTTGAATGGTGTTGGTACGAATTCGAAGGACCAGCCTCCCGGCGGCAAAAGCACCGGTGAGGCCAGACGGGGGACGGGGAAATGTCGAATGTTGCAGGCAAGGCCTATGCAATGAACGTGGTTACGCCCATGCCCCCGCATCGGACATGGATAAACCGCTTCCTGTTCATGATCGCGCGGGCGCTTCCGTCATCGCTGAGTGGACTTCTCGGCCTGTCGATCATCCATTTCGCACGCTGGGTGTTTATTCGGCAGCAGGACTGGCCCGATCTGGGGCAACCCAAGTCCGGCCTCGCCAATGATTACATGCTGTTCGTCAGTAATTTCAATGGGACGTGGGACCAATATATCGATGCCTTTGCGGACGGTATTCCCAGTGGCCTCGACCTGTTCTGGTATGCCAGCACGAAGTATCCGCATTCGATTCCGATCACGCCGTTCAAGGATTACATTCGCGCAAACCAGATCGATACGGACTACTACTATAACGCGACCCCCGGCGCCGCCCAGCGCGACATCAAGGCAGCGCTACGCGTGCGGGCAAAACTGCTCGAATTGACTGGGCAACATGCGCAACTTTCTCCCGCGGCTTTTGCACAAACGTATCGAACCGCACTGGTGACGGTGCAGAACGATCTCGGCACGCACGGGCTGGCGCCCGTGGCATCGAATGACACGGCCAATGCGGACATCAACCGGCAAGCTTTCATCGATCGTGCCTGGCCCTAGCAAGAGGTAGCCTGTCTTGAACCTTGACGGTGGTCACTATTTCCTTACTGTGATGTCGCCGGTGCAGGTCGATCCCTGGAAGGATGCGGCCGGCAGGGTGACGTCCCCCACTTCCTCGCTGCGGGAAGTGCTCGCGACGCTGCCTACTGCAGCGCAAAGCGCCGCGTGCGTTGCCGGGGGGCGTGAAAGCCCCTTCTCGCGCTGCCAGCACACGCACTTCGCCCGCTTCGTGGTGATTGACCAGCCTGCGTTCAATGGCCGCGTTCCGGTCGACTCAATCGTTGATGCAATCAGGAAGACTGACCTTCTCGCGGATCAGCATGTCGATAATGTGTCGACTGCGTGGCTGCTTTGGGCAGTAGATTTCGATCCCGGCACCGATCGGGCCAACGACGCGGATGGCAGCCTGCATGATTACCTCGTCAACCTGTGGAACGTGATGGGCGCCGAGCTGGCCGCGATTTATCGCCATTGCTATGGCTTCGAGGCAGTGAAGAATGGCGAGGATTTTGCGCGATACATCAGGCGCTGCCAGGTCGAGACGACGATGCCTTTCAACGATTATTGGATCACGCCGCCGCCATTGCCGACGATTTCGCTGGCGCGGATCGGGATAGCGATCGGGGTTTTCACGGCTGCAATGACACTTCTTGTCGCGTGCGAGGCGGGGTGGTGGGGTTTGGTTGCTCTTGCGCTATCGCTTGCCCTCTCGGGCTATGTCGCGTATCGCTACATTTTGGCGCGCGGCGCCAGGCCGTTTGCCACCGCCCCCAATTCCGATCTGCGCACGGTACTGAAGTCTCTCTATCTCCAGCAGCAATTTGCGCGCTTCGCCATTGCGCAGCAAGGCGTCGATCCGGCCGACCTTCACGCGGCCTTCGGCCGGTTCGTCGACGAGCACCAGCCCTCTAACGTCGCACAACCGAGCCAGGCGCCAGGAGTGATCCAGTCATGATCGGGAGAAAGCACGCTGTCGCAGATCTCGAGCTTGCCGATATCCAGGGCAACATCCTCACTGCCTATGGCCGTTTAGGTTTTCCGAAGGGGCGCTTCCTGCTGGTCAATGTGCGTGATCCGGCCCGCGGACGCGCCTTTATCGAGTTTCTGCGCCCGCGCGTGACCACGGCGCTGCGATGGCCTTCCCGCAAACGCAGCAGGCCTACCGGCCGGGTGGTCGTGCCGAGGCCCGACGTGACGATCAACGTCGCCTTCACGTTCCGGGGCCTGTTAGCCTTGGGCGTGCCTACGCGCACGCTGCGCGGCTTGCCCGATGAATTCATCGACGGTATGAAGGCCCGGGCATCAATCCTGAGCGACAACGCGAACGGCGCTTCGCATGCGGACTGGGACCCGGTATGGACACGGACAGACCCGGCTGCGTATCCGCATATTCTCGTCATGCTCAATGCCCAGATGCAGCAGGACGGCAGCCCTGTTCTGGCATTGGGCACGGTCGCGCAGGAGATCGTCGAGTGGTGCGAAGCTCCTGGCGCCGGTGTGGTGCTGTGCCGTGGCCATCGCGGCGCGGACGATCGCTGGCAGGATCTTTCCGCCATCACGCAGAAAATCGGTGACACGGTCGTTCCGACGCCCAAGGAGCATTTTGGCTTTACCGACGCGATCAGCGATCCGGCCTTCGACGGGCAGGTGCCGAACGCCCAGGTGGCAGCGAGTGCCATCGGCCAGGGCAAATCCGACGGCTTCGGCAATTGGTCGTTGCTGGCACGCGGGGAATTCCTGTTGGGCTGGCCGGATGAAGCGCAGGAGATTCCGGGTGCCGCCATGCCTCTCGATTTCAGCCGCAATGGAACCTTCTTCGCCTATCGAAAGCTGCATCAGGATGTGGAAGGCTTCCGCAAGTGGATCGATGTCACGGCGACCCAACTGGCCAGCCTGTGGCGCATGGGTACGCACGAGGAGGCGTCTCAGACCTTGATGGCGAAACTGGCGGGCCGGTGGCCGGACGGGGTGCCGCTGATGGCAGCGTCCACCCATACCGCCTGGCAGGCCTTCAACCACGAATATCCGGAGCCTCTCGATGGCTCGATCAACGCGGAGCGGGCACGTCGTCTGGTCGATTTCGGCTATCGCGAAGATCCGGCCGGTGTGGGCTGTCCGGTTGGGGCTCATGCGCGGCGCATGAACACGCGTGACATGCTCGACCCCCATGCCGGCGATGACAACCCGAAGCTTCGTTCCGGCTCCGCGCTCAACAACCGCAGGCGTATCCTGCGCCGCGGTCTTCCGTATGGCGGCGCGAACGACGCCAATGGTGAACATGGCATTGTCATGCTCGCCGTCTGCACCGACTTGTCGCGCCAGTTCGAGTTCGTTCAGCAACAATGGCTGAACTATGGTCTCGATTTCAGCCTCGGCAACGATACCTGCCCGTTGGTCGGAAGTCATGCGAAGGATGCGCGCTTCGTGATCGCGGCCGATCCCGCGCAGGGCAATCCCCCGTTCATCGCCAGCGGCATCCCGCCGTTCGTGACGACGCGCGGCGGCGATTATTTCTTCATGCCCAGCATGACGGCGCTGCGCCTGATCGGCATGGGCGTGACCGATCCTACTTGAAACAGGGTGCACTCATGTCCTTTGCCTTGAACCTGTTCCATGCCACCGAGCTCGAGGCTCACACGCTGGGCGAGGGCGCGTTGCGCGGAGCCGAGCTCGCTTCGATGCTGGCGAGCGGCACGGGTGACATCAAGGAGCGGCTGAAACGCGTGCTGGCCGATCCGGCGGGCCAGCGTGCGCTGTTCGCGTCGCTGCGCGCGTTCGCACCCAATCTGGCCACCGACAAGACGCTGATCACGGCTTATCCTTGCAACGGGACGGTGATTGTCTCGCGCGCTGACGACGTGCGCGAGGTGCTGGATCGGCAAGACGACTTCGAGGTCGTCTACGAGCCCAAGATGCGCAAGATCACGGGCGGTCCCAATTTCTTTCTCGGGATGCAGGATGATGCCGATTACCAGCGTGATACGTCGATCATGCGGCTTGCCGCGCAACGCGGCGATGTGGCTGATATCGTCGTGCCGCAGGCACGCGAAGCGGCTCGGCAGATTATTGCCAATCATGCGAACACTATCGATCTGCCCCAGGTGTTGACGACGGTCGTGCCAGCGCTGATGGTGCAGCGCTATTTCGGAATCGATACCGCCTCGGTTGAAGATCTTCGCGAATGGTCAACCGCCATGTTCTGGTATTTGTTCGTCGACCTGCAGGGTGATCCGGACATCGAGAAGAAAGCGCTGGACTGCGCAGCCAGGTGTCTGGCTGCCATCGACGCGGCCATTGCCAAGGCCGAAGCTAACCCCGGTGGCCCCGTCACCGTGCTCAAACGTGCCATTGCGCTGCGCGATGCCGGTGCCGGGGGATTCGAGGGGTCCGGCATCCGCAACAACATGATCGGACTCGTCATCGGCGCGATCCCGACCATTTCGAAGGCATGCGTGCAGGCGCTGGACGGATTGCTCGATCGCCCGGATGTGCTGGCTCGGACACAAGCGGCTGCGGCGTCTGGCGATGAGCAAGCAGTCGGCTGCGCCGTTTTCGAGGCGTTGCGGTTCAATCCGGTCAATCCGGTGATCTACCGCCGTGCCGCGCGCGACTGCGAAATTGCTTCGGGCACCCCGCGTGCGTGCCGGGTGAAGCAGGACACGATGGTGCTGGCCTCGAACCTGTCGGCGATGTTCGATCCGGCAGTGGTGGACGATCCCGACGCGTTTCGCATCGACCGGCCCTGGAGTGTCTACATGCTTTGGGGTTATGGCCTGCATCGCTGCTTTGGCGATGTGATCAATCGCGCGATTATCCCGGCATTGCTTACGCCGCTTCTTGCCGGCGCGCCACTGGCTCGTGCCGGCGGCGATGCCGGTTACCCGGATAAAGCAACGCCATTCCCGCAGCATTTCACGGTGACGCACTGAACCAGTTTTGCTGCGTTCCGCCGGCCTTTGCATGTCGATACTCTATCCATGCCAACGGTGCAAGAAGTGCTTCGGATTACTGGCGATTTGCCGGAAACCATGAACCGTCAGGATTTGCCAGAATTAAGCTTAGGATAACGATTAATATGATCAGATTGGACATCGCCTGGCCGACCGCTACATGCTGGCGTTTTCAACAGCGCGGCCCTCCGCACGCCAGCGGAGCATACCGCCGGCAAGGTTGGCGACCCGCTCGAAGCCGGCCTGCCGCAGCATGAGCGTGGCCTGTGCCGAGCGTCCGCCGGCCCGGCAGACAGTCACAATCGCGCGTTCCTTCGTGAGTTCAGCGGCGCGCTCGGCAAGCTCACCCAGGGGAATAAGTGTAGCTGAGGGGATGCGCCCCAGCGGCCCGTTGAACTCGCCGGGTTCGCGCACGTCGACGATCTCGACCGCACGCAGATTTTCCTCGAGCCACTGGGCATTGATTTCCCAGATGCCCGCAAAGCTGCATGTCAGCGGCGCCCACTCGGGCTCGGTCATCTGCGCGGGATTGCTGGCCGCCAGGCCGCATTTCAGGTTTGCAGGCACCGCTACGTCGATCTGCTTCGGATGCGGCAGGCGCAGGTTCGTCATGTATCCGGTGAAATCGTCTTCACACAGCTCACCGCCAAGGCGCGGATTGAAGCGCCGCTCCTCGCCCACACTGGTGACCGTCAAACCGCGATAGTCGTGGGCCGGATAAAGCAGGCACGCGGCGGGCAGCGTGAAAATGTGGTTATGGACCGCGCGAAACAGGGCGTGCGCATCACCGCGCTGGAAATCCGTGCGGCCGGTGCCCCTGATCAACAGGCAATCGCCGGTAAATGCCATGGTCTCGTTGTCGAGTACGAGGGTGATGCATCCATCGGTATGGCCCGGTGTCGCGCGAATGGTCAGGTACCTCGCGCCGAACTCGACCTTGTCTCCATGACCCAGATAGCGGTCCGCGCCTTCGGCGCCGCTCGCAGCCGATATCGCAATCCTGCTGCCTGTGCGGCGATTCAGCATCCATGCGCCGGTCACGTGATCGGCGTGAACGTGGGTGTCTATTGTGTAACGCAGATGCAATCCAAGCTCTTCGATCAGCGCAGCGTCCCGGCGCACCTGCTCAAAAACCGGATCGATCAGCACAGCTTCGCGTGTCGTGCTATCCGCCAAAAGATACGTATAGGTAGACGATTGCTGGTCGAATAGCTGGCGGAAGGTCAACACGTTTTTCGCTCCGCGGCCCGCTTTTGCGCGCGCTTCAGGGTGGTGCCCGCGGGGCGTTGACAAGCTGTCCCGCGGGCAATCGAACTTGGGTGCGGTCCGGTCAGAGTGCCGGACACACGAATGCGCCCGGACTCACATCGGGCGCCGGACTTTGCACCGTCTGGCGCTTGCTGCTTCAATCAAGGGGCGCTTACTTCGGTTGCGCAACGTACCGCAGGTAAGGCTTCACGGTTTTGAAACCCTGCGGATATTTTTGCATTGCGGCATCGTTGGAAACGGAGGTTGGAATGATCACGTCTTCACCTGGCTTCCAGTTCACCGGCGTCGCCACCGTGTGTTTGGCGTTGAGCTGCAGCGCGTCGAGCAGGCGCAGCACCTCGTCGAAATTGCGGCCTGCACTCATCGGGTAGACGAGCATCGCCTTGACCTTCTTGTCCGGCCCGATGAGAAACACCGAGCGTACGGTCGCGTTGTCGACAGCCGTGCGCGGGCCGCCTCCGCTCGCCTCGGGATGAATCATGTCGTAGAGCTTCGCGACCTTCAGGTCCGAGTCGCCGATCAGCGGGTAGGCGACCTCGTGGCCCTGCGTCTCCGCGATATCCTTGACCCACTTCTCGTGGTCACTGACGGGATCGACGCTGAGCCCGATAATTTTCGTGTTGCGCTTCTCGAATTCCGGCTTGAGGCCTGCCAGGTATCCGAGTTCCGTGGTGCAAACGGGGGTGAAATCCTTCGGATGCGAAAACAGGATCGCCCACTGGTCGCCGATCCATTCGTGAAAACGGATCGCCCCTTCAGTGGTTTCGGCGGTGAAATCGGGAGCGTCTTCTCCTAGTCGAATTGACATCATCAGTCTCCATTGGACGGTGCATCGAGTTGCCATTGCCGCGCTCGGAGCGACGTCCCCGAGGCTGCATGGGATTTGGTCAGGCGATTGGCCTCATTCGAGATTACCCTCCGGCTGCTGCACCGTGTTGTGCCGGAGGACGATTTGCGGCCGGGGCAGATTCAGAGGCTTCCGCCCCCTGAGCCATGGTGCGGGACGGGCATCGGAACGTGCTGCAAGTCGCACATATAGGGTAGGACAAAAAAGGCATTTTTTGCCGAAAAAATGTAGGGCTGATCCGCCGTTGTGGCGACAAGCTCGTTTGCACACACGAATGCCAGCAGCAAAGGCACCATTTATTCGCTGGTGACGTATCAGCTCGCGGCCCGGTGCGTGCCACGTCGACAGCGCGTCATCTCGGGGAGCAGCCCGGGCGACGTGATCGGCGATGCTCTGCTTCGCATTCTTATCAGCGACGCGCGCTCGACGGATCGCAACATTCGCGTCGGTTATGATAGCTGCCGACGAAATTCCGAGTAAGACGGTATGCCCAAACAACCCATCACCGAAAAAACGTCGGCTCTTGACGGGCAGAACGACGCCGCCGAGAGCACGGAGGATGCCGCCGCCGGCGCGTCCTATCTGGTCCCGGGCCTCGAGCGCGGCCTGCGGATCCTTGCGGAGTTCTCCGCTCGCGAGCCGATCCTCGGTGCGCCTGAATTGTCCAAGCGTATCGGCATCCCGCGCACGACGACGTTCCGATTGCTGCAGACGCTCGAATCGCTGGGTTTCCTGGAGCGCGTCAATGACGATCGGAATTTCAGGCTGGGCGTCGCGGTGCTGCGGCTTGGATTCGAATACCTGAGTTCGCTCGAGCTTACTGACTTCGCGGCGCCGATCCTCGAACGTCTTCGGGACGCTACCGGCCTGAATGCCCACTTGCTTATCCGCGATCAACGCGATGTGGTGTTCGTCGCCAAGGCGCAGAGTCACGACGCCATGTTCAGTTCTGTGAGGGTGCATGTCGGCACGCGGTTTCCCGCGCATGCAACCACGCACGGACACGTGCTCATGAGCGACCTTGGTTTGCCGCAACTGCGCGTGCTTTATCCGGAAAAACGACTCGAGCAGTTCACGGACCGGACGCCGGGCACGGTAAGCGAACTGGAGGAACGGGTGCGTGCGTGTGCATCGCAGGGATACGGCTCGAGCGAAGGGGCGTTCGAGCGCGGAATCTCGGTGGTGACGGCGCCGGTGCGTGAACGCTCGGGCAGCATAGTCGCTGCAGTGACGGTCACGGTGCCGCGTTCGGAATTCGGAACGGCGCGCGAGAAGGACGACCTCGTTACCGCCGTGTGCGGCGCGGCGATCGAACTATCGATGCGAATGGGGTACCGGCCCTATGACGGCGACCCTACCGCTCAACTGGCTGCACGCGGAACCGAAAAAGCGGAGTGAAAGCGCCGCGTCGCGTAGATGCGCGACGCCTGCTGGCAGCTCGCTTTAGAACGCGTGATGAATCCCGGCGAGCACCGCCACCTGATTGCGATTACTCGATACACCCGCCGTGAACAGCGCTGCATTCGCCCCTGAGCTGGCACGCTCGTACAACGCATTCACATACACCTGCGTCATCTTCGACAGCAGATAGATGTCACCCATCTCGAACTGCGTATAGCGCGCGCCGGCGAATGTGGTCGTGGCTGCTCCACCCGCGATCCAGTTGTCCGGCACCATCTTCCACGTCGCGCCCGCATCGTAGCTCTGGAACAGATTGGACACGCCATTCGATTGCAGCTTCACGCGCGTGTACAACGCGTGCGTTACCACGTTGCCGATCGTGTAGGAAACACCCGCGCCGATGTTCTCGACTTTGTCGGCGGTATAGGTGGCGGCCGGCTGGTTCTGAAAAGTCACATAGCCCAGCGTCGAGACGGAGACCGTGCGGTTATGTTCGTTCGAATACGTCGCGGCCGCGGTAAAGGGACCGTTCGCGTAACTCACACCGAAACCATCCGACTTGCCCGTGGAGAAGTTGGTCGTGTTACCCAGCCCCATCATCGCGCCGAAGGTAAGCCCGTGATAATTCGCCGAGGTGAACTTCACTGAGTTGTCGTAGGGAACCACGCCGGTGTCCGCGAGTTCGTCGATATTGCCGGGATGGAACGCGTACCAGCTAGCCGCCTGATACCCCGTGGACAGCGGCCCGAGGTAGTCAAACGAAAACGGCGTTTGATGCCCTAAGGTGACCTTGCCGAACTGGTCGGAGCTGAGGCCCACATAAGCCTGCCGGTTAAACTCGACGCCGCTCTTCGCAAAGGCGCCGGTGTTCGTATAGAAGCCATTCTCCAGCACCACGATCGACTGCAGTCCGCCGCCCAGATCCTCGACCGCGCGAATGCCCCAGCGGTCCGGCTGCATGTTGCCTTGCTCTTCCATCCATTTGGCGTGGCCTCCGCTATTGCTGATGTACGCAATGCCGGCGTCCAGGCTGCCGTACAACGTCACGGAACTTTGCGCCCACGCGCCCGATGCAACGCCGGCTCCGATCAACCCCGCCGCGATGATGTGTTTCACCTTACGTTCTCCTAATTGTTCGATTGATTCGCGGGCCTTGATTTCCCCCGCCACGCATTCCCGTTCCCTCAAGTCGTGTGATCGATTGGTTTGTTCCACCTATGGATCAACGTCTTGCCTATGGAAAGTATATTCAGTTTTCAAGCTGGGAAAAAAATAAATTCGTGCGGTTGGAGATTGTGCGCAACAGATCTGGTGTGCACCAAAAATGGTCTGTAAATGACTGTTTTGAAAGAAAAAGGTCAGGAGGCACGGCAGTCCCGTCAAAGCGATAAATCCGCCAATCTTCAGTCCACTAAGTGTTTTCACTGAGAGCGTCATTTTTCTTTTTGATCAGCGAGAAACCGCTTCTATAATGACCACATGTAAATCAACGTTCCGCATATGGAACAAACAAACCCCGGAGGAAGTGAGCAATGGCTGAGCAATGGCGTTGCGCCGGACATGCCGGTGATCTGTCGGAGGACTCTCCGATCGAATACAAGATCGAGGACGGCGCGGAGGTCGGTATTTATCGCGTGGGCGACGAGTTGTACGCGCTTGAGAACGTGTGTCCGCATGCGTTTGCGCTGCTGACGCAAGGTTTTATCGATGGCGACACGGTCGAATGTCCGTTGCACGAAGCCGTTTTTCATATTCCGACGGGCAAGTGCCTGAAAGAGCCCGGTGGCCGCGACTTGAAGACCTACTCGGTTCGACTCGCCGGCGAAGAAATCCAGATCAAGGTGGAATGACATGGCAACGAATGACGCTCCTCGCGAAGTAACCGTCAATTTCAATCCCTCGCTCAAGCCGTGGCTTGCGCCCCAGCCGAACAACGTGGCCGGCAAGGGCGTGATCGAAAAGCCGGGCGAGACGGAAAACTTCATCTGGCAAACGCGCAAGGCCGAGCCGACGCAATACGAAAACGACTTCGGCGATGCGCTCGAACGCGTGTTCGATGCCGGCGCGGTCGAGCTCGATCAGGTCGTGAACGGCTTGAACGGTATTGGCTTTCGTACGCCCGAGGGCGCTGCGTGGACCGAAGAGCGGCTCGCCGCCGAGTTCCGCACGCTGGCCGATTGAGCGCCGCATCAACCGATATCAGGAGTAGAGCTAAATGACGTCTCCCAATACAGATAACGTGACCGTTGGAATTGAACCGGTTCAGGCGTACCTCGATCGAGGCTTGCGCAATTATTGGTACCCCGTTGCGCCGAGCTGGCAAGTGGCGAATGCGCCCATCGGCCTGACACGGCTGGGCGACCAGATCGTGTTGTGGCGCGACAAGGACGGCCAGATTCATGCGCTTGAAGATCGTTGCCCGCATCGCGGCGCGCGTCTGTCACTCGGATGGAATCTCGGCGGCAGCGTGGCATGTTGGTATCACGGCATCGAGGTGGATGGCAGCGGCACCGTGCAGAAGGTGCCGGCCGTGTCCGCGTGTCCGCTCGAAGGGCAGAAGTGCGTGAAGTCGTATCCGGCACAAGAACATGCGGGCGCAATCTTTCTCTGGTTCGGCGATGACGCGAACAAGGAACCCGCACCGCTGCAATTGCCGGAAGAGCTGGTCGGCGAGGAGTACGCGAGCTTCCTGTGCATGTCGCACTGGAAGTGCAATTACCAGTACGCCATCGACAACGTCATGGACCCGATGCACGGTGCGTACCTGCACGCCACGTCCCATTCCATGGCCGATGGCGACAAGCAGGCCGACATGCGCGTGCGCAAGACGGACACCGGCCTGATGTTCGAAAAGGTCGGCCAGCGCGACGTGAATTTCGACTGGGTCGAGATCGGTGAAACGGGTTGCCTGTGGATGCGCCTGGCGATTCCGTATAAGACGAAGTTCGGTCCGGGCGGCAACTTTGGAATCATCGGATTCGCTGTTCCTGTCGATGAAAACCATTGCCAGGTCTATTTCTGGCGCACCCGAAAGGTCTCGGGCTGGCAGCGTGATGCATGGAAATTCATGTATCGCAACCGTCTCGAAGGATTGCACTGGGCGGTGCTGGAACAGGATCGATACGTACTCGAAAGCATGGCACCGAACGCGCGCGACCACGAGTTTCTATATCAGCACGATGTCGGCATGACGCGTGTGCGGCGCATGTTCAAGCAACGCGCGCAACAGCATCTTGCCGCGCTCGATGCGCTGAAGGCCGAACAGCCGGAGCACGGTCATGCATGACGCGCTCGCGGGACGCCGCATTCTTGTCACCGGTGGTGCGCGCGGATTGGGTGCGGCGTTCGTGACGTCGCTGGCGCAAGCGGGTGCGCGCGTGGCGTTTGGCGACGTGCTGGAAGACGAAGGCCGGGCGCTTGCGAAGACGTTGAACGAAGCGGGTCATCGCGTGGACTTCGTGCCGCTCGATCTGAACGATACGTCGAGCGTTCAGGCGTGCATGGCGACGAGCGCCGAGTTGATGGGCGGTATCGACGGGCTGATCAATAACGCGGCGATCACGAATTCGGGCGGCAAGGCCGCCGACGAACTGAGCACCGCGACATGGGACGCCGTCATGAACGTCAACGTTCGGGGAACCTGGCTCATGAGCATTGCGGCCATGCCACATCTTCGTGATTCAGGGCGAGGCAGTATCGTGAATATTGCCTCCGATACTGCCCTGTGGGGTGCACCAAAACTTCTCGCGTATGTGGCGAGCAAGGGCGCCGTCATTGCGATGACGCGCTCGCTTGCCCGCGAGTTCGGCGCGCATGGCATCACGGTGAACGCCATCGCGCCCGGCCTGACCGAAGTCGAGGCGACCGCGTACGTGCCGGCTGAACGTCACGAGTATTACCTGAAGGGACGCGCACTCAATCGTGCGCAAGTGCCCGATGACGTGAACGGTCCCGTCCTGTTTCTCTTGTCCGATGCAGCGCGCTTCGTCACCGGCCAGTTATTGCCGGTGAACGGCGGCTTCGTCATGAACTGATTCTGCGAATCAAGCAGCAACAAACTCAACGTGTTGAAGGAGCAATCAATGGCCGATACGGATATCGAACGCAAGTCGTGGGAACAGCCGGAAGAAGCGAGCTTTGCCCAATGGATGGACTCGCGCGTCGCGCGTCTTGAAACGCGCAAGTATGACTGGGACGCACTGAAGTTCCAGGCGGATTACGACCCGAAGTATCGCCGGGCGCAGATGCGTTATGTGGGCACGGGCGGCACGGGCGTGGCGAAGGATGTGAACACGGTTCCGGCCGGCGGCTTCACGTTCTCCACCATGGTCATTCCGGCCGGCAACATTGGTCCGAGCCATATTCATATGGACGTCGAAGAAATTTTCTTCGTGATTCGCGGCAAGATGAAAGTAGTGTGCGAGAAGGACGGCGAGTCGTGGGAAACGGTTGTCGGCGAACGCGACCTGATCTCGATTCCACCGGGCGTGTACCGCACGGAGATCAATATTGGCGACGAGGACGCGCTCATGTGCGTGATGCTCGGCGCGGCCAAGCCGATCACGCCGACGTACCCACCCGATTCCCCGCTGGCCCGGCTTAAGCGCTAAGCCAATGACATCGCCCGCTTTCTCACTCACTCACGCTGATGCGCTCGCTCGTTTCCCCGAGCAATGCGTTGATACCGCACGGCGCACGATCGGTTATCGCAAGGCAGGGGGCAAGCACCCGCACACCATGCCGATCGTGATGCTGCATGGTATTGGCTCGGGCGCGGCGTCCTGGGTGCGCCAGATGGAAACACTCGGAGACGCACATCAGGTGCTTGCGTGGGACGCACCGGGGTATGGGAAATCGACGCACGTTGAGCCTGCATCCCCGGTGGCATCGGACTATGCGGACGCGCTGAGCGACTGGCTCGATGCGCTCGGGATCGAACGCTGCGTGCTCGTGGGCCATTCGCTCGGCGCAATCATGGCGGCCTCGTTTGCGAGGCGTCAGGCTGCACGGGTAGCGGGACTGCTGTTGTTGTCGCCAGCGGGCGGATACGGCGCGGCACCGGCGCAGATGCGTGAAGAGAAGCGTGATGCGCGTCTTGCGATGCTCGCTGAACTCGGGCCGCAGGGCCTGGCTGAAAAGCGCAGCGCGAACATGGTGTCGGCCGATGCCGGTGAAGACGCGAGGGAGTGGGTGCGCTGGAACATGGCTCGCATCAACCCGGCCGGGTACGCGCAGGCGACGCATCTTCTCGCCAACGCGGATCTGGCGTCGGACCTGACGCACTTCAAAGGCCGCGTAGCGGTTGCAGTTGGCGCCGAAGACACCATCACGCCGCCCGCTGCGTGCGAACAGATCGCGAGAGCCGCCAACGTCAGCCTGCAAGTGATTCCCGGTGCGGGCCATGCGGGTTACATCGAAGCGCCGCTGCGCTACAGCGCCTTGATCGAGGCGTTCAGCGCGCAGTGCAAGCAGAGTAAGGGAGTGATGCAATGACACCAGGAACCCTCGCCAGGGTGGCCGACGACGCAGACAAGGACGATGGCAATTACATCGTCCCTGGACTCGAACGCGGCTTGAAGATCCTGGCCGAATTCTCTCCGCGCGAGCCGGTGCTCGGTGCGCCGGAATTATCGAAACGCCTGAAGATTCCGCGCACCACTGTGTTCCGGCTATTGCAGACGCTCGAATCGCTCGGCTTCCTGGAGCGTGCCGACAAGGATCGAAACTACAGGCTGGGCGTTGCTGTGTTGCGGCTGGGTTTCGAGTATCTCAGCTCGCTGGAGTTGACTGATCTTGGCTTGCCGATCATCGAAGCCTTGCGCACATCGACCGGGCTCACGAGTCACATCCTGATTCGCGATGGCCGCGACGTCGTGTTCGTCGCGAAGGCCCAGAGCCAGGAGCCGATCTTCAGCTCGGTGAAGGTCAATGTCGGCACGCGGTTGCCTGCCCACGCGACCACCCACGGTCACGTGCTGATGGGAGACCTTTCCCTCGATGAACTGCGCGCGCTGTATCCCGAGCGCGAGCTCGCGCGTTTTACGCGGCTCACGCCGGAGACGGTCGAGGCGCTGTACGAGATGGTTCGCGCCGATGCCGAGCGCGGCTATGCGATCAGCCAGTCATCGTTCGAGCGTGGCATATCGGTTGTCACCGCGCCCGTGCGCAACGATACGGGGCGCATTGTCGCGGTGATCACGACAACGATTCCGCGGCCGGAAATCGATGCAACCCTGCTGGACACCGGCCTGGTCGACAAGGTGCGTCATGCGGCCGCCGAGTTGTCTTCGCGCCTGAACTACCGGCCGGGTGCACAAAGCCAATATCTGAAATCGCTAGGACTGAAATCATGATCCAGATCGACCTCACCGGCCAGGTGGCCGTGATCACGGGCGGATCGTCGGGCATCGGCCTGGCGACAGCGGAACTGTTCCTGCGCGCCGGGGCATCGGTCGCCATTTGCGGACGTGACGCCACGCGGCTCGAAGCCGCAGAAGCGAAATTGAGCAGCCAGTTTGCCGATGCACAATTGCTCGCCGTGCAATGTGATGTATTAAATGCAGAGGATATCGAATCATTCGCGACAAAGGTATCCGAGCGTTTCGGCCGCGCCGACATGTTGCTGAACAACGCGGGTCAAGGCCGTATATCCACTTTCGCCGATACCACCGACGAAGCCTGGCGCGATGAACTCGACCTCAAGTATTTCAGCATCATTCGTCCGACCCGCGCGTTCCTGCCGATGCTGCGCGACGCACCGGCCCCGTCGATCGTCTGCGTGAATTCGCTGCTCGCGCTGCAGCCCGAGGCGCATATGGTCGCGACATCGTCGGCCCGCGCCGGGGTGCTGAGCCTCGTCAAGTCGCTTGCCACCGAACTCGCGCCGCAACGCATTCGCGTCAATTCGATCCTGATCGGCATCGTGGAGTCGGGTCAATGGCGGCGCCGGCATGCGGCACAGGCGCAGGACGGCCAGAGCTGGGAAGCATGGACCGCAGAACTGGCGCGCAAGAAAAACATTCCGCTTGGCCGCTTCGGACGTCCCGAAGAGGCGGCGCAGGCACTCTTTTATCTGGCCACGAACCTGTCGTCCTATACGACGGGAAGCCATATCGATGTTTCCGGAGGATTTGCACGTCATGTCTAACACCACCACCGTTGGCGAAGTGATCGCCGCCTTTCTCGAACAATGCGACGTTCGCACGGCCTTTGGCGTGATCTCGATCCACAACATGCCGATCCTCGACGCCATTGGTACGCGCGGCAAGATCCGCTACGTGGGCGCACGCGGCGAAGCGGGCGCGCTGAACATGGCCGATGGCCTCGCGCGTGTCTCCGGCGGCCTCGGCGTCGCGTTTACATCGACGGGAACAGCCGCCGGCAATGCGGCTGGCGCGATGGTCGAAGCGCTGACAGCGGGCACGGCGCTGCTGCATATCACCGGCCAGATCGAGACGCAGTTTCTCGATCAGGACCTGGCTTACATTCACGAAGCGCCGGACCAGCTTTCCATGCTGGCATCCATTTCCAAGGCGGCATACCGCGTGCGTTCGGTCGA
This sequence comes from Caballeronia sp. KNU42, assembly GCF_053760385.1. Classification (NCBI taxonomy): domain Bacteria; kingdom Pseudomonadati; phylum Pseudomonadota; class Betaproteobacteria; order Burkholderiales; family Burkholderiaceae; genus Caballeronia; species Caballeronia sp. KNU42. The sequence continues at coordinate 716,909 of NZ_CM132388.1, forward strand.
CACCGCGCTCGCAATCGTGCGTGAGGCCGTGCGCGTTGCGTTCACCGCGCCAACGGGGCCGGTGAGCGTCGAGATCCCCATCGATATTCAGGCTGCTGAAATTGAATGGCCGGCGGATCTTGCCGCTCCGCACGTGAGCACGCTTACGCATGACGGCGCGCGGGTCGAACAACTGGCGCAGGCGCTGCTGCGCGCGAAGCGTCCGTTGCTGTGGCTCGGCGGCGGCACGCGGCACGCAGGTCCTGCCGTGGACCGGCTCGTGGCGCTGGGGTTTGGCGTGGTGACAAGCGTGCAGGGACGCGGCGTGGTGCCCGAAGATCATCCGGCCACGCTCGGCGCGTTCAACGTTCACCCGGCCGTGGAAAGCTTCTACAAAACCTGCGATGCAATGCTTGTGGTCGGTTCGCGTCTGCGCGGCAATGAGACGCTCAAGTACAAGCTGGCGTTGCCGAGGCCTTTGTATCGGATCGACGCCGATGCATGCGCCGACAACCGCGGCTACAAGAACGACATGTTCGTGCATGGCGATTCGCTGTCCATCCTCGATGAACTCGCAACGCGCCTTGAGGGTCACCTGAAGATCGATCCGTCATTCGCCGGCGATCTCGCTGCCGCACGCGAAACCGCGACTGCGGATGTGGCTAAAGGCCTGGGCCCGTACAAGCGTCTCGTGGAATCGTTGCAACGCGTGATCGGCCGCGACTACAACTGGGTGCGCGACGTCACGATTTCCAATAGCACGTGGGGCAATCGCCTCCTGAAGGTTTTCGAACCGCGCTCAGGCGTGCATGCGCTTGGCGGCGGCATTGGTCAGGGCATGCAGATGGCGATCGGCGCGGCGTTGGCGCATCCGCCGAAGAAGACTGTGTGTCTTGTCGGTGACGGCGGCTTGATGGTGAACGTCGGCGAACTCGTGACGGCCGTGCAGGAAGACGCGAACGTGATGATCGTGCTGATGAACGACCAGTGCTACGGCGTGATCCGCAACATCCAGGACGCGCAATACGGCGGCCGTCGCATGTTCGTGGATCTGCATCAACCCGATTTCGCACAGTTCTGCGCGAGCTTCGGCATGACGCATCACCGCATCAGCTCGCTGGATCGCGCTGAAGAAATCATCCGCCAAGGCTACGAAAAAACCGGCCCGGTGATGATCGAAGTGGACATGGTGTCGGTAGGCTCGTTTGCGACGGCATTCGCAGGTCCGCCGGTCAAGAAGGAAGAGCCGAAGGAGCCCGAATATGCGTGACGCCAACGGCCACACCGTCCCCGTCGATGTCGCGATGATCGGCTTCGGCGCAGTCGGATCGACGGTGTATCGCGCGATGGCGTCCGATCCAATGGTGCGCGTGTCGCATGTGATCGTGCCGTCGCGCTATGCGGACGAGGTGCGTGCGCAAGTGGGCCGGGATGTCGATGTCGTGTCGTCCGTCGATGCGCTCAGCCGCCGGCCGCACTTCGCGCTGGAATGCGCGGGACACGGAGCACTGCTCGATCACGTGGTGCCGCTGCTCAAGGCTGGGACGGATTGCGCGGTGGCGTCGATTGGTGCTTTATCGGACGGACAGTTACTCGATGCATTGTCGAGCGCCGCCGAAGAAGGCGAGTCCGTGTTGACGCTGTTGTCCGGTGCGATAGGTGGCGTTGACGCGCTGGCTGCGGCGCGTGAGGGCGGCCTCGATGAAGTGCTGTACACGGGCCGCAAGCCCCCATCGGGCTGGCTTGGCACGCCGGCAGAGGACTTGTTCGATTTGCTGAGCATGACGGAAGAGCGCGTGATTTTCGAAGGCAGTGCGCGTGATGCGGCGCGTCTCTATCCGAAGAACGCGAATGTTGCCGCGACCATTGCGCTGGCCGGTCTCGGTCTTGACCAGACCAACGTGCGGCTGATTGCCGACCCGAAGGCGGAGCGCAATGTGCATCGAATCGTGGCGCGGGGCGCGTTCGGCGAGATGTCGCTCGAAATGTGCGGCAAGCCGCTTCCCGATAATCCCAAGACGTCCGCCTTGACGGCGTTCAGCGCGATCCGCGCTTTGCGCAACCGTGCAGCGCGCTGCGTGATCTGAATGTTCTGAAGGAAACCTAAATGAACTATCCCGAATCCAGTCTTCTTGTATCGAGCGACATCCTGATCGGCGGCGAATGGCGCCCGGGTCGCGGCGAGGTTTATGCAAGCCTGTACCCGGCTGACCAGTCGATCAACGCCGAGATCAGCGCCGCCAACGCGGACGACGCCCGCGAGGCCGTCGAAGCGGCCGATGCGGCGTGGCGCAAGTCGAACTGGGCGGGGCTGAAACCGCATCAGCGCGCGGCCGTGCTGCATCGCATAGCGGACCTGATCACCGCGCGCCACGAAGCGCTCGCGCAACTGCAACGCCGCGACAATGGCAAGCCGATCACCGAGACGCGTGGACTGGTCACGAGCGCGGCCAACACGTTCCGCTACTTCGCTGCGTGCGTGGAGACGCTTGAAGAGTCGCTCACGCCTTCGCGTGGTGACTTCATGACGATGAGCGTGCATGAACCGCTCGGCGTGGTGGCGGCGATCACGCCATGGAATTCCCCCATCGCGTCCGATGCGCAAAAGCTTGCACCGGCCTTGGCTGCCGGCAACGCAGTCGTTTTGAAGCCCGCTGAGGTGACGCCACTGGCTTCGCTGGCTCTAGCGCGTATCTGTGAAGAAGCGGGCGTGCCGAAGGGCGTGCTGAGCGTTCTGCCGGGCAAGGGATCGATTGTCGGCGACGCTCTGGTACGTCATCCGCTGGTTAAAAAGATCTCGTTCACCGGCGGTACCGAAGTGGGGCGAGGGATCGCGCGACTGGCAGCGGACAAGCTGATGCCGGTATCGCTGGAGTTGGGCGGCAAGTCGCCGACCATTGTTTTCGCCGACGCCGATATCGACCATGCCGTGAATGGCGTGCTGTACGGCATCTTCAGTTCATCGGGCGAGTCGTGCATCGCGGGTTCGCGTCTGTTCGTGCAGCGCTCGATCTACGACACGTTCGTCGCGCGACTGGTGCAAGGCGCGAAACGCCTGCGCGTGGGCGACCCGTCACGCGAGGATACGCAGATGGGACCGCTCATCACGGGGCAGCATCGTGACTCGGTTGAGCGCTACGTGGCGCTCGGACTGGAAGAGGGCGGCAAGCTGTTGTGCGGCGGAGAACGTCCTGCAGGCGACAACCGCGAACAAGGCTTCTTCTACTCGCCCACGATCCTCGACGGTCTGACCAACGAGGCGCGTATCTGCCAGGAAGAGATCTTCGGGCCGGTGCTCGTCGTGTTGCCTTTCGACGATGAAGCGTCGCTCATGCGCGAAGCTAACGACAGCGTCTTCGGACTCGCTGCCGGCATCTGGACGAACGACTACAAGCGCGCCTGGCGAGTGGGCCGTGCGCTGGAAACCGGCACCGTCTGGATCAACACGTACAAGCAATTTTCGATTTCGACGCCATTCGGTGGCTGGAAGGACAGCGGCATGGGACGCGAAAAAGGCCATCTCGGCATTCGTGAATACATGCAGCAGAAGAGCCTTTACTGGGGCATGAATGAAGCTCCGCTGCCGTGGGCCAACTAGGAAACGAGTCATGACTATTCTCGGCATTGAACAGGTCACCTACGGCGTGACCGACCTCGCAACCTGCAGGACCTTCTTCAGCGACTGGGGGCTGAAAGAAGTCGCGCACGACGAAACCCATGCGCGTTTCGAAGCGCAGAACGGCTGCACGATCATGGTCGTCGATGCAAACGATCCAGCGCTTCCGCCCGCTTTCGAAGCGGGTCCGACACTGCGCGAAGTGACATGGGGTGTCGCGACCAGCGCAGAACTCGACGCTTTGCGCGGGAAGTTCGCCGGTCAGCCGGGTCACTTTGAAACCAGCGACGCGGTGGGTTGCATCGACCCGAACGGCATGGCGATTCGCGTTGAAGTCACGCGCAAGCGCACGCTCGATATCAAGGGCTCTCCCTCGAATGTGTGGGGTCAGGATCTGCGCATCAACACGCCGAGTCCGGTGTATGAACGCGCGGAGCCCATCGAAGTGGGTCACGTCGTGTTCTTCACGAATTGCGTGGTTGAACAGGAAAAGTTCTATCACGACCTGCTTGGCTTCGAGACGTCGGATCGCTATCCGGGGCGCGGCGCGTTCATGCGTTGTGCGCCGCATGGCGGTCATCACGACCTGTTCCTGCTGCAACTCCCCGACGGCAAACGCGGCCTGAATCACGTCGCGTTCACCGTGCGCGATATCCATGAAGTTTTCGGCGGCGGCCTGCATATCAGCCGCTGCGGCTGGACAACCCAACTCGGACCCGGCAGGCATCCGGTTTCATCGGCGTACTTCTGGTACTTCCAGAATCCGGCGGGTGGCTTGATCGAGTATTACGCCGACGAAGACGTGCTTACGCCCGAGTGGCAACCGCGCGATTTCGAACCCGGTCCGACCGTGTTCGCGGAATGGGCCGTCGATGGCGGTCTCGACGGCAACACGCGCCGGCAAAAGAACGCGAAGGCGCCGGAAGGGAAGTTCATGACGGAGCGCAAAAATGGCTGACGATCTGGCATTGGGCGAGCCGCATACCCTCGTGGTGATTGGCGGCGGGCAGGCGGCGGGATGGATAGTCAAGACGCTGCGCAAGGACGGTTTCACTGGGCGCCTGGTGATGATCGCGGACGAGATTCACCTGCCGTACGAGCGGCCGCCGCTTTCGAAGGCAGTGCTTTCAGGTGATGCCGATATCGACACGGTCCGACTGGTTTCATCGGATGACTTCGCCGCGCTGAACGTGGAAGCATGGCAGCCGGATCGCGCCGTGGCGATCGATCGCGAACAGCGGATTGTGCGTACATCGCAGGGCCGTGAGGTGCGGTATGACCGGCTGGTGATTGCGACCGGCGGCGCCGCGCGGCGCTTGCCCGAATCGCTCGTGAAGACATCGCACATTGCCTATCTGCGCACGCTCGACGACGCCGTGTCGCTCGGCGCGAGACTGCGCAAGAGTGCACGCGTGCTCGTAATCGGCGGCGGCTGGATTGGCCTCGAGGTAGCGGCGACGGCGCGCAAACTCGGCGTGGAAGCAACGGTCATTGAAGGCGCACCGCGCTTGTGTGGCCGTTCGTTGCCGCAGAGGGTATCGGATTTTCTGCTGGAGTTGCATCGCTCGAATGGGGTCGATGTAAGGCTCGACGCATCGCTTATCTCGTTGGACGATCACGGGCAAGGCGTGCGCGCCACGTTCGCGGACGGCAGCACGCTCGATGCGGATTTCGCCGTCGCAGGGATTGGCCTGACGCCGCACACGTCACTCGCACAGGAGGCAGGACTCGATGTGAACGACGGCATCGTGGTCGATGAATTCGGCGCGACGTCCGACCCGTTCATCTTCGCTTGCGGCGACGTCTCGAATCATCCGAACGCGTGGCTCAAGCGGCGCGTGAGGCTCGAATCATGGGCCAACGCGCAAAACCAGGCTATAGCAACGGCACGTGCGCTGATGGGCACGCGCGAGCCCTACGCGGAAATTCCGTGGTTCTGGTCCGATCAATACGACGTGAACCTGCAGATCCTCGGCGACATTCCCGCCGGCATCGAACCGGTCATACGTGGCGACCTGAATGCACGCCGCGCGAGTCTTTTCTTTCTGGAAGCGGGCGTCATTCGCGGCGTGATTTCGATCAACATGCCGCGCGACCTGAAGCTCGCGCGCAAGTGGATGAGCCAGGGTCGAACGGTCGACGTCGCGACCCTGGCAGATACGGCCAAAGCGCTCGCTTAAACCATGGACGCCATACGAGGACGAGGTACAGACATGAGAACGTTTGGCAATACGCTTGACAGCACGCTTGACGGTACTTCAGGCAATACGATTGCAGCGCCGGGCGGTGCGAGTGCCTCGGGCGCGCTTACCGCGGGTTCGATCATCGCGCGGATCGAGCGTCTGCCGACCAACCCGATGCAGGTGCGCGCGCGTTTCCTGATCGGTGCGGCGACGTTCTTCGATGGCTTCGACGTCATCACCATAGCGACCACGCTGCCGCTGCTGATCCAGAAGTGGGGCCTCACGCCGGGACAGATCGGATTCCTGATTGCTTCGGGTTCGATCGGTCAGTTGATCGGCGCATTCCTCTTTCCGGCGCTCGCCGAACGTTTCGGTCGCGTGCGCTCGATTGCGTGGAGTTCCGGGATCATCGGCGTCACGAGCATTGCCTGCGGATTCGCGCCGACGTTCGCCGTTTTCGTCGCATTGCGGATTGCGCAAGGACTGGGGCTGGGCGGCGAACTGCCGGTCGCGGCAACCTATATCAACGAGATCACGCGGGCTCACGGCCGGGGACGTTTCGTTTTGCTCTATGAAATAGTGTTCCCGATCGGGTTGCTGGCATCGAACGCGCTGGGTGCCTGGATCGTGCCGCGTTTTGGCTGGGAGGCGATGTATATCATTGGCGGTGTGCCTCTGCTGCTGTTCTTCGCGCTGCGCAAGATCGTTCCCGAATCGCCGCGCTGGCTGGCATCGAAAGACCGTATGCACGACGCCGACCACGCGCTGAAGGCGTTCGAAGCCACGGTCAAGGGAACGTTGCCGCCGCTGTCGGCGACGACCGAGTTTGACGCAATGGCGCATCGTCACCCCAAGCGTCGTGCAAGGGACGTTTTCGGGGCGGCTTATATCAAGCGGACGATCGCGGTTGCGCTGCTGTGGATGACCTGCGGCGTCATCCAGTACGGTCTCTCGACCTGGCTGCCGACGATTTACAAGACCGTCTATCACTCGCCGCTGCAACTGGCGTTGAATCTGGCCGTGGCGGCGTCGCTCCTTGGTGTGGTGGGATCTGTGATCTGTGCGCTGATTGTAGACAGGGTGGGCCGCAAGCCGGTCATCAACGTGTCGTTCTTGTTGTGCGCGGTTTCACTGGTGTTGGCTGCTGTGTTTCACAACGAGTCGGTGTACGTGGTTGCGACCTGCTGCGCGTTCGCGATCGGGTTCATGTCGTGCGGATTCATCACCGCATACGTCTATACGCCCGAACTGTATCCGACTAGCATCCGTGCATTCGGTTGCGGCGTAGCCGGCGCATGGTTGAAGCTGGCGGCCATTTTCGCCCCCGCGATGGTTGGCAAAACGCTGGTTGGCGGTCATCTCGACACGGCTTTGTACCTGCTCGCCATCGTGCCGATGCTGGCAGCGGTGGCCGTTCATTTCCTGGGCGTGGAGACGAAAGGGCGAGTGCTCGAACAGCTTGAAGTCTGAGCGATCGACATTTACGATAACCGGTACGATTTGTACCCATTGATGATGTGCTTCCAGGTCACGGCGCGGGCTGAGCATGCAAAAAGACGACAGGCGGTTAAAATGTCGTCTTGCGCCGAAGACCTTGGCTAGACGTGAACGCCTCGCAGCCGGCGAATCACACACTATCGACTCTTCGTGCAGCCTTTGACCGCTCCACATCGATACTGGACACTCATCTCATGAATCAAGCCGCGCTCGTCAAACCAGCCGTTTCCGAAACGGGCGACCCCTTTCTCCTGACCCCTGGACCGTTGACCACCTCGCAGTCAGTCAAGGCATCGATGGTGCACGACTGGGGCTCGCGCGACGCCAGTTTTGTTGCGATCAACAAGGCAGTGCTCGCGCGACTTGCCGAGATCGTGGACGGCAAGGGCGAGGGCGACTATGTAACAGTGCCCATGCAAGGTTCCGGCACCTTTGCCGTCGAAGCCATGCTGACCAGTTTCGTGCCGCCCACGGGCAAGGTCTTGATGCTCATCAACGGTGCTTATGGTCATCGCGCGAAACGCATTCTCGACATCGCCCGGCGCAAGACCGTCACGCATGAAACGGCCGAAGATGCGCCGCCCGACCTGAAAAAGGTCGAGGCAATACTGAAGCGCACACCCTCCATTACGCATATCTTCGTGGTCCATTGCGAGACGACCTCGGGCATTCTCAATCCGATCGCCGAGATCGGCGCGCTCGCGGCCAAGTACAAAAAAGGCTATCTCGTCGATTCAATGAGCGCGTTCGGCGCATTGCCGATCGATGCGCCCGCAATCCACGCAGACGCGGTGTCGGCGTCTTCGAACAAGTGCATCGAGGGCGTGCCGGGGCTTGGATTCGTCGTGTGCCGGCGCGATGCGTTGGTGGCAACCAAGGGCAACGCCACCACGCTGGTTCTGGACCTCTTCGACCAGTGGACGAATTTCGAAAAAACTGGGCAGTACCGGTTCACGCCACCTACGCATGTGATCGTGGCGTTTCACCAGGCGCTCAAGGAATTCGATGCGGAAGGGGGCGTGGTTGGGCGAGGGGGACGGTATAGAAACAACTGTCGCGTGCTGATCGACGGCATGAAGGCGCTCGGCTTCGAGCTCCTGTTGAAGGCTGATTTGCAGGCGCCGATCATCGTGACCTTCAGGATGCCCACGCATCCGGGCTTTGTCTTCGAACGTTTCTACGATGGCCTGAAAACACGCGGTTACGTGATCTATCCCGGCAAGCTGACGATCGCGGAATCGTTTCGTATCGGCTGCATCGGCCGGCTTTACGAAACGCAGATGCACGGTTTGATCGCCGCGGTGCGCGACGTGCTGGATGAAATGGGTGTGAATAGCTTGACCGCCACGGCTGCCGCGTAGAGACGGGGCTTGGCAGCGTGGAGGACGGCTTGATGCGCTTCGCCGGGTGACATGCCCGGGGTAAGCGCATTTGAATTCGATCCTGCGCTTACCTCGGATTGAACCGGGCGGACTCCGCACCACCATCCACCGGTCATTCGATCTTTTCAGCCGCCTGGGAGATCCGCTCCCGCACGACACCAATCGCCTGCTTGAGGGCATAGACGTCCTGGAAATAACGCTGAGGCATCCTGATCTGGCTGGCATTCGCATCGATGCTCTCGATTTCTTCGCGCCATTGCGCAATCTGGTTCGGGGTGGGTTGCGGGCTTCTCCATATCTCGTCTTCCAGCGATTTAATCTCCCGATACCAGACCACGAGCCGGTTTTTAATCCGCGTCTGCGCCATGCGCGGTAAAGCCTGCAGCAAACCTATCAGCAAGGCCATGAAGGGCACCAGAATCAACAAACGCCTTTCGATAAAACTGGCCAGCCAGAACGGAAGGTATCTCTGCAGAAAAGGACGGCCGGATTTGAAGTAGCGCGTGCTTTCATCGGAGATGGGAAATTCATCGGTGTTCAGGTTGGGAAATTCGCCACGCTGCGTGAAGTAATCTTCACCGCCGTGCACGGTTTTGGCGGCCTCCAGCAGCAGGTAAGCGAGCGCGGGGTGCAGGGTGTCCTTGGATACGAGCAAAGCCGTTGCGGCGAGCAAGGTGACATCGGCCTGCGGAAGATCATTGACGATGCTGGTGGACGCACGTGGAAAAATGATCTTGGAGAGCGACGGGAATTTTTGCATCAGCGCATCGGCCTGGGCGAAGCTCATCAGCTTCAGATTGCTGTTCAATAACGTCTGCTGCATTGAGGCGTCGGGCCTGCCGATGAAGAAAGCCGCATCCAGCGTGCCATTTTCGAGGTCTTGATACGCCTTGGCTGCATCCATTTCCAGCAGCGCGGTGTTGTCGCCGGTGACGCCGCTATACGAGAGCAATACCTGGGCTACGTTCAGCAAGCCGCTGCCGGGAATGCCGATAGCAATCCTTTTGCCACGTAGTTGCGCGAGCCGGTTGACGATTGCATCGCCACGATAAAACACCCAGATAGGTTCATATGAAACGGCCGCGATCGTCTGCAGGTCATCCGTCTCTTTCGGGCGGGTGGTGCCTGACTGGATAAAGCCCACTTCGTATTCGCTGTCAGGGTCCTGCAGCCGCTGATAGTTTTCGACAGAGCCTGAAGAACTGCGGATATCAAGCGTAATGCCGTCGCGTTTCAGGAGCGGGGCATACCGATCTGCAAAGCCGCGATAGATCCCATTGTCCGCCCCGGTCGTAATGACGATGGTGCGCTGGATGGCGGGCTTCAGTACGGCGGCCAATGCCCAGCCCAGCGCCGCGATCAGGAGGATTGCGCCGATGATGAGAAGCCGCTTGCGCCCCGGTGTCATGGGGGCTTTCTGACTACGATGAAGCGCTGGGTTGTGCCTGGGCATTGCTTGGCCTTTTCGTCAGGTCTCACGCGCGGGCAGGGCCAAAAGTGCGCGGTTATGCGGCCGCGTTGCGGATAGGCGATGGTGACATTACAAGTCCCGTCACCCGGAGCGTCCGGTTCTTGCCCCTCCAGCGGCGGAAAAACTCGGATAATGCGGCCGTTTGAGCACCTTGTCCAGACTTCGCAATAAAGCTGTCAGGAGCAAATGAAATGTCCGGTGTACATTACAGCACTGCCCGCGACGTCAGGCACGATTCGTACCGGAGCGAGAACAGCACGTATGCCTGTGAAATATCATCAGGACTTCTACGAGAATATTCACCAGCGCCTCCGCCGTGGTGAGCGAGCACGAATTGCTCTCATGCCGCCTGACCCGGAGGCATTGCCCCAACACAGGAAAATATGAAGCGCTCTATTGTCTGATGTATTGGCTTGGCGCAATAAGCACCACGGAGATGGCGAGTGTCATGGTTCCATCGGTTGGTCGGTTATTGATGCGCTGCGACGGTGTACCTTCAGTTTCGCGCAAATCGACCGATAAGCAGTAGTCCAACCGCACGCTCCCGTGGCGGCTTGCAGAATCCGAGAACCATCAATGAAGCTCAGCCTCAAAATCCCCCTTGCCTTTACCGTCGCGCTGCTACTGATGTTCGCCGGTGCGCTGTATGGCATCTTCGCCCTCAACCAGTCGATCAACGCCTACGGAACCACGGTCCAGGACAACGTCGCGAACGAACGGATGGTGTCCGCCACCCTCGTCGCGTTCAAGCTGCAAGTCCAGGAATGGAAAGACACGTTGTTGCGCGGCAAGGACCCGGCCAATCTCGACAAATACTGGTCCGCTTTCCAGACCCGCGAAAAGACCGTCGACGCACTCGCGACGGAACTCAGGACGAAGCTGCCGGAAGGTGAGAGCCGTACGCTGATCGACCGCTTCGCGATCGCGCATGCTTCGATGGGCGAGGGCTATCGCAAGGGCTTCGAGGCGTTCAAATCGGCTGGCTTCGAGCCCTCCGCCGGTGATGGCGCAGTGGCGGGCGTGGACCGCGAACCATCGGCGCTGCTTGAACAGGCCGTCCAGAAAATCGCCGCTGACAGTGCGCAAGTGTCCGCGAAGGCCGCTATCGATGCGCGGCATGCAACCGAGATCAGCGTCACGCTGATGCTGGCGGTGCTCGCACTCGCGATGATTGGCGGCGTCATGTTCAGCCGTACAGTCTCGCTGCCTCTTGGTCATGCGCTGCGTTGCGCACAGGCGGTGGCGACCGGCAACCTGTCGATGGATTTCGACTCCAGCGGCAAGGACGAGATCGCGCAGTTGCTCGCGGCGCTGAAGGACATGCAGTCGAGTTTGTCCCTTGTGGTCGCAAAAGTCCGCCAGAACGCCGAAGGCGTGGCCACCGCCAGCGCCGAGATCGCATCAGGCAACCTGAATCTCTCGTCGCGTACGGAAGAGCAGGCGGCATCGCTTGAAGAGACGGCTGCGAGCATGGAAGAGCTCACCGGCACGGTCCGCCAGAACGCAGAGAACGCGCTACAGGCGTCCACGCTTGCCGATGCTGCATCACACACGGCATCGCGCGGCGGCATGATGATGGGTCAGGTCGTTGAGACCATGCACGGAATTGCCGATAGTTCGGGCAAGGTCGCGGAGATCATCGCCGTGATCGACGCAATCGCGTTCCAGACCAATATTCTTGCGCTCAACGCGGCCGTGGAAGCGGCGCGCGCCGGCGAGGAAGGTCGCGGTTTCGCAGTGGTCGCCTCCGAGGTGCGCACGCTCGCGCAGCGCAGCGCGACGGCGGCGAAGGAAATCAAGGCATTGATTGCCCAGTCTACCGAGCGTGTGAATGCGGGCTCGGTACTCGTCGGCGACGCGGGGCAGATCATCGCGGAGATCGTGGGGTCGGTGCAGCGTGTGACGGATATCGTCGGCGAAATTTCATCGGCGTCACAGGAACAGAGCACGGGTATCGAACAGGTCAATACCGCTGTCACGCAGATGGACGAGGTCACGCAGCAGAACGCCGCGCTTGTTGAGGAAGCGTCCGCGGCGGCGCACGCGCTCGCCGAGCAGGCTAATTCGTTGCGTGATGCGGTGGCGGTGTTCACGTTGCGCGGCGATGCGTCACGGGCTGGTGAAGCGTCCATGCGTTCGCGGGCGCATCGGGCCGGCGAGCGGGTCAAAGTGATGAGTCCGGTTTCGCGCCGCGAGCCGGAGCTTGCTTAAGAGGTGCTGCAAAGGGGCGCGCCGAACTCAAGCCATCGCGCGCGTCGGCAAGCGTCTGCCGAATAAAGTGGATTCGGGCTGAGACGGGAGGGCGGCCGCTGATCGAGACGTTAAGGAGCCACGCCGCAGAGGAGTACCGCAACCGCCCTGAGACACGCGACCAAATTAGGTTCGCCATCAAATTCGGCGTGGCGGAAGTGTTCGTCCTCTTCGCGTTGTCTAATATTTTTGGTTGATGAAGTCAGAAGCGGCCGGCTGGATTCGATGAGTCGGCAACACGCCAAGAATCCGGAAGGAAACGTTGCGCGATAGTTGCCTGTCTTGTTGAGTAATGTATCAATCTTTCAGATGACTAAACTTGTCTTTTGAGATCACGTCTCGACGGCTATACGCCCAAACACCGTTCTCGCGCTTGAGCCAATCGTCATAGACGCAAATGTAGCCATCAATAGTATCGTCTTTTTTCGTGAAGAACTGCAGATAGCACTTTTGGCGAGCACTTTCACCGTCGACCGAAATAATTTCGTTGGTTGTGAGGTGATACATAGTCCCGAACGCTGCGACACCCTTAGCAACAAAAGCCTTCAATTGCTCTGCGCCCTTTGGCTTTTCGCCGTCGATAACACCATTGAAAACTCCGTCGGCTGTGAAGCAACTCGCCCATGCTTCAGCATTGCCTTCGTCCATCGCGAAGTTGTATTTTGCGTTTAATGCCTTGATTTCCTGAATATCGCCAGATGCCATTTTGGTCACCTCTATAAAAGGTATTGAATTCCCATGCTGCAAACAGCTCACATTTATCGCGTCATGTTTGCCTGAATCGAATAGTGATTCATTTGCTTGGAAAGCGGTAGGGAGGGTGGATGACTTTCAGTTATTCTCGCTGCAAATGAATGGCAAGCTCTCGACCCGGCAGTTGTTCGTGCGGGTTGCCCACAGGTCGAGTTTCACCAAAGCCGGCCGCGATTGGGCTTAAGCCAACCGTCGGCATCCAGACGCATTGCGGAGCTGGAGGAGGCTTTGCACGTTGACTTGCGAATGGTTGACGACCGACAGAACCTGATTGTTGAAGGCGTCGATGTGGCGTTCTGGATTGTCATCCGCCACAGCAAAGGGGCGCGGATCAATCTTTGCATCCTCGCGCTATGTGACGGTACCGTAGAGAGGTACTGACACTCATCGTTGAAAAGTTTATTAAGGAGTCTTATTGGTTTGCGCTGTCACCACTGCTACATGAGCGACCCCTGCATGGCCGATCCTGCCCAACACATTCGCGACCGCGCCGAACGTTACCCTCTTATCCGAGTGCAGATTGACCGTGGTCTGCATGTCATGCAACGCGATGTGTCTGAGCACGGGTTCGAGTTGCTCCAACTGAATTTCACTACCGTTGACAAAGATTCTCCCGTTCGCGTCGAGGGTGACCGCCACTGCGTGTGTGTGCGATTCGGACGCGCCCGCCGCCACCGTGGGTAGATCAACGCGGATCGTCCGCGTCAGCAAGGGCGCTATGACCAGAAGGATCACAACCAGTACGAGCATGACGTCGACGAGCGGCGTGACGTTGATTTCGGCAAGCGGCTCATCGTTGTCTGCGCTACCCGAACGGGAAATCATGCCAGCACCTCGCCGACGCGAGATGGCAGGCTGGTCTGCACGCGTGCGTCTGCCGCGAGGGTGATCCGGAATTCGTGGCTCCTGATCAGGTTGGCAACGCCGCAAGCGGCAGTCCAAGTTGAAATTGCGCACTGCGATTAGCTGACAGAAAGCGTCCGTCACAGGTAAATGCGGCAATGCCCTCCATCAACGTACCGAGAAACTCTGCGCGACCATGAAAGCTGACCTGCAAGGTGTCGCGAAAGGTATTGGTAAACAGATGGTTCTCGATCATCTGCGCTGACATCTTCGCGAGTGCCATCGTGTGCTGATGGTAGCTGCGATGATCGCCCGTCACGTCGAGCACGCCGATCAGGTCGCCATAGGGACCGAGGATGGGCACGCTGGAACAGGTCAGAAAACGGTTTGCGGCCAGGTAGTGCTGCGCACCGTGGACGACGGTCGGGCAAAGTTCAGCGATGGCAGTGCCGATCGCATTGGTTCCTTGCCGCTGTTCAGGCCAGTTCGCACCCGGACGTAACGCAACTTTCTCGGCACGCCGAAGAAAATCATCGTCTCCGATCGAATGAAGAATGAGCCCCTCGGCATCGGTCAATACGATCACATTTGATTCACGTTGAATCAATGGCGTAGCGGCGTGATCGATATCATCGCGCATTTGTCTCCTCCTGCTCGTTGGGTTCCAGTCGTCTCGCCGGAACATCGTAGGCACAACTTAAAGAAAATCCTGCGCCAATACGCGAACATTAGAGTTGCCTTGGACAATCCCTGGTCATAGCCGCGAGTTGACCAGGACCAGGACCAGGACCAGGACCAGGACCAGGCACGGCGATTACCTCACCGCGTAGCGTTCAAGCCAATGCGCATACGGTGCGGGCAGCGTCCACGAAGGACGTGCAATGCCGAGCTTCTTCGCGGCGTAGTAGGCCCAATGAGGATCAGCCAGATTTGCGCGGCCGACCATCACGAGATCGAGCTGGCCTTCGCGGATTGCGTTATCCGCGAGCTCCGGTGTATCGATTCCCCAAGCCGATGCAACGGGCAGTTGCGCCTCACGACGCACCCGGTGCGCAATCGGTGCGAGGAACGCGGGCGCCCACGGAATCTTGGCCGTCGGCGTGGAGAAACCCACGCTGACGCTGAGCATGTCCAGTCCCCCGCGCTTGAAATTTTTCGCCAGCTCGATGGACTCCGCGAGCGTTTCCTCATCGCGGCCGTCGTATTCGATCACGCCAAACCGAGCCGTCAGCGGCAGATGTTCGGGCCATACTTCGCGTACCGCGGCCAGCGTCTCAAGCATGAAGCGGCTGCGGTTCTCGAGGCTTCCGCCATAGGGATCGTCGCGTTGATTCGAGTGCGTCGAGAAAAAGCTCTGACCGAGATAGCCGTGAGCGAAGTGCAGTTCCAGCCATTCAAAACCCGCATCGCGCGCCCGTTTTGCGGCATCGACGAAATCCTGGCGCACGCGGGCGATATCGTCGAGGGTCATCGCTTTGGGCACCTTGGGCAGGTTGGCCCCGAAGGCGATAGCCGAGGGCGCGATGGTTGCCCAGCCGCGCGGATCGTCTTCGCCGATATGGTCGTCGCCTTCCCACGGCCGGTTGGCGCTGGCCTTGCGACCCGCGTGGGCGATCTGGATGCCCGGCACCGAGCCTGCTGCCTTGATCGATGCTACGACGGGCACGAACGCCTGCGCTTGCTCATCATTCCAGATGCCAGTGCAGCCCGGAGTAATGCGGCCTTCAGGCGACACGGCCGTCGCCTCGACGATCACCAGAGCGGCGCCACCGCGCGCGAGACCCGCCAGATGCACCCGGTGCCAGTCGTTGATCAGGCCATCGATAGCGGAGTACTGGCACATCGGCGGGATCGCGATGCGGTTGCGCAAAGTAATGTCTTTGAGTTTGAAGGGTTCGAATAATGCGGGCATCGTGCGGGCTCCGTGGAATAATGCAGAATCGGTAGTTCGATAAAAATCGAACTACCGATTATCACAGAAGCCGGTACCATCTGCAGTATGCGCATATTTAACCATCCTGATCCTGAGGGTTTCACCCTCACGCGGCTCTTCAACGCCTTGAGCGATCCGGTGCGTCTCGACATCGTGCGGCATTTGTCGTGCGTCACGGAGGCCACCTGCGGGGAGCTCGACGGCGGCCGCCCGAAATCAAGCATGTCCCATCATTTCCGCATCTTGCGCGAGGCGGGTCTCGTCCAGACCCGCGTGGCCGGCACGGTTCATCAGAACACGTTGCGCCGTGCCGAACTCGACAGCCGGTTTCCAGGCCTCATGGACGCCATCCTCAACCAGACTCCCTGAAGACCTTGCCGGTCACGTGCAGTTTTCGCGCTGGCGGAAGAGGAAAGTTGCTCGCAGCGGCAGCGGCAGCGGCACGGGTCGCGGCCGCGCTTGCGGATTGAAACCCATCACCTAAGAGGAATGATCGATGTCCCGACTGCTTCCCGACGCGCTGAGCGCACTTGCCGTCGACTCGCTGCTCGCCGCGGGCGCATTGCCCGCGACCGCGCAATCGACGGCCCGTGCGCTTGTTTATGCCGACCTGCGCGGGTTGTCGTCACATGGCGTGGCGCGTCTGCCGATGTATTGCGCGCAACTCAGGAACGGCCGCGTCGATCCGTTGGCGCAGCCGGTCATCGTCTCGGATCGTGGTGCGGCAGTGCTGATCGACGGCGCCGATGGACTCGCGTATCCCGCCTGCGATCTCGCGATCAACGCGTTGATCGAACGTGCACGGCAGTTCGGCAGCGCGGTGGCGGGCGTGAGGCGCAGTCATCACTTCGGCGTCGGCGCGGCGCATCTGCAGGCGCTTGGTGCGGCGGGCATGGTCGGCCTCGCGTTCAGCAACTCGCCCGCGGCCATGCCCGCGTGGGGCGGCCGGCGCGCGCTCTTCGGCACCAACCCGATTGCCGCCGTCTTCCCGCGCCGTCAAGGGGAGCCGCTGGTGATCGACCTCGCGCTCTCGGAGATCGCACGCGGCAAGATTGCCATTGCCGCGCGTGACGGCAAGCCGATTCCGCAAGGCTGGGCGACCACCCGTGACGGCCTGCCAACCACCGATGCCCGTGCCGCCCTCGACGGCATGATGCTGCCGTTCGGCGGGGCGAAGGGCGCAATGCTGGCGTTGGTCGTCGAGTTATTGGCGGCGGCGCTGACCGGTGCGAACTTCGGCTATGAAGCCGGTTCGTTCCTGACGGAGGAGGGCGAGCGTTCTCGTATCGGCCATTTATTCTGGGCGATCGATCCGGGCGCACTGGCCGGCGACGAGACCTATCTCTCGCGTGTGGAAATGCTGATTGAAATGATGCTCATGGACGACGATGTCCGGCTTCCAGGCTACCGGAGAGAACGCATTGCCGAAGCTTCAGAACAGGAGGGGATTGATATTCCCGACACGTTGATCGGGCAATTGAAGGGAAGTTGAAATCATCAGCGTGGCGGATAGTTCCTCTCGCAAATAGCGATTTCCCTTGGCGACCCGCGAGGATTAGGATGGTCCGGACCGGATCGGTGCCGTCTGGACATACCGGAAGCCGCGAGGGAGACCCAGCATGGAACATCACGCCCGCACGCAGGACGAGCGGCTCGAGATCAAGACGACCACGTGTTACATGTGCGCTTGTCGCTGCGGTATTCGCGTGCATTTGCGCGAAGGCGAAGTGAGATACATCGATGGCAACCCGGAGCACCCGCTCAACCAGGGCGTGATCTGCGCGAAGGGCGCGTCCGGCATCATGAAGCAATATTCGCCCGCCCGGCTCACTCAGCCATTGATGCGCAAGGCCGGCGCCGAGCGAGGCAGCGCGCAGTTCGAACCGGTGTCGTGGGAAGTCGCCTTCGATACCCTGGAAAAGCGCCTTGCCGGCATCCGCGCCACGGACCCCAAGAAGTTCGCGCTCTTCACAGGCCGCGATCAGATGCAGGCGCTGACGGGTCTCTTCGCCAAACAGTTCGGTACGCCTAACTATGCGGCGCATGGCGGATTTTGTTCGGCGAACATGGCGGCCGGCATGATCTATACGATCGGCGGTTCGTTCTGGGAATTCGGCGGTCCCGATCTCGACCGAGCCAGGCTGTTCTTCATGATCGGCACGGCCGAAGATCATCATTCGAATCCGCTGAAGATTGCGATCTCGAAGTTCAAGCGTGCGGGCGGACGCTTTATCGCGATCAATCCCATCCGCACCGGTTACGCCGCCATTGCCGACGAATGGGTGCCGATCAAACCGGGCACCGACGGCGCGCTGTTCATGGCGTTTCTCCACGAGCTGATAACAGCCGATGCCTGGGACCACGAGTTCGTGCAGCGCTATACGAACGCGGCTGATCTGGTCGATCTCGATGAGCAAAGCGAGAACTTCGGCCTGTTCGTGAGCGACCCGGATACGCCCGCGGGCAATCCGATGTTTCCGCAAAATCACGCGTGGTGGGATGCCGAAGCGGCACGCGCCGTGCCGCATCATTCCCCCGGCGTGACACCCGCGCTCGAGGGCCGCTACACGCTCGCGGACGGCACGCCCGTTGCGCCGTCGTTCACCTTGCTGCGCGAGCGCGTCGCGGCTTGCACGCCCGAGTGGGCGGCGGAAATAACAGGCATTCCCGCTGCCACCATTCGCCGTCTCGCGCAGGAGATGATCCAGACGAGCCGCGATCACCGCATCACGCTGCCTATTCCCTGGACGGACGCGTGGGGCGAGAAGCACGATACCGTCACCGGCAACCCCGTCGCATTTCACGCCATGCGCGGGCTCGCTGCGCATTCCAACGGCTTCCAGTCGATCCGTGCGCTCGCGGTGCTGATGTCGCTGCTGGGCACGATCGACCGCCCCGGCGGCTTTCGGCATAAGTCGCCGTTTCCGCGTGCCGTGCCGCCATCGGCGAAACCGCCGAACAGTCCCGACGCCGTCAAGCCGAACACGCCGCTTGCAACCGGGCCGCTGGGCTGGCCCGCGGCGCCGGAAGATCTGTTCATCGATGAAAACGGCGGCCCCGTTCGCATTGATAAAGCGTTCTCGTGGGAGTACCCGCTTGCCGTGCATGGCTTGATGCACAGCGTGATCACCAACGCGTGGCGAGGCGACCCGTACCCAATCGATACGTTGATGATCTTCATGGCCAACATGGCCTGGAACTCGTCGATGAATACGATGAAAGTGCGCGAGATGCTCGTTGATAAACACGCGAACGGTGACTACAAGATTCCGTTTCTCGTGGTGTGCGACGCGTTCCAGTCGGAGATGACGGCGTTCGCCGATCTCATCCTGCCGGACACGACGTACCTTGAGCGCCACGACGCGATGTCGATGCTTGATCGCCCGATCTCCGAGTTCGACGGTCCAGCCGATTCCGTACGCGTGCCCGTTGTGCCCCCTTCAGGCGAGTGCAAGCCATTCCAGGAAGTGCTGATTGAACTTGCGTCGCGCCTGAAGTTTCCGGCATTCACCACGGCCGAAGGGACGCGGCGCTATCGTGACTATCCGGACTTCGTGGTCAATTTCACTACGACGCCCACTTCCGGGGTGGGATTCCTGATCGGATGGCGCGGCAAGGACGGAGACAAAACGCTGGTCGGCGAGCCGAATCCGAAGCAGTGGGAGCAGTACGCGAAGAACAACTGCGTGTTCCATCACGTGATACCGGAACACTTGCAGTACATGCGCAACTGCAACGGGCCGTATCTGGACTGGGCGGTGAAAAGCGGTTTTCGCAAGTTCCGGGAACCCATCGTCATCCAGCTTTATTCCGATGTCATGCAGAAGTTTCGTCTCGCCGCGCAAGGGCGAACGAAAGGCAGGCAGCCTCCCGATCACCTGCGCGAGCGCGTCGAAAAATACTTCGATCCGCTGCCGTTCTGGTACGCACCGCTTGAAAGCGATTCAACCGATCTCGTGCGCTTTCCGCTCGCCGCCGTCACGCAACGGCCGATGGCGATGTATCACTCATGGGACTCGCAGAATGCGTGGTTGCGTCAGATCCATGGCGAGAATTATCTCTACATGAATCCGTTGATGGCAGCCGAGAACGGCATTGCGGACGGCGGCTGGATTTACGTTGAATCGCAGTGGGGCCGCGTGCGTTGCATGGCGCGCTTCAGTGAAACGGTTGAGCCGGGGACGGTATGGACCTGGAATGCGATCGGCAAGGCGTCGGGCGCATGGAACCTTGGCGCGCACGCCAACGAATCGCAGCGTGGCTTCCTGCTCAATCACCTGATCACCGACGAACTGCCCGGTACGGACCACGCGGCCGATGCCGCCGGACGTGTCTCGAACTCGGACCCGGTGACAGGACAGGCTGCGTGGTACGACGTGCGCGTGCGGGTCTATCCGGCAGAGGCCGACGCGCGGCACACGCTGCCCCAGTTCGATGCCATGAATCCGCTGCCGGGTTCGAACGGTGTGATATCGCGGATCGTGCAGACCTACTTCGCGGGGCAAGGCGAATTCGCGGCACGTTTGCGCGGTGCGGCAGGGCGCAAGTAGCGACTCCAGGAAGCAAGGGGACATGCAATGACTCAGATGGCGCTGGTGATCGACCTGAACGTGTGCGTGGGATGCCACGCTTGCGTAACGAGTTGCAAGGAGTGGAATACATCGGGCGAGTCGGGCAGCCTTGCCGACCTCAATCCCTACGACGCCGATCCGTCCGGCACATTCTTCAATCGGGTCCAGAGCTTCGAGGCGGGCAGTTATCCGAACGCGGAGACTATCCATTTCCCGAAGTCGTGCCTGCACTGCGAGGACCCGCCGTGCGTGCCGGTGTGTCCAACCGGTGCGAGCTATAAGCGCAAGGAAGACGGGCTCGTGCTGGTGGACTTCGATAAATGCATCGGCTGCAAGTACTGTTCGTGGGCGTGTCCCTACGGCGCGCGCGAACTGGACGAAGAGCGCAAGGAGATGACGAAGTGCACGTTGTGCGTGGATCGTATCCATGACGAAAACCTCTCCGATCGCGATCGACAACCGGCGTGTGTGCTCGCCTGTCCGACCTCTGCACGATTGTTCGGGGACATTCACGATCCGGAATCCGTGGTGTCGAAAGCGATCAGGGAGCGAGGGGGTTATCAGTTGATGCCTGAATGGGACACGAAGCCCGCGAACCATTATTTGCCGCGCAAGATGACGCCGGCGTCCGGCTGCGGGGAGGGCGCGTGCTCGTGCAAGCCGGCCTCGGCCGAGGCCATTGCGCAAACCGTGGACGCGCAACTCGAGCGTGGGCAATTGAATCTTGCGTCGGCTGCAAAACGCATCTAAAGGACTCCGCAATGAACCCCGCTTTCTCAGTCGTCTTCCTCACCACGCTAAGCGGTGCCGCGCAGGGGCTTTTGATCGCGCTTGTCGGCGTAGAAATGGCCTCTTATCTGGGCCTTCTCGCAGCACCGCCGAGCGCGTTCTATGTCGCGGGCGCGGCGTTGTCCGTGGTGCTTGGCGGGCTCGGACTCATCGCCTCGTTCTTCCATCTCGGGCATCCTGAACGCGCGTGGCGGGCGGTCGCGATGTGGCGAACCTCGTGGTTATCGCGTGAATGCCTCTGCTTGCCGGCGTTTCTCGCGTGCGCCTTTTTCTACGGCCTGGCGCACTGGTTCGACTCGCCATGGTCGCTCGCGGTGGGGACGCTCGGCCTGATCGCGAGCGCTGCGCTCTTCGTCTGCTCGGCGATGATCTATGCATGCCTGCGTTTTCTCCAGGAGTGGGCCACGCCGCTCACGCTGGCCAACTTCGTCCTGCTTGGCTGCGCGTCCGGATTTACGCTGGTCACCGCATTGAGCGCGTGCTTCGCGCCTGCGCTGACTGCGGGGCTTGCCGCGTGCGCGTGCGCGTTGACGCTTGCTGGTTGCGCGAGCCGGTCGGCATCGCTCGTGCGCAATGCGCGACTGCGGCCCAAGTCCACCGTGCAGAGCGCGACGGGAATCAAGAATGCCAAGGTCGTGCAGGTATCGCGCGGTTTCACGGCCGGCGCATTCAATTTGCGCGAGTTCTTTCACGGCAAATCGGCAGGCACGCTGCGCGGGGTCAAATGGGGCTTCCTTGCTACGGCGTTTGCGGTGCCTGTCGTACTGCTGGCGCTGGGCGCAGGCGTGCATTCGATCGGCATCTCCGTCGTCCTGCTGGTCGCAGCGTGTCTCGTGCAATACGCGGGCCTGGTGGCGGAGCGATGGTTCTTCTTCGCCGAGGCAAAGCATCCGCAAAACCTTTATTACGCGCGAGTGGGATGACGCTTGGGCGGGGAGGTTCGATACAAGACGAAATGCAGCAACATGCACGCGTAAAAAATAACGATTCATGGTCGACCCATACAGCGGAACAGGCCGCTCCCGGAGCAGCAAGTATTCAGTTGCTCCCTTCAAAATCACGCATGCGAAACACCCGGCGCGATGTTGAACCGCCGGGTCATTCTGCGCACTCGCTACACGCGTGAAATATTGCGTAAGGCCTTGAGAAGGTCGCCTCCTTTTCGCACGCTTCATTCGCTCGAAAACTAGGATCATTCCCTTAACGACTCAGCCTTCAGGCATGCGCCCGAGGAACGCTCTCACATAGACGATGGCGAACCGCGCGTGGGCCGCGAGGTATCGGAAACGTTGGCGATGAAACGTGAGTATTTACGTGTCATCAGGCGCGTTTCCAGGAGTCGGCGTGCGGCCGTTCGTTTCAAAGCTACTGCTTGAAAAGCTTAGCGGGGTGAATGGCAGGCATCGTGTTCGATCAGCGCAACTTCAACGATGGATTAACGGGGGCAGGTATGACAAGGTCAGGAAAATTGGAATCGAAGTTGTTCAGCGTGAGGCGTGCTGCCGGGACGGCGACGCTGGCATTATTGTTGTTGGGCGGTGGCTTTTCCGGAACTGCACAGGCGGCGAGCTTCCATTGCGGCAAGAAGGTCTCAAGCTCGGAGAAGCTCGTTTGCAACGATCCCGAATTGTCGTCTCTCGACGACAAGCTGGCGATCGCCTACAAGCGCGCGAAAGACGTTACGCCCGACACAGAGGCTTTTGAGGACGATCGGGTCAAGCAGTGGCAATGGCGTCAGCACAATTGCAAGGACAAGATCTGCGTGGTCAACTGGTACAACCGTCGCATCAGTGAACTCGATGCGGACTTCGACCAGGGTAGCGAGAATCAGGTTACCGTGCTTAAGGCCAGCCTTGCTGAGCAAAAAATAGTGCCGCCGGCTCAAGCGGCCGTGTTGAGGATGAAAGGCGACGCGGGTTCGCTGTCGATGCAATAGCGTGTGGGCGCTGCTTGTCTGACGGGGAAGCTTGGGCAGAGGGCTTCTCAAGATGGCAGCAATCATCCTGGGCGCGATTGCGCTACGACTTGCCGCAGGATGTCGCCAGGCAAGCGACATCCTGATTAGCAGCCTGTCGTTGGTTCATTTGGTCCGTGGCTGCTCAAACGGCGACCGCGGCAAGGGCTCGCCATCTACGAACGCCGTGGCGCTGCGCACAGCAAACTCGAACGCACAGTCACGATTGGCGAACTGTCCGAGATTGCCAAGAGAGGTCGCTTCGCCATCCTCTTCCAGGATGGAAACGCGTGCCAGGAACGTGTTGCCTAGTCTTGTTACCGACGGTTGAATAGCAGCACCATGGTGATAAAAGACCATCGCATCTCCTTTCATTTGATTGTCGATCTCCGATAACTTTAGCCCCGCCATTCACCGATCAAAAATATTATTTTCCACGCCGGAACATAATTAAAAGCAGAAGCCCTGCACCTGGACGATGGGCGGGTACGGCCCTGATCCGCAGCATGCGATCGGGCTGGAGGTGGCGTCGGTGTGGTGAAGTGAGTACATAAAAATGTTCGAATGGGCCGCCTTATGAAAGTACGCGGGTCTGGCGACCATTCTGTGACGCGAATGTTTTTTGCGTTAACGTAAGGATGAAGACCGCCTCGAGGAGAGACGCTGTTGGCTCGGTCGAAGCGCATCGCAGTGTGTTTGACATTATCGTGCGGCAGAATGGGGGTGCGACCGCAACGGGTGAGCGGTTATGCCGAGTGCGAATTTGCCTTGAGTCGCCCCTGCACAGCTATTGGCGATGGCGTAATGACACTGCTTTGAGGATCGTCCAATCGAATGCGTATTTTTCGGCCTTTCATGCTTCAATTCGTGACCGACCACGCGATCGTGCGCTCGGCGCGATCTGATGCCTTCCAATCGAATCTCAATGCCTGGCGGCAAGTTTTCAGGCGGTCCTGGTGACCGGCGCTCACACTCGTAATGTCGCGATCCTGCTCGCCATGCTTGGGGTCGGTCTCTCGATAAGCGTGCCATTTATATTGGGCTCCCACGCGTTGTTTGCGGGCCTTCGAACTGTCCCGGCAGAAGTATTCGCAGTGCTGGCTGCAAGCGCCGCCGTGAGTGCGCTAGCGAAGGCCGGGAAGCTGCAGTTGATGCAAACTACACTTGGCTTGCGCCTTTCTTTCACGCGTACGTTTGCGATCACCCTTGTGACGGACTTAGCCTTTCTCGTGTCGCCGATGGGTGCAGCCGGGTACGGAGTCAATATTGGTCTGCTGCAGCGCGCGGGGGCGTCGTGGGCGACAGCCACTACCGTCGTGGGCGCCGATCAGGCACTTGACCTGACGTTCTTCGGCATCGCAGTTCCGATCGCGCTTTTGTTCTCTATTGGCCCGCTGGCTCATTTGCTTCCGAGCGTAAGTTTATCCACGGTTGCCGCAACGCTCGCAGGCCTCGCAATCTTGATGGGCGTACTTTGGGTGTGCCGCGGCTACGTCGCGCGTGCATTCGACGCAGCGGGCCGTCTTGTTCCATGGCTCAGGGCCCGACGGTCTCGCTGGGACAAGTTCCTCCACAGCGTGCGTCAGCAGTGGCAGCTACTCATCAGCGGGCCTCACGATCGCTTCGTCGCACTGTTGCTGCTGACCACGCTGCAGTGGCTGCTTCGCTATAGCGCCCTATGGTTCATCTTGCTGGAACTCGGGTACCGGTTGCCGCTAGGCTTCGTCCTCGCGGTGCAGGCAGTGGTGTTGCACGCAGCACTTTGGACTGGCGTACCGGCAGGTGGCGGCGGGGGCGACCTGGCGCTTGCAGCGACGTTCGCGGCATGGGTCCCGCGCGCTGCCATGGCGACGGCCCTGGTTCTTTGGCGCTTCGCAACGCTCTATTGCCCACTGTTGCTGGGCGCTATCGGCTTTCTTGCGCTTGCGTGGCGACGCCGTGCGGCCACACCCGCGCCCACTATTGACCAATGACGCATCGACTCAACCTCAAGCCACGTTGTCGCGCGGGTTCCTGATGCGTACGAAAAACGGCGCATGCCCGGCATGATCGACTCGTAACGAAAAGAGATGACATGTCTGTGACAGGAGCGCGAGCGGATAGCTGACTTTCAGCACGTCGGCAATCATGCGCCATTCCGCACGAACGCCGGCCCAGTAGCCCAGCTTTTCAGTCTTGCGCGCCTGCGTTACCTTCGGCCAGTGAGTGACCGCAATCGAGAGCCGACGCTCGATGATCAGGTCATTCATGAATACCTCGATACCAAAGCGCGGCAAGCGATGAATTTCCTTGAGCGCTTCGCTCAACAGTTCTTTCCTGACCACGCGCTCACCCGACACGAAATCCAGGCCGATGGCCCGAAACAGCAGCAGGCTGTTCTGCCGCAGGCTCATGCTGACGTCCGCGGCGCCGCTCAGAACGGGGGCGGCAAGTGCGGTGATGTGTTCGCTCGCGAGCCCCTTGAGGTCTGCATCGAGAAGCATGAGCAGCGCGTTGTGCGCCGCGGCGATACCGACGGCCATCGCCGCGCTCTTACCGCGGTTCACCGGGCATGTAATCAACCTGACAGATGGGAAGCGCCTGACGATATCGGCGGTCCCGTCGGTCGAGCCGTCATCGACCACGATCACTTCGTCCAGCAGCGGATGCACCGTTGCAACGGCCAGCACAGCGCCGATGCGCGGGGCTTCGTTAAATGCGCAAATGATGCATGAAACACGGTGTCGATTGGACGATACGGAAAGGGCGTTCATGCGGGGCGGCAGATGAGCAATGGGAGAGAAGCGGCGCCAGGGTTGCGCGATTGCGTACGGTTTGCGACTGGCATCCTACCGTACGGAGACGCAACGCGCTCTACGCTCCTGGGAAATCGTGGTGAGATGCACGCCTTGTATGCTCCTCAAGCCGCCACTCTCAGCATTACCCTCGATAGAGCGAGCGTTTGTCGAGCCGCAGTCGTGAACCGCCTCACGGCATCTCCCGCAACATATCGACGAAGGCTTTCAACCCTGACGGCACATGGCGGTGCCCCGGGTAATAAAGGAACAATCCGGGGATGGACGGGCACCAGTCGTCCAGAACCGTCACCAGCTTTCCGCTATCGATAAACGGCTGCGCAGTCCGGTCCGGCACGTAGGCAATCCCCATTCCATCCGCGGCCGCCTCGGCCATCATCCCCGGATGATCGAGCGTTAGCGGACCGGGCACATCGACGGTCAACTGCTGGCCGTGCTTCTCGAACTCCCATCGATAAAGCTTGCCGCTTGGCAGGCGCACGCGAATGCAAGCGTGGTCCTTGAGATCGTCCGGTGCGAGCGGCGCGTTGTGCCCGGCGAGATAAGCAGGTGACGCGACCGCAAGAAAGCGCACCTCGCCGCCGAAGCGCACGGCGATCATGTCCTGCGGCAGTGCTTCGCCGAGTCTGACACCGGCATCGAAACCGGCAGCGACAATATCGACCAGCCGGCCCTCCGTGACCAGGTCGACCGACATGTCCGAATATCGCGCAAGGAAGGCAGGGACAACCGATTGCATGAGCAGCCGCGCCGCCGGCTCACTCGCGTTGATACGAAGCGAGCCGCTGGGACGGCTACGCACCGCATCGACTTCTTCCAGCGCAAGGTCGAGCTCCCTCAGGACCGGTTGCAAGCGGGCGACGAGACGTTCGCCGGCCTCCGTCGGGGAGACGCTGCGGGTCGTGCGGTTCAGCAGACGCACGCCCATCTTCAGCTCGAGCGTTCGCATCATGTGACTGAGCGTGGAGGGTGAGACCCCCAGTTCGTCCGCCGCTTTGCGGAAACTGCGATGCGTGACGATCGCGGCCAGTGCCATCAGGTCGCCAAGCGCGGGCCGGTCATTCATGGCTGATTTTCACCAAGGCATCCAATATCGTGCGGATAGTATCAGGAATGGACGAGAGCTAGCATGGTCTTCAAGGTACGCCGCACACCCGTGGCGCGGCTCTTTTTTGAGGACGATTCACATGGCTCAAACATGGTTTATCACCGGCAGTTCTTCCGGATTCGGGCGCGTGCTGGCTGAAAAATTACTGGCGCGCGGCGACCGCGTGGCGGCGACATTGCGCAAGGTGCACGCGCTCGACGACTTAAAGGAGCAATTCGGCGAACGCCTTTGGGTGGCGTCGCTGGATGTGACGGATACAGCGGCCATTCGGCAGGTAACCAGCCGGGCTTTTGCGGAGTTGGGGCGTATCGACGTGGTCGTCAGCAACGCCGGCTACGGACTGGTCGGTGCAGCGGAGGAGCTGAGCGACGAGCAGATCCGGCTGCAGGTCGACACCAACCTGATCGGCTCGATCCAGGTCATACGTGCCGTGTTGCCGTTCTTGCGAAGCCAAGGCGGCGGGCGAATCTTGCAAGTGTCGTCGGAGGGTGGACAGATCACATATCCGGACTTCAGCCTGTATCACGCGACCAAGTGGGGAATTGAAGGCTTCGTCGAAGCGGTCGCCACGGAAGTCGCGTCGTTTGGAATCGAATTTACGATCGTGGAGCCGGGTCCCGCAAAGACGAGCTTCGGCGGGGGCATCGTCAAATCGACGCCCATGGCAATCTACGACAACACCCCGGCCGGCGATGTCCGGCGTGCAATTGAATCCGGTTCGTTCGTGCTGAAAGGCGATCCGGTCAAGATGGTGCAGGCGATGATCGATAGCGTCGAGCGCACGCCCGCGCCGCTGCGGCTGACTCTCGGCAGCGACGCGTTTGACCGGGTTCGCGCCGGGCTGTCGAAACGGCTTGCCGAGCTCGATGCACAGGAAGACATCGCCCGGTCGACCGAGCTTGACCACGCGTGATTCAGTGTTTCCCGTAGACGACGTTGTTGCTCGCCACTATCTGCCGTTCGCGTCGGATCCTGCGTTTTTCCGATACTCGCCGATGCACCACATTTGAAGTATCGACCGGTTCGTCGACCTTCACGGCTGCAGTCTGGTTTGCGCTTGACTGCGTGACGGCACGCAAAAGCATTCCGCGCGCTTCGGAATCGGAGACGTCGCTCGCCAATGCGTCGCCTGCCGATCGCAAGACGCACGGCACGTCGCCTGCCTTCTCGCAGGCACGGGCCAGGCCCAGGGCCCAATCTCTTGCGTGTTCGTGCTGGACCAGTTCGTCGGAGATTCGCCGGACATCTGCCCGTTGAGCCTCACCTGGCGGAAGCATCGCCAGTTGCTGCCGAGCGGTGTTCAGCTCGCCTCGCACCATGGCCGAACGCACCGCATCGATGGTTCCCGTCACACCGATGGAGGCGGGTTTTGCGGTGACCGGGGCGTCGATGCTGCCCGATTGAGCGGCCACAGCCACGGTGTTTTCCGCGAGGGGCACGGTCCCGGGCTTAGCTTCGTGGTTGTCCTGGTTGCTATGACCGGACCCGTTATACAGATACGAAGCGCCCGCGATCAGCGCAATCAGGGCTACAAGGGCGGCCGCGGTAAGTTTGATGCGCCGGCCCGGCCGGCTTTGCGAAGAGAAGGTAGAAGTGGCCGGTTCAGACACACCCGGATAGGGCGAATCCTCATGCGACAGGTCGGACAACACCTCTTCCGGCATTGCTTCGGGCGCAGGTGACGCAGCTACGGGTGTCGATTTGCATCGCGGACACGCCATGTCAGACGGTGCCAGTACGTTGCCGCATACGCGGCAGTCGCTGACGGTTTCTAGGGTACGCACGTTAAGTCGATCATCAAAAGGCTTGGGAAAGCATTATGCACGTCACGATGTCTTCTTACTGTACAGAAGCAGACCGAAACCGAAGCTTTCGCTGCGGGTTCAGCCGGCCTCGCAGCGACTAGCGCCGCAGCGGACTAGCGCTGTTGCCGTCGGGAGGTGGCGCGATCCAGCTCGCAGAATTCACGGTCGGACAAGGTGATTGCGCCAGCCGCCACGTTCTCTTCCAGATGCGTGACCCTGGAGGTCCCCGGTATCGGCAGGATCACCGGGCTGCGCTGCAACAGCCACGCGAGGGCGATCTGCGCGACGCTCGCCTGATGGTTGCGCGCGATGGTGTCGAGTAGCGAACCGGGACGCGTCAGCTCGCCGGCGGCCAGTGGAAACCACGGGATAAAGCCAATCCCATGGGCGGTGCAGTAGTCGAGCACGTCTTCGCTGCCGCGCTCACCCAGGTTGAAGCGGTTTTGCACTGTCGCCACGTTGAAGTATTTCGATGCAGCCTTGATGTCGGCCACCGAGACTTCGCTCAGGCCGGCGTGGCGGACCACGCCGCTGTCGATCAGGTGGCGCACGGCGCCGAACTGCTCATCCCGCGGCACCGAGGGGTCGATGCGATGCAGTTGCCACAAGCCGATCTGTTCGATGCCAAGCCGCTCCATGCTGCTGTGGGCCTGCTGGATCAGGTACTCCGGCCGGCCCCGCGGTATCCACTGGTCGGGGCCTGTGCGTGCCAGTCCCGCCTTGGTCGCGACCAGCATGTCGGCCCCATAGGGATGCAGCGCTTCGCGGATCAACTCTTCGGAAACGTTCGGCCCATACGAGTCTGCCGTGTCGATGAAATTCACATCGAGTCCGGGAAGGCGCCGCAGGACGCGAATGGCTTCGTCACGGTCCGTGGGCGCGCCCCAGATACCCGGGCCGGTGATGCGCATCGCGCCAAATCCGAGCCGTCTGATTTCCGTGTCTCCGCCGATTTTGAAAGTACGGTGTGCGATATTCATGTTCACCCTTACTGCTTATGTGAGGCCGGCGAAGGTAGCTGGGCGCTACCGCCGGGCCAGGGGAAGTGCGTGATGGCTTATGCGGCAGTGACCGCTCCTTTTTGCGCTCGCACCAGGTGCTTGCCGATGCTCGCTGTCAGGATCAGCGCGGCGACTTCGCACGCGGCGGCGGTCCAGCCGAGGTCGATCACCGAGGTAAAACTCAAGGTAAGCGAACCGAGCGCGGCACCGAGCGAAAAGCCGAGATACATGAACGATGCGTTCAGCGAGAGGGCGATGGGCGTGCCGCGCAGGCCGGCGAGATTGATCAGCCCGGCTTGTTGCGCGGGGTAGAAGGACCAGTGCGCCACACCCCAGGCCACCACGCCGATCAGCACCGGGACCAGTGCCCAGGTCTTCGGCAGCCAGTGCGCACTCGCCGACATGAGCGAGAAAGCCAGGATCGATACAGCAAGGCACGGGATGATCACGCGTGCGGGGCCGAGGCGGTCCACTGCCTTGCCGCCCATGAACACACCGACCGCTGCCGCAACGCCCCACGTGAACAGCACATAGCCGATTTGCGCGCCATGCAACAGCGTGGCCCTCGCGACGAACAATGCCAGGTACGTATAGATCGTATAGGCGCCCATGGCCCACAGCGTAGTGACGAGCAAGGTCATCAGGATGACCGGCTGGCGTGCTACCTGAATGCGCTCGCGCAGCGTGGCAACCGGCAATCCTGCGCCTATGTTGCGCGGCAGCCCGAGCAGCAGGCCGACCGTCGCCGCAGCGGACAGCGCGGCTACGCCCGCGAAGGTCATGCGCCAGCCGAGCCTGTCACCAATCAGTGCGCCAAGCGGCACGCCGAAGGCAACCGCAATCGTGATACCGCCATTGACAATGGCAAGCGCGGTGCCGCGCCGCTCTGGACCGGCAATGGCGCCGGCCAGCGCATTGGCGCCGGGAACATAGAGACCGGCGGCCGCGGCAAGCAGGATGCGGGCCGCCATCAATTCCCAATAGTTCTGGGCGGCCCACGCGATGATGTTCGCCGCCGTGAAGGCCGAGAGCGACAGGATCATCAGCCTGCGCCGATGCAGCGAGCCGGTCAGGGCCGTCAGGACCGGCGAACTGAGTGCGTAGGCCAAAGCAAACACCGTGACAAGCTGGCCTGTGGCGACGATGCTGGTATGCAAATCCGTGGCCATGTCGGGCAGCAGGCCGGCGATCATGAAGCTCTCGGTGCCGACTGCGAATGTCCCTAGCGCCAGCCAGTACAACGGCGCGAGGGAAGTAGGCTGGGTAGGGGAATTCATTGTGTGCTCCCGCTTACGCAGCTGCCGTTTCGGTGCTCAGGAACGGATAGTCCGTGTAACCGACATCCGTACCGCCAAAGAAGCTCGGACGGTCATACGGATTCAAGGGCAACTGGAGGCGCAGGCGTTCAGGCAGATCCGGATTGGCGATGAAATCGCGGCCAAATGCGACCAGATCGGCGTCGCCCGCCTGCACGATGGCTTCGGCCGTGTCGCGCTTGAAGCCGCCAGCGGCAATAATCACGCCCTTGTAGTGCTTGCGAATCAATTGCGCAGCAACCGGGTTCTGATCCTTGCTGTCGTCGTCCACATTGCCGAGCACACGCGGCTCGATCAAGTGCAGATACGCCAGATTCAGCTTGGCCAGTTCCCCCGCTACATAAGCGAAGAGGCCTTCCGGATTGCTGTCGGACATATCGCCCCAGGTGCCGCTGGGCCCAAGGCGCACAGCCACGCGTTCGCTGCCCCAGACCGAGATGACGGCTTGCGTCGCTTCGATCAGGAAGCGGGCACGATTTTCGAACGAGCCGCCGTAGATATCGGTGCGCTTGTTGCTGCCGTCCTGCAGGAATTGATCGAACAAGTAGCCGTTGGCGGCGTGCAGTTCAACGCCATCGAAGCCGGCCTGCTTGCCACGAATGGCTGCTGTGCGGAAGCTCTCGGCCAGATCAGCAATCTCGGGGATGGTCAGCGCGCGGCTCGGCGTGTTCGGGACCCATCCTGCTTCTGTGTAGGCGACGCCGCCATGCGGCACGGCGGAAGGCGCTACCGGCTGAGCGCCACCCGGCTGCAATTGACTATTGGACTGGCGGCCTGCGTGATAGAGCTGCAGGAAGATGCGGCCGCCTTTGGCGTGCACAGCTTCGGTCACCTGCTTCCAGCCGGCAATCTGACTGTCGTCGTACAGGCCTGGCGCACCCAGGTAGCCGTTGCCGTTGGGCGCAGCGATGGTCGCTTCACCGATCAGGAAGCCGCCTTCTGAAGCGCGCTGCGCGTAGTACTCGGCCATCAACGGACCGGGCTTCGCGCCCTCTTCGGCACGCATGCGGGTAAGCGGGGCGAGCACCACGCGATGGGCAAATTCATAAGGACCGACTTTGATGCTGGAGTGAAGTTTGGACATGATTTCCTCAAGATTCAGTGGCTGATGAAGTTCGATCAACAGCGGGTTTTTAACCTTGAGGAGAGTGTATGGACCGACCAGCAAAAGAAAAATGGGCTAAGGTTCCGAATATATCGGACACAAATGTCTTTAATTGATCCTGAGATCCGGCAATGGACAGGCTCAGTGGTATTTCGGTTTTTGTGCAGGCGCCCCTGAACGACGAGAGCAGGCAAATCGTTCTCTTCCGACTATCCGGTCGAAGAGATGGACTAGGCCAGTCGATGGTTCAACGCGGCGGAGATCGAACGTGAGAACGCGAAGAGGCTGTTTAAACTCGAAGCATTTGGGTAGCGTGCGCTGATGTTTGGCCGGCGAGCTTCCCGGCGAATGGCTGCAGGAAATGCCGTGGCAGGCCAGCGCTTACTCCGAGTCCCCATGGCGGCCGGCACCGGCGGCGAAGCGGCCCGCACCTGCAAGCCCCTCGGCAAACACCGCAGCATAACCACCGGCGCCTTCGCGGCGCAGTGCATCGGTCAGATTGTCGGCGAGAGCGTTGTCATGGACCGAGCGCCGGTCGGCACGCAGCGCCGCCTGGGGCAGGGCGGCAAGTTCACAGGCAAGCTTTTCAGCCGCCGCACGCGCGCCGCCACGCTCGACCAGCCGGTTGGCAAGTCCGATCGCCAGCGCCTCGCGGGCGTCGACAGCGCGCCCAGTCAGAATCAGGTCCATCGCGCGCGACATCCCGATCAGGCGAGGCAAGCGCAGCGTCCCGCCATCGATTAGCGGCACACCGAAACGCCGGCAGAAAACGCCCAGCACCGCATCTTCTTCGACGACCCGCAAATCGCACCACGCCGCGAGTTCCAGGCCGCCCGCCACCGCGTGCCCCGCGATGGCCGCGATCACAGGTTTGCCGAGCATCAGCCGCGTGGGTCCCATCGGCCCGGGGCCGGTGCCGTCGGCACGAATCTCGTTGCGACGCTCGTCATCGTTCAGCGCAGTGAGGTCCGCTCCCGCGCAGAACGTCCCGCCCGCACCCCACAGCACGGCGACCGACAGCGAGTGGTCGGCATCGAACGTTTCGAAGGCTGCGCGCAGCGCATCGGCGACTGGCCGGTCGACCGCGTTTCGACGCTCCGGCCGGTCGAGTACCACCGTCGCCACACGCGAATCCATCGGATGCAATTCGAGCCGGACGTGATCGCCGAAACGGGTGACTGGCGGCATGGTTTTTCTCCTGGGCAAACGGTATGCGGACAAGCATACGCCGCAGGATTCAGGGGCACGACCGTCAACGATGTTTCAGCGAATAATGGGTGAGCCGTGTCGATTCCCCAACGCGCCGCACGTCATGTGAATAGGGCGGCCGTCTGGCGCTGTGATGCGACCCGATCCTAAACATGTCGCCTCGTACCCCCTATTTATTCGCCACGGAACAACGAAACATGGAAAGGAGAGCGTTCATGACTTACGTAGATGGATTTGTCGTCGCGGTGCCGACGACGGATCGCGAGGCATACAGGACGTTTGCTGAACTGGCGGCAGCCGTCTTCAAGGAGAACGGCGCGTTGAGAGTAGTCGAGTGCTGGGGCGATGACGTGCCGGAAGGGAAATTGACGTCGTTCCCAATGGCGGTCAAACGCAAGGACGACGAGACCGTGGTGTTCTCGTGGGTCGTCTGGCCGTCGCGTCAGGTAAGGGACAAAGGAATGGAAGCGGTGATGGCCGACCCTCGGGTGCAGCCCGACATGAACCCGATGCCTTTCGACGGCAAGCGCATGATCTACGGTGGTTTCGAGGTGATCGTGGACATGTGAGTAGCCGCGGGGCGATGCGATTGCACCGCCCACAACCCCGCGCCCACGCTCACGCTACTTCACAGGCGCATCGCGTCGCGCGGCCATGCCCGGGAGCCGCTTGATGACACCCGTAGCCAACGCCGTCCCGACAAGAATAGTGGCGCACGCCTTGATCATTCCGGGTGAGACGTGCTCCGAGAGAAACAGTGCGCCCCACAAAATGCCGAAGATCGGAATGACGAACGTGACGCTGATCGTCCGCGCGGGGCCGGTGGACGCAATGAGGCTGAAGAACAGCATATAAGCGATGCCGGTACACGCGACGCCCAGCGCGACCGCCGATTCCCAGGACTGCGCGGAGATGGGCGTAGCCGGCCACCAGAACAGGGCGAAGGGCAGCAGCACGACGGTGGCTGCCGTCATCGTGCCGGTGGCCACAACGAGCGAATCGACACCGGTGAGATTGCGCTTGGTGTAACTCGCCGAGATCCCATACAGCAGCGTTGCGCCGAGCGCAGCGGCCGCGGCGAGCGCGGTAGCCGCGGGCGTCACAGGCACCCCTGTGCTCGTTCCTCCGTCCATCTGATTCCAGACCAACGCGACCACGCCGACAAAACCAATCGCGAGCCCGGCGACGCGCAACCCGGTCAGTCGATCCTTCAGCCAGAAGAATGCGACGATCGCGCCCCACAGCGGCGTAGTGGCGTTGATCACCGATGTCACGCCCGCCGACAGCGTGATTTCCGCGTAGGCAAACAGGCAGAACGGCGCGGCCGAGTTCAGGATGCCAACCACGAAAAGCGGCCATGCATGCTTGCGCATGGTCTGCAATGAGCCGCGAGCGGACCCGCGCATGAAGAGTACGGCCAGCAGAAACAATGCGCCGATGCCAACCCGCAGCGCCATCAACGGCGCGACGCCAAAGTCGCTGACGCCGACGCGGATAAAAAGGAACGACCCTCCCCATAAAGCGGCGAGGATGAGCAACTGGACGATATTGACTGGATTCATTTTTTTAGCGTCGAGCGCAGTGGAGTCAGGACGCGGAGCCATCGTAACGGCGCGGTAGCGCGAGATGCTTCAGGCTGGCGTGAAACGACAAAAGACACGTCGTCGCGGTTCGCTGGGTTTGCTGTTTTGGCTGCCATCGTAGGCGCGAGAGGCGAACTAGCCAAACGATCAATTCTCACGCTTATGTGAGAAAAATTACGATCGAGTTGCATAGTCGTCAGGGTTATCTCTAGTATTTCGATAACTTGGAAAATTTGTATGATGACCACATCACCCAACAAATCTGAGGATGCATGTTCGACAAGATTCCTGCGCAAGCCTTAAGCGATACGGTGGCGCAGCAGCTTCAGGTGCAGATCGAAAAGGGCAGCTTCGTCAAAAGCGGCAAGCTGCCGACCGAAGCTGTGCTCGCGCAAGAGTTCGGGGTGAGCCGCACGGTCATCCGCGAGGCGATATCGCGGCTGAAAAACGAAGGCATGGTCGAGCCGCGCCAGGGCAGCGGCGTGTTTATCGTCGAGCGCAAGGGCATCCGGCCGCTGCGGATCGATTACGCGCAAGCGGTCGAGCCGGGCGCGGTCGTGCAGATTCTCGCGCTGCGCCGGGCGATCGAAGCGGAAGTGGCGTCGGAGGCGGCCATGCGCCGGACTGACGCGCAGATGGACGTGATCGAAGCGAAGCTGGCGCAGATCGATGTCGCCGTTGCGCAAGGCGAGGACGGCGTGACTGAAGACGTCGAGTTTCATCGGGCGATTGCCAGCGCCACCGGCAACCCTTATTTCCTGACCACGCTGGCCTTCCTGAACCAGTATCTCGAGGCCGGCACGCTGGTGACGCGCCGCAACGAAGCGCTTCGAGAAGACTTTTCGCGGCAGGTCCGCGAGGAACATGCGCGGATTGCGGCTGCCATTCGCGCAGGCGACCCCATGGCTGCGCGCAACGCCGCGCAGACCCACCTTTACAACGCCGCTCGCCGCCTCGCGGAAGCCGGTATTTGCTGATCAGTTGATTCAAAGGATAACGAAATGTCCAGAAGTGTGGGAGTGATCGGCTTGGGCGCGATGGGCCTGGGCGTTGCGCGTTCGTTGTTGCGCGCGGGCTTCAAGGTTCATGCTTGCGACGTGCGTACGCAGGTGCTCGACGCGTTCGCGGGCGAGGGCGGCATCGCGTGTGCCACGCCGGCCGAGTTGGGCAGCCAGTGCGAGGTCGTGGTGACCGTGGTCGTCAATGCGGCGCAAACGGAGACGGTGCTGTTCGGCTCGGAGACTCAGCCTGGGGCTGTCTCCACGATGAAACCCGGCGGTGTCGTTCTGGCCTGCGCAACGGTGTCTCCCGCATTTGCCATCGCGCTTGGCAAGCGTGTGGAAGCGGCCGGCCTGCATATGCTCGATGCACCGCTGTCCGGTGGCGCGGCACGCGCCGCATCCGGCGAAATGACGATGATGACATCAGGTCCCGAGGCTGCCTTCGAGGCTTGCGAGGACGTGCTCGAAGCGATTGCGGGCAAGGTGTACCGGATGGGCGATGAGCATGGCGCGGGCTCGAAGGTGAAGATCATCAACCAGCTTCTGGCGGGCGTGCACATTGCCGCGGCGGCCGAGGCCATGGCGCTTGGGCTTCGCGAAGGCGTGGACCCGGACGCGCTCTACGACGTCATCACGCATAGCGCAGGCAACTCGTGGATGTTCGAGAACCGCGTCCCGCACATTCTTGCGGGCGACTACACGCCGCTGTCAGCCGTCGATATCTTCGTGAAGGATCTCGGCCTCGTACTCGATACGGCGCGTACGTCGAAGTTTCCGTTGCCGTTGTCGGCCGCGGCGCACCAGATGTTCATGATGGCGTCGACGGCGGGACACGGCGGCGAAGACGACTCGGCGGTGATCAAGATTTTCCCGGGCATCGACATACCCAAGGGGGCGAAATAATGAGCAAAGCGCTGCTAGGCTGCATTGCTGACGACTTCACCGGCGCCACCGATCTCGCCAACATGCTCGTGCGCGGCGGCATGCGCGCGGTGCAGACCATTGGCGTGCCGGCATCGGACGCGAACGCGGAAGCGGACGCGCTGATCGTCGCGTTGAAATCGCGCACCCTTCCCGCGGATGAAGCGGTTGCGCAATCGCTCGCGGCGCTCGAATGGCTGCGCGCGCAAGGCTGCCGGCAGTTCCTGTTCAAGTACTGTTCGACCTTCGATTCCACCGATAACGGCAACATCGGCCCGGTCGCCGATGCACTGCTCGACGCGCTCGGCGAGGACTTTGCCATCGCGTGTCCCGCGTTCCCGGAGAACGGCCGCACGATCTTTCGCGGCAACCTGTTCGTGGGCGATATGCTGCTGAACGAGTCAGGCATGCAGAACCATCCGCTTACGCCGATGAACGATCCGAACCTCGTGCGCGTGCTGCAACGGCAGACGAAATCGAAGGTCGGGTTGATCGCTTATGACGTGATCGCAAAGGGCTCGCAAGCGGTGCGCGACAGGATCGCTTTGTTACGCAACGATGGCGTGCGCCTGGCTATTGCAGACGCAATCTCCGATGCCGATCTTTACGTGCTGGGTGAAGCATGCGGCGATCTCAAGCTGATCACGGGCGGCTCGGGCATCGCGCTCGGCTTGCCGAATAACTTCCGCGCGGCGAACGTGCTGACTGAAGCAGGTCATGCATCAGACCTGCCCAGGATAGAAGGTAAATCGGTCGTGCTGGCGGGTAGCGCGTCGAAGGCGACCAACGAGCAGGTCGCGCAGTGGCGCGCGACGAAACCGAGCTTTCGCATCGATCCGCTCGCGCTTTCGCGCGGCGAACCAGTGGTCGAGCAAGCTCTTCAATTCGCGACGAAACACGCCGATGAAACCGTGTTGATCTACGCCACATCCACGCCCGACGAAGTGAAGGCCGTGCAAAAGGAACTGGGTGTGGAGAAAGCAGGGCATCTGGTCGAACAGGCGTTGGCATCGATTGCAAGCGGGCTCCGCGACGCGGGCGTGCGCAAATTTGTTGTTGCAGGCGGCGAGACTTCCGGCGCGGTCGTGCAGGCGCTTCGCGTGAAGTCGCTGCGCATTGGCGCCCAGATCGATCCGGGCGTGCCGGCAACGCAGTCTATCGGCGAAGAACCGCTGGCGCTTGCATTGAAGTCGGGTAATTTCGGCACGAAGGATTTCTTCGTGAAGGCGTTGAAGTCGCTCGATGGAGCCGCGTGATCATGGCGACTAACGAGAGCCGCATTCGCGAGGAAATCTGCGAGACTGGCGTGAGTCTTTATGAGCGTCGTTATACGGTTGGCACGGCCGGGAACATCAGCGCGCGGCTCGACGACGGCTGGTTGATCACGCCGACCGACGCCTGTCTGGGTCGCCTCGATCCTGCCGATATCGCCAAGGTCGATGCGGCGGGTAATCACGTGTCCGGCGGTAAGCCATCGAAGACGCTGGCGCTGCATCGCAAGATCTACGAGAACAATAGCGACACGCAGGGTGTCGTCCACACGCACTCCACGCATCTGGTCGCTTTGACGCTTGCGGGCATTTGGCGCCGCGACGACGTCTTGCCGCCCATCACGCCGTACTACGTGATGAAGGTTGGACACGTGCCGTTGATTGCTTATCGGCGTCCGGGCGACCCCGTTGTCGCGGAACAAGTTGCGGCGCTGGCGTCGAAGGTGCGCGCCGTGCTGCTGGAAAGACTGGGTCCGGTTGTCTGGGAAAAATCGGTCAGCCATGCGTCGTATGCGCTGGAAGAGCTCGAGGAAACCGCACGGCTCTGGATCCTCGCGCGCTCGACGAATGCGCCGCTTCCTGAACCGCTCGACGAGGCGGCTATAGAGGACTTGCGCAAGACCTTCAACGTGCGCTGGTAAATCTCACCTTTCAAACTACTGAACAAACGATTCAACGAAGACAAAACCACTTCCCGGAGACCACGCATGACCCCTGACCAAGCGGTGCCTGGCGGCCCGCGCACGCCTGCAGCATCTGTGTACGACGACAAAGAACTCACCCGCACCTATTCGAAGGTGTTCTGGCGCATCGTGCCGTTCCTCATGCTGTGCTATGTGGTGGCCTATCTGGATCGCGTGAATGTGGGGTTTGCGAAACTGCAGATGTCGCAGGATCTCGGTTTCAGCGAGACCGTATTCGGTCTTGGGGCAGGCGTATTTTTCCTCGGCTATTTTCTGTTCGAACTGCCAAGCAATATTCTGATGCACAGGATTGGCGCTCGCATCTGGATCGCGCGGATCATGATCACGTGGGGCATTCTCTCTGCGCTCTTCGTGTTCGTGAAGACCCCCACGCAGTTTTATATCCTGCGTTTCCTGCTCGGGCTGGCCGAGGCCGGTTTTTATCCCGGCGTGATTCTTTACCTGACCTACTGGTTCCCATCGCACCGGCGCGCGAAGATTGTGGCTGTATTCATGTCGGCTATTCCTGTGGCGGGCATCTTCGGCAATCCGTTGTCGGGCTGGATCATGCAGACGTT
The DNA here is from genome assembly GCF_053760385.1 of Caballeronia sp. KNU42. Lineage (NCBI taxonomy): Bacteria > Pseudomonadati > Pseudomonadota > Betaproteobacteria > Burkholderiales > Burkholderiaceae > Caballeronia > Caballeronia sp. KNU42. Next base: position 756,506 of record NZ_CM132388.1, read on the forward strand.
CTCGGACAGCCGGCACTTCGAAGGCTGGCAGTGGATGTTCCTGATCGAAGCGGTCCCGGCGCTGTTGATCGGTATCGCGACCATCCTTTATCTGGACAACAATATCCGCAGCGCAAAATGGCTCAGTGAACGCGAAAAGCGCTTGCTGGAAGATGAAATCAGCGCGCAGCCCCAGCATGCCGGAGACAGCACGAAACATTCGCTGCGCGCGTTGTTCGCCGATAGCCGCATGTGGTGGATGTCGCTGATCTACTTCGCGTTCGTCACCGGCCAATACGGCCTGACGTTCTGGATGCCGACCTTTATCAAGTCGACAGGCGTGAGCGGGGCATTCAATATCGGCTTGCTGAGCGCCATTCCGTTTCTGGTGGCTATCGTGGTGATGAACGTGCTCGGCCACAGCGCGGACAAGCGGCGCGAGCGACGCTGGCACCTGATCGTACCGGCGCTTGCCGCGGCAGTGGGGTTTTCAGTGGCGGCATCGTTCGCGGGCAACACGGTTGTGTCGATCGTCGCGCTTTCGGTTGCCGCTGCCGGCGTGCTGACCTGCGCGCCATTGTTCTGGTCACTGCCGACAGCCTTCATGTCCGGCGCCGCAGCGGCAGCCGGGATCGCGGTGATCAATTCGATCGGCAACCTGGCGGGCTTTGCGAGCCCTTATATGATTGGTTACCTGAAGGACCTGACACACAGCACTGCGACCGGCATGTACGTGCTCGCCGGCATGCTGGTGATCGGCGCCGTTGCCACATGGCTCGTGCCCGCCAAGCTCGTGAATCGCTGAACTCATTCAAGGAGTCGATGTTATGCCCCGTTTTGCCGCCAACCTCACGATGATGTACACCGAACACGCGTTCCTCGACCGTTTCGCCGCTGCGGCGAAGGATGGTTTCAAGGCCGTGGAATTCCTGTTCCCCTATGATTTTGCCGCAGCCGACATCAAAGCACGGCTGGACGAACATGGCCTTACACAAGCCCTGTTCAACGCGCCACCGGGCGACTGGGCGGCGGGCGAACGCGGGATCGCTTCGCTGCCGGGACGCGAGGAAGAATTCGCGCGCGCACTCGATAAGGCGTTGCAATACACCGCCGTGCTCGGCAACAAGACGCTGCATGTGATGGCCGGTCTGATCACGCCGGAACAGTCGCGTGAAAAACATCGCGCGGTGTATCTGAAGAACCTGGAGCTTGCGGCAAACGCCGCTCATGCAGCCGGCATTACGGTCGTTATCGAACCGATCAATACGCGTGACATCCCCGGCTTTTTCCTGAACCGCCAGGACGACGCGCAGGCGATCTGCGAAGAGATCGGCGCACCGAACCTCAAGGTGCAGTTTGATTGTTACCACTGCCAGATCGTGGAGGGCGACCTTGCGATCAAACTCCGGCGCGACATGAAACGCCCGAATGCGGGCATCGGCCACATCCAGATCGCGGGCGTGCCGGAGCGGCATGAACCGGACATCGGCGAGCTGAATTATCCGTACCTGTTCGACCTGATCGATTCGCTTGGCTACGACGGCTGGATCGGCTGCGAATACCGGCCGAAAGCCGCGACGTCCGACGGGCTCGGCTGGATCAAACCTTATCTGCAACGTGCGTGAGGGCGACATGAACATTCTCATTACCGGCGGCGCCGGTTTTCTCGGACAACGGCTCGCGCGCCGTCTTCTCGAACGCGGCACGCTGCTGGGCCAGCCGATTACCGGACTCACGCTGCTGGACGTCGTGCGTGCGCCGGATCTTGGCGACAAGCGCGTGCGAGCCAAAACCGGCGATATTGCGGATCGCAGCGTGCTGGAGCAATTCATCACTGCTGACACTCACGCGATCTTCCATCTGGCGGCAATCGTGAGCGGTCAGGCGGAAGCGGATTTCGACCTGGGCATGCGTATCAACCTGGACGCATCGCGTCTGCTGCTCGATGTGTGCCGTTCGCTCGGCCACGCGCCGCGCGTGTTGTTCACCAGTTCGGTCGCGGTGTACGGCGGTACGCTGCCGGAGGTCGTACGCGACGATACCGCGCTGAATCCGAAGTCATCCTACGGAACGCAAAAGGCGATCGCGGAGTTGCTGCTGTGCGATTACTCGCGACGCGGTTTCGTCGATGGCCGCGTGCTGCGCCTGCCGACCATCAGCGTGCGTCCGGGGCGGCCGAATGCGGCGGCATCGTCGTTTGCCAGCGGCATCATTCGCGAGCCGCTGAATGGCGAACGCGCGGTGTGTCCGGTGGGTGGCGACGTGCGTTTGTGGCTGCTGTCGCCGAAGCAGGCAATTGAATCGCTGATCGCGGGTTGCGAGCTTGAACAGGCCGAGCTCGGCACATGGCCGGTCGTCAACATGCCGGGACTCTCAGTCAGCGTGACGGAAATGGTCGATGCACTGAAGGAAGTGGCTGGGGAAGACGTGGCTGCGCTGATCGATTGGCAACCGGAGCCGAAGATCGAAAAGATTGTCGGGAGCTGGCCGGGCGCCTGGGAGACGAAGCGAGGCGAAAAGTTGGGGCTGGCGGCCGATCGCAACTTCAGCGACGTCATTCGCGCGTTCATTGAAGAGAGCAAGTCCGCAAACGCTTGAACGATCATGATGCGTCCGCTGCACGGCGTCCGCTAAAGTTCCAGCCGATAGCCCACGCCGTAGACCGAAACAATCGGTTCGCTATCCGGACGCACGACCTGCAGTTTGCGGCGCAAGTTCTTGATGTGACTGTCGATGGTGCGGTCGGTCACGACCCGATGATCGTCATAAAGCTGGTTGAGCAAGTAGTCGCGCGGGAAGATCCTGCCGGGCGACTTCATCAGCAATGCCAGCATGCGCAACTCGACCGGCGTGAGCTTCAGCTCTTCGCCGTCGAGCCGAGCGCTATGAAATTGCTGGTCCACCTCAAGGCCCGTTGCAACGGGCGCTGCAGCCGTTGCAGGCGGCGCCGCGCGTCGAAGGATTGCTTTCACCCGAGCGACCACCTCGCGTGGGCTGAAGGGCTTGCAGACGTAGTCATCGGCGCCAATTTCGAGGCCGCGCAGACGATCGGCTTCATCCACGCGCGCGGTCAGGATGATCACCGGGAGCGTCGAGAACTGCCGTAGCTCACGGCATATATCCATGCCGTTGCGCCCGGGCAGCATCAGGTCGAGCAGCATCAGCGAGGGCGGGGTGGTGCGAATGAACGGGATCACTTCGGCGCCGTCGCTGATCGACGTCGTCTCGAATCCTTCGATATGCAGATAGTCCGCCATGACTGCCGCCAGCTTCGGTTCATCCTCGACGATCAGGATTCGAACGCCGCGTCGCTCGGTACTCATGCCACGCCTCCTTCCGGTTCAAAATGTGCGGTTATCCAGACGCCGCCTAGCGGTGACGGCCGGGCTTCGATGGTGCCGCCGTGGGCGGTCACAATCGCCCGGCACAGTGCAAGGCCGAGGCCTGCACCACCGCTCTGGCGGCTGCGCGATTCGTCGACCCGATACAAGCGTTCGAACAAATGCGGCAACGCTTCGACGGGCACGCCCGGCAGGGAATCCTGAATATCGAGTTGCCAGCCGCGCGGGCCGACGCTCACCGAGACGCATACGCTTCCGCCCGGATCGGTATAACGCAACGAGTTGAGCAGCAGGTTTTTAAGCAACTGCACAAAGCGCGCGGGATCGACCTGGAAGATCATGCCGGCGACGCCATTGGCCGACTCTTGCAGCGACGGCCCCGGCTCCGGCAGCGTCAGGCTCAATGCGATTGTCTTTGCCCTGAATGATTCCCGCATCGCCTCGACCGATGCGCGCACCAGCTGTCCGATGTCGGCCGGCACCTTCCGGTAGCTCAACGCGCCGACATCGCTCAACGATAACTCGTACAGGTCTTCGATCAATTTGTTCAGCATCGCGACTTCGTTTTGCAGCGAGGCGAGCGAATGGCGATCGAACGCGTGGACGCCGTCCTCGATCGCTTCCAGTTCGCCGCGCAACACCGCCAGGGGCGTGCGTAGCTCGTGCGAGATATCGGCGATGAAGTCCCGGCGCGAGCGTTCCGCGCGCTGCAGGGAGTCCGCGAGCACATTGAAGTCGCCCGCGAGCCGGTCCAGTTCATCCCGCCGTCCGGCTGCTACCCGCGTGGTGTAGTCGCCACCCGCCAGCCGGTGCGTGGCGATCATCAGGCGCTTGACCGGCGCCAGCACGATCCGCGCGAGCAGCATGGCGACCAGGGCGGCCACGATCACGGCCACGCCGGCGATCTCCCAGGTCGCACGGGCTTGCTGGGCCTGGAACGCGATATCGGCGGCGTCGGAGAGCGTATTGGGCGCGTTGGCCGCGATCCAGCCGACTATCTTGCCGTTGTAGACCACTGGCTTGAGGGCGACGTCGGGCGGCGGCTCGGAGTCGGTCGTGGCGACCAGGTCATGGTTGGCGTCGTAGAGCGTGGCCGGCTGGGGCGCGTCGCGTCCTCCGCGTCCTGTCGGTGGTCGCGGCGGACGCTCGTAGGGTGCTTCGTCGAATGGCCCGTCTCGTCCAACGATGCGGTCGCGGTTTGCCGCCACCCCGGAGTCGGCGAACGGCGGGGCGGGCAGGCGCATGCCCCAGTGCGAACGCTCTTCGTTGCCCGAGAGGGGGCCGAGCATCTGCTGCACGCTGGCGCTGCCGGGGAAGGTGCGCCAGCTTGGCAGCTTGTTCGTCTGCGCTTCGACCATCTCTTGCCTGAGGGCCTGATCATGCGCGGCGTCGAGCAGCGTTATCCATTCTTCGGGATGCTGGCGCAGGAAATTCCAGCTGCCGTGAGCGGCGTATTCGGCCGTCACTTTCGCCATGACGGCGTTCATGCGGCCGGCGTCGCGCGCGCGGACGTAATGCAGGAAGCCGTTCTCGAAACTCAGGCGCAGCGCGTATCCCATGGTGAGGGAAATGGTCAGGCATGCGATCAGCACTGCGAGGAACATCTTCCACGTAATGCCGAAGCGAATCTTGCCCGCCCGCGCGCGGGAGCGGGTTCCAAGTGCTTTCAAAATATTACGCGAGCGGTGCTGCGGCGACTGGCCGGACGGTGGGCCGGCGTTTGCGCCGAGTGGTTCGCTGTGTGTTTCGCTGTGCATCCGCGGATTCTAGTGGAAACGGGGGGGCCGTCTCACGTTTGCGCGACGTTCCTGCGCAACCTCCACGATTTCTCCTTCTTTTGTTCATTGTCAGTGCGTGATGCCTGACTAGTATTCGATCCTGTCAAAGGGGGCATTCAACCCGATCCACTCAACGCTGATTCGTTGTCAATTCTGGAGAGAACACATGCAAACCGCTTCGAGCGTTCAGCACGCTCCGTCGAAGGTCTTCGGGCGCATCGCGTCGCCTTCTCGTGATGGCGGTAGCCGGTCTGCGGGCAGGGCCGTCGAGGTTGCTTCTGCCAGTGCTGCGGAACGGGTCATCAAGCTGCGCGGTGCACGGGTGTCGGAGACGCTGCCGCGGGCGTGGGGCGAGTGCTGCAGGATCGTGGAATGGGTTAATCGCGAAGGGCAATATTCGTGTCTTGCTGTGCCGGGCGATGCCTCGGAAGATGAAATTCGTCATCGGATGCGTTCGCATAGGAATGGTCCGCAGTATCTCGTGACGGATGATCGCGAGTTGCCCGCGAAGGTGGTTTTGCCGAGGGCTTAGGGAGGGGTTTTTGGGGGGGCTAGGTTCTTGCGTTAGCGGTCGGGGTTGTTGCCGGGGTGCCAGGTTCTTGCGTTAGCAGTCTTAGTCATTGCCGGGTTGCTGCTTTTGGGGTTAGTGGTCTGCGTGAGTGAGCTATTTTCTTTATCACTATTAGCCACTGCGCGTGGCGGCGCGTCATTTCTTTGTCCAAAGCGACAAAGAAACGAAGCAAAGAAAGCGCTTTCAAAACGCGGGCTCGTAAGTTGACCCAGCGTGCAGTTTCCATGTTTTTGGCACCCCAAAAGCACGGTGCTCGCAAGAGCGACGGATGTTTGAACCCCTCCTTCTCGCGAATTCTTACACGCACACGCTTCGCCCCGTACGCTCTCGGGCAAGCACACTTGCCAAGACAACCCGCACGGCATCACGCGCTGTTAGTGCCTCATTATTTGATGGGTTAGTTGCTTGATTTGCGCAGCTATTTTTGTGGGTATGGCCTTAAGTACTCTGCGGCTTCATTTCCTGGTGGGTTGGCGACGTGGTTCGGCATGCGTACAAATTCGGTGGATGGTTTTTCGCGGATAGCGCGGGGTGCCCCTTGGGCAGGTTCAGTCACTGGTGGCGAAGCGTGTGGGTATCGGTGTTCGGAGAAAGAGGGTTTCACACATCCGTCGCTCTGGCGAGCACCGTGCTTTTGGGGTGCCAAAAACGCACAAAGTGCACGCTAGGTCAACTTATGAGCCCGCGTTTTGAAAGCGCTTTCTTTGCTTCGTTTCTTTGTCGCTTTGGACAAAGAAATGACGCGCCGCCACGCGCAGTGGCTAATAGTGATGAAGAAATGAGCAAACCTAAGCAGACCACTAACCCTGAAAGCAGCAACCCGGCAACAACTCCGACCGCTACCGCAAGAACCTGGCACCCCGGCATAGACCCCGCCCGCTAACGCAGAAACCTGGCATAGCCCCCGCCCGCCAACCAAAACCCCCAAAAAAACACAACGACCAACCCTCAGGAAACCCAGATGAAAACACGCATCTTTTTTGTCGAGGCCAATCCAACGGTCCACGGAAATCTCCGCGATGTCCTGGAAAGCCGCTACATGGACGTCCATACGCTAAGCAGCGGCCGCGCGTTGATCGGGCGCATGGAGCACGACGTCCCGGCGTTGATCGTGCTACGCGACGGCTTACCCGACATGAGAGCATCAGCCGTCCTGCGCACGCTCCAACTAGCCGGCCATGACACGCCGGTAATCGTGATCGGAGATACCCTCGACTCGGTGGAACTGATCGTATGCCTCGAACTGGGCGCCGATGACTACATCAGGATGCCTTGCAATCCACGAGAGTTGCTCTCGCGGGTCGAGAACGTGCTGCGCCGCGCCCCCCACAAATCCCACGCGTCAGCCAGTGCGACGGGACGATGCGACATCGGCGATTTTGTCCTCGATTTCCGCACCCGCATGCTGACTCGCCAAGGCGTACCCGTGGCGCTCCATTCGAGCACGTTCGCGTTGCTGCGCCTCTTCGCGGAACATCCGCTCGAAGTGCTGTCCCGACGCATCATCGCCGACAAATTGCGCGGCGCCGGCGAAGGGCATTGCGACCGTTCGCTGGACGTGCTGGTCTGCCGGTTGCGGCGGATTGTCGAACCCGACCCGTCAACGCCGCGCCTGATCCAGACCATTCGCGGACGCGGTTATGTCTTCACCCCGGCCGGGACGAGCGCCGCTCGCATGGACTATGAGGAGCTCGATGTCATGCCGCCGGAACCGGCGTGGCAGCGAGCCGCGGTGGTGAACAGCTACGCGTAGCCGTTGCGCTCGTTATTCCTCTAACCACTTCCTCTAACCGTGCGTGCGGGCTGCCTGCCGGGTCAGCCGTGCGAATGCCGCAAGCACGCGGTTGCAGGTCAACGTTTGCCGCCACAGTTTCTCTTTCAGATACGCGGTCGGCACCCACTGCCACGGCAACACCACATCGACAACGCCCCACGCGGGCCGCCAGCGCTCAGCCACCCGGCGACGCCGGAACAGGCTCAGGCTCGGAATGCCGAGATTCGACGCAAGATGCCCAATGCCCGAGTCGTTGCCGATAAACCAGCCCGACTCGTACACGCAGCAGGCAAGCTCGTGCAGGTCCGCAAAATGGGGTGCCGGAATATCCAGCGTCTCGAGATCGCGCCAGCGTTCGCGCTCATGCGGCGCAATCACGAACTGCACGTCGTAACCGCGCTTGCGCAAGCGCTGGGCGAGCCTCACGAAGCGGTGCGAGAACCAGCGCTTGTCCTCAGTGCTGGCTTCGGGATGAATCATTACGCGCTTGCTGTTCCTGCGATGCACGAGGCCCGCAGGCGCTGCTATGCCGTTATCCAGCACCGGCGCACTCAACGCCAGATCGTCCCGGCAGAAGTCTGCGAAGCGCTGCGCCATGCAGCCCGGGCGGTCGCCGAATTCGACGTCATGCAGCGTGACCACGTGAGGATGGACATCGACAAGATCGCGCAGCGGCTGGTTCCATTGCATCTGGAAGACCGTGTCGTACTGAGCGAACCCAGTGGCGAGGTCGTGCTGCGGCAGCGCATGGATAGTGACGCCGGGAAACCATCGCCGCAGCGCATGGGCGGGCGTGCCGTACACGGTGACGTCGATGCCGTTATCGATCAGGTTCCTGACGATCACCATGGACACAAGCGTGTCGCCTATGGCGTTGGACGTGACGAACGCGACCCGGCCGAAGGAGCCGGTCGGAAGTGACGAGGGGCTGGTGCGGTTAGTCATGCGTTCATGCGTTGGCAGTGAGTGCGCGCAGCCGGTCGAATGCCTGAGACACCTTGTTCACCGACAGCATGTATTTCCAGTAGCGCTCTTTGAGCCGCCCGGTCGGCAGATAGGCGCTGCCGATCAGCACCTGGCCCACACCCCAGCCGGGACGCCATGTGCGGGCGGTGCCGCGGCGCATGAAGAGCGATAGCGTGGGGATCTGGAGGCTCGACGCAAGGTGGCCCACACCCGAATCGTTGCCGATGAACCAGCCTGACTCGTAGAGCCATGCGGCGACCTGATCGAGCGGTCCGAGATCGGCGAGCGTGAGCCCGAATTGTTCGATATGCGTCCAGTGCGCGCGCTCCTCGGGCGCCACGACGAATTGCGGATCAAAGCCGCTGTCCCGCAGCTTGATCGCAAGCCCGATGAAGCGCGACGCCAGCCAGCATTTGTCGGTGGTGCTCGCCATGGGGTGGATCGCGACGCGCAGCGAGCGCTGGCGATGCGTCAGGCCGGGCAGCGGCGTGATGCCGTTGCCTTTGTCGACGAGGGCGAGGCGCAGTTCGTCGCGGCAAAAGCGGGTCAGGCGTTCTGCCATCGACTCCGTTGAATTGGCGCTGCACAGGTGAGCCAGAACGATGACTTTGGGATGCAGCCGTTCGAGGTTTACAAACGGCTTGTTGGCGTGGAGCTGGATCACCGTGTCGAAACGGGCGAGCTTCGCCGCGCAGTCGTCCGGTTTCAGTTCGGGTTCAATATCGATGCCGGGAAACCAGCTCCGCATGTTATTGATTTGCTGGCCGAACACAGTGACCGACACACCGTTCAACCTGAGATTGCGTGCAACGGTCATCATCAGCAGCGAGTCGCCGAGCGCCGACGAGAGGATCAGGGCCACATTCGACAGTGGCTGAATTGCGTGCGGCATACATGCTTCCGGCGAGGCACTCCGCTGTCGGGGGAGCGTTTTCCGCTCAGGATGGATCCCCGAGCCGGAGGCAGTCTAAGATCACCCTCCATTACGTGGGTTACAGCATAACTTACCAATGCTTAGGAGGGGAATTCTTCGCGACGAGAACACCCCGTGCCGCGCGGATTTCCCGGATCGATGGCGAGTCGGATCATGCGATATCCACGTGACCGCCGTGTGTCGGATGTGCGTCTGATCGTCGTTTCAGGCGTGGCCGCTGGCGCTTGCAGGGCGGCGCGCGGCCCGACGGCACGCACGCTCGCCGTGTCGGGACCACCAGGAGCAGGCGACCTGAGAGGCCCGCGAAATAGCCTTTCCCCGGGCGAAACCTGGCGGGGACCCGCTCGAAGACTTCCTTGGCACGGGAGCTTGCTGCATCGGGCGGCTATCAAACGACGCCTTTTTTCCTTAGCTCATCGAGTTCATCCCTGTCGATCCCACACAGGGAAACCAGCACATCGTCGGTATGCTGCCCGAGCGTCGGAGGCGCACTTCGATACTCGATTGGCGACGCCGACATCCGGATCGGATTCGCTACGGTGGGCACGCTACCCGAGAGCGGATGAGGCAAATCCACCCGCATACCGCGGTGTTGGACCTGAGGGTGCGCGAACGTTTGCGCGATGTCGTTGATCGGTCCGCAGGGTACGCCGGCGGCCGCGAGCGGCGTCACCCATTGATCAATCGTGCGCGTGACCAGGATTTCCTGAATCATCGGGACGAGCGTTTCGCGGTTCACCACGCGTGCCGCATTCGTCGCAAAACGCAGATCGGTCGCCAGATGGGTGCAATCCGCGACCTCGCAGAATTTGCGGAACTGTCCGTCGTTGCCGACCGCCAGCACCATTTGCCCATCTTTGGCCTTGAACACCTGGTACGGCACGATGTTCGCGTGCGCATTGCCCTCGCGCCTGGGCGTCTTTCCCGATACCAGGTAGTTGAGGTTCATATTCGCCATTGCCGCGACTTGTACATCGAGCAATGCCATGTCGATGTATTGGCCTTCGCCCGTCTCGGTGCGATGCGCCAGTGCGGCCAGGATGCCGACGGTTGCATACATGCCCGTCATCAGGTCGGCGAACGCCACCCCGACCTTTTGTGGACCCCCGCCCGATAGGTCGTCCCGCTCACCCGTGATGCTCATCAATCCGCCCATGGCCTGAACGATGAAGTCGTAACCGGCCAGCTTCGAGAGCGGACCATCTTGCCCGAAGCCGGTTATCGAGCAGTAGATGAGGCGCGGATTGATGGCGCGAAGATCGGCGTACGCCAGCCCGTAGCGCGCCATGTCGCCGACCTTGTAGTTCTCGATGAACACGTCGCTCTGTTGCGCCAGCTTCCGGATGATGGCTTGCCCTTCACGCGTCGCAATGTCCAGCGTGACGGATTTCTTACCGCGGTTGGCAGACAGGAAATAGGCAGACTCGCCGGTGGCATTGCCGTCATGGTCGTGCAGGTAGGGCGGCCCCCAGCCGCGGGTGTCGTCGCCTGTGCCGGGACGTTCGATCTTGATTACTTCAGCGCCCAGATCCGCGAGCGTCTGGCTCGCCCAAGGACCCGCCAGCACGCGGGACAGATCGAGAACGCGAAGGTGTGAAAGTGCGCTGGACACGGAAGTCATCCTGAAGTCAAAGGTGGGCCAAGGGTGTTTCTCTGTCGGTCCGCTATGCGGACCGATGAGATAAAATACAAATCGATACACACAGTAATGGACCCGGTAAAAAATGTAAATATCGGGGAAGTTCGAGTTGAATATGATTTCAATCAGCTGATTAAACGCGATTCAACCGGTGCTTGCACCGCATCGTTCGGCTTGATACGCATCACTGTACGAATACTCAATCGGTCCGCTATGCGGACCGATTTCATAAAATGTTTGACACGGAGTTTTTCACCATGACAGGATTCGGCAAAAGAAAGGATTCGGAAGAGGAGAAACGGAGTGCAGCAATGCCGAAGATGAAGAGCGCAGCGGGGTCCTCGGTCCCGCCTTATGAGCAGCGTGACATTGCGCGTTTCGACGAAGAGGCCGGCACGGATCGGCAGTTCGTGACTGCGTTGGCGAGGGGGCTTGAGGTGCTGCGGTGCTTCGGTCCGGGCGAGCGCTATCTGGGGTTGTCGGAGCTTGCTCGCCGCACGAGCCTGCCGAAAGCAACGGTGGCGCGATTGGCAGGCACGCTTGCGAAGCTGGGTTACCTGCGCTACTCGGAGTCGCTCGGGAAATATAGCCTTGGGACCGGCGTTCTCTCGCTTGGTTATTCGATGCTGTCGAACCTGGACATCCGGGATGTCGCCCGTCCGTTCATGCAGGAACTTGCCGAGTATGCACGCGCATCGGTGGCCGTCGGGGTTCGTGACCGCCTTTCGATCGTCTACATCGAGTGGGTGCGCAGCAGCGCGCCGATTACGGTCATGCGTGGCGTCGGCGTCCGATTGCCCCTCGCGACAACATCGATTGGACGGGCGTACCTTGCTGCGGCGTCCGAGGATGAGCGCAACGAGGTGCTCGAGCAAGTGCGTCTCCAGGACGAATCGGACTGGCCGCGCATCAAGCGCGGCATCGATCAGGCGGTGAAGGACTATGAGGAACACGGCTTTTGCCGCTCGATCGGCGAGTGGGACAAAGATATCGCAAGCGTCGGCGCGCCGTTCACGGCGCCTGATGGCACGCGCATGGCTTTCAACTGCGGCGGCCCCGCATTCGTGATGAGCCGGGATACGCTGGAAAACGACATCGGTCCACGCCTCGTGGGCCTTGTGCAACGCTTGGGCGCCGCCATAGGGCGGCGATGAGGGACAGGGAGCGCTCGAGCAAAGCGTTCCTTTTAAATCAGGAATACAGATGATCCGTGACCAGGAAACGATAAACCTCCTTCTCGACGCAGTCTCGCGCTTTGTGCGCGAGCGGCTCGTCCCTGCTGAGAATGAAGTGGCTGAAACAGACGAAATTCCCGCTGACATAGTTGCCGAGATGCGCGAGCTCGGGCTTTTCGGCCTTTCCATCCCCGAGGAATACGGTGGTCTTGGGCTCACGATGGAAGAGGAAGTGCTTGTGGCGTTCGAAATAGGGAAAACGTCGCCATGCTTTCGCTCGTTATTTGGCACGAATGTGGGTATCGGATCGCAGGGGATCATCATCGACGGAACGGCCGGACAGAAGCAACACTACCTGCCCAAGCTCGCGTCGGGAGAACTCATTGCCTCATTCGCCCTGACCGAGCCGGGTTCCGGTTCGGATGCCGCTTCGCTATCTACGCGGGCCGTGCGCGATGGTGACCACTACGTCATCGACGGCACCAAGCGCTTCATCACGAACGCACCCGAGGCCGGAATCTATACCGTCATGGCCCGCACCAACCCCGATGTCAGGGGCGCGGGCGGCATCTCCGCATTTATCGTCGAAAGAGGCATCCCTGGTGTATCGCTCGGGAAACTCGACAAAAAAATGGGGCAGAAGGGAGCGCACACGTGTGACGTCATCTTCGAAAATTGCCGTGTGCCTGCGCAAAACCTCATCGGCGGGTTGGAGGGAATTGGCTTCAAGACCGCGATGAGAGTGCTGGACAAAGGGCGGCTGCATATTGCGGCTATTTGCGTTGGCGCAGCTGAGCGCATGCTTGACGATGCGCTTCGCTACGCAATGGAACGGCAGCAGTTCGGCAAGGCGATCGGCGAATTCCAGCTTGTCCAGGCCATGCTCGCCGATAGCCGAACGGAGATCTACGCCGCCCGTTCGATGGTTCTCGACGCGGCTCGCCGTCGCGACAATAAGGAGGACGCATCGACGGAGGCATCGTGCTGCAAGCTGTTCGCCTCCGAGATGTGCGGCCGTGTAGCCGATCGCGCTGTGCAGATCCACGGCGGCGCGGGCTATGTCGCGGAATATGCGATCGAACGCTTTTATCGCGATGTGCGCCTGTTCCGAATCTACGAAGGCACGAGCCAGATTCAGCAACTTGTGATCGCGCGAAACATGATGCGCAACGCGAGTATCTAGATAGACGCCGCCGCTGTGTCGAAAGAGCGGAGCGAGCGGTGACGGTCACCGAAAATTGTTTGCCCTAAAAACGCCAGAGAGCGCTTGCCGGCATGTTTGCAGCATGGAGGAGAGACGATGGAAATCAATTCGTTAAGCCAGCAAGGCTTGATCGCGCGCGATCGTGTATGGATCGCGGCGTTTGTGTTTGCTTTTCTCGGCCTGATGGTCGACGGAGCAGACCTGATGTTCCTTTCTTATAGCCTGTCGAGTCTCAAGCACGAATTCGGGCTCTCGAATTTTGAAGCAGGGGCGCTCGGCAGCATCACGCTCGCGGGCATGGCGATCGGCGGCATCTACGGCGGGTGGGCATGTGACCGCTTCGGCCGCGTGCGTACGATGGTCTGGACTATCGCGGTGTTTTCGATTGGTACAGCAGCGCTCGGCTTCACGCACAACTTCTCGCAGTTCGCCGCATTTCGCTTCATTTCGGCGCTTGGGCTCGGCGCACAGTATGTCGCATGCAATACCTTGATGTCCGAATATGCGCCTACCAGGATTCGCACGACGATCCTCGGCACGCTACAGGCAGGATGGTCGGTCGGCTATGTGGTGGCGACCGTTCTGGCCGGCTGGATCCTGCCGGCGTTCGGCTGGCGTTATCTTTTCTTCATCTCGATCGTTCCTGTGGTCCTTGCATTGGTGATGCAACGCATGGTTCCCGAACCGGACAGTTACGTGGCTTCCCGGAACGCACACCCTGGCCGCGACGCCGTCGGAAAAGAACGAGGCCCGAGCGCGATGAAACTCGTCTTTGGCGATCCGGCTCGCTGCCGCATGTTCATGTTGTGGTCGCTGACGGCGGGCCTGCTGCAGTTCGGCTACTACGGCGTCAGCAACTGGATGCCGACGTATCTGGAGAAGGAACTGCATCTGAAGTTTTCGTCGATGACGAGCTATATGGTCGGCACCTATGTCGCCATGATCCTCGGGAAGATCATGGCAGGCTGGCTCGCGGACAAGTTTGGCCGGCGAGCGGTGTTCGCATTCGGCGCATTTGGCGCCGCGGTGTTCTTGCCGGCTATCGTGTTGTGGCACACGCCAGGGAACATTGCGTGGCTGATGACCGTTTTTGGCTTCCTCTACGGGATGCCGTATGGCGTGAACGCGACGTACATGACCGAAAGTTTCGAGGCCCGCATTCGCGGCTCGGCCGTAGGCGGCGCATACAACCTCGGACGAGCGGGTGCGGCGATCGCTCCTGCCGCGATTGGATTTCTCGCCACCAACGGAACGATCGGCCTCGGTTTTCTCGTCATGGGCGCGGCCTACTTTCTTTGCGGTCTCGTGCCCGCGCTTTTCATCAGGGAGAAGCTCTATGATCCGCAGAAAGCGTGACCGTAACAATTGACCGCGAACGGACCGCGGGGAAGCAGTGGCAAATAATGCCGCTGCATCGCAAACGCTGAAAGCCATCGAATGCAATAGTTGCTGAGACAGGCCATTAAACCAGGACTTTGATCGCATGTTTAAACGGCCGGCGCCGCCGTCAGCGCAGCGTTCCGGCAACACGATGAGGGAAAACCTTCGCAGAATCCTGTTGATTGACCTGCGTTCCGAACTATATTTAAAAGAATAAAAAACACGGTCAGGCAGGCGATAAGGTTAAGCAAGGTCTAACTATCGCCCCAACGCGCACCGGAGAGATGGACGAACAGCGAGGCCATGGCGACAATTCATTGATCGCCGTGGCCGCTTGTTCGCCAAAGGCGGTTCCCCGCCACGGCCGGCAACAGACACGTTGCAAATCCGCGGGGACGTCGCACATTCGCCAGTAGGCGAGGAGGTTCCGCCATGGACCCGGTAAGCGCCATTCCCTATGGCCGCAAGACTCAACACGCCCCTGCACTGAAAGAAGTACACATCTTATGGATTACCGCGGGTCTCGGTTGCGACGGCGATTCCGTATCGATTACCGCCGCTACGCAACCCAGCATTGAAGACGTGCTGCTCGGCGCCATTCCCGGACTGCCAAAGGTTCATCTGCACAATCCGGTGCTGGCTTACGAAAACGGTGCGGAATTCATGGCGCCGTTTCATGCTGCAGCGCGGGGTGAGATGGATAACTTCGTGCTGGTCATGGAAGGCTCGATCCCGAACGAGAAGATCAATCGAGAGGGCTACTGGGCTGCCATGGGAACGGATCCCGACACGCATGAGCCCATCACGATTCCGCAATGGCTCGATCGCCTGACGCCCAAAGCGCTGGCCGTCGTCGGCGCGGGCACGTGCGCGACCTACGGCGGCATTCATGCGATGGAAGGCAACCCCACGGGTTGCATGGGCCTCGCGGACTATCTTGGCTGGGACTGGAAATCGAAGGCCGGCCTGCCCATTGTGAACGTCCCGGGTTGCCCGGTTCAACCGGACAACTTCATGGAGACGCTGCTCTACCTGCTATATCAACTGGCGGGCCTCGCACCCATGATTCCGCTCGATGCGGCGCTTCGTCCCAAGTGGCTGTTCCAGCGCACCGTGCACGATGGTTGCGACCGCGCGGGCTCCTACGAACAGGCACTGTTCGCGAAGGAATACGGGAGTCCGAACTGTATCGTCAAGCTTGGATGCTGGGGGCCGGTGGTCAACTGCAACGTCCCCAAGCGCGGCTGGATCAACGGCGTGGGAGGGTGCCCGAACGTCGGCGGAATCTGTATCGGCTGCACGATGCCGGGGTTCCCTGACAAGTTCATGCCGTTCATGGAAGAGCCCCCGGGTGCGGTCCTCTCGTCGAATCTCATCAAGTCTTACGGCGGACTGATCCGCAGCCTGCGCAAGCTGACCAATTCGACCGTCAACCAGGAACCGAAATGGCGGCATAACCGTCCCACGCTGACGACGGGCTATCGTCGCTGAACGGTTGCGCGGAACACATTTGGAAACCGCCGCTGATCGTTGGCATCACCGCGGCTTCCACGAAAGACAGAAGCATCCAGGAGGGGGTCATGGCGGATATTGCGGCACCTGAATTGAAGTCGGGCCAGGCGTCACAGCCTGCCAAACTGGTGGAGATGAACTGGGACCCGATCACGCGGATCGTCGGCAGTCTCGGCATTTATACAAAGATCGATTTCGAGCAGCGCAAGGTTGCGGAGTGCTACAGCACGTCGTCCATTTTTCGCGGCTACAGCATCTTCATGAAGGGCAAGGACCCGCGCGACTCGCACTTCATTACCAGCCGTATCTGCGGTATTTGCGGCGACAACCACGCGACCTGCTCGGTGTATGCGCAGAACATGGCCTATGGCGTGAAACCGCCGAACATCGCGGAATGGATCGTCAATTTGGGCGAAGCGGCCGAGTACATGTTCGATCACAACATCTTCCAGGATAATCTGGTGGGCGTGGATTTCTGCGAGCAGATGGTCAAGGAAACCAACCCCGGGGTGTGGGCCAAAGCGCAGAAAACCGCGGCGCCGCATGCCGAGATTCACGGCTACAAGACGATCGCGGACATCATGACCGCGCTGAACCCGTTCACCGGCGAGTTCTATCGCGAGACGCTGCATGTGAGCCGTTATACGCGGGAGATGTTCTGCCTGATGGAAGGGCGGCACGTGCATCCGTCAACGCTGTATCCCGGTGGCGTGGGGACGGTGCCGACCGTGCAGCTTTTCACCGACTACATCACGCGGCTGATGAAGTATGTGGAGTTCATGAAGAAGGTCGTGCCGCTGCATGACGACCTGTTCGACTTCTTCTATGAAGCGCTGCCGGGTTACGAGGACGTCGGCCGCCGGCGCATCCTGCTGGGCTGCTGGGGCTCGTTCCAGGACCCGGACGTATGCGACTACGACTACAAGACCATGACCGACTGGGGCCGCAGCATGTTCGTCACACCCGGTGTGGTCGTGGACGGCGAGCTGGTCACTACGGATCTGGTCGAGATCAACCTGAACATTCGCATTTTGCTCGGCAGTTCGTTCTACGATGACTGGGATCATGAGGAAACCTTTGTCCGGCAGGACCCGCTTGGCAATCCGATCGATCGCAAGCATCCGTGGAACCAGACCACCTTGCCGCGGCCGCAGAAACGCAAATTCGACGGCAACTATACGTGGGTCATGTCGCCGCGCTGGTACGACAAGCGCACGGGCGATTACCTCGCGCTCGATACCGGCGGCGGTCCGATCGCACGGCTGTGGACGACCGCGCTCGCGGGCCTGGTGGATATCGGCTATGTGAAGTCGACCGGTCACAGCGTGAAGATCTATTTGCCGAAGACGGCGCTTAAACCCGAAGTCGAGTTCGAATGGAAGATCCCGAAGTGGAGCAACGCGATTGAGCGCGACCGCGCGCGCACTTATTTCCAGGCCTATGCGGCCGCGTGTGCGCTGCATTTCGCGGAGAAGGCGCTGGCCGAATTGCATGCTGGCCATACGCGCACGTTCACGCCGTTCGAGGTCCCGGACGAAGCCATCGGCTGCGGTTTTCATGAAGCGGTACGCGGGGTGTTATCGCATCACCTGGTGATCAAGGGCGGCAAGATTGCGAACTACCATCCGTATCCGCCGACCCCGTGGAATGCGAATCCGCGCGATATCTACGGCACGCCCGGGCCCTATGAAGATGCGGTGCAAAACACGCCCATCTTCGAGGAGAACGGACCGGACAAGTTCAAGGGCATCGACATCATGCGGGCCGTGCGCAGCTTCGATCCGTGCCTGCCGTGCGGCGTCCATATGTATGTCGGGGATGGCAAGACCGTCGATGTCGCGCATTCACCGACCTTCGGCGTTGTGCCGGGCATGAAACCGGGAGGGCACTCATGAGCGGCGCGCGCGTGCTTGAGGAACAACAACGGCGCATCGACGAACTGATTGCAGCACTGGCGGCACTGGATGACACGCGTGCGCGCGATATCGCGCAGGCCTTGTTGCAGGTGGTGCTCGAACTGCATGCAAGCGGTCTTGCGCGGCTGGCCGAGATCGTGACCGAGGCGGATGGCGCCGATGGTCCGATCGTCGCCCGGCTGATGCAGGACAAACAGGTCAGCGCATTGTTGTTGCTGCATGGATTGCATCCGCAAGACCTGGCTGGCCGTGTCGAGCATGCGGTCGAAGGACTGCGGGCGCCGCTTGGTGCGCAAGGCGTAAGGATCGAACTGCTCGATGCACGGGAGGACCTGGTACGCGTTCGTCTGGCGGGCGTGCTGACTGGCAAGCACGTCACCCCTGCCGATGTGCAGAACGATATCGAGCGGGCGATTTTTGAACAGGCGCCGGACGTGGCGCGCATTGAAATAGACGGGATGCCGGACGTCAATGTCCACGAGCTGCGGTTTGTCGCAACGCTGCCAACATCATGAACGCACGCGGGGGGGAACAACCCGGGCAACGCGGCTGGGTGGCCGCGCTGCGCACGTTCGCCCGCCCGCCGGTGATGACGCTCTGTGAACTGTGCGGTGAACCGCTTGACGGCACTCATCCTCATCTGCTCGAACTGGAGCAGCACGCGTTACGTTGCTGCTGCCGTGCGTGCGCGTTGCTGTTCGGAAACCAGCAAAACGCGCGCTATAAGCGGGTACCGGGAAGCGTCCGCTGGTTGAGCGAGTTTCGTCTGAGCGACGAACAATGGGACGCATTGGCGATCCCGATCGGCATTGCGTTCTTCTATAGAGACTCGAGCGCGCAGCGCGTGATCGCGATGTACCCGGGCGCTGCCGGCGCGCTGCAGTCGTCGCTCGATCTGAGTGCGTGGGATCGCCTGGTTGCCGACAACCCGATCCTCGATACCCTCGAACCCGATGTCGAAGCGCTATTGGTGAATCGCGTGGAAGGCGCGCGTGAGTATTACCGCGTGCCTATCGACCAGTGTTATGCACTGACCGGCGTGATCCGGGCGCGCTGGCGCGGATTGTCGGGCGGCGTGGACGCATGGCGCGCAATTCACGCTTGTTTTGCGGCGCTGAAAGCAGGCGAGCGTTTGCCGGAGGGAGTGCCGAATGCCTGATCTTGACTTCGTCGTCGAGGGCGCGGAGATTGCGCTGCACTCGGTGTCACCGCTGCTGGTGTTCAAGCTGCGCGTGACGAATAAGAGCGCGGCCAACGGGTCACCTGCCCGGGAGGAAATTGCGAGCCTCGCGCTGCATTGCCAGATCCAGATAGAGGCGACCCGGCGGACCTATGAGCCGGTCGATCAGGCACGGCTTAGCGATTTGTTCGGCGTACCGCAGCGCTGGTCGCAGACGTTGCGGACCCTGCTGTGGACCCACGCGAATGCGGCTGTTCCTGCGTTCACGGATACCTGCGCGATCGATCTTCCGGTGCCATGCACGTTCGACTTCAATGTCGCGGCGGCGAAGTATTTCGATGCGCTCGGAGACGGAGAAATCCCGTTGATGCTGCAATTCAGCGGCACGATTTTTTATCGTGAGAGCGACGGTACGCTGCAGGTCGCGCGTGTTCCGTGGCACAAGGAAACCGCGTTTCGCTTGCCGGTCGCGACGTGGCGCGCAATGCGGGACTACTACTACCCGAACACCGCATGGATGTGCGTGCAGCGCGGCGTGTTCGAGCGGCTGGAGCGGTATCGGGTCGAGCGAGGCTTGACCGGCTCGGACGAAGCACTCACGTCCTTGCTGGATGAGACCCGTAGCGAACAGGCGTGGCCTGCGCAGGGAGGGTTGCAATGAACCCCGTCGACGGGATCGTTCAGGCCGTGCTGTACGAGGGATACATGCTTTACCCGTACAGACCGTCGTCGGTAAAGAACCGGCAGCGCTGGACCTTTGGCAGCGTGTATCCGCGAGCGTGGGCCGATTGGTCCGGCAGCGATGCATCGATGATGCAGACCGAATGCCTGATCGAAGGCGGCGACGAAACGCGTGTAACGGTGCGTCCATGTTTCCTGCACCTGATCGAGCGGGACGTGCGTGAGTTGAACGAGGCTGCGGCTGCATGGACGGGGCTTGATGCGTTGTCTACGCGGTCGGTGGCTTCGCTGGAAGTGGGCGGCCGCCGTTTCGACGCGTGGCAGGAAGCCGGTGAGCAGCACGTCGAGATCCCGGTATTGACGCTTGGCGAACTGTGTATCGAAGGGCTGCGCCTGCCGTTTTCACTGGCGGGCAGCCGCTCTATAGAGCCATTAATGGAAGCGGACGGCCGCGTGCGCGGTGCGCTCGTGCGCACGCGGGCGGCCATAGAAGGCCGTGTGGAATGCTGCGCAACGCGGGTCGATGCACGCACGGTCAGGCTCACCGTGCGCATCGTCAACGTGACGCCGGTTGACGAACCGCAGCGTTTGAATCGCGATGCCGCTTCGTCGTTTGCGCTGTTGTCATGCCATGCGGTGCTGGCTGTGGAGGGCGCGGCGTTCGTCTCCTCGATCGAGCCGCCGGACGAACTCGCTGAGGCGGTCGCGGCTTGCACGAATATCGGTTTATGGCCGGTGCTGGTCGGCTCCGGTGAACGCCACGACACCATGCTCGCGGCGCCGATCATCCTCTACGACTACCCGCAGGTCGCGCCAGAAAGCGCAGGTGATCTCTTCGACGCCACCGAGATCGACGAGATCCTGACGCTGCGCATCCTCACCATGACCGACGCCGAAAAGCGCGAGATGGCCGCAGGCGATGAACGCTCACGCGCGCTGCTCGAACGCACGGAAAGCCTCACCGCCAGCGACTTGCAGCGGCTGCATGGAACCTTGCGCGAAGTGCGCGCCGGTGCGGGCAGTTGGCGGGATGTCTCGGAAGAAACGGGAGAGGCTCCCGAAGATACGGCGCCCTGGGCCGAGCTTGACGCCATGCCTCCTCTTGCCTGCGTCAACGTCGATGGCGTGGCGTTGCAGGTCGGCTCGCGCGTCGTGCTGCATCCCCATGCACGCGCCGATATCTTCGACCTGGCTTTGCGCGATCAGATAGCGACCATCGAGTCGATCGAGCGCGATTTCGAGAATCACGTTCACGTTGCGGTAACGATCGACTGTGATCCCGGACGTGACTTCGGACTTGCGCGCATGCCGGGTCATCGCTTCTTTTTCGCGCCCGACGAGATTGAGCCGCTGCGCGAGGAGCGGCCATCATGACTTCGATGCTGGTAGCGGGAGTGGGCAACATCTTCCTGGGCGACGATGGTTTTGGCGTCGAGGTTGTGCGCCGTCTGCACGAAAGACGGTCCGGCCCATGGCCGCCAGATGTGCGTGTGATCGACTATGGAATCCGGGGGATCGATCTGTATTACGCGCTGCTCGACGGTGTGGATCTGGCTGTCCTTGTCGACGCAACGCATCGCGACGGACCGCCTGGCACGCTGTATGTGATAGAGCCTTCCATACCGAACGCCAATGAAGATTTCACAGGCGATGCCTCGCCGGTCCTGTTGTCTGCGCACGACCTCGATCCGGCGAAAGTCCTTCAGGCCGTGCAGGCGATGGGCGGTGAAGTGGGGCGCATTGTCCTGGTCGGTTGTGAGCCGGAAAGTCTTGGCACGGAGGACGGGCAGGAGGGCCGCATGGGACTGAGCGCACCCGTCGCGGCGGCAGTGGAGGAAGCAGCAGACACCATTGAAACGATGATCGACAGCATGCAGGCGCAGACCAACGTGGCCGACGCCGGGAGCGTGTCGCAGGATCACTGGAGAGCATGATGAAGTTTTTGCTGAAGTACTTGTTATTGTCCGGGCTGATCGTTGGCGTTGCGGCAAACCTGAAGGATATCCGCCGCTATATCCGTATCCGCAACATGTGACGGGCACGGCCATGAGCCTGTGTCCGCCTCCGGTTCGGGACGAACCGCCCGTGATTTCCCGGGCCGGTGAGGTGATTCGTGTGCGCGGACTGGTGCAGGGTGTGGGTTTCAGGCCGGCAGTATGGCGTCTTGCGCACGCTTGCGGTGTAAGCGGCGATGTAAGCAACGACAGCGAAGGCGTGCTGATCCACGCATGGGCTGACATCAGTACGCTCGATGATTTTGTCGAGCGCTTGCGCAGCGAGTGTCCGCCACTTGGGGCGATCGATTCCATCGAACGCCATGCGTTCCACGGGACACCACCTTCTGGCAGCTTCCGGATCGTCGCGAGTGAAAAGGGACGCGCGCACACCGGCGTGGTACCGGACGCGGTCACGTGCTGTGCGTGTATCGATGAAACGTTGGACCCGTCGACCCGTCGATATGGTTATGCGTTCACGAACTGTACGCATTGCGGGCCGCGCTTGTCGATCATTCAGGCAATCCCGTACGACCGCCCGAACACCACGATGGCGGCGTTTCCGTTATGTGAGACCTGTGCGAGTGAATATGACGATCCGAACGACCGGCGCTTCCACGCGCAGCCGATTGCGTGTCCGGCTTGCGGGCCGCGCCTGTGGCTGGAGTTGGCCGACGGTTCAGTGGCGGAAGGCGATGCGCTGGATGCCACGCGCCGCTTGATCGAGCGCGGCAAGATAGTCGCCATCAAAGGACTGGGCGGTTTTCAGCTTGCATGCGCCGCGTCAGATCATTCTGCCATTGCGAAATTACGCGTGCTGAAACATCGCGAGTGCAAGCCGTTTGCGCTGCTGGCGCGCGACGTGGCCATGATCGAACGCTATTGCGTGGTGAGCGGAGCAGACGAGGGCCTGCTTGAAAGCGCCGCAGGACCCATCGTCATCATACCGATGATCGATCGCGGCACGCTTGATCCGTTTCCCGGTGTCGCACCGAGTATCGCGACGCTGGGTTTCATGCTTCCTTCAACCCCGCTGCATCATCTGCTGATGCAATCGCTTGACGGTCCGGTCGTGCTGACCAGCGGCAATCTCGCCGACGAACCTCAATGCATCGATAACGACGAGGCCCGCCAACGCCTCGCCGGCATGGCCGACGCCTGGCTCATGCACGACCGCGACATCGCGCGTCGCGTGGACGATTCCGTCGCGCGGATCATGGGCGGCGTACCGCGCTTGCTACGGCGCTCGCGCGGTTATGCCCCTGCACCGCTGCGATTGCCGCGTGATTTTGGTGCTGCACCACCGGTCCTCGCGATGGGCGCTCAGCAGAAAAACACGTTCTGCTTGCTGCGCGATGGCGAAGCGGTTTTGTCGCATCACATCGGCGAACTGGAGAACGGCGAGACGTATCGCGACTACACGGTGTCGCTCGCGCGTTATCAACATCTGTTCGAGCACGACGCGGGTTTCGTCGCGGTCGACCTGCACCCCGAGTATCTGTCGCGCAAGCTCGGTATCGATATCGCACAGCAGCGGCATTTGCCGCTTGCCGAGATCCAGCACCATCACGCACATCTCGCGGCGTGCCTTGCGGAAAATGATGTCGGCTTGGGTACTGACGTTCTTGGTATCGTGCTTGACGGCCTTGGCATGGGCCTGGACAACGCGCTGTGGGGCGGTGAATTTTTGCTCGGCGGCTACGTCAATTTCAAGCGTCTTGCGAGCTTCACACCGGTCGCGCTGCCGGGAGGCGCGTACGCGGTTTGTGAGCCGTGGCGCAACACGTACGCGCATCTGTCCGCAAGCCTCGGATGGCCGCGTTTCGCTAAGCAATACGCGAAGCTGGACCTCCATCATTTTCTCGCCAATCGTCCGCTGACACTGCTCGATCAGATGATCGACGCAGGCATCAATAGTCCCGTTGCCAGCTCGGCCGGGCGTCTGTTCGATGCAGTCGCCGGAGCGCTGGGCGTGTGCCGCGAACGCGTCCAATACGAAGGGCAGGCCGCGATCGAACTCGAAGCGATGATCGATGCCCGTACGCTCAACGATGAAGACGACGCACGGGCGTATCCGTTCGACATCATGGAAGCCGATAGATCGCTGTTGATCAACCCGAAGCCAATGTGGATCGCGCTGCTCGACGACTTGCTGCGTGCCACGCCCGTGCCGGTCATGGCTACGCGCTTTCACAAGGGGCTTGCGATAGCGATCGTTCAGATGACGGTTCGTTTGTGTGCATCCACGCAGGTCAGCACCGTCGCGCTCTCCGGCGGGGTCATGCAGAACCGCGTGCTGTTCGAACAACTCACCGCACGCCTTGGCGCAGGCGGTTTTAACGTACTGACCCATCGCCAGGTACCGTCCAACGACGGTGGCATTGCGCTGGGGCAAGCTGCCATCACTGCCGCGCGTGCCCTGGCGTCCGCGTTTGTTGAACCACGGAGTACGTCATGTGCTTAGGCATCCCGGGACAGATCGTCGAGATCAGCGATGCGGACAATAATCTCGCATTAGTCGATGTAGGCGGAGTGCGACGGATCATCAACATCGCGTTCATCGTCGATGACGACCGGCCGCCGGCTGCGTGTATCGGCAACTGGGTGCTGGTGCATGTTGGCTTCGCGATGAGCCGTCTCGACGAAGCGGAAGCCTCGCGCACGCTTGCCCTGTTGCGTGAGCTTGGCGAAGCGCAGGCGGAGATGGCCGCGATGATGGAAGGCGGCGGGGGACCTTCGCCTCCTGACCCGTTCAATCACCACGATGGAGCGCGACATGACTGAACATCGTGCGCTGCATGGCCTGTATCCGTTTCTTCACGGCGAGCATCAGGACGCGGCGAAACTCGATGCTGCACTGCTGGAATCGGTCGCGCAGAAGGCGCAGGCCAGCATCGACGCGAAGCGCGCGTTCTTCGCGGTCCATGCCACCGCCGTGGTCGCGGTTGCACATGCGATCGCGGATGTTTATCGCCGTGACGGCAGGCTCTTTTCGATGGGCAACGGCGGCTCGAGTTGCGACGCCGCGCACATCGCAGTGGAGTTCCTGCATCCGGTTACGGCCGGGCGTCCGGCGCTCGCCGCGGTCAACCTAGTCGCCGATACCGCGATGATGACGGCCGTGGGCAACGACGTGGGCTTCGCGCATATCTATGTGCGGCAACTGGTGGCGCAGGCGCGTCGCGGCGACGGCCTGATCGGGGTATCGACAAGCGGCAACTCCGAGAACCTGCTCGCCGCATTTGCGAAAGCGCGCGAGATGGGCGTGGTGACCATCGGCCTCGCCGGGCACGACGGCGGCAAGATGGCAGCTCCCGGTGCGCTCGATCATTGCCTCGTGGTGCCGAGCGACAGCATTCATCGGATCCAGGAAACTCACGTCGCGATTTACCACATCCTGTGGGACCTGGTCCACACGCTGCTCGCCGATGAACGCGGCAGCCTGAATGTGCCCGACACAGCGGCAGCGGAGCGCGCGTCATGAAATACGTCGACGAATTCCGCGATCCCGAGAAGGCCCGTACTCTTACGCTCGCGATCAGCCGGCTGGTCGAGCGGATCGCGCGCGAGCGTGGCGGCCTCAATCGTCCGTTGCAGATCATGGAGGTATGCGGCGGCCATACGCATTCCATCTTCCGGTACGGCATTCACCAGATGCTGCCGCCCGAGGTCGAATTCGTCCACGGCCCGGGTTGCCCCGTTTGCGTATTGCCGATGGGCCGCGTGGACGACTGCGTGGCGCTCGCCGAACGCTCCGAAGTGATCTTCACGACCTTCGGCGACGCGATGCGGGTACCCGGCTCGCGCAAGAGCCTGCTGAAAGCGAAGGCCGATGGAGCCGATGTACGCATGGTCTATTCGCCGCTCGACGCGCTTGCTGTTGCGCGTGCGAATCCGCATCGCGAGGTGATCTTCTTCGGGCTGGGTTTTGAAACCACGATGCCGAGCACCGCGATGACCGTGCTGGAAGCGCACGCCCAACGCATCAATAACTTCTCGCTGTTTTGCAACCACATCACCATCATCCCGACGATCAAGGCCATTCTTGATTCCCCCGACCTGCATCTCGATGGTTTCCTTGGACCCGGACATGTGAGCATGGTGATCGGCACGCGGCCCTATCGTTTCATTGCTGAGCATTACCGGCGGCCGATCACCGTCGCTGGATTCGAACCGCTCGACGTGCTGCAATCGGTGTGGATGGTGCTGCGTCAAATCGCCGAAGGCCGCTGCGAAGTGGAGAACCAGTACGGAAGGATCGTGCCGAAAGATGGCAATGCGCAGGCGCTATCGGCGATCGAGCAAGTGTTCGAGTTGCGCGAATTCTTCGAATGGCGCGGGCTTGGATCGATCGATCACTCGGGCGTGCGGATACGCGAACGCTTCGCCGCTTACGATGCCGAGCGCAAGTTCCCCGTCGCGAACCTGAAGATCGCGGATCCGAAATCCTGCCAGTGCGGGGAAGTGCTCAAGGGGGTGATCAAGCCACAGCAGTGCAAGGTATTCGGCACCGCGTGCACGCCGGAAACGCCGCTCGGATCGTTGATGGTATCGAGCGAAGGCGCGTGCGCGGCGCATTATCGTTATGCCCGCGTAGATACATCGGCGTTGTATAGGCATGACGCTGCGACGGACACGCTCAAGCAGGGAGCGCAGGCATGAACGACCGGACCGGCAGGCTACGCGATGCCACGATCAATCTCGCGCACGGTGGCGGAGGCCGGGCGATGCGCGATCTGATCGAGGACGTATTTGTGCCGGCCTTCGACAACCCCGCGCTCGCCGCGCTCGAAGACCAGGCGGTGTTTCCGCTCGCGAACCTCGCGAGTCTTGGCGACCGGCTCGCGTTCACTACCGATAGCTACGTCGTCGACCCCTTGTTTTTCCCGGGCGGCGACATCGGCACGCTGGCGGTATCGGGCACGGTCAACGACCTCGCCATGTCGGGCGCGAAACCGCTGTTTCTATCGTGCGGGATGGTGATTGAAGAGGGTCTGGCAGTCGATGTCCTGCGTCGCGTGGCGGCAAGCATGCAGCGTGTCGCGATCGAAGCGGGCGTGTCTATTGTTACCGGCGACACCAAGGTGGTCGAGCGCGGTTGCGCCGATAAGTTGTTCATCAACACCGCGGGCGTGGGGGTCGTGCCGCCCGGCGTGAACCTATCGGCGCGACGGGCGCAGCCGGGTGACGCGGTGATCGTGAACGGCTTTCTCGGAGACCACGGCGCGGCGATCCTGGTCGCACGAAAACAGCTTGCATTGCAGTCCGATATAGCAAGCGACTGCGCGCCGCTCGCGTCACTGGTCGATGCAATGCTGAGCGCATGCAAGGACATCCACTGCATGCGCGACGCAACGCGCGGTGGGGTGGCCACGGTGCTGAACGAGTTTGCGGTGTCATCCGGTGTGGCGATCCGCATCCGGGAAAACGCGCTGCCGATCCGCGAGGAAGTGAAGGGCGCTTGCGAGATCCTCGGCCTCGATCCTCTGTATCTGGCGAACGAAGGCAAGCTGGTTGCGATTGTTCCCGCATACGCCGCGTCAAGCGTGCTCGCGGCGATGCATGCGCACCCGGCCGGCACGCGGGCGGCTGTGATCGGCGAGGTAGTTGAAGAACCCGCGGGCATCGTGGTGCTGAATACGGTGTTCGGTGGACAGCGGATCGTGGACATGCTGACGGGCGAGCAACTGCCCCGTATCTGTTAGCGAGGCGTCAGACACAAGGGCAGAGGGGCACGGCGTCATGCATGAACTGAGCATCGCGAATAGTGTCGTCGAGCTGTGCGCCGAACGGGCGATGGGCGCACGCGTGTTGCGCGTGACGCTGGAGATCGGCCGGTTGTCGGCTGTGATGCCGGATGCCATCCGCTTTTGCTTCGATGTCTGCGCGAAAGACACCGTGCTCGAAGGTGCGGCGCTGGAGATTGTAGAGACTCCGGGCCTCGCCCGCTGCCTGGACTGCGGCGGCCGCGTGGACATGACCGACCTGCTCGAACACTGCGCGTGTGGAAGCGTCAATCTCGAGCTGCTGGCCGGCAGCGAGCTGAAGATCAGACAAATGGAGGTGGTTTGATGTGTACCACATGCGGTTGCTCAAAAGGTGCCGGCACGGTGATCACCGACCCTGAGACTGGCGAGCGGATTGAGACGCCGGCAGAAGGGGAAGGCGGCGCGGTGCGCAAACCGGGTTCGTGGCGGCAACTTGCGACTGGGCCGGCTGGCGCGAGTGTGGCCGCGCATCTGCATGCGCGCGCGCATCGGCACGCTCATGAAGCTCACGTTCTTGAACACGACGGGCACGTGCACCCGGGCACCAAACACTCGCCCGTACCTCCGTCCGAAGTGGCGCTTGCCGCCACAACCCACGGCACCACGATCGCGCTCGAACAGGATGTCCTGGCGAAGAACCAGCTGCTTGCCGAACACAACCGTGGCTGGCTGGCGAGCCGCCATATCACCGCACTGAACCTTGTCAGTTCACCGGGAGCGGGCAAGACCACGCTGCTCGAGCGTACTATCCGCGATCTCCAGGCGTTACGCAGCACCCAGTCGATCGAGGTAATCGAAGGCGATCAAGCGACGCTCAACGACGCCGAACGAATTCGCGCGACCGGTTGCCACGTGGTCCAGATCAACACGGGCACGGGTTGTCATCTCGATGCCGGCATGGTGTCGCGTGCCCTGGCGCAACTCGATCCGCCAGCCCGGTCGTGGCTGATGATCGAGAACGTCGGCAATCTTGTATGCCCCGCGCTGTTCGATCTCGGCGAACACGCGAAGGTGGTGATCCTCTCGGTGACCGAAGGCGAAGACAAGCCGCTCAAGTATCCGCACATGTTCCGTGCAAGCCGCCTGATGCTGCTGAACAAGATTGATCTGCTGCCGCACTTGCGCTTCGATGTCGAACGCTGCCTGGCGTATGCGCGGCAGGTTAATCCTGCAATTGAAGTGCTGCAGGTATCGGCGCAAACGGGGGCGGGGATGAAGGCGTGGTACGCGTGGCTGGAAGCGGCGGCGTTGGTGGAAGTTGCGGAGACAGTGCGCTAAGGCACGAGCAACGCAGCGGTCGGATCGAGTTGAAGCTGACGGTACGGGCAAGAATGCGAGGCTCATGATGCTAAAACAAATGTCGCAGCTCTTTAACGACCGTCCAACAGGTCTGCGCCATAAAATCATCGGCATCTACGCGCTCCTCCTCGTCTTCAATGTGCTCGCGTGGGCATGGGCGCTGACTGCCTTCCGCGGGCAGCCGGCACTGCTGGGTACGGCGCTTTTAGCGTACACGTTCGGGCTGCGCCACGCGGTGGATGCGGACCACATTGCCGCTATCGATAACGTCACCCGCAAGCTGCTCCAGGTCGGCCGCAGTCCGCTTGGCGCCGGCTTGTTCTTCTCGCTCGGCCACTCGACGGTGGTCGTCGCGCTCACCGTTGGCGTCGCGTTCGCGGCAACCGCGCTGACAACGCACTTCGATGACCTGAGAGGGTTCGGCGGTCTTATCGGCACCAGTGTTTCGGCGCTGTTCCTGTTCGTCCTGGCCATCGCGAACCTGGTCGTGCTGGCGTCGGTCATCAGGACGTTTCGCGCCGTGCGTCGAGGGGAACCGCTGGTCGAAACCGATCTCGACCTCCTGCTGAACAATCGCGGATTGCTCTCGCGAATGCTCAGGCCATTGTTGAGACTGGTATCGCGCAGCTGGCATCTTTATCCGGTGGGGTTCCTGTTCGGGCTCGGATTCGATACCGCCACCGAGGTGGCGTTGTTCGGCATATCGGCGGCCCAGGCGTCGCATGGACTGTCATTCTGGTCGGTGCTCGTGTTGCCGATCCTGTTCACGGCAGGCATGTCGCTGGTCGATACCACCGACGGCATCCTGATGCTCGGCGCGTATCGATGGGCCTTTGTCCGGCCCATGCGCAAGCTCTACTACAACATCACGATCACGTTCGTTTCGGTGGTGGTCGCTGTGCTGATCGGTGGGATCGAGGTGCTGGGTCTGCTCCAGGACAACTTCGCGCTCAAGGGCGCGTTCTGGGATTCTATCGGCAGTCTCAACGAGCACTTCGGGCTGTTGGGCTACATTGTCATAGGCATATTCATTGTGAGCTGGATCGTGTCCATAGCGATCTACAAGCTCAGGCGTTACGACGATATCACCGTGAAAACGCTGTGACGGTAGTGCCAGACGCTAAAATTCAGGTGCGCGCGACAAGTGCTTACGCGTCCGAATTCCTTACACCGGAAACAGGTAAGCCTGGCTTTGTTCAACCCGGCCCGCCTTGGGAATTTTTTACCGGCGTATAAACAGATACAACATTATCGGAATCAAAGAAGGAACACGCATGCTCAAACTTCATCCGCGACTGCAACTCGATCCGGATGCGGCGTCCGAGCGTCGCTGGCCTGTGACAGGCTACCCCGTCGCACTGAAGCTCACGGCGGCCTGGCATGCGGTGGCGCTGGCGGGCTGCGTCACCGCGCCGGAGATGTGGCCATGGTGGCTGGCAGGCACCGCGATCAACCACGCGAGCGTCACGGCAGCGGGATTGTGGCCGCGCTCAACGCTGCTCGGCGCCAACTGGACTCGCTTGCCCGCCATCCCGCGCAATGCGAACGCCATTGCGCTTACGCTTGACGACGGTCCTGATCCGCTCGTCACGCCCCAGGTTCTGGACCTGCTCGACGCACACAGGGTCCGCGCCACGTTCTTCCTGATCGGCGAACGCGCACGCCGGTATCCCGCGTTGACCCGTGAGATCGTCGCGCGAGGGCATGGCGTGGAGAACCACTCGCAGAGGCATGTGCACACTTTTTCGGTGACGGGCATGGGGGCGCTAAGCCGGGAAATCGATGCGGCGCAACGCACGCTGACGGAACTGACGGGGGAGCGGCCAGCTTTTTTTCGTGCACCGGCGGGCTTGCGCAATGTCCTGCTGGAGCCCGTCCTGCAAAAGCTCGATCTAAGGCTGGCCGCCTGGACGCGTCGCGGCTTCGATACCCGCGAGCGCGATCCGGAAATCGTCACGCGGCGGCTGCTGCGCGATCTGGCGCCGCGAGACATCCTGCTGCTCCACGATGGCGGCGCCGCTATTACCGATGACGGTCAACCTGTTTTGCTCTCGGTCTTACCGCAGATTTTCGATGCTGCAAAAAAGCAAGGGCTGCACTTCGTTACCTTACGGGAAGCCTTCTAATCCTGCTGCCGGACAGATTCGAAGCATGTCCTGTCGCGTCATCGAGTAAGAGACGTTACGCATTGTACGAACCCGCGCGAAGTGTCGATCAAGTCACAGTTACCTGACTTATATTCGGCAGGGACATTTTGAGTGAAATAACGCTCCCGCACTCTTTGCAGAACTCGGGGAAAGCGTTGTTCTCGTTGGGTCTAACGACCATCGCGCGCGTGATCAGAGGCGAGGAAGACGGTAAGACTTAGCCAGTCCCCCCGCCAGAACATACATTCCGTAACTTTTTCGATTAGGACGACGGGGGAACGGTGCCTGGATTTCCGTTATTGTCGTGTGGAGTCCGGTTGAGTTTGTTTGAACATCCATGAGGTTTCGTCGTTTCCGTCGTATATGTGAGACTTATCCATGCGCGAACCGTTTTCTGGCTGATTTAGCAGGAAACTTTCAGTATGATTCGCCCCTCAATGCAGAGCCGATCAAGGTCCAGATAATTCATTTACCCGCTGCACGTACCCTCACGTACTCCATATGGCATTAAACAATCGGCACAAACTGCCGTTAAGTCGGTACAGGCATTGGACTATCCAACTGTCATCTCTTGACAGCCGGTTGAAGATCGTCCGGTTGGAGTGGGCTCATTCATGCGCTGCCCGCACAGGCGAATCCTGGTGAGGTGCTGGTGCCTTTCAAATCGTAAATATCGTATGCACGATCTGCGCTGGACCATGCCCGTTTCCCGATGGTCCGCCACCGCTGCCGCAGCGACCGCCGATATCAGCTTCATCGAGCCGATGGTCCGCCGCCGTCTGAGCAGCCTGTCCCGAAGCGCCCTGAAGGTCGCCCACGACTGCGTGGCCGAACTCGACCGGGTGCGCGTGGTGTTCGCGTCGCGGCATGGTGAACTGCGGCGCACGACCGAGATCCTGCGCGCCATCAGCACGGGCGAGCCGGTTTCTCCCACTGCTTTCAGCCTGTCGGTGCTCAACGCGATGACCGGCATATTCGGCATCGCCCGCGGCGACCGTTCCCCCGCCAACGCGATTTCCGCCGGGGCGGAAACGCTTGGGTTTGCCTTGCTTGAAGCACATGCGCAGTTCGAGGCGGACCCGTCGTCGCCCGTGCTGGTGGTCTATGCTGACGAGCCAGCCGATGCCGCCTACGGCACCATTGAAGACGAGGTGCAAGGCGGTGCGCTCGCGATCCTGCTCGACACCCGTGCGGCTGGGCAGCTCACATGCACGATATCGGGGACTCTTTCGGGGACTCTTTCGGGTGCACCAGAGCCGGCATTGCAAAGTCCCGCCGTGCCTGACTTTTTCCTTACGCAGAGCGAAGCGGTCAGGCGCTGTCTCGACACGCGCTCGCGTGCCACATGGCAAAACGCCGGTAATACCTGGCATTGGAGCTGGCATGAAGGCGCGGCTTAGTCACGGCTGGCGGCTGGCCGCCACAGGCATGAGCTTCGTCGTGTTCGGCGTCTGCGGACTGCTGTTCTCGGTGCTGGTGTTTCCGCTCGCGTGGCTGTGGCCGCATCGCGCGTCGCGTCAGCGTATGGTCACGACCATCATTCACTGGTTTTTCCGGGCGCTGGTGGCCTTCTTGCAGTGGGTCGGCGTGATGGAGCTGGACGTCGCTGGCGCGGCCGCGTTGCGCGACAGCGGCCCCGTCGTGGTCGTGGCCAACCATCCAACCTACCTTGACGTCGTAGTGCTGCTCGCGCTCACGCCTCGTGCATGTTGCGTCGTCAAGAACGCGCACTGGGGTAATCCCTGTTTCTGGGGCATCGTGCGGGCGGCCGAATACGTGAGCAACGCCGACCCGGTCGAACTCGTTGAAGCCAGCGCCCGCCAGATCGCCGCGGGCTATACCATGATCATTTTTCCGGAAGGCACGCGCAGTCCGGCGCCAAACCGGTTGCACGCATTCTCACGCGGTTTTGCGCACATCGCCCTCAAGGCGGCCACGCCGATCCTGCCCGTGCTGATCGATTGCGACCCGCCGGCCTTCACCAAGCAGATGCGCTGGTATGACGTGCCGTCGCGGGCGTTCCGCATCCGCGTGAGCGTGCTCGAGCCCGTCGCGGCCGACCAGCTCATGGGGCACGATGGTTCCCCGGACGCCTCGCATGAAACTCCTTCTCCGGCCCTGGCCGCGCGCACTTTGACCAGCGCTATTGAGGCGCACATTAACCAGCGGCTGTTCGACTATGGATTCTTTGAAACTGGAAATTAAGCAGCTTCTGATCGACGCTCTCGATCTGGAAGACCTGACGCCTGCGGACATCGATGACGATGCGCCGCTGTTCGAAACCGATGGCATCGGCCTCGATTCGATCGACGCACTCGAGATCGGCATTGTGTTGCGCAAACACTATCAATTGACGATTGCGGCGAACGACGAGCGCACGCGAGAGCACTTCCGTTCGATCAGCACGCTCGCAGCGCTGGTCGCCAGCCAGCAGGACGGACTGAGCGCTACGAACGACATCGGCGAAAAGGGGAGTAAATCGTGACCGAGACAGAGATCCTTGAGCGCATCCGCGCCATCTTCAAAGAGAACTTCGCGATCGAGCCCGATCGCGTGACGCCACAAGCGCATCTTTACGAGGACCTCGACCTGGATAGCATCGACGCTGTCGATCTCGCCATCAAGCTGCAGGAAATGACCGGTCGGCGCATCAAGCCCGAAGAGTTCAAGTCGGTTCGCACGGTCGGCGATGTGATCGGTGCAGTGGAATCGCTGCTGGCGGAACAGGGGTGATGCAAGCGGAGCATCCAGGTTCCGGCGGGCAGGGCGCCACGGCGCCCGAAGGCCTGCGAGACAGGCCTCTTGGCTGGCTGCGAGCGGTTCTGCGAGTGGTCCTGCAAATTGCGCTGAAGCTCGCTTACCCGTTGATGATCTTGTGTGCATGGCGCTGGGATGAGCCGCGATACATCGGCGCCGCATTGTTCGCTCTGCTATGGCTGCAACGTTGGGCCGGCACCGGTACGTTCGCGACTTCGCTGCGCCAACTGAGCGCGACCGACTGGTGCGTCGCCGGCCTTCTAAGCTGCGCATCGGCAGCAATCGTGTTGTCCGGCAGTGAATTGCTGCTGCATTTGTATCCCTCGTTTGTGAACCTCGGACTGCTGGTCGCGTTCGGCGCGACGCTTGCGCGCGGTCCATCGATGGTCGAGAAATTCGCGCGCATGGGCAATCCGGCGCTTGGCGCGCATGCGGTGCGGTACACACGCCGGGTCACGCAAATGTGGTGCGTGTTCTTCACGCTGAACGGTGCGTTTTCCGCCTATACCGCGTTGTTCTGGACGCGTGCCGCGTGGTCGCTCTATAACGGCGCGATCGCATATGGATTGATAGGGGTGCTGCTGGTTGGTGAGATCGTATGGCGCTACGTGGCCGTGCTGCCGCGAGCCGCGCGCTCGGAGGCGGCATGATCGCGTTGCACGATCTGTTGCAGGGCCGCCGTGATGCCGCCACGCCCGTTTGCCGCGACGGCGCCGATGTGCTCGATTTCGCCACGTTCGCGGCGCGAGTGCGGGCCATCGCCGCGCGTTTAAGCGAGCAGCCGGCGCGGCGCTATGCATTGTGTATTGATGATCCGTTCAACTTCGCCTGCGCGCTGTTTGCGCTATTCGCGTGCGGCAAGGAACCGGTCATTCCAGCTCATGCAGCGCCCGGTTATCTGGCCGATCTCTCGAATGCCTACGATGCCGTTTTAAGCGATGCCGACATGCCTGCGCTGGTTACGCAGACAGAGTACGCCGGATCTTCATTGCTGATCGACCCGCTCGCGCCGCTCACGCTGTACACCTCCGGCAGCAGCGGCGCGCCGAAGCCGATCCGCAAGACACTCGCGCAATTCAACGCCGAAGTTCATACGCTCGAGACGCAGTGGGGCGCGCTTGCCGGCGATGCAACCGTGCTCGGCAGCGTCCCGCATCATCATATCTACGGGCTGCTGTTTCGCGTGTTCTGGCCGCTTGCGGCCGGGCGTGCATTCGACCGCGCGCTCAGCATGGAGCCGCAACATTTGCAGGCGCGGATTGCGCAATGCGGGTCGGGCGGCTCGGTCGTCGTGTCGACGCCGGCGCAACTGTCGCGCTGGCCTGAACTCGATGGTTTCGCAAGTTTGAGCCCTGCGCCGCGCGTGTTTTTTTCATCGGGCGGGCCGCTTGCGGCAGACGCGGCAAGCAACTATGCCTCGGCCTTCGGCGCGGCGCCGGTCGAGATCTACGGCAGCACGGAGACGGGCGGCATTGCATGGCGCCGGCAGGATCAGACCGATGCGTGGCAAGCATTGAAGGGCATCGAGATCGGTCGCGGTGACGACGGTGCGCTCAACCTGCGTTCACCGCACCTGGGCCACGATGACTGGCATCGTACCGACGACACCATCGCATTTGATCCGGACGGACGCTTTCGCCTGCAAGGCCGCTTGGACCGCGTGATCAAGCTCGATGGCAAGCGCGTGTCGCTGCCCGAACTGGAAGCACGCCTTGGACAGCATCCGTACGTGGCGCAAGCGGCGGCGGTGTCGCTTGAAGGGATGTCGCGCGAGCGTGTCGGCGCGGTGGTGGCGCTGACCGAAGCGGGTAGTGGAGCGCTGCTCGAACGAGGACGTGTCGCGCTCGCCAAGGTCCTGCGCCGCCACCTTGCGGCGTATTTCGATATCGTCGTGCTGCCGCGTTTCTGGCGTTTCCGTTTGGCACTTCCGTTCGATGCCCGGGGGAAGTTGCCGGCCGCGGCTGTTGCAGCGGCGTTCGATGCACGCGCTGACGGCGTCGAAGTGCTCTCCGAAGCGCGCAGGGAGACCGCGTTGCACTACGAACTTCGCGTGCCGTCGACGCTTGTGCATTTCGCCGGCCACTTCCCCGGCTTGCCGATCCTGCCGGGCGTCGTGCAGATCGACTGGGCGATGCGACTGGCGGCCGAGCAAGTGCCGGGCGTGCGCACGCTGGCATCGATCGAGCAGTTGAAGTTCAAGGCCCCAGTGCCGCCGGGCGCGCTGCTCGATCTCACGTTGACGCATGACGTGTCGCGCCACCGCGTGCAATTTGCGTATCGGCTGCGTGGGCGGGATTGCACGTCGGGCGTCATTGTTTATCGGGGTATCGCATGAGCGTCGTCCCGTGCATCGTGATTCCGATCTACAACCACAAGGACGCAATCAGCGCGACCGTCGCGAATCTGAGCGTGCATGGGTTGCCGATTTTTGTCGTCGATGACGGTAGCGATCAGGCGACGCAGGATGTTCTCGCCACGCTTCAGCAACGCTATTCGGACACGCTCACGCTGATCCGCCTGCCGATAAACGGGGGCAAAGGCGCGGCGGTGATGGCGGGCCTGCGGGCCGCGCGCAAGGCGGGTTTCACGCATGGCTTGCAGATTGACGCGGACGGACAGCATGACAGCGCCGATGTCCCGCGCTTCATCGAAGCTGCGCGCGCCGCGCCTCACGCGGTGATTCTCGGGCGCCCCGTCTACGATGAATCCGTGCCGAAGTCGCGTCTCTACGGCCGATACCTCACCCATGTGTGGGTGTGGATCGAAACGCTCTCGTTCACGATCCGCGATTCGATGTGCGGCTTTCGCCTGTATCCGCTTGTCCCGGTGTGCGCGCTGATCGATGACGTGAAGTTGCCGACGCGCATGGATTTCGACATCGAGATACTCGTGCGGCTGTACTGGCGCCGGGCAGCGTTCCGTTCGATCCCGACACGTGTCACTTACGCAAGCGATGGCGTTTCGCACTTCGACGTGCTGTGGGACAACGTGCGCATCAGCCGTACCCACACGCGGCTCGTCATGGGCATGCTGGCGCGGCTGCCCGTGCTGCTCGCACACAAGCTGATGCCGCGCGCGCCGGATGAAGACGAGAAGCACTGGTGGCATATTGCGGAGCGCGGCAGTCATCTCGGCATGTCCTTGCTCGCGCTGAGTTGCCGTCTCTTTGGCACGCGCTTCACTGCGTTGTGGCTGCATCCAATCGTTGCCTATTTCCTGCTGACCGGGAGCCGTGCACGCGCTGCGTCGAGCAGCTACTTCACGCATCTGCAACAAGCCGCGCCGCAGGATGGAACGCCTCGCCCGGGATGGTGGTCCGCGTATAAACACATGCTGGCCTTCGCGCGATCCGGGTTCGATAAACTCGCTGCATGGTCGGGTCGCGTCAATATGGACGACGTGAAGTTCGATGACCCAGCCGCGTTCGAAGCGCTGAGCGCCAGCGGCCGTGGCGCACTCGTGATCGGCGCGCATCTCGGCAATCTCGAGATGACCCGGGCGCTTGCCACGCGCGGCGCGCATGCGAAGGTCACCGCCGTGGTCTATACGGAGCACGCGCGCCGATTCAACAGCGTGCTGGCATCGGCGAATAGCGAGTTCGCGCAACGGCTCGTCGAGGTCAACGACTTCGGCCCCGAAACGGCAATGATGATGCAGGATCGGGTGGACGCCGGCGAACTGCTGGTGATTGTTGGTGACCGTGTGCCCGCGCACGATTCCGGCCGCACGACCGAGGCGCAGTTTCTTGGTTCGACGGCGCCTTTCGCACAAGGCCCTTACGTGCTGGCCCACGCGCTCGGTTGCCCCGTGTACCTGTTTTTCTGCCTGAAGGAAGAGCAGGGGTACAGGCTTTATTTCGAGCCGTTCGCGGAGCGCATCGAGTTGCCGCGCCGGGAACGTACGCAGCATATCGCGGCGTGGGCGCAGCGCTATGCATCGCGTCTCGAACACTATTGCCGCAAGGCGCCTTATCAATGGTTCAATTTCTTCGATT
Source organism: Caballeronia sp. KNU42 (assembly GCF_053760385.1). NCBI lineage: Bacteria > Pseudomonadati > Pseudomonadota > Betaproteobacteria > Burkholderiales > Burkholderiaceae > Caballeronia > Caballeronia sp. KNU42. Next base: position 794,495 of record NZ_CM132388.1, read on the forward strand.
TCTGGGCGCGTCCCAATGGCAATCGTAATGGCACTGGAGGCGCGAGTGGCTGAACATGATGCGAGCGATGAGTTAGTCGAGTTGGCCGGGTTTGCTCATACAACCGAAGAAGCGATCGTTATCGGCGGCAGGCGGCTGACGATTGAAGAGGTGGTATCGATTGCTCATGGGCGAACGCCTGTTGCCTTGAGCGCCGATCCGGCGTGGCGCTCGCGTATTGAACGCGGCGCTGAATTCCTGCGCCGGCATCTGGCCCAGGGCGCCACCGTCTATGGGGTCAACACCGGTTACGGCGACTCGTGCGTGGTCGATGTACCCATGGAACTCGTTGAAGTCCTGCCCCTGCAATTGCTGCGTTATCACGGCTGTGGCATGGGCCAGCATCTCGACGACGCGCAGACGCTCGCCGTCATCGCCGCGCGTCTGAATTCACTGGCATACGGGTTCTCCGGTGTACGTCACGTGCTGCTTGAACGGCTCGCCGACCTGATCAATCATCGCGTGCTGCCGCGCATACCATCGGAGGGATCGGTGGGGGCGAGCGGTGACCTGACGCCGCTGTCCTACGTGGCGGCCGCGCTGGTGGGCGAGCGCGACGTGCGCTTTCGCGACGAGCTATGCGATGCCCGCAGCGCCTGGGCCAAACTTGGCCACACACCGCTCACGCTCGCACCGAAAGAAGGGCTCGCGCTGATGAACGGCACGGCGGTCATGACGGGCCTCGCGTGCCTCGCGTTCGCCCGTGCCGCTCACCTGACGCGGCTCGCGGCACGCCTGACCGCGTTGTCCACGGTCGCGCTCGATGGCCGCGCCGCGCACTTCGACCCGATGCTGTTCGAAGTCAAACCACACGCAGGGCAGGCCGAAGCAGCGGCATGGATACGCGAGGATCTCGCCGGCCGTGAGGACACGCCGGGGCATCGTCTGCAAGATCGCTACTCCATCCGCTGTGCGCCGCACGTGATCGGCGTTGCGCGCGATGCGCTGTCATGGGTGCGTCGCGATATAGAGAACGAGCTGAACAGTGCGAACGACAATCCGCTGATCGATCCCGACGGTGAGCGCGTGCTGCACGGCGGCAACTTCTACGGCGGCCACATCGCGTTCGCGATGGATGCGCTGAAGGTAGCCGTCGCGAATCTCGCCGATTTGATGGACCGCCAAATGGCGCTGCTGGTCGACGATAAATTCAACAACGGCCTGCCGCGCAGCTTGTCGGGCGCGGCGCCTGAGCGGGCATCGATCAATCACGGCTTCAAGGCGGTGCAGATATCGTCGTCGGCATGGACCGCGGAAGCGCTGAAGCTCACCATGCCCGCGAGCGTGTTCTCGCGCTCGACCGAAGCGCATAACCAGGACAAGGTGAGCATGGGCACGATCGCCGCGCGTGATTGCCTGCGGATCCTGGAGCTCACCGAGCAGGTCGCCGCGGCACATACGCTCGCTACGGTGCAAGCTGCGCGCTTGCGTCTGCGCATCAACAATACGACACCCATCCCCCCGCCGTTGCGCAAATTCATGGAGAGCGTGACGGCGCAATCGCCGTTCGTCGATGAAGACCGCGCGCTTGAAAGCGACCTGCGTGCGTTGACTGCAAGGATCGCGGCGTGTGAACTGGTCGCGGGTTATGGCAGCGAGGATCAGCATGAGTGAAGCTGCGGCCCCCAAGGTCCTGACCGCGAGCGCGGCAGTCGAAATACCTTTCCACGACGTCGACGCCATGAACGTCTGCTGGCATGGCCACTACTTGAAGTACTTCGAGATCGGCCGCGCTGCGCTGCTGCGCGTGTTCGACTACGACTATCGCGAGATGCAAGCATCAGGCTATCTCTGGCCCATCGTCGAAGTGCATCTCAAGTACGTTCGCCCGGCTACCTACGGGCAGCAGATCGAGGTACGCACGCAATTGCTGGAATATGAAAACCGCTTGAAGATTGGCTACGAAATTGTCGATGCTGCTTCAGGCGAACGGTTGACCAAGGGCCATACGATCCAGGTTGCTATCGAAGCCGCGACGCAGGAGCTGCAGTTCGTGTCGCCGCCCGTAGTGTTCGAGAAACTGGAGCGCGCATGGGCACGTTGAGTTGGCGTGGAGCCGTTGCGGCTTTGTCGATTGCCTTAGCGCCTCCCGTGTTCGCTGCGCAGCCAGCGCCAGCGAGCGATACGAGTCTCGTCTCGCAAATAGCAGGGCATCTCGCTCAAGCCAAGGGCGTTCGCGCGCAGTTCACGCAAACCCAAACGCTGTCCGCGATGAAACAGCCGCTTGTCAGCACGGGCTCGCTGGTGTTTTTCCGCGAACGCGGCGTGATCTGGCAGATCGATACACCGTACAAAGCGACCTACGTCATCACCGATACCGGCGTGAGCGAAGTGAACGCCAACGGCCAGCGTTTGAGCACGAATAGCGGCAGCGGCGTGCGCGGCGTGGCGCAGGTTTCGCGGATGATGCGCGCGATGCTGGGCGGCGATCTCTCAGCGCTCTACGCACAATTCGATGTACACGCCGACGGCACGCCGGCGCAATGGCGTATGCAGCTGACGCCGAATCAACCGCAACTTGCGCAGTCGATCAAGGGCCTGGAGATGAGCGGTGGGGACTATTTGCAGGCGCTGCGCATTACGCTCGCGAATGGCGACGTCACGCGCATCGACTTTGCGAATAGCGCTGCGTTGAGTGAATTGCCACCGGCCGATCGCACGCTGTTCGGAGCGCCGTAATGCAGGTGCCGCAATCACAAGTCGCAAAACCGGCGTGGGGCATGCGCTTCGCCTGGCTGCTGCTTGCGCTTGCGGCTACGCTCTATTGCGGGTGGCGCTTTGCCGGACCGTCGCCGCTGCAGACGAACCTGCTTGCGTTGTTACCCGCAACGGAAGTGGATCCGGTCGCTGAGCAAGCCGTCGATACCTTGGCAACCGCGCTCGGGGACCGCACGGTTTTCCTCGTGACCAGCAAGGACGCCGCGCATGCCAAGGCCGCGGCAAAACAGCTTGGTGCAAGCTTGTCGGCAAGCAAAGCGTTCGGCTCGGTGACGGCAGAGCTGCCGCCCTTTGATTTATCGACGATTGGCACGCTGTACATGCCGTATCGATTCGGCTTGCTTGCACCGGCCGATCGCACCGCGCTAGCTGACGGTACGTTCTCTTTGCAGGACACGCTCGCGCGACGCCTCTACAGTCCGCTGCACAGCGGCCTCGCGACGCAACTCGCCGACGATCCTTTCGGCTGGCTCGAACACTGGCTTTCAGGGTTGCCGCTGGCGACTTCGAACCTCGAACTGGAAGACGGTTTACTGGTGGCGCATCAAGGCAATGCGACCAGTGTTCTTGTGATGGCAACGTTGCCGGGTTCGGCATACGAATCGAAGGTCCAGCACGCTGTCCACGAAGCTATGGCTCACAGTGAAGGCGCTCTCAAGCAAAGTTTCCCCGACGTCACCCTGGCCCGCACCGGCGCCGTTTTCTACGCGGAGGCGGCGCGCGCTGCTTCCGAACGCGAGGTGCATCTGATCGGTATCGCGTCGCTCTGCGGGATTGCGTTGCTGATGTTGTGGGTGTTCCGTTCGCCGCGGCTGATCCTGCTTGGCTTCGTCTCGACGGCGCTCGGCATCGTGTGTGCGCTCGCCGCCACCATGCTGATATTCGGCAAGCTGCATCTGCTGACGCTCGTGTTCGGCGCGAGCCTGATCGGCGAGGCAGTCGATTATTCGATCCAGTACTTCGTCGTCTATCTCGGCGCAGGACGTGACTGGGATGCACATCGCGGCGTGCGTGCCGTGCGGCCGGCGCTGACGGTCGCATTGACGACAAGCTTGCTCGGCTACGGCATCCTCACGTGGGTGCCGTTTCCTGCGCTCAAGCAGATTGCTTGTTTTGCGATCGTGGGGATCTGTACCGCGTTTGCATCGGTATTGTGGCTGTTGCCGGCGTTGCTGGTCCGTGCGCCCAAGCGCAGCCCGCAACGTGTATTCGCCGCGGCGGCACGTCTGCTTGGCGCGTGGCGTGCAGTGATCGGCGGACGGCGGGCATGGGGAGTAGCCGCTCTTCTGCTGATTGTGGCCGTGCCGGGCTGGCTGCGGCTCACGAGCGACGACGACATCCATCTGCTGATCCAGCGTGACCCTGTGCTCATGGCGCAGGAGCAGAAGGTCCGCGACGCAGTCGGTTTCGATAACAGCACGCAATTCTTCGTCGTGCGTGGCGAGACGCCGGAGATAGTGCTGGAGCGCGCCGAGGCGCTGGGCGCGAAGCTCGACGGTTTGACGGGCGTTGCCAAGCTGAGCAGTTGGCAATCGATAACGTCGTTCGTCCCGTCGGCGAAGCGGCAGGGCGAGGACCGTGCGTTGCTTGGTCAACGCGTATTCAACGATCCGTCCGCGTTACGCGCGACGCTCGTTCAAGCCGGTTTCCGCGATGAAGTCGCCGACGCGTGGCTTGCGGCCTACGCGAAGTCGGACCATGCGGTACTGAGCATCGATAGCTGGCTTGCAGCACCGTGGTCGCAGCCGTTCCGTCATCTGTGGCTCGGCAGAGTCGACCCGGAGTCGGCATCGGGCGGATATGCCGCCGTCGTGATTCCGCAGGGCGTTACGCCGGCTAACCAGCCTGTGTTGATCTCCACCGCACATGCATTGCCGGGTGTCACCTTCGTCGATAAAGCCGCGAGCGTGTCCACGCTGTTCGGTGCTTACCGAGTCGACAGCGGCATCTGGCTCGCGGGCGCGCTGCTGTGCATACTCTTGCTGATGATGGCGCGTTACCGGCCGCTCGGCGGCATCGTCGTGACGCTGCCGGTGTTGCTGGCGGTGGGCGTGACGCTCGCCGTATTTGGTTACGCAGGCGTGCCGCTGAATCTGTTCAACTGGCTGGCGTTGATGCTCGTACTCGGCGTGGGCGCAAACTATGCGGTGTTCCTGCGCGAAGGCGCCGCGCGCGCGAACGCCGATCTTGGCGCGGTGTGGACAGGCGTGCTGCTGTCGGCGGCAACGACCTTGCTTTCCTTCGGCCTGCTTGCCATGAGCGCCATGCCTGCGCTGAGGAGTTTCGGCGCGACGCTTGCGCTTGGTATCGCGGTATCGGTCTTGCTTGCGCCCATCGGCATGCCATCGGAACGAAGGAGGGCCGCATGAACGCGCCACAGGTTTATCTGCATGCGCTGGGGATGATCAATGCGCTCGGCGATAGCATCGACGTAATCGTGCCTGCGCTCGCGGCCGGCGTGTCACCCGGCATGGGAACGATTCATACAGGCATCGGCGATGCGTTCGCCGGCAGCGTGAACGTGCCGCTCGATCTCGCGCCTCCGGACGCCCTCGCGCGTTACGACTGCCGCAACAACCGGCTGCTGCTTGCGGCTCTCGCGCAGATCTCGCCGGCAGTGGAAGCCGCGCGCGAACGTTATGGCGCGCATCGGATTGGCGTGGTGCTTGGCACCAGCACATCGGGCATTGAAGCGGCCGAGGCTGCGTTCGTGTATCAAGCGCAAGCAGGCAAGTTGCCGGTGAACTTCGACTATCGGCAAGTGGAAATTGGTACCGTGGCTCCGTTCGCCGCCGCAGCGCTCGACCTGCATGGGCCCGCATACACGATCTCGACCGCGTGCACATCGAGCGCGAAGGCATTCGTCTCCGCGCGCCGGTTACTCCAGTTGCACCTGTGCGATGCGGTCGTGGTCGGTGGCGTGGATTCACTCTGCGAATTGACCGTGCAGGGCTTCGCGTCGCTCGAATCGACCAGTGCGGTCCGCTCGAATCCGATGAGCCGCAACCGCTGCGGGATCAACGTGGGTGAGGGCGCGGCTGTATTCCTGATGAGCCGTGACGAAGGCCCGGTCGTGCTTGCGGGCGCGGGCGAATCGAGCGATGCGCATCACATTTCCGCGCCCGATCCACACGGCGCGGGCGGCGAAATCGCATTGCGTGCGGCACTGGCGGACGCCGGCCTTGCTCCGGCCGATATTGCCTATGTGAATCTCCATGCAACGGCCACGCGCAAGAACGACGACATGGAAGCGCATCTGATGGCGCGCGTGTTCAAGGACGGCGTCGCGGCCAGCGGCACCAAGCCGTTGACCGGGCATCAGCTTGGCGCAGCGGGCGCGACCGAGCTGGGGTTCGCGTGGCTCACGCTCGCACGCGACAACGTCGCGTTGCCGCGTCATCTGTGGGACGGCGAGGCCGATCCGGCGTTGCCGCTGCTCGATCTGGTCGAAAGCGAGCGCTACCTGCCGCACACGGCAGGCGCGCAGTACGTGATGAGCAATTCGTTTGCGTTCGGCGGCAGCAATGTCAGCCTGATCCTCGGCCGATGATGACCTCCATGAATAACAACAGCTTTGGCTCCATCGAAACAATCTTGCCGCACCGGGGCACGATGCTGCTGCTCGACAGCGTCAGCGACTGCACGGACGAAACCGTGACGGCTTACGCAAGCGTGCATGCGGATGCCTGGTACGCCGATGCCGACGGTGCGATGCCGGCGTGGATCGGCATCGAACTGATGGCGCAGACCATTGCGGCGCATGTCGCTTTGCTCGCGATGCGCGCAGGCGGTCAGGCACGTCCCGGCGTCCTGCTCGGATCGCGCCGCTATGAGGCGCATCTGCCGGCGTTTGCGTGCGGCGCCCGCTTGCGCATCGATGCAAAAGAACTGCTGCGCGGCGAAGAAGGTCACGGTGCGTACGAATGCACGATCCATCATGACAGCGTGTGCTGCGCCGAAGCCGTCATCAAGGTGTATCAACCGGCTGATTTTCAGTCGTTTATTGTTGGGAGTTTGGGATCATGAGCCGGCGTGTTCTTGTAACGGGCGCAAGCCGCGGCATTGGCCGCGCGATAGCGTATCAACTCGCGGCAGACGGCTTCACGGTGTCGGTGCATTGCCGCAGTGGGCGCACTGAGGCCGAAGCGGTCGCGACGGGTATTGCTGCGCAGGGTGGCAGCGCGCGCGTGCTGCAATTCGATGTGCGCGACCGCACCGCATGCCGCGAAGTGCTCGAAGCTGATGTCGCCAGCCATGGCGCGTATTACGGCATCGTTTGTTGCGCGGGCGTGACCCGTGACGCGGCGTTCCCGGCGCTCACCGAAGAGGACTGGGACGTGGTTATCGAAACCGGTCTCGACTCTTTCTATAACGTCGTGCATCCGTTGACCATGCCGCTCGTGCGCGCCAAACAGGGCGGGCGCATCGTGACGATCGCTTCTGTCTCCGGGGTCATGGGCAATCGCGGCCAGGTGAACTACAGCGCGGCGAAGGCCGGCCTTATCGGCGCCACGAAGGCGCTCGCCGTCGAACTGGCGACAAGAAACATTACCGTCAACTGCGTGGCGCCTGGGTTGATCGACACCGGCATGCTCGAGGGTGTTCCGCTTGACCAGGCACTAAAGACGGTGCCGATGAACCGCGTCGGGCAACCGGCCGAAGTCGCGTCCGTGGTGAGCTTCCTGATGTCGGATGCGGCCTCGTACATCACGCGGCAGGTGATTGGCGTCAATGGCGGGATGATCTGATGAAGCGCGTCGTCATTACCGGCATGGGTGGCGTCACGGCGTTCGGCAACGCCTGGGACGAGATCGAAGCCAACTTGAGAAGCGGCCGCAACGCGGTGCGCCGGATGCCCGAATGGGACTACTTCGAACTGCTGCATACGCGGCTCGCGTGTCCCTTGCCTGACTTCACCCCGCCCGCTCATTACCCGCGCAAGAAAACCCGTTCGATGGGACCCGTGTCCCTGTATTCGGTGCGTGCGAGTGAACTGGCGCTGGCCGATGCGGGTCTCGCCGATGACCTCACGATCAAGGACGGCCGCATGGGCGTGGCCTACGGATCATCGTCCGGATCGGTCCAGCCGATTCGCGCATTCGGCAAGATGATCGAAACCGGATCGATGAGCGATGTGACCTCGAACAGCTACGTGCAGATGATGCCGCATACCACGGCCGTCAACGTGAGCCTGTTCTGGGACCTGAAGGGCCGCATTGTGCCAACGTCGTGTGCTTGTGCATCGGGCAGCCAGGCGATCGGTTACGCGTACGAGATGATCGCAGCCGGCAAGCAGACGCTGATGCTCGCAGGCGGCGCGGAAGAATTGTCCGGGCCGGCCGTTGCTGTATTCGACACGCTCTATGCCACCAGCACGCGCAACGACGAGCCGCATCTCACGCCGCGTCCCTTCGATGTCGCCCGTGACGGCCTTGTGGTCGGTGAAGGTGCGGCGACCCTGGTGCTTGAAGAGTATGAACACGCGCTTGCACGCGGGGCGCGCATTCATGCGGAGATCGTAGGCTTCGGATGTAACTCGGACGGCGCGCACATGACGCAGCCATCGGCCGAGACCATGGCCTTCGCCATGCAGCTTGCGCTGCGCGATGCACGGCTTCCGGCCGAAGCCATTGCTTACGTCAACGCGCATGGCACATCGACCGATCGCGGCGATGTAGCGGAAAGCCATGCGACAGCACAGACCTTCGGCGAGCGTTTGCCGATCAGCTCGCTGAAGAGTTACGTCGGCCACACGCTGGGCGCGTGCGGCGCGCTGGAGGCGTGGTGGACCATCGAGATGATGAAGCGCAACTGGTATGCACCGACGCTGAACCTGACGCAGGTCGATCCGGCTTGCGCGCCGCTTGACTACATCATGGATAGCGGACGTACGATCGATGCAGAATATGTGATGAGCAACAACTTCGCGTTCGGCGGTATCAACACGTCGCTGATTTTCAGGCGCGTGACATGAGCGAAGTTATGCCGACGCCTCGTGGCCTGTCACGCGTGGTCGTGACGGGCATGGGCATTGTGTCGTGCCTGGGCAATACGCTCGACGAAGTGTCCGCTGCCTTGCGCACAAGTCGATGCGGCATTACGCGCGTCGATGCGTGGCGTGAACGCGGTCTGGCAAGTCAGGTCGCGGGCGTAGCATCGATTGCAGGTGAGCCGCGGTTCGATCGCAAGCTCGAGCGTTTCATGGGCGACACGGCGCGTTTCGCATGCCATTCAGCGCGCAAGGCAATACACGACGCCGACCTCGATCCCGCCCTGTTGCGTTCGCCGCATGCGGGCGCTGTGATCGGCTCGGGCACCGGTACGATCTCGGCGTACGACGTGGCGATGGCGATCGCCCACGCGAGCGGTATCGAGAAAGTGCCGCCGTATGTGGTCCCTCAGGTGATGGGCAGCACCACATCGGCGAACGTGGCCCAGGTGTTCGGGCTGGAGGGCATGACCTATTCGCCGTCGTCGGCCTGCACGACATCGGCGCTCGCGATCGGACAGGCGATGCAACTGATCCAGACCGGTCGCCAGCAAGTCGTACTCGCGGGCGGCAGCGAAGGTTTGCACGACAACATGACGCTGATGTTCGACGCAATGGGTGCATTGTCGCGTCGTTTTAACGACGCGCCGGAACGGGCCTCGCGCCCCTATGACAGCACGCGTGATGGCTTCGTGATTGCATCGGGCGGTGGCGTGCTGGTGCTCGAGTCGCTGGACCATGCGTTGTCGCGAGGCGCACGCATTCATGCCGAACTGACGGGCTTTGGCCATTGCACGGACGGTGCGGGCATGGTGAGTCCGCATGCGTCGGGCATTGCGCGCGCCATGCGTGGCGCACTCGACGAAGCAGGCACACGTCCGTCGTATATCAACACGCACGCACCTTCCACGCCGCTTGGGGACGTCGAAGAACTGGATGCGCTACGGGATGTATTCGGCGATGACATGCCGTTGTTTTCATCGACGAAGGGATTGTCCGGCCATCCGCTGGGCGCCTGTGGCGTGCACGAAGCAATCTACGCGTTGCTGATGATGCGCGATGGTTTTATCGCCGGGACCGGGCAGATCGAAACGCCCGATCCGCGCGCGAACGGCATGCCACTCGTGCGCACGTCGCGGCCGATGACGATAGACACCGCCATGTCGATTTCATTCGGGTTCGGCGGCAGTTGCGCCAGCCTGGTCTTCGATGCGTGGAAGGGCGCCTGAAATTTTCTGATGACCATGACAAGAACTAACCGGGGAAACAAGATGAAGAGCAAGTATGCGTTTGGCGGGCTGATGGTGGTTGTAGCAGCGTTGTCCGGGTGTGCAACGCAGGTCAAATCGTTACCGCTTGCACCGGTGGTTGCTCAGTCCGCTCAGTCAGTCCCGGGCGCGCAGGTTGCGTTGTATTTCGGTTCGCAGGATCATCCGGCCGTGCAGAGTCAGGTTGGGCAAACTACTGCGTCGGTGCGTATCGCGCGTGAGACCGATGGGCAGGATGCTGCATGCAACCGTGCGCTCGCCGCTGCGCTGGAGAAGTTGCGCACGTACGCCCGGGACCATCACGCGAACGCCGTCATCAACGTTGGGACGAGTTTTCATAGCACCGAATCGGCGTCGGCCACCGAGTTCACCTGTGGCGTGAGCCCAAGCGCGGCGGCCTTGCGGGTGCATGGGGATGTTGTCGTGCTTGGCGCGCAGTAAATCGGGGAGCAGCGCTGAACTTTGAAGCGCAAGCTTCGATCAAGAACGGATTCAACCGCCCTTGATCGCAGCCACATTGACAAGCGTTTCACGACGCTTGCCCGGCAGCGGCCGATGCAACCCAAGCCGTTCAAGGAGTCCGAAGTCTGCGGCACGGCTCCACCACAGGTAAGGCATGGAAATGTTTTTCGAACCGAATGTGAAGCCGGCATGGCGGATCATGTCGAGGTAGGCATCGGCGCTTTTCTGCACGTGCATGGGATGGCGAAACAGCAAGCGGATCACCCAGGACTTGATATATGCATCGGTGGATTCAGCGAACAGCAACACTCCGCCGGGTTTCAGTACGCGGCGAAATTCAGCGAGGGAGCGGCCTTGATCCACGAGATGGTGGAAGGTCTGATGGCAGAACACGATGTCGGTGCTCGCATCGGGCAAGGGCAGTCGCGCGCAGTCGCCTTGCAGCAGTTCGATCGCGGTCTCCCAGCCATCGTCTCGCGAGCAAGCGCGCGCGGCACTCTGTGCTTCCACGAGCGAAGGCTCATGAAAATCGACCCCGATAATCCGGCCAGGTTTGAACGCGTTGCCGAGCAGCCGGAACGATTGACCTTGCCCGCAGCCCACATCGACAATCACAGGAGCTGCGGGCAGGGGAGTAGTGACCAGGCGCTTGAGATCGTTGATGGCGACCCGAAGAACGTGATGCTCCCACGTGGCAGTACGGAGGAACCATAGCCCGAAGGCCGTCTCCGGCACGAAGGCAACGCTGGATATTTCGGATGACGACACGAATCTCTCTCCGGCAACAAAGGATGCGAACAGGGCGCACGTCATTGTACTGGCAAGCATGGCACGCGTAGAAGCACGAGCACGAAAGACGATCAATGTAACGTGGACCGCACCACATTCCACAGACAGCCCCAGGGCCTAAACGAGGCACGCTTGAATATTAATTCTCCGAAACAAGATACGACTGTCGATGTCGCCATCATCGGCGCGGGCCCATCAGGGGCGGTCGCGGCCGCGCTGCTGCGAAAAGCGGGCCGTTCGGTGCTCGTGCTCGAGCGCCAGCATTTCCCGCGCTTTTCAATCGGCGAGAGCCTGTTGCCGCAAAGCATGGCGTACCTGGAAGAAGCCGGCATGCTGCAGGCCGTCGTCGAGGCGGGGTTCCAGTACAAGAACGGCGCGCATTTCATTTACCGGGACCAGTCGTCGTCCTTCGATTTCCGCGATAAACACACGCCGGGATGGGGCACGACGTACCAAGTCGAACGCGCGGTATTCGACGACCTGCTGATCCAATGCGCCGCTAACCAGGGCGCCGAAGTGCGTTTCGGCCACACCGTGCAGGCGATACAAACCGGCACTGCGCCCGTGCTGGACGTGATCGATGAAGCGGGCAGTGCATACCGCGTGCAAGCGCGTTTTGTACTCGATGCAAGCGGCTTTGGCCGCGTATTGCCGCGACTCCTGGATCTCGAAACGCCCACGCGCATGCCCACGCGTGCGGCAATCTTTACGCATGTGCGCGATGGCATTCCTGCCGGCGCCACGGACCGCAACAAGATCTGCGTTGCGACGCATCCGGAGCATCGCAACGTCTGGTTCTGGATGATCCCGCTGGCGGGCGGACGCTCGTCGGTCGGATGCGTAGCCGAAGCGAGTTTTCTGGAGGGACCCGAAAGCGAACGCGATGCAAAGCTGCGCGCGCTGATCCGGCAGGAGCCGACGCTCAACGGGCTTATCGGAGAGGCGCCGTTCCTGATGCCGGTGCGGCATATCGGCGGGTATTCGGCGAACGTCGAGCGGCTGCATGGTCCGGGTTACGCGTTGCTCGGTAACGCGGGCGAGTTCCTCGACCCGGTGTTTTCTTCGGGCGTGACGATCGCGCTGCGCTCCGCGCATCTGGCCGTACAAACGCTTGAGCGGCAGTTCGATGGAGAGGAGCCGGACTGGCAGGCAGAGTACGATGTGCCGCTACGAAAAGGAATTGATGCGTTCCGTGCATTCGTCGAGCGGTGGTACACGGGCGAGTTGCAGGACATCATCTTTTATCCGCATAAAACACCGCAGATCGCGCGTTTTATCAGCGCCGTGCTGGCGGGTTATGCGTGGGATGAATCGAATCCGTATGTGGCTGATCCTGTGCGAAGGCTCAACGCCCTTCATGAGATATGCAAGGGTGCTTGAGGGGGCGTGATCTAGTTGAAAGCTGGACCGCTCCGTGCATTGCGCTTGTTGGATTGGATCGATGCGTCCAGCGAGCGCAATGCGGTAAATAAGGCTCCGACGTTGAACTGGCGGGAGGGCGCCATCGACCGGTTCGCGTCGGGCAGAAGTCGGGTCAGGGCTTACGCGCTACGCCACCTTGCCGTTGCGGCACACGGTTGCGTCGGGGCGGAGTTGCGCCAGATGCCGCAGCAGTTTCGTCACCATCCAGACGACACCGAACGCGAGGATCACGAAGAACACCGCGAGCGGCGTCAGGACCTGCACCGACAGGAAGCCGGCGAGCCCCATCGTCGCTGACGACACGAGCAGCAGTGCACACCCGAGGATCGCGCTTGTCAGGCCCGCGATGTGCGGGAACAGAGAGTTGCCCTTGGCCATCAACGTCGGATACATCGCGCCGGCGCAGAAGCCCATCACGAGCACGGGTGTCGCAAGCGTCCATACGCGCAGGCCGACCGTGAGCGCAAGCAACAGCATCACGATCGATGCGGCCGCCATCACGCGCGCGCCGATATACAGCCGCCGTTCCGGGCTCGGCAGACGCGGACTGTGCACGCGGTTCGACAGGCCGCCCAGGAAATACATCATGCCGATGCCGAGCGCGAGGAAGCCGAAATAGGTCGGCGGCTTGTGCAGCGTGTTCTGCACCATGAACGGTCCGATGATGTTGAATACGAGCAAGATGCTGTAGCACAGGCCCTGAGCGAGGAAGCAGCTCTGGAACACCGGGCTCGAGAGCACCTTGCCCGCGTTTGTCACCAGCGTGCGTGGTTCAAGGCGCACCGGGCGCTGCAACGTTTCGCGGTATCGCCAGATCACCGCCCACATCACAAGCGAATAGACGAGCAGGAAGACGAGGCAGGCTTGCCAGCCAAACCACGTCTGCAGGTGTGCGCCGATCACGGGCGCTACGATCGGCGCGAGCCCCCACGCGATCGCCATGTAGGTGAACGCATGCATCAGCGCCTGCCCGGAGAACGAGTCTGTGATGATCGCCTTCGCGAGCAGGTTAGTGGCGGCGATGCCAAAGCCCTGCAGGCAGCGGGCGAAGAGGAACGTCTCCAGGTTCGGCGCGGCGAGCGACAGCAGGCAGCCGATCGTGAAAACGACGAGGCCGAAAGCGAGCACGGGCTTGCGTCCGTATGCATCGGCTACGGGGCCGAAGATGAGTTGGCCGAGCGCGTAGGCCACCATGTAGCCGGAAACGCTCGACTGGATTGCCTGGGGTGAAGTCGCGAAGAAACGCGCCATCGCGGGGAGCGCCGGCACGTAGATGTCGATCGCGAGCTGCCCGGCGGAAGCGAACAGGCAGATCACGAACAGCAGGAAGCGCGGCGAGTTCGGTATCGGGGCGGGAGGGGCAGAGCGGTCGAGGGTAGTGGGGTTCATGAAGGCATTGGAGAGGCGAATTCGGTGGGGCGGTGCCGGCGCGTTCGCAGATCGAACATGGCGCAGTACGGTGGCGTAGCCGGGTATTGTGCCTGTCGTCTTGAAATTCGACACGATGCCCATTTTCTGTGCATGGTTTGCGAGCTGCGTTGTGCGTCGTTTTGTGGGCGGCTAACGTTCCGCGCGGTTGGGCGTAGTCGGCCTGCAAGAGCCATTTGACCGTCTAATTAGCGGACAGTAACGACCGCGTAACGGTGAGTAATATTCACAACATAAGAATCCCGGCTCGATCGTCAAGGAAGGGGACAGAGCAGCCGTTATAAAGACGGGCATGGTTAAAAAATAACAACCGGGGAAATATTTGAAAACTGGACTGAGAGTTTCCTTCGCATCGATCGCGTGCGCGATGTTCCTTAACGGGTGTGCGACCAACGAGCAAGGCCAGCTCGTGATCGATCCGAACAAGGTGAACGAAGTATTGGCGGGCGCACTGAGTCCGCCGCCGTCCCCACCGCCTGTGGTCGTCGAGGAGGTTTATCAGCCGATGCCCACTGACATCTACGTCTCGAACGTTGTCGACCGCGATGTGGTGTTCGTCGGCGGCAATACGTATATCTGGGTAGTCGGTCCGGACGGCGCGCGGCATCGGCAGTTCTACACGCATGGTGATCATCGGGAAGACGTTTTCCACCGAAGAGACGAACTTCACAGGGTCATGATGAATCACGGCGGCCACCTGCCCGATCACGCCATTGCCGCGCACGGGCCGATGGAACATCCTGGTGGGCCAGGCCATCCGGGCGCGGCTGCACAGAACCATCCGATGCCGGGCGCCGCGCAGGTTCATGCCGCTGTTCAAAACAAGCCTGCTCCTGCGGCCAAGCCGGTGGAGAAGGATCCGAAGAAGTCGTAGATTTGCTTCTTGATAATGGAGGGGGAAGGGCTGAAGAATGGGCTCTTTGCCCTTCGCTGGTGTTCGAACTCATGCGAATGGCTCAACGTGGCCGAGGCCGGGTCGAGGTTGGATCGCGGGAGTATGCCGCTGTTGGTCGGTCTGTGGCGGGCAGCGGTCGAGCCGGAGCCGTCACTTGAATTTCTCGAAAGCGGTCACACGCAAGCGCTCTTCTAAGCAATCACATCGTATAAATCTGTGCACGCCGACACTTGCAGTTTGATCGCTGAAGAGGTCTTCCGCCTAGATTGAATGCCATTTTCCCGATTGATTGAACTCAATGCAGCCTCCCAGATCCCGAATTCGCGGTTTCGCCTGACACGATAGCCCGTGATCACCTCAACTCGTTCACGGGCTATGTGAGCGCCGTTGGGGGGTACCTCGCTTACGTGTTTTGAATCGACCTTGCACGGTGAGGCGTTTCCAACTCGCGTTTCTGGATATTTACTTACGATTCCATCCCAGGTATCAGACCCTAGGCTGCGCCTTGAGCAGCGGCGAGGTAATCTAGGGCTTCCGGTGCCGACATGATTCGAGGAAACGTCGGCATATCCGTCCACAAATATCTGTCCAAGCTCCAGATCCACTCCGTGTAGGGTGAAACAACCGCCCCGTAAATCTCCTTCGCCCAAGAAAAATCGTAATTTTCGCCAAGTCTATTTATCTTGATAAAATCGACCAGCGTGTGAACCTGATCTAACTTCGATTTCAAATCATTGATTCTTGCTTTTATAGTCTTGGGTTTCCCGATCGCAAAGTCAAGGGGGCGCTCAAATGCTCTGCACTCGAAGACATAGAGTGAGTCTTTAATTCTAATAGCCACATCGATTTCTCGTTCACCTCCGCTTGCAGTGATTTTGCGAGACTGCATTATGACATTGAATGACTTTGACTTTGCGTATTCTCCGAATGCGTATTCAAATTCACCCCCTTTTTTGCTATTTGGGTCATAATTTCTAAGGCCAAAAAAAAGATTCTTGAAAATTATGAACCATGATGAATAATCGCAGAAGTAGCTGTCACCAAATTTAATTATTACGTATCTCGGACCATGCGACCAAAGCCCAACCAGAGGCTGCTTTTCCTCGTCGAGTGTTAAAAAATCGACGATGAAGTCGATTTGTTGCTCTGCGTTTGATTCCCGAAGATTGCCTTCAGCTCTCTCTTTTATGATGCTATCTAAAATAGTTTGCTTCAACTCGGTCAAGGTTGCATCATACAGCTTGTACGCGCGTTGAAATCTGGCGTAGTAGAAGACCCCAGGATTTTTAATCGTCGAGCGATCATCAGCGCGAGAAATTAAAATTTTGGAAAGAATGCTGGAAATTTGGCAAAATTCAAGTAGCCCGAAACCGGTTTTCTTTTTGAAGTAATGCGAGAGATAGGCGTGCGCATCATAAAAATCCTCAGCATTGAATCCGAAAGGAAGATAGTTTGGCGAAAAATTTAGGTCTACGCCCGTTATCTTAAGTTGTTCTGCTGTGTATCCGCCGGCATTTAAGGCGGCAGTAAAAATCATTCCACGGAGCTCGATTTTTTTAGAGCGAACAAAAGTTCCTACATTTGTCTCAAATCCTTCTCTTACCGACCTGCGTTCGCTACGCTCGTCAAATGAGCATATGAGCGCATTTTGTTCATTACCGCGTTGCTCCAATAAATCCCCATTTTCTGAAAGTTCTATTTTTACTCCTTTCCCGCACGATCGGAGTCTAGCCGTAACATACCAATATTGATAGGCGAGCCCGTGAACATGGTACATATCCGCGATGTCTATCTCACTGAAATCAGTCAATACAAGTTGACGAGACTTCTTTAAATTATCCTTATACCAAGAAAGTTTTTTATCGCCAAGAAACCTAGAGTAGAGTGCACTGAGCATACCGCCAAGGATTTCGTCGAACTCTACCGTGTTCGAACGCGCAACGCCATCCGTCCTCGTAAGCGATCCAAATTTGAATATGGCTTGCTCGACGTGAGACCGGACTTCTACAAGCGTTGTCGCATCTGTTCTTGCCCCAAGATTGGGGTTTAGCCCGGGTGCGATTCTGCGACAGATGTGAAACCAATAGAATGCGGGACGTCGCGATATGGTTAGCCTCATTTTCTCTTCAAGTTCTGCTAACAAGTCAAGAAGCGAATCGTACTGCTCTTTACCTTCTATCTTCGCTCTCGACTCCTTGGCAAGACGTCGCCGGATCTCAATCGGCTCGGTTACGTATTTTTTAAAAATTAGCTCATGATACAAGTGGTGTATTTGATTAAATGCAGCCTGATAATATTCAGGCATGGTAATCATTTTGCTTTTTTTGCCCGATGAGGTTTCTTTCTTTTTTCTGCTTTTCTTTGATTTTATTTTCATGGAATTCATTTCTATGGGGCAAGATATCACGATGATTTAGAGAATTCGCTAAACCTATTACCTAAATTGGCATCATGCACTGACAGTTGCTAATTCACCAGCCCCTCTCGCAGCGCGACTGATTTGTACGCAACGAGGGGAGCACCGTGGTGCTCGGCGACTCCTGCGAGTTGGGCGTCGCACACAAGCATGGGGTTTCCTCAAACCCTTCGTACCCGTATCAATTGTCAACAATCTAGCGGTCATTTTCCGATGATCGTTTCTGGCCGACTGCTGTCCATCGCAGTCGGCCGGCATTGACCCCACTATGTGCTTCACTGCACCGCCGAATCTTAGGCCACTCGTAAGCTGGAAGGAAACGAGGGGTTACTACTGGTGCATTTGGAGAACCGTGTGCGGAGACGCTCCTCCGAGGACTGCTGCTGCGTGATCGAGGGAGGATGGCCAACCCTGCTATGCTGAAGGCCTTTGTCTGGCAGCTCAACTGCATTCTGCGTAATCGCAAGCGAAAAATGACTAGGCAACGATATGCCCCACTTCTGATTCCCGCGGGCGGAGCGCAGGCGATTCGATTGAGTCGGGTTAGCGGGGATGGCACCGGAGGCGACGCGAGTGAGGCCGATATACAGCGTTACGTTCACGCCCATGCATCATGTCTGCCGATCGCGGAGATTGATCCGATTTTTACCGATCCTATAGCGATCTGTACGGAGCTACCCACTCCGGCCGGACCCATCGATAACTTCATGGTTACGGCCTCAGGGTTACCCGTGCTCGTAGAATGCAAGCTATGGCGCAACCCGGAGGCCCGCCGAGAAGTCGTGGGGCAAATTCTTGACTACGCTAAGGAACTGAGCCGCTGGTCGTCGTCCGACCTGCAACGGGCGGTGCGGCAACGTCTGAAGTGCGGGGGTGACCCTGTATTGGAGAAAGTGCGAGCGGTCGCAGCCGGGACGGACGAAATTCACTTCAACGATTCGCTGACTAGCAACCTCCGGCGCGGCCGCTTCCTGCTTCTGATCGTCGGCGACGGGATTCGCGAGGGCGTGGAGGCCATTGGCGAATATCTGCAAGCCCATGCAGGACTTCACTTTTCGCTCGGCTTGGTTGAAATGCCGATCTTTGCGATGCCTGATGGCGGCCACCTGATCGTGCCGCGGATCCTCGCGCGCACTACAGTAATAACGCGCACTGTGGTCGTCGTCCCAGATGGGTACACTCTCGGTTCGGTAGAAGACGATACTGCGGGTGCCGAGCTCGATCCCGACCGCGTCGCCTTGGCAGATGAGCAGCAGAAGTTCTGGAAGGTGTTTCTTGAAAGGCTTGAACTCGACGATCCAGAGCAACGGGTGCCGAAGCCGGCTCGCCAAGGTTACCTCAACTTTATGCTGCCTGCCCCTGGCGGCAGCTCGTGGCTGAATGTCTACCGGGATCAGCGCCGCAACGAAGTGGGAGTGGCGTTGTCCTCGACCCGGAACAGCGCGGGCGAACACGCGATGCTAGCAATCGCGGACGACTGGAATGACGTGAGTGGCCAACTGGGAGGGACTACAGAAATTTCCGTGAAGGATGGCCGTTCCCGTATCAGTGACAGTCGCACCTTTGAGGGATTGGCAAACTCGGAGGAAGTTCGCGAGCAAGCGTACGCGTGGCTCGCCGAGCGCGTGAACGCCTTCGTGAACACGTTGCGCCCGAGGGTCCGATCTGCGGTTGCGGATTACCAAAATCGCGACGAATAGGGGGTAGCGCCGAAGAGCCCGAACCGACACCTGTCGAACGAATGACAGTTCACGGCGGATACTGGAAGCTAATCTAACGCAATGGCTACGAGCTAATCCGTGGACCAGAACTTCTGCGTGCGACCCGCCTCGGCCATTTCCCCTTAAAGCTCCTCAACGGCAACTTTCACTTTCGAGTTGATCGGCGATCGATATGGGGCGCTGCAATCATATTCTGAGTTCTTCGGCGTTTTCCGCTGTGCGCAGCTGACACAGCGAAAATTGTTCATGTGTGACTGCTTTGCCCACAGTATTGGGTTCAAGGTAAGCGGCTCGTCCCCACCGTCATAGGCGGTTACTGCAATACACTGCAAAGTGATGTCCATCATTTTCGATTTGATGGACACCACTTTGTCAGAGCCTCCAGAGAAGAAGCATGGTAGTCGGGCAGGCCGTCCGAATTACCCACGGGAGCTCCGGGACCGGCTTGCGGTAGCAGCGTGCGAGCCGGGCGTTTCGGTCGCGAGACTGGCCCGTGAGAATGGCATCAACGCGAACATGCTGTACACCTGGCGGCGGCAATATCTTGCCGAGCAGCAAGCTCCGTCTACCAGACTCCTCCCGGTCGTACTGCTGAGTGACACCCCGACGCAGGTCGTTGCGTCATTGTCGGGTGATCCGCAAGCGCCAGATATGAAGCCGGCATCTCGTGGGGGCACGATCGAGATCCGTATCGGCCGTGCGGTGGTTAAGGTAGACGGCCTGGTCGACGCTGACATGCTGCGTACCGTGCTGGGCAGTCTGCGATCATGATCTCTCTGCCGGTTGGTATGCGTATCTGGATTGCTGCGGGCGTGACCGACATGCGATGTGGGTTCCAGGGGCTGGCCGCAAAGGTACAAACGGCGCTTGAAGAGAATCCTCTGGGTGGCAACGTCTACATCTTCCGGGGCCGCCGAGGCGACCTCGTAAAAATCCTCTGGGCAACGGAGGACGGAATCTGGCTGCTCGCGAAGCGGCTTGAGCGGGGCCGATTTATCTGGCCCCAGGCCGACGGCGGGAAGGTCCATTTGAGTTCAGCACAACTGTCGATGCTTCTTGAGGGCATCGATTGGCGACAGCCCCGTCGCACCGCCGCGTTATCGATGTTGTAAACCGCGCGGCAGACTCGTAAACTACGACGTATGTCGAACGGCGCCGATCTTCCTGACGATGTCGAATTGTTGAAGGCCTTGCTGGTCGAGGCCCGTAGTCTGCTTGCTGAACGCGATGTCGAGATCGAGCAGCTTAAGGCGCAGATCGACAAACTTCGGCGCATGCAGTTCGGCCGCAAGTCCGAACAGTTGCAACGGCAGATCGAGACCCTCGAGACCCAACTCGAGGATCTGGCGGCCAGACGGGGCGTTGCAGACGTAGAGCGTGCGCAAGCTCGAGGCGCAAACGCCTCCTCCTCCAATGCAACGACGGACGGAGCGGCTTCGAGGCAAGCGCTACCTGCGCACCTCTCGCGCGAGGATCACGTGCTCGATCCCGAATCGAGTTGCCCGCACTGCGGTCAACAGATGCAGCTGCTCGGCGAGGACTTGTCCGAGCAACTCGCCCGGGTCGCAGCAGCGTTCAAAGTCGTTCGCACGATCCGGCGCAAATTCGTTTGCCCATGCTGCAGCACCATCAGACAGCCGCCGATGCCCGGCCTTCCGATCGAGCGGAGCATTGCCCATCCAAGCTTGCTGGCGGATATCCTCGTTTCGAAATACGCAGACCACCAGCCGTTATATCGGCAATCGGCGATCGCGGCGCGCGACGGCGTGACGCTCGACCGGGCCAGCATGGGTCGCTGGGTCGGCCAATGCGAAGCGTTGTGCGCGCCGCTGATTGAGGCGCTGCGCCGCTATACGGTGTCGGCCGCCAAGCTGCATGCGGACGACACGCCAATCCCGGTGCTCTCGCCGGGCAACAGGAAGACCCGTACCGGTCGGCTATGGGTCTATGTGCGCGACGATCGTCGCTCGGGGTCCGCGCAACCCGCTGCGGTATGGTTCGCATACTCGCCGAACAGGCAAGGCATCCACCCTCAGACTCATCTCGCCGGGTTCAGGGGGACCCTGCAAGCGGACGCTTACGCGGGCTTCGATGAGCTGTTCCTGGGTGGCTCCGTACTGGAAGCGGCATGTCATGCTCACGCGAGGAGAAAGTTCTACGACATCCACGTGCGCACGCCTTCCGACACGACGCAAAAGGCACTTGAATACATCGGCGCGCTATACGACATCGAGGCCTCCATTCGCGGCAAGCCTGCGGCCGAACGGCTACGAATACGGCAGGAGAAAGCCAGGCCACTGCTTGAAATCTATGGAGCGTGGCTTAAGGCCAAGCTCGAAACGTTGTCGTCGAAGTCCGACACTGCCAAGGCTATCAACTACTCCCTTAACCAGTGGCGCGCCCTGACGCTATATTGCGAAGACGGTACGCTCGAGATTGACAACAACATCGCGGAAAACGCGCTGCGTTGTGTAAGCCTGGGCCGGAAAAACTTTTTATTCGCCGGCTCCGACAGCGGTGGTGAACGTGCCGCTGCGATGTACTCATTGATTGGCACTTGTGCCCTCAACGACATTGATCCGCGCGCTTACCTAAACTATGTGTTGACCCGAATCGCTGACCACAAAATCTCTGGCATCGACGAGCTCTTGCCATGGCGTGTGGCTGACAAGTTGCACGCACTAGCCAGCCCACCACATCAAGCTACCTAGCAGTTCCTCGAGGCCATCATGCCGCAGGCACGCGCGCTTGTACTAACGGCCCAGGTGAGCCGCTTACGGTTCAAGCGTCACGCGGTTTTCTTTTGAAGAGCCTGCGTAAAAGCATTGGTGGGATAAAGAGAAGCAGGTTCAGAGGAATCACATAAAACACTAGTCGTAGCCATTCACCCCATGACGAAGGCGGCAGACTAGGCACCACGTCGTTGCCGTTGACCAAGAGATAGAGGGGAACGCCGGTTCGCTGCCAATATTCGGCGAAATCCGACCCCCCGACTTTCGGTGAGCAGAATGTAAACACCGAATGCACGGGTGTCCCTCGGTTATGCAGGATCGCCGCAAGCAGCATTGCCAGCGCGCCACCACGGCTGTGACCGCAGATCACGATTGGTTTATTGACGATCGATAACGTCCAAATGTATGGAAGCACCTCGTGTTGGATGTCACGAAGCGAGCGCATAAAACCAGAGTGGACACCTCCGAAAGGCGTGCGCACCTTCCGCATGTCAAGGTTCGACAGCCAGTCCTTCCAAGTCTGCGAACCGCTGAACGCGATGACAAGGACGCTCGGGCTATCTAAAACTAGCCCGCGTACGATACCGAATTTGAAATGCGATAGCTCACCGCCTCCGAAGCGCTTACCGCTGTGTTCTTCGAGGCTGTAAGCCATCTGCGACATGACCGCCGTGAAGTAGAGATTGTTCCTGTTAGGCGCGTCCCCCAGTGGCGGATGTTCGAGGGAAAGCTGCGGGTCTGCCTTTGTCGCGTTCATGAAGGCGTCCTTTTCTGCGACTGTGCGCGGTCCCGCAAGTTTACTCAAGAAGTTGGGCGCGGCGGGTTCGGGCGTTGCCACAAATTGATGGGACGCGGCGCCAGTCTCTGCATACCAACGGCGCGAGCTTGTCTACCAATTTTCCAGAAACCTGAGGTGTGGAGCAGCGTATTGATGCCGTTCCGCGTCCCCGACGGCTGCAAGCTTTTTGGCCGCCATTTGAGTGTCCGCAGAACGCCGGAAATGCAGCGCCAGAAACGGCGGGACCTGCCAAGAGATGCCCGAAGTCTGCCGAGTCGGCGTGGTCCGAATGGCCCTTGTCAAGGGCCATTTGAACGTCCAGGTGAAGGCGTGGGCAAGCTTCCGTAGTTGGCCGAAGCCCCAAATACCACGCCGAGAAGTTTATTGTTTTTGATCCAATTTTTTGAGGGTTGCTTTGTCGTCAGAGTGAAGCACGTAGGTCCTTTGCTTCGATCCACAATATCCGTTCAGCTTAGTGATGTAGGTCGCAAATGTAACTGCGACCGCGAAATCCGGTCGCACCTCCGAGAAGTGAGCTGTGCGCACATCGACAGCACATCCGTCGCCAATCTCTGTAATCGCTGAAAGGGCAAAGTACGGCCAGCCCGGCGCAGTACCGCGGTCATCGGGAGGCCCGAAAATGGCCAGATATTGGTGTACGTTGTTGCCGCCCGCGAACCCCTCGATGACAAACGTTGCCAGACCAAGCGTACCGAGACCTGGCACGTCTACAAATCGAATCGCTCGCCCGTGCGGAGCCTCGTTAGCGTATTCATCTTTAATAGCACCGGCCAGACGGTCAACCTGAGAGGTTACTTGGCGCGTCGGGTTCGCCTTCGAATTGGAATCAGTGTTAGGAACTTGCGCAAAGCTAACGCGAGAAACTAAGAGGATCAAGAGAATCGAAAGACCAACTGCCTTCATCGATTTGGATTCCAGTGCAATAGAGAAACCATTGTCAGCGATCCGAGCGGCTGCGTCGAACGTCCGTATGCGGCCGGCCCCAGTCCGATACC
This sequence comes from Caballeronia sp. KNU42, assembly GCF_053760385.1. Classification (NCBI taxonomy): domain Bacteria; kingdom Pseudomonadati; phylum Pseudomonadota; class Betaproteobacteria; order Burkholderiales; family Burkholderiaceae; genus Caballeronia; species Caballeronia sp. KNU42. Next base: position 818,168 of record NZ_CM132388.1, read on the forward strand.
GAAATACCGCGCTAGACCCATCGCTACATCTACAAAGCCGTGAAACATAAGCTTACTCATGGCTTCGCGTCTTGTCGGGCATGGAGGACTTCAGGAATTCTTTGGCCTGCGAGGGCCGGGTAATCTCCGTCCATTGCAGATGAGCGTAGCGTGGGTCTTCCCGGAGTTTGGCGAACTTGATGCGGTTCTTCGCGAACGTCTTGTATGACCACAGAAGTATCGAGTCGCGGGATAAAAATGCCATACTCAACGACTCACGATTTCCGTGTGAAAGGCGGGTGCGCAGGATTGTGCGACTAACGGTACGGCAGAGCAAACGGGGGAACACGGTGGTGCGACCAAAATTCAGCCAGACGACGTGCGTGGCACGAGACCAGAGCAGATCGCGTACGGCGCTATAGTTGCCGTCTGCCACCCAGCACTCTCCGGCAGTGGATTCCCGGACCGCGTTTTCGAAGCTTGAATGTGGAACGGGCTGCCATTCAGGGCCCCAATAAAGCTGGTCGAGTTCGATGTAAGGACAGGCCATGATCCTTGCCAATGCTTGAGCCAAGGTGGACTTTCCCGCTCCGCTTGTTCCGACAATGACAAAACGCATGGACATCGGGCCTCGCTTTGGGCGGATTATTTAATATCGTGACCTTATTTGATATGCCGCTATTGTTGACGATCTAGCAGCTACCGTCGACGGTCTCTGTGTGGCCGGTTACCGTCCAATACAATCGGCAGACATATCTCGAAACCTGCGCGCCAGCGATCCGCGGATCGCTACCCAATTCACCCGGCCAGCTTTCTACAAACCGGCTATTCGTTCGTCGTGATATGGCGAAAGCCTACCGCCCCAGCGAGAACGAACCCAAGCGGCAAATCGCAATTCCTACGCCAATCGCAGATCCCACAGCACATCGAGTACGTGTTGCGTGGAACGCTCGACGTGCCCCGCACGATGCGCAATGCCGAGCCGACGCCACAACGCCGGGCGCAGCGGACGCATGACAATGCGCCTGTCGGGTAATGGTGTCGTGGCCTCATGGGGCAACAGCGCTGCGCCGTAACCTGCCGCTACCAGACTCTTGATCGCGTCGTTGTAGTTGAGTTGAATGCGCGGCGCGGGATGGTGCCCTCCGGCCGCGAACCACTCCGCAGTCAGTCGCGAGAGACGCGTGGTCGCATCGTTGAGAATGAGAGGTTGTGCGGCGAGCCACGCAGGCGTGATGCGAGCCGGACACCGCCAATGCGCCGGCACAAAGGCCATCACCGGGTCGCGGCGCCACGGCTTTATCACGAGTCCGGCCACCGGAGGCTGAGGCAGTGCGACCAGCCCAACATCCAGCGTTCCATCCGCCAGTCGGGACAGCGTTTCCTGCGACGTGAGTACTGCAATCTGAATGTCGATAGCGGGATGGCGCTGGCGCAGCACCTCGAGCGCTTGCGGCAACAGGTGCGCAATCGCACCAGTCGACGCACCCAGCCGCGCGCGGCCTTCGAGTCCCTGCACCTGACGTTGAATATCGTCTAACGCCTGCTCCGCATCGGTTAGCAGTCGCCGCGCGCGCTCCACCAGCACCTCTCCTATTACCGATGGCCTTACATGCCCGCGCTTGCGTGACAGGAGCGGAGCCCCAACACGGTCTTCGAGTTCGGCAATGTGGAGACTGACCGTTGGCGGCGCCAGGTGCAACGCACGGGCCGCATCGGCAAATGAGCCACGGTCGGCAATGGCGACCAGCGTGCGCAAGCGGTCCAGGCTGATCTCTCGCATGTCGGTGTCCAGATTCAGAAAAACTGAATGTTCACGTTATGAAATTCAACTTTCTCCATTCTAGTGGTACGCGGAAGATAGCGGCTCGTTCTACTTGTCATTACCCAGTCACCGGAGTATTCCGCGCATGAGCTCTCCCCTTGTTTTCATCGATGGCGACCAAGGCACCACCGGGCTGCAAATTCACGAACGCCTTCGCGAGCGGACCGATCTGAAGCTGGTCACGCTTCCCGCGGCGGAACGCAAAGATCCGCGGCGGCGTGCCGAAGCCATCAACGCCTGCGACATCGCCATCCTCTGTCTGCCGGATGCCGCCGCGCGCGAGGCAGTGGACGCCATCGTCAATCCTGCCGTCAGGGTAATCGACGCAAGTTCCGCCCACCGCACACAGCCGGACTGGACATACGGCTTTCCGGAAATGACTCCGGGACAGGCTGAGCGTATTGCAAACGCTCGTCGCGTCACCAATCCGGGTTGCTATCCGACCGGTGCAATTGGCTTGCTGCGTCCCTTGCTGCACGCGGGGCTCATACCAAGCGACTACCCGGTCAGCATTTACGCGGTGTCCGGCTACTCCGGACGCGGTCGTGCCGGCGTGGAGGAACACGAGGGGCAGGGTGCCGTCAACGCGCCTTCATACCAGGTATATGGTCTGGAACTCGCGCACAAGCACACCCCGGAGATCCAGCAGCACGCCGGGCTCGGGCAGCGTCCCATCTTTGTCCCCGCGTATGGTGCGTTCCGCCAGGGCATCGTGCTGACGGTACCCCTGGAGTTGCGGCTGCTGGCGCCCAACGTGGACGGCGCCACGTTACACGCATGCCTCGCACGCCACTATGCCGAGGCGGCCCACGTACATGTCTTGCCGCTGCACGAATCGTGCGTCTTGAAGCACCTGGATCCGCAGGTGCTGAACGGTACGAACGATATGCGCCTGAGCGTATTTGCCAACCTGGAACACGGACACGTCCTGCTATCCGCGGTTTTCGATAATCTCGGCAAAGGCGCATCCGGCGCTGCTGTTCAGAACCTGAACCTGATGCTCACGCAGCAATAGTGACCGATGAATCAAGCTGGCGTTCGACGGCACACCCGTTGCCATCCTGGTCGCGGTCATCGAACGTCTGAAGCCGGTCGCACCGGGTTCCATGACGAACTGCCGTAGTCGACCCGCTTCCGCCGTTCGGACCAGCGTTACCGCAAGGACCGCGTCCAAGACGGTCACTCGTCCTTTCGAGTCGCAAGGCAGCAGCCTCGAACCCGTACTGGAAAACATGTTCACCCATCCCTGAACAAGATCACCACCGGGGCGTGCCCGACGCGGCCACGGTGCAGTCGCCCCACAATCAATGCGACGGCGCTCGCCATGCGCACCCGTCGCGCTGCAATGCGGCCATCGACTCGCGTGCCGCGGTCGAGCATGGAAGAGATGCTGGCTGCGATCGGCAATTCAACGAAAAGAGGCCAGAAAGAAGGCCTGTTCGTGATGCAAACGCACGCACATTAGCCATAGAATTTCGTTACGCACTGTCTCCCGTCCGCTACCTGTCGGATCGCTTTCTTACACACGGATTTCCGGTTAATTCAGCATGACACCGCTTGCAAGGCACTACGTCCCAGAACAACCGCAGCACGTTATCTTGCAGGGGCTCACGGGGCCCGCATTCCTGGACGAAGGAGACTACCTGTACTTCCTCGCTTGCCTGGCAGACGCTGCGCGCGTCGCCGATCTGGCAGTCCACGCGTGGGTGCTCATGCCTGATGCGGTACAGTTCCTCGTCACACCTTCATACGCGTCGAGCGTGGCCATGGCGATGCAGGCGGTCGGCCGTCGCTACGTCGAGACCTTCAATCGCCGCCATGGACGCCGCGGTTCGGTGTGGCGTGGCGCTTACTGGGCAACCGTGATTGAGCCTGAGCGGTATTTCCTGCTCGCGAGCCAGGTCATCGATCATGCGCCGGTGCGCAACCGCCTCGTGGCAGAGCCGGGAAACTACCAGTGGTCGAGCTTCACGCATCACATCGGGCTGCGTGTCGATAGCTTCATCAAGGATCATCCACTCTACCGGACGCTCGGCAATACGCCGTTCGAGCGCCACCAGGCTTATCGCGATTTGGGCGCACAACCTCTTGACGAACTTGAGGTCAATAACCTGATGCAGTCGACGCTCAAGGGCCGGGTGCTCGGCAGCGCCGCGTATTGCGAGTGGGCGGCGCAGACAGCCAACCGGCGCTTGATGCCCCTGCTGCTGCGCGACCGGCCGTCCAAGGTTCGCACGACAGGCGCGTCCGCACACATGGGCTAATCAAAAGAAAACCAGGCAAGGAAACCTTTCTTGTTTCGAGATGCTACGCCAGGTCAAAGCGTTTCAATCCGCTCGACCGGTGTCGCGAACCCTGCCTGCCCATCGCGTTCATCCTCGAACGCGGTGGCCGCACTTCCTGTTTTTTCATTTTCCGTACTACGTTAAGACAAGCTACCGGGCCATCGAACATCGAACTACCGCAGCCGACATAAACCGGCCATTCGAGTGACCACTCCCTCATTCGACCCGATGTCCGGACATGGCCGGGTCCTTCCTAACGCCATTCGGCACCACGCTACTCTCACCAGACCTTCGTCTCACGGACCAACCGGAATCACCGCCTGCTCCAGCGCGATCGCCCGCACAGCAAACGCGAACAGCTCAACTTTCCGCTCCTCCCGCCGATATACCGCCTGAAGACAGCATCGGATTGAACAGGCTCGACACTTGTGGGAGTGGCGAGTCGATCGGGTCAATTTCCGCAGAACGCTGCCCGCCGGGCACGTCTTCATAAAGACCTTTCCAGCTCAAAAAATCTTCGCGGCCCACTAGCCGTGAATGCCAGCACGATAACGAAAGCGACAACGAAAGCGAAGGCCGCCACGGGAGCACACACGAGCTTACCCAGCTATCGACGCCGCGATCGAGGGCGACGCCACCATCCCCAATTCAGTTGCCTTAAAAGGGCGCCTTGAAAATCATGAAACGAATCCATGCCACGTTCTTCGCCGCAGTTCTGAGCGCTACGATTGCGCCCGCGTGCCAGGCGCAGTACACCACCGACTGGCTAGCAAACACCTATGGGACCAACGCCACCCGCGTGGGCAGCGTCGCGCGCTCCATGTGGGTAGCACCCGAGGGCGTCATCTACACGGCTTCACTGTGGGACGAAAACGAGGGAGGAGTCGCGATCTACCAGAACGGCCAGAGCACGGGGTCCATAGGAGGTCACGGCGACTTTCAGGGCGGGGCCATCACGGGTAATGCAACTTCTATCTTCGCTGCATTGGCATTCACTACCGCTTACGGAAGCGGCACAGTGGGGCGGTACAACAGGACCACCCAGACCCGCGATTTGCTTCTCTCCGTCAGCGCGGCAACGACGACGCAGTTGACCGACGTCATCACCGGACTGACGACGTCGGGCTCGCTCCTCTATGCGAGCGACTTCCCGGGAAATCGCGTGCGGGTCTACACGACCGATGGCACCTGGCGACAGGACATCAACGTCCCATGCCCTGGCGCGCTCGCCGTGGACGGCGCAGGAAACATCTGGGTTGCGCAGAAAAGCGGTGCCGCGATCGTCGAATTCAGTCCTGCTGGCGTGCAGCTGAACACCATCCAGTTGCCTGCGGCCGCTCGACCGTCCGCGCTGTATTTCGATTCGTCGACGGGGTATCTCATGATCGGGGACGAGGGTCCCGACATGAACATCAAGATCTACAACATCTCGAGCACGCCATCTCTGGTCAGTACGTTTGGCATCCTGGGCGGATACCTGGACACGACTGCCGGAACAAAAGGCCAGGTCGGCGATAAGCGCTTCACACGCATCACCGGCATCGGCAAGGACGCGGGCGGCAACCTGTACGTCCTCAACAATCCATGGGGCGGAAGCTGGGACCTCGGCCGCGACGGCGGCACCGATATCCACTCCTACAGCAGCACCGGCACCCTGCAATGGAAGCTTCAGTCCCTGAACTTCGAGGGCGTCGCAGCTCCCGACCCGGGTACCGACAGCGCCTACTTCTATAGCGGCACCAACCTCTACCGCGGCACCGCTGGAGGAACCTTCGTCGCAAACACGGTCGATCCGATCGACTATCCTTCTGATCCACGGATCAACCTCAACGATGCCTCACGCGATGAACACTTCGGTCAAGTCGCGGCCGTTGGCGGCAACCGTATCCTTGTAGCGTCCGGCCAGAATCCCGATACCTTCTACTTCTTCCACTTCAACAACGCGAATGGCTACATCGCCATACCGGATGGCTCGATTCCAGGGACATTGTTCAATGCGACCGCACCGGTCAGGGACGGATTCTGCCTTGCCAGCAACGGCGACGTCTGGGCGGGTCTAGACAAGACGAATGCCATCTGGCACTACCCGCTGACCGGCTTCGATAGCACCGGCAAGCCGACATGGGGAGCAGGAATCGCAACGCCCATTCCAGGCACGATCACGCCTTTGTCACGGATCATCTACCTGCCCGAGAGCGACACCATGATCCTGGCCCAGGGTCTGACCGGAGGTTCAGGCTGGACATCGATTGGAACGAGGGTCGAGGTGTATCACGGCTGGCTTGCAGGCAACACTACCGCGCCCAATCCCGTGATCAGCCTCACCAGCGTCAACCCCAAGTCGATCACGGCAACCGGCAACTATCTCTTCGTCGGATATGTGCACACCGTGCCCAACATCGATGCCTTCAACCTGACCACCGGGAACCTGGATACCACGCTCATCAACAGCAGCCCCAGCACGGTGTACGTGGGCAATGACGTGGACTCGATGTACGGCCTCAGATCCTACCTTAGCTCGACCGGACAGTACGTCGTCACGAAGGACAACTACAACGGTAGCAGCGTCGTTGTTTATCGCTGGACGCCTTGATTAACCGGCTCATCGCGGCTCATCGCGGCTCGTCGTGGCTCACGCCCGCGGCGAGCGGCAGCATCGGATGAGCCGCGACCGTCCGGTCTGGCTGCGACCGGTCAGCGAACTTATCTGCCTATCCACGCCAGCGAGGTCTGGCGGACTTCGCTCACGCCATGAATGGCCGCACCCGACATCGGCCGTGCAGACACTCCCATTAAACGAGTAGCATGTCACGACCCGGCAAGAACACATACCTTGTTTGACCGGGCCGATCCTGCGCTTGCTCGCGGCATCGCCAGAGCCTTTAGCCCCGAGCATCGCAGATAAAAAAACGTGCCGTAATGGAGGAGACAAAGCATGCGCAAGATGCGCTGGATGGTGATATTTCTATGTTTCCTGGCGATCGCGATCAACTATGTCGATCGCGCGAACCTTGCAGTCGCAGCCCCACAGATACAGAAGGCGCTCAACATCGGCCCGGCGCAAATGGGCCTGGTAATGAGCGGCTTCTTCTGGACCTATGCGCTGATGCAAATGCCGTTCGGCTGGTTCATCGATAAAGTCGGCGCACGCATTGCGTTGCCGCTTGCAGTCGGCTGGTGGTCCCTGTTCACCGCGCTCACGGCCGCGACCACGAGCGTGGCGGGCATGTTCGGCTGCCGCCTGATGCTCGGCGTGGGCGAGGCGGGCGCTTATCCGGCGTGCGCCAAGCTCGTCTCGCAATGGTTCAAACCGGCGCAGCGCGCGTTCGCCACCAGTATCTTCGATAGCGGCTCGCGGGTCGGCTCCGCACTGTCGATCCCGATTGTCGCGCTGATCATCAGCGGCTTCGGCTGGGAAGCGTCCTTCGTCGCGACAGGCGCGGTGGGTTTGTTATGGGTGCTTGGCTGGTTCCTGATCTACCGCAATCCGTCACGTGGCGATCTGACCGGCGATGAAAACGCAACGCCCGCGCCGCGCGAAAAAGCAGCGGGCCAGAACGTCACGTGGGCCTCGCTCTTCAGGCATCGCACGCTGTGGGGCATGATGCTCGGCTTCTTCTGCCTGAACTTCGTGATCTATTTTTTCATCACGTGGTTTCCGAGCTATCTCGTGCAGACGCGCGGCTTTTCGCTCAAATCGCTCGGCACGCTCGGCATGATCCCCGCGCTCATTTCGATTCCCGGCGGCTGGCTGGGCGGCATCGTGTCGGACGCGCTCTACAAGCGCGGCTGGAGCCTCACGAAGTCGCGCAAGACGTGCATGGTCGGTGGCATGCTGCTTTCATCGATCATCACATTGTCGGCGTTCACGACCAGCATCTATGTGATGCTCGCATCGTTTGGAATCGCCTATGGCAGCCTCGCGTTCGCCGCGGCAAGCATCTGGTCGCTGCCCGGCGACGTGGCGCCGACACCGGATTACGTGGCATCGATCAGCGGCATCCAGAACTTTGCATCGAATCTCGCGGGCATCGTGATCACCACGTTCACCGGCCTTATGCTCGCACTCACCAAAGGGTCGTTCACCATTCCGCTGGTCGTCGCGGGCGGTTTTTGTTTTCTCGGCGCGTTCAGTTACCTGGTGATCGTGGGCAAGATCGAGCCGCTTCATATTCCGGGCGCCCAACCGCTGGACGTAGTTGCGTCGCAGGGAGTGGGGGGACGTTAGCGCGGTGGAGTGTGTGGATTAGCGTCACGGCCCGGGGCAATCCCGCCGGAACGGTCCGGGCTTAAACCCTCCTTTGCTGCGTCGCATGAGAAAATTTCGCATCGTATGATTTTTCGTTGTATACTTCGTCCCCGATTGAGCAAACGGTTGTGGAGCAAGGCTGGCAGGGTGTTGAACAAACCTTCCCGCGCGCCGCTTTCCGGTTCTGCCGGCCGATGGGTTGCTTGCCAGCAACTGAATAAATCGGCTGCGCTGAACGCGTCTGGATCGTTGCAAAAGATGCAAAAATGGAGTGGTAGTTCAGTTGGTTAGAATACCGGCCTGTCACGCCGGGGGTCGCGGGTTCGAGTCCCGTCCACTCCGCCAGCATTCACGAGAAAGGCGAACTCCGGTTCGCCTTTTTTATTGCCCGCTGCTGTAACATCGGGCGTTTCGTATTAGGCAGAATCGTCACGCATGCTCGACTTTTTCCGTAATCACCAACGCCTGATGATGGCCCTGTTGATCCTGATCGTCGTGCCAGGATTGGGAATTGTGGGTATCCAGGGCTTCAGCAGTTTCTTCGACGAAAACGCCAACGTCGCCAGCGTCAACGGCCGCAAGATCACGCGTGTCGAGTTCGATGGCGCAATGCGTCAGCAAGTCGATCGCGCACGTCAAATGCTCGGCGCCCAGTTCGACCCGAAGATGTTCGAAACGCCGGAAATGCGCGCATCGCTGATCGACAGCCTCGTGCAACAGCGCGTACTCGCCGATGAAACCCAGCGTCTCCACCTGACCGCCTCGGACGCCGCCGTGCGTCGTGCATTGCTGGCCGATCCGACTATCGCTTCGCTGCGCAAGCCCGACGGTTCCATCGACGTCGAACAGTACAAGCAATTGCTCGCGATGCAGGGCATGACGCCCGAGCAGTACGACGAGCGCGTACGTTATGGCTTGTCCTCGGACCAGATTCCGGCGAGCATCCAGTCCACGGCGTTCACGTCGAAGACCCTGGCGCAATCGCTGACCGAGATCGCCGAGCAGCGCCGCGACGTTCAAGGCCTGGCGTTCCGCACCGTCGATTACACCGCGAAAATCCAGCCCACCGACGCGCAAGTGAAGTCTTACTACGACGCGCACAGCGCCGAGTTCGCCACGCCCGAGTCCGCGACCATCCAGTACCTGGTGATGTCGCCGGCCACGTTGTCGGCAGCGGTCAAGCCGACCGACGCGGACCTCAAGAAGTACTACGACGACAACATCGCGCGCTTCAAGACGCAGGCACAAGTGCGCGCGAGCCACATCCTGATCACGGCGCCGAAAGACGCAAGCGCTGCTGACAAAGCGAAGGCCAAGCAACAAGCCGAAGCGCTGCTCGCGCAGGTCAAGGCGCATCCGGACCAGTTCGCTGAAATTGCACAGAAGAATTCGCAGGACCCGGGGTCCGCTTCAAAAGGCGGTGACCTTGGCTATTTCAGCCGCGGCATGATCGCTGGCGGTTCGTCATTCGACGACGCTGCGTTCGGACTGAAGAAGGGCGAAATCAGCGGGATCGTGCAGACGGATTTCGGTTATCACATCCTGCAAGCGACTGACGTGAAGCCGTCCGTCACGCAGCCGTTCGACGAAGTGAAGGACGCGATCACGAAGGAAGTTATCGCGCAGCAAGCGGCCAAGAGTCTGGCCGACGATGCGGAAGGTTTCACCTCGACGGTCTACGAAAAATCGAAGTCGCTGCAACCTGCCGCCGACAAATACAAGCTGCAAATCCAGACGGCCACGGTGGGATCGAAACCCGATCCGAAGCTCCCGCCTGACAGCCCGCTGAACAACCCGAAGTTCCTCGCAGCCATATTCGCGGCGGACGCCGTCAAGCAGCACAACAACACGCAGGCTATCGATATCGGCAACAGCACGCTGATCGCGGGCCGTGTGACGGACTACAAGCCTGCAGCCGTGCCCGCACTCGATACCATCAAGGACGCGGTGCGCGCGAAGGTCGTGGCGGAACAAGCAGCCGAGGCCGCACGCAAGGAAGGCGCCGCCAAACTGGCCGAGTTGCTGAAGTCGAACTCGACGACAGGTTTTTCATCGGTATCGAAGGTGTCGCGTAACGACGCGCAGGGCATGCCGCCCGCCGCGCTCGCCGCTATCTTCAAGGCGGATTCGTCGAAGCTGCCGACCTACGTGGGCGTTGATCTTGGTGCGGACGGATACGCTATCTATCGCGTGGACGGTGTCGAAAAGCCTGATCCTGTGACCGCGGACCGTCTGGCCGGCGCGCAACAGCAAGTCGCTCAGGTCTATGCGCAAGCCGAGATGGAGTCGTACCTCGATTCATTGAAGGCGCGCTCGAAGGTGAAGATCACGAACGTGCCCACCACGTCCGATCAGTCGCAATGAACCTGGCGGCCTGATCCGCACGATAAAAAGCCCCGCCGGCAAAAACCAGCGGGGCTTTTTCATATCGGGTTTCTCGCTTCTTCTGAGCGTCTAAGGAGCAGGAGAAAGCGCCCGATGGACGCGTTACAAGACCTGCATCGAGGTTAGAGGCATGCCTGGATGTCGCCCGTGGCATCGCTGCCGGCCGAGCCCGCAGCGCGGAAACCGACCCATGTACCCGGGCCCGAATAGTTGGGACGTACGATAGCCTTCGCGCCGTCCGGCGGTTGCTGACCCGGAACGTAGACGTCGGCGGCCATATCGTTCGCGAGCGTGTCTTGCGAAACTACTTGTTGCTGTGATTTATCGGCCCATTTCTGCGCGATACATTGTGCGACGGCTTTCGGCGGTTGCTGGCTCGTGCCGACCTGGCTGACGCCAGGGGACATGGGAGCGGCGCAAGCCGAAATCGCGACGGTCATGGCGAGAATTGGTAAATATTTCACGTTACCTCCTTTCAATGCGCTCACAGCGGAGCCGGGGTTTTTCAGGGTTACGCGAAAGTCTTGATTACTGAATCGTGGCCGTATTCCGCGCATGGCTAAATGCCAACCAGGCGACGCGCTGACAGGGTTCAAGCGGGTTATATCGATAAATGACTTCACTCAGCCATAACCTCCGGTCATTTCAATGGCGCGCCCAGCAAAGGTCTTAAAACTGGCCAGACGTTGTTTAATAGCAATGGCTGGGCCTGAGGGGTCGGATGAATCTGATCCGCCTGAAACATTTCGGGCTTGTTTTCAATGCCAGCCAATAAGAACGGGACTAGCGGCACGTGTTTTTCTTTGGACAATTGTTCGTAGACGCCGTGAAACTTTTGCGAATAGTCGGGGCCATAGTTAGGCGGAACATACATCCCCACGAGTAAAACTTTCGCGTTGGCGGCCTGTGATTTCTCGATGATGGCCCGCAAGTTCGCCTCCGTGGTCGCGAGCGGCACGCCGCGCAGCGCGTCGTTGGCGCCGAGTTCCACAATCACAATGCTTGGCTTGATGCGGTTGAGCGCAGCGGGCAGGCGGGCGAGGCCTCCGCTGGTGGTGTCGCCGCTGATGCTTGAATTGGCGACGCTATAATCGAAGTGCTCCTGCGGTAGTTTCGTCCGCAATAATGCAACCCACCCTGTATCGCGCGGCAGGCCGTATTCCGCGGAAATGCTGTCGCCAAGGACCACGATCGACGGTTTGGCCGCTGCGGACGACGCAGTGGCCACAACCGCAGTCGCGTCTTGCGCCGCATAAGCGGACGCCGTGTAAGCGGCTGCCGCGCCCATGCATGCGATCAAAGCAACCCATGCCAGCGTGGCGCGCGTTGTCCAGTTCACCTTAAGTCTCTCCATGCAAAACAATATCGAACCAGTCATTGAAGTACGGGGTTTAAGCAAGCGGGTGAAGGACGCGACGGGTGAATTGATCATCCTCGATCAGATCGACCTGTCGATCGAAAAGGGCAGCAGCGTCGCCATTGTGGGTGCATCGGGATCGGGCAAATCCACCTTGCTCGGCCTGCTTGCCGGATTGGACAGCGCGACAGCCGGCTCGGTTCGATTGCTCGGGCGCGACCTGGGCACGCTGAACGAGGACGAACGCGCGGCGTTGCGCAGCGGCTCGGTGGGATTCGTGTTCCAGTCGTTCCAGTTGATGCCGCACCTGACCGCTCTCGAGAACGTGATGTTGCCACTGGAATTGCGCGGCGACGTGCCGCACAAGGAGATTGCGACCCGTGCACGAGACCTGCTCGAACAGGTCGGCCTCGGTCAGCGAACCGCGCATTATCCCAAGCTGTTGTCCGGTGGCGAGCAACAACGGGTCGCGCTTGCGCGCGCGTTTGTCACGCATCCGGCCGTGCTGTTCGCCGATGAACCCACCGGCAGTCTTGATGCGGCAACGGGTTACGCGATCATCGACCTGATGTTCGAGATGAACCGGCGTAATGGCGCAACGTTGATCCTCGTTACGCACGACACCGAACTGGCCGGGCGATGCGATGCCACGGTGACGATAGAAGCTGGGCGCCTGGTGAACGGCTTGAGTGTGTAGGGTTGGGGTCGTTCGCACTCGGGGTTTGGGGGGCTGGGGTTAGCGGTCGGGTTCTTTGCCGGGTTGCTGCTTTCGGCCTTAGCGGCGTGCCTGAGTTGGCTATTTTCTTTACCACTATTAGCCACTGCGCGTGGCGGCGCGTCATTTCTTTGTCCAAAGCGACAAAGAAACGAAGCAAAGAAAGCGCTTTTAAAACGCGGGCCCATAAGTTGACCTAGCGTGCAGTTCCTGCGTTTTTGGCACCCCAAAAGCACGGTGCTCGCTAGAACCGCCGGTGTGTGAAACCCTCCTTCTCCGAACACGGATACCCACACGCTTCGCCACCAGTGACTGAACCTGCCAAAGGGGCACCCCGCGCTATCCGCGAACAACCATCTTCCGAATTTGTACGCACGCCGAACCACGTCGCCAACCCACCACGAAACAAGTTGCTCGGATAGATGAGGCCTTACCAGCAAAAAAAGCCGGGGCCGATCATGCCGACCAAGCAGCTAAACTGCGAAGAGCCGCGGCACCAAACAGACGTAAGGCCGTGCGGATTTTCTTGGCAAGCGTGCTTGCCCGAGAGCGTACGGGGCGAAGCGTGTTCGTGTCAGGATTCGCGAGAAGGAGGGGTTCAAACATCCGTCGCTCTTGCGAGCACCGTGCTTTTGGGGTGCCAAAAACGCACAAACTGCACGCTAGGTCAACTTACGAGCCCTCGTTTTGAAAGCGCTTTCTTTGCTTCGTTTCTTTGTCGCTTTGGACAAAGAAATGACGCGCCGCCACGCGCAGTGGCTAATAGTGCTAAAGAAAATAGCCAACTCAGGCAGGCCGCTAAGGCCGAAAGCAGCAACCCGGCATAGACCCCGACCGCTACCGCAGGAACCTGGCATTGCCCCCGACCACTAACGCAGAAACCCGGCCCCAACCCCAAACCCCAACCCCGAGTGCGAACGAATACCCTTCCGGGTGTCTCGCGTCTTCATCAAAGAAAAACGCGAGACGCCGTTCAAACCAACTCGCTTAAAGCCCCTTCAACGCAGCCTGCGCACGCGCGATCAACGCCGATGTCGACGAATCGTGCTTCGTGGGATCGGCCTTGTCGCTGACGATATCGGCTTCCACCACCTTGCCGAGGATCTTACCCAGCTCCACGCCCCACTGATCGAACGAGTTGATATCCCAGATCGCGCCTTGCACTAGCACCTTGTGCTCGTACAGCGCAATGACCGCACCCAGTGTCTCAGGCGTGAGGGCATCGAGGATGATCGTCGTGGTCGGGCGATTGCCGGGGAAGCTCAGGTGCGTAGCAAGTTCTTCCTTGCCCGGTCCCGCCACCTTTTTCGCTTCTTCCAGCGTGCGCCCGAGCATCAGCGCTTCGCTTTGCGCGAAGCAGTTCGCGAGCAGCTTGGCGTGATGATCGACAAGAGGATGTTCCGGCGTCAGCACCGCGATGAAGTCGATCGGGATCAGCGTGGGACCCTGATGCAGCATCTGGTAGAACGCGTGCTGGCCGTTCGTGCCGGGTTCGCCCCAGATCACGGCGGCGGTCGGGTAATCGACCATGGTGCCGTCAAGCCGCGCTGACTTGCCGTTGCTTTCCATCTCGAGCTGCTGGAGATACGAAGACAGGTAACGCATGGCTTGCGAGTATGGCGCGACCATCACGCTTTGCGACTTGAAGAAGTCGCGATACCAGACGCCGATCGTGCCCATCAGCACGGGCAGGTTGCGTTCGAACGGCGCGGTACGGAAATGCTCGTCCATGGCATGCGCGCCGGCGAGCAGCTTTTCGAAGTTCTCCGGTCCGACCGAGATCACGATCGACAACCCGACGGTCGACCATAGCGAATAACGGCCGCCGACCCAGTCCCACATTTCGAAGACGTTTTCCTTCGCAATGCCGAACTTGACCACTTCCTCAGGATTCGCCGATACCCCCACGAAGTGCTTCGACAGCGCGTCTTCCGGGCAGCCGCTCTTCACGAACCACTCGCGCATGGAGCGCGCATTGGTCATGGTTTCGAGCGTGGTAAACGTCTTCGATACAACGATAGCCAGCGTCTCTTCAGCGTCAATGCCCTTGAGCACGTTGTAGATATCGGCGCCATCGACGTTCGAGACAAAATGCGTGTCCAGACCCGGCTGTGCGAGGTGCTGCAACGCATGCACGACCATCTTCGGCCCGAGATCCGAGCCGCCGATCCCGATGTTCACCACATGGCGAATCCGCTTGCCTGTATAGCCGGTCCACGAGCCGTCGCGAACCTTGTTCGCGAACGCGGCCATCTTGGCTTTTTCAGCGCGGATTTCTTTCTGGAACGGGGAGTTGTCGTCGGTGGAACGCAGGGCCGTATGCAGCACCGCGCGATGTTCCGTGACGTTGACGATATCGCCGGCAAACACGGCGTCGCGCTTGTCAGCGACCTTGGCCTGCTGCGCGAGTTCGACCAGCAGCTTGAGCGTGGCTTCGGTGACACGGTTCTTCGAGAAATCGACGGAGATGCCGCCGCCATCAAAAGTCAGGCGTTCGGCACGGGACGGCGTTGTATCGTTTTGCGGCGCGAACCAGTCGCGCAGGCGTTCGTCACGGATGGCATCGTAATGCGTCTGGAGCGCCGGCCAGGCAGGGAGCGAATTGAGCGTCATAACGGTCCGTTTATCAGAGGGTGACGGGGGAAGTACGGGTCATCGCGCGCAGTCTGATGATGGTCTGCCTCGACGGGCTTTTCGACCACCTCATCGACCACCTTGCGCGCGAGTCAACAAGTATAGCCACGATGGATGAATGATTGCTTGCATGAAACTTAGGGCGCGTCGTGCGCTTCGTGTTTCGTTCGTCAGGGGTAAACGCCGTTTGGCGAACGGCGAGGTCGGTCACGCGGGTGACACATGCGGCGTGACTTAAGCAGCGTAAAACAGCCGGTTGAGCAAACTGCGCACCTTTGGCGCCAGTTCGCCAGCGGTCAGTCCTGCTGGACCTTCGCCTTCGCCGGTCAATTCTTCCGCGGCAAGCCCGTGCAGATACACACCGGCCAGCGCGGCTTCATAAGCCGGCAATCGCTGTGCGAGAAACGCCCCGATCAACCCGCCCAGCACGTCACCAGTCCCACCGCTGGCGAGCGCGGCATTGCCGGTGGGGTTCACGGAAACGCGCCCGTCCGGCGAAGCGACGATCGTGCCCGTGCCTTTCAACACAACCACCGCAGCGAAGCGCGCAGCCAGTTGCCGAGCGGCAGCAAGACGATCCGCTTGCACTTTTTTCACATCCGATCCGAGCAAGCGCGCCGCTTCGAGCGGATGCGGCGTCAACACGCACGGGTCGCCGCGAGCACCCCGTTCGGCGACCTTGGCAGCCAGTTTTTCATCCGATGAAATCAGGTTGAGCGCGTCGGCATCGAAGAGCTTCGCGACATCGAGCGCGAGGACATCGACGAGCACCTTCTTCGCGCGCTCGCTCTGGCCCATGCCGCAGCCGACGGCGAGTGCGTTCATCTTGTCGAGTGAGATCTGGTCGACGTGATGCAGCATCAGTTCCGGATGCGGCGGATCGTAAGGCGGGGAATCGGTGCCGATGAACGCCACGTTGACCTTGCCCGCGCCTGCGTACAACGCCATGCGCGCGGCCAGGATCGGCGCGCCGCACATGCCGGTGTCACCGCCGAGCACGGCCAGCGTGCCGAATGTGCCCTTGTTGGTCGCGTTGTCCCGGGGCGGGAAGTGCGAGCCGAACAGCGATGGCGCGTTCAGCACGACAGAAGGTTCAAGAGGCGGCTTGACGCCCAGATCGGCGATATAAAGCTTGCCCGTCAGGTCGCGGCCATCGCCGGTGAAATGGCCCGGCTTCGCGCCAATGAACGTGATGGTGTGCGTGGCGCGCACGGCCTGCGCACGGCCATCGGCGCTGCGGCTGACCGGTTCGCCGGTGTCGCTCGATAGCCCGCTCGCGATATCCAGCGCGAGCACGCCGCCGCCCGCCTTCGAGCGCCGCGACAAGCGCGCGGCGAGCTCAGCGAACACACCGTCCAGCGGCCGTCCGAGACCGATGCCGAACATGCCGTCGACGAGCCAGCCGAAGTTATCGAAGGAGGGAGGAGGTTCGGCGGTGATTTTCACGCCCGCTTGCCGGGCTTCGGCGAGCGCCCAGCGGGCGTCGTCGGGTTTGACTTCCACCGGCATGCAGACTTCTACGTCTATACCGGCTTGCCGCAAGCGGGTGGCCATCACGAGCGCATCGCCGCCATTGTTGCCCGGTCCAGCCACGATCCAGACCGGCAGCGCGGCAAGCTGCGGCATATGCCCGTTCTGGTTCTGATCGATGACAAATTGCGCCGCGGCAGCTCCGGCGCGTCCCATCAGCGTATTCGCGGGCAGAGACGCCGCTGCGCGGCTTTCAAGGGTGCGGAGTTCGCCAACTGTCAGGAGTGCCAGTGCAGAATCGCGTGGCTCGACGTACGGCGGTGGAGGGGTGTTTGAGACGGAGGAGTCGGTCATGGCGTGAGCGTTGGGGGAATGCGTGAACTCATCGCAATTATTGCGCCCAAATGGGCGCAAACGCCGGCCTGAGATTCGTAAAGTGCATTACGTTCGCGAAAGACGTTTCGTAAGTCCGCTTCGCTGCTCGTCTTTGCTGCTCGCCTTCGCCAACTCTTTTGCCGCCCCCCGGACTCGATCCGGAAACGCACAAACCTTCTTAAAACCGGTTCATCCGCAGCGCGCGCACTGTTTCGATAGGCACGTCGGGCGTGATTCCGGAGACCATTGCAGCCACCACCTTGGCCGCGCCGCAAGCGATACCCCAGCCGGCTGGCCCGTGCGCCGCGTTGATAAACAAACGGGCATGATCGGTCGGGCTAACAACAGGCAACCCATCGGGCGACACCAGCCGGATGCCGTCCCACGCCCGCGCCGCCGATACCTTCGCCGCCCCCGGAATCCAGTCGTGGGTCGCCTGGCCCAACAGCGCCAGGGCGCGCCGCGTCATGCTTTCGGTCATCGGCTTGTGCGCTTTCGCCACGCTCTCCAGCACCGCGCCACCGGTCACCCGCATGCGCTGGTTGATCCGCGTCATCGTGATGCGTTTCACCGAATCGACCACCGTAATGTGCGGCGCGCGCTCCTCGTAAGCAATCGGTGCGGTCAAGGTGTGCAGGCGCAGCGGATGCAACGGCAGCGTGATTCCGAGCGTGGCCAGCAACGCCGGCGTGCCGGTGCCGGCTGCGACCACGATGGCGTCGGCGCCGATCAGTTCCACGTCGCGAGACTTACGGCCCTTGGCGTCCACTTCGCCCGCGCGCGGACCAAGCTCCACGGCGGCACGCTGGGCGTCGGCGCGAATGGCCGTCACTTCGCGACCAAGCTGAAACTGCACGCCGTCGTCTTCCAGCATTTGCTTCAGCAGCTTGGTGAACAGCGGGCAATTGGCGGTGCGGGCGTCGCCCAGCAACACGCCACCGGCAAGCGGCGGATCGTCGGGAATGGAGGGCTCCGCCGCCACGCACTCCGCGGGGGTCAGCATGCGGTGCGGTATCTCGAAGCGTTGCAGCAGGGCGATCGCGGACTGCGTCAGTTCGAGATCGCGTTCATGGCGGAACACGTGCAGCACGCCGGTGCGCTGTTCGTAATCGAGCGAGTAGCGGGCGTCGATATCGGCGATCACGTCGCGCGACAGATCCACCAGCGGGCGCAAAGCAACGTATTGGCCCTTGAAGAGCGCCGGGTCCTGGAATCGCGCGAGTTCCTTCGCGAACTCGCGGGTGTCGGAATTGAAGCCGGGTTTGAACACAATGCCGGTTTTGGCCGCGCGGCGGGTTTGCATGAACGTCGGTCCGAACCAGACGTCGAGCGGCGAGGGCAGCACGGAGCCGCCATGACCGTACGTTGCGCCCTGCGCAACGGTGGCATGGCGCTCGACCACGCAGACGCGGTGGCCGTTTGCACGCAATTGATACGCGGTGGCGATGCCGGCGATTCCGCCGCCGATGACGATGACATCCATGATTCATTCTCGCCCGAAGGCGCAAGACCAGACTGGTTCACGAGCCGGCGCCCGATGCGTCAGGGCGTCCGGGATTCGCCGGGATTCTCGTGAGAGAGGCGAACCGGCGTTTGTGCGACTAAACGCCGGTCGGGGAAAGCGCGCAATGATAGCGTTAAACGCGCGCCGCCGGGACGCCGCGAGCCGCGGCACAGAGGCGCCGGTGAGCGCCCCCGCGGTTGAAAATCCAGGCGCAGCAAGGCTCTTGAAGCGCCCCGCCCGACGTGCCCAAAAACGTTCACGGCATATTTCAGAGATTGAGCCGGCGCCGTCAGGCCGTTTCACGACGTGGCCCGGGGTCCGTTTTCGAGACACTTCCGGGTTATAATCCGGGTCTTCTCACCGCCAATTGCGGCACTGCCGCAATTGACTCCGACGTCTCTCGTCTCGACGTCTGCCTTGGCGTTTTCGACGTCCTTTAAGCATCGCGACAATGGCCCACTTCTCGTGTTTCCCCGGCGCTTCGGCCCTCTCCGATTTCCGTCAAACCCGCCTGCTCGAAACATTGACGCGCATCGACCCGGCAATTGTCGGCGTGCGCGGCCAGTATCTGCATTTCGTGAACTCCGCCGATCCGCTCTCCGATGAAGACAGCAATCGCATCCACGCGCTGATGCACTACGGCACGCCGTTCGAGGCGAGCACCGAGCGCGGCGCGCACGAAACCTTCATGGTCGTGCCGCGTTTTGGCACCGTGTCGCCGTGGGCGAGCAAGGCAACAGATATCGCGCATCACTGCGGCCTGACGCAGGTGCGCCGGATCGAACGGGGGATCGAATATACGGTGATCCTGAAGGGCGGCTTGCTCGGCAGCGGCATTGGCGGCAAGAAGGCGCTCGGCGAGCAGGAGCGCGCGGCGGTCGCCGCTGCGCTGCACGACCGGATGACCGAAAGCGTGGCGCCATCGCGCGATCATGCACTGCATCTCTTCGATGAACTGCCGGCCCAGCCGCTGCAAGCCGTCGATATCCTGGGTCATGGCCGCAGCGCGCTGGAAACGGCGAACGCGGAACTGGGCCTCGCGCTGGCGGACGATGAAATCGACTATCTGGTTGATTCCTTCAAGCAGTTGGAGCGCAATCCGACCGACGTCGAACTGATGATGTTCGCGCAAGCCAACAGCGAACATTGCCGCCACAAGATTTTCAACGGGCAGTGGACCATCGACGGCGAGCCGCAAGACATCTCGCTCTTCAACATGATCCGCAACACCGAGAAGCTGAACCACGCGGGCACGATCGTCGCGTATTCGGACAACTCGGCGATCATGGAAGGCGGCACCGCCGAGCGCTGGTTCCCGCGTGGATCGAATGAGCATTACGGCCGTCACACCGAGTTGACGCACACGTTGATGAAGGTCGAGACGCATAACCACCCGACCGCCATTTCGCCATTCGCAGGCGCGGCAACGGGTTCGGGCGGCGAGATCCGCGATGAAGGTGCGACCGGTCGCGGCGCGCGTCCGAAAGCAGGCTTGGCCGGCTTTACGGTATCGAACCTGGACTTGCCCGATGCACGCCAGCCGTGGGAAAACGCCCGCGACAGCGCCGTGCCGGTGCCGCAGCGCAATCCATCGGATGCGCACGAGCCGTATGGCAAGCCGGAGCGCATTGCTTCGTCGCTGCAGATCATGATCGATGGCCCGATCGGCGCGGCCGCGTTCAACAACGAATTCGGCCGCCCCAATCTGGGCGGCTATTTCCGCGCGTATGAGCAGAACGCTGCCGGACGCGTGCGCGGCTATCACAAGCCGATCATGATCGCGGGCGGGATCGGCAATATCTCGGACCAGCACACGCACAAGATGGATCTGCCGGCGGGGTCGTTGCTGATCCAGATCGGCGGTCCGGGGATGCGGATCGGCATGGGCGGCGGTGCGGCGAGCTCCATGGCGACCGGTGCGAACACCGCGCAACTCGACTTCGATTCCGTCCAGCGTGGCAACCCCGAAATCCAGCGGCGCGCGCAGGAAGTGATCAATGCGTGCTGGCAGTTGGGCGCAGAGAACCCGATCCTGAGCATCCATGACGTGGGCGCGGGCGGGTTGTCGAATGCGTTCCCTGAGCTGGTCGATGGCGCGGACAAGGGCGCGCGTTTCGAACTGCGTCGCGTACAGCTCGAGGAATCGGGTTTGTCGCCGCGGGAAATCTGGTCGAACGAAGCGCAGGAGCGTTACGTCCTCGCGATCGCGCCGGAAAGTTTGCCGGCCTTCGAAGCCATCTGCACGCGTGAACGTTGCCCGGTAGCCGTAGTGGGCGTGGCGACGGAAGAACGCCAGTTGCAGTTGATCGACGACGTGAAGAGCGCGGACCAAGCGCTCGAACCCGTCGATATGCCCATGGAAGTCCTGCTCGGCAAAACGCCGAAGATGCATCGCGATGTGAAGCGCGAGGTCCTGAAGTTCGAACCTGTCGATGTAACCGGCATGGTGTTGTCCGAGATCGCGGTGAACGTGCTCAAGCACCCGACGGTCGCGAGCAAGTCGTTCCTGATTACCATCGGCGACCGCTCGGTGGGCGGCACGACGGCGCGCGACCAGATGGTCGGCCCGTGGCAAGTGCCGGTCGCCGATTGCGCGATCACGACCATGGATTACGCGGGATATCGCGGCGAGGCGATGACCATTGCCGAGCGCACGCCGCTTGCCGTTATCGATGCGCCCGCATCCGGCCGCATGGCGGTGGGCGAAGCGGTGACCAACATTGCGTCTGCGCCGATCGAATCGCTGAACAAGCTGAAGCTGTCCGCTAACTGGATGGCCGCGTGCGGCAGTCCCGGCGAAGACGCGGCGCTGTTCGACACCGTGAAGGCGATTGGCATGGAGTTGTGCCCGGCGCTGGGCATCAGCATTCCTGTGGGCAAGGATTCGCTGTCGATGCGCACAAAATGGCAGGACGTGACGGGTGCGGCGAAGGAAGTCGTGTCGCCGGTGTCGCTGATCATTTCGGCGTTTGCGCCAGTTGAAGATGTGCGCCGCCAGCTTACGCCGCAGTTGCAGCCGGGCACGGACACGGTGCTGATCTCGATCGACCTGGGCCGCGGCAAGAACCGGCTTGGCGGCAGCATCCTGGCGCAGGTGACGCAGCAGATCGGCGATACGGTTCCTGACGTCGACGACGCCGAGGACCTGAAGCGTTTCTTCAACGCGATCCAGTCGCTGAACGCTGCGGGCAAGCTGCTCGCGTACCACGATCGTTCCGATGGCGGCCTTTGGGCGACTGTCTGCGAAATGGCGTTTGCGGGGCACGTGGGTGTGTCGTTGAATGTGGACATGCTGATCCTCGATCCTAACCACGAATCCGATTACGGCGATGCCAAGGACTGGGCGAAGCAGACCAGTGGCCGTCGTGAAGACCGGACCATTCGCGCGTTGTTCACCGAGGAATTGGGCGGCGTGATCCAGGTGCCTCTGGCGGAGCGCGATGCCGTGCTGGCTGTGTTGCGCGAACACGGGCTGTTTGGTTGCAGTGAGGTGATCGGCAAGCCGAACGAGCGTGACGCAATCGAAATTTATCGCGATGCGAAGAAGATCTACGATGCGCCGCGCCATGAATTGCAGCGTGCGTGGAGCGAAGTGAGCTGGCGGATTGCGCGGTTACGCGATAACCCCGCTTGCGCCGATGCCGAATACGACGCGTTGCTCGATCCCGCAGATCCGGGCATTTCGCCGGTTTTGACTTTTGATCCGACGCAGGATGTGTCGGCTCCGTTCATCAACACAGGTGCGCGTCCGCGTGTGGCAATCCTGCGCGAGCAGGGCGTCAATTCGCATCTGGAAACGGCTTACGCGTTCGACCGTTCGAGCTTCGACACGCACGACGTCCACATGAGCGATTTGCTGGAAGGCCGGGTCACGCTGGCGGACTTCGCGGGCGCGGTGGCGTGCGGCGGTTTCTCTTACGGCGACGTGCTCGGCGCGGGCGAGGGCTGGGCGAAGACGATTCGTTTCAATCCGCGTCTGGCCGATATGTTCGAGGCGTTTTTTGGCCGCACGGACACTTTTGCGCTGGGCATTTGCAATGGTTGCCAAATGATGAGCAGTCTCGCTTCGATGATCCCTGGCGCCGATGCGTGGCCGAAGTTCACGCGCAACAAGTCGGAGCAATTCGAAGCCCGGTTTGCATCGGTTGAGATTCAAAGCTCACCGTCGATATTCTTTGCCGGGATGGAAGGTTCGCGGATTCCGGTGGCGGTTGCGCATGGCGAAGGGTTTGCGGATTTCTCGCAGCAGGGCGATTCTGCGAACGCTTTGGTGGCCATGCGTTTTGTCGATAACCAGGGGGTTGCGACTGAGCGTTATCCGTTGAACCCGAATGGCTCGCCGGAAGGGATTACGTCGGTGACGACGCCTGATGGGCGATTTACTGTGCTGATGCCGCACATGGAGCGGGTCCACAGGAACGTGCAGATGAGCTGGACGCCTGCTGACTGGACGGCAGACGCGAGTCCGTGGTTGCGCGTGTTCCAGAACGCACGGCGCTGGTTGGGCTGAGGTTGCGCGGCGCCCCTTTTCACTCAGGAAAAGGGGCGCCGCAACGTCAATCAGAGCCCAATAAAAATGCCCCGCTTGGCGCCAAGCCAAGCGGGGCATTTTCACATCAGCAGAAATCCGTCAATTACTTGATCACAGCCTTCTTCTGCAAACCTTCTTCAAACGCTTGCAGCTTTTCCTGCTGAATTTGCTTCGCAATCTGATCCTTCACTTGCTCGAGCGGCGGCGGGGCGACATCGCGGATATCGTCCAGGCGGATGATGTGCCAGCCGAACTGCGTCTTCACCGGCTCGTCGGTCATCTCACCCTTCTTCAGCTTCTCAGCAGCAGCGCCAAACTCCGGCACATACGCCTGCGGGCTTGACCAGTCCAAGTCGCCGCCATTCTTGCCCGATCCCGGATCCTTCGAAAACTGTTTCGCCAGATCTTCGAAACTAGCACCTGCCTTGATCTTCGCAATCAAGTCCTTAGCCTGGGCTTCGTTGTCGACGAGAATATGGTGCAGGTGATATTCCTTGCCGCCACCGACCTGCTTCACCATGTCGTCGTAACGTGCCTTGATCTCGGCATCGGTCGGCGCATTGTTCTTCACGAAATCTTCAATCAACGCGCGCAAGACCACGGTCTGCTGGGCAACGGCAATTTGCGCCTTCACGTCGGGACGCGTGGCAATACCGCGCCGCATGGCTTCCTGCATCAGGATCTCGCGATTCACCAGCTCTTGACGCACGGCCGCCTGCAATTGCGGCGTGTCCTGCTGACCTTGCTGGACGAGTTGAGCGACAAGCGCATCGACACGAGACTTCGGAATCGGCGTGCCGTTCACCACGGCAATGTTCTGAGCAAACACGGGCGCCGCCGCGAACGCGGCCAGCAACACCCAGATACGGGGATTTTTTAAAATCATCAATGGTTCCTGATCAGAACGAGGGCTGAGATTCTTGGGCGAAACTCTTGGCTGAAAGCAAAGCTGAAATGACGGACAGATCTAAAGGACTGTTATTCGGTCACTCGAACTGGTTCGCAAACTCTTCGGGTGTAAAAGCCTTGATGGCAAGCGCATGAATACCCTGCCGCAGCTCGTCGGCCAGCGCATCATACACCAGCCGGTGCCGCGCCACGCGTGGCTTCCCGGCGAATCGGGCCGCCACAATGGTGACCGTATAGTGACTTCCCGCCGAGGCGCCGGCATGGCCGGCATGCGCCGCGCTGTCATCGTCGATATGCACTGACGACGCTTCCAGTGCCGCATTCAGCCGCGCTTCGAGATAAGCAATCTTGCCCTCGGCGGACGCGTTGACGAAGTTCTCTATAAAACCGGGATCGCTCATTTCCCTTCGTCCTCTTTCATGTACTTCGCGAGCCACAAGCTTTGCGCCACGATAAACACCAGCAAACATCCGGTCGCGCCGAACAGCTTGAAGTTGACCCATTGATTGGTGGTGTAGTTGAACGCGACGAACAGGTTGACCACGCCGAGAATCGCGAAAAACACGGCCCAGGCGAGATTCAACTGGCCCCACACGCGATGCGGCAACACGATCTGCTTGCCCATCATCGCTTCGATGAGGTTCTTGCCGAAGGCGAATTGCGACACGATCAGCGCACCCGCAAAGAGCCAGTAGAGCGCGGTGGGTTTCCACTTGATGAACGTATCGTTGTGCAGCACGAGCGTCGCGCCACCGAATACGACCACCACACCCAGACTCACCCACAGCATGGGATCGACCTTGCGATGCCGGAATGCCACCCAGGCGATCTGCACGAGCGTCGCGACAATGGCCACAGCGGTCGCGGTGTAGATGCCCCAGATCTTGAATGCGACGAAGAAGAGGAGGATCGGAAATAGATCGAACAGAAATTTCATGTTGTAGGGGCGGTAGGGGCGGTAGGGGCGGTAGGGGGCAAAGAGGGCATCGATTTGAAAGCGGACAGCACGCTCGCGCCGCGGTTCGTCGGTTTCGCTACTGGCGGACTATGACGCCTGGCGAGCGAATAGCCGCGGTCAGCCGCATTTGGCGAGATTTGGACTTAAGTCAGCCGTGTTTGAACACACGCGGCGAGACATCTCGCCGGGCCAACGCCGGCTCGCTGGAGCATTGATTTATCGGCCGGCGCCGCCCGACGCGCTTACTTGGGTTCGAATTGTAGCGCAGCCGAGTTGATGCAGTAGCGCAGACCGGTCGGCGCGGGACCGTCCTCGAAAACGTGGCCCAGATGCGCGCCGCAGTTCTTGCACTGCACTTCGATGCGCAGCATGCCGTGCGCATGATCCGTCTTTTCCTTGATGACTTCGCCGTTGATCGGCTTGAAGTAACTCGGCCAGCCGCAACCGGCATCGAATTTCGTAGCCGACTCGAACAGCGGCGTGCCGCAGCACACGCAGTCATAGATGCCGCGCTCCGTGTGATCCCAGTATTCGCCGGCGAAGGGCCGTTCCGTGGCGGCGTGGCGCGTCACCTGGTACTGGATATCGGTCAATTCCTTGCGGTACTCGGCGTCGTCCTTCTGCAGCGGAGCAACGGGGTCGATGCTTGCTTTAGTGATGTCGTCTCGATTCATGGTTCTTTATCTCCAGATCTTTGGCGGAGCCTGACAAGGGATGCGGCTCGCTCGGCTCATCTATTTGGGGGCTGTTTCAGGAAGAGCAACTGACTTCCAGGTCGCTCGCCCAGTCGGGCGGCAAACCGGCATACGCTTCAAACTCGGGTTGTTCATCGAAGGGATGGCGCAGCACTTTCGCCAGCCTCTCAACTTCGGAAAAATCCTTCTCTTTCGCCAGCCGGATGGCATTTTCGGCCAGATGGTTGCGCAAGACGTATTTTGGATTCACGGCGTTCATTGCGCTTGCCCGCGCTTCGTCGCCCTGTGTTTCCTCCGACAAGCGCAGCCGGTAGTCGTTCGCCCAGGCATCGAAAGCGGCGCGATCGAGGAACAGGTCACGCACCGGCGCGTCGCCGGAAGCGTCGGCCTTGCGCATTTTGGCCAGGTTTCGGAAGGTCAGCGTGAAATCGGCGCGATTGGCGTTCATCACTTCGAAGAGGCGGTTCGTGAGTTTGTCGTCGCCTTCGCGAATCTCAAGCAGACCGAGTTTTGCACGCATGCGGCGCTCGAGCGCGGGCGCAAACCGGTCCTTGAAACCCTCCAGCACCCGCTGCGCGTCTTCAATCACCTTGGTGTTGCGAGTGTCGTTGCCGTATTGCGGACCGAACAGCGGCACTAGCGCTTGCGCGAGGCAAAACAGATTCCAGTAGCCAATCTGCGGCTGCATTTTATAAGCGTATCGACCCTGCGAATCAGAGTGATTGCAGATGTGATTCGCGTTGAATCCATCGATGAACCCAAACGGGCCGTAATCGATCGTCAGCCCCAGAATCGACATGTTGTCCGTATTCATCACGCCATGGCAAAACCCGACGGCTTGCCAGTCCGCCATCAGGTCGGCGGTGCGGTCCAGGACTTCTTGCAGGAGCGCCAAAGCGGGATCTTCGGCTTCGCGGCACTGCGGGTAAAACCGGTCGATCACGTGATCGGCGAGCTTTTTCAGTTCATCGACGCGATCATTCGTGTAGAAGTGCTCGAAGTGGCCAAAACGAACGAAACTGGGTGCGACGCGCGTCACGACGGCAGCCGTCTCCATCGTTTCGCGGCGCACTGGCTGATCCGAACCGATGACGCACAACGCCCGCGTGGTCGGAATGCCGAGATGGTGCATCGCTTCGGAGCACAAATATTCGCGTATCGATGACCGCAACACAGCCCGCCCGTCGCCCATGCGCGAATACGGCGTGCGTCCCGCGCCTTTTAGCTGCAACTCGAGGCGCTGGCCGCCGTGTTCGATTTCGCCCAGGCCGATCGCGCGGCCGTCGCCGAGCTGGCCGGCCCACACGCCAAACTGGTGCCCCGAATACACCGACGCATACGGCAACTTCTCCGCCGGCCATTCCCGCGTGGGATTGCCCGCAAAGAGGTCTGCAAACGGCTCTGCAACCGCGGGATCTTGCGCGTCGGCGGCGTTGAAACCGAGTTGCGTGGCGACATCGGCGGAAATGCCCACCAGATAAGGCTCAGGCAACGGGGCGCCGGGAAGGCGGGTGAGAAAGGCGGAACCGAGTGAAACGAATGCATCGGGCCTGTCGGTTTCTATCGATGCGAGCAGCGAATCCACGGGCGCAGGGCTTGCCGGTTCGGCAACCGCTGCGGTGCTGCTTGGGGAAAACGACATATTGAGCACCTCATGATTAACCGATATTGTAAATCCGCCCCCGCGCCGCTGCACGAGCACGCGTCAACCCGCCCCGGCATTGGATCGGGGATCAACTCAGTGTCGAATTGAGGTACTGTCTCAGGTAGTAGACCGGCATCAAAACCCGTGCATCCGGACTTGTGAGGAACTCGCCCATGACGTCGCCGCTTTTCGGCCAGATGATGGATGTACCGCTGCTCGCTTCATCGTTGTTATCCCACGCTGCACGTCATTTCGGCGATACCGAAATTGTCTCGCGCCGCATTGAAGGCGACATCCATCGCTATACCTGGCGCGATTGCGAAAAGCGGGCGAAACAACTCGCGCAAGCGTTGATCGGGTTGGGTGTGAACCCCGGTGAACGTATTGGCACATTGGCGTGGAACGGGTATCGCCATCTGGAGTGTTATTACGGCGTGAGCGGCATGGGCGCCGTCTGCCACACGATCAATCCGCGGCTCTTTCCCGACCAGGTGGCGTTCATCGTCAATCACGCGGACGACGAATACGTCGCGTTCGACATGACGTTCGCCACGCTCGTCGACATCATCGCACCGCAGTGTCCGAACGTAAAAGCCTGGATCGCGCTCGGCGACGAGACCTGCATCGGCACTCATCTCGCCGATATGGCCACGCCCGTCCTCAGCTACGAAACGCTGATTGGACAATGCGACGGCGACTATGCGTGGCCGGTGCTCGACGAACGCACGGCATCGTTTCTTTGCTACACCTCGGGTACGACCGGCAATCCGAAGGGCGCGCTCTATTCACACCGGTCCACCGTGCTGCATGCATACGGCGCGTCGCTGCCGGACGCCATGGGCTGTTCCGCCCGCGATGCCATCCTGCCCGTCGTGCCCATGTTCCACGTCAACGCGTGGGGCATTCCGCACGCGACGCCGCTGGTCGGCGCGAAGCTCGTGCTGCCAGGCAATTGTCTCGATGGCAAATCGCTCTACGAACTCATGGAAGCCGAAGGCGTGACGTTTTCGGCAGGCGTGCCGACGGTCTGGCTCGGCTTGCTGAACTATGTGAAGCAGGCGGGCGTGCGCTTCAACACGCTCAAGCGCACGGTGATTGGCGGCTCGGCGTGTCCGCCGGCCATGCTTCGCAGCTTCGAGGACGACTACGGCGTGGAGGTGATTCACGCGTGGGGCATGACGGAGATGTCGCCGCTCGGCACGCTCGCCAAGCTCACATGGAAGCAGCAGCAGCGCTCACCGGAAGAGCGGCGGCATCTGCGCGAAAAGCAGGGTCACGTGATGTTCGGCGTGGACATGAAGGTCGTCGGCGATGACGGCCAGGAACTTCCATGGGACGGCACGTCGTTTGGTGACCTGCATGTGCGCGGGCCGTGGGTGATCAGCCGGTATTTCCGCAAGGACGATTCGCCGCTGATCGACGGCTGGTTTCCGACCGGCGATGTCGCGACTATCGACGCCGATGGCTTCATGCACATCACCGATCGTAGCAAGGACGTGATCAAGTCGGGCGGCGAATGGATCAGTTCGATCGACGTGGAGAACGTGATGATGTCGCATCCGCAGGTGGCGGAAGCGGCGTGTATTGCGTGTTCGCATCCGAAGTGGACGGAGCGCCCGCTGGTGGTGGTCGTGCGGCGTCCGGGCGCGACGGTTACGCGGGAGGAACTGCTCGCGTTCTACGACGGCAAGGTGGCGAAGTGGTGGAAGCCGGACGATGTGGTTTTCGCCGATGAACTTCCGCATACGGCTACGGGGAAGCTGCAGAAACTGAGGCTGCGCGAGTTGTATCGCGAGTATGTGCTGCCGACGGTTGATGAGAAGGTGGTGTGAGTTTTTGGCTTTCTTGTTTCTCTGACTAAGCCGGGCTGCATGCGTGCGGCCCCGGTTTTATCCAAAGCGCGTTTCTTCCTGTCGCGCAGAAATACAGTCGTCGAAGAAAGCAATGTGCAAGATTTGCACATTACCGGGCCTGAGCCGTACAAGCCCGTTGATCGACGCCTCTCTCCCGCGGCATTCCCTCTCCATCTTCATCCCAAAAACAACGAAATTGAACGATCGTTCTTTTCCGTGTATTCTTCTCGGGTGACTCACAATCCCAGCGACACGGTAATCAGCGCTTTCCGGGAATTCCCCGGAGAATCTGGCTATCGCAGGCATCGAACGGAGGTAGACAAATGGCAGTGGACTACACGACTCGCGACGGCATCGCCGTTATCACGCTGAACAATCCGCCGGTGAACGGCCTTGGGTTTTCCACGCGGCTTGGCATTGTCGAAGGCGTTGAAAAAGCGCAGGCGGACGCGTCCGTCAGCGCGATTGTGATCATCGGCGCGGGCAAGGCGTTTTCCGGCGGCGCCGATATCACCGAATTCAACACGCCCAAGGCAACCCAGGAACCCACGCTGCACACGGTCATCAAGGCCGTAGAAGGCAGCACAAAGCCTGTTGTGGCCGCAATTCACAGCGTGGCCATGGGCGGCGGCCTCGAATTGGCGCTTGGCGCGCATTATCGGGTGGCGTCGGCGGGAGCGCAGATCGCATTGCCCGAAGTCAAGCTCGGCATCCTGCCGGGCGCAGGCGGCACGCAGCGCTTGCCGCGCGCGGTCGGCCTTGAAGCGGCGCTGAACATGATCGTGTCGGGTGCGCCGGTGATGTCGGAGAAACTGGCCGGCACAGGCTTGTTCGATCAAATGGCGCAAGGCGATCTGCTCGACGATGCCGTCAAATTCGCGCAGAAAGTGGGCGCGCAAAGCGGCCCGCATCCGAAGGTTCGCGATCGCAAGATCGAGCACCCGAACGCCGAAGGGTTTATCCAGTTCGCACGCAACGGCGTCACGCCGCTGGCAAAGAACTTCCCCGCGCCGCTCAAGTGTATCGATGCAGTGGAAGCCGGCGTGAAGCTCGGTTTCGATAAAGGCCTCGCCTTCGAACGCGAATGTTTCATGGCGCTGGTGCAAACGCCCGAGAGCCGCGCGCTACGGCACGCGTTCTTCGGCGAACGCGCGGCGAGCAAGATTCCCGATGTGCCTTCGAGCACGCCGGTGCGCAAGATCGAGCGCGTTGGCGTGATCGGTGCAGGGACGATGGGCGGCGGCATCGCGATGAATTTCGTCAACGCGGGCCTGCCGGTGACTCTGCTGGAGACGAAGCAGGAAGCGCTCGATCGCGGCATCGCCACCATTCGCAAGAACTACGAAGGCGCCCTGAAAAAAGGCCGTTTGACGACTGAGAAACTGGAAGAACGCATGGCGCTGATCACGCCTACGCTTGTGTACGAGGACCTCAAGGACGCCGACCTGATCGTCGAAGCGGTGTTCGAAGAACTCGGTGTGAAAGAGCAGGTGTTTTCGAAACTCGATCAGGTCGCGAAGAAGGGTGCGATCCTGGCATCGAATACGTCCACGCTCGATGTCGACAAGATTGCAGCGTTCACCAAGCGTCCCGAAGACGTGGTCGGCATGCACTTCTTCAGTCCGGCCAACGTCATGAAGTTGCTGGAAGTCGTGCGCGGCGCGAAGACGTCGAAGGACGTGCTCGCCACCGTCATGCAACTCGCCAAGAAGATCAAGAAGACGGCCGTGGTGTCGGGCGTTTGCGATGGTTTTATCGGCAACCGGATGATCGAGCAGTATCTGCGCCAGGCGCTTTTCATGCTTGAAGAAGGTGCGTTGCCGGCGCAAGTGGATCGCGCGATCGAAAAATTCGGCTTCGCGATGGGACCGTTCCGCATGAGCGACCTCGCGGGCAATGACATCGGCTGGGCGATTCGCAAACGCCGTTATCAGGAGAAGCCGGATCTGAAGTATTCGAAGATCGCCGACCGTTTGTGCGAGACCGGGCGCTTCGGACAAAAGACCGGCGCGGGCTGGTACGACTACAAGGCAGGGGATCGCACGGCGCATCCGTCGAAGATCGTCGACGAGATGATCGTTGCGTATTCGAACGAGCAAGGCGTCACGCGCCGCAAGATCTCCGATGACGAGATCGTCGAACGGCTGGTGTTCGCGCTCGTCAATGAAGGCGCGCTGATCCTTGAAGAAGGGATTGCGTCGAAGGCGTCGGACATCGACATGGTCTACCTGACCGGTTACGGTTTCCCGCTGTATCGCGGCGGACCGATGTTGTTTGCCGATACGGTCGGCCTGTACAACGTCGAGCGCGCGATGCGCAAGTACGCAGCCCAAGCCAACGGCGAAGCATGGAAGCCTGCGGTGCGCGTGACCGAACTGGCCGCAGAAGGGCGCGGCTTCAATAGTTAAGACACCGGTGAGATTCGCGATGAAAGGCGCTGACGAAGTCCTGCTTGTGGTCGATGTCCAGAATGACTTCATGCCACGCGGCGCGTTGGGGGTCGCTCACGGCGACGAAGTCGTGCCCGTGATCAACCGCTTGGCGCGTGCGTTTTCGCATGTCGTGCTGACGCAGGACTGGCATCCGGCGAAGCACATTTCCTTCGCCGAAAACCACGCTGGGCGCACGCCTTTCGACATGACCACGCTCAGCTACGGCGAGCAGGTCTTATGGCCAACGCATTGCGTCCAGAACACGGACGGCGCGGCGCTGCATCGTGATCTGGACGTGCCCCACGCGCGGCTGGTGATCCGCAAGGGTCATCAGCTGGATGTCGATAGTTATTCGGCGTTCATGGAGGCTGATCGCATCACGCCGACGGGCCTCACGGGTTATCTCCGCGATGTCGGCGTGAAGCGCGTCTATTGCTGCGGGCTGGCGACGGATTATTGCGTCGCGTGGTCGGCGCTCGATGCGCGCAGCGCGGGATTCGAAGTGGTCGTTATCGACGATGCCTGTCGCGCGATCGACCTCGATGGTTCGCTTGCGCGCGCGTGGGAGCAGATGACGGCAGCGGGTGTATCGCGGATCGGATCGACGGACTTGCTGCGCTGAACGGCGGGCTGGACTCGCGAGTTCGGCCCAATGAACCAACCCTATTCGTATTCGAAGTGGAGACAAGCATGACTGACGCGGTAATCGTATCGACGGCACGCACGGGCCTCGCCAAATCCTGGCGCGGCGCATTCAACATGACCCACGGCGCGACGCTCGGCGGGCATGCCACGCAAGCGGCCGTGGCGCGCGCGGGCATCGACCCGGCGCGTGTGGAAGACGTGATCATGGGGTGCGCGAATCCGGAAGGCGCGACCGGCATGAACATCGCGCGGCAGATTGCGCTGCGTGCAGGTCTGCCGGTGAGCGTGCCGGGCATGACGGTGAATCGCTTCTGCTCGTCGGGGTTGCAGACTATCGCGCTGGCGGCGCAACGCGTGATCGCCGGCGAAGGCGATGTCTATGTGGCCGGCGGCGTGGAGTCCATCTCGTGCGTGCAGAACGAGATGAACCAGCACATGCTGCTGGATGGCTGGTTGAAAGAGCACAGGCCCGCCATCTACTGGTCGATGTTGCAGACGGCCGAGAACGTCGCCAAGCGCTACGAGATCTCGAAAGAACGGCAGGACGAGTACGGCGTGCAGTCGCAATTGCGCGCGGCTGCGGCTCAGGCTGCGGGCAAGTTCAATGACGAAATCGTGCCGATTACGGTGCTTGCCGGTGTCGCCGATAAAGCCACGGGCCGCATGTTCACGAAGGAAGTCACGCTGGCCGCCGATGAAGGCATTCGCGCCGATACCACGCTCGAAGGGGTATCGAAGATTCGCACCGCGATGCCCGGCGGCGTGGTCACGGCGGGCAATGCGAGCCAGTTCTCCGATGGCGCGTCGGCGTGTGTTGTGATGAACGCATCGCTTGCGGAGAAGGAAGGGCTCAAGCCGCTAGGGATTTTCCGGGGATTTGCGGTCGCAGGTTGCGAGCCGGATGAAATGGGTATTGGACCGGTGTTCGCCGTGCCTAAGCTGTTGAAGAAAGCCGGCCTTAAAGTCAGCGATATCGACCTGTGGGAACTGAACGAAGCGTTCGCCGTGCAGGTGCTCTATTGCCGCGATACGTTGGGCATTCCGGCCGATCGCCTGAACGTGAACGGCGGCGCGATTGCGGTGGGGCATCCGTATGGGGTGTCGGGCGCGCGGCTCACGGGGCATGCGTTGATCGAAGGCAAACGGCGCGGCGCGAAGTTTGTCGTGGTGACCATGTGCATTGGCGGCGGGCAGGGCGCGGCGGGGTTGTTTGAAGTAGTGTGATTTTTTCGGTCGCCCGAGGTTTTGGATACGCTTGGGCGATCGATGTATCCGGTCGCAAACCTTCTATCTGATAAATCGATTAGAAAGATTCCCTTGGAGAGAAGCGGATCTATTTACAACACCATGAAACGCGTACAGCTCAAGTGGTTGCTGTGATCTGTTCTACGAAGTAAATTCTGAAGATCGCCGCAACTGCGGTTTGCGTCTTTCCAGGAAGCCTTCTTAGAATATGGATTTTTGTCGCCCAAGCTGGTTTTCCCCGGCTCCCAGAATTAAAGAACGATCATGGTTGTAGACGACGCCAGTGCTAGGGCGATCTGCATCGAGGCGTCGAAAAAAACGGCGCTCGAATATGTGATGGTCTATGACATGCGGACAGGCTTGGTGATAGGGCAGCATGCCGGAGAGCCGGACGGCGCCGGCTTTACTCCTGCGATCCGGACTGTCGCGCTTGATTCGCAGTACAAGCTAAAAGTCACGCATACCCATCCGCTGGACGGGGCGTTTTCGCTTAGCCCTGTTGATTTGCTGGTGCTCTGGGACTACGCGGGCATCTACGAAATCGAGGCGGTGACGCTGGATGGCAGTTGGTTTCGCGCACGAGCTATTTCCCAGTCGAGCGCGATGGCCAAGGCGTACATTAACCGGGTGTTTATCGACCTTTACAAGATCTGTTTAACTGTACCCCAGCATGACCCGCTTTCCGTTGAAGAGGTCCGGTACCTGCATGAGGCAAGTACCGATGTTTGCTGTAGGGCGCTTGCCAAACGTGAGATAATAGAGTATGAATCGAACGAGAGCGACCAAGTAGCCAACGGCTGGAAACCGCATGGTGCGTTGCGCGATGAGCTGGTGCGATTGACGGTCGCGCGTTCCAGAATGCCACAACGGTATTGAGGTGCAACATGGCAATCAATGTCCCGAGCGCTCCCTCGATGTTCGAGAGCATACGAGAGTGGGAGCGCTATGTTTCACGGCTTGAAGCGCTGAGCCCGTCGAATGAACAGGCGCGTGCGGCAGTCAATTTCTCGCTCGATATGGCTCGGGAGCTGATCGAAACGAAGAAGCATGAGGCACGCAGCTCGCGATCGCAGCTTGATGATGTTGAAAACGCGAGCGTCCGGAGCGGAAGTTGGACGGCAACTCATCGTATGGGCTGAGCCGGTTTCAATGCATAGACGGGGCCACCAAATCGGTGGCCTTTTTTGTTGGACGCGACAGGGCGTGAATCAGGCTCATCGACGCGCAGTAACCATGGGTTTAACCTCCAGGTAGAAACTGCGGGAATCTGGTAATTTGACGGGTTAATCCGCTGCGCTTAGTTCGCCGATCGCCAGACCGGATCGACGACAACGACGTGTGCGTCAGGTGAAGCGCCGGCGAACACTAACAAACCAAGGTGAGCAAGTTGCTAAGACACATCGTCATGTGGAAGTTGAAGGAAAGCGCCGAAGGCGGCACGCGCGCGGAAAACATTCTCAAGCTGAAGGCCAAACTCGAATCTTGCCGCAGCATTGTTTCAGGCCAGGGCCACTTCGAAGTGGGCGTGGCGCAACCCGGCTTCGAAGCCACGTATGACGTGGTCCTCGTGTCCGATTTCGACAATCCGCAAGCCCTCCAGGCCTATCAGGTCCACCCCAAGCACCTGGCGATCAAGGACTTCGTTGCGGCGGTACGTGAATCGCGTCAATGCATCGATTACGAAGTCTGAAGCCATGACCGACTTTTCCACGCTCCCTGAAAGCCCGTTCATCGATTCACTCGGCGTGCAGCTCGTCACCGCCGAAGACGGCGCAAGCGAAGTGTTGCTGCCGCTGACCAGCACCCATATGAACACCTGGGGCATCGCACACGGCGGCGTGACCATGACGCTCGCCGACTGCGCCCTCGCGATGGCCGCACGCAGTCTCGCCGACGACGGCATTGGCGTGGTCACCGTCGAAATGAAAGTCAACTTCATGCAGCCGGGCCGCGGCGAACTCCGCGCATTTGCCCGCGTGTTGCACCGCTCGACCACCATGGCCTATTGCGAAGGCGAAATTCGCGACAGCGAGGGCCATTTCGTCGCCAAAGCGCTCGGCACCTTCAAATACATGCGGAGACTCGCTGTCGGCCGCGATATTGCGAAGCAACGCCTGCGTTCAGATCCGTCCGCCACACCCGGTCCCAGCGACGCCTGAGGCCGCTGCCAGCGCGCGCCTCGCGCCCTGGCTGATTCCAAGACCGCACAGGAGTATCACGATGTCAGAACACACTTCAATCAATCGCCAGATCCTCCTCGTTTCGCGCCCGCAAGGCGCGGCAAGCGTCGATAACTTCAAGCTCGTCGAAACACCGCTTGAGGCTCTGCCCGACGGGCAAGTGCGCGTACGCAATCACTTTCTCTCGCTCGATCCCTACATGCGCGGCCGCATGGACGAATCGAAGTCGTACGCCGCATCGCAGCCGCTCAACGAGGTGATGATCGGCGGGACCGTGGGTGAAGTCGTGGAATCGAAGAACCCGAAGTTTGCGATCGGCGACAAGGTGGTCGGGACGTACGGCTGGCAGGAATTCGGCACGTCGGATGGCAAGGGCCTGCGTAAAGTCGACGACACCCATATCCCGCTTTCTACGTATCTCGGCCCGGTCGGCATGCCCGGCGTGACGGCATGGCTTGGGCTCAACAAGATCATCGAGCCGAAAGCGGGCGAAACGGTTGTGGTCAGCGCGGCGAGCGGCGCGGTGGGAAGCGTGGTCGGCCAGTTGGCGAAAGCAGCGGGCTGCCGCGCGGTGGGCATCGCGGGCGGGACGGACAAATGCCGCTACGTCACCGAGACCCTCGGTTTCGACGCATGCATCGACTACAAAGCGGGCAACCTCCATGACGACCTCAAGGCCGCATTGCCGAATGGGGCCGACGGTTACTTCGAAAACGTCGGCGGCGAGATACTGGACGCGGTGTTGTCACGCATGAACGCGTTCGGCCGCATTGCGTTGTGCGGGATGATCGCCAGTTACGACGGTTCACCGATGCCGCTCAAAAAGCCCGCTTTGCTCCTCACGCAGCGCCTGAAGGTGCAGGGTTTTATCGTCAGCGAATCGCCGGAAGTGTGGCCCGAGGCGCTCACGCAGCTCGGTGGGTTGGTTGCACAGAAGAAGCTGCAATATCGCGAGACGATTGCGCAGGGCCTGGAAAATGCCCCGGAGGCTTTTCTCGGATTGCTCAAAGGCAAGAACTTCGGCAAGCAGCTCGTCAAGCTGATCTGAATGTTCGGATCTGCAAGAGCGCACAAATAGAAAGGAGACAGCGTGGATCAGTTCGACGGCAAAGTGGCCGTAATCACGGGCGCGGGCAGTGGCTTCGGCCGCGAATTTGCCTTGAAGGGCGCGGCGCTGGGCATGAAGCTCGTGCTGGCCGATGTCGATGCGAAAGGTCTCGCGGAAACGGTCGAGATGGCGCGCGCTTCGGGCGCTGAAGCGCTCGGCGTGCCCACTGACGTTTCCGATGCCGCGCAGGTCGACGCGCTTGCGCGTACGACGATCGATACCTACGGCGCCGTGCATCTGCTCTTCAATAACGCGGGTGTCGGCACGGGCGGTTTCGTCTGGGAAAGCAGCGCGAACGACTGGGCCTGGGTGTTCGGCGTCAACGTGATGGGTGTCGCGAACGGCGTGCGCGCGTTCACGCCGTTGATGCTCGCGCAGCAAGAGCCGGCGCATATTGTCAACACGGCATCGGTGGCGGGCTTGCTGTCGGCGCCGGGCATGGGCGTATATAACGCATCGAAACACGCGGTCGTCGCGTTGACGGAGACGCTGTATCACGACTTGAAAATCATCGGCGGCCAGGTGGATTGTTCGCTGCTGTGTCCGGCGTTCGTGCCGACAGGCATTGCAAACGCCGAGCGGGTGCGGCCCGAGGGCTTGCGCAACGATGAACCACTGACGGCATCGCAGCGCATGGCCGGCAAGCAGCTCACGAAGGCGGTGGAGAGCGGGAAGCTGAGCGCGGCACAGGTGGCGGAACTGACCTTCGACGCGGTGCGCGAACGGCGGTTTTATGTGCTGACGCACCCGAACATTTTGGCATCGGTGCAACTGCGTTTCGATGATGTCACGCAGCGGCGCAATCCGACCGATCCGTTGTCGTTGAAGCCGGAGGTGAAGGGCTAGGGTGCCGACCAAAGCAGCGAATCGCATCGGATTAGCGGTGCTATGTCATCATCCCGAGCTTCCAGGACCCGCCAATTTCCCGCTCCCATGCCGCTGAATCCTGCCGTTGCACAGGTCGTTGAACTCATCGCGAAGGCCAAGCGGCCGCCGATTCACACGCTCTCGGCGTCGGCCGCGCGCGCGTCCTACGAGCGCAGCGCGCTGATTCTCGACATCGCGCCGGCCGCTATGTTCGAGGTCCACGAGCTCACCATCCCCACGCGCGATCACGCGTCCATCCGTGCGCGCCTTTATCACCCGGTCGAGCCGAACTGGGCGGCCCCCACACCCACGCTGGTTTATTTTCATGGCGGTGGTTTTGTGATCGGCAGTATCGATACCCACGATTCGCTCTGTCGACGCCTCGCCGCCGATTCGGGTTGCGCGGTGGCATCGATCGATTACAGGCTTGCGCCCGAGCACAAGTTTCCGACCGCGGTGCACGATGCCTTCGATGCCCTCACGTGGCTTCACACGCAAGCGGAATCGCTGGGGCTCGACAGCACGCGATTCGCGATCGGTGGCGATAGCGCAGGCGGCACACTCGCGACGGTGTGCGCATTGCTCGCTCGCGATGCCGGTATCCCGCTAAGTCTCCAATTGCTGATTTATCCGGGCTTGAGCGCGCGGCAGGACACGCAATCGCATGCGCAATTTGCCGAGGGTTTCGTGTTATCGGCGAAGACGATTCAGTGGTTTTTCGCGCAGTATCTTCGCGACGACAAAGACCGTGACGACTGGCGTTTCGCCCCGCTGGACGCGCGCGGACCGGTACCGGATTTCACGGGTATTGCGCCTGCGTGGATCGCCGCGGCCGATCACGATCCGCTCTTCGACGAAGACGTGGCGTATGCCGCCAAGCTCGAAAGGGCGCATGTGCCGGTTGAACTGGTCCGCTACGAAGGCATGACGCACGAGTTCTTCAAGATGGGCGGTTTTGTGCCTGAGGTAGCGAAAGCGCATGCGGACGCAGCGAATGCGTTGCGTCGATACATGAACGTTACCGAGACGTAAAAGCCAGCGGCAAGAGCATTTCAAAGTGCAACGCGCCTAAGCCGCCCGCACGATGCTGAACGCGTCGCTTCGTTCGAACGCGCCGGGACGCTGGATGGTATGTGAACCATCGTCGTCGCTGAGTTCCTTGATTTGCAGCGTCAAGTCGCCGTCAACTGCCACTACCCGCAACGCCGTAGTGCTGCGCGTGCCATAACCCTCCGACTCGATAAACGCCGCCGACAACACCCGCTCGCGCTCGAGCGAAAGCCCGGTGGACGGCAGCAGATGGTCATCGGCGAGTTGGGGGTTGCGCATGGTCTCGATCAGGCTGTCCAGCGACGGCCGTTCATCGACGTGAAGCAGATCCCGCAGCGCGTCGCGTTGCGCGACGAGCTTGGGCCAGGGTGTGTCGAGCAGACTATTCGATAACCCGTGAATGCCGGGGTCAAGCAGTGAAGGCGGGGCATCGGCACGATTGCCATACCAGGCCAGTTCGCCCCGCGTGAAATCACCGACAACCAGATTGAAGCCGTTGTACCGATGACCGTCGCGGGCCACTGCGTCCAGGTAGGCCATCGGCGCGATCGGTGCGCCGGATAAAAAGTCGCTGACCAGCGTACCGCGAGTCGGCGCATTGGGCCGCACTTCCGCCGGCGCCCGATAGTTCGTCAACGCGGCAAAACGGCCGTCGCGCGTGACGCCGAGCCAGGTTCCGCCGCCCGT
This sequence comes from Caballeronia sp. KNU42, assembly GCF_053760385.1. NCBI lineage: Bacteria > Pseudomonadati > Pseudomonadota > Betaproteobacteria > Burkholderiales > Burkholderiaceae > Caballeronia > Caballeronia sp. KNU42. The sequence goes on from NZ_CM132388.1 coordinate 857,751, forward strand.
CAGATCGCGTCCGGCGAGCACCTGCGGCTCGCTTTCCGAGCTTTCCAGATTTTCCCACCAGTGCAGCGGCTCGGTTTCACGATGGAAAAACTCGTCGCGATTGGCCGCGAGCGTGAGTAGCGGGAACGGGACGGGGCGATCAGCGTCAGACGCTGCCGCGTCCGGTTGCCAATCGAAGACGATCAGGCACATGAGCAAACCGTCCGCAATAAGTCAGACTTCACTTGGCAGCGCATAGGGCAGCGGCGAGAACTTCAACGCAGGACCCTCCGCAGCACCGACGTGCACCGAACCCTGCTCAAGCGCCGCAAGCTTGATTTCCACGAGCGCATCCACGCCGCCGCCCGGCGCGGGCGCCACATTGACCACCAGGCCGCAAGGCTGGCCAGGGTCATCGGAGTGGAACAGTTCGTCGCCGGCCTTGGCGGTATCGGCATGCGCCAGCGATGTGCGGCGCTTGATCGTGCCGCGATACTGACTGCGCGCGACCACTTCCTGCCCCGGATAACAGCCCTTCTTGAAGTTGACGCCGCCGAGCACGTCGAAATTGACCATCTGCGGGACGAATTGCTCGGAAGTCGGCTGCGTGATGCGCGGTTCGCCGGCGTGGATGTCGAGCCAGTCCCATAGCTCGGCTGGCGCGCGCACCAGCTGTTTTTCCATCTCGGCGAGGCGCGCTTCCACTTCAGCCTTCGGGCCGACCCACAGGAAGCGCGGCCGGCCGGCGGCATCGGGGACGCGGATCAGCGAGCCGAGCGGACCGTCCACTTTCACATGCACGCCGTCGGGCATGGCATCGAAGAGATGGGAGAGCGTCTTGCGGACATCGCCGGCAAAACCCACGGCGGCCAGCGCCGGCGTGGCATCGGCGAGCTTCGCTTTCGCGCGCATCACGAACATCGACAAGCGTTTTTGCACCGATGCCTGGATGTCGGCGGAAAGCATCAGGCGCACCGCTTCGCCGCAACGCCACATCAAAAACGACGCCAGCAAGCGGCCCTTCGGCGAGCAATAACCCGCCAGCCGCGCGTTTGACGCGTCGAGATGCTGGACGTCACTCGTCAATTGCGTGTGAAGAAATGCAGCGGCGTCGTCGCCGGTGGTATCGATAATGCCGAACTGCGTCAGCGGCACGAAAACGCCGGCGTGAAGGGCGGCGTCGAAGGAAGATGAAAGCGGTGAGACGGTCGGGGAATTCATGAACTGACTTTGACGGATGCGAACGAAGTTATTATATGGGTCTTACCTAGAGCGTGTTTCGCATGTCCCTTTTGAAGAAATGTTTGATCGCGGCTGTCGTCGTGGTCGCGGTTGGCGGTGCGCTTGGCGGGGGCGTGTTCAAGTGGGCGAACAGCCCGGTCGACCTGGCCTCACCCGAACTCGATATCACCATCAAATCCCACAGCACGTTACGCAGCGTGGCCCTCCAGCTGGACCGCGGCGGTGCGCACGTCCAGCAGCAGCTGTTCGTGCTGATGACGCGCGCGCTCGGTCTTTCTTCGCAGCTCAAGTCCGGCAACTACGCGTTCAAGGAGGGCATCACGCCCTACGAGATGTTGCAGAAAATCGCTCGCGGCGACGTCAACGAGTACGTGGCGACCGTGATCGAAGGCTGGACGTTCCAGAAAATGCGCAATGAACTGGACGGCAATCCGGCGCTTCAGCACGATACGGCCGGCATGACCGATACCGATTTGCTGAAGGCCATCGGCGCGCCGGACGACGTTATTGCGCGGGCGAGCGCGGAAGGGCTGTTTTTCCCCGACACCTATCTCTTCGACAAAGGCACGAGCGACATCGCCGTCTATAAGCGCGCGTACAAGCTGATGCAGCAGCGCCTCGACGAAGCCTGGGCTACCCGCGCGCAGAATCTGCCGTTCAAGACGCCTTACGAGGCGCTGATCATGGCGTCGATCGTCGAAAAGGAAACGGGGCGAGCCGCCGACCGGCCGCTGGTCGCGGCGGTGTTCGCGAACCGGCTGCGTATCGGCATGCCGCTGCAAACCGACCCTTCGGTGATCTATGGCCTGGGATCGGGCTACAGCGGCCGGCTGCGTAAAAAGGACCTGCAAACCGACACTCCGTACAATACCTACATGCGCATGGGCCTTCCGCCCGGACCGATCGCGCTTCCGGGCGTGGCGGCGCTCGCGGCGACGGTCAATCCTGCATCCAGCGCGGCACTGTATTTCGTCTCGCGCGGCGATGGCAGCAGCTTCTTTTCAGACAATCTCGGCGACCACAATCGGGCCGTCGACAAGTACATCCGGGGACAATGATGGTGCGCGGCAGATTCATCACGTTTGAAGGCATCGACGGCGCGGGCAAGACGACGCACCTCGCGTGGTTTCGTCAGCGCCTGGAAGACAAGATCGCAGCCACGGGCCGTTCGGTCGTGATCACGCGGGAACCCGGCGGCACGTCGTTGGGCGAAAGCCTGCGGGACCTGCTGCTCAACCAGCCGATGGACCTCGAAACCGAGGCGCTGCTGATGTTCGCGGCACGCCGGGAACATCTGGCGCAGATTATTGAGCCGGCCCTCGCGCGGGGCGACTGGGTGTTGTCGGATCGTTTCTCCGACGCCACCTTTGCGTATCAGGGCGGCGGCCGCGGTTTGCCGCGTGACAAGCTGGAAGCGCTCGAGCGCTGGGTGCAGGGCGGTTTCCAGCCGGATCTGACCGTGCTCTTCGATGTACCGACGAGCGTGGCCAGCGAACGACGCGGCGCGGTCCGCTCGCCGGATAAGTTCGAGAGCGAATCCGATTCGTTTTTTGGACGCACGCGGGCCGAGTATTTGCGCCGGGCGGAGGAATCGCCGGAACGATTTGTGATAATCGACGCTACCCAGTCAATAGTGGACATCCAGAAACAACTTGAGGTAGTGATCGCAAGCATCTGATTTTTAATGAAAATCAGCAAATAGAATTTACTTTAAAGTCGTGATCCCGGACGGTTTTATCGCTGACTTGACATCCGGTCAAAAGCTCGAAAAAACTTCAATTACTGTCAACAAACGATTGAATCGATTGAATTTTACCGGCAAGCTAAAGTAAATTCGGATTCACAAGATTGCACCGCAAACATTTGATCCAAAAGACTTTTCATGATCTATCCGTGGCAAACCGATGACTGGACCCGCCTTGAGCAACTGCGTGCAAGCTGGCCGCACGCGCTGCTCTTGCATGGTCGCGCGGGCATCGGCAAATTGCAGTTTGCGCAGCATCTTGCTCAAAGCCTGCTCTGCGAAACCCCGACCGACTCGCGCGAACCGTGCGGAAAGTGCGTTGCCTGCTTGTGGTTCAGCCAGGGCAACCATCCCGACTATCGCGCGGTGCTGCCGGAAGCGCTCGCCGGTGAATTGGTCAACGACGACAAGGTCGAAAAGACCGAGAAGGCAGACGCCGAGGACGGCAAGAAAACGAAGGTCCTGAGCAAGGAGATCAAGATCGATCAGGTGCTCGGGCTGATGAATTTTTTCAGCCTCGGCTCGCACCGGGGGGGCTTGCGGGTCGTGTTGCTGTATCCGGCTGAATCGATCAACGTATTCGCCGCAAACGCATTGCTCAAGACGCTGGAAGAGCCGCCCGCGGGCGTGGTGTTCATTCTGGTCACGGCGCGCGTGGACCGATTGCTGCCGACGATCATCAGCCGCTGCCGCCAATGGCCGATGACCCTCCCGGCCACCGAGCCCGCCGTTGCATGGCTGGTGCAGCAGGGCGTGGAGCGTCCCGCAGCCGTGCTGGCGGAAGCCGGGGGGGCTCCGCTGACCGCGCTGGCGCTCGCCTCCGATGAAAACCGTGCGCTGCGTGATTTCGCTCTGGCGCAACTGGCCGCCGGCCCAGCTTGCGACGCATTCGCGTGCGGAGAAAGCCTGCAGAAGCTGCCGATGCCCATGGTGCTCGGCTGGCTGCAGCGCTGGCTTTACGACCTGCTCGCGCAGAAAACGGCGGGGCGTCCGCGCTACTTCCCGGGGGCATCGAAGGCGCTCGAACGCTGCGCCGCGCAGATCGACACCGAGCGTTTCGCCCGCTTTCAAAAAACGGTGACACGGCAGCGTGCGGTGGAAAATCATCCGCTGAACGCGCGGCTGGTGTTCGAAGAACTGTTCCTTGCGTATCGCGACGTGTTCGTTGCCGCCTGAGCGCGTTTGATGACATTCGATTCACTCCATTTGCACACGACCGCACCATGAACCTCGACTTCCGCGACGCCACGCTCGACGATCTTCCCGGCATTGTGGCTATCTATAATTCCACGGTGCCGTCGCGCCTTGTGACCGCCGACCTGGAACCCGTGACGCTCGAAAGCCGGCTCCAGTGGTTTCATGCCCATGGCCCGAAGGCACGCCCGCTTTGGGTGGTCGAAGAAAATGGCGAGGTCATCGCGTGGCTGAGTTTCTCCGATTTTTACGGCCGTCCGGCCTATCTGCGCACGGCGGAAGTCAGCATCTATCTGGCCGAAAGCGCGCGTGGCAAAGGGCTTGGGAAGCAGTTGCTGCAAGTGGCGCTGGAACGTGCGCCGGCGTTGGGTATCGACACACTGCTGGGCTTCATCTTCGGCCACAACGAAGCAAGCCTGCGTCTGTTCCAGCGCTTCGAATTCCAGACATGGGGCACACTGCCGCGCGTCGCGGTGCTGGACGGCGTTGAACGCGACCTCGTGATTCTCGGCCGGCGGCTCGGCTGAGCGGCCAGATGAGCCATCACTTGAGCGCCAACCCCATCCCGCTTTAACGGAATCCCCATGTTCGTCGATTCGCATTGCCACATCAATTTCGAAGGCCTGGCCGATCGTCTGCCCGAAGTGCTCGACAAAATGCGCGAGCTGAAGGTGACGCATGCGCTGTGCGTCTCGGTTGATCTGGAGACGCTGCCTTCGGTGTTGAAGATCGCCGAAGAAAACGAGCATATCTACGCATCGGTCGGTGTGCATCCGGATCACGAGGACGCGCGTGAGCCGAGCGTCGCGGAGCTCGTGGAGCTGGCGCGGCATCCGAAAGTAGTGGCCATTGGCGAAACGGGGCTGGATTATTACCGTCTGGAAGGCCGCAGCATCGCCGATATGGAATGGCAGCGCGAACGCTTTCGCACGCATATCCGCGCGGCGCACGTGACGGCGAAACCGCTGATCATCCATACGCGGTCGTCGTGGGAAGACACGCTGCGGATCATGGCGGAGGAGCGCGCAAGCGTGCCGGGCGGCGTGATGCATTGCTTCACGGAACCGTGGCATGTCGCCGAGGCGGCGCTTGCCCAGGATTTTTACATTTCGCTGTCGGGCATTGTCACGTTCAAGAGCGCGAAAGACGTGCAGGACGTCGCGGGGCGTGTGCCGCTCGAGCGTTTGCTGATTGAAACGGACTCGCCGTACCTGGCGCCGGTGCCGTATCGCGGGAAATCGAATGAACCTGCGTACGTAAGTTATGTCGGACGCTTCATCGCGCAATTGCGCGAGATGCCGGATGAAGCGCTGGCGGCAGCCACCACGCGCAATTTTTTCACGCTGTTCAAGATCCCGCAGGCGTAGCCAGTTGAGCAATGAAGCCCGGTACGGCCACGGTAAGGTCGTTTCGCCGCCGCTCGCCTGAAAGATCCGGTATTTCGTAATTAGAACGTTAAGTAATCCCCAAGGAACACATGCTTACATCTTCGACGGTTTCTTCTTCGCCCCTTCGGCAAGCCTTTCGGCCGGCCCATTCAACACGTAAAACGTGGCGAGCTCTCACGACGGGCGTGCTCCTGATGGCCGCCGCCATTGCGCAACCCGCTTTCGCGACGCCTGCCGACTCCATGATCAAGGCAGTAAAGTTCGACGACGTATCTGCCGTTAAAAAGCTGTTGTCACAGGGCGTGGACCCGAATCTGGTAGATAACACCGGCACGCCGTTGCTCGTGATCGCGGCGAGGGAAAAGTCTGACAAGGTAGGCGCGCTGCTCGCCGATAACCCGAATATCGACCTTGAAAAGCTCGATCCCGCCGGTGAAAACGCAATGATGCTCGCCGCGCTCAACGACGACCTCAACTTCGTGAACATGTTGATCGCGAAGGACGCGGAAGTGAACAAGAAGGGCTGGACGCCGTTGCACTACGCCGCCACCAACGGGCATGACGACGTGGTGAAGGTGCTGCTCGACCATTCGGCTTACATCGACTCGGGGTCGCCCAACGGCACGACGCCGCTGATGATGGCCGCGCGTGGCGGCCATTTGTCGACGGTCAAGCTGCTGCTCGATGAAGGCGCCGATTTGCGCGTGAAGAACCAGATTGGCCTGACGGCGGTGGACTTCGCTAAGCAGTATCACGAGAAAGACGTGGCGGAAGGGCTGGCGGCACGGCTGGCAGCGATGCAAAACCAGGGCGCTGCGGGCGCGTCCGGAGCCCCGCAAAGCGGCGCAAACAGTGCAAAATGACGCTCGCATGGCGAGGAACCTGACCCGGGTTTGACCGGCAACAGGTCCCGACCGCGCGCAACGAGCGACATACGAGAAGCAGCGGGTGGACCCGGAAATGATGAGCCGAGTAAAGGCGCGTCCGGGTGTGTCCGCTGGATAAGACGGGTTTGGGCCTTCAGGACAGGTTGTTTTCACCTGAGCATCCAGGCCGGCCCGCAACTTACAACATAAGAAAGGACCATCATGCAGCGGGTTTTTGTCATGGCCAGTGTGCTCGCGTTTCCGCTTAGCGCGGCCGCGTTCACAGGCAACGATCTGAACATGCTTTGTACCAAGACGGACACCGCCTCGCGCAGCGCATGCGCGGCTTACATAGAAGGCGCCGCTGACGGCATCTACAACACCATCGAAGCGATTGGCGGCACGTCGGGACCGCAGATCGGCCAGTATTTTTGCCTGCCGGTCGATGTCAAACCGCAGGAGCTGACGGACGCGGTACGCAAGTTCATCGCCGACAATCCCACGCGCGGCAACTTCAACGCCACGACCATGGTGTCCCTCGGGCTCGGCAAGGCGTTCCCCTGCAAAGCTGAAAAGTAAGCTGTCATTCGGCGTGATGCGGGCGTCGCGCGGTTCATCCATGCCCCCGGTGGACGCAGCGCATGCTGCCGTGCAATAGAATAGTCACCTCATCACGCGGCTGGCAGGCCAGTCCGGCCGGCCGCTGACGTCACCGACGCCACTGGCGTCACCGCGCTCCATGCGCACTCAGAGACACAATCGGGCTTTGCACAATCCCGTCGTATCCCCCGATATCACCTTCCAAGGCTGATCCCACGACGACGATGACCTCTCTCGACTCCATCAATTTCAGCTCGTTCGATCTCGACTCCTTCGAGCGCATCGCCGCCGCTCCGCTCAATACCTGGCCCGGCACGCTTGTCGTGGCGGCGCTTTCGGTGCTGTTCGCCATTGGCGTGCATCGCGTGGGCGCTCGCATCCTCGCGCGCATTGCGCGGCCGTATCCGTTGATGAGCGTGGTATTGCGCTTTATCAACAAGCCCGCGCTTACGCTGCTGATCATTCTCGGCCTGGGTTTCGTGCTGGTTGAAACCCCCGATGCGCTGCCGTTCGCCGCCGCGCTGCGCGACCTGCTCACCGTGATGCTGATTGTCGCGCTGACGTGGCTCGCCGTGCGCTCGGTGGGCGCGGTGGCCGAGGCGCTGGTGCAGGCCCATCCGCTCGACAGCCAGGACAACCTGCAAGCGCGGCGGATTCACACGCAGGCGCGCGTGCTGGCGCGCTCGGTGATGGTGGTGATCGTGATCATCGGCTTCGGCGGCGCGTTGATGACGTTTCCCGCCGTGCGTCAGGTCGGCGCGAGTTTGCTGGCGTCGGCGGGCGTGGCCGGGCTGGTGGCCGGTATCGCCGCACGGCCGGTGCTGGGCAACCTGATCGCCGGATTGCAGATCGCGTTGTCGCAACCCATCCGGCTCGACGATGTGGTGGTGATCCAGGGCGAATGGGGACGGGTGGAGGAGATCACCGGCACTTATGTGTCGATTCGTATCTGGGACCAGCGGCGCCTGATCGTGCCGCTGCAATGGTTTATCGAGAATCCGTTCACCAACTGGACGCGCAACAGTTCGCAGATCATTGGCACGGTGTTTTTCTTCGTCGATTACCGCATGCCGCTCGCGCCGCTGCGCGAAGAGCTCGAGCGGATTTTGCAGAACGCGCCGGAGTGGGATCAGCGTGTGCAGGTGCTGCAGGTCACCGACGCCACCGAAAAGTCCATGCAGCTTCGCGTGCTCGTCAGCTCCTTCGATTCCGGCTTGAACTGGGATCTTCGATGCCGGGTGCGCGAAGGCCTGCTGGACTTCATGCAGTCGTCGTATCCGCAGTTCCTGCCGCGCACGCGGGCCGATATATCGCCGGAGGGGGAACATGTCGATTTTGTCGCGCCGCTCGGGCGCAGCATGGCGGACGGCACTGATGGCGCTGATGGCGCTGACGCTGCCAAAGTTGCAGCCCGCACGATCAGGCCGCCGGTATCTCGCGGGACTGCCAATACGGAAGCCGATCCGGTAGCGAGCCGGGGAGAGCGGCACGGCCCGGACGCGTCGGCGAACTCGGCGGCGAGCACCGCCCCGAGTGCACCCGGCGGCGGCGCGCCGAAACCCGCTGAGCGGCGCTGAGCAGGCTTGGTGGCATTGAGATTGCGGACAATGTCACCAGGTCACGCGGTCACCCGGTCACACTGCGCAACGGTGAGGGCACCGGCGGCGAGACCAGGAGACCATAGACCACGAAGCACGCCCGGGCATCGAAGAACGCGGCAATGAAATTGAACTGAGGCCCTTGTCCGGAGCCGAACAACGATCATCGACGAAAAATAAACGGCCGCGACCCTGGAACGTCTCTCGCGCATGCGACCGTGAAAAAAATACACACACCCTGAACAGAATCGCAAAAAAGGAAGCCAGTAATGACCCGCTTAGTCGTTGTATCGAACCGAGTAGCCTCTCCGACAGAAACCAAAGGCTCGGCCGGCGGCCTTGCCGTGGGCGTCTTCGGCGCGCTGAAGGACAGCGGCGGCGTCTGGTTCGGCTGGAGCGGCGACGTAGTCAGCGACAGCGTGGCGAACCAGGGACCGAAACTCGAACAGGACGGCGCGGTCACGTTCGCCACCGTCGGCTTGCCGAAGAAGGACTACGACCAGTATTACCGCGGCTTTTCGAACGCGACCTTGTGGCCGGTTTTCCACTATCGCAACGACCTGGCCGTCTACGACCGCGATGAATACGCCGGATACCGTCGCGTCAATTCCTGGCTTGCGCATCGCGCAATCAAGCTGCTGCAACCGGACGACGTCATCTGGGTGCACGACTATCACCTGATCCCGTTTGGCGAAGCGCTGCGTTCCGAGGGCGTGAATAACCGGATGGGCTTCTTCCTGCATATCCCGTTTCCCTCGCCGCAAATCCTGCTCAACATTCCGCCGCATGAGGAACTGGTCAAGTCGCTGTGCTGCTATGACGTAGTGGGTTTCCAGACGCCCGGCGACCAGGCTGCTTTCCACGATTACATCGTGCGTCACGCGCATGGAACAGCCACCGCCGACGGCGAAGTGGAGGCGTTCGGACGCAAGCTAAAAACGGGCGTGTACCGCATCGGCATCTTCCCGGATGAAATCGCCGAGCAAGCCACCCGCGGCGAAGCGCGTCAGGACGTGATGGACCTGAAGCAGAGCCTGGAAGGGCGCAAGCTCATCATGAGCGTGGACCGGCTGGACTATTCAAAGGGCCTGGTCGAACGCTTCAAGGCATTCGAGCATTTCCTCGAAAAATCGCCGGAATGGCGGGGCAATGTCACGCTGGTGCAGATCGCGCCGCCCACGCGCTCGGACGTGGATACGTACCAGCAGATCCGCCATAACCTGGAATACGAAGCAGGACGTATCAATGGCCGTTACTCGGGCCTCGACTACACGCCGATCCGCTACATGAACCAGCGTTATGACCGGTGGAAGCTGATGTCGCTGTTCCGCGAGTCGCAGATCGGTTTGGTCACACCGTTACGAGACGGCATGAACCTGGTCGCAAAGGAGTATGTCGCGGCGCAAAATCCCGACGATCCCGGCGTGCTCGTGCTGTCCCAGTTCGCCGGCGCCGCTGACGAGATGAAGGGCGCGCTGATGGTGAACCCGCACGACATAGTCGGCATGAGCGAGGCCATTGGACGCGCGCTTTCCATGCCGCTCGCCGAACGCCGCGAGCGCTACGAAACCAACATGGTGATGCTGCGCAAATACGACCTGGGCGTCTGGCGCGATTCGTTTCTCGCGGACCTGCGCGGTGTAAAATTGAATAAACAGCCGAATAAACGCCCGGCGAGCAACAAATAACAACACATGAAGCGCTGATTAAAACGAGCCGCGTCAGCGCTTTTTCGCCCTGAAAACCGCAAAAAATCGACGATATTCGAGTGTTTCGCGACTGTAACAGGGTCGTGAAAGTGAAAGTATTGCCAACTTTTGGGCTTCCACGGCCAATAATACGGTGTCGTGCTCGCGCGCTCTCATTAACGTCGCGCGAGGGCGTCCGGCGCTCGTGCCGATCACTATCACCGACTAAACATCACGGCGACGTAAGACCGAGTGGAGACAGCAACAATGAGAATTGCCCAAATAGCCCCGTTGACCGAATCGGTGCCGCCGAAGCTTTATGGCGGCACTGAGCGGGTGGTTTCGTATATCACCGAGGCGCTGGTGGAACTCGGGCACGACGTGACCTTGTTCGCGTCAGGAGATTCGCAAACCAAGGCGAAGCTGGAAGCCGTGTGGCCGCGTGCCTTGCGCCTGGACCCGGCGATCCGCGACCGGATCGCCCCGCATATGCTGCTGATGGAAATGGTGCGGCGCCGCGCCGATGACTTCGACGTGCTGCATTTCCACCTCGATTACTACTCGTTCTCGCTGTTCAAGCGCCAGGACACGCCGTTCGTGACCACGCTGCATGGCCGGCTGGATTTGCCGGAACAACAACCGGTCTTCAATACGTTCAACACCGCGCCGGTCATCTCCATTTCGGACGCGCAGCGTCATCCGTTGCCGCAGGCCAAATGGCTGACGACCGTCTATCACGGGTTGCCGGAAACGCGCTACATGCCGCAGCCGGTCGAGCAGACGTACCTCGCGTTCCTTGGGCGTATATCGCCGGAAAAACGCGTCGATACCGCCATCCGCATTGCCGGCCGGTGCGGCATGAAAATCAAGATCGCGGCGAAGGTGGACTCAGCGGATCGTGAGTACTTTGAACGCGAGATTGCGCCGCTGATGGAGTTGCCGTATGTAGAATTCATCGGTGAGATTGCCGATGACCAGAAGGCCAATTTCCTCTCCGGCGCCCACGCGCTGCTGTTTCCGATCGATTGGCCGGAGCCGTTCGGGCTGGTCATGATCGAGTCGATGGCATGTGGCACACCGGTGATCGCGTTCAATCGCGGTTCGGTACCGGAAGTGCTGGATGAGGGGGTGACGGGGCTTATCGTCGAGGACGAGATTGGCGCCGTGGCGGCCGTGAACCGGCTGCATACGGTGTCGCGAGAGGGCGTGCGCAAGCGCTTTGAAGAGCGCTTCACGTCGCATCGCATGGCGCAGCAATACGTCGATGCTTATCAGGCGGTCATGCGCGCGCAGAAACGTTCGCGCTTCAAGCTCATTGATAGCGCGACCAGCTAAACGGCGCTTCTGCTTCTGAAACGCGCTTCGTCAGCGCGTCAGAGGCCACAAGAAAAGACGCCAAAAGAAAACCGCCGCGCAGCACGACCTTCCGGTCATGCTGCGCGGCGGTTTTAACTTGCGCGCTTGATTCAGGGTTCAAGCCGGCTCAAGCATGGCTCATACCGGCCGAAGGCGCTGATCAGATCTTCAGACGCGATACCTTCGTGCCTTCCAGCGAAAGGTTCGCCATCAGGCCGGCGTTCGTCAGCACGAACACTTCGACCGGCGCCGTGGCGGTATCCGAATCGATATTGCCGTTCGCGCCCATCTTGACCAGTGCGACCGATGCGTCACCGCCGACCGACCAGCCATCCGTATTGCGGAATTTATCGAGCGAGTCCTGCGTCATGAACAGGAAGACGATCGCTTTTGATTGCGCGCCGGCCTGCAGGCCGATCGACGCCGACGTCGTGCTGTAATAGCCGACCGAGCTGCCGCCAACGCGCAACGCGCCCTTGCCGTACTGCGCCCCGACGATGAAACCTGCCGCCAGCACCGACGGGAATACGAGCACGCCGCGCGCCTTGCCGACCAGCTCACGCGAGCCGCGAGCAGTGACGTAGAGGCGTTGCATGGTCGCGTCGATGTCCGCGTCGATCGAACGGCGCGCATCAGCGTCGCCGGCGGTCTGTTGTGCGCCCTGGTTCGAGGTCGTCGTGCAACCGGCTAGCGCCAAGCCACCCATTGCAAGCGCGGCGGTCGATTTGATCATGAAGTTTCGTCTTTGCATCGTTTTCTCCATCGTGGTTTTTGGGAAACCCCATCTACGAGTGTTGCAGCATGGCGTTTTATAACACAGCACGTCCGTGAGCAACATGTCAGGAAATCTCGCGGAGCCTTACCCCGCTTGGCTTACGCCGTGTCAGGCAAATGCAATGTGGTAATTTTGACCTGCCCGATCGAGATACCGTCCACATGAGAAAGCGCTTGTTTGCGCGAAACATTCGTCTCTCAAAATAGACAAAAACCAGAGTCGCAAACGGCGGGCCAGCCCCGTCCGATCGATCGAATTCCGGTCAAAGTTACCCGTCAAAATAAAATGAAAAACTGCGTCAGATAGTGCGAAAACACCTGCAAAAGTGTTGTCCCCGCGCGGCAACGCGATGTTCTTATGGCTTGGCAATCCGGGTGGATTCGTTGGCTTGCTTCGGTTTGTCGTTTTTTGCGGGCGGGCGCCGCAGCGAGCGTCGAATCACGCCGATCACCGCGCCGAGCAAAAACAGCGCGACTCCCGGGACGACCCAGTAACCGACAAACGCGTGCCAAAGATAACCGAACAGCACGCTGCGGCGCGTCGAATACTCCGCCAGGGCGTCCTGGTTCTTGGCAGCATTGGCTGCGATTACGTCAGGCGGACAGCCGGCGGCACGCGCTTCGTCGAGGGAACCGTGACAGCGCGAAACGGCGGGAGAGCCACGTTGCGCGTCGGTGAACGTCCAGGTGGAGAGGGAGTGGTCAAGATCCTGGGCATCGTACGCGAGTTGCTCGCGAAGCTCGTTTGCCGCCACGATCATGACCGGAACCGCCCAAAAAATGATCAAGACCAGCCACCGCCTGAACCAGCGGTTTTTATATCGCCAAACCATCCTTGGGGCCTCCGTCCGTTGCAGTGCTGCAAGCCGGCTAGACTGTGGCGGACCGATGGCACATTCGTTGTTCTAATGGGCCCGCCTGAGCGTCATCTTATGAGATAAAACGCGCGCCGCGTAGCAAGACCGTAGCTGCACTGCAATAAGACGGGAGGGGGTTTTCCCGCGTTCGGGACTTCACCTACGAGCAATCTGTGCGCGGCTTATGTTCAGCCTTTGCACGGCTTTTGCCCTATTCATGCTCGAGAAAACCATGAAAAAAGCCGCGTGTTAAAAGCCACGCGGCTTCACCAGCAATTGAACGTTACCTCGCTGCGCTTCAGCTCTTGTTGCTCAGGCAGTCCTTCATGAAGGCCTTCCGATCGTCGCCTTTCTTGCCCGTCGCCGATTTGTTGCACGCCGTCATTTTCTGCTGCTGGGTCATCGGCGGTGCGGCCGCGGGCGTCGACGAGAGGCAATCTTTCATGAAAGCCTTGCGGTCATCGCCTTTCTTGCCCGTTGCCTGCGCATTGCAGGTGGTCATCTTCGATTGCTGGCTGTTATCGGCAAACGCCGGTGTTGCAGCGAAGCTCACGCTTAAAGCGACGCCCAGTGCGAGCGCTGCCATGGTTGCCCGGATCTTCATGCGTATTCTCCCTTTAAATGGATGACGTGAAACGAGGTGAAGTGCTGCAAGGTCAGGCACGTAAAAATACCGCTGCGGCGTTTGCCTTCGTTTTTGCCGTCATTGCCACCATCAGGCAGCTTGATCAGGCAAAACCGGGCAAGCCATTATGGCAAAAAGCCATACAAATGCCGTACGGTTTCGAACCTAGGAAATCGAAAAGAAAAGTACATGACGTCCGCGCCATTCAAAAAGCGCACGCATCAATCGATGTACACCGATCAAAATCAATTCGACCCGTGCCGGGTTCATCGGTACACGCTTTGTAAGCTTTCTTTGATCGACGGCAACGGTTTTGCGCGGGAGCGCTTACAATTTTCATTTCGCTCGCGCAATTGAACAGCGAATGTCGCCCGATGATTTCGCAGCCAAGAACAACGGGCGCCCAGAGGGCTCCACAGGGAAAAGCCTCCGTTGTAGCATCGCAACATTCGCCTGAACGGTGTCATCGCGTCGACAAAGCGCCTTCACAGTCTCTCCCTACACTTGTGCGTGCGCTGCGTTGCAAAGCCGTGCGATCCTGTCGTTCTAATGCTGAAAGGAGTCGCGTATGTCCCGTCCTTTATCCGATCACTACAAAGGTTTCGAAATCACCGTCCAGGCATTGCGTCGCGGGAAAGAACGCGACGAGGCGGACGACGGCCCCCGTCATTTCGATATCGTCGTCAACATTTCGCGCAGCGCCAGCGGCGAGGGCAGCAGATCGGAAATGTTCGGCGTGCCGGAGCAGGAACCGTTCGAGAGTCCCATTGAAGCCACACGTGCGGGTATTGAGTATGCGCGGGCGATCATCGACAAGAAGGTGGAAGGCGAGTCCGTCGATGAGCTGTGAAAGCGTGTGGACATGGCGGGCGCCGGACAGAACTTGACGTCATGTCGCACACGGAAGTTGATTGGCGGCTTGGGCGCGCGTAGTCGCGGTGCATCGTGGTGCATCGCGATGCGCAAAGATCAGGGCCAACAGCACTTGCGGCGGCCAGCGGAAACGTCCACGCTCATTGGGCTGTGCGAAGCGCGCTCGTCACTCGAGCCGAAGGCACGCAAGCGCGCACGGAGATCTCGCGCGATGTTGAATCCCCTGTCTGACGAATCGTGTCTTGATGTCGGACACGCCCCCGAATTCCGACGGGGGGTAGCCGGAGGCACTCGGCTCGTCCCGAACAGAATTTGCCCGAACCGACATTGCGACATTCCGACGCTTCGACATCCATCCGGTTTCATCCAATAACCAAACATCCGACAACTCAAAACGAACCGAGGAGATTGGCCGCATGAACTCTGATCACAAATCTCTCAAACCCGCGCTGCGCCGCCGTTTCTTGTCTGTCGTGCTGTCGCTGAGCGCGTGCGCCGCATTACCGTTGTCGCTGTATTCCACGGGCGCCGCCGCGCAAGCCGCGCACAAGCCGAAGGTCGCGCTCGTGATGAAATCGCTGGCGAACGAGTTTTTCCTCACCATGGAAACCGGTGCCAAGGACTATCAGAAACATAACGCGAGCCAGTTCGACCTGATCACGAACGGCATCAAGGACGAAACCGATACCGCCAACCAGATCCGCATCGTCGAGCAGATGATCGTCTCGAAGGTCGATGCGCTCGTGATCGCCCCCGCTGATTCCAAAGCGCTCGTTCCGGTCGTCAAGAAGGCCGTGGATGCAGGGATCATCGTGGTGAATATCGATAACCGGCTGGACCCGGATGTGCTCAAGTCGAAAGACCTGAACGTGCCGTTCGTCGGACCGGACAACGCGAAAGGCGCGAAACTGGTGGGGGATTATCTGGCGCAGCGGCTCAAGGCCGGCGATGAAGTCGGCATTATCGAAGGCGTGTCGACCACGACCAACGCGCAGCAGCGCACGGCGGGCTTTAAAGAAGCAATGCAGGCTGGTGGCATGAAGATCGTTGCGCTGCAATCCGGCGACTGGGAAATCGACAAGGGCAACGCGGTGGCCTCGCAGATACTGACCGCGAACCCGAACATCAAGGCGCTGCTGTGCGGCAACGACAACATGGCGCTCGGCGCAGTTGCTGCAGTGCGGGCGGCCGGCAAGGCAGGAAAAGTGTATGTGGTCGGTTACGACAACATCAACGCCATCAAGCCGATGCTCGCCGACGGCCGGGTCTTGGCGACCGCCGATCAATACGCCGCGAAGCAGGCGGTATTTGGTATCGATACGGCTTTGAAGGCGATTTCCGAGCATAAGAAGCAATCGGAATTGTCGGGTGTGGTGGAAACGCCGGTCGTCCTGATCACCAAGAAATAGGTATTACACGCATAGAAAACTGCATTCGTCTGCTTAAAATCTTAAGAAACGGGCGCCGGTGCCGATAAACCAAAGAGTGGGATAACTAACTCGTTTTTTGGTGAACGGCCAGACGGAGCCCGAAATCTTGTATCTGAACTTGGTCGACCGCACAGTAGGCCGGATGAACCTGGATCAGGCTAGTCGAAGCTTCGCGAACCGGCCCGGCTGCAAACGATTGCGCTCGAGCCTGTTCAGGAACTGAAGCTTCGCGACATTCAGGTGCGCAAGATTTGCGAAGTCCGTGACGTCCGGTATTTAGCCGGGCACAGCGAGACAGACGCGCGTTCGAAGAACGCAGCGGCTTTTCGCCGGAGAAGAGGATGGACGACAGAGTGGCAACCGCTCCCGTTCTCACGGTAAGCGGGATAGGCAAGACCTACGTGGAGCCGGTTTTATCCGCTGTCACGCTGGATCTGCACGCGGGCGAAGTGCTCGCGTTGACCGGGGAAAACGGCGCCGGGAAAAGCACGCTGTCCAAGATCGTCGGCGGCCTGGTGAATCCGACCACCGGCACCATGACCCTGGGTGGCGCGCCTTACGCGCCGGCCAGCCGCAAGGAGGCGGAAGCGCTCGGCGTGCGCATGGTGATGCAGGAATTAAATCTCCTGCCGACGTTATCGGTGGCGGAAAACCTGTTCCTGAACCGCTTGCCGCAGCATGAGGGATTCAAATTCGGATTCAAATTCGGCTGGATCGACCGGACGGCGCTGCGCGAGGACGCCCGGCACGCCATGCAGCAAGTTGGGCTTGACGCAATTGACCCGGATACGCTCGTGGGCGAACTGGGGATCGGGCATCAGCAGATGGTGGAAATCGCGCGGAACCTGATTGGCGATTGCCGCGTGCTGATTCTCGACGAACCGACCGCCATGCTGACGGCGCGTGAAGTGGACCTGCTGTTCGAGCAAGTCGAGCGCCTGAAGGAGCGGGGCGTGGCGCTGGTGTATATCTCGCACCGGCTGGAAGAATTAAGGCGGATTGCCGGGCGCGCAGCGGTGCTGCGCGATGGCAAGCTGGTTCATATCGACGCCATGCAGAACCTGACCAGCGATCGGCTCGTCACCCTCATGGTGGGGCGTGATATCGGCGAGCGGATCGATCTGGGCGAGCGGAAGATTCGCGATGTCGCGCTGAAAGTTGCCGGCATGAGCCGCGGCCGCGTGGTCCACGATGTGTCGTTCGAAGTGAAGGCGGGCGAGATCTTCGGCATCAGCGGGTTGATTGGCGCGGGCCGCACGGAACTGATGCGGCTGATCTACGGCGCGGATCGCGCCGATAGCGGCGTGGTTTCGGTAGCACACAACGGCGCGGCGCTCATGCCGGTGAAGATTACGTCGCCGGCCGACGCGGTGAGGAACGGCATTGCGCTGATCACCGAGGATCGCAAGGGCGAGGGTTTGCTGCTGCCGCAGCCGATTGCCGCGAACATTTCGCTGGGCAATATCGGCGCGGTGTCGAGCAACGGTTTTGTCGATGCACGGCGCGAAGAGGCGCTGGCGCAACAGCAGATCGACGCAATGCACATTCGCGCCGCGGGTCCGTTGCAGCCGGTGTCGGAGTTGTCGGGCGGCAACCAGCAAAAGGTGGTGATCGGCCGCTGGCTCGCGCGCGATTCAACGGTGCTGTTGTTCGATGAACCCACGCGCGGCATCGATGTCGGCGCAAAGTTCGATATTTATGCGTTGATGGGCGCGTTGGCGCTGGAAGGGCGGGCGCTGGTGGTGGTGTCGAGCGATCTGCGCGAACTGATGCTGATTTGCGACCGGATCGGGGTGATGTCGGCGGGACGGATGACTGGGGTGTTCGCGCGAGACACATGGTCGCAAGACGCGCTGTTGGCGGCGGCTTTTGCCGGCTACGCGAAACGCGATGAAATCCTCCAGGAACCCACTGTGCCGGACGCCAAGGCGCCGCCGCAGGCACGCAGCGGCGAGTCCGCGGTAAAGCGTTGAACCTGTGCACTGAAAGTATTCACAGCCGTTGAATCACAGCAAAGGGTAACGAAAAACAGTTAAAAGCGGGCGTAAAGCAGCAAGAAAGCTGCGGCGCCCGCCAGGCGGGAAGCCGGCGCGGGGAAAACGCCGGCGGGCGGTCCCGAATTGCGGCAAGCACTGCTGCAAGCAAGGCAACACAGGGTCGCACACAGGCAGGTGCAGTACGGCACGACCAAGCTGGCAACCAGTAGCGCAACGCTAGCGGGCAGCGCAGCAGCAAGCACGCTGGGGGGCCAATCAAGAAGAGCTAGAAGCAAGACCAAGTCAGAGAGAAGGACCAAGTATGGCGACGATCAAAGATGTTGCAGCCATTGCGGGCGTATCGTTCACGACGGTGTCTCATGTCGTGAACAACTCGCGGCCCGTGTCGGCTGAAGTACGGCTGAAGGTGGAGCGCGCGATCCTGGAACTGGATTACGTGCCCTCGGCAGTGGCGCGTTCTCTCAAGGCGCGCAACACGCTCACCATCGGCTTGCTGGTGCCGAACGCAACCAATCCGTACTTCGCGGAACTGGCGCGCGGGGTGGAAGACGGCTGCGCGAAGAACGGCTACTGCATGTTCTTCTGCAATTCGGACGACGACCCTGCCAAGCAGCGCAGCTACTTGCGTGTATTGCAGGAAAAACGCATCGACGGGCTCGTGATTGCGTCGGCGGGTGAAGATGCGGTACTGGCGCAAAGCCTGGCCGGTTCGCGCGAACCGCTGGTGATCCTGGACCGTAATATTGAAGGCGTATCGGCGGACCTGGTGCAGATCGACCACGAGAAGGGCGGCTATCTGGCGACCCGCCACTTGCTGCAGCTCGGCCACTCGCGGGTAGGCTGTATCACGGGCCCGATCGGCACGGCGGTCAGCGCAATGCGCGTCCACGGATTTATCCGTGCAATGGCGGAGCGTGGCATCGAGATCGAGCCGAACGCCATTCAGCAGAGCGCATTTTCGGCCACCGGCGGTTACGAAGCGGCGTCCCAGCTCTTCGATACCCTCAAGCCCACCGGAATTTTTGCGTGCAACGACATGATGGGCGTCGGTGCATTGCGGGCGGCGGCGGAGCGGGGCATCAACGTGCCGCGTGACTGTTCGATCATCGGTTTCGACGATATCGAATTGAGCCGATACACCTATCCGGCGTTGTCGACAGTCGGGCAATCGGTACGCGAACTCGGCGAGCTGGCCGCGCAGACGTTGATTGACCGGATCGCGGGCAAGGTGCCGGCGAGCACGCGGCGGCGCGTCGTGACGCCGCGCATGATCTTGCGTGAATCGACGGCGGTCGTGCCGGAGGTGATGCCGCTGGCGTATCGGAAAGATGCGGCGGCCGGCTCGAATGCCGCAGCAAATGCCGCAGCGAATGCCGTCGCGCTGGGTCAGGGCGATACCGAGAAAGCCTGAAGCCAGGCAACGGGGCGTTTGCATTGGGGGTTTGCCGGCGTGGCGTCGGCAAACCCCGTTTGTTTGTCAGCGCCAGACAACCCGTTCCACCCGAGTTCATGAAGTTGGTGGCGATTTCAACGTGAAGCGTTTACAACAATCGCATTAATGCATTCTTTTGCTGAATAACTCGCATCTAAAGTTCTCAGGGTAAATCATTAGACGAAATAACATTTCATGAATTTCCTCAAGTGCACCGCGCGCACGCCGTAAAAGATGTCCAAGCACGCCAATTTGATCTTGCTCCGAATCGCGATTTCAGAACCCCGCCGTGCCGACATTTTTATACGCAGCTCCAAGGAAAATAATGAACATGAGTTTAACGATCAAGGCACGTCTCGGTCTGACGATGGCCTTTCTGGGGCTGCTGCTGCTCGCGATCGGCGGATTAGGGCTCTACGGGATGACGCAGTCGAACCATTCCTATCGCGACACGTTTGAAAACCAGATGCCGAGCGCCAACGCCGTCAGCAACGCGGAGCTTTATACGGCACGTGAACGGCTCATATTCGATCGGGCGGCGTTTCTGGCCGGTACGCCGGAAGTCGCGGCGACCATTGAGCGCGGAGGCATGATGCGCGGCCTTGCCAACGATTTCTGGAAAAAGTACTCCGATCTGCCGCAAGACGCGAACGAAAAGCAACTCGCCGATACCTCCAACGCCAAACGCCTCGCGCTGCAAAAGGTGATCGACAGCGGCTATGAGGCTGTCAAGGCCAACGACCAGGCGCGCATTGTCGGGGCAGCCAAAGCCATGCAGGTCGCCTACGGCGAACTTTCGACGGCCAACGACGCGCTGCGCAAATTCCAGTTCGATGGCGCGAGGCAAGGCTACGACGCCGCTCAATCGGCGGCGGCGACTTTTCGCACGTTGAGCGTGATCGCGATCGTCGCCGGACTGGCCGCCGCGGTGTTTTCGTGGATTGCGCTGCGCCGCGCGATCGGCCGCCCGCTGGACACCGCGCTCGAGCATTTCGAAGCGATCGCAGCCGGTGATCTGCGCGGCAAGGTCGTCGCCACTTCACGCGACGAAATGGGCCTCTTGATGCAAGGTCTGGCGCGGATGCAGGCAAGCCTTGTGGGGACGGTTCGCAGCGTGCGTTCGGGCACCGAATCCATCGCGACGGCGACCAAGGAGATTGCAGCGGGCAATATCGACTTGTCGTCGCGCACGGAAGAACAGGCGTCCGCGCTGCAGGAAACCGCGTCGAGCATGGACGAACTGACCGGCACCGTGAAGCAGAACGCCGATAACGCGCGGCAAGCCAGTTCGCTGGCGGCGAACGCTTCCGAGATCGCCAACAAGGGCAGCCGCGTGGTGGCTCAGGTGGTCGACACCATGGGCGATATCAACCAGAGCTCGGCGAAAATCGCGGACATTATTACGATCATCGAAGGAATTGCGTTCCAGACCAATATCCTCGCGCTGAATGCAGCCGTGGAAGCCGCGCGGGCGGGTGAGGAAGGGCGCGGTTTCGCGGTCGTCGCGGGCGAAGTGCGCAACCTCGCTCAACGTTCGTCGGCGGCGGCGAAGGAGATCAAGGGTCTTATCGAGACTTCGGTCGAGCGGGTCCAATCGGGGACCTCGCTGGTCGACGAAGCCGGCCGCACGATGAGCGAGATCATCGGCGCGGTGCAACGTGTCACCGACATCATGGGCGAGATCGCGGCAGCATCGCAGGAGCAGAGCAGCGGCATTGAACAGGTGGCGCGCGCGGTCACGCAGATGGACGAAGTGACACAGCAGAACGCTGCGCTGGTTGAGGAAGCAGCGGCGGCTGCGCAATCGCTGGAAGATCAGGCAGCGAAACTGCGCCAGGCCGTGGCCGTATTTCAACTCGACGACGACGGCACAGGTGAAGCGGGTTTCAGCCGCGCTGCTGTGAGGCCCGGATCATCCACGGCCGCGAAGCCGCGCCCGGCCGTACCGGCGAAGCCGCGGCGCACGGCGCCGGCGCCGGCAGTGGCATTGGTTAAAGCGCCGGTTGCAGCACGGCCCGTTGCGGCGGCAGCGACTGGCGATTGGCAAACCTTCTGATCGACTGAGCAGGTCGATTCTTCAGTCAAACGCGCTCCGCGAACCTGGTTTGCGGAGCGTTTTTTATTGACTGCGGGCAGTTTGCTTGCCCCTGCTGCTGAGACCCGAACTCGCGATCCATGTCGACTTCCCCGTACACTGAGCGGAATTCGTTCAACCTTCACGGGATTAGAACGCGTTTCGATCACCACCACAGGACGCTTGCCATGACCGGATCCACCCTTGCCGCGCAACTCGTTCAGGCCCGCCGCCAGCGCACGCTGATAGAAGACCTCGAGTCAGTCGATATCCCCGCCGACGCCGAAGCGGCTTACGCCATCCAGCACGAAGTTCTGACCCTTTCCGGCGCGCGAATCGGCGCATGGAAGGTCGGTGCGCGTGCGCCGGGCGCGCTGGCGAACACGGCGCCCATTGACGCGGAACTTGTCCACACATCGCCGGCGCGCATTGCGCACGCTTCGTTTTTTCGCGCGCTGATTGAACTTGAGATCGCGTTTCGTTTTTCGTACGCACTGCCGCCCCGTGGCGAACCTTACAGCCGCAGCGAAGTGTTCGCGGCACTGGGCAGCATGGCCGTGGCGCTTGAGGTGGTCGATAGCCGCTTCGCTCAATGGCCGAACCTGGCGACACTGGCTCAACTTGCCGACTCGCAGAACAACGGAGCACTGGTCGTCGGCAAGATGGAGCCGTATGACGTGATCGCTCCCGGCTTCGATTTCCTTTCACCGCTGCTCGAACTGTCTGTCGACGGCGTCTCGATCGTGCCGCCGAGCACCGGCAATCCGGCCGGTGATCCGCGGGAACTGCTGGTGTGGTTCGTCAATCACTGCAGCACTCACGGACACACGGTCCAGCCCTTCTGGACCATCACCACAGGCTCGTACACGGGTGCGCGGCGGGTCGACGGGCCAGGGTTGGTAAGCGGCCGGGTAGACCGGATCGGCGACATCGAACTGACGCTGGAATGACATTTTTGCAGCATTCGACGACGTGGTGACAGGGTGTGCGGAAAACATTCATGCGCCCGGGTTACATCAAAAAAGGCACTCACTTGAGTGCTTTTTTTACTTCTAAATCCCTTTCCATCAAGCGGGTATAACGGGGGATTGGGTGGGGTTCAAGCGGGGTTTAAGCGGTCAACGGATGCGGGGGCCTATCGTTTAGTAAGAGAGGCGCACAGCATTTGAGAGCCTGCTATCGAATGACATTGGAGAGACGATGGTCAAAAAGACGCACCATGCGTTGCATCGTTCCGGTGCTATGACGCGTATATGGGATAACCGGTGGATAACCGGTGGATGAGCGGGGGACAACAGAGGGACAACTCCGCATAGGCGCAGCATAGGGACGGGGTAGAAGCAGGATAGGAACAGGATTGAAGCGGGACAGGAGCGGCATATGCGCGACATACATGCTCAATGCATAAATGCGGGCAACGCCGGACCACCGGCAGCAGCAGCCAGGGTGTTCGGCTGCCAGCATGTCGCATGGGTCCGGGGCTTGTACAGCAAGGCTATGCAGCCAATACGGAAAACGTTTCGCGAGTCGGGATGATGATTGTAGGTGAACGAAAATATTCCACCAAGCTAGGAATACTTCGAAGCAAATCAACAACGCATTTGCATGAAAAAAAATTCGAATAGGTTTAGGATGAACTGAAGCGATGTTGTTCTGATTAGGCGCGCCGCGCACACATTGCTTTCTGACTTCGGCGAGGAGGTAGCATGGATATCTACAGCAGTTTCGCGACCCGCTTCGAAAAAACCCGCGAGGAGGAATTCTCGCTCGAAGAGTATCTCGCGCTCTGCAAAGATGATCCTGCAACGTATGCAACAGCGGGCGAACGGATGTTGTCGGCAATCGGGGAACCGGAGTCCGTCGACACACGTACCGACCCGCGCTTATCGCGTGTGTTTGCAAACAAGGTCATCAAGGTGTATCCGGCGTTCCGTGAGTTCTACGGAATGGAGGAAGTGATCGAGCAAGTGGTGTCGTACTTCAGGCACGCTGCTCAGGGTCTTGAAGAGAAGAAACAGATTCTGTATTTGCTCGGGCCGGTAGGCGGTGGCAAGTCATCCATTGCCGAACGTCTGAAGCAACTCGCCGAGCGTGTTCCGTTCTATGCAATCAAGGGTTCGCCCGTCAATGAGTCGCCGCTCGGGCTGTTCGACTACGATGAAGACGGTCCTATCCTCGAAGAGCAATACGGCATCCCGCGCCGCTATCTCAAGAACATCCTGAGTCCGTGGGCAGTGAAGCGGCTTCACGAATTCAATGGCGACATCCGCAAGTTCCGCATCGTTCGCCGTTATCCCTCCATCCTGCGTCAGATCGGTATAGCCAAGACCGAACCGGGCGATGAGAACAATCAGGACATCTCGTCACTCGTCGGCAAGGTCGACATCCGCAAGCTCGAAACCTTTTCGCAAGACGACGCTGACGCGTACAGCTACTCCGGTGGACTGTGTCTCGCGAACCAGGGCTTGCTTGAGTTCGTCGAAATGTTCAAGGCGCCGATCAAGGTGTTGCACCCGCTGCTGACCGCTACCCAGGAAGGCAACTTCAAGGGCACGGAAGGTTTCGGTGCAATCCCGTTCGACGGCGTGGTTCTCGCTCACTCGAACGAGTCGGAATGGAAGACGTTCCGTAATAACAAGAACAACGAAGCACTGCTCGATCGTATCTTCGTGGTCAAGGTGCCGTACTGCCTGCGCTACAGCGAAGAGATGAAGATCTACGAGAAGCTGCTGCGCAATTCTTCGTTGACTAACGCTGTTTGCGCACCAGGCACGTTGAAGATGATGGCGCAAATGGCGGTGCTCACGCGTTTGCATGAGCCGGAAAATTCCAGCCTCTTTTCGAAGATGCAGGTCTACGACGGTGACAACCTCAAGGACACGGACCCGAAGGCGAAATCGTTCCAGGAGTACCGCGATTTTGCGGGCGTCGATGAAGGCATGAACGGCGTCTCAACGCGGTTCGCATTCAAGATTCTCTCCCGGGTATTCAACTTCGATTCCACCGAAGTCGCAGCCAATCCGGTGCACCTGATGTACGTGCTCGAACAGCAGATCGAACGCGAGCAGTTCCCGCCGGAAACGGAGCAGAAGTACCTGTCGTTCATCAAGGACGTGCTGGCGTCGCGGTATGCCGAGTTCATTGGCAAGGAGATTCAGACCGCGTACCTGGAGTCGTATTCGGAGTATGGACAAAACATCTTCGATCGCTACGTCACGTACGCCGATTTCTGGATCCAGGACCAGGAATTCCGCGATCACGATACGGGCGAAAGTTTCGACCGTGCTTCGTTGAATGCGGAACTGGAGAAGATCGAGAAGCCGGCTGGCATCAGCAACCCGAAGGACTTCCGCAACGAGATCGTGAACTTCGTGCTGCGGGCTCGGGCTGCGAATGGCGGCAAGAATCCGGCGTGGATCAGCTACGAGAAGTTGCGCGTGGTGATCGAGAAGAAGATGTTCTCGAACACCGAAGAACTGTTGCCGGTGATCTCGTTCAATGCCAAAGGATCGGCGGAAGAACAGCGCAAGCATGAAGACTTCGTCAACCGCATGGTCGCGAAGGGCTACACGCCGAAGCAAGTGCGGCTGCTCTGCGACTGGTATCTGCGGGTGCGGAAGTCGTCGTGAAGCGGTCGTCCTGATGCTGACTTCGAAAGTGTGTTTTTTGATGGTGTGCGACAGGGAGGCGAATGAGTTCTCAGCGAAGCCCGGTAAAACGTGATTGAATCGTGGTTGTGTTGCAAGTTTTAAGTCTGTCAGTTTTTGAGTCATAGGTTCGCGTGATGCTGGCCCCCGTGCCAGCGGAAACGCGAACATCTTGGCGAGTGCCTTACGGTCTTGCGCCGCCGCGCGCGGTTCAGACCGCGAGCGCTTCGCTTCCTCGCCAATTACGCGGGAGACTGGATGTGCTGCATCAAATCATCGACCGCAGGTTAGCCGGTAAGAACAAGAGCATTGCCAACCGCGAACGCTTTTTGCGTCGTGTCAAAAACTATATTCGCCGCGCGGTGTCGGATGCCGTTCGGGACCGAAGCATCAAAGACATCCAGAGTACGCAAAGCATCACGATTCCGAAGAAGGACATCGCCGAACCGTCGTTCCGGCATGGCCCTGGCGGAAAGCGCGAGCTCGTGCATCCGGGTAACGCCGAATACATTCGTGGCGACAAGATTGCACGCCCGAATGGCGGTGGCGGTGGTGGCGGCAAGACCGCCAGTAACGAGGGCGAAGGGCAGGATGACTTCGTGTTCGAGTTGTCACGCGAAGAGTTCATGCAGTATTTCTTCGACGACCTCGAGCTTCCGCGCCTCGTCAAAACTCAACTAGCCGCCGTGCCAACGTGGAAAAACGTCCGGGCAGGGTTTTCGGCTGAAGGAACGCCGAACAATATCGATGTCGTCCGTTCGCTGCGCAGCGCGCTCGGGCGGCGCATCGCGCTAGGGTCGCCGTTATCGCGTCAGTTGCATGAGATGGAGCGGCAGCTGGAAGTGCTCCTCGACGAGAAAGGCGATCCCGAGGAAATCGCGCGGCTGGAAGCCGATATCGTGATCATCAAAGGACGCATCACGCGAATTCCTTTTATCGACCCATTCGACTTGCGCTATGTCAATCGGACCAAACAGCCCACGCCCTCGAGCAAGGCCGTGATGTTTTGTCTGATGGACGTGTCCGGGTCCATGGACGAGCAGCGCAAGGATCTGTCGAAACGGTTCTTCATTCTTCTGTACCTGTTCCTGAACCGGAATTACGAAAAGATCGAAGTCGTGTTCATCCGGCATCACACGCGGGCCGAAGAAGTGGACGAAGAAACGTTCTTCCATTCGACCGAAAGCGGCGGGACGGTCGTGTCCAGCGCGCTCGAGTTGATGAAGAAGATCATGGATGAACGGTATTCTCCCTCCGAGTGGAATATCTACGGCGCGCAAGCATCAGACGGCGACAACTGGACGGACGATTCGCCCAAGTGCCGGAAGCTTCTCGCCGAGGACATTTTGCAGAAGGTGCGCTATTTTGCTTATATTCAAGTCGCGCCCGAGGAGCAGAATCTCTGGGTGGAATATGCTCATCTGGCGCAAAACGCGCCTGAACTCGCGATGAAGAAGGTCGAATCGGCCGCGGATATTTATCCTGTCTTTCGCGAATTGTTTGAGAAACAACAGGCGGCTGCATGACGACACGGCATTTGGACAACGAAGCACGTGGGTATCACCTCAAACCTGGCGAAGAACTGAAAGCACAAGACAGCGCGCCACAAAAGGCCAGGAAGCCTCGCAAAAGCCCGGCGTCGGAAGGAGACACCATGAACGTGGCGGAAAAAAGGCCGTTGCCGTGTCCATCGGACTGGACCTTCGAGCTGATCGAGGAATACGACACCGAGATCGCCCGTGTCGCGCAGCGCTATGGGCTCGACGTCTACCCGATCCAGCTCGAACTCATCAGCGCCGAGCAGATGATGGACGCGTACGCATCGGTCGGCATGCCGGTGAACTATCGGCACTGGTCGTTCGGCAAGCACTTCCTGTCCACCGAGAAGAGTTACCGGCGCGGCCAAATGGGCCTGGCCTACGAGATCGTCATCAACTCGAATCCGTGCATTGCGTACCTGATGGAAGAAAACACGATGACGATGCAGGCGCTCGTCATCGCGCACGCGGCGTACGGACACAACTCGTTTTTCAAGGGCAACTACCTGTTCAGGTTGTGGACAGACGCACATGCGATTGTCGACTACCTCGTTTATGCGAAGAATTACATCGCGGAATGCGAGGAGCGGCATGGCATTGACCGGGTTGAGGAACTCCTCGACTCATGTCACGCGCTGATGAACTATGGCGTGGACCGGTATAAGCGGCCGCAGAAATTGTCGCTGGCGAAGGAAATGGCCGCGCGGCGCGAGCGCGAAGCGTATTTGCAGTCGCAGGTGAATGAACTCTGGCGTACGCTGCCGAATAAAAAAGCGACTACGACTGAGGAAATTGAAAGCCGTTATCCGCCGGAACCGCAGGAAAACCTGCTGTATTTCGCGGAGAAAAATGCGCCGCTGCTCGAGCCGTGGGAGCGCGAAGTCATTCGCATTGTTCGTAAGGTCGGCCAGTATTTTTATCCGCAACGGCAAACGCAGGTCATGAACGAAGGGTGGGCCACGTTCTGGCATTACACGCTGCTCAATACGCTTTATGCGGAAGGCCGTCTGGAAGACGGTTTCATGATGGAGTTCCTGCATTCGCACAGCAACGTGGTGTATCAACCGCCTGTGACCAAGCAGTATTACAGCGGTATCAATCCGTATGCGCTGGGCTTTTCCATGATGAGCGATATTCGCCGCATCTGCGAACACCCAACGGATGAGGATCGCGAATGGTTTCCGGAGCTTGCCGGCAGCGACTGGCTTGAAGCGCTGCACTACGCCATGCGCAATTTCAAGGACGAGAGTTTTATTGCGCAGTATTTATCGCCGCATCTGATTCGCGAAATGCGCCTGTTCTCCATTCTCGACGACGATATGCGCGACTCGCTGGAAGTCTCCGCTATTCACGACGAAAGCGGATACCGGTATGTCCGCCAGGCGTTGTCGCGGCAGTACGACATGCATCATCGTGAGCCGAATATCCAGGTGTATTCAGTCAATACACGTGGCGATCGCAGCCTGACGCTGCGCCATTTCATGACCGACAACCGTCATTTGACCAATGACAGCGAAGAGGTCCTGAAGCACATGGCGCGGTTGTGGCAATTCGACGTATATCTTGAAAGCGTCGACGAAAACGGCACAGTGAGAAAGCGCTTCGATTGTAAATACACCGGGGCGGAGAAACGCTGAGTCATTTGCCATCGTGCGTTGAGGCATAAAAAAACCGGCTCGCTGAGTTAATCAGCGAGCCGGTTTTTTATTGAGCCGAACCGGGGCCCTAGAGTTTATCGATTCTCCTGGCTTCTTCGTCTTGCGTGAACAAATCCCAGCTCGCCATGAACAGCGCCGCGATCAGCGGTCCAATCACGAAGCCGTTGATCCCGAACAATCCCATGCCACCCAGCGTGGAAATCAGCACCACCCAGTCAGGCATTTTTGTGTCCTTGCCGACCAGGATAGGGCGCAGCACGTTGTCCACCAGACCGATGACCACCACGCAAAACAGAATCAGGATCACGCCGCGCCAGATGTCACCGGTGAGCAGGAAATAGGCGGCGGCCGGCGCCCAGACCAGCGCGGCGCCAATAGCCGGCAGCAGCGACAGGAACGCCATCAGCACGCCCCACAGCAGCGAGCCCTGGATACCCAGGAACATGAAGATCATGCCGCCGAGGAACCCCTGGACGGCTGCGACCGCGATATTGCCCTTCACGGTTGCCCGGACGACGGTCGTGAACTTGGCGATCAGGTGCCGCTTGGGCTCGTCGTCAAGGGGCAGGGCGCGACGGATGCGCCGGCCGATTTCACCGCCGTCGCGCAGCAGGAAAAACACCAAGTACAGCATCACGCCGAAGCTGATCACAAACTGGAAGGTGTTCTGACCAATGCTCAACGCTTGCGATGCCACGAACTGGCTGATCGCGGCGGCGCCACTGGTCAGCCGTTGCTGAATGCTCGGGATATCGGTGAGTCCAAAGCGGCCCAGCAGCGTCTGCATCGAATTCGGCAGCGCATGAATGGCCTGCTGGAAGTAGGTCGTGAAATTGGGCTGGCCAGCCTTCACCTGGGCGTATGCGATGCCAATTTCCTGGACGAGCGTGGCCGCGACGAAGCTGAGCGGCAGGATCACGATCACGATCGTCAAGCCCAGGGTGGCGAACGCCGCCAGATTGCGCCGCTTGCCGAATTTGGCGGCGAGATAACGCTGCAACGGCTGGAACAGGATTGCGAGAATCGTGCCCCAGAAGATCGCGCCAAAGAACGGCACCAAGATCCAGCAGAGCGCAACTGTGACGACGAACAGCAAGAGGTGGAAGAAGTTCTGGTGAACCGTGCGGATATTCATGAGATCCCTGAAGTGATGCGAGTCCTGGCATGACGAGCGCGAGATTCGGCGCGTGACTACCCTTACCGTGCGATTGCGGGATGCTAGCACGCGCAAGTTTTGGTCCACGCGACAGCCTTTGTAAGGTTTTTTTGACAGATAAGTTCCGACGTTCCACTCGCCGTCTTGCCGCCATCTCGAAAATAAGTATAATTGAGTATCCACTCATTAATAAATCGATTCGATCACGCACGATGGCCCGACCCAAAAGCGACGAGAAATACAACGCGCTGCTCCTCGCCGCAGAACAGGTTTTTGCTCAACGAGGACTTGCGGCTGCGCCGACGTCGGCTATATCGAAGCAGGCGGGCGTGGCGGAAGGGACGCTGTTCACGTACTTCCGCACGAAGGACGAACTGGTGAACGCGCTATACCGGTCCATCAAGCTCGATCTGGCCGATGCGCTGATGACACGGTTTCCCCGGACGGGATCCATCCGCGATCGGCTCGAGTATTTGTGGAACGCATTCGTCGATTGGGGTGTGGCGAATCCACAGCGGCTGAATGTGCTGGACCAGTTATCGGTGGCGGATGTGGTCAGCGAAGAATCGAAGGCAGTCGGTTATGAACCATTTGCCGAGATCGAAGCGCTCGCACAAAACAGTATCGACACGGGCGTTCTGGATGCTTATCCGGTCGCGTTCATTGCCGCCAGCATGAAGTCGATGGCGGAAACCACCATGGCCTTCATGACCGCGTGTCCGGCAGAGGGCAGTCACTATCGGGCGATTGGGTTCAAGGTGTTCTGGAACGGCATCGCCCGCAATGCAAATAGTTGAATGCCCGGTTGATCAAGCAGGTGCATGACGTCGCTCGCTTTTTTTGAAGCTTTAATGACTGATTACTCACGCAAAAAATACTGGAGGACTAGCACATGAGTACATGGAGCACGGCCAACATTCCCTCGCAATCGGGCAAACGCGCGTTGGTGACAGGCGCGACTGGCGGACTGGGTTACGAAACGTCGCTTGAACTGGCCCGGGCAGGCGCCGACGTGATTCTCACCGGGCGCAGCGACGCAAAAGGGCGAACCGCGCTTGAACGTATTCGCCGTGAAGTGCCCAATGCCCAGATCCGTTTCGAAGCCATCGACCTCGCGAGCCTCGCGTCGATCTCGAGCGCCACGCAGCGGTTGCTTGAAGTAGGCGAGCCGATTGATCTGCTCGTGAACAATGCCGGCGTGATGATGTTGCCAAGGCATGAAACAACCGCCGATGGCTTCGAGCGCCAGTTCGGCACCAACTATCTCGGTCACTTCGCGCTGACTGCGCAGTTGCTGCCGTTGTTGCAAAAGAGCGCCGCGCCGCGTGTGGTGAACTTGAGCAGCATTGCGCATCGGCGGGGAAAGATTGCTTTCGATAATCTGCAAGGCGAGCGTGCTTATAAAGCGTGGCCGGCGTACGAACAGTCGAAGCTCGCCATGCTGGTGTTCGCCCTGGAACTGCAGCGCCGCAGCGACGCAAACGGCTGGGGCCTCATGAGCAACGCCGCGCATCCGGGATTTGCACGGACGGATCTCATTGCAAACGGGCCGGGCAATTCGGGCTTGATGGGAATGCTTGGCGGTGCAATGATGCCGTTTCTGAGCCATAGCGCTGCTGAGGGCGCGTTGCCGACACTGTTGGCCGCCACGTCTCCCGATGCACGCCCCGCAGCTTATTATGGTCCGAAGGGTTTCCAGGAGATGAAGGGTGCGCCCGCCGAGGCACGCATCTACCCTCAAGCGAAGGACGCCGCGGTTGCCGCTAAACTGTGGGATGTATCGGTGAAACTGACAGGCGTGTCCTGGCCGGGGAAATCATGAAAGTGCTTATTTTTGGCGCGACGGGAATGGTCGGGCAGGGCGTATTACGCGAATGCCTGCTTGATCAGGATATCGAACGAGTGGTCACGGTGGGGCGCAACGCGACGGGGGAGAAGTCCCCAAAGCTCACCGAGGTCGTGCATAAAGATCTCTTCGACCTCACGCCGATTGAAACCGAACTCACCGGTTTCGATGCCTGTTTTTTCTGCCTCGGCGTGTCGTCGTTCAGGATGAGCGAGGCCGACTATACGCACCTTACTTACGATCTGACGTTCGGGGTTGGCCAGACCTTGTCGCGTCTTAATCCGGGCATGACCTTCTCTTACGTGACGGGTGCGGGAACCGATACAAGCGAGCGCGGACGCAGCATGTGGGCGCGCGTAAAAGGCCGCACGGAAAACGCGCTGCTGCGCATGCCGTTCAAGGCAGCGTATATGTATCGCCCCGGAATGATCCAGCCGATGGACGGCATTCGCTCGAAGACAGCCGTGTATCAGATGGCGATTTCGCTGCTGCGGCCCGTGTTCCCCTTGATGCGGCGCGCATTCCCGAACGCGATCACGACGACCAGCCAGTTGGGACGGGCGATGATCGCGGTGGCGAGAGAAGGCGCTCCGTCGCGCGTGCTGGAGACGCGCGACATTGCACGATATTAGACAAGGCGGTCGTTCGAACCCGGGCATTCGCGCCAAGGGTTCAAACGACCGAATCAGTTACCTTGCGGCATCGCCCCAGCGGTACTCCACCGTGGCATCGTCAAGTTGCGCCTTGAGCTCGTCGTTCAATGTGAGATCAATTGCAGCAAGCGTATCGGTGAGCTGGTCGGGCCGGCTCGCCCCAATAATGGCCGACGTAATCACCGGATTCGCCAGCACCCAAGCCACCGATGTCTTCGTCAACGACTCGCCGGTTGCGCTCACGATCTTCTTCAATTTTTCGATGGTTTCAAACTCGCGCTCATGCCAGTAGCGCTGCTGATACGTCGCGCCCGCCTTACCGACGGTCGCTGTGAACCGGCCTTCCGACGGCGTTGCATCGTGTTTATGCTTGCCCGTCAGCAAGCCGCCCGCGAGCGGGTTATAAGGGATCACGGCCAGATGCTCGTCGGTGGAAAGCGGCAACAGTTCGCGCTCGATCTGCCTGAATAGCAGGTTGTATCGCGGCTGGACGGAAACGAAGCGCGCCACGCGCAAGAAATCAGAACGGCCTAGCGCAGTGGCCAACCGGTAAGCCAGGAAATTCGATACCCCGACGTAACGCGCCTTGCCATGACGCACGATGGTATCGAGTGCTTCCAGGGTTTCATCGAGGGGCGTGTTGAGATCGTCGGAATGCAGTTGGTACAGGTCGACGTAATCGGTGTTCAGACGCTTGAGCGATGCATCGATAGCGTCCAGCAAATGCTTGCGCGATGCACCCTGATCCCACGCTGCAGGTCCCATCTTGCCGACCGCTTTCGTCGCCAGGATGAACTGGCTGCGGCGCGTGGGCGTGTCCTTCAACCAGCGGCCGACGATCTCCTCCGTGCGTCCGGCCCGCTCTTCGGTGCTGCCGAGCGGATAGACGTCGGCGGTATCGATGAAATTGACACCGGCTTCAGCCGCCCGATCCATGATGCTGCGCGATACATCCTCTTCAGTCTGCAAACCGAAGGTCATCGTGCCGAGGCACAAACGCGAGACGTTCAGGCCGGTACGGCCGAATCGACGATACTGCATGGCGAACTCCTTGGGTGTGGTGCGTGTTGAAGATCCAGCCAGCTTAAACGTTCAGGCCGGAGCCTGCATGCGCCCGGCCAGATCGCATGAGATCCACTATGAAGTCGCTGCGGCCTGCGCCGCCGTGCGCGAGGGCTCGGCGTCGAGGAAACGAAACACGATGGCCGATGCCAGCGTCACGAGGCCCACGCATACAAACGCAATCCGGAACGCAAGCGCCGCCGAGCCAAGGTTCGCCGAGAACACCGACACCAGGCCGCCGCCAATCGACACACCGAGGCCAATGGCCAGCATCTGCACCATCGAAAAGAGGCTGTTGCCGCTGCCGGCGTCCTTGATCGACAGGCCCTTGAGCGTGACGCTGTTCATCGCGGCGAACTGCATGGAATTGCAGGCGCCGAATACAGCGAGGATCGCGATCTCGATCACGAGCGGCGTGCCCACCGAGAACGAAGCGAAGCCGACTATCGACGCACCGACAAGGATGGTGTTCCACAGCAGGAAATTGTCGTAGCCATAACGCTTGACGAGCGGCGAGATCCAGCCCTTCGCAACGGTGCCGGCGAACGCGGCGGGCAACATCATCAGGCCCGAGTGCAGCGGCGTATAACCGAGTTGCAATTGCATCAGGAGCGGCAGGAGAAAGGGCACCGCGCTCGAGCCGACCCGGCACAGCAGATTACCGATCAAACCCACGCTGAAATTCGGCTCGCTGAACAAGGACAGCTTGAAAAGCGGATTGCGCCGGCGTCTGGCATACGGGATGTAAGCAAGCGCGGCAATACCCGAGAGCACGAACAACCCGCCCGACACCAGAAGTTTGTGCGTTTGCGCGGGGCTGTCGAGCGCCATCGAAAACGCGACCATACAAAGCGACAGCAACGCGCAGCCCTTGAAGTCGAATGGCGTGGCTTCGGCAATGGCATCGTTGGGAAGAAAACGATGCACGGCGAACAAACCCACTGCGCCAATAGGCACGTTGATCAGGAAAATCCAGTGCCATGTAAACGATTCGACGAACCAGCCGCCGAGCGTCGGTCCGAGAATCGGGCCGACCTGGCCGGCGATCGAAATGACTGCCAGCGCGGAGACATAGGCTTCGCCCGTCACGCTGCGCAGCACGGCCAGCCGGCCGATAGGCAGCAGCATGGAGCCGCCGATCCCCTGGATCACGCGCGCCACGATGAGCTGATGCAACGATTGCGCCTGTGCGCAGCATAGCGAGCCGATGACGAACAACAGGATGGCGACGAAGTAGACGCGGCGGGTGCCGAAGCGGTCGGCAAGCCAGCCGGACGCGGGCGTGAGAAGCGCCATGGTCAGCGTGTAGGCGACGACGATAGGCTGCATCGCGAGCGGCTGCGCGTGCAGGCTGCGCGCAATGGAGGGCAGGGCCGTGTTGACGATGGTCGTGTCGAGGGCTTGCATGAAAAAGCCGACAGCCACGATCCACAAAAGCGCCGTGTGGGAGTTTTTTGAAGTCATCGTTTTACAGCGGGAACAATATCGCGCGGATTAGGGTGGAACTTGCGCGATGTGTCGATTTTAAGACGCCAACTGGCAATCGGGAACCCCGCTGGCCGCGTTGACTATCATCGATTAATTCGATCACAATGAATCATGCTCAATCCAGTCTGGCTGAACACGTTCGCGACAGTGGCCGCGTCGCACAGTTTCACCGATGCCGGCCGCCAGCTCCGGCTCACGCAATCGAGCGTGAGTGAGCATATCCGGCGGCTGGAGGAACACGTCGGGCGCCGCTTGCTCATCCGCGATACCCATTCGCTCTCGCTCACCGCCGACGGCGAAGCCATGCTGGTCCACGCCCGCATGATCCTCGACGCGATGACCCACGCCGAATTGCAGTTCCGATCGCCGCGCCTCCGGGGCCGCGTGCGCCTGGGTTCCTCCGATGACGTCGCCCTCGGACCCTTGCCCAGCGTGCTCGCGGCATTTCGCCGGACTCATCCTGATGTCGAGCTGGAAATTACCATTGGCATGACGGGGCGGCTTTACGAGCACCTGGACGCGGGATCGATCGACTTGTTGATCGGCAAACGGCGCATCGGGGACCCGCGCGGCATCCCGCTGTTTTCCGGACAGCTCGAATGGCTTGGTCTGACGGGCACCGAGGTGGACCTCGACCAGCCACTGCCGTTGATCCTGGTCGCGGAGCCGAGTGTGACGCGCGCCGTGGTGCTCGACTCGCTCGCGGCAGTCGGCGCGCGCTGGCAGGTGGTCTGCACGAGCAGTTCGTATGCGGGGTGCATAGCTGCTGCGCGCGGTGGGCTGGGGCTCACCGTGCGCTCTCATTTCCTCGCGGGCAGGGGACTTTCGCCGCCGGTGAATCGCGCGGCGCTGCCTGAATTGCCGAAGGTCGAGTTCATTGCGTTGGGGGCGAAGCATTTGAGCCGACCTGCGGAAACGCTGCTGGAGATCTTGCAAAACAGCGATCTGCGCGGCGAATGGGCCGGCGAATGAGCGGCGGCTGGCTTAGTCCAGGCATGACGCGTGCGCGAGGGGCTGACGCGGGTGCGGCGGCATTCATCGGATTAAATCGCAGAGCAGCGCAGAGTATCCAAACCGGTTGTGCAAACGCAACGAAATCAGGCAATCGGATTTCTGCCAGTAAGACGCTTCTTATATATTGTGCGGCAAAAAAGCGCTGTCGGCTTTCCGCTTCAACCCTGGCGCATCAACTGATTTCCGTCAGGCACTGCAGCATTCACCCATTAGTCGATGCCCGAAGCTACTCCTTCTTTTCTGCGTGCGCTGCTGCTCTTCATTGCCTTGTGTGCGTGCAGCGCTCGCGCGGGCGCCGCGTCGTACGTCGTCAAGCATTGCGCCGAACTGGAAGGCCAGTCGGTGCCGGCATCGGTGATCGGCCTGCCTACTCGGGGCGCGATCATAGAGAGTGCGTCAGTTGTAGCCGCCGCCGCGCCGAAAAACCGCAACGGGGAATATTGCCGGCTTGTCGGCGTTATCAAGGCGCAACTGGACACCACGCCCGACATCCGCTTCGAGGTCAACTTGCCCGCGCGCTGGAACGGGCGTGCATTGCAGATGGGCGGTGGCGGCTACAACGGCGTGATCGTAAGCGGCACTGAGCCTACGGCTTTCGCTCCCTACGGCTCGCCGCTAGCCAACGGCTACGCGACCTTCGGCTCCGATTCAGGTCACGTAGGCAACTCCGGCCGCGCCGATTTCGCGATGAACGACGAAGCGGTGATCAACTTCGGCTACGGTCATCTCAAGAAAACCCATGACGTGGCGCTCGCGCTGATCATCATGGGCTATGGGCGCAAGCCCGAACAGACCTACTTCGCCGGCGGCTCGACCGGCGGTCGTGAAGCGTTCACGGTGATCGAGCGATATCCCGGCGATTACGAAGGCGTGATCGCCAACGCACCAGCCATCAACTTTTCGGGCGTGCGCCTGATGGGCGTGAAAGTAGGGCAGGCGGCATATGGGACGCCAGGCGGTTTCGTCGGGCCGGTCCAGCAAAAGCGCGTGGTCGAGACCGTGCTGCATGAATGTGACGGACTGGATGGCGTGGTCGACGGCATTGTCTCGGACGTGGAGGCGTGTCGCGAACACGAACCGCAGATCATCGCGCAACTGCAATGCGCGAGCGGGCAACGGCCCTCATTGCGGGACAGTTGCCTGTCGCAGGCGCAACTTGCGACGCTGGAAGTTCTGCGCGATGGTTTTACATTGCCGTACGCACTTGCCTACGGGGTCACGAAGTATTACGGCTACAACGTGTTCCAGGGCGTGGATTTTTCCAGTGGACTGGGGCTCGGAAATTCACCGGTGCTTACGCAGCCCTTGCGCTTCGATGTCACCGGTTATCTGTTCACGCAAGGCGACAGCTTCATGAAGTACTTCATCACGCATGACCTGCGTTTCAATACGCTTGGCTTCGACATAGACCACCCGGGAACCTATTTACCACGCCTGTACGATGTGTCATCGACGGTCGGCGCGATGAACCCGGACATGTCGGCGTTCATTGCCCACGGCGGCAAACTGATCACCATGCACGGTCTCGCCGATGAAGTCATCAGCCCGAATCAGACCATCGCGTTTTATCACGCGCTGGTCGAGAAGTACGGGCAAACGGTTGTCGACTCGTTCATGCGGCTTTACATGGTGCCGGGATTCCAGCACGGCAACGGCGTGTTCATTCCCGCATGGGATGAACTGGGCGCGCTCGACCGGTGGGTCACGATGAACATCGCACCGGAGACGCTGGTCGGGACGGACATAGCGAGCGCGACCAATGGCCGGACCCGGCCGCTGTGCCGCTATCCGGGCTACCCCAAGTATCTGGGCAAGGGTAACGTGAACAACGCATCGAGTTTTCGATGCGAGAACCCTTGAGCGGTCCGCTTTTTTCCAGTGTGCTGCCTTGTGTGCTGGCTACGACTGGCTGAGCGTCCTATGCGGCACCAACTCCGACGCGATGATCATCGCGCCTGCATTGCCGGGCGGCGGCTCGCTGGTCGCCGGCCGATAGATGAAGTCACCGCGCTTGATGGACTTGCCGCTCAGCACGCACTCGCCGCCTTGTTTGGCCAGTGCCACGCGCCACGTCTGATGTCCGTAATAGCCCGAGAGCGGGTCGCACCATGAGACCGTCGCCGTGCGTGGAGTGGGGAGTTCGATCACGCTGACCATCAAGGCTGCGTGATCGGTCCAGATGGTTTTTGCCGGACGCCGCCGCGCGATTCGTGTTGCTTCGTCGGCGGCTTGCTGGGCGCGTGCGTCATCGAGCAACGCAACGGTTCGGGACCATGCACTGGCAGGTTTCTCGAGCATCTCACCTTTCCTTTACAAGAAATTCCGGGCAGCCGGCTCTACCGGTGCCGGTAAGCGTGGCGCGACTCAACTGCGTGAAGCGTCCGCTGCGAAATAATATTCAACGAGTGATGAATTAATGAGATAGTAGGGCATACCCGCAGTCGATGTCAAACGCCGATGCGAGAGTAGGGTTTTGCGTCGGTTAAACTTTGGGCTCGCCTGAGAGCATTGGAATTTGGATTAGATCATGACAGTTTCAACCGCACGCCCGGCGCAAGCCGCCAAGGAGAAACGCACGCGCGGACGGCCCGCCTGCAGCGCCATAGCCGGCTCCGACGCGTTGCTCAAAAGCGCGCGGCGGGCATTCGCCAAGCGCGGCTTCGAGTCGACCAGCGTGCGTGAAATCGCGCGGGATTCAGGCGTGGATCCGGCGCTCATTTCGCATCACTTTGGTTCGAAAGAGGCGCTGTGGATCGCGGTTGTCGAACAGATAGCGCAGCACGCAGCACCCATGATCGATGCAACGCGAAAGCTTCGTACCGCCGATCTGACGAAGCGTCAGCGAGTGGAGCGGGCGCTGGCCATTTTTATCGACAAGGTGTTCAGCGACCCGGATGTCGGGATGTTTTTCTCGACCACGGCGACCGAGCAGGGGGAGCGCCTGGATGTACTGATGGAACGCCTCCTGCGCCCTTATCACGATGTGTTTGTCCCGCTTCTCGCCGATGCAATCGATTCAGGTGAACTCGCGCCCAACGACCCCGAGGTATTGTTCGCCATGCTAAATAATGGTGTGAGCAAGACAGTGTCGTACAGCCACGTGTTGTCAGTATTTTCTCCGCTTCCGAAAGATCCGGTGAAGTTCAAAGAGAGCGTACTTGCCACCGCGCTCAGCATGCTCTAAAGGCGTGCAGACATTTGCGCGCGCGATACCTGCTCACGCAGCTCAATCTACCAGGCTGTACACGCTCGGCGGCGCCGGCACGCTGCTCGCCGCGAACGAATACGCGGCTTGAATTTCACCCACCGCGCTGCGTGCGGACTCCATGTCGCGGGCATGCACAACGGCGAGGGGGTGGCCTGAATCAACATGCTGACCAAGTTCGACGAACTCCGTCAAACCAACCTGATAGTCGATCTTGTCTTCGGGCCGGCGCCGGCCGCCGCCCAGGCCGACGACTGCCAGACCGATCGCCCGGCAATCGATGCGCGCAACAAAACCCGCACGCGGCGCGGCAACTGGCAAGACGACCGGTGCCCGGCCCAGATGACGCTCTGGCGCGTCCAGCAGATCGCCGGGACCACCCAGTGCGCTCACCATGCGCGCGAAACGTTCGGCGGCCGCGCCCGAGTCGAGTACCGCATTCAGCTTTACCCGAGCCTCGGCGAGGTCACGGGCGAGACCGCCGAGCACGAGCATCTGTGACGCCAACCCCATGGTGACGTCATGCAGCCGCGTCGGCCGGACACGCCCCGTCAAGTAGTCGATGGCGCACCGGATCTCGAGCCCGTTACCCGCGCAGCGCGCCAACGGCTGGTTCATGTCGGTCAGCACGGCAGTCGTCTTCAACCCGGCACCGTTACCCACATCGACGATACTTCTAGCCAGTTCCACCGACTTCTCGTAGGTCGGCATGAACGCGCCCGAACCCACCTTGATGTCCATCGACAGTCCATCGAGGCCCGCCGCGAGCTTCTTCGAGAGGATCGATGCAGTGATCATGGCGACCGATTCCACCGTCGCGGTGGTGTCGCGGATGGCATAGATGCGCTGGTCCGCAGGCGCCAGTTGCGCGGTTTGACCGATGATCGCAACGCCAGTGTCACGCACGATGCGCTGGAATGTGCCGGCGTCGGGCGCGATGGTGTAGCCGGGGATCGAGGCGAGCTTGTCGAGTGTGCCGCCGGTGTGGCCGAGGCCGCGGCCGGAGATCATCGGGACGAAGCCGCCGCAGGCTGCGACCATGGGACCGAGCAGCAGCGACGTCAGGTCGCCGACGCCACCCGTCGAATGTTTGTCGAGCACGGGACCCGGCAGGTCGAATGAATGCCATTGCAGCACGTGGCCCGAGTCGCGCTGCGCGAGCGTGAACGCCACGCGTTCGTCGACGCTCATGTCGTTGAAATACACGGCCATTGCGAAGGCAGCGACTTGCCCTTCGGTCACGCTGCCCTCGGCGATGCCACGCACGAAACCGGCGATCTCCTCCTTCGAGAGCACTTGTCCGTCGCGTTTTTTTCGAACGATTTCCTGTGGCAAGAACATCAATGGTTTCTCGGTCCGGGTGGAGGTTCATATCGCCCGATGGCTGCGTCTTGTGTCTTGGGTCTGTTGTCTTGAGTGCCTTGCGTTGCTTCACGAGGCGGATTTTTTCGTGCTCTCAGGTGGAGCAATTCTAGTTTGATTGGTGATTGCCGTTGGATCGGCTGCTTCCGCGACAATCCAGTGACGGAACAATTCCGTGGCAGGCGACATGTGCCGCGATTTCAACCACGTCAGCCAGTAGCTGCCGGTTCTGACTTCCGTATCGAACGGGCGACAGAGCAGTTCTGCTTGCAGTTC
Source organism: Caballeronia sp. KNU42 (assembly GCF_053760385.1). Taxonomy (NCBI): domain Bacteria; kingdom Pseudomonadati; phylum Pseudomonadota; class Betaproteobacteria; order Burkholderiales; family Burkholderiaceae; genus Caballeronia; species Caballeronia sp. KNU42. The sequence continues at coordinate 898,373 of NZ_CM132388.1, forward strand.
CCGGGCGAACATCGCAGGCGGAGCCAGGGCGATCCCCGCGCCTTGTACGGCCGCTTCCACCATCAGGCGTGACGAGTCAAAGACCGGACCATTTACCGGCCATGGATCGAGTCCGGCGGCGCTGAACCAGCCGGTCCATTCGTCCGTACGATACGAGCGCAGCAGGGTCTCCTTTGCAAGATCACACGGTGTGGCAAGCCTTCTCGCAATGTCCGGTGCGCAAAGCACGGTCAGTGGCGCGTCGAGCAACATGACATTGTGTGTCGTGGGCCAGGCTCCTTCGCCAAAGCGGATTGCAAAATCCAGTCCCTCCGCGGCCAGATCGACCAGATTGTTATGGGTCAGCAGCCGCAACTCTACAAAGGGATGTGCCTCCCGAAACGATTTGAGGCGTGGCAGCAACCAGCCAACGGCGAAAGTCCCGACAACGCCGATCGTCAGCACTTCGTGAAAGTGGCCGCCTTCGAATTGCTTGAGCACGCCCTCGATACGACCGAATGCATCGGTCAAGACGGGCAGCAGCGCGCGGCTTTCATCGGTCATGCCAAGTCCGCGCGGCAACCGTTTGAAGAGGGTGGTTCCAAGGCGTTCTTCAAGCATGCGAACCTGCTGGCTGACGGCGGCCTGGGTCACGTTGAGTTCGAGTGCCGCGCGCGTGAAGCTGAGGTGTCGCGCCGCCGATTCGAATGCGCGCAGGGCGTTCAACGGGAGATGAGGACGGATGGAGGCCATGACATAAGTTTTTCTTTACCCAAACAGAAATTATGCTCGCTTGTAGGCGACTCGCAAAGGGACGATATTCTGCTCCGCGCGGGACGTTTTCGATTGTCACGCGGGACGTTTTCGATTGTCAATTTGCGCGGGCCACAGGATGGCAAGTCACCAATTCCTGGATCGGCTGTAGTTGACACACTGGGTTGCGGGTTTGATTTTTTTAGCTGAAGGAAGATTGTGAAATTACGCCTTTCTGTCCCCGCGATTCTTGGCGCCTTGATTGCGATGCAATCAGCCATCGCCGCCGATGCGATAACCGTGGCAAAGGAGACGCAGGTACTGGAAAGAGTCAATGTGAACGGGACGAATCGCGAAATGGGTATGGGGGTGTCCGAGTTCCCGCCCAACGCCGAAAAACCTCGTCATAGGGCGACCGGACCAGAGGTCTGTTACGTCATGAGGGGAGAGATAATCTTGCAGGTAGAGGGTCGACCGGTGAAAGTCGTTCGCGAGGGAGAGAGCTTCCAGATCGCTGCGAATGCAATTCATGTCACCAAAGCCGGGCCCGCAGGCGCGACAGTCATCGCAACCTGGGTGTCCACGCCCGGAAAACGGTTCAACGTGAGTGTTCCGCAGTAATCGGTATTTATTCATGCTATTAGCCCAAGGAGAATGCATGCGTTGCGGTATTTTTAAGAGCCTCTTGTTTTCCATTTTGATGTCTTCCTGTTTGATCGCTTCCAGCACATATGGGGAAAGCAACGACAAGCAGGCGGATATCTCCCGCGTGATGGACAGCGTCATACTTCCGCTAATGCAGGAATATCGAATTCCGGGCATGGCGGTCGCAGTCATCGTCGACGGAAAGAGCTACATTTATAACTACGGTGTGGCATCGCTCAAAACCCGGCAACCCATCACAGATAAAACTCTTTTTGAGATTGGGTCAGCCAGCAAGACATTTACCGCGACGTTAGCTTCTTACGCTCAGGTCAAGGGCAAGCTTGCGTTGTCCGATAGCGCCAGCAAGTATTTGCCATCGCTCAGCGGCAGCAGCTTTGACAACGTCAGTCTGCTGAATCTGGGTACACACACCGCCGGCGGCCTGCCGTTGCAGGTGCCTGATGCTATTCACAACGACGAACAACTAACGGATTATTTCCGGCAGTGGCAACCGTCTTATGCTGCCGGCACATACCGGGTCTACTCGAATCCCAGTATTGGCATGCTCGGCATGATTGCCGCGCGGAGCATGAATGAGCCTTTCGATGATGCGATTGAAAAGAAGTTATTCCCCATGCTTGGAATCACGCACAGCTATATCAATGTGCCGTCGGATCAGATGAAGGACTACGCGCAAGGCTACACGAAGCAGGGCGCTCCGATCAGGCTGAACGCGGGGGTTTTGTCTTCGGAAGCCTACGGTATCAAAGCGAGCGCGCCCGACATGATCCGGTTTGTCGAGTTGAACATGGAGATGGGCAAGATTGACGGCGACTTGCAACGCGCGATCAACGAGACTCACACCGGATACTTCAAGGCGGGTGAAATCACGCAAGACCTTATATGGGAACAATATCCGTACCCAGTGGAACTGAAAACGCTATTGGCGGGTAATTCGGACGCGATGGCTTACCAGCCGACGAAAGCGATCACGTTGAACCCTGCGCTGCGGCCACAAGCGAATGCGTTTATCAACAAAACCGGATCAACTAATGGATTTGCGACTTACGTCGCTTTTGTTCCGGCTCAGAAATTGGGTATTGTCATGCTTGCAAATAAAAATTATCCGATTGCTCAGCGGGTCACGGCTGCGTATCAGATTTTGACCGAGCTTGAAGGGCGGGTCGTTCCGCAGAACTGATTGTTTTCGGCGTAGCTTGGTCGAACAATGTTTCACCGGCGCGCGAATAGATGGAAGGGGATCGAGGTAGCCGCGTTGATCGACAACGATCCGGCTACATGCTTTCATGGCTCGGAGCGGGAGACGTGGTTATAAGCCTGCTGATCGGGGAGGACTCGCCCCTCATCGCTCGACTACCTCTTCCCGGCGGGATGGCAATTTCACCAACTGCCAGGCGGACCGTCCATCTTCGTATTCCCGTGCGGCACCGCGGTACGCCCTTGTTCCAATCCACCAGACGTGGCCGCAGGTATCGAAGAGGACTGGTTCGCTGCGACAGGCTTTGGCTCGAAAAAAGGAACGTTAGAGCTGGCGCATCCCGCCAGAACGAGCAATGAAGCCAGCAGCATATTTTTTATCATTGTTCTCTCTAGAAAAATCAGAACGCATGTCGATGACACTCGCAGCGAGTCAGGCGCGCGTGCCAGACGGAAACCCGATGCTGACCTCGACGCCACTCCGTGCTGAATCCGGACTTGATAAGCTCGGACGTGTAGCGACGTGTCCGTTAATCCTACGTTGTAGACGATCACGGAGACCACGCCCAGAATCAGCGCGCTGCTCTCTCATATTTCCCAGCTTGGATAAGCGCGCCGCCATTTCAACAAAAGGTTCGTCGGTGGGTGACGTCAAGCTCAACCATCGACCAATATTTTCAGGGATAGCGGGTTAGTTGCCGCTGTTTTCAACGAGCCGATCGCCACCGCCGTGTAGTTATTCCCCGCGGCGGCCGTGACGCTTGTGTGAATGGCCGTAACCGCCGTACCGGTTACGTTGACTTTCACATCGTAGGTCCCTGCGCTGACGGTCAAATAGCTGCCGATCGTCCCAAACGGCACATTCGACAACACTACTTGGTCGTTGATGAGAATGTCCACGGGGCCCGCATCGGGGGCGGCATGAATCACGCGCAAGCGGATCTGTCCGGAGGGTGGGGCGGATGTGTCGTCAGTCGCTAGCAGCGGTTGAATGCTTGCCAAAAAGTTGGCCGCAATGGCGGTGTAGGCGCCATCCTTGGCGAGATTTGGAGAGACGTTGATGACCGTGGTCTGAGTGCCGGCAGCGTTGATCTTGATCGCATGAGTACCAGCCGAAATAGTTAGGTAACCTGATGCAGTCGGATACGCCACGTTGGCCAGCACGAGGCCGTTATCGACATAGACATCAACATTGGGCGCATCAGGGGAAGCATGCAGAATTCTTAGACGGGTGTTACTTGGGCCATCGTCACCGCCGCATCCGGCAAAAAACACAATCATGAAAGTCATTGAAACGGTGAACAGCAATTTTAGCGTCTTCATCATGTCATCCTCCAAGCTCTCTTGATTTGCTTAAGCAAAGGCGAAAAATTCCCGCCGAGCGTGCGGCAACAAGCTGCTTATGCGATTCGCCGCCGTAAATACAAGTATATGGAGAGAAGTGAAGTTCGGAGATATTTTTCTATAATTAGTAATCCTCTGCGCTAAACAATTGTTCGACATTACTTCGAAATTCAGATTAACCAGCGGCTGTATATTGCGATGCATTAAGAGTTGAGTTTTTGTTCAACTCTTCAAAACTTAAACGTTAGGGAATCAGGGATAATTGCAGGCGCGGCGGTATTTTGAGACGCTATTGGCGATGTCGAATTGGCTTGTACAAAGCTTGTGCATCAATTCGATTCGGGGGATCGTATGGCCGATACAAGTCGACTGACCTCACTACCCAAGGCCGCCTCATAACATTCTGGCGGTTGAGGAGGGTGCTCCGGGCGCAGTAATTAAATACGCGTGTCCACGTATCAATGATGTCGCTAACCCACCTCTTAAAGTCTCAGGTCTGCTGCGAGGCACCCTACGGGGGTGGCTGCCATTCCGACAAGCGCCCAGGCTTTGTCGATGCCACCCCGGCTGCCAACGTTTATTTCGCCAGCATTGCAAATACTGTGAGACCGGGATGCAGGAAATTAATGCGGATGTTTTGCTCGGTATACTTCGGAGCGGCCACTTTTACTCTCGCGATGGCTTCGTGGATGGCAAATCCGAATCTCGTTGCCACTGTGTCGACAACGACCCGACTCGCATGTTCGCGATGTTTCAATTGCGCGATGACGAACGCACACACAACATGCCAACGGGCCGGGTATGCGTTTCCCTGCATGCGGTGACGACCCGCATGCGCCGGCGCTGACCCATTGCCCTTGATCAGGTGCGGGATAAAGCGCGACTAACTTCGCAGCGATTACGGACGGTGCGCAGACGTACCGCAATCAAGGTTTGTCCGGCGCCGTGAGAGCCGCGCAGGCATACAGGTGCTCGTACGTTTGTGGTGACCTTCGCAGTTAGATTAATTTGACATAACATAAATTATCACCTTTTCTGCATCTTGTAGCAGCTAAGTAGTAATGTCCGGTTCTAGCTAAATAGATGGAATGGTCGCCTCCCGCCTCAGCGGTCGTTTAAGCGTCGTAGTTCAGCGTCTCCGGCAAATGTGCCAAAGTCTTGTTTCCGTTGCCACCCTCGGTAAGGAGAAATCAGATGGAACCCACGACCATTGCGATTGACCTGGCCACACGCGTTTTCCAGGTGCACTTCGTCGATCCAGAAACTGGTGCAATCCATAGCAAAGTTCTCAAGCGTGCTCAACTCGTGCCGTTCTTTGCTAATCGTTCACGATGCCGGATTGTGATGGAAGCCTGCGGAAGCGCTCATCACTGGGCTCGCCAACTTGCTAAGCTCGGTCACGATGTCAGGCTGATAGCAGCGCAGTTTGTTCGCCCATTCGTCAAGTCAAACAAGAACGACGCTGCAGATGCTGCGGCGATCTGGGAAGCATCTCAGCGGCCCGGCATGCGCTTCGTCGCTGTCAAGACGGAGGATCAGCAAGCCATGCTTGCTCTGCACCGCATGCGCCAACAACTCGTCAGGTTCCGCGTGATGCAGGTGAACCAGTTGCGCGGGCTGCTGTATGAGTTCGGCGTGGTCTTGCCACAAGGTCGGCGTGCATCGATTGAGGCTGCGAAAGGTGCAATGGCGCCGTTGGCTGACCAACTGCCCACGATGCTGACAGACAGTCTGCAGGACCAGATATCGAGGCTATCGGCACTCGACGAGCAAATCCAACGTATCGAACAACGCATAACAGAATGGCGTCGAGGTGACGAAGCCTGCTGCCGCATCTCGGAGATCCCGGGCGTGGGTCTGCTCACCGCCACGGCCGCGGTGGCGGTTATCGGCAACGCACAGGCATTCAGATCAGGACGGGAATTTGCGGCTTATCTGGGACTGGTGCCGCGACAGAACAGCTCGGGTGGCCGAGTCAAGCTAGGAGGCATTAGCAAACGCGGCGATGTGTACTTGCGCACGCTGCTCGTTCACGGAGCTCGAGCGGTCATATCGAGTTCGAAACATTTGCCTGAGCGGCTAAGAAACATGCTCGTCCGACGCCCTATCAATGTCGTGGCCGTTGCATTGGCTAACAAGCTCGCACGAACTATTTGGGCGTTGCTCGCGTACGGTCGACGCTATCAAACTCCAGCGCCCTTACCAGCTTGACACTTCGTTGTATCACGTACAAATCCACTCACGGTTGCATAGGTGATATTGAGCGATGGCAAGACAGGTTGGACCGCGCAAGGACGAACCTGGGACATTTCTCGGACTTCGAGTCCGTTAAGATAGATTAGGATCCTTGCGGCGAAATCCATCGGGGCCGGCGGGTATGTTCCGCGATCGAGTCCGGATATAAGTCCGCAACCACCCTCCTCGCCAAACACAATATCTCCTTGCAAATGGGAGGCGACCATATAAGAAATGTCGTGTTTGGGCGTAGGTTCATGGCCTGGCAAGCAGGTGCGGAGCGTGGGCGATGAACACCAATGGGACGATCACGATGTCGATGCGTGAGCTGGATCGGTTAAAGGTCATTGAAGCAGTTGCCGAGGCGCGACTGAAGCCCGGTCGTGCCGCGAAACGGCTCGACCTGAGCGTGCGCCAGGTCGAGCGCCTGACATCCAGCCAGGCACGACTTCGATCCAGGAATGAGCGTCTAACGCTTGCCGCCTGGCCGACCTGAAATCGAAAATCGCAGTCGTCAGCGATTCCGCGGTTCCAAATAGATCTTGCTGCATGGGTAATCCCATGATCTGGCCTCGTTGAGTTGTGTGTGAGCGAAGTCGCTGCACGTCTGGTCGCGTTTGCACCTGCAGGTTAGTTAAATTTCACTACCTGAGACGTTATCCGGGCGCTCGCCGGGAGAAAGCCGTTTTATGTGTCCAATCGTCCGAACCTGACGTCTTCCGGGACGTCCCGCCGGAAAAACTCCTCGAGGCGTTCAGGCCCCTGGCGTTTTGGAACGAGCACTCGGGCCACCGCCGAATTCAACGTCTTCATCGAGCTTTCAGTTGTTCATGTCGTTCCGCACATCATAGCGTAACCCCTTACTGTGACAGAGCCGTAGAAAACACTCCTAAGCTTTTGGCGAGTGCGTTGCCGTTTGTCCTGCTCGCGCCAATCGAAAAGCTTTCACGAGGTCTATTTAACGGTCAGCAGGGTCATTGAGCTTCGCCGGATCGGGAAAATAATACGTACTACTTTTCAAACTCCGCCAGAGGCGAACGTCTATCTGACTGAATTCATGCGCTCTGAAACTACCAGCGTCGCTCATTGCATGGCCCTGTTGGGAGATATTGCTCGTACCAATGACTGGCGAGCAGGTTGGTTTTTGATAATCTGCTCTGTTTCGCGGAAAGCAGCCCCGAACATTGCAGTCAGTATCGCGGAGCATTGCAGTGCTACTTCCTCGCGACGCATCCGGGTCAACCGCGGTATCCAAACGCTCTCGAGGATCTTCTTCGCGACCCGGGGTACTCCTGAGTTATAGGCCGTGTAAGCCCGATGTCGCAGGAGATTCGACCGTCGCGCCGCTTTCCGCTTCTGCGCCAGGCACCCTACTTCGGGACCCTGCGTAAGTAGGGCTGTAAAAAACGCCGTACGCATCTAATCTGAAGTCACGCCGTTTAGTTTCGTTCAGGGCGTGCGCCGTCACTCTTCACGACTCGGCATAAATTGTTCATCGACTCTGTGGGTGCGGCGCGTTCGTCGCTGTCAGCAGGCGCGTGCAACCCCAAATTCCCCGGAGAAAACCATGAGGTATGTCACCACGTGGCTGGCATCCATACTGATAGCGATACTGGCCGTTTTCTTCATTTCCGTCACGTTGCCGAATTCAGCCTCGGATGAGCTGACCCGCGTTTCGGCGGCTCAGAGCGTATTCACCGGCCTCGGCGCGAGCATACCGTCGAACCACGGGTTACCGAAGGTTGTGTCGCGCTAAGGCTGCAGGAGTAAAATCCAGACGGACATTTTCCCGACCAGGCAGGTTGGCAGCGTTGAAGACCTCTCGGACCGTACTCTATCGCGATGGACGCACACTACGTGATCAATGACAGCGAGGTCCCGGGGGCCGTCGTCACGATCCATAGCAAGCGCAACTAGTTCGTGACGATCAAGCTGAGAACTGTCGCCCTTCCGGTATCGCAAGGTGAGGATCGTCGGACACGATATCGGGCTGATGGTGGCCTATGCGTATGCTGCCCAGTATCCGGACGAGGTCGAAAGCATCACACTGATGGATGCTTTCCTGCCCGGCGTAGGCGACTGGCAGAAGGTATGGCTATTGCGCGACAAGTGGCACTACAACTTTAACCGCGAGACGCCGTTGAAGCTGGTTGAAGGACGTGAGCGGATTTACTTCGAACACTTCTGGAACGACTTCGCAGCAGATCCCAAGCACTCCATGCCGGAGGCCGATCGTGAACTGTATGCCGCGACTTACGCGCAGCCAGGGCGGATGCGCGCGGGGTTCGAGTACTTCCGTGCGTTCCCGCAAGGCACCGGCTACAACCCGACTGGCCTCGTCGCCGCGCTCGCCTACTGGTCAAGTATCAGCGCGTCGAGGGACGCGATACCTACCCGGCAAATGCTCAACCCGACACGCTCACGCTCCTCGACGCCAGCCGCTTTCCCCCTCAGGTCAAGGTTCAGGTAGAGGTGGAGAACGGTATCCAGGGACCGCCACAGGCGGTCGCGGTCACGCCGGATGCCGCTGTGGCGCTGGTTGGCGCGCCCACCCGCTATGACCACGCTGCCAACAAGCTGCTGATGGATAGCTTTGTCCAGGTCGTCGATCTGCAAGCGTCACCGCCCGCCGTTAGCCGACTAGAGGTCGGCAGCCATCCGCAGGGCATCGCCATCGACCGCAGCGGAAAACTTGCGCTCGTCGCGTGCGTCGACGGCAGCCTGGTGGTGCTCGGCATCGACGGTAACCGCGTGACGCTGGTGGAGACGCTGAAGATCGGCCAGAAGCGTCTGGCGGGCGTAAGCTTCACGCACGACGCAAAGCATGCACTGGTTGCGCTGCGCGACGAGCAAGGTGTCGCCGTGCTGAACATCGCGGACGGCCATGTCACCGATAGCGGCGTGCGCCTGTCGAGTGGCGTGGCGCCCTACTCCGTCGACGTATCGAGCGACGGCAAATGGGTCGTCGTGAGCGACGTCGGCGTTGCCCGAGGGCGTGGCGATCTCGCCCGACGGCAAGTGGATCGGCGTACAGGCCATGGACGGCTCGAACCTCACGCCGGAGAACCCCGGACGCCATGCGCGCGGCAAGGTTCTTCTGTTCGCGATCCGCAACGGCCAGGCCGTGAAAATGTCCGAGGCACCGGGTGGAGAAGCCGCGCAGGGCATCGTCTTTACCGCCGACAACAAGCATCTGATCGTGCAGTTCAACGTCGAGAAGCAGCTCGCCATGTTTGCGGTGAACGGCGGCCATCTGCAGGACACCGGGCAGCGCATTGCGCTGACGGGCGGCCCTTCGTCGCTTCGTACGGCCCCGCGCTGACCACCGTCTCATGAAGTAGGTGTAAAGGCTCCTCTGAATTTGAACGAAGCAAAGGCTTCCGTCGAAAGCGTCGTTCGAGATGCCCGTTCCGCCAACGAGACCATGCAAAGCATCCGCGCGCTGTTCAATCGGCAAACATTCCAGAAGCGGGAGCGGAATGTGAAGAACATGGTCCTCGAATCCGTAAGACTACTACGCGAAGACGAGACCAGGCGTGCCGCCGATATCAAGTTCGACTTGCCTGATAACCTGCCCCCGGTGTTCGTCGACCAGATACAGATTCAGCAGGTTCTTGTGAACCTTGTCACGAACTGGATAGAAGCCACGGAGAACTCGGGACGTACACCCAGGATTGTCATCACCGCGAAATCCCTTGACGACCGGTCCGTGCTGCTCGAGGTCATCGGCAACGGTTCAGGCATCGTTGGCAGCGACAACATATTCTCGACGCATTTGTCACGACCAAGCGCAAGGGAATGGGCATTGGGCTTGCCGTGTGTCGTTCCGTTGTCGAAGCTCATGAGGGTCGACTTACTGCCTCCAATAACGAGGGTCATGGAGCAACCTTCAGCGTCATCCTCCCGGTCCTGCCTGCCCGGCCTTAATTCTCGTCGACAAGTACGGAATCGACTCCCGTTTTAAGCAATAGCGCTCGGCCATCGCCGTCGCACTGGGTGACGATCCGGTCGATAACCTTTCGTCGGCTCCGGTTGCAGCACCCGGCACTGTGGCGTTCCTCGTCTCGCCCCCGTGTGAACGATAGCCGGGTCAGCGCGCCGATTCAAACTCAGCGGCGAGTTCCTTTGCAACTCCATCGATGTTCATGTCAACGAGCATCTGAAGCGGATAGTTCGGGTATCGCTGAAGTACCTTTCCAGCGACCATGCGCTTTTCCTCGGGCGTAGGGTGCTTGAGGTCGGCGATTGCGTCGCGCACCCAGTTACGGAACGTGTTGAGGTACTCCGCCTGCTGCGTCAGGGCGTTCGGCCCGGCGGCTTCGCCGTGTCCCGCGAAGATCCCGGTCGCGGTCGAATATCGCTCACGCACAATTTCAAGCTGGCTTAGCCACTGCTTTGTCCGACCTTCGGCGAGCCAGGGGTGGACGCGGTGATACAGCAGATCCGAGGCGATCAGTTGATCGCTCTGCGGCAAGTGGATAACGGTAATATCGGCGGATTCTCCCTCGCCAAGATCGTCTACGCGCAGCTCAAGACCGTCCACAAAGATAGACTGACCGGGCACCACCACAGTATTGGGCAGCACCGTTTCCTGAGGATAATCGTCGCCGTAGACTGGAGTCCATGCGGCACGCTTCTCGGCTTGCGTCGTGCGGATGACGTCGATCGTTGCCTGGGTTGCGTAGATCGGCACTCCCGGCCACCCATGCACAATCTCGGCCGTGCCGTTGAAGTGATCGGGATGCGGGTGAGTGATGAAGACTGCGAGAAGCGGCTTGTCGTGGGCCCGGATCGCCTCGCACAACTGCCGCGCGGAGGATGTCAGGAACTGGGTGTCAACGAGCACGAGGCCGCGCTCAGTTTCGATCACAAATGAGTTGACGAAAAATGCAGATTCGGCAGACCTGAAAACGTGAACATTGAACATGGCCATTCCTTGAACGGGTTGGAAGAGAACGCCGTTGAATTGTTGACGACTGACCGGCATGAGAGAAGGTGCATAGGACGCATATAATTCATACGGAAACTACATGGGTGAGGCCATGACGAAGGATGCATCCCTGTCACAGTTGAGAACGTTTTTGCGGATCGTCGAGCGTGGCAGCCTATCGGCGGCGGCAAGGGACCTCGGCACGACGCAGCCGACAGTGTCGCGACAACTGCAGGATCTCGAGACGGCCTACGGCACCGCGCTCGTCATCAGAACCACCCGCACCCTGCGCGTGACCGATTCCGGAAGGATGGTCTACGAGCAGGCGCGGTCCATCGTGCAATCGGACGACATTTTGCGAGAACGATTGACGGGCGATAACGCGGAGGTTGAAGGGCGTATCCGCATTGCCGCCCCGTCAGGATTTGGCGCTTTCGTGATTGCGCCGTTTTGTGGTCGGTTCGTCGAACGGCATCCGAAGGTGAGCCTGGAGCTTTGCCTGTCCGACAGCCAGAGCGATCTGGTCAGCGAAGGAATCGACGTTGCCATCCGCATTGGCAAACTTGCCGATTCGTCCCTGTTTGCAAGACCACTGGCCGTGCTGGAAGAGGTTCTGGTCAGTCATCCTCGGTGTTTGATTGGACCGGTTGCACGGCCAACTGACTTGCAGTCGTTGCCGTGGGTTGCATTCTCGGGACTGCTTGACGGCGATGACGTTTGCCTCGAACGTAGAGGTCGCAAGCAGAAAGTCAGGGTTACGCCCCGCCTCAGGATCGACCAGATCGTTGGGCACCGCGAGGCGCTGCTGGCAGGTGCGGGCGTCGGGTTGATCCATCGCTACGCCGTTGATGCCGACATCCGCGACGGGCGACTCGTCCAGTTGCTCGCCGACTGGCATCTGCCCGAGTGGCCAGTGCATGCGGTGTTTCCGGTCAAGACACAGACGTATCGCCTGCAGACGTGGCGTGCTGAACTCAAGCAGGAACTGGCGACGATTCCCGGAGTAAGGAACGAGGTGATGCGTAGTCTCACATGAGATGCGGCATGCGATGATGTCCTGCCAATACTCACCACGTGACCGGCACGTGTATCGAATGGAGCATACAAATTGAAAACAACTGCCTGTTTGGCTTTCGCAGCCGTCGCTTTTGGCTCGGCTTTTTGCCTACCTTGTGCCGCACAAGAGTCTGGAACCGTCAAACCTCAAATACTTCTTCAACAAGTTGTCGAGGGCATGCCGAGAGGCGAAAAACAGGAACTTCGCGTTTTAACAGCGAGTTTCAAACCCGGCGATAAAACCGTTTTTCATACGCACAGGTTTCCGGTGACTGTCTATGTGCTCGAGGGTGCCTTCACTTTGGAGATGGAAGACAGAGCACCCGTCACCGTCGCTCAAGGTCAGGCAATGGTGGAGCCGCCGCACGTGAAGATGACCGGCTATAACCGCAGCAATAGCGATTCGCTCCGTGTCGTTGTCTTTTACACCAGCGACCCGGACACGCCTTTTCTCGATCCATTGCATTGAGCTCGTCGACCAGCACAACGACATGTGCGAACCACGCTCACTTGGCTTCGAATTTCTCCTGTGGCCGATCACTCGCCGGTAAGGGGATAACACCGCGAGACATCGCCAATGGACGCGATGCTTTTTCTCCGTCCCGGTATGCCGCTGGTCATCGTCGGCATAAATCGTCGGCATAAAGATAGATGCTCGTTGTGTTGCTCCCCTCACGCAGAGTGAAAAGCGGACACCCGAACCAACTACCGTTGCGATGCAAGATCCATGGCACCACTCCATGTTGGCGCTCACCATTGCATGGTTTCCTGACGCAGGCCACTTCAGTTCATATTGCCGCCGTGTCGAGGCCCCGGAACATCGCAGCGGTCAGTCTGGACCACGGGCACGTGAAGTTGTATCGTTTGAAGGCGCCGACTGGCAGCGATGGAGGCTTCGAACCAAAGCGGCCGCGACAGTGATGTGGCTCGGCCACGATCCGCCAGGCATATGGTGGGCGCTACTACAGATCAAATGTGTCGATCGCTTTCCCGAAGCCCACGCCGATAGCGAGCCGATCGTCGACGTCGCCGATGCATGCCTCGGTCAGCCGCACTGATTGGCGCAGTGTTCAGCGGTTGCTTCAGCGGTTGCGCGAGGGACGGCGCGTGGGTTGGGCGATGACGCCGGCCGACACCGTGAGCAGGCCCTGCCACGCAAGCGGCAAAAGGAGAGCAGCGAACATGAGCATCACGCTTAATCACACTATCGTGTACGCGCGAAACAGGGATGCATCGGCGGCATTTCTCACAGAAATACTCGGACTTCCCGAGCCGAAACCATTCGGGCCGTTCCTTGCCGTGCAACTGGATAACGGCGTCACGCTGGACTTCTACAGCGATGATCATCAAACGCGGCCGGAACACTATGCGTTTCTGGTGAGCGAGACGGAGTTCGATTGCATTCTTGCGCGAATACAGAGCCGCGGACTGCCCTACTGGGCGGATCCCTTTCACCGCCGGCAGGGCGAGATCAATACGAACGATGGCGGTCGAGGCGCGTATTTCGAAGACCCGAGCGGCCATAATCTCGAGATCATCACGCAGCCGTACGGCAGCGGCGCATAAGGAACCCAGTCGGCTTCCTTTCCGGACCGGGAAAGCGTGTTCGGCAGGATTGGCCTGCGGAGAAGCCGAGGGATTTCTCGGCATTCGCGCACTGGTCGCCGATCGCACATTGATCGAGCGCTACTGGTGTTCCCGCGACGGTCGGCACGCGACCCGAAAGCGACGTACGTTCAGACTGACCGAGCGGCCGGATTTCGCGTGACTACAGCCGCTCAAATAATCTGATCTCCCGTCTCATCGATCTGCACAGGCCTGCGTAACGAAATCATTTCGACAATACTTGAAATATCGAATCGAATGCTCTATCGTTCCGTGTATGGACTCTAATCTCGTTGTACGCGCCCTGAGCGCGCTCGCCCACGAATCGCGCCTCGCGATCTTTCGCATGCTGGTCGTCGCCGGGCCGGACGGCATGGCCGCTGGCGATATCGCGAAGCAGCTCGGGCTTTCCCCTTCCAGTCTGTCGTTTCACCTTAAGGATCTGTCACATGCAGACCTGGTGAAACCTCGTCAAGAAAGCCGTTTCATCATCTACACGGCGAACTTTGACGCGATGACGGGCCTGATCGGCTTCCTAACGGAGAACTGCTGCGCGGGCGCAACCTGTGCCGCGAGCGATCTTCCCAACTGCTGCGGAGATACACCATGAAGCGCATGCACATCCATGTAGCGGTCGAAGACCTCAACGACAGCATTCGGTTCTACAGCGCCATGTTCGGCAACAAGGAACCCACAGTTCTCAAGAGCGATTACTGCAAATGGGAGCTGACCGATCCGGCCGTCAACTTCGCGATTTCGCAGCGCGGCGCGAAGCCGGGTGTCGATCACATCGGCATCCAGGTTGAAACCGACGCGGAGTTGGAAGAGATGAATGCCCGCTTCACTGCCGCAAAGCTGCCGGTACAGGAACAGACGGAGACAACCTGCTGCTACGCCAAGTCGGACAAGGCGTGGACGATCGACCCGCAGGGCGTCGCTTGGGAGACGTTCAGAACCCTCGAAGCCGCACCGGTCTACGGTGAGTCTCACGATGGAACGCAAGCACAAGCGCAAACAGCGGCCGCATGCTGCTCGCCTTCTGAATCCATTTTGACCATCCGGAGCCGCACATGACCGATAAACCTTACTCGATTCTCATTCTCTGCACGGGCAATAGCTCGCGCAGCATCATGGCCGAGGCGCTGTTCAACGTCTTGGGCAAAGGGAAGTTCCGGGCGTACAGCGCCGGTAGCCATCCTTCGGGCGCGGTCAACCCATTCGCGATCGAGCAATGCGAGGCGCTCGGCTACGACACGTCGGAGCTGCGTAGCAAGAGCTGGGATGAGTTCGCAACGCCTGATGCTCCCCACATGGATTTTGTGATCACGGTCTGCGATCAAGCGGCGGGCGAAGACTGCCCGAACTGGCCAGGCAAACCGATGACGGCGCATTGGGGTTTCGAAGATCCGGCCGCGTTCGAGGGCAGCGATGAAGACAAGCGCAAGGTATTCACCAAGGTATATCGGCAAATCATGAGTCAGGTGAGCCAGTTCGTGAACCTGCCCCTCCTTGTGCTTGACTGCAACGCAATTCAGCATGAAATGCGCGCTATCGGCGAAAGGCTTGCCGAAGAATCAAATGAGCAGCACTGATACGGCGGTTGGTGATGCAAGACCCGCGATCGGATTTTTCGAGCGCTACCTGACAGTATGGGTTGCCCTTTGCATTGTGGGTGGCATTCTGCTCGGGCAGGTGCTTCCCCAGGTCGTTCAGTCGATCGGCCGTATGGAAGTGGCACAGGTCAATCTCCCGGTCGGCGTGCTCATCTGGGTGATGATCATTCCGATGCTGGTCAAGATTGATTTTGCCGCGATGACTCAGGTCAAAAGTCAGTGGCGTGGTATTGGCGTCACGCTGTTTGTGAACTGGTTCGTCAAACCGTTTTCGATGGCGTTGCTCGGCTGGATCTTCATCCACCATGTGTTCGCGCCGTGGCTTCCCGCCGATCAGCTCGACAGCTACATCGCCGGCTTGATCCTGCTGGCTGCAGCCCCTTGCACAGCAATGGTGTTCGTCTGGTCGCAGCTCTGCAAGGGCGATCCGTATTTCACGTTATCGCAAGTGGCGCTGAACGACTCCATCATGATCGTGGCCTTCGCGCCGCTCGTCGCCTTGTTGCTTGGTTTGTCGGCCATTACGGTGCCATGGGATACGCTGATTATTTCGGTCGGTCTCTACATCATCATCCCGGTCATCCTCGCTCAACTGCTGCGCCGGATGCTGATGACGAAGGGTGAGGCGCATTTTCGGAAGACCATCGCACACCTCGGCCCCTATTCGATCTGCGCGCTGCTCGCGACCTTGGTGCTGCTCTTCGCCTTCCAAGGGCAGGCGATCATCAAGGAACCACTCGTTATTGCGATGCTGGCGGTGCCGATCCTCATTCAGGTGTTCTTCAATTCCGGTCTCGCCTACTTGTTGAATCGCCGCCTCGGTGTCGCCCATTGCGTTGCAGGGCCATCCAGTCTGATCGGCGCGAGCAATTTCTTCGAGCTGGCAGTGGCCACGGCAATCAGCTTGTTCGGCTTTCACTCCGGTGCGGCGCTGGCCACGGTGGTCGGCGTGCTGATCGAGGTGCCGGTGATGTTGCTGGTTGTCGGTGTCGTCAATCGATCGCAGCATTGGTATGAAGCAAAATGACGAGCAATTGCTCGACGCGATGCTGGAACATCCGATCCTCATCAATCGCCCGCTTGTCGTCACACCGCTTGGCGTACGCCTGTGCCGGCCCTCCGAAGTCGTTCTCGACATTCTGCCCGCAACACAAAAAGGTGCTTTTGCCAAAGAGGACAGCGACACGTTGACGATAGTCGCATCAAGCTGTGCAAGCAGCGAGCCGAGTACGGCGACGGTCGTAATTTTCCAGACCAGCGGATCCAGCCGATCGCGTTACGCCCCGCTCAAAACAGCCCTTCGCGACGCACACGGCCGAAATGAACCGATGAGAAAACACCCATGACAAGCACGCCGACGAGCATCGCCGCGCTATCGACGTTCACGCCGGGCGCGAACGGATGGTGAACAAGCAGAGCCAGACCGATCAATGCGTTCAGCATGCCCCACAGAAAATTGACCAGCGGCGACGACGGCCCTTTGCCATGCGGTTTCGAGAAAGGGGATGGGAACAACTCACCGCGCAGACCCGCGGTGAGATGCGGCATCGCGTTACATACAAAGGCACCCGCGAAGAAGATCGCAACGAAACTCATGGTTCATCCTTTCGAGGAAGCTGGAGAAGCCGCAAAGGCTATGGAAGACTGGAATCGCCGAGCCGCTTGATGAGCGGAATGGCCGCAGCAAGCGTCGCGACGTCCTGCGGATCGAACTGTTCGAGCTTCGCCAGCAGCCAGTCGCGTTTGGTCGCCGTGCGCCGCTTGCGTTCATGTAGCCCCTTGCGCGTGATCGCGAACAGGATCTGACGGCCGTCTTTGGGATGCGGTTCGCGCTCGACGCACGCCTCTTCTTCGAGGCCCGCGAGGATGGTTTTCATTGACTGCGGCTTCATCAGTTCGGCGCGCGCAAGATCCGCAGTGGTCATCGGACCTTCTCGCTCCAGCCGCGCGAGAACGCTGGACTGCGACAGGTTCAGGTCGCCGGGATTAGCGCTGCGCAGCTGGCGCAAAAGCTGGCCAACTGCCAGCGTCAGGTCGGAGACGACACATTCGAGCGGCGGAGTGGATTTACGAGAGCGGGCCATGTGCGAATCCTAAATCAAGACAGTTTAACTTGCAAGTTAAACTGTCGATTTTGCTACGACTACCGCGCGGGGTCGTTCAAACGTATTCAGACGACCCCCGTCCTTCTCCAGTCGCCTTACCAGACTGGGTCTCCGTCGGGCGCGATCGTCCCAATCTCCCCCGTCGCGAGCGCGAGGGAGGCAGCGGCAGACAGCGCGGCGCTGTAGCTGTCCGCATACGCGTTCTGCGCGGCGATCAGCTGGTTCTGCGAAAGCAGCGCATCGGTAATCGGGCCGACGCCTGCGAAGGATTTTCTCCACGCGCAAAGCGGTTGTATCGAAAGCGTATTCGAGTTGTAAGCGATCAAAAACCAATAACCACTATGGTGTATCTGACGAGAGGCGATACGCAGATCGACAGTCCTCTATCGAATTGTGCGACGCGTATTCCTCCGATTATTACCATTAGGAGTCCTCCATGGAAATCAAGCATGCGGGCATGCCTCACCCAACGAATGGCAAGACCGAGCCGTACAACGACATCGCCAACTGGGCCTATGCTGAGCTGCCGAAAGTGCTCCATCCCGGCGCCTCCGCAAGATCATTTGTCGTCAAGACCTGCGGTGATCTGCAAAACGCGCTCGGTGCGCCGAACGACAGGCTGCTTTTTGTCGAGTCGATCATGGACCCGTGCGACGCGCCCGCCGCAATCACCCGAAGCAGCAACCTTGGGGCCGAGCTCGACTACGGGCCTCGCGGACCGCAGCGCCGGGACAATCTGCAGCTCCGTTCCGGCACAGTGTAGATAAAGATGGGGCGGTCGAGTGCCGAGCAAGGCTCGCACGCTGACACGCACTCGACTATCACCGCGCGGCTTCGCGTGGATGAGTACAACTGCCGTTCGACAAAGTCTTTGAGCCACTGTGCGGCGGCAATGACTTCAGTTCCCAAAGTACGGCGTGCAGAAGCCGACCGGGCCCACGCAACTGGACTCTTCTTGCGCATGCGGGCGCGAACCGGCCGACGAATTGCCCTCCAGCGGTGCACCACCGACATCCTTGTATGTCGAATTTTTTTGGTCTTCTACCGTGACCTTGGCTTCGGCAGCCAACCGCTTCGCTTCAACCATGTTCAACGCCGCGTCCTCATTAAGCGCGACTGTAAGCGGTCCGACCATCGGCCCCAGCCTGGTGATGACCGGGACAGCAGCATCGTAGTTGCCGGATAACCCAATTGAAGGACGGTCGCTGTAAGACGCTTTCCAAGTCTTATGTAGAGCTGAACCGCTCGAATACGGTCTTCGCACGAATGCATGAACTACCTCCGAGTAGTCCAAGATACCCGCCGCCCCCCTTCTAGCTAATTACAAATGTCCGATCCCGGCCTCCTGGCGCGCACTGGCAAAAAATGTCGTCCGGGGATGATCATGACTTGCTCTACTCAAGCGCCACTGACTTGCCGATCTTCCGCGCTATCGCACGCTTCGAAGTCGAACAACCGGGACGGCGTCGTCCACAAGACACATCGGCGTACGTCGGGATCGGGGATCAGGCGCTGCACGAGCGTCAGCAGCGGCGCGTAATCCATGCGTGCCGACGCGCGCAGGAAAGGCCAATCCGAACCCCATACACAGCGGTCCGGTCCGAATGCGCGAAGGATCTCTCTCGCGAAAATCTGGGCATCCTCGTAGGGATACTCGACCTGCGAAAATTTTTGCAGCCCCGAAACCTTGACGACGGTGCGGCCGATGTCCGCAAGACGCAGCAGCGCCTGAAACCCCGGCTGTTCAATGCCAGCCACAACCTCGGGTCGCCCGCAGTGATCGATGAGGATTCGCGTGGCCGTACGGGCGATCAGCGGCTGGAGCGCGACCAGTTGATCCCCGGTGACCTGGATCTGCGCGAACATGTCGAACTCCGCCAATGTGTTGAAGAGCGCATCGGCGCCGTTCATCACGTCGACGCCTTCCATCGCCGGGTTGAAGGCGACGCCCACCACCCCCGCGCCCTTCATCCCGGCCAGTTCCGCACGGCTCACGTCGTTCCCCACCACCGCGATACCTTTGAACCGGCCACCGCCTCGTGCGATCGCGTCAAGCATGCACCGATTATCGGTGCGGTAGCCGCTTGTCGGTCCGACGAGCAGCGCATGTCGCACGCCACAAGCGTCCATCACGTGGGCGAACTGCGCAGCCGTGCCGATCTCCTGCATCGATGGCCGGTACGCGGTGTCGGACCGAAACGGAAAGCGCGCAGGATCGAAAATATGGTTGTGACAGTCGATCTTCTCTTCGTCGAAGATATTCATTGACGGTGCTCTCCGAGAGGTTCACCGCTACGGCTTGCGGCATCAAGAAGAACACGCGTACTTCGGTACGCGAGTTCGAATCGGGCCTGCGCGGGCAACGATGGTAACGGCATTTCCACGGTCAATGTTGTACCAGCAAATCGCCTAGCGGCAACACCCGGAACCCGGCGGCCACCGTCCGGTCCGCGCTTCGAGAAGCGTCGCATCATTGCCGATCGGTTCGTCCTGCGAAGCATCGCAAAGCTGCACCGCACGCATCATGCCAAAGGTCGTTCTCTTCGACCTTGCACAGGTGGACGCCTCCACCCTCCTCCCTTCAACCGAACTTGCATTGGTCGCACTCACCACTCCCCCGGTTTGCTCATCTCAGCGCTTCTGCTCCATGTGCCTTGGGCGGAAGCATGGCCCGCTTCGCGCATGTGTCATGGCACTTCCCTCTTCACCAGATATCGCTCCACAAAGCTGAGGATTGCCTTGGACCGGTAATCCCTTGCAAGCCCGCAAAGATGATCGGCGAAAGGACGGTAGCGCTCATCGAGTTCGGGCAGGTGGGCGGCATGCCGTGCAATGGCTTTCATGTCGCCGAGCCGCGCCAGATGATGCAGCGCTTCGATTTGCTCCGGCGGCGGCGCGATCAAGGTCTCGATGGGAGGATCGGCAACGGGCTCTGCCGCTTCACCTGGTCGGGCGGCTTCCGCCGCGGGAATTTCGTCGCTCCATTCGATATTCAGGAGTGCCGCGATCTTTGACAACAGCCCATTGAAGTCAATCGGTTTAGTCAAAAAGGCATTTGCACCGGCCGCCAGGCTTTGCGCCGCATCGGCCCCGGAGGCGCCGGCGGAGACTGCGACGACGGGCAAATCCCCGAACTCCGGCATCTGGCGCAGGCGGCGTGTGGTCTCGAGCCCGTCCATGCCAGGCATCACAATGTCCATCAGGACGAGCGCCGGCCGCAGGGACCTGACTTTCTCGAGCGCTTCCAGTCCGTTGCCGGCCTCCGCCATGTCAAAGCCGAGCTGGCTGAGCATATCGACCGCGACGGCGCGGTTTTCCGCCACGTCATCCACGACCAGGACGGTCTTGCGCGCTCCCTTGTAGCCGCCTATCGTCCGCTCCAGTGGGGCAGCATCCGCATGAGGCGCCACCACCGGCGCGTTCAGCTCGAACGAGAAGGCGCTGCCGGCGCCGCTGCGGCTCGTGACATGGATTTCGCCGCCCATCAGGCGCGAAAGCTGTTGGCTGATGGCGAGGCCCAGCCCCGTGCCTCCCAGCCGGTGGCGAGCGTCGCTCACCTGTTCGAAAGGCTGGAAGATTGCCTTCAGATGCACATCGTCTATGCCGATGCCTGTGTCCTCTACCTCGAAAAGCAGTCGCGCTGGCGGCAGGAAATTGACACGCAGACGCACGCTCCCTTCTTCGGTAAATGTAATCGCATTGGAGAGCAGATTGAGCAGTACCTGGCGCAGCCGTTTTTCGTCGACGCGCACGCCCGCGGGCAGATCCGGCGCCATCTCGCAGGTGAAGGCAAGCCCCTTTTCCGTTGCCTTCACCCGGATCGTCTCGGCAATGAAATGGATGAACCGGTCGAGCGGAATGTCGCAGAGGTTGAGCTCCATCTTCCCGGCCTCGATCTTGGCCATATCCAGGATGTCGTTGATGAGCGTAAGCAGGTGTTCGCCGCTGCGCTGGATCACCCGGATCCCGTCGATCTGTCGCTGGTCGAGGCTCTTGTCGCGGCCAAGGATCTGCGCGTAACCCAGGACCCCGTTCAACGGCGTGCGCAGCTCGTGGCTCATGTGCGCGAGAAAGTCGCTCTTGGCCTGGTTGGCCGCATCGGCGTGCTCCTTTGCGACCGCCAGTTCAGCAGTGCGTTCGAGGACCATCTCTTCGAGCCGCTCGCGATAGCGCCGCAGTTCCTCGTCGGCACGCTTGTGCTCCGTAATGTCGCGCGAGATGCCGAGCAGGAACTGCGGCTCGCCGAGCGCATCCGGGATCGGGATCTTCATCGTGTGCACGAAGCGCACCCCGTAGCGCGTATGGACCTGCTCCTCCGGCACGTCGACCATTTCCCGCGAATTCAGCACGGTTCGATCGTCCAGCGCGAAGAAATCGGCTTCATGCGCGGGAAACAGCTCATGGACGGATCTGCCGATGAGTTCCTCGCGCTTGTAGCCGAGCAGTTGTTCCGCCGCCTTGTTAAAGCGCACGAAGTTCAGGCTCGCCGCCTCCTTGACGAAGATCATATCCGGGATGTTTTCGATGATGCTGCTCAGGAAGCGCTCGCTTGCACGTGCGGCATCTTCGGCGTGCTTGCGTTCGACGATCTCCGCCGTCCGGCCCGCAAGCGCGCTGCTCAGTTCGGCTGTCCGCTGCGCGACGCGGGACTCCAGTTCAGCGTTGAGCTGCTTCAACTCCTCCTCGGCTTTCCCGCGCTGGCGCCGGTCTTCCAGGAACTGCTCGACTGCGCGCGCCATGTCGGCGATCTCGTCGTCGCCCTGCACCGGGAGACCGTTCTGCGCGCTCTCCACGTCACCGTGACGCAGGGTGTGGCTTACCCGGCGCAGCCGTGCGACGACATGACGACCGAGAAATACGCGGGTGATCAGCCAAGTGAGCAACAGGCTCAGCCCGACTTCTGCGCCCACCCATGCGCGCGTGCGGTCCGAGCTTTCGGCGAGATCCTGAACCGCCTGGCGATAGTCGCGCGTCAAATAGTCCGACTGTTGGCGCGCCGCGGCCGCCAGGGCGCCGGCCTGGCTGAGCAAATCATTGTCGAGGCTGGCGAGTGACCCCTCGGGCCGGGGCGTGGGCGAGGTGACGGCCACGGCACGCTCGCGCAGCGCGGTCTCGCGCACCTGCGCCTCGACGTTGACCGTGTTGCGAAAGCGCTGGCTCGATCGATGCAGCGTCAGCGTGTCGCCACCGGGGTCGTCGCGCGCGGTCGCCGAGGTGAGACGCCCCACCAGACGGTCGAAGGACGCCAACTGTTCGAGGACGTGCCGATGCGTCTCGCGCACGGCGTCGACCGTATCGTCGCTGGACAACTGCAACGCCAGGCGCTCGATCATCAGGGTGTGCTGCGCCAGATCCTGTGCATCCTCCATCCGCGCCAGCCGATCGTCGGCCAACAGGCGAAGCGCGTGCGCCGAACCGTCCAATGAATAAACGGTAGTGGCGCCGACCGCGACTACCAGGGCGGCGAGGCAGGAGACCACGAGCGCGCACTGGGCTGTAAGCGAGTGTGGAAAGGTGAGTTTCAAGGGCGTTCCCAAATGCGGCGATAGATCTCGCGGTAGCCGTTGGCGGGGTCGTAAAGCAGACGATCACCGCCGTCCGCGGCGATGTTGTCCGCCGTTACGAGATGCACCGGAAACACGTAACCCGTGACGCTTTCCCCGGCGAGGAGCCGGTTCATCTCATCGACCATTTGCCAGCCGTGCAAATTCAGCGGCTCAGCGACTGTGCCCGTCTGGAATGTGCGCGTCCGGATGCGCAGGAAGGCGGACTCGCTCCCGTCGCCGGCCGACAGCATCGCCAGGGCGTTGTTCGGCAATCCGGCCTGGGTCAGTACAGGGGCGGCGTAGTCAAAGTAGATGTCGTTGATTGCCAACGCATACGTCCAGCTTCTGCCATAACGCGCGAGCAAGCTGCGCGTTACGCCGGGCATCAGTTCCTGGTTGCGCGAGATGGGTACGTCGCGCATTTCGAGCAAGGTGCAGCCGCTGCACGCACGCACGACGGCGGCCATTGCGTCCGCCTTCGATTGTGGGAGCCGGTAACTGCTGTCGGTGAAGATGACGACTCCCGCACGTCCGCCGGACTGCACGATGGCCGCCAGCGCGGTCACGCGCGCGACCTCAAGCGGATCCGTCGAGACGTTCATCGCCACAGGCGTACCAGGAACCGCACCAGCCTGGGCCGCGACGTGCCAGCCGACTATCGGAATGTTTCGCTCAGAAAAAGGTTGCAGCCCAGACAGCACGGCACGCGCGTCGCCACCGACGATAACCAGACCGTCCGGACGGCTCTCCAGCGCATTCGCCAGCATCTTCAGCCGCAGTTCCGGCACGCCGCCGGTGTCGAATATCTTCACGGTCCAGCCGACGACTTTGGCGGCCTCCAGCATGCCGTCGATCACACCGAGGATGCCGCCGTTGCGCAGATCCTCGGCGACCACGGCGATGCGTTTCCCACGTTGCGCGCGTGGCCCGTCACGTGGTCCGTTCCAAGGTGTAGCCGGTTGCGCCGCAGCGTCGACGACGCGCTTCGCCTGGTCCAGATAGTTCCTCGTAGCAACCGTGCCCTCGGGCACGGGGGCAGACGACAACCCCTGCGCCGCAGCAACCGACTGCATACACGCGCATGCCCACGCCAGAAGCAAGCCCCTCATGCTGTTCCCCACGGGTCCCGTCAATTGTGCGCCACCGAAGACATAGCAAAATGCCCCGCAGGGGACCCTGCAAACACGATACTACACTCCGCTGGCCGCATGTCAGCGCTCATGCGCCGGGGCAGCGGATGCTGGTCTGGCGGTGAGTGAAAAGCCGATTGAGATTCGTCTGCGGGATCACCGGAATCGACGGGCTCCGACGGCCGGACACCGGGTTGAGAGATCCATGGCCCTGCTCGACGAGGCCGTCCGGTTGTTTCCGGCTGGAGCGATCGCCAGGCGGGACTTTGCACACCCGCTGGAAAACGCCATCTCTTCACGACGCACACCCTTTCCTGCCGTTCGTCGCAAACCTGACGATGTTCAAGAAATAATATTTAGGAATGCTTTAGTTACCATGCCTGTTCAATCACTCTGACGGACGAGCGCTCGATGAGCGATCTATCGCTTTATTACACTTTGCATTAGCAATAATATTAGCGATTCGCACGCATTCGTGCTCCAATCACTCTACTAGCGGGCTACGGTCGTTCAATTTCTTCGCTCAGACATGAGGGAATATACCGAGATGGCGAAGTAATACTATGTATTAATATTATTACCTAACGAGGCTGCCGTACCGCCTGGCGGCACCGCCTGCTGTTCGCGTTGGGCAGACAATCGATGCAACGACAATGGAGACGAGGATGCCAAGTCGCAGAGCGCTGCAACGGGTGGTGGTGATGCTGGTGGCCGCCGGCCTCGTGTACTAGCCATCGCCGCCAGCTCACGCCATGCCACCATTTTTTCGCAAGCCGCCGGTAAGATCCTGCTTGGCGGCCCGCCAGTGCGGCTCGACAGCCCGCCCGCCGCGCAGCTTGCCGGCATCTGCGCTGTCTACCAGACGATCACCCTCAACTCCGCGCTTAGCGTGTCTGAGAGCATCTTATCCGGCCACGAGTCACGCCTGTGCGGGATCGCGATCGAATGGCGTGCGATAAACGCGCAGCATGGACCAGAGGTGATCTGCATCATTCAGTAGTGCATTCCATAACCCTCCAAGAAGAAGTGATAGTTCCGAAGAGTACCTGCTTGATCAGTGATGGTTATAAGTAAATAGTTTCGTATAACTAATTTCTCCAATCCAATCAAAATGCATGGTTCATACGAGGAGTTCATGATGTCCAGAGGAGTTGGATTAATTTCTGTCTTGTTGGCGATGACCGTTGCGCTCGCTGCATGTAACGGAGATAGCAGCGGCACGTCTGCGTCCCAAGCCACAGGCGTGGCGAACACGAGTGCATCACTCACTGCTGCAGCCCAGTCAAACGACAGTACATCAACGGACGCGGCAACGGACGCGGCAAGGACGTCCCCTCTACCCTGCGACGCTGCCGCAACAGCCAACACGCCGTGTTCTGCGGCTCACAGCGTGACACGCCTGCTGACAAAGAACTACAGGGGACCGCTATTCCAGGTTCAACGAGCGTCCGATAATACGACGTTGGACGTCTATCCCTATACGTCGGCTAACTTGCCGAACGGCGCCGACCACGCGCTGATCGGCTCGGCCAATGTCAAAAGCGCAGACTCGTTCTGCAACAATACAACCTGTTCCGTCACCTACCTATACGATCAGATCGACCTGGTAGCCCCTCTCAAGGGCGGCGCGTTTGGCAATGTGCCGGCGACCCTCACGCTCAACGCGAATGGAACGCAGTCGTTGACCGTTCCGAGCACCAGCACGGCGGCTCAAAAGGCGACGACCGTCCCGGTCCTCAACGGCTTCGCGACGATCACGCTTCCAGGAACCAGTGGGACGCTGACCGTTCAACTGCTCCAGCCTCCCACTGCGCTGACCACCCAGTCGCCGACGCTGCAGGTATCGATCGGAAATGACTTGCCGGCGCTGCCCGGTACGCCCGCAAAGCTCGGCTTCGTGCCCCTGCAAGGCGCGCAGATCCCTGCCTTGGGTACTTTGGCGGGACAGGCGTACCGCAACAGGTTCGGCACGGTGAACCAGTCGATCGGAGACACCGACATCGCCGAATACATGGTGGCGGGCGCGCACTATAGCCAGTCCTCCACTTGCTGCGGGACGTACGGAAATATGGAAAGCAGTGCCAATCCCAGCACCTATGCACATGGAGAGGTCGAAGGCGAAATGTTCGCGCTGGCCTTCTCAAACGGCAACGCAGCGGTGTTCGGATACTGTGATGGCAATTCGAGCCAGGCGCCCAACGTCAAGGACCCCGTATGCAACGCACTCGATATCAACTGGCCGGGCGTCGACGCAGAAGCGGGCGTGTATCTTTACGGGCCGCAGCAGCCTCCGAAGGAAAGGTTCGTGACGGTGCTCTCCAAATACTCGCCGGTGGCCGCGTCAAACATCTTCGTTGTCAAAGGCGGCTCTGCCTCGCAGAATGTACTCACGGCACTCTATGACCAGGCGCCTCCGGAAGCCCTTAATTTTGGCAACGATGCGGGCCATGCATTCAACGGGCAATGGCAAGGCGGCCTGTCGCTTGGAGAAGGCGGCGACGCTAGCGGTGCGCCTGTCCAGTTCTTCGAAGGAGCGATAATCACCAAGGCGACATCCGATCTGACCGATAACGCGATCCAGGCGAGCATTGCAAGCTTTTATGGGCCGCTGGCCGATAAGGCCATGGCAGCCTGCTATGCAAACAATCTGATCAATTCACCACTGAGTCTCGCAACGCCGGATGCATGGGCGCAACAAAATGGCGGTACCGCCGTGCCGGCGACCGACGTCTCGGGAGTGAACAAGGGAGCGGCAACGGTGACCAGTACGAATGGCTCGTCAGTGTCGAATATCCGCGAAATCATCAGGGTTCAGGGTGGGCAATCGTATAGTTTTACTGACTATGTTCTGGCTACCACGAACGCGACGGTCTTTCCTGGCGGATCAATCCAGACCGATGACCCGAACGGCTCCGAATTTGCGTGGGTTCTCAACACGAACACGGGCGCTATAGTGCGAGGGACATGGGGCAGCGGACAGGCGAGCTCGCTCACCGCGGTGAAATCGGGCAACTGGTGGAAAGTCACGATGACGCTTACCGCTCCCGCGGGATCGAACAACGCGCAAGTGTTTATCGATCCGCCGACGTCCAGCGCTGCCGGAGTCCGCTCGCAGCAAACGGCGTACTTGAGCGCAACGCATTATTGCCCAAGTCTCGCAATCGTGACCGGCTTGGGGACGTAGGCGTCAAACGGTGCCGTTTTTCCGGAGACTCCTGCTCTTGAGAGCGTGGAGTCCCGGAAACACCAGCAGGAAGTCAGCAAGGGACTTGCCACGGTTTTTTCGCATTGAGGCGTTGATAGCGCCAGGCTACGCTTGTACGCGCTGCATGGCGCCCGCGACCGCTCGAACGGCGAGCAGGTATCCCTCGACACCTAAGCCACATATCACACCGCGTGCCGCCAGCGAGATCAGCGAATGTCGATACTGCTCGTCCCGCTGATGGATGTTGGTGATATGCACCTCGATCACCGGCTGGCGAATCAGCTTGACGGCATCCAGCACCGGTATCGATGCAAACGAAAACCCGGCCGGGTTAATGACGACCGCCGCCTCCTTTTCGAAGGCTTCCTGCAGCCAGTCGACCATCACCCCTTCGTGGTTTGTCTGGCGGAAGTCGCAGTCGAGGCCAAGCTCGGCCGCAAGGGCTTCAGTACGTTCTTTCACCTGCGCCAGGGTCGTCGTACCGTACAAGTGCGGTTCACGCTTGCCGAGCATGTTCAGGTTCGAACCGTTCAGGACATAGACAAGTGGTTTCATTTGCATTGCCTGCTTTTCAGTCATTCAGTGAGAGTGGGATTGCGTCGACGGGTGCACCGATGAGCCCATGACTTCTCCGGCGGAATCGACACGGTTCATGTCGATACCCAGCGTTTCGGGCGCGCTCAGAATTGCAACCAGGGAAATGACGTTGAACGTGACGCACACCGCGACCACACCCCACGGCGAGCCATTGCAAAGGGCGAAGAGCCAGACTGCAAGAACAGGCATGGGACCGCCCGCGATCAGATTGGCGCCGGTGTAAGCCAGCGCGGAGCCTGAGTAGCGCACATTGGTCGGAAACGCTTCGGCAAAAGCAACGGGTTGAATGCCACTCTGGAATTGAGTGAAGCCGAGAAAGAAGCCCATTGCCGCCAGCATGGGGACGAAGCTCTTTGTATCGAGAATCTGGAAGTACACGAACAACATGAGCAAGGTGGCGATCGAGCCGATCGCAAGCGCTTTCCTGCGGCCGATTCGGTCGCTCAGCATGCCGCCCGCCAGCGCGCCGACGATCGCGCACACGTTCGCGCCCATCAACAGCAGGAAGCCCGTCTGTTTCGGCACGCCCAGCGTCTTCGTTACATAACTCAAGGAGAACACAACAATCAGATAAAAGATCGCTGCGGGGCCGCAGAAGAACAGCATCCATCTGAGCACCGTTCGCCAGTGAAGGCGCAGTGCATCGCGCAGAGGACTGCCCACGCGGACCACTTCGGTTTTACGGAGCGCGACGAACGCGGGTGTCTCACTGACTCGCAACCGGATGTAGATACCGACGATCACGAGAATGAAGCTCAGGATGAACGGAATGCGCCAGCCATACGCGTCGAACGCCTGCGTGGACATCGCCGATGAAAGTGCCAGCAGCACGCCGTTGGCCATGATCTGGCTGAGCGGTGAACACAATCCGAGAAGGCCGGAGTATTTGCCGCGACGATCGGGGCTTGCGTGCTCGATCGCCATCAACTGCGCCCCCGTCGATTCGCCACCCAGCGCGAAGCCCTGCAAGATACGAAGGATAACCAGCAATATCGGCGCCCATACGCCGATGCTCGCATAGGTCGGCAGCAAGCCCATCAACATCGAGCAGACACCCATGATGGTGACGGTACCGAGCATCAGGTTACGCCGCCCCAGCTTGTCGCCAAGGTAACCGCAAATGATGGCGCCCAGCGGTCTCGCCGCGAGGCCGACACCGAACGTGGCAAGCGAAGCCAGCAACGCGGAAGTCGAATCCATCGACGGGAAAAAAAGCTTGGGCAGCACGGTAGCGGCCAGTGCGCCGTATAACGTGAAATCAAACCATTCGAGTGCGGTCCCGATGGCCGCCGCGGTCACTGCGCGCGTGCGCATCGCCTGCTGCGCGGGAAGGTGCGATTGCTGATCCATGTTGTCTCCGTATTGTCTTCGTGCGCAAACCTGTGTCGGCGTCGCGTCGCGGCCAATCCTGGGATATCCACCCGCGTGCGGTCCGTCTTTTGTCATGCGTCTCCCGCGACGCGATTACGCTTGCGGCGAGACGGCTTGCAGGGCAGATTAACAGCGCTGCCGGGACGGTGTTCCAGGCTGGAATCTCATCCCATATCGTGCAATCATGGATGCTTGATCGAACGGAAAGGACTCTCCATGCCGGGCGTGACCGAAAGAACACTGGCTGTGCTGGAATTTCTTGCGACACAAATGGAGGGAACGCCGCTCGCGTTAATCTCGGATCAACTTGATATCCCTCGCAGTGCCTGCCATCGCCTGCTGGTCGATCTCAAGCAGTGCGGCTATGTACGCCAGTTACGCGAGCACGGCGACTATGTGCTGACCACGAAACTCGCGGGGCTGGGTCTCAGTTATCTGGCGACCTCCGGCATCATCGATATTGCGCAAACCCTGCTCGACCGTCTGGCGGAAACATCCGGAGAACTGGTACGGCTCGCGATTGTGGACGGAGACAGGTTGACGTGGGTTGCCAAGGCGCAGGGCGCGCTAAAGGGCTTGCGATACGACCCGGACATGGGGATGGATACCATTCTGTCTTGCAGTGCGACTGGCCACGCCTGGATGATGACAATGACCGATGAGCGCGCGCTGGAGTTGGTGACGCGCCAGGGCTTCGGGCAGCCGAAGCAGTACGGACCCAACGCGCCGACTACCGTGAAGGCGCTGCTGGAATTCGTCGATGCCGCGCGCGCCCGTGGCTATGCAACGATCTACGAAGTGTTCGCGCCGGGGATGACGGCGATGGCCGCTCCGGTTCAACGACGGGGTTACCCTGCGATAGGGGTCATCAGCATTGCCGGGCCAGCCGTTAGATTGACGGAAAAGCGCATGGCCACACTCGGCCCTGCGCTTGTGGCGGCGGCAAACGAACTCGCGGCTGCAAGCCTGGCATCTCCGCTATTTAGCCGGATGCGCTAGTGTTGTGATGTTGAAAAGCCGGGCTTCAGACAACTGGTCGAGATGCTGCACGTGCCTTGAAGGCCACGATCGGGCGCGCGTTAAATGTGCTTGTCGTCGAGCCTTTTATGGAGGTAGCGGCGGTCATGTTCGCCGCTGAATTCCGAAAGCATCATCCAGCTCATTGCCCGCGTTGGTGACTTCGATCTTCATGGTCGTCTGGTCGAAACCGACTGGCCGGTTTTTCGTACAGCGACCAGACATAGCCGTCGGGTTCTGGCTCCGGGTACAGTCCTACCCGGATAAAACCAAGCGACTCGTAGTAGTCGCATAGCCTCGCGTTGTGGACGGCGCAGTCGAGTCGAACGAATCGCCGGTTCAAGCCGCTCACCTTGTTAGCGCACCAATCGAGCATGAAGCTCCCGAGTCCACGTCCGTTAAAGCCTTTCCGCACAGAAAGCCCATGCACATAACCGGCGATCGGTTCTTGAGGTTCCCAGTGATTGTCCTCGTTCAGATCGAGCGAAAACGTTGCGACCGGAGTGCCTTCCAGCTCAACCACATATACTTCTTTTTCAGAGACGTTGTTTCGTACCCACCTCTCGGAAAATCCGTCTCCTTCCTTGCCCCACGCATAGTCGCCGCGCGCCACCTTCATTGCGTGTGCATCATTGCGGATTTGCGTGAGAACCGGCACATCCAATTCGCCAGTCCTACGGACGAACATGCTTGTCATCGCTAGTCTCTCCACCGGTTGCGGGAGAGCGAAGGTTAGCAATGTATCGTTACATTCCACCAGGGGAACGCCAGCCACGATCTGGAGATCACCGATTGGCGGCAGAACGACCGCGTTGTCGCACGCGATATCGGCTTAGCCAAGAATGCGATCATCCATGACGCGAGCAACAGGCTGCTCGTGTCATGGATCCGCAGTCGCCGCCTCAGTTGCCGCGAAGCGAGCCTTATCCGTGCCCTGTCACGAATTTTTTCGTCGCGTGATAGCCGTGCCTTGTTGCATCGGCTACGGCATGGCCGGCCTTCTTCGTACCGTGGCCGACAGCGTGCACGGCATCGCGCGCAGCGTGCCCAGTCTTTTTTCCTGCCGTCTTGACATCGTTCTTGAACTCGTGGGCACCTGTAGCCAGGGTCGCATGCGCCAGCGGGCTGAGCACGGCCAGCACGAACAGAATGATCGAAATTCTTGTCTTCTTCATCACCTTGATTTTCCCATCCACATGAGATTGATGCGCAGGAGAGCCGGCCGGACAGCTTGAGAACGCCGCTCGCATGCAGTATGACGGCGCCCTCCCCGCTGGTCAGCAGACTCGGAGAAACCGCCCATGCCGGCACTTGGACCCTTGATGACTGGCAGCATCTGAGCGCCTGCGCCTTGCGGCGGGCTCCCGCTCACGAACCTGTATAGCGACTTTCAGCTTCACCCAAAACGGACGTTCGTGGTTATAAATGTTGGCAGCGCCCGTTGCCGTCCAGCTAACACAGACCGCTTAGAACCCAACTGGCGGCGAAGCTCAAACAGCCTCTACATGCGGCTGCCGCGATTATCATCCCGCCATGTCCAGCAATTTTGCAAGTACGACTGCTTCATTCTCCAGCCGCAAAAGCCTGCTGGAACTTCGACCAGAAGATCTCCGCCCATCCCTTCAGTTTCTCGACATAAGCAAGCTTGTCAGGAAACCGATCTATGTTTGTGACATGCCAGTCAGAGTCACCGAAAGACAGCGCAGTCGTTGATGACAATCCTTCCAGTTCAGGATCGAACAAATAGGTCGCTTCGAGATACGCCGATTTCTCCGATCGTGTAAATCGTATTGCGACAAAATCTTGCGGGTATGTGATCCCCTTGGCGGCCATGTCGCCCGCCGCTGCCCGATCGAGACTTTCAATGCGGGTAGCACGATCGGCCCATTGTTGCCAGGGCGGGGTGAAATAATTGGACACTGTCCAGCAGGCTTGGTGATCAAAGGGTGTTATCGATTCGACGAAAACGTAATTCAACCCCGGATTACCGGCGACGCATCCCCTGATAGCAGGAAACCCATCGCCCGCTTTGTCCGGTGTTTTCAACGCCAGCACTTTCAACCCACCCACAAGGCGCTTGCGCTCGATCCGTCCCAGGAAATAAAACATACCCGATGCGTTTCGCACGCGAACGCTGCTGTTCGCGAGCATCGCCCATTGACCCGGAGGAAGCGGTACTGCAAAGCCGTCGACCACAATCGATCGACTATAAGTACGGCCCGTCAACCCGGTGTCCAGGCCTGAAGGATCCTTGCCAGCCGGACTGCCAGGAACCGACAGGGAGATCTGCGCGTTTGCCGGCGCAACGCTGGCAGTTTGTGGGTGCGGCACATCAACACGGGCTCGCCGCGCGGACGAATTCTCGGGCTGCTTTGGAACGGCGGAAGCAGCGGCTATCACCGCGGGCTGAGCGACCGTGGGCTGAGCGACTACGGATTGCGGCGCGACCGCTTCGGGAGGCAGTTGATATGCCACCTGCTCGGAGACAGGCAGCGCAGGCAGCTGTGCTTTTCGCATCGTCGGCGGGTATAGCAAAGCGACCGTCGTAGACAAAAAAGCCATGACCAGGCATGCGCGCCACAATGGGGCTCGCATCCACAAGGAACTGAACGCGCCCCTTGTACGAGCAGATTCCGCCGACGTCATAATTCAGGCTTCGCAACGACACAGCCGTCAACGGAGACTAGCGCTACCTTTGAGTGACCGTGCTGCTTCGCGTCGATCAAGGTATCGGCAAGCGACTCTTCAACAGCGCGCACCAGGTCTCGTGAGGATGCGCCAGTGCCAAGCTTCTGCTGGCGGCGCATCATGTCGACGAGAATGTCCGGGTCGATCCCGCCCGCAGTCACGTCGAGTCCGTAGCTCTTGATCATCGCCTCGATTTCAAGCGCAGTAACCCGGGCAATGTCGAGTCCTGAAAGCGCACGGAACACAAATATCCGGTCGATACGATTCAGGACTTCAGGGGCAAATCCTTCTTCACGTAGCGCGTTGGTCGAAGCGCGGCGCAGTTCGTCAGCTTCGTTGGCATAGGTCGCGCTGAGCGACTGAAGCGCATCAGTCGCGGCATTGGTGGTAAGGATAAAAATTGCCCCGGTCGTCGAGATTTGCTTGCCGTCGGATGCCTCGGTGACAAATCCATCATTCCACGCCGTGAGGAAATTCTTGTGAATTTCCGGGTGTGCCTTTTCGATTTCATCCAGCAGGACCACCGCATCGGGAGTGTCGCGCAGCGCGGCGGTCAGCTTGCCGTAGCTGTTCGAACCGACGTACCCTTTAGACGTTCCAAACAACTGAGTGGCCGCGTGGGCGCCGCTTGAGAACTGGGTCATGTCAAAATGAAGCAGCGTGCGTTGCAGTTCAGCCGCGAGGCATTTGGCAAGGTAGGTCTTCCCGGTTCCAGGGGGGCCTGCCAGGATGAATACGCCCACCGGCTTGCCGCGCTGCTTTAGCGCAAGCCGCCGCCGTATCTGCGCCGCGATGTCATCGCACACTGTATCCTGGCCTATGACTTTGCTCTTGAGGGCATTCGCCAGCTTCTCGGCATCTATGATTCTAGGCTCGGGTTCTTGTGCCAGTTTCGACTCAAGCACGGATCGATTCGTAAGTCTGTCAAGTGCATCCATCAGCCAGCCTCGCTTGGTAATATCGCGGCTTTCATTCCGCTGTTTTTCATGGAAGAGTCCCGCGAACGTGAGCAGCCAGAAGACACCGGCAATGCTTAGAACGCTCCATCCGTGAACATGTAAAAAGTCAGTACAGCGACCCACCATGGGGCCGAACTGGCTGCTATCAGGATGATGCTGCAACCAAAACTGCATCGCCGCGATCAGCGCCAACACCAGGAAAGCAATCGGCGCCAGCCGCGTTGCCATTGAATTCAGCCAGCGCATCAATTTACCTTGAGGTTCAAGTTCAGCACCTGTCCGACGCTCATGATGGGAAGAATGGCCTTGGTCGGACCTGATGCAACGCCAACCGTAATACCCCCGCCGTCGCCATCGCGGATACCTGTCAGGCTGATCTTGCCGCTCGAGGGGACTGGAATCGCAAACGTTACGCCGCGGTTCGCCAGCACGACGGTCCTCGAATACCCTTCGCTATCGATTCGGACCGCATCGCCATCTTCGACATCCGAATCCCAGAGCGTAATCCAGGCGAGGCGAATTGTTGTGGCTTTGCTTCCGGCACTTGCGTACGCCGGTGAAGTCTGAGGCGCTGGAGACGACTCTGCCTGCGCATCCGGCGCTGCATCCCTGACCTGCAATGCGGGTTTGGCCGACGAACCCGGGGAGGACGCAATGGGCACGCTTGGCGCTGAATGAGCACCGAGTCTGATCAGCAACGCATCTCTTGCGGGCGGCGCCAGATGCATGCTCTCTACCGCCGCTGAGATATCGGCCGGAGAAACGATGGCAACGGGAAAGTCCTTAAGCGAATCGAAAGCTTTGATCCGGGCGAGCTGCTCGGCATCACTAACATTATCTGCATGGGATTGCGCCAGCAGGGTTGTACTCGAAGTAAAGTACATTCCGCCCGCGATCAAACCAACCACCAATATAGAAAGGACAGCCGCTTTTAAAAGAGTCACCCTCAGTTTGTAAGGTTTCTGGGTCTGAGGCGCAAGTTGAGAATAGGGTTCAGGAGAAACCATTCGTAGTTTTTGTTCGTTAAGTTTTCTGATGCAGCTTATGGGTTTCCCAAGCATCCAATTTAGCTAAGCGATCGCAGCATATCGTACAACCTCATAAAAAAGGTAGCTCCTTGCACTGCGTATCAGAAAATTGCGGCACCGTTGTACAACTGCCGGAAGCTTCAACGAACTTTCCGGCGCGATGTTTTTCTGTAACGACGACCTATCGCGGTCACGAACCGAAGGCAATGCGGTTAGCCGCCGCTTGGTCAAGGCCAGGCAATTGTCAAAGGTTTAATGGGCCGTGTCGAACGCCACGTGATGCGCGAACGGAACACAAAACAGCAAAGATAAGATTGCTGGCAATCTTCGAAAATGCGGGGAACGCAATGTTAGCTGGAGCAGTTGTCGGTCTGCTTACGGTTGCCTTATTGGCCGGCTGCATCAAGGGGGAGACAACGGAGGAGAGGGAATCGGGTCGCAAGGGGCGAATGGAGTGCAGCGATCCTGAGGTCATACCGGGGCCAACCAACGCCACGTCCGCATCCAATCCAAATCCACCTTGCGTCGAGTGATCGGCCCGTGATCATCAACACCTCGACGCGTGTGTAGCGCTCGCTACGACCGCTCGGAACAATCCCGGTAGAGATCACGTGTCATGCCGGCTTGAGCACCATAAGAAAATAAACCGCGACCATGGCGATAAACGCCGGGTATCCGAGCCATTCCCAAAGCTTGGCATACTGCCAGTATTGCTGCGGCAAGCTGCTTGAGCCGTCGCGAAACGCCCTCTCCGCCATCTTGGCCAGTCGTAGTTGCAGCCACACCACTGGCAGCCAGCACGCCCCGGCGAGCACGTAGAGCGAGAGCGCCCCCGCCAGCCACGGGGTGCGCCACGGCCAGCCTGCCATATGCGCGAGCCATACGCCCGAGACTGGCTGAAACACCGCCGCCGGCGTCGTGAACCACCAGTCGGCGCGAACGACGAGCCGCGTGACGGTCGATATCACCGGGATCGACTGCGTCCGGTTGGCGAAGTACATGTAGAAAGCCGAACCGAATCCCGTGCCAACCAGGAGCACTGATGAGATCACGTGCAACGCCTTGACCGCAAGATAGATATTCATGATTGCAGCTCCTCGCCATGAAGCGAGATCAGGAGCGCGACGATGGGGAGATTCTTCAGGATCGGGCCGAGCGGATCCAGCAGCGTGGCAGGCGAAGTCGCAGCGACGATAATCGTGTACGAGGTGACGATGAGCGCCTGCATCGCCCAAAGCCGGCGGCTCGGCCAGACGAGCGTGGCGACGCCCATGCCAAGATCGAGCGCCGACGCCAGATACAGCACAACGATGGCGAGCAGGCCATGCAGGTGGACATGATCGAGAAGCGCCAGGCTGGCCTCTTTCGGATAGATCAAAGCGCTGACCAAGGCCGTCCAGATCCACACAATGGACAGCGCGCCCCGGAAAATTGCGGGCCGCCACGACGCAAGCGCTTCGTGCCGCAGCGCTGTCGCGTCCGCTCCGATAAACTCGCCGATGCCCAACGGTGGCCGCTCGAGCAACGACGCGACTGCCACGTCCGACTCGATGTTTCCACGATTGAGCATGGCCCATGTGTCGCGCGTGAGCATCGAGCCGGGCAAGCAACTGCCCATGGCTGCGGCCGCGCGGACAAGCGGCACAGGGATCTTGATGCTCATCGCGGGCGCAAGCTTCATGGCCCCGCGATACGTCGCGAGCATGTCGCGATAGTCGACCTGTGTTGCGCCCACGACATCGATGCATCGCCGATCGCTCGATGGTTGCCTGAGCAAACGCGCGACGACCTCGGTCAGATCATTGATATGAACGGGACGAAACTCCTGCTGTCCATCGCCGGGCAGCACGTGCACAGGCAAACTCGCGAGCGTCCGGAACAACCGCGCAGATGTGCCGGACGCGCCATACACGAGCGCCGGCCGCACGACATCGAAGCCGATCGGCAAACTCATCAGAAATATATCGGCTTCCCGCTTGCTCCGAAAATAGGCGGTGTCGCCGTCTTCGCTACCCAGCGCAGAGATCTGCACGACGCGCGTGACACCCGATAAACGGCACGCCTCGAACAGAGCGATGGGTGCGTCCCGATGAACCGCATCGAATGTCTGACTGCCTCGCTCTATGAGAATGCCGACCGCATTGATGACCGCGTCAACTCCATGCAACCGCGCGAGCCACTGCTCGGCGCGCAGGTCGCTCGCATAGTCGATACGGATCTCATTCGCCGCGGCATGCCGCACGCCTCTCAATACGCGATGACCCTCGCGTTCAAGCCGCGTGCACAGCGCACGACCTACAAAACCATTCGCCCCGCAGACCAGGATGTTCATTCGCGTGCTCACTGGATGACGGGAATATGCGGCTCGCGCGCAACGTAGCGTCCGACCACGCGCGCCACGATGCCGACCGAGATGAGAATGCCGACCAGCGAAAAAATGATCGTCTGGCGCAGGACATTCAGTGCGCAGGCGGTATCGCCGGGCGTGCATCGCAGCGGGCTCTGCGCCGCCAGCAGGACCAGCGCGAGCGGAGCGGTGGCCATCAGGACGCTGGTGACGCGCACCCAGAAGTCCGCGCGATCGACGGTTCCACACAGGTCCACCAGCAAGCGCTGTATCACGCTTCGCAGATACACCATGACCATCACGCCAATCACAACCGGGCTCACAAACTGAAAAATCGACAATAGGATCAGGTTCATTTTATTCTCTCAATTACTGTTGTTTCTGTATCAACAGAAACAACAGACCCCAAAAAAGCGGACATCTCGTCCGCGCCCTTGCTTTCCGCTCAGGTTCCCTTCTTGCCTCTTACGGTTCGGCTGATTCTGGCGCCTAGTCCGAGCGTCTTCATCAGCGTTTCGGGTTTCATCCGCAACATCTCATCGGACCAGGTCGTGAGCGTTTCGAGAAATCGCAGCGTGTCGCGAATTCGGTCGGTGGTTTCGTTGCTCTCGTTGGCGATTTCCGGGCTCATGAGGCTATCCCGCAGCATGGTGAGCGTCGGGTCGATCTCGCGTTGACGCCGGCCTTCGACGATCAGCTTGAACAGCTCCCATATGTCCGTCGATGTTTCGAAATGGTCGCGCCGGTCCCCCATCACGTGAACGACGCGTGCAAGCCGCCACGATTGCAACTCCTTCAGACTGTTGCTGACATTGGATCGCGCGACGCCAAGCGTGTCCGCGATTTCATCGGCTGCCACCGGCCGGCCGAGCAGATACAACAGTGCATGAATCTGGGCAACTGTGCGGTTGACGCCCCATCGGGAACCCATTTCGCCCCAATGAAGAATGAATCGTTCGGCTATCGGTGTGAGTTTCATGAATCGGACTCTAGTTATTTCCGTTATTTCTGTCAAGAGAGAAATTCAGCTTGACCGCGTCTTCCTGACGAGTATATTTCTGTATAGACAGAAATTACTGACAGAAAAGGTGCAGAGAATGATCACGATGACCGAATCGCTGACGCTGTACTTCGATGGCGCCTGCTACTTCTGCGCGGCCGAAATGCGGCGCCTGGAAAGCTGGGACCGGCTGGGCAAACTGAAGTTTATCGATATCGCAGAAGAGGGTTTCGATCCCGCGCCGCTCGGCAAGGACCTGGCAGCCCTCAACCGGGAACTGCATGGCTGGACCTCCTCGGGCGAATGTCTGGTTGGAATCGACAGCATGATCGCGGCATATTCACTGGTAGACCGAGGCTGGATGGTTGCGCCGTTGCGCGTGCGAATGTTGCGGCCGGTGTTTCGGGTGCTCTACCGGAAGTTCGCCGATAATCGCCAACGAATCTCATCGATGCTCGGACTCAAACCTGTCGTGACATGCAGTAGCGGGACGTGTTCTGTGGATCGAAATCCATTCTGGAAATAAATAGGTCTTTGGTCGGTGATCGCGCTCGGCGAGCATGTGCGATCCTGATCGAAGGGGTCGCCGGATTAATCGCATTTGCAATCAACGATAGT
This sequence comes from Caballeronia sp. KNU42, assembly GCF_053760385.1. Classification (NCBI taxonomy): domain Bacteria; kingdom Pseudomonadati; phylum Pseudomonadota; class Betaproteobacteria; order Burkholderiales; family Burkholderiaceae; genus Caballeronia; species Caballeronia sp. KNU42. Next base: position 937,362 of record NZ_CM132388.1, read on the forward strand.
CGCCACGACCCCGTGATGGAGCTAGCGCTGGTTATCATCCTGGTTCCGGTGTTGATCGTCTCCGGGGCCGGTTCGGGTTGGATCTATCGGCGCTACGCGGTGGAGTTGGTCGCACGGCGCCAGGGCACGTAGAGGGAAACAGAAGACGCCTTCACAAGGTACATCCGCTCCCTGCTCCACTATCGCTTAAGCAACCGGAACGCTCACCCCGGCACCCGCCTCGTACGCTTTCAGCTCACGAATCATTTCCAGGCGGGCGCACCTGTTTCATCGGCACCAGCGGAGCAAGGAATTGCTCGAAGTGTGGCAACCAGATAGGAATTGAATCGCTGACGGCGAACATGCCATGACCGTTCCTTCCAAAGGGCGGTTCGACGATCAATTGTCCTTGACCGCCCGCCGCCTGAAACGCCGCGAACCAGGTCGCTACGACTTCGGGCGCAAAGAACATATCGTTTTGAACGTAGTGCCACAGGACTGGAACTCGTGTTGTCGACGCGAATTGCCCGATCGTGTTCGCCATCTGCTGCGCGTCACACGGCATGCCCGGATGTTTCGACGGGTTCCCACCGCGACCGCCCGAAAAGTTAATGACCGCGACTACGCCCTTCGGTGCATAGCTTGCTGCTGCCAGAGACGCGAATCCGCCTGCTGATTGCCCTACCAAAACAATGTGGTCCCGATCCACCTGCGGCAATGTCTGCGCGTACGCGACGGCTGCGAGCACATCCAGCGCCGCCTCCTTGCCTGCGGCTGTGTAATCAGGATGCTGACAAGAGCCGGCGTCCTCCTCGTCAGTGCCGCCCGTTGCTCCATAGCCCCGGCGGATCGGCACGATGACTGCGAAGCCGAGTTGAACAAATGTCCGGATCTGCGGCACCTCGCGATAGCGGCCGACCTTCGGTCGGTCTCGAGGATCGGCCGGACTACCGTGACTCAAAACAATCAACGGAAACGGCCCGGGGCCGTCAGGCATATAGGTGGTCGCGACTAGGTCACGTTCGTGATCACCAAAGAATCCGTGCTCGGTCATGGGCACTTTGACGACTGTCTCGTGCAGGTCAGTTGCGATAGGTTCGGACTCGTCGGCAGCCCGTGCGAGGCTTGCGACAGAAGCGATCAATGCGCCCGAGATCATTAATTTGATCAGGCGGACGAGAATCTGATTTCGGCAAGTGAGCAGTTTCATGCGTGATTTTTGATTGACCTTGCGTCGTGATTTTTGTTGTCGCGGCGTGGGAGCGAATGGCGGCTTGCGCATCACCAATTCCAATCGGACCTCTGCGATCTCGAGAGTAACGTACGCGCTGGATTGTCGATTCAGGCAAACATTGTCATCGATCCCGCCAACGATGTCGATTGGCGGCTAAGTCCAGTGGGTCGAGCGTTCAAACCCGAGCTATCGTTTGACTTACTATCGAGCAAAGCTAAGCCATCGCAATTTTGCATTGTCATTGATCTGCCTCACTATTTAATAAGTTGAAAAACGCACTCCATAGACTAGACTGCTCAATAACTTCTATCTCTAGACATTTGCTAATTTCCGACACGGGAGGCGGATAGTGGTCGAGCTCGCCATTGACCACGATGATCCCTGGTGGATCAGTTCCAATGCCCGAGTAGTACCGATCAGCAATCCGAACTAAGCACATGCGCTTTCTGATACAAGCCAGCGCAATTTATCGCTATGCAGATGCAAAAAGCATATATACCGGATTTTATTATTTGCAGAAAACTCAACTTTCTATCGATCTCCTCCTGGATCGAGACGCAAGGTGTACCCCGTTGTGGCGCATATAAATCGAAGTCGTTCCAACGTCCATGTTGATGTTGAAGCATATTCCCGTGACTGTTCGGTGGTGAGTTCCCGGTCTCTTTGCTTGTGAGAGCCCGCTTTGGTTGCGACGGCAATAGGCCATTCTCCAGGATGGTTGAAATCGCTTTGCCTGGTCATCCAGCAATGCATGCCACAAGGCTCCTTGTCCTCGATTCTCATGGACTCCGAAATGGTGCTGTAAATCCGCAGAACGCACTTGGATCCAAACAAACGCTTGCTGCCTCTCCGCTTCACCGACACCTAATACTCTTTCAGCTAACTGGAGCCGTCAACATGATTGCACGCCCACTCTTGGCTTCTCGCCGTTGCTTGCCCAAGGTCGCAGGTAGGACCGTGTGGATTGCCTCCTTCGCATTGGCTGCGTCTTTGTTAAAAAGCATTCGGCGCGCTTACGGCCAGGTGGCCGATCGCGATCCAGCGTATATCCCGGGAAAGGGGATTAGCAGTGTGCGCTATGTCCCCCGCGCCCTGATTGCTTTCACCCTGCTCGCGGCCGCCGCATTCCAGCCTGCCGCAGGCCAAAGTCTCGTCATCAAGGATCTCGGCGCGCTTCCCGGCGGCAACTACAGCAATGCTCTCGGGATCAACGAGCGCGACCAGGTGGTCGGCTACTCGATCACCGCGAGCGGGGACACGCACGCTACCCTGTTTGAAAACGGCGTGGTGACCGACCTGGGCATGCTCCCCGGTGGCGGCTTCAGCACAGCTGTCGCGATCAACAATCGCGCCCAGGTGGTCGGTTCCTCGACCACCGCACGCGGCAACGAGCACGCCTTTCTGTTCGAACACGGGGTGATGACCGACCTGGGCACGCTTTCCGATGGCGGCCTTAGCCATGCTCAGGCGATCAACGATCGCGGCCAGATAGTCGGCGTGTCGTCTACCGCAGGCGGGTACGTGCATGCCTTTCTGTTTGAAAACGGCGTGATGACTGACCTGGGCACACTCCCCGGTCGCAACTACAGTAACGCTTTTGGCATCAACAATCGCGGCCAGGTGGTCGGCGAGTCGGATGCAGGAACCAGCCCGTACTCCCCGCATGCGTTTCTGTTTGAACACGGGGCGATGACCGACCTTGGTACGCTTCCCGGGGACAACTTCAGCGAAGCTGTCGGGATCAACGAGCGCGGTGCAATAGCGGGTAACTCCTCGACGCACGCTATCCTTTGGACGCGAGGAAGATGACTGCCGATCTCTAGTGGTCCACAAAAACTGTTGGAACTGCGGGACCAGCATAGCGCGTGGTCTCGCAGCGCTTTTCGCCCTGACGTGACGTGTACGGTGCGGTTGCTGGCCCCCACTTGCTGCCCGGCATGCAGAACCGACACCGTATGTGCAAGCTTGCGTACCCTACCCAGATCGTGCGCCGTTGTGGCAAAAGCTCCTCACATTGCGCTGACCACCACTCGATCACTTACTATGTAATCCCTAACATATTGTCTTTGATCGTCCCTCTCGTCCTGCTGCAACACAACGGCGGCAAAGGCGCCGCGTCAATCGCTCGCTCGAGCCCGGTGTGCCGGATATAATTTATTCGCCCACGGACCTTGGTTATGGCTATCGCCACCAGCAAGGCTAGTCATCTTGTTGCGACAGCCCGTAAGGAAATCCCGACAGAAAAATCAGTCAAGCCGTATAGCAATATCGGGGTTTGCCGATCGAAAGAATGGCTTGGCCTGCGTACGATAAAAATTGACGGCATTGCTGAAACAGCCTGGGACTCCATTTCGTCAATGGTCCGCGTGTAGACGGTACCCGTGATCTTTCAATGATTTTGCCGCGAGCCCTGCATCGTACGATCGCTGTACGGGCATGGGCGCGTCGCGCAAGCACGACGTCATCACCGCCCACTGCCGCATCACTAAAACTTCCTCTCAGGAAGCGGCTGGCGCACGCAAAGCTATCTGCCTGGTCAGAACCGGATTGGCAGGTGCCCGTTTAGGTGCAGTCAAAGGGAGCTTCGGCTCTGTCGCAACGGGGCGCCAGGACTCGCCCCGTGAATCGGGAAACCGATGGACGGTCTGAATCCAACTCCGCCCGGAGTCGGCATGTACTTGCAGTCTCCGATCGATGCAGCATCGATCGGTGTAGAGCGCGACAGGGCCTGTTGGCCGCGTCTTCGTTATATGTTTCATGTGCAGATTCTTCCTCGCACCGGTGAGCTCACGTTTCTTGCCTCGACCTGGTGGATGTGTTCAGTCGTCACGTGCGATGTTCTTCAAGTTGTCGAGAAGGACAAGCACAGGCGCAATTGAGAATATCGCGAGGATCGGACGTCACGATCGTGGTTGTGCAAAGGGTGAAGCCTGGCCACGCTGTGTGGAGGGAACGATGTATTTTGATGAGCTAAGCAATGAAGAATGGGAACTCCTCGAGCCCATGCTTGCCGATAAGCCTGCCAGCCGCCTGACTCGACGCGGCAGGCCGCGCGCGGACCCGCGCATCGTGGCAAATGCAATCCTGTGGATTCTGTCAACCGGCGAGCCGTGGTCGAGCCTGCCAGGCCGTTACCCGTCCGGGCCCACGTGCCGGTGCCGGTTCGAAGACTGGCAGTTGAACGGCACGCTCGCGAAGATCATTCAGTTGTTGACGCAAAAGGGCCGCACGTTCGCCTGTCACCCGAGCTCTTCTTCTGCGGTGACCAGACCTGCGCTACGACGTGATGGGCGCGGCCAGTGCAACGATGGCCTGCGTAGCGTGCTCTGGAAGAGTCCCGAGTCCTGGCAGGCGCCGCCCCACAAGACCGACGGCCGGCATTTGATCGATCCATTCGACGAAATCACGCGGCAACTTTCCGGTCGGGCGGCCGGTGCACCCATGCGGACGCAGTCGAGCGCAGTAATGTCCACAAGCTCGCCCCGGCAATTGGACCGCTGGTGCGGGTCGCCGTGGACGGCCGCTCAGGTTGCCACCCACGACGGTTACGCCATCCGTGCATCTGCGGATCCGGTGTCGAACGAATGGTTTCGCGCGCGGGCGGAGATCATGAGGCACGGAAAACGCGTTGAGCGGTCCGGTCTTATCGGGCCGCGTTTCAAAGACTTCGAAGCGGCGCAGAAGTATGCGCTGGACTGGGCGCGCAAATGGATCGATCAGCAAAGCACCGGGCAGATTGTCTCGCAGACAGCGTCGGCAATTGACCTGGCGATGCGCAGGATTCCTGAGCCCGTCATGGAAGAGGCGTATGACGAAACGGCTTACGAAGATGACTCATTCGGCTCGTCATTGAGTGCGGCAATGGTCAAGTGACCTGGATCTGCGCAGGTCATGGGAGTTCGTGCCAGATCCGCGGACGTTGCTATTCACGCCGCATCTCCATGACAGGTGCAGCCTCCAGTTCCGCCACCGTGCATTCGCGCGCCAGAAAGTGACCGTATGCCATTCGCCGCTCGACTTTCTCGATGTAGTCATCGCCGACCACCATGGGCACGTAAAGCAGATTGGGCGCCAGCTTGTCAGGCCATCCGCCGGCCAACGCCCCGAGGCGCTCCGGCTCGTTCCACGCAACGGCCAACGTGGACCATAAGGTTACATCCAGGATTTCCCCCGTCGGCAGCGTCCACCATGCATGCATGTTGATACCCGATCTGTCTTCGATATTCCGTGCGTCGAGACCATGGAAATACCATCGTTCCAGATCGTCGAAGCTTGGGTCGAAGAACGTGCGCGTTGGCGAGCGAACCTGTCCGATCGTCAGCGGGACCTGCACACCCAGAACCTCTTGCACAACAGGTCGAAGCGCATGACTCCACTTGATGCATTGCCCTGCGGCTTTGCTGAATGATCGAATACCGAGATCCTGCAGCGCAACGTATATCTCCTCGCCAAGTTCCGGTGTAAAGAGACTGCCATGACGCACTGGCAGCCGGTCAAACGACGCGTCGAGTTCTGTGGTGAAAGCGTATGCAGAGTCTAGTTCTTGCAGATAGTTTTTCTTCATTGCGTTCGAGCGAGTCGTATGGGCGTTTATCTTGTGCGAAGCGCTACGTGCCCAAGCGGCATAACGGCAGATATTTTGGCTTTCTTTAGCGTGTCCTGAGACCGGCATTCAGGCGATGTCTATTTGAAAAACTATAGGCGTCGTGGTGATTGGCATCGAGCGGATGCGTTTGGTCGAGGGTGACCGGATGACATCCCGAGCGAAGGCTACGCCCCTTGCCGCCCAATGGTTTTATTTGTCCGTTTAGGCGTAGTCTTTCTTGCATCACGGATGGTATTGACCGATTGCCGAGGTGATGGCCTCGGGCCACCGCAAACGAGTCGAAGAAAGCCACCCCGAAGCAGACGGGCGCTGGACATGGGCAGAGACGATCAAGGCGCCGGTTCACCATCCAGCGGAATGTGAATTGAAACCGCCGTACCCGTGCCGAGTGCACTGTCTATCAACAGCGATCCGCCGATTAGCCGGGCGCGTTCGGTCATGCCGAGCAAACCGTAGGACTCGCCTTTGAGCGCCGCTTCCTGATCGAAACCGCAACCGTCGTCGCTAACGTGGAGCTCGAGTGCGCTCGCGGAGCGTGTCAGCGTCACGTCGGCCCTCGTTGCGCCCGCATGGCGGGTCACGTTGGTCAGCGAGGCCTGCACGATACGGAACACGGCGGTGGCATGCGCGTCTGAGAGCACCGGCTCGCTGCCATTGATCCGGAACTGGCAGGGAATGCCGTTACGCCGCCCGAAATCTTCGGCCAGCCATTCCAGTGCCGACACAATCCCGAAGTTGAGCGCGGCAGGCCTCAGATGGCTTACGACATTGCGTACCATCCAGATGGTCTTTTCGACCAGATCGCGCATGTCGTCGGTTTTTCTGGCAGCGTTCGAGTCGTTGGCGAGGTGCATCTTGAGCAACGACACGTCCATCTTCAATGCAGTCAGCAACTGGCCCAGTTCATCGTGAATCTCCATCGCGATGCGCTTTCTTTCCTCTTCGCGAATCGCTTCCATGTAGGCCGATAACTCGCGCAGCTGCTCGCGCGACTCGAACAGTTCCTGCTCGATGCGCTTGCGTTCCGTAATGTCATTAAGGCCGGCATAGACGGCAGGCTCATCGCGGTAGGTGGCGACCCGGGCAGTCGCGATTGCCCAGAATACGGTGCCATCCGAGCGCCTGAACTGGACTTCGGTATTGCGGAAGTTCCCCTCTGCGCACAGGTGCTCGACGAGCTGGTCCTGCTCCGCCGGATTCATATAGAAATCTTTGATATTGGCGGACGCCTCTTCACGCGCGTCAAGGCCGAACAGCTGGCGCAATGGCTCATTCGCATAGAGAAGTTGTCCGCCGTTCAACGAAGCAATGCACAGCGGCACCGGACTCGTCTCGACGATGGTGCGAAAGCGCGCTTCGCTCGATAACAGTTTGGCCTCGACGCGCCTGCGTTCATCGATCTCCGATGTGAGGTTCGCATTCGTGCGCGCCAGTTCTTCAGTACGTTGCGCGACGCGTACTTCGAGTTCGTCGCGCGCGTGAGACAGGGCCGCCTCCGCCTTCTGACGAATGGCCACTTCGTCCAGCAACTGGCGGTTCTGCGCCACGAGTTGCTTGTGCATTGCACCCAGTGCCAGATGGGTGCCCACGCGCGCCATCATTTCGTCGATGCGCACCGGTTTGGTGATGTAATCGACCCCGCCCGCGGAAAATCCCTCAACCATGTCCTCGCTGCCGGCGAGCGAAGTCATGAAGATCACCGCAATTTCGCGCGTGCGCTCGTCCATCTTCAGGCGCCGGCAGGTCTCGAAACCGTCGATGCCAGGCATTTTCACATCGAGCAGGATCAGATCCGGTTTTGAGAATTGCGCACGCTCGATGGCCTCAATGCCGTCGAGGGCCACGAGTACACGAAAGCCCCGGTTCGTAAAACTCTCGACCACCACGCCGAGGTTGGCGGGCGTGTCGTCCGCGATGAGGATGACGGGCGCTTCGCGGGCGTCGGCCGCTGCATGATTCATGGTGACGACCTCCGTGATGGACAGTAATCGACCCGTTGGGTTTGCTGCCAGGCAATGTCCTGATTATCTGCCTTACCACGGCGGTAGTGAGGACGCAATCACGTCTCGACAAATTCAACCCGGCCTAAGGATTAACCTACATTCAACGTAGGAAAATCCTTAATAGCCGTTAAGATTTCAATAGATTCGTAGTCCAAATTCAAAAAAAATTCGCCATCCCTTCAGAAGAATTCGCAGTGGCCGTATACACACATAACCACACGTAACACCCGTAATGATCATTCCGGCAAATACATCCTGATCCGGACAGATTCGATAATACGCGGTTACTGAATAGCACGGAGCTTGTCGGAATTCTTATGTTTGTGCACAACGGCAACGGCCTGCCGGAAGTCATCGCGACGGCTCCAGGAAAAAGCAGCCCGGATTATTGACCGGCCGAGTTCCGGGAGGTCTTGTTTTACCCGGCGTCCACGCCGTGAATCGCTGGCCAACATATGCAGAAGCCGCTCTGCCGCCGGGAGTGGAGCGGGCCAAACCAAGGACTCCCCTCAAGGATGTAACGTAGTCATGGCCGACCAAATTCACCGCATGGGGCTTCCTCGCTGGCGAGGCGCCTTGAGCGCATGTATATCGATGTTCCGCGTGTCAGGGGAAAACGCCGCGCTGGCACGCTCGCAGTTCATCGCGCTTTCCCGCCAGATCCCGTTGTTGTACTTCATCCTGGTCACGAACACTGCAGGACTGGCAATCAGCCACATCCACTCGACTCCGGCCCCTCTTTCCATATGGGTGCCGGCCCTCCTCTGCCTGGTTTGCGCTGGCCGCTTCGCCTGGTGGCTGCGCACTCGCCACCATGACGTCGATGCCGCTACGGCTGCAAAACGCTTGCGCCGGACGGTTCGTCTCGCAGCGGTACTCGCCGTGTTTTTTACTGCGTGGGGTCTCAGCCTATATCCGTACGGAGACGAGTACCAACAAAGTCACGTCGCTTTTTACATGGCGATTACTGTCATCGGGTGCATTTTTTGTCTGATGCATCTGCGTGCGGCGGCGCTATCGCTGACTGTGATCGTGATCATCCCGTTCGTGATTTTCTTTTCGTTGACCGGGAAACTCGTATTCGTCTCGATCGCGGTTAACCTGTTTCTCGTATCGGTTGCGATGGTCGTGATCTTGCTGACCTACTACCGGGACTTTGCCCGATTGATAGAATCGCGGGAGGAGTTGCGTTTGAGGCAGATTGAGACCCAGCGTCTCAGTGACGACAACTTCCGGCTCGCCAATCTCGACTCGTTGACGGGACTGCCGAATCGACGCGCATTCTTTGCCTGTCTGGATGGCGCCGGTCCATCCATGTTTCAGGACGGCCACGGTGCGGTGATCGGTCTGGTGGATCTTGACGGCTTCAAGCTGGTGAACGACGCCTATGGTCATGCCATGGGCGATTGGGTGCTGGCGGAAGTGGGACGCCGGTTGCAGCAATTCGAGGATTCGTCCGCCTTTCTGGCGCGCCTCGGAGGCGATGAGTTCGGTGTGTTGCTCCGCGGGGACCTTTCCAACGAGGACATCACCCATCGCGGAACTGAGATTTGCCGTGTACTGCGGCTGCCATACCATTTGCCCGATATGACCGCGCGGCTGTCCGCCTCGATCGGATTCGCCGTATCGCGAGACAGCATCGAACGCTTCGACGTGCTGTTTGAACGAGCCGACTACGCGTTATATAACGCCAAGCAGAATTCAAGGGGCAAGCCGGTCATATTCTCGACGGATCACGAAATCGAGTGGCGCAGATCGGGGCTGATTGAGCAAGCGCTGGCGCAAGCCGATCTCGAGAGCGAATTATCGCTGGATTTTCAGCCTATTGTTGAGCTGCCTGGTAAGCATATTTCGGGCTTCGAGGCGCTGGCGCGTTGGACTAACAGTACGCTCGGCATGGTGCCGCCCGCGGAGTTCATAAGGCGCGCGGAGCGATCGAATCGCATCCTGTTGATCAGCGATATTTTGCTGGAAAGAGCGCTTGAAAGTGCGAAGCGCTGGCCGGATCACGTGCGAATTTCGTTCAATCTGTCAACTCGCGATATCGCGTCCCTTGAAGCGACCAGGAGGATCGTCGAAATCATCTTGGCGAGCCACGTGCCTGCGCACCGAATCGAACTGGAAATTACAGAAACAGCGCTGGTGAGTGATTTCGACGTGGCGAGCGACTCACTTCGACTCCTCAAGCAACTCGGCGTCCATATTTCGCTTGACGACTTCGGCACAGGATTTTCGAGTCTGAGCTATGTGCACAGGCTCCCACTGGACAAGATCAAGATTGACAGAAGTTTCGTCGCCGATATTGCGACGAACATCACGAGTCAGAAAGTGGTGAAATCGGTCGTTGATCTATGTCGAAACCTGAATCTGGATTGCGTTGTCGAGGGTGTCGAGACAGAAGATCAGGTCCGTATCCTGAGTGACCTGGGTTGCCGGAAGATGCAAGGCTACTTGTTTGGCAGGCCCATGTCAGCCGATGAAGCAGTGTCGCTCCTTACCGAGGAATCGGAAACCTCAACGCTATTGTCCGCTTCAAGGGGCAACGCGATCTGCGTCGAGCAGTCACGGTGATGTGATGCAGAAGCGTCACGGCTCATCCCGCCAATCGCTCATCGGAATTTTACGGATAAAACAGCTCAAAGAGTGCGGACGGATTCCGGGTGAGTTCAGTGAATCGATGCCGCCCATGCCACGAAGGAAGTCTTCTTGGGGAACGTGGCGCTCGCGTTCGCACTAGACGCTTTCTGATAAGCGTCAAAGGGCGGAACAAACCCGAATCCCGTCCGTGTTATCGAGCGAGATGTGATCGCCAGGCTCGCAGGCGAAAACAGCCGCTCGTTGAGCAATGTGCAGAAACTGAAAAGCAAAGCATAAAAAACTGTTTGTCATCGTGGCACAAGACAGCCTCTAATAACAGGCTCGCTGCCAGGGTACCGGCATTACCGAAACGCGCCCGATGCCTGGTATTGCCCGAGCGGCATTCGCTTTATCAGGGCCTCATGGTTCGCCCGCGCCAAACAGCTCCATCCCGGAGCAGTTTTTTCATGCTTAATTTGGAACCGACATGGCTGACGTACCTTCTTCTCGCAACAGCTATGTCTCGTCGGGACAGATGCGCCCAAATATTTCGAAAGGCGCGCTCTACCGGTGGCTTTCCTGGCTCGTTCCCGCTCTGGCGCTGGTGCTTTGGGAGCTTGCCGCGCGCATCGGACTGATCTCCCCGCAGGTGCTCCCGGCCCCCAGCAACGTCGCTGAAACCGCGTTGGACCTGGCCAGGAACGGCGATCTTTTCGTTCATCTTGGCGTGTCGCTACTGCGTGCCTGCGCGGGCTTCGTCATCGGCGGCGCGATCGGCCTCGTGCTTGGCATCGCGGTCGGGTTCTCGCCGCTGGCACAAGCGCTTTTCGACCGTTCGATCCAGATGGTGCGCGCGGTTCCTTTCCTCGCGATGCTGCCGCTCGTCATCGTCTGGTTCGGCGTGGGCGAGGTTGCGAAAATTTTCCTGGTGGCGCTCGCTGTCCTGTTCCCCATCTATATCAACACCATGCTTGGCATCCGGCAGATCGATCCCAAGCTGATGGAGCTTGCCAAGGTAGTCGGGCTGGGCTGGAGCGCGATCGTACGGCGAATCATCCTGCCGGGAGCGATGCCGTCAATCCTCACGGGCGTACGTTATGCACTCGCTCACGCGTGGCTCGCGCTGGTCATCGCCGAGACGCTCGCCACCACGAAGGGGATCGGTTTCCTCGCCATGGACGCGCGCGAATTCCTGCAGACGAATGTCATTCTGCTGACCATGATCATCTACGCGATCATCGGCGTCGCGGCAGACGCGCTGGTGCGCTTCCTTGAGTCTCATCTCCTCTCATGGCACGCGAACTACGCCAAAGGAGAGCAAAAGTGACATCAAGCACTGTACTGTCCCGGGATTCCGATATTTCCGCACTTATCGAGGGCCATGCCGGCCAGTCTCCGCTGGCTGTATCGGTACGTGGCCTGCAGCGCCGCTATGGCTCGCGTGTTGTTATCGACGCGCTGGATCTCGACATTCACGAAGGCGAATTCGTCGCGCTCCTGGGTGAAAGCGGGTGTGGAAAGACTACGTTGCTGCGCGCGCTGGCCGGGCTCGATCTGCCTGATTCTGGGCGGATCCGTGCGCCCGCGCGCCCTTCCGTCGTGTTCCAGGAGCCTCGCCTGCTGCCCTGGGCGACGTTATCAGAGAACGTTGCACTCGGTCATGAAAGCACGGTTGGCCGGACCGGTGCGGCTCGAGCGCTCGCCGAAGTCGGGCTGTCCGGTCGCGAGGAGGACTGGCCGCGCAATCTCTCGGGCGGTCAAGCGCAACGCGTTGCGTTGGCGCGAGCCCTCGTTCCCGAACCCGCGCTTCTCCTGCTGGACGAACCGTTCGCGGCGCTCGACGCGCTCACGCGAATCAAGATGCACGGACTCGTCAAGGAACTCGTGGCGCGCCATCATCCTGGCGTGCTGCTTGTGACGCACGATGTGGACGAGGCGCTCACCCTCGCCGACAGGATTCTCGTCATGCGCTCGGGACGCATTGCCGCCTCCTTCCAACCCAAGAACCATACGCCGCAGGAACTGCGGTCAACACTGCTCGAAGAGCTCGGCGTTCAGTCTCACTGAGCGCTTTTCTGCATGACTCCAAGGACCTGACAAGGATGAACGATTCCTCACTGAGCCGCCGCCAACTGTTGCGCGCGGCGGGTGGACTGCTGGCCGGCGCAGCCGCAAGCAGCCTGTTTCCAGCCCAAGCAGCCGAACCGCGCAAGCTGACGCGCAACGCCGATACGGTTCGCATCGGCTGGGGCTACGGCAGCCTTCCGGACATTGCCAAGCAACGCGGCGTGTTCGAAAAGACACTCGCCGCGAAAGGCATCAAGGTCGAATGGGTCGGACCGTTTCCGAATCACGCGCCGTCGATTCAGGCAGTGGTGGGCGGCAGCGCGGATTTCGGTTTCTGGGGATCGACGACACCCGCATTGGCCGCGATGCTGGCCGGCTCACCGATCGTCTTCAATGCATTCGACGTCTATTCGCCTCGCTCGACCGCCATCATCGTGAAGAAATCGAGCGGCATCAATTCGGTCGCCGATCTGGCGGGGCGCAAGGTCGCCGTCAACCGGTCGGGGCTTGGCGAATTCCTGTTGATCGCCGCACTGGAAAAGAACCATGTGGACCGCAGCAAGGTCGAGTTCGTCTACCTCAATCCTCCCGATGCGGCGCCTGCCTTTGCGCAAGGCATAGTCGATGCATGGTCGATGTGGTCCCCCGCGGTCGACATCTCGCGCTATTCGAACGACGCAAAGGACATCTTCAACGAGGGACGCGACCTCGATTTCCTGATCGACTACAGCTCGCTCGTGACACGCCGGAAATTCACCGAAGAGAATTCCGAGCTGATTCGCGCGGTGATCGACGCGTACACCGTCGAAGGCGCGTGGCAATCGGCACACTCCGCCGAATCCGAGCTGCTCGCACAGAAGGAAGCCAAATATCCGGATCAGGTACGCGACTATCTGACTAGTCTCAAGCGCGTGAATCAATTCCACGAACCCGACGACGCCGCTTTCATCGCACAGTTCCAACGCGCCGCCGACTGGCTCGCGGAACGCAAGATCATCCACTCGCGCATCAACGTCGCGGATTACAGCATCAAGGTTTGACGGGCAATGAACAATCCCACTCACTTCCAGAGGCGGCATGAGCATGTCTGAGACGACGATTGACCACGGCGGTCCCAGGCTCGTCTCGCCATTGTCCGCATCGCTTGGTTTCTCCGGGACCATCACGGATATCGCGTCGACCGCGGCCGCGCGGGAGCGGGAACATCGCCTGCCGCACGAAGAGATCGCGCGACTCAAGGCGCTCGGGTTCGGCGCGCTGCGCCTGCCATCCGATGCGGGCGGCCAGGGTCTCTCGTTGAGCGAACTTCTCGTCGTAGCGCGCGATATCGCCGCGGCGGACTCAAACATCGCCCATGCTTTTCGCAATCATCTATGGCAGGTCGAAGCGTCTCTCAGACGGCGCGATCATCCCTTCCATGCGCACGTCCTCGATCTGACGAGGCAGAAGAAAACGGTCGGACTCAGTTTTGTCGAAACCGATGCAGTGGCGGCCGGCGCGCGTCCAAGCCAGGTGCTGAGCAGGCTCGAATGGGACGAAAACCGGCATGTCTACGTCGGATCAGGTGTGAAGGTTTATGCGACCGGCAACCTCTATAACGATGCATTCGTTGGTGTCGCTGTAGAAAGCCGCGAGGGCCGTACCGTGCAATATGTGCTCGATCGCGGCGAAGGCGTCGGCAACGATGACGACTGGCAAGGATTCGGCCAGCGCCTGACAGGCTCAGGTACGGCGAAATTTAATGCGGTGAGCGTGCCCGCCGCGCAGATCTATCCGGCTGACCCACCGAGGACCGACGAGGCGGCGCCTTGGGGATTCACCTTTCATCAGGTCTACCTGAGCAACTGCATCGCAGGCATCGCACGGCGTGTGACATTGGACGCGGTAGAGGTCTTACGTTCACGCGGGCGCAATTTCTATCATGGCGAAGCCGCGCATCCCACCGAAGAGCCCGTGTTACAGGCGTTGCTTGGCCGAATCCGCGCTTACGCGGCGAGCGTCGAAGCGACGGTGGATCGTGCGATCGAAGCGCTGCAACGTGCGTGGGACAGCTATGGAACGCGCGATGAGTACGAGACCACGCTTGCCGCCACGCTCTCGGCGTCGGAAGCGAAGGTCGTGATCGACGACCTCGCTCCGCAGATCGCCACCTGGCTGATCGATCTGGGATCAGGCTCGGTCGTCTCGCGCGTGGGCGCGCTGGACCGGCACTGGCGCAACATCAAGGTGATTGCTTCGCACAACCCACGCCTCTACAAGGAGCGCCTGCTTGGGCAGAACCTGCTGAGCGGACAGCTTCCGCCGACAGGCGCGTTCTTCTGATCGAGGCCCGCTTGAGCGCGTTGCATGAAGTGGCGCCCGCCTTCGCTTGCGTAGTTTCAGGTCAGAGATTCAGGTCAGACGCAGATCACAATGCAGTTGTCACCCGTTCCGAACCAAAAGCGTCAGTCCGCCTGGGCGGCGTCAGAAAAACCGTTTGAAACCCATGCAAGATCATGGGTAACAACGTGTTATTTTGAGCCCCATGAAATCATCAGACCGGCACGCGCCCGACGGGTCACATTCGAAAGCAACCCAGGCTGTCGAAAGTACATCGACGGGTAACGTCTGGGTATTGATCGCCGCGATCCTTGGCTCCAGCCTGGCATTCATTGACGGCACGGTCGTCAACATCGCGCTGCCGGCAATACAGAGTGGACTTCACGCGAGCTCGAAAGACCTCCAGTGGGTGGTCGAGGCGTATGCGTTGTCGCTGGCATCGCTGCTGCTCGTCGGAGGTTCGTTCGGCGATAGCTACGGCAGGAAAATGGTCTTCCTGTTCGGTACGGTTTTATTCGCGATCGGATCGGCGTGGTGCGCGTTCGCTGGATCCATCGAAGGACTGATCGCTGCCCGGACGGTCCAGGGAATCGGCGCCGCCTTCCTCGTGCCCGGCAGCCTGTCGCTCATCAGCTCGGCCTATCCGCCCAGCACGCGCGGGCGCGCGATCGGCACCTGGTCGGGATCCACCGCGATGATGGGCGCAGGAGGCCCCGTGCTTGGCGGCTGGATGGTCGAACACTTTTCGTGGCGATCGGTATTCGTGCTCAACCTGCCGTTGGCGGTGGTCGTTGTGGGCATCACGCTATGGCGGGTCGACGAGAGCAAAAACGAAAAACTCGATGCAGCGCTGGACTGGCCAGGGGCGTTATTTGCATCGATAGGACTCGGCGGGATCACGTACGCACTCATCGAGGCTTCTGACAAAGCGTCGGGCATTCTGGTGGCTGCGACGGTCGGCGTGATGGCACTCGTTGCCTTCCTGATTCGCGAAGCTAGATGCCCCGCTCCGATGGTGCCATTGGCACTCTTCAGGTCGCACACATTTGCGGGTGCAAACCTGATTACGTTCTTTCTCTACTCCGGACTTGGGGGAATACTTTATTTCCTGCCGTTCACGCTTATTCAGATCCATCATTATTCAGCGGCTGAGGCCGGAGCCGCGCTATTGCCGTTGATCCTGATTATCTTCGTGCTTTCACGATGGACGGGCGGACTGGTCGCAACCTATGGCGCGAGAGCGCCGCTCACCGTGGGCTCCATCATCGTCGCGGCGGGATTTGCGCTTCTGGCATGGCCCGGAGTGAGCGGTTCGTACTTAAAGACCTTCTTCGCGCCAGTCGTCGTGCTGGGCCTGGGCATGGCGATTTGCGTCGCCCCGCTCACCACATCAGTCATGAACGCCGTTCCGGAGAATCAGTCGGGAGTCGCATCCGGTGTGAACAACGCAATATCTCGCGTCGCCGGACTTCTCGCCGTAGCGGTCTTCGGCCTGGTTCTATCGGTGCTATTTAATAAATCGCTCGATGCGCGCCTGTTGCCACTCGGCCTCTCTCAAGCCATGCAACTGCAGGTGAACGAGCAGCGCGCGCTTCTCGGTGCAGCGGTCAATCCCGACGCCCGCGTCATGGAGGCCACGCGCGAGTCATTTGTCTTCGGGTTCCGCGTGATCGTGCTAATTGCATCGGGTCTTGCGCTTGCGAGCGCCATCAGCGCATGGTTTCTGCTTGACCATGACACGAAGCATCGCAAGGCTTGAAAACTTGACGGCCGTGGGTCTCGAAAGGCTGTCCAATCTCGCCAGCGTTGCGCACGATCGTGCCGAGGCAAGCAAGCACCCTCTGCGATATAGCGGTGAGCTATCAGTGGCATTGCACGAATCTAATTCTGCTGATCGTCACACGCGCCTATATTCAACTGGAGTAGGCTTGCCAACGCAAGCAGCGCTCGTTCAATGTACGCTACGAGAGTGTTTGCCAGAGTAATAGGATGGCGCTTCCGGTGATCAACAGTAAAAGTCCACCACGGCATTTCCTGGCAGACCACCGGGCACGGCGTCATCAATTTCGTGCAGGATGAAGGCTAGACGCCCTTAAAACAAGTAGTGGGTCCGTCCTCTCAAGGAGACAACGCATGTCAAATGACGCAAAGTGCCCGTTCAATCATGCCGCCGGCGGCGGCACGACGAACCGAGACTGGTGGCCGAAACAACTGCGGGTGGACCTGCTCAGCCAGCACTCCGGTAAATCCAACCCCCTGGGCAACAGCTTCAATTATGCCGAGGCTTTCAAGAGCCTTGACCTGGCTGCAGTCAAGAAGGACCTCGCGGCGCTGATGACCGATTCGCAAGACTGGTGGCCGGCGGACTTCGGCCACTACGGCCCGCTCTTTATCCGCATGGCCTGGCACAGTGCGGGCACGTACCGCATCGGCGACGGCCGCGGCGGCGCCGGGCGCGGCCAGCAGCGTTTCGCGCCGCTCAACAGCTGGCCGGACAATGTCAGCCTGGATAAAGCCCGCCGCCTGCTCTGGCCGATCAAGCAGAAGTATGGCCAGAAGATTTCCTGGGCTGACCTGTTGATCCTCACCGGCAATGTCGCGCTGGAAACTATGGGCTTCAAGACCTTCGGGTTCGCCGGTGGCCGCGAGGACACATGGGAGCCGGATCAGGACGTCTACTGGGGCAACGAAAAGACCTGGCTGGGCGGCGACGTCCGTTACGGCAAGGGTGCCGCCGGCAAGGACAACGACGGTGGCGTGATCGTCGCCGATGAAGAAAAGCACGGCGAAGAAGCCAGCCGCACCGATGCCGGACGCAACCTGGAAAATCCGCTGGGCGCTGTGCAGATGGGCCTGATCTACGTAAATCCGGAAGGCCCCGACGGCAATCCGGACCCGGTTGCTGCGGCGCACGATATCCGCGAAACGTTCGCGCGCATGGCCATGAACGACGAGGAAACCGTTGCGCTGATCGCCGGTGGCCACACCTTTGGCAAGACGCACGGAGCCGGTCCTGCTGACAATGTGGGTCCCGAGCCCGAATCGGCCGATGTCGAGAATCAGGGACTGGGCTGGAAGAACAGTTTCGGCAGCGGCAAGGGCAGCGACACGATCACGAGCGGCCTGGAAGTCACCTGGACCAGCACGCCGACGCAATGGAGCAACGGTTTCTTCGAGAACCTCTTCGGCCACGAATGGGAACTGACGAAGAGCCCCGCCGGCGCCAACCAGTGGGTCGCCAAGGACAGCGCCGAAACGATCCCGCACGCTTACGATGCGTCGAAGAAGCAGCGGCCGACAATGCTCACCACCGATCTCTCGCTGCGCCTCGACCCTGCCTACGAGAAGATCTCGCGGCGCTTCTGGGAACATCCTGATCAGTTGGCCGACGCCTTCGCCCGCGCCTGGTTCAAGCTGACGCACCGCGACATGGGACCGCGCGTGCGCTACCTCGGCGCGGAAGTGCCGGCCGAAGAGCTGCTGTGGCAGGACCCCATTCCGGCGGTGGACCATCCTCTGGTCGCAGAAGCGGATGTCGCTTCGCTCAAGGAGAAGGTCCTGGCGTCAGGGCTGTCCGTCTCGGAGCTGGTGTCGACCGCCTGGGCGTCGGCGTCTACCTTCCGTGGCTCCGACAAGCGCGGCGGCGCCAATGGCGCACGCATTCGTCTCGCGCCGCAAAAGGATTGGGAGGTCAACCAGCCTGCGCAACTGTCGAAGGTGCTGAAGGCTCTCGAAGGCATCCAGGGCGAGTTCAACGGCGCACAGTCCGGCGGCAAGAAGATTTCGCTGGCCGACCTGATTGTGCTGGCTGGGAGCGCCGGTATCGAGCTGGCGGCGAAAAACGCCGGCCATCAGGTCACCGTGCCGTTCACGCCCGGTCGCGCGGACGCCTTGCAGGAACAGACCGACGTGGAATCCGTCGCGGCGCTCGAACCGGTTGCCGATGGCTTCCGCAATTACCTGTCGGGCAAGGTCAAGGCTCGGCCGGAGGCTTTGCTGATCGATAAGGCGCAGTTGCTGACCTTGACCGCCCCGGAGCTGACGGTGCTGATCGGCGGCTTGCGTGCCTTGAACGTCAACGCGGGGAAAAGTCCGCATGGCGTATTCACTCACCAACCGGAAACGCTGACTAACGACTTTTTCCGCAACCTGCTCGACATGGACACGGAATGGCTGCCGGTTTCATCGGCTCGGGACGCGTTCGAGGGGCGTAACCGCAAGACCGGCGAGAGGAAGTGGACCGGCACCGCGGTCGATCTGATCTTCGGTGCGCATTCCCAGCTCCGGGCCCTGAGTGAAGTCTATGCAACCGAGGACGCGCAGGAAAAATTCGTCAACGACTTCGTCGCAGCCTGGGTGAAGGTGATGAATCTCGACAGGTTCGACCTCGCCTAAGGGGTCGCATCACCCCCGTCAGGGCTCTTGTCCTGACGGGGATTCATTGCATTGAAGCCACGACTTCGTCGGTATTGACCACGCCGTGCGCGAGAAACGCGTAGTTGATCATCGCCGCCTTGTACCCGTCGCCCCAGACCGGATGACGCGGTCCTGCAGTGGCATCGCTGACAACAAAAACCTCGAATCCCTGTTCGAGCAAATCACGCAGATGTGACTCCACGCACATGTTCGCAAGCATGCCTCCCAGTACCACCCTCCTCACTCCGCGCTTGCGCAGTTGCAGGACGAGATCGTTGGTCTGCGGTCCGAACACCTTGTGCGGACTGACAACGATTGTCTCGCCGTCGTTGATGTAGGGCTTGAAGACGTCGAGCCAGTCAGCGCCGGAGCCTTCGAAGCCGTCCAGACTCAACCCGCCGCTGCGCGCAAACGTACCGGTGGCGAATTCATCCGTCTCCAACGGTCCATTGAATTTCCAGGCGCGATCCGTAGGAAAAAAGTAGTGCGGCGATATAAAGACCGCGAGCCTCGCGGACTTTGCCGCCTTGAAGATTCGCAGCATGTTTTCTACCGTCTTATTCTCTGTCACGCTTGCTCCGACCGCGCCCCAGTTCTTGCCTTCCTTACTTAAGACATCGACTTGCGGGTCGATGAAAACCACGGCTGTCTCGGTTCGATCAAAGATCATTCGGACCTCCAATAAAGTACCTGAAGGCTCACCGGCTTTCCTTGACCCGAGCCTCTTCGATCAGATTAGGAGATGGAGGCCCCGAAAGCAACGACGGACCGAGGGTTCTCGATGCCGCATGACGGCAACCCATACGATGTTCGATTTTATTAACAAGCCAATGATTAAAAGCCGACTCGACCGATGGGATCAGACTGCAAATCGAGTCGCGCGCGAAACGTTCTATGAGAGCGCCGTTCGTCAGTGCGCAATTCAATCGGCAGAGTCTCGTTTAGCTACCATTAGTTATCCTTGCGAGTTGTGTTCCTTCGCATCAGATAGCTATCCATGATCCAGCCGTTCGCCTTTCGCGCTTCCGCGCGAATCCGTTCGATATCTCCGACTACATCCTTGAGTTTTCCGGACACCAGAATCTCGTCCGGCGTGCCGATATAAGCACCCCAGTAGATATCGATATCCTGATCGGCGAAACGTTTGTAGGCGCCTTCAGCATCCAGCATCACCACCACGCTGTCGACGTTGTCCGGAAAACCCTCCGCTATGCGCCTCCCCGTTGTTATCCCGATCGACTCTCCAATGCGGTTCAACGGTATCTTGTGCTGTGCGGCCAAAGCCTGGATGCTGCTTATTCCCGGGATCACTTCAAACACGAGATCGTGACCGCCCTCCCTGATGATCGAGTCGACGATCCGGATGGTGCTGTCGTAAAGCGCGGGGTCGCCCCATGTCAGGAACGCCCCGCATTCTCCATCGGACAACTCTTCGGAGATAAGTCGTTCGAAGACGGCCTGCTTGTCGTCATTGAGATCCTCGACGCTCGCCCGATAATTCACGGCGTCTCGTACTCGCTCGGGACTGGTTGCTTCGGCGAAGCGATAGTCACTGCCCTTAATGAAGCGGCGGCAAATTTCCTTGCGCAACGCAATCAGCTTTTCCTTGGCGATGCCCTTGTCCATCACGAAGAAAACATCGACTTCGTTAAGCGCGTTGACGGCCTGAATCGTCACATAGTCGGGGTTGCCGGCGCCGATACCAATGATCAGGATTCGCTTCATAAATGGACTCGCAGGGTCATGGCGACACGTAATCAGAAAGTGTAAGCGACCTTGCCGAATGCCGTCCGGCCCAACGTGTTGTAACCGTATGCGGTGACGTACTGCCGGTTAAAGAGGTTCGACAGATTGACGGACACGGTGAGATGCGAATTGACCTTGTACGCGGCGCGCAGCGCAACGGTTGTGTACGACGGCAGGTACGTCGCGTTGAACTGGTCGTCATAGGTCGATCCGCCGTAAAGCAGCGAGAGACCCGTGCTCAGCGCATGCAGGTGGAACTCGTCCCACGTGTGATCGATGTTCAGGCTGACGGTCTGGCGCGGACGGCGGTTGAGCCACGTCTGATCAGTCACGTCCTGCGGGTTCAAGATGCCGATCGCGAGACTGACCGGTGTCGAGTTGCCAAGCGTGCCCTTGTACGACAGGTCGATACCCTGAATATGCGCGTGACCTACGTTCACAGGGAGAGAGGTCACCGAGTCGTAAGTGACGAGGTCATGCACGCGGGTGTCATAGACAGCGGCCGTAAAGGTGCCGAAGGAGGTGGTGGCATCGAGTGCTGCCTCGACCGTATCGCTGCGCTCAGGCTGCAGGTTCGGGTTCGCGTAACCCGGATAGTACAGGTCGTTGAAAGTCGGCAGGCGGAAGGCGTTGCCATACGAAATTCGCGCCGTATAAACCGGCGTAATTGCATAAGCGACGGCGACATTACCCGTATTCACCGACTGGCCCTGGATGATCTCGTGGCGCCCTGCAAGAAACACCGTCAACGCGCCCAGCGTGACCGACTGATGGAGCGATACGGCTGAATCGTTGCGCGTCGGCACGCCCATGGGGATGTCGACCGGCAGGAAGGCTTGCTCGCGGGTGAAGTCGTAAGCAAGCTTGGTCTCACCCGACAGTGGCAGACTGAAGAGCGAGCGTCCGCGTTCCTGATGGGTCAGCGAGGTCGACGTGCTGAAGCGCGTGGAGTCGATTTCGTCGGTCGGAATGGCCGGGTTGTTGGCATAGAGGAACTGCCGGTCCGTCGCGTAGCCGACAGACTGGTCAAACTGCGTGAACGGCGTGATGTCCAGATGAAACGCTACGCCCGTCGTCAACTGATGATCGAGCTGCCGGTCATCGCCGCCGGCATTATCGTAGGACAGGTCGGACCGGTGATATAGAGCGAATGTTGAGATCGACCAGTTGTCATGCGCATAGCCTAGACGCGCATCCACGTCCTGAGCATGGTACGGATTGCGGCCATCCTCGTGCCCGTAAGCCCAGGGCTGGGTCGCATCGATTCCCGCGGTATTGTAGTCGTGCAGACCCAGCGAATAGGTCAGCCCGGCCAGAGCCGAGAGCGGACCCGTGGACGAAATGCTGCCTGACGTGCGGACCTGCGTATCGAAGGTTTTGTTCGAACCGCCGCCTGTTGAGATCGTGGTTTGGTTAGGCTGATTTGCCGCACGGTTCGTGAAGAGCTGCACGACGCCACCCACTGCATCCGCGCCGAACGAGGCAGCCGCCGGTCCTGAGATAACCTCGACGCGGTCGAAGGCCGAGGTCGGCAGATCGGCCCACGCGGCTTGGCCCGTGGTCGCAGAACCCACGCGGATACCGTCGATGAACACCGCGACCTGACTGCCCGATGAACCGCGGATGCTGACGGAGGCTAAAGAGCCAGGGCCGCCGTTTTGTGAAATGGTGACGCCCGGCAGCGTTGCGAGGGCTTGCGTGATGCTCGGGTCGATAGGCGACAGACGATCGAGATCCGCGCGGGTGAGGACTTGTGTGGACGCGTAGCGTTGATCGAACGACTGCGGCAGATGCTGCGTATCGCCGGTGACAAGAATATTCGGCAGCGTGGCGGCCGACGGAAGCTGCTCCGGCTGCGGCAACGATGAGTCATCCGCGGCCTGTGCAACCTGCCATGCCGAAACCGTCAACGCAGAGGTGAGGATGAAATGACGGAACTTCATACGGGGAACGCCTTGTTATTGGAAGATTGGATGACAGGCCGCGAGCGCAAACGCAGCGTGTCGATGTTGGATTTTGTGGAAACGCCACCGCCCTGAGGCTCGTTCCGACAGGCAAGATCAACCCGCGAACGCACGCAGCGGCCAAGCCGCTTTTTACTTACGATGAGTTCTGTCGCCAAGCAGATGCACCCCACATCGCGGATGCTGGTCCAGGCAAAAGGCGGACGTCCCGCCTCCCCTGCGCAATCAATCACGCCGCAAGGGGCGGCCGAATTCACTTATGCGGGGTCTTGTACACCGACGCCGGCCAAGCCGTCCACTCGAGGGGATGCGGCTCCGGCAGTGAGCCAGGATGGCGGGCAGTATCGGCTATCGGTCATGTGGATGTCTCCCGGGGAGTGCGCGCCCCAAAGTCAGAAAAGGGATATACGACGCCGAGGTCTGACTTCCGGTTCGTGCTGAACCGATCACAGTGGCGCGACCGTGCTGGATTTGCACCAGCTTCCACGAGTCGTATGCGCGCATTTTACTTCCGAATCCCCGTCCGACACTATCAAGCCAGTGCTTCCGATGATCTGCCGGCACGCTGCGGCAGCGCGAGAGCATGTGCGTTGCATAGCGTGCACTTGCGCAGCGCCCGCCTTCATTTCGCTTACCGTTCCCGACATTGGAGAACGCAGTATCGGCTTCCCCAGATCAGCCGGAAACGATCCGGGGAAGAGCGATCGAAGCGACCTTACCGTCCTGAGCGCAGGCAGGGAGAAGATAATTTCATAAGAACATGTTTGAACATGTTTCGTACAGGTCAAGCCGAAATGAAATTAGAATTTATGGAACATGCCAATCGAGACGCCGTGCGGATTCGCGCCCGGGTAAGCCAGCGGCAAGCCCGAATTCGCGGAACCCGCCAGCGTATACGACGCCTGATTATGATTGGTCAGATAAGAAACAGTGCCGTACACGCTGGTATTTTTAGAAAGATCATACTGGGCCATGGCGGCAATCTGATTTGCATTATCGGCAGCGGCGGTTTTATCGTGCAATGCGGTATAGCCTAACGCGACAAACACGGCAGGCGTGAATTGATATTTTCCGGAAATACCATAAACGTTGACATTCAAATTAATGTCGGGCCATCTGCTGGCGGCCCAGCCGGCATAAATCGTGGCCTTCTGGATGGTGTAGGAGGCGCCGGCCTCAACGGCGGTATCGGTTGAAGAATTGGTGGCGTTCTTCACGGCCTGCCATGCCACGGTGGCGGCGATCGGCCCGCTGTTGTATTGGAGATCCGCCTGATAGCTCGAACCCGCCGAGCGCAATCCGCCGGCATCGCCAAACCCGGCATAGACGCCCGCCTGCAAGCCTGCTATGACCGGCGACTGGTACGACACGGTATTGCTCGTGCGCACAACGTAGGTCATCAAGTTGCTGAACCCGGACGCCTGGGTCGCGGCTCCGAATGCATCCAGATAACCCTGGTCGTAAAAGACTGGCGAGTTCTGGCGGCCCAATCTCACTTCGCCCCAGTTACCCGATAAACCCAACCACGCTTGCCGGTTGAACATCTGGCCAGTGGAAGCGAATGTGCCATCGTTTGGATTAAAACCGTTCTCGAGTTGAAAATTGACTTTATTGCCATCGCCAATATCCTCGGAGCCTTTTAATCCAAAACGACTAGCCCATTCGGAACTTGATCCGATGGCCGCCGTGTAGTGATTGCCAGTATTAACATACTGAAAGAACTCATCCACGATACCGTAAAGCGTCACACCAGAATCCGCGTGAGCATAACTACACGACAACAACGCCGCACATGCAGCGTATCGACCCAGCTTCATAGACCCCCCGGTAATAAAAATAACGGACGTGCTACGGCAATGAACAAGCCGCCCTACCTATCCGTTATAAAAAGTACATGTATGAACAGGCTCGAAATGTAGATTGCCATTTTTTCGCAGTCAAGCAATTTGCACCTAGGGGAAAATGCTTAGATGACGGCGAGGCTCAGCGCGTGCAGCGCCTTCGGGATTGCAAACCGAGCCCGTCAATCGGCATGCTTTGGAGATCCGGCAAAGGCGATTCGCCGCCACGCGCCCGAGCCGGTCCTCTGGTAACGTATCCAGCCGAAGCGCCTCCGCTGATGAGCCCACCGCATGAAGACGATTCCCCTGTCGGCCGCCCGTACCCTGCATCTGATAGCCCAAGGCTTGCTTGCGCCGCCGCGCCGCAAGGCGACAAAAGCAGACGTGCTTGGCGCAATTCGCCGCATGGCGCAGTTGCAGATCGATACCATCCACGTGGTCGCTCGCAGTCCTTATCTTGTGTTATTCAGCCGCCTTGGCGACTATCAGCCGCAATGGCTCGACGAGCATCTGGCCGAGGGCTCCCTGTTCGAATACTGGTCGCATGAGGCCTGCCTCGTGCCCATAGAAGACTACGGACTGTTGCGTCACCGGATGCTTGATCCTGTCGGGATGGGCTGGAAATACGCGGCAGACTGGCATGCAAAGTATCGCGACGACATCGAGCAGCTGCTCGAGCGCATTCGTGCGACCGGTCCGATTCGTTCAGCGGACTTCGCTCGCGAAGGCGGTAATGGCGCCGGCTGGTGGGATTGGAAACCAGAGAAACGTCACCTGGAAGTGCTGTTCGCGACCGGCGAACTGATGGTCGCGGAACGACGCAATTTTCATCGGATCTACGATGTGACCGAGCGCGTGCTGCCGCACTGGAATGACGCGCGTGACCTGCCACCCGCCGAAGCGGTCCCGCAGGAACTGCTCAAGCGCGCCTGCCGCGCGCTCGGCATCGTCCGTGCCGACTGGGTAGCGGACTACTACCGCATGCCGCGCCGTCCGTACACCTCGGCGCTACATGAACTGGCCGATGCCGGCGAGTTGATACCCGTGCAAGTCGATGACTGGAAGGCAGATGCGTTCGTGCACCGTGACCTCGCGGACAAGCTCGACGATGTAGCCGCCGGCCGCCTTGCTTCCACGGTGACCACGGTGCTGTCGCCGTTTGATCCGGTTGTATGGGACCGCAAGCGCGCGAGCACGTTGTTCGGCTTCGACTACGTGATCGAGTGTTATACGCCCGCCGTAAAACGCAAGTACGGTTACTTCGTACTCCCCATCTTGCATCGTGGGCGCCTGATCGGACGGGTCGATGCGAAAGCGCATCGTACGCAAGGTATTTTCGAACTCAAGTCGCTGCATATCGAGCCGGGCGTACGGGTTGGCACAGGCTTGACGGCTGACCTGCGCAAGGCTTTGCAGCGTTGTGCGGGCTGGCATAAAACGCCGCAGCTGGCGGCCGGCGCAGGCGTTCCCGCAGCGCTCGCCGCCGCATTGACCGGCGGGTCGTGACCGGCGCGGCAACGTATTTTCAAGCGTCCGTTCTATGAAGACTAGATCGCGTCCAGCGGGCGATTCGCATCGGCATCGACGCAACATACCAGCACTTCCGCGTCGTCCTTGCTGGTGGTCACATACACGTGTCCGACCGCACTATCGAAGTAAAGACTGTCGCCGGGTTCAAGCGTGAACGCCTTGCCATCCTCGAAACGCAACTCCACCGAGCCGCCGAGCACAAACACAAACTCTTCGCCCGCATGGCGGATATATTCCGGAAAATCCGCTACATCCCTCGCACGGATATGCGCGCGCATCGGCACCATGCGCTTGCCGGTCAGGTCGCTCGCCAGCATGCCGTACTCGTAGTTCGGCGTGTCGTAGATCACCTGCTTGCCCGACGCCGTGAAAGAAGGTGTCATCGGTCGTACGGTCACCTTGGGCAACGGCCGCGTGCGCCCGAAAATGGCGTCGAACTCAAGCTGCAGGGAATGTGCGAGCGCGGCGAACTTGTCGTAGGTCAGCGCAATGTCCCCGCGTTCGGCCTTCGAAATGGTCGACACGGCGATCCCCGATCGCTGCGATAACTCCATCAGCGTCAACCCTTTCGCCTTGCGAGCTTCACGGATGCACGCTCCGACCGTCTTGTGATCCAGGGCCGGCGGCGCATCGCGTTTCACTGTTCTTGCCCTTGCAACACCCGCTTTCGCCATCGGTTTGCCTTTGTAGCTGCGCTCGAAATTTTTGTCGATTTTTATCGGATACGAGAATTTCAGAGGATTTTATTTTTTCTCGTATATGATAACTCACGTCGCTTTCGCCAATATTGAAGGACGCTGATCGTGTCAACACTCGCACTGAGCAGGGCCGGTTTGTCGAAGACGCATGTCATTGCCGCGACGACGCTCGGCACGGCGCTCGAGTTCTACGACTTCACCATCTACAGCTTTTTTGCGATCCAGATCGGCCAGCTTTTCTTCCCGGGCGCGTCGCCGGTCAACCAGTTCCTGTTATCGATCGGCGTGTTCGGCGTCGGTTTTGTCGTGCGGCCGCTGGGCGGCATCGTGATTGGCGCGTATGCGGATCGCGTGGGCCGCAAGAAGGCGATGGTCCTCACCATCATGATGATGGCGCTGAGCTGCGCGATGATCGCTTGCGCCCCGCCCTACGCCGTCGCGGGCATGGCGGCGCCGTTGATCGTGCTGGCTGCACGGCTGATCCAGGGCTTCGCGGCGGGCGGTGAGTTCGGACCGGGCACGACGTTGCTGGTCGAGTATGCAACCGACCAGACGCGCGCCTTCTTCGCGAGCTGGAACTTTGCGGCAACGGCGCTTGGCCTCGCACTCGGCGCGCTGGTCGCCACGCTCGTGAACGTTGCGTTGCCGAAGCAGGCCGTGCTCGAGTGGGGCTGGCGCCTGCCGTTCCTGCTCGGGATTATCGCGGCGCCTGCCGGCATGCTGATACGCCGGCGCCTGGAAGAAACGCTGGTCCACAGCACACCTGGCGCCCCTGGTGCGCCTCGTCCTCAAGGCGCGTTGAAAGCTGCGCTGACCACGCACCTGAAGCTGACGATACTCGGCACCTTCGCCGAGCTCGGCGGGTCCGTGTCGGTGTACATCACGGCGTTTTTCCTGCCGAGCCATGCGGTTCGTGCGCTGCATCTTTCGCAGACGGCGGCGGTGACATCGGGCGTCGTCAGTTCGCTGGTTCTCTTCGTGGCCGCGCCGCTGGCCGGCAAGCTCGCCGACCGCTTCACCCGCAAGCGCGTGCTCGTGATCTCGCGTGTCATCATGTTGCTGGCCGTCTACCCCGCGTTTGCGTTCCTCGGCAACAACCCTTCGATGACCGCTCTATGCATCGTGTCGGGCTTGCTCGCGGTGTTCGTCGCCGGCCAGATCGTGCCGGTCCTCGTGATGATCCCCGAGCTGTTTCCGAAGCATGTGAGGGCAACGGGTATTGCGTTGACCTACGTGGTGAGCGCATCGTTTTTCGGCGGCTTCTCGCCGTTCATCGCGAGCTGGCTGGTCGCGCGAACCGGCAACCCGCTCGCACCGGCATGGTATGTCGCCGCGGCCTGCGCGATCTCGCTCGTGCCGGTAATCTGGCTCAAGGACCGCACCGGCCAGACACTTGCGTGAATCTGGAAGCGCCATGCTTCCATGGTTAAGGAGACTTCATGAGTCACAACACTGAACTGATCACCCGATCCGCCGTTGAACTGCGCCGCATGATCGGCTCGAAAGAGATATCGCCGGTCGAGTTGCTCGAAGCCTGCATCGAACGGATCGAGGCCATCAATCCGGCGGTGAACGCGGTCACGGCAACCTGCTACCCCGAAGCGCGCATCGCGGCTAAAGCCGCCGAGCGCCAGGTCTTGAACGGAGAACCACTCGGCTTGCTGCACGGTTTGCCGCTTGGCGTGAAGGACCTGGAAGATACAGCAGGGCTTCTCACGACCTACGGCTCGCCGATGTCCCGCGGCAATGTCCCGGCACGCGATGTCCTGCTCGTCGAACGCCTGCGCGCAGCGGGCGCGATCCTCGTCGCCAAGACCAACGTACCGGAACTCGGCGCGGGCGCGAACACACGCAACCCGGTGTGGGGCGCGACCGGCAACCCGTTCAATCCCGAGCTCAATGCAGGCGGTTCGTCGGGTGGCGCAGCGGCCGCGCTGGCCTGCGACATGCTGCCGGTCTGCACCGGTTCCGACACCGGCGGCTCGCTTCGCATACCCGCATCGAAATGCGGCGTGGTCGGCTTCCGGCCATCGCCCGGACTCGTGCCGAACTCACGCAAGCTGCTGGGCTGGACACCTATATCAGTGGTCGGTCCCATGGGCAGGACCGTTGCCGAAGCCTGTCTGCAACTCGCTGCGACCGCGGGCATGTCGGCGACCGATCCGCTTGGCTACGAGTCCGACAGCTTGAGTTTCGCCGTGCCGCAAGCGCTTGACCTGAGCACGTTGCGCATCGGCTGGACGGAGGATTTCGACAGTTGCGACGTCGATGAAAACATCCGCCAGATCTTTCGCGAGCGCATTGCAGCGCTCAAGCCAATGGTCCATACCTGCGAGCCGTTAAGCTTCGATCTCGGCGATGTCCACCGTTGCTTCGACGTGATCCGTGCGGAGAGTTTCGTTGCGGGCTTACGTGACGCTTATGCGCGCGACCCGAACTCGCTCGGACCCAACACCCGGGCGAATTACGAACTGGGTGCAAGCATGACGCTTGCCGACAGCGCCTGGGCGCAAGCCGAGCAGACCCGCATCTTCAAGCGTTTCCAATCTGCATTCGCCGAGTACGACGTGATCCTCTCGCCGACCACGCCGGTCTCGCCGTTCCCGTGGCAGGAGTTGTATGCAGCGCAGATCGGCGGACGGGCGCAGGAGAATTATTATCGATGGCTGGCGCTCACCTACGTGGTCACGCTGACCACGCATCCTGCCATCTCCATACCATGCGGCGTCGATCACGCCGGCATGCCGTTCGGATTGCAGATCGTCGGGCCGTTTCATGGCGATCACAAGACGCTCGCCGTCGCTCACGCGCTTGAACAAGCCTTCGAAACTTCGCCGGTTCTACGCCGTCCGCGGCCCGATTTATCGAAGCTGACGCAGCCGACGGTATCGCTGAAATCGATCGTCACTGCGCCGCCCATTTTCAATACCACCGGTGATAACACCACCGGCACATCGGCCGTCTAAATCATGTCAAACGAAATCAAACGTCTTCAAACCAACGCACGCATGAGTCAGGTAGTGATCGCGAATGGTTATGTCCATCTTGCGGGCCAGGTCCCGGACAACGCCAACGAATCGATCACTGAGCAAGCGAGCAATATCCTCACGCGAATCGACACGTTGCTGGCGTCTGCCGGCGTCGACAAGACCCGGCTGATATCGGCCAGTATCTGGCTGAGCGACCCGAAGCACTTTGCCGAATTCAATGCCGTGTGGGACGCATGGATTCCCGAAGGTCATGCCCCCACGCGCGCCTGCGTCCAGGCATTGCTGATGAAGCCCGGCTGCGACGTCGAAGTCGCCGTGACCGCGCTTGCCTGAACTCACCAGGAAACGCGTATGAAGTTCGATACTGTCGTGCTCGGCGGCGGCATAGTCGGTGTGTCCATCGCGGTGCATCTGCAAAAGCGCGGCCGCTCGGTCGCGCTCGTGGACCGCAAGCCCCCGGGCAACGAGACCTCGTTTGGCAACGCGGGACTGATCCAGCGCGAAGGGGTTTATCCGTACGCGTTTCCGCGTGCGTTGAGCGCTCTCCTGAAGTATTCGCGCAACACTGCGCTCGATGTCCGTTATCACCCCAACGCCATCCTCAAGCTCGCGCCGTTTCTATGGCGATACTGGCGCAATTCACATCCGTCGCGGCACGCCGTGATTGCGCGCTGGTACGCGACCCTGATCGAGCATTGCGTGACGGAACATCGGATGCTCGCGGCCGAAGCGGGTGCGAGCGCGTTGCTGCGGCCGAGCGGCTGGATCAAGGTGTTCAGGACGAATGCAAAACAAGATTCGGAAATGGACGTCGTGCAGCGTTGGCAGCGCGAGTACGGCGTGAGCTTCGACGCCCTCGATCCAGCGCGTCTGCGTCAGGCTGAACCTGATCTCGACGCGTCGTTGAAAGGCGGGCTGCGCTACACCGCGGCCGATTCCGTCAGCGACCCGAACGCGCTGGTCACCGCTTACGCGCAGTATTTCGATCGGCTGGGCGGCCGGTTTTTCATCGGCGATGCAACCACGCTCAGGGACCACTGGACCGTCGATACGCAGGCGGGTTTGGTGAGCGCGAGAACGGCTGTGCTCGCGATGGGACCCTGGTCGGGCGATCTCACCAGGCGGCTCGGCTACAACCTGCCGCTCGCGGTCAAGCGCGGTTACCACATGCACTACGCGGCGAGGTCAGACGCGCACCTGAACCATCCGGTACTCGATGTTGAAAACGGTTACCTGATCGCGCCAATGTCACGCGGCATCCGCCTGACGACGGGCGCGGAACTCGCACTTCGCGACGCACCCAGGACGCCCGTGCAACTGGATGCGGTTGAACCGATCGCACGCGCTTTGTTCCCGCTGGAACGCCGCCTCGACGATGCACCCTGGATGGGCCACCGTCCTTGCACGCCTGACATGATGCCGATCATTGGCGCCGCGCCCAGGCATGACGACCTGTGGTTTGCATTTGGGCACGCGCATCATGGGCTGACGCTCGGTGCGATTACGGGGCGGCTTATCGCGGAATTGGTGACGGGCGAAAAACCCCTCGTCGATTTGCACCCCTTCAGGGCCGACCGATTCTGAACGCGCCGCTTCGACGCGCTTAGACTAACGAACTTGTCGGTCCCAATCGCGAACGCGCCAGTGGTCGGCGCTGCGCCCCTTCCCCGCAATCACGCCACGCGCCGGCCTTCAAGGTACGTCGCGCGGGGCACCGGCAAGCGACCTGCCATTGCGACGCGCACGAAATCAGCCCTGAGTCCCAGGCCGATCGCGCCGCGATCCGTCAGCCCGGCTGCCTTGGCCGGAGCCGACGATATCGTGCGCATGGCCTGGGGCAGCGACCAGCCGGCTTTATCGACGAGATCGAACGTGGCGGTCAGCAAGCTCGATGGCACATAGTCCGACGACAGGATGTCGAGCAATCCCGCGCGCGCCATCTCCAGCGCCGATACGTTGCCCGAATGCGAGCCGCCGCGCACGACGTTCGGCGCCCCCATGATCGTCGCAATGCCATGATCCCTTGCCGCTTGCGCCGCGATCAGCGTGGTCGGAAATTCGGCGAGCGCGACGCCGTCTTCCACCGCTTCCAGCACGTGCTCGACCGATGTGTCGTCATGGCTTGCGAGCGGCAGACCCAGTGTCTTGCAGCGCGCAACGATCTCGCTGCGATGAACCCGCGCGTACCGATGCTGGTCGTCAGTCAGTTCATTGAGCACCGTGCTCGCGTGTTCGTCGGTCCATTTGCCGTGACGCTCCTGGTACTTGCGCCACTGCACCGGATCGTGCCATTGACGCTGGCCGGGCGTATGGTCCATCACGGAGACGAGGCGCAATAAAGGATGCGATACCAGCCCCTCGAATACCTCGATCACGTCCGCTGCAGCCACTTCGCATCGCAGATGCAGGAAGTGATCGACGCGCAGCATGCCGCTCGCCGTGAGCCGCTCGATCGAGCGCGCGCAGTTGGTCTGTATCTCCTTGCCGCGTACACCCACGCCACCACGCGAGCCAATCCCGAGTGCATCGAAGACGGTAGTGATGCCCGCCGTTGCAACCTGGGCATCGTGCACGAGGATGGCTGCGTCGTGATTCCACAACACGCCGGGGCGCGGCGCAATATGCTTTTCGATGTTGTCGGTATGCAACTCGACAAGTCCGGGCAACAGATATTCGCCGCCCCAGTCCTCGGCTTCGGCCACCGATGTTGTGCCGGGCGCTATCTCGGTGATGCGGCCATCGGCTACTCGAACTACGCCTGTGAACTCTTCATCGCGAGTGACGATGCGCGCGTTTTTGATCAGCATGTCTGCAAGGTTTCCGTAATCGTTGACGTCGTTGGCGCCGTTGCCGCCTGCCCGGCGGGAGCGTTGAGTTGGATCAGTCGAGTCGCGACACGTTCACGCGTGTCCTCGTCATGAAAAATACCGACGATTGCCGCGCCCCGCTCGCGTGCCTCCACGATCAGATCCGCCACCACCTGCCGGTTCTCGGCATCGAGCGACGCGGTAGGTTCGTCGAGCAGCAGGAGCGGCTGTTCAGCGATCAGCCCGCGCGCGATATTGATGCGTTGTTGTTCACCGCCGGAGAACGTAGCCGGTGCGAGCGTCCAGAGACGCCGCGCCACGTTGAGGCGTTCAAGCAGCGCACCGGCGCGTGCCCTTGCTTGTTCTTCATCCATGCCGCGCGAGATCAGCGGCTCGCTGACGAGATCGAGCGACGACACCCGCGGGATAGCGCGCAAGAACTGGCTGACATAACCCATGGTAGTACGGCGCAAGCGAATCACATCATGCGGCAGCGCGTCCGACAGCGACAGGTATTGCGATGTCCGGCTGTCATCACCGCTGTCATCACGAATGGCAACCGTGCCGCGCGTGAGCAGGTAGTTGCCGTACATGCAGCGCAGCAGCGTGCTCTTGCCGGCACCCGAAGGTCCCGACAACACGACACACTCGCCTCGTTCTACATCGAGTGACACACCGGCAAGCGCAGCAATACGCACGCCACCCTGCTGGTGCAGCGTAAAGGTCTTCTCGACCCTTCTTGCACGCAGCATCAGCGCCGCGCGCTCAGCAAACGCAAGCTCATTGGAAAGATCGGCATTGGCATTCATTCTCGTACCTCAAACTGGCAGCACGGACGCAACCAACGTCTGTGTATAGGGATGTTGCGGGTCATCGAGCACCTGGTCGGTCAGTCCGCTCTCCACCACTCGCCCGTCCTTCATCACCATCAAACGATGCGCAAGCAAACGCGCAACGCCAATATCATGCGTGACGATCAGGGCAGCGAGATGAAGCTTGGCGGTCAGCGTACGCAGCAGGTCCAGCAGCCGCGCCTGCACTGAAACGTCCAGCCCCGCTGTAGGCTCGTCCATGAACACGAGGCGTGGCTTCGTCACAAGATTGCGCGCAATCTGAAGCCGCTGCTGCATGCCGCCTGAAAACGCGGCAGGCAACTCGTCGATACGCGCGGCATCCAGTTCGACCTGGTTCATCCAGTCCGACGCGGTCTCACGCAGACGTCCGTAATGGCGCGCCCCGTTCGCCATCAACGGCTCACCGATATTCGCGCCGGCCGACACGCCGTGACGCAGTCCGTCACGTGCATTCTGATGCACGAAACCCCAGTCGGTACGCGCGAGCATTCTGCGGCGCGGCATGGGCAACGTGAACAGATCGAGCAGTTCATGCTCCACGGTCCGGTAGTGCAACGCGCCATCATTCACAGGCGTACGCAGCGCAAGCCCGTTGAGCAACGTGGACTTCCCTGAGCCGGATTCACCGACGATGCAAAGCACTTCGCCCGGGTAGATATCGATGTCCACGTCGACACAGCCGCCGCGGCCGTCATAGCGCTTCGTCAGTCCGCGGCCGGTGAGCAGAGGGAGTGCGGGTGTCGAGAGATTCATGCGTCCTCCTGTTCCTGTTTCAGTTCCTGACCCGCGCGGCGTTCCTGGCAGTAGTCGCTGTCCGAACACACGAACATGCGCGCGCCCGCGTCGTCCACGATCATTTCGTCGAGGAAACTCTCACGCGAACCGCACAACGCGCACTCATGGTCCCACTGCTGGATGGTGAACGGATGATCTTCGAAGTCGAGACTCCGTACCTTCGTATAAGGCGGGATCGCGTAGATGCGGCGTTCGCGGCCCGCACCGAAAAGCTGCAGCGCAGGGTTCATGTGCATCTTCGGGTTATCGAACTTGGGGATAGGCGACGGTGAAGTGAGATAGCGGTCGTTGACGAGCACCGGGTAATCGTAGGTCGTCGCAATGCTGCCGTGCTGCACGATGTCCTCGTAATACTTCACGTTGATCAGCCCGTAGTCCGCCAGCGCATGAAGCTTGCGAGTCTCGGTCACGCGGGGTTCGAGACGGAACAGCGGCTCGGGCATCGGCACCTGGTACACAAGGATCTGCGCTTCGGTCAGCGGCGTTTCGGGAATCCGGTGGCGGGTCTGGACAATGGACGCTTCCACCGTGCGCGTGGTGGTCGCGACACCCGCCGTGCGCGCAAAGAAGCGGCGGATATTCACGGCGTTGGTGGTTTCGTCCGACCCCTGGTCGATCACCTTCAGCGTGTCGCTGCGTCCGATGATCGCGGACGTCACCTGCAAGCCGCCCGTTCCCCAGCCATACGGCAAGGGCATTTCCCGCGATGCAAACGGCACTTGATGACCCGGCACGGCCACGGCTTTCAAGAGCGCGCGACGGATCATGCGTTTGGTTTGTTCATCGAGGTAGGCGAAGTTATAGCCTTCAGCCATGGCAGTTTCTTCGATACGCGCATTCATGCGGCGTTCTCCTCGCTGGGCTCGGGTTGCGCTTCAAGATCTTCTGGCGCTTCCTGTTCGCGTTGCGCTTCTTTGTCGATGCCCGCACGCAGGCGTCGCAGCAACTCGAGCTCGGACTGGAAGTCCACGTAGTGCGGCAATTTCAGATGCTGCACGAAGCCCGATGCTTCCACGTTGTCGCTGTGATACAGCACGAATTCCGGGTCTTGCGTTGGCGACGAAACTGCCTCGCCCAGTTCTTGCGCGCGCAACGCACGGTCGACCAGCGCCATCGCCATGGCCTTGCGTTCAGAGTGGCCAAACGCGAGGCCGTATCC
The DNA here is from genome assembly GCF_053760385.1 of Caballeronia sp. KNU42. Taxonomy (NCBI): domain Bacteria; kingdom Pseudomonadati; phylum Pseudomonadota; class Betaproteobacteria; order Burkholderiales; family Burkholderiaceae; genus Caballeronia; species Caballeronia sp. KNU42. Next base: position 972,947 of record NZ_CM132388.1, read on the forward strand.
TTGCGTGAACGTGGGCGGCACGTCGCCGCTGCCCGCAAACTGGTTGATCATCTGGCACTCGGTGATGTCGATATCGCCGATCTCCACCGCGAACCCCAGCTCTTCGAGCTCCAGCTCGACGGCAACTTCGCCGTAACGGATCTCGCCGGCGAATGGATGCGAGTTTGCATAACCGCGCTGCGTGGCGTAGCCAATTGCCAGCAGGAAGCCCTCATCGGCACGGGCGAGATTCTGCAAACGGACCGGGCGCTGGACCGGGAACATCAGCGGCTCACGCGAGAGATCACCGGGTTCGGGCGCGTCCGCGTGCATCTTCTCCTGCTCGATCAAACCTTCCTTGTCGAGCAGGGCGAGCACGCGCGGCATCGATTCTTGCTGCGGGGCGATCGTGCTTGCGGCGCCGACGTTGGACGTGCGCGGGCCGCCTTCCGCGAGCAAGCCGAAATCAAGGAGACGCTGGGTGTAGTCGTACGTGCCGCCGAGCATCTGCCCGCCCGGAATATCTTTGAACGCAGCAGAAATGCGTCGTTCCGCGAGCATCGCCTCGGTATTGAGCGGCACGGTATAACCGAATCGAGGTAACGTCGTGCGATACGCCCGAAGCAGGAAAATTGCTTCCACGAGATCGCCCGCTGCCTGCTTGATCGCCAGCGCAGCAAGTTCTTCGTCGTAGACCGAACCTTCGGTCATCACCCGTGCGACCGCCAGCCCAAGCTGCTCGCGAATCTGGTCCACGCTGAGTTCCGCGAATGCTTCATCGCCGCGCCGGTTGGCCGCCAGAAGGTCCCATGAACGTTCGATCGCGCGTTCTCCGCCTTTGACTGCAACGTACATCAATCCACCTCCACGCGAGTGGTACGCGGCAGGCCAATCACCGATCCGCCGTGCACGAAATAACAGTCGATACCGCAAGGAAACTCGCTCGCCAGCAACGCGCGCTCATGCCAGAACGAAGCCGGTACGCCGGTGATATGGACCGCGTGCGAATCGCGAATACCGGGGCCGCGCCAGGTCATCGGCGTGCCATCGTTAAGAGAGTCCACGCGGATGAACAGCATGGCGGCGTTCTCAGGCGTCTCAGGGTCACCGAGCGAGAAAGCATCGAGCGGCGGCATCGATCCAGCATCGTGCAGGTAGGCGAAAACCGCTTGCGCGTGATCGTGCGTCAGCGGCGCGCCGGTGTGAAAACGCAGCGCGTCGCTCAAGCCGCGATGCTCATGTTGCAGCAGCACGGGCGTCGAGTAGTCGGCGAGTGCGAGCAGTGCGGCGAACGCGGCCATGGGCACGTGGGTTTCAGCTGTACTGCCCTCCTGGTCCAGGCCAGGTAACACGGCATCGATCGAGACGATCTTGCCGGGCCGCGAAAGCGCGTCGAGCAGTGCACGGAACACGCCCTGCGAATCATGGACGGTGTCGTTGAAACCGGGGGTCAGGGTGGCGAGGTCGATGCCCGCGACGTCCGCGACATCCACACCGCGCAAGTTGTTTGAAAGCTTGTCAGGTAACATCAGTCGCCCCTTACCATCGTAAAGAATTCCACCTTGGTGCCCGCGGCGCGGGCCTGTTTTTGCGCCCGGTTTTCAGCGATGCGGGCCGCGAGCGGCGCCAGCAAGTGCTCCTGCATCCGGGCTTCGAAAGCAGGTGTCTGCAGCAGCGCGTCGGCGAGCGCGGCAAGCGTCACCCGCTCCTTGTCCCGCCCCATGTGAACCGCGATACCCACCGCGGCGCGCCCCTCGCGAACCCGCAAGCGCAGCGTCGCACGCGTCACAGTCACTTCGCCCAGGTTGAACGCATCCCCGCTGCCGCCAACGCGTCCGCGCACCATGGCGAGACCAATATCGGGGGCACGCAGCCAGTCGAACTCAGGCGCCGGCGCGCCGTCCAGTGCGGTATCAAGCGCGTCCTTCATGCAGGCCCGCGGCGTGCGCGCCAGGATGGCCAGCCACTCCCGCCGCGTCGCGGGACCGGACGGTGCGGGTGGCGCGGGCGTCTGCGCAGATGTACTCATGGTCATACCTCGGGTCATGTCTCGTTCGTAACGGGTAAAGGGGGGTAAAGGGGCTAAAGGGGGTAGAGGGCGCACTTGAAGCCCCAGGCCGCGTCCGTGGCTTCATCGTCCTGTCGAGCCTGAACGGTACTAGAATAGTCATCCGGTCGTCTAGACGTTTGTGCAACCGGATGAAAATTCCTTCTTGGTGCCCTGCTTTCACATTTTCGCCATCGGCGGCGCACTACAATGCCGAAAACGATATTCAAACCGACAGGAATGACAGCGACATGACATCTAACGAAACTGGCGCAACTGGCACCCCGGGCCTGGCGGTGGAGCGCGGCGCGGGCGTTGCGGTATGGCGTCAGATCGAACAGATTCTTTCGGCGGAGATCACGGCTAAAAGCTTTGGCGTCGATGGCCGCCTGCCCAGCGAGGCTGAACTCGCCCGGCGTTTCGACGTCAACCGGCACACTGTCCGCCGGGCGATGTTGCGGCTCGCCGCCACGGGGCTAGTGAGCGTCGAACAAGGCCGCGGCACGTTTGTGCAACCGGGCGCGATCGACTATCAGATCGGGCGTCGTACGCGCTTTACGGAAAACCTGCGGCGCAACAACCAGGCATCCGTGGGCGTGGTTCTTTCGAGCGCGAAAGTGAAGGCCGATCCGGTCACCGCGAAAGCACTTTCCCTCCGTGCAGGGACGTTCGTGTACGAGATCGAGACGCGGCATGATTCTGACGATGTGCCCCTGACCTATGCGCGTAGCTGGTTCCCTGCCATGCGCTTCACCGACCTGCCGGGCGTGCTTGCCGGCGTGGAAGGAGTCAGCGCGGCGCTGGTGCAATTCGGCGTGGTTGACTACACGCGTAAATGGAGCCGTATCGGCTGCATCCTGCCTAGTTCGGACGTCGCGCGGCGCTTGCAGATCAATCGTGCGCAACCGGTGATGTGGGTTGAAAGCGTCGACGTAGACGAAGCCGGCGTCCCCATCAAATACGGCATCACCCACTTCGCCGCGGACCGGGTGCAATTGCTGGTCGAGGACGGCATATGAGCGGCGCTGAGAACGACAGCGTCTTGAACACCTGGACGCCTGCTTCGCGTATCGCGCTCTACTACGCCCCCCCTGCGTCTTGCGCGTGGTGGCGCGCGGGCTGCGAATGGCTTGGCCGCGATGCCGAGACCGGACGCTCGATCGAGACGCCCGAGGAAAGCGCCCTTACCGCACTCGGGCAGACCGTTGCCGCGCTTACCGGTTCACCGCGCCGCTATGGTTGGCACGGAACACTCGTCGCACCGTTCCATACTGCCGACGGTGTTACGCCCCAGCAGGTTTTGTCGGAGGCTCGCGAGTGGGCCAGCCGCATCACCCCGTTCGATGCCGCCCTGTCCGCCGTCGAGATGGGCCGCTTTGTCGCGTTGAAGGCGGCGCGTCCCGATGACGACGCATCCATCCGCCAGGTTGCTGCCGGCGCGTTGCACGCGCTCGCCTCATTGCGCGCGCGGCCCTCGGCAGAAGACGCCCAACGGCGCCTGGCGTCAGGCTTGAGCGCGCGGCAGCAAACCTTGTTGCACGAATGGGGCTACCCGTACGTGCTTGATGAATTCCGCTTTCATATGACCCTCTCCGATGCACTCGATTCGGCTTCGGTGCGTGCGGCAATTGTCTCGCTGTGGCAAACGCGAGCTGAAACGCTCGGACCATTGCCCTTCCACGGGGCAGCGCTTTTTGTTCAACCGCGGCCGGATGCGCCTTTCATTCTATGGCAGCGCCTGCCCTTCGCGCATGAACGCTCGGAGGCCCTCGAATGACCCCGGAATCCGGTCGGCTGATCTACGTGATGGGGCCCTCGGGCGCCGGCAAGGACTCCTTGCTTGGTTTCGTTCGTGAACGCATTGGCGCGCAGGTGATGTTTGCGCATCGCTACATCACGCGCCCCGTTTCCGATGGCGAGAACCATGTCGCATTGAGCCACGAGGAATTCCTCGCGCGTCTGACCAATGGCGTTTTCTCGATGCATTGGGAAAGTCTCGGACTGCACTATGGCATCGGCGTCGAAATCGATGCGTGGCTCACGCGCGGGTTGCCGGTCGTGGTCAACGGTTCGCGCCAACATGCACCGGCGGCGCTCGAACGCTATCCGTTCACGCAGTTCGTCCACATTCACGCAAGCCCCACGGTCCTGGCAGCGCGGCTTGAGCGCCGCGGCCGGGAAGATTCCCGGCAGATGGAAGCGCGGCTTGCGCGTCGTCCCGCACTGGCGCTTCCCGACGAGGCGCGGCTCATCACCATCGACAATTCGGGTCTGCTTTCCGAAGCAGGCCAGCAACTTCTGGCCGCAATCACTCAGCAGCAGCTTTGATAAACCATGGGCCGGCTGGAGCCGGCCCATGGTTCAGATCACGCGTTCAGATCACGCGTTCAGATCACGCGTTCACGAAGCCACGCGGATGCCAGGTCGATCAGTGTCACGATCACGATCACCATCAGCAGCACGGCTGAGGTTTGAGCATAGTTGAACGAGCGGATCGCTTCGTACAACACAACACCAATACCTCCGGCCCCGACCATGCCGACCACCATCGCCGAACGTACGTTCGACTCGAACCGGTACAACGCATACGAGATCCACAACGGCAGGACCTGCGGCAGCACGCCGTAAAGCACTTCGTCGAGACTGCTTGCGCCCGTTGCGCGCACGCCTTCTGCCGGCCGTGCATCGATCGCTTCAACCGCTTCGGCGAACAGCTTCGCCAGCACGCCGGTGGTATGCACCCAAAGCGCGAGCACGCCCGAGAACGGCCCGAGGCCCACCGCGACAATAAACAGCATCGCAAAGACCATCTCGTTGATCGCGCGGCATGAGTCCATCAGGCGGCGCACGGGCTGCGCAATCCACATCGGCGCAATGTTGGAGGCCGACAGCAGCCCGCACGGCACGGCGCACACCAGCGCGAGCGCCGTGCCCCATACCGCCACCGCCAGCGTAACGATCATCTCGTGAACGTAGGTGCGCCAGTCGGAGAAGTCCGGCGGGAAGAAGTCCCGCCCGAACTGCAGCATGTTGCCGGAATCGCTGAAGAGATCGAGTGGGCGCATGTCTGCGCTGTGCCAGGACAACCCGAGCACAGCTACTACGACCAACCATCCGAACATGGACAACCAGCTTCGCTTGGGCTGTCCCAGTTCGAGCTTCAGGGGCAGCGAACCGCCCCGTGCGCTGTCGAGGGAATAAGCGTCGGCGTTATGCTTCACTTCGCGGCCACGCTATCCAGTTGGGCGAGCTTCTGATCAAGCGCCGCGATTTGCGTTTTCTTGTCCGAGTCGGACATATGCGCGTCGTTCTGGACTTGCTGCTTCTTCTGGAACAAGGCCATTTGACGGATCGGTACGAGCTGGGCGTCGCTGGAATCCGTGAAACCCGACAAGCCCGTGATCCCCGCCATGATCGCCTGCTCGCGCGGATCGCTCTGCGCGTAGTGATCGAAGAAGTTGCGCAGCTTGTCCTTCGTCGCCTGCGGCAGGTCGCGGCGCCATACCAGCGGGTCCGACGGAATCAGCGGCGACTTCCACAACACGCGAACCTGCTTGAGCATATCGGGGTGATTTTGCCTCAGCGTTTCGACCATGTCGGTGTTGTTGGTCGCCACGTCCACACGGTTGTTCACCACAGCCAGCATGTTCGCTTCATGGCTCGACGGAAGCACGCTCTTGAAGTCACTGCGCACCGAGATGCCGTTCTTCGCAAACAGGTAATACGACGGCACCAGTGTGCCCGAGGTCGAGTTCGGATCGCCGAAACCGAGGTTGATGTCGTGCGTGTTCTTCAGCACCTGATCGACGCTCTTCCACTTGCTGTTCACGTTCGTGATCAGCAGCGAGTAGTAGCCCGCTTCGCCGCTCTTGTACTTCACCTTCGCAAACACTTCGCCATTGCCGCGGTCGACGGCTTCGATCGCGGACGCATTGCCGAAGTAGCCGATCTGCACCTTGTTAAAGCGCATCGCTTCGATAATGCCGGCATAGTCGGTCGCGAAGAACGGCTGGACGTCGAGACCGGTCTGCTTGTTGAGGTCGTCGATCAGCGGCTGCCAGCGCTGCTTGAGCGCCGACGAGTTGTCGGTCGAGATAATGCCGAAGCTGAGCGTTTCGGCGCGCGCCATCTGCGTGACGAAACAGGCGGCAAGCGCTACACCGGCCAGAAGAAGACGGGCTGATTTCATCGAATAAGTCCAGGTTTGAGAGAGGTCAAGGCAGGGGTTCAAAGCGGGATGTACGAAACACAATGAGCGCACACGTTCAGGAGCTGGCGGCGGACGCAGACGCGAATGCCGCGGAGCGTGCCGACGCTCCTTCGGGCCTCGCAGCGGCACGGTCCACAGCACGTTCGGCTTGCTTCTCCACGTCGCGCAGTGCGCTCTCCGTGTCGGTCAGCAGCTCTTCGGCTGCAGCACCATAGAGGTCACGCAGCAGGGCCGGCGTGAGGCTGGCGGACAGCCCGTCGTAGACCACGCGACCGTCGCGCAAAGCGACGGTGCGCGCGCAGTATTTCATCGCTACGTCGATCTGATGCAAGGACACCACCACGGTCAGGCCGTGATCCTCATTGAGCGACTGAAGCAGTTCCATGACACGCCGCGACGACTCGGGGTCGAGCGATGCAATGGGTTCGTCGGCGAGGACAATACGGGCGCGCTGCACAAGCGCACGTGCCAGCGCAGCACGCTGTTGCTGACCGCCGGACAGCGTGCTGGCGCGCTCGTTGATGTGATCTCCAATGCCCATTGCGCTCAGCGACGCCATCGCAAGCTCATGCTCCACCCGCGGAAACCGCCCGATAAGACGCCGCCACAACGGCACGCGCGACAATGCGCCGAGCAGCACATTAGTGCGCACGGTGAGACGCCCGACGAGATTGAACTGCTGAAAGACAAACGCGACATCGCGGCGGATTCGGCGAACCTCGCGCGCGACCTTGCCGTTTTGCTGGATGGGCCGCCCGAGCAGCGTGACATGCGAAGGCGCGGGGTCGGATGCGGTAAAGCCTGCAATGTGCCGCAACAGCGTGGACTTTCCTGAACCCGATGCACCAATCAGCGCGATCATTTCTCCTTCACCCACTTTCAGGTCGATGGAGTCGAGCGCCTTGCGGCCGTTATTGAATGTCTTGCAGAGACGTTCAATATGAATTGCATCCATGGTGTCCTCACAATCGCGTGTCAAAGCTTTGCAGCGTCGAGACGGATTCTAGGAAGCCAACATGACGTCGCGGTGACGCTTGCAAGACGTCTAGATGAATACACGAATTTGAACCGTGCGCAACGGTAACAATGCTGCGGTGAATGTGAATGATCGTGCACCTGCCAAAGATGCTGAACACGTACGCCAAGACGGGTGAAAATTAAGGGTGCGAACCTCTCGAAGCTGGCGCCCATGCATATGAAGAAACGCAGACAGCGTTCGGTCATTTAAATGTCGACAGCCAAGCGTCGCGGATGTCATGACAGGAATCCCTACAATTGGGTCAGCCGCCCCCTTCCCCGCGAAAGCAAATCGAAATTTTCCTCCCGCATTCTGTCCGTATAGCGCGATAAATTCATTTGATTCCTCGATTCAGTGCACGATATATTTACGGGCGACAGCGTCTACCACCTCCACCACTGGCACTCACGCTGGCACCCATCTAGGCTCGAACATCGACCGAAGAGGGACGTGATCCTCGAGTGAAACAACTCGGGCCCCTATCCCGCTAACCGGCGTGTCTCGTTGAGCGAGACAGGCCACCGATAGATGCAGGGGAACCGCATGACCTGGACGCCGCTACCCGTTACCGAATGGATGCTGATTGGTCTGTGCTGCCTCTCCTCCGTCTACATAACGGTCGCAGCGCTCATGCGTCACGGCTCACGTCCCTGGGGCAAGACGCGCGCCGGCAGCCATGCAACGGGGCCGGCCACCATCAGCGTGCTCAAGCCCTTGTGCGGCCTTGAGCCGCGTCTTTACGCCAACCTCGAAACCTTCTGCCGGCAGACGCATCCGCGCTTTCAACTGCTCTTTGGCGTGTCGTCGGCCACCGACCCCGCCGTCGGGGTCGTGAACCGGCTGCGTGAAGCGTATCCCGACCTGGACATCACGCTGGTCGTCAACGACGCCGTGCACGGCGTCAATCTCAAGGTCAGCAACCTGATCAATCTTGCGCAGCACGCGCGCCATGAAATCATCGTGATTGCGGACAGCGACATCGCGGTCCCGCCGGATTACCTGCATACCGTGTCTGCCCCGCTTGGCTCCGGTCAGGTCGGCGTGGTCACCTGCCTCTATCGCGCGCGGCGAGTGGGCGAAGTGTGGGCGCGGCTCGGCGCGCTTTTCATCGACGAATGGTTCGTGCCGTCGGTGCATGTCGCGCGAGCGGCCGGCGCGCGCCGTTTCGGTTTCGGCGCAACGCTCGCGCTGCGCCGCGAGACGCTTGACGCAATCGGCGGTTTTCACGAACTGAAGGATTGCGTAGCGGATGATTTCTGGCTGGCCGAATATGTGCGTGAGCTTGGGCTTCGCACGCATGTCTCCGAGCTCACTGTCATCACCGATGTGACCGAACGCGACCTGGCGTCGCTCTGGCTGCGCGAGACCCGTTGGCTGCGCACTATCCGCTCGATCAACCCGCTGGGCTTCACGTTTCTCTTCATCACGTTCACGTCGCCGTGGCTGATGGCGAGCTGGTTGCTGGGCCTCGGTTTCGACTGGAGCGGCGGCGCGATCGCCGACTCTACCGCCGACATGATTGTCGACCTGAGCACCTCGTTCGGCCTCAGCGCGCGGCTGCTGCTGCACTGGAGAACGACGCGTGACTGGCGCTCGTTCTGGCGCGACCTGCCGCTGATTCCGCTGCGCGACCTGCTGTTGTCCGCCGAATGGATCGTGGCGGCGTTCGGCTCGCACGTGATCTGGCGGGGCGCGCGCATCCGGATCGTGCCGCGGGCCGTCACGCCGGCGGTCAATCTGACGGACATGTCCGACGAGCGCTACGACGCTGCATCGGGACCCGCGCGCGTCACGAATCACGAAGCCAATCCATGAAGCCATTCCACACGGCAAGTTCCGAGTCTCAGGAGCCATCCATGAAAACGCTGTTCTTGCAGGCCCCATCGTTTGACGGCTTCGACGGCGGCGCGGGTTCGCGCTACCAGGCGAAGCGCGAGATCCGTTCGTTCTGGTACCCGACCTGGCTCGCCCAGCCCGCGGCGCTCGTCCCGGGCAGCCGGGTGCTCGATGCCCCCGCCGACGGCTTGTCAGTCGAAGCGACTCTCCAGATTGCCGAGGCGTACGAACTCGTGATCATTCATACGAGCACGCCTTCGTTCCCAAGCGATGCGTTGTTCGCCGAGAAGCTGAAGGCGCGCAAGCCGTCGCTGCTGATCGGCATGGTGGGAGCAAAGGTCGCGGTGGATCCGCACAACTCCCTGGCCGCAAGCGATGCAATCGATTTCGTCTGCCGCGAAGAATTCGACTTCACTTGCCTGGAAGTGTCCGAGGGCAAACCCTTCGCGCGGATCAAGGGCCTGAGCTACCGGCTTGCCGATGGCTCGATTGAACATAACGAAGCGCGTCCCATTCTCGAGGACATGGATGCGTTGCCCTTTGTCGCACCGGTCTACAAGCGCGACCTGAAGATCGACAATTATTTCATCGGCTACCTGTCACACCCTTATGTGTCGATCTATACGGGCCGCGGTTGCCGCTCACGCTGCACCTTCTGCCTGTGGCCCCAGACCGTAGGAGGTCACCGGTATCGCACCCGTTCCGTGGAAAACGTGCTGGAAGAAGTGAAGTGGATTCGCGACAACATGCCTGAAGTCAAGGAGATCATGTTCGATGACGACACCTTCACCGACTTCAAGCCGCGTGTGGAAGAGATTGCACGGGGACTGGGCAAGCTTGGCGTCACGTGGTCCTGCAATGCAAAGGCCAACGTGCCGTATGCGACGCTCAAGATCATGAAGGAGAACGGCCTGCGGCTGCTGCTGGTAGGCTACGAATCGGGCGACGACCAGATCCTGCTGAACATCAAGAAAGGGCTGCGCACGGACATGGCGCGGCGCTTCAGCGTTGATTGCCGCAAGCTCGGCATCAAGGTTCACGGCACCTTTATCCTGGGCCTGCCCGGTGAAACACGCGAGACAATCGAAAATACCATTCGGTATGCGAAGGAAATCAATCCGCATACCATCCAGGTGTCGCTCGCCGCGCCCTATCCGGGCACCACGCTCTACAAGCAAGCGGTCGACAACGGCTGGCTGGAAGAAAACAAGGTCATCAACCTGGTCAGTGCGGAAGGTGTGCAACTGGCGGCGATCGGTTATCCGCATTTGTCGCGTGAAGAGATCTATCACGGGCTGGAGAGGTTCTACAAGCAGTTCTATTTCCGGCCGTCCAAGATCTGGGAGATCGTGCGCGAAATGCTGATGAGCTGGGAAATGATGAAGCGGCGCTTGCGCGAAGGCGTCGAGTTTTTCCGCTTCCTGCGCACGCACTCAGCATGATCCGGCCGCAAGCCGCGGCCCGTCCGGCACGGCGCGCCTTGATTGTGAACGCAGACGATTTCGGGCTGCACGCACGCGTGAACGAAGCGGTCGAGCGTGCCCATCGCAACGGCGTGCTGACTTCAGCCAGCCTGATGGTCGCGGGCGACGCCGCTGCGGATGCCGTCGAGCGCGCGCGGCGCTTGCCGACTCTGCGCGTGGGTTTGCATATCGTCCTGGCGGACGGCCGGGCGACGTTGCCAAGTAGCGACATTCCACAGCTAGTCGATGACCAGGGCCGTTTCGGCAACGCGATGGTGCGCGACGGCGTGCGCTTTTTCTTTCTTCCCCGCGTACGGGCTCAGCTCGCCCACGAAATTCGCGCGCAGTTCGAGGCTTTTGCCGCGACCGGTCTGCCGCTCGATCACGTCAATACGCACAAGCATTTCCATCTTCACCCAACGGTGTTGTCGCTCCTGATCGGGATAGGAAGCGAGTACGGCATGCGGGCGATGCGCCTGCCGTGCGAAGCGCCCGGCACGCTTTCGTTGCGTCCGTGGATTGCGTTGGTGCGAGCGCGGCTGGACCGGTGCGGGATCGCGCATAACGATTACGTCGCGGGTCTCACGCAGAGCGGGCGGATGGATGAAGCAGCGTTCATCAAGGCGCTCGCCACCCTCCCCGATGGCGTGAGCGAAATCTACTGTCACCCCGCCATGCCGGGCGACAGTCCGATCACGCCGTCCATGACGGACTACCGTCACGCCGATGAACTCGCGGCACTGCTGTCCCCGCGCGTGGCGGCGGCGATGGATGCCACCGGCTTCCCTCGCGGCGGCTTCAGCGACGTCTTCCCGGCCGCTGTGTCAGCCGTCGAACCGGCGTTGCGCTCTCTATGACCGCAGTACTGCGCTGGCTTGCCTGGGCGCGCTGGCCGGCGGCGATCGGCTTGCTGACGATCTTCGCCGTGCACGAGGGTCTCGCCGACGTGCTGCGCGGGTTTCCGCAAGCCGGTGTCACCATGCTCTGGCTCGTCCCGTTCCACGCGCTGCCCTTGTTGCTCGATGCATGCGGATGGCGAGTCCTCCTTGGGCGCTTGGCGCCTCTGCACGTCTTGTGGTGGATAGCAATCGTTCGCGAGTCGGTCAGCCGGCTGCTGCCGGCGGCGGGCGTAGGTGGCGAGCTGGTCGGGATCAGGCTCGCGCACTGGTATATCGCCGATATCAATCGCGTCAGCGCATCGGTCATCGTGGAAGTGCTGGTGACGGTAGTCGTCCAATATGCGTTCTCAGCGCTCGGCTTGTTGTTGATGGTGAGCACCTCTCAGGCGTTCGCGGGCGTGCGGCTGATCGGTCTTGCGTTGCTGCTGTCATTGCCCGTTCCCGTTGTGTTTTTTATTCTGGTCAGGCGCGGCGGCTTGTTTCAGGCGCTCGAAAAGCTGGCGGCCCGCTGGCTCGGATCGTCGCACCGGTTGCTGTCGAAGCTGGACGGTGTCCGGCTCGACCGGGAAATAGACACGCTGATGCGGCGCCCGGGCTTGCTCGCCTCCGCGTTCGCGTGGCAGCTAAGCGGTTACATGCTCGGTGCGCTCGAAGTGTACTGGGCGCTCGCGTTCTTCGGTCATCCGGTGTCGATTGCCGGCGCAGTTGCCGTGGAAGCGCTCACCCAGGCAGTCCGGCATGCGGCGTTTTTCTTGCCGGCGGGGTTGGGCGTGCAGGAGGCCGCGATCATGGTGCTGGCGCACATGGCCGGCGCGGACCGGCAAACGGGTATTGCGCTCGCGCTGGTCAAGCGGATGCGTGAAGTGCTGTTTGGCTGCATCGCGCTTGCCGGTTGGCAACTCGCTGAAATGCGCCGCAACTCCCGCTCGCGGCTGACGCGCGGCTGAATTTATCGAAGGTGCCGCGAGCCTCTGCAAGTGAACAGAGGCGCCAACGCCCTGGCGCAAATAACTGCATTGCGCTCGAATCGCCCGTTCTCCCTCCCGCGCAATCCGGCGGCGCTCAAAAGCACGCCCGGCCTTATTTACTAAACGATACGGCCGGGCAAACATTCACTTGAGCCGGATCGCGCCTAGTAAGACAATCCATTTCATCCGACGATATTCGGATCATGTGAATTCAGAACCTGCGGTAATTCAAACAATTCGGCCCGGCACAGCCGACAGTCATCATGAATGAATGAGGCTGCTAAAACTTACCCGAAAACATGCTCAGCTCCTTGCTCCCGCCAACGATCACACCCGCGCTTCGACTCCGTTTCCACCGCCGCTCGATGGATCAGCAACGGCCGCTGTCAACCTTCACCATGGCTTTTACCGTGGTGGCATTCCTGATGTTCGTCATCGCCCGATCCCACGTAACGGGCATTGACCTGCCGCTCTGGCCGCGCCTGCTATGCGCTATCGCCATGTTGTTGCTGGTCGCGGCCATTCCCAAGGCGCCATCCACGTTCATATTCGGCCTGATCGGCGTGCTGTATGTCGTGGTTCTGCAGATCGGGATCGGGATCAATGTCGAGGGCGTGGAAAAACCGCTCTTCTGGATGCTGCCCGCCGGCATGGTCATCCCTATCTGTGCTGCGCCGCTGTGGCTGACGCCACGGCATTTCATCCTGGGAACGATTGCGTTCTACCTGGCCGGGCTGCCCTTTTTGATAGCCGTGCCCTTCACGCACGACGACTACGTCTTATGCGCAATGTGGGTATCTATTGGCATCCCGACCGCGACCACGTTTCACTTCGCCTTCTATTGGTTCCGGCTCAATCACTTCATGCTCGAAGAGAAACTACGGGCGCTCGCCGCAACCGATCCGTTGACCCAGCTCCTGAACCGGCGCGCTTTTCTCGAGCAGGCGGAACAGATGCTGAGCGAGACGAAAGCTCACGACGAAGTCGTCAGTGCGATCTTCCTGGACATCGATCGCTTCAAGTCCCTGAACGACCAGTACGGCCACGCGCGCGGCGACGAAGCGCTGATCGATGTCACCAAGGTCCTGAACGACGCCGTGCCCGCGCACGCGGTGGTCGGACGGCTGGGAGGCGAGGAGTTCGCGGTCCTTATCAATTTGCCCGATCCTGATCGCGCGATCAGCCTTGCCGACACACTGCGCATCCTCGTAGCATCGATACTCCGGCCCGACGGCTTTCTCACCGCCAGCTTTGGCGTTGCGCATCGCAGGCCTAACGAGACCGCCATTGAATTGCTCGACCGTGCCGACGAAGCGCTATTGCGCGCGAAACACGCGGGCCATAACCGGGTGTTCGTCGAGCAGGCACGCCGGGTCGAGCGTGTGCGCGCCACGGCTCTTGATGAAGACAATGACACGCGAGTCGACGATGAGCCGGTCATCGTCACCCGCTGGGGTGCGTTCGACCTGTTCACTCACTACCAGCCGGTCTACAGCCTGTCGCATCAGAAGCAGGTTGGTTTCGAAGCCCTGCTTCGCGGCTTCGACCAGCATGGCGCGCCGGTGCGGCCTGACAGGCTGTTCGCCCCGCAGTCGAATCCCGGCATCAACGACCTGGATTCACTGACTCACAACCTCCATCTCGCGAACGCCCGCAAGCGCCTGCCGCTCGACTCCTGGCTCTTCCTGAACGTCGCGCCGTCCACCTTCATCCAGCCGGGTTACGAGCAGACGCTGGCGGCCATCGTCTTCGAAGCGGGACTCGATCCTCGCAGCGTCGTGCTGGAGATTCTCGAGTCCGAGGGGGTGGACGTCGAGGAGCTTGCGCTGGCCGCGTGGCGCTATCGCGGCTGCGGTTTCCTGATTGCAGTCGATGACTTCGGCACCGGCCACTCCAACCTCGACCGCCTGCTGCGCATCCAGCCCGATTTCGTCAAGCTCGATGGCGCGTTGATCCGCGCGAAGAGCCGTGCCTCGGATCAGCCTCTCCTTCCGACCATTGTGTCGCTGCTGCACCGGGCGGACATGATGGTGGTGGTGGAAGGGATCGAGACGACTGAGGAGCTCATCCTGGCGGTGGAATCGAACGTCGATTTCGCGCAAGGGTTCTTGCTGGGCAGGCCGAGCGCCACGCTGCCCTCGCCGGCGGCCGTGACGCGACGCATCGATCACGCCTTCGATGTCATTGCCGAAGGCCGTGCCGTGCGCACCGCGCGCTTCGAAGCGCAGTTGGCGCCGTATCTCGCCATGCTCGACACAGCGGCGGCAGCGTTGACGAACGGTGTCAGTGTGGAAGAGGCCATCGCGCCCATGGCGACGCTGGAGCTATGCAAACGCTGCTTCGTTCTCGACGAAACCGGGCGCGTCCTGGGGCAGGAAATTACCGGCCGCGCGCGCTCGGGCGCGGACTTCCGGCTCGGGCCATTGTTCGCTGCGCAATCGGGGCGATGGGATCATCGGCCGTATTACTGGAAGGCGGTGGCGAACATGGGAACGGCGGTGTTCTGCCAACCGTATTTATCGCTGACCAGCGGGTGCGCGTCGGTCGGCGTGACCATGGCGTTCACGAGCGACGACCGGGTGATGGTGGTCGGCAGTGAGCTGGACTGGACGTCGCCGCATCTGGCATGGCCCACGGTGGAGTGATGGCAATGAGCGACGCATGAAAGCAGTCGTTCACAGACGACGATTTCAGACGGACGCCTCGGTCGGTTCCGACATCGTCACCCGGTTCTGAACGCTGGGACGCTCCTGCGTCCTTGCGTACCAGGCTTGAAGCGCCTCGCAGTCCGCCGGCACCGGCAGCTCCACTAGCCCCGCAAAGATCAAACCGCCTATGACCGTGATGTCGGCCATCGAGAAGACCTCGCCGGCGATGCAAGGCTGGCTTTTGAGAACGGTGTCGAAGTAGTGCATACCCCTTAGGGCTTTGTCGCGCTGACGGAAACCCCATTCGGCGTTCTGATAAATCTCGACGTCGGGTCCAAGCCCCGGTGTGGCGTGATGGAAATAAACGCTAACGGCGTCGAGCAACTCCAATTCGGCACGCTTGCTCATCATGTGGATCACGCCCTTTTCGCGCGGTGTCCTGCCGGTGAGTGTTGGAGCGCCATCAAGCGCGTCGAGGTATTCCGTAATGGCCGTGCACTCGGCAATGAAGGTCCCGTCGTCGAGTTCAAGCACCGGCAGCGTGCCCGAGTAATTCTTGGCGAGGAACGCGGCCTTCTTGTGCTCGCCTTTCCAAAGATCGACCGACACAAACTGCACACGCGATTGAAGGTTCTTCTCGGCCAAAGCGATACGGACGCGAGCTGGATAAGGGCCGGTGTGCCAATCGTAAATCGTCATCATGGCCGGTTTAGCTGCGTCGAAATTGATGGTGTGGGAACTCATTGCCTACCTCTCTGCGGTCGGGTTGCGTCGGAACAGATGGATATTGGAACTCAGTGAGTTTTGTCTACCTAACGTTTGGTAGGTAGACTATAGAGGTCGCACTGTTCTTCGTCAATGCCCAATTTTTTCCGTTGGTCGCTGTTACCCCTTGGTGAAGAACTGAAGGGGCGAGCCGGGACTTATATCTCTTCGAGAGGCCAGTGCAAATCGTGCATCGGGCGAATGAGTGAGCTTCGCCTGCCCGGATTGTTCTTCACTCCGGACGATTCCATCATTGCGCTTGTCTCACTTCTCTCCTCAAAGACGTGAGTCTCGCGGTTCGAGCTGAAGTGTGTCGACGGCGAGCACTTTCCGCCAATGCGCGGTGGTAACGCGCCCACTATGTACTCGTGCACGAGGCGACCTGCTCGCACAAGCACAGCAACGGGTTAGTGACACAGATAACCGGCGACGGCCGATGACTTTAGCGCCTCGCGTTCGCGCGTTCATCGCTTACGCCGGTATGAGACCAGCCGCCCGGTAACTCTCGATCAACGCGTCAAAGAGCGAAAGATCGGAGCGGCTCCGCGCCACAAGCTGAGCGCCTGCGACTGCGGCGAAGATCGCGCGAGCTCGCCGTTCGGACTCCTCGGTAGTGACAACTGCAGCAGCCGACAGGACTTTGCCAAGCCATGCCACATTGACATCGGCGAAGGTCTGGACCTCTTTCTTGACCGCTTCGGGCAAGTCATCGAACTCGGCGGCCATGAAGCTGCAGAGACACATGCGGTTGTCACTCTCAAGCGACTTGCGAAACGTATTGGGATATTGGCGTAGGCAGTGGAGCGGATCAGACGATTCCGTCCACAGTCCCTCCAGGACTGCCGCCGAGTCCTGCCAATAACGCTTTGCTACCGCTTCAGCGAGGTCGGCCTTGCTTGGAAAGTGGTGGTAAATGCTTGCAGCCTTGATGCCGACGTCAGCAGCGAGGTTACGAATATTCAGACCGCCGTAGCCATGCGCCTGTGCGATCTTCGTGGCCGCCGCCAGTATCTTGTCACTGGAGTTTGTGCCTGCCTGGTTCTTCACTGGTCCCGCCTTCGACGAAAAATGGTGTTGAGGGACTGAATTATAGGACTTATAGTTAAACCTAACAAACGTTAGGTAGATAGCCGGGCGTGAGTTTCACCTTCCATCCTGCGATCCTGCTTGAGAAGACTGACCTTCCGGAATTCTCGACCTCGACCGAAACCGGCAACCTGCCGACCGGGGCATGATTTCCGGTATTCCCGAGAACTCGCGCGGACGTAATTTGCGCACCTGGCGCGAGCGGACATCGAAACAGAGTGAGCCACCGGCCACGCGGGCCGGCCAGCACTAGATCGTGCCGAACAACGCACGCGGCCTGTCGCGCAGTGTTTGCGCAACGATCTGCAGTGCGCCGGCGAGCTGGTCACGCGACGTTGCGCACGCAAGGTTGATCCGCACGCCATGCTCGATCATCGAGCGGTCCACGGCAAACGCCGACGCGGGCATGACACTGACGCCGCGAGCGAGCGCGTTCGCCGCGAAATCGTCGGAGCGCCACGGCGCCGGCACGCGCATCCAGACGAACATGCATGCCGGATCGCTATTCAGGTGCTCTTTCGGCAACAGGTCGCGTGCGAGTTCCTGCCGTGCGGCCAGTTCAGCGCGCTGCGCATCCAGAATGATCCTGGCGGTGCCGTCCTCGATCCACCGTGTGGTGATGAGCGTCGACAGCGGCGCGGGCATCCATGCGGTGGTGCGCACAGCCTCGGCGGCGAGCGCAGCCCCATTGGGTGGCGTGAGTACATAGCCCACCCGCAGTCCCGGCGCCAGGATCTTCGACGTTGAAGCAACATGGAACGTCAGCTCCGGACAGAGACTCGCGATGGTAGGCAAACGCGTACTCACCAAAGGGCCATAGACGTCATCTTCGATAATGGCGATGTGATGCCGGCGCGCGATATCGACGAGCGCTGTGCGCCGCGCGAGGCTCATCGTGACCACGGTCGGGTTCTGCAGATTCGGCACGGTGAAGATCGCTTTCACGCGCATGCGCCGGCATGCGTCTTCGAGCTGGTCCGGCAGCAAGCCGTCGTGATCGCTAGGAATGCCGACGAGTTCAAACTGGAAGACCGGCGCAAGCGCCTTCAGCCCGTAGTAAGTCAACTGGTCCGAGAGGATCACGCCGTCGTGTCCCATCAGGCTGCTCAAGACCGCATAGAGACCGTGTTGCGCACCGCTTGTCACGACCACGTTGTCCGGTGTTGGTGTAAATCCGGGCGCAGCCATCCATCGCGCCCCTGCTGCACGTGCCCAGTCAGGCCCTTGCGGCGGCTGATATTCCTGCGTCTCCGGAAAACGCGAATCGCGCGCGACGTTCGCCATCGTGCGCGCGAGCTGCGTCAGGAATTCGCCCGTGGCGGGACGGTTGACGGTCAGGTCTATCACGGCATTCGACGCGGCTTCGCCGTTCTTGCCGCGTGCCGACGTGGCATGGACTGACGGCATCGCGCCGCCAGTGACGATCGAGCCGCGCCGCTTGCTCGCCACAATCAGTCCGCGCGCCTGCAATTCCTTGTAAGCCCGCGAAACGGTCGACACGTTGATGCCAAGTTCCACTGCCAGGTCGCGTTGCGGCGGCAACCGGCTGCCCGGCTGGTACAGCCCGTTGCGCACCTTTTCTTCCAACGTCCGCGAGACCTCGAGATAGGTGGCCTCGCGTCGCTTTGTCTGAACGTTATCGACAGCTTTTGTGTGGCCTTTTTCGATCTTCATTCAACCAATGTCTCCATACAAAAACTCATTGAATCGTTGCTTCATGCGCTTCTTGCATCTCGATCAGCGCGCTTTGACACGAGGTTTGACACAAGATAAGCCTTTTAAGCATTCATAGCGTACAGGCATTCCAGCATCACCAGCGTAAAAATCCACGCAGATTCAGGGAAATCACCTAAGTCCACACAAAGACAAAACAATTGCACACAAAAAAACTTTGTGTGAGCATGTCTGCATCGTTTGTGTGTCGGCGGACTGCCGGCACGATCCCGAACTGTATTACAGGATGAGACACGCATGGCACATCAACCGGCATCGATGCATTCGGTTCACTTCCCCGACACCCACGGGAAGGAATAATGGCTGAAGTCGCTGTCCTGGGCGCGGGTTTCATTGGCTTGTCCTGCGCCTACTGGCTGATCCGCGACGGGCATCGCGTGACGCTCTTCGACCCGCAAGGCCCGGGCGAAGCGACGTCGTACGGCAACGCCGGCACGTTCGCGAATTACGGATGCATCCCGGTCAACAACCCGGACGTGTTTCGCAATCTGCCGCGCTTTTTGTTTTCGTCGACGAGTCCGCTGCGGATTCGCTGGGGCTACATGCCGCAACTCGCTCCCTGGCTCGTGCGGTTCCTGCTGAGCGCGACGCAGAGCCGCTACGAACACAGCGCCCGCGCGCTGGCGAGCATCCTGTCGCGGGCGTTCGAAGGTTATCGCGAGATGCTGGCCACCAGCACGCTTGCGAGCTTCGTGCGCGAGCGCGAGTGCCTGTACCTTTACTCGAACCCGGGATCGTTCAAGGCGGCACAACCTTCGCTCGACTTGCGCCGCTCGCTCGGCGTGGAATTCGAACCATTCGATCGCGACGGCATCCGTCAGCTCGAACCTAATCTCGCGCCCATCTTCGAGCACGGCACGATGTTCAGCGGCAGCTGGTTTCTCAGTGATCCACGCGGGTTTCTACAGGCGCTGCATGCGTCGATGGCGACGCAGGGTCTTCAGCACGAGCGCGTCGCAATCAACGCTATCGAGCCGCAACACAATGGCGTGCGTCTGATCGATGAAACCGGCCGCGCGCATGGCGCCGAACACGTGATCGTCTGCACCGGCGCGCTGTCGAAACGCTTTGCCCGGCAATGCGGCGATCGCGTTCCGCTCGACACGGAGCGCGGTTATCACGTGCGCTTTCCCTTCACGTCGCACCTGCTTTCCCGTCCTTGCGGCTGGGCGGAGCGCGGCTTCTACATGACGCCGATGACTGGCGGCATCCGGGCCGCCGGCACCGTTGAACTTGGCGGCTACGGATCGCGGAAAAATCCTGCACTCCTGAGCTTGCTGACCACTTCCGCTCAACAAGCGCTGCCCGGCCTGCCTCAGCCCGATAGCACCTGGCTCGGCTTCCGGCCAAGCCTGCCGGACGGCTTGCCGGTGATCGGGCGATCAAGCGCTTCGCAACGGGTGGTCTATGCATTCGGGCACCAGCATCTCGGCGTCACGTTGGGCGGCGTGACGGGCAGCGTGGTGGCCGACCTCGTGGTCGGCCGCACTCCTCCGCTCGACTTGAACCCCTATAGCCCAAGTCGTTTTTAACCACCGCAGCAGTCTCCATGAAACAAGGGATAAGGACTGACATCATGAAACGTCGAAACCTGGTTGTCGCAATTGCACTTGGGATCATGGGCGCGCACGTGCCTTCATACGCAGCCGAACCGGAGGTGGTCAAGATCGGTTTTGCCGCTCCGCTAACCGGGCCGGTCGCGCGCGTCGGCAAGGACTTGCAATACGGCGCGCAACTCGCGCTCGACGAGGAGAACGCAAAGAATCCGAGCGTCGACGGCAAGCCGGTGAAGTTCGTCCTGGACGTGCAGGACGATCAGGCCGATCCCCGCTTTGCGATCCAGGCCGCCCAGAAGCTGGTCGACGATGGTGTCGTAGGCGTGATTGGTCACTACAACTCGGGATGCAGCATTCCGGCATCGGCGGTCTACCATCAGGCCAACGTCGCCATGATCACGCCCGGCTCAACCAATCCGCAACTGACGAAGCAAGGCTTCAAGAACGTGTTCCGCACGATGGGCCACGACGGTATTGGCGGGGTGGTCGCGGGTCACTTCGTGGTCGAGCAGATCAAGGCGAAACGAATTGGCATCATCGACGATCGCACGGCGTTCGGGCAAGGCTTGGCCGACGCGTTCGAGAAAGGCGTAAAGGAAGCGAACGGCAATATTGTCGATCGCGAATTCACGAACGATAAAGCCGTCGACTTTCGCGCGGTCCTGACTACGCTGAAGAGCAAGAACGTCGATGTGATCTTCTTCGGCGGCCTGGACGAGCAAGGCGCGATGCTTGTTAAACAGATGCGTTCGCTCGGCATGCAGACGCAGCTCTTTGGCGCGGGTGCGCTCAAGAGCAACGCGTTCCTGCAGATCGCCGGGCCCTCTGGCGAAGGCACGCAGGACCTCGAACCGGGTCCTGCGCTCGACAAGTTGCCGGCAGCCCAGGACTTCGGCAAGCGGTACAAGGCCCGCTTCAACCAGGACGTTGAACTCTACGCGCCGTTTGCGTATGACGCCGCGCTCGTGATGATCAAGGCCATCGAGAACGCCAATTCGCTTGATCGGCAGAAGATTGCGGAGAGCCTGGCAAAGGCCACGGTCACAGGCATCACCGGCAAGATTGCGTTCGATCCCTACGGCGACTTGATCAAACCGCCCTATACGTTGTTCCAGGTGCAGCAGGGGCAATGGAAGAGCCTCAGGACCGTGGGCGGGAGCGGAGCTTAGGTCTTGAACCAACGGCGCGGCTACCGTGACGCGCAGACGCCGGGGCGCCGGGGCATCATTGACCGGACCCTGCTTGTCACGGTCGAGCCGCTGCCCCGGGCGTCGCCGTTTCGGATTTCACTCAGTGACCGGTAATGCAATGACTTTTCACGAAACCATCGGTTTGCATACCTATCGATTTAATGATCTGAAAATGCTGTTGGCGAAGGCCAGCCCGCGGCGCTCGGGAGATCAGCTTGCGGGCGTTGGCTCCGCTACCGAGGAAGAGCGGGTGGCCGCGCAAATGGCCCCGGCAGTAGTACCGCTGCGAACGTTTCTAAACGAAGCCGTCATCCCCTACGAAGATGACGCTGGCGGACGCATTGCCCAAGCGAGTGCCGGCTACCCGTCCTACACTCAGGCTCATCGAGCTCATGCTTGAGGAGGCGGAAAAGTCACTTCAATCGAAGGCGCACCACCGGCAGCGCGCGTCGCCGTTCTCGTATGGGATAGTCTGGAACAAGTCCAGGCGCATCGTGATACGGAGGCGTTCAAGGCAGCCCGAAAGATTCGGGAAAAATACGCGATATTCCGCTCGTTCACTGTTGAAGGCTCGCCGAAACAGGTCGGCGACAATTGAAGCTAAACTGGGAGACAATCGCTCGCTGCTTCCACAGGCAGCGTTATCAGAATGGCCCAGATGAATCACCCTCCTCAACAGCATCCGGTACGAGACCTCCTCACCTCCTATTTCTGGAGTGGCGACGTCATCCGCAGCCGGCACGTGAGCGACATCGTGCTGACAGGCACAGTCGATGCGCCGCCGCCCTCCGCACGTCTGCTTGCGGATTGGGAACGCGAGACGACAACGCGCATGGTCCTTGAGCCCGGAGACGTCGAGGTCATGCCTTTGGCGCGAGCGAGAATGCGCTGGCCCGACTACAAGCGCTGCGTGCAAGCGATGTCCGATTGGACCCGCACGCTTGGACTGCCTGACGTACTGGCCTCCAGTGACGTAGCGCTCATGGCCTGCCGTGGCGCGAAGTACCATCATGACGGCTCGCAATATGGCGGCGCCGCGTTTTGCAATCTCTTCATGAGCGAGGACAAGGGTCTGGATTTGCATTTCCCCTCCATGGATTATCGAATCCCCCTGACCCGGGGTACGGCCGTGATATTCGATACCGGCCAGCCTCATGGCGTCATACGACGCGGCAGCCGCGGTTTTAATGTGGCTGACTTCGCACCCGGCCAGGATTGCACCCAGATATTCCTGACCTGGGAGCTTCCCATCGAAGATGCCCATGTTGGAGACGCGCTTCGCGTCAGCTTCGACGTCGACACTTCGACCTCGCTGCAACTCGATGAAGAGCAAGTCCGGCTGAACGGCGCACGGGTCACTGTGTGCCCGGATTCTGGCCGGTGGTGTCAGGCCGACTAATCGTCAGAGCCACACCGCGGTGTTGGTGTCATCAGGCAGCAAATCAGGCAGCGAATCACGCAGCAACCCAGGCGGCTGCATCGCATTTCGACTCGCAACAATTCATGTCGAAATATGTCACGGTGCGCTTCGCACGCTCGCAAACCCCCGTCTGGCGGGCCTCTGGCGCGGTGACACCGGGTGACATATCTTCGCTAATGATTAAATTCGCGCGCACTCCTATAGTCCGCTCATCGCCACGCCGCAGTGCGCTGGAAGTGGCCCAGGACTACCAAGGAGATAGTGTGAATACCCGCTCGTTCGCCCCCTCGATTACCACCGCTTTCGCCACGACCACGGCATCCGTACGTGGCGCCCTGCGCAAGTTCGTGCTCACAGCAACCATCGCCATGCTTGCCCTCAGCAGCGCTTCCGCGTTCGCCTGGTCGCAACACGGCACCGCATATACATCACGCGGCACGTATAACGGTGCTCGATACGGCTCGTGCGGCGGCGGCAGCTGTTCGCATGCAGGCGGCGTCGCCGGCCCTTACGGCGGCTTCGCGACCAACACGGGAACGGTGACCCGCAACGCGCCGGGAGAGTTTTCGAATTCAGGCACCGCGACCGGACGCTACGGCAATTCGGTGCAGCATGCCGGCGACACCAACTGCGCAGGCGGCACGTGTTCACACACCGGCACCCTCACCGGACCGGACGGCAAGACGGCCTCCACCTCAGGCGACGTGACCAGAACCGCACCGGGCCAGTATTCATCGTCGGGATCGATCACTGGCTCGAACGGCAACACGGTCGATCATTCGGCATCGACGAATTGTGCAGGGGCTTCGTGCTCCCGTTCGGGCACGGTGACCGGTTCGGACGGCGGGACCGTCTATCACTCGGGAACCGCGACGCGCGTCGCACCGGGTGTTGTCACGACCTCGACCAGCGCGACAGGTACGTATGGGCACACCGTGTCGACAAGCGGCGTGGTCACGACCAGTGGCGTTGTCACGACGGGCGGCACGACGGTCGTCGTTGCGCCGAAGCCGGTGGTCGTTGCTGCGCCTGTGGCCTACGTTCCGCCGCCTCCGGTGGTGTATGTGCCGCCTCCCCCGGTTGCGTATGTCCCGCCGCCTCCGGTTGTCTATGCACCGCCCCCGCCGCCGGCCGTGTATGTTGCTCCGCGCGTCGTCTACATGACGCCTGTGCCGCGCCCCGTAGTGTGGGTGCCGGGCCACTGGGTCGGGAACGTCTGGGTAGCGGCGCACTGGTCATGAACGATGACTTGCCGCGCATAACCAGCGGCATGGTCATGCGAATTAGCCGGAAAATGATGAAGGGAAGGACGGCGTGACGCTCGTATATCCAGCTCTTAAATCGCAGTACAAACTATTATGCAAAATGGGCGTATCGGCAACGCTGGTTGTTGCGACGATAGTGGCACTGGGCGTCGGCAGCCGCATGATGAACGTCGAAACTGCTGCGATGCATCGACAGGCCGGAGCATCGCAGCAGTGTGCAAGGAAATATGGGGAGTTGCTCGATATCGCCCGCCTGGCGAGACGCGATGGCAAATCGTCCGGCGTCATGGTCCGCGAGCTCACCGTGATGTCCGGGCGCCTCGATGCGTGTCGATTGACGGCTCCTGATCACACCGCGTTTCTTCCCCTATGACCGCGGCACCATGTGGCGGTGCATTCGGCTCTGATCCAGGACATCCCTGTATCACCGCTTGGCGGGAAGATCCGACGCTACTTTGCTGAAGATGCCGGCTGCGCAGGCAGAATCAAATGCGCGGGCGCAACATGCGCCTTGTGGCGGGCTGCAAAGTAATAGAGTAGCGACGGCACGGCAAGCCCGACGATCCACGAAATGTCGGCTCCGTCGAGCTTGTCCACCAGTGGGCCGGTATAGAACGCGCTCGAAATGAAGGGGAATTGCACGAGTACCCCGATCGCATACACCGCGATACCGGTCACGTTCCAGCGACCATATCGGCCATCCGGATCGTAAAGTGCAGGGACGTCGTAACGATCCTTGGTAATGAAGTAATAGTCGACCAGGTTGATCGCGCTCCACGGCGTAAAGAACGCGAGCAGGAACAGGATGAACGACGAGAACTCTTTCAGGAACGCGTGACGGCCGGCGAGCGCGAGGCCCATCGCAAGTCCGACCATCGCGACAATGTAGACCGCGCGATTGCGCGTCGACAAACGCTGCTCACCGCGAAAACCGCTGACCACCGTCGCGATCGACATCACGCTGCCGTATGCGTTGAGCGTCGTGATCGTGATCTTGCCGAACGCAATGGCGAAGTAAAGCAGCGCGGCAATCGCACCGCTGCCGCCCAGGCTGACGACGAACGACACCTCGTGATGCGAGAACTGCTTGCCGGCGAGCGCGGCGGCGAAC
Source organism: Caballeronia sp. KNU42 (assembly GCF_053760385.1). Lineage (NCBI taxonomy): Bacteria > Pseudomonadati > Pseudomonadota > Betaproteobacteria > Burkholderiales > Burkholderiaceae > Caballeronia > Caballeronia sp. KNU42. The sequence goes on from NZ_CM132388.1 coordinate 998,142, forward strand.
ACGCCGAACACCATCGCCACCTGCGCGCCGATCACCGAGCCAAGTCCGATGGCCCAGAACGTCTTGCGCGGCGACGTGGAGGAAGGCAAATAGCGGGAATAGTCGGCAACGTAGGGCCCAAATGCAATCTGCCACGATGCGGATAGCGACATCGACAGCAGGAAGCTGCTCAACGTGAAGTGACGGTTCGCGAGCAGGGAGCCGATATCATGCCCCGTCAGCAGCCGCGCAAACATGTACACGAACGCAAGCACGCCGATCACGCTGGCGACGCGGCCGATCGCGTGAATCACGCGATATCCGAACACCGTAAAGCCGACGATCACCGCCGTGAACACGACAATGCCGACAGCATCGTCCACGTGCAGGAGCTGCGCGACCGCCTGCCCCGCGAGCACCGAACCGCTCGCCGAGAAACCGACGTACATCAGGCACACCAGCGCTATGGGGATCACCGCACCGTACACACCAAACTGCACGCGGCTCGATATCATTTGCGGCAGCCCGAGTTGCGGCCCCTGGGCTCCGTGCAACGCCATCACACCACCACCCAACAGCTGACCGACCATCAGGCCGATCAAGGACCAGAACACGTCGCCGCCGAGCACGACCGCAAGCGCGCCCGTGACAATGGCGGTGATCTGCAGGTTCGCGGCGAGCCAAAGCGTGAACTGGCTGGCAAGGCCGCCATGACGTTCGGCTTCGGGGATGTAGTCGATGGTGCGGCGTTCGGCTATGACGCCGCTCTGTGCGCCGGTCTGTGCGCCAGTCTGTGAAGCGGACATGGATACCCTCGAGTCAGTGGCGTCGCGTGAAGCGCGTATCGCCAGCTTCTTTCAATACGTCGTCACGCAAATGCGCCTGCGCGACGGCCCGAAACGCGATCGCCTCAAGCGAAAATTCGCGATTCAGTGCGACTGTATGTGAACCGATATGTATATACAAGTCCGCTATTGTCGATGTTTACCCCTAACCGATATCTACGGAAATTCTGGTGATATCGGCTTAAACGTCTTTAAATCAATGTGTTGATCTTAATTTTTGTGGCTAAGCATCTGTTTCGTATCAGTGATCATTTTTCATATATGTATAGACAAGACGCAAAGCGACAATTCGACTGGCTGCCGCTTCCTCATCGCTTCTCGCGGACGCTGAAAACCGGATAATCACGCAATAGCTTTCAGCCGGAACAGTGCTACTGCATCGTTCAACTGCCGGCTCTGTTCTTCCAGCGACACTGCAGCAGCCGAAGCTTCTTCCACCAGCGCCGAGTTCTGCTGCGTCATCTCTTCCATTTGCGCCACCGTCACGTTGACCTGCTCGATACCTGTGGTCTGCTCGCCGGAAGCCAGGCTGATCTCCGCCATGATCGCGCTCACACGCCTGACCGCTTCCACGACTTCCACCATGGTCGCGCCCGCATGAGCCACGAGCTGGCTGCCGTCCTTCACGCTCAACGTCGACGCACCGATCAATTCCTTGATCTCCTTCGCCGCCGATGCCGAGCGTTGCGCCAGGCTTCGCACTTCGCTTGCGACGACCGCGAAACCCCGGCCCTGCTCGCCCGCCCTGGCCGCTTCCACGGCCGCATTCAGCGCGAGGATGTTGGTCTGGAACGCAATCCCTTCAATCACGCTGACGATGCCCACGATCTTGTCGGAGCTGCCAGAAATTGCGTCCATGGTCGCGACCACGCGGTTCACCACGTCCCCGCCGCGCAACGCGATGTCGGATGCGCCGGCCGCGAGTTCGCTGGCGTTGCGCGCATTGTCGGCGTTATGCCTGACGGTGGCGGTCAACTGCTCCATGCTCGAAGCAGCTTCCTGAAGCGACGCCGCTTGCTGCTCGGTGCGCGCCGACAGATCGAGATTGCCGCCCGAGATCGCGTGCGCGTCACGCACGATTGTCTCCGCGCTCGAACGCACTTTGCGCACTGTCTGCGCGAGCCCTTCCTGCATGCCCTTCAACGCATTGAGCATGTAGCCCATTTCGTTGTTGCGCTGGACCGTCACGGTGCTGGTCAGGTCACCGGCCGAGATCCGGCCGAAATAATCGACGGCCATATCGATCGGCCGCACGATCGCCCGGGTCAAGATCCTCTGCGCGAAGAAGCCGATGATGAGAGCGCATACCGCAGCGGCGCCGAGCGTCCAGAGCATGGCTTCGAAACGTGCATCGGTGGTATCGAAGCGGGCTTTCTGGCGTTCGACCTGGAAGTTTTCCAGCGCGCTCAGCGCGCTTTGATACTCGGAGAACAGCGCGGGGGGCGCTTCTCGTTGGGTGGTGAGGAAATCGACCAGATTGTCCTGATCGAGCTCGCTCAGCGCCTTCCGGAACACCTGGGCCAGCAGTTGCTCGCGCCGTGACTGCATTGCATCGATAAGCGCCTTCTCCGCCGGCGCCGGCTCGTGAAGCTTCCGAAAAGCTTCCAGTTCCTTGTTGCTCTCGTCAAGAAGCGCATGCTGCCGGGCGATTTCGGGCTGGGCGGGTTTGCCGGCGCTGATCAGCTGCTCGACTTCACCGAACCCGGCACGCAGCAACAGCAAGCGCTCCGAGCTGGTTTTAAGGTGCAGCACGGAGGCGGTATCGTCGCGATACATCTCCCTGAGCGCCGAATTGCTGCCGTACAGACCCAGGATGCCCACCGCAATGACCGCGATGAGCAGGACGGTGTATAGGGCGATTGTCGCGACCAGGCCGCCGCGAATAGTCATGTGTTTGCGCATAAGGGCTAGTCCCCACTGCGTCGCTGTAGTATGCGGCGCAACAGGTCTGTATCCTCCGGATATCTGGGGCGAACCGTGAAGGGAACCACTGGAATCGAGCGTCGATTGCTCAGATAACGGCAGCACGCGGTGCGGAGATTTATCGGAAGGCGACGCGGATGTGGCGTATAGCGACATTCGGGTGGGGTTTTCGTTCGCACTCGGGTTTGGGTTGGGGTTTGGGTTGCCGGTATGGATGGGGGTCAGGGTGGGGTTTGGTCGTTGGGGGAGTGGTGGTTCTGCGGTAGTGGTCGGGGTCAGTGCCGGGTTGCTGCTTTCGGGGTTTGTGGTCTGCGTGAGTGAGCTATTTTCTTTATCGCTATTAGCCACTGCGCGTGGCGGCGCGTCATTTCTTTGTCCAAAGCGACAAAGAAACGAAGCAAAGAAAGCGCTTTCAAAACGCGGGCTCGTAAGTTGACCCAGCGTGCAGTTCCTGCGTTTTTGGCACCCCAAAAGCACGGTGCTCGCCAGAGCCACGGATGTTTGAACCCCTCCTTCTCGCGAATTCTTACACGCACACGCTTCGCCCCGTACGCTCTCGGGCAAGCACCATTGCCAAGGAACCGTACGGCTTCACGCGTCTTTACTGCTTCATTCTTGATGGGTTAACTTCTTGATCTGCGCTGTTATTTTTTGGGTTACGGCCTCACCCCTCTCGCGGCCTCGCTTCGAGGTGGGTTGGCGACGTGGTTCGGCATCCGTACAAATTCGATGGGTGGTTCACGCGGATAGCGCGGGGTGCCCCATGGGCAGGTTCAGTCACTGGTGGCGAAGCGTGTGGGTATCGGTGTTCGGAGAAGGAGGGTTTCACACATCCGTCGCTCTCGCGAGCACCGTGCTTTTGGGGTGCCAAAAACGTGGAAACTGCACGCTGGGTCAACTTATGAGCCCGCGTTTTGAAAGCGCTTTCTTTGCTTCGTTTCTTTGTCGCTAAGGACCAAGAAATGACGCGCCGCCACGCGCAGTGGCTAATAGTGATAAAGAAATTAGGCAACCTAAGCAGACCACTAAGCTAAGCAGCAGCAACCAAGCAATGACTCAGACCGCTAACGCAAAAACCTTGCAACCTGCCCCCCCGACCACCCCCGCACCATGACTCACTCGACCCTCAAGCGTTTTTCCGAACCGGAGATTGCCGCTGTCTACCGCGCGATCCACGAACGCCGCGACATGCGGCATTTCACCAACGCCCCCGTTGCCGAGGATCAAATGGCGCGGTTGATCGACGCCGCGCACCATGCACCGAGCGTCGGCTTCATGCAGCCCTGGCGCTTCGTGCGCGTCACGGACCGGACCCTGCGCGTCGCACTGCACGACATCGTGGAAACCGAGCGGCGCGCCACCGCCGAGGCGCTCAACGAGCGCAGCGACGAATTCATGCGGCTCAAAGTCCAGGGCATCCTGGACTGCGGCGAAGTCGTGGTCGTCGGCTTGATGGAAAATCGCGAGCGACACATCTTCGGTCGCCGAACACTGCCCGAAATGGACCTGGCGTCGGTTGCCTGCGCTATCCAGAACCTCTGGCTGGCCGCCCGCGCAGAAGGACTCGGGATGGGATGGGTGTCGCTGTTCGACGTGGGCGCGGTTCAACGGCTCCTGCATATGCCCGCCGACGCGAAGCCGGTCGCCATTCTGTGCATCGGGCATGTCGAGCATTTCTACGACGAACCAATGCTGCAGGCAGAGGGATGGGCCAAGCGCGTCCCCACATCGAATTGCGTGGAAGAGAACCGTTGGCCTGAAACGCTTCCTCTTCCCGATGCCTGAGCCGCAGGCGTCTCGCTAAACGTCCGCAGGCGTACCGCTAAACTTCAGCCAACTTGAAAAGCGCGACGGCCGCGTTCATCTGCGCCGCCTGCGTTTCCAGCGACGCCGCCGCCGCCGCGGCCTCCTCGACCAGCGCCGCGTTTTGCTGCGTCACCTGGTCCATCTGCGCGATGGCCACATTGACCTGTTCGATACCGGTGGTCTGCTCCTCGGACGCCACCGTGATCTCCCGCATGATGTCCGTAACGCGCCCCACCGCGACAATGATGTCGCTCATCGCGCTGCCCGCGTTCCTGACCAGCACCGAACCGTTGCCAACGCGCGCAACCGACGTGGTGATCAATTCGCGAATCTCCTTCGCCGCCCCGGCGGAACGTTGCGCCAACGCGCGCACTTCGCTTGCGACGACAGCGAATCCGCGCCCCTGTTCGCCCGCGCGCGCCGCTTCAACCGCAGCGTTCAACGCAAGGATATTGGTCTGGAACGCAATCCCTTCGATCACCCCGATGATCTCCGAAATTTGTTTCGAACTACTATTGATGCCGTCCATGGTCGACACCACATCGGCTACGACCTGACCGCCGAGACCGGCTGTTGCCGATGCAGTTTGCGCGAGCTCGCTTGCCTGGCGAGCGCTGTCGGCGTTCTGGCGCACCGTGCTTGTCAGTTGGCCGATGCTCGCTGACGTTTCCTGCAGCGAAGCCGCTTGTTCCTCGGTCCGCTGAGATAAGTCAATGTTCCCCGATGCTATCTCGCGTGTCCCCACGGCCATCTGTTCCGTGCCGTCGCGCACGCCGCCGACTATCGTGCTCAAGCCCTGCTGCATCGTCGATAACCCGTGAATCAGGCGGCCGATTTCGTCATCCCGGCGCGCAGTGAGCCGAGTCGCGAGGTTGCCTCCCGCGATCTCTGTGCAAGCCTGCACGGCTGCGCGCAACGGCACGATCACGATCCGCTGCAAGGCGACTCTCGAGAAAAACGCGAGCACGAGCCCGGCCGCCAGCAGTGTCGAAGCGATCCAGATAACAGTGCTGGTGCGTTGCTGCGAGGCCTCAAATCGCGCCTTGCCATGCTCGAATTCCATGGCGACCAGCGGTTGCAGCGCGGCATCGTAGGCGTTGAAAGCGTCCTTGATCTGGTTCTCGTTGAACTCGCGGATATCGCTCGCGCGCTTCGATTCCAGCGCTTCAACTGCCGGCAGCAAGGTCTGTTGGACGAGTTGCTTGCGTGCGGTGTCCGCGCTCTGCATGAGCGCTTGCTCTTCGTGGCCGCTTGCTAATACCGTGAACGCTTTCCATGCTGCATCCGCGCCATCGATTGCGCCCTGAGCGTCACGCAACAATGCCGCCGACTCCGCGCTGCCCGCGCGTGGGTCGTAGTCCTGCAACGCCGTGCGGGCGATCAGCAAGCGGATCGTATCCTTGGCGAGCAAGTCCAGGCCACCGGTGTCCTGCACGTAGAGGGCGCGCATGGAAGCGTCGGCCGTTCGTGCCGCATAGATGCTGTAGCCGCCTGTCGCGGCCAACATGACGGCGAACACCGCCACCAGGATACTGAGCCATGCCTTGATGCTTACCGCTGTTTTCATCGAATCTCCATACGATGCGCCGTTTCGCGCGAGGACATCGGCCCGTGCCGACCCCCTCCTTACGGCGTACGGACGAACAAGTTTAGGCAGGCAGGCGGGTGGAGCAGATTGGAGCGGAGTGGCGTGAAGCCTTGTTGTATAAGGCTCTGGAGGAAGCTACGCAGTGCCGGACGGCGATTCGGCAAATACCGGTTATACGCGTGGCAACACGCTTTGGCCCCAGGTGGCGCAAGACTTGCCGCTTCGATGTGCAGGCACAGCCCCGTTGCCTCATCCGGGTCTCCGGAAGAACCGCGCGTATCGTGGCGTAACGCGCCTTGCATGCTTTTTCACCGCCAACCCACTTGCAGTTCGGAAAAGTCTCGATGTAATATGACGTCTGATAACGTATGAGATTGCCGAGATAACGTCGGCGTTCAACTCAAGGCGTCAAGCCAGAGGAAGCCTAGCCATGACATCGTCTTCGCCTTACCAGCCCTTGCCTAACACGTTTCGCCAGTCGGTCCTGAAAAGCGAAACCCAGATCGGATGCTGGGCCTCGCTCGGCAGCCCGATCACGACCGAACTGCTCGGCATGCTGGGCTTCGACTGGATCCTGCTCGACGCCGAGCACGCCCCCAACGACGTCCTCACCCTCATCCCCCAGCTCATGGCGCTCAAGGACAGCCGCAGCGCCCCTGTCGTCCGGCCGCCGGCCAACGACAGCGTAGTAATCAAGCGGCTGCTCGACAGCGGCTTCTTCAACTTCCTGATCCCTTTCGTCGACAGCGCCGCCGATGCCGCTCGCGCCGTCGCCGCCACGCGTTATCCGCCGCAGGGGATTCGCGGGGTGTCGGTGGGCCATCGCGGCAATCGCTACGGCACCGTAAGCGACTACTTAAGCACCGCGAACGACAACATTTGCGTCGTGGTGCAGATCGAAAGCCGGACGGCGGTTGAAGCGATCGATGCGATCCTTGCCGTCGAAGGCGTTGACGCCGTGTTCCTCGGCCCGTCGGATCTGGCGGCATCGTATGGACATATCGGCAATCCGAATCATCCGGACGTGCAGCAGGCCATCGCACACGTCTTCGAGCGCGCCCGCGCTGCAGGCAAAGCAAGCGGCACGCTCGCGCCCGTGCAAGCCGATGCGGAACGGTATTTGTCGATGGGCTGCCAGGTGATCGCGGTCTGTGCCGACATGGGCCTTCTCAGGAATGCGGCGCAAGCCGTGCAAAAACATTTCATGGTGAAGTAGCAAGACTAAACCCAGACAATTTGTGGAGAGTGACATGCAAAAAGCAGGCTTCATCGGTCTTGGCATCATGGGCAAACCCATGGCCGAGAACCTCATCAAGAACGGCGTGGCGCTGGCCGCGTTCACCCGCAGCGGCGTGCCGGACACGCTGACGCAGGCCGGCGCGATTGCGTGCGACAGCCCGGCGGCCGTCGTGCGCCAAGCCGACGTAATCTTCGTCATGGTGCCGGATACGCCGGACGTGGAGCGTGTGCTGTTCGGCGAGAATGGCGTGGTCGCCGCGCTGCGCGAAGGTCAGGTCGTGGTGGACATGAGCTCGATCTCGCCCATCGCGACCCGCGAGTTCGCAGCAAAGGTGCGCGAACGTGGGGCAGACTATCTGGACGCGCCCGTCTCGGGTGGCGAAGTCGGCGCCAAAGCCGCGTCGCTCACGATCATGGCCGGTGGTTCGCAAGCGACTTTCGACAGCGTGAAACCCCTCTTCGACATGATGGGAAAAAACGTCTCGCTGATCGGCGAAGTGGGCGCGGGACAGGTCTGCAAGCTGGCGAACCAGGTGATCGTTGCGGCGACCATTGAAGCGGTCGGCGAAGCGTTGTTGCTGGCGTCCAAAGCGGGTGTCGATGCCGAGAAAGTACGCACCGCGTTGATGGGCGGTTTCGCGTCGTCGCGCATTCTGGAAGTGCACGGCGAACGCATGACCAAACGCACGTTCAATCCGGGTTTTCGCATTGAATTGCATCAGAAGGATTTGAACCTCGCGCTCTCGACGGCGCAGTCGCTTGGGGTCTCGCTACCCAACACCGCGACGTGTCAGGCGCTGTTCAACGCTTGCGCGGCGCATGGCGGCAAGGCATGGGATCACTCGGGAATGGTCCGCGCGCTGGAGTATCTGGCCAACCACGAGATCGGTCAGACGCCCGCGGCCTGATTCTTCGGCCTGCCAAATAAATAGGGCATCGCGAGGTTGATCGCGATGCCCTTTCTTACGTCATTTAGGCTTAACCCTTCGTCACGCTCGCCGGCAAATCGCGGCCGTGATATTTCTTGTAGATCGTGTTGAGCGTGCCATTCTTCTGGTTCGTGCTCACCCAGTTGTTCACCCACTCCTTGAGCTTCGGCTCGTCCTTGTTCATCGCAATGCCCAGGTCGAAATCCTTCTGCGGGAACTTCAGTTCCAGATTGCGATTCGGCGCGCGCTTGACCATCTCGGCCAGGTTCGACGGCGTGCTCGAGAAGATATCGACCTGCCCTGTCACTACGGACGTGATCAGCGTGGCATCGTCTTCGTAGCGTTGAATCTGCGCGCCCTTCGCCAGTTGCGTCGTGATGCTGTCGTTGACGGTGGCGCGCGTGAGGCCGATCGTCTTGCCGTTCAAATCATCGTAATTCTTGACGCTCTCATTTTTCGTGCCGCCCACGATGATCGTGATGACCGCATAGGGAATCGAGAAGTCGACGACCTTCGCTCGCTCGGGCGTGATCGACAGATCGGCTATCACGAGATCCGCGCGCTTGGCCTGCAAGGTCGGCACGCGCGCGGCATTCGTGATCTGCACGAGCTCGAGTTTGACGCCAAGGTCCTTGGCGAGCGCCGTGGCCGTGTCCACGTCGGAACCCGCGGGCTGAAGGTTGGCATCGGCGTAGCTGAAGAGCGGCGTGCCCATCGCGATCGCGACGCGGATCTTGCCTGCTTTCTTGATGTCGTCGAGCTGGTCGGCCATCGCGCTGTGCGCAACGCCCGCGAGCAACAAAGCGGCCACGCAGCCGCGCATGATGAATCGATTGGTCTTCAAATCAGTCTCCATTTTTATGGTCGTTTCGAAAAATCTTTCTTCGCTTGCCTGCAGGCTAAAAGCTATAAGCCGTTGTTCAGGAACGTACGCAATTCGGGCGTCTGCGGCGCGTCGAGCATGTCGCCGCTGCCAACCTCCCACACCTTCCCCTGATGCATGTAAATGATCCGGTCCGCCATGCGCTTGGCAAACGCCATCTCGTGCGTGACCAGCAACATCGTCATGCCGTCCTTCGCCAGATCCTCCATCACGCGCAGCACTTCGCCGGTCAGTTGCGGATCGAGCGCGGACGTCACTTCGTCGAACAGCATGACCTTCGGCGACATCGCGAGCGACCGCGCAATCGCCACACGCTGTTGCTGCCCACCTGAAAGCTGTTCCGGGTAGGCATCGGCTTTCTGAGCGAGGCCGACCTGATCGAGCACGCCCATCGCTACGCGGCGCGCTTCATCACGCCCGAGTTTTTTCACGTGGCGCAGCGCCAGCATGATGTTTTCTTCCACCGTCAGATGCGCGAACAGGTTGTAGCTTTGGAACACGATGCCGACTTCGCGGCGCAACTGATGCAGGTCCACCTTCGGATCATCGACACGAATGCCGCATACCTCGATCGTGCCGCGGTCGATGGTTTCCAGACGATCGATACAACGAAGCGCCGTGCTTTTTCCTGAACCGCTCGCGCCGATCACGGCGATCATTTCGCCCTTCGCCACTTCGAGTGACACGCCCTTGAGCACCTGGTTCGAGCCGAAGCTCTTATAGACGTCGCCGAGCTTAACGATTGCCGACATTGAGCTTTTTCTCCATCGATTGGCTCCAGCGCGAGAGCGGATAACACAGTACGAAATAGAAGACCCCGACCAGCCCGAACACGAGGAACGGCTGAAAAATTGAGTTGTTGATGATCTGGCCGGCGCGGGTCAATTCGACGAAACCAATCACGGAAGCCAACGACGTCATCTTGATGACCTGCACGAGGAAGCCTACCGTTGGCGGCAGCGCGAGACGCAGCGCCTGCGGAATGATCACGAGGCGCAAGGTCTGCCAGCGCGTCAATGACAGGCACTCAGCGGCTTCCCACTGAGGCTTCGGCATGGCGTCTATGCAGCCGCGCCAGATGTCGCCGAGGTACGCGCTGGTGTAGACCATCAGCGCGAGGCCGGCCGCGACCAGCGCCGGCACCTGGAAGCCATACACGGACAAACCGAAGTAGACGATGAACAGCAGGATCAGCAGCGGAATGCCCTGAATCGCTTCGATATAAACCATCGTCGGACGGCTCAGCCAGCGGCGCGGCGAGATGCGCGCGAGCATCACGCCGAAGCCGCCGATGCTGCCCAGCACAAAGGCGAGCGCCGAGAGCACGAGCGTCCACCAGATCGAGTGCACGAGATAAAACAGATGTGCCGTGGTGAAGCCGCCGGTCATGCCGCACCTCCGGGAATCACGGTATCAATTCGTCCTTGATCGGGCACCGGCTTGCCGGCCCGCTCCGCGGCCTGGCGCATGACCCGCCGCCGCTTGAACGCGACCTCGCCCACGCCCCACGCAATCAGCTTGATCAGCAGCGACAACGCGAGATACAACAGCGCCACGACAATGTACGTTTCGAGCGAGCGGAAGGTATCGGACTGCACGGTGTTGGCCGTTGCCGTGAGCTCTTCGGCCGAGATCTGCGACGCAATGGCCGAGGCCTGCATCATCAGCAGGAACTGGCTCGTCAACGCCGGATAAACCTTTTCGATGGATGGCTGCAGCATCACATGCCAGCCGATCCTCCAGCGCGACAACCCCAGGCATTCGGCCGCCTCGATCTGCCCGCGCGGCACCGATTCAAGACCTGCTCGAATGATCTCGGCCGCGTAAGCGCCGATGTTGATCACCATCGCGAGCGCGGCAGCGGTGAACGTCGGCATGCGCACGCCAAAGCTGGCCAACCCGAAGTAAAGCAGGAAGATCTGCACGAGAAACGGCGTGTTGCGAACGGCCTCGATATAGATCGAGCAGAGCCGCGCTAAAAGCCGGTTCTTGCCGCGTTTCGCGAATGCGACCAGCGTACCCAGGATCACACCGAAAAACACCGCCACGCTCGTCATCTTCAACGTCAGCCAGGCGCCTTTCAGGAAGACGGGCCAATACGGAAGCAGCGGGCTGAAATCGAGAGAGAAAGTCATCGCAGCAATGTCTTGGTTAGTACGTGCACGGCGCCGGTCTTTGGTCGTCACCCCGGGGCGCGCGGCGCCGGCCCTCGCCGGACCGGCGGCCTTGATCCAGCCTTGTTCGAACGCTATCGGAACGTTATTCGAACGGTCCGGTTGTGGTGAACGCCCCGCCCTGCAATACCGCTACGGCACTGCCGGGTTCGGGCGCCGGCTGCGCGTCGATCTTCGCCCGGAAGGGCTCCGACGAATCACGCGGCACGAATGCGAGCTTCGATGCAAACCGGTTGTCCCACCATGTGACCTTGTTGTCTGACATACCGTAGACCACGGTATGGCCGACGTCCGGTGTGAGCAGGCTGCGTTGCAGGAGTTCGAGCAGGTCGTCGTAGCTCAGCCAGCTCGCCATCATCCGGCGATCCTTCGGTTCCGGAAACGCGGAGCCAATACGAATGCTCACGGTCTCGACGCCGTAGCGATCGAAGTAGAACTGAGCCACGTCCTCGCCGAACGATTTCGACAGGCCGTAATACCCGTCGGGACGACGCTGTGCATGCGTATCGATCTTCTCGTCCTGCCGATAAAACCCGGTCACATGATTCGAGCTGGCGAAGATGATGCGCTTGACGCCGTGCCGGCGAGCGCCTTCATAGAGGTTGTAGACCCCTTTGATATTGGCTTCCAGCACCTCTTCGAAGGGCCGTTCCACCGATACCCCGCCGAGATGGATGACCGCGTCGCACCCGGCGACGAGCGCGTCGACCGCCTGCTTGTCAGAGAGATCGCAAGGGACGACTTCTTCGTGCGGCGCCCCGTCCGCGGGCAATGTGGCCGCCAGATCCGACACCCTGATCTTGTCCGCGAATGCGGCCACGCGTGAACGAATGGCCTTGCCTACGCCGCCGGCGGCGCCGGTCAGCAACAGCCGTTTAAACGGGACCGTCTGTTCTTGATTGGCCATGTAAGCCTGTCTCCAATAAGCGCGGCTACCGGGAGCCTGCACGCTCCTTTCGATTGGATCACCGCTTGATATTGCTTTTATTGTACGTTGTCATATGACTATAGCGTGCATATAATCATTCGCACATTCGTTTGTCAACTTTGGCGAAACATTATCCCAACCGAGGTAGCCGTGCACAGACCGACTCGTGCTGTCTTCGAAACGCCGGCCTACCCCCATGTACGGCGAAGCCTGACGGCCGAACTCGTCGATGCGCTGCGTCAGCAGATCGAAACTGCTGAACTCAGGGCGGGTGCCCGGCTCGCGACCGAAGCCGAAATGGTCCAGCGCTTCAGCGTAAGCCGCACGGTTGTACGCGAGGCGTTGTCGAAGCTGCAGGCCGCGGGGCTCGTGGAGACGCGGCATGGCATTGGCACCTTCGTCTGCGAGGCACCGGGCAGAGGTTTTCTCCAACTCGATCCTGCGGACGTGGCGGGTTCCATCGACGCCCTCGCCGTGCTCGAGCTGCGCATCAGCCTCGAAACAGAGAGCGCGGGCCTGGCCGCGGCGCGATGCGATAAAACGCAGATTGCTGCCATGCGGCGCGCGCTGAATGACTTCGAGCGCCACCTGGGCGAGGCGAACGGGACCATCTCGCCCGATATCCGCTTTCACCTGGAAATCGCGAATGCCACGGGCAACCGCTATTTCGTGGACATCATGACCCACCTCGGCACTCACATGATCCCCCGCACCCGCCTCACCGCGACGCAGATTCCGCCCGCCCGGTACGCGGACTATCTGACACGCGTGAATCGCGAGCATGAACAGATCTGCGATGCCATCGAGCGAGGCGACGCCGACTCGGCGCGTACCGCCATGCGGCTCCATCTGATCAACAGCCGCGAACGTCTGCGGCGGGCGCAAGAAGGCGTTTGAGCCGCCGGCCGGCGTCACGTCACGTTACTTTAAGTGCGCGATCGTTTCGCCGGAGCAGCGACCGAGGCACGGTTCGTGACCGTCACCGGAAACTCGCGATAGATCGTGTAGTCGGTGCCATAACATGCGTTGAGCAACCATCGAACGGCGTTGCGCGTGAGATCGGCAGTCGGGATGTGGACCGAGGTCAGTCCCGGTGCGGAAAACGCGGCCGAATAATCATCGTCGTAACCCACTACCGACATCTCATCCGGCACCGAGATGCCTGCTTGCTGCAGGCACGATAACGCGCCGATTGCCATGGTGTCGTTGGCGCAGAACAGCCCGGTAAACTTTTTCTTCGATGCAAGCAGCTGCCGCGCCGAGTCATATCCGCCGTCCGGCGAAAAGTCCGATTCGATCAACTGGACATCGGCCCGGTCAATGCCGTTGCGCGCGAGCTCTTCGAAGAATCCCGCGATCCGTGCATGATTGTCGGAAGCCTGGAAAGGCCCTGAGATCACGGCTATTTTCTTGTGTCTGTGCGCCAGCAGCGTTTGCGCCGCCAGCGCCCCGCCCCGATGATGATCCGCGCAAAACGACGCCTCCGGCATCTGCGCGAAGTCGCGATTGAGGAACACTATTTTTGGATGCATGCGATGCATCTTGACGAGGTCGTCGTCATGCAAGTCGTGGCTCGTCACCACTACGCCATCGCAATCGCGGCCGATCAGGAACTGCACCGCTTCGATTGCCTGGTCACGCGGCGGGTCGTCGCCGCAGCCCGTTGCCACCACCACGTGGCGATGCACCTTGCGCAACTCCATATCGGTCTGCTGGAGGATAGTGCCGTAGTACGGGCCGAAGAACGTCGGCACGAAGATGCCGATCATGCCGAGCGATTGCGTTGACAGCGCCCGTCCGATCGATGACGGCCGGAAATTCAATTCGGCGATTGCGGCCTGCACGCGCGCGAGCGCATCGGGAGAAACGGGTCCGCGGCCGGAGATGGCGCGTGATGCCGTGGACATGCCTACGCCGGCGAGAACGGCGACGTCCTTCAGGGTTGCCACTGTTTTTTTTGCTCCGTGGGGGTGGGGTTCGTGGTCCGCTGGCGCTCGGTGGTTGGGCGGTCATTGGCGTGGTTGGCGGGGTCTTGCGGTTGGGGTTGGGGTCGGTTCGGGTTGCTAGGTTCCTGCGTTAGCGGTCTGATTCATTGCCGGGTTGCTGCTGCTTGGCTTGGCGGTCTGCGTGAGTGAGCTCATTTCTTTATCACTATTAGCCACTGCGCGTGGCGGCGCGTCATTTCTTTGTCCAAAGCGACAAAGAAACGAAGCAAAGAAAGCGCTTTCAAAACGAGGGCCCATAAGTTGACCCAGCGTGCAGTTTCCACGTTTTTGGCACCCCAAAAGCACGGTGCTCGCCAGAACCACCGATGTTTGAACCCCTCCTTCTCGCGAATTCCTACACGCACACGCTTCGCCCCGTACGCTCTCGGGCAAGCACACTTGCCAAAGAACTCGCGTGGCCTCACGCATCCTTGCGGCCTCGTTTCTTGGTGGGTTGGCGAAGTGGTTCGGCATGCCTATAAATTCGGTGGTTGGTTGTCCGCGGATAGCGCGGGGTGCCCCTTGGCAGGTTCAGTCACTGGTGGCGAAGCGTGTGGGTATCCGTGTTCGGAGAAGGAGGGGTTCACACATCCGTCGCTCTTGCGAGCACCGTGCTTTTGGGGTGCCAAAAACGCACAAACTGCACGCTAGGTCAACTTACGAGCCCCCGTTTTGAAAGCGCTTTCTTTGCTTCGTTTCTTTGTCGCTTTGGACAAAGAAATGACGCGCCGCCACGCGCAGTGGCTAATAGTGATAAAGAAATGAGCTCACTCA
This sequence comes from Caballeronia sp. KNU42, assembly GCF_053760385.1. Taxonomy (NCBI): domain Bacteria; kingdom Pseudomonadati; phylum Pseudomonadota; class Betaproteobacteria; order Burkholderiales; family Burkholderiaceae; genus Caballeronia; species Caballeronia sp. KNU42. The sequence continues at coordinate 1,013,195 of NZ_CM132388.1, forward strand.
CGCAGACCACTAACCCCGAAAGCAGCAACCCGGCATTGACCCAGACCGCTACCCCCAAAACCTGCCGCCCCCACACCGACCGCCCCCCATCACCAGCAAACCCCCAACAGAACCCCGAGTGCGAACGAAACCCTAAAGCCGATTCCCACCTGCCTCATCAAAGAGCGAAATGCGCTTCCCATCAATAGAAAAACCGGTGATCTCATCAACCTCCACCGTCGCCGTATCCTGCGCAATCGACGCAATTTGCGCCCCATGATAATCGAGCCAAATTACCCGATGATTTCCCATCGGCTCAACCAGCGACACCGTGCCGCGATGTCCGAACGCCGGATCGATCGCTACATCCTCCGGGCGCACACCAAGCACACATTGCTGATTCTCCGGCGGCACACGAAGAAATGGATAGTCAGAGACATCGATGTCAATATGCTCGTTGCGAAACCTCACTCCACCATCCTCGCGGCGCAACGCGCCCTTCAGCAAATTCATACCCGGCGAGCCAAGAAACGTAGCGACAAACAGATTATTCGGACGCGCATACACCTGCGCAGGCGTACCAATCTGCTGGATCACCCCACCGCGCATGACCGCCATGCGGGTCGCCAGCGTCATCGCTTCCACCTGGTCGTGGGTCACGTAGATCATGGTGGCGCCCAGGCGTTTGTGCAGTTGCTTCAACTCACGCCTGAGCTCCGTGCGCAGTTTCGCATCGAGATTGGAGAGCGGTTCATCGAACAAAAACACATCCGCTTCGCGCACGATCGCCCGGCCAATCGCCACGCGTTGACGTTGCCCGCCCGACAACTGCGCAGGTCTGCGTTTGAGCAAGGGCCCAAGCTGCAACATCTCGGCCGCACGCGTCACGCGCCGCTCGATCTCGGCTTTGGGCGTGCCGGCAATACGCAAACCGAACGAAAGATTGCGCTCGACATTCATGGTCGGATAGAGCGCGTAGGACTGGAACACAAGCGCAATGCCGCGATCCTTCGGATCGGCCCACGTCATATCCTGGCCACCAATTTCGATGCTGCCGCCGCTCACATCGATCAACCCCGCAATGCTATGCAGCAAGGTGGATTTACCGCACCCCGAGGGGCCAAGCAATACAAGGAACTCACCCGGTTCGACCTCGAGATCAAGCGATTCTATGATCTTGTTGGACCCCAGCTGGATCTCCAGGTCGCGGATTGAAACGTTCGACATGACTGTAGACATAGGAGCCCTGGACTAACCCTTGACCGCACCGGAAGCAATGCCGCGCACGAACCAGCGACCCGAAACGAAATAGATGGCAAGCGGCACCATGGACGTAAGAATGGTCGCCGCCATGTTGACGTTGTAGAGGCGCTCGCCCGTCGTCGTGTTGATGATATTGTTCAGTTGTACTGTCATCGGCAGGTTCTTCGTGCCCGCGAAAACAAGACCCAGGATGAAGTCGTTCCAGATGCCGGTAACCTGCATGATGATCGCGACCACGATGATCGGCGTGGACATGGGCACCATCAGTTGCAGGAAGATCCGCCAGAACCCGCCGCCATCCACGCGCGCCGCCTGGAAAAGCTCATGCGGCAACGCTGAATAATAATTGCGGAACAGCAGCGTCATCACGGGCATGCCGAAGATGGTGTGGATCAGCACAATGCCGGGCAACGAGCTGAACAGATGCACCGTTGCAAGTACCCGCACAAGCGGATAGACCATCACCTGCACCGGGATGAATGCGCCCACCAACAGGATTGCAAACAGCGTGGTGGCGCCGCGCGGTTTCCAGAACGACAACGCGTACCCATTCACCGCACCAACGAGAATGGACAGAACGGTACTCGGCACAACGATACGCACCGAATTCCAGAAGCCGACCCGAATGCCCTGGCAATCCAGTCCCGTACACGCCGACTGCCAAGCGACACGCCACGCGTCGGTTGTGAAATGCACCGGCAGCGACAGGATATTGCCGAGACGAATTTCCGCCATCGGCTTGACCGACGTGACGAGCATCACATACAGCGGCAGCAGGAAAAACAAGGCCGACGTCAGCAGAAACGCATACACGCCCAGGCGCGCGGGCGTGAAGCGCGACCTGCGTTTCAAGGGGTGGCGTGGCGCGTTCATCGGGAATCCCTGAGCCGTAATGCGCGGCTGCGAATATACAAGACCGGCGCGAGGATCGCGAGTACGGTCACGAGAAGAACGATCGATGCCGCCGACGCCAGCCCGAGGTTCGCGCGTCCGAACAGGTACTCCATGATGAACTTCGCCGGCACTTCGCTTGCCGTACCTGGGCCGCCTTGCGTCATGGCAACGACGGCGTCGTAGAGTTTGATGACCATCACGAACAGCAGGATGAAAGCCGTTGAAATGGACGCGCCGAGCATCGGGATGACTATGCTGACATAGACACGCCAGCGCGGAATGCCATCTATGCGCGCCGCCTTCCAGATCTCTTCATCAATACCGCGCAGCCCCGCGAGCAACAGCGCCATCACGAGTCCCGACGCCTGCCAGACCGTTGCGATCACGAGCGTATAGATCACGCGGTCCTGATCGACGATCCAGTCGAAGCGCGCATGCGTGAAACCGATCCGGTGCAGCACTTCCTGAATGCCCAGTTCCGGATTCAGGATCCACTGCCACACGAGACCCGTTGCGACGAAGGACATCGCGTACGGATACAGGAACACCGTGCGCAGCGCACCCTCAGCCATCACCTTCTGGTCGATGAACACCGCCAGCAGCAACCCGATCGCGAGGCATATGACGATGAACAAAACCCCGTAGATCACGATGTTTTGCAGCGACAGCATCCACCGGTCGTTATTGAAAAGCCTCACGTATTGCGACACGCCCGCAAAACTATTCGACGCAAACGTGCGCGAGTTCGTGAAGGACGTACGCAGGCTCCATAACATCGTGCCGAGATAGGCGAACACAACGGTGAGCGCCATCGGCAACAATGCAATATAGGCTGCCAGCGCAAACCGCTTCCTCAGCGGTTTGCGCTTCGCGTGGCCCGCTGGCGCGCGCACGGTCTTGCCGGCAGGCATCGATGCCATCAGCTCTTCAACCCGCTGGCGAAGGCCTTTTGCGCATCCTCAACCGACTGGTTCTTGTTCCAGAAGTTGGTGATGACGTCCTGCAACGCGCCATTGATATCCGGCGGCGTCAGCATTTCCGGATTCGGCAACTGCCGCGACTTGTCCTTCATGATCGCGATGCCTTCCTTCGCGCACATGTCGAGACTCGAATCGTCGATGTCCGAGCGAATCGGAATCGAACCCTTCTTCGCGCTGAACGCAACCTGCGCAGCGGGCGATGTCATGACCGTCGCCAACAACTTCTGCGCCTTGACCGCGTTGGCGTCATCGGTCTTCGGGAAGACGAACACGTCGCCGGCGACCTGGTACGGCGAGTGCGGACCGAAGCCCGGGAAGCAGCCGAAGTCCTTGCCCGCCGTTTGATTGGCTGCGGAGAATTCGCCCTTCGCCCAGTCGCCCATGATCTGCACGCCGGCCTTGCCGGAGATCACCAGCGCGGTGGCGTCGTTCCAGTTGCGGCCCGGTGAGCCCGGATCAATATAGTTATGCAGGCGCTTGAACTGCGTCAGCACCTTCTTGAACGCGTCGGACTTGACGGCGTTCACATCGCGATCGCGGTACACCTTCAAATAAAGGTCCGGGCCGCCGACATCGGCGAACACGGCGTCGAAGGTGATCTTCTCCTGCCATGCCTGACCACCGAGCGCGAGCGGAATCACGCCGGCCGCTTTCAGCTTGTCCAGGTCCGCGATGAATTCATCGTAAGTGGCCGGCTCTTTCGTGATGCCGGCCTTCTGGAACGCCGGCTTCGAATAGAAGAACCACGCCGGCATGTGGATGTCCACGGGCGCCGCGTAGTAATGCCCGTTCGATTTGATGCTGTCTATGATCGACTGCGGGAAAATCTTGTCCCAGTTCTCCTTGGCCGCCACATCGTCCACATTGTTAAGCAAGCCCTGGTCGATGATGTCGTGGAATTGCTTCGACGTATTGAATTGCGCGGCGGTCGGCGGATCACCGCCCACGATGCGGTTGATGGCTGTTGAGCGCGCCTGGTCCGCACCGGCCACGGCCTGGTCGACCCACAATCCCCCCGCCTTGTTATAGGCATCGGCGAACTGCTTGATGGCCGCTGACTCGCCACCCGATGTCCACCAGTGGATCACGGTCGCCTTCACCGGATCCGCATGCGCAGCGCTTCCAGCCGAAATACCGGCAACAGCGGCAATGACACTGACCACCAGTTTCTTCATGCTGTTCATTGAGTCTCCTCCAGGCTATATCTTCCATTTGGCCCCGTCGTTCACGGGGTCAAACGGCGTCGGCATTGAAATCGAACTGCGGGTCAGGCGTTGGCTATCGCGTTGCGCTCTTTAAGGAACTTCGCAACCAGTTCGGCGCTGTGTTTCATGGTGCGTTTCTGCGTTTTGTAGTCGACATGAAACACGCCGAAGCGGCGTTCATAACCGAAGGCCCATTCGAAGTTGTCCATCAGCGACCAGATGAAATAGCCACGTATGTCGACGCCGGCTTTGATCGCACTATCGACGGCAGCAAGATGGCGCTTGAGGAACGAGATGCGCTGGGCATCATCGACGCGTCCATCGACTACCTTGTCATCCGACGCCATGCCGTTCTCAGTGATATAGATCGGCGGCAATGACGGATACGTCTTGTTGAATCCGATCAGCAGGTCGCGCAGGCCATCGGGATGAATCTCCCAGCCCATCTGCGTGCGCTCGACATCCGGCAACGGCACTTCAGTGAAACCATGCGCGCCGTCGCTCTTCACGTTGGTACGGAAGTAATAGTTGATGCCAAGGAAATCGATTGGTGTGCCAATGATGTCCATATCGCCGTCGAGCACCAGCGGTTCAGTGCCCGGCCAAAGTTCGAAAAGGTCCTTCGGGTAGGCCTTTTTCAACAGCGGGTCCAGGATCCACGCGTTGTGCTGGACTTCGAAAAGATGGGCGGCGCGTGCATCGGCTTCGCTGTTGGTATCGGCGGTTCCGCGGCCCACGTTCGCGACAATGCCCTTGAGCGACGCTGGATCGTTTGCCCGCAGGACCGGCACGGCGGTTCCGTGTGCAAGCAGCAGATGATGCATGGCCTGGGTCGCATAGCGGCCGTTCGCCAGACCCGGCGCATGATGGCCGTTGCCGTAGCCGAGATACGCGGAGCACCACGGTTCGTTGAGCGTGGCCCAGGCATCGACCTGACCGCTGAGTTCGCGGCTCATCAGGTCTGCGTAATCGGCGAAGCGATACGCAGTGTCGCGATTCAGCCAGCCGCCGCGATCTTCAAGATATTGCGGCAAGTCCCAGTGATAAAGCGTGACGAAGGTCTTGAGGCCTTTCTCTTTCAGCCGCCCGATCAGGCGCTTGTAAAAGTCGATTCCCTTCGGGTTCGGGCGTCCCGCTTCATCCATCACCCGCGGCCATGCAATGGATAAGCGATAGCCATCGACATTCAGCGCGGAAAGCAGCTCAAGGTCCGATTCCCATCGATGATAGTGATCGCAAGCGACCTCGCCGGTGTCGCCGGCCAGCACTTTGCCGGGCGTGGCCGAGAACGTGTCCCAGATCGACGGGAGACGGCCGTCTTCGTTGATGGCGCCTTCGATCTGGTAAGAGGCGGTGGCTGCGCCGAGCAGGAAATCTCGTCGCCAGAGGGCTGAATCGGATGGTAGGGAAAACGGATCGCTGGAGACAACGGATGCGTCGAGTGCCACGAGGACTCCTGTTTGAGCGTTGGAGTGGAAGCGCTTCCACAAGTGCCTGCGAACGATAGCAGCGCCGAATTGGCGCGGACAATACGGGTTTGTATGGAGAGGGTTTGGGGGACTGAGAGGCGTGTCTGTCGCGAGGGCGGTGGCGACGAATCGGCTGCGATGGCAGATGTTTATCCTGGCCGCTGTTGCTCAGACCACCGCGTCACCCACACGGAATCCGCGCCACAAAACACGTCCCCGTCTGCGCCGATGAACTCACGCTCAACGTCCCGCCATGCGCCTTGACGATCTGCGAGCAGATATAGAGCCCCAACCCCAGCCCGCCGCCCGGCTGACTGGTCACCGGCCGCCAATACGGTTCGAAGACTTTCTCCAGGTCTTGCGGCGCGATCGGCGCTCCGGCGTTGGAGACGGAAACCTCAAGCTCGCCCGCATCCGCCGATACCACCACGCGCACCGGTTGATCCGGCGCTCCATGCGTCAACGCATTGGCAAGCAGGTTGGACAGCAGTTGCTGGACGCGCCCCCGGTCGCAGTGCACGCAGCCGTCCACCGCGATCTGTTCCAGCACCACGCGTCCCGGATTCGCGTCACGCAGTTCAGCGACCACGTGCTGCAACGAATCAGCGAGATCATCAGCCGGAGCAAGCGACACGCCAATACCCGCGCCAAGCCGGCCACGGGCGAAATCGAGCACGTCGTCTATCAGCCGCGACATGCGCCGGGTCGTCGCCCGCAGCCGCGTGCCGATGCTCACCAGTTCCGGCTCGCTGCTGCGTCGCGCCAGCCATTCCGCGGTTGCGCCCACGGCGGCAAGCGGATTACGCAGATCGTGGCCGAGCACGGCGATGAATTGCTCGCGCAACTCGGCGGTCGTCCGCTCGTCAAGGAGCGCGGCTTCGGTCGCCGAGCGCTCGTTCTCGCTCTCCAGCTGCAACGCGATCAGTTCTGCGAAGAGCGTGAACATGGTGATCGTTCGTGCATCCGATACCAGCGCAGGACGCGGATCGATCGCGCAAAGATTGCCGAAATAGTCGCCGTTCGGCAGGATGATCGGCACCGAGATATAACTCTCGATGTTGTAGATGCGCGGCGTATGGTGTTCGCGATAGACCGGATCGATGCTCGCGTGGTCGATAACAACCGGCCGGCGCATGGCGCGGGCCTCGCTGCACAGAGTGGTGTGCACGTTGAGCTGGCCGCCAGGCAAGAGCCCGAAGTGAATGTCGTCCTGCACGGCGCAGGCGGTCCAGGTTCCCTCTGTGACGCGCGCCACCGCCGCGAAGCCGAGGCCGGTGTTCTCGCAGATCACGCGCAGCATGGATGGAACGGCGCCGATCCGGCCAATCATGGCCACATCGCGAGCAATCGCGTCTTCGCTGTCGTCCATGGCGGCCCGTGAAACTCCGGAAACTGGGTTCAAAAAATGCTACCTCTCGGTGCTCGATATCGTCTGTTCGGCGCTGCACTCAATTGTACGGGTCGGGGCACGCGCGCCAAGGGTGGAAAAAATAGACGCCTGTCCGGGCACCGGTGACCGTGACCTTGCGGATTGCATAGTGTGTACCGTGATGCCAAGATGCGCTGTCGCCATCGACCAGCTGGCGCAGATATCGAGCCAGACCCGGAGCCTGAACACGAACCTGGGCCGGCCGATGCCTTCCTGATAAACCTTCTAAAGAAAAACAATGACCGGAGCAGTGCTTTCAAAAACGCCGACAGGCATTTCAGGCTTCGACGACGTGACCCTCGGCGGGTTGCCGGCAGGCCGCCCCACCCTGATGTGCGGCGCGGCGGGATGCGGCAAGACCCTGTTCGCCATGACCTTTCTCGTCGAAGGCATCCTGAAGCATGGTGAACCCGGCGTGCTGGTGAGCTTCGAGGAATCGGCCGAGGACCTGGCCGCGAACGTGGCTTCGCTGGGCTACGACGTGATGTCGCTGATCGAGCAGAAGAAACTGGCTATCGATCACGTCAAGATCGACCCGGCCGGAATCGAGGACACCGGTGAATACGACCTCGAAGGCCTGTTCGTGCGGCTCGACTACGCCATTAAAAGCGTGAACGCGAAGCGTGTCGTGCTCGACACGCTCGAAGCGCTGTTCGCGAGTTTCGCCGATGCCGTCTTGCTGCGCGCCGAGTTGCGGCGCCTGTTCGACTGGCTGAAGGACCGTGGCGTCACCGCCATCGTGACGGCAGAACGTGGAATTGGCGACCCGAACCAGTTGACGCGGCACGGCATCGAAGAATATGTGTCCGACTGCGTGATCCTGCTCGACAACCGGGTCGAAAACCAGGTCACCACGCGGCGCCTGAGGATCGTCAAATATCGCGGCTCGGCGCATGGGACCAACGAATACCCGTTTCTTATCGATACCACCGGCATCAGCGTCCTTCCGGTTACATCCGCCGGCCTGGCGCATCTGACGTCGAGCAACGTGATCTCCACGGGCATCGCGGATCTCGACTCCATGCTGGGCGTTGGCGGTTATTTTGTCGGCTCCAGCGTGCTGGTGTCGGGACTGGCGGGAACGGGCAAGACCACTTTCGCGGCCAAGTTCGTGGAGGCCCGTTGCAAACTCGGCGAACGCACGCTGTGGTTCGCCTTTGAAGAGTCGCCCGAACAGATCGTGCGCAACATGCGCTCAGTGGGCGTGGATCTTGCGCAATACGTAGGAAATTCGCTCAAGATCGAATCGGCGCGGCCCAGCTTTTTCGGCTTGGAAATGCATTTGGCGCGGATGTATCGCGACATCGACCTGTTCAAGCCGTCGGCCGTGGTGATCGACCCGATTTCGTCGCTGCGTGGCGTGGAGTCCGAAGTGCACGCGACGTTGTTGCGGCTCGTCGATCTCCTTAAATCCCGCGGCATTACGGCAGTTTTTACAAGTCTCAGCAGCACCGACCAGGCGTCCAGCATAAATGACCGCAGCATCTCGTCGCTGATGGATACCTGGATTTCGCTATCGCATATTGAAACGAACGGCGAGCGCAACCGGCTTGTCTACGTGTTGAAATCGCGCGGCATGGATCACTCGAACCAGGTCCGCGAATATCAGATCAGCCATGAAGGAATCGCGATGGTGCCGGCATATGTAGGCGCAGGCGGTGTGTTGACAGGTTCTGCTCGGCTCGCTCAGGAAGCGCAGGAACGCGACGAATCCGCCGCGCGCGACGAGCTTGTGATGCAAAAGAAGCGCGAACTCGCGCGGCGCCGCAAAGCGGTCGAACAACAGGTTGCCGAACTGCAGTCGGCGCTCGAGGCTGAAACGCTGGAACTCGATGCGCTCATCGGGCAAAGCGACGAACACAAGCGCCTGCGGGAAGCCGACCGTAACCGGATGGCGCAACGGCGGGGATCGAAAGAATGACTGAACAGGATTCGTCCACGCAAGCGAAACACGAACCGGACGCCACACAGCCGCCGGTTGAAGCTGCGTATTCTTTGCGCTTATATGTAGCGGGGGAAACACCGAAGTCGATGGCCGCCATTCGCAACCTGCGCGCGCTCTGCGCCACGCATCTGGCCGGTGAGTACTCGATCGAGGTCATCGACCTGCGCGTCAACCCGCAACTTGCAGCCGCCGACCAGATTCTCGCGATACCGACCGTCGTGCGGCATCTGCCCGCGCCGCTCAGGAAAGTGATCGGCGATTTATCGGATACCGAGCGCGTGCTGGTAGGCCTCGACATCCGGCCGAGGATTCCCTCGTGAGTGCCCTGCCGGTCGTTGCCGACGGCGGCGGCGGTGGAGGCCGCGGATATGGCGAGCGGGTCTCGCCGCCAGGGGACGCGCCCGAACGGGCTCCGCAGGCGTCGGACATGCTCGTGCTGCGGCTGTACGTGACCGGCAACACACTGCGTTCCACGCGCGCCGTGGACAATGCGCGGCGCTTGCTGGAGAGTCACGCGCCGGGCCGCTTCGAGCTTGAAGTGATCGACATCTACCTGCATCCGGAAGCCGCGATTGCAGCCCAGATCATTGCCGCCCCGACGCTGGTCAAGCTGCGCCCCGGGCCGTTGCGACGGGTGATCGGTGACCTGTCGGATTCGAACAAGGTGCTGGCGGTGCTCGGCATCATGGTGTCGAACGTTGCCACTGGAGTTGGAGTGTCCTCGGTTGCATCTGCGGTCGCGAACTCAGACGCGTCGATCAAACCTTGACCCGTATGTCCGATCCATCCCACTCCGCTTCACTGGAAACTGCCTCCATCGAGGAGCTGCGCGAGCGGCTTCGCGAGGCGGAAGATACCCTCGACGCCATCCGCAGCGGCGCGGTGGACGCCGTCGTGGTCGGCAGCGACGACGACCGCCGCATCTATACGCTCGAAAGCGCGGACCGGCCGTACCGGGTGCTCGTGGAGCAGATGCAGGAAGGCGCGGTGATGCTCTCCGCCGACGGCACCATTCTCTATGCCAACGAACGTGCCGGGCAGTTGCTCGGCGCCCAGGTGGAGCACATGGTCGGGTCCGCGTTCAGCACTTTTGTGCTCGATGGGCAGCACGCGCGCCTGCAGGAGTTGCTCCACGAAAGCGCTACGGGCACTGCCCGCGATGAACTGACGGTGCTCTCGGCCAACGGGGAAACACCTGTCTATTGCAGCTTCAAGGCGCTCGAAGCCGAGCGCGACCAGGATCGCCTGATCTGCGGCGTCATCTCCGATCTTTCGCAGCAACGTCAGATGGAAGCGCGCCTGCATCAGGCGCAGAAAATGGAAGCGGTCGGTCAGTTGACCGGCGGCCTGGCTCACGATTTCAACAACCTGCTGCAGGCCATTCACGGCAACCTGGAACTTGTGAAGCGCGCGCCGTCAGACCCCGAGCGCGTGCTGCGCTGGACCGGCAACGCAATGCGGGCCGTGAGCCGCGGCGCCAAGCTCACCGCGCAATTGCTGGCATTTTCGCGCTCCCAGAAACTTGAATTGAAATCGGTTGGTCTGGCGCAGCTTGTACACGGCATGGCCGATCTGTTCGACCGCACCCTGGGCGCGGGGATCGACCTGCGGCTGGAACTCGGCGACGACGACGCGCAGGTCGTGGCGGACGCGACCCAGCTCGAACTCGCCTTGCTCAACCTCGCCATCAACGCACGTGACGCGATGCCCACGGGCGGCGTGCTGCGCATCAGCACGCTGGCGTGGACGATCACGGACGACGCCGATCTCGCCGACGGCGACTACGTGGAATTGAGTGTCGCCGACACAGGCGCCGGCATGCCCGCCGATGTCGCGGCCCGGGCGTTCGAGCCGTTCTTTACCACCAAGGAAGTGGGTGCGGGAACCGGTCTGGGTCTCGCCCAGGTGTACGGTATCTGCCAGCAGGCGGGCGGCCACGCGCAGATCGAGAGCAGTCCGCGCGGCACCCGGGTGTCGTTGTTTCTGCGGCGTTCGCCCGCTGCGGCCGCCGCGCCGGACCCGTCGGCATCGACTGTGGTCAATGCGAGCGACCGGAGTGCGCCGCGGATCCTGGTCGTCGACGACGATCCGGATGTTCGTACGTTCATGGTCGAAACGCTGGTCTCGCTGGGGTATCGCGTGGACTCGGCGACGGGCGGGCGCGCAGCGCTCCACATGATGGCAAGCGATCCACCGGACTTGCTGGTGCTGGACTTCGCGATGCCGCATCTGGACGGCGCTACGGTGGCGAAACTGGCGCGGTCCCAGGGCCTGCAAATGCCCATTGTTTTCGCGAGCGGTTACGCGGACACCTCTGCCCTTGATGCCGCGATGGGCAACAATATCTCGCTGCTTCGAAAACCATTTTCGATCGGGAATTTATCCGCGGTCGTGGCGGCGGCGCTGGCGTGAGGGGTGGATGGAAAATCGCAGGTAGTCAGGCAGATTTGCCAGCAAGTCAGCAGTTGCAGCTTGCTCGATATCAGACTTCCATCCGCTTGTGATCTTTCTCATACTTTACGGTTCGGCGTCCGACCTGGATCTTGCGGCGGATGCGGCGCTTTCCCGTGTTAACGATGCCTTCCATCGGGATTTGCGTCGACCGCCCACTGTTATATTCGCGGACCAGCCATCCTGGGATGACTTCAACGCCGAGCTTGCGGAAAGTTTCTGCAGCAATGACTTCGAATGTTGCCGCCGGAGTTGGCGTGCCGGTAAATTTGTTGATTCGAGTTTTCGCAAACACCCCTTTGCTGACGCGGACAAGCCTGCCGTCAGCAATGAGCTTTGAGAGCACGCGCCCAACCTGTGCCGGGCTGCCCAAAGGGGCGACCTCCGAGCGAAGTATGACGCTCCCCTTCCGTTGTGAAATCGAACGAACGATTCGGTCTTCAAGTTTCATTTGCTCCCTCCAACGTGTCGGTAGCGTTCTAGAGTCACTCTAGCACAAAAAACCAGCCAGATCGTTTCTGAACGGGGCTTTTGGACTACACGAAGTGATCATTTAAGAGTAGTTTGCGCACTTACCGGTCGCCCTATCGAAAGCTCTGTCGACAGGGGTGCCGCGACCAAGTGGGTTGATCGGCTGAAGAGCGAAGCGCCGCTGCTGACAAAAACTGACAGCGCCCACGCTTACGATGATTTCGACTTCAGCACCGGCCGTGGCAGTCAATCACCGGATCGTTGCTGGATTCCCGGGCGCATACCCCGGCTACTTCCATCGACCCAACGTGAGCGAACCCATGACCGATCCCAACTTCGTCATCCTGTACGTGGACAACCCTTCCGTCAGCGCCGATTTTTATGCGGGCCTGCTCGGCAAGGCACCCGTCGAATCTTCTCCGACGTTCGCCATGTTCATCCTGGAGTCGGGTCTCAAGCTGGGATTGTGGTCAAGGCATACGGTCGAACCCGCGTCGCCCGGGGCGGCCGGTGGCGGCGGCGAACTCGGCTTCCCGGTGAACAACAGCGACACCGTGCACAGTCTCTTCGCCGACTGGGTCAAGCGCGGCCTGCAGATCATCCAGCGGCCGACGGAAATGGATTTCGGCTTTACCTTCGTCGCGCTGGACCCCGACGGTCATCGTCTGCGCGTCTTTGCGCCTTCCGCGGAATAAGACGACAGCATTTCAAGCGCTCGGACGGCGGCTACCACCTGTTCAACGGCATGATGGCTTTGGCTGCCTTGGCTACAACCCGCAGGTGGGGATCGGTTTCGTCGAAGGCGCTCTCCCCTCTGCCTCGCGCGTGATCGCTTTCTTCTGCCAGCCGTTTCGCTTCCCAGTCGCGTTGCCACGCCTCCGCCTGATGACGATGCTCGATCGCGCGCCGTGCTTTGTCCTCTTGATCGATCCATTCGGCGAAGATCGAAAACGCGCGGTCCAGTGCTTCATATTTTCCGCCCGGACCGGCCACCGAAAACAACAGGCGCTCCCCCTCGCCCGGCTGCTTCCAGTACACGTCGATTTCACGTTCTCCGGCCAGCTCGATGCTCACGCCGGTGTCTGGCGCCGACATCGCTCCCTCGCTCGCCCAGCGTGCAGTTGACGCTCTGGAGACTGCGCCGACGGTCCCGGCATTCGATTCGCGATTGGGTTCAGGCTCAGGTTCAGGCTCAACCGCCAGCGCACGGAACGGCCATTCGAAGCGGCCTGAGCGCAAGCGTTGAAATTCGCCGGGGGCATCGGTCGAGACAAATCGCTTTGCCACCTTGTTGACCGTGAGCGTTCGCGAGACGAGATGCAACGTGAGATCGACACCGCCGCCGGCTACCCGAATCCGGCCTTCGTCCTCGCGAATCTCAGCTTCACATTGCGCCGACGCATACGACGATCGTCTGCCTTCCCGATACCCATGCAGCCAAAGCGCTGCGATTGCAGCCAGCGACAGTGCGATCTGGGTAGCCGATGGCGGTGTCGAGGTGAGCCCCGCATAAAGCGCGACGGCCGCCGCGCCGCACAACCCTGTCTTGAGAATAAGACCGGACAAGGTTCTAGCCTGGAACAAAGCAAACAGCCACATGTGTTTCCCCGGTATCATTTTTTTCTTGGTTTAAGGTCGAACACGCGGCGGCTCGATGTCCATGACATCTCCCCGCGAGGCGTGTTCGCCTTGAAGCGTCTTGATGACGCTTTCTCTCTCAGGTCGGCAATCCTGTGCGTTTCAGTCTTCAGGCGCGCTCGGGCCTGAACTCGGCGCAACGTGCATCGCGGCGCTTGCCGTGAACACCCGACGGTCAAGGAACCCGGGTTTGCGTTCAATGCGGAAGGCGCCCGCAACGCGCACAGAAAGCGCGAAGTCATCAGCGATAAGCGGCTAATAAGTCACCGTGCATTCCGCGACCGGGAAATAAGCAGCCTGCTTTCCCCCTTCAGCGTCCGATAAATACCGTCCGCGATGCCTGCGTGCACACCTGACAATGATGCCTTCGATGCACACCGCCGCCCTCTCATTCCGTCCGCTCTTTTCGCCCATTGCGTTCAGCGCATCGACGATGGGTCTTCTCGCGCTTACATCCGCTTTACACGCTCAGGCGCCGAGACTGCGGATCGTCGCGGCGGTCCTGACGCCGACGCCGCGCGCGTCGCGGGCGCGGCTGCTGTCGGCTGACATGGCGCCAGCCGTGACGGCGGCTGCGCATCGCCTGCGGGCTTCTGTCGGCGTGCAGCCGAAACGCTCCTTGAACGCGCGATTGAACGTCGATTCGCTCATGAAGCCCACCGCACAAGCAATGGCGCCAATGAGATCGCGCGCATGCAGCGGGGACTCGAGCCGGCGCATGGCTTCGTCGAGCCGGCGAGCGCGGACATATTCCGCTACGCCGCCCATCGGTTCGAAGAGTTCATAGAGCGCAGTTCGCGACACCTTCAGGATTTCGCGCAATCTCGCCGGACCGAGGCTCATGTCCGCCAGATTGCCTTCGATAAAACTCAGCGCCTGCGCGCGGATCACCGGCGTCAGGCGCGGATCGCCGGATTGCTCCCAGCGCTCGGCGCGCCGCAGCACGCAGGCCGCGACGAAGTCCAGCGTGGCTTCGCCCGCCACGCGCGCCTGCTCGTCGTCCATCGAACTCGCGACGCTGACCAGGCTGCGCATATGCGAAGCGAGCAGCACGCCAATAGGGTCGGCGGCCTCCCACGACAATCCGTGCAAACGCAACGCGCCGCCCGTGCGCCGGTCGATGGCCTGGCGCGGAATGGTGAGCGTCAGCATGGGCGCGTCGCGGGTGAAGCCGATGTTTTCGACGACGAGATCGCGCACGACGACCGACCCGAGCGGCACTTTCTGGATGTCGCGGCCAAAGGTGGACATCAGCGCGCCGTCGAGCAGGCAATGCACCAGGTAATGGTCGACGCCGGAGGTCGCAATCCTGCGGCGGGTGCGTTGAAATTCGACGTCTCCGCCCACTTCATGCGACATGAGCAGCATTGGCCCTAAAGGCCAGCTTTCCATCTTCGCGCGAAACGGCGCGAAGGCAACTTTCGGGCGCTTGATTTCAAATACGGCGTCGATTCCTTCGCGCCAGATTTCCTCCGCGTCATTCTCGGGGAAATCGCCACTATCGAATCTGATGGGCGTGGACATGGCGTTACTCAACCTCCATGACAGCAGGGTTCCACATGATTTTTCAAAGCTGCCGGGTTCGGGTTGTGGCATTACCCGGCATCGCAAAGAGATTAACGGCGTTTTATCGATAAAACTTTAGCATGTGTTTAAAACGATCTGAATCAGCGTTTTATCGACGATTTTTATCGGAAACCCAAAATGGTTCCTTTCAACGACCTGCTATTAACGGGGAAGCGGGCATTCGATCGAGGCTGCGCCGGACAAGATGCCAGCGCACGCGCTCTTGTAATTGCGCATCGAGTTCCACCAGGAAACGCGTTTTCCCCGCGATAACCGCCCCCACCGGCAAACCATCGCAATACAGCACGCGATTGCCCGGCACAGCCGGCACTTTCTCCCCGGGCAGCAAAGTGCCCGCGAGATTCAGCGGATCGACCGCGCTTATCGCGATGAAGCTGCCGTCGGCGGCCCGGTTGCGCATCGTGCGTAAAAGCGGCACGGCTTCGGGCAACGCGAACTGCTCGCCCGAAAGGCCTGCCACGAATCGACCGCCGCGAATTTCACCGCGTGCTTCCAGCCGATGAAAGACCCGCAGCAAGTCCCGCCACGGCGGCAGCCAGTCAGCCTCACGTTCGAGCAAGCGCCAAAAGATCACGCCGTATCGGCGCAACAGGGTCATCGCGACGTGCTCGAGCGAATCGGCGCCGGGCGCGGTGTTGCTTTCAGAGCGGCGCAGTAATGCCCAACGTCCGGCGTCGTCCATGCCGCCAATGAAATGGCCCCGCCCGCCGCGCCGTGGCCGCCGGCCGAAACTGTTGCGGCGCGCGGCCGGCGCGAGCAACGCACGCAGGCCGGCGAAACTATCGGCGTTCACCAGTCCAAGCGACACAAGTTCGCCCAACGCAGTTTCGAGTTCGGTATCCAGCAGGCGAACGTCCGAACGCAGTTCGTCGAAGAACATCGCGCCGTGTTCCGTGAGCGCGTCGAACACGAGCTGGGCGCGCGATGACGGCTCAGGCGACTGCACCGATTGCATCAACGGATTCCACGCCGCCAGGTGCCGGCGCGGCAGCAACACGATCGGCGTGGTGCGCACCGGGCCGCCCGAACTGCGCGACCGTACGCCCGGACGGCTCCAGACAACCTTGCCGGAACGGCATAAATCGTCGAGCCAGGTCATGGAATACGCGCTCAGGCGGGCGGGCAGGATCTCGTCTTCCCACGCGACCGCCGGCGCCTCGTAGCCTTCGAGTTGTTCGATGGCGAGCATCAGCGCGTCGTGGCCGTCGCCGTGCGGATCGGCTTTGGAGTCGGCGCTGACGTGTTGCCAGTCGAACAGGAAACGCATGAAATCCTGCAACTCGACCGGCTCGATTTCGCGCCGCAAACGCCGCACGGTGTATCGATGAATACGCGCCAGCAGATGCCGTTCGCACCACTCTTCGTCTTTCGCGTCTGTCGCGTCTGTCGCGCCCGGCGTGAAGCGGCCGCGCATGACGTAACCTTCAGCTTCGAGGCGCGTCAGCGCGAGCGCGACCGACGAAACCGGCACCGCCAAAGCCCGGGCAATAACAGGGGCCGGCAACGGACCAAAACCGCTCAGGCGGGCGCGCACGATGTCGACAAGCGCATCGTCTTCGGTCCACGCTTCGTCGAAACCGGGGAGCGGCGCAAGCGGCGGCTGCATGAGCGCAACCGGATGAATCGCGCGCAAGCATGTCAGGCGTTCGACCGGTACCCATAACCCATCCGCCGATGTCACCTGCAAACGCGTCGCACGCCCTGACGCGGCGAGCTGGTCCAGCCACGCCGGCCAGCCGTCATTCGCGTGGCGTTCGGCTTCGGTGATACACGCAAGCCCCGATAGCGCCTCGTGCATTTCATCGGCGTTACGCACCGTCGGCCACGCTTCTTCGCGCACGCCCGCGATTGCCTCGGCGTCGAGCGCACCCAGGTCGTCGCTCGATTGCGGATCGGTCCAGCCTCGCGCCAGCACGGCCTGGGTGCGGCGTTCCTCGATGGGGGCATCGTCGAGAAAAGCGTAAGGGCGCGCCGATAAAACCTCCGCCGCCAACGGCGACGGCGCGGGCAAATCGCGTGCGACGAGCCGTACGTCACCGCTTTCCATACGCCTTAGAAGCGCGAGCCACGCGTCGCAGTCCATGGCGTCGTGCAGACAGTCGTCGATCGTCTGATCGACCAGCGGATGACGCGGCACGTCACGCTCGCCCACCACGTTTTCGATGCACGCTACCTGATCGGGGAACACGGTCGCCAGCAGATCCTCGCTCTTCATGCGCTGCAATTGCGGCGCGACCCGACGGCCGCCCGCGTAACGTGGCAGCGCGAGCGCGTTGGTCGCGTTCCAGCGCCAGCGCACGCCGAACAGCGGCGCGTCGAGCAGCGCCTGGATCAGCACGTGTTCCGCTGTGTTCGAACGCAGATAACGCCAGACTTCATCGAGCGGGAAACTGTGGCTGCCGGAGAGCGACAGCACGATTGCATCTTCGGTCGCCGCGGCCTGCAATTCGAAGTTGAACGTGCGGCAAAACCGCTTGCGCAGCGCGAGGCCCCACGCACGGTTCACGCGGCTGCCGAACGGCGCGTGGATGACGAGTTGCGTGCCGCCGGAGGCATCGAAGAAACGCTCCATGACCAGCACGTCCTGCGTGGGCAGAACGGAGAGCGCGGCGCGCGAGCGCGCCAGATAGTCCACGATCTGCCGCGCCGCTTCCTCACCGATACCAGTTTGGTTAGCCAGCCTGGTGATGGCAATGTCGAGCGAGGATTCCGCAAGCCAGGCGTCCACGTGCGCATGCAAACGCGCGATCGCCGACGACAGTTCATTGCTGCGTCCCGGCGCTTCGCCGAGCCAGAAGGGAATGTTCGGCGGCTGTCCGTGCGCGTCTTCCACGCGCACTCGTCCACCTTCCACACGCAGGATCTTGTACGACGCGTTGCCGAGCTGGAACACGTCGCCGGCCAGGCTTTCGACCGCGAAGTCTTCGTTGACCGTGCCAATCTGCAAGCCTTGTGGTTCCAGCAATACCGCGAAATCCGCGTTGTCCGGGATCGCTCCGCCCGAGGTCACCGCCGTCAGCCGGCCGCCTCGCCGGCCGCGCAAACTGCGAGTGACTGCATCCCGATGCACGTAAGCCCCACGCACGCCGCGCCGGCTCGTATAACCCTCGGCGAGCATACGAATAACTGCGTCGTACTGCGTACGATCAAGCGATGCATACGGCATTGCATTGCGCACAAGTTCGAACAGCGCATCCTCGCTCCACTCGCGGCACGCCACTTCAGCCGCAATCTGCTGCGCGAGGACATCGAGCGGCGCCTCGGGGATATGCAGGACATCGAGTTCGCCGCGCGCGACACAATCGAGCAGCGCTGCACATTCGATGAGATCGTCGCGCGACTCAGGAAAGAGCCGCCCTTTCGGCGTGCCGCTTACCTGATGCCCCGAACGCCCGACGCGCTGCAGGAAACCCCCGATCGATCCCGGTGAACCGAGTTGACAGACGAGCTCCACATCGCCGATATCAATCCCCAGTTCTAGCGACGCCGTCGCAATCAGTACTTGCAGCTCGCCGCGTTTGAGCCGCTGCTCGGCATCCAGCCGCTGCTCTTTCGCGAGACTGCCGTGGTGCGCCGCGACCGCGGGTTTGCCAAGGCGCTCGGTGAGATGGCGCGCGACACGCTCGGCCATCCGGCGCGTGTTCACGAACACGAGCGTGGTACGGTGCTGCGCGATGAGATCGGCGAGACGATCGTAGACACGCTCGCGCACATCGTTCGACATGATCGCGTCAAGCGGGATAGGCGGCAGTTCGAGCGCGAGATCGCGCTTGCGCACATGGCCGACATCGACGATTGAACACGGTCGTTTGCCGGTCAGAAATTGCGCGACCAGTTCGATCGGTTTTTGCGTTGCCGATAACCCGATCCGCACCGGCGCTACATTTCCATGTTCAACGCACAACGCGTCCAGCCGCTCGAGACTGAGCGCGAGATGGGCGCCGCGTTTATTGCCGGCAACGGCATGGATTTCATCGACGATTACCGTCCGCACCGTGGACAACATCGCGCGGCCGGAATCGGAACCGAGTAAGACGTAGAGCGATTCCGGCGTGGTGACGAGGATATGCGGCGGACGCTTTTTGACCGCGTTGCGCTCCTGGGGCGTGGCGTCGCCGGTGCGTACTGCCGCGCGAATCTCGATGGACGGCAGGCCGATGCGCTGCAGTTCCTCGGAGATACCGGCAAGCGGTTCCTGCAGGTTCACGCGGATATCGTTGGACAGTGCCTTGAGCGGCGATATGTAGACGACGGTCGTTTCGTTAGGCAGCGGGTTGTTGCTCGCCACGCCTTCGCGGACCAGTTCATCGATAGCCGCAAGGAACGCTGTCAGCGTCTTACCCGACCCGGTCGGCGCCGCCACGAGCGTCGATCGACGCGCCTTGAGTAACGGCCAGGCGCGCGCCTGCGCCTCCGTGGGCTCGGGGAAATGCCGACTGAACCAAGCCGCGACGGCGGGATGGAAGGCGTCGAGCGGGTTGGAAGTCGATGGTTTTGCAGCGGTCATACCGCTAGTTTATTAGCGAGCGGAAAAGCGTGTTTGAGAACGAGTCGTGGCGGAGCTTGGGCGCATGGGGACGGGACAGGTTTTGCAGGGCCGCTGGGGGTTCTGCTGTTCCCGCTTAGCCACGGTGAGCTTGCCACCGTGTAAGCCGGATTCACCCCTTCATCTCCACCGCCCTCTCAAGCAACATCTCCTTCTCCCGCACATTGCGTGTCATTGCTGCGGCCTTTTCGAATTCCACCCGTGCCTCTTCACGACGCCCCAGCTTCGCCAGCAAATCACCCCGCACGCTCGGCAGCCAGTGGTAGTTCTTCAGCACTGCGTTCGACGCCAACTCGTCGACTATCTCCAGCCCCGCCGCCGGACCAAACGCCATCCCCACTGCCACCGCCCGATTAAGCTCCACCACGGGCGACGGCGCCACCATCGCCAACGCGTCGTAGAGCGCGACAATCTGCGCCCAGTCCGTGTCTTCCGCCCGCCGCGCGCGGGCATGGCAAGCCGCCAGCGCACCCTGCAACGCATAAGGCCCGCGCGCGCCGTTCAGCACCTCCGAGCGCTCCAGCGCCGCGAGGCCGCGACGGATCAGTAACAGGTCCCATCGGCTGCGGTCCTGATCCATCAACAAGACCGGCCGCCCGTTTGCATCGGTTCGTGCATGAATGCGGGAGGCCTGTATCTCCATCAACGCAACCAGGCCGAATACCTCGCTCTCGTCAGGCGTCAACCCCGCCAAAATCCGCCCGAGACGCAACGCATCGTCGCAGAGCGATGGGCGCATCCAGTCGTCCCCTGCAGTGGCCGAATACCCCTCGTTAAAAATCAGGTAAATGACTTCCAGCACCGACGCCAGCCGACCCGCCCGTGCATCGGCTTTCGGCACTTCGAACGGCACGCGAGCCGCCGACAAAGTCCGTTTCGCCCGCACAATACGTTGCGCGATGGTCGGCTCAGGCTGCAGGAACGCCCGCGCGATTTCATCAGTGGTCAAGCCGCCCAGCAGCCGCAACGTCAGCGCAACCCGGGCATCGACGGACAGCACCGGATGACATGCGGTGAACACGAGCCGCAGCAAGTCGTCGCCAATATCGTCCTCCCGCGCGGAGTCCAGCGCATCCACGAAATCCGGCGTGACGTGCTCCTCGCGCGCATCCATGTCGAGTCCCAGTTCCTCGTGCTTGCGGGCGTGCAATGCATCCTGCCTCAAACGATCAAGCGCGCGATGCTTGGCCGTGGTCATGAGCCACGCGCCCGGATTGTCCGGCACGCCATCCACACGCCAATGCTCCAATGCGGCGATCAGCGCGTCCTGCGCAAACTCCTCGGCGAGCGACACGTCGCGCACCAGGCGCGCCACGACCGCGATCACCTTCGCCGATTCCATCCGCCACACCGCCTCTATCGCGCGATGCGTGGCCAGTTCCTGGCCGCCGGACTCGCCGGAAGATCCACTCACGCTGCGCCCGCCGCGTGCGGATCCGCATTCGCTTCCATGTACACAAACTCCCATGAGTGGCCGTCGAGGTCGTCGAAACCGTGGCCATACATGAATCCAAGATCCTGCACCGGCCGTGGCGTCGTGCCGCCCGCGCGCACGGCCTTGGCGACGATTTCATCGACCTCGGCGCGGCTCTCGCACGACAGGCACGTGAGCGCTTCGACCTGCTGCTTCGGGTCGATGATCGTCTTCGTCGTGAAGGTCTGGAAGAACGGCTTGACCAGCAACATGGCGTAGAGGTTCTCGCCGAGGATCAGGCACGCTGCCTGATCGTTGCTGAACGTTGGGTTGAAGCTGAAGCCGAGCTCGTTGAAGAAGACGCGCGCTTTCGGCAGGTCCGCCACAGCCAGGTTTAAGAAGATTTGCTTATGCATTTTTATCGCCCTTCAAGAGAAGTAGAGTGCTCGCGTCAGCCCGCTTCCACGCGCGCATTAAGTTTGTTCAAGCCGCTTTCAAACCCGTCGCGACGCTTCAAGTTCGCGGAAACGCTCTATCGATCCACCCGAGCCGAAGTCGTCCAGCTCAAACAACTGCCGCACTTCGATTTCGCCGCTTTCGTGCTCGCCCATCGGCGAAGGAAACCTGCGCGCCCACTCGATCGCTTCTTCCCGTGAACGCACTTGGATCAGCGTGTACCCGGCAACAAGCTCCCTGGTCTCCGCGAACGGACCCTCGACTACGCTGCGCCGGCCACCCTCATAACGCACGCGCCAACCCTTGGCGCTCGGCTGGAGACCATTCGCATCGAGCAGCACGCCCGCCTTCGCCAGTTCTTCGTGGTAGGTCGCCATCGCGCCGATCAGCGCGTCCTCGGGGAGTACGCCCGCTTCGCTTTTTTCGGTCGCCTTGACCAGGATGATGAATCGCATTGTTGTTCTCCTCGCGGTGTCAATCGTTGTGCAAGCGAGAACGCCAATCGCGCTCTCATCCTCACGACGAACCACGCCAGAAGAAATCGACAACTTTTACTTATTCAAGGGTTAACGCGTACAACAACGCCGCAAAAAATCTCACTCCCAGCACGGACCGATCTTGCGCACTTCGACCTCGCACCATTCGGCCGCCGGACACGCCGATGCAATCTCGATGGCCTCTTCCTTCGTCGCGCAATCGAGCATGTAGAACCCGCCGATCATCTCCTTCGCCTCCGCGAACGGTCCGTCAATCAGGCTCGCTTGGCCATCGCGT
Source organism: Caballeronia sp. KNU42 (assembly GCF_053760385.1). Classification (NCBI taxonomy): domain Bacteria; kingdom Pseudomonadati; phylum Pseudomonadota; class Betaproteobacteria; order Burkholderiales; family Burkholderiaceae; genus Caballeronia; species Caballeronia sp. KNU42. The sequence continues at coordinate 1,035,696 of NZ_CM132388.1, forward strand.
TTCTTGACACGTACACCTCCCGTTGCCAGCGATTCACTCGCGATCAGCAAACCGCGTTCTTTCAGTCCCGCACCGAACTCGACCATGCTCTCGTAGAGGAGCTTGCCTTCGGCTTGCGAGCGCTCGGCCCGCTGTCCAACCGGTTCGGCGATGAGCAGCATATAAGACATGACATCTCCTGGATTGAGGTTTCAACCGCCCTTCAAGGTATCAACTGTGGGAGAAGCTTTCAATCCCCCAATGCCACGATGCCCTCAATCGGGGCATGGCCGAAAAACGGCTAAGCTGTCGCCCTCGTTCACGCTTGCCCGCACTTTCCCTCATGGTCGATTTTTCCGTATACGGCGGGTTGTTCGCAGTTGCGCTGGTCGCGGCGACACTTTTCCCCCTTCAGTCCGAGGCTTTGCTGGCGGGTTTGCTGATCGCCGGCAAACAGCCGGTCTGGATGCTCGTCGCAGTCGCGAGCGTCGGGAACGTGGTGGGCTCGACCATCAACTGGGCAATGGGACGATCGATCGAAAAGCTGCGCGAGCGCCGCTGGTTTCCAATCAAACCTCGCGCGCTCGAACGCGCGGAACAGTGGTACCGGCACTTCGGACGCTGGACGCTGCTCTTGAGCTGGACGCCGGTGATCGGCGATCCCTTGACCATGATCGCGGGCGTTCTGCGTGAACCGTTGTGGTCGTTCCTCGCGATCGTCGCGATTGCGAAAACAGCGCGCTATGCAGTGATTGCCGCATTGCTCACCCTGTAATGCCCTTGGCTGCAGCAATGTGGCGCGCACTACTTTGCTTCAGCGCGGCTTAACCGGTGCAAATGCGCCTGAGGATGCCTCGCGCTCGCCCACACGCCGGACGGCAACTCGATAATTTCATTTCATCAGAGGAAATATTTTGCACGAGGCGCGTTTCAATCAATACGCCATCCTGAACAAACAGCCATCGCATCACGCATCCGGCCATACGCTTGCCGTTCTACTGTCTTTCTTCAACCATCTTCGCTGGCCGGCTGCCGAACTCGGTGCCGTTGAATCAGTCAGGTGGCAAATGCGGCAAGAATTGCTCACTGATTGCTCATTGGCAGTCGCGCCGTGAAGATCGGATTGCTGACAAGCGTGAGGATTACCCGGGAACGCGACCAGCATTATTCCGCCACGCTCAAAACGTTTTTGGCGGATATCGGCAAGCTCGGGTCCTGGCATCTGCGCATTGACCGGCAAGTCAAACGCAGCGAATGAGCGCGTCCAGCAGTCGCGGCTGCTCGCAGGAAACTCATTGGCAAGCCGAGGACCCGCCGGCAACACCTTATGAAATATCAACGCGCAGTTCGACTCACACAAACTTCGTGACACAAGGGCAAGCAGCAAGATTAAACTGACGAATGAATTGCGTGATTAAACGTTTGCGCTAATCGTCCGGGTACTACATAACCTGGACATAACGATTTTTTTGCCCTCTGTTTGCGGCTTTAACCACAGAACTATTTGCTAATGTGCGTTATGTGGCAAAAACAAATCGCCTTCAAGTAGACTCCGGCTTAAAAGGTGAGTCGCATCACTATTACCGTCTATCGAAGGACGGCACAGTGTAAATACTACTGATTAAGCCGTATCGTTTTTTTGCGCTCATTTAGCTGGAAGCTTTCCTCTCTAACCCTATGGCCATGACCCTCGACTACCTGCTTGACCGGCAAATCTCTTCGCAATGGCGTGGCGTGCTGGTCGCCCTGGCGGAAGAATTCGATACCCAGATCGGCCGCGACGAGTTACGTCAGTTGATGCAACGGGTAGGACGGCGTTTTGCCGCCGCCCATCCATTGCCGCCCTGCGCCACCACGCCCGAACTCGGCGCCGCGTTGAACGCGATCTGGAATGACGTCGACTGGGGCTTTGTCGAGGTCGGCGACGAGCCGGATTATCTGCGCATCGTTCATTGCTGTCCGCCGCTGCTCGCGTTCGGCGCGAATGCACTTCCGTGGAGCCCGGCGTTTCTCGAAGGCGCGTATCAGGAGTGGTTAAGCGCACTCGGCGCACAAGGCTTGTCGGTGGTGCAAGCGGGCGAGTTTGACGAAAGCGCTACAGTCGAATTCAGGTTGGGCCGTTATAGCAATTGAGGCCGGCTGAGGGCGCGTCTGATCTCGCTTGGCGGAGCTTGCCCTGAGTTGGACCGAGATTGGACCGGGGTTGGACCGGGAAGTCCCCCTCGGCTTTACGAACGCAGTACGGGTCTTACACCGGATCAGGCAGTCAACCGTGTAGACAAGCAGGCATTGCCCGCAGCAGCGCTCAACAGCGCGCGCGACGATCACTGGCCAGTGATCGTCGAGGCAGGGCTCAAGGTACAACCGAGAGTACAAGGACGCAGCACATGAACCCATCGCGCGATATTGAAAAGCTGTTCGACAAATTTGGCGGCGATGCCGGCAACTACCAGGAAATCGGCCGCGAAAACGAAGCGATCCATGCCCGTACGCGCTGGCCGTTGCTCGCGACCCTCGACCTCTCGCAGCCATCGATTCCGAGCATCATGCCTCGCCGCGAAGCTCATTTGCCGCACACGCATGATCGCTCCGGCGAACATTGCGCCGTGCCGGACAGCCTGACGCAGCCGGAGGGCGCAGCGCCGATCAACCGCGGCAAACCACCGCTCTTCGCACGCGCTCATCGCAAGACGGTTCCGCCGGTCGCCAATGTCACCTTGCCGGCAGCGCCGGTCGGCGCAGAGCGTTTCTCTGCCCTCGTCGAAGCGGTCGAAGGAACGTCGAACGCCGGGGAAACCGAGGCCGTACCGGCAGTCGATACGCAGCCGCAACAGCCGGCACGTCTGCCACAACCGCTGTTCCGGCCATTCCACACGCAGCAAGAGCAACACCTCCCGCAGCAGGCTCAACAGCAGCATCCGCAACCGCGCACGCAACCGCTCGCCACGCCCGCGAGCGCGCCCGGCAAACCCACGGGTTTCGCCGCCGCGCTGCAGCGTTCGAACACTGCGACGAGATCCCCGTCGTTGCCACGCGTGCAGGCAGTTCAAGCACCCCAAGCACCGGCGCCCGCGCCTGAAGCAAAAAGCCCATCGATCCTCGGCAAGCTGTTCCGTGCTCAGCCGCACGTTCAGCCTGCGCATCAGCCGAGCGCACCGCCGGATTCGCTGGAGTCGATGTTCCAGCGTCTGCGCGGACCTGCTGGTTCAGCGCCGGCAACCACGCCGGCACCCGTCAACTCGCCGCTGAACGCACCGGTCACGGGCGCAGGTTCGTGGCTCGCCAAACGCCACTCATCGTCATGAAAGTCATCACCGTTGTCTCTGCCAAGGGCGGGGTCGGTAAAACCACGCTCGCGGCGAACCTGGCCTCGGTGCTCGCCGCTCGCGGGCGGCGCGTGATCGCGCTCGATCTCGATCCACAGAACGCGCTGCGCCTGCATTTCGGCATTCCGCTCGACAGCATCGACGGACTGTCGCGCGCCACCCTCGCCGGTGACGGGTGGCAAACCGTGATGTTCGACGGTGTCGACGGCGTCACGGTGCTGCCCTACGGCGCGGTGGTGGAAGACGATCGCCGCCGCTTCGAATCGCACATCGACCGCGACCCGCAGTGGCTCGCGCAATCGCTGCAAAGGCTGGGACTCGATGCCGGGGATATCGTGATAGTCGATACCCCGCCGGGTTCGTCGGTCTATACGCGCACGGCGCTGTGCGCATCGAATTTCGCGTTGAATGTCGTGCTGGCCGACGCCGCTTCGTACGCCGCCATTCCGCAGATGGAACGCATGATCGAGGCCTACGCCATGCCGCGGGCGGATTTCGTCGGCACGGGTTACGTGGTGAACCAGGTCGACCAGTCGCGGCAATTGACGAAGGACGTGCTCAAGGTGCTGCGCAACCTGCTCGGCGACAAGCTGTTCCCGGGCGTCATCCACCTTGACGAAGGTGTGAGCGAGTCGCTTGCCTGCGACACCACGCTGATCCATTACGACCCATTGAGCCAGGCCGCCGCCGATCTGCGCACGTGCGGCGAATGGCTCACCAATGCGGTCGATTCCAGGCAGCTCTCGCCGAGGAGCGTCGCATGAGCAAGCCACGCGCCGCAGCAGCCGTACGCCCCGTATCCGAAGCCGATGAAGTCGCGTCCCGGCTGGAACGTTTTGTGGATTCGAAGATCTGGAGCAACCGGATCTTTACGACGATCCTCACGCTGTTCGCCCTCTCGACAATGTACTTCGTCTGGACGGTGCCGCTCGAATTCGCGCAGCAACTGGGGTTCGCGTGCTGCTGTTTCGCCTTGGCGCTGGCGTTCCGGCGCCTGCGCGGCCAGTACGCGACGCTCGTGATGATCATGCTGTCCGTCGCGGTCACCGGCCGCTACATGTACTGGCGGCTGACCGAGACAACTTACTGGGAACGTCCGCTCGACGCCGCCTGGGGTTTGCTGCTGGTCTCAGCCGAGGTGTACTCGGCGATCGTGCTGATGCTCGGTTATTTCCAGACCGCGTGGCCGCTGCAGAGAAAGCCGCTGCCGCTGCCGGCAAACCGCGATGAATGGCCGACCGTCGATGTCTTCATCCCGACTTACAACGAGCCGCTCGGCGTGGTGAAGCCGACTATCTACGCGGCGCTTGCGATCGACTATCCGGCGGACAAGATCTCGATTCATGTTCTCGATGACGGCCGCCGTCCCGAGTTCAAGGCGTTCTGCGAAGAGGTCGGCGTCACCTGGACGATCCGCACGCACAACCGGCATGCGAAGGCCGGCAATATCAATGAAGCGCTGAAGATCACGAAGGGCGAATACCTCGCGATTTTCGATTGCGATCACATTCCCACGCGCTCGTTCCTGCAGATCGGCCTGGGCTGGTTCCTGCGCGACAAGAAGCTGTCGATGCTGCAAACGCCGCACCACTTCTTCTCGCCCGATCCGTTCGAACGCAATCTCGGCACGTTCCGCAAGGTGCCCAACGAAGGCGAGTTGTTCTACGGCCTCGTGCAGGACGGCAACGACCTCTGGAACGCGACCTTCTTCTGCGGCTCGTGCGCGCTGCTGCGCCGCACGATGGTGGAAGAGATTGGCGGCATCGCGGTCGAGACGGTGACGGAAGACGCGCATACGGCGCTCAAGCTGCATCGGCTTGGATACACCACCGCGTATCTTGCGATCCCGCAGGCGGCAGGTCTCGCGACCGAAAGTTTGTCCGGCCACATCGGCCAGCGGATTCGCTGGGCGCGCGGCATGACGCAGATTTTCCGGATCGATAACCCGCTCACGGGCAAGGGCCTGAAGATCGGTCAGCGGCTCTGTTACCTGAACGGGATGATGCACTTCTTCTACGGCATCCCGCGCCTCGTGTTCCTTACCGCGCCGCTGTCGTACCTGTTCTTCGGCGCGCACGTGATCCACGCGGCGGCCGGCACGATCGCCATCTTCGCGTTGCCGCACATGATGCACGCGAGCATCACGAACTCGCGCATGCAGCGCGCGTTCCGGCATTCGTTCTGGGCCGAAGTGTATGAGTCCGTGCTGGCGTCGTACATCACCGCGCCTACCCTGCTCGCGCTGATCAACCCGAAGCTCGGCAAGTTCAACGTGACGGCGAAGGGCGGCCAGATCTCGAAGGATTATTTCGACTACGCGATCTCGCGCCCCTATCTGTTCCTGCTGGTGCTGAACCTGCTCGGGTTCATCGCGGGAATCGTGAACATCTACCTGCACTGGGACGTCAGCAGCGAAGTGAACACGGTCTTGCTGAACCTCGCGTGGACCACCTACAACATGCTGATCCTCGGCGCGAGCGTCGCGGCTGCAAGCGAGCGCCGGCAAGTGCGCACGACGCATCGGGTAGAAATGAAGATGCCCGTGATGCTCAAGTTCTCGACCGGCCGCACCCTCGCCTGCGAAACCATGGACTACTCGGAAGGCGGCGTGGGCGTGAAGCTGCCGGGCAACCTGGAAGTGCCGCTGCACGAGAAAGTCACCGTCTCGCTGTTTCGCGGCGATGAGGAATATGCGTTTCCCGCGACCGTCGGATTTACCGCTGCCGGACGCGTTGGATTGCGCTTTTCCGCGCTCACGCGCGAGCAGGAATTCGAGTTCGTCAAGACCACCTTCGCCCGCGCCGACGCCTGGACGAACTGGTCTGAAGGACGCACGCCGGACGCGCCGTTGCGCGGCTTGCGGCACGTGCTGGTGGTGGGCATGGGCGGTATCGGCGCGTTGTTCGAGCATCTTTTCACCGACGCGAAGAACTGGCTGACAACCCGTTCCCCCGACGTTAAAAAACTGAAGACCAAAGACTGACATGGGTAAGGGAATTTCGATGCTGCGCCCGGGCAATAGACAAGGCGAACCGGACACGACGGCTTTTACTCCGTTCAGCTCCCGCCCCATTCCCCGCGCCCTGATGCGCAGCCTCGCTTGCTGGCTTGCGTTGCAAACGGCGCTGGCCGTGCCGTTGGCATCGCTGGCGAGCGCCGCGGCGGCTGGTAACTCGGCTGGTAACTCGGCTAATACCTCAACCAATACCTCGACTAACGCCTCGACCAGCGCGCCGGCGTCCGGGAGCTTTGCCGGAGTCGCTACCGGCGTGGGCGCCGTGCCGCCCCCCGGCCCCGCCACGCCGTTCAACCGCGCGACTATCGAGCAACCGCAGCTCGCGGTGCCGGTGCCGGCGTTCGCACAGGCGGCCTCGGGAGCGTTGGGAGGGTCGGCGGTGCCATCGGTGCGCACGCTTGCGTCAAAGACGCCCACCACGGCCGAGCCCGGCACGCTGGTGCCTGGCGGGCGCCGCCAAACGCTGACGTTTTCCGACCTCGGCGCGCTCGATCCGCTGCAACTGCGTGGCACGGATGGCCAGAACGGCGTGCCGTTCTCGGTGCGCAGCGACGAAGTCGTGACCGGCGCGGTGCTGCACCTGATCTACAGCTATTCCCCTTCGCTGCTGCCGTCGATCTCGCAACTCAAGGTGCTGGCGAACGGCGAAGTCGCCGCCACGCTGCCCGTGCCGCGCGAGCAGGCCGGCATCCTGGTGGCGCGCGATGTCTCCATCGACCCGCGCTTCATCACCGAATTCAATCACCTCAACGTCCAGTTGATCGGCCACTACACGCAGCAATGCGAGGATCCGTCGAACTCCACGTTGTGGGCGACCGTCAGCAACGCAAGCTCGCTCGACCTCACGTATGCATCGCTTGAAAGCAAGCCTGACCTGGCCGCGTTGCCTGTGCCCTTCTTCGATCGCCGCGACGTTCGCCGCCTCGAGCTGCCGTTCGTGTTCGCGCAGAAACCGAACTCGGCCACGCTCGAAGCAGCGGGCGCGGTAGCGTCGTGGTTCGGATCGCTCGCCGGGTATCGTGGCGCCGTGTTTCCGGCGCAGATCGACAACGTGCCCCTGTCCGGCAATGCCGTGGTGTTCGCCACCAGCGACCAGCACCCGGCCGGCCTGAAGATCCCCGATATCAACGGCCCGACCATCACGGTGCTGGATCGCGCAAATGATCCGAATTCACCCTCGCGCGGCCGCTTGCTGCTCGTGATGGGCCGCAACGACACCGAATTGAAGACTGCCGCGAAGGCGCTCGGCATCGGCCAGAACACGTTGTCCGGTACGAGTGCCACGATCACGCAACTCAACGACTTCGCGCCGCGCAAGCCGTATGACGCGCCGAACTGGCTGCCGACCGACCGGCCCGTGCGTTTCGGCGAACTGGCGGAAGCGCGCGACCTGTCGGTGTCGGGTTATAACGCCGACGCCGTGCGCGTGAACATGCGCGTGCCGCCCGACCTTTTCATGTGGCAAACGAAGGGCGTGCCGATCGATCTGGGTTATCGCTACACGGTGCGCCCCGCGCTCGACCGGTCTACGCTCAACATCAACGTGAACGATGGTTTCGTGCAGTCGCTGCGGATTCCGGCGGTCGCAACATCGACCTTCGATCTCGGCCGCTATTTCAACCAGGTGATGCCCGACAAGACGGCCGCCGCGCGTCATGAGATCTTCCTGCCGCCGCTGCTGCTCACGCCGCGCTCGCAGTTGCGCCTGCACTTCTACTACGACTACCCGAAGACCGGTGAATGCCAGGGCCGCGTGCTGGATAACGTGGTGGGCTCCATCGATCCGAATTCGACCATCGATCTCTCGGGCTTCCCGCACTACATGGCGCTGCCCGACCTCGCGGCATTCGCCAATGGCGGCTTCCCGTTCACGCGCATGGCCGACCTGTCCGAGACAGCGGTCATCATGCCTAACGAGCCCAACTCCGCCGACTTCAGCCTGTACCTGCTGGAGATGGGACGCATGGGGGCATCGACGGGTTATCCGGTGACCGGCGTGACCGTCGCCCAGGCCGATCAGGTCGACAATCTCAAAGATAAAGACCTGCTGATCCTCGGCTCCCCCGGTCGCCAGCCGCTGCTGCAAACCTGGGCGAAGCAGATGCCGTTCTCCGGTGACGGCGATTCGCGCAGCTTCCAACTCTCCGACGTGGCGTTCAAGGTGGTCGACTGGTGGCACGGCCCGCACGGCGTGGAGCGCCTGCCGGCGCGCGCCGACCTGTCGCTTGTCAGCTCCAGCGGCGACGCGCTCATCACCGGCTTCGAGTCGCCCCTGAAAAGCAATCGCAGCGCGGTGGCGCTGATCAGCGCGGCCGGCCAGTCCGATGCGGACCTGTCCGCCGCCTTGCTCGACAACGACATCCTGCCCGAGATCCAGGGCGCGATGGCGGTGATCCATGGACGCGACGTGACGGTGACATCGAATGGCGAGGCGTATTACGTCGGCCGGCTGTCGCCGCTGGAATACATGCGCTGGGCGTTGTCGTCGCATCCGCTCTTGCTGGTGCTTGGCAGTTTGCTTGCCGCCATTATCATCGCGGCACTGTTCTACCGGTCGCTGCGCGCCATTGCCGCGCGCCGTTTGAGGGATTGATATGGAGGCTGGTTTCAGACGTGGATCGAAGACTGCAATTCTGGCGCTGGCGCTGATCGGCATGGGGACCACTCTCAGCGCGCATGCGTCGTCAACGCCCACGCCGCAATGTACCGACTGGAGCGCCTACCGCACGTTCACGGCGCACTTCGTGCAGGCTGATGGCCGCGTGATCGATTACTCCACGCCGACGCAGCAGACAACCTCCGAAGGCCAGTCGTACGCGATGTTCTTCGCACTGGTCGCGAACGACCGCGCGACCTTCGACCGGCTGCTCGCCTGGACCCGCATCAACCTCGCGGCGAACCAGTTCGAGCCGGGTAATGTGCAACTGCCTTCATGGCAATGGGGCAGGAAACCGGATGGTTCGTTCGGCGTGCTCGATCCCAATTCCGCCTCCGATTCCGACCTGTGGATCGCCTACGACCTGCTGCAAGCGGGACGTCTGTGGAACGAGAAGACTTACACGCAACTGGGCATGGCGCTCGCCACTCAGATCGTGCGCCACGAAGTGACGAACCTCGCGGGCCTCGGGCCCATGCTGCTGCCCGGTCCGCAAGGCTTCAAAACCGGCGATGTGACGCGCCTGAATCCGAGCTATTCGCCCTTGCCGGTGTTGCGCGGCCTCGCTCGCGAGATGCCGGACGGCCCGTGGAACCAGCTTGCCGAGAACAGCTACAAGCTCGTCACCACTACCGCGCCGCGCGGCTTTTCTCCTGACTGGGCGGCGTACAAGTCGGGGCAGTTCGTCGTGGATCCGCAGAGCGCGGACACCGGCAGCTACGACGCCATCCGCGTGTATCTGTGGGCCGGGCTGACATCGAGCGCCGATCCGCTTGGCAAGCCGTGGCTCGCCAAGCTCGGCGGCATGCGCCAGGCCGTCGCGCAAAACGGCTATCCGCCGGAACGCGTGAGCGTGTCGACAGGTGCGACCAGCGGCGAAGGCCCGCTCAGCTACTGGGCCGCGCTCGCACCGTACTTCAAGGCGCTCGGCGATGATCGCGGCCTGGGCCTGGCCCGTGCGCATCTCGCGGCGCTCGACGCACCCGTGGCGAACTCGCCGGCCACAGCGCCTGCAAATCCTAACCGTGAACCGGTTTATTACGACCGGGTGCTGGGCTTGTTCGGCGCCGGATTTATAGAAGGCCGATACCGCTTCGACGAAGCCGGCCGACTCGTGCCGAGCTGGAGAAGCGCATGTTGAAACGGCCCCTGTTCCCCCTCAAGCCGCACGCCGGCGCACGGGTGATTGCGCTGAGCCTCGCGGCGGGCTGCGTCGCCAATGTGCCGCTGACCGTGTTCGCGCAAGCCGCCAGCAGCGCAGCTACTGCGGGCGCCGGGGGCGCCGTTGGCGCTGCCGCCGCCAATTCACCGCTCGCCGTGCTGATCGATCAGGGCCGCTACTGGCAAGCGCATCGCCGCGGCGATCTGGCCGAGCAGGCGTGGCAGAAGGTGCTGCGTATCGACCCGAAGCAGCCCGACGCGCTCTATGGCATGGGCATCATCCTGTCGGACCGCAAGGACGGCAGCGGCGCGCAGCAGTATCTGCAGCGCTTGCGGGAAGCTGCGCCGCAGTATCCGAATATCGATGAACTCGGCCGGCGGCTCGGCGAAACCAGCCCGCGCGACCAGACCGTGAACGACGCCCGGCGGCTCGCGCAAAGCGGGCAGACCGCGTCCGCGGTGCAGGAATACCAGCGGGCGATCGACGGCAAGCCCGCCACGCCCGAACTGACGCTCGAGTACTACCAGGCGCTTGCCGCCACGCCGCAAGGCTGGGATCAGGCGCGTCAGGGCCTGACGCAGCTTGCGCGCCAGAATCCCAGCGACCCGCGCTACGCGCTGGCGCTCGCGCAGCATCTCACCTACCGCGACACAACACGGCGTGACGGCATCGCCCGTTTGCAGCAGTTGAGCACCGACAGCACCGTCGGCGAGGAAGCGAAGAAAAGCTGGCGCCAGGCGCTGCTGTGGCTCGGCGCGCGCGCGTCCGATGCGCCGCTGTATCAAGCGTATTTGCAGGCGTCGCCGGATGATCCTGCGGTCAAGGCGCGTTTCGATTCGATGGTGCAGCAAGACAAGCAGGCCCGCGATCGCGCGCAAGCAGATGCCACTATCGATGCCCGGGGACGCGAGGTCGCCGATGGTTTCGCCTCGCTGGATCGTGGCGATATCGTTGCGGCGCGCGCCCGCTTTTCGGCGGTGCTGGCGAGCAGCCCGGACGACGCCGATGCGCTCGGCGGCATGGGTATCGCCGCATTGAAGCAAGAAAAATTCGACGAAGCGCGCACGTATCTGGAGCGGGCATCGCGTGCCGGCAATCCGGCGCGCTGGAAGGATGCGCTCACGAGCGCGACCTACTGGAGTTATACGAGCGAGGGTATCGGCGCGCGCAGCAATGGCGAGATCGCGAAGGCAAGGTCGATGTTCGAGCGCGCGATCGCGCTGAATCCGTCGGACACCACCGCGCAGACCATGCTCGGTGAAACGCTGCTCAACAGCGGCGACCCGCGCGGCGCTGAACAGGCGTACCGGATGGCGTTGCGCCGCCAGGCCGACAACCCCGACGCCATCCGCGGACTGGTCGGCGCGTTGGCCGCGCAAGGCCGCGGCGACGAGGCGCTCAGCTTCGCGAACCAGTTGAACGCGGAGCAGCAGGCGAAGGCTGGCGGCATCAACAAGCTGCGCGGCGAAGCGCAGGCGGCGCAAGCGCGCGTGGCGGAAGCACGCGGCGACCTGGGCACCGCGCGCAGTCTCTTCGAAGATGCGCTGCTGAACAATCCCGACGATGTCTGGATGCGCCTCGACCTTGCCCGCATCTATGTGCGCCAGGGTGCGGTCGGCAATGCGCGCAGCATGATGGACGGCTTGCTCGCCACGCACCCCGACATGACCGATGCGCTTTATGCAAGCGCGCTGCTCTCGGCCGAGACGCAGGACTGGGCGACGGGGTTATCGCAGCTGGAACGCATTCCGGTCAGCCAGCGCACGACAGCCATGACCGTGCTGCAACATCGCTTATGGGTGCATACGCAGGCAGATCTCGCGAACCGGATGTCGCGTGCCGGACAGACGCAACAAGCCGAAGCCATTCTGCAAGCCGCTACGCCGACTGCCCAGGGCAGCCCGGAACTGATCGGTGTGGTGGCGTCGTCGTACCTGCAGGCGGGCGACACCATGCGTGCGTTATCGCTGGTGCGCGGCGCAATGGCCGCCGCCCCCGACAACACCGGCCTGCTGCTGCAATACGCAGGTATCCTGACGGCCGTTCCCGTGACTGCAGGGCGAACGGATCCGCAGCAGCAAGCCGAACTGAGTTCGGTCATGCGGCGGCTGGCGGCTTCCCAGCTCACGCCGCAGCAACGCATCGACTTCAATAACCTGAACATCGGCATCGTGGTGAAACAGGCCGATACCGTGCGCCAGCGCGGGGAGCTGGCCGCCGCCTACGATGTGATCGCGCCCTGGCTTTCCGCCATGCCCGATAACCCCGATCTGCAAGGCGCGCTGGCCCGTCTGTACACCTCCGCCGGAGACGACCGCAGCGCGCTCGCGAGTTATCGCGCAGCGCTGGCCCGACGTCCCGATGACATCGATTTGCAGGTCGCAGCAATTGGCGCCGCGACCGGCGCGAGAGAATTTTCGTTTGCCGAGGCAACGGCGAATCAGGCGCTGCGCGCAGCGCCTGAGGATCCCCGCGTGCTCGCCGCGACCGGCCGCATGTATCACGCCGAGGGCAAGCTTTCGCTGGCATCGCGTTATTTGCAGCAGGCGTTGATCGCGGCGAATACGCCTGTGGGTCAAACGGCGCGTGTCGCCGGCCAGGGCGCGCAACCTAACGTGCCGCGCGGCTGGGAATCAGCGATGCAGCGCATCGGCTCGATGCCCCTGCCCGGCACCAATCCATTTGAAGGCAAGACCGCCGTCGATACGTCATCAGGCGCAGCGGGTGCGGCGACCGGTCCGTTGAGCGGACTGTTCTCGCGCTCGACCACACCGATGCCCGGACTGCCCAATGGCTCGACCAACGGGTCTGGGTCGTACAACGGGTCGACCAACTATCTCCAGCCTTCTTCACCGACGCAGAACGTGCCGAACTATTTGCCACCGCCTCAACCCGCGCCATATTCGACACCGTATGTTGCACCCTATTCGACGCCGGGCAATGTTGAACGCCCGGTCGCGGCAAGCGGCGGATATGGTCCGGATACGTCCGGTTCGAGCCAGTCTGGCGGGCCGGCTGCGGCGCCGCTGCAGCCTTATCCGGGGCAAGGGCCGGCTCAGGATTCGGGACAGTATCAGGGGCAATACCAGGCTCAGGGACAGGCTCAATATCAGCAGCCGAATCAACAGCAGCCTTATCAACAGCAGCAGCCGTATCCGGCTCAGTACCAGCAAGCTCAGCAGCCGTACGACGCGGCGATGAGTTCGCCGTGGCCCATGTCGCCCGCTGCGCGCGAGGCACAAGCGAACGCTCAGCAGCCGCAACCCCGCACGTATTCGAGCGCGTCGGCAGCGAAGTCGAAACATACGGCAACGCGCAAGCAGGCCACGTCGCGTAATAGCCGCCCAGCCGATGAAACGGACTACAGGCAGCAGCCTTACCCTCAGCAGCAACAGCAGTATGCGCAGCAGGGGTACGGGTATCCGCCGCAGCAACAACAGCAACCGTACGCGAACCAGGGCTACGGGCAGCCCTATATTCCGCAACCGCCCGCGGGTTACGGCTACCCACCCGCGCAAACGGGACAAGCGTACAGCGGCATGGCGGGCAACAATCCGACGACCGTAGCAAACGCGCAAACGCTGGGCGTCGCCGATGAGCTCGCGCAAATCAACCGCGCCCGGTCGAGCACGGTGACGGGCGGCATCATCTTTCGCCAACGCACGGGCGAGGACGGGCTGTCGAACCTGACGGATATCGAAGCGCCGGTGCAGGGGCGTATCGCAGCGGGGAACGGGCATATTGTCGTGACGGCTACGCCGGTCACCTTGGACGCGGGCGATGCACAGACGACCGCCGACACCCTCAAGCGCTTCGGCTCGGGACAGGCCGCGTCGACGCTTGTCAATAATTACGGCAATCAAACGGCGAGCGGCGTGGGCTTGTCCGTGGGATACGAAACGAATAGCATCAAGCTCGATGTCGGCACCACACCGCTCGGTTTTCTCGAAGAAAACGTGGTCGGCGGCGCACAGTACAACGGCAACATAACGGACAAAGTTTCCTACTCGATCGCCGTCGCACGCCGGGCGGTGACTGACAGCTTGCTCTCATACGCAGGCACGCGCGATCAGGGTCAAAGCTTGAAATGGGGCGGTGTCACATCGAACGGCGGACGCCTGGATCTCGGCTGGGACGACGGAACGAGCGGCGTGTACGTGAACTACGCGTTCCAGTACTACAGCGGCACCAATGTCGCGAGCAACACGGCTGACAAAGGCGGCGGCGGTGTCTATACACGCCTGTTCCAGGACGGGAACACCACGCTGACGGCAGGCGTGAACACCACGCTCATGCACTACAACAAGAACCTGTCCTACTTCACCTATGGCCAGGGCGGCTACTTCAGCCCGCAGCAGTACATGATCCTGAACCTGCCGGTGGAGTTCATGGGCCGCAATGGTCCGTTCACCTACGACCTCAAGGGTTCGATCGGCGTGCAGCACTACCGGCAGGATGCTTCGGATTATTTCCCGACCACCGGCAACATCCAGCCGGGAAGTTCCGGGACCACCGGCAGCGTGTACCCCAGCAGCAGCAAGACAGGCATCTCTTATTCGTTCAGCGCAACGGCCGAATATCAACTTGCGCCGCAACTCACAGTTGGCGCGACAGCGTCTCTTGGCAATGCGTATCAGTATCGCGAATATCTGGCCGCCGTGTACGTGCGGTACAGCTTCACGAAACAAGCCGGCCCGCTGTCCTTCCCGCCGACGGCGCTGGCGTCGCCGTATCTGTCGCTAACGAACTGATGGGGTAATCGGTCAGTCGTGAAAAAAGTGGTTTGGGCGGGTTCGCCCAAACCACCTTTTTTGTGGCATCAAGGCTGTGGGTTCTTGATGCGCTTGATGCCCTACAGTGCTCGGCTAAACCAGCACCGCCCCGCCATCCACCACATACGTCTGTCCCGTCGCGAATCCACTTTCCATCAGGAACAGATACGCCGCCGCGACATCGCGTGCGTCCCCCACTCGTCCGACGGGCAAATGCTTGCCGGCTTGTTCGTACATCGCTTGCCGGTCCGCTGCGGACATGTTCTGCCATAGGTTCGTCGCGATCAATCCTGGCGAAACCGCATTCACGCGCAACGGCGCCAGTTCGACGGCAAGCGCACGCGTGAGTGCTTCCATCGCCCCACATACGCTCGCGCCGAATGCCCAGCCGCTGCGCGGACGCAACGCCGCCACGCCCGTTGTCAGCACGATCGAACCGCCCGTCGAGATATGCCGCGCGCCGTATTTGACCGCGGCGAGTGCGCCCCAGTAGCGGATATCGAACGCGCGCCTTGCCAGCGATAAATCCGTCGCAGCGATCTCGCCAAGCCGCAGCGAATCGCCCGCGGTGAACACAAGATGATCGAAGCTGCCGGTCGCGTTGAAAAACGCTTCGATGGCTTGTTCATCGGTGAGATCGAGCGCGTGGCCTTCGGCATTCGTGCCTAGCGCCGTGACTGCAGTTTCAACCCGTCCCGCATTGCTCGATCCAATCACGACGTTTGCGCCTTCGGCCAGCGCATACTCCGCCACCGCATAGCCGATACCCGATGAACCGCCGAGCACGATCACTTTCTTGCCATCGAGCCGGCCTTCAAACGCTGTGTTTTTCTCCGCCCGAGTCATTGGTTGTACTCCTGATTAAAAGTAAATGCCCGCAAGTTGAATCCTGACGATCGGTGCCCTTCTACGCCCTTTCCAACAGCGATTGCAGCACCGTATCGAGCGGCACACGGCCTTTGCGTACTTCGTTTTCAGCGCCTTCGAAGCAGATCCATTCTTCATTGAATCCATCGATCATCTGCATGCGCGGCGTCGGGTTTTTCATCCCTTGCGAGCGGAACAAGTCTTCCCACGTGTCGCGCGGCACGACGCTCATGCTGACATCGCGACCGAGCAAACGCGCAAAACTCTCGGCAATCATGTCGGGCGAAATACGCTGCGGTCCTTCGAGTTCGACAACGCGGCGTCCCGTCCACGATTCGCGCAGCAGTTCCGCTGCGACGCGGCCGATATCGGCGGTGGCGACCATGGGCACGCGTTTATCGAGCGGCTGCAAGAAGCTGGGCACGATGCCCGATTCGCGTGCAGGCGCCACATCCCATGCTGCATTTTCGATGAACCATGCAGCGCGCAGGAAAGCCACGGGCATTGGCAGCGTACCCAGTTCCTGTTCGAGGATTTGAAGCTGGTTCAACAGGTTCGGCTCCGTGGCTTGTGCGCCGATGGTCGATAGCACGACGACTCTGGACGGTTTGGCGACTGCGAGTGCGGCCCGCAACGTGGCAATGGTCTTGCGTGCCTCGGGGAAGCCCGGCGTGGGGTCGAACGTCGGCGGCAACAGGACAAACACGCCTTCCGTGCCTTCAAATGCATGCTGCAGTGCCTGTTGGTCGTTGACGTCGGCGAGTGCGACTTCGCAGCCCTGCTTCGCCCAAACCTCGCCCTTCACTGCGTCGCGAACGACGGCGCGCACCTCGTGGCCGGCGGCCAACAACAAACGCGCGACAACGCCCCCAACCTGCCCTGTGATCCCGGTCACTGCAAACATGGTTTCTCTCCAGAAAATTTGGCAGCAAGCGCTGCGTTGGAGAGGATTGTGTTGGACGAGGCCTTGATTGACGATAGCCCGGAGGTCATTTCATTCATGACATGAGGGCATTGATCGTGGGTGCAGCGATGACCTCGAGGCTGCGGGGAGTCAGTTCCGACATGTGGTGCGCGAAGCTGAGCGCGGGGCAACGAGGCTTGAAGAGAGCGATAAAGTCCCGGTCAGCGTTGCCCCAATCGTGGGGCGGGCTCACCGCTCAGATCCCGATAGAAATTCTCGTGTCGGCCGATCGCGTCGAGGTGCACCAGTCGCGGTTCGTCATCGACGGTGTAGCCGAGCAAGAACAATTGTCCCTGGCTTCGAAACTTGTACACAAGAATCAGCTAGGCCCCTCTCTTTCGCTCTCCGAAAGCTAGGTCAGCCGCGACCCACTACTGCGGCGTCCACGTCGGCGGCGCCGTTGTCATTGAGTTTCTTGTACCGACTGGCAAAACGTCTCGTCTGGCGCACCGTAAAGCTCACGTGCGGCAGACACGTGGCACGAACGCTGTAGAGTGTTCGCGCGGCTCGGCCATCGAGATCAACGACTCGGCAATGAACAACGCCGGCAGATCCGGATTGTCCAGCGCCGCACGTCCGACATTTGCCCAAAATTCAGTCTGGCTGGCGATTGATCGGTGTTCTGCCGACGCATCAGCCTTCGCCTGTTCATACAACTCGTCATCAATTCGGACCGGCATGCTCATCGTAATTTCCATTGCTACAGATACGGCAATGGAGGTTATAGCAGAGGCACGGCGCATTGGGGGCCAGGCGTGCGCGACATGTGGAGCAGACCGTTTTTGCACATCAGCCCACTCGCTTTCTCGGAGGCGCTCACCTTCGAGATTGCGCCCATGCTGGGCGCACTAACAAAAACGCCGCTCCAACTTACGTTGGAACGGCGTTCTTCGATTGAAGAGCCAGCATCGCAACACGCATGCCGGCAATTTCAACAGACTTACTGCTTCACGCCTTCGGCTTGAATATGCAACACCGTCTTCATCTTGAAGCCGTATGCCTTGCCGTAGTCCACGCCGAAGTCGCCGCGATCGAACGTACCCGTCGATTCCGTGCCGCACACTTCCTTCTTCAGCATCGGATGCATGATGCATTTGAACGATTCGATCTTCAGGTTCACCGGCTTCGTCACGCCGTGCAGCGTCAGCTCGCCGATCACTTCAACCGGCACATCGCCCTTGAACTTCATCGACGTGCCCTTGTAGGTCGCCGTCGGGAACTTGTCGGTGTCGAAGAATTGCGCGCTCTTCAGTTCACCATTCAACTTTTCATTGCCGATATCGACCGACGTCATGTCGATGGTCGCTTCCAGCGTACCCTTCTGGGTCGCGCGATCGAGCGTCACCGTGCCGCTGCTCTTCGTGAACTTGCCGCGCCAGACCGAGAGGCCGCCAAAGTGGTCGGCTTCGAAGCTCGGGGACGTGTGGCTCGGATCGAGCTGATACGTGGCTTCTTCAGCCATCGCGTTGAACGAAAGGGCCGCGAAAAGCGCGCCGGCGGCTGCAATCAGAAGGTTCTTTTTCATGAGTTTTCCTGGATAAATGTGGTGATCGATGAACGATTATTTCTTGGCTTACCGCGTGGCTTATTTCTTGGCCGCGACGAGATGAAACTTGATGACGACTTCGTCGGCGACAACCGATGTGTCCTTCCATTCGCCTGACCCGACATCGAACTGCGTGCGTTTGATGGGCAATGAGCCATCGAAGGTTTGCGTCGCGCCCTGGCTCGTGACGGTGACCGGCACGGTGACGTTCTGCGATTTACCCTTGATGGTCAGCTTGCCGCTGACGTTGAACTTCGTGCCGCCGGCCGGCGCGATGGCCGTTGAAACAAACGTAGCCGTCGGGAAATGGGCCGTATCGAACCAGTCCTTGTCGGTCGCTTGCTTGTTGTAGCTGTCATCGCCGAGATCGTAGCTGCTCGTATCGATGGTCAGATTCGCGCTGCCGGCCGCCGGCTTGGCCGGATCGAAGTCGAGTTGCGCGGTGAACTTCTTGAACTTGCCTTCAACCGGCACGTTCATTTGCTTCGATGTCGCCGTGACCGTGCTCTTGGTCGTATCGACCTGGGCTTGAGCGGCGCTGGCGAATAAAGCGGTGGCGGCGGAAGCCGCCAATAACCATCGGTACAAGGGTGTTTGCATATCAGGCTTAGGGTCGTAATCGATACGGCATGGTATTCGACCCGATATGCGGCGGATAGCCACAGGGAAAGAACAGATTGTTCTATCGGTGAAGGTAATGGAGAAACTGACAACAAAACCCGATCAGCGTCGGGCAAAACTAAACCGCAAAAGCCAACAAAAAAGCGCAGCGCGAAAGGATCATCCAGCAACCCCTTCGCACTGCGCATCACCTGCCTGGCCCGTAGCAACGGGCCAGCAATCACCAACCCTCAATACAACACGTTCTTCGCCACCGGCTGATCGATATTCCCCTTGTCGACCATGACGACACCCGTATCGACGAACTTCGGCGGCGCCTTCTTCTCGATCACGCCAATCACCGTCTGAATGCCCTTGTAGCCCATCTGATACGAGCCTTGCACGGCGATCGCCTGGATCGTGCCGTCCTTCACGAAGTTCTGCAGATCGGAATTACCATCGAATCCAACGGCAATCACCTTGCCCGCCTTGCCCGACTGCGCCAGCGCGCGGCCCATCCCCACCGCCGTCGGCTCGTTCGCCCCGAAAATACCCTTCAGGTCGGGATTGGCGGCAAGCACGTCGGTCGTCTGATTCAACGCGTTAGCCATTTGCGACTGCGAGTAATACGGACCGACCACCTGCAACTTCGAATGCGCCGCCAGATACTTACGGAACCCGCCCACGCGCCCCACTTCGGACCCGGCGCCGGCCACATACGACATCAACGCAATCTTGCCCGTCTGCCCCACCCGCGCGATCAATGCCTGAGCACACATCTCGCCGGCCTTTTCATTGTCGGTGGACAGGAAAGCCTGGTAATACGGCTTGCCCGAATCGGACAAGGCCGAGTCGATGATCACCACCGGAATATGCGCTTCCCATGCCTTCTTCACGGCCGGCACCAGCGCATCCGGATCCGACGCCGCCAACACGATCCCCGCGACCTTCCGGTTCACCGCGTTCTCGACCATGTTCACTTCGGCGGCTATATCGGATTCGGCAGCCGGGCCCTGGAAGGTCATCGTGTAACCCTTCTCGGTCGCCAAGGCCGCAGTCGCGCCCTTGTTGACGTTTTGCCAGTAGTTCGAATCGGCGCTCTTCACGATCACCGCAATCTCGCCGCCCGCCGCAAACGCGCTGCTTGCAGCGACGGCAAGCATAGCGGTGAACATCGCCTTCGTAGTCAGTTTCATGTCTCGCTCCTGTTGATTTTGTAACACCCCGTGGGACCCCGCTTTCTTCTACGTCGTCTCTTCTACATCGCGAACGCTCAAGACGCGTCCGATGAAACTCATCTCCGGTTCCGGATCTGGTCAATCCACACCGTCCCCAAGATAACCAGGCCGATGATGATCTGCTGGATGAAACTCGACACCCCGTTCATGTTCAGCCCGTTACGCAAGATGCCGATCACGAACGCGCCGATCGCCGTGCCGGAGATCGTGCCGACGCCGCCCATCAGCGACGTGCCGCCGATCACCGCGCTTGCGATGGCATCGAGTTCGTACATCACGCCTTCGTTCGGCTGCGCCGTCACCAGCCGCGACATCAGCACGCACCCGGTCAAGCCCGCAAGCGCGCCGGACAATACATAGGTGAACAGCTTCACGCGGTTCACGTTCACGCCCGACAGCCGCGCCGCTTCCGCATTCGATCCGACCGCGTAGATGTGCCGCCCGAGCGAGGTGCGGCTAAGCATGATGGCGACCAGCACCGCCAGCACGACCATGATGATCACGGGGTACGGAATGCCGGGAAACACGATGTCGGGGAACCCGTCCGAGCCCATGCGAACCACGCGAAACAGCGAACCGTTACCCAGTTCGGCAAAGGAATCGCCGAGCCCCGAGACCGGCCGCGCGCCGGTAATCTGCAGCGCCACGCCTCGCGCCACAAGCATCATGCCCAGCGTGGCGATAAACGGCGGCAAGCCCATGCGCGTCACGAACAACCCATTGAACGCGCCGCAGATCGCACCCACGACCACGCCGCCGAGCATGCCTATCGGCACGGGCACGCCGGCTTTCACGAGCATCGCGGCGACCACGCCGGAGAGCGCGAGCACCGACCCGACCGACAAGTCGATACCGCCAGTAATGATCACGCACGTCGCGCCAAGCCCGAGATACGCGATGGACGTCACCTGCAACGCCACGGTCATGCCATTGCCGAGCGACATGAATGCGTTGCTGGTCGCCGAGAACACGACCACGAGCATCACGAGGCTCCCCAGCGCCGCGAACTTCTGGATCAGGTCCTTGCGGCGTTCACGGGCGCGGGCACGGTCGGCGTGCGCCGGGTCGGTAGTCATCTCAAGCATGGGCGGT
Organism: Caballeronia sp. KNU42; assembly: GCF_053760385.1. Lineage (NCBI taxonomy): Bacteria > Pseudomonadati > Pseudomonadota > Betaproteobacteria > Burkholderiales > Burkholderiaceae > Caballeronia > Caballeronia sp. KNU42. The sequence continues at coordinate 1,056,914 of NZ_CM132388.1, forward strand.
CCGTCCTGATGCGTAGTGCATGATTTCTTCCTGATTGGTTTTGCGGGTCTCGAGCACGCCCGCTATCTGGCCTTCATGAAACACGGCCACGCGGTCCGTCATGCCCATGATTTCGGGCAGTTCCGAGCTGATCAATACAACGCCGATGCCCTGCGCCGCGAGCCGGTCCATGAGTTCATAGATCGCGTATTTCGCGCCGACGTCGATGCCGCGCGTGGGTTCATCGAAGAACAGGATCTTCGATTCGCGGAAGAGCCATTTGCTGATCACGACTTTTTGCTGATTACCGCCCGAGAGATTGCGCGTGATCTGGTTCACGCTCGGGGTACGAATGCCGAGCGCATCGACATATTTGCGCGCGACCTTCGCCTCCTCTTCGAAGCGGATAAACCCGCCCGCGCCCGAGACGGCTTCCACGTTCGCGAGCGTGATGTTCTTCGCGACCGTCATCTGCAGCGCGAGACCATTGCCCTTGCGGTCCTCCGAGAGATACGCAATGCCGTTGCGGATCGCATCGATGGGCGAATGGATCGAGAGACGCTTGCCTTGCAACTGGACTTCGCCCGCCTCCACCGCATCGGCGCCGAACACTGCGCGCGCCACTTCAGTGCGCCCCGAGCCCATCAGTCCCGCAAAGCCGAGGATTTCCCCGCGACGCAATTCAAAGCTCACCGGCCCGAACACATCGCGGCGCTTGAGTCCGCTTACGCTCAGCAACACCTCACTCGTCGGCTTCGATTTGCGTTCGGGAAAGACATCGTCGAGATCGCGGCCGACCATATGCGAGACCACTTGCTCGATCGTGGTCGCGGCGAAGTCATCGGTGGAAATGGTGCGGCCGTCGCGCAGTACGGTGACGCGATCGGCGATCTCGGCCAGCTCATCCAGCCGATGCGAGATATAGACAATGCCCACGCCCGCCGCACGCAACTCCTTGATGATCCGGAACAAATGCACAGTCTCGGATTCAGTCAGCGACGACGTGGGTTCATCCATGATCAACAGGCGCGCGTTGAGCGACAGCGCCTTGGCGATCTCGATCATCTGCTGCTGCGCGACCGACAACGAGCCCACCAGCGTGCGAGGCTTGAGCGGCAAGCCGATACGATCGAGCGCAGTTTGGGAATCGGCGGCCAGACGCGCCCGGTCGATGAAAATTCCGCGCTTGGGCTCGCGCGCCAGAAAGATATTCTCCGCGATGGACAAGTGCGGGATCAGGTTCAGTTCCTGGTGAATGATCGCGATGCCCGCCGCCTGCGCCTCGAGCGTGGACGCGAAGTGGTGCTCGCGGCCGTCGATGTAGATCTCACCCTCGTCCGGCCGATATTGGCCGCTGACGATCTTCATGAGCGTCGACTTGCCCGCGCCGTTTTCGCCGCAAATGGCATGCACTTCGCCTGCGCGGACGTCGAAGCTGACGTTTTGCAGCGCGATCACGCCGGGGAAGCGCTTGCCAACGCTGTTCAGGCGCAGCAAGGGCCCGTCCGGCATGGCGTACCGGCCGGTTGCATGTGACGCCGCATGTGACGCAATATGCGCCGCGCCCTGTTGGGCTGCCGCGTTCATCGCGGGGCCTCGTCGACTCGTATGAGCATGTGCACGGGCGTTCTCTCCTCGGCGGGGTCTCTCAGATTCTGGGGATGACGCCGATCATCGTTCCGGCGCCAAAGTGGTCAAGCCAATTTTTGTCTTTCAGCAAGTGGCCTTACCTGTTGTGAATGATAATGGCGTTAGGCCTACTCTGGAATCGCGGTATTTACCCTTATATCTAATGGGATACCGGTCAAGCGATGCTGAAGCCAATTGGTCAAGCCACCTTACACTTCGATCCCTGCCTGACGCCCATGACGACATCTGTAAAACCGGTTGAAACGCGACGGCTGTATCAAACCATTGCCGACCAGATCAACACGCTGATCCGCCTCGGCAGCTTCCAGGCGGGTTCGCGCCTGCCGCCGGAACGTGAGCTTGCGCAGCAGTTGGGGGTGTCGCGGCCGTCGTTGCGCGAAGCGTTGATCGCGCTCGAAATTCGCGGTCAAGTCGAGATACGGATGGGCTCGGGCGTGTATGTGTGCGAAGGCAGTACCGAAGAGCCGCCGCTGACGTCCATGGGCGAAAGCCCCACCGAGTTGATGCAGGCGCGCGCGGCGATCGAAGGAAGCGTGATCGTGCTGGCTTGCACGCGGCTCACGCCGGACGGAATGGCACGCCTGCAAAAGAGCGTGGAGTCGATGCGCGAGCTGATCGCGCAAGGACGTTCGCCGCTGGAACCGGACCGGCTGTTCCATATAACCCTGGCTGAAATCGCGGGGAATTCAGTGCTGACCCGGTTGGTCGGCGAGTTATTCGATGGCCGTAACGACCCAATCGCGGCCAAGGTGAGCGGGCTTGCGGAAAACATCACGACCTGGGGCGTCGCGCTGTCCGAGCACGAACGGATCCTGAGGTCGCTGGAAGCGCGCGACCCGATTGCCGCACAGGCCGCCATCCGGTCGCATTTGAAGGCGTCGGAAGAGCGCTGGGTGGGCGGCGTTTAAGCGTCCGGTCCGCTACACCGCTCGCACAAGCCACGCTACGCATCGATCGGCCATACGCGGCGTCGGCCCCCATTTTTCAGCCTTTCCCAGTCAGCCTCCTCTCCCACGCAGCATCGCTATCAATACTGAAACTGCGAATGATAACGATTCGCATTCGTGTATAATCTGTCAGCCAATTTCCATCTCCCCGTAATTTGTTGATCGGCAACAAGACCAAGACATCGCTCGCGGCGCCAATGCCTGCCTGATTGCGCCACGAGCACGCGGTCACGATCGTCCGCTGCGCTCGTCAATGGCTTTCGTCCGCTACTTACCTGCTCGCAGTCACCCAGCGACCACTTCGCGTGCCAACTCACTAATCGCCATGTCCATTTTTACCGGTTCATCGTCTGTCCGACCGTTATCCAACGCTGTCCGCCTCGCGTTCCTTTACGCGGCGCTCCCCCTGACAATCGGCGCAACGTCCACCGCCCGCGCGCAGAGCGCTTCTCCCGACGCGACGGAAAACGTATTGCCGGCGGTGAAAGTCCAGGCAGCCAAAGATCCCCTGCCCGGCGATTTCGCCCCTGCCTATGACGGCGGCCAGATCGCTCGCGGTGCAAAGTTCGGAGTGCTCGGCAATCAGGAAATGATCAACGTGCCCTTCAGCATGACGAGCTACACGTCGAAGGCGATCGAAGATCAACAGGCGCACTCGGTCGGCGAACTCTTGTCCCACGATCCCGGCGTTCGCCCGGCTTTCGGCTTTGGCAACTTCTCGGAAGTGTTCGTCATTCGCGGCTTCCAATTGACCGGCGATGACATCTCCTTGAACGGCCTGTACGGCATCACGCCGCGCCAGTTGGTGGCGACGGAAGTGCTTGAACGCGTTGACGTGTTCAAGGGCGCCAATGCATTCCTGAACGGCGCGTCACCCACCGGTTCGGCGGTAGGCGGCGGCATTAACCTGGAACTGAAACGCGCGGACGACAAACCCCTCACGCGCGTGACCGTGGAAGGCAGCGGCTCGGGTCAACTGGGGACGCACGTCGATGTCGGCCGCCGCTTCGGCAGCGACGGACAGTTCGGCATTCGCGTGAACAGCGCGATCCTCGGCGGCGAAACGAGCATCGACGATGAATTCCGCCACAACACTTCAACCGCCGTCTCGCTTGATTATCGCGGCGACAAAGTGCGGTTGTATGGCGATTTTCTCTACCAGCGCAGGAACATCGATCAAGGGCGCTCGACGGTTTCCGTATCCGGCGACCAGGTGCCGAGCGTCCCGTCCGCCGCCAGCAACTTTGCCCAACCCTGGACGCAAAGCACGCTTGAAGACACCGTCGGTATCGCGCGGGCCGAATACGACATCGCGCCCGCGTGGACGGCGTATGTGAGCGGCGGCATCCATCGCTTGCATGAGGACGGCACGTACTCGTCGCCGGCCTTCAATGCTGAAACCGGCACGACCGCGACGCGCGGCGACATCCTGCGCACCACCGACGCGTTGTCCGCCGAAGCCGGCGTTCGCGGGCACTTCGCTACCGGCCCGGTCAGCCATCTGGTCAGCGCGGGTTTTGCGATCACGACGCTCGAGGATCGTGAAGCGTTCGCCTTCAGCAGTTCGTTCCCGACGAGCCTGTACGGCGGCGGCATCGTGCCCGAGCCTGCGGCCAACGGTTTTGTCGCGGGAAGTTTCGCTGATCCGGGTCTTGCCGACCAGATCCTGACGCGCAGCGTGGCCCTCTCCGACACGCTCGGTTTCCTGAACGACCGCGTCCTGTTCACGATCGGCGCGCGTCACCAGCAATTGCACCAGAACAACTACACGGTCGGCACCGACACCGTCTCGTCCTCGTACGACCAGTCGATCACGACGCCCATCTTCGGCCTCGTCGTGAAGCCGACGAACAATGTCGCGCTGTTCGCGAACCGCAGCGAATCGCTGAGCGCCGGGCAGACTGCGCCATTCGGCGCGGCCAACGTGGGCCAAACGCTGTCGCCGAGCCGCACGAAGCAGTACGAAGTGGGCGCGAAGTACGATTCCAATCACTTCGGCGCGACGCTCTCGGCGTTCCAGATCGAACAACCGTCCGCCTACACGGACAGCACGACCAACGTGTTCGCCGCCAACGGCACGCAGCGTCATCGCGGTCTCGAGTTCTCGGTGTATGGCGAGCCGCTGCACGGCGTGCGCGTGCTCGCAGGCGCGACCATGCTCAACGCCAAGCAACTCGACACGAATGGCGGCGCCACCGACGGCCTGCGCCCGGTCGGCGTGCCGAGCTACCTGTTCAACATCGGCGCGGAATACGATGTTCCGATGCTGCCCGGCGTCACGGTCAATGCCGCGTGGATCCACACCAGCAACCAGTATCTCGACGCGCAGAACAAGCTGTCGATCCCGGCGTGGGACCGTTTCGATCTCGGCGCGCGCTACACGACGAGCATCCTGAAGCACGTCACCACGTTCCGCGCGACCGTGGAGAACGTGACGAACAAGGCGTATTGGGCCTCGACGACCGGTGCGTACCTGACTGAAGGGAAACCGCGGACGCTGCTGCTCTCGATGACCACGGACTTCTGAAAACAGGCTTTCTAGCAAACCGGTTGTTGTAACGATGGCCGGTTGCAACGCATGTGTTCGGCGGCCGGAAGGAAATCGTAGTCGGCTGATAAGTAAATGCGGGGCATCGTGACGTAGTTCACGATGCCCCGCATTGCGTTCAGTAAGGCATGTCGCCGCAACAAGGTTGATCGATGGAATTGCGCGTTTGCAGCGCATTGCGATAGTCGTCCGTGCAGACGCAACGCTCGATTACGCCCATGTTTGAAGAGGCCGCATCGATGGATGCGTCAGCCCCAAATTCCACGCGCGTCAAGCTCATACAGGGCGGCAATCTGCGATCGACTCCGTCCAGTATCCGACGCAGCTCCGCTCAACCTCCGTCAGCGGGTGCGAGCGGAATATCGCCATACGCTATCCTGCCGGCCTGTCGCGACCCGCTTCGCGGTTGCCCGCAACATCCAGGCAAAGCATCCTGCGCCTATCAGCGCGCACACATCCACCCCGAGCGCCGCCGGGTTAAACCACAGGCCAGTGGAAGGGAACAACCACCCGACGGCCGAAGCCAGCGGCACCAGCAAAGTCGCACCCGTTGCCAGCGCCAACAGCTCGACCGATCCGCGTGCTCCGCCCCGTACGAACGCCCATGCGATGCTCGCCAGGAACATCGTGTAATAAATTCGCGCATGCCACGCCGATAGATCCGCCACACGGCCATTGAGCAATTTCCCCGCTGCGAGCGTCGCGGAAATACCGGCCACGCAACCCAGCGTTACGCCAACAGTCAGCGCCGCCATGAAGTAGGTCGCAGGCCGTTGCCTGGGCGCATCTCCCCCACGTTCAAGCTTCCGGCGGCTCTCGATCCACAGCAGATTGCCCGAATAGAACAAGAACGCGCCGGCCAGGCCGAGAATGAAATAACCCCATTGGATCGGCTCGCCGCCATAACTGCCAAAGTGCAACGCGAAAAATGCGCTGGTGGCGGCAGACCACGCGTTGCCATCGGCGGCGCCGGGCAGGAATTGAGCATTCAGGAAGCGTCCGGTCACCGGATCCAGCAACGCAAATCCTCCACTGCGCGCCAGATAACGCGGATCGTCGCCACTCACAAATACGGTCGCACCCGGCGCTCCCGCTCCGCGATAAACCAGTTCCATCGGCTCGAATTCCGGCGCGTGCTGCTTCACCGCGGCCACGATCTGAAGCGGTGAAACAAGCGTCGTGGGGCTGCCCGGTACTACAGGCGCTTTCGAGTAATACGGGTTCTGCGCCTGCTCGGTGGCGCTGAGCGTGCCGCCATAGATCACGCGATCCTGCACAGCGAAGATATAGTCGCTCAAGCCAAACGCGACAACCGATAACGCCATCACCACATGGAACGGCAAGCTAAGAATGCCGACCACGTTATGTGCATCGAGCCACATCCGCTTGAGGTTCTTGCCCACGCGCAACGCAAACAGATCCTTGATCAGGCTCGGCAGCAGCACGATCACACCGGACACCAGCGCGAGCCCGTAAAGCAGCGACACCACGGCCATCACACCCATGCCGACATCGAAACCGCCCGGAATGCCGGCAGTCATATGCAGGATATCGATGAAACTCGCTGCGTTCGACGAACCCCGCGCATGCGTTTCGAGCTTGCCGGCGGCATCGAGCGTGGCGGTGAAACGCTGCGGCTTGCCGCGCTCTCGCCACGAAAGACTCGCCGCGCCCGCAGGTTCGATCCGCAAGGTGAACTGGCGCCTTGCATCCGGATGCGCGGCCAGCGTCTGTTCGATAACCGCAGCCGCCTGAGCCAGCGGGAAAACCTCGGCATGCGCGGCCGGCGGCGTGACCCACTCGTTCAGCGTGTTCTTGAACATGGTCACCGCGCCGGCGTAGAACGCGATAAAAAGCGCAAGACCGGCAACAATGCCGGTCCACGTATGAACCGTCTTATAGACGCGGATGACGTCGCTGCGCATGGGGTTATCGAATGAAAAAATGACGGGCTAGCGCGAGCATCACGAAACCGAGCGCGTTCGCGCTGCCCAGCCAGACCCACGCCCGCAGCCCGGTTCGGAACATGAAGTTGGCGCTCATCACGCCGATCCATACGGGCGGCACGAGCCACATGGCGACCTGGAACTTGTTTTGTTCATCGAGGGCGCCGGGCGTCAGGCAGGCAAGCAGTCCGCTCGCGGCAATCGCAAGCCCGAACCCTCCGATCACACCCGCCAGTGTCTTCGACAACCAGTCCCGCGACAGCGTGTTGCGCTCTTTCGCAGGCGGCACGGTCTTCACGGTCAACGCGCCACCCGCGAAGCGCCACCCACCCGGACCCGATCAAGCAACACGCCGATAAACGGACACGCAGTCAGGCTCGCCATGGCCGCCGTGAACACGATGGCAAGCGAGGTGGCCGGATGCAGCCTGCTCGCGCCGATAGCGAACGCCAGAATGCCTGACAGTGCCGCGAGTGATCTGAACAGCCGAGGCGCCAGCGGTGCGCTCAGCCAGCGCTGGCCCGGTGCGGCCAGATAAAACGCGAGTGCACCGGCGATCGCGAACAGCACCGATGCCGGCATGAAGAAATCTTGCATGGAGAGCGTGCAGAGTGCCGTCCCAATCTGTAAAAACGGATCGAGACAAGTTATTGAGAATCATTATCATACAGAAATTTGCGAGGGCCGGGGCATCTGCGTCTGAACAGGCGGCCAAACGCATTGCGCGGAGGCCGTATAAAAAATGACCGGGACAGCTCGAACACCCACATTTACACATGACCTACGCCCAAACAAACGGCCCGCTGAAAGCGGGCCGTTTGTTTGATAAAAACCGTGCTGTCAGAAACTGGAGATCTAAAAGCTGAAGCTCGAAAAGATCAGACGGGCGGACGTTTGAACGCGCCCGTTTGCTGCTCTTGCGTCACTTTCAAACCACCACTCCCGTTACTGCCTTACTGCCGCTTGGTCGCCTCCTTTTTCACTTTCTTCGCTTCCTTCTTTTCTTTCGGCGATTTGAGAGCGACCTTCTTCTCGGTTTTCTTCGCGTCCTGGCTCTTGCTCATGATGTGCTCCGTGGTTGACCTGACATTATTGCCCGAGCCGTTGCTGTTTGGGAACGTAGGGGGCATAAAAACGCGCCCTTGTGACCCGCTGCACGACTCCGGGCTGAAACGAAAAACAAGGCGAACACGCCTAGTCGATCTTCGAGCGCAGTTCCTGCGCGCTCACTCTCAACGCCTGATAGCCGGAGCGTGCATGCTCCGGCAAATCCGGGTCGCCGATAAGCGTGCCCAGCGTCTCGATCACGCTGTAGAGAATGCCCTTGGCCGCGCCTGCAGCCATCACACCCGAGGCATAGGAATGATCGACGTGGCTGATGGCGGCATCGAAGTGATCCTGTTCCGGGGGCGCGTCCGCCGCCGGCTTGACCGGGTTCTCTGTCGAGTTGGGTTCCATGATGGTCGACCTCTTCTGGTTAAAACTTCATGACTGCGACGTCTTGATCAAGACGTTGGTACTGCGGCAATTTGTCGTGCGCACAAGTCAGGCCGCGACTAATCACTGATCGGCTGGATCATATGCACACGACGCTCCGTCGTGCTTTCCCGAACCGGCGCGCCGCATTCAGTGAGCAGCGAACGCAGTTCGAGGATGACCGGGAAAACCTCATGGTTATGGTCGGCGCCCTGCCGGTCATGCGCTTCCTGCTCGCGCTCCACGATCCACCGGTCTTCCTTGAAGATACGCTCGGTGAACCACACCAGCAATGGCCACGCGGCATCGAGAATGCCAGGGAGTTTCGGCCGGCGGATGGACAGCAGGCCGAACGTGCGGTTGGTGCGCTGCTCGGCGTCGAGCGGCACGTACGCGATCCACAGGTCCATCACCATCGTCTGGTCCTTGGTGCGGATCCTGAGCGTCTGGTATGGATACTCCGTGCGGATCGTCATCACGTCTTTGTTGTTTTCATCGGGCTTGGTGCCGCGCTTCTGGCTGAACACCAGCGCCTCGCCGATCGGCTGCTTGCCCTCCTCGCGCGCGAACGTGTAATTCACTTCCACCCAGTCATCGCCACGGCTGCGCCCGACAGAACGCGCCTTCATCTGGCCCATCTGTTTCCGATGCAGGAACTGATGGTTCATGTCCATCAGGTTCTCGTGCATGAAGCTGTAATGGCACTTCACTTCGCGGCCGAAGCGGCGCGTTTTGTAGGCTTTATCGCCAACTGATCCAAGCGCCGGAAACGGCGTGGTCTCGGCGAGCAGCGGGTCGCCGGGGAAAATGAAAATCAGGCCGGCTTCTTCCCGGCACGGATACGAGCGCACGCCGTTCGGCAGGCGTTCACGCCCGAGATACGGAACATCTATACAGCGGCCGGTGCAGTCGTAGGTCCAGCCGTGATAACAACAACGGATGGATTCACCGTCGACCACGCCCGCATGCAACGGCACCTGCCGATGCGCGCAGCGGTCTTCCAGCGCAAACACCTTGTCGCTTTCCGTGCGAACCAGCACGACGGGGTCACCCGCGAAACGAACGCCATGGGCCTTGCCGCGTTTTACTTCCCGCGACCAGGCGACGGGATACCAGTGATCAGGGTGAATATCGACGCGGCGCAGATCACGCGCCGCGGGTTGAGACTGTTGGGACGGAAGTTCGCTCTGAGCGACGTCCTGTTGCAGCGCTACATGCATGTACGATGCCTCCGCTTGAGGGTATCGGCAAGAAAACAGACGAAAAATGTGCTTTGAGGAGACGTTGCAACCAAAGGCCTATCGCAGTCTACACGCCAGACGCCAATTGATGCGCGACCGGGCACGGCTGCGGCCGCCGGACGCGGGCTGGATGGGCGTGCGCAGGCGCAGCGTCGGTATTTTTGCGGCGCTTCGCGGCTGCGCCGGGCAACATTTTAACGACGTCTTTTACGCTGTGCTTATTACGCCCCTGGAACGTCCGACCTGCCGATACGGAACCATTCGGGAGTGTCCCGGGCCTCGGACCGACCCGCTCTGCGTCGGACCCGGGTGCTTGGGCCGGTCCGCCTGTCCGCCTGCTGCGTTGGATCTGGCTGCCTCGGTCCGGCCGCCGCACGCCCGCTACCCCGCATTCGTCAGATGCCGGTGCGCCTGAATATCAGGCAGAAGTTGTTGGCGGGCATGGGCACGGCTTCCTCCATCCACAAGTCTGCCGCACGCCCGAGCTTCACCACGTCTTCCATATTTCGCACGCCCCAGGCGGGATTCGTGGCGCGAAGCTGGTCGTCGAAGGCTTCGTTGCTCGGGGCGGTATGGGCGCCGTCGCGCTTGTAAGGTCCGTATAAGAAGAGCACGCCGTCGTGTGCCAAATGCTCGCCAGCTCCCTTGAAAAGCGCTTCGGCCGCCGACCACGGCGCGATGTGGATCATGTTGATGCAGACGATTGCCGCAAGGGAATCCGGCACGGGCCACGGGGACGACCGGACATCCAGCGCAAGCGGCGCGTTGAGATTGGCCAGTGAAGCGTGCTTGCGCCAGGCGTCGATGGACGCTCGCGACGCGGCATCGGGATCGCTCGGCTGCCAGGTGACGGTGGGCAACGCTGCGGCGAAGTGGACGGCATGCTGTCCCGTTCCGCTCGCGATTTCGAGGACCACGCCGGACTTGGGCAGCACACGGCTCAGCACGTCGAGAATGGGTCCGCGATTACGTTCAGCGGCGGGCGCCACGCGGCGGAGAGTGTCGGGGTTATCGGGGTTCACGGTGCATTTCCGGATGAAGTGCTGGCGAGCGTAAGCGTGCGATAGGCACAGGTCAAGCAAAGCGCGTCCGATAGCCGTTCGCGGGCGCATATGACGAAAAATGCCAATGGCGGGAGCCTGGAGAGAGGTGGAAAGCGACCGCGATGAGAACCGGGCAATGCCACTTTGGAACCCGCTAAACCGCCGCTCAAACCGGTCACTCGCAATCGGCGTCACGGAACAAACGACGGCCGATGAACACGCACCCTTTAGAATGACGCTCCGAGCGCGTTATCAGGACGCTCAGCAAGATCGACCGGACCAAGGCGCGATTCCTGCTATCCCGGTGCGGCCTGCCGCCAAACCTGTGTATCCTGACGCACTGATAGAAACTGCAAGGACTGCGGAAGCTGCGGAAGCTGCATAAACCGCGACTGGCCGCAGGGTCGCCGCCGGATACGGCTGAGCGCGGTATCAACCGGACATCGCCCGACCCGGCGCCCGCCTGCACCCCGGCATCGGGCAGCGGCCGCGCCGTACCCGTCCATGCAATCCAAATGGAGCCTCCCATGCAACCCGATTCATCCGCAGGCGTTCCCGGTCAAAGCCCGGAACCCTTGAGCGACGAACTCATCGATTTCGCGAGCGAGGTCTTCGACGTAGCCCGCCGCGGTGACGCCGCCATGCTCGACACCTTGCTGCATAAAGGCCTGCCGCCGAACCTGCGCAACGACAAGGGCGACACGCTGGTGATGCTCGCGAGCTATCACGGCCATGCCGACGCGGTGCGCGTGCTGCTCGAACACAAGGCGGACCCGAACCTGCGCAATGACAACGGACAGACGCCGATTGCAGGCGCGGCGTTCAAGGGTTACAAGCCGGTCATCGAGGCTTTGCTGGAACACGGCGCGGACGTGGAAGGGGCATCGCCGGACGGCCGCACGGCATTGATGATCGCGGCCATGTTCAATCGCGTGGAGATGGTCGAGTTCCTGATCGCGAAAGGCGCGAACCCCGATGCGAAGGACGCAAACGGCTTCACCGCACGCGACGCCGCCGCGAAGATGGGCGCCCCCGACACCGCCGCGCGGCTCGCGCAGGCGACCGAGGCGAAGGCGCGTCCGCCGGGCGTTTGAGCGAAGCCGGACGAAACGGGACGAAGCGAGCGCTGCCTCTTTTCGCACCTCTCGTCCGGTTCGGATTGAAGCTCACCCCGGCTCTTACCCCTTAAACCCCGCGCCATCGATACCCCCTGCGATGGCGCACGACTTTCGTGAAGGCAGCCCTGCAACATGGAGCTCTTGTGATGAGTGGCGGTTTCCCGCTTCGAGCGTACGAATGGCACTGGCGAACAGTAGCCCGGACGCTTGCATTCCTCCTTGTCCTGGCGGTCATGTCGGGATGCAGCCTGTTCCCGCATCAAGCGGCGGCGCCGATCGTGGACCTGTCGACGCCGCAACCGCCCGTCGAGCCGGAAGTCGTGGAGCCCGAGCCGGCATCGGCGCCGGTCGCGACGCTTCCCCCGGCCGAACCGAAAGCCCCGCGCCCCGCGCCCAAACGGCGTGTGATCGTGCCGAAAAAACCGCCGCCGCCCCCGCCGCCGCCCGTCGAAGAAAAAGCGCCGCCTGCGCCGCCGCCGCTGCTCACCACGCGCATCATGCAGCACGAACAAATCCGCGGTCTGCTCGACAGCGAGATCCAGCGCCCGGACGGCAAGGTGATCGGCCGCGCGGTCGACATGTACGCCGATGCCGCCGGCAAACCAAAGATCATGGTCGTGAACCTGGCAGGTTTCCTGGGTGTGGGAGACCGCAAGGTGACCTTCCCGTGGACCGCGTTCCGGTTCACGCCCGCCACGAAAAAAGCGCCCATCACCTTCGCGATACCGACGCCCGGCAGCAATCCCGCATCGAATGCGGCGAAGGCGAAGGCTCAGGAGGCATCGGCGAGACCGGGTTCGGTCAACGACATTCCACCGACGCTCGCTCAACTCATCGACTCAAATGTCTCGCAGAAAAGCGGCGCACGGATGGGTCGCGTAGTCGACGTGCTGATCGATTCGGAAGCGCAGCCTCAGGCGCTCGTGATCGATCTCTCCGATTCCCTCGCCGCCGACAAGCGGCAGGTCGCCGCCAACTGGCCCGACCTGCACGTCGTCTCGCGCAACAAGGTCATGCAATTGCAACTGGATTTCACCGACGCCCAGATCAAAGCCGCTCCGACGTATTCGCCCGATCAGCCGATCAAGATCATTTCGCCCGTCGTCCCCCCACCGGAACCTGCCGAGTCGCCGGAGCCCGCTTCGGCTCCCGGTGCGGCTTCCGGTACGACTGCGTCCGCGGCTGCGGTTGCGGCCCCGACTGCGGCTGCGGCCACCGGCTCCGGGTCCGGCGCGAAAGCCGGAACGGCCGCCGTTGCGCGTCCCTCGAAACAATGAGGACGATCTGAAATATGGGAATTGCACGAAGTCTGCGCGCGCTCGATTGGCTGAACTTCTTTGTCGCGAATGTGCAGACCGGCTTTGGGCCGTTCATCGCCTCCTATCTCGCCGCGAACAAATGGACGCAAGGCGAGATCGGGCTGATGCTGAGCGTCGGCACGATCAGCGCGATGGCGAGCCAGTTGCCGGCCGGCGCGCTCGTCGATGCGTTGCGCAACAAGAAAGGCGCGGCGGCAGCCGCCATCATCGCGATCATCGTGGCCGCGCTGCTGCTCGGCGCGAGCCCGACGTTCGTCTCCGTGTTCGCGGCCGAAGTGTTGCACGGCTTCGCGAGCTGCATGCTCGTGCCGGCCATGGCCGCGATCTCGCTCGCGCTCGTCTCGCGCGCCGATCTCGGCAACCGCCTGGGGCGTAATGCGCGCTGGGCGTCCATCGGCAGCGCGCTCACGGCGGCGTTGATGGGCGTATTCGGCGAGTACCTGTCGCTGCGCTCGGTGTTCTTTTTGACGGCTGCGCTGGCGTTGCCTGCGCTCGTCGCGCTGAACATGATTCATCACGAGATGGCGCCCGTCGTGCCGCGCATGAAACAGGCGGCGGCGAAAGCGGGCGCGAGCATTGCGCAAGCGGTGAGCGCCGAGCGCCCTGAAAGCCTGCGTGATCTGCTTCGTGATCCGAGGCTCCTGACCTTCGCGGCGTGCGTGGTGCTGTTCCACTTGTCGAACGCGGCCATGCTGAACCTCGCCGCCGGTGAAGTTACCGCGCACATGGGCGACAACGTTCAACTCGTGATCGCGGCGTGCATTATCGTGCCGCAGTTCATCGTGGCGGGGCTGTCGCCGTGGGTCGGGCGGCAGGCGCAAAGCTGGGGACGGCGGCCGGTGCTGATCATCGGCTTCTCGGCGCTGCCGTTACGTGCGCTATTGTTCGCGGCCGCGAGCAGCGCGGCCAGCCCTTACCTGCTGGTGCCGGTGCAGATGCTCGACGGTATCAGCGCTGCCGTGTTCGGCGTGATGCTGCCGCTGATTGCCGCCGATGTGGCCGGCGGCAAGGGCCGGTACAACTTGTGTATCGGATTCTTTGGGCTGGCGGCCGGTGTTGGGGCAACGCTGAGCACGGCGATTGCCGGGTTCGTAGCGGACAAGTTCGGCGTGAACACGAGCTTCTTTGGACTTGCCGCAGCCGGTGCGCTGGCCGTGGCGCTGGTATGGCTCGCGATGCCGGAAACCCGCGATGCCGCCGCCAACGACCAAGCCGTCAAGGAGAAGGAAGCGACCCCGGCGGGGTGACGAAGTTAAAAGAGCACGCGCCTGATTCAGCCCAGAGCGTGCTCATGCTGCAATACAACCTGCGATGTCAGCCACGCATCGATCTGCGCACCTGAAAAACCGTACTCACTCAGCACATCGATCGTGTGTTCGCCCAGCATGGGCGGTGGCATGCGAACCGAACCTTCGGTCATCTCGCTCATCCTGATCGCGCTCGCCACCTGCTTCAACTGACCTATCGTGCCGTGCGCCACTTCTTCGACCAGTCCGCAATGCGCTACCTGCGGATCGGCGAACACGTCCGCGAGGTTATTGATGGGCCCAGCCGGAATACCGAGCCGTCTCAGATCAGTGGTCCAGTCGGCACGCGTGCGCGTGCGCAGTTTTGTATCGATGATCTCTTTCAGCGCCTGCCGATGCTGCATCCGCTGCTCGTTGGTGACGAAGCGCGGGTCCGCCATGATGGGCTCGAGCCCAAGCAGTTCGCAGAGCTTGACCCACATGTCTGGCGTGCCCGGCGCCAGGTTCAGCGCGCCGTCCTGCGCCTCGAAGACCCCATACGGCGCAATCACCGGATGATGATTGCCGGTCGGCTCAGGAATTTCGCCCGCGCTCAAATAACGCTGGCCCTGCACGCCCAGCATGGCGACCAGTCCCGACAGCAGCGAACTCTCGACGCGCTGGCCACGTCCCGTTTGCTGCCTCGATAGCAACGCGGCGAGGACGCCCATTGCGGTCCACATGCCGGCAGTCATGTCGCCGATCGCGATGCCCACGCGGGTGGGGCCAGCGTCAGGCATGCCCGTGAGACTCATGATGCCTGCGTACCCTTGCGCGACCTGATCGAAACCTGGCCACGATGCGGCCGGACCCGTGCGGCCATAGCCTGTAATGTTGCCGTAGACGAGCCTTGGATTAAGCGCCGATAACGCCTCGTACCCTAGCCCCATGCTTTCCATCGTACCGGTCTTGAAGTTTTCGAGGACCACATCGGCGGCACTGGCCATGTTGCGCAGCAGGTCGAGCGCGGCGGGCTTGCGAAAATCCACCGCCATGCCGCGCTTGTTCCGGTTGCACGACAGGTAATAAGCGCTGATGCCGCCGGCGAACGGTCCCCAGGTCCTGACCATGTCGCCGCTCGGCGAGGGCTCCACCTTGATCACGTCCGCCCCGAGATCGCCGAGGATCATCGAACAAAAAGGACCCGCGAGCGCGCGAGTCAGATCCAGCACCTTGATTCCCTGCAACGGCAATGCCATGTCCCCTCCGGATACCTGCTTGTGACGGTGCTGGTTTCGTCGATGTTTTTATCGACCAGCACACGAATGAAGCGCACAAGGTAGACGGGCGCCGCGCAGATGAAAAATACAGATTGACGATGGATCGATCACATTGCGATATGGAGCCGGAGGCTGGATAGCGCTGAAGCGATGCCTCAGCCCTCGTCCAGCGCCGCAAGACTGCGAGCCCCCAGCCATGCGCCCGGCGCGAGACGGCGTTGCACGTCCTGGATGATCAGCCCCTGAACAATCTCGCCCGCCGGCGTGAGCGGCAACGATTCCGCGTGACACAGCCACAGATCGCGTTGCCATTCGTCGCCGTCGAGCGGCGTGGCTATCAGCCGGCCGGACGTGACTTGTTCATGCACGGCGGACCACGGCAGCACGGTCGCCCCCACACCTCGTTCGACCCATGAAACCAGCATGGACGTGGAGTTGACGACCGCAACGAGGTTGTAATCGAGCTGCGCCGCCGCGAAGGCCCGATCCAGTTTCGTCCTGACAATATTCGGCGGGCTGATCAGCACCAGCGGCAATCGCGCCAACTCTGCAAGGCTGCACGTCGCGCCTATGTCGGTCGCCATGTCCGGATGACGGATGAGGAACAATTGTTCGTTGAGCAACGGCGTGCGCGTAAGCCCGCGAACCGGCTGGTCGAGGACAACAACGGCAAGGTCCACCCGGCCGAGCAAGACCAGTCCGTATAGTTCCGACGATGAACTCTCGGTCAGCTCCAGGATGATGCCCGGGTAATGAGCGCGAAGCTCCTGGACAACATCGATTGCAATCAGGTGCGCGGTGCTGTGAGGCATCCCGACCACGACCGTCCCGTTCGGCTGGCGCGCGTGCTGCGACAGCAGCAGTTTCGTGTTGTCGGCCTGGCGCACAAGGCCCTTCGCATGGCGGTAGAGCAGCTCTCCGGAGGGCGTC
Source organism: Caballeronia sp. KNU42 (assembly GCF_053760385.1). NCBI lineage: Bacteria > Pseudomonadati > Pseudomonadota > Betaproteobacteria > Burkholderiales > Burkholderiaceae > Caballeronia > Caballeronia sp. KNU42. The sequence goes on from NZ_CM132388.1 coordinate 1,073,617, forward strand.
ACCTTCACGCCCTGCACGCTGCGGCTGAACAGGCGCACGCCCAGTTCCTCTTCCAGATTCTTGATATGCAGGCTCAATGCCGGCTGCGCGATACACAAGGTCTCGGCCGCACGCGTAATGCTCCCCGACTCCACGATCGACAGGAAATACCGCAACTGCTTCAGGTCCATCGATCACTCCTTCAACTTCATCGTCCATAACAAAAACACTATGGATGGATCGTAATTCAATATTTCCACGATGTCGCGCCCGCCGCTTATATTGCCCCTGGGCCGATGCAAGGGGCGTCTCTGCACCGCCGCACGGACCCGATAAAAACATCCAAGGAGACAGGAGTGAACTCACCGAGTCGCGCCATCGGCGAAGCGCTGCCGCATAAAACAAGGCTCAATCGCGAGCAGATCATCGGGTTCTGGGCGGCATGGTCGGGGTGGACGCTCGATGGCATGGACTCCGTGATTTTTGCGCTCGTGCTCGTGCCCGCGTTGAAAGAGTTGCTGCCGTTGTCGGGCTATGCGGCGACGCCAGGTGTTATCGGTCTGGCCGGGTCGCTGATGTTTGCGCTGTTCCTGGTGGGCTGGGGATTCTCGTACATCTGGGGCCCGCTTGCGGACCGCTTCGGCCGAGTGCGGGTACTCGCGGCCACTACGCTGTTCTATGCGGTTTTTACCGGACTCGCGGCGATCTCGCACAACGTCTGGGAGCTCGCGATCTTTCGTTTTCTCGCGGGCGTCGGCGTGGGCGGCGAGTGGGCGCTGGCGGGTACGTATGTGGCGGAAGCATGGCCTGAAGACCGGCGCCGAGCTGGGGCGGGATATCTTCAAACCGGCTATTACGCGGGTTTTTTCCTCGCTTCGGCGCTCAACTACACCATCGGCACGCACTATGGCTGGCGTGTGATGTTCCTGTGCGGCTTGCTGCCCGTCGTGGTCGCGCTGTACACCCTGCTCAAGGTCCGCGAACCGCGCAAATGGAAACGCACGCATTCAGACGCGCCTGTTTCGGCACCCAGCAAACGTCCGTTACGCGACATCTTTTCGAAGCCTTACCGGCAGCGAACCATCGTTAATTCGGTGCTGGTCACTGTCGCCATTCTTGGGCTCTGGGGCGGCTCGATCTATCTGCCCTCAGCGGTCATCCAGTTGGCGGAGCGGCAGGGAATCGACGCCATCACCGCTATCAAACTGGCCTCCGCAACCACGGCCATTTTTTCGATCGGTACGATCATCGGCTGTCTGATACTGCCTTTTCTCGCCGATCGCTACGGCCGCCGCCCCACGCTCGCCGCCTATTACGCCACCGCCGCACTGTTCCTGGTTGCAGGGTTCGGCTGGGCGTTCTACCTTCAGTCAGGGCTGGTTCCGTTCATGGCGCTGTCGCTTTTCATCGGCCTGGGCGGAGGTAACGCGGCCATGTATGCGCTCTGGTTGCCCGAGCAGTATCCAACTTCGATCCGCGCTACCGCGTTCGCTTTTTCGACATCGATCGGACGGTTTTTCGCGGCGGGCGTCAGTCTTTGCCTGGGTGTCGCGGTGAGCCATTTTGGAACGCTCGGCATACCGATTGCGCTGACGGCATCCCTATTCATTGTGGGAATCATCACGCTGCGATGGGCGATTGAAACACGCGGCAAGCCGTTGCCCGACTGAACCTTGAATTAACGATAACTGGCAAGAGACATGACGAATACCAGCACCACCCCCGGTTTTTCCTGCTCGCGGCACGATGGCGTTGTCACGATCCAGCTCACGCGTGTGGAGCAGCACAACCGTATCGATCCTGCCGATCTGGCCGGGCTCCGGGAAACGATCGCAGCGGCGGGGAAAGATGAAACAGCCATAGCGCTGGTCGTCACAGGAACCGGCGCGACCACGTTCAGTTCAGGTTATACGTTGTCGGCGCTGGCCGAGGGGAATATCGACGATTCATTCGAAAGCTTCCTGAACGAACTGGAAGCCTGCCCCCTGCCCACTGTCTGCGCGCTCAACGGCAGCGTCTATGGCGGGGCAACGGATCTTGCGCTGTGTTGCGACGTGCGTATCGGCGTAGAGGGCACGCGCATGTTCATGCCGGCTGCGCGTATCGGTTTGCATTATTACCCCGACGGCATGCGTCGATACGTTCGCGAGTTGGGACTCGCTCAGGCGAAACGCCTCTTCCTCACCGGCATGACGCTGGAGGCGCCCGAGATGCTGCGCATCGGCTTCCTGACCGAGCTCGTCAAACCCGAACAACTGAGCTCGCGCACGGCGGAATACATCGATGCGTTTCGCGCGTGTGTACCCGATACGGTGCGGTCGATGAAGCGTCAGTTGACTGCTATCGCCAACGGCGACTCCACGCTCAGCGCCGACAGAACCGCTTATGAAGGTTCGCTTCAAGGTCCGGTCATCGCTGAACGCATCAGGCAACGCCGCGCCTGAATCATTTCATCGGTTCAAGCATGCCGAGCAACGTGGGAATCAATTCGCTGACGGTCGGATGAATATGCATCGCGCGTTGCAGCGTGGTGTAAGGCGCATCGGCATTCATGATGTCGATGAACGTATGAATGGCTTCATCGGCCTCGATACCGAACATGGCCGCGCCAAGAATCTTCTTCGATTCGGCATCCACCAGCACCTTCATGAAGCCGTCCGTCTCGCCGCGTTCGCGCGCCCGGCCGACGCGCGACATCGGCATGGTGGCAATCAATGCACGCCGGCCGTCCTTGCGCACTTCCGTCTCGCTCATCCCCACGCGTGCAAACGGCGGATCGACGAAAACCGCGTAGCACATGATGCGTGAATCGACGCTGCGCGCCTCACCGTCCACCACATTCGACGCGATGACTTCATAGTCGTTGTACGACGTATGCGTGAATGCGCCCCGTCCATTGACGTCACCGAGCGCCCAGACGCCTGCGGACCGGGTACGAAGCTCTCCGTCCACATCGATCAAACCGTGCTTGTTCAATTCGATTCCAGCCTGATCCAGCCCGAGATCATCCGTGTTCGGCGTACGTCCCGTTGCGAAAAGCAAATGCGACGCTTCGATGCTTTTCTGATCCTGCGTTTGATCCTTGAGCGTGATCCGAATCCCCTTGCCTGCCGGTTCGAGCTTCGACGCCTCCGTGTTGAATAAAAATTCCACACCCTCCCGCGTCATGACCTTCTGGACCTGCACAGCAAAGTCCTTGTCCTCACGCGCCAACACGCGGTCCCCCCTGACGAGGACAGTGACGCGGCTGCCGAAACGCCGGAACATCTGCGCGAATTCCAGCGCGATATAACTTCCGCCGACAATCGCCAGATGCGCCGGCAACTCGGTCAATTCGAGGATGGCGGAATTCGTCAGATATGAAACGCTGGCGAGCCCGTCGACCTCGGGCACCGTCGCACGCGTGCCGGTATTGATGAAAATCGCGTCCGCGTCGAGGCCCTGTTGCTGGCCGTCAGCACCGATGACGCTGACCGAATGCGCTCCCGTAAACCGGCCATGACCATTGAACACGGCCAAACCCGGCGTGCTGCGCAACCACTTCTCCACGCTGTTGCGTGACCCCGCAATCACATCGTCCTTGCGTGCCTTGACGCCCGCCAGATCGACTCGCACCTCGCCTTCCACGATCACCCCGTAGTCGCCTGCATGACGCGCGACGTGCGCCGCGCGTGCGCTTGCCACGTACGTCTTGGTCGGCGTGCAGCCCACGTTCACGCAGGTGCCGCCGAACAGATGCCGTTCGATCACGGCGGTCCGCCGGCCGCTTTCGGCCAGCTTCACAGCGAGCGGGCCGCCGCCTTGGCCGGTGCCGATCACGATAGCGTCGAAGTGCTGTGACATGCGAGTCTCCCCAGTGAATGGCCGGGCCGGATCAGCGCGGATCAGTGAACAAACGTGATGTTTTTGCATGTTAGCTCGCCATCGGCGATCTCGCTGCATGAAACCACGCTCCTACCACGCACCTACCGCGCGCCTTTCAGTGCGTTTTCCGCATGGGCGGGTCGAGTTTTAATCGCTTGTGGCCGAGTGTCGCGCCGATAAAACTACGCCATTCACGCTGCGGACGCCCGCGGCGCTTCACCCCTCCTGGCAATCACGATGCGCACCTACCGTAATTTCATCGATGGCCGTTTTGTCGAGCCGCAATCAGACTCTTTCTCCGAAGTCATCAATCCCGCCACGTCGGCCGTCATCGCGCGTGTCTCGCTCGCGTCGCAGGACGACGCGCTGAGCGCGGTCGAAGCTGCTTCGCGTGCGCAAAAGAAGTGGCGCGCACTGACGGCGATTGAGCGTGGAGAACATCTGCGCCGTTTCGCCGATGCCATCGTCGAGCGCGCTCCGCAGATCGGTGCGGCGCTCGCGCTTGAGTCCGGCAAGAGCGTGGCCGATTCGGAAAACGAAGCCCGCTACGCCGCCGACATCACGCGGTATCACGCGGAATGGGCGCGCCGGATTGAAGGCGAAGTCATTCCCAGCGATACCCCGAACGAAAACCTCGTGCTGCATCGCGAACCGATTGGCGTGGTGGCCTGCCTGATTCCGTTCAACTACCCCGTGTATACCCTGCTGCGCAAGATCGCGCCCGCGTTGATCACGGGCAATGCGGTCGTCGTGCGGCCGAGCAATAACACGCCGGCATCCGCCTTCGAAATCGCCGAAGCGGCGCTTCAGGCAGGTCTGCCCGCGGGTATTTTCAACGTGCTCGCGATGGACCACGCCACCGCCGGCACGGTCTGCACGCATCCGGCAGTGGGCATGATTACGCTGACCGGCAGCGTGAGCGCCGGGCGCATCGTGCTCGATTATTGCAAGGCGAACATAGCGAAGCCATCGCTGGAACTCGGCGGCAAGGCGCCCGCGATCATCGAACCCGATGCCGATCTTGAAGCGGCGGCGAGCGCTATCGTGGCATCGAAGACAACGCATTGCGGACAGTTGTGTACGGCAATGGAACGCGTTTATGTCCACGCCAGCGTGCATGACCGTTTCGTCGAATTGCTGCGCACGAAGATGCATGCGGTGCGTTGCGGTGATCGCTCGGAAGATGCATCGAAGATGGGGCCGCTCGTCAGCCGTTCGGCGCAGCGCAACACTCACGCGATGGTCGAGCGCGCGGTTGCCGAAGGCGCGACGATCGCCACCGGCGGCGTGCTGCCCGACGGCCCCGGCAATTTCTATCCGGCCACGCTGCTGATCAATTGCCGCCACGACATGGAAATTGTCCGCGAAGAAATCTTCGGACCGGTGCTGCCGGTGATCTCGTACGACACGCTTGACGACGCGCTCGCGATGGCCAACGACCATCAATACGGTTTGTCTTCCGTGCTGTACACCGAGAACTACCGCACCGCGATGCGCGTGGCCAACGAGATCGAAGCTGGTGAACTGTACGTGAACCGCACGCCCGCCGATCCGTATCAAGGCTTTCATGCCGGCTGGAAACGCTCGGGCCTCGGCGGCGACGATGGCAAGCACGGCATGCTCGAATTCACGCAGACGCGTCTCGTCGTCATGAAGTACTGATACCTAACCAATCCAACGCACCCGAACATTTATAAAAACGGCGCTCATCGCGAGCAGCCGAAGGAGACTTCTTATGGAAAAGACCCTGGCCGGCATCACGCCGTCAATCGCCGATACAACCCGCGCGCAGCGATACATGCAGCTCCTGCTGCTGGTCATTGCCGCGGGCGCGATCTACCCGCTTCTGTATTTGCGTCAGGTCTACCAGACGCCGATGCTCGAGTTTTTTCACATCGACAATAGCCAGCTCGGTTATCTGTATTCGATACTCGGCACCGTTTTCCTGATCAGCTATTTGCCGAGCGGCTGGCTTGCCGACCGCATCGCACCGCGTTTCCTGATCTGCTTTTCGTTGATTGCGACCGGCGGCCTCGGACTGGTTTATTCAACCGCTCCCAGCTTCCCCGTTTTGCTCGCTGTGTTCTGCTGCTGGGGACTGACCACGGGCCTGACCTTCTGGGCTTCCATCCTGAAGCGGGTCAAGACCATCGCCGCGCACGACGAGCAAGGCCGGTTCTTCGGCTTGCTCGACGGCGGACGCGGTTTGATCGAGGCATTGCTTGCAACCGTTGCGCTGGTGATCTTCGCGACCGCTACCGAGAAGCACGGCCTGCCGACCGATGTAGGCTTCAAATACGTCGTCTACCTGTATTCGGGTGTTTGCATTGCGCTGGGATTGTTGATGGCGCTGGTGAAAGAACCGCCCGCAACAGCGCAGGAGAAACAGCAAGCGGCAGACAATCTCAAGCATGACCATTCGTTGTGGCGCGATCTCCTCACGCTGATGCGCATTCCGCAACTCTGGCTGATGGCGGCCATTGTGTTCTGCGGTTACCAGATCTTCTGGGCTACTTATAGCTTCTCCGCTTATCTGCAAGTCGGGGACCTGAAGATGACCGTGGTCATGGCCGGCACGCTCACCACGCTCAAGCTCTGGATGCGCCCGATTGGCGGGATTGGCGGCGGTTATCTTGGTGATCGTTTCTCCACGCTTGGCGTGTTGACCAGCGCGCTGTTTCTCGCCGCGCTCGGACTGGTCGCATTGGTTGTGCTGCCTACGCTCGGTCATATCGATCCGCATGCGGGCGTTGCAATCATCGCCGTCGTGGTGCTGCTGATCGGCATCCTGACGTACGCCATTCGCGGGCTCTACTGGTCGCTGCTCGATCAATGCGGCATTCCGCTGCGGATCACCGGCCTGGCGATCGGCCTTGTTTCACTGATCGGTTATTCACCCGATGTGTTCCTGCCGCTCGTGAACGGCTGGACTACCGAGCATTTTCCCGGCCTTCTCGGCTACCAGTTCTACTTCTCTTACATCGCCGCGATCAGCGTGATTGGCGGCATTGCCGCACTCGCACTGAAGCGCATGCGCACGACCGTTGCAAAGGACGCCCTCCAATGAAAATCGTCTCTCTCGAAACGCATTTCGTCGCTGTACCACCGCCGCATTTGGGCGGCATGTACTGGATCTTCGTGAAGCTGAAAACGGCTTGCGGGATCGAAGGTGTGGGCGAGATTTATTCGGCGACGTTCCATCCGAAAGCGATGGCGCACATTATCGACGACGTGTTCGGACGGTATCTGCAAGACCACGATCCGCACCACGTGGAGCGTTTTTTCCGCGAAGCGTATTCGAGCGGCTTCACGCAACGCCCCGACCTCACGATGATGGGCGTAGTCAGCGGGCTGGAGATGGCGTGCTGGGACATCATCGGCAAGGCGGCGGACAAGCCGGTGTACGAGCTGCTCGGCGGTTTGGTCAATGAACGGTTGCGCTCGTACACGTATCTCTATCCGAAGAATGCTGCAGGCGAATACGACTACGACGATGTCGATCTCGCCGCCGAATGCGCCGTGCAGAACGCGGATCGCGGCTTCACCGCGGTCAAGTTCGATCCCGCCGGTCCGTACACCGCGTACTCGGGCCATCAGCTTTCGCTCGACGTGCTGGAACGCTGCGAGACCTTCTGCAAGCGCATTCGCGAGGCAGTTGGCAATCGATGCGACCTGCTGTTCGGCACGCACGGGCAGATGGTTCCATCATCCGCTATCCGGCTCGCGCAACGCCTGGAAAAGTACGACCCGTTGTGGTTCGAAGAGCCCGTGCCGCCCGGTCAGGAAGACGCCATGGCGCAAGTCTCGCGCCATACCAGCATCCCGATCGCGGCAGGTGAGCGGCTGACGACCAAGTATGAGTTCTTCAAGCTGCTGCAAGCGGGCGCGGCGTCCATTTTGCAATTGAACGTGGCGCGCTGCGGCGGCTTGCTCGAAGGCAAGAAGATCGCCGCCCTCGCCGAAGTTTATTACGCACAGATCGCACCGCATTTGTACAACGGGCCCATTGGCGCCGCCGCCAGCATCCAGCTCGCCGCCTGCACGCCCAATTTCCTGATCCAGGAAAGCATCGGCACGTGGGACGGTTTTCACGCCGAGATTCTCAAGACGCCGATTCAATGGGAAGACGGTTATATCGTGCCGTCGAAGGCGCCGGGACTGGGCGTGGAACTGAACATGGACGTGGTGCGCGCGCACTCCCCTTACACCGGCGAACGTCTGCATCTGCAGATGGCGTCCAAGCCTGCCGATGTCCGGGATTCTTCTCCGGCCAAAGGCTGAGGCCGAGTACATAACATCATGACTTACGACTACATCATCGTCGGCGCGGGATCGGCCGGTTGCATTCTCGCCGAGCGGCTGTCCGCGTCGGGACAATACTCCGTGCTCGTGCTCGAAGCGGGTGGCAAGGCTGACTCGTTCTGGTTCAAGATTCCAGTCGGGTTTGCGAAGACCTACTACGATCCGGGCTGCAACTGGATGTATTACACCGAGCCGGAAGCCGAGTTGGCGGACCGGAAAATCTATGCGCCGCGCGGCAAGGTGCAAGGCGGCTCCGGCTCCATCAACGCGATGATCTACGTGCGCGGCGCGCCCCGTGATTTCGACGACTGGGCCGCTGCGGGCAACGCAGGCTGGTCGTATAAGGACGTGCTGCCGTATTTCCGCAAGCTGGAGACCCACGAAGCGGGCGACACCGCCGTGCATGGCGCAAGCGGCCCGATCCACGTGACATCGATGAAACGCGGCATCCACGCCATCACGCGTCACTTCCTCGATGCCTGCGATGAACTCAAGGTTCCACGCAACGACGACTTCAATGGATCGAAGATCGAAGGCGCCGGCGTCTACGATGTAAACACGCACAAGGGTCAACGTGCGTCGAGCAACGTGGCCTATCTGGAGCCGGCGTTGAAGCGCTCGAACGTGCATATCGAACATCACGCGCTGACGTCGCGCGTGCTGTTCGATGGACGGCGCGCGACAGGGGTCGAGGTATCGCAGAACGGCATCAAGCGGACCTTCCACGCCGGGCGCGAAGTGCTCTTGTGCGCGGGTGCGGTCGATACGCCCAAGCTGCTGCAACTCTCCGGCATCGGCCCGAAGGAACTGCTCGCGCGCCACGGGATTCCCGTCGTGCATGCGCTGCCTGCTGTCGGCCAGAACCTGCAGGATCATCTCTGCGCGAGCTACTACTATCGCGCGAACATGCCTACGCTGAACGGTGATTTCGGTTCGCTTCTGGGCAAGCTGAAGCTCGGCCTGCAATACCTGCTGACACGCAAGGGACCGCTTGCGATGAGCGTGAATCAGGCCGGTGGATTCTTCAGCACCGATCCGGCCAGCCCGCTCGCGAACTTGCAGTTGTACTTCAATCCGTTGTCGTACCGGATTCCGAAATCAAACCGCTCACAGCTCACACCCGAGCCGTATCCCGGTTTCCTGCTTGCATTCAATCCGTGCCGTCCGACGAGCCGCGGCTCGATCGAGATTGCATCGACGAACGTGAACGATGCCGCGCTGATTCACGCGAACTACCTGACGACGCAAAAGGATATCGATGAAGTGATCCAGGGCAGCCGGCTGATCCGCTCGATCATGCAGGCCCCGGCGTTGCGCGCGGTGACCGTGGAAGAAACGCTGCCGGGCGCGTCAGTCGTGCCCGATGACGACGACGCCGCCATGCTGCAGTACTTCCGCGAGAACAGCGGCTCGATCTATCACCTGTGCGGATCGTGCGCGATGGGCCCGGACCCGCAGACCGCGGTAGTCGATGAGCGTCTGCGCGTGCATGGCATCGAGTCATTGCGTATTGTCGATGCGTCGATTTTCCCGAACGTCACGTCCGGCAATATCAATGCACCGGTGATGATGGTGGCGGAAAAAGGCGCGCAAATGATTCTCGACGATGCCGCTACGCCGACCTTCGTTCAACGCGAAGCGCTGGCCGCCGCTTCGGCCTGAAGCCACTGCTGGAACTGCCGCTGCGTCCCGCTTGCACGCTGCTCGGGACGCAGCACGAACCAGTATGACTGGCGCCCTTCTATCTCCACATCCAGCACCTGCCGCAATTGCCCGGACGCCAGTTCGGCCGCGATCATGTGGCGATCGGCAATGGTAATGCCCATGCCGTCGATGGCCGCTCGTATCGATAAATCAAGCAGGTCGAATTCGTGTCCGTTGTCCGTGTCGACACCTTCTATGCGCGCAGCGTCCAGCCAGTGCTGCCAGGTCAGGTAGCGCTGATCCTCTCCCGATAGAACATGCAGCAGGGTGAAACGGTTCAGGTCCACCGGTGCATCCACGCCCTCGCGATCCAGCAGAGCGGGCGACGCCACCGCAATATGCCGCTCGTGCATCAGCAAGGTACTTTCGAGGTTATTCCATTCGCCATCGCCGAAACGCACCGCGCAATCGAGGCGGTTCGAATCCGTGATGCCGTCCTCCACGCGCGTCGTGATGCTCAGGTCGAGCTGCGGAAACGCCTGGCGCAAGCGCCCGAGACGCGGCACCAGCCAGCGCGCCGCGAAGGTTGGCGGGACGTTGATGCGCAAGCGGTTGACGTCGTTTTTCTGGCTGATCGCGCGCACCGTCAATTCGATCTTGTCGAAGGATTGCTGCAACGCGCGCAGCAGCACGCGACCGCTCGGCGTGAGGACCAGATGCTGATGACGGCGGGAAAACAGCGTCTCGCCGAGTTGCTCCTCCAGTTGCCGGACCTGCCGGCTGACCGCGCTTTGCGTGACGTTCAGCAGTTCGGCTGCACGGGTGAAGCTGCCTGTGGTACCGGCCGCCTCGAAGGCTTTGAGCGCGTTGAGCGCGGGCATTTTACGTTTCACGATGGATCGGAAAGGTCGTTGTTTCGTTGACACTTGAGCCGTTGAGCCGCGGGCGTCAGTTGAGCGGATATCCGCGTGATCTTACTCAGCCATCCGCTTGAATTGTCGCGATTTGACATCTTCGCGCCGGATCGATGGATGCAGGTGCGCCATTATCCGTTCATTGCACGCCCGTGCCTTGTGCAGCGCTACCCCTATCCGGCGATGAGATCCCCGGATCGAAATCATTTCGGCCAGCGGTCTTGGGCGCGATACCGGTTAACCTTGAATCAATCCGTAGCGGTAAAGCCTGTGGCATGACCCTTGCTCGCAAAAGAACACGCATACACATAAGCTGCATTCACCTCAGGCTCTCATGACCGAAACGATATGGTTTCTCGTCGTCGGCGGTGTTCTCATCTTCATGGGGCTTGCCAGTTCGACGTTCAAACAATTGCCGATCAGCAGCGCCATGGTGTATCTCGCCATTGGTTTCGGGCTGGGTCCGTTCGGCGTCGGCCTGCTGAAAATCGATCTGCTGGGCGAAGCCACCCTGCTGCGCCGGATTACCGAAGTCGCCATGCTCGTGTCTCTGTTCGCGATCGGACTGCGCCTGCGCGTACCGCCTACCGACCGCATCTGGTTATTGCCCGTGCGCCTTGGCCTCGTCGCGATGGTGGCGACGATCGCCATCATGACGCTCGCAGGCGTCTATCTGCTGCACATGAACTGGGGACCCGCGTTGCTGATTGCCGCGATGCTCGCCCCGACCGATCCCGTACTTGCCCACGACGTACAAGTGCAGGTTCCAGGCGATGTCGACCTGCTGCGCTTTTCGCTCACCGGCGAAGGCGGTTTGAACGATGGAATCGCGCTGCCGTTTGCACTGCTGGGGATTGCGGTGTGCAACTACGAGGCATCGCCCAAGCAGGCGCTGAGCTGGCATTTCGCCAGCGATGCCGTCTGGGGTGTTGCCGGTGCGTTGGCAGTCGGCTGGCTGCTGGGCGACCTTGCGGTGCGTTTGATTGCGTGGCTGCGCACTCGCCATAGCCTGGCTCTTGGACCCGAGGGGTTTTATGCGCTGGGCTTGATCGCGCTCGCGTATGGCGTCGCCGAATTGATCCACACGTATGCGTTCCTGGCCGTGTTTGCTGCGGGACTTGCGATGCGGCGCGTCGAGCAAAAGGCGAGCGGCGACAAGTCTGCGCATGAAGCGGTTGGCGTCATCGATACTGAAGATGTGAGCGCAACCGCCTCAGATCCAGACCGAGCGCATGCGTTTGTCGCGGAACGGGTGCTGGGCTTCACGATAGAACTAGAAAGAATCGCGGAAGTAGCGGTCATGCTGATGGTGGGCAGCGCGCTCGCCAACGTATGGGACCGGCTGTTTACGTGGCAAGGCGCTGCGGTGGTCGGGCTATTGTTTTTCGTGGCGCGGCCTGTGTCGGTGCAAGCTTCGTTGCTGGGGTCATCGGCGACGGGATCGCAACGGCTGCTCACCAGTTGGTTCGGGATTCGCGGCGTCGGGTCGTTTTATTACCTGATGTACGCACTGGAGCGCGCGCCTCGTAGTGCGGTTGAACCGCTTGCGCCGCTGGTGCTGGGCGTAATCGCGGCGTCGGTAATCCTGCATGGCATTACGTCGACGCCGCTGATGAACCGGTATAGCAGGTAGGTTGTCGCTCAGGAGCAAAAACCACCCGCGCGGATCAGGCCGCGTGCAGTTGCCGGACAACGCCCAGCGTGCTTGCGCCCTCATACAACTGCCCGAACCGGTTCGCCAGGAACGCTTCCAGCGGCACCTGTTCCTGACGGATAAAACCGCTCTGCGGCAACACGCCTTCGCGGAACAGATCCAGCTCCGCGCAGATCGCCCCGGCGGTCGTGATTTGAATGGCGCTCATCGGCACGCCGCATACGTTCTTCGCGAAGATCTTGCGCGTGAATACATCCTGCACGAGACGGCCGTCGCGCATGCCGGTTGCCGTGACGAATACCAGCACCACGTCCTGCGCTGTCGCCGGCACCGCACGCCGCAGCATCGCCTTCAATCCGTCGCGATCACTCGACATACGCAAGTCGTCGAGCAGGAACTTCATCAGCTCACGATGCCCCGGATAACGCACCGACTTGTAATCCAGCGTCTCCACCTTGCCGGCCAGCGTTTCGCAGAGCGTGCCCAGTCCGCCCGATGTATTGAACGCCTCATACTCCGTGCCATCGAGCGAAAAATGCTCCAGCCCTTCCAGCGGCTGCACCCATTGCGTACTGCCGTCACGAATAGCTTCGCACGGCTGGCAATATTCATTGATCAACCCGTCGATGCTCCAGGTCAGGTTGTATTTCAACGCATTGGTCGGAAACTCAGGCAACGCGCCGACCCGCATCTTGACCTCGCGCACCTCGGCGAAGCGCTTCGCCAGGTCGTGCGCCACGATGCCGATGAACCCCGGAGCCAGACCGCATTGCGGCATGAAAGCATGGCTGGAATCGTCGGCGATAGCGCGAATCGCATGGGTCGCCCGCACGTCTTCGGTCAGGTCGAAGTAATGCACGCCGGCAGCCTTCGCCGCCGTCGCCACGGTGACGGCGAGGTAATACGGCATCGCGTTGAGGAGCGCGTCGAAGCCTTGAAGCGCGAGACGCAGCGCGTTGGCATCGGCGGAATCGACACGGCGGGTGGGAATACCCTGCGCTTCAAGCAGTTCGAGCGCGTGGGTATCGCGGTCGAAAACGACGACGTCGTAGTCGCCGGTTTCACGCAGCAGATGAGCAATGCTTTGGCCAATCAGGCCGGCGCCGATGAGGGCTATTTTCATGTTTATCTCCTTGATGGGCGGTCGAGAGGCAATCTCCGACCACCAGTTTAGGAGCGCATGAATATTGATAAAAGACACAAAATGATGCGAATCGACTATCAGTTTCGACGTTTTGACGATCTATCGCGACAAATTGTATGAAATCACTCTGCAAACCCTTCGAACAGCCTCCTAACCCAAGCCGCCGCGGTCCACTTTGCGAGCAAGGATGATCGACGTCGTCGTGCGTTCGACGCCTTCCAGGCCGCCGATTTCATCGAGGAGATCGTTCAGACGGTCCGGAGAGTCCGCACGCAGCCACGCGACATAATCGAACTCACCGCTCACCGCGCAAAGCAGCTGCATCTCGGGCATCCTGGCGAAGCGCTTCTGCACATCGCGACCGTACTTCGGCGCCAGCTTGATGCCCACATAGGCCTGGATGCTGGCATCGAGCACGTCCTGTCCCAGCCGCACGCCATAGCCTGCGATCACACCGGTCTTCTCGAGCCGCGCGAGCCGGGCGATCACCGTCGTGCGCGCAATGCCGAGTTGACGCGCGAGTTCGGACACGCTTTCACGGGCGTTCACCTGCAAAGACGCAACAAGGTTCCGGTCGATGTCGTCGAGCTGATCGAGGCGCGGCGGTCGCATGGGGCGTGATCCTTTGTTTGATTTTGTTTGAGCGTGACAAAAGCGTGAACAGCAGAGCCATTAAAACACGAGCGCATCAAACTGCGGCCGCCCCTGCTTCTTGGTTAAACTCCTACCGCTGTGAACCCGGCTTGATGCCGGATTGCTCCCGGTTTGCGCCTTCAACGCGTTTTTTTCGCAGTCGTATCGGTTGTAAGCAGTTGTGGCAACTCAAGCAACCTCGCGCGCTAACGTGATATTAATAGCGCCGTCGGCCAACCATCACACGTTATCTTTTCGTGTATTGCTTGCCCCTTCTCAATGGACCCAAGGTGTCACCCATGAAAAAAACATTCGTTGCACTGGCTGCCTCGCTGGCCCTTTCCACGGCTTTCGCCCAATCGTCCGCACCGGCCGCGCCGGCTGCACCCGCAGGCGCATCGGCGCCGGATTCGGCACGCGGCCAGGCACGTGAAGCACGCGTCGAGCAACGTATTTCGGAACTGCATGCCAAGCTCAAGATCACTCCTGCCCAGGACGAGCAATGGAACAAGTTCGCCGACGTCATGCGCGACAACGGCCACACGATGGGTGACCTGTACCGTCAACGCATGGCGCTGGGCGGCAACACGAGCGCGCTCGACGACATGAAGCAGTACGAGCAGATCACGCAAGCACACGCGGACGGCACGAAGCGTCTGGTCGATGCCTTCGAGCCGCTGTACGCAAGCCTTTCACCCGAGCAGAAGAAAATCGCCGACGCAAGCTTCCACCAGTCGGGCAAACCGGGCGAGCACAAGGGCCGCGCGCCGCATCGCAAGGCGCCGGCAGCCGCAGCGGCTGATGGTGCTTCGACCACCAAGCCCTGATTATTCCGGTAACAACGTGATCTGAAGACCGGACTTCTTGCAGTTGATGTGCGTGAGCACGTGGAAAAGCGCCCGCATCGTAGTGTCGATGCGGGCGCTTTCACATTGCGGTATGCATAAGCGGGTGCTTGGCGTTACGATCGCGGATTATTATCGATTCAGCGTTTCCAGTTTCCAGTTCCCAGTTCCCATTACGTCCGCATGACACAAATCACCCTTACCCGCCTCGACCTCATCGCTGATCCCGCCGCGCATCGCGTGGTGAAAGACGAAACCGTCGCGGTCCGGTTTGCCGAAGAACCCGGCTCGCTGATGAGCCTGGAAGGCCCGAACCGCTATGCTCCAGGCGATGCATTGATCACGGGCGCCACCGGCGAGCGCTGGGTGGTATCGCGGGATCGGTTCGATGCAAAGTACGTCGCGCACAACGGCGTCACGCATGGTCATGCCGGGGCATACCGCAACGTGCCGGTCGCGGTCCTGGCGAAGCAAATGCACGAAGCGTTTTCAATCGCGCGTTCGGAAGCCGGCGATGTGCTTCACGGCGAAGCGGGCGACTGGGTCATGCAATACGCGCCGGGCGACTACGGGGTGGTCAAAGCGGCCCGTTTCGCGAAGGTTTACAAGCGCGCTTTATAGACACGCAAAGCGGCGCTGCTCGACGCTCACGCGAAATCCTCGCCTATATCGATCTCCACCGTGCGCGGCACGGTTTCCCCGCCGGCGTACATCTCCTCGAGCGAGCCGAGCGTCGCTTCCACATAAGCGCGCAGCACCGCATAACTGCGCGCGTGCATACGTGGCGGCATCGCCCTGTAACGCGCGAGTGCGGCGGGGTCAAATCGGATATCGATGGCAATACGGCGCGCCGTTGCGCCGAAGCGCATCGCTACGTAATGAATCACGAGGGAAAGCTGGCCGTCGTCGCCCGGGCGCTCAGAGAATTGCGTCTGCTCCGGAAACAGGTCGCTGACCACGCGCGCCAGCAATTCGATGTCGGCGCTCGCGCAGTCGTATTGATATTCGTCGTCCATCTCAGTCTCCGGCCTTTCCACTCGACACGTCCGTCACACCCGCCACGCGCGCCGCTCGATTCGCGGCAGCCGACACGCCCAGGAAATAGCGCCGCAGCGCACGCATCACGATCAACCCGAACACGAGATACACGGCGTCGGCGGCGAGCAGCGGTATCAAGCGTGCCTGATAGAGCGCAACCGGCAGCGCGATCAGCGCGTGCGCCACGATCATGAACGGCAGCGTGAAGCGGAAACGCTCACGCAACATGTGCCACATCGCCACCGACAACCCCACCTGGAACACGAACGCCGCCGCCCGCTCAACCAGGAACAACGCGGCCGTTTCCGGCGCGAGACTGCCAAGCACGGCGTGCATCCGCAGCAGCGCCTCAGCCGGGACGCTCGTGAAATATTGGTCGAGCGTGCCGCGATCGGCAAGCAGCGCGTAGAGGATCCACTGCAATTGCACCAGCACGCCGACGAGCCACGCTTCCGCCCCGCCGTGGCCGATTCCATAACCCAGCGCCGTGCCCGGGCGCTGCAATGAGGCAGGATCGCGCCTGATCAGCCATTTCATGCCGGCGTAGCGCCCGACTTCTTCGCAAATACCCGTCGCAAGCGCACCGTAGATCACGAAAATGGCCGGGTTCAGCAGCAGGCCGACCGTGGTCGCGTTGCTCAGGACGAGTCCGTGCAGGCCGCGTTCGATCACCATCGAAAACAGGGCAACGACCGCGATCCCGACAATCACGTCGCGCCGCTCAAAACCAAAGCGGGGTTTTGTCTTGCGATACAACCAGATAGGCAACGCGGCAATCAGCAGCGTCGCAAGGGTGATACAGACCAGCGTCAAGGCACTTACCATTAATTGAATTCCTTAGAACTATGTACTGCCGCGTGGTGTTGAAGCTGAGGTGGATGCCCGCACAACCAGTTCGCCTGGCAGCAGGCATTCTCGCGGCGCCACGACCGCGCCCTCTATGCGCTCGTGCAGAAATTCGACCGCGCGCTCGCCTATGGTATAGGTCGGCTGACGCACGGTCGTCATGCCGGCAAGCTCGGCCCACTCGGAGTCATCGATACTCATCAGCGCCACTTGTCGCTGCCAGTCGGCGCCATGACGCTCCTTCAGGTGCAGCGCGAGCCGCAATGCTACCGGCGCGTTCGCCGCAAACAGCGCTACACGGCGGTTCAGCCGTTGAGCGGCGTCAATGCGCGCATCGATTTCGGCGAGGGTTTCGTCATTATCCAGATCGAGCACGATCGTGGCTCCGCAAACGCCGAGCGCGCCGATAGTGTCACGAAATGCCGCTTCGCGCACGCGTCGCGAGCTGACCTGCGCATACGGCTGGACGATAAAGAGCAGTTCATCGAAACCGTGGCTCACCAGATGCCGGACCGCCATCCGCACCGCTTCGATGTTGTCCAGCCCGACCATGTCGGTGACGACGCCTTCAACCGAGCGATCCACCAGCACGACCGGCACGCCGCCGCGAGTGAGCGTTTCCAGCGTCTCCTCCTTCACGCCGAGCGCGTTCACGATCACGCCTTCCACGCGGTACGTGGTCAGCAGTTGCAGGTATCGCCGTTCGAGATCGACCTCGTTTGCAGCGTGGCAGATCAGCGGCATATAACCGTACGCGTGACAGGCCGCCTCCACGCCCTGGAGCACTTCAACCGAGTAAGGATTCGTGAGGTCCGCGACCAGCATGCCGACCAGCCGGTTACGGCCTCGTTTGAGACCACGCGCCATCTGGTTCGGGCGGTAATCGAGCTTCGCGATCGCCTCTTCTATGCGCTCGCGCAATTCCGTCGACAACACGCCCGTCTCGCCGTTCAGGTAACGCGAGATGCTGGTCTTGCCGGTGCCGGCTTCGCGCGCGACGTCGGTGATGGTCGCGCGCCGGTCATTCGAAAAGTTGTCTCGTGCCATGTTCTCGTTCGACATCCGATAAAAACAAAGCGCGCCAAGGCGCGCTTTGTCTAATGCAGCGGGCTTGGCGATCAAGCCGCTCAGCGCTTCAATGCTTCCGGATTCACCATGTTATTCGTCAGCGTACCGTTCAACGCACCGATCAGGTTCTCAGCGGCGTTCCTGTTCATCGCGTGGCGCGTTTCGTGCGTGGCCGAGCCGATATGCGGCAGCGCCACCACGTTCTTCATCTTGAGCAACGGCGAGTCGGCGGGCAGCGGTTCTTTCACAAACACATCGAGGCCTGCACCGAGGATCGTACCGTCCAGCAGTGCTTGAATCAGCGCATCTTCATCCACCGTCGGTCCGCGCGATGCGTTGATCAGGATCGCGCTGCGTTTCATTTTCTTCAGTTGCTCCGCGCCGATCAGGTTGCGCGTTTCAGCCGTCAACGGTACCTGCAGCAGCACGAAGTCCGAGGTGGTCAGCAGCTCGTCCAGCTCGACTTTCTTCGCGCCGTAATCGCGTTCGGCCTGCGCATTCGGGCTGCGGTTCGTGTACAGCACGTTCATGCGAAAACCGAGCGACGCACGCCTCGCCACCGCACCGCCAATGCGCCCCAGCCCGATGATACCGAGCGTCTTGCCCTGCACATCGACACCGAAACAGTCTTCGCCAATGCTCTTCGTCCACTTGCCTGCCTTCACCCACTCCGCGAGTTCCACAACGCGGCGCGCGCTCGCGAGGATCAGCGCGAAGACCGTATCCGCCGTCGATTCCGTCAGCACGTCCGGCGTGTTCGTGAGCAGGATGCCGCGGCGGTTCAGGTCGGCGATATCGAAGGCGTCGAAGCCAACGGAAACCGTTGCCAGCGCCTTCAGCTTCGTCGCCCCTTCGAGCATCGCCGGTGTGATCTGCACACTCGCGCCGATCGCGCCATCGGCGTCTTTCAATGCGGCCACGAAGACGTCGTGCTGCTTCGGGTCAACGGTCGTGACATCCGCGTGTTCCTGCAGATACGCGAGCACGTCCGCAGGCAACGGCTTATACGCGACGATTTTCTTTTTCATCGAAACAAGTCCTGTGGAATCAAGAATGTTGGGGCTTTGTAATGTCTCTGCCGTCTCAGGCACGTGTGGCCAGTTTAGCGGCGGCTGCGACCGGCTGCGGTTTCACGATCAGCGTCAGTATCACGGCTGCCACCAGCGCCGCGCTCATGAACACATACGACGCTGCCGGCGACCCCGTCGCGCCGTTCAGGTAGCCAACCACATACGAACCGACAAACGATCCAAGCGCGCCCATGCTGTTGATCAGCGCCATTGCGCCGCCCGCCACGTTCTTCGGCAACAGCTCGGGCACGATCGCGAAGAACGGACCGTAAGGCGCGTACATGGCGGCACCGGCGATCACGAGCAGCGTATAGGAGCCCCAGAAACTCGTCGATCCAAGCAAGTACGATCCCGCGAAAGCAAATGCGCCGATCAGCAGGAACGGCCATACGAACAACTTGCGGCGCTCGAGTTTATCCGACGCCCACGACGCTGCGATCATCGCAATAGTCGCAGCAAGATACGGCACCGCCGACAGCCAGCCGGTCTCCACCATGCCGAACGTCGAAGCGTTCTTGAGGATCGACGGCAGCCACAACACGAAACCGTACACGCCGATGCTCCAGCAGAAATACTGCGCCGATAGCTTGATCACCGCCGCCGACTTGAACGCCTCGCCATAGTTCTTGACCGGCTTGATCGCCGCTTGTTCCGCGCGCAGCGTGTTGTCCAGATCGCGTTTTTCCTGCTCGGACAGCCACTTAACCTGCGCCGGCTTGTCCTGCACGATGAACCACCAGATCACCGCCCAGATGATCGCCGGTGCGCCCTCCACCACGAACATGTGACGCCAGCCGAATGAGTTGATCAGGTAACCCGATACCACCGACATCCACAGCACCGTCACCGGATTGCCCAGGATCAGGAAGGTGTTGGCGCGCGAGCGCTCGGATTTCGTGAACCAGTTGGAGATGAAGATCAGCATCGCGGGCATCACGGCCGCTTCCACGACGCCGAGCATGAAACGCAGCACCATCAGCGAAGGGATGTTGCTGACCACGCCGGTCAGCGCGGCGCAGCCGCCCCAGAGGATCAGGCTCACGAACACGAGCTTCTTCACGCTGCGACGCTCGGCGTAGATCGCGCCGGGAATCTGGAAGAAGAAATAGCCGAGGAAGAACAATGCGCCGATCAGCGACGCCAACCCCTTGCTGATGCCGAGATCGTGATTGATACCGGCCGCCGAGGCGAAGCCGAAGTTCGCACGGTCGAGATACGCGAGGCTGTACGTGATGAACACGATCGGCATGATCGTCCACCAACGGCGCACCGCGAGCGCGGGCTTACTGGTGTTGACACTGGCTGATTGCATGATTGTCTCCGTCCTTGGCTTTTTGCTCTGTGTGCTCTGTGACTGCGGGGGGCAATGAAACGCCCTTATAAGGCGATGTTGACTGGCGCGCCTTTGGCTTGTTCCAGCGCATCGAGTTCGCTGCGGGTCGGCAGGCCTTCGCTATCGCCGATCACCTGGATCGCCAGCGCACCGATGCGGTTGCCGCGTGTCAGCGCGTGCCGCACGTCGCGCCCTTCGAGCATGGCGCTCACTACGCCGACGGCGAAACCATCGCCGGCGCCGACTGTATCGACGACATTTTTCACGGGGATCGCCGGCACCGTGCCTTCGTCGTTATCCGCGGTCCGGAAGTACGCGCCTTGCGCACCGAGCTTGACCACCACGCCCTTCGCTCCCTGATCCAGATAGAAGCGCGCGATGTCCTCAGGCTTCGTGAAACCCGTCAGGATCTTGCCTTCGCTGACGCCCGGCATGACCCAGTCCGCCAGCGCGGCCAGCGCGTTCAGCGACTCGGCCATCGCTTCGCGTGACGGCCAGAGCGTGGGACGCAGGTTCGGATCGAAGGAGATGGTCTTGCCGGCCTTGCGCATCTCGCGCGCCATGTGAAATCCGAGTTCTCGCGAGCTTGCCGAAATGGCCGGTGCGACCCCCGTCAGATGCAAATGGCGTGCGCCCAGCACGTAGTCCGCCACGTAGTCGTCAAGCGACATATGGCTCGCCGCCGAGCCTTTGCGAAAATATTCGATCGCCGGATCGCTACCGTCGTCATTCTTCGATTTGAGCTGGAAAGCGGTCGGATAACGGTCGTCGATGGTGACGCAACCCGCGTCGATGCCTTCCTGCGCGAGCACGTCGAGCACGTATCGGCCGAACGAATCCTTTCCCACGCGGCTCATCCAGCCGACCTTGAAGCCGAGCCGCGACAAACCGATCGCAACGTTCAGGTCGGCGCCGGCCACGCGCTTGGTGAACTGGCCGACCTTCGCGAGATCGCCGGTCTCGGCGGCGACGAACATCGTCATGGCTTCGCCGTAGGTCACGACATCGAGAGAGCTTGTCATAAGCGGTCCTTCGTTATTCATTGATGGGGTGATCGAGCCGATTTTCAGGCCGATGCGAGTTGTTCAACGTAGCGAGCAGCATCGGCGGCGAGATTGTCCTGATCGAACGGAAACTCGATACCGCGCACAGCGCCGGTGGGCAGATGCGCCAGCAGCTCGGCGAATTGCGCGTCGTCGGTGGCGGGCGCCGTCGCGAAACGCCGTGCGCCTTCGCCCTGCACCGCCTTGCAATGCACGTAACCGACGTATTTGGCCAGGCGCCTCGCCGCTTCGAGCGGGTCTTGCTGCGCCCAGCGCCAGTTGCCAGTGTCAAAGGTCATGGAGAGGGTGTGCGAGCGAGTGTCCAGCGCCTCGAACAACGTGGAGAACGCATCGATCGTGCCGCCCGCTTTCATCTGGCCGTTTTCGACGACAACCCGCGCGGCGGAATTTCGGATGCCGGCGATCAGGCGATCGAGCGTCGAGGAATCCGTCGCCATGCCGGCGCTTTCCGACCCGCCGAGCTGGAATTTGACAATACGCGCATCCAGTGCAGCGGCCTCGTCCAGGGTCTGCTCCATCGCGGATTCATCGAGGGCGCCGGTATCGTCGAAAAGGGCCGCGGGAGTGGAATAGACGGGCCAGATGCCGGCCGTCCTGATCCGCTGACCGAGTTCGTAGAGGGACGCGGGCTGGGATTGAGTCTTATAGGAGAACAATTCGCGGCGGACTTCGAAGCCGGCCGCGCCGGCTTTTGCTGCGACTTCCGCCCAGGCTGCATGGCCGTCGCGGCGGATCGACTCCGCGCCAAATGCGCTCGCCACGATAACGACAGGGACGGTCGCATTGGCCCGGGTATTTTTGATCAGATTTCCAAAATTGCCGTGTTCCACAGTGGAATTTGCCTTTAACCGGCTAATGGAACCGGTTCCAAGAACGAATTTCAAAAAAGACGCGTGACGCGTCCGGATAATTTCGGATGATGCGCCGGGGGGTCGAGAGGCGCTATTCTGGAAATCCCTAGGGCGCATTCTTTCCTGCGCAGTATGAAATCGGGCCAGAACCTACTTTGCAGTGCCCTTCTTCGCCGGTCAGAACACTTCCGGGCATTCATGTCGCCCGCCACTACATTCAACTGGACACGCAAATTGCCCCACGCCCTAGGAAAACTCCTATTTTGATGGCGGAAGCTTACTGCCGTTGTTGCCCAAAGTAAGCTGGTGGACGTTATCGTAAGCGCGAAATCTAAACCGGTAACGCTCACCGTTACTCACACGTAATGAGCCAAGGGCGCCGAAACAATGCTCCCGTGTCGCAGATACGGTCTTAGGGTCTATATCCGGCACCATCCAAGAACAGAAAATCATGCTTGAGCAGGATAGCCTCCAAGAAGACCTTGATCTTATCGCCGCTCTATCGAAGGGCAATCTCATCAGCCAGTTTGAAGAAGCTGTCACGGACTTGAGAACGCGATTCGCCGATAATGCCAACGCGCTCAAGTCACTGGCATTCGTCTTGAACTCAAACGATAGATTCGCGCAAGCGTGTAGCGTCGCAAGACAGGGACTAGCCGTTAATCCAACACATCCTTTGCTACATCACAATGCGGCGCGCTCGTTGGGCATGCGTGGAAAAACCATCGAAAGTCGGCCGCACGGTATGGAAGCCGCCCGGCTTTTGCCCGACAACCCGTATATGCAATTTCACTTCGCAGGGGTGCAGCTCGCCCTTGGCGAATATGACGAAGGCTGGAAGCGTTATCGATGGTTCTACGAAATTCCCGGCGCCGCGCACCAACCGATTAGCCCCACATTTTTTGAGTGGAACGGTGAGCCTGTTACCGGTTGCCAGTTCCTGCTTGTCGGCGAACAAGGATGTGGCGATCAAATACAGTTCCTGAGATTCGCCAATTGGTTAAATCGGCAAGGAGCAACGGTTGATGTGCTGGTGAGCGAGCCGATAGCTGGCTTGGCGGCCAGCATGGATAGCATAAGGGCCGTATTCACCACGCTCCCGCCTGGCCCGTATACCTACTGCTACTGGTGCCACATGCTAAGAATGCCGGAGCATGTGAAGCTTGATTTGCAGATGCTGCCCGTTGCAATGCCTTATCTCTCAGCAACACGAGATAACCAGCGTCATTGGAAAACTCGCATTGATGCGATGTCGCAGCCCGGAAGGGGTGTGAGAAATAAACGCATCGGCTTGGTATGGGCGGGTAATCCCGCTCACCCGCTTGACCGTTTTCGCTCTATGCGGCTTGATACATTGAGGCCGCTATTCGCACTCACCGATATAACCTGGTTTGCTTTACAAAAAGGCGAACGAGAATATGAAAGCGAATCGCTGTCGAATGAATTCGACGTCCAGATCTTGGGCCCGGCTATCGACGACTTCACCGATACGCTCGCCATACTCCATTCGCTTGATTTACTCATTACAGTAGACACGTCAGTGGCTCATCTTGCCGGCGCCGCTGCGCTACGCGTGTGGACGCTCATCGCCGCTAACACTGAATGGCGATGGTTAGCCGGTAGAACAGATAGCCCGTGGTATCCGTCGATGCGACTCTTCCGTCAGCGCGAACTGGGCGATTGGAATAGCGTTATCGAGGAAGTACGGTGTGCATTGCAGGATTGGTTGAGCGTGCACGACGCCGAGACTTGATTTTTTGCATGAAGCCTTTTTTCAAATTTTGCAAAACAAAGGGCTCGTTACAAAGTCACTTCCCCGCCCCCTCCTCCACGCACAGCGCATAAAACCTCGCCGCCGCCCGCGACGCCGCCGCACCATGCGGCATCAGGATCGAAAACCGCCGCGTCAGCGGCTCCGGCGCGATTCGCAAACGCTGCAGCGCGCCGTCCTCGTGGCGCATCGACATCGCCGACACAAAACCAATCCCCATCCCCGCCCGCACCGCTTCCTTCACGCCCTCCACGCCCGTGATTTCCAGCGCAACGCGCATTTGCACACCCGCCCGGGCGCATGCGCGCTCGACCAACTGGCGCACGCCCGATCCGCCCTCGCGCAAGACCAGCGAATGAGCGCACAGCGCTTCCAGCGTCACCCCGCCCGAAACAGCCGCCAGCGGATGTCCGCTCGGCGCAATTGCCACGATTTCGTCCTCGCGCCACGCCGTGACTTCCGTTCCCGGCGGCAGATCCGCGCTCACCGGCCCCTCGATCATCGCGATATCCAGCGAACCCAGCGCAGCAACGATTTCCGTCGTATTCCCGTTGATCGTGTGAACCGTCACATCCGGGTGCTGCCGATGAAACTCCGCAATCAGATAAGGCAACAGGTAACTCGCCGGCGTCGTGCTCGCGCCAATCCTCAGCGTGCCGCGCTCGAGCCCGCGCAGCGCATTGCGGTAAGCGCGCGCTTGGCCCACTGTCTCCCGGATTCGCGTGGCATAAACCGCGAGCTGTTCGCCAGCGGAGGTCAGCCGAATGCCGCGGCCTTCGCGCTGATACAGCGGCTCGCCGAATTCGTCCTGTAACTGGCGCAATTGCCCCGACACAGCCGGCTGCGACAAATGCAGCGCGAGTGCTGCCCGGCTGATGTTGGAGTGCTCAGCGACGGTGGCGAAAGTTATAAGCTGGTCTGCGGTCATTGGGACTTAACTATCGGCTAAGCGGATAGTTTACATCCTAAATGACGATTTTTCATATCGATATATCAATAATAGGATTAGAACATCGAACCCAAACGGAAAAGACCGTGAATTCCCTCGCCACCCCCGCCGCATCTCGTTCCACTCCCACCGCTCCAATCGGTCAGGCGCGCGGTCAACTGAACGGCATCTTGTTTGTCGCGCTATTCGCCGCCGCCGTCACGCAGTTGGCGGCGCTGCCCTTCATCTCGAATCTGGGGCTCAGTCCGCTGATCGTCGGCATTGTCGCGGGAGCAATCTATGGCAATGCACTGCGTGACGGCATGCCGGAAAGCTGGGCGTCGGGCGTGAACTTCTCCGCTCGCAAGCTGCTGCGTATTGCGGTCGGCTTCTTCGGACTGCGCGTCAGCCTGCAGGAAATAGCGCAGGTCGGGCTGCCGGGGCTGACGGTTTCGGTACTAGTGGTGGTGAGCACGCTGGCCATCGGCACATGGGCGGGAATGAAGCTGATGAAGCTCGACCGCGATACGGCCTTGCTGACAGCGGCCGGCAGCGCAATCTGCGGTGCCGCAGCAGTGCTTGCGTTCGAATCCACCCTGCAGTCCGAGCCGCATAAAAGCGCGATGGCGGTCGGAAGTGTGGTGCTGTTCGGCACGCTTTCCATGTTCCTCTATCCGCTCGCGTTGCACCTCGGATGGCTGCATCTCGATACGCTGGGCGTCGGCCTGTTTTTCGGCGGCACGATTCACGAAGTGGCGCAGGTGGTCGGCGCGGCTAGCAATGTGAGCCCGGAAGCGACGCATATCGCGACCATCGTGAAAATGACGCGCGTGATGCTGCTCGTGCCGGTGCTGCTCGTGATCGGCATGTGGGTGAACCGCTCGCGCGCAGCCGCCGATGGCGCGAAGCGCAAGCTTGCGATTCCCTGGTTCGCGCTCGGCTTTCTCGCGCTCGTGATCGTCAATTCCTTGCACGTTTTGCCTGATACCGCCACGCACACGCTGAACACACTCGACACCTTCGCGTTGACCATGGCGATGACCGCACTGGGCATTGAAACGCGGATCGCGCAGATTCGCCAGGCCGGACCCCGTGCGTTGGTGACGGGCGCGATCCTTTATGCATGGCTGATCGGGGGAGGACTCGCGATAACCATGGGCGTCGAGCGCCTGCTCGGGTAAGGTTCGTAGAGGCACCGCTTGCAGGAACACAGAAGCCCCGCAGAAGCCCCGCCGCTCGCGCGGGCTTTTGCTTTTCACCGACATTACAGGCGCAACGTCCAGGCGCAATCCAAGCGCAACGGCACGCGTGTTGCTACCCTCTTGTCTTTGGGTTTCCAGCGATCACACCGCGAGGATATGGCCGATGGCCTACGAACTGTATTACTGGGATGGTCTTCAAGGCCGCGGTGAATTCGTCCGGCTCGCGCTGGAAGATGCCGGCGCGGACTACGTGGACGTTGCACGCGGCGCGAAGAAGGATGGACAAGGCACCGGCGCCATGATGAAGATCATGAACAGCAAGACCGAGCCCTACATTCCGTTCGCCCCGCCATTCCTGAAGGATGGCGAACTGATCGTGCCGCACGTGGCGAACATCCTGCAATACCTTGCGCCGAAGCTCGGTCTCGCGCCGAAGGACGAGGGCCTGCGCTATGTCGCGCACGGCTTGCAGCTGACAATCGCGGACATGGTGACCGAAGTCCACGACACGCACCATCCGCTTGCGAGCGGCCTGTATTACGAAGACCAGAAGGACGCAGCGAAGCAGCGCTCGAAGGATTTCATCGAAAACAGGGTGCCGAAGTTCATCGGTTATTTCGAACGGGTGCTCGCGCAGAACCCTCACGGCGATACGCAGATAATCGGCAACACGACCACGTACGTGGATCTGTCGATATTTCAACTTGTCGACGGCCTGCACTACGCCTTTCCCCGCGCAATGAAAAAGTTCGGCAGCTTGTATCCGCGCGTCGCGGCGTTGCACGATGCCGTGCTTGAACGGCCGAATATCGCAGCTTATGTGGATTCGGAACGCCGGATTTCATTCAATGAATCCGGCATCTTCCGCCATTACCCGGAACTGGATCAGGACGCCTAGCATTGCTGACTCAGCCGGCCTGTATCGGATAAACGTAATCAAAAGGAGTAGCAGATGATCGACACCATTCCTTCCTTCGGACTCGGCACCTTTCGCGTAGACGCGGAGAAAACCGCCAAGTCTGTCACGAGCGCGCTGCAGCTTGGATATCACCATATCGATACCGCGCAGCTCTACAAGAACGAAGAAGCCGTCGGTAAAGGCGTGCGCGACTCGGGCGTGCCGCGCGAAGATATCTGGATCACCACCAAGGTTTGGCATGACCGGCTGCGTCGTGAAGACGTGGTTAAAAGCCTGGTAGAAAGCCACAAGAAACTGAACATCGGCACGATCGATCTCGCGCTGGTTCATTGGCCGTCGCCCGATAGCGTGGTTTCCATCGCCGAATCCATCGCAGGCTTTCAGGACGCGCAGAAGCAGCAGTTGATCCGCCATTTCGGCGTCTCGAATTTCACCGCGCCGTTGCTCGAGGAAGCGTTGAACGCGCCCGGCGGCGAAGGCATTGTGACGAACCAGTTCGAAATCAGCCCCTTCCTCGCGAATCGCAAGCTGGTCGAGGCGACGCAAAAGCTCGGCGTGAAGGTGACCGCGTATATGCCGCTCGGTGAAGGCCGCGCGCATAAAGATCCCACATTGATTGCGATCGCGAAGAAGCATGGCGTGACGCCCGCTCAGGTGACGTTCGCGTGGCTGCTGTCGCGCGATATCGTGGTGCTGTCGGCATCGACGAACCCGGAACACCAGGAACTGAACTGGGACTCGCAAAAAGTGAGGCTGGACGCCGACGATATTGCGAAGATCGATGCGCTGGACGAAGGGCAACGCAACGCGAAGCCGCCGTTTTCGCCAAAGTGGTGATTGGTAGTTTGGCGTGAAGGACATCCCGGCTTCGATGTGTCGAGGCCGGGTTTTTCAGGACCCGCCCCACTTCGCCGTTCAGCCCAAATGGGTCCGCTTCTCGCGTGCGGGCGCAACATCGTTCGTGGAAAGCGCCTGGACGATACCGCAGTCCGTCGCTGATTCTTCCGTCGTGCATTGCCCCCTCAACGCCACCAGTTGCGCCTTGAGCCGCGTCAGTTCCTCGATTCGCCTGTCCACATGAAGAATGTGTTCATCGACGAGCGAATTGATCGAGCCGCACGGTTCGCCGGGCGCATCGGTTGCGCTGAGCAGATGGCGAATTTCCTCGTGTGTCATATCCAGTGCGCGGCAATTGCGGATGAACCGCAACCGTTCCGCGTGCGCCTCCGTGTAATTCCGGTAATTGGAATCCGTCCGGCTGGCTTCCGGCATCAAGCCTTCCTTCTCGTAAAAGCGGATGGTTTCAGTCGTGCACTGAGCCATTTTCGCCAGTTCGCCGATTTTCATCGCATGTGCTCCCCGCCAACGCTTGACCTTGAAGTGACTTCAGGGCGTCTACTACATCATAGATCCCCTCAGGAAGCCATGATGTCCCTACCCAACGAAGCGAACAACGCGGTCGATGAAACCCCGGCCAGCTCATCGTGCTGCCATGGCCATTCTTCGGACCGCACGCATCCACATTCGCACGCCGATGTCAAAGCCGCTGCTCCCGCTCCTCAAAAGTCTTTGGACGGCGCCGAACGCACCGTGTATCTCATCGCGCAGATGGATTGCCCGACAGAAGAGGCGTTGATACGCAAGAAGCTCTCGTCCATGTCATCCGTGCGAAACGTGCAGTTCAACCTGATGCAGCGCTTGCTCACCGTCGACCACTCGCCGCTTCAGCGCGAGGCGATTGCGCAAGCCATTCGATCGCTGGGTTTCACCGCTGAATTGCCCGCAACACTCGCGCAAAGTGCAACCCCGGCCGTCGCAAGGAAAAGCGCCCACTGGCCGCTTGCAGTGGCTTGCGCAGCGGCGGTTGCGTCGGAGATAGCAAGCTTTGCGGCGTTCCCCGGCTGGATCGCGGCATCGCTTGCCGTACTCGCCGTCATTGCCGGCGGCCTTGGAACCTACAAAAAGGGCTGGGTCGCGATCCGCAACGGCAATCTCAACATCAACGCGCTCATGAGCATCGCCGTCACCGGTGCGCTATTCCTTGGCCAATGGCCCGAAGCGGCCATGGTCATGGTCCTCTTCAGCGTGGCTGAGCTGATCGAAGCGAAGTCGCTCGACCGCGCGCGCAACGCCGTCCAGAAGCTGATGCAACTGGCGCCCGAGCGCGCGACCGTCCGGCAACCCAACGGCACGTGGCATGACGTGGAGGCGAAATCGGTATCGATAAACTCGATCGTGCGCCTCAAACCTGGTGAACGGATCGGACTCGACGGCAAAGTGAGCGCCGGGCGCACCACGGTGAACCAGGCGCCCATCACGGGCGAAAGCCTGCCGGTCGACAAAGCACCGGGCGACGCCGTGTTCGCGGGCACCATCAACGGATCCGGTTCGATCGAATATCGCGTGACGGCAATCGCCGGCGATACAACGCTCGCGCGCATCATTCACGCGGTGTCGGAGGCGCAAGGTTCGAAAGCGCCGACGCAACGCTTCGTCGACCAGTTCGCGCGTGTTTATACGCCGGTTGTATTTGCGCTCGCGGTGCTCGTCGCGATCTTGCCGCCGCTCCTGGCCGGCGGCGTCTGGCACGACTGGATCTACAAGGCGCTGGTGCTGCTGGTGATTGCCTGCCCGTGCGCGCTCGTGATCTCGACGCCCGTGACGATCGTCAGCGGCCTGACGGCGGCGGCGCGAAAAGGCATTCTGATCAAAGGGGGTTCCTATCTCGAACTGGGTCGCAAGCTGACATGGCTCGCGCTCGACAAGACCGGCACGATCACGCACGGAACGCCGGCTCAAACCCACGTAGAAGCCGTGGCGGATATTGACATCAACCGCTGCCGGCAGCTTGCAGCCAGCCTCGCCGGCCGTTCTGATCATCCAGTGTCCCAAGCGCTGGCACGTGCGGCCACTACGGACAACGTCGCCTATCTACCCGTTCATGAATTCGAGGCGTTGCCCGGACGCGGCGTGCAGGGAACAATCGGCGGCAAACCCTACTCGCTTGGCAATCATCGCCTGGTCGAAGAGCTCGGGCGTTGTTCCGCAACCCTTGAAGCCCGGCTCGACACCCTGGAACGCGAGGGTCAAACCGTCGTCATGTTGATCGGCGAAACCGGGGTGCTCGCGTTGTTCGCCGTCGCGGACACGGTCAAGGAAACGAGCCGCGCCGCGATCGCCGACCTGCATGCGCTCGGCGTTCGCACCGTGATGCTGAGCGGCGACAATTCGCATACGGCGGCGGCCATAGCGGCAACCGTGGGTATCGATGAAGCCCGTGGCGATCAGCTGCCCGAGGACAAGCTCGCGGCTGTAGCGGAACTGGCGGCGAACGGCGCGGTAGTAGGCATGGTCGGCGATGGGATCAACGACGCCCCGGCCCTCGCCCGTGCCGACATCGGCTTCGCGATGGGCGCAATGGGCGCGGACACCGCCATTGAAACCGCTGACGTCGCGTTGATGGACGACGACCTTCGCAAGATCCCGGCTTTCATCCGGCTCTCGAAGGCGACGCATGCGGTGTTGATACAAAACATCGTGCTGGCGCTCGCGATCAAGGCGATATTTTTCGTGCTTGCGCTGACGGGCGCGGGGACCTTGTGGATGGCCGTTCTCGCCGATGTAGGGGCAAGCTTGCTGGTGGTGGCCAACGGACTTCGCCTGTTGCGCCGATAACCAACGATAACCACCGATAACCACCGATACCCCGCGGGCGCCCAGGCGAATCCGCTTGCATGCGCCCGTCGGAGCACTGCCCCCCGGCCCCTCGCGGGTGATATCCTTGCCCCGCGCCATTGGCCTCGACCCGCTCCGACATTCAAGCTCACGTGCTTTCATTCCTCCTCAAACTACGCACCCGGGCACAGATCCGGTTCCGCTTCTCCGAATCCAGCTCCATGCTCGTGTGGGCCGTGGTTGTCGGCGTGGCCGGCGCATTCGCGACTGCGGCGTTTCGCATTGGTATCGACGAAATGCAGCGGCTTTTTGGCGGGGACCACGGCAATTTTGTCGAAATGGCCACGCGCCTGCCGTGGCCCGTGCGCGTCGCGCTGCCAACAGCAGGCGGGTTGGTCGCCGGCCTGTGCCTGCTGATCGCCCGGCGTCACAACTCCGGTCACGCGAATGCCGACTACATGGAAGCCGTGACCATAGGCGACGGCGTCGTGCCGGTCAGGCAAAGCCTGTGGCGCAGCATCTCGTCGCTCTTCACCATCGCCAGCGGCGGCTCCATCGGACGTGAAGGCTCGATGGTGCAGCTCGCCGCACTGTGTGCGTCAGCGATCGGCCGCTGGGTTCACTTCAGTCCGTCGCGGCTGCGCCTGCTCGTCGCCTGCGGTGCGGCGGCCGGAATCACCTCGGCGTACAACGCGCCTATCGCGGGCGCCTTCTTCGTGACTGAACTCGTGCTCGGTTCCATGGCCATGGAAAGCTTCGGGCCGATCGTGGTGTCGTCGGTGGTCGCGAACATTACGATGCGCGAATTCGCCGGCTACCGGCCGCCTTACGAAATGCCGGAGTTTCCAACGGTCACCGGCGTCGAAGTGCTGCTGTTCGTCGTGCTTGGATTGCTCTGCGGCGTGCTGGCGCCGTATTTCCTGCGCCTGCTGGCTGCATCGAAACAACGCTTCGCCAAGCTGCCCATGCCGTTGCCAATCCGGCTCGGATTCGGCGGCCTGATTGTCGGCGTGATCTCGATCTGGTTCCCCGAGGTCTGGGGCAACGGGTATGAAGTCGTCAACTCGATCCTGCATCATTCCTGGACCTGGGAAGCGCTGGCAGCCGTGCTGTTCTTCAAGATCGTCGCGACCGCGGCGACCGCCGGTTCCGGCGCGGTCGGCGGGATTTTCACACCGACGCTCTTCGTCGGCGCGGTGGTCGGCTGCCTGTTCGGGCTGGCGGCACACACGATCTGGCCGGACTCCACGTCCGCGCCGTTTGCCTACGCGATGGTCGGCATGGGCGCGTTCCTCGCGGCCGCCACGCACGCGCCATTGATGGCGATCCTGATGATCTTCGAAATGACGCTGAGCTATCAGGTCATGCTGCCGCTGATGCTGTCGTGCGTGGTGGCGTTTTTCATTGCACGGGCATCGGCCCAGACGTCGATGTACGAGGTCACGCTGCGGCGCAACCGTGACGAAAAAGAACGCTCGCGGCTCGCCGCGACGCAGATGCGCGAGCTGGTGAAACCGGCTGACACGGTGGTCCCGTTGGATGCCGACGTGAAGACCATGACGCGGGTGTTCCTCGAATATCCGGTGAAATACCTTTACGTCGTTGATGCGGACGGCCAGTTTCGCGGCGTGGTGGCGCTCAAGGACATCACGTCCGACCTGCTCGACGAGCGCGACACCGCCGTCAAAACCGCCGAAGATTATCTGCAGCCTCATTTCGATGTCCTCACACCGAACATGTCGCTGGGTGAAGCGTTGCAGCATTTCCTGGCGTTCCAGGGCGAGCGTTTGCCGGTCATCGACTGCCCGACGCGGCCGGTGCTGCTCGGCGTTGTCTACAAAACCTCACTTCTCGATGCTTACTTCCGCTTAAACCCGGCATCGCGCTGAAATTGCTCGAAATGTGCAAATTTGCGGCAGTGATGGAGCAACCTCTGAAGCACTCGCTTACGACCCTATTCTAGAATTCGCTCGAAGAACGGGCCTCGACGCCGCTTGAAACAAGGCTCGGCGGACGACCACTTTTCATCGGATGAAGCGCTGAAAAACCGCTCTCTTCGATTGGCATGGCGTTTGCTGAATTCCTCGCTAATATTCTCCGTACGGCCTCGTGTTTGTGCTGCTTGTGTACCGCTTGCGTCAGCTTGTGTGCAAAGTATCTGGAGGGTTGAGCGATGAAAACCTCAACGGCTTTATTGATGGTCCTGGTTTCCGTGTCGTGTTATGCCGCGCCAATCCACACGGACGACGCGGCGATCTACGCTGCTCGCCAGGCTGAGGGCATGCGAGCAGCGCTTGCCATTCGCGCCAACGCCCCACCGGTTTCGCCCCCTGCGCCGGAGGTGCGTGCACAGGTACTCGATCACGCGCACTGGTCTCATGTGGAATTGCCGAAGTCTCGCTCACCCAACCACGGCATGGCGAGTCAGGTAATCGAAGTGCAGACGTGAGGCGGCACCCTGAGCATGGCGCCGCGGATTGATCACTGATGGACCACCAGCAACAACCAAGGACACCAATGACCGATACGCACGCGAATGCCAACCTGAATGACGAACCGATCGATGATGAAATCGCAGAGGTCTTGCGTGATCTGACGTTTCCGACCAACAAGGATGGCATTGTCGATGCGGCGCGCGCTGCAGGCGCAAGCAACGACGTGATTGCCGTGTTCGATGGATTGCCCGAGCAGGACTATGCCAACGCCGATGCCGTTGAACAGTTGCTAGGCAGTAACGGCGGTTCGGGTATCTCCATCTGAGAGGTCTTCAGACCAGGTTGGATCCAAACACCACGCGGCTAAAAAATTTCGCCAGTACGGCTTCGGATATTTCATTGCCGCAGGCCTGTGGATCCGACGTATAGAAAAACTGCATTCCATCGATCAACGCCGTCAGCCCGAGCGCCAGCTGCTCAGCCGGCATGGGTAACGGCGTCCCCGCCCTCTCCGAAAACGCGACAATATAGGCGGTCGTCGTCTGCAACAATTCCCGGATGAACGCATTGAATTGCGCGCGGAATTTCGCATCGCGGCTTGACTGCAATTTCGCTTCGACCCACAGCAAAAAACACTTGTTGTCGCGATAGCACTCGCTGTAATACTGCAGTAGGCGGGCTTCCATGTCGGCGCGGCTCGCTTCGCCATCGAAGATGGAATGCAGCCGGCTCATGATCGCATCGTGATCGCGCTTGAGCAGCTCCAGAAACAAAGCGGACTTGCTGCCGAAGTTCGAATAGAACGCACCGCGCGTATAACCCGCCGCCGCCGCAATGTCTTCCACGCTGGCGGCAACAAATCCCTTCTTCATGAACACTGTTTGTGCAGCGTTCAGCAAACGCTCACGCGTTTGGTCACGGCTCTGCTCCCGGGTGAGGCGAATTCGTTTCATCGGCTGAGTTTAGCATCTCAAAATTGGATTATGATACGACTTTGATTTCAGATTCACAGTTGTATTAGAATTCATCGCGTTTTTGCGACGAGGTACCGAAAAGCCTGGTGGCCGTGGCATGCCGCCGGTTCGGCTATCACGCCCCGAATAGCGCCGTATCTTGAAAACGCGCAGCGACACGCCGTGTCGACGCTGCGCGCCAGCCATGTCCGCAAGCCCTTGCGCGCATGGAAGGCCTTTGCGTCGAGGTCATTCGTGATTCTGCAAGTCTGTCGCCGCACGTTGTCATTTTCATCGCTCGGATCGCGATTGATGTCGTTCAGCTTAGTGTCGTTCAAGTTGCCCGGGTCGGGATCTTTGCGTGCTCGCCGCACTCTTGCCTGGTCATTGGGCGTCGCGGCTGTCGTCGCGCTCAGCGCTTGTGGCAAGAAAGAAGCGGCACCCGTGGCGCTGCGTCCGGTGGTCGCCATGGCAGCCGTCGCCGACACGCACACGGCGCTGTCGTCGCTGCCCGCGACTATCGAGGCGCGCTACCAGACCCCGCTGTCGTTTCGCGTGGGCGGGAAGATCATCGAACGCCGTGTGCGTCTGGGCGACAGCGTGAAACCCGGCGAGATCGTGGCCAAACTCGATCCCGCCGATAACGCCAAAAGCGCCGCGAGCGCCGCCGCGCAACTGTCAGCCGCACAGCATCAGCTCACCTTTGCCGAGCAGCAACTCACCCGCGACCGAGCCCAGGCCCAGGAAAACCTGATCGCCCGCGCACAGCTCGAACAAACCGAAAACGGCTACGCCGCAGCGCTCGCGCAGCGCAACCAGGCACAGGCACAGGCGGCGTTGTCGGCCGATCAGCTGAAATACACCACGCTTGTGGCCGACCGCGCCGGGGTCATCACGACTGAACAGGCTGACACCGGACAGAATGTATCGGCGGGACAAGCCGTCTATAACCTCGCGTGGAGCGGCGATATCGACGTGGTGGCGGACGTGCCGGAAACCACGCTCGGGTCTCTCGCGGTCGGCCAGAAAGCCACCGTGAAGCTCGCCGCGCTGGGAGGCAAACCGTTCGCGGCGCGCGTGCGCGAAGTGTCGCCCGCCGCCGATCCGCAAAGCCGTACCTATCGCGTGAGGATGACGCTTGAAGCGCCCACGCCGGAAGTCCGGCTTGGCATGACCGCCGACGTGGCGTTCGCGCAAGTGGCTGCATCGGAGGCATCCGCGGCGTCGAGCCAGGCGTTCACGCTGCCCTCCACCGCGCTGTTTCACGCCGGTAAGCTGCCCGCGGTCTGGATCGTGAAAGCGGATGGCTCGCTTGAATTGCGGCGCGTGGACGTGTCCCGATACGGTGAGCGCACGGTAACGGTATCCAACGGCATCACGCCCGGGGACCGCGTGGTTTGGCAGGGGGTCCATACCGTCTCCGCCGGCGAGAAAGTGCGTGTGGTCGCGCCCTTGCATCCGGAAGACTTCGCGTCATGAGCGACAACGAACGGGATTCAGCGGCAGCCGCTTCGGAAAAAGCCGCTGCCAACGCTGCAGCCGCCGCGGCGGGCGATTATCGTCACGAGGAAGGCAGTTTCAATCTCTCGGCGTGGGCCTTGCGGCATCAGGCGTTGGTCGTCTTCCTGATCGCGATGGCGACCATTTTCGGCGTGCTTGCGTACACCCGGCTCGCGCAATCGGAGGACCCTCCGTTCACGTTCCGCGTGATGGTCATCCAGACCTTCTGGCCTGGAGCGACCGCGCAGCAGATGCAGGAACAGGTCACCGACAAGATCGCGAAGAAGCTGCAGGAAACGCCCGCCACCGACTTCCTGCGCAGCTACTCCCGCCCGGGCGAGTCGCTGCTGTTCTTCACGATGAAGGACGGCGCGCCCGCGAAGGACGTTCCCGAAGAGTGGTACCAGGTGCGCAAGAAAGTCGGGGACATTGCCTACACGTTGCCAAGAGGCGTGCAAGGTCCCTACTTCAACGACGAGTTCGGCGATGTCTTCACGAACATCTACACGCTTGAAGGCGATGGTTTTTCACCGGTCCAGCTCCACGATTACGCCGACTCGCTGCGCACCGTCCTGTTGCGCGTGCCCGGCGTGGCGAAGGTCAATTATTTCGGCGACCAGGACGAGCGCGTTTATATCGAAATAACGAATACGCAACTCACGCGGCTCGGCATTTCGCCGCAGCAGATTGCACAGGCTATCGATGGTCAGAATGCGGTCGCGCCCTCCGGCACGCTGAATACGCCCGATGACCGCGTGTTCGTGCGCCCGAGCGGCCAGATCACCGACATGGCCGCGCTCGCCAATACGCTGATCCGTGTCAACGGGCGCTCGTTCCGTCTAGGTGACATCGCGACCATCAAGCGCGGTTATCTCGATCCGCCAGCCACGCAGATGCGTGCCGGCGAGAAGCCGGTGCTGGGTATCGGCATCACGATGCAGCCGGGTCAGGACGTCGTTCAATTAGGCAAGGCGCTGGACGCGAAGGTGGCCGAGTTGCGTGGGCAACTGCCTGCCGGCCTCGTGCTCAACGAAGTGTCGAGCATGCCGCATGCGGTATCGAAGTCAGTCGATGACTTTCTTGAAGCGGTCGCAGAAGCCGTCATCATCGTGCTGATCGTGAGCCTCGTGTCGCTTGGCGTGCGTACCGGCATGGTGGTCGTGATCTCGATTCCGGTCGTGCTCGCGGTCACGGCCCTCTTCATGTATCTCTTCGATATCGGCCTGCACAAGGTCTCGCTCGGAACGCTGATCCTCGCGCTGGGCCTCCTGGTCGATGACGCGATCATCGCCGTCGAAATGATGGCGGTGAAACTCGAACAGGGCTGGATCCGCTCGCGCGCTGCGGCGTACGCCTACACCAGCACCGCGTTCCCGATGCTCACGGGCACGCTTGTCACGGTCGGCGGTTTTCTGCCGATCGCGCTGGCTAAATCCAGCACCGGCGAATACACGCGTTCGATCTTCGAGGTGTCGGCGATTGCGTTGATCGCGTCGTGGTTCGCGGCGGTCGTGCTGATTCCGCTGCTCGGCTACAAGCTGCTGCCCGAGCGTAAGCGCGAGGCGCATCACGCCCACGACCATGAACACGATATCTACGACACGAAGTTCTACACCCGTCTGCGCGGCTGGCTGACATGGTGTATCGAGCGGCGTTTCGTGGTGCTGGGCATCACGCTCGTGCTGTTCGTGATTGCGCTGGCAGGCTTCACGCTGGTGCCGCAACAATTCTTCCCGAGCTCGGACCGCTCTGAACTGCTCGTCGATGTCCGCCTGCAGGAAGGCGCCTCGTTCGAAGCTTCGCTGCGCGAGACCAAACGTCTTGAGAAAGTGCTGGAAGGACGGCCTGAGGTCGACCACCTGGTGAGTTTCGTCGGCACAGGGGCGCCGCGATTTTATTTGCCGCTCGACCAGCAACTGCCGCAACCGAACTTCTCGCAATTCGTGATTACGGCAAAGTCCGTGGAGGATCGCGAGAAGCTCGCACGCTGGCTCGAACCTGTCTTGCGCGAGAAGTTTTCGGCCGTGCGCACGCGTTTGTCGCGACTTGAAAACGGTCCGCCGGTCGGCTATCCGGTGCAGTTCCGCGTGAGCGGCGACGATCTGCCGACGGTGCGCGGCATCGCCGAAAAGGTCTTTGCCGAAATGAGCGCGGACGCCGGCACCGCGAATGTCCAGTACGACTGGGACGAACCCTCGGAGCGCTCGGTGCGCTTCGATATCGACCAGAAGAAGGCACGCGAACTCGGGATCAGTTCGCAGGACGTATCGGATTTCCTCGCGATGCAACTGACCGGTTATACCGTCACGCAATATCGTGAACGCGACAAGCTGATCAGCGTCGACTTGCGGGCGCCGAAAAGCGAACGGGTCGATCCGGCGAAGCTCGCCACGCTGGCCATGCCGACGCCGAACGGCCCCGTGCCGCTCGGTACGATCGGGCATGTGGTGAACGATCTGGAATACGGCGTGATCTGGGAACGCGACCGGCAGCCGACCATCACCGTGCAGTCCGATGTGAAGGCGGGCGCGCAAGGTATCGACGTGACGCGTGCGATCGAAAAGAAACTCACCACGTTGCGCGCAGGCTTGCCGGTGGGGTATCGAATAGAAGTGGGCGGACCGGTTGAGGAAAGCGAGAAAGGCCAGTCGTCCATCAACGCGCAAATGCCGATCATGGCCATTGTCGTGCTGACGCTCCTGATGATCCAGTTGCAGAGCTTCGCACGCGTGATGATGGTGGTGCTGACCGCGCCGCTCGGGCTGATCGGTGTGGTGCTCGCACTGCTGCTGTTCCACAAGCCGTTCGGGTTCGTCGCCATGCTTGGCGTGATCGCCATGTTCGGGATCATCATGCGCAACTCGGTAATTCTCGTCGATCAGATCGAGCAGGACATCGCCGCGGGGCATCCTCGCTTTGACGCCATCGTCGGCGCGACCGTGCGGCGTTTCCGGCCGATCACGCTGACCGCCGCCGCTGCCGTGCTCGCGCTGATCCCGCTGTTGCGCAGCAACTTCTTCGGCCCGATGGCGACCGCGCTGATGGGCGGGATCACGAGCGCGACCGTGCTGACGCTGTTTTACTTGCCGGCGTTGTACGCGGCTTCGTTCAGAGTGCGGCGTAATGAGCGCGCGGGGTTTGAAGATTCGGGCGCACCCGATGCCCGCCATGGAGGTCAGTCATGACACGCCCTGTCCTCACTGCTCTTGTTGTTGCAGCCGCCCTTTCCGCCTGCTCTTTTGGTCCGGATGGGAAGCCGCCCATTTTGCCTCCGGTGCCGCATTACGGTGTGACTGAACAACCGGCGCGCACCGTGACGGCCGAAGGGGTATCGCAGAATTTCGACGCCGGTGCGAAACCCGTGCCCGAGTGGTGGAAGCTTTATCGTTCGGACCCGTTGAACGCACTCGTCGATGAAGGCCTGCGCAACAGCCCGAGTCTCGCCGCGACGGACAAAACCCTCGCTGCGGCGCGCGAGCAATTGCGGGCGCAAGTCGGATCGTCGATGCTGCCTAGCGTCGATCTCGGCGGCCAGGCGGACCGGGAGCGTGCGATCGGCGTGCCGAATTTCGGGCCGCCCACGGTGCTTTACAACCTCTTTGTCGGCCAGGTCCGGGCCCAATACACGTTCGACTTGTTCGGCGCCGCGCGGCTTGCGGACCGGGCGCTGGCCGCGCAGGTGGACAGCCAGTCCTGGCAATTCGATGCCGCCCGCCGCGCGCTTGCCGCGAACATCGTCACGGGCGCGATCGGTGCGGCGGCGTTGCGTGCGCAAATCGATACGACCGAACGGCTGATCGTCCTCGCCAATGAAGACGCACGAGAGACGCAGCGTCGCTACGAACTCGGTTCGGCGTCGAACGTGGACGCGCTCAACGCGCAATCGAACGCCGCCGCGCTCGCCGCTTCGCTGCCGGGGCTGCGGGCCCAGTGGCTTGCAACTCGCCACGCGCTTGCCGTGATGCTGGGCCGCACGCCGGATCAGGCGCCGCCGGATCTCGACCTCGCGTCGCTTACCGTACCGGGTAATGTGCCCGTGGTCGTACCGTCGGAGCTGCTTGCCAGCCGCCCGGATATCCAGGCCGCGGACGCGCTGCTCAAAGCGGCCGCGGCGCAAGTCGGCGTCGCGACGGCGCAGATGTTCCCGAGCCTGACGCTGTCGGCATCGATGGGACAAGCGGGTTTCAGTTGGCCCGCCGCCCTGTCCGGCGCGGGCACGATCTGGGGCATAGGCGCGTCGCTGTCGCAGCCGCTGTTTCATGGCGGCGCATTGCTCGCCCAGAAGCGCGCAGCGCAAGCGAGCTATGAAGCGGCCGTGGCGCAATACAAGCAGACCGTGCTGAGCGCGTTCCGCAACGTGGCGGATTCGCTTGCGGCGCTTGAGCAGGACAACGAGGCGCTCAGTTTCGCCGATACCGCCAGCCGCACCTCGATGAGCGCGTTCACGGATTCGGCAGCTCGCGAACGGCTCGGGGCGATTCCGCCTTCGGCATCGCGTGCGAGCGAGCGCCAGTATCGCAATGCGCGGCTGGATGCTATCCGCTATGAAAGCGCACGTCTCAGCGATACCGCGTTGCTGTTCCAGGCAATGGGTTCTCCGGCCGGCGGGTCGGCGAATCTTGCGGCCGCGTCGAAAACGACGGAGGCAGCGAAATAAGCTTTGCTGCCGGGCCGCGTTCGGCTTTGTCACCCGGTAGTTTAGAAACCGAAGCAAGCGCCGCATGCAAAGGGCCGTTCCGACGCGAGTCGGAATGGCCCTTTGCACTTCATCAGGACAACCGGACAATCCGTGCTGGGTCGTGAGAAAGCCTCAGATCGAACACATCAAATGTCACAGTTCACAGTGGTCAAACATCGCACTGCCATTCAAATGCTTCCGTAACCTTCCGCCAACTCAACTTCTTCACCGAAACCTTTCACTATTCAGATAAATCGCGTTATTTCGGGCATCAATTTCCCATAGGCTTGCCAGCTTTCGTGTATTCAAGGGAAATGCCATGTCTCGCTCACCGCTCCGTGACCTGTTTCAGCTCGTTCATTCAGGACTGGAAAAAGTCGTGCTGGCGTGCGCTGCCTTTGGTTTGATGCACGCGACGGCCCGCGCGGGAGAGTCCGCCCCGGCCGGCGTGCCCGCGGGTGAGCAATGGAGCGGTCACGTCGCGCCGCAACCCACGGCCGACGACCCATGGAGCAACCCCTCGGCGCCCACTCCTGCAATTGACGATGCCTGGAGTGCACCGGCCGCCGATCGATTCATATCGCCGGGACAAAGCCGCGCGGCGTCATCAGTGTCGCCCCCGTCTGCATCGGCGCAAGTGCCGCGACCGGCCGTCACGAAGAGTACGCCAAGCCCTGTAGCAACCACCGGCCAGGAAACGCCCCGCGCCCTCGCAATGGACCGCTCCGACTGGAATGAAACACCGCGCGGACGTTCGCCCGGTCTGATCGCATCTCATGACGCGTGGCTCAAGCGCAGCACGCCCGTCGCTGAACCAAGCGAACCGGCGAAAGCGCCGGTGTACAGCGCTCCTCCTCCGGCGGCCGATCCGTGGAGCGCTCGCTGGATCGGGCTGGTTGCATCGAACGATGTTTTGACGCCTGCCCCAGCGCTTTCTTCTCCCGCCTTCGACGCCGGCTCGCGCCCCGGGATCGTGGTCTCGCCCCACGCCGGGTTGCCACGCGTCGGTGAAGTTCGAGGCGCTTTACTTGCCGAGGCATCGCCGACGGTTTTGGCAACCGGCCGGCCGATGCATCGACGGTCGCGGCCGATTCTTCACAGCACCGCAAACGCGCCGCGATCTTCGGGAATGAAGCGCGCAAGAGCGACTAAAGCGGCCAAAGCGCCCTCGCGGGCATGGTGCCGTTCAGTGTCGGCAAGCGCGCGGTATCGGTGAACGGCGCCACGGGCACGGCAACCGCAACCGCTGCTCGCGACCCGGTTCAATTGGCGATGTCCACCCGATTGCGCCCGTCACGCTTGGCCCGATACAGCGCCAGGTCGGCGGCTTCAATCAACTGCTTCATGTCTCCGGCCGGCTGCGGCACCTGCATGACGCCGCCTACGCTGATCGTCAACCGCCCGCTGGCTGAACCCGTATGCGGTACGGCAAGCGCCTCCACCGCCATGCGGATCTTTTCACCGAGCAGGCGCAAGCCGCCGGTCGACGTGGACGGCAGCACCACCGCGAATTCCTCGCCGCCAAAACGCGCGGCAAGATCGGCGGGACGGTTGAGGCTCGACTCAATCGCGCGCGCGACGAGCTTCAGCACATCGTCACCCGCTACGTGGCCGTAGGTGTCGTTGTACGACTTGAAGTTGTCCACATCGATCATCAGGAAGCCGAGCGGGGACTGTTCACGCGCCGCGCGTTTCCACTCGGCGTTCATGTAGTCGTCCAGGCAGCGCCGGTTCGATAAACCCGTCAACCCGTCCGAATTGGTCAGGCGCTGCAGTTCCAGGTTGGTTTCGAGCAGTTTTTGCTGTGACTGCCGCAACGCGCGGTACGCCTCGTCACGCTGCAGCAAATTCAGGTACGAGCGCGAGTGATAGCGAATCCGCGCAATCAATTCGATGGTGTCCGGCAACTTCACCAGATAATCGTTGGCGCCTGCGGCAAAAGCGGCGCTCTTGATGCGCGGCTCTTCCTTCGTCGACAACACAATGATCGGGATATCGCGGGTCGCCTCGTTCTCGCGGTATTGACGCACCAGCGTCAGCCCGTCCACGCCCGGCATGACCAGGTCCTGCAGGATCACGGTCGGCCGCGTGGCCTGTGCGACGCGCAACGCCTCCTCGGCGTTGGCGCAGTAGTGAAAATCCAGCCGCGGCTGATCCATCAGCGCGCGGCGCACCGCTTCCGCGACAATGGTCTGGTCGTCGACCAGCAGCACCATGACCGCGCTGTCGGCGGCGCTGGGCGCATTCAGCGCATCGGCAAGCAGATCCGCGGCTGAGCGCTCACCGGCAGTTGCATCGAGGGGGGCCGCCGGGCTTTCCGGACGGGATTCCGGGCCGGCCTGCTCGCGCCGTGCGCGCTCTGCGAGCGGATCTGGGTTTCGATGTTCCATGACTGAAAATCCTGTTCTGAGTCGAGTTCGAGCGCGTCACGAACGCGTCACGAACGTGTTTTTACGCGACGATGTGAGCGCCCTTTGCACGGCATTCGCGATGTCCGGGAGCGGCAGGATGGCGACCGCGGCGTTCAGCGCGGCGGCGGCTTTCGGCATGCCGTACACAGCCGATGTCGCTTCGTCCTGCGCGATCGTGTGATAGCCCTTGGCACGCATGGCGGCAAGACCCGCTGCGCCATCGCGGCCCATGCCGGTCAGCAGCACGCCGACCGCGTTGCCGCTCCAGCGCGCCACCACGCTTTGAAAAAACACATCGATGGACGGACGGTACGGCGTCGCCTCCGGCTCCTTCGTATAGCCGAGCCGATTACCGCCGCCACAAAAATGCAGGTGGTCGTTGGTCGCCGCGAGCAGCACGCAACCCGGCTCCGGCCGGTCGCCCTCGCGTGCGACGCGCACCGGCAGCGTCGACTGTTCGTTGAGCCAATCAGCCATGCCGATCGCAAAGGCCTGGTCCACATGCTGCACAATCACCGTCGCCGGCGCGAAGTTGGCCGGCAGTGCGGCGAGCAGCGTCGCCAGCGCGCTCGGACCGCCCGCCGACGCGCCGATCGCGAGCAGGTCGGTGCCCGAGGTAATACGTGGCGCGGCGGCAATCGGATTCGCGGCGGCTTTCGTGGCCTGCTGCGCGGCAATCTGGTCGATCTTGGCGGTCAGCGCGGCGATCCCGCGTTTTGCGTCCGGGCCTGCGAGCACCGGGGTATCGACGGCATCCAGCGCGCCCGCGCCCATCGCCTCGTAGACCCGCCACGAATTCGCGCCCACATCCACCGTCACGATCAGGATCGCGCACGGCGTCGCGCGCATGATGCGCCGCGTGGCTTCCGTGCCGTCCATGTGCGGCATGACGAGGTCCATCAGCACGACGTCCGGCTTCTGCGCCGTGCAGTAGTCGACCGCCTGCGCGCCGTCGCTGGCGACCCAGATCACTTCGAAGTCTCGCCGCGTTGCAAGCGCCCCGCGCAACGCGTCCACCGCCAACGGCATGTCGTTCACGATCCCGATCTTCATCGTTCGCCTCTCTTTTTTAATGTTCTCTCACGACTGCGCTTCGCCGATCAGATCGCGCACTGCATCGAGCAAGGTCTGGTCGTGGAAGCTGCCTTTCGCCAGATAGTAGTCCGCGCCGGCATCCAGTCCCCGCTGGCGGTCTTCCGCGCGATCCTTGTACGACACGATCATCACCGGCGTCTCGTGCAAGTGCGGATCGCGGCGGATGAGCGTCACCAGTTCGATGCCATCGAGGCGCGGCATGTCGATATCGGTGATTACCAGGTCGAAGCGCTCACTGCGCACGGCGTTCCAGCCATCCATCCCGTCAACGGCGATGGTGACTTCGTAGCCGCGTCCGGCCAGCAGCTTGCGTTCGAGTTCACGCACGGTCAGCGAGTCGTCCACCAC
Source organism: Caballeronia sp. KNU42 (assembly GCF_053760385.1). Lineage (NCBI taxonomy): Bacteria > Pseudomonadati > Pseudomonadota > Betaproteobacteria > Burkholderiales > Burkholderiaceae > Caballeronia > Caballeronia sp. KNU42. Next base: position 1,117,781 of record NZ_CM132388.1, read on the forward strand.
CAGCACGCGTTTTCTCGCGGCGGCAACCTGGCGCGCCGTGCCCGGCGAGACGCGCCCGAGCTCGCCGTCGACGACCAGTTTTTCAACCGCGCGCAGCCAGTCGTCGAGATCGGCAATCAGGAGCGGATCGCCGTTTTCCATCAACGCGCCCGCCGCGATGGTCGGTACCTTTCCCAGGCGTTTGTCGAGTGTTTGCACGACCAGCATGCGCTCGCCGAGAAAGCGGTCGACGACCACGCCGTAGCACGTCGCGCCCTGCCCGATCACGACCACATTGAGGGTGTCGCTGGCGGTCTCGAAGGTCCCTGCACGCAGGATCTGGTGAGCCGTGACAATGCCGAGCCGCCGGCCTTCGAACGCGAAATGCTGATGCCCTTCGAGCAGGTCGATGGATGCCCGTGGCAAAACAAGCGTGCGTGTGACGTGCGCGAGCGGCAGCCCGTACGGTTCGCCATCCACTTCAACAATCAGGCTGCGGATCACGGACAGCGTGAGCGGTAACTGCATCACGAAACGCGTGCCGGCGAGTGCATCCTGCGTCACGCGCAAGTTGCCGCGCACCTGGCGCACGACGTCCTGCACGGCGTCCAGGCCAACGCCGCGGCCGGAGACGTCAGTGACGGTATCGCGCATGGAGAAGCCGGGCAGGAACAGGAATTCAAGCAGTTCGGCGTCCGAAAGACGGGCCGCCGTGGTCTCGTTGGCCAGGCGTTTGCGGACGATGGCGCGGCGCAGCGCGTCGAGGTCCACGCCGCCGCCGTCGTCGCTGACGCTGATGAAAAGCGAACCGGCGCTATGGCGGGCTTCCAGCGTGATCGTGCCTTCGGGTGGTTTGCCGAGAGCCCGTCGCATCGATGGCGCTTCAATGCCGTGATCGACCGCGTTGCGCAGCAGATGGCCCAACGGCGCTTCGAGCAGGTCCAGGATGTCGCGATCCACTTCGGTCGCTTCACCAGCCATCACGAAGCGCACTTGTTTATCGAGCGAACGGGCGACGTCGCGGACCATGCGCGCAAAACCGCCGGTGGCATCAACGAACGGACGCATCCGGCATTCGAGCGCTTCGTCGTAGAGTTGCTGCGACAGGTGCGTCGAGCGCCGGTCGTAGTTTTCCAGCTCGGCCAGGCGCTCACCGAGTTGACGATGCGCTTCTGCGTTGAGACGGCGGACTTCATCCAGCGCATCAAGCGTGCGCGCGTCGAGCGCTACGGTCGGGGCTGCAGAAGAACTCGAGGCCGACGTCGCCGCCTCGGACAGCGATTCGTGCAGGAGATCGAGCGCCCGGCTTGCGTCGCGCTGGATCCGCTTCACACGCAACATGGATTGAGCGAAGGGTTTGAGCCAGCGTGACTCAACCAGCGATTCACCCGAATGGCTCAACAAGCGGTCGAGGGTATCGGCACGAACGCGCAGCATGCGAGCCGGGTCGCGCAGGTCGGCGGAACGTGCCGGCTGCAAAGGCAAGGCTTCCACGGTTTCCTGCGTTTGCTCCGTCACCTCTTCCACCGGCGCTGGGAGCGTCAGTTCATTCGATAAATCGAAGTCAGCGTCAGACTGCAGTGTTTCAACAACCGATGGCGCCGCCGCAGGAACTCCGTTCATCCGTGCATTCAAAGCATCGACGAATGCGTCCACGTCCGCCTGAGATAAGGTTTCGTCGCCCGACCCCTGGCCGATCCGCAAGATCAGGTCGACCCCGCTCAGCAACAAGTCGATCATGCCGGCATCGACGCTCACGCGCCCTTGTTGCGCCCCGACGAAGCAATCCTCCATCACATGCGCGAGGCTCACGCCGTCCGGTACGCCGACAATCCTCGCCGCGCCTTTCAGCGAGTGCGCCGCCCGCATGCAGGCTTCGAGCGTCACGGGGTCGCGCGGGGCACGTTCCAGCGCGAGCAAACCGTCGCTCAGGATCTGCGCCTGCGTTCGCGCTTCCTCGCGAAACAAGTCGATGAGCGAAGGCTGGCCGCGGCTTGGCCCCTGACCGTGGCCCTGGCCCTGGCCCGTTTCAGCGCCGCTCATGTGAGGCTCCGGTTCAATGTCTCGAAAAGCTTGGCTGCGTCGAGCAGGCCCACCGTCACGCCCTTCCACGCAATCACGGCCACCGCGTGGGACGCCGACATGCTGGCGACCGTCGCCGGCACCGCCTGGAAATCGGCGCGCGCAAAACGATGCACACCATCGACTGCGTCAACGGGAAATACGATCGGGTTGCCGGGATCGCCGCGCTCGCCCGCGTCGGCGCCCGGCTCGATGACCAGCAAGCGAGCAAGATCCCGGGCATCGATACCGTGCTGGCCGGTCTGCTGCTCCGGCCTGCGCCCATCCTGCCCGAGCGCCGACGCGATCCCGAACAGGCGCGCGAGCGACGCGCATACGAGCAGCGTTCCGCGCACGTTCACCACGCCGAGTACCGCGCGATGACGCCGGTGCGGCAACGAGTGAATGGGGCGCAACTGGGCGACCTGCTGGAAGATCGCGGTGGGCAAACCCAGCCATTCATCGCCGATACGAAATACGAGCCACGACGTGGCATCCACCTCGCGGGCCGCGTAGTCGCTCAGCGACTGCGCCGTTTCGCGATGCAGGACATCTTGTCCGAACACGGCATCGGCGGATTGTTTACGGTCCAGCACGCGCGCGGCGGCGGCGTCGTGGACAGGACAATTGCGGCAATGAATGTATCCGGCCAGACGCGGACACGAACCGTCGCCACGAACGCCGATGCGGTTCCAGCAGTCGTCGATCGGGACGTCCATATCGGCAAGCAATGACGATGGGGCGTCCGGGGATGAAGCCGGTTCAAGATGCCCGGCGGTTTTATCCGCGTCAAACATTACGTCATACCGGTCGCGCGGATCACTCACGACGGCCTCCCGATGCCCGTTCAGCGCGCGCCAACAACAACTGCGAGCCCGCATGATCGCCTTCCAGCCCGAGCACGGCGGCAAGATGCGTCAGCGCCTCGCCATGTCCGGGGTCAAGATAAAGCGCACGTTTGTAAAAACCTCTCGCCTCGCTTCGCTCGCCTCGCGCGTCCGCGATCACGCCGAGCAAGTAGTAGGCGGCGGCGCTGGCCGGATGCGCCTTGAGATAGGTCCGCGCGATGTCAGCGGCTTCGGGCAAGGCGCCGGCATCGGCGAGTGCCTGTGCTTGTTTGAGCGTGCCCGGTTTGGCGGCAGCCTGTGCGTTGGCCGCCACATCGGGCGCCGCGAACGGCGCGCCGGCACCAGGCAAGCCGAATAAAAATGAGCGTCCGGGAGCATCGTTCAGAGTCGTAGCCGATACGGCCCGATCGCCAAACGTTTTTATCGGCATGGACGCCGCAACCGGCGCCTTTGGCGCCGCTGCCCGCGCGGCCAGTTCCATTGCCCGCTCTGCGCTGGCGATGGCAGCGTAGAGCGCGCGTGGCCGCACTCCCAAATCTTGTTCGCCCGAGCTCAAGCCGCGCTCACCGCCAGGCGTCGGCCAGGCGCCGCCCGCCAGCTTGTCCCCTGGTTCACCTTCCGGCCGCCGGAACGCGAAAGCCAGCACCAGCTTCGCCGATGCCATGCCTTCTCGCATCATCAGCCCCGTTTCCGCGGGCCCGACAAACAGCGTCCCGCCTGGTGCGAGCAGGCCGTCCAGCACCCGCATGGCCATGTGCTGCGTCTGCCGGCCAAAATAGATCAGCACGTTGCGGCAGAAGACGAAATCGAAGGGTTCGAACGTCTGCGGGTCGAGCGTCAGCAGATTCGCCTGGCAAAAGCGAACCCGCTCCGTCACTTCCGGCAAGAGCTGCCATTGATCGCCCGCCCTGGCGAAAAAACGCTCGCGAAATCCGAGTGCGCGGCTGCGGAACGCATTACTCCCATAGTGCGCATGACGGGCCACGTCGAGGGCGCGGCCGCTGATATCGATGGCATCGATGGAAAAACGCTCGGGCGCAATCCCCGCGTCGAGCATGGCCATGGCGGCGGTATAGGCCTCCTCGCCCGTCGAGCACGGCATGCTCAGGATCCGCACGGGCTTGAACGGCTGGTCGAGAAGGCGCACCCGCGCGAGCTTCGCCAGTGCGTTGAACGCCTCGGCATCGCGGAAAAACCATGTCTCCGGCACGACCGCCGCCTCGATCAAGCCCTGCAATTGCGCAGGCACGCCGTTCACCACGAGCCAGAACGCCTCGATAGTCGCCTGCGATTCGTCCAGGCCATCGGCGCCTGACGCGCGCCACGCCGCAAACCGGTCCGAGACGGCGCGTTCGATCGCATTTTCTCCGATAGACGCAGGGTCCAGACCGATCGTCCGTTGCAAGAGCCCGGCGAACTGCATGACCTGCGCGTGCGCAAGCGCCTCGCGACGGCTCTCATGCATCGCGTGGGTCTTGTGAAACGCCTCGGTCGCGCGCCGGGCCTGATCTGAAACAGGGACGTGCTTCATGCTTGGCTCTGCGTGAAGAGTTGTGCCTGCACGTGCTCCGGCAACAGGTGCTCGATGCGAACCCATTGAACAAGGCCTTGGGCGTCGCGTGCAAGCGGCCCGAGATAACGCGCGTCAGTCGCCTCGACACCGGCGTGCTGGAACGTGGCGGCGTCGAGCGTCAGCGTGCGCGTGGCGCGCTCGAGCAGGATGCCGAGGCGCTTGTGTTCGAGGCCTGACGGGCTTTCCTGCGGGTAATAGACTAGCGCCAGGCGTGTGGATAAACGTTCGTGCGAACGCCGGCCAAGTGCAAGCGCAGCCAGGTCGATAACCGGCACCGGCATATTTTCATAATCCAGCACGCCCGCGACCCAATCCGGCACGCCGGGCATCGCTTTGAGCGGCACGAGCGACAGCATGCGCTCGACTTGCGAACTGTCGATCACGTAGCGGTCGTTATCGAGCGTGAACTGGATGAAGAGCATGGTCTCAGCGGCCGAACGAATAATCGGAAAGCGCGCGAGTCATGATGTCGCTACCTTGAAGCGCGATACGCCGGTGCGCAGGCCGTTGGCGGTGTGCGTGAGGTCGTCGATCGCTTGCGTCGACTGGCGCAGCGACTCGGCCGTCTGCTGAGCGGCTTCGGACAGTTGGGCGAGCGCCTGCGTGATCTGGTCGGCGCCGGTCGCCTGCGTCTGCATGCCTTCATTGACCATCACGAAGCGCGGCGCGAGCGTCTGCACCTGCTGGATGATCTGCGACAGTTGCCCGCCGACCTGCTGCACGTCAGTCATGCCGCGCCGGACTTCCTCGGAGAACTTGTCCATGCCCATCACGCCCGCCGCGACCGCCGACTGGATCTCCTTCACCATCTGTTCGATATCGAAAGTCGCGACCGCCGTCTGGTCCGCGAGACGGCGGATCTCGGTCGCCACGACCGCAAAACCGCGCCCATATTCCCCGGCCTTCTCCGCTTCGATCGCCGCGTTCAGCGACAGCAAATTCGTCTGGTCGGCGACCTTTGTAATGGTGGCCACCACCTGGTTGATGTTGCTCGCGCGCTCGTTGAGGATCGCGAGCTTGCCGTTCACCGATCCCGCGGCTTCCATCACGAGCCGCATGGTGTCTTCCATGCGCGTCAGGCCCACCTGCCCCGTGCCCGCCAGCAGCGCCGACTGTTCGGCCACGCCGGACACTTCGTTCATCGTGCGCACGAGATCGCGCGACGTGGCGAAAATCTCCCTCGACGTGGCGCCGATCTCGGTCGTCGTGGCGGCGGTCTCGCTTGCGGTGGCCTGTTGTTCGCGGGCAGTCGCGGCGATTTCAGCCACCGATGTCGTGACCTGCACCGCCGATTTCTGCGCCTGACCAACCAAACCGGTCAGTTCGTCGGTCATGCGATTGAAGCCCGCTCCAAGCGCGCCGAATTCATCCCCGCGCTCAAGCTGCAGGCGCTGCGACAAGTCGCCGGTGCGCATCGCATCGACGACCTCTACGAGCCGCTGCATCGGCACGGCGATCGCCCGGAGCAGCAGGAAACCGGCCCATGCCGCTACCAGGAAGGTCGCGAGCACCACCACCAGCAACGTGATCTCAGCCTTGCTGACCGACTCGCGAATGCTCTTCGACGAACTCACCTGCTGCTCGTTGTTGTGCTCGACGAGCGCCCGCACCACGGTCCGGCCCGCTTCCCAGACCGGCGTGAGCTGGGTGTTGAAGGCCGCGGCGGCTGTGGCCTTCGACGTGGGCACATCGGCCAGGATCTGCGCCTGGATGGGCGCGTAGAGGGCGCGTTGCTGCTTGAAATCAGTGAAGATACGGCGGTCGGTGTCTTCAAAAACCGTGGGCGCGTACTGGTCGAGCAGCTTGTCGAGCGAGTCGCGGGTTTCCGCGATGCGCTGCGTGTCGCGGCGGATCTGGTCAGGCTCGGTATCGATAAAAATAAGGCGCTGCGTCACCGTGTAGTTTTCGAACCACGCCGAACGGATCGTCGTCGCGAGATAGACGCCCGGCGTTGAATCCTCTTCCTGGCTGCGCGCCTCCCGGTCGATCTCGCCAAGCAGGATGTACGAACAGACCGCCATTAACAGCATCAGCGCGAGGATCACGCCAAAGCTCACAAGAATTCGTTTTCGAATGGTTAACTGCTTCACGCATGAACCTTTTCAGTAGGGTTGTGCTTCAGCGCCGGCAGCGGGCGCACGGCACCCGGATCAAAAAGGGTGCGGCGCAATTTTAAGATGGAAAACGAAATGCTTTGCGGATAAATGCAGGCTTTTGTCCGTCAGCTACTAGCCGGACGCCGACACCGGCCAAAGTTGTGCACAGAAATTGGGGACCACCCTGTTGACAACCTGCTGACAAAGCCCGGAACGCGTTGAACGGAAACGATTTTCAGGCGCCGCTTCAAAGTGCGCCTGGCATACGGATTCGATGGTTTCAGCCAGCAAAGTTGTACACACAATCTGTTGAAGGACCTGTGGACAAGCGTGAGGTTATCTTCTTAAGTCGTTGATAAATAAGCACCGTTTGGAATCGATCCGATTTGCGCCACGCGTTGCGTGTAATTTCGGCGCGCTGCCAAACCCGCAACGACTCGCGAGTTATCCCCAGTAATTGTGGGCAGGCTTGTTGATAAGCAAGGGGCTCAACGCTTAAGTCGCTGATGCAGAACGGTTTAAACCCTGTGACTCGAAAGCGTCTTATGCGCGCTGACGTTTCAGGGAAGACGAAACGCCGGACGTTTCGCCCGAGCGACAGGAATCGCGCCGGTGCGACGGATCACGTCCCTGATCCGTGTAAGCAGGTCATCGGCTTTATAGCGGTCGTCCTGGCTGAGGCGCTCGGCCACGGTGTCGAACGCCTGGTCGATGCGCAGCAGGATCGCTTCTGCCTCGGCGCGTTTCAGACCCAGACGCTCGCCATACGCAATCAATTGCTCGGGAACGGGGAAAACCTTTGATTTATTCAGGTTCAACGCCATCCGGCCGTCGAGCAACGGATAGATGCCCGTGCAGACGACATCGTAGATGGGCGAGAGCCGGCGCGGCCCGGTGGGATCGGTATAGATAATGCCGATGTTCTTCATGTGCGCGTCGCCATCGCGCAGAAAACACGACAGCGCGACTCGCTCGAACAGCCGCAGCGATTGCGCGCGGAAATCATCACCGGTGTAGACCTCTACCGCCCGCCCGATCATCTCGTAACTGCCGCGGTATTTATCGTTGCCAGTCAGCACGCTCATGTCTTCGAAGCCGAGCGGCGTACCATCCGGCGCACGATCGAAACGCGCCATCACGAACAGCAGGCCATCGTTGGAGAGCCAGAAATCCGGCACGTCGAAACCCGCCTCGCGCGCCACCGACATGCACAGGAATTCGTTGCGCGCGATCCCCGCATAGTCGTCGCCTTCGGCCTTCACGATCACCGTGGTCAGCGGCAAGGTCGCGTGTGCGTCGAGCGTGGCGATGCCGGGCGTATCCACGCCGGGCCTATCCACGCCAAGCGTCGCTACGCCGGGTAGACTGCCGGGAACCTCGGGCGCGAGCGGCACCACCGTCTTCGGCTGCACGCCCGAAATACCCGAGCCGAGCGCATATTTGCTCACCAGCCGCTCGAACAATTGTCCCGATGGCGACGACAGCAGCTCGTCAAGCCGCTCGCCTTCGCCCTCAGGCACCGTCTGGCCGTGCAGCGCATAAGTGAGCCTGCCGATCTGGTTTCGCCCGGCGAGGAACAGCAGGAACATGTCGCTGGGAGTGCCGAAGCGCGCCAGCCGTTCTTCGATGATGTATCGCAAATAACCTTCCGGGCGATTCATCGCGAACACGTTCATGAGCGCGCCGCTGCTGTAGCTCTTGCGGCGCACCGGCATGGTCAGTGACACGGCCGCGTCCGGTTCGACTTCCCCATAGTTGAAGACGAAGGTGCTCTCCTTCGCCAGCAGGCCGGCCATGCCCTGCGGCGTGTGGACGTCGAGCCGGCGGATTTTGTCGAAGAGTTGTTCCAGGTCGAATGGCGGCGCAGGCTTGAGCGGCGACGGCGTGCTCATTCGTCCTCCCTGAAGAAGAAGTCCAGATCTTCGAAGACCACAGTATCTTTCGGACGCAATGTGAGGTCGTAGCCGAGCGCATTGGCGATCCGGCAAAACTCGTGAAGGCCGACGTTCTGTGCGCCTTCGGCATTGGTGATTGTGCGCCGTGCCACGCCCGCGCGATCAGCCAGCGTCTGCTGACTCATGCGTCGCTCGCGGCGAAGGGAGCGGAGTTCCGCTGCCACACGCTCGAAGTTGCTGATGGGATCAGTGTATTTGCGCGTCATGATGCGCAATTATAGGTTATTTTTATATTTTGCGCATTATTACGCGCATTTATATAGTTGATTTTTTGCTGATCGATTTCGTTGAATTGCGCATTATTATGCGCAAACTACACAGAATATAGGTAAATGCGCGTCAAGACGCGCATTTCCAACCGAAACCGGCAACGCAGAGATCCATCGCACGAATCGGCCAATCCCGTTGCCGGTTATCAGCTTCCGCGATAAAGCGCCGCACTGGCCGGCGTGGACGCCCCCGGCCGGGTCGGGCCACCGGTTGCCCCTTTGGCGCCGTTAGCACCCTTCGCATTGTCGGGCGATGAAGACGGAGGCGGAGATGACGCAGCCGCGGGATTCGCCACGCCTGGCTCCATATACTCCGGTGCGCCCTTCGCTTTTTGCTTCTGCCCCGGCGGGGGCGCAGACGGCAGGGCGCGCATGTCGGCAAGCATTTGCGTGCATGGCAACGGCTTGTTGTTGCTCGGCGCGATCAACGGGATCAGCGCAGCAAACGGGTTAAGCAGGCCGAGCCCGACCGCCGCCGCACCACGCACCGCGAGCGCGCCGGCGTTCACGCCCACATGCGGGTCCTTGAACGTCCCTTTCACGTACAGCGGCGAGCGCAGCGAGAACACCCGGAAACCCTTCGTATGCGGATGAATGTTCAGGTCCATCTCCTCGGTCTTGAGATTGACGGTGCCGTCCATGTTGATCACGGCGTCGTCGGTATCGAGGGCAAACACGCGCGACTCCAGCACGCCATCGGTCGCGACAAAGTCCGCCGCCGCGCAGTTGATCTTCACGTCGTGTTTGCCGAAGAGCTTTTCGTAGACCGCATTCGCCACATTCAGTCCCGCCGCTTCCATATACAGCCGGCTCACCGTGCCGTCGGTGATCAGCGTCTTGATTTCGCCATTCGCGGTTCCGGCGAGTGCGGCAGGCGAATTGCCTGTCGCCGATAACGCCGCGTCCCCGTTCACTTCACCGAGCGCCGACTGCATCGTCTTGACGGTCGGCAGCAACTCCTTGAGCTTCAGATGCCGCGCCGAGGTCGAGAAACGGCCCTCGAGCGGCTCCTTGCTGCCGTCGAGGTGAATATTCGACGACAGCGTCCCGCCCGCCACCCCGAAAGACAGCGGTTCGAACGACAGCACGCCGTCGTTCATCACCACATGCGTATAGAGGTCCGTGATCGGCAGCGCCGGGTCCTTGATGATCTTGCGGCCGGTGAACTTCACGTCGGCATCGATCGCTTTCCATCGATCCGTCTTGAATTCCTCGGTCGGCAACGCCTTGGAAGACGGTTGCTTCGCCGAGTCGCCGCGCTTCGCCTTGCTCGCGTTCGAATCGGCGCCGATGACAGGAGCGAGATCAGAGAACTGCAGCAGGTTCGACACCAGTTCGCCCGACAGCAAGGGCCGCGGCTTGCGTCCCACGAACGTGAGCGAGCCGTTCACATCGCTGCCGCCCACGCGCCCGGTGAAGTTCTCGTACCTGAAGACATTGCCGTCAGCCTTGAACTGGCCGACGAGCCGTCCTTCCGTTGCATACGGCGGTGTTGCCGGCAGCGTCACCCCAACGATCGGATACAAATGCTCGAGGCTCACGCCCTGCAGCCACAGCCGCAAATCGAGCGCGGCAAGATGCGCCGGGTCCGTCACGGTCCCGACAAAAGCAATATGCGTGTCGCCGATACGAACATCCGCCTGCACGGGGAACGGGCGCATGGCGTCCTGCAGCGCGAGCACGCCGCCGACCTTGCCGTCGCCGGACACCGCCACGCTGTTGTATTTCCCCTTCACCGACCAGCCGATGCCATAAGGCGGCACGGGCGGCTTCGGCCCTTCCTTCGTGGTGATGCTGGTGTTCGCCGAAACGCTCGCCGGGTTCGGCGCGCTCGCCGCATCAGCGGCAGCGGCTGACGCCTCGGATGCAGCGGCGGCCTCAGAAGCCGCCGCTTTATCGACTTGCTGGTTCAGCTTGGCCGCCCCGCTCTTACCGACCACCTGGGTTGACGATTTCTGCGATGCCGCTTCCTGCTGCTTCATGACATCGCCGATGGGAATCATCTGGCCAAGCGTATTCACGACAACCTGCATGTCCGCTTTCGTGATCTCGTCCGCGTACGCGATGTTGCCCTGGTTCAACGCGATGTCATGCAATTGAAGGTTCCATTCCGACGGTTCGGTCGACTGCTTGAACTTGAATGTCCAGTTATCGCGGTTGTCCTTGAGGCGTTCGAGATCAACTGAAGGATTCACCAGGTTGATCGATGGAATCACAATGTTGTGCGCGAGCAGCGGCAGGATCTCGACCTGGAAATCGATCTCGTCCAGGGTCGCGAAAAACTTCTGCTTGGTCCAGTCGGGATTGGCGACCGTGATTTTTTGCGCCGAGAATCGCGGCCACGGGACCCAGCGGCGCCAGCCGGTTTCCCCGGGCGGCCGTTGCCAGCCGACCTTCAGGTCGCCCGTAATCTCGAACTGCCGGCCGATGGCCTGCGAGACTTTATCGTCGACCCAGGGACGGGCCCGGTTCCAGTCGAAGGTCAGGAACACAATCACCAGCACCGCGATCAAGATGATCAGAATCGCTACGATCCAGGCGACTGTTTTTCCGATTTTCCGGCCAAGCGCCATAGTGGCTCCCTCTGTATTTCTTGAAAACCGCACAGCACGTCGCGTGCCCGGCGATGATACCGGCCAGTTCCCCATGCCGGGCAAGACCGGCGGCCCCGCGAACCTAAGAACCACCTAAGCAGCGTTGATTTATGATTGCGCTCCGAGATCATTCCGCGAGCTTGTCTCCGCCATGTCCATGCCAGCCGACACGCCCTTGATTCGCGCGACAGGGCTCACCCGCTACGACCCGGTGCGCCACGCTGTCTTGCTGCACCCCACCACGTTCAGCTTGTCCGGAGGCCAGCGCGCAGTGATCACCGGGCCGTCGGGCTCAGGCAAGAGTGTGTTCCTGCGTGCGCTTGCGCTGCTCGATCCTGTCGATGACGGTGTGATCCAGTGGCGCGACAAGACCATCGCGCGCGCAGCTATTCCGGCATACCGGCGGCGCGTGGCTTACATCGCACAACGCCCGGCCATGCTCGATGGCAGCGTGGAAGACAACCTGCGTTATCCGTTTTCGCTGAAGGTGTATCGCGATGCGCGTTTCGATCGTGAGCGGGTGGTCAAGCTGGCCGGGCGAGCGGGCCGTGAAGCCGATTTCCTCGATAAACGCGCGAGCGAGCTATCCGGTGGTGAAGCGCAGGTTGCCGCGCTGATACGCGTATTGCAAGTTGCCCCCGACGTGCTGCTGCTCGACGAACCGACGGCGTCGCTCGATCCCGCTTCCGCGCTGGAAATAGAAGCGCTCGTCAGCGCCTGGTTCGACGAGCGCCCGGGCGAACGCGCGAGCATCTGGGTGTCGCACGATCCGGCGCAGGCGCAACGCGTCGGCGAACGACAGTTAGTCATGACCGCGGGGACATTGTCATGAGCGGCTATCAGAACCTCAGCCTGCTCGACATCGGGATCGCGGCGGCGCTGATCGTGGTGAACGGGGCGTTATCGGTTGCGCTGAAGCTCGACCTGGAGCGCAAGCTGGCGTGGGCGGCGGTGCGCACTGTCGTGCAACTGCTCGCGATCGGGTACGTGCTCGGCTGGGTATTCCAGTTTTCACGCTGGTACGTCGTATTGCCGCTGATGGCGCTGATGACGCTGATAGCGGGACTGTCGGCATCGAATCGCGGCAGGCGCACTTACGCTGGGCAGCGGGCGGATAGCGTCGTGTCGATCTGGGTGAGTTCGTGGCTGGTGGCCGCGGTGGGACTGTTCGTCGTGATCCGGATTCATCCGTGGTACGAGCCGCAATACGCCATACCGATCCTCGGCATGATCCTCGGCAACACGTTGACAGGTGTGTCGCTTGGCATCGAACGAATGACAGAGGAACTGACCGCGGGACGAGGGACGGTGGAGATGTCGCTCGCGCTCGGTGCAACGCGATGGGAAGCCGCGCAAGGTCCGGCGCGCCAGGCCGTGCGGGCGGGCATGATCCCGACGTTGAACCAGATGACGGTAGTAGGACTGGTCAGTCTGCCAGGCATGATGACGGGCCAGGTGCTGGCGGGCCAGTCGCCATTGCAGGCGGTCCGTTATCAGATCGTCATCATGTTTTTCATCGCGGCTTCATCGGCACTCGGCACGGTGGGCGCGGTGTTATTGACCTACCAGCGGCTGTTCTCGCCGGAACACCGGTTCATGGCGTCGAAGCTCGTGGAGAGGAAAAAGCCGAAGCGCGGATAAAAGAGCCGCAGACGATGCGGACAGAGCGATGTCCCGTGCAAGCCGGTGCGCTCGCGCACTAAGCGCCGCCCGGCCGCCGCGCCAACGCATGAATCAGAGACTCAAGCCGGGCGAAGTCGACCGGCTTTGTCAGGTGGTCCTGAAACCCGGCATTGCGGCATCGGCGGATATCTTCGTCCATGCCATAGCCGGTGATGGCGACCGACGGTTTTCCAGGCTGCAACTCGGTCCACGCGCGGGCGACCTCGAGTCCGCTGCCATCCGGCAAACCGATATCGCTGACCAGCAGATCGAACACTTCGCCCCGGGCTAAAGCAAGCGCCTCGGCGACCGTCGTGGCCACTCCGACCTGATGCCCGAGCACCTCCAGCACCTGCGCCATCGCAGACGACGTGTATTCGTTGTCCTCGACGAGCAGCACCTTCAGCGACCGCACGATCTCATCGGTGTCCTGCGCCGCGAGCGGCGACGTTTCATCTTCCGTCCCGGCCTTGACGAGCGGCAGGGTCAGCGTGAAGCGAGCGCCCTTGTCGCGCCCGTCGCTCTGCGCCGTCAGCGTTCCGCCGTGCTTCAACGCCAGCGTGCTGGCAATAGCTAAGCCAAGACCCAGGCCGCCGAACGCCCGGGTGATGGAATCATCGGCTTGTTCGAAGGCCGAGAAGATCCGCGGCAACGCTTCGGCGCTGATCCCGATACCGTTGTCAGAGACCGAAATCGCGATGGTCGACGCATCCGGATTCCACATCCGCACCGCAATACGCCCGCCCGCCGGAGTGAACTTCACTGCGTTTTTCATCAGGTTCCACACGATCTGCTGCAAGCGCGCGGCATCGCCGAAAACCAGCGTGGAGGTGGCGCCCAAGGTCGTTTCAAGCGTCAGGCACTTGCCACGCAGATCGGACTCCGACATATCGATCGCGCTCGACATCAGCGTCTCCAGCTCCACATTCGTAAAGTTCAGTGAAAGCTTGCCGCGCGCGATGCTGGTCAGGTCGAGCAGATCGTCGATCAAGCGCGCTTCCAGCTCCACATTGCGCCGGATCAGTTCGAGCGTTGCCTGGGCGTCGGCGGGGAGCGTGTGGCGTATCTCCAGCAAACGCACGGCGGCGACGATCGGCGTCAGCGGCGTGCGCAATTCGTGCGACAGCACCGCCAGGAAGTGATCTTTCGCGCGGTTCGCGGTCTCGGCCTGCTCCTTCGCCACGCGCAAGGCATCGGCGGCCATGTGCTCTTCGGTGACGTCGCGGATGATCTTCGAATAACCGATCAGTTCGCCGTTATCGGCACGAATAGCGGTGGTCACGCCCGACGCAAAGAACGAGCGCCCGTCGCGGCGCCAGAGCCAGCGGTCGTCGCTCGCACTGCCATCGAGTTGCGCCGTCTCCAGTTCCTGCGCAAACACATGGGTGTCGCGATCTTCCTGGCCGTAGAAAACTTCGGCGGACTGGCCGACAACATCCAGCGCGGCGAACCCGAGAATTCGCTGCGATGCCGCGTTCCACGTCCGGATCCTGCCCTTCTGATCGAGCGTGATGACCGCGTAATCCTTCAGCGCGTCGACCAGCAGGCGGAAGTGCGTTTCCGTTTCCCGCAGCGCGCGTTCGACTGCAATACGCTGCTGGCGCTCGGCGCTTTCCGTCAGGGCGCGCCGCACGACGGCCGGCAGCCGTTGCATGCGTTGCTTGAGCACATAGTCGGTGGCGCCGCGCTTGAGCATGTCGACGGCATGCTCCTCGCCGAGCACGCCGGAGACGAAGATGAACGGCGTATGCGGCACGCGCTCCCGGGCGATTGTCAACGCTTCGACGCCGGAGAACACCGGCATCACGAAGTCCGCGAGGATCACATCGAAGTCGGACGTTTCGAGCGCCGCTATGAAACCCTGTTCCGTATAGACGATTTGCACGTCGACCTTATAGTCGGCGCGTTCCAACTGGGTCAGGGTCAGTTCCGCGTCGAGCGCGTTGTCTTCTACGAGAAGCAGGTGCAAAGGCTGCATGGTCAGGGCACTCAGGCGAACCGGCGCACGCGATACTGCCGGGCAGGTCGCATCGGGCAAAACAACGAAAGGACCAGCGGGCCCGGGCCGCTACGCCGGGCACTGTGCAGGAGGAAGACGCCAGTGTGCACCAGATTCATTCCGGCGCGAACTGACGGCGAAGCCGCGTTGACCCGGGGGGCGGCTCGTTGAGCACGGCCCAGAACACGCCGAGATCGGCAATTGCCTGCACAAACTCGTTGAACTCGACCGGCTTCACCACGTAAGCATTCGCGCCGAGCGCGTAGCTGCGCACGAGATCCGGCTCCTCGCGCGACGACGTCAGCATGACCACGGGAATCGCTTTCAGCGCAGCATTGGAACGGATAGTCTCCAGCACTTCGAGGCCGTCGATTTTCGGCAGCTTCAAGTCGAGCAGGATGACGGCGGGGTTTCCTGGATTGCGTGCGCTCCATTCGCCTTCGCAACGCAGGTAATCGATAGCTTCCTGGCCGTCGCGCGCCACGATCACTTCGTTGGCAAGCTGGCTTTTGCCAAGCGCCACGAGGGTCAGTTCTAGATCGCTGGGATTGTCTTCGACAAGCAAAATGGGTTTCAGCATGGTCCGGTATGACGGGGTGAAATAAAGGTCGCGAGATCAGTCACTCGACAGCCAGTTGGTGAAACGCGGCGTCATCAGTCAGGCATGGCGCATTCAGTTCCGAGGCGACGGCGTACCCCGCTAACGCAGTTTGCCGGCGCCGGTCTCGGAGGCTGCGGACTCGGTCCTGAACACCTTGGGCAGGGAAAAGTGGAACGCGGCGCCCTCGCCTTCGCGGCCTTCGGCCCAGGTCCTGCCGTCGTGCCGCTCGATAATGCGACGCACGTTCGCGAGACCAATGCCGGTGCCGTCGAACTCCTCCGCGCGATGCAGCCGCTGGAACACGCCGAACAACTTGTTCACGTACTTCATGTTGAAACCGACACCATTATCCCGCACGCTGATTATGTATTCATCGGCTGTCGAATTCACCAATAACTCGATTTTCGCCGTTTCTCGTGTACGCGTATATTTCACCGCGTTCGAGAACAGGTTACGCAACGCGATCTGCAGGAACGCCGGATCGCCGGTCACCGTCGGCAGATCCGGAATAATCCATTCCACCGATCGGTTCGCCGTCTCGGCGCTGAATTCCTGCGCGACCGATCGTACCAACTCGTTCAAGTCGACGCTCACCGGGCGCAATGCGGCACGGCCCATTTGCGAAAATGTGAGCAGGTCGTCGACAAGAACGCCGGCGAACCGCGCCGACTCGAGCATGTTGTTCAGGAACCGCTTGCTGCGCTCGGAGAGCGTCTCACCTTCGCTTTCCCGCAGCAAGTCCCCATACCCGGCGATATGACGCAGCGGCGCGCGCAAGTCGTGCGAGACGGAATACGAAAACGCCTCCAACTCCTTGTTAGCACGACGCAATTCATCCGCGAGTTCCGCCAGTTCTTCAGCACGGCGCAGCACGATGTTGAGCATGCCCAAGCGGAATTCACCCGCAATTTCGAGCTCCACCGGATGCCAGCGCAGCGACCGGTTGCGCACGGTTTCGAGCCACGGCGCAAAGTCCTTTCGAGGCGCAATGCTGCCGCCGTGATCCGACACGCGTTTGACCGGCTCGCCCGCCCACGTGATCGTGCGCGTGGTTTCCGGACGGAACCAGATCACGTAGTTGCGAAAAATCTGCGAGATAGGCACGGTCAGGATGCCGCTCGCGGTGTCCGTGTGACGAGACGCCCGCGGCCACGCTTGCGACAGTGAATCGGTGGCGTAGACACCCGACGTGCTTGACGCGAGCCATTGCGCGAGCGCGAGCACGGTTTCCGGGTCCGGCGTTGAACCCACGAGCGTAGCCTTGCCATCCACCACGATCGCGGCGCCGGTCGAGCCGGCGAAACACAACAGATCGTCCGGCGCCGATTTAAGAACCGACAGATAGTCGTCTTGCTCCGCGAGCGCGGCCATGAGCTGCGACATCGTACGCCGGAGGTTGAGCAGATAAGCCGTCTCCGCGCGCTCTTCCTTCGCCTCGATCTGCAGCGACAGGAGCTGCCCAAGATGCTCGATCGCGACGCGCACCTCGAACGGCACGAGGCGTGCGTCGTGGTCGTGGCAGGAAATCAGGCCCCAGAGCCGCCCGCGCACGACCAGCGACACCGACATCGATGCATGCGTACCCATGTTGCGCATGTACTCGAGATGGATCGGCGAGAAGCTGCGCAGCGCCGCATAAGTGAGGTCGGTCGCGCGGCCAGTCGCGGGGATCACAGGCGGCACGAGCCGCGCGGCTTTCGCGTCCACGTTCGCCACGAGCCGCACCCGCTGTTTCACATATAACGCGCGAGCCTGACGCGGAATGTCCGAGGCGGGAAACAGCTGGTTCAGGAACGAGGTGTAGCCGTCCTCGATGTGCTCCGCCAGCACGTGGCTGCGGCCCTCGTCGTCGAATTTGTAGATCATCACGCGGCCGAAACCTGTCATCGCGCGCACTTCGCGCACAGCAAGGTCCACGAGTTCGGTCAAGGTCGCCACGTCCTGCAAGCTTCGCGTGAAGGTGCGCACCAGCGGATACATCGATGCAAACACGTCTGCGCTCGGATGCCGCGCCACTTCGAGTTCGACGATCAGGTTGCCGTCGTGCCGGTGCATCGTGATGTCGAGTTCAGGACCGTCCGTTGCGGTGGACAGGTGCTCCTGTGCCGCATCGCGCGGACTGAAGAGCGGGTTGTCGATCACGCCGAGATAGAGCGGCGCTTCGTCGAGCATCGCGGTGGCGGCAGCATGGGCGACCCGCGCCGCAGCAGCCGCGCCAATGACCACGGCCAGCGGCTCGCCCAGCAGTTGCTCCACCGGCCTGCCCACGAGCACCGCGACATTCTCGCTAACCTGCACGATCGCAAGCGCGCTGGAGAGGCACAGCAGATAACCGTGCGGCTGGATGCCACCGGGAATGTGGATGGGTTCGGCGTCGCACTGCGCGTTCGTCGCGCCCTTGTCGTGCGTGTCGTGCGTGTCGTGCGTGTCGTGCGTGTCGTGCGTGTCGTGCGTGTCGTGCGTGTCGTGCGTGTCGTGCGTGTCGTGCGTGTCGTGCGTGTCGTGCGTGTCGGCCGCCGTCAGTGTCTGGCGGGCCGGCTGCGCGGCGGATATCGCTTCCCGATCCGCGGGCGTGGTTCCGTCCAAACCCGCTTTCGACACGTCGCGATCATCCTGCACGCGCATGGCCGGCGTATCCGGCGACACTGGCTCTGGCCCACTGCTCATGCAGTTGCTCCCCATTGCGTGCGGACCTCGCCGAGCCAGCCGTGCAACCCGTCAAACGTGGCGATCGCGGCATTCACCGCCTCGTCGTACTGCTCAGGCGGTACGTTCGCGCTCGCAGTTTCGCGAAACGCATTCCACATGCTGCCCGTACGCAATCCGTAACCTTCGAAATAAGCGTTGCCGAAGCCGCTTTGCAGACCGAACAAAGTCGCGACGTGTGGCGCGATGAACCGCCCTCCAAGCGTGGAGCCTTCCATCACGTACATGGAGCCGAACACGCGGCCGATGCTCTCCATCGAAGGCAGCCATTCAATTTTCGTCACCCGGTTTGCGCGATTGTTATCGCCGGTCAGAAGCGTCAGGTCCGACGCAAGCAGCGACGCCTTGCAACGCCCTTCGAAAAAGTCACGCAGATGCGCAGGCATGAAGGCCGCCACCGCATCCTCCCACGGTGCGACATATCCGTAGAAGCCTTCGAGCAAGGCCACGTAGTCCTCTCGTGGCCAGTCGGGGCGCATCAGGTCCAGTGCGTTTTCCAGCCTCGCATGACACTCGGCAGTTTCGTTTTTCAAACGGGACAGGAGATCGTATTGCATGATCCATTCAATAGGTTTGGTGCAGGCTTGCCGCGATGTTGACTCGTACTACGGGTAATCATTACGGACCCGGCGAACGGCGTTGCGGCAGTTTAGTGGCTGCGGCGTGGACCGGAATATAACCGGGGCGGGCGCGAGAGCAACTCTCCGAGGCCCATTGCCTCGAACCGGCATCGATTACCGAAACAACAGTCGGCAAGCACGCAAAAATGGTAGAAACAACTGCAGCAGATAGGGGTGAAAGCCAATCTCAGCTTGGCTCGCACGAGATCGTGCACGTTCTGCAATACTGCGCGCCCATTCTACGCAAGCGGCGCTTTGTTGACCACGGGCAGCAACCAGCGGTTCCACATCACCGCTTGCGCTTGCTGCCCTGCCCCGTGTGCGCACCCGTTTGCGTGCGCTCCTGATACTCCGCGCCGCCGCGGCGGTCCGTGTCCTGCAAGCCGCGCTCCAGATCCTCGTGCGCCTGCTCGCCAACCTCACGCGGTTCATCTTCCTGTTGCGACGCAGGACTCTGATCGGTCTCGTGCGGCAGCGGCGCGGCCACGCCGTCGTCGCGTTTTTGCTGTACTGGATGTTTGCTTTCCAGTTCGCGGCCATCCTGCGCCGGACCTTCTCGCGTGGCGTTGGCGGCGTTGTCGTGCGATGTCTTGTCCTGCTTAGTCATTGCAACCTCGTCTTGGTGATCCTTACTTTCGTTCACTTGATATCGAGCCGCTTCTTCATGGAAGCGGTGATGCGTTGCCGTGTTTTCGCGTACTGGCTCCACGGGTCGGTTTTAAGCGCGTCCAGGCGCTCATGCAGGTTGCCGATATTCCATTGATCGCCGCTCGTGGTGGCATCGAGTTCATCCCAGCCGATAGGAACCGACGCCCCCATGCCCGGCCGCGCGCGCAGCGAGAACGCGGCGACCGTGCTCGACCCCCGGTTGTTGCGCAAGTAGTCGACGAATATCTTGTCCCGGCGATTCTGCTTGCCCATCTTCGCGGAAAAATACTTGGGCAGCGTGCTGGCCATATGCTGCGCAACCGCTTGTGAGAACTCCTTCACTTCGTCCCATCCGGCCTGTGGCGTAAGCGGCGCGACCACATGCAGGCCCTTGCCGCCGCTCGTCTTGCAGAACGATTCAAGACCGAGTTCCGTCAGCAACTCACGCGTGAGGCGCGCGGCCTCCTGCATCCTGTCCCAGCCAAGGCCTTCGCCCGGATCAAGATCGAAGACCATCCGATCGGGCTTCTCAAGCCGGGCCGCGAGCGCGTTCCAGGTGTGCATCTCGATCGTGCCCATTTGCGCCGCGCCGACCAGCGCCCCGACGTTCTCTATCGTGATGAGCGCCGGATGACCTGGATCGATGCCCGGATGCTGCTTCACGTTCGGGATGGTCAGCTTCTCGCTGTGCTTCTGAAAGAACAGCTCGCCGCCGATATCCTCAGGCGCACGCACCAGCGACACCGGCCGGTCCTTGAGATGCGGCAGCATCCAGGGCGCAACGGACTCGTAGTAGAGGGCGAGATCGAGCTTGCGGGTCCCCGTCGATGGATCGATCACCCGATCGGGATGACTGATCTTCACGCCAGCAACCAGCTCGGTACCGGCGGGAGCACGCGTGGTTTTTTTAGCGGCTGTTTTCGTTGTGGGCTTGGTTGAAGCCGGCGTGGATTTGCTGGTCGGCTTCTCTTCATTGCTGGTCTTCGCCGGAGATTTTTTCGTCGCCGCTTTTACCGCACGAGTCGCTTTGGTTACGCTCTTGGCCGCTGTTTTCTTTGCTGGCTTTTTTCCCTCATCGTTGTCATCGTCCAACACGACCTCCTTCGTCGATTTCGGCACTTCCTTGACGATCTCACGCGCCGGCTTGTCGTCCCTCAAGCTGACAAACGATGCTTGCCGCACAATCCGCTCCGACGTCCATTCAGCAAAATTGCATTCGGCGACCAGTTCCGGCTTGACCCAATGCACCGGCGTGCGGCTACGCTCTTTCGGCGCGCTGGCGAACGGCATGGTCTTGACCTCGCGCGCATCGAGTTGCTTCTTGACGGCACGCAGAGTCGATGCGTCAAAGCCGCTGCCCACCCGCCCCGCGTATTGCAGCTTGCCGTTCGTGTCATGAACGCCGAGCAATAACGCGCCGAACTGCCCGCGGCTTCCTGTCGGCTCCGAATACCCGCCGATCACGAACTCCTGCCGGCGCCGGCATTTGAGCTTGATCCATGCGTTGCTTCGCCCCGGCGTATATGTGCTGTCGCGCCGCTTGCCGATAATCCCCTCCAGCGCCATATCGCAAGCACTCTTTAGCAGATCATCGACGCTGAATTCGAAGTCGGCGGAGAAGCGCAGCGCGTCGTCATCGACTGGTTCCAGCAGCGCTTTCAGGATCACTCTTCGCTGCACCAGCGGCACGCCGCGCAGGTCGTAACCGTTCAGGTAGGGGATATCGAAGAAATAGACGGCGATATCTTGCGGACGATTGGCATCGAAGGCGTTCTGCAGTTTCTGGAAGCTGGGCAGGCCGTTGTCGTCGAGCACGACCGCTTCGCCATCGAGCCACGCGCTGTCCACATCGAGCTGGCCAAGCGCCTTGACCTGACGGCTGAACTTGTCGGTCCAGTCGTGACCGTTGCGCGTGAAGACCCGCGTGGATTTCGCTTTCGATGCAGCTTCGCGATCGATGCGCACGAGGACGCGATAACCATCGAATTTGATTTCATAGGACCAGTCATCGCTCGATGGTGCGGTGTCCACGAGGGTCGCGAGTTGCGGCTTCATGGTTGCAGGGAGCTTCGCGAGTATTGCGTCCTGGATCGCGGGGTTGCCGGCGAGGGTGCGCAGCGATTCCCCACTCCGGTTGGCGACGATATCCGGCCGCGGCCGCTCCGGGCTCTTACCCTGATCTTTAACTGCAGGCCGCTTCGGCGATGGTGCGGCCTTCGCCGTCCTGCTTGTCCTGGCAGCGGTCTTACGCTCGGTCCGTTCGCGCACTTCACCGCTTTTGGAACGTGCGCCGAGCGAGTCGCTCATCACGCTGCCGGGCTGTTTGAGCAGCACGTCGTAGTCGGCCTCGTTGCGGGCTTCGTCGTCGCGTTCCTTGATCAGCAGCCATTGCTCTTTGTCGCTATTGCCGCGCATGTTACTGCGTACGAGCGTCCAGCCGCCGTGCAGCTTTTCGCCGTGCAGGATGAACTTAAGCTTGCCCTTCGCGTACGTTTCACGCGCTTCCTCGATGCTCCCGGCCTGCGGCTCCCACGTCCCGCGATCCCACACGATCACGCTGCCCGCGCCGTAATTTCCCTCGGGGATCTCGCCTTCGAACGAACCGTAATCGATCGGATGATCTTCCACATGCACGGCGAGGCGTTTCACCGATGGATCGAGACTCGGTCCTTTCGGCACCGCCCAGGACTTCAGCGTGCCGTCGAGTTCGAGACGAAAATCGTAATGAAGCCGCCGGGCATCGTGCTCCTGGATAACGAACGAAAGCGCACTCGCCTGGGCCTTTTTCGACACACGCCTGGCCTTGGCCTTCTCAGCGGGCAGGCCGGATGGCTCAGGCGTCTGGTTGAAACGCCTCATGCGCTGGTAGGTGTCGAGTTTTGTGGCAGGTTTTCCGGCCATGGTCGGATCGCTTCTCGTGGTGCGTACGGATGCAAGGACTCAACGCTTAACTTCACGCATGCGCGAACGCGTAATACGGGTTTAAGCGCGCTTGCGGCGCATTGTTGTCTTGCGTGCGGGTTTAGCTGCCGGTTCCGCTGCTTCAGCGTCAGCGGTATCGTCCTCGGTGCTGCCTGCGCTTTTAGCGCCGCGTCGCGCCGGCTTCTCCTTCTTCAAACTGCGCTTCAACAATTCGGACAAGTCGAGGATCTCCGCCGACGCCTTGCTCGGCCCACCCTCTTCAGCCTCCGACACCTCCTCCGTCTTCCCTTCCTTAACCTTCTTGTTGACGAGCGCCATGATGTCTTCGCGGAACGTGTCGTGATAATCCTGCGGGTTCCACATATCGCTCATGTCATCGATCAATCGCTGCGCCATCTCAAGTTCTTTCGGCGATACCCCCGCCTTCTTCGAGTTTTCGTCCGGAAACTTGAAGTCATCGAATTCGCGCACTTCATCCGCCCAGCGCAACGTGTTGAGCGCCAGCGCAGGGCCCACGGGAATCAGCGCGGCCAGATGCTGTTTGTTGTGCAGCACCACGTTCGCTATCCCGACTTTTCCCGATGCCTTCAACGCGTCGCGCAGCAACGCATACACCTTCTCGCCCTTGCGATCGGGCGCGAGGTAATAAGGGGTATCGAGCGAGAGAAACGAGATTTCGGGTGCTTCTACGAACGCGAGGATATCCACGGTCTGCGTCGATTCCGGATTGGCCGAGCGAATCTCGGCGTCGCTCATCACGACGTATTTGCCCTTCTCGTACTCGAAGCCACGCACGACGTTGTCACGCGTAACGTCTTTACCCGTGTTCTTGTTGAATTGCTTGTAGCCGATGGGGTCCATCGAACGCTTGTCGAGCAGGTTGAATCCCACCTTCTCCGACTGCGTCGCCGGATAGAGCTGCACGGGGACGTGGACCAGCCCGAAGCTGATCGCGCCTTTCCAGATCATGTGTGGCATCGCGAATGGCCTTTCCGCAAACCGCTCTGACGGCGTGACGGGATGAACGCGCTCGAGAACGCTAACGACGATTAACACGCGTCGACAGACGCGTGGCCGTTATTACGGCGCAGAAAACGTGCCAGATGGGATACAGATGGGATCAGCGCGCGCCGGCCTGGGCGCGCGCTCAATCAACTCAGGCAGCGCGGCGTCGGCCGTCAGGTACGAAACGCCTGGCCCGCGCGGCGAGACGCTACTTGCGGCTCGCGCTGATCGTGAGTTTGGTACCGTCGCTAAGCGTGATGTTCTTCTCGGTGCCGCCGGTGGGCATCTGGAAATGCACTAGCTGGCTGAAGAAGTTATCGGTGGGACATTGAAGCTTCTTGCCGCCCACGGTAACGGCGGCGGCCGGTCGCGGCGCATGGCCCTGGAAGCCCAACTGGACGTCGGCGTCGCCGCTATTCGCGACCACCGCGGCGAAACGGATCTTCACCTGACGCACCGTCGTACCGCTTGCGTTGCGGATGGAGTCCACGTCCGGACATGCATCCGGAATGTTCTGCGAACCGCCGGCAGGCTTGCTTTGCCAGGTAAAGTCATCGGTCTGGCCCGAACGGATCGTGCGCGTTTCCTGCGCGCTGCCCCAGTTCTTCGACGCCATCTTCACCGTATATTTGATCGGTCCGTCGTAAGCGACTTCCGACAGCACCTTGATGCTGGGCGTCGCATGAGCTGCCGGTTCAAGCACGCAAGCGAGCATCGCCATCACGGCGCCTGCAATCACACGACCTTGCGAAGACCCGCCAAGCTGAATAAAACCCGAACGATCGATCATGCGAAAACCCCTCCGTGTGCAGCCGTCACGCCGGGCATACAGCAACGGCGCCGGGGTGGCCGCGCCGCGCGTGTGGCGCGATCAGTCTAGCGCGACGCGCGCCACGGGCTTCTCATGGGAAACCCGGGGCACGCGCGCAGCGTGCAACGAATTGGCTGATGGAAACACTGGGGGAATCAGAAGCCCGTCAACACCAGTTTGCCGATCGCGCGCCCTTCTTCCAGCAGGCGGTGCGCTTCGCGCAGATTCGTCGCGTTGATCTTGCCGAGGTCACCCCCAAGCGTCGTCTTGATCGTGCCTGCGTCGATCAGTCGCGCCACTTCGGTCAGCAACTTGTGTTGTTCGAGCATGTCCGGCGTGCCGAACATCGAACGCGTGAACATGAACTCCCAATGAAACGCGGCGCTTTTCACCTTGAGCAATTCGACGGCAATCGGTTTGTCGTTTTCGACGATTGTGCAGATGCCCCCTTGCGGTGCAATGACGGCGGCAACGGCCGGGAAATGTTTGTCCGTGTCATTGAAGATCAGCACGTAGTCGACTTGCTCGAAACCCGCGTCCTTCAGTTGTTTCGGCATATCGCCGAAATGATCGACGATATGATCCGCGCCCAGTTTCGTCGCCCATTTCGCCGATTCCGGGCGCGACGCCGTTGCGATTACCTGCAGCTTCGCCACTTTCTTGGCGAGCTGGATGCCGATCGACCCCACGCCGCCGGCGCCGCCCACGATCAACACGGATTTGCCGGCATCGTGTCCTTCTGCCGATACCCCCAGCCGGTCGAACAGGGCTTCCCATGCGGTAATCGTCGTGAGCGGCAATGCCGCCGCGTGCGAGAAATCGAGCGAGGCGGGCTTCACGCCAACAATGCGTTCATCGACCAGATGAAACTCGCTGTTCGTACCGGGCCGGGTAATGCTGCCGGCATAGAACACGGGATCTCCCACCTTGAACAGCGTCACGTCCGGGCCGACCGCCTCGACCACGCCCGATGCGTCCCAACCGAGGACGCGCGGCGTTTCTTCGATCTTGTCCTTCGGCGCGCGCACTTTCGTATCGACGGGATTCACGCCGATCGCTTCAACCTTCACCAGCAGGTCACGGCCGGACGGCGCGGGTTTGTCGATCTCCACGTCCATCAACGATTCCGGGTTGGAGATCGGCAGGTAACGGGTCAGGGCAATGGCTTTCATGAAAGAACTCCTTAAGGGGTTTCAAGCGTCGGATGTGCAATGCATGGACCCGATGTTAAGGGCTTTCAGCTTCGTGTGAAACCGTCATAATCGCTGAAACATTTTATTGATAATCAAGAAGATGACGAAGATCAACATGCAGGGCGAATTACCGCAGAAGGCGCAGCTCGACTTGCTGGACGTCGCGCTGTTTGTGCGGGCGGCGGCTTTATCAAATTTGTCGGCGGCGGGACGGGAATTCGGGTTGTCGGCCGCGGTCGCGAGCGCCCGCCTCGGCCAGCTCGAACGCCAGCTTGGCACGCGGCTTTTACATCGGACGACGCGGCGCATCAGCGTCACGCAGGAAGGCGAAATTTTTGCCGAGCGCGCCCGCGCCTTGCTCGACGCCGCCGATGCCGCGCGCGCCTCGGTCGGGCGCGCGTTCGAACAGCCGCAAGGGCGTTTGCGCGTGACCATGCCGTCCTCGCTCGGGCGTCAGCATGTGTCACCGGTCATTCCTGAATTCCTGCGCCGCTATCCCGGCGTGAGCCTCGACTTGCGCCTGACCGACCAGATAGTCGATCTCGTCGATAAAGGCATTGATCTGGCTGTGCGTATCGGCGCGTTAAAGGATTCGACGCTCGTCGCGAGAAAACTCGCCAGCAATCGCCGCGTGCTGTGTGCATCGCCGGCGTACCTCGCTGAGCACGGCACGCCGCGCCACCCGGCCGATCTCGCGCAGCACGAGTGCGCGATCCTGTCAGGCCAACGAGACTGGGGGTTCGTCACGCCGAGCGGGACCATCGACGTGCGCGTGTCCGGCCGGCTCGAGACGGACAACGGGGAAGTCATTCGCGACGCATTGCTAGCCGGGTTTGGCATCGGCTTGAAATCGACGTGGAGCGTGGCGCCGTTTCTGCACAGCGGCGAGTTGGTGACCGTGCTCGATAGCTATCCGCTCGCGGAAACGGTGGCCATCTGGGCCGTGTACCCGAGCCGCGCATTCGTACCGCCGAAAACGACGGCATTCATTGATTTCCTGACCGGGCATTTCGGCGATCCGCCTTACTGGGATGTGGATCCGCAAAGAGTGATGCAGTAGTCGTCATCCCGTAAATGGAAATAGGAATATGCGTATTCTTAAATTTTCGATGCGGCGGGAGTATCGAAATGCAATGACGAATTCGAGTCGGCGCGCTCGGTCATATGCATCCTTCGGCAAATCATCTTGCTGTCTCTGAGTTGGTCATATTCCAGCCAACAACGGTTATAAATTTTGGGTGTACAAATAATTCTTGTACTTACCTTTTTTTGGGGGTACATTATTCATGGGCATTTCATATAACGCTCAAAAGAGTGAAGCAAATATCCAGGAACGGGGCCTGTCGTTCGAGGCGGCTCGCGACTTTGTCATGTCGAGTGCATTGATCGTCGAAGATTGTCGAAACATATATCTCGAACGCAGGTTTCAAGCCCTCGGTTTCATAGCCGATCGGCTACACATGCTGGTATTCACACCACGTGGCGACAAGATTCACGTTATCAGTTTACGGAAGGCGAACCTTCGCGAGGTAAAGCGGTATGAGCAAGCAGAACATGGAAGAAATGCTGGACGAGAACCCCGAATGGGGTGAGGCGGAATTCGCGCGTGCGCGACCTGCAGCAGAAGTTTTGCCCGAGCTCTACGGGCAAGAGCGAGCAACGGAAATCCTGCGCCCGCGCGGACGGCCGAAGCTCGAAAACCCGAAGTTGCCGATCAAATTGCGCATCGACCCGGACGTGGTCGACGCTTATAAAGCGCAAGGCGACGGCTGGCAAACGCGAATGAATGCCGCTTTGCGCGATTACGCAAAATCGCACGGATTGATGCGTTGAATCACGGGAATGGGTGAGCAAAGGCAGGGCGTGCCATTCAGGGCGCCCTTACCCTACCCTCACCGGCGCCTTCACAAATCCCCGAAACCTCGCCCGAAACGCGCGCACCGGCTCCCCCGCGAGTCCGTAATCCGGGAACCGCGCAATAAACCGCCCAATCGCAATACGCGCCTCCAGCCGCGCCAGCGATAACCCCGAGCACTGGTGAATTCCGAACCCAAAAGCAAGATGCCGATTCGGCTCGCGAGCGATATCGAACTGATCAGCCGCCTCGAACTGCTCCGGGTCCCGATTCGCCGCCCCAATGCAGAGCGTCACCGGCGTCCGACTTGCCACCGGTATCCCGGCAATATGCGTATCCGCCGTCGCGATCCGATTGCCCAACTGATTCGAGCTTTCGTAGCGCAAACACTCCTCGATTGCACTGTCGATCAACGCCGGATCGGCCAATAACCGCGCGCGCTGCTGCGGCCATTGCGCCAGCAGCACGATGCCGTTGCCGATCAGATTCGTAGTCGTCTCGTGCCCCGCGTTCAGGATGAAAATGCAGTTGTGCAGCAGTTCAGCCTCGTCCAGCCGCTCCCCGTCAGACTCGCTTTGAATCAGCCGCGTCAGCACGTCATGCTGCGGATCGCCGGGATGCGCCCGACGGCGTGCAACGAGCGTCACCAGATAATCGATGAAATCCGCGACCGCCCGATTACCCCGCGCTTCCTGCTCCGGGCTGAGCGCAGGTTCCAGTGCGCCAAGAATCGCAAGCGACCAGTCACGCAAGGGTGCGCGTTCATCGTGCGGCACATCGAGCAGATTGCCGATCACTTCAACCGGGATCGCCGAAGCGAAGTCGTCGATTAAATCGATCTCACCGCGTGTTGCGGCCTGATCGAGGAGATCGTCGATGAGATGCACCAGACCGGGTTCCATCGCCGCGATCGCGCGAGCCGTCAGCGCCCCCGCGATCAGTTTGCGCACGCGCGTGTGGCGTGGCGGATCGTTGAAGACGAGGCTCGTCGTGTGATGCGCGAACAACGGGGTATGAGCGCCATACTTCGGGCCGAATTCAACCGTCTTGTCGGAACTGAAGGTTTTCGGATCGCGATACACGGCCTGCACGTCCCTGTATCGAGTGAGAAACAGCGAGCGATCGGGCATTGCCTTGACCGGCTGCGTGGTGCGCAGCGCATCGTAGACCGGATACGGATCGGCGTAAAACGCGGCGTCGAGCTTGCGCAGATCGAAGGCAAGCGCGCGTTCGGTCGGGGTCATGCGGGTCTCCGTCGTTTTATCGGCAGTCATCATAGCGGCGCGGCGCGCACGTCCGCCATCGGTCTGGACCATTACAATGGCGGATCTCGATTGTTCCCACCGCCATTTTTCTCGCACATCGTCCGTCATGAATCTTGTCATCCAAAGCCTCGAGCCAATCGTCGATACTCATCTGAAACCGCTCACCGCCCTCGCCCGCTCGCACCATGTCGAACGCGCGGACGCCGGCCGGGTGTTGCGGCTGCGCGGCGCCGATCCTCTGCAGCGCCCGGATATCGATGCGTATTGCGGCGCGCATCGGCTGGATTACGCGTTCATCGAGCCCGCCCTGCGGCTGAGCAATTTCGGCCTGGTTGCGATGGACATGGATTCGACGCTGATCACGATCGAGTGCATTGACGAGATCGCCGATTTTTGCGGGTTGAAGGCAGAGGTTGCAGCAATCACCGAAGCGTCGATGCGCGGCGAGATCAAGGACTTCAATGAGAGCCTGACGCGGCGTGTCGCGCTGCTGAAGGGCCTCGACGCAAGCGCGCTGGAGCTGGTCTATGAGGAACGGCTGCGCTTGTCGCCGGGCGCGGAAATCATGCTCGCGGGGGCGAAGGCAGCGGGACTTAAGACCTTGCTGGTATCGGGCGGTTTCACATTCTTCACCGAGAAGCTGAAGGCACGGTTGGGGCTTGATTTCACGCGCGCAAATACGCTTGAAATAGTCGATGGCAAGCTGACCGGGAAGGTCATCGGCGAGATCGTCAATGCCGATGTCAAAGCGCGCACGTTGCGTGAAACCTGCGTGCAACTGGGAATCGATCCGCAGCGCTCGATCGCCATGGGCGACGGTTCGAACGACCTGAAGATGATGGCGGAAGCGGGGTTATCGGTGGCGTTCCGCGCGAAGCCGGTGGTGCGCGAAGCAGCCGGACTGGCGTTGAACTTCGTGGGACTGGACGGGTTGCTGCGGCTGTTTTGAACGGTGGCGGGCAAGCCGCTAACCGTCTTGCCCAAGATCAGCAAGAACAATCTGAAGCATCATCGGGTCAAGAGGCGAGGGTTCGAAACCCATCTGCTCATAAAAGCCTTTTGCCTCTGCCGAAAGCGCATGGACGATAAGCCCACGCACACCAATCAAATCGGCGGCTCGGACAGCACGCATTGCGACATCGCGAATCAATGCACGGCCCCAACCTTTGCCGTGTCTGGAATGATCCACGGCAAGCCGCGCGAGGACAATGACCGGAATAGGATCGGGCATGTTGCGACGAAATTTACCTGTCACTCCGTCGGCCACGACGGCACCCGACGCCAGCGCGTAATACGCCAGAACCCGGCGCTCCTCGCAGACAACGAAGGTACGCGATGCGCCGGTAATTTGATTTTTCAGCGCTCGTCGCTTAAGCCACTGGTTGAGACTATCGACGCCGCAGTCAAAAGCCTCAGTCTCGTGATGTTCGGTCAGCGGCGCGGGTGCTGAAAAAGTCACGCGTCGTCCCACGGTGGCGGGGTACTCATCGTCTTTTGCAGACGATCATTGCTTAGCGATGGCTTGTCCAGGCGCGCCAGAAACTCCGCGTAGGCTTCAGGGCTCGCCACAATCAGAACCTGGTCAAGCAACGCCTCTTCAGCCGCCGAGCGGGCCGCCTCGAGGATGAAATCTGTCCTGTTCTTACCGCGTGCTTTGGCCGCACGGTCTATCAGGCTCCGTTCCTCAGGCCTGATCCTGATGTTGAGCGTGTCGCGCTTGGCTGAGCCCGTGCGTGGCGTTGGCATTTTGGTTCTCCAGAGAGAAACCATTATAGCCCCGCAATGACATTGTCATTACAAAATGGTCCGTACGAAACATGGGCACAGAAAAGAGTCGGCGGTGAAACTCAGCACCGCCGACCTGCGCCAAGGAGTAAAAGGCGCCCTTACCCTTCCAACCCCGCCAGCGCCCGCTCCAGATCCGCCCGCAGATCCGCCTCATCTTCCAGCCCGATATAAAACCGCACCAGCACGCCCTCATGCGGCCACTCAGAGGCGGTGCGCATCGACTTGATGTCATACGGCATGGCGAGACTATTCGCACCGCCCCAGCTCCAGCCGATCGCGAAGTTTTCCAGCGCCTCGACGAAGGTATCGATTTGCGCCGGGCTGTAGCGTTTGTCGAAGACGACGGAGAACAGTCCACCCGCCCCCGTGAAATCGCGTTTGAAGAATTCATGGCCCGGGCAATCCGCCAACGCCGGATGAAGCACTGACGAAATTTGCGGGCGCGTCTTCAGCCAGTGAGCCAGAGACAGCGCCGTCCGGTCATGCGCGTCGAATCGGACTTGCATGGTGGGCAAACTGCGCAGCACGAGCGAACAGTCGTCCGAAGACACGCCAAGTCCCATGCGCATCCGCGCGCTCTTCAAGCGCATGTGGATGGCTTTGTCGGCGGTAATCGTCGCGCCCATCAGGATATCGCTCGCGCCGGACTGGTACTTCGTCAGCGCCTGCACCGAGATATCGACGCCGTGGTCGAACGGCTTGAATGCGAGACCGGCCGAATACGTATTGTCGATAGCCGACAGGATCTTGTGCGCCCGCGCGACCTTCGTGATCGCGGGCACGTCCTGCACTTCCATGGTCACCGAACCCGGCGCTTCGAGCCAGATCAGCCTGGTGTTCGGCCGGATCAGCGCTTCAATGCCCGCGCCGATCAGCGGATCGTAGTACGTCACTTCCAGACCGAAATCCGCCACGAGCCAGTCGGCATGGTCGCGATTGGGCGAATACGCGTTGTCGGGAATCATCACGTGATCGCCGGTTTTCATCAAGCCGAAGTACACGTTCGATATGGCCGATAAACCCGAAGGCTGCAGCAACGCATGCTTGCCGCCCTCGATCACCGCGAGCCGCTGCGCCAACGCAAGCGACGTAGGCGTGGCGTGAAGGCCGTATCGCCACTGGCTGTCGTCGCTCCAGACGAGCGCGCGCATGGTGGCGAGATTCGGAAATACCACGGTCGACGCCCGCGTAACCGGCATCGAGAACGATTCAAAACCGGGGGTGAGCTGATCCTCCGGATGAACGATGCGGGTCTGCAAGCTGCGCGCGCTGGACGAGTTGCTGGAATCGGTCATGAATGTCCTGCTTGTTCGAGGCTATAAGAAAGAAAGCGTCATCGCTTAAAGCCGATGACGCCGTGTTACATCGGACGGCGCGATCGCGTGAAATCGCGTGGGTCGCGTGGGTCGGGTTTCACTCGCCGATAGTCACGTTGCTGGTCCCGCCCAACGCGTGGCCCGCGGTCGGAGGCGCGGGTTCCAGCGAAGGCGCGGCCGATTGTGGCGCTTTCGGCGCAACCGTCCCTGCGGCAGGCGCAGGGGCCGCACCCGATACGGCCCCAACCGGCTTGAGGTCAAAGGGCACCGGATTGGAATCGTCGGCATTCATGCGTTCACCCGACACGCTGCCATCGGCTGCAAACTTGCCGACCCAGTTCCCGGTGATATGCGTGCCGTCATTCGACTCTTCAATCTCGAGCGTATCGCCGTCACGGTCGCCCGCAACCAGAATCACCGTCGATGCCCCCGCGACCCGGTATTCGCCGTGCACGCCAGTGCGCTCATCCGTTTTTGCGCCAAGCTTCATTTCGATCTGCTTATCGCCGAGCGTTCCGACATAAGTAGGGAAACGCGCATACGCCGGATTCGGCGTCAGCGGTTTGGCCGGCGGAAGCGCCAGCGTTTCAATTGCCTCGGCGGTACCCGGCGCTTGCAGGCCCAGATCGCCTGGCGTGGCCGCTGCGCGTGCCGCCGACACGGCCCGTGAGCCGTCAGGCGGCATGGCCGAATTACAACCGGCAAACAACAGCGCTACCGCCACCGCCGCCACTTTCATTTGCGTCATCGAATAGCTTCCTGTCCTTGCGCGGCTCACACGCGTTCAAAAATTGCCGCGATGCCCTGCCCGCCGCCAATGCACATTGTCACCAGCGCATAACGTCCGCCCACGCGCTGCAGTTCGTACAACGCCTTCACGGTGATCAGCGCGCCGGTTGCGCCAATCGGGTGACCAAGCGAAATGCCCGAGCCGTTCGGATTGACCTTCGCGGGGTCCAGCTCCAGTTCCTTCGATACCGCGCACGCCTGCGCCGCAAACGCTTCATTGGCTTCGATCACATCAAGATCGCCAACGCTTAAGCCCGCGCGCTCCAACGCCTTTCGCGTGGCTGGAACCGGACCAATGCCCATGTATTTTGGATCGACGCCCGCGTGCGCATACGAGACCAGCCGCGCGAGCGGTTTCAGGCCGCGCGCTTCGGCTGCGCCGCGTTCCATCAGCACGACGGCGGCGGCCGCGTCGTTGATGCCCGACGCATTGCCCGCGGTAACCGTGCCGTTTTCCTTGGCGAACACCGGCTTGAGCTTCGAGAAATCCTGGAGCGTCGCGTTCAGACGGACGTGCTCGTCGGTATCGAAGACGATGTCGCCTTTCTTCGACGCCTGCGTGAGCGCAAGAATCTGTTCCTTGAAATATCCCGCTTCGATAGCCCGCGCCGCGCGCCGATGCGATTCGAGCGCAAGTTCGTCCTGCATCTCGCGCGAAATGCCGTATTTGGCGGCGACGTTTTCCGCCGTGACGCCCATGTGGATGGCATCGAAAGGATCGTGCAGCGCGCCGAGCATCATGTCGACAAGGCGCGCGTCGCCCATGCGCTGTCCGAAGCGCGCAGAAGGCGCGAGATACGGCGCGCGGCTCATGCTTTCCGCGCCCCCGCCGATGGCGACGTCCGTGTCACCAAGCAGAATGGCTTGAGCGGCCGAGATGATTGCCTGCAAGCCCGAACCGCACAGGCGGTTGACGCTCAGCGCCGGCGCGTGCTGCGCGACGCCGCCGTTCAACGCGGCGACGCGCGCCAGATACATGTCCTTGGGCTCGGTCTGGATCACGTTGCCGAACACCACGTGGCCGACGTCCTCGCCCGACACGTTCGCTCTCGACAAAACCTCGCGCACCACCCGTGCACCGAGGTCCGTCGGGCTAAAGTCCTTCAGCGCACCGCCGAAATCGCCAATTGCAGTCCGCACGCCGCTGACCACCACCACTTCACGTTGTGTCATGAAAGCTCCTTCGTCTCGAGTTGTATTGTGCTTGGTGCTTAGCGTCGCGCCGAGAGTGAAATCACAACCAGACGCTCAGACTTCGCCCCACAGGTCATGGCCATCGGCGCCGGTGATCTTCACCGACACGAAATCGCCCGCCTTGTAACGCTTCGACGCCTTCTTTGCCGGCTCGATATACACCACGCCGTCGATCTCCGGCGCATCCGCTGCGGTCCGGCCGACACCGCCTTCGTTGCTCAGTTCATCGACGAGCACTTTCAGCGTCTTGCCGACCTTGCGTTTCATGCGTTCCGCCGACAGTTCTTCGGCCAGTTCCATGAAACGCGCGCGACGCTCCTCGCGCACTTCGTCGGGCAGCGCGCCGTCGAGTTCGTTCGCCGTTGCGCCTTCGACTGGCGAATAAGCGAAACATCCGACCCGATCCAGATCGGCAATACGAAGGAAGTCGAGCAGCGTCTGGAACTGCTCTTCCGTTTCACCCGGGAAACCTGCGATGAACGTGCTGCGAATCGTCAGGTCCGGGCACATTGCGCGCCATTTCTGCACGCGTTCGAGCACTTTCTCGGCGTTCGCCGGGCGCTTCATGCGCTTGAGCACTTCCGGATGCGCGTGCTGGAACGGCACGTCCAGATACGGCAGCACGTGGCCCTTCAGCGGACCTTCGGCCATCATCGGAATGACTTCGTCCACGCTCGGGTAGGGGTAGACGTAATGCAGGCGGACCCACGCGCCGTATTGCACGGCGAGCTCGCCCAAAGCGCCGACGAGATCCGTCATGCGCGTCTTCACCGGCTTGCCGTTCCAGAAACCGGTGCGATATTTCACATCGACGCCATACGCGCTCGTGTCCTGCGAAATCACGAGCAGTTCCTTGACGCCGGATTTGAACAGGTTCTCGGCTTCCAGCATCACGTCTGCGATCGGGCGCGACACCAGGTCGCCACGCATGGACGGGATGATGCAGAACGTGCACCGGTGATTACAGCCCTCCGATATCTTCAGATACGCGTAATGCCGGGGCGTCAGCTTGATGCCGGCAGGCGGCACGAGATCGATGAACGGATCGTGCGGTTTGGGCAAATGCAGATGCACGTGGCTCATGACTTCAGCGGTCGCATGCGGCCCGGTCACGGCCAGTACCTTCGGATGTACCTCCTCGATCAGCCCCGTTCCGCTCGCGCTTTTCTTCGCACCGAGACAACCGGTCACGATCACCTTGCCGTTCTCGTGGAGCGCCTCGCCGATGGCGTCGAGACTTTCCTGCACGGCTTCATCGATGAAACCGCAGGTGTTGACCACGACGAGATCGGCGCCGTCGTAGGAGCCGGAGATCTCGTAACCTTCCGCGCGCAGTTGGGTGATGATCTGCTCGGAGTCGACGAGAGCTTTCGGGCACCCGAGGCTTACGAATCCGACTTTGGGGGCCGAAGGGGCCGGCACGGCGGGGGAAATGGTCTGCGACATAGGGTGAGTCCGGCGTATAGCGGTGACGATGGCGACAAATGGGGACGGTGCGGCAAGGCCATGGGATCCGATGTCCATAAGGACCACGGCCCGGACAGCGCCCCGCGCACGCAACCGCTTATTGTACCGCGCCGGCGACAGTGCAGCCGGGCAAGCGGCGAGGCGCTACCGGGACGAGCGGGACGAGGGTCGCGCGTTGGCGTTCCGGCATCAGGTTATTGAATGCCAGGGCGCACTCGATCACTTCAAGAATCTCGCGCGCATCATGCAGGCGACGGATGGCTGCATGAAGCTTGGTAGCCTGCGGCCAGGTCCGCTTGAGGTAGCTGAGCCACATTTTGACGCGGCCGTGCTCGTGTCGCGACGCGACACGGAGTTGCAGCTTTCTCAGGTAACCGGCGAGTTGACCCAGCACGGCCGGCCATTCCTCGCCGGAAGGCGTCGGGGCCATCAGTCCGCGGATGCGCAAAGCCAGGAACGGGTCCGAGACGGCGCCGCGCCCGATCATCAAGTCGGCGCAGCCGCTGACCTCCCGGCAGCGCGCCCAGTCGGCCACTGTCCAGACTTCTCCGTTCGCCACGACCGGCACGTCCACTGCAGCGTCGATATGCGCGATCCACTCCCAGTGGGCCGGCGGCCGGTAGCCATGGTCACGCGTTCTGGCATGCACGACGAGGGAGGCCACGCCACCTTCCGCCAGCGCCGTGGCACAGTCGATCGCGAGCGAAGTATCGGACACGCCAAGCCGCATTTTTGCAGTCACAGCGATGGCGGCAGGCACCGCTGCGCGCACGGACGAAACGATCCGGTTCAGCTGTTCAGGGTGCGCCAGGAGCATCGCGCCGCCGCCGTGACGGTTGACGATCTTGGCCGGACAGCCGAAATTCAGATCGATGCCATGTGGTGACAGGCTGGCCGCCTGGGCTGCGTTGAGCGCCATCCATTCGGGATCGCTGCCGAGCAATTGGATCACCATGGGCGTGCCAGCGGGCGTACGACCTCCGTGGAGGATTTCGGGCGTCTCTCTTTCGTAGGCACTTCGGGGAAGCACCGAACCCGTCACCCGGACGAATTCCGACACGCAGCCGTCGAATCCGCCTGTGCTGGTCAGCACGTCACGCAGCACGTAGTCTGCGAGCCCTTCCATGGGCGCGAGAAACAGCCGGCTCATGCGAGAACGTCGCCTAAGCTGTTTTTGCGGATTCTATGGCTATCGGAGGGAAACAAAGCAAACTCTCGGTGATGCGGGCGTGGTGATGTGGGACATGCTGTGGTCTGGCGACGTAAGTGGCGGGTGGCGGCTGACCACCGAACAGGCATGACGCTAGCTAGCTAGCGCGGCGCGCGTTCTCTGATCAGAGTCGCTGCACGGAAGCCGAACAACGACGCTCTGAGCTCACGAGAATCGATTGGCACGGCATCCCTGATGCAGCGAGGTAATCGCCTTGAACGCTGCGTCGCGCCGCAAAGCTACATTGTACCGGGGGAAAATGCCTCCCCCCGAGATCCCACGCTCGGTAGCTATTGAACCTTCTGATCCAAATAATTCCCTGGTTCCGGACATCGCGGAGGCAATCTTGCAAATTATACGGCAATGCCGTATAATTTGATCCGATGTATACGATCATCGAAACTGAAATTTTTCAGCGCTATGCTGCGGACATCTGGCGCGACGTAGAGCGAGAGGCATTCATCGCTTGGCTTGCCAATAATCCCCTGTCCGGAGATGTTGTTCCGGGTACTGGCGGCTTACGCAAAGTGCGGTGGTCAAGGCCCGGAATGGGAAAACGAGGCGGCGCACGGGTGATCTACTACAACCTGCTCGATGACGGCTGTATCTGGTTGCTGATCGCGTATACGAAGGCGAAGTTCGACAATCTGCCAGCGTCGTTTCTAAACCAGTTACGTGAAGAGGTGAAGAATGGATAAGGAAATGGAGCAATTCCAAGCGGACTTGTTGAAGTCTGTCCGCGATATGAAAGCGGGACGTGCTGGGCGCACCACCAAAGTTGCACCTACGACGGCGTCATTAGCCCGCGCCAAGGTAGGACTTTCGCAGAGCGCATTTGCCGCTCTGCTCGGTGTATCGATGCGTACATTGCAAGATTGGGAGCAAGGTCGACGGGAACCTACCGGGGCCGCACAAACCCTGCTGCGTGTCGCCGCTCTCCATCCGGACGCACTGCGAGACCTGCAAATGATGTGATCAGGAAATACGGAGCGAGCTAGGGCGGCTTCAAATGCCAAGGCGCCGACATATCAGCGCTTCGGACATTCAAACGAAACGAAGCGGACTCTGCGCCCGCTCGAATATCGAGCGCCCCACCTTGACCCACGCGGCTTGGCAGATCGTCGTATGTCCTCTGCAAACCTATCGCCCCTCTCAAGACGCCGCGCGGCCCAGCTTACTTCTTCTCCGTCGTGCCGCCCGGCGGAGTCGTAGCCGTAGTAGCAGTCGGCGTTCCGGTCGCAGCCACAGCCCCACCCGCCCCCGGTGTCGGAAACGGGAACGTATTAAACATCGACTTCGCCTGGGTCTGCATCTGCTCCTGCATCTGCACGAACATGTTCTTCGATTGCTCGATATAGCTCGTCATCATCCCCTGCATCATGGGCGCCTGCATGTTCATGAACTGCGACCAGACTTCAGGATTGAGCGGCACCGCATTACCGTCGATCAGCCCCTTCGACTGGTCGGTGAGCTTGTGCTGGATGTCGATGAACGCCTGGATATTTTTCTCCAGATACGTGCCCATCATGCCCTGCATCGCGTTGCCGTAGAAGCGGATGATCTGCGAAAGCATGACCGATGAAAACATCGGCAGGCCGCCACTCTCTTCTTCCAGAATGATCTGCAGCAAGATACTGCGCGTCAGGTCCTCAGCGGACTTGGCGTCCATCACCTTGAACTCTTCCTGGTCGAGCACGAGCTGTTTGACGTCGGAAAGCGTGATGTAGGTGCTGGTTTCAGTATCGTAGAGCCGGCGATTCGGATATTTTTTTATGAGTCGTTCGGCGGATTTCTTTGTAGTGGTCATGTAACGCCTTTAAACGCAAAACTCAAACTGTGCCGACGGACTCCGCGTAATTGAAAGCGACGCAAGCCGCCGGTTCGTAGTCGGTGCCGGCGAACCGGCATCCAGTTGAAACGCCCCGCTCCGACGCGAGACGCGCGGCGCGCACAACCTGCTGGCGCGCCGCCTGAAACACCCTCACCCCATGTGCAAGCCGCCATTCAGCGAGAAATCGGCGCCCGTGGAAAAACCCGATTCCTCCGATGCCAGCCACGCCACGATCGAACCAATTTCCTCCGGCCGTCCAAGCCGGCGAACCGGAATGGTCGCGACAATCTTCTCGAGCACGTCCGGACGAATCGACTTCACCATGTCCGTCCCGATATACCCCGGCGAAATGGTATTGACCGTCACGCCCTTGGTCGCCACTTCCTGCGCAAGCGCCATCGTGAAGCCGTGAATGCCGGCCTTCGCGGTGGAATAGTTGGTCTGGCCGAACTGCCCTTTCTGACCATTCACCGACGAGATATTGATCACGCGTCCGAAACCACGCTCGACCATGCCGTCGATCACCTGCTTCGTCACGTTGAACAGACTCGTGAGGTTGGTATCGATGACCGCGGTCCAGTCTTCATGCGTCATTTTCCGGAACACGACGTCGCGCGTGATGCCCGCATTGTTCACGAGGATATCGATCTCGCCGACTTCGGCCTTGACCTTGTCGAAGGCGTTCTTGGTCGACTCCCAGTCGCCCACATTACCTTCGGAGGCGATGAAGTCATACCCCAGCGCCTTTTGCTCCTCGATCCATTTGACCCGGCGCGGCGAATTCGGTCCACAGCCCGCGACGACCGTGTAGCCGTCCTTATGCAGCCGCTGGCAGATACTCGTACCAATGCCGCCCATGCCGCCCGTCACATACGCTACTCGTTTCGTCATTGCTCGCTCCGTTTATCGTTATGCGCGCTCGCGGCGTGCCGGGCTTACTGCCGGCCCGAACCGTGGCGCGCGGTGCTTGTCGCACACTGTCTCCCTACGGCCGCTCGACCGCGAGCGCCACGCCCATACCGCCGCCGATACACAGCGACGCCAGTCCCTTCTTCGCATCGCGTTTCTGCATTTCATGCAGCAGCGTGACCAGAATCCGGCAACCGGACGCACCAATCGGATGACCGATCGCGATCGCCCCACCGTTCACGTTGACCTTCGACGTGTCCCAGCCCATCTGTTGATGCACGGCCAGCGCCTGCGCTGCAAATGCTTCGTTGATTTCCATCAGGTCGAGATCCGACGCAGACCAGCCTGCGCGTTCCAGACAGCGCTTCGATGCCGGCACCGGACCCATGCCCATCACTTTCGGATCGACGCCCGCGTTTGCGTACGCCTTGATGCGCGCGATCGGCGTGAGACCCAGCGCCTCGGCTTTTTTCGCCGACATCACGATCACGCCCGCGGCGCCATCGTTAAGACCGGAGGCGTTTGCCGCGGTCACGGTGCCTTCCTTCGAAAACGCCGGCTTGAGGCCCGACAGCGACTCGGCGGTTACGCCATGACGCACGAATTCGTCGGTGGCAAAACGCAGCGGCTCGCCTTTGCGCTGGGGAATTTCAACGGGCACTATTTCATCGTCGAAACGGCCCGACTTCTGCGCCGCTTCCGCCTTGTTTTGCGACAGCGCTGCGAATTCATCCTGCGCGGCGCGCGTGATGCCGTATTCCTTCGCGACGTTTTCCGCCGTGATGCCCATGTGGATCGAGTTGAACGCGTCCCACAAGCCGTCCACGATCATCGAATCGATCAGCTTTGCGTCGCCCATGCGGAAACCGTCGCGTGAGCCCGGCAGCACGTGCGGCGCCGCGCTCATGTTTTCCTGACCGCCCGCGATCACGATGTCAGCGTCGCCCGCGATAATCGCGTTCGCCGCCAGCATCACGGCCTTCAGGCCCGATCCGCACACCTTGTTGATGGTCATGCCCGGCACCGAGCTGGGCAAGCCTGCCTTGATCAGCGACTGGCGTGCCGGATTCTGTCCCGAACCCGCCGTCAGAACCTGGCCGAGGATCACTTCGCTGATCTGCTCGGGCTTGAGGTTCGAGCGCTCGAGCAGCGCGCGAATCACGATTGCGCCCAGGTCGGGCGCGGCAATCTTCGCCAGCGACCCGCCGAATTTGCCGACGGCCGTGCGTGCGGCCGATACGATCACTACGTCTGTCATTTCAGTTTCCTTTGAGAATCGAAAGTGGTAGCCCGGTTTTAGCCGGCTGACTGCATGGCCGGCCGGATGCGTATTCGCGCTTGCCCCTTGTTAGCCTGCGCCGTTTTTTAAGGTGCAGGTGACGCTCTCAACAGCGCTGGCTCACGGTTACAACAGCGGGTGCCAACAGCGGGTTACAACAGCGGTACGTCAGGTTTCTTCAGTTTTTTTGGGTTTTGGCAGCTGCAATAAAAAGCTAAGTAAACGATACGTCGGTTACTGTCGACCGGTCACGCGTGAAATGCAATCGGGTCCGTTCCGCATGACCCGCACTGGCCGTCACTCAAAAGTCATTCGGCCATGCGGATCACGCAGAATATATTACTGGTCCCGCTGCAGGACATAACGTCCCGGCGCCGGCTCGATCACCGGAAAATCCTCAGACCCGAGACTTGCCTTTGGCTTCACTTTCTTGCCGGCGTGACCATCGAGCCAATCCGTCCACGTCGGCCACCAGCTCCCCGGATGTTCGGTCGCGCCTTCAAACCATGCATCGGGATTCTCGGGCAAGGTTTTATCGGCGTTATCGAGAAGCCAGAAACTGCGCTTGTTCTTTGATGGCGGATTGATCACGCCCGCGATGTGCCCCGATGCCCCGAGCACGAACGTCTGCGGACCGGTCAGCAACGGTGCGGAGGCATACGCCGCCGTCCACGGCACGATGTGATCCTCGCGCGATCCATACAAAAACGTCGGCACATCGATCTTCGACAGATCCACCTTCTCACCACACGCAGTCAGTTCGCCCGGATTGCGCAGGCGATTTTCCAGATAGGTGTTACGCAGATACCAGACGAACATCGGGCCCGGCAGATTGGTCGAATCGCTGTTCCAGTACAGCAGGTCGAACGCCTGCGGCGTGCGGCCCTTCAGGTAGTTGTCGACCACGTAGTTCCACACCAGATCGTTCGGGCGCAAATACGAAAACGTGTTGGCGAACTCGACGCCGCGCATCAGCGCAGGCGCTTTGCCGCCCTTCCCGCCAATCGCCTGCTCGCGCATCTGCACGTGCTGCTCATCGATAAACACATCGAGCACGCCCGTGTCGGAAAAGTCGAGCATGGCGGTCAGCAACGTCATGGATGCAACGGGATGTTCACCACGCGCGGCCAAGACAGCCAAAGCCGTTGCCAGCATCGTGCCGCCGACGCAAAAACCGAGCGTGTTGATCTGCTCGCGCCCGCTGATCTGCTTGACTATATCGATGGGCGTAAGCACGCCTTCATCGATGTAATTGTCCCAGGTCTTGTGCGCGATCGACGCATCCGCATTACGCCACGAAATCATGAAAACCTGATGGCCGGCGTCAAGCGCATGAGCGACCAGCGAGCCTTCGGGCTGCAGGTCAAGGATGTAGAACTTGTTGATGCACGGCGGCACTATCAACAGCGGCCGCTCTCTCACGGTCGCCGTGCGCGGCGTGTATTGAATCAGTTGCAGCAGGTCGTTCTCGAACACGACCGAGCCTTGCGTGGTCGCAATGTTCTTGCCGACCACGAAACCCGATTCATCGCTTTGCTGGATCTTGCCGCGCTGCATGTCGGCGAGCAGGTTCAGCATGCCTTTTTGCAGACTCTCGCCGCGGCTTTCAATCAGCGCCTTCTGGGCATCCGGATTCAACGCAATGTAATTGCTCGGCGATGCCGCTGCCGCCCACTGCTGTACGGCGAACCTGATTCGCTCACGTGTCTTGTGATCGGCTTCGACAGATTCTGCAAGCTCCTGCAGATAACGCGCGTTCAGCACGTACCAGGCAGCGGCGAATGCGAAACCGGGCGCGGATTGCCACGCGGCGCCGCTGAACCGGCGGTCTTTCAGTGTCGCCAGGTCGATGCTTTGCTCACCGGCCTGCTTGATGAGTTCCATCGCGTCGCGCGAGAAACTGGACTGCAGCTCCTGCAAGCGCTGGGGCGCGATAGCGGCGGTCGGAATATTCGGCATTGCGGGCATCGCAAACGGCAACTGGGCGCTAGCGCCGTTGCCACCACCCATCCCCGGAAAGCCAGGAAACCCCGGGAAACCGCCCAGCGCCGCAAAAGGATTAGCCGATGCTGATCCTGCCGATTCCGCCTGTGCCGAATTTGCCTGGGCGGCAAGCTTTTGCCACTCGGCCGGGTCGGCTACCGCACGCCATGTGTTGAGCCACTGCTCGAACAGCTTTTGCACTGCCGCTGGATCTGCGGCGGGTAAACCGGCGGGGATACCAAAAGGCGCGCCCGGTGCGCCAGGCGTTGCCTTGGCATCGGATGAACGTGATGAACCCGGTGACGATGAAGATGAAGATCTGGAGGCAGCCATATCCGCGTTTGACCTAAGCGTCCCGAGAGACTGAGTTGCTGATGCAGGCGTGACGTGGGCCGCGTCGTCGTGATCGTCGCGCCGGGCTGCAAGACGCCCGACCGCGATGATGTGACCTTGCCACGCCGTGCGCTTTTGTGAAACATTCTTGCTCCACGGTGCAAGGCGTGTCAATGCGTCGCCATGATTTTGACGCAGTGCGATATTTTTTTCATCATCGTTTTCCCGATGTGACGCGGTGATGAATGTCAGAAATTGTTGCGCAACATAAACGGCGATCGGCGCGGCCGGCCACGTTCCAGTCACGCAGCAAAAAGCGTGCGCCTGCAGCGTAGGGGCACATCAGGTCATGCGTGGTTTGAGTGGTGTCCCGGTCTGCGCCGGCCTGGTCCGGGTTTAGTCCGCTAGCCAGATCATCGCGGCCATGCGCCCTGTTGTCCGGTCCCGTCGATACGAATAGAACCGGTCGGCGTCAGTCACCGTGCAAGACGTTCCGCCGTGGACATTGCCGGGTGGCACGCCAGCCCGTTCCAGGCGCAAACGCGCGAGCGCATAGAGATTGGCGAGGTATTTGTGTTTCTCTTCACGCTTGGCGAAAGCGGCGACGGTCACATCGCGAAGCGCGGGATCAGCCGCCGCGACGAACGCGTCGAGCACATCCTCACCCACTTCGAACGCAGCCGGACCAATCGCCGGACCAAGCCACGCGTGCAACTTGCCAGCCGGAGCGCCAGCGAGATGCGCGACCCGCTCCGCCGTCTTTTCCACGATTCCGGCCGCCAGTCCACGCCAGCCTGCGTGCGCTGCGCCGACGGCCCGCCCGGCCGCATCGCAGAAAAGTACCGGCAAGCAGTCCGCAATCATCACGACGCACACGGCTCCCGCGCGATCCGTCACCGCCGCGTCTGCCTTGGTCACTGATTCGGGAGCGGCAGCGCAGCGGTCGATCACGCCGCCAGCATCCTCGATCTCGGCCCCATGCACCTGTTCGAGCCAGGCGATTGGAGCGCCAGTCAGTTCAACCACTCGCCGGCGGTTTTCCATCACTGCGTCGGGCACATCACCTGTATGCAGGCCAAGGTTGAGGCCGCCACGGCCGTTCGCACCGCCATACGGCGCGGCGCTGATGCCCCCATTGCGCGTGGTCGCGAACGCCTTCACGCGTGGCGAAACCGCATTGGGACCGCTGGCCCAGCCGGGCCACAAGCAATCATCGCTGCGAAGCGGCGGATAGGCTTCAAATCCTGCGGCGAGTTCAGCCCCGGATGGCGTCACCATTGGCGTCATTCCTCGTCGTCATCATCGTCGTCGTATTCGATTGGCTGCGACTCGTCCCAGCCGCCACGCACCTGAGCGCCGCCATCGTCTTCATCGATGAAATCCGCATCTTCGGGATCGAGATCCGTCGCTTCGTCGCGACCCAGTCCCAGTTCTGCCGCGAGCGCTTCGATATCCTCCGGCACATCCGCGCGCCAGCTGATCTCGCGGCCCGTGGTCGGATGAATCAGCCCGAGCCGCCAGGCATGCAGCGCCTGT
Source organism: Caballeronia sp. KNU42 (assembly GCF_053760385.1). NCBI lineage: Bacteria > Pseudomonadati > Pseudomonadota > Betaproteobacteria > Burkholderiales > Burkholderiaceae > Caballeronia > Caballeronia sp. KNU42. Next base: position 1,162,078 of record NZ_CM132388.1, read on the forward strand.
CGATTGAACCCATCGGGCAGCGGCTGCACCGAACGCTTGCCGCGTGCGTGGCCATAAATGGGATCGCCCAGCAACGGATGGCGGATATGCGCGCAATGAACGCGGATCTGGTGTGTGCGGCCGGTATCGAGATCGCAGTGAACCGCGGACACCGGCTGGTTGTTCCACATCGCGCGGTCGATGGTGCGGTAGTGCGTACGGGCATATTTCCCCGATGCGCTCTCCACCACAGCCATGCGCGTGCGGTCGCGCGGATCGCGGCCGATCGGTGCGTCAATAGTGCCTTCGTCCGGCATCGTCCCCCACACCAGCGCGACATAGCGGCGCTTCACCGTGCGCGCCTGCAACTGGCGCGTGAGGACCGTCTGCGCTTCGAGCGTGCGTGCAACCACCATCAGCCCCGACGTCTCCTTGTCCAGCCGATGCACGATACCCGCACGCGGCAAACCGGCGGCGGCGTCACCGTAGCGGTACAGCAAGCCGTTGAGCAGCGTGCCGCTCCAGTTGCCCGCGGCCGGATGCACGACCATGCCTGCGGGCTTGTTGATGACGACGAGCGCATCGTCTTCATAGACGATATCGAGCGGCACCGGCTCCGGCGTGAACGCAAGCTGTTCGGGCAGCAGGTCGGGAATCAGCGTGATGGTGGCGCCAAGCGGCACCGGTTGCCGGATCTTCGCGGGCGCACCGTCCACCACGACGCGTTGCGCATCGATCCAGGTCTGCAGGCGGCTGCGCGAAAACTCGGGAAACAAGCGCGCCATGACCTTGTCGAGGCGCTCGCCGGCGTACTCGTCGGGGACGACAATCGTGCGTGGCGTTTCGGCGTCGGCGCGGCGCTCGTGCAGGTTAGTGGGCACGGGTTTGCCGTGAATCTCGCCTGCCGCGTCCGGCGCAGCGGCCGGTTCGGTCAAATCGTCCGGACGTGCGTCGTCGGCCGATGCGCTTGGGCTATAATCTTTGCTGCGATCTTTGGTACGACTTGTACTTGAGCGGGTCATTTAGACTGAAAAGCTGGGAATTAGCCAGAAAGGCATGAGCTAGAAAATGCAAGCACTGATGCGAGCCGTGAATCAAGCTTTGAGAACCGTTTTTAACCCTGTCCGTCAACTGGTCCGACTATCGTCGAACACGTCTGTCAAGGTCATGGCGCTGGCTGCGAGTGCCGTCATTGTTGCGGGCTGTCATGGTTTGCCCGAGAAAACCGACGAAACGGCAACGTGGAATAACGGCAAATTATACTCGGAGGCGCAGGATGCGCTGACCGGCGGTGACTTCGGTAAATGCGCGAAGTATTTCGAGAACCTTGAAGGCCGCGACCCGTTCGGTCATTTTGCGCAACAAGCGCAGATCAATGTGGCTTACTGCAACTGGAAGGACGGTGAAACCGCTTCCGCAGATTCAGCCATCGACCGCTTCATCAAGCTGCATCCGGATCACCCGGACATTCCTTACGCGTACTACCTGAAAGGCATGATCCACTTCAACGACGACCTTGGTCTGTTCGGCCGTTTCTCCGGCCAGGACATGAGCGAGCGTGATCCCGTGTCGCTGCGCGAATCGTACGACGCATTCAAGGTCGTGGTCGACAAATATCCGCAAAGCAAGTATGCGCCCGATGCCGCGCAACGCATGCGCTACATCGTGAACGCACTGGCTTCGCATGAAGTGCACGCGGCGGATTATTACTATCGGCGTGGTGCTTATGTGGCCGCCATCAACCGTGCGCAGCTCGCGATCCGTGAATACCGGAATGCGCCTGCAACGGAAGACGCGTTGCATATCATGATGCTGTCGTACGGCAAGCTTGATCAGCCGCAACTGGAAGGTGATACGAAGCGCGTGCTGGCCGCTACGTTCCCTGACAGCCCGTATGTCACCGGCAAGTCGCGCCCGGGTAAGGAAAATAAATCGTGGTGGCAAATCTGGTAAGCGGTTTTTCACGCTGACCATGGCGACGAAACACACGGCGAAAGCCGTCAGGCAATTCGGTTAAGCCTGATAAAAATGCCGCGCTCCAATGAGCGCGGCATTTTTTTTGGACACCATTTTCGCAGGCTAAACCAGGTTCCAGCCTCGCCAATTCCCGCCTCCAACGGATGCCGCATCGAGCTTCCTGACGTGAAGTGAAAGTATGCGCGACGGGCAATTACCCTCGGGTGAGCGCAGGACCTTACACTCTGTTTCCCGGTGCGGCCGGAACCCCTGTCATGTCCCGTTACACAAAGAAGGAAAAATGGCCGTGGAATTCATACACTTATGAATAGCCGGTCCTGATTCGGGACAGCCTGCCCTGTGCATGATCCGGCTCGGCGAATCAAATCTGAAATAGCATGGACAGTCGAGGTGATCATCATGAACGGGCGTAGAGCGTGCCAGCTATTGCTGGTGTTGGCTGCCCTGGGTGCAAGCGGCGCAGCCACGGCCGGAGGCTACTATCACGGCGGCGGTGGCTGGGGGGGCGGCTATCATGGCGGAGGCTATTACCATGGTGGCGGCTACTATCACGGTGGTTGCTGCGGCGGCGGATCAGTCGGGATCTATTTCGGCCCGGGGTTTGTCGGCGGCTATCCGTATCCGTACCCGTACTACTCCGGATATTACCCAGGTTACTATCCCGGCTACTACCCTTATGGGCCTGTGGCGGTCGCTGACCCCTCTTTGCCCACGCAGTATGTCGAGCAGGGGCAAACGAACACGGCCGGCGCCACCGCACCGCAAACGGCTTACTGGTATTACTGCGGCAGGCCTGAAGGTTATTACCCGTACGTCAAGAACTGCCCCGCAGGTTGGCAGAAGGTGCCGGCCCAACCGCCTGGCGGTTGATCGCGCGGCGCGGCCCGTTCATTCGCCTTCCTGATCCACCGTCGTTTCCGGGTCGGAGAAGAAAGCGCGCACCACTTCGAGTTCACGCGTGCGCTTGAACGGCGGCAGGCTTTGCCAGATGCGCCGGCCGTAGGGTTTATCGACGAGACGGGTATCGCAAATCATCAGCACGCCACGATCCGTTTCCGCGCGTATCAACCGGCCCGCGCCCTGCTTGAGCGTAATCACCGCCTGCGGCAACTGATGCACGGCGAACGGACTCAAGCCCTTCTTGGTCAACGCATCCAGTCTCGCCGACAACACCGGGTCATCGGGCGGCGCAAACGGCAGCTTGTCGATCACCACCAGCGACAGTGCGTCGCCACGCACGTCCACGCCTTCCCAGAAGCTCTGGCTGCCCACGAGTATCGCGTTGCCATGGGAACGGAAGCGGTCGAGCAACTCGGTGCGGCTGGCATCGCCTTGCACCAGTAGCGGATAGTCCCAGCCGCGCTGCTCGATCGTGTCACGCAGTCGCATCGCAATGCGATCGACCGCGCGCAACGTCGTGCAAAGGAAAAAGACGCCGCCCTTCGATGCTTCGATCACAGGCAGCGCGCCATCGAACACGGCGTCGGTGAAATTCGGCGACGATGGTTGCGGCAAGTTACGCGGCACGTACAACAAGCCTTGCGTCGGGTAATCGAAGGGACTGGGCAGCGTCATTGAACGACGCGCGTTCAGGCCCATTTGCGCCGCGTAATGCGTGAAATCCCCCCGCACCGACAAGGTTGCCGACGTGAAGATCCACGCCCGCGGCACGCCGGCGCGCTGCTTCGAGAAAATCGGCGCGACGGAAAGCGGTGTCTCGTGCAACTGCACCGTATGCGAGAACACTTCGATCCATCGCACCATCTCGTTTGGATCGGCTTTCGCCGCCGCTTCCGCTTCCTGCGCTACCGCTTTTTCGACAGAAGTCGGCGGCGCGGTCCAGCCACCCAGCAAGCCCTGCAATTCGCGCGCACGGCGCAAGAGCGCGCCTAGTGACTCGGCTCGCTCAGCGTGCTCGCCAAGCGCCTTGGTGAGTGCATCAAGATGCTCTTCAAGCGTATCGAGCGCGTCGAACAGCGGATGGTCGTCGGCAAGCTGGCCAAGCGACATACGCACCGAATCTTCCTTGAATGCCAGCCGCACGTCGCGCGCCGCACGTTCCAGCGCAGCGCCGAGTTTCGTCCAGTCGGAGAAATCGCGGGCGTGGCTCAAGCCTTCTGCTACCGCATCGCGGGCCAGTTCGAGAAACTGCGTGGTGGATACCGTTTCGCCGAAAAACAGCGTCGCGGTTTCGGGCAACTGATGCGCTTCGTCGAAGATGACGGTGTTCGCGGTCGGCAGCAACTCGGCCATGCCGGTATCGCGCAGCATGACATCGGCGAAAAACAGGTGGTGATTCACTACCACGATATCCGCCTGCTGCGCCTCGCGCCGCGCCTGCATCACGAAACACTCTTTGTACTGCGGGCATTCCTGGCCGAGGCAGTTGTCACGCGTGGATGTGACCATCGGCCAGACGGGCGAGTTCTCCGGCACGCTCGCGAGTTCGGCTTTGTCGCCGGTGCGCGTGATCTTGGCGAAGCGGATGATTTCCTGCAGATGCGACGTGTCCTGGCGCGTTGGCAAACGGCCGCTGTCGGCGGTGCGCTGCAGGTAGTAGTGACACAGGTAATTCGCGCGCCCTTTGAGCATGGCGACCGACACCGGCACGGCGAGCGCGTCGCGCACGGTGGGAATGTCGCGCTGGAATAGCTGGTCCTGCAAGTGCTTCGTGCCGGTCGAGACGATCACCTTGCCGCCCCACAGCATGGCCGGCACGAGATACGCGAAGGTCTTGCCCGTGCCCGTCCCCGCTTCCACGATCAGCGTGTTCTCGCCGCCGTCGATTCCCGTCGATACCATCGCCACACCCAGCTCGTCCGCACCTTCGTCGTGAACGACGGGCGCATCCGATGGCCCGAGCTTGCGCGCGGGACGGCGTTGTGTATCGAACATCGCGGGTTCCGGCATGGCACGCCCGGACGCTTCCATGGCTGCCGCGACGGCGCGCGCCATGTCGACCTGGGAAGCACGCGAACGATAACCATCGATTTGCCGCGCCAGCAGACCCTCGGCGGCAAAAATCGCGTCGAGTTCAGTGCGGCGCTTGGGCGCCAGCGTGAGCGAAAGCGTGGTGTCGGCGACACCCGCCTTCGCGGCCGGCTTCAGCACGGCTTCCGCGTTTTCTGTGGGGGCATTGTCGGGCGAATTCAAAGGGACGTTCCTGCTTGTGTTCCGGCTTGTGTTCCGGCTTGTGTTCCGGCTTATGTTCCGGCTTATGTTCCGGCTTATGTTCCGGCTTGTGGCCCGATCCATGACTCGGGTCATGACTTGGGTCGATAAGCGAGACTTGTTCTACCCTTGCCGACGAGGCGTCAAGAGCGGCTGGCGTAAAGTTTTTCCGGGCCGCGCGTGCATCGAATGTGCATCATGTGCACGTCAAGGATTCAGGCGCATGTCCGGTTCCAACTGCAATTGCAGCAGGATGATTGTGTCCTTGACCTTGAGCTTGCGCTTCTTGAGGCGCCTGATCTCGAGGTCGTTGATGCCGGGAACCTCAGCCATCTTGCCGATAAGACAATCCAGGCCGTGATGCTCCGCTTCCAGTTGCCCGATCCGTTCGCGGATCGTGCCTGTGTCGACTGCTGCTGCAGGATATGCATGCATATTCGCCTCCCCTGGTCGCGGCGGGCCGCATCAATTGCTGGCGGCATCGCCCGAGGTTGCTGTACGGCCCCGGCTTACTTGGATTGCTGTTGCTGCTGCTGCTGTTGCTGTTGCTTGAGTTGTGCCTGATGCGCCTGATCTGCCGCGTCCTGTTGTGCACGCTGTTGCTGCTTGGCGGCAGCTTCCTTTTGCCGGGCCGCGACTTCCGTCTGATGCTCGGCAGCGTCACGTTGCTTGGCCGCAAAGCGTTCCGCCTTGTCCTCGCGGTCTTTTGCGTCCTGAACGCCGCGCGCGGCGGCATCGGCCAGTTTCTTCTGGTAATCCGCCTGCTTGCGGTCGTAATCGGCCTGGTTCGCCGCACGCTGCGGCGCTTCCGCATTTCGCTGCGCCGCCGACAACTCGTTCTGACGCTGCTTCTCTGCAAATGATTCTTCGCTCGCCTTCTCGCTCGCCGCGCGTTGCGGCGCCTCGGATACGTACTGGGCGCGTTTGATCGCCGTTTGCTGGTCACGCTGCTGCGCGTGCTGCAGACGCTGTTCGTCGTCGAGCGCCAGTTGTTCCTTGCGAATTTGCTGAGCTACCGCACGTTTGGCGTCACGCGCTTTGTCCAGGCAGTGGTTGACGAAGAAATCGCTGTAGCAATCGTGCTGCTTGACCCCGTAGCGATAGTTGTTCTCCGCGCTGCGAACGTCCAACGCCTTTTGCCTGGCGGAGAAACCGTTTGGATCGGGAGTGTCTTGGGCCGCGCCGGCATCGATTGCACCACTTGCGCCGAACTGACCCGCCGCCCGGCTTCCCGAACCGCCCGATGCCGCTTGCGCAGCAGTGCCTTGCGCGCCGCTTTCATCGAGCGGCGTTTGCGTGACCGAGGTACCCGGGTTGATGGGCTTAGGCGTCTGCGCCATTGCGGCCGTGCCGACACCCGCGCAAGCCAGGGCGAACAATAATGCCGCAACGGGCCGGGCGAACAGCGAGGCCTGCCGCGACAATCCAGCCGGCAGCACAGCTGGTCGCGCGATGGCAACACCGCCACCCGATGCGGCCTGACCGGTCGAGGCGAACGAATCGACTGGAGCAGTCGGCAAAGCGGGCGAAAGGCGGAAAGTCGGCAACGTGATAGCCAGCGTGGTAGGCAATGAAACGGACAAGAAAACGGACAATGGTCTGAAAAAGCAGCTTCTACGATGGCGAAATTCTATCACCGCGCGCCGGAGCCCTCCGGCATTTATGGCAAAATGCCCCGCTTCACCAACCCGGCAAACGTGTTCGCGCGGCTTACAGTGAAATGCGAGAGAAATTCGAGTGAAGCGCGCGGTACGAAAAGCCCTTGATGAGCCAGCAGGCTGACGCAGACCCCCATGACGGAAACCGTAGCACTCAAGATTGTCCAGCGCATCGCCTCCGAGTTGAATGTGCAGCCGCGGCAGGTCGCCGCGACCGTGCAGCTCCTCGATGAAGGCGCAACCGTTCCGTTCATCGCCCGATATAGAAAGGAAATCACGGGCAATCTCGACGACACGCAATTGCGCAATCTCGAGGAACGGCTCATCTATATTCGCGAGCTGGAAGACCGGCGCGCGACGATCGTCCAGAGCATAGAAGAACAGGGCAAGCTCACGCCAGAGCTGCGCGCAGCCGTTGAAGGCGCCGACAGCAAGCAGGTGCTTGAAGATCTGTATCTGCCCTACAAGCCGAAGCGCCGCACGCGGGCGCAGATCGCGCGTGAAGCCGGCCTGCAGCCGCTCGCGGACGCCCTCCTCGCCGACCCGGCGCTCGATCCGCAAACGGAAGCCGCGCGCTACGTGGACGCCGAAAAAGGGGTCGCCGATATCAAGGCCGCGCTCGATGGCGCACGTGACATCCTCTCGGAGCAGTTCGGCGAAACGGCGGAAATTCTCGGTAAGGTACGCGATTACCTGTTCAAGCAAGGCAGCGTGATTTCGACCGTCGTTGAAGGGAAGGAAACCGAGGAAGGCGAGAAATTCCGCGACTACTACGACTACTCGGAAACCATCCGCACGGTCCCGTCGCATCGGGCGTTAGCTCTTTTTCGCGGCCGCAACGCCGGCGTATTGATGGTCAAGCTGGGACTGGGCGAAGAGCTCGACGCGCAAGTGCCGCATCCGGGCGAAGCGCTGATCGCTCGCCACGTGGGTATCGCGAATCAGGGCCGCCCGGCCGATAAATGGCTCTCGGACGTGTGCCGCTGGTGCTGGCGCGTGAAGGTGCAGCCGAACATCGAAAATGACTTGCTGACGAATTTGCGCGAAGAAGCTGAAGCCGAAGCCATTCGCGTGTTTGCGCGCAACCTGAAGGACCTTTTGCTCGCCGCTCCTGCAGGTCCGAAAGCCGTGATCGGTCTCGATCCCGGCATGCGTACCGGCGTCAAAGTGGCCGTCGTCGATCGCACCGGCAAGCTGCTCGCCACCGATGTGATCTATCCGCACGAACCGCGTCGCGACTGGGACGGTTCGCTCGCCAAGCTCGCGCGGATCGCCGCGCAGACCCAGGCTGAGCTGATCAGTATCGGCAACGGCACGGCGTCGCGCGAGACCGACAAGCTCGCGAGCGAATTGATCGCGAAACATCCGGAACTGAAGCTGCAGAAGATCGTAGTGTCCGAAGCAGGAGCATCGATTTATTCGGCGTCCGAACTGGCATCGAAGGAATTTCCTGACCTCGATGTCACGCTGCGCGGCGCAGTATCCATCGCGCGGCGACTGCAGGATCCGCTCGCGGAACTCGTCAAGATCGATCCGAAAGCGATCGGCGTCGGCCAGTATCAGCACGACGTCAACCAACGCGACCTCGCCCGTTCGCTCGACGCGGTGGTCGAGGATTGCGTGAACGCGGTCGGTGTAGATGCCAATACCGCATCGGTTGCGCTGCTTGCGCGCGTGTCGGGATTGAACGCTACATTGGCGCGCAATATCGTCGATTTCCGCGATGCCAACGGTCCGTTTGCATCGCGTGATCAATTGAAGAAAGTGCCCCGTCTCGGCGATAAAACCTTCGAGCAAGCCGCCGGATTTTTACGCATCAACAATGGCGTAAATCCGCTGGACCGCTCGTCGGTGCACCCGGAAGCGTATCCGGTCGTCGAACGTATCCTGGCCAAGATCAAGAAGCACGCCGCCGATGTCATGGGCAAGCGCGAAGCCTTGGCAGGCTTGTCGCCGGCTGAATTCGTCGATGAACGGTTCGGTCTGCCGACGGTGCGCGACATCCTCGCGGAACTCGAAAAACCGGGCCGTGATCCGCGTCCGGAGTTCAAGACAGCTACGTTCCGCGATGGCGTCGAAAAGCTCTCCGATCTCACGCCGGGTATGATCCTGGAAGGCGTGGTCACGAACGTCGCGGCGTTTGGCGCGTTCGTGGATATCGGCGTGCATCAGGATGGGTTGGTGCACGTATCGGCGATGTCGACGAAGTTCATCAAGGACCCGCACGAGGTCGTGAAGGCCGGGCAAGTGGTGAAGGTGAAAGTGCTGGAGACGGACGTGAAGCGCCAGCGGATTGCGTTGACCATGCGTCTGGACGATGACTTCGCCGCTGACGGCGGCCAGCCGCAACAACAGCAACGCGGTGCGCAAGACCGTCGTGGTGGTTCGGGTGGTGGCGGCAGTGCGCGCGATGTCCGAGGCAATAGCGGCGGCAAGCGTGAACCGGAAGCGGCCAGCGCGATGGCGGCGGCGTTTGCCAAGCTGAAAAAATAAACGAGCGATATGGCTCGATAGAAATGAGAACGGCCCGTCGTAATTGAACGGGCCGTTTTTCTTTTTCGCTGCTTTAACGTGTCAAGTCGGGCAGCGTGTATGTCATCGTCTCAGACACCCACGAACGCGCTCAAATCTCGATCTTCGTCCCCAACTCGACCACCCGGTTCGCGGGAATACTAAAGAAGTCGGTCGGTTTGGCGGCATTCTGATGCATCCACGCAAACACCCGTTCGCGCCATACCGACATGCCCGGCAACTGCGTCGGCACAACCGTTTCCCGTGCCATGAAGAACGACGTATCCATGAGTTCGAACGTCATGTCGTGGGTGCGGCCGATCTCGTTCAGCACCGCCTTCACGTCGGGCGTTTCGTTAAAACCATACTGTGCTTTCGCGAGAAAGAGCCCGCCGCCCGCGTCCTTCACTTCCACGCGCTTATCGTCATCGACATAAGGCACATCGCGCGTGACGAAATTCAGGAAGATGGTCCGTTCATGCAGCACCTTGTTGTGCTTCAGGTTGTGCAGCAAGCTAACAGGCACGAGCGTGTCATTACCGGTCAGATAGATTGCGGTGCCCGACACCCGATGCGGCGGATGCGCGAGCAATCCCTGAAGAAATGGCATCAATGGAATACCGTCGGCGGCGGTCCGGTCCTTCACGATCATGCGGCCCTTGAACCACGTCATCAGCAGGAAAAACAGCACGCCGCCAATACCCAGCGGCAGCCAGCCGCCCTGCTCGATCTTGAGCAAGCTGGCGCCGAAGAACCCGACATCGACGATAAAAAACACGCTGATGATCGCGCCCACCAGAAACTTGTTCCAGCCCCACAGCTTGGTCATCACGACCGACGCGAGAATGGTCGTGACAAGCATGGTCGCGGTGACGGCAAGCCCGTATGCGGCCGCGAGATTTTCTGAGCTCTTGAAGCCGATCACGATGCACAGGATGACGAACAGCAACAGCCAGTTCACGACCGGAATATAGATCTGCCCGATCGCCAGATCCGACGTATGCAGGATCTTCATGCGTGGCACGTAGCCAAGCTGGATTGCCTGGCTCGTCAGCGAATACGCGCCTGAAATGACGGCCTGGGACGCGATCACCGTCGCGACCGTCGACAGGATCACGAGAGGCAAGAGCGCCCATTGCGGCGCCAGCAGAAAGAACGGACTTTCGGCGGCTTCCGGCGAGTGCATCAGCAACGCGCCCTGGCCGAAATAATTGAGCACCAGCGATGGCATGACAAGCCCATACCACGCGCAGCGGATGGGCTTGGCGCCGAAGTGCCCCATATCGGCGTACAGCGCTTCTGCGCCGGTCAGCACCAGCACGACCGAACCGAGCACGATATACGCCTGCAGCACGTGAGCCGCCATGAACGAGAACGCGTAATACGGATTCAACGCGATCAGCACGCGCGGCATTTGCACGATGTGATAGAGCCCAAGCACGGCCAGCGTCACGAACCACAGCACCATGATCGGGCCGAAGAGCTTGCCGACCACCGACGTCCCGCGGCGCTGGATCCAGAACAGCAACACGAGAATGACGATGGTGATGGGGATCACCCCTTCAGCCAGCGCCGGCGAGACGATTTCCAGCCCTTCCACCGCGGATATCACCGACATGGCCGGTGTAATGACCGCATCGCCGTAAAACATGCATGCGCCGAAAATACCGAGCATCATCAGCACGCCGGTTGCACGCCCAGACCCCTTGAACGTGCGCAACGCAAGTGTCATCAGCGCGAGAACGCCGCCTTCGCCGTTGTTGTCGGCGCGCATCACGAAGAGCACGTATTTGATGGAGACCACGATCATGATCGCCCAGAACAACAGCGAGATGACCCCGAGGATGGAGGCTTCGCTCAGTTCAATACCGTGCGATTTGCTGAAAGCCTCTTTCAACGCGTACAGCGGGCTGGTGCCGATATCGCCGAACACTACGCCGATTGCGGCGAGCGCCAGGGCAGGTAGCGGCTGTTTGCGCTCGTGCGCGTGAGTCATTGTGTTCATAAACGCGGGAAGCCGTCCGAAGCGGAAAAAACGAACGCCATTCTAACGTTGCGTGCGGCGCCCGACCGGCCTGTTGTGATACTGCTACGACCGGAGCGAAGCGGCAGTTTAGCATTGCGGCAAGACCGCGAAGGTGCTTGTAAGGTGCTTTCCGGATTTAACCGGCGATCAACAAAAAAACGCCGTTCAATCGCACCGGATAGGCGAATTGAACGGCGTTTCGTTTCGGTTTGGTTCTGTTGCTGAAACTTGCTTAAACCCGATTGAGCACTAAGCGCTCACGCACACGACTTGAACACGCTCAGGATTTGAATCAGCTGCGCTCGTTCTGGACGCCGCGCTTGATCCACGCACCGAGGTTATGCGGGCGGACGGTGTCCCATTCTTCGAACGGTTGATGAATCCACGGGTTCGTTTCGAGAAACTGCACATGGTAGTCGGGCTTCACCTTGGAGCAGCCCTTGTACCAAAGCACGGCGGAACGCACCGACGTGACCGCAGGATAACGGTCCTTCAAGTGCTGCTGCACGCGCGAAAGCGTCACGCCGGAGTCGACAAGGTCATCCACGAGCAGCACATTGCCCGACAACTCGCCGCGCGTCATGGTGATGTACTGGCCGATATCGAGCGTACCCTGCTCCGTGCCGGCCGCCTCGCGATACGAACTCGTCGCCAGGATCGCAAGCGGCAGGTCATAGATGCGCGAAAGCTGGTCACCGACCCGCAGGCCGCCGCGTGCGAGGCACAGGATATTGTCGAACTTCCAGCCCGAGTCGTGCACGGCGAGCGCAAGCAGCTCGATCAGCCGGTGATACTCGTCCCAGCCGACCCACAGGTTCCGGTCGTCGTTGCGCGGATCTTTCATCGCGATCATGGTGAAACTCTTTTCAATATGTACAGCTATGTACGTCTGTTGAATATACAAAAGTGGCCGCTGATTCGCGGCCACTCTGGTCGATGCTACCCGTTCAGGCTTTCCGTCTTGCTACTTAAACCTTGAACGGATGACGCAGCAGGATGGTTTCATCGCGATCGGGACCGGTCGACACCATGTCGATAGGCACGCCCGCCACTTCCTGGATACGCGAGAGATAGTCACGTGCGTTGGCCGGCAAGCTGTCCCATTGCGTGATGCCGATGGTGCTTTCCTTCCAGCCGCCGAACGTCTCGTACACCGGCTCGCAACGCGCGACTTCCGACGCACCGCGCGGCAGGATATCGACATCCTTGCCATCGAGCTTGTAGCCCACGCACAGCTTCACTTCGTCCAGTCCGTCGAGCACGTCGAGCTTCGTCATGCACAAGCCCGAGATGCCGTTGATCTGGATCGAGCGGCGCAGCGCGGCGGCGTCAAGCCAGCCGGTGCGGCGCGGACGGCCGGTCACCGAGCCGAATTCCTTGCCGACGGTCGCGAGCGTGAGGCCAACCTGCTCCTGGCGACTGGCGTTGTCAGCATCATACAACTCGCTCGGGAACGGACCCGCGCCCACGCGCGTGCAATACGCTTTCGTGATGCCGAGGATGTAGTTGAGCTTTTGCGGACCCACGCCCGCACCAGCCGTTGCCGCGCCCGCCACGCAATTGCTCGACGTGACGTACGGGTAGGTGCCGTGATCGACGTCCAGCAGCGTGCCTTGCGCACCTTCGAACAGCAGGTTGCGGCCAGCGTGGTTTTCATCGTAGAGACGGCGCGAGACGTCGGTCACCATGGGCGCGAGGCGCTCGGCGTAGCCGAACATGGTGTCGAGCGTTTCCTGATAGTCCACCGCAGCGGCGCCCAGATAACCGGTCAGCACGAAGTTGTGGAAATCGAGGGTTTCGCGCAGGCGCTCAGCGAACACTTCGCGATCGTACAGGTCCTGTACGCGCAAGCCGCGTCGGCCGACCTTGTCTTCATACGCCGGGCCGATGCCGCGTCCGGTCGTACCGATCTTCGCCGCGCCGCGCCGCGCTTCGCGGGCCTGGTCGATAGCGATGTGATACGGAAGAATCAGGTTGGCGGCTTCGGAGATGAACAGACGCTTCTGGACGTCCACACCCGCCGATTCCAGTTCGCCGATTTCCTTGAACAGCGCTTCCGGCGACAACACGACGCCATTGCCAATGTAGCAAGCGGTGCCGGCGCGCATGATGCCCGACGGAATCAGTCGAAGGATGGTTTTCTTGCCGCCGATAATCAGCGTGTGGCCGGCGTTGTGGCCGCCCTGGAAGCGCACGACGCCCTGGGCGTGGTCCGTCAACCAGTCGACGATCTTGCCCTTGCCCTCATCACCCCACTGGGTGCCGACCACGACGACGTTGCGCCCCGGGTTCACATTCACTGCGCTGGCAGACATGTCAATTTGATAGCTGGTTAAAAAAGCATTTTACCTATGTTCGCGAAAGGTTCCGAGTTTTTCCCGGTATTTGCGAACGCGTATCGATTTTGCGTCAATCGGATCTGGCGGAAATTTTCCGCAAAACCCCTACGAACGGGCCTCTACAACCCACGTTCCATCCCGCTCCACCAGCACGCGGTCGAACGCGAACTCGTCGAGATCATGGTCGTGGCCGGGCAACGCCTGGATCACCACTTCGCCCGCATCGCGCAATTGCGCGACTGCCGTGAGCAGCGGTTCATCATGCTTCCACGGGGCGAGGACCGCGCTGCCGCGGGCATCGATGGGAGAAATACGGGCGACTTCACGCAAGTCGAGCGAAAAACCTGTCGCCGGGCGCGCACGGCCGTAGGCCAGGCCGACATCGTCGTAACGACCGCCTCGCGCCACCGCGTTCGGCACGCCGTCAACGTACGCCGAGAACATCACGCCGCTGTGGTACGCATAACCGCGCAGATCGGCGAGATCGATCATCAACTCGGCGCCGTTGGCTTGCGCCGCCAGGAAGGCGAGGTCGTCCAGCGCGCGGCCGATCACCGGAAGATTCGGCAGCCGGGCGCGCGCTTCGTCGAGCACGGAAGCGTCGCCATACAGCGATGGCAACGCGCGCAACGCGTCCCGCGCTACATCGCCGAGCTTGGCCGTGAGTTCGTTCAGGCGCGGCACATCCTTCGCGCCGAGCGCGTCGAACAGCGCTTCACCGAGCGCCGCAGCGGCCGGTTCCAGGTCCAGCAGCGCCGACAAAACTCCGGCGTGACACAGGTCGAGGCGCACTTTATCGAGGCCACTCAGACGCAGCGAGTCCAGCATCAATTGCTGGATCTCGAGATCCGCTTCCAGTCCCGCGTGGCCGTAGATTTCCGCGCCGATCTGGATCTGCTCGCGCGTCGCGTGCAGACCGCGCGGGCGCGTATGCAACACATTGCCCGCGTAACAAAGGCGCGTCACGCCCTGCCGATTCAGCAAATGCGCGTCGATACGCGAGACCTGCGGCGTAATGTCAGCGCGCAGGCCAAGCGTGCGGCCGGATAATTGATCGACGAGCTTGAACGTGCGCAGGTTCAGGTCGCTGCCGCCGCTGGTGAGCAACGACTCGATGTACTCGAGCATGGGCGGCATGACAAGTTCGTAGCCGTACGAACGAAAACGGTCGAGCAGCCGACGGCGCAATTCTTCAATCTTGCGAGCCTCGGACGGCAAGACGTCGGCAATATTCTCGGGAAGTAACCAGGTGGACATCAGTGCGTTCCTACGGAGCGTTCGAGCGCGGCGGGGATGAATGCCGCGGGTGAGCGCAAGCTTTGAGTCTATGGGTGACTGGAGACTACTCGTCGACCCGCTTTGAATTTTGGGGTTGCAAGCGTCACGTAGCGATAATCAGCAGGATAACGCCAAGCACCATGGCGATCAGCCCGCCAATGCGAATCTGGTGCGGCGGCCGTTGTGCTATCCGGCGGAACGTGTCGCGCCAGGAGTTTGGGAAGACGAACGGAAACATCCCCTCGATAATCAGCATCAACGCAATCGCGAGCAGTAACGATGCAGCCATATCCATTCGATAGAAGGCGTCGCGGCTCGCACCGCGACGCTTGGGGCTCAGCGCTTGCGCACGAGCGCCGGGGTGGTCGCATCGGTTCCGCTCGGCGCAGCAGCACCATTCGGGCTACGCATGAAGCGGAAGAAATCGCTGCTCGGATCGACAACCATCACGTCGCCGGCATTGAACGTCTTTTTATACGTTTCGAGGCTCTGATAGAACTGGTAGAACTGCGGATCGACGCCGTATGCATCGGCGGCAATGGACGCGGCCCGGCCATCGCCCTCACCCTTGATGGTCTGCGCTTCCTTGTAGGCATCGGCGAGAATGGATTCCTGCTGGCGCTCCGCGGCTGCTTTCAGCGCATCGGCGTCCGCCGTCCCCTTCGCGCGCTCCTCGGCCGCCGCTTGCTGGCGCGCCGCGATCATGCGTTTGTAGACCGAATCGGCCACCGACGGCGGAAAGTCGATGCGTGTCAGTTGCAGGTCGACGAGTTCCACGCCGAACGCCGCTGCCGGCTGCTCGATCGCCTTCTGCGCTTCGGTCGCAATAGCCTGCTGCTCACCGAGCACATCCGTCAGCGAACGTTTGGTGAACGACGACGTCAACGCCGTGCGCGTCAGCGCGGCGAGCCGGTCCTGCGCCGTCTGCATGTTCTTCTCGTCGCTTTCGAACAGCTTGAGCGGATCGGCCACACGATACTTGATGACCGTATTCACGATCACCTCATTCTTGTCCGACGTATTGAAGCGGTCCGAGCCTGCTTCGTCGAGCGTCAGCGTGCGGGTGTCGATCAGCGTCAGGGTCTGGAACGGCGGCGGCAGTTTGAAATGAAGTCCGGGCGTGACCAGCGTAGGCGTGCCGCCGCCATGCGCGGACACGACGCCCGCATGGCGTTCGTCAACCACGAACATCATGGACGAGCCGACGAACAACACGACAACCACGGCAACGACGAGCGCAATAATTCGATTCATGATCGCGCCCCTCATTGCGTGTCGTCTTCGCGCGAACGCGAACGGAACGCATCGCGCGAGCGCGATGGGTCACTCGACGACTGCGAAGCTGTGCCCGAAGCAGCGGCAGAAGCTGCAGCGCTGGCGGGAGCGGCGGACTGCGCGGTCACGGCCGAAGCCGCCGATGCGCTTTCGGCGCGCGCGTCCTGCGTGATCGACCCGCCGATGACGCCGGCAGGCGCGGCGCCGACCGGCTGATTCGCGCCCGCAGGCGCCGTCCCTGCAGCAACACCCGACGCGCCCGACGCCGCGGCGTTCGCGTTCTGGCGGTTTGCTTCAACGAGTTTATCGAGCGGCAGGTACACCACGTTGTTCGAACTCTTGCTGTCGACGAACACCTTCGTCGCACGCGAATAGATCTGCTGCATTGTGTCCAGATACATGCGTTGACGAATCACTGCCGGCGCCTTCGAATATTCTGCGTAGACCTGCTTGAAGCGCTCGGCATTGCCTTGCGCCTGTGAAACGACCCGGTTGCTATAGCCCTTCGCGTCGTCGATCATGCGCGCCGCGTCGGTCTTCGCGCGCGGCAACAGTTGATCTGCGTAGGCTTTCGCGGTGTCGACCGCGCGCTCGTTATCCTGGCGCACCTTCGCGGCATCTTCGAACGCCGGCTGAACTTGCGTCGGCACCTGCACGCTCTCGATCGTCACGCCGGTCACCTGCAAGCCCGTCTTGTACAAATCGAGCGATGCCTGGATGGTGTCGAGAAGCTTCGCGCGCAATGCTTCGCGATCCTTGAAAAGCAGGTCGTCGGTGCTGTGCGTGCCAGCGATCTCGCGAATCGCGGCTTGCGCCGATTCCGTCACGTTCTGATCAGGATCGACGTTGCGGAACAGATAGTCGGTCGCAGACTTGATCTGATACTGCACGGCAAAGCGCACGTCGACGATATCCGCATCGTGCGTCAGCAGCGATGCGTCGCGAACATTGGCCTGCGTCACGGTGTTGTTACGCCCGATTTCGACCGAACGAATCTGCGATGTATTGACGATCTCGTGCGACTCGAACGGATACGGAAGACGCCAGTGAATGCCCGCGTCGGCCGACTCTTCATACTTTCCGAAGCGCGACACGACACCCACATTGCCGTCCTGCACGACGAATACGCCGCTGCCCAGATAGATCGCGATCAACACGCCGATCACAATGCCCATGCCGATCCTGGCGCCGCGGCCGTTGTCGGCACGCGGACCACCGCCGGCCGGCTTTTTCCCGAACAAGCCCGCGAGTTTCTTGTTGAAGTCGCGCCACATTTCGTCGAGATCCGGCGGGCCCTCACCATCCTTGTCCTTCGATGGGCGCTTCTGCTCCTGCGGACGCTTCTGCTCCTGGCTTTTACCGTCGCCATTGCCGTCGCCCCGCCCCCAGCGCGGATCGTTGATCGAAAAGACGGCATGCGAAAGCTGCCGGTTACTCCGCTCGTTGTAGTCGTTCACTCGGTGATTCACCATTAGACAGCCGGGTCAATGCAAATCGGAACAGATCAGTGCCCGTGCTCGGGGACCTTGCGGTCATCACTTTCGTCGGCTGACCGGTGGTCTTCCGGTAGCGCGGTTCCGTCGTCGGATGTGCTATCCATGGACTCCGGCACGATTGTGCCGTCCGGAAGTTCCGTGTACTCGTTGTTATCTTTGGGTTCGGAAGCCGCGAATTCGGCGATTGCCGCGCGCAGCGCGTCGAGTCCCTGACCCGTTCGCGCGCTTAAAAAGACGCGCAAAATATTACCATACTCGTCCCTTTCGACTGGATCGTTACGGGCCGCGAGTTCAGGCACCGCGTCGATCTTGTTGAAAACGAGGATCTGCGGAATGCCGTCGGCGCCAATGCTGCTCAGCACCTTATTGACCTCTTCGATCTGGTCGAGCCGCACCATGCTCGACGCATCGACCACGTGCAACAGCAGGTCGGCCTGAACGGTTTCTTCAAGCGTCGCACGAAAAGCCGCGACCAGCTGGTGAGGCAGGTCGCGAATGAAGCCGACCGTATCCGACACCACCGCCTGCCCCGCTTCCTCGCTGAGATAAACCCGGCGGGACGTGGTGTCCAGCGTGGCGAACAACTGGTCCGCTGCGTAGGCCTGCGCCTTCGTCAACGCGTTGAACAATGTCGACTTGCCCGCATTCGTATAACCGACGAGCGACACCGACGTAGTCCGGTTGCGCTCACGCTGACGCCGCTGCGTGCCGTGCTGACGCTGCAACTTCTTCAGCCGCGCCTTCAGCGCCTTGATTCGCTCGCCAATCAGCCGGCGGTCAGTTTCAAGCTGCGTTTCACCCGGTCCGCGCAAACCAATACCGCCCTTCTGCCGTTCAAGGTGGGTCCATGCGCGAATCAAGCGCGTGGACAGGTATTGGAGCTGGGCGAGTTCGACCTGCAGCTTGCCTTCATGACTGCGGGCACGCTGCGCGAAAATATCGAGGATGAGACTGGTCCGGTCAATCACACGCCGATCCAGCGCCGTTTCCAGATTGCGCTGCTGCGCGGGCGCGAGGGCGTGATTAAAAATGACAAGTTCGACGTCGTTGGCTTCGCACGCGAGGCGCAGCTCTTCGACTTTGCCGCTGCCGACGAACATCTTGGCATCGGGGCTGGAACGGCGACCGGTCAGGGTGACGGCGGGATGAGCACCCGCACTTTGTGCGAGCAGACTGAGTTCTTCGAGACTGGCATCGAAATCGATCTTTCCGAAGTCGACACCGACAAGCGCTGCGTTGATCAAATTAATGTTTTCATTTTGAAGCGACCGGTGAATTAGCATGTTCATTCATGCCGTGACACCGGACGCAACGAGGTTTAGGGCGTTTCTGCATCCGGGTGGAAATTCACCGGACGCGCCGGCACGACCGTGGAAATGGCGTGCTTGTAGACCATCTGAGTAACCGTATTCCGGAGCAACACGACGTACTGATCGAACGATTCAATATTGCCTTGCAGCTTGATGCCGTTGACCAGATAGATCGATACAGGCACATGCTCTTTTCGCAGTGCGTTCAAAAACGGGTCTTGTAACAATTGCCCTTTGTTGCTCATAGCAAACTCCGTATTATTTTTGCAGGTTGACGTGATTGCGACGAAGAAAAAGAGATCCGCCGTCAATCGCTACACTATAGCCGATTTTCATTTTCGCACCAGCGCGCCACGGCTGTGTAAAACCCGCCGAAACGCTTGATGCACGCGGGATTCAGCCTTTGTCCGCGTAAGGGTTCGCGCTTGAACGGAACTCTATGCGCAATGGAGTCCCAACCAGCCCGAAAGTTTCCCTGAAGCGGCCTTCGAGGTAACGTTTATAAGTGTCGGTGATCGCGTCGAGGGCATTTCCGTGCACAACGATGATCGGCGGATTCTGCCCACCCTGGTGCGCATAACGAAGCTTCGGACGAATCGGTCCGCGACGGCGCGGCTGCTGGAATTCAACCGCGTCGATCAGCGCACGCGTGAGCTTCGGCGTAGGCAACTTGGCCATGGCGGCGGCGTAGGCGTCATCCACCGATTTCATCAGTTGGCTGATACCCGTCTTTTCCAGCGCCGACACGTAATGGAATTTAGCAAAGTCCAAAAACTTGAGCTTGCGCGTGAGGTCCGCCTTGGTGCGCTCGCGCACATGCGAGTCCAGTCCGTCCCACTTGTTGACCCCTACCACCAGCGCCCGTCCCTGCTCGACCACGAAGCCCGCGATATGCGCGTCCTGGTCCGAGATGTCCTGCTGCGCATCGAGCAGCAGAATCACCACGTTAGCGTCGGAAATGGACTGTAACGTCTTCACCACCGAAAACTTTTCCACCGCCTCGAATACCTTTCCGCGACGACGCAAACCGGCCGTATCGATCAGGGTGTATTTGCGGCCGCTTCGCTCGAAATCAACGTAGATGGAATCGCGCGTGGTGCCGGGCATGTCGAACGCGATCACCCGTTCCTCACCGACCAACGCATTGATCAGCGTCGACTTGCCGACGTTCGGGCGCCCCACAATGGCGATTTTCACGCCGCGAGCCGCCTTTTCCTCAGGGTCCTCTTCCGGCTGTCCGGCATACGCTATCTCGAGCGCATCACCGATCATTTCCGTGACGCCGTCGCCGTGCGCGGCAGAGATTGCACGCGGGTCGCCGAGACCCAGTTCGTAGAAGTCGGCGGCGACCGCGCTGTACTTCATGCCCTCGGCCTTGTTGACCACGAGGAAGAGCGGCCTGCCGGTCTTGCGCAGGTAGTCCGCAATCGCCTTGTCTTGCGGCGCCAGTCCGTTGCGGCCGTCGGTGATGAAGACGACTACGTCGGCCTCTTCCACCGCCTGGCGCGTCTGGCGAGCCATTTCGTGCAGGATGCCGTCCTTCGCGACCGGTTCGAAACCGCCGGTGTCGACCACCAGGTACGGGCGGTCGCCGACCCGACCTTCGCCATAGTGGCGGTCACGGGTGAGGCCGGGCAAGTCGGCGACGAGAGCGTCGCGCGAACGGGTCAGGCGGTTGAAAAGCGTCGATTTCCCCACATTGGGGCGCCCCACGAGGGCAATTACGGGTTTCATCAGATGGTGTTCTTAGTTGAACGCAAGGCGGATGATTCCGGCCCGGCGCGCGCCGGATAAAAGTCCGGAAACGGCGAGCCGCGAGTGTGCGTGGCCCGGCGATGTGTCGAAAATTAGCACGGTTTCCGCGGAGACCGCAGCGTGCAGCGATGTTCCACGTTCATGGCGTCTGAAGCGCATGTGGAACGCGCCGAGCGCTCCGCCAAACGACATGATCGATCGGGCAACGTCACCCGAAGGTGTGGACCCGCTTGCACAATCCTGCTGCCGGAATCCCGATGCCTGGTGTTGCTTGAAGTTGCTTGTACCGTTGCCGTTACTGCCCAGATGCTGCTTGTGCGCTTATTTGCCGCACGATGATCCTTCACGCGCGGCCTTGATGAATCGATTCTATTCGCACGGCGCGGACTCAAAAAACAAAAAAGTCCGAAAAAACGCGAACGGCCGGCAAAGCCGGCACGTTCGTCAGAACGTCAGATCCATTCAAACCAAACCAATCAGCGCGGACGGAAACCGTACAGGCCGCCGTCGTGCGTCTGGATAACGAGGGTATCGCCCGCCAGTACCGGTGCAGCCGTGATTGCGCTGCCATCGGTCTTGGCCCGGCCGACGAATTGTCCATTTGCCGTCGAAAGGAAATGCACGTAGCCCTCGAAGTCGCCAAGCACGACCGCGCGGCCCAGGATAAACGGCACGCTGACCATGCGATTCTTCAGCTTGTCGTTCTTCCAGAGCGGTGCGCCGTCGATCCCGCTGAACGCGTTGACGATCGACCAGTCGTCGCCGGCCGCGACCATTTCATTGTCCTGCGCCAGGCCGCTATCGCTCGAGAACGATTTTTCCCATTGCGGACGGCCCGAATTCGCGTCGAAACATCCAATGCGGCCCTGGAACGTCACCGCGCACGTTTCCGATCCCACCAGAGTAGGCGCACCGGTAACGTCGTTGATACGCTCGACTTCAGTCACGCCCTTCGGGAACGACACCGGCGTCTGCCAGTAGGCGTCGCCGGTTTGCAGATTGATTGCGGCGAAGGTACCGCCCGGGAAGCCCGCGAGGACTGCCTGGGAAGCGGCGAACGTCATGCCCGCAGCCACACGCAGATTGAGCGGCACGGCGCGCGCCTGGAATACCCACTTTTGTTCGCCGGTCTGCGCGTTGTACGCGATGACCTTGCCATCGATCGTACGGACGATGACCACGTCATTGCCGACCAGTGGCGGCGAGATGATTTCGCCCGGTGCGGTTGCCGTCCAGAGTTGCTTGCCGTCCGGTCCGAGCACGTAGACGTTGCCTTTCAGGCCACCGACCGCGCTCAGGTTGCCGTCGCTGCCCACGCCCGCCGACAGATCGTCCTTGAGCTTGATGCGCCATACGTCCTGACCGGTCTTGGCATCGATCTTCGCCACCGTGCCGTTGGCGCCCGCCGCGTAGACGAAGTCACCGATTGCCACCGGCGAGAACAGGTAACGCCCGGCCTTGCCGACACTCGCCTTCCAGGCCTGCTCCACGGTCAGAACCGGCTTGATGTCCACAAGCGGAGTCGGAATGCGCCGCTCGTCCTTGGTCGCGCAGGCGGTGAGCATAACCGTCATCGCGCAAGCGAGCGGGAGAGCGTAGCGTTTCAGAAAGGTCATCGGTGGACGCAACATGAATAAGTGAAATCGGTTGATCGGTGTGCGGCGTGGTGCTCGCTAAGGTTGCAATCACCGCTGCAAACCGGTGACTTTAACCTAGTGAGCGACGCGCCTGCATAAGGACGAGGTCGGCTGACAGGCCTCAAGGTCAAGGCGGCCGTCGGCGCTAGCCGCCGAGTGCGTCCAGCTTGAACTGGACCAGTTGACGGGCGGACGTATCGGATTTCGGCAGCGTGTCGAGCGCAACCTTGTAAGCTGCGCGCGCATCATCGCGCTTGCCTTCGACCGCCAGCAGGTCACCGCGACGGTCCGACACCACGCCCTTGAACGCGTCGAGCGGCGCGTCACCGAGCACCTTCAGGCCCGCGTCATAGGCTTTTTCGTCGAGCAGCAACAAAGACAGCCGCAGTTTCGCGATCTGTTTGTATTCGTCGTCTTTCGCGTGGTCGGCAGCCCATTGCAGTTGCGTCTTGGCCCCTGCACTGTCCCCTGCGGTGTACAGCGATTTGGCGGCGGCCAGCGCCGTCATCTGCGCGTACGCGGTGCCGCCGAACTTGTCTTCCATGTCCGTTGCCGCCCGCGTGACCATTGCCTTGTCACTCGACGCCACCGCTTGCTGCACCTGGTCGTAGAGCACGGCAGCTTCAGCCGCCTGCCTGCGCTGCCAGAAATTCCAGCCGTTCCAGCCCGCCGCGACGACGAGCACAGCAAGGACGATCCAGGTCGTGGAGTTGCCCCATTTCGCCCACCAGGCTTTCAGGTTTTCAAGTGACTCTTGTTCTTCGTGATAGCTCATGCCCTGCGTATTCCTTGACTGCTTTTGTATTCGCGCGCAACGCTGCACGCCGTTGTTTCGACCCGCTGCACGGCTTTGCCCGCGCGGCGCCGCCCGACAAATCAGTCGGCGCTATCGTCGGCGGTTGCCACCATCGCATTGATTAGAAATTCGGTCAAGTCTTCCACCGGCACCGTGGCTTGCTCGTTCTTTTGACCCGTCGATTCAACCGATGCACTGCGCAGCGGCTTCACGCCGACCATGCCCTGCGCCAGTTCGTTTTCGCCCAGCACCACGGCAAAAGCCGCACCGCTGGCATCGGCCTTTTTCATCTGCGACTTGAAGCTGGCCGCCAAGCCGTCCGGGCTGCAATGCAGGATCACGTCGAGGCCAGTGTCGCGCAGCCGCTCGGCGATGATGAACGCCTGCTCCGCCGCCGCTTCGCCCTGATGAACCACGTAGATGTCGGTTCCTTCCGGCGCCGGCACCAGGTCTTCTTCCTTCAGCAACTCAAGAATGCGCTCGACGCCCATCGCCCAGCCGCACGCCGCCGTCGGCTTGCCGCCCAGTTGCTCGATCAGCGGATCGTAGCGGCCACCGCCCGCCACCGTTCCCTGCGCGCCGAGCTTGTCGGTCACCCATTCGAACACGGTGAGGTTGTAGTAATCGAGGCCGCGAACGAGACGCGGATTGATCTTGAACGGGATGTTGTTCGCCTTCAGCAGACGCTGAACACCGTCGAAGTGCGCGAGCGATTCGGCCCCAAGGAAATCGACGAGCTTCGGCGCGTTCTGCGCAATCTCCTGCATGGCGGGATTCTTCGTATCCAGCACTCGCAACGGATTGGTGTACAGACGGCGCTTCGATTCCTCATCGAGCGCGTCGACATGCTGCTCGAGATACGCGATCAATTCCTTGCGATGCGCCGCCCGCTCTTCCGGCTGGCCAAGCGAGTTAAGCTCAAGCCGAATGCCGGACAGTCCGAGATCGTCCCACAGGCGCTGGCACATCATGATGATTTCAGCGTCGGTGTCCGGTCCGGCGAAGCCGAGCGCTTCCACGCCGACTTGATAAAACTGCCGGTAACGCCCGCGCTGCGGACGCTCGTGACGGAACATGGGACCGATGTACCACAACCGCTTCGGGCCGTCGTAGAGCAGATTGTGTTCGATCGACGCACGCACCACAGCCGCGGTATTCTCCGGGCGCATTGTGAGCTGCTCGCCGTTGAGCGCGTCGGTGAAGCTGTACATTTCCTTCTCGACGATATCCGTCACCTCGCCAATGCCGCGCGTGAACAACTGCGTGGGCTCGACGATCGGCGTGCGGATCTGCTGATAGCCGTATGCGCGCAGCATCGACTTGACGGTGCTTTCGAAAAATTCCCACAGCGCGGCATCCTGCGGGAGGATGTCGTTCATGCCCTTCACGCCGCTCAGTTTCTCGAGCTTTTTCTTCTGTTCAGTCATCTGTCTTTAAAGTGTTTCTGCCTGCGCGGTTTCGCGCTTGCCGTAGGTCCGCGTCACGTACTCGCTGACGATTTGCTGGAAATCCTGGGCGATATGATCGCCGCGCAGCGTCTTGACCTTCACGCCATCGATAAACACCGGCGCCGCCGGATTTTCGCCCGAGCCCGGCAAGCTGATGCCGATATTCGCCTGCTTCGACTCACCCGGGCCATTCACGATGCAACCCATGACCGCGACGTGCATTTTCTCGACGCCGGGGAACTGATCGCGCCATTCGGGCATTGCGTTGCGCAGATACGTCTGGATCTGCGACGCCAGTTCCTGGAACAACGTGCTGGTGGTGCGTCCGCAACCCGGGCATGCGATCACCATCGGGGTGAACGAACGCAGGCCCATGGTCTGCAAGATTTCCTGGCCGACGATCACTTCACCGGTCCGCGCACCGCCCGGTTCCGGCGTGAGCGAGATGCGGATGGTGTCGCCGATTCCTTCCTGCAGCAGCACCGACAACGCCGCCGTCGACGCCACGATGCCCTTCGATCCCATGCCCGCTTCGGTCAGGCCGAGGTGCAACGCGAAGCTGCAGCGCTTGGCCAGTTCGCGATACACCGCGATCAGATCCTGCACGCCGCTGACCTTGCACGAGAGGATGATCTTGTCGCGCCCGAGGCCGAGTTCGACCGCGCGTTCCGCCGAGCCGATGGCCGATTGAATCAGCGCTTCATACATCACGCTTTGCGCTTCCCACGGTGTGGAGCGGGCCGCGTTTTCGTCCATCATCCGCGCGAGCAGATCCTGGTCGAGGCTGCCCCAGTTCACGCCGATCCGAACCGGCTTGTCGTAGCGCGCAGCCGCTTCGATCATCTGGGCGAATTGCGTGTCGCGCTTGGCGCCCGCGCCCACGTTGCCCGGATTGATCCGGTATTTCGACAATGCTTCGGCGCAAGCCGGATAGTCGCGCAACAGCGTATGACCGTTGTAATGGAAGTCACCGACGAGCGGCACGGTCACGCCCATCCGGTCGAGCTGTTCGCGTACCGCGGGCACCGCTGCGGCGGCTTCGGGCGTGTTCACCGTGATCCGGACCAGTTCCGACCCGGCTTGCGCCAGTTCCTTGACCTGGATCGCCGTGCCGATGGCGTCGGCGGTATCGGTATTCGTCATCGACTGGACGCGCACGGGCGCATCGCCGCCGATTGTCACCAGCTGGCCGCCCCAGCGGACGTCGACGGCATGCGATGAGCGCCGTTTCCACGATCCGCCGAAGACAGGCTCCGTCGAACAAATCTTGCTTTCAATAAGGGGGTGTTGAGCTTCGGATTGCATCGAAAGACCCTTTGCGCCGCCGGCTATCACACGGTGACGCGTATCTGGACATGAATGAGATAGAGGACATAAAAACGGCACCGCCACCTTTGCGACGCCTTGATGAAATCTTCGCACATCTCCGTGTCAAGGCTGAGAACTGGCCTCAAAGCCCCTCACGACGTGTGGCGTAATTCTTTCAAGTCCGCGTTGGGTAACAACGCGGACTCAACCTCACGCGAGTGCGCGCGCGGCCGAACTCAAGGCAGCGAGAAGCGCGCGACGTTGCCCTTCGCAGGACCGAATTTAGCTGGTTCGACCGGTTGTCCGTCGAACGTCAGCGATTCGAGGCCCGCCCGATTTCCGACCGTGATCTTGAACGGCGCGTCGCCTGCCACCTGTTGCACGCTGCCAGCTTTGACCAGGCCCGAAAACACTTCCTTGCCGTCCTTCTGACGCACGCTGAACCAGCTATCGCTCGCCACCTTCAATTCAAGTTGGTTCGCGCCAGTGCCGACCGAAGCAACCGCCGATGCCGAAACAGCCGCACCCGGCGATGATGCAGGCTTCGCTGCATTCGCCAATGCTGCGGTCACCGGAGCGCTCGCGCTTTGTGCACGCGCTGCCGCGCCCTGAACGGCCGTGATGGTGGATGAAGACGCGGGAAGCGCGTTCGTACCTAGCGGGCTCGGCATAGGCTGGGCGCCTGCCTGCGCGGCAGCCTGGGTTCCCGCCTGAGCCTCGGCTCCGTTCGCCTGCGCTTCAGTAGCGGCGTCACCTGAGGCGACCGAACCCGTATTGGCCGTCGCTTCGTCGGTAGCCGTCACCGATGAACTCGCACTGGTTTCGCTGTTCGTTGCCTGGGTTGCACCGTTGGCGCTGGCCTTCAGCCTTGCAAACCATGCGGCGGAATCCCCGCCCGTGTGCCACATTGCGAGCGCAATCACGGCCACGATCACAGCAGCAACGCCCCACAACCAGGACCGGCGTCGCGGCGAACTGCCCAGCGGGACCGACACGCGGCCACGCGGCAAACCTGCACCGGACGATGCCGGCAACGACAAATTCTGCTCAAGCGGACCGTTAGCGTGACGCAGCGCGGCCGTGAACGGAGCCGGGTCGGCGCCCATGATTTTCGCGTAGCTGCGCACAATGCCCGTCGCGAAATTCCGGTCGGGGAAAAGGCTGAGATCGCCGCTCTCGAGCGCACGCAGTTTCTGCGGCGACACCTTCAGCCGCGCGGATACATCGTCGAGGGACCAGTTCTTCGCTTCGCGAAGTTGCGTAAGTCGCACACCCACCGCGGCGACCGAATCAAGACTCGCTGCCTGCTGAATGCCGCCCGGCGCGGTATTGGCAGCGCTCGCGGCGTTCTCGGGCTGACTTCCGGGCAAAGCACCGGACCGACTGCCTGATTGGCCAGCTTTATGAGCGCCGAAAGGCGTCGGGTGCTGCGGCTCACTCATCCCAAATTCCTCGCATTGATTCTTTTTTGTCGCTGTTCAGCTTCTTTGCTGACCTTGGCGCCACCGCGCGACACAGCCTAGTCGGCGTTGCAGACGGCTTTATAACAAAATGCACGGCATTGTGTGCCGTCTTCTGGCATTTATTGCCGGATTTTCCAGTTTTTCCGCCGAATGAGGCGCCGCACCCCGGCAGCGCAACAATCCCGCCGCGAACTCAAACAGCACGAACCTCGATGACCTTCCCAGGCTTGCCCATGCGCTGCGCCAGCCGCGTACGATCCTGAACCGCGCCGGCCAACTGCCCGCATGCCGCGTCGATGTCGTCGCCGCGCGTCTTGCGCACCGTGGTCACGACGCCTGCGTCCATCAGCACCTGCGCGAACCGCTTGATCTGTTCATTGCTCGAGCGCGTCAGACCGGACTCGGGGAACGGATTGAACGGGATCAGGTTGAATTTGCACGGCACGTCACGCGTGAGCGCAACCAGCTCGCGCGCGTGCGCTTCGGTGTCGTTCACGCCGTCCAGCATGCAATATTCGAATGTGACGAAATCACGCGGCGCGACCTTCAGGTAACGCTGGCACGCGGCCATCAATTCCCGCAACGGATATTTCTTGTTCAGCGGCACGAGCATGTCGCGAAGCGAATCGATGGGCGCATGCAGCGACACGGCAAGCGCGACCGGCAGATCCGCGCCGAGGCGATCCATCATGGGCACGACGCCCGACGTGGACAACGTCACGCGGCGACGCGACAGTCCGTACGCGTTGTCGTCAAGCATCAGCCGCATGGCCGGCACGACTGCGTCGTAGTTGAGCAGGGGCTCGCCCATGCCCATCATCACGACGTTGGTCACGACGCGATCCGCCTTGCCGTTATTCGGCGCACCGTCACTACCGCCTTTCGAAGCGCGCAGCGCAAACTCCGCCATGCGCAACTGGCCGATGATCTCGCCCGTGCTCAAGTTGCGCGAAAAGCCCTGCTTGCCGGTGGAGCAAAACCGGCAATTCACGGCGCAGCCCGCTTGCGACGAAACGCAGAGCGTGCCGCGATTTTCTTCCGGGATATAGACTGTTTCGACCGCGTTGCTGTTACCCACGTCGATCAGCCACTTGCGTGTGCCGTCGGTGGATACGTGATCGCGGACGATGGCGGGCATATCCAGGCTTGCCCGCCCTTTCAGTTTTTCACGCAGCGATTTCGCCAGGTCCGTCATGCCGTCGAAGTCGTCGACACCGAACTGGTGAATCCAGCGTTGCAATTGCTTGGCGCGAAACGGCTTTTCGCCCAGGCTGTCGCAATAAGCGACGAGCCCGGCGGCATCGAGGTCCAGAAGGTTGACTGTTGCAGCTGTCATTTCGATTCTGCCATTTCCTTGCTGAGCGAAAAATGGAACGCGTTCTGAGCCGCGTTCCAGCTATTTCGCGCCAATTCCAGCGGTAAATCTACTCCCGAATCAACGCGAATAGACGTTCACTTCGGGGAAGAAGAAAGCGATTTCCTGACGTGCGGTTTCAGCAGCGTCCGAACCGTGCACGGCGTTAGCGTCGATGCTGTCGGCGAAATCCGCGCGGATCGTGCCCTTGTCAGCCTTTTTCGGGTCGGTTGCGCCCATCAGGTCACGATTCGTCAGGATGGCGTTCTCGCCTTCCAGCGCCTGGATCATCACGGGGCCGGAAATCATGAATTCGACCAGGTCCTTGAAGAACGGGCGTGCAGCGTGAACCGCGTAGAACTTTTCCGCGTCAGCGCGCGACAGATGGACCATGCGAGCTGCGATGACCTTGAGGCCAGCTTGCTCAAAACGGCTGTAGATCTGGCCGATCACATTCTTTGCCACTGCATCCGGTTTAATAATCGACAGGGTGCGCTCGATCGCCATGAAAAACTCCAAAAAATGAACGGGTTACGAATATAAATGAATCGACAATTGTAGCACGAAGCGTTGTATGATTGCGATGGAAACCTTACGGCTTCGTAAGCATCAAAGCATAGGTAAAACGTAGTACGGAATTGCACTGCGGATCGCAACGCGGGTATGAAACGCGCGGTAATTTTAGCGGTCTTGCTGTTGCGCAGCAGCATCGTTGATTTCGGCGCAAGATGAGCCCATATTTTGTATCGAAACGGCCTTCGAGCCCGCAGCGTACAATGCAGCCAAAGGGTTTTCGCGGCAAATCGTCCAACGAGGCCGCCCGACCGACAAAAGCCGTGTAGTCGCACGGCACAGCGTCGGCGTTTTACGGCAAAACAAGCCGGTGTTTTTGAACCAGATGGCTTTACACAAGTTTAGGCAAGGAGAAACCATGAACGAATCCCCTTACGGTTTTGGCCGCAGCGGTAGCGTCACGTCGTCCGAAACCCGCAACCGCGTACTACGGAACACCTACTGGCTGCTCGCGCTGTCCATGATCCCGACTGTGTTGGGCGCTTGGGTCGGCGTAGCAACGGGGTTCTCCCTGTTCGCGGCAACCAGCCCCGCCATGAGCTTCATCGCCTTCATGGCAATCGCGTTCGGCTTCATGTTCGCCATCGAGCGCACCAAGAACAGCAGCATCGGCGTATTCGTGCTGCTCGGCTTCACGTTCTTCATGGGCCTGATGCTGTCGCGTTTGCTGAGCTTCATTCTGGGCTACACGAACGGCCCGCAGCTGATCATGATGGCGTTTGGTGGCACTGGTGTGATCTTCGCCGCCATGGCGACTATCGCGACGGTTAGCAAGCGCGACTTTTCCGGTCTCGGCAAGTGGCTCTTCATGGGCGTACTGGTGTTGCTGCTCGCCGCGTTCGCGAACGTGTTCCTGCACCTGCCGGCCTTGATGCTGACGGTATCGGTGCTCGCTATCGTGATCTTCTCGGCGTACATGCTGTTCGACGTCCAGCGCGTGGTGAACGGCGGCGAAACGAATTACATCAGCGCCGCGCTCGCGATCTACCTGGACTTGTATAACGTATTCACGAACCTGTTGATGCTGCTCGGTATCTTCGGCGGCAACCGGAACTGATTGCGCATTGTTTCTGCTTCGCTCGTAAAAAACCGGCCTTTTCGAAGGCCGGTTTTTTTATGCTCGCAAGACTGCCGGAGACTCGACCCATGGATTCAGTCGCGCTCGAACAGCGCAATCGATTCGACGTGCGATGTATGCGGAAACATGTTCACCACACCCGCGCCCTTCATGCGGTAACCGGCATCGCGCACGAGCACGCCCGCGTCGCGGGCCAGGGTTGCGGGATTGCAGGAGACGTACACAATCCGCTTGGGCAACACGCCCTCGCCGCTGTGCGCAATCTCCGCCAGCGCCTTCGATACCGCGAGCGCACCCTCACGCGGTGGATCGATGAGAATCTTGTCGAAAGGACCTAGCGCGCGAAAGTCCTCCGCTGTGATTTCGAAGAGGTTTCGGCATGCGAACGACGTATGCTCATGGACGCCATTTGTCCTGGCGTTTTCCACCGCACGTTCCGTGAGGCCCGCGCTGCCCTCGATTCCCACCACCTCACGTGCCACCCGTGCGAGCGGCAGCGTGAAATTGCCGATTCCGCAAAACAAATCCAGCACCCGATCCGTGCGCTGCGCGCCCAGCAGCCGCAACGCGCGGCTGACGAGCACCCGGTTGATCTGATGATTGACCTGGGTGAAGTCGGTTGGCTTGAACGGCATGCGGATACCGAACTCTGGCAGCGTGTAAGCCAGTTCCTGCTCAAGAGGATAAAACGGATAAGCCGTTTCCGGTCCCTTTGGCTGCAGCCAGAACTGGACGCCATGGGTATCGGCGAAAGTACGCAGCAGCACTTCATCCGCCGGCGTCAATTCCTCGAGTACGCGCAGCACCAGCGCGGTTGTCTCAGCGCCAACGGCCACTTCGATCTGCGGCAAGCGGTCGCGAATGGACAAATCCCGGACGAGCACGCGCAGCGGCATCAACAGCGCCGACACATTCGGGTGCAGGACGTCGCACGTTTCAATATCGGCGACGAAACTGCTCTTTTTCTCGTGGAATCCCACCAGCGCGCCGCCCTTCCCCGCGATCAGCCGCACAGCCAGCCGAGCCCGGTACCGGTATCCCCACGACGGCCCGTGAATAGGCCGGTAGATCGTCTCCGCGTGGAGCTTGCCGATGTGCTGGAGGTTGTCCTCGAGGACGCGTTGCTTGACGGCAATCTGCGCCCGCACATCGAGGTGCTGCATGGAGCAGCCGCCGCATTTACTGAAATAGGGGCATTTCGGCCGCGTGCGCATGACGCTTTCACGCAGGATTTTTATCAGCAGCGCCTGCTCGAACGCGGCCTTCCTCCGAAAGCTCGCATACAACACACGCTCACCTGGCAGCGCGCCCTCCACGAAAATAACCTTGCCTTCCGAGCCATCCTCGGCCGTCGCGCGGCCGACACCTTGGGCATCCATATCGAGCGATTTGATGTCGATCTCGAGCGGCGCGGCCGAAGGGTCCAGGGGAACGATCCGCGTCGGCGGATTCCAGCGATTACGCGATTTTTTTCGAGCGTGAGACACCTGCGGACTTCCTGGCTAAAGAGCAAATAAAGTGAAAAGAACGAACAATCGGGAAGTGGAAGACGAAACGAAAAGCGGGGCGAAGACCCCGAAAAAGAAGAGCAGCAAAAGCGAGATTGTAGACGATGGCGGGAGAGCCCCGGCACGGCGCTCAGTCGTCGAACGCCGCCAGATATTCAGCCCAATGAGACGCCTGCTCAAGCGCGAGCGCATTCTTTACGAAGCTGATCTCGTCGGCATACTCCTCAGGGGAAAACCCGCCGCGCATCAGTTGAAAACGGCAGTACATCAGGTACGTGTTGACCACGTCCGTCTCGCAATAATTGCGGATTTCTTCTATGCGTCCTTCTGAGTACGCCTGCCAGACCATGCCGCCGTCCATGCCCAGCTTGCCGGGAAAACCGCACAGCTTGGCGAGCGCATCGAGCGGCGCGTTCGCGCGCGCCTGGTACATCGCGAGCACGTCCATCAGGTCGGTGTGGCGCGCGTGATAACGGCTGAGGTAGTTGTTGTAGCGAAACTCGCGATCGTCGTTGCCCTGGTCCCAGTAGCGGGACGCCGCCACGCCATGCACCATCGCCCGGTAGTGCAGCACGGGCAGATCGAAACCGCCGCCATTCCATGAAACGAGCTGCGGCGTATATTTTTCGATCACGCGAAAAAACGACTGGATCAACGATGCCTCGGAATCGGTCGTCGTGCCGAGCGAACGCACGCGAAAACCCGTGTTATCTCGAAACACGCACGAAATGGCGGCAATGCGCTGCAGATGATGCGGCAGAAAATCGTTACCTGCCTTTTCGCGGCGCGCAGCGAACGCATGCTCCGCTACTTCGATGTCGGTCAGCGTGGCGGGAAGGTTGTCGAGACGGCGAATACCGTCGACATCGGGAATCGTCTCGATGTCGAATACGAGAATTGGAGTCATTACTTTTTTAAGGACAGCATTGCAAGGACGACACCGCGCCTAAAGCACGGCGTCTTTTCGCACACCGTTCGATGCAAAGAAACGCTTGAGCCGGACCAGCGCTTCCTGCTGGATCTGGCGCACGCGTTCGCGCGTCAGTCCCATCTCGTCGGCGAGCTCTTCGAGCGTGGCCGGCTCAATATGGTTCAGGCCGAAACGGCGCTCGATCACGTGCCGGTGTTTGTCGGAGAGACGGGAAAGCCACAGCTTCGTGAGCGTTTCCAGTTCACGATGTTGAACTTCCGAATCCGGAGACTGGCTTGCGTCGTCGGACAGCAAATCGAGCAGGCTGCTCGCCGGATCGAGATCGAGCGGCGCATCGAGCGACGCCGTGTGTTCATTGAGTGCGAGGATGTCGGTGACTTCCTCGGGCGTTTTTCCCGTGAGATGCGCGATGTCATCAATACTCGCGTCGCGTCGGTCCGGCGCAATGGCCGCCGTCGAATTCGCCGAGCTTTTTTCGAGATGGCGTTTCGCGCGCAGCACCTGATTGAGTTCGCGAATCACGTGCACGGGTAATCGGACGGTGCGCGCCTGATTCATGATCGCGCGCTCGATGCTCTGCCGGATCCACCACGTGGCGTAGGTTGAAAACCGGAAGCCACGCGTGGGATCGAATTTTTCGATAGCGTGCATCAAG
Organism: Caballeronia sp. KNU42; assembly: GCF_053760385.1. Taxonomy (NCBI): domain Bacteria; kingdom Pseudomonadati; phylum Pseudomonadota; class Betaproteobacteria; order Burkholderiales; family Burkholderiaceae; genus Caballeronia; species Caballeronia sp. KNU42. The sequence goes on from NZ_CM132388.1 coordinate 1,195,604, forward strand.
CCGAGATTGCCCTCCTCGATCAGATCGAGCAGCGGCACGCCACGGTTCAAATAGCCCTTCGCGATACTGACCACCAGCCGCAGATTGCGCTCGATCATGACCTGGCGCGCTTCGAATTCGCCGGCTTTCGCCAACCGCGAATAGCGCTGCTCTTCCTCGACAGTCAGCAGCGGTTTCACGCTGATGCGATTCAGGTAATGCTGGATTGTGTCGGCCGTGAGTTCGGCCTGCAAAATAGACTTGAAGTCGTCGACGTCGGGTACGGAATCGGCCGCACCCTCAACGGCATCCTTGCCGCTCACGCCACCTTCTTCGTCTGGATCGAGCTCGGCGTCGGCCGTTTCGTTTTCAGATTCGTCTGCCTGGCTCGAAGCGCCGTCTTCCACCGTTGTCTGCGTGGGTCGGCTGATTGTCTCAGTCTCGGCTGGCGGCGGGCGGCGCTTCGATTTAGGCATGATGATTTCGCTTATTGCGGCGGCAAATACTTCAGAGGGTCGACAGGTTTTCCCTGCCGGCGAACTTCGAAATGCAACATCACACGGTCCGAATCACTGTTGCCCATCTCGGCGATTTTCTGCCCTTTTGTCACCGCGTCTCCTTCTTTTACCATCAAAGCACTGTTATGTGCGTACGCGGTAAGAAAAGTTGCGTCATGCTTGATAATGACCAGATTTCCATAGCCGCGCAGACCGTTGCCGGAGTAGACAACCCGTCCATCCGCCGCTGCGTTCACCGGATCTCCGCTTGCACCGCCAATGTTCAAACCTTTGTTCTTCGCTTCGTCGAACGTGCCGAGAATCGGTCCGCGCGCCGGCCAGATGAACGCCGGCTGAGCAGCCGGAACGGCGGCCGCGCCATTGTCGACACCCGTTCCCGGCGGCTGCGTCATGGCCAGACCCGGCGCCGCTGTGCCCGGCATTGCTCCCATTCCAGACGACGTACCGTAGTTCGGCGCCGGCGGCGTACCGCCATTTGCGTATCCATTCGTACCCGGCGCCGTTCCGGGAGCTGCCGACGTATTCGCACCATACGTATTGTTGAGCGGCTGGGCCTGCACCCCACCGCCAACAATCGGAGCGGTAGAAACGCCCGGTGTCGCCGCCGCGAGGTTGGCGCCCGGAGGCGCCACGCGCAGCAACTGGTCGACTTCAATCTGGTTCGGGTTCGTCATGTTGTTCCACGACGCGATATCCCGATAATTCTGGCCGTTTTCCAGTGCGATCCGGTATAGGGTGTCACCCGGCTTCACGCGGTAGTAACCCGGCGGCGGCGGACCCGGCGGCAACGCGGCTCCATCCTGGGCGGTCTGCGTGCCGATAGCGGATCCAGTCCGGTCGACGACGGGCGCCTGATCCATCCGGGTCGCGCAGGCGGCCAGTGCGGACAACGCCACGACGCATACACCGCGCTGAACCGCCGACAGACCGGGGCTCGCGCTCACTTCTCGTTTAGCACGCAACATACTCATCGGTGTCAAATCACTCCGGATTTTAAGGGTACAAAGAAAACCCGATCGAGCTGCGATTCGCGCCATTGAGTGGGCGAAACGCGCTCGACGAGTGTCAGTATCTGCGCTTGCGCCGTCTGGGAGCCTACGGGCGCAACAAGTCTGCCGCCTACAGCGAGTTGATCGAGCAACGCCTGCGGAACGTCGAGGCCGGCACAGGCAATCACAATGGCGTCGAACGGCGCGACCGCCGGCAGTCCGAGGCGCCCATCGCCGTAATGCAGACGGATGTTCGGCACACGCAATGGCCGCAGGTTCAGCTTCGCACGCTCGGATAACGGCCGGATCCGCTCAATGGAATACACGTCGGTTGCGACCTGCGACAGTACGGCCGCCTGATACCCGCAGCCCGTGCCGATTTCCAGCACATTCCTGAGCGTACGTCCCGCCGCGACCAGCTCGATCATCCGCGCGACCACCGATGGCTTCGAGATAGTCTGATGATGACCGATCGGCAGCGCCGCATCTTCATAGGCCTGCGTGGCAAGTCCGGGATCGACGAACATATGGCGCGGAACGGCGGCCATGGCGGCGAGCACGCGCGCGTCCGTTATTCCGTTGGCGCGCAGCCGTTCGACCATGCGCTCACGCACTCGTTCCGATGTCAGCGCGTGCGTGCCTTGCTGCCCAGCCTGTGACGCAGCTTTTCGGACAGCGTTCGATTTGACCTCGGGCTGCGGCGCTGGTTGTCCGTTCGATTTTGCATCCGGCTTCAGATGCGTCCTGGACTTTGGCTGAGCGTCGCGTGTGTCGTTCGGACGGGCACCTGAACGCAACGCGCCAGGCTGATGATGCGCGACGACTGCGGAAGGTTTCGACGCAGGATGCACTCTTGCTGCCGATCGATGTCCCTCTCCTGTCGATGCAGCCGGACTCCTCGCCACGCCTCGCGCTGCCGTGTTGCCGGCAAGCGCCTTCGATTCAGGTTTCGCCGCCGCACTCGCCTTCATGCCGGGATGCGCGCCAGCAGACGGTTTTACCACCCTTGCGCCCGCCAGTTTTGGAGCGGCCGCAGAGGATTTGTGCGTGGCGGCAGCGGATTTCAAAACACCGCCGCCACCCGAAACCGCTTTCAGTACCGGCTTGCTGCGCGCATCGGGACGCGCAGTCGCCTTGCGCGGCTCGCGCACCAGATCGGCGAGCGCGAGCGGAAAGCGTTTCGCGCGTTCGTCCGTCATGAACGGCGGCTCCGTGCCTCGGCCCACTCGCGCGTAGCCGGCAGCAGCTTGGTGTGCGTGAGATCGAGTTGCAGCGGCGTAATCGATACATGGCCGTTCGCGACCGCATGGAAGTCCGTGCCCTCGCTTGCATCGAGCGCGTCGCCGGACGGCCCGATCCACCAGATCGGGTTACCGCGCGGATCGATTTGCCGGACGACCGGCTGCGACGGATGGCGCTTGCCCAGCCGCGTCACGCGCCACTCGCCCATCTCGTCATACGGCAGACTCGGAATGTTCACGTTGAGCAGCGGATGGCCAGGCATGGGGTGCGCAAGATAGTGCGCGACGATCTCCGCCGCCACGCGCGCCGCGTCCTCCAGATGCAGCCAATCGCGCCCGACCAGCGAGAAAGCGATGGCCGGCACGCCGAACATGAACCCTTCGGTGGCTGCGGCGACCGTGCCGGAATACAGCGTGTCCTCGCCCATGTTCTGGCCGTTGTTGATGCCTGACACGACCAGATCCGGCTGCTCGGCCAACATGCCCGTCAGCGCGATGTGAACCGAATCCGTTGGCGTGCCGTTCACGTAGTTGAAACCGTTCGCAGCGGTGTGAATGATGAGCGGGCGCGACAGCGTCAGTGAGTTCGAAGCGCCGCTGCAGTTTTGCTCGGGCGCCATCACGGTGACTTCGCCAAGCGGCTGCATGGCCTCGTGCAGCACGTTGAGGCCGCGGGCCAGATAACCGTCGTCGTTGCTGAGTAGGATTCGCATCCGACGATTGTAACCGAGGAAGGAAGGCCCGCGGATCGACGTCGGGACCCTCGGCCAAACGGTCTGCTACAGCGCTTTACGGTGAGCAAATTGCACGTGTTTTATAGACCGTTCGGCCAACGCGGCAGCGGCGGGAGCACGCTCACCCAGCCCTGATCTACACTGCCAGATCACGATAATTTCACCCGGAGACACCATGCGCGCCATTCGATGCAACCAGTACGGACCACCGGAGTCCCTCGTCCTGGAAACACTACCCGATCTTCTGCCCGGGCCGAGTCAGGTCGTGATCGACGTACGTGCCGCCAGCGTGAACTTTCCTGACGTCCTCGTGATCCAGAACAAGTACCAGATGAAACCCGAACTGCCGTTCACGCCGGGCTCCGAATTCGCGGGCGTCGTGCGGGCCGTGGGTCCGGACGTCAAGCGGTTGAAGGCCGGCATGCGGGTCGCCGCCTACACGGCGCAAGGCGCGTTCGCCGAGCAGGCGCTGGCAAGCGAGGCGGCGTGCATGCCATTGCCCGACGACATCGACTTCGCCAGCGCTGCAGCCATTACGCTCGCGTACGGCACCTCGCACCACGCCGTGGTCGACCGGGGCGCACTGAAGGCCGGTGAAACCATGCTCGTGCTGGGCGCGGCGGGCGGCGTCGGGCTGGCAGCGGTGGAAATTGGCAAGGCGCTCGGTGCGCGCGTGATTGCGGCGGCGTCGGGTCCGGAGAAGCTCGCGTTGTGCGTGGAACATGGTGCGGACGCCACCATCGACTACACGAGTGAAAACCTGCGCGAACGGATCAAGTCGCTGACAGACGGGAACGGGCCCGATGTCATCTACGATCCGGTCGGCGGCGAGTACGCTGAGCCGGCGTTTCGCAGTATCGGGTGGCGCGGCCGGTATCTCGTGGTCGGGTTTGCGAACGGAGAGATTCCGAAGCTGCCGCTCAACCTCGCGCTGCTCAAGGGAGCGAGCATTGTCGGCGTGTTCTGGGGCCAGCATATCCAGCGCGAGCCCGACCTGGCGAGCGCCGCGTTGCAGCAGATTTTCGGCTGGATCAAGGACGGCCGGGTACGGCCACACGTCACGAAGCGCTACGCCCTTGAAGAGACCGCCGCGGCTTTGAACGACATGGCTAGCCGGCGCGTGTCAGGGAAGATCGTGATCGAACCTTGAGGGATCGCGAGGAGGGCGAATGACGGTTGCGTGCGCTCACAGCGTTGAACAAGCTGCGCGCCACGCCTCACATTTGTTCGATGTCGCAGGTGCTCGGCTGCCGTTTGATCAAATGTCGCGCCCACGCCGGCGTTGCACGGGGTCCCCTCAAGCACGAGCGCTCATGCCGTCCGTACCTGGTGCCGGCAAGCACGGCGTTGATGTCGAAGCTACCTTCAGCTTGCAGGATCAGCTAGCCGACCCCGCGTGCCGAGTTCTGAACTTGGCGGACTGCTGACGTGGAAAGACTTAAATCGCCTTGCTCGCCCGCAGCCGAGCAATCTCGTCAGGCTCATACCCGAGGGATTGCAGTACTTCATCGGTGTGTTCGCCGAGTTGCGGACCAAGCCACCGTGTCTCGCCCGGCGTCTCCGACAGTTTCGGCGTGACATTCGGCAGCGCGATCTCCCGGCCATCCTGCCAGGGGAAATGCTGGATCATCTGGCGCGCGATGTATTGCGGATCGGTGAACATATCGGCCACGCTGTAGATCCGGCCGGCAGGAACGTCTGCCGCGTTCAGCACGGCGAGCGCCTCATCTATGGAACGGGTGCAAAGCCATACGCGGATGGCGTCGTCAATTTCCCGCGTGCGCGGTACGCGCCCGTCATTCGATGCCAGCGTGGGATCGTTGCCCAGGTCCTCGCGGCCGATGGCGAGCATCAGCCTTTTGAAGATTGGATCACTGTTGCCGCCAATCACAATACTGCCGTCGCGGCATGGATACGTGTTGGACGGCACAATGCCCGGCAGCGACGCGCCCGTGCGCTCGCGGATCATGCCGTACACGCCGTATTCCGGTACAACGCTTTCCATCATGTTGAAGACGGCTTCGTACAGCGCGACATCGACCACTTGTCCTTTGCCACCATTCGCTTGCCGGTGATGCAGCGCCATCAGCGCACCGATTACGCCATGCAGCGCTGCAATGGAGTCTCCAATGGAAATGCCGATGCGCGGCGGCGGCAGGTCCGGGTAACCGGTGATGTGGCGCAATCCGCCCATCGATTCGGCGATGGCGCCAAATCCCGGCCGGTCGCGATACGGTCCGGTCTGCCCGTAGCCCGACAAGCGCACCATCACGAGGCCACGGTTCTCGGCCGACAACACCTCGTAGCCCAGCCCGAGTTTCTCGAGCAAGCCGGGCCGGAAATTCTCGACGACGATATCGGCTTCCTTCGCGAGCCGCCGGACGATTTCCTTGCCTTCGGGGGATTTGAGGTTGACCGTTACCGATTTTTTATTGCGTGCCTGGACGGCCCACCATAGCGATGTCCCGCCCACTTCCGGATACAGCTTGCGCCATTTTCGCAGCGGATCGCCGCCGTTCGGATCTTCGATCTTGATCACGTCGGCGCCGAACTCGCCCATGAAGCGCGCGGCGAACGGCCCGGCGATCAGCGTACCGAGTTCGAGCACCTTGACGCCGGCGAGCGGTCCCGTGGAAGCGCTCATGGTGTCTCCTTCGTTGTCAGTTTCGAAGCGGTTTATCTGGGCCGGAAAGGCCTTCAGTGCCGCACAGCATTTACAGCGGAATGTCGAGCGCCTTGAATCGCGGCGAACCGTCGGCGAGTGTGCCGTTGAACAATTCCGCCGGGCGCACCCACAGGCCATGATCGTGCGGCCAGAGATGCTCATAGACGATCATCGACTCTTCCGTCTCTGAATGCCGCGCCACGCCTATCACGCGATATAAACCACCCTTGTAGTGCCGGTGCGTGGCGAGCGCCAATGCTTCTGCTTCGGTCATATCGTTGCCTTGTTGCGGTGTGACTAACGTCTACAAACTGCTGTCTAAACTGAGCGCCGGTCAAGCATGGCACGCGCGATCGTACCCGCGTCAACGTATTCGAGCTCACCGCCTACCGGCACTCCGCGCGCTAAGCGCGTCACCTTCAGGCCCTTCGACTTGAGCGTCTGTGCAAGGTAATGCGCAGTCGCCTCGCCTTCGTTCGTGAAGTTCGTGGCGAGCACGATTTCCTTCACGAGGCCGTCGGTGGCGCGCTGAATCAGGCGATCGAAATGGATTTCTTTCGGCCCGATGCCATCGAGCGGACTCAGCCGTCCCATCAGCACGAAATACAGTCCGCGATACGTCAGCGTCTGTTCGAGCATGATCTGGTCGGCGGGTGTTTCGACCACGCAAAGCAGCTCAGGATCGCGTTCGGGGTCGATGCAGACTTCGCAAATCGCCGCCTCGGTGAACGTATTGCACTTCTCGCAATGCTGCAGATGCTCGGTGGCGAACATCAGAGAGCGGCCGAGCTTTTCAGCGCCCGGCCGATCGTGCTGCATCAGGTGATAGGCCATGCGCTGCGCCGACTTGGGACCCACGCCCGGCAACGCGCGCAGCGCTTCGACGAGCGCCGACAAGGCGGAAGGTTGTTTCATGCGCTTGGCGACCCTATGCTCTGAGGGTTGAGGTGTTTAGAACGGCAGCTTGAAACCCGGCGGCATCGGCATGCCGGCCGTCATGCCGCTCATCTTTTCCTGCGTGGTGGCTTCGGCTTTGCGCACGGCGTCGTTGAACGCAGCGGCAACGAGGTCCTCCAGCATGTCCTTGTCGTCGGCGAGCAGGCTCGGGTCGATCGATACGCGGCGCACATCGTTCTTGCATGTCATGGTCACCTTCACAAGACCGGCGCCGGACTGTCCTTCCACTTCGACCAGGGCGAGTTCGTCCTGCATCTTCTTCATGTTGTCCTGCATCTGCTGAGCTTGCTTCATCAAGCCGGCGAGTTGGTTCTTCATCATGGTCGGGCTCCTTGCTGGAAACGGGGTAAAGAGAATGGGTGCATGCCGCGCGGTTCGGGATCGGCTCGGGTGCGCGCTGGCTGTGAATGGGTGATAGTGCTGCCTTGTGTGCTTTGCATGCTCTACAGCGGGTGTTTCGATGTTCGTTCAAACCGTCCGGCATGAAGGGGTTCCTCGCCTTCTTGCTTGTCCGGCTCTCTCGGGCTGACTGTCCGACGTCCAGACGCTCTGACTCGTTCGCTCCGCGGGGGTTCTGGCTTTATCGCTTTCCAGCGTTCTCACGGGCTGCGTAGCTTAACGGCTTCGGCGCTTGAACGCTGAGTGCTTGCCGGCAATGCGGCGCGCCACGATGTTCCGCTCCGCACCGCGCTACTCCTTCTTTGCTCACAGAAAAAATCAGTTCGCCGATGCCGCGTTCTGGCCGCCATCCTGCGCGTTACCCAATGCCAGCGGCTTGATCGAACCTTGCACGATACTCGCGCCAAAATCGCGGATCAGCGACTGCACGAACGGGTTCTGCGTAATCTCCCGCTCCGCCTCCTGCTGGCGCTGCGCGCGAACGGCGGCATCGACTGCGGCGGCCGTGCGACGCGCCGGACCGACACTCACGTTCACGTCGATCGGCCGGCCGAGCTTATCGGTTAATGCAGCCTTCAGCTTCGCGACCTGTGCGCTTTCGGCGTATTGCGGCACCGGCACGGCAAGCGTGATGGACGCATCGTCGCACGCGGTCAGTTCGCTATTGAAGGCGAGTTGGTAAGCGATCCCCTTCAGCGGCAAATCGACCGCAAGCGTCGGCCAGTCGCCGCTCACGCCAATCGCGTCGAGCGGGACGGCGGGTGGCAGCGGACGTGCATCGACTTTGGGTGCGGGCTTGGCGGCGGGCGCATCGTTAAAGCGCAGATCATCCGGGCCGCTATCAAACGCCGGCATGAAACCGTCGTCGGGCGGCATGAAGTAGCCGTCTTCCGACGACACCGGCTGATAGTCGTCCAGCGGCATTTCCTCCCACGGAGGTGTTGCACCACTGCTGTTCTTGCCGGCGATGGCGCCAGTACCGTTAGCGCCGCGCGGCGCTCCGGCATTTGTGTCATTGCCGTTCGCTTTCGGCTGCGCGCCGCCGAAGCTGGAATCGCCCGCGGCGGGTGCTGCGCTTCGATCGCCCGAAGCTCCAGACCGGCGCGGCACAGGAACCTGCACGATAGGCGCCGCTTTGGGGGCTGCGGGTTTGCGCACGGGTTCGGGCGCACGCGCTCCGCGATCCGACGACACCCGCATGCCCGCGCTGCGCAACACATCGAGCGCGGCGCTGGCACCGCCCGCCGGACGTGGCGACGCGTTTTTTTCAGTTGACGGCACTGCCCGGTTCTCGACGCGATTCTCGGCCCGATCGGCAGCGGCGTGATCGATGAGTTCCTGAGCGGCGGCTGCCAGCGTCGCCGGACTGGAATCGGGTTCGGCCGCCGGAGTCGCTACGTCGTCCGGCGATGCATCGGGGCCGATAGGTGACGAAGGCGTGACGTCGGAAGACTGCAAATTCAAAGAATCTGAGGATAGCGCGGTCACTTCGGGCGATCCGGGTGCAGCAGGAATGGCCGCTGACGCGCTTTGCGCATCCGACGCGCCCGCCTCCTCTGCATCAACTTCATGCCCGGCCACAAGCGTGTCCATCGGCGCTTCGGTCTTCCCGTCCGTCGTATCGTTTCGAGCCTTTTCGGGGACCAAGGAAACGGCAGGAGTATCGACAACTCCATCCGTTTGATCAGGCTCCGCGACCGCCCGCACCTTCGCAACCGGCTCAGGCTCAACGGCAAGGCTTTGCACTGTTTCGCCGCTAGCCGCTGCACGATTTTCGCTCGGGACGGACGCTGAGCCAGCCACCGACGCCGGAGCCGAATCGCGCCCATCCGCGGCAGCACTACGCCCGGTCAACGCTGCTTGACCCGCATCCTGCGACACTTGCGCTTTTTCGCGTTCCGAACCCGACGCGGCCGTTCCTTTCGAAGCCACGTCAGCCGCGCGACTCACCACGGGCTTTGCAGCCCCCGCTACCGACAAACCCGTTCCACCGGCTGCAACACCGCTCGTCGCCGATTCACGCGCCCCCGCAGCAGGCGAACCTACAACCGCCTGCCTGACCCGCGCGCCTCCGCCACCGCCACCGCCACCGCCCGGACCACCAGCGGGTTCGAACGCAAGCATGCGCAGCAGGGTCATGGTGAAACCGGCATATTCATCGGGTGCCAGACCCAACTCGCCGCGCCCGATCGTTGCAATCTGATAGAACAGCTGGACGTGCTCGGCGCTGAGCAAGTCGGCGAAACGGCGGATATCCGTTGCCTCCGGCCATTCGTCCAGCACCGAAGCCGGCGCGAATTGCGCCCACGCGATCCGGTGCAACAACCCGGCCAAATCCTGCAGCGCGGTGGAAAACGACAAACTGCGCAACGCCATCTCGTCGGCGATGCCAAGCACACCCTGCCCGTCGCCGGCGGCGAGGGTGTCGAGCAAGCGGATCAGATAACTCTGGTCGAGCGCGCCGAGCATGCCGCGCACGGCCTCCTCGGTGACCTGATTGGCGGAATACGCAATGGCCTGGTCAGTGAGCGAAAGCGCGTCGCGCATGCTGCCATCGGCGGCACGCGACAAGAGCCGCAACGCTTGGCTCTCGAACGGGATCTGCTCTTCACCGAGCACATGTTCCAGATGCCCCACGATCTGCCCTGCCGGCATCTGCTTCAGATTGAACTGCAGGCAGCGCGACAGCACGGTGACCGGAATCTTCTGGGGATCGGTGGTGGCCAGGATGAACTTGACGTGTGCGGGCGGCTCTTCCAGCGTCTTCAACATGGCGTTGAACGCATGGTTCGTGAGCATGTGCACTTCGTCGATCATGTAGACCTTGAAACGCGCGTCGACCGGGGCGTACACCGCGCGCTCGAGCAGCGCGGCCATTTCGTCCACGCCGCGATTACTGGCCGCGTCCATCTCCACATAATCGACAAACCGCCCCTCATCGATCTCCTTGCACGCCCGGCATACGCCGCACGGCGTGGATGTCACGCCGGTCTCGCAATTGAGCGCCTTGGCAAAGATCCGCGACAGCGTCGTCTTGCCGACTCCGCGGGTGCCGGTGAACAGATAGGCGTGGTGCAGCCGTCCGCCGTCGAGCGCGTGCGTCAGCGCGCGCACCACGTGCTCCTGGCCAACGAGCGAAGCGAAAGATTTGGGCCGCCACTTGCGTGCGAGAACTTGATAGGTCATGCCGAAATTGTATCAGCAACGTCAAGCGGCAAAAGCGTTTCACCGACGGGCACACGCCTGTGTAAGCGACGAGTCAAAACCTCCCCTCATACCGGCGGAATTACTTCTTCAATGGCGAAAACGTGAGCAGCAGACGTGGGAAGTAAGCGTACGTAAACGCAAACCTTAACAAGACGCAAGAAACCTGGAAGACAGGAGATTCGAAACGAGGGACAAAACGATGGAAACTGAGGAAATGCTCGGGAAACTACGGGGGTACGACGAAGAATTGTGAACAGCGAAGGAGAAGACAAAACAAAGGCAAAGACAAAAAGCGAAGGTGACGAGCCCGACCCTCGGCACTGGTAGAAAACGGCTGTGGCTGCTTCGTTCCCGACCTGACCAGGTTGACCGCGCCACCATGCGAGGAGGCCCGTCACGGAGAATCATATCAGAGAAGGATCGCCACGCCCACCATGCTATTGCAATTCAGGCGCGCAATCGCATTCAGGCGCGCAATCGCAATATGCACGACCTGGGCGAGCGGCTTTGCCGCATGTGTTCGCTGTATGCAAACCGTCGCTGAATAGGCCGCGATTTTGCTCACCGGAGGTTCGCCCAGACGGGACCTATCGGTACCCGGCAACAGATAGCAAAGTAAGCTAAGATGACATTTTAAAGCACTGGTTAATCACCGTGTCACGGGCAAAAGGCGGCTTTCCGGCAACGGAATGCGCCCATCCAAGCGAGCGGCTCTACACCCCGCAGCGCGGCGAACTATTTCCTGTTTTGGTGTATCGTGGCGAGCATTCAAACGCGGGCCTCGAATTCATAGAGGTATTCACATAATGAGCGAATCGATCAAACATATCAGCGACGCATCCTTTGACCAGGACGTCACGAAATCGGATAAACCTGTCTTGCTCGACTTCTGGGCGGAATGGTGCGGTCCTTGCAAGATGATTGCTCCGATCCTCGACGAAGTGGCCAAGGATTACGGCGACCGCCTGCAGATCGCGAAGATCAATGTGGACGAGCATCAATCGACACCGGTGAAGTTCGGAGTGCGCGGCATCCCCACGCTCATCCTGTTCAAGAATGGTGCAGTCGCCGCGCAGAAGGTCGGCGCATTGTCCAAGTCGCAACTGACCGCGTTCCTGGACAGCAATCTGTGATTTAAAGCTGGGCCCGAAGTTGTGACTCGAAGCCGGAAAGCCTGCAAGGGTATTTCCGGCTTTCGCGCAACAGGGTTGGCTTCCAGTGGCACGATGCTGCGTCCAAGCCGGGTCTTATCCGGGCAGCATCGGTGATACAAGTAAAGACGACAAAAGCAGTTAGCTGCACGCGAGATTCCTGCAGATTGTTGTGATGCCACAACATGAGCGAATCACACTGTCGCCACGGCCACCCGAGGCCCTGTCGGCATGTGCTATGCTAGAATCCTAAGACTGCAAGACGTTTCTTAAGACGGCAAGACGTTTAGGTCCTTGAGCGTTCAGCTCACTTCTCCTCCCAAATTCTCTGTTGTACCTCTTCTCCCTGGCGGGAAATCCGTATGCATTTATCCGAGCTCAAGTCTCAGCACGTCTCCGCATTGATCGAAATGGCCAATGGCCTGGAGATCGAAAACGCCAATCGACTGCGCAAGCAGGAATTGATGTTCGCGATTCTTAAAAAGCGCGCCAAGACCGGCGACACGATCTTCGGCGACGGCACGCTCGAAGTTTTACCTGACGGCTTCGGCTTCCTTCGGTCGCCCGAGACTTCGTATCTCGCCAGCACAGACGACATCTACATCAGCCCGTCGCAAATCCGGCGCTTTAATCTGCATACCGGCGACACCATCGAAGGTGAAGTGCGTACGCCGAAAGACGGCGAGCGCTATTTTGCACTGGTCAAGGTGGACAAGGTCAACGGCCAGGCGCCGGAAGCCTCGAAGCACAAGATCATGTTCGAGAACCTGACACCGCTGCATCCGAACAAACCGATGCCGCTCGAGCGCGAAATGCGCGGTGAAGAGAACGTGACGGGCCGGATCATCGACATGATCTCACCTATCGGCAAGGGTCAGCGCGGGTTGCTGGTGGCATCGCCGAAATCGGGCAAGACCGTGATGCTGCAGCACATCGCGCATGCCATCAAGTCGAACCATCCGGATATCGTGCTGTTCGTGCTGCTGATCGACGAACGGCCGGAAGAAGTGACGGAAATGCAGCGCTCGGTGGTCGGCGAAGTAATCGCTTCCACCTTCGACGAACCCGCCGCGCGCCACGTGCAAGTCGCGGAAATGGTGATCGAAAAAGCCAAGCGCCTGGTCGAAATGAAGCACGACGTCGTGATTCTGCTCGACTCCATCACCCGTCTCGCACGCGCCTACAACACGGTCGTGCCGGCATCGGGCAAGGTGCTCACCGGCGGTGTGGACGCGAATGCGCTGCAACGCCCGAAGCGCTTCTTCGGTGCGGCTCGTAACATTGAGGAAGGCGGATCGCTGACCATCATCGGCACGGCGCTGATTGAAACCGGCAGCCGGATGGACGACGTGATCTACGAAGAGTTCAAGGGCACCGGCAACATGGAAGTGCATCTGGAACGCCGCCTCGCAGAAAAACGCGTCTATCCGTCGATCAACCTGAACAAGTCGGGCACGCGCCGCGAAGAATTGCTGATCAAGCCGGACCTGCTGCAAAAGGTTTGGGTGCTGCGCAAGTTCATTCACGACATGGACGAAGTCGAATCGATGGAATTCCTGCTCGACAAGATCCGTCAAACCAAGAACAACGCTGAATTCTTTGACCTGATGCGCCGCGGCGGTAGCTGAAGCCGTAGCTAATCCAACGCGCTGGTTCGAAACATGAAAGCCGCCCGCCTTTGCGGGCGGCTTTTTTCGTCTGTCGAAACGAGTGGCGCGATTGACAACGTGCACGTTCACGTTCATGTTGATCTATAATTTCGGGACATCATCATCCGCCGATACAACCATCGGCCAGCACCATGTCCAGCGAACTGCTCACCGTACGCGACGCCGCCGAACGCCTCGGCGTCACCCCGCGTACGCTGAAATACTACGAAGAACGCGGTCTCGTTACGCCCAGCCGTAGCGAGGGGCGGTATCGGCTATATGACGAAAATGATCTGGAGCGCTTCGGGCGAATCCTGAGGCTGCGATCGCTGGGATTTTCGCTGCACGGCATTGTGGAAATGCTCAAGCGGCCGCTCGAGAAAACGGAAGCCGGCCAGAACCGCTATTCGCCGGATTCGCTGGCGGAGATCCGCCAGGGTCTGCAGCAGCAACTTGATGCGATCGATACCCGCATTGAATCCGTTCGCCGCGAGCTGAAAGAAGCGCAAGCGGTGCGCGCCGAGCTGCGTCTCGACCTGGACTACGTGGAAGCACGGCTCGCCGGCCAGCCCGCCGATGCGCTGCTCGCACAAAGATCGAAGGCGAGCGCGAAGGCCGGGAGCAAGAAGTAATGAGTGCGCGGGCGCCGGTGTTCGCCGTCGAGCGGTTGCGCGGCGATTTTTTCCCGTGGGTGCTCGCGCTCGTGACCGGGCTGGACTACTTCGACAACGTCATCTTCTCGTTTTTCGCCAGCTACATTGCGGGTGGCGTCAATGCATCGCCGGATGAACTCGTGTGGTCATCGAGCGCGTACGCGGTCGCCGCCGTGCTCGGAATTTTGCAGCAGCAATGGTGGGTGGATCGCCTCGGGCATCGGCGTTATGTGGCCGGCTGCATGCTGCTGTACGCGTGCGGCGCGGTGATGTCGGCGCTCACCGAAACCTCGCTGCAACTGATGTTCACGCGCGGTTTGCAAGGCTATTTCATCGGTCCGATGATGGGCGCCTGCCGCATCCTGATCCAGGTGAGCTTTACGCCGCAAAAGCGCGCCGGCGCAACGCGGGCGTTCATGATCCTGATTGTGGGTAGCAGCGCGGTTGCGCCCTTGCTTGGCGGCTGGCTGGTCTCGCACTTCGACTGGCGCGCGTTGTTCGCCTGCACCGCGCCCGCAGGGTTCGCATTCGCCATCCTGGCCATGCTCGCACTGCCTGATTCGGGCAACGTAGTGCGGGAAGAACGCGGCGCGACGAGTTTCTGGCCGTATCTATTGTTTGCCTTTGCGCAAGGCGCGCTGCAGATCGTGATGCAGCAAGTGCGCTTCGTGCATTTCAGCACGTCGCCCGCGCTCGTGCTGCTGACGGTCGCGGGTATTGGCGCCCTCACCTGGTTTGCGTGGCATCAATGGCATCACCCTGCACCGCTCGTGCGCCTTCACGCGCTACGCGAGCGCTCCTTTCGGATCGGTCTCCTGCTGTACATGTTCTATTACTTCGAGTCGACGGGGTTCAGCTACCTGATCTCGCGATTCCTCGAACAGGGACTCGGTTATCCGGTCGAGAACACGGGCCGGCTAGTCGGCATTACATCGCTAATATCGGGTTCTGCGCTGTTCCTATACTTCAGATATACGAAGTACGTGAAGCGCAAGAAATGGATCATCGTGCCGGGTTTCGCGATTGCGGCGCTGGTCGG
This sequence comes from Caballeronia sp. KNU42, assembly GCF_053760385.1. Classification (NCBI taxonomy): domain Bacteria; kingdom Pseudomonadati; phylum Pseudomonadota; class Betaproteobacteria; order Burkholderiales; family Burkholderiaceae; genus Caballeronia; species Caballeronia sp. KNU42. The sequence continues at coordinate 1,210,785 of NZ_CM132388.1, forward strand.
GTGGCTGATGACGCGAATGTCGCCGGGCGTCGCCCAAAGTGACCTGATCCTGCCGATGCTGCTACGTGGCTTATTGCTGCTGTTCATTGTGTTGCCGGTCGCGAACCTGACGTTCAAAATTTTCGAGATCGAGGAGTTTACGCACGGGTACCGGCTGAAGAATATCGTTCGGCAGTTGACGCTCTCGTTTGCGACGGCGGCCGTGATTATTGTCGAGCAACATCGGGAAGCGCTGCATCAGTCCCGGCTCGCCGAAGCCGTGAATCCGTACAATCCGGAATTTCAGAACGCGGCGAATGCGCTAACGAATGGCTTCGCGGCAGCGGGCCACTCAGCCGTCGATGCCCACGCGCTCGCCATTGCAACCATCGCGCGGACGGTCGCGCAGCAGGCGAGTTTCCTCGCTTCGCTCGACGGCTTTTATTTCATGATGGCAGTCGCGATTTGTGGCGGCGTGTTCGCCCTCTGGCAAAAGCAAATCGATTGAATTTGCGCGAGAACATCGAGAGAACTCTACAGACCTCATGGCCAATTTCCTGACCCGGTTGATCAGCGGGAATCGACGTGAAAAAGCGCTGCGCAAACACGCTATCGACGACGCGCTCTGGCAAAACACGCTCGATCGCCTGCCGTTTTTCGGCCATCTCGATGACACCGAACGCGTCCGCCTGCGCGAATGCACGACGCTTTTTATCGCTGGAAAGGAGTTTTCGACCGCCCACGATCTGGCGCTCACCGACGCGATGATCGTCGCCATCGCGGCGCAAGCCTGTCTGCCCGTGCTGAACCTGAGCCTGGAGTTGTACCGCGGCTGGGTCGGCGTGATCGTGTATCCGGGCGAGTTCGTGATCCGCAAGACGGTCGAGGACGAGGCCGGCGTGGTGCACGAGATCGAGCACGATGCGAGCGGCGAGGCGTGGGAAGGCGGGCCGGTCGTGCTGTCGTGGGAAGACGCGCAGATGACCGACGGCGAGGACGCCTACAACGTGGTGATCCACGAGTTCGCGCACAAGATCGACATGCTCAATGGCGAGGCGGACGGCCATCCGCCGCTTTTTCGACGCTGGCACGCGCCGCTCGATTCCAATGCCTGGAACGACGTCTTCGATCACGCCTACGACCATTTCTGCGCTCAGGTCGATGCCGTCCCGGCGCGCCGATGGGGCCGCTTTGAACGCGAATCGCTGATCGATCCGTATGCTGCCGACCATCCGTCGGAGTTTTTCGCGGTCTGCAGCGAGGCTTTGTTCGTCCAGCCCGTGGCGTTCGAGCGGGAATATCCGGAGTTGTATCGCTTGCTCGCGCGGTATTACCGGCAAGACCCGGCGGGGGTGGGCGCGCTGAAGCAGGAATGAACGCGGCGCCTCGGTCCGGAAGCCCTGAAAACATGCCAAACGGCTGATTTTCTGGCATAATCGCCGTTTTTCGACCTCAGGCAAGTGGCTCGCGCTTGAAAGACCGGTTTGCAGGATTAGCTTGCAGACACGCGCAAAACCCGTAACCCGGGTGGGCTGGCTACCAACAGATACCAAGGAAAGACCATGAAAGAAGGCATTCACCCGAATTACCGCGAAGTGCTGTTCGTCGACATGTCGAATGACTTCAAGTTCATCACACGTTCGACCATCAACACGCGCGAAACAGGCGAGTTCGAAGGCAAGACGTACCCGCTGGCCAAGATCGAAGTGTCGTCGGAATCGCATCCGTTCTACACCGGTAACCAGAAGATCATGGACACGGCCGGCCGCGTCGAGAAGTTCAACAAGAAGTTCGCAGCATTTTCGGCAAAGAAGTAATCAGTCGGGAAAGCCGCCAAGGCTGGATTCGAAGAAAGGCAGCGAAAGCTGCCTTTTTTTCGTCTGTGCCCCGTGTTTCGGAGCAATTTTGAGCCAATCGGGCGAACTCATCCCGCCAAACCCGGACGCCGACAATCACCGGAATGACGCGCGCAACGGCGCCCGTCTACAATGCCGGATTCGGTAAAAATCGCACGACCCGTCAAGGCACGAGATTCGCGTGCCTCGTACGACTTAAGCACGACCCAAGCACGATTTAAGCACCACCCAAGCGCCGCCGCATTGCTCCATCAGCGCTCCATCAGTTTTGTTCCGTCGCCCCAAAACGCATGCGAAATGTCGTCCGCCTGACCGCCTCCGCCACCAACGCCCTGCCGCGCTGGCTGCTGCTCGCTATTTGTATCGTTTACGCGTCGTTTGGACTGTTCGGCCGCGACCCGTGGAAAAACGAGGACGCAGCGGGCTTCGGCGTGATGTGGACGATGGCCAACGGCAGCGTGAAAGACTGGCTGCTGCCGAACCTGCTAGGCAAGGCGTTGACCGGCGACGGCCCGTTCATGTACTGGTTCGGCGCGGGTTTTATCCGCCTGCTGAGCCCGTGGGTCGATGCAAGCAATGCATCGCGCGTGGTCACCGGATTGCTGTTCTGTATGGCCTGCGCGTTCGTCTGGTACACGGCGTATCTGCTTGGCCGGCGCGACGAGGCACAACCGTTCAAATACGCCTTTGGCGGCGAGCCTGAGCCGCGCGACTACGGCCGCACGCTCGCCGACGGCGCGCTGCTGATCCTGCTCGCATGCTTCGGCCTGGCCGAACGCGGCCACGAAACCACGCCTCAGTTGGCTCAGTTTGCCGGTACCGCCATGCTCGTCTACGGGCTCGTGCGCAGTTGCGACAAACCGATCCAGGGCGCGCTGATCTGGGGCGCGGCTATCGGCTTCGTGGGTTTGTCGAGCAGCCCGGTGCTGGTGCTCGCGCTGCTGATCTGTACGTTAGCCATGACCGTGATCGTGCGCGAAGTGCGGCCGTTCTATCTGCTCGTGCTCGGCGTGCCGGTGGCCGTGATCCTGATCGGCGCATGGGTGTGGCCGGTGCTGCACTTCTACCCCGACGACGGCGAATGGTGGCTGCGCCAATGGTGGCGTAACAGTTTCGACGCGTTTTCCGGTTCGCCGATCCAGGCGCTCTCCTACGCCTTGAAGAATTTGCCGCTCTTCACGTGGCCGGCGTGGCCGCTCGCCATCTGGACCTTTGTGAGCTGGAGCGGGCTGCGGCGCTCGCCGCATGTGGCTGTGCCGTTATCGGTGATCGGGCCGCTGCTGGTGCTGGTGATCCTGCAAAGCCATCAGTCGAACCGCCTGTTCATGCTGTTGCTGCCGCCGTTGTCCGTGCTGGCCACGTTCGCGCTGCCCACGCTCAAGCGCGGAGCGATCAACGCCATCGACTGGTTCGCGATGTTGAGTTTCACGCTGCTCGCCACCTTCGTCTGGCTGGTCTGGACCGCGGGCCTGTTTGGTTTCCCCGCGCCGCTCGCACGCAATCTCGCGCGTCTCGCGCCTGGTTTCCAGCCCGAATTCAAGATCCTGTCGTTCGTATGCGCGGTCGCCGTGACGGTGTGCTGGTTTTCGCTCGCGCGCTGGCGTCTCGCCCGTCATCCGAAGGTGTTGTGGCGCAGCGTCGTCTTGTCGAGCGCCGGCACCACGCTGATGTGGGTGCTGCTGATGACGCTGTGGCTGCCGGTGGTGAACTACAGCCGGACGTATCGCGACGTGGCTGAACAGATCGCTGATCATCTGCCGCCTGACTACACCTGCATCTCCCCGGTGCGTCTGGGCGATGCGCAGATTGCAACTTTCGCGTACTTCGGCGGCATGCATTTCGCCTTCGATGAAGACTGCGACGTGATCCTGCGCCAGGACACGCAGGATTACGGCGAACCGTCGTCGATCTCGGCGTTCGAGTGGAAGCTCGTGTGGGAAGGCCGCCGCGTAGCCGACCGCGACGAGCGGTTCCGGCTGTATGTGCGCATCGAGCGGCCGGTGCCGCCGGTCAAGCGGCCGCGACCGAAGTCGCTGCATCGCGGAAGCGACTGACCATGTGGCCGGATGTCCGCAAGATCGTGGCCCTGGCGTGGCCGGTGCTGATCGGGCAGTTGGCGATCATTGCGTTCGGCGTGATCGATACGGCCATGGTCGGCCGATATTCCGCTACTGATCTCGCCGCGCTCGGCCTCGGTTCGTCGATCTACATCTCTGTTTATATTGGGTTGACGGGCATCCTGACGGCGTTGCAGCCCATCGCCGGGCAATTGTTCGGCGCGCTGCGCGAAGCCGAGATTGGCGAGGAAGTCCGGCAGGCGTTATGGCTGGCGGCGGTGTTGTCGGTGATTGGCTTCGTTTGCCTGTATTTTCCCCAGCCTCTGCTGAGCATCGCCGATGCTCCCCCCGCCCTGCACGAGCGCACCCTCGCCTATTTGCGCATCCTGTCGCTTGGACTGCCCGCGAGTCTCGCATTTCGCGTCTATAGCTCGCTCACGAACGCGGTGGGCAAACCGCGCCTGGTCATGTTCCTGCAGGTCGGCGCGCTGATGCTGAAGATCCCGCTCAACCTGTGGTTCATCTTCGGCGGTTTCGGCGTGCCGGCGCTCGGTGGTCCGGGCTGCGCCATCGCCAGCACAATGATCAACTGGCTGATCGCCATCGTGGGAATGACGGTGCTTGTGCGGGTCGAGTTCTTCCGGCCGTTCGGCGTGTTTTCGCGATTTTGCTGGCCCGTCTGGCATCGACAGAAGGCGCTGCTCAAACTCGGCATTCCGATGGGGCTGTCCTACCTGATTGAAGTGACGTCGTACACGTTCATGGCGCTGTTCATCTCGCACTTCGGTACGACTACGCTGGCTGGGCATCAGATCACCGGCAACATTGGCGCGGTGCTTTATATGACGCCGCTGTCCATTGGCGTGGCGTCCGCGACCCTCGTCTCGCAAGCCCTCGGCGCTCAACGTTTCGATGCCGCCCGTTCTCTCGCCCGCCACGGCATTGCGTTGTCGTGCGGTATCGCATGCGTGTACGGCGCGGCGCTGTTTGCGCTCCGGCCGTACTTGCTCGAAGCCTACACGCCCGACAGCCAGGTGATCGCGGCGGCCATGCCGTTGCTGGCCATCGTCGTGTTTTATCACTTCTTCGACGCCCTCCAGATCACCACGGCTTTCGTGCTGCGCGCCTACAAGGTGGCGGTGGTGCCCACGGTGATCTACGCGGTCGCGTTGTGGGGCATCGGGCTGGGCGGCGGGTACTTGCTCGGATTCGACGTGGGCGGTTACGCACCCACCTGGCTGCAAGGCGCACGCGGGTTCTGGGTGGCGAACTCGGCGAGCCTGGGCGTGGCGGGGGTCGGACTGTTCCTCTACTGGCGGCGGATCAGCACGCGGCATATTCCGGACGATCGCGTGCGCGCAGGGGCGGAGCCGGTTTAGCTTCAATCGAAACAACCGCGCACTCGATGCAATCAATTCACACGTCTTGTCATAAATTGAAAACAATTGGCAAGGATGACGTAACACTCCGGTAGAATCGCCTGCGTTTTGGCCACCCTGGAACGAGTGCGATGATCCGCGACATAAAAAAACAACGCTGGCCGCTGGCGGTGCTTGCCGCCGCTTCCGTGTTCGCCCTTGGTTTGCTGGGCACCACGCATCGCGCCGACGCCGCCCGCACAATCAGCGTATCGCCACAGGGTAAGGTCACGCAGGTACGCCAGGTGATCGTCAAGTTCGACGAAGCCATGATCGCGTTCGGAGACCCCGCAGCCAAGGCGCCGGCTCAGGTCCATTGCAGCGGGGGATCATCGGCGGGTTCCGCTCATTGGATCGACGATAAAACCTGGGCCTTCGATTTCGCCCAGGACCTCACGCCCGGCATGCGCTGCTCGGTCGCGCTGGAAGACGGGCTCAAGTCCACCGCGGGCAACGCGCTCACCGGTCCACGCCAGTTCCGCTTCGAAACCGGCGGCCCGTTTGTCACCCAGGTCATGCCCGGCGGCGGCGAGATAGAAGAAAACCAGATCTTCGTGCTTCGCCTGAACGGCCCCGCGACGGAGGCGTCCGCACTGCAAGACATCTGGTGCGAATCGAATGGATTGGGGAACCGGATTCCGGTCAAGACCGTCGACGCCGCCTCGCGCGCCGCCCTCCTCAAACATTTCCGCCTCGAAAAAGACAGCGCCCGCGTGCTCACGCTCGCCTGCCAGCAAACCCTGCCGTCCGCGACGAAGATGCAACTCGTGTACGGCGCGGGCGTAGCCGGCCCGAGCGGTCTCGCGAACGACGTGGAGAAACGTTTCGACTTCGATGTCCGCGAACCCTTCACCGCGAGTTTTTCGTGCGAACGTGAAAACGCGAAGGCACCCTGCACGCCGTTGCGCCCGCTGCGCATCCGCTTCAGCTCGCCCGTGCCGCGTGCCGATGCCGAGAAGATCACCCTGCACGGCCCGGGCGGCAAGACTTCGCCTCAGTTCGATCCCGATGAAAAAGACAACGACATCACCAGCGTCCAGTTCGCGGCGCCGTTACCTGAACACGCGGATTTATCGATAGAGCTGCCGTCCGGGCTCAAGGATTCCAGCGGCCGCGCGCTGTCGAACGCGGACCTCTTCCCGCTGAAGACATCGACGGCGCCCATGCCGCCGCTCGCCAAGTTTTCATCGTCGACATTTGGGATCATCGAGCGTTTCGCCGAGCCGAATATGCCCGCCATGTTGCCGGTCACGCTGCGCCACGTGGAGGCCGACCTGAAGGTGAACGGGCTCAACGCGGGCTCATCGAGCGTGACGAAACTGCGCGTGGATGCCGACACCGAGATTCGTAAATGGATGAAAACCGTCGATCGTTTCGATGGCTTTTCAATGTCCGTCGCGCAGATTAAAGAGGAGATGCCGCAGGCGCTGAGCAACGGCATCAAGCCCGTCTACGCACAGGGCAGCACGGCGAAAGATCCGCAAATCGATATCCGCTCGCTGTCGTTGCTGGCGAAACAGCCCGGCGTTGAAACCCTGAGCGTGCCGCAGGCCGATCCCAAGTCGCTGCGGCCTTTTGAAGTGGTCGGCATTCCGTTGCCTAAACCCGGTTTTTATGTGGTCGAACTGGCATCGCCGGCACTGGGCGCATCGTTGCTCGGCAAACCGCAAGCCATGTATGTGCGCACCTCCGTGCTCGTCACCAACCTGGGCGTCCACTTCAAGCAGGGCCGCGAAAACAGCATCGTGTGGGTGACCGCGCTCGATAGCGGCAAACCCGTGCCGAACGCGCAAGTGCGCGTCACGGATTGCAACGGCGATCAGGTCGCCGCCGCGAAAACCGATGCGCAGGGCATCGCGACGATCGGCAAGCCGCTGGCATCGGCACGTACTTGCGATGAAAAGAGCCTCGACGATTCCGGCTTTTTCGTCTCGGCGCGTGTCGATGATCCGAAGACCGGACCGGACATGGCGTTCGTGCGCTCAGACTGGAATCGCGGGATCGAATCGTGGCGCTTCAACGTGCCCACCGATATGAGCCGTGATCAAACCACGCGCGCCACGACCGTGTTCGACCGGACGCTGCTGCGCGCGGGCGAAACGGTATCGATGAAACATTTGATGCGCGAAGAAACGCTGAGCGGTTTTGCGTTTCCCGGGCATATGCCCTCGCGCGTGACGATCCGGCATGAGGGTAGCGGGCAGACCTATCATCTGCCGCTCAAATGGGCCGCCGACCACAGCGCGGATTCCACCTTCCCGATTCCCGCCGCCGCGAAGCTCGGCGAATACAGCGTGACGCTGGATGACGGCTCGACAAACTCGGACGACGACAGCGATAACAGCAGCGCCGACCAGGGTTCCGCAAGGCATATGAGCATCGAAACCGGCAATTTCCGCGTGGAGGAATTCCGCCTGCCGGTGTTCAAGGGATCGATCGGCATTCGCGATCAGAAGACCGGCGCGCTCGTGGCCGCGACCACGGCGCCGCTTGCGGTGCAGATTGAATATGTGTCGGGCGGACCGGCATCGAACCTGCCGGTGCAAGTGTCGGCGCTGATGAAGGACACATCGCCGTCATTTGCTTCGCAGTTCGAATCGTTCAGCTTTGCGCCGTACAAGAAACCCGCCGATGATGGCGCCAGCGCGCCCGCAACCGAAGGTGACGACGACAACAGCAACGCGCAGGAAGATACGTCGACAGCCAAGCTCATCGCCGATAAAACCGCGCTGACACTCGACCGCAACGGCACGGGAACTATCACCCTCAAATCGCTGCCGGTCGTGGAAGCGCCGAAGCAGCTTGCGCTGGAAGCGACCTTCGCGGACCCGAACGGTGAGATCCAGACGCTGCGCGGCAGCGCGACGCTCTGGCCCGCGGCGGTTGCGGCGGGCATCAAGGCAGGCGACTGGGTATCGGTCGGCAATGCGGTGCCGGTGCAGGCGCTTGCAGTCGACTTGCAAGGCAAGCCGCGAGCAGGCGTTGCACTCGAAATTCGTGGCGTTGCACGGACCATGACGAGCTCTCGCAAGCGCATGGTCGGCGGTTTCTACGCGTACGACAACCATACGGAAACCAAGGACCTCGGCACGCTCTGCAGCGGCAAGAGCGACGACCACGGCCTGCTTTCCTGCGAGGCAAAACTGAAGGAAGCCGGCAACGTCGATTTGATCGTTACGGCCAAAGACGGCGATGGCCGCGTGGCGAACGCGACCACATCGGTCTGGGTCACACGCGAAGATCAACTCTGGTTCGGCGGCGAAAACACGGACCGCATCGACGTTCTGCCTGAAAAAACCACCTACGAGCCCGGCGAAACGGCCCGCTTCCAGGTACGCATGCCGTTCCGCTTCGCGACCGCGCTGGTCGCGGTGGAGCGCGAGGGGATCGTGGAAACGAAGGTTGTGCAACTCGATGGCAAGAATCCGACCGTCGAGCTGAAAGTGCAGGACTCGTGGGGGCCGAACGTCTATGTGTCCGTGCTCGCGATCCGCGGACGGATTCACGAAGTGCCGTGGTATTCGTTCTTCACGTGGGGCTGGAAAGCGCCGCTCGATTGGGTGCACGCGTTCTGGTACGAAGGGCGGCAGTATGAAGCGCCTACGCCGCTGGTCGATTTGTCAAAACCCGCGTTCCGTTACGGGCTCGGCGAGATCAAGGTGGGGACAGCCTCGCACAAGCTCGGCGTGACGGTCACGACAGATGCGAAGTCGTACGCCGTGCGTTCGAAGGCACATGTCAAGGTCCACGTCACGCTGCCGGATGGCAAGCCCGCGCCGGCCGGCACGCAGATCGCGCTCGCCGCCGTCGACGAAGCCCTGCTCGAACTGATGCCGAATCAAAGCTGGAACGTACTCGACGCCATGCTGCAACGGCGCGCGTATGGCGTGGAGACATCGACGGCGCAAATGGAGATCATCGGACGCCGTCACTTCGGGCGCAAAGCCGTGCCAGCCGGTGGTGGCGGCGGACATAGCTCGACACGCGAACTGTTCGATACGCTCTTGCTCTGGAACCCGCGCGTGACGCTCGATGCGAACGGTGAAGCATCGGTCGATGTTCCGCTCAACGACGCGCTGACGAGTTTCCGCATTGTCGCGATCGGCGCCGTGGGTGCGGGGCAATTCGGTACCGGCAGTACATCGATACGCAGCACGCAGGATCTGCAATTGATCTCGGGCCTGCCGCCGCTCGTGCGCGTGGGCGACCAGTTCCGCGCACTGTTCACGCTGCGCAATACGACCCCACGGACGATGCAAGTCGTCGTCACGCCGCATGTTCCAACGCTCGATCTTCCCGCGCAAAACGTGACGCTGGCGCCGGATTCATCGAAGGAAATCATGTGGGACGTGAAGACGCCGGACGCTATCGGCATGGCTGCAACGGGCGCGTTGAACTGGCAAGTGAACGCGGCTGAACAAGGCGGTCCGAAAGCCGCCGATGCCGTCAAACTCACGCAACGCGTAGTGCCCGCGATTCCCGTGACCGTGCAGCAAGCGACGATCACGCAGGTCGACGGTACGTTCGCGTTGCCCGTGGCGCCGCCTGAGACTGCGGTGGCATCGGCAGATGGACAGATTCGCGGCGGCATTGTCGTGACGATGCAGCCCAAACTCGCCGATGGCCTGCCGGGCGTGCGCCGCTGGTTCGAACGTTATCCGTATAACTGCCTCGAGCAGCAAACGTCACGCGCGCTGGGTCTCGATGACCTCACGCAATGGCAGACGGTGATCGCGCGCATGCCGTCGTATCTGGACAGCGACGGGCTCGCCAACTATTTTCCGCCATCCGACGATTCACGCCCTTACGGCAGTCCGGCGTTGTCGGCCTACTTGCTCGCGGTCAGCGATGAAGCATCAAAAGCGGACTCCCGCTACGCGCTACCAGACGACTTGCGCGACAAACTCGCGGGTGCGTTGACCAACTTCGTTGAAGGCAAGATCGAGCGCAAGTTCTGGTCGCCGCGACAGGACCTGGACTTCGTGAAACTCTCGGCAATCGAAGCGTTGTCGCGCTACGGGCTGGCCGCGCCGCGCATGCTCGGCTCGATCACCATCGCGCCGAATCAATGGCCGACGTCCGCGCTGCTCGACTACTACTCGATCCTTTCGCGCGTCGATGGCATCGCGCAACGCGACGACCAGCGCGCGCAAGTCGAGCAGATCCTGCGGGCTCGCCTGACGTACTCGGGCACGCGCCTCGTCTTCTCGACCGCCGCCGATGACGACCTTTACTGGCTCATGACCGGCCCGGAAACGAACGCGGCGCGCACGGCGTTGATCTTCGCCGATAACCCCGCGTGGAAAGATGAAATGCCGCGCCTGATTGGCGGATTGCTCGCGTTGCAGACGAACGGCGCGTGGCAAACCACGACGTCGAACCTGTGGGGCAAGCTCGCCGTGCAGCGCTTCTCGCGCGTGTTCGAAAACACGCCAGTCAGCGGACAAACGCACATTGCGCTGGGTGCGGTGGAAAAGGCGATCGCGTGGAATGCGCCGGTCTCGCCCGCGAATCCTCGCAACGTGACGCTGCCCTGGGCATCCGGCACGCTGAACCTGACGCAAGACGGCACGGGCAAACCTTGGGCGACCATCGAGAGCCTCGCGGCCGTCGCGTTGAAAGCGCCGTTCGCGGCGGGATATCGGATCACGAAAACCATCACGCCGGTCGATCCCGTGGTCAAGGGCACGCTCTCGCGGGGTGACATCGTGCGTGTGCATCTGGACATCGATGCCCAAAGCGATATGACATGGGTCGTCGTCAATGATCCGATTCCAGCCGGTGCAACGATCCTCGGCTCGGGCCTCGGCCGTGACTCCGAAGCGGCGACCGAAGGTGAAAAGAGCCCGAAAGGCGCTTGGCCGGCGTTTGTCGAGCGCGGTTTCGATGGATATCGCGCGTATTACGACTATCTGCCGAAGGGGACATTGCAAGTGGAATACACGGTCCGGCTGAACAACGCGGGTACGTTCGGCTTGCCGCCTACGCGCGTGGAGGCGCTCTACGCACCGTCCGTATTTGGCGCGATTCCCAATGCGACGATGGTCGTCGCGCCATTGGCCGCCGCCAAATAACGCGATGAAACGCGCCGCCTTCGCCCTGATCGGTTGCATGCTTGCCAGCTCGGCGAAGGCGCTGCCGAGCTTCGACGAAGTGCGTGCGGGCTGGCGCAGTTCCGACTGGGTGCTGCTCGCCCGCGATGGTCAACCGCTGCAGCGTACGCGTATCGATACAACCGAGCGGCGCGGCGATTGGGTCGCGTTGCAGGACGTATCGCCGGCGTTGCGCGAGGCGATCGTCGTGTCGGAGGACAAGCGCTTCTACGAGCACAGCGGCGTGGATTGGCGCGGCGCCGCTGCTGCCGCCTGGGCGAACCTGTGGAACACGCGTACGCGCGGCGCGTCGACGGTGACCATGCAACTGACCGGTCTGATCGATGAAGATCGCCGGCCGGGTCGCCGCTCGATAGGCGAGAAAGCGACGCAGACGGTCGGCGCGCTATGGCTCGATCACGCCTGGCGCAAAGACCAGATTCTCGAGGCTTATCTCAATCTCGTGCCGTTTCGCGGTGAGATCGTGGGTTTATCGGCGCTGTCGCAGACTTTGTTCGGCAAATTTCCGTCCGGGCTGAATGAACGTGAAGCGGCGCTCACGGCCGCGCTGGTGCGGGCGCCGAATGCGAATTACGCGAAGGTATCGGCGCGGGCCTGCGGCATTTTGCGCGACATGAACCGGGCGCGGCCATCGGCAACGGACCCGTGCGCGAATCTCGACAGCTACGTGCAATTGACGCTCACGCGCACTGCGTCCGCCTCGCCGCGCCCCTCGGGTGACGACGCGCTCGCACCGCATTTCGCGCGCCGTGTGGCCGCCGAAGTGCATCCGGCAGCGGGCGCACGCGTCCGGTCCACGCTCGACGCCTCGCTGCAGCGCTTCGCCCGTGACTCGCTCGCGCGCACCTTGCTTGAACTCAACTCGCGCACGCATCAGCGCAACGTGCACGACGGCGCGGCAATTGTCATCGATAACCGCAGCGGCGAGATTCTTGCGTGGGTCGGCTCGGCTGGGGGGTTGTCGAACGCACCGGAGGTCGATGCGGTCGTCGCGCTGCGACAGGCCGGCTCGACGCTCAAGCCGTTCCTGTACGCTCAGGCTATCGACGAAAAACGCCTCACGCCCGCCTCTCTGCTCGATGACGCCCCGCTCGATCTCGCCACCGGCGGCGGCCTGTATATCCCGCAAAACTACGATCACGACTTCAAGGGCTGGGTCAGTATGCGCACGGCGCTGGGGTCGTCGCTGAATGTGCCGGCCGTGCGCACGCTGGTGATGGTCACGCCGCACCGGTTCGCGAAAACACTGGTGTCGCTCGGCCTGCCGCTCACGCAAGCCGGCGACTACTACGGCTTTAGCCTCGCGCTGGGTAGCGCCGACGTGACGCTCGCAACGCTTGCGAACGCGTATCGGACACTTGCGAACGGCGGTGTCACCGGGCCAATTTCGGATGTGCCGGCGCGCGCCCCGACGCCTCCCGGCAGCCAGGTATTCAGCCCGCAAGCGAGCTTTATCGTAACGAACATCCTCGCCGATAACAACGCGCGCACCCGCACCTTCGGCTTCGACAGCGTCCTCGCCACGCGCTTTTTCAGCGCTGTGAAAACGGGTACGAGCAAGGACATGCGCGACAACTGGGCGGTCGGCTACACGTCGCGTTATACGGTCGGCGTGTGGGTCGGCAACGCGGACGGTGCGCCCATGTGGGACGTCTCCGGCGTCACGGGCGCCGCGCCCGTATGGGCCGCGCTCGTGAACTACCTGCACCGGCGCACGCCAAGCCATGCGCCAGCCGCGCCGCCGGGCGTGGTGCGCGCGAGCATCGTTTATCAAAACGATATCGAACCGGCGCGCGAGGACTGGTTCCTGAGCGGGACGCAAATGTCGCGGATTGCGCTGTCGGCGAATGCAGAAGGCGCGGCCGTTCGCAACGGCACGGCACGAATCGCTTCGCCCACCGACGGCACCATTTTCGCGCTCGATCCCGATATTCCCGCCGCGCGCCAGCGGGTCTGGTTCGAGAGCGCGCAAAGCGCGCCTGCGGGCAGCGTGTGGCGGCTGGACGGCAAATCGGCCGGGCCTTCCGCTCAAATGGCACGAATGGCGTGGCTGCCGTGGCCGGGGCATCACACGCTGGAACTGGTCGACCGCCAGGGCGTGGTCGTCGATACCGTGAAATTCGAAGTACGCGGCGCGTTTGCGAAAATCAAGACAAAAGGTTGATAGGGATCAAAAGCGAACGATCAATCCGGAAGAATCAAATCGCGATAGCATCGATTTCGACAAGCTTATATCCGGAAAATGTTAAATATGGAGCGAGCCGCCCGCATCCGCCATGAGTCTGGTGATAATCGCTAAACAAAATTGAAACCGAACAGCGGAGTACGTACAACCGGCAGAATAATAGTCAGTCATGTTGTAAAAAATAATCCCACCCGCACCGGACGGAGGGCGTTGCCATTATCCTGACCCGCATTTTGTCCTATGCTTGTTGGACTTCTGGCCAGGCATCCAGTAAGGCCGGCATCGATTCCACTTTTTATTTTTCAACCTGGAGTACTTGTCATGCTTAAAAAGCTGTTGATGCTTTGTCTGGCCCTTGCATTGTCCATAGGCGCCGCGTTCGCGGCAGTCGACGTCAATACGGCGGATCAAACTTCGCTTGAAGCGGTAAAGGGGCTTGGGCCGGTGAAGTCGAAGGCGATCATCGATGAACGGACGAAGAACGGTCCGTTCAAGGACGCCGACGATCTCGCGAGCCGCGTGAAAGGACTCGGCACGAAGTCCGTGACGAACCTGGAGCAGGCGGGGCTGACGATTGGCGGTTCATCCGCGCCGCCGACCGGAACAAAGGCCAGCAAGACGCCGGCTGCGACCAATGCAGGCGCAGCGGCGCCCGCCAAATCGACGGTGAAATCGTCAACGGCCGCAACGGCTGCGACCTCACCCGCCGCGACCACGGCTACGACGCCCGCAGTGACGCCGGCGGCAACGGCAGACGCTGCGTCAACCACCAAGGGCAAGAAGGGTAAAAAAGCCAAGGCCGACGCGGCAGCGAGCACGCCGGCTGCAGCAACGACGGCCGACGCGGCGTCGGGTGCGAGCGGCGCGAAAGCGTCGAAGAAGTCCAAGAAAAAGAAAGCCGCGAGCGACGCGGCAGCAACCTGAGGACGGCGACGCAATTCGGCGCTGAATCCCGAGCATGGAACAGCCGCGTGGAACTGCCATCTGTGCGCGTCTCTCGAATTCAAGCTCGAATTCAAGCAGCCCATGTCGCCTTGCAGCAGCGTCACAATTTGGCCGCTCCGTATCCGTAATGGACGGCATGTTTTCCGTCCGGCAGAAGCAAACCCGCATCACGCCGGACGGCATCTAACCAGCATCGTTTCAAGTGAGACAGCCATGAGCCTATTCGATACCCTCGCCTCCTCCTTCGGCAATTCGTCTGAGGGCGGCGGCTCGCAGTCCGGACTGATCGCCATTGCGACGGAGTTCGTCAATAACCAGCCAGGCGGCCTGAACGGCTTGATTCAGCGTTTCCATGAAAACGGCGCGGGCGACATCGTCTCGTCGTGGGTCGGTAACGGCGAAAACAAACCCATCAGCTCGGACGCCGTGACCAACGTGCTCGGTTCGGACGCGGTCGGCCAATTGGCGCAGAAAGCCGGCCTGTCCGGCGACCAGGTGTCCGGCATATTGGCTGCGGTGCTGCCGCATCTCGTGAACCACGCGACGCCGGACGGCCAGGTGCCGGCGGACGGCAAGCTGGACGTTGGCAGTTTGCTGGGGTCTCTCGGTGGACTTGGCGGTCTGGCAGGCTTGTTCGGCAAGAGCGAAGAACCGAAGGCTTAAGGGGCTAAAGGGCTAAGGGGCTTTCGGCCGGGTTTTTGGGCCATAGTAAAAAGGGGCAACGGATCACTCCGTTGCCCCTTTTTGTTGTGACGAACGACGCCCAACCTACATCGCCGGGCGCCTTCACCACACGTCTTAATGCACGACGCGGTCGAACACCAGCTCGCCATCCCGCATATCGACGGGGATCACGTCCTTCGGTCCAAACTTGCCGGCCAGGATCAGCTTCGCGACCGGGTTCTCGATCTGCTGCTGGATCGCGCGCTTCAACGGCCGTGCGCCAAACACCGGGTCGTAACCCACCTTGCCGATGTGTTCCAGCGCGGCATCCGACACGTCGAGTTGCATTTCCAGCTTCGCGAGCCGCTCATGCAAACGCTGCAACTGGATCTTCGCGATCATCTGGATGTTCTCGCGGTCGAGCGAATGGAACACCACGACGTCATCGATACGATTCAGGAATTCCGGCCGGAAGTGCAGCTTGACCTCTTCCCAGACCGCTTCCTTCACCGCTTCGTGCGGCTCACCGACCATCGCCTGGATCACGTGCGAGCCGAGATTCGACGTCATCACGATGACAGTGTTCTTGAAGTCCACGGTGCGCCCTTGCCCATCGGTCATGCGGCCGTCGTCGAGCACTTGCAGCAGCACGTTGAACACGTCCGGATGCGCCTTCTCGATTTCATCGAGCAGGATCACGCTGTAGGGCTTGCGACGCACGAGTTCGGTCAGGTAACCGCCTTCCTCATAGCCGACATAACCCGGCGGCGCGCCAATCAAGCGCGCGACGCTGTGCTTCTCCATGAACTCGCTCATGTCGATACGGATCATGTGATCTTCCGAATCGAACAGGAACGACGCGAGCGCCTTGCACAACTCGGTCTTGCCCACGCCTGTCGGCCCGAGAAACAGGAACGAACCATACGGACGATTCGGGTCCGACAACCCGGCGCGCGAACGGCGGATCGCATCGGCGACCGCGCCGATTGCTTCATCCTGACCCACCACGCGGTCGTGCAGCTTGCCTTCGATCTGCAGCAGTTTCTCGCGCTCGCCCTGCATCATCCGCGACACGGGAATGCCCGTGGAACGCGACACCACTTCCGCGATTTCCTCGGCGCCCACTTGCGTGCGCAACAGACGCGGCCGCGTGGGATTGGTCTGCTCCGCGGTCTCGGACTGCGTCACCTGCTTCAGTTGCGCTTCAAGCCCGGGCAGCTTGCCGTACTGCAATTCGGCAACCTTCTCCAACTTGCCTTCACGCTGCAACCGCACGATATCTGCCCGCACTTTCTCGATCTCTTCCTTCAGCGTCGCGCTGCCTTGCACGGCGGCTTTCTCCGCCATCCAGATTTCCTCGAGATCGGAGTACTCCCGACCCAGCCGCTCGATTTCAGCTTCGATCAACTGCAGGCGTTTCTGCGATGCATCGTCCTTTTCCTTCTTGACGGCTTCGCGCTCGATCTTCAACTGGATCAACCGGCGATCGAGCCGATCCATCTCTTCGGGCTTCGAATCGATTTCCATCTTGACCCTGGACGCAGCTTCATCGATCAGGTCGATGGCCTTGTCGGGGAGAAAACGGTCCGTGATGTAGCGATGCGACAACTCCGCCGCCGCGACGATCGCCGGATCGGTGATTTCAACACCGTGATGCAGCTCATACCGTTCCTTCAAACCGCGCAGGATCGCGATGGTCGCTTCCACCGACGGTTCATCGACCAGCACCTTTTGGAACCGGCGCTCGAGCGCGGCGTCCTTTTCGATGTACTTGCGATATTCATCAAGCGTCGTCGCGCCGATGCAATGCAGCTCGCCGCGCGACAGCGCCGGCTTGAGCATGTTGCCCGCGTCCATGGCGCCTTCGGCTTTACCGGCCCCCACCATGGTATGGATTTCATCGATGAAAACGATGGTCTGGCCCTCGTCCTTGGCAATGTCGCTAAGCACGGATTTGAGCCGCTCTTCGAATTCGCCACGATACTTGGCGCCGGCCAGCAACGCGGCCATGTCGAGCGACAGCACGCGCTTGCTCTTGAGCGATTCCGGCACTTCGCCGTTCACGATCCGCTGCGCGAGACCTTCCACAATCGCCGTCTTGCCCACGCCCGGCTCACCAATCAGCACCGGATTGTTCTTCGTCCGGCGTTGCAGGATCTGGATTGAGCGGCGAATTTCATCGTCACGGCCGATCACCGGGTCGAGCTTGCCGGCGCGTGCGCGCTCGGTCAGATCGACGGTGTATTTCTTCAGCGCGCCGCGCTGGCTCTCGGCGTCCTGGCTATTCACCTGGCCGCCGCCGCGAACCGAATTGATCGCAGCTTCCAGCGCCTTGCGCGTGAGGCCGTGCTGCTTGGCGATACGGCCCGCTTCGCCCTTGTCATCGGCGATGGCGAGCAGGTACATCTCGCTCGCGATAAACGTATCGTTGAGCTTTTGCGCTTCTTTGTCGGCGCTGTTCAGCAAACCGGCGAGATCGCGGCTGACTTGCACATTACCGTCCGTGCCCTGGACTTGCGGCAGACGCGTCATGGCGTCCTTGAGCGCGGTTTGCAGCGCCTGAACCTGCACGCCCGCCTGCGACAGCAGCGAGCGCGCCGAGCCGTCCTGCTGCGCGATCAGCGCGGAAAGCAGGTGAACCGGTTCGATATATTGATTGTCATTGCCGACGGCGAGACTCTGCGCGTCAGCCAGTGCTTCCTGGAACTTCGTGGTTAGCTTGTCGATTCTCATATTGAGACCTCCAAATCGGGATGTGTTCAAAATGAGGCGTGATCCGGCACTTTCAAGCGTTCCACTGCCCAAAAGCCGCATTTTTCTGCGAAATGCCGATTGACGCGCTTGGGTGGTGGCGGACGGTTAATAGCGGTTGGTTGCGGTCATGGTGCGCAAAAATGTCGAGTCGGGAACGGCAACGTACGCTGGCTTCCGTCGAACGCGGGCGTCATGGGAGAATTGTGATCGGATCGCGACGGCCGCGGACTGATCCAGGTCGAACAACCAGCACGGGCTGCGCTCGGAATCGGCGCGTGTCGGGAAGCTCAGTCAGCTATGTCCGGCGATACGATCCATGCCCGCCGCTGCCGGCATGAACCGCACAATGCCGAGCACGACCGCGAGCTCATCAGCCGGCGACGCCAGATCGCCGACCGTATGCTGATCGAGTTCCGCGAGGAACGCATCGCGCGCGGCGGCGAACACCCCCCGCAGACGGCAATGTGACTGGATCACGCAATGCCGGTGGGCCTCGCTTTCATCGGCGAAACAGCCGACTATCGAAAAATCGTTCTCCGTTTTGCGCACGACCTCGCCGATACTCAGCGTCAGTGTACGAGGATTGAGCCTCAGGCCGCCGTTACGGCCGCGTACGGTTTCCACCCAGCCCAGCTCCCCCAGCCGCTGCACCACCTTCATGAGATGGTTCTTGGAGATCCCGTAGGCGCCGGAGATCTCCTGGATCGTCGACAGCCCCTCGGGCCGGATGGCCAGATAGAGCATGACGCGCAACGAATAGTCGGTGTAATCGGTCAGTCGCATGGGTGTTCGCGTTGTTCGCGTAATCAGTCGCGTAATCGTCGCATGGCCGATCGCCCGCTTTCTGGCCTGTTCGGCGATACATTGCTAGTTTATTCTGTTTCCGTGAAATACCTGCTGCGCGTGGAATGTTACTGATTTACTAGTCCCGAGGGTCGAAATTGGGTCCACCGATTCAAGAGCCGCTATCAGCGTTGCGCCAGCCAGATTAAATCCCCACTGAATCCTGTCATCGAATCTTATGAGCAAGCCCGTGATTGAGTCCTCCAGCGAGCCGAACCCCGAGTCGAACCCAGTACCGGCGCCATTCGTCCGCGCCGCAGAACCGGATGAAACCAATATCCGCGAACTGGTCCACGCGTTCTACCGGCGCGTGGACGATGACCCGCTGCTCGGCCCAATCTTCGCCCGTGAGCTCGCCGGGCGCTGGGATGAGCATCTGGCGAAAATGACGACGTTCTGGTCAAGCCTCGTGCTTGGAACGAAGGGGTACAGGGGTAACGTTCAAGAGGCGCACCGCCCTCTCGGCGATATCGAACCCCAGCACTTCGCCCGTTGGCTCACGCTTTTCCTCGATCCCGTCAACATCCGCTACGAGAGCGCCGCAGCCGTGCAGTTCATGGAGCCTGCCCTGCGTATTGCGCAAAGCCTGCAACTGAGCAAGTTCGGCTGGGACTACGCCATTCCGGACGCGCAAGTCGCTTTGCTGGCGTCGCTCAAGCGCCTGCGCACAGGCGGCAGCGAAAACGAGCCTGCGACGGAGATGCCCGACCGGAGCCACGGCAAGCCATTTCCAGTTGGGCTGTCGGGCGTTGAAAACGACAAACTACGCGACAAATCAAGCGACTCGTAAACGGCACGCAGGGGGCCAGAAGCGCGAATTCCCGGGCCGCGCCTGGGACACAGCCGAACGGGGCGCCGGTCGCAGCTGATTGTTGCAACTCGTTGCCGCTTATTCACAGCCCCGTCCTATTGGGCGCCCCCAGATTCCATCTGGTCGCCGCGGCGTCGTCGGATTCACGGGCATCGACCCATTTCTCGCCGTGTTCTGTCGTTTCCTTCTTCCAGAACGGCGCCTGCGTTTTCAGATAGTCCATCACGAACGCACATGATTCGAACGCTTGCGCCCGGTGCATGGCGGTTGTCACAACCAGCACGATCTGGTCGAGCGGCAGGAGTTTGCCCACGCGATGCACGATCAGCACGTCCGAACCCGGCCAGCGTTCCCGCGCCTGTTCCGCGATTCCCTCCAACGCCTTTTCGGTCATGCCGGGATAGTGCTCCAACTCCATTGCCTGAACGGTTTGGCCCTCGTTCAAATCCCGTACCGTGCCGACGAAACACGCCACCGCGCCCACCTTGGGGTTGTCCGCGCGCAACGCGGCGACTTCCGTGCTGAGATCGAAATCGGCTTCCTGCACGCGTACCCGGGTCATCTCAGCCTCCCGTGACTGGCGGGAAGAACGCGACTTCGCAGCCTTCCGTGATGCGGCGCGACGGATCCGTCATTTCGTGGTTGCACGCCATGCGCAACGAGCGGCCCTCGGCGAGCGTTTCCGCCCATGCACCGCCGCGCGTGCGCAACCAGGCGCGCACATCGCCGACGCTGGACACGCTGTCCGGCACATCCACGCTCTCGTTCGCCACGCCTAGCGCTTCGCGCACGCCCGCAAAAAACCTTAATTCGACTTTCATGATTGCCTTCGACGCAAATTCAACACAAATTCAACGCAAATTCGACGCAAATTCAGCGCATCAATTCTGAAAACGGGATAAACCGCACGCTCTCTCCGGCCTGGATAGCGTGATTCGGCGGGTTATCGATCAGACCGTCGCCCCAGACTGTGGATGTCAACACAGCCGAGCTTTGATTCCCGAACACCTCCAGGCCACCGGTTTCGTTCACGCGGGCACGCAGGAATTCGTTGCGCCGGTCGCCCTTCTTCTGCGTGAAATCGGCGCGCATGGAGTAGACGCGCGGCTCAACCGCTTCGGCGCCCGCCAGCCGCAGGATGAACGGCCGCACGAACAGCAGGAACGTGCAGAAACTGGAAACCGGGTTCCCGGGCAATCCGATGAAAAACGCCTCACCGCTGTTTTCCAAGGCCGATTGATCCACCGTCCCGCGCCGCACCGCACCGAACGCGAGCGGCTTGCCGGGTTTCATCGCGATCTGCCACATGGAAATGCGCCCCTCAGCCTCCACCGCCGGTTTCACATGATCCTCCTCGCCAACCGAGACTCCTCCGCACGTGAGGATCAGGTCATGATCGCGCGCCGCGTGCCGCAAGGTTTCGCGGGTTGCGTCCAGACAATCAGGCACGATTCCGAGGTCGGTTACGTCGCAACCCAGCTTCGCGAGCAGCGCGCGCAGCGTGAAACGATTCGAGTTGTAGATCGCACCGGGGCGCAACGGCTCGCCGGGCATGGTGAGTTCGTCGCCGGTAAAAAACACCGCCACGCGTACTTTGCGCACCACGTCGAGCGCAGCGCTTCCCACCGATGCCGCGAGCCCCAGCGCCTGCGGCGTAAGCCGCGTGCCGGCAGGCAGAATCACGGAGCCGCGACGGATATCGGCGCCTTGCTGGGTGATCCATTCCCCCTCCGGCGGCACGTTCGAGAACGTCGCGCCGGACGTGTCGGCACGAACCATTTCCTGCATCACGATGGTGTCCGCACCCGGCGGCACGGTGGCCCCGGTAAAGATGCGCGCGGCCGTGCCTGCAGCCAGCGGCTCGGCCGTCTGGCCAGCCGGCACACGCTGCGACACGGGCAGCGTCACGGCGTGCGCATCGGACGCGCCGGAAAGATCCGCGGCACGCACCGCGTAGCCGTCCATGGAGCTGGTGCGCATGGGCGGGACGTCGAGCGGCGACACGACCGCCGTGGCCAGCACGCGCCCGAGCGCTTCGAAGGTATCGACGGTTTGCGTGCCATCCACGCGGCGCGCGGCCGCCAGCAAGGTAGCGAGCGCGTCGGCGGTGGACAGCATGGGCGGGCGTGGAGCGGCGGGCGTGGTGGACATCGTCGGGGGAGTTGTCTAAGCCGTGAAACGGTGAAATGGGCAGCGCTAGAAGCGTTGCGTCCGAAGCACTTATTGTAGCGAGAAGCCGGCTGCACGCGTCCGCCCGGTTATGCCAAATCCGGGCTCATCGGTCATCCGGACAAGTGCACGACAATCGCACACCCCGGCCTTTCTTCGACTGGCGCCCGCGCTGCCGCCAGCCCCAAGCTCGGTGATACACTCGCACGACACTTTCAGACTTCTCCTCTATGAAATTCTGTTCCGTCTGCGGCCACGAGGTCAGCCTGAGCATTCCGCCTGGCGACAACCGCCAGCGCTACGTCTGCGCTAATTGCGGCACGGTGCATTATCAGAATCCGCGCAACGTGGTCGGAACCGTGCCGGTCTGGGACGACAAGGTGCTGCTGTGCCGGCGCGCGATCGAACCGCGCTACGGCTACTGGACCTTGCCGGCGGGTTTCATGGAGATGGACGAAACCACGAGCGAAGGCGCCGCGCGCGAAACACTCGAGGAAGCCGGCGCACGCGTCGAAATCCAGAGCCTCTTCACGCTGCTGAACGTGCCTCATGTGCATCAGGTGCACCTCTTCTACCTGGCACGGCTGCTGGATCTGGACATCGACGCCGGTGAAGAAAGTCTCGAAGTGAAGCTCTTCGACGAGAGCGACATCCCCTGGGACGAAATCGCCTTCCCGACAGTCGGGCAGACGCTGCGCTTCTTCTTCGCCGACCGCGCTGCCGGCAACTACGCGCTGCATACCGGCGACATATTCCGCTCGCTGCGCGAAGGCTGAGCGCCCCCGAGAATCATGGTTCCATGGCTCGCTTCCGACGATCCGTTCCCTCCCGTCGAGCGCGCGCTCGGCGAGGCAAGCGGCGCGCCCGGATTACTCGCGGCCAGCGCTGAATTGCAGAGCAGCCGTCTGGTGGATGCGTATCAGCGCGGCATTTTCCCGTGGTATTCCGACGGCCAGCCGGTGCTCTGGTGGAGTCCCGATCCGCGCATGGTGCTGATTCCCGACGAATTCAAAGTCTCCGATTCGCTGCGTAAAACCTTGCGGCGCGTGTTACGCGAGGCGTCGTGGGAAATTCGCGTGGACGATGATTTCGCCGGCGTGATGCGTGCGTGCGCCCAGACGCCGCGCGAAGGCCAGCGCGGCACGTGGATCACGGCGGATATCGTGGAAGCGTATTCCTCGCTGCATCGCGAAGGACGGGCGCACAGCATTGAAACGTGGTTTGAAGGCAAGCGCGTGGGCGGTCTTTATGGCGTGTCGTTCGGGCGCATGTTTTTCGGCGAATCGATGTTCGCGCATCGCACCGATGCGTCGAAAATCGCGCTCGCGGCACTCATCGGACACTTGCGCCACCATAAAATAGAGATGATAGACTGCCAGCAGAATACGTCGCATCTGGCGTCGCTGGGCGGCCGGGAGATCTCCCGCAAGGCATTTGTGAGACATCTGCGCGGGGCGGTCGGCGAGCCGCCGGTCCCGTGGGGCTTCGACAAAACCGCGCTGATCGAGACGCTTCGGCCACCCGTGTTGCCGCCTGAATGAACATGGCCGGTTTTGAAAGCGGCGGTTTTGAACGAGGTCCGGAACACCAGCCGATGCACACTTTGGTATTCGCGAACGAATCCAGACTTGTCGAACGTGATGGTCAGACGTGATGCAAAGCACGCAAGACAAAGATAGTGACACAGATAGCGACACGACCGAGGTTTTCCGCCCTGCATCGAAGCGCTGCGGCACGGTTGGGGCGGTCAACGAGATAGACGCGAAGATAGACGCTTAGAACGAGAGCTGCCAACGTGACTCACCCCAATGAGCTGCCGCTTTCTCCGCTTTCGGCGTTGCAATTCTATGCAACGGCGCCGTACCCCTGCAGCTACCTGGATGGACGCATTGCGCGCTCCCAGGTGGCAACGCCCAGTCACCTGATCAACTCCGACGTCTACACCGAGCTCGTCAAGGCGGGTTTCCGGCGCTCCGGTGTGTTTACCTATCGGCCGTATTGCGACGGCTGCCGCGCCTGCGTGCCGGTGCGCGTGGCCATCGACCAGTTCAAGCCGAACCGCACCCAGCGGCGCATCTGGAAGCAGCATGGCGCTCTGGTGGCGAGCGTCGCGCCGCTTCACTACGACGAAGAACATTACGCGCTCTATATGCGCTATCAGTCGGCGCGGCACGCGGGCGGCGGCATGGATCGCGACAGCCGCGACCAGTACGAGCAATTTTTGCTGCAAAGCCGGATCAACTCGCGCCTGGTGGAATTCCGCGAACCTGTGCGCACCGGCAATCCCGATGACCCCGATACCAGCCTGTCCGGCAGTCTCGTCGACGATCCGCCCGAGCCCGGCACGCTGCGCATGATCAGCATGATCGACATTCTCGGCGACGGGCTTTCATCGGTTTATACATTTTTCGAGCCCGGCCTGCCGCACACCAGCTTCGGCACCTACAACATCCTGTGGCAAATCGAGCAGGCGCGCAGCCTGGATCTGCCCCACGTCTATCTCGGATACTGGATCCGCGAGAGCGACAAAATGGCGTACAAGGCCAATTTCCGGCCGCTGGAGGGCTTGATCGACGGCCGCTGGGACTTGCTCGATCCCACTACCATGCACTCCGCCGGAACGCCGCCCATGCCCGGCAAGATGCCTTTGGACAGGGCGCGGCGCTAAAGGCGAAAGCCGGCCCCACCGATAACCTTTTCATCCACTTGTCATCGCTTTTCGGCGCGCCTGCTCAAAGCCGTTAAAATGGCGCGTCTCAATTTACGCCGCTCCGGCCTTTCCTCGTGTTCAGCTCCCTCTACCCGCTCGCCCGCGCGCAACTTTTTCGCATGGATGCGGAAGACGCCCATCACCTGACGCTGCGCATGCTGGGCGCCGCCGGCCGCACCGGCCTGGCCGGCATGCTCGCCGAGCGCGCCGCCGATTCGCCGCGTACCGTCATGGGCCTGAGCTTTCGCAACCCGGTCGGGCTGGCGGCAGGGCTGGACAAAGATGGAGCGTGTATCGATGGATTGGCGTCGCTCGGGTTTGGATTCATCGAAGTGGGAACGGTCACGCCGCGCGCGCAGCCCGGCAACCCGCGCCCGCGCATGTTTCGCCTGCCCGATGCGCAGGCGCTGATCAACCGGCTCGGGTTCAACAACCGCGGTGTCGAGCAGTTCGTCGAGAACGTCAAGGCTGCGCGATATCGCGGCGTGCTGGGGCTGAATATCGGCAAGAATGCCGATACCCCGATCGAACGCGCCGCCGAGGATTATTTGTATTGCCTCGAGCGTGTCTACCCGTTCGCGAGCTACGTGACGATCAACATCTCATCGCCGAATACGAAAAACCTGCGCCAGTTGCAAGGCGCGGGCGAACTCGACGCGCTGCTCGGCGCGCTGAAGGACAAACAGCAGCGTCTGTCCGACATGCACGGCAAGCTCGTGCCCCTCGCGCTGAAGATCGCCCCCGATCTCGACGACGAACAGGTCAAGGAGATTGCCGCCACCTTGCTGCGTCATAAGATTGATGGCGTGATCGCGACCAACACCACGCTGTCGCGCACCGCGGTGACGAACATGAAACACGGCGATGAAGCCGGTGGTTTGTCGGGCAAGCCGGTTTTCGAAGCATCGAATGCGGTGATCCGCAAGTTGCGCGCGGAGCTGGGCAGCGAGGTGCCGATCATTGGCGTGGGCGGCATCATGTCGGGCGACGACGCGCGCGAGAAACTCGCAGCGGGCGCGTCGCTCGTGCAGATCTACACCGGCCTGATTTATCGCGGCCCGGCGCTCGTGACGGAATGCGTCGAAGCGCTGGCCCGCACGAGCGCCGCTGCGTGATGCGGCTTTCCCTGCGTGATGCAGCTTTCCCTGCGTGACGCGGCTTTCCTTTTCACCATGCTTGGCTCATATCCACATGAGCAAACGATCTGAAAGAGGGCATTGCGTTTTGGCTATCATCGCCGCACTTCAGATCACTGATAAAAACCAGGACAAAGGCAAACACTCATGAAACTCTCCCTCCTCAAGAAAGTGCTCGTGGCAGGCTTGATCGGCGCATCGCTGTCGGCCGTCGCCCACGCGGAAGACCTGCTGGATTCGGTGAAGCAACGCGGTACGTTGCGCATTGGCCTGGAAGGTACCTTCCCCCCGTTCAACTCGAAGACGCCGCAAGGTGAACTGGTCGGTTTCGACGTGGACATCGCGAAGGCGGTTGCAGCAAAGCTCGGCGTGAAGCCTGAGTTCGTGACGACTGAATGGAGCGGCATCATTGCGGGCTTGCAGGCTGACAAGTTCGATGTGATCGTGAACCAGGTCGGCATTACCGATGCCCGCAAGCAGACGCTCGATTTCTCGCCGGCCTATACGTATTCGAATGCGCAACTGATCCAGCGCAAGGACGATACGCGCGACTTCAAGTCGCTTGAAGACCTCAAGGGCAAGAAGCTTGGCGTGGGTCTGGGCACGAACTACATGGACATGGCGAAGGCCGTGCCGGGTATCGATGTAAAGACGTATCCGGGCGCACCCGAGTACTTGCGCGATCTCGCGTCGAACCGTCTGGACGCTGCGTTGAACGACCGCCTGATGCTGGCGTACCTGATGAAGAATTCGCAGTTGCCGCTGCGTACGGGTGCGAATGTGGGCCCGGGCAATCCGTCGGGCATTCCGTTCAAGAAGGGCAATCCTAAGTTCGAGAAAGCCATTGATGACGCGATGACCCAGCTTGAAGCCGATGGGACGTTTACGAAGATCTCGGACAAGTGGTTCGGTATCGACGTGACGAAGCCGGCGAAATAAACCCCGGACCCTCAAGCGTTCGGCATCGGGGCGGCTTCTTGAGAGATGCCGCCCTTTGCATTTGATACCCGCCTCCGACGTTACGCCTACTCAATTGCCCCATGTCCACGACATCCCTGCTCGTTCAATCCATACCGGCCCTCGCACAAGGCGCCGTCCTGACGATCAAGTTCGCGGTCTATTCGATGTTCTTCGGCCTGATCGCAGGCACGATACTCGCGACGATGGGCATCAGCCGAAGCCGCACGCTGGTCGGCATGGCGCGCGTTTATGTGAGTGTGATGCGCGGGACGCCGCTGCTGGTGCAGATCTTCGTGATCTATTACGGACTGCCGAGCCTGGGTATTTCGCTTGATCCCACGCCGGCGGGGGTCATCGCGTTGTCGGCGAATGCGGCGGCTTATCTTTCCGAAAGCATGCGCGGCGCCATTCTCGGGATCCAGAGTGGCCAGTGGCTCGCGGCTTATAGTCTGGGTTTGTCGAGGATGCAGACGCTGCGCTATGTGATTGGTCCGCAGGCACTGCGCATTGCCGTACCCAGTCTCTCCAACAGCCTGATCAGCTTGATCAAGGATACGTCGCTGGTTTCCGTGATTACGGTTACCGAGTTACTGCGGAGCGCGCAGGAGGTCATTGCCGCGACGTATCAGCCATTGCCGTTGTATCTTGCTGCCGCCTTGGTGTATTGGGTGCTGTGCAGCGTGCTGGAAGTCGTGCAGCGGCTGTTTGAACGCAGGTTGGCGTTGCCGGGAAGGCATTGATTCAAGTTGTTCGCTGTTGGGGCTATACCCGACTTTATACAAACAACTCCCAGACAAAATACATTTTTTAGCTTTCATACAAATGACGAAAATGATCTTGACCAATCATTTCGTTAGCTCTCCCTTCTTTTAAGAGTTTTCCAGTATTTCCAAACGGTCAACCGGTTCATTTTAAAGACACACTTAATTCGGCATCTTAAACGATGTCAAACCCGAGAGCGTCTGATGGACCGGAGAATAAGCGGTGACGGTCGCAAGCCCTGCATCGGCACAACGCTCGTTGCAGCCTTGTTCATGGCAAGCTGCTGGATGCAAGCGCAAGCAGCATCCTTGCCCGACCTGTTGAGCGAAGCGCTTGCAAACGACGCCAAGCTGGCAAGCGCACAAGCACAATGGCGTGCTGGCTTGCAAAAGGAACCCGAAGCGCGCGCCGCCCTGCTGCCACATTTCAGCCTGAGCCAATCTGAGTTTAGAAATGCCATTCACGTTCCGGGGCAGCGCGCAGCGCCGTACTCAACGCTCGGCTCAACGGTGTCGTTCAACCAAACGCTATTCAAATGGGATGATTGGCAAAGCTATCAGGAAAGCCGGTTAAGCGTGGTCGGAGCTGGTTTCGCGCTTGCAAGCGCTCGACAAGATCTGATCCTGCGGGTAACTCAAGCTTATCTGGATGCATTGACCGCCAGCGATGGAGAACAGCTCGCTCGCGAACACCTCAAGTCGGTCGGTGAGCAGCTCGGACTCAGCAAACGCAGCTTTGCCCTTGGTGCAGCCACCGTCGTTGACCTGAACGAAGCACAAGCCGGTTACGACGCCGCGCAGTTCCAACTCGCGAAGGCGAATAGCGCGCTCGATACCGCGTACGCCGCGCTTCAAAAAATTGTCGGCCACCCGGTGGATACCGTCGAAACCATTGCCGCTGTCAACGCAATCCCGCGTTTGCCGGCAGCCGTCCTCGATCGTTGGGTGTCGGCAGCGCAAACGTCCGGATTCGATGTCCGCCAGCAAGAAATCGCGCTCGAAGTCGCGAAGCGCGAGATCAAACGAGTCGACAGTGAATACATGCCCAGCGTGTCGGTTATCGGCAATGTCAGCCACGGCAACGCGGCTTTCATCAACGGGCAAACAAACTTCTACACCGGGGCAAACCGTGCAACCTCAGGCGAGATTGGCATTCAAATCACGATCCCACTATTCGATGGACTTTCCACGACAAGCAAGAAGCGCGAAGCCCTCGCGCTGAAAGACAAGGCAGAGGCCGATCTCGACGACGCCCGTCGTTCCGCCTCCATGGATGCGCGGCAGGCGTTCATCGGCGTGCGTGACGGTCTTGCGCAAATTGCCGCGCTCGACGTTGCACAGCAATCGGCTGAAACCGCTCTACGATCGAATCAGAAGGGTTTTCGCGTTGGAGTGCGAATCAATGCCGACGTACTCGATGCCGAGGACAAGCTGTTTAGCACTCGCCGCGATCTGGCCAAGGCACGTTACGACGCCTACATGCAATTCCTCCATCTCAAAGCGAGCGCCGCGCAACTCGACGAATATTCGCTGATGCAAGCGGATAGCGATCCCACCTTGCCCGACGTTCGGCAAGAAGACTGAGGAACGCCATGTTCAACGCCATCCGCCGCCACTTGTTACTAGCCACACTTTTCGGGATTGCGAGCAACCTGCTCGTACTCGCACCAACGTTATATCTGTTGCAGGTCTATGACCGCGTGCTGCCAAGCCGTAGCGTTGAAACCCTGGCAATGCTGGTGGTCTTCATGCTGATCGCTTTGTCGATGATGCTGGCCGTCGAAGTCGTGCGCACTCGCCTGCTGGGCGACCTTGGACGACAACTCTCCGACCGGCTGGACCGACTTGCGCTCGCTGCTCGCATCGACATGCAGGCAAGGCGGATCATACGCAACGATCTCGCGAGCCAGCAGGACGTTGCTACCTTACGGGCATTCGTCTCGGGGCCAGGCGTGATTGCCTTTCTTGATGCTCCCTGGCTGCTTGTTTATCTAGGCTTGATATTCCTGTTTCATTGGTCGCTCGGCGTAATCGCAGTTGCCAGCGCGGTCGTGCTTGTGTCGCTCACCCTGCTCAACGACCAGATGACAAAGCGCGGCATTGCTGCTTATACCGCGCGACAGCGCGAAACCGATATCGTGCAGGCGCAAATAACACGTAATGCCGAGGTCATCACCGTACTTGGTATGAGCACGACCTTGCTCGACGCATGGTCGAACCGGCGCCGTGTAGATCTTGATGCACAGGCTAAAGCGGGCGACACCTCTTCCCTCAACAAAAGCATTGTCAAGACAGCTCGACAGGGAATTCAGGTTGTCATGATGGCCGCTGGCGCGTGGCTTGTGATCAACCAGTTCGCCACTGGAGGTGTGATGCTCGCGACCACGATCTTGCTAGGCAAAGCGCTCGCGCCTATTGAACAGATGCTTGGCAGTTGGAAACAGTTTTCCGAACTGCGACAAAGCTGGGGCCGGCTAACTGCACTGTACGAACGACGCATGGCTGTGCATCCCGTCGAATTGCCTGCTCCGCGTGGACAGTTGACGGTCGACGCTCTCTCGTTTGGCGGTCATCAAAAAAGCCCAGCACGTGGACAGATGTTGCTCAGGGGAATCCACTTCTCGTTGAGTCCGGGCGAATTACTGGTTGTCGCAGGCCCAAGTGCATCCGGGAAATCGACGCTCCTGCGCCTGCTCGCCGGTTTATGGACACCGCATGGAGGTACGGTTCGACTCGATGGCGCGGACATATCCAAATGGCCCCGTGACGCGCTCGGGCACTTTCTCGGCTACGTGCCACAGGATGTCGAACTGTTCTCCGGCAGTGTTGCCGGAAACATAGCGCGTAACCCACTTCTGAGAGAAGTCGATGCGGAGGCGATCATTCGAGCGGCACAGCGTGCACGGGTGCATGAACTGATCCTGTCGCTGCCGAACGGTTACGAGACCGACATCGGTGAATCAGGAGATGCACTTTCGGGAGGACAACGGCAGTGCATCGCCCTCGCCCGTGCCCTTTTCGGCGATCCGAAGCTGGTCTTGCTCGATGAACCGAATGCGAATCTCGATCAGGACGGTGAACGCATGCTCAATAGCGTTTTGACACAACTAAAGAGCGAGCGTGTGACGGTGGTCGTTGTAACCCATCGGCCGAGCGTCGTGTCTATTGCCGATCGCGTGCTCCTCTTGCGCGACGGCCAGATGGAATGTTTTGGATCGCGTGAACAGGTTGAGGCTTGGGCGCGCTCCCGAACACCGGTTGCTCAAAGACGCTCGAGCGCTGCCTCCAAACCTGTGACGGTGGCGCCATGAAGCCGCGTTATTTCTTTCAGGCGAACACGCGCTCAAGCGGAGTGTTGGACGATCGACTGTCTTTGCCTTGCGGCGCGCTTGTCTTTGGCGTCTCTGCTCTGGTCATGGGAACAGCGGCATTGACGCTTTGGACTGCTCTCGCACCGCTGTCCGGTGCCGTGGTTGCCGAAGGAACCGTGCGGGACGACGGGGAGCGCAAGACGATTCAGCATCAGGAAGGAGGTATCGTCAAAGCGATCAATGTGAAAGACGGTGACCGCGTAAAGGCTGGGCAAGTGCTGATCACGCTCGACAATGTGCGGCCAGACGCGGAGGTGGCAAGCCTTCAGTCCCAACTCGACGACAACGAAGCAAAAGCCGCCCGGCTGACGGCTGAGCGAGAAATGCGCAGCACCATTTCCTTCCCTCCAACGGTTACCGGACGGGCATCGGATACCTACATTGCCGCCTTGATGCAGCGAGAACAGACCCTGTTCGAATCGGAACGAAACGTTCTTGTCGATCAACTGCGCTTGCTACAGGCACAACAAGCTCAGACGCGGCAGGAAATTGCGACACAAAGCGATCTGGTGCGCACCAGTGACCAGGGCGTCGGTCTGGCGAAGCAGGAGTCGCAGATCAACGAACAACTGAGAAGCGAAGGATATGTGACCGAAACCCGGATGATGGAATTGCGGCGCGCGGAGACCGATTCCCGTTCACGTCAACAATCGAGTTCAGCTGAACTCATTCGTGCTCGCGAAAAGCAAACCGATCTCGATCTCAAGATCGCGACGCTAAAGAACGACTATGTAAAGGCTGCGGATAGTCAATTGAAGGAGGCATCAGCCAAGCTTGCGCAACTCCGCGAACAACTGCTGCCTGCACAAGACGTTGATGCCAGAACGCGGATTGTCGCTCCGGTTGATGGCGAGGTAGTGGGATTGCGGCTGCATACGATTGGCGCAGCACTTGGACCACGCGAGCCCGTTCTTGATCTGGTGCCCGCGGGAACACCACTCGTTGTTGAAGCGAAGATCAAACCGGATAACATCCGCGAGATCGTATTGGGAGGGAAAGCGGATGTCCGCTTGACGGCCTACAACCCGCGCACTTCTCCTGTGCTTGAAGGTACGGTGGCCTATTTGTCCGCCGACGCGCTCGCTGATAAAGAAGCCCGGCAGCAGTTTTACCTGGCTCGGATCGAGATATCGCCCGATGCGATTGCTCGCGCCAACAAGATCGCTCGTGAACCCATCGTGCTCGGGCCCGGGCTTCGCGCTGAAGTGTTTATAAATACGCTCTCGCGAAGTGCATTCGACTATCTGTTCGAGCCGGTGTGGGATGGAATTCAAAAGTCGATGCGGGATTAGCATATTTCCGCTGACATCACTTTATTCAACACATCTAATTCATTCAAATTTTCAGCTCCTGACAATATTAAATGCGAAGATTAACATTAATCACGGCGGCGTTGATCGCTGCCGTCACTTTCGGCTGTGCTGCCCAGCCCAACTCAGGCATTGCGCGTACACCCGATCAGTTTCTGAGTGCAATCAAGGACATTGCTGAGCATAACGACATAACCGATACTCTTTATGTCGAACGAAAATTGAGGTTATCGTTTGTCAACCGTTTTCGGGGTCCAACGATCGATGACGTATTTCACAATTTTCCGCCTCTCAATCTACTGCTGGACATTTCTGTTGCATCGATAGAAACACGCGATTACAAAGATGGAAAGCCTATGGTTAGATATGGTCAGCTAAAAAATGACTATCAAGACCGAACACCGGCCATGCTTTCTGAAACGCTCAACACTGAAGCACTGTGTGCCAGTGAAAAAGACGTGATCAAACACTTCGCAAATGCAATACAAGCCGTGGATCGTCCCAGCGCATCGACGTTGGCATTCCATTTTGAAGGTAAGAATTCGATTCGTCTGTACGTCAATTTTGAGTCAGGCTGCGCCTCAAGTGTTTCTTTCTATCAAAACCAATCCTATGGACTCCTCTAACCATGATTTCTGGTAAAGGCTTTTCGGTTGCGCTCGCCGTTATGTTGTGTGGCGGCTGCGCACTCGCGCAGCCGCAAGAGCCATCCAATGCAACCCGCACTCCACTGCAATTTCTGAACGACATCCACGCAATTCTGGTTGCAGATGATCTAAATAATATCGAATTCTCGTCGAAAAAATTACGGATAGATTTTATCGCCCGAGATCCTGTACCGGTCCGGGATAAAAACAATTTTTTAACCGGAAAGATCGACCAGCAGTACTTCGCTCGTACCGTTCCACCAGAGCTTGAAATGGTACAGGAGCAAAACATAAGCTATCCCCTGTACGACATTCATTTAAGAAATTCAAAACCTATCGCATCTTCGGTTCATCTCAAGATAAATTCAAAAAGAATATGCCTGAAAAAAGAGCTCACACAAGACGTATTTAAATCTGACAAAGCGGGCTTCGGTTTTGCATTTTCCTCATCACTTTACTCATACGACTTCAATGGAGAAAATAATATACGAATAATTTTCCTTTTTTCAAATACCGATTGTGTGCAAAAAATATATATTTTACAGAATGCAGAAAAGGATGAATGATGACAAATTCGAATGAGAAAATAACCGGTCAAGAGGCATTTTTTGGCGCTTTGCGGGGACAGCTTTCTACTGATCAAATCACCACGATAAATCAAAGCCCTCTTCTTGTTTCTGAATTACTTGCCTATGGGGCAGCTGTTGCGCAAGGTGACGGTAAGATCAATGCTTTCAGTATTGACCTGGGTTCAATGAATACCTTGGAGTTTAAGCCCAATGGAATAGTATTTGGCCAGAACTGGCTTACTTGGTCTACGCAGCAATTTGTAGGCAATCTTAGCCACGAAATAGGGCATTTTATCAATCAAGCGACTGACGCAAGCTTCGCGTCTAGCCATCAGATTGACGCCGATGATCCCGACTCCGCTGGACTTTATGTCGCTATCGGAACTCATTTTGAGGGCGAAGCGGCATACAACAACTATCTGGTCCAGCAACAAATTGTCGGCAATGGCGGCCAAAAAATCGATCTGAACGGAAGCAGCGGTAACGCCCTTCAAGCAACGCTGGACAGCTTACATAGCTCCGACGTCGCCAAGGGGGTTGCCGATTCACAAGATCGCAACGCGTTAATCGATGCAAGTGCGAAGATATTTGCCGGAAATCACCCGAGTGGCACACCAGCGGGGACCACATACGCAGACTATTTCATGGAGCATGGCGCCGAAATGTTCGGCCCGCTCGGCAGCGTAACTAGCGCGGCACCTGGCTCAGTGACCAGTATCGACTTCTTCGATCCCAAACTTGATGGAAACTTTTCGTCCGTGACCGAGCAATTCTCAACGGGAGAAAAACAGACCCAGTATTTCCAGAGTTCTGGGATAACTTCAACCGTAGCTATAGACCAGTTTGGCCACCTTTTAACAACTACCAACTACAACCACGCCAGTGACGGCAGTCTAATTGCGACAGTCTTCGACGGTCAAAACCACATGACCGACCAGGATCAGTTCTACGGCAACGGTTCCGAAGTTGCAACTCACTACAACAGCGATAACACTCGGGTTGCGATTACCTATGATGCATCTGGAAACGAAATCGAGTCTGCGCAAATTGGCACGACCGGACAAAAAACCCTGGATAATTTCTACGACGCCACGTCCGGACGACAGACTGAAGAAGATGTTTACGCGTCCGACCACAGTCACGTCAATCACTACTTCAATGCCGACGGCAGCCAGTCCGCCGCAGTCTTCAACAACGTGAATGAGCAGACGGAATCCGTCTATTTCAACCAGGCAGGAGTAAAGACACAAGACGTCTTCTACGATGGATTCTCTGGCCGCGAAACACAAGAGAACGACATCAACACCGACGGCAGCCAGATCGACCACGTCTTCAATCAGAACGGCACTCAGACAGCGGCAGTTTTCAATGCCGCCGGGCACGAAACAGAACTTGCCACCTTCGCCTCAGGCGGCTCGAAGACGCAAGACATTTTCTACGATGCGTCATCGGGTCGGGAAACGCAAGAAAATGACTTCAGGGCCGACGGCAGCCAAACGGACTACCTCTTCAATGCCGATGGCACTCAAAACGCATACGTCTTCGGTACCAACGGCCATGAAACCGAAGCAGCAACTTTCGGAACCAACGGAGTAAAAACCCAGGATATTTTCTACGATGCCTCATCTGGTCGGGAGACCCAGGAAAACGATATCCACAGCGACGGCAGTCAAACCGATTACGCATTCGCTGCTAACGGCACCCAAACCGCTACAGTCTTCAATGCAGGTGGCCACGAGACAGAACAAGCCAGCTTCGACACCTCCGGCAAGCTGACCAAGGATTTACTGTTCAGTGCAAACGGAACCGAACTGCAGGAAACCGACTACACCGCTACCGGCGGCGTCGCGCACATTTTCAACCCGGACGGAACGCAAAACTCCGCCGTGTTCGATACGTCCGGTCACATTTCCGAATACGCAACTTACGCGAAAAACGGGACCATCGTGAGCGACGCGTACTACGATAAAACCGGTCACGAAACGGAGGAAGACGACTACACAAGCAACCAGATCACCGTGCATCAATTCAACGCCGACAATTCTCAAACTGCGACGGTCTACACCGCATCTGGGCATGAAACCGAGTATGCGTCGTTTGATAAAAACGGCAAAAAGGTCGACGACTATTTTTTCGATGCTTCGAGCGGCCGTAACACCGAGCACGATTCCTACGGCAATGACGGCAGCATGGTCGCTCGCTTGTTCGCCAGCGATAGTTCGCAGAGCGCGATCTACTACAACGCGGGTGGCCAGGAAACTGAATACGACGCATACAACAGCCAGGGCAAACTGACCGGCTTCACGCAATTCACCTATATGGTCGGCGGGGGCTACGACGCGATCGCATACGGTCCGACAGGTTACGAAACCGGCTGGGCGGACTACAACAATAACAACACGATGATCTCGTCGAGCGGTGGAGCATACAACTTTACGTTGGACGGCGACTACGGCGGCGGCGCCGACGACTGGGACTTCGGCTGGGATTCCGACGATTCGTCGTTCGGTGGTGACTTCGGCTACTTCTAACTCATCCGATTTGCAGTCCAGTAAATCATCCTTGATATTTAGGATAGCTTTTTATTTTTGTAGCGAAGTCGGCGCGGCAATCCTGCGTCGACTTCATTTATTTTTGATTTCCACTGGTTACATATAAGAAAACTAATGAGCAATACCGCTTGCCGGCGCGCCGTCCAGCTTCGCCCCGAACCTGTCCATTCGCGGCATATGATGCCGATCCGGGTCCAGCGAATACGCCACCCGTCGTGCCCTTCCCATCAATTCATTGCGCGGGAAAAACCCGAAATACCGCGAGTCCGCGCTGTCGTCGCGGTTATCCCCCAGCATCAGATACTCGCCCTTAGGCACCGTCACCGGCCCAAACGAACGCCGTGGACTCGGCGCCAGCACCGACAACCTCACCACGTGCGAAACATGCCCCAGCTTCTCGTCGAGATACTCACCCGGCGAAGAAGCATCGCCCTCCACGCCCGTGATATCGACCGGCTGATAGCCTGCTCGCTTGCCATCGATATAGAGCACGTTGTCGCGCATCGCAACCACATCGCCGGGCACGCCGATCAGCCGCTTCACGATCAATTCATGTGCCGCCGATGAATCCACGGTCACAATGTCGCCGCGTTGAGGATCATGCAGGTGCGCAATTGCAACGTGCGTGAACGGAATCCGCAGGTCGTACGCCATTTTGTCGACGACAATGCGGTCGCCCTCGCGAATGGTCGGCAGCATGGAGCCGCTCGGCACCACATTCCAGTCGGCGATGGCGCTGCGAAACAGCGCCATCAGCACGAGGAACGCAATCAAGTTCCGATATTCGCGCCAGAGTCGAGGTAACAGTCGCATGGTGAGAAATGCCGGCGGTTGAGGACGACGCAGCTTAACGTTCAAAGCTGAAACGACGCTTAAATTAAATCGGCTGGTCAGCCCGAGCCTATTCAGTTTCGAAGGGAAACCGAACGCCAAGGTCGCGGCGAGCGGCATCGGTGATGGAAATCATCTGCATGGAAATGGCATGGCGCATGATCGGGCTCTCCGTCGCGCCAGCGCGCAGCAGCTCGCAAAAATGCGCCGTCTCGTAGTTCAGGCCGCCGCCCTCAAAGGGCGCATCCAGCTCGACAGTGCGGCCATCCACATAGCGGATCGTCGCGCGCGCCGGGTTCCACCAGTTCTCGTGGATGGTGACCGTACCGCCGGTCGCAGCCAGCAGCGCATCGCCCTTGCCTTGCAGATCCAGCCCGCAGAACAACTGCGCAACGCCGCGTTCATGCCGCACATTCAAGCTCGCAAAAGTATCCACGCCGGTCTGCCCGAGGCGCCCGAAAGTCTGCACTTCGAGCGGCTCACCGAGCCAGTCCACCGCGAGAAACGCTTCGTAAATACCAATATCGAGCAATGCGCCGCCGCCCATTTCCATCGAGTACGAGGGGTGCGATAGCGGCACGTTCGCGATCGAACAACCGGCCCGGACCAGACCGATTTCACCAACAGGGTCGGCCGCAAGATGCTCGCGCAACTGCCTGTAGAGCGGATAGAAAGGCGGTTTCATCGCCTCCATGAACAGCAGCTTCGATGAGCGCGCCACGTCGATCATCTCCTGCAACGCTCGCGCGTTGACCGCCGCCGGCTTCTCGCAAAGCACGGCGCGTCCCGCCTGGAAAGCACGCAGCGCGTACTGGGGATGGCTGTCCTGCATCGTCGCAATGTATAACGCATCGATGTTGTCGAGCAGTGCATCGAAGCTCTCATACGCCTTGGTATCAAACTTCTCGGCAAACGCGGTTGCCGTCTCGGGCCGCCGCGACCAGACGCCGCCAAGTGTCGTTCCCGGCACAAAGGCCAGCCCCTCGGCGAACCTGCGCGCAATGTGTCCCGCGCCAACGATGCCCCAACGGATCGTGCTCTGTGCGTTCATCTGTCATGCTCCCTGCATGCGTGGTGAATGGTCGGCCAAGGCCGGCGATGCGCACATTGTCCCATTGTCCGCCACGCAGGTGCTCTGCTTGAAGATGGCTGCTTGAAAATTGCTGGATGAAGCCTGGATCGGGCCGGCACAACGCATCGCGTTCCGGTCACAAGAAAAGCTCAAGGGAATACGCCGGGAGAGTGTGGGTCGACGCGCAAGCCATCAGGCGCCGATGTCAGGCAGGAAGATCAAGTGAAACGTTTGCGTACTTGAAAACCCGAAAAGGGCGCTGCGCGCCCGGCCACGATGAACGTGACCAGAAACCTCGGGCCAGCTTCGTCACGCCGGAACCATCCCGGACGCGAAGATTCGAGCGTGTGTCAGGCGCCGGCCGATTCGGATCACCGGCCGGTGGAGGCGCGGGCCGATTCGGATTCACCGACCGGTGGTGACGAACTGTCCTCGCGGCGTTCAAGCGAAAAAGCCCGCCCGACTTCCTCCGCGGTGACATCGATCAGCGTGCTCATCGCGCGCTCGGCCACACTGGCATCATGTGCCTCGATCGCTTCCACCACGTGGCGCTGCGCTTCCAGCGTAGCGTCACGCATGGTCACAATGCCCGCCACGATCGGATAGACCGTCACCAGCGCGCCCCGCACGATAGCCGTCATCTGCTGGAAGAACTGGTTACCGCTCGCGGCCACAATGCGCGTATGCAGCGCGACGTCGGCGGCCTGGTACTCGGGCTCGCTGCCGCTGAGCGACGCAAGCGAGTCGAACGCATCGCGAATCCCGCTCACTTCCTCCGGGGTTGCACGCGCCGCCGCCAACGCGGCCGCACGCGGCTCGATCAGCATTCGAAACTCGATCACGTCGCGCAGGAAGGCCTGATCAGGCGTCGCCCGGAAGCGCCAGCTCACTACGTCCTCATCGATCAGTCGCCAGTCGCTCATCGGCCGGATCCGCGTGCCCGTCTTGGGGCGCACATCCAGCATGTGACGCGCGAGCAGCATGCTCAAGGCCTCGCGCATCACGGTCCGACTCACGTCGAACTCCTTCGACAAGACGTCCTGCGGAGGCAGGATCGCGCCGTACTTCTGTTCGACGATGCCCGATACGAGCCCGTCCATCACCTTAGCCACCAATGATCGCTCTTTGTTTTCGTCCATCACCCCTCTCCCCTAGCCCTACATTGTGTCCCTACGCATCCGGCGCATCCCCAAACTCGCCGAAAGGCCCGGTGGGTTTTGCTGATTCATCAGATCAATAAAATTGATCTGATGAATCAGCAGGCCTGCACCGTGCACGATAAATTGCGTGTTCAGCAGCGCTAGCGCCAGTCGGAATGTCCCTCTCAAGGGTTATCCCTTTGCCTCTGCGTCCTTGCGTCTCGCGATACTGCTTCGGCAACCGCTGTATTAAGTACTTCTTGATATTTTTGATTTAAATACTTCGTTTAAATGCTTCCCCATGTCCACTCTTCATGCTCATTGCCCGGCAAATCGCCATGCCTTCCCCCGTGTTCAGCCTGCTGTCTTCTTCTCGGTTACGCGTCCGTACTGATCGTCGAAACGCACAATGTCGTCCTCGCCCAGATACGCCCCCGATTGCACCTCGATCATTTCGAGCGGCGTCTTGCCGGGGTTTTCGAGCCTGTGTTTTGTACCGAGGGGAATGAAGGTGGACTGGTTTTCGCTCACCAGGAAGCTCTCTTCCCCGCGGGTGACGAGCGCCGTGCCGCGCACGACGATCCAGTGCTCCGCACGATGATGGTGCATCTGCAGCGAGAGCCGCGCACCCGGTTTCACCACAATACGCTTTACCTGAAACCGCTCGCCATGATCTATAGAGTCATAGAAACCCCAGGGCCGCTGAACCTTGCGATGATCCTGCGCCTCGGCGCCTTTGGCGGCTTTCAGGCGCCCGACCATCTCCTTCACTTCCTGCACGCGGTCCTTCGATGCCACCAGGATCGCATCCGCGGTTTCCACGACAACCACGCCCGTCACTCCCACGCACGCCACCAGCCGGCCGTCGGAATGCGCGAAACTGTCTGCTGACCCTTCGAAGATCACACGGCCGCGAGCAACGTTACCGTCGGCGTCCTTGTTCGACATGTCCCATACGGAGTCCCACGCGCCGACATCGGACCAGCCGGCGGCGAGCGGCACCACGACGCCCGGAAACGCCGGCTCGTGCGCAATCCGCTCCATCACGGCGCAATCGATTGAATCGGAGGGGCATGCGTCGAACGCGTCGACATCGAGCTGTGTGAAGCCGTCCTGATGCAGGCCACGTTCAAACGCGATCACGCACGCGGCGTGAATAGCAGGCTGGAAGTGCTCGATGGCGGCAAGCCAGACCGAGGCCCGGCACACGAAAATGCCGCTGTTCCACCAGTACTCGCCGGACGCCAGATACTGTTCGGCAATTTCCCGCCGCGGCTTTTCGACGAACCGTTCGAGCACGCGCGCTTGAGGGGCGCCATCATCTGCGGTTCCCAGGTCCGCGCCGGCCTTGATATAGCCGTAGCCTGTTTCGATCTTGTCGGGCACGACACCAAGCGTAACGAGCGCACCACTTGCGGCATGTTCGATCGCCTTGGCGATCGTGCGACGGAACGCATCAAGATCGGACACCGCGTGATCGGCGGGCATGGCCACCATGACCGGGTCGTCGCCGGAGCCGGCCGCCACCGCCGCCAATGCAGCGAGCGTAAGTGCGGGTGCAGTATTGCGGGCGCAGGGCTCGAGCACAATGCGCGCTCGACGGCCATTGCGCTCGATCTGCTGGGCGGTCGGCAACTTGTGCTCCTTGCCGCAGACCACGATCAGTTCATCGGCGCTTGCGAAGTGCACCGTGTCGTGGCCATGCGTTGCCACATCAAGTCCGTCAAGACTGTCAAGTCCGTCAAGACGGCGCAGCGTGGCTTCGAGCAGCGATTCCGCGCCCATGAGTTCGATGAGTTGCTTGGGGAACTGCTGCCGCGATAACGGCCACAGACGCGTGCCGGACCCACCGGCGAGAATGACCATTTGTATGCGAACACTCGCCGCGCCCGTCTTGGGGGTGCTGGTAAGCGGATGGTGGGACACGTCCACGGTGACTCCTGAAGCCTGAACCTGATTGAGGGCC
This sequence comes from Caballeronia sp. KNU42, assembly GCF_053760385.1. Classification (NCBI taxonomy): domain Bacteria; kingdom Pseudomonadati; phylum Pseudomonadota; class Betaproteobacteria; order Burkholderiales; family Burkholderiaceae; genus Caballeronia; species Caballeronia sp. KNU42. The sequence continues at coordinate 1,251,602 of NZ_CM132388.1, forward strand.
GAACGCGTCTTGTAGGTGCGGGCGCGTGAAAAGCACGCATCGATTGATGCGCTATTTAAGCAGGCAAATCTTTTCCGTTGTGTGCGCGTGCGAACGCCCGCACGCTATTCGGTCGATATGCCGTTCAAGCCATTCGGCCGAGCGGCGCGACCGCCCGCATTGCACAATGCGCACCCTGATATTTCCGCCATCGCAAGCACTTCTCCGCCACCGTTACTCCCCCGGTTATGTATGCAAACGCAGCCACGTTCCCCGGTTTCAAAGCGCAGCCCTGCCACACCAGCGACAAATACGACACCGTGGCCATCAACCGCATGGTCTTCGTTGCGCGACCCTTCAGGCTGATCCCCGGGCTGATTGAATCGCGCGATCTGTCGTGTACAGCATTCGTAGAAAAAGACGATCAGGATGAGCTGATCGTCCCTTTCCATCTTCCGCAACACAAACTACGAATGCGCAATCAAGCGCACCGGAACCTGCGGCCGCCCGGTGTCCCGTCACGCCACCGGCGCACGCCGTGTCGACGAACGGTTCTGTCTGCGTTCACACTGGGAAATTGCTTGCTCATAGACCCCCAGATGTTCCGTGCACACGCGCTGCACCGAAAAGCGCTCCGGATCCCGCTTCGCACGCGCGGCATATTGCGCACGTATCGGCGAATCCATCAGCAACCATCCCAGCTTGGCTGCCAGTTGCATCGGTTCCCGGGGCGCCACGAGCACCCCCGCACCGCCGTTCTCCAGCATCTCCGGAACGCCACCCACCTTCGTTGCGACGATCGCACAACCCGCCTCCCGCGCTTCGCTGATCACCAGCGGCCCGGGTGCCTGATGCGCGGCGAACGCGAAGACATCGGCTTCGGCCAGATACGCGCGGGGATCCGCGACGAACCCTGTGAACGTAACATGGTTCGCAATGCCAAGTTGTTCGGCAAGACTTTCCATCAAGCCTCGATCAGACCCCTCTCCCACCAGATAAAGCTGCACGTCTTGCGTCTGCCGCACATGCGCAAACGCTTGCAGCAGGTCGGCAATGCCGTTGCGCTCGAACATCGCTGCCACGCACACCACGTTCGGATGCTGCAACTGCACTGGCCGCGGCGGCTGTTGCCCGGTAAAACGCGGGGAACCGATGGTGCCGCTTGTCACTACACTCAACCTGTCGGCCGGCACGCCGCATTCCAGCATGGCGTCGCCTACCGCGTGACTCACCACGATCACGCGATCACCAAAGCGCACCAGCGAAGCGTTTTTCTGGATATCGTGATGGACGGTGGTCACCAGCGCGAAGCGGCGGCGCATGCTGCCGAAGCGCGAGATCAGCGCGCCGGTCATCATGTGCGCGTGCACAATATCGGGATTGAAGCGTTCGATCAGCCGGCTGAAGCCTGCAATCATGGCCGGCACGCGCCAGGGCTGGCGCGACTGGTGCAGCAGCGAATGCGTGACGCCATGGCGCCGCAGCAACGACTCGAAGCCGCCGCCCGCTGAAGCGACCACGACGTCGTGTCCGGCACGCGCCTGCATGCACGCGAGATCGACCATTGCGTTGACGGTGCCGTTGCCGATGCATTGCGCATGCGTGGCCAGGTGAACGATTTTCATGACTTGATCGGGTTCGAGGTTGAGCGGCGCCTGGGGCGCCGGGGCCCTTCTTTCTTCCTGCTTTTGACTAGCGACTACTGCTGGTTACTTCTCTTTTATTCAGTACGAGTCGATAGCTTCGCGATACCGTGGCGGTCTGCGCCGCGATCGCTGGAAGATCGAAGTGCGAGCGAGCGGGCAGCGACTAGATCAGCGCGCTGAGCATGCGCTCGACACCACCGGGACGTTCATCGAACCAACTCTCGACATCGATGCATTCTGTGAAGGCGAGCTCGGCATCGTGTTCGTGCAATGCACGGCACTCGTGTCCTCGGTGTCATCTGAGTCATCTGAGTCATCTGGAAACGTCCGATGCCGCAATCAGGCGCTTGCGGATACGTTTTTCAGGAACTTCATGTTCTTCTTGCGCGACTGCGTTCCGAACAACTTCACACTTCTTCGACCATATCGACGAAATCCGCTTCACCGGCACGCTGGGTCATCCGGCCGTTATGACGGCTCTTGCGTATCAGCCCGATCAAGCGAACCCCGCGCTCGACGAACGGCCCCTCATCCTTGCGAAATCCGAATGCTTCGTAAAATCCGCGCAGGCTCACCGGCGCCACCAAGCGCACAGCACGTCCGGGCCACCGTTCGCCCGCTGCCGCAAGGACACGCGCGATCAGCGCCGCAGCCGTGCCGTCGCCGCGCCGTAGCGGGCTCGTGAGGATCTTGTCCACCACAACCACGTTCGACGCCTGCGGCCCCATGCTGCCTTCGTGCAAGCGCGCATAGGCCATGACGGGCATCGGCCGCGAGATGTCATCGACTGCAAATACATGGAGGGACGTTTCATCGCGCCCGTCCGGGTCCAGATGCACATTGGACTGTTCGACGACGAATACGGCGCTACGCGCCCGCAGGATCAAATACAGCTCCCGTGCGGTGATTTGCTCGAAGTCGAGTGTTTTCCAGTTCATGTGCCGGGCCTGTTCCAGATAAAGCCGGCAGCACCGGCTTGTTCAATGTTCATACCTTAAGTCTCCGATCGCATAATTTCCGTGCGCTATCGCACCGACCCAACCCCTTGCCAATTCGTTAAATACGGTCAATGGAGCCGCACTCGGCGAATGACGAACCGCGGTGAGAAAAAGCCTTAAGCCAGCCAAACGGTATGAGCCTCCAGGCTTCAAAACAAACGTACGGCAGGTTGCATGGAAACACGCTGAAGCTCGGCATCTCGTCGACTGTGCTGCAGGTCGTACAGGAGAGGCTGATCATCTGCGGCATGGCGGGGGCACAAGAACCACACCGATTACAGCGTCAGGCGTCATCTGCGCGATCTTTTTCAGCACCGCTGATGATCAGCAACGACCGCATCCAATTGAACACGGCGAACCAGCTGCTTGCGCAGCGCACGCCGGCTACGGGGAAATTCCAGGACATGAATGCGCTAACGGAACACGCGGCCTTTGCAGCCGCCGATGCCCAACAAGTGTCGACCTGCAATGCGTCGGACATCACGTTGCGCGATCGTTTGATTGAAGCGGGAATCCTGATCGACACCGGCGAAGACAGCATGTACGGCCGCGGCCAGGGATTTCACTTCGGCGAGATCCGGAAAATCGCCCAGGGTGACAGTAAAGCGGCGCATGCCGCGTGCGTCGGTTTCGGCATGGAACGCACGACGCTTGCCCTGTTCCGCCATCATGGCCCCGATGCCAAAGCCCGGCCAGAAAACGTGCGTGAGTTCCTCCGAAGCGATACGCAGTCGCATATCAGCGCCGGTCTCGAGGTGCTGTCATGACAGCCGTCCATAGCGACAGCGCGATGGATTCCGGCCGCGAGCGCGCGCGGGTCGTGCAACTGCACCCGTCTCCCCTGCGCCTGCGCAAACACCAGTCGCACTCGCTGCATCAGGGCGAACGGGTCTGGGCGGAAACAAACTGCTACGTGGATTTGTGGATCGAGCTGCTGCACGGCTATGGGCTTGATCCGCGCGCAGCGCTTGCCTTTACGGTGACGCAAGACTTCGAAGGCGACCAGTTCACGTTCTTCAAGTTTCCGCTGGAAGACCTCGACAAGCTCTACGGTTTGCAGGTGCAGGAGCTGGCCATCTACGATTCACTGGAAGACCGCGTGCGCACGCAGACCCAGCGCGGCCATACGGTGCTGGCTGAAGTCGATGCGTTTTACCTTCCCGATACGCGCGCCACGACATACCGGCGCGGTCACACGAAGACGACCATCGGCGTGGATTACATCGATCCGCGCTCGCGCCGGCTTGGTTATTTCCACAACACGGGTTACTTCGTGCTGGACGGCGAGGACTATGAAGGCGTGTTTCGGCGGCTGCCGGAACTCGATGGCCGTCCCGAGCTGCTGTTTCCCTACGTGGAGTTCTGCAAGCGCGCCCGGGCGCCGCTGAGCGGCACGGCGCTGGCGGAAGCATCGGCGGATCTCCTGGTTGCGCATTTGCAGCGGCGTCCGGCGCGCAATCCGATTACGCAATGGCGTTCGGTTTTTCCCGAGCATCTCGAGATGCTGTTCGAACGCGGCCCGGACCACTTCCACCTGTACACCTTCAACGTCATGCGGCAACTCGGCTCGAACTTCGAGTTCATGTCGAGATACCTCGTCTGGATGCGCGAGCGTGGTTTCGCTATCCCTGACGCGATGCCGACAGCCGCGCAACGCATCGCGACCGAGTCGATGGTCATGCAGTACCGCCTCGTGCGGGCCATTGCTCGTGGCCGGAAGGACCCCTGTCACGAGTGTTTCGACGAGCTGGAAGAGTCCTACGACAAGATCGTGGAACCGCTCGCCGCGCTGATCAGCTAGCAGGTAGCCGCTCATCGCCGGCGCCTGTGCGACACCCGCTGCGGTGAGTGCTCGCGCACGGCTCGGCGGGTGGCTTGCTGCCCGTGCCGGGCTTGGTTGCATCGGTGTGGCGAGAGGCAGTGGAGACCGGTGGAACTGCTCCGTGTGTCAGCCACGTCGATTGATCGCGTGGACCTGCATTCGAGCCTCGATGGCAACGACGGCCTGATCCCCCTGCCCCTCCGGTTTGTCCATCCGCAACACGAACGGACAGCTCGACTTGTTTGCAACGATGCATCGATAGCGCTGCAATGGCGCGATACGCAAACGTTTTCCGGCTTGCTCGCGACGCCGGCATGCGCCTCTTGCGAGTGGGCGGCACGATGCTCCATGAGTCCGATGCCATCGATGGATTGGCGGATGAATACGGATGTTTGGTCTGGCAAGCTTTCGCATTTGCGAGTTTTGACTATCCGACGGATACGGCCTTCACGGCCAGTGTCCAGCGCGAAGCCGAACAAGTCCCGTCGCACACACGGCGCTTCGCTTGGCGTTCAATGCTGTGGCAGTGACGCCGACCAGCAAGGGGCCATGCTTGACCTGCCGCTCGAAGACATTCGAAGACGCTCGCCGTGCACGGCGGGATCCTCTGGCAGTTGCAGGACCTGCGGCGGGGTGCGGGCCTGGGTGCAATTGATGCGCTGGGAGCGCCCAAAAGCGCTTGGCACGGCCTCGCGCAGGTTTTGCCTCCAATGGCAGCACTCATCACCGACGAGGGCCTTGGCGGCCTCGCCGTGCATTCGATCAACGAGACCGCCGCACCCATCGACACCCGTCTCGAACTCGCATGCCTTCACGCAGCGCCACGAACCCGGACTCGAGGTTCGTGTGAAGCCAACCGGCAGCGAGAACCGGACGCTGGTCGTGGGCGCCAAACGTTTGACACGCTGGGTTCATATTGTCGATCCGCGCCATCGCGCGACGCTCGACGGGTTCCATCTTTCACCGGGCCACGAGTGCCGTATTCCGCTCGCTGGTCGCCAGCGCAACACTTCTCATCCGCCAGAAAGCGAGGTTCGTGCACTGAACGCAACGTTTTCATTTCATCGCCTGCGTGATCAGAAGGCGATGCGAACCAAGGCGAGACGCGTTCCATCAGGCCGTACAAGCGTGTCAAGCGGTGCTGCAAAGCAAATGCGTTCGCTAGCGCACCAAGTTGATGGAACAGTTCTGAATCAATTTTAAAACAACCGACGAATGGTGCCTGCCCCCTCAACACGCAAGCTCGCGGGACCACTTTGCACGTCTGAAAAAAAATTGAATGGGCCACCAGCAAGGCATTGCGCAGACGAAAGCATGCGCTGCATCAATCGCATCAATAGCGTCTGTCTAATGACGTCATGTTCAAGAGTGAAACAAAAATATCCATCTGCTGATTCGCGTTCATCGCCCTTGGAGCACGACGCCATGATGGCATTGAGATATCGCATCGCTGGCACGGTCCTCGCTAAATGAGTCTCGCAGCACCGGCACCGTCGAAACACGAATTTAACTAATCGACGCTGCCGAGTTGCTTACGGGGCTGGTCGCGACACGTTTCGATGGATGCCGTCAGATGCACCCACGAAACGAATCGCCGACCGGTAAATAACAAGTAAGGCGCAATGCGCAAAGTTACGAGAGAAGAACATCATGCTGACCCTTCAGTCCGACCTGCACGGTAATCATTTGTTGGGTGCGCTTCCCGCACACGAATGGCAAGCCCTCACGCCGCATCTTGAACTGGTTCAACTTCGCACCGACCAATTGCTGTGCGATTCCGGACAACGTATTCATCACGTGTATTTCCCCACCACCGCCATCATCTCCCTGCTGCATACGATGGAAGACGGCGGTTCAGTCGAGATCGCAGCAGTGGGCCGTGAAGGCATGACCGGCGTGCCGGTGCTGACTGGCGGTGAAACCATGCCGACGCGCGTCCAGGTGCAATGCCCGGGCTTCGCTTATCGCATGAGCGCATCCGCACTGCGTGAACAGTTTGGCCGCTCCGACTTCCTGCGCCGCCTGATGCTGCTGTACATGCAAGCCCTCCTCACGCAAGTTGCGCAAACGGCAGCATGCAATCGCCACCACTCGCTCAACAAGCAACTGTGCCGCTGGCTTCTCATCGAAATCGATCGCACCTCGTCGAACCAGTTGCAAGTCACGCAGCAGTTGATTGCGGACATGCTCGGCGTGCGTCGCGAAGGCGTGACAGAAGCTGCAGGCAAGCTTCACAATGCCGGACTGATCCATCACAGCCGTGGTTGCATCAAGGTCCTGGATCGCGAAGGCCTCGAGTCGCGTGCATGTGAATGCTACGGCATAGTCAAGCGTGAATTCGACCGGCTGCTGCCGCGTCTGCATCAGGCTGAAGCGGTTCACTGAACACGGGACTTGGTGCAGAAGTGAAGGTACGAGGCCACGGCCTCAAGTGTTGGGCGCTTCTATATCGATGCGACCCTTGGGCGCTATTGGCGAATCAGGCTGTTAAGCTGCAACGGGAAACCGAGGCAACTCCGAAATCTATGTCGCACTGCTGAGCAAGATTCAGGAGTTGTCGATCAGCCATGCGGCGACAGGAGGCAATGTGCATATCATCGATATGGCACTTGTATCCTCGCAGTCCGCTCAAAACCAAGACCAAGACCACGTTGCTCATTGCCGCTGGAGGGTTGCTCGGGGTGAGCGCGGGCGGTGCCACGCTGCCTTTGCTTTCAACAACGCATCCGTTCGATACATCCATCGAACGGCTTCGCGCACTCGCCCATATATGAAAACCGCGTGCTGTGGACACTGACGAACTCGCGTTTTGAAAACGTTTTCTTTGCTTCGTGTCTGAGTCGCTTTAGACAAATCGAATGAACTGCGCGGATCAAAGACCGCCGAGTAATTCGGCTGTTTTGAGCCGCGTTTCGAGCCGCGATCGATGGCCGAAAGCATCAACCGGGCACTGACCTCGACCGCTACGTCCGAAACCGCCGGCGCCCAAACCCGCCGACCGGTGCGAACGCATAACCACCGCTCTATGTGACCTTCACATACGACGGCGGCATAACACTCGTCAGCTCGCTTTCCCGGCTAGGACCGGCCTTGGCCATCGCGTTCAGCACCTCGACCACAAACCGGCGACGGAAATCAGCAGCACCAAAGCGCTCGGCATTCTTGCGGCACGCAGCAATCGTAAAGGCATCCGAGCAATCCTCGAACCGCTCCACGGCATCGCGCAACGACGACGGTGTCTGGCTCATGAAATGCAAACCCGTAGCCCCTGGAGATCCGAGCGGAACCACGGACTCCAGCGCCCCACCCTTGCCATAAGCAATCACCGGCGTGCCACATGCCTGCGCTTCCACTATGGCAATGCCAAAATCCTCTTCCGCGGCATACACAAATGCCTTGGCGCGTTGCATATGATCCTTCAAGACCTCGAACGACTGATACCCCAAAATACTCACATTGGGTGTAGCCTTCGAGCGCACCAGATCCATCTGCGGACCATCGCCAATCACCACCAGCTTGCGATCGGGCATGGAAGCAAACGCTTCCACGATCATATCGATACGCTTGTAGGGCACCATCCGCGAGGCCGTCAAATAGAAGTCGTCCTTCTTGTCACCGACCTCGAACGCCTGGACATCAACCGGCGGTGCAATGACCGCCGCGTCGCGCCTGTAGCTCTTCATGATCCGGCGCGCCACGAACTGCGAATTCGCGATGATGCGGTCCACGCCGTTAGCCGAGCGCGAATCCCAGTTACGCAGGTAATGCAGCAACATGCGGGCAGCCCATGACCGCGGTCCGCGCTCAAGACGCGCCTCACGCAAATACTGATGTTGCAAATCCCACGCATAACGAATGGGTGAATGCACATAGCTCACGTGGGTCTGGTCAGGCCCAACCAGCACGCCCTTCGCCACCGCATGCGAACTCGAGAGCACAAGGTCATAGCCGGATAGGTCGAACTGTTCGATAGCAAGCGGCATCAGCGGCAAATACCCGCGATACTTTTTCTTCGCGTAGGGAAGCCTCTGAATGAAGGAGGTTTTCACCGGCTTGTTATGAACGATGGAGCGGTCTTCGAGGAAGTCCACCAGACTGAAGATATCTGCCTGCGGAAAGCACGCAATCATCTGCTCCAGCACCTTCTCCGCACCGCCCGACGTCACCAGCCAGTCGTGAACAATAGCCACTTTCATGATTAAACCCGTCTGCCGCAGCTTTTGCTGCCGATGAAACGAGTTTAAAGATAGTCACTCGACGCTTTCGTGCGCATGCCCACACACTTTGACCATCGCACGCGAATAATGAAAGCTGTGTCCGCTTGCCCACGGTCGGCACCTCCGCCGGTGCAGGATTTGCCCATCCGGCATTCGACTATTCGTACCGCCCTGTCATCGATGCCCACGAAATCCGCAGCCGGCTTATCAATTCCGTCGACCACGCTGTGCGCGATTATGGTGCGGCAACGGCCGCGAATCTGTGCCGCAACGTGCGCGGATACCGATGTCGATGTCGATGTAACCCTGGCGCAATGAAAAATTGAATGAATCGATTAAGGATTGAAAAGTCCGGATACATGCAATGCCGGGCTTTTCGATAACCTGCTTGCCTGACTGCTTCAACGCTTGCTTAAATTGCGCGGCATGGCAAGCTGGATCTCGTACAGGGCGGCAAGCATAGCCAGGTAAGCGCGTTCACTTTCTGCTTCCTGCGCCGACATCCCCTTGCAGGTCTGGCCGCCCATGATCATGCCGAGGCACAACGCGTAGTTGCCGGCGAACGCCGTGGGTGATGGCTCTACGTGCTTGAGCCGTGTGTAAGACGCGTCGAGCGTCTTGCGAAGATTGGTTTGCATCGCCGAACTCCCTTATTGTTAAGACCTTTGACGTCACACCCACGCATCAGCGGCTATACGAACTAATACGCTTTCTAACGCGGACAAAATGTTCGCGCTCGCGCAATGAGATGGGTTTAGAGCGCGTTGCTCTTGGGACTGGCTTATTTTGACCGAGCGCCCGTTCTTCTCGATCGGAGATATCTTACTAATCACGTACTAAATAGGAACGCTCTGTTCATGGAATCTGCGCGTGGAGCCACGATCGAAACAGACTTGTTGGGCACAGCAAATTGCGCACAATAAAAAAGCGCGGCCGGCTTGAAAGCCTCCGCGCTTTTCCAAACTCACTGCAAGCCTTTAGCGCTGCACGTAATCGATCCGCTCCACACCACCCGGCGTTCCAAGCAAACATACATTCGCCCCGCGTGCCGCGAACAAGCCCACCGTCACTACGCCCGGCCATGCGTTGAGTTGTGCTTCAAGCGCGAGCGGATCGGAGATCTTCAGCGTCTTCACGTCGATGATCTCGTTGCCGTTGTCGGTGATAAACGGCGAGCCGTCCTGCTTCACGCGCAGCACCGGGACACCGCCCAATGCCGTGATGCGCCGCCCGATCGCCGTGCGCGCCATCGGCACCACTTCAATGGGTAAGGGGAACGTCCCAAGCACTTCGACGCGCTTGCTTGCGTCCACGATACAGACAAACACATCCGCCACCGACGCCACGATCTTCTCGCGCGTAAGCGCGCCGCCGCCGCCCTTGATCATCGCGCCGCGCGGATCGATTTCGTCGGCGCCGTCCACGTACACAGGCAAGGATTCGATCTCGTTCAACTCCAGCACCTTGAAACCATGCGCTTCGAGCCGCGCGGTACTAGCCAGCGAACTCGATACCGCCCCGCGGTACCGCGATTTCGTGCTGGCGATGGCATCGATAAAAAAATTCGCCGTCGAGCCCGTGCCGACGCCGATCACCGCGCCCTCGGGTACGTTGGCGTGGACATAGGCGGCCGCTTCGGCGGCGACCAGTTGCTTCAGTTCGTCTTGGGTCATGGCGAGGGTGGCAGCGTAGAGGGGAAACCTCAATTCTAGCTGAGCGCGGCAGGCAAGCGTTTTCAAGGCGGAGGCCGCGTGATCCGCTTAGACGTGCATGAAAAACCCGAGCGGATTGTGCGTGCGCGCCACCGACGCAATAAACGCGAACACGAAGATTGCGAGCAGACCGAACACGGCTCGCGTGCCCTTCGTGCGACCGCGTTTGAGAGCAAGCGTACCCAGCACGATATACACGATCAGCCCGGCAACTTTCGCCGACAGCCAAGCCGCGTTCGGTCCAAAGCCAACAATTGCCACCAACCCGATCGCGCTCAACAGCAGCAACGTATCCACGATATGCGGCACGATCTTCACCACCCGGTTTTGCAGCAGCGCTGATTCACGCAACATCCAGATATAGCGAATGACAAAGCAAAGGATGCTGAGCGCCGCGCAGGTCATATGCGCGAAGCGCAGCGGCAGGTAAAGATCGGACATGGGCGCTGAAATCCTGGAAAGCCTTCAAGGGAAGTATTTATCGAGCAGCGCAGCCGCGATTGCATCTGTTTCTGCGTCGGGATTCCCGGCGTAATCGGCGGCTCGAAAGTGCATCTGGAATGCGGCGATCACGCGGCGCGTCTTGTCGTCGAGCACGCCGCCGGTCGCGACGTCATAGCCGTATCGCTGGAGTTTTTGCTGCAAGGCGGCCACGTCGACGAGCGACTTGGGGTCACGTCCACCGAGATGTTGCGCCACCGTGGCGTCATCCGGCCACGCGCCAATACCGTTGTCGTAGAGCGTACGCCAGGGGAATGCGGGCCCCGGATCGGTCTTGCGTTGCGGCGCGATATCGCTGTGACCCACCACGCGCGTGGGTGGAATCTTGTAGCGCGTGACTATGTCCTTTGCGAGCTTCACGAGCGCATCGACCTGCGCCGGCGGATACGGTTGCCAGGTGCGTCCCTGCGGAGTGTCGACAGGACCCACGTTGACGTTTTCAATGCCGATGGACGCGGCGTTCAGCTCCGTCGTTCCCTGCCACTCGCTTTGGCCCGCATGCCACGCGCGCTCTGATTCCGGCACGAGTTGATAGACCACCGGCTCGCCGTTCTCGATGGGCGGCTTATCGGGCACGACGTAATGCACGCTGACGTCATCACCCGTCAGGACTGCGAGTGATCGCGCTTCGTCGCCTTGCGTGTAATGCATGACGAGAAAGCGCACGCGAGAGTCAACACCGGGTGAGTGATACCGCGTGTCGGCAATATAGGCGCCGCGATTGATCTCGGTGCTGGAGCACGCTGCGAGCAGCGCGCAGAAGACACCGCAAAGGACAGCGGAGGCGAATCGCATGGCGTGCGCTTACTTCTTCACCGACCGTTGCCGCACCGCTTCGAACAAACAGATCCCGCTTGCCACCGACACATTCAGACTCTCGACGCTGCCCGCCATCGGGATCTTCATGATCTCGTCGCAGGTCTCGCCGGTGAGGCGCCGCATGCCCTCGCCTTCCGCGCCGACAACAATCGCCACCGGACCATCAAGCTTCGTCTCATAGACGCTCGCCGTGGCATCGCCCGATGTACCGATCACCCACACGCCCGCGTCCTTCAACTCGCGCAACGCACGCGCCAGATTCGTCACCGTGATGTACGGCACGGTTTCGGCGGCGCCGCTCGCGACCTTCGCCGCGGTTGCGTTTAGTCCCGCCGAGCGATCGCGCGGGGCGATCACCGCATGCGCGCCGGCGGCATCGGCTACACGCAAACACGCGCCAAGGTTATGCGGGTCGGTCACGCCGTCCAGCACCAACAGCAAGGGCGTACCGCTGACGCCATCGAGCAGTTCCGCGAGATTCTGCGCGAGCGGCATGTCGGTCGCGCGCGCGACCACGCCTTGATGGCCGACGTTGCCCGACAGGCCCCACAAGCGCGCTTCGTCGGCTGCGATCAGGCGAATGCCTGCTTCCTTCGCCGTGCGCAGGAAATCGGTCATGCGCCGGTCCTTGCGGGTCGGATCGTAGAGAATTTCTTCGATCGTCGATGCGTCGGCGCGAACCCGTGCGGTCACCGCGTGAAAACCATACAAAACTTTGAGACGTGACATGACTGGTCCAGACCGTATTCAAACAAAACAAAATGGAAACGCGGCCCGGTGCGTGATGCATCGGGCCGCGCATTTCAAACCGAGGCGCGTCGCCTTCGTCGCCTTTGTATCGCGACCGCGCGCCTCAGCGCTTCTTGCGTGGCGGGTGACTCTTGGCCGCCGCCTTCGGGGCCGCGCCGCGCTTCTTCGCCACCGCTACGTCCTTGGCAATAGTGGGCGGCAGTGCTGCCGCGGCCGCCTTGCCCGCAGCCTGGGCTGCCGCCTTCTTGCCGCCGCGATCGCGCCGCCGGCTGTTCACGCTACTGCCTTCGTCCGACGGGAACGGCCGCACACGCGGTCCGGCGCCCGCACCAACGCCATTCATGGCGGAGTGCTCGACGGCAGGCGCCGAGGTCCGTCCTGGCGGCTTGATGGGCGTATCGCGGACCAGCCGGAAGTCGATCTTGCGTGAATCCAGATCGACACGGCTGACCTGCACGCGCACCCGGTCCGACATCCGGTACCGAATACCCGTGCGTTCGCCGCGCAATTCGTTCTTGATCTCGTCGTACTGGAAGTAGTCGGCGCCGAGCTCAGTGATATGCACCAGCCCTTCGATAAACAGCGAATCCAGTTGCACGAAGATGCCGAACGTTGTCACGCCGTTCACCATGCCGCCGTATTCCTCGCCGAGCTTGTCGCGCATGAAATAGCACTTGAGCCAGGCTTCAACATCGCGTGACGCTTCGTCTGCACGGCGTTCATTCGACGAACAATGCAGTCCAAGCTCTTCCCAGATCGCGACATTGTTGCGCTGCCGGCTGCGCGATTCGTCGTCCGATTTCTGCATGGCCCGCGCTGCCTTCGTCAGGCCCGTGCTGAGCGTGATGTCGTGGCCTACTTCGGGCTGATACTTCTTGCCCTGCAAGATTGCGTAGATCGCGCGATGCGTGAGCAAGTCGGGGTATCGGCGAATCGGGCTGGTGAAGTGCGCATACGCTTCATACGCGAGCCCGAAGTGACCGATGTTGTCCGGACTGTAGACAGCTTGCTGCATGGAGCGCAGCACCATGCTCTGCAGCATCTGCGCATCCGGCCGGTCGCGGACCATGGCCATGAGCGCGGCGTAATCGCTTGCATGCGGCTTCTCGCCGCCGCCCAACGACAAGCCCACGCCACGCAGGAACGCCCGCAGGTTTTCGAGCTTTTCGGGCGTCGGCCCGGCGTGCACGCGATACAGCCCCGGATGTTTGTGGCGCTTCAGGAAGTCAGCGGCGCACACGTTCGCCGCCAGCATGCATTCCTCGATCAAACGATGCGCGTCGTTGCGATGCCGCGGCACGATCTGCTCGATCTTGCCCTGCGCATTGCAGACGATGTACGTCTCGGTCGTATCGAAATCGATCGCGCCGCGCTTCTGGCGCGCTGCATGAAGCGACTTGTAAACACCGTACAGGTTCTGCAATTGCGGCAACAGGTCGGCGCGCTTCGCGGCTTCCGGTCCCTTCGTGTTGGTCAGGACCGACGCGACTTCCGTATAAGTCAGCCGCGCCGCCGAATGCATGACCGCCGGATAGAACTGGTACGCCTTGATCTCGCCACGCGCGGTAATCACCATGTCGCAGACGAGCACACAACGGTCCACTTGCGGATTCAGCGAACACAGCCCGTTCGACAACTTCTCGGGCAACATGGGGATCACACGGCGCGGAAAATACACCGACGTGCTGCGATCGAGCGCATCGACATCCAGCGCCTCGTTCGGCCGTACGTAATGCGAGACGTCGGCAATCGCGACCAGCAAACGGAAGCCCGTGCCACGGCCGACCGTCATGGGCTCGCAAAACACGGCGTCGTCGAAGTCGCGGGCATCTTCGCCGTCGATGGTGACCAGCGGCACATCGCGCAAATCCACGCGGTGCCGGATATCGATGGGGCGCACTTCGTCCGGCAGCTTCGAGGCCTGCTCGAGCGCGCGGTCGCTGAACTCGTGCGGCACGCCGTATTTGCGCACCGCGATCTCGATCTCCATGCCCGGATCGTCAATGTCGCCGATCACTTCCGCCACGCGTCCGAGCGGCTGCGAATGGCGGCTCGGGAAGTCGGTGAGATCCACCGAGACCACCTGCCCCACTTTCGCCTTCTTCGGATTTTGCGTGATCAGGATGTCGTGGCCGATGCGCTTGTCTTCGGGCACGAGGATCAGCGCGCCGTTCTCGCTGATCAGCCGGCCGATGATGCGTTTGTTCGCCCGGTCCGTGACTTCCACGATATGGCCTTCAGGCCGCCCGCGCCGGTCATACCCGACAATGCGCGCAAGCACGCGGTCGTTATGCATGACCTTCTGCATTTCGCCGTTGGGCAGGAACAGGTCGTCCTGGCCGTCGTCGCGGATCAGGAAGCCGAAGCCGTCGCGATGGCCTTGAACGCGGCCGGCAACGAAGTTCGAGGGATGCGTGAGTTGGTAATAGCCGCGTTTGTCGAGACGGACCTGGCCGTCGCGCTCCATGGCTCCCAATCGCTTGAAAAATCCTTCGCGCTCCTGGCGCTTGATCGACAGAGCTTCGGCGATGTCGTTCGCGGCGAGCGGTGCCTCGCTCGTGCGCAACACGCCGAGAATTTCTTCGCGGCTCGGAATCGGATACGGATATTTGTTCAAGGGCTTATCGATGATCTCTTCTCGTCTAACTGAATGCGGCGGTTAATCGATTAACGGGGGATCACCTGTCGGCAGTCCCATCCCGGCTTTACTTTCCGGCCCGCGAAGGGCCGGATCGGCGCGTTGCCGGGACGTTGCACTTAACGTTGTTCCGGTTCGTTCACGAATAGTTTGCGAACCATTCTAACACCCGCCAACCGGGCCACATCGGCTCAAAAGCCATATGGGCAATGGCTCGGAGCCGCGTTTCAGTTTCGGTCTCAAAATGCTTGACAGCGCGATACGCCCGGCTATAATTGCGTTCTTTGCTGCAAACGCACCTGCCCAGGTGGCGGAATTGGTAGACGCACATGGTTCAGGTCCATGCGCCGCAAGGCGTGGAGGTTCGAGTCCTCTCTTGGGCACCAAGATTCAGGTTCGGAGCAATCCGATGAAGTCCGGAAACCCCGTAAATCCTTGTGATTGCGGGGTTTTTTGATTTTTGGGCGGTCCGATATGGTCCGGTCACATCCGGCGTTTTCATGAATACCGGTTTCGGCGGCAATGCCCTGCGCAGAGTCGTCGAACCGAACTCGGAAATGGAATTGGCGTTTCTCAACGCCGAAACGAGGCCGAAGGAAGCTCTACCTCCTACCGGACAGCAGTTTCTTCGCGCACGAGGTGTTTGCGGGCTGCGCCTCGGGTGCGATCACCCGCAGGAACCGACCTGCCTCATCCGCCGACCCCAGTCTACTGTGCAGCCACATCGAGCGGCCGCGGGCCATTTAGTTTGGGGCTGTTTCACAACTTCATTTCGCCGTCACTCATGTCTTCGCTACGCCGGTCGCCCTACGCCTGAAAAATCGCCCGGCATGGCCATCTAATCTGAACCGAAACCTTCTGTTCTTGGCGCCATTTGTTTTCGGATGAACCAAGCGTCGACGCAATCACTACTGCCTCTACTTTTTAGCAATGCTAATGAATAAAATCAAAATCGGTAGCTATAGGTCTTTCCTATCCAGCCAGCCCCAAGTTTGCGAAGTACTCTTCAGGTGCGATTTTGTTTACCATCAATTTGCTCCGCAACAGCGTATGAGGCTTTGCTTCGCTCAAAAAGTGGCAAGCTGTCCGAAGTCGTTTGGATAGAATTTGTTTGATTTTTCAATTATTATTTCGACGGAGTATAATTGATTTTTCAATCATACCTGCCCATGTAAACCCTCAACGCACCAATCACCATGAAGACACGCAAGCGACCGGAAGAACTCGAACAGGCGATTCCCTTCCTGTTGACACGAGCCGGAGGCCGAATGGGAAACGCGTTCGCTAAGGCACTGAAACCGTTTGGCCTGAACCTCAGTGAGTGGCGAGTCTGTGCCTCGCTGCTGTATGTTCCGCACCAGACCTTGTCTGAATTGTCGGTGCACGCGACGTCGGATATTTCCGCGCTGTCCAGGATCATTGACCGTCTTGAGAGTCAGGAACTGGTCAAGCGCGAGAAGAGCACAACGGATGGACGGTCAATCAGGATTGCCCTGACAGGCAAGGGAGACGAACTGGCGCGGAGCATACTCCCGGTCGCGAAGCAACATGAGTCGGTGATCCTTACCGCTTTCACGACAAGCGAGGTTCAGGTGCTTCGCGCCATGCTGCTCAAGTTGTACGAGAACGCCGGTGCGCTTGACGACCTTTTTTGATCGATCCCGAGCGCCGCCGCGCTCACCCGGAAATCGGTGTACTGCGGGGCGTCGAAGTACACGACACTCTCCGCATCGCCCACCTGGGAAAAGCCATTCACCATGAAGCCATGGAATCCGAGTTCCTTTACGCTCCGCTCGACTTCACGTGCCTAGCTTCGGGGTCCTGCATCGGCAGCGCGGCAAATCCACCCAAACGAGACAGATGGCGGGCAACATGTTCTCCGTGACTGCTTACCGCGCCAGATCCTTCAGAAGCGCATCGACGAGCTCGGCGGAAACATAATGCGGGCCGTCGAATAAATACACGCGATATCCCTTGTAAGCCATGAGCTGCGGCAACAGCTCCGCCGACGTAGCGGCTCGAAAACCGCCGCCGGCCTGCGGGCGAAACGCTTCGGCGATGATCCGCACGCGGCTCTTGCCCAGTGTCTCCGAGAGGGCGTTCGCGTATTCCCGTGCCACCGTCGGCCCTCGTGCATAAACGCCGCAGCCGTCCTGCAAGAATACGCCGATATCCTTCGGCAGCCAGGTATCGAGCCACTTCGCAAGGGTCCTGCCACCGACATTGGCGCGGTCATAAACACTGACCCACAGCGGCCGTGGCAACGCAGCGAGCAATGGCCCGAGTTGGGCGGCATCGACCCACGTGGGATCGATTTCAACCGGAAAGTACCAGCCGGCCACATGCACCGGCGGCCGCACTGCAGCGAGCCGCACCGACTGCGCAACCAGGTCCGCGATCTGCGCCCGCGCGGTGGTCTCGTCGAAACGGCCCGCCAGCCCAACGATCACATTGCGCGCCCAGCGCTCATCGGCGATGCGGGTCCAGTCGGGGAGCCGTCCTGCCACGGCCAAGCCGGCGCCGGGCAGGAAAGACACACCGTCAACGGCCGTCCACTGCACGAGCAAATCGCGCACACCAAGCTTGTCCCAGTCGCCATGCGGATCGATATGATCCTCGTCGATCTGCCACACCACGCCCTGGGCCAACGATGCCGCTTCATCCGATTCAAGCGCACAGCCCGGCGTGAGCGACGTGAGCATGGCGAGCAAAGTCGCGCCCATCAGGCGCCGCCGCGTGCCGTCCGGTTCATCGGGCTCTTTGCCGGCCACGCCATGCGCCGTGTAACGTTCATCAGGCATAAGGGTGCGGTTCTGAAGTGGGTAACTGGGTATCACGCAGTCGTTCTTGAAGTCCATCGGAGCGGTAACACACTGCCTCCGAACGACTCCGATTGAATCATATAAGACGATAGACAACGCGAGCGCTCCGCCAGGAGCGTTCGCGTACGAATACCGGCAACGTCAATCAGTAGGAATAGATGGCGCCGAAGAACAAGCCGCGTGAGCGGTCGTCGCCGGTAATATGCCAGCGATATTGCACCGACAGATCAACGAACGAACGCGGCGTGTCGTAGGCGCTGTCGCGCATCCAATAGCGCGTCGACACGCCCACGCCCGCGCCGGCCGGAACGCGATGATCGATTGACGAGTCGTAGTCCGCGCCGAACACCGCGTACGGAAACACGGTCAGCTTCGGGCTGATCGAATCGATACGGAAAGACCGTCCGCCTTCAATGTTGGTCGTCGCGTAACACGTCGCCGCGTTCAGGTAGCAGCCGCCTTCCGCGTACATCTGCACGGTCCACCACGACGGCGTGTCTATGCGGCGCTCGGTGCCGACACCACCCGAATACGCGAGCCGCGCGAGCCAGTCGTTGTTCACGTGCGAGCCGATCGGGAAGATATGCTCGAACGCAAAGATCGTGTTGATGCTGGTGAAGGGCTTGACGCGCGCACCGACCACGTTTTCCAGCGTCGATACGCCGCTCGGGCCGCCGTCCCTAACGCCAAAGTTTTCGTAACCGCGCGTATAGACTTCGAACATCCGGTCCCCGAGGCTGCCGAACGGCCGCCAGTATGCCTCCACGCCAGCCTGCCAGTTGTTCGCAATGCCTGGCGACGGCGTAGACGCGAAGCCGGGCTGCAAGCCCGCGCTGCGATAGTTCGTGGATACGTTGAACCCCCAGTCGCGCGTCACGTTGGCGTGCGCGCTACGCATGTCGAGCAGTTGCTGCGGCGTCGCGGCCGTGTCGCCCTCGGCGGGCGTGATGCCTGCGTCGATCGCGCGTTCGAAATACATCGCGGCGTCCTTGTTCTCGTGCGCCTTGGCTGCGGCATAGGCCGCATCGGCATTCGCCCTGGACGGCAGCTCGCCCGCTGCGTCCGCCCGGGCGAAACGCCGGTACGCGTCGCCGTTTTCACCGGCACGCTGCGCAATGTAGGCAGCGCTCAGGCCGGGCATGCCGTCCAGCAAGCCGGCGCGCACGGCCGCCTTGGCTTCACGCGTGGCGGCCGCACTCTGGCGATCGTTCGTCAGCGCGTTGATCAGTTCGATTCGATGTTGTGGATCATCTGGCGCCGCGGCGACAGCCTCGCGCGCAAATTCGACGGCGGCCTTTGTGTCGCCTCGCTTGGCCGCCGCGACAGCATTTCGCGCAGCCGCAAAACCGGGATCGGCGGGATAGACGTAGCACAACGCGCCAAACTCGGTGGCATTGCAGGCGATATCCGGACGCAGTGCGGGGTCGATGGGCGCGCTCGTCGCGGATACGTTCAACGCGCCCGCCGCGAGCAACTGCTTCGCTTTGTAGCGACGTGCAGCGAGCGGTGGATCGGTGTCGTCGTTGACGAACTTGAGGGGCGCGAGCAGATCGAGCGCGCGTTGCGGCTGGCCTTCCTTATTCCACACATCGGCGATGATCGTATGCGCCACTCGCTGGTCGCGCTGCGTCGCGCCTGTTTCCTGCAACGCCTTCGCGAAGTCCGCGTCGGCCAGTTCAAGCTTGCCTTGCGCCGCAAGCGCATAACCGCGCAGCGTCCACAGCATGATGTGGTCGCCCGCGTCTGCAGTGCCGTACGCAATGCCATAAGCAATGCCGTCCGACGCCGCAGCCTCCACGCCGGGCAGATCGTTCGCGGCGAATAGCGCGTCGATCAACTGGATCCGGTAGCCTGTCCTGTCGGGCGCATAGGTAATCGCCCGGCGTATCAGCTCGATCGCCTGCGGAACGTCTCCCTGACATCGCGCGGCGAACGCGTCGCTGGAAAATTTTGGCGCGAGCCGATTGCCGATATAAGAACGACGCAAACGCAATGCGTCCGTATCGCCGAACCGCTTGACCGCGTCCTCGTCGACAGCAAACGCGGCGGCGTCCTGTCCCGCGTTGCTCGCTGCATCGATCTGAAGCAGGCGCAACCGCAGCAGATCCGGACGCAGCGCGATGGCTTCGCTTGCAGCCTTCGCCGAGCCGGTGAAATCCTTGCCGGCGTAAAGCGCATACGCACGTTGCGCGGCAGCGAAGGCGGCGCCCGTGAGCGGCTTCTCGTCCCCTCCTCCGGCGGCGGATGCCGCAGATGCATCAGCCGCCTTGCGTTTTCCGAGCGCGCTTCGGGTGTGCGCGGCGGCACTCGCCGATCTGCTCAACGCTTCGATCTGCGTGCGCCGCGCAACCAGCGCCCGATCCGGGCCGATCTCGACAATCGCACGGCTCAGCGAAACGGCTGCCGCCTCGTAGTGGTGCCCCGCCGCCAGCGAGTTGGCGAGGAGCAGGCGCAACGACACTACATCAGGACGCTGACGGATCGCTTCGCGCGCCTGCGCTGCACTCGTTTCGTAATCGTGACGCGCGAACGAAGCGTAGCCCTCTTGTGCAACACGATACGCGGCGCCGGAGAGCGGCAGCGGTAACGCGCCGGATGCGCCGGATGCGCCAGATGCGGCCTGCGCCGCCGTGCCCAAGCACAGCGCAGCCGCAACGATCGCTCCGGCCACATGAGCGCCGGACGCGAAAGCCGCAGACCTGCAACAGTGGGGTATCACATCGAGCTTCATTGGCGATTCGCCTCATCGCCGCGCAAACGATGTTGTTCCTGAATCACGTTTTCGAGTGCGGCGCGCGAGATAACCTCGCGCGCCACCATGTAGTCGCCAATCAGGCCATGCAGATCCGGGCGATAGCTCTGCAGCGCTCCTTCGAAACTGGCGCGCGTCACGTGTCCGAGTTCGATCAGCAGATCGCCGATCAACGGCACGCCGCGCCGAGGCGCCGGCACAGCGTTCGCCTCGGCATCCCCCGGCAACCTGCGCTCTCGCAGGTCCTTCGCGGTGTCCGTTGCAATGGGCGCCGGCCCGGTAATGTCCACGCCGCGCAGCAGCCGGATTCCAGACGCGATATCGCCTTCACGCACGATCCGCTGTGTGACGGGACGCCCAAGCTGGCTTACCAGATACGCGAGCGGCGCCTCGCTGATCGGGTTGGCCGTCAGCAGGATCGCGCGGCCTTGAGCATCCTCGCCTTGCGGAATCACGCGATGCCGGACGATATCGGCAAGCGGCAATTGTTCGGCGTCCTGAGGCAGCCGTTCAGGATCGAGCGACCCACGCTCCAGGTCCGACTGGAACGCAATCGCTTCGGCGAGCGTTTCCTCGTCCAGCCAGCCTTTTGCCATCAGCACGCGGCCGAGCGGCGCTTCGCGCGCATGGCCTTCGTTCAACGCGAGTTCGAGCTTGGTCGCATCAATTGCCTGCCACGAAACCAGCAGTTCCCCAAGCCGCTGACGCGCGTTGCCGAGTCCGTCTTCCGACGGAAAGTCATGCATCGTCTTGTCCCACGCGAGCCGCTTGCCGGTCATGAGATGCCCGATAAACAGCTTCCACGCGCGCGACACGGCCATGAAATTGATGAAGTTGCCAACAACCATCCGCGGCACCGACAGCAGGCCGTGTTCCCATCCATACAAGCGGGTGACGAAAAAAATCCGTTGAGCGACGCGCAACAGCAGCGCGCAGGCGTTCGCCCACAATACGAAATCCAGCCACTTTGAATCGGAAAACGGCGAAGCGAACAAGCGCGGCAACACACCGGACATACTGGCGAGGGCGAACAGCAAGAATTGGAGCACCAGCCCATAAGCGAGTATCCCGACAAACGCCGTGACAATGCCCTTGCGATCGCGCAACAGCAAATAACGATTCGCAGGCGAGCCGCTCCAGCCGGTCTGCTTCCAGCCCTGCAGGCCAATGCCGAGGGTCCAGCGCGCCCGCTGTCGATACGCAGTACGGAACGTATCGGGGAAAAATTCGCGCACGCACAGCGGCATGGTCAGCATGAATTCGCGCTCAGGCCCCAAGCCGAACCAGGACTTTCGGCGCGTGGCGAACTGCACCGGAAAGCGCGCGAAAATCGAAAGCATGCCCATTTTTCCAAGCCGCTCGCCGACGTCGTAATCCTCGGTCAGGCTTTCGGTATTGAACGGCTGGTGGTTCGTTTCTTCAAGCAACGCGAGCAATGCGCGGCGTGAAAAGCACGTTCCCACGCCGGCCGACGGCACCGTGCCGGACAGGCTTTCCCGCACCACAAGGTCCTTCGCGTGCCATTCGGCGAACTCGTCCATATACGTGCCCGCGACGAGTTCGAACCAGTTGCGTTCCAGCGACGCCACCGGCAACTGGATCATGTCCTTGCGCGGCAACAGATAGTTGAAAAAGCGCAGCTCAACCGGATGCAGCACGTCCTCGCTGTCGTGCAGCACCACGCCCGCGAATTCGATGTCCGCCTCTTTTTCGTACCGGAAAATGGCGGCGATCACCCAGTTCAGGCAATCCGCCTTGCACGTCGGACCGTCGTGCGGTACCTCGACGCGCCGCAATTGCTTGTAGCGGCGACGCATCCGCTCCACTTCGGCGATGGTCTGCGCATCGTTCTGATAGGTGCCGACGAACACCACATAGTTGCGGTAATCGAGCACCCGCACCATGTCCTCGATCATCGATGCAATCACGTCGTACTCATGCCAGGCCGGCACCATGATCGCAATCGGCTGCTGGTCGTGCGCATACAACTGCGCGGTGGTCAGCGGCTTGTGCACGCGCTGCACCGTGAAGCGCCGCAGGATCTCGCGACACCAGTACCACGCGTCGATGAAAAGGTCATCGAGACTGGACAGCAGGATGATCGTCGCGACCACCGCGGCCACGTACTCGAGTCCCTGGTAGTAATGCGCGACCTCGAAGCCTGCGTCCCAATTCAACGGCGCGACAGTCACGTCTTGTCCCGATGCCTGCGGCGAGCGATCGACGCGACCAGCAGCAGCACGAGGAACAGCGCGATCAGCGCCGCCGGAATGCCCCAGCGCCACGCGTTCTGCGTGAACCACGAAGTCCCGGTATCGGGTTGAATGACTTCACCCGGATGCAGCGTGTCGAAGCGTTTGGCCACGCCGCCCGCATCGACGAGCGCCACGTCGCCCGGCGTCAGTTGCAGCGAGGCCGTCAGCACCGGCGCGGTGTCGCCGGTCGCACGATAAACAATGCCGGGCTCGCCATCCGCCCTCACCGCGCCGATCAACGCGAGATTCTTCAGGCCCGAGACATCGGCGAGCATCTTGCCCGACGCATCCGTCAACGTCAGGCGGTCTTGCGACAGCATCGCGTGTGAGGATTCGCCTTTCAGCGCGATATCGGCGGCAAGGAACGGCCCCTTCGGCGCAAAAGCTTCGCCGTTCGGCGCGACCGACAACGCCGTGCGCGCCGGCACGATGCCGGCTGCATTCGCCAGCCGGGCGACGCGTGCGAGCGACAGCGTGGTGTCGTCGAGATACGCAGCCGGCACGATCAGCGTGGCGCTGGTCGCAAAGCGCGCGGCCATGCCGGCGAAGTTGTCGTCGAGATCGGCCTTGTCGAGTTGCAGGTTGCTCGTCGGCAGCACGGCGATGGGCTGGCCTTCCGAGCGCGCCTGGCAACCGCCTTCCGGCTGGCGTTCAAACACCACGTGCAGCAGGTTGCCCGGCGCCAGCGCGTAGTGCGGTACGTGCGCCGTGATCCGCTGCGGCTTGCCGGTGGTGTTCAGTAACTGCGCGCCGATCAGCACGTCGTTGAAATAGATCGCGGCGGTTTGCGCAGCGCCGTTGAGCGTGGGCATCGCCGATACATCGAGCACGACCGCAGACGGGACTTTACCGTTGCCCGACACCGCGCCGAGGTCGAAATTCGCGTCCCACGTGGCGCGGCCGAGCACATTGAGCGTGCGCGGCTGGCCGCCGAGCGCCGACAGCGAGATCGCATCGACATCCGCATTCTGCGCGCGGTCGATCTGATGCACGACCAGGCGATCCGACACATCGATTGCGCGCCAGGCACGTGCTAGCACCGCAACGCCGTCGTTATCGCCAACGACGATGGCGACCTGACCGGCCAGATGCGCGATGCGCACTTCGCCGGCTGCAAGGGGCCCGGCGATCGGGCTAATGGAACGGGTGCGCCATGCGTCGAACTCGGTGAGTGCGGTGGCGTCGACTTGCGTGCGCAGTGCGTCAAGTTCGGTCTTGAGCGAGCCACGCAAACGGTCGTCGGCGATGATCACATCGGGCGCGAAGCCGGCGCGAGGTGCGAGCGCCACCAATGCGCCAGCTTCTGCCGGGTTCGCCAGTTTGTGCACGCCGCCCGCGGCAAGCGCGGCGAATGCGGGAATGGCCCGCAGCGCGTCCGGCACGGTGACGCCGCTCAGGTCGACGGTGTCACCTGCGACTGGCCATGCGCGCGTGACCGGCGTCTTGCCTTCGCGCTGCAACTGCGCTTCGGCGCGCCAGCCTGCATCGAACGCCGGCGCCGCGACGCCGCGCGCGCCGGTCATCACCACGGGCGCCGGCGGCATCGCGCTCCACGCGGTGCGCAAGTCGTTGATCGCGGCGGGATCGAAGCTGTATGTCAGGCGGGAATTGGGTCCGATCCGCAGCACATTGCCGATCGCCGTCTGGTCGGCACAGACGTTATCGTTAATCACCGACAACCAGCCGAGACCAACACGAACGAAGCCGCTCGGCCGCGCCGCACCGTCAACGCCGATCGTGGCTGCGGCGTCGCCTTGCTGCTGTGTCAGCGCGCGGGCGAGAACAGGCGCGCCGTCCAGCGACAGCAGCATGGTCGTGCGGCCGCCGTCGGCGTGCAGATACGTGCCGTCGAATTGAAAGGTCGCATTGGAGATCGGCACATTGACCGGCACCGGCAGATAAAGCTCCTGGCGCGCATCCGGCGCGTGCAGGACGACCGGGTCGTGCATCCCGAGATCAGCCAGCGACACGTTGCGTGTCGCCATGCGGCCGTTGCCGAGTTGCGCGAAAGCAGCGGCGACACCGGCGGGCGCGGCGGTGGGCGCGGCGGCGGTGGCAACGGCCGGAGCACCCGGCGATACGGGCGCGGCAGAGGCTGTCAGGTGCAGCGCACAAAAGAC
Source organism: Caballeronia sp. KNU42 (assembly GCF_053760385.1). Classification (NCBI taxonomy): domain Bacteria; kingdom Pseudomonadati; phylum Pseudomonadota; class Betaproteobacteria; order Burkholderiales; family Burkholderiaceae; genus Caballeronia; species Caballeronia sp. KNU42. The sequence continues at coordinate 1,276,633 of NZ_CM132388.1, forward strand.
GGGCCACGCTGCGAAGGCGGCTAATCGACGGGCTGCATGACGGCGAGAAAACGGTTTGATGGTCAAGAGTGTTATCTCAGGATTAGCATGCGGCGCGTTCAAAATATCGGCAATGCACGGCCGGCAGACGCAGCGGCCGCGCGCTGGTTCCATGCGGTATTGCGAGGGTGTTATTGCTAAAACGGCGTACAGCACCGGTTGCGCACCTCCGCGCAAGGCACGGCGACAGCCGGCGCGCAGGGGTATTACACGAATTGCTTCGAGCGGGTCTTGCTCCCGGCGTTGAGCGGCAAGCTCTGCGCTCCCTGCGTGAACTCCTCGAAGGGCCGGCCGGCCAGCGCGGCGACGATGCGCCCCGCTGCATGACCGTCGCCGTACGGGTTGATCCTGCAAGCGAACTGGTCGCGTGCGCCCTGATCGTCGAGCAGCGCACTGACCGCATCGACAATCGACGCGCGCCGTGTACCGACCAGTTTCACGGTGCCGGCCGCAACCGCTTCCGGCCGTTCGGTGACATCGCGCATCACCAGCACCGGCTTGCCGAGTGCCGGGGCTTCTTCCTGCACGCCGCCCGAGTCGGTCAGGATGATCGACGCGCGCTGCATCAGCCGGACAAAGCCCACATAGTCGAGCGGCTCGATCAGGTGAACGTTGGGCAGCTTGCCGAGGTTCTCCTGGACCGGGCCGCGCACGTTCGGGTTCAGGTGCACCGGATAGACGATCTGCACGTCGTCGCGGCCGGCCAGTTCGGCCAGCGCCGAGCAGATGCGTTCGAAGCCCGTGCCGAAACTTTCGCGGCGATGGCCGGTGACGAGCAGCACCGGTTTTGTGTCGTCGATAAAGAGCAGCCGCGCGTCGAGCTCGGCGCGCAGCGCGGCGTCCGCGTCGATGCGGGCAACCGTCATGAACAGCGCATCGATGACCGTGTTGCCCGTCACGATGACCCGCCCCGACAGCGACTCGGCATGCAGATTGGCTTTCGAGCCGGCGGTGGGCGCGAACATCAGGTCACTGATGACATCGACGAGACGGCGGTTCATCTCTTCCGGCCACGGCTGCATCAGGTTGCCGGTGCGCAGGCCCGCTTCGACGTGGCCGACCGGGATCTGCCGATGGAACGCGGCGAGCGTGGAGGCCGACGCCGTTGTCGTGTCGCCGTGAACCAGTACACGATCGGGTTTTTCTGCGGCAAGCACGTCGTCGAGCGACGCGATCAAACGCGACGCGAGGCCATTAAGCGTCTGATTACCTGTCATCAGCGCGAGGTCATGATGCGGAGTTATGTCGAACAGCTCGAGCACCTGGTTGAGCATTTCGCGATGCTGACCGGTTACGCAGACAATCGATTCAATAGAAGGGTCAGCCTCGAGCTGCTTCACGAGCGGCGCCATTTTGATGGCTTCCGGGCGTGTGCCGAAAATAGAAAGAATTCGCGCTGACATGATTTTCGGTCGTTTCCAAGTTTGATCCTGGTCCGTAGCGCGTGCTGTGTTGGACCCGAGTTCATGCGAGCGCTAACCGGGTGGATCTGACTGGCGCCTGGTCTCTATATAAAACCTGCGGACATACGCGGTGAATCCCATTTTCCGGACTCGCAGGATTTCAAACGTCCTACGATTTGAACTGCTGGCGCGCATTTTACCCTGCCAGATATCATCTGATAGTGATTTTCAGGCCTGTTAATCGTCAGGCATTGTCAACTCGCCGAGAGCGGGCTTTTCGTAAAAGCGCCGGGGCAGAGTTTGCCTCGCGCACTGGCTTGATTCACAGGAAGCGAGGAGTGAAACAGAAGCGAACCGGCGGCGATTATCGAACGATCGGACGTAAATCCGTGCCGCGCGGGTGTCGACTAATTAAAAGCTTGGGATGGGTCGATCGACGCAACGTTCGACGAGTACTGGCTCGCCAATGACGAGTTGCACACGCAATAACGCCGGGATTTCGGCCTGTGCGGCTGATTATCTCGAACGTCGCGGATCAGGCGCAAAGGAACGAGAAAGCCTCACTGACTGCGAAACAAAGACGGCTGGATCAGGAAATCGTCACGGTTCTTGTCTGCGATCCACTGGGGCGCCCGTCCCCGCCCGCTCCACGTCGCCCCGGTTGCCGGGTCGCGGTACTTCGCGTTGGCGACTGGCGGGACCAGACGGGCATGAGCCCGGGTTCCTATCAGTTCCTGCAGGGAGATTTTATATTCCCTCATTTTCGCGACGATCTCCCGCAGCGCGCGATCTGCTTCCTGCTGGCGTGCTTGCTCCAATTCGTGTTGAAGCGCTTCGCGCTGCGCCAGTAGTTCTTTCAAACCAGGCATTACCGTTTCCATATTTTCCGAAATCAATTGGGTCGAGTTGACGCGGCCAAGGGCCGCTCGTCCACCGAATATTAACCGCTATGCCGGGACTCTTGATAACGGATATTAAGGAGACGCTTATCAGGCCCGAAACAAGTGCCGCCTCCTTTGGGTTGCGGCATTCATTCCCCTAGGAGCGCTTTAGCTGCGAATTGTTCCTTCTATTAGCAATCGCCTAAACGACTCTAGGCCGCCAGGCCGCGAAACACCGCGCCGCGCTAAACGACGTTCTTTTCCACGATCGGACGTCCCTCGATCACGCGTTCCCAGCTCAGCGACGACAGGTCGAGCGAAGTGTACTTCCCTGAGAGAATCAGTTCGCTGACGCCACGTCCGGTCGCGGGACCCTGCTGAAGCCCATGACCGCTGAAGCCATTTGCGAACACACAATTTTCGATGTCCGGGTGATAGCCGATAATTGCGTTCTGGTCGAGCACGTTGTACTCATAGTAGCCCGACCAGCAGTTTTCAACGCGCAGGGCTTCGAACTCGGGAACACGGTGAGCAAGCGTCGGCCAGATGACGTCGTCGAAGATGGCGTGATCGACTTCATCCAGCGGCAAGTCATCCGGATCGTTGTCTGGACTCGGCGACGTGCCGCAAATATACGTCTTCCCCTCAGGCCGGAAATAAACACCGGTCGGGTCGATCAGCAAGGGACAGTGCTCCAACCGCGCAGGCGACGACACATTGAAAATGCTCCGGCGCCGCGCGAAAACCGGAATATCGATGCCCATCATCTGCGCTGTCTTGCGCGCCCACGCACCCGCCGCATTGACCACCGTGTCGCATGCATGGCGCTCGCCGTCGCTCGTCACAGCATGCGTGACCCGCCGGCCCTCCCGCACCAGTCCGGTCACATCCGCCGCGACGTATCGCGCACCCAGCGACTGCGCCTTCTTGCGAAGCGCCTGCACGAGACCATAGCCGTCGAACCACCCTTCCCCGCTTTCACCAAACGTGCCGGAAACGAGATCCTCAACGTTCAGCCAGGGAAACTTCGCGTGCAGTGCGTCCTGCGCCATGAGCGTGATGTCGGCGCCAAGCTTCCTTTGCAACGCGTGGTTTTCACGAAGCGTGGCTTCCCCGGCTTGCGTGGCGAGGAACAGATAACCGCCTTCGTGCAACTCGATCGCCGGCTTGAAACCATCGACTTCAAGAAGGTCGCCGATACCCCGAAGAAACTCGATCCCGTACAACGACATTTGAATGCAAAGCGGCGTCGAGAACTGCTGCCGGATCGATGCGGCCGACAGCGCCGACGATGACTTCGCGTAGCTCGGGTCGCGCTCGATCACGGTCACCTCGACCGTCGGGTCTGAAGCACGCAGAAAATAGGCGATCGAACTACCGATTACCCCGCCGCCCACAATAACAACCTTAGAACTCACGACTCACTCCAAATGGTTGTAGCCTGACGCCTCGCGTTCGCGAGCGCGTTCCCTAAAGCAGCTTTTTACACCAACTACGCCTGCTGCCGGATATTCCGGTAGATCAGCATGACCATGCATCCGTTTTCCGACGCCGCCGTATGAAGCGTTCCCGGCGAACGCACGCAGTACTGTCCGCGCAGGTAGGTGCGCTCCTCGTCCGAAAAATCGCCGTGGAGGACGTAGATCTCCTCGAATAACTCATGACTGTGCGAACCCATACTCGCACCGGGATCGACTTTCATCAAGACAGTCGATTCGCCGTTAAATGGATTCTCGAACAGCGTCACAACATCGAACCCCGGGGCGTCTGTCGGCTGCCATTGAAGGGTTGCCGCATCGAGAAAATGCGAGCCCGTCACATCAGGACCCAACGCGACGCCCCTGGCCAAACTGATCATTGCCTCTCCTCCTTGCGAGCGGGTCATTCGTTACTGCACCAGTCGCGGTGCGCCGACGTCGGCGGCGGTGGGCGCGAGACCGTGAGCCTTCAGGATCCGCGCGATATCGCCGGACTTGTGCAGATCCGCGATGTCCGCGCTAAGGGCATCGCCGAGAGCCTGGTTCGACTTCGTATAGGGAAACGCGGTCTGGCCCGGCTGAACCGATGCCGGCACCCTCGGGTCCGGCTTCACGGCCATGATCTTGATCGCGGAATAACCGCCCTTCATCTGGTCGTATTGCGCAACGGCGAAGCTGTCCGTGCCCACGTCAATCCGGCCGGCCGCCAGATCCTGAGCCATGGCGACCGGGTTGGGATAGAGCGTCACCGAACTGCCGAGCACTTTCTGCAAGTCACCCGTCCAGAGATAACCCTGAACCGAGCCGACCCGCTTGCCCTGCAAACCGGCGATCGTGTCGATACCCTCCTTGGAGATGACACCCATCTGATCGAGATACATGGGCCCGCTGAGCCCCAGGACCTTCGCGCGGTCAGCCGTCCGGTACCAGTCCCCCATCCCGATGTCCGCTTTTCCGGACACCACCGACTGGATGACGGCCGCCGGGTCCACCGTGCTGATCGAGAGCTTCAGGCATTCCTTGGCCGCAATCAACTTGACGATATCGCCGTCAACGCCGCCGATGTCGGTGCTGCCCGCCGGAATCGAATAGGGAGGAAACACCCACGCCGCAACCGATAAGGTACCCGAAGTAATAGTCGGAAAAGTGTGAGCAGGCTTGCACTGATCCGCGAAGGCAGAATAGGTGACGCAAGATAGCAGGAAGCCCGCACACAGCTCCCCCAAAAATTTCGCTGACGTTTTCATGCCGTTTTCCTTGTGGTGGCTTCAGTGGAGGGATATTCACGAACAGCTAAGCAGTAAACTAAGCAGCAAACATGGAGCGCATTGGGCTATCGAACCGCGTGACGTCCCAATCTTCGTTCGAGCACGGAGACAAGCAATGTTGCGGGAATACAGATGACAGCGAACATCAAGCCGGCGAGGATCAGAACCGGCATATATTCAAAGGTCGTGGAGCCGATATTCGACGCCCGGCTGACCAGCTCGGGAAGCGCGATCGTGAAACAGAGAGACGTCGCCTGAAGCATCATGATCGAAAATCCGAGCAGCGCGGGCAACGCAACTCGCAGGCCTTGAGGAACAATCACGAAGCGCAAGGCATCGACGCCATTGAGCCCGATGACTAACGCCGCCTCCTTTTGTCCATAGGGGACGGCCTCAAATCCTGCCCGGATGATCTCGCTCGTATAAGCGCCGGTGCAGCACGCCAATGCAACCACTGCCGACGCGAACGACGACAACGTAAGACCTGCCGTCGGCAACCCAAAATAAACAAACTGAAGCAGGATCAGAACGGGCGCTCCCCTGCCGATTTCAACGAACGTCAGCGCGATGATCCGGATTGCCCTGGACTTTGCGGGCACCGCAAGCGCCAGCACGAGCCCTAGCGGAATGCCTATTGCGAGGCTCAGGGCGGTGACCTCGAGCGAAAGGCCATATCCGTCGATGAGCTCGGGAAGCCAACCCTTCCAGAGGTTCAGAAGCGCCATCATCTCGATACCCTCGAACGCAATTGAACATCGGCCCAGCGCGACAGCCACGCGATCGGCAAGCTCAGGAGTATGTAGAGAAGTGCCGCGGCCGCGTAGACGCTCAGTCCCCGGAACGTCTGCTGGGAAACGTGATACGACTGGTAGGCGAGGTCACTTACGCCGATCGTCGAAGCAACGGCGGAGTCCTTGAGCAAGCCAATAAGATACGTAGCCCCGGACGGCAATGCGATCCTCGTCAACTGCGGCAGAACGACGTCGCGAAACTGCTGGCTCCTGGTCAGGTTCAGCACCTTCGCTGCTTCAAACTGCCCCGGGTGAATAGCGGTCAATGCGCCTCGATAGATTTCAGACATATTGGCTGCCGTTACCAGGCCGAGGCCCACCACGGCCGCTGTAAACGGGCTCATCGCGATGAGGCCGTTACCAATGCCAAAGAACACGAAGAAGAGCCAGACAATCGGCGGAATGGATCGGCACGAAACAACAATTGCCGTCGATGTGAGCCGCAACACGCCATTCGTCGAGAGACGCATCGCGCAAAGCGGCAATCCAAGCGCCCCACCCAGAACAAACGAAACCAGCGTGAGTGCGATTGTCCACGGGACGCCTGTTAGGATCGCAGTGAGATCCATGATCATTAGCGGTCCCTCACGGCGCTAAGGAACTTTGCTGCGCGTTCCGTCTTCGGTGCACGCATGATGTCGGCGCTGGGCCCTTCCTCGAGTATGTGACCTTCCGCCATCAGGATCACGCGGTCCGAAACGTTCTCCGCAAAATGCATCTCGTGGGTTACCACGATCATCGTCATGCCTGATAACGCGAGTTCCTTCATGACCGCCAGCACTTCGAGGCCCAACTCCGGATCCAGTGCGGAGGTAGGTTCGTCGAACAACATGATCTCCGGTTCGAGGGCCAACGCGCGGGCAATCGCGATTCGTTGCTGCTGCCCGCCTGAACAACGGGCGGGATACTGGCTCGCCTTGTCTGCAAGGCCAACGCGCGCCAGAAGTTCTATCGATTTAGCATCGGCGTCCTTCCTGGAGCGTCCCATGGTGCGCTCCTGCGCAAGACTGACGTTGCGCAACACGGAAAGATGGGGAAACAGATTGAATGACTGGAACACCATGCCGATCTTCCGGCGCAATGCGACAAGGTCGCGCCGGGCAGGCGGGCGTCCCGCATCGATCGTTACGCCGCCGATGGTCACCCTGCCTTCGTTGGGCGGCTCGAGTTGATTGATACACCGGAGCAACGTGCTTTTTCCTGAGCCGCTGGGACCAATGATCGCGATGACCTCGCCCACTTGCATCTGGAAGGTGATGTTCTCGAGCACCCGATGCGCGCCATATGTCTTGCTTACCGATTCAACGCAAAGTATCGGCTCGCAAGCAGGCCCCGAACGCTGCGATGCGGCGGGCCCAGACTCCAGGAAAGAGGAAGCGATACTATTCATGGAACTCACTCCGTGAACTTCTTGCCAGGCTGGTTTCGGCACGCCCGTCGCGCACCCGCGCCTGCCAAGGTTGCCTCGGACCGCCGCTCGTTCAGTTGATTTGACTAAGCCAAAAAGCGGGCCTCAAGTGATGCTTTCTAATCATGTAGTGAGGAAACCGAATCAACTTCCTGCGGCCCACATTTACCTCAATCGCTTCACCATTCATGGCGAAACTGCATTAACTTGTTCAGGACCTGATCGAGAAGCGCACGCTCTGACGAACTCAATCCGCTCAGCATCGTGGATTGCCGGTCAATAGCAATGGGAAGCACGCGTTCATAAAGCTTCCGGCCACTTTCGGTCAGGATGAGCCAGCTCTCTCGCCGATCCAGCGGGTTGGTCTTGCGCCGGATCATCTTCCTTCCGCTCAGTCGCGTGACCGCACGGCTGATGCTGTTTTTCGGACGGCCGGTTACCTCGCAAATTGTCTTGGCGGCCATTGGACCGTGTGAACTCAGGCAACTCAGCACGTTAAACTCGTCGCGGCCGACATCGAAGTCACGACTCATCGCTGAAAAGCACGGCTCGGTGTAGTAGTTCGACCAGAGCGTGAAGCGCCATGCGTCGCTGATCGGTCCGTTCGTGACAACCGAAGCGAACACGTCGTGTGCGTAAGCGGCGCCATCCGATGCCTTTGGCTCTGCCTGCGGATCTGTTACCTGTGCGTCCTCAACCGTACTAGCCATATCTGTTCACCCTCGAATTCGACACTATCGATGTGGAAATTCGGACAGCCATTCCGCCACCATCAAATCCAGATGCCCCCCGCCACCGTTCTTGAAGAGCGTAATTTCCTGCGGGTTGCGTCGCCCAGGAACCTTCTTCCTGCACAGGTCGAACAAGTCTCCCCGGATAGCCGACATATCCAGGATTCCGCTCTTTAGCGGTTCGAATATGTCCCCGCAGTGCTCAGCCGTGAGCTTCCTATGGTCGACAAACACACTTGATCGAAGAATCGCGGCGTCGTTGGTCTCGCGCATGTCGGGCCTGAAGCCGCCGACCAGATCGACATGGCAGCCTTGTTTCAGCCACTTCCCGTCAAGCACCGGCGTGGACGACGACGTCACGCACACCACGATATCCGCGTCCGCAACACTCGCCTCGATATCATTAGACACATGAAAATTGACGGGCAGAAACCGCTCTTCCACCAACTGCTCCGCCCTGCTGCGATTGCGGTTCCACACGTCAATCCGTTCGATGCTCGGGCAAACCGCATGCAGGTATGCCAGATGCGTGCGCGCCTGAGCACCCGCGCCGAGCACGACCAGTTTCGTCGGCTTGAGCGGAGCGAGATAGCGGGCCGCAAGCGCAGAATCAGCCGCGGTCTTGCACCGGGTAAAACTCTCGCCCACGATAAAGGACCTGAAGTGCCCATCTAACGGGTCGACCAGTGCAAACGCGGAATGAACCGTGGGTGCAGGCGCGCTCAATTGACCGTTGTCCGGAGAGATCGAAACGATTTTCGCGCCCATCGATCCGTCCGCCCGCGAGGCCGCCCAAACGAGCATCTCAGCGCTGGGCCGCTCAGTTCTCGATACCGCCGTATAAAGCCGGCCTATAGTTTCGTAGTCTTCCAGATGCTTCTTTTCCAATGCATCGATCAATGCAACAGGCGAAAGCCGTTCCAGCATCGCGTCGGAATCAATCACGCGAGGAAGGACTTGTGTCGTGGTGGCGTCGCTTCGCATATCGGTTAGACGCCGCTATGAGTATGCGTGGATCAGGAGCGGACTCCGAGACAGAACGATCGCACCGTCCGCGGTAATCAGGACCTGCTCCTCAAGCTTGACGCCCTCCTTGCCGCACTGCTCGCCAATGTAGCTCTCCACCGACACGACCATGTTCTCCTGGAAGATTCCGTCGTACCCCCAGGCGTCGAAGTCGACGGCATAGGCGACACTCGGATATTCATCCACCAGCCCGACACCGTGAAGCATCATCATGTAGCGGTTATGCACGTAGCGCTCGGGAACCGGCCAGCATTGTTCTGCAAATTCACGGAACGACAGCCCCGCGCGAAGCAAACCCACGTTGTGCATGATCTGGTCCTCGGCGAAGCCGAGGAGATTTCCCTGACTTGCGGACATCGCGCGGCCTGGACACACAAAACTTCGGGAAATATCGGACAGGTAGCCGCCGGGTCCGACCATATCGGTGTCGAAGCACACCATGTCTCCTGCTTCGATCACCCTGTTCGTTGCATCCTGAAACCACGGATTGGTGCGTGGACCGGAAGTCAGCAAACGGCTTTCAGCCCACTCGCCTCCATGCGCAATGTTCGTCTCGTGCAGGATGCTCCATAACTGGTTTTCGGTCACACCGGCATGAAGCGAATCGACCATGCGCGATATGCCCAGATCGCACACGGCCATCGACACCTCGTGCTGCGCGATTTCCTCCGGCGACTTGATCAGCCGCGCTTGTTCGGTGAGCGGCTGCGCGTCGAACAATTCAATGCCATGCGCCTTCAAGCGCTCGGCTCCCCAGGGCTCGCAGCGATCGACCGCGAGCCGGCGGTTACCCGCGCCGTAGGTTGCTACCAGGTCGGCAATTTCCCTCGCCCATAACGTGGCCTTTTCTTCGACTCTCGGGCCGGCAAGAAAGTACAGCCACGGAATGGCCGGACGTATCTCGTCGATGGTCTCAATGCCTTCGCTGTTGTGCCGGCTGCTAACGAAGTCAAACAGGATGACCGGCCCGTCTGTCGCGATATAGACATAACGACTCGGGGAATGCATGACCCAGAGCCCGAGATTGTTCGTGTCAGTGGCATAGCGGATGTTCAGCGGATCCGCCAGCAGAATTCCGCCGTAGTCATGCAAGCGCAATTGCGCTCGAATTCTCTCAAGACGATATGCACGCAGCGAGCGCCGGTCGATGCTCTCGACTCTTTCAATCAGCGACCGGTCGACGGGCGCGATCTGGTGACCCTTGACCGCCTGATCTTCCCGATACGCGCGGTCATCGCGAGTTCGTTGCGGGGTCAGTCCGGAAAGGCGCGCGTCACGATCCATGATTACGTCCATTCATTTTTGAAGGTCCGCAGCGTGTATGAATTCGTCGAATACCCAAGGCTCGCAAAGGAATCACCACCCTTCTCAATTTGCTATGCGATCACCGACAATTTCAGATTAGTCCCACGTGGAACCAACTGTCAAGGTATCAAAAACGGTGTTTTTGCGTCAATTTCATGGCCACATTTTGAAGCGTTTGCCTAAGAAATAAACTCGCCCGCAGGCTTTCTGGCGGCACCGTAATATGCATGATTATTAGTTATCCAAATCGCTGACCAGGGCAATGGCAGCTTTGATGAAGCTGCCATTGCCCCTACAGATCCTTGACCAGACGAAGCGCATCGTAAATTGCCGCGTGCGTGTTGCGCGCCGACACCGCATCGCCTATGCGAAATAGCTGGAACCTGCCTTCCGGATTGGGCTTGCGTGACTGTTTCGTCCCGCCAATCAGATCGTCGTAGTCCAGCGCGCCGAGGTTGCTCGACATGGGCTTCAGTTCGAAATACAGGTCGTCCATTGGAATGGTTCCGTGATTCACCACGACCTGGTCATGACGCTGCTCGTTGCGGATACCGCCGTAGTCACTGCCCACGACCGCGACAAGCCCGTTATCGTCCCGATGCACCGAAGCGAGCCGATAGGTCACCGTGAACTTCACGTCCAGCTTCTGCAGCGATCGCATATAGGGCACGAGGTTCATGCTCATCACTTCGGGCGAGAACGAGCGGTCCGGCGTCATGATCTCGACCTTCCCGCCGGCTTGCGCGATGATCTCGGCTGCTTGCAATGCAGCGTGGTCGCCGGCGTCGTCGAAGATCAGGACGTTTGAACCCGGCTTGACGTCGCCGGAGATGATGTCCCATGTCGATACAACCAGCTCGTTGCCTTCACGCAAGACGTCGGTGCGAGGCATCCCCCCTGTTGCCACGATCACCACGTCCGGGTCCTCGGCTTGCACGGTCGCCAGTTCGGCCCATGTATTGAACTTGAACTTCACACCGAGCCGCTCGCATTGAGACATCCGCCAATCGATGATGCCAATCATCTCCTTGCGCCGCACGTTCTGCGCGGTCAGGCGGATCTGGCCGCCGGGGTGGTTCGTGGCTTCGAACACGACGACCTCGTGTCCTCGCTCACCGGCCACACGCGCTGCCTCCAGTCCTGCCGGACCCGCGCCCACAATCACAACCTTGCGCCTGGTTGGCGCACGCGCAATGTCGTGCGGCATGGTGATTTCGCGGCCCGTAGCCGCATTGTGAATACAGTACGCCGCGCCACCTTGATAGATACGGTCGAGACAATAGTTCGCGCCCACGCACGGCCGGATATCGTCTTCCCGGCGCTCGATGATCTTGCGAACGATGTGCGGGTCCGTCATGTGCGCGCGCGTCATGCCGACCATGTCGATCTTGCCTGACTCGATAGCGTGCCGCGCCGTCGGCACGTCCTGGATTCGCGCCGCGTGAAAGGTAGGGAACCCGGTCACTTTGCGAATTTCCCCGGCGAAGTCCAGATGCGGAGCGCTTTTCATGCCCTGGATCGGGATGATGTCGGTCAATCCGGCATCGGTTTCCAGATGACCGCGGATCACGTTGAGAAAATCGACGAGGCCGCTATCTTTCAGCTTCTTCGATATGTACAGCCCATCCTCTTTCGTGAGGCCGCCTTCAATGATCTCGTCGGCGGTGTATCGGATACCGAGCAGGAAGTCCGGACCGACGCGTTTGCGCATCGCGGTCAGGACGTCGAACGTGAACTTCATCCGGTTGTCGAGCGAACCGCCGTAAGGCGCATCGAGCGTATTCGTGAGCGGCGACCAGAACTGGTCCATCAAGTGTCCGTAGGCTTCCAGCTCGAGCCCGTCAAGACCCGCCGCCTTCATCCGCTCCGCGGCGTCCGCATAGTCCTTGATGATGCGTTCGATATCCCAATCCTCCAGCTTCTTCGGAAAGGAGCGATGCGCAGGCTCCCGGTTATGCGAGGGAGACACCGCCGGAAGCCAGTCGCCCTTGTCCCAACGCGTCCGCCGCCCGAGGTGCGTCAACTGGATCATCACCGCCGCGCCGTGCTCGTGGCACTCGTCGGCGAGATCCTTCATCCAGTGCACGACCTCATCCTTGTAAGCCAGGACGTTGTTGAACACCGGCGGGCTGTCCTTCGATACCGCAGCCGACCCCGCCGTCATCGTGAGCGCAATGCCCGCCTTGGCGCGCTCGACGTGATACGCGCGGTACTGCTCCTTCGGCATGCCGTCCTCCGCGTACGCCGGCTCGTGCGACGTCGTCATGATGCGGTTGCGGAACGTCAGGTGCTTGATGGTGTAAGGCTGAAGGAGCGGGTCGCTTGACGACATGGCGTGGCCTTTGGCGATTTCGTTGGGGGACGCAATGAAGATTATTCACTCTGTACACCTGTGTCAAGTATCTCGACTACAATGAACATTGAGATGCTGAAGCTATCAGCGGCGCGAGGTCACGCTGCGGGATAAAGGCGAAATACGGAGGAAAGCACTTACAGAGGAAAGCACTTTGACCGATGCCGGTCCGGACGCCAGAATATCGTCGCCTTCCCGATGGACTGCCGCGCTTCAAACCGGCGCTTACGCTTGCTTTAAGGAATCTTTTACCTATGGATCAACCGACTGCGGATGCGGGACGAGGGTCATCGGAAGCGTGGCTCGAGGTCGCTTACGAAAGCCTGCGCGATGCCGGCGTCGAGTCCGTGCGCATCCTTCCGCTGGCCAAGAAGCTGAATCTGTCGAGAACCAGCTTCTACTGGTTTTTCAAGGACCGTGAGGAGCTGTTGGCCGCGCTGCTTGAGCGCTGGCGCGCCAAAAACACCGGCAACTGGGTCAAGCAGACCGAGGCCTACGCCGAAACAATCTGCGAGGCGGTTCTGAACGTGTTTGATTGCTGGCTCGATGACCGGATCTTCGATTCACGCTTTGAAGCCGCTATCCGGAGCTGGGCGCTGCAGTCGCCTGAGATTACTGCCGAGATCCAGGTCGCGGACCAACTTCGCATAGCTGCGCTCACGCAATTGTTCGAGCGTTACGAATATGAACCCATCTCCGCCGATGTGCGCGCGCGAGCAATCTACCTGACGCAGATGGGTTACATTTCGATGAAAAGCGAAGAGGAGCTATCGGTGCGCATGATGCGTATCGCCGAGTACGTCGAGGTCTTTACGGGTCAACGGCCAGAGGAGCGTGAACTCGATCGTTTTTTCGTGCGGCATCACTATCAGGCGGATTGATCTCCCCTGTTTTCCCGCTCCTTTTGATCGATTTCTTGCACGGCCATTGACAGCTTCGAATCGTTCGCTAAAATAGCAGTCTTGGTTGTAGCGGTTGGCCCAGGTGGCGGAATTGGTAGACGCACATGGTTCAGGTCCATGCGCCGCAAGGTGTGGAGGTTCGAGTCCTCTCTTGGGCACCAACAGATAGTCGGAAGAAGTACGAGAAACCCCGTAAAGCCTTGGGCCTGCGGGGTTTTTTGTTTTTGGGCCGATCAGATGTCGTCCAGTAACATCCGGCGTTATTGCGTAAGTACGCGAGGCGTGGCACGGATTCAAGCGTAAGGAATGGGCGGATGAAACCTGCCGCGAAACCGGATTTGTCCTGCGTGAGTATCTGATGCCGGCGTTACGTAACAAATCGATCTCGACGATGTCCACTGCACAGGTCAAGCCCGTTCTCGGAACGATCGCGGTGAAAGCTCTCAACCTCGCATAGAAGGCGTGTCAGTATGTTGGCGGCATCGTCAGTTATCCGAACAGATTGGCGACCCGATATCGTTGTCTCAAAGGCATGGAATCTGATGCCGAGATGTGCACACTCGACTCGCCCTGCTCGGAAGCTCTCAGACGTTCACGCCATTGACGACTGTGAGTTCTAGGCAAGGACGTCTGTCTCCCGCCCATCCAACTCATTTGCCGATCTGCGCAGCACTTAGCAGACTTCCTCGGTCTGGCGCACGCGCGGCAGCATCCGGTCGAACTCACGCTTGACAATGCCATAGCATTCGCACGCACGCGCTTCCAGACCGGCGCGATCGAGCACCTTGATGCAACCACGGCTGTGATGGATCAGACCGGCGTCATGGAGCTTTCCAGCCGCTTCCGTGACCCCTTCGCGACGCACGCCCAGCATGTCGGCGATCATCTGCTGCGTCGCGTGGAATTCGTTGGACGGCGTACGGTCAATCTCGATCAGCAACCAGCGGCACAACTGCTTGCTCAGGGAGTGGTGACGGTTGCACGCAGCGGTCTGCGCGATTTGCGTCAGCAGCGCTTGCATGTACAGCAGCATCAGGCGGCGCAGGAAATCCGAGCGGTTGAACTGTTCGCGCAAGGCGCTGGCGCTCATGCGATACGCGAAGCCCGGGCATTGAACCTGGACGCGTGTCGGCATGGTATCGCCGCCGGTCAGGATAGGAACACCGGTCATGCCTTCACGTCCGATGGCTGCAATTTCCGCCGAGCTGCCGTCTTCCATCGAGTGAAGCAAGGAGATGATGGCCGTCGTCGGGAAATACACGTGATGAATACGCTGCCCCGAATCGCAAAGCAGTTGGCCCGTACGAAGCTGGACGAGTTCGAGATGCGGCGTAAGCGCTTGCCATTCGTGCGCCGGAAGCGCGCCCAACAGATGATTGCCGTGCAGGTCTGATTGAAGATTCAGCATGATGTTTTTCCCTCGATTGCGCTGTGCGCCTTGCTTTTTTATTCCGGTCCGCTGCGCGCCTCGTGATGCATCTGATGGCATCTATCTAAGACATGTAGCGACCGGCCCCGTAGCAGCCCTGTCAATGTCGTTTGTTCGTTTTCAAGTTTCGACATTGGCTAGTGCTGCACCACACATTTAGCGAGGACCGTGCCAGCACGCGCAAACCCAGTACCAGCATAGTGCCCCCCGGAATATGCAGCAGCGCACAGTGGGGCTGGAAACGTTTTTGATTCACTCTTGAACGGTGCACGCTCAAACCGGAGCGATCCGTCCGATTAATCGCGCAAACGCTTTCGTGCGCTCAATCCCTTACTGGAGGCACATCCGGGTTTTGCAACGTCATTTGAAATCGCGCCTTTGCGACCTTCAAACCGCGATCGCATAAGCATTTGTCGGCCGTTTTAAAAGTGATACAGAAATGGTTGTCCGATTTGGCGTGACCCGGACAATGTTCGCTTCTTGAAGGGTCCGGAATCAGCGAACAATCGTGGGCGCGGTCGTAAGGGCGGCGTTCTTACGGCGATGGCAGAGAGGAGATATCAAGACTTGATGGTGATCAAAACCGATGCGTGAAACGCGCGACTTCCACCGTCCTCTGTAAAGGACTCGGTAGCGATCCATGACACGCTAATGTCGCAACACAGCCGGAACGGATGTTTCGCATCGCCCGAGCGGTGTCGAAGGCCGGCGTCCTTTCGGACGGCCGGGACCTTCCCTTGGCGCAGACATCCGGACGGCGCAAGGACCTGGTTACTTCGACAACGGTGATCCGTCGTCCTTTGATCGAGTGACGGGGTTGTCGCTGACCAGGCAATCAGGCCACTACCCGATCCTTGTCGTGGAACTGCTGCATCCAGTAAGGATAGGGCAGCTGCGGCTGCGAAACCTGATTCAGACGTTCGGTCTGCGCTGCGTTCAACGCAATTTGCTGAGCGTCGAGGTTGGCGCTCAGTTGGTCAGGCGTGCGTGCGCCGACTATGACGGAACAGACTTCACGGCGCTGCAGGGTCCAGGCCAATGCCACCTGAGCCGGCGACGCGTTCAACTCCGTTGCAACGTCGCGCAATACATGCACGACAGGATCCGCCTTTGCGGGATCGATCGGCGGAAAATTCAGCCTGGTCCGACGCCCCATTTCGCCGCTGCTTCCCTGCGTGTATTTACCGCTCAGGTACCCGCCCGCGAGCGGACTCCACACCAGAAGCGCAACATCATTCGCCTTTGCCACGGGCGCAATCTCATACTCGACGTCGCGGCTCGTCAGCGCATAGTGAACCTGATTGCTGACAACGCGAACCCGGTGCGTGCGGGCGGTAATGCCCTGCGCGCGCTCCAGATCGCCCGCGCTGAA
The DNA here is from genome assembly GCF_053760385.1 of Caballeronia sp. KNU42. Taxonomy (NCBI): domain Bacteria; kingdom Pseudomonadati; phylum Pseudomonadota; class Betaproteobacteria; order Burkholderiales; family Burkholderiaceae; genus Caballeronia; species Caballeronia sp. KNU42. The sequence goes on from NZ_CM132388.1 coordinate 1,293,019, forward strand.
ATTGCACACGCCGATGTGCCTCACCTTTCCCTGCGTGACAAGATCATCCAGCGCGCGAAGCGTTTCTTCGAGCGGCACGAGTTCATCACGGTCGTGCAACTGAAACAGGTCGATATGATCCCGGCCGATACGCCGAAGACTCGTTTCCACTGATCGCATGATGTGCGAACGGCCGAGCCCGACGTCGTTGTGGCCGACGCCTGTGCGCAGCCGGACTTTTGTCGCGACCAGCATGCGCGATTCGTCGAGTCCCAGGTCGGCCAACACCTGACCGACGACCGCTTCGGAGTGCCCTTGCGAATAGGCGTCAGCCGTATCGATCAGGTTGATGCCGCGCTCGACGGCCATCGAGACAAGCCGGGTGGCCTGGGCTCGGTCAAGGCCGGCAATGTCGCCCCAGATTCCAGTACCCGCGCCAAAGGTCATGGCGCCAAGACTAAGACGTGAAATGCGCAGCCCTGAGCTGCCGAGTGTGCTGTATTCCATAACGAACCCCTTGATGAGTAGTAAGCAAATAGCGCCCGTGTTATTCCGCCTGCAAGACGAGGCCTCGCAGAACGGTTTCCAGTTCCACTTCGCCCTTGACGATGTCGGCTTCCTCGCCTTCGAAGGCAATCCAGCCTTCATTGAAGCCGTCGAGCATGCGCATACGCGGCATCGGTTCCTTCATACCTTGGGACCGGAACAGCGACTCCCACGTGTCACGCCGAACGACTTGCGCGACTACTGCGTGGCCAAGAATTCTGGCGAACGTGTCCGCGATGTCGATCGGAGTGACACGCTGCGGCCCCTCCAGCTCGACGACACGCACACCACGCCCTCTCTCCTGAAGCAGCTGTGCGGCGACGCGGCCGACATCTGCCGTGGCGACCATCGGTACAGGCTTGTCGAGCGGTTGCAAAAAGCTGGGAATGGTTCCCGTATCGCGGGCCGGCGCCACATCCCACGCTGCGTTCTCCATGAACCAGCCGGGTCGCAGAAACGTGACGGGCATGGGCAGCGTGCCCAGTGCCTGTTCCATCAGCGTGCGTTGCGTGAGCAGATTGGTCTCGGTGGCCTGCGCGCCAATCGTCGACAGGCAAACGACCTTGGCTGGCGCCGCCGACTGAAGCGCGGCGCGCACGGCCTCGATGACGACACGTGCCTTGGGAAACCCCGGCGACGGATCAAAGTCGGACGGTGGCAGAATGAAGACGCCTTGCGCGCCCTCGAAGGCGGCCGTGAGGGACGCCACGTCGTCCATGTCGGCTGTCACCACTTCACAGCCGCGCTCAGCCCATGAACGTGCCCGGGCGGCATCGCGTACCACCGCGCGTACCGGCTGGCCCGCTGCGAGCAACGTGCGAGCCACCGCGCCGCCGACCTTCCCTGTTATTCCTGTGATTGCATACATTGTCGCTTCTCCCTGGCGTAAATAGTGACGTGCCGATCAGTGACGCGAATAGAGCGAGTCGAACGCTACATGCGTGGTGATGCGGCTGCCCGATGCGGACGAACCGCTGCGTACACCGCCCATGCTGCTGTCAACGTTCGACCCGGCCCCCTTCTGCGAGGCCACAGCCGCTTCGGCTGCCTGAATGTCGGCGGGGTAATGTGGATCATTGGCGCGGCCGGGCCGGTAGCCCACGCCTTCCAGTTGTACGAGCTCTGCGCGCACCTGCGCACGAGTGACAGTCGAGCTGGATTCCTGAGCGTGTGCGGCGACAGGGACGGCGATGGCGGCCGCGATGGCCAGTGCGAAATGACGGGTATTCATGGCAATGCTCCTTGGGATCGTTGAGGTTGAAACGGACCGTTGGGATGCATTGTGGGCAAACGCGAGAAGAAACTAAATGACACGAATGGCACTTATAAAATGACTACGAGTCACTAATGCGTCATAGTGCAGTTTTTGTTCCGACCGATAAATGATCAGGAGGGGCGCCAATGAGAACGTCCAGCGAGAATCTCTCCAGCGGTATCAGCGTCTTTGCGGCCGTCGTCGATGCGGGGACGTTCGCCGCCGCTTCCGAATTGATGGCTATGTCGCCGCCCGGGGTGAGCCGGGCCATCGCCCGACTCGAAAGGCGGCTGAAAATACGGCTCTTCAACCGGACGACCCGCGCCGTTTCCCTGACTGAAGAGGGCCGGCGGTTCTACGAACAGGTCATGCCGCACTTGAGGGGAATGGAGGAAGCGGCTGCAGCCGCGGCAGGCGGCGCCGCGACAGTACGCGGGAAGCTGCGCATCAATCTTGATCCGGCTTTTTTGCGAATCGCCTTGAGCCCGAAGCTCGACGAATTCATGGATGCGCATCCTGAACTTGAACTCGAGTTCATCGCGAGAGATCAGCTCGGCGACCTCATCATGGACGGTTTCGATCTGGCCTTGCGATTTGGCGAACCGCGCTCATCCAGCCTGATTGCGCGAAAGCTCCTGGACACAGCGGTTGTCACAGTCGCAGCACCCTCGTACCTCGCTCGCCGGGGACGGCCGGCGGAGCCTCAAGAACTGGGTCGCGGGCTACACAGGTGTCTCGAGTTCCGGAACCCGGAAACCGGAAAGCCGTATGCGTGGGAGTTTCTTCGCAAGCGCAAGAAGCTTGTTGTCGAGACCAATGGAAGGCTTACGGTGAATGATCCGAGCGCACTGCTCAACGCTTGCCTGGCCGGCTCCGGCGTCGCGCAGATGCTTCTGCTCGGAGCCGAGCCTTTGATCCGGGAGGGTCGGCTTGTCAACCTGTTCCCGGACTGGCCGGATGAGCGCTTCCCGCTCTATGCATACCATCCATCGCGGCACCACACGCCGGCCAAGACGAGGGTATTTCTTGACTTCATCGTTTCTTTGACGAGCACAACTTAGCAAGTTGAGAAGGGACAATGGTCCGGCTTCCATGAGAACCTGGAACGATGCTGACGTCGACCGTCACGAGCCGAATGCAACCTTCTGTCTGGCACGCGGCGGTTCTTCAATCAGCGCCACCCGGGGTCTGCAGTTCGTCAAGCGTCACATCATGCCGCCGGTGGTGCCGCTCGTGCTGCCGGTGCCGGTGCCGGACGAAGGTGTGGCCGTCGCTGCGAGAGGATGAGCGAAACCCGCTGCCGTCAGCAGCGAGACAGCGGCCTGATCGGGCATGCCATTGGTATCGATAGCGCCCGCTCGCGCCAGCGTGTCGAGATCGCCGTCGACGCCTGCTTGCCCAACGTTAAACGGCGTTGTCAGAAACGCCGGCGCCGTCAGCGTAAGCGCGTAGCGCTGTTGCAGATTGGTGACGACCGCCGATTGTGCAGCCAGCACATCGGCCTGGTTTGCGAGCACTTGCTGGAACTGCGCGTTACTCGGGAAGCCGGCGATCAGGCTGGTTTCGTTGGTGCCGAGCTGGGAAGCGAGATAGACAAGCAGCAACTCGGTTTCGGGCGTCGTATTGAAGGTGCCGCCGCCAAACGCCAGCGAATGCAGGCTCGTGGCGCCAGAGGTCACGGTGATGGCGCAAGGAAGCGTGGCGTTGAACGTGATCGCATAGTGGCCGCCACCGTCCGACAAGGCGGAGCCCGAACCCTGCGCACAACTGAAGCTGACCGTCGCGCTGGCGAGCGCAGTGCCGGTAGCCGCCGTGCCGGATATGGAGACACTTGGCACTTCGTTCGGCACCCCATTTCCGCCGCCACAGCCGTTCAGGCCGATACAGGAGTTTCCGCCGCACGCCACGAGCGTGGCGAGCGAAGCGACGCAAATCGCAGCCAGCGCAGGGCGAACGAAACACGCATGGCGAGTGTTCATGGTTGCCTGCCGTTGATAAATCGAGCCAGGGTTATCGGTTCCACATCAAAAGGACCGGCGCCACGTTCAATTCTAGCCCCCGATGCGCCGAGATAAATAGTTGCCGCCTCAGGCACATCGGCGGATCGCCCAATATCTCCATTCCTCAATCTTACGGAATGCGGTCGTCCATTTTTCAATTAACTTCAGTTTAGCGAACCCGTGAACGAATCGCATCTGAGCAACCACAGTAATCGCCCTAAATACAGCCGCTTTGTGGCATTCGATTTTGACACTTAACCAACCGACCGCCCTATATTAGAATGCGGCAAGACTCCCTATTCGCGGCGCGTCAAGATTCGATTTAAGGTCCAATACCACCGCATTTCCCCCGATCAAGCTGCACCCGAATGCCGCATCATGGCGACGTACATTAAAAATCCTGAGGAAGAATCGAATGTCAGCAAACAGTGCGCGACTTCTTTTAGTAGACGACGATCCGTTGACCATTCGAATCATGAGTCAAATGCTCGCCGCGTACCCTGATCAACGGTTCGCCACCTCAGGTGAAGCTGCCATTGAGCTTGCAAAAGATTCCCCTCCCGACCTTATTCTGCTGGATGCGGATATGCCGGGCATGACCGGATTCGATGCATGCGAAGTCCTTAAGGCCGACGCAAATCTGGCGCACATCCCGATTATTTTCGTGACGAGCCATGACGCGCCTGCGCTGGAAGTCGATGCACTGAGACTGGGTGCAGCCGATTACGTCGCGAAACCGCTCGTTGCTGCGCAACTCAAGGCTCGCGTGCGCGCACAACTCCGCGTGAAGCAGATCGTGAAAGATATCGATCGTGACTGCCGGGCGGGCAAGATACGAACCTGGGCGCAGACGCCGGAAAAGCCTGAGCTGCTGATCATCGAAGATGATCTTTCCACTATTCAACTGATGCGGCGAACGCTGGAAAATACAGGCACCCTACATTTTTCGGCCTCCCGCGAAGATGCATTGCGGCAAGCGCACAGCCACCCGCCGACCCTCATTCTTCTCGACACCCATACCGCGCAGAACGACGGGTTTGAAATTTTCGCGGCACTGAAAGCCGAGGCGGTGCTCGAGTATGTGCCTATCGTTTATATCGCGCCGGCGGCCGACATCGACGCTGAACAGCGCGCCCTCGATCTCGGCGCAGCGGATGTCATCGCCAAGCCGTTCAAGGCTGCCATCCTGCAAGCCCGTATCGAAAGCATCATCAATACCGTGCGGCGCATCGAAGCTGAAATTCACGCCACTATTCAATACTGGCAGTCGGCGGACGATGAATCGCGGCAGGCAGTGGCGAACGACCGCAAGCATCCGTTATAAACGGAAGGCTGAATCAGGGCAGTGCCATTGACCGGCGGACTCGTCGTCCGCCATAAAGACTGCGGATCAGCATGCGTGCGCGAGTGGCGCCGCGCAATTCATACCCGGCTCACGCCGTCGTCAACGTACAGACACGCGCACGGCCCGTGCGCTTCGCTTCATAGAGCTGCTGGTCCGAGGCCTTCAACAATAATTCAGGGGTGACAGAGGGCGTCGGCACCATGGACGCAACGCCCAGGGAGATGGTCACCACCTGAGCAACATCGGAGCCCAGATGCTCCACATTCAATTCGCTCACGCGCGTTCGCATTCTTTCCGCCATCGCGCTCGCCCCCGCGAGTTCGGTCTTCGGCAAAAGACAGGCGAACTCCTCACCCCCATATCTGGCCAGCTTGTCATAGGGCCGCCGAAGCGTTTCAACTAGCGCCCTTGCGACAAGTTTCAGGCAAGTGTCACCTGCCTGATGACCATAGCGATCGTTATACAGCTTGAAATAATCGATATCGATCAAAATCAATGAGAGGGGTGCGGTCTCCCTCAGGCACTGACGCCAGTCGGTCTGCAGATCCTCGTCAAATTTGCGGCGGTTCGCAACACCCGTCAAGCCATCGAGCAATGCGCTTGCGCGCAGCAGATCACCCTGCAGCTTCAGGGTCAGGTGGGTGCGCACACGCGCGCGCACGATGACCGGGTTGATAGGTTTCGTGATGAAGTCGACAGCACCCAACCCCAAGGCGATGACTTCATCCGCCTCCTGATTCTGCGAGGTCACGAAGATGATCGGGATGGCGCTGGTCCGCGAGTCGGCCTTGAGACGGCGGCATACCTCATGACCGTCGATATCATCCATCACCACGTCAAGCAGGATGAGATCGGGCAACTCAGCGCGGCAGATCTGTATGGTTTGCGCACCGCTCGTTGCCATGAACACGTCGCACTGGTCGCGAAACAGCTCGTACAGAACACGAATGTTCGTGGGCTGATCGTCGGCAATCAGGATCTTGGGACGGCGATTCGTATGAAGTAACCAGCTTTCCAGAATATGCTCCATATGTCACGACCGCTTCAGCATGTCGCGTGCGCTGAGCGCCGCGACCGCGAAATCCAGTTCCCTTACCTGCGTCAGGAACTGATTGAACTGGACCCGCTGTTCCGGCCCTGTGTGCGCAACCAATGCCTCGGCGAGCGCCACGGCCTGCAAATTCGATGACTCAAGAAATGCCACGATCTCGTTCAGGCGCAGCTTCCATTCTGCTAACGGCCAGGTAACGTCGATGGCGGGCGCCTCGATTGTGTCACCGCCAAATTCGTCCGCCAATGCAGCAACGCTGTCCTGCAGCAGGCTTCTCAGGTCGGCAACGCCCTCTTCAGTGATGACAACGTTCGTTGCCGACACATCGGCGTGGCGCAAGTCATATTCAAGCTGGCCGGCCCGCGCCGCAAGCGCGCGAGCGCCCACCGTTCCCGCGGTCCCTTTGATTGCATGCAGCACCGAGGCTGCACCCAGCGGTTCGCCCTGCGCGATTTGCCGGCTAAGCAACATGAGTTGCTTTTCCGTCTGGGACCCGAAGTTATCCAGGACGCTGTTGATCAGCGCAATATTGCCACCGAAACGCGCAACAATCGATGTTTTCGTTTCAACCAGCGGTTCGGCAAACTCTTCCGCTGCGGATGGGTCTTGATCAGGTGCTTGATTGGCCTCGATCACGAGCGGGAATTTTTTCCCATCAATTTGAGCGTGCAGGACCGACACCAGCCGCTCGACATCGATCGGTTTGCCCACGTGATCGTTCATGCCGGCATCGAGACACGCTTGCCGATCGGCGTTCGATGCATTCGCCGTCATCGCGACAATGGGTAGCGCGGCGCAGCGTGGATTCTTGCGAATGCGCCGTGTCGCTTCGAAGCCGTCGATGTCCGGCATCTGGATATCCATCAGGACTGCATCGAACGGAATGCCTGCCGTCGTCGCCCTTCTCACGCCTTCGATTCCACCCTCGGCCAGTTGCACCTGAGCGCCCTCCGCTCTCAGCACCCCTTCGGCGACCTGACGGTTCACGGCGTTGTCTTCAACCACGAGCAGATTGAGCCCGGCCAGGCGGGCAGCAGGTTTGGAAGCCGGCTCCTGAAGCTCGGGTTGAGGTTTACCCGCAGCGCTCATCGCGCGCAGTACAACGTCGCTCAGTTGCCTCGGCGTGATCGGTTTGGTCAGGAAGCCCGCGAACGGCGCCTCGCCGGCATCGCGAGCCTCAGCCAGCACTTCGCGCCCATAAGCGGTGACCATGACGACCACCGGAAGAGGCTGGCCGTCTTTCGCCCCGCGAATGAGCTTTGCCGCGTTCAGTCCATCGAGGTCCGGCATGCGCCAATCCATCAGCACCACGTCGTAAGGCTGCTCCGCGTGCACCGATTCGCTGATCTTCCTGACTGCGTCGATACCACCGCAAACAAAGTCCGCGTGCCATCCGAGCGTCGCCACCGTCCGCACCAGCAGCTCTCCCGCCATCTGATTGTCGTCGGCCACCAGCAACCGCAAAGGCCGGTCGATGACAGGCGCAGTGACGGCAGGGTTCGCGGCATCGACGCCCAGCGTGATGTCGAACCAGAACCGGCTGCCTACACCCACTTCGCTTTCGACCTGAAGGTCGCCGCCCATTAATCCGACCAGGCGCTTGCAGATGACCAATCCGAGGCCCGACCCGCCGAAACGGCGTGTTGTCGACGTCTCGGCCTGCGTGAAGCCCTCGAAAATACGTGCGGTCTGCTCGCGGCTGATGCCGATGCCGCTATCCGATACCGCAATCCGTACGCGCACCGCTGCATCCTCGCGTTGCAGCAACTCGACGCTGACGATGACTTGTCCGCTCAGCGTGAATTTGAGTGCGTTGCCGGCCAGATTGATCAGGACCTGCTGCAGCCGAAGGCTATCTCCGATCAACGAATTGGGCAGCGCGGAATCCAGGTCGAACAAAACTTCGACGTTCTTGTCGCCCTGGTTGCCGGACAGGACCACGCCCAGGTCCTGCATCAACGGCTCCAGCTCGAACGGATGCACATCGAGTTGCAGCTTGCCTGCGTCGATCTTCGAGTAGTCGAGAATGTCGTTAAGCAGGCTAAGCAGCGACTTCGCCGCTGTCTGCGCCTTGCCGACGTAGTCGCGCTGACGCAGATTGAGATTGCTTAGCTGTACGAGATGCAGCATGCCCAATACTGCATTCATCGGGGTGCGAATCTCGTGGCTCATGTTCGCGAGGAACGAAGACTTCGCAGCGCTCGCCGCGTCAGCCTGCTCCTTCGCCTCACGCAAGCGCAGTTCCAGTTGATGCTGGTCGGTAATGTCGCGGTTGATCCCGGTCATGACGGCCGGCGCGCCGCTCGCGTCCCGTTCGAGCCGGATGCGCGACTGAATGTAACGGATCTGCCCACCTGGAAGCACGATTCGAAAGAGCGGAAGCTCGCTGCCGTTCCCATCGATCGCCGCGGTAAGCGAATGCATGGTGGCGTCGATGTCCTCAGGATGCACGCGCATGCGCCAGTGATCGAAATTCAACCCGCTGCCGAGCAGCGACTTCGGTTGTTCGTAGATATCGAACATGCGCGCGTTCCAGTGAAGCGCGTTGTCCGCCAGGTCCCAGGACCAGATGCCAAGCTCTGCCGTTTGGGCTGCCAGTAACAACTGGTCCCGCGTGGCGGCCAGCGCCGTGCGTTGTCCGTGCTGTTCAGTGAGATCCGTGATGACGCAGACGAAACAAACCTCGCCCGCGACGACCATCGGGGCAGTGGAAACGTGCGCCGGGAAGACCGAGCCGTCCTTGCGCAATCCCGCCAATTCCCGGCCGCTGCCGGCGCCCGTCCTGCCTTGTTGTGCAAACTGGGCGACGTAATCGTCATAGGCATCGACGAAGCTATCTGGAACGAGCGTCCTGATGTTCTGCCCGACCAGCTCATGCGATGCGTAGCCGAAGGCTTTTTCACCGGCCGGATTGAGCGAGCGCACGACACCGCCGCCATCGATGGTGATGATCGGGTTGATCGCCGTATCAAGAATGGCACGCGTCATATCGAGGCTTGCCGCGAGCCGCTCTTCCGCCGCAGTCCTCAACCCGATGAGCCGGATGAGGCGAAAACCGAAAAACGCCAGCGCGATAACCAGCACGCCTACACCAACCGAATGCCAAAGCGTGTCGGACCACCACCCCGCCAATATTTCTTGCTGCGACAAAGCTGCGGCGACGAACAGCGGGTAGTCCTGCAAGCTTCGAAAGCTATTGAGCCGTACCACGCCATCCTGCGATGACTTCGTCAGGAACGTTCCCGACCTGGCCAGTTCGTGGGCGTGGAAAAGAACGGTCTCCGATACGTCTGCCCCCAGAAAGCGGCTTTCGAACGGCCTGCGCACGACCATTCGCCCGTTATCGAGTATCAGCGCCGCGGCGCCGCCGTGCCCGATATCCAGGCTGCTGTAAAACCGCAAGAAGAAGTCGATGTCGATTGTCGCCACGACGACGCCGGCGAAATTACCGTGGGCGTCGTCAATTCGCCGCGACACGGGCACGGTCCACTTTCCGGTCGTACGGCTGAGCAAGGGCACGCCAACGCGTACACCGCGATCCGGGTGGCTCTGATGAAAGACAAAATAATCCCTGTCCGCGTTGTTATAGCTGCGCAATTTCCCGGGCTCTGCGCTTACGATCAGCTGACCGGTCCGGTCAAAAACAAACAAGCCGTTGAGTTGCGGCAGTTGGGCGAGGCGGGACGAAAATAATTGGCGGAGCCGTTCAAGGGCAGCCGGGCTGGTGCCGTCGTGTTCAACCCGCTCGACGGTACCCATGATGGCGGTGTCGGACTCTTTGATCGTGTCGTTCGCGTGCTGCGCCATCGCGCGGGCGAGATTCGTCGTGGCCGACGTCATTTCCTTCAACTGCACTTGACGGGCTGCAAGACTGCGCCAGATATCCGTGCCTACGAGCAACGCGCAGACCACGACGATAAACGCAGTCATCCGGAACGTGAGCGAATGCTGTTTTGCCACTGTACGACCTCAAAGAATGCAAGCTGTTGCAAGACTGGTATAGGACTTTACGGCAAGAGCGGATAGCACTTGAGGAAATAGCCGAATCTCCTGGAGCGGATAAACCGCGATGACGCCCTGCTCATCGCTGCTGAACGTTCGTCCGGGCCGGCGTTGTAAGCGCCGGAGCGGTTCTCGCGACTGCCTGGCCCGCTCCCTCGCACGGCCCCTTGTCATATCTTCGCCACGTAGGGGGGTTACGGTGCTGTACCCACACTAATAATCCCCTCCACGATGTCGTCGACGTCCGAGCACGGCCGCGAGAAGCAGGATGCCGCCTTCAAGGCGGCCAAGGTAAGCGTGCTGCTGAACGCGGCCTTGATGACGATGCAGATTGTGATCGGCTGGCTGGCTTACTCGGACGGATTGCTCGCCGACGGCGTGCATACGCTGGCGGACCTGGCCGCGGACGGAATGGTGCTCGCGGTCTTGCGCCTGAGCGCTACCGCGGTGCACCGAAGCGCCAGAGAGCAATGCGATCGATACGAAACCATCGGGTCGCTGCTGATCTCCTTTCTGCTGATCGCGACGGGAATGGAGACGCTGTGGAGCAGTCTCGGGCACGTGGCCGGCGAGGCTACTGCTTCAGGCGTTCACGCAAGTGCACTGGTCGTGGCGGTGTTCGTGATCGTCGCCAAGGAAGCGCTGTTTCGCTACATCATGTCCGTGGCGAAACGGACCCGCTCCAGCATTCTCGTGGCGAGCGCCTGGCACGCGCGCTCGGACGCCATCTCGGCGCTGATCGCCGCAGTGGGGATTCTGGGCAGCATGGCGGGGCTCGCGATATCGGATCGTCTGGCCGCTGCGGTCATCGGCATCATGATCGCGCGGATGGGCTTCAACCTCGGCCGGAAAGCCTTCAAGGACTCGTTCGATCGCCCCGCGAGCGAAACCGCCGGGCAATGACCCGGCTGAGTGCCCAGGATGTCAGCGTACCCGCTTCAGTCCTCAGTACCGCGTCACCCTTGCCTCGTCCGGGATCTTGAACACGGATACCGCAGCCTTCAGGTGGCGCGTCTGCTCGTGCAGCGAAGCCGCCGCCGACGCCGCCTGCTCCACCAGCGCCGCGTTCTGTTGCGTCATTTCATCCATCTGCACGACCGCCTGATTGACCTGTTCGATGCCCGTGCTTTGCTCGAGCGACGAGGCGCTGATTTCCGCCATCATCTGCGTGAGGCGCGAGATTGACGTCGATACCTCGCGCATCGACTCACCCGCACGGCCCGCGAGCGCCGAACCATCGTTCACCTGCGAGACCGATTCGCCGATCAGCTCCTTGATCTCCTTCGCCGATTGCGCGCTGCGTTGCGCAAGGCCGCGCACCTCGCTCGCCACGACCGCGAATCCACGACCCTGCTCACCCGCGCGCGCCGCCTCGACGGCCGCGTTCAACGCAAGAATGTTGGTCTGGAACGCAATGCCGTCGATCACCGAGATGATCTGCGCAATCTTGTCCGAGCTCCTCGCGATGCTGGTCATCTTCTCGACCACCTGATCGACCACGCCCGTGCCGCGTGATGTCGCCGTCAGCGCGTCGCCTGCAAGGCTGTTCGCATCGCGGGCATGCTCGGCGTTCTGGCGCACTGTTGCGGTCAGCTCCTCCATGCTCGATGCAGTCTCTTCCAGCGACGCGGCCTGGTTCTCCGTGCGAGCCGACAGGTCCGCGTTACCGGTGGCGATTTCATCGGCGCCCAGATTGATCGAGTCCGACGACTCGCGCACGGTCTTCACCGTGTGCGCGACGCTTGCCTGCATCGACGCGAGACCGGCGAACAAGCGGCCAATTTCGTTGGTGCCGCGATCGGCAATGTGCTCGTCGAGCTTGCCCTCGGCAATCCGTTCGAAGTGTCGGCCGGCTTCCTCGAGCGGGGCGACCACGGCGCGGCGCAACGCGACGTGTACGAACGCGACGCCCGCCACGAGCAGCACGAAAATCGCCAGGCCAACGCCGCGGAAAAGGCCAAGCCGGGCATCGATGGAATTCAGGTACGACTGGCTCGCGGCGTCGCCGAAGCGGGCGAAGTTTTGTTGCTCGGCGAGATAGCGGTCCTGGAAGCCTTGAGTTGGCTGATCGAGGAACGCCTGGAGATTGTTGGCGTCGAGGTACTGGGTCAGTTCACTCAGCGCACCGTGATACGCCTGGAATTTTTCCTGCAACGCAGCCGTGCGCGCCGTGTTTTCATCGCCGGTTTTTGGCGCGTTGACGAAGGCTGCAAATGACTTGTCAGCTTGCGCCAACTGCTCGCGCGCATGCTGGACGATGTCGGCCGGTTCCGTGCCGCCACGCGCCATGCGCGTGCCTGCGCGCGACAGGTTGATGCGCGCGTCCATCAGGCGCTGGGTGGTTTCATTGACCTCGTTGACTTGCTTGAGCGCGATGTTCGACAGGTTGCCGACATCGTCGTGAGTGGCGGTAAGCGACCAGAAACCAAGCCCTTCCGTTACGACCTGGAAAAGACAGAACACGACCAGGACGAGCAGCAGGCCGGTAGAAACACTCGCTTTTTTAAGCATATTTTGACGACTCTTCGTAACGTTGAATTCGATATGGCCCTTCAACTTGTCTTAGCGCGTCAAACAATAAATATCTATGCAGCACCCATCCACCGGACTCGTTCGCGGCAGCACGAACGGAGCAGGAGAGTCATAGGGCGCGGGTCGAAAATGCTATTGCAGGATGGTCGTCGAGTGATCTAATCGAGTGGACTAAGACAGCGTTGAAACCTGACAGGCCGGCCTCTTGTTAACGGCGGCATCAGCGGATACTTAAGCTTGGGAAATGGCTCGACAGGATTTGAATTGCTGGTGAACCGGCCCTTGAAACGCTGCTCCTGACAAGATCTGACAGAGGCAGCAGATACACTCCCTTTCCGGCGTTGCGAGAGGCACCCCCATCACCAGCCGCCTGCAGCTCCATGCCAATTCCAACAAGAAAACGATAACGATGCCGGACACCGAAAACACTGCACTGAAAGAGATTTTCAACGAGCGCCGATTCCGCGACATGGCGCTCGACGTCAAAGCGGTTTATCCCCCATTCGACACCCGGCGCTTCCTCAAGATCTCGCTAGCCGGGCTCGACGACCTGACGCTGATGCAGCGCCTGCGCCGCATGACCCAGGCGCTCCATGCAACGCTGCCTGCCAACTACGCCCAAGCGCTCGAGGTTCTTCGTGCGCTGGCACAGCGTATCGAGAAGGGCTTCGCCACGCTGGTCCTTCCCGACTACGTCGGGCAATACGGCCTGGACGACTTCGACGAATCGATGGACGCGCTCAAGTCTTTCACGGCCCTGGGTTCATCCGAGTTCGCGGTGCGCGAATTCCTGCGCAAGGACCTGAAGCGAGCGCTGGCCATCATGAAAGTCTGGTCACGCGATGCCAGCGAGGACGTGCGGCGCCTCGCGAGTGAAGGCAGCCGTCCGCGCTTGCCATGGTCTTTCCGTCTCGACGCAATCCTGATCGATCCTTCGCTGGCTGCGCCGATCCTGGAGAACCTGCGCTCGGACTCGAGCCTTTATGTCCGCAAGTCGGTCGCCAATCATCTGAACGATGTGACCAAATCGCATCCCGAGTGGGTGCTCGACCGGCTGGCGACGTGGCCGATCGAAAACGCTCACACGGCCTGGATCGCAAAACGCGCGCTGCGCTCCCTGATCAAGGCCGGCAACGGCCGGGCGTTGGCCGTGATCGGCGCGGGCGGCGTGCCTGACGTGAAGCTCAGCAAGTTCGCGGTGACGCCACGCCAGGTTGCATTGGGCGAGCGTGTGACGTTGTCGTTCGACCTTGCGTCCAGGTCTCCGGAAAGCCAGCGGCTTGTGATCGACTACAGGATGCATTACGTGAAGAAGTCGGGCGTGACGGCCGCGAAGGTATTCAAGCTCAAGGAGTTCACACTCGACGGCGGGCAAAAGGTAGCGATAGAACGCACGCAGGACATCCGTGACTTCACTACGCGCGTCCATTACGCCGGGCGGCACGATGTCGAAATCCTGGTGAACGGGGTATGCCTTGCGAAGGGATATTTCGATCTGAGCTGCTGACGTTCATGCATCAGGCGCCGTTACAAGCGCCTCGACCAGCGCGCGCTCCGGCCGTTGCAACGCCTCCAGATTGCGCACGCAGATCAGGAGTTCGCGCGTGGCCCATCGGTCGGTCAACTCCACCGTGTGCACCCCAGGCGTCCCACGATACCGCCTGGCGGCCGTCGCCGGCACGATCCCCAGTCCGGCCCCTTGCTCGACCATGCTGCAGATGTTGTCGAAGGTCCGCACCCGCGCGCGAAAGTAGAAAGGCTGCCCGGCAAACAGCGCCTGCTCGCCCAGATACTCCTGCAGTGCACTCCCGGCGCTCAACCCGATGAAATCTTCCTCGACCACGTCTCTTAGCGCGACACGACGACGCCCGCTGAGCGCGGAATCGCGCCCGGCGATCAGGACCAGCTTGTCGGTGGCGAATGGAAACGTCTGCAGCATCCCGTGCTCGACCGCATCGGAAACAATGCCTATCTCCGCGGAACCGTTAAGGACTGCCTTGACCGTCTCGGAACTCTGGCGCTCCTTCAAATCGATGTGCACGCCGGGATTGTTCCGAAGAAATCCGCCCAGGGGACGAGGCAGGAATTCCGTCACGGCCGCGGTATTCGCCCACACCCGCACACGCGTTCTGCGAGCCTCCGAGTGCTCCCCCAACTCACCCTGCATTCGTGCGATCTGACCGAGGACCAGGCGCGCGTGGTGCGCCAGCGTCTCCCCTGCCGGCGTGGACTCGACGCCACGGCGGCCTCGCTCCAGCAGCGGCAGCCCCAGCGCCTCCTCCATGCCGCGCAAACGGGCGCTGGCGGACGGCAAGGACATGTTCGCCTGAGCCGCGCCATGCGTGATGCTGCCTGTTTCGAGGATGGACAGGAATAGCCGCAGGTCTATCAGGTCGAAGCGCATGGCCGGGCAAACTTGGTTGGTCAGCCTTAGTTATACCCTAAGGCACAGTACAGATCTTCCGCATTGTGGCCGTTGCGAATCTGGGGAGAATGAAGGCAGATCATTTTCCTGCGAACCTTCAATGACCTCTGCTGACACCGCGCGCGTCGCTGCCATTGCGCTGACCTTCCTGATGGCCGGCACCGTAAAGGGCGTCACAGGCATGGGCCTGCCGACCGTGGCAATGGGTGTGCTCGGAACGCTCATGCTGCCCGCCGAGGCGGCCTGCCTGCTGATCCTGCCGTCGTTCATCACCAACGTGTGGCAGCTTCTTGCAGGCCCCCGCCTGGGTGTGCTTGTCAGGCGCCTGTGGTTGATGATGGCGGGAATCGTGATCGGTACCGTGGTTGCGGCTTCGTTCATTGCCGGCAGCGGCGGCGGGTGGGCTGTCACCGGGCTTGGCGCCGCACTGACGCTTTACGCGGCCTCCGGACTGCTGTCCTGGCGCTTGCGCGTACCGGCACGGCATGAGCCGCGCCTGTCGCCCGTCATTGGCGTGGTGACGGGTCTGGTCACGGGAGGAACAGGTGTTTTCGTCATACCGGCGGTCCCGTATCTTCAAGCGCTTGATCTAAAAAAAGAAGATCTCGTCCAGGCCCTCGGACTATCATTTACCGTATCGACCGTGGCCTTGGCAATCGGGCTTGCCCGAGCAAGCGCGTTCACAACAGCCGATCTCACGAGCTCGCTGCTCGCCGTCTTCCCTGCCCTGTGCGGCATGTGGATCGGCCAACACATACGTGGCCATATCAGCCCCGCGACCTTCCGCCGATGGTTCTTTATCTGCATGCTGGCGCTCGGTCTTCAATTGCTGTTACGGCATTTGATTTAAGCGTTGAGTCGGAAGCATGTAATCGGCTCGGCTCTCTGGGAGATCTGTCGCGATGCTCTCGCCGTTACTCGAAACATTGGGCGCGCTGGCCGTATTGGCGAGCCTCGTGATCAACCTTCGTGCGCTGCTCAAACGTCACCGCTAGCCTGGGCAAATCGCGCCGGATAGTGCGATGACTGCCGCCTTGGTTAGTGTGACTTAGCAATCCCCGTCAACAATTGAACGAGCGCGTCCGCTTCATGTTCGGTTGTCCGCCAGGACGACACGCTGATCCGGAATGCCGGCCGCCCCTGCCAGACGGTCGCACCAAACCAGGCCTCGCCGGATGCCTGAACGGCTTCACGGGCGGCGACCGTGAGTTCATCGGTATGCGCCCGAACGAGGATCTGGTTGAGCGTGACGCGGTTCAGTATGTCGAATCCCGCTTGCTCAAGACCCTGCGCAATGCGGCGCGCCAGCGCACAATGCTTGTTCACCATCGAGGCCACGCCTTCACGCCCTAACGAGCGCAACGCGGCCCACACCGGTATGCCGCGAGCCCTTCGCGAGAACTCGAGCGTCAGGTTTTTCTGGGCGTCTCTCGCCCCGCTTAAATAGACCGCATCGCTGTTCATGGCCGCGGCGAGCGCTTCGCTATCGCGGCAGATTGCCATCGCGCAGTCGTAGGGTGTGTTCAGCCATTTATGGGCATCGGTCGTCCAGCTATCGGCGCCTTCGATCCCTTTCGTCAATTCCGCGTGGGAGGACGCACGTGCCCACATGCCGAACGCAGCGTCAACATGAACCCAGGCGCCGGCGGCGTTGGCCCGGGGAATGAGTTCGTCGAACGGATCGAATTCGCCCGTGTTGACCTCACCCGCCTGCAAACACAGGATGGTCATGTCATCGAGCGGCGGCAAACGTTCCGGGTCCACCTGCCCATGTTGATTGACCGGCGCGAACACTATCCTGTTCATGCCGAAACCAAGCAAACGGAGCGCTTTTTTCACGGTGATATGCACAAGCTCGGACACCACGACCCTGACCTCGGGAGAACCTGTCAGGCCGTCGTTGTCGAAGTCCCAGCCCTTGCGTGCAAGCAGCACGCGACGCGCTGCGGCAAGGCAACTGAGCGTGCACGCCGTCGCGCTGGTTCCGAACCCCACGGCGCTTTCGCGTGGTAAATCCAGCACCTCCAGCACCCAGCCCGCCGCAACGCGTTCAAGCGTGGCCGCAACCGGGGAGTTGTCGAACGACGATGCGCATTGGTCCCATGCCAGCATCAGCCGTTCTGCGGCGGCAGCGGCAGGTAATGCAGCGCCGATCACGAAGCCGAAGTAATTTGGCCCGTTCGATACCACCGTGCCAGGCGAACCGATATCGTCCAGCATCCGCAGCACGTCTTCTGGCGCATACCCGCGTGCCGGCAGCGGCTCGTTGAATGCGGCAAGCGCCTGAAGCGCCGCTTGATCGGGGAACACGCGGCGTTCCGGGATGGACTCGGTATAGCGCCGGGCGCGGTCATCGGCTTCGGTCAGCAGGGTTAGCTCGTTCATGGACGTTGTCTTTGAGGTATTCAGCGGTGCATACCGGCTTGCGGTATTCGCCAAGCATGTATCGCAATGTCAACCGTCAGAATACCAGTGCCTGCAGGCTCGTGCCGGCGCCGGGCAAGCGAACTCTCCAACCCACACTCTCATCGCAGCGACCCACGTCAAGAACACGACGGTCGATGCCCGATTGCTCCCCCGGCGTCCGGCCGTTAAACGAAATACTGAAATGAAAACGGCGGCTAACAAGCCGCCGTTTTAACGCCATTATCTCTGCCAGGGCGCGCCCGACTCCGACGCCACCTTGCCATACTGTTGCGACGCTTTGCGTACGATTGCCATATCGATCTCACCGTCATCGGCCAGCGCTTTCAGCGCAGCGATCACAATGGATGCGCGATCCACTTCAAAGAACTCGCGCAATGCCTGACGGGTGTCGCTGCGACCGAAGCCATCCGTGCCAAGCGTCACATAGCGACGCGGCACATACGCGCGGATCAGTTCGGGCACCGCACGAACATAGTCCGTTGCCGCGATCACCGGGCCGCGCGATGCAGCAAGCATTGTGCTTACATACGGCGCGGGCACCGTCTCGCCGAGCCGTGCAAGCCGTTCAGACGCCATGCCGTCGCGCTGCAACTCAGTGAAGCTCGTCACGCTCCATACCGCCGCTTCAATGCCCCACTCGTCGCGCAACATCCGCTGAGCCGCGATGACCTCGCCGAGAATCGCGCCGGCGCCGAGCAACTGCACCTGCGCCGCCGTATCCGGTTCCGTGGCAAGCGGATACATGCCTTTGAGAATGCCCTCGCGCAATGTCTCGAGATCGCCGCCGGGCACCGATGGCTGCGCGTAATTCTCGTTCATCACCGTGACGTAATAGAACACGTCACGCTGGCGCTCGACCATCTCGCGCATGCCTTCATCGACGATAGCCGCGACCTCATACGCAAACGCGGGATCGTACGCACGGCAGTTCGGTATCGTCGATGCCACCAGATGGCTGCTGCCATCCTGATGCTGCAGCCCTTCGCCGCCAAGCGTCGTCTTGCCCGCGGTCGCGCCGATCAGGAAGCCGCGGGCGCGCTGGTCCGCCGCCGCCCAGATGATGTCGCCAATGCGCTGGAAGCCGAACATCGAGTAATAGATGTAGAACGGCAGCATGGGCAAGTCGTGCACGCTGTACGACGTCGCAGCGGCGATCCATGACGACATCGCGCCCGCTTCCGAAATGCCCTCTTCGAGAATCTGCCCCTTGGTGTCCTCGCGGTAATACAGCATGGAGCCAAGATCCTCCGGTTCGTACAACTGCCCGAGCGGAGAATAGATGCCGACTTGCCGGAACATGTTCGCCATGCCGAACGTACGCGCCTCGTCGGCCACCACCGGCACCACGCGCGGACCGAGCGTTGCGTCTTTCATGAGCGTGCCGAACATGCGCACGATCGCCATGGTGGTGGACATCTCCTTGCCTGCAGCATCAATTGCAAACTGGCCCCAGCTTGTCATCGGAGGGACGATCAGCCCCTTCGACGCCGCTCTCCGCCTTCTGGGCAGATAGCCTCCAAGGCCTGCGCGTCGTGCGTGCAGGTACTGCATCTCCGGACTGTCTTCCGCAGGTTTGTAGAACTTGACCGCTTCGACATCCGCGTCCGACAACGGCAGGCGAAAGCGATCGCGAAACGCCTTGAGGTCGTCGAAGCCAAGTTTCTTTTGCTGGTGCGTGGTCATCCTGCCCTGGCCCGACGTGCCCATGCCGAAGCCCTTCATCGTCTTGGCAAGGATCACCGTCGGCTGACCCCGATGACCCAGCGCCTTCGCATAAGCCGCGTGGAGTTTGCGCACATCGTGACCACCGCGGCGCAAGCTGTTTATATCTTCATCGCTGAGATGCGAAGCCAGAGCGGCGAGCTCGGGATTCTGGCCGAAGAAACGCTCGCGGTTATAACCGCCATCGTTCGCCGAGAAGGTCTGGAACTGGCCGTCGACCGTGTGCGCGAATGCGCGCAGCAACGCATTCGTCTGGTCGCGTGCAAAGAGCGCGTCCCAATCCGAACCCCACAAGACCTTGATCACGTTCCAGCCCGCGCCGATGAACTGCGCTTCGAGTTCATCGATAATGCGGCCGTTGCTGCGCACCGGACCGTCGAGCCGCTGCAGGTTGCAGTTGATCACGAACACCAGGTTGTCGAGCTGTTCGCGCGCAGCCAGGGACAACGCGCCGATCGACTCCGGCTCGTCCATTTCGCCGTCGCCGAAGAAGCCCCACACCTTGCGGTCCTGCGTTTTTGCGAGGCCGCGGTTTTGCAGGTAGCGCATGAAGCGCGCCTGGTAGATCGAGTTGATCGGACCGATGCCCATCGAGCCCGTGGGGAACTGCCAGAAGTCTGGCATGAGCCACGGATGCGGATACGAACACAGCCCCGGTCCCGCGATCTCCTGACGATAGTGCTGCAAGTGCTCTTCGCTGAGAAAGCCTTCGAGGAACGCGCGGGCATACACACCCGGCGATGAATGCGGCTGGAAATACACGAGATCGCCGCCCGTACCTTCGCCTGCGTCCGGCGCTGCCGCGCGGAAGAAATGGTTGAAACCCACTTCGAAGAGATCGGCCGCGGACGCATAGCTCGCAATATGGCCGCCCAGTTCGCCGTAAGCCTTGTTGGCACGCACGACCATGGCAAGCGCATTCCAGCGCAACGCGGCAGCGAGCTTTTCCTCTATCTCCAGGTTGCCCGGATAACGCGGCTGCTCGGCCACGGGAATGGTGTTGATATAAGGCGTAACCCGCGCCCGCGATGACTCAATACCCAACGACAGCGCGTGCTCCGCGAGGCGGTCATAGAGGTATTGCGCGCGGTCCCGGCCGACGTGTTCCGTGACTGCGTTGAGCGCCTCCAGCCATTCGGCAGTTTCCTCGGGATCGCTGTCTTCGCGACCTCGCGATATCGACAGAATCTGGTCGCTTCCGCTGGATAAATCAGTCATGGCACGGCTCCGCGTTCAATGGGGGAATAGCGCTGCTTATGAATACAGCTTAACTATTTCGCCGCAGAATGTGCCTCTCATTTGCTTTTAATCGGGCTCCGGGATAGTGTATTTATTCCGTGTACGCCCACTTCTCCAGAATATTCGAGCTATGACCACATTGCCTAAGCGCCTGGACCGTATCGACATCGGCATCCTGAACCAGTTGCAGCAGAATGCGCGCATCACCAATTCGGAACTGGCGCGGGCGGTAAACCTGTCGCAGACGCCTTGTTTTAACCGCGTGCGAGCGCTCGAAAAGCTGGGACTGTTCAAACAGCAGGTCACGCTGCTGAACCCGGAACCGCTGGGCTTGCGGATCAATGTGTTCATTCATGTCAGCCTGACGAAACAGGATGAAGACGCGCTGCGGCGTTTCGAAGAAGCGATCGGCGAGCGGCCCGAGGTCATGGAGTGTTACCTGATGACCGGCGACGCCGATTATCTCCTGCGCGTGATGATGCCGGACATCCAGTCGCTGCAGCGCTTCATCATTGAACGGCTGACGAAGATCCCCGGCATCTCGAACATACGTTCAAGCTTCGCGCTCAAGCAAGTCCGGTATAAGACGGCGTTGCCGCTGCCCCTGGCGGGGTTGACCTTGCACGAGCCTGACGAGAATGCGGATACGGAGTGGAGTTAGCAAACCCGTTGATTAATCGCGTCGGCGTGAAAAACGTATCGAATGGCGCGCACTAGCTCATCGAACGCGCTAAGGCCCCACCATCGCCATGCCGGAAGTCCCGCGGCGACATTCCGAAAGCCGCGCGAAAACGCCGGCTGAAATGGGCGGCATCGTTAAAGCCATTTCGGTAAGCTATCCTTTCTATCGATAGCGACGCCCAGGTCGGGCTAGCCAGATCGTCACGGCTGCGCGCGAGGCGTTCCTGCAATACATAGCTTCCGTATTGCAGGTCCATGCCTTCAAAGATCATGTGGATGTAACGCTTCGAGACGCCAAGCGCGCTCGCACACGACGCGACATCCAGCTCCGGATCACGCAGGTTCGCGGCAATGTATGCCGTGAGTTGCGACCAGCGCAGTGGATTGAAACAAGCTGCCGTGTCCTCACCGAACCCTGCATGAGTACGATCCCCTGCCTCGAGATACGAAGCCGCTATCAGCGCCACCAGCGACTCTTCGGAAGCCGCCACCGTCGCGGGACTCATGTGTTCGAAGGCAGGCAGGACCGACTCGATGAACCGATGAATCGTGCCGACAATACCCGAGGCGGCATCCGCGCGGTACGGTGTAAATGACGTATGACGCGAAGCCGAATGACCGAGGAAACGCGTGATCGGCAAACGCAGCATGACAAGGCTGGCGGGTTCGTCGATTCGTGCAACCGATGGCACCCGCGCACGGCGAAACGTGATGTCGCCTTTGCTGAAAGGCAGCACGCGACCCTGTTGCGTCACCGTGCCCTTGCCGTCCAGCGCGACCAGTACGATGACGTCGTCACCCGTCAGCTCACGAAGGTGACTACTCTCGTGGCGAACCTCCTGACGTCCGAGCCGCACGGTCGCGAGCACACCGCCGCCCGTCAGACGGCACGCACGCAGCGCGCCCGCCGATGCGTGTACCGATGCGTCCGCCGTTGGTTGAATGTCGCCGGGTGTCACGATGTCATCCAGCGAGCGCTTCAATTCGTCCGCTCCCCGCGCGGGCATTTCTCGCAGTGCAGGAGCATACGGCAGGTCGAATCGGGCGATAGTGCGCATGGCAGCCCCTCGTGGGACGTCACTGGAAAGACTGAAGGCCGCCTGATCGTCAAGCTTGATCCTCTGCGCGGCAATGCAGTCGCGGCCATTATGTCGCGAACAAAATGAACACGCAAAACGCGCTAATACCGATGCCGTGTGAGTCGGGCTAGTCAGCGCACCGGGCTCAGAACAACACCTCCGGCTCGCGCTTGATCACGCGCCGGCCGAATAACGCAAAGCTCGCCTTGACAATACTCGGCAGCAGCAGGAAATCATGCGACTCGCGCGCCCGCTCAGCGTCGATGCGCTGAATCTCCCCCACCGACTGCGCGAGAATCTGGCTTCGCGCCGCCCGCTCGATCAGCATTGACAGGTACGCGGACTCCTCGAGCGACCGGGTCGCCGCGAGGAAGCCGTGGTTCGCCAGCAGGATCGTGCGCCTGGACCCCAGCGCCGCTGAAATGATTTCTCCTTCGCTATCGCCGATCGGCAAGCCCGGCCATTCCCGCAAGAACGCGCAGTCGTCGAAGAATGGCGTGGCGTCCATGTGCGCGACCGCAAGCGGCGTGCCGGTCATCGACAGCGCATTGATATACGGCGGATGCGTATGCACGATGCAATTCACGTCGGGCCGCTGCCGGTAAATCCAGAGATGAAAACGGATCGCCGGATTCGCCATGCCTTTTCCCTCGATCACCTGCATCGCATCGTTGATACGAATCACGTTGCTGCGCGTGATTTCGTCGAAGCCGATGGCCATGGCCGTCGTCAGGAACGACCCGTCTGTCTGCCGCACGGTGATCTGACCCGCCAGCGTTTCGGAGTGTCCCTCATGGGCGAGCATCCGGCACGCGAGCGCGATTTTCTGCCGGCTGTCCCATGCGCCCTGCTCCAGCTTTTCGTCCATCTGAGCCGTGATTTTCTGGCTCAGGTCGTGGTGATTGTCTTCACTCATCACACTCTCCATTGAAAAATTAATATCGGCAATCACGCGCACTCACGACTGCCTTGAATGCGAAACCGCTGCCACATCGCCGGCTGTTTCCGTACTCGCCGGCGTACCGGCGGGCAACGCGTGCCGCGCCACTGCACCGCGCGGAGCCAACGCAACAAAACACGCGGCGATCAACGCACTGATCGTGATGTACAGCGCAACCCCCGAGGGATCTCCCGCGCGATGTGCAAGCAGCGACGAACAGATAACCGGGTTGATGCCGCCGCCGACCACCGCACCGATAGCGCCAATGGAAACACCCGAGAACCTCACCCGGACGTCGAACATGTCGGCAAAGAAACCTCCCTGGGGTCCATACATCAGCGGATGCACAAAGCCTAGCGCAACCACGATAGCAAGCGTGATGAGCTTCGGATCACGCGTGTTCAAGAGGCTGAAGTACGGCCATACATACACCGCGCACACGATCAAGCCGAACAGGTAGAGGGGTTTGCGCCCGATACGATCCGAGAGCGCCGCGAACAACGGCACGGTGAATACCGCCAAGGCGGCGCCGGCCATGATCGCGCCCAGGACCACCGACCTTGGCAACTTGAGCTGCACCGTCACGTAAGCGACCGAGAACAACAGCACAAATACTGACCAGGTGATCTCGCCAAGCCTTGCCATGAAGACGATCGCGACCTCACGGCGCTTGTCGCGCAGCAGGTCACGCAACGGAAACCGCGCGACAGACTCGGTCGCCTGCAACTGCCTGAACTCGCGTGTCTCGGGCAATCGGGCGCGTCCCGCGAGACCAATGACAACCAGCACGGCGCTGAAGAGAAACGGTACACGCCATCCCCACGACAGGAAATCATGCTCAGGCAACAACGATGTCAACAGAAGCGCTCCGGTAGAGAGCAGCGCGCCGCCATAGCTTCCTGAATTGCTCCAGCTTCCATAGAGACCGCGGCGATTCGCGGGCGCGCTTTCGACCCCGAGCACGATTGCCCCGCTCTGTTCACCGCCGATGGCGAACCCCTGCAGTACCCGCAGCGTGGTGAGGAGAATCGGCGCCCAGAGTCCGATGGCCGCATACGTCGGCAGACAACCGACCAGCGTGGAGGCTACGCCCATGACAAGAAGGGTCGTCAGCAACAACGTCTTGCGTCCGATCCTGTCGCCAAAGTGCCCGCAGATCAGCGCCCCGGCGCCGCGTGCGAAGTACCCCGCCGCGTAGGTGCCCAGCGCCGCGATGGTGCCCGCCAGCGGATCGAGATTCGGGAAAAAAATCTTGTTGAATACGAGCGCGGAAGCCGTGCCGTAGAGCAGGAAATCGTACTGTTCGATTGCGGTGCCGAGGAAAGCCGAGATAAAGACATAGGGCCATCGGGCACGAGAAGGAGCGGACATGGGGGGCTCGGCTGGTCTTGTTTGAATGAGGCCAGTATCAATTTTGTCCAGTGCGCACACTTGTCCGGAGGTGAACCAATGTCTTGCCCTCGAGTGAAGTCCGCCAACCCCGCTTCCTCAATTTCATTTAATACAAAAATAATTCAATCAACTTACATTTTCTTTAATTCATCGATTTATTCGAAAGCTATCCGATCGATGCATTGCACAGAAAACATCAAACCATACCGGGGTTAATACCAGTTTGGCGGATCACGGCGAGCATCCAATTAAACAGCGGCGTACACTCCACCCTGCCGACAGCGGCCGAGCGCCTTATCCGGCGCGGCGCAGAGAAAGCTTCAGGCAGAAGGCGCGGTCACGTCGTCATGATTAATCAATTACGCGAATGGGGAGATTACGGCAATGAGCTGGACGCGAGAACAAAGAAACGTGACGATTGCGGCCTATTTAGGCTGGACACTCGATGCCTTCGATTTCTTTCTAATGGTTTTCGTATTGAAAGATATCGCCGCGGAATTCAATACGAAGATCCCGGAGGTCGCATTAGGTATTACCCTGACGCTGGCGATGCGCCCTATTGGAGCGCTGATCTTCGGCCGTCTCGCCGACAAGTTCGGCCGGAGGCCGACGCTGATGGTCAATATCGCCATCTATTCGCTGCTGGAAATGCTGTCGGGTTTCTCACCGAATCTCTTCACGCTGCTCGTATTGCGCTCGCTGTTCGGCATTGCAATGGGCGGTGAATGGGGCGTGGGCTCGGCCCTGACCATGGAAACCGTGCCGACCAAGGCGCGCGGTTTTGTTTCAGGCCTTTTGCAAGCGGGTTATCCGAGCGGGTACCTGCTGGCTTCCATCGTGTTCGGTCTCTTGTATCAATATGTTGGCTGGCGCGGGATGTTCTTTATCGGCGTGGCGCCTGCGCTGCTGGTTTTATATGTGCGTGCACACGTGCCTGAATCGCCGGCGTGGAAGGCCATGGAGAAGCGGCCACGGCCCGGCTTACTGAAGACGCTCAAGCAGAATTGGCAGTTGTCCATCTATGCCATTGTCCTGATGACCGCGTTTAACTTTTTCTCGCACGGCACCCAGGATCTTTATCCGACCTTCCTGCGCGAACAGCATCACTTCGATCCCCACACGGTTGCGCTCATTACCATTGTCCTGAATATCGGGGCGATTTGCGGTGGGCTGTTCTTCGGGTCCATGTCGGAGAAAATCGGGCGGCGCTGGGCCATTTTTATTGCCGCCTTGATCGCGTTGCCGGTATTGCCGCTTTGGGCATTTTCGACTGGCCCGGTTGCGCTGGCCGCCGGTGCGTTCCTGATGCAGATATCCGTTCAGGGCGCCTGGGGCGTTATCCCGGTTCACTTGAATGAGATTTCACCCGATGAGATCCGCGCCACGTTTCCCGGACTTATTTATCAGTTGGGGAATTTGCTGGCATCGGTCAATGCGACCATGCAAGCGTCCATCGCCATCAAGAACGGCAATAACTACGGACTCGCCATGGCGCTCGTCGGCGGCACGGTCGCCGTGGTGATCGCGGGGCTTATTTTCTTTAGCCGCGAACGCCGTGGCATCGACATGACCGAGTCCGCGAAGCATGTCGGCGTGACGAGTTAGCCTTACGCATTTTTAGTCAATGGGGGCGCACTCGCGTCCCCATTTTTTATTCCCGATTCTCATTTGTCCGCCTTATCATCCCGCACGATCGTTCTCTTTTTAGAGAACACACTCCATAAAATGGCTTGTCGATATCGCCAAAGCTTTTTATCTTGATTAGAACGCCCGTTTTAATTAAAGGCTTTACTCGACCATCGACCATTCCCAGAATGTGGACCGCTGCAAAGGTTCCGCAGCGGTCCCGGAGACGCCAGTGCCCACCCGTTCCACCTCCATCGCATCCGGCCGCACATCATCCCGCGCGTCCGGCGATACCAAGACCCGCCTCCTCGACGCCGCCGAAGCGCTCTTCATCGACGCCGGTTACGAAGGCATGTCGATGCGGCTCATCACCGCTCGCGCCGATGCCAATCTGGCCGCCGTGAACTATCACTTCGGCGGCAAGGACGCGCTGATCCACGCGATGCTCACCCGTCGCCTCGACGGTCTCAACCAGAACCGCCTCGCCTTACTTGAGCGCTTCGAGTCAACGCTCGGTTCGCAACTCACGTGCGAGCACATCCTCGGCGCGATGTTCATTCCGGCGCTCGAGCAATCCCGCTGCCTCGAGAAAAGCGGCCCTGCGTTGCTGCGCCTCCTCGGCCGCGCTTACACCGATCCATCACCGTTCATTCGCAACTTCCTGCGCGGAATTTATGCGGATGTCGCCGAGCGTTTCTTCTGCGCGTTTCAAACTGTGCTGCCGCATTTGCCTCGCGAAGAACTGGGCTGGCGGCTGCACTTTTGCATCGGCTCGTTGAGCGGCATCCTCGCCGGGGCCGATACCAATAGCCTCATCGCCGATTTCACGCAGGGCCGGCGTCTGGAGGACTCGCAATTGATCGGCCGTCTAGCACTCGTCATGGTGGCCGCGCTCAAAGCGCCCCTGTCTCGCCCAAGCGGCGCTTGCCCATTCGCCTCCATGTTCGCCGGGCGCGAACCGGCTTCGAACAGCGCAGCGAGCTTGGCGGCGGATCCTGAGAGCGCAGATCAGTTGGCGCACGACAGCGCGTCCCAACATGCCATTGCCTGAATTGAGAACGCACGCGCCGGGTATGTAATGTGCTGAACATTAAGCTGCCGATGCACACCGCCTCCATGCCGTTCCAGCGCACACTATCGAACAACATCAGGAGAGGTCGTCATGACAGCCAGCTTCGTGGTCGCACTGTTTATCGTGAGCGGCGCCTTGCTGTATATGCAAGCGCCCGCCGTTGCGTGGCTCGCGTGGACGGTGATATGGGTGGCCATAGGATGGTTCGCGGGGATGACCGGACCGGTCGTCACGGCGCTGCTTGCGATCGTCTTCGTGCTGCCCGCGCTCGTGCTTGCCATCAAGCCACTGCGCCGTGCGCTGCTGACCAAGCCCGTCTTCGACCTGTTCCGCAAGATCCTGCCGGAGATGTCTCCGACCGAACGCGATGCGATCGAAGCCGGCACGGTCTGGTGGGACGCCGAGTTGTTCTCAGGCCGTCCGAAATGGGACACGCTGCTCGCACTCGGCGCACCGGTGCTCACGGCCGAAGAGCGCGCGTTTATCGACACGGAATGCACGCAGCTTTGCGACCTCGCGAACGACTGGGAAACAACGGCGGTGTGGCAAGACCTGTCGCCGCAAACGTGGGAGTTCATCAAGTCGAAGGGCTTCCTCGGTATGATCATTCCGAAGCAGTACGGCGGCAAGCAATTCTCCGCCTATGCGCATTCGCAAGTCATCATGAAACTCGCCACGCGCTGCTCTGCCGCGGCGGTGTCGGTGATGGTGCCCAACTCGCTCGGCCCCGCCGAATTGCTGATGCACTACGGCACCGAAGCGCAGAAGAATTACTATCTGCCGCGCCTCGCTCGTGGCGATGAAATCCCCTGCTTCGCGCTGACCAGTCCCTACGCCGGATCGGATGCGGCGGCCATTCCCGACGTAGGCATCGTGTGCAAGGGCTTGCATGAGGGCCGCGACACGCTCGGCTTTCGCGTGACGTGGGACAAGCGCTACATCACGCTCGGGCCGATCGCGACCGTGCTCGGCCTTGCGTTTCGCGCGCTCGATCCCGACCATCTGCTAGGCGCCGATGACGAAGCGGGCATCACTTGCGCGTTGATCCCGACCACGCATCCCGGCGTGAATATCGGCCGCCGTCACTGGCCGCTGAACGCGGTGTTCCAGAACGGTCCGAACTGGGGCAAGGATGTGTTTATCCCGCTCGACTGGGTGATCGGCGGACGCGCACAGGTCGGCAACGGCTGGCGCATGCTGATGGAATGTCTCGCAGCGGGACGCGCCATTTCGTTGCCATCGTCGAACGTGGGCATGGCGAAGCTGGCCGTGCGCGGCACCGGTGCGTATTCGGCCGTGCGGCGGCAGTTCCGCACCGCCATCGGCAAGTTCGAAGGCGTGCAGGAAGCGCTCGGGCGCATGGGCGGCAACCTGTATGTGATGGATGCGGCACGGCGTTTGTCGGCGCAAGCCGTTGATCTTGGCGAGAAGCCGTCGGTGATTTCCGCGATCGCGAAATATCACATCACCGAACGCGCGCGCAAAGTGATCAACGACGGCATGGACATTGTCGCGGGCAAGGGCATCTGCATGGGGCCGTCGAATTTTCTAGCGCGCGCTTACCAGCAGGTGCCCATCTCGATCACGGTGGAAGGCGCGAACATCCTCACGCGCAGCCTGATCATCTTTGGTCAGGGCGCCATCCGCTGTCATCCGTATGTGCTGAAAGAAATGATGGCTACCCGCGATGCCGACCGCGCCAAAGGCCTGCGTGATTTCGACAGCGCTTTCTTCGGTCACGCGAATTTCACTGCATCGAATATGGTGCGCAGCTTCGTGTTCGCGCTGGGCGGCAGCGCGCTGATCCCCAAGCCCACCCGTGCCGACACGCGTCTTGTGCCCTGCTATCGCGCGGCCACGCGCTTCGCCACGGCATTCGCGCTGCTCGCCGATGTTTCCATGTTCGCGCTCGGAGGGGAACTTAAGCGACGCGAACGCCTGTCGGCAAGACTCGGCGATATCCTCTCGCAGCTCTACCTGATCTCGGCCACGCTCAAGCGTTTTGAAGACGATGGCCGCCCCGAAGCCGATCTGCCGCTCGTACGCTGGGGTGTCGAAGATGCGCTGCATCAAGCGCAAACGGCCTTCGAAGGCGTACTCTCCAATTATCCGAAACCGTTCGCGGCAGGCTTCGTACGCGCGTTGGCGTTTCCGTTCGGAATGCCGCATCGCGTGCCGGGGGATCGCTTGGGGACGGCCATCGCCGAGTTGATGACAACGCCCGGTGACGCCCGCGAACGATTGATTGCGGACTCGTACGCACCAACCGTGCATATCGATCCGCTCGGTTACGGCGAGTTGATGTTCGCGCTGAGTCCGCGTTACGCCGAGATCGAGAGCAAGTTGCGCGACGCGGTCAAGACCAGGCAAATCCCGCCGATGCCGCAAAGCCTGCCCGAACTCGACGCCTGGGCCGCGGCCTGCGAAACGCGCGGTTTGATCGATACGGCCGAACGTCAGATACTCTCCGACTACGCGCGTTACGGCGTGGAAGTCGTCAAGGTCGATGACTTCGGCGCGGATTTCGGTATGCTCGATGCATTGAAGAAACGCCAGGAAGCCTTGGCGAACGAGCCCGAGGAAATCCATGCGTGACGCTTCACATAAGCGCTAAACCGTTCGCTAAACCGTTTTCAGGCAGGCATGAAAGATCGCTATCTCGACTTCGTCAATTCCCCTTTCGGCGCGAGGGTCGCGCGTTCCATCGGCTTGCCTCAGCCGGAAGTATTGCGCCGGCATGCGCAAGGGCGCGCGGAATTCGGCGGTATAGCAGCGATCGGAGCGGGGCCGTCGCCCACACTGTTCGAGCCGCTGATCACGCTGCTGACTACCCTCGGCATGACGAGCGTGGCCCACGAAAGTGCGCTCGGCTGGTTGTCCGTCGCAGCGCAACACGGGGCCATGAGCGGACGCTTCGAACCGCGTGCGCCGGGCGCGCCGCCGAACGACCGGGTACAGGCGCTGATCTTCGATGCCACGGGTATCTCCGACAGCACGCAACTGCATGCGCTTTACGCCTTCTTCCACGATGCCATCCGGTCAGTGGCGAAGAGCGGCCGTATCGTCGTGCTTGGGTTGCCGCCTCAATCGTGTGCGTCACCGCGTGCGTGGACCGCGCAACGGGCGCTGGAAGGCATGACGCGTTCGCTTGGCAAGGAAGCGCGTGGTGGCATTTCCGCGAATCTGGTTCAGGTGGAACCGGGTGCGGATTTTGAAGGGACGCTGCGTTTTCTGCTCTCGCCGCGCTCGGCGTATGTATCGGGACAAGTAGTACGTATTGACGCCACCCCGGTCACGCCGCCCGTCGACTGGAACCAGCCGCTCGCGGGCAAACGTGCGCTCGTCACGGGCGCGGCACGCGGCATTGGCGCAGCCATCGCGCAGGTGCTGGCGGATCGCGGCGCACACGTGATCGGGCTGGATGTGCAGCAAGCACAGGACGCGCTCGACCAGACCATGCTCGCGCTGGAAGATGCGTGGCCGTCGCAAGGAGCGCACACGGCGCTCGTCGCGGATATCGCCGCGCCCGACGCGCCCGCTACGATCGCGGCCGCGCTCTTGGCCCTGGGTGGTGTCGATATCGTCGTGCACAACGCCGGCATCACGCGCGACAAGACCATCGCGAAGATGACGGAGGCCGCGTGGGACAGCGTGATCGATGTCAACCTCTCGGCGCAGGAGCGCATAGACGACTTGCTGCTCGACCAGAATGTGCTGCATGCAGGAGGCAGGATCATAGGGGTGTCGTCGATCAGCGGCATCGCCGGTAATCTTGGCCAGACCAACTACGCGACCTCGAAGGCCGGCGTGATCGGCCGCGTGCAAAGCATGGCGGAGCCGCTGCGTACACGCGGCATCACGATCAACGCGGTGGCGCCCGGGTTCATCGAAACGCAGATGACCGCCCGCATTCCGCTGGGACTTCGCGAAGCCGGACGGCGCATGAATTCGATGAGCCAGGGCGGCACGCCCGTGGACGTTGCAGAGACAATCGCGTGGCTTGCCAGTCCCGGTAGCGCCGGCATCACCGGCAACGTGGTGCGCGTGTGCGGACAAAGCCTGATCGGAGCATAACCATGGGCATGCTGCTTCCGTCGGGTTCGCCGTCAGGTTCCTCGCGCATGCGCACGGTGATCCTTGAGGCCCTGCCGCCGCCCGTGAAACTCTATGGCCGAGCGCTGCAGGGCATTTTCAAGCGCCCGGAGGGGGTCACCGAACTACCGCCGCTGCGCCTCGTGCGTCCAAGCGTGGTGCTCGATCCCGAACAGATCGGCCGCTATGCGCGCGTATGCGGTTTCATTCCCGAGCAAGGCGTGCCTGTCACCTTCCCCCACGTGATGGCGTTCCCGCTGCACCTGATGCTGCTCACCGATCCGGCGTTCCCATGGCCCGCGATGGGGCTCGTGCACGTATCGAACAGCGTGCAGTTGCGGCGCACGCTGCACGCGGGACAAGCATTGCGCATTGAAGTCGAAAGCGGCGCGCTGGTGGCCCACGACAAGGGCCAGGCGTTCACGCTGCATACGCGCATCTATCGCGGTGGCGAGGCGGTGTGGGATGCGGACAGCGTGTATCTGAAGCGGAGTGTCGCGGGTCAAGGTCAGGCTTCAGTGCTTCAGGCCGACACCACCCCGCCCGCGCTGGTCCGTGAAGCACGCTGGCAGCTTCCTGCACAACTCGGCCGCGACTATGCAAAGGCGTCCGGCGATTTCAACCCTATTCATCTGCACGCTCTTTCGGCGAAAGCGTTCGGCTTTCCGCGCGCCATCGCGCATGGCATGTGGACGCTCGGTCGCACGCTCGCCGCGCTGCAACCGTCGAAGCAACTCGGCGCCGCCAGTGTGCAGGGTGAGTTCAAGTCACCCATTCTTTTACCCGCCGAAACCACGTTGTGGACCGCGGCTTCATCGGCGACGGGACGCGACTTCGAAGTACGCGATCTGGCGGGTGAACGACTGCATCTGCGCGGCCGCTTCGAGTGGGAATTGCCATGATCCGGGTTCAGGTCATGGACAAACGCTGCGATGTAGCCCCCGTCTTATACAAAATCATACGGCGTTCTAAACAACCTGCGCCGGCCGAAACCGATCTTGAAGCGCCCACCGTTTCCTTCGACGAGATCTCATCATGACTGTGAGCGTCCTTCCCGCTATACGTCGCGTAGCGATCCTCGGCAGCAACCGGATTCCGTTTGCCCGCTCCAACACGGCGTATGCGACGGCATCGAATCAGGACATGCTGAGCTCTACGCTGCAAGGCGTGATCGACCGCTACGACCTGCACGGCCTGCGACTCGGCGAAGTCGCGGCAGGCGCCGTCATCAAGCATTCACGCGACTTCAACCTCACGCGCGAGGCGTTGCTCTCCACCACGCTCGCCCGGGAAACGCCCGCCTACGACGTAAGCCAGGCGTGCGGAACCGGCCTTGAAACCGCTATCCTGGTCGCGAACAAGATCGCTCTCGGACAGATCGAGGTGGGCATTGCAGGCGGCGTGGATACGACTTCCGACGCGCCTATCGGCGTGAACGAGCGGATGCGCAAGATCCTGCTGGAAGCGAACCGCGGCAAGTCCACGGCACAGCGCATGAGCGCGCTGGCGAAGCTGCGGCCCGGCATGTTGCTCAAGCCCGCGCTGCCGCGTAACGTCGAACCTCGCACCGGCCTTTCCATGGGCGAACATTGCGAGCTGATGGCCAAGCGCTGGAAGATTTCGCGCGAGGCGCAGGACGAGCTTGCGCTCGACAGTCACCGCAAGTTGGCGGCCGCGTACGAGCGCGGTTTTTTCAACGACCTGATGACGCCGTACAAAGGCCTTTCACGCGACAACATCCTGCGGCCTGATCTCACGCCGGAACGGCTTGCGGCGCTCAAGCCCGTCTTCGACCGCGACGCCGGCACGCTGACAGCCGGTAATTCCACGCCGCTCACCGATGGCGCCTCGGCAGTGTTGCTCGCGTCTGAAGAATGGGCGGCCTCGCGCAACCTGCCGGTGCTCGCTTATCTCACGCTCTCGGCGACCGCCGCCGTCGATTTCTTCGACAAGAAAGAAGGCCTCCTGATGGCGCCCGCCTACGCCGTGCCGCGATTGCTCGAACGCGCGGGGCTCGAGCTCGCCGATTTCGATTTCTTCGAGATCCATGAAGCATTCGCGGCGCAGGTGCTGTGCACGCTCGCGGCGTGGGAAGACGAGGAGTACTGCCGCACGCAACTCGGCCTGGACGGCGCGTTCGGCTCGATCGAGCGCAGTCGCATGAACCTCAATGGCGGGTCGCTCGCAACCGGTCACCCGTTCGCGGCGACGGGCGGACGGATCGTCGGGACGCTCGCCAAGATGCTGGCTCAGGCGCCCGGCGACACACGAACGCGCCGCGGTCTCATCTCCATCTGCGCGGCGGGCGGACAAGGGGTGGTGGCCATTCTGGAGCGCTGACGCGGGCGGCCGAGCCGCTCAAGTGCTGGTCGCCAGCGGCAACCCAAAGATAAAGCGCGATGGCCCGGAATTTCCGGTCTCCCGGAACCGTTCTAAAACAAGGAAAAGATGCGGAAAGATTTTCGCTGTGAACTGCGCGACGTATATGCAGCCAAAGTGAAAACGCAGCCAAAGCCAAATGAACGGACCACGGAGAACTTCATGCATCGAGGACGACAGCGCGGCCAGAATCGTCAGCTGATCCGCGCAAGCGGCCGGGTTCGGCGCCTGTTCGCCGCGATCGCCGCGATCGCCCTCGCGGTCATCGCCATGCCGGCGGGCGCACAGGACGCGGCCAGCACGGCCACGGCCTCGTTGCCGACGTCCGCTGCCACCTCCGCAGCCGGTCCGGCGCTCACGGCCGGCGCAACGACTGCACCGCCGAAGACGCCCGCGGCGCAAGTCGGCAAACTCCCGCTCGATGCCCAGGTCCGCTGGCTGAGCCACGCCGCACTGAGCGGCATGCTCGCCGCCATGAGCGATCCGGCGCTTGTCGCGCTGTTCAAATCGCTTGATCCGCTTGCGCTGCCGCGCTATCTGAAGAACGGCCCGAACGGTTATCCATCGTATGAGTTCACCATGCTGCGGCGTGAGCGCATCCACGGCATGTGGCCCGGTCAGGCCGACCACATGCTGGTGCGTGTGACACGCGACCCGCTGCGGGTCTATGCAAAATGGCTGCCCGACGGCGCACATGCGGGTCAGGAGCTGCTCTACGACGAAAGCGCGCGTCCCAATGAAATGTACGGTCATCTCGGCGGTTTGCTGAAGGTGATTGCGCTCTGGACGTCGCTCAACGGCTCGCTCGCGCGCTCGCAATCGCGTCATTCCGTCCGCGATCTCGGCACCGAATTCATCACGCAGCAGTTCCTGGCCGAAGGCAAGAAGTTCGCTGACGCCGGGGTCACGCGCGCGAGCGACATCGAAGTGAAAACGATGGATGGCGCCCGCGTGGTCGCGTTCACTTACGAAACCCCTTCCGGACAGCCGGACTTCTATGCCAAGAAAGAAATCCTCGGCCTGGACCTGAGGCGGCCGTATTTCCGGACGGCGGAATCCTTCGACAACGACGGCAAGATTTTCGAAAGCATCGTGTTCCAGAACATCGCCCCGAAGACATTCGACGACGCCACGTTCAGCCCCAAGAACCCCGCTTACAATTTTTAACTTCATCGATCACAATTTTTTGCCTCGTCAATCGTCTTCACAGCAGACGCATGCGCGGCATTTCATCTGTTTTAAGTTTCGCCTAAGACTGGGTCGATACCCTTGCCCAACTTTATCGAAACCTTTATTGAAACCGTTTTCGACACATCAAGCGCCGCTGTCTGGTGCGATCGACGCGCTGCACGATACACAAAGACAAAGCATTAACGAAAGGAGTTCGTCATGAACCTCCGCAACGCATCGGCTCCGGTACGGGCCATCAAACGATTACTCAGTCACCACGAAATCGCCACGCTGCTGCTGTTGCTGCACGCGCCGATCGACGCAATGGCCGCGCCTCCCGACGTAGCCTCGCTGAGCGAATACGGCTACGTGGAAATGGTGTCGCCCACGCCGGGTGAATCCAAGTTCCGCCTCACCGACGATGGCAACGCGCTACTCCGCGGGCTCGGTATCAAGTAAATCCGGGCTTCTACCCCGCATCGCGATCTCTGGAATAATCGATTGAGTGACGCTTTCCCTCAATCGACAGGAGATTGGCAATGCCAGCTGCGACATCCGCTGCGACACCCGCTTCATTACCCTCTGCGCTGCCCAGACTTGCACGCGTCCTGCTGACCAACGACGATGGTATCGACGCACCCGGCCTCGCCGTGCTCGAAGCGGTAGCCGCCGAACTTGCGGACGAAGTGTGGATCGTCGCTCCGGAGCACGACCAAAGCGGCACGTCGCACTCCATCAGCCTCCACTCGCCGCTGCGCGTGAGCGAGCATGGCAAGCGCCGCTTCGGCGTACTCGGTACACCGGGTGATTGCGTGGTGATGGCCGTGCGGCATCTGATGAAAGATGCGCCGCCCACGCTTGTGCTGTCGGGCATCAACCGGGGCGCCAACCTGGGTGTGGAAACCATGTTTTCCGGCACGGTCGGCGCAGCCATGACGGCCTTACTTCTCGGCTTGCCGTCCATTGCAATGAGCCAGACCTTCAGTGACCGCGACAACGTCCGCTGGGATACCGCGCGCGAACTTGCACCCGGCGTGATCCGCTCGCTGCTCGCGATCGAGCACGATGCGCCGACCTGCTTCAATGTGAATTTCCCGGATATAGACACAGCTCTCGCCGGCCCGCTCACTCCCACTCGCCAGGGTGTGGGGCTGGTCGAAGGTATCGATGTCCTGCCGCAAACCGATCCGCGTGGCCTGCAATATCACTGGCTGCGTTTCCAGCGCGGTCCGCGTGAAAACTCGGCCGATAGCGAAACGGCTGTGGTCGCATCGGGACGTGTATCAGTGACGCCGCTGCACTTCGAACGCACCGACGAGCGCACGTTCGCCACGTTGAAGGCTGCGCTGGCGTAGAAGTCAAAGCAGGCAAAGCAGGCAGGCAGGCAGCGGCGGGAAAATCAGCTTGAACACCGCCGCTTGCGAAGCCTCTCACCCAACGATGCGCGTTTCCGGTTCTTCGTCGAAGATCTGGAACTTGCGCATTTTTTCCCACAGCACCTTGCGGCTGATGCCCAGGTGACTCGCGGTATCCTGGCGCCGCCAGCCGTTCGCTTCCAGCGCGGCCAGCACGCGGTTGCGCTCGTTCATGTCCCACTTGCTGCGGTCGGTCAGCACTTCAGCGTTCAGTTCCGGCGGGACCGGCTGCGAGGTGCGGGCAAGCGCGAGCAGGCGCTGCAGCCGTGCCGTATCCCACGATCCCACCTGCCGCACGGTCACCCCTATGCGCTCCGCCAGGTTGCGCAGCTCGCGCACGTTGCCGGGGAAATAACTATCGGCGACAGCATCGGCCAGCCAGTACGGCAGCTCGGGCAGGCTCGCGAGTTTTTCCGGCCCCACCACCTGCGCAATGAACGACTTGAACAGCGCAATCTTGTCGAGCGCCCCGCGTTCCTCCAGCGACGGAATCTTCAACTCGATCACCGCCAGCCGATAGTAAAGATCCGCGCGGAACTCACCGGCCTTCACCAGCTGCGGCAAGCTCTTGTGAGTCGCGGCGACCAGCCGGAAATCCACCTTGACGGGAGCTGCCGAACCAATCCGCGTGACCGCGCTGTCCTCCAGCACGCGCAATAACTTGACCTGCTGATAGAGCGGCATGTCGCCTATTTCATCGAGGAACAGCGTGCCGCCGTCGGCCTGCTCGAAGTAGCCTTTGTGCGCGACCACGGCGCCCGTGAACGAGCCTTTCGCGTGACCGAAGAACAGCGACTCGAACAAGCCGTCAGGGATCGCGCCGCAATTGACCGGCACGAACGGCCCCTCGGAATAACGCGTGTGCTGTTCATGCAGCATCTGTGCGATGCGTTCCTTGCCCACACCGGTTTCGCCATGCACAAGCACGCTGGTGTCGCAATCGGCGAAGGTCTGCACTTCGTGCAGCAATGCCTGCATGCACTCGGCATTCGCTATCAGGGCACTCGATTCCTGCACTTGCTCCCCATGCGCACGCAGTTGCTGCGCAAGCTTCGCCAACATCCGGCGCAACTCGGCGCCGGTGAAATCAAGCGGCAGGATATGCGAGTAGTCGGTCGGAAACACGCTCGTGTCACGCTCACGCGGCGCCGCGCCCACCCAGATCACCGGCATGCCGCGATGCGCTTCCCAATCGCGCAACGCGAACGCGCCCGTGTCGATCACGCTGACGCTCACGATCGCGATTGCCTGGCGCTGGGCGTCCTGGCCCGCGGCAATCGACATGCCGTCGGCGCGGATCACATCGACTTCAAAGCCCGACATGCAGCGCACCACCTGCTCGACAATATCCGCCTTGCCTTCCCACACGTAGATATCGAGGTCATCGATTTGTGTCGCTGGTCTCATTGCTCAAGTCTCATGGCTTGCATCTGTTGGCTTCGCGCCCCGTTGCGTTCGTTCATCGATTGGCTTCTCAATACTGAAGCTGCGACTGACCGCATGTCAGGGATAAATCGTGGATCGTGCTTACGCCGATCTGCACACCCAGGAGTTGCAGCACCGGAACAAGGACCGAATCGAGCGCACCCAGTATGGGAGTCAGCAAATTCACGAGCGTGCTCAGCGTCGCGCTCACCAGGCCAGGGATCAGCAACTGGATTACCACGTTAAGAATCGGCACAGGTGTGTTCACTACCAACCCGCCTTGCGAGATCGCCGTGGAAAGATTGGCCAACGCGTAGCTGATCACGTGGCCCGCACGGTTCGAGTTCACCGTTTGATAATCGTCAGCATTCCCTACGATGCCATCGAACGTCAGCGTGGAGCTGCTGTCCGGCGGAACTACGGCCGTGATCGGCGCTTTCACCGAGATGGTGAGAAGGGGAACTCCCGGAGTCAGGATGTTGGGTACGGAAACCAGCGTTGCGGGTTGCGAACAACTGAACGCCGCCGACGCGGACATGTTCGAAGGCGGATTGCCCACGCACACGTTGGCAAGCCCCGGCTGGACGCCGACCACGCTGTTGCTCGCCGCTGCCGTCGTGGCGCATTGCGTGGACTGGAGCCAGGCGGTTCCGGGCGTGACCTCGAGTGATATCGGCAAAGTCAGCAGGGGCGTCGACCCCAGGCCGAGAAACGAACCGGGCACGGCTCCCAGGCTCAAGCCGAGATAAGCGCGTACCTGCGCTGACGTCGCCGTGGTCCGCCACGCTCCGGCCGGCGTCTGCCCGGCCTCGCCTATCGCCAGCACCGGCGGCTGGATCACCTGGACTTGCAACGAGGCGGTCGCGATACCGAGATTCAGCCCGGTACTGACACTCACCGCTGACTTCCCCGCCTGTGCGATATCGGCTGCCACGAACAGCGCGTCCAGCGGGCTGATGGTGGCAGTGAGCGCCGACTGGGTATCGGCGAGTCCGACTTGCAGCAGGCCCGGCGTGCCATTCACCGCGCCCAAGGGGAACGTCTGCGAGCCGGGAATATTCGCGTTCACGACGGCCTGCAACGCACCAACCGCCGCCGATAAATTCGCGTTCGCAACCTGAGTGGTCTGCAACGCGGTGAGCATCAGATTGGCAAGTTGCGCGGCGGTGACGTTCATCGCAAGCAACTGGTTCACCGTGCCCACACCGGCTGCCGTGACGAGGTCACCAATCTGGATACGCGCTTGCGCGAGACCTGCGTAACCCGCCGCCGATATCTGCAGCGTGTTGATATTCGTCCCGAGCATCGCGTTCAGCAATCCGGTAATGACAGCCGGATTGACGAGTGCGGTCGTCGTGCCGATGGTGAAGGCCCCCACGTTGACCGCTTGCGCCAGCCCCGTCGCGCTAACCACCCGCCCTGCTCCCAGGAAGAAATAAGGCACTTGCTTGGACACCGTCACCTGCACCGCGTTACTCGGCGTGGCGTTCGCCGCGTAGTAGCCGGGACCCGCATAGAGCGTCGGGTCCCAGCGCCCGCAGGTCGTGGTGATCGAGCTGCCCGACGCCGACGCGTTGAAGCCATTCGCACCCGCAATGCCGAGAGCGGTGGCCGGCGCACGCGAGCAAGCGTTATCGACGACCTGGGCGCCGGCATTTGCCGCCATGTCCGCCACGCTCTGCATCACTCGCCGCTGATAAAACACGTTACCCACATCGATAGCGGCAAGCGCCGCGACCGCCACCAACAGCCAGAACGCGGCCAACACGCTCGCCACACCACGCTGGCGTTTGCGTCCACGCGGTATCGATCTGCTCGGTGACGTCGGAAAGCGTTTCATGTCAGTTCGACGTTGCGCCGCCTGCCGCACCGCCGACCGTGCCCACCGATGAATCCAAATGTTCCGGAATCGGATGGTCGAAGGACTTCAGGTAACGCGCGTATGCGGCGCTCGCTTCGGCACCCAGCATCGGCAGTGGCGGCGCCGCCAACTCGCCGCTTCGCTGCAACGCGAGCATCGACAGCGTGGCGTCGCCGATCAGCGTGACATGACGAACCGCGGCTACCGTTTTCAACGGCGCCGCAGGTTGCGCCAGTGCTTGCTGCTGACTCTCGAGCCCTGCGGACGTTTCCTGCGACGTCAACGGTGTCTGCGTCTGCGCCGCGGCACCGGTAGCAATCGCCATCGAGCACAACACGGCGAGCCGTCCCGCTGTCCGGACAGTCGTCCTGCCCAGCCCTCGCTTCGTCCGATATTCATTCATGGTTCTTCCCCTCACCGTGCGACCAGTTGCGGTTGTTTGCCCGGCATCGCGCCGGATGGATCGAACGTCTGGGTCAGCGGCAACTGCGCGTTGAGCAGCGAATCGACCGTCTCCGGCGCATGGATCGCGGGAGCGGGAACGCGTGCGCGCCCGGACGTCGCGGCCGCAACCTTCACGACCTGCGCTTGCGACGCCTGCGCAGTCGCCGCCGCGATGCGCTGCGCATCCGCGCGGATCGCCTGCTGCACTTCCGGCGCAAACTTCTGCTGCGCGATCAGCCCTTGCGCCGCAGCGGGCTGCCCATCGGCCAGCAAGAACAGCGCGACATTGCTCAGGATCTTCGGGTTGTCCTGCGCCAGTTCCGCGGCCTTCATCAGCGGTACGCGAGCGCCCGCCACATCGCCGAGACGCAAGCGCGCGTAACCCAGATCCGATAGTGTGAGCGCGTCGGTCGGCTGCAGGCGCGTGGCTGCATCGAACTCTTCGGATGCCTTGGCAAATTCTCCTGCCGCCCCGGCCAGCAAACCGAGGCCGCGATACCCCCGCGCCGCCAGCGGCGTGTTCAATAATTTGGTGTATGCGTCGGCGCCGGCCTGGGCCTGGCCGGTCTGACGCAACGCGTCGGCGCGCAGCAGGATTGTGTCGGGCGTCGAGTCATACTGCTTCTCGTAGGCGTCAATGTGCGCGAGCGACGCATAGAACAAACCTTGCGACTGCATCCGGTCGATCAGCGCGAGATACATGCCGGGTGTGTCAGGCGCGTCCTGTTTCTGCTGCGACTGCTGAAGCGCAGCTTCGCGCTCCGCTTGTATGCCGAGCCCATACCCGCTTTCCATCTTCGACGCACAGCCGCCCAGGCCCACGCCAACGCTGCATGCAAGCATCAGGACAACAGCGGGCAGGCGGCTCCCGATAACGATCGATTTCATGGTGTCACTCTCTTGAACGTCTATCTGTGCATCGTGGATAACGAGTGGTATATGGCGATGAACCCCGGACCCGCTGTCATGATCAACAGTGCGGGCAGCAAGGTCAGCACCATCACGCCGGTCATCTTCACGGTCAATGCGCCGATCCGTTCACGCAATGTCGCGCGGCGCGACTCGCGCAAGCGGTCGCCAAACTGGCGCAGCGGCTCCTGTACCGCGCCACCGTGTTTGTCGACCTGGACGACCAGCCGCATCACGGCATTCAGGTCGTCGTTTTCATAGCTCGTCGCGAGCCGGCTCAGCGACTGCTCACGCGTGCGCCCCGTGGTGAATTGCCGGTGGGCCAGCGCGAGTTCCTGCGAGAGAACCGGCAGCACGGTCGCGAAGTCGTTGATCATCACTTGCAGGCACTGATCCAGCGACAGGCCGACACCCTGCAGCAAACGCAGCAAGTCGACGAACATGGGTAACTCGCTCGCGACCGAGCGTTGACGCGTTTTCGCGCGACGCCGCACGAACCACTTCGGCAACATGAACCCGAGCACGAGCGCGGCGATCATCGAAAGAGCGAGACGAGGGTCCCCCTTGAACCAGGCCAGCGCTAAGAGCGGCAGCAGCACAGCGCAGCCAATGCGCGCCGCGAAGAAACGCGCGCGCGCGCCGGCATCGAGGAAACCGCATTGATCCAGCAATCGCCGGTCTTCAGCCGCCACGACGATTGCACCGAACGGCGTGTCCAGCCAACCCACCGCCACGCGGCTGACCGCATTGGCCAGGCGCGAGCGGCGGGCGTCTTTGGTCCGGGCCCTCCCGGCCTCGCTCGCGTTCTTCGCATCGGTTGACTGCCGGGTCTCCTTGCCCGCTGCAATCGCACGCGCAGCCGCGCTGGCCGCGCGTTGATCGAGCGCATGGTCGAGCGTGCGCGCGCCGCGCTGCATGCGCGCGAGGCCCGTGAATGCGAGCACGCCCAACAACGCGCATCCCAGTGCGGCGGCGAGCAAGGCAAGAGCGAACACGGTGTGAGCGGTCATGATCAATCCTTCAGGCGCACCAGCCGATACAACATGAAAGCGCCGAGCGCTTGCAGTCCCAGCGCCACATACACAAGGCGCTGACCAAATGGATCGGACCACATCTCGCGGAAGTACGACGGACTGGAGATCATCACAAAACCGCCCAGGAGCGCCGGCATCAGGCCAAGCACCCAGGCTGACAAACGCGTCTCGGAGGACAACGCAATCAGTTCACGCCCGGCCTGTTCAAGGTCGCGCATCATCGCAGCCATGCGGTCCAGCATTACGTCGGAACGGCCGCCGTACTTCACTGAAATGCGCAGCACCGAGCCGACCAGCTCCAGCTCGCGCACGTGATACATCGAGGCCACATGTTTCAGCGCCACATCTATTTCCACGCCTGAGCGCAACATTCGTGAGACCTGGTCGAGACAGTCGCGCAACGGCGCGTCGGTGGTGGTCACGGCAGCCTGGAACGCGGCCGGCACGCTGTTGCCGATCGTGATGAGCCGCACGATGCCATCGAGGAATACGGGCAACTGGCGCGAGATGCGCTGATGGCGTTTCTGTGCGCGCCATGAGAGAAATGCAAACACGCAAAGCACGCCGAAGACGAGACAACCCAGCCCGAGGATCCAATGTGCATGCAGACCGATCAGGCACGCGCCCGGCAGGATAATCGCGCAAGCGGTCCACAGCAGCTTGGCGCGACTCGCGATACCCGCTCGGTTCATCAGGTTGTCGAAGGCGCAGAGGAAACGGGCCTGCAGATGACGCAGATGTTCGTGGCCATCGTGCGCGGCATTCGGTGATATCGCGGCGGCAGTTGCAGAACGAGTGCGCTGGCTGTTCCGGGCAGGCGCTGCGCCCGGCGTTGCAACCGGTGCTGTGCCCGGTGTTGCTCCCTGCAGCGACGCCACGCGCCGGTCAACAAAACGGTCCGTCAGCGCGCGTTCGCGGTTGTCCTTCGCGCGTTGCCAAAGCAGCAGGCCGCCGGCCGCGCACAGCAGCGCCACGACCAGGACGAGACCGATACCGCTAGACATTGAAGCCCCCACCGGAGCGGCCGAAACCGCCGATACCGCCGCCTCGTCCGAAGCCGTCGCTGAAGCTGTCCGCGCCCCTGTCATTGCCGAGCGACTGGCGGTACTTGGCAAGCTTCGGTGAGCTGGGATGAATGCCGAGCGAAACCCAGTTGTCCTGCTCCTCGCCGCCTTCCATGATCGGCTCGTAGCGGTACAACTCCTGTGTCGCAACGATGTTGTCGGAAAGCCCCGTCACTTCCGTCACCGACAAGATCCGCCGCCGTCCATTGGACAAGCGCCCAATCTGGACGATGAAGTCGATGGCGTTCGCAATCTGCCGCCGCAGGCTGGACTCCGTGCCCTGGAAGCCTGCAAACCCTGCCAGCATCTCGAGCCGGTAAAGACATTCGCGCGCCGAGCTTGCGTGGACGGTGCCCATCGAACCGTCGTGGCCGGTGTTCATGGCCTGCAGCATCTCCAGCACTTCGCCGCCGCGCACCTCGCCCACGATGATCCTGTCCGGACGCATCCGCAGCGTGTTTCGCAACAGGTCACGAATGGACACCACGCCCGCGCCGTCAAACCCGCCCGGACGGCTTTCCAGCCGCACCACGTGCGGGTGATTGAGTGAAAGCTCGGCGGTGTCCTCGATCGTCACCACGCGCTCGTGCTTGGGAATAAAGAACGCGAGCGCATTGAGCAGCGAGGTCTTGCCCGAACTCGTCCCGCCCGACACCAGCACGTTGCAGCGCGCAGCGACCGCCGCGTCGAGCAACCCGCAGATCTCCTGATCGAAGGTACCGTTCGCGAGCAGGTCGTCGGGGCGCAGCGGGTCGCGA
The DNA here is from genome assembly GCF_053760385.1 of Caballeronia sp. KNU42. Lineage (NCBI taxonomy): Bacteria > Pseudomonadati > Pseudomonadota > Betaproteobacteria > Burkholderiales > Burkholderiaceae > Caballeronia > Caballeronia sp. KNU42. The sequence continues at coordinate 1,336,883 of NZ_CM132388.1, forward strand.
CGGAACTTCCGAATCGACACCACCGGACCGTCGAGCGACAGCGGCTCGATCACCACGTTCACCCGGCCGCCGTCGTGCAGACGGGCATCGACCATCGGATTGGATTCGTCCAGCCGCCGCCCGATAGGCGCGAGGATGCGCCGCACGATCCGCAGCAAATGCGCGTTGTCTGCGAAGCGCACCGGGATCTTCACGAGCATGCCGTGGCGCGAGACGTAGACGTCGTCGAAGCCGTTGATGAGGATGTCCTCCACGGCAGGATCGGCGAGCAGGTCCTCGATCGGACCGAAGCCGGCCAGCTCCTTCGTCAGGGCCTGCGCGATCAGCCGCACTTCGCTCTCGTTCAGGGGAATGCGCCGCATCCGGACGAAGCCGTCGATCTCCAGGTCGACGAACTGCTGGATCGCCTGGCGTGACCAGCGTCCGAACTCGGCGCCAAGCTCCTCGATTCGCGTAAGCAGATGCTCGTGCGCCGCATTCTTGATGTCCTGGAACTGCTGCGTATGCGCGAACGAAGTGGCGTCGTCAGCGAACTCGATGTCTTTTGCCATCGTCTAGGACCGCCTGGTGAAAGTGGGAAGGAGCCGCTTGAGGAATTGTCTTGAGCCGCCATGCGTGCCGGCGGAATCTGCCGTCTTCTGCTTCAGTGCATCGGTGTCCATGCCATCGGGCAAGGGCCCGGATGCGGCCGTGACGCTGTGACCGCCTAGCCGCGCAAGCAGCGGCTCCAGCGCGCGCACATAAGCATCGCGTTCAGCGATATCCGCCAGCAGGCGCCCCTGGTTCACCGCGCGTCCAAGCGCCTGTGCGCGTGCAGGGAGTACCGCGAGCAACGGCAAACGCAGCCGCTCCGCGATTTGCTCAGCGCCAAACTGCAGCGTCGGGTCGAACTTGTTCACGACCAGATGCAGCTTCTGCAGCGCATCGGCAGCCTCGCGGTCCTTGGGCAAACGTGACTCGGCATCGCAGGCACGCAGGCCTTCCAGCAACTCCATGGCGGACACCACTGACGCCACATTCGGATCGCAGACCAGCCACACGTTATCCGCGGCGTGCACCATCTGGGCGATGAATTCAAGGTTCGTAAAGCCGCCGAGATCGACGATCTGGTGATCGAAGAAAGTCCGCAACCGGTTCACCAGATTGACTGCCGACGCATACGACACCTCGCGCATCGCCGCAAGATCCGCTGGCAACGTGGTCACTGCAAGACCGCTGGCGTGGCGTCCGAAGGCCGTATGAACAAAGGTCTGGTCGAAGCGGCGCAGGTTGCGCACGGCATCGACGAAATTGAATTCGCCTTGTGTATCGAGCAGCACCGAACTGTCCGCGGCCGGGATGCCCAGGTCGAGCAGCGCGGAGGTCTTCTGTGCCGGCGCGCCTCGTTTCTGCAACCTCACCGCCAGGTTCGCCGCCAGCGTGCTCACGCCCATGCCGACGCGCGCACCCAGCAACACCGTCATGTGGCCGTGGCGGTTGGCAATGGGCTCCGTCCTCGCGGACTGACTGGCTTGGTCAATCAATTGCTTCGCTATCCGAATTGCTTCATCGGGCTCGCCTTCAACATCGATAAAATCACGCACACCGGCGCGCAATGCGGCAATCGCGCTGGCCGATTGCTGCAGCGAACCGAGTGCAACGATGGCCAGGCCCGGGAACGCATCGTGCACTGCGCTCGCCATCGCCGTCGCGGCGGCAATGCTGGCTTCGGGCGCTTCAAGCGGCGCGCAGGCGAAATCGATGAACACCATCGTGGCGCCGAGCGACGAGATCTTCGGTATCAATGCGACAGCGTCGAACGGCATGTGCTCGAGCACGCCGAGCGTGCCCAGCGCACGCGCGAGCCACGCCCGGCGTCCCGCATCCGAGCAGACGCACAGGAACCGGACGCCTGGAGGGCGCGCTTCCACGTCAGTCAAAGAGTGAACTCTTGCGTTCATTACCGCTTTCTCCTGCCACATCGGCGCGTGACATGCTGCCGGCACGCCTCGCCGTTCCATACGGACTTGGGCGCGTATTCGCCACCTGCCCGCAGCGTTCCTTGTCAGACAGGACGACCATCATTTAGAGAATCCCGGCACCGCTTCACGCGATGCAAAACCACCAATGAACGAACGCCACACAGGTCCGTCGCGCCGTTCGGACTGCTCGCCAGGCGTGGCCGGAAGGACCGCCCCCTTCGCAATCGGCGAGACCAGGTGCGGCGTCACGATGATCACCAGCTCACGATCGTTTTGCGTGTACTGCAGGGTCTTGAAGAACGCACCGATGACCGGCAGATCACCCAGCATGGGCACCTTGTCGACGTTCGATGACGTCTCGCGATCGATCAAGCCGCCAATCACGAAACTTTCACCATCACCGAGTTCGACGGTCGTATCCGCTCGCCGCGTAGTGATCGCCGGCACGGAAATGCCGTTGATGGTCAGCGCGTGCTGGAAGTCGAGCTGGCTTGCTTCCGGTGCGACCTTCAGCGCGATCCGGTTGGCGCCGAGCACGGTCGGGGTCACCGTCAGCCCGATACCGTAGGGCTTGTAGACAATGCTGATCGTGCCAAGCGACTGCGGCACCGGTACCGGAATTTCGCCGCCGGCGAGGAAGCTCGCGCTTTGTCCCGACAACGCGACGAGCGTCGGTTCGGCCAGCACGCGCGCCAGGTTGTTTGATTCGAGCAGGCTGAGGTTCGCGAAGATACCGCGAGAACCCAGGTTCACGATCAGGTTGAAGGCGCTGCTGATGGGCGACGCCGAGGCGACCTGCAAATTCGTGGTCGCGCCGCCTGTATAAGATGTCATCGATGACGGCGCAAAGGTGCCGAACGCAAACGCGTTGTTCTGCTTGAAGAGATTGAAGCCCGCTTCCTTCAGCACGCTCTTGCTGAACTCGACCACCTTCACGTCGACCTGGACGACGGGACTGGTTGCTATCGTCGATACATCGAGGACGGCGCCCTTGTCTCCCGCGGTTGCAAGCGGGCCGGATGAGCTATCGCTTTGCGGCCCTGAGTCCTTGCCGGCTGAACCCGGCTGCGTATCCGGCGAGCCTGCGGTTTTCGCGACCGACTCTTTCGCCACCGCCACTGCAAGTTGATGCGATTGCATGCTCGCGGCGGACCCGGTGATTACCGCCGTGCGGCCGAGCACGTTCACGTCGGGAGTATCGTGGCCGAGCAACTCGCGGGCGGCAAGCGTGGTGACATTGATCGTATAAGTGCGCGGCGCGGCTTGAGCGCGTTCCCACACCATCAGCTCCGTGCGTCCCGCGCTTTTTCCGACCAGCAGCAAACCGCCGTTCGCGCCGCCATTGCTCTTGAGCCAAAGCACATCGGCGACCGCGGGGTCTCCCACGGCTACGCGCTGCAACGTGCGGCCCGTCGCGATCTGCTTCTGGCTACCGACGACGATGTCGATGACCCGTGACCCCGCGGGGCCGGTCACGCTTGCTGCAGTCCCCGTAACCTTCGCACCGGCGAGCGGAGCCGTGGCGCACGTGCATACCAGCGCGGCGAGCAATAATCGACGTGCGCCAGAGACGCTGCGTCCTCGATGGAAACCCATGGCTTTCATGATTTTTATATATCGACTGCGTACCGCAATGTCGCCATACGGCGGCATGGCCCCGACCTTCCCTTTGATGCTGGCTGCTACGCGTCCTTCTACATTTGTTTACGGCACGGTCATCATTTTCAGTAAGTCACTTTTTCCCTGCGGGCGCCGCGAATGAGCTCAAGATCATTCGACGCCGCCTGGACGCGCGGCGTGCGTACCGCAGGCATCGAAGGCATCGACGGCACGCCAGGTAAAGGCGGCATGACCGGCGTGCGCGCCGGCCGCTCGCCGCCGGCACCCGCCAGCGCCTCCAGCGACAGGCCCGCCGCGGCACGCGACGCATCATTCTTCGGCATCCTTATCGATGCCAGAAGCGGCGCCATGGCAAGCGGTTCGGCTGTGTCCGTATCGGCGGGATTGCGCAGCGCCAGCACCAGGCGGCCCGCGCCTTCGGCAAGCGTGAGCGCGTCGATATCCGCCACACGCACGGCCAGCACCGCCGTACGCGCACCCCCGCTGCGCGGGGCATTGGCCGCGTTAGCCGCGGCGTCGGCGTCCGACGTGCCGGGAAGGCTCGCATCGCCGAAACTGAGCACACGGACTCTCGATAACAACAGCCGCGCTTGCGTCGCGTCCACTTCCGCATTCGTGCCCGGGCCGGCGGACATGTCGCGCTTGAGCATGAAGAAAACATCGACGAAATTGCCGGGCCGCACCCGGTTACCCACCGCGTTACCTTCGTCGACCCGCACCGCTATCGCTCGTTCGCCGGGCGCGATGGCGTCGGCGAGTCCGGTGGTGAGCTCTGCCTCGGAGAGCGGCGTATTGGCGGCAATCGCGACGAGCGGCACGCGCCCGGCGAGCCCGGCGGCATCGGCAAACTCGCCGGCACCACGCGATGGCGCCATCCGCAAGCTCAGTGCATTGGTGTCGATCGGCTTGCCCGCTGGCAGGTCACGTGTGGCGACGACCACCGGAAAGCTCGCCTGGCCCTGGACGATTTGCGGTGCCGGCACTGCGGGACGACGCGAGAGCGACCACGCGAAAACGCCAAGCACCACGGCCAGCACGATCAGCGAAACAGCAAGGATGCGGGTAATGTTAGCCATGCTCGTCCTGGTTGTTTCAAGCGGGAACACAGCCTAAAACAGGTTCTCCGGGTTCAGTTGCACCATTGCACTTGCAGTGAGACTCGCTGGCACCGGCAGCCCGATCAAAGGCAGCGCGGGCACAAGCGGGCGCTTCGCGTAGTTGTAGTTGAGCGCGACGTTCACGCATTGCATCGTGGCGTCGAAACTGCAGCCTGCATACGTCGCGGTGCACGGAGCGCTGCCCGCGAGCCAGTTCACGAGACCCGTCGCCGTTGCGCAAGCCGCACTCGCGCGCAGCGCGAGTGCGGCGGATGCGCTCGTTGCGCCTGGCTGGTAGCGCAGCGCCGCCCGTGCTCCCTCTGACGCCGCCAACGTAAGCGATTGCTGCGCGACGAAGATCATGCTGTAGGTGACGATCGCGTAGAACACCAGGAAGAACACCGGAAACACCATGGCGAATTCCACCGCCATGGTGCCGCGCTGCGCCCGGCGCCGGGCGTTGAGCGGTTTGATAGGGGTGACGGCATCGGCGACGGAATGCGGGCGATCACGCCGATAGGCGGCCGGAGCGGACCGCGCAGATTTGAAAGGAGTCATCGGGCGGCCTCCAGGACGTGCAGCGTCAGCTTTCCTATTGCGGACACCGCGAGCAACGCAGCGTACGGTGCTCCCCGGCGGCCTCCGACAATAAAGGTGTACCGGGATGATCGTTTGGCTCCGCTTCCGAATCGGTCGACGTCGTGAGGACCGTTCAGTTGACCATCGGAATTTGGTGAGGATTCCAATGAATATGCGGCGCTCTTGCGCCTCCCTGCCATTACCGCCGACGCGAGCAGATATAGCGCATGCATGCCGGCGGCAAGACTGGCCACGATCCACAGCGCGGGTAACGCGTGAAAACCGCACCAGGCGCCGAGCGTGGCGAACACCTTGACGTCGGCGGCGCCCATCAGGCCAATCAGATAGAACGGCAAGAGCGCAAGCAGCCCGACCGTGAGACCGAGCGCGGCATCGGACAGGTCGATGTGAAATGGTGAATGGCGGCTGGCCGCAAGCACGCAAGCCACCGCCAGCCCCGCAATGACGAGCCAGTTGGGTATGCGGCGCGACCGGCAATCGAATAAAACGACCGTGAGTGCCCAGCCGATGAATAACGCGGCGTTAATCATGAGATGGATTCGCTTCGGCCAGGCAAACTAATCCCGTCGGCCGCTCTTTAAAGCAGTCGATTAGAAAAGCCCGGCGTCACAACTGCGCGCAGCAGTTCTCCTGCATGTGATTCGCATCAATGCAAACAACACGCAGGAAACCTGCTATACCGGCGAATAAGCCGGCATAGTCAATTAATTGCTGGCGAGAAGAATGTGATGCCAGATGCCCGTCGCCGCGAAGCCCGTTGCGCTAGAGCGCAGCCACGATATCGGCAAACACGGTGGTCAACTTGGTCACGAGGCCGCCCACGGATATCAGGAGACCCGCCGTGATAAGGCCTGCAATAAGTGCGTATTCAACAGCGGTGACGCCGCGTTCGTCTTTGACGAAGCCCTTGATGAAATTAGACATGATGCTGTTCCTCGGATATTTTTAATGGCTATGTGGCAAATGATCCGGCATTTTTTTCTGGGTCGCCGCCAACGGGTTCTCTCTTCCCCGCCGGCGTAGCGCCGCTTGCCTGGATGCGCGTCATGGCGCGCGATTTCACTTGCCGTTTCTCTCAGGTTCTAGATGGGTAGTCGATGAAACCTCCAATCGGTCAGGATGTTAAATGATGCATCCCTGAAACGATTTATAGCCGAACGCTATCTTGAAATCAACAGGGAACGCGCAATAACCTCGTCAGTTGTTACCCTTGATCGATAGACTTTGTGCCACAACAACACTTTGTACTCAAACACTTGCCGCGATCCGTCATTTTTTGTCGAAATCAATCAAACGGCTCGACGGTTAAGTGCCTGGTTAACGGGACTCTTCCTCATTAACTTTATGTATTTTTATCTAGCGTGTACTCTCTAGTTTCATGAGCGTTATTTGGATTACTCAGTGACTTCCGAAATTGGCAATCGTTCGCACTACCGCTGAATGAATGCCTCGCAGTGCCGTAAAAGACAGATGTTTGATTTGTGCCTGACTAGTCAAACGTTAAATATCGAGTGCGCAGTCGAGCGCACAGCCGCACAGGTAACGCACCTGATCCACGTTACGCACGTTACGGCTTCAGGCGTAACGGCCTCAGCCGCACGTTACGTTACGTGACACCTCAAAGCGGCGCCGCTCCATTTCTCCGGTCACTTCAGACCACGGGCAAAGCCAGGCCAGGCTTTATACCGTCTGGTTAACCCGCCGTGCAAACCACGTTGTTCATCTTTCTTCATTCAAATGGCACGCGTCCTGCAATAAGACGATGGCAGTTCCAAAAGCAAAAAACAAAATACCATTCGAGGGCGTTATGAAGACCAATCAAATCCACAGCGGCGCATTGCGCGTCACCATTCTCACTGCGGCTATCGCGACCATGCTGAGCCTTGGCGCCTGCGGCGGCTCGGGCTCAACCAGCAAACAATTGGGCAGTTCGGCATCCGGAGCGATACCGACCGTCGGCGGTACCGGCGGTGCTACAGGTAGCGGATCAGGCGGCGCCGGTGACGGCAGCGGCGGCGCAAGCATCACGGCCGGCGGCGGAGCAAGCACCGATGGCAGCGGCTCCGGCACGGGTTCAGGTAGCGGCGTGGGAATTGGCGGCGCAGGTACAGGCTCTGGCGGAGGAACAGTGGCTGGCGGCGGCACGGGTGGAGGAACGGGTGGCAACGGCGGCGGCACCGGCGGCGGTACGGGTGGTGGAACAGGCGGCGGAACGTCGGTCACGACCCCGGTAGCGGCCGTAGCCGGCGGAGCGGGCAATGTTGTATCGGCAGCAGGCAATGCAGTGACGGGCGTAGGCACGATAGTCGGCAACGCAAACATCCCCGGCGTCAACTCCGGCACGACACAGGCGGCAGGCGGCGTGGTCTCGCATCTCGGCGATGCAGTCGATGCGCTAGGTAACGGCGTCTCGCAAGGGCTGGGCCAGATTGGTTCGAGCGCTAACCCCGTGGGCACGACGCTCGCGAGCACCGGCAACGTGGTTCAACAAGCGGGTGCTGCCGTTAGCAGTGCCGGCGATCTCGTCACCAGCGTCGGCAGTGGCGCGCTCTCCCCGCTTGCTCCCGTGACAACGCCGGTGGGCAGCGTGGTAGGCACCCTGGGCAACGCGGTCACGCAAGCCGGCGGTGCGCTCGGCACGACGCTTTCTACAGGCGCAGTCAGCCAGGTCACGCAGCAGGTCAGCACGGCAATCACGCCGATCACGGCGTTGGCCGGCTCGCTCACGCAGACCGTCGGCTCCGCAACCGGTCTCGGTGCACCCGCCGACAACTTGCTCACCATGCTCGGTGGCGTATTGAAGTCGACGGGCGGCACGGTCGCATCGACGGGTGAGAATCCCCTCGCGACCGGTCTTGGCGGGGTTGTTTCGGCCACGGGCAGCACGCTTGCCTCAGCCGGCGGTCTTGTGAACGGCACACCGGGCGCCAGTCCCCTCTCCCCGGTCACAGGCATTCTCTCAGGCCTGACCGGCGGCTCGGCTGGGGCAAGCGGATCGGGTGGTCCTCTCGCATCCGTCACGGGCCTGGTGAGCGGCTTGCCGGGTGGTTTGACAGGCATCGGCGGCACGGGCGGAACGGGCGGTGCGCTGGCTCCTGTCACGGGTCTTGTCGGAGGTGTGGCGAGCACGGTTGGCGGCCTTGGCGCAGCACCTGGCGCAGCCGGTTCGCTGGCGCCCGTCACAGGCCTGGTCAGCAGCTTGACGGGGGCCGTGGGCGGCGCGGGTGCGGCATCGGGTTCAGGCCCGGCCGCGCCTCTCGCAAGCCTGCTCGGCGGCTTGACGAACACCGTGGGCGCTGTCGCTACCGGCGTGACGACACCCATCGCCGGCGTAGTCGGCGCTACCACGGGTGCGCTGAGCGGCGCAACATCGGGTAGCTCGGCAGGTTCCGCCGGCAACCCGCTGGCATCGGTGACGGGCCTCGTGGGCGGCTTGACAGGTGGCTTGACGGGCGCGGCGTCGGGTACCGGTGCGGGCGTAGGTGCAGGCGTAGGCGCGGGGACCACGACGACGAAATCGCCGTCGAGCGGCGCAACGACCACCACCACTGGCGTAGGCGTTGGGGTGGGCCTATCGAGCACCACGGGCGGCAGCGCGGGCAGCAGCTCGGCGGGCAACCCGCTGGGCGGCGTGAACTCGCTGCTGGGCGGCCTGCTCGGCACCCATAACAAGTGAAATAGACGCCGCCGCAACGCTTGGGCCTCGGGATTTCTCGCCTGGAGCGATGTCCTGAGGCTCACCTGGTCCGTGAACCGGACCGCCCCAGGTTCGGCTCACGGTTTGAAGCATCCTGTAGTCACGTCCCAGCGACAAGGAGGTCGGGTACCTAAATCCCTCATTGATCCTTTCAGTGTCCGGCAAGACCTCGTTTTCCCCGGCGCCGTTCCCGGCGCCGGCTTCTTATCCGGACGGATCTCATTTTGATACCGACAAAGTGAAGGCAAGCGCAAAAAGAGAGGAGAACCGATAAACTAGCTATGAAAAGCGTGAGTGAAATTAGGTTGAGAGAGTAACGAATAAAGCCAAAGGTTATAGCCGCAAGGAGCCGTAATACAGAGGCATGCAGCAGAAGCAGGACCCAGCATCAAACGATGACGAACGCAGCAGGACCTCGGGTCATGTCGACCCAAGCTCCTCAGCAGTTCGCACGAAAAAAGCCAACGAGGGCCGTACCGTGAATACCAAAGAATGGAAATGGACGCTGCTGCTCGCGGCGGTGGCGACGCATGCCGCTCAGGCACAGACCAGCGCACAGGTTGCGCGTCCCGCTCTGGCGGGCAATCCGCTCGACGCGTTGCCGCAAGTGAACGCGCCGCAAAAACCACCGGCGGTTACCGTCGATGTCCAGCCGCAAACCCCGCACATCCAGGAATTGCTTGCACGTCATCTGACGCCGCAAAAGATCGAGGTGGAAGGTGTAAAAGCCATTCCCTTCGATGAAGTCTCGCAACGCTTCACCCCGCTCGTCGGCAAGGACGTCACCATCGGCGAACTAATGGAGACGGCAAACGGTGTGACCGCGCTTTACAAGGAACGGGGTTACGCGCTCTCCTTCGCGTTCGTGCCCGCGCAGACCTTTGAAAATGGTGTGGTGCGCATCACGGTAGTGGAAGGTTACGTAGCCGATATCAAGATCAAGGGCGATCCCGGCACCGCCGAAAAACGCATTCGCGCGATCGCTGACCGAATCCGTGCCGACCGTCCGTTGCGGCAGGAAACCTTCGAGCGTTACGTCAATGTGCTCGGCCTCACGCCCGGTGTGAAGATCGCGGCGACCGTCGCGCCGCCACAGACCACCGACGGCGCGACCACGCTCGAACTGGACGTCGAGCGCAAGCCGTTCAACATCGCGACCGGCATCGACATGAATCATCCGGGCGTGCAGGGCATTGTGACCGCGACGGAGAATGGCCTGCTTGGCCAGGGCGAGACGCTCGGCGCCTCCGCACTGCTGCCGAAGGGCCGCAATGATCAAACCTATTTCGATGTCAACGGTTCATTGCCCATAGGCACCGACGGCTTCACCGTCAAGGCCGATGCTTCGCATTACTATGGACATCCAGTCGATAACCCCGGCCTGCCCTCCTACGTCGAGCGCACCGTCGTCAACGACAAGGTCGGGTTGTCCGCGTCGTATCCGTTCGTGTTGAGCAATACGCGCAGCCTGATCGGCACGGTGGGCGCCTACGCATCGCACGACGAGGACCGCTACAAGAACACCATCACGGGCGCACAATTGGGCCAGCGCTCGCAAGTGCGCGTGACGACGTTGCAACTCGACTACACCGGCGTGGATACAGGCACGGTCCGGCGTGCGAGCCTGAACGTCGCGAAAGCGTTCGATGTGCTTGGCGCCTCGAAGTCAGCGGACACCAACATTCCCGGTGTTGTCACGACCAACCCGGCATCGCTCACCTTCGTGCGCACGGGCGCCACGGTTTCGCAGACCAATGAATGGCCGTTCAAGATCGGCACGTCGATTGCGGCGACCGGGCAGTACAGCGCGGACTCCCTGCCCACGTCCGAGCAGATCGCGTTTGGCGGGCAGCGCTTCGCGCTCGGTTACCAGCCGGGAGAAGCATCGGGCGATTCGGGCTGGGCCGCGTCGGCGGAAATCAACCGGCCGTTTGCAATCGGGCTGGCGTTCATGAAGACCTTCACGCCCTATGTTTCCGTCGATACCGCCCACACGTATCTTCACGCCGCCGGTTCGAAACCGAGCCGCCTGGCGTCAGTAGGCGTGGGCTTCCGGATCTCCGACGCCAGGTACTACAGCCTGGATCTATCGCTGGCGAAACCGGTTGGCGACGCCCCGGTGGAAGGCAACGGATCGCGGAGCCCGCGCGTCAACGCGACCTTTTCCTACCAATTCAATTGACATGGGAAGACTCTGACGAACAACCTGCCCGACTAGAGGGTTTGTACAAAACGCTCCCCATGCTTTGTCGTATTCTGTGCGGCACGCTGCGCCCTGCGCGGCCGGCAATAATGACAACATGGTCAACATATCAAGAGACGTTTTACCTCAAGGAGGCAGCATGAGAGGACTTACCCAGCGCGCGCATCGGCATATCGGACGCATCCTGCTTGCCGGTGCACTGCTCGCCTCGGCCGCAACGAGCATGGCGCAGGCCGCATCGCCCACGGGACTCTGGCAAACCATCGACGACAAGACCGGTCAGCCCAAGGCGCTTGTGCAGATCGTCCAGGACAGTGACGGCACGCTCACCGGCAAGATCCTCACCGGACTCGGCAGCAACGACGATCCGAACCGCCGCTGCACCGCCTGCACGGATTCACGCAAGGACCAGTTGATGAAAGGCATGACCATCATCGACGGCATGAAAGCCGATGGCGACACGTGGGACGGCGGCCAGATCCTCGACCCCGAGAACGGCAAGCTGTACAAATGCAAGATGCATCTGGACGACGGCGGCCAGAAACTCGTGGTGCGCGGATATATAGGCGTGTCGCTGCTCGGACGCTCGCAAACCTGGATTCGGCAACAGTAAAAACGCCTTGGCTGACTGAACGACTGAACGCATGACTGAACGCGTGACTGAACGCATGAAGCGAAAGAAAACCCGGCTGGAGACTCAAGGTTTCCAGCCGGGTTTTTTGTACACGAGCGAGCGTTTCTCGAATTTTCTCCCGAGTCGTCTTTCCCTCATCAAGCCGCGTGACGCACACCGCCTCGCACGTATTCGACCGGCCCGGCCGGGGTAACCGCAGGCTGCGGTACGAGCACTGGCCGCGCGTCGCCGTGCACTTCATCGGTCGCAACCGCACGAGCGCCGAATCCCTCAGGCAACTCGGTCGGCACCCGCATGCGCGAGGTCATCAACGAGTACAAACCTTCACTCGCCAAACCGAACAACTGCTGCATCACACGTGCGAGCACGCCGGAGTCATGCCATGCCTTGAAGCGCCGGTGACACGTCTGATACGAAGGATATTTGCGCGGCAACGTTGACCATGAAGCCCCGCTGTACATCACCCAGAGCACGCCATTGAGCACGGCGCGGGTGTTGGCAAGCGGACGTCCGCGCAGTTCGGAACGGGGACGCAACTCAGGCAGCAGCGGCGCCACCATTTGCCATTCTTCGTCGGACATATCACGGTAAGGCTTCATGGTTTTCTCCAGTCACAAGTAAGTGATTAGAAGATACCGATCCGCCCGAAACCCCGGAATAAGACATGTCCGAATCTTGAAATACGGCCCGAAGCCTTACAGCAGTAAGCTGACCTCGAAATTATGAGTCTCGCATTGTCAACTCGTCCGTTCGGCCGACGTTGCTTCAGGTCAGCGATGTATCCACCAGCCGCCGCTCCGACTCCAGATACTCCTTCGACTGCATCTCGGTGATCCGCGACACCGTGCGGGCGAATTCGTTGGCCATCGGCCCTTCCACGTACAGTTCTTCCGCTGGCACCGCGGCCGACATCAACAGCTTCACCTTGTGGTCGTAGAACACATCGATCAGCCACGTAAAACGCCGTGCCTCCGATGCGTTGCGTGGCGACATCTTCGGTACCTCGGAGAGAATCACCGCATGGAAGCGGCTCGCCAGCTCAAGGTAATCGTTCTGCGAACGCGGGCCGCCGCAGAGCGTGGCGAAGTCGAACCAGACGACGCCATCGGCTTTGCGCAGCGCCTTGAGTTCGCGCTTCTCGATGCGCAGGAGCGGGCTCTCGTCCGGCACCGCAGCAAGCTTCGCGAAGTCGGCACGCAGCGCCTTGTCGGCGGCCGCGCCCAGCGGCGTGTGATACGCGGTCACTTGCGACAAGGTCCGCTTACGATAATCCGTGCCGGCATCAACATTGATCACGTCCAGCTTCGACTTGATCAGCTCAATGGCAGGCAGCAGCCGGTCGCGATGCAACCCATCGGGATACAACAAGTCGGGGTCGTAGTTCGACGTCATCACGAACTGCACGCCGGCGCCAAACAAGCGGTCGAGCAGCCGATAGAGAATCATGGCGTCGGCAATATCCGAGATATGGAACTCGTCGAAGCAGATCAAGCGATAGCGCTTCGCGACGCGTCGCGCGAGTTCATCGAGCGGATCGGCCGTGCCTTTCAGCTCCTCCAGCTCGCGATGCACCTCGCGCATGAACTCGTGGAAATGCAGGCGGGTCTTGCGCTGCACCGGCACGACCGCGAAGAAGCTGTCCATCAGGAAGCTCTTGCCGCGCCCTACACCGCCCCACATGTAGACGCCACGCGGCAACTCCGGGTGCACGAGCAGCTTCTTGAACGCATTCGAGCGGCGCGCCTTGTAGCCGACCCACTCGTCGTAGCAACGCTGCAAGCGTTCGACCGCCGCGAGCTGGGCTGCGTCCGACTGGTAACCCCGCGTCTGCAGTTCGTTTTCGTAGTATTCGTTGACGTTCATGGTGCGAGGGACCGGGTGCCCTAAAGTGGGCCAAATGAGCCGAGGGAGCAAAGGCCGTGGATAAAACAAAGGCGAGCGGGAAAACTCCCGCCCGCCTTCGTCCTGCTGCTCAAACTATGCCGCGTGTTGCTACGTTCACATATTGAGCGCGCGTTTGTCGACGGCGAGCGCGGCTTCGCGCATCACTTCGGACAACGACGGGTGCGGATGGCAGATCCGGCCGATATCTTCCGATGCCGCCTTGAACTCCATCGCCACCACGGCTTCAGCGATCAGGTCCGACGCGTTCGCCGCAATGATGTGGCAACCGAGCAGCTCGTCGGTCTTCGCGTCCGCGATCATCTTCACGAACCCATCCGCCTTGCCGATACCCAGCGCGCGGCCATTGGCCATCATCGGGAACTGGCCGGTCTTGATCTCGCGGCCTTCGGCCTTCAACTGCTGTTCCGTCTTGCCGACCCACGCAATTTCCGGTTCGGTGTAGATCACCCAGGGAATGCAGTTGTAGTCGATATGCGGCTTCTGACCGTCGATAATCTCGGCCACCAGCACGCCTTCGTCTTCGGCCTTGTGCGCGAGCATCGGTCCACGCACCACGTCGCCGATTGCGTACACGTTCGCCACGCTCGTCGCGCAATGGTCATCGACAGGAACAAAACCCCGTTCGTCCGTCTTCAGGCCGATGGCTTCCAGACCGAGGTTGTCCGTGTTCGGCACGCGGCCGATCGACACGATCAGGCGGTCAGCGTCGAGCGTCTGCGCGTTGCCGTCCTTGTCGGTGTACGCGACCGAGACGCTCGAATCCGTCGTCTTCACTTCGCCGATCTTCACGCCGAGATGAATGTCCAGACCTTGCTTCTTGAATTGCTTCGCGGCTTCTTTCGCGAGCGACTCATCGCATGCGCCGAGGAACGCCGGCAACGCTTCGAGCACGGTTACGTCCGCACCCAGACGGCGCCACACCGAACCCAGTTCCAGCCCGATCACGCCCGCGCCAATCACGGCCAGCTTCTTCGGCACGGCGTCGAACGTCAGCGCGCCTTCGTTGTCGGCAACGATCTTGTTGTCGACCGGAATGCCCGGCAAATGACGCGCCTTCGATCCCGTCGCGATGATCACGTTCTTCGCCGTCACGGTTTCGGTTTCCGCTTCGCCGCTCACTTCGATCTGCACGCCGGCGTCCGTCTTGCCGGTGAACTTGCCGTGACCCTTCAGCCACGTGATCTTGTTCTTGCGGAACAGGAACTCGATCCCCTTCGTCATCTTCTCGACAATGCCGTCCTTGCGGGCGAGCATCTTCGAGATATCCAGCTTCACGTCGCCCACGTTGATACCGTGATCGGCCAGGTGATGGGAAACGTTTTCAAACTCTTCCGACGATGCCAGCAACGCCTTCGACGGAATGCAGCCCACGTTCAGGCACGTGCCGCCGAGCTTCAGGGTACCGGCCGGGTTTTTCCAGCTTTCAATACACGCAACCGACTTGCCGAGTTGCGCTGCGCGAATCGCCGCGATGTACCCGCCAGGGCCTGCACCAATCACGACGACATCAAATTCCTTGGACATGACTATCCTTCTCTTGTTGGATACGCGACGCGTCCGGGCCTACCGAACGCGCCATGAGTCCCAAATAAGGTTCTACTGCCAGATTTAAAGGGCCAGCGCGGGATTTACAGGTCCAGCAGCAGGCGCGCCGGATCTTCCAGCGCATCCTTCATCGCGACCAGCGACAGCACGGCTTCACGGCCATCGATGATCCGGTGGTCGTAGGACAGCGCCAGGTAGTTCATCGGACGGATCACGATCTGGCCGTTCTCGACCACTGCGCGTTCCTTCGTTGCATGCACGCCCAAAATGGCCGACTGCGGCGGGTTGATAATCGGCGTGGACAACATGGAACCGAATACACCACCGTTCGAGATCGAGAACGTACCGCCAGTCATTTCTTCGATCGACAGCTTGCCGTCGCGCGCTTTCAAGCCGTATTCGGCAATCTTCTTCTCGATGTCAGCCAGGCTCAGTTGATCCGCATTGCGAACGATCGGCACCACGAGACCACGCGGCGAACCGACAGCGATACCGATATCGAAGTAACCGTGATAGACGATGTCGTTACCGTCGATCGATGCATTCACCAGCGGATACTTCTTCAGCGCGTGGACGGCAGCCTTCACGAAGAACGACATGAAGCCGAGCTTCACGCCATGTTCCTTCTCGAACTTGTCCTTGTACTTGTTGCGCAGGTCCATCACCGGCGCCATGTTCACTTCGTTGAACGTGGTCAGGATGGCGTTGGTTTGCTGCGACTCGAGCAGACGCTCGGCGATACGTGCGCGCAGGCGCGACATCGGCACGCGTTGTTCCGGACGATCCTTCAGCCATTGATCGGCGCCCGGCGCCTTCACGTCCGGCAGGGACGGCTTGGCAGCCTTGGCGGGAGCAGCGGCCTTGGCAGCAGGCGCCGCCACAGCAGCGGAAACAGCCGGCGCGCCTTGCGGGGCAGCCAGTGCGTCGCCCTTCGTGATGCGGCCATCGCGGCCCGAACCCGAAACCTGGTCGCTCGAGACGTTCTTCTCGGCCAGGATCTTCGCAGCGGAAGGCGAAGCGGACGTGTTCGAAGCGCTTGCCGTTGCGCTGGCCGAAGCCGTTGCAGCTTCCGGTTGCGGTTGCGCGGCCGGTGCCGGCTGCACTTCAGCTGCGCCTGCGGCGGCAGCCACTGGCGCTGCGCCCGCTTTCGCTTCCGTATCGATCGTCGCGATCAATTCTTCGGCCGTCACTATGTCGCCGTCATGCTTGATCACTTGTCCCAACACGCCGGCAGCCGGTGCCGGCACTTCCAGCACCACCTTATCCGTTTCGACTTCGACGAGAATCTCGTCAATGGCAACTGCTTCACCCGGCTTTTTCTTCCACGTCAGCAAAGTGCCTTCAGACACGGACTCAGAGAGCTGGGGAACCTTGACTTCTACGATAGACATTATGTTTTTTCCTGAATGTATCTGGGTACAACGTCAATTCTTGAGGAGTTCGACGCCGTCAATTCTTGGGTGACCGAAACGTGCAAATGCCACGCGCGCCTAACTAACGTCGAGCGCTGCGTCTGCATTTCACGTTCAAAATCGAAACTCGAATCACAGGACAGCGCATGAAAAACCGGGGAGCCGCCAACAGCGACACCCCGGTTACAGCCGTTTATTTCGAGATCGTCTGCGCGCCCTTCAACCGGCCAAACGCGCCTTCGATCAGCGCCTTCAGCTGCTCGTAGTGCTTCGCGTAGTAGCCGACCGCCGGGGATGCCGATGCCGGACGGCCGCTGTACGCCAGCTTCTGTCCTTCACGCATGCCTTCACGCAGATGGTGCTCGATGTAGAACCAGGCGCCCTGGTTCTGCGGCTCGTCCTGTGCCCAGACCACTTCGTTCGCGTTTTCGTATTTCTTGATTTCCGCGTCGAATTGCTTGTGAGCGAACGGATACAACTGTTCGATACGGATGATCGCGACGTCGTTCGCCTTCGCTTCGCGACGATGCGCCACGAGGTCGTAATACACGCGACCCGAGCACACGATCACGCGCTTGACCTTCTTCGGCTCGATCACGGCATCCACTTCGCCGATGATCGGCTGGAACGAGCCCTTCGCCAGTTCCGACAGATCCGACACCGCTTCCTTGTGGCGCAGCAGCGACTTTGGCGTAGCGACGATCAGCGGCTTCCTGAACAAGCGGATCATCTGACGGCGCAGCAGATGGAAAATCTGCGCCGGCGTGGTCGGCTGGACCACTTGCATGTTGTGGTCCGCGCACAGCTGCAGGAACCGTTCGATACGCGCCGACGAATGCTCCGGACCTTGCCCTTCATAACCGTGCGGCAGCAGCATGGTGAGACCGGAAACACGGCCCCACTTCACTTCGCCCGACGAGATGAATTGGTCGATCACGACTTGCGCGCCGTTCACGAAGTCGCCGAATTGTGCTTCCCATGCGACGAGCGTGTTCGGTTCAGCGGTCGAATAACCGTACTCGAAACCGAGCACCGCTTCTTCCGACAGCACCGAGTCGATCACCGTGAACTTCGCCTGACCTTCAGCAATGTTCTGCAGCGGAATGTACGTGCCGTCGTTCCAGCGTTCGCGATTCTGATCGTGCAGCACGGCGTGACGGTGCGTGAACGTGCCACGGCCCGAGTCCTGGCCCGTGAGACGCACGGCATAACCCGACGCCACCAGCGACGCGTAAGCCAGATGCTCGCCCATGCCCCAGTCGAGCTTCGCTTCGCCACGGCCCATCGCGCGGCGATCGTTGATCACGCGCTCGACCAGCGGATGCACCTTGAAGTTATCGGGAACGGTGGTGATCCGTTCAGCCAGACGCTTCAGTTCGGCCAGCGGCACGGCGGTGTCGGCGGCATCGGTCCACTTGCGGTTCAGGAACGGCACCCAGTCCACCGCGTACTTGCTCTTGTAGTTCGAGAGCACCGGATCGACCGTGTGATGACCGTCGTCCATTGCCTGGCGATACGCCTTCACGTAACCGTCAGCGTCTTCCGCCGTCATCACGCCCTGCTGCACGAGCTTTTCAGCGTACAGCGCGCGCGTACCCGGATGCTTTGCAATCGTCTTGTACATCAGCGGCTGCGTGACCGCCGGCGTGTCCTGCTCGTTGTGACCCAACTTGCGGAAACAGATGATGTCGACAACCACGTCCTTGTGGAACTGCATGCGGAAATCGATAGCCAGCTGCGTGCACAGCACGACCGCTTCCGGATCGTCGCCGTTCACGTGCAGCACCGGCGCTTCGATCATCTTCGCCACGTCCGAGCAATACAGCGTCGAGCGCGCATCGCGCGGGTCGGACGTCGTGAAGCCGATCTGGTTATTGATGACGATATGCAGCGTGCCATGCGTGCCGTAACCGCGCGTTTGCGCGAGGTTCAGCGTTTCCATCACCACGCCCTGACCGGCAAACGCCGCGTCGCCGTGAATCTGGACCGGCAGCACTTGCAGGCCGTCGATGTCGCCGCGACGGTCCATACGCGCCTTCGCCGACCCTTCGACCACCGGGTTCACGATTTCAAGGTGCGACGGGTTGAACGCGAGCGACAAGTGCACCGGGCCGCCATCGGTTGAAACGTCCGACGAGAAACCCTTGTGATACTTCACGTCACCGGCCGGCAGGTCATCGACGTGCTTGCCTTCGAATTCGGCGAAGAGATCAGCCGGCATCTTGCCCAGCGTGTTCACGAGAACGTTCAGACGTCCGCGGTGAGCCATGCCGATGATGATTTCCTGCACGCCGGCAGCGCCCGCGTGGCGCACGACTTCGTCCATCGACGCGATGAAGCTTTCGCCGCCTTCCAGCGAGAAACGCTTCTGGCCGACATATTTCGTATGCAAGAAACGCTCGAGCCCTTCGGACGCCGTCAGGCGCTGAAGAATGTGCTTTTTCTTGTCAGGGGAGAAATTCGGGGTGGAGCGGATTGATTCGAGCTTCTCTTTCCACCAGCGCTTCTGTTCCGGATCGCTGATGTACATGAACTCGGCGCCGATCGTGCCGCAGTACGTGTCACGCAATGCCTTCACAATCTCGCGCAGCGATGCCTGTTCGAAGCCGAAATACAGGTTCTGTGCATGGAACGCCTGGTCCATGTCGGCTTCGGTGAAGTCGTAGAACGCGGGTTCGAGCTCAGGAATGGCCGGGCGCTCGCGGCGCTTCAGCGGATCGAGGTTGGCCCATTGGGAGCCGAGGAAACGGTAGGCGCCAATCAGCGACTGGACGTAGACCTGCTTGCGCGCGGTCGCCAGATCACCGGTGCTCTCGCGCGGCACGAAGCCGTTCGATTTCGCGCGTTGCGCGAATGATTCGACGATCGGGCCGTGGGCCACGTCGTTGTGATTCGTCCCATCCGATGCAGGCACGTTCTGCAGCGCATCGAAATAGGTACGCCAGGTCTCGGGCACTGACGCGGGATTATCGAGATATGCCTCGTACTGTTCTTCGACATACGGGGCATTACCGCCGAACAAATAAGAGTTCAGCTGGGGATTCTTCATCATTTTTACGCTCACCTTTCTTCGAGTTTCTCGAGAAATAGCGGGTTACTCAACCTTCCGCAACACGGCCTGACCGTTTAGCGGATTGCGCGAATCAAGTCTGCTTGGAAGGACCTAAAACTGGCATCGCGGATAGCATAGCACATAACAGATACTCCAGATAGCAGGCATGGCGCCGCGGAAGCCCGTCCCATGAGGCTTTCGGACATATTCTCATGACGCGCGGCACTGCTCTCCCACCCTGGACCGAGTTTTTGCTGCGCCCTGGGCGCGGCATCCGAGAAGTTGCCGGAAGCAATCGCAATCGGCGCAGGACGGCTACTGAGTACACGCTCGCTCTTGGATCCTGAACGGCCGTGCACATCGCCGTGCATAACTATTCAACACCTCGCTCACACGATTTTCCACACACTGAAGGCACGCAATACGGTTGCGGCGTTGGCGCCCAGCAGCGCAGATCGCCGATGCCGCTGTGTACCGGCGCGCTTGTCCGACCTCACGCCGTTCGCCACTGCCACAATGGAGCAGCAAAATGGAAGTCACGACTCAATACTCGAGTACATCCGCACGGACCATGGCGCCAGACACGCTCGCAGACGAAGCGCCAGCCGCGAACGGACCGCGCGCCCAACCAAAGGTATTTCCGGAGGCCCATGCTTCAGCTCAATTCGCAGTGAAGCCGAATGACGGGTTGTCCAAGCGAGATCCCGAACCGATCGGTCGCACCCCGCCTTATGTTGGCGCAGGCTTGTCACACCCCAACGACACCCTCCCTATGGAAGAGCACGGTGGCGCGCCGGACGCATGCGCGAAATCGGCCTTTCGTGAATGTCGCGGCGGCGAAGCTCTCGAAGCGAACTCCTCCTCGTACGTGCAATTCGATCAATTCGACCACAAAGAGACGGCAGGCAATGACGGACGTGGAACTTGCGATGGCATTCTCCGCGAAGCACTGCGTCGTGTTGACCGCAATTACGGAGGCGAAACATCAAATTTACGATCGGTTGTCATCGACATGAGGGGCGAGATGAGCAGCGGCCGCTCAGACCGAACCAACATTTACGGCCGAATTCAGGCATTTCAGAGCAAGCCTGGCTCCTTGGCACTGAGCAACTACCGCGAGTCCTCGAACGCGGATCTGAATCCGCACGGCAGGACGTCACACGTGGATGCCGTAGACGGCCTGGTCGACAGCGTTTCCTTTATGCGCAGGGGCGGCCTCGCATACATTAACGCAGGCATTCGAAGCGCTGATGCAACAGGCCCAGAGACTAGCGGCCACGCTCTGCTCTTGCAGCACCTTCCTGCAGCGGACGCACGGACCGGTTCGGATCAGTACACGATCTTCGACCCGAATAACGGTGCATTCACCTACGACAGTCTGGACAAGATGCAAGGCGCCTTGCGAGACTACATGAACTCGGCATATACGGAGGACGATAACGTTGCAACGCCAAACAAGATCCAGTTCTTTAGTCCACCTAATGCACCGAACTGGGGCTCGCTGCCCCCAACGACAAGCGTGCCAGGCAGTGTCGACGCAAATAGTCTCGAGCCTACAGAATTGGAGCATCACCGGTATCTCGGATCTGATCGCTCCCAGGCTAACGCCGACAATAAGTACCCAAGCGTTGACGAGACAGCAGCAGCCATGCGGGAAAAGCGCGGCGGCGTGTTGGGCTCGTGCGCGAACTCGATGTTTCGGGAATGCCGGGGCGGTGAAGCCCTCAAAGACGGTGCGGGGAGAATGGTGTTGTTCGATCAAAACAACCGCAGAGAGACCAGAGGTGATGATGGAAGAGGAACCTGCGAAGGTATCGTTCGCGAAGCAATGCGTCGCATTGACCGCAGTTATGTTGCCAGATCCGCGATAGATTTGACGGACGCAGTCTTCAGCATGCGGAGTGATATGCGCACCAGCAGCACGGCGAGAGAATCTGGCATCTTCCACTATATCGACACATACCAGCACAACCGAAATGTCCTTGCACTACGGATTTACGGGCAATCTAGGGACGTGAATTTCAGTGCACACGGCCCATCGTCGCCAGAGGATCGCCGAAATAGCCTCATTGACCGCCTGAACTCGATGCCTCCGGGGGCGCTTGCATTCGTAGGCCTACGCATTCAAACTCCCGGCGCGACGAGCCAGGAGGATAACGGCCATGCGATCCTGATCCAGCGGAATCACGACGTGCCGCACCCCGACGGAGCCCCACCTGATCATCGTTATATTATCTTCGACCCGAACAACGGTACGTTCGAGTACGACACGCAAGCCGCCATGAACGCCGCATTGCGAAACTATATGGACACAGCCTATACAGAAATTCACGCCACAGTTACGCCGGATCGCGCCATATTCTATAACCCGCGCAGATTGGTGCGTGAGAACCCTGTATTGCCCGAACCAACCCTCGTCCCTCCGTCCCTCCAATTGCCCGAGCCACCAACATTGATGCAGCCATCTCCACAGGGCAATGATGGAGCAAGGGATCCCGAAGATCCCCATTCCGGTCTGTAGCGAAGCCCGCCACTGACAAGTTCGGGGCGCTGACCCGGCGACGAATCGGGCAACAATTTCGGATAGCATACCACCGGGAAGCGGAAAGCTCACGGAGCTATCCACCTGCTCAATGACTGGCGAGAGGCCGTGCTCGCTGATGCCTCCTGATCGGCAGCGCGGCACCGTCATATCTATTCAGCACCTCGCCCGTGAAATTTTCCACACACTGGATGTACGCAAAACGGTTCCGACAGCGTCGCCTTGAAGTGGGGATAGCCCGGACCGCTGCGTATCAGCATGCTGTGCACCTTATATTTTCTTAGGATTCCAAGCGGAGCAGAAAATGGAAGTTTCCACCCAGTACACGAGTGCATCTACGTCAGCGATATCCCCTGGACCATTCGCAGAACAATCGTCGTCCGCGACAGCACCGTCCGCTCAGACAAAGATGTTCCCCGAACACAGCTTCGCAAATCGATCCTCCATTGCGACACCTGACCAGTCAGCCATCGCCCATCGCAGCGCAACTGGCAGCTCCCAGACTGGAGCCGGAAAAGTTGACGCGAAGGCAGATCAGCCACTCAGCCGCGAGAAGCGCGGCGCCGTCCTAGGCGCGTGCGCAAAGTCGGACTTTCGCGAATGCCGGGGTGGCAGTGCCCTCGAAGGCAATGCGTCATCACACGTGCTATTCGACCAATTCGATCGTAAAGAGACAAGGGGTGAGGAGGGGCGGGGAACATGTGAGGGCATCGCTCGCGAAGCAATGCGTCGCGTTGACCGCGCCTACGGCACAGCAACACAAGGCTTGAGCTCGGCAGTCAGCAGCATGGTCACCGATATGGACGGCAAAACAACCGCTCGAGACGATACCTATGGAAGGATTGAGAGATACCAGCACAACCCGGGCACGCTCGGACTGAGCAACTACCGCCAATCATCGACCGTGAATCTCAACCCGGACGGCACATCGTCGCGTGAAAATCGTATAAACGGGCTTATCGACAGCACATCCGACATGCCGTTGGGCGGCCTCGCTTACATTCGTGTGGGCATTCAAAGGGCTGACCAGATGGGGCCGGAGCCTAGTGGTCATGTACTGCTCGTGCAGCGCCTCCCCCAGGACACACAGGGTGACGGCTACGCCTCGCCGGATCGATATCAGGTATTCGACCCGAACAACGGTGTTTTTACGTACGACAGCCTGGATCAGATGCAAACATCCCTGAGAAGCTATATGGATTCAGCATATAACGAAGATGGTGACATCGCCGCGCCTAACATCGTCCTTAACTTTGCGCCCGCCAATAGCGGCGACTATGGTTCACTGCCTCCGACAACCACCGTTCCCGCCCCGCCCATTAATCAACTTGAGCCTCCAGAGTTGCTACAACACTTTGGTCATTTCGCAGCCGGCGGCTCGGGAATGTAATCGCACCGCAGATAAAATTAAACCGGTAACCAAACAAAGTGTTGCAGCATAGGATACACAACGAAAAAGCCGTTCCGGGCATGCCCGGAACGGCTTTTTGTCATGCCTGCCGCGTTGATCTCAGGAACCGTGGTCCCTCAACGCGCCGGCATTCGATCAGTCCACTGCGCCCTTACGGCTGGCGCTGCGGCGCTCGTGTTCCTTCAGGTAACGCTTACGCAGGCGGATGGATTGCGGCGTAACTTCGACCAGTTCGTCGTCGTCGATAAATTCAACCGCATATTCCAGCGACATCTGGATCGGCGGCACGAGGCGCACCGCTTCGTCCGTTCCCGACGAACGCACGTTGGTCAACTGCTTGCCCTTGATCGGGTTCACGACCAGGTCGTTGTCGCGGCTATGAATGCCGATGATCATGCCTTCGTACAGCGCATCACCCGGCGACACGAACATGCGGCCGCGATCCTGCAGCTTCCACAGAGCGTAGGCAACAGCCGCGCCGTCGTCCTGCGAAATCAGCACGCCGTTACGACGTTCACCAACACCGCCTTCCTTCACCGGCTGATACGAGTCAAACGTGTGGCTCATCAAACCCGTGCCGCGCGTGAGCGTCAGGAACTCCGACTGGAAGCCGATCAGGCCACGAGCCGAAATACGATACTCGAGACGCGTACGGCCACGGCCGTCCGACGCCATGTCGAGCATTTCGCCCTTGCGGCGGCCCAGCTCTTCCATCACGCCGCCCTGGTTTGCATCTTCCATGTCGACGGTCAGGTTTTCGTACGGCTCGTGCTTCACGCCGTCAACTTCCGTCATCACCACGCGCGGACGCGACACGGCGAGTTCGTAGCCTTCACGACGCATGTTTTCCACAAGAATGGTCAGGTGCAATTCGCCACGGCCCATGACTTCGAACGTGGTTTCGTCGCCGGTTTCATTCACGCGCAACGCCACGTTGTGGTTCAGTTCCTTGAACAGGCGGTCGCGGATCTGACGGCTTGTCACGAACTTGCCTTCGCGGCCAGCCAGCGGCGACGAGTTCACCAAAAAGTTCATGGTCAGCGTGGGTTCGTCCACGGTGATCATGGGCAGCGCTTCCGGGGTATCCACGGCGCAAATGGTCACGCCAATGCCAATTTCCTCGATACCGTTGATCAGCACGATGTCGCCGGCTTCGGCTTCTTCCACCTGCACGCGCTCGAGACCCTTGAACGACAGGACCTGGTTGATCTTGCGGTTCAGGATCGCGCCGTCAGGACCTGTGCGCACGGCGACAGCCATGCCCGGCTTGATACGGCCGCGCGTGATCCGGCCAATGCCGATACGGCCAACGTACGACGAAAAGTCGAGCGAGGTGATCTGCAACTGCAACGGTGCATCCGGATCAGCCGGGCGAACCGGAACGTGTTCCAGCACGGCGTCGAACAGCGGACGCATGTCGCCTGAGCGCACGTCCGGGTTCAGTCCGGCATAACCGTTCAGGCCCGATGCGTAGACGATCGGGAAATCGAGTTGTTCTTCAGAAGCGCCCAGCTTGTCGAACAGGTCGAACGTCTGGTTGATCACCCAGTCGATACGCGCGCCCGGCCGGTCGACCTTGTTGATCACCACAATCGGCTTGAGTCCCAGCGCCAGCGCCTTCTTCGTCACGAAGCGCGTTTGCGGCATGGGACCTTCAACGGCGTCCACCAGCAGCAGCACGGAGTCGACCATCGACAGCACACGCTCCACTTCGCCGCCGAAGTCGGCGTGTCCGGGGGTGTCCACGATGTTGATGTGCGTGCCTTCGTACTCGACCGCGCAGTTCTTCGACAGGATCGTGATGCCGCGTTCCTTTTCGATGTCGTTCGAGTCCATCACGCGCTCGACGACGGCCTGGTTCTCTCGGAACGTGGCCGTCTGGCGGAGCAATTGGTCGACGAGCGTAGTCTTGCCGTGGTCGACGTGGGCGATGATGGCGATATTGCGGAGGGCGCGAGTCATAGGAGGCTGAGGAGCTTGTACTTACAGTTGAGCGCCGTGGGTGGGTGCAAGCAGCAGGCCGCGGGGTCAAATCAAAGAATCGGCTTGTTATAAGCCGACTCAGAAAAAACCTCCACGCCCCCCGCACTCGGCGCGATGGGAACCCGAGAGTGTAACACGCCGCCGTGTCCTCTTCCTCCCCATCGTGCAATAGGACATAACCCGGAAGCGCTTTCCTATTTCAGGACAGTCGAAAACCGGCGTCAATGGCTTGCGACGGGCCTCGGCAGGCTTCGCGCGAATCTCAAAATAACAACACCGTCGTCAAGAAACTGTAATTTAAGAAGATTCTTAACATGTCTACCGAGGTGCTTGCCGCGTCAACTATGTGATTCTATAATGTTGCATAGTCAATTATTGCAAGCGCACGAGAATCCATGAGCGACACCCCCCAGCCGATTCCCGAGATTGCGAGCTACGAACTCAGCGAAAGCGTGGGTTACCTGCTTAGCCGTGTCCGTTCTACTTTGTGGAACAACGTCACGCAACTCACGATGGCCGATCTCGGCATCACCAGCACGCAAGCCAGCATCATGTTCATGCTGGCAAGCGGCCGGAGCCTCGCCGCTGCCGATCTCGCCCGCGAATACGGGATCGACGCGAGCGCCGTGACGCGCCTGATCGACCGCCTGGAAAAGCGCGGACTCATTACCCGCTTGCGCAGCGAGGAGGACCGGCGGGTTGTCCGACTGGCGCTGACTGAGGAAGGCCGCACGCTTGCCGCGCAGATTCCCGCCATTTTCACGAAGGTGCTCGACAAGCTGCTGAGCGGATTTACGCCAGAGGAAGTAGGCTTCCTGAAAAGTATGCTGCGTCGCATGCTGTTGAATTCAGGCGACCCCGCGTCTGCAGCAATGCTCGGTATGCAGGAAAAATCCGCTACCAAATCCTCCTTTTGATGACACATCGCGCAACGCTAAATGATGCCTGTGCAATGACAGCACTTCCCGTTGCGCGAACGGCATCGTAATAAAAATGAAAGAAATTAGTTGCAGCGTCCATCTTTACACTTCCTATCAAAGAGCCGAGCGATGAAACTCTTTTATTCATCCGCGCCCGTCGCTGCGCGCAGCGCCCTCGCTGCCGCCGTGGCAGCCGCGGTGGTAGCGGCAACCCTTGGCGGTTGCGCGAACTACGCCGGCATCAAGAGCGACAAGCAAATCGCCCAGCCGCAAAGCGACGCGCTTCAAGCTGCGCAAAGCCTGCCGTCGCAGGGCGGCCAGTGGCCGTCGCTCGACTGGGCCAAGCAGTTCGGGGACCCCCAACTTCCGCAATTGATCGACGAAGCGCTGGCCGGCAGTCCGACGATTGCGCAGGCTCAGGCGCGCATTGCGAAGGCGTCGTCCTATATCGAGTCGTCGCGCTCCGCGCTTTATCCCAAGGTGAACGGCTCGTATTCCTGGTCGCGCGAACTGTACTCCAGCAATGCGCTCTACCCGCCTCCGTACGGCGGCTCGTGGTATAGCGAAAACAATGCGCTCGTGAGCGCGTCATGGGATCTCGACCTGTGGGGCAAAAATCGCTCACGGCTGGATCAGGCGGTCTCGCAGCAGAAGGCCGCCGAAGCCGACATGCAGCAGGCGCGTGTGACGCTGGCCACGTCTGTTGCGCAGACCTATAACCAGCTCGCCCTGCTCTACGCACTGCGCGACGTGGCCCAGCGCGAGATCGCGAACCGGACGGACATCGGACGGATCACGAACGGCCGCGTGCTGGCGGGGCTCGACACCAACGTGGAAAGCCGCACGGCCGAAGGCAATATCGCGACGAGCCAGACGAATCTCTCCGAACTCGACGGCCAGATCACGACCACGCGTTATCAGTTGGGCGCATTGCTCGGCCAGGGTCCGGATCGTGGCCTGAAGATCGCGACGCCGGTGCTCAATACGAAGATCGAAGTCACGCTGCCTGACAACGTGCCCGCGGACCTGATTTCGCGCCGTCCGGATATTGTCG
Organism: Caballeronia sp. KNU42; assembly: GCF_053760385.1. Taxonomy (NCBI): domain Bacteria; kingdom Pseudomonadati; phylum Pseudomonadota; class Betaproteobacteria; order Burkholderiales; family Burkholderiaceae; genus Caballeronia; species Caballeronia sp. KNU42. Next base: position 1,364,519 of record NZ_CM132388.1, read on the forward strand.
CGGCCCGCTGGCAAGTGGAAGCGGCGACATCGAACGTCAAGGAAGCGAAGGCCGAGTTTTTCCCCGATATCAATTTGTCGGCGGCGGCAGGTTTCGATGCATTCGGCTGGAGCCGCTTCCTGAACTTCAGCAGCCGTCAGTTCCAGGCGGGACCGGCCATCCACCTGCCGATCTTCGATGCCGGCGCATTGCGCTCGCAATTGAAAGGCCGTTACGCGGATTTTGACCTGGATGTAGCCAACTACAACCAGACCCTGATCAACGCGCTCAACGACGTCGCCACGCAAATCGCATCGATCCGTTCGGTGGATCAGCAAGCAAGCGATGCCGCGCGCGCCCTCGATGCCTCGACGCATGCGTACCAGCTCGCCGTGATTCGCTATAAAGCGGGTTTGTCGCAGCAACTGCAGGTGCTCACCGCCGACCAGAACCGCCTGGCGAACGAGCAGACCGTGACGAATCTGCGCATGAAGCGCCGTGACCTGCAACTGGGTCTCATCAAGGCGCTGGGCGGAGGCTTCGACGCCGCGAATACGAACCTCGCCATCGACGGCGCATCCAAGAGCGCACCGTCGCAGACCGCGTCGGCGGCGACCAAGACAGCCAACTGAATCGACTAGCAGCAACCCAAGACAGAGCATACGGAGCCATTCATGAGCGACCCTCAACAAAACGCCGCAGCCGCGCCGGCGCCCAAGACCAACAACACCAAGCGCCGGGTGCTGATGAGCCTGATCGTGCTGGTCGTGATCATCGCGGCTATCGCTTACGGGCTGTACTACTTCCTGATCGCGCGTTTCCACGAAAGCACGGACGACGCGTACGTGAACGGCAATATCGTGCAGATCACGCCGCAAGTGGTCGGCACGGTGATCTCGGTGAACGCCGACGACACGCAAACCGTGAAGATGGGCGATCCCCTCGTCGTGCTCGATCCCGCCGACTCCAAGGTCGCGCTCGATTCTGCCGAAGCGAATCTCGCGCAGACGGTGCGTCAGGTCCGCACGCTGTTCGTCAACGACAACCAGTACGCAGCACAAGTCGCGCTGCGTCAGTCGGATCTCTCACGTGCTCAGGACGACTTGCGCCGCCGCATGACGATTGCGCAGACGGGTGCCGTTTCGGGCGAAGAAATCTCGCACGCCAAGGACGCTGTGCGCGGGGCGCAGGCATCGCTCAACGCGGCCCAGCAGGAATTGCAGTCGAACCGTTCGTTGACGTCGAACACGACCATCGCGAGCCATCCGAACGTGCTTGCCGCAGCCGCGAAGGTCCGCGATTCGTACATCAACTACGCCCGCAACACCATGCCGGCGCCCGTGACGGGTTATGTCGCGAAGCGTTCGGTGCAGGTCGGCCAGCGCGTCTCGCCGGGCAATCCGCTGATGGCGATCGTGCCGCTGAACGGCGTCTGGATCGATGCCAACTTCAAGGAAGTGCAGCTCACGCATATGCGCATTGGCCAGCCGGTTGAACTTACCGCCGACGTGTACGGCTCCGGCGTCGTGTTCCACGGCAAGGTGATCGGCTTCTCGGCGGGCACAGGCTCGGCGTTCTCGCTGTTGCCGGCGCAAAACGCAACCGGCAACTGGATCAAGGTCGTGCAGCGTCTGCCGGTGCGGATTGCGCTCGATCCGCAGGAACTCGAGAAACATCCCCTTCGCATCGGTTTGTCGATGAACGTGGACGTGACGATCAAGGACGAGAACGGCGGCCAACTCGGCGCCGCGCCGAACACCGTGTACCAGACTGACGTGTTCGCCAAGTACGGCGACCAGGCCGACGCCGAAATCGCCCGCATTATCGAAGCGAATGAAGGCGCGTCAGGTCCGGGTACGGGTGGCTCGCAAAAGACATCGAAGGACAGCGTGCAGCCGGCGACGAAGCAAGACCTCGCCAAGCTGATGTAAGCGCTGGAACACCGGAACCGTCCTATGTCTCAACCAACCGCCGCTCATGCGCCGCTAGAGGGCGCGAAACTCGTGATCGGTACGATCGCGGTGTCGCTCGCGGTGTTCATGAACGTGCTCGATACGTCGATTGCCAACGTGTCCATTCCATCGATCTCCGGTGACCTCGGGGTATCGTCGGATCAGGGCACGTGGGTGATCACGTCGTTCGCCGTCGCCAACGCAATCTCGGTGCCGCTGACCGGCTGGCTCACGCAACGCTTCGGACAGGTGCGCCTGTTCATGACGTCGATCGTGCTGTTCGTGATCGCTTCGTGGCTGTGCGGACTCGCGCCGACCCTGCCCTTCCTGCTCGCCGCGCGCGTGTTGCAGGGCGCGGTTGCCGGGCCGATGATCCCGCTGTCGCAAACCTTGCTGCTCGCGTCTTATCCCAGAGCGAAGGCGCCCATGGCGCTCTCCATGTGGTCGATGACCACGCTGATCGCACCGGTCGCCGGGCCAATCCTCGGCGGTTGGATCTCGGACAACATCTCCTGGCCGTGGATTTTCTACGTCAACATTCCGGTGGGTTTCGTCGCGGCCATTGCTACGTTCGTGATCTTTCGTGACCGGGATTCGGTGATACGCAAGGCGCCTATCGATACGGTGGGTCTTGGGCTGCTCGTGATCTGGGTCGGCTCGCTGCAGATCATGCTCGACAAGGGTAAGGATCTCGACTGGTTCAGTTCCACCACCATCGTGGTGCTGACGCTGATCGCCGTGATCGCGCTGGCGTTTTTTATCGTGTGGGAGCTGACGGCGGAACATCCGGTCGTCGACCTTTCACTCTTCAAGCTGCGCAATTTCACGGGCGGGACGGTCGCGCTTGCAATCGGCTATGGGTTGTACTTCGGCAATCTCGTGCTGCTGCCGCTGTGGCTGCAGACGGATATCGGCTACACCGCGACCAACGCCGGCCTCGTGCTCGCGCCGGTTGGATTGTTCGCGGTCCTGCTGTCGCCGGTGGTCGGCAAGTTCCTGCCGCGTATCGATCCACGCAAGATCGCAACCGTCGCGTTCCTCGTCTTCGCGCTCGTATTCTGGATGCGCTCGCGCTATACCACCGGCGTCGATACCTTCTCGCTCATGCTTCCTACCGTGATCCAGGGCATCGGCATGGCTGGATTCTTCATTCCGCTCGTGTCCATCACGCTGTCGGGATTGCCGGGAAGCCGGATTCCAGCGGCATCGGGGTTGTCGAACTTCGTGCGGATCATGTGCGGTGGCATCGGCACATCGATCTTTTCGACGGCTTGGGACCATCGGTCGAATATTCATCACGCGCAACTCATGGAGCAAGCCAATGCGTATAACCCGAACTTCACTGCTTCCATGCAGCAGTTCGGCGCGGCCGGGTTCAACCAGTCGCAGGGTTATGGGCTCTTCAACAGCATGGCCACGCAGCAAGCCGCGCAGTTGGGCGTGAATGATTTGTTTTATATCTCGGCGGGGATATTCGTCGCGCTGATCGCGCTCATCTGGATCACGAAACCGGAGAGATCCGGCGGTGGAGATTCAGCGGCCGCGGCTTCGGCGGCGCATTGAAGCTTCGTTGATCGCTGATTCGCAATAAAAAACGCCACGAAATTTCGTGGCGTTTTTTTCTTCATCGGCTCATCTTTAAACCGCCGATACCACTAGCCGCTCCGGCGCCAACACCCCTTCCTCCGCTCGCGCGACACCGAGCAAACGCTGGTCTTCGATTGAATAGACACGCACCCGATCCGCCACAGTTGGCGGATCCGCAATCTCGGACAGTTTCAGCCGCTGCCCTTGTGTGAAACGACGCGTGGCATCGGCGTCGAGATGAACGGCCGGAAACGTGGACAGCAACGCATCGACGGGTTGCAGCCAGCTATCGCGTGTGTCCGGCGTGACGTCTGCGAGTTCGTCGAGCGTGACCGCGTGTTCGAGCGTCAACGCGCCGACGCCCGTACGGCGCAGCGCCACCAGATGCGCGCCACATCCCAGCGTCTCGCCGATATCCTCGGCAAGCGTTCGCACATACGTACCCTTGCTGCACGTCACGCGGAAGGTCACGTCCGGCAACGCGCACGCGATCAACTCGAGAACGTGAATGGTCACGTTGCGCGCTTCGCGCTCGACCGTCTGCCCGGCGCGCGCGTACTCGTATAGCGGCTTGCCGTCGCGCTTGAGCGCGGAATACATCGGCGGAACTTGTGCGATGTCACCGCGAAACTGAGCCATGGCAGCGTGAATGGCCGCTTCGTCGCAGGTTACGTCGCGAGTTTGCAGCGCTTCACCTTCCGCATCCCCCGTGGTCGTGCGCACGCCGAGACGCATGGTCGCTTCGTAGGTTTTATCGGCTTCGAGCAAATCCTGCGAAAACTTCGTTGCTTCGCCGAAACACAACGGCAGCAACCCCGTCGCGAGCGGATCAAGCGTGCCGGTATGCCCGGCTTTCTTCGCCAGATAAATTCTCTTGGCGTGAATCAGCGCGTCGTTGCTCGACAATCCAAGCGGTTTATCAAGCAGCAACACGCCATCCAGCACACGACGAGGAATCTTCGGGCGGGTAGAACCGTTCATCGATCAGGCGCCTTTCTCGTCGTCTTTGCTTTCTTCCTCGCCACCGGCTTCCGGTTCTTCGTCATCCAGCGCGCGCGTGGAATTCGCTTCATCGATCAGCTTCGACATTTCCACTGCCCGCACCACGGTCTGGTCGTAGTGAAAATGCAGCGTCGGCACGGTATGGATATGCAAGCGCTTGAACAGCAGGTTATGCAAATGCCCTGCCGCGTGGTTCAACCCGGCTTCCGTGTCCTTCGGATCGCCGGTCAGCGTCGTGAAATACACCTTCGCGTGAGCGTAATCGGGCGTCAGCTCGACGCTCTGAAACGTCACCATGCCGATGCGCGGATCTTTGACATCGCGCACCAGCTCGGAGAGATCGCGCTGGATCTGATCCGCGATCTGCACGTTGCGGTTAGGGGAAGTACGTTTCTTGGCCATGATGTTTCCGTTAATTTGTATGCGCCGGACTCAATGGAGAGCACTCAACAACGCCCGCTCCGGCAAATAAAAAGGGCGGAGCGGGCGTGAAGCCCCCTCCGCCCTCGAGTCCAGCGGTCAATCTTTTATAGCGTACGCGCGACTTCCGTCACTTCGAAGATTTCGAACTGGTCGCCTTCGACCATGTCGTTGTAGTTCTTCAGCGAAATACCGCATTCGAAGCCCTGACGCACTTCCTTCGCATCGTCCTTGAAGCGCTTGAGCGAATCGATTTCGCCCGTGTGGACGACCACGTTGTTGCGCAACACGCGAACCATGGAGCTGCGCTTGACCACGCCTTCGGTGACCATACAACCCGCGATCGCGCCAATCTTCGGTACACGAATGATCTGCCGAACTTCCATCATGCCGGTGACCACTTCGCGCTTTTCCGGAGCCAGCATGCCCGACATGGCCGCCTTAACTTCATCTACAGCGTCATAGATGATGTTGTAGTAGCGAATGTCGATACCGTTCGACTCCGCCACCTTGCGCGCCTGAGCATCTGCACGCGTGTTGAAGCCGATGATGACCGCCTTCGATGCCGTTGCCAGGTTGACGTCCGACTCGCTGATCGCACCCACCGCGCTGTGCACGATCTGCACGCGCACTTCGTTGGTCGACAGCTTGATAAGCGACTGCACCAGCGCTTCCTGCGAGCCTTGCACGTCGGCCTTGACGATCAACGGCAGGTTCTGCACGTTGCCTTCCGTCATGGACTCGAGCATGTTTTCGAGCTTCGCTGCCTGCTGCTTGGCCAGCTTGACGTCGCGGAACTTGCCTTGACGGAACAGGGCGATTTCACGCGCCTTGCGTTCGTCCGGCAGGACCATGACTTCTTCACCCGCGCCCGGCACTTCCGACAAACCTTGAATCTCGACCGGAATCGACGGACCCGCCGACTTGATCGGCTTGCCGGTTTCGTCGAGCATGGCTCGAACGCGACCAAAGGCCGAACCCGCCAGCACGATGTCGCCGCGATTCAACGTACCCGACGTCACCAGGATGGTCGCAACCGGACCCTTGCCCTTGTCGAGCTTCGCTTCGATCACGAGACCCTTGGCAGGTGCATCGACCGGCGCCTTCAGCTCCATCACTTCAGCTTGCAGCAACAGGTTTTCCAGCAAGCTTTCGATGCCAACACCGGTCTTCGCCGACACTTCGATGAACGGCGAATCACCACCGTACTCTTCCGGCACGACGCCTTCAGCGACCAGTTCCTGCTTCACGCGCTCAGGAGCGGCACCCGGCTTGTCGATCTTGTTGATCGCCACGACGATAGGCACGCCACCCGCCTTCGCGTGAGCGATGGCTTCCTTCGTTTGCGGCATCACGCCGTCATCCGCTGCGACCACCAGGATCACGATGTCCGTTGCCTTTGCACCGCGAGCACGCATGGCCGTGAAGGCCTCGTGACCCGGCGTGTCCAGGAACGTAATCACGCCGCGAGGCGTTTCCACGTGGTATGCACCAATGTGCTGCGTAATCCCGCCCGCTTCGCCCGACGCGACCTTCGCGCGGCGAATGTAATCGAGCAGCGAGGTCTTGCCGTGGTCGACGTGACCCATGACCGTGACCACCGGCGGACGCGGCAGGCGTTCGCCCACTTCTTCCTGCGTTTCGCCTTCGGAGAGCAGCGCTTCCGGATCGTCCAGCTTGGCTGCAACCGCGCTGTGACCCAGTTCTTCGACGACGATCATCGCCGTTTCCTGGTCCAGCACCTGGTTGATCGTGACCATCTGGCCCAGCTTCATCATCACCTTGATGACTTCCGAAGCCTTCACCGACATCTTGTGCGCCAGATCCGCCACCGACACGGTTTCCGGCACATGCACTTCCCGCACCACCGGTTCCGTCGGCGCCTGGAAGTTCGTCTGGTCCTGATGCTTGCCACGACCCTTCGGGCCGCCGCGCCAGCTGCGATCCACACCACCGCTGGTGTCGCCACGCGTCTTGATCCCACGACGCTTGGCTGCATCGTCCTGCCAGCTGCTCTTGCCACCGGCCTTCTTCTTGTCCGGTCCCAACGACGGCGTGGTCGCCGCCGGTGCGCCTGCAGCCGGCTTCTTCGCGGCTGCCGGACGTGCCGGGGCCGAACCTTCCGGCCGTGCCGGCTTGTGCAACGTACCCTTGGCTTCCGCAGCCTTCGCGCCTTCCGCGACCTTGGCAGCAGCGACAACCGCTGCCGCGGCAGCAGCCACGGCGGCAGGCGATGGCTCAGGCGGTTTCGCCTGTTGAGCCTTGCGCGGCGTATTCATCATTTCGCGGATAGCACGCGCTTCGGCTTCGGCCGCTGCACGGCGTTTCGCGATCTGGTCGTGCTCGGCACGCGCCTTTTCGGTCGCGGCGCGCGCGGCGTCTTCCGCCTTCTTCGCAGCTTCGCGTTTAGCGGCACGCTCGGCTGCTGCCTTTTCGTCGACTTGCGGTGCGGCAACTTCGGCCTTCACCGGAGCGCTTGCGACCTGTTCGGTCTTCGACTCCGGGCGCGATTCCTGACGGGCAGCCGACGCAGCACGCGAGATTTCCGCGGCTTCCGCCTGGGCGGCAGCACGCTTCGCCTCTTCTTCCTCGGCACGGCGACGCTCGGCTTCAGCAGCCGCTTCCAGCGCGACCCGCTCTGCCTCTTCGCGCTCGAAGCGTTCCTGGCGTTCCTTCAACTCCAGCGCTTCTTTCTCGAGCAATTCGGCCGCATGACGCGCCTCTTCGTCGCGACGCTGCAATTCGGCTTCGTCGACCTCGTCTTCTTCGACGTGGTTCGCACCTTCAACGACCTGTTCAACACCGCTCTGATCGCGCTGCACGAACACGCGCTTCTTGCGGACCTCGACCTGAATGGTGCGAGCTTTACCCGTAGAGTCGGACTGTTTGATTTCCGACGTATGCCGGCGGGTCAAAGTGATCTTGCGCTTGTCGGCGTCGGCGGAACCGTGCGACTTGCGCAAGTGTTCGAGCAGGCGCGATTTGTCCGTCTCGGACAAATCGTCATCCTCGCTCGCTTTCGTGACGCCAGCCGCCTGCAACTGCTCGAGCAGGACGCCCGCAGGCATTTTGAGTTCCGCGGCAAATTGGGCTACGTTGTTACTCGCCATTCATTCCTCTTGATGCAAGGACAAATTCCCTGCTGTTTGATCGGGTCATGCGGCCTAACGGCCGCGATATGTCAGTGCGCCATGGTCATTTCTCACTGGAACCAGTGTTCACGTGCTTTCATGATCAACGCCTTAGCGGCATCCTCTTCAATACTGGTCATCTCGACCAGTTCATCCACAGCCAGCTCGGCGAGGTCGTCGCGCGTGCGGACCTGGTGTTCTTCGAGCTTCGCGTACAACTCGTCGGTCATACCTTCGAGGCTCTTCAGGTCGAGCGCCACGCCCTCGACCTTTTCTTCATTCGCGATTGCCTGCGTCAGGAGCGCGTCACGGGAGCGGTTACGCAACTCGTGAACAGTGTCTTCGTCGAAGGCTTCGATTTCGAGCATTTCGTTGAGCGGCACATACGCGATCTCTTCGAGGCTGGTAAAGCCTTCGTCGATGAGAATGTCGGCCACTTCTTCATCAACGTCGAGGCGCGCCATGAACAGGCTGCGTAACGTGCCACGCTCTTCGTTTTGCTTCAGCGCGGACTCGTCCGGCGTCATGATGTTGATTTGCCAGCCGGTCAATTCGCTGGCAAGACGCACGTTCTGGCCGCTGCGGCCAATAGCAACCGCAAGTTCGTTCTCGTCAACGACGACGTCCATGGAGTGTTTCTCTTCATCCACGACGATCGACTGTACGGCAGCCGGCGCGAGCGCGCCGATCACGAACTGAGCGGGGTCCTCTGACCATAGCACGATGTCGACGTTCTCGCCACCGAGCTCATTTCTCACCGCCTGGACCCGCGAACCGCGGATCCCGACGCAAGTGCCAATAGGGTCGATGCGCTTGTCGTAAGCAATCACCCCGATTTTCGCACGCACGCCAGGATCGCGCGCGGCCGCCTTGATTTCGAGCAGGCCCTGCTCGATTTCCGGCACTTCCATTTCGAACAGCTTCATCAGGAACTCGGGCGCCGTGCGCGAGAGTTCGATCTGCGGACCACGTGCGGTGCGGTCAACCTTCCCAATGTAGGCGCGAACCCGGTCGCCGACCCGCAGGTTCTCCTTCGGAATCAGCTGGTCGCGGCGCAACAGCGCTTCCACACGACCCGATTCAACGATGAAATTGCCCTTGTCCAGGCGCTTCACCGCGCCGGTCATGATCTTTTCGCCGCGTTCCAGGAAGTCGTTCAGGATCTGCTCGCGCTCAGCGTCGCGAACCTTCTGAAGAATGACCTGCTTGGCAGCCTGCGCGCCGATCCGGCCGAACTCGATGGACGGAATGGGCTGCTCGATGTATTCATCGATTTGCGCGTCGGGCTTCTCTTCCTTCGCTTCGAACAGCAGGATTTCCTGGTCGGGTTCCTGCAGGCCGGCTTCGTCCGGCACCACTTTCCAGCGACGGAAGGTTTCGTGCTCACCGCTTTCACGGTCGATCGCCACGCGGATATCCACGTCTTCCTCGAACAGCTTCTTCGTTGCCGAAGCAAGCGCTGCTTCGAGCGCTGCGTACACCACGTCCTTGTTGACGTTCTTCTCGCGCGCCAGCGCATCCGCCAGCATCAAAACTTCGCGACTCATTGTTTGCGGCTCCTAAAGTCAACTTTGGGGACGAGACGTGCTTTATCGAGGTCTGCGAGCGTGAAATCGAGCATCGCAGCGCCGCCGTCCTTCCCTTCGAATTCCAAACCAATCGACTCGCCATCCGGGGCATGCAGGATGCCACGGTACGACTTGCGCCCGTCCAGCGGCTTCTTTAACGTGATAGTGACTTCGCTGCCTGCGAAGCGTTCGAAATCCGCCATTTTCTTGAGCGGACGATCGAGACCCGGCGACCCGACTTCGAGCCGTGAGTAATCGATATTCTCCACTTCGAACAGATACTGAAGCTGACGTGTGACTTTCTCACAGTCTTCAATCGCGATGCCGGCGGGCTGGTCGATGGAGATACGCAGCAAACCGCCCCCCGCGCGCTCGATATCGACAAGTTCGTAGCCCAGGCCCGAGACCGTGGTCTCGATGATTTCCGTCAGTTGCACAGTGAAAGACTCCAAGATGTTCGCGCGCTCCACGCCGAACACCTGCGGACCGCGCCTTGAGCTGGCGCACTTTCGTTGCCCCAAGATGCTGAACCGAACGGCCAAAAAAAAATGGGCGCAACGCCCATCCTTCTGTACCGAGATCACATCCGGGCGGCGAAACAAAACACCATGCCCAGCGACTTCGTGATTTTAGCCATTTTTCGGGATAAACGCAACCAATGCGCCCTGTGTATAGCCATTTGAGGGCCATTTAGAAGGCAAATCGAAGGCATTCGTCACGCTTTGCCGGATTTCTCCGAAAGGCCAAAGTCATCGTGCTGAATTCAACGAACTACAGAGCGGGCGATCTGCTTGCCCGCCTTGTCGTCCAAGTCACATGCCGCGCCACACAGACCCGGGAGTCGGGCGCGGCGATTGACTCTTAGCGTCCGCGCGTCCGGTTGCGCGGTGCCGGGCGAGCGCCGCCGCGGCCGGCGCCGCCCGCGTTGCCGCCATTACCTTGCGCGCCGGCGCCAGCCGGACCTTGACGGCCGCCTTGCCCGGGGCGCTTGCCGCCGCCGTTGGCCGAGCGTCCGCCTGCGCCATTGCCGCCGCCCATGGCCGGTGAACCGGGCGGACGGCTGCCGCGCGGGCCGCCTGCGGAGCCGCCCGGACGCGGGATCGCGCGGTTGCCGTTCGCTTCGCCGCCCGCACGATTGCCGTTTGCTTCCCGGTCGCCATTGCTGCCACGCGCGCCATAACCGCCCCCGCTGCGGTTGCCCGCATAACCGCCGCCGGAACTGGAACCGCCGCCGAAACCACCGGGCGCTCCACGCCGTCCGCCCGGGCCGCCAGGGCCGCCGCGTGTGGGCGTCGTCTGCGCGAATCGGCCATGCGAACTGAGCACCGGCTCACGCGTGATGATGCCCATTGACGTTTGCAGGGGATCAGGCTGGATACGCGGTGCAGCGCTGCGCGCGCCCCGCTCTTCGGCCGGCGCTTTCAGTCCGACCGATGCCAGGAGGCCACGCACTTCGTTGTCTTCAAGTTCTTCCCAACGGCCGCGCTTGAGCCCCTTGGGCAACGCGATCGGGCCGTGACGGGTACGGATCAGCCGGCTCACCATCAGGCCGGCCGCTTCGAACATACGGCGCACTTCACGGTTCCGGCCTTCAGCCAGCGCCACGTGATACCAATGATTCGTGCCTTCGCCGCCGCCGTCGCGGATACGAAGGAAGTTCGCCGGGCCATCTTCCAGTTCCACGCCGCTCAGCAACTTTTGACGCATACCTTCCGCCAGTTCGCCGACCACCCGTACCGCATATTCACGCTCGACGCTATAGCGCGGATGCATGAACCGGTTGGCCAGATCGCCGGACGTGGTGAGAAGCAGCAATCCTTCGGTGTTGAAGTCGAGCCGTCCAACCGCCAGCCATTTGGCCGTTTTCATTGGCGGGAGGTTATCGAAGACCGAAGGACGGCCTTCCGGATCGGCGTGACTGACGATCTCGCCCGTCGGTTTGTGATACAGCAGGATGCGCGGCGGTTTGCTCGCGAGCTTGCGCTTGACCGGCTTGCCATTGATGCGGACCTGGTCGGTCGGCATGATGCGCTGGCCGATATGCGCCGGCTCGCCATTCACCGATACCCGTCCGGCCACGATCAGTTCTTCCATGTCGCGGCGCGAGCCCATGCCCGCCTCGGCGAGCACCTTGTGCAGCTTCGGCGTGTCGTCGTCCGCTTCGAGCACGCGTTTTTGCGGGGCTGGGCGGCCGCGTCGCAGCATGGGAGCACGCAAGTCGCCCGAGGTGTTGTCGGCGTCGAATGCAGGCGATGTCACATACGCGAAAACGTCGTCCTCGGACCCTGCCGCAGCGGCTGTTGCCGGCATTGCCGGTGTTGCCGCGCCATCGCGGCGACCGCGCTTTTGAGCTTGTCCGGGTTGTTGAGCCTGCCGCGGCGAGCGCCGGCCGCCTTCTCGTGGCTCGCGTGCCTCACGCGGCGCCTGGCCTTCGCGAGCGCCGTCGGCTGACCCTTCGCGGGGAACGCGCGGCTTGGCCGCCGACCCGCTGCGTGCGCCATCTCCACCACCCGCACCGGTGCGCGGCCCACGTGAGCCTGCATCCTTGCGCGGCATGCGCACCTGCGCTGCGACTACGCCATCCGGGGGGGCTTCAGCGATCACGCCAGCCGGCGCCGCTGACGGCGCACCGTCGGCGCCCTTCGTCTTGGCGACGGCGCGACGGCGGGCGATCAGGCTGCGAGGCCCGCGCCGCAAGCCGCGACGCGGACGGTCTTCGCCCTCGGCGGGTTCGTCGTTGCGTGTGCGTTCGCCTGCATCGGCCTGGCCATGTGCTTCATCGGCACGAACGGGGCGCTCGGATTCGGGCGAATCGCTGTCGTGGGAATGTGTCAAAACAACCTCAATTGTGTCGGGTCGCGCGCCCGTCGCGGGCGCGTCAAAAAATCCGGCCGATGGTGATTAGCAGCCGAATGAAGGTTCGGGCAAACAGGCCTCAGGCGCGGCGCGCAGTCTGGTCGTCCGGTGCGTTGAATGCGTCGGTTTCGTTTGATTCGTCCGACGCGTTCGGTGCATTCGATGCGTCGAATAACTTCGATGCATCCGGTGTATTCGCGTTGTCAGCGCCATCGGATTCATCAGCGGCGTGCGGTAATGCGTGTCGCGCAGCGTCGCTTGTCAATGCGCCGGCGCTAACGTCCGGCGCCGCCTCGCGACGGTTGACCGCGTCGCCGGGCGTTGCTTGTGTTGCTTGCAATGGGTCCCGGCTGACGCCCGCAATCGCTTCGAGCGATTCCGCGCCGGTCAGGGACACAGCTTGCTGCGGTTCGAATGGCACCTGCGCGAGCGTTTGCGCATCGGCGCTTTCTTCATTTACAGGCTCGTCAGCGCCGGCTTGTGAATGCGAAAGCGGTTCGCCTTCCGGGTGTACTGCTTCGGCCGCCTCCGGTTCCTGCAAATGCAGCGCCTGAGTCGCTACCTGAGTTGCTTCATAAGTCCCAACCTGAGTTGCTTCATGCGTGGTCGCGCTCGAAGCGTTCGGCAACAATGCAGGTTCGCCCGTCGATTCCAGCCCTTGCACCAGCGCAGCGCCGATTGCGGCGGCGTCGTCGCCGGGGAAATCGATCGCATGCTGCGCGAGCAACGACGCTTCCAGTTGCGCCGATGGGTTATCGAGTGCGGGCAGTTCGTCCAGCGCGCTCAAGCCCAGGTCATCCAGGAACTGCTTGGTGGTGGCATAGAGCGCGGGCCGGCCCGGCACGTCGCGATGACCGATCACCTCGATCCAGCCGCGGTCTTCCAGTTGTTTCACGACCTGCGTGTTCACCGTGACACCGCGAATTTCTTCGATGTCGCCACGCGTCACCGGCTGCCGGTAACCAATGATCGCGAGCGTTTCAAGTACGGCTCGCGAATATTTGGGCGGCTTTTCCGGGTGTAGCCGATCGAGATAGGCCCGCATTGCAGGTTTGCTCTGAAACCGCCATCCGGACGCCAGCGCCACGAGTTCCACGCCGCGTCCTGACCAATCCTGCTTCAGGGCGTCGAGCAAGGTACGAACCGTGTCTGCCGAGATATCGTCGGCAAAAAGCTTGCGCAACTCGGCGAGTTTCAGCGGCTCCTGCGCGCAGATCAAGGCAGTCTCGAGGACGATCTTCGCCTCTTGGGTATTCATGCAGCTAGATAGGACCCTGTATGGTCTATGAACCGGTCAAGTCAGGCCGAATCGAATGACGCCGACTACTCGAACCATTCGCAACGCTCAGACTGGAAAATCGTGGACGAGGATACTGACGACGCGCTCGCCCGATTTCTGATCGGTCATATTGATTGGGAGCACGCACCGGGGGGAGCCAAAACACGGGATCAGATCCTGATCGCCGAATTTTTCCCAGCCGGACGAAGTAGCGCTTTCCAAGGCGGAAGCGCGTGACTGGACGCATATTACGCAAAAACAAACGATGCGTAAAGGTGAAACATTGGGTCGCCGCCGAACTCACGTCTGGCGGCCTTCTGAAGCCGAAGCCCTGCCCCCTGTCCCTTTCTGTTACTCGCTTGCGCCCTGCCCCAACCTGCAGACCCTTAGTCTCCACTCAGTCGCCACTTACCCACTCACCCGGCCGGATGCGCTTGCATGAACGCTCGCAGACGTGCGACCCCGGCGTCCAGGCGAGCGGTGTCGCACGCATAGCACCAGCGCACAAACCCTTCTCCTTCGGGACCGAACGCGCTGCCAGGCGCAAGCCCGAGCGCGCTCTCGCGCACGAGCGCCTTGCACAGCTCGAGGCTGCGGTTCGCGCCCGGCAGCCTGAAGAACAAATACATGGAACCGGCTGGCGCCCGCACGTCGATACCCGGAATCTGCTGCAATGCCGTCACGAGGTAATCGCGGCTGGCGCGCAGGTCAGCGACCAGCGACCGCGTAAATTGCTCGCCGTCCTTCACCGCGGCGATCCCGGCCATCTGGACGAACGACGGCGCGCAAGAGGTGTTGTACTCGACCAGCTTGCCGAGATCCTCCATCAGCCGCTCGGGCGCCACGATCCAGCCAAGCCGCCAGCCTGTCATCAGCCAGGCCTTCGAGAACGAATTCACCGCTATTACCCGTTCGTCACGTGTAGCCAGATCGAGGAACGAAGGGGCGAGCGCGGCGTCATCGCCGTAATAGAGGCGCTCGTAGACTTCGTCGGCGACCAGCCAGATGCCGAGCTGCCGGCATCGGTCGAGCACCGCCTGCTGTTGCTCGCGCGTCATGACCCAGCCGGTGGGATTGTTCGGCGAGTTGATCATCAGCATGCGCGTGCCGGGCGTGAGAGCGTCGAGCAGCCGGTCGAGATCGAGCGTCCAGCCGGTGACGCCATAGGTCAACGCCACCGTTTCAACGCTAGCGCCGAGAATCTTGGGAATTTCGACGAGATTCGGCCACAGCGGCGTCACCGCCACCACCCGGTCGCCGGCGCCTGCGATCAGCTGCGTCGCCAGCATAAGTGCGTTGACGCCGGCGCTCGTCACTGCAACTTCCTCAGGGCGGGTGGCGCCGTGCAGCTTGCCGACATAACCAGCAAGCGCTTCGCGCAGCGGCGCGATGCCCAGGTTGTGCGTATAGAAGGTTGCACCGTCGGCGAGCGCACGGCTGGCGGCGTCGCGGATGAATTGCGGCGTCACCTGATCAGATTCGCCGAACCAGAACGGCAGCACATCCGGGACACCGAAACCCGCATTGGCGACCTCACGGATCTGCGATGGGCGCAGCGCACGGACTGCGTCACGGGCATTCGGGGCACGTTCGCCTTCCGCCTGCACGTTCTGCGCACGTGCCAGCGCACCAAGTTCCGAGATAACCGCCCCTTCTGACTCGCTCATTGCCGCCTCCACCGATGGAAAGGGAAAGTCTAACGCGACGCCCTCGGAAAAGCGCTGTACGGCGCGCGCGTTAGCCATCAGGCCAGTTCTTGCGCCTTTTCGCGGGCTCGGCGGGCTTGGCGGGCTTGGCGGGCTCCCACGGGTCTTGCAATAGCGCAAAACCGCAGAGATCGCGCACGAGCGGCCCGCACGCTTGGCGATCAATGCGATCGAGCAATCGGCTAAGCCAGTTCTTCAACGCGTTTCGGCAATCCAGCGACCAGCGCCCACACTGACTCCGCGGCAGGCGACAACGACCGGTCGCGCCGCCGCACCAGTTCGACAGTGCGCTCGACCCGCGGCACCAGCGGCAACGCCACCAGCGACGAGTTCGCCGGCAACGGCAGCGCCAGCCATGGCAGCACGCTTATACCGACGCCCGCCTCCACCAGCCCGAACACCGTAGCGGAATGACCTAGCTCCTGCACCACATCGGCGATAACGTGATGTTCACGCAGTACGGCATCGATAATCGGACGGCTTCCGGA
Source organism: Caballeronia sp. KNU42 (assembly GCF_053760385.1). Lineage (NCBI taxonomy): Bacteria > Pseudomonadati > Pseudomonadota > Betaproteobacteria > Burkholderiales > Burkholderiaceae > Caballeronia > Caballeronia sp. KNU42. Next base: position 1,380,487 of record NZ_CM132388.1, read on the forward strand.
AGCGTGGTCCAGCATGACCAGGCGTTCGCCGGACAACGCGGCCCACGGCACCTCCCGCGCCCCCGCAAGCGAATGGTCCCGCCTCACGACCGCGCAAAACGAGTCGGTCGTCACGACCTCCCCGTACAGGTCGTCATTGGCGTATGGACCGATCGCCACCCCGAAATCGACCTCGCCGGATTTGACCTTGCGAATCACGTCGCTCTGGAGGTCGTCGCGCAAACCGAGTGAAATCAGCGGAAATTCCCGGGCACAGGCCGAAATGACGAGCGGCATCAGACGGCACGCCACGGTCGGACTGGCCGCGACGATGACCCGTCCACGGCGTTGCTGGCCGAGATCCCGGATTTCGCGGAGCGCTTCATCGAGGTCTGACAGCAGCCGTGACACGCTGCCCACGAGATTCGCGCCGACATCGGTGAGTTGCACCTCGCGGGTCGTCCGATCGACCAGCTTCAGCCCGATCTCCCCCTCGAGCTCACGCACGCAGCGGCTCACCGCGGACTGGGTCAGGCCGATTTCATCGCCGGCCCGGCTAAAGCTTTGCAGCCTGGCGACTTCAATAAACACGCGCAGCTGACGCAACGTCACATTGAGCGCTCGACTCATACCTTCCTCTCATCAATCGATCTTATCGATGCAAAGTGTAGATCAAAGGTAGCGAAGAAATGGGGTCATCCGACAGCGCGCTGCGGCGCAGCAAAAATGCATTCGCGCACGCAGGATGGGCTTATTGCACTTGATTGGTGATTGTCCCGATTTCATTAACCGCACTTATAGCGTCTCATACGGGCCATGCTGGCCTCGCGCCAGCCTACTGCCGCGAGGCTTTCGGACCGATTGATACACGCATGGCACGGTTCTCGCATTTACTTGCGCAGAGGTCGGCGCCATTGCAGTTTTTAAACGCAAATCGTCCGTCGCAATGCTTGCTCCGACCTTACCTGGGTTCGATCTTCGAATTCCGACCAGAGTGCGCGGCGCGGGGCAGCGCACCGGGGTTAGCTTCGCTGAGGTGAAACATCATGATGTTCGACGATTTAAGAGATAACGAGTGGGCGCTGGTTGAGGCCTTGTTTTGCGCAGAACCGGCACGCAGCGAACGGCGCGGCCGTCCGCGCGTGGAAGCACGCGCTGTCGTCAATGCCGTATTGTGGGTCTTGTCCACGGGCGAAGGCTGGTCGAAGTTGCCGGGCCGCTATCCGTCGCCGCCGACTTGCCGTCGACGGTTCGACGAATGGCAAGCCGACGGTACGCTCGCCGAAATCGTGAAGCGGCTGGGCAACAACGGCCGTGAGGTGTCGCTGCGGGGCCGGATCGGTTCCACCGCTGCAAAGCCGCCTGCACCGCCGAGCCGCGACCGTCTGCGCGGCGCATTCTGGACGAATCCGGAATCGTGGCGCGCGCCGGTCAAGATGGCCTGACATCCTGGCACAACGCGGCAAGCGGCACTTCGGCTGTATGGCCGATCGCTGCGAGCCACGTGGTACTTCGGCGCTGTACGGTTGAATTTACGCGAAGCACCCGCGCGCAGGTTTCCTGCGTTTTTACCCCGGCTCCCACCGATGTATTTCCTCGAGTGATGAGCCATCGGCCTGCGCTCGCAGACCGTTTTAGCAAGTCAAAAATCTGCCGGCAGGCGCTCGCCTTTCGTTGATCGAAAGGGAGCGTCTGGCGCGCATTGCCTCCACGCACATTGATGTTGCGACCGCCCGAACAGGTGCCTCGCGATGGCTTGTTGCGCCCTCGTGGCGCCTGGTCAGCGAATCCAGGAAACAACTCTTTACCAATCTTTACAGCATCCTTTCGTGTGCTGGCATAGCTTATGAAGCTGGCTAGCGAACCAATACCGGTTCGAAGGGGAGTTTTCATCATGAAACCAATGTCACTGCTCGCATGCGGCATTGTGCTTTCATCGCTGGGTGCAGCGATTACGGTGCACGCGGAATCGTCGGGGGGCAACTTCGCGCTGCGCGCGAATACACAAGCCAGCCTGCAGGACTGGAGAAAGGAATCGGCGCGCAGCGAAATGGCCGAAACCGCCCCGCGGGGAGATTTGCGAGGCGACATAGCGAGTAATGTACGTGCTCGGCCGGAGGTGGACCGCGGAGACCGCCCGCGTAAGCACTGAGGCGCGTCGAAGTGCGTAAATCACAGGGACACTTTGACAAGCGTCAAGCCGCCGGAATATCGCTCAGGCAAGCCATATTCAATCGATGGAGGATCTTCCGGGAACCCTTGCTCATCGCGCCAGTCCGACGTTATGCCATGAGCACAGCGTGGCAGCAGCAGATCCGGTACGCCCGTATCCTCGTGATACGGGCTTTTTTTTCGCCGGAGTTTTGCCACTGTCGTGAGTGTGCCGCTTTTGCAGCCCGACTCATTCGACGCAAAAATGACGCTTTCGCAGCCGCAACCGTTTGCCTGACGCACGGGCACTGCGGAGAAGCGTAAGACTACTAGCGCAAAGTAAGGAGAGGTTCTTTAAGCGCGCGCTTCGGCCAGCGGTTCCTGAATGACAGCCGGCGAATAGGGTGCGGCACGGTGCAGATCCCAGTCCATCGAACGCTCGTCGCGCGAGAGACGGGAGAACTCCAGTTTGCCCCGCTCGGTCACTACGGCGATGTCCACAGGAGCGTGAAAACCGGGTGCGGGTGCTACAGTGCGCTGCCGGACCAGCTCCAGCAGCCCCAGGTCGCGCAGATGGCTAAAAACGTTAGGGCGTCTTGCCCACGGAACTTGACGATACTGAGCTCGCCGGAGCGCTTCGAGTACGGCTTCGTTTGAATACGTGGTCATCTCGTTATGTCTTCCAGTGCAGCCGTGACGGAGCCACATGGCAGTAACTGACTGCCAGCGGCACCGACTAAACGCGGCACGCCCCGAAACCAGTCAGAATGCCGACTTCGCGGCCCCTGACCGGAACTCGCAGCCGCCGCTTGCGCTAGGTGCTGCTTATTCTGCTTACCGCTACTTATAATTCCGAGCGCCCGTTAAACGCGCACTACACAACGCGTTCCGCAGTTCCGGCGATGCATCCTAACGAATGCGATGACCACGAAGCGGATTATCTCGAAAACCTATACGTTACCTCAAACCAAATTGGTTCTTATAACTTTATTGCTGCTTTTCTTTGCACTATTCGCAGTTTGGCGACAACGCCGGCGCGCGGTCGCGCTCGTCTGCATCGCGCTGTTCTGGACGCTCGGCGCAGGTTGGCTTTCGGCCCCCCTGCTTCACCTTGCGCAGCGCGGGTTCGAAGAGAAGTCGACGCCGCAGGACGTGCATTTCGCATCGCGAACGACCTTTATCCTGCTGGGTGGCGGCACGCGTTACGACGACAAACGCCTGGTTCCAAAACGCGATGCGTTCATGCGTATTGTTGTCACAGCCGAGCTGTATCGTGAATGCCGGCGTGCGGGCGGCGCTTGCCGTGTCATCGTAAGCGGTGGTAATCCGCAGCATCACGAACAGGCTGAAGCCGACAACTACGCACCCTTCCTGCTCGCTCGCGGCGTGAGCGCCAGCGACCTCGTGCTCGAAAACGAAAGCCTCAACACGTACCAGAATGCTCGCAATGTCGCGAGCATCGTAAAGCCGGAGCGCGACGAAACCCTGGTCCTGATTACGTCCGCTTACCACATGCCACGGTCGTTGCTTGCCTTCAATGCTTTTGGCCTCGACACACAAGCGTTCACCAGCAATGTGAGGCAATCCAAGGCTACATTCTTTCCCCGCTCGCGCGGTTTCGTCGATGCTGAAACTGCACTGCATGAACTGATCGGTATCCTGCGCTTTCGTGTGTACCGAAGCGTAGGGCTGTATTGAATCGATTTACTGTTACCGGTCATGTGTCAAGGCCGTTACTCATCTCGAAATTCAGTACTAGAAACCAATGCGCTTCGCCGGTATTATCGCCGGCTCAGTCAATCGACTGGCCGGGCTGATGCTCTGTTAGAGTCGAACCGCAGTGTCGTTGCTGCAATGCAAAGGCACTGTAACTACATGTAACGATTCGCGAGCAGGATCAGTATTTGCTACGCAGCGTGTAATGTCTCGCCAATCGCGACAGGCCAACCCGGGTTCAACGAGTCTATGGAGGTAACAATGAAGAAAATGTCCCTGGCAGTCTTGTTTTCCCTGAGCGCAATGACCAGCGCAGCATTCGCACAATCCGATCAGGGCGTCACGATGAGTACGGATCCGGCCAAGATTTCGGATATCGAGCAGCGCGCGCAGGACCTGCAGTCGCGTCAGTCGAACATGCAGACCGAAATGCCGATGCACAAGGGCACCATGCATCACAAGAAGTCGGGCATGAAGCACTCGAAAGCTATGGCCGAATAAGCGATCAGGTTCAAACGTCGCAACGGCGCGCAAACGTTGGCGGTTGGCAAACCAACTAGCGAGCCGAACGGCTAGCCGATCGCCTCAAAGAAGCCGGATATGACGCACGTCGCGTTGTATCCGGCTTTTGTTTGTCAGAGACACTCCGGCAACGATGCGTTCATCGGCCCGGCGTATGCTACATTCCGCGTCGATAAATTGAATCGCACTCGTGTGCGGAGGATCGTATGAGCAACATCCAGCTGGACATCGAATGGACCGAAGCAGCATCACGCAAGATCGAAAAGCTGATGCCGCGTAACGCAAAGGACAAGGACGCATATCTCGCCCTGCCGCCCGTGGAGTGCCTGCCCATGGAGGGCGACGTGCTGTTTCTCGGCCCGGACGGCAAGCAACAGCCGTTTATCGTGGCCGAGCGTCAGTACCATCATGACGGCGACGCCGACTGGACCATCATCCTGATCCTCGACGTGCCGCACGAGACACATTAAGGGCTGGCGCTTAAGGGCTGATGTAATGCGATGGAACATTGCCGCGCAGGCGCAGTGACGATTGCGTGGCCCATCCAGCGGCTCAGAGCTTTGCCACCACGTTGATTTCACCATGCTCGATCAGGTCCGGCAGCGTTTTGCCGAGCGCCTGGATGTGCGGTGTCTGATTGTGCTGCGCCAGCGCCGCCTCGCTCAGCCAGCGTTCGAAGAAGACAAACCGGCGCGGCTCCTTGATGTCGCGATGCAGGTCGTACTGGAGCGCGCCTGGTTCCTTGAGCGTCGGCGTCACGATGCCCTGCAGGGCTTCCTTCAGCTTGTCTTCGTTGCCCGGTTTGGCGACGAATGTTGCGACCACGGCGATTTCCGTCATGACTTGACTCCCGATCAAAGGATCGAGCATAGCGTCGGCGCGTCACGCTCGCCGAAACCGCTTTTGGACGCACCCAGAAAAAAGCCCGCGTTCCCTTTGGGGAACGCGGGCAAAAGCCGTCGCCCTACGAGGATAGGCGACGGGGCCATCGAGATCCGCTTGGCCAGCGGACCGCAATTCGTGAAAGAAAATTGGTGACTTATAGCGACGTGAGGCAGGAAACCGCTTCACGCAGGCACCGGCAGATTACATGCCATGGGTACAATGTAATCCCTATGCAGTTGATTCCTATAAGCTTTCCCGCACATAAAAAAGCAAAAACAGCGCCTGAACCGAACAATGCAACTACTCGCTGCAACGTGACACCGACCTCTCGAAAGGTCCGATTTATTCCTGCTTCCTTCCTGCTTCCTTCGTCTGAGATCCTTCGCCCGAAGCGTAACGCGGCCACCGCATTCGCTCGCGAGCGTTACCGCGCATTTGAATGCAAAAGGCATTTTCAAATGCTTCGGCTAATCTCAGACGCAAAAAAAACCGCCTGAACTTCAGGCGGCTTAGTGGGACTGGTTAGTCGCGAGTTTGTTGCGAGTTTGTTGTGTAGTAGCCGTTACGCGCAGTCTTTCGGTGACGTCCAGCTGATTGATTCAGTTTCCTGAACCAGTCTGCCGAACGTCGCCGTGATGTGCTTCAACGCAACTGGTCGTCGAGCAAGCCCATGATCTGGCGTGCTTGCGGCGAGGAATCAACGTCTCCCTTGCTGTCGATGATTGACACACGCGTCTGCGTTTCCGTCAGCGCCCGCACGTTGATCTCGTAGTTCTTGGCCAGCTTCTCTTTCTTACCGTGGAACACCTGGCTCCAGAACCCTTGCTCCGCCGACGTCATGTCCTTTGGGTCGACATACCGGACGAAATAAATACCGCGGCCACGATCCCGGTCATCGACGGTGAAGTTCGTCCGGTCGAGCGCCAGACCCACGCGCAACCAGGCACGATCGTAGGGTTCCGGCAGATTGATCTCAACCGAGCTCGCTTCCGGTATCACGTCTTCCTTGATCGGCGTCTGCGCTGCAAGAGCGGCGTTCTGTGCCGCTCTCTGCGCTGAAGTAGTGGCTGACGGCGAGCTTGCTGCCGCGGCCGCAGCCATGGCAGCGTCGGTCGCGCCGGTCTGGCCGCTAGCCTGACGTGCGTCGGCCAGTGCAAGGTTCGCCATCAAGCGCTTCAGGTATTCACCTTCCAGCGCCGGGTCGTTCGGCTTGGCTTGCCACTGGCTTTGCTCGTTATTCGTTCCGGTCAGTGCTTCGCGCATGCCCTTCTGACTGATGAACACATACGTGCCGCCGTTCGGCGCTGCCTCGAGCCGGGTGCGGTACTTGTTGCGTTCTGCTGCAACGTATGAGTTGCCCGTTGCCATGGATAGCGTGTTGCGAATCAGCCCGTCCGAAATCTGCGGATGGGTTTCGTTCCAGTCGGTTTCCATGACGCCCTTGTCACGCGCGTCCACGACAAGCAGAAAGCCCTGTTCCTGCCAGAAACGACGAATCTGCGGCCAGACCTGGTCTGGCGCCCGGGTGTCGATAACCAGCCAGCGCTCCGTGCCGTCACGCTGAATATGCATACCCGACACCGGCGGGATGACCGTGGGTGCATTCGGCGCGACCTTCTGCACTTGCTGGAGGTCCGACAGGGTCGCCTGCCCGCCCTGAGGCGGCAATGAACGCTGATCTCCCGTTTCATCGAGCAGATTGGGCGGGACCGCGAGCGATGCCTGTTTTGACCGGGAATCGCTCTTGTAATTGATTGCATCGGGAGACGACGTACCGCATCCGGCAACAAGGCCTCCCACCATCAAGAGGGCCGCGACCTTCAAAGCCGGCTTGTTCACACGAAAATCTGTCATGTTTGGGAAATCCTTCCGCTACGCCACGGCGTTTTCCGTGGATCAACCAAGCATTTTACCGGTCCTGCGCGTCGCCGTGCAAAAACAGTGCCGCTAACGCCGTAAGGCCTGGATAGGACCCGGACGACACGGCACGAGCGAAGTCGCCCGCGCATGAATTCCATGCGCGGGCATTCGAACGGGAATCGTGTTCCCAGGGTGTTACCGGAACGTCTGCCGAGACGTTTCAGCACACTTTCGCCTATCCGTTTCCGCACTGCGCCCTACGCTCCTCCGTCGTCCGCTTGCGTCCGCAACATCCCAAAAATCGCCCGCTCAATCACCACGAAGACAATTTATGACATTTGCTCTTGCACTGTCCTAGTCACATTTTCGTGATCAACTTGTTGTTTAATAAGCACTTTTAACTAATTTTTGAGATGTTTTTAAAAACACTACAAGACGATTCCCATCTCTATTTTTCAACGCATCGTTATCCTAAAATTAATTTTCGATAACAAGAACGGCCACGAGAACGGAGTAACACCATGCATCACATCAAATCCCTCACCTCTCTTCGGGCAACCGCCGCCGCGCTGGTAATTGCGGCAAGCGGACCAACGCACGCACAACTTGGCGCCACTGTCGCGATCAATCCAACGGGCACATCGAACCCGGCGGATGCCAATGCTCCAGCATTACATCAGGCCGCGAACAGCGCGGCGCGCTGGGAGGAATCGACCGACGCCAATCAGATTCGCGTGCGCCAATACGTATCTTCCTCGGGACAGGTCTACGCCGTTAGTTGGGACGGCCCCGCCATGCCCGATGTCGCGCTATTACTAGGCACCTCGTTTGATCGGTTTAGACAAGAAGCGAGCTCGGCGCAACCCAACGCGAGCGGCCTGCACTCATCGCGGGTGAACTGCAGTGATTTGATGGTGGAAACAGCAGTGCGGCTGCGCGACTTCAGCGGCCGTGCCTGGCTCCCCAGCGCGTTGCCGGCCGGCGTCACGGCAGCAGACATTGAATAGGCGGCAACCATGCGAAATCTGACTTGCGTACTTATCACGGCGATCGTTGCCTTCAGCACCACGATGTCCGGCTGCGGTGGCGGCGGTGGCAGTAATGATTCAACCGGCGCCGCGACACCCGCGGCAAGTCCCCCGGCTGCCCCAAGTGCTCCGGCAGCATCTAGCGGAACACCCGCTGCCAGCGCTCCTGCTGCCGCGGCACCCGCCCAACCTGCTGCGCCTGCGAGCGCGCCAGCCAACACGGTCGCTCAGTCGACCACGCCCAACGTGCAGCCCATCACCGTTGCAAAAATCGCGACCGGTACTCGCAACATGTTGCAAACCAGCGTGACGATCTGCGTTCCTGGAACAAGCACGTGCCAGACGATCAACAATATCCAGGTGGACACGGGATCGCAGGGATTGCGCATCCTTGCTTCCGCACTCGCACCCACTTTGGTGCTGCCCTCCGTGACGGCCAGTACGGGTTCAACCGCGGCAAGCTGCACTGTATTCGGCTCGGGTTACACCTGGGGTTCGGTGCGGACTGCCGACGTGCATCTGGCCGGCGAGGTGGCAGCGGCGACATCGATCCAGGTCATCGCGGACCCGGCTATTCCGGCAGTGCCCGCGGACTGCAGCAACTCGGGCCTGCCGATGCTGACCGCTACGGCGCTGCGAAGCAACGGCATCCTCGGCGTGGGCCCCTTCAGCGCCGACTGCGGCAGCGGCTGCGCCTCGACCGCATTGCCACGCTGGTACTACAGCTGCACGTCGGGCGCGTGTGTAGCCGCTGTGCTGCCGGTTGCACAGCAGGTGACCAATCCAATAAGCCGATTCGCCAGCGACAACAATGGCCTTGTGATTGAGCTTCCTGCAGTCGCCGCCACCGGTGCAGCTAGCGTCACTGGCACGATGACCTTCGGAATTGGCTCACAGTCGAACAATCTGCTTGGCAGTGCTCAGGTCCTCCCGAGTAACTCGATGACAGGGTTTGTTTCGACGGCCTTTCAAGGACAAACCTACAGCACGAGTTTCATCGACAGCGGATCGAACGGCCTGCTCTTCCCGCTGAGCTCCGTGCCAACGTGCGGCTTCTGGTTCTGTCCCACCACCGTGCAAAGTCTGGCTGCGACTGTTGCCGGCATCAATGGCGCAAAGAGCAACGTAACGTTCACAATAGGCAATGCGACCTCGCTATTCCAAAGCGGCAACAATGCGCTCAGCAATCTGGCGGGATCAGCAAGCAACTACTTCGACTGGGGCCTGCCCTTCTTCTTCGGGAGACGCGTCTTCACCGCGATAGAAGCAAGTGCGACACCCGCAGGCAATGGGCCCTACTATGCGTTCTAGGCCCTGAGCATGTGCCGCAGTTGCTCGTGATCGCCGAGCCGCTGCGGCATTCGTGAGAGGCTTCATCACGCGTCTGCGCATGCCCGAGTTCTCCCGGTTCCCGGTGCTGGCTCGGCCATGCATTATTGCGTCATCCCAAAAGCGCGGCTTGCCCCTCCTGCAAAACATGTCGACGTCCTCCGGCAGGGCGTCCTGAATCCAACCGTCTCGATGACATGCGCGTACATGATTGCATCAGTGTGTTTTCACGTCCGCTGATCTTCCTTGTGTAAAAAGCGTAACTCCACACGCCGGTCGTTTGCCAGGCAAGTCACCAGCGCACGCCGGTCCCGCATTTGGCATTCCGTTCCCGGCGATGCCCGGCCAAAACCTCGTGCCTGCACTGGAGTCGTCACGCCGCCTGATACGAGATAACGCCGGACAGTCTCGGCACGTTGATGCGAGAGCCGCCGGTTGTAGGCATCGCTGCCTAAACGGTCAGTGAAGCCCGACACGGTAATCGACGACACGGCGCCGTCGACCTTCACGTCCGCGATCAACCCATCGAGCCGCTCACGGCCTTCCAATGTGATCGATTCAACACCGCTGCCGTTGAACGCGAACAATGCGTCGACCGGTAACGCAACAAGCTTGGGCAATGGGTCGGCCGAACTCAAGTCGTCCTGCGGAACCACGCAGCTGTCAAGACTCTGCCGTGCTTCACCGAGCGTTGACTCGACCATGTCGACCTTGATTTTTGCCTGGTCAAACTGGCGGGTCCATGCATCATGGCCCGCATGCATCAACTTGACTTCAGCGCATGCCGTCTGCTTTTGCGCCTGCGGGCAATAGACAAACCGCGGATCGGCAATCAATGCCCGCAGGCCCGTCTCCAGATCCGGGCGCAACACCGCGACCGTCCGCAGCGACGGGTTATCGGGCGACAACGGCTGTGTACCTTCAAGTCCGGTGGTCAGGTGCGCAGCCTCGCCGATAGACTCCTCTATAAAGCCCCAGCGATCTCCCGCATCGATCTCGCTTTTCGCAACGTCGATCCAGCATTGGTCCTTGAAGCCAAAATAGTTGTCCTTGCGTTGATCAAGTTGGTCCAGGCGTGCTTGCAATAGTCCTAGCACCTCACGCGGCTTTTCAATTTGCCCGTAGACACTCGGCCAGGGCTCCAAAGCCGCGCCCGCTTGCGCACTTTGCTGCGTGTCAAACCCCGTTTGCAGAACGGTTGGATCCTGGATGCCCAGGCTGTCCCGCAGTTCCGTGTTAGCGCAGCCCGCCAGTGCATAGACGCAGGCTGCGGCGAGGATAATGTTTTTCATGGTTCGACCCGGTGACATCCACGGCGCTTTTAGCCCCGTGGACTTGCTGTGCGGACCCGCCCGTGAAGGCGGCAATGTTTAATGCGCTACGCGGCTCAACTGCCGAACACGTAGCCCACGCCCGCACGCACGATGGTGCTGTTGCCACCCGACGACGACACTCCCCCGTTGAAGTTGATATTGCCCTTGTCATTCCAGCGCGAGACGCCAATACCCATTGCCGCCTGCCCGCGATAAGCCGCGACCCCCGCGTTCAAGGTCGTTCTTCCCGGCAGGTACGGCGTCACGACGTTCAGCGCCGACGCAGACGCAATCCCCTTGCGCGTGTTGCGGTCGAGGTCGCGAATTTGCTGGTCGGTATTGTTAAAGCGCTGATCGGTATAACTGTTGGCCTGACTGAGCGTGGAACTGGCTGACTGTTTCAATTGGCTCAGGTTGACAGCGTCCGTTGCCGACGTACCGGCCGCGACGTTGGTGATCTGCCTCTCACTGCCCGCCGCTCCCACCGATACCGACGACGCGCGATCTGCCAGCGAGCCCGCCCCCAGCGCCACTGAATTGGCCGCGCTGGCCGTGGCGTTCGCCCCCATCGCAACGGCGTGCGTCCCGCTCGCGCTCGCGGCTTCAGTCGATGTATCTCCGGCCGCACTGTAAAGCGCGCTGCTCGATGTCACGAAGTTGCTGACACGGGTAACGAGATCGTTAAGCTGACCCAGGTTCACGGCGTCGGTTGCGAGCGTGCCGGCCGCCACGTTATGGATTGCCGTGCCGCCTGCAACGCCTTGTCCGAGCGTGACGTTGCCGAAATCCGTCGCACCGTTTGCGTTCTTGTCATAAGCGAGTGCGGTGACTGCCTTACCGGTCTGGTCGACAAGACCCGCACTCTTCAGTTGCCCGACATTGACTGCATCTGTGTCGGCCGTGCCTGCCTGGACATTGGTGATCTGCCGTTCATTGCCAGCTGCGCCCACCGATACGCTATTCGAGCGATCCGCCACCGAGTTCGCGCCGAGGGCAACCGTGTTGCCGGCAACGGCTTGCGCGTTGCCGCCGATCGCGGTGGCGTTGAGGCCATTTGCGCTTGCTGCGGCAAGTGTTGTGTTCGATACAAAGTATTTGAGGGCGGCGCCGTTCTGCAGGCCGTCGACAAGTTGCGCCGTCTGGAACAGCTGGTCGCCGTTGACCGCGTCCGTGCTGCCCGCTTTTACGACCCCGGCCGCAACGTTGTGCAATGCGACCGGCTCAGCCGCGCCCGCCCCGCCAAGCGTGACGCTGCCTCGATTGACCGAGCCATCCGCTTTTGAGTCGTAGGTAATGGCCGCAAGCGCATTGCCCGTCGAATCGATCAACCCGGCGTCCTTCAGTTGAGCGACATTCACCGCGTCCTGATCCGCAACACCCGCTTTGAGGTTCGAAATGATCGTGCCGCCGGTGCCACCCAGGACGACGTTCGATTTGCTGTTGTCCGAGTACGAAAGCTTTAACGGTTCCGCTTGAGTCAACGTGGCGAGCGAAGTAGCCACGCTCTGCACGTCTGAATTGGTCGCGTTCAATTGGGCGCCATTGACCGCGTCACTGCTTTGCGCGCTCAACACGCCGGCCTTCAGGTTGGTGAGCGTCACCGCAGGTGCAGTTTTTCCAGTCGATGCCGCGCCCAGCGTAATCACGCTCTTGTCGACACCGTCGTACGCAACAAAGGCGTTGGTCATCGTTCCCAGGGAATTCGTAGTCGCGCCAAGTGCCTTTAGTTGACTCATGTTGACTGCGTCCGCTGCGCCAATCCCCGGCGCCACGTGCACGATCCGTCGCTCCGCTCCGCTGTTGCCCACCGACACCACGTTATCCACCGAGCCGTCGCTGTTCGCGCCGAGCACAACGTTGTTCTTTCCTTTCGCGGTTACGTTGCTGCCGAGTACGAACGAGTCCGCGCCAAATGCAGTGTTGCCGTTTCCGATCACGTAGCTTCCCGCTCCGCCCACGACGTTACCCTTGCCGATGCCTCCTGAGCCCACTGCGCTCACTCGCGTGAACGAGCCTATTGCGAGGGAATCCGCCCCATTCGCATCAACACTCGTACGCCAGCCCACGGCAAGACCATGGTCCGAATCAGCGCTCGAACGCACGCCGAGGGCAGTGGATTCACTGCCCGTTGCCGACACCCCTGCTCCCAGCGCGACCGAACCGGACTCAGCGCTCGCGTATGAGCCGGCCGCAACGGAAAAATCCCCGCTTGAATGGGCGTTCACGCCCGCGGCAACCGCATCCGTACCGGTTGCTGAGGTGGGAAGTGAGCTGTCAGAGAGCCCGGACACGATCAACTGACCCGGTGTCAGGCCTGACCCGGATGATGCAACCGCAGCCAGCCGGCCGGCACCTGCGTTACTCACCCCCGCGACGGAGGGCGCCACAGTGCTCAACGCCTCGTGGACTTGTGACGAATAGATCCGACCGCGTTCACTCGAAACCTTCGCAAGGTTGTCGACCAGCACAGCACTCGATATTTGCGGCACGGTCATCAGGGAGACAGGCGCAAGCGCGACCCATAGCGCAGCGCCCATTCGCGATTGCCGACTGGAGCACGTGGTCCCTAAAACACCGTTTGAGCCAGCCTCACGTCGGCCAGCGGACACTTCTTTTTGCTTCTTCAATACCACGCGCTGCGTCTTGTTCATTTCTATTGCTCACTCAGGTCCTGGCCTCGAAATCGTTGGTATCGGTCCGGAATCGATCCGGACCGACGACTTGAGCGTGCGCAGGAATGCACACGGCTGCCGAATTGCTTCGGGAGCCGGCAAGTGGTCAGCAATGTGATTCCTGTCAGGCAGAAAGCCGGTAGCACGCTCGTGTGCCACTGTGACAGGTCAAGATAAATTTCCCCTATCAGTAAACTCTTAAAACGACGGGAGATAGGCCATTCGTTAGAGATTTAGCGCTTATATCGGGCATTAATCGTGTTTATTTGACATCAATGCTCAGGACGAGATCCCTGGAGACGCACCTCGAATATATCCCGATTAAGCTAAATCAAGGAGGACTGAAACATGGAGTACGTGTTCAGACAAGCAACGCGTGAAGAACCAAAACTGACTCCCACAAATACAAAGACGGCGGCGTGGTGAACCACGCCGCCGTCCTGATCAGACAACATTCGACCAACCCTCACACGTCCAGTGAGGCCATGGCCGTCTCCACCTTTGCTCCTTTATTTCCTGTGACTGTCAGAACGATCGCTACACCGCGCGATCTTCCTCATCGAAAATCTTTTGTGCCAAATGGAACGCCGAATTTGCTGCCGGCACGCCGCAATAAATAGCGGTCTGCAGCAGCACTTCCTTGATTTCCTCACGCGTGACGCCATTGTTTTTCGCCGCTCGCAAATGCAGCGCGAGCTCTTCGCTGCGGTTGAGCGCGACCATCATCGATAAGGTCAAAAGGCTGCGGGTATGGCGCGGCAAACCGGGGCGCGTCCAGATATCACCCCAGGCGTAACGAGTGATCAGGTTCTGGAACTCGGTCGTGAGATCCGTGCGGTTCTCGAGCGAGCGCGTGACGTGCGCATCACCCAGGACCTCGCGCCGCACGCTCAAGCCGGCTTCGTAGCGTTCGTCTTCGGTCATGTCAGGCTCCCAGGAACTCGAGCAGTGTTTTCGTGTAGACGTCCGCTTGCTCGATATTCGACAAGTGCGCTGCATCGAGTTCGACGTAACGCGAGCCCGCAATGTATCCGGCCAGTTCGCGCCCTTGCGCAGCGGTCGTGGACTGGTCGTGCGTACCGGAAATGACGAGCACCGGCGCCTTGATGGTCTTCGCTTCATCACGCGCATCGGCATCACGGATGGCTTCGCAATTCGATGCATAACCTTCGCCCGATGTGTGCCGGAACACGTCGCGAATGCCGGACAGCATGAGCGGCTGCGCTGTCATGAACCCCGCCGTGAACCAGCGCGGCAAGACGGCATCGGCGAGAGCCGGCATACCGCCTTCCTCGCGCGCCTTCGCCGCCCGCGGCGTCCAGATCGCGTCAGAGCCGATCAGCGCCGCCGTATTCGACAGCACCACGCGCTCGAAGCGCTCCGGGTGGCGTGCCGCGAGCGCAATGCCGGTCAGCCCGCCCATCGACAGGCCGCAATAGTGCGCGCGCTGGATGCCGAGGGTGACGAGCAAACCGATCACGTCGCCCACGAGCTGGTCCAGCGTGTACGGACCCTTGGGCGCGTCCGATCGGCCATGGCCGCGCGTGTCGTAACGCAGCACGCGATACTTCGCCGCGAGCGTTTCGACTTGCGGCGTCCACATCGACACGTCTGCGCCGAGCGAATTCGACAGCACGAGCCAGGGCGCGTCGCTCCCGGCGGTGGCGTCGATACGATAGAAGAGTTGAATACCGTTGACGGCGGCAAATGGCATTACGGAAGACTCCTGGATGAAAGGGATCGATGCACACGCAACGCGGCATCGACAAAAGCGTGTGCCTGGCCCGCGTAGTTCGCCGGGTCGAGGAGCGCTTGCAGTTGGACGAGAGAGAGATGTTGCGTGACGCGCTCGTCGTTCGAGAGCACGTCGTAAAGGGTCGCGCCGGTCGCCACGGCTTGCTTCGATGCATGTTCCACGAGCGTGTGCGCGTCGAGCCTGCCAATCTGGTCGCCGAGCGCGAGCATCACGGCCTCGCCGAGAATCAGACCGTGCGTGAGATCCAGATTCGCTGCGAGCCGATCGGCGTTCACTTCAATGTTCGACACGATCGCCGTGATCTGAGCAAGTGCGCCGCCCGTCAGGCGGGCAAGATCGGGCAACGCTTCCCACTCGGCCTGCCAGCCGCCGAGCGCGCGTTCATGCTCCTGAACCATGCCACTGAATACGGTCGCGACCAGATTCGGCGCGCGCATGGCCGCGGTTAAAACAGCGGCGCAGCCCACGGGGTTGCGCTTGTGCGGCATCGTCGATGAACCGCCCTTGCCTGCCGCGGCCGGTTCGGCGAGTTCGCCGACTTCCGTTTGCATCTGCAGGGAGATATCGCGGGCGATTTTCCCGAGCGTACCGGTCAGCATGCCGAAACATGCCGCGGCTTCGGCAATACGGTCGCGCTGCGTATGCCACGGCAACGAGGGAAGTTGCACAGCGAGGTCATCGGCAAGCGACTGAGCGACGAACGGCGCCTTATCCCGCAAGCTCGCCAATGTGCCCGCCGCGCCGCCGAATTGCAGCGCGAGCACGCGTGAACGACATTGCGAAAGACGCTCGCGATGACGTGTCAGCGCATCGAGCCATTGGGCGAATTTAAGGCCGAGCGTGATCGGCAAGGCCTGCTGAAGCCAGGTCCGGCCGATCGCCGGCGTCGTACGATACTTCAGCGCCTGAAGGGCCAGCGCGTCGCAAGTCTCGTTCAAACCCGCTTCCAACAAGTCGAACGTCGAACGCAACTGCAAGACAGTGCCTGTATCGATGATGTCCTGGCTCGTCGCGCCCCAATGCACGAACTTGGCGGCATCGGCGTCCTTAAGTTTGACCGCCGCGGTCAGCAACTTCACCAGCGGAATGGCAAGATTGCCGCCCGACGCAGCGCCGGCCATCAACGCGTTTGCATCGATAAGATCCGCGTCGCAAGCAGCCACGATCGCATCGACCGCGCCCGCAGGAATCACGCCATGCAAAGCCGATGCACGGGCAAGCGCCGCCTCCACATCCAGCATCGACTGGACAGTCTGACGCGCGGACCACACGGCGTTCATCTCGCGTGTGCCGCAGATCAGGTCCGTCAGCCGTCCCGCCGCCGAAAATGTCGGCTCAGACATCACACACGCTCGATGGCGATCGCAATGCCCTGACCCACGCCGATACACATCGTGCAGAGCGCAAAGCGTCCGCCGGTCCGATGCAACTGATACGTCGCGGTCGTAACCAGGCGCGCGCCGCTCATCCCGAGCGGATGGCCGAGCGCGATTGCGCCGCCGTTCGGATTGACGCGAGGATCGTCGTCGGCAATACCAAGCATGCGCAGCACGGCCAGCCCTTGCGACGCAAACGCCTCGTTGAGCTCGATCACATCGAATTGATCGATGGTCATGCCCAGGCGCTTCATCAGCTTCTGCGACGCCGGCGCCGGGCCGATGCCCATCACGCGCGGCGGCACGCCGGCGGTTGCAATGCCCAGCACGCGCGCACGCGGCACGAGGCCGAAACGCTTGGCGCTGTCTTCATCAGCCATGAGCAAAGCCGCGGCGCCATCGTTCACGCCCGACGCATTGCCCGCCGTCACCGTGCCATCCGGCCGCACGACGCCCTTCAGTCTGGCGAGCGCTTCCATGCTCGTTTCACGCGGATGTTCATCCTGCGAGACCAGCACCGGATCGCCCTTTTTCTGCGCGATCGACACCGGCACGATCTCTTGCGCGAGCGTCCCATCCTTCTGCGCGCGCGATGCTTTCTGCTGACTGCGCACAGCGAACGCGTCCTGGTCTTCGCGGCTCACCTTATAGTCGGTCGCGACGTTTTCGGCCGTTTCCGGCATCGAATCCACGCCATGCAGCTTCTTCATCAGCGGATTGACGAAACGCCAGCCGATGGTCGTATCGAAGATCTCTGCCTGACGCGAGAACGCCGTGGTCGCCTTGCCTTGCACGAACGGTGCACGGCTCATGCTTTCCACGCCGCCCGCGACCATCAGCGCTGCTTCGCCCGACTTGATCGCCCGCGCGGCCACGCCGATTGCGTCCATGCCCGATCCGCACAAGCGGTTGATCGTGGAGCCCGGTACGCCGTCCGGCAAACCCGCCAACAGGGCAGACATGCGCGCGACGTTGCGGTTATCTTCGCCAGCCTGGTTCGCACAACCGAAAATCAGGTCGTCAACGGCGTTCCAATCCACGTCCTTGTTGCGTTCCATCAACGCGCGCAGCGGCACGGCGCCGAGGTCATCGGCACGAACTGAGGACAATGCGCCGCCGTAACGGCCGACCGGCGTGCGGATTGCGTCGCAAATAAAAGCTTCTTTCATGCATATCTCCCTGATTACGCTTCGAGCGTAGTAGACGCTTCAAGCGGCTCAAACGTCAGCGGCACTTGCGCCAGTTTCTGCAGTTCGTCGAACGACAGGCCTTCGATAATTTCCCGGACCACGAAGCCATTCGGCGTCACGTCGAACACACCGTGATCCGTGTACACGCGGTTCACGCAGTTCACGCCTGTCACCGGATAGGAACATTCGGGCACCAGCTTGCTTTCGCCCTGCTTGGTGAGCAGTTCCATCATCACGTAGACCTTCTTCGCGCCGATCGCCAGATCCATCGCGCCGCCGACAGCCGGAATCGCATCGGGTGCGCCGGTGTGCCAGTTCGCCAGATCGCCCTTGGCCGATACCTGGAACGCGCCGAGCACGCAGATGTCGAGGTGGCCGCCGCGCATCATCGCGAACGAATCGGCGTGGTGGAAATACGCGCCGCCGGTGAGCAGCGTCACGTGTTGTTTGCCGGCGTTGATCAGTTCGTCGTCTTCCGCGCCCTTCTCTGGCGCCGGGCCCATGCCGAGCAGACCGTTTTCGCTATGCAGGAAGATTTCGCGATCCGCCGCGAGATGGTTGGCGACGAGCGTCGGTACGCCGATACCCAGGTTCACGTACGCGCCTTCCTGGATGTCGAGGGCGACGCGTTTCGCCATTTCGTCGCGAGTCAGTTTTTTCATGTCGATGTCCTTGCTTGATGCATTCGTTGTTGCGGCTCGGGCTGAGAAGCAGGCCCTGAAAATCGCCGCTTGCGCAAAAGCGGCTCTAATCAAGCCGCTTGCGCCGCCGCCAGCTCTGCCGCGTGCACCGCTTGCGGCACTTCGATCACGCGCTGCACGAAGATGCCCGGCGTCACGATGTCTTCCGGATCCAGCGCGCCGAGCGGCACGACCTGCGAGACCTGCACGATCGCTGTTTTTGCGGCCATCGCCATGATCGGCCCGAAGTTGCGGGCCGTCTTGCGATACACGAGATTGCCCCACCGGTCGCCTTTAAATGCCTTGATCAGCGCGAAATCGGCCTGCAGCGGCGCTTCGAGCACGTAATGCCGGCCATCGATAAAACGCGTTTCCTTGCCTTCAGCCAGCTTTGTGCCATAGGCCGTGGGCGTGAAAAATCCGCCAATGCCCGCACCCGCCGCCCGAATGCGCTCAGCAAGATTGCCCTGCGGCACGAGTTCGAGTTCAAGTTCGCCAGCGCGATACAAGGCGTCGAACACTTGCGAATCACTCTGCCGCGGAAACGAGCAGATGATCTTGCGTACGCGTTTGGCTTTTAAAAGCGCCGCGAGACCGGTCTCGCCATTGCCCGCATTGTTGTTCACGATGGTCAGTTCGCGCGCGCCCTGCTCGATCAGCGCGTCGATCAGTTCCGACGGCATGCCCGCCGTACCGAACCCGCCGATCATCACGGTCGCGCCGTCCTTAACGTCTTTCACCGCTGAACTCAGCGAGTCGAAAATCTTGTTGATCATGCCGTCTCTTCCTTTGACGAGTGCCGAATGCATCGAAGCCGCATTGCAACTGAATCAAAGCGCGCCGGGTAACTTGAGTCCGACCGGCAACGCTTGCATTTTTAAGTTCGCTGTGCGAACATCGATTCGTTTAGCGAACAAACGTATGGTATTCCCGCATTCGTTGCGCTGTCAATGATCATCGGGTTTGTACCGATGCGCTCGCCATGTGCCCGCGTTCTTGCCTGACCAATAGGACGAAACCACGATGATTTCCACTCCTGCCGAAGCCGATCTACCTGACCCGGAGTCGCCCTCGCGGCCCGGCGATGCCTATGTGCAATCGTTCGCGCGCGGTTTATCGGTGATTCGCTCGTTTGATGCTACGCGCCCGGCGCAGACCTTGTCGGAAGTCGCCGCCGCGTCGGGGCTGACACGCGCCGGCGCGCGCCGCATTTTGTTGACGCTGCAAGCGCTTGGTTATGTCGACGCCGACGGCCGATATTTCACGCTGACCGCGAAAATCCTTGACCTTGGTTTTGCCTACCTGACGTCGATGCCATTCTGGAATCTGGCCGAACCGGTGATGGAAGAACTGGTGGGCCAGGTGCATGAGAGCTGCTCGGCCGCCGTGTTGAACGGCACGGAAATCGTGTACGTGCTGCGCGTGCCCACGCATAAGATCATTACGATCAACCTGTCTATCGGCAGCCGTTTGCCCGCGTTTTGCACATCGCTCGGGCGCGTGCTGCTCGCCGCGCTTGACGAAAACAAACTTGACGAAGTGCTCGACGCCAGTGCGCTGGAAGCCCGTACGCCTCGCACGATCATCGATAAAACCGCGCTGAAGGCCGCGCTCGCCGTGGTGCGCAAGCAAGGCTGGTCGATCGTCGACCAGGAACTGGAGGAAGGCCTGATTTCGATGTCCGCGCCCATCCGCGACCGCCAGGGTCGGGTGATCGCGGCGCTCAATATCAGCGGCAACGCGCAGCGCAAGAACGCGAAACAGATGGTGAAGGCGTTTCTCGACCCGCTGCTGGACGCGGCCCAGCGTGTTTCCGAGATGGTCGCGAGACGAGGCTAGGCGGAGGCTGATAAAACCATGCCGATGAAACCCGGGGACCTCGCGCTGCACGACCTCGACCTGAACCTGATCCCGTATCTGGTCGCGATCGAGGACACGCGCAATGTGAGCCGCGCAGCCGAACAGCTTGGCGTGAGCCAGCCGCGTGTCAGCACGGCGCTCGGCCGCTTGCGCGAGTATTTCAACGACCCTCTGTTCGTGCGGACATCGCGCGGCATGGAGCCCACTCCACGGGCCCTCGCACTCGTGCCCGTGGCGCGCGAGGCGCTGAACCGGATCGAGCGGGGATTACTCGATACCCAGCATTTCGACCCCGCCGTCACCACCGATACCTTCGCCATCGCGCTCTCGGATGTCGGTGAAATCGTGTTCTTGCCGCGCCTGTTGCAGACGCTCGCCAGCGTCGCGCCACGGGCAAATCTGCGCTCTGTATCGCTGAAACACGATCAGGTCGAGCGTGCCCTGGAAAGCGGTGAAATCGATTTGGCCATCGGCTATTTTCCCGATCTCGCCGGCAACAATTTCTTTCAGCAGCGGCTCTTTTCACATCGCTTCATCTGCCTGATGCGGCGCGACCACCCGTACTCACGTGGCCCGCTGACGCTCGCGCAATACGTGGAATGCGGCCACGCGGTCGTGCGAGCGGAAGGCCGGAGTCAGGAGATCCTGGAAAACTTCCTTGACAAGAAACGCATCCGCCGCCGCGCCGTGCTCGAGACGCCGCACTTCATGAGCTTGCCGTTCATACTTTCGCGCACCGACCTGATCGCGACGGTGCCGCATGCCATCGGCTATGCGTACGTGGCTGAACATGCGGGCATCACGCTGGCCGAACCGCCGCTGCCCTTGCCGAACTTCGACCTGAAGCAGCACTGGCATCGCAAGTTTCACAACGATCCGCGCACCCTGTGGCTGCGCGGCGTGGTCGCCGCGCTTTTCAACGATGAACTCGATGAATGGCCCAAGCAGCCCAAGCGACCCGAGCAAGCGCGGCGGGAAGACAAACGCCGCTAAACTGAGCACTTTGTTTCCCGTTAGGAAAGTGTCATGGATGCCGTTTTATGGATGCACTAACTAGTTTGCGAGTGTTCCGCGATGTTGTCGAAGCCGGCAGCTTTGTCAAAGCCGCCGAGCGGCTGGATATATCCACGGCGATGACCAGCAAGCACGTCGCCAATCTTGAACGGCAACTGGGTGTTCGCTTGCTTAACAGGACGACGCGTCATCTGAGCCTGACGGAAGCCGGTAGTGTTTATTACGAGCAGTGCCGGGAAGCGCTGGATATCCTGCAAGCTGCTGAGGCTGCAGTCGGATCGCAAACCGATCAGCCGCGAGGCGTGCTGAAGATCACCGCGCCGGGCTGGTTCGCGACCGCGAAGTTCGCCGATATCCTGGTTGCGTATCGGGCGCGTTATCCGGAGGTGCTGATCGATCTGCGACTGGAAAACCGCTTCGTCGATCTGGTGGAAGAAGGCTATGACATGGCGTTGCGGGCGACGTCTGAACCGTCCCCCACGATGATCGTGCGGCCGCTGTGCAAAGTACCGTTCGTGCTCGTGGGCTCGCCGGACTACTTGAAGCGGCGGGGTTATCCGCAGCATCCCAGCGAACTGAGCGAACGTCATGAGATTGTGCTGCCGACATACGTCAGTTTGGAAACCGTCGAATTCTCGGGTCCGGACGGCGTGTTCGCGGTGAAAAATAGCGCCGTGCTCAAGACCAACGACAGCTCCATGTCGCTGCAACTCGTGCGCGCGAGCATCGGCCTCGCCTACTTCCCCGAATGGATCGTGGCGCAGGAACTGGCGTCAGGCACATTGACTCGACTTTTCCCCGATTACACGACGTTCGCACCGCGCGTGTACGCCGTCTACACGAGCCGCAAATACATGACGACGAAGGTGCGCACGTTCATCGATTTCGTCTCGGAAGCGCTCGCCGCCGATGATTCCGTCGATGGTTCCATGCCACGTCCGGTTGCCCCCGCCCGCTCGCGCGGATCTTCGCCCGTGACTCGGAAACTAGGATAAATCGTATTCAAATCACGTTGCCGCTCGTGTGAAGATCGCGCCACTTCGCTCGTTGGGTTCTCTGGAACCGATGATCGATGGCTCTTTTCCTTCCACTACCAAGACCACCAAGCGGGCGTGTGATGAATTTCCCCTGGTTTCCGTTGCTCCTCAATTTCGTGCTGCTGGCGGCGTTTGTATTTGTCTGCAACACGCTGAACACCGGACGTCGCGCGCCGGTGCTGAACGGCGCGCTGATCTTCATCGGCTTCTGCTGCCTGGCAATGCTGCTGGATTTCACGCTGACTTTCGTTTTTGCTTCAGCGACCACCACCGATCGTGAGCGATACATCGATCTATCGTCGTTGTCCGCGTGCGGTGAGCGCGCAGTGTCTTACGCGATTCCTTGCGTCGTTGCCGCCGTGATGGCTTTGAGGTTTCGTGCGAAGCGCCGAAGCCCGGCCGGGCAATCGGTGACTATTCATACGTCCGAGTACACGCAGTCGGAGTTGCGGTATTGAGTTTATTGGCCATGTGGCCGGCCCGAACCGCGGATCTTGTTCCGGCATCCGGCACGCTGGCGGAATGAACGCCATTTGCTCGATGGAAGAGTGAAACTGACGGGCTTTTGCTTCAAAGATGAGTCTGCAGGTTCTAAAACCAAAGAGTGTCTGATATACTTTTCCTCTTTCGGGGCGTAGCGCAGCCTGGTAGCGTACCTGCATGGGGTGCAGGTGGTCGGAGGTTCAAATCCTCTCGCCCCGACCAGTAATTCAGTAGAAAAATCAAGGACTTAGCTCTAACGGGCTAGGTCCTTTTTTCTTGCGCCTACCCTGCCTGCCAAATACCGCTTGTTTTCACCCCTGCCGTCTGATCGCTGGTCGCGCGTTTCGCAATTGATTGCAACGGGCTAGCCGGTCTGCAAGCTTGCGCGGCAGGCGGCCGAAGAGAAATTGGGTACACGATGAAACAAGGGCGAGAAGGACACTCAAGCTACCGCTTTTCGGGACGCGCAGGTCTTTTTATAGGTCTGCTTGTCGACCGTCGTCCGGCCATATTTGATCGCACACTCGCAGGCTTCCTTCTCAGTGGCGAAGTCGCCAAGCGAACCGAGAGCGCGGTGACGGCCGTCAGGTCCTCGGAGAACCAACATGGAAGCGAACGATCCGGCAGAACCGACAGCCAGGGGCACCAGTATCCAGCCCTTGTATGGAACAGGAATGGCATGCATGTCAGTGTCCGCTTAATATTTATGGGTATTCCCACCCATAAATTCTAGGACACTCTTTACGGTTTTTCCGAGAACGCACACTGCTCATCGAACTGGTCAAGTGCGACCATCAGGGCGTCAGCACGCCGCAACTGGGATGGCGACCTTTCAATGCAGTCCAGCAGATCGGCGACCCGGCGGCGCCAGTAGGGCGAGGTTAGGAAAGGATTAGTCTCGATTTCGGACAGTGAATGCTGAATGATCGCCTCAATGTGGGCCAGTTCTTCATCAATCAGAGCGTGCATTGGCTGTCTTGTCAGTAAGTTCACCATAGTATTTGTAGGATGATTGGGATGCGCAGCATGGGCCGCAATTGTACCCAAGTACTGGATTGGCGCCCCAAAACGGGACCGCGCGTGTACCTTCCATCCCCGAAGCGCCCTCAAATCTTCTTACGCTTCTTCCCGCTCGTCCAACGCCTTGACGACCCTGCCGGCCAAGCCGTCGGCGCAGAGATCCATCGTTTTGGTATCGAACGATCAATTCACCGACAGCCAAGCCCTGCTCAGCTCGCAGTCAAGGCGTCGGCTCGCAACTCCCGGGAGATCTCACCGGTTGGCGCCACGGTGCCGATTAAATCGTGCAGAGCGGCTAACCGTACTTTGTCCTGGACCCGCAGTCCCGGACGTGCCAGAAGACACTCTATGTGCGTAGCCCAGTAGCTGCTGCGAATCAAGCGTGGACGCCTGACGAGCTCTTTCAGCGTCTTTTCCACCATGTCGATTTCTGCGCTTACCGACTTCATTGAGGTCTCCGGTCTAATAGGTAGCGCTCTGTATGACGACAAGAATTGCGAAAACTTTAGCCAAAATGCGGCGGGCGTCGCGACATCGCAGAAAAACCTCTCGAAAGTAGCCGCGCAAGTGTGAGGACATCATGATCTGGCTAGCCGATGCGGTGCTCGTCGTGCACGCGCTGACCGCCCTCTTTATCGTGGGCGGACTTCCTGCGATCTGGATTGGCTCGGGACTCGGTTGGGATTGGGTACGCAGCCGACCGTTCAGGCTGGCTCAT
Organism: Caballeronia sp. KNU42; assembly: GCF_053760385.1. Classification (NCBI taxonomy): domain Bacteria; kingdom Pseudomonadati; phylum Pseudomonadota; class Betaproteobacteria; order Burkholderiales; family Burkholderiaceae; genus Caballeronia; species Caballeronia sp. KNU42. Next base: position 1,405,076 of record NZ_CM132388.1, read on the forward strand.
CTGTTCGCGATCGGTTTGGTGTCTGCCCTGTCACTGTTGGGGTTGGCCTGCCCCCTGACCATACTGGAAGACTGGCTGCGCGATGGCTCGGTCGGGACGCAAGGTTTCATGCAGCGCTGGGTGAGCCGTTTGCTCTACTACGATGTGTCGGCGTGGGTGTTCACTCTCGCATACGTGGTGTTTGCCCTGATGGTGCTGCTGACCTGGCGCCTGGTTCCGCCCCGGGAACGTACGTAGAGAGCGCACGTAACTCATACACGTAACTCATGCACGTAACTCATGCACGTAACCCCCAGGCGCTTTGCCGCGCTACGAGAAGCACTACGACGCAGACCTGCAGTCAGCTCAAGCCCGCACCTGGATGTGATTAACGACGCCCTCGATAGCATCCAGACACCAGGCGTCCTGTTCCGCCTGCCGTCTTTCGGCTTCGGTCGCCACCCATCCTGCCAGCGTGATCCTGTGATTTTCCACATTGATGGTGATCTGCTCGGCGCGCACTCGCTGATCGGTTTCGAGCACCAGGTGCAAGGCCTCGGAAATCTCGTCGTCGCCGTCCGCTTCGGCGGGCACCAGCTCCAGCAAGTTCACCACGTCGCGGCAGCCGCCGACCCACCAGGCGGTCACGCTCGCCAGGCGCCTGTGAGACAAACTGATCACTTGCCCCGTCAAGGTCACCACACCATCCTCGACCGTCACTTCGATAACACCGCTGCCATCGTTGCCCGCCTGGTCCATGGTGCCGCGCACAACTTCGAGCTGGCCTTTAAGGCGTGTACAGATCACGCAATTGCGGAAATCCACCGCCTGCGACAGCCGATCGCAGATATGAGTGCGCAGCTCGCCATCCCCGACGGGCGGGTTGACGCTGACGCGCAGCTGATCGACCAGACGCGTCCCCTCGCTGTGCAGCTGGGTCAACTGAAGAAGGCGTTTCTTGGATGCGATATCCGGCACCTCGCCTGTCACGGTCAAGGCATCGCTGTCAAAACTCATATGAATGGGATGATTGTGGAGCTTGAGGTGTGATTCGCGTTCGAAGGCTGCCATCACCTGCTTCAGGACCGTATCGCTGCGTTGCATGACCTGCCTCGCGCAAAGGTTGGGTGGCGCAGCGCTCTTTATGCCGCACTGCGCAAGTCTTGCCGCTTCAGGCGGGCGCCGTTCAGGTTTGCCTGCCCTGCGTGCGACGGGCAAAGCGAGTGCGCTCGGCCTGGTCCATCAGATTCAGGAATTGATCCGTGCCCATGTGAATCAGCTCTTCATGATCGCCGGCTTCGAAATAGACGTCCGGTTGGCTCGCGAGGCTCTCGTCAAGATAGGTGTACATGCCGTAGGCGGTACACACCGGCGGAAGCGCCCCCACGTCGCAATCCTTGAACAGTTCCCGTAAATCGACCTCTTTGGCGAGCACCAGGTGGTGACGTCCGGTCTGTGCCCAGAGCTCGGACAGCCGCACGGCATAAGTCGATGGCAACACAGCCGCCACATAGCCGTGCTCGTCCTCAAGAAGCACTGTCTTGGCGAGGCGGTCGCCGGGAATGTGCGCTGCCGACGCGGTTTCGATGCTGGAATGGCTGTACCGGTGATGCACGATTTCGTACTTGGAGCCCTTGCTGCGCAGGCAGTCCTGGAGAGTGGCAGACATTGACATGACGCACCTCCTTTGGAAGGAAGGAAACAGGAAATCATTGCGAAGCATTCTTAAGGATAGTTCGCTTTCGCCGGCGTGTGAAAAATAGGCTGACGGCAGGGCTTTGACTGGGCAGGCATGACGACGAAAGAACAAATAGACAACCGGACGATTACCCCGTATGGCACACGGGTCGGTTTTCGCCAATAATGGCCCCACATCCACGACTGGACGAGGGCGGCCATGCGCTACAGCCCCGATGCTATCCGTACCATCGCCCTGGTCGGGCATGCCGGGTGCGGCAAGACCTCGCTTATCGAAGCGCTGCTGCATCAGGGTGGCGCGGTCCACGCGCCCGGCAGCGTGGAGCGCGGCACCACGGTCTGCGATTTCGACCCGCTCGAGCGCAAATATCATCACTCGCTGAACTCCGCCGTCGCCCACCTGCACTACCGCGATACACGCATCTATCTGCTCGATACACCCGGCTATCCGGACTTTTTCGGGCCGTCGATCAGCGCCCTGCCCGCGGTGGAGACTGCCGCCATCGTCATCAATGCGCAGACGGGCATCGAAATGACCACCCGGCGCATGATGGCGTGGGCGGAAGATCGCAAGCTCTGCAGAATGATCATCGTGAACGGCATCGATGGCGAAAAGGTCGATCTTCCAGGGCTTTTGACGCAAATTCAGGAGACCTTCGGCAAGGCATGCCTGCCGATCAACCTGCCGGCGCAGCGCAGCCGCCAAGTGGTGGATTGCTTTTTCAACCCGGCGGGCGACGCCGATTTCCTGTCGGTTGCGGCAGCGCACAATGCGCTGGTCGATCAAGTGGTCGAGATCGACGCCGCCTTGATGGAGCTCTACCTGGAGCAAGGCGAGGCCATCAGTCCGGAGCAACTGCACGAGCCCTTCGAGCGGGCGCTGCGCGAAGGTCATCTGGTGCCAATCTGCTTCACGTCGGCAGCCAACGGCGCGGGCATCGCGGAGTTGCTCGACGTGTTCGTCCGGCTCCTGCCCAACCCCATGGAAGGCAACCCGCCGCTCTTTTACCGCGATGCCGGCGGCCGCCGGGAAGTCGTGCGCGCGCAACCTGTTGCCGACAAGCATGTGCTGGCCCACGCCTTCAAGATCGTGATGGATCCGTACATCGGCAAGATGGCCGTGTTTCGCATCCATCAGGGCACGATCAGGCGCGATAGCCAGCTCTATATTGGTGACGCTCGACAGCCGTTCAGGGTCGCGCATCTGTTCATGCTGCAAGGCAAGGAACACATTGATGTCAGCCAGGCAGGTCCCGGCGATATCTGCGCCACGGCCAAGGTCGACGAAATCGGTTTCGACGCCGTGCTGCATGATTCTCCCGAAGACGGCAACATCCACCTGACCCCGCTCGACTTTCCCACCTCCATCTATGGCCTGGCGATCGAGCCGGCGCGCCGGGGCAACGAGCAGCGTCTCTGGGAAATACTGCAAAAGTTGACGGCGGAAGACCCGTGCCTGCGCATCGACCACCCGGTCGGCACTAACGAGACGGTGGTGCGCGGCTTGGGAGAGTTGCACCTGCGGCACATGCTGGAGCGACTGTCCGAGCAGTACAAGCTCGAGGTGGTGACGCGGCCGCCGAAGATCGCCTATCGGGAAACCATCGGCGCCCGGGCTGAGGGGCATTATCGCCACAAGAAGCAAACCGGCGGCGCGGGACAATTCGGTGAAGTGATGCTGCGCGTGGAGCCGCTGCCGCGAGGTGCAGGTTTCGAATTCGTCGACGCCGTTAAAGGCGGCGCCATCCCCGGACAGTTCATTCCGGCTGTGGAAAAGGGCGTCCTGCAGGTCGTCGCGAGCGGTCCCCTCGCCGGCTTCCCGATGCAGGACGTGCGAGTCACCGTCTTCGACGGCAAGAGTCATTCAGTCGATTCAAAGGAAGTCGCATTCGTCACCGCCGGGCGCAAGGCCTTCATCGATGCGGTGCTGAAAGCCCAGCCAATCGTGCTTGAGCCCATCGTGGATATCGAGGTGATGACGCCGGAAGCGACGATGGGCGACATCATCGGCGACCTGTCCACCAAGCGTGGGCAGGTCCATGGCACACGCACGGCCGCCGGCAACGCCGTGGTCGTCACGGGGAAAGTGCCGCTGTCCGAACTCAACGACTATCAGTCGCGTCTGAACGCTATCGCGGGCGGTCATGGCAATTACAACATCCAGCTCAGCCACTACGATCCCGCGCCCCCCGCTCAGCAGGAGCGTCTGGCGGCGCAGCACAAAAGGCATGGCGAGGACACGGAATCATGAATGGCATGCCGGACGCGTTCTCAGGATTGCCCCTTACCCGCAATGCATATCCGACGACAGATTGTTGACGTTGAACACCCATTTGGCGCCCTGAAGCAGGGTAGTTCGTGGGCGACCTCCCTGGCGGTGTTCCCCGGCCTACAATTATTCATCTGGCGTCATCTGCCACACGTCATTGCGCGGCTGCGCGTTTGGGCTATCAGGGGTGGTTCGATAACCCGCTGAACCACGCTCCCGGCCGATCAACGGTAGACAATGACAATGATGCGGTCGCCGCCGGCCATGGTTGACCGGCCGGCAAAGGAGTGTGATGTATGCGGTCGCAAGTGAGGTCAGGCGCGCGCTTGAGACGCACCGCGATCACGGTTGCGGCGGTCGTCGTTGGCCTGATCGTGGTCGGACAAATCACGGGCGTCCTGGTCGACTGGCTGTGGTTTTCATCGATCGGCTATGTCGGCGTTTTCTGGACGGTTCTTTCCGCGCAGGCGCTCCTCTTTGTCGCCGTGTTCGCCGTATCGGCAGGCTCTATGGCGGTGTCGGGTTTTCTCGCGCATCGTTACGCGAGCAAGCCCGGACTCTCGCAGGTGTCAGCTGCCTATTCGTTCGGTCCGTCGGCGGCCATCAGTGAACTGGCCGACCGGGTCGCGCCGCACATTCGTTGGCGCGCAGCCATCGCAGGCGTCGCCATCGTGCTGGGCTTGTTCATCACCGTTGGCGAAATCTCGAGCTGGGACATGGCGCTTCGCTTCATTCATCAGGTGCCCTTCGGCGAGCGCGATCCGATCTTTGGCAAGGACATCGGCTTCTATCTCTTCTCGCTGCCCGCCTACATTGCGCTCAAGAATTGGCTGCTGAAGGTGCTCTTCTGCAGCGCGGCCGTTGCAGGCGTGGTCTACGCAATGCGCGGCGACATCACACCCGGGCAGTTGCCGCGTGGACTCTCTGCAGCCGCCACCGTTCATGGTTCGGCGCTGCTCGGTTTGTTCTTTGTACTGAAGGCATGGTCCTACGGGCTCGACCGCTTCCTGCTGCTGTACGGCGACAACGGTGTCGTCGTCGGCGCCAGTTATACCGATGTCCACGTCGAACTACCGGTCCTGTGGTTGCTCGTTGGCGTGGCCGCTGCCGCATCCGTCGCCTCGTGGGCCAATATGCGCTGGCGGAGCTATCGAATTCTTGCCGCCTCGGTGCTGCTTGTGTTCGGCAGCTCGTTTGCGTTTGCCGTGATCTACCCGGCGCTGTTCCAGCGCTTCTATGTCAAGCCGAGCGAACTGCAACTGGAGACGCCGTACATCGAACACAATATCGCGATGACGCGAAAGGCCTACGGCCTCGAGCAGATCGCGGTGAGACCGTTTCCGGCCGAGCAGGGGCTAAATCTCGCCTCGCTCCAGGCCAACAGCCCGACCATCGACAACATCCGCCTGTGGGATGTGCAGCCGTTGATGGATACGTACGCCCAGTTGCAGGAGATCAGGACTTACTACAAGTTCCTCTCCGTGGACATCGACCGTTACCGGCTTGACGCCGGCTACCGGCAGGTGATGCTGTCGGCGCGCGAACTGCAGCCGGCGATGCTTCCGGCGAATGCCCAGACCTGGGTGAACCTGCATCTCCTGTTCACCCACGGCAACGGCGTCGTGATGTCGCCGGTCACCGAGAAATCCACGGAAGGCTTACCTTCCCTCTATCTGCAGGATATTCCGCCCGTCGCGAGCGGTGGTCCGGCCATCCGCGAACCGCGCCTTTATTTCGGCGGGGGCGCTCAGGACTATGTCATCGTGAAGGGCAGCGTGCCCGAGTTCGACTACCCCAAGGGAAAAGACAACGTCTACACAACTTACAGCGGGCGCGACGGTGTCGCGCTCGGCAGCGTGGCCCGACGCAGCCTCTTCGCCTGGCAGTTCGACGATCCCAACATCCTGCTGACCGGCTACATCACGGACCAGAGCCGGATCCTGTTCCACCGTAACATTCAGGACCGCGTGCGCACGATCGCGCCCTTCCTCAGCCTCGACCATGACCCCTATATGGTCGTGAGCGACGGGCGCCTTTTCTGGATGCAGGACGCCTATACCACCAGCAGCTGGTTCCCCTACGCCCAGCCGGGTATCGGCGACGGCAGCAATTACATCCGCAACGCGGTCAAGGTGGTGATCGATGCGTATAACGGCACGGTCGACTTCTATGTCAGCGATCCCGCCGATCCTATCCTGCGGACCTACCAGCGCATCTTCCCGGGCCTGTTCAAGGCTTTGGAGGCCATGCCAAAAGACTTGCAGCAGCATATCCGCTACCCCGAAGACCTGTTCCTGATCCAGGCGCAGCTCTACCGCGCCTACCATATGGACGCACCGGAGGTCTTCTACAACCGCGAGGATCTCTGGCAGTTTCCGCAGGAGCTGGCCGGCATCGACGGTGGCAATGCCCCCACGCCGATGACGCCTTACTACACGATCATGCGGCTCCCCGGGGCGCCACGCGCCGAGTTCGTCCTCATGCTGCCGATGGTGCCCAGCCAGCGCGAGAACATGATCGCCTGGTTGGCGGCGCGTTGCGATCCGCCCGAGTACGGCAAGCTCATCGTCTACACCTTCCCCAAGGAGAAGCTGGTGTATGGGCCGTTCCAGATCGAGGCGCGCATCCAGCAAAATACCGACATATCGCAACAGATCTCGCTGTGGAACCAGATGGGCTCGCGGGTCATCCGCGGCCATCTCGTGGTCGTGCCGATCGAGAACTCGATCCTCTACATCTCCCCGCTGTACTTGCGCGCGGCGTCCGGTCAGTTGCCCGAATTGAAGCGGGTGATCGCCGCCTATGGTGAGCGTGTGGTGATGGAGGAGACCCTGGGCGAAGCCCTGGCGGCGCTCTTCAAGGAGACCACTCCGGCGGCATTGCCCCGGGGCACGGCGGACGCGCGCGCCCGCGAAGCGCTGGCACACTATGACCGCGCCATCGAAAGATTGAAGGCAGGAGACTGGAGCGGGTTCGGCTCGGAACTCGATGCCCTCCGACCGCTGCTCGAAGCGCTCGGTGCCGGCCGTCCCGAGAATCAGAAGTGACCTGAGTCGAACTGGAAGCGCGTTGGCTCAACACAATATGCAGGGAGTACGGGCTCCGCTTTCCTGCAGACGTGACTTAGTGATTCAACGTGTCACAGCGCAAACAACTTCCCGAGATGAGGCTCGCTGTCTTCCACGCCTGCCAGCCGCAGCGCGTGCCAGGCCATCGCGAAGTTGCTGGAGATCACCGGCTTGGCCGTCCTCGCCTCAAGTTCCGGAATCAGCTCGGCGATGCGCAAGCTCGTGCATGACACAAAGACGGCGTCCACGTCAGGGTTCTGTGCAAGGCGCTCGACAGCGGCTCGCAGGGAGGCCGCGTCTATCCGCGCCACCTCGTTGTCATTCATATGTTCGAACGACGCCATGCGCGTCACGCCGACGCCACGTGCCTCGATGTAGTCGCGCATATAGTCGTTGATCGAGCGCACATAGGGCGTCAACAGCCCGGCGCGCTGAACGCCTAATGCACGTAGCGCGGCAAACGCGGCGGTAATCGGCGTGGTGCACGCGACGCCCGGACGCGCCTCGCGGATGCGCGCGAATACCTTTTCCTCGCCGATCACCATTGATGCCGACGTGCATCCAAACGCCACGACATCGATTCGCTCCGCGGGCCTGATCAGTGCGACCGCTGGCGCGATGCGCTCCTCCATTTCCGCCAGCCGTTCGGGCGTGATGTCGGGTGAGTTCAGCACGCGGCTTTCGTAGAACGCCACGCCGTCCTGCGTCAGCAGGTGGCGCCACTCGTGTTCGATCGTGTGATCGGTCGCGAGCACCACAAGGCCAATGGCGGCTCGCCGGCAGATGCCGTCGTCCAGCGCGAAGTCGAGCCTCACATACGTGTCGTCCTGCAATGAAGTCGCACTCATTTCAGTGTCATCCCTGTCATGTCGAGTTCGGGCTGGCGACCGGCCATGATGTCGACCAGCAGTTTCGCGGTGCCACACGACATCGTCCACCCCATGTGCCCGTGGCCGGTGTTCAGATACAGATTCCTGTGCCGCGTGCGGCCGATCAACGGCGTCCCTTCGGGTGTCATCGGACGCAGGCCCGCCCAGTACGAGGGGCTGTCATAGTCGGCGCCATCGGGGAACAAGTCACGTGCGGCATGCAGCATCTGCGTGAAGTCAGCGGGCGTGTGGCGCGTGTCATAACCGGCGAACTCGGCAGTCGCGGTAAAGCGCAGCCGCTGGCCAAAACGCGCCCATGCCAGGAGATTGTTCTCATCGACGCCGCCGAGCGTCGGCGGACGATGATTCGGCCCAATAGGAAACGTGGCCGAATAACCCTTCACCGGATACACGGGTAGCCGATAGCCCAATGAACGCGCCACGATGGGCGACCAGGAACCGAGCGCGAGGACGAACTCGTCGCCTTGCACGAGTCCCGCCGGAGTACGCACGCCGGTCACCTGGTCGCCGGACGCCTCGATCGCGCTGATCGGCGCATTGAATTCGAAACGTACGCCAAGGGATTCGCACACCGCTTTCAGGCCGCGGGTGAACAGGTGCGCGTCGCCGCTTTCGTCGGTCGGGCAATAAATCGCGCCGGCGATCTTGTCACGCGCGGGCCCAAGCGACGGCTCCTGCGCGACCACCTGCTGCGCATCGAGCGTTTCGAGCCGCAAGCCGTTGTCCGCGAGGATCGACATGTTCTGCGTGCCTCGCGCAAAAGCAGCTTCGTCGCGATAGAGATACAACAAGCCGCGGCTGATGCCGTCGTACTGCAAGCCTTCGGCCGCGGTGAGCTGCTGCAATTGACTCTGTGCGTAGCGGCACAGCCTTACCTTGCGCGTCGTGTTCTGACGCGAGCGCTCCGCCGTGCAGTTTTGCAGGAACTGGAAGCACCAGATCCACATGCGAGGGTCCGCGTTGAGCTTGAGTCGCAGCGCCTGCCCGTCGACGAAAAGTGACTTCAGCAGGATTTTCGGTGCACGCGGAGACGCCCACGTATACGAATGCCCCGGCGCGACCAGACCGGCGTTGGCAAAGCTGGTCTCGAGCGCGACGCCGGGCTGGCGGTCGATCACCGTCACCTCGCGGCCTTCCTTCGCAAGGTAGTAGGCCGCCGTGACGCCCGCGATTCCGCCCCCCAGCACAACGCATTTCATGCGCTACTCCGGTCTCGTGAAAATTAGCTTCTCTTTGAAAAATACGATGTTACCGACACTTTTGCATGGGGTGGTTTATACGCAGATACCCTATACGGTCCAAATGTGCGGCGGGACCTATCATGAAAGGAGTGCTTTCATGATAGCGCGGCGATGAGTCCCGAGAATCAGGCTGCCGGTCCGGCAGCTCCTGACGTGCATGCGAACGTAAGTTTTCAGTTGTTTTCTGACGCCACCACAACCCGTGTGGCGGATCGACCCGATCCCTTTCACAATAAGGAGTCACTAACATGATTGCTCAGAACAATGGCACGTCCGGCGCTGATCGCGTCTTGCGGAAAACGGCCATCGCGGCACTCGCCGCTGTGGCCATGCTCGCCGGCATGGCCCCCGGTTTGGCACAAAGCCAGGGCGCCACCATCAAGATCGGCGTGCCGGTGCCGCTGTCGGGCAGCAGTGCCAACGCCGGTACGGATATCGTCAATGGCGCCAAGCTTGCCGCCGCCAAAATCAATGCGGCTGGCGGCGTTCTCGGCAAGCAGATCGAAATAGTGCCGGAGGACGACGCCTGCGACGCGCAGACGGCCGTGCAGGCAGCGCAGAAACTGGTCGATGCCGGGGTCGCAGCGGTCGCCGGCGGTTATTGTTCCAGCGCGGCGCTACCGGAACTCACGACCTTTCATCGTGCAGGCATTCCTTACGTACTGGATGCATCGACCAATCCCAAGCTCACCGAAATGGGCTACGACAACGTGTTCCGCACAATTGGCCGCGACGACGAGCAGGGTCCGTTTGCAGCCAGTTTCATGAAGAACTCGCTGCATGCAAAGCGGGCAGCCGTCATCAATGACAACACGACCTATTCCAAAGGCCTGGCCGACAACACCGTGGAAGCCCTGAAAAAGGGCGGCGTCGAGGTCGTCTACGACGACGCGATCACGCCCGGCCAGATGGACTACTCGCCCACGCTGACCCGTGTCGCCGCATTGAAACCGGACGTGATCTACTACACCGGCTATTTCTCCGAAGCGGGTCTGCTGGTGAAGGAGGCGCGGCAAGTGGGCCTGAAGATGACCTTCATGGGCGGCGACGCCACCAATGACCCCACGCTGATGAAAACAGCCGGCCCGGCAGCCAACGACATGATCATCACCACGGCGCCGCTGGCGCAGTTCCTGAGCGCCGCGCATGGTTATGTGGACGACTATACGAAGGCTTACGGGCAAGGCCCGGGCCCGTATTCAGTCTATGAATACGATGCCATCGGCGTCACGGCGAAAGCGATCGCGGACGCGAAATCCGCGACGCCTGCTTCGATCACCGCTGCCTTGCACAAGATCTCAAACTACGCGGGCGCGACCGGGACGATCGGCTTCAACCCGAAGGGGGATCGCAGCGTGGCGGTGTACATCACCATCATCGTTCGCGACGGTGCCTTCGCGCCCTACCAGAAGCAGGATGCAAGCGGACACTGGATGGCGATGAAGTAGGCTCGGCGCAAAGTCGCGCTTAAAGTTATGAGCACCTTCTTCCAGTTCGTGATCGAGGGGCTGACGATCGGCTCGTTCTATGCGCTCGTCGCCCTCGGCTACACGATGGTCTACGGGATTATCCGGCTGATCAACTTCGCCCACGGCGACTTGTTCATGGTCGGGGCGTTCATCGGCTGGACCGGGTTGACGGCGCTTGCGGCAGCGCACGTGCCGCTCGCCTTGGCGCTGCTAATCACCCTTGTGGCTTCGATGGCGGTCACAGGGGCGCTTGGCCTCGCGATCGAGCGGGTTGCGTACCAGCCGCTGTTGCGCGCACCGCGGCTGTCGATTCTGATCACGGCGCTCGGCGTCTCCCTGGCGCTGGAAAACGGAGTCCTGCTGCTCTATGGCGCCGGTTTCAACACTTACCCTCACGTGCTCAGTCACACCGGTTTCGATGTCCAGGGCGTGCAGGTCACGTTTGCACAAATTGGCATTATCGTCGCCAGCTTTGCGTTGATGATCGCGCTGTATTTCTTCGTCCACCGCACGTTCGTCGGCACCGCGATGCGTGCGCTCGCGATCGATCAGGACGCGGCGCGGCTGATGGGCATCGATGTGGAGCGGCTCATCCAGCTGACCTTCTTCCTGGGATCGGCGCTGGCCGCCGTGGCAGGCGTCATGGAAGGAATCTACTACACGCAGATCAATTTCTTCATGGGCTTCGTGCTCGGGCTGCGCGCGTTCACCGCTGCGGTTCTCGGCGGCATCGGCAACATTCCGGGCGCCATGGCCGGCGGCATCCTGATCGGCTTGCTCGAAGCCTTCGGCGCCGGCTATGTCTCCTCACGATGGACCGATGTGTTCGTCTTCGGCGTGCTGATCGCCGTGCTCGTGATCAAGCCGACCGGATTGTTCGGCGAACGCGTTGTCGAGAGAATGTAGGCCATGAGCGCACTGCAGGCGTCATCGCGTTGGTCCCGCCCTGCCGGCGTCGCGCTGCTTGCGGCTGCAGTGGCGCTGCCGGTTGTCGCCAGCAACTATGTCGTCGATGTCGGCCTGACCATCGCCACTTATTGCATTTTGGGTCTCGGGCTGAACATCGTAGTCGGTTACGCAGGGCTGCTGGATCTTGGCTATGCGGCTTTCTTTGCCATCGGTGCGTACACGACGGCGCTCCTGGAAACGCTCCTGCACTTCTCGTTCTGGGAAACGCTGCCGTTCAGCCTGGCGTTTGCCGGTGCGTCGGGCATCGTCATCGGATACCCTACCCTGCGCCTGCGAAGCGACTATCTGGCGATCGTGACGCTGGGGTTCGGCGAGATCACGCGCATCGTTGCCACCAACCTGCGCATCACGGGCGGCCCGAACGGCATCTACGGCATCGATAGCCCAAGCCTCTTCGGTTACGAAATCAGCTCGCCGCGTGCGGTCTATGAACTCGGCATCACGTTCTTCGTGCTCGTGCTCGTCTTCGCGATCCGGCTCGGCCAGTCGCGGCTCGGCCGCGCGTGGACCAGCATCCGCGAGGATGAGGACGCGGCCGAGGCCGTCGGCGTGCCAACGCTGCGCGTCAAACTGCTCGCCTACGTCATGGGCGCGTTGATCGGCGGGTTCGGGGGCAGCCTGTTCGCGGCGCGCTTCGGGACCATCGACCCGACCGGCTTCACCTATCTGCAGTCCGTCACGATCCTGATCGTTGTCGTGCTCGGCGGCCGGGGCAGCATTCCTGGCGTGATCCTGGGCGCAGTCATCGTCGCCGGCCTGCCCGAGATGCTGCGTTTCCTCAACCTTTGGCGCATCTTCGCTTTTGCGATCGGGCTCGTGATCCTGATGCTGCTCCGGCCGCAAGGGCTGTGGCCGGCGCCGCTGCGCCGCGTGGCGCCCCCGCGCAAGGATGCCGCCGCCGCGACACCCTTGCCACGGGAGACCACTACCGGTGAAATCCTGCTCGATGTGAACAACATGCAGCGCCGCTTCGGCGGTGTGCAGGCAGTCGGCGGTGTCAGTTTCACCGTACGGAGCGGTGAAATTGTCAGCCTGATCGGTCCGAATGGCGCCGGCAAGACAACGGTGTTCAACTGCCTGACTGGCGTGATCCGCACGACCGGCGGCCGGGTTCTCTGGCAGGGCGCCTCACTGGTCGGCGGAGCGCCGCATCGCATCGTCCATGCCGGTATGGCGCGCACCTTCCAGGGCATTCGCCTGTTCGCCAACATGACGGCGCTCGAGAACGTGCTGATCGGCATGGATCATCGGCTTCGGACGTGGCTCTGGGCCGAGCTGGTCGCGTGGCCCTCCGCGCGTGCCGAGGCGGCGGACCATGCGTCCGAAGGCATGAGCTGGCTCGGCTTTGTCGGCCTGGGCGCTCGAGCCGGAGAACGCGCGGCCGACCTGCCCTATGGCGATCAACGCCGTCTGGAGATTGCCCGCGCCCTCGCCAGCAACCCGCGGCTGTTGCTGCTGGACGAGCCGGCGGCGGGGATGAACCCGACCGAGAAGCATGCGCTGATGGAGTTGATCCGGCGTATCCGGGATCTTGGCGTCACGGTGCTGCTGATCGAACATGACATGATGCTGGTGATGGGCGTGTCGGATCGGATTATCGTCATGGATCATGGTGTCATCATTGCCGAGGGCCTGCCGTCGGAGATCCAGGCCAACCCGCGTGTGATCGACGCGTATCTCGGCACCGACGGGAAAGACGAGGCCGCCGACGATGCCGCCGGGGAGGCATCGCTGTGGGACTCCTAGAAATCCGCGATCTGCACGTGAGCTATGGGAACGTGGAGGTTCTGCATGGCATCTCCCTCGACGTGGCCGAAGGTGAGATCGTTGCATTGCTCGGCAGCAACGGCGCTGGAAAGACCACCACGCTACGATCCGTTTCCGGCCTCGTGCGCCCGCGAGCGGGCGAGATCGTGATGGCCGGGCACCGGCTGAACGCGCTGCGGGCTCACCAGATCGTGGCGCTGGGTCTCGGTCATGTCCCGGAAGGCCGCCGCATGTTCGGCGCGCTGACGGTCGAGGAAAACCTGCAGCTCGGCGGCTATCTGATCCGGCGCGACAGCGCCGTGATGGCGCAGCGGATAGAGCGCGTCTATCAGACTTTTCCGCGGCTTGGTGAGCGGCGCAGCCAGTTGGCGGGGACGCTCAGCGGCGGCGAACAGCAGATGCTGGCGATTGCACGCGCCCTGATGCTGCGGCCACGCATAATCGTGCTGGACGAACCGTCCATGGGACTGGCGCCGAAACTGGTTCGCGTGATTTTCGGCATGATTGCCGACATCTGCAAGGAAGGCACATCGATCCTTCTCGTCGAACAGAACGCGCGTCAGGCACTGCGCATCGCTCATCGGGCCTACGTGCTGGAAAGCGGCCGCATTGCGCTTGCCGGCCCGGCCCGGGACCTGGCGCAGGACAGCCGGGTTCGCGCCGCGTATCTTGGCGGCAGCGCAGCAGTTACAGAGTGATCCGTGAATGGGTCGAAAGCTCGCGATTCAAGGAGGACGAGCCATGGGGAACAGATATGAACGCTCACGCCTGTCGCGTTCGTTCACGTACAAAGGCGTCCAGTACCATCCCGGGGTATTGCTGGTTCTCGCCGCGCAATTGCTCTGCCTGAGCGCGCTCGCGTTTTCACCGGACAGTCTCGATCACAACAAGTGGCTGTCAGCGGCAATCGCATTCAGCCTGCTGTTCGGGCTGATCCTGTCGCTCGGTTTTTTCGGAACGTGGAATCAGTTCAGGGACGATGTCAGCCTGTGGACGTTCCTCACCACGAACCTGGTCGAATCTGCCGTTGCGATAGCCACGGCAGGTGAAGTTCTGACGATTTTGTTGATGCCGCTAGGCTAAGAGACACATGCCGGGGCTTGCCAATCGTTTGCGCGTCCGCGCCACGCCGATTTCATTTTTCGATGGGACCGATGGCGGAAAAATCATGATCGCGCGAAGCGCAATTTACTGCGCCGCACGCATCCAATCCCGCCCCCGCTGCGTATAGATCCATGGATGAGCGCATCGCTATTTGAAGCGGCATTCTTAGCGGTTTCGGTCTGTGCACGGTAGTAAAGAATCACAATCCGGACACGCTGCTTTCAACAAAATATAAAAAACTACGCAGACAGCCACGGATTATTTTCATCGCCGGCTGATCTGCTGAAACCGGGGTTACACACATGAGCACCAGTCAACAAGGTCGGACACACAGAGCGAGCCGGGCGCGCAACACTACGGTCACATTCGACAGCAAATTGTGGCCCGCCCAGGCAATGATCGTATCGAGAAGCGCTTCGCATATTGCAAGTACGTTGTCCGCGTCACAGCGCAACATCGCACTTGCCGAAGCCGTTGCTGAAGTCACGAAGGATTACGGGGATCAAGCCGTCGACGCGTTTCTCGACGCGCTGAAAGGCTGGTTCAATCCGCGCGATTATCGGGCCGCGGCCGAACTGGTCGACTACTTTCAAGCGCACGGATGCTTGCCGGAAATCGCGCAACCCGCACCGCCTCGACGCAGGGCTTCGCGGGGACCATCGGCGAAGGCGGACAGCACGTGTTCGGTGGGCGCCGCATGACATCGCCGCATCTGGCACGCTAGCTGGCTCGATCGATCGATTAATCAATTGGCCGGCTACAAAAACGCCCGGTTATCGAATCCGATGACCGGGCGTATCGCACCATCTACTACTTACCGCTGCATCAAACCATCAACGCAAAGCGGAATACGCTGTCGGCGACAGAAAGTGATTTTCGATCCGCTCGACAATAGGCTGCTTCGCCTCGGTTTCGGCACGCTTCGCGATCCACTCGGCGTCGGCCTGAAACGCATTCCACTTGGTTTCGCGCTCAGCCAGGCTTTCCCATTTCAGCAAGTAGGTCAGCGCGTGGTTGCTCGGACCGGCCAGCGTGGTCCAAAACCCGATTGGTTCGATTCCGTATTTCTTGAAAAAGTCGAGCGTAATGTTCGTGAACCGGTCGTTCAGCGCGGGCAGACGACCCGGCGCGCAGTGATAAATACGCATTTCAACAATCATTTGTTCCTCATGGACACGCAGTAATGCAGCGAGCAAGCCCGCTGCGGTTGGACTTCACCAATTCACCACGAGGGATCGTACCGGCGTTTGACGCAGCCCGCTCGGGGTCAGGCAAACATCGGCTGCCGGCTTGAGGGTATCGAGCTTATTCGATGGTTCATCACCAACGAATTATCAGCAGCGCGCCATGGCGCCGCGAACTGACACGTCTGAGATGTCAGTGATGTGATTACGCGGCGCCCCGCTGCCTCTCGAACTGAAGTTGCCGAATTACATCGGCGCCATCTTGGCCATGCCTTCCCGGATCTCATCCTGGGTCAGATCGCGGGTATGCGTCGCGAGCGACCAGCGATGACCGAACGGATCCTCGATCTGACCATAGCGGTCGCCCCAGAACATCTCGGCTAGGGGCATGGTGACCTTCGCGCCGGCGGCAACGGCTTGCGCGAAGGCGGAATCCACGTCCTTCACATACAAATGCAGCGTGACGGGCGTGCCTTTCAGCGTCAACGGCCCGCTATGGCCACAGTTCGGGAATTCCTCAGCCAACATCAGCGTTGAGTCGCCGATGCCCAGCATGGCGTGCATGACCGTGCCGTCGGGGCCGGGCAAACGCATTTGCTCGACCGCGTTGAATGCCTTTTTATAGAACTCGATGGCGTCGGATGCGCCCTTGCAAACCAGGTGAGGCGTGATCGTATGCATCCCGTCGGGGATCGGTTTGACAGCTGAATTCGACATTGCTTTGCTCCTGGATGTAACGGGTTGACCAACCAACTGGAAGACGGCGCGCAACACGCGCCCTCTGTCGACATGACGTGCGATCGGCCCGCAAATCGACATGTCAGGCAAAATTTTTTGTTCCTTCGAACGAACCGGTTCGCGCGTCTATTGTCCCGCAACCAACCGGTCGTTTCTTTGACAGCGCATAGTGGAGAGACCGTTTAAAAACCTGTGCCGCGGGTTGATTTGACCTTGCGCTTCACGCTTTTGCCTGATCCGCGCGGCTTTGATTCGATGACGCAATGCCCGACACGGTTGCGCCGGCGAACCGCATCGCTTGCGTGTGAACTTCGCCCGTCATTGCCGCTACGCTCCCTTATCGTGGCCCCGAATCACGACACGCGCTGAACGAGAATTGGAGCAATCAAGAGATCCGTTTCGTTACTGGTTATGTCCCCGTTTCGCGTTCTTCCGGCCCTGTTTTGCTTGTGTACACTCATGTTCCGGCGACTTCCGGCGCGTAAATACTTTTCGCCAGATTCACCCTAAAGTTTTTTCACCCGCTGCCGAAAGCCCATCTATGGACCACGAAATCAACCCACCAGCCGACTCAAACGATCCGACCTTTATGAGGGCGCGAGCGTTGAGTCTGAGCGTCGGCGCAATCCGGAAGGCACAAGGGAAAAAATGCCCTGGCGATTTTCCGGTTGGCACGATTGAATGGCATGCGGTGGTTGAGGAATTTGCGGATGACGTCCTGAAGGCAATGCTTTCAGAACCGGATTTGCCGATCCTGGAACTCAAACGCGACAACGCTCGAAAATAACGGCACCGGGCGAAGCTTAAAACTCGTAAAACCGAGCGGCCGCTCTCAGTCCGATCAGAAATGAAAAAGGCGTCGCTAATTAATCGCGACGCCTTTTTGCATCTGTTTCTGCTTGATTCCAATGAGGGACTCCAGCGGTTTTTCATCCACCCAGTAAATCGATCACTTGCAAAATGTCCTTGCGCAATTGATCGACATCGACCACGGCATTCGCCTGGGGAACCGCACCACTTTCCTGCGACTCCTCGATATCAACGGAACCGTTCGGACGTCCATGTGAATCGAGCCGATTGCGTGCGCCATTGATCGTAAAACCCTGCTCATAGAGCAATTCACGAATGCGGCGGATCAGCAATACTTCGTGATGCTGATAATAGCGGCGATTGCCACGCCGCTTGACGGGCCTCAGTTGCGTGAATTCCTGTTCCCAATAGCGCAACACATGCGGCTTGACGCCGCATAACTCGCTGACCTCACCGATGGTGAAGTAGCGTTTGGCCGGAATCGGGGGCAGGACGACTTTTTCCATCGTCAATCAACCAATAGGGTGAATGTCGCGAATGGGGCTAATGTCGCTAATAAGCGGTCGGGCAGCGCATGATAAATGCCCGTCACTTCAGCGGCCGAAACTGTTTTCAGCACCGGCTTCCACCAGCGCTTTCAACTTCTGACTCGCATGAAACGTGACAACACGACGCGCCGCGATAGGAATAGCTTCGCCCGTTTTTGGATTACGTCCGGGACGCTGCGGTTTGTCGCGTAGCTGAAAGTTGCCAAAGCCGGATAGCTTGACACTGTCGCCGCTTTCAAGCGCGTCGCGAATGACCTCAAAAAACGCTTCCACCATATCTTTGGCTTCGCGCTTATTCAACCCGACATGGTCAAATAGCATTTCGGCCAATTCGGCTTTTGTCAGCGTAGGCGTTTCTGCCGTTGCCGCACCGTTCGAAGTGGGAACATCTCGGATCATGGCGCTGCGTTGCGCCGAAAGAAGGGCTTCGAAATCACTCGAGTTCATTTGGTTCATATCGAAAAAATGGCGTAACGATGAAGACGGAGGGTGCCAACTGCAGGCTATCCGCGCAATCGCGCGCCATGTACTCGAGCCAAGCGTTCCACCATTGTTTTGATGGCCGTTTCGACCGTTTCGTCCTGAAGCGTCCCGCCAGTATCTTGCAACGTTACACGGAAGGCAAGGCTTTTCTCGTGCGCGTCCAACCCACCGGAAGTGCTTGATTTTGGACGAAATTCGTCGAATAAAGCAACCCTCGCGACGTGCTTGCAGGCGGGCTCCGAACGGGCACTTTCCAGCTCGTCGATGAGCGCCTGCACTTCCACTTTCTGGTCCACGACAATTGCAATATCGCGGCGAACCGGCGGGAATTTCGGCACCTCGGACGGTACCGGCAACGCGCGTTGCATCAGCGCTTCAGCTTCGATTTCGAACAAAACCGGCGCGTGCGGCAAATCGTATTTCTGCATCCAGCGCGGATGCAGGTCACCGATCCAGCCCACCGCCCGGCCGTCGATTTCAATCCGCGCGCTGCGTCCCGGATGCAGCGCGGGATGTTCCGCCTTCACGAAACGCGGCACGACCGGCGCGAACAGCGCTTCCACGTCGCCTTTTACGTCGAAGAAATCGACGCTGCGCGACGGCTTTGCGCCCCACTGCTCTTCAAACGCCGGACCATAAGCCAGGCCGCCGATCATTTTCGGCTGGTCGAAACCTTCGATGGCCAGTTCGCCTGCCTTGATCGCCGGATCGTGCAGGAACACGCGACCCGCTTCGAACACGCGAATCCGGTCCGCGCGCCGGTTCAGGTTGTAGCGCAGCACGCTGATCAGGCTGCCGAACAACGTGGTGCGCATGACCGAAAGCTGGCTCGCGATCGGGTTCAGCAATTTCACGGGATTCGTGTTGCCGGCGAAATCCGCTTCCCATTCGGCATCGACGAAGCTGAAGTTCACCGTTTCCGCGTAATCCCGCGCGGCTACGGCGTGGCGCAGCACGTGAATCGAACGCTTCGTTTCGTTGGTCGGACGCATTTCGCTGATCGCGACCGGCGGACGCGCCGGAATCTTCTCGAAGCCGTAAATACGCGCGACTTCCTCGATCAGGTCCTCTTCAATTTCGATGTCGAACCGATACGGCGGCGGCGTGACAGCAAACGTATCGCCCTCTTGGGTGAACGTGAGGCCAAGCCGCGTGAAAATCTGCGCGATTTCCTCGGCGCCGATTTTCACGCCGATGATCCGGTTCGCCCGCGATACGCGCATGCTCACCGGCTCGCGTGTCGGCACGTTGAGCGTCTGGTCGTCGACGGGACCGGCATTGCCGCCGCAAATATCGAGGATCAGCCTGGAAATGCGCTCGATATGCTCGACCGTCGTCGAATAATCCACGCCGCGCTCGAAGCGATGCGCCGCGTCGGTGGAAAAGTTGTACTTGCGCGCGCGGCCACGAATGCTGTCCGGCCACCAGAACGCGGCTTCCAGGTAAATGTTGGTCGTATCGAGTGACACCGCAGTGCTGTCGCCGCCCATGATCCCGGCGAGACTTTCGACGTGGCGGTCATCGGCGATCACGCCGACGGTCTCATCGAGTTCCACCGTATTGCCGTTCAGCAGCTTGAGCGTCTCGCCCTTCTTGCCCCAGCGCACTTCAATGCCGCCGTGGATCTTGTCGAGATCGAACACGTGCGTCGGGCGGCCGAGTTCGAGCATCACGTAATTCGAGATATCGACGAGCGCGGAAATGCTGCGCTGACCCGAACGCTCGAGACGCTCGACCATCCAGTGCGGCGTTTTTGCGTGTGCGTTCACGCCGCGAATCACGCGGCCCGAGAAACGTCCGCACAGCTCCGGCGCCAACACCTTGACCGGCAAGATTTCATCGATAGAGACAGGGACCGGCGGCATCTCAAGCGCATGCAACTGCGCGCCCGTGATGGCGGCGGTTTCCCGCGCGACACCAAATACCGACAAACAATCGGCCTTGTTCGGCGTGAGCTTGATCTCGAAAACAGTGTCGTCGAGGTTGAGCGTCTCGCGAATGTCCTGGCCGATCGGGGTATCGGCGGGCAGGATCAGCAAACCGCTGTGGTCTTCCGACAGCTTCAGTTCGCGCGCCGAGCACAACATGCCCTGGCTTTCCACGCCGCGCAGCTTGGACAGCTTGATCGCGAACGGCGCGCCGCCCGCTTCAGCCGGCGGCAACTCTGCGCCGACCAGTGCGACCGGCACCTTGATTCCCGGCGACACGTTCGGCGCACCGCACACGATGTTCAACGTCTCGCCCGTGCCGGCATCGACCTGACACACGTTGAGCTTGTCGGCGTTCGGATGCTTCGCCACTTCCAGCACCTGCCCGACGACGATCTTCGTGGTCGGCGGCGCGACGGGCGTGAGGCCTTCCACTTCGAGACCCGCCATGGTCAGCGCGTGCGAGAGTTCATCGGTCGAGAGCTGGGGATCGACGAAAGTTCTAAGCCAGGATTCCGGGAATTGCATGTGTCTAGGTTCGAAATGAGGTTCGACATAAGTCGTGTCTGCGTCCGGACTTTTACGTTACCAGGTCCGGACAACGGCCCGCTGCAACCTGCTTTCAGGCAAATTGCTCGAGGAAACGCAGATCGTTTTCGAAGAACAGGCGCAGGTCCTGCACGCCATAACGCAGCATGGTCAAGCGTTCGAGCCCGCTGCCGAATGCAAAACCGATATACCGTTCCGGGTCGAGTCCCATGTTGCGGATCACGTTCGGATGAACCTGTCCCGAGCCCGAGATTTCGAGCCATTTACCGGCGTTCTTGCCGTGCTCGAACATCATGTCGATTTCGGCAGATGGCTCGGTGAACGGAAAATACGACGGGCGGAAGCGCACGAGAATGTCGTCGCGCTCGAAGAATTTTTTCAGGAAGTCGGAGTACACGCCCTTCAGGTCGGCGAAGCTGATGTTCTCTTCGATCCACAGACCTTCGACCTGATTGAACATGGGCGAATGCGTGGCGTCACTGTCCACCCGATACGTCCGGCCCGGCACGATCACCTTGATCGGCGGTTTGTTCATGCGCGCATAGCGCACCTGCATCGGGCTGGTATGCGTGCGCAGCAGCAGTTGCCGGCCATCAGCATCCTTGCCATCGATGTAAAACGTATCCTGCATTGAGCGCGCCGGATGGTTTTCCGGGCTATTCAGTGCAGTGAAGTTGTACCAGTCCGTTTCGATCTCGGGGCCGTCGGCCACATCGAAACCAATCGTACTGAAAATCTGTTCCACGCGTTCCCACGTGCGCATGACCGGATGCAGGCTGCCGGCGCCGAGACCGCGGCCGGGCAACGTGACATCGATTGATTCGGAAGCCAGCCGCTGATTCAGCAACACATCCGCCAGCGCCTGACGGCGCGCGTTCAGCGCTGCTTCCACCTGCTGCTTGACCGCGTTGATGCGTGCACCTTCGGTCTTGCGGGCTTCAGGATCGAGTTTGCCCAAGCCTTTCAGCAGATCCGTGAGCACCCCGGACTTGCCAAGAAAGCGGGCCTTTTCATTTTCGAGCGTGACCGCATCGGCGGCATTTTCGAAGGCATTTCGCGCGTCGGCGACAATCTGGTCCAGATCCATTGATCCCATCATTTCAGCGTCAAAGTTCATCTGATCGTTTCCGGGCCGATGGTTACGCGACACAAGCTTCTTCGCGTTTCAACCCGGCTTCACCAACAAAAACGGGGCTCGACAAGAGCCCCGTTTTTTAGTCGTTGCGCTGTCCGGTTAGAGACAACGCTACAACGAACCAAGCAGTACCAATCTCGCTAACAAGCTCGATCAGGCTGCAACGGCGGCTTTTACCTGCTTGACGATCGCAGCAAAAGCAGCCTTGTCGAACACAGCCATGTCGGCCAGCACCTTGCGGTCGAGTTCGATCGAAGCCTTCTTCAGGCCATTGATGAACACGCTGTACGTCATGTCGTGCTGACGCACCGCCGCGTTGATACGCGTGATCCACAAAGCACGGAACACACGCTTCTTGTTGCGGCGATCGCGATAGGCATATTGCCCGGCGCGCATGACCGCTTGCTTGGCGATGCGATAGACGTTATTGCGACGGCCGCGGTAACCCTTGGCCAGCTTGATGATCTTCTTGTGACGGGCCCGTGCGGTAACCCCACGTTTGACTCTAGGCATAGTGCGCTCCTGTGAGTGTCAGTTAAGGGTTAAGCGAACGGCAACATTGCGCGCACAGAATTCATGTCAGATGCATGAACTTCCGTGGAACCGCGCAGATGGCGT
This sequence comes from Caballeronia sp. KNU42, assembly GCF_053760385.1. Lineage (NCBI taxonomy): Bacteria > Pseudomonadati > Pseudomonadota > Betaproteobacteria > Burkholderiales > Burkholderiaceae > Caballeronia > Caballeronia sp. KNU42. The sequence continues at coordinate 1,427,523 of NZ_CM132388.1, forward strand.
TTTACCTTGGTGGTCTTCTTGGTAAGAATGTGACGCTTGAAGGCTTGACCACGCTTGATGGTACCGCCCGGACGCACCACGAAGCGCTTTGCAGCACTCTTCTTGGTCTTCATCTTCGGCATGAAACTACTCCAGTTTATTTGATGGATATGGGTGTGCGGTCGATCCATTCGATCCTGACCCGCCCTTCGAAACCCACATGCCACTTATGAGCGGCAGGCTTTTGACAGCCACCGCTTTTTCATGAGCGCCGCCATTATCCGGCAACGCCCTGAAACCTGCTCAAACGATGCCGCGCAGACCCTTGAAGACTTTCCCGGCCGCGCGATCCATCGTTGTTCAATTACTTCTTTTTCTTCGGCGCCATGACCATGATCATCTGGCGCCCTTCCATCTTCGGCATTTGCTCGACCTGACCGTGCTCTTCGAGATCGGTCTTCAACCGCTCGAGCACGCGCATGCCAATTTCCTGGTGAGCCATTTCCCGACCGCGAAAACGCAACGTGATTTTCGTCTTGTCGCCATCTTCGAGGAAGCGCGTGAGGTTGCGCAGTTTCACGTTGTAGTCACCGTCGTCGGTGCCCGGCCGGAACTTGACTTCCTTGACCTGAACGATCTTCTGCTTGAGTTTCGCCTCGTGCTGCTTCTTGGCTTCCGAGTACTTGAACTTGCCGTAGTCCATCAACCGGGCGACAGGCGGGACAGCCTGAGGCGCGATTTCGACCAGATCCACGTCCTGTTGCTCCGACATGCGGAAAGCATCGGCGAGCTTCACGATTCCCAGCGGCTCGTTGTCCACTCCGACCAGGCGCAATTCAGGCGCCGTGATTTCCCCGTTGATGCGATGTGCAGACTTATCAGTAGCGATGTTACGTTTCCTCTAAAAATCTAAAAAACTAGCCGCGCTGCGGGTGGGCTTACTTGTACGCCTGCACGTCTTGCTGCAGACGCTCAAGGAATGCATCGACCGGCATCACGCCAGCATCGATACCGCCACGAGCACGCACGGCTACGGTTTGTGCATCACGCTCTTTGTCCCCGACGACCAGCAAATACGGGACCTTCTGCATTGTGTGCTCTCGTATTTTATAGCTAATCTTCTCGTTGCGCAAATCGCTCTCTACTCTAAGCCCTTGTTTTTGCAACGATTGGGCCAGCTGCAGTGCATATTCCGACTGACTTTCAGCGATATTCAGCACCACAGCCTGCACCGGCGCGAGCCAGGACGGCATTGCACCAGCGTGGTGCTCGATCAGAATGCCGAGAAAACGTTCCATGGAACCGACGATCGCGCGGTGCAACATCACCGGGCGCTTGCGGCTGTTGTCCTCCGATACGTATTCGGCGCCCAGGCGCTCCGGGAGCACCATGTCGAGCTGCAGCGTGCCGCATTGCCATGATCGGCCGAGCGCATCCTTGATGTGGTACTCGACCTTCGGACCGTAGAATGCGCCCTCACCCGGCAATTCTTCCCACGTGAGACCGCATGCTGTCAGCGCCTCGCGCAGGCCCTGTTCCGAGCGATCCCACGTTTCGTCCGTTCCGGCACGCGCATCGGGACGCAGCGACAGCTTGATGTCGATGTGGTCGAAGCCGAAATCCTTGTAGATGCTCATCGCGAGCGTATTGAACGCAATCGACTCTTCGATGAACTGGTCTTCCGTGCAGAAAATGTGAGCGTCGTCCTGGACGAAACCACGCACGCGCATCAGGCCATGCAACGCACCCGACGCTTCATTCCGGTGGCACGAGCCAAATTCCGCGTAACGCAGCGGCAGGTCGCGATACGAACGCAAGCCATGGTTGAACACCTGCACGTGGCCAGGACAGTTCATCGGCTTGATGGCGTAATCGCGCTTTTCCGACTCCGTCGTGAACATGTTTTCACGATAGTTCTGCCAGTGACCCGACGCTTCCCACAGCGAGCGGTCCATGATCATCGGCGTCTTGATTTCGAGATAACCGACTTCGCTCAGGCGGCGACGGATATATTGCTCGACCTGCTGCCAGATTGCCCAGCCCTTCGGGTGCCAGAACACCATGCCCGGGGCCTCTTCCTGCAGATGGAACAGGTCGAGTTGCTTGGCAAGCTTGCGGTGATCGCGCTTCTCCGCTTCCTCGAGCATGTGCAGATACGCTTCCTGGTCTTCCTTCTTCGTCCAGGCCGTGCCGTAGATACGCTGCAACTGTTCGTTCTTCGAGTCGCCGCGCCAGTAGGCCCCCGCGACCTTCATCAGCTTGAAGACCTTCAGCTTGCCGGTAGACGGCACGTGCGGGCCGCGGCAAAGATCCGTGAAACTGCCGTGCGAATACAGCTTGATATCGTCGGTGGACGGGATCGATTCGATGATCTCCGCCTTGTACTTCTCGCCGATGCTCTTGAAGTAGTCGACCGCTTCACCACGCGTCACCACACGGCGCGAGACAGGTTCGTCCTTCTTCGCGATTTCGGCCATGCGCTTTTCGATCTTCTCGAGATCTTCCGGCGTGAAGGGACGGCTGTACGCGAAGTCGTAGTAGAAGCCGTTCTCGATCACCGGACCGATCGTGACCTGTGCGTCCGGATACAGGTCCTTGACCGCGTAAGCAAGCAAATGCGCTGTGGAGTGGCGAATGATGTCGAGACCGTCAGCGTCTTTTTCAGTGACGATGGCGAGCGACGCGTCGTGATCGATCAGCGTGGACGTATCGACGAGCTCGCCGTCGAGCTTGCCGCCCAGCGCGGCTTTCGCGAGTCCCGCGCCAATCGATGCGGCAACTTCCGCAACCGTCACAGGGTGGTCGTACTGTCGGACTGACCCGTCGGGCAAACGTATCGAAACCATTTCGTTCTCCAAGGCGCCGGCAGCCGGCGCCCAAGTTCATTCAACAATGCCTTGCAAACGCCAAGTCAAACGCGCGAAGGCAAAAAAAATGCGGCCCCACATTCTGAGGGGCCGCATTCACTTTTCCTACAACTGCAAAGGCGAAAGTGGTCCTCGACTAGCGTCGCTCCGAAGCTGTTTCGGTCAACGTTCGCGGTGCCATCTTGTTCATTTGCCTTTCGCGCCAAGACGCTTGCTGCAGTTTTGAAAATCCGGCGAACCGGATTTCCACTTTCGTTGGTAGGCTCGATTGGACTCGAACCAACGACCCCCACCATGTCAAGGTGGTGCTCTAACCAGCTGAGCTACGAGCCTGAAGAAGCGAAATTATATGGAGCGTTTTGAATCTTGGCAAGTGCTTTCATGCGATGACACTGCAGATATTCGTGGATACGTTTAAGAAGCATCGACAATGCGCTTCAGATTCAACGCGTTATCAACGCCCCAAGCTTGCAGGCAGGCATGCATTTTTCTTGGGGGCACGACGCTTCAGGCCCGTCGCGACGCGCGCACCACGCCCTGCACTTCGCTCAGCAATGAGCACGCACGCTGAATTTGCGCGGCGCTCGACACCTCGACCGTAAATTGCATGTACGCCACGTTGCGCCGGCTCTGTGTCTTCACGCCGGTCACGTTCATTTTCTCGCGCGCGAAGACCTCGGAGATATCGCGCAGCAAGCCTTGTCGATCGTTCGATTCCACCGCGAGGTCGACCGGATACACCGACGATCCGCGTCCGCTCATCACGTCGGCGGACCACGCGGTCTCGAGCACACGTTCGGGTGAACGCTCTGCCATCCGCTGGAAAGTCGCGCAATCACTGCGGTGAATCGACATGCCCTTGCCACGCGTCACGAAGCCCGCGATGCGGTCCGGCGGAGCCGGGCGACAACACCGTGCCAATTGCGTCAGCAACGCGTCCACGCCGACCACCAGCACGCCAGTGGACGCACCTTGCGCCACGCTTTGCCCGCTGCTGCGCTTCTCGAATTGCGCCGGCGCTTCGGGCTCCGGTTCCGGCGGCGGGGTGTCGTGCAGCGCCTGCTCGATGTTGCGCAGGCTGAACTCTTCCTTGGCGACGACCGCGTACAGATCTTCAGGCGTCTTGAAGCCGAGCTTCGATGCCAGCTGATCCAGATTAACGGATGTCTTGCCCTCACGCTGCAGCGTCTTTTCAACGAGCGTTCGCCCGTTCGCGATGTTCTCTTCGGAATCGACCGCGTTGAACCACGCACGCACCTTTTGCCGAGCCCGAGGGCTGTGCAAATAGCCGAGCAACGGATTGAGCCAGTCGCGCGACGGACCGCCCTCCTTCACTGCGACGATCTCGACCGTCTGGCCGTTCTGCAGCGGCGTGTTGAGCGGCACCATGGCGCCGTCGACCCGCGCGCCACGGCAACGATGCCCAAGCTCGCTGTGCAGGTGATAAGCGAAGTCGACCGCGGTCGAACCTTGCGGCATCGCGATCACGCGTGCCTGCGGCGTGAGCACGTAGATGTGGTCGTCGTCGAGCGTGGCCTCGCGCAAATGCTGCCAGGGCTGCGCGCCCGGCTGATCGCCTTCGGAGACGTCTTCTTTCCACGCCAGCAGTTGACGCAACCACGCGATCTTTTCGTCGTATTTGTCGCTGGCCGTCACCTGCCCGCCGTACGCGCGCGCGCCGGCTTCCTTGTAACGCCAGTGGGCGGCTACGCCGTACTCAGCGAAGCCATGCATTTCCTGCGTCCGGATCTGCACTTCAAATGCTCGCCCGTCGTCGCCTACCACGACGGTATGCAGCGACCGGTACCCGTTCGCCTTCGGCCGTGAAATGTAGTCGTCGAATTCCCGTGGCACGGGCTGCCACAAGTTATGGACGATACCAAGCACGGTGTAGCAATCCTTGATGTCGTCGACGATCACACGAAACGCGCGCACGTCGTTCACCTCGGAAAAATCGAGTTCCTTGCCGCGCATCTTTTTCCAGATGCTGTAGATGTGCTTCGGCCGGCCGCTCACTTCCGCCCGGATATTCGCGGTTGCCAGTTCCTTCTGCAGGCTTGCGATAGCTTCCGTGACATACGCTTCGCGCTCGACGCGTTTTTCGTCGAGCAACTTGGCGATGCGCTTGTAGGTCGGCGGTTCCTCGAAGCGAAACGCGAGGTCTTCCAGTTCCCACTTCAATTGCCAGATGCCCAGCCGGTTCGCGAGCGGCGCGTAGATCTCGAGGGTTTCACGCGGCACGTCGGGTGATGGCTCGAGCTTGTTCGCGGCGTAGTAGCGCAATGACTGCAGCCGCGACGCGAGGCGGATCAAGACCACGCGGATATCCTGTGCAAACGCAAGCAGCATCTTGCGCAATGCTTCGACCTGGGCACGGCGCGCCGCTTGCGCTTCGCGACCCGTTTCCGGCAACGTTGCCTGCGCGGCGCGCGAACTGACAGAACCCAGCCGCCAGAGCTTGCGAACGTCCGCGACGAGACCTTGCACTTCCGTGCCGAAACGCTCGCTGATGACACGCTCGGGGTCGTCGATATGCGGCGCAATGGCAAACAGCGCCGCCGCCACGACGGCCGCAGGATCGACGTTCAACGTTTGCATGATCCGCGCCGTGCCGGCAGCGTGCTCGACCAGCAATTCCCCGCTGGTCAACCGCGCATCTCCCGCATGTTCGCGCACAAACGCGAGCGCGTCGTCGAAGGACGGCTCGGGTGTTGGCGCGGGGGAGACGGCGGTATCAGGCATACGGATTAATCTGATGCTCTCAATGTTCCGGGCTTAGCTACGCACGGCAGCCACGACCACCACTTCCACGAGGCATGCCGGGTTGGCGAGTTTCGCTTCCACGGTAGCGCGCGGCGGCGCATCGCCTTCAGGAACCCACATGTCCCACGCAGCGTTCATGGCGGCGAAATGGACCAGGTCGGCGAGATAGATCTGCACCGACAAAAGCTGCGTCTTGTCGCTGCCTGCTTCCTCCAGCAAACGGTCGATATGGCCGAGCACTTCACGGGTCTGGCCCGTGATGTCCTGGTCAGTGTCTTCGGCAATCTGGCCGGCGAGATAAATGGTGCCGTTGTGGATCGCGATCTCGGAAAGACGCGCGCCGACATGGTGACGGATGACTGCCATGAGTGTTCCTGAGAGTAATAGTCAGTGAATAGTCAAAAAAACCGGACGAAGCCCAATATTATGCCTTGGACGTTTCAGTATCGAGGAAGAAGCGGTACGCGATCTCTATCTGATCGGGTGCCAGGAAGGCGGGCGCGTGGCCCACACCTGCTACCTCCTTGCTCGTCACCGCCTGCCCGCTCGCGACCATTTTTTCGACCGTCTCGCGCGAGAGCAGATCCGAATGCTCGCCCCGGACCACCAGCACCGGATGCTGGATCGATGCCAGCGAACGCCACAGGAGCGCCTCGCCGAGCGACGCCGCATTTGTGTCCGCGGCAGCAAACGGGACCGCGATTTTCGGATCGTATCGATACCCCCAGCGGCCTTCGTGCTCCCGCATCAGCGGCGTGTTGATCGCGCGCCATTCTTCAGCCGTCAGTGGCCCGAACGATGCAGCGAGTTGCGCCGCGTTATCGATAGCTTCTTGCAGCGTGGCAAAGCTCCCGCCGCGGCCGAGGTAAGTGCCGATCCGCTCGACCGCCACCGGTTCAATATGCGGCCCGACGTCGTTGAGCAGCATTTTCCGGATTGGTGAATTCGGCATTCCGGCAAGCCCAAGGCCGATCAGTCCGCCCATGGACGTCCCGAACCAATCCACCGTTTCCACGTTCAGCCGTGCAATGAGCGCGACCATGTCGGACACATACTGCGGCACCCCGTAATACTTTGGATCGACCAGCCAGTCCGATAGACCTCGCCCAACCACATCCGGACACACCACCCGATACTCGCGCGCAAACACCTTCGCGACCTCGTCGAAATCCCGCCCTGAACGCGTCAGCCCGTGGACACACACGAGCACGCGCGGGTTCGCCGGATCGCCCCATTCGGTATAAGCCACGCGATGCAGGCCCGACGGGCTGACGCATTGCACATGGCGTTGCCGAGGAGTGGGAACAAACGACGGCGCAGCTTCGACAATAGACGCGGACATAAGATTTTCCTCGGTGCGTTGGCGCTGCGGCATGCGAACAACTCAACTGAAATCGATTGTAAACGCTTTGCGGGATGCGCTTCGGCGCGATGCGGCAACGTTATCCGAACAGTCTAAACAAAGGCACGATAAGCGGCCCCAAAACACGAACTGCACGGTCCCTTACCGGTCGCCTGGTCTCTGGCAAAGACCACCGCCAAAATAAAAAAACCGTCCCAACTTACGTCGGAACGGTTCATTTCGGCCGGTAAAACGACCGCGACAACAACCGATGCAGAAAACCCTTACTTGACGCCGCTTACATCCAGCGGTGCGCCGGTTTTCTGCTGAATCTCTTCCACAGTGACGCCCGACGCCAGTTCCACGAGTTTCAGCCCAGCGTCGGTGACGTCGATCACGCCAAGATCCGTAATGATGCGGTCGACCACGCCCACGCCCGTCAGCGGCAACGTGCACGCTTCAAGAATCTTGTGCTGGTCGCCCTTCGCTACATGCTCCATCAGCACGATCACGCGTTTCACGCCCGCGACCAGATCCATCGCGCCGCCCATGCCCTTGATCATCTTGCCGGGGATCATCCAGTTGGCGAGGTCGCCCGTCTTGCTGATCTGCATCGCGCCGAGAATCGCCAGGTTCACGTGACCGCCACGAATCATCGCGAACGAATCCGCCGACGAAAAAATCGATGATCCCGGCAGCGTGGTCACCGTCTGCTTGCCGGCGTTGATCAGGTCGGCGTCAACTTCTTCCTCAGTGGGCGACGGCCCGATGCCCAGCAAGCCATTTTCCGATTGCAGCCACACCTCCATGCCCGCCGGCACGAAGTTCGCGACCAGCGTGGGCAAGCCGATGCCCAAATTCACATAAAAACCGTCCTGCAATTCCTTGGCCGCGCGCGCAGCCATCTGGTTCCGGTCCCATGCCATGATCAGTCTCCTTTCGCGCGCACGACGCGTTGTTCAATGCGTTTTTCCGGATGTGCGTTCAGCACGATGCGCTGCACGAAAATGCCCGGCGTGTGAATGGCGTCGGGATCGAGCGCGCCCGTTTCCACGATTTCTTCCACTTCGACCACCGTGATCTTGCCGGCCATGGCGCACATCGGGTTGAAGTTGCGAGCGGTGCGGCGATAAATCAAATTGCCCGATTTATCGGCTTTCCACGCCTTCACGAGCGCCACGTCAGCAGTGAGCGAGTGTTCGAGCACGTAGTGGTTCTCGCCGAATTGACGCGTTTCCTTGCCGTCCGCGATCACCGTGCCGTAACCCGTGTTGGTGAAAAACGCCGGAATGCCCGAGCCGCCTGCGCGCAGCTTTTCGGCCAGCGTGCCTTGCGGCGTGAATTCAAGCTCGAGTTCGCCGGCCAGGTACTGGCGCTCGAACTCCTTGTTTTCGCCGACGTACGACGAGATCATTTTCTTGACCTGGCGGGTTTCGAGCAGCAGCCCGAGTCCGAAGCCGTCGACGCCCGCGTTGTTGCTGATGCACGTGATGCCCTGAACGCCCGTATCGCGCAATGCCGCGATCAGCGCTTCGGGAATGCCGCACAAGCCAAAACCGCCGACGGCAAACGTCTGCCCGTCCTTCACGATGCCATCGAGCGCCTCTTTCGCGCTGGGATAGACCTTGTTCATCTGTTTGTCCCTTCCTGATCTGGATGAAATCCGTTTGTTTGAGCCGTCCGCACGACCGGTTTGCCAAGCGCGAGACGACCTTCTGACGTGGCAAAAGAGTACGACGCCGGATCGATCCGGCACAATACGCAAAAATACATAAGTAATTGCCGTACTGCACGGCGATGAAACAGTTAAACGCGGGTTAAACCCGACACGTGCGAGCCAAATGCGTCAACTGGATTACCAAACAGCGTTCCATCTTGCGCCAGTCGGACTCGTGTTGTCACGGGACCGGATCATCGAAGACTGCAATGCGCAGCTCTGCGCGATTTTCGGCGTTGCGCCGGAAGCCTTGCTGGGCCAGTCGTTCCAGGTGCTGTATCCGTCGCAGGGGGAATTCGAGCGGATCGGCGAGCGCATCGCCGCGTTGATGCAGCGCCAGGGCAGTTACGCCGACGACCGCATCATGAAGCGCGCAAACGGTGAATTGTTCTGGTGCCACGTGACCGGCAGATCGCTCGACCTGAGTGCACCGCACGCCGCCGGCGTGTGGACCTTCGAGGACTTGAGCGCGACGCGGCGGGTTGCCATCGAATTGACGCCGCGCGAACGGGAAATCGCCGCGCAGCTCGTCACGGGCAAGACCAGCAAGCAGATCGGCCGCGCGCTGGATATCAGCCCCCGGACCGTCGACATCTATCGCTCGAAACTCATGCGCAAATACGACACGGGCAACGCAACCGAGCTGCTTCAACGGCTGCTGGGCGACTAGGCGGGCGTTCCGGCCGATTCAATGGCATGGCGCAGCAGGTCAGGAATCTGCACCGATTTCGCCGCCGCGTAGTCGATCCACACACATTTCGCCGTGCCCCGCGCGTAGAGCGTCGCGGGGTCGTCGGCACGATACAGCTCAAAGCGCGTGTCGAAACTGCTGCGGCCCGGCGGCCCGACGAACATGCTGCCAATGACATCGCCGGGATAGTGGAGCTGCCTCAGGAATTCCATCGATGCATTCACAATCACCGGCCCCTGCCCTTCGACGTTGGCGCCGGCAATGGCCAGTTCCCGGAACCATGAGATCCGCGTTTCTTCCATGAAGCGGAAGTAGACCGTGTTGTTCACGTGGCCGAATGCGTCCATGTCGCCCCATCGCAACGGCATGGGCAAATCGATTACGCGATGAAAACCAGCCGTAGAACCTGTCTGCTCAAGAACCTGGCTCATAGGCCGAACCCGTCGTCGGCGGCAATCACCGAGCCGTTGATGAACTGCGATTCGTCGGCGGCAAGCAGCAGCAACAAGCCATCGAGGTCTTCAGGCGTACCCACCCGGCGACGCGGCAGCATGGCCAGCAGTTTCTGGCCGGCCTCGCTTTTCCAGTGATGGTGATTGAGCTCGGTATCGATATAACCCGGGCAGATCGCGTTCACATTGATGCCGTGGCGGCCCCATTCCTGCGCCATCGCCTTCGTCATATGAATGACAGCGGCCTTGCTCATGGAATAAATGCCGATCTGCGGCAAGGTCTTGAGCCCCGCCATGGACGCGATGTTGATGATCCGGTAGCCCGGCTTGGCTGTGCCATTTCCGCGCATGATCATCCGTTTCGCCACCTCTTGCGCGACAAAAAACGCGCCGCGCGTGTTGGTATCGAACACGAAATCGAAGTCCGACGGCGTCACGTCCGTCAGCTTTTGCTGGGTCGACACGCCGGAGTTGTTCACCAGGATGTCGATCGTGCCCGCCTCTGTCTCCGCGTGCGCGACCGCCGACTTGATGCTCTGGTAATCAGTGACGTCGAGCGACACGACGTGCGCCGCGCCGCCTGACGCCTCGATTTCGGCGCGCAATTCCTTCAGGCGCTCGGTGCGCCGGCTCGCCAGCACGACCCGCGCGCCCGCCTGCGACAACACTTGCGCAAAGCGCTTGCCCAGTCCGCTGGAGGCGCCGGTGATCAGCGCGCATTTGCCTTCCAGGTTGATCGAACGGCCCATTGTTTTTCCTTGGTTGAAAGCGATTGAGGTACCCGGGAGCGAATCGTCCTGACGTCCCTCCCCCAAAATAGGTATCGAATCGACGCAGCCGATATGCTATCCTAAAAATAATACGGTCGTGCTAATTTCAGGATCGTCGGTTGCACCCTGCGAAGGGTTCCCTGACAATACGCGATCCCCAAAAAAATCATTCTAACGTTAGACAGGAGCATTGGATGACCCCGGCGAGCCTCATCGAGCAATACGGTCCCCGTGAATCCATGGAGTACGACGTCGTGATCGTGGGCGGCGGTCCTGCGGGGCTATCGGCAGCTATCCGGCTGAAGCAGCTCGCGCAGGAAAAAGGCGTCGAACTGGGCGTGTGCGTGCTGGAGAAAGGCTCCGAGATCGGCGCGCACATCCTCTCGGGCGCCGTCATGGATCCGCGGGGTTTAAGCGAATTGCTCCCCGACTGGAAGACCCAGGGCGCACCGCTCGATGTGGAAGTCACCGAGGACCGCTTCCTGTTTTTGACGAAGGACAGCGCAAAACAGGTGCCCAACTGGCTGCTGCCGGACAACTTCAAGAACCACGGTAACTATGTCGTGAGTCTGGCGAACGTTACGCGCTGGCTGGGGCAACAGGCTGAAGCGCTGGGCGTCGAGATCTTCCCGGGCTTTCCTGCAGCGGAAGTGCTCTACACCGAAGACGGCGCGGTGCGCGGCGTGGCGACGGGCAACATGGGCGTGGGCAAGGACGGCGAGCCGACCGGCAACTTCCAGCTCGGTATGGAATTGCACGCGAAATACACGCTGTTCTGCGAAGGCGCACGCGGCAACCTCGGTCGCCAGCTCATGGATAAATTCGAGCTCGCCCGCGATGCCGATCCGCAGGTCTACGGTCTGGGGATCAAAGAGCTGTGGCAGATCGATCCATCGAAGCACAAGCCGGGTCTGGTGATTCACACGGCGGGCTGGCCGCTGGAAACCGACACCTACGGCGGCTCGTTCCTCTATCACATGGACGATAACCAGGTGATGGTGGGCTTTGTGGTCGGGCTGGGGTATTCGAATCCGTACCTGTCGCCGTTCGAGGAGTTTCAGCGCTACAAGACGCATCCGGCGATCCGCACCTTCCTCGAAGGTGGCAAGCGCGTGTCGTATGGCGCACGGGCGATCACGGCCGGCGGGTTGATGTCGCTGCCGAAGCTGGTGTTCCCGGGCGGAGCGCTGGCCGGTGACGACGCCGGGTTCCTGAATGCATCGCGGATCAAGGGCAGTCACGCCGCGATCAAGTCCGGGAAGATGGCCGCCGAAGCCGCGTTCGACGCTGTGCAAGCCGGTCGTCAAGCCGATGAACTGAACGCCTACCCTGACGCGTTTAACAGCTCATGGCTCAAGACGGAGCTATATCGCGCACGCAATTTCAAGCAATGGATGAGCAAGGGTTTGTATCTCGGCACGTTCATGGTTGGGCTTGAGCAGAAACTCTTGGGCGGCAATGTGCCGTGGACGCTGCATCACCAGCACGCCGATAACGAGACGCTCAAACCCGCATCGCAGTGCAAGCCGATCGTGTATCCGAAGCCCGATGGCAAGCTGACGTTCGACCGGCTGGCGTCGGTGTTTATATCGAACACGAATCACGAGGAAAACCAGCCGGCGCATTTGACGCTGAAGGATGCATCGGTGCCGGTGGATGTGAATTTAAGAACGTACGCGGGACCGGAAGGACGGTATTGCCCGGCTCAGGTGTATGAGTTCGTGAAGAACGATGACGGCAGCGAACGCCTGCAGATCAATGCGCAGAACTGCGTGCACTGCAAGACGTGCGATATCAAGGACCCGACACAGAACATTGTGTGGGTACCACCGGAGGGTGGCGGCGGGCCGAATTACCCGAATATGTGATCGTTCGGGTTTGAGGGTTCGAGGCTTTAAGAAATTGCGCCGGTTCTTTATATTCAGAACCGGCGCAATTTTATTTGGCGATATGCGCAGCGATATGAGGCGTCGTGGTCACCACATCGCCGTTCTGCGCGCGGTTCCGCAACGCGTGATCGATCAGCACGAGCGCGAGCAGCGCTTCGGCGATCGGCGTCGCCCGGATGCCAACGCACGGATCATGGCGGCCGAAGGTTTCCACGGTCGCGGAATGACCGGCTTTATCGATGGATTCACGAGGCGTGCGGATGCTCGACGTCGGTTTGATCGCGATCGATACGGTGATGTCCTGCCCGCTCGAAATGCCGCCCAACACACCGCCGGCGTTGTTCGCGGCGAACCCCTCAGGCGTCATTTCATCGCCGTGAACCGAGCCGCGCTGCGCGACGCTCGCGAAACCCGCACCAATTTCGACGCCTTTCACCGCATTGATGCCCATCATCGCTTTGGCGATATCGGCGTCGAGGCGGTCATAAAGAGGCTCGCCCAGCCCGGCCGGCACGCCCGTTGCGATGACGCCGATGCGCGCGCCGATCGAATCGCCGTCCTTGCGCAGCGTGTCCATGTACTCCTCGAGGCGCGGGACGATTTCCGCATTCGGCGCGAAAAACGGATTTTCGCGCACGTGTTCCCAAGCGACGAACGGAATCGGGATCTCGCCGAGCGCGCTCATGAACCCGCGTGTTTCGATACCCATGCGCTCACGCAGCCATTTCTTCGCTACAGCGCCGGCAGCCACGGTCGGCGCCGTCAACCGCGCTGACGAACGACCGCCGCCGCGATAGTCACGAATGCCGTACTTCTGCCAGTAGGTGTAATCGGCGTGCCCGGGACGAAACGTCTCGACGATATTGCCGTAATCCTTGCTGCGCTGATCCGTGTTCCGGATCAGCAACGCGATAGGCGTACCGGTCGTCTTACCTTCGAACACACCGGAAAGAATCTCGACCTGATCGGCTTCCTGACGCTGCGTCACATGCCGCGACGTGCCCGGTTTGCGCCGATCCAGTTCGATCTGGATATCCGCTTCCGAGAGTTCCATTCCCGGCGGGCAGCCGTCGATCACGCAGCCGATCGCGGGACCGTGCGACTCGCCGAAGTTGGTGACGGTGAAAAGCGTGCCGAGTGTGTTGCCGGACATGAGCGTCGTCCTGAAAAAAGCGAAAGAGCCAATATTATGCCAGCCGACCGGTGATGCGCCCACGCCCGAAACCCGTTGCGCGCGGGCCTTTCGTTTGCAGAAGCATCGCTTGAGGGAGGCGCCTGGCTGCGCGAGGCGCCTCTTGCAGCCTATTTGCGGGCGCCTCGCAACGTCGCGACCAGCTGTTGCAGATGCTCCGGCGTGGCATCCGCCGGTTCAATTGGCTCACCGACCGCGAGCGTCAGGCGGCTCATCACTCCGCGATGAATCGGACGCGGCCAGCGGTTGTCGTCGTGACGGGAAAAGACGCTGCCCCACAAGCCGCGCAAAGCGATGGGCACGACCGGCGCGGAATGGCGCTTGAGAATTTCGCTGATACCATGGCGGAACGGGTTCATATCGCCGGTCCGGGTGAGCTTGCCTTCCGGGAAAATGCACACCAGATCGCCATCGGCTAGCGCGCGGGCGCAGGCGTCGTAGGCTTTCTCCAGCAGTTTTGCGTCCTCGTGAGCCGGAGCGATCGGAATGGCCTTGACGTGACGGAACAGCCAGCCGACCAGCGGCGAGCGGAAAATCCGGTGATCCATCACGAAACGGATCGGCCGCGGACTCTCTGACATGATCACGACGGCATCGACAAAACTCACGTGATTGCACACCAGCACAGCGGCCCCATGCTCGGGAATGCGCTCGGCGTTCACAAGCCTGATCCGGTAGAACGTATGCACGAGAATCCACGCGAGAAAACGCAGCAGGAACTCGGGCACGAGCGAATAGATATACGCGGCCACCACGATATTCAGCAACGCGGTGGTGAGAAACAGCCCGGGAATGCCGACACCCGCCGACGTGAGGCCGACCGCCAGTAACGCCGACACAATCATGAAAAACGAGTTGAGGATGTTGTTCGCGGCGATGATGCGGGCGCGGTGCGTCGGTTGGCTGCGCGACTGGATCAGCGCGTAGAGCGGCACACTGTACAAGCCGCCGAACAGGGCCAGCAGGAACAGGTCGGCCAGGATGCGCCAATGCATGCCCATTTGAAGAAACTCGCCGACGCCCATCAGATGACCGGCCGGCGCGATTTTGTGGCTAGCGAAAAACAGGTCGATGGCAAACACACTAATCCCGATCGACCCGAGCGGCACGAGTCCGATCTCGACACGGCGCTTCGAAAGCTTTTCACACATCAGCGAGCCGATGCCAATGCCGATCGAAAACGTGCCGAGCAGCACGGTCACCACATCCGGATTCGCCGACAGGACGTCCTTCGCGAAGTTGAAGAACGACGTGAGAAACGTCGCGCCGACGAACCAAAGCCACGAAATCCCGAGCAGGCTCAGGAACACGGTCCGATCCTTACGCGCAAGCGCGAGATTGCGCCACGTCTCGCTGAACGGGTTCCAGTTGATCTTCAATTCAGGCTGTAGTGCCGCTGTTTTTGGCACGAAACCCGACACAGCGCGCCCGATCAGCGCAACCGTCAGGCAGCACGCCGCGAGCAACATGGCGCCGTGCTCGGTCAGCCCGGCCGCCGCACCGCCGATGATCGTCCCGATCAAAATGGCCACGAACGTCCCCATTTCGACGAGCCCGTTGCCGCCAACAAGCTCCGATGGCTCGAGATGCTGTGGCAGATACGCGTATTTCACCGGCCCGAACACGGTCGAATGGACACCCATGAGAAACGTGCAAAAGTAAAGCAGCGGTGCGCTGTGCAACATGAAACCTGCGCCGCCGATCAGCATCACCACGATTTCGAAGGTCTTCACGAAACGCGTGAGCGTGGCTTTGTCGTACTTATCGGCGACCTG
The DNA here is from genome assembly GCF_053760385.1 of Caballeronia sp. KNU42. Taxonomy (NCBI): domain Bacteria; kingdom Pseudomonadati; phylum Pseudomonadota; class Betaproteobacteria; order Burkholderiales; family Burkholderiaceae; genus Caballeronia; species Caballeronia sp. KNU42. Next base: position 1,442,960 of record NZ_CM132388.1, read on the forward strand.
GCCTGACGTCGCGGAAAAAAGCACGAAAGGGATGATGAAGATAGCGGAGATCAGGAAAGCGGCGGTTTTCGGATCGACGCCCGAAAAGCGTGCAGCCTGAAAAGTGACCAGCGACGTAAAGCCGACCTTGAAGACGTTGTCGTTGAGCGCGCCGAGAAATTGCGTCCAGAAGAACGGCGCGAAACGACGTTCGCGCAACAGGCGAAACTGACCGTCGCCGTGTTGGGCGCCGGCCTTTTTCGTGCGGGTCGATGCGGATGTTTCGCTCATGGATTATTGGTGTTGGTGGCTGCGAGAGGCTTGTTCTGTTGAGGGGCAATAAGCGAGGCGAAAAAAATGCGCGCCGCTCGGGCGCGCATTTTGTGCGTGACAGGGTGATGCGCTTCGACCGGGTAAGAGCGGAATGGCACTAATCCCGCAACGCCTCGATCAACGCGCTTCTTCCTGCTGCTCCGGCCAGTCGCGAATATAGGCCTTGAGCATCTTGTTCTCGAAACCCTGCTCTTCCACCACGGCCTTGGCCACGTCGTAGAAAGAAATCACGCCCATCAGCACGTTCTTTTCCATGACCGGCAAGTAACGAACGTGATGCTCCAGCATCATGCGGCGCACCTCGTTCACGTCCGTTTCCGGCGTGCACGTGATGGGGTGGTCGTCCATGACCTTGCGGATAGTGGTGGTGCCCACGCTGCCGCCGTTCTCGCTCAGCGTGAGAATAATCTCGCGGAACGTCAGCATGCCGGCGAGATCGCCGTATTCGATCACTACCAGTGAGCCAATGTCGTGTGACGCCATTGTGTTGATGGCTTCTTGCAGCGGCGTATCGGGTGTCACCGTGAAGAGCGCGTTGCCCTTGACGTTCAAAATGTCGCTGACTCGCATGATTGTCTCCTCGCGAAAAGCCTGAATATCTGTCGATCCTAGCGGAAAGGCAGTCAAAAAGAAAGCGCGCAACAACCCCGTGTTTTGTCTGCAAAAGCACGCGGGGCGGGCTTTTGCACAAAGTCGGCGCATGCCGTGCCTAGCCGCCCCCTGGCGTGGCATGGGGTCTCATGGTCCAAGTGCCGGCGCTGGCGTCTACCCCAAGTTTGCCGCGCCACACCCGATGTTACGATAAATGACTCTTTTCCCATGGTAGCCCGCCCACGATGCCCGCCAACCGCTTCGACACGCTCGTGCTGCATGCCGGCGCTGCGCCCGACCCTGCCACCGGCGCACGCGCCACGCCGATTTACCAGACTACGTCCTTCTCGTTTCGAGACACCGATCACGCGGCTTCGCTCTTCAACATGGAGCGCTCGGGACACGTCTATTCGCGCATTTCGAACCCGACTGTCGCCGTATTCGAGGAGCGCGTCGCCGCGCTGGAAGGCGGCGTAGGGGCGATCGGCACGGCCAGCGGACAGGCCGCGCTGCATCTTGCGATCGCCACGCTGATGGGCGCAGGGTCGCACGTGGTTGCGTCGAGCGCGCTGTATGGCGGCTCGCACAATCTGCTGCATTACACGATGCGGCGCTTCGGCATAGACACCACCTTCGTCCCGCCGCACGATGCCGACGCGTGGCGTGCGGCCATCCGGCCCAACACGCGCCTGCTGTTCGGCGAAACGCTGGGAAACCCTGGTCTCGATGTGCTCGACATCGAGACGATTGCGGACATCGCACATTCGAACCACGTACCGCTACTGGTGGATTCGACCTTCACCACGCCCTATTTGCTGCGTCCCTTTAACCACGGCGCCGACTTCGTCTACCACTCGGCGACCAAGTTCCTGGGTGGTCACGGCACGACGATTGGCGGCGTGCTGGTAGACGGCGGCACGTTCGACTTCACCGCTACCAATCTATTCCCCGAATTCACCGAACCCTACGATGGTTTTCACGGCATGGTCTTCGCCGAAGAAAGCACCGTCGCGCCATTCCTGCTGCGCGCTCGCCGCGAAGGGTTGCGTGACTTCGGCGCCTGCCTGCATCCGCAAGCCGCATGGCAACTCTTGCAAGGCATAGAAACCTTGCCGTTGCGGATGGACCGGCACGTCGCCAACACCCGCAAGGTGGTCGAGTTCCTGCTCGCTCACCCTGCCGTGGAAGGCGTGGCTTATCCAGAACTCGAGAGTCATCGCGACTACGCGCTCGCCAAACGCCTTCTGCCGCGCGGCGCGGGCGCCGTGTTCAGCTTCGACCTGCGTGGCGACGTGGCGGCAGCGAAGCGATTCATTGAAGCGCTGACGCTGTTCTCGCATCTGGCGAACGTTGGCGATGCACGCTCGCTTGTCATCCACCCGGCTTCGACCACGCATTTCCGCATGGACGCCGCCGCCCTCGCCGCAGCGGGCATTGCACCGGGACGTATCCGGCTGTCGATTGGCCTGGAAGATCCCGACGATCTCATCGATGACCTCAAGCGCGGCCTCAAGGCATCGCAGAAGGCTTCGTCGGGATCTGCCGGAAGCGACGCCGGAAACCGTGACGGGAGCCGCACATGATGCTCGAAGTCGAGGGCGCATCGGCTTATGCCTACACCGGTGGACACGCGTTCGAGCCGGGCCGTCCGGTGGCCGTGTTCGTGCACGGCGCAAAACACGATCACAGCGTCTGGGCATTGCAGACACGCTACTTTGCCCATCACGGCCTGAACGTGCTCGCCGTGGACCTTCCCGGTCACAACCGCAGCGCAGGCCCGGCGCGGCGAAGCATCGCAGCGCTCTCGGACTGGCTGGTGGCGCTACTGGACGCCGCCCAAGTCAAAGAGGCGATGCTGATAGGCCACAGCATGGGTTCGCTGATAACGCTTGATTGCGCCGCACGTTATCCGGCCCGCGTCACCAGTCTTGCGCTGCTTGCCACCGCGTATCCGATGACCGTGTCGGATGCGCTCCTCGATGCCGCGCTCAATCGCGAACCCGACGCCATCGACATGGTCAACCAGTGGTCGCACTCGTCTATCGCCGCAAAACCGTCGTGCCCCGCCCCGGGCTTCTGGCTGCATGGGGCAAACCAGCGCCTGATGGAACGCGTCGCCGCGCGCGGTGAGCCCCATCTCTTTCACACCGACTTCAGCGCCTGCAACGCCTATGCGGACGGACTTGAACGGGCTGCTGCGCTACGTTGTCCGGTGCAGGTCATTGCCGGCCGCCTGGATGCCATGACGCCACCCCGCGCCAGCCGCGCGCTGATCGACGCGATGAAGCAAGCGAATGTCGCGGTCGAAACAGTCATGCTGGACGCCGGGCACGCACTGATGAGCGAGCAACCCGACGCGACCCTCGCCGCGTTATTCGGTTTTGCAACGCGACCGGTTTAGCTGACGGATCACGTTGCGGTTGTTGAACTTGGATGACGGACTTAGCTCATGAATCAAGCTCATGAATCAAGCTTACCCACCCTCTCCCCACTGCGCTACTAGCCGGATGGGAGGGGGTCTCCAATTGCTTTCAGATCAGAATTAAACGCAGTTGCGCAGTCGGCTCAATCGCCGGAGAATGAATCTTGCTGAGCCAATGCTGCAACCTGCTCGAAGGAGACTGTCATGGCCCAAACCGCACATTCCGATCACTTCGCGAGCTTCGCCGAGTTCTATCCGTACTACCTGGAAGAGCACCGCAACGTGGTGTCGCGTCGGCTGCACTTCATCGGTTCTCTGGGCGTAATTGGCTTCCTGGCAATGGCTATTGCCACTGGCGACTGGCTCTGGCTTCCTGCTGCCGTTATTTGCGGCTACGGCTTTGCCTGGGTGGGCCATTTCTTCTTTGAGAAAAACCGCCCGGCCACCTTTCGTCATCCGCTCTACAGCCTGATGGGCGACTGGGTCATGTTCAAGGACATCTGCATCGGCAGGATTTCGATTTAGCGCGCTTCGGGACGATATTCGCAACGCAAGGTGCTTCAGGCAGTTTGACGCGGCATGGACGTCACTCCTTGCGCCGCATGAGCACCTTCCTGACGAGAAGCCGCGCGCGCCGCTAGCAAGGTAGCCAGGGTGACGTCGAGTTTCTCGTTGCTCAGCGCATTCATCAATGCGGCTCGGTCAATGTGCGAGGAATCGAGGCGCAACTGATAATCCAACTCGTCTCGCTCGATCACAAACAAATCGAACAGTCTGGACACCGTGATCTGTTGCGGATTGGCGATCAGCACATAGCGCGGCACCCGAAGATTCTCCAGCCTCGCGATCCATTCCAGAGAGTCGAGCTTGCGAACCAGGCGCATGGAGGTATCCACGTCACAGCGCAGCATCCGCGCAAGCTCGAGGCCGGTGTAACCCGGCAGGCCGGCTTCACGCGCCTCAGCCAATCGAGCAAGCAACTCAAGGGCATCGAGCAGATCGCTCCCCGGAAAATCGTTTCGATGAAACTGGCCTATCCGGATCGCCGGCAACGCCGACGTGAGCATCGCGCCGATCAGCGTGATCATCCAGCACAGATAGACCCATAGCAGGAACACCGGCAACGCGGCGAACGCGCCATACACGGCGGTGTACGTCGGAATACGGCGCACGTAATAACCGAAACCGCGCTTCGCCAGTTCGAACGCGATAGCCGCCACCAGTCCCCCAACCAGTGCATCGCGCCACTCCACTTTGCAGTTCGGCAGGAACACATAGAGCATGGAGAACGCCAGCATGGTGAACGGCAGCGTCGCGCTGGCGAGCGCCCACTCGACCACCGGCGGCAGGAGATTATGGGAGCCGGCAAATGCGACGGATTGCGCGAACAGGTAGGACGACATCGACAGGCTCACGCCGAACAGAATAGGGCCCAGCGTGATGATGGCCCAGTACACGAGGACACGTTGAGCGAATGGCCGCGATTTGCGCACGCGCCAGATCACGTTGAACGCGGATTCGACCGTCATCATGGTCATCACCGAGGTGACGAACAAGATGATCATGCCGAGCGTCGTCAGCCCCTTTGCCTTCGACGCAAACTGGTTCAGGTACTTGAAAATCTGGCTGTTGATCTGCGACGGCATCAGGTGCGCGGCAAGAAAATCCTGCAGCGACATCTGGAACGAAGCGAAGATGGGAAACGCCGTGAAGAGCGCGAACGCAACCGTCGCAAGCGGGACGAGCGACAAGACGGTGGTGAATGTCAGGCTGCCGGCCACCTGCGGCACGCGATCCTCGCCCGTACGACGTGCAACGAAGGCGGCAAGCCGCTTCGTTGTGTCGAGATTGATGGGAAACTTCTGCAAGAATCTCTCTCCTTCAAACATTGCGACAGATCCGCGGCACGGCTCGAAAGGCGGATGAAACAACGCCAAAACGCCACGCCCACGCACCCGATCCTTATAATACCCGTTCACCGAAAAGGCTCATGAACGACATTCTCGTGCTCTATTACAGCCGCAACGGCGCCACCCGCGAACTCGCCCAGGCGATCGCTCAAGGCGTCGACAGCGTGCCCGGCATGCAAGCGCGCGTGCGCACCGTGCCTCCTGTTTCTGCCGTTTGCGAAGCCACGCAGCCGGATATTCCCACCGACGGCCCTCCCTACGCCGAAGTGCGCGACCTGGAAGAGTGCGCCGGGCTCGCGCTCGGGTCACCCACGCGGTTCGGCAACATGGCAGCCTCGCTGAAATACTTCCTCGATGGCACCTCGCCTCAATGGTTGTCCGGCGCGCTCGCCGGCAAACCCGCCAGCGTCTTTACCTCCACGGGCAGCTTGCATGGCGGGCAGGAAACTACCCTGCTTTCCATGATGCTGCCCTTGCTTCACCACGGCATGCTGATCGTGGGCATTCCGTACACCGAGCCTAAGCTGACCACGACGCAAACCGGTGGCACACCTTATGGCGCGTCCCATTTCGCCCGCGCTGAAACGGCCGACAGCGGCATCTCCGCCGACGAGAAAGCGTTGGCCATGGCGCTCGGCGCACGCCTGGCCACTGCAGCGCTGACACTTCAACGCGGCGCCTGACTGATGACCACTACGCCCGTTATGGACGCAGCCGGCACCCACCCCGGCTTTGCACGCGGCGCGCTGTTCAGCCTGATCGGGCTGATTGCGTTGTCGATCGCGTGGGAGCTTTGGCTTGCGCCATTGCGCCCGGGCGGCTCCGCTCTGGCGCTCAAGGCCATCCCGCTGCTGTTCGCGCTGCGCGGCACGTTCCGTCGCGACGTGTACACGCTGCAATGGGCGTCAATGCTCGTGCTGCTGTACCTTGCCGAAGGCATTGTGCGCGGCATGACCGACGGCGGATTGTCAGCACGCCTTGGCTGGCTCGAAGCACTGCTTGCCCTTGTGTTCTTCGTCTGCGCGCTTGGCTTTGTTGCACCGTTCAAACGCGCTGCACGCGCCGCGAAACGAGCGAAGGCCGCGGCACCAACCACAACACCCGACCGCAATCATTTGTAGCATGGAATAGTCCGCGTGAACGAGGCCTATGCCATTAGGCCAGGTTTCGCCCGGCCCGACGTTACGCGATACTGTGTCAACTGTCGTCCACGCCACTGCTACCAAAACCCATGACCGCATCCGACCGTTCACGTTACTTTGCTGAAGCCTGCGCCGAGGCAATCGGCGCCGCCCATGTGCTGACCGACGCCCACGACACCGCGCCGTTTCTCACGGACTGGCGCAAGCGCTATCACGGCCAGACGTGCGCCGTGGTGCTTCCAGGCACCACCGAACAAGTCGCTAAAGTTGTGCAGCTCGCGCGGGAATTCCGGTTCCCTGTCGTGCCGCAAGGTGGCAACACCGGCCATTCCGGCGGGGCAACGCCTGATGCCAGCGGCACGCAGGTGGTGATCAGCTTGCGCAGGCTGAAGCGGATTCGCGACGTCGATCCTCTCAACAACACCATCACGGTGGAAGCCGGCGTGATCCTCGCCGATATCCAGGCACGCGCCGAGCAGGAACAGCGGCTCTTTGCGCTGAGCCTCGCCGCCGAGGGCAGTTGCACGATCGGTGGCAATCTTTCGACAAACGCCGGAGGCACTGCTGTTCTGCGCTACGGCAACACGCGCGAGTTGTGCCTCGGGCTTGAAGTAGTGACGCCGCAAGGTGAAATCTGGGACGGTTTGCGGGGGCTGCGCAAAGACAACACCGGCTACGATCTGCGCGACCTGTACATCGGCGCGGAAGGGACGCTCGGCATCATCACTGCCGCGGTGATGAAACTGCATCCGGCGCCTGTCGCGCGCGTAACCGCGCTCGCGGCGCTGGTCTCACCGCAGGCCGCGCTCGATTTCCTTGCTACGGCGCAGCGTTATGCAGGCCCGTTGCTGACCGGCTTCGAACTGATGTCGGATTTTTCGCTTCATCTCGTGACCACGCATTTCCCGCAGATGCGTTATCCGTTCAGCAAGAAACATGGCCAGACCGTGTTGCTTGAACTGTCGGATAGCGAGAGCGAGGAGCACGGCCGCGCGCTGTTCGAACGGCTGATGGAACATGCCATTGAGCAGGGCCTGGTGGAGGACGCCGTCGTAGCGGAAAATTTGTCGCAGTCGAAGGCATTCTGGAACTTGCGCGAACATATTCCGCTCGCGCAGGCTGCAGAAGGACTCAATATCAAGCACGATATTGCGGTGCCTATTTCGCGCATCGGGCATTTCATAGAGGCAACCGACGCGCTCATCGCCCAGGCCATTCCTGGCGTGCGCATGGTGACCTTCGGCCACCTCGGCGACGGTAATTTGCACTACAACGTGCAGGCGCCGGAAGGGGTCGACCCCGAAAGCTTTCTCGCCGAATTCCAGGCGCCAGTCAATGCGCTAGTGTATGAAAGCGTGCACGCGCATCGCGGCAGCATCAGCGCGGAGCACGGGTTGGGGCAATTGAAGGTGGTCGAAGCAATGCACTACAAGTCACCGGTGGAAATACGGCTCATGCGCGCGCTCAAGACAGCGCTGGACCCCGAGAACCTGATGAATCCGGCCAAGGTCTTGCCTGACGTGCGTGCGCCAGGTGCGTCGTCGTAAGGTGTAAGTAACAGTATTGAGGAGATAAGCGCCGTGAAGATTCGCGTTCTGTCCGACCTGCATCTCGAGCACGATGAACCGCTTGCCATTCCCTACGCGGAGGCCGATCTCGTCGTGCTGGCCGGCGACATCCACAATCATGCGGAGGGCCTGCGCTGGGCGGCGGAAAACTTCGGTTCAGAGGTACCGGTTGTTTATGTGCCGGGCAATCACGAGTATTACGACGGCGAATTCGGCGCACTCGAAACCGCCATGCAGGATGCAGGGCGCAGCTTGCCCAATGTGCATTTCCTGAACAACACCGCCCTCACCGACCGATACGGCAAATGGCGCGTGCTCGGCACCACGTTGTGGACGGACTTCGCGCTGTTCGGAGCAACCCCTGAGGCGATGCGGGAATCCGTGGCGGCGGCCGAGCGTGTGATGCTCGACTTCCGGGGCGTGATCCAGGTTGCATGGCCGGAGCCCGAAGACGAGCCACGCTCGTTTAGCCCCAGCGACTCAGTGGCGCTGCACGAGCAGGCTCGGGCGTGGCTGGAAGGTGAATTGGCAAAGCCCTTCGACGGCAAGACTATCGTGGTTACCCATCACGCGCCGCTCAAGCAAAGTTTGGCGGAGAAGTTCGCAACGGACCGGGCATCGGCGGGTTTTGTGAGCGATCTGCCCTCGCTCGTGCGCGCACCGGTTGCGCTGTGGATTCATGGTCACACGCATACCGCATTCGATTACGTCGCCGACGGAGCGCGCGTGATCTGTAATCCGCGCGGGTATCGCGACCGGCGCACGGGTGCGCCTGAAAATCCGTTGTTCAAATGGGACAAGGTGGTCGAGATCTGAGCGACCAGGCGCGATGAATCGCGAAAAAATGCGTTTTCGGTGTGGATGCGCTACACCGGCGTGCAGTTGGTAAGCACTAACCGGTCATGACGCGATCGCGCGGCCGGTCAGCGTGATGGGCGAAAACACGGGCTTCCGGGTAAGAAATCCCAGGCGCCCAAATACGGTCTACCGGGCGCAGGGTTAAACGTCACTGCGCCCACTGCAAAAACAAAAAGACCGATAAATCGGTCTTTTTTTCTCAGCGATTCGACGAATCGCGCGATTGACGGTTCTTGCGTTCGTCGATACGGATCGGAATCAGGCGCGCCCGTTTCGCGTTCTCGCGGGCCGTACGCAGCAGTTCACGGGTGGCGGGCACGGCGATCAGAGCCAGCAGTGCATAGATGGCGATCATCAGCGGCGTATTCATAACTTCCTCGGGTGTTGTCGAATCGGTAAAAGTGAATCGGTGAAGCTAAAGGGCAGACTAGAAGTTATCAAGATGCGGCCGAAATAGTCGTAAGCAAGTGTTGCATCGCGGCAATGAAAAACCCGATGAAAGCACTTCAACCGCCTTATCCCCATTCTGCTGCTCATAAGCTTATGACGCCACAAATTCCTGCAGCGATTTTTCGTCGGCGGCGAGTGCGGCAGGCAATTCGGCGCGCAAAAATTCCACCCAGGTCCGGATTTTCGCATCCAGGTACTGACGCGACGGATAGAGCGCAAACACGTTGAGCATTTGCATGGTGTATTGCGGCAAAACACGCACCAATGTCCCTGCACGCAATGCAGGCAACGCTGACGAAGTGGGCAATATCCCGACGCCCATACCTTCGCTGATTGCCACGCCCATGGCTTCAGCCACGTTCACAGTGAAGGTCGCTGTTCCGAGACTGACTGTTTCCTGCCCGTTCGGACCGTCAAAGGTCCATTTGTTCGGAGGAAACGCAGGCGTAATAAGTTGCAAGCATGTATGCCGCACCAGATCGGACAGGACATGCGGTACGCCGTATTCCTGAATATAGCCAGGCGACGCGCACGCAATGCTGAACATACTTCCCAGTCGCTGGGAAACCAGTCCTGAATCAGGCAGCTCAGTGCCAAGCACAATAGACACGTCAAAACCCTCATCCAACAGATCGGGTACGCGCTGCGCAAGCGTCAGGTCGATCTGCACCGACGAATGCAGCTTTTGGTAACGCGAAATCATCGGCACGACGTAATGCTGGCCGACGCCCGCCATGGCGTGCATCTTGAGCTTGCCGGCCGGTCGCGCGTGCGCATCGCCGGCTTCCGCTTCCGCCTGATCCACATAAGCCAGGATTTGCTCGCAGCGCTGCAGATAACGCTCGCCGGCTTCGGTCAGCGCGATCCGGCGCGTGGTCCGGTTGAGCAAGCGAGTGCGTAAATGCGCTTCGAGATCGGAGACGGCGCGCGATGCATAGGCCGTGGTCGTGTTCAGTTGCTGAGCCGCGGCCGTAAAGCTGCCGGCGTCAACAACCCGCGAAAACACGCGCATGTTTTGAAGCGTATCCATGAGCCTTGAGTCTCTTGCAAGTGATGCCGCATTGTTACCGCATTGCTACGTTATGGATAAGGATGATTATCTTATAACGCGTAACAATGCTTTGCATTTTTGCCGGTTACTCGCCAATCAGGGCGAAAATATAATTCTGGTCTGCGTCTCAATCCATTTTGAGAAATAATTTTGCTAGTCCGCGTGACCAGAACGACCATCGTTCCGATGGTTCTTACATTTATTTTAACAATAGCAGGCTGCGCGAGCACGAAAAACGTCGGTCCCGAAGACTCGCTCAAGGACACGTCTTCGCTCGACGCCGGCGCAACGCTGCGCGCGGCTAACGCCGACGCGGCGTGGCCGGCATCGACATGGTGGCGCGCTTACAACGATCCGCAGCTCGATGCGTGGGTTGCGCGTGCGCAGGCCGGGAATCCGACGCTGGCGCTGGCCGCCGCCCGCGTACGGGAAGCCCGTTCGATGGCGGGCGTCGCGCAGGCCGCTCTCGCTCCTCAAGTCGACGGATCGATGGCGATCAACCGCCAGCAGTGGCCGGAAAACGGCTATTACGGCCCGGGCACTTTCAACAACGTCACCACGTGGGACAACACGGCCGCGCTGCAACTGTCGTACAACCTCGACCTCTGGGGCCGCGACGGCAACGCAGCGGAACGCGCGCTGGACGCCACCCACGCTCGCGCAGCGGACGCCCGGGCCGCGCAACTCGAACTCCAGGCAAACGTGGTGCGCGCGTACATCGGTTTATCGCAGGGATTTGCGTTGCGCGACATCGCACAATCCACGCTCGACCAGCAGCAGAAAATCGCGGCGCGGGCGCGTCGGCGGCTGCAGGGCGGGATTGGGACGCAGCTTGAAGTCGCGCAGGCGGAAGCGTCGTTGCCGGACTACGAGCGTCAATTGGAGACGTACGACGAAGCCATCGCGCTCGCCCGCAATCAGCTTGCAGCGCTTGCCGGCGCCGGGCCGGGTGCGGGCGATTCGATCACGCGTCCCGTGCTATCGCTGGCAACGCCGCTCGGCTTGCCGTCGGCTTTGCCCGCTGAGTTGATCGGGCGCCGTCCGGATGTCGTAGCAGCGCGCTGGACGGTTGCGGCGCAAGCGCGGGGCATCGATGTCGCGAAGGCGCAGTTCTATCCGAACATCAACCTGATGGCGTCGCTTACGCAAATGTCCGCGGGCGGCGCGCTGCTGACGTTCCTCACCGGCAACGGCGCCGGTTGGACAGCAGGACCCGCCGTGACGCTCCCGATTTTTGAAGGCGGCCGGCTGCGCTCGCAACTTGGGGCGGCATCGGCGCAATACGACCAGGCCGTCGATCACTACAACGCCACGTTGGTCGCGGCGTTGCGCGATGTCGCCGATCAGGTCGTGCGGATCCAGTCACTCGACCGGCAACTCGACGCGTCAGGCCGCTCGGTTGCGGCTGCGCAGAAGAGTTATCGGCTGGCCGACGAGGGGTATAAGCGCGGCTTGACCGATTACCTGAACGTGCTCGTCGCGCAGACGCAATTGCTGCGCGCACAGGACGGCGAAGCGCGCGTGCGCGCCGAACGGCTCGCGGTGTATGCGACGTTCTCGGCGGCGTTGGGCGGCGGCGTCGATAGTTCCAGCGACAGCCCCGCCGACACGCAGATGAAACCCGCGAAGCATATCGGCCCGTTCGCGGAGCACCGAAATGCGTCGGCCGGTGACCGGAGCGAGTGAGCATGTCGACGCCCTCCTCCGCGTTGAACCGTCCTCATCGGCTGCTTGCAGATTGGGCGGCTACCGACGGCCTCGCGTGGATTCACATCTTCAAGGCGGCGCTGGCGGCGTTCCTCGCGCTATGGATCGCGATGCGTCTCGACCTGCCGCAACCGCGCACCGCGATGACGACTGTCTTTGTCGTGATGCAACCGCAGAGCGGCATGGTGCTGGCGAAAAGCTTCTACCGCTTGTGCGGGACGCTCGTCGGTCTCGTGGTGATGCTCGTGCTGATCAGCCTGTTTTCGCAACAACCGGTGATGTTTCTATCGGCGACGGCGCTCTGGGTCGGCATCTGCACGGCGGGCGCGGCACGTAACCGCAATTTCCGCTCGTACGGCTTCGTGTTGTCGGGCTATACGGCCGCGCTCATTGGCGTACCGGCCGCGCAGCATGCAGACGCGGCCTTCCTGTCAGCGATGACGCGTGTTGCCGAAGTATCGTTAGGCATCGTGTGTTCGGGTGCGGTCAGCGCGCTGGTCTTTCCGCGTCACGCCGGCGAGCAAGTCCGCTCGACCGTGCGAAAACGCTTCACCGCGTTTGTCGACTACGTGTCGAAGGCCTTGGGCGGGGGTATCGAACGCTCGCAGATCGAGCACATCAACTCATCGTTCGTCGCGGACATCGTCGGGCTCGAGGCCGCGCGCAGCGTGGCCGTGTTCGAAGACCCAGAAACACGCATGCGCAGCGGCCGGGTCGCGCGGCTGAACGGTGAGTTCATGAGCGTATCCACGCGCTTTCACGCGCTGCATCAGTTGATGAACCGGCTGCGCCTGAACGGCGCAGCGGCGACGGTCGACGCGCTGGAACCGTATTTCCGCGAAGTCGCGCCCTTGCTGAGCGCAGCGGGCGCGCCGGTGGAGAAAGCCGCCGATGCCGCCCACGCAGCGGCGCAACTCGACACATTTAAAGCGGCGTTACCCAAGCGTATCGGGGCAGCGCGGCGCGCGCTGGATCCGGAGATCGACCTGCTCGAATTCGATACCGCGGCCGAACTGCTGTATCGATTCGTCGATGACCTGCATGCCTACACGCTGACCTATGCGTCGCTGGCCGTGCCCACACACGAACGCGAGCACCGCATCACGCGTTATGTGCCGAAGACCAGTCTGCTCGCGGCAGGCGTTTCCGGACTGCGAGCGTTCGCCGTGATCCTGGTCCTGAGCGGCTTCTGGATCATGTCGGCGTGGCCGAGCGGCGGCACGGCCGTGCTCGACGCGGCGGCGGTTATTGCACTGGCTTCGTCATCGCCAAGGCCAACGCAAATGGCTTTCCAGATGGCCGCAGGCACCGCGCTCGCCGCTGTCATGGGCATGATCGTGGTGTTTGCGCTGTATCCGCATATCGATGGTTTTCTGCTGCTCTCGGCCGCGCTGCTGCCGTTCCTGATGCTTGGCCTGTTCATCAGCACGCGGCCCGGCATGATGGGCGTTGGCGTCGGTTACTGCATCTTCTTCTGCTTTCTCGCCGGTCCCGACAACGTCATTCAATACGACCCGTCAGCGTTCATCAACGACGCCATCGCGCTGGTCGCTTCCATGCTCGTTTGTTCGATGGCCTTTGCGGTGTTGCTGCCCACCGACGCGCCGTGGCTGCGCCGTCTGCTGATGCGTGAACTGCGGCGGCAAGTGGTGACGGCGAGCAAGGCTCGCCTGACCGGTCTCGCGATGCGGTTTGAAAGCGGTACGCGCGACCTGTTTTCGCAGATCGATGCGCTCGCGGCGGGTCGCGAGGATCTGCAGCGCGAGGCGTTGCGCTGGCTGTTCGCGGTGCTTGAAGTGGGCCACGCGGTGATTGATCTGCGTACGGAGCTAAGCCGCTCGGACAGTAACTCAGGCTCAATCACGCCTGCGCTGCATCAGGTTGCGCACCTCTTCGATCGCCCTACCCCTCAGCGTTTCGATGCCGCGTTGTCGGCGACCACGCAGGCCATCGAAGATTTGCGAGCGCGGCTCAACATCGTGCACGAGCCTCGTGAGGAACGCCATCGGCTGCAACGCATGTCGAGTCATCTGCATTTCATTCGTACGGCGCTGCTCGATCTGCAATCGCCGTTAGGTCATCTCAGCCAGCGCGAAATCGCACCCGAAGGAGCGCCTCATGCCGCGTGATATCGCCATTCTCGATGCCTACGTGCCGACGATCCTGCTGCTGTTTATCGCGGGCGGCTTGCTGACGTGGTTCATCGACCGGCTGCTCGCGCTCACTGGCTTGTATCGCGTGGTGTGGCATCCGTCGCTCTTTCGCGCGTGTCTGCTCGTGTGTTCGTGCGGCCTGCTTGGGCTCGCGGTCTATCGCTAAACCACCGCTGAATATTGTTGAAGGACAAAAACCGCATCATGATCATCAGGAAAACTTTCGGCATCTTAATGACCGCGCTCATCTTCTGCGCGGCCATTTTGATCGGGCGCGTGCTGTGGGTGCATTACATGGACCAGCCGTGGACCCGCGACGGCCGCGTGCGCGCCGACGTCATCAACGTCGCGCCCGATGTCTCCGGTGCTGTCGTGACCATGCCGGTCGCCGATAACCAGTTCGTGCACAAAGGCGATCTGTTGATGGAAATCGATCCGTCGCATTACAAGATCGCCGTGGAACAAGCGCAGGCCACCGTTGCCGCTCGCCAGGCGGATTTGCGCATGCGTCGTGACGACGCCGCGCGCCGGGCCGATCTGGACAACGAGGTGGTATCGAAGGAATCACGCGATAACGCCAGCCAGGCCGCCTCCGGCGCCGCCGCGAACTTGCAGCAGGCGCAGGCAGCGCTCGATGCCGCCGAGCTCAATCTGGCGCGCACCAAGGTGTTTGCGCCGGTCGACGGCTACGTGACGAACCTGAACGTGCATCGCGGTGACTACGCGACGACGGGCGCAGCGAAGCTCGCTATTGTCGATAGCCATTCGTTCTGGGTCTACGGATATTTCGAGGAAACGAAGCTGCCGCGTGTGCGTATTGGCGACAAGGCCGAGATGCGGCTGATGAGCGGCGGCGTGTTGAAGGGCCACGTACAGAGCATTTCTCGCGGCATCTATGACCGCGACAATCCGCAAAGCCGCGAACTGCTCGCCGATGTGAACCCCACGTTCAACTGGGTCCGGCTCGCGCAGCGGGTACCGGTGCGCATTCATATCGACGAGGTTCCGGCGGATATCGTGCTCGCGGCTGGCACGACCTGCACGGTGGTCGTCGAGCCTACCGGCAAGCCGGGCAGCTTATAGCGAGTCGAACGTTTCCTGAGTCGTATCGATGACCATGAGGCCCGCTCTCAAGCCCGGCTTCACCGTCGGATTCGGAAACACGATGCGCTCCTCGTCGCGCAGCACTTCATACGTGTAATCGTCGTCCTCGGCAAGCACCGTGCCGCGCGCGAACGGCGTGAAGTTAGCGACATCGCCGGCTACGTGGAGCTTGAACTGCTCGCTCTGTTTATCGATTTGCCCAACGACGGTGAATACCTTCAACGTCGCTTCGTCAGACGGCGCGATGGGCGCAAGTCCGCCGATCAGCCTCCGCAATGCAGCGTCCGATGCGGCGAAGCGCGACAGATCGTTGTGCCCGAACGCCCGCACCTTGCCAAGCTCCAGCGTGCACGCGAGCGCGCCCGATTGCTCTGCAGTGAAATGCGTGAACGTGTTCGACTTCTCCTTGTGCAGCAATACGGCTGACAACCCCGCGTCCTGCAACCAGTCGAACATCACGCGTGACAGCGGCGCGCCCGTGTACGGCAGCAACGCAAACTGCTCGAACACGGATGGGCGGATGGCCGTGTGCATGTCGATGTGCCACTTCGCGTGCGTTGCATCGGCGCCCGCAAAAAACTCCCGCGTCACGTTCTCCAACTCCGCTGCACGCGGCGATTCATGGCTCGCGGCGAGTTCGAGATAACGGCCGTTGAACAACCGGTTGAGATCGTCATCGCGATAACGGCAAGACGCGCGCATCGCGTCGATATTGCCGAAGATAACCAACAAGCGGCTCTTCAACGCCGCCTTGCCGCTTGCGATGTCCGCGACGAGCATCGACAGCATTTCGATCGGCGCGGTTTCATCGCCATGAATCCCCGCCGATGCCACCACGCTTTGCAGCGCCTCGCCCTCGGGTTCGAAGCGAATGACGCCATCGCCGATCCATGTCCACTTCACCCCGCTCGGCAACCGGCCTTCAGTCAGCGCGGGCTTCTTTCCATCGAGCACAAAGTCGAGAAAGTTCGCGAACATGGCCGGCTCAACGCTGGAAGTCATAGATAGCACCAAGCTTGAGAATCCCGGTCAACGCGTCAAGTGCCGCGCGCGATTCATCGAGGAGTTTCAGATCGGCAAGATCGCCGGGTGCAATCCGGTCGCGATAGTGCGTGTCGATCCAGGCATCGAGTTGCGCGAACAATGTGTCGTTCATCCAGACGCCGGGGTTAACTACGCCCCGCTCGGTATCGTTGAGCACTACGCGCAGCCGCAAGCACGCAGGGCCGCCGCCGTTCTTCATGCTTTCACGAAGATCGAAGACGAGGACGTCGTCGATAGACGTGGACCGTGCATGCAACGAATCGAGGTACTTGGCGACACGTGCATTTTCCCGGCACTCTTGCGGCACCACCAGCACCTGGCGACCGTCGGGGCGGGTCAGCAACTGGCTGTTGAACAGATACGACGACACAGCATCAGCCACGCTGACTTCGTCTTCCGGCACTTCTATAGCGGTGAACGCGCCGCCATGCGCATCGAGTTTTGCGCGAAGCTGGTCGTATACGTTGCCCTGATCCAGGAACGCGCGCTGGTGGCAAAACAGCGTGTTGCGGTTGCCCACGGCGATCACGTCGTTGTGAAACACGCCTGCATCGATCACGTCGGGAAGCTGTTGCGCGAACACCGTGGCGTCGTCGGAAAGGCCATGCAGGCGTGCGACCGCACGGCTTGCTTCCAGCGTCTGGCGTGCGGGAAAGCGCTTCGGTTCAACCGAACCCTGACCGTATTCGCTGCGCCCATAGACGAAAAACTCCACGCCCTTCTCGCCATACTCATTGCAAAAACGCGTATGGTTGGCCGCGCCTTCATCGCCTAATGCAGGTGTGCCCGGCAACGCGTGATGAATCTTGAAATGCTTCTCATCGGAGAAAATGGCCGAGAGCGAACGGCGCGTTTCTTCATGCTCGATCGCACGATGCAACTTCGTGCTGAGATTGGCCGGCGTGAAATGCACGCGGCCATCGTTCGTATCCGCCGATGGACTCACCGTTGCCGCGTTCGCGGTCCACATCGCAGAAGCCGAACTCGCAGCGGCCAGCAATTCGGGTGCTTCCCGCGCAGCACGTTCGACTACCGTAGCGTCGTCGCCGGTGAACCCGAGGCTACGCAGCAACTTGAGCGACGGCCGTTCCAGCGGCGGCAGCACGCCCTGGTGGAATCCAAGGTCGGCCAACTGCTTCATCTTGCGCAGACCCTGCTTCGCCGCGGCCTTCGGATTGGCGGCCGATTTCTCGTTGCTGCGCGACGCGACATTGCCGAACGACAGCCCCGCGTAATTGTGCGTCGGGCCGACCAGCCCGTCGAAGTTCGCTTCGAATGCTTGCATCGTGGTTCCTCAGAACTGAAGGCCGGGCGAGACGCTCGCGGGCATGTGCAACTGGGTGCTTTCGACGGATGCCATAGGATACGAGCAGTAGTCCGCCGCGTAAAACGCGCTCGGCCGCTGGTTGCCGGAGCGGCCGATACCACCGAACGGTGCCGCCGACGACGCGCCGTTGGTCGGCCGGTTCCAGTTCACGATGCCGGCGCGAATGGTGTGCTGGAAATGGGTCCACGTTGCTTCGTTGTCGGCTAACAAGCCAGCGGATAAACCGAACGCTGTGTCGTTGGCGCGCTCGATTGCCTGATCGAAGGTTGCGTAGCGCGTGAGTTGCAGCATCGGGCCGAAGTGTTCTTCATCGGGGACGTTGCGTGCGTTCGTCACGTCGATGATCGCCGGCGTCACAAAGCCGAGCTGCGCAGAACGTTGCGTCATTTCAAGCAAGGGCTTGCCGCCCGCTTCGATCAATTGCGCCTGCGCCTGCACGAGCTTGGCCGCTGCACGTGCCGAGATCACCGCGCCCATGAACGGTTGCGGGTCGGCGTCGAAGGCGCCCGTTTTGATCTTCGATGTCACATCGATCAAGCGTGAGGTGAACCGCTCGCCGAATGCATTATCCGGAACGAACAACCGGCGTGCGCACGTGCAACGCTGCCCGGCGGAAAGGTAAGCCGACTGGATCGTGTGATGCACGGCGGCATCGATATCCTCGACTTGAGCCACCACCAGCGGATTGTTGCCGCCCATTTCCAGTGCGAGCACGATCTCCGGACGACCGCCGAATTGCCGATGCAGCAACGTGCCGGTATCCGAGCTGCCGGTGAAGAACAAGCCATCGATCTGCCGATGATTCGCCAGCGCAATGCCGGTGTCCTTCTCGCCTTGCACAAGATTCAACACGCCGGCAGGCAAGCCGGCCTGCGCCCACAAATCCACGGTCAACGCGGCCACTCCGGGCGCGAATTCCGATGGTTTGAATACGACCGTATTCCCCGCGATCAACGCCGGAACAATATGCCCGTTCGGCAAATGTCCGGGGAAGTTATACGGTCCGAATACGGCCACGACACCATGCGGACGATGGCGAAGTACCGCGATGCCATCGGCCATTTCCTGGCGCTTCTCGCCGGTACGCTCGTTATACGACTTGACGGAGATATCGACTTTAGCGGCCATGGTCGCGACTTCGGTCCGCGCTTCCCACAACGGCTTACCCGTCTCGAGACCGATAGTGTGAGCCAACGCTTCCTTGCTCTCAGTCACGAGCGTCGCGAAACGCCGCGTGATCGCGATGCGTTCTTCCAGCGTCAACGCGGACCACGAAGCGAACGCATGTCGTGCTGAAAGGACGGCGCGCTCGACGTCCTGAGCCGCTGCGCTCGCGCCTTCCCACACCACGTCGCCATTGCCCGGATTGCGCGAGGCGAACGGTGCGCCCGTGCCCTCGGTCCACGTACCATCGATAAACAATTGAGTCGAAATCTTCGTCATGTTGCTTGTCCTTAACCTAAGTTCTTCGCACGCGGCTTCGATGCCAGCACACGCACCGTGTCGCCAGCTTGCACGCGCAGCGCAGCCGCTTCTTCCGGTGTCAGCAGGAAGGTGCCGTCTTCGGGCACGCCAAACGTCGCGCCACAGCGGAAGTCATCAAGCGATGTATTCGATACCAGGCTGCGAGCCTCGCCGTGCTCCGCACGTTCACCCACGCGCACCGTCACCAGCACGCTCTCGCGCACCGTGCGCAAGTCGGCTACGTGACATTCGAGGACGGGACCGGCATCGAAGATATCGACGTGATTTTCATAGCGCAGCCCTTCCGTTTCGAGCATCTTGCGCGCGGGCATGGTGTCCCGATGCGTCAACCCGACCGCCGCTTGCGCGTCTTCGGGCAGCATCGCGAGATAGACCGGATAGCGCGGCATCAACTCGGCGAGGAACGACTTCTTGCCGTGCGAACTGAGATAGTCGGCGGCGTTGAAATCGATCTGGTAGAAATGCGATCCAACCGCCTGCCAGAATGGCGACGCGCCGCTTTCATCGAAGTGGCCGCGCAGTTCAGCGCACAGGCGCTCCGGAAAGCGCTCGCGGAATTGCGCGATAAACATGAAGCGCGAACGCGATAGCAAACCACCTACGCCGGCCGTGCGGTATCGCGGACTTAAAAAAAGCGAACAGACTTCCGCGTAACCGGTGAGATCGTGCGAGATGTTGAGCAGCGACATCTTGGTCCACACGCCCAGGTCGCGGCTGGCATGCACGACAGTAGACACACGATAGTTATAAAACGGCTGCTCCAGCCCGACTTCCGTTTCAATGCCGCACACGCCCGCAATATCGCCGGTCGCCGTGTCTTCCATCGCGAACAGGTATCCTGCCTCGAAGGCTTCAGCCTCATCAGCGAGAGTACGTCGTGCACGTTCAACGCGCGCCGTCAGCGCATCGCGATCCGGCTTGAAGGTGGTGAGTCCCGGTCCGGTCTCGTGCGCGAGCGCGACGAGCGCGTCGACATCTCCAGGCTGCACGCAGCGGACAACGATCATTGCAATTCTCCCGAAGCCTGATGAAGCGGCACACAACGCACCGTATCGGAATCTTTCACGCTTAAAACCTTGCACAATTCTGCCGACAGCGGCGCACCGGTCGCACGCGAGGACGGCAGGTTGACCAAGGCGCATCGAAACGCGTGCGCGCCGCCGGCTGCGATCAGGTACGGCGTGCCCGACGCGCCCGTGTCATCCTGAGCCGTTCGCACGGTGCGAACTTCGTTCGCCAGCACGGACGCACTGCGCTCCACCGCGACGGTCAGAACGGGACCTGCATCGAAGATATCGACAAACCGATCCGGCTCGAAACCTTCCTCAAGGTGAATGTCATACGCTAGCAACGCGCCGTCGTCCGGCTCGCCCAACACTCTTTGCGCTTCAGGCGGCAAAAGCGGCACGTAGAGCGGATAACTCGGCATCACCTCCGCAATAAACGTACGGCTGCGGCCGCCCGATTCCAGCTCGACCTGTTCGAAATCGCGGCCAAAGAACTTGCGCCCGACGGCTTCCCAGAACGGTGATACGCCCGCGTCATCGGTGACGCCTAGCATCAGCGAGAAGACATCGTCGGAGAAACGCTTGCGGTGCGCAGCCACGTACATCATGCGGGCGCGAGAGAGCAGATGCGCGGCGGCATCGTGCGTGGCTTCGCGCACCGATGGGTCGATATAGAAACCCGTCAGGCGGCTCTTGCCGGTGAGTTCATGCGACATGGTGAGCGCGTGGATCTTGCGGTTCACCTTGAGTTCGCGCGAGGCGTGGATCAGCGCGTCATTACGGAATGCGTAGAACGGTTCCGAATAGCCCGCCGATGCCACGATGCTCGAACTGCCGAGCAAAGCGCCGGTTGCCGTTTCCTCGAGCACGAACAGATAAAACTCCTCGCCCGGAAACTCGACTTCCGCGCGAAACGAATCTTCGGAAAGCGCAACGCGCGTTTCCAGGACACTGCGGTCGCGCGGCAACGAATGCAGCACCGGATGCGCGGCATTCGCCATCCGTTCGAGCGCGTCGAGATCGGCGAGTCTTGCGGGGCGGACGATTAACATCGGCGGTTCCGTTGGTTGAGAGAAGAGACCGAAGCCCTCAGGTTCACTGAGCCACGTCGGCGATGGCCTTTTCGATGCGCGCAAAGCCCTCGTCGAGATCGGCCATGGGCATGATCAGCGACGGTGCGAAGCGCAGCACGTTCGGCCCCGCGATCAGCATGATCACGCCGTGTTTTGCCGCGGCGGTGAGCACGTCCTTCGCGCGATCCTTATAGGCATCGGCGAGTTCGGCGCCGATCAGCAGGCCCTTGCCACGGATCTCCTTGAACACGGAGAAACGCTCGTCGATACGCTTCAGATGCGCCTTGATAGCGTCGCTGCGTTGCTGCACGCCTTCGAGCAAAGCCGGATCGCTGATCAGCTCTACCACCTTGTCCGCAATAGCCGCGCCGAGCGGGTTGCCGCCGTACGTCGTACCGTGCACGCCGACCTTGAAATGCGCGGCGATCTTGTCCGTGGTCAGCATGGCGCCGATCGGGAAACCGTTGCCGAGCGCCTTGGCGGTCGTCAGGATGTCCGGCGTCACGCCATAGCCCATGTACGCGTAAAACGTGCCGGTGCGGCCCACGCCCGTTTGTACCTCGTCAAAAATCAGCAGTGCGCCGTGCTGGTCGCAAGCCTCGCGCAGACCCTGAAGGAACGCGGGATCAGCAGGCAGCACACCGCCTTCGCCCTGCACCGGCTCGACGATCACCGCACAGGTTTGCGGGCCGATCGCGGCGCGAGCGGTGGCCAGATCGTTGTAGGGAAGATGCGTGATGCCTTGCGGCGTCGGGCCGAAGCCTTCGGCGTATTTCGGCTGGCCGCCCACGCTGACGGTGAACAGCGTCCGGCCGTGGAACGACTGCGTGAACGAGATGATTTCAACCTTGTCCGGACCGGTGTTGTCGATAGCGTAACGGCGTGCGAGTTTCAGCGCGGCTTCGTTCGCTTCCGCGCCGGAATTCGCGAAGAACGCGCGGTCGGCGAACGTGAGATTGGTGAGGCGAGTGGCAAGCCGCAGCACAGGCTCGTTCGTGTAGCCATTGCCGATATGCCAGAGCTTCTGGCCTTGATCGTGGAGCACTTTCAGCAGTTCGGGATGTGCGTGGCCCAGCGCCGTCACCGCGATACCACCGGCGAAATCGACATAGTCACGACCTTCCGTATCCCACACGCGGGAACCGAGTCCGCGATCCGGCACGAAATTCGCCGGGGAGAAAAGAGGCACCATCACTTCGTCGAACGTACCGCGCGTTACATTGAGATCCGTCATGAACCGCTCCTATGCTTGTCCGGGTATTCCAGCTTAAACGTTGTTATCAGATGGTAGGCGTGCGCGGGCCGCGCGTCTTGCGGGAACGCGACAAGGTTTCATGGTATTCGAGGGGATTGACGTGTGTAAGTCAGCCGAAAGACATAGGCGCGAGGCCTATCGGTGAAAATCGGTCACGGAGCGATCACGGTGATCGCCCCGCCAAGCTCCCGGCTCCAGCACGAGTGAGTCCAGCCTTACTTAAGGCTGCCGGACAAAAATTGCTTCAGCCGTTCGCTCCGGGGCGTGCTCAACACCTCAGCGGGCGCGCCCTCTTCTTCCGTGCGGCCCTGATGCAGAAACATCACATGATTCGATACATTGCGCGCAAAGCCCATCTCATGCGTGACAACGATCATCGTGCGGCCTTCTTCGGCCAGCTTCTGCATGACCTTGAGCACTTCGCCCACCAGCTCGGGATCGAGCGCGGACGTGGGTTCATCGAAGAGCATCACATCGGGATGCATGGCGAGCGCCCGGGCGATGGCGACCCGCTGCTGCTGCCCGCCTGACAAATGCGACGGATATTGTTTCTCGACTTTCGGCGCCAGCCCGACCTTCTCCAGGCATTCCCGCGCCCGTTCGCTCGCTTCCTTCTTCGATAACCCCAGCACGTGCATCGGCGCTTCCATGACGTTTTCAATCGACGTCATGTGCGCCCATAAGTTGAAATGCTGGAACACCATCGCGAGCTTCGTGCGCACGCGCTGCAACTGCTTGTGGTCCGCGACTTCAAGATTGCCCATGCGATCGGTTTTCGTGCGCACCGGCTCGCCGTCGACGATGATCTCGCCCGCGTTCGGCCGTTCGAGGAAGTTGATGCAGCGCAGGAAGGTACTTTTGCCCGAGCCGCTCGAACCGATGATGCTGATCACATCGCCGGCGTTGGCTGCGAGTGAGACGCCCTTGAGCACCTCGTTCTCGCCGAAGCGCTTGTGGATATCGCGGGCGACGAGTTTGACCGCGGCGTTTTGCGCGGCGGCCGATGCAGCATTTTGTGCGGATGATTCCAACGCATTCTCCCCGGAAGATGGGTCTGACGGGTCTGTCGGGTATGACACACCGCCCTATGTCGATCATGGCTGCGGATTCTACCGAAAGCCGCCGGCGGGCAGGCATAGGGACAAACGCCCTCGCCCGGCCGACGGCCAAACGATCAGTCCTTGGCATCCGGCGCGGAAGCCGGCGTCACCGCCCGCACTTGCTGCGCCACGCGGCCATTGGCCATCGCGATCTCGGGGCTGGTTTGCAGCATCGGCAGGTATTGGGCGTCGAAAGCGGCGTTGCGATCCTTCGCGCCAAACATGGACGTAACCGCATGCGCCATGTCGATACGGCCATCGGGCGTGGCGTCAGTGTCGTCGAGCACGTCGTCAAGCGCGGCAATGAGTGTGGAGAGCGGGCCCAGCCATTTGAAAGCGCTGCCGTTGATCACGATCTGCAGGAACTCGCCCGGCGACACCACGCCGAATTCGGCTTCGTGGCGGGTACGCAATTCGTCGAGGATGCTACGGTGCAGCGCCAGCAGCGGATGGCGCACGTCCTTGAGAAACGTGGTCGCGACCGGGTCGGTCATCCTGATGATGGTCATGGTCATTGCCCCGAAGTGGAAAATGAGCCAAGCCTACACCGTCGCCAGGCCGCGCCCTACATAGCGAATAAAATCCGGCGCTGTCAGCGGAGCGGAAAAGAGCCAGCCTTGCCCGAATTGGGCGCCGCGCGTGCGCAAATAAGACGCCTGCTCCTCGCGCTCGATGCCTTCGGCGACCACCTGCACATGCAGCGTCAGCGCCATGTCGATAATATGTGACGCCACGCTGCTGGACGCCGCGTCCTGGTCGACGGTATCGACGAAAGACTTGTCGATCTTCAGCGCGTCCACCTGAAAATTCTGCAGGTGCGAAAGGCTCGAATAACCCGTCCCGAAGTCGTCGATATACACCGGATGCCCGGCATCGCGGAACGCCTGGATCACTTCCTTGGCGGCTTCCGCATCGAGAAAACAGCGCTCGGTCGCCTCGATCCGGATTTGCTGCGGCGCAATCTTCGCGGCCGTAATCGCGGGAGTCAGCCGCTCCAGGAACCGGCGCGAAGTCAAGTCCGGCGCGCTCAGGTTGATCGACACGTAAAGCTCCCTGTAGCGCTGCAGGAACTCGCCGAGTTCGAGCAGGACCGTATCGAATACCTGGTCCGTGATGGCCTGGATCAGCCCGCGATGTTCGGCGAGCGGAATGAAGTGATCGGGCCGCACGATACGATCCTGATGCTTCCAGCGCACGAGCGCCTCAGCGCCAATGCAGCGCCGCGTGGTGAGATCGACGATCGGCTGATACGCGACGATGAACTGATGCCGGCGCACGGCGTCGCTGAGTTGGCCAACTGGCGAGAGACGGCGCACCATCGAGAGGCCGAGCCACGCGGAGAGCGTCAGGCCGCCCGCAACGCCTGCAAAGAGCCAAGTCCAGGGCAGCGCGCGCAGGCGCTCGGCGAAAGTCGCATCGGCTGCGCCTGCTGCGTTTGCTGAGTCGAAACCGCGATGCGCCGCGTCGGGGTTCGCAGGCATCGCTGTCGCGGCGAACGTGGGTGCCGGAAAATGGGCGAACAGCCGGGAAGGTGTGGGTATCGACGTGTTGGCGATCAGCCGGATTGCTCCAGTGTCGACCATGCGCACGACATAGCTCTCGAGCGCCGCAGCTTCACGCGCTGCGGCGACACGTTCGTCCACGCCGGGCGCAAACAGCACGCATAACACCCCCGGCAGCAACGCCGCGATCAGCACGATGCTAGCCAGGAGCGCGACCCGCCCGCTATGTCTGAACGTGATCATCGTGCGCTTTTCATGATGCGACGCCTTTGCGCCGGATGCGCGCTGCATAATGGTTTTTAATGAGGCACCTGATGACATTTGTGTCGTGGCCGATTGGGTAAAGGCTCGTGGCTCGCGCCGTTAGCGTCGGTAACGCGGTTTGTCATGGTCCGGTTGTTCATGCCGCAAGTCGTGTCCACTTGGCTGACAACCGTATCCCTGTTTCCTTGCATCGTCCCTGCAAACGGCCCAGTTTAGCGGCCCGGCACACCGGGCTTCAATGCTTTGCTGTCGACGAAATGCCCGCTTTGGTGGGCTGGCGCACGCCGGCTCGATGCTTTTCCGGCACCCGTGCACAGACGTCTGGTAATTGGCGGATGAGTCCGATAGTCGTGAGAAAATCGGAGCTCCGGATGATGAGCTTCCTCACTGGTCACTCAACACGACTTACACCGTCAACACTCAAACCACGGAGGCACTCGATGGCATTGCCTGACGCCGGCGCGCTCACGATCCGCGACGCGAACGCCGCCGATCTCGAAACGATCACCCGCATTTACGCGCACTACGTGCTGCATGCTCTCGCGACCTTCGAGGAAACGCCACCGGCTGTCGACGAGATGCGCGCGCGGCACGCAACCATCACCAATGCTGGCCTGCCTTATCTCGTGGCTGAAATGGATGGCGCGGTCGTGGGTTATACGTATGCGACTGCGTATCGGCCGAGATCGGCGTACCGGCACACGATTGAGGATTCGGTTTATATCGCCGATGGCTTCAGTGGGCGTGGCCTCGGTCTCGCGCTGCTGACTGCGTTGATCGAACGCTGCGATGCGGGGCCGTGGCGCGAACTCGTCGCGGTGATCGGAAACAGCGGCAACGCCGGGTCGATCGCGTTGCATGCACGGCTTGGATTCGAGCATGTCGGCGTGTTGCGCAAGGTGGGCTACAAACACGGTCAATGGGTCGATACCGTGCTCATGCAACGCTCCCTCGGCGAGGACAAGGCGTTGATTCCGCAGAAATAAGCCACGCGAGCCGGCTCACGCGATTCATCGCCGGATAGTTCGCAGCGGCAACGCATTCGCCATACCATTGCATTGCATCACGACCCTTTCGTCGCCTCTGTCCTCTCTTACAACGCCCTGAGCTTTAGTTGCCTACTTACACCCTCGCCGCCGCCGTCAGTGCAGAAATCGACATCCGCAAAAGCCGCTTTATCGCGCTCGCGATTCCTGTCGCCGATCGCGCAGCCGCGATGCTCGAACTCGATGCGCTGCGCGCCCTGCATCCCGGCGCCACGCATGTCTGCTGGGCGCTGCTGGCGGGCGGTGAATCAGGCATGTCCGACGATGGCGAACCTTCCGGCACAGCCGGACGGCCGATCCTGGAAGTGCTGCGCCATCACGAAGTGGATGGCGTGCTGGCCGCCGTCGTGCGCTATTACGGCGGCATCAAGCTCGGCGCGGGCGGCTTAGTCCGTGCGTACACGGACGCCATTGCAACCGCGATGCAACTAGCCGAACGCATGGAACGCGTGGCGTTCGGCGTGCTGCAAGTGGAAGTGGACTACGCCGATGAAGCGCGGGTGCGGCGCTGGATCGAACAAGAAGGCCATGCACTCGATGAACCCGGCTACGGCATGACCGTATGCCTGTCGATCCGGATGCCGCTTGCCGTGCGCGTTCAGGCAGCGGACGTTATACGAGACCTGACCCACGGACGCGCGGTCATTACCAAAGCGCCCTGAACAGCATTGAACATCATGAGCACCACCGGCCATCCACGCTCTTTTACGATCACACTGCTGCCCTCGCAGCGGAGCTTCACGTCGACCGGGCAGACCACAATCCTGGAAGCCGCCGCACTCGCGGGGCTGCGCCTGTCAAGTTCATGCCGTAACGGTACGTGCCGCTCGTGCCTGTGCCGTCTCGTTGATGGAGCTGTGCAGTATCGAATCGACTGGCCGGGTCTGAGTGCGGACGAAAAAGCCACGGGCTGGATTCTGCCGTGCGTGGCGCTGCCCACGTCCGATTTGATTATCGATGAGGTGGAATTTCTGGAAATGCCGGATCCCGCCAATATTGCCGAAACAAAACGCGGGCGCGGCCGGGGATTTTGAGCACGCGAATCGGGCTAAGCGCGGCTCCCCGCAAATGGCCGATAACCTATTGACGACCACCCGGGTATTTCGGGATTGTTGTCTTTTATCAAAGACATACGATTGCATTCCCAAGCCCCAAAATGCGTCCCATAGCGCGTCCCATTGTTCACCGGCCTGTAATGAAGGCTCCGAAAAGTGTACAATTGCGTTTTTCCCAATTTTCTGGCAGGGCCAGACCAACTGAGATCTCAATGACAAAAGTATTGTTGAAAGAGAACGAGCCTTTCGACGTCGCCATGCGCCGTTTTCGCCGGACCGTCGAACGTACGGGCCTGATTCAGGAACTGAAGTCGCGTATGGCTTTTGAAAAGCCGACCACCGAGCGCAAGCGCAAGAAAGCTGCTGCTGTTGCTCGCCTGCGCAAGCAGATCCGTCGCGCACAGTTGCCCAAGAAATTCTATTGATGTCGTTGCACGTCTGAACGGCGGCTTGCCGGTCGACCCGGTTCGATCGAAGCGCCCTTGCCCGGCGGTCAATGTGCGGTTCGATCCGCAGATCAATCATGACGCACTTCGCCCGTCGAGGCGAACCCGGGCGAAGCCAAGGCGGCAGCGCTCCATTGAGCACCCGCATTGAACACCATCAAAGCGCACTTGCTGAATCGATCATGACGGCTCGGCCGCATGAATAGATCGCGTGGAAATATAAACTGCGCGCCACGCTTGGCCGCGCCGCTTCCGTTGAACTGTTGATGAGTCTCGAGGGGTCGATAACTGTATCGGCCTTGGCCCACGCATCCAGAATTCGAAAGCCCGCACGATTTACACCGTGCTGGCTTTCTGCGCTTAACGATAATTCATCGAAGCACTTTCCAACCATGCAGGACCGTAAACGCATAAAGCCCGGATAGTCCGGGCTTTATGCGTTGAATCTCTGGTTGCGGGGGTAGGATTTGAACCTACGACCTTCGGGTTATGAGCCCGACGAGCTGCCAGACTGCTCCACCCCGCGAAAAAGATTATAGCGCTTAGGGTATGTCAGGTCAAACCGAATCGACGAATATTGATATCGAATGTGAATGCGTTGATTTTATTGCAGCGATGCCGGCTTCGCCGGAGGGTACGGATCGGTCCCGCGACGTAGCGCTTCCACACAACGCCGATGTTCCCGCGACAAGCGATTCAACAACGGCAGCAGAATGATTGCTACGGCTGCCCCGCCCGCCGCGAGGCAGCCAAGTCCGAAAAAAAGCTTCGTATAAAGCGGCAGTGATTGCAGCGAGCTCAGGTCGTTGGAAGGCATGCGCGCGAAGTTGGCGACCACGCTGCCCAGATACTGCGACACGCCCGTTGCGACGTAATACGCGCCCATCATGAAACCGCTCATGCGTGCGGGCACGTAGTGGGCGATCATCGCGAGTCCCAGCCCCGACACCAACAGTTCACCGAGCGAATAGAGTCCGTAGCCGCTCACCATGAACCACGACGACACGCGGCCATCGACGGCATAGCGGCCACTGAACGCGAACACGAAAAAGCCCAGCGCAACCACCATGAAACCCAGCGCGTACTTAGCGGCGATGGGGATATCGTGCCCGCTTTGCGCGAGCCGTGTATACGCGATCGCGAGGAACGGACTCAGCAGCATGATCCAGAGCGGATTCAACGCCTGGAACTGCGCTGCGCTCCATGAGAACAAGGTTACGTTGAAGAGCGTGAACGAGGCGTCCACGTTGCGCAGCGCGAACAAGGTCAGCGAGGTGGACATCTGCTGATAAAAGATAAAGAACAGGATGACCTGCAGCGTGAGGATCAACGCAGCGAGCAGACCGGCGCGTTCGCTTCGATCACATTTCAACAGCATCCAGCCGAAGATCACGAGAACGGCGACGCCAGCTGCGTACACGCAGATCGCCGCCACGTCTTCGTTCTGCAGCACGAATACTGTCGCGAGACCCAAGGCCACGCCGCCGACCGCGACCGCGGCAAGGCGGCCCCACTTCATGGGCTCGTCGTCAGGAGCGGAGCCAATGCGCCCGACCGAGCGCCGCATCACCATGAAGTTGATCAAGCCGAGCACCATCCCCGCAAAACACACGGCGAAGGCGACGTGCCAGCCCCAGTGATCCTTGATCCACGGCGTTGCGAGCATCGAAATCGTCGAGCCGATATTGACCGACATGTAGTAGATGGTGAACGCGCTGTCGAGGCGCGCGTCATCGCCTTCGTAAATGCGGCGCACGAGATTCGCTGCGTTCGCCTTGAAGAGACCATTGCCGACCACGATCACACCCAGCGCCGCGTACAGGTACCCCAATGATTCGAACGGAATGGAGAGCATCAGGTAACCCGATGCCAGAACGCACGCGCCGAAGATCATCGTGCGCCGCGCGCCCAGCACCTTGTCGCCAATCCAGCCGCCTATTGCCGGCGCCGAGAACACGAGCGCGGTAAACGCGCCCCATGTGAGGTTCGCGTGGGAATCGGCGAAACCGAGCTTGTCGATCATGAACAGCACGAGTAACGCCGCCATGCCGTAATAGCCGAAACGCTCCCACATCTCGATGAGAAAAACAGTCGTGAACGAGCGCGTCTGAGACGCGCTGGACGGATGTGGAGTCATGGGTGGGGAATCTCGATTGAGGTTGAACGGCGCCCTCTGCCTCTGAATCGTTCGCGACCCATGCGCCAGCCAGGCGATGTGGGATAAGACGCATTCGATTCGTTAATACAGGAGTCCGATACATGGGAAGTCGCGATTATCCCAACACTTTTCCAAAATGTGTGTCAAATGCTTGCACATACAGCGTTCAGTTTTTTGAGACTGAGGCGGCGGATGAAAATTGGATGAAGCGCTCTTGTGTTGCTATTGTTTGATCAGCGTCAATTGTTCTTTGAATTGAACAGGTTTCTTATACTTCTTATATATTTTCAATCATTTCGTATAACGATCTAATTGATCGATCCGGTACCGCCTCACGGTCTTTTTTAAAATTCGTGCTAACTTTGCGTCTTCAATTCATTCTCAGGTTGCATCGACATGAACACTACCAAGGCGATTCTCACCGGCCACACGCGCGGTCTCGGCGCGGCGCTGGCCGACCTTATGCTGTCACGCGGCATCGCCGTGCTGGGGATATCGCGCGGGGTATCGCACACTCGAAGCAACATGCCCGCTTCAGCGCTCTTGCACGAGGTCGAACTCGATCTCGCGGATCCCGTCGCGCTGGGTGAATGGCTTGGAACTGAAACGCTCGCGCGTTTTTTCGATGGCGCGCATACCGTCCTGCTGATCAACAATGCCGGCATGCTGCAGCCAGTGGGAGCAATTGAAGGGCAGCACGTGAACGCTATCGGGCGCTCGGTGAGCCTGAATGTCGCCGCGCCGTTGATGTTATCGGCAGCAGTGGCAGCCGCAAGCCCGGCGGCGGCTGATCGGCGGATTGTGCATATTTCGAGCGGTGCGGCACGCAACGCGTATGCCGGCTGGAGCATCTATTGCGCGACGAAGGCGGCGCTCGATCACCATGCCCGTGCGGTCGCGCTGGATAACAACCGCGCGTTGAGAATTTGCAGCGTTGCACCGGGTGTCGTCGATACCGGCATGCAAGCCGAGATTCGCGGCACGGGGCTGGAACAGTTTCCGCTGCGGGAAAAATTCGATGAACTCAAGCGCAGCGGCCAGCTTTCGACCCCGGCCGATGCCGCCCGAAAAGTGCTCGACTACGCGTTGAGCGGCACGTTCGGCGACGCCCCCGCGGTGGACGTACGCGAGCTGTCGTGAGTCTCCGCATGATGATCTGGATGAGCGTCGCCGCGAACTGCTTGCTGCGAAAGCGCATCGGCGGCTGCGTTGCGGGCGCGGGGAATCCACTGGAGGCGAACATCGGCGAGTTGCGCGATCAGAGCGCGCGCCTGCGCCGCGTAGGTGCTTAGCGCGGGCGCGCTGCTGGCTTCGTCGCCAAGCACGTCTTCAATGACGACCTGACTGTCACCATGAATCACCAGTTTGGACGGGGCCGGCTTTCGTGATACCGCGGCTTCGAGCACCGCGATGAGCGCAAGATATTCCGCCTCGCAACTGTCGCCATGACCGGCCCGCGCGCTGATTTTCACGACGTCGCCGTCCGGGCCCTCCAGCACGCCGCCAATGCCAATCTTGCCAGGATTCGGATGCGCCGAACCGTCGAACCAGGCATGCCAGGCGGCGGCATCGCGGACAGCGGGCCGCACTCTTCTGGCCGCGCGCGCGGCGGCACGTTCTTGCTCACGATGATGCCGCACCTGTTCGGTCGCGGCCCTTTCCCGACGCCGCGCGCTCACGAGCTCCGCGAGCGTCTGCGTGCCGGCGGATTTTTCCAGCGTCTGCATCAAGGCGGCGTAAGCGGAGAGCGACGAGAGTTTCGACAAGCGCCGGCTCATCGCACGCTCCTTCTTGTAGGCAATTTGCAATAGCTCTTCGAACTCGAACATGCTGGGCATTGAAGTCATCGAATGCCGAGCTTAACAAGTTTTTGCAGCGGGTCGGAAATCGCGGCGTGGAGAACCTTGCCGGTTGATGTGAAGCGCTCAGGGCGATGGCGCCGCAATCACTACGCTGGCATGTCGATGCTCCGAACCTTGCGCGTCGCCTCGCCCGGTCAGGTCGCTCGCGCCCGATGCCGAAACAATCCGCGCTTCCACCACGACCTGCTGGTGCGCCGAGAGCGTGTCGGTTGCGTTGATGGCAAGGGAGTCATCGAGAACGATCGTAGTGGGAAGTTGACCCGCCACCAGATGACGCTCGGCGAGCAACGTGCCTGGCGGGGCTGCAGCAACGACCGCACTTGCCGGGCCCGTCGAAGCCGGTGCGTCGCTCGTGCGCGCAGTCACGATCACCGCTGCATCGGACGCGACGTGCGCGCCGTCAGCCAGCCGAATATCCACGGTCACCGCGCTCGCGCCCAGCGCCTCATCAATATTCTTGCGCACCTGGACGGCCTCGGGCGAATCTGCCTTGAGCGTCGCGAGCAGCCTTCGCCAATACTCGATCGCGCGGGCATAATCCCGCGCGTCGAACGCCGCCGATGCCGCCAGCGCAAGCGCTTTCGGATCGGCAGGATCAATGGCGAGCGCCGCCGCGATCTCCTCCGATGCTCGCCCGGCGAGCCGGCCATTTTCCGCGCTGGCGATGGCATCGGCGAAATCAGCTCGCAGCGATGCGTCGCGCGGCTCGAGCGCTACTGCCTTCGCGTAGGCCGCGACCGCGTCCGTCGGCCGTTCGAGCACGGTGTACGAGCGGGCGAGCGTGGCCCAGGCGTCGGCATCGCGAGGATCCGGCGCATGATCGCGCAGACGAAATGCGAGCCGCGAGACCATCATCTCCACCGACATCGACGACATGTCGTGCGAGACGCCCAACGAGACACCCAGCGACTCGTCCAGCGGGTTGTCCAGCTTAAGCGCCGCCGGTTCGCCGAGCTCCAGATACAGGAGGCACGCAGCGCTCGGGAAAAGCGCAATCAGCAAGGCGCAGGTTGCGGCGCGGGTTGTGGCGCGTGTAGCTGTACGCGGCGCGGACCGGCGTGCAAGCGAATGCGAACCGGTGGTATCGGCAAGTACGCGCTGTTCTATATCGCCGCGCATGCTTGCAAATTGGTCTGGCGATAAAGCGCCCGCGCGTAGATCCGCGTCGGCATCAGCCAACTCCCGCCGATACAGCGACACGCTCAGCGCGCGAGCCTTCGGTGCAACGGCTACGCTTTCCCGCTGCATCAACGGCACGACTGCGCACAGGATGGCCGTTATCAGCATCACGGCTGCGATGATCCAGAAGGTGATCATGGTCGGTTGCCCAGCAGACGTCGGGCGCGTTGCTGCTGCAAGTCGGTGAGCCTTGGCGGCATCATCTTCCGGCGTTGCAGGACGATGCCGGCGAACACCCCGAGGCCAAGTGCGAGGAGTGCGAACGGACCGAGCCAGAGGACCCACGTCAGCGTTTTGAACGGCGGATCGTAGAGAACGAAATCTCCGTAACGCGTCACCATGTAGTCGCGAATCTGCGCATCGGTTGCGCCCTGCTGGACTTGCTCGTGAATAATCAAGCGCAGATCGGCGGCGAGATCGGCCGTGGAATCCGCGATGGTTTCGTTCTGGCAGACGAGACAGCGAAAGCTCGATTCGAGGCGGCGCATGCGACCGGCCAGTTCCGGGGCGGCGCTCGCAGTCGCGGTGATTCCTGTGCTCGTGACGGCATTGGCCTGAGTTGGAACGTTGCCTTGGACCTGCACGTCAGCGCTAACCTGAGCGCCGGAATCGGCTTCCGCAATCATCACGACGCCCGATCTGGCAGCTGCGCCTGCGACACCGATCACCAACACGCAGCACAACCCGACCACGATCCTATTCATCGCTGCCCTCGCGTTGAAGGCTTCGTACGAGCGGCAAGATTTGCGTGTCGAGTGCGGCTTGCGTCAGCGGTCCCGAGCGTTTGAAGCGGATCACGCCCCGCCGGTCGACGATAAACGTTTCAGGCACGCCATACACGCCATAGTCGATACCCGTCTGCCCTGAGCGATCAATCATCGTTGCAATATACGGGTCACCCGCCTGCTTGAGCCACTGCCGCGCGGCGTCCGGTTCATCCTTGTAATCGAGCCCGTAGATCGGAACGATGTTCTTGCGCGCGAGCGCCACCAGCGCCGGCTGTTCATCGCGGCACGACTCGCACCACGACGCCCAGACGTTCATCACCCACACCTGGCCGTGCAACGCTTCGGGAGACAGGCGCCGCTCGGCGGCATCGAGACGCGGCAGGTCGAACGTGGGCGCTTGCTTGCCGATGAACGTCGACGGCAAGCGTCCCGGATCGTTCGATAGCGACGCCGCCAACACCGCGCTCAAGCCCGCGAAAAGAATCAGCGGCAGCAGGAAGCGTTTCATGATCTCGTCTCCTTGGCGTTCGCTACGTTCGCCGCCGCGATAGCCGCCTGAGTTCGAATGCGCGCATGAACCGCACTCGATGCAACCTGCCGCCGCTCACGCACGGCAAGCCGATAGCGCCGGTCGCTTGCCGCCAACATCCCGCCGAACGCCATCAACAAACACCCCGCCCAGATCCAGTCGACGAAGGGCTTGATCTGCACACGCACGGTCCACGCGGTGTTGCTGTTCTCGGCTGCATCGCCGAGTGCGACGTAGAGATCGCGGAACACGCCGCGGTTGACGGCGGCTTCGGTCATCGTCGTTTTCTGCACGGTAAAGAAGCGCTTCTCGGGATGCATCACCACAATCACGCGTCCTTCGCGGCTTACCACGATGTTTGCCCGCAGCGCGCGATAGTTCGGACCGTCGAGCGGCCTCGTGCCATCGAAGCGAAAGGTGTAGCCGCCGGCCTCGAGCGATTGCCCGATATCGAGCCGCGCATCGCCTTCGGTTTCATAGCCTTTGACAAGCGTCACCCCGGCGATAAAAATCCCGATGCCAAAGTGCGCAACGAGCATGCCGTAGAACCCACGCGGCACATGAAAGAACCGCAGGATCCAGGGCCCTCGCTGTTCGGCAATACGCCCGGCCAACGCAGCGAGCATGGTCGTCGCACACCACACGGCCAGCAGCATGCCCAGCGCCACCATGGGTTTCCATCCGCCCGCGAGCCACGGCAACGCGATCGCCGACGCCACGCTGACCAGCACCGCCCAACTCAAACGCACGGCGATATCGGGCAGGCGCGCGGACTTCCACCTTGCAATCGGGCCGATACCCAT
The DNA here is from genome assembly GCF_053760385.1 of Caballeronia sp. KNU42. Taxonomy (NCBI): domain Bacteria; kingdom Pseudomonadati; phylum Pseudomonadota; class Betaproteobacteria; order Burkholderiales; family Burkholderiaceae; genus Caballeronia; species Caballeronia sp. KNU42. The sequence continues at coordinate 1,478,091 of NZ_CM132388.1, forward strand.
GAGGAATACGGCGGGTGTCATCAACGGCACGAACACCGCATCGAAATACGGCGCACCGACGGAGATTTTTCCGAGCCCGAGCACATCGAGCACGAGCGGATACAACGTGCCGAGGAATACCGAAGCGGCCGCGACCATCAGCAAGACGTTGTTCGATAACAGCAACGCCTCACGCGATATCGCGGCGAATCCCGGACCCAGTCCGATCTTCGGTGCCCGCCATGCGAACAAGATCAACGCGCCGCCGGTCACTATCGACAGGAACATGAGGATGAAAATGCCGCGCGTAGGATCAGAAGCGAATGCGTGCACCGATGTAATAACGCCCGAGCGCACAAGGAACGTGCCGAGCAAGCTCAGTGAAAACGCGCAGATGGCGAGCAACACGGTCCACGCGCGAAAGCTGCCGCGTTTATCGGTGACGGCGAGCGAATGCATCAGCGCCGTACCAACGAGCCAGGGCATGAACGAGGCGTTCTCCACCGGGTCCCAGAACCACCATCCGCCCCAGCCGAGTTCGTAGTACGCCCAGCCGCTGCCGAGCATGATGCCAAGCGTCAGGAAGGTCCACGCGGCCGTGGTCCACGGGCGCGACCAGCGGGCCCATGCCGCATCGAGTTCTCCTGACAACAACGCCGAGACCGCAAACGAGAAGGCCACCGCGAAGCCGACATAGCCCATGTAAAGAATGGGAGGATGCGAAACCATGCCCGGGTCTTGCAGCAACGGGTTGAGATCGCGCCCATCCATTGCAGGCGGCAAAAGACGCGTGAACGGATTGGAAGTCCAGAGCATGAACGCGAGGAAACCCACATTGATCCAGCTCATCACGCCGAGCACGCGCGCGACCATGGGCCGGGGAAGCTGCTTGCTGAACACGGATACCGCCGCCATCCACCACGTGAGCAGCAAGGTCCAGAGCAACAGCGAACCTTCATGACCGCCCCACACCGCGGCGAAGCGGTAGACGAGCGGCAGCATCGAATTGGAATTCGACGCGACGTACGCCACCGAGAAATCATTGCCTACGAACGAAACCGCCAGGCAAGCGAACGCCATCGTGACGAATCCGCATTGGGCGCGTGCAAGCGCCCACGCGCTTCGCGTCCAGCCGGAGATCCCGCGAGCTGCGCCGACAAGCGGCAACACGCCGGCCGTGATCGCGAGCAGCAATGCCACGATCAACGCGAACTGGCCGAGTTCCGGGATCATCGGGTGACTCCTGCGGCAACCAATGCCTGATCCGATACCCGCATGGAGCGCGCGCGCTTGATGGCATCGGCGACATCCGGCGGCATGTATTTTTCGTCGTGTTTGGCCAGCACCTGATCCGCCAGGAACACACCGTCCGGCAACAGCCTGCCCTGCGCCACCACGCCCTTGCCTTCGCGAAACAGGTCGGGCAGCGCCCCGCGGTAGAGCACTGGAATCTCTCGAGCGGTATCGGTGATCATGAAACGCACGGTCAGGCCACTGGCGTCGCGCTCGACCGAACCGCGCTCCACCAACCCGCCTATGCGCAATCGCGTTGCGTGCTGCACGCCGCCCGAGACGAGTTGCGAGGGTGTGACGAAGAACATCACGTTGGCGTTAAACGCATTCAACACGAGCGCCGCCGCGCCGCCGAGCGCCACAAGCCCGGCGGCGACACCGCACGCGCGCCGCGTGCGCCCTTTCACGGTTTCTCCGTCAACGTGCTTGTACGCGTGCGCGATTGGACATCACGCCCGCGCCTGCGCTGCCGCCTGTTCGAACCGACCGTGATTGCGATCTCGATGGCGAGCACGAGGAAGGTAATGTCGAACGCGACCCATAGGTACCAAAGGTCGCCATCGCCGCCGGTCAAGCTGTTCAGGACGTTCATCACGCGCCCTCCCGTTCATCGATAATCCGCCGCACCCGTACCAGCGCCATGGCGATCGCGTAAGACCAGAACGCCAGCGTCATCACGACGAGGCCGGTGAGCATTGAGCTGTCCATCGATACCCCGCTGCCGAATGAAAGCGATGCACCCTGATGCAGCGTGTACCACCACTGCACTGAGAAATAGATGACGGGCACATTCACCACCCCGGCGAGCGCGAGCACGGCACAGGCACGATCGGCGCGGCGGATGTCGTCGATAGCGCCATGCAGCGAGATGAAGCCCAGATACAGGAACAGGAGAATCAGCTCGGACGTAAGCCGGGCGTCCCAGACCCACCACGCACCCCAGGTCGGGCGGCCCCACAGCGCGCCCGTCACGAGCGCGAGGGCGGTGAAGAGCGCGCCGGTCGGGGCGATGGCGCGGGCCATCATCGCGGAAAGGCGTGCGTTCAGGATCAGGCCAAGCGCTGCGTAAGCGGCCATCACGACATAGAGCAGCATCGACATCCATGCCGCCGGCACATGCACGAACATGATGCGATACACATCGCCCTGCGCGGCGTCCGTGGGCGCGACGAACAACGCGATCTGGATGCCCGGCATCACGAGCAACAGCGCGGCAATGGCGAAGCGGGGAATCATCTTCCCCGCGAGCCGATGAAATGGTCTCGGCGATGCGTAACGCAGCCAGCCGGTCAGCGCCATAGATGAATTCATGATTGATACGCCCTCATTCCGCAGAGATCCGTAATGCCGCGACGGTTGCCACCGGGCACAGCGCGAGTGCCGCGAGGAAGCTTGCGCCGAGGAGCGAAAAGTTGGCCGTTGACCATGCTCCGGCGCGCGATGGATCGGCCGCGTTGGCGCCGAAGATCAGCACCGGCGTTTCGAGCGGCAGCACCAATACCGCGAGCAGCATGCCGCCGCCGCGCACGCCGAGCGTGAGCGCCGCGCCCATCGAACCGATCAGGCTCAGGACAGGTGTTCCGAGCAACAACGCTGCTGTCAGGCGGCCGACGGTATCGAAGGGCAAACCGTATTGAAGCGCGAGAACTGGCGCAAGCAACACGAGCGCGAAGCCGCTAGTCAGCCAGTGCGCACCGATCTTCGCCATCACGATAGTCAGCAGCGAACGCGGCGAAAGCAGCATCTGGTCGAGTGCGCCATCGGCGAAGTCGGGGCCGAATAAACGCGCCAGCGAGAGCATCGCGGCGAACAGCGCGGTCACCCACAACACGCCCGGCGCGATGGCCTGCAACAACGCGGCGTCCGCCCCGACCGCAAGCGGAAACAGGCTCGCCGCTATCACGAAGAACAGCAGGCAGCCAAGGGCGGCGGTGCGCCGCCGCCACGTCAGGGCGAGTTCGCGCTGCACGATGCGCGCCGTCAGTCGGAACATCGGCCGCACGGTTCGAAGTAGAGATTGCGGGTGGCCGACGGCGCGGTGGTGATGAGCTTATGCGTGGTCATCAATACGATGCCGCCTCGCTCCAGATGTCCCGCGATGCAGCGTTCGAGCACGCCGGACGATTCTTCGTCCAACGCTGCGGCCGGTTCGTCGAGCAGCCATAGCGGCTTGTGTTCCAACAATAGCCGCGAGATGGCAAGCCGGCGCTTTTGTCCCGCAGATAAGCCGCGCACGATCGCGTGCCGGTAGCGGTCAAGCCCCACGCTCTCGAGCGCTTTCTCCTGGACCTCTATGCGCTCTTCGGCGACTTCGCCCAGCACCGAACTGAAGGTGAGGTTCTCGGCCGCGGTCAGGTCGTCGCTGATGCCGTTCAGATGCCCGAGATAGGCCAGCGACTGCCGCCACACGTCCGGACGCGCCTGGGCATCCTTGCCGCGCCATCGCACCGTTCCCGCGCTCGGTTGCAACAACCCCGCGAGCACGCGCAGCAGCGTGGTCTTGCCGCTGCCGTTCGGGCCGTGGATCTGCAGCACCTGGCCGGCGTCGACGTCGAATCCTACGTTGCTAAAAAGCCTTTCTCCGCCGCGATCAAAAGCCAGTTTGTCGACGGACAAAAGTGCATTGCCCGATCGTGCCGTAGAGAATTCCGATGGGATAAACGTGTTCTGATTCATCGATAGACCTCTCAATTTGAACGCGCTTCGCGCAATTGTTGATCTCGCATTGCCTGAGTCATGTCCGGCAATTCGTGTGCAATGCCCTTGTGGCAATCGATACACGTCTTCTCGCCCGTGGCCAGAAAACGCTGATGCGCGTTTTGCGCCCGCGGGCTTTGGCGCGTGAAATCCATCGACTCGAACGAGTGGCAATTGCGGCACTCCAGCGAGTCGTTCGCTTTCATGCGGCGCCATTCGTGTTCAGCGAGTTCGAGCCGCTTCTCCTGGAACTTCTCGCGCGTGTTGACCGTTCCAAACACCTTCGCCCACACTTCCTTCGATGCCTGCATCTTCCGTGCGATCTTGTCCGTCCAGTTGTGCGGCACATGGCAGTTGGAACAGATCGCACGCACGCCGCTACGGTTGCTGTAATGAATCGTGGTCTTCAGTTCGGCGAAGGTGTTGTCGTGCATCTCGTGGCAACTGGTGCAGAACGCTTCGGTGCTGGTCACCTCCAGCGCCGTATTGAACGCACCCCAGAACACCACGCCCGCGATAAACCCGCCGAGCGTCAGGAAGCCCAGGCTGTAGTAGGTGCTCGGGCGGTTGATCGTCTGCCAGTAGCGCTTTATCAGGCCGAACATCGCACGCTCCTATTTCTTCCCGGCCGCATCCGGCCCAGCAGGCCCGGGCGCGACGCGCACATCTTCCGCATCCTTGAACGTGTTGCCGACAAGCGGCTTCGTATCGGCTTGCGGGACATGACACTGCGTGCAGAAATAGCGCCGTGGCGAGAGGCTTCCGAGCGTTTCGTTGTCCCGGGTGAGGTAGTGCGATACGCCGATGGGCACGGCTCCACTCTCGGCCGCGCGGCTCCTCGCGTGGCACGCGAGGCAGCGGTTGGCGTTCTTGTCGAGCTGATAACCGTCGATCTTGTGCGGGATCGTCGGCGGCTGCTGTGCATAGGCGCGGCCACGGATGACATCCTTATTTTCGATAGGTGCAATCAACGGCGGTTTCGCCTCTTCATCGATCGGCGTCGTGCCGCGCATGGGGTCGTGAAACGGTTCGGCTGGAATCACCGGCTGGGTCCACGCCGCCTGGGAGAAAACGCAAAGACTTGCTGCCACCACCACGGTCCACGCTCGCATGGCCGCCTCCTCAGACTCGGACAATCTTGACGGCGCACTTCTTGTAGTCGGTCTGCAGCGAGATCGGATCGGTGGCGTCGAGCGTCGCTTTGTTGATCAGTTGGCTCGCGTCGAACCACGGTACGAACACGAGACCTCGCGGCGGTTTGTCACGACCGCGTGTCTCGATCCGCGTACGGATAAAACCGCGTCGCGACATCACCTTGACTTCGTCACCGCGCCGGAAGCCAAGTGCTTTTGCATCGTCGGGATGCATGAAGCAAACGGCGTTCGGGAATGCCCGATACAACTCCGGCACGCGGCGCGTCATCGATCCGGAATGCCAGTGTTCGAGCACGCGTCCGGTTGCGAGCCAGAACGGAAAGTCCTTGTCCGGCGTTTCGGCAGGCGGTTCGTAGGGCAACGCGTAAATCACCGCGCGGCCGTCCTTGTTACCGTAGAACTGGTAACCGGCGCCGGCTTTCACGTAGGGATCCGAGCCCTCCTTGTAACGCCAGCGCGTCTCCTTGCCGTCCACCACCGGCCAACGCAAGCCGCGCGCTTCGTGATACGCGTCAAATGGCGCGAGATCGTGACCATGCCCACGGCCGAAGCTCGCGTATTCCTCGAAGAGCCCCTTCTGCACATAAAAACCAAAGGCCTTCGCTTCATCGTTTTTATAATTCGGATTGCTTTCTATATTGGTGAATTTATCGACCTGGCCGTTGCGGTAGAGCACGTCGTAGAGCGTCTTGCCCTTCAGTTCCGGCTTCTTCGCAATCAACTCCGGCGGCCAGACTTCCTCGATCTTGAAGTGCTTCGAGAACTCGACTAGCTGCCATAAATCGGAGCGCGCACCATTCGGCGCTTCCACCAGTTGATGCCAGAATTGCGTCCGGCGCTCGGCATTGCCGTACGCGCCCTCCTTCTCGACCCACATTGCCGCGGGCAGGATCAGGTCGGCCGAGACGGCCGTCGCGGTGGGGTACACGTCCGAGACCACTATAAAATTCTCGGGGTTGCGATACCCCGGCAGCGTCTCTTCATTCAGGTTCGCGCCCGCCTGGACGTTGTTGTTGCACATGACCCAGTACGCATTCAGCTTGCCGTCCTTCAGCATGCGGTTTTGCAGCACCGCGTGGTATCCCGGCTTCTCCGGAATCGTGCCCGCAGGCAGGCGCCAGATTTGCTCCGCGTGCGCCCTGTGCTCGGGATTCGTCACCACCATGTCCGCCGGCAACCGATGCGAGAACGTCCCCACTTCGCGCGCTGTACCGCATGCCGACGGTTGCCCGGTCAGCGAGAACGGGCTGTTGCCCGGCGTGGCTATCTTGCCGGTCAGCAAGTGCAGGTTGTAGATCATGTTGTTCGCCCACGTGCCACGCGTGTGCTGGTTGAAACCCATGGTCCAGAACGACATCACCTTGATATTCGGATCGGCGTAAAGCTCCGCTAACTGATCGAGCTTGGCCTTGGGTACGCCCGACAACTTCGTCACGTAATCTGCGTCGTACTTCGAGACGAAGCGAGCGAACGCGTCGAAGTCCATGGGCTTCGACCCACTCGGATCGCCCGCGTTTTTAGCAGCTTTCTGCAACGGATGATCGGGACGCAGGCCATAGCCAATGTCCGCATTGCCTTCCTTGAACGTCACATGCTTCGCGACAAAGTCGCGGTTCACGCGATTCGTCTTGATGATCACGTTCGCGATGTAATTCATGATCGCGAGGTCCGACTGGGGCGTGAAGATCATCCGATAGTCGGCAAGATCGAAGCTGCGATGCTCGAACGTCGACAGCACCGCGACCGTTGTCTTCGGGACGCTCAGCTTGCGGTCCGTCACGCGGGTCCAGAGGATTGGATGCATCTCCGACATGTTCGATCCCCAGAGCACGAATGCGTCGGCTTGCTCGATGTCGTCGTAGCAGCCCATGGGTTCGTCCATGCCGAAGGTGCGCATGAAACCAGTCACCGCCGACGCCATGCAATGCCGCGCGTTCGGATCGAGATTGTTGCTGCGAAACCCTGCCTTCATGAGTTTCACGGCCGCGTAGCCTTCGAACACCGTCCACTGGCCCGAGCCGAACATGCCGACCGCTGTCGGCCCCTTCGCTTTCAGCACGCGCTTGAATTGCTCGGCCATCGTGGCGAATGCCTGGTCCCATGAGACCGGGGTGAACTCGCCGTCCTTCGCGTACTTGCCGTCCTTCATGCGCAGCAGCGGCGTGGTCAGGCGGTCCTCGCCGTACATGATCTTCGAGAGAAAATAACCTTTTACGCAATTCAGGCCGCGATTCACTTCGGCCAGAGGATCGCCTTGTGTCGCCACGACCCGGCCCGCCTTCACGCCCACGGTGACGCCACATCCGGTTCCGCAAAAGCGGCACGGCGCTTTCGACCAGGTGACGTCAGCTTCCGCTATCGCGACGACGGCCTTGCTCGCGCCGGCGGCCAGAGCGGGCAGCGCGACACCGGCCGCCGATGCAGCCGTCGCCGCCGCGGTCTGCTTAATAAAGCTTCGACGCGTCAGGCTCATCGCGAATCTCCTGGTCGAGCGCTTCAATATCCTCGTGATGCTGATAAACAAGCGAAGCTGAATAAACACCTGGAAGCGCATGGATGGCATTCAGCTGATCGACGATGTCAACCGAGCGGCGCGCCTCCAGGGTCACGATTATTTTTCCTTCCGGACTGGTTACGTGAATCTCGGACCCCGGCAGAAGTGAAATAGCCTGCTTGATATTTTCAAGATTCGATTGGCTTGCATGGACGACAATTCCCGCAATATGCGCCTCGGGAATTGAAGCGAGTTCAACGAATGCATTTTTCAGGCGTGCAGACATACATCGGCTCCTGTCGCTTTCAATTACGTAAAACGAATTAATCCGCGCGTTGGCCGTTAGTCAGTGCGGCGGACCGCCGATCAGCATTTGATAGAACCACACGCTGAAGCCATAAATGGCAACGAACATGATGGTCAATACAGGAACCATGATAATGGTCAGAAAGAGGAAGCTACGGAGCTCTTCCGTCTTTCGAAGGCGAGTTTCGGTTTCCGTCATGATTATGAAATACGAGAGGCCGCGAGATTAAAATCCGGTTTTTTTGAGATGCTGTGAGGGTGATTGTTGGCGCAGGCGGGGAAAGCGTCAAGGGATTTATTGTTTTGGGAGCTTGCGAGAAACGTGTGATTGTTGCAGTTAAAAATAATTATGAAAAACGGATGTCTTTATATCGCATCTTATTAATTCAACACAAACTCAATTTAATTAAAATTTCGATTCTTGAATTTTGATTATATCCCGTGATTTTTTGATAATTTGGTTCGGGACCGACGATCGTGGCTGGTCGAAGAACGTTTAGCCGGCGGAGAACCGCTGCCTGAGTGTAGGCTCAGCCCGAGATGTGATTGGTCAATGTACAGATGAGCGAAGGTAGCGCGTTGCCACCTTCGTCGCGAATACTTTTTACCCGGTTCGCAAGCCTCCTCACCCGCGCTTCGGAATATTCAGCCCTCTTGCCACCGCCGGCCTGGCGACGAACGCATCGAGCGCACGTGTGACATTCGGGAAGTTTTCGATACCGACTAGTCCACCCGCTTCGTAAAAGCCGACCAGGTTTCGTATCCACGGAAAGCTTGCTATGTCGGCGATCGTGAAGTTATCGCCCATGATCCATTCGCGCCCTTCCAGCCGCTGCTCGACTACGCCAAGCAGACGCTTCGACTCGGCCACGTAGCGGTCGCGCGGGCGCTTGTCTTCGTAGTCCTTGCCGGCGAATTTGTTGAAGAAGCCGAGCTGGCCGAACATCGGTCCAATGCCGCCCATCTGGAACATGAGCCACTGGATCGTTTCATAGCGCCCGGCCGCATCCTGGGGAATGAACTTGCCGGTCTTGTCGGCGAGATAGAGCAGGATCGCGCCGGATTCGAACAACGGCAGCGGCTTACCATCCGGCCCATTGGGATCGATGATTGCGGGGATCTTGTTATTCGGATTAAGCGATAAAAACGCCGGCGACATCTGGTCGTTGGTCTCGAAGCTGACCAGATGCGGCTCGTACGACAGTCCGGTCTCCTCCAGCATGATCGCGACCTTGACGCCGTTGGGTGTCGGCAATGAATAAAGCTGAATCCGGTCGGGATGCTGCGCGGGCCATTTTGCCGTGATGGGGAAGGCGGAAAGATCGGTCATGCTTATCCTTTTAAACGTTCAGACTTTAAGACTCTGGAGAGGCGGGCTCGGCGATGCGGGGCAACAGGGCGCCGGATCGGGCGTTGGGTTGTCCGGGTGTACAGGACGACAAATATAGACACTCCGGCGGCGCTTGTCTTTTTACACGGCACCGCGACGCGGCCATAAGCGGGCCATAAGCAACTCAGAAACGAGCCATAAGCGAGCCTGAAACCGGCCAGAATCGGATCGGATCGATAAAGAAGCGTTAACATAGCGGTATCAGGAATCTCGAATACACCGCATGGCGGCTTCCACGCGTGATTGCACCGAATACAAACAGAGCTGGAGATATCCCATGAGTCAAATGATCAAGCGAAACGGATTACAGGTTGCAGCCGAGCTCAGCCAGTACGTCGATGATGAAGCGCTGTCGGGCATCGGCATTGAGAGCGACGCGTTCTGGAAGGGCTTTGATGCCCTCGTCCACGACCTCGCCCCGAAGAACCGCGCGCTGCTCGCTGAACGTGACCGGTTGCAGACGGAACTGGACCAGTGGCATCGAAAAAATCCCGGGCCCGTTCGCGATCTGAAGGCGTACCGCGCGTTCCTGGAAGGCATCGGCTATATCGTGCCGGCGAGCGCGGCTGTGCAGGCCACGACTGAGAACGTCGATACGGAAATCGCCGAACAAGCCGGACCGCAACTGGTGGTGCCGCTCTCCAACGAGCGTTATGCGCTCAACGCCGCGAATGCGCGCTGGGGCAGCCTGTACGACGCGCTCTACGGTACCGATGCGATTCCCGACACCGACGGCGCCGAACGCACCGCGCAATTCAACCCGGCTCGCGGCGCGGCGGTGATTGCCCGTGCTCGCGCGTTCCTCGATGAAGCCGCGCCGCTCGCCGACGGTTCTCACGTCGATGCCACTGCTTATCGCGTAGAAGGCGGCAAGCTTGTCGTGGCGTTGAAAAACGGCTCGTCGGCGTTGAAATCGCCGGAGCAATTCATCGGTTTCCAGGGCGATGCAGCCTCACCGTCCGCGGTGTTGCTCAAGCATCACGGCCTGCACTTCGAGATTCAAATCGATGCGACCAACTCCATCGGCAAAACGGATGCAGCGCATGTGAAAGACGTGCTGATGGAGGCGGCGGTCTCGACGATCATCGATTGCGAGGATTCGGTTGCAGCCGTCGACGCCGTCGATAAAGTCCAGCTTTACCGCAACTGGACCGGCCTGATGAAAGGCGATCTGTCGGAACAGGTCACCAAGAACGGCAAGACCTTCACGCGCCGCCTGAACGCCGATCGTGAATACACCGCGCCCGATGGCTCGATGGTCAAGCTGCATGGCCGGTCGCTGCTGTTCATCCGTAACGTCGGGCATCTGATGACGAATCCGGCTATCGTCGATCGCGACGGGCACGAGATTCCCGAAGGCATTCTCGACGCCGTCATGACATCGCTCGGCGCGCTGCACGACCTGAAAAACAAGCTCAATTCGCGCACGGGATCGATTTACATCGTCAAGCCGAAGATGCACGGCCCGGCGGAAGTCGCGTTCGCCGATGAGCTGTTCGGGCGCGTGGAAGACCTGCTTGGCCTGCCGCGTCATACCATCAAGATGGGCATCATGGACGAGGAACGGCGCACGAGCGTCAACCTGCAGGCGTGCATCGCGGTGGCATCGGCGCGGGTGGCGTTCATCAACACGGGCTTTCTCGATCGCACCGGCGACGAGATGCACAGCGCGATGGAAGCCGGTCCGATGATGCGCAAGGGCGACATGAAATCGTCGGCGTGGATCACGGCTTATGAGCGCAATAACGTGCTCGCGGGGTTGAGCTCGGGATTGCGTGGACGCGCGCAAATTGGCAAGGGCATGTGGGCCATGCCCGACCTGATGCACGCCATGCTCGTGCAGAAGATCGCTCATCCGAAAGCGGGTGCGAATACGGCATGGGTGCCCTCGCCCACCGCCGCGACGCTGCACGCGCTGCATTACCATCAGGTCGATGTGCAAGCCGTGCAGCAGGAACTGGAAAAGACCAGTTACGCCAGCGCACGCGATGAACTGCTCAACGGGCTGCTGACGATTCCCGTCGTGGAAAAGGCGCAGTGGCCGGATGAGGAAATTCGCCAGGAAATCGAGAACAACGCGCAGGGGATTCTGGGCTACGTGGTGCGGTGGATCGACCAGGGCGTGGGATGTTCGAAGGTGCCGGATATCCACGATATCGGGCTGATGGAAGATCGCGCGACGCTGCGCATTTCGAGCCAGCATATTGCGAACTGGCTGCATCACGGGGTGGTGTCGGAGGCGCTGGTCAACGAGACGTTCGAGCGCATGGCGGCAGTTGTGGACAAGCAGAATGCCAGCGACCCGGATTATCAGCCGATGGCTGGTCGCTTTGAAACGTCGCTGGCTTTCAAGGCGGCGAAGGCGCTGGTTTTTGAGGGACGCGCGCAGCCTAGTGGGTATACGGAACCGTTGCTGCATAAGTTCCGGCTGGAGGTTAAGCAGCAGGGGTGAGAGATAGAAGGTTGACGCTCGGTGGATATACTATTTTCGACGTATATCCACCGAGGCAGCCGTGCAAGTATTTGAATGAGGAAACAGTATGGCGATCGTCCCTTCTGCGGCAATCGTGGAAGCCCTGGAATTGAACGAAGGGGACGATTTGGAAGTCGTCGTCGCGGACGGGCGAGAGTTTCAGATCAAGAAAAAGCCGATCGGTCGGGCGTTGCTAGACCGGCTTCGCCAATATCGCGGTCGTCTTCCCGCCGATTTCGCCTTCAATCGCGACGACGCGAACCGCGCAAGCTGAGGTATTCCTGGACAGCAACGTAGCGCTTTGTCTGCTTTCCGGCGACGCGACGAAAGCCGACCATGCCCAGGGTTTAATGGCGTAAGGCGGCGTCATCAGCGTTCAGGTGCTGAACGAGATCGCGAATGTGACCCGGCGCAAACTGGCCATGTCGTGGCCCGAGACAAACGATGTGCTGGACGCCGTTCGGGCCGTCTGCACGACTGTGCCGCTGACTGTGGAAACCCACGATACCGGTCGACGAATTTCAGAGCGGTACGGCTGTCTGTGTATGACTCGATGATTGCCGCAGCAGCGCTACTTGCCGGATGCAATGTCCTTTACTCCGAGGACATGCATGATGGGTTGGTCATCGACGAGCGGTTGCGGATTGTTAATCCGTTTGTTGGTACGGGTGTGTGACCTGTGATGGTCGCGATGTATGTTTGTCGTTCAACAAGCGCGTGAGCGCAGTTCACGATTTAGTCACCGGACCGAGCCCCGGCACTCACACCATTGAGATCGAGCCTGTCCAAAATTTTGTGTGTAAGGCATAACATGTCGCAAAGGAGCATGTATGCCACGCAAACGGAAGGCGGCCGCTGCGGCTGCGAGGGAATTGCCATCAATTCCCAAAGAACTGATCGATGAGTTCGTCAAGGGTCCAATGAGTGCCGAGGCGATCCAGTCGGCGTCGATGGCCTTCAAGAAGGCGTTAATCGAACGGGCGCTGGGCGCTGAACTGGGACATCACCTCGGATATCCAGTAGGCGCTGAACGGCCCGAGGACGCCGTTAATCACCGTAACGGCAAGAGCGCCAAGACGGTACTGACCGATGACGGGCCGCTGCGCCTGGATATCCCGCGAGATCGCGACGGCAGCTTTGCACCCATCCTCATTCCCAAGCACGAGCACCGCTTTACCGGCTTTGACGACAAGATCATCGCCATGTACGCCCGAGGCATGACGGTGCGCGAAATCCAAGGCTTTCTGATTGACCAGTACGGCACCGACGTATCGCCGGATTTCATCAGCTCGGTCACCGATGCCGTCATGGACGAGATCACCGTCTGGCAGTCCCGGCCGCTTGAGCCAATGTATCCGGTAGTGTTCTTTGATGCTTTACGCGTCAAAATCCGAGATGAAGGCGTGGTGCGCAACAAGGCCATCTACCTGGCTTTGGGCATGTTACCGGATGGCACACGCGACATACTGGGGCTGTGGATCGAGAACACGGAAGGTGCCAAGTTCTGGATGAAGGTGTTTGCTGACCTGCAGACGCGCGGCGTACAGGACATTCTGATTGCGGTTACCGATGGCTTGAAAGGCATGCCCGAGGCACTCGCTGCAGTGTTTCCGGCGACCACGTTGCAGACGTGCATCGTGCATTTAATTCGCAACAGCCTGGACTTTGCGAGCTGGAAGGACCGGCGAGCGCTAGCTGCCGCACTCAAGCCAATCTACTCGGCAGCAAGCGCTGAAGCGGCTCAGGCCGAACTTAATGCGTTCGAACAAGGCGCCTGGGGTCAGAAATTCCCAACCGTCGTAGCGGCATGGCGACGTGCCTGGGACCGGGTGATTCCGTTCTTTGCTTTTCCACCAGCAGTGCGCAAAGTGATTTACACGACTAATGCCATTGAGAGCATTAATGCCCGGTTACGCAAGATTGTGAAGACCCGCGGTCACTTCCCCAGCGACGAAGCCGCGACCAAGCTGATCTGGCTGGCCCTGCAAAACATCACCGCAAACTGGGGTCACGCCGCTCATGACTGGAAAGCCGCGATGAATCAATTTGCTATTCTCTATGAAGATCGATTCACCCGGCCGAGCTCATGACGTTTGATTCTGGCCCGCTGCGAAGTGGGTCTTTAGCGCCTTACACACAAAAATACTGACAGTTCCTTGAGATCACAAGGCGCTTACCGCACGCGGCCGCATATTTGCGCAACGTGGCGAAAGAAGGTGAATGCTTTTCGCTGGAAAAGGACGCTTCGAGCCGTGATACGGCCGATGCAGTCGTGCCCATGCGCTCGGCGATTTGCGCTTGCGTCAATCCGGCCTCCTTGCGGGCCACAAGTACAGCATCCAGCGCAGAGTACTCTTCCGAAAGTGCATCGTACGCCGCCTTCACGCCCGGTTTTGCCATGATCTTGTCGCGGAAAGCCCTGTCGTGTTGCACCGGGTCATATCGTTCCGCGAGTTCGCGTTCCAGTCTGGTCTTAGCCATAGTTCCGTACCTCCTTCATTCGCCTGCGGGCGATACGCAATTCGCTGTCTGGCGTTTCCTGAGTTTTCTTGGTGAACGAGTGCAGTACTACGATGCGCTGTTCCATCTGCGTGCAGTAGAACACGCGCCCGATACCTTCTGGGCCTTTGGTCGTAATTTGATGATCCACGGTTGCACGTTTTTAATTCATATCAGCGGCAGCTTGGCATCTAGCGTTCGGCAAACGCAAAACTAGCCGAAGGCCCTGAAAGCGCACCTCACTTGGTGCGCTTTTTCCTTTGTGCGTTGCGCCCGGGAGAGATATTTCTAGATTTCTTGTCAGTCGAGTTTCGGACTCGTCTGATAGGCGCATGCCTCCGTGTACGGCCTCATGTACGACCCTGTTAATCGTAAAAGAGGTCGTGGTCGTGATCGAGACAGAACGGGCGATTAACCGCCTGGACGGAGGCATTAATCAGGAAATCGGGGTACTTGGTACCCCTCCACACGAGGCGCCCGACGCAAGCGTCCAGCGCAACAGAAATTCAAACCACGCCTCAGAGAGATCGGGTGCGCTGCCAATTCTTGCCGCAGGCGATCTGTCGTTCAATGAAATCCGCAAACGCCTGTCCGCTTTTGCCCTGCAGTGGAAAACAGCGACGCGCGAAAACGCGGACGCCAAGCTCTTTTGGGCTCGCTTTTATGAATGCTACGGTATCCGGCCTGAGTCTTCGACGATTTACGAAAAAGCAGTTGACAAGCTCGATGGCGGACGGGGTTTTATCGACAGCTTCATTCCGGGCCTGCTGATCGTCGAGCACAAAAGCCGAAATAAGAATCTCGATTCAGCATTTACCCAAGCCTCCGACTATTTTATGGCGCTACCAGAACTGGAACGCCCCAGATACATAGTCACGTCCGACTTCGCGCGTTTCCGCTTATATGACCTCGCAACCGGAAATCTCAGCGAATGCACTCTGAAAGATCTGCCGAAACGGGCAGGCTGGTTCAGCTTTCTGCTTGACAGTGATGCCCCGCCGAAGATCGTCGAGGAGTCCCCGGTCAATCGACAAGCGGCATATGCGGTGTCTAAGCTACACGAGGCTCTGCTGCGCGCAAACTTTAGGGGGCGCGAACTCGAACTGTTTTTAACACGCCTGCTCTTTTGTTTTTTTGCCGACGATACCGGCATCTTCGGCGCAGACGGGCATCTGCGTTATCTGATAGAACATACCCGCGAAGACGGTCGAGATACCGGTACTCGACTCTTTGAGTTGTTCGATGTTTTGGACACGCCAGATGATCAACGCCAAGTCAATTTGGACGAAGCGCTTGCTGGATTCACGTACATCAACGGCCATCTGTTCTCAGAGCGTACTCGCATCCCCGCCTTTGACAGGGACATGCGAGAAACCCTGCTCCATTGTGCGGATCTCGATTGGAGCGGAATTAGTCCTGCTATTTTCGGTGCCATGTTTCAGGGCGTACTTGAAGCGCATACACCGACCGATAGCCGACAGTCCAGTCGGCGAGAATTGGGAGCGCACTATACGTCGGAGCGGAATATCCTGCGTGTCATCGACCCGCTTTTTATGAACGACCTGAGGGCCGAGTTAACGTCGGCTCGTCGTAGCAAGCCCCGGTTGCAAGCGCTATACGACAAGCTTCCTACACTGAACTATCTTGACCCAGCATCTGGCTGCGGCAATTTTCTAGTCATCGCATATCGGGAGCTCAGACGACTTGAAAACGAGGTCATAGCCGATCTGTTCGATTTCGATCGCGGACGCGGCTTACTGGAAGTTTCTACGCTATGCCGTGTCCGAGTTAACCAATTCTATGGCATCGAGATCGACGACGCGGCTGCGCACATTGCTCGAGTTGCATTGTGGATTACTGATCACCAGATGAATTTGGAAGCAGCTGAGCGATTCGGTAATACACGTCCGACAGTACCGCTCATCGACGCGCCTCACATTCACCGCGCAAACGCCTTGCGCACTGAATGGGCAGAAATTTTGCCTCCAAAAAACTGCAGCTTCGTCATGGGTAACCCGCCTTTTGTCGGCAAAACGTATCAAACCGCTGAACAAAAATCGGACCTCAGATCCGTGTGCTACAAACTTAAGAATGCGGGTCTACTCGACTATGTCGCAGCTTGGTACATGAAAGCGCTGGAATATATGAAAGAAAATCCCACGGTCAATGTGGCGTTTGTATCGACCAATTCTATTACTCAAGGTGAGCAGGTCGCCGCGTTGTGGCCGACGCTGCTAGAAGGCGGCATCAAGATCCGCTTCGCTCATCGCAGCTTTAAGTGGAGTAACGAGGGAAAAGGAAACGCTGCCGTGCATTGCGTAATCGTTGGGTTTGGATTGGGTGAGCAGGAAATTCGTACTATCTATGACCATTCCGACGCCGCCAATGTCGACGGACGGGCGATCCAGGCGAAACGGATCAACCCGTATCTGGTGGATGCACCTGATCTCGTCTTGAGCAACCGACGCACTCCGATCTGTGCTGTACCCGAGCTTATAAACGGTAGCAAACCCGCCGAAGGTGGAAATCTTTTACTCTCGAGCGAGGAAATGACGACGTTGATTGCGGCCCAACCAAGCGCAAAAGCATGGATACGCCGCATATTGGGTGCTGACGAATTCATCAACAATCTGCAGCGGTGGTGTCTCTGGCTGGTAAACGTCCCTCCGACAGAGCTTCGTGCCGTTTCCGACGTGTACAAGCGTGTCAAGGCCGTACAGGCAATGCGTCTTGCGAGTGTTGACCTGCAGACACAAAAGGACGCTGCTACGCCATCGCTTTTTCAGAAAATACGGCAACCCAACACACCGTATCTTTTGATTCCAAGCGTTTCATCCGAGCGTCGTGACTTTGTTCCCATCGGCTTCATCGCAGCGGACGTCATCGCGACGAACTTAGTGCTCACCATGCCGGACGCCACCAATTTCCACTTCGCCATACTCAACAGCACAATGCACAACGCTTGGATGCGTGCGGTTTGTGGACGGCTTGAAAGTCGCTACCGTTACTCCGCTACTATCGTCTACAACAACTACCCGTGGCCAGAACCGACAGAAGCTCAGCAAGCGATCCTTGAAACAACCGCTCAGAGAATTCTCGACGCTAGGCTGTTACACCCAGAAGCATCGCTGGCAGACCTATACGATCCTTTAACCATGCCGGCCAAACTACGCAAAGCGCACGAAGCCAATGACCGCGCCGTTGATGCTGCCTATAAGTACAAAGGCGATAAGACCGATGCAGCGCGGGTCGCGTTCTTATTTGAACGCTATGGACGACTTACGAGTCTGTTGCCGACGGAAAAACCAAAGCGTCACGCGGCCTCAAAAGCGACGAAGACCGACGTGGTCGAGTAGCACGTACATGAAGAATAGCTCTTGCCAAGAGAACAGCCAGGCGGGAGGGAGGGAGACATCCTTCCCAGCCAATCCTTGCCGCGTAAGCACCGTCTCTGGAGGAGCCACAGTAACGCGCAACGAACTCGCTGACTTACTGCAAATCTGCGCGGCCTCGCTTCAGCTTCTGGACATGTAGCGAGTCCTTCTTTTGGTCGACCTGCCAAAGATCAAACGCGGCCTGATGAGCCAGCCACGATTCCGCGCTTTTACCGAAAGCGATCTCAAGCCGCATCGCCATTTCCGGACTGATCGCGGCTCGCCCGTTGACGATCTCGGACAACGTTTTGCGCGCTACATCGAGGCCTTCAGCGGCGTACGTTATCGACAGGTTCAGCGGTTCAAGCCACAGCTCGGAGAGAATTTCGCCTGGATGCGGCGGGTTATGCATACGCATGGTGTTCCTCATTCAGTGGTAGTCGACGTAGTCGACGATATAGGCGTCGCCGTTCTCGAATTGGAAGATAACCCGCCAGTTTGCCTGAACAGTTACGGCCCAGAATCCGGCCAGATCCCCTTTTAAGGGATGAAGTCTCAGCGCAGGCGCGTCGATATCATCGATCTCGACGGCGTCGTTCAACAACGCCAAGACAAGACGAAGCCGTCTGCCGTGAATCGCCTGGATGCCCGCTTGACTGCCAGTCTTAAAAAAGCGCTCAAGCCCTTTGTGTTTGAACGATTTGATCATCAAGCTAGTGTAACCCATCGGGTTACACAGAGCAACTTGTCTTCCTCAGAAATGAGGTGTGGCCGCTGGACCGATCCGGGCGCCAAGCCCGGTATCTCCCGATCGACGTCCTCTTCTCGACAAGGGGGCTGGCACGGCCGCCGGAGTTTGCTATAATCCGCGACTTGCTGGAGAGATGGATGAGCGGTTTAAGTCGCACGCCTGGAAAGCGTGTTTAGGGTCAAACCTAACCGGGGTTCGAATCCCCGTCTCTCCGCCAGAATACGTTTCACATTGTTGAGTAGCACCCGAAACCCGCATCGAGCCTTGCGCCGACGCGGGTTTTTGTTTTTCCGGCGCGTCCAAAATCGCAAATACTTCTCCTCACGGATGCCGAATGTAATCCACCAACGCCCTCGTATACGCATCCGGTTTCCGGTCAACCAGACTCACCACCACGGCCACCACAAACCCCGCCGGCACCCCAAATACTCCTGAACTGATCGACTCGATCCCAAACCACCTCGCGCCCACCCACCCTGTCATTTGCGTGAAATACGGGTACGTCGACACGATGTAATACACGCACACGCTCAAGCCCGCCAGCATCCCGGCAACCGCCCCAAGCTTCGTCGTCCGTTTCCAGAACACGCCCAGCACCAACGCCGGAAACAAACTCGACGCCGCCAACGAAAACGCCGCCCCAACCAGGAACAAGATATTCCCCGTATTGAGCGAAGCCACATAAGAAGCAAACAACGCGACCCCCAACAACAATATCTTCGATATGGTGACCCTTCGCTGACTGCTCGCGGTTTTATCGACCATGCAGTAATAAACGTCGTGTGAAAGCGCATTCGCGATCGTCAGCAACAGACCATCGGCGGTAGAAAGCGCCGCGGCCAGCGCCCCCGCCGCGATCAACCCCGACATCACATACGGCAAGCCGGCAATCTCCGGCGCGGCGAGCACCACCATATCGGGCTGCATCTGAATACCGGACCAGCGCACGATGCCGTCGCCGTTCACATCGCCAATGTGAATCAGATACGGCTCCACCTTGCGCCATTGCATGACCCAGGCAGGAAGATCAGCGAACTTGTGCCCGACAATCCCCGTCAGCATCTCGTACTTGATCAGCACCGCTAACACGGGCACCGTCACGTAAAACAGCGCGACAAAAAACAGCGTCCAGCCGACCGAGCGCCGCGCGGACGCCACGGATGTCGTTGTGTTATAGCGCGTCAGGATATGCGGCAAACTCGCGGTTCCCAGCGACAAACACAGCAGCAACGACAGAAAATTCCTCTTGTGCAATTGCGCGCTTTCATCGTTGGAAGGAGGAAATGCTTCAGCCATTGGCACCGACGGTGCAGCGCGTTCGAGCATCTCATCGCGGTCGCGATTCCATTGAGCGTTCGCCTCGGCGGGTGTCTTCGGGAACGACGCCAGTTCGCGTTCCCGCTCGCTTATATCGCGCAACGGCCCGTTATGCCGGCGCAAGTCCGCTATCTCCTCAACAAGCCGCGACTGCCCGGTGTGAAACGACGCCGGCAACTCATCAATCTGCGTCTGGATCTGCTGCGCCTGACGCCGGTAATCGTCACGGACACGGGCTTCCTCGGGCGAGCGTTCAACCGCTAGCTCAAGCACTTCCACACGCTCCAGCAAGCGCCCATACGAAAGTTGCGGCAACCAGCCGAGCCCTTCGCGATGCGCGATCATCGAGACGGGAATCAGCATGGCGCTGATCAGGATGATGTACTGCGCGACCTGCGTCCACGTGACCGCGCGCATGCCGCCGAGAAACGAACAAACGAGAATGCCGGCAAGTCCGCAGAAGATCCCGATAGCGAAATCGATGCCGATAAACCGCGATGCAATCAGCCCGATGCCCTGGATCTGCGCGACGAGATAAACGAACGAGCACAGGATGGCCGCAAACGCCGCGATCCCGCGCACGAGGTTGCTTGAAAAGCGCGTGCCGAGGAAGTCGGGGATCGTGTAGCGCGCGAGCTTGCGAACGTAGGGCGCGAGCAGGAACGCGACGAGACAATAACCGCCGGTCCAGCCCATCATGTAGGCGAGGCCGTCATAACCGGTCGCATAGATGGACCCGGCCAGCCCGATAAACGACGCCGCCGATAACCAGTCCGCAGCTGTCGCCATGCCATTGAACGCCGACGGCACGCGCCGCCCGGCCACGTAATACTCGACCAGATCCGACGTCCGCGACAACAAGCCGATCACGGCATAGACGGCTATCGGCACGAACAGGAACACATAGCCAATCCAGGTGCCCGGACCGGTCACGCGCTCGATACGCGCCATCACATAGATGAACAGGAAGAAGCCGAGTGTGTAAAGCGCGTAGGCCCGGATGAGTCGATGGGTGAGCTTCATCGGCAATTCATGGCTCGGACGGCGCTTGAGCAAGGGCGCGTTGCAAGCGGGCATCGGCGAATTGCATCAGCACGATATACACCACGATCAACGCGACATACACCAGGATCGCGCCCTGGGCGCCAAAGTAGAACGGCAGCGGAAAGCCCGCGAAACGCAGGTGAGCGAGCCGCGTTGCCATGAGCGGAATGCCGAACGACACCACCAATCCGATCAGCATCAGCACCGAGATCACCACAAGATTCGTTCGCCAGTACAACCGATGCGCGTGCGCCATCGCCTCCGTGACGGGCGGTGGTTCGGCGGGACTCGAAGGAGGCGTCGGGATCGAGGACATGTGCTTATCTACCAAATGCATCAAGAAGCGGCAATCGGGATCGACATCGTGCGCCGGCCCACGATACAAAAACGGCTCCCGGAAAAAGGGAGCCGCTTGTGCCAGCCAGATGATACTCAAGCCAAATTAACGCGCTTCGCCGAGCTGATCCAGGATCGCGGGATTCTCTAAAGTCGAGATGTCCTGTGTGATCTCTTCGCCCTTTGCGAGCGAACGCAGCAACCGCCGCATGATCTTCCCTGAACGGGTCTTCGGGAGATTCTCGCCAAAACGAATGTCCTTCGGTTTCGCGATCGGACCGATTTCCTTCCCGACCCACGCGCGCAGTTCGTTGGCGATCTGCTTCGCTTCATCGCCCTCAGGACGCGAGCGCTTCAGCACGACGAATGCACACACCGCTTCGCCGGTCGTATCGTCGGGACGACCGACCACCGCAGCCTCCGCCACGAGCGGATTCGACACCAGCGCCGATTCGATCTCCATGGTCCCCAACCGATGCCCCGACACGTTCAACACGTCATCGATACGGCCCATGATCGTGAAGTAACCCGTCTCCTTGTCGCGCACGGCGCCGTCGCCGGCGAGGTACAGCGTGCCGCCGAGCTCTTCAGGGAAGTAGCTCTTCTTGTAGCGGTCCGGATCGCCCCACACATTGCGCAACGCCGACGGCCACGGCCGCTTGATGACCAGAATCCCGCCCTGCCCGTTCGGCACGTCCTGACCGGTTTCATCGACGACAGCCGCCATGATGCCGGGCAGCGGCAGCGTGCAGGACCCCGGCACGAGCGGCGTTGCGCCCGGCAGCGGCGTGATCATGTGACCGCCGGTTTCGGTCTGCCACCACGTATCGACGATAGGACAAATACCCCGGCCCACGTTCTCGTGATACCACATCCACGCTTCCGGATTGATCGGCTCGCCGACCGTGCCGAGAATGCGCAGCGTCGACAGGTCGAAGCTCTTCGGATGCACCTTTTCATCGGCTTCGGCCATCTTGATGAGCGAGCGGATCGCGGTCGGCGCGGTGTAGAAAATCGTGACCTTGTGCTTCGCGATCATGTCCCAGAAGCGCCCGGCGTTCGGATAGGTCGGCACGCCTTCGAACACGATCTGCGTCGCGCCAATAGCGGTCGGACCGTACGCAATGTAGCTATGCCCCGTGATCCAGCCGATATCGGCGGTGCACCAGAACACATCGTCAGGCTTGGCGTCGAAGGTCCACTTCATGGTCTGCGCGGCCCACAGCAAGAAGCCTCCCGTGCTGTGCTGCACGCCCTTCGGTTTGCCCGTGGAACCCGACGTGTACAGGATGAACAACGGATGTTCGGCGCTGACCCATTCCGGCTCGCACTGATCGGATTCATGCTCGACGAGTTCGTGCATCCAGAGGTCGCGGCCTTCATGCCATTGCGTCTTGCCGCCCGTGCGCTTGTACACGATCACGCTCGTGACCGCGTCGCAACCGCCGGCTGCGATGGCTTCATCGGCAATGCTTTTTAACGGCAGCGCCTTGCCCCCGCGCATCTGTTCATCCGACGTGATAAGCGCAACCGCGCCCACGTCCACCAGCCGTTCGTTGAGCGACTTCGACGAGAACCCGCCGAACACCACCGAGTGCGTCGCACCGATGCGCGCGCAGGCCTGCATGGCGACCACGCCTTCCACCGACATCGGCATGTAGATCACCACGCGATCGCCCTTCTTCACGCCGCGCTTCTTCAGCGCATTGGCGAAGCGGCAAACGCGCTGCAAAAGATCCTGATACGTCACGTTGACGACGGTGCCGTCATCGGCTTCGAAGATGATCGCGTTCTTCGCGCCGTGGCCGGCTTCCACATGACGGTCGATGCAGTTATACGATGCGTTGATTTCGCCGTCTTCGAACCACTTGTAGAACGGCGGATTCGATTCGTCGAGAACAGTTGTGAACGGCTTGTGCCAGCTAAGCGTCTCGCGCGCGAGCCGCGCCCAGAAGCCTTCGTAATCGCGTTCGGCTTCGGACGTTAAAGCCTTGTACGCGTCCATGCCGGAAATCGCTGCACCGGCCGTCGCTTTGGCCGAAGGCGGGAAAATACGGCGTTCCTGAAGTACGGATTCAATCGCAGACATCGACAACCCCTTCATTGATGGTGAATCTGATAACCGCGACACCGGAGCTCAGGCTCCAAAGCCGCTATGTCCTTTAGGCGTGGACGGCACACGCAATGCCAAGCGTTATGCCGTGTCTCCTGCCTCTTTGCGTGACCTGCTCGTGCAGCGCAGCATACGCGCGCCAGGTTTCATACGGCGAAGATAAGCTGCGCGCCTTACCTGCTACTTACGCAATGCACCCGAGGGCCACGGGGTATACACGTAGGGATCGGCACTTTTACAATGCGGCCTTTCAACGCATCAATGCAATGATGCGCTTTGCGCTCACGCGTCGCCTGGGTTGCGCGCGATCCATGACGCGCCACGCCATGTTAACTGAACTCGTCGTCCGGATTCCAGCTTGAATCGTTACGCGCTCTACCTCATCGCAGCCATGTTGCTGGTCGGCAGCAATGTCGGCGTCGGCAAGTCGGTGGTGGCTTTCATCCCAGTCCCGCTGTTCGCGTTGCTGCGCTTCGTCATAGCAATGGCGGTGCTCTGGCCGTTGCTGCGTCCGGCGAAGATCCGGCGGGTCAGGCGAAGCGAGTGGGCCAACTTGTTTCTGCAGGCGTTTTTCGGCACCTTCATGTTCACGCTGCTGATGCTTAACGGCGTGCAGCGCACGAGCGCCGTCGCGGCCGGCGTGATAACCAGCACGATTCCGGCGGTCGTCGCGTTGTTCTCGTGGTTCTTCCTCAAGGAACGCCCGAACGGCCGTGCGTTAATTTCCATCGCGCTCGCCGTTGTCGGAGTGGTCGTGATCAACGTCGCGCAGGGGACGGCAGGCGCGCACGGATCGGGCAGCGCATCGCACGATACTTCGCTGCTGGGCAACCTGATGGTGCTCGGCGCGGTCTGTTGCGAGTCGTTCTACGTGATCCTGTCGCGACGCCTGACGCAGACGCTTCCCGCTATCGATATCTGCGCCTACACGCATTTCTTCGGCTTCCTGCTGATGCTGCCGCTGGGGTTTTCAGCGCTCGTCAGCTTCGATTACAGCAGCGTCAGCCTGAGCGTCTGGAGCCTCGTGCTTTGGTATGGACTTTCAGCGAGCATCTTTTCGTTCTGGCTGTGGATGAAAGGCATCCGGCACGTCGACGGCAGTCTCGCCGGCGTATTTTCCGGGCTCTTGCCAATCGCGGCAGCGCTCTACGGCATTGTGTTTCTCGGTGAACGTCCGACTATCGCGCATGGAATCGCGCTGGCGTGCGTGGTCACCGGCATCGTCCTGGCCAGCATGAAGGCCAAAACGGCGCCGCCGATGATTTCCTGATCGCGGACGGGTTTCGCTCGCTCAGTGGAGCCGCCAGTGCGCGGGTTTTGAAGCACGCCGCGCGGACGGACTTGCTAAGGGTTGACCCGCAACCCCGCGCCGTCGTCGCGCTACAATGACGCGCTTTCTCAAAAAAATGCGCTCGAAATCCTGTTTCGGCCCATTTAGCACTCGCCACGACCAAAGCAATTACTCGAATCAACCAACCTTCCACGACCCGGCACCGCTCATGTCCGCATCCCCGAACATCCCCGGCACCCGTCCTCCCCGCTCTTCGATGAAGCCGCTCCCCGCCGTCATCTTCATGAGCCGATGGCTCCAGGTGCCGCTGTATCTCGGCCTGATCGTGGCGCAAGGCGTCTACGTCGTGCTGTTCCTGAAGGAAGTCTGGCACCTCGTCACGCATATGACGACGCTCGACGAGACCAACATCATGCTGGTCGTGCTCGGCCTGATCGATGTGGTCATGATCTCGAACCTGCTGATCATGGTGATCGTGGGCGGCTACGAGACGTTCGTCTCACGACTCGGCGTGGAAGGCCACCCCGACCAGCCGGAATGGCTCGATCACGTGAACGCCGGCGTGCTGAAGGTGAAGCTGTCCATGGCGCTCATCAGCATTTCGTCCATCCATCTGCTGAAAACCTTCATCAACCCGGACCAGTACTCCGAACACGCAGTGATGTGGCAGGTGATCATTCACCTGGCATTCCTCGCGTCGGCGCTGATCATGGCGTGGGTAGACCGCCTGACCACGCACACGCATCCGGAGCATTTTCACGAACCTTCCAGCGCGAGTACGCCCGCGAAGGCTCACGAGTAAGCGCAGGCCAGCAGCAGAAAACCACCCATGAGCGCTTCTTAAAGCGCCGCAAACAGTCCCGATAACGTACCGTCCCCACACGTTCAAGCCATGACAATCATCAAGCAGGAAGACCTGATTCAGAGCATTGCGGATTCGTTGCAGCACATCAGCTTTTACCATCCGCTCGACTACATCCAGGCGCTCGGCCGCGCATACGAACTCGAAGAGAGTCCGGCCGCGAAAGACGCCATCGCGCAGATCCTGACGAACAGCCGCATGTGCGCGGAAGGTCATCGGCCGATCTGCCAGGACACCGGCATCGTCACGGTGTTCGTGAAAGTGGGCATGGACGTGCGGTGGGACGGTGCCACCATGGGCGTCACCGACATGATCAACGAAGGCGTGCGCCGCGGTTACCTGAACCCGGACAACGTGCTGCGCGCGTCCATCGTGAGCCCGCCCGAAGGCGCGCGCAAGAACACGAAGGACAACACGCCGGCGGTGATCCACTACGAGATCGTCCCCGGCGATAAGGTCGATGTCCAGATCGCGGCCAAAGGCGGCGGTTCGGAGAACAAGACGAAGTTCGCGATGCTCAACCCGTCGGATTCCATCGTCGACTGGGTGCTGAAAACCGTGCCGCTGATGGGCGCGGGATGGTGCCCGCCGGGCATGCTTGGAATCGGCATCGGCGGGACGGCGGAGAAGGCGATGGTCATGGCGAAGGAATCGCTGATGGACGCCATCGATATCCAGGACGTCATTGCACGCGGCCCGCAGGACTGGATCGAAGAGTTGCGCGTGGAGTTGCACGAGAAGGTCAACGCGCTGGGTATCGGCGCGCAGGGCCTGGGCGGCCTTGCCACCGTGCTCGATGTGAAGATCATGGCGGCGCCGACGCATGCGGCATCGAAGCCGATCGCGATCATCCCGAACTGCGCAGCCACCCGTCACGCGCATTTCACGCTCGATGGCTCGGGCGTGGCGAAACTCGACGTGCCTTCGCTCGACGCCTGGCCGAAAGTCGAGTGGGTCGCGAATACAGAGACGAGCCAGCGCGTGGACCTGAACACGCTGACGAAGGAACAAGTCGCGGCATGGAAGCCGGGCCAGACGCTGCTGCTCTCCGGCAAGATGCTGACGGGACGGGATGCTGCGCACAAGCGTATTGCCGACATGCTCGCCAAAGGCGAAAAGCTTCCCGTCGATTTCACGAATCGGGTGATTTATTACGTCGGCCCGGTCGATCCGGTCCGCGATGAAGTCGTTGGCCCGGCAGGTCCCACCACGGCCACGCGCATGGACAAGTTCACGGACATGATGCTGTCGCAGACCGGCTTGATCTCGATGATCGGCAAGGCCGAGCGTGGCCCGGTTGCCATCGAGGCGATCAAGAAGCACAAGGCCGCGTACATGATGGCGGTGGGCGGCGCGGCGTACCTCGTGTCGAAGGCGATTCGCGGCGCGCAGGTCATTGCGTTCGAAGACCTGGGCATGGAAGCCATCTACGAATTCGACGTTCAGGATATGCCGGTCACCGTTGCGGTTGATTCGACCGGGACGTCCGTTCATCAGACCGGGCCGAAGGAATGGCAAGCAAAGATCGGCAAGATTCCGGTTGCAACGGTTTAAGCCGCGACCTCAGCAATACGAGGTAAAAAGAGCCGGGCCATGCGCCCGGCTCTTTCATTTTCGGGTTGTTGCGCGGAGAACTGTTTTCATTCTCATTCCAGTGTGTGGGAAACACAAATCTCTACAAAATAGCGGGGAAAACACGATTTTTCACCTTGGCTTTTTAAACTTGAGGGGTTATGTTTGAAAGCTGAAATGCCCACACAAGGAACTAACATGCAAGGCGATATCAAAGCCCTCGAATACCTCAACCAGCAGCTGAAGAACGAGCTGACTGCGATCAACCAGTACTTCCTGCATGCACGCATGTACAAGCACTGGGGCCTGGAGAAGCTCGGCAAACATGAATACGACGAATCGATCGGCGAGATGAAACATGCCGACTGGCTGATCCAGCGTATTTTCATGCTCGACGGCCTGCCGAATCTCCAGGACCTGCACAAGTTGCTGATTGGTGAAGAGACCGAAGAAATCCTGAAGTGCGACTTGAAGCTCGAACAGATTTCACAAAGCACATGCAAGGAAGCCATCGCGTATTGCGAATCGGTTCGCGATTTCATCTCGCGTGAAATCTTCGTGAAGATTCTCGACGATACGGAAGAACACATCGACTGGCTGGAAACGCAGATCGATCTGGTGGCGAAGGTCGGCATCCAGAACTATCAGCAAACCATGATGGGCGAGAACGAGTAAACTACGGGCCACCATGCCCTTCGACGCCCTTCGTTCAGCGGTTGACTCCGCTGTCAGTCCTGCTGTGAGCTCCGCTGCGAGTTCTTCTTCCGAGACGCTCGGTTCGAGCGCGCCCGTCGCTATTTTCGATTCGGGCCTAGGCGGTCTGTCTGTGTTGCGTGCAGTGCGCGCCGCCTTGCCGGACGAACGGCTGATCTACGTTGCGGATTCGCTGTACGCGCCGTACGGTGAACGCGATGACGACTTTATCGCCGACCGGACGCTCGCGATCGGCGAATGGTTGGTGTCGCAGGGCGCGAAGACGCTGGTCGTTGCATGCAACACAGCGACCTCGCAGTCGATTGCTCAAACTCGCGAGCGCTTGCCAATTCCCGTGATCGGCGTGGAACCGGGTATCAAGCCAGCGGCGCTCACGTCGCAAACGCGCGTGGTGGGCGTACTGGCGACAGCCGTCACGTTACGCAGTGCGCGCTTTCAAGCGCTGGCCGAGCGCCATACCAGTGATTGCCACTTCATCCTGCAGCCGGGACACGGCCTCGTGCAGGCGGTGGAACGCTGCGACACGAACTCGCCTGAACTCGTTGCGCTGCTGAGAAGCTATGTGCAACCCATGCTCGATGCCAATGCCGACACGCTGGTGCTCGGCTGCACGCACTACCCTTTCCTCGATGAAGCCATCCGTTCCATCTCGGGCGACCGACTCGCGCTGATCGATACGAGTATCGCGATTGCGCGGCAACTCGAACGGCAACTGGATTCGTTTGGACTGCGCGCAGCGTCCGTTCAGGGTCAGGCTCAAGGTCAAGACGAAGCCCGGGCAACAGAATTGCCGCGCTTTTACTCGACCAGCGACGGTCAGGCTCTGCGCCAGCTCGCAGCGTCGCTGCTCGGACTGGAAGTGACTGTCGAGCGCGTCGTGATCCCTTCGCGACGGACGCTGGCACTGGAATCCGATCCGGTCTAAGGCCGTGACTCCAGACGGCTTCCAACCGTCCCGAGCCGCGCCTGTCTCTCTCAAACCATAAAAAACCCGCTTTGGTGGCTGAAAAGCCCCTTCCCCGCACGCGGTTTCAGTTTTTTACATAAGTACAGCGCCTTGTGCGACAAGCCTCTGCGTCCCGTCCCTTTTTCCCGCCCAGCGTACATCGAAAAAAACCGTTCACCCCTATTGCCAACCCTCTCATAAGGAATGATAATAATTCGCATTAACGTTAGCTATCGCGGTTAATCATGATCGTCTGTGTGTGCAAGTCAGTGTCCGACAGAAAGATTCGCGCCTCCATTGCGGATGGCGTCGCTACGTTCGACGAACTGCAATTCGAATTGGGTGTAGCCATGTGCTGCGGCAAGTGCGAAGAGACCGTGCGCGACGTCATGTTGCAAAGCGGTTGCGCGTCGCATTGCACCATGCACCACGGCGATCAGCATCAGGCGGTACCGCTGACGTTCTACGAACGCAAGGCCGCGTAAGCACGCTCCAGGTCGACTGGAGTTGCCTGGTGCAAATCAGTGCTGTGTTGCTGCAATAACCAGGCAATCGCCAAGCATTAACCAAGCAATAAGCAGGCATTAACTTCGCAATGACGATGCAATGACTGCGCGACAACTCGGCGCGCGCTTTTCAAGCCGATCGTCACCCGTCGCCAGCCTTGCCAGGTGTAAAAACGCAGTCCCCGCTTCTCCGCCCGCAAGCCACGTCACATTGAGCCAGCCCGCCAACCCCCGTCCAAGGAGGGAATGATGGAATTGCTGATCGGTTTCGTGGCCACGCTATTTATTTCTCTGCTCATCTTTCGAAAATGAAGTCCTCCAGTCTCGCATGCTGCATGGGCTTTCGCTGTTCGTACGGCGTCGCCGCCGTACAACCACGCTGATATGCCATCTCCCCTGATTTCGGCCGGCAATTCGGCTGCGGCGCTTAACACACACACTTCCCGTTCGATCGAATCCTCAGGGCTCAATCCACGCGTGATTGCCGCGAGTGTCGCTGTGCTGGCGATTCACGCGGGGCTGCTGGCCGTCGTGCTCACTCTGCGCAACGAGCCGGCGCCGCGCCCGATCGAATCGAAGACCATCACCGCCGAACTGATCAGTCCCGCGCCGCCGCAGCCTGTTGCGGCGCCTGTGGCAATTCAGTCGACGCCGGTTCCCGCTCCACCGAAACCGGTTCCACCGAAGCCGGTACCAAAGCCCAAGCCGGTCGTTCAGCCGCGCGTGAAGGCAGCGCCCACACCGTTGCCGGAAACCACGGCGCCCTCGCCTGTTGCCGCAGCGGCGCCTGAGCCCGCTCCCGCTCCGCCCACGCCACCGGTTGCGGCAGCGCCGGCCGCCGCGGCGCCGGCTATCGGGCGTCCAACCATGGAACTCAATGCGCCAAAGGACGTCGCCCATCTCGAGTGCAACATCGCGATGCCGGAGTACCCGGCGGTCTCTCGGCGTCGCGGGGAATCGGGGACGGCGCTGGTGAAGTTCGTCGTCGGGCTGACGGGCAAGATCGAGAACATCGAACTGAAGAAAAGCAGCGGGTCGTCGCGACTGGATGACGCCGCGCTCGATGCCATGCGCTCGAGCGCATGCAAGCCCTACAAGGAAAACGGCGTGGCGATCCGTGCTGCGTATTCCCAGCCCTTCGTATTTGGATTGAACGACTAGCGCCACCGTCGGCACCGAACCAGCGAACGCTGAACAACAAAAAGATTCGACCTAATTTCTAGATATCTACAGGAACTGCAATGCAAAACTACGGCTTGGCGCATGTCTGGGCGCAAGGGGATTTCGTCACGCGGGGTATCGCGCTCGCGCTGGCGATCATGTCGATCCTGTCGTGGACAGTGATTCTGGTGAAGGGCCTGAACGTGGTGCGCCTGAAGCGCCTCACGAAGAACGCGGAGCTGGCTTTCTGGCATTCAGACGATTTCGCCGACGGCATCAACAAGCTGAGCAATCAATCCTCGAACGCGCAGGACAATCCGTTCCTCGCGCTGGCGCTCTCCGGGCAGGATGCAGCCGATCACCATCATCAGACGCAACCGCATCTGCACGACCGCATGGACGTGTCGGACTGGATCACCCGCTGCCTGAAGGACACCATGGATGAAGGCGTCGGGCGCATGCAGGCAGGGCTTGCCGTGCTCGCATCGATCGGCAGCACGGCGCCGTTCGTCGGTTTGTTCGGCACGGTGTGGGGCATTTATCACGCGCTGCTGACTATCGGCGCGACCGGTCAGACGTCCATCGATCAAGTCGCGGGACCGGTCGGCGAGTCGCTGATCATGACGGCGTTCGGTCTCTTCGTCGCCATTCCGGCCGTGCTCGGCTACAACGCGCTGACGCGTGGGAACAAGACCATTGTCACGAAGCTGAACCGCTTCGCGCACGGCCTGCACGCGTTCTTCGTGACGGGCACAAAGCTCGCGTCCAGCCAGCGTGGAGACGGCTTGCGCCTGGCTGTGCAAAACGCTGCGGGGGCCGCTGCCGGGTCTACGTCCGGCGCGAAGCAGCCTGCATCGCATGTGAGCTAAGGGGACGTCGCCATGGCCATGAGCCCTTTCTCCAGTGACGAGGACGACGGCATGATGAGCGAGATCAACATGACGCCGCTCGTCGACGTCATGTTGGTTCTCCTGATCATCTTTCTCGTCACGATTCCCGCTATCAATCACGCGGTGAAAATCGACTTGCCGAAGGCGAGCAGCCAGCCGCAGGACACGAAACCCGCGCATGTGGACGTTGCCGTCGAAGCGGACGGCACGGTGCTGTGGAACGACCAGAAGGTCGATGACGCCGCGCTGCAATCGCGCATAGCCGATGCGTCGAGGCAGACGCCGCAGCCGGAATTGCGCTTGCGCGCAGACCGCAAGGTGCCGTATGAGCGTGTCGCCGATGTGATGTCGGCCGCGCAAGGCGGCGGATTATCGAAGATCGGCTTTGTCACCGAGCCGAAGGCGGGTGGCAAGTAGCGCGGCACGAATTGCGCGCGTACGCCGTTTCGAAGCCCTTTCCGAAGCCCTTTCCGAAGCTCCAAAGTAAAAGGCCTTCATCGCAGTGATGAAGGCCTTTTTTTGTGTGCGCGCCGGCACATTCGGGCTAGCGATTACTTTGGCGTCGAGACATTCGAATCCGCAGTATCACCACATGCGACAGCCGTGCTCGACACGGACAGCGCTATCAGCCCTATCAGGCCTACTATAAAAGTGGCCGTGAGTTTTCGCATAAGCAGCTCTTTTGCGAAGAGATTTCAATATAGCGCCCGGGCACAACTCGTTCAAGCGGGCGGCGATTGAATCTGACCATCGCAAGCGCACGCTTCAATGTCAGAAACTTAAGGCGGCGCCGCGATTAGTCACACTGTTTCGCGAGCGGGCTCCGTCTGAAGAGGACATTCTCCCGGAAAGCGATTGCTGTCATTGATCGACTCGACAAGAAAATCGACGAAAGCGCGAATGGCCGGCACCATGCCCTGCCGGGATAAAAACACCGCATAGAGCTGCGGCGTAGGAAAAGTCCAGCCGGGCATGACCGGCGACATCTGGCCGGTGCGCAGCGCCGCGCCGTACATCATCTCCGGCAACGCCGCGATTCCCACACCGCGCAGCACCGCTTCGCGGATCATGCCGAGGTCCGCTGTCACAAGACGCGGTTCGTGCTCGAACTCGTGACGCGTGCCGTCGGGCGCGATCAGGCGGAACACGTGACGGCCGTCGGTTGCAGGGACATCGATGGTGTCGAACTGGGCCAGCTCCGACGGTGTCAGCGGCGGCGCGTTCGGCTTGAGCAGCGAGGGCGCCGCCACCAGCATTTGTTCCGTTCGCCACAGCGGGCGCGCAACGATTGTCGAATTGACGGGGGGTTCCGAGCGCACGCGCAACGCAACGTCGATCGCATCTTCGAACAAATCGATCACGCGATTCGTCACGCTCAAGATGACGCGAACTTCGGGGTATCGATGCAGGAAATCGGGCATCACCTCCGACAAGAACGTCTGCGCGATCGTCACCGGCACGCTGACCCGGACACTGCCGCGCGGCGAATCCCGCAGGCTATGCACGATATCGACCGCGGCCTGGGCCTCTGCGAGCATCGCCTTGCAATGCTGGTAGAAGAGTTGGCCAGCCTCGGTCAGTGCGAGTTTTCGCGTGGAGCGCTGCATCAAACGCACGCCGAGCGACGTCTCGAGTTCGGACACGCGGCGCGACAAACGCGACTTGGAAATACCCAGCACCCGTTCCGCCGCCGAGAAACCGCCGTGCTCGACAACGTACGAAAAATACATCAGATCATTGAGGTCATGCGAATCAGGCTTCATGTGGTCAGGTTTTTCGTTGGGGTTTTCGTTCGAGGTTTCGTTCGAGGTTCCGTTGTTCCACAGGCGGGACAATCCATTGCGGTTTGACGGCTTTTTCCGCGAAATACGGTCCATATAATAGCGCTATGTTTTAAATTTGGCGCTAATGCCCTACCCGTTGCATCGGCCACGCTGGCCCTACCCAAGCGAGGACAAAATGGAAAGCACACGCAGTATCGAACGCACGATTGCCGCGCTCCGCACGGTGGAGGGTGGCGGTTTTGTCGTACATCGCCCGTTCCCGACGCGGCTCCTGATGGATTTCGACCCGTTCCTGCTCCTCGATGAAATGGGCCCCGTCGACTACGCGCCCGGTGAGGCGAAAGGCGCGCCCGATCATCCGCATCGCGGCTTTGAAACCGTGACGTACGCGCTCGAAGGCCAGTTCGGCCACAAGGATTCGGCGGGCCATTCCGGCACCTTGCGTCAGGGCGACGTGCAATGGATGACGGCCGGCGCGGGTGTGGTTCACAGTGAAATGCCCGATCCCGAATTCACGCGCACCGGGGGTCGCGTGCACGGCTTGCAGTTGTGGGTGAACTTGCCCAAGCGCGACAAGATGATCCCGCCGCATTATCAGGAAATCGCGTCCGAACAGATTCCGGTCGCGACCAGCGATGACGGCCGCGTGCGCGTGAAGGTCATCGCGGGTGAAGCGCTGGGCGTCAAGGCAGCGATCGAGACGCGTACGCCAATTCTTTACCAGCATTTTTCGCTGCAACCGGGCGCGTCGATCGTGCATCGAGTGCCGCGGGACTTTCGTGTTTTCGGCTACGCGTTGTCGGGCAACGGTCTCTACGGCGAGGCGAAGCAAGCCGTGCGGGCGCAGCAGATGATCGTGTTCGCGGACGATGGCGATACAGTCACGTTCGCCGCCGGCGACGAGCCGCTCGAGTTGCTGTTGATTGGTGGCGTGCCGTTAAAGGAACCCGTGGTTCGATACGGCCCGTTCGTGATGAACACGGAGGAGGAGATCCGCCAGGCCGTGGTCGATTACCAGGAGGGACGCATGGGGTCGATCAACCACTAGGCAGGCTCGCCGCCGTCGCGGCGTTCATCATCACCAGACCGTGCTTGTTTCACCGGCGCGGCACGAATGACACTATTTGCGTCACAATAGTCATTCGTGCCGCGCCGTTTTATCGTCTGCTTTTAATACCCGCATTGTCTGTCCAACACTCACTCCGGAGTACCGCATGGCCGAAAAGTTTGTGACGCCGCCTGTCAGCGCCCATATCGGTGCGACTGATTTTCAGGTTTCGCTGAGCGATGGCCAGCATGACTGGATCGCCGACGAACCGTCATCACACGGTGGCGCAGATACCGGCCCTACTCCCCACAGCCTGTTGCTGTCGAGTCTGGGCGCGTGTACGTCGATCACGCTGAAGATGTACGCGAAGCACAAGGCGTGGCCGCTTGAAGCGGTGCACGTGACGCTTACGCTGGACATCTCGCCCGAGGGCACCGTGATCGATCGCCGGATCCTCCTGACCGGCGAGCTCGATGAGACCCAGCGGGAACGGCTCTTGCAGATTGCAAATGCGTGTCCCGTGCACAAGATTCTCAGCGGCACGATCATGATTCAGTCGGGCCTTACGCCTGCATAAGCGGCGGCATAAGCGGCTTGCCGGCCAATCGAACAAACCCAAGGAAACTGTCGTTTTGAATTTCGAACACCTCATCCAGATCAACGACCCGCTCAATCCATTCGTGGAATCGATGACCCGCGAACAGGTCTGGCAAGGACTCGTGTTGCGCGCGGAACAGCCGCAATTATTCGTGATCGGCCTGGATCGCTGTGTGATCCTGTCGCGCGTCGGCGACGTGCTCGAACGCGAACTGCACTACGGTCAGGCCATCGTGCGTGACCGCGTGACGCTGATCCCCGAAGCCAGTGTTCGCTACGACATCCTGCCGACCGCCGAATACGTGGGCGGCTCGCTGACCATGGCCATCGAGCAACCGGACGAGCTTCAGTTGTTTCTGCGTTTCACTTACGCCACGACGTTGCCTGTCGCCGACGATCCACAGGCGAGCGTCGACGCGCTTCAGACACAGGAAATCGTGAAGTCGGCGTATCGGGAAGCGGATATCGACACCGTCCGGCTGATCCGGCAATTCGCTCACGGCAATCTCGAAGGCCCGCTGCACTGAAGCACGGCCACGTTTCGATGGTTTCGGCAAGCGGACAGTCAATAACTATCGAAACGTGTGATCGATGAATACTTCGTTGTTGTAAATGGGAATGGTTATCATTAAGATTACTCCATCGACTCAACGAACGGACTCTTCGACATGACCGACATCCTGCGCTCCAACACGCTTCGGCTACGTCGCCCGGTCGAACGCTCCGCGGCAGCAAGCCTCTCGCGGCCCAGGACGGCTGCTGTAACGACCGCGCGTGCTGCGCCGTCGAGCAGCGTGTCGGACAGTGGCGAGCGGTCGTTACGCAGCGACACCTTGCTGCAAGGTCACACCTACATCAGCATCATGCATAACGGTGAAACGTATCAGTTGCGCGCGACGCGCCTGGGCAAGCTGATTCTCACCAAGTAACAGGCAAGAGCACAAAGCGACACGCAGGACAGGATTGCAGTACCGGGTATTGTGGGGACCACCTCTTCGAGAGGTGTTTGGCAGTAGCCAGCAATGACGGCTTGCACGCGAGAATTAGACCCCTTCGTGCAAACACCAGCCAGTCGTCGATAGCCAGCGAAGCCGCTTTTTTTGGTTCCCGTCATGTGCTTTGAAGAGCACCATCAGTTAAACAAAAAGCACGTTTTCGCGAGAAAACGTGCTTTTGTATTTAGGCCGATGAGCTTCAATCGGCCTTGATTAAAACTGCTTCCGAGCCTTAAACGCTCTCGATCCCCAATGCCGCAATACCCGCTCGCGCCACTGCAGCATCCTGGTCCGACTTCACGCCCGACACACCTACCGCGCCGACAATATCCGCACCCACCACGATCGGCACGCCGCCTTCCAGCATGGCCGTCATCGGTGCGCTCAGGAACGCCGTACGGCCTTGCTTGATCATGTCTTCATACACTTTCGTTTCGCGCCGGCCGAGCGCGGCGGTGCGGGCCTTACCCGCCGACATCTCGGCGGTGCTCGCGCCCGCGCCATCCAGCCTGTGCAGGTGAAGCAGATGACCGCCGTCATCGACGACAGCAATCGACACGCACCACTTGTTCGCCAATGCATGCGCTTCAGCTGCGGCTGCGATGGTTTTTACGTCGACGTCGGTCAATACGGGTTTCGTTCTCATTGGGTCACCTGTTGGGATAGTCGTTGCGTTGATAAATTCTCTCGATACCCGCAACGTTACCGCGAAAAGCCCCAGAACATCAGGTACCAGGCGCTATCGACAACGGCGAGCGCGGCGATGAACCATAGCATCGCGGCACTTTGCATGACAAAACGCCCGGATGCATACCGGCCGATCACGCGCCACGCCAACCACGCGCTCCACAGGTTTGCGACGCCGAGCAAGCCGAGACGGACGTCGGTCACCCACCAAAGCGGCAAGTGCTCGGCACGCAGCAATGACACGGTCGTCGCCGATAAACCCAGGAACACGCCGCATCCCGCCACGGGAATCAGCGCCTGCGTCAGGTGATGCAGGCGTGTGAAACTGAAGCGCCCGAGCATACGCGTGCCGGCGGCCAGCAAGGCGAGAAGCGCCGTGCCATACACAAGCCCCGTCACCACGATATAACCCACGACCATCCCGCCGTCGAGCCACGAGAAGACATCGTTTTGTTCGGGGTAATGCGTGAACAGGAACCAGGGCGCGTTTGTATCGAGCGGCCAGAGCATATTGCGATCGATCAGCCACGACGCAAAGATCTGCTTCAAGTCGACGAACCACGTGCTCACGGTCCAGTGGAACGCGCCAATCGCAATGCCCAGCAAGCCGTAGAGGATCAGCGCGGTGTCCCACGGATTCGCCTGTTTATCGCCGAGTTGCACGACTTCGGCCGAGGGCGAGCGCCACTCGAGCGAAATAGCGTCCCGATGCCCGCTGCAACGACCGCACATATGGCAGTCCGACGCACCTTTCATGGCGCGCAGCGGCACGAGCGGCGCGCAGTTGACAGGGATCACGCGATGCCCGTGCTCACCCTCTCTATACGAGCGGCGCCACGCGTCCTCGTTGACCTTGTAGTGGAACGGCGCGAGGCGCGCCAGAAGCGAAAATACCCCGTTCACGGGGCAGAGATACTTGCACCACACGCGTTTCTCGCGCCCATATAACACGCCGACAATCATGGCGCCGACGGTCGAACCTCCGAGCACCAGCAACACGGCTTTAGGATATTGATAAACGCTGACCATCTGGCCATAGATGGTGGTGATGCCGAACGCGACAAACGGCCAGCCGCCCCAGCGCAACCAGCGTGGAATTGCCCATCCGCGGCCGAACTTGCTCGCAAACTCGGTCAGTGCACCTTCGGGACACAGCACGCCGCACCACACGCGGCCGAGCATCACCATGGAGAGCAGGACGAACGGCCACCAGATACCCCAGAACACAAACTGCGCGGCCAGGGTCAGGTTCGTCCAGAGATGCGCGCTGCCATCCGGCAGCGGCAGGACGGCTGGAACCAGAATCAGAAATGCATACACGGCAACCACGATCCATTGAATGCCGCGGATCGTACTGCCGTGTTGTTGCATCCATTGCCCGGCTTGGCGGAGGCGGCCGGGCCGGTTCATCACGTCGCTCATGCTGCTCTTCTCACCGATTTCTGCGCCATCCGGTTTTTCGATAGGCGCAGCAGCAGGAAGACCACGGCCCAATACACCGCGTATGCAATCAGGTTCATGCCGGCGGGATGCGCGCGATAACCCGTCAGCGTGGCGACCAGCGAGCCGAAAGTGCTGGAGTCATCGAGCAGCCAGGACGTATTCCACACCTGGTTCATGACGACGGGCAGGATCTCCTTGTCGATGAGTTTATCGACACCCGTTTCAAACAGACCCGCCGCGAGGAACAACAGCATGATTTCCGTCGCGCGGAAAAAGAGCCGCCACGAGAAAATCTTGCCGCCAAGCTGCAGCAGATAAAACGTCAGGAACGCCAGCGCCAGACCGATCGCGACCGCCAGATACTGCATGGGATCGACGTGGCCCGACTGACCGAAGCCGAGGCCGTACAGGAAAATCACGGTCTCGCTGCCTTCCCGCGCAATGGCGAGCGCAACCAGCAAGGTCACGCCCCACCAGTTCGCGTTCTGCTTGCTCTTTTCCAGCGACGCTTCCATATCCCGTTTCATGGAGCGCCCGTGGTGCTTCATCCACAGCACCATTTGGACGATCAGCACGCATGCGGCCAGGACCATTCCGGTCTGAAAATAATCCTGTGCATCGCCTGAGAGCTCTTCCGTGAATCCGACCAGCGCCGCGCCCAGGGCGACTGCCGCCAGCAACCCCGCCGCCACACCGGCCCACAAATACGGAATGCCGCGACGCGCGTCGGCGTCGCCATTTTTCAGCCATGCATACAGGATGCCGACGACCAGCAGCGCCTCGACACTCTCCCGCCACACGATGAAAAGAACCTGACCCATCACTTACCTCCGCTCTTGCAGGCCGAAGTGGTTTGCGCGTGACGCTGGATGGACAGCGCGCGAACCGGCCCGGCGTGACCTTACTTCGCGACGATGACACCCTGCGCCGACTGATGAAAGTCGTCGAAGAACTTGTATTCGCCCTTATCCAGCGGCGCGATTACAACGAAGGAATCGGCGCCGGGCGCGAGCACTTTTTCCTTGCGCAACTGGATACTTTCGAACTCCGCCGCACCCTTGCCAACGTTGTGCACTTCGATCTTGATGCGCTGCCCCGCCGGCACTTCGATACGCGCGGGATTCAGCTTGCCGTCGTTCATTTCCAGCTTGAAGGTCGGCAGGTCCTCCGCTTGCGCTGCTGTGACACTGGCGAACCATCCGGCCGCCAAGGCCAGCGACAGCGAGGTGACGACCAACTTGTTTTTGCGTTGCATGCGTGCTTCCTGGCTGCGGCGTCCGGTCCGACGTTTCACTTCACTCGAGTTCACGTGGCCGTACGCCTGGCTCGAATACTCAGTAACCGCCCTTCTTGCCGATGCCGGCAAACGGGAAATCGTATTCGATCGTGTAGGGCTTGAACCACGCACCCACGCCGGTTTCCTTATCGACGTGGCGGCCGAACGCCATGTGGCCGGTTTGCATCGGCGGCGCGATGTTGAGTTTCATGTGGTATTTGCCCGGGCCGAACAGCTTTACGTTGTCGCCGTAATGCGGGCCGTCGCTCGCGACCATGGCCATCATGTCGCCCTTGATGCTTTGCGTGGTTCCGACCTTGGTCAGTTCGTACGTCACTTGCAGATAAGGCATCCAGTCGCCTTCCGCGAAGCCGTTCGGATTGTTCTTCACGGCGTGGATGTCGGCTTCAAGGTGGACGTCCGAATCCGATGCCTTGCGCATCATGCCTTCCGGTTCCATGGTGATCGGCTGCAGATACACCGCGCCAACTTCCATGCCGTTCTCGATGTGCTGCTTGCCGATCGGATATTCGGCAGCCGATGCCGACGCCATTGCCACCAATGCAACTGCGGCCACCGATCCGCGTACCAAAGTTGAAACCCGCATCCTTCACTCCTTCTTGTTATTGATCAGCTCGCCGCTATGCCTGCGCTCGACCTGATCCGGTCAGCTCACCGATCGATCCGGCATCGGTGATAGGAAATTGCAATATAGATGTAACGTACAACGTTAATACGAACCATTCTCAATGGGACAGGAGTTTAGCACCGATCGGAAAGCGCAACAATTTGAAGGAGATTAACAAGCCTTGCGCGTGTTAGGTTTTTGGGATAACTGAAGAATTTTCAAGACAACATATGGGGCAAAAAAAAACGCGGCGAACCCTCCCGGGTTGCCGCGTTTTTTACGCTAAAACGCTTACGTTCAGCTGATGCCCGTAATGTGGTCGCCTACATTGGCGCCAAACACGCGCTGTCTCAGAAGCGACAGTTGGTCGCGAGTCTGCGCAGCTTTTTCGAACTCGAGGTTCTTCGCGTGGTCCATCATCTGCTTTTCGAGACGCTTGATTTCCTTCGATAGCTGCTTCTCGGACATATCCTCGAACTTCGCACGCGTCTGCGCTTCCTTCAATTCGGCGCGCGCGTCGTCGGCGTTATAGACACCGTCGATGATGTCCTTGATCCGCTTGGTCACGCCGCGTGGCGTGATACCCATCGCGAGGTTATGCGCGATCTGCTTCGCGCGGCGCCGCTCGGTCTCGCCGATCGCACGCTTCATCGAATCCGTTATTTTGTCGCCGTAGAGAATCGCCTTGCCGTTCACGTTACGCGCAGCCCGACCCACCGTCTGGATCAGCGAACGTTCGGCGCGCAGGAAACCCTCTTTGTCGGCATCGAGGATCGCGACCAGCGACACTTCCGGGATATCCAGCCCTTCTCGCAGCAGGTTGATCCCGACCAGCACGTCGAACGTGCCGAGGCGCAAATCGCGAATGATTTCCACGCGCTCGACCGTGTCGATATCGCTATGCAGGTAGCGCACCTTCACGCCGTGATCCGCGAGAAACTCGGTGAGTTGTTCGGCCATGCGCTTGGTCAACACCGTGACCAGTACGCGTTCATGCACTTTGACGCGCTCATTGATCTCGCCGAGCACGTCGTCCACTTGCGAGCGCGCCGGACGTACTTCAATTTCGGGATCGACCAGACCGGTCGGACGCACAAGCTGTTCGGCCACCTGCCCCGCCGTGCGGTTTTCGTAATCGGCCGGCGTAGCCGACACGAAAATAGCCTGGCGCATCTTACGTTCGAATTCGTTGAACTTGAGCGGCCGGTTGTCCAGCGCCGATGGCATCCGGAAACCGTAATCGACGAGATTCTCCTTGCGCGCCCGGTCGCCGTTGTACATGCCGTTTAACTGACCGATCAGCACGTGCGACTCGTCGAGCAGCATGAGCGCGTCGGGCGGCAAATAATCGACGAGCGTTGGCGGCGGTTCGCCTGCCGCCGCGCCGGAAAAGTGCCGCGAATAGTTCTCGATTCCCTTGCAAAAACCCAGTTCCTGCAGCATTTCCAGATCGAAACGCGTGCGCTGTTCGAGCCGTTGCGCCTCCACCAGCTTGCCATCCTTGTGGAAAAACTCGAGCCGTTCGCGCAATTCCAGCTTGATTGTCTCGATAGCGCGCATCACCGTGTCGCGCGGCGTCACATAGTGCGACGACGGATAAACGGTGAAACGCGGAATCTTGTTGCGCACGCGGCCGGTGAGCGGATCGAAGAGTTGCATCGACTCGATTTCGTCGTCGAACAGCTCCACGCGCACGGCCATTTCAGCGTGCTCCGCCGGAAAGATGTCGATGGTGTCGCCCCGCACGCGAAACGTCCCGCGTGAAAAATCGGCTTCGTTGCGGCTGTACTGCATCGCGATCAGGCGCGCGATGATGTCGCGCTGGCCCATCTTGTCGCCCGTGCGCAGCGTCAGAATCATCTTGTGATATTCCGACGGATTGCCAATACCGTAAATGGCCGAAACCGTCGCCACGATCACCACATCACGGCGCTCGAGCAGGCTTTTTGTCGCCGAGAGCCGCATTTGCTCGATGTGCTCGTTGATCGACGAATCCTTCTCGATAAACAGGTCGCGCTGCGGAACGTACGCTTCCGGCTGGTAATAATCGTAGTAAGAAACGAAGTATTCGACTGCATTGCGAGGAAAAAACTCGCGAAACTCCGCATAAAGCTGTGCGGCAAGCGTCTTGTTCGGCGCGAACACAATGGCCGGCCGGCCCATGCGCGCAATCACGTTCGCCATGGTGAACGTCTTGCCGGAGCCGGTTACGCCGAGCAATGTCTGGAATGACAGACCGTCCTCGATCCCTTCCACGAGCGTTGCGATTGCCGTCGGCTGGTCGCCCGCCGGCGGGTACGGTTGGTAAAGCTGGAACGGAGAGCCTTCGAACCTGACGAACTTGGATTCGTCGAGGGTTTCGTCGGTTTCGAGTAGCGGGGTATCGGACATGAGGGAGAAGTGCCTTGGCCGAGAGCAAACACCCATTCTAGCGGTTCACGCTGGAGCGGGTTTGGTCGGCGAATCAGGATTGATGGAACAGGTTTCAGGCGATTCGTGCCGGACTTTCACACGATGCCTTCTGTTTTCAAGATGGGGCGCCCTTACCGAATCGCAAGTGATTGTTTTGGCGAGTGAAAGCTTCGCGATCATGTTCCGGCACGTGGCGGGAACTTGTCTGTGTTTGCATAAAAAATCGGCAAATTTCCGGAAAAAAATAGCGAAATCGCGGGTTTCTTCCATTTCGCGACGCCGAAAAGCACCGCCCGATTCGTTACAATGCCGAACTGGGGTTTTCATCGATGGGACGGAGTTTTGTTGGAGTTTTGTTGGCTCCGGTTGGCTCCTTGAGGTCCGGTTTGCCCCGCTTTTCCAGCCGCTGATCTGCCGATTGGCTGGCGAACAGTTGCTGATTGGCTGTGCCCCCCATCCCGACCACCCGTGCCGTCTTATCCACTACCGCCGATAAATCATGTCTCTTTTCTCAGCCGTCGAGCTTGCCCCCCGTGACCCGATTCTGGGCCTGAACGAAGCCTTCAACGCCGATCCGCGCACGACCAAGGTCAACCTCGGCGTAGGTGTGTATTTCAACGAAGAAGGCAAGATTCCGCTCCTGCGCGCCGTCCGCGAAGCCGAAAAAGCGCGTACGGAACTTGCCGCTCCGCGTGGATATCTGCCCATCGAAGGCATTGCCGCCTATGACGCAGCCGTGCAAAAGCTGCTGCTTGGCGACGATTCTCAGCTGATCGCCGATGGCCGCGTGATCACGGCCCAGGCGCTGGGCGGAACGGGTGCGCTCAAGATTGGCGCCGACTTCCTGAAGCGGCTGAATCCCACGGGCAAAGTCGCCATCAGCGACCCGAGCTGGGAAAACCATCGCGCGTTGTTCGAATACGCGGGTTTTGAAGTCGCGAACTACCCGTACTACGAGGCAGCCACGCACGGCGTGAAATTCGACGCCATGCTGGAAGCGTTCAACAGCTACCCGGCCGGAACGGTCGTGGTACTGCACGCGTGCTGCCACAACCCGACTGGCGTCGACCTGACCCCGGCGCAATGGCAACAGGTCGTGGAAACGGTCAAGGCACGCTCATTGGTGCCGTTCCTCGATATCGCCTACCAGGGTTTCGGCGAGAACATCGACGCTGACGCTGCGGCCGTACGCCTCTTCGCCAAGGCGGATATCAACGTATTCGTGTCGTCGTCGTTCTCCAAATCGTTCTCGCTGTATGGTGAGCGCGTGGGCGCGCTGTCGATCATCACGAGCTCGAAGGAAGAAGCCACGCGCGTGTTGTCGCAATTGAAGCGCGTGATTCGCACGAACTATTCCAATCCGCCGACGCACGGCGGTTCAGTCGTCGCCGCGGTCCTCGCTTCGCCCGAATTGCGCGCCACGTGGGAACAGGAACTCGGCGAAATGCGTGACCGGATTCGCGCAATGCGCAACGGTCTGGTGGAGCACATCAAGGCAGCGGGCGTGGAGCGCGACTTTGGCTTCGTGAACCAGCAGCGTGGCATGTTTTCTTACTCAGGTCTGACCTCGCCGCAAGTCGATCGCCTGCGCGAGGAGTTCGGGATCTACGCCGTCAGCACGGGCCGCATCTGCGTGGCCGCGTTGAATACGCGCAATCTTGAAGTGGTGGCTAACGCCATCGCGACTGTGCTGAAGTAAGTTTGGTTTTCGTGGTTTCTAAAAACGGTGCTCCGTGTGAGCGCCGTTTTTTTGTGGTCACGGGGATGCTGCGGACAGGGAACGGCCGCTCGCGGTAGTTTGCGGTAGTTACCGCCGATCAACGCCCGTCGCGATGAATGTCGTGAGTGATGAAACCCGCCTCGTTGTTCGGCATATCAAGCCAGTCGGGACGCGAGAGCGTGCCGCGGATATCGGACAAGCCGCTTTCCCAGTGCTCACGCATGGTTGAAAGTCCAAACTGAAAATCCTTGTAGTTCCCCTCGTACTCTTTATGCCGGTAGATGAGGTGGATGACGTTAAAACGCTTCGAGCACGCAAGTTCCTCCGCCGTCTTGCACCACGGGTCGCTGTTGCGGATGTCAACCGGCACCTTGTCCAGCACTTCCCTCAAGACGTTCCGAAAGCGTTGTGATCGCTGCAAGGTGTCGGTAACTAGTCGCGTCCGGCTGGAGTACTGGATGTCCTTCACGCGCCCCATCACGTCGACGATGCTGTCCGGCACCGGTCCACGCGCGCTCCACAGATCGACCTGGAACGCGAGCGTGTCGCGACGCGGCGTAGTCTGCACGATCTCGTACAGCGGTGTATTGGACATCAGGCCACCGTC
The DNA here is from genome assembly GCF_053760385.1 of Caballeronia sp. KNU42. Taxonomy (NCBI): domain Bacteria; kingdom Pseudomonadati; phylum Pseudomonadota; class Betaproteobacteria; order Burkholderiales; family Burkholderiaceae; genus Caballeronia; species Caballeronia sp. KNU42. Next base: position 1,522,450 of record NZ_CM132388.1, read on the forward strand.
CCAGAAATACTCGCCATCAATTTCGACGGCCGCGAAACCCGGCGGCAATGCCCCCGACGCCATGAAATGCTCCGGCCGCAACTTCATATGCGTGTTGTCGAAATAAGCGAAATTACCGGTCGCTACGTTCACCGCACCCACCGACACCCGTGTCTCACGCGAGTTGATCCGGTCGAAATCGCAGAAGCGTTCGAGCGTGCCCTTCAGCGGACGCGTGTCATAGAAGCTCGCCGTGCCCGGCTCACCCGCAGCCAGCGGTGACGGCGGCGGGAAACGCGGCACGAAGAATCCCTTCTGCCCTTCGACCAGCGCGCTCGCAGCCTGCATGGCCGTGAACGCCTTGCGGATCTCATCGGTAGAATTGAAGAAAGCGTGTTCGACAAAAGCGGGTAACGGCGGCATGAAGGCGGGCTGGCAGATCGTCTCCCAAAACTCAAGCAGACGCGGGACGCGATCCTCTGGCGCGTTCCCCGCAATGATCGCCGTGTTCAACGCGCCAATGGAGATCCCGGCAATCCAGTTCGGGTGAATGCCGGCCTCGTTCAGCCCCTGATATACGCCCCCTTGGTAAGCACCGAGCGCCCCACCACCTTGCAGCATCAACGCGATGGTTTCATAAGGCGGCAACTTGATGCGCCCGTCCGCTTCAGGTCCACCCGCGGCAAACACCTCGGGCGGCTCGCCACAGTCAAGGGACGTCACCTTGCGAGGCTCCTTCGTCGACCTCTCCCGTTTCATCCCTTTCGTCTCATTGTGTCCACGTGCACTGCCCGTTCGCTCTACCATCGAAACTCCTGTTTCAAGCCTTACTGCATGTACCAGCCGTGGCTCACCACGACCGATTGTCCCGTGAGCGCAGCCGTGGGAAACGCTGCCAGGAACAGAACCGTTTGGGCCACGTCTTCCACCGTTGTGAAGACCCCGTCGACCGTACCGCCGAGCATCACGTTCTTGACCACGTCCTCTTCGCTGATACCCAGTTCCTTCGCCTGTTCAGGGATTTGCTTGTCGACGAGCGGCGTGCGCACGAAACCCGGGCATACCACATGCGAGCGCACGTGATGCTTCGCTCCCTCTTTCGCAAGCACTCGAGCCAGTCCGAGCAACGCGTGCTTAGCGGTGACATAAGCGGACTTGAGCGCCGACGCCTCGTGCGAATGCACGGATCCCATATAGATCACGACGCCGCCACGATCGTCCTTGTACATGTGCTGGAGCGCGGCTTTCGTGGTCAGAAACGCCCCGTCGACGTGGATAGCCTGCATCTTCTTCCAGTCCGAATACGCGTAGTTTTCGATCGGATTGACGATCTGCACCCCGGCATTCGACACCAGGATGTCAACCGAGCCGAATTCCGCCGCCACTCGATCAATACCTGTGTTCACCGCCTGTTCGTCGGTAACGTCCATCACCACGCCTAACGCTCGGCCGCCCTGCGATCTGATTTGATCGGCCACAGCGTCCGCAGCCTCCTGATTCAGATCCGCTATGGCGACCGCCGCACCCGCCTCCGCAAAAGTCAGGGCGATTTGTTTCCCGATCCCGCTCGCCGCGCCCGTGACCACCGCCACCTTGCCCGCCAGACTCGCATTCAGTGATGTCATTTGCCGCCCCTCCTCTGTTCAGGTTCGGACAATGAAACCACGCAACGCCGCGCCGATCAACCTCGATAAATGTCATAGACCTTTCGGTCAGCTATTCGATGCCATCCCATCGGGTTATCGTTGGTCACACATTCAATGAACGTAAACGTCGGCAAGCGGAGCGCCGCTACGCGAATCCTGAAATCGGATTAAGCTCTGAAACCCGCTTGAAGCAGCTCAAACCGGAAACTGGAGATCACGCACATGAACTATCGTCGGCTAGGACGTTCCGGCCTGCAGGTCAGCGAATTGTCGATCGGCTCGTGGGTAACCTACGGCACGCAGGTCGACCATCGCGCGGCGCGCGAGTCGCTCGCTGCAGCCCGCGATCACGGTGTAAATTTCTTTGACAACGCCGAGGTCTATTCCAGAGGCAAGTCCGAAGAAATCATGGGCCGCGCGCTTAAAGAACTCGCGTGGCCGCGGGTGAGCTACGTTGTGTCGACCAAATTTTTCTTCGGTATCGGCGAAGGGCCGAACCAGCAGCAAACGCTGAGCCGCAAGTACCTGCATAACGCCATTGACGGGTCGCTTGCCCGTCTGCAACTCGATTACGTCGATCTCGTGTTTTGCCATCGACCCGATCCGCATACGCCGATCGAAGAAACCGTTTGGGCAATGAGCGACATCATCGCGCGGGGCAAAGCGCTGTACTGGGGCACGTCGGAATGGAGCGCGGACGAGATTCGCACGGCGTACGATATTGCCGAGCGGCATCATCTCCACAAACCGGTGATGGAGCAGCCCGAATACAACCTCCTGCATCGCAAGCGGGTCGAGAACGAATACAAGCGCCTCTATGAAGACATTGGACTGGGCCTGACAACCTGGAGTCCGCTGGCCTCCGGGCTGCTTACCGGCAAGTATCGTGATGGCGTTCCATCGGACAGCCGTGCGCAGCTTCAAGGTTACGAATGGTTGGCCAAGAAGCTGACGGACAAGGGCGCGAACAACGTTGTTGGGCGGCTTGCGGAAGTATCCGACCAGCTTGGCTGCTCGCTTGCACAGCTTTCGCTCGCCTGGATTTTGCTGAATCCGAATGTCAGCACTGTCATTACGGGCGCTTCGCGAGTCGAGCAGATTCACGAGAATATGAAGGCTATTGATGTCGTGCAAAAAATCACGCCCGAGATCAAGCAGCGCATCGAGGAAATCGTGGGCGACGCGTTCGTTTGAGTTTGACGGGCTCGTCTGACGCGTTGATCCTGGACAAGCAGGGTCGTCGGCTACAATAACGACCCTGCTGCGTGCGCCTTATTGTGCCGTACAGCGCCTTCGTCTCGGCGCTCAGCTTCGTCCGTCCGGCTCAGGCCGCGTTCATTCTCGTCTCGCTCACTCATTTGCCATGCTCAGTTACCGACACGCCTTTCACGCAGGCAACCACGCAGACGTGCTGAAACACGCGGTCGTCGTGCAGTTGCTGCAACACCTTGCCCAGAAGGACAAGGCGTTCTGGTATATCGACACCCACGCCGGCGCCGGCGTGTATTCGCTGACCGACGGATTTGCGACCAAGACGGGCGAGTTCGAGACAGGCATTGCCAAAATCTGGACCAAGCGTGATTTGCCGGGTTTGCTCAAGGATTACGTCAAAGAGGTCAAGGCGCTGAATGCGGACGGCACGTTGCAGTTTTATCCCGGCTCGCCCTACCTCGCTTGGCGGGTAATGCGCGAACAGGATCGCATGCGCTTGTTCGAGCTGCATTCCACCGAAATCGACGTGTTGCGCCACAATTTTCGCGATGCCGGCCGGCGTGCCGTGCTCTTCGAAGGCGACGGTTTCGAGGGCATCATCAAGCTGTTACCCCCACCACCGCGCCGCGCACTGGTTCTAATCGATCCGTCCTATGAAGACAAGCGCGACTACGCGCGTACGCTCAACTGCCTCGAGGAAAGCCTGAAGCGCTTTGCGACCGGCACGTACGCAATCTGGTATCCGCAAGTGACCCGGCTGGAGTCCCAACGTTTCGCCGATCAACTGAAGCGTGTGCAGCCCAAAAATTGGCTGCATGCGTCATTGACCGTGAGCAAACCTCCCGTCGACGGCTTTGGGCTTTTCGGGAGTGGCATGTTTATCGTGAACCCGCCGTATACGCTCGCAGCTGAGTTGAAAGAGACGCTGCCCTATCTCGTCGACACACTCGGTCAGGACAGCAAGGCGGCGTTCAAACTCGAACATCGCGGCGACTGAAAACGCCTGTACCGTTCGCCGTTAATCAAGCGACGTGGTAACCGAACCACTTACGGTACGGGGGTTCGACGACCGGGTTGGCACGGTCGCCACAGGGTTCGGTGTTGCGACCGTTTTCGGCGTAGCGACGGATATCGGTGTGATTATCGGGGGCTGCTGCGCGGGAGACTTCGGCGCTTGCGGCACGGCAGGCTGCGTTAGAGCCGAGGCCGGGGTTTGAGCACCGGTTGGCACGCCGGAAGACGCGCCCGAATGCGAAGACGCCGAATGCGGCCGATGCCGGTAATTGGACGGTGCCTGTGAACCCGTTGGGGAACCGTATCCCTGCGCGTCATGATGGCCGCCCTGCTGAAGATCGATATAAGGCGAAACGATGATCGTCTGCTGATCTTGCTGCGGCAATTCGGGCAACGTGGCCATTGGGTGCGCGGGCACCATGCCCGAACCATTTAGCGGACCCGTCTGCAGGACGGTGCCGCCTGCTCCGCTGTGAATCCCGGTCTGCGTATCCAAAATAAGCGGCTGACCGCCTGCCTGGGCGAATGCATCCAGGATCGGCAAACTTAGAGTCAGGCAAAGAGCCGCCATCGCCGCACATTTGATAGGTCGAAGTTCTTGACTCACAGCGCCCCCTTGGCGAATGAATGATCGCCGACACGCATATCGGTCCGACTCATTTCACATCATATAAAAGCGCTTTACCTTACCGCGATGGCAAGCTTTAAGCTAGCTCTCCCGAAAGTCGACATTCAAGGAGATTCGATGACGTTCCCGAAAACCTTCCTCGCTGGCGCAGCCGCGTTTGCAGTCTCAATCGTTGTCTCGATGCCCGCCGCGTTTGCACAAACGCCGGCATCCTCAGCATCGATGGCGGGCATGGATATGTCAGCCGCAAGCGCTAACCAGGGTGATTCTGCGTCGACGAAGGAGTTCCAGGCAGCCGATCATTCGATGATGTCCGGCATGTCCGGTGTCGAGTACACCGGACATGCCGATCACGATTTTGTCGCGCACATGATCCCGCACCACGAGGGCGCCGTTGCGATGGCAAAGGTCGAGTTGAAGTACGGCAAGGACGCCAAGTTGCGGGCCTTGGCCAAGGAGATCATCGCTTCGCAAGACAAGGAGATCGCGTTCATGAAGCAATGGATCGCAACGCATCCTCAGAAAAAATGAGTACCTTGCCCTGATTGGCGAGAGTAGCCCAAAAACGACAAAGCCCCGCATGCGGGGCTTGTTCGATTTTTCGGCCGGGTGTTCTCGGCGGAAATTACAGCGAGTAGCCTTCGGTTTCCAGCGAGCGGATACGCTTTTCGAGCTGGACGATATCCGACGATTGCGCCAGATATTCTTCACGACGATTACGTTCGGCGGTTTCAAACCAGATGCTGACTTTTTCGAGCAGGAATGCAAACATGATTTTTTCTCCAAGGATTTCAAATGAATCCCCGGCGGTTCGGGTCAGGGATATCCCTCGAAAGGGTTAACCCGAATTATAGAGGAACCACGCTGGAGGTGTTAGTGAAATGCTTGCATTGGGTGCATTCTTTTTTGGAATGGTGCATGCACCGCTTCAGAACAAGTGGTTGATTTCGCTAGTTTTCTCGCAAATTTTCAAATCAGAACATTGAATTAGCACATTTGTGGTGCACAAATCAAGCGAACAGGCATGCCAAGCTGCACCAATACGGTCATTCGGCCAGTCTTTCCAGAATGGGGCAATCTGGGCGTCCGTCACCGTGGCAATTAATCGCCAAATGAGCGAGCGTGTCCCGCATATCCGTGAGTTCCGCGATCCGCCTGTCCAGCTCCGCGACATGTTCGAGCGCGATTGCCTTGACTTCTGCACTGGCGCGCTGCCGGTCCTGCCACAAGGCCAGGAGTTTGCGAATATCGTCGACCAGAAAGCCCAGCCGGCGCGCTTGCCGAACAAAACGAAGCGCATGAACCTCCTGGGTCCCGTACATCCTGTACCCCGATGTGGTCCGGTCAACCGGTGGTAAAAGCCCAACGCTTTCGTAATACCGAATCATCTTGGCCGTCACGCCGGACGCGCGAGCCGCTTCGCCGATGTTCATCGCACATACTCCCAAATTTTTCCATGGACTCTACACCTTCCAACGATAGGAAGGTATAGCATGGTTCGCTCTTACAAAAACCCAGGCAAGGAATTGATATGGCTGAATTCAAGGTAGAAGGCATGAGTTGCCAGCATTGCGTCGCCGCAGTCACACGTTCGATCCATGAAATCGACTCCGGGGCGCAAGTTCAAGTGGATCTCGAGCACGGACGTGTTGTGGTGACATCGACCGAAGGCATCGATGCGCTCAAGGAAGCGATCGATGAGGCGGGCTACACAGTCGTATCGGCGAAGGCCGCATGAATCAGGGGACGCAATTCAAGGTTGCATTGATCGGCGCATCCGGGTTGCTTGGGCGCGCCGTCGCGAATGAACTGGGTGCGATAACCCGGTGGCAGGTGGTACGCACGGCATTCCGTCATGGTGACGCGAGCACCATCACGCTCGATATCCGCGATGAAGGCGCCGTGCGCCGGTTCATCGCTGACCAGGCGCCCGACGCCATCGTTGTGGCTGCGGCCGAACGGCGTCCAGACGTTTGTGAGAATAACCCAGTGCTCGCACGAGCGTTGAATGTCGACGCATTGAGATTTATTGCGAGCGTCGCGCAGGGAACCGGTTCGTGGATCCTCTCCATCTCGACCGACTATGTCTTCGATGGCACACGACCGCCCTATCAGCCGGACGATGTGCCAAATCCCCTTAACGCCTATGGTCGCAGCAAGCTTGACGGAGAGCAGGCACTGCTGAGATCGGGTGCGCGGTCCTGCGTGCTGCGTTTACCGCTCCTGTATGGTCCGGTGATCGACTGGGGTGAGTCGGCGGTAACAAGCTTGACGCCAGCAATCGTGGCATCTGTTGGCGGAGCCGCACCCGCGGTGATGGACGATTGGGCAACGCGCTACCCTACCTTTACGCCCGACGTGGCGGTCGTAATCCGGCAACTGCTGGAGCGGCATGAAATCGGTCAATCTGTTACCGGCGTGATGCACTGGTCCGGCGATGAGCCGATGACGAAGTTCGACATTGCGCAGCGAATCGCGCAAGTGCTGAATATTGATGCCCGCATCACGGCACAACGAACGCCGATTGATGCTACGCCGCGTCCACGAAACTGCCATCTCGCTTCGAATGCGTTGGAAGTTTTGAAGATTGGACAACGAACCCCTTTTGAGACCGCGATCCGCACGGTACTGCAAAACTGGCCACGTCCAACAAACGTGTGACAGGCCGTGAAATTCGACCATAGCCAACCAGGCGATGTCCGAATCGCTGCTTGGCGAATAATTGAACGCAACGACAGTTACTTCAACGATCACATGGGACACTCGATTCGAGCGCGAAGAACTTCACGAATCGGTTATTTGAAGCATGAGCCCGAAACGCAAAAACCCCACCTTTTCGGGGTGGGGTTTCTGGGAGCTGCTTAGAGTGCGAGCAGCGCATGAGGAGCCTGACGATTACCTACTTTCACACGGGTATCCGCACTATCATTGGCGTGGAGTCGTTTCACGGTCCTGTTCGGGATGGGAAGGGGTGGTACCAACTCGCTATGGTCATCAGGCATGAGGGGGTGTTGTAGCGCTTGAGGGCGTTACAACCAATCTGGGGAAGAAGTAGTCGAGCGCATGTGTTGAGCACGCCTCGTTATTACTGGTGTTGCTTTGGGTTGTGTTTGTTACTAGGCACAACATGATCTCAACCTAGGCGTGCGTGAGCCTTTCGCTCATCAAGACCCCGCGCTTCGCGCGGGATGGGGCATCCATAAGTGCTAAAGCACTAACGGCTGCCGACACACACTGGTTATAGGATCAAGCCTTACGGGCAATTAGTATCAGTTAGCTTAATGCATTACTGCACTTCCACACCTGACCTATCAACGTCCTGGTCTAGAACGACCCTTCAAGGAGCTCGAAGCTCCAGGGATATCTCATCTCAAGGCGAGTTTCCCGCTTAGATGCTTTCAGCGGTTATCTCTTCCGAACATAGCTACCCGGCGATGCCACTGGCGTGACAACCGGTACACCAGAGGTTCGTCCACTCCGGTCCTCTCGTACTAGGAGCAGCCCCCTTCAAATATCCAACGCCCACGGCAGATAGGGACCAAACTGTCTCACGACGTTTTAAACCCAGCTCACGTACCTCTTTAAATGGCGAACAGCCATACCCTTGGGACCGGCTACAGCCCCAGGATGAGATGAGCCGACATCGAGGTGCCAAACACCGCCGTCGATATGAACTCTTGGGCGGTATCAGCCTGTTATCCCCAGAGTACCTTTTATCCGTTGAGCGATGGCCCTTCCATACAGAACCACCGGATCACTATGACCTGCTTTCGCACCTGCTCGACTTGTCGGTCTCGCAGTTAAGCACGCTTATGCCATTGCACTATCAGCACGATTTCCGACCGTACCTAGCGTACCTTCGTACTCCTCCGTTACACTTTGGGAGGAGACCGCCCCAGTCAAACTGCCTACCATGCACTGTCCCCGATCCGGATCACGGACCAAGGTTAGAACCTCAAACAAACCAGGGTGGTATTTCAAGGACGGCTCCACCGAAACTAGCGTTCCGGTTTCATAGCCTCCCACCTATCCTACACAGATCGGTTCAAAGTCCAATGCAAAGCTACAGTAAAGGTTCATGGGGTCTTTCCGTCTAGCCGCGGGGAGATTGCATCATCACAAACACTTCAACTTCGCTGAGTCTCGGGAGGAGACAGTGTGGCCATCGTTACGCCATTCGTGCAGGTCGGAACTTACCCGACAAGGAATTTCGCTACCTTAGGACCGTTATAGTTACGGCCGCCGTTTACCGGGACTTCAATCAAGAGCTTGCACCCCATCATTTAATCTTCCGGCACCGGGCAGGCGTCACACCCTATACGTCCACTTTCGTGTTTGCAGAGTGCTGTGTTTTTATTAAACAGTCGCAGCCACCAGTTTATTGCAACCCCTTCACCCTTTGCGCGCAGGCGCATCAAGCTACAGGGGCGTACCTTATCCCGAAGTTACGGTACCAATTTGCCGAGTTCCTTCTCCCGAGTTCTCTCAAGCGCCTTAGAATACTCATCTCGCCCACCTGTGTCGGTTTGCGGTACGGTCTTGTTAAACTGAAGCTTAGAGGCTTTTCTTGGAACCACTTCCGATTGCTTCTTCGCCTAAGCGAATGGCCTCGTACCCTTGAATTCCGCGCCCGGATTTGCCTAAGCGCCTTCTCCAATACAAGGACCGGGACTTCCAACACCCGGACAACCTTCCGCGATCCGTCCCCCCATCGCATTTAACAATGGTGCAGGAATATTAACCTGCTTCCCATCAGCTACGCATTTCTGCCTCGCCTTAGGGGCCGACTCACCCTACGCCGATGAACGTTGCGTAGGAAACCTTGGGCTTACGGCGAGGGGGCTTTTCACCCCCTTTATCGCTACTCATGTCAGCATTCGCACTTCCGATACCTCCAGCACACTTTTCAATGCACCTTCACAGGCTTACGGAACGCTCTCCTACCATGCGAGATAAATCTCGCATCCGCAGCTTCGGTATATTGCTTAGCCCCGTTACATCTTCCGCGCAGGACGACTCGATCAGTGAGCTATTACGCTTTCTTTAAAGGGTGGCTGCTTCTAAGCCAACCTCCTGACTGTTTTAGCCTTCCCACTTCGTTTCCCACTTAGCAATATTTGGGGACCTTAGCTGGCGGTCTGGGTTGTTTCCCTCTTGACACCGGACGTTAGCACCCGATGTCTGTCTCCCGTGATTGCACTCTTCGGTATTCGGAGTTTGCTATGGCGTAGTAATCCGCAATGGACCCCACAACCATGACAGTGCTCTACCCCCGAAGGTGATACACGAGGCACTACCTAAATAGTTTTCGGAGAGAACCAGCTATTTCCAAGTTTGTTTAGCCTTTCACCCCTATCCACAGCTCATCCCCTAATTTTTCAACATTAGTGGGTTCGGTCCTCCAGTACGTGTTACCGCACCTTCAACCTGGCCATGGATAGATCACTTGGTTTCGGGTCTACGCCCAGCAACTGAACGCCCTATTCGGACTCGCTTTCGCTACGCCTGCCTTAATCAGTTAAGCTTGCTACTGAACGTAAGTCGCTGACCCATTATACAAAAGGTACGCCGTCACCCCTTGCGAGGCTCCGACTGTTTGTATGCATGCGGTTTCAGGATCTATTTCACTCCCCTCCCGGGGTTCTTTTCGCCTTTCCCTCACGGTACTGGTTCACTATCGGTCGATCACGAGTATTTAGCCTTGGAGGATGGTCCCCCCATCTTCAGACAGGATTTCACGTGTCCCGCCCTACTTGTCGTACACCTAGTTCCACACATCCGCTTTCGCCTACAGGGCTATCACCTGCTATGGCCACACTTTCCAGAGTGTTCGGCTAGCGGTCGTGCTAAAGAGTACAGGCTGATCCCATTTCGCTCGCCACTACTTTGGGAATCTCGGTTGATTTCTTTTCCTGCGGTTACTTAGATGTTTCAGTTCACCGCGTTCGCTTCACGTAACCTATGTATTCAGTTACGGATGACCCAGAAGGGCCGGGTTTCCCCATTCGGATATCGACGGATCAAAGCTCGTTTGCCAGCTCCCCGTCGCTTTTCGCAGGCTACCGCGTCCTTCATCGCCTGTGATCGCCAAGGCATCCACCACATGCACTTGTTCGCTTGACCCTATAACGAGTGTGTCTCTCCAAACACCACCCAGGTTGCCCCGGACCGTGTTTTTCTTCACCCCGCTATAGGTTGAGTATTCGTGTTGCGCCGTATTCCAAAGCGATCTTTCGATCACTTTTTCATACATTGATACAATCACAACCCTGATTCACCTACTCACACACCCATCTCTAAGTGTATTTTCGTGAATCTCTTTACTACTTCTTCCAGATTGTTAAAGAACGACAGCATCATTTAAAGCGCCATGCCTTAAATGATTTACTGACTGGCTCAATCGCCAATGCGTAATCACTCTCTTTACAAAGAATGCTATGCATTGATGATTGGTGGAGGATGACGGGATCGAACCGACGACCCCCTGCTTGCAAAGCAGGTGCTCTCCCAGCTGAGCTAATCCCCCAGTACCTTGATGCTTGAGGGTCTGCATTTATCATTCACGTTCTTTCAAACGCGCGAAGAGTAAATGGTGGGTCTGGTTGGATTCGAACCAACGACCCCCGCCTTATCAAGACGGTGCTCTAACCAACTGAGCTACAGACCCTTAGCCTGTCTTCTTACAGCCGATAAGCGTGAGCGCTTTAGCACTTCACTTTAATACGTTTGAGCTCGAGAAAGGAGGTGATCCAGCCGCACCTTCCGATACGGCTACCTTGTTACGACTTCACCCCAGTCATGAATCCTACCGTGGTGACCGTCCTCCTTGCGGTTAGACTAGCCACTTCTGGTAAAACCCACTCCCATGGTGTGACGGGCGGTGTGTACAAGACCCGGGAACGTATTCACCGCGGCATGCTGATCCGCGATTACTAGCGATTCCAGCTTCACGTAGTCGAGTTGCAGACTACGATCCGGACTACGATCGGTTTTCTGGGATTAGCTCCCCCTCACGGGTTGGCAGCCCTCTGTTCCGACCATTGTATGACGTGTGAAGCCCTACCCATAAGGGCCATGAGGACTTGACGTCATCCCCACCTTCCTCCGGTTTGTCACCGGCAGTCTCCTTAGAGTGCTCTTGCGTAGCAACTAAGGACAAGGGTTGCGCTCGTTGCGGGACTTAACCCAACATCTCACGACACGAGCTGACGACAGCCATGCAGCACCTGTGTATCGGTTCTCTTTCGAGCACCCCCACCTTTCAGCAGGGTTCCGACCATGTCAAGGGTAGGTAAGGTTTTTCGCGTTGCATCGAATTAATCCACATCATCCACCGCTTGTGCGGGTCCCCGTCAATTCCTTTGAGTTTTAATCTTGCGACCGTACTCCCCAGGCGGTCAACTTCACGCGTTAGCTACGTTACTAAGTCAATGAAGACCCAACAACTAGTTGACATCGTTTAGGGCGTGGACTACCAGGGTATCTAATCCTGTTTGCTCCCCACGCTTTCGTGCATGAGCGTCAGTATTGGCCCAGGGGGCTGCCTTCGCCATCGGTATTCCTCCACATCTCTACGCATTTCACTGCTACACGTGGAATTCTACCCCCCTCTGCCATACTCTAGCTCGCCAGTCACAAATGCAGTTCCCAGGTTAAGCCCGGGGATTTCACATCTGTCTTAACGAACCGCCTGCGCACGCTTTACGCCCAGTAATTCCGATTAACGCTCGCACCCTACGTATTACCGCGGCTGCTGGCACGTAGTTAGCCGGTGCTTATTCTTCCGGTACCGTCATCCCCCCACTGTATTAGAGCGAAGGTTTTCTTTCCGGACAAAAGTGCTTTACAACCCGAAGGCCTTCTTCACACACGCGGCATTGCTGGATCAGGGTTTCCCCCATTGTCCAAAATTCCCCACTGCTGCCTCCCGTAGGAGTCTGGGCCGTGTCTCAGTCCCAGTGTGGCTGGTCGTCCTCTCAGACCAGCTACAGATCGTCGCCTTGGTAGGCCTTTACCCCACCAACTAGCTAATCTGCCATCGGCCGCCCCTATAGCGCGAGGTCCCGAAGGATCCCCCGCTTTCTTCCGTAGATCGTATGCGGTATTAATCCGGCTTTCGCCGGGCTATCCCCCACTACAGGACACGTTCCGATGTATTACTCACCCGTTCGCCACTCGCCACCAGGGTTGCCCCCGTGCTGCCGTTCGACTTGCATGTGTAAGGCATGCCGCCAGCGTTCAATCTGAGCCAGGATCAAACTCTTCAGTTCAATGCCTGTTACTGTTTTCTATTCTTGCGAATAGGTCGCTCACTCAACGTACTGACAAGTTCCTCCCATCTTCCCTTTTACAGAAAGACGCTCAAAACCTACCTTAATACTAGTGTGAGACTTGATACTTTCGCTTCACGGCAGCACTTCCCGAGTTACCCCGGAAAACACCGCCACGCTTTAAAGCAAAACACCAAGCGCCCACACTTATCGGCTGTTAGTTTTTAAAGAACATTCGCTACCCACCGCACGATCCCTACCCTCAGAACCCTGCCGCTTTCGCGTCGCTGCATCTGCAGCACAGAAACGAGATTATGTCCTGCGTTTCGCTTTTCGTCAACAGGTTTTTTACTCAACCCCGACTTTCCGATTCGCTGCGAAGCCCGTCCTGCTTGGCTTTGCGGCATCCTCTAAAACGATACGCACCCACCACTTTCTCACTTCCCTTCGCCTCTTCGTGAAGCGAAGGAACGGAATTCTAGTGCCCGTTTCTCACTCGCGCAAGGGGTTCGCGAAAAGAATTTCAACGACTCGTTTTTCACGGTAACGAGGGGACGCAAAAGGGGCACTCAAAGCCGGCATCGCAGGGAGGCCGCGCACTAATGGTCCAACCGGACGCATAGCGACTACAATCTAAGGTTCTCTGCACCTGATAACTGCCTCCTATGCGCTCGCGAATCGCCAAACGACTTCCCCCGGATGCCGACAAGCTCGTCGGTCTTTCGCTCTCGCTCTTCGCATCGGGTAGCCGTATAGAAGACCGGTTCTGGGAAGCGCGTCTCGACACCCTTCTCGGGAAAATTGTGCGCAACGGCAATCAGACTGCGCTCGATGCCGCGCTCGATCATCTTCAACTCAAGTTTCCCGACGCATACGGCGCGCTTGCCGATATGGCGGAAACACAAAGCGAATCGTTCGCGATCGAGATCGACGGCGTGCCGCACGAAGCACTGCTCATCGCAGCACCCGTGCTCGCCTGGACGCGGTACTCGATTCCGTCCGGGCCGCTCAAGGCCGACGTGGTCGACGCCTTGCGCGCTCAACTGCAAGCGCATGTGCTGGCGGAAGGCGCGAAGGCGGCGGTTGCACCGTACCTCTATAGCATCGACCAGTTGCCGCGCCATCATGTGGAAACGGCGCGTGTCGCGCAGCAACTCATACAAACCGTGCTCGGCAACGCGCCGGCGCGCCTGCACCTAGGTGACCTGCCTGAAACCTCACCGATCCTCGCCGATCCGCGCTTTCTTCTTGCGATGGCCATCGTGCCCGCCGGTGACGCGCTGTTTCGGTGGCAAGAGGAAACGGCCGGCGCCCGGATTGAACGTGGCCAGTGTCTTGAACACTGGGCGACCCAGGGCGGCGCCAGTTTTGCAGCCATCCTGCCCGGTTGCGAATTCGAATGCCTGTTGCCGGATGCCTACTACTCGGCATGCCGTGACGCCGACGAACAGGTTCGGCCGCACTCGGTCCGCACCGCCGTTCGTTACCTGTTCGACACACTCGGCACGACGCCTGATGAACTACGCGCCGTGATTGCGGGGTTCGGTGAGCAACGCGTGGACGAATATCGGATCGGATTTACGCGCCGTGGCAGCAACGACGTGATTTATGGCGTCGTCTGGCCACTTTACGGACGGGAAAACGGCGAGATCAACGCAGCGGAAGAAGCGGCCGAACTGGAAGGCGCGGATGGCCCGGTAGAAGAGATCGTTGCGTTGTTGAAGCGCTCGGGTGTGACCGACGTTCGTCGGCATACCGGCCGGTTCGAGCCGGAATACTGCGACGATTGCGGCGTGCCGCTGTATGCGGATCCGCTCGGGGAGATCGTCCATGCGGAAATGCCGGAAGACGCTGAGCCAGCACAGCCGCATTTTCACTGACTAAGGGTTGAAGGCGTTTACGGCACGCGCGTCGAACGTTGTCACCCTCCCCTGGCGCGCACCGCGGCAAGCGATGAGGAGGTTACCGTCTCGACGTGCGAAACCGAGATGCAGCGCAAACCCTGCGGGCCCAACTTCAGCCTCCTGATCCGACACAAAAAACCGTTCCAGCGCCCATTGGAACGGTTTTTTTTTGCGCGCCGCACTCGTAACACCCGACTACCGATCGCACGTAACGTCGCCGGAATCCGCGCCACGCGAACAAACGGGTACGCTCCAGCCCCTCGCGAAATAAAACCCATTTCACAAAGCAGTCCCAAGCGCCGCGTTCGCTACCGCAATGAAGCGTTTTGGACAGTTGATCGCCCTATCGTCCATGCGATGCGATCCGGGCAACTGCCTCCTCCTCGTGGTTTCATCTCCTGAGCCCGATCCACCGCTCCGTCGGCACTACTGAGCCGACAAAATCAATGCGCGAAGCAGCGAAAAGCTCAAGGCACTTGCTGCGTTGTCAGATCAAAACAACGCGGCCAACGGATTTGAGCAAGAACAACCCGAAATACCCGCATGCATTGCCATGCCGCAGCACGAAAGCGCGCTTCAGATAAGTCTTGTCACACCTCCCATTCACACCTTCATTTGAGAATCATCCCGATTTCAGCCGCAGACAATTAAGACTCGTCCTAACAAAGCTGCCCCGAACAGAAATTAATTCGCAAAATCAACCGTCAGGCGAAATACAGCCCGGGATTTTGTGCGTAATGCCTATGCCATTCGGTCAGGGCGTAATTTCGGCCGCGATTGGTCATTATTGGTTCAGCAGCACATCGCCCGCCCGGAAGTGGGCATCGCGCCGAACCCATATAACAACGAGGCACGTATGAAATTCACCATAGTCAACTCCGAAGCTGAGCGTCGCGAAGGTTTGAAGGCGCTTTTAAGGCATATCGACCGGCGCGCGCGTTTCAACGAGGCGAAGGACTGGCGGCAAGCGGCAAGCGCGGTCCTGCGGCTCGATCCGGACATGATCGTGATCGACTGGCACACCGCCATGCGCATGGCAGATCTGCGCACGCTGCTGAACGCCTTCCCCAGGATCCCTGCGGCAATCATCGTGGACGAAGCGTCAACCGCGCAGGTCCGCTTGCTTCTCGGCGCCGGTGCGCTCGGCGTGGTCCCACGGGACCTCGACCCCACGCTGATTGTTCGCGCGCTTGAATTGGTTCTGTTGGGTGGCCATTACGTCCCTGCGTGCGCGCTCGATCCGGCGCTCGAGCCTCTTTTCTTGCCGCGCCGCGACACCGCACCGAAAGAGGTTCGAAAGGGCTCAAAACCGTTCAACACTTTGTCACTGCGCCAACAACAAATCATGCGGTGCGTACACATGGGCAGCACCAACAAGATCATTGCGAAAACACTTGGAATCAGCGAGGGCACGGTGAAAATTCACCTTGGCAGTATCTTCCAGCAACTCGGTGCACCGAATCGCGCCGCGGCCGTTGCTATCTATAACGGCTGGCAAAACGGTTATCTCGAGGTCCTGAAGCGTGAGGCTGACGCATCGCCACGGCCTGCGCTCGGCGATGCCGGTCCGGTGCCACTGCGCGCGGCCGCTTTGCTGACGTATGCGCCGCGTGCGGAAATAGACGAAGATTTGCTGCCAATGGCCGCCGAACCGCAACCCCGCTTCGGCGACTGAGCGGGGCCGTTTCACAGTCTGGACGCAACGCGTAAATTCACGCGTTGCGTGTTGGAAAATCCCCGCTGGCACAGTCAATGCACACGTTTTCGGGCGCAAACGAGTAATATAAGATTTATGGGTTTCTTCTACACACCTCTTCCGCTTTGGCTCGCAATTGGTGGCTGGATTGTCACTGCGGGCGTGCTCGCGCTTGCGATCTGGAAGAACCCGTTCCGCAGGTTGCAGGATGGGACGCTTCAGCACGTCTGGTTCGGTATCGTGGTAGCGGTGACGGTGCTGTGGGCGTGCAATACATGGTTCGAAGACGGTCCCGCCATTCATCTGCTCGGCGCCACGCTAATGGTCACGTTGTTCGACTGGCAACTCGCCATGATCGGCATGGCCGTGACAACCGGCCTGGCGGCCGTTGTGCTGGATGCATCGTGGCCCGGCGTGCCTGTGACCTTCCTGCTGTTCGGGGCATTGCCCGTCGCCGTATCGTCGCTGCTGCAGAAAGCCATCCAGGCGTGGATTCCGCGAAGTCTCTTCGTCTTCATCCTCGGTCACGGGTTCTTGACGTCGGCATGCGCCGTCGCAATAGCGTGCTCAGCAGGACTGCTGCTGGAAATCGTGCTTGCCAATGGAGCGCTTGTTATCCCGGCTGGATTTACGCTTGCCGCCTCCCTGCTCGTGGCAGGCGAGGCCTTGTTCACCGGTGTGTTCACCATCCTGATCACAGTCTACCGCCCTACCTGGATCACTACGTTCGACGTCCGGCGTTATCGGCTGGATCGCGGACCGCGCGTCTGAACGCTGCATCGGTTCCAAACCTTATCCCGCATCTATGTCCACGGCAGAACCTGTGTCGAGACCGGACATGGTTAGCTGTTGGTGAAAGAATTTAATATAAGATGGAACTCCCGCTCACTGCCGGGCATCTTACGTGCCTGTTGTCTCTCTAGTGCATAACCCGATGGATAGTATTCAAGTACCGCGTCGACTGCTCCGGCTGGTCGGCCGGCTGGTGGCAATTGCATCAATGACGACACTCGTGTCGGCCGCATGCAGCACCACCGCGTTTGCCGATACGCTCGACGAACGCAACGAGCTCGTTAATCACTTCGTCACCGACTTCAACGCCAATCCCTTGGTAGCCGACTGCGCCGCACACGGAAGTTTCGTGGCGAGTACGTCGACGGCGTTCGATCACGTGGAGTTTCCGGCAAGTTCCTTCGATTCCGCTCATGGCAGCATCGTCCCCTGGAACGACGCGTTCGACGAACACAAGCAACGTATCAAGGTGGATAACGTCGTGACCGTCGAGGGCCTTGGGGTCACCAAGGATGGCGACTCGACCCCTTCCACGCTGCAGTTCCGCTGCGGCTATGTAGGCAGCCAGATGCTGGCGTTCGGCTGGAATGATCCCGTACCGTCAGCCAGGCCGCGCGCTGAACCCCGCTCAAGCCATGGTGGGAAAGGCCGGCATGGTGCGGTCAAGGGCAAAGGCAAAGGTAAGACGAGCTCGACATCAGCAGGCAGCAAGACGACGAAAAAATCGGCGAGCAAAAAGAAGCACTGAGTCACCCGCCGTCTCAAGCTCGAACGCCAAGGCAAAAGAGCGTGATCGCCGTCAAGCGGCCACGCCCTTTTGATGCAGATCTTTCGGAACCCACGCGCACCGCGTGCGTTCACCGGCGCTCACTTCACTTCGAACCGCGTTCCGCTCGCCAGCATCAGAACGCCTGCAGGTGCCGCAGGATTGCCTGAAGCATCGACGCCCCCAGCGCAGCGCTGCGTTCGCCATTCCAGCCCACCCGCTCGTCCGGAAGATTCGCGTTGTCCTTGAACGGCATCTCAAGCGTCAGCGACAAACACCCGAACTCGTTGCCCACATATTTGGACGCCAGCTTCAACGCGTCCGTCTGGTACTTGCTCGCTTCATAGCCGTACACGTCCTGAAAATCCGGGCTCGCCTGCTTGAAGCATTCGATGAACGCCTTCTGTTCCTGCGCTTGTTTTTCGGTGAAACCAGGCAGCATCTCCGATCCGGCCACGAACACATACGGCAGTGCTTCGTCGCCATGGATATCGAAGAAAAGATCGCAGCCCAGCGCGTGAATGGCGTTACGAACGGCCAGCACTTCAGGGCTACGTTCAGCGTCAGGTTCCATCCATTCGCGATTCAGGTTGGCGCCTGCGGCGTTGGTGCGCAGGTTGCCGAGCACGCTGCCATCGGGATTCATGTTCGGCACGATATGGAACACAGCGTGATCAAAGATCAGTCGCGCGACAGGATCACCTGCCCAATCACCCCAGCCCGCGAGCCGTTTGATCAGCCCTTCGACGAACCACTCTGCCATGGTCTCGCCGGGATGCTGGCGCGCGATGATCCACACGTTCTTCTTCGGCTTTGCCAGCTCCTCGGTCTCTTCGGCCTCTTCAGTCAACCCAAGCGACACCAGCGACATGGGCCGGCCTTGCACGGTCCGGCCGATTTCAGTCAATGTTGCGTGTGGCATCTGCTGCACGGCGCCGAGGAAACCCGCTTGGCGCTCTTCGCTATACGGTTCGAAATAGGCGTAATAGATAGCGTCGAAATCGGGCGTGTGTTCAATGGTCAGAACGCGGCCGTCGTAACGTGTAGGTACACGAAACCAGTTGATCCGGTCGTAGCTGGCCACCGCACGATAGTCGCGCCAGCCATCGGCGAACGCGCAGTCAGCGGCGTTCTCGAAGTTCATCGTGAGCGCCTTGTCGCGCACGCCGGAGACACGGAAGTAAAACCATTGCGCGAAGTCAGCGTGGCTGTCCGGACGCACACGCAGGCGAATGGCCGCGGGATCGTCGGCGGACACGACGTCTATCGCGCCGGCATCGAATTGACTCGTGATTGAAATGCTCATGATGCTTCCTTAATAATGCGTGCTCGTGGCGCTCAAAGCCCCAGCCGCCGGCGATACACATAACTCGTTTCAGTCGATGCCTTTTTATCGAAGGCATAACCTTCACTCTCGAAAGCCTTCAGGCCTTCCGGCTCGTCAATTCGATTTTGCACCGCGAATCGCGCCATCAGGCCGCGTGCGCGTTTAGCGTGAAAACTGATGATCTTGTACTGGCCATTCTTCCAGTCCTGGAATACTGGAGAAACCACCGGCGTGTCCAGGCGCTTCGGTTGCACCGACTTGAAATACTCATTGGACGCGCAATTCACCAGCACGCGTGCGCCCTTCTGCTTTTTCATCTGCGCGTTCAAGGCGGCCGTGATGCGATCGCCCCAAAACGCATACAAATCCTTGCCGCGCGTGTTGGCGAATTTGGTGCCCATTTCCAGGCGATACGGTTGCAACAGATCCAGCGGCCGAAGCAGCCCGTACAACCCGGAGAGCACACGCACATGAGTTTGCGCGTAGTCCAGATCCGCTGCATGCAGCGACTTTGCGTCGAAACCGTCGTAGACGTCGCCGTTGAACGCCAGCATGGCTTGCTTCGAGTTATGCGTGCCAAAGCTCGGCGACCAGTCCGCGTACCGCTGGAAATTGAGTCGCGCGAGCGGGTCGGAGATATGCATGAGACTGCCGATTTCCTGTGGCGAGAGCTTGCGCAACGCGTCGATCAGTTCAGCGGAATCGGCGGCAAATTCAGGCAACGTGTGCTTGGTAACGTGAGGCGGGGTCTCGTAGTCGAGCGATTTGGCCGGCGAGAGAACGATTATCATAGGGGCTCGCCGGCATGCTGCCAACGATGAAGACGGAAACCCTCGATTGTATCGAATGAAAAAATCCCCCGTGCTGCGCGCCGTGCTTGATTCGAATGTCTGGATCGACATCCTGGTATTCGACGACCCGGCTACGCGTCCAATCCGCGCCGCGCTCGAAGCCGGAACGCTAGAAGCGCTGATCGATGCGCGCTGCCTCAAAGAACTGACGTATGTGCTGGACTATCCGCAGTTCGTGCGCTTTGCCGTGAACAAGACCGAAGCGCTTGACACGGTCGCGCGGCTCTCGCAGCTGGTGGCGCCCGAACCGCCGCCCGCCGACGCACCGCCGTTACCCAAATGCCGCGATCGCGACGATCAAAAGTTTCTTGAACTGGCGTACGCGAGCAAGGCTGACTGGCTGGTATCGAAGGATCGTGCGGTGCTTAAACTCGCGAAACGCACGGCGCGCGACTTCGGGTTTCGAATTGCCCAGCCCGCACCGTTCGTGGCCAGTTTTGAAGCCCATATTCAAGCCTATGAAGAAACGAACGCAATCGACGTTTAAAATAGGACACATTTCCCTTTAGCGCAGCCGATCGCCCACGCCATGAACGCCTCGCACGACCTTCAATATTCGTCCGCTGTTCCCGCTATCACTTCGCGCCTGCCGAACGTCGGCACGACCATCTTCACGGTCATGAGCGCGCTCGCGACGCAAAAAGGCGCGGTCAATCTAGGCCAGGGCTTTCCGGATTTTGCGTGCGATCCGCGCATTGTGGACGCCGTGTCGAACGCCATGCGCGACGGCCACAACCAATATCCACCGATGGCCGGCGCCGCTTCGCTGCGCCACGCGATCAGCGAGAAGATTGAAAAGCTGTATGGCGGTCGATACGACGCCGAGCGCGAGATTACGGTCACGGCCGGCGCGACCCAGGCCATTTTGACCGCCGTGCTGTGCTGCGTGCACCCGGGCGACGAAGTCGTCGTGATCGAACCGATGTACGACTGCTACGTGCCGGCCATTGAGTTGGCGGGTGGCAAACCGGTGTTTGTATCGCTGGAAGCACCCGATTACGCGCTGCCCTTCGACAAGATCGCCGCCGCGATCACACCGAAAACGCGGCTGCTGATCATCAACTCGCCGCACAACCCCACCGGCCGAGTCTGGCGCAGCGCCGACATGCAGAAGCTCGACGAGATCCTGCGCGGCACCGACGTGCTGGTCCTCTCCGACGAAGTCTACGAACACATGGTCTTCGACGGCGCCCCGCACGAAAGCGTGTGCCGCTATCCGGACCTGGCCGCGCGCAGTTTCGTGGTGTCGAGTTTCGGCAAGACCTTTCACGTGACGGGCTGGAAGATCGGTTATGTCGCAGCGCCCGCCGCGCTGACGGCGGAATTCCGCAAGGTCCATCAGTTCAACGTCTTCACCGTGAACACGCCGATGCAGGTCGGCATTGCCGAATACCTGAAAGACCCCGCGCCATATCTGGAATTGCCCGCTTTTTATCAGCAAAAACGCGACTTCTTCCGCGCAGGCCTCGCCAACTCGCGCTTCAAACTGCTGCCCTGCGACGGCACGTATTTCCAGTGCGTCGACTATTCGGCCATCAGCGACCTGCCGGAAGCCGAGTTTTCGCAATGGCTCACAAGCGAGATTGGCGTCGCGGCCATTCCCGTGTCGGCGTTTTATCACGAGAGCCACGAATCGGGCGTCGTGCGCTTTTGCTTCGCGAAAAAGGAAGAGACGCTGCGCACCGCGCTTGAACGTCTCGCCAGTCTTTAAAGACTAGATTGTCGGCAGCGCCTTTTTCTGCGCGTCCATGAAGGCGAGCCGGTCCGCCGTGACTTTTTGCGCGGCCGGCCGCTCGCCCACCAGTTTGTTGTGCGTCTTCCAGTCGATCCCCGCTTCCAGCAGGAAATCCGCTCCATAGATCGCTTTCGTCGTCAGCCCGATCAGCGGCAAATTCACGAATGCACTGACATCGGCGATACTGAAGGTCGTGCCGAGCGCGTACGGTTCGAACTTCGCAATCCGCTTGAATCCGGCAATGCCATGCCTGAGCCGTTTTTCCGCGCGCACCTTGGTGTAATCAGTCACAGTGCCGCCGAAAAACGCCTGCTTGTAGAGTTCGCGGGCGACCAGTTCCAGGTGCGTCTCGATGAACGCGATCATCTCGCGCTCCTTGGCGGCCGTGAACGGATCGGCGGAAAAAATGAGTTTCTCCGGATAAGCGCTTGCCAGGTATTCGACAATCACCTGCGACTCGCACAGCGCCCCGGCCTCGGTCTCCACATACGGAACCTTACCGAGCGGCGAGCGTGCGAGCGTTGCTTCGTCCTGGCCGAAATTCGCACGCACCTCCTCGAACGGAATGCCGTGTTCGAGCAGCGCGAACTTCACCTTGTTCACGTAGTTGGACAGCGGAAAACCATACAGCTTGAGCATCTTGAGTCTCCTGGACATCTTTCGTTTTAAGCAATGCAGGCAATCGGCGGCCTTCGGGGCCACGTCATCAACAGTACGACCGTGCTAATCTAGCAAATAAGGAGTGAGACACGCCATGAGTTTTCGCGACACAGAGATTCGGTGCTTAGGGATTGTCGGCAGTGGCGCGATGGGACGGGGTATCGCGCAGATCGCAGCGCTCGGCGGCCTGAACGTGCGTCTGTACGACACCAATCAGCAAGCCGTCACGGCTGCACGCGAGTATCTCGCCGATACCCTGAACAAACTCGCCGCAAAAGGCAAGCTGGTCGAAGCCGATGCGCACGCCGCGCTGGCGCGCATTCATGCGGCCGGTGCAATCGGCGATCTGGCTGACTGCGATGTGGTGGTCGAAGCGATTGTGGAGAAGCTGGACGTCAAGCGGGAGTTGTTCCGTGAGCTGGAAGGCGTGGTCGGCGAGAACTGCATCCTGGCGTCGAATACGTCGTCATTGTCCATCACGGCTATTGCCGCCGGCTGTACCAAACCGGAGCGTGTGGTCGGCCTGCACTTCTTCAACCCTGTGCCGCTGATGAAAGTGGTCGAAGTGATCGACGGCTTGCGCGGAGAACCCGCCGCCGGCGACGCGCTCATGGCGCTCGGCCGCCAGATGGGCCACACAGCGGTGCGCGCGAAGGACATGCCTGGGTTCATCGTGAATCACGCCGGGCGTGGCATGAACACCGAGGGCTTGCGGATTGCGAGCGAAGGCGTGGCGAGTTTCGCGGATATCGACCGGATCATGCGCGAACAAGCCGGCTTCAAGCTAGGGCCATTCGAGTTGCTCGACCTGACGGCGCTCGATGTCTCCCATCCCGTGATGGAGTCGATCTATCACCAGTTTTATGAGGAACCGCGCTTCACGCCGTCGCCTATTACGGGCACGCGTCTCGCCGGTGGATTGATCGGGCGCAAGGTTGGCGAAGGTTTCTATAAGTATGTAGACGGCAAGCAGCAGATTCCCGAGGAAGCGCCGGCGCCTACAACATTGCCGCGTCGTGTGTGGGTCAGCCGTTCATCTGCTCATGCGCGTGAAGAAGTGTTTCGCCTGATCGCGAAGATGGAAACGGCTGTCACTATCGATACCGGCGGCACGCCCGCGCCCGATTCGCTGATCATTGTCACGCCGCTCGGCCACGATGCCACCAGCGCTTGCGTCGCGGAGAAACTGGACGCGTCGCGCACGGTCGCTATCGACACCTTGTTTCCCCTCGCCGATGCCGCCCGCCGCACGATCATGACCACGCCCGCCACGACCGCCGAATTCCGCGACGCCGCGCACGCGCTCTTCGCATTCGATGGTGTGCCCGTCACCGTGATCCGCGATTCAAGCGGCTTCGTCGCGCAACGCGTAGTGGCGACCATCGTCAACATCGGTTGCGATATCGCGCAGCAACGCATTGCATCGCCCGCGGATATCGATCTCGCCGTTACGCTCGGCCTGGGTTATCCGCGTGGGCCGCTTGCGCTGGGCGATGCGCTCGGCGCAAGCACCATCCTCACTATCCTGCGCAACATGCAGGCTGTGCTGGGTGACCCGCGTTATCGTCCGTCGCCGTGGCTCGCGCGCCGTGCGCAGCTAGGCCTGTCGCTCACCTTCGACGAGGCCGCAGCATGAGCGCCGAACTGCTCTCCGTCAGGCCGGCCGAAAGCGACACCACGCTCGTTCTCAAGCTGTCCAATCCGGGCGCACGCAACGCGCTGCACCCGGACATGTACACGGCCGGCATCGAAGCGATGAACACGGCCGAGCGTGATACGTCGGTCCGCGCAATCGTGCTGACCGGCGCCGACAACTTCTTCTGCGCCGGCGGCAATCTGAACCGCTTGCTGGAAAACCGCGCGAAGGATCCCTCGGTTCAAGCCGCGAGTATCGACATGCTCGGCGAGTGGATCGTGGCCTTGCGGTCATCGACGAAACCGGTGATCGCGGCCGTCGAAGGGGCGGCCGCGGGCGCGGGTTTCTCACTTGCGCTTGCGTGCGATCTGCTGGTCGCAGCCGATGACGCCAAGTTCGTCATGTCGTACTCCCGCGTAGGTCTCACGCCTGACGGCGGCGGCTCGTGGTTCCTCACGCGCGCGTTGCCGCGTGCGCTCGCAACCGAAATCCTCCTTGAGGCGAAACCGATCGGCGCCACGCGTCTGCACGAGGTTGGTGTCGTGAACCGCGTGACGAAACCAGGCGCGGCGCTCGATGCGGCTATTGCCTGGGCCGATGAACTGGGCCGCATGGCACCGAAAGCGCTCGCTCGAATCAAGACGCTGATTGCCGCAGCCGAAACGCAGTCGTTGGCGCAACAACTGGACGACGAACGCGATGGTTTCGTCGATGCCCTGCATAACGGCAACGCGCTCGAAGGCATCAACGCGTTCCTCGAAAAGCGGCCACCGCTCTATAAATGACGACCTCGTACGACCTGCCCAAACGCCGCCGCATTTTCCTGATGCGCCACGGCGACGTGACTTACTTCGATGCCAGCGGCCGCGCCATCGACCCCGAAAGCGTGCCGTTGAACGAACGTGGCCGGGAAGAAGCGAGCGCGGCCGGACGCGAATTCAAGGCGCAGCAGATTCGCTTCGATAAAGTCATCGCAAGTGGTTTGCCGCGAACGCTCGAGACGGCACAACGCGTGCTGGCCGAAACGGGTCAGCAGATCGACATCGACATCTGGCCGGAGTGGCAGGAGATTCGCGGCGGCCGGCTGGGAGACCTTCCGCCCAAGGATTTCGAGCGCGCTTTTCTCAGCGTTTTCGATGGCATCGTGCCGGAAACTACTGCGTTTTTGGGTGGCGAGACTATCGGCGAGTTGCTTGATCGCGTATTGCCGGCGATGCAACGCCTGCGTGATGACACCTCGTGGGACACGGTGCTGCTCGTGCTTCATGGCGGCGTCAATCGCGCGTTGTTGTCCCACGCGATTACCGGAGGTGGACGTACGTTTTTTGGCCATCTTTCCCAGACCACGGGCTGCATCAACGCACTCGATGTCGGCGATAACCCCAATGACTGGGTGATCCGCGCGCTGAACCATTCGCCGCCCTCGCCGCTTCACGCCGCTGTGCGCAACACGACCATGGAACTGCTGTACGCGCAGTTCGTCCGCTTCAAGTCGTTGATGAAATCATAACGGGCACGCGGAACAACAGCGCCGTCAACGGCGCGACGCCGCGGGATACCTCAACAAACGCAAGACCGGAGGAGACAACGATGGCTGCAAACGATACCCCCGCACCGCAGGATTTTTCAGCGTTCGAGGGAACACGCCCGGTCAACGAGCGGCAACAATTTGATGTCCCGGCGCTGTCCACGTGGCTCGAATCGCATGTTGAAGGCTTCGCCGGACCCCTCACCGTCGAGCAGTTTGCCGGCGGCCAATCGAATCCAACCTTCAAACTCATCACGCCCGCACGCAGTTACGTGATGCGATCAAAACCGGGGCCGGCGGCAAAGTTATTGCCATCGGCGCACGCGATCGAGCGTGAATATCGCGTGATGGACGCACTCGCCGGCACCGACGTTCCCGTCGCGAAGATGTTCGCGCTATGCGAGGACGAAAGCGTGATCGGACGCGCGTTCTATGTGATGGAGTTCATCGAAGGCCGCGTGTTGTGGGATCAGGCGCTGCCGGGCATGACGCCGTCCGAACGCGGCGCAATCTACAACGAGATGAATCGCGTGATCGCGGCGCTCCATTCGGTGGATATCGCGCAAGTCGGGCTTGAGACCTACGGCAAGCCAGGCAACTATTTCGAGCGCCAGATTGGTCGCTGGAGCAAGCAATATGTTGCGTCGGAAACTGAGTCTATCGACGCGATGAACAAGCTGATCGAATGGTTGCCGAAACATATTCCACGTAGCCCGGAAGGCGCGCCGGCGGAACGTGTGTCGATCGTCCACGGTGACTTCCGGCTCGACAACCTGATCTTCCATCCGACCGAACCGCGCGTGCTCGCCGTGCTCGATTGGGAGCTGTCCACGCTTGGCGATCCGCTCGCCGATTTCGCTTACCACTGCATGGCGTGGCACGTCGACCCGACGCAATTTCGCGGCATCGGCGGCCTCGACTGGGCAGCGTTGGGCATTCCCGATGAGCACGAATACGTCGCGACATACCTCGCCCGAACAGGCCTTGCGATCCAGGGCGACTGGAATTTCTATCTCGCCTACAACATGTTCCGCATTGCCGCGATCCTGCAGGGAATCATGAAGCGAGTGAGCGAAGGCACGGCGGCAAGCGCGCAGGCTGTCGACGCGGGAAAGCGCGCTAAACCCATGGCCGAACTCGCGTGGTCGTATGCGCAAAAAGTAAACGAGGAGACGAAATGAATTTCGACTACACGCCGAAAGTGCAGGAACTGCGCCAAAAGCTAAACCATTTCTTCGATGAACACATCTACCCGAACGAGCGCGCGTTCAACAGTGAAGTTGCGGCCAATCGTGCAACCGGCAACGCGTGGGTTCCGACTAAGCTGATCGAAAAGCTAAAGGAACAATCCCGCGATGCCGGTCTCTGGAACCTGTTTCTCCCGGAATCCGAACGCGGCGCCGGACTGAGCAATCTGGAATACGCACCGCTCTGCGAGATCATGGGCCGCGTGCCATGGGCGCCGGAAGTCTTCAACTGCGGCGCGCCGGATACGGGCAACATGGAGACCATCGAACGGTATGGCAGCGAGCAGCAGAAGTTGCAATGGCTCGAACCGTTGCTGCAAGGTGAAATTCGATCAGCATTCCTGATGACTGAACCGGACGTGGCCTCATCCGATGCGACGAATATTCAATGCAGCATCGTGCGCGACGGCGACAGCTACGTGATCAATGGCCACAAATGGTGGTCGTCGGGCGCGGGCGATCCGCGCTGCAAGGTGTATATCGTGATGGGCAAGACCGATCCCGACGCGCCGAAACATCAGCAACAATCGATGATCCTCGTTCCTGCGGACGCGACCGGCATCACGGTTCATCGGCCGCTCCCGGTGTTCGGCTACGACGACGCGCCGCACGGCCACATGGACATCACGCTCGAGGACGTCCGCGTACCGGTATCGAATATATTGCTCGGCGAAGGACGCGGCTTTGAAATCGCGCAGGGACGTCTGGGACCAGGCCGCATTCATCACTGCATGCGCCTGATCGGGCTTGCTGAACGTGCGCTCGAACTGATGTCGAAACGCACGCTGCAACGCGTCGCTTTCGGCAAGCCGATCGCCGCGCACGGCGTGACGCTGGAGCGCATTGCCGAGGCGCGCATCATGATCGAGCAGGCACGTCTGCTCACCCTGAAAGCAGCTTACATGATGGACACGGTCGGCAATAAGGGCGCACGCGGCGAGATAGCGATGATCAAGGTGGTGGCGCCGAATATCGCGTGTCAGATCATCGATTGGGCGATTCAGGCGCACGGCGCGGCCGGTGTCTCCGATGATTTCCCACTGGCTTACGCCTACGCGCACGCACGGACGTTGCGGCTTGCCGATGGGCCTGATGAAGTACATCGAAATGCGATCGCGAAGCTGGAGCTTTCACGGTACGCGTGAGCCGGTGTTCAGCGTCTTTCTGCGAACTATGGTCTAATTTTCGGCAGCGTTTTTGAGTGGCGATCCCTGATTACGCGGGTCGCCGCTTTCCCGTGTGCAGGACCAGGAGTGAAAATGATCGACGTCTATAGCTGGGCCACGCCGAACGGCCACAAGATTCATATCATGCTGGAAGAACTCGGGCTCGAGTACAAAGTAATTCCTATCGATATTGGCGCCGGCGATCAATTCACCCCCGAGTTCCTGGCGATCAGCCCGAACAATAAGATTCCCGCGATCATCGATAGCGACGGCCCTAACGGTAGGCCGCTAGCGCTCTTTGAATCTGGCGCGATCCTGCTTTATCTCGCGGAGAAAACGGGGAAATTCCTCCCTCTGGATCCTGTCGGCCGATACACGACCATGCAGTGGCTGATGTTCCAGATGGGCGGTGTCGGACCCATGCTTGGCCAGGCACACCATTTCCGGATTTACGCGCCGGAGAAGATCGAATACGCAGTCAATCGCTATTCCAACGAAGCCAAGCGCTTGTATGGCGTGATGGACAAACAATTGGGCGTGACGCGGTATCTCGCTGGAAATGACTATTCAATCGCTGATATCGCGACGTTTCCGTGGACGCGTTCCTGGAAAAACCAGGGTATTGAGCTGGACGAATTTCCGAACGTGAAGCGTTGGTTTGACGAGATTTCGGCGCGACCTGCGGTCATTCGAGGCGTTGAAGTACTTGCTTCAGCCCGCAAGGAATTGACCGGCGATAAACAACGCGAAGTGCTGTTCGGCGCGCAGCAGTACGCGAGGCGTTAAGCGTTAGGCGCGGCGAGGTTCCTTGGTAGGGAAACCTCGCCGCGCCCCCACTCTCAGAAGTAATGCCGAGTGATGAACTCAGCGACGCATACCGGCTTCTCACCGCCTTCTTTCTGCACCGTCACGCGCCAGCTCACCTGCACCCCGCCCTCTTCCACATCGGTCACCGTTTCCACGACGAACCTCGCCCTGAGCTTCGTCCCGACCCGCACCGGCGACATGAACCGCACCTTGTTCATGCCGTAGTTCACGCCCATTTTCTGCTGCAGCGGCACGCACTGATCCAGCCACATCGGCACCAATGCCAAGGTTAAAAACCCATGCGCAATCGGTCCGCCAAACGGAGATTCGTTATTCGCTCTCTCTACGTCGACGTGGATCCACTGATGATCGTCGGTGGCATCGGCGAATCGGTTCACGCGTGACTGATCAATTTCCAGCCACTCGCTCACGTACTCGTCCCTGCCCTGTGCGGCTTTGACGTCGGCTGTGCTCGTCAACTTCATCGCGAATTTTGCGGGTGACGAAGCCCGAAGATCGCCGCTGAATCCACGGTCAATACCAGCTCGTCATGCTGGTTATACGCCTCCCAACGCGTCCCCACGATTCCACGATCCGGCTTGCTCTCCGATACCCGCTTGCTCAACACGCGCACGGTCAACCGCACTGTGTCGTTCACGCGAACCGGCTTGAGCCAGCGGATGTTATCGAGTCCGGGTGAACCCATCGATGTGGAATCAGCAAGCATGTCGCGCACCATAATGCCCATCATCGCCGAACACGTGTTCCAGCCGCTGGCGACGAGTCCGCGAAAAGGCGATGCCTCGCCACCCGCCTCGCTCAAATGAAAAGGTTGCGGATCATAACGCCCGGCAAATTCGATAATCTCTTCCCTCAGAAACGTATGAGCGCCTAATTGCGCCACCTCTCCAACTTCGAAATCCTCATAGCTGAACGTCATCTCCGTTCTCCTTTACTCACTGCATCAATTAATCAAACGTCGGTGTCGGCGAATCCGGGCAACGACGCGAACCGTGCGAGGTGATGATCGACATCACCCAAGGTAGTCTCGATGATCGACAAACGTTTGAACCAATGCGCTGCCGCAACCTCGTTGGTCACGCCCATGCCGCCGTGTAGTTGGACCGCCTGCTGACCGACGAAGCGCGCTGCTTGACCGACACGCGCCTTGGCCGCCGAAATTGCGCGTCGGCGTTCATCGGCGTCATCGCTCGTGTATCGGGCCGCGGCGAGATACGTGATCGAACGCGCCTGCTCCGCGTGAATCAGCATCTCGACCATACGATGCTGCAATGCCTGGAAACGCGCGATAGGCGTGCCGAACTGCTTACGTTCCTTCGTGTATTCGACTGTCGCGTGATTCAACGCATCAAGCACGCCGACTGCTTCGGCGCACAGCAAGAACGTAGCGTAATCGGCAATGCGCTCGAGCGTAGCGGCACCCGCGTTGGCTTTGCCGAGACGATCGGCAGGCGTGGCGTTGAAAGTGAGCGTCGCGGCGCGCTGGCCATCGATCGTCCGATACTCGGTGACTTCCACGTTAGCCGCATCGCGCGCAACCACGAACAACGCGATCTCACCATTCAGCCGCGCCGGCACGATCCAGTAGTCGGCCTGCGCACCGTGCAGGACCAACGACTTCTGGCCGCTCAGCACGAAACCCGCGCCTTTCTCTTGCGCGGTGGTATCGACCGAGAACAAGTCGTAGCGGGCATGCGGCTCGTGAAACGCGACCGCGAGCTTGATCTCGCCGCCGGCCGCGCGTTCGAGCAAAGCGTTCGCGTGATCATCGCCGACCAACCGCAGCGTTTCGATACCCACTGCCGTCGCCCAATACGGCTCCACGACAAGTGCACGTCCGAGTTCTTGCATCACGACCAGCATGTCGGCCGGACCGCCATCGAAACCGCCCTGCGCTTCAGGCGCCGGCAACGCCGTCAAGCCTAGTTCAGCGAACGCCATCCAATGTTTTGCATCGACACCCTCCTTCGACGCCACGATCTTCTGGCGCGCGTCGAACGTGTATTCGTTGTCGAGATACCGGCGCAATGCGTCCCTGAACTGTTGCTGCTCATCGGTGAAATTGAAGTCCATGTGCAGCTCCTCACAAGCCCAGAATCATCTGCGCGATGATGTTTTTTTGAATTTCGTTCGAGCCGCCGTAGATCGACGTCTTGCGGAAGTTGAAGTAGTACGCGGCAAGCGGAGCGGCATCGTCGTCGCCGGCAAGGCTGTGTGCACGCTCGCCTTCCAGAAACGCGGGATCGAACGCGGCAGCTTGCGGGCCGATGGCTTCGACCATGAGTTCGGTCAGCGCCTGCTGGACTTCGGTGCCCTTGATCTTGAGCATCGATGCCTCCGGCCCAGGCCCGCGGCCGTTCGCTTCGCTCGCGACCACGCGCTGAACGGTGACTTCGAGCGCCATCATCTCGATCTCAAGCGCAGCGATTTTCGAGGAGAACACGGGATCGGCGAGCAACGATACGCCGCCCTTCTTCTGATTCGCGGCAAGCCGCTTCAGGAACACCAGTTCGCGCTTCGATTGCCCCACGCGAGCAATGCCCGTGCGTTCATGCCCGAGCAAATACTTCGCATAAGTCCAGCCGCGATTTTCATCGCCGACCAGATTCTCGAGCGGCACCTTCACGTCTTCCAGGAACACTTCGTTGACTTCATGGTCTTCATCGAGCGTGATGATCGGACGCACGGTAATGCCCGGCGTCTTCATATCGATGAGAAGGAACGAGATGCCTTCCTGCTTCTTCGCGCCGGTGTCGGTGCGCACGAGGCAGAACATCATGTCAGCGTATTGGCCGAGCGTGGTCCAGGTTTTCTGGCCGTTGACCACGTAGTAATCGCCCTGGCGTTCGGCGCGCGTTCTCAGCGACGCCAGATCAGAACCCGAACCGGGCTCCGAGTAACCTTGGCACCACCAATCGGTGCCATCGAGAATACGCGGGAGATAGTGGGCTTTTTGCGCGTCGCTGCCGTATTTCATCAGGACAGGCGCGACCATCGATACCCCGAATGGCAACACGCCGGGCGCCCCGATGCGAGCGCATTCTTCGTCCCAGATATGGCGCTGCGTCGCGTCCCATCCGGGACCGCCATATTCCTTCGGCCAGGCGACAACCGACCAGCCACGCGTGCCGAGCAGCTTGTGCCAGCTCGCGTAGTCATCGCGGTTCAGACGTTTGTGTTCGAGCACCTTGGTCCGCAATGCCTGCGGCAGGTTGGCATCGAGCCAGGCGCGGATGTCGGCGCGAAATGCGTCGTCGGCGGGGGAATAATTCAGGTCCATGCGCTGTGTCTCCTGTCATGACCCGGGTCGGCCATGAGGAGACGCGCGCTAGGCTGAACCTGATTCAGCTTATTGCAGCGGCTCTTTCAGTGCGGCCGGCACGGGCAACGGCATCACGTCGATGCCTTCTTCCATCAATGCGTGCGCATCTTCCGGCGTTGCGACGCCGCGAATATTGCGCGCCGGCGCTTCGTCGTAATGCATGCGCCGCGCCTCTTCAGCAAAACGGTCGCCCACGTTCTCCGTCTTCGCGAGAATTTCCCGCATGAAGTGCAACGCACGCGCCTGAAGCGCCTGATCGGCGTCTTGCTGCGGCGGCGCGACCTGCGTAGCGCCCGATCCAACTGCCTCTTTTTCGCCCTGGTCGGAACTGCTGGACGAGCGGCCCGCCGACAAATTCAGGCGCGGCGCCGACGGCATGCGGCTCACCTCCGTTGTCGAGCACACCGGGCAAGCCACGAGCTTGCGCGACAACTGGGATTCGAACTCATCGGTCGAAGCAAACCAGCCTTCGAAACGATGGTCGTGCGAGCACTTCAAGTCGAGAACCTTCATGCTGATCGGGGCTTACCAGAAAGTTTAATCGCAAAAACGCGTTTTGTGAACGACCGTTCGCAAAAAATCACAATGCGACGGTCCGATGACGTGTAGATACACAGGTTTGATTTTAGCCCGGCGTTGGAACGCGTGCCGAACGGCGCGTAGTCCTGATTGAACAGACAAATAAAAAGCGGCCTTCACGGCCGCTTTTTATTGAGCACGTCGGACTTCTCAGTCGCTGACCGGATCACCCAACGCCCATTCGCCTGACATGAACTTCTCCAGCCAGAAGCTGCCGACGATCGTCTTGACGTCGCTGATATGGCCGGTCCTGATCCACTCGGAAATCTGCGACGGATCGGCGATAAGGGTTTCGAGGAACTCACCCTCGTCGAGCTTGCTCTCGCCAGCCGTCAAGCCGCGGGCCAGGTACAGGTCGATGAACTCGGTAGAGTATGAAATGACCGGATGAATCCGCGTCAGGAAAAACCATTCGCGTGCCGTATAACCGGTTTCTTCCTGCAACTCGCGTTTAGCGCATGCGAGTTCGCTTTCGTTTGGATCGAGCTTGCCGGCGGGAAATTCGAGCAGGACCTTGGCGATCGGATATCGATACTGCCGCTCGAGCAGCACGCGGCCGTCATCGAATAGCGGCAGGATCATCACCGCGCCCGGATGTTCGACGAACTCGCGCGTGGCGTGCTTGCCATCGGGCAGTTCGACCGTATCGATCTTGAGCGTGAGGAACTTGCCCCGATGCAACAATTTGCTCTCGACTGTCTTCTCGAACAAGCCATCGTCGGAATCAGGGAAATCGAGAGATTGGTCAGCCATCGTGCACCTTGAGAGAAACGCGCTAAAGAAAGTTCAGCGCGAGGATCAAGCCACGACGGCCATCGCCGTCAGCGGCGCTTGACGAGATACTGGAACGTGAAGCCGGGGAACGCGAGCACCACGAACAAGCTGAAGGTCACGGCGTAAAACTGCCAGCCCTGCTCGAAGCGGTTACCCGCACGCGCCTCAAGCATAAAGCCGAGCGCACCGACGACAAAATAAAGCACGATCAATTCCGCGATGCGGATCCAGCCGTTTTTCTTCGTCGCCTTGAGTGGCGCGACGGAGAAAAGACGCTGATTCACGAACGGGAGGTTGGCGCCGACCAGCGCCAACAACACGATAAACCAGCCCGCTGCCGACATTACAACTGGAACGGCAGGGTGTGCGTGATCGCCGCCAGGCAGGCGTTCATCAACGGTCCGGG
Source organism: Caballeronia sp. KNU42 (assembly GCF_053760385.1). Lineage (NCBI taxonomy): Bacteria > Pseudomonadati > Pseudomonadota > Betaproteobacteria > Burkholderiales > Burkholderiaceae > Caballeronia > Caballeronia sp. KNU42. Next base: position 1,556,416 of record NZ_CM132388.1, read on the forward strand.
AACAATGCCGAGCACCAGCACAGCCAGGCCGTTGAACGCGAGCAGCGCGCGCTTCAAGTTGTCCGCGACGATCGGCGATGCATCGGTCGGTGCATCGAAGTACATCAGCTTGACGATACGCAGGTAGTAGAACGCACCCACCAGCGACGACAGCACAGCAAGCACGGCAAGCCACGTCAGGCCGGCGTTCATGGTGGCCTCGAGCACGGCAAGCTTCGCGTAGAAGCCGACCATCGGCGGAATGCCGGCGAGCGAGAACATCATGATCATCATCACGAACGCGAACACCGGGCTACGCTGGTTCAGGCCCTTGAAGTCATCGAGCGTTTCAGCTTCGAAGTCCTTGCGTGCCAGCAGCATGACGATGCCGAACGTGCCGAGCGTGGTCAGCAAATAGACGATGCTGTAGAACATGGAAGAGCTATAGGCGTTCGCAGCGCCATCAGCCTTGCCGTCGACGACGCCAGCCAACATGCCGAGCAGCACGAAGCCCATGTTCGAGATAGCCGAGTACGCCAGCATCCGCTTGATGTTCTTCTGCACGATACCGGTCACGTTACCCACGATCAGCGACAACGCGGCCAGGATCACCAGCATCTCTTGCCAGTCCACCGCCAGCGGCAGCAGCGCCATCACCAGGAAACGCAGGCCCCACGCAAACGCCGCAGCTTTCGGACCACCGCCGGTGAGCAGCGTCATCGCGGTCGGTGCGCCTTGGTACACGTCAGGCACCCACATGTGGAACGGCACCGCGCCCATCTTGAACGCCACGCCCGCCACCACGAAGATCACGCCGAACAGCAGGACCGCGTCGTTGATGCGGCCGGTCGCGATCGCCTTCGCGACTTCATTCAGTTCGAGCGAGCCGGTCGCGCCGTACAGCATCGAGATGCCGTAGAGCAGGAAACCCGAAGCGAGAGCGCCAAGTACGTAGTACTTCATTGCGGATTCGTTGGCTTGCGGCGAGTCCTTGCGCAACGCGATCACTGCGTACAACGACAGCGACATCAGTTCCAGGCCCAGATACAGCGTCAGGAAGTTGTTGCCCGAAATCATCACGCACTGGCCGAGCAGCGAGAACAAGCCGAGCAGGAAGAAGTCGCCGCGGAACAGGTCGCGATCTTCAAGATACTTGCGCGAATAGATGATCGATACCGCGAAGCCGAGCGTCACGACCGCTTTCATCGCGCTCGCAAACGGGTCGACCACGTACATGCGCGTGAAGTAGTAATGCGGCGTGGGATCGAGCGCCTGGAAGGCGAACCACACACCGACCACAATGGCCGATACAACCGAAATCAGGTAGGTCGACTGACGGCTCTTCACGCCGAAGATGGTGTCGTTCAACCAGGCAACGACAATCATCAGCATCAACAGTCCATCGGGTAACAGGGCACTCATGGGGGCGTTTTGCATGATCTTTTATTTCCTCCGCACGCGTTACTGGGCCAGCGGCAGTTTGGACTGCGCGACGTGGGAGAGGAGATTTTCTACGGATGCGTGCATCACGTCGGTGAACGGCTTCGGATACAGGCCCATGTACAGCGTGAAAGCGGCCAGCACGGCGAGCATGAAGAATTCGCGCTTGTTGATGTCCTTCAGCTTCGCCACATGATCGTTCGCTACCGCGCCGAAGTGCACGCGCTTGTACATCCACAGCGTGTAAGCCGCGCCGAGGACCAGCGTGAAGGTGGCCAGGAAACCGATCCAGAAATTGAACTTCACGGCAGCCAGGATCACCATGAATTCACCGACGAAACCCGAGGTACCCGGCAAACCACAGTTGGCCATCGCGAACAGCATGGCGAACGCCGCGAACTTCGGCATCACGTTCACCACACCGCCGTAGTCGGCGATCCGGCGCGAATGCATGCGGTCATACAGCACGCCAATGCAAAGGAACATCGCGCCCGAGACAAAACCGTGCGAGATCATCTGGATGATCGCGCCTTCCATGCCAAGCGTGCTGAAGATAAAGAAGCCGAGCGTGACGAAGCCCATGTGCGCAATCGATGAATACGCCACCAGCTTCTTCATGTCTTCCTGCACCAGCGCCACGAAGCCGATGTAGATCACCGCGATCAAGGACAACGTGATCACCACCGGCGCCAGGAAATGGCTGGCGTCAGGCGCGATAGGCAGCGAGAAGCGGATGAAACCGTACGCACCCAGCTTCAGCATGATCGCGGCCAGCACGACCGAGCCGCCCGTCGGCGCTTCCACGTGGGCGTCAGGCAACCACGTGTGGACCGGCCACATCGGCACCTTCACGGCAAAGGCCAGGAAGAACGCGATGAACAGCAGGACCTGCGGCGTGAAACCGATCTTCAATGCGTGCCACGTAGCGATGTCGAACGTGTGCGTCTGCGTGTACAGGTACAGCAACGCGATCAGCATCAACAGCGAGCCCATCAGCGTGTACAGGAAGAACTTGAACGCGGCGTAGACCCGGTTCGCCCCACCCCACACGCCGATGATGATGTACATCGGGATCAGCGTCGCTTCGAAGAAGACGTAGAACAACATCCCGTCGGCGGTCGAGAACACGCCGATCATGAGACCCGACAAAATCAGGAACGCGGCCAGGTACTGCGCCACGCGCACCGTGATGACTTCCCAAGCGCTGATGATCGTGATCACCGTGATCAACGCGGTCAAGACGACGAACCACATGGAGAGGCCGTCGACGCCAAGGTGATACGAGATGTTGAAGCGATCGATCCAGACCGCCTTCTCTTCGAACTGCAACGCGGCCGACGAGTTGTCGAAGCCGGTGATCAACGGAATGGTGACGATCAGCCCAAGGATGGAACCGATCAATGCAAGCCAGCGCGACGGGCCCGGATTGCTGTCATTGCCTATTGCCAGTACAAGGATGCCGACAATGATCGGCAACCAGATCGCGAGACTAAGAATGGGTAAAGAGTGCATAAATAGGTGTCCCCGCCTTATTTGCCGCCGAGCGTTACAAACAGGGTCAAGAGCCCCAACATGCCAATGATCATGGCGAACGCGTAGTGATAGATGTAACCGGATTGGAGGAAGCGAATCACACCGGCAAACCAGCCGACGAACTTCGCGAGACCGTTGACGATACCGTCGATAACGGCGACGTCACCCTCTTTCCAGAGTCCGCGGCCAATGGCGACCGCGCCTTTTGCAAATACGACGTCATTGATCTTGTCGAGGTAGTACTTGTTGTCGAGCAAGTTATAGATCGGCAGGAAGCGTTGCTTGATCACGCCCGGCAGATCCGTACGCTTCCAGTACAGGAACCACGACACGACCACACCCGCGAGCGCCAGCCACACCGGCAAGCCCTCGACTGAACTCAGGCCCATTGCGAACCAGCCGTGGAATTCCTCGGCCATTTCGCGCAGCCCCGGATGGTTGGCGCCGATCTCGATTACCTTGTCGAACACCACGCCGTGCGCGAAGAAGTCGCCGTACAACATCGGGCCGATCGCGATCGCACCGATGATCACCGACGGAATCGCCAACAGGACCAGCGGCAGCGTGATGACCCACGACGTTTCGTGCGGAACGTGCTCATGGTGACCATGACCGTGATCGTCATGACCGTGTGAATCGTGGCCATGCGCGTCATGTGCATGCGCAGCGGCTTCGATAGCCATCGGGCTTTCCGGATGCTTCGGACCGCGGAAGCGCTCCTTGCCGTGGAAGACCATGAAGTACATACGGAACGAATACAGCGCCGTGACGAACACGCTCGCCACCACCGCGAAATACGCGAAACCCGAGCCGGCGATGTGCGACGCCTTCACTGCGTCGATGATCGAATCTTTCGAGTAGAAGCCCGCGAAGAACGGCGTACCGATCAGCGCGAGCGAACCAATCAGCGACGTGATCCACGTGATCGGCATGTACTTACGCAGGCCGCCCATGTTGCGCATGTCCTGGTCGTGGTGCATGCCGATGATCACCGAACCCGCGCCGAGGAACAGCAGTGCCTTGAAGAATGCGTGCGTAGCCAGGTGAAACACGGCGACCGGGTAAGCGGAGACGCCAAGCGCCACCGTCATGTAACCGAGCTGCGAGAGCGTGGAGTAAGCCACCACGCGCTTGATGTCGTTCTGCACCACACCCAGGAAGCCCATGAACAGCGCCGTGATCGCGCCGATCACCGTCACGAACGACAACGCCGAATCCGACAATTCAAACAGCGGCGACATGCGCGTGACCATGAAGATACCGGCCGTCACCATGGTTGCCGCGTGGATCAGCGCCGAGATAGGCGTCGGGCCTTCCATGGAGTCCGGCAGCCACACGTGCAGCGGGAACTGCGCCGACTTACCCATCGCGCCGATGAAGAGGCAAATACAGGCGACGGTCAGCAGACCCCAGTCGGTGCCCGGGAACGTCATGCCGGCCAGCGCGGTACGGTGAGCGAAGACATCGCCGTAATTCAGCGAACCCGCAAACGCCAGCAACAAGCCAATGCCGAGCAAGAACCCGAAGTCGCCCACGCGATTCACGATGAACGCCTTCATGTTCGCGTAGATGGCCGTCGGACGGGTGTAGTAAAAGCCGATGAGCAGGTACGACACGAGACCCACCGCTTCCCAGCCGAAGAACAACTGCAGGAAGTTGTTGCTCATCACGAGCATCAACATGGAGAACGTGAAGAGCGAGATATACGAGAAGAAACGCTCGTAGCCTATTTCCTCGTCGGCCATGTAGCCGATCGTGTAGATGTGCACCATCAGCGAGACGAAGGTGACGATCACCATCATCATCGCGGTGAGCGAGTCGACCAGGAAGCCGATCTCCATCTTCAGCGGCCCGACCGTCATCCATTCGTAGATGGTCGCGTTGAAGCTCGCGCCCTGCATCACGTCCACCAGGACGAAACACGAGAGTACGAACGAGATCATCACGCCGAGGATCGTGATGCGGTGCGAAGACTTGCGCCCGATCTTCCAGCCGAACAGCCCGGCGATCAGCGAACCGGCAAGGGGCGCCAGCGCAATCGTGAGCAGAAGGTTTTCATTGAGTGTCGTGGACATATCTGTCTTGCCTGAAATTAACCTTTGAGCTGATCGAGGTCTTCGACATTGATCGTGTCGAGACTGCGGAACAATGTGACCAGGATAGCGAGGCCGATTGCGGCTTCAGCCGCCGCCACCGTCAGCACGAAGAACACAAAGATCTGTCCGTGGATGTCGCCGAGATAATGCGAGAAGGCGACGAAGTTCGTGTTGACCGCCAACAGCATCAATTCGATTGCCATCAGGATGATGATCACGTTACGTCGATTCAGAAAGATGCCGACGATGCTGATCGCGAACAGGATCGCGCCAAGCACGAGGTAATGGGCAAGACTCAACATGGTTATTTTTCTCCTCAGCCTTTGTTGTCGACCGTACCGGCGCCGGCATTGCCGGTCACGGGCGGTTGGGTCGCGGCATCCGGCGCTTCGGTTTCGGACTTCATCTTCACGACCCGCACGCGATCCTGCGCACGCACCTTGACCTGGTCGCTGATGCGCTGGCGCTTGCTGTCTTTCTTCTCGCGAACGGTCAGCGAGACGGCCGCGATGATCGCCACCAGCAGGATCAGGCCGGCAATTTCAAACGCGAAGATGTAGTCGGTGTAGATGACCTTGCCGATCAGCTGCGAATTCGACATCACGTCGTTCGGGCCGACGCCGGAACCCACGCCGTTGACCAGCATCGCGTCGCGCACCGGCGTCACTGTCGCGCCGTAACCGTGCCAAAGAATCAGCGCGGTTTCTATGATGATGATCGCGCCCACGATGCTGGCTATGGGCACGAACTTCTTGAAGTCGCCATGCAGCACGTCGAGGTTGATGTCCAGCATCATCACCACGAACAGGAACAGCACCATCACCGCGCCGACGTAGACGAGAACCAGCAGAATGGCGAGGAATTCGGCTTCGAGCAGCATCCAGATCGCGGCCGCGTTGAAGAACGCGAGCACGAGGAACAAGGCGGACGCCACCGGATTGCGCGAAGTGATCACCTTCAGCGCCGAGACAACCAGCAGCAGCGCGAAGATGTAAAACAGTACGGTCGTGAATTCCATGATTACCGGTTCATCGTTAGGCTTTGTGTTTTGACACAAGCACGCCGGGTTGCGTTTTTTTCAAGAACACAACCACCAAGCTTGGCGCGCGGGCCGGAACAGCAGGTCAATTCAAATGCAGGAACAGCAAGGGGCGCGGCAACGTGCTACGCCCCGCTTCGCTTTACCGATAAGGCGCATCAGCCGCCTTCGCAGCAGCAATCTCCGTTTCATAACGGTCGCCCACTGCGAGCAGCATCTCTTTCGTGAAATACAGGTCGCCGCGCTTCTCGCCGTGATACTCGAGGATGTGCGTTTCCACGATCGAGTCAACCGGGCAGCTTTCTTCGCAGAAACCGCAGAAGATGCACTTGGTCAGGTCGATGTCGTAGCGCGTGGTACGGCGCGTGTTGTCAGCGCGCGTTTCCGATTCGATCGTGATGGCGAGCGCGGGGCATACGGCCTCGCAGAGCTTGCAAGCGATGCAGCGCTCTTCGCCATTTTCGTATCGGCGCAATGCGTGCAGGCCACGAAAACGCGGGGAAATAGGTGTCTTCTCTTCCGGAAACTGAACCGTGATCTTGCGCTGGAACAGGTAACCACCCGTCAGCGCCAGACCCTTCAGCAACTCGGTCAGGAAAAACGTTTTAAAGAAATTCTGTAATGCGTTCATGGTTTTTTCATCCGCCCATTATTTCCAGATGTTCAGCGGCGACATGATCCAGAACCCGACCACGACCACCCACACCACCGACACCGGCAGAAAGATTTTCCAGCCGAGACGCATGATCTGGTCGTAGCGATAACGCGGGAACGTCGCACGGGCCCAGATGAACACCGACAGCAGGAAGAAGATCTTCAGCACGAACCAGAAAATGCCCGGGATGAAGGACAGGAAACCAAGCGGAGCGTCCCAGCCGCCTAGGAACAGCGTGGTGGCGATCGCCGAGATCACGATCATGTTGATGTACTCGGCCAGGAAGAACAGCGCGAACGCCATGCCCGAATAATCGATCATGTGACCCGCGACAATTTCCGACTCGCCTTCCACCACGTCAAACGGGTGACGGTTCGTTTCAGCAATGCCCGACACGAAGTACACGACGAACATGGGCAGCAGCGGCAGCCAGTTCCACGAGAGGAAGTTAATACCCCAGCCTGCGAAGATGCCATGCTCTTGCGACACCACGATGGCCGACATATTCAGGCTGCCCGTGACCATCAGCACGACGACGAGCGCGAAGCCCATCGAGATTTCGTACGAGACCATCTGCGCTGCGGCGCGCATTGCGCCAAGGAACGCGTACTTCGAGTTCGACGCCCAGCCGGCGAGAATCACGCCGTACACGCCGATGGACGACACCGCCATCACGTAAAGCAGACCGGCGTTCACATCGCCGAGCACCGCTTTCGCCTGGAACGGAATGACCGCCCACACCGCGAACGCGGGCACGACAGTCATGATCGGCGCGATCAGGTAGATCCAGCGGTTGGCTTGCGTCGGCTGAATCACTTCCTTCAGCAACAGCTTCAGCACGTCGGCGATCGGCTGCAACAGCCCGAGCGGACCCACGCGATTCGGGCCGAGACGCACGTGCATCCAGCCGATGAGCTTGCGTTCCCACAGAATCAGGTACGCCACGCACAGCAGGATCACTACCGAGACCACGAGAATGCGGACTAACGCCCACACCGTCGGCCAGGCGACGCCGAGAATCTGCGTCCCGCCTGCGTTGATCGTATCGAACAAGCCCATTTACGCCTTCTCCACTACCAGTTCACCGAACAGAGCCCCGAGCGCTGCACCGGCCGACGTTCCCGCCGATACGCGCACCACGCTTTCCGCCAGGTTCGCGTCGCGAACCGCCGGCAGGACCACCGTGAGATCACCTTGGGCGACACGCACTGCATCGCCATTGTTCAGACCGAGTTTCTCGAACAGCGACGTCGGCAGCGCAACCACGTTTGCGTCGCGCGCAGCAGCCGTCAGATGCAGCGATTCAGCGCGGCGCGACAATGCGTCGGCGTGATAGATCGGCGTGTCGGCGAGACGTTCGTAGCTGCCTTCCTTCAGTGCAGCCGCTTTTGCAACAGCCTTGATGGCGACGTCCGTCTTGTTCGACAGACGCGATGTCAGATCGCCCGTGCCCAATGCGGCGTCGCGGACTTCTTCGGCGGTATCGAACTCGAAACCCTTCAAGCCGAGGATGCTGCCCAGCACGCGCAACACCTTCCAGCCGGGGCGCGTTTCGCCCAGCGGACGCACCACGCCGTTGAACGTCTGCGCGGTGCCTTCAGCGTTGACGAACGTGCCCGACGTTTCCGTGAACGGTGCGATTGGCAGCAGCACGTCGGCGTAGTCTGCGCCGTGCTTGAACGCCGACAACGCGACAACCATTTCTGCCTGCTTCAATGCGGCGAACGCAAGAGCAGGGTTGGCGGTATCGAATGCGGGTTCGACGTTGAACAGCACATAACCCTTGCGCGGCTGCTCGAATACTTCGCGTGCGTTCAGTCCGCCTTCACCCGGCAGTGCATCGACAAGATGTGCGCCAACCGTATTGGCCGCTTCCGTCAGATAACCCAGCGTGGCGCCCGTGTTATCCGCGATCCACTGGCACACGGCCTGGATCTGCGCAAACTGCGGATGCTGAACCGCGCTGTTGCCGAGCAACACGACGCGCTTCTCACCTGCCGACAACGACGCGGCAATGTCTTTCGCCGCCGGCGACGCTTCGTGTGAAGCGAACGCTTCCGGCACTGCGACGCCACGTGCTTCGGCAACCGCAGCAGCCAGACTGCCGAGGCGGTCGAGCCATTCCGACGGTGCCGCAACCACGCGATGCGCAGCCGGGATCAGCGAGTCGTCATTGGTCGCGTTCAGGAACGTGAGCATCGCCCCGCCCTTTGCGGCCTGACGCAAGCGTGCAGCGAACAACGGATGGTCGCGACGCAGGAACGAACCGACGACAAACGCCGTGTCGATATTCGTCAGGTCTGCGATCTTCATGCCGAGCCACGGCGCGCTGTCCGACACCGGCGCCGAGAAGTCGCTCTGACGCAGACGGAAGTCGACGTTCGGTGAACCCACGCCATCAGCCAATTGCTTCAGCAAATACAGTTCTTCGACGGTGCTATGCGGCGTAGCCAGGGCAGCGATCTGATTCGCGCCGTGATCGGCCGTAATGCCCTTGATACCCTTCGCCACGTATTCCAGCGCCGTCTGCCAGTCGGTCTCGATCCACTTGCCGCCCTGCTTCAACATCGGCTGCGTGAGACGTTCGTCGCTGTTCAGCGATTCATACGAGAAGCGATCCTTGTCCGAGATCCAGCATTCGTTGATGGCTTCGTTCTCCATCGGCAGAACGCGCATCACGCGGTTGTTCTTCACTTGCACGACCAGGTTCGCGCCGACGGAATCGTGCGGGCTGATCGACTTGCGGCGCGACAGTTCCCACGTACGGGCGCTGTAGCGGAACGGCTTGCTCGTCAACGCGCCGACCGGGCACAGGTCGATCATGTTGCCCGACAGTTCCGAGTCCACGGTCTTACCGACGAACGACGTGATTTCCGAATGCTCGCCACGACCCAGCATGCCGAGTTCCATGACGCCGGCCACTTCCTGACCAAAACGGACGCAACGCGTGCAGTGGATGCAACGCGTCATCTCTTCCATCGAGATCAGCGGTCCGACGTTCTTGTGGAACACCACGCGCTTTTCTTCGTTGTAGCGCGATTGCGACTTGCCATAACCCACGGCCAAGTCCTGCAACTGACATTCGCCGCCCTGATCGCAGATCGGGCAATCGAGCGGGTGATTGATCAGCAGGAATTCCATCACGGACTGCTGCGCCTTCACAGCCTTGTCCGATTTCGTGCGCACGATCATGCCCGCCGACACCGGCGTGGCGCAGGCGGGAACCGCCTTCGGCATTTTCTCGACTTCGACCAGGCACATCCGGCAGTTCGCCGCGATCGACAGCTTCTTGTGATAGCAAAAGTGAGGAATGTATGTATCGACCTTATGCGCAGCCTGGATCACCATGCTGCCTTCAGGCACTTCTACACTTTTGCCGTCGATTTCTAGTTCAACCATAATGGGGAATGGTCCTTGGCCTGATCACGCGGTAAGCGCTTCGGACGTATGCGCATGATGCGCGTGTCCGTCGACGAGACAATGTTTATGCTCGACGTGATATTCAAATTCGTCCCAGAAGTGCTTCAGCATGCCGCGCACCGGCATGGCCGCCGCGTCGCCGAGTGCACAAATGGTGCGGCCCATGATGTTTTCGGCGACCGAGTTCAGCAGATCCAGGTCTTCCTTGCGCCCGAGTCCGTGTTCGATCCGATGGACCACGCGATACAGCCAGCCCGTGCCTTCACGGCAAGGCGTGCATTGACCGCACGACTCTTCGTAATAGAAATACGAAAGACGCAGCAGCGAGCGCACCATGCAGCGCGTTTCGTTCATCACGATCACGGCGCCTGAACCCAGCATGGAGCCGGCTTTCGCGATAGCGTCGTAGTCCATGTCGGTCTTCAACATGATGTCGCCCGGAATCACCGGCGCCGACGATCCGCCCGGGATCACCGCTTTCACCGATTTGCCGCGCACACCACCGGCCAACTCGAGCAAGGTCTCGAACGACGTGCCCAGCGGCACTTCGAAGTTGCCCGGACGATTGACGTCGCCGGCGACCGAGAAAATCTTCGTGCCACCGTTGTTCGGCTTGCCGATCTCGAGATATTTCTGCGGGCCAATGGCCAGCAAAAATGGCACGGCCGCGAACGTTTCGGTGTTGTTGATCGTGGTCGGCTTGCCATACACACCGAAGCTCGCCGGGAACGGCGGCTTGAAGCGCGGCTGGCCTTTCTTGCCTTCCAGCGACTCGAGCAACGCGGTTTCTTCGCCGCAGATATACGCGCCGTAACCATGATGCGCATGCAGTTCGAACGAGAATCCCGAACCCAGGATGTTCGCACCGAGGTATCCGGCCGCACGCGCTTCTTCAAGCGCCTGTTCGAAGATCCGATAGACCTCGAAAATCTCGCCGTGAATATAGTTGTAGCCGACCGTGATGCCCATGGCATACGCGCCGATAGCCATGCCTTCGATAAGCGAATGCGGATTCCAGCGCAGGATGTCGCGGTCCTTGAACGTGCCCGGCTCGCCTTCGTCCGAATTGCAGACGAGGTACTTCTGCCCCGGGAACTGGCGCGGCATGAAGCTCCACTTGAGGCCAGTCGGGAAACCCGCACCGCCGCGGCCGCGCAAGCCTGACGCCTTGACGTCGGCAATGACCTGTTCTTGCGGAATTTTTTCTTCGAGAATGCGGCGCAGCTGGGCATAACCGCCGCGCGCCACATAGTCTTCGAGGTGCCAGTTGTCGCCGTTGAGACCGGCGAGAATCAGGGGCTGGATGTGGCGGTCGTGAAGAGACGTCATTTCGATAGTTCCTCGAGGAGCGTGTCGATCCGCTCGCGACTCATGAAACTGCACATACGGTGATTGTTCACGAGCAACACAGGCGCATCGCCGCACGCACCGAAACATTCGCCTTCTTTCAAGGTGAATTTGCCGTCGGCGGTGGTTTCGCCAAAGTCGATGCCGAGCTTTTGCTTCAGGTATTCAGCCGCGCTTTCCGAGCCGCCGTCGGGCCCGAGCTGGCACGGCAGGTTCGTACAGAGCGTGATCTTGTGCTTGCCGACCGGCGAGGTCTCGTACATGGTGTAGAACGTCGCCACTTCCTGCACGGCCACGGCGGGCATGCTGAGGTAATCGGCGACGAACTGCATCAGTTCCGGCGACAGCCAGCCGTGCTCTTCCTGAGCGACGGTCAACGCCGACATCACCGCGGACTGTTTCTGGTCCACGGGATATTTCGCGATCGCGCGATCGATTTCTTTCAGGCCTTCAGCTGAGATCATTTCAGACACGACTCTTTCAGTTCCTACCGAACGAAAACCCGCCGCGCCCTTCTTTTGCGGCAGACCTGGCGTCCTGCTGTTGTTGGTTCGCCGGCATGCCCAGCGCTTTCGCGTGGGCTTGCCGGCGTGATGCGGCGCAGTTGGCTCGCGACTGCATGTCAGCGATCAATCTCACCGAACACGATGTCTTGCGTGCCGATGATCGTCACCGCGTCCGCAATCATGTGACCGCGAGCCATTTCGTCGAGTGAAGCAAGATGCGCATAACCCGGAGCACGAATCTTCAGGCGATACGGCTTGTTCGCACCGTCCGAGATCAGATAAATGCCGAACTCGCCCTTCGGATGCTCGACCGCCGCATACGTCTCGCCTTCGGGAACGTGAAAACCTTCCGTGAAGAGCTTGAAGTGGTGAATCAGCTCTTCCATGTTGGTCTTCATGCCCACGCGCGAAGGCGGCGCAATTTTGTGATTGTCGACCATCACCGGGCCTGGATTCTTACGAAGCCAGTCAATACATTGTTTCGCGATGCGGGTGGACTGACGCATTTCTTCCACGCGCACGAGATAACGGTCGTAGCAGTCGCCGTTCACGCCGACCGGAATATCAAAGTCCAGTTGGTCATAGACTTCGTACGGCTGCTTCTTGCGCAAATCCCATTCAATGCCCGAGCCGCGCAGCATCGCGCCGGTCATGCCGAGCTGCAATGCGCGCTCAGGACTGACCACGCCGATGCCCACCAGCCGTTGCTTCCAGATACGGTTATCGGTCAGCAGCGTCTCGTATTCGTCTACGCACTTCGGAAAACGCGTAAAGAAGTCATCGATGAAATCAAGCAACGAACCCTGGCGCGTTTCGTTCATCCTCGACAACGCCTTCGCATTACGGATTTTCGACGCTTTGTATTGCGGCATTGCGTCAGGCAGATCGCGATACACGCCGCCCGGACGGTAATATGCCGCGTGCATCCGCGCGCCGGATACAGCTTCGTACACGTCCATCAGGTCTTCGCGTTCGCGGAACGCATACAAAAACACCGCCATGGCGCCGACGTCGAGCGCGTGCGAGCCGATCCACATCAGGTGGTTCAGCACGCGCGTGATTTCGTCGAACAGCACGCGGATATATTTCGCGCGAACCGGAATGTCGATACCGAGCAGCTTCTCGATCGCCATCACGTAGCCGTGCTCGTTGACCATCATCGACACATAGTCGAGACGGTCCATGTACGGCACGGACTGAATGAAAGTCTTCGATTCCGCGAGTTTTTCAGTCGCGCGGTGCAGCAGCCCGATATGCGGATCGGCGCGCTGAATCACTTCGCCGTCCAGTTCCAGCACGAGGCGCAGCACACCGTGCGCGGCCGGGTGTTGCGGACCGAAATTGAGCGTGTAGTTCTTGATCTCTGCCATGGCGTTCTCTTAGTGTTTCAGACCGCCATAGCGGTCCTCGCGGATCACGCGCGGCGTGATTTCTCGCGGCTCGATCGTCACTGGCTGGTACACGACGCGCTTCTCTTCCGGGTCGTAACGCATTTCGACATAACCCGACACCGGGAAGTCCTTGCGAAACGGATGGCCGATAAAACCGTAGTCGGTGAGAATGCGGCGCAAGTCCGGGTGGCCTTCGAAGACGATACCGAACAGGTCGAATGCTTCCCGCTCGTACCAGTTCGCCGACGACCAGACGTCGACAGCCGACGGCACGATGGGGACTTCGTCGTCCGGTGCGAACACGCGCACGCGCACGCGCCAGTTGTTCGCGATCGAAAGAAGATGGAGGACAGCGGCGAAACGCGGGCCTTCGTAGGCGCCGTCGCCGTACGTGGAGTAGTCCACGCCGCACAGGTCGACGAGTTGCTCGAAGCCGAGCGAACGGTCGTCGCGCAGCTTGAGAAGTACGTCGGCGTAGTTCGCTGCCTTGACAACGATGGTCAGTTGCCCGAGCGACTCGGTGATGCTTTGCAGGCGGTCGCCGAACGCCGCCTCGAGGTTCGCTTTCAGGGTCTCGAGTTTGCTTGCCATATTGGGGAGGCTCTGGCCTTGGTGACGCTTAATGGGACTTCAGGGACTTCAATGCCGGGACTTCAACGACGCTGACTGCCGTGCTCGCGTGCGCCGGGACTTGCCGACGCACTTGGCCAAACGACAATTACTGGCGAGCGATGGTGCTGGTGCGGCGAATCTTCGCCTGCAACTGAATCACGCCATACACCAGCGCTTCAGCCGTCGGCGGGCATCCGGGCACGTAGACATCGACCGGAACAATGCGGTCGCATCCGCGCACAACCGAATACGAATAGTGGTAGTAACCACCGCCGTTGGCGCACGAACCCATGGAGATGACCCAGCGCGGCTCGGCCATCTGGTCGTAGACCTTGCGCAATGCCGGCGCCATCTTGTTGCACAGCGTGCCGGCGACGATCATCACGTCCGACTGCCGCGGACTCGGACGAAACACGACGCCGAAACGGTCCAGATCGTAGCGGGCTGCGCCCGCATGCATCATCTCGACCGCACAACACGCCAAGCCGAACGTCATGGGCCATAGCGAACCCGTGCGCGTCCAGTTGATCAGCTTGTCAGCCGTGGTGGTGACAAACCCTTCCTTCAAGACCCCTTCAATACTCATTTGCCTTCACTCCAGATGAGCAGCCAGCCATAGCCGCCCAGCAATCCGGTGATCTTCAAACCGCCCGATACTCCCTTACTCCCAGTCCAGCCCACCCTTTCTCCAGATGTAGGCAAAACCAAGCAGAAACTCGAGCAGAAAAACCATCATTGACAAGAAACCGGGCCAGCCGATGTCGCGCAGGGCAACGCCCCACGGAAACAGGAACGCGGTTTCGAGGTCGAAAATAATGAACAGAATAGCGACGAGATAGTAGCGCACATCGAACTTCATACGCGCGTCTTCGAATGCTTCGAAGCCGCACTCGTAAGGTGCGTTCTTTGCGGTGTCAGGCTTATTGGGACCGAGGATCTTACCGATGCTAACCAGCGCGATACCCAAACCGGTGCCTACGACGAGGAACAGAAAGACGGGATAAT
Organism: Caballeronia sp. KNU42; assembly: GCF_053760385.1. NCBI lineage: Bacteria > Pseudomonadati > Pseudomonadota > Betaproteobacteria > Burkholderiales > Burkholderiaceae > Caballeronia > Caballeronia sp. KNU42. The sequence goes on from NZ_CM132388.1 coordinate 1,571,439, forward strand.
AGGCTGAGAGATTCACGACTATCCTCAAATCGGTTTGATCTGGTGTGCCGGCTGGGACGACCGCCCAACCGATTTTCAACTAAAGCCGAGAAACTTGCACAGAAGAACTTGAGCAAATCTACTCGCCAGAAGTGACAATGCCAGCCGAAGCAATGCATGCGGCTGGCATTGGATAACTTTTGGTGCCGACGGCGAGACTCGAACTCGCACAGCTTTCGCCACTACCCCCTCAAGATAGCGTGTCTACCAATTTCACCACGTCGGCACTGTCTTGCAATCCGGTAAAACAACTTCTTATTGCCGGAAATCGCTTCAAGAACAAAATTATAACCGGGTTAACCAGTTTGTTCAACGCACAAAAAGCGATCCAGGCGAAAAATTATTTCGGAACGTCAGAGCCAGGACCCGACGATGCAACCGGCGCCGAAGCGGGTGCCGAACCAGCGGCTGCAACCGCCGGATGGGTTGCGGGCGCAGTCACTGCAGCCCCGCCCAGCAAGCCTGCGGAGGCGGCCGGCTTGTAGCTGCCCAGGTACGTCAGCGTCAGTGTCGAGATAAAAAACACGGCCGCGAGCACGGCTGTTGTACGCGACAGGAAGTTGGCCGATCCGGTCGCCCCGAACAGGCTTCCCGACGCCCCGCTACCGAAGGCCGCGCCCATATCGGCGCCCTTGCCGTGCTGCAACAATACCAGCCCAATAACACCAAACGCCGACAACAACTGGACGACGATAATCAAAGTCTTTAAATACAACATTCCGTTCACCCGACTCTTTAATGTTCACGTGACACTGTTGCGTCACGCCTTTAATGCTTACATTTTCGAAAGCTTAAACTCGGCGATTAAACCGAAACGTTTTGTGCCGCCTGACAAATCGCAAGAAAATCGTTCGACTTCAGCGATGCGCCGCCAATCAATCCACCGTCGATGTCCGGTTGAGCGAACAACTCTTCCGCGTTCTCCGGCTTGACACTGCCGCCGTACAACACCGTCACATCTGCCACTGCCGCGCCCTTACCCGCCAATTGCGCGCGCAGGAATGCGTGAACCTGTTGCGCCTGCGCCGTCGTCGCGCTTTTTCCCGTGCCGATCGCCCAGACCGGCTCGTACGCCACGACAATCTTCGCCGCCTGCGCTTCGCTCAGCACCAGCAACACCGCTTCCAGTTGCGTGCCGACCACTTGTTCGGTCAAACCGTTGTCACGCTGCTCCAGCGTTTCACCCACACACACGATAGGCGTCAACCCGGCTTCCAGCGCTCGCTGCGCCTTCACCGCGACCAGGTCCGAATGCTCGCCATGATAGGCGCGCCGCTCCGAATGACCAACGATCGCGAATGTTGCATCAAAATCCGCCGCCATGCCTGCCGCGACCTCGCCTGTATAGGCGCCCTGCGTGTGGGCCGACACGTCCTGGGCGCCCCAGGCGACCACCGATCCGCCCAGCAGCGCCTGCGCCTGCGCAAGATACGGCGCAGGCACGCAAACCGCTGTGCGCACGCCCTTCTGCAACGTCGCCGCGCCTGCGGCGACTGCCTGCATCAAGACGGCGTTTTCAGCCAGACGGCCGTGCATCTTCCAGTTACCGACCACCAGCTTTGCGCGTTTGGCTTGTTCTTTCGGCATTTGTCTCGTCGTAGCAGCGAGGCTGCCGATCATTGAAATAGAAAAATGGAACTTTCGGACGCAACGCTTCAGCACAACATGCGATTTTACTGTGCCCGGCGGAAATCGGTCAAACACGCGGTTAAACAACCCGATCAAATGACGAAACCTGATCCGCCGCTCATTTCAGCGCCGGGACCCGTAATCACGCGACCTGGCTCCAGTCCAGCATGATCTTGCCGATGTGCGTACTGCTCTCCATCAACGCATGAGCGGCGGCGGCCTGATCGGCGGGGAAAACCTGGTGAATGACGGGCTTGATCCGTCCCGCTTCGATTTCCGGCCACACCTGCGTATTCAATTGCACCGCGACCCTGCCCTTGAACGCGACCGAGCGTGGCCGCAACGTGGAGCCGGTGATTACCAGACGGCGGCGCAGCACTTCGTTGAGATTAATCTCGGCCTTCGAGCCACCCAGCGTTGCGATGACCACCACCCGGCCACCGTCGGCCAGCGCCTTCAGCTCGCGAGGAAGATAGTCACCGGCGACCATATCGAGAATCACATCCACGCCACGGTCGTTCGTCAGCGACTTGACCACATCGACGAAATCTTCCGTGTTGTAGTTGATCGCGCGTTCCGCGCCCAGTTCTTCGCACGCCTGACACTTCTCGTCGTTGCCTGCCGTCACGAACACGCGATGCCCCAGCGCCTTCGCAATCTGAATAGCCGTCACGCCGATACCGCTAGACCCGCCCTGAATCAGCAGCGTTTCTTCGGCGCCGTTCTCACCCTTGCCCAAGTGCGCACGTTCGAACACGTTGCTCCAGACCGTAAAGAACGTTTCCGGCAGCGACGCCGCCTCGATGTCCGTCAACCCCTTCGGCACCGGCAGGCATTGATCGAGCGGCGCGCACGCGTATTCGGCGTAACCGCCGCCCGCGAGCAGCGCGCACACGCGGTCGCCGGCTTTCAGACCAAACGGGTTGTGCTTCGGGTCAAAATCACCGCGCACGATTTCACCGGCTACCTCCAACCCCGGCAGATCCGATGCACCCGGCGGCGGCGCATAACCGCCCTTGCGCTGGAACACGTCCGGACGATTCACGCCCGACGCCGCGACCTTGATGAGCACTTCGCCGGCCTTCGGCTCGGGCATAGGACGTTCGCCCAGCTTCAATACCTCAGGCGCGCCGAACTCGGTGATTTCGATGGCTTTCATCTGCTTGTTCCCTTCAAGTCACAATCGCTTAACGCCGATTCACCGATGCATAACCCCATGGCATTGCGGGCTCACTTAGCCGAAACCCGCAATAACATCGAATCACGCTCAAACCAACACACACCTTCACATTCGAAAACGGCCGGCGCGCAAACTTCACGCGCCGGCCTTCCGAACTTACCGCCGAACTTACCGCATTACTGCTGCGTCGGCTGGATCGGTTCGATAGGCGCGCCGCCTTCGTTCAACAAAGCCTTCGCCGACAAACGCACGCGACCCTTTTCGTCTGTCTGAATGACCTTGACCTTCACGATCTGGCCTTCCTTCAGGTAGTCGTTGATGTCCTTGATGCGCTCGTTCACGATTTCCGAGATGTGCAGCAGACCATCCTTACCCGGAAGAATATTCACGATCGCGCCGAAGTCCAGCAATTTGAGTACCGGGCCTTCGTAGACCTGACCCACTTCCACTTCAGCCGTGATGTTCTCAATGCGCTTCTTCGCTTCCGCCATGCCTTCGCTGCTCGTGCTCGCGATGGTCACCACGCCGTCATCGGAAATATCGATGGTCGTGTTGGTTTCTTCGGTCAACGCACGGATCACCGAACCGCCCTTGCCGATCACGTCGCGGATCTTCTCCGGATTGATCTTCATGGTGATCATGCGCGGCGCGTAGTCCGACAGGTTCGTGTTCGTACCCGGAACAGCAGTCGTCATCTTGCCGAGGATATGCATGCGGCCTTCCTTCGCCTGCGCGAGGGCGACCTGCATGATTTCCTTCGTGATGCCCTGGATCTTGATGTCCATCTGCAGTGCGGTCACGCCTTGCGCCGTGCCCGCCACCTTGAAGTCCATGTCGCCGAGGTGATCTTCGTCGCCGAGGATGTCGGTCAACACTGCAAACTTGTTGCCTTCCAGGATCAGGCCCATCGCGATACCCGCGACGTGCGCCTTCATGGGCACACCGGCGTCCATGAGTGCGAGGCAGCCGCCGCAGACCGAAGCCATCGACGAGGAACCGTTCGATTCCGTGATTTCCGATACCACGCGAATGGAGTAGCCGAATTCGTCGGCGCTCGGCAGCACTGCCACCAATGCACGCTTGGCCAGACGGCCGTGACCGATTTCACGGCGCTTCGGCGAACCGACACGACCCGTTTCGCCGGTCGCGAACGGAGGCATGTTGTAGTGAAGCATGAAGCGTTCGCGATACTCGCCTTCGAGCGCGTCGATGTTCTGTTCGTCGCCCTTCGTGCCCAGCGTCGCGATCACGAGCGCTTGCGTTTCGCCGCGCGTGAACAAAGCCGAACCGTGGGTACGCGGCAGCACGCCGGTACGGATTTCGATCGGACGGACGGTGCGGGTGTCGCGGCCATCGATACGCGGTTCGCCGTTCAGGATCTGCGTACGGACGATCTTCGCTTCGATATCGAACATCAGGTTGCCGATGGTCGCCTTGTCAGCCGGCGTCTGGCCCGCTGCCACTGCGTCTTCCGTCAGCTTGGCGGTCGTCGCTGCGTAGACTTCCTTCAGCTTGGCGGTGCGGGCCGACTTGTCGCGGATCTGGTACACGGCGTTCAATTCGGCTTGTGCCAATTCCGTCACGCGTGCGATCAGCGGCTCGTTCTTCGGCGCCGGCGCCCAATCCCACTCCGGCTTGCCACCTTCGGCAACCAGTTCGTGAATCGCGTCGATAGCGACTTGCATTTGGTCGTGACCAAACACCACGGCGCCCAGCATGACTTCTTCAGTCAATTGCTGCGCTTCCGATTCCACCATCAACACCGCGCGTTCCGTGCCGGCGACGATCAAGTCAAGCGCCGATTCCTTCATTTGCGGACGGGTCGGGTTCAACACGTATTCGTTGTTGATATAGGCCACGCGTGCTGCACCCACCGGGCCGTTGAACGGCAAGCCGGAGATAGCCAGCGCTGCCGACGCGCCGATCAGCGCGGGAATGTCGGCAGGCACATCGGGGTTCAACGACAGCACATGGATGACCACTTGCACTTCGTTATAGAAGCCTTCCGGGAACAGCGGGCGCAGCGGTCGGTCGATCAGGCGCGAGATCAGCGTTTCGCCTTCCGACGGACGGCCTTCGCGACGGAAGAAACCGCCCGGGATCTTGCCGGCTGCGTAGGTCTTTTCCAGATAGTCGACGGTCAGCGGGAAGAAATCCTGGCCCGGCTTTGCCGTCTTCGCGCCGACAACCGTCGCGAGCACTACGGTATCTTCCACATCGACGATCACGGCGCCGCTTGCCTGGCGCGCGATTTCACCTGTTTCCAGGCGAACGTTGTGTTGTCCCCACTTGAATTCCTTGACGATCTTTTTAAACATACTCACTCCTTCTTCGTTATGCCTCGCGTGTTTCCTGACGTGTTGTCGCGGATTTTCGGAGCATCCGAAATCCGTGCACACAGCAAAAAACGGCGAAGCCAAGCGATGACCGGAACCGCGCAAAAAGAGGGGTGTATGTCATTCCAACGCAACACGACACGCGATGCGCATGACGCGCTGGAATGACACAAAGCTCTGCCGCGAGGCCCGGTCCTGTAGTCGAATCGGCTGCCGATCCGGGGTTGGCTTTAATCCAAGCCTTCGATATTTCCCGCTACTTATCCCGCTACTTTCACTTCTGCGCCCATGACTCACGCGCCGTTCAAAAACAAAATGCCTGTATCAGCAGACTGACACAGGCATTTCGTTGTGAACGCTGACCGCTTACTTACGCAGGCCCAGCTTCTCGATCAGCGAGCGATAACGGTCAGCGTCTTTGCCCTTGAGGTAATCGAGCAGCTTACGACGGCGGCTCACCATGCGCAGCAGGCCGCGGCGGCTGTGGTGATCCTTCGTGTGAGCCTTGAAGTGAACGGTCAGTTCGTTGATACGGGTGGTCAGCAGTGCGACTTGCACTTCTGGCGATCCGGTATCGTTAGCGGCGCGCGCATATTCTGCGACAACGTCGGACTTCTTTGCATGAGCAACTGCTACGGTAGACATTTGATTTTCCTTTGAAACGGACAGGCGGTCACGGAAGAAGGGCCGTGCCGTGGGTTTTCTACATCTTTCCTCAGTCGATACCTAACCGATAAATCGACTTCGGACTTCCTTGCCGGGAGGGTTTGAAGAACATTTTTAGCGGGCTTTCAACCCACAATTCCACTAACCCTGAGTACGGCAAGTCGCGGATTATAGCACAGCAACTTTGGCCGTCGAACGGTTCCGGACAGCCGCTGACTTGGCGCAATAGGCCTGGGCCCAAGTTGGCCGCATTTACGACGCCGGGCGCTTCATCTGGCACGTGGTTGGCATGGCGGTCTGCGCCGCCGGGATCTTGAGCAGCGTCCGAAAGCCGAAGCCCGAGCCTTCGTTGTCAAAACGCACGCCGGGCGAGCCCGCCTTGTCCATTTCCATCACGTAAAGGGGCTGGATCAGTTGATGATCAGCCGCGCGCATTTCTGTCGCCTGGAATCCCTTGTCCAGCTTCATGCCCTCCAGCGCCCGGGCGACCGCGGCCGGGTCGGCGCTGTGCGCTTTCTCCATGCCTTGCGCGAGCATCTCGATCATCAGCGGCATGCGAAGGAAGAGGTAATCATCGGCGGCCGCTGGGAAACGGGTGCGGAACGCTTCGTAATAAGCGTCCGACGCCGTGCCGCCCGCGTTCGGATGCCAATCGGCTACCGCCACGACGTGCTTTACACCGGCGTCGCCCAGCGCGGCGGGCGCGCCCAGGCTGTTGCCGTAGAACGTGTAGAAATGCGTGTCCAGCCCTTGTTCGCGCGCGGCTTTGACAAGCAGGGTCAGGTCGTTGCCCCAGTTGCCGGTGATCACCGCATCAGCGCCGCTTGCGCGGATCTTGGCAATGTACGGCGCGAAGTCCTTCACGCGGCCGGCGGGGATGAATTCATCGGCGACGATCGAAATGTCCGGACGGCGCTCCTGCAGCGCACGCTGGGCTTCACGGCTGACATCGTGGCCAAAGCTGTAGTCCTGGTTGAACAAATAGACTTTCTTTACCGATTGATCGTGCTGGATCACATCGGCGAGCGCGTTCATGCGCATGCCGGCGTGGGCATCGAAGCGGAAATGCCAGAAGCTGCAATCCGCGTTGGTGAGTGCGGGGTCGTCGGCGGAGTAATTGAGAAACACCACGCGATGTTCCGGATCGCGAGCATTTTGTTTGTTGATTGCGTCGATGAGCGCTGCAGCCACCGCCGAACTATTGCCCTGCATGACGAAACCAATATTCTGGTCGATGGCCGCGCGCAACTGCACCAGGCTGGCTTCGCTGCTGCCCTTGCCGTCGAGGACGACGAGTTGCAAGGGGTGTTTGCCGTCGGGCAAAGTCACGCCGCCGTTCGCGTTCACGCGCTCCACCCCAAAACGCAGATTGCGTTCGACGGCTGCGCCCGCGTTGGCGAACGGACCGGACATGCCTTCGATCATCGCGATGCGAATGGCGGGCAAACCGGAAGCAGCGTCCGCCGCGCAAGCGGGAGTAATAAGCGTGCTGCCAACGCATGAAGCCACCAGCAACGATCCACCCAACCGCTTTCCGGCGCCCGATGCGCGACCGAGCAACCTGAACCACCCTGCCGGCAGGCACCGATTATTCGCCCTGAGAGAAACCATGCGCAACAAGCGAAGGCCGAGACCCATACAGTCCATCCGTGGATAAATGACAGCGTAGCGAATCGCGGATCATAGGGCGTTCGGCACGCTGCGTGCAACCGCCGGGAAAATCCGAACGTAAATGGAATAGCCACCCGGGCCTGCGCGTTTCCTATACAAGCACCGGCCAAGCGCAAGCACTTGCCAGCAAAAACACACCGCGCTACCGCGATCAAAACCACCCACTCAGCCTGCATGTCAAAATAACCAATGCCGCGCAAATCAGTAGAAAAACCCACGGCCGATCGTGGATACCGCGTGGATACGAATACGAAGGAGGCTTCAATGTTGAGCAAGGCAATACGAAAACCCGCGGCGGCAATGGCACTCGCCCTTCTGCTCACGGCATGCGCACAGCCATGGCAGAACTACCAGGCGGGCGCGGATTCGTCCACGATCACGGCAAAGCTGGGACCGCCGAGGGAGGTCTACGACCTGCCGGACGGCGGCCGCCGCCTGATGTGGCCGACGCAACCGCTCGGCGAGACGACCACGGCGGCGGATATCGATGCATCGGGAAAGATCGTGAGCGTGCGCCAGGTCCTCGATGAAAACGAGTTCTATAAAGCGCAGATCGGCACCTGGACGCGCAAGGACGTGCTGCTCAACTTCGGCCGTCCGGTGGAGACGTCCTACTTCCCGTTGATGAAACGCGAGGTCTGGACGTACCGGTACATGGAAGCGAACGTCTGGTACATGATGTACAGCTTTTACTTCGATGACCAAGGCACGCTGCGCCTGACGCAAAAAACGCCCGACCCGCTGCACGATCCCGATCAACGGAATTTCTTCTGATTTCCTCGTGAACACCGAAGAAATCTTTTGTCGACGAAAAAAAATGCCGCCCTGAAAAGCGGCATTTTTTTATGCCTGGACGACTGGAACCTTTTCATAGAAAGTAATTCGTAAGGTTACATCGCGACGCAGCAATGACGCTGGAAGCCCAATTCCATCGATAACTTGACCGTTGCAGTGTCGTGCCTTTAACGCTTTTGGAGCTGATACCCATGAATCGACCCAAACGCATGCTGCTTGAAAACGTAGGCTGGGCGGCTGAGGTCGCAGCCAGCGACCCGGATTTCTTCGACACCCTGGCTCAGGGCCAAAGTCCGACCGTGCTGTGGCTTGGATGCTCCGACAGCCGCGTGCCGGCCGAAACCATCACGCACTCGAAGCCCGGTGATTTGTTCGTCCATCGCAACATCGCGAACCTCTTTTCACCGGACGATGACAACACCATGAGCGTCCTCGAATACGCGGTGAACGTGTTGAAAGTGGACGACGTCATTGTGTGCGGACACTACGGCTGCGGAGGCGTGCGAGCTTCGTTGCTGCCCTTGTCCGACGCCCTGCCCCACGTCAACCGCCGCATTGCCCCGCTGTGCGCGCTGGCGCGTACGCACAGCAGCGAACTCGACGCGATCGGCACGATGGATTCGCGCATCGACCGGCTGGCGGAACTGAGCGTGCTCGAACAAGTGAATGCGCTGCGTGCGACGTCCATCGTGCGCGATGCCGAGCGTCCACCGCGTGTTCACGGCTGGATCTTCGGCCTGCGCGACGGCCGCATCACGGTGCTTTCTTCTGGAGATGCCGCCGAGACCGACGCCGGCTTCACGAGCGCTCCCGCTGCCTCTTCGAACGCAACCGCAAAAGTAACAGCGGCGTGGGAACCCGAATCCATGCCCAGCGCGGCTCAGCGCTTGATCGAAATGGCTGGTCACTAGCCTCACCGCCGCTTAATCCGACGCATCAACCTTCTCCATGCAATGCCTTCCCGGCATCGCGTGGATCAACTCGCGCCCAGAAAAGCTCATGACCCTACGTGAAACATTTGCAACCTTCCCGCGCGACCTGTTCGCGGGCACCGTCGTCTTTCTTGTCGCGATGCCGCTATGCCTTGGCATCGCCAACGCATCCGGCGTCGAACCGTTTGCCGGCCTGCTGTCGGGCATTATCGGCGGCCTGGTCGTGGCGCTGCTAAGCGGTTCGCAGCTGAGCGTGAGCGGGCCGGCGGCGGGACTGGTGGTGATCGTCGTCGATGGCATCGCCAGGCTCGGCAGTTTTTCGACCTTCCTGATGGCCGTGATGCTCGCGGGCGTGATCCAGTTCGGTTTCGGCATGCTCAAAGCAGGACGCTTCGCAGCCTACGTGCCGTCATCGGTGATCAAAGGCATGCTTGCGGCGATTGGCTTGCTGCTGATCATCAAGCAGGCGCCGCTTGCGGCCGGTTTTGCCAACGGCAGCGCCCAGGCTGCCGCGCACTCCCCCGGCATACTCGATACGCCGTTCGGCGCGATGTCCCTCGCGGCGTGCGCCGTCGCCGTGCTCTCCATTGCGATATTGACCGCCTGGGAAACGAAAGCGATGCGCCGCTTCACGCTGGTACGCCTGCTGCCCGCACCGCTTGCGGTGGTCATGCTCGGCATTGCGATCACGCTGGTGCTCGACTTCGCTGCACCCGGCTTTGCGCCGCCGGCGGAGCATCGCGTATTGCTGCCGTCGCTGGCCTCGTTTGCCGCGTTGAACGCTGCGCTCGATTGGCCCAACTTCGAACAACTCGTCAATCCCGATGTCTGGCGGCTTGCGATGACGCTTGCCATCGTCGCCAGCCTGGAGACGTTGCTGAGCCTTGAAGCCGTCGAGCAGATCGATCCGAAGAAGCGCACAGCGCATCCGGATCGCGAACTCAAGGCGCAGGGTATCGGCAACATCATGGCGGGTGCGATCGGCGCGTTGCCGATCACGTCCGTCATCGTGCGCAGTTCCGCCAATGTCCACGCAGGCGCGCAGAGCCGCTGGGCGGCTGTCATTCATGGCGTGTTCCTGCTCGCGAGCGTGTTCGCGCTGACGGCCGTGATCAACCTGATTCCGCTTGCGTGCCTCGCCGCGATCCTGATCTTCACGGGACTGAAGCTGGCGAAACCTTCATTATTCGCGGCCGTTGCAAAGCAGGGATTCGAACGCTTTGCGCCGTTCGTCGTGACGATCGTGGGCGTGCTCGCGACCGATCTGCTGATCGGCATCCTGTTGGGAATTGCTTGCAGTATCGGACTTGCGATTCATGCGAACCTGCAGCGGCCGATCACCATCGCGCGGCACGACGATCACTTCCTGCTGTCGTTTCGCAAGGACGTGTCGTTTCTTGGGAAGGTATCGCTCACGCATCATCTGAGGCAGATACCGGACAACGCGACGGTGATCATCGACGCATGCCGTGCCGATTTCATCGATCAGGACGTGCGCGAAGTGATCGATAAATTCGTCGCCGACGCCCCCGAGCGCGGCATTCATGTGGAATGCCGGCAGCTTGAACGCACGGCACGCGAGAGTCCGGCATGGCGAGATCGAATGACGGTTATGAAACGATTTGCCGCGAAATGAGCACCGAACGGCCTCGCGCCCCGAACCGGACTTGGGCGCATTAGCGGTGATCAAGGAAGGTCGCCCGGTCCAACGTTCTTTCAATCACCAATCACTGAAACGGGGACCTGGTCGACGCCACCGCAGGTGCAGGGGTCTTTTCGCCAGGCCACTGTACTTGCCCTGGTTCCGGCACGAGGCCGAAGGGCTGAAGTGTTACACCATCGGCCACCGGCACTGTAGCTTTCAAACCGCGGGCCGCGCCAATGTCCCCCTGCGCAAGATGTCCAGCAGAACCAGCCAGCTGGCCGCGGTCCCCAGCCAAACCTCCGCCACCAGGAAATGCACCGTCCCGCAACGCCGGTTCGGCTTTGGCTGCGCCTTGGGCATCCAAATTTTTGGAGGAAAGCTGGGACTCCTTTGTATCCGGAGAACATCCGGCCACCGAACCGGCCAAAATCAGCGAGATAGCGTACAGGGCGAACGCGCCGCTGTTTCGGCGAAAATACATATTCGAATAGGTCATGAATAGTTGTAGCGGCTCAACGCCGCTACGCCAAAAATTATTTAACGGAGATATTCACTTTGATGTGCAACGCATGCGCATAGGCGGAATCCTCCCAACCCCGCGCCTCGACCTTGAAACTGCCGGTATAAGTGCCATGAGCAAGACCAGGGTTGTCTTCCGGGAGATACGTGACAATCAGCGGACCCGAACGGTTCGAATAGCATGAAACCGCGGCATTCATTTCCTGCAGATACCCAGGGCCGCACCCAATGTCTCGTTGCGCCCTCAAGTGGATGGATGCAGTGCGATTCGACTCGTCTTGCGCCGTGACCTTCACCATCGTCGGCCGGTAGCTGCCATCCCATTTCAGCGAGGTCGGTCCGATTGCATTTGCTTGCGAAGGGACTACATAGGCGACGGTGCCTTTCGTTGCGTTCAGCGCGAAGTTCGAAGTGGTGACGCCCTTTGTGCTCGTGACGGTGTACCGGTCACTAGAGAATCTGGCCTGAGGATAGACAGAACGAATCCAGCCGGCGTATTTCGATACCCGGGCACCGGTGGACTCGGTGCCGTTACCCCCATTTGTCGTCGCGATGATGACCCATTCGCCGTCTTGATGCTGCCACCATGCAGACCCACTGTCGCCAGTGGAGATGCGAGCCGCGAATTCACCACCCGCCTTCGGCTTGAATCCCGCCCCTATACCGAACTCGCTCTCGAAGAAATGATCAACCTTCGATGCGCCCGCGGCCCGGGTGGAGCCGGAACTCGGCCAATAGTTCTTATCGGCGGAGCCGACTCCCCACACACCGTAACCTGCAAACCATACTTGTTTGTTCAGTTCAGCGGCACCGTCGTAAATCACGGGCTGTGGCACGGGTGCACCCGCCCGGTCGAGGATATTTGCCTTCTTGGGGAGTGTGAATATGGCGATATCCGTGGAAGCGCCGCCCATGCCCGCGGGAATCGGTTGGCGGTAAGGGCCCAGCACGTAAGGACCTGTGCCTGACGCAACCACTCGGCCTGCCCAGTCGACAAAGTTCGCGGATACCTTCCCACCCGGGTTGTTTTCTTCGCAATGTGCGGCGGTCAGGAAAACAGACGATGCACCATCAGGCGTGTCGCCTATCCAGGTTGCCGTACAGCCTCCGACATCACCGACGGAAAAAAACCGCGGCTCGACGCTCGCTGCGCGCAACGGCTCCATTGCTTTCGTGATTGTCCCGCCGATATCGGCGAGATCACCGCCGTTTCGCGTGAATACGTCGTCGCTGATAACGAGCGCATGCGCCGACGATGCAAAGCATATACAGGCGAATGATGCGGCCAACCTCCGCTTGGCGCAGGGCATGGGAATTGGGAGCTGGTGAGAAACCGTTGCCTGCTGGATTTGAGTCATGGTAGAGAAAGTCTCCTTAATTTAATAGGAATCCTGACCAATTATCATCGGTATGACGACGTTCCCCGCACCGAAGGTTGTTTAACACAACAAGTACAAATCGGCCAATTCCCAGAAGTTAAATACAGCTTGCAATTTAGCTCCGGCTGGGCCGGCTATTGTTTCGCTGTGGAGCCACAATCCCGCGATCTCCGCCTAGGAGTAATCAGATAATTCCTAAAAATGACTTAAGAGTTGCGCCGCCATCATGACCGGAAGCCCGTAAACCCAGTCGGCCGGATCGACCCCACGAGGCTCGGCAAGGCCCGCCGGGCGGCGATTCATACCACTTTTCGCCGCATCAAGATCACATGTATCCACCATGACATGGTCGAGTCCGCTGAACATCTACATCTCAATAAAAAACGGCCCTCGCTTGTGGCGAGAGCCGTTTTTAACCGATGAAGCGCCAGATATGCGCTTCACTCAATCGAATCAAATTGAGCCAAGCTGCGGATTCAACTTCTCAACTTTTGAATGCAGCTTGTTCAACGCTGCGAGATACGCCTTCGCCGATGCCGCCACAATGTCCGGGTCCGTGCCCACGCCGTTGACGATCCGGCCGCTCTTCGACAGACGCACGGTCACTTCGCCCTGAGCCTGCGTGCCGGTGGTAATGGCGTTCACCGAATACAGGACCAGCTCGGCGCCGCTCGTTACCTTCGATTCGATCGCGTGGAGCGTGGCATCGACCGGGCCATTGCCGCGCGATTCACCCTGCACTTCGATACCATCGACGGCAAACACCACGCGTGCATGCGGCTGCTCGCCCGTTTCCGAGCGTTGAGCCAGCGACACAAAGCGGAACGTTTCCTTCGCCTGCATTTCCGCGGACTCTTCGGAGACAATCGCCATGATGTCTTCATCGAAGATCTCGGACTTGCGGTCCGCCAGTTCCTTGAAGCGCACGAACGCGGCGTTCACATCCGTTTCCGATTCCAGCGACACGCCGAGATCTTCCAGGCGCTGCTTGAACGCGTTACGACCCGACAACTTGCCAAGCACGATCTTGTTGGTCGACCAGCCCACGTCTTCAGCACGCATGATTTCGTAGGTATCGCGCGCTTTGAGCACGCCATCCTGGTGAATGCCGGAGGCATGCGCGAACGCGTTCGCGCCGACCACCGCCTTGTTCGGCTGCACGACAAAACCGGTGATCTGCGAGACGAGCTTCGAGGTCGGAACGATATGCGTTGTATCGATACCCAGTTCCAGCCCGTAGTAATCCTTGCGCGTTTTCATCGCCATCACGACTTCTTCCAGCGCCGTATTGCCTGCGCGCTCGCCCAAGCCGTTGATCGTGCATTCGATCTGACGCGCCCCGCCGATGTGCACACCGGCCAGCGAATTCGCGACCGCCATGCCGAGGTCATCGTGGCAATGTACGGACCAGACCGCCTTGTCCGAGTTCGGCACGCGTTCGCGGATGGTCCTGATCAGGTTGCCGTAGCCTTCCGGCACGGCATAGCCGACGGTATCGGGAATATTGATGATGGTGGCACCCTCATCGATCACCGCTTCCAGCACGCGGCACAGGAAATCGAGATCGGAACGGCTGCCGTCTTCCGGCGAGAATTCGACATCATCGGTGAACTTGCGTGCGAAGCGCGTGGCGAGACGTGCCTGTTCGTACACTTGATCCGCGCTCATGCGCAACTTCTTTTCCATATGCAGCGCCGAGGTCGCAATGAACGTATGGATGCGGAAGTGATCGGCGGGCTTCAGTGCGTCGGCGGCGCGCTGGATGTCTTTATCGTTGGCGCGGGCCAGCGAGCAGATGGTGCTGTCCTTGATCAGGCCGGCAATGGTGTGGATTGCATCGAAATCGCCGTTCGAGCTGGCGGCGAAGCCCGCTTCGATCACATCGACCTTCATCCGTTCGAGCGCTTTCGCGATCCGGATCTTCTCTTCCTTCGTCATCGACGCGCCGGGGGATTGCTCGCCATCGCGCAAGGTCGTGTCGAAAATGATCAGTTTGTCTGCCATGTCGGGCTCCAGTGGGGAGTTTTAGAGTTTTGAAAACGGTGGGGAAAAACAATACGGAATCCGGGTGTTCGCGCCACCGCTGGCGTCGAAAACCACGAACGAGCAGACGGAAGGCGGGAAGCTTAGCGCGGTAGGCGCGCTAGTAGCGGTAGCGCGCGTAGCGGCGCACCAGCTAGGGACAACGAGAGGGGATGGGCGAAAAAAATCATTTGCAGACTATAACGAGATTTTTGAGAGCGTGCAATTGGGCTTTCCGATCGCGCCGATTGACGTTCCCAAGGACGACGGCCGACACGCAGTGATCAACTGCGCGATTTCTCGACCAAAAGCGAGCTTGAAGGCATTTCAGCCAGATCGCGCGACTTTTGCTTAAACGTTCCGGGTTTCTGAGGCTACGACTAACGCATCCGCCGAAAAAGTCGCTCGCCACCCTCCCTTTCCGGTCGCTCCACGTGCGGGTGCCTGGGCCACTTAACTGCACGATAAGTTTGCGCCTCAGATTACCGCTTAGGAAATGAACATCCTTTCCCGTCAATCTCCTCCGCAATTAAGATCACCCGTCGGCGCCGCGCCAGTGGGGGTCAAATAGAGCATCGCGAAAAACAGATTCCAGAAACGACTGAACCCACTATTCTCTCGACTTTTGACAGCTGGTGCGCCGGTGCAAAAGCGAAATGCCATATTGCGAGGTTCACGCTTGACCGATCCAACCCACCTACTGCATCGTCACAGCGGTCAGCGGACTTCAATCTGCAGGAGATAAGTGGAATCATCGATCCGGCAAATTGGCGCGCATGCTCTTGAACGAAACCCCTGTGCTGACAATACTGGCCCTCCATATCAGAGAATCGCAATGTCACTATCCAGATGGGAGGCAATAAAGGCTAACGGGAAATGGCGCGCGTGGGGCTTACAGCTTGTTCGTGCTCTCACGAAACAAGATTTGAGGTCGCGCAGATTATTATTTCAAGCAATCGCACTTGCAATTGCGCTGAATTTCTCGATGCCTGCACGCGCTGAAATGAAATGCGAAGTCACCAATGTCAGCAAGGTGCTGGTAGCCGGTGTCATATCCATCCCGAAGGACGCGCCGATAGGCTTAACCGTAAGTACGCTTCCTGCTGACACATTTCAAAACAACTGCTACTTCGCAAATGTGAATCCGATAGCGACATCCGGAACGAGCCTTATCGATATCAGCACGGTAGCAGCGCTTGCCCCCGGCTTCACGGACGTCTACCAGACAAGTATCGCTGGGTTGGGCATCAGATATCAGTTCACCTCATCCGAGTGCACGCCCGCTAGCTCAACGATGAGCAATGGAGCGATGGTGGTGCAATGTCCTTTTAGTGGACCCCTCGGCGGACCATACATTTATAAGGACGTGCACGTTACCCCCAGCTTTGTCGTGGTTGGCTCCGTCAAAGCCGGCGCAGCCACTTTGTCAAGCGTGCCGATCATAAAACTAACGCTCGAGACGCTCGGGATCGTGGGCCTTTGGGGCAAGTCACCACTCTACACCGGGGTCGCTACAGGAACGTTGAGCACCGCCACGTGTTCAGTCCAAACTGACGCGCTGGCAGTTGCCCTCCCGAACATCACCAATCGCGCGCTATCAAGTGGCATCGGAGCGACTGCGGGTCGACAAACGTTCAACCTGAGTTTCGCTTGCGCGAGCGGTGCGCAGGTCTCGATTGTCATCACTGATGCCGTCACTCCGTCGAATCGCTCAAACGTTTTGACGCTAGCGCCTGATTCGACAGCGAAAGGGGTCGGCGTTCAAATTTTGAAGGATAAAGAGGTTCTGGTGTCGTTCGGCCCGGATGCGGCGGGACCGGGCGTGACGAATCAATGGCTAATTGGCGTTTCGCCCAATGGCACATTGCTGTTGCCGTTGTCGGCGCAATATATCCGGACGGGCGACGTAACGCCCGGTTCGCTGCGGGCTTTGGCGACATTCACCATGTCTTATAACTAGCTGAGCCGCCGGGGTGGATTGAAGCAACGGGAATACGCCGTACGCATTCCCGAGTGGGTTCTTTCAATGCGCTTTTTCAGACGACCTGGCCGGATTCGGCCGGCCGCGCACGGCCATGTAGCCCCACCACGCGTAACCGGAGAAACCGTACAAGACGAACAAGCCGAACAGCATCAGAGGCGGATCCGACGATACCAGCACAAACGCCACCACCACCAGCAGCACGCCGGCGAACGGGACGCGGAAACGCACATCGAGCGCCTTGCCGCTGTAGAACGGCGCGTTTGACACCATCGTGACACCGGCATAGATAGTCAGCGCAAACGCCACCCACGGCAGCCAGACCAGCTTCAGCGGCACGCGGTTATCGGTGGCGAGCCACACAAAACCCGCGATCAACGCCGCCGCCGCCGGGCTCGGCAGGCCCTGGAAATAGCGTTTATCGACTACGCCTACGTTCGTATTAAAGCGCGCGAGACGCAATGCCGCGCCCGAGCAGTAGACAAATGCCGCGAGCCAGCCCCAGCGGCCCAGGTCCTTCAGGATCCATTCGTACATCACCAGCGCGGGCGCCACGCCGAACGAGACCATGTCGGAGAGACTGTCGAACTGCTCGCCGAACGCGCTCTGCGTATGCGTCATGCGGGCGACCCGGCCGTCCATGCCATCCAGCACCATGGCCACGAAGATCGCGATAGCCGCGATCTCGAAGCGTACGTTCATGGCCTGAACCACCGCGAAAAAGCCGCAGAACAACGCGGCCGTGGTGAACGCGTTGGGCAGCAGGTAAATGCCGCGCTTCCTCAAGAACTGTTGCCGCTTCGCACGCCGCGTTTCCAGCACGCCGATATCCTGCGCCGACTTGTTGCGGCGAAACGCCCGCGGGGGTGTTGTGGTGCTTCGCGTCCGGCGCGGTTTGAGTGCCGCCATCGAGTCCTCCGTTGTGCAGCCTGGTTTTACCGCTTATTTACTCTGCGAACTCGGCAAGGATGGTAGACGACGCCGACACTTTCTCGCCAATCGCCACCCGCGGACGGCTGCCCACCGGCAAATACACATCGACTCGCGATCCGAAGCGGATAAAGCCATAACGCTGGCCACGATTAAGGGGCTCGCCCACATGGACATAGCACAAAATGCGCCGCGCAATCAGCCCGGCGATCTGCACGGAAGTCACCGTGTGCCCTGCTCCCGTCTGGATCACGATCGCATTGCGTTCGTTCTCGGTCGATGCCTTGTCGACAGCGGCATTGAGAAAGGAACCCGGAAAGTACTGCACCTTGCTGATCGCGCCATCGACCGGCGATCGTTGCGAATGGACATTGAACACGTTCATGAACACGCTGATCTTCAGCGCTTCGCGGCCCGCGTAAGGGTCGTGCGCGGTCTCCACAGCGACGATACGGCCGTCGGCGGGACACAACACGGCGTTTGCCTGAACCGGAATCGGCCGGGCGGGGTCACGGAAAAACTGGACGACGAAGATCGTCAAAAGCCAGAACGGCCAGGCAAACGCAAAGCCGCCGATGGCCTGGATCAACACGGCAATGACAGCCGCAATGGCAATAAACGGCCAGCCTTCACGCGCGATGATCGGATGTGGATAGTTCATGAACGAGTTCTATATTTTTAGTAAAACCGTAGGATAGCAAAAGCCGTCCGGCGCCAAGCGACACCGGACGGCTTGCGGTCTTCACTAGGACCGGCGCACAAGGCCGGTCGTTCAGCTTTTTTAGTTCTACGGCTGCTTAGTTCTTCGGCTGCTTAGTTCTTCGGCTGCTTAGTTTTTGGACTGGTCAACCAGCTTGTTTGCAGCGATCCACGGCATCATGGCGCGCAGCTTGGCGCCAACCGTTTCGATCTGGTGCTCAGCGGTCAGGCGGCGACGCGATTGCAGCGTCGGCGCGCCAGCGCGATTTTCGATGATGAAGCTCTTCGCGTACTCGCCCGTCTGGATGTCCGTCAGCACTTGCTTCATTGCCTTCTTCGTTTCCGACGTCACGATCTTCGGACCCGTCACATATTCGCCGTATTCGGCGTTGTTCGAGATCGAGTAGTTCATGTTGGCGATGCCGCCTTCATAGATCAGGTCGACGATCAGCTTCAGTTCGTGCAGGCATTCGAAGTACGCCATTTCCGGCGCGTAACCTGCTTCCACCAGCGTTTCGAAGCCGGCCTTGATCAGGTCGACCGTACCGCCGCACAGCACAGCTTGCTCGCCGAACAGGTCGGTTTCCGTTTCTTCGCGGAAGTTCGTTTCGATAATGCCGGCACGGCCGCCGCCGTTAGCTGCCGCATACGACAAAGCGACGTCGCGTGCTGCGCCCGACTTGTCTTGCGCCACGGCGATCAGGTGGGGAACGCCACCGCCTTGCGAGTACGTGCTGCGAACCGTATGGCCCGGCGCCTTCGGGGCGATCATGATCACGTCGAGGTCGGCACGCGGGATGACCTGACCGTAATGCACGTTGAAACCGTGCGCGAACGCCAGTGCAGCGCCTTCCTTGGCGTTGTCGTGCACTTCGTTCTTGTAGACTTCGGCGATCTGCTCGTCCGGCAGCAGCATCATGACCACGTCCGCGCCCTTCACGGCTTCGGCCACTTCCTTGACCTTCAGGCCGGCCTTCTCAGCCTTGCTCCACGATGCGCCGTTCTTGCGCAGACCGACCGTCACGTTCACGCCGCTTTCCTTCAGGTTCAGCGCGTGTGCATGGCCTTGCGAGCCATAACCGATGATCGTGACTTGCTTGCCCTTGATGAGGGAGAGGTCGGCGTCTTTGTCGTAGAAAACTTTCATGGTGGTTCCTTTGCTTTGAATATGATTTGTGAAATTGGGTGCTAAATAACGTGCGCTTTGTTCAGCCGCTCTCAGACCTTCAGGATTCGCTCGCCCCGGCCAATGCCGGAACTGCCAGTGCGCACGGTTTCGAGAATCGCCGTGGCGTCCAGCCCCTGAATAAAAGCGTCGAGTTTCTCGCTCGCGCCCGTCAGTTCCATCGTGTAGCTTTTTTCGGTGACGTCGATGATGCGGCCGCGGAAGATGTCCGCCATCCGTTTCATCTCTTCCCGTTCCTTACCGACCGCTCTCACCTTGATCAGCATCAGCTCGCGCTCAATGTGGGCGCCCTCTGTCAGGTCGACCACTTTCACCACCTCGATAAGGCGGTTCAAGTGCTTTGTGATCTGTTCGATCACGTCATCCGAGCCAATGGAAACGATGGTCAGCCGCGACAGCGAACTGTCTTCGGTCGGCGCCACCGTCAAGGTTTCAATGTTGTAGCCACGCGCGGAAAAGAGCCCGACGACACGCGATAACGCGCCCGGTTCGTTTTCCAGCAGCACGGAAATAATGTGTCTCATGATAGTTGCGTTCCTAATTTATCCAGTGAATGAGCGTGTTCCCGCGCGTATTCCATCAAACCCGCGCGCCGCGATCGTCTTTTGTGAAGACGGGCGCGCGCGAGCCGCGCTAGGGGAAAACAGCCGTTATAGATCTTCCGATCCGAGCAGCATTTCCGTGATGCCCTTGCCTGCCTGGACCATCGGAAATACGTTTTCGGTGGGATCTGTCTGGAAGTCGAGGAACACCGTGCGATCCTTCAGGCGCAGTGCTTCTTTCAACGCCGGCTCGACGTCACGCGTGTGTTCAATGCGCATGCCCACGTGACCATAAGCCTCAGCCAGCTTCACGAAGTCAGGCAGCGCGTCCATGTACGAACTGGAGTAGCGCTTCTTGTATTCGATCTGCTGCCACTGGCGAACCATGCCGAGATAGCGGTTGTTCAGCGAGATGATCTTGACCGGCGTGTTGTACTGCTTGCACGTCGACAATTCCTGGATGCACATCTGGATCGAGCCTTCGCCCGTAATGCACAGCACCTCGTCGTCCGGATGCGCCATCTTCACGCCCATGGCCGCCGGCAGGCCGAAGCCCATGGTGCCGAGACCACCCGAATTGATCCATCGACGAGGCTTGTTGAAGCGGTAGAACTGCGCCGCCCACATTTGATGCTGGCCAACGTCCGAGCAGACGAATGCTTCGCCGTCGGTCAGTTCCCACGCCTTTTCGACCACGTACTGCGGCTTGATGATTTCGCTTGCGCGGTCGAACTTGAGGCAGTCCTTCGAACGCCATGCCTCGATGTCCTTCCACCAGTCGGCCAAAGCCGCCGTGTCCGGACCATGATCGGCCGTCTGCAACTGTTCGATCAGCTCCTTCAGCACTTCCTTCACGTCGCCGACGATAGGGATATCGACTTTCACGCGCTTGGAAATGGACGACGGATCGATATCGATGTGAATGATCTTCTTCGCATGCGACGCGAAATGTTCCGGATCGCCGATCACGCGGTCATCGAAACGTGCGCCGATCGCGATCAGCACGTCGCAGTGCTGCATGGCCATGTTGGCTTCGTACGTGCCGTGCATGCCGAGCATGCCGAGGAATTTCTTGTTGTCCGCGCGATAACCGCCGAGACCCATCAGCGTATTCGTCACCGGATAACCGAGCAGGTCGGCGAACTGATTCAGTTCACGCGCCGCATTCGCCAGGATGATGCCGCCGCCCGTGTAAATGTACGGACGCTTCGCCGACAGCAAAAGCTGCACGGCCTTGCGGATCTGGCCTGAATGGCCTTTGGTTACCGGATTATAGGAACGCAGTGAGACGGATTTAAGCGGTTCGTACTTGCACGGCGTCTTCGACACGTCTTTCGGAATGTCGATCAGCACCGGGCCGGGACGTCCCGTTCTGGCGATAAAAAACGCTTTCTTGACGGTCGCAGCGAGATCGCGCACGTCTTTGACGAGGAAATTGTGTTTAACGCAGGGACGCGTGATGCCGACCGTGTCGCACTCCTGGAAAGCATCCTGGCCAATTGCCGCCGTCGGAACCTGGCCGCTGATGATCACGAGCGGAATGGAATCCATGTAGGCGGTAGCAATGCCCGTCACCGCATTGGTGACGCCGGGGCCGGAGGTGACAAGCGCCACGCCGACATTACCCGTGGAGCGCGCGTAGGCATCGGCGGCATGAACCGCGGCCTGTTCGTGGCGCACGAGAATGTGCTGGATCTCGTCCTGCTTGTACAGCTCGTCGTAGATATAGAGTACCGAGCCGCCGGGATAGCCCCAAATGAACTCGACTTTTTCGTCAGCGAGCGCGCGCATGAGCACGGTGCCGCCAATGGATTCAGCTTCGAGGGGGGGAGTCGTATCCGACGTGGAGAATTCCGCGCTGGGCATATTCATACATTCACCTTTCGAATTTTCGGCAAAAAATTGATTGGGTGCTCTCTGCCGGGCTTATGGCTCGGGTTCAAGCGGCGCGTCTAAATGGGAAGCGGGCTTCTTGGGCTCGCCTCAAAGAGACAGTTCACTTTATGATGCGAGTCGGAAACGATAGCCCGAGGCCATAAAGTTCGTCAAGGAAATATTGCGCGATACCATCAGATTTGGGCTGGAACTGGCCTTCAGAGGCTCGGATTTGTCCGAAATTATCGAGAAATTGGAGTGTTTCAGGCTGTAACGGCGGCGCATTTCCTCGCTGTTGACGCAAAAGTTTGCTAGCATCCGCAGGTTTTAAACCTCTCACCAACCCTTATCGACGCACGCTCGTTGCGCCGGGCCTCACGGATGGCATCAGACAAGGAACTCGCCGATTTTCTGGCGGGCGTCGAAAGACGCGCGTTTAAGCAGACGGTGTACACCGTACGCGACGACGATGCGGCGCTCGACATCGTTCAGGATGCGATGATCAAGCTCGCCGAAAAATACGGCGACCGGCCTCCGCCCGAATTGCCCCTTTTGTTTCAGCGTATCCTGCAGAATGCAACGCACGACTATTTCCGGCGCCAGAAGGTCCGCAATACGTGGGTAAGCCTGTTTTCGTCGTTCGGCAACGCTGATGACGACGAATTCGACCCCCTGGAGACCTTCGATTCGCAGGATGGGACGGTCGGTGCGGAAAGCGGCGAGAGCCGGCTCGAGCGTGAACAGGTGCTCAACCTGATCGACGCGGAGATCCAAAAACTACCAGCACGTCAACGGGAAGCGTTTCTCATGCGTTACTGGGAGGATATGGATGTCGCCGAAACCGCCGCTGCAATGGGCTGCTCTGAAGGCAGCGTAAAAACACATTGCTCGCGGGCCACGCACGCGCTGGCACACGCGCTGAAGGCGAAAGGAATCACGCTATGAGCAACGCTCTCGATCACAAGGAAACCGAGTTCGCGCTGAAGGTACGCCGCGCGCTCGACGAAAATATCAATTCGCTGCCCGCCGCCTCGCTCGACAAGCTGGCGGCGGCTCGCCGGACGGCGATCGCACGCAAGAAACCGGAAAAAGTCGCGGTCGCGGCGCCGGTGTTCGCGCCTGCGCTCGCCGGAGCGGGCGCGGCCGGTTCAGTCCATCTGGACGGTGCGGGGTCTGGTCATGCGGGTAAACGTGGCCGCTTCTCGCGCCTCGCGCTGGCCTGGCCGCTGCTCGCACTCGTGATCGGACTGGCTGGCATCGCTTATTGGGAGGACCAGCAGCGCACCGCGGAACTCGCCGATATCGACGCGGCCATGCTCAGCGACAATCTCCCGCTCGACGCCTATCTCGACCACGGTTTCAACGCGTACCTGACGCGCAATCATTAAAGAACGCAGGAGTTATCGGGTGAGTTACAAGCGCGGCCTCGCGATTGTCTTTGGATGCGCAATTGCGGGACTTGTCGCGTTTGCGGCCACTTATCCGCGTTTCTACTCGTCCGCTTCGGCAGTGCCCGTTGCTGCCGCTCCCGCCGGGGCGAGCGCGGGCGAAGTCCTGTCACCGCTTTCTTCGCTTTCCTCCCCCGCAAGTCCCATGGCCTGGGCCAAGCTCACCGACGCTCAACGGGTCGCGCTCGCGCCGTTTGCTACGGAATGGGATCAGTTCAGCGAGGAACGCAAGCGCAATTGGATCAAGATAGCGTCGCGATACAAGAAGATGTCGCCCGATGCACAAAAGCGCCTTCACGAGCGAATGACCGAATGGATCCGCATGACGCCGGATCAGCGCAAGGTCGCGCGCGAAAACTATCAGGTTTCGAAGTCAGTGCCGGTTGAGAAGCGTGAACGTGCTTGGGATGCGTATCAAAAGCTTCCGGAAGATCAGAAGAAAAAGCTCGCCGCCACCGAACGGCCTCGCCGGCCGACTGTGGTCAGCGCACCGCCTACGGGCAAGACGGAAGTCAAGGATATCGACCGGCTGATGACTGACCGGGAACATGCACGTGCTTCCGAGGCTGCTGCTGGAATGGGCGCGTCGGCTTCTCCTGCGGCACCCGCTGTTCCCAGCGCCGCCAGTTTTGTGCCGGCCACGCCGATTCCGGTTTCGCCGCAGCAGGCGCCGTCCGTTTTCAACGGGTCTTAGGCAAAAGTGAGCGCATCCTCTCTGGAATCTATTGAGTCTCCCGGATTCACCGCGCCCAGGCTGCGTCGCCGCCTGGCTACGATGCTCTATGAAGGCGTGATCCTGTTCGGGATCGTTTTTATCGCCGGATATTTGTTCAGCACACTTACCCAGCAACGCAACGGGCTCACCCACCACAATATTTTGATGGCTTGGATCGGGTTCGTGCTCGCGGTTTATTTCGTCTACTTCTGGACCCATGGCGGGCAGACCCTGCCCATGAAAACCTGGCGGCTGAAAGTGGTCGATGCGCACGGAGCGCCGGTTTCGATCGCACGCGCCATCGCGCGGTATATGCTCGCGTGGCTGTGGTTCTTGCCCCCGCTGGCATTGCATCCGCTGCTCAAGCTTTCCGTTCCGGCTACGCTCGTGGTGAGCACCGTGTGGATCGCGCTCTGGGCCGCAGCGGTCTGGCTCGATCCGGCGCGGCAGTTCTTGCACGACCGGCTGGCCGGAACGCGGATCGTGGGCGTTGGCGTGGTTCCGCCGCGGGCTTAGGCCGGCGTTGCGCGGCGTTCGTCAGGTCGATCATCGCTCATGGCGGCGCAGGCATACCTCAGGCATCCGAATCATCATGCCCGAACTTAGCTCAGCCACTCCGGGGCGTCCTTCAGTGCCATATGCAGGTTGTCATTGAAGTGATGGATCCGATAACCCAATCCCGCAAACATCGTCTGCAATGACCGTCGCGTGTATAGCGTGATGTGGCCGTTGCGAGGTGCGATGTACCAGTTGTCCATCCCCCTTGGCGGCACGTGATCGATTGTCAGCGTGGAAAACAACAACACCCCCTGCTCGTTCAACAACCCGAGCGCTTCCTGAGCCGTTGCCAACGGTTCAGGCGTGTGCTCCAGGACCTCGAACGCGCTGATGAAATCGAAGGAACCGGAGGGTGGCACTGCTTCTTCGTCCATCGGGTCCCAACTGTGCCCGTCCACCCCGCGCTCGCGCAACAACGACGTCAGCTTGCCATTGCCGCCGCCATAGT
Source organism: Caballeronia sp. KNU42 (assembly GCF_053760385.1). NCBI lineage: Bacteria > Pseudomonadati > Pseudomonadota > Betaproteobacteria > Burkholderiales > Burkholderiaceae > Caballeronia > Caballeronia sp. KNU42. Next base: position 1,596,634 of record NZ_CM132388.1, read on the forward strand.
CGAGGCACCTCAAGTCGTGACCTTTCTTGATGAAATCGAGAATGAAAGCGGCATTGCCTGCGGGACGCGAATCAATGTAATCAGGATCGACCAGCACGTAGTCGTCGTTATAAATGTGCTGCAGGTAGTCGGTCTTGCTCCAGTGGTCGAATGCAGTCGTGAAGATGAGACCGCAGGCATCGCATCGGTGGTAATAGACCGGCACCCCCGTGAGCGCCAGATAGCGGCCACGCCGCTCTTCGCAACTCTTGTTGAAGTCGGTGACGCCGTAAAGAGGCGCCGGTTCGTTGCATACCTTGCACATCGAGATTCGAACGGCCGGCCCCACTGTTCCACTATCCAGTTGCATAGGATTCCATCGTAAATCCGAAAGTATAGGCTATGCCAACACGATGAGGACCGTCGGCTTCCCGTGTAATTGCAGCGATGGTTCGCATCCGGTCATCGGCGATTTATGCATGTTGTCGTACGTCAAAATTCATGGCGATTTTCTCGCGGTCGTGGTTCTGCAGCAACGATAGCCCGTCGGGGAATTTCCGGCTGAGCGAACATGATCGCGGTACAAAATCGCGCAGCAACACCGCGTGTTGTAATGCGGCGTAAGCGCCCTCAAAGCCAACCGGGCTGGATCGATACCTATCCTGCAAAACAGATCGAAGAGCCGCAATTCGCGCCGTTTTTCCTTCCTCACAGCACGCTCTCCACTTTCATCGCAACCCTTAGTAATAAGAAGTTTTCGTGACTGTCATGGCTCCGTCACGCGAGCATGGCGCAATGGCCGCACTGCAACCCGTTGCGCGTGCCCATGGCCACCAAATCGTCTGCGAGTCACCTCCTAGGCATTACCCTCCGCGATGCCGAAGCGATCGCGTTTCGCAACGACGTCGCGCCACCGTCCCATCCTCCTGACGCCACCAGCGCCAGCCTCACTCCCCAGAGCATTTCCGAGCCCCCTTCCCGACCCGACGACGACCCCGCTGACCATCGCTACCGCACCATCTGGCTGTCCGATATCCATCTCGGCTCCGGTGGCTGTCAGGCGAACTATCTCCTCGATTTTCTGCGCCACAACGATTCCGAGTACCTGTACCTGGTCGGCGACATCATCGATGGATGGCAATTGCGCAAAGGCTGGTTCTGGCCGCAAGCGCACAACGACGTGATCCAGAAAGTGTTGCGCAAAGCCCGCAAAGGCACGCAAGTGGTCTACATCCCGGGCAATCACGATGAAGCCGCGCGGCAGTTCTGCGACCTGGCTTTCGGCGACATCCACGTGCGTAGCGAAGCCTTCCATACCACGCTCGCGGGCAAGCGCCTGTGGATCGTGCATGGCGATCTCTTCGACGGCGTCATCCAGCACGCCAAGTGGCTCGCTTATCTCGGCGATACGCTCTACACGCTGATCCTGCTGCTCAACCGCTGGTTCAACCGGGTGCGCAGCCGCTTCGGCCTGAACTACTGGTCGCTCTCGCAATACCTCAAGCACCAGGTCAAGAACGCGGTGAACTTCATCTCGAAGTTCGAGCATGTAATGACCGATGAAGCGCGCCGCCGCGGCTGTGATGGCGTTGTGTGCGGCCACATCCATAAAGCGGAGATCCGCGATATCGACGGTGTCCTGTACTGCAACGACGGTGACTGGGTCGAAAGCCTGTCTGCGCTCGTCGAGACGTTTGAAGGTGAGCTGAAGATCATCTACTGGACCGTCATGCGCTCCCCTGAACTCCATTCGCAAAAGGCCGGGGCAACTGCCTGATCGACTGCTTGATCGACTGCCCGAGCATCATCCTGAGCGCTTTCATTTATCCGAGGCCATCGAATGAAAATCATGATCGTTACCGACGCATGGGAACCGCAAGTCAACGGCGTCGTGCGCACATTGAAAAGCACCAGCCGCGAACTGACTGCGCTGGGACATCGCGTGGAATTGCTGACGCCGCTCGAATTCAGGACCATCGCGTGCCCGACGTACCCCGAGATTCGCCTGTCGCTGCTGCCGCGCCGCCGCGTCGCGCAACGCATCGAGGAATTCGCGCCGGACGCGCTGCATATCGCGACGGAAGGTCCGCTCGGCATGGCCGCGCGCTCGTTCGCCATACGCAACAAACTGCCGTTCACGACCGCGTATCACACGCGCTTTCCTGAATACGTGCAGGCACGGTTTCACATTCCGCTCGCGGCGACCTACAAGTTCTTGCACTGGTTCCACAAGCCCTCGCAAGCGGTGATGGCGCCCACGCCGGTGGTAAAAAATGACCTCGAAAAATTCGGTTTCACGAACGTGGTCTTGTGGACACGCGGCGTGGATCTGGATATCTTTCAACCGATGGATTCGAAAGTCCTGAACACGACGCGGCCCATTTTTCTGTATGTGGGACGCGTGGCGGTCGAGAAGAACGTCGAGGCTTTCTTGAAACTCGATCTGCCCGGATCGAAGTGGGTCGCAGGCGAAGGACCGGCGCTTGCCGAACTGAAATCGCGCTATCCGAACGCAAACTATCTTGGCGTGTTGTCGCAGGCAGAACTGGCGAAGGTCTACGCCGCCGCCGATGTATTCGTGTTCCCGAGCCGCACCGATACCTTCGGCCTCGTGCTCCTCGAAGCCATGGCATGCGGCACGCCGGTCGCGGCGTACCCGGTGACGGGTCCGATCGATGTGCTCGGCACCGATGGCCCTGGCGCGCTTGACGAAGACCTGCGCGAAGCGTGCTTGCGGGCGCTGAAGATTCAACGCGCCGATGCCCGCGCGTGGGCGGAGAAGTTCTCGTGGCGCGCGGCATCGGAGCAATTCGCGGCGAATTTGAAGCCGCTCGCGACGCGCGGTGCGACGCAAAAGCAAGCAACGGCGTAATCTGGCACTCGCGAGAGCAACGGCGCGCTTGAACGCGGCGTTGCTCCCGGCGTAACACAGCGGGTGTCAAAGCGCGCTGTGCGGTTATGCGGTTCGGGACCCACCGGCCGCGCAAGAAAACAATGCGATGTGGCCGCCCGCAACTGCAACAAGGCGCCGGCGGACTCGTCTTTGCTGACTTCTGCACAGCGGACATGCGAGAAATCGCTGTGTCCCGCGAACTGGCTACGAGCCTGACTCGCAGCGTGCGTCAGACCAATCACAGCAAGTTTCAAAGAAGCGCAATGTGAAAGCCAAACCTTCAGTGCAAGCTAAATCCCTGCTCTTGATACACCGGGAACCCTTCAGCAACGAAGACGACGACATCGAGGCCACGCCGCATCCGAGCGAACCCTTGAGCGCCGATGATCCGCTCGCTCCGTTGCCGTTCAATCCCTACAAGGGCAACCGCGGACTGACTCGCGCCTGGCACGCGATGAAAAACTCGCTGAACGGCTTTCGCGTGGCGATTCGCGAAGAAAGCGCGTTTCGCCAGGAGCTGACGCTCGCCGCCATCCTGGTGCCGTGCGGCATCTTCGTGCCGGTCTCGCCAGTGGAGCGGGCGGCGCTGCTGGCGTCCGTACTGCTGGTGCTGATGGTGGAATTGCTCAATTCGAGCGTGGAAGCGGCGATAGACCGGATTTCGCTGGAGCGGCACGAACTGTCCAAACGGGCGAAGGATTTCGGCAGCGCGGCGGTCATGGTCGCCCTGCTCGTGTGCGTGCTGACATGGGGCCTGATAGTCGGCCCGCTGCTGTGGCGCTGGGCGTTGATGCTGTTTTAAACGCGCTTGAATTAACCCTGCGTTCACCCTGCACCCGCGCTTGAACTCACATAAGCGATCCGCGAAGCGCGCCGCGGCGGCCTGTCGGCACCCCGCGCAGACCCGGCCCCCTCTCAGCCGTTTATAATCGTCCCAATATCCAAGATACCCACCGTTTCCGGGTGCGTGACGCCTTCAATCGGGCTGCATTCAGGCTACATTCAGGCCGTCACGCAGGCCCCACCGGGCCGCGCTCACCCGAAGCCGGTCAACCAGGTCCGGACGACATGGAAGCCAAACCTCCCCGCCGCACCCGTGAACGGATTCTCGAACTATCGCTGAAGCTGTTCAACGATATCGGGGAACCGAACGTCACGACGACCACCATCGCCGAAGAGATGGAAATCAGTCCAGGTAACCTGTACTACCATTTCCGCAACAAAGACGACATCATCAACAGCATTTTCGCCCAGTTCGAACAGCTGATCGAAAAGCGGCTGCGCTTTCCGGAAGACCATCGTCCGACCATTGACGAGATGTGGTCCTACCTGCAGTACATGGCGGAATTCCTGTGGCAGTACCGGTTTTTGTATCGCGACCTGAACGATCTGCTCGCGCGCAACCGCACGCTGGAAACGCATTTCAAACAGATCATCACGCATAAGGTCAACTTCGCCCAGCAACTGTGCGACGCACTTGTAGCCGATCACGAAATGGTCGCGACGCCCGCGGAAATCAAGGTGATCGCGACTAACATGGGCGTGATCGCAACCTACTGGCTGTCGTATCAGTTCGTCATGAACCCGCGCAAATACAACGAGCAGGAAACGATCCGCTCGGAATTGCATCAGGCGAGCCTGCAAATCATCTCGATGATGGCGCCGTATCTGCGCGGGCGATCACGGCAGATTTTTGATGACCTCGTATCGGGCAAAATGCCGGAACGCGTCTTTGCCGATTACCGCGCGCCGAAGGAAGACGGCGCCCCTAAGGAACCTAATTGATGAAAGCAGTCTGCGTATATTGCGGCTCCGCCAATGGAGCCAGGCCGGTCTATGCCGAAGCGGCAAAAGCGTTCGGCCGCGCGTTGGTGGAAGCGGATCTCGCGCTGGTCTACGGCGGCGGGAGCGTGGGGTTGATGGGCATCATCGCCGATGAAGTCCTGGCGCTCGGTGGCCGCGCAATCGGCGTGATCCCCGAATTGCTGATGAACAAGGAAGTCGGCCATAAGAGCCTGACGGAACTGTATGTGGTCCCCGACATGCATCAGCGCAAGAAGAAAATGGCTGATCTCTCGGATGCGTTTGTATCCATGCCCGGTGGCGTTGGCACGTTCGAAGAACTGTTCGAGACCTACACGTGGGCTCAGCTCAAGTATCACGAGAAGCCGGTCGCGTTGCTGAACGTGGACGGGTATTACGATCCGCTGCTCGCGATGCTGCGCCATACCGTGGAAGAAGGCTTCATGCGCGCCCCGTACCTCGACATGCTGCAAGTCAACGCCGATCCCGTGAAGCTGATCGAATCGCTGAAGGCATATCAACCGCCGCTGGTCGACCGTTGGCCTGAGAAACGCGACGCGGTTTGATATCTCAATGGAGAATTCGACGATGTCGAAGGTAGTGTTGATCACGGGCGGCAGCCGCGGAATCGGCCGTGCCGCCGCGCTGTTATGCGCCGCGCGTGGCTGGTCGATCGGCGTGAATTACGCGACCAACCGCAGCGCCGCCGATGAAACCGTCTCCCGTGTGGAAGCCGCCGGTGGCCGCGCGATAGCGATTCAGGGCGATGTCTGCGAAGAAGCCGACGTGATTGCCCTATTCGATGCAACGGTGCGCGCGTTCGGTCCGATTGATGGTTTCGTGAACAACGCGGGCATCGTCGCGCCCGGTTCGGCGCTGGCCGACATGGACATCGCGCGCATGAAACGCGTCTTCGATACCAACGTGCTCGGCGCGTATCTCTGCGCGCGTGAAGCGGCGCGGCGCATGTCGACGAAACGTGGCGGACGGGGCGGGTCGATCGTCAATGTATCGTCGGCGGCAGCGCGGCTCGGGTCACCGAACGAGTACGTGGATTACGCGGGTTCGAAAGGCGCCGTCGATACCCTGACGATCGGCCTCGCGAAGGAACTCGGTCCGGAAGGCGTGCGCGTGAATGCCGTACGGCCTGGTTTGATCGATACTGAGATTCACGCGAGCGGCGGCACACCCGATCGCGCAGCGCGGTTGGGCGCGCTCGCGCCGCTGGGACGGCCCGGTACGGCGGAAGAAGTCGCGGAATCGATTGTGTGGCTGCTGTCGGATGCGTCGGCGTATGTCACCGGCGCGTTGCTCGATGTGGCGGGCGGGCGTTAAAACGCTGGAACGTTTGGAACGTTAGAAGCCGCCCTTCTTCTTGAGCCACGCGCGCTCTTCTGCCGTCGACTCGCGGCCGAGAATATCGTTGCGATGTGGAAAGCGGCCAAGACGCTCGATCACTTCAGCATGGCTATGCGCGTATTTCAGCCTGTCTTCGATGTCCTCGTCGCCGGTTTCATCGAAGAGCGCTTGGTGCAGACGCACAGATTCATGCTGGCTTGCCAGCGACTCATCGTGCTCGAACGGCAGGTACACGAACGCGCGATGATGAATCGTCGGCAACGTGCGTTCTTCGTGCGTATCGACTAACGTACGCGCCAGCTTTAACGCCTGCTTGTCACCGGCGAATGCTCGCGGTGTATTTCGAAAGCAATTGCGGGTGAACTGGTCGAGCAGCACGATCAACGCCAACGTGCCGAGCGGTGTTTCGGACCACGATGCAAGTCCGCCCTCCAGTGCCTCCTCGAGCAAGGTACCGAAGCGCTCGTGAAGCATGGCGTCGAACCTGGCGTCCTTCTTGAACCAAACCTTGCGCGCATGGCCGAATTCCGCTGAATCCGGCGCTCCGAACCACGCGTCGAGCACCGCTTGAGCGCGTGCGTCGAGCATCATGCAAACTCGATCACGAGACGCCGCGTGCGTGCGCTTTTCTTTTCCACCTTCGCTATGCGCAGCTCACCGATCTCGCTCGTATTACGCACGTGCGTGCCGCCGCATGGCTGCAAATCGATACCCTCGATACGCAGCAAACGCACCCGCCCCATGCCGGCCGGCGGCTTTACGCTCATCGTCCGGACCAGCTCAGGACGCTCTTCCATTTCCTGGTCGGTGATCCACTCGGTCGCAACCGGATGTGCGCCGCCAATCAGCTCACGCAAGCGCGTTTCCAGCTCCTCGCGTTCGATCGGTTCGACCGTCGCGAAATCCATGCGTGCATAACCGCTGGTGATGCTGCAGCCATCGACAGGATAGGGCAATGCCGCGCACACCAGATGCGTCGCCGTGTGCAGGCGCATGTGCCGGTAGCGCCGTTCCCAATCGATCTCGGCCGTCACCCGATCGCCCACTTTCAGCTTCGCGAGCAGCGCTTCCTGATCCGGCGCCGGCACATGGACGGCGTCATCGGGTGTCGCGCCTTCGAACTTTGCCTTGCGCGTATCCGCTATTTCAATGCGCGTGCCGTCCGCAAGCGTCAGCGATCCGGCATCTCCCGCCTGACCGCCGCCCAGCGGATAAAACACGGTTTGATCGAGATGGATACCGAGCTCGTCGATAGCGGTGATCGACGCCTCGCAACGCGTCAGATAGGCGTCTTCGCGAAACAACGCGCGTGTGCTCATGGGGAAGTCTCCTGGTCTGTCGCCGGCTGAAAATGAAGCCATATTATGCGGGTCTGCCGCCAAGGCTCCTTAGCACTTGCTCGTCTGGCCGGCAGGCGCGGGCTGATATGCCATTCGTCAAGCGGAGAGTCAGGCCATCCGCGACTGATTCGCCCTGACGGTGCGCTCCATCATGTCGAGCGTCTCCTCAGTGACTGGCAAGCCCTTGGCATATTGCCGGAACCCTGACGCAACCGAGGCAATGCGTTCGATGCTCTGCGATGCCATACGCGATACGACGCCGGTCTTGCTGGCGAGGTTCATCAAGTGCTCGCGCGCCGGCGCCCTTGCCTCGCCGCAAATGTCCATCTGATGCTCCCCGCCCGGCCCTCCGTTAAACGTCAGGTCATAGGCGGGTGAAAACTGCCAGCGGCCGTCTGCGCCCATCACGAATGAGAAGTTTTTTGCGTGGTCATCGCGGTTATTGAACACGACGTTGAACACACATCGGTCAAATGCCTGCTGAACTTCACGCGCGTCCCGCGTCATGAACTGCGTTAGCCGCAGCAACGCGATGTAGTCCATCTGCGGCACGCGGAAGTCGCAGTGGGCCGCACCCGCTGCCGTATGCATCGGCACACGCATCCCGTTGAAGCGGTCAAACCGCTCGACGCCAAATGCCGACAGCGAGGGACCGAGATCGAAGTAATTGGTGGCGGGCATCCGAAGTCCACAGGCCGCGGCAATTGCCGCATACATTGCCTCGACCGCGCAGACTTCCTTGTGATCGTGCTGCGCCGGGAATTTTACGAGCCACGGTGTCCCGAGTCCTTGCTCCGAGTTCGACATCCGGCCGGAATGCGGATCATAGTTGACCAATACCTTGGGGCGCGCGCCGTGCGGTGAACCGCCCATCAGCGCGAGTTCGCGCAAGAGGGCCTCACTGTCATCCGTTATCACCTGGCGGACTTCGTGAGCGAGAGTAAGCAGCTGAACATCCTCCGGGACCAGCACTTCGCCGTCGTTGGGTTCAAAGACGAGCGCGCCCATCGCTTTTTCGCCGATGAAAGCCAACCGGTCCAGCGGAGACACGAGCCGGGGATCCCGCCCATGCTTGCGAAACAACCGGTCCACGAGGAGCATGCCCCAGCCGTCCGGCAAGGAGTCGCTCACGAGGCCGGGCAGTCGCAGTTGATGCGCAGGGAAGTCTCCATACGTCGTCGCTGCGAGCGGCATCTTGAGTGGAGACAAATTCAAGCCGCGCTGCTGCGCGAGCGCGGAGTATTCAAACAGGAGGTCAGTGCCATTGTCGGCCAGTTGGCCGAGCTCGAAGCGCTCACCCCAGCCCGCGTAAATCACGCTCAGCTTCTTCATTCTGTCGCTCGAGAAGCGCGCTGGCGCTTGACGCTGGCCGCCTCCATCGCCTTGATGGATTTGGGCTTCAGCGCAAAAATACCGCCCAATTCCTCCACCAGCCCCAAAGCCATGACGACCCTCACGAAGTTGTCGAGCGTGGCACGCCCGCTACGCTCGATATTGCGAAGAGCCCGCTCAGAGATTCCGGCACGGCTGGCGAGTTCGTCCTGCTGAAGGTTCTGCAGGAGCCGCTGCGCGCGCAGACGTTGCCCCAGCTCCGCTACGACTTCCTGAGAGTTAGATAGATTAAAGTGCATTTTTATGCCGGTTAGCAGCTAAAGCACGGAACTACCGGCACAATTTTACCGCTTATGGATTTTCCGGTCAAATACTGTCTTCCCGGTTAACCGGCACGAAAAGTTCGGTAAACCTTCAATGTCGATCATAATCGGCTCAAAATTACCGATTAATTAAGGCGATGAGCAATGCGGGTGGTGGGGAAATGAGTTGCTTGCGGGCTCGCCTAAGCCCTCTACACGCAGGGGTTTGAAGCCATGTTTGTAACCAATGAACCAACACCCTATGGGCGGTTGCGCATCCAGTCGGCGGTATCGAAGAAGGACGTGAGGAGGTGTTCGCGCAAGGACGCGTCTAGGCCGATGTCTTCCATTGCCCACGCCATGCAGCGCAACCACTGATCCCGTTGCGGCGATGCAATCGCGAAGTTCAGATGGCGAGCGCGCAAACGCGGATGCCCGAAGCGGCTGATGTAATGGTCCGGGCCGCCCATCCAGCCGCACAAAAACCAGAAGAACTTATCGCGGGAATTCTCGAGCGTTGCGGGATGCAATGCGCGTAAATCTGCGAACTCCGGTTCGAGATCCATCAGGTCGTAGAACCGGTCGACAAGCGCACGCACGCGCTCCTCGCCGCCAACGAGCTCGAATGCCGTAGGTTGCGGCGCTTGTTCAATATTTGCTTCGGTCATACGCTTTCTTCAGGGTTATCGGGACGTGGCGTGGTGAGCGCTTTGGCCAGTTTCGGGATTACGCATCGCGCAATGATTGCAGCGCAGGCCGCGACAACACGCGGCGCAAACTCATCCAGCCGCCCACGCCCGAACATACGACACCCGCCACAATGCCCGCGGGCACGAGCCACGGGTTGAAATCGATGTGAAACTCGAACACGCGCGTCGCCAGCACCCAGCCTATAGCCTGCGCGCCAAGCGCGGCCATCAGCCCGCTCAATGCGCCCACCGCCACGAACTCTGCGGTCTGCACCGAGCGCACCTGCTTATGCGACGCCCCTAGCGCGCGCAGCAACGCGGACTCGTGCACGCGCTCGTCGCGCGTGCCCGCCAGCGCCGCGTACAACACGAGCACGCCCGCGGCGAGCGTGAAGACAAACAGGAACTGCACGGCGCCAATCACCTGCTCCAGCACACGCTGGATCTGCGCGAGAATCGGCGCGATATCGATTGCGGTCACGCTCGGATACTGGTTGATCAAGCCATCGATCAAACTTTGCTGCCCCGGCGGCAAATGGAAACTGGTGATGAACGTGGCGGGCAAATCACTGATGGACGGCGGCGGCATTAGCACAAAGAAGTTGACCTTGAACGAATTCCAGTCGACCTTGCGCAGGCTGGTGACCGGCCCTTCCACCTGCATGCCGGCTACGTCGAAACGCATCGTATCGCCGAGCTTCACGTGGATGATCTTCGCGAGCCCCTCTTCTATCGATATCTGCGGTTTGCCGTCCGTACCGTACCAGTCGCCGCCGACCACGCGGTTATCGCTGGGTAGTTCGTTCGTGTACGAAAGGTTGAACTCACGGTCAACCAGGCGCTTTGCATCGGCCTTTTCGTAGTTGTCGGGACTCACAGGTTTGCCGTTCACCGCGATCAGGCGGCCGCGCACCATCGGCGACAGCGCCGCGTCGGCCTGGCCATGATGCTTGAGGTAATCGGTGACGCCGGCGCGCTGGTCGGGCTGGATATCGATGAGAAACTGATTCGGCGCATCCGGCGGCGTCGATTGCCGCCAGCCGGCGATCAGGTCACTGCGCGTCATCGCGATAAGAAGCAGGCACATCAGGCCGATGCCAAGCGCCGTGATCTGCAGCGCGCTGGCGCCGCTGCGCCGCTCAAGCGACGCGAGCGCATACCGCCAGCCCACTCCGGCACCCACGCGTTCGCTGCGAACGAACCGCGCGGCCGCCCAGAGCGCCACGCGCGCAATGCCGCCAAACACCACCAGACCGCCCGCGAATCCGCCCGCCACGATCCCGCCCAGCTTCCATTCGCCCGCCGCAAGCACGAGCAGGCCGGCGAACAGCAGCACGCCTACGCCGTAAGCAATCCACGCTACCCGGCCGGCATCGCCGAGTTCGCGGCGAATCACGTGGACCGGGGGCACGCGCGTCAACGGCAGCAAAGGCGGCACAGCGAAACCAAGCAACAGCACCAGTCCGGTCGCAATACCCTGCAATGCCGGCCAGATGGTGGGAGGAGGCAATTCGACATCGACGAGGGTGCCAAGCCAGTCCAGCAGCACCAGATGCCCGCCAAAGCCAAGCACGACACCCACCGCGCCGCCGAGCAGCCCAACAGCCAGGAATTCACCGATAAACAAAGACCGCAACGTTCCCTGGCTCACACCGAGACAACGCATCGCGGCGCAGCCATCCAGATGCCGGCGCGCGAAACGGTGCGAGGCCATCGCGATGGCTACCGCCGCGAGCAACGCGGTGAGCAGTGAAACGAGCGTGAGGAAATGACTGGCGCGGTCGATGGTCTGACGCACCTGCGGCTGGCCATCCTGCAACGATTCGAGCGCGACGCCGCGCAGCTTGCCGTCGTCCACTTTTGCGCGGGCGAACGTGGCGAACTGCTTGACCTGCGCATCCGGTCCCGCCACCAGCAGCCGATAAGTCACGCGGCTGCCGAACGTGACGAGGCCGGTGGACGCGAGTTCATCGGCACGCATCATCAGGCGCGGCGAAAAGCTGACGAATGAAAATCCGCGATCGAGTTCGCGAGTAATGACCGCCGCCACCTTGAAAGTGCGCGTACCGACGTGAACCGTACCGCCGATGGGCACTTTCAGCGCATCGAGTAATGCGGGATCGACCCAGACGGTACCGGGCGCAGGAATGGATGTGGTGGGCGTGCCGGGTTGATCGACAGCAGTGGCAATCCGTACTGCGCCGCGCAGCGGATACCCGGGTGACACAGCCTTCAACGCCGCAAGGCGGGCAACCGGCGGGGAATATCCATTTGCCGAAACACCCGCGCTGATCATGCTCGGAAAGATCGCGGTGGTCGCGGTCTCGAGCTTGAGTTGCGCCGCTTCTGCGGCGAACGCGGGATCGACCGGATGATCGGCGCGGACAACGAAATCCGCAGCAATCATCTGCCGCGCATCCCGCTCCAGCCCCTGGCGCATCCTGTCGCCGAGAAATCCGACACTCGCGAGCGCGGCAACCGCCAGCACGAGCGCGAGGATAAGCATGGTCAACTCGCCCGCACGCCAGTCGCGCGCGGTCATTCGCAGCGACTGGCGCGCGATCTGCGCGACGCTCAGTCCTTGCTGCTTTGCATCTTGCATCGAATCTTGCTTCGAATTTTTCTTCAACCCGCCGCCCAGGCTACTCGTACTCAATCGTGCTTGCTCCTGAACCGGCCGACGCCCGGATTCACCCGTGCGCTGACGCTGGGCACCATGTGCTTGGCCATCCGCCCAAAACCACCGCGCACGCCTCTCACGAGCCGCGGCAATGCCCAGCCCGCACACAAGAGGAACGCGATGATCAGGACCAGGCACAGCAGCGGCACGAACAACGCGAGCGTAATGCCGAGCAACGCGCCGAAATCCTCGGTCGCCGATGCCACCCAGTTCGACACCGGTTCCGGCGATAAATTGATCAGCGCGCGCGTGCCGGCTTTTGCCAGATGCGCGGCGCCCGCGAGCGTACCGCCGGCAAGCGCGGCAATGGTCAGCAGCGCCGGATCGGCGTGGCCGAACGCGCCGACGGCCAGCACTGCGCCGGCCGGAATGCGAATGAAGGTGTGAATGGCGTCCCAGAGGGAATCGAAGGCGGGGATTTTATCGGCGAAAAACTCAACCACGGCGAGCGCTGCGGCCACGCCGATCACCCATGGAGAGCCCAGCACGGCGAGGGTGTCGGGCAGGTGCACCAGTCCCATGCGCTCGAACAGCCCCGCGACGAATACCGTCAGATACAGTCGCAGCCCGCTGGCCCACGAAAGTCCCGCTGCCAGCGAAAGTGCTTCAAGCATGACCGTCTCCTTGCGCGCTGCTCGCCCCGTGCCCGAGCGCCGGACAGACTCCGGCGCATCCGGCTACGAATGCCTGACCCGCCGTTCAAGCTGCCCGGCGACGGTCTGGGGATAAATGGATGCGGCCCGGCACTGACCCGGCCCACCTTATTCTGGCGCTGTTTCAAGCTTATGTTGCCAAATTCATGCGGCCAAACTCAGGCTGCCGAACCCGGTGAATTTTTCAAGACAACTGAAAGTCATTATAGCCACGCGCAGCGCGTTGACGCATCGCGCCATATAACGGCGTGTTCAGCATCCAACGTTCTGATTCAGCCCCTAATCACGAAGCCACGCACGAAACCACGACACACGCGGCCCCTCATCTCTTTAACGGTCATTTTTGCGATCCCTTTAATGGTCCACGACGGACCGCGACAAAAGGCCGCTGCAGTGCGCTAAATCGTCGGATTTAATGCCCCGACGACAGTTTCAATCCGATCAGCCCGACCACGATCAACGCGGCGCTCGCCACCCGCGCAACCGTCAGCGCTTCGCCCAGCATGACAATCCCGAACACAAACGCACCGACCGCACCGATACCGGTCCACACCGCGTAAGCCGTGCCCAGCGGCAACTGGCGCATTGCCAGCGCCAGCAGCACGAAGCTGCCGACAGCTGTGACCAGCGTGAACACCGACGGCCAGAGCCGCGTGAAACCTTCGGAGGTTTTGAGACCCGCAGCCCACGCCACTTCAAGCAGGCCGGCGATCAGCAGTAGAAACCACGACATGGAAACTCCCGTCTAAAGCGGGGTCGTCCCCGATGCAATCAGAAGCGCGCAGGGTCGTCCATGCGGCATATAAAAGAGGTGGAATTATAACGATAGGACGAATGAGCCGCTCGCTGGCACAGCCCAATTCCGCGGCATTCGAGCCGGTCTTAGCCCCCGCCACGCCCCATTTCGCGTCAAAACAGGAGAAACACGAAAAGCTGAAATAACCCGCAGGGGCCTCGCTGCGAACGCCTTTATGCGCTGCGTTAATCCGTTCGAGCAGTGAATGCATCCTTGAATGACAACACGAAATAAAAACGTCCTTTCACAAAAACCTGCTTTAATCTAAACCAGTACGCAGCGGTCGATGCGTGAAACTCCGCCGCGACGGCACACGACACAGCGCCGTATTTGCGCGTCTGGGCGTGGCTGGCGCGCCGCAGAATCAACCCATTTGAAACTTCTCGCCGGGAGTGTTCATGGAGTTCGATGCCGTTTTGCTATCCCGTTTCCAGTTTGCCTGGGTGATAGCGTTTCACATCCTGTTGCCGGCGTTCACGGTCGGGTTATCGTGTTTTATCGCGACGCTTGAATTGCTCTGGTGGCTGACCAAACAGGACGTGTACAGGCGGCTTTCTGCGTTCTGGCTGAAGATATTCGCGGTTTCATTCGGCATGGGCGTCGTGTCGGGGATCGTGATGCCGTTCCAGTTCGGCACCAACTGGAGCCGGTTCACCGATGCCACCTCCAGCGTGATCGGCCCGCTCATGGGTTACGAGGTGCTGACCGCGTTCTTTCTCGAAGCGGCGTTCCTCGGCGTCCTGCTGTTCGGGCGCAAGCTCGTGCCGCAATGGGCGCACGTGCTGGCAGCGGTTTTCGTTGCATCGGGGACGGTGATTTCATCGTTCTGGATCCTCGCGGTGAATAGCTGGATGCAGACACCGGCCGGCTACAAGATCCTTCCCGACGGACGCTTCGAAGTCACCAGTTTCTTCGACGCGATCTTTACGCCCTCCTTCCCGTACAGACTCGGTCATACGGTCAGCGCTTTCCTGGTAACGGCCGCGTTCGTGATTCTCGGCGTCGGTGCGCTTTATTTGCGCCAGCGTCGCGCGCTCGAGGAAAGCCGCGTAATGACCAAGATGGCGCTGATCTTTCTCGTAATCATGGTGCCGGTGCAGATGGTTATCGGCGATGCGCATGGGCTGAACACGCTCCAGCATCAACCCGCCAAGCTCGCTGCGATGGAAGGTTTATGGACCACCGGCCGGGGCGTGCCCGCCGCCGTCTTCGCGATCCCCGACCAGGCCAACGAGCGCAACGACTTCGAAATATCGATACCTGTGCTTGGCAGCATCTATCTCACACATAGTCTGGACGGCCGCGTGCAGGGCCTGAAGGACTTCCCGCGTGAGGACAGGCCGAACGTGGCGGTGGTGTTCTTCGCGTTCCGGATCATGGTCGGCATCGCGTTGCTGATGTTCGCGCTGGTGCTCTCGGGCATTGTCCTGTTCGCACGCGGCAAACTCGAAACCAGTACGCGCTGGCTGCGTTGCGCCACGTACGGCATGCCGCTGGGGTTTATCGCCGTGCTGGCGGGGTGGACGACGACCGAAGCCGGCCGCCAGCCGTGGACCGTGTATGGACTGATGCGCACCCGCGACTCGGTCACCCCGTCGCTCACAGCCGGCGATGTCGGGCTCTCGTGGCTGCTCTACGTGCTCGCGTATTTCGTGATCTTCGGCTCGGGATTCATCCTGCTGCGGCGGCTTGTACGGATCGGCCCCGCCGACGAACACGTCGACACCGATCACGCCCTCCTGCAACCGGAAACGCGCGCGGCGCGGCCGTTATCGGCGGCGGCGGCATCGGCGGATGCATCGAGCGGAATCAATGCCGCGAAAGCCGCCGGTCCGGACGACGTCGTTCCCCCTTCAAGGAGATCATGATGCTCGACCTCGTACCGATGTGGGCCGCCATCCTCGCGCTCGCGGTATTCATGTACGTGCTGCTCGACGGCTTCGATCTCGGCGTAGGCATGGTGTTCCTGATGCGCCGCGATCCGGTTGAACGCCAACTGATGATCAACTCGGTCGCACCCGTCTGGGACTTCAATGAAACCTGGCTGATCCTGGGCGGCGGCGGCATGCTCGCGGTCTTTCCGCTGGCGTTCGCGATCATCGTGCCGGCGGTTTATTTTCCAATCCTGTTGATGCTGCTTGGCCTGATCTTTCGCGGCGTGGCGTTTGAATTCCGCGAAGTGGTCGGCGCGCGCAAGTGGATCTGGGATAGCGCGTTTGGCTACGGCTCACTGGTCGCAACGTTCTCTCAGGGCGTCGTGCTTGGCATGTTCATGCAGGGATTTCCCATTCACGGGCGCGTATTTTCCGGCACAAGCTGGGACTGGGTTGCACCGTTTCCGCTGCTGACAGGTTTCGGGCTGATCTTCGGCTACGCGCTGCAGGGCACGACGTGGCTCGTGCTCAAGACAGAAGGTGAGTTGCAGGAATGGGCGCGTGGCATGGCCAGGAAAGTGCTGTTCGGCGTGGTCGCGTTTATCTTGCTGATCAGCATCTGGACGCCGTTGAAGGACGCGCGTATATCGGCGCGGTGGTTCAGTTTTCCGGATAGCTTCGTGTTCGCGCCGGTACCGGTACTGACGGTGCTGCTGATCTGGACATTGTGGTCGGCGCTTGAAAAACGTAAGGAAGTGGTCCCGTTCATGTGCTCGATCGGATTGTTCTTCCTGGCCTTCACCGGTCTTGTGATCAGCCTTTGGCCTTTCATCGCGCCACCGTCGGTGACGTTGTGGGATGCGTCCACGACGCCGCTTTCGCAGCAGTTCCTGCTGATCGGGACGATGTTCCTGCTACCCGTTATCGTGCTTTATGTGGTTTGGTCTTACTGGGTATTTCGCGGCAAGGTGCGCGGCGATATGGGATATCACATGTAGCGCGCTTTTCGGCAGCGAACAATTCCGGATACGGAGAAGCGCCGTATTCGCACTGTGCAAATGCTGGCTCGAATGTACAGCCCGTCACAAAGAATGTACAGCCCGTCACAAAGTCTGTGCAGCCGCCTTCTCTAAAATCCGGCACCACTTGTGCGCCTCGCGCCGGTCCTGCATGGGCAGGTTCCAGCGCGGCTGCGTCGAGTCCTTCACGTTCAGCGCGACTTGCCAGGCGCCCGATGTTCCTGACGTTCCCGACGCGCCCGGTTCCATCCGCGCTCCACGCAGATCCGCAAAAATATACATGCCGACCTGGCCGCCCACTCGCACTTCGCACAAACGCTTGGCCGCTGCGAGCCGCACGCCGCCCCAATCCCGCTTGAGTTCGTGCGTCCAGTCGCCATCGTGGACATTCGGTGCGACTTCCTTCCACCGCAGCCAGAAATACACAGCAATGCTCACCACCACCAGCGCCGCGATCACCGCGGCGCCAATCGCAACACTCACACCGAACGCCGCCGATAACGCGTGAAACGACCAGAACGCGCCGTAGATCACGGCAACGAGGACAACGAGCGCAACGATAATCGGCATCGATCAAAACCTTACAAGGCTGGTTACGTTATTGGGTCTTGTGCTTCTCGTTCCAGTCTTTGAGCGCCTGCAGCGTGTTCGCCACATGTTTGTCCGGCGACAGGCTCGTGTATTCATAGATCACCGTTCCGTCGGGCGCGATCACGTATGACACGCGATTGGCCATGGAACTGACCAGCGGCATGGTTGCATCGTATTGCTTGATGATCTTCGCATCGCCGTCAGCGGCGACCGGGAATTTACTCCGGCATTCGCTCACCGAGAACTTCTTCAATGTGTCGATGTTGTCGTGCGACACACCAATCACCGTGGCGCCCAGGGCCTTGTATTCATCGACTGCGTCAGCAAACTCGTGCGCCTCGATCGTGCAGCCCTTCGTGAAGGCGGCCGGATAGAAGTACAGGACCACGGGCCCCTTCTTCAGCTCGTCTGCGAGCGAGTACTCATAGACATTGCCGCCAAGCGACGCCTGCGCGGTGAACACAGGCGCGTGATCGCCGGGCTTGAGCGTTGCGTAAGCCACCAGCGCGTACACCGCAAGGGCTGCGCCCAGCGACGCCGTCAGCATTTTCCCAGCAAACTTTCGCTTCATGACACTCCTCGATTTTCGTGACCCGCGCGCACGACAGGACAAACAACTGAACAACCCCGCAGCCATCCATCAACACAGCAAGCGCAATACCTGCGATACCAGCAATACCTGCACTACCTACTCCACCCGATGCGCACCGAACCACGTCGCCGCCTCGAACTGCAGGTCGGCGAGCACAGCCGGCGTCAACACCGCGAAATCCACGCTCGGACCAATGCTTGCATCGAGCTCCGGCGCGTCGCCTCTTTCCGTCGCCTGCGAGAGTCGCAACAGCGCACCGAGCGGACCGTCGCCATCGACGATTGCAGCACCCATTTCTTTCGATAACTTCAGCAAGTCCATGATCTCGACCGGCGGTAAATCCACCACCACATGCACGAGCGAAAAGATGCCGGTCATGAAGGCGGCATCGGCGAATTCCTCACTCGATGGCCGCATGACACGCGCCGCCAGCTCCATGAAACGCGCGCGTGTCCCGACCAGTTGCACCAGCGGGTCCGAACGCCACGGCAAGTGGCGGCCGTCCGCGTAAAGCAGCAACTGGGTCCAGCGCGAAATCTGCCGGGTCCCGGTCGCGTTGATGGCCTCGCGCAACGACGCCACCGGCCGGCTCAATTTGAACGCGCTTGAATTGGCCAGCCGCAGCAACTGCACCACCACGGCCGGATTGAGCTTCAACTCGGCCTCGAGTTCGCCTATATCAGGCTCCCCCGACAGCACGCCCAGAAGACGCAGCAAGGCCGTGCGCGAGGGGTTCGAGCGGCGCGTGACCAGCACTTGCGGACGAGCGAAAAAGTAACCCTGGAAGAGGTCGAAGCCGAGCCTGCGGGCTTCATCGAAATCCTGATACGTCTCGATCTTTTCCGCGATCAGCGTCTTGCCATGTTGCTTGAGCGTTGCCGCGAGTTCGGGCAGATCGGCGCGATTGGTAGCGAGAAAGTCGACCTTGACGTAATCCACGTAAGGCAACGCTTCGTGCAGGGGGTCGGTGAGCGACACGACGTCGTCGAGCGCGAACTGGAAACCTGCCGCGCGCAACTGTTCGCAGCGCTTGAAAAGCTTGGCGTCGAAGGTGACGGTTTCCAGGATCTCGAGCACGAAACGCTCGGGCGGCATGATGTGGACGATGTCGTCGAACAGCAGGTCGCGGTTCATGTTCACGAAGCCGCGGTGATCCCCAAGCACCGCGGACAAACCGATCTCGCCCACCGTTCGCGCAACGACGTGTGCAGTCGCCTGCACGTCGTCGAAAATGCGCGCGCGATTGTCCGGACTGTCGCGAAAAAGCAGTTCGTAGGCATGCAGCGCGCCATTGCGATCGATGATCGGCTGGCGGCCGAGGTAGACGCTTTCCGGCTCGCGAAGGACCGGCGCAGCATTTTCAGCCGAGGTCTTCGCCGCGGGACTGTCCACGGAGTTGTGCGCGGCGCGCCGGGTCGGGTTCCGATCAACCGGCGGCATGAATGGACCTGCTGCGCTCATGCGAGATCGCAAGCTCAATGCAATGGGTGGCCGTCGCGAAGACCTCACACGACACAATGCGTGCGTTCAGCGCGTTCAGCACGTTCAATACGCCTGGCTTGGGAGCCGGCTCCGGCAATCGGCTTGGGGACACAATCATGGCGTGCAGCAATAAAACGGTGTTGACTGAATGGCGACCAGACAACGGTTAGCTCAAACGATCAGCTTGAGAGGTCGGCTTAAGGGCTAGCTCAAGGATTTAGCTTCACGATCCGGCGTATAAGCACAAACAACGAAATAATCGGTCGGACCGTGGCCAGCCGATAGCTCGACACCACGCTCGGCGGACCCACTGACCGGTTAAGAATTCGTAACGATCAAGCCGCACTCTACCGCAAATCGTGATGTCGACAAATTGCGTGAAACCCGCCGGGGCCGTGGCTCGCGGGCGCTCAGCTATTCCTCTAAAGAATTTCGGGACATAACCGTTAACTTGCAAAGAACGCGTCCGAGTCGCGGCTACCGGATATTCCGGCGGCTCACGCCCGCATTGCCGGAACATCCACAACAGATGCCCGATGCAGCGCGCTTGGCAGGACAGCGTGCGCCGCGCCTCTACCGGCCCGGCGCGCAATCAGACAGGCTATAACCGAAACATGCCAGTAAAACGGATCACCGCCCAGCGCTTGAATGCATGGATCGCCCTAGCCGGCCAAACCAGCGCCGCCGTTCGCGCGAATGTCAGAACGCTGATCGCGACCACGTTGCCAAGCCGCATGGTCAGGTTCGCTACCGTGGAAGGTTCATCAGCACCCGTGCTGGCCGCGGGTAGCCATGACCCTCTGCCGCGGCCGCTCACCCTCCCCGAATCGACGTCGCACACTGCACGGGGCGCGAAAACAGGACGGATCGTCCCAGCTTCGGCGTCGCCTGCGCCGCTTCATCTGTTGCATCCGGCGGCGGTGAACGAAGCTGAGCGTCCCCCTGGCATCGCCACGGAAGCCACGGAGGCCACCCTCGCCGCCGTCGATTTCGTGGCGCAAGTGGATGCATCGCTGCGGTTTTGCTTTGTATCGGCGAGGAGCATCGAGTTCCTGGGTTATCACCGCGACTACCTGAGCTCGCTCACGTTGCATGAGCTCGTGCCCTCGCATGAAATCGATGAACTCGATGCGCTCGTCGCGCGCGCACAACAAAGCGGCAAGCTGGAGAGCGCGACGCTGCATCTGCTGAAATCCCTGACCACGCCGATCCTCGTCGAACTGAGGATCCTCGCCACGCACGCGCCAGATCTGTCCGGCTTCGCGCTCGCCGCGTTTGAGGTTTCGCACTGGCGCGAGCGCGAAACCACGCTGCAGCACGCGCTGCATCACGATTCGCTGACGGGCCTCGAGAACCTCACAGCGCTGAAAAGCGCGATCGACACCGCCCAGGCCGAGGCCGTTCACACGCATACGCATGCGGCGCTGCTGCTGGTGGATATCGACGACTTCCAGCGCATCAACCGCGCACTCGGCTACGACGCCGGCGACGACATGCTGCGCGAGACCGCACGCCGCATCCAGCACGCGGCACGCGCCGGCGAGCGTGTGGCGCGCGTGGCCAGCGACGAATTCGCCGTCCTGTTCTCGGCCGGCACCACGGCCGATGCGGCCACAGCGGCCGAGGATGTCGCGCGGCGGGTGTTGAGCGCGATTGCGCAGCCCTACCGGTACCGCGGACAACATACGCATTTATCGGCGAGCATCGGCGCGGCCATCTTCCCCGACGAAGTCGAGCAGGAGAGCAGCAGCCTGCTGCGCATGGCCGACCACGCACTGGCGCAGGCGAAGACGTCGGGCGGCAATATCGTCGTATTCCACGTTCCCGACGACGACCCCCGCGACGCCGAGCGCCTGAACCTGGAAGCCGATCTTTACGAAGGCGTTCGCAACGGCGAGTTTTCGCTGCACTTCCAGCCGATCACCGAAAGCCGCAGCGGCGGCGTGGTCGGCGCGGAAGCGCTGATCCGCTGGCAGCATCCTGTGCACGGCCTCGTCCCTCCGACGGCTTTCATTCCGCTCGCGGAATCGATCGGCCTGATCAACTATCTTGGCAACTGGGTGCTCAAGGCCGCGTGCATGCAGCTGGTGCAGTGGGACAGCGAAGGTTTCGTGCTGGACTACGTTTCCGTGAACGTCTCGCCGCAGCAATTCCGCGACAAGCGTTTTACGCAGAACGTGAAAGAGGCGCTGCAACTGACAGGCCTCGATCCGCGCCGGCTCGTATTCGAAATCACGGAAAGCCTGCTGATGCATGATCCGGAAGAAGCTACCCGTCTGCTCGAAACGCTGGCGGCGCTTGGCATTGCGTTCGCCGTCGATGACTTCGGCACCGGCTATTCCAGCCTTTCCTATCTGCAGCGCTTCCCGCTTTCGAAGTTGAAGATCGACCGCAGCTTTATCGAAAACCTGCTGACCTCACGGAACAACCAGGCCATTGTGGCCGCGGTGGTGGGCCTGGCAAAATCGCTGGGGCTCGAACTCGTGGCGGAAGGAGTGGAGACAGAGGCGCAGCGCGAACTGTTGATCGAGATGGGCTGTGACCAGATCCAGGGATGGCTGATCAGCAAAGCCCTGCCCGCCGGTGACCTGATGCGTTGCTTTCAGGATAAAACGCTCTTTCTCCAGGCGCCTTGTTAAGATACCGTCACGTTTTTGCGTTGGCAGGAGCCGACGACTGGAGCTGTTGCAGCGTTTCATTTATGGTCTGGTGTAAAGCTTACGTGCGAGCCCGCCGTTATAAGGTTTATGCAGGATTTATGCGGACTTTTTTTCACGCATTACACTTCGACCCAGGTCGACGATTCAAGCCGCTCCGGGCACCGGGCCGGGAACGTGTAAGGCATTGACACCAATCGCATGGCAAGCAATTCCAAAGCCGAATTACTGGACAAGCTGTGGGGCCGTATGAGCGAGCGCGGAGACTTTCCGATGCTCTCCCAGGCTCTGCGCACCACTGTGTCCGCAATGAGCGACGACGACCTGGACTTCACAGCCCTGGTCCAGGTCGTTCTGTCCGACTTCGGCCTCACGCAGAAGGTATTGCGGCTCGCCAACTCCGCGATGTACATCTCGTTCGGCGGCAACATCACCACCGTGACGCGCGCGTTGATGGTGCTGGGCATGGACGCGGTCGGCCACCTGGTGGTCGGGCTGAAGCTGGTCGATCACTTTCATCAAAGCGCGCCACGGCGCATTGACGCCAAGCTCGAACTGAACCGCACGCTGCTGTCCGGCACCGTTGCGCGGCAAGTCACCGAGCACAGCGAGTTCCGGGCGTCGGAAGAAGCGGTGGTCTGCACGCTGATGCGTCAGATCGGCAAGCTGCTGGTGGCGTTTTACCTCGAGACAGAGTGGGATCAGTTGCGCCGCAAGGCCACGGCCGAGCGGATCAGCGACAGCCTCGCGTGCAGCACCTTGCTCGGCGTCACCTTCGAGGAAATCGGCATGGAAGCCGCGGACCGCTGGCGCCTGCCGGAGACCATCCGCACCGGCATGCTGACCCGCGACCCGCTCGCTCCAGTAGATGAAAAAACGCCGCGCCACGTGCGCTGGCTGCAGGCCGTCACCAACTATTCCACCGAAGTCGCCGATGCGCTCACCGCGCAGCATGTTGACGACGCGCATCGCGAGTCGTCGCTGGTGGATATCGCGAACCGCTACAGCCGCGCGTTGCTGACCGATGCCGCCACGCTCGCCGCGATGAGTCTCGCGCTCGCGAACGAGGACTCGAACGACGGCGTGATGCGGGAGATCGTGGAACTGCGCGCGGACGCCGATGCCATTGCGCGCGCGGGGTTATCGGCGGAAGCGCGGATTGCGGCGGGGCTCGAGGACTTGCGCTCGCTGCCGTCGAAGAACGCGCTGGGCGCCGTGCTGGCGCTAGCGTCGGAAGCGGTGCTGGCCGGGCTCACGTTTTCGCGCACGGTGGTATTCGTGCGTCAAGCCAACAACGAATTCCAGGCGCGGCTGGGGCTTGGGGCGGGCGTCGAGCAGTTGCTGCCATCGCTGACATTTTCCGCGGCGTTCGAGCCTGACGTGTTCCATCTGGCGATCTCGAACCCGGTCGGGATTTTTATCGAGAATGCTCGCGACCCGCGGATTGAAGCCCGCTTGCCGCGCTGGTTCAAACCGTCATTCGGCGACGCCCACGCATTCGTGCTGCTGCCCGTGAAGGCGAACGGGTCGACGGTAGCCATGCTTTACGGCGACTGGACACAGGCGCAGCACGTGCGCAAGATTACGCCGCCGGAAATGTCGGCGCTGAATGAACTCATGCGGGAACTAAGCCGTTTTTTTTCTAACGCGGGCTGGAAGGAAGTGGAGCTGCTTTAACGTTTGCTATGCTTTGATTGTCACGCTGCCGATTCTTTTTCACGAACCTGCAGCGCGACAGCGAGTTGAGTGTCCTCAAGCTACTCCTCACTCGCGCCAGAGTATTGCCACCGCCTGATCGCCGTACTCCACGATGTACCCTCCATGTTCGCGCTGCCACTCACGCGCGGCGCCGGCACCCGCAAACCACACTTTCTCGTAGTCGCCAAAAGCGCCAGCATCGAAGCGGTATCGATCGATGACGGCCGGCTCTCGCGTATCAAGCACCGGCTTGCACGTGTCCCAGCCGACATGACCCAGCTCGACAGCCAGCATGTTCAATACGTGCTTGAGCTGAACCTCAGTGCGCGTTTTGTGAAGCTCCGCAAGCGTCCCGGCGCGGGTGACGCCTGCCGCGAGCAGGCGGCGCACGACGGGCATCGCCGTGCTCGTATTGTCGGCGTGAGCGCGACGAAGCAGCCGGCGCGCGTGGCGTCGAAGAAATTCGGTGTTGGTGAGTTCGGAACTGGTTGTGCGAGGACAGGATGTTGACCACATGACGTTTCTCCTTGTTGTGCCGTTCTCGCTGCGGCTAAAGGTTCAACGTTGCGGTTTATCCAGATGAAGCGATAACGCGTGACAGGTGTTTTCACTTTCGCGAGACCGGGCGCCCTGCCGCGCCCGTCGCGAATTCTAGAACAAAGGCTTGCCGCTCGGCAAGCCTTTGTTCGTTCATCAGTGTGCACACCGCGTTACATCACGCCAGCTGAAATTTGCCCACCAATTGTTTCAACGCATGCGCCTGATCGTCCAGCGACTGCGCGGCAGCAGCCGCTTGTTCGACCAGCGCCGCGTTCTGCTGCGTGCCCGCGTCCATTTGCGTCACGGCGAGATTGATTTCCTCGATACCGCTGCTCTGCTCCGCCGACGCCGCCGAAATCTCGCCCATGATGTCAGTTACGCGCTTGACCGCCTTCACCACCTCTTCCATGGTCGTGCCGGCTTCGTGGGCGAAGGTCGAGCCATCGGAAACACGCGCCACCGACGTGTGGATCAAACCCTTGATTTCCTTCGCCGCCGCCGACGAACGTTGCGCGAGGTTGCGCACTTCCCCGGCGACGACCGCGAATCCACGCCCCTCTTCACCCGCCCGTGCTGCTTCGACGGCTGCATTGAGCGCAAGAATATTCGTCTGGAACGCGATGCCCTCGATCACCCCGATAATGTCGCCAATGCTCTTCGCGCTCGCGTTGATCTGCTCCATGGTCGCCACCACGCGTCCGACCACCACACCGCCCTTCTCCGCAATCTCGGATGCGTTGTAAGCGAGCGAGCTCGCCTGCTTCGCGTTCTCGGCGTTCTGGCGTACGGTGGACGTCAACTCCTCCATGCTCGACGCGGTCTTTTCAAGCGCGACCGCCTGCTGCTCCGTGCGCTGCGACAAGTCCACGTTGCCCTGCGAGATTTCGCTCGACGCCGACGCGATCGCTTCCGCGCTGGCCGCAATTTCGCCGACCGTCGTCGATAAATCCTTCTGCATGCCCGAGAGCGCATGGAGCATGCTGGTGTTATCGCGCTTGGCGATCGTAATGCGGTTCGACAAGTCGCCTGCCGCGATCCGGCTCGCGATTTCCATCGCGTAGACGGGTTCGCCGCCGAGTTGCTTTGCAATGCGCCGGACGACCCATTCGCCCACTACGAACGCCAGCACGATCAGCACGAGCGTCAGCACGGCCACCATCACGAACGATGCGTGATAAATGGCATTCGCCGATTCGATAGTCGCCTTCGCTGCCGCGCCACGCTGTTCTATGAGCCCATTCACGAGCTTTTCCAGCTTGGCCGTTGCCACCAGCAGCGAGACGTCCATGATTCCGACCTGCCAGTTCATCTGCGACAGGTCGAGCGGTTGTTCCTTCACCAGTTTGACGAAGGTGCGCAGGTCAGTGCTCCACGCGCCAACGGCTGTCGCCAGGCGTTTCTGGTCGCCAGTCGGGTCTGCGTAATTTTGCAGGTTGTGTTGCCCGCGGCCGATATCGGCGAGCGCATGTTCGACGTCCGCGCCGAGTTCGTCGCGCTCCTTCGCGGTGGTCGCGGTGAGCAGCATCTTTTGCGAGCGGCTCGCGCGCAGCACGGCGCTGCGCAGTTCTTCAACGTCCCGGCTGGCGACATACCCCTCGCGATAAATGGATTCCGTCGAACCGTTGAGGCGGCTGATCTGCGTCAGCGCGATCACGCCAATAGCCAGCGTGCCGACCAGCAACAACGCGAACGCGAGACGCAATGACGCCTTGACGGACAACGAACGGCCGCTTGTAACGGCGATCTTGGCCATCGCCCGGGCGGTGGCTTTGGCGCCGCCGTCGGGAATAAATCCAGCGCCGGGATTGCCCAGCCGCGAAAACGCTTTCATCTGTTTAATTCCCCAATTTTGATTGGCATCGCGCGGCCTGCTTCTTGGGCGGGTCACACGGCTACATCAATGGTCTACGGCGGGAAACGGCGCTTCTTTAGGCGTGTTTTCCCCACAGGCCGCAACTGATGTCCGTCTCACCAAAACCGGGCGCGCACGCGCCAGGTATGGGCAAACTGATGTCCGTTTCGCGACAAAATTTGGCCGGACAATGCGTAGAGGACACATTAAAATTATTACGAGACGGCGCATTGCGGCCTGGTCCGCGCGCTTCAGGCAGACAACGAAATACGACGAGAGACGAATCGAGCCACCATCATGCAGACAAGTATCGATAAAAGCGCCCTCGGCGGCGCACCCGCCCTGAGCCCTGCCATTCCACGCACCGCCTTCTCCGTGCTCGGTGCGATCAGTTTTGCGCATTTGCTCAACGACATGATCCAGTCGCTGATCCTCGCCATCTACCCGATGTTCAAAAGCGAGTTTTCGTTGTCGTTCGGGCAAATCGGCTTGATTACGCTGACCTACCAGATCACGGCGTCGCTGCTGCAGCCGCTGGTCGGCTTATATACCGACAAACATCCGAAACCGTATTCGCTGCCGGTCGGCATGGGTTTCACGCTGTGCGGCTTGTTGCTGATGTCGATGGCCGGAAGCTTTCCGGTATTGCTGGTCGCCGCGGCGCTGGTCGGATGCGGATCGTCGATATTCCATCCCGAATCTTCCCGGGTGGCGCGCATGGCGTCGGGCGGACGCCACGGGCTTGCGCAGTCAGTGTTCCAGGTCGGCGGCAATGCGGGCAGTTCGCTTGGGCCCTTGCTGGCCGCCTTGGTGGTGATGCCGCATGGGCAACGCAGCATCGCGTGGTTCTCGGCTGCCGCACTCCTCGCCATCTTCGTGCTGGCCAACATTGGCCGCTGGTATCAACGCCATCCGGCAGTGAAGAAAGCGCGTGCGTCGGCTGCGGTGTCTGCATTGCCGCGCAATAAAGTCATCATCGCGATGACGGTCCTGATGCTGCTCGTGTTCTCGAAGTACTTCTATCTGGCGAGCATCAGCAGCTACTTCACGTTCTACCTGATCAGCAAATTTCAATTGCCGGTGGAAACCGCGCAGGTGCATCTGTTCTGGTTCCTCGCGGCAGTAGCAGTGGGCACGATCGTGGGCGGTCCAGTCGGCGACAAGATCGGCCGCAAGGTTGTGATCTGGGTGTCCATCCTGGGCGTCGCGCCGTTCACCCTCATGTTGCCGTTCGCCAACCTGTTCTGGACCGGCGTGCTGTCGGTGGTGATCGGGCTGATCCTGGCATCGGCGTTCTCAGCCATCCTCGTTTATGCGACCGAGCTGATTCCCGGCAAGGTGGGCATGGTGGCAGGGTTGTTTTTTGGTCTTGCGTTCGGCATGGGCGGCATCGGCGCTGCAGTGCTAGGCCATCTGGCTGACGCGACGAGCATCGACTATGTCTATAAGGTTTGTTCGTTCCTGCCGCTGATCGGAGTCCTGACGATCCTGCTGCCGAATACCCGGGATGCGAAGGAAAAAACGGTAACGGCAAAAGCGTGATGATCACGGTCATGTGAGCAGAACACACAGTCGACCGGCGAACGCACAACTCTAAAACGAGTTTTCGTATCGACGTTCCAGGCGCCCCATCAGGTTGTCACTTGACAACCTGATGGGGCGCCTCTACTATTGGGGCTAACGATGACTCGATCACAGCATCAGAAGAAGGAAATTGAAGAAGCACTGCGGCACGCGGAAACGCATGGCTGGCGCGTCGAACAAGGAGGAAGCCATGCCTGGGGCCGGATCTATTGCCCCTACAACACGGTCGAGTGCCGTTGCGGCGAGTTCTGCATCACCAGTGTGTGGAGCACGCCGAAGAATGCGGTGAATCATGCGCGAGCCATCAAGCGCGTGGTCGACAACTGCACGGTTCAATCACGCAAGGTTTCCGCACAATCTACGGTCTCAATTAAGGCAACGCCATGGAATATTCGTTCACATTGAAGTACCGGTTATCGGACAGCGACTGCGACCACGAAGCATTGATCGGACGCCTAGGCGCCGCAGGATGCGACGACGCATTGATCGGCGTAGGTCAGCCGGGCCGGATCGCACTGGCATTTACGCGCGAGGCTGACAGCGCGCAAGCGGCACTCATGAGCGCATTAAAGGACGTCAAGTCGGCCATTCCGTCTGCCGCCCTGGTGGAAGCTTCACCGGATTTTGTCGGCTTGACCGACGTCGCCGAGGCCATCGGCGTATCGCGGCAGAACATGCGCAAGTTGATGCTGACTAACGCAGATACCTTTCCATCACCAGTGCACGAGGGCAGTACCGCCATCTGGCATCTGGCGGAAGTCATGGACTGGCTCAAGGCAAAGGGTACCTACCAGCTCGAGCAAGCGGTTCACGACGTTGCGGAGACCACCATGCGCGTCAATCTCACAAAAGAGGCGCAGCGGCTCACGTCCCGGGCGGAGCATGAGTTAGCTGCTTTGGTAACGTAAGAGAAGCATTTCTACCGCATCAAGGCTTCCTTCACCTGGACCAGCGCCCCGGCATCTTCGATCATCGGCAGATCGCCGGGGTCGCGCCCTTCGGCCAACGCGGCAATCGCCCTTCGTAGCACCTTGCCTGACCGGGTCTTGGGTAGCATCGCCAGGAAATGGACTCTGGCGGGACGGCCGATCGCACCCAAATGCGCATCCACGCTCCGGAAAAGTTCACCTTCAATCGCTTCACGCGCGCCCTGTGCGTCCAAGGCCTGGGCATCGCGTAAAACGACGAAGGCCAGTGCGACTTGTCCTTTCACTGCGTCAGCCACGCCCACCACCGCCACTTCAGCCACGGCCCGATGACTGCTTAACGCCTCTTCTATTTCGCGCGTGCCCAGCCGATGCCCCGCCACGTTGATCACGTCGTCCGTGCGTCCGAGGATGGAGACGTAACCGTCTTCGTCGGTCACGCCCCAGTCGAAGGTTGAATAAAGATGCTGCCCCGGCACGCTCTCCCAATACGTCTTGACGAAGCGCGAATCGTCGCCCCATACCGTCTGCATGCAACCCGGCGGCAACGGATAGTCGAGCGTGATCACGCCCTTCTCACCGGACGCGCAGATTTCACCCGTCGCCTCGTTTCGCACGGTCAAAGCAAAGCCCATGGACGGTACGCCTGGCGAGCCTAGCTTCTGCGGCAACGCTTCAATACCGCGTGGAATCGCGATCATCGGCCAGCCGGTTTCGGTCTGCCAGTAGTTATCGACTACCGGCTTTTTCAATGCGCCTTGAATCCATTGCGCCGTAGGTTCATCCAGCGGTTCGCCGGCCAGGAACAACGTTCTCAGGCTCGACAGATCCGCCTGCTCCATCAGCTTCGGGTCCTGCTTCTTGAGCACGCGCAGCGCGGTCGGCGCGGTGAACATGAGGTTGATCTTGTGCTGCGCGATGATGCGCCACCAGATGCCGCCATCGGGACGAATCGGCGTGCCTTCGTACATGACCGTTGTCAGGCCGGCAATCAGCGGTGCATAAATGATGTAGCTGTGCCCGACCACCCAGCCCACATCGGACGCGGTCCACATGGTCTCGCCGGGCTTGCCCTGGAAGATGTGTTCCATCGATGCCGCCAACGCCACCGCGTACCCGCCCACATCGCGTTGAACGCCCTTCGGCTTGCCGGTCGTCCCTGACGTATAGAGCACATACGACGGTTCATTCGATTCGAGCCAGACACAGGGAATGTGAGCATCGAAGAACTGTTCGCGCAACGGCTCGTAGGACACCAGGTACGGCGCCTGCAACCGTTCCGGCGCGAGCTGGCGGTCTATCAGCAATACCTGCGGCACCTTATGTGTGGCGCGCGCCAGCGCTTCATCCACGAGCGGTGTGTAATCGATCACCTTGCCCGCACGCGCACCGGCGTCGGCGGTCACGATCAGCACGGGCGTGGCGTCATCAATACGCGCCGCCAGGCTTGGCGCCGCGAACCCGCCGAACACGACCGAATGGATTGCGCCGAGCCGCGCGCAGGCCAGCATCGCGAACAGGGCTTCGGGGATCATCGGCAGATAGATCAGGACACGCTCGCCCTGACTCACGCCAAGCGAGCGCATGACGGCGGCCATGCGATTCACTTCGGCGTGCAGCTCGGCATAGGTGTAGCGGCGCTCGATGCCCGTTTCCGTCGATACATACACCAGCGCATTTTGTTGAGCACGCGCGGCGAGATGCCGGTCGACAGCGTTGTGGCAAAGATTCGTCTTGCCGCCGACAAACCAGCGCGCAAACGGTGGATTGCTGTGATCAAGCACCTGCTCGAACGGCGTTTCCCAATGGATGCGCCGCGCCTGTTCGCCCCAGAACGATTCCGGATCTTCAATCGAACGGCGGTGAGCTTCACGATAAGTCGGCATTCGAACCCCTGTCTGGTAGCGGAACGCTTCTCGCCTAAATCAGGTTCAGGCGACGAGCGAATTGCTCCCGAGCATAGTTCAGGCCGGGGGGCGCTGCTAGAGAGGGACGGCCCTGAGTCGACGGCTGCTGGTGCTACGGCATCTGCATGCGCGGCTTATCGGTTGATCGGGATTTCTCCAGATCGCTTGCCGAATGCTTGAGCAGCACCGGCGCGAGGTCGCCGGCCACCCGCATGCTGGAGACCACGACCATTCGCACGCCGCTGCCCTCGGTCGCCGCGCGCACGGCTTCCCGCGTCGACGCCCGGGCTTCTATCTTCGGCTCGATCACAATGAATCCGCGGCAATAAAGCGCGAGTGTTTCCCGGTGCGAACGCAGCCAGGCATTGCGAAGGCGGGTGTCGTCGGCGGTTTCATCGGCGTCGTGGTCGGAGACGATCACAAACGGCGTCTTCAGCGATAACAACCGCTGCATCTCGGCGCCCCAGCCGAACGCATAGCCCGGCTGCACGGCGCGCCGGCGCAAGCGCACGAGCGGAAAGCGGCTGGCGTCGTGCATGCGCTGATTGGGGACATCGGACCCGTCAATAACGATGGACTTGGCCAAGGGAGATTGGATAGCAATCACAGCGGTCTCGTACTCCAGAAATTCATGGCTATTGCAAGGTTTGCGACTATCGGACGACGTGAAAACCGGGGTGGCCGGGGCTGCGTGGCCATATCGCTAACGGGCTGCGCCGCTGCGGCGAGCCATGCGCGACGCGTGGTCTTGATCATCCGTGCGGCGTTCGCGGACATTGCGCGCTGTGCCCGGCTGGAATCGGGCGTCGTTTCGGTCATGTGGACCTCCTGTCGTCCGGAGCATTGTAATTGCGAATCATTCTCACTTACAAGAGAGAATTTTGGGGAGCGAGTCGGGGGAGATGCGAAGGTGATGACGAGATGCGCCGCTCTGCACTGAAGGCGGCCGGTTGGAGAAGATGGCAGGACCGGCTTGGCCTACCGCGGCGTAGGCGCTCCCGGACGCGGATGAAAACGCGGCGCTTTAACCGGGTATTCCGGCGCGGTGCAGAAGGTACGCCGCGCTCAGAAGCGAATGACTACACGCCGAGGAAAGCGCTGTTCAGGAAGGAAGTCGTACGTCGCCGGGGGAATCCCAAGCGGCCAAAAACCGTCGCAAGATCCCCGACGAATAGGTTCCGCCGAGCGCATGCAGAAACTCAAGAAAGGATTCCGGCGCATCGGCATCCGCAGTATCGGAGACCGTGCGCACGACCGCGCACCGGACACCGTGCTCGAAACACACTTGCGCGAGCGCCGCGCCTTCCATCTCGACAGCCAGCGCATCCGGCAACGCTGCACGCAGCGCATTCACCTCATCGTGGCTCGATACAAACCGGTCGCCGCTCACGATCAGCCCGCGATGCAACCGCGGCGGATGCACACCAAAACGCGCCTCCAATGCAGCATGTTCATCGGCGAGAAATGCCGTGCATGCTGCTGCCAGCGCGGCGTTCAGCTTATCGTCGCCGGGAAAGCACGCCATGCCCAGCAACGGCACTTCAAAGCGCGGAAACAACGGCGATGCGTCCAGGTCGTGCTGCATCAATGTCTCGCCGATCACGATATCGCCTACACGCACGTCGGCGCGAACGCCGCCGGCCACGCCCGTGAACACGATGGCGTCAACATCGAACAGATGGATCAACGCGCTCGCCGTCGCCGCGGCCGCCACCTTCCCCACGCGTGCAAGCGTGACCACGCACGGCACCCCATGCGCGATGCCGACGTGATACTCGCGCCGGCCGATGGTTTCGGTACGCACTTCACCGGCCGCGTGCATCGCTTCGATCAGGTCGCCCAGTTCCTGCGGCAACGCGGCCATGATGCCCAGACGCTTCACGCCCATCGTCATTCCACCGCCTGCAGCTTCGCCACCGCCAGCGCGAGCCACTTCTCGCCATGGCGCTTGAAGCGGACTTGCGCCCGAGCATCGGTGCCTGCCCCTTCGAGTCCGATCACCGTGCCTTCGCCGAACTTGTTGTGAAACACGGCCTGACCGACCTTGAAGCCGGTGTCGGCAGCGCGCTGATTGTTGGCGAACGCGGGCAAGGGTTTGCCGGCATCGGGATCAGCGTACGCGGCGCGTTCCTTGTCGGGCCGCGCAAACCAGTCGCGGCCCCAGCCGGCGTTGTCCGACCGGCCGCCCCAACGCGCGCTCGCCTCCACCTTCGGCGTGAGCCACTTGAGCGATTCTTCCGGAAGTTCATCGAAGAAACGGGAGCGAATGTTGTAGCGCGTCTGGCCATGCAACATCCGGCTCTGCGCGAACGACAGGTACAGCCGCTCCTTCGCCCGCGTGATGGCCACGTAGGCCAGCCGCCGCTCCTCTTCGAGCCCGTCGGTTTCCTGCGCGCTGTTCTCGTGCGGGAACAGGCCCTCTTCCAGCCCCGTGATGAACACCGCCATGAATTCAAGGCCCTTGGCGGCGTGCACCGTCATCAATTGCACCGCGTCCTGCCCGGCTTGCGCCTGGTTATCGCCGGCTTCGAGCGATGCGTGCGACAAGAAACCGGCCAGCGGCGTCATGGTGTCGGGATTTTGCGCAGGATCGGCGGGACTTGCCGGGTCGAGCACATCGATGGACGGATCGTCGGTCGCCAAGCCGATTTCCGGCGCGTTCGTCGCACCCGGGCGAAGCGGAATGGAACGCGCGGGGGTATCGAGCCCGTAGCCTTCCTCCTGCACGAACGCCGCGGCGGCGTTCACCACTTCCTGCAAGTTCTCCAGCCGGTCCTGGCCTTCGCGCTCGTTCTCGTAGTGCGTCGCGAGACCGCTTGCGCGAACCACATATTCGACGGTCTCCGGCAGGCTCATCTGTTGCGTTTCGGCGCGCATTTTGGCGATCAACTGCGCAAACGCGCCGATGCTCGAACCCGCCTTGCCCATCACATAGGGAACGGCCGCAGCCATCGAACAGTTGTAGAGGCGCGCAGCGTCGGCGAGTTGCTCGATCGACCTTGCACCAATGCCGCGCGTCGGAAAATTCACGACGCGAGCAAACGCGGTATCGTCGTTCGGGTTGTCGATCAGGCGCAGATACGCGAGCGCGTGCTTCACTTCCTGGCGCTCGAAGAACCGCAAGCCCCCGTACACGCGATAGGCGATGCCCGCGTTCACCAGCGTGTGTTCAATGGTCCGCGACTGCGCGTTGCTTCTATACAGGATGGCAATTTCGCCGCGCGCGGCGCCCGCATGGATCATCGCCTTGATCTCCTCGACGATCCACCCCGCCTCCTGCGTATCGGTCGCGGCCTCGTACACGCGCACAGGTTCGCCGTGACCGGCGTCGGTCCGAAGATTCTTGCCGAGGCGCCGCGAATTCTTGGCGATCAGGAAGTTGGCGGTATCGAGAATATGACCGTGCGAGCGATAGTTCTGCTCGAGCTTGATCATATTGCGCACGTTGTACTCGCGCTCGAAGTCGTGCATGTTGCCGACGTTCGCGCCGCGAAACGCGTAGATGGACTGATCGTCGTCGCCAACTGCGAAGATCGCGTTGTGTTCGCCGGCCAGCATTTTCAGCCACGCGTATTGCAGCTTGTTCGTGTCCTGGAACTCATCGACGAGGATGTTGCGAAAGCGCGCCTGATAGTGCGCCCGCAGCGGCGGATTGTGCGCGAGCAGTTCATAGCAGCGCAGCAGCAGTTCGGGAAAATCGACCACACCTTCACGCTGACATTGCTGCTCGTAGGCCGCGTACAACTCGACGAACTTCATGTTGAAGGAATCGGTTGCGTCGACGTCCTTCGGGCGCAGACCTTGTTCCTTGGCGTTGTTGATGAAGTACTGGAGATTCTTGGCCGGATATTTCTCGTCATCGATATTCAGGCCCTTCATCAGCCGTTTGATGGCTGACAACTGGTCCGACGTATCGAGGATCTGGAATGTCTGCGGCAGGCCGGCGTCGCGGAAATGCGCGCGCAGCATGCGGTTGCACAGGCCGTGAAAGGTGCCGATCCACATGCCGCGGGTGTCGATAGGCATCATCGCGGTCAGGCGCGCCATCATTTCCTTCGCGGCCTTGTTCGTGAAGGTGACCGCGAGAATGGTCGGAGGCGACGCGAATCCCTGCTGGATCAGCCAGGCGATACGCGTAATGAGTACGCGCGTCTTGCCGCTGCCCGCGCCCGCGAGGATAAGCGCCGGCTCGTTCGGCAGCGTGACGGCGGCTAGTTGTTCAGGGTTCAGATTGACGAGCAGATCGGGCATGGGGGAGTTTTCCGGTGGGACAGCTATTATAAATCGGTGGGGGAGTCGTCGTTGACCGTTGGATTTGAGACCGCCTCCCGTCAGCCTCTCAACCACCCCAAGCGCCACGAAGCGCCTTCCCACCGACCCCACCCTGTCTACACCTTATAATTCCCCGACCCCCGCTTCTTTTACGCATTTTTCGGCAGATTCCACCCCATGAGTGACAACACGAGTGACAACACGCTTGCGAAGAGTTTCGAGCCCCAGAACATCGAGTCCCATTGGGGCCCGGAATGGGAAAAACGTGGCTACGCCGCGCCGACCCTGATTGAAGGCCGAAAAGATTTCTCGATCCAGCTCCCGCCGCCGAACGTCACCGGCACGCTGCACATGGGTCACGCGTTCAACCAGACCATCATGGACAGCCTCACCCGCTACCACCGCATGCTCGGCGAAAACACGCTGTGGCTGCCGGGAACGGATCACGCGGGGATCGCGACGCAAATCGTCGTGGAGCGGCAACTCGATGCGCAAGGCGTGTCGCGCCATGATCTCGGCCGCGAGGAATTCCTGAAACGCGTCTGGGAATGGAAGGAGAAATCGGGCTCGACCATTACGGGTCAGGTGCGCCGCCTGGGCGCATCCATTGACTGGTCGCGCGAATATTTCACGATGGACGACAAGATGTCGCCCGTCGTGCTCGATGTGTTCGTGACGCTGTACAAGCAAGGCCTGATCTATCGCGGCAAGCGGCTCGTGAACTGGGACCCGGTGCTGGGCACCGCCGTCTCGGACCTGGAAGTGGTCAGCGAAGAAGAAGCCGGTAGTCTCTGGCACATCCAGTATCCGCTGCCGGACGGCTCCGGCCACGTGACGGTCGCCACCACGCGCCCGGAAACCATGCTCGGCGACACCGCCGTGATGGTTCATCCGGAAGACGAGCGCTACGCGCACCTGATCGGCAAGACCGTCATGCTGCCGTTATCGAACCGGGAAATCCCGGTGATCGCCGACGATTACGTGGATCGTGAGTTCGGCACCGGCGTGGTCAAGGTCACTCCCGCGCACGACTTCAACGACTATCAGGTCGGCCTGCGCCACAAGTTGCCGATGATCGAGATTCTCACGCTCGACGCAAAGATCAACGACAACGCGCCGGAAAAGTATCGCGGCATGGATCGTTTCGACGCGCGGAAACAGGTCGTGGCCGACCTGGAAGCGCTCGGCCTGCTGGAGTCCGTCAAGCCGCACGGGTTGATGGTGCCGCGCGGCGACCGCACGGGTGTGGTGATCGAGCCCATGCTCACCGATCAATGGTTCGTCGCCATGAGCAAACCGGCGCCGGAAGGAACCTTCCATCCAGGTAAATCGATCGCTGAAACGGCGCTCGATGTGGTTCGCAACGGCGAAATCAAGTTCGTCCCGGAAAACTGGTCGACGACCTATTACCAGTGGCTCGAAAATATCCAGGACTGGTGTATCTCCCGCCAACTCTGGTGGGGCCATCAAATTCCGGCCTGGTACGGCGATAACGGCGAAATCTTCGTGGCGAAGACCGAAGAAGAAGCCCGTGCGGAAGCCACGGAAAAAGGCTACACCGGCGCGCTCAAACGCGACGACGACGTGCTCGACACGTGGTTTTCGTCGGCGCTCGTGCCTTTTTCTTCACTCGGCTGGCCCAACGAGACGCCGGAACTCAAGCACTTCATGCCTTCCTCAGTGCTCGTGACGGGTTTCGACATCATCTTCTTCTGGGTCGCCCGGATGGTGATGATGACCACGCATTTCACCGGCAAGGTTCCTTTCGACACCGTCTACGTTCACGGTCTCGTGCGTGACGCGGAAGGCCAGAAGATGTCGAAGAGCAAGGGCAATACGCTCGACCCGATCGATATCGTCGATGGCATCGACCTGGAAACGCTCGTCTCCAAGCGAATCACCGGGCTGATGAACCCGAAGCAAGCCGAGAAGATCGAGAAAAAAACCCGCAAGGAGTTTCCGGACGGGATTCAGCCATTCGGCACGGACGCGCTGCGCTTCACCATGGCGTCCATGGCGACGCTCGGTCGCAACGTGAATTTTGATCTGGCAAGGTGCGAGGGATACCGTAACTTTTGCAATAAGCTGTGGAATGCTACCCGTTTTGTTCTGATGAATACCGAGGGCCACGACTGTGGGTTCGGCAAGCCGGAGGAATGCGAGGCAGGCGATTGCGGACCGGGCGGATACCTCCACTTCTCGCAGGCGGACTTCTGGATCGTGTCGCTTTTGCAGCGCGTGGAAGCCGAAGTGGAGAGGGGTTTCGCCGATTACCGTTTCGATAACGTAGCAAGCGCGATCTATAAATTCGTGTGGGACGAGTACTGCGACTGGTATCTGGAACTGGCCAAGGTGCAGATCCAGACCGGTGCGCCGGAGCAGCAGCGCGCCACGCGCCGCACCCTCCTGCGCGTGCTGGAGACGGTGCTGCGACTCGCGCATCCGGTGATTCCGTTCATCACGGAAGCCTTATGGCAGAAGGTCGCGCCGCTGACGGACCTGTACCCGCAAGCAGCACAGGACGGGCAGAGCGCGTCCATCATGATTCAGCGCTACCCGGTCGCACAACCGTCTAAGATAGATGAATCGTCTGAACAGTGGGCCGCTGAACTGAAGACCATTATCGATTCATGTCGTAATCTGCGTGGCGAGATGAATTTGTCGCCGGCGCTCAAGGTGCCGCTGCTGGCAACCGGTGACGAGGAACGGCTCAAGTCATTCGCGCCTTATGTCCAGGCGCTGGCGCGTTTGTCGGAAGTAAAGATCATTGCCGACGAATCCGCGCTCGACGCGGAGGCAAGTGGCGCGCCAGTTGCTATCGTAGGAACAAACAAGCTGGTGTTGAAGGTGGAAATCGACGTTGCGGCCGAACGCGAACGGCTCACGAAAGAAGTGGACCGGCTGACGCAGGAAATCGCGAAGGCCCGTGTGAAGCTGGAAAACGAGAGTTTTGTAGCGCGTGCGCCGGCTGCGGTGGTCGAGCAGGAGCGCAAGCGTCTGGCGGAGTTTGAGTCGACTGCTGACAAGCTGAAAGCGCAGTTGTCGCGGCTTCCGGCGTAGGCTGCTTCGGCGTTCCTGGCCGGCCCAGCGTGGCCGGCCGGGACCTGAAACCGACCGACTGCTTGTTCCGCCTTATAGCAAAGTGCGTATTTATGCTTGAAGAATTAATCTCGCCGCACTTTTTTATCAACGCATCAACCTGCATCATGGTATCTGCTTCCATGCCGACCGTTTCAGGCTTGACGTTTAAACACGATAAGAGGATCAGGGTCATCAAATGCTAAAAGTTACGAAAGCGGTTTTCCCGGTTGCGGGTCTCGGTACCCGATTCCTCCCCGCGACCAAGGCCAGCCCGAAGGAAATGCTGCCCGTCGTCGACAAACCGCTGATCCAGTACGCGGTGGAAGAGGCCATGGCGGCCGGCATCACGGAGATGATTTTCGTGACGGGCCGCAGCAAGCGCGCAATCGAGGATCACTTCGACAAATCGTATGAGATCGAAGCCGAACTGGAAGCCCGCGGCAAGCAAAAGCTGCTCGATCTCGTGCGCAGCATCAAACCCAGCCACGTGGATTGTTTCTACGTGCGCCAGGCCGAAGCGCTCGGCCTGGGCCACGCGGTGCTTTGCGCGGAAAAGCTGGTGGGCGACAACCCGTTCGCCGTGATTCTCGCGGACGACTTGTTGTACGGCACGCCGCCGGTGATGACGCAGATGATCGAAGTATTCGATCACTATCACAGCTCGGTGATCGGTGTAGAGGAAATCCCGGCTCAGGATTCCAAGTCATACGGCGTGATCGACGGGAAAGAATGGGAAGACAATATTTTCAAGCTGTCGGGCATCGTGGAAAAGCCGGAACCTGAAGTCGCGCCGTCGAATCTGGGCGTGGTCGGGCGGTATGTGCTGAAACCGCGCGTCTTCGATCACATCCGTGCATTGAAGCCGGGCGCTGGCGGTGAGTTGCAACTGACGGATGCGATCCAGTCGTTGCTTGCTGATGAACAAGTGCTCGCTTACAAGTATCACGGCACACGTTTCGATTGCGGCAGCAAGCTTGGCTATTTGAAAGCAACAGTGGAATTCGCGCTTCGCCATCCGGAAGTGGCAAAGGACTTTCAGGAATACCTGAACACGCGTTCGCCGCATCTGCTCGGCTAAGCGTTGTCGAGGCCTAAGCCGTAAAAAAAATGCCCATGATTAAATTCATGGGCATTTTTTATTGACCTTCAGACGTTCAGACGATCAGCGGCGTCGCATCAAAAACGTGAAAACCTTGTCGTGCGACGTCGATTCCACCAACTCATTGCCGGTCTGCTTCGAAAACGCAGCAAAGTCGCGTTGCGAACCCGGATCGGTTGCCAGCACTTTCAATATCTGACCGCTCTGCATATCGGACAGCGCCTTCTTTGCCCGCAGGATGGGCAGCGGGCACATGAGCCCGCGCGCATCGACTTCCTTGTGCACTTCCATCGAATTGAGCCTTGTTCGAACCCGCTAGTGATTCCGCTTAATGAGGGTTCGATTTTACCCCAGTGCTCAAAGATTCACCGCCTGGCCTTTAGCCAGAGACTCCCGCATCGCAATCCCGATACGCGTGGCCTCACGTGCGTCGTCAAGCGTCAGGCCTGTAGCAGCGCCTCCGGTCAACGACGCCACGAACACTTCCGCTTCCTTCAGGAACGCCTGCTCGAAGCGCTCGAAGAAGGTCGGCACGCATTCGTTGCGAACACCGCCGGCATCGTAGATTTCCACCCGGTTCGCCCGCGGATTGTGTCCCACGGATAACGCCCCACCCGTCCCGATCACTTCGGTCTGCGTGTCGTGACCGTGGGCGCTCGTGCGCGATGCCTGGAACATCGCTATCCGGCCGCCCTCGAATTCGCAGATGGCGACACCGTTGTCGATATCGCCGCATTCGGCCAGCCCTTCGTGAATCGCAATCGTGCCGCTTGCGAATACACGCGTGACGCGCGGGTTTCCCAGCATCCAGCGCGCGAGATCGATGTCGTGGACACTGCAATCGAGGAACAAACCGCCTGACGTAGGCGCGAAACGGACGAAAAAGCCATCGGGATCATTCTTGTCGACGGTCTGCGAACGGACCATGAACGGCCGGCCGATCCCGCCTTCCTGAATCTTGTTGAAAGCGTCGCGATAACTTGCATCGAAGCGGCGCACGAAACCGATCATCACCTGCAGATGCGGAAAGCGCGCGCTTTCCTCGATAACGCGATCACACTGCGCCAAATCCAGCGACAACGGTTTTTCACAGAACACGTGCTTGCCCGCGTGCAACGCCGCGATGATCTGGTCAGGGTGTAGCGAAGTCGGCGTGACGAGCCAGACGGCATCGATCGATGTGTCTTTCAGCAAGGATTCATAGTCGCTGTAGAGCGCGAGTTCCGGCAGGTTGGCGCCCGCCCATTCGCGTTCTGCCGCGACCGGACTGCACGCCGCAGCGAGCGTCGCGCCCGGCACGTGCCAAGCGAGGTTACGCGCGTGGCGCTGACCCAGCCGCCCCAATCCGACAATTCCAATCCGCACAGCCGCTTTCATGCCGCCCCCAGTTTGATGATCGTTCCTTCACGCCACGACCGCGTGGCCGCGTCGGCGAGTTCCAATGCCTTCAGGCCGTCCGCGACCGTCGTGCGAACCGGCTTGCCTTCCTGGACGGCATCGAAGAAATGGGCGATTTCCAGCGCGTACGCCGCGCGATAACGCTCCAGGAAAAACGCTTCCGGCACATCGTTCGATACAGCCGTCTTCGAATACGCCGTGACTTCGGTCGGGCGCACATTGCCCGCCTGCAGCATGCCAAGGCTGCCGAGCAGTTCGAAGCGCTGGTCGTATCCGTACGCCGCGCGCCGCGCCGTGTTGATCTGGCACAAACGGCCGCGCTTGGTGCGGATCGTGACAGCCGTCGAATCGATATCACCCGCCTCCGCAATCGCCGGGTCGCTCAGACAACTGCCGGTTGCGTGCAGCGTGTCGGCTTCGTCGTCGAGCATCCAGCGGAAGATATCGAAGTCATGGATCAGCATGTCCTTGAAAATGCCGCCCGAATGCTTGATGTATTCCACCGGCGGCGCGCCCGGATCGCGGCTCGTGATCACCAGCATTTCCGGATCGCCGATTTCACCCGCCTCCACGCGCGCCTTCAACGCCGCGAAGGTCGGGTCGAAGCGGCGCTGAAAGCCGATCATGCAGACCACGCCGGCTTTCGCGACGGCATCGGCGCAAGCGCGTGCGCGCTCGAGCGTCAAATCCACCGGCTTCTCACAGAACACATGCTTCTTTTGCGCCGCCGATTTCAGGATCAGGTCAGCGTGCGTGTCGGTGCTTGAACACACGACGCTCGCGCCAATCGATGCGTCGCCGAGTGCGCCTTCCACATCGGCTACTTGCGCGCCGTGAAGCGCGGCCAACGCGGCCGCAGCTTCCTTGTTGACGTCCACCACATACTTCAGGCGCACACCCGGCTGCTTCGCCAGGTTCGCCGCGTGGATCTTGCCGATCCGCCCTGCTCCGAACACCGCCACATCAATCGTCATAGCCGCCTGTCTCCCTTGATTCTTCTACGTTCAGTTCAAGCCGGTACGCAAGCGCGATAAAGAGCGCCTGGCACAGGCAGATCGTGCTCGTGAGCGAACGGAACGCGAACGCGCTGCCTTCCTTCACGAACAAATGCGCGCTCGCGTGACGCGCGAGCGGCGAAAGCTGGCCATCGGTAATCACTAAAGTCTTGGCGCCGTGATGCTGCGCGGCGCGCACGCAATACTGCGTCTCCTTGCCGTACGGCGCGAAGCTGATGGCGACGACCACGTCGCCCTTCTTCACGCTGCGGATCTGCTCGCGATACATGCCGCCGAAACCCGACACCAGATGCACGCGCTTGGCCGTGTGCTGCAGCGCGTAGACGATGTAGCTGGCCACCGCAAACGAGCGCCGCACGCCGATCACGTAGATGTTCTCGGCCTGTTCCAGCATCTTCACCGCGGCTTCGAACTGGACGTCGTCGAGACCCGCCTCGAGTTCCTCCAGCCCGGCCTGACT
Organism: Caballeronia sp. KNU42; assembly: GCF_053760385.1. Taxonomy (NCBI): domain Bacteria; kingdom Pseudomonadati; phylum Pseudomonadota; class Betaproteobacteria; order Burkholderiales; family Burkholderiaceae; genus Caballeronia; species Caballeronia sp. KNU42. The sequence continues at coordinate 1,638,508 of NZ_CM132388.1, forward strand.
CGCCGCAATAAATTCGCGCGCCACCGATCCGCCCGACAACTTGCCCGGCTTTTCATCGATGAGTTTGCGAATGCGCTGCTGATAGCTCTGCGCGGAACCGTTCTGGCCCGTATAGGCCTGCTTGAAAATTGCCTGGAGGTCGGAGAAACCGGAAAAACCGAAGCGCTGCGCGAAGCGCACGACAGCCGACGGATGCACGCCGCACGCGCTGGCGATGTCGCCGGTGCGATCCATCATCACATTGCTGCGATGCTGCTCAATGTAGGTAGCCACGCTTTTCAGCTGGCGCGGCAACGCGTCGTACGCCTCGGTGATCCGCTGCATCAGTTCATCGACTGTCTGGATCTCGGCCGTCTCTTGAGGGTCTTGCGTGTCTTCCTGCATGCCGCGCTCGTGGTGTGTTCTGTACTCGATGCAACCGATTATAGATACCTGAACGAACAAATGGAATTAATTTTCCAAACTTCGAATAGTTAAACTTCCTATTGCAGAGTGACGAAACTTGTCCTAATCTTGGTCCTGAGCACGGGGCGTTACACGCTGCACGCCAAACGCCGGATGCTCGTTCAGAACAACAACCGTGATAGGTGGAGACAATGAAACTTTGCAATCGCCGAGGCGCCCTGCGCGCGCTCGCGGCTGCCGCTGCGTTGTGCGGCGCAGCAGCACTGAGCGGTCAGGCAGCGCACGCCGCCCCCGACGCCCATTTCGTCCTGATCAGCCACGCGCCGGATTCGGACTCGTGGTGGAACACAATCAAGAACGCGATCAAGCAAGCGGACGAGGACTTCAATGTCCAGACGGACTACCGCAACCCGCCGAACGGCGATATTGCCGATATGGCGCGTCTGATCGAGCAAGCTGCGGCTCGCAACGTTGACGGTGTGGTCGTCACCATTGCCGACTTCGACGTGCTCAAGGGCGCGATCTCCAAGGTCACGGCGAAGCACATTCCGCTCGTCACGATCAACTCCGGCACTGAAGAGCAAAGCGCGCAGCTCGGCGCGATCATGCACGTCGGACAGCCTGAATACACGGCCGGTAAGGCAGCGGGCGAGAAGGCGAAGGCGGCGGGTATCAAGTCGTTCCTGTGCGTGAACCACTACGCAACGAATCCGGCATCGTTCGAACGCTGCCGCGGTTTCGCCGAAGCCATTGGCGTCGACTTCAAAGCGTCCACGGTGGATGCAGGCCAGGATCCGACGACCGTTCAATCCAAGGTGAGCGCGTATTTGCGTAATCACCCGGACACGCAAGCGGTGCTCGCACTTGGGCCGCTGTCAGCTGATCCGACCATCAAGGCGCTGCAGCAGATGGGCCTTGCCGGCAAGATCTGGTTCGCGACCTTCGACTTCGACACCGACATCGCAAAGGCGATCCAGGACGGCACGATCAAGTTCGCCATCGACCAGCAGCCCTACTTGCAGGGTTATATCGCGGTCGCGGTGCTGGCTATCGTGAAGAAGGATCACACCACGGACCCGGTCAAGATCCGCCAGGCCCTCGAAGCAAATCCAAAGTTCAAGGCACGGCTTGACACCTATGGACTCGCGCCGTCCTACGGCCCGCGAAATATCGGCTCAGGTCCGGGGTTCATTACCAAGGACAACGTCGACAAGGTACTCAAGTACGCAGGCCAGTATCGGTAATCCCAATGGCGGCGCGGCCAGCCTCTCATCAGCCGCGCCGCCATCTTCGAAGCACCCGCAGGACTTGCAAGCACTCAGCACGTCATCCGCATCATTCACCTGTATCGCTCGCGCATCAGCATGTTCGCCCAGTGAACCCACGCCGTATCGCGAATGAAAGACGAAGGAGACATCATGGGCGTAGCCGGAAAACCTACTCTCTCGGGACATCACAAGCCGTCTGACGGCGCCGTGACATCGAGTTCATCCACAGCAGCAGCTCCCGCCGACGAGCGCATCCGACGCGAGTCCCGTTTCGGGCACATCCTGAATCGACCGGAGTTTGCCTCGATCTCCGGCGCCGTGCTGGTCTTTGCCGTATTCGGGTTTGCGGCTGGCGGCTCGGGCATGTTCAACCTCGACGGCATCATGAACTGGTCGCAGGTGTCCGCGTACCTGGGCATCCTGGCGGTGGGCGCGTGCCTGCTGATGATTGCCGGCGAGTTCGACCTGTCGATCGGCTCCATGATCGGTTTCTCCGGCATGATGGTCGCCATTCCCACGGTCTATTTTCACTGGCCGATCTCGCTTGCGATTCTTTTCGCCTTCGCCGGTTCAATGTTGCTCGGCGCGCTCAACGGTTATCTCGTCATGCGCACGCGGCTGCCGTCGTTCATCGTGACTCTGGCCTTCCTCTTTATCTTGCGTGGCTTGACGCTGGCGCTGTCGATCATGTTTGCCGACCGGACGATCGTTTCCGGGGTAGGCGACATCGCATCGAAAGACTGGCTCGCTAACACCCTTTTCCATGGCGTCGCCCTGCGCGATTTATTCGTGTGGCTGGGGCACGTAGGAATCCTGAAGATGCTGGACAACGGCCAACCGCTTGTTCCCGGCATTCCGAAGGTGCTTCTCTGGTGGGTCGTGCTTGCAGCCATTGGCGCCTTCGTCCTGGCGAAGACCCGTTTCGGCAACTGGATTTTCGCAGCCGGCGGCGACGCCGTCGCAGCCAAGAATGTGGGTGTTCCGGTGCGGCGCGTGAAGATCTCGTTGTTTGTCTTGACCGCGTTCTGTGCATGCCTGTTTGCAGTGCTGCAAGTGTGCGACATCGGTTCGGCAGCAGCCGACCGGGGGCTTGAAAAGGAATTCGAGGCGATCATCGCTGCGGTGATTGGCGGGACGTTGCTGACCGGCGGCTACGGCTCGGTGGTCGGTGCATGTTTCGGCGCGCTGATCTTCGGCGTGGTCCAGATCGGCATTGGCTACACCAGCGTGCCCTCTGACTGGTTCCGCGTGTTCCTCGGCATGATGCTGCTGATCGCCGTGCTGTTCAATCACTACGTGCGCCGCCGCGTTTCACAAGCCCAATAAGCAAGCTCAATAAACAGGCTCAATAAGGTCAAGGAGAACAAACCATGTCCGATCCCATCCAGAGCGCTGCGCCCGCGCCGGAAGACACCATCCTCGCACTGGAAAACGTCAGCAAGTTTTTCGGCAAAGTAATCGCACTGAACGGCGTCACGCTGCGCCTGAGACGCGGCGAAGTGCACTGCCTGCTCGGCGACAATGGCGCCGGCAAATCGACCCTGATCAAGACGCTTGCCGGCGTCCATACGCCCTCCTCCGGCGAGTATCTCGTCGATGGCAAACCGGTTCGCTTCGGCTCGCCGAAAGAAGCGCTCGATCTGGGCATTGCAACGGTCTACCAGGATCTCGCGCTCGTGCCGCTGCTATCCGTGGCGCGCAACTTCTTCATGGGGCGCGAACCGCAGAAAAGACGCTTCGGCTTGTTCAACGTGATGGACCTGGATCTCGCCGCGGAAACATCGCGGGCGCGGCTCGCCGAAATGGGCATCAACGTACGTGACGCGCATCAGCCTATTGGCACCATGTCCGGTGGCGAGAAACAATGTCTCGCCATCGCGCGGGCGATCCACTTCGGTGCGCGCGTCCTGATCCTCGATGAACCGACCGCAGCGCTCGGCGTGAAGCAGAGTTTCAACGTACTCAAGCTGATTCACACGGCGCGCGCGAAAGGCATCTCCGTGATCTTCATCACGCACAACGTCCATCACGCGTATCCCATCGGGGACTCGTTCACGCTGCTCAATCGCGGCAAGTCGATGGGTACGTTCACGAAAGACACGATCACCAAGAACGAAGTACTCGACATGATGGCGGGCGGCGCCGAAATGCAGCAAATGATGAACGAACTCGAAGGCGAACCGGCTTAAAGCACGCTCAACACGCACGCTGGGCCGCTGCGTTTTTCGTCATCTACAGAACAGGATCGAACATGGCATTGCAATCATCAACCGGATCGCGCTTCGCAACCGGGCGAACCCGCGACATCGTTTGCCTCGGGCGGCTCGCGGTCGATCTCTACGCGCAGCAGATCGGCGCGCGGCTTGAAGACGTATCGAGCTTCGCGAAATATCTCGGCGGATCGTCGGCGAATATTGCGTTCGGATGCGCGAGGCTTGGTCTCAAATCCGCGATGCTCTCGCGCGTCGGCAACGACCACATGGGCCGCTTCCTCACCGAGACACTGGATCGCGAGGGCTGCGACACGAGTCACGTGCGTATCGATCATGACCGGCTCACCGGCTTGGTGCTGCTCGGCCTGGAAGATCGCGACACGTTCCCGCTCGTGTTCTATCGCGATGACTGCGCGGACATGGCCGTCGATGAAAACGACTTCGACGAAGCGTTCATCGCTTCGTCGAAAGCGCTGCTGATCACGGGTACGCACTTCTCCACGGACCAGGTTAACCGCACGAGCCGCCGCGCGCTCGAGTACGCGCGCCGCAACCAGGTCCGCACGGTGCTCGATATCGATTACCGGCCGGTGCTTTGGGGTCTTACCGGCAAGGCCGATGGCGAGACGCGCTTCATTGCGAACGAGGGCGTGACTGCGCATCTGCAAAGCATCTTGCCGCTGATGGATCTCGTGATCGGCACGGAAGAAGAGTTCCGGATTGCCGGCGGCAAGGACACCATGATCGAAGCGCTCGCGGCCGTTCGCGCCGTGACGGACGCCATGCTGGTGGTCAAGCGCGGGCCGATGGGATGCTCGATCATCGATGGTGACGTACCGGCTTCCATCGACGATGCGCCGGTTTATCGCGGCGTTGAAGTGGAAGTGCTGAACGTGCTCGGCGCAGGCGACGCCTTCGCATCCGGTTTCCTCGCCGGATGGTTGAGAGACGAGCCGCTGGAAGTCTGTGCGCGGACGGCGAATGCATGCGGTGGGCTGGTTGTATCGCGTCACGGTTGCGCGCCCGCCATGCCGACGCCCGCCGAGCTCAAGTACTTCCTCGAAGCCGCTCAAGCCGACCCTGTCCGCATGCGCAGGCCTGATCGTGACGCGACGCTCGCGCGTTTGCATCGTGTCACGCCGGCTCGTAAAACGTGGGACGAAGTGCTGGGTTTTGCGTTCGATCACCGCAACCAGTTCTTCGATCTCGCGCAGCAAACCGGTGCGGATGAAGCTCGTATCGCCGACCTCAAAGCCTTGTTTGTGCACGCCGTGGCACAGACGGAAAAAGAACGCGGCCTGGAAGGCCGCATCGGCGTGTTGATCGATGACCGCTACGGTCAGGACGCGCTGAACGCCGCGACCGGACGCGGTTGGTGGATCGGCCGCCCGGTGGAATTGCCCGGCTCGATGCCGCTCGTCTTCGATCACGGCCGTTCGATCGGCACGACGCTGATCGAGTGGCCGCGCGAGCATGTCGCGAAGTGCCTGGTTCACTATCATCCCGATCATCCGCATGATCTTCGCCTCGAACAGGAAGCCCAGATTCGCACGCTCTACGACGCGGTTCAGGCCAGCGGGCATGAACTATTGCTCGAAGTCATCGTGCCGAAGAACGGTCCGCCGATCGAGGACGATACCGTGTTGCGGTCGTTGAAACGCCTCTATAACCTCGGCATCTATCCCGAGTGGTGGAAGCTCGAACCCATGAGCGCGACGCAGTGGCAAGCGGTCGATGCACTGATCGCCGAGCGTGATCCGGCGTGCCGGGGTGTCGTGCTGCTGGGCTTGTCGGCCGCTGTCGATCAACTGACCGAGGGCTTCAAGGCGGCTGCGATGTCGAAGACGTGTCGCGGATTCACCGTCGGCAGGACAATCTTTCACGAGCCGAGTCAAGCGTGGCTGGCGGGTTCCATCGACGACGCCGAACTGATCGCGCGGGTCCGGCGGACGTTCGAAACGCTGATCGATGCATGGCGTGAGGCACGGACAAAGAACGCTACGCAAGCACACACGCAGGAGCAGGCAGCATGAACAGCACGCTTCGTTTAACCACCGCGCAAGCGCTGGTCCGCTATCTCGCCGCGCAGCAAACCCCGGACGGCGAGCCGCTGTTCGGCGGCGTCTTCGCGATCTTCGGGCATGGCAATGTGGCCGGCATTGGCGAGGCGTTGTACGCGCATCGCGAGACGCTGCCGACTTATCGCGCGCATAACGAGCAGGCGATGGCGCACGCGGCGATTGCGTATGCAAAAGCACACTTTCGACGCCGCATGATGGCCGTGACCACGTCCATTGGTCCGGGTGCGACCAACCTGGTGACAGCCGCCGCGCTGGCGCACGTGAACCGCTTGCCGGTTTTGTTGCTGCCCGGCGATGTGTTCGTGTCACGCGCTCCCGATCCGGTCTTGCAGCAGGTAGAAGATTTCACCGATGGCGGTATTTCCGCGAACGATGCGTTGAAACCCGTCTCGCGATACTTCGACCGCATCGTGCATCCAGCGCAATTGCTGACGGCGTTGCCGCGTGCCATGAGGGTGCTGACCGACGCCGCGTTGTGCGGACCGGTGACGCTCGCGTTGCCGCAGGACGTACAGGCAATGGCCTACGATTACCCCGCATCGTTCTTCGAACCGCGCGTGGTGCCGTTCCACACGCCCTCGCCTGTCGATGAAGAGATCGCACAAGCCGCCGCTGCATTGCGCGCCGCCAAGAAGCCATTGCTCGTGTCAGGTGGTGGCGTTCTCTACGGCCTGGCAACCGACGCATTGCGTTCATTCGCCGAACGCCACGGCATCCCCGTCGCCGAAACGCAAGCCGGCAAAAGCGCGCTCGCATGGGACCATCCGCTGAATCTTGGCGGCATTGGCGTAACGGGATCGGACGCGGCCAATGAACTCGCGCACGACGCGGATTGCGTGCTTGCGGTCGGTACGCGGTTGCAGGATTTCACGACCGGATCGAACACGCTGTTTGCGCAGGCCAAGCTGGTCGGCATCAATGCAAATGCATTCGATGCCTTGAAACAAGGCGCTTTATCGGTAGAAGCCGATGCGCGTCTTGCGCTGAGCGCATTGAGCGACGTGCTCGGCGACTGGCGTGCATCGCCGCCGTGGACCGCACGCGCGCACGAGCTCGCGGATAGCTGGCGCGCCACTGTCGATCAGGTCATCAACGCACCCCAGGACGACAACACGTTGCCGCGCGAAGCCGATGTGATCGGCGCGGTGCAGCGCTCGAGCGCCCAATCGACCGCGCATGACGTGGTGGTATGCGCCGCAGGAACCCTGCCCGCCGACTTGCAAAAGCTCTGGCGCACGAGCACGCCGGGCGGCTATCACGTCGAATACGGCTACTCGTGCATGGGCTATGAAATCGCCGGCGGTCTCGGCGCGAAACTCGCGCGGCCGGCAAGTGAAGTGATCGTGATCGTCGGCGATGGCAGCTACCTGATGATGAACAGCGAGCTGGCTACGTCCGTGATGCTTGGCGCCAAACTGATCGTGGTGCTGCTCGACAATCGCGGGTACGGTTGCATCAACCGGTTGCAGCAAGCGTGCGGCGGCGCGCCGTTCAACAACCTGATCGACGATTGCCGCCAGGGCCCCGAAGGCGCGCCCGATATCGACTTCGCAATGCACGCGCGCTCGCTTGGCGCGAGCGCTGAACATGTTGCGAATATCGATGAACTGGAAGCCGCCATGCAGCGCGCACGGGCCTCCACGCGCTCGTATCTGATCAGCATCGACACCGATCCGGCACGGCCTACTGAAGAAGGCGGCTGGTGGTGGGAAGTCGCGGTGCCGGAAGTGTCGTCGCGTGAAGCGGTGCGCTCGGCGCGCGCAAACTATGAACATGAAATCACGGCGCGTTCGAAGCGCACGAAGGAATAAGCGATGAGTACGTTCGATGTACGGATCGGCATCAATCCGCTGTCATGGATGAACGACGACCTGCCCTCGCTCGGCGGCGAAACACCGTTGAGCGTGGCGTTGACCGAAGGCAAGCAGATCGGCTATCAAGGGTTTGAACTCGGCAACAAATTCCCGCGCGAGCCGGAGGCGTTGAAAACACTGCTCGCCGGATATGACCTCGCGCTCGTTTCTGGTTGGTATTCAGGGCGGCTTGCCGAACGCAGCGCGGAGGAAGAGATCGAAGCTGTCGGTCCGCATCTCGATCTGCTCGCGAAGAATGGCGCAACGGTGATGGTCTACGGCGAAGTCTCGAACTCTATTCAAGGGGCTCCCCAGCCGTTGTATCAACGACCGCGTTTCTTCTCCGATGACCGCTGGAACGAGTACGCAAAGCGCCTGAACACCTTCGCCGAATACACGCTCTCGCGCGGTGTTCGGGTCGCTTATCACCATCACATGGGCGCCTATGTAGAGACGCCCGCCGATGTCGATCGCCTGATGAGCCTCACGAATGACGCCGTGGGCCTGCTCTTCGATGCCGGTCACATCACGTTCGCCGGCGGCGATCCGCTGACGATGCTCAACAAGCATATCGAACGCGTTTGCCATGTGCATTGCAAGGATGTGCGCCCGGACATCATCAAGCTTGCCCGGAACCGGAACTGGAGCTTCCTGGAAGCAGTGATCAACGGCGCGTTCACCGTTCCCGGCGACGGCACGGTGGACTTTCCATCGATCATCGCCCGATTGAAGCAGCATGGATATCAGGGCTGGCTCGTGGTCGAAGCGGAGCAGGATCCGGTCATTGCCACGAGTTATGCGTATGCCGAGAAAGGCTACAAGACGCTGCGCTCGCTCGTCGATCAAAACCTTCAGGAGGCAGCATGAGCCTGCTCGTCAAAGCATCGCGCGAAGGCCAGACCATTGCGCGCGTCACGCCCGAAACGGCGATGTGGAAACACGTTGGGTTCGCTGCTTATCGGCTGGAAACCGGCGACGTCGTGCATGTGCATGAAGCGCAGCGTGAAGTGTGTATCGTTGTATTGTCGGGGACGGTGAGCATTGAAGCCGGTGACCATAAATGGGAGAAACTCGGCTCGCGCGACAGCGTGTTCGAAGATACCTCGCCGTACGCGGTTTATCTGCCGCCCAAGCTCGCCGCGACCATTCGCGCCGATCGTGCTGCCGAAGTCGGCGTGGCGAGTGCGCCCGCGACAGGCAAGTACCCGCCGCGACTGATCGAGCCGTCGCAGATGAAACGCTCGACCCGCGGCAAAGGCGGAAATACGCGCTACGTCTGCGATATTCTTCCGCAAACCGAGGCTGCGGAAGGCTTGCTTGTGGTCGAAGTGAAGACGCCGGGCGGCCATGCATCGAGCTACCCTCCGCACAAGCACGACAAGGACAATGTGCCGGTGGAGAGCTCGCTTGAAGAGACTTACTATCATCGGCTGAACCCGCCGCAGGGGTTCGCGTTTCAGCGCGTATACACCGACGAACGCGATCTCGATGAAACCATGGCCGTTGAAGATCACGACGTGGTCATGGTGCCGCGTGGTTATCATCCGGTCGTGGTGCCGTATGGGTACGATAATTACTACCTGAACGTGATGGCTGGTGACAAACGAACCTGGCACTTCAAGAACGATCCGAAGCACGAATGGATCATTGAGAGGGATAGCAAGGTTTCGTGACTTAACCGCCGACGGAAAGCCATTCGTTGAACACGCGCTCGTTCGCTGCAAGTGCGACGGGCGTGTCATCGAAGACGATTCTGCCGTGACCCATCACGGCGACGCGCGTGGCCAGGTCTCGCGCAATGCCCATGCGTTGTTCGATCAATAGAATCGCCACGCCTCGATCTCGCAAGGTCTTCATGCATGAAGCAACTTGCGCCACGACCTGTGGCGCGAGCCCTTCCGTCGGTTCATCGACGATCACTAACGACGGATCACCCATCAAGGTCCGGGCAAGCGCCAACATTTGCTGCTCGCCTCCTGATAACCTCCCCGCCTTCACGGCAGCACGTTCCTGCAGCACGGGAAAAAGTTGCTGCGCGTCGTTGATGGTGAAACGCGACCCGCCTCGTTTCATGCCGAGTTGCAGGTTTTCTCTCACGCTGAGCGTCGGGAAAACATCGCGTTGTTCGGGCACGTAGCCCACGCCCATCCGCGCGATTGCATAAGGGCGTTTTCCCAGCATCGATACCCCGCGAAAGATAGCCGCCCCTTGCGCTTGCACGAGTCCCATCAGCGCTTTGGCGAGCGTCGAACGTCCTGAACCGTTGCGCCCTGCCAAGGCTACGATCTCGCCTTCGCCAACACGCAAGCTCACACCATGCAGCACATGACTCGCGCCATACCATGCGTTTAGGTGATCGATTTCAAGCAGCATCGTCATGGCGTTTCGCCTAGATAGGCTGAGCGAACCACGGGATCCGCAGCAATGTCAGCAGGCGTCCCCGTCGCGATAATGCGCCCTTGCACAAGCACTGAAATGCGATCGGCGAGTGCGAACACCGCTTCCATATCGTGCTCCACTATCAACAAGGTCTTGCCTTGCGTTGTCTCGCGAATCAACGCCAGTGCACGTGCGGCCTCCGCGCGATTCATGCCGGCGGTGGGTTCATCGAGTAACAGCACGGACGCGCCCGTAGCGAGCGCGAGGCCTAGGTCCAGTGCGCGTAACTCGGCATAGCTGAGGCTGGTCGCGAGTGCATCGCTACGATCGGCAAGACCGATAGCCGTCATCACACGCTGCACCTTCTGGTCGATCACGCTCGAACTGAACCATCGATCCTTCCAGGTCGCCACGCGAGAGCCGAGCACCGCGCAACGGACGTTATCGCGAACGGTGAGACCGGTGAACACGCTCGTGGCCTGGAAGCTGCGCGCAAGGCCCTTGCGTCCCAGCCGATGAGCCGGCATTCCGGTCACGTCGATCCCGTTCAACGCAACGTGGCCGCTTGTGGGTTGCGTGCGTCCCGAGATCAGGTCGAACAGGGTGGACTTGCCCGCGCCGTTGGGACCGATCAACGCATGGCGCTCGCCTTCGCGAATACTTAGATCGACGCCGCGAAGGATCTGCGTTGCGCCGAAACGCTTCATGATCTGATTCAGTTCGAGCGCGTTGTTCATCGTGCGCTCCGTGCTTGCCGGCTGAACAGAAGGGCAAGAACAGCGCTGAAGAATGCTACACACCAGGGAGCAACATGCCGTCCATCAAGCAGGAAACCCGCGATGTGCGCAAGGCCATCGCCATGACTATCGAATTGCAATGCGTAGGCGAGTTCGGTGGCTACGATTATCGCCAGCAGCCATGCTCCCGACGCGCACAGAGCAAACGCAATAGCCCTGTAGCCCTCACGTAATCGTGCAGCAATAAGCCCCATCAATCCCTTGGGCGCCACCACCACAACCCAAACAAAAAACATCCCAAGATATGCTACCCACGCCGACGACACATTCGCCACCGCCAAGCTGAAAAACGTCAGCACCACGGCGCCCAGCACCGGCCCGAAGAATGTCGCGGTGCCACCGATCACCGCTGCGATCAGCACGCTTCCCGAGCGCGCGAGCCCGACTCCTTCCGCCGATGCCAACTCCACATTGATCAGCCCCAGCCCGCCCGCCACGCCCGCGAAAAATGCCGCCACGATCACCATCGTGAAGCGTACGCGGCGCGGATCGAAGCCGATCGCAGCAGCACGTACGGGGTTATCGCGGACCGCGTTCGCGACCCGCACGAACAGCGTGCGCGAGAAGACGAACATGGCGATGCATGCCAGCACACACCACCCGGCGATCAGCGCATAAGCCTCGCTCGACGCACCGAAGTTCAAACCGAAGATGACAGGACCGCTCGCCCGGTCGATGGAAACGCCACCCTCGCCGCCGAACCATCCCGGCACGAGCCACACGCCAGCGGCCGTAAGTTCGCCGATACCAAGCGTGATCATGGCGAATGTCGTACCGGCACGGCGCGTTGAAAAGAAACCGAATACGACCGCTACGAGCGCCGCCGATACGCCGGCGATCAATGGTAAAAACGGCAGCGGCACAGAGTATTGATTGAAGAATCGAGCAGCGGCGAATGCACCAAGACCCGCGTACACGGCGTGTCCAAAAGACAGCAACCCCGTTTCGCCAAGCAGCAGATTGAACGAGAGCGCGAACACGATCATGGTCGCCGTTTGCGCAAGGTAGGCGAGCAGCCAGCTTTGCGAAGTGAAGACCGGCGGCAACGCAAGACCGGCCACGAGCAACAGCCAAGGAAGCGCCTGACGCACAGTGATGCGTGAGTTAAACATCGTCATCGCCACGCTGCCCGAACAACCCGCGTGGACGCAGCGCAAGCATCGCGACAAGCAGCATATACGGCAGCACGGGCGCAATCTGCGCGACACTCAACGATGCCCACGCAGACGGCAACGAAGCGCCCGCGAACCGAGCAACGTTCGCGAGCGACAACGTAGTCCCGACGGCAAACGTCTGCACGCATCCGATCAGAAGCGATGCCACGAGCGCGCCGCCGATCGACCCGAGCCCACCGACGACCACGACAACAAACACGATAGGGCCGATGTTCTCCGCCATCGAAGGCTCGATCACGAACAGCGGCGCACCGATCACACCGGCGAGCGCAGCGAGCGCGGTGCCGCTCGCAAACACCAGCGTGAACACACGCGGCACGTTGTGCCCGAGAGTCTCGACAGTCGCCGCATGAGTAAGCGCAGCCCTCACCACGAGCCCTATCCGCGATACCCGCAGCACCGCATACAAGGCCAGCAGCATAGCCAGCGACACACCCATCATGAAAGCGCGATATCGAGGAAAGGCAGCGCCGAAGAGCGTGAACAACGGACCATCGAGAGAGGGAGGAATAGCAGCGTTGATGGGCGCAAGGCCCCAGACAAGCTTAACGGCTTCAGCGATCAGATAAGCCGCACCGAACGTCAGCAGAAGCTCGGCGAGCGCGCCGCGCGTTTCAATCCGGCGCAACAGGAAACGCTCGAACAAGCCGCCCATCGCGCCAACGAGCAAAGGTGACACAACCAGCGCAAACCAGAAGCCCCCGTGCGCGGCCAACGCATAACCCACATACGCGCCGAGCATATAAAAGCTCGCGTGCGCGAAGTTGAGCACGCCCATCATGCTGAAGATCAGCGTCAATCCCGCCGACAGCATGAACAGCAGCAACCCGACGCTCACTCCGTTCAGAAGGTTGATCGCGAACCACTGAACGAACGAAGTCACGTTATCCGAACTAATCGAACTAACCGTTCACGAGCGGCTTGAGCGCTGCAAGCAACGCGTCCGGCAAGGGTACCGGTCGACGTGTATCGCGATCGACATAGACGTGCACAAAATGCCCCTGCGCCGCGGCTTGCTCCGACTCGGCGCTGAAGATCCCCACTTCATAATGCACGCTCGTGGTGCCGAGCCGGGCCACGCGCAAGCCCGCATGGATACGCTCAGGAAACACAAGAGAGGCGAAGTAGCTGCAGTGCGTTTCGACCACGAGTCCGATCGTCTTGCCGGTTTGCAGATCCAGCGCGCCGTGCCGGATCAGATACTCGTTCACGACCGTATCGAAGTAGCTGTAATACACCACGTTGTTCACGTGGCCGTAGAGATCGTTATCGGACCATCGCGTATCGATCGACAGGAAATGCGGATAATCCGCGCGTTTCGTGGGGACTGGGCGGCTCATGAATCAGAACGACTCCTGCAGCATCCGCCGATAATCATCCGCACTCGCTTCGCGCGGATTGGTCTTGTGGCAATGATCGGCCAGCGCGCCCTTGATCACCTTATCGAACATGTCCTGCTCGACGCCCATTTGCGAAAGACGCGTTGGCAGCCCGAGACGCTCGGTCATGTCGTGGACGGCTTGAGCGATATCGGCATCGGCGGCGAGATTCATCACTCGGCGCATGCGTGCAAAACGCTTGTCGGCGACCACGCTCGGCGCGCTTTCGTTGAAGCGCAGCACGGCCGGCAGAACAACCGCATTCAGCGTTCCGTGATGCAGCCCGGTGCGCCCGTTCACGACCAAGCCACCCAGCGGATGCGACAGCGAATGCACGCAGCCCAAGCCCTTCTGAAAAGCCATCGCGCCCTGCATCGATGCGCTCATCATGTTCAGGCGTGCATCGCGATCCTGGCCGTCGTGCGTCGCCCGCTCAATGGATGCCCACGCGCGCTCCAGCCCATCCAGCGCGATGCCGTCCGCAGGCGGATTGAACGCCGGGGCAAGAAATGTTTCGATGCAATGCGCGATCGCATCCATGCCCGTTGCAGCGGTAAGCATGGGCGGCAAGCCAAGCGTCAGCGACGGATCGCAGACAGCCGACTTGGGTAGCAGATGCCACGAGTGAAAGCCGAGCTTGCGGCCGTCGTCGAGAATGATGATCGCCCCGCGCGCCACTTCGCTGCCGGTGCCCGACGTCGTCGGAACAGCAATCAGCGGCGCTGCCTCAGCGGTGATCTTGTTGCTGCCGCCTTCGATGGTCGCGTATTCCGTCAGCGTCCCCGCATGCGTCGCCATGATCGCGACGCCCTTCGCCAGATCGATGGACGAACCGCCGCCCACGGCGATCAGGCCATCGCAACCTTCGCTTTTGTAGAGCGCGGCGGCTTTCATCACCATTGCTTCGGTCGGGTTCGACGGGGTGTCATCGAAGATGGGAACTGCGCCCGCATCCAGGTCCAGCGCCTGGACGGTTTGCGATACCAGCCCTGCGGCCAGCACGCCTTTGTCCGTGATAATCAGCGGCCGTTTGATGCCGACGCGTGTGCATTCGCTATCGAGCATAGCGAGCGCGTCGTAACCGAGGTGGATGTGGGTGACGTAGAAGATGAAGGCCATGGCGTGTGTCCGCGGTTGACGCAGTTGGTTGACGCAGTTAAGCGAAGCGTCAGGTATGTTAGGAGTCCGGCGGGAGTCCGTCAATCCGCGCGGACGCCATGTTTGAGCGGGCCTTGCGAGCGGTTACTGCCCCGGCCGGTCCACATACTCCACGGCCAGGCCCCGCTGGCGCATCCATTCCGCCACGGCGTGGCCGGTTCCTGCGCGCCATGGCCTTAGCTTCGCCGGCTCGACCAGCCGATATTCAAGCAATTCCGGCGACAGGCTGATGGTCCCGTTCGCCTTCACGTGATACGCGATGATCAGTTCGTTCTTGCGGATGAATTCATACACGCCAACCAGTTCCACCGATTGCGCCACCAGCGACGTTTCTTCGAGCACTTCCCGCGCGATGCCCTCCTCGGGCGTCTCGCCGTTCTCGAGAAAACCCGTGATCAGCGCGAACATGCCTTCGACCCACGCGGCATTGCGTGCGAGCAGGATCTTGCCCTCGTACTCCACGATCGCCGCGACCACCGGCAGCGGATTATTCCAGTGCACGAAGCCGCATTCCGGGTCCGGACACGCGAGCCGCACGCGACCGCCTTCATGGCTTACATCGGCACGTTCGACCAGCTTGTTGGCATCGCGAGGACAGAAATGGTATTCGATCATGGTCTGGGGTCAGGGAGTGCAAAAGGTCAATGGGCCGAGCACAGCGCGCGGACTTCACCAGCAAACTGCTCCACCGTTTCCGGCAGCGTGTCCCAAGCACACATCAGCCGGCAGCCGCCCGAGCCGATGAACTGATAAAACTTCCAGCCCTTGTTACGCAGCGCTTGTGCAACAGCCGGCGGCAGCTCGGCGAACACCGCGTTGCCCTGCGGTTTGAACATCACCTTCACGCCTTCTATGCCTTCCAGCCGCTCGGCCATTAATTGCGCCATGGCATTTGCGTGACGCGCATTGCGCAGCCACACATCGTTATTGAGCAACCCAAGCCAGGGCGCCGATATAAACCGCATCTTCGACGCCAGTTGCCCAGCCTGTTTCAACCGATATGCAAAGTCGACGGCCAGCGCCTTATCGAAGAAAATCACCGCCTCGCCGACCGGCAGGCCGTTCTTCGTGCCGCCGAAACACAGCACATCGACGCCCGCGCGCCACGTGATTTCCGACGGATGCACATTCAGCGAAGCAACCGCGTTCGCAAACCGTGCGCCGTCCATGTGCACCTTCAGATGGCGGCGTTTCGCGATCGCCGCGATCGCGCGAATCTCTTCCACGCTGTAGACGGTGCCCACTTCGGTGGACTGCGTCAGCGTGACGACCTTGGGCTTCGGATAATGAATGTCGGCGCGACGCGTGACGATGGCTTCAATAGCATCCGGCGTAAGCTTTCCGTCGATACCCGGGGCCGTCAGCAACTTCGAGCCGCCCGAGAAAAATTCGGGGCCACCACATTCATCGGTTTCGATGTGCGCGAGCTCGTGGCAAATCACCGAGTGATACGACTGGCAAAGCGATGCAAGCGCCAGCGAATTGGCTGCCGTGCCATTAAAGACGAAGAAGACTTCGCAGTCGGTCTGGAACAGGTCGCGGATGCGATCGCAGACGCCCTGGGTCCACGAATCGTCGCCGTAGGCCGGCTCGTGGCCGCTATTGTTGGCTTCGATCAGCGCGGTGAGCGCTTCGGGGCAGATGCCGGCGTAGTTGTCGGAGGCAAAATGTTGCATGCGGTCAGGGTGGCCAAGGCGATGGTAAGTGTGGCCGTCATTTTAACGTTTCGTGCGTGATCACGCGGAGACGTCAATAACTGCCGTGGCCGTGCCTGCTTGTCCCCTGTTCCCTGACCGCTTTGCGTTTTTACTTGCTGGCGGGTTGATCAGATCCGGCCGCTTGCTGCGCCTTCTTGTCCTTCTTGTTTGCTTCGTGATGACCGATTGCGCAACCGCCGGCTGCGCCCACCGCTCCATGCTTGCCTGCAACGTGTCCCGCCACGCCGCCTACCGCCGCGCCTTCCAGACATCCTTTGGCATAGACGGCACCCGTGGCGAAAAACATCGAGGAAGCGGCGACGAGTGTGACGAGTTTTCGATTCATGAGACAGATCCTTTTTCTAGTCGACGCGCAAGGCTTCATGCCTGCGCTGACTACTGAATGGCAAGTCCCGTACCTGTCGTTTTGCTTGCGGTTTTCACGGGTGAAAGTGGCAGCCGTGTTTCAAAGTCTCACTAAAAGCCCGCTTCTCGCAGACGCAAAAAAACCCGTTCGAAGTTGACCTCAGAACGGGCTTCTTCAAGCAACGAATGCGCGTAAAAGCTGAACCGCTTAGAGCTTTCCCTTCACCCAGTCATTCACGCCAGCGAGCGCAGCAGCAAGATTCTCCGGCTCGGTACCACCAGCCTGCGCCATATCCGGCCGTCCACCGCCCTTGCCGCCGACTTGCTGCGCGACAAAGTTCACCAGATCACCGGCTTTCACTTTCTTCGATGCTTCCGGCGTCACACCCGCAATCAGGCTGACCTTGCCGCCATCGACGGCTGCCAGAACGACCGCCGCATTCTTCAGCTTGTCCTTCAATTTATCGACGGTTTCGCGCAGTGTCTTGCTGTCCGCGCCCGGCAACTGCGCCGCCAGCACATGGATGCCACCGATCTCAACTGCCTGCGACACGAGTTCATCGCCCTGGCTGGACGCGAGCTTCGACTTCAGCGCGCCGAGCTCCTTTTCCAGCGCCTTCACGTGTTCCTGAACCTGCGTGATGCGCTGCGTAAGTTCGGACGGCTGCGCTTTCAGCACGGCGGACGCCGCGTTGATCCGCGCATCGAGTTCCTGCACGAAGCGCACGGCGTTGTCGCCGGTGATCGCTTCCACGCGGCGAATCCCTGCCGCCACGCCGCCTTCCATCACGATCTTGAACAAGCCGATGTCGCCCGTGCGATGCACGTGCGTGCCGCCGCAAAGTTCGCGCGAGAAACCAAGGTCGAGCACGCGCACTTCGTCGCCGTATTTCTCGCCGAACAGCGCCATTGCGCCGCCCTTGACGGCTTCGTCGTAAGGCATGACACGCACGATACCTGGCGCGTTGGCCAGTACTTCGGCGTTAACGATTTCTTCCACGCGACGAATCTGCTCGTCGGTCATGGGCGCGTTGTGCGCGAAGTCAAAGCGCGTCTTGTCCGGATCGACGAGTGAACCTTTTTGCTGCACGTGGCTGCCGAGCACTTCCCGCAGCGCCTTGTGCATCAAGTGCGTAGCCGAGTGATTCCGGGCGGTGCGAACACGGCGAACCGTATCGATTTCCGCCTTCACCACGTCGCCCACTTTCAGCGCGCCCTGCTCAACCGTGCCGTGATGACCAACGACGTCGGACTGGACCTTGAGGGTATCGGCGACGGCGAAGCGCACCGCGGCGTTCGCGAGCACGCCCTGATCGCCCGCCTGACCGCCGGATTCGGCGTAGAACGGCGTGTGATCGAGCACGACGACCGCTTGCTGGCCGACCTGCGCTTCTTTCACCGATGCACCGTCGACGTAAAGCGCGATCACTTTGGCGTCGTCGAAGACTTCGTCTTCGTAGCCGTGGAACGTGGTTTTGTCGCCGGCGTAGTCCAGGCCTTGCGCCGACTTGAACTTGCCGGCCGAGCGCGCTTGTTCACGTTGACGCGCCATGGCTTCGTCAAAGGCGGCTTCGTCAACGGTGATGCCGCGCTCGCGGCAAACGTCCGCGGTCAGGTCCAGTGGGAAGCCAAATGTGTCATGGAGCTTGAACGCGAGTTCGCCGTCCAGTTGCTTCGAGCCCTTGGCGTCGAGCGTGGCGAGTTCGGTTTCGAGCATCGACATGCCATGTTCGATCGTCTCGAAGAAACGCTCTTCTTCCTGGCGCAGAACGTCGGTCACGCGAGTTTGCGCGTCCTTGAGTTCCGGGTAGGCCGAGCCCATTTCCTCGACCAGATCTGCCACGAGTTTATGGAAAAACGCGCCCTTGCGGCCGAGTTTGTAGCCGTGGCGGATGGCGCGGCGCACGATCCGGCGCAGCACATAGCCGCGGCCTTCGTTGCCCGGAATCACTCCATCGACGATCAGGAACGAGCACGCGCGGATATGGTCCGCGATCACCTTCAGCGAATTGTTGGTGAGGTCGGCCGTATTCGTTTCGCGAGCGGCGGCCTTGATCAGCGTCTGGAACAGGTCGATCTCGTAGTTGCTGTGCACGTGCTGGAGCACGGCGGCGAGGCGTTCGAGGCCCATGCCGGTGTCCACGCTCTGCTTGGGCAACTTCGTCATGTTGCCCGAGACGTCGCGATTGAACTGCATGAACACGAGATTCCAGATCTCGATGAAGCGGTCGCCGTCCTCTTCCGGGGATCCCGGCGGACCGCCCCAAATTTCCGGGCCGTGATCGTAGAACACTTCCGAGCACGGTCCGCACGGGCCGGTGTCGCCCATGGTCCAGAAGTTATCCGATGCGTAGCGCGCACCCTTGTTGTCCCCGATGCGGATGATCCGCTCTTTCGGCACGCCGATTTCGTTTTCCCAGATGGCGAACGCTTCGTCGTCTTCCTGGTAGACGGTGACCGTGAGTTTGTCGGCGGGTAGGCCGTAGACCTTGGTCAGCAATTCCCAGCAATAGTGGATCGCGTCGCGCTTGAAATAGTCGCCGAACGAGAAGTTGCCCAGCATTTCGAAGAACGTGTGATGGCGGGCCGTGTAGCCGACGTTTTCGAGGTCGTTGTGCTTGCCGCCTGCGCGCACGCTGCGCTGGGAGGTCGTGGCGCGCGAATACGGCCGGCTTTCGGTGCCAAGGAAAACGTCCTTGAACTGCACCATGCCTGAGTTCACGAAGAGCAGCGTGGGATCGTTGCCCGGCACGAGGCTGGACGAGCGCACGATCGTGTGGCCCTTCGATTCAAAGAACTTTAGGAATTTCTCGCGGATGTCGGCGGCTTTCATGGCGTGCGGGTCTGCTGTTTTGTACGGCGGCGGCGCTTCTGACGCTTCTGACTTATCGTCGCTGCGCGCGAGGGCCGGGTGTCAAAATGGGATTGTCGATTATACGGGGTTTGGAAGGGGTTTTCGCTCGCACCGACACAGCCCGCGCACCCCGCCACCCCGATGCCGTCCACCGGCACAAACACAAAGATGCAATCCGATCGAGAAAGCCCCGTTCTTACCTCACCCCTGCCCCAATCAAGCCACCCGCCGCCGCGCCCGCCACCGTCCCGAGCGGACCGCCGGTCAGCACATAGCCCAAAGCCCCGCCGGCCGCGGCGCCAATGCCCGCATGCGCCTGCGTACGGTTCATCGCGCAGGCCGAAAGCGACGCGATAAACACACCGATTGCCGCGACCCGTGCAACCTGGAAAGAAACCCGCGTGATCTTGCTCATGATGAGATTGTCCTTTTTATCGTCGATACCACTCACGCCCCAAACCTTTCAATTTCATTATTTCGGAACGCGAGGCTATCTTAAAATCCTCCTAACAATCTCGACAAATCGATTTACGTCCCGTTACGCTGGATACAAACCGTATCCAAAACGCATGCCTTGGTAACAACCGCTCGACCATCGCCTGCGGCCCCCGGATGTCGCAGCCGCGCCGCGCATCGCGGCGAAATCCGGGCGCGCGCTGTCCTCCCCCTCTCGCTAAGGTAGAATCGAAAGACCAGATAAGTCTTACCGAACGCAAGCTGCAAGTCTTCAACGCTAGCGCCCTCGTCCGCTCTCTCTTTCTCGCATGAACACCGATCGCAACGACGCCCCGGCGGTAACCAATTTCATCCGCAATATCATTGACGAAGACAATCGCAACGACAAATGGTCGCAGCGGGTCGAAACTCGTTTTCCGCCCGAGCCGAACGGCTACCTGCACATCGGTCACGCGAAGAGCATTTGCGTCAATTTCGGCATCGCGCGTGATTACGGCGGCGTCTGCCACCTTCGTTTCGACGACACGAATCCGGAAAAGGAAAGCGTCGAATACGTGGATTCCATCATCGACGCCGTCAAGTGGCTCGGCTACGACTGGAACAAGGACGGCACTGAACATTTGTACTTCGCCAGCGACTACTACGACCAGCTCTACGAATTCGCCGAGCTGCTGATCGAACGCGGCCAGGCTTATGTCGATAGCCAGTCGGCCGAAGAGATGCGCCTCACACGCGGCTCGGCCCAGGAGCCCGGCACGAATTCACCGTTCCGCGACCGCACGCCGCAAGAGAACCTGGACCTGTTCCGCCGCATGAAAGCAGGCGAGTTCAAGGAAGGCGAGCACGTGCTGCGCGCGAAGATCGACATGGCGTCGCCGAATTTCAACATGCGCGATCCTGTCATCTACCGGATTCGTTTTGCGCATCATTACCGGACCGGCGACACATGGTGCGTCTACCCCATGTACGACTACACGCACTGTGTGTCGGACGCGCTGGAAAACATCACGCATTCGCTGTGTACGCTCGAGTTCGAAGATCACCGTCCGCTGTACGACTGGTTCCTGAACCAGCTCGCCGATGACGGCAAGTTCACCCGCCCGCTGCCGCAACAAATCGAGTTCTCCCGGCTGAACCTGACCTACGCCATCACCAGCAAGCGCAAACTGCTGCAACTGGTCACGGAAAATCACGTCGACGGCTGGGACGACCCACGCATGCCGACTATCGTGGGGGTACGGCGCCGGGGTTTCACGCCGGAAAGCATCCGGCTCATGTGCGACCGCGTGGCGGTGACGAAGGTGGATTCGTGGATCGACATGAGCGTGCTGGAAGGCGCATTGCGCGATGATCTCGACGAAAAAGCGCCGCGCGCAATCGCGGTGCTGGACCCGCTGAAACTGATCATCGACAACTATCCGGAAGGCACGAGCGAAACGTGCAGCGCGCCCGTTCATCCGCATCATCCTGAGCGCGGCACCCGCGAATTTCCGTTTTCGCGGGAATTGTGGATCGAGCGCGAAGACTTCCAGGAAGTACCGAAGAAAGGCTATTTCCGTTTGTTCCCCGGCAACAAGGTGCGGCTGAAGTACGGCTTCGTCGTGGAATGCACGGGCGCGGACAAGGACGAGCACGGCAACATCACGGCCGTACATTGCACCTATCTCCCCGACAGCAAGTCCGGCACCGAAGGCGCAAACGGCTATAAGGTCAAGGGCACCATTCACTGGGTCAGCGCAGAAGGTGCGTATGAAGCCGAAGTACGGATCTACGACCGCCTGTTCAAGGAACCGCAGCCGGGCGCCGGCGGCGCGGAATTTCTCGATGCGCTGAACCCGGACTCGAAGCGCATCGTGCGCGCTTACCTCGAACCCGGCGCACGCGAGGCAAACGCCGAAGATCGTTATCAGTTCGAACGTCACGGCTATTTCGTCGCCGACCGGATCGATTCGAAACCCGGCATGCCGGTGTTCAATCGCATCGTCAGCCTGCGCGATAGCTGGTCCAAGCCGGCTTAAAATTATCGGCGCGTCCCGACGGACGCTCGCACATTGTTGTGGGGGATGCTTTGCAACGCACCTTGCCAAGGCCGTTCGTCCGCGCGTTGCACGTGTCGTGCGCGCTTGCGCCGCTGTTCGCGGCGCAAGCGGCTTTCGCAAGCACAGTGGACCTATCCTCGCCTACGTTACGGAAGATCGCCGAGAACAACACGATCATCCTGGGCGTGCGTGAGTCATCGGTCCCCTTCTCCTATTTGGACGCGAAAGGCCAGCCCATCGGCTATTCACAGGCCATTGCGCTCAAGATCGTCGATGAAGTCCGCCTCCGCTTGCAAACGCCCCGGCTCGCCGTGAGCACGGTGGTCGTGACATCCTCGACCCGATTGTCGTATATGGTGAATCACCAGATCGACCTGGAGTGCGGGTCGACCTCTCATATTCGTGACCGTGAGCAATGGGTCTCGTTCTCGAACAGCTTCTTTGTTTACGGCGTCCGGATGGTGGTGAAGCGCAAGTCCGGCATCCGCAACTACGCGGACCTCGTCGGCAAAACGGTATCGACCACAGCGGGAACCTCCGATGAACAGTTGCTGCGGGAACTATCGCTGAACCGGAAACTGAATCTGCGAATCATCAGTGCGAAAGACCATGCAGAAGCTTTCGATGCAGTGAAAACCGGCCGTGCCGTGGCCTTCGTGATGGATGATCCGTTGCTATACGGAAAGATAGCTCAGGAAGGTCCGGCTCGAAACGAGTATATGGTCACCGGCGAGTCGCTCGCGCGGGAGCCCTACGCATGCATCATGCGCAAGGGCGATCCGGTCTTCAAGAAACTGGCCGATGACGTGATTGCCGGCATGCAGCGCTCAGGCGAAGCCGAACGACTCTACAACCGGTGGTTCATGCAGGCCATTCCCCCCGACAACATCAACTTGCGATTCCCCTTGTCGCCGGAAATGAAAGCGCTGTTCGCCAATCCGAACGACCAGGGCTCCGATAACTAGTCAATGGTGACCCACGGCGTCTGGCCCAAGCCTTCCGGCTCAGGCGAGCGTCTGGTGCAGTTCAGTCAGCGACAGCGTGGTCTGAAACAAGCGCGCGAGGCTGCGGCTTGCGAACTGATCGAGATCGGCCGGTGTGACCCACCTGTACCCATCCATTTCGGGGATCATCGTACCGTCCCGGCGACGCGGAAAATACGATTCGCAGACGCACTCTTCCAGCTTCACTTCGTCGTCGGTCACTCGCACCGCGAACAGATGCAGGTCCTTGTCCCGGCGATAAACAAACCGGCCCAGGTCCTTCAACCGCTCCGCCTTCAGCACGATCCCCGTCTCTTCCACGAGTTCCCGCAACGCCGCGTCCACGGGTTGTTCGTCCGCCTCACCCTGGCCTTTCGGGATATCCCAGTGCGACGTCTCGGTCGCGTGACATAACAACACGTCGCCTTGCGTGTTAAGGATCACGACACCGCACGAAACCGTCCGGTCAGCCATTTAAGCGGCCTTCCGGATTCGCGATACCGCGTGACAGGAAACTTCAGGCTGGCTAAAACAGCTCACTGTTTCAACAATGCCCATTTACCGCCATCCGGCTTGCAGACGATGGGAGACCAGGTCTGCGTCTGGCCTTTGGCGTGAGCCACCATGGTGAGCTTGCGGCACGTACGGTCGGCGTCCTTCTTCGTATCCGACGGCGTAATCGTGCCGTTGATGGCAACCGAATTACCCGCGCCTTCGTTGTTCCAGTCGAGCGACTCGCCGTCTTGCTTGGTGTCGAGCGCCGTGTGCGCCGCCTGATTGAGCGCCTGCAAATCACGCTGCTTCATGTACGTAATCGGCGTGTTGTTGAGAAACCCGAGGTTGGCCGCGTACGCCGCGCCGCCGGCAAGCACAACACAGCTTGCTATCAATTGCACCGCGAGTCGCACGGAGACGCGCTTGAGCGCGCCAGATGGGTATGACATGAAACACTCTCCCTCGTTGGTATTGATATTGAATTTCGCCCGTTGCCATCGTCGCGTTTCAAAAAAGTCACGAACGCTCAGGATCGGCTGATAAATCACGATCATCTGGCGTCGAGGATAGCATGAGGACATAAGGACTTTGCAAGCGTCCCACGTCCGCCAAATGGCCATGTGCTCTGATCTTCAGAGCAATTCAGGACTATCTCAGAAGTGTCCGATGGAGGCATGGGAGACGGAAAACTAAGATCGAAAGCTTGCCGACTACGCTTCGATTCCGATCATGGACACCCTTCTCGCTGCCACCCAGGCGCCCACGTTTTGCGAGTGGCTGTGCATCGCCATTATCGCGTGTGCGGCCACGATGCCCAAGGGACTCATAGCGATGGACCGGATGCTCGCCAGACGGCCTGAGCGGTCCGAATGGTCGGCCTGCTCCTATGTTCCCGACCCGCGCGGCGCCACGCAGCCGTCAATCTGGCCGCGCGTGATGACCGCCATAGGCGGCGCGTTCTTTATCGGCGCGTTGCTCACGCTGGTGGTTTTATGCCGGCAACTCGCTCCATAGAGCTATCGCAACCCGGCATGAACCAAGGGCAGCTTCGGCTGCCCTTTTTTATCTTCGAATATTTCAGCATGTCCGTTTCGCGTATTCCGTCATTAGCTTCGAAGCATCGATTATTCGACGCGCAAACCCATCGCCGCTATGGTCAGCAATATTTCTTCTTCCACGGAAATCTCCATGAAAAAGCTGGGTCTGTCGTTGTCGTTATCAGGGCTGTGGTTGGCTGCTGCGTTCGCTTTGTCGCCGCTGCCGGCTTCTGCACAAGACGCGGCGAGTGCGCCCGCGAAGCAATTGCGGATCGGTTTTCAGAAGGCCGGTTTGCTTGCCGTGCTCAAGGCACAGGGTTCGCTCGAACAAAAGCTCAAGCCGCTCGGCTACACGGTCAGCTGGTATGAGTTTCCCGCCGGGCCGCAACTGCTCGAGGCGCTCAATACAAGCAACATAGATTTCGGCTATACCGGCGCACCGCCTCCCATTTTCGCGCAGGCTGCGGGCGTGAATTTCGTGTATGTCGGCGCGGAGCCTGGCGGAGAAACCAACGAGGCGCTGTTCGTCAAACCCAATTCGCCGATTCATTCGCTTGCCGAGCTGAAAGGCCGGCGCATCGCGTTGCAAAAGGGATCGAGTTCGAACTTCCTGCTGCTTGCCGTACTGCAGAAAGCAGGCTTGAAACTTGACGATATCCAGCCGGTTTATCTCGCGCCTGCGGACGCCCGTGCGGCCTTCGAAAACGGCGATGTCGATGCCTGGATCGTCTGGGATCCGTATTACGCCGCCGCGCAGAAGGCGTTGACGGTGCGCACGCTCGCTGACTACACCGGGTTGCCGAAGCCGTTCAATTTCTACGAGGCCACGCGCAGTTTCGCCACCCAAAATCCACAAGCGGTGCGCGCCGTGCTCGATCAGTTGCGCGCCACCGGCGCGTGGGTCACGCAGCACCCCGCGGATACGGCGGCGTTGCTTGCGCCGAAAATCGGGCTTGATGCGGGGCTGGTGGAAACGTGGATACGACGGGTGCCGTACGCGGCCACGCCCATCGACGAGAAGATTGTCACGACCCAGCAAGGCGTCGCGGATACGTTCTATCGCGCAAAGCTGATTCCGAAGGCGGTGACGGTGAAGGACAACGTGTGGCGGGACCAGGATGCGCTGTCAGCGCGGTAGGCGCAACGTTTTGATCGGGTGCGGATCCCTGCTGGACAACATGCTCAGGTTTCGCACGCCGAAGGCGTTGAGATGAACCCGAGGTCCTGGTACGGCAGGAGGGACTCGAACCCCCGCCCCTCGGCTTAGAAGGCCGATGCTCTATCCAGCTGAGCTACTGCCGCGTTGCAGATGATCCGGGATTTTACCTCATCGAAAGGATGCGAGGCCTCATTCCGAGACCTCGCCCATCCGAATGCAGTCCAATTCCCTTAAACCGGTTGCGGATGCAGCATGAACCAGCCAAGACAAAAAGCGCCCGCGACCACGCAATACAAGCCGAATGCCGCCAGCCGGCCGCGGCCTTCGAAGTAACGCATCAGGAAACGCACGCTCAGGTACGCCGCGATTCCCGTCAGTACGCCGCCGAGAAGAGCATCGAAGAGTTGATCCGGTGCGTGGAACAGCTTCGGCAATTCAAGCACGCCAGCGGCGAAGATGATCGGCGTGCCCAGCAGGAACGAGAACTCCGCCGCTTTCTCCGAACTCATGCCGGCGCCGACGCCCGCGATAATCGTCAGCCCGCTGCGTGAAAAGCCCGGAATCAGCGCGCCGATCTGCGCGAGGCCCACGAGGAACGCCTGCCTGAACGTGAGGTCTTCCGGCGCACGCTCAGCGCGCGCACGCGTCAGCCTGTCTCCGAGCCACAACAGCACGCCGTTCACCATCAGCGCAGCCGCGACGATCCGAAGATCGTGGAACAGCGCTTCGAGCCGCTTTTCAAGCACCAGCCCGACGATGCCCGTCGGAATCGTGCCGATGATCAGCGCCCACATCATGTGGCCATCAGCGTTCTTGCGGCCGCTGATCGATCCGATAAACCCCTTGATCAGCGCAATCCAGCGCTTGCGGAAGTACCACAGCAGCGCGAGCGCCGTACCCAGATGCAACGCGACCAGGAACGGCAACAACTGCGGCGCGTGTTTATCGATGTGCATCCCGATCAGGCCGGGCACCAGGAGCGTATGTCCAAGACTGCTGACCGGGAACAACTCAGTCACACCCTGGAGTACGCTCAGAAAAATCAGAAACCACAAAGTCACGCGTCGATCCTCTTTCGTTATTGGCGACAGGCACATAGCCGCGGCGCTGCAGCATATGACCAAGCAAACCGGGCCGATTATGCCGGTCACCAAAAGCAGCGCCAAGCCTTTGCGTGATGCCTTTCGTTATCGAAAGCAGATCGTTTGGATAATCGAATATAAACGTAATAATAAAAAAAGCCCGTTGTAAGAACGGGCTTTTTTGTGATTGCGTCACACCGGCGTCACGGTCGCAGCTTGTATAAAAACAGCAGCGTACCGGCGCCAAACGTGCCGAAAATGAACACTCCAAACATCATCGCCAGATCCATATCATCCTCTTCGTTCGGCAGGACCAGTTGATCTGTGCGAGATCGTCATGGTCGAAAGATGTTTCATCCGCGTTACAACATGTTTGCATTATCGAGGCAATGAAACCAGCTGTGTCAGTCGCAATTTCCCCAAAAGGGTTTCCCCGTAGAATTGAGCCGCTCGTTGCGTCATGCCATCTGCGCCAAACCGTTTGTTCATTGCCCGTTCGAACACTTGTTTGAACCCGCACCCGCAGTTCGAACCCTTACTCAAGGAGACCACCGACATGTCCCCCCAGCCTGAAGACATCCTGGAAATCACGTTCGATGACGCCGTTCTCGACATCGCGCCGCGCGCGGGCGGACGGTTGATGACGTGGCGCGTCGGTGGCGAGCCCGTTATTTTCTGGCCGGACGCGCCGGACTGGTCCAACTTCGTCAAGATTCGCGGCGGCAATCCGTTGCTGTTTCCGTTTCTCGGCCGCCATTTCGTTGATGGCGAGATCGGCAAATGGCGCGATCAGGAAGGCGTCGTGCACGAACTCCCCATGCACGGTTTCGCGCGCAACCTGCCGTTCGAATATCGCAAGGACGCGGATGGCCATGGCGTGCGCATGACGCTCGTGGACAATGATTTCACGCGCCAGGGTTATCCGTTCGCGTTTCGTTTCGAGGCGGCGTACAGGCTGGTCGATGCCGTGACGCTCGATGTCGAGCTGACCACGTCAAACCCCGGCGAAGTGCCGCTGCCCTACTACTCGGGCCATCATTTTTATTTCGCCCTGCCGCACGACCAGCGCGGCATCAGCAGCCTGGAACTGCCGCGCACTGAAACCCGCCGGCAACTCGATGACGGTTCAATCACCGACCCGCAAGCGGGTGCAGCGCGCTACGCGCTGGACGACGTCAACATCCTGGACCGTTTTCATTGCTTTACCGGTCCCTCCGACAACCCCGTCCGCCTCGTCACGCCAGGGTTGAAACGCGCGGTGAATTTCGACCTGCAGCGGCCCGACTCGGTACCCTGGTACGCCGTGACGTCCTGGACCCTGGAGCCTACATCGGATTTCTACTGCATCGAGCCCTGGGTCGGACTTCCCGATGCCATCCACAACGGCCAAGGGCTGCGCTGGCTCGCGCCGGGGAAGACCGAGACGGCAGCACTGCGGCTGAGCGTTTCACCGGTTGCCTGAAGGAAACCGTGAAGGACACTGAAGGACAACACGCAGGATAACGAGCGGCAACCATGGGCCAGGTAGGCCGCTTCTGAGGGCAGCGACGCCGGGACGGTAAAATCGCACATTTCGCCGATGCGCGTCCTGGTTTGTTTGCCGCAGCGTTTTCGGGTTTGTGCGGCGCTTTGCGAGGTTTTGAGTTTGGTAAAAATAATTCGACGGCTGACCTGCGCGTCATTGATCGCAGTGCTCGCCGCGTGCGGCTCTGCGCCGGTCGGACCAGGGTTTTATCGAGTTGAACGGGGCGACACGTTGTCGAAGGTCGCGCGGGCGAACCGGACATCGGTCCAGAACATCACGCGCTGGAACAACCTCACCGACCCGAATGCGATCGAAGTCGGGCAGGTGCTGCGCGTGGCGCCGCCGGCAGGAAGCGTGACACCGGCGGGGTCAGCAGCGGGGTCATCAGCACCGCCGGCCCGCGCAGGGGGCACAGATTCATCGGACTCGGCGCCGTCGTCGTCCGCCTTGGTCACGCCGGCCACCACCATTGCGCTTATCTGGCCGACGCAAGGCAGCGTGATCCGCGGTTTCGATGGCAAGAGTTCAAAGGGTATCGACATTGCCGGCGCATCGGGGACGCAGATCGTGGCGGCAGCCGCCGGAACGGTGGTCTATGCGGGGAACGGCCTGCGCGGTTACGGCAACTTGCTGATCATCAAGCACAACGCCGACTATCTGACCGCCTACGCGCATAACCGCGCGCTGCTGGTCAAGGAAGGCCAAAGCATCACGCAGGGTCAGCCCATCGCGGAAATGGGTGACACCGACACGAATCGCGTGATGCTGCATTTTGAATTGCGCTACAAGGGTAGTTCGATCGATCCATCGCGCTATCTGCCGGCACGGTGACGCGCCGGTCAATTGAAGACAGGCGCGCTCAATGAAGGCGGGCGTGCCAATCAAACACAGGGAAGAATCGATGAAATTACTAGTTTGCGCCACGACGCTTGGAAAGGTGGCCGCGACGGCTGCGGTAACGGCGGCTGCGCTGACTGCGATGGCGCTCGCCGGCTGCGCCGACTCGGCGAAGCGGACTTATCTGCCGTCCGGTGATACCGGCTTTGCGATCAATTGCAGTGGTGGCGACGCGAGTACAAGCTGGGCGGAGTGCTACAAAAAGGCGGGCGAGATGTGCGGCTCATACGGCTACGACGTGGTGTCGAAGGATGTCGACAACGGGGCGACGTCGGGCGGGACGGTGGCCGGTATTTTCGGCGCGAACGTCAAGAACCGGTCGATGGTGATTCGCTGCAAGCAATAGCACTCGCGTGTTTCTTGATCGAGCGGCCAAGGCGCTCAACGTGTTCCCCCAGCATCTGGTCTGCTCGCGGACCCAGCGAACCCAGCAATTGCGCGCCGCGCCACCGACCGGACAACGGGTCGATATGCGAAGCGAACACGAGCAGCGAACCCAGCGCGATCGGACAAATGGCGAGGAAAATCCACAACGAGATCATGATCGGGAATCGATAACAGGAATTCCGATAATACCTTTGCGGCAAGAAGTTCGCCTGATACGCCGTCAAACCTGCACTTCGATCGTAGTAATTACGTGCCGCAGCCTTCGTTGACCAGACAGGCTTAATCCTTGGAAACGCCCGTGCACATTGGGTTACGCGTTGATACAAGTGATCACAATCAGCCCGATTGATGCACTCTAGAATACGATCAGCCCGCGATTCTCTGCGCGAACAGTCCTTGCGGGTCAGAAGCCCCGGTGTGCCCGCATCGGGGTTTCGCTTCATTTGACTAGTCAGTTTGGACGTCAGCGCCCTGCTCTGGGTTATGTTCAGGAGACTGCGGGACTCTCCGAGAGGCGTCCGAAGCCTCGCATGGAATACAAAAGGCCGTTTCCGACGAACGTCGGAAACGGCCTCTTTACGCGCGCTGCGCTTTATGCGATGCGCGTGGAGATCAATGCGACGCGTGGTCGTGATCGTGCTGGTGCGCGCTGGGGTCCTCGGCGGCCTGGCATGCCGGACAAATGCCTTTTAACTCGATGTCGTCGCCGGCCAGCCGATATCCGCTCGCCTCGACCTGCGACATCAGGCTCTGGCGCAACTGTTTTTGCTGCGGCAACTCGGTCACGCGGCCACATTGCTGGCAAACGATCAGCACGCCATGCTGACAGTGCGTGAGATCGTGGCAAACGGTGAATGCGTTGATCGATTCGATCCGATGAATCAGCCCCGCCGAGAGCAGGAAATCCAGCGCCCGATACACAGTGGGCGGCGATGCGTTCGGATGCATCGCCCGCATTTCGTCGAGTAGCGTATAGGCTTTGGTCGCGCGGCCCGAAGCTAGTAGCAACTCGAGCACGGTGCGGCGAATGGGCGTGAGTTTCTGACCACGCTCGCGACAATAATCGTCGGCCATCGTGACCGCCGCCTGGAGCGCGTCGGCGGACGAGTGGGCGTGAGACTGGGTGTCGTTGGCGGGCGTGTTCATAGGCGGATTATACGCTGCGGCATGAGGGCGGACTTCGGGCGCGCGGCGGCCCGGCTTTATTGCGGCTGGTCGGACGTGGCTGGCGCGATGATCATGACTGGCGGCGTGGTGTCGGTGGGCACGCCTTTGTAATCGGGCGGATCTTGCGGCGGCGTGTGGTGAGGCACGGTGGCGTCGGCGCAGGCGGACAGGAGCAGGGAGCAAACAAGCAAGGCGGCGAAACGCGGCATGGACGGCCCGGAAATGAAGTTCAGGAAGTTTGAATACGACGGTTGAACGCAGAAGATTAAACGATATCGGGGATTGGCGAGAAAACGGACACGTTGGGCGACCGGTGCTTATCAATGAATCAGGTCCACAAACGGCAAAGGGGTCACGAGTTAAACTCGTGACCCCTTCATTTGATACGTGGTCGGAGCGAAAGGATTCGAACCTTCGACCCTCTGATCCCAAATCAGATGCGCTACCAGGCTGCGCTACGCTCCGACAAGAACGAGATGATAGCGTTTTACCCATATCGACGCAATGAAAACTATTGGATGCCGTGTTGAGCCAGAAGCCACAGCACCTTCGCGGCCTCTACCGGTCCAAATTGAAAACCTCGAGCACCGACCCAAGCACCCCCAAGGAGACCTTCGATGAACCTCATTCTCTGGCGCCACGCCGAAGCGGAAGACCAGGCCGCAAGCGATCTCGTGCGCCAACTGACGCCGCGCGGCATAAAACAGGCGCAAGCGGCGGCGAAGTGGCTGAAAAGCCGGTTGGACGACGATGCGCTGTTCCTCGTCAGTCCGGCCACGCGCACGATCCAGACGATGGAAGCGTTCGGCGACCAGTATCGCGTGGTGAAGGAACTGGCGCCGGGCGCCGGCGCTCAAGCCGTGCTGGACGCCGCAGAGTGGCCGCGCGGCGTCGCGGAGACTGTTGTCGTAGTCGGACATCAGCCGACGCTCGGGCGCGTCGCGGCTTCGCTGATGACCGGCCACGAAGCCGAATGGACCCTGAAGAAAGGCGGCATCTGGTGGTTCCAGCAACGCTCCCGTGCGGGCGACGATCAAGTCGTGCTGCGTGCGGTAACAAGTCCCGATCTGCTGTAGCAAAAGTCTGCAACCAGCGACAAAACACCCCCCAAGGCGGCAAAACCGTGGCGTCGCGGTGACGCTTCATTGAATCGTCATGGTCGCGCCATGCGAGCGTCATTCGGAATACTTACATTGGCTGTCATTAATACGTCAGCCAAATCCACTTGGGGGTTGCCAATGCAGAAATCGACGACGCTCGCTTTATCGAGCACATCGAATGGACTGAGCGGGTCTGGTGGCTCGAACGTTTCAGAACTTCGCCGGCGCTTGCCGAGTGCCGCCGAGACCGTGACGGGACAACATCGGCTGCGGGTGTCGTGGGCGCATTCCGAAGCTGAACTGCGCGAAGCGCAGCGCCTGCGCTACCGCGTGTTCGCCGACGAGATGGGCGCGCAACTCAAGGGTCCGGCGGGCCTGGACGTAGACGCATTCGATGCCTTTTGCGACCACTTGCTGGTCCGCGACCTGAACACGCTGAAGGTGGTGGGAACGTACCGCGTATTACCGCCGCACCAGGCGGCGCGTGCGGGACGCCTGTATGCCGAGAGCGAATTCGATGTGTCCCGCCTCGCGCATCTGCGCCCGAAGCTGGTGGAACTCGGCCGCTCGTGCGTGCATGCGGACTACCGCAGCGGTGGCGTGATCATGTCTTTGTGGGGCGGCCTGGCCGCATACATGAAGCAGAACGGCTACGAGACCATGCTGGGTTGCGCGAGCGTCGCAATGGCGGACGGTGGCCACTACGCCGCCGACCTGTACGAGGGCTTGGAAAAAGAGGCGCTGACATCGCCGGAATACAGGGCGTTTGCGCATACGCCGTTGCCGGTGCAGGAGCTGCGCACGGGCGCCACGGTAGCGCCGCCGCCTTTGCTGAAGGGCTATTTGCGCCTGGGTGCGAAAATCTGCGGCGCGCCGGCGTGGGACCCCGACTTCAACACGGCGGACTTTTTGACCTTGCTGCGTATATCGGAGATAGGGGATCGCTACGCGCGTCACTTCATGGCTGACTGACAACGCCAACGAGCAATAGACAAAACACGCCAGCAATAACGATCAGATCAACCCGCTGGCGCGACACACTCACCTTGCGCACAGGGGATTCCATTCACGCGCAAGAATAGATTCGAAGTCCGTATTATTTACGCTCGGCAAGATAATCGAGGAGACACGTGGAGGCCACAAGCAGCCCCCACGCTCGCCCATCAAACACCCGTATAAACCACCCGATACGGCTTGCCGATCTTTTCCCACTCAGCCGCTTCCTGAACGAGGCTATAGTCGGTGAGCGGATTGAGCGCGACCCAATCGTTGGGCAGGCGTACATCGAACCCGCCGTTGGCCAGCGAGACCTGAATGGCCGGAAATCCGACATTCGCCCGCCGCCGGCATAGCAGCGCCGCCAGCCGCAGACAAAACAGCAAGGTCCAGTCGACATCGCGGGCCTGCGAAAGCTTGCCCAACTTGCCCGCATGCCCAAGCACCAGGCCGGCTAACCGGGCTTGATCGGTTCTCGAGAACCCGGGCATATCCGCATGACTCGCGATATACGCAGAATGCTTGTGATAAGCGCTATGCGAGATGGAAAGCCCGATCTCGTGCAATGCCGCCGCCCACCCCAGGAACATGCGATTTTCCGTCCGCCGTTCCGGATCCATATCGACGGCTTCGAGCTGTTCGTAGAAACTGATCGCCAGCTCGGCAATGCGGTCCGACTGCTCGCCATCCACCGCATAGCGCCGCTTGAACCCTTCCACCGTCACCGTGCGCATGTCCTGGTGCTGCGTACGCCCCAGCAGGTCATAGAGCACGCCGAGCCGCAGCGCGCCGTCGGTGGTATCGACGTAATCAACCCCCAGTTCCTCGAACACGCCGAGCATGATCGACAAGCCGCCGGCGAGCACCGGAATCCGGTCAGCCTTCAACGCGATCAACTTCAGCCGGTTCACATTCTCGGCCTTGATCAGCGCCCTCTTCAGCCGCTCCAGGCCGCCGCGTGAAATACCGTGGGTGATGCCGGGATCGTTGAAACCATTCGCTTCGATCAACTCGGCCAGCGCGCGCGCCGTACCCGACGATCCAATTGCCTGATCCCAGCCCGTCTGCTTGTATTCGCTCGAGATAATCTCGATTTCGCGCTTGGCGGCGAGCTCGGCTTGCCGCATTGAATATTCATCGACATTACCGGCCGCGAAAAATTGGCGGCTATGACTCACGCAGCCTATATACAGGCTTTCCATGTGAATCGGGGTATAGTGCGAGCCGATAATAAATTCCGTCGATCCGCCGCCGATATCCACCACCAGCCGCTTGCCCGCGCTCGCCGGCACCGAGTGCGCCGCGCCCGCATAAATCAGGCGCGCCTCTTCGCGGCCGGCAATCACTTCAATCGGGAATCCGAGCGCGTTCTGCGCTTCGGCCAGGAATTCTTCGGCGTTTTTAGCGACGCGCAGCGTGTTGGTCGCGACAGCGCGCACGTGATCGGGATGGAAGTCCCGCAGCCGTTCCCCGAAGCGCTTGAGCGCATCCCAGCCCCGCAGTTGCGAGGCGCGGTCGAGGAATTTGTCGCGCGACAGGCCCGCCGCAAGCCGCACGGGTTCGCGCAGCGCGTCGACCTGATAGATCGGGCTGCCGGAGGGCGTCTCCTCGACGCGTCCGACGATCAGCCTGAAGCTGTTCGATCCGAGATCGACGGCTGCCAAAAGATGAGGGGGGTTGACCATCGATTTTCCAGGTTCCGTAGGGTTGTGCCCGCGAGCGCGTTACAGCTCCCGAGCGGTGCGGGCAGCATTTGAACACGCCGCGGCCGCAACAGCGCGCCAATTTTAAGTCCAAGCGGACCACTGTGCTGGTCTGGTGAATAATCCACCGCAGCAAATTGCGCCAACGAATCGATTTCGATTATCAGACCCAACAGGGCAAACCTCGCCAGAATCAACCTTACCGGAGACGTGCGTTAGATTTGTGACACCATGATTTCACAAAAACGTCATCATATTGTGGTGCATTCCGAGCGATCCTTGCACATTCCGCTTTTTTCGACTGCCAATACTATCGATGTCCTTACGCTATCCCCTTCTTAATCGCGAACTGGGCATTCTGGGTTTTAACGAACGCGTATTGTCGCAAGCCGCCGATACCGCCGTTCCACTGCTCGAACGACTCCGCTTCATCTGTATTACCAGCAGTAACCTGGACGAATTCTTTGAAGTCCGCATGGCGGGCATGCAGGAACAGATGCGCGACAACCCGGGCTCGCTCTCGCCCGACGGCATGTCGCTGCAGCATGTGTACGACCTCGTGGTCGAGCGCGCGCATCGGCTGGTCCATCAGCAATACGTGATGCTTCAGAAGACCGTGTTTCCCGCGCTGGAAAGCGAAGGAATCTACTTTCACGGCGCGGAATCGTGGTCCGAAGCGCAAACCGACTGGGCTCGCGATTATTTCCAGAACGAGTTGCTGCCGGTGCTGACGCCGATCGGCCTGGACCCCGCGCATCCGTTTCCGCGTGTGCTGAACAAGAGCCTGAACTTCGTGGTCGAGCTGGAGGGCAAGGACGCGTTCGGCCGTCAGGCGATGATGGGCATCGTGCAGGCGCCGCGCGCGCTGCCGCGGCTTGTGCGCATGCCCGAGGCGCTGTCGGGCTATCCGCACGGGTTCGTGCTGCTGAGCTCGCTGATGCAGCATTTTGTCAACGCGCTGTTTCCCCATCTGATCGTGCGCAGTTGCAACCAGTTCCGCATCACGCGCAACAGCGAATTGTTCGTCGATGAAGACGAAATCACCAACTTGCGCGTGGCGCTGCAGGGCGAACTTCCCGCGCGGCACCTGGGTAATGCGGTACGTCTGGAAGTATCGGCGGAAACACCGCCGCACATGATCCGGCGCCTGCTCGACGAGAGCGAACTGAACGACCGCGATTGTTATCGCGTGAACGGGCCGGTCAATCTCGTGCGCCTGATGCAGTTGCCCGAGATGGTCGACCGGCCGGACCTGAAGTTCGTGCCGCATATTCCGGCGGTGCCGAAGGCTATCGCGGCGGCATCGAATATGTTCGATGCCATCGATCAGGGCGACATCCTCCTGCACCATCCGTACGAGAGCTTCCAGCCCGTGCTCGAGCTGCTGCTGCAGGCGGCCAAGGACCCGCAGGTGGTGGCGATCAAGCAGACAATCTATCGGACCGGCACCGACTCGCCGCTGATGGATGCGCTGATGCAAGCCGCGCGAAACGGCAAGGAAGTCACCGTGGTGGTGGAACTGCTTGCGCGCTTCGACGAAGAGACGAATATGAACTGGGCGTCTCAGCTTGAGGCCGTGGGCGCGCACGTGGTGTATGGCGTCGTCGGCCACAAATGCCACGCGAAAATGATGCTGATCGTGCGGCGCGTTCCACTGGGCGGCAAGATGGTGCTCAGGCGTTATGTGCATCTGGGTACGGGTAACTATCACCCGCGTACCGCACGTCTTTATACCGATTTCGCCGTGATGACTTCGGATCAGGAAGTCTGCGAAGACGTGCATCACGTGTTTCAGCAACTCACCGGAATCGGCGGCGAATTGCATCTGCATCAACTCTGGCAAGCGCCTTTTACGCTGTGCCCGAATTTGATCCAGGCCATTCGTGCAGAAGCCGACAACGCGCGGGCAGGAAAAAAAGCGCGAATTGTCGCCAAGATGAATGCGCTGCTCGAACCGTCCGTGATTATCGAGTTGTATGAGGCGTCGCAGGCCGGTGTGAAGATCGACCTGATCGTGCGTGGCGTCTGCGCGTTGAAACCCGGAGTGGAAGACCTGTCCGAGAACATTACGGTGCGCTCCATCGTCGGACGTTTTCTCGAACATCACCGCATCTTTTATTTTTACGCGGGCGGGGAAGAGAAGGTGTATTTGTCGAGCGCGGACTGGATGGACCGCAACCTCTTCCGTCGCGTGGAAGTGGCCTTTCCCGTGAACGACCGGCGCCTGAAACGGCGCGTGATTGCCGAAGGATTGTCCGTGTTTCTCGGCGACAACCAGGCGGCATGGCTCATGCAAAGCGACGGCCATTACAAACGGCGGCGCCCCGGCAAGTCGATGCGCAATGCGCAATTGGGGCTGCTGGCGAAGTTCTGCCCTTGATGCTCTGACTGACGGCTTGAAAGTGCGCTGCTCGCAGGCACTTCAAGCCGCGATCGATTTTCTCATCGACGTGCGGGCAGCCGAGAACTTGACCGAGAAGGTGCTTCCCCGCCCTTCCTCGCTCTTGACTTCGAGGTCGGCCAGATGGCGTTGCAATACATGCTTCACGATTGCGAGCCCCAGGCCTGTGCCGCCGGTATCGCGCGAGCGGCTTCTATCCACACGATAAAACCGCTCGGTCAGGCGCGGAATATGTTCGGCCGGAATACCGAGCCCGCTATCGCGCACTGAAAACACCGCCCGGTCGCGAACGCGCTGCCAGGTTACATCGATGGTTCCGCCATCCGGCGTATAGCGAATCGCATTCGTGACCAGATTCGCGAGCGCACTGACAATCTCCGTTTCCGAACCGGACACCGTCAACGCTTCGTCAGCATCGAAGGTAATGCGATGACGACCATTCGACAGATTATCGGCGTCTTCTTCCAGATGGCGCAGCACTGCGCGCATATCGAGAACATGATCGCCAGGCGGTTTGACATCGCCCTCCAGATTCGCGAGCACGAGCAGATCGCGCACAATGTTCTGCATGCGGGACGACTGCTGCTCCATCATCTCCAGGTAACGCGCCCGGTCGGATTCATTCAGCGGCAACTCGCGCATGGTTTCAAGAAAGCCGGACAAAACCGTCAACGGCGTCTTCAACTCGTGCGAAACGTTCGCGACAAAATCGCGGCGCATGGAATCCGTTCTTTCCAGTTCCGTGATGTCCTGGGTCAGAATCAGCTTCCGGTTTTCACCATAAGGAAAGATTTGCACCGACAACACATGCTGCCGGTTCAACCCCATCCCGCGCATCACCAGCACCGACTCATAATGCTGCGAGGAGAGATAACGAACGAAGTCGGGCTGACGCACAAGATGCGTGATGTGCTGGCGCAGGTCACGTTTGGCGTCCAATCCGAAATGGGTTTCAGCAATCGCGTTGCACCACTCTATCTGGTCGCTGTCGTCGAGCATGGCCACGCCATTGGGCGACGCCTGGATACCCTGGATAAACCGTGAGTGCTGCTGCTCGACCTGGCGCACTTGTGCATGCCAGCGCTTCGCAAGCTTATGCAGCCGATAATAAATCTCGCCCCACACGCCCGGCGCGCTCGGCACTTCGCCATATACGGGCGCATCGAGCAAACGCCACAGGCGCTGCGTATGAAAAGTGGTGAAGAGGGTTTGCAGAACCAGCATGAAGAGCGCGAAACAGAGCGCGGCGCGCACGCCGAACAGCACGCCGACAATCGCGCTCAATACCGCGAGCAACGCGAGGGACACGAGGGAACGTGTCCAGATGATATTCATGAATTAGCGGATCGAGATTATTGCCACGCGACCCCGATTGGTCGCGGGCTTCATTCACTCTTCTCATTTACCCCATCAAGCGCTCTTGGCCAGTCTGTAACCACTGCCACGAACCGTTTCAATCATAGCATCGCAGCCAGCGGGCTTTAATGCCGCGCGCAGACGCTTGATATGCACGTCCACCGTCCGCTCTTCCACGAATACGTGATCGCCCCACACCTGATCCAGCAATTGCGTGCGGCTATGCACGCGCTCAGGATGCGTCATGAAGAAATGCAGCAAGCGGAACTCGGTCGGTCCGAGATCGAGCTTGATATCGTCGCTGCCGTGACCGTTCGCATGCGCCGCCACCCGATGAGTCGCCGGATCGAGACGCAAGCCATTGATCGCGACCACGTCCTCCGTCAATTGCGGCGCGCGCCGGCGCAATACCGCCTTGATCCGCGCCATCAATTCTTTCGGTGAAAACGGCTTGGTCACATAATCGTCCGCGCCGATTTCAAGTCCGAGCACCTTGTCCTGCTCATCGCCGCGGGCGGTGAGCATGATGATCGGAATATGTTTCGTGCGTTCGTTGCCCCGTAATTCCCGCGCAAAGGCGATGCCGGATTTACCCGGCAGCATCCAGTCGAGAAGTACCAGGTCGGGCAAGACGTCGCTGATCAGGTTTTGCGCCTGTTCCGCGTTATAAGCACGAATGGGGCAATGGCCCGCGTGTTGCAGATTGACCGAAATCAATTCGGAAATCGCGGGTTCGTCTTCTATAACGAGAATGCTGCTGGGCATCGGCACCTCTGTAACCTTCTTCGCGTAAGTTAAACAACCAACATTGGGATCAGAACTGAATCAGCTCAGTGCTTCGCGTTCGAGTTGATCGCGCGACACATGG
The DNA here is from genome assembly GCF_053760385.1 of Caballeronia sp. KNU42. Lineage (NCBI taxonomy): Bacteria > Pseudomonadati > Pseudomonadota > Betaproteobacteria > Burkholderiales > Burkholderiaceae > Caballeronia > Caballeronia sp. KNU42. Next base: position 1,677,784 of record NZ_CM132388.1, read on the forward strand.
CGGACATCCGTTCCCTTCACAATGTAAATAATGAACTCCGCAATGTTCTTCGCATGATCGCCAATCCGTTCGACCGCTTTAGCGATGAACAGATAATCGAGGCCGGCGGAAATCATGCGCGGGTCTTCCATCATGTACGTGACCAGCTTGCGCACAAACGCGCGGAATTCTTCATCAATGGCTTTATCGTCGCGAACAATTTGAGCGGCTGCGACCGTATCGAGGCGCGCGAATGCATCTAGCGCACGGCGCAGGATAGACACCGCCATCTCGCCGGACAACTTGATTTCCGCGATATTGACGTTACGCCCCATGCCATCTTCGTTAATGCGCCTCACGCGCTTGGCGATCTTCTCGGCTTCATCCCCAGCACGCTCGAGATTCGTAATCGTCTTCGAAATCGCCATCAACAAACGCAGGTCACGCGCAGCCGGCTGACGACGCGCGATGATATTGCTGCATTCCTCGTCGATCTCGACTTCCATGGTGTTCAAGCGCTGTTCGGCGAGCACTACCGCTTCGACAATTTCCATATCGAACGTATTGAGCGCCTGCATCGCGTTGATGATCTGGGACTCGACCAGACCACCCATTTCCAGCACCTTCGATGACACCGCATTCAGATCGGCGTCGAACTGGCTCGACAAATGTTTATCGGACATATGTGCTCCTGAAGTCCTTTTTTAGCCCGTATGACTATGACGTGGCGGCGAGTTGGCAACAACTTCAGCCGCACCGCGATTCAACCAAACCGGCCGGTAATGTAGTCTTCCGTTTCCTTGCGGGACGGCTTGATGAAGATCTTTTCCGTATCGCCGAATTCAATCAATTCGCCCAGATACATATAAGCAGTGTAGTCCGAACAACGCGCCGCCTGCTGCATGTTGTGCGTGACAATCACCACCGTGTAATCATCCTTGAGTTCGGCGATCAATTCTTCAATGCGGCCCGTCGAAATAGGGTCGAGCGCGGAACACGGTTCGTCGAGCAACAGCACTTCCGGGCGAATGGCAATGCCGCGCGCAATGCACAGGCGCTGCTGTTGTCCGCCCGACAGGCCATAACCGCTTTGTTGCAGTTTGTCCTTCACTTCGTTCCAGAGCGCCGCTTTCGTCAGCGCCCATTCAACGCGGTCGTCCATCTCCGAGCGCGACAGTTGCTCGAACATCTTTACGCCGAACGCGATGTTGTCGTAGATCGACATGGGAAACGGCGTCGGCTTCTGGAACACCATGCCCACGCGCGCACGCAACAGCGAGATATCGCGGCTGGTGTCGAGCAGGTTGTTGCCGTCCATCAGGATTTCGCCTTCCGCGCGCTGCTCCGGATAAAGCGCGTACATCTTGTTGAACGTGCGCAGCAGCGTGGACTTGCCGCATCCCGACGGACCGATGAACGCCGTCACCTTATGCTCAGGAATCCGCAGGTTAATGTTCTTCAGCGCATGAAACTTGTTGTAGAAGAAGTTGAGGTTGTTCACCTCGATCTTCGGTTTCATCGATCCGACCGGCGGTGCGTGATGGGTCGGCTTGAAGCTGCCAGGCGCTGCACCACGCTCGACCGGGGCTGAGCTGGAATTGTCACCGCTGGCGGCCGGATTAGCGCTCCGGGCGCTCAAATCGCTTGCGACTGTGTTCATGGAATGATTTCCGCCTTATTTTTTCGAGAAGATCGAGCGTGCCAGGATGTTCAGACCGAGCACGCCGAGCGTGATCAGGAACACGCCGGCCCACGCGAGCGCTTGCCATTGGGGGAACGGGCTCATCGCGAACTTGTAGATCGTGACGGGCAGGTTGGCCACCGGCTGATTCATGTCCCACGAGAAGAACTGGTTGGACAGCGCCGTGAAGAGCAGCGGCGCGGTTTCGCCGGTGATGCGTGCAACCGCAAGCAGGACGCCCGTCACGATGCCGCTCACCGACGCCTTAAGCGTGATCGAGACAATCATCTTCCACTTCGGCGTGCCGAGCGCGAAGGCCGCTTCACGCAGCGCGTTCGGCACCAGTCTCAGCATGTTTTCCGTCGTGCGGATCACGATGGGGATCTGCAGCAAAGCCAGCGCGATCACGCCGGCCCAGCCGCTGAAGCGACCCATTTGCGCGACCACCAGTGCATACACGAACAAGCCGATCACAATCGACGGCGCCGACAACAGGATGTCGTTGATGAAACGCGTCACGCTGGCGAGCCAGCGCTTGTCGCCATATTCGGCGAGATACACGCCCGCGAGAATCCCGAGCGGCGTGCCGACGAACGTGGCGAGGACCACGAGCATCAAGCTGCCGACAATCGCGTTCAGCAAGCCGCCGCCATCGGTATTAGGCGGGGGCGTGTTCTGCGTGAACAGTTCGATCGACAATCCGCCAATACCCAGCTTGACCGTCGTAAACAAAATCCACACGAGCCACAACAAGCCGAAGCCCATGGCCGCCAGCGACAACACCAGCGCAACCACGTTCTTGCCGCGGCGACGCCGCTGCAACTTGATGCGCGTGGCTTCTTCCCGTTCCGGATTGCCGGAGCCGGGGAATTGAGTAGTGGTCCGGTTCACTTGCCACCCTCCCCTTTTTCGAGGCGAAGCAGCATGAGTTTTGACAGCGAAAGCACAATGAATGTAATCAGGAACAGGATCAAACCAAGCTCCATCAGCGCCGACGTATGCAGGCCCGGACTCGCTTCAGCGAATTCGTTGGCGAGCGCCGAGGTAATGCTGTTGCCTGGAGAAAACAGCGAGACGTTGTCGAGCAGATTGGTATTGCCGATCACGAACGTCACCGCCATCGTCTCACCGAGCGCGCGGCCGAGGCCGAGCATCACGCCGCCGATCACACCGGTTCGCGTGAACGGCAGCACGATCTTCCACATCACTTCCCACGTGGTGCAGCCAATGCCGTACGCCGATTCCTTCAGCAGCACCGGGGTCACTTCGAACACGTCGCGCATCACGGCCGCGATGTACGGGATGATCATGATCGCGAGGATCACGCCGGCGCACAGAATACCGATGCCGATAGGCGGCCCCTGGAAAAAGCGGCCGATAAACCAGACATTGCCGAGCAGGTGGCCCAGCGGCTTTTCGAAGTACGTCGCGAAGATGGGCGAGAACACCAGCAGGCCCCACATGCCGTACACAATCGACGGGATTGCCGCGAGCAGTTCGATCGCTACGCCGAGCGGCCGGCGCAGCCACGCGGGCGCGAGCTCGGTCAGGAACAGCGCAATGCCGAAGCTCACCGGCACCGCGATGATCAGCGCAATGATGGACGTGGCAATGGTGCCGTAGATAGGCACGAGCGCGCCGAAACTATCGGTCTGCGGATCCCAATCGGAGCGCCAGAGAAAACTGAGACCAAATTTTTGAAGCGTAGGCAGCGAGGCCACCACCAGCGACACAATAATGCCGCCCAGCAGCAGCAGCGTGATGACGGCGGAAAGCCGCGTCAGCCCACCGAAAACGATATCACCGAGCCGGCCCGGAGCACGCTGGGCGCGGCTGGCGGGTGGGGTCGATGAGAAGTTAATGTCCGACATGGGAACCTTCGGAAGGGCCGCGCGGCGGATGCCGCGCGGCAATACGGACGAAAAAGCCAGGTGCTTTTGTTGCTTACCGCTTAAAAATGCGGCTTATTGCGCGACTGCCTTGCCCGACGCGTCCTTCACCTTCGATTTCCACTGCGTTTCGATTTCGGCGATCACCGAATCAGGCAACGAGATGTAATCGAGGTCGTTCGCTGCTTGCGTACCGTTCTTGAACGCCCAGCCGAAGAACTTCAGCGTTTCCGCGCCTTGCGCTTCCTTGTCCTGCGTCGTGTGCAACAGCACGAAGGTGGCGCCGACGATCGGCCATGCGTCCTTGCCCGGCTCGTTCGTCAGGATCTGGTAGAACGACTTCGACCAGTCTGCGCCCGCTGCCGCTGCCTTGAACGTTTCCGTCTTCGGCTCGACGACCGCGCCCGACGAATTCTTCATGTCGACGTAGGTCATCTTGTTTTGCTTAGCGTACGCCCATTCCACGTAACCGATAGCACCCGGCAGACGCTGAACGAACGCGGCGACGCCGTCGTTGCCCTTGCCGCCCGTGCCTGTCGGCCAGTTGACCGTCGAACCTTCACCGACCTTGGCTTTCCACTCGGCGTTCACCTTGGACAGATAGTTCGTCCAGATGAAGCTCGTGCCTGAACCATCGGCGCGGCGCACGACAGCGATGTCGTCATCCGGCAGCTTCAGCTTCGGATTCAGCGCGACGATAGCCGGGTCATTCCACTTCTTGATCTTGCCGAGGTAGATGTCGCCGAGAACTTCGCCCGACAACGTCATCTCGCCCGCCTTGACGCCCGGCACATTGATCGCCGGAACTACGCCGCCAACCACTGTCGGAAACTGGAAAAGCCCCTGCTTGGCCAGTTCGTCGTCCTTCAGCGGTGCGTCCGAGCCAGCGAAATCCACCGTCTTCGCGATGATTTGCTTGATGCCGCCCGAGGAACCGATACCTTGGTAATTAACCTTGCCGCCGCCCGACTTCTGGTACGTGTCAGCCCATTTCGTGTAAATCGGTGCAGCGAAGGTACTGCCCGCGCCGGTGATGTCCGCTGCTTGAGCCGACATCGCAAACATTGCGCCGACGATGCCTGCGAGCGCGGTGTGCATCAATTTCATGTGATCTCCAGGGTTGTGAGCAAGTGGCTCGACACCGCGAAGGATAGGGGCTCAATGTGACAGTCCGATGACGAATGATGAAGCCAGCGTGACAACGTGCTTACGATCACGAAAGCTTATGGGATAGGGGTTTATGGTCTGATGCTTGATGGCGCTGCGATGCAGGCGATTCGACCACTTTTCTTTCAATTATTTCAACGATTGGGTATCGCCGTCTAATGTTACAAACCAGGTAAGACTATTTTTTGCGGTTGGACGCTCGTTTTAAATATTTCATTAGTAGAAATCGAGCCTCGCGATGTCTCTCAAGCAAAAACGCCACGGCTTCCGTCGTGGCGTTTTTTGGTCCCGAAGCTTTCGCTACAGTCAGGTCGTCGCGTCCTTCACGACCTTCGCAATACTCTCGGCGTGCCCGATCGCATCCGCTTCCGACGCCGCTTCCACCATCACGCGCAGCACGGGCTCCGTTCCCGACGCGCGAATCAGCACCCGGCCGTGCGATTCCAGCGCGCTCTCGGCGTCCGCAATCGCCTGCTTGATGGCGTTGCTGCTCTTCCAGTCGGCGTCCGGGCTCATGCGAACGTTGATCAGCTTCTGCGGGAACAACGTGATGCCCTCGAGCAGGTCGGCCAGGGGCTTCTCGCCACGTTTTATTGCCGCGAGCACGAGCAGCGCCGAGACAATACCGTCGCCCGTGGAATGCCGGTCGAGCGACAGGATATGCCCCGATCCTTCCGCGCCCAGCATCCAGTTGTTCTCACGCAGCTTCTCGAGCACGTAGCGGTCGCCCACAGCCGCGCGCACGAACTGCACGCCCGCCTGCTTCAGCGCAACTTCCACGGCCATGTTCGTCATCAATGTGCCGACAGCGCCGTCCACGCGCCCATCCGTCGTAATGCGATCCTTCACCAGCACGTACAGCAACTCGTCGCCGTTGTAGAGCCGGCCTGCAGCGTCGACAACCTGCAGACGATCCGCATCGCCATCGAGCGCAATGCCGATATCCGCACGATGCTCTTTCACCGCGCGCACCAACGCGTCGGGCGCGGTGGCGCCAACGCCGTCGTTGATATTGAAGCCGTTCGGCGACACGCCGATCGTCACGACTTCCGCGCCAAGCTCGTGGAACACCTGCGGCGCGACGTCGTATGCCGCGCCATGGGCGCAGTCGACCACCAGTTTGAAACCATGCAGGTCAAAGCTGGCCGGGAACGTACTCTTGCAGAATTCGATGTAGCGGCCGCGCGCGTCGTCCAGCCGGCGAGCCTTGCCCAGCAGTTCGGACGGCGCACAGGACATGGGCTGTTCCAGTTGCGCCTCGATCTTCAACTCGACTTCGTCCGGGAGCTTGTTGCCATCGGCGGAGAAAAACTTGATGCCGTTGTCGTAGTACGGGTTATGCGATGCGCTGATCACCACGCCCGCCGCCAGACGCAGAGCCCGCGTCAGGTACGCGACGCCCGGTGTAGGTATCGGGCCGGCCAGCATGACATCGACGCCCGCCGCCGAAAAACCCGACTCCAGCGCCGCTTCCAGCATGTACCCGGAGACCCGTGTGTCCTTGCCGATCAGTACGGTTGGGCGGTTGCCGCGTTGCGCCCATCGATCCGCTCCGGCCAGCACTTTCCCGGCTGCATAACCCAGCCGCAACACGAAATCAGGCGTGATCGGAGCCTCGCCGACCTTGCCGCGAATACCATCTGTTCCAAAATATCGACGTGCCATTGTTTCGTTTTTATCCCTGCGCAAAAGTTAAGCGCGAACCGTGAATTCCAATACTCTCGAGGCATCCGCAATGCCTATGCCGTCAAAACGCCGCTCATTCGCTCATCGAGTCGCGGGTTGAGCCGCGGGGTTGAGCCGTGTAACTGGCAGCATGCACCGCCTGCCATACCTTCAATGCATCGGCAGTCGCCGCGACGTCGTGCACGCGCACAATGGCCGCGCCCCGCTCGGCCGCGCACACCGCGGCCGCGACGCTCGCCGCCACGCGCTCGACCGGTTGCGTTCGCTCGGTCACCGCGCCAAGCATCGACTTGCGCGACATTCCAGCCAGTAACGGGACTCGCGAATTCGCGGGCCGTATCGTGCCGAAATGGGCCAGCAAAGCGTAATTATGATCGATCACGGACTTGCCGAACCCAAACCCGGGATCTAGGCAAATCCGCTCGGCACTGATTCCCTCCGCCGTCAGCGTACGCAGCCGTTCCTCGAAGAACTCCCGCACCTCCGCCACGACATCGCGGTACACAGGCTCATGCATCTGCATGGTTTGCGGCTCGCCAAGCATATGCATGACGCAGACCCCGCACGTGCTGTCCCTGACTGCCTCGAGCGCACCTTCACGACGCAAGCCCCAGATGTCGTTGACCATATCCGCGCCGGCGTTCAGCGCAGCGCGCATGACCGCAGGCTTGTAGGTGTCGATGGAAAGTGGCACACCCACCGACCGCAACGCTTCGATGACCGGGATCACGCGCTCGAGCTCTTCGTCGAGCGGGACGGGCGGCGCGCCCGGGCGGGTCGACTCGCCGCCAATATCGATCATGTCGGCGCCGTCGCGAATCATGTTGGCGGCCTGCGCGAGCGCCGCGTCGCGCGCGACGAAACGGCCGCCGTCTGAAAACGAATCCGGCGTGACGTTGAGAATACCCATGATCAGCGGGCGCTCAAAGGTCAGCGTAAACCGGCCGCATTGAAGCGGTTGAGCGACAACAGCCTGAGGCCTGTTCGGCAGAGGTGAAGACAAGATAGTGGTCCAGCCAGGCGATGATGGGTTGGCAACGTTGGTAGATAGGTAGGCGCTGATCGGTCCGCCATTCGAAGCGCATGCGGTGGAACTGGTAACTCGGCTTGGTATTTGAGTGGCCGTCAGTGGGTCACCCGTCAACCCAATCCGGTCACCCTGCTTCGAGCGATCTCAAAAAGTGGGCTCCAACGGAAAAGGGGCTGGTGTGAGTCACACCAGCCCCTTTCGTTTTTGCCTCAGGATCGCGTCAGGCTGAAGCAGGAGCCGTGGCGTTACCCGGTTTGACTTCCGCGCCGGCGTTTCCACCACCCGACGACGGATCACTTGACGGCGGCGGCAGATTCTTCGGCGGACGCGGCGGGCGCCCGCCCATGATGTCGCCGATTTGCTCTGCGTCGATGGTTTCCCACTCGAGCAACGCCTTCGTCATGGCTTCGACCTTGTCGCGGTTGTCTTCCAGCAGCTTGCGGGCGAGGCCATATTGATCGTCGAGAATCCGGCGAATTTCGGCATCGACCTTTTGCTGCGTGGCTTCGGATACCGTTTTCGACGCCATCTTGCCAAACATGCCGTCCTGCTCGGTATCGACATACACCATCGTGCCGAGCACATCCGACATACCGTAACGCGTCACCATGTCACGTGCCATCTTTGTCGCGCGCTCGAAGTCGTTCGAAGCACCCGTTGACATGGAGTTCAGGAACACTTCCTCCGCTGCGCGGCCGCCGAACAGGATGGCGATTTCCTCGAGCATCTTGTCGCGATACAGATTCACGCGATCATGCTCCGGCAGTTGCCACGTGATGCCCAGCGCCCAGCCACGCGGCATGATGGAGACCTTGTGAACCGGATCTGCGTGAGGCAGCAACTTGGCCACTACCGCATGACCCGACTCATGATAGGCCGTGTTCCGACGCTCTTCTTCCCGCATCACGGCTGACTTGCGTTCCGGACCCATGAAGATCTTGTCTTTCGCGTCTTCGAAGTCCGCCATTTCGACGATCCGCTTGCCGCGACGGGCTGCGAACAACGCAGCTTCGTTCACCAGGTTCGCCAGGTCAGCACCGGAAAAGCCCGGCGTGCCACGTGCGATCACCGAAGCGTCGACGTCGTTCGAAATAGGCACCTTGCGCAGGTGGACCTTCATGATGTGTTCGCGACCGCGGATATCCGGCAAGCCCACGTACACCTGGCGGTCGAAACGACCCGGACGCAGCAGCGCTTTGTCCAGCACGTCGGAGCGGTTAGTCGCGGCGATCACGATCACGCCGGAGTTCGCCTCGAACCCGTCCATTTCCACGAGCATCTGGTTCAGCGTCTGTTCGCGTTCGTCGTTACCGCCGCCCATGCCGGCGCCGCGATGACGGCCCACAGCATCGATTTCGTCGATAAACACGATACACGGCGCGTGCTTCTTGGCTTGCTCGAACATGTCGCGCACCCGAGCCGCACCCACACCCACGAACATTTCAACGAAGTCCGAACCCGAGATGCTGAAGAACGGTACTTTCGCTTCGCCGGCAATGGCGCGCGCCAGCAACGTCTTACCCGTACCCGGAGGGCCTACCAGCAGCACGCCGCGCGGAATACGCCCACCCAGCTTCTGGAATTTTTGCGGATCGCGCAGGAAATCGACGAGCTCGGAGACTTCCTCCTTCGCTTCGTCACATCCGGCGACATCGGTAAAATTGATCGCGTTGTTGTTCTCGTCGATCAGCCGCGCTCGCGACTTGCCGAACGAAAATGCGCCGCCTTTCCCGCCGCCCTGCATCTGCCGCATCATGAAGAACCAGAAACCGATGATCAGGATCGTCGGTCCGAGGTAATACAGCGCGGAAACAAGCGCGTTCGGTTCGTCGTCGGCCTTGCCGCTGACCTGCACGCCGTACTTCATCAAGTCGCCGACCATCCAGATATCGCCAGGCGACACGATTTGATATTTCTGACCGTCTGCGGGAGTAACGGTGAGATTACGGCCCTGAACGGTAACTGTCTTGACTTTACCGGTCTTCGCGTCGTCCATGAATTGCGAATACGAAACACCTTCCTGGACGCGGGGCTTGTCGAACTGCTTGAACACCGTGAACAGCACCAGTGCGATAACCAGCCACACCGCTGCCTTAGAGAACATATTGTTGTTCAAAGCACCACTCCTTCACTCATAGACGGGCGCCTACATTCGCCTTGCGGCACCACCAAAGCATTCTAATCCAGACCGCAAACCCCTGCTATAGCCAATAACTAGCGCGAAGATAGCGGTCAGGACCCGATTGTTTGGACATATCAGGGAGAACGCCTGCCGGGACACCCGGTCCCCGGCGCCGTTTCCACCCGCAACTCTCAATCCCGACGCTTGAGTTGCCTGCCCAAAATAAATGTTTCGGACGATTTATCGCGCGACGCCTTCGGCTTGCGCGGTGCGACGATTTTAAATTGATGCTTGAATTTCTCTACTATTTGACTATAGCCGCTGCCATGAAAACATTTGACCAATAAGGCGCCTTCCGGCTTCAGATGGTTCTGCGAGAAGTCCAGCGCCAGATCGCACAGATGTTCCATTCGCGCTGCATCCGCGCTGGCAACACCTGAGAGGTTGGGGGCCATGTCGGAAATTACAAGATCAACTTGATGGTCTCCAACGATTTCCTTCAATTGCTCCAGTACCGAGTCTTCGCGGAAGTCGCCCTGGATGAAAATCACGTCGGCGATCGGCTCCATGGGCAGCAGGTCGAGCGCGATGATCTTGCCATCAATGCCGCCTTCGCGCGTTTCACCGCGCTTGGACCCTTTAGCCAACTGGTTACGCGCGTACTGGCTCCAGCTTCCCGGGGTCGAGCCCAGGTCGACAATGATCTGGCCCGGTTTGATCAACTTGTCCTGCTCGTCGATCTCCTTCAGCTTGTATGCCGCGCGCGCCCGATAGCCCTCGCGCTGCGCGAGTTTCACGTATGGGTCGTTGATGTGGTCGTGCAGCCACGAGTAATTGAAGCGGTTTTTTGCCATTAAGAATGAACTCTTGCTGCGTGAAGCTGTGCTTTTAGCGGATAATACGCGTCTAATTCGGGCTGCTGCTCATTTGCTGGGCAACTTACTGGCCAGCTTACGAAGCAGCCTTCGTCGATGTGGACAGCCGAATTGGCTGCCCGATTCCGGCGCTGTTGCGCCCTGAGCTTTCCAAGGTGCTTGCCAGCGTGGTTTGCCGGAGGCCCGAGGCTCGTATGTGCTTCGGGCTTAATTGGCCAAGGACCGCGTCCGAGCTCCGGCGATTAAAGATTCGTTAAAATCAAGCCCGTTGCTCGCCGCACCGCCTCGCGCCGTCCGTCGTTTTCTTGAGCAAGGCGTCCCGCCCTGCCCGTCTTTGTTTTGCAAATTGCGACCGTTCAGCCGCTTTTACGCTACGGCGCCTCTCATTTTAGTCGAGTCCGTTACTTCTCATGCCAGCTCTCAAACTTTCTCCCGCCCAACGCGCCGACCTGCGCTCCCAGGCTCACGCGCTCAAGCCCGTCGTACTCGTTGGCGGCGAAGGGCTGACCGAGGCCGTGCTGGCCGAGATCGAGGTGCACCTTGCTGCACACCAGCTCATCAAGATCCGCGTGTTCGGTGACGACCGCGAAGCCCGCGTAGCAGCTTACGCCGACATCTGCGACCGGCTGGACGCGGCTCCAATCCAGCAAATCGGCAAGTTGCTCGTGGTGTGGCGGCCGGAAAGCGACGAAGCAGTCAAGCCTTCGCGTGCTGCCGGTGTCCGCGGCGCCAACCGCATAGCACCGCCGAGCGCAGGCGAAGCCGCTGCCGAAACCTCGTCCAAGGGACGTGCGCCGCGCGTGGTCAAGGTCGTCAAGATTACGCGTGACGCGCCTGTCGTCCGCAAGCCGAAGAAGCAAAAGCTGTTGGTTCGCGGCAACGAACGTGTGACCGCTGGCGGCAACGTCAAGCGCGCAAAGAAGCGTCTGCCCAGCGCCAAGCGTCACCATCAATCGTCGAAATAAGCTTTTCCGGGCTCGTCCGGAAAGCAGAAAGCCGGTCATGCCCGATACCCTCGGGCATGGCCGGCTTTTTTAACCGCGCGCGCGACGTGCCGCGACGCTGGCCGTCTTTCCCTTCGGAATCACCGATTGCGTCGGAAACCGTTCAGGCGGCAGACGCCAGAACAACACCAGTCCCAGCACGCTCTCCACCAGGTAAAACGCGGTCGATACGCCGTGCAGCATGCCGAATCGGCTTGCATACGGCGATTGCGCGAGTTCCATTCCGCCTTCCTGGGCGGCGACTCGCAGCGCGTTCATGAACGGCTGCAACGCGAAATAACCGATCAGCACACACACCAGCATGCCCACGATGACCCAGCGGGTCCGCTTGTATTCAGCAAAACCCGTTCGAACGAGGCGGTTAGCCAAAACCAGCAGCAACAGCGCGCAGACCACGCCGAGGAATCCCTCGATGCGAAACAGTTGCGCCGCCACCGATCCCGCCGATGTCCGGTCAAGCATGTTGAACAGCACCGGCGCCGCCACGTATCCGAGCGTCAGCACGCTGCCGACCCAGACCATGGCGATGATCCGAAAGAATCGATGAGCCATCAGACGTACTTGACCGAGATGATTTCGTATTCACGCGCGCCGCTCGGAGCCTGTACCGACGCCACGTCGCCTTCCGACTTGCCGATCAGCGCACGGGCGATGGGCGAGCTGATGGACACCAGCCCATGGTCAATGTCCGCTTCGTCGTCGCCGACGATCTGGTAGGTCACCGTGTGGCCCGTGGCCGTCTCTTCCAGCTCGACCGTTGCACCGAAGATCACGCGGCCGTCGGCCTCCACGGCGGTGGGATCGATAACCTGTGCGCCGGCCAGTTTCGACTCGATCTCGGCAATGCGGCCCTCGATAAAGCCCTGCTTCTCCTTGGCCGCGTCATATTCCGCGTTTTCCGACAGATCGCCCTGCGCGCGGGCTTCGGAGATCGAATTCACGACCGCCGGACGCTCCACGGATTTGAGGCGTTGCAATTCGTCGCGGAGCAACGCTGCGCCGCGTTTAGTCAAAGGTACTGTGCTCATAAACAACTCATTACGCAAAAATGCAGACGTAAAAAAATTACCGCGGTTAAGTGCATCTCCCGGTAAGAAAGGAAGACGCCGCTTAACCGCGGCCCTTGATACTTAGACTTCGTTTGGAGACTGCTGATACTGCTGAGACTCGAATCAGAAGCCTTAGTTTAGGCGAGCATGGAGTCCTTGTAAATCATAGACTTCCAGGTCCTTCAGATATCGCAGCCCTTCGACCGCTGCGCGGGCGCCCGACATGGTCGTGTAATACGTGACCTTATTGGCTTGCGCGCTCATGCGGATCGAGCGTGAATCGGCAATGGCGGCGCGGGTTTCGTCGACGGTGGTGAAAACCAGCGCGATTTCGCCGTTCTTGATCATGTCCACGATATGCGGCCGGCCGTCCTTCACCTTGTTGACCACCTTCACCGGCACGCCTGCCGCCTGGATGGCCGACGCCGTGCCCTTGGTCGCCACGATCGGGTAGCCAAGCTCGTGCAGCATGGTCGCGACTTCCACGGCCTTCTGCTTGTCCGCGTCCATCACGGTGAGGAGCACCGTCCCGCTTTCCGGCAAGCGCGAACCGGCCGCCAGTTGCGATTTGAACAGCGCTTCGCCGAACGTGCGGCCCACGCCCATCACTTCGCCGGTCGAGCGCATTTCAGGTCCGAGCACCGGATCGACAGCCGGGAATTTCACGAACGGGAACACCGCTTCCTTGACGCTGAAATACGGCGGGATCACTTCCTTCGTGATGCCTTGATCGGCCAGCTTCTGGCCGACCATTGCGCGGGCGGCGATCTTCGCCAAAGGCAAACTCGTCGCCTTCGATACATACGGCACCGTCCGCGAAGCACGCGGATTGACTTCGAGCACGTAGATCACGTCCTTCTTCGAACCGTCTTCCTGGACCGCTTGCTGGATCGCGAACTGCACGTTCATCAAGCCGATCACGTTCAGCGCGCGCGCCATGGCGCCGGTCTGGCGCTTGAGTTCATCGATGGTTTCCTGCGACAGCGAATACGGCGGCAATGAACATGCAGAGTCGCCGGAATGCACGCCCGCTTGTTCGATATGCTCCATCACCCCGCCGATAAACACCGCCTCGCCATCCGAAATACAGTCGACGTCGCATTCGATTGCGTCATTCAGGAAGCGGTCGAGCAGCACCGGCGAATCGTGCGACACCTTCACGGCTTCGCGCATGTAGCGTTCGAGATCGCGCGGTTCGTGGACGATTTCCATCGCACGGCCACCCAGCACGTACGACGGACGCACGACCAGCGGATAGCCGATTTCTTCGGCCAGGCGTAGCGCTTCGTCTTCGGCGCGCGCTGTCCGGTTCGGCGGTTGACGCAAGTCCAGGTCCTGCAGCAGCTTCTGGAAACGCTCGCGGTCTTCAGCGGCATCGATCATGTCCGGCGACGTTCCGACGATCGGCACGCCGTTCGCCTCCAGGTCCAGTGCAAGCTTCAACGGCGTCTGACCGCCGTACTGCACGATCACGCCAACCGGCTTTTCCAGATCGACGATCTCGAGCACGTCTTCCAGCGTCACCGATTCGAAGTACAGACGATCAGACGTATCGTAGTCGGTGGAAACAGTCTCGGGGTTGCAGTTGACCATGATGGTTTCATAGCCGTCTTCGCGCATCGCGAGCGCTGCGTGCACGCAGCAGTAGTCGAACTCGATGCCCTGCCCGATCCGGTTGGGGCCGCCGCCCAGCACCATGATCTTCTTTTTATCGGTCGGATTCGCTTCGCACTCTTCCTCGTAGGTCGAGTACATGTACGCAGTCTTCGTGGCGAACTCGGCCGCGCACGTGTCCACGCGCTTGTAAACCGGACGCACCTTCAATGCGTGGCGATGCTTGCGCACAGCCGTCTGGTCCGAACCCATCAACTTGGCAAGACGACGATCCGAGAAGCCGCTTTGCTTCAGATACAGCATTTCGTCTTTAGTCAGGCTCTCGATCGTCCGGCCGCCCAGCGCCTTTTCCTTCTGAATGATCTGTTCGATCTGCGCGAGGAACCACGGGTCAATCGCCGTTTCTTCGAAGATTTCTTCCGCGGTCAGGCCGAGGCGGAACGCGTCGCCGAGGAACCAGATCCGGTCCGGACCCGGCTCACCGATCTCGCGAATCACTTCGTCGCGGCTGGTGGTCTTTTCATCGAGTCCATCGACCCCGACTTCCAGACCGCGCAACGCCTTCTGGAACGATTCCTGGAACGTGCGGCCAATGGCCATCACTTCGCCGACCGACTTCATTTGCGTCGTCAGGCGTGCATCGGCTTCGCGGAATTTTTCGAACGCGAAACGCGGAATCTTCGTGACCACATAGTCGATGGTCGGTTCGAACGACGCCGGCGTCTGACCGCCCGTGATCTCGTTCTTCAACTCGTCGAGCGTGTAGCCCACAGCCAGTTTGGCCGCAACCTTGGCGATCGGGAAACCGGTCGCCTTCGATGCCAGCGCAGACGAACGCGACACACGCGGATTCATCTCGATGACGACCATGCGGCCGTCCTTCGGGTTGATCGCGAACTGCACGTTCGAGCCACCCGTATCCACGCCGATCTCGCGCAACACCGCGAGCGACGCGTTACGCAGGATCTGGTATTCCTTATCCGTCAGCGTCTGCGCCGGCGCGACCGTGATGGAGTCGCCGGTATGCACGCCCATCGGGTCCAGGTTCTCGATCGAGCAGACGATGATGCAGTTGTCCTTGGTATCGCGGACTACTTCCATCTCGAACTCTTTCCAGCCGAGCAGCGACTCTTCGATCAGCAATTCGCGCGTCGGCGACAGATCCAGTCCGCGCTTGCAAATCTCTTCGAATTCTTCCTTGTTGTACGCAATCCCGCCGCCCGATCCGCCCAGTGTGAACGAAGGGCGAATGACGGTCGGATACCCGCCGCTGCCCGTCAGTGCGGCGATATCCGCCTGCACCTGCAGCGCTTCTTCCATGGAATGCGCGATGCCCGACTTGGCCGAACCCAGGCCAATCTTCGTCATTGCTTCCTTGAACTTCTGGCGGTCTTCGGCTTTATCGATAGCTTCCGGCGACGCGCCGATCAACTCGACCTTGTACTTCTCCAGCACGCCGTGGTGGAACAAATCCAGCGCGCAGTTCAGCGCGGTCTGTCCGCCCATGGTCGGGAGAATGGCGTCGGGACGTTCTTTATCGATGATGCGTTCGACGACTTCCCACGTGATCGGCTCGATGTACGTGACGTCGGCCGTGTTCGGGTCGGTCATGATCGTCGCGGGATTGCTGTTGACGAGAATGACCTTGTAGCCTTCCTCGCGCAGCGCCTTGCACGCCTGCGCGCCCGAATAATCGAACTCGCACGCCTGACCGATGATGATCGGTCCCGCGCCGATGATGAGGATGCTCTTGATGTCTGTCCGCTTCGGCATAACTGCTCTCAATGATTGTGTTGCTGTGTTCTGGTCTTAAGCTGCAACTTTTTGCGCTTCCATCAGGCCGACGAATCGATCGAACAAGTACGCAATGTCGTTCGGTCCCGGCGACGCTTCGGGGTGACCCTGGAAGCAGAACGCGGGTTTGTCGGTGAGCGCAAAGCCTTGCAGCGTGCCGTCGAACAGCGACGTATGCGTGACCTTTGCGTTGGCGGGCAGCGTGGCGGCGTCGACGGCGAAACCGTGATTCTGCGACGTGATCACCACGCGGCCGTTCTCGAGATCCTTCACCGGATGATTCGCGCCGTGATGGCCCGTTTTCATCTTCATGGTCTTGGCGCCGACGGCCAGACCCATGATCTGGTGGCCAAGGCAAATGCCGAACGTCGGAATGCCGCGTTCGATGAACTCGCGCGTGGCAGCGATTGCGTAGTCGCACGGTTCCGGATCGCCGGGACCATTCGAGAGGAAGATGCCGTCGGGGTTCAGCGCGAGGGCGTCGGCGGCGGTGGACTCAGCCGGCAACACCGTGACGTGGCAACCGCGCTCGGCCAGCATGCGCAGGATGTTGTATTTCACGCCGAAGTCGAAAGCGACCACGCGATACTGCGGCGCCTTCTGCTCGCCGTAGCCGCTTTCCAGACGCCATTCAGCCTGCGTCCATTCGTACTTTTCTTTCGTCGACACAACCTTGGCGAGGTCCATCCCCGACAAACCGGGAAACGAACGCGCGAGTTCCAGAGCCTTGGCTTCATCATCGGCACCACCGCCGGCGAGAATGCAGCCGTTTTGCGCACCCTTGTCGCGCAGGATTCGCGTGAGTTTGCGTGTATCGATGTTCGAGATGGCGACGACGTTTTCCGCTTTCAGATAGTCGGCGAGGGATTGTTCGGAGCGGAAATTCGAGGCGAGTACCGGCAGATCTCGAATGATCAGGCCGGCGGCATGGACTTTGGTGGATTCGACGTCTTCAGCGTTCACACCGACATTGCCGATGTGCGGATACGTCAGGGTGACGATTTGCTGGGCGTAGCTCGGGTCCGTCAGGATTTCCTGATAACCGGTGATAGCGGTGTTGAACACCACTTCGCCGATCGTATGACCGGACGCGCCGATCGAGTGACCACGAAAGACCGTGCCGTCGGCGAGTGCGAGGATTGCGGGAGAGAATGACGGCAACACGGGAGGCTCCTTTGGAACACCCTGCTTGCCGACCTGTCATCCGACCGTGGGGTCGCGCGCGGCCGTGAGGTGGCGCGCGCAGACCGCATCGCGTTCGATTGCGTCGGGCGCAAAACTCGCCAGTTTTTGCCATTCGGGCTCCAATATCTGGACGCGCGAATCAGGCGTTTGGCGGGATGCGCGCGTGTTGCAAGGCGCGGCGGATGAACGGTGAGTGGGAGGTAGGCGCTAGGGTGTAAGTTGATTTGCTCAAACTTTCGAATTATAGCCCGAAACCGCCCTTCCCTCCAAATTTGAGACGCATCGCATGCAAGACGCGTTCCAGGTTAAACGCTGCGGGCCTTATCCAGCGGGCATGCGGCGTTCATGACGCCACGCCGCCACGCTTTTCGAGAACACTGCTCGGCACGACGTACCAGATGGCGCTGGCTATCTGCAGAGCGATTAGCGCACCCCACACACTCAGATGCGCCACTGCGGGATAGTGGCCGCTTTGAGCCGGCCAGCGCGACAGCATGGCGCCTATGCCCACCTGCAAGCCGAAGATCAGGATGAACAGGACGAGCGTGAGCGTGCTGTGGGCGCGGCCAATCATGTGCGTCGGAAAATACTCGGCCATGACCGCGTAACTCAGGATGCCGGTTCCGCCGAACACTCCATAACACGCAATCAGCAACGCCGGCGCTATGGGCGCACGCACAAGCATTGCAACTTGCACAAGCACGAACAGCCCCATGCCAAAGCCGCAGAACGCATACACGGTGACCCCGCGTTTCTGCAGGCCGCGCGCCGCCACGCCGAAACCGACGCAGCCGATCATCATCGCGATGCCTAGCACCGATACCAGCACCGCGGCATATTGAGCGCTCAGGCCCATGACATCGAGGAGATAGGGCCTGATCCACAGCGACTGCATGGCGTAGAAAACGCCTTGCGTGACGACGGAAAACGACGCGATCTTCCAGAACACGCCGCTCCCCAGGATGTGCCACGTGCCCTTGAATTGGGTGAGCATGTCGGCTTTTCGATGCACACCGTCGCGATGTTCCGGCGCAAACAAGAAGATGGCCGCCGCGACCGCGAGGGTCATCGCGACAAGACCGTAGCAGACGTTGCGCCAGTCGGTCACGCCGAGCAGGATGGCGAGCGGCGAGCCGACCACCACGCCACCGAGGCCGCCCACCGCCATCACGAGGCCGTTGACCATCGGCAGCTGCGCCACGGGCAGGATCTGCGCGAGCGCCTTGAACGCCGCGCTCATGCAGACCGACACGCCCACGCCGATCAGCAGCCGCCCCAGCATCATGGCGCCGATGCCGTGCGCCTCACCGAACACGCCAATCCCGAGCGCCGCAAACAACAGCATTCCCGCAGTGACCCGGCGCGGGCCGAAGCGATCGAGCAACATGCCCACGGGAATTTGCGCCGCCGCAAAGCCAAGAAAATACAGCGACGTCAGCAAACCGAGATCCGCACCAGATAAACCCAGGTCGTGCGTTATATAGGGCGCGAAGCCGAGATTCACCCCGCGGAATACGTACGAGACGAAATATCCGGCGGAAAAAAGAAAAAAAACGCGAAGCCGAACGGAAGACGTCATGTGCAGCGCAGGGTTTGATATGAAGCGGCAGTTTAACGCGCACATGCAATTGAAAACGCCGTCACCTTGGTGACGGCGTGGATTCTTGACCGCGCAGACAGGTTATTGCTTCTTCTTTTTTTCTGTCGGCTTGGTTGATTTCGTCGTTTTGGAAACCGGCTCCAATTTGACCGCCTTGGCCGGCGCGCTGAATTTTTCAGATACGCGCGTCACCTTGGCCGGGGCGCCCGCTTTGCCGCCACGTGCAGTGCTCTTCGATTCCGGCACGTGCGTGCCGATCTTCGTCACGCCGCCCTTGTTCCGGCTCGACACGGCCACCGTTTCCACGCGCACCGGACCCGGTTCGGCCGGAACAGCACGCCCGACCGGCACGTGCAACACGATCAACTGACCGGGCATGACGGAATCGCGGTGAGTACGATTCCAGCTTTTGACCTGCGAGATCGACACGTTGTAGCGATCGGCGAAAGTCGACATGGATTGTGCACGGCGAACCCGGATCAGCATCTTGCGCGTATCGGGAACGTCCGGTTCAACGGCCAGCATGGCGCTTTCGGCGACATCGGCGCTGATGTCTTCGTCGTCGTCATCGTTACGCGGCACCACGATGGTCGAACCTGCTTTCAAGCGCATGCCGGCGGGAATGCGGTTTACCGACATCAGCGTATCCGCGTCCACGCCAATCTTCTGCGCGATGACCGCCGGTGTTGCCCGTTCGCTCACCGTGTAAGTCGTCCACGACGATAACTGCCCCGAATACGACTTCAGATTCTTCTGGAAGGCGCTGGCGTTATCGAAGGGAAGCAGAATCTGGGGACTTGTTGCACCGAGAATCACCGGCTTCGCAAACGACGGATTGAGCGAGCGGAACTCCTCCACCGTCATGCCTGCAAGCTTGGCCGCCATCGTCACGTCCATGTCGCGCGCGGTGGTCACCGTCACGAAATACGGGTGATTTGGAATGTCCGGAAGCGTGAGCCCATACGTTTGCGGATTGGCGACGATGTTCTTCACCGCCTGCAACTTCGGCACGTAGTTGCGGGTCTCGTTCGGCATCCGCAGGCTTTGATAGTCCGTTGGCAGGCCCATCGACTCGTTTTTCGCGATAGCCTTCTGGACGTTGCCCTCGCCCCAGTTGTACGCGGCGAGCGCCAGGTCCCAGTCGCCGAACATATCGTGGAGACGCGAAAGATAGTCGAGCGCCGCGCTGGTCGAGGCTAGCACGTCGCGCCGCTCATCCTGAAACATGTTCTGCTTCAGGTTGTAGTCGCGGCCCGTGCCCGGCACGAACTGCCACATGCCCGCGGCCTTCGCGACCGATAGCGCCTGCGGGTTATAGGCCGACTCGATAAACGGCAGCAACGCGAGTTCGGTCGGCATGTGCCGCTGCTCGAGTTCCTCGACGATGTGATACAGGTATTTTTGCGAGCGGCCCGTCATGCGCTCGACGTAATCCGGGCGCTGCGCGTACCAGTTCACCTGCATGTCGACGAGGTCGCTTTGCAAATCGGGAATCTGGAAACCTCGGCGGATACGGCCCCACAAATCACCGTCAGGTCCGCTAAGTGAATCGAGGGACGTCTTGTCGACGTTGATCGTTTCCTTGGCGGCGGCGGTCTTGCGGATGGCGTCTGCTACGGCTTGCTGATTCTGAGCGGAAGGTAGTGAAGAAAGGGAGTTGGTCGCTGTCGGTCCCTGGCTGGCACAAGCAGCCAATGTCAGGACGAGGAGCGCGCTTAAAATCAATCGCATGAACGTCTCGGATTCCAAAAAAAATGTGCTTGGAAATTTGGCCCGATAGTACGGAAGCGCACTCACCACGTCAATATAAATGCAAAAAACACAGCAAAATCCGAGGCCTGCAATGGTTTTCCACGTTTCAGATGAAGATAACCGCAGACGGCGATGGGTTAGCGAAATTTGTCCTTCCAGCCGCGCATCAATGTGAACGCGTCAAGCCGGTCGCGCACCGGGCGTTCGAACTGCGCGGCGAGCGTCGCCTGTACGCTTTTTTCACCTACGCGCAGGAACGGGTTTGCGCTGCGTTCGTGCAGGAGCGTGGTCGGAATGGTCGGCTGGTTACGCGCGCGCAGGCTCTCCGCTTCCCTCTGCCAGTCGGCCAACGCCGCGTTGTCCGGCTCAGCCGTGCGGGCAAAACGGATATTTGACAGCGTATATTCGTGGGCGCAGTGAACCAGCGTGGCGTCGGGGAGTGCGGCGAGCGTGTCAAGTGAGTTCAGCATTTGTTGCGGCGTACCTTCGAACAGACGGCCGCAGCCGCTTGCAAACAAGGTGTCGCCGCAGAAGAGATGCGGTGTCCCTTGCGGGTCGCCCGGCTGGAAGTAGGCTATGTGTCCGGCGGTATGTCCGGGTACGTCGATAACCGAGCATTCCATTGCGGGACTCGCGATACTGACGTGATCGCCCTGTTTCACGCGCCGCGTCAGATGGTCGATAGCCTCGCCCGCCGGGCCGATCACCGGGATTGCTCCATCGGCCGATTGGCTAACGAGCAGTTTTGCGACGCCGCCGACGTGGTCGTGATGGTGGTGCGTGAGTAAAATAGCGGTTAGCCGCCAACCACGTTTCGTCAAATAGGCTTCGACGGGCGCGGCGTCGCCAGGATCGACCACGACGGCATTGTGACCGTCCGACACCAGCCAGATGTAGTTGTCTTCGAACGCCGGAACCGGCACGTACTCAAGCGTTTTCATAAGGCGACTCACCCGAACATGTCAGAGCGAACAATTATAGACTGGCCCGCCTGGACACTTTCTGCGCCCGGCCGCTACGTGCTCGACTGGGAACAGGCGCAGCTCGACCGCGTGGTGTCGGATATTTTCGGCTATCACGCGCTGCAACTCGGCCTGCCCGGTCTCGACGCGCTGCGCGAGAACCGCATGCCGTATCGCGGACTCGTGCTCGACACCGCCAGCGCCGCCAGTGCGCCTTTCACCCTGCCCCCGCCCGTTTCGGCCGACGCACGGCCGGGCGTGACGTCGCTGCCTTCAGCCAGCCGCGGCCTGTACGCGCCTGAAGGACGCAGTGCCGTGTGGTGCGACTTGCTCGATTTGCCGTTCGAGGCGCAAAGCGTCGACCTGCTGGTCATGCCGCATACGCTGGAATTCACCAGCGACCCGCATCGTTTGCTCAGAGAGGCCGAGCGCGTGTTGATGCCCGAAGGGCAACTGATCATCCTGGGCTTCAATTCCCTCAGCCTGTGGGGCGCGCGGCAATCGCTTGGCAAGGTCGCGGGCAAGCCGTTTGTCCCGTCCGCACACGAAATGATCGCGTTCACGCGGATCAAGGACTGGATCAAGCTGCTCGGATTCGACCTTGAACGCGGGCGCTTCGGCTGCTATCGTCCGCCTCTCCTGACCGAACAATGGCTGGCTCGATATCAGTTCATGGAAGCTGCCGGCGACCGCTGGTGGCCCATTTTCGGCGCCGCCTACATGATCACGGCCATCAAACGCGTGCGCGGCATGCGTTTGATCGGACCGCGCAAGCTTAAAAAACCTGCCCTCGCACCGGGCCTCGCCCCGGTCGCCACGCCGCATACACGCAACGAGCATTGATGACCTTAGATACCACAGACAAAGTAATCGACATTTATACCGACGGCGCCTGCAAAGGCAATCCCGGCCCCGGCGGCTGGGGCGCACTCCTGCGTTTCGGCGATCAGGAAAAGGAATTGTTCGGCGGCGAAACGCCGACGACCAACAACCGCATGGAACTCATGGGCGTGATTTCGGCGCTCGAGGCGCTCAAGCGGCCGTGTCGCGTGGTCATTCACACAGACTCGCAATATGTGCAGAAAGGCATCAGCGAGTGGATTCACGGCTGGAAAAAGAAGAACTGGATGACGGCGGCGAAAACGCCCGTCAAGAACGCGGATCTCTGGAAGCGGCTCGATGCGCTTGTGGTTCAGCATCAGATTGAATGGCGCTGGGTAAAGGGCCATTCGGGCCACCCGGAAAATGAACGCGCCGACGCGCTCGCGAATCGCGGCGTCACTTCACTCGCCGAAGGTTAATTCTCATCTCTATGCGCCAACTCGTACTCGATACCGAAACCACCGGCCTCAATGCCCGCACGGGCGACCGGATTATTGAAATTGGCTGCGTCGAGCTTGTGAATCGACGGCTCACCGGCAACAACCTGCACTTCTACGTGAATCCGGGACGCGACAGCGATCCGGGCGCGCTCGCGGTGCACGGCCTGACCACCGAATTTCTCAGCGATAAACCCAAGTTCGCCGACATCGCCGCCGAGTTGCGCGACTTCGTCGCGGGCGCGGAGCTGATCATCCACAACGCGCCGTTCGACGTCGGTTTCATGGACGTGGAGTTCGGTCTGGTTGGCATGCCTGGCGTGAAGGAAGTGTGCGGCGGGGTGATCGACACGCTCGTGCAGGCGAAGCAGATGTTCCCCGGCAAGCGCAATTCACTCGATGCGTTGTGCGACCGGTTTGGCATCAGCAACGCGCATCGGACGTTGCATGGCGCCCTGCTCGACTCGGAATTGCTGGCAGAAGTCTATCTGGCGATGACGCGAGGCCAGGAAAGCCTGGTGATCGACATGCTCGGCGAAATGCCTGCGACTGGCGAAGGTCACGCACCACGTATTGCGCTCGATGATTTGCAGTTGCCGGTGCTGGTGGCATCGGAGGAAGAATTGAGCGCGCATGTCGCCGTGCTTGATGATCTCGACAAAGCAGTCAAGGGGACGAGCGTGTGGCGGATCGAGACGGTGATTGCCGTGGAAGCTACGGCAGCTTCCTGATCCTGGCATCGCAATTAGTGAAGCACTCAAAGATTCGCTTTACGAAACGGCCAAGCTCTGACATAATCCAAAGCTCTTCGGGTGGTTAGCTCAGCGGTAGAGCACTGCCTTCACACGGCAGGGGTCACAGGTTCAATCCCTGTACCACCCACCAGATTCGCGTGACCCGCAAGATTAAAAGGCCCTCTGACGAAAGTCTCAGGGCCTTTTTCTTTGCGTTGAAAAAGTGTATTTCGGCTCAGGGCTGGAGCAGCGGCCGAGCGGAAAAATCCGTCATCACGGTGCCAGGGAAGCGATAGGACCCGCCAAGTTAACACGATTTTAATTGCGACCAGATGACCCCGCGCGTTACCTGCAAGGTCGCGGCTTGCATTTGATAATAGTTGATAAGTGGAATAGCATGGAGTGCACATTTTAAGGACACAGCCATGATTAGTGCAGACCTTGGGCAGCAACTCGAAGGGTACATCGCCAAGTTGGTCGAGACAGGCCGATACGGCTCGAAAAGCGAAGTCTTACGCGAAGGTGTGAGGCTCATTCAGGACCGCGAGACGCAGCTTGTCGCGCTGGATGCCGTGATCGGGCGCGGCATCGCCGATTCCGATGCGGACCGGGGCAAGCCCGCTGAGGAAGTGTTCGATCGGCTCGAAGCAAAGTATCGGGCGATGGTGAAAGACAAGCCGTGAAGATTCGGATTTTGCCCGCAGCGGAGGCCGAGCTTGAGGCCATCGGCGATTACATTGCCAGAGACAATCCGCGCCGCGCCATGAGCTTCGTGCGGGAACTGCGAGACAAGTGCCTGGGCCTTGGTGACATGCCGCTCGCCTTCCCACTCGTGCCGCGATACGAGGATCGCGGCGTGCGGCACCGCGTTCATGGCAGCTACCAGATTTTCTATCGTGTCGTCGGCCAGCCCGCCGAGCGAATCGACGTGATTCACGTTCTGCACGGCGCGCGCAACCTCGGCGCAATCCTCTTTCCGTAAAGCGGCAGAAGCCGTCCGGAGGGAGTCCGGACGATCAACCTCCAAACCTAGCCCACCCACTCATATCAGCAGGACCCTTGATGCGCGCAAGCGGAAACGTCTCGTTCTCGCGCAAGGTCTCCACTCGCCCATCGCCGAGAAAGTGCACCCCATGGCGCTCGCCGAGCACCGTGCCATGCGAACCATTAG
Source organism: Caballeronia sp. KNU42 (assembly GCF_053760385.1). Lineage (NCBI taxonomy): Bacteria > Pseudomonadati > Pseudomonadota > Betaproteobacteria > Burkholderiales > Burkholderiaceae > Caballeronia > Caballeronia sp. KNU42. The sequence goes on from NZ_CM132388.1 coordinate 1,702,397, forward strand.
AATACAAAGCGGACCCTTCAGGCAAAGCAAGCACCTGTTCCGGTGCATTGATCGCAAGGAACTCAGCCAAGCGCTCTTCACGGCTTTCGCCGTTATGCCCGACAGGCTTGCCGCTAATGAAATGTGGATTGACCTGGAACGGGACAAGCCCCAGCGCACGAAGCGTGGGTGGCTGGACGACGGGCATGTCATTAGTGGTACGGATCGTGGGGCACGCTACATTACTTCCCGCACTCCATCCCATGTAGGGAGTACCGGCCATCACCTTCGCGCGGATCGCGTCAACAATGCCAGCATCGTAGAGCCGCTTAAGTAGCGCGAAAGTGTTGCCGCCTCCGATCGCTATGGCCTCCGCCTCTTCTATCGCTGCAAGCGGGTTGTCGAAGCGATGAATCGACTGCAGTGCATAGCCAAGTCGGTCGAACGCCGGCTTGACCAGATCTTCGTAGCCATCGAATCCGAACGTGACGGCCGCGAACGGCACGAACAACACCTTGCGAGGCTCATGCTTCAACAGAACGTGAATCTGCTCGCCGGCATGTTCCAGATAACCGAGTTGGTCCTTGCGCGAACTGCTCATCAAAAGAATGCGCTGTGCCATGCCATACACCTCGTAATGACCGCGCGACGCTGACTGACCCAGACCTCGGCCGCGTCACCGTCCGCCCAGTTTCAAGTCACGATGCTTACGCTCTGACGCAACGACATGTCGAGCGCTCGCGCCGTCTTGCGGTCGCCCTCGCTCGCCAGCGCCGCGCGGAAGACGGTTTTGCGATTGTGTCCGGCGGCAGCGGGCGAATCCCACAGCAGTTCCATCTTGGGGCGCGCATCCCGGCCGAACAAAGCGCGCTTCTTCGGCCCGACAGCGGCAACAGCGACGCCGCTTTCCACGGCAGAGAAAGAGCCATCAGAGCCGACGGCTTCACCGATCCCCTCAGGCCATTTCACCGATAACTCCCGCGCATCGTACTGACCGAGTTTGCGGCTTTCGGCCCAGACGACGGCAGTGCGCGTAGTGGTATCGATGGAAATGGCATAACGGCCGATAGCAAACCGGCGCGCCGCGATATTCGTGCGCCACAGCGCGCGCGGCCGGCAAATCCACAGCACCACACCATAAAGCGCAGGCGCGACGAGCAGCCAGCCATTGGTTTCAGCCAGCGCATGCGCGGCGTTTTTCCATCCGGCCGTCCAAGTAAAGAACCCAACCGACCATAGCGCGAATAGAAAACTCAGCAGCGCGAGCAGCCGCAACGCTTGCCGCAGCCACTGCGGCAACGGATGCAGCGGGCGATCGGCGCGCGCCCGGGCCCCAGGAAGAAACAGCAGCAAGAACAAAAGCACGAGCGTGACGCAAGCCCAAGGCGACGAAGTCATCGCACGCATTGAAGAGAGGTAGCCCATTTGCGACATCGAGAACAACCAGCGCGCGGCCAGCACGAGTCCGATCGCCCGCAGCGCGAACACAGTGCCAGCCCCGGGTGCGGGGCTCGCGCTACTCTGCTTCGTTCTCGCCAAAACTTCGCTCCTGTTCACGACTGTCCTTGTTCGCGCGGTAAGTTCCTCCCGTCGCGCGATGCGATTTTCAAGAGACTTCCACACCTATTACACGTTCGATTCAATGTTGCGCTGCAATTCGCGAGGCCCGCATATTATAGGGAGAATGTCCAAAACGGCAGCGGCCCGGCATGCTCAACCCGACGATAACGCGTGAAGCTTGCCCCTGCAGTGTGTCAAAACAACAACGCCCCGCGCGCCTGACGGCGCACGGGGCGTTGTTTTCGCTCAATCAGCAAGCGGGCGGCAAATCAGCGATCAGGCGGCGTCGGCCAGGATCGCTATCGACCGTAAAAATCAGCCGGCCTTAATCAGCCGGCATTAACTTCGCGCAGAACGGTGCGGCGCTTGGCGCGCAGCAGTTCTTCGTATGTGTGAACATAACGCGCGGCCATGACCTTCGACGAGAAACGCGTTTCGAATGCTTGACGCACCTTGGCGCGCGGCAGCGTGTCGAGGCGCTTCACGGCGGCAATCGCGCTCAGTTCGTCTTCCACGACAAAACCCGACACGCCGTTTTCGATCACTTCCGGCACCGATCCACGATTGAACGCGATGACAGGCGTACCGCAAGCCATGGCTTCGATCATCACCAGGCCAAACGGCTCCGGCCAGTCGATCGGGAACAGCAGCGCGTGCGCGTTGCCGAGGAATTCAGTCTTCTGCTGCTCGTTGATCTCGCCGATGTACTCAACATGCGGCAGCGCGAACAACGGCTTGATCTGCTCTTCGTAATACGCGCGGTCGGCGTTATCGATTTTCGCCGCGATCTTGATCTTCATGCCCGCTGCGCCGGCAATACGGATTGCCCGGTCGACGCGCTTCTCCGGCGAAATACGGCCGAGGAACGCGAGGTAGCCCGGTTCCACGTTGGGAATCGGCTTGAGCAGGTTTTCCGGCAGGCCGTGATACACGGTCGAAAGCCAGTTGGCTTGCGGCAACGGCTGACGCTGGTTGTCGGAGATCGACACGACCGGCGCGTCGTTGAACGTGCTGAAAATGGGCTGCAGTTCCGGCAGGTCGAGACGGCCGTGCATGGTCGTCAGGAACGGCACCGGCTGGCGCGAGAACAGCGAGAACGGATAGTAGTCGATGTGAAAATGCAGAACATCGAATTCGTCAGCGCGGCGGCGGACTTCTTCGAGCAGCAGCATGTGGGGCGCCATCGTGTCGCGGATGGTCGGGTCGAGGCGCAGCGCCTGCGGCCAGAAAGCTTCGAGCTTCGCCGACGTTTGCGAATCACCGCTCGCGAACAACGTGACGTCATGACCGGCTTCAACCAGGGCTTCGGTCAGATAGGACACCACGCGCTCCGTGCCGCCGTAGAACTTCGGGGGAACGGCTTCGTGAAGAGGCGCGATTTGAGCGATTCGCATGTTCGGAAACTCCTAATAATGTCAGGCAAAATTGATGCGCTTGGCATCGGTCATTAAATTAAGCGAATCGCCCTACCCGGGCTTGGCACGGTGCTGGTGTTTCCAGCGGAATGGCCAAAAGCACGAGAAAAAATCGCGATGCTTCGCTGTTTGCTTGGGTCTTGCTGCTGCTGTGGGTGTCGGGCGTCTGTTTCAGAGCGTGATCAGGCAGAGCAAGATCGATTCCATCTCGTAAAAGCAACGCACCCAGCCATAAACGCACAAACTGCGCAGCCGTTGACCGGAACCTACAACAACCTGTCAAAACGCCTAAGGGGAAACCCGGAGCCAAGTATCCCGGTTTTTACAAGGTTTCCAATCTTACATTTCAACTTATTTACGTTGTTACATCGTCGATACACTTTGCAAGCCCTTGTTTAACAAGGCTGTTCTACGCTGATCGACATGAACAAAACCCATCGCAACCACGCGCCAGAGAGCAAGACGCTGCGACATCCTTCAAATCCCGGCCACGCCACGACGCACCAGCCAAGTGCCGGATTTGCCATTTAGCGCCGCTATCAGGTAGCGGGACCGCGACGTGCTTTCACCCTGCGAAGGGCGTCATTTGCGTCATTTGCAATTCAAGCCAGCGCATGTCGGGGTACCGCGAGCAGCACCGGGCTGACCGTGCACGGTGCAAGACGCGTCGTCAGCGGGCATTGATTGCCTGGCTCAGACAACACACTTTTGCCGAAAATCAGCCTAGGCTGATGGATACGCACCACGGAAAGCATTATGCGAGGCGATTTGGCTCGCTACACTCGCTACAATTCAGCAATCGGTGCTGCACGCCACTGGCACGCTATGCCGCGCTGGCCAGACGAGTGGCCAGACGCGCCGCACATGTGGCCACGTCGAAGCATCGCGCTCAACCGCTCTACTCGACCGAAAACAACCATTGGACCAACTCACCGTCTCTCAGCGTAACGTGCACAACGCCAAGCTAGCGAGCTATGCAAATCGCCCGCTGGCCTTCCTGTTCCGTTACATCCGCCGGCATCCGGTCGCGCACGCTACCGTGCTTTCCAGCGTGCTGGCTGCGGTCGGCTGCGCGCTCGCCTCGCAATACGCGATCAAGCATCTGATCGACGTACTCGGCCAGGGCCGCGGCCATCCCGGTCCGCTCTGGTCCGCCTTCATGATCCTGGTCGGCCTGATCGCCGCCGACAACATGCTGTGGCGGGTCGGCGGCTGGGTCGGCGCGCATACGTTCGTCGTCGTGACGGGCGACTTGCGGCGCGACCTGTTCTCCTACCTCAGCGGCCATTCCCCCACCTACTTCTCCGAGAAGCAGCCCGGCATGCTCGCCAGCCGGATCACGGCGACGTCGAACGCAATCTATACCGCCGAAAACACCATGGCGTGGAACGTGTTGCCGCCGTGCATCGCGGTGATCGGTGCGATCGTGATGATAGTCGCCGTGAATCCGATCATGGCCTGCTGCCTGATGCTGGCTTCAGCCATTCTCGCGTTTGTGCTGTACCGGCTCGCCGGACGCGGCTCCGCACGGCATCACACGTTTGCCACGAAAGCGGCGTCTGTTGACGGCGAGCTGGTCGATGTGATCGGCAACATGGCGCTCGTGCGTGCATTCGGTATGACGTTTCGCGAGCAAAAGCGCTTCGGCTCGACGGTCAAGGCCGAAATGGTCGCGCGTCAGCAAAGCTTGCTGTATCTCGAGAAGCTGCGGCTGTTCCACGCCGTCGTGACCGCGATTCTTTCGGCCGGGTTGCTCGGCTGGGCGTTGTGGCTGTGGTCGAAGGGGCGCGCCACGTCCGGCGATATCGTGCTGGTCAGCTCGCTCGGCTTCACGATTCTCCACGGCACCCGCGATCTGGCGGTTGCCCTCGTGGATGTGACGCAGCACGTCGCGCGTCTGGCGGAAGCCGTGCAAACGCTGCTGGAACCGCATGGCATGCCCGACCGGTCCGACGCAACGGAACTCGTGCCGCAAGGCGGGCGGGTGGACTTTGAGGAGGTCACGTTCGCGTATCCGCGCCGTCGCCCGATCCTGGATAAATTCAACCTGCACATCGAGCCGGGTCAGCGGGTTGGCCTGATCGGCAAGTCGGGCGCCGGGAAATCCACGGTGCTCGCGCTGTTACAACGCTTCTACGAACCGCAGGGCGGCGCCATCAAGGTCGACGGGCAGGATATCTCGCTGATCACGCAGGACAGCCTGCGGATGTCAATTGCGCTTGTGCCGCAGGACATTTCGCTGTTCCACCGGACCGTGTACGAGAACATTGCGTATGGTCGCCCGGACGCGTCGCGCGAAGAAGTGCTCGCCGCCGCCCGCGAGGCGCGCTGCTCGGATTTCATCGACGCCATGCCGGAAGGGTTCGACACAATCGTGGGCGACCGTGGCGTGAAGTTGTCGGGCGGGCAGCGTCAGCGCATCGCCATTGCGCGCGCGATCCTGAAAAACGCGCCCATCCTGCTGCTGGACGAAGCCACGTCGGCGCTCGATAGCGCGTCGGAAGAAGCGATCCAGCAGGCGCTCGACCGGCTGATGGTCGGCCGTACGGTGATTGCGATCGCGCACAGGTTGTCGACGCTGCAAGGCTTCGACCGGATTATCGTGATGAGCGCCGGCAAGGTGATCGACGACGGTTCGCCGGAACAGTTGCGCAACCGGCCGGGGTTGTATCGGGAATTGCTGTCCAAGCAGCATGGCAAATTGCCGCCGGCGACCATGCCCTCGCAACAACTCGCGGCGAAGGCAGAATCGACCTGAGTTTGCGTCACCATCGATAAACGCCGCTTCGGATTCATCAGACCGAAGCGGCTTTTTTTACGCCTGCAGATCGCGCATGAAGTTGTCACGCCAGACGGAGACGTTGTTTTCTCGGAGCTGGGCGAACATGTCCGTGTAGCGAGCCTGTCGCTCTTGCAGCGGCATCGCGAGGGCCGTGGCGAGTGCGTCCGCCATACCGTCGATATCCAGCGGATTCACGATCAGCGCTCCGTTCAATTCCTGCGCCGCGCCCGCGAATTGCGACAGGACCAGCACGCCGGGATCGTCGGGATCCTGCGCCGCCACGTATTCCTTGGCGACCAGGTTCATGCCGTCGCGCAACGGCGTGACGAACCCCACATGCGATGCGCGGAACAATGCGGCAAGCACCGGACGCTCATATTGCCGATGGATATAGCGGATCGGCGTCCAGTCAAGCTCCGCGTAGCGCCCGTTGATGCGCCCGGATTCCGCTTCCAATGCCAAGCGAATGTCGCGATACGTGTCCATATCGGCGCGTGTGGGCGGCGCGATCTGGATGAACGAGACGTTGTTGCGCTGCGCCGGCTGATGTTCCAGCAGCTTTTCGAACGCGCGAAAGCGTTCGACCAGACCCTTCGAATAGTCGAGCCGGTCGACGCTCATGATCAGCTTGCGATTGTGCAGCGTCGTCTTGACGGTCTGCACTTCGCGACCGCTTTCGCCGTCCTTGGCCAGCGAGGCGATCTCGTCGGGATAAACGCCGATCGGATAAGCCGCCGCCCGCAAAGTCTTGCCAAACGCGCTCACGGTATTCGGCTCGCCGGCAATGCGAATGACCGAGCCATTCGCCTCAGTCTCGATGTAATCGCAGAACGCGCGAAGATCGGGCGCTGTCTGGAAACCGAGCAGGTCGAAGGAACACAGCGCCTCGACCAGCACGCGATGCCGCGGCACGCTAAGCAGAACCTGCGCCGCTGGAAACGGAATGTGCAGGAAAAAACCGATGCGGTTCGTCACGCCTTCATCGCGCAACGCCTGGGCGAACGGAATCAGGTGATAGTCGTGGACCCAGATGACGTCGTCGGCTTTCAGCAGCGGCGCCAGTTGCTTCGCGAGCCAGCGGTTGACGCGGCAATATCCATCGAATTCATCGCGGTCGAACTGGATCAGATCCGGCCGATAGTGAAACGCCGGCCACAACGTGGCGTTCGAAAAGCCGCGGTAGTACTGGTCATAGTCGCGTTGCGCGAGGCCGATGGTCGCGAACGTCACCCGGCCGCGCTCCTCCAGCGTGATGGCTTCCGGCGGCTCCGCGACCACGTCGCCGCTCCAGCCGAACCACATGCCGCCGGTTTCCTTGAGCGCGTCGTAGACACCCACCGCCAGACCGCCCGCCGCCGGGCCGCCCTCGGAGATCGGCGCGACCCGGTTCGAAACAATGATCAGCCTGCTCACGAATGCGTCCCTTTAGAACCTTCAGACCCTTCGGCGCCGTCAATTCCTGCAATACGCCGCAGCCAGTCGAGCAGCGCGCCAACCGAATCCACGCGCGAATGCGCGAGCGTGTCGCCCGCACCGACCTTGATCGACACCCCATTGCGCTCGTTCACCACCGCGAAGCCTTTCTCGTCCGTCAGGTCATCGCCGATAAACACCGGCCGGCGGCCCGCAAACGGCGGCTCATTCAGGAAAGCTACCACCGCGCGGCCTTTATCGACGTCTTTTGGCTTGATTTCATAGACCATCTTGCCGGGCTGCAGCACGTAAGCATCGGCGTATTGGGCGACGAGTTTCTCGGTCGCCTCGCGCGCCGCCATGCCACGCTCAGGTGCATTGCGGTAATGCAGCGCGAGCGCCGCACCCTTGATCTCCAGCAGCATGCCAGGGTTGGCCGTCACCACGCCTTCGAGCACGTGCTCCATACGCAGGAGCCGCTCGTCGTTGAAACCGACGCGATGGACATCCGCGTTCGAATCGCGCCGCTCGGCGCCGTGCAAACCTGCCACCGGCAGGTCGGGCATTGAAAGAAACGAGTCGATGCTGTCAATCCCTCGTCCCGACACGATCGCGACCGCGCCATTGGTCGCGCGGCGCAATGCGCTGAGGATAGCCGGCACAATCGGCTGCACGATGATGCCGTCCGGCGTGGGCGCAAGTTCGACGAGCGTGCCGTCGAAATCGAAGAAAAAAGCGGTCGTAGCGAGCGGAAATTTGTCTGGGAGGTTTTGCATCTATGTCTGCCTTTCAGCCGGAGAAGGACCGGAAAAGTGTGCGCATGTTACCGCGCTTTGTAACCCCGTCTGGGAAAGCGGCGTTGGAGCTTTCCTTGCGCGCTCGTCCAGGAAACCAACATCAGTGTTACGTACCACGCAGCTTTCGAACCTGCTTCAATCGCTTTCAGCCCTGTCTGGCAACTCTGCGGCATAACGCCTCGGCCACGCGCCGGCGCGGCTGTACACCCGGCGTAAGCTTCTATTCTGAGATAGAGTCGGCACCCGGATGGATCCACGGACAGTTCCTTGATGATCCATCCGCGTTGGCATCTTGATGCACCCTACCCTCGTCCGAGTTGCAAAATGTCTTCCAGGTTCAGTATTCAATCCAAGGGCTGGTTCGCCGCATTGCTCACCACCCTGATTCTGAGCGCCGGTCTCGCCGCGTGCTCCCGCCCTGATACCACACCCTGGAAGCTGACCGATGTCAGCGGCCACCTGCCCGACCTGGACTTCAAGCTCACCGACGATACCGGCAAACCCGTCACCGGTCAGTCGTTCGCCGGCCAGACAACGCTGGTGTACTTTGGCTACACCCACTGCCCGGACGTGTGCCCGGAGACCATGGCGCGGCTGATGCAAGTCATGCAGCAGCTTGGGCCTGACGCAAAAAACACGCGCATTGTGTTTATCACCGTCGATCCCGCCCGCGATACCGCAGCTGCGTTGCATGACTACGTGCGCGCGTTCGATGCCCAGCACGCGGTTGGACTGACCGGTACGGACGGGGCGATCGAAAGCATTGCGAAGCGGTATCGCGTGGCTTACCAGATGGAAAAACGCGAACCTTCCGGCGCGTATGACGTCACGCATAGTTCGGCCGTGTATATCTTCGATAGCCACGGCCACGCGCGCCTGCTCGCTACTGAGAGCGACTCCATCGATACGATCACACACGATTTGCGCCGCGTGATCGACTCGACTGGCTCCTGAATTCATTACCGGACCCAGCGTCTGCGTCAACAGGTCTTCGAATCCCTGCTGGCTCGATGCGTGGGAGCCGGCTTCCGCCATGGCTATGGTGGCCGTGTTGTTCGCCAGCGGCGCGAGAAAAGCAGGCTATAAGCGGCGCATCCAGATGTGCGGGATGTCGTCTTCCACGTGAACATCGGAGATTGGCTCGAAGCCGAAACTCGCATAAAAGCGCTGCAATCGCGCTTGTGCGTGCAGGCGTATCGGCCGGCCGGGCCATTGTTCGCGGATAAAACCCAACGTGCGTTCGAGCATCGCCTGACCTAACCCGATGCCACGGAAGCCGGCTGTGGTCAGCACCCGGCCGATGCGGATATCGGCGTCTTCAGTATCACCCTCAGTGTTCGGCAGCAGGACTCGCAGATAACCGGCGAGCGCCGGCCGTGCATCCGCCAAACGCGGATACACAAGCAAATGCCAGGCATCGGCATCCTTCCCATCGACGTCCCCATACACACAATGCTGCTCCACCACGAACACTTCGCTGCGCGCGGCGAGCATGGTGTAGACGTCAAGCGCACTGAGATCGGCAAATGGTTTCCAGCGCCAGTCGAATTCGGAAAATGGCTCAGTCATAGGATCTTCTTCGGTGGAATTCTTTTGCGCCGCGCATGGGAGAAACGAACATGCAGGCAGGCCTGAACCGCTAATTATGCCGCGCTTACACCCGCGACAGTGTCTCCTTGCCTCTCCACCGCACACACTGGCGGGCGTCGGAAGGCAAGCAAAACAGTTTGGCAGCGCCCCGCTAACTGCTAATCCTTACCGACATTGTGCTTACGCCTCGATTAACTCTCCGTTAATGACTCGCCGCCATGAGTGCATCGAAATAACCGTTCCCTGGTTAAGTTAAACGAACCTTAACGAACTGGTAACAAGGTGTAACTGTTGTGGAGCCCCCTGTAACGCAGGGAAGATAACGATTAATTAGACTAGCCGTCACCCAGTCGGGCGCTTCATTTTCACGTCGCATTTCTTGAGTGGTGCGCTCTATGATTTCGGTAGACCAGATAAGGCCATCGCAATCCGTCGCAAGCGAGATGTCGATAGTGCACGAATATGCATGGCCCAAGCCGGCACAACGCCTGTCCAGTACGTTTTTCAAACTTGTTTATCGCTGGTCCCATTCCAATGCGTTTCGACATAACGAGCGTTTATGGCACGGCGTCTCCATTAAGCGGGATTCGCGCGGATTTCTGGCGCATATGTCGATTGACGGTCACGAATTGCCGCTGGAGAATCCGGATGATCTGATCGCATCCCGGACAGGTGATTGCCATCTGATTGCCACGGGCCCCTCGGTCAATGACATCGATTATAGTGCGCTTGATCTGCATAACGTCATGGGAGTCAACGGCGCAATCGCTTTACAAGACACGCATCCAGTTCGATTTGAATATTATTGCATCGTGGATGCCGGGTTTATTCGAAAGCGCCCTGATCTGGTCGCGCGCGTACTTCAGCAAAAGCTGACGTTATTCGCGACCCCATTGGTATTGTGGTATATCGCGCAGTACTTCCCGCTATCCCAATTCCGTTGCCGGGTATTCTTGGTTGAAGATATTCAATATCCCGCTTGCAAGCGCGCGTTACTTAAACACGAACTCCTTTCTACGCACGCAAGCCCGGATCTCGTGCTGTTCGACGAAGAACCGGCGCTGGGTTTCAGCTTCAACATCAGGCGGGGCATATTCGATGGCCGCACCGTGGCTTATACGGGTTTGCAAGTGCTCACCTCCCTCGGGTTCAATACCATCTTCATGCATGGACTCGATTTGCTGAACGCGGCGCAGACACCGCGCTTCTACGAGACCAAAGAGAGCATGCAGCCGAGCGCGTTGGACCGTGATTTTAGTTCCTTCATAGAACCGTCGTTCCGCCATGCCGCCCCGCTGCTAAGCCGTCGCGGCGTACGGGTGGTGAATCTCTCGGCGCAGAGCGCGCTTGGAAGCGACATTATCGAAAAGGACGACTGGCATTCGCTGGCTCCTGCCTCTCTCGAGCAATCTCTTGAACAGGAATAGTTCGCGGCTGAAGCCGCATGTCCAGACCGGGCGCGGGATCGCTCGATGAAGGTTGTTCACATTTCCAATACGCCGGTTGCCGGAAGTCCCGGCAATATTGTTTCCGCACTCAATCGGCTTACGGATGTCCAGGCGCGGCATATCGTCTTCAATAGCAGCGCGTACCGCAGCCGAACCTTTGCGGTGGATCTCGACTGGACGACTCAGCAGCAGGAAGCGCTCGACGTCGTAGCGGACGCCGACGTCATTCACGTCCATCAGTTCTTCTCGTTCGATGAGACATTCGGTCCGAATTTCCACCAGCGGTTCGGCACGAAAAAAATCATCAAGCAATATCATTCGGCCCCGGATCTCTGGGCCAAGGGCGACGCCGGAGTGGTCCAGCGGATTGTCTGCGAGGACGTGCCGCAACTCGTTATTGCGCAGGGTCCCGAGCGCTATTACCCCTTCGCCCGGGTGGTTCCCAATGTGATCCCGCTGAACGATCCCCGCTACCTGCCCGGCCCTGAAAGCCGCAGCAATGCGGACGACATACCGATCGTTACGTTTTCTCCGAGCGGCCGGTCATCGGCGTGGAAAACCCGCTGGGAAACGAAGGGCGTTCCGCAGACGCTCAAGCTGTTGCGCAGACTGGAGCGCAAGGGCTTGTGCAAACTTCAATTGATTGTCGATACACCGCATGACGCGTGTTTGCGGGCCAAGCAACAAGCGGCGATCGCCATCGACGAATGCGTGACTGGCAATTATCACTTGAGTGGCCTGGAGGCGTTGTCGCAAGGGAAACCCACGTTGGGTCATCTGGACAATCGCGTTCAGTCGCAGTTGAGAGCCATGACGGGCGCGCTTGAATTACCCTGGATCGATGTGCGGCTAGAGGAGGCCGAGGGTCCGCTTCGTGAACTTCTGTGGGATCGGGCGCTGCGCGCGGAGTTGGGCGCGGCCTCGCGGCAGTGGATGGAGACCTACTACCAGGAAGCGGCGATGGTCGAGCATTATCGACGCGCGTATGTTGATCTCTTTGAGGCGCCGTATCGCTTCCATGATCGACGCTTCGTCGGGGTTGGCGAACCCTGGCTTGCTGTGGCATTGCCCAATCATCGCTGGGCCGCGCGCAAGCGTGCCAACAGCCGGTGGAGAACGCTCGTTGAGACGGTGCGCGGACGTTAAAGCGCGGACTGAATTCAACCCACTTCTTAGAACGCCGCAGACAAAAAAAAGTCCGCAGCAACGACTAGTGGATTCAGAGCAGCGGAGCCGCTGGCCGCGTTTCAGGCAACCGCTACGCAACGATCAAACAACGAAAACCTACGACCCGATTGAATGCGCTGACCTGCGCAAGGTAGATCGCAACATATATTGAAGCTCGCCGGAACCGGCGAGCTGCACGGCGCGAAGATCGGCAGCGCGTGGGTATTTCTGGAAGATGACGTGGTTTCGTTTCTTCGCAGGAAGATTCAGGAGCAGTCGAACGCACGACGACAGGGGGCGCATGAGGCAGAGGCGGACGCGAAGTTCGCTAAGGCCGTCGCACGGCAATTCGACGCGCCTGATCGGCGACGTCCAGATCGGCGAACGTGCGTACTCCTCCCCTTAAGAGGCGCGCTCCTGCTCAGCATGAGTAGATTATCCAGTGCAATGCTCGCGCTATAATTGCATCCTTCGAAACGTGGCATGGGCCTCCCTTCAGATGATGAGAAATCGGCGCCCACGCCGCGCTGCTGCGTTGCTCGGAAGATTTGCTCCATCGGGTGTGCCTAGGCGGATATTCGGGTTTCCACCGGATTTGGAGAAGCCCCTGTTTCTCTGGACCGATGACAGGAAACTCAAAGAGCACTCGAAATATCGTGACGCCAAGTCTGGCGACGCTGACGCCGCGATTGACCTGGTCTCAGAGCTTGCATTGCCATTACTTCCAGAGCTTATAGCTCGGATGGAGCGAGGCGATCTGTCTAGTGACCCTGTCATTGTCGCCCCTCACGCGCGTGAGGCTAAGGGCGACAACGCAATCCCTCAGGTTCTCGCGACTATGCTTTCCATAGCTGGGGGCCAGTTAGACGAGAAGATCGTACAAACGACAAAGGTCTATCACACCGGTGCCGATGCGATGGAACGCCTCATTGCCAGGGCATCATTCACTGGCAACGTACTTAGGGGAAGGGACTACATCCTTGTAGACGACGTGACTACACTGGGCGGGACGTTGTGCGATCTGTCTGACCACATTCGTCGAAACGGCGGAAACGTGATTGCGGCTGTCGTCCTAGTTAATGCTAGTCGCTCTGGTAGACTGTGTCCGGTCCCTAGGACCGTACAACGCTTAGAGAAGGAGTATGGTCATGTCATCCGCGAAACTTTCGGAATCGAGCCGGCTGCGCTCACGGCCGACGAAGCCCAGTACCTCCTTGGGTTCCGTACAGCTGAGGAAATCAGAGGTCGAGTCGCTAAAGCGAGGGAAACGACAAATCTCCGTCTCCGCGCAAAAGGCATTTTCTTCCCTCAAACAGAAAGTCGACTCCGACAAAGGCCGCCGTTAAGGCGAATGCGCATTGCTACCTCGGCGAGTGCGCAGTCCAACATCAACCACTGGATCGGTAAGCCCAAGCGATAAGCTACCTCCCAAGGTTTTTTCACCACATTCGGACAGCCAGATTGCCGCTCTTGACGGTCCAATCAAAGCAACGCACGAGGGCACCCGTATAGTGACGAATGGTCGATGGAGCCATCACGTCGCAGCGCTTCAATGCAGTACCCACCGCGCGGTCCATTCATAACTCACAGCCGTAAGCGCCTACCCTTTCCATCGGTCGAACAAGGTGTTAGGCAGAGACGTCCGAGGCCGGCATCAAGACCTTGCCGAGATAGGCTCGGGAAGCAAACTTCAACCGTGACGACGCTGCCGCGTCGCGCGACCTCGTCTTCACGAAGAATGGGGGCATCTAAGAGTTGCTCGATGGGGCGCACGTAAGCGTCACCTTCCTCCTCGCTATCGAACGTAAGCGAAAGTGGTTTTGGTAGCGGGCCCTTGCGCCGAATTGCGTATTCCCACGTCCCTGAAGAACGCAATCTCTTTGTTGGCATATCCCGTGGCAAAACTCGCATCGACTGCCAATGAGCCGATTTACGCGTGGTTTCGCCTGTTTTTCGAGTGGTTAGAGAGGGCTTTCTACCACTTCAGAGGGCGCATTTCCATATATGGAAATGGTTTAGACAAAGAAAAAGCCCTGACAAGTCAGGGCTTTTTCTTTGAATCTCTGGAGGCGCGAGCCGGAGTCGAACCGGCCTAAACGGCTTTGCAGGCCGCTGCATAACCGCTTTGCTATCGCGCCAGAAGCGGGGACGTACTTGTTGCAATCCGCGTCAGGCAAAACCAACCAGCGCCAACCCAACGACAACATCTTGACCTGGTCCACCAAACAAAAAGGGAAGCTTGGCTTCCCCTTTTTTTGGAGCGGGAGACGAGGCTCGAACTCGCGACCTCAACCTTGGCAAGGTTGCGCTCTACCAGCTGAGCTACTCCCGCATGGTCCTGCACTTTGCTGCCAGCCACCGGCTTACCATTGCCAATGACCTCTTTAATCTGGAGCGGGAGACGAGGCTCGAACTCGCGACCTCAACCTTGGCAAGGTTGCGCTCTACCAGCTGAGCTACTCCCGCATCTTGCCGACTTCTTCTGCCAATTTACTGCTTTTGTACTTCATCAGGCTTCGCGCTTTTCTGCGTGCACCCGACAGAAACGAGATTATGGAGAAGCCCAACTTTAGTGTCAAGAGCTTTGTATGTGCCCCATCACTTTTAACGCGCTCCGATCTGAATCAAAGCATTCCACCTCGTTCGCGGATCTGCGGCCACGCGAGCTTCATGTAATAGAGCATGGACCAGACCGTGAGGAACGCAGCAACATAGATCAGCCAGAGTCCCCACACACGCGTATCGATAACAAGCGGCGTACCGGCAATCTTCAGCGGTCCGTAGAACAGCAGCATGGGGATGGCGACCATCTGGCAGACGGTCTTGAATTTGCCGAGCGAATTCACCGCCACGCTCTTCGATGCCCCGATCTGCGCCATCCATTCCCGCAACGCCGAAATCGTGATCTCACGTCCCACGATAACCAGCGCAATCACCGCGTTCAGCCGCATCAGTTGCACGAGCACGAGCAGCGCGGCGGTGACCATGAGCTTGTCCGCAACGGGATCGAGAAACGCGCCGAATGCCGATGTCTGATTGAGCTTGCGCGCGAGGTAGCCGTCGAACCAGTCGGTCAGCGCGGCCAGCACGAAGATGACCATTGCAAGCAGGTTGCGATGGTCCGGGCTCATCATCACGTCCGGCAAATAGAAGACGCCCACGACGAGCGGAATCAGCACGATTCGCAGCCACGTCAGGAAAATCGGAAAATTAAACGGCATGGGCGTGACTCTTATAGAGAGGTGCCATTGTGCCGCGTCGCCCTATATGTCACAAGACGACGGGCCGCACGGCCGGACGTTGCGCTCAATGCAACTGCCGGTAGATCTGCTCGGCGAGCGCCTGCGAAATGCCTTCGACGCTCGCCAGATCCTCCACGCTCGCCGCCTGCACGCCGCGCAAACCACCGAAGCGCGACAGCAGCCGCTGGCGCCGTTTCGCACCAATGCCTTCGAGCTCCTCAAGCCGCGATGTCTGCCGCGTCTTCGCCCGTTTCGCGCGCATGCCGGTGATTGCAAAGCGGTGCGCTTCGTCGCGGATCTGCGCGACGAGCATCAGCGCGGCGCTCTCCTTGCCGAGTTCGAGCGCTGCGCGGCCATCGGCGAAAATCAGGGTTTCGAGGCCCACCTTGCGCCCTTCCCCCTTCGCCACACCGACCAGCATGCTTTGATCGAGGCCCAGTTCGGCGAACACTTGCCGCGCGATTTCGACCTGGCCCTTGCCGCCATCGATCAACACGATATTCGGTAAGCGACCGCCCGATGGGACCGGTTCAGCGACATCGGCTTCGGCGGGACCGACCGCCCCTGACTCCGCTTGCGCTTCGCCCTCCAACTCTTCCTCTTCCTGCGGCGGTTCATCCGCAGCTCGCGCTGCCGCCTGCGCCAGCATCTTCTCGTAGCGGCGCGTGAGGACCTGGCGCATGGCGGCGTAATCGTCGCCCGGCGTAATGCCGGTGATGTTGTAGCGCCGATATTCAGCCGACTGCATCTTGTGATGGTGATACACCACGCACGACGCCTGAGTCGCCTCGCCCATCGTGTGACTGATGTCGAAACATTCGATCCGCAACTGCGCGAGATCATCCATTTCAAAGCTCAGGGTGTCGGCAAGAGAACGCGTGCGAGCCTGCTGCGAACCCTGTTCGGACAACAGCCGCGCGAGCGCGAGCTTCGCATTCGATTCAGCCATCGACAACCAGGCGCGCTTTTGTCCCTGCGGCTGACGCAGCACCACGACCTTGTGCCCGGCCTGCTCGATCAGCAGATCGACCAGCTCGCGGTTCGTGGGTGCATGGCTCACCACCAGCACCGGCGGCACGCGATTGCCGATGTAATGCTGGGCGATGAACGCCTCCAGCACCTCAGCCTCGAGCGCGCCCTGACGTTCCGATTCGGTCGCGTCATCCAGCGGCGCGGCGCCGGTTTCGGCAATTTCCTCCTGCATTTCAACGGTCGTAGCGTGGGCCTCGAACGCCTGTTCGCGCGCTGCGAGCGTGCCTGATGGCAACGCGATCTCGTCCGCATTTGCATCGACTTGTTCGATCACGATATTCGCCACGCCTTCGACGAAGTCATCGCCGGCAAGCTCTTCCGGCATCGCGTCTTCTATTGCCAGCGCCGCCTCGACGTGCGTCGGGAAATAGGCTTTATCGCCGAGATGCCGGCCGCCGCGCACCATCGCGAGGTTCACGCACACCTTGCCGCCCAGCGCGACGACCGCGAGGATATCGACGTCGTTGTCGCCCCCTACCTCGATGGCCTGCTGATGCAGCACGGTGGACAGCGAGCTCATCTGGTTACGCACAGCCGCGGCCTGTTCGAACTTGAGATCGGCGGCGAACGCGTGCATTTTCTGCTCAAGCTCCTTCATCACTTCGCCCTGGCGTCCGAGCAGGAAACGCGATGCGTTCGACACATCGCGCGCGTAATCTTCCTCATTGATGAGGTCGACGCACGGTGCGGTACAGCGCCCGATCTGATGCAGCAAACAAGGCCGCGTGCGATTGGTGAAGACGGAATCTTCGCAGGTGCGCAACTGGAAAACGCGCTGCAGGATCTGGATGCTTTCGCGCACGGCCCACGCGCTTGGAAACGGACCGAAATACTGGTTCTTCTTGTCGACGCCGCCACGGTAATACGCCATGCGCGGAAACTTGTGTCCGGTTAGCTTCAGGTACGGATACGACTTGTCGTCGCGAAACAGGATGTTGTAGCGCGGCGCGAGCGCCTTGATCAGATTGTTCTCGAGCAGCAGCGCTTCGGCTTCGGACCGTGTGACCGTGGTTTCGATCTTGCGGATACGCGTGACCATCATCGCGATGCGCGGAGAAAGCAGTGTCTTCGTAAAATAGCTCGACACGCGTTTTCTCAGGTCGCGCGCCTTGCCGACGTACAGCACGTTGCCCTGCTCGTCGTAATAGCGGTACACGCCTGGCAA
This sequence comes from Caballeronia sp. KNU42, assembly GCF_053760385.1. NCBI lineage: Bacteria > Pseudomonadati > Pseudomonadota > Betaproteobacteria > Burkholderiales > Burkholderiaceae > Caballeronia > Caballeronia sp. KNU42. The sequence continues at coordinate 1,719,987 of NZ_CM132388.1, forward strand.
ATGCGGCAACTGAGCCAGGCTTTTTTTAGGGTCGAAAACGTCGGAGTCTGTCATGCAGGGATGATGGCGGGGAGCGCGTAGCTTGAGTTCAGCAAAATAGTCTTATAGGTTTCGGGCGGAGCGTGGACCGAGCACGGAACTGTCACGCAGCGCGCCGCCCGAATCGTTATCCTTGAAAACGCCAGTTTAGTTCAAACCGCTGCCCACCATTCTTCACCATTCATTGGCGGTTCATTGCCGCTCTATTGCCCATGCCGTCTTCATCGGAACAATTGCCGGCTGCTTCCGGCCATGCCAGCGTCGATCCCGGCGCTCCCGCCACCAATATCGCGTGCGATATTTTCTGCGCGGTCATCGACAATTTCGGCGACATCGGCGTCTGCTGGCGGCTCGCGCGCCAACTGGCCAGCGAACACGACTGGCAAGTGCGGCTGTTCGTCGATGACCTCAAGGCCTTTCATGCGCTCTGCCCCGACGTCGATCCCGCGCTCGACCGCCAAAGTGCGGCGGGCGTGATGATCGAGCACTGGCATGCGCCGTCGCACGCCGGCGACACGCTGCAAATCGCCGATGTCGTGATCGAGGCGTTCGGCTGCGAATTGCCGGCGGTATATGTAAGCGCGATGGCGCGCCGCGAGAAGAAGCCCGTGTGGCTGAATCTCGAGTATCTGAGCGCGGAGGACTGGGTCGCGGATTTCCATCTGAGGCCATCGCCGCATCCGCGCCACGCGCTCGACAAGACATTCTTTTTCCCCGGCCTGGGCCCGGGCACCGGTGGCGTGCTGAAAGAGCGTTTTCTTGACACCGAGCGCGAGACGTTCGATCGCGATGCCTGGTGGCGCGCGCGTGTTGGCATCGCGCCGCCGTCGTCCGGCACGACCGTCATTTCAATGTTCGCGTACGAAAATCCGGCCATCGAAAAGCTGCTTGAACAATGGCGCGATTCCTCCATGCCGATCGCGTTGCTCGTGCCGGAAGGTCGCATTTCCGGTGCGGTTGCCCGGTTTTTCGGCCTGCCGGACTTTAGAGCGGGGGCGAAGGCGTCAAGCGGGTCACTCTCGGCCTACGCGCTGGGTTTTGTCGAACAACCGCTTTTCGATGCCCTGCTCTGGGCCGCCGACCTGAATTTCGTGCGCGGCGAGGATTCGTTCGTGCGGGCGCAATGGGCGCAAAAGCCATTTGTCTGGCATATCTACCCGCAAGGCGACGACGCGCACCTGCCGAAACTCGACGCCGCGCTCGCGCACTATGCGAACGGCCTCCCGGACGGGGCGCGGGCGGCGCTGGAACGCTTCTGGCACGCGTGGAACGGCGCGGGCGCGCCGGACTGGGACGATTTCTGGCAAAACCGCGCGCTGCTGGAACGGCGTGCGGCCGATTGGGCCGCGGAACTGGCAAGCGTTGGCGATCTGGCTGGAAATCTGGCGGAATTCGCGAAAACTCAGTTAAAATAAGCGGTTATCCAACGGCTTGCAGTTCGGAACGCCATCAGTTCCGGACGAATTCGGAAGAATTCGGACGATTCCCACAGTGGCCCGTTGTGGAACAAGCACGGTGGGAATCGTTACCATAGTCAATGAATAGTCAGTGAGGCGGCTACAGCGCCCGGGTTTGCGACCTGCTTTCGATTAGAGCAAGCGACCCTGCCACGAGCCGGCCGTCCACACTGCAGCGATCAGGCTCACATTTTCGTACAGGACAGTTTTTTAATATGAAGACCGCACAAGAACTCCGCGTCGGCAACGTCGTGATGATCGGCAGCGATGCCATGGTCGTGCTGAAGGCCGAGTACAACAAATCCGGCCGCAATTCCGCGGTCGTGAAGATGAAGTTCCGCAACCTGCTGTCGACCGGCAACATGGAATCGGTGTACAAGGCGGACGACAAGTTCGACGTCGTCCAGCTCGACCGCAAGGAAGTGACGTACTCGTACTTCGCCGACCCCATGTACGTGTTCATGGACGCCGACTACAACCAGTTTGAAGTCGAAGCCGACATGATGGGCGACGCCCTGCACTACCTCGCAGACGGCATGCCGTGCGAAGTGGTGTTCTACAACGAGAAAGCCATCTCGGTGGAACTGCCGACCACGCTGGTTCGCGAGATCATTTATACGGAACCGGCTGTCAAGGGTGACACGTCGTCGGGCAAGGTCCTGAAGACCGCCAAGCTCGGGACGGGTTTCGAGCTGCAAGTGCCGCTGTTCTGCGGCATTGGCGACAAGATCGAAATCGATACGCGTACCAACGAGTACCGCAGCCGCGCTTAAGGCTTCAGCGGGCCGGCTGCCAAGGCCGGCTTGTACGCGCTCGTACGCTCCAGGTAAAAAAAGAATTAAAAAAAGCGCCCTTCGGGGCGCTTTTTCTTTTTGCTGAACATTATTGCCAATTCAGGCAAACTTTACCGGACCGTTTCTCAAAATTTCCAGGTGATTCCTGCATGAGAAGCGATGTTGACGGCTAAAACGTTGATTTATCGCAATCGTGAAGATGGCATGGAACCTGCTGTGCTTGTTATGACTGCGCTGTGACGGCGTCGAATTTTCCAACAACACACGACCATGCCAATTACAAAAACCGCTCTCGCCCGTCTGGTTGTTGCTGTTTCATGTGCCGTACCGGTAATGGCGATCACTGCCGGATGTTCATCGACACCAACGCACGAATCGGCTGGCGAATATACCGCCGACTCCTCACTGACCGCCAGGGTGAAAGCAGCATTGCTCGCTGATCCGGGCCTGAAGTCGCTGGCGGTGAGTGTGACGACGTATCGGGGCGAGGTACTGTTGTCGGGCTTCGTGAATTCGCCGGACCAGATTCAAAAGGCAGTGGCGGTCGCGCGTGGCGTTCAAGGTGTGCAGTCGGTCAAGAACGAGCTGAACGTGAAGCCGCAATAGCACGCCCATATCGCGCCATTGCGCTGAGCGATTGCGTCCGGAGCAAGTCTTGCCTGGACAGTGCTCAGACAAATACGGTGTTTCAAGAATACGCAAGAACACGCATCAGGAAGCGCAGGACAAAGACCCCGCAGCGTCGGGAGAGGGCTGGAACCTTGAGCGGGAAACTGACACCTTGACGTCATCCCGCCAACAGCCCACGCCGACGCAGCCCGGCATCGAGGCGTCCGCCGCCGGATCTCGCCATTGAGGGCGACCGGCACGGAACGAATTTCAGACCATTTAATACGTCGTGTCCGCCATGCCACACGCTTTGATTGTCGAAGACGATCCCAACAGCCTTTCCGGCCTGTCCGCCATCCTCGCGGCCGACGGTTTTTCCGTCGATACCGCGACCACGCTCGCCGAAGCGCGCGCTGCCTTGACGCGCTTCATCCCGGACGTCGTGCTGGTCGACCTGAACCTGCCCGACGGCAGCGGTCTCGACCTGCTTCACCACCTGCCGGCGCAACCGCCCGGAGGCGCGCTACCTGTGATTGTGATGACGGGTAACGCGACGGTGGAGAGCGCTATCGAGGGCTTGCGGCAAGGGATCTGGGACTATCTGCTGAAGCCGGTCAACATTCCGCGCCTGCGCAGCTTGCTCGCCCGTATCCCGCGCCCTTACGAGCTGACGGAAGAAGTGCGGGCGTTACGCTCCACGCTGCGTCAACTCGGTCATTTCGGTGGATTGCTTGGGCGCAGCGGTGCGATCCAGCATGTCTACGATCTGATTGAACACACGGCTCCCACGGAAGCGGCTGTGTTGATCTGCGGAGAAAGCGGCACCGGCAAGAAGGTCGCCGCTCGCACGCTGCATGAGATGAGCCGGCGCCGCAAAGGCCCGTTCGTTTCGTTCGATTGCGCCGCGGCCAACGAAACCAGCAACCGGTCGATGGAAAGCCTGATGTTCGGCCATGAACGCGGTGCGTTTGCCGGCGCGGAGAACCGCGAAGCCGGCTTGCTTGAGCAAGCGGGTGGCGGCACGCTGTTCCTCGACCAGATCGATGCATTGCCGATCCCGCAGCAGGAAGCGCTGCTGCGCGCGCTCGATTCGCAGACTTTCATGCGCGTGGGCGGCAGCAACAAGATCGTGACGGACTTCCGCCTGCTCGCTGCAACGCGTACGCCGGTGAAAGACGCCGTCGCCGACGGCAAACTGCGCGAGGATCTGTTCCTGCGCCTGAATGCGTCGTCGATCGCGTTGCCGCCCTTGCGCGACCGGGACGACGACATTGCGTTGCTGGCCGAACATTTCGTCTATGAACTGAATCGCGAGAACCACGTGAGCGGCATCACGAGCGGCGCGCCAAAACGCGTGAGCCCGGATTTCATTCGCGAGTGCCTTGCGACCGAATGGCCCGGCAATGTGCGCGAACTACGTGAGCGGGTGCGCCGCGCCTATCACGCGTCGGGCGATATTATCGAAACCTTGCGCGCCGATGAACACGGTGGTGCGGGCGCGCGCGGGCTCAACGGCAGCAGCGTGCAGGTGACGGTGGGCACGGCGCTCGCCGATGTCGAAGACATGCTCATTCGTGCAACGCTGGAGGCCGTGGGCGGCACGCGGCACCGCGCGGCCTCCCTGCTCGGGATCAGTCCGAAGACGCTGTACAACAAGCTCCAGCGCATGAAGCTGGAGTGACTGGACTGTGCTTGAAACAAGCCGCTCGTTCTTTCGAACCAGCGGCTTTTTTTGCGGCTTGCGCTTTTCTGCGCTCGCCTGCGCCAGGCAGCGCTTCAGCCCAGCGCGCTTTTCACCAGCGAGCGCGCCTGCTGATATTCCACCTGCGACATCAGTTTGCCCCAGTGCCGCGCACCGCCGCGCGGCCGCATCCGCCGCAAGCGGGTCTGCGATGCCTTCGTCTGCACGAACGTGAGCCGATCCAGCACCTTCTCCGCTTCATCCGGCTGATTGCAGATCAGCACCATGTCGCAGCCTGCCGTGAGCGCCGCCGTGGCGGCTTCGGTCAGCGTTCCACCGGCGCGGGCGGCTTCCATCGACAGGTCGTCGCTGAAAATCGCGCCGTTGAAGCCGAGCTTGCCGCGCAAGATGTCCTGCAGCCAGACTCTGGAAAAGCCCGCGGGTTTCTCATCGACCTGCGGGTAAATCACGTGCGCCGGGATCACCGACGCGAGAGACATGCCCAGCCAGTCGTACGGTTTGATATCGGCGGCGAGGATGTCTTCGAGCGAACGATCGTCTACAGGCATGGCTACATGCGAATCCGCCGATGCAAACCCGTGCCCCGGAAAATGCTTGCCGCAATTGGCCATGCCGGCGAGCGCGAGACCGTGGTTCAGGCTCTTGGCGAGCATCGTCACCACGCGCGGGTCAGCATGCAATGCACGATCGCCGATCACTTTCGATTGTCCGTAATCGAGGTCGAGCACGGGCGTAAAACTCATGTCGACGCCGCACGCCCGCAGTTCCGCCGCGAGCACATATCCGAACGCGGTCGCGGTTTTCGTCGCCAACAAGACGTCGCGGTCCCACAGTTCGCCGAGCTTGCCCGGCGCGGGCAGGACGGTGAAGCCATCGGTACGGAAACGCTGCACGCGGCCGCCTTCGTGATCGACGGCAATCAGGATGTCGTCACGAATTGCGCGAATCGCGTCGGTCAGCGCGACGAGTTGCGCGCGATCCTGGAAATGCCGTGCGAAGAGGATGATGCCGCCGGTCATCGGATGATCAATGCGACGAATGTCGGCGTCGGAGAGGGTCGTGCCGGCCACATCGAGCATGACCGGACCGGGAGTGCGTTTTAACGAGTTCAAATTGAGAGCGAAAAAGTCAGGGGGTTTTTGTTGCTGTGTGTGGTTCTGGGCTTGCTTGCGGAATCACGCCCGGGTTTGCTTGCGGAATCACGCCCGTTTCCGCGATAACAAACGACACCGCGTAATCGCGTTCATCGGTGATCGTGACCTGGGCAGTGATGCCGCGCACCGCCATCCAGTCGGCCAGCTCTCCCGACGCGACAATCTTCGGCTTGCCGCTCGGCTCGTTGAGCGTTTGCAGTGCGCGCCATGTCATCGGCCAGTGCATGCCAAGTCCGATCGCTTTGGAAAACGCCTCCTTCGCGGAAAAACGGGTCGCGAGGAAGGCGAGACCGCGCACTTCGGAGCGTGCCTTACGTGCGTGGTAAATACGAAGTTCGTCGGCTCCAAGCACCTTCTCGGCGAAGCGCCCTTTCGTGCGCTCCATCACGCCCGCCACGCGGCTTACCTGAACGAGATCCGTACCTATTCCGTAGATCGCCATCGATGGGCCTGAGTTGGGTTGTTTGCGGTTATCGCGATGCCGTGGCGGCAAGGCGCGACGCCACCATGATCGCCTTCATCTCGCGCACCGCATTGTCCCAGCCGGCGAAGATGGCGTGCGCAACGATCGCATGGCCAATATTCAATTCCACGATGCCTTCCAGCGCCGCGATCGGCTGGACATTGGTGTAATGCAGACCGTGCCCGGCGTTCACTTTCAGCCCTAAGGAATTACCGAAATCGACACTGCGCGCCACGCGCTCGAATTCCTTCTGGCGGGTGGCATCGTCGTGGGCTTCTGCATAACAACCGGTATGCAATTCGATCACCGGTGCGCCGGCTTCGTATGCAGCGCGGATCTGCGTTTCATCTGCGTCGATAAACAGCGACACCCGCGCGCCCGCCTGAGCCAGTTGCTCGCACGCGGCTTTCACGGCCTGGAACTGCCCGGCAACATCCAGTCCGCCTTCGGTCGTCAGTTCCTGGCGCTTTTCGGGCACGAGACACACGTCGTGCGGACGGACGCCACAGGCAATGTCCAGCATTTCCTGCGTCACCGCGCACTCAAGGTTCATCCGTGTCTTGAGGAGCGGCCGCAACGTGTGGACATCGGCATCGACAATATGCCGGCGATCTTCCCGCAGATGCAGCGTGATGGCGTCAGCGCCGGCCTCTTCGGCTTGCAGCGCGGCGCGGATCGGGTCGGGGTACTGCGTGCCGCGCGCGTTGCGCAGCGTGGCGACGTGATCGATGTTGACGCCCAGATCGATCACGTTAGCGGGCGACGAGAGAAAGAAGCTCATAGATTTTGCAGGTCGATCAGGATTTGACGGGTGGCGAGCGGTGTGCCGCCAAGATACACGTTCAGCAGAAAGCGCATCAGCGTCTTGCTTTGCGCGGCCGTCTGCGGGCGGCTGTATTCATCCTTCTCCATGTCGAGAAGGGTTTGCCCGGCGATCACCGGCCATTGCGACGGGACATCATCGGATGCATCGCGCACACCGCGTTCCGGATCGAAGACGTATTTCTGATCGGCGAGAACCGGCTGGCGCGTGATGGTTTTATTCAACGCCATCGCGTAACCGGTTTCACGCAGCAGCACGCGTTCGAAGGAGCGCAGCGCATGCAAGGCGGGCTCGCCGTGCGCGAGACGCGAGAGCGTCAGCACGTAATGATTGAACAACACGGGATGCGCGTCTTCACGAGCGCAGAACTTGACGAGCAATTCGTTGACGTAGAAACCGCAGAGCAATGCATCGCCGGCGAGGGGCAGCATGCCGCCGACCCATTCCGCCTGCGTCAAGGTGCGGACTTCGCCCTTCCCCGTCCACGATAACCCCAGCGGCTGGAACGTTTGCAGCACGCCGCGCAACGCGGAATGCGGGCGCTTGGCGCCCTTGGCGACCAGCGCGACGCGGCCGTGATCGCGTGAAAACACGTCGAGCACAAGACTCGTCTCGCGATACGGATAGCTGTGAAGCACGAACGACGGCTGCTCCGCGATACGAAAGTCCGAGCGCGGCGCGGCGCGCGGCGGTCTTGGGGCTTTGGGTTCTTTCGGTTCTTTTGATTCTTTAAGCGCGGCGGGTTTTACAGACGCAGACGCCGTCCTGCGCCTTTTAGGCGCGGGCGTTGATGGCTCGTCGACGCTGAAGTTATCGTCGGCGAGCGGATCGGATTCTGCGTCGGAGGACTGGGTCATCCACGCGTCATTCGTACCCATAGGCGCGCAGTCCCGCTTCGTTATCCGCCCAGCCGCTCTTCACCTTGATGAAGGTCTCGAGATACACGGGGCCATCGAAGAGCTTTTCCATGTCGAGGCGCGCTTCGGTGCTGATCTGCTTCAGCTTCGCACCCTTCTGGCCGATGATCATCGACTTGTGGGTGTCGCGTTCCACGAGAATGGTCGCGAAAATGCGGCGCAGGCGCCCTTCGGTTTCCCATTTATCGATAAGCACCGTGCTCGTGTACGGCAATTCGTCGCCGGTCCAGCGGAACACTTTCTCGCGCAGGATTTCAGCGGCGAGAAACCGTTCGCTGCGATCGGTGAGATCGTCTTCACCGTAGATAGGCGTGCCTTCCGGCAAATACGGCTTCACGACCGTCATCAGACGCGCGATATCGTCGGCATGCTTCGCGGTCATCGGCACGATTTCCTTGAAGTCGTGCAGCGCGCTCATCTTCTGCATGAACGGGAACAAGGTCGCTTTGTCGTTGACATGATCCAGCTTGTTGGCGATCAGCAGGCACGGCGTGTCGTTTGGGATCAGGTCGAGCACCTTCTGGTCGTCGGGACCGAAACGGCCCGCTTCGATCACGAACAAAATGGCATCGACAGCCGTCAGCGTGGACGTCACCGCGCGGTTCAGCGAACGGTTCAGCGCGCCGCTGTGCTTGGTCTGGAAACCCGGGGTATCGACGAAAATGTACTGCGCGTCTTCCAGCGTGTGAATGCCGGTGATGCGATGGCGCGTGGTCTGCGCCTTGCGCGACGTGATGCTGACTTTCTGCCCGACGAGCGCGTTCATCAAGGTCGATTTGCCGACGTTCGGCCGACCGACGATCGCGACCATGCCGCAGCGGAAACCAGAGGGAGTGGGAGCGTTCATAATGTGTGCGGCTGCGGATTCGGTGAATTCGTGGGGACGCGTGGCGTCGGGATTATGCTGGTGCAAGTAGCGTGCGAGCTTGAGCGGAAGGCTTCAGGGCTCACGTCAATGGCCGGTGTCGGCGGCGCGTACGACGGTTTCATCGACGCTTTCTTCCAGGTGCGCTTCGACCTTCGCTTCAACGCTCTCTGCGCCCTTCGAGGCCGTTGCAGAATGCGCGGCGGCGCTCACGTCTTCACGCTGTCGCGCGGGGGTTGCGGGCTTCTCGAGCGCGGACGCGTCGGCATTTTTCGCAGCTGGCTTGTCGGCTGGCTTATCAGCCTGTTTGTCAGCGTGTTTGTCGACTTGCTTGTCAGCCTGCTTCGCCGCCGCCTTTTCACCTGCACTATCTGCTTTCGCTGCGCTTTTTTCCACCGGGTTATGCACAGCGTTATCCACCGCGGCTTCGACGTGCACAACCGATGGCTTGTCCGCACTCTCGTTGCCAGCCGCCGGCGCCTCGGCCACTGCTTTCTCGGCCTTCTCCGCTTTCTCCGCCCGATGAATCGTCGCCCGCTCGGTTTTCTCCATTACGGCGAAAGTACCCGCCGACGGTTCCACATGCGACGCGCGAATCACGGCGAATGGCGCAGTCGCCGGACGCTCGGGATCGTTATGCGTATTGCTGCCATGGCCGGCGCTACTGCTATTACCGGCGGCGCTGCTGGCACGAGCGCGTTCGCGACGGTCCGGTGCACGCAAGTCGAGCGCCGCCTGCACGCCCGTCACGCCCGGGACGATTTCCAGTTCGGCCTGCTTGGCTGCGCGCGAACCCTTGCGCTTAGGCTTCGCCGTCATGGTCGGGGCAGCGGAAGCCAGCTCTTCGAGCGCCTTCTTGGCCGCTGCCTGCTCGGCCGCTCGCCGGCTCGCACCGGAACCCGACACCTTCACATCGAGCTTGGGCACCGTGCATTCGACTTCGAACTGCTGGTTATGCGCCGCGCCGTGCGTGGCCACGACCGTATAGGTCGGCAATGCAATCTTGTGGCCTTGCAGATATTCCTGCAGCAGCGTCTTTGCGTCCTTACCGATCGTGCGTGGATCGATGTGATCCAGGATTGGGGTGTAGAGCCGCTTGATGACCTGATGCGCGGCGTCAAAACCACCGTCCAGGAAGACCGCGCCAAAGATGGCTTCGAGCGTGTCGGCCAATATGGACGGACGCCGGAAGCCGCCGCTGCGCAATTCGCCTTCGCCCAGCCGCAACGCCTCCGACACATTCAACGCCTGCGCAATCTCATAGAGTGACTGCTGCTTGACGAGATTTGCGCGCACGCGAGATAGGTCGCCCTCGTCGAGTTTTGCGAATCGTTGGAACAAAAGCGCAGCCACCACGCAATTTAGAACGGAATCTCCGAGAAATTCGAGTCGTTCATTGTGCGTGGCACTGTGACTGCGGTGGGTCATCGCCTGGCGCAGCAATTCCGCATTGCGAAATTCGTACTGGAGCCGGCTTTCCAACGGGGTTGAGGGCATGGGCAGAGTATAACGCGGGCGCCGGGAGGGGCGAATCCGGCAGAAAGGCCGGAAAACCGCAAGGAAAATGACACCACAAGCACACGTTAGCCGCGATTCTTCGTGCTGTTTCTAGGCGGCTCAAACGTGACTTGCAATGCGACTTGCAATAACAACTACGCCGCGATGACGCGGCGTAGTGGTCGAACGAAATTACTGCTGGTGATGCCGAACAAAACCGTGATCAAAACCGCGCTTCAATGGAACACTCCAATGCGCTTCAAACTGCTGAAGTTCATCCAGATAAAGAATGCGCGGCCGACGATATTCGCCTCAGGCACAAAACCCCAATAACGGCTGTCTGCGCTGTTATCGCGATTGTCGCCCATCATGAAATAGTTGCCCGGCGGCACTTTGCAAATGACGCCTTGAGCGTTGTAGTTGCAGTTATCGCGGAACGGGTAATCGTCGGCGCCGATGACGAACGGCGGCACTTGCGCGTTATTCAGGATCGCGTTCTTGCGGCCATCGAGATCTTCTTCGAACTGCTTCGCATAACCAATGCGTTCATCGTCGAAGAAATCCGGCAACGCTGTTTCCGGAACCGGCTTGCCGTTGATGGTCAGCTTCTTGTTCTGATACGCGACGGTGTCGCCGGGAAGGCCGATCACGCGCTTGATGTAATCCACCGACTCGTCTTTCGGATAACGGAACACGACTACGTCACCGCGCTTGAGCGGCGTGCCGCTGGTCAGCTTGGTATTGCTGATTGGCAGACGCAGGCCATATTCGAATTTATTCACGAGAATGAAATCGCCCACGAGCAGCGTTGGCACCATGGATCCCGACGGAATCTTGAACGGTTCGACGACGAACGAGCGCACTACGAACACCACCAGGATCACCGGAAAGAAGCTCGCCGAATATTCCAGGTACCACGGCTGGCGGAGCTTTTCATCGCGCAGGCGAGCGCGCGTTTGCGGCGCATTTTCATCGGCGAAACGGGCTTCGACTCGGGCCTGCTGCTGGTCGAATTCCGCTACCGCTGCGTCTGCTGCCCGGCGCCGTTTCGGCTCGAACACCAGTTTGTCGAACACCCACGCAATCCCCGTCACGACGACGAGCACCAAAAGAATCAACGCAAAATTCATCAATCGTTTCCGGTTGTTTTATTAATCTTCGACGCGAAGAATCGCGAGGAAAGCTTCTTGCGGAATCTCGACCGAACCGACTTGTTTCATGCGCTTCTTGCCGGCCTTCTGCTTTTCCAGAAGCTTTTTCTTTCGCGAGATATCGCCGCCGTAGCACTTTGCCAGAACGTTCTTACGCAATGCTTTAATGTTCTCGCGCGCGATAATGTTCGCGCCAATAGTCGCCTGGATTGCGACGTCGTACATTTGCCGCGGAATCAATTCGCGCATCTTAGACGCCACTTCGCGTCCGCGATGCTGACTCTGCGACCGGTGCACGATCACGGACAACGCGTCGACTTTGTCGCCGTTGATCAGCATGTCGACCTTCACCACATCCGACGCGCGATATTCCTTGAACTCGTAGTCCATGGAGGCATAACCGCGCGACGTGGACTTCAGCCGGTCGAAGAAATCCAGCACGATTTCCGCCATCGGGATTTCGTACGTGAGCTGGACCTGACGGCCGTGATACAGCATGTTGATCTGCGAACCGCGCTTGTTCGTACAGAGCGTAATCACCGCGCCCACATACTCCTGGGGCATGTACAGGTTCACGGTGACAATCGGCTCGCGCACTTCTTCAATGAACGAAGGTTCCGGCATCTTGGCCGGATTCTCGACCTGGATCAGCTCGCCGTCACGCTTCAGGACCTCGTAGACCACGGTTGGAGCCGTGGTGATGAGGTCCATGTCGAATTCGCGTTCGAGCCGTTCCTGCACGATCTCCATGTGCAGGAGACCGAGAAAGCCGCAACGGAAACCGAAACCAAGCGCTTGCGATACTTCCGGCTCGTATTGCAGTGAAGAGTCGTTCAGCTTCAGCTTTTCCAGCGATTCACGCAGCGCGTCGTACTGGTTAGCTTCCACCGGATACAACCCCGCGAACACCTGCGGCTTCACTTCCTTGAAACCTGGCAGCGGATCGGCCGACGGACGCGCGACGGTGGTGACCGTATCGCCCACTTTCGCCGCCTGCAATTCCTTGATGCCCGCGATGATGAAACCCACCTGCCCCGCCGACAGCGACGCAAGACTCGTGGATTTCGGCGCGAACACACCGAGACTTTCGACTGGATAAACCGCGCCGGACGCCATCATCTTGATCTTGTCTTTCGGACGCAAAGTGCCGTTCTTGATGCGCACGAGCATGACCACGCCGACGTAGTTGTCGAACCATGAGTCGATGATCAGCGCCTGCAGCGGTGCGTCCGGATCACCCTTCGGCGGCGGCACCTTGGCGATCAACGCCTCGAGCACGTCGGTCACGCCGAGGCCCGTCTTGGCGCTGCAACGCGCGGCATCGGTTGCATCGATGCCGATCACGTCTTCGATTTCCGAAATCGCGTTCTCGGGGTCGGCCGCTGGCAAATCGATCTTGTTCAGCACCGGCACCACTTCCACGCCGAGTTCGATCGCCATGTAGCAATTGGCGACCGTCTGCGCTTCCACGCCCTGGCTGGCGTCGACCACGAGCAGCGCCCCTTCGCAGGCAGACAGCGAGCGGCTGACCTCGTACGAGAAGTCGACGTGGCCCGGGGTGTCGATGAGATTCAGGTTGTAGACCTGACCGTCAAGCGCCTTGTAGCTCAGCGCCGCCGTCTGCGCCTTGATGGTGATGCCGCGTTCGCGCTCGAGATCCATGGAGTCGAGCACCTGCGCGTCCATCTCGCGGTCGGACAAGCCGCCACATAGCTGGATGATGCGATCGGCGAGCGTCGACTTGCCGTGGTCGATGTGCGCAATGATCGAGAAGTTACGAATATGATTCATTCAGTGCCGATCAAGCAAAAAGGCGCGCCCAGACAAACGCGGAGCACGCCTTGAAAATGGGGGTGAAAAACTTGTCTATTTTAGCCGAAAAGGCGGACTGACGGCGGATTTTACGGGAAAGGTCCGATTGCTCAGGGACTTACGCGTGTGGCAGGCGTGCCTGGAAGCCTGTTCAGGAGCGCACTGCGCACCCGCGCTTCGTCAAGCCGGTAATGGCATAACTCCACGCCATCCAGCACCAGGACGGGCACGAGTTCGTCGTATAACGCCTCGAGTTCGGGATCCGTGTCTATATCGATCCACTCGATAGCGACGCCGAACTCAGCCGCAATCGGCTCAAGCTCGGCGCGCAAGTCTTCACACAGGTGGCACCAAGCGCGCCCATAGAGCTTGAGCGCGCTCATCGTGCTTATTTCTGCGCCGGCGCGCTACGCGGACGCAACGGCACAAACTGCGTGTTGTCGCCACGACGCACCAGCACCGCGACCATCTTGCTCGGATCGACATTTTGCGCGACCGCGTCGAATTGCTTCGCGCTCGTGATGTCCGTATCGCCGATGCGCAGGATGATGTCGCCCTTCTGGAAGCCGGCACGCGCCGCCGGACCTTCCACCGCGTCCACCATCACGCCATTGGTGAGTTTCAGCGCCTTCTTCTGGTCAGCCGGAATGTCGCTCACCGCAATGCCGAGCGTATTGCTCGCGCTCGCCTTCGGCGGCTGCGTCTTCTTGGCCTCGGTCTTCGCGACCTTGTCAGGCTGCATTTCCGCGATGGTGATCGGCAGATCGCGCGACTGACCCTTGCGCCACACCGTGATCGTCGACTTCGTGCCCGGCTTCGTATCGCCGACCATGCGCGGCAGGTCCGTCGCCGTGGAAACATCGTGGCCGTTGTACTTCAGGATGATGTCGCCCGGCTGGATGCCCGCCTTGTCGGCCGGGCCGCCCGCTTCCACGCTGCTCACCAGCGCGCCCTGCGCCTTCGGAAGCCCAAGCGAATCCGCCACTTCCTTCGTGACTTCGCCGATGGCCACCGCAATCCGGCCACGCGTGACCTTGCCCGTCGTCTTCAATTGATCGGCGACACGCATGGCTTCATCGATAGGTATCGCGAACGAAATCCCCATGAAGCCGCCCGTACGGCTGTAGATCTGCGAGTTGATGCCAATCACCTCGCCCGCCATGTTGATCAGCGGACCACCCGAATTGCCCGGATTCACCGCGACGTCCGTCTGGATGAACGGCAGATAATCGCCGGTGTCACGTCCCTTCGCACTGACGATACCCGCCGTCACCGTGTTATCGAGCCCGAACGGCGAGCCGATGGCCAGCACCCATTCGCCGACACGCACCTTGTTCGAATCGCCGACAGTAATGGCCGGCAGGCTCGTCGCCTGGATCTTGACGACCGCCACGTCCGTGCGCTCATCGACACCGATCAGCTTCGCCTTGAATTCGCGTTTGTCCGTGAGCGTGACGTAGATGGTGTCCGCGTCGTCGACGACGTGGGCATTGGTCATCACGTAACCATCGGCCGACATGATGAAACCCGAGCCCACCCCGCTGCTCTGTTCCGAATTGTCCTGATTGTCGGGGCTGTCCTGCGGTGCGCTGCGATTACCCTGGCTGCTGCCGTTGTCGCTGCCGCCCTGGTCGCCGCCTCCGCCCCCGCCGCCATTACCACCATTGCCGCCGTTACCACCACCGCTTCCACCGCCGCCGCGCGGCGAACCGGGCGTGCCAGGCATCGGAATCCCGAAGAAACGGCGGAAAAACTCCGACATGTCGCCTTCGTCCATGCCGGGCGGCAAGCCGCGCAGATCGCTACTGCTGCTGACGCGGGTTGTCGTACGGATATTGACGACCGACGGACCCACTTTATCGACGAGCGTGGTGAAGTCCGGCAGGTTCACTCCCGGCACCGCGACCGGTGCGACGGCCGGCGCCGATGCGGGCGCTGTTGCTGTTGCTGTGGCCGCGTAGGTCGCGAGCGGCAGGCATGCGGCAAACGCCGCGGCCGCGAAATAGGTGCGCAGCGAGAGATTGCTCATATCGTGGTGGGCCGAGGAATTACTTGGAAGGCTTGTATTCTATGGCAGAAGCAAATTGCTGCAACGTGGCCTGGGGCACTTCGCCCAGCAAGGTAATCCAGAAATCCCCGCGGCGCTTGACCAGCACGTGTGTCGCGCCGCTATCGCCAGCACCTTCCTTGCGCGAATTTTTTTCCACGGGCTCGACAAAAATCGAGATTGCCGCCAGTCCGTCAGAGAAAACAGCCTGATCGACAGGAATAGGCGGCTGGCCCTCCTCACGCGACGCCATCGGCCGGCGCAGTTCGCGAATCTCGCGGAAACCCGGCACGGTTGGTGTGATCTTCCAGCCCTGCGCTTCCATATCGACCGGCTCAACCGGCGGCCGCACGACCGTCCAACCGGCCAGGTTCTTGATCCCGTTCGCAATGCCGGCGCGGTCCACGGACCCGCCAATCTGAACCTGAGAAAA
Source organism: Caballeronia sp. KNU42 (assembly GCF_053760385.1). Lineage (NCBI taxonomy): Bacteria > Pseudomonadati > Pseudomonadota > Betaproteobacteria > Burkholderiales > Burkholderiaceae > Caballeronia > Caballeronia sp. KNU42. Next base: position 1,735,750 of record NZ_CM132388.1, read on the forward strand.
TGAAAGCTGTTCCAGCACCTGGCCGTCGGGGCCGAGCGTCTGCGCACGCAGCAAAAGGCCGGTTTTCGAATCGGCCCAAAGTTTGTAGGCAAAGCGCATGGCGTCTTTCGGATCGAGTTCGATCACCTGACTGTCGATGCCCGCGACGCGGTCCGCGCCGAGCATTTTCGGCTCATAGACGGTCAAGACCTGGTCGCTGCTGGTCGTCAGCAACGATGGGAACGCGTCCTTGTTCTGGCGCTTTTCGACGACCACCAAATGCCGTTCGGGTACGAACGTGTACATGTCGTCGTCGTGGCGAAGCATCCTGCGAGGTTTGCCGTCCAGACTTTCCAGCGACTCGAACTCACCGTCGCTGCGCGCTGCCGAATGGGTAATACGCGAGGACTGCACCGTTGTCCCACGCTGGTAGACGAAGGTGCCCTCGTAGTTCTGCTGCTGTGCGGCGTCGTGAATCCGGTTGAGCAGTTCCGCAGCGGCCTTGCGCGCGGCGGCAGAATCGTCGCCCTGCGCAAAAGCACTCGATGCCGCGGATATCAATGCGGCTGCGCAGAACATCAACGCCGGCAACCGCCCCCAATGAGTCGTTTTCTTCAACCGCACACGTTGCATCAGTTATTGGCCTTGGCTGGTAGCCGCAGTGCGAATCAAAGGCATCGAGCCCGGCATGACGGGCTGTTGGGAGAATTGCTGATGCGCTTCGAGATACTGGTCCAGGCTTGCGTCGCGAATGATATTCGCTTCGACGACCGGCGAGCGCGTGCTGGCGGCAGGCATGGAAGCCATGGCCACGCGCTGCACATGATCGGACGACAACGAAGCCATCTGCATGCCGTTATGGCCGTCCACGCCCTGCAATTGCGGCACGACGATCCACGTCAGCGTGGCTGCGGCAGCCGCGACGGCGAAAGCCGGCACCACGCGACGGCGGAACAGCCGCGAGCGCAAGCGCTCCGTGGACGCCGCCGGAATGGCCGCGGGCGCAAACACATGCGCTTCCGCCTCGAAACGCGCCGAGAACGCGTTCATGAACGCACTGCTGGCTGCAGGACTGGCCGCGAGATCGTCGGAACGCAGCGCGTCGCCGATCAAGTGGAAATCCGACCACGCCGCGCGATCCTTCTGCGTAAACCCGGAAAGAAACTGACTGATGTCGCCCGAATCGTCGAACGATTCTCCGTCGACAAAAGCGGACAAACGCTCGCCCCGCGAGCTAGCTTGCGATTGCACCGAAACCGACCCCATGATGCTCCCCATCTTGACTGCACCCCTAGTGACACTACCTGACCCAGATACCGCGTCCCTGCCCCGCGCAACCTCGCCGTTACCAGCGCTTGCCTTCGGGAGTGTCCAGCAACGGACGCAATTTTGCCGCAATGGCTTCGCGAGCACGAAAAATTCTTGATCTGACGGTTCCTATAGGGCAACCCATCATTTCGGCTATTTCCTCGTAGCTCAGACCTTCAATCTCACGAAGAGTAATGGCGGTGCGCAGCTCTTCCGGTAAAACCGCCATCGCAGCATTGACCGTTTGTGCGATCTGCTTGCTCATCAACATCGACTCGGGCGTGTTGATATCCCTTAGTTGGTCTGCATCGGAGAAAGTTTCCGCTTCTTCTGCATCAGCTTCGGTAGAAGTTGGAGCACGACGGCTCTGAGTGGCAAGGTAGTTCTTCGCGGTGTTCACCGCAATCCGGTAAAGCCAAGTATAAAACGCCGATTCTCCGCGAAATTGCGGCAACGCGCGATAAGCCTTGATAAAGGCGTCCTGCGCGACGTCCTCGACCTCGGCGGGATCCCGCACGAGACGCGAGATAAGCCGGATGATTTTGCGCTGATATTTGGCGACCAGTAGCTCGAACGCTGCTTTATCGCCCTTTTGCACGCGTTCGACCAGTACCTGATCGATTTCTTTTTCGCTCACCTGGGAAATCCGTTAACTTTGGGGGTGCTACGCGGAGGGCTATTGTAGCGTTACGACGCCGGTACACGCCGGATGCTGACCGGCGGTTACACGCGTTACAGATGTTCCTGGGCGCAGCGCCGGGCGCGCACGGCCAGTTCGCGGAACGCGCCGGTATTGGCGAGCGCGTCGGCGGCCACCAGGAACGATGCCGGGCGCCCTTGCGCCGGGAGCAGGGTGAGAGCAAGCAAGCGGTCGCTCCACTGGGCGCAACCTGTAATACGACGGTATTGCGCGTTCCCCGCGTGATCCCACGTGGTCAAACCATCTTGCCCGATCTCGAACGCGACGGGTCGGCGCCGCTCGCCGCCCCAGGCCGCAGTGGCCAATGCGGCAGTCACGGTCAAAACCACTACGCACCCGTGGAACAGCCCGGCGTAAGCCGCCACGCAGTGAAATACCGATCCCGCCGCTACCGCCATGAATGCTGCGGTAGCGCCCCACAGGAACCGTGATGGACGCAGAGCGCGCCGACGCGGGGAATCGGCGACCAAGTCCACCGACACCTCTGGCAATGGAATGTGCGCGCTTGTCATTCGCTTGGCTCCCGCGACAATCAAGCGCGCCGCGCTACGCACGTCGCTCAATGCTTCTTGAAAACGAGCGTGCCGTTCGTGCCGCCGAAACCGAACGAATTCTTCAGCGCCACGTCGATCTTCATTTCCCGCGCTTCGTTCGCGCAGTAGTCCAGGTCACATGCCGGATCCTGATTGAAGATATTCATGGTAGGCGGCGAGATCTGGTGATGCAGCGCCAGCACGGTGAAGACCGATTCCAGTCCGCCGGCGCCGCCGAGAAGATGGCCCGTCATCGACTTGGTGGAATTCACCACGATCTTCTTCGCGTGATCGCCAAACGCATTCTTGATCCCGATGGTCTCCGCCAGATCACCCAATTGGGTCGACGTGCCGTGAGCGTTCAGGTAGTGCACTTCGTCCGCATTGACCTGGGCATTTTTCAACGCATTGCGCATGCTGCGGCGCGCGCCGTCGCCGTTTTCCGGCGGTGCAGTCATGTGATAAGCGTCGCCGCTCATGCCGTAGCCGCTGACTTCGGCGTAGATCTTCGCGCCGCGTGCTTTCGCATGCTCATACTCTTCGAGCACCATCACGCCGGCGCCTTCGCCCAGCACAAAACCGTCGCGATCCTTGTCCCACGGACGGCTGGCGGTAGCCGGGTCATCGTTGCGCTGTGACAACGCGCGGGCCGCCGCGAAGCCGCCGATGCCCAATGGCGACACGGTCGCCTCGGAGCCGCCGCAGATCATCACGTCGGCGTCGCCGTATTCGATCAGCCGCGACCCTTCGCCGATGCAATGCAGACCCGTCGTACACGCGGTCACGATGGCCAGGTTCGGCCCTTTCAAACCGAAGCGGATCGAGAGATGACCGGAAATCATGTTGATGATCGACGCCGGCACGAAGAACGGCGAAACCCGGCGCGGGCCGCGGTTCAGCAATTCCGTTTGCGTGGCTTCGATCATCGGCAAGCCGCCGATTCCCGAGCCCACGACAACACCCACGCGTTCCGAGTTTTCGTCGGTGATTTCCAGCCCGCTGTCCTGCATGGCCTGCACACCGGCGGCAATGCCGTAATGGATAAAGGTATCCATGTGGCGCGCTTCCTTGGCCGGCATATAGTCTTCGACCTTGAAGCCTTTGACTTCACCGGCAAAGCGCGTGGAGAAGTTCGTGGTATCGAACTTCGTGATCTCGGCGATGCCCGACTTGCCAGCGACCAGATTGGCCCAGCCGTCGGCAACGGTATTGCCGACAGGCGAAATCAGCCCAAGGCCTGTAACAACAACACGACGACGGCTCACGGTAACCCCTTATCCATAAATGACAAAAAGCAAAAGCCACAAGATTCACAGGAAATTGCCCTGTGAGCCCTGTGGCTGTTAAATCGGTTTGAATCGCGACAGAGCGTCAACCCCGAATAGTCTAGCTGCAGCTTGCCGTGCGGGCTTTAGGCCTTGACGTTGGCGCGAGCGTAGTCAATAGCCTGCTGAACCGTCGTGATCTTCTCGGCTTCTTCGTCAGGGATTTCCATGCCGAATTCGTCTTCGAGAGCCATCACGAGTTCGACGGTGTCGAGCGAGTCAGCGCCCAGATCGTTGACGAACGAAGCTTCGTTCTTGATTTCGGCTTCGGCGACGCCCAGTTGTTCGGCGACGATCTTCTTCACGCGCTGTTCGATATTGTCCATGCAGCCCTCCGAGGGAAATGTAGTTCAAAAACACAAGTGCGCGCATTTTATCAGGTTTGTACCCGTAAATACCCACGCACGGAATCAGCTTTGTTTGGCGCGTGACATGCCTTTGATGCCCGTCACGCCCTTTTCAGCGCCCTTTCCTGCTTACCACTTCTGACAGCGAATCTCGCACCTCTTACACCGCGCTTTGAATCAGCACTTTGCGCACCCGCCACACGGCGCGGATATTAACGAAATGCCTGTCACATGTACATGCCGCCGTTCACATGGAGCGTGGTCCCCGTGATGTACCCCGCGTGCGGGGAGGCCAGGAAAGCCACAGCATGAGCGATATCTTCCGGGCTGCCCAGTCGGCCGAGTGGTATCTGTGCTGTGAGCGCCGCACGCTGCGCTTCCGGCAAGACCTTGGTCATGTCGGTATCGATAAAACCCGGCGCAATGCAGTTCACCGTGATCCCGCGGCTGCCGATTTCACGGGCCAGCGCCCGCGTCATGCCCGCCACGCCGGCCTTCGCGGCCGCGTAGTTGGCCTGCCCCGGGTTGCCCGATGAAGCCACCACCGACGTGATATTGATGATTCGTCCGCCACGCGCTTTCATCATCGGGCGCAGCACGGCGCGCGAGAGACGGAAAACGGCGCGCAGGTTGGTGTCGATGACGGCGTCGAATTCGTCGTCCTTCATGCGCATCGCGAGTTGATCTTTCGTGATCCCGGCGTTGTTCACCAGCACGTTGAGGCCGCCGAACTCCTTGACCACGCCGTCGATAAACGCTTCGCTCGCGGCTGCATCAGTCACGTTCAACACGGCGCCGCGGCTTTGTCCGCCAAACTCTTTCAACGCTTCGCTAATGCCTTCTGCGCCGCTTTCACTGGTCGCCGTGCCGATCACCGTCGCGCCCTGGCGCGCGAGTTCGACCGCGATCGACCGGCCGATGCCTCGCGACGCACCCGTCACGACCACTATGTGCTTGTCCAGAATCATGTTTCGTCGGTTCCTTGTTTGTCGCTTAACTGCTTTGGCCTAATGGGCTAATGCATTCAGCCGGCGAGCAGTTTGCGGGTTTCTTCGAGCGAAGCCGGATCGAAAATCGACGCGCCGATCAGCGTACCGTCGATCCGCTTCGTCAACCCGTTCAGCACCTTGCCCGGACCGCATTCGATCACGTGCGTGATCCCTTCATGGGCCATCTTCTGCACGCTTTCAACCCAGCGCACAGGACCCGCAGCCTGACGCACGAGCGCATCCTTGATGGCAGCCGGTTCGGCGACGCTCGCGACATCGATGTTATTGATCAGCGGAATCTGCGGCACGCTTATATCCACGCTAGCCAGATACTCGCGCAACTGGTCCGACGCAGGCTTGAGCAGCGACGAATGAAATGGCGCCGACACCGGCAACGGCAACGCGCGTTTCGCGCCCTTGGCCTTCGCAATTTCGCAGGCTTTTTCAACGCCGGCTTTCGCACCAGCAATCACCACTTGGGACGGCGCGTTGAAGTTCACCGCTTCCACGATCCCCGCCGCCGATGCTTCGGCGCAAACGGCGCGCACAGCGTCGTCGTCGAGACCCAGAATGGCTGCCATGCCGCCTTCACCCACTGGCACTGCGCTCTGCATGGCTTGTGCGCGAAATCGCACGAGCGGCACGGCGGCTGAAAACGGCAACGCCCCGGCAACCACAAGCGCCGTATATTCGCCGAGACTATGGCCCGCGACGAGTGCCGGTTTCAGTCCCGTTTCTTTTTCCCACACACGATAAATTGCGTACGCGGCCGTCAGCATGACGGGTTGCGTGTTCGTGGTCAGACCCAGCTCTTCAACCGGACCAACGGCCATCAGCTTGCCCAGATCCTGACCGAGCGCATCGGATGCCTGTTGCACGGTTTCGCGCACCACGGCGTGGTCGGCGAATGCATTGAGCATGCCGACCGATTGGGAACCTTGTCCCGGAAAAACGAACGCGAATTTCATGAGGTCCTTGCTCGATTGGATTGTCGAATGACTGACGTGGCGTGATGAAGAAGTCGTATCGGCTAAATATCCGCTCAGTAGCGGCTCAGTAGCGGCTCAGTAGCGAATAACCGACGCGCCCCACGTGAAGCCGCCGCCCACCCCTTCGATCAGCACATGCTGGCCGCGCTTGATGCGCCCGTCGCGCACAGCGACGTCGAATGCGAGAGGAATCGATGCCGCCGACGTATTGCCATGCTCGCCCACGGTCACGACCATGCGCTCCAGCGGCACATGCAGCTTGCGCGCGGTGCTTTCCATGATGCGGATATTGGCCTGATGGGGAACGAGCCAGTCGATGTCGCCAGCGGTCAGTCGCGCCTTCTCGAGCGCCTCGACGGCCACTTTTTCCAGCACCTTCACCGCCAGCTTGAATACGGCCGGACCATCCATGTGCAGGAACGCGCTGCCTTCGATCACGCCTTTGTTCACGTTGCCCGGCGTGCACAGGATGTTCGCGTGGCTGCCGTCGGCGTGAAGCGCGCTGGACAGTACGCCGGGTTCATTGGAGGCTTGCAGGATCACGGCGCCCGCGCCATCGCCGAACAGCACGCAGGTCGTGCGGTCGTTGAAATCGAGAATGCGCGAGAAGGTTTCAGCACCAATGACCAGCGCCGTACGATGGGCGCCGCCGCGGATGAGGCTGTCGGCCATCGCAAGGGCATACGCGAAGCCCGAGCAGACCGCCTGGATATCGAACGCAGCGCCGCTATTCTTGATACCGAGCTTGTTCTGCAACAGGCAAGCCGTGCTGGGAAAAACGAAGTCAGGTGTTGACGTGGCGACAATGATCAGGTCGATCGACTGCGGATCGATACCCGCGGCCTCTATCGCATGACGAGAGGCCTGCAGGGCGAGTTCGCTGGTCGTCTGATCGGGCGCGGCGAAATGACGTGCATGGATACCGGTGCGGGCGACGATCCACTCATCGCTCGTTTCAACACCCTGTTTTGCCAGACGCTCGGCCAGTTCCTGGTTCGAGACACGGTCCACCGGCAGGTAACTGCCCGTGCCGATCACGCGGGAATAGAGATTCGATTGAGCCATTATGCCTTCGAGGATAGCGCGGCACCCGGTTCGCCCGGCTGCACGAGCGGGCGGGCGGCGACCGTATTATCGCCTGGGGCGATGGGGTCGGCCGCGGGGTCGGCCTGATTCGGGACCACGGTGCCAGCAGTGTCAGCGCAAGCGCCGAGAGCCGCTTGTTTCACGGGAGCAGCGTTTTCTTCCATGGCGCGCACAAGGCGTTCAAGCACGCCATTTTTGACGGCATCATACCCGCGTTTTATAGCCCACTCAAACCCGTAGGCTTGTGCCGATCCATGGCTCTTGATGACCAGCCCGCGCAGGCCGAGCAGCGCTGCGCCGTTATATTGAGCGGGGTCGACCCGCCGTTTGAAGCGTTTCAGAACGGGCAATGCGACGAGCGCCATCAGCTTGGTCAAGAGCGACCGGCTGAATTCCTCGCGGATCATGTCGGTCAGCATCTGCGCCAGGCCTTCGGAGGTCTTCAGCGCCACGTTACCGACAAAACCGTCGCACACGACCACGTCGGTCGTGCCTTTATAGATGTCGTTGCCTTCCACGTTGCCGTAGAAATTGAGCGTGCTTGCGCGCAGCAATTCGCCGGCGCGCTTGATGATGTCGTTGCCCTTGATGACTTCTTCGCCGATGTTGAGCAGACCAATGGTCGGTCGCTCCTTGTCCCCGATAGCGGCGACAAGCGCGTGGCCCATTTCGGCGAATTGCAGCAAGTGTTGCGGCTCGCAGTCCACGTTCGCGCCCAGGTCGAGCACGGTGGTGAAGCCCTTCTGGCTTGGCATCGCGAATGCGATAGCCGGACGCTCAATGCCAGGCAGCGTCTTGAGCACGTAGCGGGACACGGCCATCAGTGCGCCGGTGTTGCCTGCCGAGATGCACGTCTGGGCCTGGCCGTCCTTGACGAGATTGAGCGCTACCCGCATGGACGAATCTTTCTTCCGGCGCAGCGCAACTTCGACGGAATCATCCATCTCGACCACTTCGGTGGCCGGGACGACCGTCAGCCGGGTTTCGCCCGTGGCTTTGCACTTCTTCAGTTGCGCGCGGATGGCCGACTCGATGCCGACAAGCAACAGCTGCGCATCAGGATGCGAACGCACGAAACTGACCGCGGCAGGGACGGTCACGGCCGGGCCGTGGTCGCCTCCCATGCAGTCGATAGTGATCTTTACGGTCATGGAGTGCGACGAATTTCAGGCACAAAAAAGCGGCAGTGAAATGCCGCCTTCTTGTTATACCGGGAAGATGTCAAGCGCGAACAACCGCGACTCAGACCACGAGTCAAGACGGTAACGCCAGACGCAACAAGCGTCGTACGCTTAGTCGTTCTTCGTCTTGATGACTTTCTTGCCACGATAGTAGCCGTTCGGGCTCACGTGGTGACGCAGATGCACTTCACCCGTGCTCGGCTCAACGGCCAGAGCCGGTGCGGTGAGGAAATCGTGCGAACGATGCATGCCGCGCTTGGACGGCGATTTCTTGTTTTGCTGAACTGCCATGATAACTCCGGAAAAATTTTGCGAATTCTAACACAGCTCGACACGCCGGAGACCCTGACCTTCGGCCAGTGGACCTTTCCGGACGCATCGCGCCGCCTGATGATTCGACACCCGGCCTGATGCCGGATACCAATACTCTTGAGTGCGGGCGTTTAAAGCACGCGCTTCAATGCTTGTTGTCGTCGGAACCGCCCTGCTTGAGCTTACCGAGCGCGGCGAACGGATTGGGTCTGCCTGAGCCGCCATCCTGCTGCGTGCCTGCATCTCCATTCAGACCACCATCGTCCAGCTCGCCCTCGGCGCCGTCGAGACCCGTGACCAGGCTCTCGTGCACTTCAGGACACACTTCGTGCTTCGGCACGAGCGGCAAGGTCAACAACAATTCCTCTTCGATCAAGTCGACGAGATCGAACTGGCGTGAGCCAACGATCACTTCCACTTCATCGTTGTCTAGCGGAAACTCGTCCGCTTCGTCTTCCGTTGTGACAATGCGATACGTTGCATCGACATCCAGATGTTGCGAATACGGCGAAAGACAACGCTGGCATTCAATCCAGACCGATCCGTGCACCGCGAGCCGCAAATAAGGCTGCGGCGCTTCAGTGCCGTCGTCCTGCAACTCGGGCTGCATGGAGCCTTCGGCCTGCCATGAAAACATCGTGTCGCGGTCTGGGGCATCTGCCGGCACTTCGTTCAACATACGCGGCAATTGCGAGACCCGTACACCACCTGCTGCCTGCCGACGGCTCTGGGCGAATTCGAACAGGTCGAGTGCGCGCAAGTCGGCGGGACATGCAGGTTTGCCAGGGTTCTGTGTCATGTGCGCTCCTGCAGTGGTCGTTGCCGCGTCGGCTGGATAGCAAGTCCGCGGAGGACGACCGGGGGTGAAGCTGCAGTATGCACCGCACCGGACCCGTCCGGCTGGTGTGGTTTATCCCGATTTTGCGGCGGTTTTGCGGCTTCAGCAGCAGCCCGCGGGCTTGTTGCTTATTTTCCGGCGACTATCGCGACATTCGGCCCCACCACTTTGGGCTACCCTCGACCTGCCTCTCTGAGCCGCAAGGCGTCCGGCACATCTCGGTACACTTCCGGCTACCGTGGCCGCCCCGGCATGCGTAAAAAGGCCTTCGCATACCGATGAAAAGCCCAAAATCATAGCGGCTTTGCCTTTTCGAGTCAAACACTTATGCTTCGGCTTGCGGCATCGCGGGGTTCAGTCCGACCCCAGCCCGGTTCCAGTCCTTCCTCCCATTTGTTCATAGCCAATCCTTTTCATGCCCGACGTCTCAACCAAGCCGCGCCTCATCCTTGCCTCGAGTTCGCGTTACCGGCGGGAACTGCTCGAACGCCTGCGCATTCCCTTCGATGTAATCACGCCCGATATCGACGAAACGCCACTGGACCGCGAAACGCCTGAAGCCACGGCCGTCCGGCTGTCGATCGCCAAGGCGCGTGCGGCCGCGGCCCGCGTGACCGATGCTTGCAGTGCGCTGGTGATCGGTTCGGATCAGGTCGCGACCTGCGACGGCCGTCAGATCGGCAAGCCCGGCACGCACGACAACGCGCGCGCGCAGCTTCAGTCGATGCGGGGAAAAACCGTCGAATTCCACAGCGCGCTGTGTCTCTTCGACAGCCGCACGGACCATATCCAGTCCGCCGATATCGTCACGCGCGTGCAATTCCGTGAGCTGTCGGATGCGGAAATCGAAGCGTATTTGCTTGCCGAAACGCCTTACGACGTCGCGGGCAGCGCGAAATCGGAGGGTTTGGGCATCACGCTAGTCGATGCAATCCATTCCGACGATCCCACCGCACTGGTCGGTTTGCCGCTGATCGCGTTGTCCCGCATGTTGCGCGCGGCCGGGTTTCCGTTGATGGGGGCGGCATGAGCGGCGTTTTGTACCTGATCCCGAACACGCTCGGCGATGGCGACAGCGCCGCGCTCGCCGATGTCCTTCCCGAGCCCGTGCGTGCCCGCGCGGCGGCGCTGCAGTACTACATTGGCGAGAACGCGAAAACCACGCGCGCCTTCCTGAAGAAGGTCGGAACCGAACGGCCGATCCAGGAAATCGAGATCCGCGAACTTAACGTCAACACGCCGCCGGGCGAGGTCGATAAGCTGCTGAAACCGATTCTGGCCGGCACCGACGCCGGTCTCGTCTCGGAAGCGGGATGCCCGGCGGTCGCCGATCCGGGCGCCCTGCTCGTGCGCCGCGCCCACGAGCGCGGCGTAAAAGTCGTGCCGTTCGTCGGCCCCAGTTCGATTTTGCTGGCGCTGATGGCGTCCGGAATGAACGGGCAGAGTTTCGCTTTCAACGGCTATCTTCCCGTCGATGCCACCGAGCGCGGCAAACGCCTGCGCGAGCTGGAAGCGTTGTCGCGCAAGGCGAACCAGACGCAGATTTTTATCGAGACGCCGTACAGGAATCGCGCGCTGCTGGACACGTTGCTCGCGACCTGCGCGCCGTCCACGCTGGTGTGCGTCGCGGTCGACCTGACGTTGCCCGCCGAGACGATCGTCACCCGAACCGTTTCAGACTGGAAAAAGAAAGCCGCGCCCGAGTTGCATAAACGGCCGGCTATCTTCTTGCTGCTAGGCGCATAGGGCGGGGCGCATCACGCGGCCACGCTTTCCGCACTACGCACAATAAAAACCGCTCGCCTGATGACCCAAGGCGAGCGGTTTTTATCTAAAACACAGGGAAAATCACTTCAACTGCATCTTCCCGCCCATCATCAGCGCGTGCATCGATGCATTGCCTACCGCCGCGCCGAACTTGCGCGCTACGCGCTCGCCAATGCTCTCTTTCTGCGTGTAATCGACAATATCCGGCTGTTTGACGATTTCGCGCGCGACGTAATCGGCGTCACCGAAACCATCGGCGAGACCCAGTTCCACGCTCTTCTGACCCGTCCAGAACATGCCCGAGAAAACATCGGGCGACTCTTTCAGCCGATTGCCCCGGCCTTGTTTGACGGCATCGATGAATTGCTGGTGAATCTGGTCAAGCATCTCCTGCGCGTGCGCATCCATGGCCGGCGATTCAGGCGAGAACGGATCGAACGCGCCTTTGTTCGCGCCCGACGTGTGCAGCCGGCGCTCCACGCCCAGCTTGTCCATCAGGCCCGTGAAGCCGAAGCCGTCCATCAGCACACCAATTGATCCGACGATGCTCGCCTTGTCGACGTAGATCTTGTCGGCAGCGGCGGCGGCGTAATAACCGCCCGACGCGCACATATCGCCCACGACAACATACAGCGGCTTCGACGGATATTTCGCCCGCAAGCGCGTGATCTCGCGATTGATGATGCCCGCCTGCACCGGACTGCCGCCCGGGCTATTGCAGCGAAGGATCACGGCCGCGGTGCCGTCGTCTTCAAACGCGCCGTCGAGCGCTGCGTTCACATTGTCCGAGCTGGCGTCGCTATTGGCGGCAATTTCGCCTTCCAGTTCGACCAGCGCCGTATGGCGTTGGCTTTTCGCGACTTTGTCGCTGGTGAAATCGAACGCGCTCCAGACCGCGATCGCCAGGATGGCAAGGAACACGAAGCGGAAAAAGATCCGCCAGCGGCGTGCGGCGCGCTGTTCATTGATTGCCGCCAGCGCGATGCGTTCGAGCGCGGCGCGCTCCCAGTTGTCGCCGGTTGGCGCGGGACGTGCCTTATCCGCGGAATCGGTGGGAATTTGATCGGACATGCGTCGCCTGGTTGACTGATTAGAAATGAGGAGCGGAAGGGTCTTGAATAGCTGAAATGCGTCAAGCCGGACGGAGATCGTCGTCGGGAAGCCAGAAGACGGCGCGGCCTTCGGGCGTGTCGCGATCTTCCGCTGCCACCCGCCGCAAACGCGCGCCGCGGCAAGGGCCGCCGACGCATTTCCCCGTGTCCGGCTCGTAAATCGCGCCGTGAGTCGCGCACATCAAGTATAAGCCGGAGCTCTCGAAGAACTTGCCTTCGGACCAGTCCATCTCCATGGGCACGTGAGCGCAGCGGTTGAGGTAGCCAAAGGGTTTGCCGTCGTATCGGACAAAAAACACGGTGGCTTCGCCGCCTTTGTCGACGGCCTTATGACGAACGCCGTCACCGCCATCGACCAGATCCTCCGACGCGCAGATTCGCACCGGCTCAAGCGACCCGGCAAGCGGCGTCCCTGTCATGCGTTCTCCCGCAGCCAGTCTCCGAGTGACGCGACGTTTTCGGCCACGAACAACGGCTCGAGTGCGTGCAGCGACTTCGCCGGATGCGCGCCATACGTCACGCCGACCGCCGCCGCGCCGGCATTCTTCGCCATCTGCAGGTCGTGCGTGGTGTCGCCGATCATCACGGTGCGGCTCACGTCCTGTCCGAGTTCACGCGTGAGTTCGTGCAGCATGGCCGGATGCGGCTTGGAGAAGGTTTCGTCGGCGCAGCGCGTGCCGTCGAAGAGGCTCGTCAGGCGCGACTGGTCCAGCGCGCGGTTCAGGCCCACACGGCTTTTACCCGTTGCGACCGCGAGCAGATAACCCTCGTCGCGAAGGTTCTGCAGCATGCCGCGCACGCCATCGAAGAGCTCGGTTTGCTCGCCCTTGATCAAATAATGAAAGCGATACCGCTCGGCAAGCTTCGGGTAATCGACGGGGTCGAGCGTAGGCGCCGCGATCTGCAACGCGTCGCGCAGCCCCAGGCCGATCACGTAACTTGCTGCTTCATCGGCGGGAACCGGCAGGCCAAGGTCGCGGCACGCTGCCTGAATGCTGCGTGTAATGTGCGCCGTGGAATCCATCAAGGTGCCGTCCCAGTCGAAGACAATCAGATCGAATTGCTGACGGGCCATTTATTGGGTCTCTCTAGAATTTTGTTTGAGTTGTTCGATAAACCGCCGGCATTCCGCCGGCAGCGGCGCTTCGACCTGAAGCGTCTCGCCGGTCGCCGGATGCACGAGTTTCAGCCTGAAAGCGTGCAGAAACATGCGTTTGAGCGACGGATTGGCGTCGGTGCGCACCAGGTTCTTGTTCAGCGCGAAGTCGCCGTACTTGGTGTCGCCGGCGATCGGCAGGCCGATATGCGCCATATGCACACGAATCTGATGCGTACGGCCCGTCTTCAGTTCCGCCTCGACCCACGCGTAGTCACTGAACCGCTCGATCAGGTTGAACACAGTGTGGGAGGCAAGGCCGTCGTCCTGGACCCGCACGCGGCGCTCGCCCTCGGGCGTCAGGTATTTGTGCAGCGGTTCCTTCACGATCCGCCGACGACCCCAACCCGCCAGCCAGTCGCCATGACCGACGGCCTGGTAGCGTTTATCGATACGGTTATCGCGCATTTGCTCATGCACGTTGATCAGCGCCGAGCGCTTTTTCGCGAGCATCAGCACGCCGGAGGTCTCGCGATCCAGCCGATGCACCAATTCGAGGAATTTCGCCTGCGGGCGCGCGTTGCGCAGTTGCTCGATCACACCAAACGCCACGCCGCTGCCGCCATGAACGGCGACGCCGGCGGGTTTATCGATAACGATCAGGTGATCGTCTTCAAATAGTATGGGGAATTCGGCAGCCGGCGCATTCGATGAAACCGGGGTTTCGTCCAGTTGCGCGGTACGAATAGGCGGCACGCGCACGAGATCGCCCATTTCCAACCGATAAGCGGCGTCGATGCGCCCCTTATTTACGCGCACTTCCCCGCTGCGCAAAATCCGGTAAATGTGACTTTTTGGTACGCCTTTACAGACGCGAAGTAAAAAATTGTCGATGCGCTGACCCGCCGCATTTTCGTCGATCTCGATCATCGAGACCTGTTCGCTTGCGACCTTTTTATGGGATGTTTTGCCTAACTCATTCATTCTGAATATAATTTGCGGACAGTCTGGAAAAAGCCACTAAGCTGGCCGGATGTTGTCAGACTGTACAGGTGCAAGCAGTAAACCGTTATTTTACTTGCGCCCAGGGCCAGTTGCTCACCCGGAAAACGGAGTAACAAGTTGCACGCACGACGATATCGCACGGCAGGGACGGTGCCCACAGGCGCGTTCGGTCGAGTCGATCGTCGACACGGTAACGGATTTTTGGCGATCAAGAATTTTATCGGCGAGAGGCAGTGAGGTCCGGACTAAAACCCGGCTTCTTCCGGATGTGACCCGGGTATCAGGCAGGTATCGAAAAGATATCGGGCGGGTATCAGGTTAGGGTGAACGGAACATTGTCGCTTGGCCGTTGCGAAAAAAACGGCTTCTGCTGCAAGCTGCGCTGAAACGGGCGAAGCGTGGCGGAAGACGCAACAAGACGAGACACCCAACGCGGTTACCGGGCGCTTTGAGCAACCGGCAAACCGCAACGGCAATCTGCCGCAGGTTTGGAAAACGTCGGTCGGTTTTTTGATTGCGCGGGTTTTGCGCGATAACCCTCCTCCCGTTTGACACTGCGTCAGGCCGCATCCGGCTGCTGCTGGCTGCATTGCCGGCTCTTCGAGTATTTGAAGGACGTCGAGCCGCAGTGCGGTGCCGCTTAAGCCGCCGGCCGTTGCGTTACGGCGTGTCGAAGTCTGTTCGCAGGTGCCCCAAGGCTTGTTGCCCGTCGCGACGCGTTTCGTCGCTGGCCGGCAGCCAGACTCGTCCCAGGCAATTCTCCCCGCCAGAACTCCCGCTCCAGCGTGCTTTGTGACAACACACACAAAAAAGCGCGGCGCGCCCGCCCTCCTGCTTCACGCGACTGACAACCGCGCGAATTCGCTCGATGGGGGCCGGTAGAGCCGCTCTGGAGCCGTCCAATGAAACGCATGCTGTTTAACGCGACGCAGCAAGAAGAATTGCGCGTCGCCATCGTCGATGGGCAAAAACTCATCGACATCGACATCGAAACCGCCGGGCGCGAACAGCGCAAAGGCAATATCTACAAGGGAGTCATTACCCGCATCGAGCCCTCGCTCGAAGCCTGTTTCGTGAACTACGGCGAAGACCGCCACGGTTTCCTGCCGTTCAAGGAAGTCGCCCGCCAGTATTTCAAGGACGGCGTCGACATGCGCTCCGCACGCATCCAGGACGCGTTGCGCGAAGGTCAGGAACTGATCATCCAGGTCGAAAAAGAAGAACGCGGCAACAAGGGCGCGGCCCTGACCACGTTCATCTCGCTCGCCGGACGCTATCTCGTTTTAATGCCGAACAACCCGCGTGGCGGTGGTGTATCGCGCCGGATTGAAGGCGACGAGCGCCAGGAATTGCGCGAAACGATGGCCCAGCTCGATTTGCCGGAAGGCATGAGCATCATCGCGCGCACAGCAGGAATTGGCCGTTCGGCCGAAGAACTGCAGTGGGACCTGAACTACCTGATGCAATTGTGGCGCGCGGTGGAAGCGGCATCGCAAAGCGGTGTGGCCGGCAAGCCGATGCTGATTTATCTCGAATCCAGCCTCGTGATCCGCGCGATTCGGGATTATTTCCAGCCGGATATCGGCGAAATTCTCATCGATACCACCGAAATCCATGACCAGGCCAGCGCCTTCATGGACATCGTGATGCCGGATAACTTGAGCAAAGTTAAGCGCTATCACGACGACGTTCCCCTTTTCTCCCGTTTCCAGATCGAACACCAGATTGAAACCGCGTATTCGCGCACGGTGCCGTTGCCCTCGGGCGGCGCGATCGTGATCGACCACACGGAAGCGCTGGTGGCTATCGACGTGAACTCGGCGCGCTCGACCAAGGGTGCGGATATCGAGGAAACGGCGACCCGCACGAACCTCGAAGCCGCCGATGAAGTCGCGCGCCAGTTGCGTTTGCGCGATCTGGGCGGCTTGATCGTGATCGACTTTATCGACATGGAGTCGGCCAAGAGCCAGCGCGAAGTCGAGCAGCGCCTGAAAGACGCGTTGAAGCACGACCGTGCTCGCGTACAAATGGGCAAGATTTCGCGCTTCGGTTTGATGGAGCTGTCGCGTCAGCGGCTGCGTCCGGCGCTCTCCGAAGGCAGCCATGTGACATGCCCGCGCTGTAACGGCACAGGCCACATTCGCGATACCGAATCGTCCGCGCTGCAAGTGCTGCGGATCATTCAGGAAGAAGCGATGAAGGAAAACACCGCGGCGATTCATTGCCAGGTGCCGGTCGAAGTAACCGCCTTCCTGCTGAACGAAAAGCGTTCGGAAATCAACAAGATCGAGTCGCGCTTCAAGGTCAACGTCGTGTTGATCCCGAACAAGCACCTCGAAACGCCGCATTACAAGCTGGAACGCCTGCGTCACGACGATACGCGTCTCGACGAACCGCGTGCTTCGTGGAAGATGGCTGAAGAAGCGGCGCACGAGCTGGAATCCGAAACGGGTTACAGCAAGCGCACCGAAGAAATCAAGCCGAAGCAGGAAGCGATGGTCAAGGGCATTACGCCGGCTTCGCCTGCGCCTAGCGCACCGGTAAAGGTAGCCGCTCCGGTCGCAGCACCTGCACCGGTGGTGGCTTCGACAGGAGCGGGCGGGTTTATCGGCTGGCTGAAGAACCTGTTTGGCGTGCAGCCCGAAGTAAAACCGGCTCCTGCGCCGGTCGTTGCACCCACGCCGGCACGCCCGGCGCGTGGCGAACGGCCAGAGCGTTCGGGCCAGGGTGGTGACCGGAACCGCAATCGCCGTGGTGGCGGTGCTTCGCGCGATAGCGCTGCAGCCACTAACGGCGCTGCGCCAAGCGCACCGGGCACGGCGGGTGGACGTCAAAACCCGCGCCGCGAGGAACGGGAACCGAAGGAAACGCGTGAACCGCGCGAAGCACGCGAGCCGCGTGAACCCCGCGAACCGCGTGGTGGGCGTGAAGCACGTGAGGGCCGCGAGCCGCGTGAAGCACGCGAAGGTCGCGAACCGCGTGAGGCGCGTGAAGGCCGTGAGCCGCGCGAAGTGCGCGAGCCCCGGGAGCCGCGTGAACCGCGTGAGAATCGTGGCGAACGCAGTGCTGAACGCGCGCCGGAACGTGCTGAAGCCGCCGATCGCGGTGAACGACGTGAACGTGGGGAACGTCCGGAACGGGGCGAACGCCGCAAGCCACAGCCGGAAGCCGCCGTCGAAGCTTTGACGCAAGGTGAGACGGTGGTGTCCGAGTTGAACGAAAACACCCTTTCGGCTCAGGAATCGCAGCAGAACGGCAACGCCGACGCATTGCAGGCCGATCAGGCCAGCGCAGCGCGTGAAGGCGAAGAGCGCCGTCGTCGCCGTCGCGGTCGTCGTGGTGGACGCCGTGATCGTGAAGAAGAAGGCGTGACGGCCAGTCAGGCTGGCGATACGGCTGAAAACGAAGGCAATGCTGACAGTGAACGGGCTCAAGCCGGTGTGTTCGACACGGATTCGTCGAGTGAAGCCGATGACAGCCGCGAATTCGCACCTGCCGCACCCGTGGTGGCTAAGCCGGTTGAAACGGTGACGGCTGTTCAGGCACCGGTGCAAGAACACGCACATGCAGTCACGGTCGAGCCGGTTTCGGCCGCCGCGATCAGCGTGACGGAGTTGCCGGAACCGGTTCGTGTCGCGGAAGTTGCGCCGGTTGAAGCGGCGCCCGTGGAAGCGAAGCGTGCCGAAGCCGAAGGTTTCGTGGTGTCGCATGCCGCGCAGGAAGTGCATGCTGCCCAGGAAACCAGCGCAGCGGTTGCTGAAGCGCCTGCGGCTCACATCTTCGAAAAGCCGGTGTCGCGGCCGATCGAAAACCCGTTCGGACCGACGCCGAAGGTAGCGGAAGAAAAGGTCGAAAGTCCTTTCGCCGATGCCCCGAAGGCAGCGGAACCCGCGCCCGTCGTGGCTCACGCAGCGCCGGAAGCTGAGGTCGCTGAACCGGTGAAAACGGCGCCCGTCGCCGCGACGCCGGAATCGGAGCTGATCTCGTCGATCGCATCGCCCGCGCCGGTTGTTGCAGAAGCGTCGGCGCCGGTCGAATCCGAGCCGGTCAAGGCGTTTGAACCGGTGGAAACGGTGGCTCCCGTGGCGCCTGCTCCTGTAGCGGCCGCCCCGGTTGCTGTAGTTGCCCCGGCCGCTACGATCGCGCCTGTCGCCCTGAAGGAAGAAGCGCTCAAGCCGATGCTGGATACGGCCGGCCTCGTCTGGGTGAACACCGACGCCGACAAGCTCCGCGCAGCCCGCGAAGCCGCAGCCCAGGCGGAAGCGCCGAAGCGGGTCGTACGCGAACGCAAGCGCCTGCCAGCGTTGGACGCGGCGCCGATGCAGCAAGTGGAAACAGGTAAAGACGCACATTAAACGCGTCTGACTTTCCGAAAAGCGCCACATGACTTCGGTCGGTGGCGCTTTTTTTATTGGACGCTTGAGAAATCCCGTGAAATGCCCGTGAAAAGGCGAAGGCGAGACGCTTTAAAACCGCCCTTCCGCTAAAATGAATTGTTCGATGTTCATAGCAGCCGCCCTACCGCCGCCGCTGCACGAGAAATAAAACGATCATGTCCCGACGCATCATTCCCGTCACCGATGTCAGCGCGATCCCGGATTTCTCCGGCATCGCAGCGACGCCGCGCGGGCTGCTCACCGACCGGCGCTCGCGTGAGTTGCGCGATCTGCGCATATCGGTGACCGATCGGTGCAATTTTCGTTGCGTGTACTGCATGCCGCGCGAAGTTTTCGATAAAAATTACGAATTTCTGCCGCATAGCGCCCTGCTGTCGTTTGAGGAAATCGAACGGCTGGCGAAGTTGTTCGTCGCGCACGGCGTGGAAAAAATCCGGCTGACCGGCGGCGAACCGCTGCTGCGCAAGAACATCGAATTCCTGATCGAACGGCTGGCGCTGCTGCGCACGCCGGAAGGCCGTCCGCTCGATATCACACTCACCACCAACGGGTCGATCCTCGCCCGCAAGGCGCGCTCGCTGAAAGACGCGGGGTTGTCGCGGGTGACGGTGAGCCTGGACGCGCTCGACGATGCGTTATTCCGCCGCATGAACGACGCCGATTTCGCGGTCGCGGACGTGCTCGAAGGCATCGAGGCCGCGCACGCCGCAGGCCTGGCCCCGCTGAAAGTCAACATGGTGGTCAAACGTGGCACGAACGACGCCGAAATCGTGCCCATGGCGCGCCATTTCAAAGGCAGCGGCGCGGTGCTGCGCTTTATCGAATATATGGATGTGGGTGCGTCGAACGGCTGGAACATGAGCGAAGTGTTGCCGTCGGAGGACGTGGTCGCGCGGATTGCCGAACATTTTCCGCTGCGGCCGCTTGAAGCCCACAACGACGCCGAGACTGCGCAACGCTGGGGTTATCAAGACGGCGGCGGGGAGATCGGTGTTATTTCGAGCGTGACGCGCGCGTTCTGCAGCTCCTGCACACGCGCTCGCCTCTCTACCGAAGGCAAGCTGTACTTGTGCCTGTTCGCTACATCCGGCCACGACTTGCGCGCGCTGATCCGCAGTGGCGCGAGCGACGCTACAGTGGCGACCGCCATCGCCCGGATCTGGGAAGCACGCACCGACCGCTACTCGGAACTTCGCGGCAGCAACGCGTTGCCCGCTGCCGACCCGGACGCGCCGCGCGTCGAAATGTCTTACATCGGCGGCTGACATGGCCGATGTCGATATGGCATGCCCGACCGGCAGTCCTGTCCAGAAGCGCGACATCACCGGCGTGGTGCTGGCGGGCGGACTCGGATCGCGCATGGGAGGTATCGATAAAGGCCTGCAGCCGCTCGACCTCGAACCGCTTGCGCTCCATGCACTGCGGGCGCTCAAGCCACAATGCGGCGCGATGCTGATCAGCGCAAATCGCAGCCTCGAGATCTACGCGCAGCTTGGCATGCCGTTCCGGGCAAAAGTCATTGTGGATGCGTTTCCCGATTTCCCAGGCCCGCTTGCCGGGATATCGGCGGCGTTGCATGCAGCGCAAACGGAATTCGCGCTGTTCGTGCCCTGCGACGCGCCTTTCGTCGATCCTCGTCTGGCCGAACGGCTATTCGAAGGCTTAAGCAACGGACAGGCGGATGTTGCGGTGGCGGCAGTCGTCGATGCCGCGGGCGAACGCCAGGCGCACCCGGTTTTCGCGTTGCTGCGCGCGTCGCTGGTGGACGATCTCGACGCGTTCATCCGTGCCGGCGAGCGCAAGGTCCGCGCGTGGTACGCGCGCCACAAGGCGGTCGAAGTGACCTTCGACAACGAGCGTGCGTTTTACAATGTCAACGATTTGCAGCAGCTAGCCGATCTCAATCGCAACTAGCATCGGTTTGTTTCGTTCCTTGCTCAGGTTTGTGGCGAGGCCCCGGCTTGGTCAGCGCCCCGCTTCACAGCGACTATGGCGGCGGCTATAGCGGCGGCTGGGGCAGCGGCTGCGCCAGCACCCACGACATGCCAGCCTTTTTCACCGGGCCGCCCGCGAGCTTTGCATCGCGACTTCCGCTCCGATACACCCATCGATGAATACACCCAGGCACTTTTCGAGCTGCGTCGCCGAGTACGATCCGAACGCGCTGCCCGTCAGCGCGGCGCAGGAGATCGTGCGCCAGTGGGCGTTGCCGCGCGGTCGCACCGAGGTGGAACGCGTGCCTCTGTTCGACGCGCTCGATCGCGTGCTGGAAGAGGATGTCATCTCGCCGATCAATGTTCCCTTGCATGACAACTCGGCCATGGACGGTTATGCGTTCGATGGCTTCACGTTGTTGAATGAATCGAATGGATCGGATGAAGCGAGCCCGCCGGACGATGCGCCACTTCGCTTGACGGTCGCGGGTACCGCGCTCGCCGGACAGCCGTTCGAAGGGCGTCCGCTCGCCGCACAATGCGTGCGCATCATGACCGGTGCGCTCATCCCACCCGGCTGTGACACCGTCGTGCCCCAAGAACTCGTACAGCGCACCGGCGACGCCATCACGTTCGCCTCAGCGCGTCTTGTGCGCGGCGCGAATCGGCGGCTCGCGGGGGAAGACCTCGCGCAAGGCCAGCCGGCGTTGCGCCGGGGCCGGATCGTGCGTGCGTCGGATCTTGGTTTGCTTGCGTCGCTGGGTATAGGCGAGGTAGCGGTACGACGGCGCGTGCGTGTCGCGTTTTTTTCAACTGGCGACGAATTGCGTTCCGTTGGTGAAGTGCTGGCGCCGGGTTGCGTCTACGACAGCAACCGCTATACCCTCTTCGCGATGCTGCGCCGGATGAACGTGGAACCGGTGGATCTGGGGATTGTGCGCGACGATCGTGCATCGCTTGAACGCGCATTGCGGCAAGCCACGCAAGACGCCGACGTGGTGATCAGTTCTGGCGGCGTGTCTGTAGGGGACGCCGACTTCACGCGTGACCTGATGAACGCGCTCGGCGACGTGGCGTTCTGGAAGATCGCGATGCGTCCCGGCCGCCCGCTTGCGTTCGGCCGCCTGTGGTCGGGCAAGCGTCCGGGCGAAGGCGAATCGGCCTTGTTCTTTGGCTTGCCGGGCAATCCGGTTGCCGTGATGGCAACGTTTTATTTCATCGTGCGCGAGGCGCTGCTGGCCATGTCGGGCGCGACGCCCTATGCGCTGCCGTTGATATCGGCGACGAGTTCGCAAGCGGTCAACAAACGCGCCGGGCGTACGGAGTTTCAACGCGGGATTGCTCGCCGGGACACCGCCGGGCGCTGGCATGTGGTGACAACCGGGCCGCAAGGCTCGGGCGTGCTGAGTTCAATGAGCGAAGCCAATTGCTTCATTGTCCTGAAGCACGAGGCGGGGAATATCGATGCAGGCGACAGCGTGGATATCCTGCCATTCGACGGCCTGATCTAGCTTCAAAGGCTCTTCGACAACCTGCCTTGATAAGCTGAACCTCAGAACCTGAACCTCAAGAACCTGGACCGCGCCGTGATCACTTAAGCGGCTATAACCGATGGTTCGACTGCATCGCACTATGACTGACAGGGCTTTTCCTTCATGAAAAAACAGATTTCGTTCATCGCGCCGGGACAAACGGCCAAAGCGCTGATTCTTGTGTATCTCACGTTCAGCGTACCCATTGTGTTGCTCGGCGTGCTGGTTGCGTTCTTCCGATACGGCTCGGTCGAACTGAGCACCGTGACAAGCGCGCTGCTGCTCAATGCCATCCTTGGCTTCATCTTGCTGTGGATTGCGTGTCACGCATACAACTGGGTGGCGTCGCGATTCGGCGGCATTGAGATCGTCTTGTCCGACGCACCGGAAGAGGCGTGATGAGCGCTCAGATCCGACCCGCCGCACCCGCCGATGTCAGCGCTATCTTCAGCTTGATGCTGGAGCTGGCCGAGTTCGAAAAGCTCATGCACATGTTCATTGCGACCGAGTCCGGCGTGCACGACGCGTTGTTCGGCACGCGGCCGTGCGCTGAATGCCTGGTGGCCGAAGAAGATGGCCGCATAGTGAGCTACGCGCTGTTCTTCCAGAACTATTCAACCTTTCTCGGCAAGCGCGGGTTGTACCTGGAAGACTTGTACGTGAATCCGGGTCTTCGCGGCAGCGGACTCGGCACGAAGATGCTGCGCGCCTTGGCAGCCCTTGCGGTGGAACGCCAGTGCGGCCGCTTCGAATGGACCGTGCTCGACTGGAATCAGAACGCCATCGGCTTCTACGAAAAGATGGGCGCAACCGTGCTGCCCGACTGGCGCATCGTGCGCATTACCGGCGACGCGCTGGCTACGCTGGCTTCGCCCGCGGCGGACTAACGACTAAGCGCCGGGCTCGTCGCGTTCTGCGGGTTCTTCACGCTCTTCACGTTCATCACCGAGCAGGTTGGCCACCTGCTCGCCCGGCAATGCTTCCACGTCGCGAAGTTTCTTGCTCATCTGCCGCGTACGCGTTTCGGCCGACTCAATGGAGCGCGTCACCGCTTCAAGCTGCGACCGCGTCTTCGACAGCACTTCGCCAAACTTCCTGAACTCCGTTTTCACCGCGCCGAGCACTTGCCAGACTTCACTGGAACGCTGCTCGATTGCCAGCGTCCTGAAACCCATCTGCAAGCTGTTCAGTAGCGCCGTTAACGTGGTCGGACCTGTCACGCTCACCCGGTATTCGCGCTGTAGGAAATCGGTCAGCCCCGGACGGCGCAAGACTTCCGCATACAGGCCCTCGGTCGGCAGGAACAACAGCGCGAAGTCCGTGGTGTGCGGAGGCGCGACGTACTTCTGCGCGATGGCCTTTGCTTCCGCACGAATGCGGCCTTCCAGCGCACGCGACGCTTCCTCGACCGCTACAACATCGGCGCGATCCTGCGCATCGATAAGACGTTCGTAGTCCTCGCGCGGAAACTTGGCGTCGATAGGCAGCCACACCGGCGTAGCCACCGCGTTCGCGCCGCTCTGGCCGGGCGCGTCGTGACGCCCGGGTAGCTTGATCGCGAACTCCACGCGATCGTTGCTCTTTGGAATGGTGGCGACATTCTTCGCGTACTGATCCGGCGTCAACAACTGCTCCAGCAGCGATTCGAGCTGCACTTCGCCCCACGTCCCACGCGTCTTAACGTTCGTCAGAACCTTTTTCAAGTCACCGACGCCCGCCGCCAGCGTCTGCATTTCCCCCAATCCGCGATGCACTTGCTCCAGCCGGTCCGACACCAGCTTGAACGATTCACCAAGCCGTTGTTCCAGCGTGGCGTGCAGCTTTTCGTCGACGGTACGGCGCATTTCCTCGAGCTTCGCCGCGTTGTTCGCTTCGATATCCTTCAGCCGCGCTTCGAGCGTTGCGCGCACTTCATTAAGACGACGGTCATTCGACTCCGACATCTGCGCAAGCTGGAGCGTGAGCGCATCGCCGAAACGCTTGAGCGCCTGGCTTTGTTCATCGCGTGCGTGCTGGCCTTGCAGCGCGTTGCTTTCCGTCAGCGTGACAAGTTGCCGGGAAAACGCTTCGAGCTGCGTGTTCTGGACGTTCGCCATGCTCGCGAGTTGCGTCGCGAGCGTCTGCTGGAATTGCGCGAACGCTGTGCCCGCCTCGGTACGCGACGCGCGGGACGTCTCGGTGACTTCGCCCCGCACGTTGCGTTCGAGCCGCTCTTGCCCGCGCGCATGCGCTTCGCCCATATCGATGATCCGATCGGCCAGCGCCTCGAACTGCTCCTCGACATCTGTTCCGCGCTTCGGCCGCAACAAAAGCATCAACGCGATCACCAGAGCGATCGCGAGGACGGCGACGCCCACGCTCAACAGCAACAACATGCTCATTTCTTCAGGACTTCCGGATTGATCGGGTTCGGCGGATTACCTGCGCGCGGCCCTTCACCCAGCGCGGCGATCAGGTTGTCCGCGGCGAGATTCGCCATGGCACGGCGCGTGGATTCGGTCGCGCTCGCAATATGCGGCGTCAGCACGACGTTCGACACCGTCAGGAAATCACGATTGAAATTCGGCTCGCCTTCGAACACGTCGAGCCCCGCCGCCGCGATCGTCTTGTTACGCAACGCCTGGATCAGCGCGGCGTCGTCGACAATCCCGCCACGCGCGATGTTCGTCAGCGTCGCCGTAGGTTTCATGCTTGCCAGCTCAGCCGCGCCGATGGTGTGGTGATTCTCGGCGGTGTAGGGGAGCACCAGCACGACGTGGTCCGCGCGCTTGAGCAAATCCGCCTTCGACACGTACTCGGCGTTCAGTTCCGCCTCGATCTCCGGGGCAACACGCGAACGGTTGTGATAGATCACGCGCATGTTGAAGCCGCGCGCGCGCCGGGCGAGCGCCTGGCCAATGCGTCCCATACCCAGCACGCCGAGCGTGGCGCCGCATACATCGGTGCCGAGGAACGCGTCGTAGGACCACGTACCCCACTTACCGGCGCGCAGGAAGTGTTCGGATTCAGCAATACGGCGTGCAGCCGCCATCATCAGCGCCCAGCCGAAGTCCGCCGTGCTTTCGTTCAATACGTCAGGCGTATTCGTGCCGAGCACGCCGTGCGCGTTCAGCGCCTGCATGTCGAAGTTGTTGTAGCCGACCGCCATGTTCGACACAACTTTCAGATTCGGCGCGCCTTCCAGCACCTTCGCCGTGACGGGATCGCCCGCAAGCAAAGCGCCATCGCGATCAGCCATGCGGCGCGCGAATTCGTCGGCGGCGAGGGGTGCGCCCGGATTGGCATCGACTTCAAAATACTGCCGGAGACGCTCGATCACGTCAGGAAAAATGGGGCGGGCAACCAGGACTTTCTTCATCGACTTCTCCTAAAAGAACAGCCATCCAGTAAGCAGGAACAAGGGCAGCAAAACAACCGCCGACCAGCCAAGATACGCGAAGAACCCCGGCATCACGATGCCGCGCGATTCGGCAATCGCCTTGACCATGAAGTTGGGCGCGTTGCCGATATAGCTATTCGCGCCCATGAACACAGCGCCGGCAGAGATGGCCGCGAGCGTGGTGGCGCCGGTGGTCATCAACGTGGGGGCATCGCCGCCGGCAAGGTTGAAGAACACGAGATAAGTCGGCGCGTTATCAAGAAACGACGACAGCAGGCCTGTCGCCCAGAAGTACGCGATGTCGATAGGTTTACCACTGGCGTCAGTCACCATGTGCACGATGCCGGCAAACGCACCGTCCGCACCCGCGCGCAGGATCATGATCACGGGTGCGATGGTGACGAAGATGGCGGCGAACAACTTCGCGACTTCTTCAATAGGCGCCCAGTTGAACGCATTGCCTGCGCGCGCGCTTTTCGGCGTGAGCACGTGCGACAAGAGCGTCACCACGACGAGCAGCCCATCGCGCACAGCGTTCTGCAACGCGACGTGCGTACCGAATACATCAAACTCGATGCCCGGTTTCCACAAGCCGCTCATCAACACCAGCGCGACCACCGCCGCGAGCAAAACGAAATTGATCTTGCCGTCCACGCTCAATGCCGTTTTCACCTCACTCCGATGCACCACTTCTTCCTTGGCGAAGTAGTAGCAGTCGAGCGCGTAGAAAAGCGCCAGCAGAACCACGCAGATGAAGAGCGTTGGTGCCAAGAGATGCACCGTGGTCCAGAAAAAACTCACGCCATTCAGGAAACCGAGGAACAGCGGCGGATCCCCGAGCGGCGAGAGCGAGCCACCGGCATTGGCCACGAGAAAGATGAAGAACACCACGCGATGCACGACGTGCCTGCAATGTTCATTGGCGCGCAGCAAAGGACGAATCAGCAGCATGGCCGCGCCCGTCGTTCCCATGATGCTGGCGAGTGCCGTGCCAAGGGCAAGCAATCCGGTATTCAGGCGCGGGGACCCGTGCAGGTCGCCATGCAGGCAGATGCCGCCCGCGACAGTGAACAACGCCGTGAGCAGGACGATGAACGGCACATACTCTTCCAGCATGGCATGCACGAAGGTCGTGAATGCAGCCTGCGTACCGAAGCCAAGTGCAAACGGTACGAGGAACACGAGCGCCCAAGCCGCCGATATCTTTCCGAAATGACGATGCCAGGCATGCGGCGCGATCAGCGGAACGATCGCGATGGACAACAGGATGCCGGCGAACGGAAGTGCCCACAGCGCAGACAGCGTGGCGCCATCAAGCGATGCCGCGGATGCGGTCAACGGCAACACCAGGAGTGCCAGGCCTTGCCATAACCGTCGCCTGCTCATGGACGTGCTCATGCGCAAGCGCCATCGGTTGCTGCTGCGGCCGGAGCACACAGTTGCGAGCGCTGGTCGCTTGAATTACGGCGTGCGGCCGATGGTTTCATGATGCTGTCCTCGTTGGCCTGTGCGTCGATCAAGGACTTGATTATAACGAGCACCCCGGCTCGAATACCCTCGACCGAACGGCTAACGCTGAACAGCATCGACCCTCAAAAACGCCTGTGCGGGTTACAGTTCATCCACGGGTTTGGCGATGTCGAAGACCTGGCGCAGGTAGGCAAGGTAAGCCTGGTCGTCGCACATGTTCTTGCCGGGGGAATCGGAGAGTTTGGCCACTGGCTGGCCGTTGCAGCGAACCATCTTGATCACGATCTGCAGCGGCTGATAACCCAGGTCATTGGTCAGGTTGGTGCCCACGCCGAACGCAAGCTGACAGCGGCCGTGGAAGCGTTCGTAGAGGCGCAGGACCTTCGGGATATCGAGTGCGTCGGAGAACACCAGCACCTTGGTGCGCGGGTCGCATCGATTCTCCTCGTAGTGACGGATCAGGCGCTCGCCCCAGTCGAACGGGTCACCGGAGTCGTGGCGGGCGCCGTCGAAGAGCTTGCAGAAGTACATGTCGAAGTCGTTCAGGAACGCCTTCATGCCATAGACGTCGGAGAGCGCAATGCCCAGGTCGCCGCGGTACTCCTTCGCCCACATCTCGAAGCCGAAGATCTGCGAATCGCGCAGCCGTGGGCCGAGCGCCTGGCAAGCCTGCAGGTATTCATGCGCCATGGTGCCGAGCGGACGCAAGCCGTGCTTCATCGCGTAGTAGACGTTGCTCGTGCCAGTGAACTGATTGCCCAGGCCTTCCTTGAGCTTGAGGATGACCTCCTCATGCCATTGCTTGGAAAAACGCCGGCGGGTGCCGTAGTCGGCGATCTTGCAGTCGGCCACTTCGGGGCGGCCGCCGAGCAGCTGGATCTTGTCGTGCAGGCGGTCGCGGCCGGTTTCGAAGGTCGGGTCGCGTTGCGTGTTGCGGAAATAGACCTCGTTGACAATTGCGAGGATCGGAATCTCGAACAGGATGGTATGCAGCCAGGGACCGACGATATCTATGTCGATCTCGCCGTTCTGCTTGGCGGACGGCTTGATCGTGACGGACTTCTCGTTGAGATGAAAGAGCGCGAGGAAATCGATGAAATCGCTCTTGATGAAGCGCATCCGGCGAAGGTATTCGAGTTCCTCCTCCTTGAAGCGCAGATGGCAGAGCTGGCGCACTTCGTCGCGTATCTCATCCATATACGGCACGAGATCGATATCCGGCGTGCGGCAGCGGAACTTGTATTCCGCGTGTGCCGCCGGGAAGTGATGCAGCACGACCTGCATCATCGTGAACTTGTAGAGATCGGTATCGAGCAGCGAATGGATAATCATGGTTCCAGACGAACGGCTAGGAAAACGGGTAAAGGCGCGAGTAGAACCGCCCACAAGCGCGCGGACAGAACCGCAAACGTATCCGGCACGCCCCAATGCACTGGCTGCTTTGCCCCCGGGCGGCCTTCAGTGCATGTTACCCGAAGTGTCCACCCGGAGCGCCTTACCCACTCTGGCGAAACACGCCGGACAGCGGCGCGGCGGGAGCGCATCGACGGCCCATCGATGGCCCATAAACAAATCACTAAACGATATAAGACCTTCTGGCCGGGGGTCGCGCTCAAATATACCGGTACGCTACAATATCGGTTTTGGCGCGCAGATCGTGCACAGCCGCGCTGTATGCCCCGAAGAGAGACGCTCTACAAAAGACGCCCGGTTCGCTGGTTGGACCCGGCGTTCATGTCGCCCTCGCCGCCGCCCCACGAATTTAGTATGCAGGAGCCTGAATGACTCACGTTGTGACCGAAAGCTGCATTAAGTGCCGCTATACCGATTGCGTGGACGTGTGCCCGGTGGATTGCTTCCGCGAAGGTCCCAACTTCCTCTCGATCGATCCTGACGAGTGCATCGACTGCGCCGTTTGCGTCGCCGAATGCCCGGTCAATGCAATCTATGCAGAAGAAGATGTGCCCGGTGATCAACAGCACTTCATTGAACTGAATGCCGAACTGTCGCGCGGTTGGCCGAGCATCACCAAAACCAAGGCGCCGCTACCCGAAGCCGACGAGTTCAAGGACGTGACGGCGAAGCTCGAACTGCTGGTGCGTTAAGCCTGAGGAGCCGCACGTCGTCGCACGCTGAGTAACGCTTCACTCGTTTGTGACTTTTTGAATTGAGATGAACGCAGGGTGTTGACAGGCTAGATTCTCCTCCATATAATTTCGTTTCTCTGCTGCAGATGTTCCTCGATAGCTCAGTTGGTAGAGCGCCGGACTGTTAATCCGTAGGTCCCTGGTTCGAGCCCAGGTCGAGGAGCCAAAAAGATTTAAGCTCGAAAAGCCCAATCGAAAGATTGGGCTTTTTGCATTCTCGGGCGCGGAATTAAATGCATTAGTCTGAGATCGCAAATGCGCCTGGCATCACTGCTGCTGCCAGCGCCATCGATCAATCAGGACAATTGAATATGCCTCCCCCAGGTCAACGCAGCGCCGTCCCTGACCTACGCGTCACAAGCAGAATCATCCGTGCCACCACCCTACATCGAATCTTTAGAATTGATAGTCGTCAGACAACGGTATAATCTAATTACCTACCGCATCTCTGAACAACGACATCGCCACCCGGCTGGCCCAAGGAGCGTTTCTGATGGTCGAATCCCTCACATCCGTCGTGACACCCCGACGCGCCCGTAACCTGGCGGAGAGCGTGTTCGACTACGTGATCGAACAGATCGAATCCGCCGCGCTGAAACCGGGCGACAAACTGCCCACCGAAGCCAAACTCATGCTGACGCTCGGCGTTAGCCGCACCGTCGTGCGCGAAGGCATTTCCCGCCTGCAGGCGAACGAGGTCATCGAAACACGTCATGGCATTGGCAGTTTTGTGCTGGAGCCGCGCCGCGAGAAACTGGGCATCGACATGGTGCCGGCCACCACCCTTCGCGACGTCTTGTCCGTGCTCGAATTGCGCATCAGCCTGGAAACCGAATGTGCCGGGTTGGCCGCGCAACGCGCACAGCCGGAAGATCTGGTGCGCATGCGCGCGGCGCTCGACGCGATAGAAGCCACCAGCCGCAACGGCAGCGACAGCGTCGCGGCCGATCTCCAGTTCCACATCGCGCTCGCCCGGGCGACCGGAAACCGCTATTTCGTCGATATCCTCACGCAAATGGGCACGGCCCTGATTCCGCGCAACCGCATCGATTCAGCGGGGATCGCGAAAGCCGATCCGAAAGCGTATGTCTCGCTCGTCAATCTCGAACACGAGAGCATTCTCGAAGCCATCACGCGACGCGACGCTGAAAGCGCACGCGCCGCCATGCGCATGCATTTGTCGAACAGCCGGGAACGCTTGCGCCGCGCAAATCAGTCAAGCGAAGCCGCCGGCTGAAAGCGGTCCGCATAGCAGCCGCTCGTTTGCCGCCGTCCGACGAGGCCGGGCTGGCCAACGCGGCATAACCGTCGAGAACCACCAAGCCGAGCATCGAAGCATCGATCTCGCAGACAGGCGCCTGCAGCCGCATCGGCAGGCGCCCGACCCTCCCACATCGAATTTGTCAGCATCAATCATCTTGTCTGACGTCCGACTTTAATTCATAATCCCTTCAGCGCAATGGATGGAGTTATTGCCTAACCTGTTAATAACCGTAAGGTTATTTCGGGTTAACACCCATTTTTACGATCGTCGCATCGCTCTTAGAATGTTATCAGACAACGTATCTCACGTTTAATATTGCGAGCTTGCTCGCCGCCGCTTAGCCGCATGAGCGTTCGCGCTGACACCGCGCGAACGGCCGGTTGACCGGACGCCCCGAACACGCTGTCGAACCGAACCCGATCCGCGCCGCTTAAGAGCCCCCTCACAAGCCTCCAACCAACTCACACTGATCACGTCAATGTCCACGACTCCAAGCGTTTCAACCGCTGCGAACGCCACGCCCATCGTCACCGAACTGCGCGTGATTCCGGTTGCCGGGCGCGACAGCATGTTGCTGAACCTGAGCGGCGCGCACGGCGCGTTCTTCACGCGCAACATCGTGATCCTGCGTGACAGCGCGGGGCATACCGGCGTGGGTGAAGTGCCGGGTGGCGAGAGTATCCGCAAGACAATCGACGACGCGCGTCCGCTCGTCGTCGGTCAGTCGATCGGCAATCTGCACGCCGTGCTCAACACCACGCGCAAGCAATTCGCGGATCGCGATGCAGGCGGGCGCGGCACGCAGACCTTTGACCTGCGTACGACCATCCATGCCGTGACCGGGCTCGAAGCCGCGCTGCTCGACTTGCTGGGCCAGCATCTGGGTGTGCCCGTCGCGGCGCTGCTCGGCGAAGGCCAGCAACGCGATGAAGTGGAAATGCTCGGCTACCTGTTTTATATCGGCGATAGAAACAAGACCGACCTGCCGTACTCCTCGGGGACAGACGCGACCGACGACTGGACCCGCTTGCGCCACGAAGAAGCGATGACCCCGGAGGCGGTCGTACGGCTGGCGGAAGCGTCGCACGCACGCTATGGCTTCAACGACTTCAAGCTGAAGGGCGGCGTGCTCGCGGGCGATGCGGAAATCGAAGCGGTCACGGCACTTGCCGAACGCTTTCCGAACGCCCGGGTGACGCTGGACCCGAACGGCGCGTGGTCGCTGTCCGAAGCCGTGCGCCTGTGCCGCGACCAGCATCACGTGCTCGCGTACGCCGAGGACCCGTGCGGCGCAGAAAACGGCTATTCCGGTCGTGAGGTCATGGCTGAATTCCGCCGCGCCACGGGCCTGCCGACGGCCACCAACATGATCGCGACCGACTGGCGCCAGATGGGCCACGCGATCCAGTTGCAATCGGTGGACATCCCCCTCGCCGACCCGCATTTCTGGACGATGCAAGGCTCGGTGCGCGTGGCGCAAATGTGCAACGAGTGGGGCCTCACGTGGGGATCGCACTCGAACAATCACTTCGACATTTCGCTCGCCATGTTCACCCACGTCGCGGCGGCGGCGCCCGGCAAGATTACTGCCATCGATACCCACTGGATCTGGCAGGACGGCCAGCGCCTCACGCGCGAGCCGCTGCAGATTGTGGGCGGCAAGGTGAAGGTGCCGGCGCGCCCGGGCCTGGGCGTGGATATCGATATGGATGAACTCGAGAAAGCTCACGCGCTGTATCAGGAACACGGTCTCGGCGCCCGCGATGACGCCATCGCGATGCAGTACCTGATCCCGAACTGGACCTTCGACAACAAGCGCCCGTGCCTCGTGCGCTGATTTCCTCAACCGCTTAATCATCGACTTAATCATCGACTTACCCCAAAACGAATTCACGACCAACCATGACAACACCTCAAGAGCTCAAGCAAATCGTTTCCGAAGGGCTGCTGTCCTTTCCGCTGACCGACTTCGACGAACAAGGCGACTTCCGCGCCGATACCTACGCTGCCCGTCTCGAATGGCTGGCGCCCTATGGCGCGACGGCGTTGTTCGCGGCCGGCGGCACGGGTGAATTTTTCTCGCTGACGCAAAGCGAATATTCGAACGTGATCCGCACGGCGACTGAAACCTGCAAAGGCAAGGTGCCCATTCTTGCTGGCGCGGGCGGCGCGACGCGGGTGGCGATTGCTTATGCGCAGGAGGCCGAACGGCTGGGCGCGAACGGCATCTTGCTGATGCCGCATTACCTCACCGAAGCCAGCCAGGAAGGCATTGCCGCGCACGTCGAACAGGTGTGCAAGGCCGTGAAGAATATTGGCGTGATCGTGTATAACCGCGCCAATTCGAAGCTCAACGCCGACATGCTCGAACGGCTCGCCGATACCTGCCCGAACCTGATCGGCTTCAAGGACGGTGTGGGCGAGATCGAAAACATGGTGACGATCCGTCGCCGGCTGGGCGACCGGTTCTCGTATCTCGGCGGGCTGCCGACCGCCGAGGTTTATGCCGAAGCGTATAAGGCGCTGGGCGTGCCGGTGTATTCATCGGCGGTATTCAACTTCATTCCGAAGACGGCGATGGAGTTTTATAAAGCGGTGGCCTCGCAGGATCACGCGACTACCGGCCGTTTGCTCGATGAGTTCTTCATGCCGTATCTGGCGATTCGTAATCGCAAGGCGGGTTATGCAGTGAGTATCGTGAAGGCGGGGGCGAAGCTGATCGGCCGCAGCGCCGGTCCTGTGCGCGCTCCGCTGACCGACCTGACCGAAGATGAAATGGCGCAGCTTGATGTGCTGATCAAAAAGCTGGGCTCTCAGTAAAATCCGGCGCTAGTTGAAAAGCCGTTCCAACGTAAGTTGGAACGGCTTTTTTGCATCTGGCGTCCCTTATACGCGCTGCGGGATTTAAACCGCCAGCAACACCACCGTCAGCGACCGCACGCCTTGTGCTCCGCGAATCAGCACGCCTTCGATATCCGCCGTCGCCGATGGCCCCGTCACCAGCACCGCATAACGCGCGGCCTTGAAGTCATCGCGTCGATACACATCCTGCAGCCCATCCACGATTTGCGCAGGATCGAGCAGCACGACCAGATGCTGCACCAGATACCCAATCGAATTGACGATGTACTCGTCCTCGCTGAACCAGACCGAGCCCGTTTCCGCCACGCCGAAGCGCGCGCGCACGACGCCTGCATCGACGTCCTGCAGTAACGCAGGCGGCATATCGGCGGCGAGCGCACGATTTCCTTCGATACCCGGCACAGCCGACGCAACTATCGCGTCCGGGCCGAAACGCTCGGCCAGCAGCGCGCGCACCGTATCGAGCGATTCGCCTTCGACCACGGTTCCGCCCATCGCGGCGAGAGCGGTGCGAAAGCGTTCGAGTCGTTCACCGGGCGGGGTATCGAAGAGCGGCACGTCGGGACGCGGCCTGCCGGCCGGTTGCGCCGCGCGGATCTTCGCGAGAAAAGTGTCACGTGTGGTTATCGTCATTTTTTGGCGATCTTGCGATTTTTCTTGTACCACTCGTGGAAAGTTTCAGCGGGCGTCTCGGGCAGATCGCGCTGACGGCCCCAGATGTTCAGCGGGTTATAGAGCACGAAGTTCGGCAGCCGCTTCAGCGCGCCGCCAAGCGACGCAACGGTGCCTCGATACAACGTAGGACTGGCAAGCAGGCGCCCTGCCATCTTCAACACTTCCTGCTTCACGAACGGCACTTCATGATTCGCCGCGATCACTTCGCGCCACTTGTAGATCTGCTCGTGAATGTTGACCTTCGTGGGGCAGACGTTCGTACAACTGCCGTTGAGCGTTGACGCAAACGGCAGGCTGCTGAAGCGCTTCATATCGTAAGTAGGATTGATGATCGCGCCGATCGGCCCCGAATACGTAAAGCCGTACGACAAGCCACCGCTGCGCCTGTACACCGGGCACGTATTCATGCACGCGCCGCAACGGATGCATTTAAGCGAATACCAGAAATCCTCCATCGCGAGGCGCTCGGAGCGGCCGTGATCGACGAGGATGTAGTGCATCTCCGAGCCCAGCCGCGGCGCGCGGAAATGCGAGGTGTATTGCGTGATCGGCGAACCGAGCGCACTGCGCGACAGCATGCGAATGAACACGCCGAGATCGGAAATCCGGGGAATCAGCTTTTCGATACCAATCGATGCAATGTGCAGCGGCGGCACATTCGCCGACAAGTCCGCATTGCCCTCGTTCGTGCACACGACGACCGTTCCCGTCTCCGCAACCGCGAAGTTGCAGCCCGTCATCCCTGCGGTTTTTTCGCGCACGAAATACGGTCGCGTGTTCATGCGCTGGCTTTCGGCGAGGTAGTGGATATCGCTGTTCTTGGGATCGGTGCCGATCGTGCGGCCAAAAAGCTCGGCAACATCCGCGCGCAGTTTATGTACGGCGGGCACGACCATGTGGCTCGGGTCCTGGTTATCCAGTTGCTGGATGCGCTCGCCGAGATCCGTTTCCATCACCGTGATGCCGCGCGGCTCGATGTACTCGCGCATCTTGCATTCATCGGTGAGCATGGATTTGCTTTTGACCAGCGTGGTCAAGCCGCGCTCGGACATCAGCTTGTAGACGATCTCGTTGTGCTCTTCGGCCGTCGATGCGTAATGCACGATCACCCCATGCGACTCGGCTTGAGTGATGAACTGGTCGAGATAATCTGCCAGATTCGAAAGCGTGTGCTCCTTGATCCCCGACGCCAGCTCGCGCAGCGTCTCCCATTCGGGCATGCCGTGGGCTTGGGCGTCGCGTTTGCTGCGCAGGTCCCAGAGGCGTTTATCGTGGAAAGCAACGTGGTCTTCCTTCGCGATGAACGCGCCCGCCGCCTTCGCGTGATCGAGCCGTTTGCTTTTTCCCTTCGCGACGTCGCTCATGCGCGTGCTCCGTTCAGGATCTGGGCGATGTGGATAAAACGGGCATCGAGTTTCAGGCGTTCGGCGCAACCTTGCTGATGCATGAGGCACGACATATCGCCTGAGACGATATATTGCGCGCCCGCACCGAGATGATCGCGGACCTTGTCCTGCCCCATCCTCACCGATACCGCTTCTTCAGTCACCGAAAACGTGCCGCCGAAGCCGCAGCATTCGTCGGGGCGCGTGGGCGTAACGAATTCGATGCCTTTGACGCCTTCGAGTAACGCGCGGGGTTTGGAAAACGGCGTTCCATTGATCTCCGATGCAGAGACCTCCTTCAGATGCCGGATCGCGCTGCAACTATTGTGCAAGCCGACCCGATGCGGGAATTCGGCCCACGGGAATTCGCGCACCTTGAGGACATCGTGGAGAAATTCGACGAGTTCGTAGGCGCTCGTTCGCACCTTGCGCACGGACGCGGTCTGCTCGATCGCGGTCAAATGCTCGCGCACGTGATGAATGCAGCTCGCCGAAGGCCCGACCACGTAGTCGTAATCGGCGAAATTGCGGGCGAACACGCGCTCGGCGCCGGCCGCTTCCTTTTGCGCGCCGCTATTCGCCATCGGCTGGCCGCAACAGGTTTGTTCCTCCGGGTAGTCGACTTCTACGCCCAGTCGTTCGAGCAATTCGAGTGTCGCGATGCCGACTTCGGGATAGAACGCATCGATAAAACAGGGAACGAACAGGGCGACTTTCATTGATTAGAAAAATGTGAGGAGCCGGAAAAACGAAGGATTTTGCCATTCTTGGTCAGCTTGGTCTGACCAAGACTTTAAAGTTTGCGATCTTTCATGTCAAACTAGGAAAAATATCGAGCCGGTTTGTTATCCACCTTTAGCGCACTCATGCCTTTCAAGCCCGTCCAGTCCTACACGCGCACGCGCATCGCCGATGTCGTCTCCGACCAGATCCGGGCGCTGATCACGACCGGCGCATTAATCCCCGGGCAACGCCTTCCCGCCGAACGCGATCTCGCGGAACAGCTCAATGTCTCGCGCCCGTCGCTGCGTGAAGCGCTGATCCGGCTGGAATCGGATGGATTTATCCAGGCGGCTGCGCGCAGCGGCTTCGTTGTATCCGATGTCACCGCGCCGCTCGTGTCCGCTCCGCTCGCCGCGTTGCTGAGCCAGCATCCCACGGCCAGCGCCGATGTCCTCGAACTCCGCCACGGCCTCGAATCCCTGGCCACGGGCTACGCGGCCGAACGCGCCACTCCCGCCGATCTGGCGCGCATCACCGAAGCGTTCAACGCGCTGAAAACCGCTGCCATCGAACCTAAACGCACTCGTATCGCAGAACACGACGCCGCGTTCCATCTCGCCATTGCCGACGCCACCCACAACCTCGCGCTCGCCCACGTGATGCACGGCTTGCACGAGCTCGTACGGGAATCGATGCTGACATCGCACCGGCTGGTCGACTACGACAACGACGTGGAAGCGAACCTGCTCGCGCAGCACCAAGCCATCTTCGATGCGATCATCGCCCGCGACCCGCGCCGCGCTCGCGACGCCGCCGGCGCCCATCTGGATTACGTCAGCACGCTTTATCGCGACCGGCTGCCCAAGCCGGAAGCAACCCGCCATCCCGCAAAAAACCAGAATCCGGAGACCACACCATGACTATTTCCAGCGCCCACTGGGGCAATCTCGCAGACGGTACGCCCGTCGATCTTCACACGCTGAGCCATGACAACGGCTTGCGGGTATCGGTGACGAATCTGGGCGCGTCGCTCGTCTCCTGGTTCGCGCCGGATCGCGACGGCCGTCTGGCAGATATCCTGCTCGGCCACGATGCCCCCGCCGCGTACACAACCGGTCCTGCCTACATGGGCGCAACCGTCGGACGCTGGGCGAACCGCATCGCGGGCGCACGCTTCTCGCTCGATGGCGTGGAGTACCAACTCGAAGCCAATCAGCCACCGAATTCGCTACACGGCGGCGTCCAGGGCTTTAGCTACAAGCTGTGGCAAGCGCGACATACGGACGACGCTTTGGTCCTCACGCTCGAATCGCCCGCAGGCGATAGCGGTTTCCCCGGCGCGCTCACCGTCCAGGTGACCTACGCGTTCAGCAACGCGGGCGAGCTGACGATCACCTACGATGCCTTCACGGACGCACCTACGCCGCTCAACCTCACGAACCACGCGTACTTCAACCTGTCGGGCGTGGACTCGACGACTATCCACGACCATGAGATCGAGATCGCCGCCGATCAATTTTTCGCCATCGATAAACATACGATTCCGACCACGCTGGAAAACGTCGCCAATACGCCGTTCGACTTCCGTACGGCCGCGCTGCTCGGACCGCGACTGGACACCCGCGACAACGAGCAAGTGACGCTGGCGGGTGGCGGTATCGACCATTGTTATGTGTTGGGAACGGCTGAGCCGGTCACGGAGCTGCCCGAATTGCGGCGCGTTGCCGCTGTTTATCATCCGGCCAGCGGACGCGAGCTGCTTGTCTCGACCACCGAGCGCGGTTTGGTGTTCTACACCAGTAACAGTCTCGAAGGCGTGCCGGGCAAGCGCGGTCTGACTTATCACAAATACGGCGGGCTTTGCCTCGAAGCGGGCGGGTTTCCCAATCAGATCAATATGGACGACGCGGAAGACGTCGTGTTGCGTCCCAATGAGCGATATCGGCAAATCACGCGCTACGCCATGCGCGTGAGGTAGAAATGCGCCTTCGATAGGACCCCGCCTACAGTCGAATAGGACGCTCGCGGGTATCGGCGGACCGGCCTCTCATCGATACTGAATTCATTGAATCAGAAATCGAATGGAGGAAGACATGCCCTATCTACTGGGATGGTTGCTTGGCGTGCCGGTGATCGTGTTGGTGATCCTGTATCTGATCTTTCACTGAGCTTTTTATTGAACGCGAAAGCGCGCGGTTTCACGTGAACTGAACGAAGGCGTCGATACAATATCGACGCCTTTTTCATTTCCTCATTGCCGAAGGATTCCGATGAAACGCGCTCTCGTCGCTCTGACGTCCCTGACGTCGCTCGTTGCGTTGTTTGCTGCGCCTGCCCTGCATGCCGAGGAAATAGCCAGCGTCAACACGAATTTCCGCTTTACCGGCTCGGATCGCGTTACGGTCGAGGCGTACGACGACCCCGCCGTCGCCGGCGTCACCTGTTACGTTTCCCGCGCACGCACGGGCGGCGTTAAAGGAACGCTGGGAATAGCCGAAGACCCGTCTGAGGCTTCGATAGCTTGCCGCCAGGTCGCACCGATCAAGATCGATGCGCCGCTCAAGCAAAAGTCCGATGTGTTCTCGGAGCGTATGTCGTTTATCTTCAAGACGTTACACGTAGTGCGTATAGTCGATGCCAAGCGCAATACGCTGGTTTATCTGACGTATAGCGACCGGATTACGACCGGTAGCGCGAAGAACAGCGTGACCGCCGTGCCGGTGCCTGCAGGTACGACGATTCCCGTCAAATAAGACAGCGGCCTCGTCAAACCCGCCCTAAAGTTTTCCCTCCCCACGCCGATATACAGACGAACGGCCGTCGCCCTCATGGCGACGCCGACTGTCTTCCCGCGCCGGCTTGAACCGGCCAGCGGGATCGGAAACCGGGAAACATCATGGGTCAGATCACCCTTTCGTTTAAAGACGAAACCATCGCGGCGCTACGCCGTGACTTCGAGACGTTGATTCGTCTGTCGCTCAAGTTCGACCCGCAATTCGTCACGCCCACGTTCGAAGATTTCCTGCGCGCAAAACTGCTCGACAACCCCACGCCGCTCACGGAACAAGCGGTCCAGCGAATGCTGCAGAACGGCCAGTACGCGTGGGCAAAACGGGCGCTCGACAAGGAGTTTCCCGACGTCGTCGAAATGATGATGCGTCAAGCCGCGGAACACGGTTTCGGCTTCGCCGTGCGTTCGGACTGGAAACCGGACGACCTCGTGAAGGCGTCACGCGCGTGGGCCACGGCTATCGTGACCGAGGCGAATGGAGACGCGGCGCAGATCGATCCACTTGCGTCGCAGATCAAGGCGGCAGCATCGGATATTCAGGAACTCGAGATGAAAATGCAGACGCCCGCATGGCGTCTCGCCGATTCACTGCGTCAACGCGTGTACGAAACCAAGATTGCGACCGAACATAGTGCTGGATCGACAGCGCGCGAGAAGCTCGGTGAACTGCGCTGCCTGCTGCGCCTCGGTATGTTCCATGGCTCGATTGCAAAGCAGGAAGCACAGCAAGTACTCGAGCAGTTGCGCATGATGAAGCCGGAGATTTTTATTGAAGAGCCGTACGACGGTTTCACTCGCTTCGGCAACTGGCTGCGTACGATCTTCACGCCGGAGCGCAGAGTGCCGAAGCCTTCGCGTGCGGAACGTTGAGCTTGTTTTGAGCTAGCTCGAAGCCCTTCACTCCCACATCTTCTTCAACCGCGCGGCGATATCGACTTTGGCCTTTGCCGCCGCGGCCAGTCCCGCCGCTGTCGGCGCGGCCGGCTCGGGAACTGGCGGCCACGCGCACGCTTCGAACTGCGGCATCAGATGCGCGGGGATGAAACGCGTACGCGCCGCCCAGACATGCCGGTCGCCCATATGCGTCTGGTTGTGCACGTAGAAACGCTGCGGCGTGACAATGTGCAAATCCTCTTTCGCACGCGTCATGGCGACGTACAACAGCCGCCTCTCTTCATCGATTTCCTCGTCGCTGCCCGTGCCCATATCGGATGGAATGCAGCCATCCACGCCATTCATCACGAACACGTTCTTCCACTCCTGGCCCTTGGCCGAATGGATGGTGGAAAGAATCAGATAATCCTCGTCGATGAGCGGAACACCCGATTCGTCGCTGGTGGCATCGGGCGGATCGAGCGTCAGTTCCGTGAGAAAACGCTCGCGCGTGGGATACGTGGACGCAATGCTTTCCATCTGCAACACGTCGCCATGACGGATCGACGCGTCTTCGTGATTGCGTTCCAGATGCGGTTCGTACCAGCGCCGGATCATTTCGAATTCAGCGGGCCAGCCGCTTTCGCGTGCGCAAACCTTCGACATCATCGCGACGAGCGTCGGCCAGTCTTCGCTCGCGCGCAACGGCGCGGCGAATGCGGCCAACGCGGCCGGCGTCTCGCCGCGCTCGGCGACCTGATCGAGTACACGCCCCGCGATGGCAGGTCCAACCCCTGGCAACAACTGCAGCACGCGAAACCCGGCCACGCGATCACGCAGGTTCTCGCCCCAGCGCAGTACCGCCAGCACGTCCTTCACGTGAACCGAATCGAGGAACTTCAGTCCACCGAACTTCACGAACGGAATGTTGCGCCGCGTGAGTTCGATTTCGAGCGCGGCGCTATGATGCGCGGCGCGAAACAGCACCGCTTGCTGCTTGAGCGTCATGCCGCCTTCGCGCGCCTCCAGCACCTGCTCGACGATATAACGCGCCTGATCCGCCTCGTCCGCCACCGAGACCAGGCGTGGGCGTTGCGCCGATGCCTTGTCGGTCCACAAGTTCTTCGTATAACGCTCGGCGGCGAGTCCGATCACCGCATTCGATGCCGCCAGAATCGGCTGCGTCGAGCGGTAATTGCGCTCGAGCGTCACGCATTTCGCGGGCGGGTCGAAGTGGCTCGGGAAATCGAGAATATTGCGCACCGTCGCGCCGCGAAATGAATAGATGGACTGGGCGTCGTCGCCGACGACCGTCAGCCCGCGGCCATCGGGTTTCATCGACAGCAAGATGGACGCCTGCAGCTTGTTCGTGTCCTGGTATTCATCGACCAGCACGTGGTCGAAACGGCTCGACAGATCCGCGGCAATGGACGGCTCGGCGGCGAGATGCGACCAGTAGAGCAGCAGGTCGTCATAGTCGAGCACGCTTTGCTGCTGCTTCGCGTTGACGTAGGCCGCGAAGAGGCGGCGCAGGTCGTCTTGCCATTCGCGGCACCACGGGAACGCCTGGTCGAGCACCGTGGCAAGCGACACGCCGGTGTTGACCACGCGCGAGTAAATGGCGAAGCAAGTGGACTTGGCCGGAAAGCGTTTTTCTTTCGCCGATAAC
Source organism: Caballeronia sp. KNU42 (assembly GCF_053760385.1). Classification (NCBI taxonomy): domain Bacteria; kingdom Pseudomonadati; phylum Pseudomonadota; class Betaproteobacteria; order Burkholderiales; family Burkholderiaceae; genus Caballeronia; species Caballeronia sp. KNU42. The sequence goes on from NZ_CM132388.1 coordinate 1,777,418, forward strand.
CCGAGTTCATGCCGCACGAGGTTCATGAGATCGGCGGAATCCTCGCGGTCGTTGATCGTGAACGACGGCGACAACCCCACGAGATCCGCGTAATCGCGCAACAACCGCGCGCCCACGCTATGGAAGGTGCCAGACCAGGTGAGGCCCTGCGCGATCACGCTGCGATTGCCCAAAGCGTTCACGGCGATACGCGTCACGCGCCGGGTCATCTCGCTCGCCGCGCGCCGCGAAAACGTCAGCAAGAGGATCCTGTGCGGGTCCGCGCCCTTCACCAGCAAATGCGCCACGCGATGCGCCAGCGTGTTCGTCTTGCCCGACCCCGCCCCCGCGATCACCAGCAGCGCGCCGGCTGGCTCGCCAGCGTCCGACGCTTGCGTGCCGTACTCGACGGCTTCCCGCTGCGCGTCGTTCAGTTTGGTCAGGTACGACGCAATGTCTTCCTGCGCCGGCTCGGGCGCGGGATTGTCATCGGTGGCGGAGTTGAGCGTGAGCACGTCGAATGGGCTTTAAAAACGGGTGACGCACACTGTATATCCATACAACTCTTCCACGCAAGCGACTGATGCAGAAGGCTTTTGGCCCTATAAAAATGGCCCGGCGCGCTCAAGCGTGCGGGGCCATCGTCCTTCCCTGCAGCGCAACCTGTCGCGAATCAGTCCGCTTTCTTCGCGTTTTTCAGGTTCGCGTCGGCAGCGGCTTCATCCGCCTTCGATTGCGATTCCGTCTTTTTCTTGTCGGCCTTGGCCTGCGCTACGTTCGCGTCCTTATCCGCCTGGTCCTGCTTCTTCGCCGCTTTCTTATCGGCGTGCGTGGGTTCAGGGTTGGCGGTGGTCTGCGTCTGCGCAACCGACACAGTGGCGGCTGTTGCGAACGCACCCGCAAGCAGCGCTGCAATCAAGCGTTTAGTGGTCGTTGTCATGAATTCCTCCTTGCCAGCGGCCCCGCTTGGGGGCCGCGCTCGATCGTTCTGTTCGTCCTTTTTGTCGAACTGAAAACTTAATGCTGCAGGCCCGTATCCTTCGGACCGTCCGGCTCGGCGGACTTCAAGTCGTCGTTGGCGGTCTGGTTGTCGGCCTTCTTGTTGATCTTCGCGTTGCGCACCTGCTCCTTGTATTGCGCCTTCGCTTCCTTGTTTGTCGCCTTCAAGTCCTGCTTCGATGCCTTCTTCGATGCCTTGTATTCAGCACTAGCCTGCGCGTTGGCATTGCGCTTCACGACAAACGGATCGATCGGCGCCGGCGCGACAATGTTTTGCGGCGGCGGTGCGGTTTGCGCGGACGGCGCGGCCATCTGGCCGGCGTCGGAAGGTTGCGCGGTTTGCGCGAACGCGGATGCAGACACACCCATGGCGACAAAAGCGGTACCCAACAGCATTTTCTTGACTTGCAACATATTGATTTCCTCGCTGGCAGTTTTATTCCGGGTGGTCGATTGCAACCATTGCAACCGCCCGCGACGCCTAAGCGATGTGCGTTGTGTCCTCAAACACCCCGCTTGAAACAGCGCGCCGCAAATACCCGTCTACACTTCTGTTGACCGGCACGAACGCGAACAAAACCACGTAAAAAACGCACCGGTCACTACGACTGACCCGGTGCCGGACGCTGGAGTTCGCTGAAACGTGTCATTGTTACCGAAGGTTTCACTTCCTGACATATTGCAAACAACCGAAACGCCCGATATCCGGGAGCCTTGCCTGTACTCGCACGTGGCGTGCCCGGCTGGTTTATCATGGGCGCCCTTTCCGTCCCCAACCTTGCGAAGACTGACCCCATGCCGCGCCTCGAATTCACGCTCACAGGCGACTACGTCGAACTGCACAACCTGCTCAAGCTGATGGGCCTGGCCGATAGCGGCGGCTCGGCGAAAGCGCGCGTCGCCGAGGGCGAAGTGAAGGTCAATGGCAAGATCGAGCTGCGCAAGACCTGCAAGATCCGCGCGGGCCAGACGGTGGTCATCGACGACACCACGATCAAGGTTCTCAAGCCGAAATGATCGGCATGAGTCCGATCTGAACGACGTTCAATATCGCGTCGTGATCGACATAATCGCAATCAAGCAATAAGCTAGATGGCTTTCGTTCCCTTTCGCCGCTTTCAGCTTGTTGACGGTCGAAGCCAGCTTTTCAAGCCAATGTGCTTCAAGAGTGCTTCAAAGCCGGGATTCACAGCTGGAATTCGAAGCCGGATTTCATCACTGAAATCCAAAGCGGAGCTTCAGCCCGATTCAGGCTGAAGCGAGGCCGGAACGAGCGGGCGATGTAGCACCGGTAACGGTTAGCTGCATCGCCCGTTGCCGTTTTTGCCCGGTTTTTGCCGTGCAGCAAAGCATCCAGATAATCCGTCATGCCATCCAGTCTGAAACGCGCGAACGCGCCGCCTAGCCTTTCCCGTCACGCCGTCGATACCGCGAGGCTCGCCGCACCCCTCGCGATCTCGCAACTGTCGCAAATGGCGATGGGCGTCACCGACACCATCCTGCTCGGCTCGCTCGGCCCCGATTCCCTCGCGGCCGGCGGCCTGGGCGCAAACCTGTTCTTCGTGGTCGTGGTGCTGCTGCAAGGCGTGCTGACGTCGGTCAGTGTCTCCGTCTCGCATGCGCGTGGCGCCAACAACGATCACCTCGTGCCGAACATCTACTGGACCGGGCTGGTGCTGTCGCTGCTGCTCGCGATTCCCGCCTTCACGCTGCTGAGCTTCGCCGAACCGATCCTGCTCAAGTTCCACGAACCCGCGATGCTCGCCAGGAACGTCGGCGAATATTGCGCAATCCTGCGCTGGGGCGCGCCCGGCAGCCTGCTCGGGATCGGCATGATGCGCGCGTTCCTGCCGGCTATTGGCGCGGCGAAGCGGCTGCTGTGGGTATCGATTGGCGGTGTGTTCGTGAACGCATTTCTCAACTACGGCTTGATCCACGGCGCCTATGGCCTGCCCGAACTTGGTTTTCTCGGCTCGGCGGTCGCCACCACGACTACAGTCTGGATGACGGCGCTGGTACTCATCGCGTTCCTGCATCTGCGGCCGCGTTACCGGCATTTTGTCGTTGCATCGAGACCGCGCCTGCCGCTGATGGGCGAATTGTTTGGTATCGGCTGGCCGGTCGCGATCACCTATGGCGTTGAATCCACGCTGTTTCTCGCCACCGGGATGACCGTCGGCACGCTCGGCGAAGCGCAGCTTGCCGCGCATCAGATCGCGCTGAACGTGGCGTCGGTGGCGTTCATGGTGCCGCTTGCCATCGGCCAGGCGGCAAACGTGCGCGTCGGATTCTGGATCGGCGCGGGGCAGCCGCTGGCTGCGCGCCACGCCGGCTTCGTGGCAATCGCGCTAGGCGTGTCGTTCATGGCGATGTCCGGCTGCGTGCTGGTGCTGGCGCCGCACGCGATCGTCGGGCTCTATCTGCATCTGAACGATCCGAAGAACGCCCAGACCGTTGCGCTGGCCGCGTCGCTGCTGGGGGTCGCAGCCGTATTCCAGATCGTCGACGGCATGCAGACCGTCGCGTCGGGCGTGCTGCGCGGGCTGAAGGACACGCGCGTGCCCATGCTCGCCGCGGCGCTCGGTTATTGGGGCATCGGCTTTCCGACGGGCTACATGCTGGCATTTCACTTCAACGGCGGCACGAAGGGCTTGTGGTGGGGCCTGGCTGCGGGACTCGCGAGCGTCGCGGTGCTGATGACCCTTCGCTTCGATCGCATGAGCCGGCGTTTGATCACGCGCGGCGCGCTTGAACCCGGCAAATCCGGGCAGGCGCCCCGGCACACGGCTTGAAGCGGTGGCTGCGGATGTTCGATTACCCAGGGTGCCACGGCACAACGCGGCATAAGTTAAGCAGACATTGTTGGTTGGAACTGGAGCGGTGCGGAGATACGATCAAGCCGTCTCCTTGAGATTCATCCAGTAACAGGGGTATTAGGCCCGCTTCGTCGAAGCGGGCTTTTTTTCGTCCGCACGTCTTCAATCGCGTTGTTCCTCCCGCTGGCAGATCCGCGTTGAACCAGCCGGCGCCAGCCGCGAGAAAGGCTACGAGCAACCGCTTAGCTGCCCGCTCCACTTTTTCGCTAATCGACCCAACCGCCGTGTTTGTTGCCGATTTCCCATAAAATGACCGCGCATGATCCTTGCTGTACACCCGCGAGATCCGCTGCTGCACGCGGCCGCTGCGTGCGCAACCGCCGCAAGCAGTTCAAAAAAATCGCTCGGGAAAACAAGAGGAACGGACGTGTCGGAATGCAGCAGGCAGTTATCTCGGTCATCACTATCTCAAGCCGCGTCAGGCCAGCATTCCGGCAGGCGCACAGAGCGCACGCGAGCAGGACAGGTTTCATCGGAGGCAATCCCGCCGGCACGAACCCGGCGCCTTGCACCGCTGTCGCGCGGGTTCGCGCTCGCCGCTGCCGCTCTGACGGTGCTGGCGCTCAGCGCCTGCGCCACCCGCCCGCCGGCGACGGCGTTCGACCGCCCCGCCACTCACGCGCTCTCCGCCACCGCCGACACCCCCTTGCGCTCGGCCCTGCTGCCGAAGGAGGCAGCGCACCCCGGCGAGTCCGGCGTGCGCCTGCTGCCCACCGGCACCGAGGCGCTGCAGGCCCGCATCGCGCTCGCTCGCGCGGCGACCAAGACGCTCGACATGCAGTACTACATCGCGAACGAAGACAACACAGGCAAGCTGCTGCTGGGCGCCGCGCTTTACGCGGCGGATCGCGGAGTCAAGGTGCGCATGCTCGTCGATGACCTGAATTTCAAGGACATCGACCAGATCATGGCCGCGCTGAATTCGCACGACAACATCGATATCCGCGTGTTCAATCCATTCGGCAGCGCGTCCCGCAGCTTCGGCGAACGCACGCGCAACCTGTTCACGAACGTCGATCATTTCACGCGCCGGATGCACAACAAGGCGATGATCGCGGACAACCAGATTGCGATCGTGGGCGGCCGCAATCTCGGCGATGAATACTTCAGCGCGAGCGCGACCCTGCAATTCCGCGATCTCGATGTGTTCGCGGCCGGACCGGTGACGCAAGAGATATCGGCGAGTTTCGACGACTACTGGAACAGCTCGATTGCGTATCCCCTGCGCGCGCTGAACAAGCAAAAATTCGATCCCGCCGATCTCAACAAAACCCGCGAAGACCTGCGTCAGCACTGGAAAGAACAGGCCGATCCGCTGAACGCCAAGCCACTGAACGCCACGCCAATTGCCCAGCAGATCGCACAGGACGGGCTGGGCCTGACCTGGGCGCGCACGGAGTTCGTTGCCGATTCACCGGTCAAGATCGAGCATCCCGACAAGGACTACAAAAGCCCGCCCATGCAGCGCCTGATCGAGCTCGCAAACCAGGCCCGCAGCGAGGTCCTCATCATTTCGCCGTATTTCGTGCCGCACGACGAGGGCGTAAAGGCGCTAGCCGCCATCACGGGGCGCGGCGTGAAGGTGAAAGTGCTGACCAATTCGCTGGCGGCCACCGACGCCGTCGCGGTACAGGCGGGTTACGCGCCGTATCGCGTACCAATGCTCAAGGCCGGCGTAGAGTTATACGAGTTCAAGCCGGTGCAGGCGGAGGGCGACGGCCGGCCGCGCGCCGGGCTGTTCGGCTCGCGATCGCGCGCGAGCCTGCATGCCAAGGCTTATATGCTGGATCGCAGTATCCTCGTGATTGGGTCGATGAACCTGGACCCGCGCTCGGCGTCGCTCAACACGGAACTCGCGCTGGTGATCTACAACCCGCAAATTGCGGGGGAAGCCGCACAATTGTTCGATGCCGGCATTGCGCCGGCGAGGGCGTATCGTGTGGAACTCGCTTCGCCCGCGGTGCTTGCGGGCCTGAAGTACACCGGCTCGCCGATGTCCCCGCTCGTCTGGACCACTGAAGACGACGGCCTGGTGCGAACCTACAATTTCGACCCGCAAGCGGGCCTTTATCGCAACGTGATGACGGGTCTGTTCATGCTGCTGCCCGTCGATTCGCAGCTTTGAGATTTTCGATATTTCCGCTATTCAACCCCGAACCTGATTGCCAAGCCGAAGGAGCATGAAGCCATGACCGACGACGTAAGACTCGAAAAGGACACGTTCGGCGAAATCGCCGTGCCGAACGCAAAACTCTGGGGTGCGCAAACGCAGCGTTCCTTGCAGAATTTCAAGATTTCGAGCGAGAAGCAATCTCCTGAACTGATCAATGCGCTCGCGATTGTTAAGCGGGCATCGGCGGAAGTGAATGCTGAACTGAAGGTGCTCGCCGCCGACAAAGCCCAGGCGATCATCGCGGCCGCCGACGAGATCCTGGCCGGCAAGCATCCCAACGAATTCCCGCTCGCCGTGTGGCAAACGGGTTCCGGCACGCAGACCAACATGAACCTCAACGAGGTGATTGCAAACCGCGCAAGCGAGTTGATGGGCGGCGTGCGCGGCGAAGAGCGCAAGGTGCATCCCAACGACGACGTGAATCGCGGGCAATCGTCGAACGACGTGTTCCCGACCGCGATGCATATTGCCGCCGCGGTCGCCATCACGAAGCATCTCGTGCCTGCGCTCAAAACCTTGCGCGATACGCTCGATAGAAAATCGAACGCATTTGCTCGAATCGTGAAAATTGGCCGCACGCATTTGCAGGACGCGACGCCGCTTACGCTGGGACAAGAGTTCTCGGGTTATGTCGCTCAACTCGATCAGGGCATCCGGCACGTTGAATCGACCTTGCCGCATCTGTATCAACTGGCGTTGGGCGGCACGGCGGTTGGCACGGGTTTGAATGCGCATCCCGAGTTTGCCGTGAAGGTGGCCGGCGTGATCGGCAAGTTGACCGATTTGCCTTTCGAAACCGCGCCGAACAAATTCGAAGTCATGGCCGCCGCCGACGCGCTCGTGTTCGCGCATGGCGCGCTGAAGACCATCGCTGCGGGTTTGATGAAGATCGCCAACGACATCCGCTGGCTATCGAGCGGACCGCGGTGCGGACTGGGAGAGTTGTCGATTCCCGAGAACGAGCCGGGCAGCTCGATCATGCCGGGCAAGGTCAACCCGACTCAATCCGAAGCCGTCACCATGCTGTGCTGCCAGGTGTTCGGGAATGACGTGGCGGTGAATATTGGTGGCGCGAGCGGCAATTTCGAGCTCAACGTATTCCGCCCGATGATCGCGCACAACGTGCTGCAATCGGTCCGGCTGCTGGCCGACGGCGCGCAAAGTTTCAACGACAACTGCGCGGACGGGATCGAGGCGAACGAGTCGCGTATCGACAGCTTGCTGAACGAATCGCTGATGCTCGTGACGGCGCTGAATCCGCATATCGGCTATGACAAGGCCGCGAAGATTGCGAAGAAGGCCCATAAGGAAGGGACGACGCTGAAGGCGTCCGCGCTGGCGCTTGGGTTTGTGACCGAAGCCGAATTCGACGAGTGGGTGAAACCGGAAGACATGGTGGGCAAGAGGTAACGTCAGGATGAGGGGCAGCGGTTGATGGGTTGATCGCTTATCAACCGCTGCGTCTGGTTATCGGCCTGGTTATCGGCCTGGTTTTCGCCCTGATGTTTTTTGCGCGTTCAGGAAGCCGAGCTCGATCGAGTGCGCAATCAGTTTCTTGCCGGAATCCTCAAAGATATGACGCAGGCGCGTCGTGGTCTCTTCGGGCGGCACCTCGGCGCCTCCCACTTGTAGCCTGAGCCCGGTCGCAATCAGCGAGCGTGAAACGCGTGCGACCAATTCGTCGATATCGCTGGTGAGCGCTTTGACCGGATCGGCTTTTGCATGCAGCGATGCAAGCATCATCCCATCCAGTGCGCTGATACCCGCACCTCCGCCCAGCCGGGGAGACGCCAGCGCCCCGGAGGCCTCACCCTGTTCCGCCCTCGCCAGCAACGCGGCATTTAGCCGGTCGGCCGCCTCTCGCGGCTGCGCCGCGCCGTAGCGCACTAATGTTTCGCCAACGGCTAACGACAAGCGCAGCAGCTTCATGATGGCGTCGAGCGTCAGTCCGGCGAACTCGGGTGCATCGAAAACCTGCGCCAGCGTCATTTCCGCGCCGTGCAACAAATCAAACAGCGGTTTGTGAGAGGCGTCGCTGCGCGTAAGCGTAGCGTGCTCCAGGGTCACCTCCGTTTTGTACGGAACGGCCGGATTACCCCACAAATGAATCTGTTCGGCCTGTTCGCGCAGGCGCAAATCACTCAAAGGCGCTTTTCCACGCACGAAGATATCCGAGCGGAACCCGCGGTTCGCGAAGTAATCGCGAAGCTCTTCTGCTTCGATGGGATCGGTGACCGTCTCCAGCATCTGCCGCTGCTGTTCCGCAAGCCATCCCACGGGTGACATGTGAGCGAAACGTGCGCTGCCGGCGAAGCTGAGTTTCGCTTCGGCCATTTCGTGCGCAATGTCGGCGAAGTAAAACGGCGTCCATTTCTCGTGCAGATACTCATGGACGAGGTAGCGCTCCTCCAGGTTCCCAAAACCCTCGACCCGACCCAGGGAATCCGGGTTGCGCTTGAAGTGCAACGCTTCGAGATTCACCATCTTCCTGGCGAGCCCGGAAGCCCTCGTCCATGCGTCACCTCCTTCCCCGGCGCCCAGCATCAGCAAGCGTTGCAGCGGCAGCACCTGCGCGCACCCTACCATCGCGTTGTAGCTCACCTGGACGACACCGCCCGGTTTCAAATAACGCGTCAGGAATCTCATGATCTGCGCGCGGGTTTCATCGGATATCCACGAGATGATGCCGTGCAGGGTGATGTAGTCGAACAAGGGCAGCTCGACCTTCCCTTGCGCAAGATCGCCGAAGCTGTTCTCCAGCAAAGTGAGATTCGACAGGCGGGCTTCGTCGCGTATCGACGTAGCACCGAGTACGTGCAACGGGTTGAAATCGCACGCGTAGAAGTCGCCGTTCGGATGCGTCGCCGCAAGGATCAGGGACGTCAGGCCCTGGCCGAATCCGAGCTCGCAATAGGTGAATTTTTCAAGCGATGGTGGCGATACCCGCTGCATTGCCAGGCAGGTATTCAGGAAAGTCGGACTCTGTTCGTGATAGTAGCCGGTCGTATAGGCAACCGAATTGTTGTAGCCGGCCGTCCAGGTCATGGTGTTTCCTCATTTCATGTTGGGTATTTGCGTATGGGCCGCTCGGCGGCATTTCGCGCAGCGCCGAACTATGCCGATAACGCAACCATTCATGAATGAGAAACGTCTTATTTGTTTTATTTATTTATTTCAACAGCACCGTGAGTCAGTCGGTCCTGCGACTGCGTACAGGTTTGTGCGCCACTTGCGGACGTAAAAGTTTATTCATATTTATAGTGATGCTAATCATCTGGATGTCAGTAGCACCGTGATTAATGAGGCGCGCTGCGTCGACAGATCTTGCCGCCAGCGCGCGTTATTGCTTTTAAACCTTTCCGGCGGCCACTTCTTCCGGCTTCAATTCCACGATCGCGTCCAACGCGTCCTTGACGTCCATCGCATATTTCGCCAACCGCTTTTGCTCATCCGTTACCGGCACGAACGACGGAACCGGCACCGGCTTGCCCTCTTCATCGACGGCGACGAACACCATCAGGCAGTCCGTGGTCTGTTGCAGCACGCCGCTCTTCGGATCGCCCGCGTGCACCGAGATATGCAAATGCATGCTGGTGCGCCCCGTCGCCACCACGCGCGCGCGCAATTCGACGAGGTTGCCCACCAGGATCGGCCGCCGAAAACGGATATTGCCCACGCTGACGGTCACGCAATAGCGCCCGGACCAGACTGCGGCGCACGCGTAGGCCGTCTCGTCCATCCACTTCATCAGCGCGCCGCCGTGAACCTTGCCGCCGAAATTGACGGAGGTCGGTTCGGCTAGAAAACGGAACGTGGTTTCGGACCGGTCGGTGATCGGAGCATCGGAGGATGGGGGAACGGGCGCTGCAGTATTCATGTAGATATGGAGCAAACCCAAGGGGCCTGCCTGGTCAGTGGAGTTGTCGAATTATACGAGTCTCAAAAAAACGCCCGCCGCCCGCTTCGACGCGCTCCGGCACTTATTTGCCACTTATTTGCGCACGGAAATGCCCTGGTCGATCACCCCGTACATGGTGATGCCGCTCGACCCGTCCGCTGACGACGAACCGCCCGACGTTCCCGCACAACCCGCACACGCCGCCACGAGCAGCGTCGCCATCAAAATTTTTACCATGAGAGTCTCCTGCACAGCCGTCACCCAACGCGAAACATCATTCTAGCGCGGGGGTCAGGCAGCACTCACAATCCGTTCCCGCCTTGCATCAATACTTCAGGTTTCGATGAAACATCGAGTGCGCGAAGCCGCTAAAGTAGAGTTAATCCAAGGAGGCTGCGATGACCCTCGATCACGACGATGCCCGCCCGTTCCCCGGTTTGTCACGCATAGGCGCCCTGCTCGCCGACCCCGGCCGCGCCGCCATGCTGTGGTCGCTGATGGACGGCACGGCCCGCCCTGCCGGCGAACTCACGATGATCGCCGGCATTTCACCGTCCGCCGCCAGCGGGCATTTCACGCGGCTCGTCGAGAGCGGCTTGCTGGCGCTCGAAGTGAGCGGGCGGCATCGGTACTACCGCATTGCAACACCCGATATCGCGATGGCGATCGAAGCGCTGGCTAATCTGGCGCAAGCCAGCGCGCCGCTGCGCGAAGCGGCGCAGGCGCATCGGCCGCCGCCGCGGCCGGCGTCTGCCGTGCCGCTCGACATGCGCTATGCACGGACGTGTTACGACCATCTCGCGGGTGAGTTGGCTGTGCGGCTGTTCGACCGCATGCTGACATCGAAGTGGCTGGAAGTCGTGCCTGGCGCGCAAAGCCCGCAAGGCGGTGAGCCGGCCAGCTCGAAGCGGCCCGGTCCCACCGCGCTTGATGCAACACCCCGAGGAATCGATGAATTCTCGCGTCTCGGTATTGACCTCACGGCGCAGAAAGCACGGCGCCGGCGATTCGCCTGCACGTGCATCGACTGGAGCGAACGCCGGCCGCATCTGGGCGGCGCGCTGGGCGCGGCGTTTCTCGATGCCTGCACTGAACACGGCTGGGTTGAAACGACAGCCAAGCGACGGGTCATGCGGGTCACCCCCGCCGGCGAGCGGCATTTCGCCGCCGTACTTAGCGGCGTGTAGCGGTAAGCACGGGCATAAAGCCGGATAGCACTGCCCGAACAACATAGCCATGGCCATTCCGACTGAACGTCCGGATGGGATGGCTATGGCTGCGTGCCGACGAAATATGACACTTACAAAATCGGTTCACCTGTAAAGTTTTTGGCTCGCTTCCGTGTTCAAGGCGCGAGCTCAACCCGTTTGTCGAATTCCAACGGAATACTCCAAATCTATATTATTAGGAATACAAAGTTTATTGAATTAAATGACTTGAATCAAAGAAAAGCGTAGTAACGGAGTCCTTCACAAAGCCCGTACCGCACCTTGCATCGAATCAGGCTTGAACAACGCAAAAAACCACGGCCTATCAACGGAGATAATAATGATCGCAACGCCGCACCGGCTCACGCTTACCGCGCTCGCGGCTCTCAGCTTGCTTGCCACGCCCTTCGCGCTCGCGCAGCAAACCGCCGCCACGTCCCTCCCGTCCCTCGCGTCCATCACGCCCGCCAAGGACGCCACCGCTATCACCCGGCAAGGCAACTTGGCGGTCTACCAGCAACTCCCCTTTGCCGATAAAACCGATTTCGACGACGCGCAACGCGGCTTCATGGGCACCATCGCGAGCGGCACGTTCAAGGCAGACGACGGCCGCACGAGCTGGGACCTGAACAAATACAGCTTCCTGAAGGGCGAGGCGCCGGACACAGTCAATCCGAGTCTGTGGCGCATCGCGCAGTTGAACATGATCAACGGGCTCTTCAAGGTGACAGACCGGGTGTATCAGGTGCGAGGACTCGACCTCGCCAACATGACGATTGTTGAAGGCGATACCGGCATCATCCTGATCGACGTGCTGGTGACACGCGAAGCCGCGCGGCAAGCGCTGGACCTCTACTTCCAGCATCGGCCGAAGAAGCCGGTGGTCGCCGTGATCTACACGCACAGCCACGCGGACCACTACGGCGGCGTGAGAGGCGTGATCGACGAAGCCGACGTCAAGAGCGGCAAGGTCAAGGTACTCGCGCCGGCCGGCTTCCTGCAGGAAGCCGTGGCCGAGAACATCTTCGCCGGCAACGCCATGGGCCGCCGCTCGCTATACCAATACGGCGCGCTGCTGCCGCCCAGCGCACGCGGCCAGGTCGACGCGGGCCTTGGCAAGACCACGTCGGCGGGCAATCTCGGCCTGATTCCCCCCAGCGACACGGTGGAGAAAACCGGCGACACCCGTACTATCGACGGTGTCCAGTTCGAATTCCAGATGGCCCCCAGCACGGAAGCGCCGTCCGAGATGCTGATCTACATGCCGCAGTTCAAGGTGCTGGATACCGCCGAGGACACCACCCACACGCTCCACAACCTGTACACGTTGCGCGGCGCGCAAGTGCGCGATGCAGCCAACTGGTGGAAAACGCTCAACGAAGCGATCCTTCGCTACGGCGACCGCACGGACGTGGTGATTTCGCAGCATCACTGGCCGACCTGGGGTCAGCCGAAAATCGTGGCCTACATGGCGGATCAGCGCGACATGTTCAAGTATCTCCACGATCAATCTTTGCGGCTTGCCAACTCCGGCTACACCATGACCGAGATTGCCGAGCAGATTCAGTTGCCCGACGGCATCGGCAAGAAGTGGTACAACCGCGGCTATTACGGCTCGGTCAATCACGACGCGAAGGCGGTCTACCAGCGCTATCTCGGCTGGTATGACTCGAACCCGGCCAACCTGCATCCGTATCCGCCGGAAGAGGAATCAAAGCGTTTCGTGGAGTTCATGGGCGGCGCCGACGCCGTGATGACGAAGGCCAGGCAATCCTTCGACAAGGGCGATTACCGATGGGTGGCGACCGTGATGAACAAGGTCGTGTTCGCGGATCCATCGAACAAGGCCGCACGCGATCTGGAGGCGGACGCGCTCGAGCAGTTGGGCTATCAGACCGAGAACCCGACCTGGCGCAATGAGTACCTGATGGGCGCGTTCGAACTGCGCAACGGCGTACCGAAGGTGAAGGGGGTCAACACGGCGACGCCAGACGCAATCGCTGCAATGAGCCCCGATTTGCTGCTTGATTTCATGGGCATCCGGCTCAACGGTCCGAAGGCGGACGGCAAGCACACGGTCATCAACTGGGATCTCGGCGACGGCGTGAAGTACGGTATCGAGTTGCGCAATTCGGTGCTGATCTACACCGAGGGCGTCACGCTGGCAAACCCCGACGCTACGCTCAGCATGAGCAAGGGTGATTTCGCCAGGCTGTTGATGGGCGGCCAGCAACAGCAATCTGACGCGGGCAAGGTCAGCGGCAATAGTCAGAAGGTGGTTGAGCTGTTCAGTATGCTCGACCGCTTCGACCCGATGTTCAACATCGTTACGCCTTGATGTTTTGACAGGCGCGCGTCCCGACTTCAGGCATCCGAAGCCGGGACACGCAAAGCCGTTCTAAACCGCGATTGGCGCCTTGATGCCCGGATGATATTGATACCCTTCGATCACGAAGTCTTCGTATTTGTAATCGAAGATGGACGCGGGCTTTCTCGCCAGTTCGAGCTTCGGCAGCGGATAAGGCTCACGGCTCAATTGCAGATCCACCTGCTCCAGATGGTTCAGGTAGATATGGCAATCACCGCCGGTCCAGACTAACTCGCCTACCTGCAGATCGCATTGCTGAGCGAGCATGTGCGTGAGCAACGCATAACTCGCAATATTGAACGGCGTACCCAGGAACACGTCCTGACTGCGGCAATACAGCAGGCAGCTCAGCTTGCCTTCGTTCACGTAGAACTGCGCGAGGCAATGGCACGGCGCGAGCGCCATCCTTCCGGCACGGGCGTTATCGACAGGCGACATGGACTCGTCCGGGAAATCCGCCACGTTCAAGGCCGTCAGCATCAGCCGCCGTGAGTTGGGCCGCGTCTTGATCTGATGCACGAGCGCGCTCACCTGATCGACCATCGTGCCATCGCTCTTTGGCCAGAAGCGCCATTGATGGCCGTACACCGGACCGAGATTGCCGTTTTCATCGGCCCATTCGTCCCAGATGGTCACGCCGTTGTCGTTCAGATACTTGATGTTGGTATCGCCGTTCAGGAACCACAGCAGCTCATAGACCACGCTCTTCATGTGAATGCGCTTGGTCGTGACGATCGGAAACCCCTGCGCCAGATCGAAACGCAATTGACGGCCAAACGTGCTGATCGTCCCCGTGCCCGTCCGGTCCATCTTGCGAGCGCCGCGTTCGAGAATGTCTTTGAGCAGTTCTTGGTACTGGATCATGAGGATGGGTCGTTCGTATAAAGAGGACGTGTCGCTATTCTGGCAGAACATTCCCGCGGGCCTGCGGCGCACTCTCGCGCCAGATTCTTCCAGCCATGGAAAACGCGGGAAATCGGGGAAACGCAGCGGGGAAACGCAGCCGCCGATAAAATCAAACCATGATTTTACCAAGCGCCGGAGGGCGAGGAGCAAAGGCGTCGTGGGAGGGGCAAATGCGAGGGATAAACGCGAAGGACAAACACGAGAGCTCGCGGCGTTCCACTGAACGCCGCGATTGAACAAACCAAACAGAGAGAGACCTTGACGACCGATGGCCGGCCGCCACACGCGGCCCTTAGCCGCGAGTAACGTGCTCCGTCGGTGCATCGACTTCAATGTGGCGCATGCCATGCGCGCTCAGAAGGCGGTACAGCGTCACTCGCGAAATACCGAGTTCCTGCGCGGCGTCGCCAAGACGGCCGCGATGACGCAGCAAAGCGAGTTCGATAGCCTGCCGTTCCGCAGCCTCCCGTGCCTGCGCCAGCGACACCGGCGCCACTTCGACATACTCGCCGAGCTCGAGATCACGCGCACTGATCTGACGCCCTTCCGACATCACGATGGCGCGGCGCACGCGATTGATCAGCTCACGCACATTACCCGGCCAGCCATAGTTATGAATTGCCGCAATGGCATCGGGCGCGAAACCGCGCAGACGCCGGCTCGCGTCCTTCTTGAAACGGTCGAGCATGTGCTTGGCGAGCAACTCGATGTCCTTGCCACGCGCCCGCAGCGGCGGTTCATCGATTTGCAGCACGCACAGACGGTGATACAGGTCGGCGCGGAACCGCCCTTCGATCATGGCCGTCTGCATATCCACGTGGGTGGCCGAAATGATGCGCACATCCACCGGGGTCGATCCATGTCCGCCCAGCCGTTCGACCTTGCGCTCCTGCAGGAAACGCAACAGGCTTGCCTGGCTTTCGAGGGGCAAGTCGCCGATTTCATCGAGGAACAGCGTGCCGCCGTTAGCCGCTTCCACGCGGCCGATCTTGCGTTGATTCGCGCCGGTAAACGCACCGCGTTCGTACCCGAACAGTTCCGATTGCAACAGGTGAGCGGGAATCGCGCCGCAATTGATGGCGACGAACGGCTGCTCCCGCCGTACTGAACGTTCGTGAATGGCGACTGCAGTGAGTTCTTTGCCTGTGCCCGATTCACCCGAGATGAACACGGGCGCGTCGGTCATGGCGACCTTGCGGATGGAGCGGAACAACGCGAGCATGGCGTCGCACGAACCGACCATCTCGCCTTCGGCGCGGCCATCGCGCGCATCGTTCGACGCGTTCTCGTGCAGCGCCACCATGCCATAGGCATGGCCGACAGCATCTACAACCCGATCATTCGATGTAGGTAACGTGACGTAGTCGAAGCAGTAGTCGCGAATCAGCCGGCGCACGGCTGCGTCTTCAAGCTGCCCCGTGACAGTGGCCGCCACCCAGCCGACATTGGTCAGCGTCAGCGACGCTTCGAGCGCCGCGAGTTCGTGTGCTTCAAAGCTGCTTGACAGATCCAGCAAGCCACCCGTTGCCAAGTCGTTACGAAGCCACCTGCGAGCGTCCTTTGCGTTCGATACCACCTCTATGTGCCAGCCCCTCTCCTCAAACCGAGCGCACAACGGCGCGCTCGGGTCACGAGTCACGTAGATTAGTTGCCGCCGAGCGACTTCCATTGTTCTGATCCTTTCGTCAACGGTCGTTGAAAAGGTCGCGCCGGTAATTGCCCTCAACCACGCTGCAGACGTCGAAGACTCGCATGCCCCAAGCGAACGGTCATTCGGGAAACTGCAAACGGTGAAACCCCGGAAGCGACGAGTACTGTCGCGTGGTTCTATGCGAACCTGTTTTGTTTCAGATGCTGTTTTTGAGAGACTACTATAAAGCGAATACTTCGAAAACAAATATCCGCAACAATGCCCGCGAACCCCTCCTGAAGCAGGGTTACTGTGCATTTCAACAACGAGGCACGGTTTTAATAAGCAGTTTGCAAATAGTTTAAATAAGACAATAAGATTTACGCAATTTCCGATAAAAATGGCCGTTAACCCTCTATCGTTTCAATGGTGAAACGTTTTCGTCTCTTTTCTGATTCTATTTTTCAGTTGGCTTGCCGCCAACCCAATACCCGCAACGCAATGCGTGCCATGGCATATGTTTCGCTAAATGCCAATGAATCAGGAGACCGCCATGGAAAGCACCGGCTACGTCGTCAAACGAGAAAATACTGCGACCCGACTTAAGGTTGCCGCCATTAGTGCTGCGTGGTTCGTACTGGGCAGCTCACCCGCCAACGTTTGCGCGCAAAATACCGCAAATGACGATCGGGTGATCCAGCCCATGCCTCGGCCAGTAGTGTCCGAATATGAAACATCCACGACCAGGCAAAATCCGCCAGCCATTTTTATGGAAAGAAAAATTGGAAGCACCGGCGCTGGCGAAGCGGCATCGAACGAGCACATTGTTGTTAATCCTGCAATCGGAACGGAGCAGCACGCATCGGTTCAACCGATTGCGTCGGCGCCGCTTCCGGTGCGGGCCGACGGCGCGCTAGAAAAAGTCACGGCGACGAGGGCGGAGTCGCCCGTCGCCGCGCACACCACCAACGTCACGCTTTGGGACGAGGTCGCGCCGCCAGTGCGCGCTCCCATTCCCGTCGATGCAGCCACGCGCTCCGCGCCGGGGGACGTCGCGAGCACCGGAACCCAGCGGACGCCGTAGCCGGAATTGCAAACCCGTGCCGAGCAGGTTGGCTGAAGAACGACCGCACGGACCGCGAGGACCGCGACAAGCGCGACGCAGCTACGCAACATCGCAGATAACAGGATTTGAACGACACGTCGGACAGTAGGACACTTGCGTATTGCCCAGCGAATAGCCAGAGTAGCGGTGCCGCGTAATTTCGCGAGTAAGGCAGTGGGCTTATCCGGGATTCAAGCAGCGTCCCGCCCGACGGCTACACGGGTCGACAGCGCGCTGCATGGCTGTGTCCGCCAGGACGCCGCTTGCGCCTGTTGCAAAAAGGAGATCGCTTGTGCTCGAATCCGTCCCCGTCTCCGCACCCGTGTCGGGTAAAAGCGCACCGACGCCATTAACGCCGATGGGCGCCCGCCCCACTGTCGACTCGATCACAGCTGATCGCGCCGAGGTGTCGAGCCTCCCGATCGCGCCGGCGCCCCACGCGGCATCAGCCGTGCGCAACCTTCTCTACATTGCCCAGGAGCCAGATCAGGCGCTGGTCGCGTATTTGAAGGGCCTTGGCTGGAAGGTATCGGCGGGGACGCTCGCCACCCAGGCCAACGTGCTGAAGACGGACACGCCGGTAGCCGGTATTGTCGATATGACCAGCTTTTCGGCGCGCGAGCTCGCCGCGCTCGAACCCGCGCTGCGGCATCAGCGGGCCGGCTGGATTGCCCTCACTGACGATAACCACCTCGCGGACCCGGTCGTCTGCCACTTGATCCGGCACTTCTGCTTCGACTTCGTGAAGGGCCCGTTCTCGAACTCGACTATCGGTTACCTCGTCGATCACGCGTACGGCATGGTCAGCCTCGGCGACATCGATCTGGCCGAGACCCCGGTCGTGTTCGGCGACGAGCAGATGGTCGGCACCTGTGAGGCCATGCAGCAGCTCTTTCGCACCATCCGCAAAATCGCGAACACCGACGCCAACGTGTTCATCACCGGCGAATCTGGGACCGGCAAGGAATTGACGGCCGTGGCGATCCACGAACGCTCGCCGCGCCGCAAGGGTCCATTCGTCGCGATCAATTGCGGCGCGATCGGCAATGAACTGATCCAGTCCGAACTGTTCGGCTACGAGCGCGGTGCGTTCACGGGCGCGAACCAGCGCAAGATCGGCCGGGTGGAAGAAGCCGACGGCGGCACGCTCTTCCTCGATGAAATCGGCGACCTGCCGCTCGACAGCCAGGTGCACCTTCTGCGGTTCCTGGAGGAACGCAAGATCGACCGGCTGGGCGGGCGCGACCCTGTCGCCGTCAACGTGCGCATCATTTCCGCGACCCACATCGACCTGGAAGCCGCCATGGCCAGTGGCCGGTTTCGTACCGATCTGTTCCACCGGCTGTGCGTGCTGCGCGTGGACGAGCCGCCGCTGCGGGCGCGCGGCAAGGACATCGAAATTCTCGCGCTGCACGTGCTGCACAAGTTCAGGAGCGACGGCAGACGCAAGATCATCGGCTTTGCGCCGTCGGCGATCGAAGCGATGTATAGCTACGCCTGGACCGGCAACGTCCGCGAGATGATCAACCGCGTGCGGCGCGCGATCGTGATGGCGGAGAACAAGCTGATCACCGCCGACGATCTCGGGCTTGGTCACTGCACGGGCATTGAATCGACCACGCTGGCCGCTGCTCGCGACGCCGCCGAGAAGCGCGCGATCGAGCTGACGTTGCTGCGGCATCGGCACAAGCTCAGCGAGGCAGCGGCGGAATTGGGGATTTCGCGGGTGACGTTGTACAGGCTGATGGTCCAGCATGGACTGCGCGGCGCATCGATGGGGAACGGCGCGGACGCGGGGTGAGAAAGCTCGCGGCGCCGGGCGTCAGGCGTTGGTCGTCGGGTAGAATCTGCGGCTTGATTTGTCTCGAAGCCGGATACGGATATCCCCACCATGACGACGCTGACCCTGATCGTCGCCCGCGCGCGTAATGGCGTGATCGGGCGCAACAACCAATTGCCCTGGCGCTTGCCCGAAGACCTCGCGTTCTTCAAACGCACGACGATGGGCGCGCCTATCGTGATGGGGCGCAAGACGCATGAGTCCATCGGACGGGTCTTGCCGGGACGGCGCAATATAGTCGTGACGCGCGATGCCCAGCGCCGCTTCGACGGCTGCGATACGGTGACCCGGCTTGCCAATGCGCTGGAACTGGCCGCACGGGATCACGCCGGTGAGATATTCCTGATCGGTGGCGCGGAGTTGTTTCGCGAAGGGTGGCCGCTCGCGCACAAGCTGATCCTGACCGAGATCGATGCCGATTTCCCCGGCGACATTTCCCTCGATGCACCCGACGCAGCCGTCTGGAAAGAGGTTTCGCGGGAGACGCATCACGCGGCAGCGCCGAATGATTTCGATTATTCGTTCGTGGTTTACGAGCGGCGCACGGCTTAGCCCATTACGCGTTTCCATTGAAAAAGCCCTGACGAGTCAGGGCTTTTTCACTTCCCCGGATTCTTTTATTGCCCCGCGATCGTCATCTTTTCGATCAGCACGGAGCCAATTTCCTTGTTGCCACGCACGACCGTATCTGCGCCGATGGCTTCGATGTGCCGGAACATCTCCTGAAGCGTGCTGGCGACCGTGATCTCTTCAACCGGATACTGGATCTTGCCGTTCTCCACCCAGAAGCCGGATGCGCCGCGCGAATAGTCGCCTGTGACGTAGTTCACGCCCTGCCCCATCAGTTCCGTCAGCAGCAGGCCCGTGCCCAGCTTCCTGAGCATTTCCTCGAAGTCATCGCCGGGTTTCGTGAGCGAGCTGCGCAGCGACAGATTATGCGAGCCGCCCGCGTTGCCCGTCGTTTTCATGCCCAGCTTGCGAGCCGAGTACGTCGACAGGAAATAGCCTTGCACCACCCCGTCTTCCACGACGTTGCGGCGTTGCGTGCGCACGCCTTCTTCGTCGAAAGGCGCGCTGCCCATGCCGCCCTTCACGTGCGGATCTTCGAGCACCTGGATATGCGGCGCGAACACGGGTTTGCCGAGGCTGTCGACGAGAAACGTCGTTTTTCTATACAGCGCGCCGCCACTGACCGCTTGCACGAATGCGCCCAGGATCCCGGCTGCCAGCGGCGCTTCGAACATCACGCGGCATTTGCGCGTGTCCAGCCCGCGTGCGCCCATGCGGGCAAGCGCGCGATGCGCGGCGTACCGGCCGATGGCTTCCGGTTCGGCGAGATCGGCGGCGTTGCGTTTCGATGTGTACCAGTCGTCGCGCTGCATGTCGCGGCCGGAACCCGCGATAGGCGCACATGCCACGTAATGGCGCGAGAACGGATAACCGCCCATGAACCCGCGCGATGTCGCCAGCACGAACTGGGAGTGCTGCGCCGAGACGCTTGCGCCTTCGGAGTTCTGGATGCGTTTATCGACTGCGAAGGCGGCGTCTTCGGCTCGACGGGCGAGATCGGCGGCTTCTTCGGCGTCGATGTCCCACGGGTGGTAGAGATCGAGATCCAGCGGGGCTTTTTCGAGCAGATCTTCTTCGGCGAGTCCCGCAGCGCTGTCTTCGGCTGTGAAACGCGCGATGTTGTAGGCGGCAGCGACGGTGTCTTTCAGCGCTGCGCGCGTGAAGTCCGAGGTGCTGGCATTGCCGCGTTTATTGCCGATAAACACCGTCACGCCGACCATCTTGTCGCGATTGTGCTCGATGGTTTCGACTTCGCCGCGGCGCACGCTGACTGAGAGGCCGTCGCCTTCGGAGATCTCGGTGGCGGAATCGGTGGCGCCGAGCTCCTTTGCATGCCGCAGGATGTCGGACGCGATTTCCTTCAGCTCGTCCTGGGTGTGCGGGAAAAAGCGTTGCCTGACGTCCATGTCTGCTGCCATTTTATGTCTGCCTGTGGGTGCCCGACGTGTCGAGCGTGTTCACGTTGTTGGTCGTGGCGACGGGAAGGGTTAGCCCCCGCTGTGCACTTGAATGCGGCTGTGTGACTGGTTTGCGACCATCGCACGATGATAGCAAGTCCGGCACGGGTTTGTTCGTTCGCACCGGTGGACGGGGTTTGAGGTTGTGAGGGGTTGGGGGTGGTACTTGGTTGCAAGTTCAGGGGGTAGCGGTCGGGGTCAGTGCTCAGGTTGCCAGGTTCCTGCGGTGGCGGTCTGGGTCAATGCCGGGTTGCCAGGTTCCTGCGGTGGCGGTCTGGGTCAATGCCGGGCTGCTGCTTTCGGCCTTAGTGGTCTGCTTGAGTTGGCTCATTTTTTTGCCACTATTAGCCACTGCGCGTGGCGGCGCGTCATTTCTTTGTCCAAAGCGACAAAGAAACGAAGCAAAGAAAGCGCTTTCAAAACGAGGGCTCGTAAGTTGACCTAGCGTGCAGTTTTTGCGTTTGCGGCACCCCAAAAGCACGGTGCTCGCAAGAACGACGGATGTTTGAACCCCTCCTTCTCGCGAATTCTTACACGCACACGCTTCGCCCCGTACGCTCTCGGGCAAGCACGCTTGCCAAGAAACCCGCACGGCCCTACGCGTTTCTGCGGCAGGGGCTTTTCATGGGTTAGCTGCTTGGCCGGCATGCTCGGCATGATCGGCGGGGTTACATTCGTTGGGTACGGCCTCACGCATGTTCGCGGCCTCGTTTCGAGGCGGGTTGGCGACGTGGTTCGACGTACGTACAAATTCGGTGGATGGTTGTCCGCGGATAGCGCGGAGTGCTCCATGGGCAGGTTCAGTCACTGGTGGCGAAGCGTGTGGGTATCCGTGTTCGGAGAAGGAGGGGTTCACACATCCGTCGCTCTGGCGAGCACCGTGCTTTTGGGGTGCCAAAAACGTGGAAACTGCACGCTAGGTCAACTTATGAGCCCGCGTTTTGAAAGCGCTTTCTTTGCTTCGTTTCTTTGTCGCTTTGGACAAAGAAATGACGCGCCGCCACGCGCAGTGGCTAATAGTGATAAAGAAAATAGCTCACTCACGCAGACCGCCAAGCCAAGCAGCAGCAACCCGGCATAGACCCCGACCGCTACCGCAGGAACCTGGCAACCCGGCACCAACCCGACCAATCCCGGCCGCCCCACCCAAACCCCACCAAACCAAACCCCGAGTGCGAACGGCCTCCCCTCCCAAGTTACAATAGCGGGATGAACCGTAAAACCCGCACGCAACCGATAAACCCGGCCGAGGCCTCCGAACAGGACGGCAGCGAGCACGGCTACGACCGTCCCAGCAAATCCCAGCTCAAACGCGACATGCTCGCGCTGCAAGTGCTGGGCGTCACGCTGATCGAACTGCCGAAAGACGCGCTCAAGCGCATGCCGATGCCGGAAAAGCTCGACGACGCCGTCCGCGACGCCCGCCGCATTACCGACCACGAAGGCAAACGCCGGCAGTTGCAGTATGTCGGGCGCGTCATGCGCTCGCTGACTGACGAGGAAACGGCCGCGCTGCGCACTGCGCTGGATTCATATCGCGGCGTGAACCGGGCGGAAACAGCCAAGCTGCACTGGATCGAACGCACCCGCGAAAAACTTCTCGCCGATGACGCCGCCCTCACCGATTTCATCCGCCAGCATCCCGGCGTCGACCCGCAAGAAGGCCGCACGCTGATCCGCAACGCCCGCAAGGAACGCGAACAGGCGAAACCGCCGCGCTACTTCCGCGAACTGTTCCAATGGATCAAGAGCGCGGCAGGCGTGGAAGACGAGGAAGACGAGAGCCTGAACGAAGGTGAAGCCGAAGACGAAGGCGTCGAATTCCCCGAACGAGAAGACGACGATGGCTACAAAGCGTAACCACCCGGACGAATTGCTGATCGGCCTGGTGTCGATCAGCGACCGGGCTTCGCAGGGCGTGTATGAGGACAAGGGCATTCCGTCGCTGCAGGAGTGGCTCACGGGTGCACTGAGCTCACCCTGGCGCGCTGAAACCCGGCTGATCCAGGACGACGCCGCGACCATCTCGGCAACCCTGATCGAACTCGTCGATGAAACCGGCTGTGACCTGATCCTGACCACCGGCGGCACGGGCCCATCGCGTCGCGACGTGACGCCGGAAGCTACGCTCGCGGTCGCCACGAAGCCAATGCCCGGTTTCGGCGAACAGATGCGCCAGATCAGCCTGAATTTCGTCCCGACCGCCATTTTGTCGCGGCAAGTGGCTGTGATCCGCGAGACACCGGATCACGCGGCGCTGATCGTGAATTTGCCCGGGCAGCCGAAATCGATCCGCGAAACGCTGGAAGGATTACGCGACGCGGACGGTAAATCCAGCGTGCCGGGCATTTTTGCCGCTGTGCCTTATTGCATCGATCTGATCGGCGGTCCGTACATCGAAACGCGGCCGGAAGTGGTGGCCGCGTTCAGGCCGAAAAACGCTATCCGGCCGCCAAAATCCTGACCCTCTGCACGCTTAAACCGGCGTGACATTCCCCGCTGCCGACGGGATCAGGAAATGCTCGCGGTAGTACTTGAGCTCGTCGATGGATTCGTGGATATCGGCGAGCGCCGTGTGCATCGCGCGCTTCTGAAAACCCTTGTAGATGGCCGGCTGCCAGCGGCGGCACAACTCCTTGAGCGTGCTGACGTCGAGGTTGCGATAGTGGAAAAACGTTTCCAGTTCGGGCATCCAGCGCGCCATGAAACGCCGGTCCTGACAGATGGAATTGCCGCACATGGGCGACTTGCCCGGCGGCACATATTGGCCGAGGAATTCGCGGATTTGCCGCGTGGCTTCTGCTTCATCCACCGTCGACGCCCGCACGCGCTCCGTCAGCCCCGACCGGCCGTGCGTGTTGCGATTCCACTCGTCCATCTTGCCCAGCGCCGTTTCGTCCTGGTGAATCGCCAGAACCGGCCCTTCCACCAGCCTGTCGAGCGTCGAATTCGTCACCACCACCGCAATTTCGATAATGCGGTCGGTATCGGGTTCGAGACCCGTCATCTCCATGTCGAGCCACACGAGATTCATGTCGCTACGAACGAGGTCGGAGGAGCTTGCGGAAGAAGCGGGATCGAGCACGGAATCGGCCATATGAGGGCAACCTGAGAGGGGTTTCAAGCGGGTTTCGCGCGGGTTTCACGCCTTACCAGGCGCGGGTTGAGATATCCAACACAGACCGCGCGCGGCGACGGCCAAGAACCTATAATTCTCGCATAATTCAATCGCGCTTAAATCAATCGGGTTTCCGCTGATGTCCAATTTCAATCTCGCCTTCTCGATCGTGTTCGTCGTGGCACTGGTCGGCATGGTCGGCACCAAGCTGTGGCTGGCGTCGCGCCAGATCCGGCACGTCGCCGCGCATCGCAAGGATGTGCCGCCGCAATTCCTGCAGACCATTCCGCTCGCCGCCCATCAGCGCGCCGCCGATTACACCGTCGAGCGCACGCGCCTGACCATGGTCGAGGTCGTGATCAGCGCCGCGCTCCTGATCGCGCTCACATTGCTTGGCGGCATCCAGCAGATCGAACTGGCAGTCACGGACTGGCTCGGCCGCGGTTATGTCGGGCAAATGGCGCTGGTGGCTATCGTGGTGGCCATCACCGGCGTGGTGGACCTGCCGTTCGACTATATCCGGCACTTTGTGATCGAAGAGAAATTCGGCTTCAACCGGATGACGAAAAAACTCTTTTTCCTCGATCTGGTGAAAGGTGTCGTGCTGGGCGCGGCAATCGGCTTGCCGGTGCTGTTCGTGACGCTGTGGCTGATGAACCAGGCCGGCGCTTTGTGGTGGCTGTGGGCGTGGGTGCTGCTGGTCGCGTTCCAGATGCTCGTGCTGATCCTGTACCCCACGTTTATCGCGCCGATGTTCAACAAGTTCGAACCCCTGAAAGACGAAGCGTTGCGGGTGCGCATCGAGAACCTGATGTCGCGTACGGGCTTCGCCGCGAAGGGTTTGTTCGTGATGGACGGCAGCCGCCGTTCGGCGCACGGCAACGCGTATTTCACGGGTTTCGGCGCAGCGAAGCGGATCGTTTTCTTCGATACCCTGCTCGCCCGGCTCTCCGGCAACGAGATCGAAGCGGTATTGGCGCATGAGCTTGGCCACTTCAAGCGACGTCATGTGATCAAACGCCTGATCGTCACGTTCGTGCTCAGCCTCGTGATGCTTGCGCTGCTCGGCTGGCTCGCGCAATGCGTGTGGTTCTACGAAGGACTTGGCGTGCGGCCATCGCTGCTGGGGAACAACAACGGCCTCGCGCTCGTGCTGTTCATGCTGGCGTTGCCTGTCTTCATGTTCTTCGTGACGCCGTTGGGCAGCCTGAGCTCGCGCAAACATGAATTCGAAGCCGATGCATTCGCCGCGAGCCAGACCGATCCGCGCGATCTCGTCAACGCGCTGGTCAAGCTGTATGAGGACAACGCGTCCACGCTTACACCCGATCCGCTCTATTCGGCGTTTTATGCATCGCATCCGCCTGCATCGCAGCGCATCGAGCGCTTGATGCAGTTCGCCGCATGAGGCCGGTTAACTCAAAGAAAGCGACGAACGCGCGCATCGAAGGAAAGGTCATTGCCGCGCACGGGCGGCATTATCTGGTCGCTCCCGCCGACGGCAGCGCGATGCTCCAATGCTTCCCGCGTGGCAAACGCAGCGAGATAGCGGTCGGCGACCGGGTGAGTTACGAGCAGTCATCGGCGGATCAAGGGGTGATCGTCGAGATTGGCGAGCGCCGCAACCTCCTGTATCGATCCGACCAGTTCAAGTCGAAGCTCTTCGCCGCCAATCTCGATCAATTGATGATCGTGCTCGGCACCGAGCCGCATTTCAGCGAGGACTTGCTCGGGCGCGCGCTGATCGCCGCCGAGGCGCATGGCCTCGAACCTCTGATCGTGCTGAACAAGATCGATATGGAAGGACCACTGGCGGTCGCTCGCAAGCGGCTGGCGCTGTACCGGGAGCTTGGGTACACGGTGGTGGAGTTATCGGCGAAGGCGGCGCCTGAGCGCGTGCATGAAGAACTCGATGCGCGTCTGGCCGACCGTGCCACCTTGCTGCTTGGGCAATCGGGCATGGGTAAATCGACGATCGTGAACATCCTCGTGCCGAACGCCGAAGTCGCGACGCGGGAGATATCGAAGGCATTGAACAGCGGCCGGCACACGACCACGTTCACGCGGCTGTATCCGCTGCCGGGCGGCGGATCGCTGATCGACTCGCCGGGGTTCCAGGAGTTTGGGCTGCATCACTTGTCCGAGGGACAACTGGAGCGCTCGTTCGCGGACTTCCGGCCGTTCCTCGGCAAGTGCCGCTTCTATAATTGCAGGCATCTGCATGAGCCCGGCTGCGCGATTCTCGAAGCTTTGGCGGAAGGCAAGATCAAGCCGGCGCGGCATCAGTTGTATGCGCAACTGGTGCATGAAGCCAGCCAGATTGTTCGATGATCGGCAGCGTCATCTAAAACAGATTGCGACGGGATGAAGAAACTGACGCGGGCTCCGAACCTGATTACAGCGCATCACTGGGTGAATGTGCTCGTGACAGCGGGGATAGCCTGCGAGTTGCACAACCGTTATTTGAGCGGTGCGATGGGCGAGATTCCGGCCGAGCAATGCTCGCCTGAGATCTGGATACTGGATGATCGCGACGAGGGTTTGGCGACCGGCATCCTGGAGCGCGCCCGAAGCGGTCCGGCAACCAACGCGCGGGGATGGCGCTGCCAGCAATGCGGTGAAGCGCTGGAAGCGCAATTCACCGTGTGCTGGCAATGTGGGACAGAAAGAGATCCGCTAAACGATGACTAAGCCTGCGGGACGCCCTCTTCAGGCCAGCCACACCGCGATGCTGAGCATGAGCAGCAACAGCATCCAGAGAATCACGGCACGCCAGACCAAACCCACTGCAGATTGAAGCGTCCTGGGCGTGCAATCATCGCCAACGGGCAGCGGACTGGCGTCGCCGACAGCCAGCGCATCGATGCTCAGCGGCTCCGCCAGCGGCCCCGCCAACCGAGCCCCCAGCGCCCCGCTCCCGGCCGCAAGCAGAACCCCCTCGTTGGCATCGGGCCATTGCCGCGCGTGATTGCGCCACGCATAGATCGCGTCCTCGAAATTTCCAACGATCGCGAAGCCCAACGCGGTCAACCGCGCCGGCACCCAATCGATGAAAAAGAACGCCCGCTGTGCGAAGGTGGAGAACGCCGGCGTGCGTTCATCGGTCGGCTGGACCCATGACCTCGCCAGATACTCCGCGATCCGATAAAACACCGCGCCCGCCGGTCCGATCGGAATCAAGAACCAGAAGAACACGCCGAACACGTGCCGATGCGACGCCACGACCGCATGAACCAGCGTATGCCGGACGATCTCGCTGACGGGCATATCGAGCGTATCGATGCCGGTCCATTCGTTGAGAACCTCGCGAGCGCGAGGTATGTCGTCGTTGTTCAGCGCGAGATGGATGTCGGTGAAATAGTGGCTGAACTGCCGAAAGCCCAACGTGAAATACACGATCACGACGTTCCACAGGAACGCCAGCGCGAAGTTGATGCGATAGAGCACGTAATAGACAAGCCCGACGCCCAATGTCCACGGTACCACGACCACTAGCCACGCGAGCACGCCGTGCCGCTGCTTGCCGGCATCGAAGCCATGAGCCGCGGATTCCGCATGATACTGAAGCAACGCCGAAATGGGATTCTGCGGCGAGAGCGCGCGCAACTGCTCGATGATGAGAGCCAGCAATACAGAGAAAAAAGTCATGCGATGCGCCGAGACCTTCGAGTTTTACGAATTTCTTGTAAAGATAGCACAGCACTGTGCACGCCAGAGGGACACATCGGCCGTATCGTTAGCCGTGCCTCTGTAAGCTGGCCGTCAAGCCGCGAGGAAGCGATAGAAATTGCGTAACATACCCGCCGTTGCGCCCCAGATGAAATACGGAGCCACATTCTCGGCAGGCGAAAAAGGCATCGCAAAAAAACGACGCTCCCCGCCTTCCCAGCGGAACACGCGGACCTGATGGTTGGCCGGGTTCATGAGAAAGGCGAGCGGGACTTCGAAGATATCGGCGACTTCGAGGGTATCGGCGTGCAGTTCGAACGGGGGATGCACCAGCGCCACGACCGGCGTCACGCGAAAACCCGTGCCCGTCAGATACTCGGGCAACTCACCCAGCACTTCCACATGCTTCGCCGCGAGGCCCACTTCCTCCTGCGCTTCGCGAAGCGCGGTCGCGGCGGCGTCGAGGTCTTCCGGTTCGCGACGTCCCCCCGGGAAACTGATTTGCCCCGCGTGATCCGAAAGATGCTCCGCGCGCTGAGTGAGCAGCACGGTCAACCCGGTCTCCCGCAAGACCAGTGCAATCAGCACCGATGCCACCCGTGGATCGCCACCCAGCGCCTTGATCCTGTCATCGCGCGCGTCCGGGGTCCAGTCGAGCGTCTGCTTGAACCGTGCGCGCAGTCCTGCCGGCGTCAGGAGCTCGCCACGCACAGGCGCCAGATCTTCGCCGATCGATTCGATTGGCAAGATCTCAGGCTGGAGGATTCGGGGAGTCGACAGCTTGGTCGGAGACACGAGGGGCGTTTAGTTCTCGGGTGGATCCAGGTTTAGGTCTGGTTCTGATTCTGATTTTGAAAAATCGTTGCGATCGGGACGCAAATAAGACCCGAGTGGAGCGCAAGACGAGGCAACACGTGATTTGACCACACCAAAGAAAAAAGCACCCGCGAAGGTGCTTTTCCCAGTGCAGCATCGGTGCAGTTTATTGCGCCTTTGCAGCAGCACGGTCTTTCGACACGAGCTTTTCCTTGATCCGAGCCGACTTGCCCGAACGCTCGCGCAGGTAGTACAGCTTCGCACGACGCACGTCACCACGACGCTTCACGACAATGCTCGCCAGCAGCGGCGAGTAGGTCTGGAACGTACGCTCGACGCCTTCGCCCGACGAAATCTTGCGGACGATGAAATTCGAGTTCAAACCACGGTTGCGCTTCGAGATCACAACGCCTTCGTAAGCCTGGACACGCTTGCGCGTACCTTCGACTACGTTGACGCTAACGATCACCGTATCGCCGGGGGCGAATGCGGGAATCGATTTCTCGCCGAGTGCGCGCGCGATTTCTTCTTTCTCAAGCTGTTCAATCAGATTCATTACTGACTCCTGGAGCCATCTTGCCGGAGTTGTTTGCCATTATGAGTGGCCCCGGTAGAGGATGGGTTCACATCTGGCGCCCGCTTGAATTCACAAGCCTGGCGCCACCCTTTCGTCTCGCCTTGTATTTGCCTTCCAAAGCCTACTGCGCTTTCGATCGTTCCTTGGCGAGACTTGCAAGCCATGCCTCATCGACACGGCTCAACATTTTAGCCTTGCGCGCCTTTTCTATCAGATCAGGCCGCTTTTGCTGCGTATTCTTTAGCGCTTCACGCCGGCGCCACGCCTCGATTTCCTTGTGATGGCCGCCAAGCAGCACATCCGGAACCCGCACACCGCCGTATTCTTCCGGGCGTGTGTAGTGCGGGCAATCGAGCAGCACATCGACGAAACTGTCCTGCACAGCCGACTGCGAGTCGTTCAGCACGCCGGGCAACTGGCGCACCACGGCGTCCATGAGCGCCATGGCCGGCAACTCGCCGCCCGACAACACGAAGTCGCCGAGACTCACTTCTTCGTCGACCACGCGATCGATCAAGCGCTGGTCGATGGCTTCGTAACGGCCGCACAGCACGACGAGACCCGGCTCCTGAGCGAATTGCATCACGCGCTTATGATTCAGCGTTTTCCCTTGCGGCGACATCATCACCACACGCGATCCGCCAATGCCCTGCTCCGCCTGCGCCGCTTTCGCAGCCGCAATTGCATCTTCCAGAGGCCTTGCCAGCATGACCATGCCGGGGCCGCCGCCGTACGGGCGATCATCGATGGTTCGATAATTGTCCGTGGTGAAATCGCGAGGATTCCACGTGCGAAGACCAAACCGCTCCTGCTTGACCGCCCGGCTGGTAATACCCCAATCGGTCAGCGCGCGAAACATCTCGGGAAAGAGCGTCACGACGTCAAACTGCATCGCTCTCTCCTTGCAGTGATCTTTGAATCAATTTAACGCGTCAATAGTCAGCGTCCCAGTCGACGACAATCCTGCGCGCCGTCTGATCCACCGATTTGACATATACGCCAACGAACGGAATCAGCCGTTCGCCAGTAGCGGGTGAACCGTCCTTGCCCGTAGTCGGAAATTCCACGCGCATGATGGAGTGCGCGCCGTTGTCGATCATGCTCGCGACCTGGCCTAAAGCCACGTCCGCGTCATTCACGACATCCAGGCCGATCAGATCGACCCAGTAGAATTCGTCATCGCCAGTCAGTTTCGGAAAGTCGCTGCGCAACACATGAATGCTGTGACCGCGCAACGCATAGGCCGTGTCGCGATCATCGCAGCCGGCAAAGTGCGCGACGACCGTGTCGCTATGCACTTTGGACTGCAAGCACCGAACTGCCTTGCGCTCGTTTCCCTTGACCAGCCACCAGCGCTTTGCCGCGAGCATTGCGTCACCGCCATGACCCGCGTGCGCGTGCGGCGCAATCTTGACCCAGCCCTTCAGTCCGTAAGCGTCGACGATCGCACCCACTTCAATGGCGTCATCGGGCAAACTTTCTACGGGCTCGATCGATCCTGCGCTACCTGAAGCGTCGACAGCCACGCGACGCGCTGCCGGCTTACTGACAAACGCGCCAAACGTGGCTTCGTTCGGCTCAGGTTTTTCGCCACGTGCGGCTTTCAAACCTGAGTCTGAAGCTGAATCACGCGTCGACATGAGCCAATCTCCCGCGGACCTCAGCAGCTGGAATCGATCGGATCACAAGTATCCGAGCGATCGACTGCAGCAAGCGCACTTAAGCAGCCGGCTGAGCTTGTTGCGATTGCTTGACCAGGCGTGCAACGGTAGCCGACAACTGCGCGCCATTGTCTTGCCAGTACGTCAGGCGATCCTGGGCGATACGCAGCGATTCGCCTTTGGTCGCGACCGGGTTGTAAAAACCCACGCGTT
This sequence comes from Caballeronia sp. KNU42, assembly GCF_053760385.1. Classification (NCBI taxonomy): domain Bacteria; kingdom Pseudomonadati; phylum Pseudomonadota; class Betaproteobacteria; order Burkholderiales; family Burkholderiaceae; genus Caballeronia; species Caballeronia sp. KNU42. The sequence goes on from NZ_CM132388.1 coordinate 1,808,481, forward strand.
CGATGAAGCGGCCATCACGGCGGCTACGCGAATCGGTTGCAACGATGTTGTAAAACGGGCGCTTCTTGGAGCCGCCACGAGCCAAGCGGATGATAACCATGCTGAAATCCTTGAAAACCGGGGTTCGGAACTACCAAAACACGCGATTATAGCGGCAAAACGGAGCCTTAACAAACACTTGCGTCGATTAATCAAGATGTCACGTGGTCTGCGGCGGGTCATTCCGGCGGCTATCGCCCGTGCTGACGCGGCGCAAAGCGGGTTTTTCAAGACTTCGCAGAGCAACGTGAAGTGTCATTTTAGGGAGACGGATTTGGACTCGCTCATGACTTTGACCTGTAAAGCTTTCCCTGGCGACAATTCGAGGCGGGCGAGTGCGTTCGCTCGAGGTTTCTCGCGTTCGGCGCGCTCGCTCCTTTTAGTGACGAATTTTCTCATTCTGCTGGTCGGTTCGTTTGCCGCGTGCGGTGTCCACGCGGCGCTGCCGATCGATCAGATCAAGTTGCCACCGGGCTTCAGCATCGCTGTTCTCTCCGACGACGTCCCGAGCGCCCGCGCCATGGTTTTGTCGCCTAAAGGCGTACTTTACGCCGGAAGTCTCGACGGACACGTCTACGCGCTCGAGCTGAAGGACGGACGCGTGACGGCGAAACATGTGATCGCGTCAGGTCTGGACGAGCCCGCGGGCGTGGCGTTCCACAACGGCGCGCTGTATGTCTCCGCGATCTCCCGCATCCTGCGCTTCGACGACATCGACGATCACCTCGACGCGCCGCCCAAGGCTGTGGTGGTTACCGACAAACTGCCTTCTGACCGGCACCACGGCTGGAAATTCATCGCGTTCGGCCCGGACGGTAAACTGTATGTGCCGACCGGCGCGCCGTGCAATGTCTGCAATCCGGATCGCAAGCGGTACGCACTGATCGCCAGGATGAACCCGGACGGCACCGACTACGAAGTGTTTGCGAACGGCGTGCGCAATACGGTCGGCTTCGACTGGAATCCGCAGACGAAAGAACTCTGGTTCACCGACAACGGCCGCGACATGCTTGGCGACGATATCCCCGACGACAAGCTCAACCGCGCACCCAAAGCCGGCATGGACTTCGGTTTCCCCTACTGTCACGGCGGTGACGTTGTGGACCCTGAATTTGGCGCCGGCCATCCGTGCTCCGGATTCGCGCCGCCCGTGGTCAAGCTGGGCGCACACGTGGCGTCGCTTGGCATGCGCTTCTATACAGGCACGATGTTCCCCGCCGACTATAAGAACAACGTGTTCATCGCGGAACACGGGTCGTGGAACCGCAGCACCAAGGTGGGGTATCGCGTAGTAAGGATCGTGCTGGGTGCGAATGGCGAGAAACCGCGCATGGAGCCGTTCGCCCAAGGCTGGCTCCAACCAAAAGAGCAGGTCTGGGGCCGTCCCGCCGATGTCCTGCCAATGCCCGACGGCTCACTTCTCGTCAGCGACGACTACGCGGGCGCCATCTACCGTATTACGTACGCCCAACCTTGACGTTGCCGTGATCTCGCAGCGACATTGCCGCCGTCCTGTCATTGCTCGCTGAGCCGTTTAGCCACGTGAACGCCCGCCCCCGCGGGCGTAGAATGCCGCGTCGGCGCGAAAGTGTTGTCGTTTATGCCAATCCGCTTCCGCTTCCACTTCCATTACCCACTGCATTTTCCTTTTCGTTCCCGATGAACAACTCGCCGTCCACTGCCTCCCACGCATCGAAACCGACGTCAAACGGGCGTTTCCGTTCGAAAACGCTGACCGCCGCACTCGCCTTCTTCTTCGGCAGCATTGGTGCGCATCGCTTTTATCTGTACGGTTTGCGCGACAAATTCGGCTGGGCGCACATTGTGGGCAGCCTGTTGGGCGTGACCGGCTATCTGCTGCTTGCGGCAACGGAGCGGGCTTCGATTCCCGGCTGGATCCTGGTATTACCCGGCGCCATTTCACTGCTGGCGGCGTTCTTGTCGGCGATCGTCTATGGCCTGCGTCCTGACGAAAAATGGGACGCCCAGTTCAATCCACAAACCGGCCAGCATAGTGAATCCGGCTGGGCAGTCATTTTCGTCGTGATCTTTTCCTTGCTGTTCGGCGCGTTCCTGCTCATGGCAGGTCTTGCCGTCACCTTCCAGACCTACTTCGAAAACCAGGTTCAAGCAGCTAAGGAATTGTCGCAGTAAGTGCCGCAATGAGTTCCGCGATGAGTTCCGCAACGAGAATCAGGGGGCGTAGCGCCACTGCCCGGCAGTCGCTACGCCAGGCTTCAAAACAACTTCATCTGCGCACTGTCCGCGACTGCACGTGGATTTCGAGCTATCGCCTTCTCAACCCGTTGAAATTCCGACATATCCAGAATTCCGTACCGCCGTTGATTCAGGCCAAGCCGCTTCGTGGCGTTATGAAAGCGCTGCTTGAGCATGTCTGCCCATAAGCCTTCGCCTTTCATCCGCTTCGAGAAATCCGAGTCGTAGTCCTTGCCGCCGCGCATGTCGCGTACACGCCCCATCACTCGCTCCGCCCGATCCGGGAAATGCGCCGCAAGCCAGTCCTTGAACAGCGGCGCCACCTCCCACGGCAAGCGCAAAACGATGAAGCTCGCACTTGTCGCACCCGCTTCCGCGCAGGCCTCCAGCACCTTTTCCATGTCTGGTTCCGTGACGAACGGAACAATGGGCGCGACACTGACGCCTACCGGAATGCCCGCATCGGCCAACGTCCGGATAGTGCGCAACCGTCTTGATGGCGTGGCGGCACGCGGTTCGAGCGTGCGGGCAATATTCGCATCGAGCGTGGTGATGGTGACGGCAGCCATGAACTGGCCCTTCTGCGCCATGGGTGCGAGCAGGTCGATATCCCGCTCGATCAGCGACGACTTCGTGATTGCCGCGAACGGATGCCCTCGTTCGCTCAGGATCTCGGTCACCCGCCGCGTGATCCGCAAATCCCGCTCGACCGGCTGATACGCGTCCGTATTCACCCCCAGCGCGATCGGCTCCGGCTGATAAGACGGTTTGCCCAATTCCCGCTCGAGCAATTCACCCGCATTGATCTTGGCGTAGATCCGGCTTTCGAAATCCAGCCCTGGCGACAAGCCCAAATAGCTATGCGTAGGCCGCGCGAAGCAATATATACAACCATGCTCGCAACCGCGGTACGGGTTCAGCGACACACTGAACGGAATGTCCGGTGACGAATTGCGCGTCAGGATGGTCTTCGCGCGTTCCTCGAATACTTGCGTGCGCAGAACCGGCGCTTCCTCGGTTTCGCCCTCCTCGCTGACATGCGTCCAGCCGTCATCTACGCGCTCGCGCTCGTCCTTCTCGTAGCGCCCCTGAAGGTTCGTGACCGCCCCTCGGCCCTTGCGCGGCGCGGGAGGAGCAACAGGATATTCGTGGTCGTGCGAAGCCATGGACGGGGATCAGAATCAACAAAACACTGTATAAATATACAGTAAATTTCCCAGATCGCAAGCTCATTTCAGGCGTCGACAGCGATGGTCAGCGTTTCCTTGATCTCCTCCATGACCACATAACTTTTCGACTGCACGGCGCCCGGCAGTTGCAGCAGGATGTCGCCGAGCAGCTTGCGGTAATCGGCCATTTCACCGATGCGCGCCTTGATCAGGTAGTCGAAATCGCCGGAAACGAGATGGCATTCCAGCACCTCGGGAATGCGCTGCACTTCGCGCCGGAACTGCTCGAACATGTTGCCGCTTTTGTGGTCGAGGGTGATCTCGACGAACACCAGCAGCGACGCGCCCAACTGATGCGGATTTACCCGCGCGTAATACCCCGCGATCACCTGATCGCGCTCCATGCGTTTCACGCGTTCGATGCACGGCGTCACCGAAAGCCCGACCTGCTCGGCCAGGTCTTTCATCGCCATGCGTCCGTCCTGTTGCAGGATCTTCAAAATCCGGCGATCGATCTTGTCGAGTTCTCGTACTGAATTTCGTTGTGTTCTCATTTTTTTCCACTGAAAAGTGAATAAATACAATAACAAAAACTGCCTCAGTGTCAATACTATAGTCGATACCACTATGTAACCCGCTACTCACATTGGCTTCAGGCAAAACGAAGCGAATGACCGGCGGACACACTTTGCACGGAGCAAGGCATGCGAGTCGTAATTCTGGGAAGCGGTGTTGTCGGTGTCACGAGCGCCTACTATCTGGCGCGCGCGGGGCACGAAGTGACCGTGATCGATCGTGAGGCGGGACCGGCGCTCGAAACGAGTTTCGCGAACGCGGGGCAAATTTCGCCCGGTTACGCATCGCCGTGGGCCGCGCCCGGCGTGCCGCTGAAAGCAATGAAATGGATGTTCGAGAAGCACGCGCCTCTCGCTATCCGCCTGGACGGAACGTCGTTTCAATTGAAGTGGATGTGGCAGATGCTGCAGAACTGCACGCAAGCGCGCTACTCGGTCAACAAGGGTCGCATGGTGCGCCTGGCCGAATACAGCCGCGATTGCTTGCAGGCGTTGCGTGCGGACACCGGCATTAACTATGAAGGCCGCACCGGCGGCACGCTGCAGGTTTTCCGGACCCAGCAACAACTCGATGGCGCCGCCAAGGACATCGCCGTATTGCGTGATGCGAACGTGCCGTTCGAATTGCTCACGCCGGCTGAGTTGCACAACGCGGAACCGGCGCTTGCCGCCGTGTCGCACAAGCTGACTGGCGGCTTGCGCCTGCCGAACGACGAAACCGGCGATTGCCAGAAATTCACCACTCGCCTCGCCGCGATGGCCGAACAGCTAGGCGTGAAATTTCGCTACAACACGCCAATCGATGCGCTCGCGGTAAGCGGCGGCCGCATCGCTGGCGTGCAATGCGGTGGTGAGACCATTCGCGGTGATTCGTATGTTGTCGCACTCGGTTCCTACTCCACGAAACTGCTGGGCAGTCTTGTCGATATCCCCGTGTATCCGCTGAAGGGTTATTCGATCACGGCGCCCATCGCGAACGAGAGCGCCGCGCCGGTTTCCACCGTGCTCGACGAGACGTACAAGATCGCGATCACCCGTTTCGATGACCGGATTCGTGTCGGCGGAATGGCCGAGATTGTCGGCTTCGATAAATCGCTGAAGCAGGCGCGTCGTGAAACGCTGGAAATGTGCGTGAACGACCTGTTCCCCGGTGGCGGGGATACCGCGAAGGCATCGTTCTGGACTGGCTTGCGCCCGATGACGCCGGACGGCACGCCGATCGTTGGCCGTACGCCGCTGCCGAATTTGTTCCTCAACACGGGGCATGGCACGCTGGGTTGGACCATGTCGTGCGGCTCGGGACAGTTGCTGGCCGACTTGATCTCGGGCAAGCAACCGGCGATCCAGTCCGACGATTTGTCGGTGCATCGGTATTTCGGCGAAACGCGTACGGGCACGCGACCGTCGTATGCAGGTGCGTGAGTTGGATTTTCAGACGTAGCGTTGAGAGCGGGCTTCAGGGATATGCCGTGTCCGCAAAAGCTGGGAGATCTGCACCCCAAAAGTTGGATACCAGTCCAACCTTTGGGGTGTTTTCTTTGATGGCACCGGCAAAGAGAGCACGAAACAGTCGGCGCCCTTGCCTGGCCGTTTGATGAATTTACGCTCCAAAAGCATGAACGTTCTGCTCGGTCTCTTCTTAGGTTGCCTAACCTGTCAAAGCAGCTTCGTAGTCCTGGCCGCCATAAAACACACCAAGAATGGTCGGCTGATCCGCTTCCACGGCGAAGGCAATTACCGTACGGCCACGATAGTTCGTAATGCGCAAGCCGGGCCGTATATCGTCGCGCTGAGTCCCGCGATTCGGGAAGCTCTGCAAGCTTTCGCAATAAGACACAATGGCATCGATATAACCGGCCGCCACAGTCGAAGAAGCAGCTTCTGCGATGTATTGCTCAAGGCTGTCGAGTTGCTCCAAAGCCTCCGGGGCGAACTTGACACCGAATGACTTCATCCGGCTTTAGGCCCGTGCTTTTCGTTTGGCGACCAGAGCCGCCCTCACCTGGTCCACCGTCAACGCGCGCGAAGGATCTGCCTTGAGCGCGTCATATGCCGGACCGACTTGGTCACGTAGCCAAGACTCCACTACGCGGTCGCGGGCAGCCAAGGTACGCAACCCATCGCGGATAACTTCGCTATCAGTGGCGTACTCGCCGCTCTCAACTTTGGCGCGGACCAGTTCAGCCAGTTCGTTCGGCAAGGTGATGCTGAATTGTTGGGTGGAACGCATGTTGGTTACTCCGACGAATCGAATAGGATTTAATCCTACACCACTTCGAGTGTCGTTGCCGTTCCGACCGAATGCTAGTACCCCAACGCGGGAGCGTGGGAAGAGTACCCGTCGTCTCCAGGTCCCCAAAGTCCCGAAAGGGCGGCTCGCCCACCTCAGTGGAAGCACTCGTTCGGACTAAACCCACATCGCGAAAAAGGCTGCGGATTTTTGCGTTTAGCTGCAGGTTTTCCTTTTTGTTGAAACCCACCCAGACAAAAGCCGGGGTGGCATTTTTTGCCAGACCCGGCTTAACCTCAGCCAATCAAAACTGATCCTCGCTCAGCGCGAGATACCCTTCCTTCCCGTTGCCGCTGACTACCGACGCTTCGATGCCCGGCGCTTGCGACAAAACATGCTCCGCGAAAAACTGGGCCGTCGCGATCTTGGCGCCATAAAACGCTTCGTCCTCGCCACGCTTGTCCGACGCCACCAAAAGCGCCCGCGCCATTTGCCATCCACCGAACACGATTCCGGCCAGCTTCAGATACGGCACGCTGCCGGCAAAGACCGCGTTCGGATCGCTTTTCACCTTCGCGACCATGAACTCGACCACGCGCGCCAGCGACAGGCTACCCGCGCTCAAATGCCGATGCATCGACGTGAACGCCTGCCCCTCGCGATCGGCCAACAGCGCAATCGTCTGATCCATTTGCGCGAAAATCGCCTGCGCTGTCGCGCCGCCGTCACGCACGGTCTTGCGGCCAATCAGGTCGTTAGCCTGGATCGCGGTTGTGCCTTCATAGATGGTGAGAATGCGCGCATCGCGGTAATACTGCGCCGCGCCCGTTTCCTCGATGAAACCCATGCCGCCGTGAACCTGCACGCCAAGGCTCGCGACATCGATGGAAAGCTCCGTGCTCCAGCCCTTAACGATCGGCACAAGGAACTCGTAGATCGCCTGATGACTGGCTCGCGCGGCTTCATCGGGATGATGATGCGCAAGGTCGCAATGCGCCGCCGCGACGTAAGCCAGCGCGCGTGAGGCTTCGGTCAGCGCACGCATGGTGGAGAGCATGCGGCGCACGTCGGGGTGGTGAATGATCGACACCGGCTGTTTGGCGGAGCCATCGACAGGCCGGCTTTGCACCCGATCTTTCGCGAACGCGACGGCCTTCTGATACGCCCGCTCCGCTACACCCACGCCTTGCAAACCGACCGCAAAACGCGCCGCGTTCATCATGATGAACATGTACTCCAGCCCGCGGTTTTCTTCACCGATCAACTCGCCGATAGCGCCGCCATGATCGCCGAATTGCAGCACGGCGGTCGGACTCGCCTTGATCCCAAGCTTGTGTTCGATCGATACGCAATGCACGTCGTTGCGAGCGCCGAGCGTGCCGTCCGTACCGGTGAGAAATTTGGGCACCAGGAAGAGCGAGATGCCCTTCACGCCTTCGGGCGCGTTGGGCGTACGCGCCAGCACGAGATGGACGATGTTCTTCGCCATGTCGTGCTCGCCGTAGGTGATGAAGATCTTCGTGCCGAAGATCTTGAACGTGCCGTCGCCTTGCGGCTCGGCGCGTGTGCGCACCAGCGCGAGATCCGAACCGGCTTGCGGCTCGGTGAGGTTCATCGTGCCGGTCCATTCACCCGAAATCAGCTTGGGCACATAGAGCTGTTTCTGCTCCTCGGTCCCCGCAGTAAGCAGTGCTTCGATAGCACCATCGGTGAGCAGCGGACACAGCGCAAACGACAGGTTCGCCGCGTTCAACATTTCGATGCAGGGGGTCGCGATCAGCTTGGGCAAGCCCTGGCCTTCGTACTCGACCGGATGCAGTACGCCTTGCCAGCCGCCCTCGCCGAACTGGCGGAATGCTTCCTTGAAACCGGGCGTGGTCGTGACTTCGCCGTTCTTCCAGAAGCTCGGGTTCTTGTCGCCTTCGAAGTTCAACGGCGCGACGACTTCGTTGTTAAAGCGCGCGGCCTCTTCGAGTACGGCCTGCGCGATGTCGAGGCCGGCATCCTCGAAACCCGGCAACGCCGCGATGGATTCTATGTCGGCTAGTTCCTTCATCACGAACAGCATGTCCTTGACGGGTGCGCTATAGCTCATGTCTTGTCTCCCCCAACAGATGTGAAAAGGGGCGCACGTATGTCGCCCCTTTGCTTTTTTCCGGCCGATGGCGCTAAGAACGATCAGCCTAGTTCTTTCACGAGCTCCGGTACGACCGTGAACAAGTCGCCCACGAGGCCGTAGTCGGCCACGCTGAAGATCGGCGCTTCGGCGTCCTTGTTGATCGCGACGATCACCTTGCTGTCTTTCATCCCGGCCAAGTGCTGGATCGCGCCGGAGATGCCGACTGCGACGTACAAGTTAGGCGCCACGATCTTGCCGGTTTGGCCAACCTGATAGTCGTTCGGAACGAACCCCGCATCGACCGCTGCACGCGACGCGCCCAGCGCCGCACCGAGTTTATCGGCCAGCGGTTCGAGCACTTTCGTGTAGTTCTCGCCGCTGCCCAAACCCCGTCCACCCGACACAATGATCTTCGCCGACGTCAGTTCCGGCCGGTCCAGCTTCGTCAACTCGCGGCTCACGAACTTGGAGATACCCGCGTCGGCCGATGCCTCGATCTTCTCCACCGATGCACTGCCACCTTCTGCCGCCACCGGATCGAAACCCGTGGTGCGAACCGTGATGACCTTGATCACATCGCTTGATTGAACGGTGGCGATTGCGTTGCCCGCGTAGATCGGACGCTCGAAGGTATCAGGCGAATCTACAGCCGTGATGTCGCTGATCTGCGCCACATCCAGATGCGCCGCAATACGCGGCGCGATGTTCTTACCGTACGGGGTCGCCGGAGCCAGGATATGCGAGTAGTTCTTCGCGATCTGGACCACGGTTCCGTCGATGTTCTCAGCCAGGCCATCGGCGAGTTGCGGGGCATCGGCGAGCAGCACTTTCGCTACGCCCACAATCTTCGCTGCTGCATCGGCCGCTGCTTGCGCGTTCGAACCGGCGATCAGCACGTGGATATCGCCACCGATCTTTTGCGCTGCCGCGATAGTGTTCAACGTCGCCGATTTGATCGACGCGTTGTCGTGTTCTGCAATTACAAGAATGGTCACTTTGGAAACTCCCTCACAGAACCTTGGCTTCGGTCTTCAACTTCTCGACCAGCGTCTTCACGTCCGGCACCTTCACGCCTGCGGAGCGCTGCGGCGGTTCGGCAACCTTGAGCGTCTTCAGGCGCGGCGTAACGTCGACACCCAGGTCTGCGGGCTTGAGCGTTTCCATCGGCTTTTTCTTCGCCTTCATGATGTTCGGCAGCGTCACGTAACGCGGCTCGTTCAGGCGCAAGTCCGTGGTAACCACGGCGGGCAGCGTCAGCGACAGCGTTTCCGACCCGCCATCGACTTCCCGCGCGACCGTGGCTTTGCCGTCGGCGACCGTCACCTTCGAGGCGAACGTCGCTTGCGGCAAACCAGCCAATGCGGCAAGCATCTGACCCGTTTGATTCGAGTCGTCGTCAATCGCTTGCTTGCCGAGGATGATGAGTTGCGGCTGTTCTTTATCGATCAGCGCCTTCAGGATCTTCGCGACCGCCAACGGCTGCAATTCCTCAGTCGATTCGACCAGGATCGCGCGATCCGCACCGATCGCCAGCGCCGTGCGCAGCGTTTCCTGACATTGCGTCACGCCGCACGACACCGCGATCACTTCCGTCGCCACGCCCGCTTCACGCAGGCGCACGGCTTCTTCCACGGCGATTTCATCGAACGGATTCATCGACATCTTCACGTTCGCGATGTCCACTCCACTGCCATCCGTCTTTACCCGGACTTTCACGTTGTAGTCGACCACGCGTTTGACTGGCACCAAGATTTTCATGCACACGCTCCTAAGTTACGAATACATCATCCCAAGCCCATTATAACGAGTGACTCCCGCCGCCGAATGCTAACGGCGACTCGGCAGGAGTCCGTCAGGCTTTGCACAATCAGTAGACGCCTAATTTTTACAGCACGATCGTTCTATTTTATACATGGAATGGCATGGATGCAATCGGCGATGCGCTCTAAACGATACATTTGCGAGCTTTCCATCATTGCATCGGGACTATCATCTGCGGAATTCCGATTTCGCCGCAGGCCATGCAAAAAACCCCGCACAGCACGTATTCGACCAGCAGCATTGTCACCGCCGATGGCATCGGCCTTCACCTTCATCGATGGCAAGCCGCCGCCACATTCCCCAAACCGCTGGCGCGAATCGCGCTCGTGCACGGGCTGGCCGAACATGCGCGCCGCTACGACGCCTTCGCGCTGCGCCTGAATGCGGCGGGCATCGAATTGATGGCTGTGGATCTGCGTGGCCACGGCAAGTCGCCGGGCGAGCGCGTGTGGATCGACTCTTTCGACGACTACCTGGTCGATACCGACGCCCTGCTTGATGTTGCGGACACGACGGCGCCGCTCGAGATCCCGCTGTTCCTGATGGGACATAGCATGGGCGGCGCCATCGCAGCGCTTTACGCAGCCGAGCGCCTGCCGGGAAGCGGCCGGAAGCTGGCCGGACTGATCCTGTCGAGCGCCGCGCTTAAAACCCCCGCCGACGCGCCGCGCTGGAAGCTCAAGCTGGGCGGCCTGATCAGCCGCGTGATGCCACGCTTTCCCGCCCTGACTATCGATCCGGCCACGTTGTCCCGCGCACACGGCGTGGTCGAGGCGAACCGGCGGGATCCGCTGGTGCATCATCGAGCGATACCGGCCAGGACCGCGTCGCAGATCGTGGCCGCCATGCGTCGCATCGAGGCAAAACGCGCGTCCATCAACCTGCCGTTGTTCGTGTTTCACGGCACGCAGGACGCGCTCACCAATCCCGACGGCAGTCGCGAATTCGAAGCCAGCACGGGTTCTACGGATACCACCCTGCTGATCCTGGAAGGCAGTTATCACGAGACGCTCAACGATCTCGACCGCGATCGCGTGATCAAGGCGCTGATCGACTGGACGCTCGTGCGTGCCGAACTTGGGCGTGGGGATTCAGGCTTGTCCTGAGGCAACGACTTAGATATCGGCCAGCGCACGCACATGCGCGACCACGCTGCGCCCAAGCGCCGACAGGTTGTAGCCACCCTCCAGACTGCTGACTATCCGGCCCTGCGCATGCCGCTTGGCCACCGCGCGGATCTGCTCGGTCAGCCACGCGTAATCTTCCTCGACAAGACCCATGTTGCCGAGATCGTCTTCGCGATGCGCGTCGAAACCTGCGGAGACGAAGATCATCTGCGGCTTGAATTCATCGAGTCTCGGCAGCCACATCATGTCGACGGCCTCGCGCACAGCCATGCCTTTCGTACGCGCGGGCATCGGCAGATTGACCATGTTCGATGCGTGATTGTCCGCGCCGCTGTAGGGATAGAACGGGTGCTGGAAAAAGCTGCACATCAGCACGCGCGGATCGCCCGAGAACGCGGCCTCCGTGCCGTTGCCGTGATGCACGTCGAAATCGATGATAGCCACGCGCTCGAGCCCGTGCACTTCAAGCGCGTGACGCGCCGCGATCGCGATGTTGTTGAAGAAGCAGAAGCCCATCGCGCGCGCCGGTTCCGCGTGATGCCCGGGCGGCCGTACGCTGCAAAACGCGTTGTCGTAGGTGCCTGCGATAACGGCGTCGGTGGCGGCGACCGCCGCGCCCGCTGCACGCAAAGCCGCGTGATAGGAACCCGGCGACATCATCGTATCCGGGTCGATTTCCGCGAGGCCGACTGACGGCGCGCTCTCCTTGACGAAATCGATATGCGCCTGGGTATGAACCCGCGCCAAGTCTTCTTCGCTTGCGAGCGGCGCTTCTTCACGCCCGATCAGGGTGTCGATACGGCTGGCGATCAACTGATCCTCGATCGCGTGAAGGCGCGCGGGGCACTCGGGATGCCACGGCCCCATGTCGTGAAGAAGGCAATCTGAGTGGGTATAAAAGCCGGTAGCCATGATGGGTTTCGCAGCCGGGCGAGCCGTGCCGCGTGTCTCGTGTCGTTCAAATGTTTTTGTCGGTCGCGGTGGCCGCCCCAACTGCCGCTCGCCAGTTAGCGGCCGAACGCCGCGCCGCGCGGGTTCTTGTTAAGTTACCACATTGGAAATGGCGCGACCGGCCGGCAACTGCTTTTGCAGCGCCCAGGCCCACTCGCAGCGGCTTTCAGGATAGCCGCGAAAACGCGTCGGTTATACTGATCCGACTCTCGTATGCCCTGCGCGTTTTTCCAGCGCGCCTCGCGTTACATCGCCACAATTACGCACACTATGAACTTCAAGTTTGCTTCGACCGTCTTGCCTCTTTCGACGCGAACCGCGCGCCGTGCCTCAGTCGCCACCCTTGTTTGCGCATTCGGCACACTCAGTATCGGCCAGGCAGTTGCGCAATCCCAGCCTCAATCCGTACCCGCGCAAGGGCAGATGTTCGAAGAGGAGATCATTCCGCAGCGTTACGCGAACAATCCGAATGTGGACGCGTTCATCAACGACCTCGTTGCGCGTTATGACTTCGATTCCGCCGCCTTGCACGACCTGTTCAATCGCGTGAGTTATTCGGCGACGGCCGTGAAACTGGTCCTGCCCTCGCCGACGCCCGCCACGAAGAACTGGCGCGCGTATCAGGCGCGTTTCGTGGAGCCGGTGCGTATTGCCGCCGGCGTGAAATTCTGGCGCGCAAACCAGGCTGCTTTGCAGCGCGCGTCGGATCAGTACGGCGTGCCGCCTGAAGCGATTGTCGGGATCATTGGTGTGGAAACCATCTACGGCAAGTACATGGGCAACTTCCGCGCGCTCGATGCACTGACCACGCTGACCTTCGATTACCCCGACACGCCGAACCGCGCCGAACGCCAGGCGACGTTCCGCAAGAATCTCGAGGATCTGCTGGTCTGGACGCACGACCAGCAGATCGATCCAACCACCGTGCTCGGTTCGTACACGGGCGCCATCGGCATTCCGCAATTCCTGCCGAGCAGCATCGTGCAGTACGCGGTGGATTTCGACGGCAACGGGCACATCGATTTGCGGACCAGTCCCGCCGATGCCATCGGCAGTGTCGCGAACTATCTGAAGCAGCACGGCTGGGAATCAGGTCGGCCGGTGGTCTGGAAGATTGCCGGCGACACCGGCAGCCAGGGCATTGCGCAAGCCGCAGCCGATGGTCAACCCGAGCCGCACTGGTCGCTCGCGCAGCTCACGAAAGCCGGCATGCTGATGAGCGAGCCGGGGCTCAACACCGAAGCGCAAGCGGGTACGCCGGTGACCGTCGTCGACTTGCCAACGCCGGGCCGCGCGACCGAATACACGCTTGGCTTGAAGAACTTCTACGTGCTTACGCGCTACAACCGCAGCTTCTTCTACGCGCTCGCTGTATATCAGCTTGGCGAAGCGGTGAAAGCGCAGATGGCTGCGGGAAATGCCGGCGTTTCAGCATCGCAATGACGTAGCCGTCGGGCGCTTTTGACTCGCGCATAATGCAAGAAGCCCGGTAGATACCGGGCTTTTTTGCTGTGACTTGAAGTTACGTCTCAGGCCGGGAACACACCCGTCGACAAATATCGGTCCCCGCGATCGCAGACGACGAACACGATGGTCGCATTCTCGACCTGACGGGCCACGCGCAACGCCACTTCGCATGCGCCCGCCGCGGAAATTCCGCAAAAAATGCCTTCCACCGATGCCAACCTCCGCGCCATTGCTTCGGATGCGGCCTGGCTGACGCTTTCCGTGCGGTCCACGCGGCTGCGATCGAAGATTTTCGGCAGATAGGCTTCGGGCCACTTGCGGATGCCGGGGATACGCGAGCCTTCTTCCGGCTGCGCCCCGATGATCTCGATGTTCTCGTTCTTTTCTTTCAGGTATTGCGACACGCCCATGATGGTGCCGGTCGTGCCCATGGCGGACACGAAATGCGTGATGCGGCCTTCGGTGTCGCGCCAGAGTTCCGGGCCGGTGGTCTCGTAGTGGGCGAGCGGGTTATCCGGGTTCGCGAACTGATCGAGGATGATGCCCTTGCCATCGCGCTGCATTTGCTCGGCGAGATCGCGGGCGTATTCCATGCCGCCGGTGACCGGCGTGAGCACGATTTGCGCGCCGTAGGCCGCCATGCTTTGGCGGCGTTCGATCGACAGGTCCTCCGGCATGAGGAGCACCATCTTGTAGCCGCGAATGGCTGCAGCCATGGCAAGTGCGATACCGGTATTGCCGCTTGTCGATTCGATCAGCGTGTCGCCGGGCTTGATGCGCCCGCGCTCTTCCGCCTTCTTGATCATCGACAGTGCCGGACGGTCTTTCACGGAACCCGCAGGGTTGTTGCCCTCGAGCTTGCCGAGGATCACGTTGTTGCGGCTGCGGATTTCATCGTCCGGGATGCGGACCAGTTGCACCAGCGGCGTATTGCCAATGGTGTCTTCGATAGTCTTGTAAGCCATAGCGGTCGTGGGGTTGCTGCGGTCGATAAGCTGTTGATTGTAGCCCAGCGGGTTTCCGGGTGCCGGGCGTCCCTATTGGACAGAGGGGATGAAGCGCCGGCGCTTTGGAAGGCTGAAGGCTGGTCAGCGAACGAAGGCGCATCAAGTCGACCGGCGCGGCGACCGATGCGCCATACCGCCTTACTTCTTGACGACGACTGCACCGGCAGCCGGCTTGGCGCCGGCGCCGGCACCTGCAACCGCCGCAGGCTTTCCGCCCGGTCCAATGGTCAGCCCTTCGGCCTGCAAGCGCTCGACCGTCTTGCCGCCCATGCCCTTGACGCGTTTGCTCAACTCGGCCGCGTCTTTAAACGGACCATGTGCTTCGCGTTCATCGAGAATGGCTTTCGCCTTGGCGGGTCCAATGCCCTTGATGCCACGTAACGCATCGGAATTGGCGCTGTTGATATCCACGGCAGCAAACGCCGAACCAATCGACACAGCGAGCGTGAACGCCGCGAGAAGCTTCTTGATCATGTGAGTCTCCCTTGAAAAACCGGTCCGCGAAGATTGCTGACCGGGAGACCCAGTGTATGAAGATAACGAACCCTTTTAAAGCTGACCGAATAGCCAACGCACGTAGCGATCGACCCCTTCCTGAACCGTCAGGAAGGGCGCGTCGTACCCGGCCTCGCGCAGCTTCGACTGGTTTGCCTGCGTGAAGCATTGGTACTTGCCGCGCAATGCGTCGGGGAACGGAATGTACTCAATCAACCCACTCTGCACCAGCTCCGCCAGCGACAACGGCGCTTCGCCGTCAATGGCCCGCAGCGAGTTCACCACCGTCGACGCAATGTCATTGAACGGCTGTGCGCGCCCTGTGCCAAGGTTGAAAATACCCGATGTTTCCGGATGATCGAAGAAGTGCAGATTGACCTTCGTCACGTCTTCCACCGACACGAAATCGCGCGTCTGCTCGCCCGCGCCATATCCGTTGTATTCGCCAAACAGCTTGACCTTGCCCTCGGCGCGGAACTGGTTGAAGTTGTGGAACGCAACGGACGCCATGCGTCCCTTGTGATTCTCGCGCTGCCCGTACACGTTGAAATAGCGGAAACCGGCAATCTGGGTGCGCGCTTTCGGCAAGATCTGGCGCACGATCTGATCGAAGAGAAATTTCGAATAGCCATACACGTTCAACGGCTTCTCGACGTCGCGACGCTCGACGAATTCGCTCGATCCGCCATACACCGCCGCCGACGATGCATACAGGAATTGCACGCCCTGCTCGAGGCATGTATCCAGCACGTCGCGGCTATAGCGGAAGTTGTTCTCCATCATGTAGCGGCCGTCGGTTTCCATCGTGTCCGAGCACGCGCCTTCGTGGAAAATCGCCCGGACCTTGCCGAAATCGCCGCGTTTGAAGCGCGCGACGAACTCGGTCTTATCGAGGAAATCGTCGACTTCGCAATCGACCAGGTTCTTGAATTTGTCGGCGCGCGTGAGGTTGTCGACGGCGATCACACGTTGCTCGCCACGCTCGTTGAGCGCCTTGACGATGTTGCTGCCGATAAACCCGGCCGCGCCGGTAACGATGATTGTCATGATGGTTTTAGCCGCTTATTCAGGCGATAGATCAGGCGATAGGTCAGCCGAAATGTCAGGCGAAAAGTTCGTTGTAGTCGACGGTTGCCGTACCCAGTTTCCCGACGACGATTCCAGCTGCACGGTTCGCGTAAGCGATGCAGTCCACCAGCGGCACACCCGCGCCCAGCATGGTTGCAACGGTTGCAATGACCGTGTCGCCGGCACCCGAAACATCATACACTTCGCGTGCATCAGCCTGCGTGTGGATCACCCGGTCAGCGGTGAAGAGCGTCATGCCCTCTTCCGATCGCGTCAGCAGCAACGCGCTGAGATCGAGCGATTCGCGCAGCGCCGTGACACGCGCGAGCAGGTCTTCTTCCGAGCTCCAGCGCCCAACCACTTCGCGCAATTCCGCGCGGTTCGGCGTGATCAACGTTGCGCCGCGATACCGGTCCCAGTCGTCGCCCTTCGGGTCGACCAGCACGGGTTTGCCGGCTCGCTTCGCATCCGCGATCATTTGCGTCACATGCGTCAGGCCGCCCTTCGCGTAATCCGACATCAGGATCACATCATGTTGCGGCAAGAGCGTTTCGAACCGGGCGAGACACGCGCTCAGGACTTCGTGCGTCGGCGAATTCTCGAAGTCGACTCGCAGCAGTTGTTGCTGCCGCGACAGCACGCGAAGCTTGATGGTCGTGAGCAACGCGGGATCGCGTTCGAGGAACCCGGTGACCCTGCTCTCGCCCAGCAATTCCACGATACGTTCGCCCGGTTCATCATGCCCGACCACGCACAGCAAACCCGCCTGCGCGCCGAGCGCAGCCGCATTGCGCGCCACGTTCGCGGCGCCGCCAAGCCGGTCTTCCTGCCGCTGTACATGCACGACCGGCACCGGCGCTTCCGGAGAAATGCGGTTCACATCGCCGAACCAATAGCGGTCGAGCATCACGTCGCCGACCACCAGCACACGCGCCGCCGCAATGCGCGCACGCGGAACCGGTGGGACGGGAGCGTGTCCAGCGACTGCGGGCACAGTTGCGTCAGGCGACAGGGAATTCGACATGGGGACGTCCTATTGCAAAATAGTCGATGCCGAGTTCCGCCATCGCTTCAGGTTCGTACAGGTTGCGGCCGTCGAAAATGACCGGCATCTTGAGTTCGCTTTTCAGATGCGCGAAGTCCGGGCTCTTGAATTCCTTCCACTCGGTCACGATCACGAGGGCGTCCGCGCCGGGCAACGCGTCCTTTTGTGAATCGACGAAATGCAGGCGTTCGAGTTGCTGCGGTTTATCGGCGAGATCGAGCGCAAACACGCGCCGGCTTTCCGCCAGCGCCACGGGGTCATACGCGCGCACCGTCGCGCCGCGCTCGAGCAGCGCGCCAATCAGCCGGCGGCTCGACGCCTCGCGCATGTCGTCGGTATTCGGCTTGAACGCCAGTCCCCACACGGCGAACGTGCGGCCGCGCAAGTCTTCGCCCATGCGCTTCGTGATCTTGCTGACCAGCACTTCCTTTTGCAGATCGTTCACTTCTTCCACGGCTTCGAGAATCCGCAACCGATGTCCGTTCTCACGCGCCGTCTGCGCCAACGCCTGCACATCCTTCGGGAAACACGAACCACCGTAGCCGCAACCGGCATACAGGAAGTGATAGCCGATACGCGGGTCCGAACCTATGCCGCGACGCACCGCTTCAATATCCGCACCCACGGCGTCGGCGAGATTCGACAAATCGTTCATGAACGAGATCCGCGTGGCGAGCATCGCGTTCGCCGCGTACTTCGTGAACTCCGCCGAACGCACATCCATATAGAGCGTGCGATCGTGATTGCGGTTGAACGGCGTGTAAAGACGCTTGATCTTCTCGCGCGCAATCTGGCCGGCTTCGTCGTCATCAACACCAAGCACGATGCGGTCGGGGCGCATGAAGTCATCGACAGCCGCCCCTTCCTTCAGGAACTCCGGATTCGATAGAACCGAAAAGCCGTTCTTCCCCGTCGGTTCGATTCCGCGCGCCTTCAGTTCCTGCTCGACTACATTGCGCACGTGCTGGGCTGTGCCGACCGGGACCGTCGATTTATCGACGATCACCTTGAAGCCGTTGGCATATCGCCCGATGTTGCGCGCCGCCTCGAGCACGTACTGCAAGTCGGCGGAACCGTCCTCGTCAGGCGGCGTTCCCACCGCGATGAACTGGATCTCGCCGTGCTCGACGCTTTCCTTGATGTCGGTCGAAAAACGGATACGGCCGGCCGCACGCGTACGTGTCAGTATCTCGTGCAAGCCCGGCTCGTGGATCGGCACGCCGCCGTTATTGAGGATCTCGATCTTGCGCGCATCGACGTCCAGGCACAGCACGTCGTTGCCAATTTCAGCGAGGCACGCGCCGGTCACAAGTCCGACGTAGCCCGTCCCGATGATGGATATTTTCATAAGCGTTCCGGAGAGACCGGTGATAGTCGTTGGATCAGGCTAAAACAGCCGCGGAGTCCTATGGCGTCGAACCTTGCGAATCCTGAATGAGCCGGGCCACGCGGGCCGCGCGCCGGTCCGTGCTCACGCAAGCCGCGTTCAGACGGATGCGGTGATCGGTTCGACGCGGCGTGGCGCATAGGTTTCCCAGCCGCTGCAGCCAGGACATTGCCAGTAAAAAAGACGCGCGCGGAAACCGCAATTCTGGCACGTGTAGCGCGGCAGGTTCTTGGTCCGCTGTTTGACGAGCGTGCGCATCAGTTCGAGTTCGCTGCGACGCGGTTCCTCGGCCGTAGCCACCTGCGCTTCCAGCAGCCGCGTCATGCCGGCGACATTCGGTGATGTCTGCATCTGGTGCCGGGCAAGCGCGTGGGCTGCGTCCATGCCGCGCAATTGTGAGACGTGCTTGAACGCCACGTCGAGCAGATCGTTCGACGGATAGCGATTCACGTAATCAACCAGCAGGTCGACGCCTTCAGCCGTCCGGCCGAGTTGTTCATAAGCCTGCACCAGCTTTTCGGCCACCAGTGGCAGATAGGCCGCATTCTGTTCTTCCACACGACGCCAGCATGCAATGGCGGCCTCGAGATCGCCGCCGGCGGCATCCACGTCGCCGACCAGGATGGTCGCCCGCACGTTATCGGGATTGGCCGCGAGTGCAAGCTTCAGCTCCGCGCGGGCGTCTTCCGGATTCTTGCGCTGCAGCGCTTCTTGCGCGAGTTCGCAATGGAACTGTGCGACCTCTTTCTCAAGCGTCGCCGCGCCCATTTCCTGGATCCGGCTGGCGGTTGCAATCGACTTGTTCCAGTCTTTCTCGATCTCGTAGATGGTCAGCAACGCCCGTTGCGCGCCGAGTGCATATTCGCCCGTTTCGAGCGACCGGAACGTTTCCTCGGCGCGATCCAGCAGACCCGCCTTCAGGAAATCCTGGCCGAGTTCGAACAGCGCGTGATCGCGTTCGGCGACCGGCAGATCGGCGCGGCCAAGCAGGTTCTGATGCACGCGAATCGCCCTGTCTGTCTCACCGCGGCGGCGAAACAGATTACCGAGCGCAAAGTGCAATTCGATGGTTTCAGGATCGAGTTTCGCAACTTCGATAAAGGCGTCGATGGCCTTGTCGTGTTGCTCGTTCAGCAGGAAATTGAGGCCGCGAAAATACGAGCGCGGCAGATTCGCGTTTTCGGACAGCAGCGTTTTCAGGTCATAGCGTGATGCCATCCAGCCGAGAGCGAACGCGACCGGAATGACAAGCAGCCACCAGAAGTCTAGATCCATGCGAATTCTTGAAAAGGGTTAAGGGCCTGAGCGAAGTGCCGGAAGCAGGCACGCGGCCGCGCTGGCACGGGGCTGGTCAGCGCATGGCCCGTCAGATCAGTGGCGGCATAGGCGGTTCCATCGGCACGACGGGGACATCGCGCGCCACGCGCAGTTCGCGTTTGAGCCGGGCATTTTCCATCCGCAGGCGAAACAACGATGGCAGCGACGACAGCAGCCCGGCAACCAGGCCGACGATAAAAAACGCCAGCCCGATCAGGATCAGCGGTGCCTGCCAGAAGTAGCCAGCGAGAAAATTGAGCGTCGCACTTTGCGTATTGGCCAACGCCAGCACGAGCAGGAGCACGAAAACCAGTACACGGATCAGCCAGACAAAAAATTTCATAAGGGTCTCTTTGACGGCAATAGCGGAACGACGCAGGAGACAACGCGGGCGGCGGGTATTAACCGATATCCACGGAGGACGCAATGCGCGGGCCACGCTGCCCTTGGTCGTTGGCGTCCGGTATTGTAATTGAAGCGTATGAGGCAATGCGCAACGGCTTGGACGTTAGGCCGATCAGCAGGGCGTTTGCGGCAGTTTACCGCTGCACGGTAACGCGAAAAATAACAATGACGAACAACCGTGCGCAACGGTAACGAGGTTAGCGCGCATTCGGCCGGGGCATAAAAAAAGCACCCTTGCGGGTGCTTTTTCCGGTCATTTGCCTCTGGCAGACTGCGGCGCGAGGCGGGATAGATCCGGACGCCGAGTCAAATATCGTCGTCTTCGTCAATGTCCTCGCTATCCGCTTCATTCGACTGCTTCAGCGGCTCGCCCGCACGGCCATCTACCCGTTCGCGCAACTCCTTGCCTGGCTTGAAGTGAGGCACGAATTTCTCCGGTACCAGCACCTTCTCACCCGACTTGGGATTGCGTCCAACGCGCGACGGACGACGATTGAGGCCGAAACTGCCGAAGCCGCGAATTTCGATGCGATGGCCGTTGGCCAAAGCGTCCGACATTGCATCGAGCATCGTCTTCACCGCGAAATCCGCATCTTTAAGAACAAGTTGCGGAAATCGCAGCGCCAGTTGGGCGACCAATTCCGATTTGGTCATGCTGCAGCAATACCTGCGGCTTAGCCGTTCTGGCCGTCGAGCTTGGCCTTCAACAGCGCGCCAAGGTTCGTCGTGCCGGTTGCAGCCGTGCTCGAGTCAGCCGAAGCCAGACCACGGATAGCTTCCTGTTGCTCAGCCGAATCCTTGGCCTTGATCGACAGGTTGATGCCACGCGACTTGCGATCGATGTTGATGATCATCGCGTTGACCTTGTCGCCTTCCTTCAGCACGTTGCGAGCATCTTCCACGCGGTCCTGAGCGATTTCCGACGCGCGGAGATAACCTTCCACGTCCGCCGTCAACGTCACGACTGCGCCCTTCGCGTCAACCGACTTGACCACGCCGTCAACCGTCGCGCCCTTGTCGTTCATTGCCACGAAGTTGCTGAACGGATCGCCTTCGAGCTGCTTGATACCCAGCGAGATGCGTTCCTTCTCGACATCGATGCCCAGAACGATAGCCTGGACTTCGTCGCCCTTCTTGTACTTGCGAACCGCTTCTTCGCCCGTTTCGCTCCACGACAGGTCCGAGAGGTGAACCAGACCGTCGATGCCGCCCGGCAAACCGATGAACACGCCGAAGTCGGTGATCGACTTGATAGCGCCTTCCAGCTTGTCGCCCTTCTTGAAGTTGCGGCTGAAGTCGTCCCACGGGTTCGGCTTGCACTGCTTCATGCCGAGGCTGATACGGCGGCGGTCTTCGTCGATTTCGAGAACCATGACTTCGACTTCGTCACCGAGTTGCACAACCTTCGACGGAGCAACGTTCTTGTTCGTCCAGTCCATTTCCGACACGTGGACCAGGCCTTCGATGCCCGATTCCACTTCGACGAATGCGCCGTAGTCGGTGATGTTCGTGACCTTACCGAACAGGCGCGTGCCCGACGGGTAACGGCGGGAAATGCCTTCCCACGGATCGTCGCCGAGTTGCTTGATACCGAGCGATACGCGGTTCTTCTCTTGGTCAAACTTGAGGATCTTCGCGGTAACTTCCTGGCCAACCGACAGCACTTCGCTCGGGTGACGCACACGACGCCAAGCGATGTCCGTGATGTGCAACAGGCCGTCGATACCGCCCAAGTCCACGAAAGCGCCGTAGTCCGTGATGTTCTTGACCACGCCTTCCACGATCGCGCCTTCCTTCAGCGTTTCGAGCAGCTTTGCGCGCTCTTCGCCTTGGGTAGCTTCGATCACGGCGCGGCGCGACAACACGACGTTGTTACGCTTGCGGTCAAGCTTGATCACGCGGAATTCGAGGGTCTTGCCTTCGTACGGGGTCGTGTCCTTGACCGGACGCGTGTCAACCAGCGAACCCGGCAGGAACGCGCGGATGCCGTTGACCATGACGGTCATGCCGCCCTTGACCTTGCCCGTGATCGTGCCGGTCACGAGTTCGTTGTTGTCGAGCGCTTTTTCCAGCGACAGCCACGAAGCCAGACGCTTCGCCTTGTCGCGCGACAGGATGGTGTCGCCATAACCGTTTTCCAGGGCGTCGATAGCCACTGAAACAAAGTCGCCCGCCTGCACTTCTACCTCGCCCGCGTCGTTCAGGAATTCTTCGAGCGGAATGTAGGCTTCGGACTTGAGACCTGCGTTGACAACCACGAAATTGTGGTCGACGCGCACGACTTCGGCGGAAATAACTTCACCCGCACGCATGTCCTGCTTGGTCAACGACTCTTCGAACAGAGCCGCAAAAGATTCGGTAATCGGGGTAGATGTTTGCAGGTCGGACATAAAAATCTATAGTTGCGCAGCTGCTTCGCAATGCCTGCCCGAACTGTTCGGGCCGATGACAAAAAAGGCGAACGCTACACGGGGTTGAGGGGTTTAAACACGCTCCATGTTTCTCATGGAGCTCCAAAGCAAAGCCTTCAAAATGTCGGCTTTTTCCAACAATTTCCTACTATCTACGCAGGAACCGCATTAAACCAACCGATGATCTGATCGACCGCCTGGTCGATGGATAACCCGGAGGTGTCCAGCGTCTTCGCGTCCACTGCGGGCTTGAGCGGCGCGGCTACACGGTTGCTGTCCCGTGCGTCCCGCTCGCGCAAATCTCGCAGCAAGTCTTCCATATTAGCAGAAAAGCCTTTTTGTATCAATTGCTTATGCCGCCGCGCCGCCCGCGCTTCATCGCTGGCCGTGAGAAACACCTTGAGCGTTGCATCGGGAAAAATAACGGTGCCCATGTCGCGGCCATCGGCAACCAGCCCCGGCGGCTTGCGGAACGCCCGCTGGCGCGCAATCAGCGCGGTCCTAACCTGGCCGTGAACGGCGATCGCCGAGGCGCGATTGCCGATTTCCTCGGCACGAATTTCTGTTGATACATCCACGCCGTCCAGCTGCGCACAGCCCTCCCGGAACGTGATGTGGAGTTCCGCGACGAGTTCGGCGAGCGCGTCGCCGTCCTCAGGTTCGATGTTGTAGCGCGCGCTCGCGAGCGCGGTGAGCCGGTATAGCGCGCCGCTATCGAGTAAATGGAAGCCTAGCGTGGCGGCGACTGACGCGGCGACGGTGCCTTTGCCCGAAGCCGTCGGGCCGTCGATGGTGATAACCGGAGTCTGGTGAAAGGGACGAGTGGGTTTCATCGGAGACGTCCGGATCGGCGGGCGGCTGCGCGCGGTGTCGAGGCTTGCATTGCTGTATGTGTATTGGTCATGGTCATCAGGCCTTCGCGAGCTTGGCGAACTGCTCGAAATAATCCGGGAAGGTCTTGGCGACACATTTCGGGTCGTTGATACGCACCGGCACGCCGCCCAAGCTCACGAGCGAAAAACACATCGCCATGCGATGGTCGTCGTAGGTATCAATAGCCGCATTCGGCGTCAATGCGGCCGGCGGCGTCACCACGAGGTAATCCGGGCCCTCCTCGATCGTCGCGCCGACCTTGCGCAACTCGGTCGCCATCGCGGCAATCCGGTCCGTCTCCTTCACGCGCCAGCTCGCAATATTGCGCAGCGTAGTCGTGCCGGTCGCGAACAGCGCGGCCACGGCAATGGTCATCGCGGCATCGGGGATCAGGTTGAAATCCATGTCGATGGCCATCAGCTTGCCGTCGTCGGATTCCACGCCGCGCACTTCGATCCAGTCGTCGCCCAGCATGACGTTCGCGCCCATGCGGATCAGCGCATCGGCGAAATTCACGTCGCCCTGGATGCTCGCGCGGCCCACGCCTTCCACGCGCAGCGGACCGCCGCCCAGCGCACCGGCCGCGAGGAGATACGACGCCGACGACGCGTCGCCTTCTACCGCAATCGTTCCCGGCGACGCGTAGCGCGCGCCGGCCGGCAGCGTAAAGCTCTTCCAGCCGTCGCGTTCGACGGTCATCCCGAAACGCTCCATCAGCTTGATCGTGATGTCGATATACGGTTTCGAAATCAGCTCACCGTCCACTTCCACCACAATCGGGCCGCGCGTGTTCTGCGCCATCGGCAAGCTCATCAGCAACGCGGTCAGGAACTGGCTGGAGACATCGCCACGCACGCGGATCGGCTGGTCGACGGCAATGTCAGCGGGGTGAATCCGCAGCGGCGGGAAACCATCGTTCGCTTCGTAATCGATCTTCGCGCCAATCTGTCGCAGGCCATCGACGAGATCGCCGATCGGCCGTTCATGCATGCGCGGCACGCCATGCACGCGATATTCACCGCCGTTCAACGCGAGCGCGGCCGTGAGCGGACGTACTGCCGTACCGGCATTGCCAAGAAAAAGCTCCGCCGATTTCACCGGAAAGCGCCCGCCGGTGCCTTTCACGACACAGCGCTCGCCATCGTTGTTCACCTCGACGCCCAACGTATTGAGCGCCGCGAGCATCACGCGGGTATCGTCGGAATCGAGCAGGTTCGTGATCACCGTTTCGCCCTCAGCCAGCGAGGCGAGCAGCAGGACACGGTTAGAAATGCTCTTCGATCCGGGCAGCCGGACCGTGCCGGACGCACGCGAAAAAGGTCCGAGATCGAGGTGTTCCATGATTAAGTCCAGTTAGCTATTGTGCGGATTCATCGGCGGCTTTGATCGCGCCGCCTTGTTGCCACTCGCTCCGCGCGGTGCGCGAGCGTTCGAAGGCAGTTTCGAGCGCGGCGCCGTCGGA
This sequence comes from Caballeronia sp. KNU42, assembly GCF_053760385.1. Lineage (NCBI taxonomy): Bacteria > Pseudomonadati > Pseudomonadota > Betaproteobacteria > Burkholderiales > Burkholderiaceae > Caballeronia > Caballeronia sp. KNU42. Next base: position 1,833,666 of record NZ_CM132388.1, read on the forward strand.
CGTGTCGATGGCCTGGCGAAAACGCGCCAGCACGTTGGTATAGGTATCGATTTCGGTCAGCAGCGCCGCCCGGTTCGCGATGCACACGTCGCGCCACATTTCCGGACTAGACGCCGCGATCCGCGTGAAATCGCGGAAACCACCGGCAGCGAATGAGAATTTGAGCGCGGCGTCAGGCGCTTGCAGAATCATCTCGACGAGCGCGAACGACAACACGTGCGGCAAATGGCTCACCGATGCAAACACGCTGTCGTGCTGCTCAGCCGTCATTCGATGCACGTTGGCACCGGTCGCGAGCCACATCGCAGCGACACGCTCCACCGCGTCCGCCGGGTTCTCCGGCAACGGGCACAGCACGACGTTCCGATCAACATAGAGATCGGGTATGGCGGCGTCCGGTCCACTCGATTCCCGGCCGGCGATTGGATGCCCCGGCACAAACTGCGCAACACGGTCGCCCAACGCTGCACGTGCAGCCGAGACAACGTCATTTTTTGTGCTGCCTGCATCGGTCACGATAGTGCGCGCGTCGAGAAACGGCGCAATCCGCCGCAGCAGCGGCTCGGTTTGCGCGACCGGCGCGGCGATCAGCACGAAGTCGGCGTCACGCAGCGCGAGTTCGAGCGCACGGTCGTCGTCGAGAAGCACGGCCGAATCGATCAAGCCGAGTTCCAGCGCGCGCTCCACGGACTTCATCGAGCGTCCGACGCCCACGACTTCACCCGTCGCGCCAGCGCGTTCACGCAAGGCGCGCGCGAGTGATCCGCCGATCAGGCCGACACCAAAAATGACGATTTTATTGAAAGAGAATGCGGCCACGAGACATCGATGAAAACGCGCCTTTCGGCGCGAGGGGTGAGCAATCGAACCAACCCGTGCTTTTTTTGAAAAGCACGGGCGAAACAGAAACAATCAAGCAGTGGCAGCCAACGACTTTTCGAGCGCCGCGATAAACGCGTCGTTCTCTTCCGGCAAGCCGATCGTGACACGCAGCCACGGCAACAAACCGTAGTTGGCGACCGGGCGCACGATCACGCCCTGCTTGAGCAACGCGAGATTCACACGCTGCCCGGCGGCGTCGTCATTACCCACGCGCACCATCACGAAGTTGCCATCGGACGGGACGTATTCCAGGCCGAGTTTGTCGAAGGCTTCTGTCAGCCGGCGATAACCCGCCGCGTTGATCTCGGCGCTCTTCGTCAGAAATGCGGTGTCCTTCAACGCGGCGATCGCGGCGGCTTGCGCCATCGAATTCACGTTGAACGGCTGGCGCAGGCGATTCAGCAGATCGGTTTGTTCCGGCTGCGCAATCGCGAAACCCACACGCAGTCCGGCCAGTCCGAACGCCTTTGAAAACGTCCGCGACACAAGCAGATTCGGATAACGGCGCACCCATTCGATGGAATCGTAGCGCTTGTCCTTCGACAGGTATTCCGTGTACGCCTCGTCCAGCACGATCGCCACGTGACGCGGCACGCGTGCGATAAACGCTTCAAGCGTCCGGCCATCGATAAACGTACCCGTCGGATTGTTCGGATTCGCGACGAACACGAGACGCGTGTCGTCGGCGATGGCTGCGAGCATCGCTTCGAGATCGTGACCGTACTTCACGGCCGGCACGACGATCGCACGCGCGCCCAGACCTTGTGTGGCGAGCGCATAGACCGCGAACGAGTATTGCGCATAGACAATCGACTGACCCTTTTCGACGAACGCGTGCGCCGCAATTTCGAGGATGTCGTTGCTGCCGTTACCGAGCGTGATCCATTCCGGCGGCACGCCGTAGCGCTCGCTCAACGCGGCCTTCAGGTCGAAACCGTTCGAATCCGGATATCGGCCGAGCTCCTCGATCGCTTGCGCCATCGCGAGCTTCGCGGACTCAGGCATGCCGAGCGGATTTTCATTCGACGCGAGCTTCACGATGTCCGCTTCGTTCAGTCCGAATTCACGCGCCACTTCCGAGATCGGTTTGCCAGCAATGTAAGGCGCGATCGCGCGCACGTAGGAAGGGCCGAATTGCGATGTCATGTCTTCTCCAACGGTTTTTAAGGGGCTCAACTCAGCGATCGCGCGGGTACGAGCCGAGGATCTTCAGGAACTCGGCTTTTTCGCCCAGTTCGTGCAGCGCGGCGGCGACCGGCGCGTCGTCGCGATGTCCTTCCACGTCGATATAAAAGTAGTACTCCCACGTGCCCACGCGCGCGGGACGCGACTCGAAACGGGTCATCGATACCCCGTGACGCGCCAGCGGTTCCAGCAATTTCAGCAACGCGCCTGGCTCGTTCGCCACCGACACGATCAGCGACGTCTGGTCGTGGCCGCTCACGCCCGTGCGCTCCTTGCCGATCATCACGAAGCGCGTGCGGTTGTGCGGGTCATCCTGGATCAGCGCGCTCACCACGCCGAGTCCGTAATGTGTGGCAGCACGGTCCCCTGCGATAGCCGCAATAGTCGGATCGCCCACCGCGAGCCGCGCCGCTTCCGCATTGCTCGATACCGCCTGACGCGCAAGCGTGGGCGCATTCGCCGTCAGCCAATGCTGGCATTGCGCGAGCGCTTGCGGATGCGCGAACACGCGCGTGACGCCATTCAGGCTGCCGGACACCGTCAACAGATTGTGATGAATCGGCAAAGCCAGTTCGCCGCTGATCACAAGCGATGTTTGCAGCAATAGATCGAGCGTTCGCGAGACCGCGCCTTCCGCGGAGTTCTCAACCGGCACCACACCAAATTCGGCAGCGCCGGCTTCAACCGAGCGAAACACTTCATCGATGGAAGGACACGGCACGCCTTCGATCGAATGTCCGAAATACTCGAGCATCGCCTGCTCGCTGTAGGTCCCGACCGGACCGAGATACGCCGCGCGCAGCGTCTGTTCAAGCGCGCGGCTCGCGGCCATGATCTCGCGCCAGATCGAGCTGATGTGATCATCGGCAAGCGGCCCTTCGCTCATTTCCTGGAGGCGCGCAATGACCTGCAACTCGCGTTCGGGGCGAAACACCGGCGCGTTGAAATGCTTCTTCACCTCGCCCACTTCAAGCGCCACGGCGGCGCGCTGGTTCAGAAGCGCGATGAGCTGCGCGTCGAGCGCATCGATGCGCTCGCGCAGCGGGATGAGTCGTGAATTAAGGTCGTCGTCCATGCGTTGGTTGAGATGAGTCGATCCGGCTTGGGTACCCAAGTATCGGATGGGAGGCCAGGCGCGATTTCAGGCACTGGCCCGCTCGAATTCCTTCATATACTCGACGAGCGTCTTCACCGCTTCGAGCGGCACCGCGTTATAGATGGACGCGCGCATGCCGCCGACCGACTTGTGGCCTTTCAGCTGCAGCAGGCCGCGCGCTTTTGCGCCGGCCAGGAATGCTTCGTTACGGGATTCGTCGGCGAGAAAAAACGGTACGTTCATCCTCGAGCGCGACTGGCGCTCGACTTTATTCAGATAGAAACTGCTGGCGTCGATGGTGTCGTACAGCAGCGTCGACTTTTCGATGCTGCGCGCTTCCATGGCTTCCAGCCCACCCTGCTTCTTCAGCCACTGGAACACCAGTCCGGCAATATAGATGGCGTAGGTAGGCGGCGTGTTGTACATGGAATTGTTCGCGGCGACCGTCTTCCATTCGAACGCCGACGGGCAGATAGCCAGCGCACGATCAAGCAGATCCTCACGCACGATCACGACGGTGACGCCCGCCATGCCGATGTTCTTCTGCGCGCCGCCAAACAACACGCCGTATTTCGCGATGTCCATCGGGCGGGAAAGAATGTGCGACGACGCGTCGGCGACCAGCGGCACCGAACCGAGATCGGGAATCTCAAAGGTCTCGACGCCGTCGATCGTTTCGTTCGTGCAGATATGGACGTAGGCCGGATCGTCGGAAAGGCGCCATTCGCCGACCTTCGGTGCGTGCGTGAACCCCTGCTCCGTCTTGCCGTTCGCGGCGATGTGCGGCGTGCCGTACTTCTGCGCTTCCTTGAAGGACTTCTGCGACCACGAGCCCGTCACAACGAAGTCCGCGGTTTTACGTGCCCCGAGCATGTTCAGCGGGACGATCGCGTTCTCGCCTATGCCGCCGCCCTGCAGGAACAGGATCCTGTGCGACGCGGGGACTTTCAGCAGATCGCGGAGATCGGTGAGCGCAGCTTCATGGATGGACATGAACTCGGCTCCACGATGACTCATTTCCATCACGCTCATGCCGCTGCCATGCCAATCGAGCATTTCGTCGGCGGCTTGACGGAGTACTTCTTCGGGCATTGCTGCAGGACCAGCGGAGAAATTGAAGACGCGCATCTGATAAACACCCCGAAAAACCGGACGCAATAAAGAGAACGCCAGCGAGAAAAGTTGAATAAAGCCCGAATCTCGCCACGAAAAACAAATGGCTGTTTGCGTCTGAACGCAAACAGCCATTATCGCACCGTCCCGAAAACCCGCCAAACTACAGCCGCATGGGCGGCGATGGCGGGCTTTGGCAGCCTTGACTTACTTCGGCTTGACGGCAGCCACTTCCTTGTCCGCTTGCGTGCGGGTGGCCTTGATCGATTGCGGCATGTATTTCTGCATCAGACCGTTCACCACGTCACGACCGACCTGGTCCTGAACCTGGATGAACTTGCGACCCGTCGGGCTCTTGTAGAACGTCGTCAGGTCCTTGATTTCAGCCGTCGTGTAGTACTTCGCGTACGCGTCGTACTGAGCCTGCATGGCGTCCTGACGGAACGAGTCGGTCGCGAAGACCTGACCGGCGGAGTCCACCAGCTTCGGTACCGTGTCCTTCTGGAGCTGAGGAACGGCAGCTTGCTTCTGCTTGTCGTTCATCGTCTTGTTTTCGCTCAACGCGTCGGACAGGATGGCCGGAACCAGTTGCTTCGACTGCATTTGTGCGCTGTTACCAATGGCGCCGACGAGCTTTTGCGCGTCGATTGCGTCCAGCAGGTCCTTGATCGCAGCTTGCTTCGCCGGATCCGGTGCCGCTGTGGCTGCGTCTGCAGCCGGCGTCGTCGCTTGGCTCTGGAGCGATTGAGCCGATGCGAAAGCCGGTACCAAAGCAGCCAGCAACATCCATTGTTTAAACTGTTTTTGCATCATTACTCCCTTAAAAAATTTTACTTTCATCGCAGCGCGACTCGGCATTTGCTCAAGTCGCGCAGCTTATCCATTCAAGCTTTCAGAAACAGAACAGGCGCGGTGGCGAACACTGGGTCAGGACGTGCTGTCCTCATCGCCTTCCGACGTGTCGTCCGGCGTGTCGCCTGCATCGGTCGAATCATCCGCCGCAGCGCTGGCCGAAGGTTCGCCGGCATCGTTTGCCTCGCCCGCTTCACCTTCCAGATCGGCGTCGAGTTCGACTGCGACTTCCGCCTCGGCGATATGCTGCAAGCCGGACAGCTTGGTGCCGTCGTCAAGACTGATGAGTGTAACACCTTGGGTTGCACGGCCCATTTCACGGATCTCCGACACCCGCGTGCGGATCAGCACGCCGGTATTGGTGATCAGCATGATCTCGCTTTCCGGCTCGACGAGCGTTGCGGCAACCACCTTGCCGTTACGTTCAGACGTCTGGATAGCGATCATTCCCTTCGTGCCACGGCCGTGACGGGTGTATTCGTCGATCGGCGTACGCTTGCCGAAGCCGTTCTCGGTCGCGGTCAGCACCGACTGGTTTTCACCGCCGGCGACCAGCAACGCGATGACCTGCTGCCCTTCTTCCAGTTGCATGCCGCGCACGCCACGGGCTTCGCGGCCCATTGCACGCACGTCGTTTTCGTCGAAACGCACTGCCTTGCCCGAATCCGAGAACAGCATTACGTCATGCTGGCCATCGGTAATCGCCGCGCCGATCAGGAAATCGCCGTCGTCCAGGCCAACCGCAATAATGCCCTTGCGCAGCGGCCGGCTGAAGGCTTCAAGTGGCGTTTTCTTGACCGTACCCAGTGAAGTGGCCATAAAAACGTATTTATCGGCGGAGAATTCCTTGATCGGCAGCACGACGTTGATCTTCTCGCCGTCCTGCAGCGGGAACATGTTCACGATCGGCCGGCCGCGCGAATTGCGCGAGCCCTGCGGTACTTCGTAGACCTTGATCCAGTAAACACGGCCACGGTTCGAGAAACACAGCATGTGGTCGTGCGTATTAGCGATGAAGAGCGTGTCGATCCAGTCGTCTTCCTTCATCTGCGTGGCCTGCTTGCCGCGGCCGCCACGCTTTTGCGCACGATATTCGGACAGCGGCTGCGACTTAACGTAACCGGTGTGCGACATGGTCACGACCATTTCCTGCGGCGTGATCAGGTCTTCGGTATTCAGTTCGGTCGCGTTCAGTTCGATGCGCGAACGGCGGTCGTCGCCGAATTCGGCGCGAATCGACGCCAGTTCATCGACGATGATCGCGCGAATCCGCGCCGGACGCGCCAGGATGTCGAGCAAGTCGGCGATTTGCGCCATCACTTCCTTGTACTCGCCGACAATCTTGTCCTGCTCGAGCCCGGTCAGGCGTTGCAGGCGCATTTGCAGAATTTCCTGCGCCTGGACGTCGGACAGCTTGTACAAGCCATCGGCTTGCATGCCGTACGCGGGATTCAAGCCTTCCGGCCGATACGCCTGGCGCCCGCCCGACTCCTCGGTTTCGGCACGCGACAGCATTTCGCGCACGATTTCCGAGTCCCAGGCGTTGTTCATCAAGTCCTGCTTCGCGATCGGCGGGGTCGGCGCTGCCTTGATGATGCGGATGAATTCGTCGATATTCGCCAGCGCCACCGCCAGCCCTTCCAGCACGTGGCCACGATCCCGCGCCTTGCGCAGTTCGTATACAGTGCGCCGCGTCAGCACTTCCCGCCGATGCGACAGGAAACACTCCAGCATCTGCTTCAGGTTCAGCAAACGCGGCTGGCCGTCGACCAGCGCGACCATGTTGATGCCGAACGTGTCCTGAAGCTGCGTCATCTTGTACAGATTGTTCAGCACCACTTCCGGCACTTCGCCGCGCTTCAGCTCGACCACCACGCGCATGCCGCTCTTGTCGGATTCGTCGCGGATGTCCGAGATGCCTTCGATCTTCTTCTCGTTCACCAGCTCGGCAATGCGCTCGAGCAGCGTGCGCTTGTTCACCTGATACGGGATTTCGTCGACGATGATCGCCATCCGCTGGCCGCGGTCGATCTCTTCGAAGTGCGTGGTCGCGCGCATCACGACGCGTCCGCGACCCGTTCGATAGCCGTCCCGTACGCCCGACACACCATAAATCACGCCGTACGTAGGGAAATCCGGTCCCGGCACGATTTCCATCAGTTCGTCGATGGTCGTGTCGGGGTTATTCAGCAGATGCATGCAGGCATCGACGATTTCGCGCAGGTTATGCGGCGGAATGTTCGTCGCCATGCCGACAGCAATGCCGGCCGAGCCGTTGATCAGAAGATTGGGGATGCGTGCCGGCAACACCAGCGGCTCGCTTTCGCTGCCGTCGTAGTTCGGACCGAAGTCGACCGTTTCCTTGTCGATATCCGCCAGCAGCTCATGGCCGATCTTCGCCATGCGGATTTCGGTGTATCGCATGGCGGCGGCGTTGTCGCCGTCGACCGAACCGAAATTGCCCTGGCCGTCGACCAGCATGTAGCGCAACGAAAACGGCTGCGCCATCCGGACGATGGTGTCGTAGACCGACTGGTCGCCGTGCGGGTGATATTTACCGATGACATCGCCCACGATACGCGCCGACTTCTTATAGGCACGATTCCAGTCGTTATTCAGTTCGTGCATAGAATACAGCGCGCGACGGTGGACTGGCTTGAGGCCGTCGCGGACATCGGGGAGCGCTCGCCCCACGATCACGCTCATCGCGTAATCGAGATATGAGCGGCGCATTTCCTCCTCGAGGGAGATTGGCAGGGTCTCTTTGGCGAATTGATCCATTTATCCGTGTCTTGAACTGTGCGGCGCCGGCGCGGAATAAAAGCCTCTTTTGCGGCGTTTTACCCGGATTCACCGTCGTTTAGCATCGGCATTGCGAAAGCAACGCATCACGCGATTCTAACATGCGCGACATCCGCTCCCGGGACCGCCGCGTATACATAGAGTCGGCATAGAGTCGGAACGCAGCGGATCGGGAAATTCAGGGACATACCAGCGCGACCGTGGCGACGCGGGAATAGCAACGATCCGCGCGGGCCAGTGACCAGCATGACGCGGGCCTGTTGAGCAAACGGTAGCGAAAGCTTACAAATTGCCACATAGAACAAAGTGAAAACGTCAGACTAACCCGCTATCATTCGCCGTCACGGGTTTTGACGCCGCCACTTAACGCGCGAAAAACCGTCGAAAAGAATGTATTGATGTTTTTGGAAAAAGTTCCGGGGTGGCACGCATTGTGCGCAGGTTCGGCACGTATCAAACCCTGCAAATCCTTGCCCCGTCTTGTTGCGCATGCACCACATAAGGTTGCGGGCGTTGGGGGGCCAAGGATATTTTTATCGTTGCAAGGGAACGATATGGCAAAATGCGAACGCACAAAGTTAGACACTGCTCGAAGTCTACACACAGCGTTTTGTTCCGCGGTAATGTTATACTTCGAGCAATGTATGACTTGTCTTCGTCAACAAGGCTCGCAGTAAACCTGCGGTAATCTCAATTTCGAGAGGAGAAATATGAATAAACTTTCAAAGCTCGCGTTCATTGCAGCTACCGCAGTTATGGCTGCATCGGCGATGGCGCAATCGGTCCCGGCTTCGCGCCAGGCTGTGAACGACAACTGGGTGAACGGCACGGGCGAATACGTGTGGATGAACGGCACGAACGAGCTTTGCTGGCGTGACGCGTTCTGGACCCCGGCAACGGCCAACGCAAAGTGCGATGGCGCGCTGGTAGCCCAGGCACCGCAGCCGCCGGTCGCACCGGCACCGGCTCCGGTTATCCAAAGCCAAAAGGTTACGTACCAAGCTGACGCTCTGTTCGACTTCGACAAGGCCATCCTGAAGCCAGGCGGCAAGGAAAAGCTTGACGATCTCGCATCGAAGATTGGCGACCTGAACCTGGAAGTCGTGGTCGCAACGGGTTACACGGACCGCATCGGTTCGGACAAGTACAACGATCGTCTGTCCCTGCGCCGTGCACAAGCTGTCAAGGCATACTTGGTCAGCAAGGGCATCGAAGCCAACCGTATCTATACGGAAGGCAAGGGCAAGCGTAACCCGGTCACCACGGGTTGCAACCAGAAGAACCGCAAGCAACTTATCGCCTGCCTCGCACCGGATCGTCGCGTGGAAGTCGAAGTTGTTGGAACCTCGCGTCAAGCGCAGTAATTCGCGACTGATTGCCGCAGGATCAAAGCCCCGCTTCGGCGGGGCTTTTTTTATGTACCGCGCGTCTTGCTGCACGCCCGGAGCGTCCCCCTGCTCGACCAGCCTGGGCTCGCGCCGCGTTTCACCGGCTCTCGCCACCGCCTATATACTTGGTGCTTGACCGTTCCTGACCTTATGTTTCAAGGCTATCCGCACATGATCAATGCCGATCCCCACGAGCTTCAAAAATTCAGCGAGCTGGCTCATCGTTGGTGGGACCCGAATGCGGAGTTCAAGCCATTGCACGAACTCAATCCGGTGCGGCTCGACTGGATCGACGCGCTTGCGCATCTGCCGGGCAAGCGCGCGCTGGATATCGGTTGCGGCGGCGGCATCCTGTCTGAATCGATGGCCGTGCGAGGCGCCAAGGTGAAAGGCGTGGATTTGTCATCAAGAGCGCTGGGCGTGGCCGACTTGCATAGCCTGGAGAGCGGCGTCGAGGTCGAATACGAAGAGATCGCGGCCGAGGCGCTGGCGGCGCGGGAACCCGGCACCTACGACGTGGTGACCTGCATGGAGATGCTCGAGCACGTGCCGGATCCGGCGGGCATCGTCCAGGCGTGCGCCACGCTCGTCAAACCCGGTGGCTGGGTGTTTTTCTCCACGCTCAACCGCAATGCGAAGGCGTATTTGTTCGCGGTGATCGGCGCGGAGTACATTGCGCGTATGTTGCCGCGCGGCACGCACGATTACGCGCGCTTCATCAAGCCGTCAGAACTTGCGCAGTACGTGCGTTCTGCGCAACTTGATATCGTCGAGATCAAGGGGATTACGTATCGGCCGCTGAGCAAGCGCTTCAGCCTCTCCGATGACTCAAGCATCAACTATCTGATGGCTTGCCGCCGCGTGGCCTGACGGGAACAGACATGAGCGATCGCCCAAGTGATGCCGACCCTACGCCTCCGAGCGTCATCGAACCTGTACGGACTTTCATGAGCGACGACCCGACGCCCTTGCCCCAGCATCAGATCGACAAGACCCGGCTCAAGCTCTGCCACGCGGTTTTGTTTGATCTCGACGGCACCATCGCCGACACCGCGCCCGACCTCGTCGCCGCGGTCAACAAGATGCGGCACGACCGGGGGCTGGAAATGCGGCCGCTCGAGACGTTGCGGCCGTTGGCATCGGCGGGTGCGCGCGGGTTGCTTGCAGGGGCGTTCGAGATCGGGCCGGAGCATCCCGATTACGCGTCCATGCGCGAAGAATTTCTCGCCAACTATGAAGCGGATTTGTGCATTGAGACGACGCTGTTTCCGGGCATCGATGAATTGCTCAATCAGCTCGATGCACGCGGCGTGCGCTGGGGCATCGTGACGAACAAGGCAACGCGGCTGGCCGAGCCGCTGGTGGCGCTGCTTGGACTGGCTGAGCGCGCAGCCTGTCTTGTTTGCGGCGATACCACCCCGCATTCGAAGCCGCATCCGGCGCCGTTGCTGCATGCCGCTGAATTGATGGAAGAGGCGCCTGAGCGTGTGGTGTACGTGGGTGACGACCTGCGCGACGTGCAGGCGGGTTTCGCCGCCGGCATGGTCACCGTGGCGGCGGCCTACGGGTACTGCGGGACGGACCTGCCGCCCACCCGGTGGCATGCTGATCACGTGGTGGAAACGACAATCGAATTGCAGCATCTGCTGCGCGATGTGCAGTGATTGCTCCGATATTCGGGGTAGGCTCACCTGCCAAATCCCCGACGAAACTGTGAGATAATGATCAATGCTTCGGGGGCGACCTGGTTTCGACAGGGGTTGCGAAGCGGCTAGGGCATACCGAGGACCCGTCACCTCGTAAATCAATGGGAAAAACGTAACTGCAAACGACGAAACGTTCGCACTGGCAGCCTAAGGGCCGCCTGCCTCTCCCTAGTTTACTGACGGACTAGAGTCGCAAGACCGGTAGCAATACCGCGAGAGGTCATATACGTCAGATAAGCCTTGTCGGCGTCACGACGCCAAGGTCGAAAATTTAGTGAATCGCCGAAGCGAAGCGTGTTCGTCCGCGTCGCCAGGTTAAATCAAATGATAGAACTAAGTATGTAGAACTGGTCGTAGAGCGCTACTGGACGCGGGTTCGATTCCCGCCGCCTCCACCAATAGCCAATCCGGACAAGTACCGGATCATCTAAAACCCCGCGTGCCATAAGGCTCAGCGGGGTTTTTCATTTCCGAAGTCGTTTATAATTGTCCTGCCGAATCCGGGGGTAGTTGGGGGTACTTCCGGGGGTACCCCATGTGTCGGTTTGGACTTGTACCCCCAGAACAAAAAATTATGAGCAGACGGCACACCGTATGGCACTTACAGATACAGAGATTCGCAAAAGCGCGGCACGCGAAACGCTTTATAAGCTGTTCGATGGGGGCGGTATGTTTTTGGAGGTGCGGCCGAATGGCGCGCGCTATTGGCGGTTGAAGTATCGGTATGCCGGCAAGGAGAAGTTGCTTGCGCTCGGTGTGTATCCCGGGGTAACGCTTAAAGAGGCGCGTGAGAAGCGAGAGGCGGCGAAGAAAAAACTTGCGGCCGGCGTCGACCCCGGCGAAGCACGCAAGGCGGAGAAACGAACACAATTTACGAATGCGGAAAATTCGTTCGAGGCCGTTGCACGCGAATGGCACGCGAAATTTTCGGACAACCTTTCCGAATCGCACGCGATCCGGAATTTGAGGCGCCTGGAAATGCATGTGTTTCCGTACATCGGCAAACGTCCAACGATGGACCTCGACACTCCTTCGATACTCGATGTGCTGCAGCGAATCGAGCGTAAAGGTACGCTTGAAACGGCACATCGCGTACGCTCACTCATCGGGCAGATCATGCGATATGCGGTTGTCACCGCCCGCGCCCTTCGCGATCCCTCAGCTGACCTCCGAGGTGCTATCCCATCGGCACCGACGCGGCACCATGCTGCCATTACCAAACCTGAGCCGCTTGCCGACTTCCTGCGTGAGATCTACGGGTACAGCGGCACACCTACTGTCGGTGCTGCACTAAAGCTCGCACCACTCTTCTTTCAGCGACCAGGTGAGCTGCGACTCGCCGAATGGACCGAATTCGATTTCGAAGGTCGACTTTGGACCGTGCCGGCCAGCCGGATGAAACGGAGGAAAAACGGCAAACAGTTTGGACCGGATCACTTGGTGCCGCTGTCCACCCAAGCCATCGTAATCCTTCAAGACCTCAAGCTTTTGACCGGCCAAGGCCGCTACGTTTTCCCCAGCATGCGAGGGAAAGCCCGTCCCATGAGCGATATGGCAATCGGCGCCGCATTCCGGCGGATGGGAATTGATTCCAGCATCGCTACGCCCCACGGTTGGCGCGCAACGGCTCGCACACTGGCTGTTGAGAAACTTGGAATTCGCGACGAGATAGTCGAGATGCAACTTTCACACGAGGTTCGCGACACCCACGGACGCGCTTACAACCGAACGGAGTGGCTCAACGAGCGCCACGATCTAATGCAGCAGTGGTCTGACTATCTGGACGGATTGCGCATCACTTCGTAGTTAAGAGAGTGCAATGATAGACGAAGTCCTTATGAGAGAAGGCTTCTGCTCGCTGCTTTAGTAAATCTGTAGCACCCAAAATCCCCCAAAACATCAGCGAACAATTATTCCGACCCGATATTGCACACGCTTATTCGGGGGCAATCGTTTAGGGTTGTTCGATTCCTGCCATCGTCCGCAGGAACGACCTGCCCGATTAGTACAGTTTCACCTGCAATCTGAGCCAGACCTACGCGCGTGTGGATCAAGTGGCCGATCCCGATCCCGATCCCGATCCCGATCCCGATCCCGATCCCGATCCCGATCAAACACTGTAAGTCAGTATGCTGTCGAGTAATGGACGCGGCGCAAAATCCTCAGTTTGTAGGGGTCAAGCGAGAAGATACTTGGCGGGCCTCGCCACAAGATTCGAATCTGTAGGAGAAGAAAGTAAACTAAGCGAAAAATTGGAGAGGACGCAGTCTCGAAGGTCGTTGAATCAACAGACCATTCAGCAGCCACTCTGTTTTCTGTTTCCAGGATCCATATAACATTGGATTTTCATAAGCAGGGTTAATCATGCTCGGTATGTCTTTCTCTGACACGCTCACCGTAGCCGGAATCGTGATAAGCGTACTTTTCGGGTTTTGGGGTATCTACCTAGTACTGCGGCGCGCGAGGTATCCGGGCAGTCTGACCTTTGTGCGTGAGCAGTCGCTGGCTCTCCTTGACGACTTCGCTACAAGGATTCCTAATCTTGCCGTGCTCTACAAGGACACGCCGATTAGCAAAAGCGTTGTGCTCTTGAGCGGCTATCTGGCAAACGATGGCAGCGTCGACCTCACACCGGAGATGACCGAGAAGCCGCTCACGTGTACGCTTCCGGGGAGCTGTACTTGGCTGGAGTTCAAACCCACTGGCGAAGCCGAAAATCTTAAAGTGACCGGGGAAATAGTCTCCGATCGCGTACTGGAACTGACGTTTGGACTTTTCCGACGAGACGAGGCGTTTTCATTTCAGGCTCTCGCGTTGCTTGATGACCCGCATTCCAAGATCAAGCCGGCAGCGCTCGCCGAGAAGCTCCACTGGTCACACAGGATCGCGAGTCTCGGAGACGTCAAGACGATTACCCTCCCCCTGCCTGACACAAATTCGCGAACGCAACGCCTTTCAAGAAAAGCCATATCGTTGGTTGCGGCGGCCTTCTATGTATTCCTAGGATTGTCGCAGCTGACTGGGCTAGGACCGCTAGGACGAACGCCGTCGATCACTTACGTCTATGAGCATGACGGAAAGATGTCAAATATCCAATTGACACCAAATCACGATGGCACGACGACAGTAACGGACCTCGATACGAAAGCAGAGCGGGATGTACTGCTCGAGGAGATGGCGAAGGGCGGAAGATTCAAGCCCGTCTACCAGAGTCATCACGCGCCGCAAAAGATGACAACAATTTCGGGCTGGGCGATGGTGCTGATGGCTTTCTTCATGGTGTTCCAAGCATTCAGCAAGGATTACCGACGCTATCGAGTTGGCCGCTTAGTGGCGGCTGCCAAGACCCCCTCCCCTTCATCAACCGAAAACGCCTTAAAAGTCTGATTTTTCTGTGGTAGTTCCGATTACAGATCCGTGACCGAACACCCGGGTCGCTGGTACCAGTTGTCCTACTGGCCGCGACTGTCGGATGACACAGAAAGTGAAAACTGTGCCAAGTAAGCGAAAAACTACTGACACCGTTAGTGAAATAATCCGGGCGGCCGACACTGAAGTGCGAAGATTCGGCCGTCCGTGACGGTCGCAAAGCGGCCATGAACGGACGGTCGACGCCACAGGCTAGATCGTTCAATTGCGGCGCCTGTTCGTCGATAGTCGGGCGCGGAGATATGAGGGAGTGCTACCCACCTCCGCCTCGGTCATTTGTGCGCGGCCGCACAGAGATACGATCATTGCCCGCACGAAAATGAGTCAAGGCCTGCCGCTAACTGTGCCAGCTCGTCGCGTACTCAATTTTTGAAGACGGGTGTTCCACTCTTTCCTAATTGCCGAAAAATAAATTATCCGGCATTAGCTCGTCAAGCGCCCATTTTGCCGGCTCAACTGGAAAGGTCGAGGAAGAAATGACTGAACAGAAAACAGAAAAGAACGAACCGGAATTTAGCGAATTTTCAGATCAATTCATCACCGACTGGAAACGAGCACGAAATCTAATTGAGCACGAGGATGAGCTAATTCATCAGCGGACGACTTGGTTAGCTACTATCAACGCATTTCTGTTTTCGGGCTATTTTCTTGGCCAAAAAGCAGATACCAGTACTAACTTTAAGAGCATTGCTGAACTTCTGCTATGGATTATTCCACTTATTGGGGTATGTATCTCAGCATCAATAATGGTTGGAATTGTCGCTGCAATGCGGCAACTAACAATTGTAAGGAATTGGTGGCAACGGAGAAAGGCAGATGATCCCCGAAATTTCGCGGAGTGCCCTGACGATTGCAACGATCTCAGGCATCCACCAATTGTTGGGTTTCGCGGGAAGCACGCGCTTCCTCATGATCTGATGATTACCAAGGTCTTGCCGGGATTAGTCATCTTGATTTGGGTGATAATTCTCGCATACCTAATTTGGACGTCATTTGCCAACTTACTTATTCCCGCTCGATTTGTGATCGTAGTGGGGATAATCGCGACCATAGCATTTTTGCTCATGGCACTTAAGATATCTGCGCGAAGCTAATCACTCCGACGGGGCATTAGCACCCCGTTGAATAAAGCGTTTCTTACACGATAGCTAGGTTGAGTGAAACGGCTCCTAGCGGTAGAAAAGTCGACTACAGGGCAGACGGACTGATCTGGTCCCGTGATTTCTCCGTCGAGTCATCCAAAATTCCGTAGGCAGTCGTTCGGCGAACGTGGATCGCTTCGTGGCGCGAGCGATTGCGATATTGGCCGTTCAGACGACGTTTGAACCGGCGTGACGACTAGCCCGTCGTCGTACGTTGCAAGCCGCCAGTGAGTGTTGGCGGACCGAAGGATCACTATAACGGGTCGAATGCTGTCGATTGCCGCCAGGTAGTGATCGGCCAAGCACGGACACCGAGACCAGCACAATACATGTCTGCTACTGACAGGAGAGCGGCCTTGTGACAGCCCAACGCACCTAGTAATGGTAGCGCTTTGTCGCACCCAATGTTTGGTTGGGTGTGAGCGCTTCACCAATCGCAACCAACTATGTTGTCCCGTTTGGAAAGTGAAGTCCCGAGCTAACGATTAGACGCTTGGCTTCGCCCCATGCTTTCTCATTCTCCACAATTGATCGAATGAAGTTGGAATGACTTTCTGACGGCAACATTGCACCCTCTAATCGATTGATGGCCTCATCTAGTTTACGCATGCGACGAGTCCGATTTTGAGCGGACTGCGCGGCGCTGAGCTGTGTCAACGCTTCGTTTAAATCGGCTATAAATATACGTATCGTGATTAACAATAAGGCCCGAGGTCTTAGTAGCCGGGCCGAATCTAGCCCACAAACCTCGATAGTCTCGGCCGCTACTTTGTGATTGACTCCGCATATTGGGCGGAGGGAAATATCCTGAAAATAAAAATAGTCGTTCGGATCCTGGTCGTACGGGTTCACGATGGGATAAACCACCGTGTCGTGCGTAGCCTTCAGCTGATTGCACTTACGACAGCAAGGCAGGAAGTTGCCCCAATCAAATGTCAGATCATAGTAGATAGACTTTGGCGCAAAATGCTCCACCTCAATGTTTCCGGACTCTGCTGGCTTGCTTTCACAAAATGCACATTTACCATGGCTGCTTTTTTCAAGCGCATCTTTTATGTTGCTATGACGATAGAAGCAAACGAGCTTCTCTTTTTCATCGGCAGGGATCGCCTTGTATGAACCGTACTTTTCGACGGCCGTGGTGAGATTCGACAACCATTTCGCCTTATTTATAGCCAAAAATTCTGGCTCAGATGGACGATCTAATTTAATCATTTTCAGTCAAAATAAGCGAAGCCAACCTGACATCCAGCACCTTTACAATTACGTCGTCAGGATGAGCTATTGCACGAAGGCGTTCGATGGTCAATCTCAAACCGTCGAGATTCTTTTGTTCTACATAGTCAAATGCCTTTTGTGTCAGGATTTCATATTGCTTGTTGTCGAGACTCCTTACACCCATAACTTCCGTCAGAATTTGATCGGTAGTCCAACCGGAATAACCGTGAGTCGAGGGAGAAATTATGCACTTTCCCCGAACGCTCGCAGGCATTGCAATTACCTCACACTCCCGCGCACTTGCGAGAACGTGTGGCGAGTGCGTTGTAACTATGAATTGCACGTTCGGAAACAATTGGCGTAGACCGTCACGCAACGTGAATTGCCATTCTGGATGAAGATGGATATCGATTTCATCTATGAGCACAGATCCCAGCGCGTTTTCAATCTCCGCTGATTCGCCCTCGCCAGTTCCTTCGGCCCACTCGATTATTCGAGCGACGATGGTTAATACGGCTTGAAAACCGGATGAAAGTTCCTCTAGGTAGCACTCTCTCCCATAAATGGAAAATACTGGCTCCATGTCAGATTTTATCCGTTCAAATCTAAATTCACTATCGAACGGGGCCAAGGCGGGAAGTGCATTTAGAAAATTTTGCCAATTCTTTTTTTGGGTGCCCGCCCAGTCTTTGTCGACGATAAAATATCGATTGATTAACCATTGTTTTACGTTTGAACCGGATCCTTCGAAGACATTGGCGACAGACTCGCTGCGGTATTTTTTTCGCCGTTCGACCAACAGTCCTTCGCGTTGCATACCTTGGGTTGCCATGTAATGTAGTGACCGTTGGGCGCCGAGCAAAAGAGGTGCAAAGTCGGGCGCCTCTTTTTCTGTGTTGATCGAAAGCACATTTTTCCGGCCCTCGGTCTCAGGTAAAACCGCCCACGTCTTCGCACGAGATGTGCGATATCCATGGCCATCGAAAGAGCCTTTTCCTAGACCTACCCTCATTAGGTCGCCCTTATGATTTACGTCGACGAATATCTCACTTGTCTCTGAAACGCGTGAATGCTCTATGGAGGTGTGCGTAAGGCAGTGCGCGATGCTTGCAAGTATCGAGGTTTTACCAGACCCATTAGGCCCGGCAATGAAATTAAAGCCGCTGTTAAATTCCACACGAAGATCGTCGAATTGTCGGAAATCTCGTACTGTGAGCGATTCTATAAATGATCTTTTCATAATCTCACGCTATTTTTGCAAAGTGCCCCGCACGGCCTTTAGTTGTATAGCTGTTCGTGGACGTGAGGCTATGCCAGTCGGACGCAAAATGTCTCACAAAAATGCGCAACTTACCAGCAGACGCTCCGCGATGGTACAGAAGTCCCATGACATCCGAGGTCTGAAGCATTCGCATCGCTTCGGCTTCGGTCTTTCATTAACGGATTGGACGAAAATTACAACGGTCAGCGGATGTTGTGAAGTTGAGGAGAGCCGCCGCCCGAATGACCGTGTGACAGCGATTCCGAACGGCGGCAGTTGGCCGCACTGAGACGTCCAAAGTCACTTTGTAGGACTGTTCCGAAGCGACCGAAACAATCCGTATTAAACGTATCGGCGGTCAAGTTCAGGCTGCCATTCGGTACTCGTAATATGGCCGGTTGCGATCATCGAGAATGGCGTACTGCGCCGCGAGATTCGCAGAGTCTGGATTAAGCCACGCATCAATGTGCTCGGGCTTGATCGGAATGATGCAGCGGTCGTGGCCGGCAAGAGCTATTTCCTGCGGTGGATCGTCTGTGACGGCCGCGAACGACAGCAAGTCGGGTTTGCCCTTCCCTTGCCAGTGCGACCACAGGCAAGCAATCAGCATTTCCTGAGACGGGTTGGGCCTGAACTCCAATACCACGTTTTCATCTTTCTCCCCCTCAACTGGCACGCGATTTTCGAGTCGGGATCGATTGACGTTTTCGTAGAATGCGCTCACCAGCAGAAGGCCGTGCGTATATCCGAAAAGCCCTTTCCAGAAGCCCTCCAGATTGTCCCGCCGCGCGTTGTAGGTTCCAGGGTATTTCACGTCGTAATTCGCGGGCTTGCCTGCCGGCCGACATTGATAGCGCATCGGTTTGATGACGCGTCGGCCGTTCTCCATCACCATGACGGGAGCGTACTGACCGGGAAATATTCGGGAGTCACGGTCCGCTGGTTCTGTTCGACGCAGGTCGTCGAGTCGGCGCAGCGTGCCGTCGATCTTGCTGGTAGCGATTCGTTTGCTCTCGGTGGCTGCCTTCGTGGTCTTGATCAGGAGGGTGCGTTCGGCATCAGCGAGCCGGGTGCGCTGCTTGAACAGTTCCTGTTCAAGCTTCGTCACTTGAGCTGCGTCATATCGCTCGATCAACTCCTTGATGCCGCGCTCCTCTTCTGCTACCGGATTCAAGAAGGGTGCATCCATGCCCTTGGGGACTTTCGCGCCGCTGCCCTCGGCGCGTTCCCAGTAGAGTCGCGTGAACTCCCTGATATCCATATCGGGACCGAACATTTTCACGTATTTGCGGTAGTCCGCCACGATCTGCGCCGAGTAGCACATGGTGCGACTTCTCCTTTCGAATCGTCATCGCATGATGGAGCGTTCCGCAGCCTGTTGTCACTCCGCAATCGACCGGACGATCGGGCGACACCACCAGTTTTGAGCAAACGCAATAGATCCGATCAATTCCAAGCCCGAAAGAACAAAGCCGCCATGTCCCATGTGCGAAAGCCTGCAGTCATAGAGTGCAGGCAAGAGCTGGTCCCGGCCGTCACCGGCGGCGCTCGCTCTCGCGACGTCGGAATATCGCCCCAGCGCGTCCGAGTTTTCGTGGGCAACGATCACCTCGGCACGCACCGAGTTGGTCGTACGAATCTGAGACTGTTCGAGCGCTTTGCCGTGAAAACGCATGACAACGACCTGTAAATACATGGGGACGCAAATACTGTATAAAAACACAGTATAGCGCCCCGGCGAGCGGCGGCTGGGCTCGCATTTGTCGCTTGTTCGGCATCAAGGGGAATGCGTGGCCGTCCGCACAGAGCAGAAGGTTTTCGGCCTGAGCTCACCGCGTCGTGGCAATGATCTTCGAAATTGTGTGTTTCACGCGCAAGACTATGCGGGCGTCTGGAAACTTAATAAGATGCGCCGTGCTTTGCAGCGGCGCCGTCTCTTAGCCAGATGCTCCTCCCGCTATACGCGGGAGTTTTTTCGCCGAAGTCGGATGTGTGTGCTTTGCGCTAGTCTCGGAGACATTGCAACCCTGAGCAAAAGGCTTTGCCTTATCCCGAACCATGTGAAAGACCGCGCCAGAGCTTACTGCTCTTAATCTTAAATTAACCGTTGCTGTACTTTCGTCTGGGCGCAATCTGAGAGACTCTGGCGGACGACAAATTGAATTTTCCAGCAACATCCTTCGTCTTCTGCCCGCTGGCAACCTCGCCTCTGATGGCGCTATCTCTGATCGCGTCCAAAGATTGCTGCAAGCCATTGATTTTATTGGCCGCTTCGTCATGCTGCTTTTCTAATTGCTCGAGGCGCTGATCCGTCTTTTCCTGCTTTTCCTTTAATAAGCTGATGTCGTTGGCCATTTCATGCTGAGCCTGACTAAGCAAGTCTTGAGCTTGTGACAGCAACTTCTGCGTCTTGCTACCAAATATGTCCACGGGACGCTCCTATGAATGTGAAAAAGTAAATTAACTGAATTTACTTTTTCCGTCAATACCCTTCTCGGCTCCTAGCATCTAAACCGAACCCCTGGCGGCATCCGTTCAAGCAGCCATCCACTCGCAGAGGCTGAAACAGCTATCGATCATCTCTGAAGCTCCGAAAAATCTCGCACCGATGCTGATCGCAGCGCTTGGTGGTCTGTCAGCGTCAAGGTATATGGTCTTCCCCCGCGTTGAAGCTAACGCATTGGCAACGACGCGGTTAGGTTTATAGACAACCAAGCCTTCAAGATTTTCAGAAAAGCCCAACCGGCTCCGCTGCATCGTTCCAACTGAAGATGATCAGCTCCCTCCGTGCTGCCTCCCGACCACCACCTCCGAGGGTATATTTGATATCGACCGTCTCGATGTGGAAACCTTCGAACGCCCGTCGAATGTCTGGATGATCGTTGAGGCTGACGATCGCCCTGCCCTTCAGCGTCCGAAGCCGTGCCGCCATCGCGACATACTCAGCGTACTCAAACGGCACGCCATACCCTTCCGTTTCCCAATAAGGCGGATCGAGATAGAACAACGTATGTGGACGATCGTACCGGTCGATGCACGCCTTCCAATCGAGCCGCTCGATGAAGGTGGCCGCGAGGCGCAGGTGCGCCGCTGACAACGTTTCTTCGAGCCTCAACAGATTCAAGCCAGGTGGTGTCGTCGTCGCGGTGCCGAACGACTGACCTTCCAGCTTCGCGCCAAAACAATTTTGCTGAAGGTAATAGAAACGAGCTGCCCGTTGGATGTCTGTGAGCGTCTCCGGCCGCGTGTCCTGGAGCCACTTGAACACCTGCCGGCTCGTGAGCGCCCATTTGAACTGGCGCACAAACTCCTCGAGGTGATGCTGCACGACCCGATAGAGATTGATCAGCTCGCCGTTGATATCGTTGATCACCTCGACGGCTGCCGGCGGTCGCAGGAAATACAGCGCTGCACCGCCCGCGAATACCTCGACGTAGCATTCGTGTTTCGGGAAACGCGGAATAAGGTGATCTGCCAATCGGCGCTTGCCGCCGATCCAAGGAATGATGGGATTTGCCATGGTGATTGCCTTATCTGGAAATACGCTAGAATTCGGCCCGCCTACCGGTAGGTGGCAGGGCCTTGGCTAATTCACTGGCTCTATCAGTGGAAAGGCGGCGGCAGGTATGCTCCAACATATCCGCCGTCGCCCTGTCTTTTTCAGTTACTCGTTACACCGCCCATCGCGCACGCGATCAGTTGCGCGGTCAAGATCCACTCCCATTGCTTGCGCTGCAAATGGTCACGCCAGATCCGGTCGACGACCGAGCTGTTCGGCGCGGCCAGCAGATCCGCATCCGACAGAAACGAGGGCGACGCCGGCACCGCATCGATGCACGGCACCGGCACAGCAACCTGCGTCTCGACGACCTGCGTGTGCGTGACGGCCGAAATTGGCCGCTCGACCGGCGCGGATCCGCAGCCGGGAATAAGCAGCAGGACGTTACAAAGTGCTGCGCAAACGATCGAGTGCCGCATCGCAGGTCTCCGGTTGGTTGGTGGGGGAATCGATACGCGCGGTGAGCACATCGATCTGTTTCTGATAGCCGGCCGATTGCTGCACGGCTTTCGCTTTCGCCTCGCTCGCAGCCGCCTGCGCGTCGCTCGCCTGAGCAGCGAAACGCACCACCGATGCAGACGATTTGCCGGCCGCATCTGTCATCACGGCCAGGTCAGATTGCGAGGTGGCCAGCTGCGCCTTCAGCACGCCGTTGCTCTCCGTTTGGGTGGCGAGCTGCTGCACAGTGTCGGCGTGCTCCATTCGCAAAACCCGCAGCTCGATGTAGAACCACGCGCTGAGCACGGCAAATGCAATCGCAGCCACACCGGCCGCGAGCGTCGTGAGACGACTCACAATGTTTGTCATACCGTCCGTCATGCCGCTTGTCATACCGCTTGTCATACCCTTTCTCCTTGGATTTTTCGGACCCACGCATCGAGCGCCTGGTCGAGCACGCGTTTGCCGCCCCAGCTCGACAAGGTGATCACAAGCGCGGTCAGCGGCGCTGGCCACTCTCGCCACATGCAAAAGAAAAACGCCGCCAGCCCTGCCACGATCGACGCCGTGATGACGCTGCCCACTTCGACTGCGATCGAGCGCACCAACGGATCGCTCGATGCAAGACGCTGGAACGTGCTCGCGGTACCGCCAATCAAAGCGAGCATGACCGCGAGCCCGAGCGATGCCACCGGAATGCTTTCCAGTTCGACCACGACCGCATCGCTTGCCGAGCGGCTCATCGCATACGCAGCGGCCGCCCATAGCAGCGCCGTTACTCCCCACACCCACACGATCATTCGGCGCACGTAATCCTCCGCTTGGTTTCCCGCCACGCATGCGCCTCTCGATAGCCCAGAACAAGCCCGAAAGACGCCATGCCGATGTAAAAAATGAATTGCGCTACGTTGACGACAGCGCTGGTCCAATGAGCACTCGCCGCGAAGAGCGGTGTGACGTACGCGCCGGCCGTGACCGCATAGAGCCAGTGCCGCCGAGCTTTTGCCCAGTGAAAGACGTACTTGTCGGGCAACCAATCGTTGATCGCCACATCGATCGCAATGACTGCGGCGAGCGCGCCCGTGCCGCATGTCACCGCATACCCCCAGAAGCCATCGCGCACGAGCATCACTGAGGTCGCCGAACAGGGTGCCGCGAAGGCGGACACCGCGATGTAGACGGCCATGTACGCGTATAGAAGCCGAGCCAAGGCATCGTTTTTCATGCGGCCCTCCGCTGGAAATTCGCACCCAACAGGAAGAGCACGCGGTCGGCTTCGCGGCGCTTCGCGAGTCCGGCCAGCACCACACCGCCCGCCTTGTTCCATCGCGCGAATTCGGCAATCGCGCCTTCCGTATCGCCGGCGTTGAGCTTGCGCAACATCGTCGACGAATCAAAGGCTCCGCTACCGATGTTGAACACCAGATCCACCAGCGCGTCGTACTCTTCCTGATTCAGCTCGACACGAACAAGGCGCTTGACTGTCGCCTCCGCGCTCGCCACGTCCTGACGTAGCCATGCCACGGCCTGCTCGCGCGAAAAGGTCATGCCGTAGCGCATCTCGGGTCCTGTATGCCCCCAGCCACCTGTCCACGGCGCACCGCTTAACGTGAGCAAGCTGGCCGGAATCGGCTGCCCGCGCAACGTCGATTGCCACAAGCCGCGGCGCTGCAATTCCGTCGCTAAGGGTGAGGCAGGATCCGGGTAGGCAAAGAGATAGAGCGTCTCGGCGTCCTGCGTGAGCGCCATCCCCTGCTCGGAATACTTGAGGTTGTCGTTCAAAACCGCGCCTCCAATAAAAAAGGCCGCGCCGATGAACGATCGGTGCGGCCATAAAAAAACCGCCTGACGGCGGCTGCGGTGAAGCACTACGGGAATAACAGCTAAGGAACCTGGACTAACGAACCGGGCTAACGTACGAAACAAAGCAGCCCGAGCAACCCTCCTGCGAGTGTCGCGACCACGTCCCACACGGACACGTCTCCGCCCGTAAAGTGGTCGAGAATCTCTTTTGCGATGCCCACCAGCAGCACCGCCGCAATACCAAGCTGCCACGACACGACATGCGCGAGCGCGAAGATCACGACGCCCGCGATAACGTGCAAGCACTTGTCCTGAGGGAAGGCCTGCATGATTTTCGACTCGATAAAATTTGCCATATTGAGTACCTCATTGCTCTGATTTAGACCGCGGCCGCTACCGCATGTACCACGTACCGTTGTATTGCGTGAAGTCGTACATCTTGTTGTTCGACATCACAACGCTTCCGGCACCGCCCGTGTTAATCCCGAGCCCGTTGACGATCGTCACTCGCGCATTACCTTTAACGCTGATCGTGTCGCCGTTGGCACCCCCGGTGAAGTTCGTAACGCTCGTCGCGGTTTGGTAGTTATCCAACACGACCATCGTTGTGCCCGTTACGTCGATAATCGCTGTGGCATCCAGCGGACGGATAACGGTCGGCGGAGCGATAACGGCCGACCCCAGGAAGCCTTGTGTGGTGACGAGACCCGCCGCGTTGTACGCCCCTTTCGGCACCACGTAGGTGTTTCGCAGATCAACCAGGCTGTTATTGACCAGGTCTTCAAATCCCCACTTTTGCTGAGTACCGCTTATCCCGTCCGAGCGGCATGCGCTAAACGTGTTGCCTGCCGATTTGGCGGACGAGTAAAAGCCACTGTAGTCGCCCGGGCTGCCTGTGCTGTTGTTGTATGCGTGACAAAGCGACCAGAGTGCCGAGCCGTCGACATAAAATCCGACGCCAACGTTGTGATCGGCCCGCACCGCCGTAAGTTTGTGGATCGCGCCCGCCTGCGGTTTGATGTACACGCCTCGCTCTGCAAATTCACCCACCGTTCCCGTGTCGACCCAGTTGTTGGCTCCGCCGATCACGATCGCGCAGATGAACAAATCGTCACTCACGATACCGGTCAGCGATGGATTCGCTTCGACACGGCACATCGTGTCATCCGTGCCCAGCATCTCAACGGCGCCGTCTGCCTGCTTTCGTACACGATTCAACAGAACGTTCGTGGTCAACAGGTCCTCGAACGTCACGCCAAAGCCTGCAAGGTGTTGAAAGCCCTGATCGGCAAAGTAATTCGAAGAGCATTTCTTGATGACGCTCCACTTCACGTTGCGAAGGCGTACGCCACCGCCGGCGTACGCCGCACCGAGCCCGCGGAAATTAATTCCTTCAATGGCGATATTCGTCACCAATGAATCGGGCGTGTCGATCACGAAGCCGGGGGCCGCTTGAGCGAGGGTCACGCCCGACACCGGGCCGCCCGCCGCGGGCAAGTATCCGAACATTCCACTTCCCGAGCTGAACGAAACGCCGGTCCTGCCCACGAGATTGCATCGATAGTTTCCGAGTGGAAATCGAACGACCCCGCCGCCCCGTGCGGCCAGTTCCTCGATCGCAGTCTGAATGGGTACCGAGTCTTCAGCGCTGTCGTTACCCTTGGCTCCAAAGCGTTTCGGATTTGCATATCCGTCGTTCAACTCGTCAGCCACGGTGCGGGCGATACTCGACTTAGAAGAAGGCTTGAAACCGATCAGCGCAGCCCCCTTGTCCGGACTGGCCAGATCCCCGAGCTTGGCGAGCGGACTCAGATCCGTCCACTCCATCGCGGACTCGTCTACGCTCACACCAAGTACGCGTCCCGCCTTGCCTGCGAGCGCCGGCATATGGACACTTGCGGCGTCCGCTCGTGCAGCCGCAGCGGATTTGGCCGCCTCGGCACGCTCCGCTGCTGCGCCCGCATGCTCATCCATTGCACCCGCGTGTTCGGCCGCGGCAGCGTCGCGCTCAGCCCGCGCGCCATCGCGTGCAGTTGCCGCTTCGGAGGCGTGCCCGAGAGCCTCTGGCACCGCATCGAGTGCCATCTGCATCGCGCCGATAGTCTCCCCAAGCATGGGGAGCAAATACTCGGTATGGCCGCCGTCAAGCATGTCTCGCTCAGCGCTGCCGTCATCGGAGTACGCATTGCCAGATGGAAAAATAATCTTGGTCATCTGATTTCCTCGAGCTCGTACGCGTTTGTATGGTTATTCAGAAACGACAACTGCAGCGGGTTGATCTGCCGCATACGCGCGAGAAACGAGTGCCGCAGCAAATTGATCGCGTCGTCGCTATCCCACACGAAGAGCATTTCCTGATCGACCCCGGCCGCTCGCTGCATCTCGAATACGCGGCCATAGGCTTCATCATCCGACAGCCAGTCGAGCGAGAATTTCTGCACTCGTCGACCGTTGCGCCGATCAAAGTACGGCGTGCCGTCCACGGCCCGGTCCATCGTCGTGTCGAACTCCCAGCCAAGTGACGGGTTGTAGCTCGCGTTATTCGTCGGCGACCAGGCCTGCGACACGAACACACGCCCGAATTCGAGATACCCGTCCGGGTTGCCTTCATCCGCAAACTCGAAACGCACGTAACGACCGAATACCGGCGTTTTAATGACGCACAGGATCAATGCCGGATAACTCTTTCGCTGGTCCTCGGGCAGACGCCCATCCCACCAGTTCGGATCTTCCCAGTCGAGCATGGAAGCGCTGTAAAGGCGCGGCCACGCCTGACGCCACACGGGGCCGTGAAGTGGCGAATTTAACGTCGAGTCGAACACCGACGTGCTGAAGTCAGGCACGCGCGACACACGAATTCGATACCGGCCGTTAAGCGTCAGGTTGTGACGCACCACAGCGAACATCGACACCTTGCGCGGCAGTTTGAGATCGACGTCGAATTGCGTATCGGCAGTCGTGGTGCTCGCGGTGCGCGCCACACGGGAGAGCCGCCGATCCTGCAGGTTCGTGACTGGCACCTGCCACGAACCGCCGGACAGCACCCCGCCGTCCGTCTGGTTCGGAAACCCCATCATGATTTTTGCCATCCGACATCCCCTTCAATATTCCCTTCAATTTTCCCGTCGCTAGCCCCAAAGCACGAGCGCCGCTCGCCCACGCAGGAAGCCGGTATTGACGCCAATCACGCGAAAGAGCCGCTCGCGCAGTCCAAAGCGCGGCGTGTCGAGCGCCACCACATCCCCCAGATCGACTGCGCCCAGCTCGGACACGGGCACATCAACGTCCAGCGTCAGGCGGCGTACACCGTACAAAGCAAGACGCCGCTGCGATTCCGCAACGGCGTCCGGTTCATTCACGAGCCCCGTATCGAAGCTCAATTCATCTGCGTGCGGCCATGGCACCTTGACTGCCGGGTTCTCGGTACTCGCCTTGCGATACTCCAGCGCGAGCCACGCGGTGGTGCGAGCAGCGGATCCCGCAGCGTCAGTCTGGGTGGTGTAGTTGCGCGCGTACTGCACGGTGACGCTCCACGCAGGGATGCCCGCCGATCGCATGGACAGCACCATTTGCGTTTCCTGCCCCCACGTGAGGATCGGTGCGCCGACCGGCGCATCGAGCCGCCCCATGCGCAAGCGGCTTAGTCGGTCGAAGCCGTACCACGCCCCGACCGAACCCGCGATCTCGTCCATCAATGACTGCGGTGTCGCATCCTCATCGGCCCACACGCCAACCACGGCGCCGTTTGTCGCATTCAGTGCAGCGACATCGGCCACGACGATATCGGCATCAGGCACGCCGGCATCCCGTGCGATTGCGACCATCAGATCCGCCGCACGGGTAATAGCGCCCTGCGCATCGCACGTGACGGTGCCCGCTGGCGTGCCGCCCAATCGCAACATGCCTGCACAGCACCGAAACTCCCCGGCCGCCGGCGAAGTAGCCTGCATGTCGTCGGCGTTCGCATAGTCAGCAGCGCGCGTGAGACTGACACCGCTGTCATAGACCGCGAGAACCGAACACGCTGCATCGCTCACCTGATAGATCAGCTTCGAGGTGTTGACGCATTTCGGCGAGACATTCAGCACCAGGCCATAGACTCGGGGCTTAAGCTGATCCTTCAGATCGTCTTTCGTGCCCTCGATGCCGAGCGGCAAGACGTTGTCACCCAGGTATTTCGGGCGACTGGCGATCGTCAGATCCGCGAGCCGGTCGGCAATGACGACCGACAAGCCAGCGTCTTGCACCGACACGTCGGAGAGCGTGCCAGTCATCACCACCGACCACTGCGCATACGGCACGTCCAGCTCGCCCATCTTGACCACAAAGCGACGACCGGAGAATGCATAGTCGGTGGCAAGTAAATCGAGGTGACCGTCTTGATTTACCAGCAGCACATTGCCGATGGTGACCTTGGTCGCGCCGAACGTGGCCGCCCCGTCGAAGAGCAACCTATCGAGCGTCGGCGCCGTCTTGATGACCGGCTCGAAATACACGTTCGGTGGCGTATCGTCAGGCCGGGTCATGAACCCGCCTTCCGAGAAATACAGCGTCACCACCCGCCCGCTTGCCAGGTGGTACGCATCCGCTTCCAGCGCAATGATCATTTCTGACCTGGCCTCCTTTGTTGTTGCAGCAAAGCGGTCTGCTGATCCATCTTTTCCGCATCGCTCCGTGCGAGCGTGTCGGCCTGCTGCAGTTGCGCCGAAAGTAACTTTGCGATCAATTCCGCCTGCTTCGCGTTTTGCTCGCGCTGCGCCTTCAGCTCCCGCACGACCGCGTCGTTGTCCGTACGTTGAAACTTGCTCAGCTCGAGCGCTGCCGGCGCAATGACACTGCCGCTCGACGAACGTGCGTCGAGCTGCTTTGCTTCTGCCGCCGTCAAGACTCGCTCATCCCGATGCAGCTCGGCGACGTACC
Source organism: Caballeronia sp. KNU42 (assembly GCF_053760385.1). Classification (NCBI taxonomy): domain Bacteria; kingdom Pseudomonadati; phylum Pseudomonadota; class Betaproteobacteria; order Burkholderiales; family Burkholderiaceae; genus Caballeronia; species Caballeronia sp. KNU42. Next base: position 1,862,460 of record NZ_CM132388.1, read on the forward strand.
CGTCGAACGGCACGCGGTAAAGCCCGGTTGCATGCGAACCATCTACAACTGCGCCCGACCTGTACGCCGCCAAGGCTTGCGCCAAGGTCTGCACGGACTTATCGACATCGAGGATGCCCGCGACCTGCTGCTTCATGAGGTCAAGCTGCTGATCGGTCGCGGAGCTAGCCAGATCAATCGACTTCATGACATCCGCCAGGTCCGCCTGATACTGCGAGGAACTGGCGTTGTACGCTTTCGACGCGTTGAGGAAATCCTGCGCTGCTGATGTCAGCCCGGCCTGCGCCGTTGCATCACCCGCACTCGCCTTGCCAAGCAGATCCTCATACGTTGATTTGCTTGCCGCGTACTTCGCCTCCGGCGACAGGTCCGACAGATCGCCCGCCGCAAGCGACTGGCGAAACGACAGCAACTGATCACGGAAGGATGTGAGCGCCTGAGACTGGCTGTCATACGCCGCCTTGACAGCCGCCTCGCCAGCGCCGGCCACCGCATCGAATGCAGGCGCAAGTGCCAACAACGACACATACGCCTTCTGACCGGCATCGCTCGACAGATCGAGCGATTCGACGAGTGCCTTGAATTGGTCCCGCGTATGAATGCCGGTGTAACCCAATGCGTTCATCTGGTCGTTCAACGCCTTCGCCTGATCGGCCGCTTGCTGATCGGCCGTGGTGAAGTGTTGATAGAAGAACGTCGCGCTCGTGTTGAAGGCGTCGACCCCGCCCGCGAGTTGCATCACCGCAAGCTGCGCGTCCGTGGACGCGTTCTTGAGATTGTCGAAGTCACGTCCCAGGTTCTTGAACGAATCGAAGAGATTTTTCAGCGACGACAGCTCTGCGAGCAACGCTGTCACGTCATCCGCCGACAGCTTCGATGCGTCCACGCCCTGCAACACCGATGCGTAAGGCGTATCCAATCCCGCCTTCTGCAACCCGCTGATGACCGAGCGCTGCAGCTGCAACTGGAAATCCGCCAACACGGTCTCGCTATCCTTCACGCCCCCGAGGTCGACCCGATCCGGATACCAGTCGTCGCCCGTCGTAAAACCCGCTGAGACGAACGAGTTGCCTTTCTTCGGGCTAATCTCGTAACTGGCCTTGTATTGCCCCAGTCCACTTACTGAGCCACCCAATTGGTTCGCGAGCGACTCGATGCTGGAGTACGTGGTTTTGATCTGGGTTTGAATGTCGGCCGATGCCGGATCGCCACCACTCGGCCCCGCGAATTTCGCGACGTCTTTCCCGTCACTCGTCGCATAAGACGCGCCGTACCGGGTCTCACCTCCACCGATAAATGAGCCGAGCAGCGAACCAAGTGCCATGCCGACCACAGCACCGATGGGACCGGCCAGCGATCCAAGCGAAGCGCCGATGGCGGTTCCCGCTACTGCCGACGACGCGCCCAGCGCCAAACCGCCCATGGCCCCGAGCGACCCACCCATGCTGCTATAGCCCTTGTTCCCGAAGAGTGCACCACCGGCTAACCCACCGAGCAACCCGGCACCGCCGTACCAAAGGCCTGCCGACGAACCGAGCGTGCCGCCGAGGCCAAGGCCACCGCTGGACCCACCGAGGGCGAATCCGTAGCTGTTCGCCCCGACCAAGCCCGCGCTGTAGGTGCCCGCGCCAGCCGCGACGTTACCGCCAATGCCGGCACCCAAACCACCCAGCGCAGCACCGCCACCCGCGAGCGCACTGGACCCGGCGCCTGCAATCGCCGACGACCCGAGAGCGGACCCGGCCGAACCATATCCGCCGCCGAACCAACCGCTCACCGTGTCGTAAAGGCTCGACCCCTTGCTATAGAGGTTGCTGCCGTTTTGCAGCAGGCCGAGTGCGTTATTGCCACCGCCCTGTGCTGCCTGTGCACCGCCCGGATAGAAGAAACTCGCCGCACCCTGCGCGATCGGCTGAATGATCGGGCGCAGCACCAGCGTCTTGAACATCGACTCAAGCGAAGACATCAGGTTTTGACCGAAGCTCTTGCCCTTCTCGAAGCCACGCATCAGCGCATCGCTGATACTGTTTTCGATCGCGTTCGCCGCCTGCTTCCACTGATTGACCGCATCGTCCGCCGCTTTCTTGGCTTCATTCTTCCAGTCGAACGCGGCCTGGTCGTCGGCCGTGCGATGCAACGCCCTCGCGAGCTCCTTTGACTTCGCGATGACCGTGTCGTAACCGGACGTGTCCGCCAAGTTGCCATTCATGATCGCAATTGCGCGGCCTTGCTCCAAGGCAGCCACCGCATCATCGGCACGCGCAGCCTTCAACTGGTCGATCGCCGCTTTCGACATGCCAAACGTATCGAGCTGATCACGCAGCCCCTGATCCTGTTGCTGCGCGGCGTCGATCTGCTTTTGCATGTTGCTGACGTAGTCATTCGCCGCCTTCGCATCGAGCTCAGCCAATTTCTGCGTGCGATCCTGCTCGACCAGCTTCTCTTTCGCGGCCAGCTCCGTGACCTGCGCCAGATACTTGTTGCGCTCAGCCAGCGCCCTCCTGCCGCTCGCCGCATCCGCCTTCAATTGAGCGATCACCTGCTCATCCTGCAGCGCCTTGACCTGTTCGTCATGCGAGCGGTTGATGTAATCCGTGTCCGAGATCAAGCCCTGCTTATGGAGGCTGTCCAAGTTACTTTGCGACGCCTTCAGGATCTGCTCGCGCTCTTTCGCATAGCCCTCGTAAATGGCCACGTCGGCGCTGATCTGCGCGTTCAGTTCAGACTGGCCCGAGTGCCCTGACTTCACCTCGAATTTCTTGCGCGTCGCATCCTCAAGCGTTTTCAGCGCATCGGGTGCGAGCAGCGCATTCGTCGGATCGACCTTGCGCAAATTAGCGAGGTTCGGATCCGCCGCGTGCAGGTCATTCCACTCCTTGCGGACCTGAGCGAGCGCCTGCGCCAGTGCGTTGGTTTTATTCAGCGACGTTTCGAGGCCGGTCAGGTTACGCAGCGCGGTGTTGCCGTTTTCCTGCGTGCGACGCTGCGCCTCCTGAGCCGCTGCTTCGTCGTTCGCTTTCTTGATCTGCGTCTGCAGCTCGGCAATGCGCGCATCGTTGCTGGTGCCCGAGAAGGCGTCGCTCAGTGAAGTGCCGAAGTTGGCCGCGTTCAGGTTGCCGCTTTTCCAGTCGATACGTGACTGCAGCTCCTTTTGCATCGGCAGGATGTTCAACGCCGCGCTCACACCGGTCGAGAACTTGCGCCAGGCGTTCGATGCCGCATTGCCGGCGTCGTCCCACGCCTGCTGGATCCAGTTCAGATCGCCATGCAACGCGGTGATACGCGATTGTGTCTCGTGCGCGATCGCCTCACCCAGCACACGCTGCGCCTCCTCGGCGTGACCGTGCGCTTCGAGCGCGGTGATCTGCTCATACACGGCGGTCGAGATCGCGTGATAACGCTTGTCGTATTCGTCCGCGAATTTGACGACACCATCGCCCATTTTCTCGAACTGCTTGACGACGTCGTCGGCACTTTGTCCCGTCAGCTTCGACGTGTTGAGCGCGGCTTCGCCGACCGCCTCGATCGCGGTGCTGCTGATACGGCCGGACGACACCAAACCGGTCAACACGACTGCCGCTGCGCCAACGTTGTGGTTTGCCTCGCCGATGCGATCCGCCATATCGAGGAAGCTGCCCGCGGTGCCACCGGCATAGTTGCCAGTGACTGCAATCGCGGTATTGAGCGCCGACACCTCAGCAGCACTTTTATATGCAGCCAGACCGAACACAGCCGCGACGCCCGCGAGCACACCTAAGGCGAGACCGGTCGGTGACAAGAGCTTATGCAGGACGTCCGTACGCTCGCCGAGCACCAGGAGCGAGCCGCCGAAGTTGCTCCAGCTACCCGTGGCCGCTTCATGAGCGAGCACCACCAGTTCCTTGCGCGCACCGGCCGTCTTGAAGCCAAAGCCTTCCATCGCCTTGGCGCTTTTATCTGCGCCCCCCGCGATGTCATTGAGCGACGCCCGGTTCGTGCCGATATCAGCAAGTGATTTTTTATAATTCCGCGACGATATCTCGCCCGACCTGAACGTACGCTCGAGCTGCGCTTCCTGTTCGGCCAAACGCCGCAGCTCAACCACCGCCTGATCAACCCTGATGCCGTTGAGCGTCTGCTGATACTGCGCGGTCGTGATCTTCCCGGTTTTGTAGGCATCGTCGAGGAGCGCCTGATCCTGTGCGAGCTTTCGCGTGGCAGCGCCCAGCGGGTCGTACTTGCTGGTCAAGGCACCCAGCGACTGCAATCGCTTGTCCTCATCGCGGCCGAGCGCCGCAAGTACGGCGTCGTATTCCTGCATGGACAACTTGCCGGTGGCCATCGCCCGGTCAAGCCGGGCATATTGCTCGCCGGAGGTCGCGAAGGTCGCATTGCCCTGCGCCATGGTCGTGCGTAGCGCCTGCATCTCGTCGTTCATCATCGACGTGCCGCGCTGCGCGTCGATCATGGCCTTCGTTTGGCTCGCGACCGTCTCGCGAACCTGTGCGCTCGATGTACCGACAGCGCCGATGCCCGTTGCTGCATCGCGAGCGGACATCGCGGTCTGTTCCATCGCCCGCTGGGCTTCCAGCGACCGGCTGACCATGTCGCGAAGACGGGTCGACACCTGCGCTTCCGATTCGGCAAGCCCCAATGCCTCGCTGCCGGCCCGGCTCATCGACCCGCCCAGCTCCTTTAACTGAGCAATCAGTGGAGCCGCCTCGGCAGCGACGCCCAACTGCGCCGCGCGATATTCCGCGAGCTCCAGCTTCGACTTGCCGAGCGTGGCCACCTGGTCATTCAAGCTCTCAATGAACTTGCGGGCCTCGCGATCAATCATCGTGATCGATGCCGACGCACCCTGAGCCGGCCCGGTGATTCCCGACAGGCCGCTTCCGGTTTGCGCGCTGACCCGCGCGAGATCCTGCATGGAGGCGGTCACCGAAGAGGTGTCGCCACGAATCTTTACAACAAGGTCCGCAATCGGAGTAGCACCCATACGTCACCCATAAAAAAGGCCGCTCAAAAAACCGCTCATTTGCGAGCGGTCCGTTCAGACTCGACCTGCACCACCGCGTCTTCCATCAACTGAAGCGCGGCGAACGTTGCGACCCGATCTTTCTTCTTGACGCCGGTCAGGCGAAACACGGACTCGACTGCCGGGTAGTCGAGTCCCAAGCGACTGGGCGGTCCCATGCCGCCAGCGAGCCAGCGCCATTGCCGTGCGAGCGACAGGAATGTCATGAAGATCGGCCAGTTATCCGGCCAGACCTCGAAGACGTGGTCACCGGTTCGAATACTCGCCGCAGCGATGGCGGCATCCGACGTGCCGAACGCACGCATCGCGTCGATTTGCGCCGGGTCGATCGCGAACGGGTTTTCACGCCAGCCGCTCCAGTGCTTCGCGGCGTCAATCAGTTTTTTTGCTTGCCCACCCGTACGCTTTCCCAGTACGCCTCGCGCAAGGCATAACGCGCCTGCGGAATTTCATACAGAGCGGTGCGGTTCGCTTCGTTAAAGTCGAGCGGCTCATTGTTGGCGTCGATCAGCCCGTCCCAGCCGACCAGCACTCTCGCCATCAGCTCCTCGAACGTCAGGTTCTCGGTATCCACGATCGCAGTGATCTCGGTTTGCGTGAGGCGCTTGAACATGACGTTGAACGTCGATTTTTCTTTCCTGCCGGTTTCGGTCGTCGTTTCGACTTCGACCTTGGTCTTGTAGCTATCCGATTGAGCGATCTTGAAGGACATGCGCATCTCCAATAAAAATAGCCCGCACTCGGGCGGGCCATGAACTATCGTTAATCTAGGCTGGCCGCGCGAACGCGCGGCCACTGGTGAGCCGAAAAATCGTGGATCGTTAATATTTACTTGATCGCGATCAGCAGCTCATCGTTACCTACGCGCGGGATCAGCGAGAGCGCGGTCTGCATCTGCACGATGCCGTCCTGATCCGAGTACTGCGGCTCGGACAACTGCACGCTCGGCGAATCGATCTGCACGATGTTGCCGGCGATCGTTCCGTGCGTAATCGACAGCGCCGCGAGCTCCGCCTTCACAACCGCCGCCCACCAGTCTTTCGACTGCACCGTCCCAAGCTCGAATGTCGCGCTGCCCGTCGCCTTCCGATCGGTCAGCTCCGCACCTTTGCCACCGACCAGGTTGCGATAGACCAACTGGTTTGCGACATCCAGCGAGAACGCGGCGAGCTTGCCCGTGAAGCCGTGCAGGCTCCAGTTCGGCGTGTAGTCCGCGCCCACCGCCTGCGGCGTGATGAACGCACTGAAGTCGATACCGACCGGAGGTGCCGCGTCCGTCACGGGTTCATAGTTGCCGATGAAATGGAACTTGATGGTCGGGACGTTCTTAGGCGTCAGATCGATCGAGAACGTGCCTACTGCGTCGACCAGTTGATGCCGCAATCCATCGAGGAAGTACTGCAGCGTCACGCGTTCGGGCTTGCTTGAGATCGGCGCATAGATGATGCTCTTGCCTTCGACAACGGTCGATGAGAATGCGCACGCACGAACCAGCGGATCCCACGGTGGCACGACGCCGGGCTTGCCGGACCCGGTCAACGCGACTTCGAAGTCCAGCTCCTGATAGTGATTCGTCACGAGCTTCTGGACATTGCCAAGCCACGGGCGGATGAAGTCCAGGTCCGCCGTTTCGGTCGTAATGGGCTTCGAGCTGATGTTTTTAACGTTCATGGCCATCGTGCCGTCAAGCACGGCGGCCGCGCCCGCAGCGGCCTGAATCGCCGCGAGGACAATCGATTTACGAGTCAGAAAAGTCACTTTTGGTGGCTCCGGTGTCGGGCATGTCTGACAGCCCGGATTCAGGGTCGACCTCGATGGCCCGCGTCGCCGGCTCATCAAAATCGGTGGGATTGGTCGAGCGCTGCACGTCCGTCAGCGGCGAGCGCTGACCGGTCGCAGGATCGAACCGATAAGTGCCCGCGCGACCGGCATGCTGGTCGTGCAGAATGGCCTGCAATACGGGGTTCATGCGCCTCCTTACTTCGAAAGGTCGTCGCGTTGCGTGCGGTAGTGCATCAGGTAATGCGTGGTGCACAGACACAGCGACCCGTTATTGCCCGCGTACACCGGCGGGTCCGTGCTGTCCTCCACCTCCTCGACATCGATCAGTTGAGGACCGGTCAGGCCCATCACGATCGGGTGCGCCACTTCGAGGATCTGGTCAGCGAGCACGTCCGGCTGCGAATCACGCGTGACGATGGTGATCAGCAGTTCGCAAAAACGATCGACATAGCCGATGTACTCCTCGCGTTTGCGTTCGCCCGCGCGGTGCGCCACGATCACGGCCCGATCGTCCAGGTCCATCGCATCGATCACCGAACGCTCGACACGCGCAAGCGCGGTGAGCGCGGGTGAATTGGAAAAGACCTCCAGCAACGTTTCCACATAAACCTGTCGCAGAATCGTCATGGCACCTTCTCCACTTCCACGATTGCATGGAACCCCGAATCGCCGGGCCGCGGATCTCGCTTGCATCGATAGAGCACGCCCTTGATACGCAGCTGGCTACCGCGCCTCAAGTGCGCATCGTGTACCTGGTACTCGATCGAGTAATCGACGGTTTGCGCCATGCCGTCGAACACGATTTCGCCGTCGACACGAAAGTCGACCTGGATATCGAACGGTTCACCAGCCATGGGCGCAATCGTCGCGGTGTCGAGCATCCCTGCGCCGCTGAAGGCTTTCCAGAAGATGCCTTCATCGAACATGGCGTCACGTTCCCTTGGTCAGCTTGATGACCGCACGCGGACGCGTGCACAGGTGAATCGGATTGGACTGCGCCTCGATCTCCGTGCCCTTGTCGAAACGCAGGTTTTCCTGCTTCGCGTAGTACGGCAGACCGTTCGTGTTCACCGCCTCCATATAGTCAGCAGGCGCGAAGCGCGTGATGAAGAGATCGGGCACGCCCTCGGGCACCGCGTACGCTTCGTTGTCGTCGATGTATCCGACGCTTCCGATACGGCCGCGATACCGCTCCCACGTGACGCCGCCGAAATCGATCGTGTCGCGCGGATCACCGCGCAAGGCGGCTGCCATCTGTGTATTCAGATACGTTACCTTGATGTCGTCGAGCTCAATCAGCCAGCGCCAGAAGGCACGTCCGCACAGCACGCGCACGCCCGCGAACGGCAACGCCCCGAGCGCGTCCTCGATCAGGTCCAGCAGGTCGGCGACCTTCTGCCGAAACGTGTCCGTCGCGCCCAACTTGAACGCGAGTGTCTGCTGCTTGAGACCAAACTGCGAATACAGGTCGACGAGCACGCTCTCGCCATCCGCATCTAGAATTTGCCCCTTTATCGCGCCGATACGGTGGAACTCGTGCGTCGCGTCGAGCTGCCGGCGCATTTTGGTGAGCCGCTTGTCGACCAACGCCTGCAGCGCTTCGAGCTCCGTTTCCTTGCCGAAAGCGCGCAGGTTCTGCACCTCATCGGCCGTGATCGTCGCGCGTTCAGGCAAGTGAACCGTATTGAACGGAATCATCTTGCGCTTGGTGCCGAGCACGACTTGTCCACCGCCTCCGCGTGGTTTGGACTCGACAAGCGAGAGCGCTTCGCCGTCTTTCTCAATCTGGACCGTCGTGGTCGTGACGCCCTCTTCCTCGAAGAGGCCGAGCGACGCGATGCGAGCCGGCACGAAGAGCGTGTCGTTGATGGCAGCGGTGAGCGACGAGAGCGAGAACGCGTCGTCGTTAAGCAGGGCGATATCCGCCATATGATTCTCCGAAAAAATTAAAGCCCGCAGCACCTGAGGTGCGACGGGCTTTACATGCAGAAAGGGATTGATTCGACCGACTACAGACGCGTGGCTCAGCGAACGATGATGTGCTGCTCGGCGAGCGATTTTTGAGCCGCAGCGTCGAGCCCCGTCAGGACGGCACCGGCAACCTCGGCGAGACGCACAATGCCGACCGCGCGCCGGGTGGCAGTCGATTGCTCAAGCGGCGCATACAGGATGCCGACCGCAACCTGGTCGCCATCGACGGCGGCCGGGTCGTATGCGCCGTAGACGTTGGCAGCGGTCTTGCCGAGCACCTGGCCGGCTGGCAGCGCATCGCCCGCTTCGACATCGATGTTCTCGCGCGAGATCTGGCCATCGCCCTCCGACAAGAGGAACTCGGCGGTGTGAATACCTTCGGTTTTAATCATGGATCAGCTCCTCTCTGGGGCAGTGGATTGCTTCGCCCCGGTCCTGCGGGCGGCATAAATGGACGTGCGGTGTGGACCGCTCGCCTGTTGCTGCAAGTCGACCACCGGCTGCCGATTGTTCAGCGCGGTCGTCGATTTGTTGGTGACGCAGTCAAAGAGGCGTGCACGCACTTGCTCAGTATTCAGGCCCGTCGCGACGAATTCGGCCGCAAGCTCGGGCAGCTTGGCCGCCGCGCACAAGCTGCTGATCTCCCGAGCGCTAACCATCGCTGAGTCGATCGTTGCGCGGTCTTTAAGGCCGGTCGATGCGACGATGCCTTCCGCGAAGCTCAACAAACCGGCTTCGCGGCATGCGCTAAAGACGTGTGCGGCCAGCACACCCGGCGCCTCCTGGAGCACGACAGGATCTTTCGGCGGGGGTGGCGGAGGATCGATGGGTTCCGGTTCAGGAGGATCACCGCCAACGGTCGGATCGGGCACCTCTGCTGAATCAATGCTGGCCTGCAGGTCCGTTGGCGTGCTCTTGAACTTCGCCACCAGCTCAGCCGTTCGAACCGACGCGGAGAATTTCACGGGCTGCTCGATGACATCCGCGAAGCCAAGCGCCTGTGCTTCCAGTGCCGTCATCCACGTCTCAGCATCGAGCATGTCGATGATGGCTTGATCTTCCAGACTGGTCTTGTTGCGGTACGCAGCAACCACACCGTCGCGCGTCTTATCCATCAGATCGGCGGTGGTGCGCAGTTCGTCGGCCGTCCCCGCCGTGACGGTCCATATGTTGTGAATCATCATCATGGCGTTCTCGGGCATCACGACCTGGTCGCCAGCCATCACGACGAGCGACGCGGCGGACGCCGCGACACCGTCGACACGGGTCGTCACCTTCCCCGCGTAGCGACGCAGCGCGTTGTAAATGGCGAAGGCGTCGAAGACGTCGCCGCCGGGCGAGTTGACCGCGACAACGATTTCCGTCGCTCCGGCTGCGACCGCTTCCAGTTCGGCAATAAAGCCCTGTGCGGTAGTGCCCCAGAAACCGATTTCGTCGTAGATGCGGATTTCGGCCACTGCGGCGCCGGCCGCGTTGGTCAGTGCCCGCATCGAATACCACTGGCGCTTCTTGGTCATGGAAGAATGTCCTTCGTTGAATTTGTTGAGTCGCCTGCCACATCGAGGACGCGCGCGTCAGAGTCATACCGAAGCTGCTGCGCGTCCGCCCGCGCGTTGTCCACCGCGTTTTCTTCATCGATCGTTTCCGGGTCATCACCTTGTTCGAGCACCACCGCCGACCGGCTGGTAAAGCCCGCACGCACGGCCATGCGCTTCGCCTGCATATCCTGCACGGGTTGCATGTAAGGCCAGCCCTGCGGCACCCAGCGCACGCGCAGATATTCGCGACGTGTGCGATAGAAGTCAGGCATCGACATCGCACCCGACAACGCCAGCGCATCGATCCATGCGGCCCACACGCGCCGGCAATACTGGTGAATGAATACGTTCCACTGGAGCTGCTCAATGCCGCGCCGAAACTCGTTCAGGATCACGCGCAGCACACGGTCGTTGACTTCGCGCAGATCGCCCGTGAGCACCTCATACGGAAAACCGACCGACGCAGCCGCTGCCATCAGTTGCTGGCGCATGAACGGCGCGTAATCGGTTCCCGCGCCGGGTGGCGTGGAAAACTTGATCTCTTCATCGTCGCCGAGCTGCTGCAGCGTGCCGGGTTCGAGTGACGCGATCGGCGTAAAGCCGTCGCTATCAAACTGCTCGTCGCCGCCCGTTAGCTGATTGAGCGGTGGCACACCATCACCGCCGTCCTCATGCTTGCGCGTAATGAACCCCGCGAACAGGTTCGCGAGTTCCTGCCGAAAGAGCACAGCGTCGTCGAAGTTATCGAGCGACTTAAGACGCAACAGGATGGTGGCTAGTTCGGTAACACCACGCACCTGGCCCGGCCGGACCGGCTTGAACACGTGAATGATCTCGTCGGAAGGCACCCGCACAAGGTTCTGCCCACCTTGCGCAGGCCTGCCGTATTCGCCGGGATGACGCCGCCACATGTGATAGGCCACACGGTTAGCATCGGCATCGAACTCGACGCCGCTCACGATCTCGGCGCCGTTAGCGAGCACCTGGTTCTTTTCAGCCGGCACGAAATCCGACTCGAACTGGCGAAGCTGCAACGGGACCGGCAGATCGGCCGATGGCCGGCGCAGCACCAGTCGCGTGAACGCCTCACCGTCCGTAAAGAACGAGGTCGCGGCAAGCGTCTGCAGCCCGTACACGTCGAGCAGCCCGTCCGCATCGGCCTCCGACGCCCAGTCATCCCACCAAAGCTTCAGCGCCTTGCGCACGGCCGGGTCAGGATGCTTCGGGTGAGGCTGGATGCCCGTTCCGATGACATTCGACACGAACCGCGCGACCGATGTCTTCGCCCACGGGTCGTTACGCACCGCGTCCCGTGCGCGGCCCCGCATGAGCGGCAGGTTTTGCGCCGCCGCGAAATTCGGTCCGACACCCGAGCCCTGCCAGTTGCGCGTCCGGCTTCCTGACGAACTGCCAGACTCGTAAGCCGCTGACGCCTTGAGCCGCGTGGGCATCACGAAGCCGCGTTGTGTGAGGGATGGATAGGCTTTCCCCATCACACCCCCTTGCCGGCGTTGCGCAGGCGAATCGAACGCGAACGGCGACGCGGACTCGCAACGCGCAGCTCACGCACAATCTCATCCTTAACCGCGAGCAGCTCGGCGATCGACCGATAACGCACGCGCTTATCGCCCTTCTGAATTTCGATCTCGCTGCCGGCAGCAATCGCCGCCTGTACGCGCTGGAGATCCTCCTGTGTATAAGCCATATCCGTCCTCAGCGACGTTTGAGATAAGTAGAGCGGCCGATGCGACGCGCCGGTAAACGAGAAACCCCGCCGGGTGGCGGGGTTTTCAGTGTTTGCAACGGTTCGCTGTCGGCTTCGAGGTCCGGCTCATCAACCGGTGGTGGCTCATGTTCCGGCATCATGGGCGGCCCGCCGAGCAAGTCGCCTTGCCTTGGCGCGACTCGCTCGCGTAAAGCCGCCCACATCGGTAGCGTGTATCGGTGCAGGTCTAACGCATGAGCCGCAAACATTGCATAGACCGTACAGTCGAGCGCCTCGTTACGCGAGTTGGTCTTGCGTTTCATCCAGCGATGTTCCTCACCGCGTGGCCCCTTCTGTATCACGCGCACTTCCGCGGTGAGCTGCTCGTAGAACGCTGCCTGGAGGTCACTCGCGAAGTGAACATAGCCGGGACCAGGACGATCGAGCTGCAATCGACCGAATACAAGATCCTTTGCTGTATCCGTGCCGACGTGCCATAGCCGCACACCGCGTTTGATCGTCTCGCCCTTGTAATTCACGTCCTGTCGCGACGGCTTGCCCTTGATCGGCTTGCCGGCTACCGGGTCGCCACGCACGGCAAAGATCCGGCGCGCAGCGCGCGTACGGCAGAAGTTATAAACGTGGTGCGTGAAGTGACCCTGTGTGTCGATTCCCACCGCTTCGATACCGAGGCGCTGCCCGCTTGCGTGCGCAAAGGCACTTTGCAGATACGCATCGAGCTTCGCCCAGTCGTTCTCGTCAGCGGGATTCGCATCGAACACGACGTGATCGATGACCCACGATTCCTCGCCCGCACCCCAGCCCCACACCACGACCTCGAAACGATCGTCCTGAACGTCCACGCCGGCGGTCAGCACCAGCACGCCCATCGGCAGAGAGCGAAGCACATACGCATCGGCGCGCTTCATGAGCGCTTCGTGGTCCGTCTCTTCGACCTCTTCCTCCCAGGTCTCACCCAGCGTTGTGTTCACGAACGTCTTCAGTTCCGACGTGTCGCCGGTCTTCGCCTTTTCGTTCGCCGCTGCGAACTCGCGCACGATCTTGGTCCAGCTAACCTGCGGGCTGTACGCCGTCCAGATCATGAAGGCGACCGACCGGGGGATCGGCGCAACCCGTCCGTCGACATACCGGAATCGGCCCGCATGATCGATCCACATACCGTCGCTCGCCTTCCACCGCCCGAGCTCCCATACGGTCAGGTACTCGGCCTGTGAATATCCGACGCCGCACAGCGGACAGTGATGCACCACGCCTTCCGGGTCGGCAATAGAGAACTTGAAACCGTACGACAGTTTCTTGCCACCCCATCGCATGACGTGCTCGCCGCTGCAGTGCGGGCACGGAATGTAGAACAGGAACTGCTTGTCGCATTCGTCGTGGCGCGATTCGATGAGCGAAAAACCTTTGAGCTTGGGCGTGCTCCCGAAAATCATCTTCGGGAACGTCGCGCCTTCCACGCGCTTTGCCGCGAGCATGCCGGGTGAACCCTCCTTCTCGATATCGCGGTCAAAGCCGTCGGCCTCGTCCAGATATCCGACGTCGACCGACAATCGCCGATAATTCTTCGCGGCCTTCCCGCCCCGGATATGCAAGGTCGAGCCGAGGAAGGTCTTCTGCCGCAGCGTGTTGTGCTTACTGCGCTGCATGTACGACGGAAAGACGTCCTTCATGACCTCGACGTCGCGCAGCATGGGCTCGATTTCGGTCTTAACGAACTCGGCCGCATCGTCATCAGTCGGTTGCCACACGCACTGGTTACGTCGGCGATGGTGTGCGAAGTAACCCATCGCGGCCATGATCATCTTGGTGTAGCCGACCCGCGCCGATTTCTTGAACACCACCTCCTCGATATCGTCGTTCGAGATCACATCAAGAATCGCTCGCTGGAATGGATATGCCGTCCACCGCTGCTCCACGTAGCTCGATTCTGCCGACAGGTAGAAATGCTCCTCTGCCCACTTCGACAACGACATCGGCGCGGGTACGGCAAGGGAGCTAAGCCCCTTCGTAATCGCCTTTTGAATCTCCGTCTTCTGGATCCCCGTCTTCTGCGTCGTCGTTGCTTCCATCGATTGCCTCGTCCAGTCTCATCGCCGCAGCGGTATTGCGCGCCCGGGTGATCTCGGTCTCGATCGCATCGATGTCCGACGCCGGCAAGTGAGGAAGGCGACGTTTCACCTGCGACGGGATCGCCTCCAGGATTGCGCTCACGCGCCGGCCGACGCGCGCACAGGTCGCTTCGAGCAGAGCGACCGGCGCGAGCTCCCGCCTGCGCTCGGCGTTCATCATCTCGATCTTGATGCGCTGCTCACGCGCCAGTAGCGCACGCTCCTGCGCCAGGTCGAGCTCGCCCGCCGCATAACGACCAGCGGCCTGCTCGCGCAGGTTGCCGCAGTACTCATGCAGCCATTCACGCACCGTGCCACCGGGCGAGAGCACGCCCCGAGTCATCAGGTCGCTGACCGCCGGTTGAGAGATGCCGACCATCGCGCCGAATTGGGCCTGCGTCGCCGTGGCGTCGATGCTGATTTCCCTAGTTTCCATAGCGGTCACGGTATAACCCCCTTAGGAAAGTCTCGTGAGTAGTTTGCGAACAGGGTTCGAATTACCCGTGAGCGCCCCTCTTTTATAGGGTCCCCGGCACCCGGTCTAGCGGGCACTGCCGAGCGCATCGGCCATCGCCGTCTGCATTTCATCAGCCGCGATCGCATCGAACACGGCCTCTGCCGTCTCGTAGAACGGCAGACGCGGCGCGTACTCGGGCACGGCCTTCGCCTCAAGCAGCACCGGTTTGATCGCCCAGCCGCCGGCGAACGGCACGCGAATCCAGATGCCCGGGGCAAGGTGGCGCGCGCGGTACAGGCCGGCGACGAAGTAACGTGGTTGCGCACGCGCCCTGACCTTGTTCGGACCTACCGCCTTGCCTTCCCGTCGATCACGGGACCGTGCTGTCTCGTTCGCATAGCGGTCGTTCTGCCCGCCGAGCTGAGAGAGGATCTTGGCGAATTGACCACGCACCATGTTGCCGTAGCCGTCGAGCTGCGCACCTGCACCGGGGACGAAATAGTTCGTCACACCGACACGCTGCATCAGCTCGTGCACACGGTCGATGTTGGACGACAGCGCCCGCTCGAAACGCTTCACTGATCGACCACCGCCGGTTACCTCGGGCGACAGGTATTTCGCAGCTGATGTCCCCTTCGAGGTCGCATCCTTGTACTTGACCTGCGCTTCGAGGTTTTGCTTAGTAGACCGCTGCACATACAACGCGTTCAGCGTGTATCGCGTAGGACTGTCGAAGACCTCGTTCATCTTGCCGACGATCGCAACCTGCGTCTTGTCTGCAATGGCGTTCAACGCGCGTGATGTCGCGAATGGAATCTGTCGCTGCACCTGATCGTCGAGACGCGCCTGCAACTCAGACGTGTCCAACTCGATCTTGATCTCAGCCATCGATTACCTCGCGCCCAATGCAAAAAGCCCCAAGCTTTCGCATCGGGGCTTTAACGATTCTTCCGGGCGAACGCAACCCCGGAAAGGCCGCGTCACTCGGTAGATACCGGATTCAAATTGTGGATCGAAGTGTAATTGACGGTTTTCTGTTCGGCAAGATTTTTTTCCTTCAACCGATCTATCACCGTCTGCATGTCCACACGTCTTGGTCGAACGTCCTTCAGTGCCGCCTCGATAGATCGTTTCGCATGGGCCAGCGCCAAGTCGAAGACCGTCGTCGGTCGGGGCTTAAGGCCGAGCTTGCGGCAAATGAATGCCGGGTGCGCATGCCAGATGTACAGCATCTGCAGGATCTTTTTATCGAGCGGCAACAGCTTGCGCCATGCGATCTCGACAAGCTGAGCGTCAACAAGATTTACGGTGCTCTCGACTGACCGGCCTCCCACTGACGGGAAATAAATGTTGGCGATCGTGGAGTCTGCGTGCCCGAAGCCACCGCTCTGCGCAAGCGCCCAATTGTTCAAACGTTCTTCCAACGTCATGCGAGATCCCTCGGTTAGTCTTCGTAAAAGCCGATGTGCTCTCGGCAGTAGCCGCGCCGCGATGACCCGGCGCCGATGATCGTGGTAGCGATGTGTGTGCAGCGGCGCCCGTGTTCTACGTGCGCGCATTGACGGTCGTCGGCTGGAGGGGGTGCCGCAGTCTGCGATGGCACTGCACGCTTGGCCGCATTGCGTCGGATCACCAGGTCATCCCACTTATGGCGAAGCTTGGCCGGCGAGAGCACGACCTTGTGCCAGAAGGCATCCTCATTCGCCCAGCGGAACAGCACGGCGATTTGCTCATGCGTTCGACCATCCGCATGTCGCATCTCCTCGATGTCCGCAGCCCATGCCCGCAGATCTGGCTCTCGGAACCCGGCATTCAATCGACGAAGGCGCTCAAGCATCCAGCTTGCGAGCGCTTCGTCCTTCTGCTGAAATTCTCTTTCTGCCTCGCGCGTCTCTTCGTTAACCGCTGTGGGTTGCTGTAGAGAGGGTTTATTAGTATTTCTGTTTACTGGTGTATTAGTCGGCAAATTCTGCATGCGGGCAACGCCGCCGGAACCTGGTTCCGATGAAACCGCTGCGTTTGCTGCTCCGTCGGGGAAGTCGAATCCTGAAGATTGGCTTTCATCGGCAAATGACGACATGACGGGGGGTTGCCCGCCTGCAAATGACGACACATCGATCGCACTGTCATCGGCAAATAACGACGTATCAGGCGTAAATTTGCAGGCTGCCGAGTCCTCAGCTAGCTCGTCGGCCAACTCGAAATCGACGGATGCGCGAAACCGCGCTGCGACGTCCGCAGGCACAGACAGTCGATAGCAGCTGTGCGCATGGCGACGATTGGCGCGCCGGGTTAGCCAGCTCGTCAGCCAGCCGCCCGCTTCTGCGATCCGGATGTGGTCTGCCACGCACCGCACCGATAGGCCGGCGTCGCCAGCAATGCGTTCCATCGACGGCCAGCACACATCGTCCATCGCATTCGCGTAGTCCGCGATCACGAAAAGTACGAGCCGCGTGCTGGCCGGTAACTCGCTCTGTTTGATGGCTTTGCGCCAGTTGAAAAATTGGGTTGAAGTCTTCATGCGAGTTAATGGCCGTGGTCCGAAGTGAAGTTTTCGAACCGAGTTAGTGCGCTTTTGAACGACAATCGATGCGTGCCGAGTGAGCCGTTGCGTTGCTTGGCGATGATCAATTCGGCGCAGCCCGTGTCCTGACTGTCCGGGTTATAAACTTCGTCGCGGTAAATGAAGAGAATCACATCCGCGTCCTGTTCGATCGAGCCCGACTCGCGAATATCCGACATGACGGGGCGTTTGTTTGGTCGCTGCTCAACGCCGCGATTGAGCTGCGACAGCGCAATGATCGGAACCTTGAGTTCTTTCGCCAGCAACTTGAGCGACCGGGATATGTCGGAGACCTCGACGGCCCTGTTATCGCCGTTGCCGTCACCGGACATCAGTTGCAGGTAGTCGATCACGATCAGACCGAGGGGCTTATCGAGCTTGCGCTGCAAGCGCCGCACCTTTGCCTTGAGGCGCAGCGGAGTGAGCGCTGCGCCGTCGAGCGTGAAAATAGGCGCGTCGACCAACGATTGCACGCCGTGAGTCATTCGCGGCCAATCCTCATCTCGAAGGTTCGCCGTGCGCAGTTTGTGCTGGTTGATTCTAGAGTTCGCCGACAACAGGCGAAGTGCCAACTGATCGGCAGGCATTTCGAGCGAAACGACCGCGACGGGCAGGCCGAGCTTCGCGGCGACGTGTTCGGCGATGTTCATGGAAAGCGCTGTCTTACCCATCGAGGGGCGCGCGCCGATGATGATCAGCTCGCCCGGGTGCATCCCGTCAGTCGCCCGATCAAGATCGATGAAGCCGGTTGCCACACCGCCGATTTGATTTTCGCCGCCGTTCTGATAACGCTCATCGATGGTTTGAACCACCCGCGTCAGCGCTTCGTTTAGCGGCCTGAATTCCTCTTCGTCCTGGCGCGTGCCGTCCGAGAGCCGCATCAAACTCGACACCGCGATATCGAGCAATTCCGCCGCGTCGCGCCCGGCAGGCCGATGGACGTTTTCAATCATTTCACTCGCCACGCGACGCATCGCGCGAAAGACAGAGCGATTGCGGACTATGGTTGCGTAGTGCCTGATGTTCGCGGCGCTCGGTGTGTTTTGCGACAGTTCATTGAGATAGCGCAACACGTCTTTTAGCTTCGCCCCGGTCGC
This sequence comes from Caballeronia sp. KNU42, assembly GCF_053760385.1. Lineage (NCBI taxonomy): Bacteria > Pseudomonadati > Pseudomonadota > Betaproteobacteria > Burkholderiales > Burkholderiaceae > Caballeronia > Caballeronia sp. KNU42. Next base: position 1,880,719 of record NZ_CM132388.1, read on the forward strand.
CTGAAGGCGCTCGAAAACCGTGATCGGATCAGCCACCCGCGCCATGACGATCAGTTCGGTTATTGCAATGAAAATCAACCGGTGCTCATCGGTCGTGAAATCATCTGCATTCACCACGCCACTAATTGAATCGAACCCGTCATTGCTAAGCAGCAGGCCGCCTAATACGCTCTGCTCGGCCTCGATCGACGCGATAGGCGCGTGCGTTTCCACTGGGTCTTTTGCACCCATATTTCCCCCCGTATGCAATCTTGATTTATTCGTTCGTCAGGCCGGCCGCAGTGCGGGCGGTGAGAATGGTTTTCTCGATCTGTCGCTGACCTTCCCTGCCGGCATGCTCGATGGCGTCGGCCTCATGCGGCTCGATCTTTCCGTCTTCGGCTGCCTGCCAGACCTCCTGAGCAAGCTTGCCGGTTTTATCGCTGACGCCCAGTGCGGCTGCGATGAGCCCTTGCACACCATCTCGGGCAGTCGGTGGCTGGACTGGCGTCGCAACCAAGCCAAATCGCGCGTTGAATGCATGCACCGCGTCGAGTGCATGAGGTTGATTTTTCTCGAGCATCCACTCGATCAACAGCTCAAACATCTCGGCGGATACGCGCGCCCCTTCCACCTCGCGCAGCTTCAGCCGCAGCGATTCGCCGCCGATCTTGATCCCACGCCGCTCGGTCAAGAACCGTGCGGCGTCCTCAACCTTCCCGGGCGTTTTAATAACCGACGTGTAGAGCACATCCATCCAATTGATTTCGCTATATCTGCAGGTCACGTGGAACCCCTTGTGGATAACTATTTTTCATGCTGTTTACGCGAAGCGCATTTCTCTACGATTCGCTTATCAACCAACCTCTTGGTGACCCGAATGCCTAAGAAAGTAAGCGCCGCCATGCAGGTGAGAACCATGAGCTTCCGCAGCCGCAATACCCCGAGAGCAGTGGGCGTACCAATTTATTGTTTCCCATGCCGAGCAAAGGAAGCGATCGCTCAACAGACCGCGTCCACAAAATCCTGTGACCGTGCGGCCTTTCGCACATTCGTCGAGCGGTTGCTACACAACACTCACGTGACGGCCGCGCTCGATGAAACAAACCGGTCTGGATAGAGGATTTCCATTTCGGTGATTTCGCTGGTCCCGTAGTACGCGACTAATGCTGCAGCCGCCCGACGCGAAAATTGCGCCCCCCTCTCGATTCGGCTCAGATTTCCCTGATCGATTTCAATGGCGAGCGCCACTTGCGCAACGGTCAGGCCGCGACGCTTCCGTAGACGGCGAAGAGGTGTTTCTTCCTGAGACTGGTCCATGTCACCACCAAATATGCGTGTGACGCATCCTAGCTGACGCTCAAAGAATGCGCAACACGCTTTGCGCCTTACGCATTAACCGTGAACAATTCCGTATGGAAAAAAATCCTCCCTTCCGGTTGACCCTCGGTTCCAACATCCGTAACCTTCGTAAGGAACGGGGTTGGACGATCAACGAACTTGCTAGCCGGCTCGACAGCGATGTGGGAAATCTGTCCCGGCTGGAGCGTGGCCTACAAGGATGCAGCGATGATTTGCTGCAGAGAATCGCAACAGAACTTGGCACGACCCCCGCAGACCTATACCGGGATCCCTCAATTCAAAGCGTGCGCCCGGCTTCCCTTGGAAGTCGGCGGGTTCCGGTCATAAATTCAATCCAGGCCGGGAATTTGAGGGAAGTGGTGGATTATTTAGAGATATATGCCGCGACGGAGTACCTAGAAACAGACGTTGACGTGTCCCCTCGCGCCTTCGGATTAACGATTGAAGGCGCGTCAATGGAGCCGGAATTCGTTGACGGGGACAAGGTCATCATTGACCCAAACATCATTCCGCAACCTGGCGATTTCGTTGCGGCCAGAAACGGGCGTCAAGAAGCGACCTTTAAGAAGTACCGGGCGCGCGGGGTATCAGCGACTGGAACTGAAGTTTTTGAATTGGTACCTTTGAACCCGGACTACCCGACTATTTCAAGTGACCAGATGGAGCTTCGCGTTATCGGCGTGATGGTCGAGCATCGTCGATATCGCCGTCGACGGTAGTCGATTCCCGTCACCCTGCATGTCAGGAAAAGACAGAGCCCGCAAACGCGGGCTTTTTTTGCGCAGAAATTTGCGCTTGACGCATTAATTTACATGCGTACAATGCAATTCCACATATGCGTCACACGCATTTATTGGAGTTGCGATGAAGACCTTCCGCAGTTACGCCTCGACGAAAATCGACCAGCCCAGCCGCCGCGCCATCGCCCTGAAACGCCCTGGGGCCACCGACGTTCGAATTGTGCGTATGCAATTGCGCATCGCGCGATACGCGGCCTCCCGTGACATCGCTCGCTGCAACGACTCAGCGATGGAACCTCGTTTCCTCGAAAAGCTCGCGTCCGGCTGGCCGTTCGAAAGCGACTGGCATCCCTTGGCCGTGCTCATTGCGCTCTACCTGATCGCGTCGAGCATTGCTGCTCCCTTCGACCTCTGAGGGCGCACGCCATGAAAATCAAAAAGCCCATGCCGCTTTGGCAGATTTGGCTCGTGATCATCATCGCGGTGCTAGCCACATGCACGGTCGACTCGGACGAGACCGAAGTCCCCGCCGCGCCGGCGAACGCCGGTCGCTCGCTGTGAGGCTCGCCATGCCACAAAGCCAAATCCCAAATCATCTGCTGCGCGTCGAATGGCAACTGCTGCACTTAGTCGGCAATTTCGAGTCGGCAATTCAACGTCCCGAAGTACGTCAGACGCTGGAGTCTTCAGCTCGAGCCCGTGAACTGCGCGACGAACGTCGAGTGCGTGAGCGCGGCGACGTGAAGCGACGTGCTGCGGGCGACGACGAATGAGCCATGTCGAGATGCCACGTCCGTTGCCGCAAATGTGCCGCCCGCCGATGCTTTCCACGCCCGCTGGATCACTACCGGCGACTACCGGCCTGCCGAACGTGCGGCAAGCGCAATTACCGCATCGACCGCTGGATGAACCGGCGCGACACCCGCAAGGCTCGATGCTTTTGCGCCGGCTATTGGTTTCCCCACCGGCAAAGCTCTCTGTTTTGCTGGTACCGAGCAGACGGCACAGACCGTTTTCCCGGCGACCCTGACTTCGCCGACCGCAATTACGACGGCCTCGCGGCCTGACCCACGCTCCACCCACTAAGAGGCGCACATGTCTTTGTTCTCTTCGCTGCACCCGCTCGCCCAAAAAGCAACGTTGATCGTCTTGATCACCGCCGAAGGCGACCAGCTCCGCGTCAATGTCACGCCACAGGTGGCAGAAGACAAACCCGGAAAGAAAACGCTTTATCCCCTTTCGATTCTCGCGGCACCCGATGAACTCGACCGCGATTTCGCTGAGGCAGTGTCGATCTACGAGCCGGGCGTGCTCTCTGTGATCGACCAGGCGTATCGCGCGAGCGCAGCGAATGGCGGTAGCAAAGCGACCACGCCTGCGCCTCTGGCCCCGGGCGCGGTTACCAAAGGTAAGCCCGGAAGAAAGCCTAAATCGATGGTCATTGACAATGCGGCCGAAAAAACTGAGCCCGCCGACCCGGCCGACCAGAGTGCAACGCCTGCAGTCGACCCGCGGCAAACCAGCATTCCCGGCATCGACTCCGGCGCCGCAACTCAAATCGACCAGCCGGAGAACGCACCGGCCAACACCGTGGAACAAGCCACCGCCGAATCCGATGACATGCCCGACGCGGGCGCACTCGACCTGATGTAAGGATTACCAATGAAAACCGAATCCCTCGCCCGCGAGTTTCGATACAACGGCGCGAAGCTGACCGATCCGTCTCCGAAGTTTTCGCTGCAACAGATACGCGATTTCTATGCGAACACCTACCCGGAAATCGTCAATGCCGAGATAGAAGGCCCGGAAGTGGTAGCAAATAAAAACGTCTACACCTTCAGGCGCGCTGTCGGCACGAAGGGCGCGCACGACGTTGTGAGCGCGCACGCGAAGATCGGTCTGGTCCTCTCAGCCGGCCACCGCGTGTCGCCAGCAATCCAAGCGTACCTGCGCGAGGTGGAATGGATTGCAGCGGCCCACGCGTTCGCGTTGCTCGACGAGGAACTCTCGTTCATCGACGCCCTGCACGCGCGCTATCAGGCGATCCCGTCATGACCCTCGACCAGCTCCGCGCCGATATCGCACGCGGCCCGTTATCCACCGGCTCCCACACGATCGAGCGCTCATTGATCGACACACCGCTGGCAAGCAAGCTTTTTCGAATTGCTGAGGAGCGTCGTAACGGGGCGCGACTGCAACTGCCGCACAACCATATGCCGATCCTGCCATGACCTTCAGCGCCCTTTCGCTTCCGTCGCTCGCCGGCATTCCCGGCACATTCACGGTACCGACCGAATCATCGTTTGCTCGCCCGTTTCTTATTTCGCTCATCGACAGCGGGACCGTCACCGAGGCCGACATCGAACGCCATTCGAAGTCCGAGCGCTCAATCGCCAAAGCAGCTCTATCGCGCAAGTGGAACGATCTGACTGAAGGCATGACGGTTTTCGACTGGCGACTTCGGATCGAACAGCAAGCGCAATCGCCGCATTACGGCCGGCCTCAAGACCTGGAAGTTTTGTGGGCAGTGATTCACACGACAGAAGGCCCGGTGTCGTGCGCCGAGCTGTGCATCGCCGGCCCGATGACAAAGCTCGAAAGGGTGCGCGAAGGATTGGGCCAAACTGTTCTTGCCACGCTCTATGACGCCTTCCGCATGCTGCCGAACATCTGCACGCCTCTTTGGGCGGTTGGGTTCGCCGAGTATCTGTATTGGTACGGCCACGACAACGAAAAGGATGCCCTTGAGGAAGCCGCCGAGATGGCCGGCTGCAGCTCCGTTGACGAGTATCTAAAGGACAACGAGTTTTTTACTCGCGACCAGTTCTTCAACGGAATGCCCGAATGGGCAGCGTTCCCCAAGCGCGTCCTGACCCGACGACAAGTCCAACTCTGTGCAAAACGCGACGCGTACGCAATGGCCGTCTTTGAGGCAATGGAGTCCTTGTGGAACATCGTGCGGTTCTACGGGCCTTTTGCCGATGTTCAATCTGCCGACGCCGGCGCGGACCTCGTTGATTTCACCCTGTTTGTTCGGTGGGATCACAACGACGCAATGGCACGCGTGCTTGACGACTATCTGCAACACGCGGGGGAAGGCGAAGCGGTCGTAGCCGCATCCGTAACGCCGATCAATGTTGTCGGCGGCGATCTGGCCGAATGGCTAAATCGCATGACGTCGACCGCCCTGCTTGCGAAAGCCGTGGAGCGCGTTATCGGGCTTTTCAATAAGGACGAGGTCCAGCCCGCTAAGGCCCTTCTCGACGTGTTCGCACCGGTCGAGCAGCGCGTCCGTGTGACTGTTTGAACGGAGGACGCGATATGAACGACGTCGTCATCGAATGCAGCAGCGATATCGAACTTGAGCTCGAAAGCGCACTGCTCTTCTATCGATCGCAAGCCGGCAGCAACATCTACGCGACCAAGCATAGCGCCCGCGTCGTCGATGGCGTGCCCGCGCTTATGCCCGGCGTGCCACTCACGCTTGACCAGCTCGCCGACATCGCAGAGGTATCAGCGAAGCGCACCGCGTTTCGAGGATTTGTGCACGAGCGGGTCGTGTATCTTGCGCCTAACCAGATTGCCTGGTGGGTTCCAGCTCGCACTCGGCGGGTATGGTTCTCGACACAAGACGAGCTCGGCACGCGCTCCGGCGACGCCGCTCATCCGCCGCTTCTGTTCGTCGTCAACAAAGCGCACTGGTTTGTGTTCGCACTTCGTCAGAATGCCCGGCCGGATTCATCGACAAAATTGTATGTCGCGCCCTATTACAACGTCTGGGAGGGCGGTGAAATCTGCACTGGCAACGTCGCAACACCGGACACCATCAACTCAGACGCGATCAAGTTGTTCGAGGACGCGTTCTTTCGAAGCCGCTTCACCCATTCCAATGCTGCGCGACTGGTCAAGAGACGCGGCGGCGCCGAGCGCCTTTGGCTCGATCTCCTCGACGGAGCTGCGTTCCCGATGAACGCGCTTGTCGACAGCAAAACCACCTTGCAGCAAGTTATCAACCGAATCGCCAACGAGCGGAGCTAACCGTGAGCATGAAAGAGATTTTTGAGAAATTCGATGCGTCCAACAACCAGAACGTGAAAGCGCTCGGAGACATCCTCTCGAGCTTTTCACGAGACGTCGCGGCTGAACTTGAGCGACTGATCACGCGCCCGATCGCGGCCACCGAGGGTGATGAAAACCTCACGCTTGATGCCGCGCTCTACGACAGTGCGCCCACCGTTGTAGTGCCCACACACGCCAAGTTTGCGCCGCTCGTCGATATCGGTCACCGCTTCCTGATGGCGGCCGAAGGCGTATTTGTCGAAGTACGGCGACCGTGGCTACACGTGATCCAGCAAATCGCAAAGCACGGCCCAACCGGCCCGCGTCCGCCCTGCGGAACAGTCGAACCAAAGGTCGAGCTTGCGTTTGGAAAACTTGGCGTCGCAATCCCGTCTATTCGGGCATTCGCCGAGGAAGCGCGCAACGCACTGCCGAACGAGCATGCCGCGTGGATCGTTTGGGACCAGGAACGCAAAGAGCTGGCTTATCGCCCGCTGCGCGTCTCATCCGCGACTCCCGGTTCGATCACTTTCGATCACCCTGATCTGCCAGCAAATGAAAGCCTCGTCATCGACATTCACAGCCACGGGGCTGGCGCGGCTTTCTTCAGTGACCAGGACGATGCCGACGATGCCGGCGAGGTGAAGATTTCCGCCGTGCTGGGTGGGCTTGCCGAAGGCGGTATCCCGAGTGTCGCATTCCGGCTGTGCGTGCTCGGCATGTTCGTCCCGCTGAAGGTTCCAGCATCCGCGATTTTCAAATCCACGGAGCCCGCATGATCACGCTAATTGTAGCTACAGCATTTGTCGTCGGAGCGTGCTTCGGCTTTCTCATCCACGGGATTGTGGCGCCCGTCGCCCAGCGGGATCAAATCAATCATCAAGTGGAGGTGACACCCAAATGCCGCACCTGACACCTGCCGAGTTTCTCGACCGCAGAGTCAACGTCATTCTGATCGGTTGTGGCGGCAACGGCTCGCAAATGCTGACCGGGCTCGCGCGTCTAAATCACGCGCTGACAAATCTCGGCCATCCCGGTCTTCACGTGACTGCGTTCGACGGGGACGCTGTGAGCGAAGCGAACATCGGACGCCAGATGTTCAGCCGGGCCGATGTCGGTCAGTACAAAAGCGTGGTGCTCGTTCATCGGATTAATGCGTTTTTTGGTTTCGATTGGTGCGCTCGGCCAAAGCACGCAGGTGCTGATGAATTGGTTCGGGCCGGCGGAGCGCTGGTTGCAATGTGCGTTGATAGCGCTGCCGCCCGCGCGAAGCTCGCGCCACTACTTCGAAAGACTTCAGGTTATGTGCTCGACCTTGGCAATCGTGCGAGTGATGGCCAAGTCATATTCGGTTGCGATCGTAAGCCGGTTGCGGGCAGCACCGCACTGCGATGGACTTACGACGTGCTGCCCGAACTGATAGACACAACCGCGCCCGAAGACGACACGCCAAGCTGTGGCCTCGCGGAAGCGCTCGAGCGTCAGGAGCTTTTCATCAATCAGGCGATCGTGACACCGGCGCTCGGCATCCTTTGGGAATTCTTCAGGTACGGCCAACTGACATGGTGTGGAGCATTCGTGAATCTGAAAACCGGCCACGTACGGCCGCTACCTGTGGACAACTCGAAATGATTTCACGAGAAAACAGCGTGCGCAGCGTTGCATTTCTGATCAACCTTACTGAAAGGGTAACTGATATCTGCATTCGCGACCAAATGTTCGTCGACCAAGACATGTCGATTTTTACTGACATCGCCGAGATCATTGAAGAGATCTTGGCGCAAGGAGACGCAGCGACCAACGAACCGAAAATCAATCGGAACCAAGCGCTATCTGAGGGAGTAGCTGCACCGGAAATGATCGCCACGATACCGGGGGCGAAGCCGGGTGAGGCGCGCAGGAACTTGGTCAAAGCCACTGCTTTGCTACTAGCCGAGATTGAGCGTATCGATCGAGGTGCGGAAGAAGGCGCTGCGTTTTGAGCGGCGTAAAGCTAGACGTTTGGATGTCGGAAATCACCCACCGCATCTACATCGGGCACTGCCGTGAGGTCCCGAATGGAATCGTGTCCTATGAAAAAAAGGACGTTACCGCACAGTGCATCAATGGCGCGGCCGCGCACTTGGTCGCCATCGGCGAGACCGATGTAATCGTGTCCCTCGACAATGGCAAATACCGAATTCAGATTACGAAAGCCGAGCCGCTCTTGCCTGTACCCAAATTAGCAGCGCGCCGAACGACGGCGGAGGAAACACAATATGACGACGGTACAACGGGCCATCGACGCCGCACGTCCGAACAATGGCCTTGAGCACTCCCCTAGGCCAGATCTGGAGTCGCTGCGATTCATGCGGCTCCCTGAGGTGTGCCACAGAGTCGCGCTGAGTCGAACCGTAATTTATGCGCTTATAAAGGAAGGACGATTCCCCACGCCGATCAAAATGGGGTATGCCAGTCGTTGGCTCGAGTCCGAAGTACAGAAATGGATTGTCGATCGCATCGGAGAAAGTCGAGCGACCGGGAGCACGTAGAAACGACAGATAGGACATTACGCTTTCGCAGTAAACCCGGCATAGTCCGGGTTTCTCATTTGGCATTCTCAAGTGGCTTAGTCCCCACCTAGTGTCTGCTAAGGTGGCTGTAATGCGCAACCATAGGCTGTTGCCCTTCCCATCTATCTGGCGAACTTCTCTGGCAGCCCCGATGTGATCGTTCAGTCTCCCTTGCCCACGGAGCATTGTCAATTCAGACTCCGACCATGGGACAGTCTCTCCGCAGCGCTGGAAATTCACCATTTTTCTCGGAACGAATTGCTAATATTTGGGCCGTCTGAGAGACTTCCTTTGGAAAATCATAACGCTGGTTAAACTTAGGCGCGGGGAAGACAAAAGTGAGCGATTACCGGCTAGATCGACTAAATACGCGAGAATTCGAACATCTCTCTCAAGCTCTATGTAAGAAATTTGTTGCTATTGGCGTAACACCGTTCGGGGACGGCGCCGACGGTGGCCGCGAAGCGACATTTGAGGGAAGAATGGACTATCCTTCGGCGTCGGATCCATGGTCCGGTTATCTAGTAGTGCAATGTAAGTATCGGCAACGCTCTATCGGCGATTCGTCCAGCGATACTGACTGGGCCGCAAAAGAATTGGAGGCAGAGTTATCTAAATATCTTCTACCTCCCTCCGATGACGCGCCCAAAGTCAGAAGTAAGCAACGGCGTCCACCTGTCTACTACATTTTCATAACCAACGCGGTCCTAACGGGTAATATCGAGACTGGCGGACACGATCGGTGCGCAGCGATCCTATCCGAGTATGCCGGTCGGCTTGGAATACAACGATCTGCCGTCTGGGGTTTTGACGAACTTCGCACCTTCCTCGATTCGGCTGCCGAAATCAGGCAAGCGTATCTGGGATTCATCTTGCCTGATGACGTTCTCCATAAGGCGTTAGAAACTCTATCAATTCAAACTCCAGATTTCGACCGCATCCTAGCTGGCTACCTACAGAAAGAATTGCAAAGCGATTATGCGGCAAAACTGGAATCGGCCGGTCAACACGATGAGCGACGCACGGTTCCCCTATCACGGGTCTTCATCGATCTACCCTTTACTTCGAACAAAGACAAATCACTTACTGCGTCTGACAACCATTCCACGTTAGCACGCGCGCTTATAGACCTCGGAAATACTGTTCTCCGAAATGTTGAAGCGTCCAAGGCGCGAGCGGCGACATTTGGAAGAATCGCGATAGTGGGCGGCCCAGGCCAAGGAAAAAGCACAATCGGGCAATACCTCTGCCAGTTGTACCGGGCAGCCCTTCTCGAAAATTCAGAAGTTCTTGATCCGCACTGCATTCAGATATTGGACGAAATCAGAGATGCTTCACACGATAAGGTTGGTTTGATGCCTCTATCGTTGCGCTTCCCATTTAGAATCGTTCTAAACCGCTTCGCAAGTGATTTGGCTAAAAACGAAAATCTGACGATTGCTGAGTACGTCCGATTACGAATTGAGAAGCTCGGTGGTTTGGGGGTCGTTCCACTTACAGCATTGAAACAATGGCTTTCGGGTTATCCTTGGATTTTTATATTTGATGGCTTAGATGAGGTTCCATCGAGCAGCAATCGTGCGCAAGTTCTAGAAGCAATTCAGCATTTTTTGGTTGATCTAACTGTTGAAAAAGCGGATGTGATTGTAATTGCAACGACGCGTCCCCAAGGATATTCGGACGAGTTTGCAAAATCACATTTCTCTCATCTCTATTTAACTCCTTTGTCGGAAAATCAAGCCCTTAGTTATGGGTCATCCCTTCTAGAATTTCGCGCTAATGGCGATGCCGAAAAATTTGATACGACGCGACGGCGCTTGACAACCGCAGCACATACCGAAGCCACAATGCGGCTTATGTCTAGCCCGTTACAGGTAACAATAATGGCTACGTTGGTCGAACGCTTAGGCGAACCACCTAAACAGCGGTATCGTCTGTTTGAAGAATATTACCGCACAATTTACACACGAGAAGCGAATCGGGAGGGCCCGCTCTCCGATTTGTTACGTGACCGCAAAACCGACATTGACACAATACACTATCGAACCGGTCTTTTATTGCAAGCTGAATCCGAACTGGCGGGAAAAACAGCGGCCCAACTGAGTTTGCGCCGTTTTTTAGACTTGGTCCGACAACGTATTACGGAACAGGGTTTGGACGGTAGTGAGGGGGCATTTCTAATTGATGAGATCAAAACCTCCGCGTTGGACCGGTTGATTTTCCTCGTTAGTCCCCATGACGAAGAAGTTGGGTTTGAAATCCGTTCGCTGCAAGAGTTTATGGCTGCGGAGGCGATGGCGCGAGGAACGACGGAGCACCGACGCCTCCGCATAGAAGAAATTGCTCCAATTACTAACTGGAGAAATGTCTTTCTCTTTCTATTTGGGAAATTATGCGACGAAGACAGTGTCGAGTTGCTGGATAAAATAACCTTGTTATGTGACGAGCTAAACGACCTTGAATTGAACCCCGAGCATGCTTCAGTGAAATGGGGATCGCGCTTAGCCCTAGACATTTTATCAGACGGTGCCACGCGACCGGCGCCAAAGCGTGAGCGTAAGCTGCTGCGCACAGCGCTTGAATTGTTGGATCAGCCTTTCGCAACGGGACCTCATGAATTTTCGTCGGTATATCACGAGAAGCTAGAGGATCTGTATCGGGCGAAGATTGATCCCATTCTAGAATCTGAATTTCAGAAAGAAAAATCATCGGGAGCGTGGGGAGTATTGAATTCTCTCGCCAATAGAGGCGTCGAATGGGCGCGCGTATCCTATGAAAACCTGTGGTATAAATTACCCAACCATCGCGCAAAATATGCGGTAGGCGGTGATTTGTCGATTTTTAACTCCTGGCATTTGCCGAGGGCGATTGAGCTGATTCCTCAGCTGGCCCCGTGGGAGGCGTTTTCCTTTACGGAGAGCGAGGATGAGGCTGCAAACGTGGATGTCATGAAATTATGGCCTCGTTGGTTATTTGGCTTCAACCATATTGCTAATAAACACTTTGCATACGACCGCAACAATAATCTGACTGGGATCTCGGTTTCTTTCGAATGTGATGGTGAGTTAGCAATGGGCGCGATCGAGCATCGTTTACTCGGCACACCTCTTGACGTCGACGCAGCCACCGCTTTCTTGGACATGCCATCGCCGTGCGAACATTGGAACAGCATTTTTGCAGCAATTAAGTTCGCGCTATCGCCAACTAGAGAAACGTTGGCATCGGCTCTTCGGGTAATCGGCGCTCCTGATACGCATAAGCTTAGTTGGCGAAGAAACTGGTTTAATGCGATCGCGCCTTGGCCGCTGACCAGCTTAATGGACGGCCGTTTCGATACGGCGACGGCTAATTCACTCGCTTCTCTAGCAGAAAGTGGCCACTTTGGGGACTTTGAGGACTGGAACGAAGCGGAGAGGCTTGCCCAGCGGGAAGTAGCCAGTTACAACCTTTACGACCCAGGGCCATTACACGGTTACGACAAAGACTCATTGGGCCGCGGATTGCCACTGGCCGGCAGTGCTGGATTGACCACGGACCGAGAAAAAACTGACTTCCTGTTTTGGGGAACCCTTGTGAAGGAGCAACAAGGATCTGCAAACGAGGCATTAGTTATGCGCTGGTTTTCTTCGCAGTTGTCAAAGTTTGTTGTGGAGAGCAGCGAACCGAACGTCGAAGTTGCTAAGCTGCCCACGGCCATGATTCTTTCTTACATTCAGTGCCTTAAAACACAATCGGCGGCCGTGGATAGCTCAACACTCAACGTGCTCCTTGTCCGATTTAGTCAACCAGATGCAATCCCCGAGATTTTGGACGAAATCTGTTCGGGCCCCAGCTTGTCGTGCTTTCCTCACGGCCAGCAACCTTCGCTCGGTGAAACGATTCGGGAAGCGGTTATCCGCGAGCGCCTTTCAGCGCGAGCGATTCTATGGGCGAATTGGTGCACCAAAAACGGAATTGTGATCGGATTATCGCAAGCACATCTGGAAATGTCCCCTGCAGTCGGGAATTTGACTCCTTATCAGATGGCTTTGCTTCGGCTAGGGGCAACCGATCTGACCGAGGGTGAATGCAGGTGCATATTGGAGGGTCTTGCTCGCTGTCGGTATTCCGCAGCGGCATCTAGTCACGTCGTGGCGTTGTCAGCAGCGATTGAACGACTACCTACCGGCGCGCACGATGCTGTTCGAAAAGTAGCCTTGTTATCTTTCATCGACGACTCCGACTTAGGGGAAAACGGGAGCTTAGAAGGGGCCTATTTGTATTCCTTGTACGAAGTCCTAGACGAAAGACGTTCTGCGCTTCGAACGTCCCCAGAAAAATGGGCTGAACTCGGCTTCCTACCCGCGCCAATAGATTGATCTGGGCGACGATCCTCTGTTCGGAAATCATCATGAGAACATGGGTCGCCTCTTTCATAGTGGATGACCGTGCCATGTCTTCGAATGACACGAGTAAAAATAGGGGGTATCTCTGGGGGTACATTCTCACGGTGCACGGGGTTGCAGCTTCTCGTTAAAGGCTGACGAGGATATTTGTTGTGTAAGCACCCGGCAATCTCATCTGGTTTTCTATTCTTTGGCGTAAGAGCATACGTTTCCACGATCAGGAAGCGGACACGTGCACACTATTTCCCAAGACATTCCGACCGGGCGCACGCGGCGCACCTACAGCACCTCGTTTAAGTCAGAGCTTATCGAACAATGTCGCCAGGTTGGCGTCTCATGTTCAGCCGTGGCGATTTCGCATGGTCTGAACCCCAATGTGCTGCGGCGTTGGATTAAAGATGCCGCCGATTCCAGTGACGCTGCGCCGCCCGCACCCAAATCGGTTGTTGTCGACGTAAAGCCTGCCTTCGTCGCGTTGCCAATGACCGCGCCGATAGCTCAAGCGCCCGACGCGGCGCAAGCGAACGTGCGTATCGACATTCAGCGCAATGGCACAACCGTGTCAGTGCTGTGGCCGCAGCTTTGCTTGGGTGACAGCGCAGCTTGGGTTCGGGAGGTGCTGCGATGATCCGCATCGACGCCATTTGGCTTGCGACCGAGCCCCTCGATATGCGTGCCGGCGCTGATACCATCCTTGCTCGCGTGGTGAAGGTATTTGGGTCCGCACGGCCACATCATGCATATCTGTTTGCCAATCAGCGCTCGACGCGCATGAAGGTCCTGGTGTACGACGGTTTTGGCGTCTGGCTTGCCGCACGACGCTTGAACAAAGGTCATTTCGTTTGGGCCAATGGTCATAGTGATATTGCTGAGACGTTAAATCTCGAGCAACTGCGCGCACTCGTGATCGGGCTGCCCTGGCAGACGTTGGCGCACGACCACGTAATCGCGGTGGTATAGCAAATGACGTAAACAGTTTCGATTCCCCCGGCGTGCAGGTGCTGGCAAACTTGGGGGCATGAATTCACCCACTGATCTCGATGCCCTGAACCCCGATCAACTGCGCGCACTTGCGCGGCAGTTGATGACCCAGGTCGACGAGAAGACGCGTGAATCGCACTACCGCCAAACGCGCATTGACCAGCTCACCCATGAGCTCTCGGTCATCAAACGCCTGCAATTCGGCAGACGTAGCGAACAGTTCACTGCCGAGCAGTTGAGCCTGCTCGACGAAGCGATTGACGAGGATTTGGCAGCGCTTGAGGCCGAGTTGAATGAACTTCGTTCGGACGCCCCGCAGGAGAAGCCCCGCAAGCAGGCCAAACGCTTGCCGTTGCCGCCCCAGTTGCCGCGCACTGACATCCATCACGAGCCGACGGAGTTGAGCTGCCCCTGTGGCTGCCAACGCGTGCGCATCGGCGAGGATATCAGTGAGAAGCTCGACTACACTCCGGGCGTGTTCACTGTTGAGCGCCACATCCGTGGGAAGTGGGCATGTAAAGCGTGCGAGACGTTGATCCAGGCGCCGGTGCCACCGCATGTGATCGACAAAGGGATTCCGACGAATGGCTTGCTCGCGCAGGTGTTGGTTGCCAAATACGGCGACCACCTTCCTCTGTACCGGCAGGAACGCATCTTCGCCCGGGCTGGCCTAGCAATTCCACAATCGACGCTCGGCGGCTGGGTGGGCGTATGCGGTGTACGTTTGCAGCCCTTGGTCGACGCACTTCGCGAGGAACTGCTGCGCCACAGCGTCTTACATGCAGACGAAACACCGGTGCGGATGTTGAGCCCCGGCAAAGGGAAGACGCATAGCGCCTATTTATGGGCCTACACGTCGACTCAGTTTGCAGAGGTGCGCGCTGTCGTGTACGAGTTCGCCGACGGCAGATCTGGCGAACATGCCCGCGCCTTCTTGGGCAACTGGCGTGGCAAGCTGGTCGTCGACGATTACAGCGGCTATAAAGCAGGATTCAAACTGGGCATCACGGAAATTGGCTGCATGGCGCACGCGCGGAGAAAATTCTTCGATCTGCATGCGAGCAAGAAGAGCCAGATCGCCGAGCAGGCATTGAAATTCTTCGTGGCGCTTTACGACGTGGAGCGCGACGCTGCCGAGTTAGACCCTGAGCAACGACGAGCGATTCGTGAGGAGCGAGGCCGGCCAATTGCACAGGCGTTGCACGTCTGGATGCTCGCACAGCGCAAACTTGTCTCCGAGGGCTCGCCGATCGCCAAAGCACTGGACTACAACCTCAAGCGTTGGCAGGCGCTCACGCGCTATCTCGACGATCCTCACGTGCCCATCGATAACAATCGAATCGAGAATCTGATTAGACCTTGGGCAATCGGACGGGCGAACTGGTTATTTGCAGGTTCTCTACGCGCTGGTCAACGAGCCGCTGCCATCATGAGTCTGGTGCGTTCCGCACAGCTCAACGGGCACGACCCGTACGCATACTTAAAAGACGTCCTCACGCGGTTGCCGACACAGCGGGCCGATAAGATCGCCGAATTGCTTCCCCATAACTGGGTACCATCTGTACCCTGATTGAGCTCACCCCTGACTTTGCCGGGCGCTTACTTTGTTGTTTCCGCCGCCTCCACCAAATAGCCTTGTGGTAGTACCTAAGTGTGACCAAAACCCCCGCGCAGCTTGAGCTGCGCGGGGGTTTTGTTCGTTGGTTTTCGCGAAAGAGGCGAGAGCCGCGCTGTCGTCGTCAGGCCGCTTCTGGATGCAGTCGGATACCGAGGGCTCGCATAACCTTGAGCAACGTTGAGAAATCCGGACTGCGTTCACCGGAAAGCGCCTTGTACAGGCTTTCACGCGACAGACCCGCATCCCGTGCGACCTTTGTCATGCCGCGTGCACGAGCGACATCTCCGAGGGCTTTGGCGATAAAGCTCGCATCGTCGCCAGCCTCTTCGAAAGCAGCCTCAATGTACAGAAGCATCTCCTCTTCGGTGCGCAGATGTTCAGCGACATCGTATGGGATAATTTTAATGGGCATGGTTCAATCCTCCAGTTCGCGAGCCATACGAAGTGCACGCGCGATATCGTTTTGCTGCGCGCTCTTGTTGCCGCCACATAGCAGCAGGATGAAAACGCCTTTACGCTGCACGTAGTACACCCGATATCCGGGGCCGATATCAACGCGTAGTTCGGAAACGCCTTCACCGACTGGCTTAACGTCGCCGGGGTTCCCGTCAGCCAGGCGGCGAATCCTGATTGAATCCGCGCACGCGCGCGAACATCACGCAGGCCGTCAATCCATCGTGCAAATTCGGGGGTCTGCAGCAGTTCGATCATTCGTTGAGGTGTTTAATGTAGCCTACTGGCTACGCCTTATCAAGTCGCGCCGTCTGTAATACATCCTTGAAGCCAGAGTCTTGGTCAATGCGCAGTTGGTTGCCGCCACCAGCGGCTGATGGTTGCCAGGGTTGCCCGTCGACAGCTGATGGATTCGTCGTCGAATCAGAATCCGGCAGCAGGTTCGGGAAGCGATTAGCTAGAACGTACACTCGCGGCCCCTCCTTCGCCGTTCAGCAGACAAAATTTGACAGCTGCCGACCCCGTGCCACGAAGTGATGCGATCCGGCGCCGCGCGCTGCGTGCAAGTGGGTATCACCGGGTATGCCGCAGAAGGCCGCCGCCCAAAAACAAAAACGCGCCGCCGAAAATCCGGCGACGCGTTTCACATCGAATCTATCTGGTTCAGCTGAATCAGCTCAGCCCTTCCCGCATTTTTAGACGGCTATTTCGAGTTGCGGTGGCATGAAGGTTTTAAGCCAGCAGCACACAGCAAACCCGCAGCTTCAATACCAGCCGACACGTGCGAGCCTAAACTCGGTCATCAGCGGTCCAGCCAGCTCACTGATCCTGCGGACACTGCAAGTTACAACCATTCGGATCGCCCAAATCACCGCGCTTGCGCTTCGCCGACACGCCGTTCTGATACTTGTCCGACGGCGCGGAAGCGGCAAACTGCAACTGCGGGTGTTCTTTCAGTCGAAACTGGTCCTGCAAAATGCCACCGGGAACACCCGGTGAATTCTGGGCAAAAGCGACGGGCACAAAGGCGACGGCGCTAACAACGAACGCGATCAACGCGGCAACGCTTAAAAGCAATTTCATGGCAGCAGTAACGGTGAGTAAAACGGTCGTCGGTTAAACGTTTGGCCAGCGGCATCTCCGGCATGCTGAGAGGCGACACGACATCGCACGTAACACCACGAGCCTGCCAAGCCAACCATCAGGTTAACGTAATTCTAAACATAAGGCTTCGGATTGGCCGAACAGACCGGGTCTAAATGGTTACCGCACGTTTCCGGTCGCTCCGCTGAGCGCCGCCTCGAGCTCAAGCAGTTGCCCGCAAAAAGCGGGATCATAACCCTCCAGATGCGCCACGCTGTCACGGAACGCATCGCTGCGCAGCACTTCCAGCAGACCGCTGAGTCCCGCGTCGTCGAGTTTGTCGCGGTTGCACGCGAACAAGTAGTCCTCTTCGATAATCGGAATGAAGTCCAGCGCAAACTGCTGCGCGGCCGGCTGCACGCCGAAGCCAAGATCGGCCATGCCGCTCGCGACAAATGCCGCGATGGCCGAGTGTGTCAGCTCAGCGGTGGCGTAGCCGTTGATCGACGCGGGATCGACGCCAATCTGGCGCAGCGCCAGATCCAGCAGCATGCGCGTGCCCGATCCGGGCTGGCGGTTGACGAAGCGGATATCGTCGCGGGCGAGATCGTGCAAACCGCGTATGCCTTTGGGATTGCCCTTCGGCAGAAACAGGCCCTGCGTGCGCCGCGTCAGATGAATCAGCCGATGCCGCCCCGCGTCGAGCCACGGCCGGTAGATCTCGGCGCAACTCGCGCGGAATTCTCCGATCGGCAAGTGAAAACCTGCCAGCTCGCACTCGCCGCGCGCGAGCGAGGTGACGGCTTCTGCGCTCTCGCGGTACTTGATGTCGGCGGGAATCTGCTTTCTCGCCAGCGCGCCCACCAACGCCGCGACGGCGTACCCGTGCGAGGCGTGAATCCGTATCTCGGTAATGGCGCGCGACAGCCGCCGGTTCAGTTCGCCGGCCACTTCGCTAGCCAACGCCTGAAGCGGCCCGTCGAGCCGCTCGTTCGACAAGCGCTGCGCCCGCAGCACGGCTTCACCGAGCTCTGACAGCACCGACCCGCGGCCACGCGATTTCGTAATCAGCGCTCCGCCCAAGTGCGTCTCTATGTCGCGCAAAAGTCCCCACGCGTGCCGATAGGACAAACCCTTAGCCGACGCGGCTTGCGCAATGCTTCCCGTCTGCGAAACCAGCAGCAAAAGCGGCACGGCCGCGCTGAGACTGGCTTCGCGGCCCGCAGCGTCCCGCAGGACCAGCTCCGTACGGCATTCGACATCGATCATATGCAGTCCCAGTTCCTATTGCCATCGACCGGCTAGCCTCGTATCTTGCATATCACGGGCTCGGTGCAGCAAATTATAAGACCGATATATGCATTTATAAAACATATGCCGAGCAATGGAGATTCCCCACAATGGTCCAGATGCCTCACAACCACCAAACTCAGCCGGCCGGTACGCCCGATGAGCGCGTCGCGCGCCATCTGAAAAAGGGTGCGTCGCTGCTCGCCGTGCTGCACGCCATTCAGGATGAAGCCGGCTACATTCCCGCCGATGTCATCGCCCCGCTCGCTCAGGCCATGTCGCTGTCGCGCGCGGAAGTGCACGGCGTGATTACCTACTACCACCATTTCCGCTCCGAGCCGCCCGCGCGCGTGACTGTGCAGTTGTGTCGCGCCGAGGCTTGCAGGAGCATGGGAACGGAATCGCTCGCGGCGCATATCGAAGGGCATACGGGGTGCAAGTTCGATTCCGGTCATCAGGTCGATACCGAGCTCGAGACCGTGTATTGCCTCGGGCAATGCGCGCTGTCGCCGGCGATGACCATCAACGGCGAGCTGCATGCCCGCGTCACGCCCAAGAAGTTCGAGCGGCTGTATGAAGCGGCGCGCGCAAGCGCGGAGGACCTGGTATGACGCGCATCTACGTCCCTTGCGATTCGTCGGCACTGGCGCTTGGCGCTGATGCTGTCGCGCTGGCAGTTGCCATTGAAGCTCAGGCACGCGGGATCGAAGTCGAGATCGTGCGCAACGGTTCGCGCGGCATGCTGTGGCTCGAACCGCTGATTGAGGTTGAGACGGCAGAAGGCCGTATCGGGTATTCGAATGTGGATGAAGAAGATGTCGCCGCGCTCTTCGATGCCGACCTCACAAATGGCGGCGCGCATCAAAAGCGCGTCGGCGTGGTCGATACGCTGCCGTGGCTAGCCAGGCAACAACGCCTGACGTTTGCGCGCATCGGCATCACGGACCCGCTTTCCACCGATGACTACGTGAAGCATGGCGGCCTCGAAGGTTTGCGCAAAGCGCTTGAAACCGATGGCGATGCCGCCTGCGAAGCCCTGCTCGAATCGGGCCTGCGCGGACGCGGCGGTGCGGCGTTCCCGGCCGGTATCAAGTGGCGCACGGTGCGGGCCGCACTGGCGCCGCAAAAGTACATTGTCTGCAACGCCGACGAAGGCGATTCCGGCACGTTCTCGGACCGGCTGGTCATGGAAAGCGACCCGTACATGTTGATCGAAGGGATGATCATCGCGGGGATCGTGACCCGGGCGACGAAGGGTTATATCTATGTACGAAGCGAATATCCGCACGCGATTGCAACGCTGAATCGCGCCATCGATAAAGCCCGCGACGCCGGCTGGCTCGGCACAAGCGTGCTCGGCAGCGACAAAACGTTCGAACTGGAAGTGGCCAAAGGCGCCGGCTCGTATGTCTGCGGTGAAGAAACGGCGTTGCTGGAATCGCTGGAAGGCAAGCGCGGCGTAGTCCGCGCGAAGCCACCGGTGCCGGCCTTGGTCGGTTTGTTCGGCCAGCCGACCGTCATCAATAACGTCATTACACTGGCGACCGTGCCCATCATTTTTGCCAAAGGCGCAGCGTTTTATCGCGACTTCGGCATGGGCCGCTCGCGCGGCACGCTGCCGTTCCAGATTGCTGGCAATGTGAAGCAAGGCGGCCTCGTGGAGCTGGCGTTCGGCGTGACGTTGCGCGAGCTTATCTATGAATATGGCGGCGGCACGGCCAGCGGCCGGCCGGCGCGCGCCGCGCAAGTCGGTGGTCCGCTCGGCACGTATCTGCCCGAAAGCCAATGGGATATCCCCATGGACTACGAAGCTTATGCGGCGGTCGGCGCCGTGGTCGGGCACGGCGGTATCGTGATTCATGACGACACGTCGAATCTTGCCGATCTCGCCCAGTACGCGATGCACTTTTGCGCCGTCGAGTCGTGCGGCAAATGCACGCCCTGCCGCATTGGCTCCACGCGCGGCGTTGAAGTCATCGCGAAGATCCGTGCTGGCGATACCTCGCCGAAACAAGTGACCCTGCTGCGCGATCTCTGCGACACCATGGTTTCTGGCTCGCTCTGCGCGATGGGCGGCATGACGCCGTATCCGGTGCTCTCGGCACTCGACCATTTCCCCGAAGACTTCGGTCTTTCCAAAAAGCCGTCGCAGAAAGCGGCTTAAAAGAAGGAACACAACCATGTCCAATTCATCCTGCGGTTCCGGCAATTGCGCGTGCAAGACGAAACTGCGTGATCCCTTCGACGATACCGACTACGGCACACCGCTGCGCCATGCGGATATCGACGTGACGCTCGACATCGACGGAACGTCGGTGACCGTGCCGGCGGGAACGTCGGTGATGCGAGCAGCGATCGAAGCCGGCGTCAACGTGCCGAAACTCTGCGCAACGGATTCGCTTGAGCCATTCGGTTCGTGCCGTCTGTGCCTGGTTGAAATTGAAGGCAAGCGCGGATATCCGGCGTCGTGCACGACGCCCGTGGAAGCCGGCATGAAAGTGCGCACGCAGACGAACAAGCTGCAATCGCTGCGCAAGAACGTGATGGAGTTGTATATCTCCGATCACCCGCTCGACTGTCTCACCTGCCCCGCCAACGGCGACTGCGAATTGCAGGACATGGCGGGCGTGGTCGGCTTGCGCGAGGTTCGTTACGGCTACGAAGGCGCGAACCACCTGAAGGACAAGAAGGACGAATCGAATCCGTATTTCACGTACGACGCGTCGAAGTGCATCGTGTGTAATCGATGCGTGCGCGCCTGCGAGGAAACGCAAGGGACGTTCGCGCTGACCATCGCGGGACGCGGTTTTGAATCGCGCGTGGCCGCGAGTGAAAACCAGCCGTTCATGGAATCTGAATGTGTGTCGTGCGGCGCGTGCGTGGCGGCTTGCCCGACTGCGACGCTGCAGGAAAAGACGGTGATCATGCTCGGCCAGCCCGAGCATTCGGTTGTCACGACGTGCGCGTATTGCGGCGTCGGATGTTCGTTGAAAGCCGAGATGAAAGGCAGCGAAGTCGTGCGCATGGTGCCGAACAAGAACGGCCAGGCAAACGATGGTCACGCGTGCGTCAAAGGCCGCTTTGCGTGGGGTTACGCCACGCACAAGGACCGCATCACCAAGCCGATGATCCGCGCCAAGATCACCGATCCGTGGCGTGAAGTGAGCTGGGAAGAAGCGCTCTCGTACGCGGCCAGCGAATTCCGTCGCATCCAGGACAAGCATGGCGTGGATTCGATTGGCGGGATTACATCGTCGAGATGTACGAACGAGGAAACCTACCTCGTGCAGAAACTCGTGCGCGCGGCGTTCGGCAACAACAATGTGGATACCTGTGCGCGCGTTTGTCACTCACCGACCGGTTATGGCCTGAAGACGACGCTGGGTGAATCGGCGGGAACGCAGACTTTCGCGTCCGTCGAGAAAGCCGATGTGATCGTCGTGATCGGAGCGAACCCGACCGATGGCCATCCGGTGTTTGCATCGCGGCTGAAGCGCCGCGTGCGTGAAGGCGCACAACTGATCGTGGTCGATCCGCGTCGGATCGATATCGTGAATACGCCGCATGTGAAGGCCTCTCATCATCTGGCATTGCGGCCGGGCACGAACGTCGCCATGGTCAACGCGCTCGCACACACGATCGTGACCGAGGGCCTGGTGAAGGAAGATTTCGTGGCCGAGCGCTGCGAACCGCGCGCGTTCCAGCAATGGCGCGACTTCGTCACGCTCGAAGAGAATTCGCCGGAAGCCATGGAAGCCATCACCGGCGTGCCGGCGCAATCGGTACGCGAAGCCGCGCGCATTTATGCGAATGCAGGCAACGGCGCGATTTACTACGGCCTGGGCGTGACGGAACATGCGCAAGGCTCGACGACGGTCATGGGTATCGCGAACCTCGCGATGGCCACCGGCAACGTCGGCCGTGAAGGCGTGGGCGTGAATCCGCTGCGTGGTCAGAACAACGTGCAGGGTTCCTGCGACATGGGTTCGTTCCCGCATGAGTTGCCGGGTTATCGGCATATCGGCAATGCGGCCGTGCGCGCATTGTTCGAAGAAGCGTGGAGCGTGAAGCTGCAATCGGAGCCAGGCCTGCGCATTCCGAACATGTTCGATGCCGCCGTGCATGGCAGCTTCCTTGGCCTGTATTGCCAGGGCGAGGACATTGTTCAATCCGATCCGAACACGCAACATGTATCGAAGGCTTTGTCGTCGATGGAATGCATCGTCGTGCAGGACATCTTCCTGAACGAGACGGCCAAGTACGCGCACGTGTTCCTGCCGGGTTCATCGTTCCTCGAAAAGGACGGCACGTTCACCAACGCCGAACGACGCATCTCGCGCGTGCGCAAAGTGATGCCGCCGTTGCCGGGTCTCGCCGACTGGGAAGTCACGATCAAGCTCGCCCGCGCGCTCGGTTATGAAATGAACTACACGCATCCGTCGCAGATCATGGACGAAATCGCGCGCCTCACGCCCACGTTCACCGGCGTGTCGTATAAGCGACTCGACGAACTCGGCAGCATCCAGTGGCCGTGCAACGAGCATGCACCGGACGGCACGCCGACGATGCATATCGACGAATTCGTGCGCGGCAAGGGCCGCTTCGTCATCACGAAGTTCATTGCGACGCCGGAGAAGGTCACGCGCAAGTTCCCGCTGCTGCTGACCACGGGCCGCATTTTGTCGCAGTACAACGTGGGGGCGCAGACGCGGCGCACGGAGAACTCGCGCTGGCATGACGAGGATCGGCTGGAGATTCATCCGCATGACGCCGAGGATCGCGGCATCAAGCAGGACGATTGGGTCGGGATTGAATCGCGTGCCGGACAGACCGTGCTGCGCGCAAAGATCACCGAGCGGATGCAACCGGGCGTGGTGTACACGACGTTCCACTTCCCGGAGTCCGGCGCGAACGTGATCACGACCGACTCCTCCGATTGGGCCACGAATTGTCCCGAGTACAAGGTGACGGCGGTGCAGGTGATGCCGGTGGAACAGCCATCGCAATGGCAGAAGGATTACTCGCGCTTCAACACGCAGCAGTTGGAGTTTCTCGATCTTCGTGATTCAACGGTGGCCCCGGTGGTGCCTGCCACGTCGTCGGGGAAATAACCATGGATGTGAACAGCCTGATCGTGATGGCGAACCAGATCGGTGAATTCTTCGATTCGATGCCGGATCGCGCGGAAGCGGTGGATAGCGTAGCCGATCACATCCACAAGTTCTGGGCGCCCCGGATGCGAATTGCGCTGCTCAACGGGTTGGACGATCCGGGCATTGCTTCGCAGCTCGAACCTATCGTGCTGGAAGCGCTGACGAAACATCGGGTGGTGTTGACGCCGGCGGGGACAACCGCATAAACAGCGCCCGCGCTTTTCTGAATGGACCTCCCCGTGCGGTCCATTTTTTTTGCCGCTCCTTAATCAAGTTTAATCAGCTACAATCGTGCTGATTAAACTTGATTAAGGAGGCAATATGCCTCGCACAATGACCGCGCATGTGGAAGACGTGTTGGCAGAGCGTGTAGACGAGCTCGCGAAACGGCTGGATAGGCCACGCGGTTGGCTAATCAGCAAAGCACTTGAACAATTTGTTGACCTCGAAGACACGCGGGATCGCTTAACCCGCGAGGGCATGGCAAGCCTTCGCGCGGGCGCGGGCATTCCTCACGCCGAGGTAAAAGCTTGGGCCGAAAGCCTGAATACTGATAACCCTCTGCCGTTGCCGAAATCAAAGCGTGGCGATTAACGTCACGTGGTCCCAGGAAGCGCTGGACGACTTGAAACGCTTACACGATTTCATGGCGCTCAATAACCCGAGCGTAGCCGCACAGAGCACCATTGAACTGATCGACGGGGCTGACTTCGTCGCGAACAACCCCGGTCTCGCCGTGACGCTACCGCAGTTCGCACCAGCAGACATCCGCAGGGCATTCGTGAGCAGGTACGAGATCCGCTTTGAGTTTGACTTGCCACGCAATGCAATAGATGTGGTGCGTATTTTTAGTCAGCGGGAAGACCGCTGATTTCTGAAGTTATTGTGTTGGTGTCGGGGGCGGCCATCGCTTAACCCCTCACTCCTCCCGCGGCTGCGTCGAACCGAACCACGTCTCGCAATGACGCAGCAGCGCCTGCGTATCCGCTGGCGCTCGTCCTCTCGCCGCAATATACCCATCGGGACGCACAAGATAAAAACATGGCCGCGTGCGCCCGTACGCATCGGTCAAGGAATTCGCGTTGTTGCTGTCGTTATCGGTGATGCGCCACACGCGCACGGTATTCGGCAACACCTCCTCCACCAATACCGCCAGCTCATCCAGATCCTTATCACGGATAGCTTGCGCTGCGGTGAGCGTCGCCGGCGCCATCGCAATGTCATTCTCCGGCGACAGGTTCACGAGCAAGAACAACGAGAAGCACGCGGGATCGTGGAGATCGAACAGACAGCCCACGCCCGGCGCCCGTCCAAGCGGGCCATCGATGACATGCACCCACGCATCCGGCGCACGCTCCCCCGCACGCGGACCGCCGTCGAGCAACCGATCCAGCGTCAGCGGACTGCGCCGGTATTGAATCGACAACTCGCTGACCGTGCGCCGAGCGGCATCACGCAACGGGCCGATCGCCGATAAAGCCGGCATCACGCGGTCGCGAATCAGCTTCATCGGCCCATGCTCCGCGGCCGCCATTTGCGTCATGAAGCTGGATTGCCGCAGCACGTCGCGCTCGATCGGATGACGCTCGTCGTGGTACGTATCGAGCAAACGGTCAGGCGCGACCCCGGCCAGCATCCGCGCGATCTTCCAGCCAAGATTGAACGACTCCTGAATGCCCGTGTTCATGCCTTGGGCACCGGCCGGACTATGGACATGCGCGGCATCGCCGGCGAGAAAAACGCGACCCGAACGCAGCCGGTCGGCCATGCGGTTATTCAGATGAAAACACGACGACCACTGAAGACCAGTCACCGTCACTCGATGATGAATGCGCCGTTCAATAATCCCCCGGCATTCGTCGAGCGTCGGCGCCGAGTTTTTATCCGGACTGTCCATCCCGTGGTCGGGTGCAGCATCCGACGCCCCCCGCTTGTCGGCGATCAGGCGCGTGCGGCCGCCGCCCATCGGAAACAAGGTCGCGATTCCCTCGCCGGACGCGAAGATATGAAATTCGTCGTCGGGCCATTCGGTATCGGCTTGCAGGTCGGCGAGCAGGAAAGTCTGCTCGAAAGTCTTGCCCGCGAACTGAATGTCCAGGCCGTGGCGCACCGTGCTATGCGCGCCGTCCGCTCCAATCAGGTAGGACGGGTGGATCGATTCTTCAGCGCCGTTCCAATGCTGCACGGCCGCCTCCAGCCCCGCCGATCCCTGCCGGAAACGCATCAATTCCGCGCCACGCTCGATGCGCACGCCGAACGACGCAAGGTGCTCCGTCATCAGGCGTTCGGTGACGGATTGATCGAGAAAAAGCAGATACGGATACCGCGTTTGCAAAGGATCGAAGTCGAGCCGCGCCAGGCGCTGGCCGTTCGAATAGAGGTTCGCAACGCGCGCCCGGTGACCGACTTCGAGAAACGGTTCAACCAGCCGATGTTGCTCGAAGAGTTCCAGCGTACGCGCCTGGATGCCGATGGCGCGTGACCACGGCGAGGGTTCGCGGGCTTTGTCGATGAGACGCACCGGAATACCGGCGCGCGACAAACTCATTGCGGCGGCGAGGCCCGTGGGACCGGCGCCGGCGATCAGGACCGGCGGTACGTCGAGGATTTTGTGTCGATTCGGCGTCTGCGCGAGCATGCGCTTCTCCCTCAAACTTCACAGCACCCAGTGTACGCCGGTCGCCTCGCGCGAACGACCGCTCGCTCAATGCGAGTGATGAGCCTGAGGTCCCGCCGGCGAACGTTCGTGCAGCGAACAGTGATGCTCGGTCGTGCCCCGTTCCACCTGCAGCGTGGCATGGTTCATCGCGTGATCGCGGCGCAAGGTCGCCACGATCCCGTCCACGAAACCATCGCCGGGATGGCCTTCGGGCATCACCAGATGCGCGGTCATGGCGTTTTCCGTGGTGGACAGCGCCCAGACGTGGAGATCGTGGACGTCGGTGACGCCCGGCACACCCGCCAGATACCGTTCGATACCCTGCTTGTCCACGTTCGGCGGCACCGCGCCCATGGCCAGGCACATCGCGTCGCGGCCGAGGCTCCACGTGCCCACCACGATCACGCCGACCACGATGATGCTCATCACCGGATCGATCCAGCTCGCGCCGGTGAACAGGATCACGAGGCCGCTGATGGCAACCGCCGCGGAGACGCCGGCGTCGGCAGCCATGTGCAGGAAAGCGCCGCGAACGTTCAGGTCCCCCTTGCTGCCCCGCATGAAAAGCCACGCCGAAAAACCGTTCACGACCATGCCGATCGTTGCAACGATAAACACGTCGAGGCCCGCGACAGGCGCCGGATTGAGCAGGCGCTGCACGGCTTCGAGCACGATCGCACCGCACGCGAAAAGCAGCAGCGCGGCGTTGGCGAGCGAAGCGAGTATCGACGAACTGCCCAGTCCGAACGTGTAGCGCTCCGACGGTTTGCGCGTGCCGAGCCAGACGGCGCCCCAGGCGAGCAGCAGGCCGAGGACATCGGAGAGATTGTGGCCGGCGTCGGCAAGCAGCGCGGTGGAATGGGCGATAAAACCGTACACCGCTTGCACCACCACGATCAGCATGTTCAGCGCGACCGCGATCGCAAATGTCCGGCCCTGCCCCGCTTGCGGCGCGTGATGATGATGGTGGCCGCCGGCGCCGTGGTTGTGGGCGTGTCCCGGTTCATGCTTATGATCGTCAGCATGATCGTGGTCATGCGCATGGCCATCGGCATGCTGGTGTTTGTCTTGTGATTCCATTATTCGTTATCCGGTCGGAAGTCGGCTTGCGGCTCGGCAACGTGTTCGAGCAACTCGGCCAACATGGCGCTGATGTGGTTATCGGCGGCGAGATAGAAAACCTGCTTGCCTTCACGCTCGGCGCGCACGATCCGCGCCGCCCGCAGCAAACGCAGGTGATGACTGACGAGCGAAGCCGACAATCCCAGCGATTCCGCTATTGCCCCCACCGCGCAGCGGCGCTCGACGCACGTCAGCACAATGCGCAGACGCGTGGGATCGCCCAGCAGGCGGAACAGGTCGGCGAGCGGAACAACGCGCTCATCGGTTGCTACAAAGGGGGAAGACAAAATAGATCAGTCAACATATGAACAAGTGTTCACATGTTACAGACATGAATCCGGGTGCGTCAACGCAAAATTCGGGATCGGCGGCGAACGTGTGTAAAAATGAGGCGTTTGCATTCGATTTTCCTCAATGGATACAGTTTTTGCGCGTGGCTTCGCGGCGCATCGCGATGGCCGCCTTACTGAAGCGGAACGCGACTATCAAGCCGCGCTTGCCGCAGAGCCCTCCCACGTCGACGCACTTCATCTGCTCGGCGTGCTGCGCCACCAACAGGGCCAGCACGCGGAAGCAGCCGAACTGGTGCGTCGCGCGGTGGACCTGCGCCCCGCCGATGCCGGTCTGCAGCTCAACCTTGGCAACGCGCTGAAAGCGCTGGGCCGGATTGACGACGCCATCGAGCGATTCCGCAACGCGCTGCATCTGGAACCCGGTTTTTCGCTCGCGCAGTACAACCTCGGCAATGCGTACGCCGCGGCGGGCCGTCACGAAGACGCCGCCGATGCTTTCGAAAAAGCGCTGCGTCTGCAACCGCTGGACGCGGCTACCTGGAACAACTTCGGCAATGCGCTGCTCGGCATGCGTCGTTACGAAGAAGGCGCGAAGGCATTTCGACGCGCGTTGCAGATCCGTCCCGGCCACGCGGGCGCGCACAACAATCTCGGCATGGCGCTCAATTCGCTCGGCGACACGCATGGCGCGATCGAGCAGTTCCGCGCCGCGATGGCGGCCGAGCCGAACTATGTCGCAGCGCATTTCAACCTGGGCAATCTGCTGGACGCCACCGGCCATCCGGACCAGGCCGTCCCGGTGCTCCAGAAAGTACTGCGCATGCAGCCGCAATTCGCGCCGGCGCACTTCGGTTTGGGGCATGCGCTTGCGGCTATCGGCTCGCATGAGGCGGCGTTGCCGCAATTCGAGCGCGCGGTGGGTCTCGATCCGAAGTACGGCGTTGCGTGGGTGGGTCTTGGCAATGCGCATCTGGCGCTCGGTGCGCACAAACCCGCGCTGCGTGCTTTCGATCAAGCCTTGCGGCTCGATCCCGGCCTTGTCGCGGCGAATCTGAACCGGGCGCTGACCTTGCTCGCCCTCGGCGATTACACGCGCGGCCTGCCCGCCTACGAATGGCGCCTGCGCACGCCGGGCAGTATTACGCAGCCGTCGGTGCCAAGGTGGAACGGCGAGCCGCTGCCGCGCCGGACGCTGCAGATTCGCGCGGAACAAGGTTTCGGCGATACGCTGCAGTTCGTTCGTTTCGCCCCCTTCGCGGCGAAGCTCGTCGGACAGGTCGTACTTGAAGTACAGCCGGAACTCGTCGCGTTGCTGGAGCCGGCGGCGCACGCGGCGGGCGTATTGCTGAAGAGCACCACGGCCAACGGTTCGGCTAATGCCACCCCGCTCGCCGATGCAGACGCTTTCTCGCCGTTGTTGAGCTTGCCCCTGGCGCTGGGTGTATCGACCGCCGACAAGGTGCCCGCGCGCACGCCGTATCTCGTGGTGCCGGCGGCTTATCGGAAGAAGTGGCGCGGCTCGCTAGGCGGTCAGTCGAAACGCAAGCTGGGCATTGCATGGTCCGGGCGCATTCAGCCGGGCGAAACGCGCTCGGCGCCGCTTGGCATGCTCGAACCGTTGTTCAGATTGGAAGGCATCGACTGGATCGTCTTGCAGCCCGCGTTGACCGACGAAGAGCGCGCGTTGCTGGACGTTCATCCGCGCGCGCGCTTTATCCAGCGGCTGGAAGGCAAGCTCGAAGATTTCGCGGATACGGCTGCGATCGTGGATCGGCTGGACGGCGTGGTATCCGTCGATACCGCCGTCGCTCACCTGACCGGTGCGCTGGGAAAACCGTTATGGCTGATGCTGCCGTTCGCGGCTGACTGGCGCTGGGGTATCGATACCGCGTCGACTCCGTGGTACCCGAAAGCACGCTTGTTCCGGCAACCCAAACCCGGCGCATGGGACGATGTCATCGGACGGGTTGCGAGCGAGATAAGCGCTCCGTAGTTCGGGTTCAGAAGCGTTGAACACACAAACAAAAATCCCTCGCCATTTGCGAGGGATTTTTGATTTCAAAGCCGGCAAATATCACGCCGTCTTGTATTGACTCCGCGCTTGTGTGGATCGATACAGGACCAGCGTCGCGATCAAACCGCAGACCGCGGCTACGGACATCCACGCGCCCGGTGCCGCCTTGTTGCCGGTCGTGTGAATCAAGTACGTGGAGATGGCAGGCGTGAACCCGCCGATAGTCGTCGCCAGGCTATACGCCAGCGAAAAGCCTGTCGTGCGGACTTCAACCGGCATGACTTCGGTGAGCGCCACGACCATCGCGCCGTTATAGCTGCCGTAGAGAAACGAGAGCCACATCTCCACGCCGAGCAAGCGCAGGAACGACGGATCGGCGACCAGCCACTGCACGGCCGGATACGCTGTGAGGATGGTCAGGATCGTGAAGAACAGCAGCACCGGGCGACGGCCGATGCGGTCGGAAATCGCACCGGAAAGTGGCAGCCACACAAGATTCGACAAGCCGATGAACACCGTCACCACCAGCGCATCAATGGACGAAAGCTTGAGCACTTCCTTGCCGAAGGTCGGCGTGTAGGCGGTGATCATGTAAAACGAAACCGTGGTCATGATGACCATGCCCATGCCGGCGAGCACTATGCCCCAGTTGGAGATCATCGACTTCATGATCTCGCGCATTTCCGGACGATGTTTGCGCGCGAGGAATTCTTCGGTTTCCTGCAACGAACGGCGAATGATGAACAGGAACGGCACGATCAGGCATCCAATGATGAACGGCACGCGCCATCCCCACGCGGTCATCTGGTCGGGCGGCAAAATCCGGCTCATGCCCACGCCGATCAGCGCGGCAAACACCACGGCCACTTGCTGGCTGCCCGACTGCCACGAGCAGTAAAAGCCCTTGTTGCCCTTGGTCGCGATCTCCGAGAGATACACCGACACGCCGCCAAGTTCCACGCCGGCCGAGAAGCCCTGCAGCAAACGCCCGAGCAACACGATGATCGGCGCCAGCACGCCAATGGTCGCGTACCCCGGAATCACCGCAACCAGCAACGTGCCGATCGCCATCATGGTCAGCGTGAGGATCAGGCCCTTGCGTCGTCCGTGATGATCGATATACGCGCCGAGCACGATGGCGCCGATCGGACGCATCAGGAAACCCGCGCCGAACACGGACAACGCGAGCATCAGCGACGCGAATTCGTTACCGCTCGGAAAGTAGGTCTTGGCGATGGCCGACGCGTAATAGCCGTAGACCATGAAGTCGTACATTTCGAGGAAATTGCCGCTGACAACGCGGAACACCGACTTCACTTTCGACTCGTTCGCAGGCGTTGCATGTGACGGGCTGGACATGGTTATCTCAAAAAACAGTGGCCGGATTCAACTGCTGATGCGCGGCTGACCCACCGGATGTTGACGACGACCCGATAGCACTCCATCGGATGCCTGTGTAAGCTTCGCCGTGCTTAAGCCCGTGAATAAACCGGTGAATAAGCCGGCGGAAAATGCTCAATACGATGCGAAAGCGCGATGGACAACCGCCGGTTAACCAAACAATCACTTCAAAACCGTGCACGTCGCCAATGTTACAGCGGGAAAGTGAAATTCGCCTACCCGGAACATCGAGCATGTGCGTGTAAAAACACTTTAAAATCGCATTAGCTATGTCTATCGATAAGCCTACATATTCAGATCCGTCATGGCCCTTCGTCCTGCGGCCAGCGACATCTGCCGACGCGCCACTCATCGCCCGCATGCATGCGCAAAGTTGGGCGTCGGCCTATCGCGGAATTCTGCCGGACGATTTTCTCGATCGGGAAATGTCGGCCGAACGCGAAACCCACTGGAGTACGCGATTTGAAGAACTGGCCGGCGGTGCGGGCGAAGTCGTCATCGCTATGCAGGATGATCAGCCGATCGGCTTTCTTTGCCTCGTCGCGCCGGATGAAAACGGCAGCGTACTTGTAGACAATCTGCACGCACTTCCTGGCGCGAAAGGCAGCGGCCTGGGCACTGCAATGCTTGGTTTCGCAGCGCGTTGGGCGCGCGACCGAGCTGCAACCAGCCTGCATCTGTTTGTGCTCGAGCCAAACGTTGCGGCTATCGGTTTCTATGAGTCTCGCGGATGGAAATTGGCTGGCCGCGAAGACGACACAATGGGCGGCATTGATATCATCGCGCTGCGCTATGTCCTGCCGATCGGCTGATGCCCCAGCGTTTCTTTTGCCTTCGCAGATCGGTCGATGTAATCTCGTTCAACGCCTGCACATCAACTAAAAAGCAAGTATCCGGGAAGTCAGGTGTCGTGCGCCGAAACGTCCGTTGCGTCCGTGTCGAATCAGCGATTTTTTTTCATTCCGAACACCCCTTATTCAAGGAACTAAGAAGGTTCTGAGCGACGCCCAAGCTGGCGCTGGGTATCATCGAGGGCTGTTCTGTGGCGGGTCCGGGCAAGGTGAATTATTCGACACCTTTGCGGCAACAACCGGGCGACGTCCACACGGCTGCCCCACTTGTTCGTTCGTTGAGCAGTCCTGACGCCCGCTTTCGGAAATGAGAAAAAGATGAATGCTCCTATGGTCGTTGTACAAGGCGATCTGCTTCTGCCGACGCTGTTCCCGCTTGCCAGTATGCCGAACGCCGTTTATGGCGAAGAGTGGACGCTCACCGGTACGCGTCCGGCCTTGACTGAATATGAAATTCCGTTTTACGCGGCTCGATTTCTCACGGCATATATCAGCCCACTTTCTCTTCGCAACGATCGTTTCCCGTACACGCCGGCCAGTCTCTGGGGCAAGTTCAAACGCAGCGACGAACTTAACCACGCCGAGCAGGGCTTGAGCGTCGCCCCGATTCCCGTCAGCGAAACACCGCAGGCCGCGGAGCCGGCGCCCTTCGCATTCGAGCCGTTCACTGCGTCCGACGACCGGCATGTGAAAGCGCCGGCGGCCAATAACGATCATCACAAGCAGCTTGCCGGTGGCGCGATCGCGCTGGCATGCGCTGCGTTTATCGCGTGGGCATTGTTCGGTACGAAATTCGGCCATCAGGATACCGAAACGCAAAAGCCTGCGGTCGTGTTGAGCGCTACGCCAACTGTCAAGCCGATCGCTGATTCTGAAACCATTCACGCATCCGATGCGTCAAGCGCAACGGCGGTGGTTGCTTCGGCTTCGGCCTCGCCTTCGACTAGCGCTTCGGCTTCTAATGGCGCCTCGAAGGTGGCTTCAACGGCAGTCAAGACTGTTGCTTCGGCTGGCGCTTCTGCGGCTCGCTCCGCAACTGCGGCGATTGCCGCTTTGCCTGCGGTGCAAAAGGCTGTCGATCTCAGTGGCGCCCAAGGCAACAGCAAGCCGCCGACGCGCACGGTCACGAGTACGAGCACCATGGCTGGCGATGGCCGCGCCAGCGCACCCAATACCATATCGGAACGCGCAACCAAAGTGCGGACAGTTGCACAACCTGTGGAACGCCATGGTTCGAAAGCCAAGGCGAAAAGCAGGCGCGATGCGCATCGGTACGAGGCGATGCATCGGCGGCATGGTCATGAGTATCTGGGTGCGCCGGTTTATCGCAGCACCGGGCATGAAGCACCGCTCGCTTCCCCGGGCCACCGTACGCTTACGCGTGCTGACGCACGCGCCAACCCGACGAGCTCATCGCTTAGCGTCACCGACATGTACAACATGCTCGCGCACTCCGCCGTGCTCGATGACAACAGCGGCGCGCCCCGCCAGCCAGTTCGAGTAGCTCCCCGAGAAGCCGCGGCGTTGCCTTCACCCCGCTCCGGCGCCAGCGATGCACCCAACTGGAATTCCGACTTGAGCCAACGCCGCGTCACCGACACGCCCTCGCAATTCTCCAAGTGAACGGCAACCCCCATGGCCACATCGTGCAACGCGTTTTCTACGCGCGGCGCGATGTGTCGTGAATCGGTCGCCGAAACTTACTCAATCTCAAAGCCTCACCATCAGCCACCTATGAAGTCCCTCACCACTTCCACCCTTCTGAACGCGCTCTTCGTTGCCGTGATCGCGCTCGGCTCATCCGTCGCAATGGCTTATCAGCCCGTCGGCACCCTGCTATCGGCAACCGGCCTTGCTGATCCCGTCCGGCAACCCTCCGCTATCGGTTCCATGGACGATTTTCAGGACGGCTCCGACGCTGCGTCCAACGCGCAGACGCCGAGCAATGTGTCGGAGCTCAAGCAGATGGTCCAGGCCCACAAGCTGACCGAGTTGCGTGTCACGTATAACGGCAACTATGGCGCAGCGCTGTTTTTCTATCCTCAAGAGATGGTGTATTACGTCGCGCTGTTCCAGGACAAGAATTTCTGGCGCGTGGTGAAATCGCAGGACGACGCGCGCGCCGAAACGGCCTACGCGCAGTTCGCCCGCAAAAGCTATGCGTTAGCCGAAGGCGAGATCAAACGCACGCAGTTGCAGGCGCAAAAGGCATTGCTCGAGCGTGTCATTGCGGTATCGAATGATCGGGCGCAGCGCCTGAGCGCCGATCTTTCAATTGCGCGCGCGCAGGAAAGCGAAGTCTCGCAGCGGCAGCAACAGATGCAGGTGGAATCGGCGGCACTACTGAACGAGAAGTCCGCCGCCGAGCGTAAGTTGCTTATGTTGCAACGGCAGGTTCAGCAACTTCAGGATCAGAGCGAAGCAGGACTCGTTCAATAATACTCAAGCTCGATCTGGCGTTTGATCCAGGCGAGCACGTAGTAAATAAAAGGCCGTACCAACTTTCATGTTGGAACGGCCTTTTAGCCTTTCGTCATCGCGCTTAGGGATTCATCACGCGGCGTTTAAACGACGAAACCCTAGAAACGCGTTTCGCGTGCCACGCGCAGGAAGGTATCGAGTAAGGGTGTGCAATCGAGCAACTCGTCGCCGCCCGCTCGATGGAACTCCGGATGCCATTGCACGCCCATCACGAACGGCGCGCGCCGATAACGCACTGCTTCAATAATGCCGTCGTGTGCCGACACAGCCTCGATGTTCAGGTCACGGCCGATCGTCCTCACCGCCTGATGATGGATCGAGTTGACGAGCGCTTCACGGTGACCCGGAAACATGTTGACGAGCGTGGAGCCATCGGGGAAACGAATCGGGTGTCGATGCTGATCGTACTGCTCGTTTACATGCACGCCGGCAGTGGGGACATCGGTTGCAATGTCCTGATAGAGCGTCCCACCGAACGCGACGTTGATTAACTGGCAACCGCGGCATACACCCAGCACGGGCTTGCCCGCCTCGATGAATTCATGCAACAGCTCGAGCTCGTACATGTCACGCACGCGGTCGCCGGGCCATTCGTGACGCGTGGCCGGTTCCGTATAGGACTGTGGCGATACGTCAGCGCCACCTTGCAGCAGCAGGCCGTCCAGCTGTTTCGCGTAGTCGCGCAAGCGAATGTTGCTCGGATGCAGCATGCCCTGATGGCCGACCGTCGGAATCATGAAGACGAGCACGTCGCGCGACATCACCCAATGCGCGATCGATTCCTCGAGATACTGCAGCGTCTTGCCGCGCAGTCCCTTGGCACCCGGTTCAGGATGAAAGATCCGCGCCGACACGCCAATTCTCAATGTTCGCTGCGTGATCCGCTGACCTGCACGGTCGAAGATCTGACGCGCACGCGCCTTAATCACCCGGCCGAAAACCGACCATGCCGAATCACTCTGGCGCAGATATGCTGGCGGCGCCTTCATATCGGGTGCATCGGGTGGAATAGGCGGCGCACGGAATGTGCCGAAATCCGGTGCGGTCGAAAATTCCGGCGGCAAGCTGGAAACGGGCTTCGACGTGACAGTTTCTGTTGCGCTTTCTGTCGTGCTTTCTGTTGCGCTCACGGCTCTCGTTTCGGCTTCCGCTTCGGCTTCAGCGGCTCGCGCCTCGGTGGCGTTTTCGACTTCCGCAGCGAGACTGGCTTGCGCTTCCGTCGCGGTCTGGACTTGCGCGGCGAGGCTCGCCTTTGCATCAAGCGTTTTGCTCGCAGCGGATGCAGACGATGCTGCTGCACGCGCCGCCGTTTCCTGCTGCGCCGTCGCCCTGGCCACTGATGCACGAGCTGCGGCCGCGTCATCGCGTTGCGCCTTGGCAGTATCGACAGGTTCTACCGTCGACGCGCTTGCAGGTGCGTCCGTGGATGCCCGTTCAGCGGCAGTCGCGCTCGGGCCCGGCTGCGCAGCGGCAGCAGAGACATTGGATACCTTTGTGGATGACGAGGGCGCAACGGCCGGTGTTTGACTGCCTGGGATGGACGCCGAGAAATCTGCCGCGGGAGAACCAGTGCCGGGCGTTCCCGGCGCTGACGACTCATTTGAATCGTTTGACTTGTTTTCGCTCATTCCGTTTATAGGCGCGAGGCGCTGTGAGAATGGTCAGAGTTTAATTATCCGCCTCTGGTCCGGGGGCGGCAAACCATCAAACAATTGCTCACATTATCGGGGAAAACAAAGGTTTCATGCTCAAGGATGATCTTTTGGCTCTTCGAGTGTTTCGCGCAGCGCGATCTGCATCGTTGCGTGGATTTTGACGCACCACCGCCACAATACCGCGAGCAATAACGCTGCGCAGACAAGCACCGCGATCATCAAGCCAAACGGCGGCAGGATGCCGCCCGAGAGCACCGTCACCAGCAGGAAAACACCGAACATGGCGAGGATCGGGATCAGGCCGGAAATGGCCGATCGCAACGCGCGCGTGAAACGTCCGGCCTTTGCGGGTTGCACGCTCACTTCGGCGAGCATCAGCGCGAGCGAGCCCAGTTTGCGATACACGGCAACCAGGAACGGCAGGGACACCAGCAACGCCACGCTCCACAGCGCGACACGCTGGGCGTCGTTGGTAGGCAACCAGCGCGACAGATATTCAGTGGCAAACGGCGCCGCGTAGGACGCTGCGAGGAAGATGGCCGCCACCAGCGCGAGATTCACCGCAATCTGCAGCACGATCCGCCGCGTCATGCTGAACAGCGTCGGACCGCCGGTGTCAGGCGAAAGGCTCGCGAGCCATTGCGAGTACAGGCCGAAAGTGTTCGCAACGGGCACGGGCATCGAGCGCGCGATGCGACGCGTGATCGGATCGGCGGCCTTGATCAGATACGGCGTGAACAGCGTGGTCAGCGCCGAAACCGCGACGGCGATCGGATACAGGAAGCTGCTGGTCACTTTCAGCGACAACCCCAGCGACGCGATGATGAACGAGAACTCGCCGATCTGCGCCACGCTCATGCCCACGCGCATCGACGTGCGCCCGTCCCTGCCCGCGAGAAAAGTGCCGAGCCCGCACGACACGATCTTGCCGAACACGACCGCCACCGTGATGACCGCGATCGGCCACCAGTAATCCACAAGTACCGCCGGATTCAGCATCAGGCCGATGGTCACGAAGAAGATGGCGGAGAACATGTCGCGAACCGGCGCGATCAGGTGTTCGATGCGCTTCAGGTTGCGCGATTCCGCCATGATCGCGCCGATCAGGAACGCGCCGAGCGCAATGCTGTAGTCGAGCTTCACGACCAGAAGACAGAAGCCGAAACAGAATCCGAGCACAGTGACGAGCAGCATTTCGTCGCTTTTGGCCTTGGCGACATAATCGAGCGCACGCGGCACGATCAGGATGCCGACCACCATTGACACCGTCATGAACAGCAGCAGCTTGCCCAGCGTGACAAACGCCACGCCCGCCGAGACGGAACCCGTCTGAGCAATGCCCGAGAGCAGTACGAGCATGGCGATGGCCAGAATGTCCTCGACGATCAAAATACCGAAGATCAGTTGCGCGAACGGCTCGCCCTTCATGCCGAGTTCGGAGAGCGCCTTGACGATGATCGTCGTGGACGAAATAGCGAGCATGGCGCCGAGGAACAGCGAATCCATTGCGTTCCAGCCGAACCACTGCCCGATTTCATAGCCGATCCAGATCATCAGCACGATCTCTGACGCCGCCGCGACAAACGCCGTCGCGCCAACCTTGAACAGCTTCTTCAGGCTGAATTCGAGCCCGAGCGAAAACATCAGGAATACCACCCCGAGCTCGCCGAGCGTCTGGATGGTGGCTTCGTCGTGGATAAGCTGGAAGGGCGGCGTGTACGGCCCGATAATCACCCCCGCCACGATGTACCCCAGCACGACCGGCTGCTTCAGACGGTGAAACAACACCGTGACGACGCCCGCAATCGCCATGATTACCGCCAGATCCTGAATAAAGCCGATCGCGTGATGCATCCACAAATCCTTACAAATAGCACACAGGGATGCAGATAGTACCGCAACGGTTTTTTACATTGGTGACGGAAATGGTCAGACGATGGGCAAAGCGAAAGACGCCACCAGACAGGTCCGATGACGCAATGACACGCGGCGTCGAGGGGCCGCGTGGAAACACATGGCGGCCTGAAACGATATCAGGCCGGCTTCAGACAAACAGACTCAGACCGCTGCTTCGTCTTCTTCGCCCGTGCGAATGCGGATAACGCGCTCGACATCGGTCACGAAGATCTTGCCGTCGCCGATCTTGCCGGTACGCGCCGCGCCGATGATGGCGTCGATGACCTGATCCGTCTGTGAGTCGGCCACGACCACTTCGATCTTCACCTTCGGCAGGAAGTCGACCACGTATTCCGCGCCGCGATATAGTTCCGTGTGGCCCTTCTGCCGCCCGAAGCCCTTCACTTCGGTGACTGTCAGACCAGTGAGCCCGGCGCCGGCGAGCGCTTCACGGACTTCGTCGAGCTTGAACGGTTTGATGACTGCGGTGATGCGTTTCATGGCGCGCCTCTTGGAAGATTGTGCGGATAAGCGTGAAAACGGATTTAAGAATCGATAGTTTGATTCTAGCTGCGTTTTTACAGTTAACCGCAAAGATCTCGCGCCATAGCATCGGGATCACGCTGATATCGGCGAATTTACGCGCAGATATGGTGCAAACGCCTCAATCCACCGGAATATTCTTCAAATCGTTCATCCAGACGACCGATTCCGAATCGCTCGGCGCGCGCCAGTCGCCGCGGGGTGACAACGAACCGCCTGACCCGACTTTCGGCGCATTCGGTACGCAAGACCGCTTGAACTGGCTGGTCCGGAAAAACCGGTCGAGGAAAATGCCCAGGTTGTGCTTGATCGCCGGCAACGCGTACTCATTTCGCGCGACATGTGCGCCTTCGGGCCAGTCGCCCTCGTCGCGGTTGTTCCACGCGGTGTAAGCGAGGAACGCCACTTTCGTTGGCGCAAAACCAAAGCGCAACGTGTAGTACAAGTTGAAATCCTGCAGCTCGTACGGCCCGATGACGCTCTCCGTCTTTTGCTCCGGATTGCCGGCTGATTTACCAGGAACGAGTTCCGGGCTGATATCGGTATTCAGGATGTTGATCAGGACATCCGAACCCGAGTTGCCGATCTGCCCCGTTTCCGCGACCCACCGGACCAGATGCGTAATCAGGGTTTTGGGGACGCTGGCGTTCACGTTGTAGTGCGACATGTGATCGCCGACGCCGTACGTGCACCAGCCAAGCGCGAGTTCGCTCAGGTCGCCGGTACCAATGACGATTCCACCCTTGAAGTTCGCGAGCCGGAACAGATGGTTCGTGCGCTCACCGGCCTGCACGTTCTCGAACGTGATGTCGTATTGCTCCTTGCCCGACGCATACGGGTGGCCGAGATCCTTCAGCATTTGCTCGCAGCTTGGCCGGATGTCGATCTCGCTCGCCGAGCAACCGACAATCTCCATCAGTTGGCGTGCCTGCAGGAGCGTTCGGTCGCTGGTCGCGAAACCAGGCATGGTCACACCAAGAATATTCGTGCGCGGCAACTTCAGCCGGTCCATGGCCTTCGCGCAAACCAGCAGCGCATGGGTTGAGTCCAGGCCGCCTGAAATACCGATCACGACCTTCGATATCTTGCTCGCCGAGAGCCGTTGCACCAGCGCCTGCACCTGGATGTTGTAGACCTCGTTGCAACGTTCGTCGCGGCGCTTCGGATCCGACGGAACATAGGGGAAACGCTCCACAACGCGCTCGAGCGGTAAGGCGCGGTTGACCGGCAGATCGAGATTGAAGCGCACCGTTTCGAACTTCGATACTTCGTCGGCATGGCGGCGCACCGACTGGCCAAAAGTGGTCTGGTGCATGCGCTCGCGCGAGAGCCGTTCCAGATCGATATCGGCGAAAACAAGATGCGAGGTGTCCAGGAAGCGCTCGGATTCCGCGAGCAATTCGCCGTTTTCGTAGATCACCGCCTGTCCGTCCCAGGCCAGGTCGGTCGTCGACTCCCCCCTTCCCGCCGATGTGTACAGGTACGCGGACAGGCACCGGGCCGACTGCTGCCCAACCAGTTGATGCCGATAATTCGACTTGCCGACCACCACGTTCGATGCCGACAGGTTCACCAGCACAGTTGCGCCCGCGAGCGCTGCGAATGACGAAGGCGGCACCGGCACCCAGACGTCCTCGCAGATTTCCACGTGAAAGCGGAACAGCGGCATGTTGGAAATTTCAAACAGCAGCGCCGATCCGAACGGCACTTCGGTCCCCAGCAACGTGATGCGATCCGTGGACGCGTTCTCAGCCGCGCTGAACTGGCGCGCTTCGTAGAACTCGCCGTAGTTCGGAAGATAACTCTTCGGCACGACGCCCTGAACCTGGCCGCCCGCCACCACCACGGCGCAATTGAACAGCGTATGGTCGACGCGCAGCGGCATGCCCACGATCATTGCAATGGAGAGGCTCTTCGATGCCGCCACGACCGACGCCAGCGCCTCTTCGCAGGCATCAAGCAAGGCCCGCTGGTGGAACAGGTCATCGCAAGTGTAAGCCGGTAGTCCCAGCTCCGGAAACGCGACCAGCACCGCACCGTTCGCCGCCGCCTGCTTCGCCAGGTCGATGGTTTCGGCGGCATTGAACGCCGGATCGGCAACGCGGCAACGGGGCACGCCTACCGCCACGCGAGCGAAATCGTGGCTGTAGAGATTGAAGAATCGGTTTTTCATCTTGAGCTTGTCCATACGATGCCCCGCATTCGGGGATCCTGTTCCGGCGCATAACGGGTTAAGGGCGGGTGAAGAGTGACCGCTGCTGTGAAAGCGAAAGCATTTCGACATGATGATAAGTCGAGTTGCAGTTTCCGGGCGGGTATTGGATCAAGCGTTAGCCATCCGGTCAGGTTTCGAGCGTATCGGACGTCCGGTCCTATGCCTTCTTCCTGAAGGGCGTATGCGCTTCCAGCTCCTGGATATGCTGGTCCATCGCCGCCGTCTCTTCATCGAGGAATTCACTGATCGCGTGCGCGAACCGAGGATCCGCGACCCAGTGCGCGGACCATGTCGGCGTAGGCAACATGCCACGCGACATCTTGTGAACGCCCTGTGCACCGCCTTCGAAACGAGCCAGCCCGCGCTCGATGCAATACTGGATTCCCTGCATGTAGCAGGTTTCGAAGTGCAGTCCCGAGATGAATTCCTTCGTGCCCCAGTAGCGGCCGAACATCACGTCGCCGCCGATCATGTTCAGCGCGCACGCGAGCCGCTGGCCGTCCGCTTCGGCAATCACGAGCAGGATGCTCTCGGGTGCGGCCGCGTGGATCTGATCGAAGAATTCGCGCGACAGATACGGCGGATTCCAGTGCTCGCGGTAGGTGTTTTCATAACAGGCGTAGAAAAAATCGAGCGCGGCCTCGTCTATTTGCGCGCCACGCAGCCACGTGTAGGTGACGCCGGCATCGACTACGCGTCGACGGTCCTGCTTCACCTTCTTGCGCTTGTCGTGGCTCATGGTCGCGAGGAATGCATCGAAGCTGTCGTAGCCGCCGGGGGCATTTTCCCAATGAAACTGCACGCCTTCGCGCAGCATGTAGCCGGCTTCGGTGAGCGCTTCGAGATCCTGCTCTTGCGGAAACAGCACGTGGAGCGATGACAACTCCAACTGCTTGGTCAATTCGATCGCCCCGCGCGCGAGCATGACGCGCTCTTCGTGCGTGTCGGCGATCAGGCGCGGCCCGGTCACCGGCGAAAACGGCACCGCCGATAGTCCCTTCGGATAGTACCTAAGGCCATTTCGCTCGAAGGCGTCAGCCCACGCGTGATCGAAGACGTATTCGCCGCGAGAGTGTTTCTTGAGGTAGAGCGGCATGGCGCCGGTCAACTTGCCGTCGCGTTTGAGCAGCAGGAAATGCGGGCGCCAGCCGGTGCGGGCGACCGCGCAGCCTGTGTCCTGCAGCGCCGAGAGGAATTCGTGGCGAACGAACGGGTTGTCGCCGGCGAGGCGGTTCCATTCGTCCGGGGTCACGGAATCGAGCGAATCGACCACATGTATTTCGACCTTGCGGTTCAACAGGCTTACCTCGCTTCGGGCTTGTTTGGAGCTTGTTCGGGCTTGTT
The DNA here is from genome assembly GCF_053760385.1 of Caballeronia sp. KNU42. NCBI lineage: Bacteria > Pseudomonadati > Pseudomonadota > Betaproteobacteria > Burkholderiales > Burkholderiaceae > Caballeronia > Caballeronia sp. KNU42. The sequence goes on from NZ_CM132388.1 coordinate 1,922,848, forward strand.
CAGGCCGAATGCCGGGCGCTTGGTGCAGCGCGGAACAGTTATTCTCGCCGAAGTCGCAGGATTTTGTTCGAGCGGGGCTGGTGGCCGGCCTTGAGCGATAATGCGCGGCATTGCGGCTTTCGCCTTTTTCGCCAAGCTTTCTCATGCCCTGGTTCCTGTATCTCCTCGAATGCGCCGACGGAAGTCTCTATACCGGGATTGCTACCGATGTCGAAGCGCGGTTTGAGAAGCACGTGAGTGGGGAAGGCGCGAGATATACGCGGTCTCGCAAGCCCGTGGCCGTGCGGGCTTCGTTTGAGCTGAGTGGTCGGGCAGAAGCGTCGCGGGCGGAATATTGGGTGAAGCGGCTGACGGTGGCGCGGAAATGGGCGTTGGTCCGGGGAGATCTGGAATTGGCGGCAGTCATGCCGCCGGTGGACATTGAAGCCGATGACAGCGCGATTACCAACCCAAACGAAGCCGACGAACGCACTGACGTTGACGCTCGATAATCGATCCGGTTTGCGCGGTATTCCACGTTGCGCTAAAACGGAGCGGCATTTGAAATCGCTGACTCACGGACGGCGCCCATAAAAAACCGCCCAGCTTCGCCTTCGAGGCAAAACCGGGCGGCTTTCCAACGATTCAGGCCAGCTTACTTCTTGAAGTTAGCCACGCCTTCCGTGATTTCCTTGTGGGCGGCGTCGACGCCCTGCCAGCCTTCTACCTTCACCCACTTGCCCTTCTCCAGTGACTTGTACTGTTCGAAGAAATGCTTGATCTGGTCCTTCAGATACTCGGGCACGTCGTCCACAGTCTTCATGTGCGCCGTCATCGGGCAGATCTTGTCGTGAGCGACTGCGACCAGCTTTGCGTCGACACCCGATTCGTCGGTCATCTGCAACATGCCCAATGCGCGCGCCCGAACCACTGAGCCGGCCAGCAGCGGGAACGGCGTGATCACCAGCACGTCCACCGGATCGCCATCGCCCGAAAGCGTCTGCGGAATGAAGCCGTAGTTCGCGGGGTAGCGCATGCCCGTCCCAATGAAGCGGTCGACCACGAGCAGGCCCATGTCCTTGTCCGCTTCGTACTTCACCGGATCGCTTTGCGCCGGGATCTCGATGATCACATTGAAATCCTGCGGAAGATCCTTGCCTGCGGGTACGTTGTTAAAGCTCATGTGGACTCTCTTCAAAGTGGAAATTCGGTGTCGGAAATAAACGGATCCGCTGCGCGCCAACGTCACGCTTTGCTGCACTGCGACAATCTCATTGCGACAATTCCATTGCGGCAATATACGTGAAGCGCGGATGTCCTGACTGCAGCGCTGCTTCAAGGCGTCAGCGTGCCCATGAAACAGCGCAATTAAGTCATTATAGCCAATCGAGGCGTGCACTCCGGCGATGCTGCGAGCCAGTGGAACGGCGCAAAATAGGTTGTCGCAACCGCGAATGAAGCACCGCGCAACGAACTGACGCGATGGTGCATTTCCCCGACAACCGCCACGGAGACAGGAGTCAGGCATGGAAGAGGCAAAGCATTTCATCGGCAACCAGTGGGTGGCGGCGGCAAGCCACGAGACCATTCCCGTCATCGATCCGTCCGACGGCCAGGTCTTCGCGCAACTTGGACGCGGCAACTCGGCCGATATCGACCGCGCCGTCCAGGCTGCGCGCCGCGCGTACGAAGGCCCGTGGGGCCACGCAAGCGCCGCGGATCGCGGACGCGTGCTTTACAGGCTTTCGATGATCATCGCCGCCCATCAGGACGAACTGGCGCGTCTAGAAGCACGCGACACCGGCAAACCCCTGAAGCAGGCTCACGCGGACGCGGCCAGCATCGCGCGGTATTTCGAGTTCTACGCAGGCGCCGCCGACAAGCTCCACGGCGAAACGCTGCCCTATCAATCCGGCTACACCGTCCTCACCATCCGCGAACCACACGGCGTGACCGGGCATATCGTGCCCTGGAATTATCCGCTGCAAATCTTCGGGCGCAGTGTCGGCGCGGCGCTCGCGGCCGGCAACGCGTGCGTGGTAAAGCCGGCGGAAGACGCGTGTTTATCGATACTGCGCATTGCCGAACTCGCCGCCGAAGCGGGCTTGCCGGAAGGCGCCTTGAACATTGTCACGGGCTACGGTTACGAAGCGGGTGCTGCGCTTGCGCGACATCCGGGCATCGATCACATCTCGTTCACCGGATCGCCGGCGACGGGCGCGGCGGTGGTCAAGATGGCCGCCGATAACCACGTTCCCGTCACGCTTGAACTCGGCGGCAAGTCGCCGCAGATCGTTTTCGCCGATGCCGACTTCGACGCCGCCTTGCCCGTGCTCGTCTCGGCGATCGTGCAGAACGCAGGGCAAACGTGTTCTGCCGGCAGCCGCGTGCTGATCGAGCGTTCAGCGTATGAGCCTTTGCTTGAGCGATTGTCGGAGGCGTTCAGCGCGTTGAAGGTCGGCCCGAGCAAACTCGATCTCGATTGCGGTCCACTGATCAGCGCGAAGCAGCAGCAACGTGTGTGGGATTTTCTCTCCGATGCCCAGCACGAAGGCATCGCCATGGCCGCCCACGGTGAAGTGATTGCCGACGCGCCGGAATCAGGCTTTTACCAGGCGCCGACGCTCCTGCGCGATGTCCCGCCGACGCATCGTCTGGCGCGCGAAGAAGTGTTCGGCCCGGTCCTTTGCGCGATGCCGTTCGATGACGAAGCCGACGCGCTGAAGCTTGCCAACGGCACGGACTTCGGCCTGGTCGCGGGCATCTGGACACGCGATGGCAGCCGGCAGATGCGCATTGCCCGCAAGGTGCGCTCGGGGCAAGTGTTCATCAACAACTACGGTGCAGGCGGCGGCGTTGAACTGCCATTCGGCGGCGTCAAACATTCGGGCCACGGCCGCGAAAAGGGCTTCGAAGCGCTGTATGGATTCACGGTGCTGAAAACCATTGCCATCAAGCATGGCTAAAGAGGAGACGACATGAGACTGCAAGGCAAGACGGCGATAGTGACGGGCGGCGGATCGGGATTCGGGGAAGGCATCGCGAAGACATTCGCTCGCGAAGGCGCGAACGTCGTGGTGAACGATCTCAACGGCGCGGCAGCCGAGCGCGTGGCCAGCGAGATTGCGGTGAGCGGCGGCAAGGCGATCGCGGTTCCCGGCGACGTGACGAAGCAAGCCGACTGGCAAACGCTCTTCGATGCCACCATCGAAGACTTTGGCAGCGTTCAGGTCGTGGTGAACAACGCGGGCACGACGCATCGAAACAAGCCGGTGATGGAGATCACCGAAGCGGAATTCGATCGCGTTTATGCGGTGAACGTGAAGAGCATCTATTTCAGCGTGGCGCAATTCGTGCCCTACTTTCGCAAGGTCGGCGGCGGTGCGTTCATCAACATTGCATCGACGGCAGGCGTGCGGCCGCGGCCAGGTTTGATCTGGTACAACGGCAGCAAGGCGGCGGTGATCATCGCGAGCAAGGCGCTGGCCGTCGAGCTTGGACCGGACAGGATTCGCGTCAACTGCATCAACCCGGTGATGGGCGAAACGGGTTTGCTGTCGGAGTTCATGGGCATGGAAGACACGCCCGCGAACCGTCAGAAGTTCCTCGCGACCATTCCGCTGGGACGGCTTTCGACGCCGCAGGATATTGCGAATGCGGCGCTCTATCTTGCCTCCGATGACGCCGAGTTCATCACCGGCGTCGCACTGGAAGTGGATGGCGGACGCTGCGTTTGACGTGCTTGCCAGAGACGCATCCGGCAGCGAACTTGGCTCGCCGCCGGATGCGTTCGATCGGTGTTTTCCCCATCGAAAACAGCCAGTTACGGTTGATAGCGAGCGGCTAGAATCGAACCGCACATTTTCCATCGATAAAAATAGTCAGGAGACGACATGGCCAGTACTGCGGGTGATTTGCATCGACCAGGCGCGGGCGCGCCGCCTTCCGCGTTCGAAGCGGCTACGTACAAGAAGGTCGCGTGGCGGCTCTCGCCGTTGCTGTTGCTTTGTTATGTGGTGGCCTATCTGGACCGTGTTAACGTGGGCTTCGCGAAGCTTCAGATGTCGACGGATCTCGGCTTGAGCGATGCCGTCTATGGCTTCGGCGCAGGCATCTTTTTCTTCGGTTATTTCATCTTCGAAATCCCCAGCAACGTCATCCTGCATAAGGTCGGCGCGCGCATCTGGATTGCGCGGATCATGATCACGTGGGGCATTATTTCGGCGCTGACGATGTTCATCACCACGCCCACCATGTTCTATGTAATGCGCTTCATCCTGGGCGTGGCCGAAGCGGGATTCTTCCCCGGCATCATTCTCTATCTCACGTACTGGTTTCCGGCTGAGCGGCGCGGACGGATGACGACATTGTTCATGACGGCGATCGCGCTCTCGGGATTGATCGGCGGTCCGGTATCGGGCTGGATCATGAAGAACTTCGATGGTGTCAACGGCTGGCATTCATGGCAATGGCTGTTCCTGCTCGAAGGTATTCCATCGATCGTGGTCGGGATCATCGTGTTCATCTTCATGGATGACGGGATTGCCAAGGCCAAGTGGCTCACGGTTGAGGAGCGTGAGTTGCTGGAAAGGAATATCGCTAAGGACAACGTCGAGAAGGTGGACATGCCCGTGCGTGAAGTGCTCAAGAACGGCCGCGTCTGGCTGATGAGCCTGACGTACTTCTCGTTCGTGATGGGACTTTATGGCGTGAGCTTCTGGCTGCCTACGATCATCAAGGCGACGGGCGTAAAGGATGCGCTGGACATCGGCTTGCTCTCCGCTATTCCGTTCGGTGCGGCGGTGATCGGCATGTTGCTCGTTGCCCGCAGCGCGGATAAAAGAGGCGAACGGCGGTGGCATATTGCCGTTCCCGCGGCGGTCGGGGCGTTGGGGCTGGTGGTATCGGTTGTGTGGTCGACGAACACGCCCATGGCCATGCTCGGGCTGACGTTGGCGACGATGGGGATTCTCACTACCCTGCCTCTGTTCTGGAGTTTGCCTACGGCGTTTTTGGCCGGGACCGGAGCTGCTGCAGGGATCGCGATGATCAACTCGCTTGGGAATCTGGCCGGGTTCTTGAGTCCGTATCTCGTGGGGTGGCTCAAGCAAGTGACGGCATCAAACGCGAGTGGCATGTATATGCTCGCCGCGTTCATGGTGCTGGGTGGGTTGCTTGCGCTGAGCGTGCCGAAACGGATGGTGAATCGGTAGGATCACTGCACATCTAGGTCAACTACACGGAAGACTCCTTGGATAAATAGGAGTTTTCTTGTATCACCTTTCAATTTCATTATTCAGAATCGTCCGTAGGTTGATGCACGTTTTCGATCGGAACGTGCACAACTTATCGGGCGGTTCATCGCGAAAAATTCGTGGCGTCGCCCGGCTAGAACTTTGAGAGAGCGGGACTGCCATGTCACACGTAAAGAGCACCTTTTCCTCGTCGACCATCCGAACGGGCTTTGGCGAATTCGCTGATGGTCAATCACTGCCTTTAACCGACAGGTTTGATAGCGCATCGGTCGCGATCGGTGCGGGAGGCGGCAACGAGACTTCTCGTCATGTCGATGTAGATTTGGACACAGCAAGCCTGGCGCCTAGTACGATCGGCGCCCAATCAGAATTCCCCGCACCGGATACCTTTCTTGTCCCGGTGGCGTTAGGTTCCGACGGATCGACGATCACTGGAAAGGCCGATCCACTCTCGCTGGTAACGGTCTCCGATGCTGAGCGCGTCATCGGCGAGGCGATCTCGTCCGCCGACGGCTCCTGGTCGATGCCCTGGCGTGGCTCGCCTGGCATGGACGTTGATTCGTTGCACGCGGTCAGCTCGCACAATCATCGTCATGGCCATCATCATGCTGAGCATGCAACGCCGGTCAGCGCGGGCGCGCCGTCTATCGCGGGGATCAGCGATTCGACGCAAGGCGGTCACGGCAAGTTCTCGCGCGTGACGACGATCGACAATCCGTTGCCAACGATTATCGGTTTCGGTCACGCCGGCGATATCGTCACAATCCTTGACGGCGATCATTCCATCGGTTCGACCACTGTGCACAGCGACGGCACCTGGGCTTTCAGCACGCCGCTGCTGAGCAAAGGCACGCACGATTTCTGTGTCATCGCGGTGAGCAGCGTGAGCGGCGTGACGCTGATGTCGAACCACCTGGTAGTGAAAATGATTGGCGACAGCACGCCGTTGCCGTTGGCGGTTGCGACCATCACCAGCGCGCTCGACGAATTCACTGATCCGGGTGGCAATCATCACGACAACATCATTCAAAACGGTGGCAGGACCGCCGATACATCGCCGAAGTTAATCGGCACATTGAGCAGCGCGTTGCACGAAGGTGAAGTGCTCGCCATCTATCGCGACGGCCAGAAGGTCGGTACTGCGTCAGTCACGGGGCTCGGCTGGTCGTATCAGGACGATGGACTTACGACGGGTCAGCACGTTTATACGGCGAGTGTCCTTGCTGCATCGGGAGAACAGGGCGTCCATTCCGGTAATTTTGTAGTCACTGAAACGGCCGGAACTGGCTTCGACATGTTTCCCATGCTCGGGACGGAAGACTACCTGATTTTCGACACCCGGCTCATTCCCAGAACGACGTCCGACGGCAGGCCCGTTTCCTTTGATTTACTCGAAACCGTCAGGATTTTCGAGAAAGAGGGAATGACCGTCAAAAGCTACACCGACAACGGTGGCTTCATCAGCATCGAAGTCGACTGGGTCGCATTTATGAAGACGCACCCGAACATGGGTCTCGATCTGGTTTCACATCGTCATATCGATAACGATAAGGGCGGCCTCAATTACTACAATTCGTTTGGCTTTTCAAGCTGGCAGGATGTGCTCGCGAAACTCGGGACCTGGACATTCGCGGTGGTCGGAGCCGACGGCGCGCAAGGGCAGCCAGCGACGCCGGCTCCTGCCACAACTATCACGGGCATCTATGAGGTCTATACCGATGGGGCCGGAAATCCGGCGCTATCGTTGGTCCCGGATGGTGGTTCGACCGCCAGCTCAACGCACAAAATCGTGTTTACCTTCAGCGAGCCGCTTGCCCAGGGCTGGATTAGCGACTCGTGGGAAATTTATCGAGATGGCATACTTTTGCTACCGAATAAAGACTTGCTGGAGGCCAAATACGATCAATCGACCAACACGGGTTGGGTGATCGAAACCAATGTGCCGCCCGGTCGGCACGTCTACACGGCGCGAGTTCCGCGCGCGTATGGCGATCAAGGACCTTCGTCGGAAAGCTATAGCATTTTGGAAACTGAACCCGCGCCGGTGGCGGTTGCGACCATCACGGGCGCGCTCGATGAATTCATTGACCCGGCTGGCAATCATCATGACAACTCGGTCAAAAACGGCGGCCAAACCTCCGACACATCGCCGGAGTTGCACGGAACGCTCAGCGCGTCTCTTCACGAGGGCGAAGTGCTCGCCATCTTTCGTGACGGCCAGAAGATCGGCACCGCTTCAGTCACGGGACTCGGCTGGTCCTATCAGGATGACGGACTCACGACGGGTCAGCACGTCTACACGGCGAGTGTCATTTCCGCCTCGGGCGAACAGGGCGTCCATTCCGCGGAATTTGTCATTACTGAAACGGCTGGAACGAGCTCTGGCAGTTTTCAATTCCTTGCGACCGAAGACTTCCTGATTTTCGACACCCGGTTCGCGGCCAGAACCACGAGCGACGGCAAAGCCATTTCCGTCGATATGCTCGAGGCCGTGCGGATGCTCGACAAAGCCGGAATGACCGTCAAAAGCTATACGGACAACGGCGGCGTCATCAGCATTGAAGTTGACTGGATCGCTTATGTGAAAGCTCACCCGGACGCGAATTTCGATTTGATCTTGCATCGTCATATCGATAACGATCAAGGCGGCCTTGATTACTACAATCTCGTCGCCGTCCCGGACTTCGGCATTCTGCTGAACTTGCTTGGGCAATGGGAGCCGGCGTACTTCGTACAAGATGCCGGTGGCCAGTCACCCACGCCACCAGCAGCCGCAACGATCACTGGCGTATTCGATTCTTATGTCGACGCAGAAGGTCATGTGCAGCTTTCATTGATTCCAGCGGGAGGGGCTTCCAGCGAAGCGTCACATAGAATTGAAGGAACCCTAAGCGAGCCAATGAACAAGTGGAGCGATTCGCTCGTCATTTATCGCGATGGCGAGAGGCTGACGGGGGACAATCATACGTTCAATCCACTGTCAGATCATTCGAACACCACGTGGTGGATCATCGATAGTGACGCCCCTCCCGGCTCGCACGTCTATACAGCGCGAGTCGAGCGCGAATTTGAAGCTCAGGGACCGTGGTCGGAGAATTACGGCATCGTGGAAACTGGCCATGGGCCAAGCCAGGACTCGTTGACTGCCCGCATACTGATGAACGACAACCTGCTGGTCGTCGATACGGGAATCCTGAATCACACGAACTCAGATGGCAGTGTTGTATCCCTGCAGTTGAAGGCAGAGATCACGTTGGCTGGTAGCACCGTTGCTGTCTTTATGGCTTCCGTGGATGAGAACGGCACAGCCTCGTTCGGCGCCGACTGGACTCGAATGGTTACGTCGAATCCAGATGCGAAGCTCACGATAACTGCTCACGACAACGTCAACCAATCCGATCAGATTGTGGATGTACATACAATCGGAACGCTTGCGGGCCAGATGGGTCATTGGGTGACAGCGACCCCGGCAGGAGAAAGCGCGGTCTTCTTTAACACAGCAGATCGAAGCACGCACATCCACGGGAACACCGGCGTCAATACGATAACGGTCTCCGACGACCATCAGACAATCGATCTGACATCACTGTCCGGAAAAACTATCGGATCAACCATTACGGGAATAGAGCGAATAGACCTTGGTGGCCAGCACAACACTCTGAAGATCGCGATGATCGACGTATTAAATCTTGGCGAGACTGACCTTTTCCGAGCTGATGGCAAGCAGCAATTCATGGTCAACGGCAAGGCCGGGGATACCGTGGAATTGTCTAATACCCGCGTTGCAGGAATCGCCGATGGTGATTGGGAGCGACAGGGGAATGCCACGATTGGTGGAGTGGCTTACGATGTCTACGAGCACTCGACAGCGCATCTTGAATTGATGGTGCAATTGGGCGTGCAACTATCGATGCACTGAATTCCCGGATGGGTTGCAGACCCATAAAACCTCTCAAAGCAAATCAAAACCTTGCAGGACGGATCTCTGCAAGGTTGTTCTAAAGCAATGTCCGTTATTCAAAATCAAATAGAATAAACGGGAGATCTGCTTGGATATATGAAGACCAATTTTGTGATTGCAATGAAGTCTCCGTCGCACACAACCATTTGATTAGGATGTCTATATTTCTAATTTTCTGTGCATGCGAAAGCTAGCGCAGATTAACTAGGGACCTGATTGTAAATATCACTGCCATAAACAGACTAATCTTTATCTCCTAACCACAGGCAACAAATGATAATAAAAAATCTCAAAAGAATATCGAGCTCCCTAGTTAAATGGCTCACGACTGCGCTCCTTGCGGCATCTCTTGCAGCGTGCGGTTCCAATGGCAGCGAATCCTCTTTGGCCACTGGAGCCGAGATCAAAACCGCCGGGTCAAACACTGCAACCGACGCGCAGTCGACCAAGGCATCCGTGCGTTTGCCTACGTTCAAGGAGTTTAGGTTTTCCACACCCGTAAGCGGCAACGCAAGTACGCCAGTACCGGTACTGAAAGCGGCGATCCAGTCTAAGGGTTTGATCGGCGGCTACTTGTATCCTCAGTATGTCTGGAATTCTCACCGAATAAATGTCTGCTGGGAAAACCCGTCCGGGTGGGATGAAAGGGAACGAGAGTGGACAAAAGAGGCCGTCACCAGTAGTTGGGACGCCAATTCGGATGTGACGTTTGTCGATTGGACTACGTGTCCAGCGTACGACCCGTCCAATCCGTACCTCGGCGTTCGAGTGAATATTATGTCCAATAGGCCCCTCACAAGAGCGCCTGGTGAAACAAGCATAGGCTTTGCCGGCGCCGTTTACCTCAATCTTGACTTCGCTACATTCGGAAACGACTGTGGCTTTTCGTCTATTAAACCAATCTGCGTCAAGAATACGGCCATTCATGAATTTGGCCATGTGCTGGCATTCATTCATGAGCAAGACCGATTGGACACTCCTGCGGCTTGCGTCGATCAAGTGCTGCAAAACGAACCGACGTACTCCTTTAGAAGAGACGGATTCGTGCTTGGGCCTTGGGACGCAGACTCCATCATGAATTACTGTGCGCCTGGAATCTATGAATACGATCGCGGGCTAAGCGCTGGTGACGTCACCATGGTACAAAAGTATTACGGAAAACCCGGGAGCAAGGTCTATTCGGTCTTTACGGCGAACGATCCACCTATCGTCTCTATACAAGACAGCAAGACTTTCGAAGACGTAGCGGATTACCTCACCATCCCGAACGCAGATGGCTTCGTACTTCGCCATTTCTACGCCACACCCGATGGCAATAAAGTGGCCTACACGCTCTTCAATCAGCAGAAAGGCAGCTCGATCCTTGGCTACATCGACACGCAAACAGATACGCTAAAGGCACGAAAGGCGATTGCCGAAGAAGTTGTGGACATGAAATTGTCGGGTGACAGCAAATATGCGTATATCGTCTGGAAACAAGGCGCCGCAGGGGGACTGCGTGCCTATGACTTGAGCACACTGAACGTTGCCTGGGATTTGTCTCTCACCGGAGCAACGCAAATCGTTGCGCAACGCGATGCATCGAGTCAGCAGATCTACGTCGTCAAGAGCGGTGGAACCGGCAGTGCGCAGTCGATCGTCGCGGTGAACAAAGACTCCCACACTCAAACCGCCGCGTATTCTGTTGGCACTACTCGCTCACAACCATTGGTGGTGGGTTTAACACCCGACGAGAAAACGCTTTATCTTGCTGATCCGGGTCCAGACGGCCTCCTTCCTCCGTTCATTGCCACTGTGGACACGCAAAGCGGTCAATATAGTGTCCTGCAACCAATCAACCCTGTAGATGCTGACGTCCATGACCTGCACGTACTTGACAGCAATCAGGTTCTGCTCGGGACCAGCAAAAAAGGTATTGCGCCGCTCATTTATACAGTCTCCACAAGGTCATTCAGCGCTATAACCGATGGCATTCCGAGCGATTGGTCTCTCCCATACGTCTACTCGCCTGACGGCAAAACGGTGTTCACCATGGGCCAGTATTGGGACGGAAATATTCCGTATTACTCGTTCATTCGCCTCGACAGCTACAGACTGAATTACGCGACCACCCCCGTGGTTTGGGACGGTTCCAACCATCCAGTCTGGAGTGTCGGCTTCGGTCAAGACGTGGTTACTCGCCCGTTTGCTGTGATCTATCGCTGACCGACTTTTAGGCCAGTCGGTTACCTGCCGGTGATTTGTCGATCCTCGCCCGTTCGCGCGCCAAGTGCGAACGGGGTGATCCGTCGAGGCTGACGCGGAACGCGAAACGCGCGGGCGGGGAGTTTTGAAGAACCGACGCTCTTCACCATCGCAGCGGCAAAACTTTCGAGCGAGATCAAAATCTGATCGCGCCGACGCCGCGCTCAGCCTTCGCAGGGCCGCGCTAAAACCTATCGTCTAGCGCACCGCGACAAAGCGTGACCGCCGCATTCGCACCAAAATAGAGCACCGACTGACTTTCCACCTTTCCCCCCATCGCCCCGCCCCACCGTCAAACCCGCCAACCATCAGCACAAAGCACCAATTGGCATATCCCTTGCAGTGTCCTCCCCACTGACTCACCGTCAGCGATATAAAAAATCCACCAGACAACCGCTTTAAAACAAACAAATCGGCAAGGGGAAATACATGAAACGACGCAGTCTCCTGAAGTTCGGCTCCATGTCGGGCGCGCTCGCGATTGCGGGCCAACTGCCCATTTCAAAAGCGCAAGCCGCCGATACGGGGCCGATCAAAGTCGGCGTTCTCCATTCACTCTCCGGCACGATGGCGATCTCGGAAACATCGCTGAAAGACACTGCGCTGATGACCATCGCCCAGATCAATGCAAGCGGCGGCGTGCTCGGGCGTCAACTGGAACCGGTGGTCGTCGACCCGGCCTCCAACTGGCCGCTCTTCGCCGAAAAAGCCCGTCAACTGATCTCGCAGGACAAAGTGGCGGTGACGTTCGGCTGCTGGACCTCGGTATCGCGCAAATCGGTGCTGCCGGTCTTCGAGGAACTCAACGGCCTGCTCTTCTACCCGGTGCAGTACGAGGGTGAAGAAATGTCGAAGAACGTCTTCTACACGGGCGCCGCGCCTAACCAGCAAGCCATCCCCGCCACCGAATACCTGATGAGCAAGGAAGGCGGCGGCGCCAAGCGCTTCTTCCTGCTCGGCACCGACTACGTCTACCCGCGTACGACGAACAAGATCCTGCGCGCATTCCTGCACTCGAAAGGCGTGAAGGACGACGACATTCAAGAGGTCTACACGCCGTTCGGCCACGCGGACTATCAGACCATCGTGGCGAACATCAAGACGTTCTCGCAAGGCGGCAAGACCTGCGTGATCTCGACGGTGAACGGCGATTCGAACGTGCCGTTCTATAAGGAACTCGGCAATCAAGGCCTGAAGGCGACCGATGTGCCGGTCGTCGCGTTCTCAGTGGGTGAAGAGGAACTGCGCGGTATCGATACAAAACCGCTGGTCGGCAACCTGGCCGCGTGGAACTACTTCATGTCGCTGAAGAACCCGGAGAACACGAAGTTCAAGGCGATGTTCGCCGAGTGGGTGAAGAAGAACAACCTGCCGGGCGGCGACAAGCGCGTGACGAACGACCCGATGGAAGCGACCTTCGTCGGCATCCATATGTGGAAGCAGGCGGCTGAAAAAGCGAAGAGCGTCGATGTCGACAAAATCCGTGTGGCGATGGTCGGACAGAAATTCGCCGCACCGTCGGGCTTCACGCTCGAGATGGACGGCAATCACCATCTGCACAAGCCGGTGATGATCGGCGAAGTGCGTGCCGACGGCCAGTTCAACGTCGTGTGGCGCACGAAGACCGCGATCCGCGCGCAACCGTGGAGTCCGTACATTCCGGGCAACGAAGGCAAGCCGGATGTGGTCAGCTCGATTCCGGATTTCCTGCGCCGCCGACGCGTTGCTTAAGTCTCAGGTTTAAGCCTCACCAAGTATCACCGTTGAAGATCGAACCGCCGCGCTCGAAGCACAAGAACACACCGCGGCGGTTCATACGAGTCCGGGCGACACACGCAATACGCAACACGCCGCGCCCCACTCCGCTCTACCTGACAGGCCCTTCATGACTGATTCGATTCTTCGCTTCGCTCGCCGTGGCCTCTGCGCAATCCTGATTGCGTGCATGCCGCTGGCTGCGTTTGCCGCCCTTTCAGCAGACGATCTCGCGCCGCTCGCCGCCGATGACTTCGACGCCAAGTCCGCCGCCGTCGACAAGCTCATCGCCAACGCCGATGCTCCTTCGATCGCCGTCCTCAATGCGCTCTCCGATGGCTCGCTCGTCGCCACCGATGACGGCAAGGTCCTGATTCAAACTGACGACGGCAACAAGGACCCGCTCACCAACAAGACCGTGGAAGCGCCCGGCGCGCAACCGGTCACGTTGAACAATCTGCTGCGCGCGAAGGTATCGGGTGCGTTGTCAGGCTTGCAACTGTCATCGCCGGATATTGAAAAGCGCCGCGCGGCCGTCGATGAATTGCTGAAGAACGCCGATCCCTCGATCAAACCTTTAGTCGATAAAGCCCGCGCGCAGGAGACCGATCCGACGCTCAAGAAACGTCTCGATACGCTGTGGGCCACCACCGCGTTGCACGACACCGATCCGAACAAGCGCCTCGAAGCCGTGCAACTGGTCGCCGCACGCCACGACCTGGATATGAACGAACTGCTGCGCCCGATCGTCGTCAAGAATGCGGACGGTAGCTTCGCCGAACCCGATGCGCGCGTGCGCGCTGCAGCTCAAACGGGCATAGAAGAACTGAACTCCATCCAGCGACGTGGCGAAATTGTCGGCACGATCTTCGCGGGTTTGTCGCTTGGCAGCGTGTTGTTGCTTGCCGCGCTTGGCTTGGCGATCACGTATGGTTTGATCGGCGTGATCAACATGGCGCACGGCGAGTTCCTGATGATCGGCGCGTACGCCACGTACGTAGTCCAGAACCTCGTCCAGCACTACGCACCGGGCGCGTTCAACTGGTATCCGCTGTTCGCGGTGCCGGTGTCGTTCGCGGCGGCCGCGGCGGTGGGTATCGTGTTGGAACGGCTGGTGATCAAACATCTCTACGGCCGTCCGCTCGAAACGCTGCTGACCACCTTCGGCATCAGCCTGATCCTGATTCAAGCCACTCGCACCATCTTCGGCGCGCAGAACGTGCAGGTGACGAACCCATCGTGGATGAGCGGCGGCGTCTCCATCATGCAGAACCTGATCCTGCCGTACAACCGTCTCACCATTCTCGGCTTCTCGCTCGTCGTCGTGCTGCTCGCGTGGGTCGTGCTGACCAAGACGCGCCTCGGCCTGTTCGTGCGCGCTGTCACGCAGAACCGCCGCATGGCGGCGTGCGTTGGTGTAAAAACCGCTCGCGTGGATTCGTATGCGTTCGCGTTCGGCGCGGGCATCGCGGGACTCGGCGGCTGCGCGCTCTCGCAGATCGGCAATATTGGGCCGGACCTGGGGCAGAGCTACATCATCGATTCATTCATGACGGTCGTGCTCGGCGGCGTCGGACAACTGGCGGGAACGGTGATCGGCGGTTTTGGACTTGGGCTTGTCAGCAAGACGATCGAACCGTTCTGGGGCGCGGTGCTCGCAAAGATCGCGGTGCTCGTGCTGATCGTGTTGTTCATCCAGAAGCGTCCTCAGGGCATGTTCGCCCTGAAGGGCCGTAGCGCCGAGGTTTGAGATGAATACTCCCAACGTCTCCGCGAATCTCGACGTCGCGCCACAACCCGATGCGCAAGCCAAGCGCGAAGGTTTTGCATTAGGCCTGCCGCCACGCGCCCCGCTGCTTCCTCGCAACGGCTGGATTGCGCTGATTGCGTTCATCATCGCGATGGGCATCTGCGTGCCGATCGCCGCGCTCGTGCTGCCGGAGTCGAGCACGTTCCATCTGAGCGCCTATTCGATGACGCTCGTCGGCAAGCTCATGTGCTACGCGATCGGCGCGCTGGCGCTTGACCTGGTCTGGGGTTATTGCGGCATCCTGAGCCTCGGCCACGCGCTGTTCTTTGCGCTCGGCGGTTACGCGATGGGCATGTATTTGATGCGCTCGATCGGCCGTGAAGGCAGCTATCAAAGCGATCTGCCCGACTTCATGGTGTTCCTCGACTGGCACAAGCTTCCCTGGTACTGGCAAGGCACTGAACACCTCTGGTACGCGCTGTTGCTGGTGGTCGTGGTGCCTGGCGTTCTTGCATGGATCTTCGGCTTCTTCACCTTCCGCTCGCGCGTAAAAGGCGTGTACCTGTCGATCATCACGCAAGCCATGACCTTCGCCGCGATGCTGCTCTTCTATCGCAACGAAACAGGCTTTGGCGGCAACAATGGCTTCACGGATTTCAAGCGCATCGCGGGGTTTCCGATCACGGCGGCAAGTACGCGCACGGTATTGTTCCTGATGACGCTCGGCGTGCTGATTCTGGCGTTCATCGCGGCACGGGCGATTGTGACGTCCAAACTCGGGCGTGTGGTCACGGGTGTGCGCGATGGCGAAGCGCGGCTGATGTTCCTCGGCTATAGCCCACTCGCGTACAAGCTGTTTATATGGACCATCTCGGCCATTTTGTGCGGTATCGCAGGCGCGTTGTATGTGCCGCAGGTTGGCATCATCAACCCGAACGAGATGTCGCCGGGCAACTCCATCGAAATGGCGATCTGGGTCGCCGTGGGTGGGCGTGGAACTTTAATCGGGCCGATCATCGGCGCGTTCGCGGTGAACGGCGCGAAGAGCTTCTTTACCGCGAACTTCCCTGAATACTGGCTGTTCTTCCTGGGCCTGATCTTTACCCTCGTGCCCTTGCTGCTCCCGAACGGAATCATGGGCCTCATCGATATCGCGCTGCGCAAGAAGAAAGCGGGAGGGCATTCACATTGACTACCTTTTCGATGTCATTGGATAACGCATATAACGCATTGATCGTGGACCTGCCGCCGCTGCCGGAAATCAACGAACGTAACCAGAACGGGATTACCGGTTTGGGTCACGTGCTGGAACCGGGTGAGATTGATGTCTCGCACGGCACGATCCTGTATCTCGAAGACGTGACCGTGAGCTTCGATGGATTCCGCGCGCTGAACAAGCTGACGCTGTCTATCGATGTGGGCGAACTGCGCTGCGTGATCGGACCCAACGGCGCTGGCAAGACCACGATGATGGATGTCATCACCGGTAAAACGCGGCCTGATTCGGGCAAGGTTTTTCTGGGCCAGACGTTTGACCTGACGCGCATGTCGGAGCCGGTCATCGCGCGTACGGGTATTGGACGCAAGTTCCAGAAGCCGACCGTGTTCGAGAATCATCCGGTGTGGGAAAACCTCGAACTCGCGATGAAGACCGACAAGGGCTGGTTAGCGTCGCTGAGATCGAAACTCGACCGGGAAGCGCAAGCAAGAATTGAGGAGACGCTCGAACTGATCCATCTCGAAGCCGATGCCACGCGATATGCCGGCGAGTTGTCGCACGGTCAGAAGCAGCGGCTGGAGATCGGCATGTTGCTGATGCAGCAGCCTGCTCTTCTCTTACTCGATGAACCCGCCGCCGGCATGACGGACCACGAGACCATGCAGCTCGCGGAATTGCTGAACAAACTGCGCGGCACGTGTTCGATGATGGTCGTCGAGCATGATATGGAGTTTGTTGCTGCGCTTTCGGGTGAGACAGGGCGCGTGACTGTGATGGCCGAGGGGAGTGTGCTGGCGCACGGGACGCTTGATGAAGTGAAGCGCAATGAGAAGGTGATCGAGTCGTACCTGGGGCGGTGATATTTCATTCACGCTTGATTGTGAGGGGGAGGTGCCGGGGTGCTGCTTTTCAGGTCTTCGCGAGTCATACGTTAGCTGATTTTTTTATCACTGTTAGCCACTGTGCGTGGCGGCACGTCATTTCTTTGTCCAAAGCGACAAAGAAACGAAGCAAAGAAAACGCTTTTAACCGCTCTACCCTAAGTGTCCACAGCGTGCAGTTCCAATTCATGGGTGCCCCAAAAGCACGGTGCTCGCCAGAACGACGGATGTGTGAAACCCTCCTTCTCGCGAATCCTGACACGCACACGCTTCGCCCCGTACGCTCTCGGGCAAGCACGAGTGTTCCAAGGACCAGCACGGCCCCACGAATTGCTGGGTCCTTGGTTCTCCGTGGGTTGGCGATGTTGTTCGAAGTACGTACGAATTTGGAGGCTGGTTTTCCGCGGATAGCGCGGGGTAGTCCTTGGGCAGGTTCAGTCACTGGTGGCGAAGCGTGTGGGTATCGGTGTTCGGAGAAGGAGGGTTTCACACATCCGTGGTTCTTGCGAGCACCGTGCTTTTGGGGTGCCAAAAACGCAGGAACTGCACGCTAGGTCAACTTATGAGCCCGCGTTTTGAAAGCGCTTTCTTTGCTTCGTTTCTTTGTCGCTTTGGACAAAGAAATGACGCGCCGCCACGCGCAGTGGCTAATAGAGCGAAAAAAATCAGTCAGAACGGAACGCGCGAAGACCTTGAAAGCAGCAACCCGGCACAGACCCAGAACCACGCCCCTAACCCCTCCCGATTTCATTCAATCTTAGGGAAGCAAGAACATGCTCGAAGTCGAATCACTCAACCAGTTCTACGGCGGCAGCCACATCCTTCGCGATGTGAAGATGACCGTCCCCGATGGAAAACTCACGGTTCTGCTCGGCCGCAACGGCGTAGGCAAGACGACGTTGCTGCGCTGCCTGATGGGCGTCGTGCCCACGAAGAGCGGCACGATCTCATGGCGCGGCGCGAAGATTTCCTCGATGCCCACCTACAAGCGCGTATCGAGCGGCCTTGGTTACGTCCCGCAGGGACGCGATATCTTCGGCCGACTCACCGTAGAAGAAAACCTGCTGGTGGGCGCGGCGAGCCGCAAGACGCCATCGAAGGTACCGGACCGGATCTATGAGTTGTTTCCGGTGTTGAAAGACATGAAAAGCCGCCGCGGCGGCGATCTGTCGGGCGGTCAGCAACAGCAGCTTGCGATTGGGCGCGCGCTGATGAGCGAACCCCAGTTGCTCATTCTCGATGAACCTACCGAAGGCATTCAGCCGTCGATCATCCAGGATATCGGGCGCACGTTGCGTCAACTCGTCGATGAAATGGGCATGACGGTATTGCTCGTCGAGCAGTATTACGACTTCGCTCGCGAGCTTGCCGACCGTTATTGGGTGATGAGCCGCGGGGAAATCGTAGCGGGCGGCGCGGGCGCAGACATGGAAGCGCATGGCGTGCGGGAGTTGATCGCGGTCTGACGCTCGCCGTATGATTGGCGACTCGCTTAGATCCAGAAAGACTCATGCATCACGAACCTATCGCCGCGCTGCTGCCATCGACTGCCTCGGACTTCCCGGAGTGGCACGGCAGGCTCGAACTCGGTTTCACGCCTCAAGTTTCCGGGCGGACGGCGCTCACGCATCGAAAACACGTGGGCCCATTGCGCATGCAACGGCCCTTGTACCCCGAAGGCGAGACCATCTGCCATGCGGTAATCGTTCATCCGCCGGGTGGCGTGGCGGGCGGCGACCGGCTGGCGATTGATATCGATTTGGGCGAGCAAACGCACGCGGTTATCACTACGCCGGGCGCGACCAAGTGGTACAAGGCGAACGGCAAGCTCGCCACGCAGCGCATCGAATTGCGCGTCGGCGCGAACGCGAAGCTCGACTGGCTGCCGCAGAACAATATTGTTTTCGAGTCATCGAATGTCGCGCTGGATTTCACGCTGACGATGGACGAAACCGCGACGGCTATCGGCTGGGACGCGATGCAGTTGGGCCGGCAAGCGGCAGGCGAACGATGGTCGGAAGGACGGTTGGTTTCCACGGCGCGGATCAAGGACAGCAAGGGCCGGCTGCGCTGGTTTGAGCGTGCGCTGCTAAGTGCTGATGATCCATTGCGCCTCGCGCCGCAGGGCCTTGCCGGCTTTCCCGCCTACGGCACGCTCTGGGCGATCGGGCCGGCAAGTGACGATGCTCTGGCGGAAACGCTGACAGCGCGCCTTCCGTTCGATTCCTCGTTGCGCGCCGCCGCTTCCTGCGTGGCGCCGGGGGTAATGATCATCCGTGCCGCAAGCCATTCGATGGAGCCGCTGCAGCAATTAATGACCGAATGCTGGACGACGTTGCGCCCGCTGATTCATGGCGTCGATGCCCGAGCGTTGCGGCTTTGGACAACGTGAATCTTCACGACTTGATCTCGTCGAGTCTTCGGGCCGGTATGACGATCTGAAATCATCACTGCCGCCAAGTACCGAGACTCGTGGTCTCGGTATGTGCGGAAAAATCAGGTGATCTTGTACGCACGCAACCGGGCGGTTGGCTAAACAACGGACCGCGCAACGGGATCGCCCACCTCGGCGCGCGGATTCCTGTGTCGAGGCATTTCGTCATATGTCCGGCCGTTGAGCTCTCGGCCAGTGCGGTCTTTGCGAATTCCGCCCCATTGTTTAAAGAAAAAAGCCGTTCGAAACACTCTGCATTGCTTTCGTATGGACTGCACCCATTCCTCGTTCATCGGGCGCGCGCCGGGTCCGGACTCGCCTCCGACAATAACCCAATCGATGCCGGCTAACGGCAGCTTGTCGAGAGGTCCGATTAACGGCTCGCACGAAAGAAACTTCACTCGGGCTGGAGTTGACGCAAGATCACGAACGCGATCGACGACGCGTTCGTCCTCCACGCTGACCCCCATCCAAACGTTCGCCGGCCAGGGAAGAAGATGAGCTACTTCCGCGAGTCGTGCCGAGCGCTTTGTGAGCACCTGGAATGTATGCTGCGGACATTCCACCATGGTCTTGAAAACCGCCTGTATAAAATCAAGCGGGACGTCCTCTTGAAATAAGTCACTCATGGAATTCACGAAAACAATCCGTGGCCTTTTCCATCGCCGCGGTGTATCAATGAGATCGTGATGAAGCGTGGGAGTAAAACCATTCTCGTAACGGGAAGAACCCATCGCATTTAGCCGCTTTGCCATGCGCTCTGCATAGCAATGCTTGCAACCCTGACTGATCTTTATGCAACCCGTCACCGGGTTCCACGTCATCTCAGTCCATTCAATGGTAGTAGTAGTGGCCATGAGCATAGCTGCCAGGTGAACGTACAGCACAGCAGTATACCGACCGTGAACGCCTAGAAAAGCGTTTTATTACGTATATTGCAAGCTTCGCGCCAAAGCTTTTCTGCAAGGTCGTGCCTTGTGAGCAAGCATAGCCAATACATGGTCGAGTCCTTGCTGTTTTTCACCGGATACATGGTGTCGCATACGCGAAGACCGGTGTTTCGGACCAACTGCTTCCAATGATCAATGAAAGCATGTCGCATCTCATGCTTCGAAGATTGCTTCCGCACTGCCTGACGCCATCCGGGCGCGAAATCGTCCAGCGAAGAGCTATCGCTGTGCAAGCCAGCCGCGATGTTGCGCTGAATGTCACCCGTACTCAGGTGAATTACGATATCAATCGCGCGTAACGTAGACAGTTTTTGAATGATGGAAAAGTGCAAATGACCCGCGTTGAAAGGGTCAAGCAGCGCAAGATGCAGCCCGCGTGTGTCGAGTTGCGGGAGAACCCAGTCGATTGTCTGATCCGCCCGACCTACTTTCGATGAAACCGGCGCTCCTAACCTTCGCAATCGAGTGTCACAAGCTTTAAGAAACTTGCCGTCGGCGTCTGCAACAAAAAAATCTGAAAATGTGCCACGTCGTTGACGCGCCATATTCCATGCGGCAAGTGGCCCACCGTCTACAAAAGTACTCGTGTGTTTAATCTTTACTCGGCCCGTTCCTGCAAACAAGTCGATATAGCTGCGTTGACTTGTGAATTTCTGACGCGCGCCCCAAGACGCATCAATATACCGCTTGATTACTTGATGCTTTTCTTCTGTCACCCAACGTCCAACCTCCATGACGGGTAAACCGTCCAAAGGGTCGATTACGATTGTTGTTATGCTGGCCAAATCGGGCTCCCATTCTCTGTTTATAGATTTATATTTCAATGAGCCCACACGGCGAGTCGTGCCAGCTCATTTGAATAGCGCACTCTGAGCTAAACCGCTGAATTTCCTAATGACAGTTTTTATATTGGACTTTTGATCACAAAAGATCCATCTTCAATTCCGAACGAAGTAGCTTGTCAATTCCCCGATGACGAATTACGTCGAGTTATAAAAGTATCATGTGAGCCTTAGCTTCACTTTTGAGTAATCTCTGAAATGCGAGTCATTGATTTCTCATACCAGTTCTCACTTTTACTCATACCCACCTGGGACCTATCTTGAAATCACGGCACTCAAGGCTTTTCACCACGGACTGCTAAGTTGACTGTCGCACCAATTTGACGCATAAATTCGCACCAAATATATGCATTGAACCTCCCCCCTCACGTCGTCCCTTATCCAGCAAGGCACGCCAGCAATGGCACGACTCTCGCTTTACCCTCTTTCCGACGAGTGCATCCATCAATGAGACGCACCGCGCCACATCGCGAACCAAGGATAGAGAATCAAATGACCAACACGCTTCGCCGCCACGCTCTTCGCACCGCAGTCGCCACCCTTCTCGCCCTCCCGGCTCTTGCTTTAGTCCCGCTGACCGCCCATGCCGACGCGCTCGATAACGTCACCAAGGCCGGCGTCCTGAAAGTAGCCGTGCCAGAGGATTACCCGCCGTTCGGCGCCGTTGGCGGTGATATGCAACCGCAGGGTTATGACATCGATATGGCCGCACTGCTCGCCAAGTCACTGGGCGTGAAGCTGGAACTCGTCCCTGTCAACAGCGCGAATCGCGTGCCGTACCTGACGACGAACAAGGTGGATCTCGTGATCTCGTCGCTGGGCAAGACGCCGGATCGCGAGAAGGTCATGGACTTCTCCGCGCCCTACGCACCGTACTTCCAGGGCGTGTTCGGACCGGCCAATATCAAGGTCACCGGCCCCGCCGATCTCACCGGCAAGACGGTCGGCGCAACCCGCGGCGCGCTCGAAGAAATCGCTCTCACGCAAATGGCGCCGAACGCGACCATCAAGCGTTTCGAGGACAACAACGCGACCATCCAGGCATTCCTGTCCGGCCAGGTCGACCTGATCGCGGCGGGCAACATCGTGGCGGCAGCCATTCTCTCGAAGAATCCACCGCGCCGTCCCGAGCCGAAGTTCGTGATCAAGAACTCGCCCTGTTTCGTCGGCATGAACAAGAACGAACCGCGCTTGCTCGCCAAGGTCGATGCCGCCATCGCCCAATCGAAGAAGGACGGCTCGCTCGAAGCAATGTCGGAGAAATGGTTCAAGGCGCCGCTGCCCGCCGGTCTTTAATTCGGCGCGTGAAATGAATCAACACCCTCAAGCTTAAATAACAAGGCGCCGATTCAATGGCTTATCAACTCCAGTTCGGCGATCTCGGGCAGTACGCCGGCATGTTCGCGAGCGGCGCGGCAATAACCCTTGGGCTGACCGCTGTGTCGACCGTGCTTGGCCTCGCGGTCGGCATACTCGGCGCGGCGGGCAAAGGCAGCAAGTTCCCGGCGGTGCGTTCGTTCGTCGGCGGCTATGTGGAAGCGATCCGCAATACGCCGTTCATCGTGCAATTGTTCTTCGTGTTCTTCGGGCTGCCGGCGCTGGGTATCCGCATTGATGAATACGTGGCCGCTGTCCTCGCGATGACACTCAATCTCGGCGCGTATTCGGTGGAGATCATCCGCTCGGGTATTGCGGCCGTGCCGAAGGGGCATCTTGAGGCGGCGGCGTCGCTTGCCATGTCACGTGGCGAGACCTTCAGGCATGTGGTTTTACCGCAAGCCATCGCAAAAGTATTTCCTGCGCTCACCAGCCAGATCGTGATCACGATGCTCGGCTCGGCCGTGGTTTCGCAGATATCCGTCTCCGATCTGACCTACGCCGCGAGTTACATCCAGTCGCGCAATTTCCGCGCGTTCGAAACGTATTTCCTCATCACGGCCGCTTATCTCGTCATGGCGATCCTCTTGCGCTTCCTGCTCAACGAAGCGGGCAAACGCCTGTTCGCCCGCAATCTGCGAGGCGCCCGATGATCGAATTCACGTTTGAACAGATTCTCACCAACCTGCTGCTCGCGGCGCGCTGGACCATCGTGCTGTCGATTGTTTCGTTCGTGGCTGGCGGCATCGTGGGCTTCGTGCTGCTCATCATGCGGGTGTCGAGCTCACGAGTGTTGCGCACGATCGTGAAGCTCTACATCGAGATCTTCCAGGGCACGCCGCTCCTGATGCAACTGTTCCTCGTGTTCTTCGGGTTGCCGCTGCTTGGCGTCGAAGTCCAGCCGTGGATAGCCGCGACCGTCGGCCTCACGCTGTTCACCAGCGCGTATCTCGCCGAGATCTGGCGTGGCTGTGTTGAAGCCATTCCAAAGGGTCAGTGGGAAGCATCGTCGAGCCTTGCGATGAATTACTTCGAGCAACTGCGCCACGTGATTCTTCCGCAAGCCACGCGCATCGCTATCGGACCGACCGTCGGCTTCGGCGTGCAGGCAGTGAAAGACACGGCGCTGGTCTCGATCATCGGTTTCACCGAACTCACCAAAGCCGGCACGATGATTTCGAACGCGACCTTCAGGCCGTTCGTGGTCTACGGTCTCGTTGCGGTGATCTATTTCGTGATTTGTTATCCGCTTACCCGCACCGCGCGCACGCTCGAAAGGAAATGGAATGCCGCTCGTTGAAACTCAAAACCTGAAGAAGCAGTTCGGCGCGAACCAGGTCCTGAAGGGCATCGATTTTTCGGTGGAATCGGGACAGGTGGTGGCAATCATCGGTCGTAGCGGCTCGGGCAAAAGCACCTTGCTGCGGACCTTGAACGGATTGGAAAGTATCGACGAAGGGTCGATCGAAATCGACGGCGAACACATGGACGCCCGTCACGCCGATCTGCGCGCATTGCGCCTGAAAGTCGGCATGGTGTTCCAGCAGTACAACCTGTTCCCGCATCTCACCGCCGGGCAAAACGTGATGCTCGCGCAAACCGTGGTCAAGAAGGTTCACAAGGCCAAGGCGCGCGCGACCGCTGAGCAGGTGCTCGAACGCGTCGGCCTCGCCGATAAATTCAACGCTTATCCCGAACAA
This sequence comes from Caballeronia sp. KNU42, assembly GCF_053760385.1. Taxonomy (NCBI): domain Bacteria; kingdom Pseudomonadati; phylum Pseudomonadota; class Betaproteobacteria; order Burkholderiales; family Burkholderiaceae; genus Caballeronia; species Caballeronia sp. KNU42. The sequence goes on from NZ_CM132388.1 coordinate 1,947,195, forward strand.
CTATCGGGTGGGCAGCAGCAGCGCGTGGCGATTGCCCGGGCGCTCGCGATGAAGCCCACGGTCCTGCTCTGCGATGAAATTACGTCCGCGCTCGATCCTGAACTCGTGGGCGAAGTGTTGGCCGTAGTGGAAAGCCTCGCCGCCGACGGCATGACGCTCATCATGGTCACGCACGAGATGCGCTTTGCGCGGCGCGTGTCGAACAAGGTCGTGTTCATGCATCAGGGGCGCGTGTGGGAAAGCGGCACGCCGGAAGAGATTTTCGAGCGGCCGACGACCATCGAATTGAAGAAGTTCATTCAATGAAATCGTAGGGTTGCAATGCTAGGATTTCTTTTAACTTCAGTACTTCATACAAGACACGCTACGAACCCATGAAGCTCACTCACCGAGAAAAAGACAAGCTGCTGATCTTCACCGCCGCCCTGCTCGCCGAACGCCGACGCGCACGCGGACTGAAGCTGAACTATCCGGAGGCCATCGCGTTCATCTCGGCCGCTTTGATGGAAGCAGCGCGCGACGGCCGCACCGTTGCCGACGTCATGCACTACGGCACGACACTCCTTACACGCGACGATGTGATGGACGGAGTACCGGAAATGATCCCGGACATCCAGATAGAAGCGACCTTCCCCGACGGCACCAAGCTCGTGACCGTCCACCATCCGATTCCCTGAATTCACCGAAGGAGCCGCGCATGATCCCAGGCGAATATCTCATCGACGATGGTGAGCACGAACTCAACGCGGGCCGTGAGACGGTGTCCGTGACGGTATCGAATACAGGTGACCGGCCGGTGCAGGTCGGCTCGCACTATCATTTCTTCGAAGTCAACACGGCGCTCACGTTCGAACGCGACAAGGCAAGAGGCTTCCGGTTGAACATTGCATCGGGTACGGCGGTGCGCTTCGAGCCCGGCCAGGAACGCACGGTGGAACTCGTGGCGCTGGCAGGCGACCGGAAAGTCTACGGCTTCAACGGCCTCGTGATGGGTCCGCTTTGATCTCTACTTCAGGATTATCGAAATGACGCTACGCATCGGACGCCGCGCCTACGCGGAGATGTTCGGCCCGACCACCGGCGACCGCGTGCGTCTCGCCGATACCGACCTGCTGATCGAAGTCGAACGCGACTTCACCACCTATGGCGAAGAGGTGAAATTCGGCGGCGGCAAAGTGATTCGCGACGGCATGGGCCAGTCGCAACGCGTGCATGCCGACGTGGTGGATACAGTCGTGACGAATGCGCTGATCCTCGATCATTGGGGCATCGTGAAGGCGGATATCGGCATCAAGAACGGGCGCGTGTTTGCAATCGGCAAGGCGGGTAATCCGGACATTCAGCCGGGCGTGACGATTGCCATTGGCGCCGCGACTGAGGTGATTGCCGGTGAAGGGATGATCGTGACGGCGGGGGGTATCGACTCGCATATTCACTTCATCAGCCCGCAGCAGATTGATGAAGCATTGGCTTCCGGCGTCACGACGATGCTCGGCGGCGGCACCGGTCCCGCGACCGGCACGAACGCGACGACCTGCACGCCAGGACCGTGGCATCTTGAACGCATGTTGCAAGCCGCCGATGGCTGGCCTGTGAACCTCGGCTTCCTCGGCAAGGGCAACGTGAGTTTGCCCGCGCCTGCGATCGAGCAGATCAAGGCTGGTGCAATCGGGTTGAAGCTGCATGAAGACTGGGGCACGACGCCGGCGGCTATCGATAACTGTTTATCCGTCGCCGACGATACCGACACGCAAGTCGCCATTCACACCGACACGCTGAACGAAGCCGGTTTTGTGGAGACGACCGTGGCCGCCTTCAAGGGCCGCACGATCCACACGTATCACACCGAAGGCGCGGGCGGCGGCCATGCGCCGGACATCATCAAGGTCTGCGGCGAGTCGAACGTGCTGCCTTCATCGACGAATCCTACGCGGCCGTACACCATCAACACGCTCGATGAACACCTCGACATGCTGATGGTCTGCCATCACCTGGATCCATCGATAGCGGAAGATATCGCGTTCGCCGAATCGCGGATTCGACGCGAGACGATTGCTGCCGAAGACATCCTTCATGACCTGGGGGCGTTGTCCATGCTGTCGTCGGATTCGCAGGCGATGGGGCGTGTCGGTGAAGTCGTCATGCGCACGTGGCAAACCGCGCACAAGATGAAAACGCAACGCGGCGCACTGCCGGAAGACTCATCGCGTAACGATAATTTCCGCGCGAAACGCTACGTCGCCAAGTACACGATCAACCCGGCCATCACGCATGGCATCGCGCATGAAGTGGGGTCCATCGAGCCGGGCAAATGGGCGGATCTCGTCTTCTGGGAACCGGCGTTCTTCGGCGTGAAACCCGCGATGATCCTGAAAGGCGGCATGATCGCGGTCGCGCAGATGGGTGACCCGAACGCATCGATTCCGACGCCGCAGCCGGTGCATTATCGCGAGATGTTCGCCACCCGCGGCGGTGCGCTGGGCAAGACATCGCTGACGTTCGTCTCGCAGATGGCGCTGGATGACGGCATCGGCGAACGGTATGGATTGAAGAAACAAGTGGTAGCTGTGAAGAACTGCCGGAATATCTCGAAGGCCGACATGGTTCACAATGCGTACAGGCCGTCGATAACCGTCGATCCGGAAACGTATCAGGTGGTAGCCGACGGCCAGTTGCTCACCTGCGAGCCGGCAACCGTTTTGCCGATGGCGCAGCGCTACTTCCTATTCTGATTTCCGAGACTCTATGCGCACGATCGACAAACGTATTGAAGCGAAACTTGCCGCACCGTTGATCAAGCGCGCGCCCACGCTCACCCTTGCCTTCGATGACCGCTGCAAAAGCCGTCTGGCCGCCACACTGGATAACGGCGAGGAAGTGGCGCTGGTGCTGCCGCGCGGCACGGTGCTGCGCGATGGCGACATGCTGGTCGCTGACGATGGCGGCCTGGTGCGTGTGATTGCCGCAGAACAAGATGTGCTGGTTGTTCATGCCCACGATCCTATTACGCTGACGCGCGCCGCCTACCACTTGGGCAACCGGCACACGCCGGTGGAAGTGGCCGCGGGACAGTTGAAACTGGAAGCCGATCCGGTGCTGGAAGACATGCTCAAGCGTCTGGGCGCGCATGTGGATCACGCCAAGGCTCCGTTCCAGCCGGAGACGGGCGCGTATGGCGGCGGTCACAAGCACGGGCACGACGAGACGTTTGTAGAAGACTATGCGCTCGCGCAGAAGGTCTTCGATGAACATCACGGGGATTCGCACGATCACGATCATGGACACGCTCACGGCGCAGGCCACGATCATGGCGATCATTCGCAGTGCACGCATGGGCACGCGGACCATGACCACGCACACGACCATGACGCGCACGGTGCAGGCCACGATCAAGGCGATCATTCGCAGTGCGCACATGGGCATGCGGACCACGGCGCACACGACCAAGCAGATCACGCTCACGGCAAAGGCAAAGGCCACGACCACGGCGACCATTCGCAGTGCAGCCACGAAGGCCACGATCACAAGCACGACCACGGTCATGCGCATCGCTGAATTAACTGCCCTCCTTCATCTGGCGTCGCCGGCGCTGCCTATTGGCGCGTTCAGTTATTCGCAGGGCCTTGAATCGGCGATAGAACACGGCTTGATCCACGATGGCGACAGCGCCCGCGAATGGATCGCGAGCGGGCTGACCAATGTGCTCGCACGCGGCGAACTCCCGTTCCTCGCGCATCAAATGACCCGCTGGCGCATCCACGACGCCGCAGCACTCACCGCCGCCGATGAAGAATTCCTCGCCAGCCGCGAATCGGCGGAATTGCGTCGCGAGACGCAGCAGATGGGCTGGTCGCTTGCGCAGTTATGCACGCAACTTGAATGGGGCGATGCCGCGCGTTTAGCCACGTTAAACGCCATTAAACCGATCTCCCAACCCACCGCATTCGCCTTCGCCGCCTACGCCCACGACGCCGCCCCCGACGCCGCCCTCGCCGCCTACGCGTTCTCGTGGGTGGAAAACCAGGCCGCTGCCGCGCTGAAAGCGGTGCCGTTAGGCCAGATCGCGGGACAGCGGATCATCGTTGCGTTGCGGGTAGCTATCGATACCGCGGTAGAAAAAGCGCTCGCCACATCGCCTGATGAAATCAACACCTTCGCGCCGCAACTCGGCATTCTCTCGGCGCGCCACGAATCGCAATATTCACGCTTGTTCCGCTCTTAAGAAAACATGAACGCACCTGTCTATTCCGCCGCTGCCCGCCGCTCCAAGAAACTGCCGCCCCTGCGCGTGGGCGTGGGAGGCCCGGTCGGTTCGGGCAAGACCACGCTGCTCGAAATGCTCTGCAAGGCGATGCGCGAAAAATACGACCTCGTCGCGATCACCAACGACATCTACACGAAAGAAGACCAGCGCCTGCTGACGGTCGCGGGCGCGTTGCCGGCCGAACGCATCATGGGCGTGGAAACGGGCGGCTGCCCGCACACGGCGATCCGCGAAGACGCGTCCATCAACCTGGAAGCTGTCGACCAGATGATCGAGCGTTTCCCGGACGCGGATATCGTGTTCATCGAATCGGGCGGGGATAATCTCGCAGCCACTTTCAGCCCGGAATTATCGGACCTGACCATTTATGTGATCGATGTCGCCGGTGGCGAAAAAATTCCGCGCAAGGGCGGACCGGGCATCACGAAGTCCGACCTGCTGGTCATCAACAAGATCGACCTCGCACCGTATGTAGGCGCAAATCTCGACATCATGGCCTCCGATGCCAGGAAGATGCGCGGAGATCGGCCATTTGTCATGTGCAACCTGAAGGCCCTGGAAGGGCTCGACGTGGTGGTTCGGTTCATCGAAAAGAAGGGTCTGCTGGCGGTCTGAAACAAGGTTTCGGCGCGGGGAAGAAACTGTTCCCGGCCGATCGAGTGCGTTAACATATCGCCTTGCCCTTTTTTACCGCCATAGGGCCCGTTTTCGGAGACCTCTGATCGACAGTCCTGACACGCTCCTGACTCGTGACGCCGCCGTGCGGCTGAAATTGTCGCCCGCAGCGTCCTCGACATCCATGGCACAACCCTCGAAGCGCATTGCCGTGCTGTTTCACATCGCGGACTTCAACGACGGCGGCATCGAGTCGTCGCTGATGCAATGGCTGCGGATCTACGACCGCGCGCGCTTCACGGTGACGCTGTCCGTGATGTTTTCGTCGCCCGCGTTCGAAGAGCGCTTCCGCGCGCTGGTTCCGGCGGACGTCGGCGTGGAAATCCTCACCGATAAACCCTGGCTCAACCTGTTCCAGGCACGTCGCTACGAGCATCGGCTGAGCAAGCTCGGCCGTGTCGGCCGTGACGTCTTCAACACGCTCGCCGTGCGCCCCTATGTGAAAACGCGGGTGGCCGCGCTCGCGCAGCGTCATGACCTCATCATCGACTTCGACATGTCGCTGCGACGTCTGGCCGGCCGCTTCGGCGTGGCGTGGCTCGGCGTGAACCACTTCAGCTTCGACGCACGGCTTGGCGGCCGGCGCCGGAAGATGAGACGGCTACTCGCGCAATACGGCCGCTACGACGGCATTGCCGCGCTGAACCGCCAGATGGCCGACGAAGCGAGCGAGCTGTTCAATGGCCATCTGCGCAATGTGTTCGTGCTGCCGAATGCGATCGATATCGACCGGATTCGTGAGAACGGCGCGACTGTGGAAGCGCCGCCGTGCACCGGGCCGTATATCGTTTCCGTGGCGCGGCTCGACGAAATCCAGAAGGATCACCGGACCTTGCTGCGGGCTTACGCGCAGCTTGTCGGGACGCATGGCGAAGGTGAATTGCAGGAAGACCTGGTGATTGTCGGCGACGGCGGTTTTCGCGGTGAACTGGAAGCGTTGGCGGTGGAACTGGGGATCGGGAAACGCGTGCATTTCACGGGGTATCGGAACAATCCGCACGCGGTTGTGGCGCATGCAAGTGCACTGGTGCTCAGCTCGCGATACGAAGGCATGCCGATGGTCCTGCTCGAGGCGCTGGCGCTTGGCAAGCCGGTGATTTCAACCGATTGCCCGACCGGGCCACGGGAGATTCTCGACGATGGCCGGTTCGGGCTGCTGGTTCCTATCGGCGATGTGGACGCCATGGCAGGGGCAATGTCGCGGCTGTTATCGGACCATGCGTTGCGCGATGGCTTTACGCGCGAAGCGCTGGAACGGGCGCGGGCGTATGGCGTGGAAGCAAGCAACGAGCGGTTCGTGGCTTGCGTGACGCGGATTTTGGAAGAACGGGGTTAATCCAGCAGGCCCGTACCGCCGGGATTAATGCTCTTCTGGCTGCGTGCGAAGCAACGCCCCCAGCACCGCCACCGTCCTCGCCGTCGCCCCGCGATGCTTCGCCGCAAACGCCGATGCCGCCGTGCTCATGGCGAGCCGGCGGGGTTTATCGGTGAAAAGTTCTCTCAAGCCGCGCGCCAACGCCGCCGGATCGCTCACGCGCAGCGCCCCACCTTCCGCGATCGCATCATTCGTCGCCTGCGTGAAGTTGAAGGTGTGCGGGCCGATCAGCACCGGCACACCCGCCGCACATGCCTCAATCAGGTTCTGCCCGCCCAGCGGCAACAAACTCCCGCCGATAAACGCCAGGTCCGACGCCGCGTAATACGCGCTCAGCTCGCCCATCGAATCGCCGAGCAGCACGTTGACGCTGGACGGCAAGACCGGCGCGGCATCGACTCCCGATCCCGCTGCCGCCGCCCGTCCGGCCCAGGCGGAACGCCGCACATAGGATTGCGCGGCGGCATCGATCAGATTGGCTACCTCGTCGAAACGCTGCGGATGGCGCGGCACGAGGATCAGCAACGCATCGGGTATGCGCGTGCGCAAGGTCGTGAACGCCTGCAGCACCAGCGCTTCCTCACCCTCGCGCGTACTCGCCGCCACCCAGACCGGGCGCTCGCCGATCGCCGCGCGCCACGCGTGACCGCGCGCGTAGAGTTCGGGCGGCGCGGCCATATCGAACTTCAGGTTGCCGAGCACCGCGATGTTGCGTGCGCCGAGCGCGCTCAGGCGGTCCGCGTCGGACTGCGTCTGCGCGAGCACGCGCGTGAAACCGCCGAACACTTCGCGCGTTGCATTGCCGAACTTCGCCGCGCGCTTGAACGAGCGCGCCGACATCCGCGCGTTGGTCAGCACCAGCGGGATACCGGCCCGTTTGCATTCATCGATGAGCGTCGGCCACACTTCCGTTTCCATCACGATGCCCAGTGATGGCCGCCAAGCGCGCAAGAACCGCCGCACGAGCGACGGTGAATCGTAGGGAAGAAAGCTGCGCGAAACACGGTCGCCGTATAGCTCCACGCCGGTCGCGCGGCCGCTCGGTGTCATGTGCGTCAACAGGATGCGGGCATCGGGATGGGCTTGGCTCAGCGCTTCGATCAGCGGCTGCGCCGCACGCGTCTCCCCGACGGACACCGCATGCACCCAGATCAACGGCGCGAGGTCGTCGGCACGGCGCACGGGACCAAACCCAAACCGCTCACCGATATGTTCCCGATACCCCCGCTCGCGCCGCGACCGGATCAAGAGCCGCAGCACCGCGAGCGGCGCCACGAGCCACCATAACGCGCGATAAACGAGCCTCAGCATCGGCCGCCCTCGCGGCAGGTCCGCGGCAATTGCTCACCGACGCTACGCAAACCCGCGCACTCTCCCCACCACTCGGCGGCGCTCAAACCAGCGCCCTGCCTTTCAGGCGTTGCAGGATGCCGAGCGGCGCGCAGTCGGGCTGGTCCATGGCGCTGACGGGGAGGAAGAACGTTTGTTCGAGCATGTACTGGCCGGACATGACGGCGTGCGAGGTTTGATCGGAGAAACACACCCACACGCAACCGGGCGGAAACGGCATCTCTTGCTGCGGCGATTTCGCTTGATAGTCGATATCGGCCTTCATTGCATCGTGCAAATGGAGCATCAGGTGGTCGTATTCGCTGCGCGGCGTCTTGGTGATATGCAGGAGGTTCAAGAGCCACGCGGAGCCGGGAACCGGGGCCTTGATAGCAGGCAGGAAGCGTTTTGCCATGTCTTCGAATGGTTCGCCGACACGCCAGACACGCGGCGCGCCATCCGGATTGACGTTGGTGAACACGCGCAGGATGCGCTCGCCATAATTCGGCCGTGACGGGAAAGCATCGACGTGCAGGCGGCTGTCGTCCTTGCGCCACGACGTCTCGCGCGTTTCCACGCGATGCAGCCGCAGGCTGGTAGGCGCAACCCGCAACTTGCCGCGATATTCGGGGAACAGCCCGTCGACCAGCGAGCGCGCGTTCGCCTGATAGCGCGCGATCAACGCGCGGACGGCGGATTGCGTGACGGCGTCGCCGAGTACGCCCACGAGCGCGCCGCCATTGGGCGCGAGACTGATGTTCTTGCGCTCCGGATCGGCCACCTTGGGGTCGAGCAGCGCCCGTTCGCCGCCTTCTATGGCAAACGCCAGGCGCGGAAAATACAGCACCTTGCCGCGCTCTACGCCGGACAGCAATGCTTCGCGCGGCACGGAAAGCTGCTGGCCGTGCCAGTCGGCGGTGGCAACTTCAATAATTTGAGATTCGGTCATGTGCCTTCGATTTGTTTGGATGAGCGAGTGAGCGGCCCGATTATCGTCAACTGGCTTCAATCGGCTTCAATCAACCTCGATTGGCTTCGATTTGCTGCAATTGACGCCTCGGGGAAGCGTCGCGCCCGGTGAGCGCGGTGCATTTTCGCTCAAACCGGCTGCAAAATTCGCCGCGTGAAACGCTGGCAGTTGATGGACCTCAAACCACCGGGTTTCGCTTGAATTCGCCCAGATTCGTCAAACGCGCCGCCGGTTTATCGCGGCGATTGTGCCAGTCCTTCGAACCGAAGCCGCTTCCTCACCACACCCACTGCCCCGCTACCCTATCCGATACCGCTGCCCTTCTTCATGCATCAAAGCAGCCCGAAGCCGGCGAGGATCGCTTTGACCTGCTGCAACGTCGGATGCTGGTTTGCGCTGCCCAGGTTCACTACGCGCGGCGACCAGTAACCGCCGGTGCGCCAGGCGGTCGAGAAATTGTACAACTCGACGGTCGGCCGCTTCAGGGCTGCCGCGATGTGTACGAGTCCCGTATCCACGCCTACCGTTGCTGCTGCGCCGTCGATCAGGCCAACCACGGCCGGCAGCGAGAGTTTCGGCGGCACGACCGCTGCTGCGCCGAACTCTTTGGCGAGCTTCTCGCTGGTTTCGCGTTCGGTCTCGCTGCCCCACGGGAGCACGATTGACACCCCGCGCCGGATCAGCGTCTGGCCGAGTTCGATCCAAGCGGTGTCGGGCCATTGTTTATCGGCGCGGGACGTGGCGTGGACGAACACCACGTACGGCACGGGCAGGTTAAGCCCTGCCTCCGATAACGCCAGCGCGGCGCGGCGGGTATCGATGCCGAATTCGATCGCATCCGTTGCTTCCGGGCGCGGATCGCCGAGCGCGGCGGCGACCAGTTGCCGGGTGCGCTCGACCACGTGCGTGCGTGCTTCGATGGGCACGCGTTTATCGTAGAAGAAGCGCACGGGCCATTCGTAGCCGGCGCCGTCGGTGCGGTTGCCCAGGCCGACCAGGGTACCGTGCGCCCAGCTTGCGACCCATGCGGTTTTGATGAGCCCTTGGCAGTCGATGACGAGATCGTATTTTTCTGCGGCCAGTGCGCGGCGGAAGCGTTGGATTTCGCGCCAGTTATCGAGTGAGAAAAGGCGTTTGCGCCAGCGCCGCAGGGAGAATGGGATGGCGCGGCGTACGCCGTCGACGAGTTCGACGAGATCCGTGAAGCTCTCTTCGACTAGCCAGTCGATCTGGGCATCGGGGTGGAGACGACGGATATCGGCGATGGCCGGCATGTTATGGACGACGTCGCCTAGGGACGACACCCGGACAATCAGGATTTTTTGCACGCTGGACACGGTGGGCGCCGTCGGATTGGACGGCGCGTGGACAATTTTTTGAGATGGGGCGGAGTTTACCGCTGGCGCTCGAGGTTCGGTTTAGTTTTTCGCTCGCGCTTGGGGGGTGGGTTTAGTTTTTCGCTCGCGCTCGGGGGTTGGGTTTTGCTCGTGGTTGGGGTTTGGTTTTGGGTTTTGCTCACGCTTGGGGTTTTTGGCGGTTCTGGGGTTCACGGTTGGGGTTGATGCCGGGTTGCCAGGTTCCTGCGTTAGCGGTCGGAGTCATTGCCGGGTTGCCAGGTTCTTGCGTTAGCGGTCGGAGTCAGTGCCGGGTTGCCAGGTTCTTGCGTTAGCGGTCGGAGTCAGTGCCGGGTTGCTGCTTTCGGGGTTAGTGGTCTGCTTGAGTGAGCTATTTTCTTTATCACTATTAGCCACTGCGCGTGGCGGCGCGTCATTTCTTTGTCCAAAGCGACAAAGAAACGAAGCAAAGAAAGCGCTTTCAAAACGAGGGCCCATAAGTTGACCTAGCGTGCAGTTTCCACGTTTTTGGCACCCCAAAAGCACGGTGCTCGCAAGAGCGACGGATGTGTGAAACCCTCCTTCTCCGAACACCGATACCCACACGCTTCGCCACCAGTGACTGAACCTGCCCAAGGGGCACCCCGCGCTATCCGCGAAAAACCATCCTTCGAATTTGTACGCATCCCGAACCACGTCGCCAACCCGCCTCGAAACAAGGCGCTCGGATAGATGAGGCCCGAACGTCAAAAAATAATCGCACCGATCATGCCGATCATGCTGGCCAAGCAGCTAACCCGCGAAGACCTGAAGCGGTAAATACGCGTGGGGCCGTGCGGGTTTCTTGGCACGCGTGCTTGCCCGAGAGCGTACGGGGCGAAGCGTGTGCGTGTAAGAATTCGCGAGAAGGAGGGGTTCAAACATCCGTCGTTCTGGCGAGCACCGTGCTTTTGGGGTGCCAAAAACGCAGGAACTGCACGCTAGGTCAACTTATGAGCCCGCGTTTTGAAAGCGCTTTCTTTGCTTCGTTTCTTTGTCGCTTTGGACAAAGAAATGACGCGCCGCCACGCGCAGTGGCTAATAGTGATAAAGAAAATAGCTCACTCACGCAGACCGCCAAGCCAAGCAGCAGCAACCCGGCATAGACCCCGACCGCTAACGCAGGAACCTGGCAACCCGGCATAGACCCCGACCGCTAACCTCGAAATCCCCACAACAACCCAACACCACCCCCGACCGCTAACCCCGAAAACCGACCAACCCCACCCGGTCCCCGGCCACTCCGCACCGGCAAACCCCTTCGGTCCACCGGCGCGAGCAAAAATCAGAACGGTAATTTGGCGTCAGCCTTCTCCGCCAAAATCACCCGCCGAAAATCTTCCTGAATACGTTTCAGCGCGTCCTCGCTGTCAGCCTCAAACCGCATAACCACCACCGGCGTAGTATTCGATGACCGCGCGAGTCCAAACCCATCCGGATACTCCACCCGCAGCCCATCGATAGTCAGCACATCGTCCGCACCAGTGAACTTCGCATTCTTCTGCATCTTCGCGATCAACTCAAAATTCTCACCCTCATTCAGCTTCAGCTGCAACTCAGGCGTCGACAACGAATTCGGCAAATCATTAAGCAACTTGCTCGGATCAGCCACCCGCGACAGGATCTCAAGCAACCGCGCGCCGGTATAAAGGCCATCATCAAAGCCATACCAGCGATCCTTGAAAAACACGTGACCGCTCATCTCACCCGCCAACGGCGCACCGGTTTCCCGCAGCTTAGCCTTCACCAGCGAGTGACCCGTCTTCCACATCACCGGCTCACCGCCCTGGTCACGAACCCACTTGGCCAAGTTACGCGTGCACTTGACGTCGTAAATAATCTGCCCACCCTTGTTGCGCGACAACACTTCCTGCGCAAACAACATCAACTGACGATCCGGATAAATGATCTGGCCATCCTTCGTCACAACGCCCAGACGGTCGCCATCGCCATCGAAGGCAAAACCGATTTCCGCATCCGTCTCCTTCAACGCCTTGATCACATCCTGCAGGTTTTCCGCATGCGCCGGATCGGGATGGTGATTCGGGAACGTCCCGTCAATGTCGGTGAACAACTCGACAATCTCGCAACCCAATGCCTTGAACAAGCGCGGCGCAAGTTCGCCAGCCACGCCGTTACCCGCATCGACCACGATCTTGATCGGACGCGCAGGCTTGATGTCACTGACAATCCGGTCAAGATAAACCTGCTGGATATCGTATTCGGTGTACGTGCCCGCGCCGCTCGTGAAGTCGTCATTCACAATGCGCTGATACAACGCCTGGATCTGGTCACCATAGATCGCGGCGCCGCGCAGCACCATCTTGAAGCCGTTGTAATCGGGCGGGTTGTGGCTCCCCGTCACCACAATGCACGAATCCACCCGGCGCTCGCCCTCAGGCAACGCGAGCGGCACACTGGCGCCGAAATAACCCACGGGCGTCGGCACCATGCCAAGGTCGACAACGTCCACGCCGGCTTCACGCAAGCCGTCAGCAAGCGCGCCAACAAGCTCCGGACCCGACAAACGGCCGTCACGGGCCACGACGACCGAATCGCCGCCCTGATTGCGGATCTCGCTGCCGAATGCACGGCCGATGGCGCGCGCGACGCCGGCATCGACGGTCTTACCCACGATGCCGCGAATGTCGTAAGCCTTGAAAATGGACTGGGTAACTGGTACTTGCGGTGACTGGCTCATGGAATGGCTACCTGACTAATAATTTAAATGGTTCCGGGGCATCCCGAAGCGTCCCGGGTCACGAAGACCCCTTGATACAGACCTGCGGCCAACGATAAAAAGACCCGACTCGGCCAACGCACGAACGGCCAGAAACAATACCGGACGACACGTGAAAAAATAACGAAAGAAATTCGACCCGCGTGGCCTCAAACCCGCCGGCCCCTCCTCAAAGTGCGCTCGGCGAGTGTCAACCACGCGTCAACCACGCGGTTGCGCACACTGTTCGCACCTATAATCGCAGTCTTTCCGCGCGGACCAGCGCAAATATTCTAATCCAATGCCCGGACGCTTTTTCACCGCGAAGCACAAACGTCACACCGAATGGCGGGAAACCGCGCCCAGGTTGACGGCTCCCGACAGGATCGCCGAACGGATCACCGTCAGGATGGCTGCCGGCCGGGTCGGCTGTTTTATTACCGCAAGCGCCATGCCCATCGTGGCCACGACAGCCGCCGCAACGTCAGGCGCCGCCCGCGGATGCTGAACCGGATCAAGAACCCCGACGTGACCAAGGCGCTGGCGAACATCGTCTGGCTCGGTCTCGAACGCCTCACGCAGATCGCAGTCGCCATCGCCATCAGCGGACTGCTCGCGCGCTACTTCGGCCCCGATGTCTTCGGCAAATGGCAATACGCCAACACGCTGCTGCTCGTGCTCTCGCCCATCACCTGGGTGTGCGGCGCCGAAATCCTCGTGCCGACCATCGTGAATCGCCCGCCAGGCCAGCTCGGCACGGTGCTCGGCAGCGCGTTCGTGTTGCGCATGGGCGTTTCCGCGGCGGCGCTCGTCCTCACCTGGATCGGCATTGCAGCGGGTTTCACCGATCCGCTCGTCGGCGCCATGCTCGCCGGCCTCGCCGTGACCATGCTGTTCCGCGAGCCGTTCGTCGGCGTGATCAACGCGTGGCTGCAAAGCATGACGTACAGCAAGCCGCAATTGCTGACCAGCATGCTGACAGCCGTGGCCAAGGCCGCGCTCGTATTCGTGCTCGTGCGCGCAGCGGCAAGCCCGGCGCGCTTCGGCTGGCTGTGGGCGCTGGAAGCCGGTGTGATCGGCGGGGTGTTGATGCTGTATTACATGCATCGACACGGCGGCAAGCTCGGCTGGCACATCGACCGCTCGCTGTTCCGCCACTTCGCCAGCGCGGGCACGGTGTTCTGGCTCGGCCTCATTTGTATGTACCTGTTCCTGAAGCTCGACCGGCTCATGCTCGAGCGCCATATTTCGTTCGCCGATCTCGGTCGATATTCCGCCGCACAGCAACTCAACGAAAACTGGATCACGCTCGCGCTGATGCTCGCGCAGACGATCGCCCCGGCGTTCGTGTACCGCGTGCACGATGCAGCGCAACTGAAGCGCAACGTCGGCCGCCTGATCGCGATGACCGGCGTGCTGATGATCGGCGGGGCAATCGTGCTCGATCTGCTCGCCGGTTTCATCATCTCGCGCGTGTTCGGGCCGGCTTACACCGAATCCATCAGCATTTTCCGCTGGGCGGTGTGGCTTTCGGTGCCGGCTGGCATCGAAGCGATCGGGAATCTCGTCGTGCTTAAATACCAGGCGAAATTCGTGTTGCTCGCGAAGTGGCTGCTCGCGCTGGGGGTGGCTTTCGTGGTGAACCTGATCGCGATTCCGCGCATGGGCAGTTACGGCGCACTGATCGGGCTGGCGGCGGGCTACCTCGCCGCGGCATCGGTCAATTTCTACTATATCCGCTTCAGGCTGCGGGTATGACGGCCACCTCATCCACCACGTCACTCGACGACGTCGCCGTGCTGATCCCGGTGTTCAACGCCCAGCACGACCTGGATCGCACGCTCGCATCGTTCTCCGAGCGTGCACCGGTGCGCGTGCTGATCGTCGATGACGGCAGCCTGCCGCCCATCGTCGCGCCATCCTCCGGGGCGAACCCCGCGAACCTCACGATCGAGGTGCTGCGCATGCCGCGCAATGGCGGTATCGAGCAAGCGTTGCAAACGGGCGTGGCCGCGCTGGCGGAGCGCGGCGTCAAATACGCGGCGCGCATCGATGCCGGCGATCTGGCGACGCCATATCGGCTGGAAAAGCAGCGCGCCTATATGGAAGCGCATCCGGAAACGGCGGCGCTCGGCATGTGGACGCACGTGGTGAGCACGGCGGGCGCGCCGCTGTTCGACCTTCGCCCGCCCACGGAACCGGCTGCAATCCGCCGCGTCATGCTGCTGCGCTCCTGCTTCTCCCATCCGACGATCATGCTGCGCGTCACCGCCGTGATCGAAGCCGGCAACTATCGCGCGGAATATCGCGCGGCCGAGGACCTCGACCTGTTCCTGCGTCTGATGCAGCGCCACGATTGCGCGAACCTGCCAGAGTTCGGCGTGTATTACGAACTCAACGAGCACGGCATCAGCGCGACGAAACGTCGGACACAAATCCTGTCTACACTGCGGCTGCAATTGAAATACATGCGTTTGACGAACCCGCCCGACTGGCTCGGCGTGGCGAAAAATATCGCGCATCTGATGCTGCCTTACGGCCTCCTGCGCGCGCTGAAAACGCGCTTGTTCCGCGCATGACTCGTTCAGCGCCCCCTTCAATAACCATCGAATGAACGCAGAGAAAACCCGCCTTCGCATAACTCTCGTCTGCAACACCGCCTGGGCGATCTACACCTACCGGCGCGGCTTGCTGCGGATGCTGATCGAACGCGGCGTCGAAGTCGCTGTGATCGCGCCGCGCGACCGGACTTTCGAGCCGCTGGAAGAAATGGGCTGCCGCTGCGTGGAGCTGCCGGTAGCGTCGAAAGGCACCAATCCCCGCGATGACCTGAAGACCCTGGCCGCGCTATATCGCGAGTACCGCGCCACCCGGCCGCACATGGTGTTTCACTACACGATCAAGCCGAACATCTTCGGTTCGATAGCGGCAAAACTCGCGGGCGTGCCGTCCATTGCGGTCACCACCGGCCTGGGTTATGTGTTCATCCAGAAGAGCCGGACGGCGAGCGTCGCAAAGCGGCTTTATCGTTTTGCGTTCCGCTTTCCGCGCGAAGTGTGGTTCCTGAACCAGGACGACCGGCAAGCGTTCATCGACCAGAAGCTGCTGGTTCATCCGGAGCGCGCGCGTTTGCTGCACGGCGAAGGCGTCGATCTCGGAGATTACGCATTCCAGCCGCTACCGCGCGCCAACCCGCAGACGGAAGGCTTTTTTTTCGTTTTAATTGGCCGTCTGCTGTGGGATAAAGGCGTCGCGGAATACGTCGATGCAGCCCGCCGGCTGCGCGAAAAATATCCGTATGCGCACTTTCAGTTGCTCGGACCCGTGGGCGTCGACAACCCCAGCGCCATCACGCTCGATGAAGTGCAGGCCTGGCAGCGCGAAGGGGTCATCGATTATCTCGGCGAGGCGCAAGATGTTCGCGCGTATATAGGCAATGCGGATTGCGTGGTGCTGCCGTCGTATCGTGAAGGCGTGCCGCGGACCTTGATGGAGGCGTCGGCAATGGGACGCCCGATTGTCGCCACCGATGTCCCCGGCTGCCGCGAAGTCGTCGAAAACGGCGTCACCGGCCTGCTGTGCGAAGTAAAAAGCGCCGGTAGCCTCGCGCAGCAACTCGAACGCTTGCTGCTTTCGAGCTACGCGGCGCGCGCTGAAATGGGCGTGGCGGGCCGCGTCAAGGTCACGCGCGAATTCGACGAAAAAACGGTCGTCGAGCGTTATAAAGGCACAATACGCGCGGTTACCGGCGTTTCACTCTAAATCACCCTCCGGGAGCGTTATTCATGGCTGGTCAAACAAACGCAAAGGGCACGATCCTTGTGACAGGCGGCGCCGGTTTTATCGGCTCGCATACCTGCGTCGAATTGCTCAATGCCGGTTACGGCGTCGTCGTGATCGACAACCTCGTGAACAGCAACGCTCAGGCGCTCAAACGCGTGGAGCAGATCACGGGCAAGACGCTGGCATTCTACGAAGCCGATGTCCGCGATGAAACCGCCCTCGCCCGCATTTTCGATGAACACGCAATCACCGGCGCGATCCATTTCGCCGCGTTGAAATCAGTGGGCGAATCGGTGGCGAAGCCGATCGAGTATTACCGCAACAACATGGACAGCCTGCTCGTCCTGCTCGACACCATGCGCGCGCGCAACGTGAAGAAGATCGTCTTCAGCTCGTCGGCCACGGTGTATGGCGTGCCGAAGAGCGTGCCGATCGACGAATCCTTTCCGCTGTCGGCAACGAACCCCTACGGGCAATCGAAGCTGATCGCGGAGCAGGTATTGCGCGACCTGGAAATCTCCGATGCCGCATGGCGCATCGCCACGCTGCGTTACTTCAATCCGGTCGGCGCGCATGAAAGTGGCTTGATCGGCGAAGATCCGGCGGGCGTGCCGAACAACCTGATGCCGTATGTCGCGCAAGTGGCCGTGGGCAAGCTGGAACGCCTGCGTATTTTCGGCAGCGATTACGCGACTCACGACGGCACCGGCGTGCGCGATTACATTCATGTGGTCGATCTCGCGCGCGGTCACATCAAAGCGCTCGATGCGCTGGAATCGCTCGACAGCAGCTTTGTCGTGAACCTGGGCACTGGAACGGGTTATAGCGTGCTGGATGTGGTGAAGGCGTTCGAAGCGGCGTCGGGCAAGCCCGTGCCGTATGAACTCGTCGGCCGCCGTCCGGGCGATATCGCCGAATGTTTTGCCGATCCGGCCGCCGCTGCGAAGCTGCTCGGCTGGCAAGCGGAACACGGCATCGAGCGGATGTGCGCCGATCACTGGCGCTGGCAGTCGCAGAACCCGAAGGGTTTTGCCTGAGGTTTTGGTTCAGGTTGGGCCTGGTTTCGGTTAAGGCCCGGCCTGACGCGTTCTTTCTAGTGGTTATTTTTCATGCTCAGTTTTGCGCTCGGTTTTCTCGTTTCGCTATTCATCACGCTGTTGATCGTGCGGTTTGCCCATTTGCACGAAGGCCTCTCCGGCGATAGCGATTTTGCCGGCGTACAGAAGTTTCACGCGCGGTCCGTGCCGCGCATCGGCGGGGTCGGAATCCTGATTGGACTCGCCGTCTCGGCGGTGCAGCTTCGATGGACCTATCCCGTCGTCTCAAGCGGAATCCTCGCCATTGTTGCGTGCGGAATGCCGGCTTTTTTCTCCGGCCTCGTCGAGGACCTGACCAAGCGCGTCACGCCGGTTGTACGCCTCGTTTGCACGATGGCCGCAGCCGCGCTTGCTTACTTCCTGCTCGGGATTGCGGTCACGCGTATCAGCGTTCCGCCGCTGGACTTCCTGCTGACTTACGGCGTTATCTCGTGTCTCGTGACCGTGGTGGCGGTGGCGGCATTGGCCAACGCGATCAATATCATCGATGGCTTCAATGGGCTCGCGTCCATGGTCGCGTTCATGATGTTTGCGTCGCTCGCGTACGTGGCGTTCCAGGTTCACGACCCGGTGGTGTTGTCCGCCTCGCTGATCATGATGGGCGCGGTGATGGGCTTTTTCATCTGGAACTTCCCCGCCGGGCTGATCTTTCTCGGCGATGGCGGCGCGTACTTCATCGGCTTCATGCTGGCCGAGCTGTCCATCATGCTCGTGATGCGCAATCGCGATGTGTCAGCGTGGTTTCCGGTGTTGCTGTTCATGTACCCGATCTTCGAGACGTGTTTCTCGATCTATCGGAAGAAGTTTGTTCGCGGGATCTCGCCCGGGATTCCCGATGGCGTTCATCTGCATATGCTGGTGTACAAGCGCCTCATGCGCTGGGCGGTCGGTGCGCAGAATGCACGCGAAATCACGCGGCGCAATTCGCTCACGTCGCCGTACCTGTGGCTGCTGTGCCTGGTTGCCGTGATTCCCGCCACGCTGTTCTGGCGGCACACATTGCATCTGTTCTGCTTCGTCGTGGTGTTTGCGATGACCTACGTATGGCTTTACGTGAGCATCGTCCGGTTCAAATCGCCCCGATGGATGGTGTTCCGGCGGGCTCATCCGGTGAAGAAGTAGCCGTTGCCGCGCCGGCGGTTTCATAGGCCGGCGCGTCCCTTCTTTTAGCTCGACAAGAACTCGAGCAAGTCCGCGTTCACCTTGTCAGCCTCGACCACGCACATGCCGTGCGCGCCGCCCGGGTACACCTTGAGCGTCGCGTTCTTGACGATCTTCGCCGACAGTTTTCCGGCTGCATCGATGGGCACGATCTGGTCGTCATCGCCGTGCAGGATGAGGGTCGGCACATCGAATTTCTTCAGGTCTTCCGTGTAATCGACCTCTGAAAATTCCTTGATGCACAAGTAGTGCCCCAGTATCCCGCCCAGCATTCCCTGCGCCCAGAATGTATCGATGACGCCCTGGGATTTCTTGGCGTTATCGCGGTTGTAGCCGAAGAACGGCAGCGCCAGATCCTTGTAGAACTGCGAGCGATCGCCTACAACGCCTGCGCGGATTCCGTCGAATACGTCCTTCGGCAGGCCGCCCGGGTTGGCTTCCGTCTTCAACATTATCGGCGGTACGGCCCCGATCAACACGGCCTTCGATACCCGCTGCGTCCCATGCCGCCCGATATAACGCGCGACCTCGCCGCCGCCCGTGGAATGGCCCACCAGCATGGCGTCTTTCACGTCCAGTGCGTCGAGCACCGCGGCCAGGTCGTCGGCGTAGGTGTCCATGTCGTTGCCCTGGCCAGGCTGGCCTGAACGCCCATGTCCCCGCCGGTCGTGCGCGATGACCCGGTAACCCTTCTGGACCAGGAACAACATCTGCGCGTCCCACGCGTCCGCATCCAGCGGCCATCCATGCGAAAACACTACCGTTTTGCCGGTACCCCAGTCCTTGTAGAAAATTTCCGTGCCGTCCTTCGTCTTGATCGTACTCATCGAACGTGCTCCTTAAGGTGAGATAACGCGCCACGTCCACGGTCCATTGCCCTCGGCGTGGGTGCAACGCGTGGGGGTTGGCGAAGGTTTGCCGTACCTCCGCCATGCAAATCCTGCGCCTTTCATGCGACGTCCCGATGTTTTCTTCAAGCTTCGATTGATCGTATGAAACGGCGAGAAAATTGATCCGAATCCGGTCCAGAACGCGGATGCTCGTACAGGTTAGGCGACGAAAGCCGCACCGCAAAGGCTTGCTGAAATCATCCGATCGTCGGTGATCGGCATGCCGCCCCCCACATCTTGGTCCTCGACGCTTTACTGATTTTTCCCAATGGTTTTGGGAATGTTTTATGCGCGCAGCAGTGGGTGAAATTCCCGGGGGAAACGCGAATTAATCGGTCGGATAGACGGGTTCGGTTTATTCCGGCGGAAAGCCAATGCTATAGAGCTTATTACCCGTGTAGGCCTGAAGACTATTGAAAATTCCTGTTTTTACTCATTCAGAACGACCGGGAGAAGCAGAAGAAAGGATTTCCTTACGTGAAAACAAGGATTGCCCTATCAGTACAATTACTTATGTCTGATGATATCCTATTGCAACTATGCAACGCCTTAACTATGGTGGTGGACATGCGTCGTCAGGTTAACATTATGAAAAAGAACTGCATATATTCTCCTCCGTTTTATCCCTTACTCGTACAAACCACGCCATGACGATTGAGCGGCTTCTCGGCAGCGCTGCCAAGAGCCTATTGAAGTTCGTCTATAAAAAAAGCAAACGATAAACAGCGCAAATAAACCAGCCTGGAGACCCAGAATGAGCTCGCAAACCGGCAGCCCAATTACCGGTACACCCGGATTTTTTTCTAAAGAAGCAACCATCGCAAAGCCTGGATTTTCGCGTTGGATGGTGCCACCCGCCGCGTTGGCGGTGCATCTGTGCATAGGCCAGGCTTACGCGTTTTCCGTTTTCAACGCGCCGCTCACGCGGGTAATCGGCATCACGGAATCGGCCCCGGACGACTGGTCGCTGACCACGCTCGGCTGGATCTTTTCTCTCGCCATCGTGTTTCTCGGGTTGTCGGCGGCATTCGCCGGCAAATGGCTGGAGAAGGTCGGGCCGCGGCGCACCATGTTCACGGCAGCGTGCTGCTTCGGCGGCGGTTTCCTGGTGGCGGCGCTCGGTGTGCATCTGCATCAGATCGTGCTCGTCTACCTCGGCTACGGTGTGATTGGCGGGATTGGGCTCGGGCTAGGTTATGTCTCGCCAGTGTCCACGCTGATCCGCTGGTTTCCTGACCGGCGCGGCATGGCGACCGGCATGGCGATCATGGGCTTTGGCGGCGGTGCAATGATCGCGGCGCCTGCCTCGGTGGCGCTGATGAACCACTTCAAGAGCGCGACCGGCAACGGCGTGACCGAGACCTTCGTGGTGCTCGGCGTTGTCTATTTCATCTCGATGACAATCGGTGCGCTCGCTATCCGTGTCCCGCGTCCGAACTGGACGCCGGCAGGCTGGACGCCGCCGGTAGCCAACGGCAACAAGATGATCACGCGCAATCACGTGCATATCGACCAAGCGTTGAAGACACCGCAGTTCTACCTCATCTGGCTGGTGCTGTTCCTCAACGTGACGGCCGGGATCGGCGTGCTCAGCCAGGCGTCGGTGATGATCCAGGAAAGCTTCAAGGCATCGATCACGGCAGGCGCCGCGGCCGGTTTCGTCGGACTGCTTTCGCTCTTCAATATGGGCGGCCGTTTCGTGTGGGCATCAGCGTCGGACTGGCTCGGGCGCAAGAGCACCTACTTCGTGTTCTTCGTGCTCGGCGCGGCGTTGTATCTGCTGGTGCCGCAATTTGCGCAGAGCGGCAACGTCGCGCTCTTCGTGCTCTCGTATTGCGTGATCCTGTCCATGTACGGCGGTGGCTTTGCGACCGTTCCGGCGTATCTCGCCGATATGTTCGGCACGAAATTCGTGGGCGGCATTCATGGACGGTTGCTGACCGCGTGGGCTGCGGCCGGTGTCGCAGGTCCGGTGCTGGTGAACTACATTCGCGCGTATGAAGTGGCGCACGGCGTGGTCAAGGCGGAGGCTTACACCACGACGCTGCACATCATGGCAGGACTGCTGGTGATCGGTTTCATCTGCAATTTGCTGGTGAAGCGCGTGCACGAGAAACATCACATGAGCGCGTCCGCACTCGCGGCAGACTGAATCCACTGAACCTACTCTAACGCGGAGAATGCGATGAACACCCATACCAACCTGAACCGCGAGCCGGATGCGCATCCGACCAACAAGCTGCTGCTCGGCGTGTTCTGGATCTATGCAATCGTGCCGCTTGGATGGGGCGTGATCAACACCCTGGTCCAGGCGACCAAGCTGTTTCATTGAAGCTGAAGGCATCGGCGCGATTGCATTGCGTCGATTAAACAAAAAAACGCCGGCTCTGCTAAAGCCGGCGTTTTTCATTCAGTCTTATGTTCCTGGATGCGCTTACAAACTCTTGGAAACCGAAGCCGCATTGCGACCTCTGCGGTGTCTCGCGTGTTGGAGAGTGCACGGCGTGTGCACCGTGTTGGGCGCCGACGTCACCCCGGAATGCTTTCGTAGTTGTAGTAGCTGGTATATGCGCTGCCCGACATCAGTTTCGATTGCGGTACGTCAGTCAGCAAGATGCCCTTCATGTTCACGCCGCCGAGATTCAGGCGCTTCACCGTTTCGTTTATCTCTTCCACCTGGTTGAATCCGTGCCGCACCACCAGCAAGCTCGTGCCGGCGTGCCTGCCGATCAGCGTGGAATCCGTGACAGCGAGAACTGGCGGGGTGTCGATGATGACGAGGTCATACCGGCACTTGAGGAAATCCAGCACCTCCTGCATACGGTCGCTCATCAGGAGCTCCGACGGATGGACCGGCAACGAACCCTTTGTCAGCAGGTCCACGCCGGGCGACACGTCGTGCAGCACCGCCGCTTCAATATCCGAGCCCATCAGAACGTCAGACAGACCAGGTGCGTGACGCACGCCGAAATGCGAGTGCACATCGCCGCGACGCATATCGCCGTCGATTAGCAGGACGCGTTTTCTCGTCGATGCAACGAGTGTCGCCAGGTTCACCGAGACGAACGACTTGCCGGCATTCGGACGCGAGCCCGTCAGCATCAGCACGTTGTTGCGAGAATCGGCCATCTGCAGTTGCAGCGAGGTCCGCAAGCCGCGCATCCCTTCGACTGCAACGTCTTCGGGCGACGTCGAGGCAAGCACGTGAAGCCCCAGAGTGCGCGTACTGACCTTTTGTTGCAGGCGAAGCTGCTGAGTGCTGCGCGGCACGATGGCGAACACCCGCACACCGACTGCGTCCTCGATTTCTTCCGGACGTTCGACACCGCGATACACCGACTTGCGGGCAAAGGCCACGAGCAGGCCAAGCAGCAATCCGCCGGCGGTGCTCATGAGTATTGCTGTCAGGCGCTTCGGGCGGACCGGGCTGTCAGGCGCTTCGGCGTAATCGACCACGCGCACGTTGCCCACCTGGCCGGCCTTCGCCATACGCAGTTCCTGAGTCTTGTTCTGCAGATTGGCGACGAGCTCCGTGTTGGCACGGACATCACGCAACAGGCGCGCCGCGTCTTGCTCCGTGTCCGGCAATACCGCAAAACTTTTTGTCAGTGCTGCTTGCGCTTTCGTCACCTCGGCGATCTGCGCGTCGAGTGCGGCCACCGCCGGATAGCTCGACGTGAAGCGCGCCGAGAGTTCCGCGCGTTGCTGCTGCAGCCCAAGCAGTTTCGACTTGTTGTCGACCGCCTGCTGCAGCAATAGCTTGCTGCCTTCGTTCACATCGACGGCGCCTGACGTGCTGCGGAACGCCTTGTAGCTTGCCTCGGCCGCATGCAGTTGTGCACGCGCCTGCGGCAGTTGCTGCTCAAGGAACGCAAGTGTCTTACCGACTTCGACGGACCGCGTATCGAGATCCTGCTGCACGAAACGGCTGACGATATCGTTCACCGTCTTCGCGGTCAGCTCGCTATCCTGACCCTCCAGGCTCATCGCGACAACCCCGGAGTGCAACGCAGTTTCAACGACTGACAAGCGGCGTTGAAGTGCGGCCACCGTATCCAGCGTGGAAGCCCGCGACAGATCGAACTTCGAACCGGCCTTGCCCGTCATCCTGTCGACCAGCAGCGTCACCTCACCGGCCGTGCTCGCACCGCTTGCTTCGTGGCCTACCCTGCCGCGAAGGACCTCGACGCCGTCCGGGTCAACCAGCACATAGTTGCCATCGCCGGTGGCGGTAAGCGTCAAATTCTTGTTGTAGAGCCCTTTTGGCGTGTCGAACTTCGACACGGAGATGTCTTCGGCGCCCGAGGCGAAGCCCGACAACCAGGTAGCGAGCGGCTGGCCGTTGCGTGCGTGGATAAAGCCGCTGATTGCTGCACCGACGAGCGGGAAGTCATGCGGGCGCGCCGCGATATCAAGATGCAGCTTCTTTACCGTGTCCTCGATGCTGGCCCGGGAGCGCAGCAACTCGATCTCGGCCGCCGTCGTCGAGCGCGAATTGGACATCTGCGACCCCGCCGGCGCCGCATTGGCGTTGCCACCGTCATTGTTTTGCGAATTCGGTTCCGTGACCTGGATGATCGCGTCGGCTTTGTAGACGGGCGACGAGAAAAAGGCATAGCCCGCGCCCGCCAACCCGCCAATGAGCGCGGCCATGACAATGATCCGCCAGCTTCTCACGATGGCCGCGAGATAGTCGGATAACCGGAATCTCTTTCTCGTCGACACTACGTCCGTGTAGCGGCTTTCAAAGTTCATGGCCATTTTTTTATCGCTCACTCAAACGAACAATCGCGAACAATTGCAGGTCCGGCGCGGGTCGCGCGCCGGACCTGACTCACAGGATTACTTCGTGATGACTGCCGTGGTCAAGCCAGCGTTGATGGCCGGCAACAACAGGTCCAGAACGCGGCTGGCACGCACGAGCCCGCTGTTGTCGACATAGACAACGTCCTTCGCCTCGAGCGGAAACTGGTTCGCAAGAATCATCGACACGGGTGATTTTGCGTCGAGGTGGTAAATCACCGGCTCGTTGCCGGGCACCTGGCGGATCACGAAGAGCTGCCTGGCGTTGGAGCTGGTCGGACTCAGGTTTCCCGCCTGCGAGATCGCTTCGGCAAGCGTGAGCGTGCCGTCGCGCAGCGGCGTCACGGCCGTGGGCTTGACCACTTCGCCCATCACGTAGACCGTGTTTTCGTCGCGCGAGCTCACGTGCAGCATGTCGCCCGGTTGCAGCACGATTTCGGAGGGGTTCTTGCCGGCCTTGAGCATCTGCGCGACATTCACCGGGTAGCTCGTGCCGTTACGGGTGATTACCACGCGGCTCTGGTCGGCAGTCGGCATGAAGCCGCCTGACCGGCCGACGGCCTCGGTCAGCGTCATCGGAATGTCGTTGATCGACTGCGCTCCCGGGGTTTTCACATCGCCGTCTACGTACACTTGCGACGCCCGATACGACTCCACGCGAACGGTAACCTGCGGCTTCACGAACACCTTGCTGAGTTCCGTGTAGATCTCGCGCTGGAGCTGATCGGGCGTCTTGCCGGTTGCATGGATCGGCTTGGAAATATAGGGAAACTGAATGTTGCCGCCGCCATCGACGACAAAGCCCGGCGCCGCATCCGCGACCCGCGTGTTCACCGCCGTCTGGCCGACTGCTGCGGCGAGCTCCGGGTGATCCCAGACCGTGATTTGCAGCACGTCGCCCGGCCCGACCTTGTAGGCGGTCGGCTTGGCGAACAGGTTGAGATCGGCCGTCGCCTGCGTGCCGCTCTTCTCGGCAGCATGGATCTGGCGGATCAGCGTCAGGTCGATCTGCTTGACCGGAACCTGCACGTCGCTCGTCACATCGCCGTTATCCGCGGTGGTGACCGGCAGCGAAGGCGGCATCGCCATATGCTGGCCGGGTACCCACGCGCAGGCTGAAACCATGGCGGCGAGCAGCAGGGAAAGGCCCACACGCGTTACAGGCACGCCATGGCTGTTCTTGTTCGACGTGAAAACGCCGGATTGTTTTTCGCTGTTCATGATGGTCGTCCTCCTACTTTCAATAAGCATTGGTGTGGCATAAGCCTTTAAGGATCGTTGCGAAGATGATTTTCATATCAAGTCCGAAAGACCAGTTCCTGACTACTACAAATCGTGCGCAACGCGTCCCCTCCATTTTTCGATCGGATCAGTCTTGCCCGGTGAGCCGTCGGCCTGGGCCTGGCCGCCATGCCTGCTTCAATGCAACAGCGGCTGATGACCTTGGCCAGGACCTTCTGGCCGCGCTCAACCGCAACGGCCGTACTTGTCGTCGAAGCGAACGATGTCGTCCTCGCCAAGGTAACTGCCGGACTGCACTTCAATGATCTCGAGCGGTACGCAGCCCGGATTCTCCAAACGATGCAACATGCCAAGCGGGATATAAGTCGATTCGTTTTCGCTCAGCAGGAATTCTTCTTCACCGCGCGTCACTCGCGCCGTACCGCACACGACGGTCCAGTGTTCGGCCCGGTGGTGATGCATTTGCAACGAGAGCCGGCCGCCCGGATTCACCACGATGCGCTTCACCTGGAAACGCTCGCCACGATCGATCGAGTCGTAAAAACCCCACGGACGCCTAACCTTTCTGTGGTTATCGGCTTCCGGCGACTTCTGTTGCTTGATGCGCGCAACCAGCCCCTTGATGTCCTGGACCCGCGAGCGGTCGCAAATCAGCACGGCGTCGTCGGTCTCCACCACGATCAGGTTCTGCGTGCCAACGCAGGCCACCAGCCGTCCGCCTTCCGAGCGCGCATAGGTCGCTGTTGCGCCTTCGAACACCACTCGCCCGTTCGCCACGTTGCCCGATTCATCCTTGTCCGATGCGTCCCACACAGCGTCCCACGAGCCGAGATCCGACCAGCCGGCTTCCAGCGGAACAACTACACCCTTGAAGGGCGAATCGGGGGCCCCGAGATGCTCCATCACGGCGTAGTCGATGGAGTCCGATGGAGACTGGCCGAATTGGACTGCATCTGGCCGCAAGTATCCACCAGACAAATCAGCTTGTTCGTGCGACGCGACACATGCCGCGTACATATTTGGCTGCAGTTGCTCGAGCACGGCAAGCCACACTGATGCACGCACGACGAAAATGCCGCTGTTCCACCAGTAGGTGCCGGCTGCGACGTATTGCGCCGCAAGCTCGGCTACCGGCTTTTCGACGAACCGGTCAATCCCATAGGCTCCGTCGGCAAGCGGCTCGCCGAGAGCGATATAGCCGAAGCCGGTATCGGGACGCGTGGGGGGCACGCCAAGCGTGGCGATATGGCCCGCTTGCGCATGACGCGCCGCAATCGCAATTGAGCGGTGCAACGCCGGGACATCCGCTATGGCGTGATCCGCCGGCATGGCGATCAGGATGGCGTCCTGGCCGTCCGCGCAGGCGGTCAACGCTGCAAGCGTCAGCGCGGGCGCCGTGTCGCGGCGTGCCGGTTCCACCACGATGCGCGCTTTCACGCCGCTTTCGCGAACCTGATCGTCCGTCGCAACGCGATGCTCCTCGCCACACACGATCACCGACTCCGCCACCACGTCCCACTCTTGCGGAAAGCCTTTCATGCGCTGCACGGTGGACTGCAGCAACGACTCTGCGCCCATCACGCCGATAAGCTGTTTCGGGAACTGCTCGCGCGACATGGGCCAGAGCCGAGTGCCCGAGCCGCCCGCGAGGATCACCTGGACGAGGCGCCGGCAAGTCGTTGCGATCCCGGAGGGGTTCGTCACGCCGGTTACGTCGCCGAGGCTTTGCGTTACATGGGTATCCATATTAGTTATCCTATGTTCTGGTTGGCCCGGATGCCGGGCGCTACTGTTGGCGTTGGTTGTCGAGCGCGGGCCTTTCAATCCGCATGGTTCGCTCGTCGCACGTGATCAAGACAATCAATATTTGCAGTGGCCTCAGCCACCGTTGCCGCGGCTTTGCATCCGGTATTCGGTCGGCGAAATCAGGAGGCGCCTGCGGAAGATCTTGGCAAGCCGGTCGCCGTTGCCCATGCCGCTGCGGCGAGCGATCTTGTCCACGGGCAATTCGGAATCGGTGAGCAGGGTGCAGGCGACGGCCAGGCGCGCCTGCAACAGGTAATCTGAAGGCGTAGTGCCCGTCTCGATCTTGAAACAGCGCAGGAAGTTGCGCTCGCTCATGGCGGCCGCTTGTGCCGCATTCACTACCGAGATGGGCCGTTCGCAGTTGTCCTGCAGCCAGCGCGCCGCCGTGCGGATCTTGTCACCTGCAGAAGCCGTGCCGTTGTCGCATAACAGCGGCGCCAGTTTGGTGGTCCAACCCGGCATCAGGCGTTCCGCGACACCGCGAGCGATCTCGACGCCAAGATCACGCTTGATCAGCAGAAGCGCGCCCTTCATCGATTCATAGCGATCGCTGGATTCGCTCCAGAGCTCGTCGCGCATCGGGCTCGTCATCGAATGGCCGAATTTCATCTGCGACACCCGGGCGTGGCCAATACCGGCTGCGTCCAGCACCTTGCGGCCCTCGGCAATCGACATGACCGAGGTCGTGTTGGAACGCACGCGCTTTAGCCACTCCACGATGCGCTCGTCGCCTGCGGCGCTATCGGCGCCCTTGCCACCGGCCACGAAGAGCGCGTCAAAGCCGCCGTAGTGGCGCGCGTCGAGTCCATCGGTCCAGACGCTTACCGAGGAGGAGCAGGCTACGTTGCCCCCGTCCGCGGAAAGAAACCGCACGTCGTAGGTCCAGTCGTGTCGAGCCTTGGATCCCGCCAGTTCATTGGCTATATGAAAGACCTCTGCCACGAAGCCTGCGCTGAGCAACGAAAAGCCGTCGAACAGGACAATTGCTATCCGGTGCACCTGAGCGTTGAAGATGGTAGTCACAGGTTGCAGCCTCCCCACGACAGCGGGTTCTGCATTGGCGTATGGCATGGCGTTTCCCTGCAAGTTTAACGAACCCATTGAGGCCGGACACGAATTTTCATTGCGGTGCATCATGGACGTCCTCATAAGCGTTTAGGCTGTCGTGACGGAATGTAGCGAGAATGTTGCCGGAAAAATCTCGACGCCGCCATTTCAAATCTACTCAATGCGTGTCCTTCCCATCATTCAAACGAAGATTGCTGCCGAGCATTGCGCTTGCATCGATGGGATTTACGATCTTTTAGATTAAATGGTTCACTGGCAGAGTATGTCGAGGCGAACCGGCAGTGCTTATCGAGCGTACTTGACGGAGGTGTCGAGCGTCACGCGAAACCCTGCCCGAACGGCTTAAAGTCCCGCCCGACAAGGCTTTGGCGATGTACCCGAATCATGGGAGGAGCAGAGAAGGCTCGTTGGATGCGCAATATCACATTTCCGAAACATCAACGACCTGTCAGAAACGCGTGGTCGATAAACTATCGGGGCACTATCTGTTATGGGTGCAGCAGCGAGGTTAAAATGGCAAACGCAGGCAATTGATGCTTCGGTTTGGCGTGCAGATTAACAAAAGTATTCAGGTAATGTTGGCGAGCGCACATACACGCCTCTGATTATGCTGTTTAATAATGCGTTCGATTATTCGATTTAATCAGTTGAAGCGAATGTATTTAGATTGGACAGGGGCCTTCCCCAAGCTGTCGCGCATGCTCGGCGCATCCAAAATAGCCCCGCCCAAGGCGGGCAAAAAATCATAGCGCCACCGGGGCGTGAGATCCGTTTTGCCTGACCTGGGAAGCACAGGTTGCGCGCCCTGGTTTGGACTGACGCCTCGCGATTTCCTCCAGCTTATTACTCGAATACCGAAGACATCTGCCAACATCTCGCGCTTTTCAGCCGGGTGCACTCTCTCTTTACCCCCGCCGCGTATAGTGCGACGCATGCGACACAGATTCCCGCCGCGCGGAATCGACAACGGAGAAGAGTCGATGGAACACGCAAACCAGCCGGGCCGACTCCACATCGCGGGTTCGGCCGACGTCAGCATGGCCCCGCCGGTCGCCTCGACCCAGGCAGGCGAATTCAATAGAGCGTCGGATACGAGATCGACGCCCAGGCGCATCGGTGTCCTGATCTTTGAAGATTTTTCCCTCATCGAAGTGAGTTCGATCTCCGAGGTGTTTGCGCTCGCGAATGAACTTCAGCCGCCGACGGAGAAAGATCCTGGCAATCTCAACTACTCGCTGCTGTTCTTATCGAGCGATGGCGGCAGCGTCGCAAGCAGTTGCTCCATGCGCATCTGGACCGAAAGTCTCGATACGAAATGGATGAGCGATTGCGACGCACTGTTCATCGCGGGTGGTGAAGGCGCGCAGCACGCCAAGCTCGATCAGCAGTTGCTGAAACGCCTGTCCCGTGTCGCGTCGAACATCTCGTTCGTGAAGGCCATCGGCGAAGGATCGCAGATTCTGTCCGCAGCTAATCTTTCACCACACAATCGCGCGACTGACTTCGAGGGTCCGACCGTTGCGTCCGCGCTGGCGAGTTCGTTCTTTTTCGCGGGACAAACGCTCGCGCTCAACGATCCCAAGGGTCCGATCGCGGCTGCGCTATCGATCATCCAGAGCGATCACGGGCCGGCGATTGCACGAGAAGTATCGGACCGGTTCGTTCCGGGTGCATGGCCGAAGCTCTCGTCGATGCTCGACGACACCGAAGCCGGCGGGGTTCGTCAAAAGATCGACGCGGCCGCGCGCTGGATGCGCGAAAATTACGTCCACCGGATTTCGATCGCCGATGCGGCAAATGTCGCCACCATGAGCGAACGAAATTTCCTGCGCTGCTTCAAAGCCCAGATCGGACTGACACCGTCGGAATATTTGTTGCGCGCGCGGCTGGATGCGAGCTGTATGCTGCTCGCGGCGACCGACCTTCCGGTCGACAAGATCGCGCGCCGGTGCGGTGCCGGTAGCGGCGATGGATTGGCTAAAATATTCCGCAAGCGGCTCGCCATTTCGCCGTCCGAATATCGGTTGGCCGGGCGCAGGAAAGCCGCCGAGCAGTAACGTAACAGGCCAATAATTTCAGCAGTATTCACAGCGCGACAAGCACAGCCGCGGCGCTTTGCGCCGCGGCTGTGCTTGTCGCGCTTTTCGGGGGATGGATGACGGGCATTACAGATTTAAGCTGGATCACCAATTTTGGCGACGCGGGCTTGACGCTGCCTATCGCGGCTGGTTGCGCGGTATGGCTGGGCACAAGCGACAAGCGCGAAGCGCTGATCTGGGTGGCATCACTTGCAGCCGCCCTCGCCCTGGTGGGCGCGACCAAGATCCTTTACGCCGGCTGTGGTATCGAAGTGCGTTCAATCGATTTCCGGATGATCAGCGGGCACACCATGCTGACGTCGTCCGTATGGGGCGTCGCGTTCGGTTTGCTCGCCGGCAGCAGGAACGTGAAGTGGTATCGGCTGGGTGCGGTGTCGGGGCTGGCGCTGGGCGCGCTGATCGGGGTGTGCCGCGTGGCCGATGGAGCGCACACGCCGAGCGAAGTGGTAGCGGGATGGATTCTCGGCAGCGGCATCGCCCTGTTCTTTCTGCGACGCTTTTTCAAGCAGCCACGCAGGATGCCGGGCTCGATCTTTGCCGGACTCGGCCTGCTCGCGATGTCGACCATTGCATACGGCCATCACGCGCCGATCCAGCAGATGCTCGTGATGTACTCGCCGTGGCTGTGCAGCTGGTTTGAATTCTAGTCTGGCCGGATGTCGCCGAGCTTGAAACCTGCAGAACTCAAGCTCGGCGTTGTTGGACGCTGGCTTTACAAGAGCCCTTTCGCGCTAGAGGGGCTCGATCAGTTCGGGCTGTTCTGCGATAGGCTCGGCAAGCAATGCCGGAAGCAGCGCAGGCATGCACTCACGCAGATACGCTTCGAACCCTTCGCCCACCTCCGGGTGCTGCAAGGCGAGTTGCACCGTCGCCTTCAAATAGCCGAGCTTGCTGCCGCAATCGAAACGCGTGCCGTAGTACCGGTACGCCAGCACCTGCTCCACCGCCAACAGCGACGCAATAGCATCGGTTAGCTGAATCTCGCCACCACTGCCCG
This sequence comes from Caballeronia sp. KNU42, assembly GCF_053760385.1. Taxonomy (NCBI): domain Bacteria; kingdom Pseudomonadati; phylum Pseudomonadota; class Betaproteobacteria; order Burkholderiales; family Burkholderiaceae; genus Caballeronia; species Caballeronia sp. KNU42. The sequence goes on from NZ_CM132388.1 coordinate 1,978,846, forward strand.
GCCGCATATTTCGAAGATGAGAGAAAATGCCGGGCATGAAGACGTAGCGCCCCACAACACCCAGATTCGATGGCGCCAAAGCCGGCTGCGGCTTCTCCACGATCCCCGAGAGCTTGATGATGTCCTCTTCCCACTCGCGCCCTTCAATCACGCCATACGAGGCGCTATCGACACGGTTGATGCGCTCCACGCCAATCACCGAGCTGTGGTAATGATTGAAGACATCGACTAATTGCTTCATGACCGGCTCTTTGCTATGGAGCAAATCGTCGGCAAGGATCACGGCAAACGGGTTGTCGCCGATCAACTTCTCCGCGCACAGTACCGCGTGACCCAGCCCGAGCGCAGTCGGCTGGCGCACGTAAAAGCAGTCCACGTTCGCCGGCTTGATGTTGCGCACGACTTCAAGCAACGCCTCCTTACCGCGCGCTTCGAGTTCCGCCTCGATCTCGTACGATTTGTCGAAGTGATCTTCAATGGCCCGCTTACTTCGGCCCGTCACGAAAATCATTTCCGTGATTCCGGCGGCTATGGCTTCTTCGACCGCATACTGAATCAGCGGCTTATCGACGACAGGCAGCATCTCCTTCGGACTCGCCTTGGTGGCGGGCAGAAAACGAGTGCCAAGTCCGGCGACGGGAAATACGGCTTTGGTGACTTTCAGCATCGCGCGCGCTATCCAAAAATGCTTTCAAATTAATACACGAACGCCCGTTCGTGCAGTGTCCAATACGGCTACTTCGCGGCTACTTCGCGTCTGCCCGAATTTTTTCGATGAACGCATCCATCGCGGCGTGATAGCTTGTTTTGAGCCCGCATTGAAAGCTCACCGCGTGCGCTGCGACGCGAAACGCTGACCTGCTGCGCCGCTGCGCGGGAACCTTCCGTGGTCGTGGCTGAACAATCCGTGGCCCGAAAAAATATTCAATGCGTCTGCCGCACGTTCGCTTGCTTGAACGTTTATTCCAGGTCGTCCGAATGAGGAAACCGAACGCCCGATGCGCTCAGTCTCGACATTGGATCGTTACGTAGCGCGTCCCGATAAGCGGAAACCGCGGCGAGTACCAGCAATACAGCAATACCGGCGAGTGCGTGCATGTCCATGGCGTGTCCTCGTTTTCGAATGGTTTGAACTGAAGTTAGCAGAAAAAAAACGACAAATAATTGCTGATTAAATTCGTTACCTTTTCGAACAGAGAGTGGACGTTTTTTTCCCGTCATCCGCATGACGCGTTATTCGCCAAGCATATTTTTCCATTATTTGCGGGACTAATATGACACTTGCCTAATGCCACTTGGTTAGCTGGAAGTACGCCCGGGAAGTACGCCCGCGAAGTACGCCCGATAAGGCGCTACGAGGCCGGGTGTCTGTCTCCGGCCTTAATTCAACCTGGACACGAGGTCTTCAATGAGCGATTCGTCCCTACTCGATCCGGGCGGCTCTTCCCTGCAGTTACCACTCGAACGCGCAGCCGCTGTCAGCATTGACGACCGCGACGTCGCCATCAACGCATGGCGCGGTTTCGCGGCGTTATTGGTCGCTTATTTTCACTGCCGCCAAATCACGTGGATTGGCATACAGCAATTCCACAAAAGCGGGGCCGGATTCGACCTCAACACTATTTTCAGCTATCTCACCTTTCCGATTGCGTGGGGCTCGGCCGGTGTACCGATCTTTTTCGTGATCAGTGGCTACTGCATTCATCGCGCGACGGCACGCAAGCTGCTAGCCAATCCCGCCGCGCCCTTCGATACCGGCAACTTCCTGATGCGCCGCTTTGCACGGATCTATCCGGTGTTGCTGGCGGCCCTGGTGCTGACGTATGTGCTGGACACGTTCAGCCTCGGCTTCACGCCGGTCAGCCCCAAGATTGGCACAGCGAATCTGCATTTGTTCATCGTCAACCTGCTCTCGCTGCAAGGCGTGGCCGGCGGCACGTTCGGATCGAACGGAGCGTTGTGGACGCTGTCGCTCGAAGTTCAGTTCTATCTTGTGTATCCGTTGCTGATTGCATTGCGCCGGCGGATCGGCATGAAGGCGGTGCTGGCTTGCGTGGGTATCGTCAACGTGATTTCGGCGTTCGTATTCGAGCGCCACGAGATCGTGTTGTTCACCTCGTACTGGTTCTCATGGACGCTCGGCGCGTGGATCGCCGAAGCGAAAGCCGCGCCCGATGCACGGAAGATGCCGAACGGGTCGATGACGTTGAAGATCGCGGCCGTAGTGATTGCATTGACCGGCTGCGGCGCATTCAAGTTCGGGCAATACCTGGCGTTCCAGTTCTGGGCGCTCGCGTTCGCGGTGTATCTGTTCCAGGCACTCGATAAACCCATGCGCAACTCGTTGCCGGTAAGAGGTTTTTCGTGGCTCGGCGAGTTCAGCTTCTCACTGTATATCGTGCATATTCCGATCCTTATCCTGCTCGGATCGGTGCTGTTCCACTCGGCGTTGCAAACCACCATCTGGGCGTCGTTCGCGTTCATGCTTGTGCCGGTCACCGTGGCTTACGTGTTCTATATGCTGGTTGAGCGTCCGGCGATGAACTGGTCGGCAAGCCTCAGGCGGCGTCAGTCGGCGAACGCTTAGGGTCATTGCCGGCTTACAACGGAACGAACAAGCCCCGCGTCGCAGCAAGATCGTTCGGTCAGGCTTCCTGTGAAAAACCGCGCTCAGTCATGAGGGCGGTTTTTTTCTGCCTGAGTGCCTGCCTGAGTGCCTGCCGCATGCGGCACGAGTTTGAGCAGGTTTCCAGAGCAGCTCTTAACCACGATAAACTGAGCGACGGCAAATCCGCTTGGAGGATAATTGCCGTCCACCAGGAAATCGATCATGTTGCAGCTCAGTGAGCGAGACGCGGCAATGCTGAACGCAGACATGGGCAGCGGCGTTGCGCTTGCCATGAGGATCGTTACGCGCACGGCGAACGTCATGGGCGCTGACAGGTTGATCGATATCACATCGGCGCATATAGACGGTTGTCTTTATCACGGAGCGGCAAGCCTCGATTTCGTCGAACGATTCGTCCTGAGTGAAACGCGGGTAGCCGTGCCCACGACGCTGAATGTCGGCTCTCTCGACTTGATCCATCCCGAGCTGTATCACGGAGAGCAAAGCACCCGGCGCGCCGCCGAACGGCTCATGAAAGCCCACATCGAACTGGGATGCGAGTCGAGTTTCACCTGCGCGCCTTATCAGCTCAAACATCGTCCCAAGCTTGGAGACCAGATAGCCTGGGCGGAATCCAACGCCATCGTATTCGCGAATTCGGTCCTGGGCGCCCGCACCAGCCGATACGGCGACTTCCTCGATCTCGCCGCCGCGATCACGGGCCGAGCGCCCTACGCCGGCTTGCATGTCACTGAAAATCGGGCGGCCCGGATCCTGATCCGGGTTGCCGATTTCAGCGCCCTTCCCGGCCGCGATGTGTTCTTCGCTGCGCTTGGCTTCGTGCTTGGCAAAGTCGCGGGCGCGAGCGTTGCGGCCATCGATGGTCTGCCGCCCGATACTACCGAGGACGAGCTGAAGGCGCTCGGAGCAGCGGCGGCTTCGAGCGGCGCGGTGGCGCTTTTTCATGGCATCGGCATCACACCGGAAGCGCCGACGCTCGACGCAGCGTTTCAGGGCAAGCCGCCCGCTCAGGTGATCGATGTTTCGCTGAATGAGCTTCGCGACGTTCGCCGGCATCTTAATCATGCGAAGCCCGGTGATGCACTGGTCGCCGTCAGCCTTGGAACGCCGCATTTTTCCGTCGCAGAATTCGAGCAGCTCTCTGCGCTGTTCGCAGCGTGCTCCGCTCCGCTCGCATGCGACTTCTATGTGAACACCAGCCGGTTCGTGTTGTGGCAACTCGAGTCGTCGGGCATAGCGGATGCCCTTGCGTCACGAGGCGTACAAATCGTCCTCGATACCTGCACCTACATCACGCCCGTCATGAAAAAGATGAGCGGTCTGGTCATGACGAACTCGGGCAAGTGGGCCCATTACGCGCCCGCGAATATCGGCGTCCAGGTGGCGTTTGGAAGCATGAACGAATGTGTGCGCTCCGCTTTCGCGGGAAAGGTTTGCTTCGATGAATCCACAAGCCAGCTTTAAAGCCGAGGCCCTTACGAGCGGATTCGCGCGGGGGCCTGGCGTCTTGATTGAACCGCTGAGTTTCTGGGGCGGGTACGACGCCGAAGCCGGAACCATTGTCGAACAATCGCATCCGGCCTTCGGTCAGAGCCTTGCCGGCGTGATCCTGCTGATGGCGCGAGCAAAGGGGTCGAGTTCGAGCAGCAGTGTGCTTGCCGAAGCCATACGCAACAAAACCGGACCTGCGGGCATTGTGTTATGCGAGCGCGACCTGATCATTGCCATTGGCGTGATCGTCGCGAACGAACTCTATGCGTCACAGGTCCCGCTCGTTCTCGCCAGCAGCGAAGATTTCGAACGGCTGTCCAAGACCGGCGGCGTCATCCAGATAGACGCGCGGGCCGGCGAAGAGACAGCGCGGGTTGAGATCGAACGTTTTCGCGCGCTTTAGCTACGCCCGTTTCAACCGCGACTTCCCGGCGACATCGGAAAGAATCTTCTGGACACTTTCCACGTACCGTTTGGTCCCGAAGCGGCTGACCGCATTCGCGTAACCCCGCTCGACCAGCCGGTCGCGCAAACCCGCATCGGCTGACAACTCGCCAAGCGCCCCCGCGAGCGCACGGACATCGCCGGGCGTGCACATGATGCCGTTCTCGCGGTCCTCGATAATGTCCGTCACACCGCCCGCACGCGCCGCCACGACCGGCCGCTTCGCCAGCATGCCTTCAATGATCACGCGCCCGAACGGCTCCGGGCTGATGGAGGTGTGCGTGACCACGTCAACGGCTTTCATGCACGCCGCGATGTCATGCTGGAAGCCGAGGAAATGCACGCGATCGGTGAGACCATGTTCCTGCACGTAGGCACGCAATTCCGCCTCGTAGGCGTCCTCGCCGAAGAGCGCTGCCCCTACCAGCACGGCGTGCATCTCCGGGGCCTCCAGGAGCGCCTCAAGCAGGATATGCTGCCCTTTCCAGCGTGCGAGCCGGCTGAACGAGCCGACGAGAAACGCGTCCCGGGGCAGACCGAAGCGCGCTCGCAACTCGTGCTGCGCAACGGACTCCAGTTCAGTGAACGGCTCGGCGGAAATGCCGTTGAACACCACGTCCAGCCGTTCCTCTTTCAACCGCGTCAACGCGGTGAGCGCGGCGGCGGACGCCGTCGAATTCGCGATCACGCGTTCCAGCATCAGCTTCGTGCACCACTTGATGATGGTGAGCTGCGTCTTGCCGAAATGCTCCGGGCTGACGATATCGCGCAGATGCCACACGACCGGCCGCCGCGAGATCAGTCCGGCGATTGCGCCGACCACCATCGCGCGCTGCGTGTTCACGTAGATCACATCCGCGTTGCGCGATCTTTCCAGCGTGCCGCGCACGAGGCCCATCACGCCGCCAATCATGCCCTTGCCCGGCCCCTTCAGCCCGCCGTCCTTGCTCAAGCCACCGAGCGCGGCGCCGTCGAGCACATCGACTTTGATGCCGACTGCTTCGAGTGCGATGCGAAACGGGCCGTCGTCGAACAGCACGGTCTCGTTGGTGCCGCGCATGTTCTTCATCACCTCGAGCAACGATAATTCCGCGCCGCCCAGCACACCGCTTTGATCGACAGCGAGCACGCGCATTGCATCGGCCTCTTCGTGATCGCGGTCCAGTTGCGAAGCCGCGGCCGCGATTGCGGGGTCGGCCACGGGCACGGGCGGCATGGCAGGCGGTGCAAGCGTGAATTGAGGCGCGACGCTTTGCACATAAGCGCGCAGGCCATCGCGGAAATGCTTGATCGAAAAACGCTCGGCATTCGCACGGCAATCCGCAGGATTGATCTTCACCGCACCGCGTTCGAAACCTTCCACGGCATCGATGATCGAGGCGGTCGTCTGTGCGTCAAAGAACAGGCCCGTCGGGCGCGCGTGCGAACCATCCAGCACGGTCTCCAGCGCGCCGCCCTTGCTGTACGCGATCACCGGCGTACCGCACGCTTGCGCCTCGACCACCGAGATGCCGAAGTCCTCTTCCGCCGCGAAGACGAACGCCTTCGCGCGCCGCATCTTGTCCTGCAACACCGAGAACGGCTGATAGCCCATGATCTCGATGTTCGGCGTCGCCTTGTCGCGGATCTTGCGCATGTCAGGGCCGTCGCCGATCACGATCAGCTTGCGCTCAGGCATCTTCGCGAACGCTTCCACGATCAAATCGATCTTCTTGTACGGCACCATCCGCGACGCCGTCAGATAGAAGTCCTCTTTCACTTCGCAAAGCTGGAACGCTTCGACATCGACGGGCGGAAAGATCACATGCGAATCGCGGTGATAGACCTTCTTGACCCGTCGCGCGATGAACGCCGAGTTCGCGATGAAATGGTCCACTGAATTCGACGTACGGTTGTCCCAGTTGCGCATGTAGTGCAGCACCAGACGCGCGAGCAGCGACTTCACGCCAGCGGTGAGATTCGATTGCTGCAAGTACTGATGCTGCAGATCCCATGCATAGCGAATGGGTGAATGCACGTAGCTGATATGAATCTGATCAGGACCTGTCAGCACGCCCTTCGCTACCGCGTGACTGCTTGAAATCACGAGGTCATAGCCGGACACGTCGAGCTGTTCGATCGCGAGCGGCATCAGCGGCAGATACGAGCGATAGCGTTTTTTTGCTTGCGGCAGTTTCTGGATGAACGAAGTGGTGACCTTCTTGCCACGCATCCACGACCGCTCTTCCATGAAGTCGACGACGCTGAAAAGATCGGCATCGGGAAAGCACATGATGATCTGTTCAAGCACCTTCTCCGCGCCGGCGAAAGCGACGAGCCAGTCATGCACGATCGCGACCCGCGGCACGCGTTTCGCGACTCTTGCACGATGTCGCAGTGGCGTGTCCTGCACGGCAGGCGGCAGCAGGCCGACTGGGTTGAGCGGCACTCGCACCGTGTCGATTACCGCTTCATCGAGATCATGTCTCATGTGTCTCTCCTCACCTTAAACCGTGGATTTCACGCGCCGTTTCAGGCGCACATTCAACTCGTGGACGAAGCTGCGCGCCATGGAGCGCAACGCGGGCCGCGTGAGAAGGGAGCAGCAGCAATTGAGGCCTGCGATGACGAACGCCGCTGCGATTGATTGCAGCGGGTACTGGATTGGATCGATGACAAACGCCACGCCGAGGCCCGCGACAAGAAACGCGAGGTGCATGAGCATGTCGACGGCGATGGGCCGGGCGTTGATACGTGAGATCCACAGCAGCAACCCATAGTCGGCGAGCGAGCGCAGCACGACCACGCTGGCCGCGCCGATAGGCCCGAAGTGCGCGATGCCGAACCACAGTGCGGTGACGAAGAACGGCAGTTGCACCACGCCGATACGCGCTGCCGTGGCGGGATTGATTTGCGACTGGATCATGATGCGCGTGACGCTGGCCTGTCCGACGAGCCACACGCCGATGATCAGGATCCGGCCTACAGGTGCACTCGCAATGGCGATTTCCTGTCCGACCCAGAGATGCAGGAAGGGCGCGAGCACGAGCATGACGAAGAGCGCGATGGGGGTGAAGACACCGTTGAGGAATTCGAGCGACTGCTGGACCATGGCGTCGGCGTGTTCGCGTTTGACGGCGGACAAGCGCGGGAACAGGGTGCGAACGAGTGAGTTCGGCAGCATGTTCAGGCGGGTGACGAGATTCTGCGGAACGGTGTAGTACGTGACGAAACGCGCGCCGAGATTTGCCCCCAGGAGGATGCGGTCGAGCGAGTCCGTGATCATGCTGGAGATGGTCGCGACCAGCATCCAGCCGCCGAATTTGAACAGGCCACCGGCCACGCCTAGTTGCGGCCATTCGATGCGTTTGAGGTCGAGCACCTTGATGCTCGCTCGCGCTAGCAGGATGACGGCGAGCACGCGTGCGACGACGGCGGCGGCGAGTACGGTTTGGAGGTTCGGTGCGATTTTCCAGGCCGCGGCGAGCGGCAGCAACTGGAACAGGAACGTGCCGATGGTTTGATTGGTGTTGTAGATGCCGAAGCGTTCGACGCCGTTGATGGCGCCGGCGCAGACCCATGACACGTTGGCGATGGGGATGGCTAGCGCTAGCCATGGGAGGGCGTGATAGACCTCGCGTTGCATGGCGGGGGATGAGTGTGCGACGTAGGCGGTGTAGGCGAATGCGCCGAAGTAGATGAGGATGCCGCCGATGATGCCGGTGCCGAGGTTGAGCCAGATGGCGCTCCAGAACACGCGCGAACGGGCTTCGGGGTCGTTGGCGGCGTGGGCCTTTGAGATGGCGTGTTGAGCAGCCATGCCCATGCCGAGATCGAGAATGCCGAAGTAGCCGATGAGGGTCCAGACGAGGCTGATCACGCCGTAGCGCTCGACGCCGACGAGATGGATGTATGCGGGCACAGTGATCAACGAGACGAAGGTAGGAAGTACCAGTCCCGAGAAGTTGATCGCCATGTTCTTCACCATCGATTTTTCCATCGTTCGCACTCGTTCTTCAGGGGTTTGGGTGGGAGGGGGTTTGGGGGCGGTGGGTGGGGTGGCGGGTTCTGGGGTTAGTGGTCGGGGTTAGTGGTCGGGGTCAGTGCCGGGTTGCCAGGTTCATGCGTTAGCGGTCGGAGTCAGTGCCGGGTTGCTGCTTTCCAGGTTAGTGGTCTGCATGAGTTGGCTAATTTCTTCATCACTTTTAGCCACTGCGCGTGGCGGCGCGTCATTTCTTTGTCCAAAGCGACAAAGAAACGAAGCAAAGAAAACGCTTTCAAAACGCGGGCTCATAAGTTGACCCAGCGTGCAGTTTTCGCGTTTTTGGCACCCCAAAAGCACGGCGCTCGCAAGAGCGACGGATGTTTGAAACCCTCCTTCTCCGAACACCGATACCCACACGCTTCACCACCAGTGACTGAACCTGCCACAGGTGCACCCCGCGCTATCCGCGGACAACCATCCAAAAAATTTGTACGGACCACGAACCACACAGCCAACCCACCAAGAAACAAAGCCTCGAAAATATGCGAGGCTTAACCAACGAAATGACCACCCTGCCCGCGCAATCAATCCATAAAAATGAAGCAGCAATACACGTGATGCCGTGAGCGTGACCAACGTAAGTAACCATCCGGATCACGCAACCGACACATCACGACATGAGGCAAAAAATGCGTGTGAGGCGGTGCGAGTTCTTTGGCAAGCGTGCTTGCCCGAGAGCGTACGGGGCGAAGCGTGTGCGTGTAAGAATTCGCGAGAAGGAGGGGTTCAAACATCCGTGGTTCTGGCGAGCACCGTGCTTTTGGGGTGCCAAAAACGTGGAAACTGCACGCTAGGTCAACTTACGAGCCCTCGTTTTGAAAGCGCTTTCTTTGCTTCGTTTCTTTGTCGCTTTGGACAAAGAAATGACGCGCCGCCACGCGCAGTGGCTAATAGTGATAAAGAAATGAGCTCACTCACGCAGACCACTAACCCCGAAAGCAGCAACCCGGCAATGACTCAGACCGCTAACGCACGAACCTGGCATCAACCCTCAACCGACCACTCCCCGTCCAGTCACCCAAAACCCAAAAAGTGCGAACGAACAGGCTTATGGCCGCCACCTGTACATCATCACTTTCCCCCGCGCATCTTCCTCAACAAACACCAAATACTCACCATTCGCCTGCCGGCTCGCACTAATGCCATTCGGCACATCCACCCACCCCGACGCACCACCCACCTCCGGACCCGGCTTGATCACCCCAACCTCACGGCCCGACTCCTTCTCATACACATGCACCATCCCAACCGGTTCCACCGTGAACACATACTTGCCCTCAACCGTCACACCAATCGTCGTAGCCAAAGGCTTGCTCTTCGTGTCCCAAGGCAACTCAATCGAATATCGCTGCACCGGCTCCTTCGACCAATGGTCATATCGCACCAACCGTCGCCCCACTTCCTTCCAATACCCACGATCAAACGGGTCATCTGCCGTGTACCCAGTCAAATACATCGTGTCCGTATCCGCCTCATACACCGCACGCTTCACCATGTTGAACGGCGCAGGCATCGCATAGTTCTGCGCATTGGCATACGCATAAACCGGATTGCCCACACGGTCCACACCACCGTATCGAAAGCGATTGATCCCCTTCGTGTCACTCGTGTGCCAGATGTCACCCTTCGTATCAACCCACCATCCCCATCCACCAGGATTAGGTAGTACTCCATTGTTCACATCGAATTCGTTCGTCTCAAAGCGGCCATTGCCGTTGGCGTCACGCCAGATCCAATCACCACGCGGCGGATGATTCGGAATGTTCTGCACACCACGCTCACGCCCCGCAAAGTAACCCGAAGGAATCGCCAGCTCTCCATCACGCTTCGCATCAAAGCGATAAATCTTCAGGTGATCCGAATACATGTCCGTCAAATACAAGAAAGTGCGGCCATCCACCTTGCGAGCAATCGGCTCCCCCGGCCAGTCATCGACACTAAAGGTGGGATCCTCGGGATACTTGAACCGCCCCGACAAAAAACCCACGTACTTCCACTCCTGCCCCACAGGTTTCGACAAGTCCAGTTCAAAGCGCTTGTTGCCGGTGTACACACTGTTCGGACGCGCCGGATCCATCCACGCACCATCCACGAACAACAATCCTTGCACCTGCCACAACTGCCGGCCGTCCGGCGCGTAACTCTCAAGCGTCGCGCCGAGTCCGGCGCCGGTCGCGCCCTGCCGCACGCCAATCCCGTTCGTCGATACATACACGTTCCCGGCCGCGTCCACTCCCACGCCGGTCAGCCCGTTGAAACGCTGCGGACCAGGCTGCCCCGCGACACCCGCAAAAATGCCGCCGCGCTCGCCGAGCGTACCGGTCTCGCGGTACTTGCCGGCGCCGCCATCGCGCGTGAAGATCAACACTTGCTGACGCGGTCCGTTGTCAGCAATCAGCAAACGTCCCTGTGCATCAATCGTCAAATCCACGGCGTCGGTGCCCGCCGCGAGCGCGGGGGCATCGTCGATCACCGTGCCTGCCGGCGTGTAATGCGCGAGCCGTGCCTGGCCGCCTCGCGTATTGACCAGCGCCCACAACGTGCCGTCCTTCGCGAGCGCCAGGCGCCCCGGCTGCGTCGCGTTCCATTTGCTCTTTTGCTGCATCGACTCGGCGTCGTACACCTCGATGCGGTCCATCGCGGTATTCGCCACGTACAACACCGCATCCGATGCCGCCAGGCCACCCACGTCCTGCTTCACATCGTCCGTCTTCGGTGCGCCGCGCTTGTCTTCCGGCGCCTCGTTGATCATCAGGAAAGCAGCGGCGAGCTGCGCGTGGCCGTCTTTATCGGCGGCCAGGTTCGCCTGGAACGCCACGCTGCGCTTCATGTCGCCGATGTCGCGGCGCGACACGCCAAACCACTGCGTGCCCTTGGGCGGCCACACACCCGCCTTCGACAACTTGCCGCGCTCGTTGCCCACCCCGACCGCGACAAACGCATAGCGCCCGTTAAGCGCGATCGCGTTGCCGCCGTAGTTGCCCCAGCCATGCGTGCCACCGGCCGTGCCAAGCACCTTGCCGTCCTTGTAGACGCTCACTTCCGCGCCGCTTTCGTCCCAAGGCGCATTGGTGTACACGCGGCCGTCGGGCCTGACGGCAATCGCAGTAATGTTGATCTGCGTCCACGTGCCATCGCCGAAACCAAAGGTGTTGCCAATCCACGATGTGCGCGCCTGCAGCACCGTGGGCGACGCCGGATACGCGGAACCCACCGCAGCCAGACCGAGCGCTCCAACGGCTCCAACAACCAGAAAACGTGATGCCAGAAACGAAAAGCACGAAAAACACGAAATGCGCGAAAAACGATGCAAGAGGTTTTCTCCGTCTGAGAGCGGCCCGCTCTGCTCTCCATCGGTCGACGGCGCAGTAGAGGCGTCATGGCCGTTACTCGGTTGAGCCAAGAGTACCGTTCAAATATTGCAAAAAAATCTGAAATAAATGCGGTGCGACGCCGGACTGCCAGTGGTGAACAAGCCACAAAATACGATCAGTTACCGTTAGAAACGACTTTTAAATGCCTTGCCCGCGCTGCATGACCAGCCGATAAGAAGCCGGAGCCTTTGTCAGCGCGCGGCCAGAGCGACGATTGACTTTCACACTGACTTATTTCATTCAAAAAAATGTTTCGAAAAGTAATAAATCCAACGCCTTGCCGGCCTCTCCGTGGGCATTTCCGGAAATACTTTTTAACGTGTGACCTTCGACAATCGAATATTTTCCGGTTTGTTCTTTCTTAGAATAAGGAAAGCGTAATGTTCGGCTGTCGGACCAAATCCACGCGCAGTCCGCGCAATACGCTTCGCCACGCCACGCTCGGGGTCGAGACCTGAATTCCCAATGTCCGACAATCGCGCATGGACATTCATCGATTAATTGACGATACGTCACGTCCAGCGCCGGTCACGCCGGGTGTTCCGCACCCTTGGAGGAAGGGCTACGTGATAAAATTGTCGAACAAATCAACGCGCAAAAGGCTGGCGCAAAACGCTCAAAAGCGCCGTAGTACGGGCACAGGGCGGAACTGCACGTTCTCATGCTGAATGCCGTTTGGTGATGGATTCCATCAATTGGCGGCTATGCTGTTGGAAATCGGCAAGTAACTGGCGTCACCGGACAAGGCATGCAGAATCATTCCCTTAATGCGGCAACCCTTTGTGCGGCAACCCTTTGCGAAACGGCCGCCGCAGACATCAAGCGCAATGAACGACAAAAAACATCCTGACGGCGGCGTACGCCGTCGCGCTCTCATCACGGGTCTTTCGGGCTTTACCGGACGCCACTTGGCCGCACGTCTGCTGGACGAAGGGTACGACGTGTGGGGCACGACTTCGCCCGCGTTCGAGCCCGCCGTGCCCGGCACGACTGGCGTGCCGGTCAACCTGCTTGATCTCGACGCGGTGCGTGCGTGCGTGAGCGACGCCCAGCCCGATGTCGTCGTTCATCTTGCCGGTCTCGCGCACGTCACGGGCAACCCGCCCACGCAAAGTTATCTGGTCAACATCATGGGCTCGCGCAATCTGCTCGAGGCGTTGTCGCAGCTCGACAAGAAACCGCGCGCCGTGCTGATGGCGAGTACATCGAATGTGTATGGCAATGCGGACGTGGAAGTCATCGACGAAAACGTGCCGCTGAATCCCGGCAACGACTATGCGGTGAGCAAGCTCGCCATGGAGAACATGGCGCGCTTGTGGCTCGACCGCCTGCCCGTCTTTTTTACGCGCCCGTTCAATTACACCGGCGTTGGCCAGAGCGAAGACTTCCTGTTGCCGAAGATCGTCAATCATCACGCGCGTCATGAAGCACGCATGTCGCTTGGCAACATGGCCGTGAGCCGCGATTTCTCCGATGTCCGCGATATCGTCGAAATCTATACACGGCTGCTGGAAATCGCGCCCGCGGGCGAGGCCTTCAATACGTGTTCGGGCACCGGCCATTCGCTTGGCGAAATCCTGACCATGATGGAGCGTATCGCGGAGTACAAGATCGATATCTTCGTCGACCCACGCTTCATGCGGCGCAATGAAATTGCGAAGCTGGTCGGGTCAAACGCCAAGCTGCGGCGCGCGATTGGCAGCGTGCCCACGACCCCTATCTACGACACGCTCGAGTGGATGTTCAAACATGCACGCGCGCAGGTCGAGAGTAAAGCCGTGCAGGGCGCCGCAGTTGTCAGGACGTGACGTGGTTCGCGTGATCGGCGTGTACGGTATGGCCGGAGACCAGATCATCTGCGGCTACTTGCAGTGACGACTGCCGTTTATAGATCTCCGCGATCCATTCTATGAACACCTTCACTCGCCGTGGCTGATGCCGGTTCGCTGCATACAGGATCGACACCACGCGCGGATACGACGGATACGCCCGCAGCACTTCCCTCAGTGCGCCGCTTTCCAGATATGACGACAGCGTATAGCTCGACGCCTGAATCAGCCCGAGGCCGGCGAGGCCGCATTCCACATACGAATCCGCGTCATTGACCGCCAGTAGCGCCTTGAGCGGAATGGTCCTGGTTTCGCCGCCCACGACGAACTCCCAGCTTCTGACGCGGCCGGTCTTGCTCACCAGATAATCGACGCACATGTGGTGCTCGAGATCCTCGAGCGTTTTGGGTTCGCCATATTTCTCGATATACGACGGTGCTGCCGCAGTGACTTGGGAATAGCGGCCGATCTGCTTTGCCACCAGGCCGATATCGCCGACTGCGCCTACGCGGATTACGCAATCCACGCCGGCTTCGATGATGTCGACTTGCTTGTCGGTCAAGCTCATTTCCACGCGGATATCCGGGTAGGCTGCGAAGAACTCGGGGAGTGCGGAAATGATCGTGCTCTTTGCCATGAGCGCGGGCAGGCTGACGCGCACGGTGCCTTTGGGGCTCAGCTTGGAGCGTGACAGGGCGGACTCCATGTCGTCGACTTCGCCGAGTACTCGCACGCATCGCTCGAAGTAGATCTCGCCGTCTTCGGTGATGCTGATGCTGCGTGTGGTGCGGTTCAGGAGGCGTGCGCCGAGGTGCGCTTCGAGTGCCTGGACGGTGCGGGAGACGCTTGCGGCGGGCAGGCGTAATGCATCGGCGGCCTTGGAAAAGCTGCCGCTCTCGACCACGCGAACGAAGACTTTCATTGCTAGAAAACGGTCCATGCCAGGAGTCCTTCTGGCCCGCAGATGTCAGGTATCTGGCTTTTTTGCTGCTGCGCGGGCCTAAAGGGGGATAGTACGACGGTTTGGGGAGGTTCTGCTTGGACGGGGCATGGGGGGGTTTGGGGGGCGGGGTTGATGCCGCGGTGGTGGGTTTCAGGGTTAGCGGTCGGGGTCAGTGCCGGGGGGGTGGGTTCCGGGGTTAGCGGTCGGAGTCAATGCCGGGTTGCTGCTTCCCAGGTTAGTGGTCTGCATGAGTTGGCTAATTTCTTCATCACTTTTAGCCACTGCGCGTGGCGGCGCGTCATTTCTTTGTCCAAAGCGACAAAGAAACGAAGCAAAGAAAGCGCTTTCAAAACGCGGGCCCATAAGTTGACCCAGCGTGCAGTTTCCACGTTTTTGGCACCCCAAAAGCACGGTGCTCGCCAGAGCCACGGATGTGTGAAACCCTCCTTCTCCGAACACCGATACCCACACGCTTCGCCACCAGTGACTGAACCTGCAAAAGGGGCACCCCGCGCTATCCGCGAAAAACCATCCACCGAATTTGTACGCACGCCGAACCACGTCGCCAACCCGCCTCGAAACAAGGTGCTCGGATAGATGAGGCCCTAACGTCAAAAAATAACCGGGCCGATCATGCCAACCAAGCAGCTAACCCATGAAGAGTCGTAGCGCCAAATACGCGTGATGCCGTGCGAGTTTCTTGGCAAGCGTGCTTGCCCGAGAGCGTACGGGGCGAAGCGTGTGCGTGTAAGAATTCGCGAGAAGGAGGGTTTCACACATCGGTGGTTCTGGCGAGCACCGTGCTTTTGGGGTGCCAAAAACGCACAAAGTGCACGCTAGGTCAACTTATGAGCCCGCGTTTTGAAAGCGCTTTCTTTGCTTCGTTTCTTTGTCGCTTTGGACAAAGAAATGACGCGCCGCCACGCGCAGTGGCTAATAGTGATAAATAAATTAGGTAACCTAAGCAGACCACTAACCTTGGAAGCAGCAACCCGGCAATGACTCCGACCGCTAACGCAAGAACCTGGCAACCTGAGCACTAACCCCGACCGCCAACGCAAGAACCTGGCAACCTGAGCACCAACCCCACCCCCGAGTGCAAACGAAAATCAACGCCCTAAATCAATCGCTTCGCTATAAACCGCCGCCACGCGCTTGGCGATCACCGGCGTATCGAAATTCTCCCGCGCATAGATCCGGCACTCCTGCTCCGTCGGCAATTTCAACGAACCATCCAGCGCACCGATCAAGCCATCGGCAATAGCATCCACCCCCGTCGACGGCAAAACCAAATTCGCCGATAACGGCGCAACCGCCTCCGGCAACCCCCCCACCGGCGTCACCAGCACCGGCGTCCCCGAAGCCAGCGACTCCACCGTAATCAACCCAAATCCCTCCAGCGCAACCGTCGGCACAATACTCACATCCGCCGCACGATACAGCGCCGCCAAATGCCGGTCAGGCACAAAACCAAGCAGCCGGACATTGTCATCAAGACCCGCATCCGTAATGCGCCCCTGCAACTCTTCCGCAAGACGCCCCTTCCCCGCGATCAACAGCAACACATCCGGTTGCTTAGCCTTCACACGCTTCATCGCTTCAATCAGATCTTCAAGCCCCATCCGCCTGACCAGCCGACGCACCGCAAGCACCACCGGCCGGTCCAGCGGCAACTGAAGCCGGCGACGCGCATCGGAACGGCTCAGCGGCACATTGAACTGCGAGACATCGACACACCCCGGCACCACCCGAATCCGCTCCGCAGGAATCGCATAACGCGTCCGCAATATCTCCCCAAACGCCTCCGACAATACGATCAACCGCGACGAACGCGCATACACCCGCTGCTCAAGCATCCGCTTGGTCCGCTGACCGAGCGAATCGGCGCCCTCAACATGGCTCTCGTCCGCCCACGGCCCCTGGAAATGCGAGACCTGCGGAATGCCGCGCGTGACATCGAGACCCGGGAAGGTATAAAGCGCAAAGTGCGACGACACCACATCGGGCCGCTCACGGCTCAACGACGCCCGCAACGCCCGGCGCGCCGCCATCAAGCGGCGCGGCAACGACTGCGCCGCCGGACCGAAGCCGTGAATCGCGCCCTCCGTGTCGGCCGCCACCCGCGCCGATCCCGCGACCACGCCACGCACCGTGACGCCCGCACCCGGCAACGCGCCGACCAACGTGTGATACATGCGGTCCAAACCGCCCGCGCGCTCCGGAAACCAGTGCATTCCAATTTGCAGCGACTTGATGGCTTGCGTGCTCATATCCACGACCCCGATCGAAATTGTTGATGAATAACGACAACCGCCATCTTGCTCATACTGGCGATGCGTTTGATTCGTTTGAAATGTCAGTCAGCACCGCATGGCGGGCACTGATCGTCGCGCTGTTCGTCAGCGCCGCCGCTTTAGCGGCTCCGCCCTCCGCCTGCGCTTCACCGGAAGCCGCTGCGCCGGCCTGATTCGCAAAACCGCGATACAGATCCAGATACCGCCGCGCCATGCGCGCCCAGCCAAAATGATCCGCTAACAGCCTCGACGCTTCACCCATTTCGCGACGCCGCTCAGGTGCATCAGCAAGCCGGGTAATCGCACCCGCGAGCGCGGCAGCATCGTCAGGATCCTCAAGCACAATGCCGCAGTCAGTACCGATAATCTCCGCCCCGCCCGCCGTCTTCGCGGTAATGATCGGCAGACCCGCCGCGAGCGCTTCCAGCAGCGAGAGGCTCATCGCTTCGTAACGCGATGGGAACACGAAGGCGTCGACGGAATGCATCAGCGTGGGCATGTTCTTCACCAGCCCCAGGAAATGCACGCGATCCGCAATGCCCAGCGCCTTCGCTTCCTCGGGGTAAGGACTGCCCGGGAGATAACCCGCCACCACCAGCTGGACATGGGCAGGAAGTTGAACCAGCGCCTTAAGCACTGTGTCCAGATTCTTGCGCGGCGTGCGCAGGTCGCCAACGAACAGCAGCAGGCAGGCATCGTCTTGCAGTCCGAACGATTTTCTATCGGCACCCGTCACCCGGGCCGCGCTGAACGCGCTCGTATCCACGCCGTTATAGACGACCTCGATACGCTCTCCCGCCACACCATTCGCGCGAATCTCGATAGCCACTTTCTCGGACACCGCGGCAATGATCTTCGAGCGCTGATACGCCCAGTGTTCGAGCTTCGCATTCACGTGGCTATACACCACCTGATACGCGGACCACAAGCCGCCGGTCAACTTAAACGGATAGTACGGACTGCGCAGCCACCCGCCATGCACGAAGTGCGCGGTATTCACATCGGCTTTGGCCCACGATATAAACCCGTTCACATGCAGGACGTCGTATTCGTTCTTGTGAGCCTTTAGCCACAAGCCCGTCTTCAACGCGAAGATCTGCTGCTTGAAAAGCTTGGTCGGCCAGAATCGTCCGACCTTGATCGCGACCCATCGCAAGCGCGCTTCGGAAGCAAGTTCAGGCGCGACGTGCGATGCCAGCAGCGTGACCTGATGGCCTTCCGCCAATGCAGCGCGCGCGATCTCGTAGTTCACGCGGCCTTGCCCATCGTTGTGACGCACGACATGAGTGACGATGGCGATTCTCATCGGAGTGCCTTTTCAGGGAGGGAGTGTGCAAAGAGCGCTTGCTCCCGCCGGCGCGCGAGCCGCTGATGATGGCGCGCCGCGAGGACCGAGCAAAGGCCCATGTAAAGGATCATTCCGCCGATAGACGTGAACGTGTTCGTGAAAACCAGCATGCCGACGATCGCAAACGCAACGCTCAAGGAAGCCTGTGCATATTTGTCGTCGCGCAGCGAAAAAGAAGCCCGGAACGCACGTGCGAGCAATAAGCCCAGGCCGGCCATATACATCAGCGAACCGGGCCATCCGAGCACGAACGGCACGTTCATCACGCCGCTGTCGAAGCTGCCGTATTTACCGAGATCGCCATTGGACGTGGAGAGTTTCGTCGATGAACCGGTGGCGCCGAAACCTTCGCCGGAGACATCGGTGAAGGCCGTCTTCGCGAACGACGCGTAGAACTCGTTGCGCGCGGCATAGCTGTTGTCATCGCTGAGATTGGTGATGGACTGCAAGCGCGTGGCCATCTTGTCAGCTATCGGCCCGAAGGTGAGCAGCGGTACGGAAAGTCCCGCCAGCACCACCGCGCCGACCAGGATCCGCACCCGCACCTTGTTACTTGCCTTGAGTAGTTGCAAGACCATCGCGATGACCCAGCCGCCCCATGTCGAGCGGACCATGCACAGGCCGAACGAGATGAATCCAAGACCGCCCGCGACCCAGCGCACGCTCTGCGTGCCGGCCATGGTGAAGGTGAGCGCGGCCATCATCGCAAGCGCAAACGGGCCCGATGAATTCATGGTGCTGAACACGCGTACGCCGAGCCGGACCGGGTCGCCTTGCGAGGCCATCTGCGAACCGATCATCCACATGGCGTCCCAGGCGGGCATCAGGAAGAACTGCACGAGACCGTAGCCGCCCATGAACAGCATGCCCCAGATGAACGTGTCGAGGATCGCCTGGCGGTACTTCGGATACTCGCGGGCATGGACCATGATGTGAAAGCCGATCAGCACGGGATACAGCCACGCAGCGAGGTCATAGGTGGCCGCCATCGGGCCGTTGGCCATCACGCCGATCAGGTACGCGTAGGCCAGCCCCATGAAGATCAGGAGGAACGGCAGGCCACGCCGCTCAGCCAGCACCTTGTAGTGCCGAACCACCGTCAACGCGCAGATCATGGTCACGACCACGGGCGCGACCTGGATCAGGCTCGTGGCCGTGAAACCGCCCTTCGCGAAATCCGCCAGCCTGCGCACTTCGGGACTGAGAAACCACTGCCACCAGACGAAGCCGATGTAACGCGCGGGACTCTTGAAGTACAGCCATAAGCCGACAGCCGTCGCCATGGCCGGGAACCCGTACGTCAGCGCCGTTCCCTGATGCGCGAGGATGAGCAACAGCGTGAACATCCAGAAGCCGGTCTGCGGCACCCAATGTTTCGGGTCGTCGCGGAACAGGCCAAGGAAACCGGCGCGCAGGGGCTTGCCACCGTTCTCGATCAGATCGGCCAGATACTTCGGCGTGCGGGGAACGGCTGGGGTGCTCATGGATCAGTTCACCCGGCGTTGAGGCGCGACATGCAGCGCGGTTTCTGAAGCGCGTGCCGGTACGTCCATGTGCCGCGTCTTCAAGAACTCCTGCGTGAGGCGCACATGCTGCATCGCGAACTGGCGCGTCGTGTAATCGCGTGCAGCGAAGTGACGGCTCGCCGCCTGTGCACGTTCGAGTGCGAGTGCGGGATTGGCGACTATGCTGGCGAGCGCGCGCTGCAACGCGGGCACGTCGTGCGGCGGTACATAGGACACATGCTCCGGTCCAAAGTAATCGCGCAAGGACCCGACATCGGAGACGATCACGGGCTTGCCCAGCGCCACCGCTTCGAGCACGACCGTTATCCCGGACACATGCGAGTTTGGGTGCAGCGGCACCACGATCACATCGGCCCAGTCATAGAGTTCACGCGCCGCTTTCAAGCCGACTGCCGGCGCGATCTTCACATTGCTTGCATGCAGCGCTTTCGATACCCGTCGACGCGTCGCAATCCGCACTTCATGCACCGGATTCTGCCGGAACGCCTGGACAAGCGACTCCCAGTCGCGATCGCGATCGTTGCCGATTGCCGCGATCCGCACCGGCGCATGCGGTTGCCAGGCCGTCGGCTCCTGCAATGGAAAGTCGATCGGATTGATGCCGTAGAACACCTGCTCCACGTCGCGCTTGAAATATTCACGCGCCATTTGCGCATTCTCGCTCGCGTGCGTAGTCAGGACATCGGCACGTGCGAGCAGCTTCTTGTAGACCCACTTCCGGAGCGCACCGTAACCCGCCCACTTGTCGACGAGCCACACGCTTTGCGCGAGCAACATCGGATTGCCGCGAGCGCGGCCCTTCAAGAGCAGCAGCAGCGCCGCCGATAAATGCTCGGCCTCGGTATGCGTCCAGACGACATCGGCGTTGAGAATTTCCTCACGATTGCGCCACGTATGAATGAAGTCGAAGCCGAGCGCCTCCTTCAATCCACGCCGTGCGAGCCGCACGAATTTATTCTCAGGCTTGTCGCGCGAATACGTCAGCGTGAGTTCAGGAGACTCTGCGTGGTGGTAACCGTACAGGCAGCCGATGTTCTCCCCTTTGCGATAAAACCGCGGGTCCGCGCCATAGAACAAATGCACATTGACCTTGGTCGCTTGCATACGGGAAACCTCCGCGTCGCCGTGATGTTGCGGGTTCCTGACCCGCGCTACGCGGCTCATGCGGCTTTCGCGCCATCGGTGCGCTCGCGCATGGCGAGCGCATAGGCTGCGGGCTCGTGCTGCGCGTCGCGGCGAGCGTCGCGAGCGCCCCGGCGCATCGCACGGTAACGCGTCCAGCAGGCTGCATCGCGAGTGCGTGCAAGCGCGAGCAGGACATGCGCGAAGCCGGGCATCGCGCGAGTACCGATGGCGGCGTACCAGTACCACGCCACATGCCGCGCTACCGGACCCAGATGCTCGCGCAGCACCAGATGCACGTTGTACGCGGTGTCCGAAAGCGCGCCCAGCGTTTGGACATCGCGGCCGTTGTCGTCGAAACGTTCAGCGGGGAAATGATCGACCGCGACGCGCGGATCGTAGACCATCTTCCAGCCGGTGCGCTGCACGCTCAGGCTGAACGAAAGGTCGTTGCCGTGTTGGGCGCCCTTGCCGCGCAGACGGGTATCGAAGCGCAATCCGCCTACTGCCGAGCGTCGATAAATCATGTTCGCGCCCTTGAGCATCAAGACCGTTCGCGGCGCGCCCACACCCAGATGATGGTTGCCGCAGATCTTGCCGGTGCGGCGGATCACGCCGACTTCCGAGCGCTCGCCATCGAGCAGCGCGCCGCGTTCGAACACCCAGTCACGGCCGCCGAGCGCACCCAGCGTTTGATCATTGCTGAAGGCTTGATCAATTCGCGCCAGCCAGTCGACGCGCGGCGCGGCGTCGTCGTCAGTGATCGCGATGATGTCGCAGCGCGCCGCATCGAGCCCGCGGTTCAGCGCCGCGACCTGTCCGCCCAGCCCCGTCTCGATCACGCGCAGCAGGAACGGATTGTTCGCGGCCAGCTCTGTTTCGAGCGCGCGATGCGTCGCGTCGTCTTCGGGACGCGCGACGACCAGCACTTCATCCGCCGGACGCGCCTGAGCGCGCAACGCGTCGAGGCAACGCTTCAGGTCGGCGGGACGACGATATGTCGGCACCATCACGGAAATGGTAAGGGTCGATGTCATGCAGCGCTCCGCTCGGGTTCAAACATTCAAGTAGTCTTCAACCGCTGCATAGTGTCCGCGGCTATAGCCACGCGAACGTGCCGGCATGCCGTTCATGATTGCGCCATGCAGCGGAATACCCGCTGAACGCAAGCGCCGGATGGCATCGGAGATCTCCATTTCGTTGTGCGCACCCGAGCGCATCACGAGGAAGTTCGTCCCCGAAAGCTTGCCGATAATCGATGCATCCGTGACAGCAAGCACCGGCGGGGTATCGATGAAAACCACGTCATACACGCGGCCCAGGCCATCAAGATATTGCTGCAGGCGCGGCGACATCAGCAGCTCCGACGGATTCTCCGGACGCTTGCCCGCAGGCATGAAACTCAGGAACGGCGTGCGCGTGGTGCGGATGGCCTGCTCGAGTCCGATCGTGCCGGCCAGCAATTCAGCCAGGCCGTTCGCACGCTCCAGACCAAACGAACGTTCCAGCTTGCCGCGCCGCATATCGCCGTCGATCAGCAGCACCTTCTTGCCCGACGCCGCAAGCAACACAGCGAGGTTCACCGCGAGAAAGCTCTTGCCGACACCCGACGCCGGGCCCGTCAGCATCACCGTATGATTGCGCGCTTCCATCAGCGTGAACTGCAGCGACGTACGCAGGCTGCGCATGATTTCCACGCAGACATCGTTCGGACGCATGGTCGCGAGAATGGGTGAGACACGGTCTCGATCACGCTCTGTGCGCTTCGCTTCCGCATCGAGCTTCACCTGCTCCGTGCTCATGGGAATGAGGCCGACCAGCGGCAACCCTGCCAGGCGCTCGACCTTGTCCGGATCCACGATGCCGTTGAACATGGCGCGGCGCAGGAACACGAGGCCAGTCCCGAGGATCAGCCCGAGAATCACGGCCGCCGACATGATGAGGAATTTCTTCGGCTTGACCGGCGCACCCGGGCGCAGCGCGGCATCGACGATATGCACGTTGCCGCCCGTCCCCGCCTTCTGCACCGACAGTTCCTGTACGCGATTGAGCAGCAGCACGTAGATGTCTTCGGCCACCTTCGCATCGCGTTGCAGCGATACGGCTTTTACTTCGGATGCCGGAAGATTCTTGAAGCGCTCGCTGAAGCGCGCACGTTCGGCTTCGAGTTGGCTGAGCTGCTGCTGCGCGACGATAAGCGCAGGATGGCTGCTTTCGAAGCGCTGGTCCAATGTCGCGATCTGAAGCTTCAATGCGGAAATCTGTGCCTCGTAGGTGATACTGCCTTCGAGGTAGACCTTCGCTTCGTCGCTTGCGTTGATCGAACCGGACTTGCTTTGATATTCCGTCAGCGCGGCTTCCGCATGCTCGAGGTCACCCTTGAGCCGCGGTTGTTCGCTCTTCAGGAACGCGAGCATTTTTTCCGCATCGGCCTGCTTGCTTTCAATGTGCTGAAGCAAATACGAATTGGCTAGCGCATTGGCAATTTCAGCAGCACGCGCCGGGTCGCCGTTCTCGAGCGAGATCTGGATCACGCCTGTCGACTTGCCTTGCTCGACGACCGTAATGCCCGACTGAAATGCGGCGATGGCATCGAGGTCATTGGCCCGTAGCACCTCGAAGCGCGTACCGGGACGCGCCACCAGTTTCGTGACATTGATGGATACGCCATTGCCCTTCGCCATCTCACCCACACGGCCTTCGAGCAACGGCACACCTTCAGGCGTCGCCAGCGAGTAGCGGTTGTTGCCAAGCGCCGTCATGGTCATCTTCACGCCTTCCAGCGCCTGGACCACTTCAATTGAATCGACCGTGGCCTCTTCACCGCCCCACGCATACGACGTCATGCCGAGCCAGGGCTTACCCGGTACTCCCGGCGTGGCGAGCCGTGCCGCAATGCTGCCGAGCACCGGTATGGTCACCGGGCTCACCGAGAAGTTGAGCTTGCACTGCTCGATGACCGGCGCGACCACACCCCGGCTCTTGATCATCTCGATCTCGGCGTCGGTCGGCAGCGCGCCCGACGAATTGCCGATGGTTGCGCCCGTCTGCGTCTGCGTGAGCGCTTGCGACGTGTTGTCGGACTGCTCCACGCGAACGTGCGCATCGGCGGAATAGACTGGCTTTGCGACGTAGCAGTACGCGGCCGCGGCGAGAATGATGAACACCGCGGTACCGATCATCCACCAGATGTCGTCGAGGACCACCTGCAGCAACTGGCCGAGGACGACGTCCTCTTCTTCGGTCTTGCCCTGATAGGAATGTGCTGGCGTGCTCACGATTCAACCCCGGTTGGTTTGAGGCATTCGACGATCTGAAAAGCGTTCATCGCGTCAGTTCCTTCAGGTAGAAGAGTGTCTGCAAGGTCGGCAGAACCTGGTTGACCATACGGTTGAACTGGACGGCGCCGGCCGTGCCCACATACACCACGTCGAGCGGGTGAAGCTGGAATTGCGCGGACAGCAGCAGTGAATCCGGTTGCGTCAGATCGAGCCGGTAGATCTCGGGCGTTGCCGGCTTGTCACGCGCGCCGCGCACCACGTAGATTGCCCGTGCGTTCGCGTCGGTATCCAGGATGCCGCCGGCTTGCGTCAGCGCATCGGCAATCGTCAGGCGGCCCTTCAACATGGAAACCGGCAGCGGCGTCTTGACTTCGCCCATCACGAACACGCGGCTGTCGGTACGATCCGGCACGTTCACGATGTCACCCGACTGCAGCATCACGTTCTGCGAAATCTCGCCACGATCAAGCACGCCGTCGGCGTCGAGCACGTAGAGCTTGCCGTTGCGCGTGAGACGCACGCGCTGCAGATCAGCGTCGGCGTTCGTGCCACCCGAGCGTGCGATTGCATCGACCAGCGTGAGCGGCACATCGCTCATCGCGAGCGGTCCGGGGGTCTTCACCTCGCCGGTCACTGAAACCTTCTGGCTGCGATACGCAAGCACGCGAACATCGACTTGCGGCTTCTTCAGGTACGGCGACAAACCCGCTGCGAGCTGATCGCGCATCTCGCCGGCCGTCTTGCCCGCAACGTGGATCTTGCCGACGAACGGGAAGTAGATCGTGCCGTCAGGCGCGACCGTCTGCCCGAACGGATCGGCCTGTCCGGGCAACGCCGTGGTGTACGGCTGCGCGAGCGCACCGGCGATCGTTTGCGTGGTGTTGCCGCCCGCCGACATGGTCTGCCCCTGCTGCGTGGTCAGCTCCGGGTGATCCCAGATCGTGATGCCGACCACGTCCTGCGGCGCCAGGCGATACACGTATTGCGCCGGATCCGCAAAACGCGTGGGCGGCAGCGCCGCTGCCGGACCCGGGCGGTTCTGCTGCATGATCACGTCCGCCGTGATCAGGTGCACGGGGTAGGTCGCGGTCGGCGCGGGGTCGGAATCCTTAAGGCGCGACGTGTCCAGGTTGTAACCTGGCAAGGCGCCACAAGCCGACAAAAAAGTCGTCAGCGAAAAGACCACGGAAACAGATAAAGCTAGAGACCGGTTCACCATATTTTATTCAGCCATCCCTGGACCAGACGTTCAATTAGCCCGAAGCTCTCGCGATAGGCAACTTCGTGGCCGCCGTACGGATCGGCCACTTCAGAGTCTTCCCACTTGCCGAGCAGATGGACCTTGCCGCGTGTGTGCGGCGCCATCTGTTCAATCGCGGCAATTTGCTGCCTTTCGGGCACGAGAATCAACTCGGCTGCGCGCGCCATGGACTCGTCGAGCCGGCGCGCGGAGTGTCCCGATGGATCGACATCGCGCTCCGCCAGCAAGCGGTACATCGTTGGATCGATGTCGCGGCCTTCTTTCGCAAAAAGGCCGGCAGAGCGGAATTCGATCGGGCATCTCGTATCCTGCCCCGCCAGCTTGCCGGCATGCGCGCGGAACAGCATTTCCGCGGCAGGGCTTCGGCAGACGTTCGCATGGCAGACAATCAAGACGCGTCGAAACATAGGTTGTATCCGTTAAAACGACGCGGTCGCGGCATCGGGTCCCTCAACCGAAGCCGCGCTTGCCGCGCCTGGTGTGTCGATATCGTTTTAATGACCAGCTAATCGTGCTGGCCTTTTACTCTCTGAAGCCTGCTTATTGGAGCCTGCTTATTGAAGCCGGTCAGGCCGTGACAGGCGCCTTGACCGGTTGCCGTACACCGCGTCCGATCGCGTGATACTCCACGCCGATCTCGTTCATGGTTTCGGGCTCATAGAGATTGCGGCCATCGAATATGAGCGGAGTCTTCAGGCGGCGTTTCATGCCGTCGAAGTCCGGGCTCTTGAACACCTTCCACTCGGTCACGATGATCAATGCGTCGGCGTCATCGAGCGCTTCGGTGTGATCGTTTGCGTAGCTCAGGCGACCAAGCAGCGCAGGCGTCTCGCGCAGATCGAGCGCAATCACGCGGCGCGCTTCGTCTGTGGCAACCGGATCGTAGGCGCTGATCGACGCGCCGCGTTCCAGCAGCGCCGCGATCAGCACTCGGCTCGGGGCATCGCGCATGTCGTCGGTATTCGGCTTGAACGCAAGGCCCCACAGCGCGAACTTCTTGCCGCGCAGATCATTACCCAAGCGGGCCACGATCTTGTTGGCGAGGGTTTGTTTTTGCGCCTCGTTCACCGACGTCACCGCCTTCAGGATTTCCATCTGCTCGTCATACTCGCCCGCTGTCTGGATCAGCGAACGCACGTCCTTCGGAAAACACGATCCGCCATAACCGCAACCCGCATACAGGAAGTCGTAGCCAATGCGCGGATCGGAGCCAATGCCGCGACGCACCGCCTCGATATCCGCACCCACGCGATCCGCGAAGTTCGCGAGCTCGTTCATGAACGAGATACGCGTGGCGAGCATGGCGTTGGCCGCGTACTTGGTGAATTCCGCCGAGCGTACGTCCATGTAAAGCGTGCGTTCGTGATTGCGGTTGAACGGCGAATACAGTCTCTTCATGCGTTCGCGGGCACGTTCGCCGGGGACGTCGTCATCGCAGCCCAGCACAATCCGGTCGGGCCGCGTGAAGTCGTCAATCGCCGCGCCTTCCTTCAGGAACTCCGGGTTCGATACAACCGAGAACATATGCTGCACGCCACGCGTGGTGAGTTCCTGATCGATCGCCGCCTTCACGCGACGCGCGGTGCCGACGGGCACCGTCGACTTGTCGACGATCACCTTGAAGTTGTTCATGTAACGGCCAATGTCGCGCGCCGCTGCAAGCACGTACTGCAGGTCGGCCGAACCGTCTTCGTCCGACGGTGTGCCCACCGCAATGAACAGCACTTCGCCGTGTTCAACGGCAGCCTGGACATCGGTGGAAAAGCTTAGGCGTCCGGCAGCGCGATTACGCGCGATGACTTCCTGCAGACCCGGCTCGTGGATCGGCACGCCACCGCCGTTCAGGATCGCGATCTTGCGTTCGTCGAGATCGAGGCACAGCACGTCGTTACCGATGTCGGCCAGACACGCGCCCGTCACGAGGCCTACGTAGCCGCTTCCGATGATGGTGAGTTTCATAGCACGCGCTCCAGGGTTGGCAAATTATTCAAGGCATTCTTAGTAAGCATTGGCACCGGCGAAGCCCTTCCACAAAGTCATTGCAACAATCTTCATGTCGAGGCCGAAGGTCCAGTGCTGCATGTAGTACAGATCGAGCTTCACGCGCCCCATCATTTTTTCGATACGATCCGTCTCGCCGCGAAAACCATTCACTTGCGCCCAGCCGGTGATGCCGGGTTTGATGCGATACCGGTACATGTACCCCTTCACGAGGTCCTTGTAGATGTCGTCGTGTTCGAGCGCATGGGGACGCGGACCGACCACCGACATCTCCCCTCGCAGCACATTGATGAACTGCGGCAACTCGTCCAGGCTGGTCCTGCGCAGGAACGCACCCACGCGTGTCACGCGCTTGTCGCCCTTCTTCGCCTGCGTGACATGACCGCTCGTTTCCTTGTGCACCTTCATCGAACGAAACTTGTAGATCTCGAACTCGTAACCGTCGATGCCCTTCCTCTTCTGCTTGAAGAACACCGGTCCCGGCGAGGACATCTTCACGGCCACCGCCAGCACGATCAGCAACGGCGCGAGGCACAGCAGCACGCCTGCGGCGAACAGCCGGTCGAACACGCGCTTGGGCAGCACCTTGAGGTCCGTGATCGGCGACGCCGCCAGGTTGATGGCCGGCACACCGAGCAGGTCGACGACCGCATGGTTGAAGAACGACAGGCTGCGCACATCCGGTATGAAGCGGATATTCACGAAGTCGTCGCGGAACTCCGTGACGAGCTTGTGGATGGTCCGCTCCTGCGAGATCGGCAGGGCAAGCCACAACTCGCGAATCGCACGTCTGCGCACCAGCTGCGTGAGGTCCCCCAGATCGCGGCTTACCGGCACACCGGCAAGGGTGATTTCCGGGAAGCTTTCATCGAACACATAGACCGGGCTGAAACCCGCCTCGGGACGGCTGCGCATCTGTTCGATCAGGAACTCCCCATAAGGCGCCGCGCCCACGATGGCGACCGCCTTCTGGTTAAAACCCTCGCGACGGATCAACTTGAGCGTCGCGTGCACAACGGCCTTCGAGAGCATCAGCAAGGCCGCCGCGGCGACGCCCCAATACAGCAGCCACAAACGCGACAACAAATCTGCACGATGCACGCTGAAGGTGAGCAGCACGCCGGCGCCTTCCACCATCAGCCATGCCAGCGTCACGCGCCACAGCAGGTCATACACGGGCTTGCCGCGCCACGACTTGTATATGCCGAACGACGGGAACGTCATGATCACCAGCACGCAATTAAACGCGAGCAGCGTGCTTTGCATGTCGTCGAGCCAGACGGCATTTCCCGCGTGCAACGACGCGGCCAGCAGCGCACCCAGCGCTACCATCGCAATGTCGATCATTCTCGAAAGCACGCTCAACATGTAAGACACCTCGGGTGGGAAGACACGGTCTGCTCGGGTCTCGCTTCAACTTCACGCATTCGCCTGGAGCAAACAGAAAGCAAAGGCGGAGAAACGAGAGCTCCCGGAGCCTTGGTACATACCCGTATGAGGCTGGAATTAAATTCATGCTGCAACCGCAAAATAATGTGCGGTTTAATTCGCGTTTTTGCGTGTATTTATTTTTGTCACGAAGCGGTTTGAAAGCCACTGCATGCCCACGATCAGGCCACGACACCAGTCTACAGGCGATGCTTTGTTGAATTTTTTTCAGATTGTTACTGATCGCTAAACACCATGCTGGCAAAGGCATTCCGCCGAATTTTAGGCAATTAATTTTCGAGAAAAAATTCCAGAAAAGTAAGAAAAAAATTCAGTCGCCTATTCTCGTTACTTTTTAAGCACCAAATTACCGACTTGAGTATATCGAGTGATTATTTTTCTGTTTTTTGATTTATCAGCCATTTAGTACGTGATAAAAATTGTAATACCCGATCAAGCTCAAGGAGCTCCCCTCGTCATGACCGCTCTCGACACGACATTCAACACCACCCCACTCACGCCTGCCTCAACTGAAATCAAGCTCAGGATCCAGCCGGTCATCCTGGCCGGCGGCGCGGGCACACGCCTGTGGCCCATGTCGCGGGAGCACTTCCCCAAGCAGTTGATCGGTTTGATCGGTGACCAGTCGCTGCTGCAATCCACCGCACAGCGGCTGGACGGCCTCACCTATGGCACGGCCCGTATTGACGACGCAATCATCGTGTGCGGCGAAGATCATCGCTTTACGACCGCCGACCAATTGCGGGCCGGCGGCAAGCGCGCGCGTCTCGTCCTCGAGCCGCTTGCGCGCAATACGGCGCCCGCGCTGACCGTTGCCGCCATGCACGCGATGGCGGATGGCGAGGACGCCATCCTCGTCGTCATGCCCGCAGATCATGTTGTTACGGATACCGAATCGTTTCACAAGGCGATCGGTGCAGGCGCCAAATGCGCGCAGGACGGTGCGATCGTCACCATGTGTATCGTGCCGACGCATGCGGAAACCGGCTACGGGTACATCAAGGTTGGCCAGCAGATGCTTAGCTCAGGCGCATGGCAACTCGAAAAATTCGTGGAGAAACCGCATCTCGAACTCGCGCGCCAGTACGTCAGCTCCGGCGAATACTGGTGGAACGCGGGTATTTTCATTGTGCGCGCTTCGGTGTGGCTCAAGGCCATCGAGCACTTCCAGCCTGCCATCCACGCTGCCTGCCGCGCCGCCTGCGATGCCGGCACGCACGACGGCGAGTTTTTCCGCCTGGACAAGCAGGCGTTCGCGGCCTCGCCGTCAGACTCCATCGACTACGCCGTGATGGAGCAGCTGGCCAACGACCAGAGCGTCTGCTCGGGCGCCGTCGTACCGTTGAACGCGGGCTGGTCGGATGTGGGCTCGTGGGACGCGATCTGGAAGATCCTGCCTAAGGATAGCGAAGAAAACGTCGCGCGTGGCCGCGTGATGTTTCAGGGAGCGTCATCGACGTACGCGCATTCCGAGGGCCGACTGATCGCGTGCGTGGGCACGCATAACCTCGTGATCGTGGAAACGGCGGATGCCATTCTCGTGGCGGCCAAGGAGTGCGTGCAGGACGTCAAGGCGATCGTCGGGCGCATCAAGGCAGAGCAAGGCAAGGAGGCCGCCGATCATCGCAAGGTGCATCGGCCGTGGGGTCACTACGATTCCATCGATAACGGCGAGCGTTTCCAGGTCAAGCGGATCGTGGTGAAACCGGGTGCGCGGCTGTCATTGCAAATGCATCATCACCGCGCCGAGCACTGGGTCGTGGTGCGGGGTACGGCGCTTGTCACGCGTGGCACCGAGACGTTTATTCTTGCGGAGAACGAGTCCACCTACATCCCGATCGGCGTGCAGCACCGGCTCGAGAACCCGGGCAAGATGCCGCTTGAAATGATCGAGGTGCAATCGGGCACCTATCTGGGCGAAGACGATATTGTCCGTTTCGACGACAAGTACGGCCGGCAATAAAAAACGCTGTGCGGGGCGTGATTCACATGCCCCGCACAGCGTTTCGAGTCAACACCATTCAAACCGGAAGAGACGTAGTCCTGTGCACTATCCAGCGTCAGCCTTGCACGTCCGCATAGCGCCGAACTTCAGCGCGTTCCGGCGCTGCGGCACGTTCATGCTTCGGATCTTTCTGCGCGTGGCTGGCGGCATTCTCGACGGAAGCCGCACGATGCGGCGCGTCCGTGGCGTTTTGCACGGGATGGGTGATGCGGGTGGATTGCGCCGCGATCCATCTGCGGGACCATTCGAGCGCGTACTCTGCCGCATCCGCCGGGTCCTCGTAGCGCGGACCGATCAGGCCGGAACGCTCCACCCGACGGCCGTCCTTCACGATTTCGGCCCAGCCGCGGAACATGCTGCCCGCTACCGGCCGCGCGATGGCGTAGATGGCGTAACCGTGGCCGTCATGCACGGGGGCGCAGTCGGGTTCGAAGGCCATTGGCATGGGATCGACGGAATGCGGTCGTGCGCCCGAAGTTTCGCGCTGCAGCGAACGCATGGCCGAGGAGGCCATGGCCGCCCGGGCCGGCGACAACGGCGTTGGCGCATTGGCGCGCGCAACGTCGTGCGCTTCAGCGATCCGGCGCGGGACAGTAGCAAACAGCGCGTCCACCGCGTTTGCGCCATTTCCTTCAGAACCACCCCACGACTCCGGGTTCTGCCAGAACACGCCGCGCAGCCGATCGCATTCGTAGGCGGCCTGCGTCTGGCGCGGCGGCGCTTCAACTGGCGCGGACGGCACGATGGCGAAGGAGCGGCCACGCGATGCGAGCCGCGTCACCATTTCGATCAGCGTGCCGTTCATTTGCCAGTCGTTGAAACGGCGGCGGCAGGTGGGCACGGTCGGATAGTGACTGGGCAGCTTCGACCAGGTTTCGCCGGTGGTGAGAATCCACAGCACGGCATTCACGATCGTGCGCGGATGCGCACGCGGACGGCCACGGCGGTGTTCACGGACTTCACCTTCCGTCACGAGCGGCGCAACTTGTGCCCACTCTTCATTACTGAGTTCATCAAAAAACATTGCGTTGCTCCGTGCAGCCGGACTGTGCTGCGAATGTTGAACCAAGCGTAGCAGGCGTTTTTTCTGCCCGCAAAACGGATGAATCAAGAAATTCCTGGTGTTCGCAAACGTTTGCCAAAAACAACAAGATGGTGCATGTAATCTGCATCAAATCCGCTAGCTGGTGCACAACAGGTTCCAAAGCGGCGCACAATCTACTCTGATACTTGCGTATGAAGATTGTTGCAGGAAGCATACCACCCTAATGGTTTGCCCGAATATGACAAAGCAGTAGATTTTCGGGGAATCTTATTAGAAATAATTCTTACATATACAAGTAATTTGTTCCGATCAATCGGTGAAGAATTAAGTAAAGCTGTTAAGTAAATCCATAAAAGCCAGCATCCAGCTTTAGCGCCCGATAAGCGCGTTCGACCCGCTCCACATCTGATGCCTGGTTACTGGCTTGTATGCCTTCCAATTCAGGAACAGGCAAGGAGACAGGCTTGCAGCGCAAATAGTCCCGCACCCGCAAATCTGGTGCGATGGTAGTGAAGAACGCCGTCGTCGGGATATCAAAGCCGGCAGCTATATGAACGGCGGCTGTGTCTGGCGTCACCAGATAAGCGGCATGCTTGATCCATGCGAGAAAATCCGCCGTGTCGGGCGCTCGCGAGGCGACGTCATTGTAAAGCATATGGCCGATGTCCCCAAAACCCACTATGGGGAGGCCGAAACGCTGCCATAGGGCTTCGACGAGATCGCTACGCACGGACTCCGGAATGCTGCGCACGGGGGTACTTGCAGCCGGGCACAGCAATACGTAATCGCCGTTTAGTCCCTTAGGCCGCGGCAGCTCCAGTTTCTGCAGCCAGTGATTGCGCTTGTCCGTGGACGGGACGTCGTCAGCCTTTATCCCCATTGCATCGATAAAAAAATCGATCATGGGCAGCGTCGCAAACTTGGGCCAGAATAAATGATTACCTAAGTCGATGCGTAACTCTGTGTAAGGGAGTGTGTCGAGATTCACGGGTAAATCGATCACGGAACCCAATAGCGGTGCGGCCAGCTCGTAAAGACGCTTTACATAGCCGGGCGTGTGAGCCGGTCGATAAATCGTGAAGGAAATGTGCGGAAATCGCGCCTTGATGGCAGTAAGCGCGGTAATTCCAATGACTGAATCGCCGAGTGTCACACCCATGCCATTAATCACGTGTATGCGTGATACCGAGGCATAGTCAGGACTGAATGGGTTCAATGCGGCATTGTTGATGCCATTGGACAGCCCGAGAGCGCGATATCCGAGCGCGGGTGTATTGGTCACTTCCAGATCGTACGACGCTACGATCTCGCCGCCCGGCGAGAGCAGCGAACCCGCATTCGTCAGCGCTGATACTTCGTCTAGCACCATCCGCGGCGCTCCTGGCGCGTCGCCTGCGTCAACACACCAATTTTTCATTGACGCAAGCATACATGCCGAACATTAACCGGCGCAAACGCTTTGCCACGCCGGCATGACCATCATTCAATCACCGCCGGTCGAAACACCTCATCGTGCTTGGGGTCGGGACGGACCTACCTTAAGCCGTCCCGATACCCCCGAGCACACACATCCGCCCTCCTCCCTCTATTTCGACTAATGCTTGCTGGCGGCAAGATACAGGCCGTACTCGTCGCGCTCTCCGTAGCGCCCCGGCAAGAAGCCGTTGAAGATATGCCCGCCCACCCGCGCCCCGACGTTCTCCAGCCGCCGAATCGTTTCTTCTAGCTGGCGTGCACCCGTGTGATCGGCTCGCGATACCAGCAGCACCAGATCACAGTCTTGCGCGGCGATCGACAACGCATCGCTCACCGGAAGAACGGGCGGCGAATCGATCACCACGTAATCGTACGTTTCACGCAGCGTCGAGAGCATCTGCTGGAACGCAGGCCGTCCCAGAAGCTCCGACGGGTTCGAGGGCACAGCCAGCCCCGCATTCAACACCGAGAGGTTGCCCTCATCAAGCTTCACGATCGCTTCTTCCACCCGCGCCGTGCCCTCCAGCACTTCTGCCAGCCCTGCCCCGCTGCGCTCCTTCAGCAAATGCCTCAGCCGGCCCTGGCGCATGTCCGCATCGATAAGCACCACCGATGCGTTCGTTTCCGCCAGCAGGTACGCAAAATTGGATGACACAAAACTCTTGCCCACTCCCTGGGTCGGACCGGTGAACAGAATCACCTTGCCCGCGCTCAGGTCGCCCGTTTCCAGCAACGCCCTCATACTGCTGCGCAACGAGCGCAATGCTTCGATGCCCGGGTCCGTCGGGCTATTCGCCGCCAGCAGCTTCGCTGGCGTACCCAGGCGGCGGCGCGCGTCGCTGCTGTGCTGCAGTTGCGCCGACGATTGCGCGACCACGGCCAGGCGCGGCACATGCGAAATGTAGTCAATTTCTTCCGGTGTCCGAAGTTCCTTACGATTGAGCGAGATAAGATGCACCGTCACCGTGCTCACGAACAACCCGCCAAGAATCGAGCCCAGCAGCACAATCGCATTGCGCGGCCACGACTGCTTCTCCGGCGTAATCGCCCAGTCAACCACGCTGACTCCGGGCGCCGTGCTCGCGGCCGCCACTTCCAGTTGCTGTGCATTGGTCAGCACGCTGGTATATAACTGCGTGCTCACGGCCACATCGCGCGCAAGCCTGACATATTCGCGCTGAATGCTCGGCAACTTTGTCGCCGTGTCGCTCAGCTGCTGGATCTGCCGATTCACCTGATCAAGCTGCGATGCCGCCGCCTGATATGTCGGGCTATCGGGGCGGAACTTTTGCTTCTGCTCGTCCAACTGCAGTTGCAAGCGAGTCTGCGTATCGGCGAGGGTGCTCAAGCGCGTGATCAGCGCCGTACCTTGCTGACCCATGTCGACCATGCTCGTCTTCGTGCGGTAATCATTGAGGCGGTTCTCCGCGCTCTCCAGATCCGATTTCAGTCCCGGCAGACGCCCGCGCAGGAAGTTCAGGCTCAGTTGCGCCTGCTCGGCACGGTATTCCTCGTCACGCTTCAAATACGTCCTCACGATGGTGTTGACCATCATTTGTGCGCTCAGGGGCGAATCGGACTGATAGCTCAGGCTCATGATCGACGGGTCACGGATTGTCGAACCCTGGCTCGCAACCGTTGCTTTCAGCGCCTTGCTCACGTTCTCGTAGACCGCCTGCTCGGACTCGCTACGCAGCGTGAACTCCACACCAGGGCGTGCGCGCAACGTATCGATGCGCAACTCGCCGGGTGCATCGCCCTCGGGCGTTGTCACAGTAAAGGGGACCAGCTGCCCAACGTGGCCCTGTGCAATCTGCGTGCCCTTCTTGTCAAACAGGGTCCATTGCCCAGCCTCGCCTGTCACCACGCGGAACTTCTGTCCCAAGGCTTCCACCGGCACGGTAAAGATGCCAGCCTTGAGCAGTTCGCCCCCCCACGCGTAGCCGCTCAACCCCAGAAACGGCGGCACCAGTTGCGTGGCGTTGACATGGCGCGAAGCTATGAAGCTGCCAATCAAGGGGAAACGACTGTCCGTTTGCACGCTCGTTTCAGCACCGGTTTGAACGATCGCGTCGCTCACAATGCTGCGCGATGTCAGAACAGCGCTTTCGTCGCTTGCCGACACCGTCGCGCTCATCGTGCCCGACACATCCGAGAGCGCGCTGATCGACGACCCGGGTTTTGTTTCGACACGCAGCACGGCCTCGGCGCGATATCGCGGCGTCGCCGTCAAAATGTACAGAGCGCCCAGGACACAAAACGTGCACATGATCGCCACAAATAACCGCTTGTGACGAACCACGCTGCGCCACAAGTCAATCAGCCCGTCGCTCTTCTTCGGCGCCGCACTAAACGACGAATGCCCGATGTATGAACTCATGTCAAACCCCTGCAATAAAAGATAAAGGCCGAGCCCGTAGGTAACAAAAGCTTCCGGCTATCGCGATAACGCCGCGAGCCTGCGATGCTTACAGCTCGAACACCATGTGTGGCATCTATGAAGAAACACTGACGAGCCGGCCGGCACTGCACACGTATGACGGTCAGCAACGCAGCTGACCCTGGCGCCCATGCGCGACTACCCGACTCTATTTTTCCACCCGTGATGTCACGCGAGCCGCGCCGCCGAGACGGTCCGAGGTAGAGCTCTTACGATCAGCAAACCGCGTTCGGCAACGGGCAATGCTTGACGCTGCCAGCGTGCCGTCCATCAACTTCATTCATTTGCAGGAGGGATCGTATATGTGCGGGTAAGCCCGGAATGTACGCCGACGCACGCTGTGCAGTAGGCTTGGGCTGCGCGCCGTTGCTGCGCGCCGCGAGGCTCCCGGCCGCGCCCGGCGGACCGCTACCGGCGCCGAGGTGACGTACTTTTCAGCCTTATATTTTCGACTGCAGTAATACGGCGGTCATAGAGACGAGCGGTTCTTTCCAGCGACGGCCGCCGCTGTGGCACTGGACGAACCAAAGGTGACTGGGTGCTCGAAAGCCCCGCTTCCGAGCGGAAGCTCGCCAACCGAACTTCCACGAACGTGCTGAGCGCCGCCTTGAAATTCCCGGCGGAGAAGCGCTCGGCGTTTTCGCGACAATTTGTCGAATTGAAGCGTCCCGAATGCTGCTCGAACGTGTCGACGGCGCTGATCAGGGACTCGATTGTTTGTTCCCCGAAAAATACACCTGTGGGCCGCTCTTCCGGCAAGCCGATGACCGACTCCAGCGCGCCGCCCTTGCCGAGTGCGATGACCGGTGTGCCGCACGCCTGCGCTTCGACGATTGAAATGTCGAAATCCTCCTCGGCCGCAAAAATAAACGCACGAGCGCGCTGCAAATGATCGTGCAGCACATCGAATGGTTGGTACCCCAGGATCTCTACGTTAGGCCCCGCGCCAGCCTTGATCCTGGCCATATCAGGGCCGTCGCCAATCACGACAAGGCGTCGCTCCGGCGTCCGTGAGAACGCCTTGACGATCAGATCTATACGCTTGTGCGGGACCATGCTCGACGCCGTTACGTAGAAGTCCTCCTTATCCATGCCGACCGATAACCCGCTGACATCGACCGGGGGATGGATCACCGTCGCGTCTCGTTGGTAAGCCTGCTGAATCCGGCGCGAACTGTAACGCGAATTGGCAATCAGATGATCGACGCCATTGGCCGAACGCGCGTCCCACGCACGAATATAGTGCAGCAGCATGCGCGCAAGGACCGATTTCGGGCGTGACGCGAACCCGGATTTCTTCAGGTTTGGGTGCTGAAACGCCCGGGCTTGGCGCAGGGACGAATGCACGTAGCTGACATGCAACTGGTCCGGGCCGACCAGTACCCCCTTCGCGAATGCATGCGAATTAGAGAGGACGAGATCGTAGTCCAATAGATCGAATTGTTCTATTGCAAGAGGCATCAACGCCAGATAGTTCATGTATCGCGTGCGCGCGAACGGGAGCTTCTGGATGAACGAGGTGTACACCTGCCGGTTTTTGAGGAACGAGCGATCTTCCAGAAAATCAACGATGGCAAAGAGGTCTGCTTGTGGAAAACATTCCAGCATGGACTGCAGAACCCTTTCGGCGCTTCCTGCGCTTCCGGCGGTCACCAGCCAGTCATGGACAATTGCTACTTTCACGATTTCTCACTTTCGCGCGCGGTGAATCCATCGTGCGCGTTCGCCCCATCGCAAATAGCACTTGAAGCGGATGCAAAGCGCGAGCACAAACATTGCTTACCGTATCGATTAAACCGCGGCGCCCCGGGCGGCACTGTTCGATGGCACACATGCGAACCCTGCCGCAAGCGGGACAATGCTCGGACCTTGCAAATTTCGTTTCGTCCACACAATGTTGTGCACCGCACCGAGCCCGTCGACAACGGGCGCCTACAATCAGGCTCACAATTCGAGGGTAGATCCAGGCATTTGTACGAAGAAAACGGACGTGCGGCGGTGCTAAGCCAAGACGAGCGCGGATTCGACACTTGTGCCGGTTCCGCACCATTGCCACGAGCTCCCCGCTTGCATCTCATAGACGACGCGACAGTTGACAGGTCGATGCTAGCTTTGTGATGGCAGTCGCAACCGCGGCTCCCCGACGCAACCGTGGCACGTCACTTCGCGCCGTTTCCATTTTTCTTTTCGCTCGGCTAGGCGTCGCAACGCGGCGCCATGCTTAGGCACTATTCAAGTCAGGATGCGCAGTCGATGGCTTCTTTTCGAAAGAATTTTGCGGTATTGATGATGCTGCAAGTTTCGACTTACGCGGCGCCGCTGCTTACCTTGCCGCTGCTTACGCGGGTGCTCATGCCAAGCGGTTATGGCCGCCTCGCGTTTGCCATGGCCTTCATTAATTACTTCATCGTACTGACCAATTACGGCTTTAGCCTGACCGCCACGCCGCAGATTTCCATCAACCGTGACAACCGGGCAGCGCGTTCACGCATTTTTTGGGAAACCATCCTGTCGCAAGCCATGATTACGGCGGTTGGATTTGTCGTGCTGGTGGCGCTGTCGTTCACTTTCGAGCGGCTCGAACAGGATCGCGCATTGCTGATCCTCGGCTTTGGCTCGGCGATTGGCGCCATGTTGATTCCTACCTGGTATTTCCAGGGGATCGAAGACCTCCGCGTATTCAGCATCATCATCTTCACCGGGCGCGCGCTGAGCGTGCCGGCCATGTTCCTGCTGGTGCACACTCGCGAGGACATCTACTGGGCGATGGGCGTCAACATGCTCGTGCCGCTGCTGTCAGGGATCGCGAGCGTCAGCTACCTGTATCTGCGCCGCGAGCTGGATTTCGTTGCCGTGCCTATGCGCGACCTTGTGAAGGCGCTGAAGAATGGCTGGGGCATCTTCATGGCCACGGCCGTCTTCGATATTTATACGTCCAGCAACGTCGTGTTGCTTGCGCTGATATCGGGCGACGTCACAGCGGGGTATTTCGCGGCCGGTGACAAACTGATACGCGCCGCGCTCGCCATGATGAGTCCGCTAAGAAGCGCTGCGTATCCGCGTATCAGCTACTTGATGCATCACGCCCGCGAGGACGCATTCGATTTCCTACGCAAGATGCTGGCGTTTCAGGGAGTCCTTCTTGCGATTGTGTCGCTGACGATTTTCCTGGGCGCGCCGATCGCGGTCAAGATACTTTATGGCGCGCAGTTTGCGCCGACGGTGAACGTCCTCCGATGGATGGCGTTCATACCGTTCATGTCGGGGTTTTCCGACATATTCGGGGTTCAGACCATGCTCCCGCTTGGGATGAGGTCGCAGTTCAGCCGCGTGTTGATTGTCTCCGCTTTCCTGAATTTCGGATTGCTGGCTTTGCTTGCGAGGCTCTATGGCGAGCAAGGCGCAGCGGCAACCGTGCTCACGGTCGAGACGTACATCGCAGTGGCCATGGGCGCGACGTTGTATTTTCAGAAAGTGCCCTTTCTTAGACGACGTCCCCTTGCGTCGTGATAGAAATTCGCTTCCTCCATCGTCCGATATTTGCCTGACGGGGTCATCCCGTTTGGTCGTTTGAACGGCTGCGCATCGCAGATGTGCAGCTGGTGTCTCGTTACGTCTCAGATGTCGGATGCAGCCTGGGCAGCTTGATGCGGGCATCGTCGGTGGTGAAATGCCGGCCTCTTGCCCAAAGCGGCGGCAACACCTCTTAAGGCACACAATAGCCGGAGACGTTTTACAAGTCCGCGTTGGTTGTGCTGCGATCCGCCCAGGGAACACCGAAGAGCCAGGCCTCTGTCTGGCGATGAATGGCCGCGAGACTACGACTGCCAGTGGTCACAGCGGCGAACTCGCCGCTTGTTTCCCCTAACGTAAAAACTGGCACTTGCATCCAGACGTGTCTGGATGCAAGTGCCAGTCGGTAGAGGTGCCGCCTCATGCGCGGTAGCGCCGCCGTTACATTAACCTGGCAACGCACGGTCGAGGGACTCAAGACTTGCGCCGATGCCGGGTCGCAAAGGATCGCGTTTTCTTCATGCCAGGGAGAAGGGATCCATTCGCCGCTCTTGCTGCCTTCGGCGACAGCACGGGACGGATCTTTGAGCACAGATGCATGACTTCAAAAACAACCTGAAGCATGATGACGTCGGTTCGACGGCGCCGTCTCGGCGCCGTCGAACCGCGCGGATTTATCCGACCGTCGGACGCTCCGTAAGCTGAGGCGCTGTTGCATAGGCCTCGCCGTATAACACTTGCAGCAGCTTGCTCGCGGCGCGATCCCATCTGAATTGCTGGGCGTGGCGCAAGCCCAACTCCCGATACCGCTGCTGTAGTTCCTTGTCGGCCAGCATCAGCGAAATCTTGGCGGCGATGTCGTCGATCGATTTCGCATCGCAGTACATGGCCGCATCGCCGCACACCTCGGGAAGCGAGGCCTCAGTCGATACGATCACCGGGCAACCGCAATACATTGCCTCCAACGGCGGCAACCCGAACCCTTCATAGAGCGAGGGAAACACCAGGCATGCCGCATCGCCGTAGAGCGCCTTCAGCTCGCCATCGCTGACGAAACCCGCATATACAACCTGATCCGATTGCTGCTGCTCCATGGCGTGCCCTGAACCAAAGACACGCGGGTTGGCAGCACCCACGACAACAAACTTTATGTCGCGCAGATG
This sequence comes from Caballeronia sp. KNU42, assembly GCF_053760385.1. Taxonomy (NCBI): domain Bacteria; kingdom Pseudomonadati; phylum Pseudomonadota; class Betaproteobacteria; order Burkholderiales; family Burkholderiaceae; genus Caballeronia; species Caballeronia sp. KNU42. The sequence continues at coordinate 2,019,504 of NZ_CM132388.1, forward strand.
ACCGAGCTGCGGCAACGCATCGAGTACTCGCTGCAAGTTCTTGCGGGAATCGAGACTGCCCACGATCACGCAATACGAGCCTTTCGTCAGGTCCAGCCGCGACAAAACGGCGGGATCGCTGACTACGCGGTCGAGATGGTCGGCGCCGTTGGGGATCACCGCCACGCGCGCCTCGTCAATGCCGAGGTGATGACAGATGCGCTCCTTCGAGAAGGCCGACACCGTGAGGATGACCTTCGCCTGCCGATGCAGGATCGAAAACTTCAGCTTGTACCAGAGCCTGAATTTTTTCGAGAATGCATAGGGCACGTCGTATACAGCCATGTCGTGGAGCATCACGATCTGGTTGCTCTTGAATAGCGGGCCGGTGTTGCACAGGCTGATGAGCGTCTGGTGAGTGGTTGCCAAGGGCAACGCAATTTGCTCCCAGAGGTTGCCTTTGAACCATGAGCACATCCGCTTGCGTTTAAGCGACAGACTGGCGCCGGCTGCATCTGGTGGAACCACCACTTCGAGTTCGTCGGCAGGAAGCTCACGCGCTTGCAGGGCTCGCGTCAGTTCGTAGGCGGTGCGTTGGACGCCGGTGATACGTTGCGCGGTAAACTTGCCATTGATTGCGAATTTCACGAGACCTCCGCCGCGATGGCACTTGCTGATTGTTTGATAGAGGCCGCAGTCAAGCCACGCCCCGCCAACGCGTTTTGCATCATGGATTTCCGTGCTGAACGCCCGTTCAGTGAGCTGGGATTGGTCTGTGTTGCGCCTTTGGTGACCACCGGCAAAACCTCTGCCCGAGCGCTCAACGCGGCGCATGAATTCATTCCGATTACCTGGACTGTGCTGATGGATTTCCGGGCGCGCTCATGAGCGACTAGCCGTGCTTTCATGCGACCCTCTCCGAAATAAAGCTATCGACAACTTGAATGGCGGGCATCGCCGTTTTTCGTCGAGACTCCAAAGCCATGGACCGCGCAGAGCACGACATTTCAGTCGTTGTGCTCGCGATGGTGCTGCTGGACTCGCACGTATCCCGGCGTTACACGCGTACAGATGCAACGATAGTTGGCGAGGGCCGCCGCCACCGTGCGGACGGGCACATAGGTCAACGCAATTCGAACCGCAGGCTCAAGGGGTCACAAATCGGTGGCGCGCCAAACGCTCACGGCTGCGATCAGGCAGCCGCGAGCGTTTGCGCTTTAGTCTTTAGTCAAATCGATGTATGGCGCCGCGACGATGGCGGCAAGGTACGAGTCAAGGCGGTAGCGGCGGGCCACTACGCTTGCGGTGCGGAGGATTTCGGTAAGAGCGACGCACATCCAGCGGAGACACGACAGCGCGTGTCAGGATGGATCGCCCGAGTCGGGCTTGCAAATACAGCGATGCAAGCCAGGCATGGCCGCGCACCAAGAACTGCTTTGCGCATTACGTCAGTTGTTTCGCCGCTCGCGTCGACATGTGCGCCGAGGCTGTAGCAGACGTGGAAGGTATTGCTCAACGAAGGTTGAATTGATGCGCGGCGTTCGGTGCCGCTTCGGGGCGTCCGGCTCGTTGCATTCGCCCGCAGTAAAGCTCTGATGAATCGATGCGTCGCGTCGGTCGACGGTGTCTTCACCGGGATTTACCGGCCCCAGCAGACGCAACGAAACGGATGGTTCTGTGATGAGGTGAGATCAGACCTGCTAGCGCAACACCTGCCTTGTATAAGGCGTTGCAGTGCCCGAAAGGACTCGGGTACCGGCAGTTCAGCCCGATGAAACGCCTGGGCCTCGAGCGGCGCTGGCGATGCCCGCCCGAGAGCCTTGGAAACGAACGTAGCCGCAGCGGTCTGCTGCGGCTAGCGTTAGCGGCTCAAAGATGCGCTCAGTGCGCCGTCGCAGCGACCGGGCTAGCCGCGATCATCGACTTCAAGGTCGCATAAGTCGCTTTCTGGGCGGTGGCGCTGGTCAGCACGCCAAAGTCATCATTGGGGTAGTCGTACAGCTCATACCAGGTGGCGCCGATCACGTTGTATGTGGCCTTGGCCGCGGCGAGTTCCGCGATGGTTTGCGTGATGTACGTCTGCTGCGCCGACGTGCTCTGGTCCGGACTGGAGCCGATTTCGGTGAAAATAATCGGCAAGTTGTACGTGGACTTCAGCTTCGCGAGCACGTTGTAGGTGCCAGACTGGCCGATGGCGTTCTCGAAGTCACCGCCGTCCTGATACCAATGCCACTGGATGATATCGGGCGAGATCGTCGGGTGCCCGGTGGTGCCGTCCGGCTGCGTGCCGGTCATCAGGCCCGCGAGGAAACCAAAATGCAGCCAGCCCGAGGTTGCGTTCGCAATAACCTTGGTGACGTGACCGGTATCGACCGAGCGCCAGCCGTCTTCGGCTCCGCGCAGCGAGCCGCGCCAAATGGGGAAAGTCGAATTATCGTAGTCCGAAATATCCTCACCATCGCTCGCGATCCCTGCGTTATGGCTATCCAGGTCGTACTCGTTGCCGAACTCCACCACCGGGATGCCCGCGAACTTGGTCGCTGCATAGGCCGACATGGTGTACGCATAGGCATACGCACTCGCTTCAGTCGGCGTAGCGCCATTCAGAGACGGGTCGTTCCACGGGTTGGCGATGATAACCGGCTGGACCTGCACGTTAGAGCCCAGTCCAGGAATCACTGTGTTCGCAATGGTGTCAATGTCCTGTGTCGAGTACATGTCCTGCCGGAAGTTGGTCACCCCCAGGTCCCCGAGCGACGCGGCTTGCGTGCTAAACGGGACCGACGCGGACAAGCCGCCTTGCACATAGTGGCCGTTGATGCCGTAGAAAGGGATTGCCGGGCCTGTCGACACGGCCGTCGTCGCCGTCGCGGCGGAAGTTGCCGGAGTTGCTGTGGCTGCAGTTGTTGTAGCCGGTGTTGCAGCAGGTGTCGCGGTTGCGGCAGGTATCGCGGTTGCAGCAGGTGTCGCAGTTGCGGTTGCCGCCGGACGCGGATCGCTTGATGCTGCCCAACTGTTGTTCGTCCAGACCGACCAAACATTCGCCGAATTGTTCACATACATCTTCCCTGCGTACCAAAGCAGCAGTGTGGCTTGACCCGGCGAGTTAGTCGTCTGGGTTGCCCTGAAGACCACACCATTCGTGAGGGTCCAGACCGCACCCGACGAATCGTTGATCGAGGTGGCGGGCGGAATTGCAGTTCCGCTGACCGACGCGGGATGCTGTGCTACGTCGACGTTGGTTGCCGAACCCGCCACGTTGGCATCACTCGCTGAGCCGCCACCACCGCCGCCGCAAGCAGCCAGTGAAAGGCAAAGTGCGGACGCGCCGATTACATTTAGTCGTACTAACATAATGAATTCTCCATCGCCGAATGATCCGACGAAAATGATTGGAAAAAAGAGCATCTGGATCGACCACTTGACGGCCTGACCAACACGAGCCCTTCGATCTCTCAGTTAAAAATCTCGGTCGCAGCCGCTGAGACGCGGCCCCCCGAATCAATTATTTTGGGGTCCTAACAGATAACGCAGCAGTAACAAAATCATTACATTTGCCTGTCACTGGATGGTGCTAGACGCTCAGAACGGCGCGCAAAAATCGGGTTGCGGAACAGTCCGTGGATGCCGCAAACGGGCTGACGGACGGCGATTTTTGATCCGAACTGGTTTACGGGTGAGCCGTGGGCGCCGAAGCATAGAACGCGACCACTGCGAGGTACTACTGATCACGCGGCGTTACCGACCTGCCGGTGATGATCTGAATGCCCGGGTCGACCGCCACGGGACGCTGAATTCGCGAGCCCGAAAGTACAGAAGACGGCAAACCGGAACGAATATTCGACGCACCGCGCTCCACCGGCGATCAGGCCGCTGGCGAACGCCGCTGGCAGTTCCTCCGCCACGGCGTACCTCGCGACGCTGACTCGGCGTACGCCGGAAGCAATGGAGGGTGGGTAAGATCTGACCCAGGCCATTGCGCGATTGGCGGCCACGGCGTTATCACTGAGAACCCGCAAGATCGAGTCGGCGTGATGTAAAAGCGTTCTCATTAAGAAGTCCACGTTGAAGCGACAGAGGCGGAAACAGGCAAAGGAAAACCACGAACGCTAACGAAAGCGTTCGTCCTTTGGCTTGCTAGGCGAATCAGCTTAAACGGCAAAAACTACGCGCTGCTTTCAGCGTCGGAAAGACGTGTCCCGCATCGCACAATTCCAGAATGTTACACGAACGAAACGTTTCTACGCAGTAGTAAATACGTAACGCAGTGTAACTGACTGTATTTTTCCCGGAATTACCTACCACTTTTATGCTCGAACAACGGCCAATGCCCCGCGGGTAAAGGCTCCAGGCGGCGCTATCGATGAATTAGCTATATCGCTAAATTCCTCTAAAATTTCCACAACTTTCATTTCTGAATCAAATTCAAATAATCTGATTAATACGAAAGGTTTTATGTGACTATATAATCATATTACATTGATATGTCGATATAAAGACGTCAAAAATACCTTCATTGATACGTTCTGCGTAAGAATTATTGACAAGCTTTCGGAGTTGTCAGGCGAGCGGCGAGGACTCGTGAGCGCACGCGTCGGCGGTACTTCGTGGCTTCGAAGCCTCGAAATTGCGCTGCGCGGCAGAAAAGGAAGGGAAAAATCGTCCGAAGCACGCGCGGCGCAAAGAGTGAACCCGGGTCGCATCGACGCACACTTCCGAAGGACGAGGCAGATCGATCGACGAAGTACGCGCTGTTATTAAGGCATGCTTATCAAGCTGCGCTGCATACGCTCACCAATGACCGTCAATCAGATCAAGGACCAGGGAGCTTCGGCGTGTCCGCATGGTCCGTAAGAGGTCCAGCTATGTACGGCCCATGAAATAAAAAAGGCTCTGCGTCAGCAGAGCCTTTTTTCGTCGTAGCAGTTCCAGCGCAACAAGACGTCTCAGCTTGTCGCCAGCACCCTTTGCTCGCCAATGCACATGATCTGCACGAGCCGCTCTCCGTAACGAGCCGGTGAAAATTCACGCACGTCGTACTCCCGCGAGGGTGTTGACAGATGCGCGGCAAGCTCGTCCAGCGCCTTGCGAAGCGACTGCGGGTCGCTGCGGAACTTGATCTTGTTGCCAACCTGGTCGCCGAAGGTCGACAGGCTGCCGATATCGTTGACCAGCACCGGCAGGCCCAGCAACGCCGCCTCGATAATCGCGAGCGGCGCGTTTTCCGGCCAAACCGACGGCAGTACGACCGCGTCGGCTGTGCGCTGCAGCTCTTCGAAAAGTTTCGCCTGCTGCATCCGTCCGAAGAACACGACCTTCCCGCTTTCGATCAGCGGCGCAAAGCGCTTCTCGATCAGTACCCGCTCCGGTCCGTCGCCGTAAATCGCGAGGCGATTGATCCGGGCGAAGTCGATCGATTGTGCGAGCTCGATAAACTGCGCCAGCCCTTTCTCCGCCGCCACGCGCCCGATAAACGCCAGGTTGATGCTCCCGCTCGTGCACATCTTCGGGCGCAAAGGCCGCACGTTGACTGATGCAGGGTTGAACACGAGGTCAGCGTTATTGATCAGGCCGCTCTTCACCAGTGCCTGCTGCATAAAGAGGCTAGGGCAAAGGAAGACGTCGAAGATGCGCTCCGGCTTTGCCAACACGCGCATTGCGTGCCAGTGCAGCTTCTTGAGCACATCGTGCGCGAGGCCTTTGGGGCTGGATCTCAACCAGAGCGCGCGCGACGTCCGTAAGGCATCGAGCGGCAAGGTTCCAACACCCAGCTTCGTGTAGCTGAGCAGATTGGGGTTGTAATAGACGAGGTGGAAGTCGTGGCAGGTCATGTACGCGGTGTAGCGGAGTTCGCGCTTATATCGTGCGATGACGCCAAGCACCGATGCCGATAGCACGCTGTGATAGTTGTGGACCAGTACGCGATGCGGCTTGAAATCCGCCATCACCTTTGCGAGCGCGCGCGCGGCCGCGAAGTTCCACAAGCTCACGCGGCCCGCCACGGGCTCGCAGAATGTCGTCTGGTCGAAGCATTCGACCTCAACGCCTTCCACTGCGCGCAAAAGCTCCACCGACTGCCGGTACACTTCCTCGGCCCCGCCTTTCTCGGCAAAGTCGTTGATCACCAATATCCGGCATCGTTGCATGCTTGAATCTCCAATATTTCCAGTTCGATGCGGTTGCGTGCGTTGCTAGTCGAGACGTCGCCCATCAGGTCTCGTGGGCATCGGATTCGGAACGAATGAGACGCAGGCAGCCGCTGAGCGCGGCGACCCATGCAGACCGGTCATATGGGATTTCTCGCTCAGATCGATCGCCATCGCCAATGTCCCGGGTTAAGCGCCGAAAGCATGTTAAGCATACGACGAGATCCTCGTTTCGAAGGTGCGCTTCGACACGGTTCAAAGCGATCGTCTGATGTTTCCCACGCTATTTCAGCAGATAAGAGACACTCGACGCAGTCTACCGGCGTACCCATGAAAATGGGCTCGTCTTTAACGAACCCACTTCCTTTTGACCGTGCTTCTCCACGACGCTTGCTATCAATCCGGAATCAGGTGCCCTGGTATTCGAACCCACTCACTTGAACCCACTCAAAATTCAGGTCGGGACGGATTTTCCTCAAGCCTTCCCGATACCCCCGAGCATACACATCCGCCCTCCTCCCTCTATTTCGACTAATGCTTGCTGGCGGCAAGATACAGGCCGTACTCGTCGCGCTCTCCGTACCGCCCCGGCAAGAAGCCGTTGAAAATATGCCCGCCCACCCGTGCCCCGACGTTCTCCAGCCGTCGAATCGTTTCTTCCAACTGGCGTGCTCCCGTGTGATCGGCTCGCGATACCAGCAGCACCAGGTCACAGTCTTGCGCGGCGATCGACAACGCATCGCTCACCGGAAGAACGGGCGGCGAATCGATCACCACGTAATCGTACGTTTCACGCAGCGTCGAGAGCATCTGCTGGAACGCAGGCCGTCCCAGAAGCTCCGACGGGTTCGAGGGCACAGCCAGCCCCGCATTCAACACCGAGAGGTTGCCCTCATCAAGCTTCACGATCGCTTCTTCCACCCGCGCCGTGCCCTCCAGCACTTCTGCCAGCCCTGCCCCGCTGCGCTCCTTCAGCAAATGCCTCAGCCGGCCCTGGCGCATGTCCGCATCGATAAGCACCACCGATGCGTTCGTTTCCGCCAGCAGGTACGCAAAATTGGATGACACAAAACTCTTGCCCACTCCCTGGGTCGGACCGGTGAACAGAATCACCTTGCCCGCGCTCAGGTCGCCCGTTTCCAGCAACGCCCTCATACTGCTGCGCAACGAGCGCAATGCTTCGATGCCCGGGTCCGTCGGGCTATTCGCCGCCAGCAGCTTCGCTGGCGTACCCAGGCGGCGGCGCGCGTCGCTGCTGTGCTGCAGTTGCGCCGACGATTGCGCGACCACGGCCAGGCGCGGCACATGCGAAATGTAGTCAATTTCTTCCGGTGTCCGAAGTTCCTTACGATTGAGCGAGATAAGATGCACCGTCACCGTGCTCACGAACAACCCGCCAAGAATCGAGCCCAGCAGCACAATCGCATTGCGCGGCCACGACTGCTTCTCCGGCGTAATCGCCCAGTCAACCACGCTGACTCCGGGCGCCGTGCTCGCGGCCGCCACTTCCAGTTGCTGTGCATTGGTCAGCACGCTGGTATATAACTGCGTGCTCACGGCCACATCGCGCGCAAGCCTGACATATTCGCGCTGAATGCTCGGCAACTTTGTCGCCGTGTCGCTCAGCTGCTGTATCTGCCGATTCACCTGGTCAAGCTGCGATGCCGCCGCCTGATACGTCGGGCTATCGGGGCGGAACTTTTGCTTCTGCTCGTCCAGCTGGAGTTGCAAGCGAGTCTGGGTATCGGCGAGGGTGCTCAAGCGCGTGATCAGCGCCGTACCTTGCTGACCCATGTCGACCATGCTCGTCTTCGTGCGGTAATCATTGAGGCGGTTCTCCGCGCTCTCCAGATCCGACTTCAGTCCCGGCAGACGCCCGCGCAGGAAGTTCAGGCTCAGTTGCGCCTGCTCGGCACGGTACTCCTCGTCACGCTTCAAATACGTCCTCACGATGGTGTTGACCATCATTTGTGCGCTCAGGGGCGAATCGGACTGATAGCTCAGGCTCATGATCGACGGGTCACGGATCGTCGAACCCTGGCTCGCAACCGTCGCTTTCAGCGCCTTGCTCACGTTCTCGTAGACCGCCTGCTCGGACTGGCTACGCAGCGTGAACTCCACGCCGGGGCGCGCCCGCAACGTATCGATGCGCAACTCGCCGGGTGCATCGCCCTCGGGCGTTGTCACAGTAAATGGCACCAGCTGCCCGACGTGGCCCTTTGCAATCTCCGTACCCTTCTTGTCAAACAGGGTCCATTGCCCCGCCTCGCCCGTCACCACGCGGAACTTGTCTCCCAAGGCCTCCACCGGCACCTTGAACACGCCGGGCTTGAGCAGTTCGCCTCCCCATGCGTAGCCGCTCAATCCAAGAAACGGCGGCACCAGTTGCGTGGCGTTGACATGGCGCGAGGCCATGAAGTGGCCAATAAACGGAAAATGACTGTCCGTCTGCACGCTCGTTTCAGCACCGGTTTGAACGATCGCGTCACTCACAATGCTGCGCGATGTCAGAACAGCGCTTTCGTCGCTTGCCGACACTGTCGCGCTCATCGTGCCCGACACATCCGAGAGGGCGCTGATCGACGACCCGGGTTTTGTTTCGACACGCAGCATGGCCTCGGCGCGGTATCGCGGCGTCGCCAGCAAAATGTACAGCGTGCCCAGGACACAAAACGTGCACGTGATCGTCATAAATAACCGCCTGTGACGAACCACGCTGCGCCACAAGTCAACCAGCCCGTCGCTCTTCTTCGGCGCCGTACTAAACGACGAATGCCCGATGTATGAACTCATGTCAAACCCCTGCAATAAAAGATAAAGGCCGAGCCCGTAGGTAACCAAGGCTTCCGGCTATCGCGACAACCCTGCGCGCCTGCAATGCTTACAGCTCGAACTACAATCGTATGCTTTATGAAGGAACACTAATAAATACCGGTCCCAACGTCTCCGGGACTGCCTGGATACCGGTGGTCGCCCGGTGGGTGCCGTACATATCGGTCACGCTCGCATTTACAGGCAGACGAGACGTATCCAGGTCGATCGTGTTTCCGTCGCCATAGCACCAGATGACGTACTTGGTTGCGGTCGCCGTGTTCATCTTCAGAATGATGTATTTGTCGTAATCGTTGATGAAATACCTGGCGTCGCTCACGTTTTGCGTGAACGAAAATAAATACTTTGTTGCCTTGTAGGCCGGCAACTTGGTGTTGTCCACGTCCAGCAAGCCAAAGTTGTGTTCGCGATCGTGGGGATTGGGACCGTCGTTGCGCATGTCGTAATACGCCGTGAGCCCGATCTGCGAGATCCAGTTGGCCAGTAACAGACGTACCAGGTATTTGGCCTGGCGTGCGCGCGCTTTCGGCGAGTGCCCGTCATCAAGATCCGATACATAGGCGTAGCCGTAGGTGGGGTACCCCAATTCAGTCGCCCAAAGCTCCGGAACCTTGTGATAAGTCGACAAATCCTCATTCAACGCGCGGTAATCTGCAAAGACCGTCTCAGGGTATTGCTGCCGGTAAGGATGCACGCCCACCGCGTCCGGTCCCACCTGGGTCGCGCTGATGTCGCCAACGGCACGAATAAAACTTCGGTTGGCCTCCGTCACGCCGCCCGTGGCAATGATCGCTTTCGGATTGGCGGCCTTGGCCGCGTTCACGGCGGTCTTCAGCATGGTCCGATAGGCCTTGGGGGACGGATCGGCCATCCAGAATTGCTTGGAATCCTGCTCGTTCCACACCTCGAAGCGAACTTCCGCATTTTTGTAGCGAAGCGCCGATTGATAGACATAGGCATAAAACGCTGCAAGCTGGCCGGGAGTCGTCGGTGCTTGCCTCGGACTATACAAATCATTGTCATAGCCGAGGATAAAGAGCGCACCTAATCCCCTCTGCGCCAGATTGGAAACCGCCGTGTCATACGACGAGAAATTCCAGCCGTTGGCGGTCTGTACCGCCCCCCAGAAAAGGTCCGAGCGCACGAATGAGAATCCGACATCCTTGACCGCATCCAGCAACTTGGTATCACCAAGATCATGGACCGCCACACCGGTGTCGGCGCGAGACTCCGGAAACAAGGGCAATGCTGTATACGTTCTTTCGGAAGAGTTTCGCGCGCCGTCGGGGGCGATCGTCGGCGTCGCCAATGCCGGAATAGCCTGAAGAGCGAAGTAGCTCATGAGGGTCATGATCGCTCGACGAAATACAACGTCTTTTCGGCTCTTCATTTCGAGGCTTCCGTCTTAGTATTTGCGGCGCTCGGACTCCACGCGCCGCGTGCTGCCCGATCTACGGGAGACGTGGCGCGGTTGCGCCTGATTGCCGAATGCCGAACAGGGGTAAACGAGCGGGCAGGCATACGCTGTGGTGCTTGCGTGCCCCACAAGGAACGGAGCGTGACGCCCAGAAATAAAAGACAGCCAAGCGATTCGACAACATCAGTCGTGACGCCGCTGATCAATAGGAAGAACAGCATTATCCAAAGGGCCTTGTCTTCCGAGTCACGCAAAAGCACGTACCTCGTCAGCAAGAACGCGATAAGAGTCCCTCCGAGCACCCCGAAATTGGCGACTGTATAGAGAGCCAGGTTGTCCGCGTAGGCGAAAGTGAGACCGGGAAAGCTTTTGTAATAACCGGCAGCAGATCCGAATCCGCCAGGACCGATCCCCAGCCACATGAGCTTTTGCTGAAGCATGCTTTGCAGGATGAGCGGCCAGGTGTCAACGATCCGGTCCTGGAACGAAGAGAGCGAGCCGGATCCGATAACGACATCGTTCACCGCGGCGGTCGCAACATAGGATCCAAATGGGAGGACGACCATCAGTGCCGTTGCCCAGATGCAGGCTTTTCTCAGTGTCGGCGCCCGTGCAAGGAAATACAGCCCGACCACGAGTACCAGTGCGACGAGCGTCGTCTTGTTTGTCGTTGCCCAAATGGCGACTGCCGACGCAACAAGCAGCAGTAGCAAGAGGACTCTCGAGCGGAACCTGGGCAGGAGCCACGTCATCATCAGTCCAATCAGCAGTCCTGTTGAAGCACTGCTGCGCCCGAGCCCCGCCAGTCGCTTGACAAAGCCGGTGTAAGACTGTTGCGGGTTGCCTACAGCAACCCCTCCCACGTCCACACTCGTCCCCACCCACGGCATGGGCATGAAATAGTTCACGAATACGCCCACCATGCACACTATCGCGAGAATCAAAAATGCGATCCGCGCGGTGCGCCCATTCAGCATGTCAAGGGCTCCCGGGGGCGCCAGCACTGCGAACAGCATGGGAGACACCAGCCACATCCAGAAAAATACAGCCGCCAGCTGGACTCCGTTGGCAAGCGACACGCACGCCTGTACAGCGATGTATAAGCCGGTCAGGACGTGGCTGATCCTGGGCGGCCGGTGCACGAGGAGCACCACAATGCAAACCAGCATCAGGGCCTTAGGCGCGTAGAACAGCGGATTCGCTCCGACGGTCGACGCGTAGAAACGGAACGCTCCTGCCGTGACGTCGCTGGCAACCGCGATAAAGAAGGTGAAAACCCAAAGTCTGTTTATCACAAGAGATCCATTCATTTTTTCACCATCGCACGAACGCCCGAGGATGCTTAACCGTCTTAGATGCTTTCGAAAATGACGGACTTTAATGATTCCTTACACGCCCGGTATTGCGCGGGCCGAACTAAAAGCGATTCGAGTTCACTGGCGCCGATCAACAGCACTGTGCTGAATCCGTTGCGTTCGGTATGCGTGGGCCAATTCGCGCTATCGAGCGCGCCCACGACGACCTTCGACTCATGGTGAATCGTATAGGTGTGAGAAATCGACGAATGTACGGCGACGCACGCTAGGATAATTACGCCTAATTTGCACCCACTATTCCGCCACGCCAGCGGCGAACGAGAGGCAAATTGGTCCCGGCCGGTCAGGCGCGACGGCGGTAAAGGGAGATTTCAGGGGGCTGTCAGCAACGTGACAATACTGTTGCGCGCGGGTATCAGATTGCGGCAGTATCGTCGACCGCAGGGGTTTCGGTCGCCTCGCGCGGGGCGCTTGTGTTGTCCTGATGCGACGCACCATCGAACGAGAGGCCGATGAACCGGCGCACCACATTGCGCGTAATCCGCTGCACGACAAGATTGCTTTTGGCCTGGGTGTCGAGCAACACCCTCGCCCAGTCCGTCGTTGCGCTGTTGAATACCTGGCCTTCGCTCGGCGTGCCCGCCGGGTTCTTTGGGCGGAACATGCCGAAAGAGCCGGTTCCGCCCATCTCCCAACCGGTGAGTTGCCGGGTGGTGGCGAGTGTCTCGAAGCCATTGTGCGGCGCGTCTGTCGGCAGGCCGTCGACTTCGTAACCGACCAGGCGTTCGTCGGCGCCAAAGGTCTCGCCTTTTTTCAGTCCGGTGCCCGCGAATACCCAATGTTCAGGTTGCGTGACCGTAAAGCCGATTGCGTCGCGCTTGCGGTTTATCCAGCCGCCGCGCCAGCGTTTCCACCTGCCGTAGTGACCGCCTCCGTAGGTGTAGCTCAGGCCGATCAGGTGGCGTTCGTTTCCGCATGCCCGTGGGTCGTCGTTCGGCTTTTCCGTCAGCAAGTCCCAGTCGCCGGCGAGCTTGCGCATGCTGATAGGGTTGCCTTCGGCGTCGCAGGTGAAGCTCACGGGCCGGTAGCAGGTGTTGCCGCTGAACACGGCGAGATTGCCGCCCTGTTCGACGAAGTGCGCCACGTGCTCGCGCATTTCGTGGCTCCAGTACTCGTGGTGGCCGACGCTCAGCATGCAGCGATATTTCGTGAGATCGAGCGCGCTTCTCTCATGCAGATCGAGATCGGTATAGAAATCGCATGCGATGCCTTCCGCCCGCAGCCAGCGAATGAACTTGGCGTCCCAATGCAAGAACTGCTGGCGCGGCGAGGCGGGATCGTAGGGATCGACAGGCTCGCCGAGCTGCGCGCCGAAGCCCCCGCCCGGACGGCGCAAGCTTACTTGCATGGCGGCCGGACGGCGATGGATCGGGTCGTTGTAGTAGCAGCCGCCGCCAATGGAGTTGTACGCGTGATAGGTTGCGACCGGCACGATGTACGCGATTGGCGCAGAGGGAGTTCGCGGGCGCGCAACGACAAGCGCCATGCTGTCGCTCGCGGGCGGCGCGCCGGACACCGGCTTGCGGGCAAGGCAACGGCGCCCGGTTTCGTCACGCGGCTTGCCCGCCGCCGTGACTTCATAGGCGACGGCCACGTAGGCGCCGCTTGAAAGCGCTTGGTGAGCGGGCACATCCGGCCGGATGCGGATGGTCGGCCAGTTCCAGTCATGGTCGAACGGCGCAGCGTCGTTGCCGTCTGCCGATTCGAACACGTAATGGCCGTCCACCAGCGTCGCTTTCACATTCTGCTGACCCTCAACCACCACGCCGCTGCAGAACAACAGCAGTTCGCCACCCGCCTGCTGATAAACCGCCACCCCGAAGCGGCGCTTCGGTTGCACCGCAAGTTCAAAGGATTCACCGGCAGTGAAACTCGTGTGGATCGGGTAAATCTGCATGATCAGTTTCCGAAGGACAAAGCCGCTCAGCGGCTGCTGGCTGTCGCACGCGGCGATAGACCCGCCTGCGGCTCGGGCTGGATGATCCGCGGCGCCTGGCGCGATGGCCTGAGCTGAAGGCCGAATGTGTGCTTGACGAGTTGCTTGGCCTGAAAGACCCGCCGATCGATAAAGATCCGGGACCGATAATGCAGCGCCGGAAGCGTCCCGGCGCCCCGCGTGGCCGCGAAGCGGCGGTAGCGCTCGGCTATATCGTCGATCATCTTCATCGATTCGCGCAACGCGTTCCCTGGTACGCGTGACGCCTCGATGCACGTATAGCGAAACGACTTCTGGAAGATCGCCAGCCAGTAGGTGTCTAGTGTCCCGATGGCGCCGGCTTCGCAGCGTGCAAGCGCTTCATCTGCACAGAGCGCAATGCCCGTCAGCGAATGCAGCGTGGCGCGCTGCGTGATGCTGCCGGCGCGGCGCCGGTAATAATAGAGCTCGTCGGCGAGACGATACAGCGTGCGGGCGCGCGTATAGATGAACGGAATCGTAGCGACGTCCTCGTATACCCGGCCGACTGGAAAGTCGACACCGTCCCATAGTTCGCGCCGGTAAACGCGCGCGACGGGAAATGCCTGGAAGACCTTGGCAAACTCCATGAGTGCAGGAGCATCGCACGGGCGCTTGCCGAGCGTTGCTGGGTCCACGAGTTGCATGCGGTCGATCTGCATGCCGTCCGTATTGACGATCCCAAGATTGAATTCGATGATATCGGCGGAGTCGGCGGTAAGCAGCGGCAGGATTTTTTCAGAGAAACGCACGTCCCAGACATCGTCCGCGTCGAGAAAGCCGATATACGGACATGTTGCGCACGCGATGCCTGCATTGCGCGCCGCGCTCACGCCGAGGTTTTCCTGATGGATCACCTTGATATGACGGCCGGCCTCGGTTTCTTGCACTGCCCGGATTCGTTCGAGCGTGTGATCCGTTGAGCCGTCGTCCACCACAATGAGCTCGATTTCGTCTGCTCGCGATTGATGCAATACGGATGTGATTGATGCGCCGATGAAATGCTCGACGTTGTATGCGGGAATTACGATCGACAACAACGCTTTTTGCATGGTTTTCTCTTCCTCGCAGTCTGTCAAACAGCCTGTTTGCTCGTTTTGGCGCGACGTCCGGATTGCTTCCGATGCCCCTTGCGAAAATGCGCGATGTCAATGGCAATCGCCCAGATTCTTACACACAGTAAGAAGTCTAGCCAGCATTTGTAATAGGAGATGTGCGGCACCCAACGTTAAATCGATTCGTACGAAATTTCGTACGCTATCCATATGGATGCCGAATTAAAGTCTGGAGGCTGAGCACAGGTTGCAAGCCCCTGACGTATCTCGCACATCCACCTTATTCACGGAATGCATAAATATAACGATCTATTTGGGGATTTCCCTAAGGCGACGCGTGGCAATTAGCTGTCAGGTCGCAGCCGGATGACGGGGCGCTCGGAATGGCGGGGATTGTCACATCGAAAATGAAGCCTTATGCGATGAATCGCACGGAGTGGTGCTTTTTATCATGGTCTAGTGATAACAAATCTAACTAGAACCAGGGGCATATTTTGAAGCACGATACGACCACCGCCGCTGCCTTGTCACCGAGCCAAAAAGAACGCTTCTGGAAAGACGGCTTTATGAAGCTGGAGCAGGTAGCCGACCTTAAGGAGCTTGCCGCGGTGCGCCGGGTGGGGCAACGCTTGCTGTCGGACAAATCAGGCTTCCGGGAAGGGTTGCTTTTCGACTTTTATCCCGAGCATACCGAGTTCGACGAGCCGAAGCTCGCGCAGTTGCACCATCCATCGATGTTTGAACGCGGCCTCGCTGAGACGGAAATACGCCGCGCAGCGCACCGGATCGCGCAGCAATTGCTCGGCGACAAGGCGCGCTTCGTCAGCGACAGCTTCTTCTTCAAACCGGCCCATACCGACGCGGTGACGCCGTGGCATCAAGACGAAGCGTTCACCGATCCGAGCATTGAATACCGCGAGATCAACCTCTGGTTTCCGCTGCAGGATGTGTCGCTGGTGAACGGCTGCCTTCAGTTTATTCAGGGCTCGCATCTCGGCCCCGTGCTGCCGCACCAGCCGATTGGCGGCGACCCGACCACGCACGGCCTTGAATGTATCGAAGGCTTCGATCCCGCCAGCGCGGTAGTCTGTCCGCTCGCGGTCGGCGGCTGCACGATTCATGCGGGGCGCACTTTGCATCACGCGGGCCCTAACGAATCTGACGCGCCACGTTACGCGTACGCAATGGTGTTTGGCCTGCCACGACGCGCGGCGACCACCGTGCGCTCGTTCCCATGGCACACCAACCGCATGCTGTCGCGCGGCAAGCGCGTAAGCGAGTCTCGCTCCCGCGGCGGCTTCCTGCCCTACCTGTATCGGAAATTGCGAGAGTTCGATCCCACGAGTCCATATGAGTGGCGTCTCGCAGCGCGTCGTCTTGCCAAGCTCGCGCGGCGCCAGCGTGGAGCTGAATAAGCGGCGGCTAGAGTTAAGCGCGGGCTCGCGCTACCGGTAGCCTGCCGGTAGCTTGCGAATGCCCGCCGCTGCTGGACGGAACACGTTTCGCTTATCGTCATCAGTAAGGTCTGCTATCCATACGCGCAAAGCTGACATGTGTACGCAAGCTCGTCAGGGCCCGCAATCCGGTGTTGCAATAGTGCAGCGCTGGATGGCGCTGCTCTGGTTCGCCCGTGCTTGAACCTCTATTCGGTACGGTACTGAATTCCAGGATCCGCGGAGCTACGATGCGCCCGCATGCCGGTCGTGCGGGTAGCGTACGCATTTCGGCAGACCACCTGCCCGTAGCACGTTTTCAACCGCGACCAGGGTACTAAGCCGTGAGAATTGGTCCGATCGGGATGAACGTTCTTTAATAAGGAGAACTTCGTTGAAGACGACAGCCGGAGTAATGCCGCATCGGATGTCTCACATCGATGCGATTCGCGCCGTGGCAGTCCTGCTTGTAATGTGGACCCATTTAGCTGTTAACTTCGCTCCGATTGCCGGTTCCGAGCAATGGTTAAATGCGGCACAGTACTATGGCAACTTCGGACGTATCGGCGTCGTGATATTTTTCGCGCTGAGCGGATTTCTCATACCAAACAGCTTGAACGGCCCCGTCGGCCCGGGCACGCGCCAATTCCTCATTCGCCGGTTCCTCCGCCTCTATCCGACGTACTGGTTATCCATACCGATTGGCTTCTTTGCATACTGGATGCTTCTCGGTATGCATATGGACATTGCAGGGTGGCTAGCGAACGCGACCATGCTTCCGGACGCGCTCGGCCAAACCCCAATGATGCCCCACTACTGGACGCTGGAAACCGAGCTGGCATTTTATGTCCTGTGCCTCGGATTATTCTGGCTAGGCGGAATCCAGCGGATGCGCGTCCTGTGCATCGTTTGCGCCGCATTGAGTGCGGCGTTCGTCGTTACGTCCGCCCTTCATGTCATTCCTGCACATGCCTTGGGTCAGTACAAAGGCATGCTCTACCATCTGTCAATCATGTTCTGGGGCGCCTGCTTCCGCAAAGCATACGACCACCCTGAGGAACGCGTGGTGCTCGGATTGCCTCGCGTGCGGGCGCTGCGCGCAGACTGCTCCTACAAGCGAGCGTTCCTGGGCGTCACTGCGGTCGTAGTCTTCGTTTCACTGTTGATCGGCGCGGTCACGTTCAAACAGCATGATGTTTCGCACATGATCGAGTCGTTCAGCTACCTGGCCGCATTGGCGATCTTCAGCGTACTGGCGACCGCCTGCAAAATCCATCTGCGGTTTTTTGCGTGGCTCGGCAAAATCAGCTATTCGATGTACCTGCTACACGGCATACCGATCTACGTGATCGTCTGGTTGTGCGGCCGCGAAGGCTGGAAAGGCGCCCCGCTCGCTCTCTATATGATTCCCGCAGCAGTGTTGGCGGTTGGTCTGTCGTGGCTGAGCTTCAGCGCAGTTGAAGCTCCGTGCATCTGGCTCGCGCATGCGCTGACGTCCACTCGGCGGGCGAAAGCGTCCGACGCCCTCCATGCCGGCGAAACAGCACAAGAAAATTGGCCGAGGGTGGCCGCGACTCGCCTGGAAAATTTATTGCCCGAGTCTGAGCAGGGTTCAGGCGACGCACCGCCTATGTCCGGTATTGAGGGCAACGCGCTCTGATCCGGATAACGTCAGGGACGAACGGGCGAAGCCGCGGGAAGATACAAGAGGAGGACACTGGCGAGCAGAAGCGTCGCTCCCGCTACGGTACGCAGCGATATCGCCTCGCCGGAAACGAAGCCGAACAGCAAGATCTCCAGAATCGTTACTGCGACCATCAACGGATACGCGACGCTGAGTTCGACGCGTTTGAGCGCCAGCGCATAAAACGCGAAACCTGCGCCATATGCGCCAATTGCGGCTAGCCGCAAAATCAGCGGTCGACCGGCAAGACCCAATATCAGCACGTCACTCTGAACGGCGGTTACTTGCCCGGCCACACGCAACAAGATACTGGCCAGCGCGCTACAGGTACCACTTAGCAAGAGAAAGAAAAAGGGCATGGGAAGCAATAGGGATCCGATCAAATAGCGGCGATGACGGTCGCGACGCAAAGGCCAATGACAAGCAGACTGAGCCGGTCCTTGATGGCGAACACGATCGGATCGTCGTGCATTTGGCCACGGAACGCAAGCATCCAGACACGGCTGATCCAGTACAGCAACAGGCCGAACAGGAACCAGAGGGCTTGTTGATGACGATAGAGCGTGCTGACTTCGGAGGAGTTCATGTAGAGCGCAAGCACGAGCACCGCGTTATATCCCGAAGCGGTACCAAAAGAACGCAAGATTCCCAAGTCCTGGGTGATATAGCCGCGCCCTGCTGCCGCGCCTTCACCGTCTCGTGCCAGTAACGCATTCAGTTCCGTGTACCGCTTGACCATTGCAAGGCTCAGGAAGATCAGCACCGAGAACATGATCAGCCAGTACGAAAGTGGAATCCCATCGGCCGCTCCACCCGCGACAATGCGCGCGGTGTAAAGCGCTGCGAGCGTAAAGACGTCGACCAGCATCATGCGCTTGAGGCTGAACGAGTAGGCGAGCGTCGTGATGAAATAGGCGCCCAGCACCAGCCCGAATTCCAGCGGCAGAAACACCGCAAGGCTGGCTCCTGCGACCAGAAGCCCAAGGGTAAGGAAAATGCCGAACTTCAGTGACAACTGACCCGACGCGAACGGCCGGTTGCGCTTGCGGGCGTGACGCCGGTCGGCATCGAGATCGAGCATATCGTTTAGCAAATACACGGACGACGCGCAGAAGCAAAAGGCCATGAAGGCGATGCCCTCGGCCTTCAGCGAATTGATGTCCGTGAAACGATGCGACGCCAGCAACGGCACGAAGATGAGCAGGTTCTTGACCCACTGATGAACCCGCATCTCCTTGAGGAGGAGACGCGCAAACGAGCGCTTCTGCTCAAAGAAAAGAATTGTAGTGTTGACCTTCTGCGCCGCGGCAGCAATATGCCGGCTTCCGACTACGATCGCCCGGCGTGCCTGTTTCCAAACCGCCACGTCGCACAGCGCGTTGCCGCAGTAATCGAAGCCTTGCACCCCGAACTCCGCCGACAGCGCGCCGGCTTTGTTGGCGCCGGACAGATTACGCCGCTCGTTACTCGCCATGACACCTTTGAAGAAACCGAAGTGCTTGGCGACCTGTTCCGCGAATTGTTGATTCGATGCAGTGCAAAGGTACAGGTCGCGCCCGCTCGACTGCTCCTCGCGCAAGAACTCGACCAGACGCGCATCGTAGGGTAGCAACGAGACGTCGATTGCCACGCGTGAAGCAATCTGTGCTTTCAGGTTAGCCTTGCCTCGCAGAAGCCACACGATGCAGTAAAACACATACAGTGGATTCTTTTTAAACAGCACAAGAAAAGACTCGACCAGGAGATCGGTGCAAGTCAGCGTGCCATCGAGATCAACACAAAGTGGAACGCCTGCATTCGCCATGCTTCACCTCTTAACCATCGTCGGTGGTTTTTGTATGCCGACGCAGTAAGTGCTCGGGCTATCGCTCCGGCTATGAAAATCTGCTTTGCCTGAATGACCATCAAATCTTACGCGGCGTATTTTTTCTAACGGTGCGGTAGACCACCTTCATGGTCCTAAAAATCGGACAATATGCGTTGGACGTTCTTTCTTCTGCCCGATTATTCCGGTGTGGAGCCCTTTGGAGCGCGCGGCTAAAAACAGTCGCGCAAGATCCCGGCGCTTTGCCAGCAATCCCAACCTGTTAGAGGAAGCCTTGCTCAACGAACCACTTTCCCGTCCAGGCGTCCGCTGGATAGTGCTTGTTTTCGTCTATTTCGTAGTGGCTTCAGCCTCGTATTGCGGCTACTTCACCAAGTGGCAGTTTCGTGACGAGCTGCCTGAATATGCGCTTCCAGGAATGCTTGACGGAACCACCGAGCGCCCGTTTGTGTATCGGCAATTGCTACCCGTGATTGCCAACGGGATTGAGCGTGCGCTGCCGGACGGAATCAAGAATCGCGTCAATACACTCTTGTTCGACGATAACCGCTTCCACCATCCGATTGCGTGGTTTTACCCAAATGCCACCGATGCACGCAATCCCCAATACGCGCTGCGCTATTACCTGATTTACGGATTGTCGTTCACCGCTCTGCTGCTGGCGATGTTCGCCCTGCGCGCAGTTTGCATTGATATGCAGTCCAATCGGATCGCGGCCACATTGGCGCCCATGGCTTTCGCGCTGATCCTGCCGCTTATCCTGACGAATGGCGCTTATTTTTACGATCTGCCGGAGCTCCTTTTCATGGCGCTCGCGGTCTGGTTTTCGCTAAGAGGGAAGGTGTGGTGGCTGGTCTTGATAACTTTACCGGCAACCCTGAACAAGGAGACTTTTCTCGTTTTCGTCCTGACCTTGTACCCGTTTTTGCGCGCCAGGCTTTCGACTAAAACCACGCTAAAGGTCCAGTTTGTATTAGTCGCCATTGCTGCAGCCGTCAACGCGGCGATTAAACTGAAATACGCACACAACGGCGGCGGCGTAGTTCAAATTCACCTGATGGACAATCTCCATTACATGGTTCTTCCGTCGAGTTACCTGCGCTTCGAATACAACTACGGCTTATTGATGACCAAGGGCTTTAACCTGATCAACGTATTCATTGTGGCAGTGCTGGTGCGCACCGCATGGAGCAAACTCTCGCCGGCGCTGCGACAGCATTTGCTGATCGCCGTCCTGATCAACGTACCGCTGCTATTGGCGTTTGGCTACCATGAGGAGTTGCGCAACCTGAGCATGCTGAATGTCGGGTTCGTGATCATTCTGTGCGTCAACATTGCGGCATATCTGGACCGCGGTTATCGCGCGGTACCTGCAGTCACGGATTCCGTAGGTGCACGCCCGACGGCGCCATCATGAATCGGCGAACGAAGTTGGGTGATGCATTTATCAGATTGATCAGATCGCCCAGACAGAGTCAACCGGTCTGAACCGACTGCACGCTCTGCAACTTCGGCGGCATGGTCGTCTGATACTCCGGCACCCAGCGACGCAGGTCAGGCCGCACTTCTTCGCCAACGAGCACCCGATGCTGCATTAGCCACGGCAGCAGTTCATCGAGGAAGTGATCCGGCACTTCGCGCGCCTGCGTGATCCGGAGTTTTGGATGCGGCGTGCGGGTGGTCGTTTCATCGTCGGCGAGCAACTCTCCATACAGCTTCTCGCCTGGCCGCAAGCCCGTGAACACGATCCGGATCTGCTCCTCCGAGAATCCATACAAGCGGATCAAATCGCGCGCCAGATCCACGATCCGCACCGGCTCGCCCATATCCAGGATAAAGATCTCGCCGCCACGGCCCATGCTCGACGCCTGCAACACCAGTTGTGCAGCTTCGGGAATCGTCATGAAGAAGCGCGTGATCTCCGGATGCGTGATCGTCACCGGGCCGCCTTTGGCAATCTGCTGCTGGAACTTCGGGATCACGCTGCCCGCGCTGCCCAGCACGTTGCCAAATCGCACCGTCTCGAACTGCGTGCGTGGTGAAGTCTGCTGCAACGCCTGACAAGATGATTGCCGCTGCCCAGACAAGCCATCTCAGCCAAACGCTTGCTTGCACCCATCACGGTGGTCGGGTTGACGGCTTTATCGGTGGAGATCAGCACAAAATGGCTGACCTGATGACGGATTGCTACGTGCGCCACTGTGGGCGAAGGCTGCAACATCGCCGAACCGATCATCACAATCAGCGCGCCGCTAGCAACCCCGTTGGAAATCCGCGGCAGAGCAGGCGAGTTCACCAACACTTACATGGCGCGATATAGCCCGATCACGCGGACCACTACTGCGTAAGCGGGCAACACCCACATCAGCGCTAAAAGTGCGCTAAGCGCGAAGTCAGCGGCATGGCTCCATCACACCCGACTGCATAAGCTGGCGACCACGTACCGGCGACCACTCATACATCGAACTCAATGCACTGACTGACAACTACGAAGCTTCATACCAAATAATTTTTGTGAACCCCTTGATGTGTCCCAAAAAACGAACGGCATTTCGCAAGGGTAAAACATTCGCCGACGCAATGCTTAAGCGTCTCCGGGCTTCCGTCTGGCGGAAGCGAACTCCTCATGAAGGATTACTGAAAGCTAAGGAACGGCACATTATGCTCGCACCATCGATTTCCAATTACATATGGCGAAAGCAAGCGATAAAGGAGCGCGGCTTGATCGTTAGTGATCGTGTATGCACCATCGCCGCATGCTAGATTTTGTCCAAATGAATAGGCACAAAAAACCCGCTCGGGCGCTCGACTACGGAACTATATGATGTCATTTACTTATAAAACGTGTCGCTTAGAATAAGGAATGATCCGACCGTGGCGATGGAGTAGGGATAACTCGAAACTCCATTTACAAAAAACGATATTCTCTAATACAATGAAGTAGCTAAAATTACACGTAGCCAATATAAAAAAGCGACCGGAATTCTACCCTTCTACCAAAAATATCCTCAGCAATCGATTTTCTTCGCACTCGTCCACCCTCCCTTCCTTGGTTAGCATGGTCAATCGCGATAAAGTGTTGACGCTTGCTTCCACACACGAAATTACAATCTCTTTACCGAAGAGCATCCACGCCTTAATAATCTGAATTCCAATCGATGCGACGCTTAACCAATCTGCGCAACATCGATTAACGTCTCGCAGCATGCTAGTGTCGATGAGAATCAACTATTCTTACAGATAATCTAATTTCCCCTACGCTGCAGGCACACCATAAAACAAGAATTGCAATTGATAATGATCATAAGGCAAATCTTCTAATCTCGATGCCGAATATAAGACGCGCCGAGTTCTAGATAGATGACTCATCATGTGACTATAGGATAAACAAATCATAATCTTGCGGAAACTGAGTGGCGTTGCACACTACGTTCGAACTTCTTTCCACGATCTTGCCACGGCTCTACCGCAATGAGAACAGTTAGATCGAACTCGGTTCCATTTTATTGACCGATGTTTGATCGTTTTGGTTCTCTTCAAACTTAGCAATTCAAACCACTGTCCATCCATGTTTTAAGAATTAAAAATACATTCAAAGTGGGGTATTTACATTTCTTGACGTAAAATTCAACAAAAATTCGATGATTTCTGCATTTTTTCTCTGCGTCATATTTTACACATCCTCTACTGCCTGATAAGCATTCCAAGTCGGATCGAATCCAACCGCATTCAAAATTGTCGTAAATTTTGATTTAAAGAATTCTGATGAAACAGTCTACTGCAGCCCGCAGGTCCAAAACCACTACGATCTAGCACTCTCACTTTTTGATGAGTCGATTGATTCTTCTTATCCTATTGGAGAAGATCCGTAGAGTGCGAAGCCAACGGAATGCCCTTGCTCCAGCGATTTCTTATAAGCAATATTATGCAAAAACCTGCGAAGATAGAGCGATCGATCTTGATTACTCTGGTCGTTTCAAATTCGCGTTTTCTTCGCGTCTTAGCGGTCACTCATAGCTACCGATGCCAATAAACATGCTGCCGGCTTCATAAAGAAAAGTCGACCTCGATCTGGTTCTAATCCCATAGATAACATTTTATACTCCACGCAACGCGCAGCATTTGTGCGGCGCACGAATTTAATAAAAACTTTAGACTTTCACGAATTCCTATTGTTTTTGAGGGTGTTGTTTTCCTCTCTTGAACGAAGAGAGGACCGATTTGGGCCGCCGACGCAACTGCCTTAGCCGCGCACCCGCTTTGCAGAGAAAAGAATAGCGCTTTAGCGAAGCATGTCCAAAGGGTCACTAGTTGCAGTGTGATAATCAATTAAGCGAGAAAATCGATCAATTCTATATCTGAAGATAGGCAGCCGATCGCCGGTGGACAGGTTACTCGCTCGGTACATTCTCGGGTCGGTCGCTCACGCCCCCCACCACTGTCACCATCGATACCGGTATGATGAAAAGGTGGTCTCTCGCAGATGGAACAAACCAGGCGCGCTGCTCAGTCCCATGCATTTTCAGTTCGGGCAACTCAGTGACATGCATGAAGCAGTGCACGTCGTGCTTTGCTACAACCGCATTTTCCAAGACCTCGCCCAGCAATCGGTCCTCCGCCTCTAACGCGCGTTTGAGAAATTTTATCTTCGCAACCGTACTACGCTTCGTCCGATCACCTGAAAGAGCGAATCGCCTTTTGAACGTCAGTACAAAAACGTTTGTTAGTTTCGCGATGGTCGCTTCACCGAAGTAGACCCGCTCCGCCCGAAAAGCCGGAAGGTAAGCAAACACTGGCAAACAGACGGTCCAGAAGGTTCCCTTTGTTCCTTTTCGGCTGATCCGCAACGGAACACGCTGGCGCAGCACGTCCGTCATTGTCAAATAACTCATTCCGACCGTGGTGAGAAAGCGCGTGGAGTCAGGTCGTGTCGAGTCCCGATCGGTCGGTTGCTCGTCGTCTCCATTATCGAAGAGTGCGTCTCGTTCGGTAGAACATTTCGCTAACTTCCGCTTCGTTCCTGGCGCTTCGGGTAACCAGATAAGCCCCTTTTCGCCAATGTTTACCGTGTGATCCCGATCAGCCAGTTCGTCAGACTCTGTTTCTTCGTCGTCCGGTTCATCCCAAGTGCATCCATCAATATGCGGGAACCTGATGTGTCGACGATAGTAAGGTGCTCGATGCCGGTCGCTCTGGAACGCATCGGGATCGAACGCATTGGGCCGGTCACACCCATGAACGAAAAAGACTTCTTGGACTGGGATCACAATCAGGAAGCATCCTTCCGAGCTGAATCATTTCATGCCAATGCCATACCATGCGCCACGCCCGCTGCCCTGCGGTTCCGGATGTTGTCTTTCGACCAGGTCGCGGAAGTGTTGCTTCAAGGTGTTGCGACTGCTACCGGTCAGCTTGATGGCCTCGGCCATGGTGATGCGTCCATGCTCGCGAGCGAACTCGACGATCTGTAAGGACAGTTCGGGTAGCGGTGCCAGCACGATTTTCTCGCGTTCGACTTTCTTCTCGAGCCGTCGCACCTGTTCGGCAAGTGTGCGAAGGAAAAACATCAGCCACGGTTGCCAGTTGGGAGCATCGCTGCGGATGGTTCCCTGCGTCTGGCGTAAGGCCAGATAGTAGACTTCCTTGTTCGCCTCGATGACGCTTTCCAGCGAGCTATACGGCACATAGGCGTATCCAGCCTGAAGCAGCAGCAACGTCGTCAGCACGCGACTGAGCCGCCCATTCCCATCCTGGAGCGGATGGATTTCCAGAAACACGACCACAAAAATGGAAACGATCAGCAGCGGGTGCAGGCGCGCTTTCGCGCGCTCATCGCTGACCCACGACACCAGTTCGGTCATCAGGCGCGGCGTGTCGAAAGGGGAAGCCGTTTCAAAGACGATGCCGATCTGTCCGCCATTTTCGTCAAAGGCGGCCACACTGTTGGTATTGGTCTTGTAGAGGCCCCTGTGCCATTCGTCCTTCAGACTGTACTGGAGCAGGATCTGATGCAGTTGCTTGATGTGGTTCTCGTTGAAGGGGATGTCCTGCCACGAACTAAGCATCAGGTCCATGACCTGGGCATACCCCGCCACTTCTTGCTCGTCTCTCGTTTCGAACTTCTGGATGGCCAGGTTCGACAGCACTTGTTCGACCTCCCGGTCGGTGAGCTTGCTGCCCTCGATGCGGGTCGACGAGCCGATGCTCTCGATGGTCGCCACCCGGCGCAGGGACGACAACCGGTCTGGTGCAAGCGTGCCCAAGGCACGCCACGCGCCTTTGAATTCGTCGATCAGGGCTATTAGGCCCAAAATCTCTGGTGTGATCTGAAGGGTGTCGGCTTTAAACATCAACCAATCTCACACCCATTTACACCCATTTCTGTAGCGCGGAATGGGCGTAAATGGGTGTGAGAATGAAACCGGTTTTGCTGATCCCGACAGAATGCGTCGAGCGTTTTTGCGAGCTTTCGGTCAACCACCCCAAGCTATTCGCCGCCACGCGCGTGGCCATGCAAGCGTTGACCCGGTCGTTAAATGTCGGCCGCTCATTGCCCGAAGCCTCGTCTGGGCATCACGTTCGCGAGAGCCGGTCTTGATAGCGCGTGCAAGCGCCGCTCTGAAACGCGCGGATCTTTCAGAAGGGGCTGAGTTGCCAGCTTTTTTTCGTCGAGTGGGAAACAGCTACCTTCCATTGCCACAGTTTTTAAAAATCCGCTGAAAGTGAGTGGCGGCTTTGCACGAATGACGTCACCCAGCAGCGCGAATGTCCCGCTCCGCGGCGATCTGCAGCGAACGTTGCTACGGCGAACTGAGGTCCGTTAGATGTCAGGGCCGCGTGGATCTTCAACGCTACTCGTGTCGGGTTCCACACGATATTGAAACTGTGCCAGGTTGGCTTTCGGTAGCGACAACGTTTGGAAGGTTCCGTCCGAGATGAGCGTCGCCGACATCGCGCGCGTGCAAGGCGACTTCGCTGCCGCCGCGCGACGTGCCACGTTCTGCGAGTTCTGCCTTGAGCAACCCGGCGGGCAACCTATTGCCGCTCCCTTCGCGTGTACGAGTACTGATGCGCGAGCCATGCCATCCCGGTTCCGTCCGCCGTGATGAAATGCTGGTCTTTCCTGTCCCGGTCAAGTCCCTGATGGCTGATGACCTCGTCCATTCGCAACATCTGGCCAGAGACTGCAACGCCCTCGCCAGGCAAGGCGAATGGCTCGAACGTGAGGGTGATATTGTCCGCATCGCCTCGCGCGAAGCTCCACGCCGGCATGATGCCGACTGCGGCGCGAGTATCCATCGATACATAATCCCACCGGCCTTCAACCCGATTGAAACTCAGATAGTCAATCCTCAGGATCGCCGCGCGGTCGTTGGTGGGATATAGGAATTCCTGCAGCATCGAGCCAATCAAGCGACGCTCGGCGACTAGTCCGGTCGTTGTCTCAGGCGGCGCTGACGGCGAACTCCACACCGTCTCGATCACGTCCCACAGACCCGTGCGCTCGACGAGCGTCTGATTCTCCGGACCGAGCTCGCTTAACCGTGTTGAAGCAGGGAGCGGCTTGGACTCAGCCATCCTGGCGACGAGCAAGGAGCTGAGCGTGACTCCCAGAAAATGCCGGCGATCGATCATGTCAATTCTCCAAAGTGACGTTTGAACTCGCTGATCTGAGTCGATCAACTATCGTATCGTCGATTTTTGAACTACAGTGCGGATATATTGTCCCGATATTGTCTCTCTGAAGGCTACAACAAGGATAATCGTGACCGAAGAATTCAATGACATTCCCGCTTTTGTCGCCGTGGTGGAAGCCGGCAGTTTTTCCGATGCCGCGCGTCGGCTGAATCTGTCACGCTCCGCTGTGGGGAAGGCGGTCTCGCGCCTTGAAGGGCGCGTCGGCGGGCGGCTTTTTCATCGGACCACCCGCACGCAAAGCCTCACTGAAGACGGTCAATCGTTCTACGAGTATTGTCAGCGCGCGCTCGTCGAGTTACGTGCCGGCCAGGATCTCATGGACTCCGGTCGCACCGAGATTCGCGGCAGATTGCGTGTATCGATGCCCGTGCTGTTCGGGCGCCGATGTGTCGCGCCGATCCTCTTGCGACTGTCCGCGGCGCATCCAAAACTCGAACTGGATATGCATTTCAGCGACCGGCTGGTCGATCTTGTCGACGACGGATTCGATCTCTGCGTGCGCAATGGACCTCCGGGACAAAGCGCCGGCCTGATGACCCGCGAGATTGCTACCGAACGCATGCTGGTGTGCGCGTCACCTCGCTATCTCGAGGAAAATGGCACACCGGAAACACTTGCCGATCTTGCAGCTCATCAAGCGATCGCCTATGGTCGGCGTGGGCGGGTTCAGTCGTGGTCGTTTCTACGGACGGGCAGTTCGCCCTGTTACGTCACGCCCCCGGCAAAGCTTAACCTCAACGATATCGAAGCAATCTCTGATGCTGTCGCAGCGGGTTTTGGCTTGGCCTGGCTGGCGCACTGGCTAGTACGTGACCGGCTTCGGGCCGGTGAACTCGTGGAAGTGCTCCCAGCCGCAGGCGCCGTCGTGTCGAACATCTCTTTGATCTGGCCGGCAACGCCCCATCTGCCGCAACGCGTACGCAGCGCGATCGACGCCTTGACAAGCGAAGTCGCGGCATTCACCGCAGCTTGACTTGGTTTTCGGGAACCTGAAGAGCCTTTTCAAATAACGGAAAATGGGCGACGTCGGAAAATGCGGAGCCCTCGACGCGACCTTGCTTTCATCAATCGGCGTGAGGTGTCTTCCCGGCCCCTCAACCGGCCGTAGCGGCACACGTTGGCCGGGGTTCAACCTTCAGTGTGCAAGGCCTGCGGCGTCTGCAGCGGCGGCACAGGCGGGCTGTCGATCAGCCGGCTCAGGTTGTTCAGCACCGTTTGTTTGGGGCGCCGGCTCCGGACACCGGCTCGACGGCTGCGAGCACCATCTGTTCGTCGTGCAGCAGGACAAGCGCCAAAACCTCGACCATCTCTCGGTCCCCGCCAGGACGCTTCAAAAACACCTTTTCGCCGGGGCCATGACTGCGGTTAATGCGTCGCTCGTGCTCGGCAACGACCTGACCTTCGGTGGCGAAGACAAGCTTTGTCGACGATCTACATCGTTATGTCGAATGGCTCGAAGTGGCCGAACCCAGTCCGATGGCGCCGTACCCTGCCTCAAGTGGCTTCCTCGGGCGCCACCGCTATGACGCCCGGCGTAGGGAATACATCTGAGCATCTCTGGTGTCTCAGCGCACCGGTTCGATCTTGAAAGCATCGACAGCTACACCAAGGTCCACGCCTTCACCGCTGCCGCTTAACGCCATCGAGGTCGTTCCCTTGGTCAGCACCTGGGCAGTACCGCTACTCCCCGCGCCGGCCGAAACACCGGCCTGCGCATAACTGCCGTACACATCCCTGATGCTGTAGACATTGCTGATATCGCCGTGGCCGTTGACGTGGAACTTGCCAGCCGTCAGGCCGCCGCCGTGCACGCTGATCGTGACAGCGGCTCTTTGCCCATTATCGCAAGTTACTCTGCCGCGTCCTTCGGCATGCTGATAAATCGCCGACCATCCGGACATGCTGAAGGTCAGATGGCATTTCACCCGCGCGCCGCCTGCTTGAGCCGGGGTGGCGGTCAAGCCCGTCAGGGCACCCATGCACAGCAACGTGGCGACAGTCCGTACGAGGGTATGCTTGCTCATAGAAGTCTCCTGGCACATGAAGATGGGGTATCCAGTGTAACTATCATTCGTAGTTGGTCCGCTGACCGACGTCCAAATATCCATGCGGCAGTGCGGGCGAAAGGAGGTTCATGGCCAATCCGGTCCCGCGTCGAAATTCCGTGAGCGACCCTGAAGGGACCGTCTATTTTCTCGATAGCGGACGGTCGCGGACAACCGCCCGGATCGTTGATCAAGCGCCAGAATCTACGCTGTGGGATAGATGGGTCGTTCAGCCTTGATCAAGGAAAAAAGACGAACGTCGTAAAATGCGTCTCTCCAGTACCCCCACTGTCGGATGATGCCTTCCTCCATAAGTCCCAAGCTGCGCAGAAGCCCTATAGACGCGTGGTTGTCGAGGTCGGTCGTTGCCTGATTCGATTGGTGTCCCAGCGATCGTCGGCATGGTCGACAATTGAGCTAAGAGCTTCGCGCAAGAGACCTTGTCCCCAAAAGCGTCTCTCCAACTCGAAACCGATGCTCGCCGACCGGAACGCCCCATTGATGGCGAGTCCGCAGGTACCAATAAGGCACATCTTGCCGGCAAACGGCAGGCTTGCTCAATCATGAGTAACTCATCCTCCATCCTATCCAGAACGAAGAACGTATGGCGTCTGGCTGTGCGACGAAACCTTCGGCAAGGATGGAATGTCAGGTGTTCGAGCAAGCAATACCAACGATGTTTCAGGGGACTGGACCGTGTTCGTGCTCTGCTTCTTGAGCTTTCATGGCTTGCGCGATCAATAGGAAGTCCGCTTGACTGATCCCGAAGGCCCCCCTCCGCCATCGCTGACCATTTTTCCTAAGTTCGGGCGACTAAATACGCCGCGGTATAGCCTCTGCGAAAAAATCGGTGACTTGTCGCACACGCGCCGGTACAAACCGGCGTCTTGGCCAGATGAGGCTTATGTCTCTGGCGTCGCCTATAAATTCGTCGAGAACGGTGATGACGTCCGGATGTCGGAGATCATCGGCAAGAGAGACCTTGGCAACCAGGCCGATTCCCACACCGGCTAGAACACCAGCCCGGATCGTCTCGATACTGTTGGACGTGAGATTCCCGTGCACGGACACGCTAAATCGACCTTCTGGCCCGACAAAAGGCCAATGCGTTGACTCCGTTAAGCCGCGATATAAAAGGCAATTGTGATCAACGAGTTCGACAGGAGTCTTTGGCATTCCGCGTTGCTCGAAGTAGCGACGGGACCCGACGCAGACGAGAGGAGTGCTGGCCACGCGCCTGACGATCGCGTCAGGATCGTTCACCGGCCCCACTCGGATCGCCAGATCAATCCCATCTTCCACCATATCTCGCACGAAGTCCGAGAGAATGAGATCCACCTGAAGGCCAGGATTGAGTGATAGCAGGTCGGGAATAAGCGGCAAAATATGAAGACGGCCAAAAGTACCTGATGCAGCGATCCTGATCAGACCCGAGACATTATGCGTGCTGCTGGTCAGCTCGCTGTTGGCGTCCTCCAGCTCGTCAAGTAGCGGCTTTGCCCGATCGTAGTATCGCTGCCCCTGATCCGTCAGGGTCACGCGGCGCGTACTTCGGTTAAATAACACCACGCCGAGGCGCCTCTCGAGCGCGCCGATAGCCTTACTGATTGCCGACTGTGAATCGCCGGTTCGATGCGCGGCAGCTGTAAAACCGCCTGCTTCAACCACGGCTATGAAGGCGTTTAGTTCGTGGAATCGATCCACTTCCATTCCTCTTGGGAATTAATATTATGGCAAATTAAGCTATTATCATTGATTCCGACATCACTCACAATCCAGCTCTCTCCACAGCTGAAGGAATGGTGTCATGAATATTGATCTCACTGGCCGCAAGGCCGTCGTTACTGGGTCCACAGCAGGAATCGGCCGAGCCATTGCAGAAGGGCTGGGGCGCGCAGGCGCCGCGGTCGTGATCAACGGCCGCACAGAGAAGCGCGTCTCCACGGCGCTTCGGGAGCTTCGCGAACTCTTGCCAAAGGCGGAGTTTACCGGCGTCATCGCAGATCTTGCGACCCCGAAAGGCGCGGCGGACTTGTTCGCGCAGGCGCCGGATGCGGACATTCTCGTCAACAATGTGGGTACTGGGCGTCCGAAGTCCTTCTTCGAAATTGAGGACAGCGAGTGGATCGATCTGTTCGAACTTAACGTCATGAGCGGTATTCGCGCCTCCCGCCACTATGTGCCAAACATGACGAAGCGCGGCTGGGGGCGCGTCGTCTTCATCAGTAGCGAGTCCGCGCTTGCCATCCCCAAGGACATGATCGACTACGCCACGACCAAGACCGCTCAGCTCGCCATTGCGAGGGGCTTGGCCGAGGTGGTCGGCGGAACGGGCGTCACCGTTAATTCGGTTCTCCCTGGTCCGACGAATTCGGAGATCATGGGTGGCTGGGCGCAGGCGAACGCAGATGCGCAAGGCATTACGCGTGAGGAAGCCGAGCAGCAGTTCCTGAAAACGAATCGCCCGACCACGCTCCTCAATCGCTTCGCGACAACCGAGGAAGTCGCAAACCTGGTCGTCTATGTCTGCTCGGAGCAGGCGTCGGCGACAACAGGCACTTCCTTGCGTGTCGACGGCGGTGTCGTTCGGACAATTGCATAGGGCGCCCGCTTTTTCACTCGCTCAACGCGGCCTCGGGAAGGACCAAACCATCGGTTCCTTCCCGGAGCAGACGACAGCCCCAAGTTGAATGTGCCTGCATTCGCACGAGTATTTCCACTCAAAAATAGCCGCCCAGAGTTGCCTTAATCGCGCCGACCGGTTGGTCCATGGTGACACGATTGGCGACGCCCATTAGCGGGCCGGTGTCAAGTGAGCAATCCACATCCCCGGCTGCGCCAGCAGCCGTTTCCCAGTTCTCCGAATGCAGCAGCCACCGCGCCCGTTTCTTCACTTGCTGGCTGCGACGGAACGCGCCAGACACCCATCTGGATCAGGCGAAGAGAAATAGTGCTGGTGCCTTTCGCCCTGGCGGCTATGGAACATTCGCTCTGCTCGCGCATGTGTGGGCCATTTAATGACGGGCTGGGCCGGTTACTGGATCTGTATGCTCGGGGCCTGTACTGGCGTCGTCGTTGCGGCGATCAGGGCAATGATTCGCACTGCACCGCGCGCCGAAATCGCCGCAATAGATGGCTTCTGCTGCGTCGGCGCGGGGGTTGCGATCAATGTGCTGATCTTGCGGATTTTGTTTCACTGATCGTACGCGTCGCAGAGCCCGAGAGTCTCCACATTTTCGCGTCAGCCATCTAATGTTGACGATTCAAACTAGTACGTCGACCGGCCGATTGTGGCCGGCTGCTGCCGATTACTCACGCCTCATTTTTAACAATAAGTAAGTTGCACTTATTATCCGAAAGCCAAGTCGCTGATACAAATCTATCGCCCTTTTCCCTTTAAAAACACTGAGCGTGACCGGGACATGGGTGTTGTCTGCCTGCTGAAGAAAATCACTGATCAGTCGGGCCGAGATACCGCGACCCTGGTGCGACGGCAAGATTTGAATCTGCACAATGCACCATTCATCCGGGTCTCGAAAGAATTTGAAGAGCCCAAGTTTTTCCGAGCCGCAACAAACTATGTATGCATCGTTGAGGCGGTAGCGAAGACGCTCCCAGTGAGCGTTCTCATCGGTTGACTCACCAGCTCGTTCAAGGTGCTCGTCCATCGTCGATTTTCGTAAATCGAGCAGGAAGGGCTCATCTGCGGGGGTTGCCGGACGTAACGCAACCTCAGGATTGTTCATTCGTAATTGTCGACCGCGCTATTGGCAATTTGAACGATTATTGTCGATCTTCAGCGCGTTGTCGACCCTCCCCTTTTGGCCGCGTACTGCCGGATGCGGCAGACCCATGTCGACCCGGTCCACCAACTTTCCCGATATGCGACGTCGCAGTGGCTTGGCCATGTGACCTTACCCCGCCAAGTACCCCATCCCTAATTTAGTTGGCTGGCCGGTTTGTGGTTGATTCGGTTGCCGGGTCGTTCTCAGCCTGAGGTGCAACGGGTCAATGACCGGATGCAGCTGATTGAGTGGATGCTTGGAGCAGGCTAGCAAAGACTTCCAGAGGGCAATGACTCATCTAGAAACGCGGCTGATCACCGATCTACCGAAGGCGCACCTTGAAGCGCTTCATTCAGCATGCGGTGAGTAATTTGCGATCGAAGCGCCTGCAACTCCCCGCTTGCCCGCATATCCCGGATGACGGCCTCCACCCGGGGCACGAGTTCGCGGTTGCGCTCATTAAGGAAGTGGTACATGTCGATATGCTGCAGGGGCGGCAACGCCGCTCGCACCTGCCCATCCAGACCCAGTCTGCGTATGACGAGCATACCGCTGAAGAGATCGTTGACGGCAACATCGATGCGATCGCGGGCAAGCATCAACATCATTTGATCCATCGTCGCAGTGGCTTCAACCTGCGGCATTCCGGCCGTCCCGCGCTCAGACGAACCTACACCGCTTACGATGCCGACGCGGTAAGGACGCAGCGATTCCCAACCGTTGACGTTGAAATTCACCTCCTTCACGAAGGCCGTTGGCTCGATATAGTTGAATGGCTCCCTGACAGCGACGAGCGTCGGATATTCTCGCTGTACGTCGAGCACGCGCTGAACCTCCCCGTCCAGGTGGCCCGAACTCGACTCGATCAACGACCGCTTGGCCGGCACGTCGACAAATTCAATGTGGATGCCGAGCTTGGCATAGACAACCGTGAGAATGGCTGCACCAACCTCTTGATCCGGGACATTCTCTATACGCGCGATCTGCAACGCGGGCTGAGCCGGGACATTTATGCTGGCGAAACCGATCAAGCTGCATATCAGCAGCCCTAATACCCTCCCCGGGAGCATTGCAGCGCGGCGAAGCTCTGGACGCCTGGTCGTAAGCATGTCAGATTCCCGGAAAATGCCCAAAAGTCTACCCTGCCCGCATAATCTCGTGCGAAGCGAGCGCTTCACTATTGACTAAAATTTCGATCGAATGCTTCCAGCGTCTGTTTCGACGCTTCGAGTCGATCTGCGTGTCGCGCCCTGTCCTTCGGACTTCGTCTCATCACGTGCGATGCCGGACGAAAGGCGACCATGCTTCTGTGAGTCGCACGATTTTTAACGATCGAGGCAACGCCCTCGGCCCTGGCCTATGGCCGGTCGGTAGCGTTAGCGCCGCTCTCTGTTGGCGGACGTAAGGCGAAAGATGACGCACTAAAAAACGACGTCTCATTGAGAAGTCAGCCCGGCTTATGGGGCCGGGAATGTTGCCTGTTACGCGATACCGAAATGTCTTCCGAAGGACTAGTTCCTTAGCGATAGGCCGAGGGACCGCAAAGGTCGTTTGTTGACGATCCGCGCCAATGGGGGTGACTGCCCGCTTCTGGCCGAACCCGAAAGCACACGGCCAGTCCGAACATCGCGGGTCTCGGCGGAATACCGAACTTCCGTACTCGACCCTGAACGGTCGATCATGTTCGCCGAAAGCGGTCATTCGTCTTCGTGCTAGCCTACGTGCTTTTCGTTTGCCTCTTCATGAAAGCG
Organism: Caballeronia sp. KNU42; assembly: GCF_053760385.1. Classification (NCBI taxonomy): domain Bacteria; kingdom Pseudomonadati; phylum Pseudomonadota; class Betaproteobacteria; order Burkholderiales; family Burkholderiaceae; genus Caballeronia; species Caballeronia sp. KNU42. The sequence goes on from NZ_CM132388.1 coordinate 2,054,484, forward strand.
ATCATTGCTCCCGCAGCCATTCTGTGGCTCTGTTTCTTCGCATCTGCGCCACTTTATGCGGGCGAACTCACTTGCGTCTATAGCGGATCGGAAAAGTACTGGATCAATCAAATCAGGATCGATACCGACGCTGAAACTGCGGAAATAAATACAGGCCCCTACCAGTCCAAAGTAGAAGCCGTTCAAGCCCACCTCGTTTATGCGGATAAGTTAAGATTAAACGGCTATCCTGCTTTGGCGTTTGACGCACCTGCAGGACAGCCAGATCAACGGAACATTTTCAAGCTCTTCCGCGTCATGGATAAATGGCGGCTTGTCAGCGCAGGCATCAAGTATGTGAGCGGCACGCCAACTCTATTGGCTTTGGGCGAGAGCGTGCCATTTGATTGCAGAGGGAACTGGCCGTGATCGTGTCGGCCCCGTCGCCGGGCAATTGTTGACGATCTATTCCGTGCAATCGACCGTCCAAAACTGGCCGGTTCGCGGCGGTGGCCTAGCCGGCGCAACAACGCCGGCGATACGCGGTCACCTACTCGATGCTCTCGACAAGATGCGCACGATTGGAGGGGGCAGCATATGACTCCGGCCAATATTCAACGATGCGAGTGATTTTGCCGGCTTCGACTGAGAAAAACGATACGGCTCGCGCGGTCATAGATCCATCGGTAACCGTCACATCGGATACTGCTTCACTAGCCGTGTTAGCCACGACTCTGTTCACTGCGAAGCGCCACGAACCCTGCGCCGGGTACTCCGAGTTCATCTGTGCGAACCGCGCGGCACCACGGATGCGTTCGTTCGACTGGGGCCATTCCAGGATGAATTGCTCACCTAACACCGCCTGCACGGATGCAAAGTCGTTTGAACCCATGAGCGTCCAAAACTCACGGACGAGCACCGAGATATCGGTAGTGTCTTCTGTCATCGTTGCTGAGTTCGGCTAATTGAAGGAGTTGTGATTCGAGATTGTCAGCGATTCAGCCCCCCGTGTCGAATGTCTCCTGTTGGCCGCTATGTGCCGGCCCGGGAAGCGCAGGCCTCCAGCTCATCGCTGCACCTTTGCCAGATGTGCCAGACCAGGGGGTTCTCATAGTTCAGCATCAGCTCATTCGTGAATAGCGCAAGCACATCCGATTGACGTACTGTGTGCACACCAGTCAAGTGCTCGCGCGACAACCTCAACGCCATTTGTCCAAGCATTAGACGGTCAAGCCAACCCGCCGACATCATGTTCCTCGCCAACCAGATGCGTGCCGATTCGACGATGTGGTCGACGCGCCATGTTTTCGTCAAAGCGTGCGATGCGAGCGCACTCGTGACTAAATAGCAAAGTAGGTGAGTTCGCGCCGCTGGGCTAATCGACTGTTGTGGGCGTGGCATGTTTGTTGATTCAGACTCCGGCTAATGTGACGCGATAAGATAGACGCATGTTATCCGCACTCGCATTCACGATCCACGACGACGTGCGCAACAATGACGGCCAAGAACTGAATTTATCAGTCGCATCCCCTGACAGTTGCCGTTCAACCAGCTCTTACAAGACTGCGGCGGCTGTCGCCCCCCGGCAGATGAAGAGGACGGGCAAGGCCACGAGCGTCCTCTCATGGCCGTACCAGATCCAACAATGAGCTGCTGAAGTCGACTCCGAATCGTCATTCGAAAACGAGCCGCGTTGACGACTGCTATAGGGCTTTCAACATTCTCGTTAGCCGACGGTCATGACTGATTGGTGCTGGGAAGGCTCAATACGAGATTTGGAAATGTGATTCGCGTTGAGACTTCGAAAGGCGAGTCGCTACCGGATGCCGTCTCGGTGTATGACGAACGTTTCCGCGCGGGAACCATAGTGTTTCGTCACTTCGGCGTCGGTCATCAGTTTGGACGATTTCAGGATTGGACCCGTCACCACATACAGTCGATCGGGATTGGGACCGTACATATACAAATAGCCATCATTGCCGTCAATGTGATACTCGGTCTCGCCGAGTTCGCCAACGCCCGCACGCTCTATCGCACTTTCTAGTCGGCGTTCCAGAACGCGAATTCGCGCGCGGTCCTTGGGGTAGTAATCGAAATGGACCATCATTACCGGTCCTGGTGGCCTCTGTGGTTGTTCTGAAGCTGCGCTGCCTGAGAACAAAGCCACGTATAGACACGTGACGAATACGTCTCTTCTCAACATGGGTGCGATATCGTCTGCGAAATGAATATCAATTCTCGACGACGTAGACAGTCCTGTCGAGCATCCCATTGTGGTCGGACACGGATCCACGATGCGGTTGGGTCTGCTACGGCAGCTATCCGCTCGCGCGACGCATTTCTGCAGGCGCTACCCATGTCCGCAGAGGCGATGCCGGGACAGGCACCGTGAGCGCGCGCACGCGCAATCTGCGGATCGATACGCTGCGCGGCGTCTCGATCCTGCTCGTCTTGCTGCATCACTTCAACATAGCTTACGCACTGCGCGATACGGCCGCCGCGCGCGCATTCGGCTGGGACGCCGTGCATGCCGTGGTCCGGAACAGCAACTATGGCGTCACGATGTTCTTCGTCATCTCGGGCTACCTGATCACGTCAAACGCACGGCGCCGATGGGGCTGTCTCGGTGCAATCGACAAGCGCACTTTCTATGTGTCGCGCATCGCGCGCATTATGCCGTGCCTGCTCCTGCTCCTGCTCCTGCTGCTCGTCCTCGTCAACGTGCTTGCGGCGGCCAGCGTGCCTATATTCAGCAATCATTCGCCGCTTGGCGAGCCTGTGTCGTTCTGGCTCGTCAATTTCGCGTCGTTGACTTTCTGGATGAACGTGCTGATCGGCTCATACGGCTGGGTCAATTACGCGCTCGGCGTACTGTGGTCGCTATCGGTCGAAGAGGTGTTCTACCTGTCGTTTCCAATGCTTTGCATCGCGCTGCGCCGCGATGGGCGACTGTTCGCGTTCTGGGCGTTCGTCGTCGCGATCGGCCCTTTTATATCGTGCGACGTATTCGGGCGACGAAGGTGACTTTCTTTACGCGTACTTCGCGTGCTTCGACGGAATCGCGATCGGCTGCTGTATAGCGCTTCTGGCCGAACGGCCTCTGTGGCGCCCACTCGCGATGCGCGCCACGCAATGGGCGACGGTCGCCGGAATGACGGTTCTCTATCTTGCGTGGCCCATCGCGCAAAGCCACGTCCTCGGGGTGACGGCATCGCACTCGTCACAGCCGTGCTGCTGATCGGCGCGCAGGCCAAAGGTACTCGCCGAAGCGCCCGCCTGATGGCACCGCTACGCTGGAGCGGTAAACTCAGCTACGAGCTTTATCTGTTCCATCTAGTTGTGCTCGGCGGGCTCCGCACGCTGTATCCGCCGTCGGCGATGCACTGTAATGAGAAACTGCTGTTACTCGGCGTTTTTCTGGTGCTGTCGGCTGCCCTTAGCATACTGATCGCGTGGGGCTATGCGACGCCGCTCGATCTCTTCGTTAAACGGCAGTGGCTTCGAGCCTCGGCGCGAGTTCCGGACTGCGCTCGCCTTTGACACAGCGACGCGGATTCCCGTCAGTTGCATCGATGGCATACAATTTATATTCGATCGCCGAAAGTCCGAAACTGGCCGACTTCGCCTGACGCGGTCGGCTCAGTTCGACCCCGAGCAGCCCTTTGTCTTTCTCCGAAGCCGACGTTCCGGACGCGCCAACTAGGGGCGTTTTCGCCGTCAAACTGAAGATGGGGTAGCGCCCGACCGTGCGCGACTAACCAACTGCAATATCAAACGGGCTTATCGCTGCAGTGGCTGGTATAGAAACTGATGCCATTGCCATCGGGATCCTGCATCGAGAAATAGTGGTGGCCGTATAGCTCGCCATCCGCGATAGCTGACGGTGAATATCCTTTACCGATCAGGCCGACCCTGTAGGATTCCAGATCCGCTTTTGTACGCCCCGCGATCATCAGGTCTATTTTTTCGCTGCTGAAATCAGGCCTCTGGCCATTCTGACTGTTCAGCAAAGCGCCAACCTGATCATCACCCTTTTGGAACAGCAGCAAATGCGTGCCACCACGCATTTCAACGACCCCCATTCCGGGAAAGGTGCCGAATGCGCGCAGACCTAAACCGATATAAAAGCGATAGCTCGCCTCGACATCTTGCACTTTCATAACAAAGTGACCAAGGGTCACAGCAGGCAATAGATCTTCCTGTTCATGCTCGTTCATAACGTACCCCAGAGAGTTAGCTGAGAAACAATCTTGCGCCGCGAGCGTCGCTGCGCTAATCTGACTGGCCAGTCGGAAATAGTATCCGACTGGCCAGTCGGAAAAGCAAGGGGTTGTTGTGACGCGAAAAAAGGAAATCGACAAAGACAGGGTTTTAGATGCAGCCGAGGCCGTAATCCTCGAATCTGGCGGCCGAAATTTCACGCTCGATGCCGTCGCCGAGCGCGCGGGAATCAGCAAGGGCGGTCTCGTCTATAGCTTTGCAACTAAGGATGGATTGATACACGCTGCGCTAGAACGAGAAATTGCTCGGTTTCAGGAGGCAGTGTTTCGGCGACTTGGCAGCGGGCCAACTGGACCGGTCGAATTGGTCCTCGCGCATATCGAGGAAGCACTGGACGAGGACGACGCCTCGACGCAAATGGCGGCTTTTCTCGTAACCGCCCTGGTGCACGCCCCTGACATGCTGGGGCCGGTGCGAAACCTTTACCGTGCACTGCTCGATCCGCTTCGATCAGAGGGTGGGGTTGCTGAAGTACGTCACGCACTGCTGGCTGTTGAAGGTATTTTTCTGCTCCGAGGACTCGGGTTTGCAGAAGTTTCCTCTGACGAGCTCAAATCTGTTCTGCTCCACGCGCGCAATGTCGTCCTTGCAGCATTGGATAGAACCGCATAGCGCCCGCTCCGAGAATCAGAAGGTCAACGATGAGCGCGGCGATCGCCCAATTCCGGCGGGCAGTTCTGATAGGACGGGCGGGTCTTAATTTCGAGCGCCAAGAGTCCTTCGCAAACCGGGACGCGAGCGCAGTACAGCCAGCGAAATGAAGGTCGATTGTGGACAATGTAGGCCGCGTAATCGAGTGTCTCTTCATGGCCGCCCGAAGTCCGATGCAAAGGCGAAGAAACCAGTGTAATAGTGTGGAGCCCTTGGTAGCCTCGCCCTCTGGCCCATTAAGAGCGGGTGCGGTGATGCACCTCCAATTTCGTCACGCAGAAGGACTCAACTGAATTGGACCGCGAACGGATTTACGCGCGTCCTTTTTCGTACAATCCCATCCGCGACGGTACGGTTTGAGTGCTTGCCGGCTTTCGGGCGATCACACGCTATCAAGCTCGGGGGCATCCCGCGTCTGACCTAACGTCTCCGTAACCACCCGGTTCCTTCCCGCGTGCTTCGCCGCATAGAGCAGGTGATCGGCGCGCGCCAGCAGCGCCCCGACCGCCTCGCCAGGCCGATACCGGGCAATGCCGGCACTCGTTGTCACGCACAGCGTGGCCTCAATTTCATTGAAGCGTGAGGACTCCAGCGAGGTGCGCAAGCGCTCGGCGATGTGACCCGCGAATTTGTCGTCAGCGCCCGGCAGCAGAAGCACGAACTCCTCGCCGCCGATGCGCGCCACCACGTCTTTCTCGCGCACCGCGGCGCGTAGGATCGCGGCGAACTGGCGCAGCACGGCGTCGCCCGCCGCATGCCCGTAACGGTCGTTGATGGATTTGAAGTTGTCGATGTCAAAAGCGATCAGCGCGAGCGGATAGCTTCGCTTGTCCGCGACGTGGCGGCCCGCCAGACGTTCAAACGCGCGTCGGTTCAACGTTTCGGTGAGCGAGTCGAGATCGCGTTCGAGAGTCAGCCTGTCGATCACGTCCGACATCGCGGCGGCCAGCAGCACGAGCCCCAACACAGCGCCCATCAGGGCGAGCGACAGCTGCAGCGAGACCCAGAAAATGGTTTGCGCGAACGGCGCAGCGCTATGCGGCAAGGGTTGGATCGTAGTGAGCGGTGTCCTGATGAAAAAACTGGCGCCGAAGATCAGCAGCACCCAGAGAAGAACGTGATTGACGGTGCGCCCATTGCAGCGTTTCCTGAAACGGACCGCGGTGAACACCATCAATAACCCGGCGCTAAGATTCAGAATGTAGACGCGCACGAGTAGGTTCGACGTCACGAAGGAGAAGTAATACGTGCCACCCAACACCAGCGCGAACATCGACGCATGCGTCGCTCGCCGCAAGTAAAGTCCTGCCCTTCGCAAAACACCTTCCGCCAACAGTTGAATGCTTAACATATAAAACGTTGCCGATATAAGCGCGTTCGATCGCCATTCATCCGGCAGGTGACAGATTTGCACGGCCGAGCCGAGCGCGAAAGCAACAAATGAAGCGGCGAGAAAGCGCAGATAGCGCAGCCGTCTATCGTAGAGCCATGCACAGGCAAAACCGAGCGAAAAGACGGCCGTGATACCTGGGATGATCAATTGAACGAGTTGATTGGGCGTTATCTGAGCGGGCATGTGGCTCGTTCTTCGCTGCCGGCCACGAAATCGCCGGGTCTAAAGGTTGGCAGTTCTCAGGGCGTGTATCGTCAGCCGCCATTGACGGCTCTACAAAATGGACATGGCACCCGATATGGTCAGAGGATTGTACGCCTGGTGACTGGGATGCCCTCGGGCAAGGCCCCGTTACGGAAGACTGTCAACGGCCTACGCGCGAACGTCCCTTTGGACGCACCCGGCCCTGGTAGGGAAGGACCGGCGTCGACCCGGAAGCGACCTACGAAATTGCCGTAAGCGGCCATTCAAAATGCTGTCGTATGGTCGCTTATACTCTGTTGTCCACTACAAGCGAAAGCCGCCCGCATGAGCCCGGTTTCACAAGATCCGCAAGCAGACTTTATAAGGCACTTGCAGTCTCGCTACGACCAGACAGGTCCAAGGTGTTTGCTTCCAGCAAACGACTTCGAACGCTGGACCGAGATTGTCGGATCGACGAGGCGCGAGGCATACAACGCGATAGCTCGCCAGCTCGCAGTTGGGTTTCACGAGTGCCGACTCCCCTTCTGGTTTTGTGACGCGGTAGCGATCGCTGTAGTCGGTTTCGTGTATGACGATTTTGCATCGCACGGAGAAGACGCTTGGCCCACATTCTTTAACGAAGTCTATTTAGCCTTCGACGCGGGCGAAGTTGGCCGAACCGGAGAGGACCCCGTCGAGAAATACACACGGCCGATGATAGCGAAAATTGTCCACGAATTAGAAGACGGCACTGGATGACTGTTCCTGGCCCAGACCGTGTCAAAACGCGTAACGGCACAAACTCCGACGACACCTGCTCTCGCAACGAAGTGCGCATTATTGAATGCGGCATGTGGAACATCAATTTCATCAAAGAGGATGTGGTCAAGTCCCCGGTTCGTTGCACGCAGGCCTATGCCTGCATCGCTTTCATGACTGTTTCCGAACCGAGTAACTTAATGACTCGCTTCATGTTGTACGCAAGCACGTGTAGGCTCATCTCGGTGCTGACTCGCTCGATCGTTCGTGTTAAGAAATGCGTGGCGCCCATCCAAGCCTTGATTGTGCCAAACGGATGCTCGACGGTTTGCCGTCGGATACGCATCATGTCGGGGCTGTGATCAAGACGGATTTGCATCTCATCGAGAACTCCTTCGTGTTCCCAGCGCGTCACCCGGCGTTGTACGCTTGGCGTGCACTTGTCCTTTAACGAACACTGCTGGCAGTTCGAGCTCCAGTAACGGTGCAACTTTAGCTCTCGCTCGATCGTCACGTAACGCCATATAAGCCGCTCTCCCGCTGGGCAGCGATACTCGTTCGCCTCGGCATCGTAAATGAAATCGTCTTTGCTGAAGCGACCGTGAGCCGTCGCACCCGACGTCACCGGCTTCGGTACGAACACGGTAATGCCAGCTTGGTGACACGCGAGTATCTCCTCGCTTTTGTAATAGCCTCTGTCCGCAACTGCCGTGAGTTTCTCGACGCCCATTTCCTTACGCGCGAGCTTGGCCATCGACGTGAGTTGGTCTCGATCAATACCGTTGTTGGTGACCTCGTGCGCGACAATCAGATGGTGCTTTGCATCGACCGCTACCTGGACGTTGTAGCCGACGACGCCTGTCCCCCGCGTCTTCATCGAACGCGCGTCCGGGTCCGTGAGCGACACTTGCTTGTCGGGAGCCGCGTTGAGTTGAACTTCGACTTGCTTGAGGATTTGCATTTGCTCTTTGAGAGCCGCGATCTTGTCTTGCAGCCGCTCCGTCTTCGCCTTCGCGATAGTGGGTTCTTGGCGATCGGCGGTGTCCATTTGCGCAAGATAACGGCTGATGCTTGCCTCGATATCCCGCATTCGCCGCTCCAGTTTTGCGCTCGTGAAGTTGCGATCGCGATGGTTCACTGCCTTAAACTTGCTCCCGTCTATCGCAACGAGCGCTTCGGCGAACAGGTCCAGGCGTTGGCACAGCATGACGAACTGACGGCAGACGCTGCGGATCGCTTTGCCGTTGTCTTTGCGAAACCGCGCAATGGTCTTAAAGTCCGGTGCCAAGCGGCCCGTGAGCCACATCAATTCAATGTTGCGCTGGGCCTCGCGCTCAAGGCGACGACTAGACTGAATACGGTTCAGGTAACCGTAGATGTAGATCTTAAGCATCACCTCAGGATGATACGAAGGCCGGCCGGTAAGTGCTGGTTCGACGCCTTCAAACCCAAGCTTCTGAAGATCAAGCTCATCTACAAAGACATCGACTACGCGCACGGGGTTGGTGTCCGTCACGTAGTCGTCGAGCGCTTCGGGAAGAAGAAAGCTTTGCGTACGATTGTCGCCCTGAACGAACCGCTTCATCTCGCTCACCTCCGCTACCGGATGAGAGATTTTAGCTCTTCAAAAAAGCGTTTTGACACGGTCTGGGCCGCGTGCTGCCCGACGCGTCGGGCGCATGTCGACCCGCTAGAGACGGTCGGTCTTCTCGATAACGGCCATCCATGAAATGGACGTCGCAGGTCGGCGCATGCGCGCGCTTCCAGGAAAGAACAACCTCGCAGCATATTCGGGCGCGCCCATTGGCCCGATCGTCGCTGGAAGCAGGGAGAGCGTCAATGGGTACGAGGCGCATTTGCCTTGCTAACCCTTCCGAATTATGAGGTCTGCTTCTTTGCTCGTTCACGCTCAGATAGGCGTGTAGATCGAAAGCTTGAGCGCGGGATCGTCGTTCGCTTGAAACGTGGTGTATTCATAGCGTTGCGTGCCTCGCTCGGGATGCACGAGCACCTTCTGCCCGGATGTACCGCCGCGAATGTCGTGAGCATTCCACCATTTCACGAACTCCGCGCTACAGGCGCACACGCGCTCCACCAGTTCGATAAAAGCAGGATCGCCGGCATGGAGATCGTGGGTCGCGCGAAAGAGCGCGACCATGCGGCGCGCTTCATCGGCCCAGGTGCGGCCGAACAGCCGCCGCGAATCCGTTTCTATGAACATGAACGCAAGGATATTGCGATCCGATGCGGCGAGGCGGTCAAAGCCCAGGATATCCGCGGCGGCCGCGTTCCAGGCCAGAATGTCCCAGCGCCGGCCAGTGACGTAAGCAGGCAGATTGAGGCTCGCGACAAGACGCTCGATGGCTGGCGGCAGGCTCTCGGGCGCAAAGTCCCGGCGATCGCCATTGCGCGCCAGCGCCCGCAAGTGCGCCGCTTCGACCTTGCCGAGACGCAGGGCGCCAGCGAGGGCATCGAGGGTGGCATCGGAAGGACTGACGGTTCGCCCTTGTTCCAGCCGCACGTACCAGTCCACGCCAATGCCCGCCAACTCCGCCACTTCCTCTCGCCGCAGGCCCGGCGTACGGCGGCGCCGCCCGCTCTTGAGTCCGAGTTCGCCAGGACTTAATTTCTCGCGTCGTGAGCGCAGAAAATCGCCAAATTCACTTCGGCTCGACGTCGCCATGTTGTGTCTTCCGTCGGTAATGGAGGGTCGCACGAGTCCTAGGATAGTCCCAGGCCTTGTTGCCCATTCTAAGCCTGCCAAAATCGTCTTGTCCCAAACACACAGAGCAAGATCGCCATGAAAGCTGCAATCCTGAAGACGCTTGGCCAGCCGCTCGACATCGAGGAAATGCCGGCACCGGAAATTGGTACCGGCGAAGTTGTCGTGGATGTCGCCGCCGCGCCGGTGCTGTCCTACGCAAATGAAGTATTCAACGGCGAACGACGCTACAACATCGGTTTGCCGATGGTGCCCGGTTGCGGTGCGATCGGACGCGTGCGCACAAGCGGCCCGGACGCGACGCACCTGAAGCCGGGCGACTGGGTATTTTGCGACCCGACCGTGCGTTCACGCGATGACGCCCTGATGCCCGACATCGCACTGCAGGGCTGGAGCGCAAGGGGCGACGGCGGCATGCGCCTGCAACGGCATTATCACGATGGCCCCTTCGCCGAACAGGTGCGCGTGCCGACTGAAAACGCGATCCGTATCGGCGAGATTGATCCAGGCGATGCCGCACGCTGGTGCGCACTCAACGTCGTGCTAGTGCCTTATGGCGGGTTGCTCGCCGCCAACCTGCTCGCCGGCGAAATACTGCTTGTGAGCGGCGCAACCGGCAATTTCGGCAGTGCGTGCGTCGCAACAGCACTTGCGATGGGCGCGCGCTGCGTCGTCGCTCCCGGGCGCAATGAACGCGCGCTCGCGGATCTGGAGCGCCGCTTCGGCGAACGTGTGCGGACTGTGAAACTCTCGGGCAACGAGGACGAAGACACCAAGCGGACGCGCGAGGCGGCGCCGGGTCCGGTTGATTGCGTGATCGATCTGTTGCCGCCTTCTGCCACGACCACAACGGTGCGCGCGGCAGTCATGGCCGTGCGCCCTTATGGCCGCATCGTGCTGATGGGCGGTGTCGGCATGCTTGGGGGCGCAGGGCTCGACCTGCCTTATCCGTGGATCATGCACAACGACATCGTGGTGCGTGGCAAATGGATGTATCCGCCGGAAGCCGTGACGCGCATGACCGGTTTGATTCGCGCGGGCCTGCTGGATCTTGGCCACTTTGACGTCACCACGTTTGCGCTGGACGATGCGAACGCGGCGGTATCCCATGCAGCCGCCAACGGCGGACCATTCAGAATGACTGTCATCAGGCCTTAGGCATCGGAAGTTCGTGACTTACGCTTACGACGCGATATGAAGGCACGATTGTGGACGCAGTGATCCCCCGGCGATCCGGTGGGTGCGGGGTGGTAACTCAATCCAAGAGAAGTGAAATGTCGGTACAACGCTGATAGATGGAAGCTGCTTATCCGCAAAACCACTTTACACGGCGGGTCTGAATTTGAAACAATGAGCTCGGGCGACGGCGTATCCAGCGCTAAGTCGACACAGTTGTTATCAATTTCGCTCGCTACGGCGAGCGTCGCTTACTGGCCGCTCGCTGCCCTTCAGCATCGGGTGAACGCCGGCCCTGCTGCGCTAAAATGCGGCTCGCAATAGGGCCTCTAGTGTTCCGATCTGTTGTTAACTAATCTATGTTCGCGTAGCATGCTGGTATGAACGGAACGGGAGATATCAGCATGCCCATGGGACGACCGAAGGCCGAACTGGTGTTGGAGTGAAGATGAGCGCTCGCAACTGACTTCAATAGCGCGTTCGCGCTCGATCTCCGCGGCACTGGTAACGCGTGCGCGCATTGTGCTGGCTGCTGCTGCCGGGGAACCCAACAGCGCAATTGCCCAGCGTCTTCAGCTCACGCGTGTCACGGTGGGCAAGTGGCGTATCCGGTTCCTGGAGCATCGCATCAACGGGCTGTATGACGAAGTGCGTCCCGGCAAGCCGCGCACGATTGACGATGAGCGGCTGGCGCAGCTGATTCACAAGACCCTGCACACAAAGCCGGCGGATGGCTCCACGCACTGGAGCGTGCGCGCGATCGCCGCCGAATCGGCTATCTCGCCGACGAGTGTGCACCGTTACTTCAAGCTGCTGGGCCTGCAACCGCATCGCAGCGAAAGCTTCAAGCTCTCGACCGATCGATTCTTCATCGAGAAACTGCGCGACGTGGTCGGCCTGTACCTGAGCCCACCCGAGAATGCATTGGTTCTGTGCGTGGACGAGAAGAGCCGCGTTATGCAAAGCGCTTTATACGGCCAACGAGGATCGGCACGTCAATCCTTCTTCCGTCTTTCGATTTCTTGTCTCACACGTTCGATTTCAAGCCGTTTGGCTTCCTTTGTTCCCCATGGTGGCGCTCTGTTCTGGGTGGCTTCGGCGGCGGCATGAATACGTGCTTTGGCCGCAAGTTGGTTGGCTCTGCGTTCGTACAACTCCCTCATTTTGGCCGCTTGCCGCTCGGCGGAGCGCTCAGCCGCAATGGGTGTAGTTCGTTCAGGTAGTCCGGCAAGGATCACAAGCTTGTCAATATTGTCCCAGGTGCTGATCCAGCCGTCGTTGTAGGCAAACTCGCTAATCAACGGGAGGTTAAGTGCCGTGTAGATCGGGATCCAGTTTTCTTCTTCGCCCTGGCGGCGACGCACAGCAAGTTTGGGATTGAACTGGTACCGCCCGGTGGATACGCGCAGAAACAGGGATCGGTTGTAGGCATAGTCTCTGTCGATTTCGTTCCTCGCCAGCACGCCAGAAAGATGCTGGCGCTTGTTGCGCTCTGGCCGCACTAGGTTAGCGGGTAAGTGTTGCCAGGCATCGAGGATGATTTGGGTCTGGAACGCGCTGTCTGCATTGCGTCGTATCTTGCTGAATCGGGCTTTGAACAATACCCACAGGGTCTGGAACAGAAAGTATTCAGACAGATGCCGGTCGATGCGGACCAAGCGATCACCCGCTCTGACATCAATGCAGGGCGGAGCCAAGCATTCATAGATTGCCGCCAGCGGGCCAGCAGCGAACTTTGCATCGCCAAATGCCTGACGCAAAGCCCAGTGCAGTGCATTGTGACCATAGTGATCGACGGCATCGCGGTCGGCACCGCGCTCCAGCAGGGCTTCCACCAGTGCCACATTTCCTGCAGCAGCTGCGGCCATCAGTGGCGTCTGGTTCATTGGCAGGCGATGATCGACGCCATGCTGGTCACACTGCCTGAGGATGTCCTTGAAGTGATTGGCGAAGAAAGGGACGTAGCTCTTGCGGGCGAACACCGCGCGCTGCTGGTCAAAGGTTCGTGCCTGCTCGAACTTCGCCTCAACGGCCAGCCACTCGGCGAGCTGCGGTTCATCGAAGCAGGTGGCATAGTCAAAGAGTTGCTGCTTGCCCTTGTTACCCGGAGACTGCTCGCGGAAGACCTTGATCAACAGTTCCCTGACCTTGGCTTCATCGAACACCGGCCATGGCACCGGGACCTGCTTCAATATGGTGCGGCGGATGGCCTCCGCCTGCTCCTGCTTGCCCTGCAGTTCGAGTTTGCGTGCTTCCTTCTGCCAGTCTTCGAGCGTGGATTGTTTGGCCTCGATCTTGGTCTGGCCCACGATCAGATCCAGCAGCCCGAACAGATCATGCCCTGTGTCCGACTCGATCATGTAGATGTTCTTGATGGCGCGCGTCAGCGCTACATACAGCGCATTGACGAAGAACTTATAGACTTCGAGCGACTTGTCACTCTTGTCTTTGGCGCGTTTGTAATCCAGTGTCTCGACCGCCAGATCGGTCTTGACGATGCCCTCGGCGATGTCGTTGAACTCGCCGCGGTGATCCGAGATGAAACGGTAGAGCACAATGTTCTCGTATTCGAGACCCTTGGCTTCGTGGATCGAGAACAATAGTGGCGTGGCAAAGTGCTTGCGGGCGTCGGCCTTGTCCTCATCGCGCATCACCAGGACGGCGAACTGGGTGGATTGGCGAATCTTCTGGTCCAGTTCGCGCTTGGTGGCGTCCTTGTCGGGCATCAGCGTAACCTGGCCGGTCTCGCCGCCGACGGCCTGGACCAAGAAGTTGCTCTCGCGGTCGATGGAGCCGAAACGCCGCTGCTTGACCTTGAGCAACTGATTGGCGACGCGTGTGGCCTCCAGGCCGTTGCGAAAGTTGGCCGTTAGCACGCGCAATTCCTGCCGCTCGGCCACTTTCGGGTCCTTCCAGAACAGGCTCTTGACTTGGCTCCAGGAAAAGAAATTGGGATGGACTATCTGGTTGGAATCCCCGCAGAGCATGAAATGGCCAGGCTTCTTCAGGGTTTTCAGCACGAGCGCGAGTTGCACGGTAGTGATGTCTTGCACCTCGTCAATAACCACAAAGTCGTAGCGCGGCGCGGCCAGCGCTTGCCAGTCCTGGGCGACAAGATTCAGGTCGTAGAGCTTTGCCTCGGCGAGCCAGGCACGGTACTTCTCAAACAGATTGTAGAGTTGGTCGCGCCGTTCTTCGGAAAAGATCGATTGACGCACCCCCAGTGCTTGATACTCGCCGCGCGACAGGACGCCGCTCGCCCCGGCAGCAATCACGCCGCGAATCTCCTCGAAAGCCTGATGGGCTTCTACATCCTTGAAGTTCTGCCGTATGCGGGAGTACCAGCCCGAAAAGTCACGCCAGGTAGCTTCGCGTCCTGCCGGAACGCGGATCGACTCGACAAACTCGCGGTAGGACAGAAATACGGCATCCTGGCCGCCATGCTCGAAACCGTTGGCGTAATAAAGGTCGCGGGCGCTCTGCGCCAGGAACGTGGAGTGAGTGACGTAGAGGACCTCACCTTCGGCATGCTTGAGCTTTTCAAGCGTCAGTGCGGTCTTGCCGCTGCCAGCGCTGCCGACGACAATTAAGGGAGGTGGCTGTCGGTAAATAGTCTCTTGCGTGTCATCAAACGAGATCGGTTTGTCGAGCAGGTGAATGCCGGTACGCTCGGGATGAAGGTAGCGTAGAGCTTGCGCCTCCCTAATGGCGTCATCGGCGCTGATGTCTGGAATTTTGCTCTCGTCAATCGCCGCGCCGCGCAAGAAACGTGACTTGTCGTAAGCGTGATTGGCGATCACTTCCAGCATCAGTGCGCAGACTTCATCCCCGTGGCGGACCAGCGAGAACAACAGCCGGTCGGCGTCACCCAGCTTCGCCCGGTAGAACTTGCCGTGGCTCAGATTGGCGAGCTTCTTGACTTGGGCAGCACGGAAGTCGTGGCGAGCGATGGCCGCGGACACCTTGTCGTAGCTGGCCTTGACGCGTGAGGTGTCGAGGCCGGTGTATTCGAGGATCTTCATGAGGCGACGAGGATGCGAACATGTGCAAGAGCAAGAATTCTCTCACGCTCGTGTGGCCTGCCAACTTCTATAGCAAGCTTTCCGGTCTTGAACGGCAGTTATCCGGCATGAGCCGGACGCCCTATGACTGACGATTTCCTCATACTGAATGACGGGTTTTGGCCGCGTGCCGCCTCACGCAATGCGCATCCTTACCCCAGCCTTGCACGACTGCGATCGGCGGCACGCGACCCACTGCGTACGCCGGATCAATTCGAGAGCAGGCGTTCGACACCGCGTCGCATCTTCGAACGTGTTTTGCCAACGTTTGCCTTATTCATGGAACGGCCCGGCCTCGAACGTCGTGACTCCGTCGGCGTACTCTCGCACCCATATGTCACGAGGTTCTTCCCCAACGCCCTTTACCGCAAACGAAGCGTGCGGTAGACATCGAGCAACTTTGCCGAACAGATCGGCAACCGACCAGCTATCAAGAAAGAATAAAGTGGGAGACGACGCTGGCAGCGCTGAACCACACGCTTCGAACAAGTTCTTCAAGACATCGTGGCTCAAAGCACGTTCGTCAAGAAACTTCATAAGCACATCCCGGGCGCTCGATATAGCCAGAGGTTCGCCGTCGAAAGGATGAACCCAAACCAGCGTGTGAAAGCTCATACGAGATACTCCTGTATTTGTCGTTTTTCGAGAATCGCGGCCTCTTTGCTCGCGAGAGTTAGCGCGTAATTGTCGATGATCCTCCTCGCTGCGCCAACTGACCGTCGGTGGCCGGCTTTTGCCTGTCACCTTTCGGCCGAAGTCGACCCTGAGGAGACATTCAGCTTTCTTGACAAGAGACGTTCGGGCGGCGACCAGAGCCAACTTCCGCGTTGGTGCATAGCAAGCGACGGTCACACCTCGTCGCAATCTTGCATCGGGGGCAGCGCTCGGGTTGGCGACCACTCGACGGCACGTTGCGTGGTAAAGGGCAACCTCCGCGGGAGCTAGCCCTGTTCAAACAATTCCAACGACGATGCAGTCTTCGAAGCAGGAACGCTTGTTACGATCAAGTCGGGCAGGCCGTGTGGATCAGCCCAACGCGTGCCCGATCAGACGAAGTCGCGACACCCCGCCGTCAGGCAGAATCTTGAAGCGCACGTGCGTCACCGGCAAGATCCGCTCGGGTGTGAACGAATGCAACCGGTCCATTTCCAGCTTCTGCTCGTCGAGTAACACGGGCCAGAACATCGATTGCGTAATCAGCGATTCGCCGGTCCCTGCCGTGACGAACGCGCCTTGCAGCGAGCAACGGTCAGCGAAATTGCCTTTGAAATACGCGGTGTCGACATCGACTTTGCTGATTTCGCCAGGCACCGCGAGTTCGATGATGCACCAGTCACAGCCCGGTTCGCGACGTCGGCGGGTTTCCCAGCCTTCGCCCATGTTGGCCGCACGCGTGGGCAGAAGCAGATTCGACGCTAAGCCGTAATGCTGGTTGTTCGCCGTGACGATCCGCGCGCCATTCATCGCTGACGCGAGATTGAGTTCGGCATCCGACGCGAGTTCGCGGCGCGGCCGGCCGAACACGCGCAATCGCGCGACGCCGCCATCCGGATAAATATTCAGTCGTACATGCGTGTAGACCGCGCCCGCGGTCGCTTCGATCGCGCGAAAGTGATGCGCGTTGCCGTTCAGTGTCATCGCGGGTAGCACCGCGGTCCATTGGGTGCCAACGGGCGGAATGTCGTCATCTGAGCGGCACGCGTCGATCGATGCCGCCGGAGGAAAGTTGCCAGTGAAATGGCTCGTGTCGATATCGACGCCCATCAGTTGGCCCGCCACGCCCAGCTTGACGATGCAGAAATCGTGGCCGGTCACGCGCTTGCGACGCGATTCCCAGCCATCCATCCATTTGCCGTTGTCATCGTATTTGCCAGGGACGAACACGGCTGGTTCCGGGTCCAGCATGCGGGCCATCGGCGCAAAAAAATCGTCGCTGGTGAGCACCGCTTGCGCGCCGAGACGTGGGTCCGCGAGGTTGATGCCCGCGCGCGTAAACGCCGGAGCGTTAGGGTCAAAAGTGGGAATTGCCATGTGCGTGAGGGCCTGTCCGGGAGTGTTGAAATGATGAACGCTCAAGCGTCCGGAACCCACGATTGTGTGCCTTGCAGATCGGATGCGAAGTCGTCGAACACGGCGATGTCAACCGGTTGCGGCGTGTTGTCGCCTTGCCCCTGAATCTTGACGATGTCCTGCGGACACGCGGAAAACGCAACGAAGCAATCCATTTCGGCGCGTAGCGTGATGTACTCGCCAGGCTTTGTAACGGTGGGCAAGGTATGCAGCGTGATGCCGTCCGGCTGCACGCGGATATTCATGAAGATATTGAACGACGCAAGGTTCTGGCGCGGCGGCGTGACGCCGAGTTCGAACATGCCTTCGAACATGTTGTCGCAACAGTTGCGGTGATAGCCGCGCACGCCGAGTAGTTCATAGCGCTTGCGATCGCAGGCAGCCATGAAGGTGTCGTGGACGCCGGGCGTCGTGTCTTCCACGACGGTCAGCACCGGATGACGCTGGTTGGTCACGAAGCTGTCGCCAATCACCGGATTGAGCCGCTGGTTCCACACGCGCGTGGTCTCCATGCACATGTATTCGTTCAGGTCGTACGCATTCCAGGCCCAGCAGTCCACGACCTGCGTGCCATGGGTATTGATGACGCGCACGGCCTGGCCCGCTTTCAGTCGAACCGCCTTGCCGTGCCCGGCGGGGACGGTCAGCGTAGGTTGATTCGTATAGCTCATGAGCGTGAATTTTCCGGAGTAAAGCGATAGAGAAATTGCTGGAGTCGCGGCGACGACGGTGTATCCAGCACTTGTGCTGGCGGCCCCTGTTCGACAACGTGTCCGCCATCCATGAAGATCACGCGATCCGCGACATCGCGCGCAAAGCCGATTTCATGCGTGACGACGATCATCGTCGTGTCGTTCGCGGCGAGCCCGCGCATCACGGCCAGCACTTCGCCAACCAGCTCGGGATCGAGCGCGCTGGTCGGTTCGTCGAACAGAATGACTTCGGGCGCCATCGCGAGCGTGCGGGCAATGCCGACGCGCTGCTGCTGACCGCCCGACAGGTTCGCAGGCATCGACGTTTGCTTGCCACTCAGCCCAACCTGGCGCAGCGCTTCGATCGCCAGGTCAGTGGCCGCGAGACGGTTCATCCGTTTAACCGACAGCAATCCTTCCATCACGTTTTCGAGCGCCGTCATATGCGGCCACAGATTGAAACTCTGAAACACCATGCCGATCCGGCTGCGCTGCGCGCGTATCTCGCGGTCGGGACGCGGGCTTGTCTCGCCGTTCGGGTTCTCGCGCAAACCGATCCGCTGGCCGCCGATCCAGATCGCGCCTTCGTCGGGCGGCGAAAGCCAGTTCAGACAGCGCAGCAGCGTTGATTTTCCAGAGCCCGACGGACCGAGCACGCAGACCGTTTCACCGCGCGCGACCGTCAGATCGACGCCGTCGAGAATGCGGTTCGCGCCGAACGACTTGACGATGCCGCTCGCCTTCAACGCCACGGGCGGCGTGCTGTCGGATGGGTTCATGCTGATCACCGGGGCAGGGCGACCCGATGGGCGCGGCCGATACGGCGCTCCCAATGACGGGTCGAAAGGTGGATGACGGACGTCACGGCCCAGTAGACCATCGCGACGACGAAATAGACTTCGAGCGGCGCGTACGTGTCGGACACGACGGCCTTCGCGGCGAACATGAACTCGTGCACCGAGATCACCGACAGCAACGCGGAATCTTTAACGAGGCCGATCAGCAGACCCGTCAGCGTGGGCAGCAGCAGCGGCAACGCTTGGGGGGCGATGACGCGGCGCGCGATCGCAACTGGCGACATACCGATCGCGACACCCGCTTCGATGGTTCCCGCGGGCACAGCAGCGACAGCAGCCTGAATTACTTCTGCGACATACGGGCCGTAATAGACCGCGAGCGTGACCGTGCCGACCAGCGGCGCGGGCAACAGCACGCCGAAATCCGGTAATACGAAAAACGTTACGTACAGCAGCACGAGCAGCGGCAAGCCGAGCGTCAACGCGGTGTAACCGCGAATCATCGCCGCCAGCCATGCACCGCCGCGGCGCTGGCCGACCGTCAGCAGAACTCCAAGCACACCCGACATCGTGGCGCCGGCCACACACAACCAGACCGTGCTGCCGAGTCCTGTGGCAAGCTCCGCCCAATAGCCGGACAGAACGCTGAGATCGAAAGTCATCGCGCAACTCCCGTCGCGACCCGTTCGACCCCGGGCGCGCGCGGCGAACGTTGTGCGTGTCGCGCGGCGTAGATGACTGGCAACGCGACCGCCAGATAGCCGACGCTGACCAGCAGCATCACTTGTGCCGACGTGTAGGTTCGCGCGATCACCATCTGTCCCGCGTACGTCAGTTCGGTGACGGCTACGACCGACGCGAGCGGCGTGGTTTTCAGCAGGATCGTGAATTCGTTGATGAGTGCGGGCAGGCTGGCCTTCAGCATCTGCGGCAGCGCGATCCTGAGCGCGATGCGCCACGGCGCCATACCGAGCGCAATCGCGGCTTCGTACTGGCCGGCCGTGATCACCCGCAGATTGCCCCGCAGGATTTCCGCCGTGTAGGCGCCGCTATTCAGGCCGAGCGTGAGCGCGGCGGCCAGCATCGGACGGCCGCCCAGCCCGATCAGCGGCAAAGCGAAGAACAGCACGAACAGTTGCACGAGGGCGGGCGTGCCGCGCATGAAGCTGATATAGAGCCGCGCGACCCAGCGCAACGGCGCAACCCGCGTCAGTTGCATCGCGAGCGCGAGATGGCCGAACACGAGACTGCCGGTTGCGCCGAGCAGCGTCAGTTCCACGGTCAGCAGCCAGCCGTCGATAAGTGTCGGCAGGCTGTGGATCACTTGTGGGTCAAACCCCATCACGGCTGGTTCCCGGAATCAGAGTTCATCGAGTTCTTCGGCCACGGACAGTTCGAGCGCGCCCGGCGCGTCGTTGCCGGGAATGCCGGTGCAGCAAGCCGACACGATGAACACCATGTCCGTCACCACCCGGCACGCGACGAAATCGCCGGCGCGCGTGATGTTGGGCAGCGGTTCGATGCGGCCATCCTGATGCAACGCGACGTGCATGAACAGGTTGATCGGGTCGGGCATTTTTGGCGGCTTCAGGCCGAGCGATACGATCAACGCGCCGACCGATTCGACGCAGCCGGTCTGTGCCGCGTAGCCCTGTTCAGCGAGATACGCGGTCGTCGATGCGGGGAGCAGCAGATCGTGTTTGCCGCTGGAATCCTTACCGAGCACCATCAGCGCGCGGCGGCGGTTGCTGACGATCCGCATGCCCGTCTGCAACACGTACGAATTGCTGAACACGCGGGTGTGATGGACCGACATGTATACGTCGTCGTTGATCCGGCTGAAGCCGAACATCGACGCGACCGTGCCTGGTTCTTTCGCCTCGATACGCAGGATCTGGCCAGCCTTGACATCGATCGCACGCGATTCGCCCGCAGGCACGGCGACGGTTTGCGGGGGCAGCGGAGCGCGCGAAGGCGGTTCTTTGAGAAGCAGCATGTTAAGTCCGTTCAGGCGGCGGCAGGCGTCGCGGGCAGGATGGAAATGGCGATGTCGGTGACCTTCAGGCCGTTGCCGGGAATGATGTCCTGCGGACACGACGACACCGCGCACAGCAGGTCTTCGAAGACGTCGAACGTGATGTGGTCGCCGGGCTTGCTGGTCGGATCGGTGACCTGCATCCGGCAATCGCGCGTGACGGGGCCGTTCTGGAACAGGTTGAACGGCTCGGGCACATCGAACGGCGATAGTCCGTACAGCGCGAGACCCGCGTGCATGTTGTCGAGGCAATTGCGATGCCCGGTCACGTTGAAATCGACTGTGAAACGCGTGTCGTCGCAGGCGGGCACGTTGGCATCGTGAATGCCAACGGTGTCTTCCACCACTCGCAACAACGGACGCCCCAGCGACGAGTACAGCGCGTCGCCGATGTTGAAAAACAGCGTACGGAGCTGACGGCGCGTATGCGTCGGCGACAATTTTTCGCCGTGGTTCGACGCCACCACTGCGACGAAGTCGGCGGCCTGCTGGCCTTCGACGTCGATGATCGTCAGCCGCTGGCCCGCCTTCACTTCGAAGGTGCGTCCGTGCCCTGCCTTGACGGTGAGGGTCTGTACTGGATCTGTCATGTAGTTCGGTCTGCTCGATTTACTGCGCGGGGATGAAGTCGGACGTCGGTGTATCAAAGCTC
This sequence comes from Caballeronia sp. KNU42, assembly GCF_053760385.1. Taxonomy (NCBI): domain Bacteria; kingdom Pseudomonadati; phylum Pseudomonadota; class Betaproteobacteria; order Burkholderiales; family Burkholderiaceae; genus Caballeronia; species Caballeronia sp. KNU42. The sequence continues at coordinate 2,075,935 of NZ_CM132388.1, forward strand.
ACGCCGAGGTTGGCCTTTTGCAGGCGCGCGAGTTCGCCGGACTTTTTCATCGCGACGATCTGGTCGCTGATCGCCTTGTTCAGACGCGTATCGTCAGGGCGGGTCGCCCATGCAATCCATTGCGACGGTCCGAGTTCACCGGTCGGCTTCAGCTTGCCCGGATTCTGTTTGATGACGCCTGCGAGCACCGTCATATCGTCGAACACGAAATCGGCACGACCCGTCATCAATGCAGCCACCGTTTGATCGACGCTATCCACGCTGATCAGTTGGATCGGTGCAAGACCCTTGGCCTTCAGCGTTTCGTTGAACTGCTTGAGGATCTGCTCGGGCGCGCTTGCGCTCTTGACCGCGGCGGTCAAACCCGCGAGCGATTCGATGGTTGCTTGCTGCGGAATCTTCTTGAAGTCGGAGCGCACCAGTGCTCCGTTCACCGTCTTGCTGGTCGGCACTACATACGCGAGACGCTTCGCGCGTTCGGCGGTTACGTTCAGCGCGGAACCTTCAATATCGAACGAATGCGCGAGCAGGCCTGGAATGATCCCGCTGAACGACATGCGCTGATATTCGATCTTTACGCCGAGATGTTTCGCGACGGCAGCCATGATGGCCGGATCGAAACCGACGATGTTGTTGTTGGCGTCGGTGTATTCGTAGGGTGCGAAGGTCGGATCGATCGCGACGGTCATCGTGCCGCGACTCTTGATGTCGTCGAGCGTATCGGCGCTCGCGGCTACCGAATGGATCAACGCGGCAAACGGCAACAACGCGGCAAGGGCAATGCTGGAGAGGCGGCGCTTCGGCATCAGGGGAACTCCCGTAGACAGGTGGACGATGCCACTCCAATGCATGATCCGTACCAACTCGATGCAAGAAACATGGGTTTCACAAATGAAATTATAAAAACGACTGTTTCTATAATGGTCGGCGAGAAACACGCATTTCACGTCCAACGGTCCGACCTATAATGACGTCATCGGGAGATACCGACCATCTGCACCCAGTGCGTGCAAGAGAACAGCGATGCACATTCGCGGTGCCGGCGTCGCACCACGACGGGCTCTCCACTTACTCACAAGGCGAAATGTCAAACGCTCAAACGAAACAAGAGAAGCGCGCACCGCAGTCGATCGAGAGTCGCATCGCCGAGCGTTATGACGAACTGTCCGAGATCGATCAACGGCTGGCCGATGTCATTCTGAGTGCGCCGGGACAACTGGCGATGCAAACCGCCACCGAATTGGCGACGACCGCGCAGGTGTCGAAAGCGACCACGACGCGTTTTTTTCAGAAGCTCGGGTATGCGTCTTATGACGCCGCGCGAGCGGTCGCGCGCGCGGCGCAGGTTGGCGGTTCGCCGTTGTATCTACAGGATCGGGGCCGCAAGAATGCGAGTACGAAACTCGACGATGTGATTCAGGCGCACTTGCGGCACGAGGTCGAGAATCTAGCGAACACGTACCGGTCGCTCGATACGCGCATGCTGAGCGAGGTGGTCGATGCGATTGCGCACGCGCGGCGCGTAGTGATTATTGGGTATCGTCATAGTCATACGGTGGCCACGATGATCAGGCGCGAACTGATTCAGGTGCGCTCCGACGTGGTGTTATTGCCTGCCCCGGGCGACACAATTGGCGAATACCTCGGCGACCTGACCGCGAAGGATGTCGTGATCATCGTCGGCTTGCGGCGCCGTGTGCCGGCGGTCGGTTTTGCCGCAATCGCGCTCGCCGAGGCGGGCGTACCGATACTGTATATGTCGGACGTCATTGCGGGGAAACCGGCACGACTTGCGCGCTGGGTGATCCGGTGTCACACGGATGGCCTGATGCTGTTCGACAGCAAAGTCGGCATGACGGCAGTGGTCAATCTGATCTGTTCACTGGTTGCCGAACGCCTGCTCGAGCGGGACAACAACCATTTACAGCGGGTCGAAATCATGCACGAGCGCTTGCGTGAGCTCGATTGAAAAACGTGGGTGCTTTTCGATAGCGCCTGCCGCACTTTTTAGGCAGAAATGCGGCTTCCACGAGTAGTGTCGGGGGCTGAACGGTGATTGTTGACGATTTTCGTAGCTTGTCGAACGTCTCTAACTGGCCGACGTCTGCCCGATGCGGTCGGCCGTACCCGCCCCAACTTAGCCGTTGACCGATTGCGGTCGAGGGACGCGTCTAGTCTCGGAAAGAGACATGGGTTTGAGAGATGGACCAACCTATTTTGAATCTGACGGCCAGTTCGCCAAGTCCCCGCCCGACCGCGCCATATTGCCCGGCGTTACCTTTGGTCGCCCCATCCACCCTTTGCTTTCAGGCGTGGAGCGATTCCCTACGTCGTATCCGTCGGCAACCCGATTCAATAGTTTTTCCAACCCGAGCGACTATGTTTCGTAGCTCAGGTCGCATGTGCCACGGCAGCCATACAAGATCGAATTATTCTCGGGATCGTCGCTCCCCAGCTTCCCAATTCTCCGTCACGGCTCGGCGAACGGCTTCCAAAAGGTCGGGGCGCGCCTCGGGGTCGGGGACTTCGATCAGCTTGCGCGGAGCCTTGGCTTGGGGCTTCAGCGTCACACCGTAAAGCTTTTGCGGCGCAGTCATAGTTCGTCTCCGGCTTCGATCACAGCTAATTCGGACGGCAGGCTCGGTCTTGCTTCTGGTTTCCGAAAATCAGGCTTTCGGAACTTTACTGAGTTGGGAACTGTGGACGCCGTGCGTCGTGCGTCTCCAGGCTTCGTCGGCACGTTGCTGGGCCGATTTCACGGTATATGCGACCCCTTGCCCGCCTTTCGGAGCTCGCGAAAACGTCAAAGTCAGACCGGAAAGTGTCCGGCGGACGGTCTTGGTGACCATGGCGCGCTCCGCGTTTGTGTCGGAGTGGTAAGTCTAGGTCTTTACGTGCAACCCGCGATACTGTACGTTTGCACAGTACTTTGGCGAGTCCACCATGGACGTGAGAGGACGCCTCAAGCGAAACCGTGCCCGTACGATCACGCCGTGCCGGGGGAGACCGCGTCAATCCACTACGCCCTTAGAGATTGCTGATGGGAATTGGGGAAGCTCGCCGGATTAACGGCAGCCTTTGGCATCAGCAACGAGAGCCAGGGCGCACTGGAGTCGCTGGAGCGGGTCCATTAGGAACAGGATGCGTTCGTCCGTCGGGAGGATTGAAATGACAGATGACCTGCGACGACAACTCTGCGAAGTTGAGCAGGCCTTGGTGGCGCTTGAGGGCTTGATTGCAGTGCGACGGGAGTACATCTCGCTGCTTCAGCGTTTGGGAACTCGTGACAAGGAGCTAGCGTCTCTCGACGCACTTATAATTGCCTGGTCACGTCTGCAGTCGCAGCGAGACTGCCTTGCCGCGGCTATCGCCAGCGGGGCCCGGTGACTAGCGTCGAGGAATGTCCGGGTGCATGTCGATTAATATCGATTGCGGTTGGGCGCAAGTTGACGGCATACGGGCCCTAGGGCGCTCGACCGTCGACACACGCAGATCGGTGGCCCTCCACGGCGTTGAAGGAGCAACCGGACCTCACGACTGTTAGCGTGACGCGCGCGGCGGCAAAATCAACGCGTTCGGACATACCAAGTAGCGCCACTCAATCGACCAACTCAAAGTCCTGACAGGCGATCTACCGACGTTTGTGGAAGAGTTCGCGCCCCGCGTAGACGGTAGAAAACAGGCCGACGATGACGACCGCTACGGCCAACGATTCATCTTGTCGTCCAGAGGGGGCCGACGACGTCGCATAAAACCAGAGGCCCATGCCGATTATCGTCATGAACATGCCAAAGACAAGCCCCCACACCGGCCCCGCCGTATCGGGGCTTCCAAATCTGTGAGACATTTTCATCGCTATACTCCCCGTCTCGCACCGACATTTCCTGATTGCCTCAGCCCGCGAGTTCCGCATTGGCACGATTTTCACTGCAGCGTACGCGGCCAAAAAGACGTCATCAACAAGCTAAATTATGATTGAGGTCTTTTTAGAATGTTGCGATCAAACGGACAGACATGCATGAAAGAGAGGGCAACCGTTTTGTGTGTCCGAAACAACCGTATCTTGCTGGTTGCCAGGCTGAGATCGCGATGGGCACTTCCGGGCGGCCGAATCCGTCGGGGAGAAGCGCCTCACGAAGCCGCACTGCGCGAACTGGAGGAGGAAACGACACTCACCGCGACCGAACTGACTTACCTTTTTCAGTTCAGCGGATTCAACACGCAGCACTATGCATTCTTCGCCGAGGTGGCGTATCAATCGATTGCGCAGCCGAGCAACGAAATCGCTAGATGCAAATGGTTCGCGCCAGTCAAGATCGGGACGCTTTCCACGAGTTTACCGACCCGGGAAATCGTTGAGCTTTTCTTCCGGCACATGGCCATTGTCGAACACGACGGTTCGCGGCCGATGCCGAAGCAAGTCGTAGATGTTGCGCCATGAATTGCACATACCAATAGCAAGGATTCGACATCGAAGTGGCCGTTGAGGCAGACTTCAATCGGACTGGCGGGCGCACCGCAACGGGGGAAGTTGGATATGTCGCGGTGGTGAGGATCTGCAAGGCTGGTGCCGCAGTAGCCGTTTTCTCTCCCCTACGTTTTGGCGAATCCCAAGGCAGGCCATTTCTCAGTGAGGCGGATGCGCTCATGGGCGGGTATAGCGCGGGGCGGCGGATCGTCGATGATCTGTTTCATTCATAGTCACCGATCCGCCGACAAAACGAATCAGAGCCTCGGGTGTCTGAATCAAATGTTTGGTTTGTTCAACGTCGAATGACTGAAGTGAGCCTATGACCTGCCGTTTTGCTACGCCTCGCGACTGTCGGTTCATGGCCGCGCACTGCCTCATGCAAACCGCATCCGCGACTCGACCTCCCCCGGTCTCGATCGACAACACGCGACCCGAAGCGACCAATGGCCCAATGCAGGATTCCCCGCATGTTCAACCTCTAAATATGCGGTCCGTTTGTCCCACGAGGCAGCGAGTGCTTCACGAAGGCGGAGCATGAAATCCGGGTTGCGCGTCATCATTTGGTAGTTGCTGGTTGTCGATCGTCTGCACGCAACCGAAGGCTGAGGTTCGCTTGAGCGGCTTACCGGTGCATGTCATCGAGCCTTTTATGGAGGTAAGGTCACAAGCGAATCGAGTAACGTGTCTTTTGGTACTTTTTCAGATTGAGTGGCCGGGACCGGCGGCGATTGCTCCGGAGAAACCGGTCGGGCCTCAACGTCTGCGTCGTGGCTTCGCGTTTTGAAGATCCTGAACATGATGGATTGCGTGATCAGAAAGTTTCCCAGCCCGCATTCGCTATATTGGCTGCTGCGGTGGCGGGTTTGGCAGCAATCGTGGCCGGGGCAAGTCTCGGCTTTGCGGATTCCACGCGACGCGCGGGGGAAATCCTGGAAGCCGGCAGCCGGGACTTGCTTTGCGGACTCACCGTGTGCGGCGTTGATTGCCCAGACTCGGCAACCCTGAACACGGAAACGGCTTCCTTCAGCCTGGTTGCCTGTTCTTCAAGCGACTGCGCTGCAGCAGCTGCCTGCTCAACGAGCGCAGCGTTCTGTTGCGTGACTTCGTCCATCTGGCCCACGGCCTGATTCACCTGTTCAATGCCACGGCTTTGCTCTTCGGACGCCGCCGCGATCTCACCGACAATATCGGAGACCTGCTTGATTGCGTGCTTGACCTGTCCCATGGTCGCACTGACTTCTGTTGCCTGCTTCGCGCCGTCCTGAATCATTGTCACGGACGAGCCGATCAGATCTTTAATCTCCTTGGCAGCGGCGGCGGAACGTTGTGCCAGACTGCGAACCTCACTAGCGACCACAGCAAAGCCTCGCCCCTGTTCGCCGGCGCGTGCGGCTTCGACGGCTGCATTCAGCGCAAGAATGTTCGTCTGGAAAGCAATGCCTTCAATGACGCCGGTGATTTCGGAAATCTTGCTTGAACTACTGCTGATCTGGCCGATCGTCCCGACCATGGCTTGAACAGAGTCGTTACCTGTATCAGCCATGTCCGTGGCATTGGTGGCTAGGGCGTTCGCCTGCCGCGCGTTGTCAGCGTTCTGCTTTACCGTCTCGGTCAGCTGCGTCATGCTGGCAGCGGTTTCTTCGAGCGACGCGGCCTGCTCCTCGGTGCGGGCAGAAAGGTCAGTATTGCCGCTTGCAATTTCGCGCGACGCCACAGCGACTGACTCGGTGGACGCCTTGATTCCGCGAACCGTATCGCTGAGCTGCTGGTCCATTTTCTTCAGCGCTTCTAGAAGCTGACCGAACTCACCTCCTGAATCGACTACGACTTGATTTTCCAGCTTGCCGTTTGCGATATGGTTCGCTACGTCAACGGCCCTGTTGAGCGGCTTCGAGATTGCACGCAGCAGGTATGCAGAAGCGCCAATGGCAACAATAACCCCAACACTGAGAAGAACAATGGCAACCCAGAGGATGGTCCTGAAAGTCGATTCACTGTCGCCTGTGAATTGCTTCGCCTGACTCAGATTGAGAACCGCGTCCTGATTCAGTGTGTCTTTCATGACATCGCCGGGTGCGACCACCTTTTCGATCAACGGTGCGGCTGCATCGTAGTTGCCGGCGCTAAACGCGGCTACAGTCTCGTCGGTCGCTGTTTTGAACTGAGGCAAAGCGCTCTTGATTTTCTCTGCAAGCTCACGTTCCTTGTCACTGGATATACCATCGGGATAGTAGTGATTCCACGCTTTATCGATACGCGCCTGGTTACTACGGATCGCCTCAATCGAGGAGGCCGTTTTTCCTTGATCTCGAAACACCTGAATTTGCCTCAACTGAAGACGAATATCCAGGCTTGCCTCACGAAGGTCCGATAGATCGGCAATCGGAACAGTATTGCCGGTGTACCCGTCGGCGATGTTCGAATTGAGTCTGGACAACCCGGATATGCCAAACACACCGATTGCAGCCATGAGTATCACGCACGCGCCGAACGCGAGAATGATCTTAAATTTGATCGTTTGTACTAAGTTGCCCATGTTGCATCCGTCGAAGAGTTGGTATCTGGGTTTTGACTCTGAAGAGCTAAAAGCAGAGGGCCCATAACCCCACCGCTCAAGAGGGTATACGGCGATGCGCGTCGATCTCCGTAGTGAAACTCTGGTAGGTATTTGCTGAATCTTTTGTAGGTATATTCTTCACAAGTAAATGTAAGGAAACCTGAGCCAAGGTGGATAAGGCCATGACGGGAAAATCGGATTATTCGTCCGAGCTCGATAAATTTTATTGGAAGGTAAAATGATACAAAATGAAATAATTTCGTCATTCAATAGACATCTCCGAACGTCCCTGAGCTATGGATAGCCTGGACCAGCGCCTTGCCTATCAAGCACTCGGGTATTCCACCGCCAAGCCCAGTAGGGGTAGCGGCGGTCTTCGTGCCCCCCACATACCGCCGTGTGTACGACTCGGTACGCGGTGGTTTGCTATGGACTACTGATACATTGAAGTGCAAGCCAGCAGAGGTTGCCATTGGACAGGGCCACGTTCAGCGCCGGAATGCCACTCAGCCGCCACGCTCCGTCAGATGAGCCGGCAGTCTGAGCGGCAATGTACGGCCCGGCACCGTACGCATCATCCGATTGTCAAGAATTTGAGAGGCGGATCCCAATGGACGAATGTGGCCGCGTGCTGCCCGACGCGTCGGGCGCATGTCGACCCAATGCCGCCGTTTCCTTGTTCGCTGCGTCAACGTCTCTTACCGAGGGACAGCGGTCATTCAGCATCAGGCGATCTGACAAAAGCACCGCGAACAAAACCTCTCGACATAACAGCACGGAAAAGACGTTCGGTCGTTATCCCGCCTGCCCCCTGAATCCCCGACCCTCCCGTAACGAACGCTCCTAGCATGTGCGCGATAAGCGTCGTTGCATCTCTCGCATGCTCTATAGTATTATGAGCGTAATATAAAGATGACCGACGACATTACGGCCCGCGGGACATCGATCCAAGTACAGCCGGGACAATCCAATGAGGGAGAGCCAAAATTGACGACTCAGAATGAGCGCGAGGCCGCGAAGCTCCGAACGCGTGAAGCGATGCTGCACGGACCGATCTTCGCAACAATGATGCGCATGGCACTTCCAACGATCGGTGTCCTCGTCGCGCAAACACTTGTTAACGTTGCCGAGACGTATTACGTGTCGTTTCTAGGCAAGCCGGCATTGGTCGGCGTCGCGTTGGTGTTTCCCATCTGGATGCTCATGACAATGATGGCTGCAGGAGGGATTGGTGGCGGAGTCGCTTCGGCAGTCGCTCGGGCCGCTGGTGCGGGAAGGCATGGCGACGCCAACTCTCTCGTCGTGCATGCGGTCGTTATTGCGATTGCCTTCGGCCTAGCATTTTCGATCCTCACGATCGGAATGGGCTCCCGCCTCTACAGCGCGTTAGGAGGGACTGGCGAGGCGCTCCAATCTGCGAAGACTTATTCGACTTTCGTCTTCCTCGCAGCCATCCCAATATGGATTGTCAACCTCCTGTCGGCCGCGCTTCGGGGAATCGGCAATGTCCGGGTGCCGGCGATGGTGACGTTCATCGGTGCAGCCATTCTGGTACCGCTGTCACCTCTGCTCATTTTCGGGATTGGCCCGTTTCACGGCCTTGGCCTCGCAGGGGCTGGCATAGCCGTCAGCCTCTACTACTGGGTGGCTGCAGCCGCTCTGTTGCGATACATGGCTAGCGGACGGTCTAGTTTGCGTCTTTCACTTGAATCCCTTAGATGGCCGTTGTTCCGCGGCATCCTTAAGGTCGGGGTGTTGGCTGCGCTTGGCACCATTCAGTTGAATGTCATGGTGCTACTTGTCACCGGAGCAGTAGGCAAGTTCGGTATCGACGCGATCGGAGGGTATGGGACCGCATCCAGGCTTGACTACGTCCTCATTCCTGTCCTATTCGGAATCGGAACCGCAATCCTGACAATGGTCGGCACTAATGTAGGTGCTGGACAAGTTGCGAGAGCGAGGAAGATTGCTTGGATTGGAGTCGCTGCCAGCGTCGCAATCACAGAGGCGGTGGGCCTTTTCGTCGCGATCTTTCCCGGCCAGTGGATCGGCCTGTTTTCGCATGATGCGGCAATCATGGAGACCGGTTCGCTCTATCTGCATGTCGTTGCGCCCTTCTATGCCGCGAACGGAATCGTCTTCGCCCTTGGCTTCGCTGCGCAGGGCAGCGGTCATATGTGGCGAATTTTTTTTGCGGGCACGGCGCGCCTATTGATCGCGGCCGGTGGCGGATGGATGGCCGTCGTCGTCTTCGGCCTACCTCAAGCAGGCCTGTTCGCCGTCGTCGCGGCCGCAATGATTATTGCCGCGGCCATATGCGTGGCCACAGAACTATCGGGTGCCATGTGGCCCCGTCCTGCCAGCCACACTGGATCCGCAGTTAGCGCGTCGTAACGGTCGCTACTTATCCGGGTTGCGAGCAACTTTGCACTCCAAACAGAAGGGAAAGCCAACAATGAAAACGACTGGCGGGACAAGCTGGCAGATCGGACAAGTAACCGTAACGCACATCGAGGAACTGCATGGGCCGAGCTTTCGGCCGGAAGATTTGTTTGCCACCTGGGACCCTGCGGTACTCGAAGAGCACGGCCATTGGATGTCTCCCAATTTCTATCAGCAATCGACCAATCAGGTCATCATGTCGGTGCACTCTTGGCTGATACGGACGCCCCAGCATACGATTTTGGTCGACACGTGTTGTGGCAACGGCAAGAACCGACCCGGGTCACCACACTTCCATCAGCTGAACGAGCCTTACCTCGATCGACTGCGGAGTGTGGGCGTCGAACCAGAAGAGGTCGACTATGTCCTTTGTACTCATCTCCATGTCGACCACGTCGGCTGGAATACCCGTCTGCTTGACGGGCGGTGGGTACCGACATTTCCTAACGCGAAGTATGTATTTTCGCGTGAAGAATTAGACTTCTGGGATCCCTCAAAAAATGCCCACCTCCCGGAAGAGCCTCGCAATGTCTTCACCGACTCCGTTCTTCCAGTCATCGCGGCTCAGCAGGATCATGTGGTGAGCATGACAGATCAGCTGAGCGACACTCTCTTGATTGAACCGACCCCTGGTCATTCTCCCGGCCACATCATGCTGCGCCTGATCAGCGGGCAAGACGAGGGAGTCTTCATCGGCGACGTGATGCACCATCCGATACAAATCTATCGACCGGATTGGAACAGCCAGTTCTGCATGAACCCCGAACAGGCGGTGACTTCGCGCATGCGCGTCCTCAAGCATTGCGCTGAGCGAAACTCCTTGATGTTTCCGGCGCATTTCGGTGCGCCGCACGCTGGACGGATCCGCAACAATGGTAAAGGGTTTTCATTTGACTTTTGACGGCGGCTTCGCCAGGTAAGGATCAAGGACCATTCATGCGCTACGCAAAAGGGCATAAAGACGATACGCATAATCACATCGTCAAGATCGCTGCTCAGATCTTCCGCGAAGAAGGAATTGAGAAAGTCGGTGTTGCTGCCGTGATGCAGCGCGCCGGCCTGACCGTGGGTGGCTTCTACAGCCACTTCACGTCGAAGGAAGAGTTAGTCGGAGAGGCTATAGGAAGTGCTGCTGACGAGACCTTGCGCCGCATCTTCAACAATTCGGACGACGGCAGTAAAACCAGCCTGAAATTGATTGTGGAACGCTATTTAAGCGTTGCACATCGAGACAATCCGGGAACCGGTTGTGTTGTGGCGGCGCTCGCATCGGAACTAAAGAATCGCCCGGAAGAAACGCGCGCGACCGTTACCGAGAAGACTACTGAAGCTATCGAGTGTATTGCGAATCGTCTTTCTTCCGAGGCCAGCGCGAAGGCACGAATGAGGGCCGCGGGCGCCATCTGGGCTGTGATGGTCGGAACGCTGCAACTTTCTCGCATCGTTCCAGATAAGGAATTGTCAACACAGATCCTGAAGGATGGCATTGCGAACGCGCTGAAGCTTGCCTCTGAGATGGAAAAGTCGAACGCCACGTAACGCCCTGAACGGGCAATCCTGACAACCACCAACCTCAAAAGTGATCGACATGGATATTCAAGGCAAGACTGTCCTCGTGACTGGGGCCAACCGCGGCATAGGTGCGGCGCTCGTGCGCGCATTCCTCAAACATGGAGCGGGCAAGGTATACGCAGGTGTGCGCGATCTCTCGGCCATGCCTGACTTCAATGACGGCAGGGTTTCAGCTGTTCAACTCGATATCACGAGGCCCGACGATGTTTCCGCCGCTGCCCAAAAGCTCGCCGAAATTGATGTTCTGGTCAACAATGCCGGCGTCATGACCGGCAGCGATATCTTGTCGGCAACTTTGGCTCAACTGGCAGCAGATATGGATGTCAATTACTACGGCACGGTTCGCGTGGTGCAGGCTTTCGCGCCCTTGATTGAGAAAAGCGGTGGTGGAGTCATCGCCAATGTCATTAGCGTTCTTGGGTTGGCTCCCATGAGTTACGCCGCCGGATATTCAATCTCAAAAGCGGCGCTGCTGTCGGCGACTCAGGCGGCACGGGCAAGCTTGAAGTCGAAGAAAATTAAAGTCGTCGGTATTTTTCCAGGCCCCATTGACACGCAGATGGCATCTCGCTTGCCAATCGAAAAAACTTCGCCGGATGTCGCTGCCGAAGAGATTCTGAAAGGCCTTATCGAGGATCAAGAAGATATTTATCCCGATCCCGTTTCAAAGCAGGTGTCCGGGATTTGGAGCCGTAATCCAAAAGGGCTGGAGCATCATTTTGCAACGATGTAAGGCCTGAATGGCTTCGGCGGGCGCGCGACTGCGATGGCGCTGCAGCCGTGTAGGGAAACAGCACAAATCAAATTGCGGGCAGAAATATGCATACTCAGCTTCACGATCTTGGCCTCGTTGCGGCAGCCGAAGCCATCAGAAACGGCGAAATCTCGTCAGAGTCTTATGTTACGCACCTGGTTGAGCGCTCAAAGGAGTTTTCCAGTCTAAATGCGTTCATTACGATTGATGAACCCCGGCTGCTAGAGAGTGCTCGGGCTGCGGATTTGACGCGACCAAAAGAGCCGGCAGCCCTTTGGGGCGTTCCGATTGCTGTCAAGGATAGCTATCTGACGCGGGGCATTAAGTCCTCGCTTGGCACCGGTATATTGAGCGACTACGTGCCAAGTCGGGAAGCCGACGTGGTGAGAACATTCAAAAAAGCCGGAGCACTGGTTTTTGGCAAGAACAATCTCGAGGAGATGTCCTTCGGCCTGACCGGCAAGAATTTTCACTACGGTCAGGTGAGGAATCCTTATGATGGTTTTCGTGTAACGGGCGGCTCTTCTTCGGGAGGCGCTGCTTCGGTAAGTGCGCGGATCGTCCCCGCCGCATTGGGGGGAGACACGATTGGTTCGATTCGCGTTCCAGCTGCACTATGTGGGGTCGTGGGCTTCAAGCCAACTCTCGACAGATGGCCGGGTTCTGGCGCGGCACCGATTGCGGAGCATCTTGATGTGGTGGGGGTGCTTGCACGAAATGTCGAGGATTGTGCCATCCTCGACGCCATTGTCACCGGTAGTCCGAGAACGTCAGAGCAGGCGCGGTCGGATCTTAAGAATGTGAGGCTTGCCTACGCGCCTAAACAATATCTGGAAGATGCGGACCCTGAAGTGGTCAACGCCTTCAATGAGACTCTGCGTAAGTTAAAAGATGCTGGTGCGGAAATCGTCGAAATCGATCTAGGCGCAGAGTTTATCCCTCTCGCGCAGCAGACGACGTTTGGGATTTTCTTTCACGAGACCAAGCCAAGTATCTCCAGGTTCCTCACCGATTACCAGATTCCGGCTTCCTTCGAAGAAATCTATGAAGGCTTGCACCCCGGCATCAAGGCGGGATGGGAACATTTTGCTTTGCCGGCCGGCGGCGGTTATTTACCCGAAGGCGACTACCAAAAAGTCCTCGCGCAAGCTCGCCCAGAGCTGCAACGTCGCTTTCGGCAGGGTTTTGCCCACGCTCCATTTCTGCTATTTCCTACAACACCCTGCGCCGCGCCTTTGATCGATTCGCAATTTAAATTCACGGTTGCGGGAAAAGAAGTGACCGACCTCTTCCTGGCTAACAACACCGTCCCATCGAGTGGCGCGGGTTTGCCCGGGATCAGCATTCCGATGAGTTTGACGGGCAATCAACTTCCGCTTGGGCTTGAAGTCGCTGCGGATGCAGGGCAGGACATGAAGCTCCTGGATGTTGCACAGCGCATCCAGGCCGTCCTGGGCCATATTCCTGGGCCAAAAGGATTTGCCTGAGCGACCGGCTGGGGTTGCGGGCCGCGTTAGTGCGGCCTGCCAGGTTCGTCGGTTCGTCGCGTAGACAAGTAAACTGCTGCCGACCACGAGAAGACCGTCCATGCCGTATCTCGATGGCTCGACGCCTCGAGCATGCGGGTAGGTCCGCCTGGTTGCAAGAAATCGGATGGGCCGCTTTTTTAAGCATAGTGGTCGTTTGGATGATGCTTCGTTCGTACGAACGAATGTCGCTTGATGGCCGACCCCGGTCCGACGTTGAACGGGAGGAGAGCTCCATTATTTACTGTCCCGCGTCGTGCGGAAGTCGACTCAACTTTGCCGTTAATCTTTGCGCCTTCACAACGGCCAATTCCGCGGGAAGCAGCGACCATCCATCCCTGCGATTCGGTTAGCAAGTCATCGTCCTTTCTACGGAAAGACGCATCTCCCTTTCCGTCACCGAGTGCCCTTCGTGACCAGCGGTTTCGCCATCGCGACAGACGGCGCAATCGATCGCTTCGCCCCGAAACGGGATATTCCGGCTACGATATATAGAGCCAACTGACGGTTGTGCATCGGCTCCGCCGTAAAAAAGTCTGGAATACGGTGCCTCGCTAGACAAAGTTTGTGCTATCGACTCGAGCTTCGAATGATGGTGAGGCGTTCGCCGCGGCGAAACGTTCAGCAAATAGAACTTGGATCTGCGCGGAGGTGCTTGAACATGAATAAGCGCATAGGACGAAGTGACCACACCGGTACTGGCCTACCGTCGACTGATGAAACACCGACAGGCAGCTGGGAGGATCTGCGAACCGTGGCGGTCGTTTTGGCGGGCGGTGTAGCAGTCGCTGTGGTGATCCTCTTCATACCATCCGGTCGAAGACTGATCCCGCAGTAAAGCTCATTACCGGGCTGATATGGCCATATGTGCTGATGTCATTGGTAATTGTCTTTCGACCACAGGTCAAGGCGCTACTGCTTGAGCTTGTTATGCGCGTGAAGGGCGGATCCCCCGTCGAATTCGGCACCTTCAAGTTGGGCAGCCTACCGGAACAAGCCCAAAGAATTCCCGCCCCGAGCCCCGTACAGCCGGTTACGCTGAGAAACATCGCATTGCTTCATACGAGCTTCTTATCTGAAGAGGCAACGCGCACGTTGGGCCACGGGCGACGCAAGTACTACCAATTCGAAGTCGTTGTGATGGCTCCAGACGCAGTGATGAAACGCATTGAATCAGTAACCTATCACCTTGAAGATACTTGGCCAAAAGAGCTTAGAACGCGAACTATCGAAGATCGCGACTCGCGATTCAAGATGAAGGATCTCGCAAACGGTACGTCGATCGTGTATGCGGAAGTCAGATTCCTGGATGACAAAGATCCGCTTCGCCTCAATCGGTTCATCGATCTACGCACCGACGGCCCGCGGATCTGACTACGCGACGCGTGAGTGGTGCGAGCGACCGTCGTCTGAGGCGCTCTGGCTGAATGTCGCTGATTAACCCCGAACCGGGTCCGTCGTTAAACCGGCGAAGTCGGCCGCCGTTGATCCATCTACGTCTGACAGAAGTCGACCCTGATCGGCCCTTCCCGAAATGACGCTGAACGTCTCAAGTCGGGACCTCACCTGCCGTTTGCGTACAACTCACAGCTCAGTCCATCGGCAATCGTGAGTTAAGTGCTCAACTCACTGTGCCTGCGGATCTTTTAATTCGCTCCAGACGGCCAAGTCTGAAATTCGCGCGGCAGCGCGAGCGTATAGTCAGTCATCTGTCACGGTGGAGATTTGCAAACATGAACGATCTCGCTACCAAAGAAGCGGATGCACTGGCGATTGTCAAAACGTTTTATCGCGGCGCCGCCGAGGGCAGGATAGTGGACTTCGAAAAGTATCTGGCCGACGACTTCGTATTGCTCGTTCCCGATTATCTTCCTTGGGGCGGTAAATACGACAAAGCCGGCTACGTGTCGATCCTTCCCAAGGTGGCAGCAACACTGGATTTCGCGAGGCTTTCGTACGAGAGCCTGACCGTACAGGGCGAACACGTCGTGGCTCTGATTCGGATTGGTGTTCAGGGTACTGACGAATCAATTCTGATTTCTGAGCATTGGGATATCTCAGATGGTCAGGCAAATCGGCTACTTGTAGCTTACTTCGATCCGAAGGTGCTTCTGGACAAGGTCGCGTAACGCCTCGCAAGGCGCCTACATCGCTAAGGAGTTTTGATGAATCAGCTAGATCTCTCTGCTCGTGACAAGGTCGTCAAACACAACGTTTACGCTTCCGTGAGACGGCGGGACGGCCTCCCACACGAATTATTTGCAAATTACTGGCGCGACGTGCACTCGACTCTTTGTTCGCGCTTGCCGGGACTCAACTTCTACGTTCAACAGCACTTCGACAGAGACTATTATGCGAATTTCTGGCCTGTCGCTGATGGCGTTCGCCGGATTGAAGCGAAGCTCGATGGGTCGGCAGAGTTGGGCTTTGCGAATCTTGAGGAGCAGGCCGTATTCGCCGAGGCAGGGAAGATTCTTTACGACGATGAATCCAACTTCATTAGTGAAGCCGTTGCTTACAACCTGCCCAACGGCTCGCTCACGCTTGTCGACAAGGATGAAAATGGCACTCGCAACGGGGCCGACCCATTTCATCGTATTCATTTGTACATGAGCCGCAAGCCAGGACGGGACACGACAACGTGGCTGACGGAAACGAACACCGCGCTCGCAAAACACGACGCTGTGGTCAAGTGGAAGTTGCATCTTCCTGAGCCGTACGACAATGATAAGCCCGCCCCTCCGTCGCCTAACGTCGAACACTGTGTCGCGGCGGACAGACTGAATCTCGCGGTTGCGGAAATCGCATTCGCCAGCCCCTTAGCGGCAAAGTCGCTGTTCTCATCGCCGATGTTCAAAGAAGTGCTGGGCGAACAGGCGCGACATGTCGACGCCATCGGCGTATATCTCGTGACCGGGTTTTACACGTTCGTTCGTGACGGCCGTCCGACGTTAGCAGGCTTGCGAGGAAGCCGGCCCGCGGAACTCATCACAACCTTGGGCGCAGTGAATCAGCTCGACGAGAGGGTTACTGCAAGATTTGCTCCGCGTTAGGCAGGCAATACTTCCTTTCAAAATATTCGAAGCATTCTGGCGTGCCGGCGACGTGAGATGCGGCCGTTCGAGCATGTCGGGGCCGCATGCCTGCGATTACGCGGCCTGTTCTTTCCGTGCGGTCGAAGATCTCCTTCTTACAAATCGCGCGTTTGGGTTTTCGGCTCGGCCGCAATCTTGTGGCCACGAACGGCCTAAATAGACCAAGCACCAGCCGCTCGACGCGAGGCGGTGAACGTCTCCAGTCGGCCGATTTGCGCCGGACGAGACGCGGAGCCGAGAGATGATGCAGCGGTGATGGGCCGCCGTTCAGGCTAGGGGGTACTCGTGCGATTGCGCTAATTTGGACTGCTACAGAATTACCATAGCAGGGCGGGGGACATAGACGTGGCGGGGCTGGAGGATCTCATTCCATCCCCTGAACTATCGCCGCCTTGAAACAACCGGCCAAAGTGATTTTGGTCGTCCCAGGTCGACCCAGAGCGTCCGATCGGGATTCCCTCAACCGGACATTCAAGAATGTAAAACCGGTCATTTGCTAAGCAATGACGGTGGCTATGCTGCGTGGGCGATATGATATTGCCGGTTAGCAAGCTTTTGATGGCGCACCTGTGAGATGCCAGCGACTATGAGCCAAGTGCCAAAAGGAAACAGCGGTATGACTGCTCCGTTTACCGGCGCGTGTGCATGCGGATCGATCCGCTATGTATGCTCGCGCGCGCCAGTTGCGACGCTAAACTGCCACTGCCTGGACTGCCAGCGCTCAAGTGGCGCTCCCTTTGCTTCCGGCTTTATCGTCAGGGTGTCGGACCTGACGATCACCGGCACGCCGAAGACGTACTCGGTTCGTGCTGGCAGCGGCAGGCTCGCGACTCGCAGCTTTTGTTCGGATTGCGGCTCCCCTTTATTTACATTCGGCGAAGCCGCTCCAGAGGTGATGTCTATCCGTTTCGCAACGCTAGACAACCCGTCGGAGTTTCAGCCAATGCTGGACATCTGGGCGTCCAGTGCGCAACCCTGGGTTTGCCTTAATGAGGCCATTCCTCACTTTCCTCAGTCGCCGTAGCACGTTCGTCGCCGTTCGCGCGACTGTCCGTTTCCGAGAAATCTATACCTGCGTGGTTTAGGGCCGCACTTGGCCCAGACCGTGTCAAAACGCGTAACGGCACAAACTCCGACGACACCTGCTCTCGCAACGGAGTGCGGATTATTGAATGCGGCATGTGGAACATCAATTTCATCAAAGAGGATGTGGTCAAGTCCCCGGTTGGTTGCACGCAGGCCTATGCCTGCAACGCTTTCATGACCGTTTCTGACCCGAGTAACTTAATGACTCGCTTCATGTTGTACGCAAGCACGTGCAGGCTCATCTCGGTGCTTACCCGCTCGATCGTTCGTGTTAAGAAATGCGTGGCTCCCATCCAAGCCTTGATTGTGCCAAACGGATGCTCGACGGTTTGCCGTCGGATACGCATCATGTCAGGGCTGTGATCAAGACGGATTTGCATCTCATCGAGAACTCCTTCGTGTTCCCAGCGCGTCACCCGGCGTTGTACGCTCGGCGTGCACTTGTCCTTTAACGAACACTGCTGGCAGTTCGAGCTCCAGTAACGGTGCAACTTTAGCTCTCGCTCGATCGTCACGTAACGCCATATGAGCCGCTCTCCCGCTGGGCAGCGATACTCGTTCGCCTCGGCGTCGTAAATGAAATCGTCTTTGCTGAAGCGACCGTGAGCCGTCGCACCCGACGTCACCGTCTTCGGTACGAACACGGTAATGCCAGCTTGGTGACACGCGAGTATCTCCTCGCTTTTGTAATAGCCTCTGTCCGCAACTGCCGTGAGTTTCTCGACGCCCATTTCCTTACGCGCGAGCTTGGCCATCGGCGTGAGCTGGTCTCGGTCAATACCGTTGTTGGTGACCTCGTGCGCGACAATCAGATGGTGCTTTGCATCGACCGCTACCTGGACGTTGTAGCCGACGACGCCTGTCCCCCGCGTCTTCATCGAACGCGCGTCCGGGTCCGTGAGCGACACTTGCTTGTCGGGAGCCTCGTTGAGTTGAACTTCGACTTGCTTGAGGATTTGCATTTGCTCTTTGAGAGCCGCGATCTTGTCTTGCAGCCGCTCCGTCTTCGCCTTCGCGATAGTGGGTTCTTGGCGATCGGCGGTGTCCATTTGCGCAAGATAACGGCTGATGCTTGCCTCGATATCTCGCATTCGCCGCTCCAGTTTTGCGCTCGTGAAGTTGCGGTCGCGATGGTTCACTGCCTTAAACTTGCTCCCGTCTATCGCAACGAGCGCTTCGGCGAACAGGTCCAGGCGTTGGCACAGCATGACGAACTGACGGCAGACGCTGCGGATCGCTTTGCCGTTGTCTTTGCGGAACCGCGCAATAGTCTTGAAGTCCGGTGCCAAGCGGCCCGTGAGCCACATCAATTCAATGTTGCGCTGGGCCTCGCGCTCAAGGCGACGACTGGACTGAATACGGTTCAGGTAACCGTAGATGTAGATCTTGAGCATCACCTCAGGATGATACGAAGGCCGGCCGGTAAGTGCTGGTTCGACGCCTTCAAACCCAAGCTTCTGAAGATCAAGCTCGTCTACAAAGACATCGACTACGCGCACGGGGTTGGTGTCCGTCACGTAGTCGTCGAGCGCTTCGGGAAGAAGAAAGCTTTGCGTACGATTGTCACCCTGAACGAACCGCTTCATCTCGCTCACCCCGGTATCGGATAAGAGATTTTAGCTCTTCAAAAAAGCGTTTTGACACACTCTGGGCCGATCACGGCCAGACCGTGCACGACCGTCACACCACTGCCCCATCTGCTCCAGCGGTTATTCATCCCGACCGGGTTGGGCCCTTTTGCCTTTGCTTCGCGTCGGCGACCACCTCCCTCAGAGCTTCGATGCCGGCGTCCGTGAAAGCGGTCACAGTGACCAGTTCATCCGGGCCACAGTCCAGGTTGTCGACGACGCTGAGGCACCCGTCTTCCGGCTCCAGATTCATCAGAACGAGTTCTTCCAACCAGTCCTCAGGTTCCCCCAGCATCCTGGCAACACACGAGATGGTATAGACGTAAGACGGTGCGGCCATCAGGCATCCTCCCGGATCGAATGTGGGAACATCACTGCGGGGCTTCTAATGCAAGGCACGCCGGGCGGATGGATAGCCGGCCGGACTCATTCATCTCGGCACCGCGCTGCGCCCTTACGACGCCGGGCCGGGGTACACCGCGTGAGAATCCGCTGCTAGCCATTCCGCGCCTGGGCAGCCTCGGCGAGGATATCGAGGTATTCGTCATGATCGACCCTGTCGTCGCTGGGAAGTCCATGCTCGGCATGCTGTTCGAGTAGGACTTCCCGCTCGCTGGAGTTGCTTGCCACCGAACTGATGCGGCTCGGCTCTTGTCGATTAACGCGGCCGAAAGGCGACCATTCGCGCACAATGTTCATCGAACGCTTCGGGGCGAGAGTCTATGCGGCTTTCAATGGCATCGACCACACGCGCCACGCTGACATGTCGCTGCCGACTCGAAAAGAAGCGGATCGTGCGCAGCCGTAGGTAATGATAGAGCTCATCGGCCTCAAGTATCGATTCAGGCAAGAGCGGATGCAGCGCGCAAGGGGGAGTGGCCGCAACAGCGAGACTTTCAACCAGGCATGCGTGCTGTAAGTGCAACGGGCGCAGGCATCGAACGGCGGCAGCTTGCCTTCTGAGCGGCGAGGTGTGAAGCATCGCTTCGCGTTCTTCGTTGACGACGCTTATGGTTTCTGCGTCAGGGCCCGGCGCAACACGTCCCCGAAGCTGCATTGCCATCACGACGAACGCGCCGAACGGGCTCACAACGAGGATGTCGAGCTTTGTCGTTGAAAAGCGTGTACCGGGTGCGTGTATCAAGATCACGCGCTCGCGTAAGACGTAGTCGTCAATGCCCAGACGATCCAGCGTTTGTCGAAATGTATCCGACACCGAGGCTCTGGCTGAGCTCAAGCCCGTCGGAATGCAGGGCGCATTTTGATTTGCGGTGTCGCATGCGCTCTCAGTGCAATCAGGGCCACCGGTTTTGCCTACAGCTGTTTGAATCAAGATGCTCACCTCGATGAACTCTCCCACCGCTAAGCGTCTTGTGACGCTGTAGCGAGGGTTTCGCGGGTCTCAGACTTTGACTTGGCGCGTTGCCGCGCCAGCGGTTTCGGTCTCGCCGCCACGCCCGTTCCAGGCGTGTGCGCATCGATCAGGACAACCGACGCTGCGTTTTGGTCGCGTTGTGCCGTGTGTCCGCAGTGCGTGCACACGTGCATGCGTTGCGCAAGCGTCTTGGGCACGATCTCCCAACACATGGCGCAGCGCTGCGACGGTTTTAATTGACGCGTGTTTGAAACGTGCAGTCGCGTACCAGCTTCTACCGCTTTGTACGCGAGCATGTTATGCGCCATGCTCAATCCGGCCGACAGAATCTCGCGATTTAAGCCGGCCTTTTGCTTGACCATCCGCCCGGGATTGTCCTGCGTGCCGGCGCCCGAACGGCTCATGTTGTTCACGCGCAGTTCTTCCGTCGCGATGACGGCGTACGACTTCACCATGCGCGTCGTCGTCTTGTGGAGGAACTCGCGGCGCACGTTTCCGATGCGCTCGTGCACCTTCGCGACTTGCTTGCCAAGCCGCTTATATCGAATGGATCCGCGTTTCTTGCGCGCCTGCTGCCGCTGAAGGTCGGCCATGCGTGGCATCTCGTTGCGCACGAATCGCGGATTGGCGATCGTCTCGCCGTTATCGAACGTGGCCCAATCGTTGATGCCGAAGTCCACGCCGCGGTGAGCGTCGCCAGTGCGGACACGGGCGCACGCGTCTTCCGATACGCGCAGCGTGAGGGACGCAAACCACTCGCCATTCTTGCGCGTGATCGTCAGGTCGTTGGGCTTGGCGCCGGCTCCGAAACGATGCTGGCCACGCGCGCGGATCGACATGGCGTGCTTGCCGGTACCGATGCGCAGCGTGGCACCACGGCCGCCGTGCTGCATGAGCTTCCAGCCAGCCGGATCGGGATAGCAGAATCCAGAGAAGCGCTTGCTGGCCTTGAACCTCGGGAAGCCGGGCGTCTGACCAGCCTTGACGCGCCGGAAGAACGCCTGAAACGCGAGGTCCAGCTTGCGCAGGGTTTGCTGTAGCGCATGCGAACCGAGCTCGACGAACTCATGACGAGCCGCCTTGATCTCGGGCAGCACGTTTTGCTGGTCTTAGTATCTGATCGATTTGCCGTGCTTGCGGTAGGCGTCGATGCGCTCCTCGAGCGCCGCGTTGTAAAGCTCGCAGTGCAAGCGGATCCAGCCCGTCAGGCGTTCGGCCTGAGTGGCGTTCGGATACAGCTTGAATGTGACTTTGCGGCGTTCCATAGCTGCTATACTAGCACGAATTAATCGTTAAGGCGCAAGCGTGGAAAATGCCAATAGATCTAGTTCTCACGCCGTTTATAAGCTTAAGCTACACGTCGTTTTTGTGACGAAGTACCGGCTCAAGACGTTGTCGCCGGATCTGCTCGGATACCTAGAAACGGCGTTCGGCGAGATCCTATCGGCGTGGCGTTGCAAGTTGCTGGAATTTGGCGGCGAAGCGGATCACGTGCACCTGCTGATCGACATCCATCCGGCGCTAGACATATCGGTGCTGATTAACAACTTGAAGACGGCGAGCGCGCGGCGCACGCGAAACCGGTTTGCCGATCACCTGGCGCCGTTCTACCGAAAGCCGTTGTTTTGGAGCCGAGCGTACTTTGTCGGGAGTGTCGGCGGCGCCACACTGGAAACGGTGCGTGCTTACGTAGATGCGCAAGGCACTGAGGAGCACGCCCGGAAGTCGGCCGCGAAGAATCCAAAAACAAAACCGTTCGCTTGACCCCCTCCTGATCCGGTCGGCTTCGCCTATGGGTTCGCAAGCGAAGCGGCCGGACTAGGAAGGGGAATGGGCTCATATATGTTCAACGCTGACGCGGGTTGCGCTGTCGCTGGACGCCGCCGCACTTCGAGGCAATACCGCGATTGGACGACATCTGCCTGGGTGACGCTTCAAAAACGGAAAGCAAAGCGCGGTAGCTGTATCGACAGAACGAGCGTCGCGAATCGGACCCGAAGCCGCCTCTCGAAAACAGCCACCAACGATGTCACTCCCTACGGCCTCGCAGTGAAGGCGCTCGGCCGCACACAATGTTTTTCGAACCCTTCAGGACGCGAGTCTGATAACAAGTGACTATCGATTACATCGACCACGCGCGCCACGCTCACGTGTGGCTGCGCGCTTGAAAAAAATCGAATCGTTCGCAGCCTCAAGTAGTGGTAAAGCTCAGCCGCCTCAAGTATCGACTCAGGCAAAAGAGGATGCAGCGAGCAAGGGGATGCGGCGGCGACGGCAACACTTTCAACGGGGCATGCGTGCCGGACGAGTAATGAGCGCAGGCATCGAACAACTGCGGCCTGTCGCCTGACCGGCGACGTGCGAAGCATCGCTTCGCCCTCTTGGTCGATGACGCTCACGGTCTCTGCATCAGGGCCGGGTGCAACGAGTCCCTTAAAACCCATTTCCATCACGACGAATACGCCCAAAGGCGTCACCACTATAACGTCGAGTTGTGTCGTGGGAAGCCGTGTTCCGGGCGCGTGAATCAAGATCGCGCGCTCGCGTAGGACGTAGTCAGCGATGCCGAGACGATCAAGTGTTTGCCGAAACGCATCGGATACGGAACACATCGCTGTGCCCTCGCCCTTCGGGACGCTGTGCATCTTTTCGTTTACCGTGTTGCGCGCGCTCTCACCGCGACCTGTGCAGTCGGCTTTGTCCACAGTTGTGTGGGTCAAAATATTTACCTCGCTCAGTTAGGTTGATACCAGCCTAATGAAGAGGTTGGAAAGTCAAGCAACGACGACGTCGCGACAGCCTGGGCCGCCTCAAGCAATCCGGGCCACCACTGGCAACGATAGAAAGTAGCGACGTCTGCGACACATTGCGCCTTGCGTCAGATATTTAATTGTCGCTGCCGTCAGCGGTCGATACGGGGCCTTCGGCGTTGGCCAGTTTCCCGAGCACGCGGTACAGCGCTTGGCGGGAGATGCCGAGGGCTTTCGCAGCGTGCGATTTGTTGCCTTTCGCTTCTTCGAGCGCTGCACAGACTTGCGCGTAACTCACCACAGGGGTGTCCGCTTTGCGGATCGCCGCGAATGACGAGATGTATGCACTCGCCTTCGTGGCTAGCCCGTGGCCCGCGGCCGCCACGATTCGCTCCATTGCCAATTGGTGCAACTCAGGATCTGGGCGGAGGTCGGAACGCTTGATCGGCGCAGGCACTCCGGTCACACTTTCGTACATTCGTTGGAGGTATGCGTGGCGCAAGCCATGTACCGTCACGCCCAACGCCTTTCGTGCGACGCCCTGGCCCTGCAACACGACGTAGAAATGGCGATACCATTTTTTGAGCGTCCATGGCTCAGGAATCATTGAGCCAGTACGCGGGTTAGACAAGTGAGCCGCACGGATCAATAACTCGTATTGCCACTCTTCCTCAATCGGTACCACGCGCGGGCGACCGCCTTTCGTGCCATCAATAATTTGCAGATGCCCCGAAAGACGCAGACACTGGAGTGGGCGCAACAGCATGCTCTCCTGTGCGCGCAAGCCGAACGCCGACTGCAATTCAACTTGAATCGCCACCCAGCGGTCTCGCTCGGTCAGACGCGCGATCACATCGTCGACGTTCACGTTCGCCGCTTCCCACGACTTATCCTGTTGCGCCACGTAATAGCGCCTATAGCCTTCGGGACGCTCAATGTAGTCGTCTACCGTCCCGACGAGCTGATGCTTGCCCATCCACGCAGCAAGTGTGCGCCAATAGGTTAGCTTGTTTTCGACCGTCCCTGGACTTTGCTTCTTTTGGTTCACCCAGAGGTTCACCAGGTGCCGAATGTGTTTCTCCGAAAGATTCCAGGGCGTTTCAAGCGCAAATCCATCGGCCCGAAGTTCCTTGAAGCCAGCGATTAAGCTCGCGACGCGACGCTCCTGTGTTTTCATTGAAATGGCATTTGCAGTCACACGCGTTTTGCTATGCGCACGAAAAATGTGTTTCTCGAAAAGCTTCTGGAGTTCCTCTCTTAAACGCTTTGGAAGGTTTGAGCCATCTAGCGCACGCAAGAAATTCAAAATGACTTTCATATTGGCCAAATTTAAAAAGCGGCACCGTCCCTATTGAAACGACACCTCGGGTTAATGACACAGTGCTTGCGTTCCTGGACTTTGCCGATAGCTTTGTTGATCCACCCGGGCGAGGGAAGGACTGCCCTGATGGTCCTCGCCCCTATCGCACGGACGCGGCTAGCCAGTCATTGCGTTCAAGCAGCGACCAGACGATTCTTCTTGCGCGATTTTGTTCGGCAGCGCGAGCCGGTCGGTATGGTTTAGAAACCCGCACACTCACGTGCAGACAGTCGCTCGCACGTGTTCAAGCGGCTGCAACAAGATCGTTTCGGATGGCGACCCTTCAGAGCGCGCCTCTTTGTGCTCGGACCGGCGGCGTCGTGATCGGACGCAGGAAGAAAGACGAGACCCAAACGCTAATGTCCGGTCCGACTTGCTCTCAGTAGAAGTTCGTTTCCGAAATCAACTGCGAGCCAAATCACCACCAGTCGTTCGGGGCACTCAGTTTCCGCATTCTGATACTTGGACAGCCTGATCCTCATAGCGGTTTGCAGCACTATGGCACGACGAAAAATGCGTGGTACGAGATGTTGATAGCACTGCTCAGCTCAATGCAGTGTTCACCGCAATAGGTGAATGTGCCGTGCCGATAGTCCCAGACCGCCCGTGCGTCAACTCGAAGCGTCATGCAGTACTCGCTAAAATCACTCGACCCTCGGCTCCGATACAGGCAAGCCGGTACAGGCACCCATTCGAGACAAAGGTGCGAAAGAATGTTGCTGCAAATAGACTGCGCATAAAAAGATAGCGCAATACAGCCCGGAAATACGATGGTTCAAAGAAGAAACACTTCAACTGCGCCATTGTCGCAGCGCGACACGAATTATGACCAACTTCTACAATTTTAACCACGATAGTCCTCTGCGAAAATGATAGAAACTCAATGCGCTTAAAGCGCACACTAACCTATCAAGGTTTAGGGGATTCTGAAAAATTAATCGACCGTTTGACTTAAAATTTCAACGGGACCGCATCCCTTGTTTGCTCCTCATTCGCATTGCTGATCACACGTTGCGCCGCTTCGCGCTAAGACTTGAGTATCTTTGATTCTTTCACTGACGCAATCGTCGACAAGTATTTTGTTGACTCAGCGGTAAGCCCAACGCCAACGAATTCGATAAGGCGCAGCATTGCTGCGCGACGCGCGTCTCCGTTGAGCGTCAACTCGACGTGGTCTACAAACAGATCACCGGTACGCTCCTGTGACCGAGACGGATTCGCCATGCGGTCAGCGTAGGCCGCGCGCAGACCACTAATCGTGACGCCCCAAATCGTGCGCGATAGACCTTGAGAGCGCAATACGTCGTAGTAGTGGCGATACCACGTCTTCAATGTCCAGGGCGCGGGATACATGACGCCATTCGTCGGGCTGGACAAGCGCGCCGCGCGCAGCAACAGGTCATATTGCCAGCGCTCACCAAGCGTTATTACTCGCCCCCCCCCGTTTCTCGCTCCATCAGGAATATGCAATTGTCCTGACAACCGCAGAAACTCCAACGGCCGAAATAGCATGCTGCTTGTGGGTCGCAAATTGAACGCGCATTGCAGTTCGACCTGAACACTCACCCAACGGTCCTGCGCGGCCAAGCGCGCCACGACATCATCCACGTGAATGTACGGTTTGTCTTGAGCGTTATCGGTTCGCCGCGCATAGGGGCGGCCGTACCCACTTGGTTTTTTGATGCAATCGTCGACGATCGCGAGAAGCGGGGCTTTGCGCATCTTCTTGGCGAGCTCGCGCCAGTGCGTGAGCTTGCTCAGAACAACAGGTGGGCATTGCCCGCTCTTATCGATCCACAGATGCATCAGATAACGGATATGCTTTTCGCGCACATACCAGGGCGAGCTCAATGCATACCCCCCGGCACGAAGCTCTTTGAATCCGGTGATCAGAACCTGAATCGCTAATTCGGATGCCTTGTCCGAATCGTTGCCGAGCACAATTGCGGTTTTTCCTCTTGCAAGCCCGCTTGACGACATAAGCGCTAGCAGATCCTCTACCAGACGCTCGGGTAAGCGCACTTGTCTTCCCACATTCGGATTTCGAGACATAGGTTTTCAACGAAGAAAGATTTTCGATTACGGTCGGCCTACCGAGGCGCCGTGTTCGTCGTTTGCTGGTCAGCCGGCGACGGGCAAGGCTGCACGCCTGCAGCGAAGCCGAGAGCACGAGTGACCAGTATCATGAGTGTGTACTGAAGTTTCCGCGCCGCCCGTCGCTGAAGCGGGTCGCGCGCGGGCCTTCACATGAAACAATCTTGTGACCCTTCCAGTTCGCGCAAACATGGTGGTCTTGGTCGTATGCATTTTTACGTTCATGGTCCTTGGGTAAGGTAAGCCGTCGTGCCGATCGAAACGACGGAGTGGTTGGATGGAACTGCTCGCTTGCATTCCGGAACTTTAGAGATAACTGTTTGATCTACCAGATGCAGGGAAGCGGCTGCACTCCGATAGTCCCAGGTCACATCGTGACTTGGGCTACTCAACCGAAGCACAATGTGCGACAACTGAGCAATTCTTTTTGCGCATTTTTGGTTCGGCTGCGCGTGCCGATCGATAGAGTTTCAGAAACCCGTACGTTTGACGTACATGTGGTTTCCCGCCCCTGACAGGCCGCTGCATCGTTGCCGCAGTGTGTCGGGCAGCTTGCAGTGCGCCCAGCAACTAAGCTGAGGGGGCGTGGTGAATGGTCGGGGACGCAGTGGGTCCGGTCACGTGGTCCTGAATCAACGCTGGGTGTCGTCGGTTCGACGATCCAGCGAGGTTGATGGGCGCGAGATGTGCGGTACTGGAACACTCGCGAGTCAAGCATTGAGTGAGCGTCGGCGACGCCTGAAAATAAGATGGCTTTCTTTGAAAACGCTTGAGGCAAGTTGGGGAGAGTTGGGGCCATAAGGCTCAGGTCGATGCGTCGATGGCGCGGGGAATGAGAAGATCGTAACGCTGAGCACAGCCCGAATAAGTTGGAATGCTTAAGAATTTGCTATGTCTCTCGCCATCAGCCGGCCATGGAAACTCGGAGAGTACTCAACGCGAACATGCCCCTGTGACGACAGCTGCGCCGAGAACAGGATCAGGTCTTTATACCGGCAAGCGACAATGACTAGGTCCGGTTGGACATGCTGCTTGACCTTATGTATTCCTCATTCGTCCTATAGCAGGCTTAAGCGCCCGAGCAATGCGTCGAGCATCGAGTAAGCGTGCGCCCGACGAATGAATGCCCTATTCTGGGACGGCGGATCGGCGCCATTGTCGTTTTCTTACGGACGTCGTCAAATAGCAAGCTAAGTGACTCACGCCTTTGGCATACGGGAGTTGTCCGACACTGCACAAAATCGGCTGCTGCGAGCGTGCGCCGCAAAACCGCCGCAACGCCCAGCCGGTTTCACCGGTCACAGCTTCATGCAGTTAAATAGAGGGCTGCGATAGCAGACGTGGATGTCTCGGCGTGAGTCGATTTGAAAGCGGGCCTTGACGGACTTTCGCAAGAGCAGATATCACCACAATCTCGCAGCCGTCTCTATCCATACTTCGTTCTTTGGTCGCCGTCACTGCAAAACACTCGCCAGCCGACTGCGTACCATGAAAAAATAAGATCTAACCCTTGTCGAATGGGCACCATTGAAATTGCCCACTTCAGTATATCTTGCTCGAAAGACGGTGAGATTTAGGTGTCTTTGTCCGGCTCCGTCCCAATACCGTTTGCAACATCAGTTTGTCAGCTGATGGGCTTTATCGTGATATCGCTCACTCCTGAGGATGACCCCTATTAATGCGATCTTTCCGCCCCAATGAATCTCACTGATCTGGTAGAGCTGGATTCCACCTTCGGGCAGGCTCATCTTGAGTGATGAGTGGATTAGGTGCGATTGTGTCCATCACTCATCACTTTTTGAAATGAACTAGAGTCCTTTGTAATCAGACGGTTACGGGATTTCAGCTGAAAAAATGGGCTTTATCATGATATGTTCCAATTTGGTGCATAAAACGAAGTATCGCCGCCTCCGTCCCCACAAGGATCGAGGTCGCGGTAACTTGCAAAGTTACCTCTGCGAGCCGCCACCATTGCTCTAACGCGGATTGTTGAAGTAAGGGATCTTCCGCCTGCATCGCGAATTCACCGAAGCCTCGCAGGGAAGGATATCGGCGCGGCCATGCAACAAGCGATGGCAAAGCTCAACACGCGATTGAGCAAATCTTTTTCGCAAGGCGTTGGGTCTTCCTCATATCTATCACTTGCGACTTGAGCTTCTTGAGCCCGCGGAACGAACGCTCGAAACAATTCGCCCCTGGCACGAGCGATTAAATGGCCCGTTTGAGTGGCGAATGTTAAGCCATGTGCCCGTTATTCAGCCCTGCCGCGCTAGCCTATACAGAGTGCACACCCGGATTCCACTTGCTATGCAGATCGGCAAGTGACAGCAAAAGTCATCTGTTGATCTTTGCCGGTGGGTCGATCTCTTCGATCCCTCACCGGCAAATGGCGTCGCTCTCACAGGACGCTGCTTCACCTACGGAATGGTTTCCTGCAAAGGATCACCTCGTTTTCTTCGAGGTTAAATCGTGGAAATCGTCACTTCGGTATTTCTTGCTCGAAAGACGGTGAGATTTAAGTGTCTTTGTCCCGTCCCGCACAGATGCCGTTCGAAGATAGGCTGATCGGCAAAGGGGCTTTATCGTGATATTGCTCACTCCGGAGAAAGGCGACGATTAATGCGATCTTTCCCCGCATGGATGCTTTGTTATGGGATCGCATCCTGTTCAGATAACTAGCCTGCGGTCCCTCTTGCGTGATGAGGTTACCGACACGGCGGTGTCCAGACCTCACCAGCTTGAAAATTGGCATATTCCTTTTAGTTTTCAAACACCTATCATTTTTCGCCTTCGAAAATGGGCTTTATCATGATATGTTCCAATTTGGTGCATAAAACGAAGTGTCGCCGCCGTTCCAACAACGATCGAGGTCGTAATAATTTGCAAAGTTTCCGCCGCGAACCTGCCAACGCTGCTCTTACGCAGATTTTTGAAGCAAGGGTTCGCCCGCCTGCATCGCGTAATCAGCGAACCCGCACCGGTGGAAAGGTCAGCGGTTGGCCAAGCTGCACTGGCGAGAGTACGGACGAAAGGCGCTGCGGATTCCGATGCTTTTGTAGAGATGCCAATTAAAATCGACAACCGCACGGCGCGAATCCAGGGCAGTGAACTACTGCGTTGAGGCGGTTCATGTGTCTTGCTTTTGAGGGTATGCTTTGCCGCTCCGTCACCGGTCAGCCATGCCAAAATCGACCATCGCAGATCAATAACGAAGTCAAGCATGCCTAATGTTCGACCTGCAAAAGCCTGCTAGAGCTTCGTAGGTACGGCGACCATGAAAAATCGCTCACTCGCCGACCCGTTCGACAATTGGCCAATGTCGTGCGGTGACTAACAATCGGCGGCATACATAGCATCATTCTTGCAAGTGCGGTTGATTCCGCTTTGGTCGACCCGTGCGTAACGCGTACCGCAAACGCACCATCATGCCTGGCCTTTGCAGCGCGCGCCTTTCGCGCTGTGCTACAGCAAAAAGTTTTGTGGGTGAGCTCGGGCGAGGTCATCCAAGCGAAGCGAGTAGTGCCTTCATTCGAGACCTTTGAATCGGAAGCAACTCGAAGGAACTCTCAACAAGAGCAACCCTAGAGCGCCAATACGCCATATCCAGCCCGTGTATTGGCGTATATGTATCATCTCGCGCCATAAGCCGGACGATTGTTTCAAGATGATCCAGTTCTGTGTCTGCATGCCGGGACGGACCCGCTTTCGCCCTGCCCACCGCCGCTGCTAGCCGCTTCGGATTTTTCATTCGCAATACCCGGCAGGATCAGGACTCGGGTATGCGAGACTGGTCAGGCTTGTCGGCTCGATGCAGGCCGAGGCAAACGCAATGGTGAGCTCGATGCTGAGCTCGATTTTCGCGGGACGGGCGGATATCCCACGCGCGACGCTAAGCTCGCCCGCAACAGAGGAGACAATCAGGCGCGAAACCCGGTAAAGGTAAAAAGATTGGAACATGTCGAAGGAGGATCAAATGTGATAGCCCAGCTTCTCAGTTCCACATCAAAGTCAAGCAGAGCGAAATATCGATCTTCGTTTTTCGCGATCTTTTTCTTAAGTCAATGTCTCGCAGCAATGGACATCGCCGCGGCGATGCAACAAGCGATCGCAAAGCTAAACATGCGATCAAGCAAATCTTTGTCTCAAGGGGTTGGGTCTTCGCTCACATCTATCACTTGCGACGTGAGTCAACGGAACGAATGCTCGGAACGTTCGCCCCCGGCACCAGCGATTCGCTGGTCCGTTCGAGCGGCGGATGTTAAATGATGTGCCGTTATTCGGCCTTGTAGCGCTGACCTATACAGAGTACACACCCGAATTCCACTTACCACGCAGATCGACAAGTGACAGCAAAGGTCATCTTTTGATTTTTGCCGGTGAGTCGATCTCTCCGATCCCTCACCGGAAAATGGCGCCGCTCCCACAAAACGCTGCTTCACTTGCGGGGTGGTTTCCTGCAAGGGACCACCTCGTTTCCTTCGAGGTTAAATCGTCAAAATCTTCAAGATATTGAGTGAGGATTGTGCCGGCGCTCGCGCATGTCACACGGTCATGTTGCATCGGCCGTCCTGTCACTTACGCAATAGCGTCGGATGCGGCCCGCGCACGCCTTCGCGGAGGATGGACAGAAGTAGTAATCGCGCGGCCTTTGAAGGCTACCCAATGACACCGATTTCTAGGCGTCTTACCAAATTGCCGTCTGAACCGACTTATCAACATCAGCTGGCAACAACTATGTGGATGAGTAGAGGCAGCGCGCGCCCTGACCTGGACGTACGGTTTTATGCCTGATATTGAGCACAGTCGGTCATGGGCTTTATCACGATAAAGCTCAATCCCCACAAAGACCCCTAAAAACATAAAGCTTTTCACGCCAAGACGGCGAATCTGTCGGTTCGTCTTGATGTCGCTGCGCTGGAGCGCATTGTCGAAAGCCAATAAATTTTCCCTATCTTTTGAAATCGCAAAAGCGCGGGTGCGCGCCGAGAATTGGCGCTAACGCACTCGCGCGCGAGTGATCGCTAATTTACTGGGACCAATCATGGAATCCACGAATGCCGCCGATTACGCTAACTAAGAGTCGCGCTTGCTTAAGCAGTCGGGTGCGACGGCGATCGTCGCGCCAGTTTGCTTCCCGTTCGATCGATAGTGGCAAGCGTTCCTCGAAGCTGAGTGCCGTCGTGCCGGGCTGCGGCAATTGCTCTTCCAATCGATCAGCGAAGCCATCCAGCTTCAGACTGCGCAGTTGCGTCAAGGTATGTTGCATCATCATCCTGGGTTATCTTCACTGGTAGTAGCTGAGGCCGCGCACGCGGCGGTAACGGTGTACGCCCAGGTCGAGCGCCAATGCGCACGTTGCTTCAAGACGCTCGAGTCCGTAGCGACGCGAGAGCGAGAGCAGTCCAAGGCACGCGCGGCAGCCGTGCTCGGGATGGTGTTGCTCTCGGAGAAGCCGGGTGACGAGCGCCCCAGTTGCTCCGCCAATCTGCTGCCCCCATGAATGAGCCGCTGCGGCGTCCATTCCAGATGGGCGCGGTGTGTCGCCGCCATGTGCTCTACGACAGTGGTGAGGCCCCCAAGCGATCGTTGCGTGCGTGACTGGCTTCGCGGCGGCGTGGTGCAGCAGCTCGACGGCGTCAGCCGTGATGCGCACATCGAGTTTGAGTCCGGCTAGAGCGTGGGGAACGCTGTCATGGTGTTTGTCGATCTCGGCGTGATAGTGAATGTGGACCGTGACTCACTCGAACCGCGCGAGCTCATACGGCTGCACCGGCATCGGGTACTGGGCAGGCGCGTCCAGTTCTGCAAATGCACTGGTGCGGCATGGCGGCAGCTTCTGAAACGGGCGACCGTTTAGATTCTTCAGTAGCGAGCGGATCGCGTAGTTCGCCGACTCAATCGATTCGAATCGGTGATGACGCAGGCGCGCCATGATCCATCGTTCGACGACCTGAACCGCCCAACTACGGCTTATCCCGGGAGAGACAGACGCGCGCAGGTAAGAGTTAGGCGCCGTAGGTGAGCGCGAAATCCAGCACGATTTCGCCAGCGCGCGGCCCGTCACGGTCAGAGTCGGCGATCATCGCGCGCGGGTTGTCGGGCACGATCAGCTGTGGAACGCCGCCGGAGAAGGTCGGTGCGCGGCCGATACCGACCAGCCAGTCCTCCATCGTCTCGGCCAGTGTGGCGCATGCGCATTCGTAGCTCGATGCGCCCACGGCGGCCACAAAGACGTGCGCGCGGCGCCCCATCGTCAGCGCATGCGTGGGGCCAGCAAAGTCGACCAACAGTTTCTAGCCAGCTCGGTGAATCTCTCGCATCGAGCGCTTCAGGCGTTTGGCGAACGCCTTATGAAGTTCACGGAATTGCGCGAATCGGTAAGTCTGCCGGTCCGCAAACCCGGCCTGGTACTGCTCCTACAAAATCGTCAGCGTCACACCCTTGCGACGAACCTTTTGATGGATGCGCCTGAAGTCGGTTGAGCGCAAACAGCGGGTCCGGTGTGCTTGCCGGGAAACCGCCGCGCGAGTTCGCCTTCGTTCATGTCGTAAGCGTTCGCCCAGTCAAGCCCGGTGGCACCAGCCAGTCTGACTTACTTCATGATCACACCCCTGGAGTGCCCAGCGAGGCAGCGATTCGATCGTGGGAGAAGCCAGCGTCGAATTTAAGTCGTAAAACGTCCTTGATCATGCGCATGTTCATCCGGCGTGCGGGCATCGTCCCTCCCGCAAAATCCGGCGAGATGATGCCCGCGTTCTTGATGTCATGCGCAACGCCAATCCTGCCGTCCGGTCCGCTCGGTCACGTTTCCGAAACGACCGGTCACGTGGCCGAAATCGCCGGTCACAATCCCGAAATGGCCGCCCACCTTCGTCCGGAATTCGCATTAAGGCGAGGTCTCCTAGGGATGGATATCGGCGCGACCGTGCAACAAGCGATCACAAAACTCACCACACGATCAAGCAAATTTTTATCGCAAGGCGGTGTGTATTCACTCTTGGCTGTCACTTGCCACGTGAGTCCAGATAACGAAAGCTCGGGACGATTCGCCCCCGGCACGGGGTTTCGCCAGCCCGTTCGAGCGGCTGATGTCATGAGAGCCAGGTAAGGCCGAGGCTGCCTGAACATGAACACTCAAGCGCATGGTATGCGCCAGGAAGGTTGTATTTAAACCCAACAGGCCGCTATCCTTCGAACGCGGCGCGCTAAAAGCGCTATAGAAATTGCAAGCTTTTCGCTTCTCACGCGACGCCGCCACGACATAGACTCTCTTCATCCCCGCGCTAGTGCGCATCGATCCAAGCAGACCAGTTCGCTGGCGGCTTCCCCGTCTTGTTCGCTTTTTTGCGAAAAACGCTTTTCGGTACGTTTCTTACCCTTCGGCTTCTTAAGCAGTCGACATCTATGTTCACGCGCGCTCGCGTGCCGGCGTATGTGAACGCGTGATTGCGCTCAATGATGTTCGCTATACGGCCTTGCGACGCTGGCCTATAGCGAGCGCACACCCGAACTTCACTTGTCATGCAGATCGGCAAGTGACAACGAATCATCAATTGGTTTTTGCCGGTGGGTCGATCTGTCCGATCGCTCACCGATACATGGCGTCGCTCCCACAAGACGATGCTTCCCTTGCGGAGTGGTTTCCCGCAAGGGGACCACCTCGTATCCTTTGAGGTCAAATCGTGAAAATCTTCAAGTTCTTAAATGCGCATCCTTCCGGCGCTCGCGCGAGTCACGCGGCCATTTTTAATCGACCAGCCTCCGACATGCAGCGTAGCGTCGGATGCGGCCCACGCACGCCCGAGCGCATCGCTCGCGATCACTATGAAAATCAGGCAGGCAATCGATGAAACTGGCCAACGCGAAAATTCAATACCCCAGCGGCATGATCATCGTCGACCGCGTGTCGCTAGACGTACGAACGGCCGAAATTTTGGTGCCGCCTCGGCTCAGGGACATAATGGACGAAATGGATAAGAGCGAAACCTCGTCGACTTTCACTGTCGAATATCGAGGCCGCGTGCTAGCTGTAGCAGTCGACGCAACCGGAAAGTTCCGTGTCAAGTTTCCGGATGTGAATACAGCAACGCGACGAAGCGGCTTGCGGTCACTGGCCTTCCCGTCAAAAGATCAGCGGCAGCAGAACGGTCGTTTTGTCCATATGCTAAGCGCTGCATCTTTCGTCGGTGCCGCGCTCAGCGCGCTTTTCACATCAAACTGGAATGCGCATGCGATCGTGCAGACAGGCAGTCTACTCATATCTGCACTGCTTTTAGGTGCGGTCGGCTTTTATTGCATCAAGGGAGACTGATCATGGGAGCCTCAATTTTTACGATCGTGTTTGCTGTCATTCTTGCGCTCTTCTTCGGATGGACATCTCACAACGGCCGAAGATCGGAGCGAGAACGACATCGGAGGTGATGCTCGACTTATAGTGCGCTGCAGTCGTAGCGTTTGACGACATTAAGCGCCAAAGCCGCACCCCTTCATTCGGGTGCGGCTTTTTCGTTATGCGCTAACCGCATGCGCTTTCGGAGAGGTGTTTTTTGAATAACCGATAGAGGTAACACGAAAAATTGCGACGACAGCTAAATAAAGTTCCTGCTTTCATACGCGAAGACCCCCTACCCTGGATATTGTCAACTAGCAAGTCCGCACGAGCGGACTTGCTAGTTGACACGTACCGATCCGGTAGGATGTTTCGCACATAGACGAGTCGCGGGATCGCAATAAATCTGACTGCTGTGGTCAAGATTGATGAGCTCTCCCGGACAGAGGCGTGACGGCAAGTTGGCGTATAGCGCCACGGTCCCAAGATCAAAACGGGGGTCTTGCAGAAACAACGCAAATGCCATTGCTTCGGCCTGACGCGCATTCAGCGCATTTGCGCTTACCGTATGACTGTAGGTATTAATTATCTTGCCGTAACCATCTGCGAGCACGCACGCGCTAAGGCATCGCGCACAGTGGATCATGAAGCCCGTCGGTCACACCAGTAGTTGATGGCGATTTATGCATCTGTGATCGCAAAGATTTTCCACGTCTTATAACGTTATAAAAAAAACGAATATTTACGTCTTTTAAGGCGTAAACCTAAATTTGCGATCATTCCGCAAAATGTTTAAAATCAATCGCTTAGGTTAAAATATTGGGCAAAAGAAGCCGTGGCATGCCATCGTCGCCCGCAGGGCGAATCGGCGAAGCAAGCACGGCGAAAATCGCGAAGGGACAGAGGAACGGACCGAAGGTCAGTGGGCAGATATGAACGGGGTCATCCGGTTACGAATGAGAGCGGCGATGATTACCATCACGGCTGGGAGAAGTAAAAAGCCCTGCCCACCACGGTCCGCTTCTCAGCGGGGCGCCACTAGGCGCCCTCGCTTCGCTTGAACGGACGGCGCGATGTGAAGGTCAGCTGCATGCTCGCCCGATACTTCGCGACTATGGAAATGGTGAAAGCAAGTTTCGCCGACGCACTGGACCAGCTAAATGTAGAGCCAAGGTTCGTGGTGTGGCGCCACCAGTATTTCGCAGTAATCGCGCGGCGGTGGTTTCTTATGGAGACGAATGTTGAGCGCGCTTTGACGGAGCGCGTCAAGTGAGCCGCCGGTTAGCCCCGCACACCTTACTCGCTTCAACGCTTTTTGTTGGCACATGGATGGGTCGCGAGATGGGGTGCGCGAAGGTCCTGCTCCGTCGAGCCATACCACTCGATTAATCGCACACGCTTCGCTCACCGATCTGGCATGTTAGACTCGGTTGCCACGCTGTTGACTAGCAGGAGCAGCGCATCAGCGGCTAACTAAATTCAACCGCTTTGAACCGACTGAACGCTCTGCAACTTCGGCGGCATGGTTGTCTGATATTCCGGCCCCCAGCGACACAGGTCACGCGCCAGATCCACGATCCTTACCGGCGCACCCATATCCAGAATAAAGATCTCGACACCCGCAACACCAGTTGCGCAGCTTCGGGAATCGTCATGATGAAACACGTGATCTCCGGATGCGTGACCGTCACCGGCCCGCCCTTCGCAGCATGGGCTGCGACATGCCCGCGCCAACCACTACGACCAGCGCACCACCTGTGACCGCCCTGGAAATTCGCATGAGGTCTGGCAGGCTAGCGAACACCCACATGCCGCGATACAGCCCGAACACACGAAACATCACGGCATAGACAGGCAACACCCACACGAGCGTTGCGAACACGCCGTGCAGGAAGTCGCCCGGAACCGAACCATTGCAACGGATCTCGTAGGCCATCAGCCACGTGCCGGCGACGGCGCACATATCGAACGCGAATGCGCCGACCGACAGTAACGAAGCTTTATACTTTATATCGAGTCATCCGCCAATACCTTCAGGTATTTCGAAACGTGCGACAGATAGCGACGTCATCGAGCATCTATCGGCGCGCCGATCTCATTTCGCACACCCAAATCGGCCTCTCCATACCGAACTATGCGGTGAACATATAGTTAAAAACGAAAAAGCAAACATTATGCCAAACAGAATCTCAAAAATACCAGTTGAAGGTGATACGCCGGCTCTCAATGCCAATGCGATACCGCGAGCGTACTGTCGATATTGGTGTTTCCGCTTTCTTCACATTTGTCACGATTATTGGTTACGGATTATTACTGGGCAAGCCGGTCTAAATTGGCGATGAATTTTGTTCCTGTTATCCTTACAATTGGCTAAGATCGATACTTTAGATAATCCCGCACTCATCATCCCTTCGTACAAATATGCTAATTTTGAGACAGAATCAAATGTCAAGCAGTGCTAATGCTTAGACTCCAATCTTTAAATACCATCAATACTGACGCCGTCAGCGCGGCCTCGGGAAAGGTTTGGAAACGTTTGGAAAGGTTTTCGACGCAGCAGTAATTGCAAGTTACCGCCACAGAATGAGGTAAAAAATGCTTCTTTGTTACACATTCAGTACGAGCACGGTCGACTTGAGAGGCGCTATTTCTAGCCTGTCACGCTATACCACAAAGCCTGAGTAAATTCAATTAGTGGGACGCTGGAGCAATAGTTATTACATGACGACCGAATCGCTGCATGCAGATGACTAGGCGTCGAATTCAGTTTGCTTTAAAGTGCGCCCGTAAATTTTTAGGGTCTGGCGTGAGAAACCGTCCTGAGGCTGAACAGCCGGTTCACCGCAGCACCTTTAAATTGCCGCAACAACGAAATCACGAGCCATAACGGTTCGCGTCCTTCCGCAGGTTTGACGATGAAGTTGATTATCCAAATACCGTGCTTCAATGAAGCAGAAAGCATTGCGATTACGCTCGCCGCTCTACCACGCCAGGTCAAAGGCTTCAACAAGGTGGAGTGGCTGGTCATTGACGACGGAAGTGCCGACGATACGGCTGCCGTCGCGCGCCGCAATGGCGCGCATCACGTCGTACGCCATACCAGCAACCAAGGACTTGCCCGCGCCTTCATGACGGGCATTGAGGCATCGGTACGGTTGGGTGCGGACGTCATCGTTAATACCGACGCAGATAACCAATACGACGCCCGCGATATTCCCGCGCTGGTTGAACCGATCTGCGACGGCGTTGCAGAAATAGTGATCGGCGCGCGGCCCATTGCCGAGATAGCGCACTTCTCCGCCGCGAAAAAATTCCTTCAAAAGCTAGGTAGCTGGGTTGTTCGAACAGCAAGCCGCACGACGGTGGAAGATGCGGCGAGCGGATTCCGGGCGTTCAGTCGAGATGCTGCCCAGCGTCTCACCGTGTTCAGCGACTATACGTACACCCTCGAGACAATCATCCAGGCTGGCCAGAAGAACATGGCGGTCGTCTCCGTACCAATTCGAGTGAATCCGGACATGCGGCCGTCGCGGCTTGTTAAAAGCGTCCCGTCGTACGTATTCAGGTCGATGCTTACCATTTGCCGGATCTTCGTTATTTATCGGCCCGGCCGTTTCTTCGGCACACTTGGCGCTGCCCTGCTCGCCGCGTCGTTCGTGCCTGGACTGCGATTCCTCGTACTATATATAAACGGCGACGGGCAAGGCCATGTCCAGTCGCTTATTCTCGCGTCTATTCTTGCCGGCATGGGTATTCAGACCCTCTTGGCAGCGGTGCTCGCTGAACTGCTCGCGACCAACCGGAAGCTTCTGGAAGATATCCGCTACACCGCGAAGTGCGCGGAGCCCGTCGTATCCAGTCGCGGTGAGAACACGTTTGCTCTGGCCGTGCCGCATCGCCGGGAAAACCGCGCGCGGCCACACGTTCTTGATCTGAACCGGAATAAAGCAGGCACTCGTTGATGAAAATCTCGCAGGGAATGGTCGAGAACGGTACGGTCGTGGGAAATACCTACGACAAATACGGATCGAGAAATATCATCGTCCGGCGGCTCATGCAGGGCTTCGAAAATTCACTGACCGAGCTCGTTGGTAAGGTTTCCCCTCTATCCATCCATGAAGTCGGATGTGGCGAAGGATATTGGGTCATGCGATGGGCGGACCAGGGCATTGCATCCACAGGCAGCGATTTCTCTGGAAAGGTAATCGAACTGGCGCGCGCCAATGCTTTGGAACGGGGCATGGCGTCTGATCTGTTTTCCGTGGAAAGCATCTATGAACTACCCCTTCGGACAACGAAACCTGAGCTGATCATTTGCTGCGAAGTGCTGGAGCATCTCGAGCATCCCGAAGACGCGCTACGTGCGCTGCAGGCTGCAGCAAAGGAATACGTCATTGTCAGTGTGCCGCGCGAGCCGATCTGGAGCGTATTGAACCTGGCGCGGGGCAAGTACCTGATGAGCGGCGGAAATACACCCGGACATATCCAGCGATGGTCGGCGTCGGCGTTCAAAACCCTCGTGGCCGAGTACTTCGATATCCTCGAAATCCGCGCACCGTTACCCTGGACCATGCTCTTGTGCCGCGTGCCCGGCGCACCCCGTCCGAGATGAATCCAACGTTGAAGCGCGCTCTGTCCTGGGGCGGCAGTGCGCTAGGCATTCTAGGCGTTGCATTTGTTGCGGTGAAGCTGATTGACTATGGCCATCGAGTGCCGATGAACCGTATCGGCATGGGGCAGTGGTTCGGCATTGCAGCCTTGGCGCTTCTGTACGGCGCATCCGGCTTTCTTCTGGCGGTAGCGTGGCGGGACATCCTGAGGCATCTCGGCGTGACGGTCCGCCGTGACTGGGCCATCTGGGCATATGGCGTATCCCAGCTCGCCAAATATGTTCCAGGCAATGTGTTTCACCTCGCTGGACGGCAAGCACTCGGCGCCTCGGCCGGCTTGCCGCAATGGCCGCTCGGGAAGTCGCTCGTATGGGAACTCGGCACGATAGCCGTCATGGCCGCACTGTTCGTTCTGTGGACGATTCCATTGTTCCTTCCCCTGCCCGTATGGGCGGCCCTGCTTGTGTTTGCGTGTGCGGCAGGCGGCGCCATCGCGATCATCCGCCGCGGATTCAGTGCCGACCTGGCAAGGGCCGCTGCGCTACAGCTCGCGTTTCTCGGCCTCTCCGGCATCATCTTCGCCACGTTGTTCAAGCTTTTGGGCGGTGAATGGAATTGGCTTCCCATCGCCGGAGCGTACGTGGTCGCGTGGCTCATCGGACTAGTTACGCCCGGGGCGCCGGCGGGAGTCGGCGTTCGCGAGGCGGTCCTGTTTTTTTTGTTGCGCGACGTTCTCGGGCAAGCGGATCTGCTCGAGATCATTCTCATCGGACGACTCGTCACCGCGGCGGGCGATCTGATTTTCTTTCTCGCGGCGTCGGTGTGCTTTTCAGGGCGGCCCACGGGGTTGCTTGGGAAAACGGCGTGACGCAGGCTCATAACCCTTACCGGTAAAGCAACTATGACAACACCCGGATCTGGCGTCCGCACCCGACGCGATTTTGGAATGAAGGCGCTGGGCCTGATCGTGCTCGTTGCACTTGTCGCAGGAGTCTACGGATCGATTCCGTTCTATTCAGCGCCAATGATTGGCCAGCTTATCTGGGTATCGTCATTTGCTCAGTCTTTCGCGAACGATGGCTGGTTCAGCATCTTTGCGCATAACTTCGGTTATCCGCGTCCTGCGTCCATCGCCTTTGGCTTGCCGGGGGCATTGGTGGAAGCGGTGTTGTTGCGTGTCACGACACTTCGCGCGACCGACGCCTACTCAATCATGACTATCGGCTTCCTGGCCGTAGCAGCCTGGGGTGCGATTCAATGCGCGCAGCAGATCGGGCTGCGCTACCGCGCTGCATTCCTTGCCGCCGCTGTATGGCTCACCATGCCGATGATTTGGGCGCATGCCGGCTACTCGATGCTGTCGATAGGCATCGCATTGCTTCCCTTCTACTTGAACCAATCGTTGCGGGTCTGCCGGATCGACAGCACTCGAATGGGTACGCTCGTTGCCACGGCTGCCGGCTTCACAGTCACCGCGATTTTGTCCGTGTTCATGGACGGCTATACGTTCGTGATGTTTGCGCTGGCAACCGCAATCTTTCTCGCCTACGAGGGCCTGTCCGACCGCAGTAAACTGAGACGGGTCGTGCAAGTGAGTTTGCCGATTTGTGCCCTCGGGTTTGCAGTAGCGTATTTCCTGTATGCACTGTTCCTTGGCTTTACGAACACGCCTCCCGAACCGCTCGACTTTTTCCGTGGTTGGGGCGTCGACGTAACCATGCTCATCTTTCCGACCAGAGGACTGTTCTGGCTTTGGGATCACCTGGGTATTGGCCTGGACCGAAACGACGCGTTTTACTACGGCGATCCCTCGGTGTGGACAACGACGTTCTCTTTGTTCGTCGGCTTGTTCGGCTGCGTTGGGCTATACGTCGCCAGGCGGCAAAAATATGCGCTTGCCTTCCTCCTCATCACAATCGTCGGAGTCTACTTTTCCCTGGGGCCGTCCCTGAAGATTCACTCGTTGCGGCCCCATGCCGATATCGTCGCGGCACATTTTTCTCCGCTTATGCCGGCCAGCAGCGCGATCATGCCGACCGGCAGCGGGTTTATCTCCGAGCACGTTCCGGGGTTCAGGAATATGCGTGCGAGCTATCGATGGATGGCCATGGGTCTCGTTGGACTATGGGCGCTGTTTGCGATGCTGATCGGAGAACTTGATCGGCGCGGCCGAACGGGCATCGCGCTTGCCCTCGTCTTGCTGACGGTGATATGCAATCTTCCCAAACATGGCGTGAGCGCACCAGCTTCGGTCGTCAATCCAATAGTCGAGCGCTTGAAACTAAGGGCTCCGCATCATTGGCGGGAATCGTTGCTGAATATCGATGCGACCTTGGTGGCATCGTTCAAACGCCAGATACCACCGGGCAGCCTGGTTGCCTTCGTGCCTCAGGGCAACGACTTTCTTGCCGGGTATCTCGCTGCTAAAGCCAATGCGAAGACGTATAACGCGGGTGGAGACAAGAACGTCGAGATCGCAAAATCAGGATGGCCTGCAGACATTCAGGCGCTATTCGCCAGCGACCCGGCGCATCTTGGCGCGGCGATCGAGCAAACGCTCAAGGCGCATGATGCGGATTACGTCGTGCTGCCCTTCGTCGATCTGCTTTGGGACGCGCACGAATGGCCTCCGACAGGGGCAAGCGTGGAGGCGGCGAAGGCACGTTTTGCAAGCGTCCTCGACCAGCTTCAGGCCGATCCAAAGTTCGTGGTCGTGCGCGACCAGTACTTCGCTACAGTGGCGCTTCGGTAGATTTATTCAGGCAGGAGAATCGTCAAGCTCGCGGCAACAGAGCGCGTTGTAGCTAGCATCGCCGATTTGTCCTGCCCGCCTTCCGCGCTTTAGGGATTCGTGCGCAAGCAATCCGTTGGCACTCGCATGCGAGAGGGAGCGTGCGAAATACCTTCGCCGCGAAACTGCGTGGTGAGATGCATGCGCGTTGAAGCAGGCTGCGGAATCGGGGTCATTCGATTCGGCATTTGCGCTCCCTTGACCAGCAGCCGCAACACATCTGCTTTGAGTATCCTCAACCGTTTCGAACCGATTGCACGCTAGTCAACTTCGGCGGCATGGTCGTCTGATACTCCGGCACCCAGCGACGCAGGTCACGCCGCACTT
The DNA here is from genome assembly GCF_053760385.1 of Caballeronia sp. KNU42. Classification (NCBI taxonomy): domain Bacteria; kingdom Pseudomonadati; phylum Pseudomonadota; class Betaproteobacteria; order Burkholderiales; family Burkholderiaceae; genus Caballeronia; species Caballeronia sp. KNU42. The sequence goes on from NZ_CM132388.1 coordinate 2,118,702, forward strand.
CTTCGTCAGCCAGCACGCGATGCTGCATCAGCCACGGCAGCAGTTCATCAAGGAAGTGATTCGGCACTTCGCGCGCCTGCGCGATCCGCAGTTTCGGATGCGGCGTGCGGGTGGTCGTTTCGTCGTCGGCAAGCAATTCTTCGTACAGCTTCTCGCCCGGACGCAAGCCCGTGAACACGATCCGGATCTGCTCCTCCGAAAATCCGTACAAGCGAATCAGATCGCGCGCCAGATCCACGATCCTTACCGGCTCACCCATATCGAGGATAAAGATCTCGCCACCCCGACCCATGCTCGACGCCTGCAACACGAGCTGCGCAGCTTCGGGAATCGTCATGAAGAAACGCGTGATCTCCGGATGCGTGACCGTCACCGGCCCGCCCTTCGCAATCTGCTGCTGGAACTTCGGGATCACGCTGCCCGCGCTGCCCAGCACATTGCCAAATCTCACCGTCTCGAACTGCGTTCGTGGCGAAGTCTGCTGCAACGCCTGACACGCCATCTCGGCCAGGCGCTTGCTTGCGCCCATCACGTTGGTCGGGTTGACGGCTTTATCGGTGGAGATCAGCACGAAATGGCTGACCTGATGACGGATCGCCGCGCGCGCCACGCGCAACGTGCCCAGCACGTTGTTGCGCACCGCCGCCCACGCGTTCTGCTCTTCCATCAATGGCACATGCTTGTACGCGGCCGCGTGAAACACGATATGCGGAGCAAAGCGCGACATGGTCTGATCGAGCAATAGCGAATCCTTGGCATCGCCAATCACCGGGATCACCGACAGATCCGGAAACCGCTCATGCAATTCTTCTATGAGCAAATACATCGCGTATTCGCTCAGGTCGTAGGCCACCAGTTGCGCCGGCGAGAAGCGCAGGATCTGCCTGCACAACTCCGAACCAATCGAGCCGCCTGCCCCGGTCACCATCACCACGCGCCCATGCAGCAATGCTTCGACATGCGGCATGTCGATCTTCACCGGATCGCGGCCGAGCAAGTCTTCCAGATCAATCTGGCGAACGCGTGAGAGGAATGCCTGGCCTTGCGTGAGCACGGTGAGCGCAGGCAGGACCATCGCCTTGACGCCGGCGCGAACGCACATGGTGGCGACACGCCGTTGCGCATCCACCGATGCCGACGGAATCGCGATGATCGCCGTATCGGCCTTGAGCTGGTCTGCCCAAAGCGGCAGTTCGCTCATCGTCCCCAGGACCTTGTGGCCCAAGATTTCACGACCGCGTTTAGCGGGGTCGTCGTCGAGCAGACCGACAAGACGCCATTCGCTCGAACGTGCCAACTCGCGCACGAGATTTGCTCCCGCCGTACCCGCTCCCAGCACGATCACCGGCTTGCCTTGGCCGATCAAGCCGCCGTACCGATAAAACTCCTTGATCGCACGATAAAGCGCGCGCGACCCGCCCGTTCCCATGAACAGCAGCAGCGGCGACACAATCAGCACAGAGCGGGGAATGATGGGCGAAGGTTGCAGCATGGCCGCGCCGATCATCACGATCAGCGCGCCGGTGGCGACCGCCTTGGAAATGCGCATGAGGTCAGGCAGGCTTGCAAACACCCACATGCCGCGATACAGCCCGAAGATCCGGAACATCAGCCCGTAGATCACCACGACCCACACCAGCGCATTGATGCCGCCGTGCCAGAAATCGTCAGGGACCGCGCCATTGAAGCGCAGCGCATACGCGGCGAGCCACGCCACGGCGACAGCCACGAGGTCGAAGCCGAATGCCGCAATCGAGAGCAACGAAGGCTTAATTCGCATCGTTATCGTTACCTTGAGTGAGGATAAATTGCCGCCAACGGCGGTCGATCTGCCAGCCAACCAAGGCCAGAACAACGTACCACGCCCCGAACAAGGTCCATTGGACCGCGGGCGGCACGCGAAGTGCTAAGAGCGCTACGCAACCGCTGCCTAACATGAGCAAGTAATACGCCATAGCCACGCGGATGTGGCTTTCAGTCAGTCTCACCAAACGCTGATAATAATGCTCGCGATGCGCGAGCCAGACTTTCTCGCCCCGCGCGAGACGGCGCGCAAGGGTCACGGTGGCATCGGCGACGAAAGGCGCAAACACCAGCGCGGGGAAGCAAATCGGCCAGACGCCGTGCTGCCAGCCCCAGAAGCCCAGCGCCCCTGCCAGGAAACCAAGCGGGATAGAACCGGCATCGCCAAGGAATATCTTGGCCGGATGATGGTTAAAAATCAAGAAGCCAAATGCTGCGCCGGCTATCGCCGCCGCAGCCACGGCAAGCGTTGGCTGCAAAACCAGCGCTGCGACTGTGTAAAAACCGAAACCAAACACCGCCATGCCGCCCGCGAGACCGTCCGAACCGTCCATGAAATTGTAAAGATTGACGACCCAGACAAGCGCCACGACGGCAAGCAGCGCGAGCCACCAGGCAATGCTCACTGAACTCCATGCAATGGCCGCAGCGACCACAATCAGGTGCGCAGCGAAGCGCACACGGGCCGGCAAGCCGCGCCGGTCGTCGACCTGGGACACGATGGCCAGCAGCAATGCGCCGAGCGCGATCCAGCCGAAGGATGGCGCGCACAATGCAACGGCGAGCAGCATGGCCGGCATCACTCCCCAGCCGCCCACACGCGGCACCGGGCGCACGTGCAACGACCGGTGGTTCGGGATATCGACGGCTATGTCCCAGGCCCAGCCCGTACGCAACAGCAGCAGCAAAATCCCCGCACACACCACGCACGCGATTCCAACAGCGACGAACAAGAGCATGGGCATGGGCGTCAGCGGCGTCATTGGCGCGCCTCCTGGAATGCACGTACCGTCCGCGCGATGCCTTCTGTCACCGTGGTGGGCGGCGTCCAGCCGAGGCCGGTCCGCAGACGCGTGCTATCCATGCGCAGCGGGCTTGTCAGTCGCTCGACCTGAGGCGTGCGCCCCGTCAGTGCTCCCGCTGCGCGCAACCATGACGCGGGTACAGACAGCAATCGCGCGGGCTTATTGAAAGCCTTGGCGAGTGACCGGATCATCTGCGCGACGCTGAGATCGTCGCCGTCGGTGACATGGAACACGCCGTTCGTCGGCTCGGGACGCGTCGCCACGAAACAGATCGCATCGGCGAGATTGCCCACGTAGACCATGCTGCGGCGAGCATCGATAGCACCAAGCGGCAACGGAATGCCGCGTTCCACCGCTCGCATCAGTTGTTCGAAATTGGCTCGCACTCCCGGACCATAGACCAGCGGCGGACGCAGCACGACCACTTCCATCCCCTGCTCACGGCCAAACCCTGCAAGCGTCCGTTCAGCTTCGAGCTTCGTGATGCCGTAAGGATCTGCGGGCGCCGGCGGATCGTCCTCACGCCACGGCCGGCCCGGTTCGCCTTCACCCAACGCCTTGATGCTGCTTATATAAACCAGCCGCGTCACGCCCGCGCGCGACGCCGCTCGCGCCACGTTCAGCGAGCCCTCCACATTGACCGCGCGATACTCGCCGAGCGGATCGACGGCGCTGTCCTTCATGACATGAACACGTGCGGCAAGATGAATGAGCACATCGGCAGGAGGCAACGCTGTAAGACTGGCGAAGTTATCGTCGGCGATGACTTGTTCGTGTACGCCCGGCTTGCAGCCTCCCGGCCGGCGCACGAGCGCGGTCACGTCGTGACCCGCATCGCAGAGCGCCGCGCAGGTCGCGCGCCCCACAAACCCGTTGGCCCCTGTGACGATTACTCGCATGAAAGCGATCTCCGCAGCTTCATGCCGACAATCCGCGATACACCGCGCACGTCTGGGCCACAGTCGCTTCCCAGGTGAGATCCGCGGCGCGCCGCAAACCCTTCGCGATGAGTTCATCGCGCAGAGCCGGATCGCCGAGCAGGCGCTCCATGCCGGCCGCGATGTCATCAATGGAATACGGGTCCACTTCCCACGCGGCCCCCGCCGAGACTTCCGGCAACGAGGTCAGGTTCGATGTCAGCACGGCCACGCCGCTCGCCATGGCTTCGGCGACGGGCAAGCCGAAGCCCTCGAACAGCGATGGATAAGCAAACAATGCCGCCGATGCATACAGCTTCAGTAGATTTTCCCGCGGCACGTAGCCGGGAACGACGACTTGGCCGTCACGCGCGAGCGGTTCGATCACGCGCATGAGCGCGGAATTCTTCCATCCATCCGCGCCGATCAGCACGAGCGGAAAGGCGCTGCGCATCTCTGCGGGCAGCTGTGCAAACGCTTCGACCAGCCGCAGCAGATTCTTGCGCGGCTGCAGCGTGCAGACCGACAAGACGAATCCCCGATGCTTCAAGCCGAGAGCGGCGAGCGTCTCAGCACACGATTCTGCTGAATACGGCTGAAACGCCGCTTCAACGCCCAGATGAATGGTGACGACCTTCGATTCGGGCACGCCGTAGATATCGACGATATCGTTCTTCGTGTGGTGACTGTCCGCAATCACGATCTGCGCCTGCCGCAGCGTCTTCGGAATCTCACGGTCGAGATATTCCACTGCCACCCGCGGATGAAATTCCGGATGCCGCCTGTGCGACAGATCGTGAATGGTCACGACCATCGGGCCTTTATAACGCGACGCCACGAAGTTCGTCTCATGGTAGATATAGCCTTTCCGGGCGAACTCGGCGCGCACTTCGCGCGACTTGATCGCGCGCACGATCGTCCTGCCGCGATACAGCCCCGGCACGCTGCGGGCCTTCTGCAGCACGTTCGCCGCGATGCCGTCGGTGAACTGCACGCCCTTGCGCAACGCGACATGCTGGTTCATGAGCGCATGCAAACGCTCGCCTTCGAAACGCTCCGCGCCCACCCAGCCCGCCAGTCCCTGCACATCCGGCTCATCGCGCAACCCCTCCAGCAGATGCTGCGTGTAATAGCCGACGCCGCTCCTTGGTGGACGAAGTGAGTTGAGATCGAAGAGCAGTTTCATGCGTTAGTGTTTAGTTGGCTTGGTGAACAAACAAATGAACAAACAAAAAAGCAAAAGAAGGTCTGCGATGGCGGTTTAGCCCGTCATCGACCGTTGCGTGCGAATATGTTTCAAAGTCTTACCATCAGGATGAAAGCCGCTTGAGGCACGGTCGTTATTACCGCACTCATGGCCCGCTCATGTCTACCAAACGCATGAAACGCCTATCCTGATGACATGGATGCCTCACTGCATCTGTCCTATTTTCCTGATCGATTGGACAGATTTTCCTACTGGAGACCTTGTCTTGGCAGCAGCTCAGCGCGCTTTTCCTACCCCGGACGCAGCCGCGAAATTTAACACATCGGCTCTTCGCAAAGCTTATGCAGCAAGCGATAGAACTCACCCATACACGATATCAAAAGCCTCGCCCAGAGGCGAGCCGTGGCCGGTTCGATTGCTGCAACATCAGTAACGAGATGTTCCGAAACAGGGTACCAGCCGCGCGAAATCCGCTAAAATCGCCCCTTCGCTGCCCAAATTCAGCCATTTTCGAGCCGTTCAATGAACATCATTCCCGTCATTATTTGTGGTGGCGCGGGTACGCGCCTGTGGCCGGTGTCCCGCGAAGCCTTCCCTAAGCCGCTGTTGAAACTGGCCGATGGGCAGAGCCTGCTGCAAAAGACGTTTCTGCGCGCATCGCATGTGGCGAGCGCAAATGAAGTGGTCATCGTTACGAATCGCGAAACGTATTTCCTGACGAAAGACGAGTGCGTTGAAGCCGACTCGGACGTCAGCCAGCTTGGCTTCATCCTGGAACCGGCTGCGCGTAACACTGCGGCAGCTATCGGCGTGGCGGCGGAAGTCGTGCGCCAGCAGCATGGCGCGGACGCGATCATGCTCGTAATGCCCGCGGACCATCTCGTTGAAGACGAAGTCGCGTTCGGCGCGGCCGTCCAGCACGCCGCGCGTGCGGCGCAGGAAGGCCGGATTGTCACGTTCGGCATCCGCCCGACGAAGCCGGAGACAGGCTACGGCTACATCGAATTCGAAAGCAAACCGCTGCCCGGCGCGGACGCCGTGCACAAGGTCGTGCGGTTCGTGGAAAAGCCGCAGTTGTCCGTGGCCGAAGAACTCGTGGCCGACGGCCGGCATCTGTGGAATGGAGGCATCTTCTGCTTCACCGCCGAGACCATGCTCGCTGAGCTCGGGAAGTACGCGCCGGCCGTGCTGGAACCGGCTGTTGCTGCTGTTGCCGATGCAAAGCGCAGTACATCGAAGGATGGTTACACCGTCGAACTCGATGGCGCGCAATTCGCCCGTGCGGAAGACATTTCCATCGACTATGCCGTGATGGAACGCTCGGACAACGTCAATGTGGTGCCGTGCGAGATGGGCTGGAGCGACATTGGCTCGTGGATCTCCATCAGCGAACTCACCGCACCCGACGCACGCGGCAACCGCATTCATGGCGAAGCCGAGCTGTACGAGGTCGACAACTGCTTTATCCGGAGTGAAGACGGCCGCATGATTGGTGCTGTGGGCGTGCAGGATTTGATCGTGGTGGATACCGCCGATGCGCTGCTGATCGCAACGCGTGAGCGGGCGCAGGATGTGAAGCAGATCGTCGCGAAGCTCAAGAAGGTCAATCACGATGCGTACCGGTTGCATCGGACGGTACATCGTCCGTGGGGCACCTACACCGTGCTCGAGGAAGGCGATCGGTTCAAGATGAAGCGCATTGTCGTGAAGCCAAACGCACAGCTTTCGCTGCAGATGCACCATCACCGCAGCGAGCACTGGATCGTGGTGAGCGGCTGCGCTGACATTGTCAACGGTGAGCAGATCATCTCGCTGCAGCCGAACGAGTCGACCTACATTCCCGCTGGTCACAAGCATCGGCTGATCAACCCGGGCGTGATGGATCTCGTGCTGATCGAGGTGCAATGCGGCGAGTACCTGGGTGAAGACGATATTGTCCGCTTCGAGGACGTTTATGGGCGCGTGCCGGCCTGATCGTCTGTAGCGTCTTTTAGCACCGCCGCCGCAGAAAATTGTTTGCGCGGCGGGCGCTTTGCTCGCTTTATCGCCGGCTGGACACACCGCCGGCACCCCTCAGCGGGATCTATGCGCGTTTTACACTTCTATAAGACGTACAAGCCTGATTCCATGGGCGGCGTCGAAGAACTCATTGGCCAGATTTGCTCGGGCGCCGCGAAACGCGGCGTGACCAGCGACGTATTGACCGTGTCCAAAGACACGAGCACGGTCGACTTCGGCGATCACCTGCATCATCGCGCGAAGCTGGATGTCGAGATTGCGTCGTCGGCATTTTCGCTCGCCGCGTTCAGGCGTTTTCGTGAGCTTGCCGAACACGCCGACCTGATCCACTACCACTTCCCCTGGCCGTTCGCCGATGTCGTGCACTTCGCTTCGCGCGTGCACAAGCCGTCGATCGTGACGTATCACTCGGATATCGTGCGGCAGAAGGTGTTGCTGCAGTTTTACAAGCCACTGCGGGACCGGTTTCTCGCGAGCGTGGACAAGATCGTGGCGACGTCGCCGAACTATCTGGCGACGAGCGACGTGTTGCAGCAGTATCGCGACAAGGTCGAGGTGATTCCGATCGGGCTGGACGAGACGTCGTATGCGGCGCCGACGGCCGAGAAATTGCGGTACTGGCGTGAGCGCGCCGGACCGAAGTTTTTTTTGTTCGTCGGCAATCTCCGGTATTACAAGGGTCTGCACGTGCTGCTCGATGCGCTGCCGGGGACGGATTTCCGGGTGGTGATCATCGGGTCGGGACCCGTCGAGCGGGAACTGCGGGCGCAGGCGGAGCGGCTGAAGCTGAACAATGTAGATTTTGTCGGGCCGGTCGGCGACGACGACAAAATCGCCCTGCTGACGCTCTGTCAGGCACTGACGTTTCCGTCGCATTTACGCTCGGAGGCGTTCGGGATCTCGCTGCTCGAAGCGGCGATGTTCGGGAAGGCGATGATATCGACGGAGATCGGTACCGGGACGTCGTTTGTGAACGTGGATGGAGAGACGGGGCTGGTGGTGCCGGCTAGTGATGCGGGGGCTCTGCGCAGCGCGATGGAGAGGTTGTGGAGAGATGAGACGTTGGCGGCACGGTTTGGTGTTAATTCTAGAGCGCGGTTCGAGACAATATTCACTGCCGACAAGATGGTAAATGCTTACGTCACCTTGTATCAACGGCTTCTGACAGCTTCGCGCCGGTGAATGGAGCGTCCAAGTGCGGCAACAAATACCGCTGCATCCCAATTACTGATGCCAACACCGCGCCCGGTACCAGCGGTGACGCCAACGCAACGAATAGATATGCATTCAAATACACGACACAAATTGTTTGATGGCCTGAGACGAAAAGACATACCCACATGGGTTTTCTTGTGGTCAGCAGCGATCGTCTATACCTATGCTTACCTGGTGAACCCTGATCTACCGGGAAACAACGCTAAATACCCGGAAGGGTGGTGGGGATGGTTCGATCAATCGCAGTATCTGCTCTCTGCGAGGTCGTGGTTGGCACACGATTTCGCGCCTGGCCACCACTACTATCCTCCGCTTTATCCGTTGATAGGTGCTTCGTTTTATCGCTGGATGCCGGTTCATCCATTCTTTTTTTTCAACGGCGCAGCGTTTGTCGGATTCATCTATGTCTTCCTGCGGTTTGCTTCCCGGTATATTTCGCGTGTCGAGACGCTTGCGATCATCTCTGTTGCAATTTATTTCAACCGGACGATCATGGAGAACTTTGCAATTCCGTGGTCCACAGCGGGAACAATCGCGATTTATTCAATAACGATTTTGACGCTGGTGCGACTCGACCACCAAATCGACGACGCGCTGACGCAAGACTCGTTTAAAGTTTTTCTAAGCGCTTTTCGCTTCTCGGCGATCTTTGGGCTTCTGGTGGTTCTCAGGCCTGTGGACGCAGGCCTTGCCGCGATCTTCTTTCCGGCATACCTGTATTTGCAATTCAGGTGTGATCGATCACTGTCGAACGCCAGCCGTTGGCAGCGCACGTTGCTCACTTGCGGTGCGCTAGGCCTCGGACTTCTAGTTGGACTTAGTCTTTTCGCTTTCTATAACAGCCACGTCTTCGGAAGCGCACTTGGCGGCTATGTGAAGTCAACTGCGACCAGCAGCGGATACTTCATCTCTGAACTACCACGCAAGGCTTTTTCGCTTCTCTTTGATTCGAATACATTCTTCCTGGAACCAGGTGCATCGATAGTCTCAAAGTTTCCGTGGATACTGCTTTCCATCCTCGGATTGCTTGTGTTTCTGGTGCGCGGTGACGCGCTGCTGCGCGTTCTCGCCCTGGCGATCGTGCTCCACTTTTGCCTTTACGCTCCCTACGGGGACCTCCTTCCCAATGGTGTCTGGCGTTATAAAAACATCCATTACTTCAAGTGGATGTTTCCTTACTTGATGTTGTTTGCGTGGCTTTTGGTTCGATGGCCGTTTGTCTCGTCGCGTCGGTTAGGTATAACGGAATTTTCGGCGCGCACGGTCGCGATTCGACTCGGTACGATATGCGTGTTCGGCTTGGCGATCTGCTCACTGCGCTTTTCGACTAACGAATCGCCGGCAGCCAGCGTGGTCAGTTCCGAAGGTTCCTCGCCGGAGGTAAAGATCCATATGTCAGGTGCTTTGAACAGTATTGATTTCATCGACCTGAAGGGCCTGGAAGGCGACTTTCCGGATATCTACTTCGGGGCGCATCGACTGACAATTGACGGGCGAATGCTCTTTCCCATCAGGGATTTTCGATTGGTGCCCGCGCCTTGGGGCGTACGCCTTTTGATGATCCATCCGGTAAGAGGTAGTGAGATTACATTTTATCCGGCGACGGCAGTGAAAGTTTCGGCGGCAGGAGTCAAAGCTTTTACTGGGAGGTACAACCTATCGTTAGGCAGACCGCAAGTGAAGCATGACCTTGGATGTCCCACAACGGCCTTAGTGTGTTCACCTTCGTGAAACCGGTTACCGCACGCCTTACCTTCGTATGCGGGTGTCCGAAGTTTTGCCGCAACCGGCCTCCGATTTTTAACCGATAGATATATGAAATCCTTCAACGACTCCAGCAAACAACAGATAGCCGTTGTGCTTCCCGCCTACAACGAAGAGGCGACTCTCGCCCAGACAATGCGGGCGTTCAATGCACAACTGCCTGACGCAGCTATTTATGTAATCGACAACAACTCGAGGGATGCGACGAATTCAATTGCCGTGTCTACGCTGCGCGAACTGAAATGCGGGGGAGCAGTACTCACGGAGAGGCGACAGGGAAAAGGAAACGCGCTACGGCGCGCCTTCATCGAGATCGATGCGGATATCTACGTCCTTGCTGACGCGGACATGACCTATCCTGCTGAGCGGGTGCACGACCTTATGCAACCGATCCTGGCAGGTGAAGCAGATATGACGGTGGGAGACAGACACTCTGGCGGCCATTACGCTCAAGAAAACGACCGGCCGTTGCACGGGTTTGGGAATGCTTTGGTGCAAGGAATTGTTAATCGATTTTTCAGGGCGAAGCTAGCGGACATCATGAGTGGCTACCGCGTGTTCAATCGCCGTTTCGTGAAATCTTATCCAATCCTGGTTGAGGGATTTCAGATAGAAACCGACATGACACTTCACGCATTACATCAGCGTTTCCGCATTGTCGAGGTACCGGTTGAATATAAGGACCGGCCAGTGGGAAGCGTTTCAAAGCTGCAGACGCTGCCGGACGGAGCACGTGTTCTTTTCGCCATAGCGCAAATCCTGCGCTACTATCGCCCGCTATTCTTCTTTGGCACACTCACGATCTTATTCATAATAACAAGTGTGTTGACCGCGATACCGGTGTTCGACGACTGGATAACATATCGCTACATTTATCATGTGCCGCTCGCTATCCTCTCTTCCGCGCTCGGCGTAGCTGCGATGATGATCTTTGGCGTGGGTCTCATCCTCGACACAGTCGTTCATCAGGAGCGCATGGCGGCGGAAAGGTTTCTTTTGCGATCGGTAACCGATGAAAGTCGGCGTGAACGGTCATGAACCGAACGTTTCTAAAGAAAATTTTCAGCTTCGGCATTGTGGGGGGCGTTGGTTTCGTTGTTGACGCCGGTGTTTTGACTTTGTTGTCGTCAAACATGGGCATGAACGTTTACCTCTCCCGCCTCTTTTCGTTCACTGTAGCCGTATTTGTTACGTGGATGCTTAATAGACGATGGGTGTTCAAGTCGGACGCTCCAACGACGAATAAAGCGAACGAATATATTAGCTACCTCACAGTTCAGGTTATTGGTGCGCTAATTAACTTGGGGATTTTCGCGCTCTCGATTTTTTATTTTCCGGGGCTGAAAGTGTACCCAATCGTACCACTCGCGTTCGGGTCTGTTTGCGCCATGTTTTTTAACTTCGTCGGTGCTCAAGTGTGGGTTTTTAAAGCCAAACAATCGTAGCTTCTTTGCTATCACTCGTGTGGCTTAAAATATCCATCCGGTCCACGCGAGGGCAAGTTCAAACGTATTCAATGAGCTGATCCTGATTGAATGCATCATTTTATTTAATTGTTATGCGAACGACTCTCCGATTCAACTTGATACACGCATCGAATTCCCGTATCTCGCTCATATAATCGTACCGCTGAATGGTTGCGGTTGTGAAAGATGCAGTGCGCCTAGTGCGGCTTGTTGAAATATTCATTGAACCTAGATGAGCCTTAAGATCAAACGACAATATCGAATATGTATCGCGCTTGAGCGAAGTAGCGTTTCAACTTGCGCTCGCAAGATGAACAACTTTTCAAATGGCGCGGCCAGCGATGAGTTCTGGTCAATAAGCCGATCGGGAAAGACTGCCATGTGATAATCGGGTTGCAACGTGGACAAAGCGGCCGATACCGCTCGGATTGCGAATTCAAGGCATGCAGTCAAGTAAGCCTATACTTCACGACCAGAGGGCAGTGAGAACGCAACCGATTGATCTCCGGGTGACGCCAAACGCACCCGCAACTGCAGCTTGTGCGGTGTCCGTCGTTACACCCGCATTATCGAAAACTCAAATTGAAGTCGACACAGCATGCACTAATTACGCGCACCTTGCTCCAGCTTTGGGCCCACACCGAACGAGTGCAGTTGCTCAACAGATCATCACCAAGAGGCAATCTCAGTTCATTTGCTGCCTAAACCTTGATGTTCCACGCTATCGCACGTAGAAATCGCACGTGTTGCTTGGCCCGCAACCAGCGGACACAAGCGCATCCGCAAGCCAGTTGCAATGACGATCCATTCTCGCAAACCCACGTTCGGTCGACTACAAACCTACCCTATAATGAAAGCTGTTTTGCTCGGCAGCGCAATGGCTGGGCGAAGCGCAGAGGAGGCTAGATCTAGTGGCCTAACGGCACAGTAGCGGCGCGATTTTTCTGCCGGGGCAAATATAACCATTGCTTCACGAATTTCAGCGCTTTTAAAATATCAGAGAAAGCACAGGATTTCAATGAAAGCAGTCATTCTCGCCGGTGGACTTGGCACACGCATTTCTGAGGATACCTTAAATCGCCCAAAGCCGATGATCGAGATAGGAGGTAAGCCGATCCTTTGGCACATCATGAAAATCTATTCCGCGTATGGTGTGAACGACTTTGTGATCTGTTGTGGTTATAAAGGCTACGTAATCAAGGAATATTTTGCTAACTATTTCCTTCACATGTCTGACGTAACATTCGACATGCGCACGAACGAGATGCAAGTGCATCAGCAATACGCCGAACCGTGGAAGGTAACGCTCGTGGATACGGGCGAATCCACAATGACAGGCGGACGGCTGCGCCGCGTCAAGCACTTCGTGAAAGACGAGGAAGCGTTCTGTTTCACGTACGGAGACGGGGTGAGTAACATCAACATCGCTGCGCTGCTCAAGTTTCACAAGGAGCAAGGCACGCTCGGCACGCTCTCTGCCACTTTCCCGCCCGGCCGTTTCGGCGCTCTGGATCTACACGACAACAAAGTGAGTTCGTTCAAGGAAAAGCCGAAAGGGGACGGCGGCATGATCAACGGAGGGTTCTTCGTGCTGTCCCCGAAGGTCATCGACTTGATTCCGGATGATGACTGCGTCTGGGAACGCGAACCACTCGAAAAGCTCGCCGATAGCGGCCAGCTTTCAGCCTTCGAGCACGAGGGCTTTTGGCAACCCATGGACACGCTGCGCGACAAGAACCACCTCGAAGAGCTTTGGCGAACCGGCCGTGCGCCGTGGAAGGTGTGGTAATGGTCGACCAGGCGTTCTGGCGCGGCAAGAAGGTCTTTCTCACCGGCCATACGGGATTCAAGGGCAGTTGGCTAACGCTATGGTTACAGGCGCTCGGCGCCCGCGTCACGGGCTTTGCCCTCTCCCCGGACACCTCGCCCAACTTGTTCACGCTCGGGCGCGTGGAAGACGGCATTGAATCGATCATCGGCGATATCCGGGATCGCGCCTTGCTGGCCAAAGCCATGAAGGACGCCAGCCCCGACATCGTGATCCACATGGCGGCGCAACCGCTCGTGCGCGAGTCGTATGTGACCCCCGTGGAAACCTACGAAACAAACGTCATGGGCACGGTTCACGTGCTCGATGCGATCCGGCAGGCGCCGGGCGTGCGATCTGTCGTGATCGTTACGACGGACAAGTGCTACGAAAATCGCGAGTGGGAGTGGGGATACCGCGAGAACGAGGCAATGGGCGGCTATGACCCGTATAGCAGCAGCAAGGGCTGCGCTGAGTTGGTGACCTCCGCTTACCGGAACTCGTTCTTCAATCCTGCGACTTACGCGAAACACGGCGTTGCCGTGGCAAGCGGGCGGGCGGGCAACGTGATCGGCGGTGGCGACTGGGCGGCTGACCGGTTGATTCCCGATATCATGCGTGCGATCTCGCGCGGTGAGACGGTGAACATCCGCAATCCACACGCTATCCGTCCGTGGCAGCACGTGCTTGAACCGCTCAGCGGTTACCTGATCCTGGCTGAAAGGCTCTACACCGATGGTCCGCATTTCGCCGACGCGTGGAACTTCGGCCCCAATGACTCGGACGCGCAACCCGTGCAGGCGATCGTTGAACGGCTGACGTCCCAATGGGGCGACGGTGCGCGCTGGAGTCTCGACGGCGGCGAGCATCCGCACGAAGCGACGTTCCTGAAGCTGGACTGCTCGAAGGCGCGCGCGCGGCTCGGCTGGCGGCCGCGCTGGGACCTGAACCATACCCTCGACTCGATCGTGGCCTGGTATAAGGCAGCGACTCGCAACGAAGACGTGAAGGCCCTTACGCTCGCCCAGATAGATAACTACACCCAATTTGACCGCACCCACCGTGACAACTAAAGATCAGATTCGCGAACAAATCATCCAGCTCGTCCGGCAGTACGGCGAGATCGCTTCGCAACCCGTTGCCTTCGAACCGGGCACGTCCGTCGTGCCGCCTGCGGGCAAGGTAGTCGGTGCGCCCGAGATGGAAGCGATGGTCCACGCGTCCCTCGATGCATGGCTCACGACCGGTCGCTTCAACGACGAATTCGAGAAGAAGCTGGCCAAGTTCATTGGCGTGAACTACCTGATTACCGTGAACTCGGGTTCGTCGGCAAACCTGGTCGCTTTCTCCACGCTGACCTCGCCGCGACTCGGCGACCGCGCCATCCGTCCGGGCGATGAAGTGATTGGCGTGGCTGCGGGCTTCCCGACCACCGTCAACCCGATCCTGCAATTTGGTGCGGTCCCGGTTTTTGTCGATGTGGAGCTTGGCACGTACAACATCGACGCGACCCAGATTGAAGCGGCCATCTCGCCGAAGACGAAAGCGATCATGCTCGCGCATACGCTTGGCAATCCGTACAACCTCGAGACAATCGTCGCGTTGTGCAAGAAGTACAACCTGTGGCTGATCGAAGATTGCTGCGACGCATTGGGCGCAACGTACGACGGCAAGCTGGTGGGCACCTTTGGCGATATCGGTACGATCAGTTTCTATCCGGCGCACCACATCACCATGGGCGAAGGCGGCGCGGTCTTTACGAACAATCCGGAGCTGAAGCTGATTGCAGAATCGTTCCGCGACTGGGGCCGCGATTGCTATTGCGCGCCGGGCAAGGACAACACGTGCGGCAAGCGTTTCTGCTGGAAGCTCGGCAACCTGCCAGAAGGCTACGATCACAAGTACACGTATTCGCACCTCGGCTATAACCTGAAGATCACCGACATGCAGGCAGCCTGCGGACTCGCGCAGATGGAACGGGTGGAAGGCTTCGTACAAGCGCGCCGCGACAACTTCGCCTACCTGCATGACAAGCTTCAAAGCTGCAAGGAATTCTTGATCCTGCCGCATGCAACGCCGAATTCGGACCCGTCGTGGTTTGGTTTCCCGATCACGCTCAAGCCCGAGGCTGATTTCCGTCGCGTGGACCTGCTTGCGTACCTGGATCAGAACAAGATCGGTACGCGCCTGCTGTTCGCCGGCAACCTGACCCGTCAGCCGTACATGATCGGACGTAACTATCGCGTGAGTGGCGAACTGACGAACACCGACATCATCATGAACCAGACGTTCTGGGTCGGTGTTTATCCGGGGCTGTCCCGTGAAATGCTCGACTTCGTCGTCGAGAAGCTCGAGACCTTCCTCGGCGTGAACTTCTAAAGCGGGATTTATGCGCAAGCCGCTGCCTCAGGACGACCTGGATTTTGTCGTCGAGCGTACCGCCGATGTCTGGTCCGCCCTTCACGGGGCGCGGCTGTTCATCTCCGGCGGTACGGGCTTTATTGGCTCGTGGCTGCTCGAAGTCGTGCAACATGCCAATCGAGTAGCCGGCAGCAAGATTGAAACCGTTGCGCTGAGCCGCGATCCGAAGAAAGCCATCGACTACGCGCCGCATCTGTTTGCAGTGCCCGGCATCAAGCTCATTCAGGGCGATGTCGCGAGCTTCGAAGCGGGCCGTCAGGCTATCGACGCCTGCATTCATGCAGCAACCGACGTTGCCGATCTTGCCCGTGCGGGCGATGCGTTCCGCGTTTTCGATACCGGCGTGACCGGCACGCGTCGTGTGCTGGATTTTGCACAGGCGAATGGCGCGTCGAGGTTCCTGCTGACATCGAGTGGTGCTGTGTACGGCGTGCAACCAGCCACGCTCGCGCGTACGCCTGAGACCTTCACGGGTGCACCCGACCCGCTGAAGATGGCAAGCGCTTATGGTGAGAGCAAGCGCGCCGCCGAATGGCTGGCATCGGCTTACGCGCAGCAGCACAGCGGCATGCATGTGGGCATCGCGCGGATCTATGCGGTGCTCGGACCGGCTATTCCGCTGGACGGTCCATTCGCCGCAGGCAATTTCATCCGCGATGCGCTGGCGGGAAAACAGATTGGCATCAACGGCGACGGGCGCCCTTTGCGCAGCTACCTGTACATGGCGGACGCGTGCATCTGGCTCCTGCGCATGCTGGTTCGCGGTGAAAGCGGCGCCGCGTATAACGTCGGGTCTGAGCGCGAAATTTCGATCATCGATCTCGCGCGCATGGTGGAAGGCCAATGCGGCTCGACACTGCCCGCGGCACCGGCAATGCAGGCTGGCAATGGCCCTGCCCCGCGTTACGTACCGGATACGTCGAAGGCGCGGCATGCGCTTGATGTCGACGAATTCACTCCTTTGGAACTGGCTCTGTCCAAGACGATCAACTGGAACCGCTCAGCGGTCACGGCATGAAAAAATTCGACGCGGTCCGCATTCGCAAGACCATTCTCGACATGGCGTTCGCCGGTTCGACAGTTCACATCGGATGTGCGTTTTCGATCGTGGAACTGCTCGCGGTGCTTTATCGCAATCACCTCAACTTCGACGCCACTGACCCGCATGCGGCGCACCGCGACTACATGGTGCTGAGCAAGGGGCACGGCGTGATGGCGCAATACGCCTGCCTGCATGAGATCGGCTGGCTGAGCGATGAAGAGATGAACACGTACTTCGGCAACGGCACGCGCTTGAAGGGTCTGGCCGATGCTCACGTCCCAGGCGTGGAAGTCACGGCCGGCTCACTTGGTCATGGGCTGTCGGTTGGTGTTGGTCTTGCGCTCGGCGCCAAGATGAACAAGACAGAGCAGATGTGCTACGCGCTGGTGGGCGATGGTGAACTGAACGAAGGCACGATCTGGGAAGCCTCGCTGTTCGCTGCGCAATTCAAGCTCGATAACCTGGTTGTCATCGTGGACGTGAACGGCTTCCAGGCGATGGGCACAACCGATGAAGTGATCAGCCTCGGTGACATTGAAGCCAAGTTCAGGGCGTTCGATTTCGAGGCGGTGAGTGTCGATGGTCATGATGAGGCGGCGATCGATCGCGCATATCGGGATTTGAAGGCCAGCAAGAATGGCAAGCCGAAGGCGTTGATCGCGAAGACGATCAAGGGCAAAGGCGTGTCGTTCATGGAACACGACAACATCTGGCACTACACGCGGCTTAATCCGCAAACCTACGAAGCCGCTATTACGGAACTGGGAGAGCGCGCATGAGAGACGCATTTTCTAACGCGCTGGTTGCGGCTGCGAAGAAAGACCCGAAGGTGTTGTTGCTCACGGGCGACCACGGCTATGCCCTCTTCGATGCATTCCGGAAGTCCTGCCCGGAGCAATACATCAATTGCGGCATTGCCGAGCAGAACATGGTGGGTGTCGCGGCCGGGCTGGCTAAGGCCGGCTTCAAGCCGGTCGTGTACGGACTCGCTGCCTTCGTGCCCATTCGCGTGCTTGAGCAGATCAAGATAGACGTGTGTTACGAGAACCTGCCGGTCACCTTCATTGGTGATGGCGCCGGCGTGGTGTATGCCCAACTGGGCACGAGCCACCAAAGTACCGAAGACATCGCCGCGCTGCGTGGTGTGCCGCAAATCTCCATCTACTCTCCTGGCGACCGTTTCGAACTGACGGCGTGCGCCGAGCATATCGTGCGGAATCCGGGGCCGGCGTATATGCGCATGGGCAAGGCCGATCTGGGCGATGTGCATCGTGGTCCTATTGAAGGCTGGAGTCACGGCGACCTGATCCCGGTGACGAACACCGGTGCCCCGTATCTTTTCATAGGAACGGGCTCGGGTCTGAAGATGGCTCAAAAAGCTGCTGACGCGCTAGGCAATGCCGACGTTGTTTCAGCGCCCTGCCTCAAGCCGTTCCCGGAAAAATCGTTGCGTGAACTGGCGAAAGGCCGCGAAGCGATCGTCACGTTCGAGGAGCATTCGATTTATGGCGGACTGGGCGGCGTGGTTGCCGAGACGCTGATGGGTCAGTACCTCGGCACCTTTGTGCGCGTGGGTATCCAGGATCAGTTCAGCTCGCTCTGCGGCAATTATTCTTTCCTGATGGAAAGTCACGGCTTGTCGTCCGAGGCCGTGGCACGCCAGATCAGGGAGGCATTGAATGCGAGTGTCCAACTCCAGGACTGAAGAGGCGGTCAACGGACAGCCGATTGCCGACGATCCGATCGCGCTTGCCGCGGCTCCCGAGTCGCGCGTCGACACGTGGTATCAGTTGCTGCGCTTTCTCGTGGTCGGTGGCATCAACACTGTCTTTGGTTATGCATTGTTCGCCGTCTTCACGTGGTTTGGAATGGGGTACCCGCTCTCGATTGCGCTGGCGACCATTGGCGGCGTGCTGTTCAATTTCCAGAGCGTCGGGCGTCTTGTGTTTGGCGGCGCGCCGCGCTCGCGCTTCTGGCGCTTCGTTGGTGTGTATTGCCTGATCTACCTGATCAACCTTGGCGGTGTGAAACTGCTATTGAGCTTTGGCCTCAACGTGTACGTGGCGAACGGCATCATGCTGCTTCCCCTTGCCGGCCTCGCTTTTATCCTTAATCGTCGGTTTGTTTTCAATCTGCCATGAAGCATATAACGGTCGTTACTCCCTGTTTCAATGAAGAAGAAAACGTCGAGGCGGTGTACACCGAGACGAAGCGGATTTTCGCGACCATTCCGGAAGTCACGTACGACCACTTGTTCATCGACAACGCTTCCTACGATAAAACCGTCAGCATTCTTCGCGGTATTGCCGCAACTGATCCGAACGTCAGCGTGATCGTGAATGCCCGCAACTTCGGGCATATCAAGTCGCCGGTGTATGGCTTGTTGCAGGCTAAGGGTGATGCGGTGATTCTGCTTGTGGCGGATCTTCAGGACCCGCCAGAGTTGATGCGCGACTTTGTTCGCAACTGGCTGGAAGGTGCGCCGATCGTTGTGGGTGTGAAACCTGAGGCGAAGGAGTCTGCGCTGTTCTTTGCCATTCGCCGCGCGTATTACCGGACGGTCACGCGAATCGCCAACGTCAAGCTGATTCAGAACTTCACGGGCTTCGGGCTGTACGACCGCAAGGTGATCGAGATCATTCGGCAGATCGACGATCCGTATCCCTACTTCCGCGGCCTGATCTGCGAGATCGGGTTTGACGCGATTCAGATCCCTTACGTGCAGCCTCGGCGTAAGCGCGGGATATCGAAGAACAATTTTTATACGCTGTACGACATCGCGATGCTGGGCATTACATCGCATTCGAAAGTACCGCTGCGGTTGGCGACTATTGCGGGGTTTTTCTTGTCGGGCGTGAGTTTGTGCGTTTCCGTGGTCTATACGATTTTGAAGCTGCTGTACTGGAATAGTTTCGTCATAGGTAGCGCACCGCTGCTGGTTGGGCTGTTCTTCTTTTCGTCAGTCCAGTTGTTTTTCATCGGATTGCTTGGAGAGTACGTGGGCGCGATCCTGACTTATGCGCAAAAGCGTCCGTTGGTGGTGGAGAGAGAAAGGATTGCTGGCGGTGGAATTGCACCTGTTGAGCATTCTGCTGCGACTGACGCAGGTTCAATTTCGCCTACAGCGTAACTATAGAAAGAGCGCCAACTCGTGACGGACATTTTCGCCAAGCCTTATCAAGAAGCCAAGCTACAAACCACCCACCCCATTTTGAAGTGGGGTGTGCCAATAGCCATGGTCGTACTGGTGATGGTCACCGTTTGGTTGCTCACGGGGGGTACCCATTTCGACCTGCGCGTTCCGTTGATCTATAGTGGCGACGGCCTCCTGATCCTGGTTATGATCAAGCGCGTCATGGAGGGGTCGTGGCTGTTCCATTCGACCTTGATGGGCGCGCCGTTTGGTTCCTATCTCTACGACTACCCCATTCCCGATTCGGGCAGTCTTTTCGCGCTGAAGTTGCTCGGACGCATGTCTGGCAGCGCTGCGGCTGCACTCAATCTTTACTATTTACTTGGCTTTCCTGCCAACGCACTGAGCGCGTATATCGTGTTGCGGAAACTTCGGGTTTCCCTGGCGCTGAGTTTCGCTGGTGGCTTTATTTTCACGATCCTGCCTTTTCATTTTGAACGACTGGAACACCTCTTCTACACTTGGTACTTTGTCGCGCCGATTTTTATCTGGTACGCGTTTAAAATTTATCGTGGGGATTTTGCGAGAACATCCAAAGCATCCCGTAGTGTAGGCATCAACATTAGAGATGCGCTTATACTTCTCGCATTGTCATGCTTTGGCGTTTACTATTCATTTTTTGGTGTATTGACTTTCATCACCGCTGGGATAATGCGGTATTTTCAGATGCGTTCGATCAAAAGCCTTTGCGGAATGCTATTGGCGGTGACAATCGTGACGGCAGGTATCATTGCAAATGTCACGCCGAACCTGATTGACAGATTCGAGCACGGCGCCAATCGTGAGGTGGCAGAGAGAACTCCAATTGAAGCTGAGGTTTATGGCCTGAAGATAGTGCAACTCCTGCTGCCTCGCTTAAACCACCGGTTTGCGCCGGTAGCGAAAGTGACAGCTAAATACGAGTCGACCTTTCCTTTGGTCAACGAGAACACGAGTTCGTCACTGGGACTGATCGGAAGCATCGGTTTTATTGCGCTTTTGCTAAGTCTTCTAGCACCGCAGTTTCGTCAGGACGAGAGATTTTTCTTCTTGGCGTCGATTACACTCATCCTGCTGTTATTTTGTTCGGTCGGTGGATTCTCGGCCCTGTTCGCTATTCTCATTACGCCACTGATCCGCGCTTGGAATCGAGTGAGCGTTTTTATCGCATTCACCTCGATTGCCGCAACGTTGTTGATGATCGAACAACTCCTCGCGCAAGGGTGGGCGAGAGGTCATCTTAAAAGTTCGACAGCATTCGCAGCCGTCGCGTTATGCGGCTTCGGAATCTGGGATCAGACAACCCCTGCCTGCGTCTCGTGCCTGCGCACCGCAAGCGACGATTTTTATGCCGATGCACATTTTGTCGCGGATATCGAAAAACGGGTTCCGAAGCACGGTGCGATCTACCAGCTCCCATATATTGGATTTCCAGAAGGCGGAGCTATCAATCAACTCGGGGGCTATGACCCAGCTCGCGCGTATCTCGGTTCGTCGACGCTTGAATGGAGTTATGGCGCGATGAGAGGTCGACCGGCTGATTTGTTTTTTCGTGCACTGGCCGGAGAATCAATGGAGCGGCAAGTTGAAATCGTAAGGCAACTTTGCTTTAGCGGCATTTATATCGACCGACGTGGTTATACGGACGGCGGTGCCGCAATCGAGGCGCAACTGCAGAGGATTCTCGGAAAACCGTCCGTTCTCAACAGCGGCAGTAAGCAACAGATTT
Organism: Caballeronia sp. KNU42; assembly: GCF_053760385.1. Taxonomy (NCBI): domain Bacteria; kingdom Pseudomonadati; phylum Pseudomonadota; class Betaproteobacteria; order Burkholderiales; family Burkholderiaceae; genus Caballeronia; species Caballeronia sp. KNU42. The sequence continues at coordinate 2,140,289 of NZ_CM132388.1, forward strand.
TCTTCGATCTGGCAGATGGAAATCACCGAACCTGTACCTTGCCGCAAGGCATGGCGCCGCAACAGGTTATGGAGAGGACTCATCTGGTCATCGATAAATCGGGCCTGAAATATCACTCCACGCTGACTGATGGGGTGGATTTTTCGCGCGCCGGTACACCGGACTTCTTAACGAGCCTTGACGGCTTATCTTCAGTCGAAAGCTGGGGGCGCTGGTCCGACATGTCAATCGGTCCCGCCATCAGCCTGCGTTTTGCCCACCCGCTTCCCATGCGCTTTACGCTGCATCTGCGCGCGCAAGGGTTTGGCCCGAATGTCGGCCGTCCAGCGCAAGTGATAATTGGAGATCAGGTTGAAACGTTTTCCCCAACCGGGCAGGCAGTTGACTATGCGCTGCCATTCAGCATCACGAAAGGTACCGATCTGATCACTATAAAACCAGCGCAACCGATATCACCGCATGACCTTAATAATGGCGATGACCGCCGCAAGCTAGGTCTTGGCATGGAGCGACTGTGGATCGAACCCTCGCAATAGCATATTCAACGCTACACTCAATGCCGGCAGATCTCGCCGTTGCAACACATCCTGTGCCGCGGGCGCCGGCAGGGACAAAAGGTTAATCCACGACCAGCACCGGTGCCAGGAACGTCGCCCTTAACGCTTGAAGCAGACCAGTACTCGCAATGATTGAAAGCGTGCGTAAGGTTTTATCAACTGGCATGTCTGTGTATCTCATCAACTCACGAATGCGATGCCGCTCAGACAAGTCTAGAAGTCAATCTCACGCGATGCGCGCCACATACCAAGTTCAGTGCACGCGCTTCCTCACAACGATCCCCGCAGACGTCGTGACATATTTGTCGAAGCGCATTTTCAAGTGCGGCGAACTCGCATATGGCGGGAGGTCGACGTAAAAGTCCAGGACATGGGAATCCGGCGCAATGATGAACGGCTTGACGTCATGCCCTAAAGTGCGTAGACGTGAAACTAGTTCGGTCAAATCGCGATGCCGATACAGCACGGTATGACCGCTCTCGATAGTGTCGTCGTTGGACGAAAGATTCAATTCAGTGGTGTGAACTGCAACACCTCCCACGCTCAGTGTCTTTTCAACGCTGTTCACAATGAATTGAAGTCCTGCCTCGAGCGATCCGAGATGTTCCAGACAGCAGCACGACCATGTAAAGTCGAATCCGATAATGTCATCGTCGATATCATTCATGTCACAGAAACGATGTGAGACTTGCGCGTCGAATTTTTCGCCCGAAACGATGCGTGGATATTTCAGCTCCGCAAGATTGTCACTGTGTTGTCCTGTCGCAGTCCATCCACTCGAAATCCCGATCTCAGGTGGTGCATCGGTCGCTAGCACGCTCGCGCCACGACTGGCGAAAGCAGCAGGCAACCGCTCCTGGCCTACTCCAAATCCGACGCCACGTTTGCCGGCCGCCAACACGCCGGCCTGCTCAAGATGATAAAAAACAAATATCCATTCCCACAGCTTTCGATGAAAAATAAGCGGATGATCAAGCACATTGCAAATATCGGTGTATCGCGGATGGAGAAAATCCGCAGCACTGCAACTTGAAAACGACATAAACGGTTTGTCCCGCGACCAATGCGACGTCGTCGGAAGATACATATGGTCTCGAATCGCTGTCGCCACTCGTCCATCAAAAGAATTTTCTAAAACAGTAATTTTCTCTCTCAAGGATGCCACCTCCGATCTAATATCGGAGGATGACAAGGCATCCTTTATTCCGACTAAGGCTTGCTCGGAACCTCGCATTGCTTCATGTAGCGCGTCCCGGCGTAGATCAGAGGATTTTATAATTGCCTGATTAATAGATAAAATAGCTGAATAGACAGATGCCAACTGCCGAAACGGAGTGTATTTGTTGATTAACATAGCCCTCAAACTCAGAGTTTTCTAGCTATAAATTTGTCAACTCACCCAGAGTCGACCGCGCGACAATACGTTATTCGAGTTCTGCCGGCTCATAAGACCGATACAACCAGGCAGGTTTCTTGCCCTTATCCTCACCGGTCTTCCGTGCTCGAATAAATATATACTGACCAAGATCGTGTTTTCGATACTCAATCAAATGCCCGAATTTGTCGGGATCGAGATAGACATTCGTCATATTGTCGTGGACGTCGGCGCTGAATATTTCGTCTACGGTGAAGCCGAGATAGTTGAGCAGCAGGTAAAGCTCGTGTTTGTTGTACTCCCGATTGTGCCGACCATATGGCCCAAATCCACTATACGGGTCGTACATGTTCGTGCCTACAATCATTCGGGCAACGTTTTCAATCCGGTTTACATTAGGCGTGGTGAGAACGAGCGTTCCATCCTCGCGAAGAACCCGCTTGATTTCCCGAAGCACTTTACAAGGATCGTTCAATAAATGCTCAATAATTTCGCAGAACAACACAACGTCAAGCGACTCAGATTCAAACGGGAACGTATCCTCCTCAATATTGAAATGCGAATACTTCAGATCAACGTGCGTCTTGCTGCCCGGCTTGCGAAACTCGTCCATATAAACGCGCTGCTCTGCCTCGCCTTTCGGGATCTGGTCGCCGAAATAATTACCGAGGCGCCAGTCAATAGAGGTAAAGTTTCTGAGCAGCATTGTGCTGAAGTAAGGATTGCCACCCAACTCCAAACCCGTCAGTGCACCCTTTGACTTTGAAGTTGCTCGCTGGACAAGGCCAAACGTCTGGACAAACCGCTCGAAGTCCTGGACACAGTAACCCGCTATCGATTCCGGAGCATCGGAAACACGGACAGATTTGAGCCAATCGAATAATTCTGCCCTCGACACCCCTTCTGGGAGAGGGAGCGGAGGACGAAGTGGAAATGAGTCGAGTGAATATTTGGGCTTGGCTTCCGGCTGCGTTTTGGGGGCTTCGGCAACAACTTGCACCTGGTCCTCGGTCTCAACAACAGCGGTATTTCGCTTCCGTAGAAACATTGTCATCTCTCGTAGTTTCGTTTTGTGTGACCAATGCTTGACTCAGCACCGGCGCGAACGCTCCTTACCGAAAATAACAGTTAAATGTTTCAGGCGATACCGGAGAAATAAGGGATTGCTATCTCCCGTTCACATCCGGCGTCGCAGCACGAAATGAGCCACATCCGTCCCCATCGCATTGCCCGCTTATGTTCAAGCCTTCGAACTACTCGCTGCAACCGTAATCCACTCTTCATACCAAGCATTGTCCAGCATCACCCTTCCAACCTCTTCGGCGCTCTGCTTCCAGGTCAGCCACGGCATCCCCGTCGATTGCGGCGCCTTCCCGTCCTTCTCCAGCAAGATCCAAGCTTCTACGGCCGCAGCGAGCTCCTCGGGGGTATCGCCCGTGAAATAGAACGCATGGTCGCCCGCCACCTCCCGGAAGACCGGCAGTTCACGCGCCAAAATCGGCAAGCCTTTTTGTGCCCCCTCAATCAGCGGCAGTCCAAATCCCTCGCCTAACGAAGGTGCAAGCAAGCAAGTCGACGATTCGTAAACTTTCTCGAGAAATTGGTCGCTGATTCCTTGCATCCAGAAGAAGTGGTTACCGTTTTCTGGATGCTGAGCAAGCATTTCCGGCAGCCCATCTACTCCCCAGCCGGCTTTGCCGACCACGACGAGATTGACGTCGACATGCCTCGCCCACAGTCGCTCGAACGCAGCAAACGCCTGCACATGCCCCTTGCGTGGCTCTACGGTACCAACCATTAGGAACGTCGGACGTTCGCGCATGGCGGACAGAATGCTTGCGGCGTCGTCTGGCATGCCGGTCGACGGTTGGCTGCTCTCGATATCCGCGCCCAGATGAAAATATCCTAGCTTCAACTTGCGCACGCGCTCCACGGTCGAAGCATCCAGCCACATCTTCAAATCGTCGGCGACCGCGCGCGAAATACAAATCAAGCCGTCAGCAACCGTCCCGATTGTCTTCAGCCACGGCGGAAACACGGTAGCAATCACTTCCGGAAACCATTCCGGGCGGAACACCGGCAACAAGTCATACACGACGAAGTAGATCTTCACTCCGCGACGCCGTTGCGCCGCGAACCAGCCTTCTGCCGGCGGCACACAATCTGCGACCAGATCGAGGCCCAAAAAGATGTCGCCTTGCTGGCTATCGACCCATTCGTCTTCGTCGTCGACACCTCGAGAGCCTACGTCCAGCGAATGCATGAAGCGGTTCGCGTAGCGATAGATCATCACGCTCCGGTCGAGCCGCACAAGCCGCACTTGCCATCCGTCCGGCGGCGCGGCAAGCAATTGCCGGGCAATTGCGCGCGTAACACGTTGAATTCCGGACTTCGCGTCATGCTCGCAAAGGACAGATACGTCAACAAACAGCTGTCGCGTGCGTCCCGCGCGCTGATTGACAGCGATCGCATTGGCACTAGCGGCAAAGTCTGCATCGGTGACAGGGAGATCGAGCTTGATCAACGCGTCGATCAATTTCCGATACCGGACGTCGGCCAACTCAACGGCCACAGCACTCTCCTGCGCGCGCGCTTCATACGCAGCCTCAAAAGCCTTTAACGCACGTTTGCCCGTCGCGTCCCACGAGAACTTCGGCACCTGAACAGCCGCGTGGTCCCGCAGCGACTGCCAGTATTCGCCATCGCTTAACGCGCGCTCCATCATGTCCGCCATTTGCTGGACATCGAGCGGGTTGAACAAGGCATCGTCCCGGCCAATCACTTCGGGAATGCTGGTCGCGGCGGACGCAATCACCGCCGCTCCACATGCCATTGCTTCGAGTGCAGGCAAGCCGAAACCTTCGTGAAGCGACGGGAACACGAACAAATGGCACGCCGTGTACAACTCGATCAGATCCTTGTCGGACACGTAGCCGGCCAGCACCAGTTCGTCACGGGCGAGACCATTTGCCTCGGCCAGATCAAACAGCTTGATGCGATTCGACTCGGTCGCCTGACACACCATGAAAAGCTGAAACTGCTTGCGAAGTTCAGCCGGCAGTTTGGAATAGGCAACGATCAATCCTTCAAGGTTCTTCCGCGGCTCGACAATCCCTGTCGTCATGACGAATGGCCGCGAAATGCCAAAGCGGCCACGAAGTGCACGCACGTCGTCGTCAGACAGTGTCGAACAAACAAACGATTCCGAGACGGCCGATGAAATGTTGGTGATCCGATCGCGAGGAATATCGAGTTCGCGAACCGCTTCCTCTCCGCAATACTCGGAAATGGCGAGCAGCACGTCGGTGCGTTTGAGAGCGTCAATCTTGCCGTAGTAGTGCTTCTTGAATCCGGCGTCGGTCAGGTACTTGTCCGGATTCAAGAACGGAATCAAGTCGTACAACGTCACGGCTGTAATGGCGTTGGTGCCAAGCGCCTTGACACTCGACACCGACACATCGACATACCCTTCGAACAAGCTGCTGATGTGCACCACATCTGGCTCAAGCTCAGCCACCGCATACTCACGAACGAGTTCCGCTGCCCGAGTGCGCCAGTCAGTTGCACCCTGATACAACGAGAAACTCGGCACCGCAAAGACGGCAATCCGCTCAACCGGCAGCAAGCCCTCGAACGACGCCCGGATGCCGTCAACGGTGTCGGGAAACAGATCGTTCAGTACGATCCAGACCTCGTGGTCCCCCGCGTTTCGTATGATGGCTTTCGCTAACGCGAGGCTATATCGGCCAATGCCGCGCAGGCGGCTGACCGACTGACATCCTTGAAGATCCAAAACAATGCGCATGGTGGTACCGGAAGAATTTTATTTTGCGTTGATGCTTTTGGCATTCGCCAGATCGTTGTATATCGCACGGCCACGCGCGGTGAGCTGTTCGACGGACTCAACCGAAGGAAGCGGCGCGCCGGCAACGACACTTTGCGCAGCATCGAAGCCAACATAACGCGCAAGACGCGCACGCACGCGCGGAAACCGCGACAGGACATTTGCGACACGCTGCTTGAGTACAGGCCGGCAACGCACGTAAGCGACACCGTGGAGCAGCCCCAACCTCGCCGTCCGTTTCACGGCTCCCGGCGCGCCTCCCACTTTGCGCAATGTGTTTCCGACCATTCGAATTGGCGACGACAAACGCCAACTGCTGCTGCTCAACAACGCGATCACATGCGCCTGCGACCGGTTTGCCAGGTCTTCCGCCGCAGCTGCGCGTGCATGGGTGGCCTGAAGCTGCGCCTCGAGTTCCTGCGCCCGCAGGACAAGCTTCGAACTGTTCGCTGCCTCCTCTGCGGCCGTTGCACGCGCTTGGGCGTCGAGCAAACGGTCTTGCAAGACCTCCAGTCGTCCCTGCGTTTCGCCCAACCGTACCTGTGTCTCGTCCATTCGCCCGAGGGTGTCGTGCAGTTGCTCGCGCACGCTGGTCGCATCTGCCCGTAGCGCTGCCCGTTCCGCCTCCGCGTTAATCACCCGCTCTAACAATGCATTCACGTCTTCAGTCTCCTTCGCCGAGATAGGCAATGGCGAGTCGCTCACAAGCGAGTTAGCAACCTCAACCAATTCATTGCCTGCCTTCTTGAACGCGATAATTGCGTAATCCGGCGCCTGCATGAAGTTCTGATCAAGCGACGACACCACCTTGTTGATCACGCTCGCGCCCGACAACTCCGTTGGCATCAACTCAAGGTTGTTCTGCAGAAAGCCGCGGTTGACCGGCACGATGACGACCTGCTCGAAACCCGAAAACTCCGCTGCGAAGCTAAGAAGAATCGACGGAATCGGCCGCTCATGAGTCGGGTCGAGATAGAAGTTGCACGCACCGACCAGCAGGTTCGCCGGATTCGGTGTCTCAAGCAAAATCGCACCGCCGTCGTCGACAACTCGATAAGCTTCGCGCAAGAACAGCAGCAGGTTCTCAAAGCCAAGATGCTCGACTACATGGAACGCGCTAATCAACCCGTACGACTGGTCCGGCTGCTCGCCAAGGTATTGCATCGCATCGGCGCTGAATACAGCGAGTCCGGCTTGCTGTCCAGCCGCTACGAAGTCCTCGTTGAGATCCAGGCCCTCCGCGGGAACACCATGCTCGCCGAGCAACTCGAGCCATTCCGCGCGCCCGCACCCGACGTCCAGAACCTTCTTCTGTACCCGGTTAGCAAGCTCTTCGACAAGCGGCAAATACACGCTCTGCCGAAACTTGATCAACTCACGACTGCCTCGAAAGCGATCCTCAAGGGCTCGATAAAAATCGTCCGATACCATATACAGCGCTGCGCCTCGTTATACGTTAGTGATTCTGGACGCTCAGTTCAGGCTCGATCCACGCGCACCCCACAAACTTCTTCTTCGACATGTTCAGCACCTGAAACACCACAGCGAAATCGCGCCACTCATAATTCTTCACCACATGCGTGTCGCCGGCATGCAGCGCCAGCGCGATCGAATAGCTGCCTTCGCCAAGGTTCGCCGGGAACTTGAAGCGGTAGGTCATCCGGTCGCCCGCCTTCAGCGCCTTGGTCGATCGTTCCAGGTGATAGGTGTTCGTACCGAATATAGGCTGCCCCACACGGTCCTTGATCATGTAACCCAGAACCAGCTCGGCAATGTCCTCTTTCACCGCGACGTCCACCTCCAACGTCAGCTCGCTCCCTACGTCGATGAGTTCGCTCGCCTTGCCGTCAGCGTTGAGCAGCCGGATAGTCTCGATGACCGCCTCGCCCGAACCCGATTTGGTCTGCGTCGTGCCATCTTCGCTTGTCGTCTGAACAACATTGGCCGCTTCCTTGTCGGCAAGCAGCGCGTTGTAGTAATCGAAAATGGCTTCCGGCGAGCCTTCCAGCTCAAGCCGCCCGGCATTCAGCAGGATCGCGCGATCGCAAATTGCCTGAATGGCGGTCTTGTCGTGCGACACGATCAGCAGCGTGGTCCCTTGCTCACGGAAAGTCCGGATCCGGTCGAAGCTCTTGTGCTGAAAGTACGCGTCCCCGACCGAAAGCGCTTCGTCGATGATCAGGATATCCGGCCGGTGGAAAGTGGCGACGCTGAAGGCGAGGCGCATTTGCATGCCGCTCGAATAGACACGCACGGGTTGATCGATTGCATCGCCAATTTCCGCGAACTCCTCGATCCTGCCCATGTTCTGCGCGATTTCGTCGACTGAATAGCCGAGCAGTTGCCCCGCCATGAACACGTTCTGACGGCCGGTGAAGTCAGGATGAAAACCCATGCCGAGCTCAAGCATGGCGGCAACACGCCCGGTCATTGTGATGCGGCCTTTGGTGGGCTGTGTCGTGCCGGTAATCATCTTCAGCAGCGTGCTTTTGCCCGCACCGTTGATACCGACAATACCCAGCGATTCGCCCTGCTTGATGACGAAATCGATATCCTGAAGCACCCACTTGAGGTCGTGCCGGACGATCCGTACCGGCGACAGCCATTCGAGTAGTCGTCCGAAGCGAGACGGATATTGCTTGTATGCCTTACCGACATTCTGTACCGAGATACTGCCCATGTTCCGATCCACTTTTACGGTTTGAACCGTGAGGGTACGCCGACCGACGGCACCACAACCGAAAGCGCGCAAGGCTGATAAGCCTTGCGCGCTTTCAGGAAGACCACGCAAAGCCGGCAATGTACCGGCTTCCTGCCTGCGTTCAGAACGAAAAACCGGTCTTGTTACGCCGAAGATCTTCCTCGACCATCATCTTGCAAAGTTGTTCGAGCGTCGTCTTGGGCTCCCAGCCCAGCACCGACTTGGCCTTCGCCGGATCGCCGATCAGCAACTCAACTTCCGCCGGGCGGTAGAACTTGGGGTTCACCTTGACCAGCAGCTTGCCGTTCGAGGCGTCCACGCCCTCTTCCTTCTCGCCTTCGCCACGCCACGCCACTTCAACACCGGTGGCCTTGAACGCCATTGCCACGAAGTCGCGCACGGTTTCGGTACGGTTTGTAGCAAGCACGAAGGTGTCAGGCTCGTCCGCTTGAAGCATGCGGAACATCCCGTCCACATATTCTTTCGCAAAGCCCCAGTCGCGCTTCGCGTCCATGTTGCCGAGTTCGAGGACGTCGAGCTCGCCGAGCGAAATTTTCGCGACCGAATCCGTGATCTTGCGTGTCACGAATTCCCGGCCACGCAGCGGCGATTCGTGGTTGAACAGAATCCCGCTGGAACCAAAAATATCGTAAGACTCACGATAGTTGATCGTAATCCAGTGCGCGTAAAGCTTCGCCACGCCATACGGGCTGCGCGGGTAGAAAGGCGTGTCTTCCTTCTGCGGAATCGCCTGGACCTTACCGAACATTTCGGAAGTCGACGCCTGGTAGAACCGGATCGAACGATCCACGATGCGGATGGCTTCAAGAACGTTCAATGCGCCCACGCCGGTGATTTCGGCCGTGGTTGCCGGCTGATTGAACGACACGCCGACAAAACTTTGCGCCGCGAGGTTGTAGACCTCACGCGGCTGCGCCGTTTCCAGCAGGCGGATGGTCGCGCCAAGATCGGTCAGATCATGTTCGTGCAGGTGCAACTTTGGGTGGTTGAGAACACCCAGTTCGTTCATGCGCCAGAAGTTAACAGAACTCGTACGACGATAGGTGCCATGGACTTCGTAGCCACGGTCCAGTAGCAATTGCGTCAGATATGCCCCGTCCTGCCCTGTGATGCCAGTAACTACTGCGCTCGTCAATTCCATCTCCTTTGGGAAGACCCATCCATCGCGAAAAGTGCCGCGAAAGATGGAAAAAATCTACAGAATGGCCCCAATTATATCCGAGGGACTAAATCGGCCATCCACCAAAAAGTCTGCTCCGAAGCTATTGCCAGCCCGGTATTCGGGCCTGGGGATTTCCGCCCAGGCCTGAGGCATGAATGTGTTCAGGAACCGGGCGTCACAGCTCGTCGACCATGTCCGCCGCGTGGCGGCGAAATAAATAAAGCCCCAGTACACATAGCAGCAAGCCCACGATGAACACTGGCCAAACCAGGGTCCAGTCAGGCCACTGACCGTTCACGAGAACCGCCTGATAGCCGAGTATCAGGTCGGCCATCGGGTTGAGTTTGATATACGGCTTGATGCCGTCCGGTAATACGTGCCATGGATAGACGATTGGCGTGAACCAGAACCAGAACTGCAAAAGAATCGTCATGAACTGCCCGACATCGCGAAAAAAGACGTTGAGAACGCCTACCGTTATCCCGAGGCCGACACTAAAGACGATTTGCACAAGCAGCAGCGGAATCAGACCGAGAAAAGTCACGCCCGGAAAATTGCCGCTAACTACGAGGAAGATTGTAAACAGAGAAAATATGATCAAAAAATTCATCATTGCCGATAAGGCGACGATGACGGGCAGCGCAATGCGCGGAAAGCTGAGCTTTTTAAGCACGTTGGCGTTTTCGATGAAAACGTTTTGTGCCCGCGACACGATTTCCGCGAAGAGACCCCACGTCAGCACCCCTGCGCACAGGTAGATGCTGAAGCCGAACGTACTGCTGACGCCCGGCATCCTCGATTTCATGACCTCGGCGAAAATAACGGTGTAGACCAAAATCATCGCGAGCGGCTGCAGAACCAGCCACAGCGCACCAAGCATGCTGGTACGGTAGCGGACTTGGAATTCGCGCTTGACACTGCTAAAAATAAATCCGCGGTACCGGATCAGGGCACCCAACAATGCGCTCAAATCATGTCCTCAGCGTTGAATGTTTGACGAGCCGCAACAAGGCCGCTCGCCCCCATCGCGGGGATTCTGCGAATCGCCCACAACCCGGCATTGTCAGTCATATTTCTTACAAAAGGCAATCGCAGCCTGGGTTTCGTGGCAAATGACGCAACAGCGGCGCTCGCGGCTTGAGCGCGTCCTCGCAGCCCGAGGCCGGACCCGAACGATACGCCTCGCCCTTGACGGGACGCCCCGGACGAACCGACACTCACCGGCCCTGACGAAGCATCAAATTCTGCCGGCAGGCGCGGAAAGTTTCGACACCGGGCGTCGGTAAGGACGTGGTTGGCGCGTGATTATAAATGCGCGCAACGCGTGTCCAAAGCGCAATGACATCCTGATACAAAAGGTGAGAAAGTAAAATATCCGGTGTGCTGCTGCGAGAAACGGTAATTTGGAGTCGTCGCTATCTCAAGCTCAGCCAATACCGTGCCCGGCCGACGTTGCGACCACCAAACGTGACGCTATTGCGCCACATTGTTCCGCAATGCCAAATAGCGTGACGGTAGCGGCTTAAACCCCAAGCAAGCCTCAACCAGCCTCGGTTATGATGCTGTGTTGATTTAGTCGGCTTGCGCAGCCAGAGCACAAGCCTACGCAAGCCCGCCGCACCACCTCGGCATCTCCAGAACGGCTTCAGCCAAGCAAGACTCTCCATAGAGCTGCCCCGCGATCAAGTCCGTTCACGCGCCGCGCCCGTGCCGGCAATAGATTCATTCTTCGCATTGTTCCTACATGGCATCTTTATTCCCGCAACGCCCCGTTCCCCTCGCTTTCGGCGATATCCAGGGTTGCCGCGAAGCATTCCAGCGCCTCCTGACGAAAGCTGCGCCGAGCGACGCCACGCCGCTGTGGTTCGCGGGCGACATCATCAATCGCGGCCCCGAATCGCTCGCCACGCTGCGTGACCTGATCGCCCTCGGCGACCGTGCCGTGGCCGTCCTGGGCAATCATGACCTGCACCTGCTGTCCGTATCGGCGGGTATTCGGAAGTCGAAAAAGGGCGACACCATCGACGAAATCCTGGCTGCCCCCGACGCAGCCGATCTCCTCGACTGGGTCCGGCATCGCCCGATCGCGCATTTCGATCACGGCATGCTGATGGTTCATGCGGGCGTCCTGCCGCAATGGGACGTGGCGCTGACCCTCGAACTCGCCGATGAATTCCAGCGCGCGCTGCGCGCGCCCAACTGGAAGGAAACGCTCGCAAGCCTCTACGGCAACGAACCGGCCCGCTGGAAACCCAAGCTCAAGGGCAGCGACCGGCTGCGCGTGGTCTGCAACGCGCTGACGCGCCTGCGCTTTTGCTCCGCTGAAGGCGACATGGATTTCTCGTCCAGTGGCAGCGTGGACTCCGCCCCCCCGGGCTTCATGCCCTGGTTCGACGTGCCTTCGCGCGGAACAGCGGACGTGACCGTGGTGTTCGGCCATTGGGCAGCGCTCGGTCTCATCATCCGCGATAACGTCATCGGCCTCGATTCAGGCTGCGTATGGGGACAAAAGCTGACAGCAATGCAGTTGGTCAGCGACCCGGCCGAACGCACGGTGACGCAGGTGGAATGCTCGGACTGCCGGGCGGTCATCAACTAAATGCCCGGTCATCGACTAGATGCCCCGCAGCGCGGATTTACGACAATTCCGCCATGCAGAGTTCGAGCGCCTCACGCCAGTCAGGCGCCGTCAGCCCGAAAGTCGCGAACAGCTTGTGGTTCGATAGCAGGGAATTCTTCGGTCGGACCGCGGCAGTTGAAAGACCCGCGTACGCCGCCGTGGGGATCGCCTTGACCACCGGCTTGTTCGCAAGCGTCGATCTGTCGAAGATAGCCTGAGCGAAGCCGCACCACGAGGTCGCGCCGCACGCCGTCAGGTGGTAAATGCCCGAGCGTCGTAGCCACTCGTCCCGATCCTGGACAAGAAGCTGCGACAACACATCGGACGTCATGGCGGCGATGGTCCTGGACCATGTCGGCGCGCCTATCTGGTCGGCCACCACGCTCAACTCCTCCCGTTGCGCGCCAAGCTGCAACATCGTCCGCAGGAAGTTCCTGCCCCGCGCGCCGTACACCCAGCTCGTCCGCAAGATCAAATGTGCGCAACCCGACGCCGCTATCGCCTGCTCGCCGGCCAACTTGCTCTTGCCATAGACGTTCAACGGATTCGCCGCATCGTCTTCCTCGTACGGACCGTCCTTCGTGCCATCGAAGACGTAGTCCGTCGAGTAGTGAACGAGCAGCGCGCCGAGACGCTTCGCCTCCTGCGCCAGAATGTCCGGTGCTTGGGCATTGAGACGCATCGCCGCCGCCACATCGCTTTCGGCTGCATCCACAGCCGTATAAGCAGCCGCGTTGAGGATCAACGCAGGCGATAGTTCGCGCACGATGTGTCGGATCTGTTCGGAGTCCGTGAGATCAAGGCCGCTTCGATCCAGCGCCACCACATGTCCCAAACCCCGCAGAGTGCGCGCTAGTTCGAAGCCGACCTGACCGTTGGCTCCCGTCAGCAAAATCAGCTTTGGCTCATGTTCGGTGGTCATCTACAGGCTCTCACGCAAAGTGCTGCGCATCGGCGAGCCGCACGCCCGCCGCATCCTTCGCGGAAAGCATCGGCTCAAAGTCGATCTGCCACTCAATCCCGATTGCAGGATCGTTCCAGATGATGCTTCGCTCATGCTCCGGATACCAGTAATCAGTGGTTTTATACAGGCACTGCGCCGACTCCGACAACACCACATAACCATGCGCGAACCCCGGCGGCACCCACACCTGCCGGCGGTTTTCGGCTGACAGCTTCACGCCGCTCCACTTGCCGAACCGCGGGGAGCTTTTGCGGATATCGACGACGACGTCGAACACCTCGCCTTCCATCGCGCGCACGAGCTTGCCCTGCGCATGCTCGACCTGATAATGCAGCCCGCGCAACACACCCCGAACCGAGCGCGAATGATTGTCCTGCACGAATTCAACGCCCGCCTGCACGTGCGCGCTGAAGTCGCGGCTATTGAAGCTTTCGTAGAAAAAGCCGCGGGCATCGCCGAACACTTCCGGCTCGATGACCATGACTTCCGGCAACACCGTGGCGGTTACGTGGAGGGCCATGCGACGTGGTTCGTCAGTAGGTTGAGCAGATATTTCCCGTAGGCATTTTTTGCGAGCGGGTGTGCAAGCTTCAGCAATTGTTCGCCGTCGATCCAGCCGCGGCGGTACGCAATTTCTTCAGGACACGCGACCATCAGGCCCTGGCGTTTCTGCAATGTCGCGATGAACAACGCGGCATCGATCAGCGAATCGGGCGTGCCGGTATCGAGCCACGCGAAACCCCGCCCCATGATCTCGACTTCAAGTTTGCGCTGCGCGAGATAAAACGAATTCACATCGGTGATTTCGAGCTCTCCGCGCGGCGATGGTTCGATGTCGGCCGCGATCTCGCAGACGTTGTTATCGTAGAAATAAAGGCCGGTCACCGCGTAATTCGAGCGCGGCGCAGCCGGCTTTTCTTCAATCGATAATGCGCGAAAATTCGTATCGAATTCAACCACGCCGTAACGCTCGGGATCGTTCACATGGTACGCAAAAACCGTCGCGCCGTCGGTCTTTGCACTGGCATGCTCGAGTTGCTTGCCGAGATCGTGGCCGTAGAAAATGTTGTCGCCGAGAATCAGCGCGCAGGGATCGCGGTCAATGAACGGCTCGCCAATGATGAACGCCTGCGCCAGTCCGTCCGGCGATGGCTGCACGGCGTACTGGATGTTCATGCCCCACTGGCTGCCGTCGCCGAACATCGATTCGAAACGCGGCGCATCCTCCGGTGTCGATATGATCAGCACGTCGCGAATCCCCGCAATCATCAGCGTGGAGAGCGGGTAGTAGATCATCGGTTTGTCGTACACGGGGAGCAACTGCTTCGATACAACATGAGTGATCGGGTAAAGCCGCGTACCCGAGCCACCGGCGAGAATGATGCCTTTGCGCGCCATCGTCAGTCCTTGTCCGGCTGATGGAACTCAGCACGCTGCGCATAGTTGGCCTCGACCCACTTGCGATATTCACCGGACGCCACTTCGTCGACCCACGCGTGATTGTCGAGATACCACCGCACCGTTTTCTCGATGCCCGTCTCAAACGTTTCCGCCGGCTTCCAGCCAAGCTCACGCGCGAGCTTGCGCGCGTCGATGGCATAGCGTCGGTCATGGCCCGGCCGATCTGCCACAAACGTGATCTGATCGCGGTATGAACCGGAGGGCTTCGCTTTCAGCCGGTCGAGCAAATCGCACACGGCATGCACCACATCCAGGTTCGTCTTCTCGTTCCAGCCGCCAACGTTATAGGTTTCACCTGCCCGGCCACGCGCCAGCACTTCGCGAATCGCCGTGCAGTGGTCGCCAACGTAAAGCCAGTCGCGGATATTTTGACCATCGCCATACACGGGCAAGGGTTTGCCGCTCAGCGCATTCCCGATCACCAGCGGAATCAGCTTCTCGGGAAACTGGTACGGTCCGTAATTGTTCGAACAATTCGTCGTCACAACCGGCAAGCCATAGGTATGCCGATAAGCACGCACCAGATGATCGGATGCAGCTTTACTCGCGGAATACGGACTGTTCGGTGCGTATGGCGCGGTCTCGGAGAATGGCGTGTCGCCGGCGGACAACGAGCCGAATACTTCATCCGTCGATACATGCAAAAACCGAAACGCCGCTTGATCCACGTCGGGCAAGCTTTTCCAATAGGCAAGCGCCGCTTCGAGCAGCGTGAAGGTGCCAACAACATTGGTCTGCACAAACTCGGCGGGTCCGTGAATGGACCGGTCCACGTGACTTTCAGCGGCGAAATGCAGGATAGCGCGGGGTTGGTGCCGGCTGAGCAAAGCGTCCATCGAAGCGCGGTCGCAGATATCGACCCGCGCGAAAATATGCTTAGGGTTGCTACGCACCGACTTGAGCGTTCCCAGATTCCCGGCGTAGGTCAGCTTGTCTACGTTGAGCACGGCTTCGCTGGAGGCATTCAGCCAGTCGAGCACGAAATTAGCGCCAATGAATCCAGCGCCGCCCGTTACCAGAATCATAAAAGCCCTCTAAGCCGATAAGTGCACGCATGACGCAGCCGGATGCGGTGGTTTCGGGCTTCGGTGGTAGCCCGATCAATCAAGTATAAATCTGCATCGTGCGCGGACGGCGAGATGAAGTTTTACTTCCGGCGGCTTCGGAGTCGATCCGGGTTTTTAATCATCCGTCGGGATGGTTCAATGCCGCGGCGTCACCGCCTCGAACCCTGCAACCGCGCCCGCGTCGTCGCTAACGACAGTCGCAGGCACTCTCAACCCCGCTTGCATCCGCCGCAACGCCCCTTCCACCGACGCTTGCGCTTGCTTCGCCAGCACGCGCCTGTCCGCGCCCGGCTCGATCGCATCGCAGACGTAAAGATGCGCCGTCAGCGGCGTATCGCGCAGCATGGCGTTCAGCGTGAACGCCAACGTCAGGTCATCGATATACGCCGGCGCCTCCGCCTGCCGTCCGTTCGCATCTTCGTACATCAGGCAGATCGGCTGCACCGGACGAGCCGCTGACACAGCCGCCTGAAACAAGTTGGAGTGAAACGGCAGCAAGTCGTGCCCGAGCGACGTCGTCCCTTCCGGAAACACGCACATCAGTTCGCCGCGCACGAGCCGGTCCGACAGCTCATGCATGATGCGTTTTGCATCGCTGCGTTTTTCGCGTTGAAGGAAGATCGTGTCGAGCTGCTGCGCGAGCCAGCCGACCAGCGGCCAGCCGCGAACCTCGGCCTTCGAGACGAACGGCGTCGGCCGCCATGCGTTGACGACGTAGATATCGATCCAGGACACGTGGTTGCCGACCACCAGTGCGCCGCTATCAAGCCGCGCCTGATCGTTGTGCACGACGAGTTTCATCCCGCATCGACGCAACATTTCAATCGACCAGCGGCGATTCAGCTCCATGCGCACCTGCGGCGTCGCGTTGGGAAAACGCGTGGCCACGGTCCACATCCCGTGAAGCAGATGCCCGAAAATCCGTGCTTTGCAGAGAGCGAACATAGTCAGGACCGGTCAGCGCGATTCATAGGCGATATGCCCGGACACAAGCGTCATGAGTACCCGTGCAGGCAGCTCATAACCGAGGAACGGTGAGTTGTGCCCCTGGCTCTTGAGCCTGGCGGGCTCGACAAGCCATTCGGCGGCGGGATCGAAGAGGCAGAGATCAGCTGTCTCGCCCACGGCAATACGCCCGGCATTGAGCTTGAGCACGCCGGCCGGCGCCGTCGTAATGCGCGTAAGCGCCTTCGCCAGCGGCACGCCCGCCTCCCGCGCCCATTTCACCGTCAGCGACAGCAGCAGTTCCAGCCCGGTCGCGCCCGGCGTCGCTTCGGCGAAAGGCAGCAGCTTTTCGTCATCGTCAAGCGGGGTGTGATCGGAGCAAATTGCATCGATGGTGCCATCGGCCAGCCCCGCGCGAATCGCATCGCGGTCACGCTGCGAGCGCAACGGCGGATCGAGGCGAAACTGCGAGTTGAAATAACCGATGTCCATATCGGTCAGATGCACGTGGTTGATGGTCACGTCGCAGGTCACGGCCAAGCCCTCGGCCTTCGCCTCGCGCACAAGCGCCACGCCCGCCGCCGACGACAAATGCGACAAGTGCACCCGCGCGCCCGACACCCGCACCAGCTCGAAAATAGTATGCAGAGCGATGGTTTCCGCCGACACCGGCACGCCCGACAAGCCGAGCCGCGACGCGACCGCGCCACTCGCCGCCACGCCGCCGCTCGCCATATACGAGTCCTGCGGACGCAGCCACACGGCATAACCGTAGGTCGTCGCATATTGCAGCGCGCGCAACAGCGTGCGTGTATTGACAATCGGTGTATCGGCTTGCGAGAAACCGATGCACCCCGACTCGGTCAACTCGACCATTTCGGTGATCGCTTCACCCTTGAGCCCCACCGTCAACGCGCCGAGCGGATACACGTGCGCCTGATGCAGCTTCTGCGCGCGGAACTTGAGCATTTCGACGAGACCCGGTTCATCGAGAACGGGATCGGTATCGGGCGGACAGACGAGACTCGTCACGCCGCCTGCGGCAGCAGCCGCCATTTCCGACTCGAGCGTCGCCTTGTGCTCAAAACCCGGCTCACGCAAGCGCGCGCTTAAATCGACGAAACCGGGCGCGAGGGCCAGGCCTTTCGCATCGATCACCCGCGCCGCGTGGAAATCAGCGGGCGCATCGCCAATAGCGACGATCTTCCCCGCCGCGATAAACACATCGGCCTGGGTTTGCGTGCCCGCAGCCGGGTCAATGAGCGTGCCGCCCTGAATATGGATCTTCATTGTCTTAGTCGTTATTTCCGGCAACGATGCCCATTACCGCCATCCGCACGGCAATACCGAATGTGACCTGGTTGAGGATCACCGATTGCGGGCCGTCGGCCACTTGCGAATCGATTTCCACACCGCGATTCATCGGTCCCGGATGCATCACGATAGCGTCGGGCGCAGCCAGCGCGAGACGCTCCGGCGTGAGTCCCCAGGACTTGAAATACTCTTGCGCCGAGGGCAGCAAGGCTCCGCTCATGCGTTCGTTCTGCAAGCGCAGCATGATGATCACATCGACGCCCTTCAGCCCTTCGTCGAGGTTGTGATACACGTGCACGCCCATCTCGTTGAGATTGCTGGGCAGCAAGGTACGTGGGCCAATCGCGCGCACTTCCGGCACGCCGAGCGTGGTCAGCGCATGAATGTCCGAACGCGCCACGCGCGAATGCAGGATGTCACCCACGATCGCCACGCGCAGATTCGTGAAATCGCGCTTGTAATGGCGGATGGTGTACATGTCGAGCAAACCCTGTGTGGGGTGTGCATGACGTCCATCGCCGGCATTGATCACGTGCACGTGCGGCGCGCAATGCTCGGCAATCAGGTACGGCGCACCGCTCGACGCATGGCGCACGACGAACATATCCGCATGCATGGCCGAGAGGTTGTTGATGGTGTCGAGCAGCGACTCGCCCTTGCTCGTGGACGATGCATTGATATTCAGGTTGATGACATCCGCCGAGAGCCGCTTCGCGGCGATCTCGAACGTGGTCCGGGTGCGCGTGGAGTTTTCGAAGAACAGGTTGAAGACTGACTTGCCGCGCAGCAGCGGCACTTTCTTGATCTCGCGATCCGTCACGCTGACGAACTGTTCGGCGGTATCGAGAATATGCGTGACGATCGCGCGCGGCAGTCCTTCGATGGTGAGCAGATGCTTGAGTTCGCCGTTCTTCGTGAGCTGCGGATTACCTTTGAGAAAACCGTAGCGCGAAGCCGCCGGTTTTCGGTCCGGCATGCTGCTTTCGGCAGAACCCTGGGTGTCCGTGTTCATGTCCATCCTGATGGTGCGTTGTTTTTTGTCGGGGAAGGTGGCGCTGCTGCGCCTTTTAATCCGTGCGAGCTTCAGTCGTGAACGCCAGCGTGCCGTCATCGCGCTGCGTGAGCACGAGATTGGCATTCGCGGGCACATCGACCAGGCCGCCGGTAAAACGCGCTGCCACGGGTAACTCGCGGCCGCCGCGATCGGCGAGCACCGCCAGTTCCACGGAGGCCGGCCGGCCGAAATCATAGAGCTCGTTGACGGCTGCGCGTACGGTCCGGCCCGTTGAGAGCACGTCGTCGATCAGCAGGATCTTTCGGTTGTCGACTTCGAACGGCAGCGACGTCGGGCTGGCCTGGCTGTGCAGGCCCTTCTTTGCGTAATCGTCGCGATGCAACGAGACGTTCACCACGCCGAATTCGGCCACGTTCAGGTCTTTGGCCAGCCGTTCTGCGAGCCACACGCCACCGCTATAAATACCGGCCAGCACCGGCGCGCCCTCTTGCGTCAGCGACTCGCCATAAGCGGCGCGAATCTGACCCAGCAACTCGCGATACAGCGCCTCGGCGTCAATAGAACTCATGGTTGTCATCAAGTCCGTCTAGATACTGTTGGAGGATGACGCGCGCAGCTTCGGCGTCGATATCGTCGTAACGGCCCTTCGCATTCATCTTCACGCCGTTGCGCTTCATTTCGGCCTTCGCTTCCACCGATGAATACCGCTCGTCCACCCACGTCACCGGCACGCTGAAGCGGCCATTCAGCTGATTGCCGAAGCGCGTGGCCAGCTGGGTCATTTCGTGCGGCGTGCCGTCGGGGTGCATCGGCAGGCCGACAATCACCGTCATGGGTTTCCATTCGGCAATTAATTGACCCGCCATTTCGAAACGATATTCACGGCTGCGGTTTTCAAACACCGTCAGCGCCCGGGCGTGTCCGGTCAACGTGTTGCCGACCGCGACGCCAATGCGTTTCTCGCCGTAATCGAAGGCGAGCAGCGTGGCTTCGGTGCGGGAGTCAGGGCGGTCGTCACCCGTCATGCGTGGCCCGCTTCGCCCGACAGCATGGAAAGCGACACGCCAAGCAACGACAGCGCCGCTTGCAGCTTGTCTTCAGCGGGCACGTCGAAAACGATGCGCGGATCGGCTTCCACCGTCAGCCAGCCGTTCTTGGCGATTTCTTCTTCAAGTTGCCCCGCGCCCCAGCCGGCATGGCCGAGCGTGAGCAGGAACCGTGCGGGCCCCTTGCCGCTCGCAACCGCTTCGAGCACGTCTTTCGACGTGGTCATCGCAAGGCCGCCGGGAACACTCATGGACGATGTGTAGACATCGCCGTCGGCCGGATCGTGCAGCACGAAGCCGCGTTCGGTCTGCACCGGGCCGCCAAAATAAACAGGCAAATGCACGAGCGGCTCGATCTCGAGTTTCAGGTCGATGCGATTGAAAAGCGATTGGAGGTCGATGTCGGTCGGCCGGTTGATCACCAGGCCAAGCGCACCGCGCTCGCTGTGATCGCAAAGGTAGACTACAGTCCCCGAGAACGTGGGATCGGCCATGTTGGGCATGGCGATCAGGAACTGATTGGTCAAATTGATGCGATCGGAAGTCTTGGACATAATTCAAATTTTTTCAAAGGCACTGCTTGATGGCCGACTTTGATCTGGGACTAGTCTGGTTTCGACGAGACCTGCGCGTAGCAGACCATGCTGCACTTTATCACGCACTAACACGCTGTCGCCGGGTGCTGTGCGCGTTCGTTTTCGACAGCGAAATTCTCTCGCCCCTTCCTCAAAACGATCGGCGCGTGCCGTTTATTCATGCCAGCCTGATTGAACTCGATAAAACCCTGCGCGACGCGGGCGGTGGGCTGATCGTTCGGCACGGCGTGCCGTCGCACGAGATTCCGGCGCTGGCCCGCGAATGCGGCGTCGGCGCCGTCTTCACCAATCGCGACTATGAACCGTCTGCGAAGGCGCGAGACGAGGATATCGGCAAAAAACTGGCCAGTGCAGATGTAGCGTTTTTCACGTTCAAGGACCAGGTTATTTTTCATCAGGACGACGTGCTGACGGGCGCGGGAAAACCGTACACCGTGTTCACGCCCTATAAGCGTAACTGGCTGGCATCGCTCACGCCGGACGCCTTGAAGCCGTATGCGTCGGAGGATAATCTCGCTGCTTTGGCGCGGCCGCCAAGTGGTGTGAAGCATGCCATTCCCTCGCTGGAATCGCTTGGATTCAGTGCCGCACACGCGCCCGCGTTGCCGGCTGGATCGAGCGGCGCGTACCAGCTCTTCGATGATTTCATCGACCGCATGGCCAATTACGACCGGACCCGGGACTTCCCGTCCGTCAAGGGACCGAGCTATCTCAGCGTGCATCTGCGGCATGGCACCATCTCGATTCGCGCGTTGGCCCGCACCGCCCACGACGCTCAGCGCCACGGCAATCGGGGCGCGGAAACATGGCTGTCTGAACTGATCTGGCGCGACTTTTATTTTTCGGTGCTGCACCATTTCCCGTATGTTGGCGTACCGGGCGACCACAAGGCGTTCAAACCGGAATATGACCGTATCAAGTGGGAAACGGGCGATGCCGCCGATGCCAATTTCGCCGCGTGGTGCGAAGGCCAGACCGGGTATCCGCTAGTCGATGCCGCCATGCGCCAGATCAATCAGTCGGGTTATATGCATAACCGCTTGCGGATGGTCGTGGCGAGCTTTCTCACCAAAGATCTCGGACTTGACTGGCGGCGGGGGGAACAGTATTTCGAGTCGCTGCTGAACGACTTCGAGCTGGCATCGAATAATGGCGGGTGGCAGTGGGCGTCATCCAGCGGCTGCGACGCGCAACCGTATTTCCGCATTTTCAATCCGATCACGCAGTCGGAGAAATTCGATACCCACGGCAAGTTCATCCGTCATTACGTGCCGGAACTCGCCGCTTTGTCGGATAAGGACATCCACGCGCCGTGGAAAGCGAAACCGGATGCGTTGAAGGCCGCGAAGATTTCGCTGGGCGCTGAATACCCCATGCCCATCGTCGATCACGATGCGGCGCGCAAAGTCACACTCGCGCGGTATGCCGCAATCAAGTAGCTCAATTCACGCGCGGGGCCTGACTGTGAACGTGAGCGCTTTATCGCGCGACCGTCATGCCCCTCTCGATCATCGCGGTCAGCGCCGCAACAGACGCCCCGCCCTCCGACGGCGCAATCCCCGCCGCTGCCTGATGCAACATCGCGCCGAGCGCCTGAGCGGCCTTCTCGGGAATCGCGGCATCGAGCGGCGAGCCCTCCGGCGTTGTCTGTGCGTCATACGCAATCCGCCGCCACGCGAGCCCGAGCGTGTCGGCAAGCAACGCGACATGACCCAGACCCAGCGCACACGCCGCCGCGCCCAGCCGATACGCCGCGTCGGCAGCCTTGAGCGCGGCCGGTACATCAATAAGGCTTGCTTCCCGCGCCGACATCCCATGCTCGATCAACGCGCCAATAGCCGGCTCGGCGCTCGTCAGGAAGTCCTCGTACGCAACCGCGTTCACGCGCAATACGCCCAGATCGCGAGTGGAGGCATCACGCGCCTGCTCCGCATTGCGCTCCCACGCGTCCTCGGACGCCTGCGACGCGGCGACATGCCAGTCCACCGTCAGACCATAGTCGCGCAACACATCGACCTGGACGGAATCCTCCGCTGACGCGCCGTATAACGCGTAATCGCGCCACAGCAGCGCAAGCGCGGCGCGCACCAGCGACTTGGGCGCATGCGACAAGCCGTGCGCCTGGTCGGCGAGAACCAGATTGAAGCGAGCGTACAGGCGATGCGCGTCAGCGGCGGTGTCGGGATCGGGTTGCAAACGCAATGCCTGGACCACCGCCCCCGCCAGACGCCAGAAATCGTAGGGATCGGGACCGGCGAGATCGGCGAGACACGCGTCCAGGATAGAGACGATTTCCGCCTCTCCCCTCAACTCGCCGGCCTTCAGACGCAGCAGCATCAGCAACGCGCGTTCATAGTGCGCCCGCACGCGAGCAAGGCGCTCAGGGGAAATGGAACGCAGCGTAGCCGGCGCAATGGCGCGGCCGGCGAGCGCGAGGTCATCGAAGGAAACGGGCGCGGCACGGGTATGTGCAGCCATCAGCGCATGCAGCCCGCGATAATGCTCGAACAGCAGCGTGGAACAGGCAAGCTCGCGCAGATTGCGGCGCTCCACGGCCGCGCTGAAATCACGCAGCGCCTCGGCGAACTGGTTGCGATTTTTGTCGGTGAGGCTGGCAAGCGGCGACACCAGCACCAGGGTCTCGCCGAAACGCTGCGCCGGCAGCCAGCCCGCCGAGTGCAATGCACCAATCCCGCGGCGCAGAACCCCGAGCGTGTCGCCGTCGCGCATGAATGCGTGCAGCGCGTCGGTCAGCGCCATTTCCGCAATCCGCACGGCGCCCCCGCGCGGGTTGGGCAATGCCTGGAACGTGTTGCTCAAGCCGGATTGTGTTGTCATGGAACGCTCACGAGCCGACGCTGGCGCTAAGCCGTGCATCGGATGGATCTTGATCGAACCCGGGCACGTTTTCGCCAGGATATGCCGATGCATGCCGCCGCATCCCCTCTGGCGATACAACCCGGACACACGCCCGAAGAGTCGAGTCGAGCCAACTCGCTGGCCGAACGTTCCTGCTCACTGATCTGATTGTGGCCTAACTGACCATCATGCGCGCCGCGAACCACGAAGCGACCACGAAGCGACCACGACGCATCACGCGAAGCGCGTGCCTGTTGCCCACTCGTAAACAAAGGCGCGCCGCATGAAGGCATCCCATCCATGCGGCGCGGTTTTTCCTGCACGACATCCGAGCCTTTGCTCAGATCTGGACCATTTCGAAGTCTTCCTTGCGTGCGCCGCATTCGGGACACGTCCAGTTGATTGGAACGTCTTCCCAGCGAGTGCCCGGCGCAATCCCTTCCTCGGGCAGTCCCGCTTCTTCGTCATAGATCCAGCCACAAATCAGGCACATCCAGCTTCTGTATTCCATACTTATGTCGCGTCGGGCAATCGGTTAAATGAGTGCATGATGGTACCGGTTTGGCGGCGCGATGCCTAGCAATGCAGCAGCGTCGGCCGATCGGCCGGGATTCGGCCAAAATTCCGAAGGCTTTCGGGTTTCATCAGCGTCTTGATGGCACCGTCACTGGCCCCGTCACATCAGCGTTACACGGCGCGCAACGCCCTTCCGGCCAGTATCGGTCCCTCGTTGCATCGCTTCCCGCGCACTGTTTCACCCGCTTTTGGTGCGAAAAAAAGCCCATCTCATGTGTCCGCGTGACTTTAGGCCGCATAATCGTGCCGTTTGCGCCGACTCCTTGTCCGGCCGCTTGAATAGCCAATAGATTGAATACACGAATAATCCGATGCCCAGCGACACCCCTCCTATTGTTCTGACCTTTGGCCTGTCCGATCCCACGGGCGGCTCCGGCCTGCAGGCAGACCTGCTGACACTTGCCAGCATGGGCTGTCACGGGCTCACTGTCCTGACCGGCTACACCGTGCGCGACTCGGCGACGTGCGATGAAGTCACCGGCCTCGACCCCGATACAGTCAGCACTCAGGCCCGCATGTTGCTGGAAGATATGCCTGTAGCCGCCTTCAAGATCGGCGCGGCGACGCGCGCGGAAGTCGTGAGCGCAATTGCAGAAGTGGTCGCCGACTACGACGACGTGCCGCTGATCCTCGCGCCCGACTTCACGCTCGACGACGAGCACGTGCTGGCGGCGGACGAATTGCGCGAATCGATCGCGGATTTGCTGGTGCCGCAAACCACCATGCTTGTCGCCGATCACGCCACGCTCCTGCAACTCGCACAGCCCGATGGCGACGCCGAAGCGCCCTCGCTCGACGCCGCGATCTCGCATTTGCTGTCGCAGGGCTGCGAATACATCCTGGCGACGGAAACGGGCACGCATCGACATGTGAACACGCTTTACAGCGAGGAAGGCCAGATCCGGCAGGACACGTGGGACCGGACCGAGCACCGCATGATGGGCATTACCGACACGCTCGGGTCCGCCATCGCCGCATTGCTGGCGAACGGTCAGGAACCCGCGGAAGCCGCGCGCGAAGCCCAGGAATATGTGTTCCAGGCGACCCGCGCAGCGTTCAGGCCCGGCATGGGCGCGTATTTGCCGGATCGATTCTTCTGGGCGCGTTCGAACGATGACGACGACGAAACGCCGCCTGTGGTCATAGATACACAAGCGGATGCGCCACCCGTTACACCGGGCGAAGCCCGCCACTGATATTTTCCTGGAGCGAGACTCACCCATGCCGCTGCGCAAACCATCGCTCCCCCCACTCAAGCACAGTTCCGGCCCTGTACGGATCGGCTGCGCTGGCTGGGGTCTTACGGACGCGGTCGCGGAACACTTCCCCGGCGAGGGTACCCACCTCGCCCGTTATTCGCAGGTGTTGACCTGCGTCGAGATCAACTCCAGCTTTTACCGGCCGCATCGCGCGGAAACGTATGCACGCTGGCGCGACAGCGTGCCCAGCTCGTTTCGCTTTTCCGTGAAGATCCCGAAGGCCATTACGCACGACGCACGCCTCGTGAATTGCGAGCCGCTGCTCGACGCCTTCCTCGAATCGGCGACGCAACTCGGCGACACGCTCGGTTGCTGGCTGGTGCAATTGCCGCCGAGCCTCGCATTCGATCCCGAGGTGGCCAAGTCGTTTTTTACATCGATGCGCGAACGCACGGACATTCCGGTTGCGCTGGAAGCACGGCACGAGAGCTGGTTCACGAAAAGCGCCGCGACCTTGCTCAAGTCGAAAAAGATCGCGTACGTCGATGCTGATCCACAACCCGATGACTGTTTCATCGCGCATCGGGCAGATACGTCGCTGGTGTATTTCCGGCTGCATGGCTCGCCGGAGATGTACCAGTCGTCCTATGAATTTCCCTACCTCGATGCCCTCGCGCTCACGCTGCACGACCGGGCGAAAAAAGCGCACGAAGTCTGGTGCATCTTCGATAACACCGCCGCCGGCCATGCCCAGTTCAACGCGTTGCGCGTGAAGAGCCGGCGCGCGTTGAACCCGCGTCCGAAGCGCCTCTCCGAGAAAGAGAAAGCGGATGCTGGCGTGTAGGGCGTGTCTCTCGATGATCGTTCAACCAAGGCCTTCTATTAACGAAAGAACGAGAGAACGAGAGGCCTTGATACGCACTATGGCGTGACTTTCTGATGCGCTGCAGCAACGCTATACGGCCTCGCTTTCAGCGCATTTTTATACACCTCCAGATAAGCCTCGACCATGGCCTTCGGGCTAAACGATTCCGCGTAATTGCGCAAACGCGCTGGTGTCTGAGGATCTTTCAACAGCCGGACAGCCTCGTGGATCTTGTCGATCACCGTATGCGGCTGATCAATGTCGAAGACCAGGTGTGAGTTCGGCTCGATCACCTCGGGGATGCCGCCGGTGTTTGCGCCAACAACGGGAACACCGTGCGAATAAGCCTCGACCGTGACACGGCCGAATGGCTCATTCCACTTCGACGGCACAACGAGAATGTCGATGCTCTGAAGGAATTGCGCGGGCACCACGTGGCCGACGAAGTTGATGCGCCGATCGTTATACGTGCTCTTCAGCGTAGCCAGGTAGGCTGCGTCACCGCTGCCGGCAATCGACAAGGTCCAGTTCAGCGACGAATCGCGGCACAACTGGTCGAGAAGCACTTCTATGCCTTTCTCGGGGGATACCCGCCCAAGCACGCCGAGCCGAACTACGCCTTCGGGCGATACGTTCGACACCACAGGCGGCGCTTCGCTCTTCATTGGAAGATAGCAGTCGTTGATAACCCCCGTTGTGGAGGCGTTCGCGAAATATCCGCTGTCGAGATGCTTCTGCAACACGAACCGGCTCACGCCGATAACAGCATCGACACGTTGTGACGCGGTTCTCTTCGGTCCGGTATAGCGCGCGCAGACTCCGCACTGTCGTTCGCATGATTTGTTATGCGACAGCATCTTCGATGACGGGCACATCAGGTAGTAGTCGCGCGCGGTGTGAACGATCGGCACACCCGCTTGCTTCGATATACGCCAGATGCCGATGGAAAGGCATGCCAGATTGCTCGTGCTGACGATATCCGGCTTTTCCCGCTGAATGATCTTTTTTAATTTAAGTGCCATAAGGACGTTATGGACATCGACTGCGTGCCAGATCATCTTCATGATCCGCGAGTGCTTGTTTGAATTATGGGGCCAATAAAAGTTATTAAGACGCAGACGATAAATCTTCACGCCGTTCAGTTCGCTCACCCGATCAACGCCCGTACCTGTCGCACAGACGACGCACACTTCGGCGCCTGCCGCAACCAAGCCCTCCGCAAGTATTTGCGTAGATATCTCCGCCCCTCCCACCATGTCGGGGCTGTATAAGGTATTGGCTATTAATATTTTCATTCGCTTTTACGCTCGTTTGTGGATCGAATTCGGACAACGTGCGCCTCTCAGCCATTCGTCACCGTATTATTAGACCGCTGCGCGCAGGACGGCACTGTTCGATGGCCCACATGCAAACAGCCGCAGCCGTGATCGCTGATCGGCCTTAACGATATATATAAACGTTCAGGACCGCCAGAAATTCCCCTCGGGTCACGAATTGCCTGGCTGATAGGTCCACTCTCGATAACCATCCTAAGCCGATCGCGCAGTGACGCCTATACGTTTATATACGCAGGAATGACAGTCCGCAGCAACGGTTGCGGCGCAGCTGCGCTCTCCCAGCTTTTGATGACCCGTATCGATCCTGTAGAATCACGAAGCCCCGCCACCAGCCGCACTCCAGGCATTCAATGTCCTTTTCTCTCCTCGCACCGCCATCGGCGCACGAAGTGCATGTCTGGCAGTGGGATCTCGATGACTGCGGTGGTGAATTTGATCGGTACTGGCAAATACTATCTGCTCAAGAGCGAGAGCGCGCCGATAAATTCCGCTTCGAACTGCATCGCCGTCGTTTCGTAGCGGGACGAGGTGAACTCAGGCGGCTACTCAGCCGCTATCTCGGGTTAACACCGAAGGAAGTCGCCCTTGACTATGGTTCGGATGGCAAACCTTTCTGCACGACTCAACCTCCTGAACGCAATATCTACTTCAACCTCAGCCACAGCGAAAATGTGGCGGCTCTCGCAATCTCGAATGGTTTCGAGGTCGGCATCGACGTAGAGAATGTTCGCCCGATCGAGGAGTGTGTGCCGCTCGAAGTATTCTCCAACCGGGAGCTCGCGCAATTCACCGCATTGCCGGATGGAGAACGACAGGAAGTCTTCTTTGAAAGCTGGGCGCGCAAAGAAGCCTGCTTGAAAGCGCTCGGCACCGGCTTTATCTTGCCACCCACTCATTTCGAGTTCGATCTTTCCATCCGCGGTGACACAATGCCTCGCTTTGTTGGCGGCGAAGCGGAAGAGGCAAGGCATTGGCGCATTTGCGCCCTCTCATCCAGTCCGACCTGTGCGGGAGCGGTAGCGGCCCGACGCACGGACTGGTCGATCGTCGAAATGAACTGAGCGGCGGCGTCTTCACCAGAGACAGAGAATCAGAGAAACGGCCCGCCGTCGAGAAACCGGGACGGGCGCATTCTCACGCTGTGCCGGAACAAACCTGATCGGCCTGACGCGATTGCGCCGCGTGCGGCACCGAACACCAATCGTTTACCCATCCCCTCGAAGCAAGCCGCGTTAAGCGGACGTTGCGTTTGCTTGCAGACCGGCTCCCACAGCGAGAGCAGGTCGGGGATACGCCACGACGCGCCACGACGCGCCACGATGCATCTGCTTGCGCCCTATGGAGCGACCTGGCTCCCTTCCTCGTCCGAAACGTCGATCGTGTATGGCGTGCCCCTGTCCTCCCGCCACGTCCCGGATTTGAGCAAAAGTGCCCGACACGCTCCAGGCGCGCGAGCTTCTCGGCGCGATGTGTTGTTGCATCGTTGGTGTGTGCGACGACGAACGGATAGTTATGTCAAGGGCGATTAACTTTCTCTTACAGTAAATTTCACGTTCGAGGAACGGGTTAGGCGTGCGCAGCTTCGTGCTATTTACGCCTCCCGTGAACGGCCGCCGTCATATGTGCTAGCTGCGCGCTTATCGCCCAGGCGTAACTCAGTACAAGGCCTACATTCTAAAATATTGGAGAGCAGCAAATGTCACACAGAGATGGATATCTAGACGATTTGCCGAGCGGTCCAGGTGATGTACCCGGTGTGGCAGTGCGCTTCGATGCCGTATGTGCGGCATTTCGCAATCATCTTGCTGTGATCGATACAACGGGCGAAGAAAGTTATGCCGCCCTCAACGAACGTTCGGCCCGTCTTGCAACCGTCCTCGCCCGCATGGGACTGGAGCGAGGCGAGCGCTGCGCCATCATGGTTCCGCGCAGCCGCGACACGCTGGCGTTGATCCTGGCCATCCTGCGCGTGGGCGCCGTCTATGTACCGCTGGATCCGGCCTATCCTCGCGCGCAGCTCGATTTCATCGTTGCCGATTGCTCGCCCAAGCTCATCATCGCAGAAGCGGCGGCTCTCGCGAGCGTGGGCGACCTGAACGGCGTAGTGGTCGATCTGGCGGAGATCGTGGCATTGTCGGTGGCCGCCGATCCCGCTGCGCTCCAGGCATCCGGTGGCGACGACGCCGCCTACATCATGTACACCTCCGGCTCGACCGGCAAACCCAAGGGCGTGGTCGTGCCGCACCGCGCCATTTTGCGCCTGGTGCGTGGCCAGAGCTTCACTGACCTGACGCCGAAGACGCGGTTCCTCAACCTGGCTCCCCTCGCCTTCGATGCAAGCACGCTCGAAATCTGGGGTCCGCTCCTGAATGGCGGCTGCGCTGCCGTCATCAACGAGGTTCAGCCTTCGCTTGACGTAGTTGCGTCCGAAATTGCGCGGCTTGGCGTCACGAGCGCCTGGTTCACGGCCGGCCTCTTCAATGCGCTCGCCGACTATCGGCTGGAAGCGTTTGTACCGCTCAAGGAAGTCCTGACGGGCGGAGACGTGCTGTCGCCCGTTCACGTTCGCAAGGTCATGGAAGCCCATGCAGGCCTGCAGATCATCAACGGCTACGGCCCGACCGAGAACACGACTTTCTCCTGCTGCTACCGCATTCCGCGCGGCGGCGAGGCCCTGGCGAATGGCGACGCCATTCCCATCGGCGACGCTATCGCGGGCACGGCCGTTTATATCGTGGACGACAAGCTTGTTCCGGTTGGCGAGGGAGAAGTCGGTGAGCTCGTCGTGGGCGGTGACGGCGTTGCGCTCGGCTACCTGAATCGTCCCGAACTGACGGCGGAGAAGTTCGTCGACGACGTGTTTACCCCCGGTTCCAAGCTCTACCGTACCGGTGACCTGGTTCGCCGGCGCCCGGACGGGGCCATCGATTTCCTGGGTCGCAACGATCGCCAGATCAAGATTGCCGGCAAACGCATCGAGCTCGATGAAATCGAACATGCGTTGCGTGCGGCTCCCGGCGTCGCCGATGCAGCCGTGGCCGCGTTCGAAGGCCGCAGGGGCAAGGCCATCGCCGGCTTCGTGAAGGCTGATGCGGCAGCTCCCGCCGTCTTGCATGACGCCATCCGCGCTTATCTCAAGGCTACCTTGCCCGACTACATGATGCCGACGGAATTGCGTATCCTGCCGGCCTTTCCCCTGACGCCGAATGGCAAGGTCGATCGCAAAGCCCTGCTGGCGGGGCTCGATACGCCTGCCGCAGCAACGCCCGCACCGGAACCGATGGACGACGATATCGCCGGGAAGCTGGCTGCTGTGTTCGAAGAACTCCTCGGCAACCCGGTCGATCGCCGCGCGAACTTCTTTGACCTTGGACTGCGTTCGCTGGACCTGATGCGCGCGCACGCCATCATCGTGCGCGACGTGGCGGCCAAGGTCGCGCTGGTGGATCTGTTTCGCCATCCTAATGTCGAGGCGCTGGCCACGCATCTGCGTGCCACCCTCGGAGTGACGAAGGATGAGGCAATCAAGCCGCGCCGGGACACGCAAGGCGGTGCTATCGCCGTCATCGGCATGTCGGGACGGTTCCCGGGCGCACGCAATGTCTCCGAGCTCTGGGCCAACATCCTCGCGGGTCGCGACTGCATCACGCATTTCGATGTGGCGGAACTGGAAGACAGTTTCGACGACAGCGCTCGCCGCGAAGAGCGTTACGTCAAGGCGCGGCCGATACTCGCGGACGTCGACCGTTTCGATGCCGGCTTCTTCGGCATGCTGGCGCGCGAAGCAGCGCTGACCGATCCGCAACAACGCCTGTTCCTCGAGATCGCGTGGGAAGCGTTTGAAGATGCCGGCTACGATCCGGCCAAGATCGCAGGCGCTGTCGGCGTGTTCGCCGGCACCTCGATGAACACCTACTTCCTCAAGCACGTGCTGTCGGATCGCGGAGTCATCGACGAGTTCACGAGCCAGTTCCAGATCGGCGAGTATCAAAAGCTGGTTGGCGCCGGTGATTTCGTCGCCACCCGCACCGCGTACAAGCTCGGCCTCACGGGCCCGGCCATGTCGGTGCAGACGGCATGCTCGACCTCGATGACCGCAATTGGCATGGCGGTGGAGAACCTTCGCTCGGGACGCTGCGACATGGCGCTGGCCGGCGGCGTGTCGGTCACCTTCCCGCAAAAGCGCGGCTACTTCTACGAAGAAGGCGGCATGGGTGCGCCCGACGGCATTTGCCGCCCGTTCGACGCCAGCGCCAGCGGCACGGTGTTCGGCAGCGGCGCCGGCGTTGTCTTGCTGAAACGGCTTGAAGACGCCATCGCTGACAAGGACCCGATCTATGCCGTGGTCCGTGGTGTCGGCATCAACAACGACGGTTCCGACAAGGTCGGTTTCACTGCTCCCAGCGTCGATGCGCAGGCCCGCGCCATCGCCATCGCGCACGCCGAGGCCGGCATCGATCCGTCCTCCATCGGCTATATCGAAGCGCATGGTACGGCGACGCCGCTTGGTGACCCCATCGAATTCGCCGGCCTCGTGCAGGCATTCCGCCTGGGCGGCGTCGAGGGCGGCCAGTTCTGTGCCCTCGGCTCGGCGAAGGCCAATGTGGGACACCTTGACGCGGCCGCCGGCGTGACGGGTTTCATCGCCGCGTCGCTTGCGCTGCGCGACCGTGTCCTGCCGCCGCTCCTGCATTTCAATTCGCCCAACCCGGCCATCGACTCCGCGAGCAGCCCGTTCTTCTTCAACAGCGCGGCAAGTCCCTGGGCTGATGGCCCGGCACCGCGTCGCGCTGGCGTGAGCTCCTTCGGCGTGGGCGGTACGAACGTCCATGTGGTGCTGGAAGAAGCGCCCTATCGCGTCGATGCCGCATGTGATTCGCAAGATGCGCCGTCAGAGCAGTTGCAGATCTTGCCGCTGTCGGCAAGAAGCCCGGCAGCGCTCGAACGCGCCAAGGCCAATCTCGCCGGTCATCTGGTAGCCAATCCCGGCGTCTCGCTCGCCAACGTCGCCGCGACGCTGCAAACGGGCCGCCGCTCCTTCACCCACCGCGCCGTAGTCATCGCCGATAGCCTCGATCAGGCCCAGGCGAAGCTTCAAAAGGGAGCCATTGAAGCCCAGGCTCCTCAGGCCGCGCCCGCGGTGGTCTTCATGTTTCCCGGCCAGGGCGCTCAGTACCCGGGCATGGGAGCAGCGCTGTATCGGACCGAACCGGTCTATCGCGAATGGATCGACAAGGGCGCCGAAGCGCTGGCGCCGCTCGTCGGGCTGGATATGCGCACGCTGCTGTTGAGCGAAGCGCCGGAAGGCGACGACACGCCGCATCCGATCCGTTCGACGATCTACGCGCAACCGGCCTTGTTCCTGGTCGAATATGCGCTGGCGCAACTGTGGATCTCGCGCGGCATCAAGCCGACGGCCATGATCGGCCATAGCGTTGGCGAGCTGGTCGCAGCATGCGTAGCCGAGGCGATCAGCTTCGAAGATGCACTGACCCTGATCGCTCAGCGTGGCGCGCTCATGCAGTCGGCCGAACCGGGCGCGATGCTGGTCGTGCGCCTGTCAGAGGCCGATCTCCTGCGCATCCTGCCGGACGATGTCGACCTGGCAGCGGTCAATGCGCCAACGCTCAGCGTAGTGGCAGGCCCCTTCGCGGCTATCGAAGCTTTCGAGGCGACGCTGAAGGCAAGCGATATCGAGCATCGCCGTCTGCATACCTCGCATGCCTTCCACTCGCGCATGATGTCCGGCGTCGTGGAAGATCTTGCCAAGCTTGCCGATACCCTTTCTTTCGCACGGCCGAAGATCCCGTACGTGTCCTCCGTGACCGGCCAGTGGGCGGCGATGGATCAACCGGTGCCGGGACTTTACTGGGCCAGTCACTGCCGCAACGTGGTGCGTTTCAACGACGCGCTGACCACGGTGACGGCAGACGGCAAGCCGCTGTTCCTGGAAATTGGTCCCGGCCGGACGCTGTCGACCTTCGTCATGCAGGGTCTGCCCAAGGACCGCCATTCGGGCGCGATTGCGTCTTTGCCTGATTTCGCGCTGCGCGACCGCGAGCTTTCCGTCCTCGCCGAAGCGACCGGGCGGCTGTGGCTCAACGGAGTCACGCCGGACTGGAAATCCGTTCAGGCCGAAGCCGCCCGCCGCATTTCGCTGCCGGCCTATTCGTTCGAACCCGAACGGCACTGGATTGACGCTCCTGCAACCACTTCTTCCAACAACACGACCACGGCCGCCGCGACCATTGCCGCTCCCGCTTCGTCCGACGTTATAACCGACACTCCCAAGACCGCCATGACCCAAGCCGTCCAAATCGATCGCACCCCGCGTCTCATCGCTGAACTCGCGTCACTGCTCACCGAGATGTCCGGTGAAGCACCGGATACGTCCAACCCGGACGTGACCTTCTGGGATCTCGGTTACGACTCGCTGTTCATGGGACAAGTCTCCCGTCAGCTGCGCCGCCGCTACGACGTCACGATCAGCTTCCGGCAGATCATGAGCGACTACCCGACGCTGCCCGCGCTCGCGCAGTTCCTCGATGGCGCCTTGCCGGCTGACCCGGTGCCTGAAGCCGCGCCGGCCGCAGCCCCGGTCGCAGCCGTATCGGAAGTCGCAGCCGTACCGGCCGCTGTTGCGGGCATGGCCGCTCCGGTCACGACCTTCGCGGCGGCCACAGGCGACATGCAATCCGTGATCCGCGACCAGCTCGCCGCCATGCAGTCCCTGATGGAGCGTCAACTGCAGATGTTCCAGGGCGTGCCCGCGGCCGCTCAGCAGCCCGCAGCGGCAATCCAGGCTCCGGCCCTGACCGTTGCGCTCAAGTCGGTCACGGCTGCCGTGGCGTCCACCGCTCCGCAGATCAACTTCGACGAGAACCGCCCTTCGCGCTTCACCGCGTACAAGCCAGGCGCTTCGACCTCGGCGGCGATCACCGATGTCCAGAAGGCTTTCATCGGCGATCTGTCGGCTCGCTACTCGGCGAAGACCGCGTCGTCCAAGTCGCGCACGCAGTCTTATCGTGCCGTGCTTGCCGATCCGCGCACCGCCAGCGGCTTCACCGAGGACTGGAAAGAGCTTGTCTATCCGATCGTCGCCCAGCGTTCCAAGGGTTCGAAGATCTGGGATATCGACGGCAATGAATATGTCGATGTGGTCAATGGCTACGGCCAGACGGCGTTTGGCCATACGCCGGATTTCGTGGTTGAAGCAGTCAACAAGCAGATGGCGGAAGGTTTTGCCATCGGACCGCAGTCCCCGCTCGCGGGTGAAGTCGCCCAGATGTTCGCCGATATGACCGGCCATCAGCGCGTGACGTTCTGCAATACCGGTTCGGAAGCGGTGATGGCAGCCATGCGTCTCGCGCGCACCGTGACGGGCAAGGACAAGGTCGTCTGCTTCGACGGCGACTATCACGGCCAGTTCGACGAAGTCCTCGTCAAGCCGGGCAGCGAAGCGGGCGTCCCGCGTGCTTTCCCGCTCGCCCCCGGCATCCCGAAGAACTCGGTGGGCAACATGGTCGTGCTGCCGTACGCCCGGTCGGAAAGCCTGGAGTGGATCAAGGCCAATATCGACGATATCGCCGCTGTCCTGATCGAGCCGGTGCAGTCACGCCATCCGAACCTGCGCCCGAAGGAATTCGTGCAGCAATTGCGCGATGTCACCGCAGCCAATGAGTCCGCACTGATCGTCGATGAAGTCGTCACGGGCTTCCGCGTCCATCAGGCCGGCATGCAAGGCTACTGGGGCATCAAGGGCGACATGGCGACGTACGGCAAGGTAGTTGGCGGCGGCCTGCCCGTCGGCGTCCTCGCCGGCAGCTCACAGTACATGGATGCGCTCGACGGCGGCCAATGGCAATTCGGCGACGCGTCGGTTCCCGAAGTCCCGCCGACCTTCTTCGCGGGTACGTTCGTGCGCCATCCGGTGGTGTTGGCCGCGATGAAAGCCGTCCTCCTGCACCTCAAGGAAGCCGGCCCGGCACTGCAGGAAAACCTCGGCGTGCGCATGAGCGGCCTCGTTCAGCGCATCAATGCTCACCTGGAAAAAGTCGGCATTGCTGCACGCGCCGAATCGTTCTCGAGCTGGTTCTATGTCAGCCTCTCGGGCGAAGACCGCTTGGGCAGCCTGTTCTACCCGTACATGCGCTACCTCGGCGTCCACATCATGGAAGGCTTCCCCTGCTTCCTGACGACCAGCCACTCGGATGAAGACATCCAGCGGATTGGCGATGCGTTCATCGAAAGTATCGACGCGCTGCAGGCCGTCGGCATTCTTCGCGGCAACAAGGACGCTCTGCCGACGGCAGCTGAACCGAAGCCGCTCACCGAGTCTCCGCTGACCGAGCCGCAGAAAGAAATCTGGATGTCGGCGCAGTTGGGTAACGAAGCATCGCTCGTGTTCAACGAATCGTTCACCCTCGAACTGACGGGCCACTTCAACGAGGCCGCTTTCGAACGCGCCTTCGCTGCGACGATTGCCCGCCACGATGCGTTGCGCGCTCGCTTCTCGCGCTCCGGCGACAAGATGTTTGCAGACGCGGCAACCACGGTTCCGCTGGAAAAGTTCGACCTTTCCGGCCACGCCGATGCGGCTGGTGAACTGCAGACTTTCATCGATGCAGAAGCGCGCGAAGTCTTCGATCTGACGCGTGCTCCGCTGGTCAGCGCCGCGCTGGTGCGTCTGGAAGCTCAGAAGTGGGCCTTCGTGTTCACCGCCCATCACATTGTCTGCGACGGATGGTCGATCAACATCGTCCTGCGCGACCTGGGCGCCCTCTACGCGGCCGAGATTTCGGGCAGCAAGGCCGAACTCGACGAAGTGCAAAGCTTCCTCGCTTTCGCCAAGGCGCAGGATGAGGCCGGTATCGAAGCAGAGACGCGTGACTTCTGGCTGAACCTGCATCGCGATCCCGCTCCGCAAATCGATCTGCCGGGCGACCGTCCGCGCCCCGAGCTGAAGAGCTTCCGCGGCGCCTCGACGACGCGTCATGTAGGAGCACCGCTGCTCAAGCAAGTGAAAACCGCTTCGTCGAAGCAAGGCTGCTCGCTGTTCGCCACCCTGTTCGGTGCCGCGCAAGTACTGTTTGGCCGTCTCTCCGGGAATGACGATGTCGTGATCGCCGCCCCGATGGCTGGTCAGTCCCAAGCGGGTGAAGCGCTGCTGGTCGGTCACTGCGTCAACTTCCTGCCGCTGCGCGTCAAGTTCGACCGCGAGAAGCCTTTCGCTGCTCACATGAAAGCTGTGCGTGATCACGTGTTCGATGCGGGCGACCGTCAAAACTACACCTACGGCGCACTTGTCCGCGACCTTGGTATCAAGCGCGACTTCAACCGGCTGCCGCTGACCGAACTGCAATTCAACCTGGAGAAGGTTGACGAACAGCTCGACATGGCCGGCGTCGCCACGCACTTCACACCGAACGCGAAGGCATACAGCAACTTCGATCTGTTCCTGAACGTGATCGAATCGGTGGAAGGTCTTCGCATGGATTGCGACTACAACACCGACGTCTATGACGAAGCGACCGTGCAGCGTTGGCTCGGTTACTACGAAACCTTGCTTGGCGGCATCGCCCAGAATCCGGAAACGGCGATCGCAGCACTGCCTTTGATGAACGAAAGCGAGATTCGCCATCTTCGCGACGAGCTGAACGCCACGCAGCGTGACTTCGATCTGTCGCAGACGACCCCGGCGTTGATCGCAGCGCAGGCCCACCAAACTCCCGATACGACGGCCGTGTCGGACGAGAAGGAAAGCCTGGCTTATGTCGAGCTCGATGCACGCGCCAGCCAGATCGCCCGCAGGCTCGTAGCAGCGGGTATCGCACCGCGCGGACGCGTCGCCATCGCGATGGACCGCACGGCCATGACCGTGGCTGCCATGATTGGCGTGTGGCGCGCCGGTTGCGCCTACGTGCCGCTCGACATGACCATGCCGGCTGCGCGCCTGAGCCAGATCCTCGATGGTGCCGGCATCGCCGCCATCCTCAGCGATGCTGCCATCCGCACCGTGCTGGAAGCGGGTGAACATCGCGTGCTGGAACTGGAAGCGCTGCTTGCCGAAAGCGACGACGAAGACGTGACGCTGCCCACCGTGTCGGATGCGGATTCAGCGTACGTGATCTTCACGTCGGGCTCGACGGGCAAGCCGAAGGGCGTGGAGATTGGCCATCGCGCACTGAGCAACTTCCTGTTGTCGATGGCGCAAGCGCCGGGCTTTGATGCAAGGGACCGCATCGTGGCAGTCACCACGTTCTCCTTCGATATCTCCGGCCTCGAGCTGTTCCTGCCGCTGATCGTGGGCGGACAGACGTTCATCGCGGGCCATACGGAAGTGCGTACCGGCTACGAGCTGGTGACGCGGCTGAAGGATGAAGGCGCCACGGTTCTGCAGGCGACGCCATCGCTCTGGAGCATGTTGCTCGAAGCCGGCTTCAAGGTGCCGAAGGGCTTCAAGATCCTCTGCGGCGGTGAACCGTTGCCGCGTGACCTCGCCGACAAGCTGCTGGCGACCGGCGCTGAAGTGTGGAACCTGTATGGCCCGACTGAAACAACGATCTGGTCGTCTGCGTCGCGTGTGGTTGCGAACGGGTCTGTGGTTCTCGGTTCGCCCCTCGCCAATACCGACCTGCACGTGCTGACCGACGACCTGCATCTGGCGCCGGAAGGTGTCACGGGCGAACTGTGGATTGGTGGCGAAGGCCTGGCAAAGGGCTATTTCAACCGCGCCGATCTCACCGATGCCGCTTTCACGCAGGTTGCTATCGAAGGTGCTGCACCGCGTAGGCTCTACCGCACGGGCGACCTTGCCAAGCGGCTCGCCGATGGCTCGCTCCTGCATCTCGGCCGTCGCGACCAGCAGATCAAGCTGCGCGGCTTCCGTATCGAGATCGAGGATATCGAGGCTGCCCTGCGTAAGGCGCCTGGCGTTGCAGCGGCTGCGGTTGCCCTGCGTACCGTCAACGACAGTCCTCGCCTCGTGGGCTACATCGTAGAAGCTGCCGCCGACAAGACCGACCTGGGAACAGTCGCGGCGCATGTTGCCGAACAACTGCCGGCCTACATGGTGCCGAGCCTGTGGATGACGCTGGCCACGCTGCCCCAGACCGGCAATGGCAAGCTCGACCGCAAGGCCCTGCCCGTGCCGACAGCGGACATGGTGGCCACACCTGCTCGCCAGCAGCACGCGGCGCTCAAGGTGGTTCCGGCGGCCCCCGTGCCGGCCGAATCCGGCGCCACGCTGATCGAAGTGCCGGCTGCCCCGGCTGCTGCGGCACAACCGGCAGCCATGACGCCGACGCAGGCCAGCATTGCTGCAATCTGGGGTGAAGTGCTCGGTCTCCAGCATATTGGAGTCGACCAGCCGTTCTTCAGCCTCGGTGCCGACAGTCTCCAGCTGTTCCGCATCGTTGCACGGATGAACGAGCGCGGACTGGGTGTGGATGCCCGTCAACTGATGAAGAACGTCTCGATCGCCCAAGTGGCGGCGGGCATTGACAGCACGCAGACGACCGAGTTGATGGAGGCTAATGCCGTGGCCAGGCCATCGATTCTCAACTTCAAGCGCAGACACGCAGAGGGAGTCTAAGTCATGAACGCGATAGCTTTGAGTATCGCCCCTGCTGTCGAGATCGAAGCCGGCTACGCGCTGTTCCCGGCAAGCGCCTGCCAGGTCCGGTTCTGGCAAGAGCAGAAGGCGTCGCCGCAGGCCTCCGCGCTCAACATCGCCTTCCGGCTGCAATTGTCGGGTCCGCTGAAAGCCGCGAGCATCGAAAAGGTGCTCGGCGAACTGGTGGCGCGGCACGAAATATTGCGTACCGGCTTCGTGGTGACGGGTGCGGGGCTGCGCCAGCAGGTCTGGAGCCATGTGCCCTTCCGGCTTGACGTGGTCGATCTCACCGGTCTGGAGGAAAAGGCCGGCATTGCGGAGGCCGAGCGTGTGGGCGGCCAGCAGGCCCGCACGCCCTTCGAATTGTCGTCGCCCTCGTTCTTCCGGGCGGTGTGGTTGCCCAAGTCGGTCACGCAAGGCGAATTGCAACTGACCTTCCATTCGCTGGTTATGGATGGCTGGTCTTTTGCAATCCTCGTGCGCGAACTGGTGGAAGGACTGGCCGCGGTGCATGCCGGGGTTGATCCGGACTACGCCGAGGTCGATCTTCACCATGGCGACTACGCGCTGTGGAAGGAAGAGTTCCATGCAAGCGGTGCGCTCGATCGCGCTCGCGCCCATTGGCGCCAGGAGCTTCAGGATTTCAACCGCTTCGACGTTCCCGGCGATCGTCCCCGGCCGCAGGAGCGGCGCTTCCAGGGCGTCATCCGCTCCATCCTGTTACCCGCCGCGCTGAGCGACCGCCTGATCGCGGCTGCCAAGGCCCAGGGCGTAACGCCGTTCAGCGTGGCCGTTGCCGGCCTCGCGATGGCGCTGCAACCGGCCGCCGGCCAAACCCGGGTGGCCATTGGCACCCAGATGTCGGTGCGGGACCAGCAGGAGCTCGAGGGGGTGGTCGGACCGCTCATCAACACGGTGATCCTTCGCCTCGACGTTCCTGAAAACAGCAGCATTGCCGCCGTCACGGCGCAGTGTGGCGCGAAGCTCAGCGACGCTATCGAACATCTGCACTTGCCGTTCGAAGAGATGATCGAGATGTCCGGCCAAGCTTCCGCCATGGATCGCCCGCCGCTGTGCTCGGTCAACTTCGCCCTGCAGCAAAGCTTCGTCGGCCTCGGCGATGAAGTTCGCCGGCAGGATTTCGCCGCGACGACCTCGCCCTCCTTCAACGCGGGCGCGCTCTACGACCTCAGCTTCTTCATGGTGCGGCGCCCGGAAGGCTGGCGCATCTCCTGTGAAGGCGACACGGACCTCTATGATGTCGAGACGATCGACGGGTATCTGGCCAAGTGGCGCGGGATGCTGGAAACCGTTGAAATCGAAGCGAAACTGCCGCTGGCGCCCGCTCCCGGAAACGAGACCTTGACAGTCGCGGGAGGCGTCGGTCTCAGCGGGTTCATGAGTCAAGCCGAGCTGGAAGCGAAAGCGCGCAATATCGTGCGATTCAACGAGGATGCGCCGGGAACGCCGATCATCGTGCTCAACAACACGGCGGTGCTCTACGAACTGGCTCAGCAAGTCGGCAATCGGCCGATCATCGACATCCCCATGATTCCGGACGGGGAGCCGCGCGAGTTCCCGCAGCGTGCTTTCCAGGATGTCGCCGCGGATGCCGTGCGGCTGATCAGGCTGGCCCGGCCAAAGGGCCCGTATATCCTCATGGGGCTCTGCGTGCTGGGTGCGATGTGCCTGGAGGCAGCCCATCAGCTGCGGCGCGAGGGCGAAACGGTGGAACT
Organism: Caballeronia sp. KNU42; assembly: GCF_053760385.1. Taxonomy (NCBI): domain Bacteria; kingdom Pseudomonadati; phylum Pseudomonadota; class Betaproteobacteria; order Burkholderiales; family Burkholderiaceae; genus Caballeronia; species Caballeronia sp. KNU42. The sequence goes on from NZ_CM132388.1 coordinate 2,181,163, forward strand.
GGTGATCTTCAACGATTCCTGGTGCCCCGGTTATCGCGAGGTGATGCCTTGGTACGACAAGCAGTTGCGCAAGCTGCAGGTGCGCGCGGACAACATTCCGCGTGACTTCCGCAAGGCCATGCGCGGCGAGACCTCCATGGTCGCTTTCCTGAATCAGTATCGGATCGTTCGTACGCTTGGCATCGCAAAACTTGCTCTCAAGCTCGGCTTGATCAAGGGAAGTGCTTCAGAGCATTTGATTGCCGAGAATCGCTGGTACATCGAATATCTGCTGGATCAGCAGACGCGTTACCGTCCGGCTCCCTATGACGGCGAGGTCCAGATCTTCCGCAGTGCCCAGGTGCTTAACGGGCGCCTGTTCGCCCGCGACCTGGGATGGGGTTCGGTGGTAACGGGCAAGCTGGTGGTCACCGATGTTCCGGGCCTGCACGACCAGATCTTCCGGCCGGCAGGCACAGCAGTTATCGGCAAGCAACTGCGTGAGCGCCTGGAGGGTGGAGTCGGGGCTGAGACGGTTGAAGCCGGTCCTGGCGAGCAGGACGCTGCGGCAGCAGTTCTGAACCATGCCGAAGCTTAAGGCCGCTGATGGGCTTAAGGCCGCTGAGGGACTTAAGGCCGCTTAGGTGGACGCCTCCCGGGGTGCAAGCTGGTTTTGCACCTCGGGTTTCAGCTCAAGGCAGCACGCTTATGCATGGCATCGTCCCGTTTGTTTGCCAAAGATAGGGTCTACAGCGAGCGGCGGGGCGTGATTGATGAATGGGTGCATGCGTGCGTGCCCGCTCGAATGGCGCAGCGGCGTCGCTTAACAAGCGTGATGTATCGGGTTCCTAGCTGCATGCGGTTCTGGCAGCCCAGCGGCGGTATTCGCACGTAACGTCGCGGCGACATGGCCATGCTCGAGGCCGACCCCAATGTGGGAATACACGCTGCCGGCGAGCGATGTTGCTTATCCATTGAAATCGATCGCACGGCTGTATCGGGATCGCTGCGACTCGCGCCAACGATCCTCCTCCAGGCAATACCGTGATGCGGCGCCGTACGCGCCACATCACTGACATTCAATCCGGCTATGAGCCTCAGCGAACCCGTTCAAGATTGCGAACGATACGCCTGCGCACGGGAACAACGACCTTCATCACCGATGCCTTCGCATTATCGGTACCGGGGTTCGCACCGGGCGGATGAGGAACTACACCGAGTTTGCGCAGATAGTGATTGGCTGCAAAGATACGGCCACGGGCCCGGCTCGCGTCGGTCTCATACACGAACGCATAGGAGACGCTGCGCTCCGCGCCGGTTTGAACCCAATGGGGCGAGTCCTGCGGTTGATGAAAACCAATGCCGGGCGCAAGGTCGAAGACATGTTCGAGGCTCTTGTCGCGCGTGGCCAGATCCAGCTGGCCGATCTCGACTTTGCCCTCCACGTAAAAATCCTCGAGCTCATTTTCCCGAACGGCGCTCGGAGAATATACATGGTAGTGCTTAGCACCCTCGATCTGGAAAAAGTGATTGATTTCCGGATCGAAATGGAACGGGGTGGTCGAGGCGGCGGCGCTGACGAAGATGGCCGATTCCCGCCGTACGATCTTTTCACCATTGAGACCGCCGCGCAGTTCGATCACTTTTTCGAACATCTGGTCCAACAGTTCCTTAAAAGCTGGGTCGTAATTCTCGGGCCGCTTCAAAAGCAAGCGCATCGGCCCTGAGGAAAACTGAGCAAACGCCTGATCCGGCGTCAGCGGCTTCGCTTTGACATCAAAGAACCTGGTTCCCGGCGTGGGCGCCGAATTGGAGACGTAGTAATCCTCAGGTTTCTCACCATACTTCTTCGCCAACTCCGCTAGTGCCTCCGGCTGGAACATCGGCAACTGGTGCAGATAGTGCCTGAAACTGAACGGCGTAGTGTTGAACGCGGTCTTGTAGACAGCTTGATCAATGGTCAGCAGAGCATCAGCAGAAGGTGTCATGGTTGGAAATCCAAACTGGGTGAGACAACGTGGCAAACGCAGCATGAACCGATGTTTATGGCCAGTCAGGTCAGCGCCTGACTAGCCGCCTAACCGCAATCAACGGTGCTTTCAATCTGTTCACTGGCGTGTGGACGACTTCCGAAAAGCTTGTTGGATTGCGGTGTTCCATCGTCGACATGAGCTTCCACTTCAAGCCGTCGCGCAATGGCGAAACCCCTGGCGGCAAGGGCTTTAGACCCATCCTGCGCAGAAAGTAGTTAGCCTGATAAACCCTTGCACGTTTCTCGAGAGACTTCATGCAGTAGTTAATGCTGATACTCACCGAGATGTTGTCGCCGTTCTTTACCCAGTGGGGCGCTAATGACGGGTGATGCACTACCTCGCCCGGGCCGAGCCGAAAGACAGTACCGCGATCCTGCATTTGCTGGCGATAGAGCACAGCATCGAAGTTGCCGCTGTAGTAATTTTCGACCTCCTCATCCGGCACCAACTCGCGATCGGTCGCAGGGAAAAGACATACGTCCTTCGAGCCCTGCACCTGGAAGAGGAAGTTGGTTTCGTGATCGAGATGAAAAGGCGTTGCGATATTCGGCGAGGAGAGCACGAGTGTCATCGTTACCCAGGTCATGTCCTCGCGCAGCGGAAAGTCAGACAAACTTTCAAGCTCGGATGTAATGACATCTAGAACTTGAGCATACTCGGCGTCATACACCTGCACCCGAACCAGCTTGATCCATGTGCCGTTTTCACCAAGATGGGAAACCGTCTCATCCAGCCGTTCCCTCTCCTGCACGGCGCTCAGTTTTGCAACTGTAGAGCCATAACCGAACTTCGTCCCTATAGAGCCATTCTTGAAGTTAAGCGCACAGTAATTACCATTGTCCTCAATCATCCGTTTGGCGAGTTCAACGATTCTAGGGATCTCGAATAATCCGCTCCGATGCAACGTATGATTGAATTTGAAAGGATGTAGATTAAAATTGTTTTTGAATTCTTCCCCGCAAGCCTGAAGAATTTTGTCCTCTGAAGGTAAATGGCGTGATGCACTATCCAACGCAGTATCATCGGTAGGCACAAACATGATGCACCTTCGTGTATTTGAGGACCTTGCTTCTAGGCTACTATTCTGCTTGTCGGCCACATGTGCGTTGACGAACATCCGCATCCATTTCGGCCCTCCTCTCCACTCGAATATTCGTTATAGTTTACAGTTTTGCTTCAATTAGATAACGTGCCGGCGGCGGGTTGCGCTTCTGGGCGCGAAGAAAAGGATGTGGGCAATGACGACGCTGATCGCGCGCTTGCATTAAAGCTCGGTTGCAGAAAGTCGATGACCTCGGCATCTGTAATCGGTTGGAAATGCAATCCAAATGCTGCATTCAGGGAAGCCACAAGGTGCTGCGCCCAGAGGGTATTCCAGACTACCCCGGCATGACCGTCAGAAAGAACAGCGTTGTGCGGATCGTCGCCCGATGTATTGGTAATTTCCCAGCCCGATGACAGATGAACCGTCTTGTAAAGCGGGCGGCCTTGGTCGTCACGCGTGCCCCACAGGCTGCTGAACCAGGCGCGATCATCAAGAAAGGCAACACGGCGATTCGATGCCGCCAGCTTGCGCAAGCCATTGTCGAATAGATCCATGCCGGCGTTGATATTCGCTATCTCTTTGGCGGATTGCCAACTGTCGAAGTTGACCGACCAATCCGCATTGCTGAGCACGCCCACAAGCGCGATATACGTATCCGGATGCTGCCTGCGGATCAGGGCGACTGCCTCGCCGATTTCACCCATACAGGCGTCGATCAACGCCCTGGGATGCGGCGCAGCCGGGTCCCGGGACAACTCGTCCAGGACGTCGTGCCCGCCGACATCGTTGACACCGATCCGGATCAGCACAATGCCGTCTCGCCAGGCTTGTGGCTCTGTGTTCATCAAGTCAACGAGACGGACCGCCTGACGCAGCGGATGTCCCATCAATTGGCTGCAGGAAGCGCCGCTGACGGCAAAATTGTAGCGGTAGTCGTCCTTGGGAGGCGTCCGGGCGAGCAAACCGAAAGCTTCGTCGAAATAGGCGCGATACCTGCCGGTTCCCCAGGCTCCCCATTCGCCGGAGTCGATCTGGTTGCCCCTCAGTCGAGCCAGGACCTCGGTCCACTGCCAGGTGGTCGCGCGATAGGGTCCTCCTCGCAAGCTTGGATCTGCCAACATCAGGCTGTCATGGAACGACTGACTGTCGGAATCCCCGAGCACAGCAAATCGTACGCTGCCAGCCGGCGCGGCCGACCCGGTTGCGACTGCGGCGGGCGCGCGGCGGAACGGGTAAGGCAAGGCCAGCTTGACAAAAATCAGGCCGGCTATGGTCAGTGCACCGCAAACCGCAACCACCAACATTTTACGAAAACGGGACATAGCCCTGCCACCCTATCCAATGAGATCCGACATGTACGGTGTGCCTATCTGGCGCCGCTACCTGGACCCCAGATTCTCAACAACGGCCTTAGCGACTCCGCCAGCGCCATATCCTGGCTTCTAATGGTGAATCGACAGGTGCCGGCCACACAGGCCGGTTTCACGCTCACATATGCTCTTTCATAAAGCAAGTGTAGGGCTTCGTTTTTGCTGGAATCAAGGCGACGGTTCGCGCGAGAGACTTTCTGCAAGATGTAAAGCGTTGTTATGGCAGGCATATGAAGCGCTTTACGTGCGCGCTCCCTCACAATTTTGCTGACTCTGGCCTTCATCCGGTAAATACAGGAAATGCGCTTTTAAGCGGATGTTTCCAGCTGGGCGCACCACGTAAAAAAACCCGCGTCGTTGCCGACGCGGGTTTTTTTCTTTGGGTGTTCGCCGGGCTCCCGAAGAAGCCCGCGTCGCCCTGTAATTCAGGCAAGGCCCGAAATTACATGTCCATGCCCATACCGCCCATGCCGCCGGGCATACCGCCGCCCATCGGAGCATCGTCCTTCGGCAGTTCGGACACAGCGCAGTCGGTCGTCAGCAGCAGACCTGCCACCGATGCCGCGTTTTGCAGTGCCGTACGCGTCACCTTGGTCGGGTCCACGACACCGGCTTCCACCAGGTCGACGTACTCGCCCGTTTGCGCGTTGTAGCCGAAGTTGCCCGTACCTGCTGCAACTGCTGCCACCACGACGCTGGCTTCTTCGCCGCCGTTCGTGACGATCTGGCGAAGCGGCTCTTCCATCGCGCGCAGCACGATCTTGATGCCGGCGTCCTGATCTGCGTTGTCGCCCTTCAGGTCCTTCAGTGCCAGACGAGCGCGGATCAGCGCAACGCCGCCGCCGGCCACGATGCCTTCTTCCACAGCTGCGCGCGTTGCGTGCAGTGCGTCTTCAACACGTGCCTTCTTTTCCTTCATTTCGACTTCGGTCGCAGCACCAACCTTGATCACTGCAACGCCGCCAGCCAGCTTGGCGACACGTTCCTGCAGCTTTTCACGGTCGTAGTCCGACGTCGCTTCTTCGATTTGCGTGCGCACTTGCTTGACACGCGCTTCGATGTTCGATGCTTCGCCAGCGCCGTCGATGATCGTGGTGTTTTCCTTCGCCACTTCGATGCGCTTAGCCGAACCCAGCTCAGCCAGCGTAGCCTTTTCCAGCGTCAGGCCGGTTTCTTCCGCGATAACTTGACCGCCGGTCAGGATCGCGATGTCTTCCAGCATGGCCTTACGACGATCGCCAAAGCCCGGAGCCTTCACAGCAACGGTCTTCAGGATGCCGCGGATGTTGTTCACAACCAGCGTAGCCAGAGCTTCGCCTTCGACATCTTCAGCGATGATCAGCAGCGGACGGCCAGCCTTCGCAACTTGTTCCAGGATCGGGAGCAGGTCACGAATGTTCGACACCTTCTTGTCGTGCAGCAGCACGAACGGGTTTTCGAGGATCGCGGTTTGCTTTTCCGGCGTGTTGATGAAATACGGCGACAGGTAGCCGCGGTCGAATTGCATACCTTCAACCACGTCCAGCTCGTCTTCCAGCGACTTGCCGTCTTCAACCGTGATCACGCCTTCCTTGCCGACCTTGTCCATTGCTTCAGCAATACGGTCACCAATCGACGAATCGCTGTTAGCCGAAATCGCGCCAACTTGAGCGATTTCCTTGTTCGTCGTGCAAGGCTTGCTGATCTTGCGCAGTTCTTCGATAGCAGCGGTCACTGCCTTGTCGATGCCGCGCTTCAGGTCCATCGGGTTCATGCCCGATGCAACGTACTTCATGCCTTCGCGGACGATCGACTGGGCCAGAACCGTAGCTGTCGTCGTGCCGTCGCCGGCGTTGTCGCTGGTGCGGGAAGCAACTTCCTTCACCATTTGCGCGCCCATGTTCTGGAGCTTGTCTTTCAGTTCGATTTCTTTAGCGACCGAAACACCGTCCTTCGTGACCGTCGGGCCGCCGAAGCTGCGTTCCAGAACCACGTTGCGACCCTTCGGGCCCAGCGTGACCTTGACCGCGTTGGCCAGGATGTTCACGCCTTCAACCATCTTTGCACGGGCGATATCGCCAAATACGACTTCTTTAGCTGCCATATTCAAACTCCTTGATTCGTTTCAGTTTTCTGGCTTTCATGAGGCCAGGCGAGAACCGCTTGAGCGGTTCGATCGTCCGGCCGGAAAAGCCAAATGGGCGTGAATTTACTTGACCAGAACGGCCATGATGTCTTCTTCGCGCATCACGAGCAGTTCATTGCCGTCGACCTTGACGGTCTGACCAGCGTACTTACCGAACAGCACGCGGTCGCCCACTTTGACGTCGAGGGCGTTTTGCGTACCCTTGTCATCGCGCTTGCCCGGGCCGACTGCCAGGATTTCGCCTTGATCCGGCTTTTCAGCTGCGGCGTCGGGGATGATGAGGCCCGAGGCAGTCTTGGTTTCCTGATCCAGACGTTTGACGATGACGCGATCGTGCAAAGGACGAAGGTTCATACACACTCCTCTCTAACTGAGACTATAAAAACGCGGGAAACCCGTCCGGCGGCTCACAGAACCACCGGCCGGAAAACTGTTAGCACTCTCGTGCGACGAGTGCCAAGTATATGGCACACCGCTCGGTAAATTCAAGAAGGGATATCGGCGAGGGACGAGAAATATGTGTCGAGCCGTGACAGGCCTCGGATCTGGGGCTGCGCGCTGGAGACGGGAAGGCGCCGATCCGGCAGCTCCATGTCCTGGAAAACAATGACTTGCCGGCAAGACTAACTAGGTAATTACCCTCATTTGGCCGATATGCGGATACTGAGGAAGATTGTCGAGCAATGACCTGGAGCGCAGTTGGATAGTGCATTTCGGACAATTGGCGTAAAAGACGCCTGAGCATCGCCGGTCGGGGATGAACGTCACGGAAGCCGCATTGGGAAATACGGCGGCATAACTCCATCGAACAACGAACGCTGCACTTTGCGACAGACGCCAAGAGGAACCGCGATCTCTCCTTGAATAGGAATGTCCTAACGAGAGCCTGATATTTTGATTTTACTTAGTTTTGCTACACATTCTCCCTGCTCAGTCGCCGCACTCGACCGTAATTGTGTTTAAACACTGAATCAAATTTATTGACGAAATGCGATACCCGTGACGATCCGAACAGCGTCTCTCGGGTGACTAATCTGATTCACCGTCAACTATCAGAAAACGCTCAGCCAAATCGCTCCTCGGCGGCGATTAGTACTGCCCGGTGATTGGTTAGACGATATTCGGATCTTGAGCGCCTTGCGGCTTAAAACAGCCCTTTTAGCCGCTAAAAAACACATCGATTTAGCCGAATTGTCATCATGCTGCCTCTTTTGTCTTCGTTGTGAGGGGAATGAATCGGCGCTCTCGCATTTCCGTGTGGCAACGCACGTTCTGGGTTTTCGGCGGAAGGTATAAACATAGCCATGGACTCACCAAAGAGAGATGCAAATGAAAGTGCTGATGGAGAAACGCGCCATGTCGAGACATCTTATGCCCGCCAGTATTCCGGCAGCCCACAGTCGTGAATTATCCGTGTCTCGCGGAGATAGCTTGCCCGACTCAACAACCTGCCTGGATGCAGGCTCACCGGACGCATCTCTCGATGTGTCAGCTAGCCAAGGGTTTCAATCTGACGAATCAATCGCTCGCGGCATGGCTTTGTCGCTTACGACAAGGAACGTCGTCAAGCGGACGATAGATATTGTCGGCGCTTCATCCTTGCTGATTGCCATGTCTCCTATCCTGCTCGTCATGGGCGCCATTGTGATGAGCGACGGAGGCCGCCCTGTCTTCGGTCACCTTCGGGTAGGCCGCAACGGCCGAAAATTCCGGTGTTTAAAGTTCCGCTCCATGGTCACCGGCGCGGACGTAGTCCTCAAGCACCTTTTGGCAACCGATCCGAAAGCGCGCGAGGAATGGGAGCGGGATTTCAAGCTCAAGAACGATATCCGGATAACACCGATCGGCCGGTTGCTACGCCGCACCAGTCTCGATGAACTTCCTCAACTCTGGAACGTGCTCCGCGGCGACATGAGCCTCGTTGGTCCGCGGCCGATAGTTGATGAGGAGTTGGCAAGATATGGCGCCGACGTGCACTATTATCTCGAGACCAAACCGGGCATGACAGGCTTGTGGCAGGTCAGCGGAAGAAATGATGTTGACTATGCGACAAGGGTTTCGCTTGATGTTTCTTACGCCAAGGAATGTTCGCTTTCGCTCGACATATTAATTTTGCTGAAAACGTTCAAAGTCATCTTCAAGAGAGACGGGGCGTATTGAATATTGACCAATCCTGCACGTAGCAGGTCGCGTGATTTGGCAAACAGGATGCCACCTCGAAAGCTCGCGGTGGCATCGGGTACGATGAAGAAACAGGTGGGACCGGGGCTCGCAGAACCTGGATCGCGATAGGCGCCTCGAGTTCGCTTGATAAATGAGGCGCGAGTCACCGGAGTCCATAGTGGCCCTGCAGGGGTCAAGCCGCAACCAGGCTGATGGTATGGACTCCCGCCTCCTCCAGGGCGCACACTTTCCGAACCACGTTCGGGAAATTCTTGATGCGCTCGCTAACCACCGGTCTTGATATTGCGAAAAACGTTTCGCACGTTCAAGGCGTTGATCGCAGCGACGCAACGATCTACAGCGCAAGCTCTGTCGAACTGACGCAATGACGTTCTTCTCCAATGTGGAGCCGGACCGGGTGGTATCGAGGCTTGTCATGGTTCTCGCTTCTGAACCGTGAATTTACCTCGTTATGCCACGCCGTCCGTTTGCTATCGATACATTGGCGACCTGCGCTGCGGTATCGCAGACAAGCATTCACACTGTATCGATCAGGAATGCCGAACAGCAGTCGCTGCAGTCAGCTCACGGTATGCGGGAGCGGTTCATTCAAGAGCAGACAGCGAAATCGAATCAGATTGAAACCACGGTTGCAGAAGATGATTTCATCTTTCCCGCGGACCTTATACAGCTACGGTTGGCAATCGTCGCTAGTCAACAGCTCCGATGTACGCATCACACGCTTACTCAGACGCTTCGGATCGATACCTCGAACAGCTAACGGTCCTACAGCAATGGCTCGACGAACTTAATATCGAGACTGCGCGCGAACATCCATGATGGCTATCCGAAGCAGTATCTGAAGCTGGCCAGCCGCATACAAGCCTTTGCTGCGAGTTATCAGGACGCGCTCGCCGATCCGGCGTCGAAAGATCCTGTCGTGCGCAACGCCGCCCAGTCACCACCACTAAAGCCGCGACACGCCATGCGTAGATCTGCTAGTCGTGCTCTGCGGCGCACTGCTTGTAGCGGTCGGCATACATAGCGAGTCGTCGTTGATCAGGCATTCGAATTCGGGTGAGTTCGCTTGCTTGAGAACGAATGGTTGATAAGACGCCGTCGACTTACAAAGCTGACAGATACAGGGTTTCAAGCCAAATGGCATTACTCGGACGGAGCGTTTTGCGAGGCATCGCAAACGTTGTATGAGACCTCGCGCACCTTCGCAGCACAACTAGCCCCAGTCGCGTGGCGCAGCGCACAGAACGCCGCCCCCATCCTGTCATTCTTAGCGCACATCGTGTCCTGCCAACGTGCGAGCGCGATACAGAAACGCGTTTCATACAGGAGATAATATGAGCACTACTTATAAATCAAGTTTGAGAACCGCTCTCAAGGTGAGCTGCATCGTTCTCGCCAGCGCTATACCAGGACTGGTAAACGCGCAGGCCGGAGCTCTGCCGCTTGCCGGAGCGCCCATTTCCCCCTGCTACACCATGCCGTCGAGCGATTGCGGACCTGTTGCACCCACGGCCGTCGCAAAAGTTGCTGCGTTGAGCACTAACGGCGCCAACGAAGAATATGGCTCCGATTCGAACGGGACCTCAAGCGTCGGTGCGGGTTTGGTCGTTTCCGCAAATGGAGGCGGATCCTCTGGCAGCACGTCGAGTGGTAGTGGCGCGGGCAAAGGCGGCAGTTCGGGAACCAGCTCCGGCTCTTCAGGTAGCAGCTCGGGTGCTGGAGGCACCGGCGCGGCTGGCAGCAACTCAAGTGGAGGAAGCGGGGGCACCGGCGGTGGAGTCGGCAACTCAAATGGTGGCAGTGTAGGGTCGGGCGGTAGTACGGGCGGTAGTACGGGCGGTAGTACGGGCGGTAGCACCGGTGGCAGCACAGGCGGTAACACAGGCGGCAGCACAGGCGGTAACACAGGCGGTAACACAGGCGGCAACACGGGCGGCAGCACGGGTGGTGATACGGGCGGTGATACAGGAAGCGGCTCGGGCCACGGGCATGGTCATGGTCATGGCCACGGCGATGGCCACGGCGATGGTCATGGCGACGGTCATGGCGATGGCCACGGTGATGGTCATGGCGACGGTCATGGCGATGGCCACGGCGATGGTCATGGCGATGGCCACGGCGACGGTCACGGCGATGGCCACGGCGACGGTCATGGCGATGGCCACGGCGATGGTCATGGCGATGGTCATGGCGATGGCCACGGTGATGGTCATGGCGATGGCCACGGTGATGGTCATGGCGACGGTCATGGCGACGGTCACGGCGATGGCCACGGTGATGGTCATGGCGATGGCCACGGCGACGGTCATGGCGATGGCCACGGCGACGGTCATGGCGACGGTCATGGCGATGGCCACGGTGATGGTCATGGCGACGGTCATGGCGTTGGCAAGGGCGACGGTCACGGCGACGGTCATGGCGACGGTCATGGCGATGGCCACGGTGATGGTCATGGCGACGGTCATGGCGTTGGCAAGGGCGACGGTCACGGCGATAGCCACGGTGATGGTCATGGTGATGGTCATGGTGATGGTCACGGTGATGGTCACGGTGATGGTCACGGCGTTGGCAAGGGCGATGGCCACGGTGATGGTCATGGCGACGGTCATGGCGACGGTCACGGCGATGGCCACGGCGATGGCCACGGCGACGGTCATGGCGAAGGCCACGGCGACGGTCACGGCGTTGGCAAGGGCGACGGTCATGGCGATGGCCACGGTGATGGTCATGGCGATGGCCACGGTGATGGTCATGGCGATGGCCACGGTGATGGTCATGGCGACGGTCATGGCGAAGGCCACGGCGACGGTCATGGCGAAGGCCACGGCGACGGTCATGGCGTTGGCCACGGCGACGGTCATGGCGACGGTCATGGCGATGGCCACGGTGATGGTCATGGCGATGGCCACGGCGACGGTCACGGCGTTGGCAAGGGCGATGGTCATGGTGATGGTCATGGCGATGGCCACGGCGATGGTCATGGCGATGGCCACGGCGTCGGACATGGCGATGGTCACGGCGGTGGCAACGGCAACGGCGGGGGCAGTGGTCACGGCGGCGGTCACGGCGGCGGCAACGGCGGCGGCAACGGCGGTGGCAACGGCGGCGGTAACGGCGGCGGTAACGGTGGCGGAAACGGTGGCGGAAACGGTGGCGGAAACGGTGGCGGAAACGGTGGCGGAAACGGTGGCGGAAACGGCGGCGGCAAAGGCGGTGGCAACGGCGGCGGAAACGGCGGCGGAAACGGCGGCGGAAACGGCGGCGGCAAAGGCGGCGGAAACGGCGGTGGAAACGGCGGCGGTTACGGCAGCGGTCACGGTGGCGGAAACGGCGGTGGCAACGGCGGTGGCGGTGGCGGTGGCGGCAACGGCGGTGGTGGCGGCGGTCACTGAAGCAGGTAGCGCTTTGCGCGAACGAGGGGACACGGCGACGACTACCGCCGTGTCCTCCCGGACCACGTTAAGTTGTTACCCTGCGGCCAGTCGACCCGCATCGCGATTGCGTTATTTCGCTGGTGCTCGTCGACGGGAGATAGTCACCCCGGTGCACGTTGCTGCGAGGCACGTGGCACGTGCACTGATTGACTGCCCCGCCGCTAAGTATTTTGCGACGCTGCAGCAGGGGTATCTCAGGCCACGGATTCTGACTTCGGGCGTTACCGCGCCAGAGGTTTGGGTCTCACCGTTACGCCCGTTCCAGGTATATGCGCATCGATCAGGACGACCGATGTGCTTTTTGGATCACGTAGTGCAGTGTGTCCGTCGTGCGTGCACCAATGCACCCGTTGCGCGAATGTCTTGGGCACAACTCCCGGCACGCAGCGCAACGCTGCGATGGCTTTAACTGGCGCCTGAACTCGACGCCGCGACAGTTGTCACCAGAACGTGCGCGGTGCAGCAATCCTTTGCCTCGGTTCCCAAAACACTCTTCCATCGTTACCCTAACTAAAAATATAGTTAGCCATGACGATGATGCCGGATGCCCATTCTCCTGCTGGCTGTGTATCGATTCGTCAAAGGCGACGAGCGGGCACATGTGGCTCCAACAAGAGCCATGCTCTGAAATTCCTCCGTATATTGACGGGCGCGGCGGCGTCCAGTTTGTTCATCGCAACCCACTCTGGAAGCTGACTGCATCCGATCTCGCGTGAATTTCGTTCCCGGAGACGGCGCACCATTTGGCAGACGAGACAAGGCGCGACGCAGGCCAAGCCAAACGTAGAATCTTGTCTAGCCCAGACCAGCCGCTCTCAGCGTTCGTTCTGAGGACGAAAAGGAAGAGGAATACGAACACGAATCCGCGCGAGAGCGCAGCGTTGTCATGACGTTGGGCGACTTCTCGCGACGCCTAAGCGGCGACTGCAAGGAAAAGACGGCAGCGGATTCAACTCGAAGCCTGTCCGGGAAGGCTTGTGAGGTAAGCTATGTCGCCGTGGCGCGCCGGAGTATCGGAGTAGGTCAGGGAACCAGGCAATAAGCTGTGTCTGATCGAATGCACTTGTGTTGGTCTGCGCTACCACCATTTTCCGATATTCAACCGATAAGGAGAGTACTAGATGTTCAGCTTTTTCACGCACGCCGCATGCTTTTTTGTCGGTGTGCTCATCGGCGTCTTTGTGTGCGCTTTATGCGTGGCCCGAGCCAGGACGCCGGGCGACGACAGGTAAGTCGGCGCCGCAAAATTCAGCACGCGAACCAAGACGAAGCTGTCGTTGCTGCAGGGAACAACGAGGGGGCATGCTCCAAGGATTAGAACGCAGCAACAAAGAGAGCGGCTCGCATCGAGGCACGCACCATCCACACAGCCATGCAGAAAAAAAATGCCGCTAGCAGCGTCAGGCGAACAATCGCACGCAGCAGCCGGCGCGATCCTGACCGATAGCCCAAGCGTTTAGAACCACGCGGGTACAACACCGTTTGCCGCACGTCACCGCGTTTGCTCCTCGAGCTTGCCGGGACTTTGCTTCACCTGACCGATGATCGGTTCAACAGCCCGGCGTCGCTTCTATCACCGCTGCGGAATTGGCTGGCGCTTTATGTTTCACGCGGGAAATCAACTGCAAATAGATCGACTGCAAACCCGGCGACAAAGCGAACGAGTCTAACGAACCTCCTTCCCGGAAAGGTTCGAAGTCAGAGAACTCAAAGAATCAAGGTTGCTCGCCCGATCCAAGCACGTGCTCGCACCAAGAGTGCTTGAACATCAAATACCTCAGACAATTAGAGCAAGGCGGGACCTATCGGCGTTCTGACGCGCTTCGGGACATTTGGACAAGCGCTCTCGTGAGCGTGATACCGGCATGCAATATCCCGGTAATTTCCTGCTTTTTACGTTCACTCGCCCGGCACACTACAATCTAGCTCGCCGATGTCCTTCGTTTCATCCTGCCGACTGTCATGCACACCCTGTTTGCCCGCCCGATTTCCCGTCTTTCGCTCGCCCTGCCCCTGCTGATCCTCGCCGCGTGTGGCGGCAAAGCAGCGCCCACGCCCAGCTACCAGGCGGAAATGTTCTCGACGGGGGCCAGTCCGTTCGCCCGCAACTACGACGCCACCAGCCAGGAAACCTGCGAAGCTTCACGCCGGGCGTTGCTGAGCCAGGGTTACATGACGACGATGACGCAGCCCGATACCATCGACGCCACGAAGAACTTCCAGCCGTCGGCCGATACGCACGTGGTGGTGTCGTTTCATGTGGTCTGCACGGCGGGCGAGAACGCCACCAACACGAGCATCGCGTACGTGAACGCCGTGCAGGACGGCTATACGCTGAAGAAAAGCGACACGTCGGCGAGCGTGGGATTGAGCGTGCTCGGCTCGCTCTCGCTGCCGATCCGCTCGAACAGCGATTCGATGGTGAAGATTTCCAGCGAAACCGTCCCGGCAGGCAAGTTCTACGAGCGCTTTTTTAGCCTGGTCGACCATTATCTGAAAACCGTGCCGCGCAGTTCGCCCATTCCCGGCGAGAGCGTCAGCAGCCAGGCGCTCGCGCCGTCGCTGATTCTGAACTCGCCGGACCTCACGCCAATACCTATCGTCGTGCAGACGCCGGCCGCGAGTTCGGCCGCTCGCGCAGAGTTGAGCACCGGTGCCGCTAATGCCGCACGAGCGGCGAGTGCTGTTTCAGCCGCCAGCGCCACGTCGGTGACAGCGGCTACGCCGGCTTCCGCGCCGGCGGCCGCGTCGGCGACCACGCCTTAAGCGCTTCCAGCCGGTGCATTCATGCTGTAGCGAATGGCGCACCGGCCGCTGCCAAACAATCAATCGAATATCGCACCGGGCGGCGCCCCAACGGCCGCCGATTCAGCGACCGTGCCTCGACCAATAGAACATCGCACCCGTCCGATACCCTCGCCGGCCAGCCTTTGACCGGCAAGATCAAGACTTCCCTCAATTCGGCACATTCACCCCGCCACCGCCGAACGTGATCGCGTTCGCCCCGGGCGACGCGGAAATCGCCGGCAAGTTGTTCACCGATAAAGCCGGCGCCGCCCCCGCCGTACCGCCCCGCGGCACCGTGTGCACGACCTGCGACGGCGGCAAAGGCGCCCCGCTCTTCAAATGCGCCCACATCAGGTTCAGTGCCTGAAGGTTGTAGTACTGCAGCGGCACGAAGCGGTTATCGAAGCCCGCGACGCTCAGGAACGCATCGAAATGCTGGCCGTTCGTCACCTCGTAAAACGACAGATTGCTTGCATTGCCCTCGGCCAGCTTGTTCATCGCGGCGTACGGGCGCGACGCGTGGTTGATCGGCACGAGCGTGTCCGAACGCCCCTGCACGATAATCGCCGGCTTCCCGTGCAGATTGGCATTCACCCGGATCGCATTGACGCTCGCGGTCATCCGCGCGTCGCCGTTGGTCCACAAACCACGCAGACAAAACGCGCCGAAGAAACTGGCGTCGGCGGTAGCGAAGCGATGGTCCGCCGCGCCCGAATTCCCCGCGTTATAGACAAGGTTGATGCCATTGGTCGGCGGCACGCCATTGCCATTGCCGAACACGGTCAGCATCGGAGAAACCGCCGGGCTGACTCCGGCTGCACCTGTCACGGCATTGGTCGTGCCAAAACTGAAGTTGCAGAGGTTATCGGCGACGCTCGACTGCGTGTACGCATTGGCATACGTCACGGCGACCGCGGGTACGGCCTGCGAATCCCACATCGGCGCCTGCAGGAAGTCGGAGTCCGTCTGATAACCGGCCTGATGCAGCAGGGCAAGGGCATTGGTGGCCTGGCTCGCGACGTCGCCCCCGGAAACTACGCCGTTCACCGCCAGCGACGCGCAGCGCGCCGCCCGGATCGACGCGGTCGTGGCCAAAGGCAACGTCGACAGATACGGCGCGCCCACCGCGGCCGGCGCCAGCGCTGCGCAAGGCTGCAGCAAGTTGGCGAGCGTCATGTAATCGGCGAGCGGCCGGCCGAACGACGCCACCGCCAGGCCGCCCTGCCTCACCGACACCTGCGAAGGCACGTTCAGGTTGATCTGCGGCTCGCCCACGACCACCGCCGTGATCCATCCCTGCGTGTCCTGCTCGGCGGCCGCGAGCGACGCGCCGCCGCCATTGCTCACCGAGGCCGCGATGGTCGTCACATCGCCACGCTTATAGCGGATCTGGCGCGTGCTGCCGTTGAGTGTTCCGTAGCTGTCGTTGAGCGCCCAATACGCGAACTGGATCGCCTGCAGCGTATTCGCACCCCAGTTTTTCTCCGGATTCTGCTGCGAGTGGGCGTGCTTGAACGCGTAGCGATTCGGGAATTGCGCGTTGAACGCGGCAAGATTCGAGCTCCCGAGGTTCGCCGTGAACACGCTGGTCTTGCCGGCAGCAACGGCGTTGAGGACCGTACCGTCGATAAGCGTAATCGTGTTCGTCGCCAGTTCGTGCGCGCCGTTGCCCGTGCCTTTATCGGTGTAAGCGACTGCGCAGCCGCGTTTCAAGCCCCATTCCCCCGCCGCCGATATCGCCCCGTACACGCCGCGCGACCCGGACGAAGTGGCCGTGACGATGCACGGCTGGTCGGGATTGAAACTCGCCGGGATCTGCACGAGCAGACTTACGTTAAGCGTGCCGCTGCCGTCGTCGGCGAATGCCAGATATTCCTTGCCGGCGATCATCCCCTCGCCGAGGGTGTCGTTGCCGTTCAGGTCGACATTCGGCCCCCAGAAGCGCCCGTAGCCGCCATTGGCGGACATATCGACGAGCGCGCGGTAGTTCGAGTAGATCGCGAGACGGCGTAAATCAGCGGCGCTTGGTGCGGCTGAGTTGGAAATGGCCGGTGGCGTTGCCGATGCGAGTCCGTCCTTGCCCAGCCCCGCGGTCAGCAGGTCGTCGGTCGTGCCGTCGTAGGTTTGCGTGCGAACGCCGCCCGAGATGAAGTTCGGGAGCGCATTGTTCTGAGAACCATTACCGTTGTTGTTGTTCCCGTCATCGTCGCCGTGACAGGCCGCCAGGCCGAACGCCGCCATTGCCAGGGCAAGCGCCGCGGCTCCCGGAAATCGTTTCATCGTCGCTCTCCAGTACGTTGTTTTTATCCGGCGTACTTCTTTCGATCCGATGCAAACAGGCAACCCGCTCCTGCTCTCAACCAGGAAGCTCGAGCCCATAAGGCATAACGGGTTCCGGTGCGAAGCACCGGAACCCGTTATTTAAACCACTGGACAAAACCACGTCGCACGCTGCAAAAACACTGCAACGACGCGCCGCAGTCCAGGGCTCAGGGAAATATCAGCCTCCACCACCGTTCGGCTGAGCCAGCGTCAGCTTGTTCGACACGGAGACCACGCCGCTCACGCCCTTCGCCACTTCCTCGGCCTTCGGAATCTGAGCGCCGTCCGGCACCGTGCCCGTCAGCACAACTGCACCGCCACGCGCGCGTACGAAGATGTTCGACACGTCGATGCCCTGTGCCTTGCTCAATGCACGACGCACATCGAGGCCGAGCTTGCGGTTGACCTTCTTGGTGGTCTTGGCCGACGTCGCTGCGTCCGTCGCGGCTGTGGCATCACTTGATTGAGCATAGGCGCTCGACGCCACTGCGACGCACACCACGACGCTCAG
Organism: Caballeronia sp. KNU42; assembly: GCF_053760385.1. Classification (NCBI taxonomy): domain Bacteria; kingdom Pseudomonadati; phylum Pseudomonadota; class Betaproteobacteria; order Burkholderiales; family Burkholderiaceae; genus Caballeronia; species Caballeronia sp. KNU42. Next base: position 2,198,953 of record NZ_CM132388.1, read on the forward strand.
CGCCTTCAACATATCGACTACTTTCATGACTTCTCCTTTTGTTTCGCTTTAACTTCGCAAAGTGTTGCTCTAGTGCTTCTTTTGGACCGCATCAACCCAGCGGCTCGGCTACGACATCTTGCGGTCTGTGTACCACCGACGAGCAAACAATCGACGCACATGCGATACAAACAGACCGGCGATGCTGGCGACACGGTGTTGCGAGAGACTGGCGAAAAACAAATGTCCGGCTGTTCTTATGCGAGTGTCAACATTACCGCTGGCACGAGGACAAAAACAAGAACAACGCAAAGACAAAAGCTGCTGCACATCGTACGACGCGGCCGGTTCTGCTCGGAGCAACGCTCCGAATGCCGGTTTGGCGGCGCGGATGCTGGTTATACGGCGGCGAACGTCAATTTAATCCAGCCTTGCGAGAAGCGCAAAGCATTTAACACGATGAAGTGCACACTCGAGCGTACTTATCCATATTGTCATGCCGCCTTAGGGCCTGCCCGTGATCCAACGGCACGGGCGATCCTGTACCATCGGCGAAAATTGCAACAGGGCGCGCGCACTGAATGTAACAGCAGACGTTTGAATGTATTAGCACAGGCATATTTCACTGCTGCGACTGAATAAAAGGCTTAACCCATCGAATAGGAGATATTTAGCCATCGCTGCTTTGTATAGTGAATGAGTGGATACGAGGGTTTTCCCTTTCCCGCTTCTCGTTTATACACACTCATAGCCGTTTATAAATCCGCTGCTTTTACGGTTTTGCGTCAACGCAGGTGCCCGCTCCATCGAACCCGACAATGACCCAAACTCCCGGCCAAGAACCTCCCGCTCAGGAACCCCCGAAGAAACTCCGCACCCGGCGCATCGCTCCGACCATGGCGCGTTTCGTCGCGATCTCGTGGCGCGACCTCGCGATATCGTTCGGACCCATCCTGCTGATCAGCGCCGCCGCGATCTATCTCGCCGTGCGGCTGATCCAGCCCGCGCCGCCGAGTACGCTGACGATGTCGGCGGGAACCAAGGGCAGTTCGTTCTGGAACGACGCGCAGCAGTACAAGAAGATCCTTGGGCGCAACGGCGTCACGTTGAACGTGCTGGAGTCGCAGGGTTCGCTCGATAACCTGCAAAAGCTCGAAGATCCGAAGGTGAACGTCGATGTCGGTTTCGTGCAGGGCGGCATGTCGGCGCCGGGCGCGCAGGACAAGCACGAAAACCTGGTCTCGCTCGGCAGCGTTGCGTATGTGCCACTGGCGGTGTTTTATCGTGGTCCGCTGCTGACACGGCTTTCAGAACTGAAGGGTAAGCGGCTCGCCATCAGTACCGAAGGCAGCGGCACGCGCGCGCTCGCGCTGGCGGTGCTGAAGGCGAATGGCATCGAGCCGGGCGGTGACACGGAATTGCTGCCGCTGAGCGGCGACGCCGCGGCCAGCGCGCTGATGGACGGGAGTATCGACGCCGCGTTTCTCACCGGCGATTCCGCGCAGCCGCCGACCATGGGCAAGCTGTTTCGCACGCCCGGCATCCATTTCTTCGATTTCACCCAGGCCGACGCCTACGCGCGGCGCTTTCCGTACCTGAAGGTGATCCTCTTGCCGATGGGCGCCCTCGATCTGGCGAAGAACGTGCCGCCGCACCCCATCCACCTGATTGCGCCCACAGCCGAGCTGATCGCCCGCGACGGCCTGCATCCGGCGCTGTCCGACCTGTTGATCGAAGCCGCGAAGGAGGTGCACGGGCGCGCGAACCTCCTGCAGACGGCCAACGAATTCCCCGCGCCGCTGCAGCACGAGTTCCATATCAGCGACGACGCCGAGCGTTACTACAAGTCGGGTAAAAGCTTCCTGTACCGGACGCTGCCGTTCTGGATCGCGAGTCTTGCCGATCGCGTGATCGTGTTGCTGGTGCCGATCATCGTGGTGCTGATTCCGGGTTTGCGGCTCGTGCCGGGGCTGTACCGGTGGCGGGTGAAATCGCGGATCTACAAGATCTACGGCGCGCTGATCGGCATTGAACGCGAGGCCATGAGCGACCCCGAACCGGCCCAGCGCGAGGCGCTGATCGAGCGGGTGGATGGCATCGAAAATGCGGTGAACCAGATGAAGATGCCGCTCGCCTACGCCGACCAGTTCTACGTGCTGCGCGAGCATATTGGCTTTGTGCGGCAGCGGCTGACCATCGCCCAGGCCGCCGCACTCGATGCTCAGGCAGACAGCGTTCAGCACACCACGTAATATCGAAAGAAGCAGCAACGGTAGCCGGTTCGACGGCTGCCGCGACGAGCAACGCACCAGGGAGATTCATATGAGCGCCTCGCCTTCCATCGATCCGCGCCAGCCGTACTTTTTTTTCGATTTCAACTCTCCCTTTTCGTACCTGCTGCTCGAACAGCACGAAAAGTGGCCGAACATGCCGTTCGAGATCCTGCCTATCGACTATCTAAAGCTCCTCAAGCACTGGGGCCAGCCGATGCCGGGCAACATTCCGCCAAAGCGTGTGTTTATCTATCGATACGCGCTCTTTCGCGCCGAACAGCTCGGTATTCCGTTCAAGATGCCGCCGTCGCATCCGTTCAATTCCAGCAAGGCGCTGCGCCTCGCTGTGGCGGCGGGCGGGGAAATTGGCTGCATCCGCGAGATTTTCCGCTTCATCTGGAAGGAAGGCCGCGATCCGTCGACCGAGCAAGGATTCGATGACCTGTGTCGCCACGTGGGCCTGCCCGACGGCGCAAAGATGATCGAGCTGGAGGAGGTCGAGGCGAAGTTGAAGGCCAATGTCGAGCGCGCGGTGGAACTCGGCGTGTTCGGCGTGCCGACGTTCGTGGTGAACCAGCAATTGTTCTGGGGCGAAGACACCCTTCCGATGGTGCTCTACGTCGCCCGTTCGCCGAACTGGCTTGAGGGCGCAGAAGTGCAGCGGATCAGCAATTTGCCGCGGACCGCGCCGGCCGTGTGAAGCGGCGCATAGCGAGGTTCGGCAGGGTCGGGCCGCGCCGGCTAACAGGCGAGCCCCTGCCCTATGCCATGCATAGCATTCACGCTATGGCGTGCGGGTTCGGCCGGGCTTAACGTAGCGCAGTAGTGCATTTTCGATCGGACGTGCGCAACGCCCGATCGTCCCGTGACGAATTGATGTGCATCACGCTGCGCATCATCCAGCCCCAAGGGTCCGCCCGAAGACCGCGCTCCATGACCGATCCAATCGATCCCGCCGATTACGCCAGCTCCGCCGCCGATTCCCTCGACATCTGGCTGATCCGCGTGCTGCAAACGCTGCTGACCGAGCGCAGCGTCACCCAGGCCGCGCTGCAACTGGGGCAAACGCAACCCGCCATCAGCACGGCGCTGCGGCGGCTGCGCGAACTGCTGCACGATCCCATTCTCGTGCGCGGCAAGCAGGGCATGGTGCCGACGGAGTACGGCGCGTCGCTGCTGCCGGCCGTGCAGCGCACGCTGCGCGAGGTCGAGTTCGTCGCCACACCGCATGGCGCCTTCGATCCCGCCACGTCACGGCGCACGTTCCGGGTCGCCGCGCCTGATTACCTGAACGACTTCTTCATGCCGACGCTGATTCGCGCGTTCCGCGTAGCGGCGCCGAACGCACGGCTGGAGATTGAGTCGCTGACGCCGACGCTCGATCACGAACGCGCGCTCGATGAAGGTGATCTCGATCTGGTTATCGGCAACTGGGAGAATCCCGAGCCACGTTTTGTGCGCCGCGATCTCTTCACCGACAGCTTCGTGTGCCTCATGCGCCGAGGCCATCCGCTCGCACGCGAACCGCTGACAACGGCACGCTATGCGCACGCGGCGCATCTCGCGCCCACCACCTACAGCGGCGCGAAGCGTCATCCCATCGATATAGGCTTGGCGGGTGCGGGTATCCGGCGACGCATTGTCACGACCATTCCGTACTTCGGTCTCGTGCCGCAAGTGCTGCTGCAATCCGACCTGATCTTCACCGCCACGCGGCGCTTCGCGCTGCATTACGCCGCGCTGTTGCCGCTCGTGGTCATGGAATCGCCGATCGAGTTTCCGCCGATCGAAAGTTACCTGATGTCTTTGCCCGAGGTTAGCAGGCCCACCGACCTGGCCTGGTTGCAGGCGCTGATGGCCGATGTCTCCCTGGAGTTGACCGGGCAGCCCGCGGCCGAAGAAAACCGGTAAGAGTTTCCCGCTCGCCTGCTTTATGCCAGATGGCTGTTGTCGAGATGCATATTCTTCATGCACATCTCAAAATTGCGCAAACCTTCCGAAAGCCCTTTCCCAACAAGCCTTTGCGCTATTCAGCGGGTCCTGAAAACGCGTCCGGCGTGCTACATGTGCGCTCAACCTATGGGAGAATCACGCTTCTTCAGTGATATCAACCCCGCACTTACCCCAATGTCCACCGAAGCCCCGTTGTCCCGACGCGCCGATCTCGCCATTACCGGGCGGATCGTCTCGGTCGTCACGTTCACGTTCATTTGTTACCTGACCATCGGTGTCCCGCTCGCGGTGCTGCCGGGGTTCGTGCATACGGATCTCGCCTACGGATCGGTGATGGCAGGCGTGGCGATCAGCGTCCAGTACTTCGCAACGCTCGCCTCGCGGCCGCTCGCCGGGCGCACGGCGGACACTATCGGACCGAAACAGACGGTGTTGTACGGGCTGACCGCCTGTGCGATCAGCGGCGTGCTGCTGTTGAGCGCTGCGCTTGCGTCGCAGTGGCATTCGGTGAGCCTGGGGCTCTTGATCGTCGGCCGTCTTGTGCTTGGCTTCGGCGAAAGCTGGGTCGGCACCGGTGCGATCACGTGGGGTATTGGACGGGTTGGAACCGGCAGCAGCGGACGCGTGATTTCGTGGAACGGCATTGCCACGTATGGCGCGCTCGCTATCGGCGCTCCGCTTGGCGTGGCGATGGAACGCTCGCTCGGATTTGCGTCGCTGGGCGTGCTCGTGATTGCGCTCGGCGGCCTGGGGTATTGGCTTGCCACGCGCATGGCGGCTGTACCGATCGTGCATGGCGAGCGCATGTCGTATCGCAGCGTGTTCTTTCGCGTGCTGCCGCACGGCATGGGCCTCGCGTTAGGGTCGGCGGGATTTGGTTCGATCGCCACGTTCATCACGCTGTTTTATGCTGCGCACAACTGGCCCGATGCAGCGCTTTCGCTGACCGTGTTCGGCACGATGTTTGTCGGCTCGCGGCTCTTGTTTGCCAACACGATCAAGGTCTTTGGCGGCTTTCGCGTGGCTATCGTGTCGTTTGCGTTTGAGTGCGTCGGGTTGCTGATGCTCTGGCTTGCCGCTGATCCGGCCTTTGCGCTTGCCGGCGCTGCGCTGACCGGGTTTGGCTTCGCGTTGATCTTTCCGGCGCTTGGCGTGGAAGCGGTCGGGCTTGTGCCGCCAGCCAGTCGCGGCGCGGCATTGTCGGCGTATTCGGTGTTTTTGGATCTGTCGCTGGGCGTGACGGGGCCGCTGGCCGGGTATGTCGCGGGGGAGTTTGGGTTCAGCTCGGTGTATCTGTTTGCCGCGGTGGCGTCGGCGGCGGGGGTCGCGTTAACCGTCGCGATGTATATGCGCACAGGGCGCGGGGTGGGTGGGGCGGCGACGGCTTAGGCGGTTGTGGGTCGGGTTTCCAGGGTTCTGCGGTAGCGGTCGGAGTCAATGCCGGGGTGCCAGGTTCCTGCGGTAGCGGTCTGAGTCAGTGCCGGGTTGCTGCTTTCCGGGTTAGTGGTCTGCGTGAGTGAGCTATTCTCTTTATCACTATTAGCCACTGCGCGTGGCGGCGCGTCATTTCTTTGTCCAAAGCGACAAAGAAACGAAGCAAAGAAAACGCTTTCAAAACGCGGGCTCGTAAGTTGACCTAGCGTGCACTTTCTACGTTTTTGGCACCCCAAAAGCACGGTGCTCGCAAGAGCCACGGATGTGTGAAACCCTCCTTCTCCGAACACGGATACCCACACGCTTCGCCACCAGTGACTGAACCTGCCCAAGGGACACTCCGCGCTATCCGCGAAAAACCATCCTCCGAATTTGTACGCATGCCGAACCACGTCGCCAACCCACCTCGAAACGAGGTGCTCGGATAGATGAGGCCCCACCAGCAAAAATAACCGGGTCGATCATCCCGACCAAGCAGCTAACCCATGAAGACCTGAAGCGGTAAATACGCGCGATGCCGTGCGGGTTTCCTTGGCGCTCGTGCTTGCCCGAGAGCGTACGGGGCGAAGCGTGTGCGTGTAAGAATTCGCGAGAAGGAGGGGTTCAAACATCCGTCGCTCTGGCGAGCACCGTGCTTTTGGGGTGCCAAAAACGTGGAGGCTGCACGCTGGGTCAACTTACGAGCCCTCGTTTTGAAAGCGCTTTCTTTGCTTCGTTTCTTTGTCGCTTTGGACAAAGAAATGACGCGCCGCCACGCGCAGTGGCTAATAGTGATAAAGAAATGAGTTCACTCACGCAGACCACCAACCTTAAAAGCAGCAACCCGGCAATGAACCCGACCGCTACCGCAGGAACCTGGCACCCCGGCATAGACTCCAACCGCTAGTCCCAGAACCCCAAACCCGTCCACCGGCGCGAGCGAAAACACCATGTCCGACTTCCTCTCCCGTCACTTCCTCAGCATGGCCTATAACAACGCGTGGTCGAACCATCGGCTATTGAAGGCGTGCGCTTCGCTGACCCAGGCGGATTTCGTCGCGCATCGAACGAGCTTCTTCCCGTCGATCAAGGCAACGCTCAACCACAACCTGACCGTCGACTGGTTTTACATCGATGCGCTCGAACGCGAGCAGCGCCAAGAGCTGCCCCATCCACAAATCATGTCCTTCTTCGATCCGGAAGAACCCTTCGATACCTGCGCCGACCTGCAGCGCGAGCAACGGCTGGCAGACCGGCGGCTTATCGACTACTGCGCTCAACTCACCGACAACACCCTCGAGCGCCACGTGACCCTCCTCCGCCCGCGCGCAAAACAGCAGGAAACACGCACGCGGCTGCTGGCACACCTGTTCGAGCACCAGATTCATCATCGCGGGCAAGTGCATGCGATGCTCGCCGGCACATCGGTCGAACCGCCACAACTGGACGAATTTTTCTGCGATATCGACGCCGCCCTGCGCGCCGCCGACCTCGCCGAAATGGGCTTGAACGAAGCGATTGTCTGGGGATAAACGAAGGGCTTATCTCCCTCTGTCCACGGGTGCCGCTTCTCATTCAGTCCCCGTCACCCCGCTGCTTGTCTTAGAATCTGCCCTTGGTCCCCACTTCCAGCGCTCTATGAACACGACATCGGAGGACCGCTGGCGCGACTTGCGCCCGGACCCGGACAGTGACACCCCGCTTTATCTCCAGCTCGCCCGCAAGCTCGGCAACGCGATCCACGACAACCGCTGGAACGCGGGCGAAGCGCTGCCCTCGGAGCGCGTGTTGTCGGAGGCGCTCGGGGTATCGCGGATTACATCGCGTAAAGCGATCGCGTTGCTCGTCGAACAAGGGCTGATCCGGCGCACCCAAGGCGCCGGTTCGTTCATCACGCCGCGCTATGAAGACCCGCTGTCGCGGCTGTCGAGCTTCAGCGAAATGCTGCGTCGACGCGGTTTTACCCCCGGTTCGAAGTGGCTCTCACGCGTGATCGAGCCCGCGAATCGCGATGAAGTGATCCAGCTCGGGTTATCGCCAGCGGCGGCCGTGACACGCTTGCGCCGCTTGCGCACGGCCGACGGCATTGTGATGGCCGTTGAGAACTCCACCTTTCCGGCGGCGCTGATTCCCGACCCGCTCGCCGTTGGCGATTCGCTTTACAGCTTTCTGGAGCAGCGCAACCTGTCGATCGTGCGCGCCCTGCAGCATTTCCGCGCGGTGAATGCGACCGATGAAATCGCCGCGCAAATGGGCATCGCGCCGCACGACGCGCTGCTGCTGATCACGCGCGTGGGTTATACGGCCGACCAGCGCCCGATCGAACTCACCGATACCTACTGCCGCAACGATTACTACGACTTCGTCGCGGAACTGCGCAAGTAGTTACCACCAAGCCGGCTGATGGGTGCCAATAGGCACCGGCGGCGAACCCCAGTACGGTGGCGTCAGCGACATGCGCTCAGGCGGCTGCGTACACGTCAGCGTGCCAAACGGCGAGGCGATGGTTTGCAGCATGTCGCGGACATCGTCGAGTTGGGGATCGGGCACGTTCTGGCCATCGTCGACCAGACCCATCGATTGCAGCCAGCGTCCGGTGCGCGCCAGCGCCACGCGCACATGCCAGCTTCCGCCTTCGGTGGCGCGTCGTTGCAACGCGATCATCGCCCCGAATGCTGCGAGATAACCGGTGGCGTGATCCAGTGCCTGGCAGGGCAAGTGGCGAGGTTGCGTCTGACCAGCCGCTTGCGCTTCCGTCCAGGCGATCCCGCTCGCCGATTGCACGAGGCTGTCGAAACCGCGCCGTTGCGACCAGGGCCCTTTGTGCCCATACGCCGATATCGTCACGTACACGATGCCCGGTCGCAGTCGCGCGGCTTCTTCGGGTCCAAATCCGTGCGCGGCAAGCGCGCCCGGGCGATAGCCTTGCAGGAAGATATCGGCATCTTTCAATAATGCACGCAGCGATTCGCGGCCGCTTTCATCGCGAAGATCGAGCGTCGCCGAGCGTTTGCCGCGACCGTTGTCGATCACCAGCGGCGGAATGTTCGGCAGATGCGGACCGTTGATGAGCAGGACATCGGCGCCATGTTCGGCGAGCGTTCGCCCTGCAACCGGACCCGCGATGATGCGGCTCAGATCCAGCACGCGGACGTCGGACAAGGGCCGTTGCGGTTCACCCTGGCCTATTGTTTCCGGCGACGCATCGTCGAGCTTGACGATCTCCAGCAGCGGTATTTCGCCAATCGCCTGAGCCTGCGGCAGGCGCGCCCATTCTTCCGGCGTGCGGATCAGCGCGGCGCACAGGCCGGCATCGGCGAGCGCATCGTCGAGACTTGCGCCGTCCCAATTGCGGATGGCCTGCGTGACCCCGGCGTGATCGTTGGTGCATCCCAGCAGCTTGATCACTCCATCCCGATGATGCTTGAAGTTCGTATGAAGCTGGATCCAGCGGCCGTCACGCGTCTCGTAGAAACCCATCAGCGGATCGCGCAGCTCCGGCGGGTTGTCCGCGCCGATGCGCAAATAGCGCTCGCTGCGGAACGCGATCGCGGCGCGGCGGGTGTAGATGTGCACGTCCTGCGGCCGCCCCGTGCGATGCCTGTAGCACTCCGCCGCCGCTAACGCCGACGCGCCCACGCTCGCCGCCGCCAACGCACTGACCCGATACACCGACGGCAGTATCCTTTCGTCGCCGCTGACCGTGAGATGTTCAAGCGCTTCTGGATCGCCCTGCGCCAGACGCCAGAGTTCTTCGACAACTTTCATCGCCATGCTCCTTGTACACCGCCACGGGTTCACTCTCGATTGCTATGGACCGCCGGCGCTCCAATCAGTTTCAGGAACGTTTCAAGCGGCCCGCCGATTGCTGCACACATCCGCGCGCAATCATGACTCACATCCACGTAAAATCACGGCACTCCCTCCGCCGGCTCCTTTCATGCCCGACACAATCCGCTCGACCGTTGCCCCCACACCCTCGCCTCAATCGCTCACCATCATGTTGTGGCTGGTCGCCACGGGGTTCTTCATGCAGACCCTCGACTCGACCATCGTCAATACAGCCCTGCCGGCCATGGCGAAAAGCCTCGGTGAAGCGCCCCTTCGCATGCAAGGCGTGGTCATTGCGTATTCGTTGACCATGGCCACCGTCATTCCGTTTTCCGGGTGGCTGGCCGACAAACTCGGCACACGTCACGTCTTTTTCAGCGCGATCCTGATCTTCACCATCGGCTCATTGCTTTGCGCGAATGCCCATTCACTCATGCAGCTCGTTGTTTATCGCGTGGTGCAAGGGGTGGGAGGTGCAATGCTGCTGCCTGTCGGACGCCTCGCGTTGCTGCGCGTGGTGCCAGCCGAACGTTACCTCAGCGCCATGTCATTTGTTGCAATTCCGGGATTGATCGGGCCGCTTATCGGGCCGACGCTCGGCGGCTGGATCGTGCAGATTGCATCGTGGCACTGGATCTTCCTGATCAACGTGCCGGTGGGCGTGATCGGTTGTATTGCCACGCGGCTCTTCATGACCGATAGCCGCAACCCGTCCACCGCGCCCTTCGATCTTGCCGGTTATCTGCTGCTCGCGGTCGGCATGGTCGCGCTGACCATCTCACTCGATGGCCTCGCCGATCTCGGCCTTCAGCACGCCATCGTGCTCGTGTTGCTCGTGCTGAGCATGGCGTGTTTTGTCGCTTACGGGCTGCACGCCGTGCGCGTTGCGCAGCCGATCTTCTCGCTCGATCTCTTCAAGATTCATACGTTCAGCGTCGGCTTGCTCGGCAACCTGTTCGCGCGCATAGGCAGTGGCGCGATGCCGTATCTGCTGCCGCTGCTGTTGCAGATCAGCCTCGGTTATTCGCCTTTTGAAGCCGGTCTCATGATGCTGCCCGTGGCCGCCGCGGGAATGGCGTCGAAGCGGATTGTGACGAGCCTGATCATGAAGCGCGGGTATCGCCAGGTACTGATGGTCAACACGGTGCTGGTCGGGCTCACGATGGCCAGTTTCTCACTCACCAGCGCCGGTCAGCCGCTTTGGCTGCGGCTTGTGCAACTGGCGTTCTTCGGCGGCGTCAACTCCATCCAGTTCACCGCGATGAACACGCTCACGCTGAAAGACCTCGGAACCGGTGGCGCCAGCAGCGGCAATAGTTTGTTTTCGCTCGTGCAGATGTTGTCGATGAGTCTCGGCGTGACTATCGCCGGGGCGGTGCTTGCGACTTTTACCGGGATTCTGCCGAAGGTTACCGAGACGAATTCGTTGCCGGCCTTTCATGCCACGTTCCTTTGTGTGGGCGTTATTACGGCTGCGTCGGCGTGGATTTTTGCGCAGCTTGGGCCGGAGATTCGTGCTGTGAATACGAAGAAGACTGATCCGTCGGAAGCGCATTAGCGGTGGGATTTTGCTCGCGCCGGTGGACGGGGGTTTGGTGGGTTTGAAGTGGCTGGCCGGTTCCGGGGTTAGCGGTCGGGGTTAGCGGTCGGGGTTCGTGCCGGGGTTGCCAGGTTCCTGCGTTAGCGGTCGGGGTCTATGCCGGGTTGCTGCTGCTTGGCTTGGCGGTCTGCGTGAGTGAGCTATTTTCTTTATCACTATTAGCCACTGCGCGTGGCGGCGCGTCATTTCTTTGTCCAAAGCGACAAAGAAACGAAGCAAAGAAAACGCTTTCAAAACGCGGGCTCGTAAGTTGACCTAGCGTGCACTTTCTACGTTTTTGGCACCCCAAAAGCACGGTGCTCGCAAGAGCCACGGATGTGTGAAACCCTCCTTCTCCGAACACGGATACCCACACGCTTCGCCACCAGTGACTGAACCTGCCACAGGTGCACCCCGCGCTATCCGCGAAAAACTATCCTCCGAATTTGTACGCACGCCGAACCACGTCGCCAACCCGCCTCGAAACAAGGTCCTCGGATAGATGAGGCCCTAACGTCAAAAAATAATCGCATCGATCATGCCGATCCAGCAGCTAACCCACGAAGACCTGAAGCGGTAAATACGCGTGGGGCCGTGCGGGTTTCATGGCACACGTGCTTGCCCGAGAGCGTACGGGGCGAAGCGTGTGCGTGTAAGAATTCGCGAGAAGGAGGGGTTCAAACATCCGTCGCTCTGGCGAGCACCGTGCTTTTGGGGTGCCAAAAACGTGGAGGCTGCACGCTAGGTCAACTTATGAGCCCGCGTTTTGAAAGCGCTTTCTTTGCTTCGTTTCTTTGTCGCTTTGGACAAAGAAATGACGCGCCGCCACGCGCAGTGGCTAATAGTGATAAAGAAATGAGCCAACTCACGCAGACCACTAACCCAGAAAGCAGCAACCCGGCACTGACCCCGACCGCTACCGCAAGAACCTGGCAACCTGAGCACTAACCCCAACCGCTAACCCGGAAACCACCAAAACCCGTCCACCGGCGCGAGCGAAAACACCATCGCGAATCATCTCTGCGTGCGCACCGCACTACAAAAGTGCATAAGGCCTCGCCCTTCCTCTGCGATAAAAACCAAGGCCGCCGCCCCGCCCCGGCCAGCACCGGTTTCAGCGGGAATATCTCAATTGTCCGGCAAATGCGCATATTTCTTGCTCTTCAGGGGACGGGCCTATCCTGTAAACTAGCGCTTCCCCGATGTTTACTCCCACACGAGCCGCGTTCGAACGCCTGCCAAAACCACCATGAGCATGGTTGATCTCGACCCTCCCCGCTTTCAGCCACCTCGTCCCGTTGCCGGCGACGACGGTTCGCGGCGCACTGTCCTGTACGGCGAATACACGGTGTTCAGCGTTTTCCAACCCGTGTTCTCCGTGTCCCATCGGCGCGCGATCGGTTATCACGCGTCGCTGCGGGCCCGCGACGATTCCGAACAGCAAGTGCCATCGCATGAAGTCTTCACGCAGGCAGCCAGGCGCGGCGATCTGCTCGAACTCGGCCGGCTGGCCGAATCACTGCATCTGGGCAACTTTTTTTCCTTCGATAGCGACGACGAATGGCTGTTCCTCAGCCTCCATCCCGCCGCATTGATGGACACGAGCTACGGCGACGCACTGCTGGCATCGCTGAAAAACATCGGACTGCCGCCGCAGCGCGTCGTGCTGGAAGTGCCCGAGCAAGCGGGCGGCGAGACCACGCGCTTCGCCGAGATCATCGATTCATTGCGCAAGTCGGGCTTTCTCATCGCGCTGGACGGCTTCGGCGTGAAGCATTCGAATATCGACCGCGTGTGGCATCTGCGGCCCGATATCGTGACGCTCGACCGCTGCATACTTCAGCAGGCGAGCGAACATTCGCATATCGAGCGTGTCTTGCCGGGCCTCGTTTCCCTGCTGCACGAATCCGGTCAACTGGTGTTGATGGGCGGCCTGAGCACCGAACGCGACGCGCTGATCGCGCTCGAATGCAACGTAGATTTCGTGCAGGGCGCGTATTTCGCGGGTCCGAGCGTGGAAGCGGTGAGACCGCAAGCCGCGCAAGGCGTGCTGGACGCGTTATCCGCCGCGTCCCGCGAACGCGTGGCCGCACGTGAACGTACACAGTCGGCGCGGCTCGCGCCGTATGTGGGTGCGCTGGAAACGGCGGCGGCGCGTCTGATCGAAGGCGAAACGCTCGCCAATGCGACCCGCACGCTGTTGCAGCTTCACGAGACGGCGCGATGCTTCCTGCTCGATTCATCGGGGCGGCAGATCGGCGATAACGTCTTGCCCGTCACGCGGGCATCGCAACGCGCGAAGCGTTTCCGGCCGTTGTTGCATTCGGAAGGCGCGAGCTGGGAACGGCGGCCGTATTTCATCGAAGCGTTGCGCACGCCGGACCGCGTTCATCTGACGGCGCCCTATCTGTCGATCAACGAGGCGCACCTGTGCGTGACGGCGTCCATCGCAGCGCATACGCCGCGCGGCTTGCAGGTCCTCTGCGTCGATATCAACTGGGACGTGACATCGCAACGGCGTTAAGAGACACGCGCGGTCTCAAACGGCACACCTGCGGGCGCGTCAGCGCAGCCTTCACGGTGCGCGCCATGTCTCCTATCTGAAACGGCTTCCCGAGCGCCGCGTACCCCTCTTCGCGGTCCTTCGATACATCTCCGTGCGCATATCCCGTCGCCAGGATCACCGGCAGTTGCGGATACCGGGCGAGATATCGCGTGAGATAAGATAAGCCGTCGACGCTGCAGGCAAAACCGCCCTCCATGAGTTCGAGATCACCAGGTGTCAAACGCCGCGTGCTGCTGGCTGCGTTGCTGGCATGTCTTGGATCGCCGGCATTCGGCACGGACACCATCGAAACCGCGCAACCGTCCACGCTGGTCAGCGATGTCCATACCTTCGTCGTCGCGGAAGACGGCTCCCTGACAGAAGACGACGAAACCACCTTGCGCGCGAATACGCCGGCGGGCGTCGGCGAAATCGCGCAACGCTACATCTGGTTCGACAAATCGACCTCGACCATCGAGATCACTGACGCCTACTCGCTCGGCTCCGACGGCATCAAACACATCGTGGCGCCCGATCAGATCCGCGAAATCCAGGAGCCGCGTTCAGCAGGCGCCCCCACGTTCGAGGACTCTCGCCTGAAAGCGGTGGTCTTTCCAGGCGTGAGCACGGGATCCATCGTGCATCTGCGGTTTCATAAGACCCAGTCGAAGCCTGTCATCGCCGGGCAATTCGATTATTTCGTCGAGCCCAGTCGCGGCCCGGTGCAAGAGCAGCGCTTGATCTTCGACTTGCCCGCCGACAAACCGCTCTATGCCGACGCGCGCGGCTACGTAGCCGTGCCGCCGGTGACCCAGGGCGGCCGCACGCGCTACGAATTCGACTACAGCCGGGCTTATTACGACCGTGTGGAGGCGGGCTCGGTCGGATATGCGCAGTACGGCGACCGGCTGATGGTGTCGACATTTCCGGACTACCGAAGTTTTGCCGCGAGCTACCGGGACGGGACCGTCGATCCGAGCGCGAACGATCCGGCAGTACTTACCCTCGCGCAGTCGCTCACACGCGACGAGACCGATCCACGCGCCAAAGCGGCCACGCTCTACGACTGGGTGCGCCACAACATCCGCTACGTGTCGCTGTTCCTGGGGCAAAGTCCTGCGATCCCCCACCGGGCCGCCGATATCCTCGCCAACCGCTATGGCGACTGCAAGGACTATGTCGCGCTCTACGGTGCGTTGCTGGCTGCAGTGGGTATCGAGAACGAGCCGGCCTTGATCAGCCTCGGCTCGGTCTATACGCTGCCTTCCGTGCCGGGCTATGGCGGCAGTGCGATCAATCATGTCATCACGTGGATGCCGGGGCTGGGCATGTATGCCGACTCGACGGCCCTGAGCATCGAGTTCGGCTATCTGCCGCTCGCGGACATGGACCGGCCTACGCTGCTGGTCAACGATGGCACGCTGTCCCGCACGCCCGCTACCGAGCCGCTGTCGCGCACGGCGCGCTTGCAGATCGACGTGGCGCCCGACGGCTCGGCCACGTTCGGCGATCAGGTCGAAGACGCCGGATGGAGCACCGGGCCCGAGCGTTCGAATCTGCTCCACGCGACTGCCGAGCGCCGCAAGCAGATCGCCGATACCCGCCTTCGGGCGACCGGCCTGCGCGGTGTCGCGACGCTTGCCGCCACCGACCTGGACGCAAGCAACGGCCCGCTGACGACCACCATCAATGGAACACTCGACAATGTCGTGTGGACCACGGGCACGACCGCCCTGCCCGCGCTCACCAGCCTGTCGGGCGGGATTGCCACGCAGGTCGAGAACCTGCTCGCCGAGCGCGTGCGGACGCAGCCGTTCATGTGCACCGGCGGCGCATTCGATGAAGTCACGCAAGTCACCCTGCCGAAAACGGTTCGCGTCACCGACGTCCCAACCGACGCCAGTTTCACGAACGCGTTCTTCGATTATTCATCGCGTTATGTCTTCGATCCCGCGACGAACCTGTTTCAGGCAGAGCGCCATTTCAAGGCGAACTTTGGCAAGCAGGTTTGCACGCCAGCGGATTTCATCGCCATGCAACCGGTGTTGAAGCGGATCGAACGGGACGCGGACGCCCAGATCATCGTGAAGGCGGTGGGGCCGTAATGAAGTGGGAGCGCGTTCGAGCGGCGCGTAAATTTTCGTAATCGGGGCCTGCGTGCCTGTAACCGGAATGTCGGGCGAGGCGGCTATGCTGCGAAACCCGCATTGATGGAACATCCCGATGCGCACAGCCAGGCCATGATGACCCAAGAACCCGACGACACACCCGCGCGACCGTCTGCATCGACAGATCCATCGGTTCATCGCACGCTTGCTGATGCATGCAGAAACGCCGGCGATGAACTCGGCGCGCTCGCCCATCTGATCGCAGCGCATACCCTCAATGCGTATGCAACCGGTTCGCCGGACGCGCGCACGAACGGCCTGTGCGACGTCGCCACGGGCTATTTCATGAAGGGCGATCACGCAACCGCCGCGCAGTGGTACGCGCTCGTGCTGACGCTCGATCCGAATGTCGCGGTCGCGTGCCAGAACCTTGCCGCTATTTATGCCGACGAGGGAAGCACCGCCCTTGCGGAGGTTTATCGCGAGCGCGCTTATGGAATCCAGCGGGTTTTCGTCGAGGAGACTGCCGGCTGGACTCGCTCCGTCCTGATTCTTTGCGCGGGTAAGAGCACGGGAAATGTGCCCTTCGAGGCGTTGTTGCCGGGCGCCAGGAATCGTCGAATCAAGTACGCAATCGATTACGCGGCCGACGACGAAGACGCTCAGCTTCCCGCCTTCGATCTCGTCTTCAACGCAATCGGTGATCCGGATATTGCTACGCCGCTTGAAGGCAGGCTCGAGCGTTTCGAGGCGCGGTGTTCGCGTCCGTTGCTCAACCCGAAGTCGGCGATCTCGCCGACTTCGCGGCACAGGTTGCCCGCGCTGCTTGATGGTCTTGATGACGTGCAGACCGCGCCGTGCGTGCGATACGAAGTACAAAGCGTTGGCGCACTCGCTTCGCTGCTCGCCGATCACGCCGTCACGTTTCCGCTGCTGGCCCGGCCCGTTGCCGCTCATGGCGGCGACGGCCTGGTTCTGTGCGACACAATGGAAACACTTGAAAGCCGGTTATCGATGCAAGCAGGCGCCCAGTACCTGACGGCGTTTCGCGATTGCCAATCAGCCGATGGCTTCTACCGCAAGTACCGCGTGATCTACGTCGATCGCCGGCCGCTTCCTTATCATCTTGTGATCTCGCCGCACTGGATCGCGCATTATTTTTCCGCCGATATGGAACGCCACGCCTGGAAGCTCGACGAGGAACGGCGCTTCCTGCAAGACCCGCGTGCCGCACTCGGCGAGCGTGCGATGGACGCCATTGAGGCTATCGGCGAGCGGTTGGACCTGGACTATGGCGGCATCGATTTCACACTTCTGCCTGACGGTCAGGTCTTCGTGTTCGAAGCCAACGCGACCATGCTCGCTCACTACGAGCGCGATAACGGCGTGCTCGCTCACAAAAACCCCCATGTGCAAGATATCGTCGATGCGTTCGAGCAAATGCTCGCGCGCCGGACGGCGGGCTGAATGAACAAGACCATGAATTTTTCCGGCGGACCGGGCGCGTTGCCAGCGTCGGTGTTGCGCGAGACGAGCGTTGCCATCGACAGGTTGCCGGAGACAGGTCTGTCGGTGCTGGGAATGAGCCATCGATCCGAGTGGTTCCGCAGCGTACTCGATGAAGCCGAGCGCAACCTGCGTGTGCTGCTCGATATCCCCGACAACTACCATGTGCTGTTCATGCAGGGCGGCAGCAGCCTGCAATTCTCCATGCTGCCGATGAATTTCCTGCGCAGCAGCGGCAAGCATGCCGAGTACATTGTGTCGGGCTACTGGAGCGCCAAGGCGCCGGTCGAAGCGCTGCACGAAGGGCCGACGAGTGTGGTGTGGGACGGCAGCACGGAGGGGTATCGCCGCTTGCCGGCGCCGGACGAACTGCATCTTTCACCGGACGCGGCCTACCTGCATTACGTGTCGAACGAGACGGTCGAAGGGCTGGAATTTACGGACATTCCGGGACTGCACGACGTGCCGCTGGTTTGCGACATGTCATCGAATCTGCTGGCTGCGCCGCTCGATATCAGCCGTTACGCGATGATCTATGCACACGCGCAGAAGAACCTCGGGCCGGCCGGCGTCACCGTGGTGATCCTGCGCGATGAGTTCGTTCAACGGGCAACGCATACACTGCCGACGCTGCTCGATTATCGGACGCATATTCAGGCGCGTTCGCTGTACAACACGCCGCCGGTGTTCGCGATCTATGTGCTGATGCTGGTGACGCGCTGGCTGCGCGATGAAATAGGCGGTGTGGAAAACATGGCGGCGATCAACCGCGTGAAATCGGAGCGGCTGTATCGTGCGCTCGATGCCGAGCCGGATTTCTATCGCGTGCATGGCGAGCGTGCTTGCCGCTCGACCATGAACGTCGCCTTCCGTCTGCCCGATGCGGCCATGGAAGCACAGTTCATCGATGACGCCCGCCGCGCAGGCTTGCATGGCCTGGAAGGACATCGATCGATTGGGGGCCTGCGGGCTTCGCTGTATAACGCGGTGACGCCCGAAGCGGTGGCGGTGTTGTCGGAGTGGCTGGGGGAGTTTCGCAGGCTGCGGGGGTAAGCGGCGCGGGGTTGATCACATACCCCTGAACCGATCAGCGTAAAGCCGGCTCACGCTCAGCTTGTCCGGGTGGCCCCGCAACGTCAGCGTGAGTTTCCCGGTGTCATCGCGTAACGCGCTGGCGATGGCATCGCACCGTACGATCGTACCGCGATGAACTTGCCAGAAGCACTCTGGATCGAGTTGCAAATGCAGTTCACGCAGCGAGATCCTGATCAGGTGTTCGCGTTCGGCTGTGACAAGCCGTACGTATTTATCGGCGGCCTCGAAATACAGCACGTCCGCGATCGGCACCATGGTTATCGTATTGCCGGCGCTCGCCTGGATCAGCCGCAGTGGGCTGGCGGCCGTCGGGTTGCCATGGGGCATTGCGGCATCGGCATGCAAGAGTTCGCGCAACGAGTGGATGGCAGCTTCCAGCGACTGCTCCGCTGCCTGCGGTTGCGCCCTCTGCCTCAATGCCGCTTGCAGACGCGCACAGGTTTTTTCAAGCCGATCGGGCTGCACGGGTTTGAGCACGTAGTCAACCGCCGCGTGCTCGAATGCCTTCAGTGCGTATTGATCGTAGGCAGTCACGAACACCAGCAGCGGAAACGATTTGGCGTCGTCCGGCCAGTCCTCTGCAAGCGCTTGAGCGGCCTCGAGTCCCGTCATGCCTGGCATGCGAATATCGAGGAACAGCACGTCGGGTTGCAGCGCCAGCGCCTGTTCGACCGCGGTCTTCCCGTCAGCCACGCTCGCGACGCAATGCAGGTCCGGCCATAACCGGGTCAACTGGGCCAGCAGGTCTGCGGCCAGCAAAGCTTCGTCTTCGGCAATCAGTACGGTGGCTTTCATGATCGGCACAGAATGGTCGTTGGCGGTCGGAATTTACTCAGCGGACGAAATCAACTCAGCAGACGGAATCAACTCAGCGGGACGGAATCAAGAAACAGGAAGCCGCACGATAGCGAGCGTACCGCCCTCGTCATCGCTAGCGGCAACGAGCTCAAGCGACGCGGTCTTACCGTACAACGCGGCGAGCCGTTCACGAACCTGCTGGATGCCAAAGCGGCTGCCACCGGACGGCAAGCCGCCAATCCCCGCCCCTGTATCGCGGACACTGAGCACGAGCGTGCCGCCTTCACGCTGCGCGCTCACCCGAATCCAGCCGCCGGCAACCGTGGGTTCAAGTCCATGCTTGATGGCATTTTCGACGAGAGGTTGCAGCAGCAGTGGCGGCATCGACAGCGCGCGAAGCTCGTCCGGCAAATCGAGCCGCCTGCTCAGGCGATTTCCCATGCGGGTCTGCATCAACTCCAGATAATCGTCTATGCGCGCAAACTCCGCCGACAACGAATGTGATCCCGATCCCGAGCGCGAGGCATCGAGCGTCGCCCTCAGGAATCCAATCAGCCGGTCGAGCATCGCTTGGGCGCGCGGCGGGTCTTGCGCGATCAGCACCCGCAGATTGGCCAGCGTGTTGAACAGCATATGCGGTTCGAGCTGCGACTCCAGCAGCTTGAGCTGACTCTCCGCGGCGCTTCGCAGCGCGGCTTCGGTGCGCGTTTCCATCGCGGCCATGCGGCTTCGGGCATAGAAGAAATACGTGACGCCCAGCGAAAACACGAACACGCCGGTCATGCTCAGCAACATCGGCCGCGGGTTGTCAATGCGCGTGACCGGTGCGTGCTGCATGCCGGTCAGCAGATCGCCGAGCATGTGCCCGGCGGCGTAACCCACGATGCCCGACACCACGATCCAGGGAATCATCAAGCCCCAGCCGGGCCAGTTGCCCTGCGCGTCGAAGTTATCGGGGGAACGCTTGCGAATCCGGTAGGCGAGGCCATAGCGGCCCACCTCGATCAATCCCTGGATGAACAACCCGCTGCAAAGCGAATAGATCAGGTTGTCCACGAACGAATCGCGATACAGCACGTAAAAGAACAGGGTGGATGCACCCGTCACCGGGATAAAGATCCGCAGTTCGCGCCATAACAGGTTCAGGACGGTGTGAGGAACGTGGCGCATGCAGTGGGCAGTGGTGGTATGCGGTGATTCAGGCGCGGCTTGTGCCATCCGGTTGTTCAACTGCCCGCGTCCGCGCGCGCAGTTCGGCGGTCGTATTGCCTTCGCCGTGCGGAGCCCAGCGGGAGGCTTGAACAAGTATCCGAGGATCGCGGACACGCTGCGCGCACCAGCCACGTCACGCAGCAGATCGACCCATTGCGCGGATTCTACGCGTAGCGGGTTGTAGCTGGTGATCGGATGCACAAGGCCATAACGGCAAGGCAGATCGTCGCGCTCTTTGACTTGCAGATTCGTAGGTTATCCGAAGAAGCTGGTTTTCAGCATTGGGCTGGGCAAGGCCGCTCAATAAGCCATGCTGGACGGCTCGGCCTGCCGGGCGACGCGCCACATCGCGAGGCCGCGTGCGAGGAAGATGCCGCTGAAGGCGCCGTACGCCAAACTCACCGATACCGCGAACAGCCTGTCGACACTCAGATCGGGATGCATCGCCAGCATGACGTTGGCGCCGAATTTGATGATGAACAGGCCAAGGATCAGCACGAGCGGAACCCAGCTTCCGGGCACGAGCAAACGCTGCTCGGCGGCAAGCCATCGCGCCTTGCTGCCTATGCCGGCAGCGTGCGATATCGAAAGCGCCGCGAGCATCGCCGCTGCCCACGCGACCAGCGCGATGGACTGCGCGGCGAAGACTGACACCACGCCATAAAAGGACAGCGCAGCCATCGCGAGGGGAATCACCGTGGCTTTGCGAAGCGTCTTTTGCTGTGGCTTCGTTTGGGAGACGCCAAGGGAAAACAAGGCGGCGAGCAGCCACCAGACCCAGTGCGGTGTGTGCTGAAAAATTTCGATGAGCATGATGATCGTCCTTATCCGTAGGGAGGAGATTTCGATGATGCTCATGGTCGGCGTTCGCCTCGCGCGTCGCTATCGGTTTGCGACGGAATGACATATTGCGCCGCGAAACGCGCCGGATGCGGCGCGAGTGGCGGCAGCCGAAAAAAGACCTACAAATGACAACGGCACGTCCCGAAGCAACGGCCCTTCCCGCTGCCAGCGTTCGCGGTGAAGCCGGAATAAAGTTACAGAACGGTGACCGCCGCGGAAAGCGCGTAAGGGAGTTGTTAGATATTCTTGCGCATACCGGCCCGTAATTTAGAGAATTTTTCTGTCTGCGCGGTAAATAACTGAAAAAGTCACTGAGATTTAATTAACTGATACGTACGCCAGGGAACAGAACCTCCCCTCAAAGCACCCTATCTTTCCTCTGCCGCGAAGCTGTCCGCGCGCCTGCATTCCAGCACGTCCCAGAGCATTTCTTTTTCATGCTGTGTCGCATTAAACCGCCTCTCCTCATGACGCACCTTGCGTCGGGGATCGCGTGCGCCTGGGAGCCGGAACAGAGCGAGCAGACATGTCTGCCCAAGCGTCAATCAACTAATCGATCCGAGGAGCACATCGACATGCGTAACACCTTCCTTGACTGTACGCGCGGCCTGGGGATTTGCCTTGTCGTCTTCGGGCACGTCCAGCGCGGCTTGTCCGATGCGCATTTGTTGCCGGCGAACTATCCGTTCGCGCAGATCGATTTCACGCTCTACACGTTCCACATGCCGCTGTTTTTCCTGCTGGCCGGGCTCTACGTCTGGCCGGCGCTCGAGAAAGGCCGCGGCTCGTTCATCGGCTCGAAGTTCATGTCGATCGTCGTGCCGTATTTCGTATGGTCGATCATTCAAGGCGGCGTGCAGATCGCGATGGCCCATTCGACCAATCACTCGCTCGCGTTGTCCGACTGGCCGAAACTCTTCTATGCGCCGATCGGTCAGTTCTGGTTCCTCTATGCGCTGATGATCTGGCAATTGGTCGCGTTTGCGTGCGGCCGGCGCGGTCCGGCGCTCATGGTGATCGCGGTCCTGGCGCTCGCGTTCAGCACGGCGGTGCCCGACTCCATTTTCTCGACCACCATGAAAATGGGCGTTTTCTTCGCAGCGGGCGCGGCGATCGGACCGCGACTCGATCGACACATAGCGTCTTTCGCACACTGGAAATCGTTCGTTATCTGCTGCGGCGCATTCGGGCTGGCGATCCACGCGATCTGGAACGTGGCGCCCGTCTATTCGTGGCAAGCGCTGCCCGCCGCGATCTTCGGCATGGGAATCATCATGATCGTCTGCTACTGGGCGAACCGGACGCCGGCAAAAGCGCCGCTCGCGCTGTGCGGGCAACGTTCGATGGACATCTATGTCATGCACATCATGGCGGCGGCCGGGATTCGCATCGTGTTGACGAAAGCCGGTGTCGAGAATGCCTATGCGTTGCTGCTGATCGCAACGGCGGCCGGCGTGATGCTGCCGCTCGGCGTTTCGCAAGCGCTACAGAGAACCAGCGGTCTTATTCGCGGCGCATTTCGCGCTCCGCGAACGGGTGTGCAAAGTTGAACATGTGGCGCGGCGCACGGACGTGATTGGTCGCGTCGATCAGATACCGGGTCGACACGATGAGCTTGCGGGCTGCCGGGTTGGTTTCGTCTGACGCGGGATCACGTGTCGTGGTTGGCGGCACTGCGGCTACGTTGTTGGCACTGCGGTCGATACTGGCAGACACCACGCCCAGCAAGACATGTATCTGACCAGGCAATCGCAAGCGATTGCCAAGCTGTGCTCCTGGCTGACGGTGGCGCGGCCGCAAGTTACTTACTTCATCCGTTGCCACACAACTTTCGATGCCCCATATCCGAAGCTTCCGGGTGTGATGTAGGTCAGCCGGTCGCCATCAAGGGTGAATGGGCGCCGTTGAACATCGCCGTCCCAGTTCGGAAAGGTGCTGTTCTGAATGTGGAACACGATCACTCCTCCGGCCGGATCGACGTTATAAGTACCGAAATGCGCGAAGTTGCCCTGGACGATGCGTTGGTTCTCTTCGGCGGTGCCCGATAACCGGTTATCCGATGCGAACTTCGGCAAATCCGCGCGAACTCCGACCAGAACGTAACGGCCGTCGCCACCGAAGATGAGTTGACCGTGCGGATGTGGACCGAGCACCTCGGCTTCGCTGCCGCTTCTCGTGACGGTCAACGAGACCAAAGACCACGAACCCACCACGTCAGGCGCCGCCTGGGCAAATGTTTCGGGGGCGCCGAGACATAGTGCAAGGGCCAGCAGCGCTGCGACAGGCAGGGTTTGAAGCATGGACTTCATGGCGTTCTCCAACAACGTGAGGGCAGATGGTGCCAAGGCAAAACACCTCTGCGCACCTTCCCCGATTCACTCGAATTCGCCAGGGAGAAACTGGCTCCCTAACGGATCGCCTTCCTTGCTTTGTTTCCCCACTACTTTGTAAGGTGCGCCGCAGGCTAATACCCGTCGATGAAGCCAGGCAACCCCGTGCGGGCCATCGCGCTAGCGGAGTCAATCGTCGGCGTGCTATGCATGATTCGCCCTCGATCACCAGAAGACATGTTTATAGGATAGCTTTCTCGGGCACGACTTCCAATTTACATGGATACCGAAACGTAATATCTCTTCGGTATGTGCGAGAACCGGACGATCGACGAGGGTGTGGGCGAATGGCGCTTCAGAGTCGACCAGTGACGATTCTCATCCGTCTCTCGCTGACCGCTTTCAGCCATTGGACATTCGCGGGGCAGCGGTATCGGCGGAGCGTCGCCATGCGGTCTATGTTTCGACCCACTCACGGGTTCACTGCACGAAACTCATGACCAGGGCCGCCAGCTTGCTTGGAGACTGCCCTTTCTGGCTATAACCGTCGAACGAGTGATCAACGAGGTGTTTGCGCACTTCGCCGTCATCGTTCAACGCAGTAAAAGCCACAATGACCGTTCCGCTGGTACGGTGATCCTGTCGCAAAGCGAAGGTGGCCTCGTAGCCGTTGCACTCGGGCATGGAGATATCCATGAGGATGACGTGGGGTGC
This sequence comes from Caballeronia sp. KNU42, assembly GCF_053760385.1. Taxonomy (NCBI): domain Bacteria; kingdom Pseudomonadati; phylum Pseudomonadota; class Betaproteobacteria; order Burkholderiales; family Burkholderiaceae; genus Caballeronia; species Caballeronia sp. KNU42. The sequence continues at coordinate 2,223,132 of NZ_CM132388.1, forward strand.
CCAAGCCGTTCCGATCGTGATGGCCTCCAGTCCACCAAAGGCGACCCGACATTCCATGTTCTCGAACGACAAATAACTCGCCATCGCTTCTGCGGCATTGCGGTTGTCGTCGACCACTAAAACGCGTAACGACATTCCAGCGAGCTCAAAGCTGCGTCTTATCCATGGGTAAGGCGTTAATGTGCTTACAAACGCGGTGCTTACAAACGTGCTTTCAAATGCGCTTACAAAATTTGGCATTTTGATCTCCCAGATCAATACCGGAACGCATCAGGCGTGCCGTGCCAAAGTTTTGTCTGTCAATCATGGTTTGGATGCTGCATCGAGCCCGCATCCAAGCGGCGAATACAAGGGTATTCAGGATGAACTGTGCTCATTCGCATGGTTTATTCGAGCTGCGGGTGGCTCAAACTGGACGTTGAAAGTGATTTTGCTCTATTCCATTAGACACTGATGTTTACCCGCCGATCGAGAAGCTGGCGAAACGAGATATGGGTTCGAAAAAGAAGTATCGGTGTATAGTCGGTATTTTCGTCTTGTCTTCAAAATGAACAGCGCAAATATCGTCCTATAGGCCATCTCTCGCGAGGAACGCGGTGAATCCGTCCAGCCAGTTCGAGCTACCGTCGCCCCTCGCCGAACGACATCGGCTATATGTTCTGCAGGCATCGTGTCTTTTGGACACGCCCCCAGATGCTGCACTCGACCGTGTCACCCAACTTGCCGCCCGTTTGTTCAAAGCGCCAATTGCACTAATCTCGTTGATCGACGAAAAACGTCAATGGTTCAAAGCGCGCGTCGGGGTGGAAGTCACCCAGGCAGACCGCCAGGACGCCTTTTGCGCGCATACGATCCTTCACGACGATGGTCTGGTTGTACCCGACGCAATGCTGGATCCGCGTTTTAGCCAAAGCCGGCTGATGCTCGGTGAGTCCAATATCCGTTTTTACGCCGGCACGCCACTGCGAACACGGTCGGGCGTGTCACTGGGTAGCTTGTGCATAATCGATACTGAACCGCGCCACAATTTCGACGAATCACAACAGCTATTATTGGGCCAATTGGCTGAAATGGCGATGGACAGGATAGAGACGCTTCGAACTATCGCGTTTGTCGACCCGCCCACGCAACTGTTGAACCGCGCTCGATTCAGCGAAGATAATCGTACATTTTTCGATAACCGGCGAAACGGGCAGCTCTCACCCAGTCATGCCGTTTTGATCAATGTCGCGCCCCTCGGATATCTTGACCAAACATCAATCGCCATTGGCATTGTCGCTACAGACAGGTTAATGGCGGCAATATCCAGACGTGTTGAACAGGCACTCTTCGATATCAAGCCGGTGTATCGGGTGGACTACGCGCGTTTCGCCGTGTTTGTCCACGAGGGTGAGAGCGCTGCAATGCGTGTCATTGAAACTGCGTTGAGGGCATTCGACGCGCCATTGGTGGTCAACCAGATCCCCGTCGATTTATCGCCGACCATTGGTTTGGTCGACCTGGCTGTCATAGCGGAACACACCGACGTATTGCGAGCCCTGATGTCGTCTTCTGAGGTGGCGAGACGGGCGCGTGTTCCATTTCGGAAATTTACGAAGCGTATGTTCGCGGCCCAGGAGCGTGCATTTTTCATTCTCCACACGTTGCCTGAGGCGCTGAGGGATGAACGTCAATTGAGTCTGGTGTACCAGCCTCGAATAGATCTGAACACGGCGCGTTGCGTAGGCGTCGAGGCACTATTGCGCTGGTCACATCCATTGTTGGGAGACGTCTCGCCGGCGGAATTCATCCCGTTAGCCGAAAAGACGTCATTGATGTCGGCACTCACCGATTGGGTCATGGACAACTCGCTCAAGCAGCTCGCGAAGTGGCGAAAGGCCGGCATGTTGCTGAGCATGTCGATTAACGTATCGGTGCTCAATCTGGAACAGCGCGGCTTCGTCACTCGCTACGCATCCCTGCTTCAGTCTCACGACATTGACCCCGCGCACGTTGAGCTGGAAGTGACGGAGGGAGTGTTGTCCAAGAATATAAATTCCGTGACGGATAATCTTCGCAGAGTTGCCGACATGGGCAGCGCGATTGCCATTGATGATTTCGGCACGGGCTATAGTAATTTGGCCAAGCTTCAGCTTTACTCGGCCTCGGTGCTCAAGATCGATCAAAGCCTCGTGCGCCGTGTTTTGGTGCAGCAAATGCGTACCCTCCTCGAGGGAATCATCGCGCTCGCCCACAAACTCGGCTATCGGGTTGTGGCCGAAGGGGTCGAAACGCAAGAAATCTATGAAGCGATGGCCGGTTGGCAATGCGATGAAGCTCAGGGCTATCACATCGCGAGACCACTGTCCGCGGCGATGTTTGAGGATTGGTATTCGAAAGCTTCGCAGGACGTTATTTACTAAGCCGTCAATTCGCTTTATCGGTTTCCTCGATGCCTGCGCCCATATTGCTTCGTTCGCAGATCTGTTCGGAGAAAATGAACGGCCGATCTCTGGAAGATCGCTGCCGCTTATGGCTCGATGAGAGACGCTCGCTACGCACGATTTCAATGTCTCTTCTGCCCCGAAGTTGTTAGCGATCCTGAATTCAGTGCGCCGTTACGCGCCGACCTGATGCACGTCGAAGCCGCGCCGCTGCCTGCCAGCGGGCCGCACAACGCCAGCCGCTTCCAGGGCTGGCGTTACTCATTGCCTCGCATCAGGGTTGGCGTTTGCCGCTGCCACCAGCGGGTTTGCCAGCCGGCTTACGTGGCCCCGCAACTGGCTTGCTGGCCGGTTTGCTGCGTGGCTTTTGTACGCTGAATGGGTTACCGCTGGACAAGCTTGCGCCTTTACCTTCGGCCCCGGCGCGCTGAACCGCAGGCTTGCGATCTTTTTCGCCACTTTGCGGGCGCGTTTTTTTGCTGAGCACCTGCATGGCGCCCGGCGCAGCTTGCGGCATTTTCGGCTTCTTAGGCTTTTTGGGCTTCTTGATAATCTCGCCCGTCGCGCTGGTTTGCGGCACGCGGTGTTCGGCCTCGAAACCCGGCTCTTCTTCACGGCGCAGCGTTTGCCGGATCAGCGCTTCAATCGCAGCCAGTTGCGGCGCTTCATCGGCACACACAAGGGACACTGCCACGCCGCTCGCGCCCGCGCGGCCGGTACGGCCAATACGGTGCACATAGTCTTGCGCCACGATCGGCAGGTCAACGTTGATCACCAGCGGCAAGTCGTCGATATCCAGCCCGCGCGCAGCGACATCGGTGGCGACCAGCATCCGTACTTCGCCCCTCTTGAAGCGCTCCAGCGCACGCAGGCGCGCGGGTTGCGGTTTGTCGCCATGGATGGTGTCGACCGCGTAGCCCGCTTCATCCAGCATGGCCGCGAGGTAATCCACGCCAACGCGGGTTTTGACGAACACTAGCGCGTGCTCCCAGTTGTTCTGAGCCACAAGGTGCATGAAGAGGTCAGGTTTGTTCTTTTTATCGACAGTCACCACCCACTGCTTGATCTTGCTGACCGTGGAATTGGGCGGGCTGACGCTGATGTTGACCGGGTCGCGCAGAATGCCCGCCGCCATGGCGCGGATATCATCGGTGAACGTGGCGGAGAACAGCAGGGTCTGGCGCTCGCCGGGCAAGGCATCGAAGACGGCATTGAGTTCGCGCGCAAAGCCCAGATCCAGCATGCGGTCGGCTTCATCCAGCACCAGCGTTTGTATTTGATCAAACTGCACTGCGTTCTGGCGATGAAGATCGAGCAAGCGGCCCGGCGTGGCAACGAGCACATCCACGCCTTTGCGCAACGTCATCATCTGCGGGTTGATGCTCACGCCGCCGTAGGCGACCAGAAATCGTAAGTCGAGGCCTTTGCCGTAAGCGATAAAGCTTTGCAGCACCTGTTCGGCCAGTTCACGCGTGGGCACCAGCACCAGAACACGCGCGCGGTTGCTGGATACCGCCGGGCCGTGTTGCACCAGGCGTTGCAACAGCGGCAGAGCGAAACCCGCTGTTTTGCCAGTTCCGGTCTGTGCCGCAGCCATGACGTCCCGGCCACTGAGCACAGCAGGAATCGCCTTGACCTGCACCGGCGTAGGTGTCTGGTAATCAAGGTTCTGCAGATTACGCAGCAAGGAATCGATCAGGCCAAGCGAGGCGAAAGACATTGGCGTATTCCGTTCCAAAGCCGCAATTCTAGCGGTTTGCGACTCCTGAGCGACTCTGGAGCTATCCGAGACTGCGTGTGATCGTCTCGACAAGCCGATGAGCAGGCAACGGTCAGCGACTCTCAGGCATCACCTGCAACAGCGGCTCGGGCGACAGCGCGATTTCTCCTGTAAAGGGCCGATCGTGGGAGAGGATGAGCAAAAAGGTGGTGGCAAGTGCCGCCGAAAACAGCCCGATTGCCACGGCAGATGTCAGCCGGTCGTCGCAATGAACGAATGCGATGGCGAACAGCAGGCACAGCGCCAGAAACGCCAGGCAAAACCATTTGACGCCATTCACTTCGCTGCGACTGATCAGGATACGATCGCGACGCACTTCGAGAGCATGCTCCAGGGACGCCGCGACCTCGCGCTGCGCCGTCTGCTGTCCGGGCGTCACGGCTGGCAGGGATAGCGTGTACTTCAGTGCGTTGTTCAGCGTGGGAGGACTCACGTTAAGTGTGACGACTCCCTTCGCCACGAGCGGCCATTCAGTCGTCGCGGTGTACTGGATGTAGTCTCGGACCATCCTTCGCAGTTCGGTCTGGGCTTCGTTTGGCAAAACCGCAGACATCACAACAACCGATCGCAGCGCACTCGCTTCAGTGGCGACCGCGACACTGGCGCGCGCTGTATCGTTCCAGACCTGCGAGGCCGTGAAGGCGATAAATAAGCCGAATATGATCCCGAGCGGAGAAAGCAGACCGGGCGAAATTGCCTTGAATGATCGCCCATGCCGACCGGCAGCAAGCCATCCGGTGACGAAATGGACAGCCGCGCCCACGAGAAATATCGCACCGAAAGTGACAAGCGCCATCAACCATAACGGCAGTTCATGTACCCATGTACTCATCATTGTGGTTGCGCAATGCGCAGTCCGAACGGAATATTCCTGGTGGGTCGGGGAGTCCAAACCCCTCAACCAGACCACGGGGCTCCATCGGTAGTCTGTGCGCTCGACCACGTTGCGTCCGGCGCGTGCGATGGATCGAAAAAAAGCCCTCGCATGGAGGGCTTTCATTTTGTCTTCGGCTTCCGAAGTTTTACGCAGGGGCGTCGCTAAATTTTCCGGACTTTACTGCGCTTTCCAGACTTTATCGTCACCGAACAACAAACCTCAAGCGCCGAAATTCTTCGACGCGAAGTCCCAGTTCGCAATGTTCCAGAACGCTTCGATGAACTTCGGACGCGCATTGCGATAGTCGATGTAATACGCGTGTTCCCATACGTCGATGGTCAGCAGCGCCTTCGCGTCGGTGGTCAGCGGCGTAGCGGCATTGCTCGTCGACACGATGTCGAGCGAACCGTCCGTCTTCTTCACGAGCCACGTCCAGCCCGAACCGAACGTGCCGGTTGCGACCTTCGCGAACTCTTCCTTGAACTTGTCGAACGAGCCGTACTTGGCGTTGATTGCGTCGCCGAGTGCGCCGGCCGGAGCACCGCCACCCTTGGGCGACAGGCTGTTCCAGAAGAACGTGTGGTTCCAGATCTGGGCTGCGTTGTTGAACACGCCGCCCGATGCCTTCTTGACGATTTCTTCAAGCGGCAGGTTTTCGAATTCGGTACCCGGAATCAGCTTGTTCAGGTTCGTCACATAGGTTTGGTGATGCTTGCCATAGTGATACTCAAGCGTTTCTTCCGACATGTTCGGAACAAGCGCGTTCTTGTCGAACGGCAAAGGCGGGAGGGTATGTTCCATGGTGCGAGCTTCCTTCTATGATGATTATGGGGGACGTGAGGAGTGAAGCAATGGAGCACTCGATTGTAGGCGAGTTGGGATAACCCCGCAAATTGCGGGTTTTTATGAGCAGTATCGATTCCGAAGCTTTAACAGCAGCGTAAAAAATGCTCGAACGTTCCTTCTAAGCCGTCAAAAATACGGGCTTTGAAGCACCCGTGCCGGTCTTGTGAAATTCGTCATGTGCACCGTGTAAAACCATTCGATGCACACCGCCTCAGGCATCAGAATTCATCGGAGAGGCGGGGCTGGATATCGGCCAGCACGATATCCGCCGATCCTTCCGCCAGATGCACGGTGAACGGCCGTTTTGGCTTCAGCGCGTTCGGCGCGCGCACGGCGCGTCCGGATTGCGTATCGATCAAAGCCGCGTAGCCGCGCTCGAGCGTGCGTTGCGGGCTCAACAGCTGCAACCTCGCCGATAACTCCGACACCCGGGCCTCTGCCCGTTCATGCCGGCGCCCTTGCGAAACGCTCAGGCGTTGTGCAAGACGCATCAGATGTTCCCGCTCGGCGGCGAGATCGGGACGCCAGCGTTGCCAGCGCATCTGCACGAGCGAGAAACGGGCGCGAGCGTCGCGAACCGGACGCGCGCCCGCCGACGCCAGCCGCACCGCCAGTTGCCGCAAGTGCGTGCGCTGGCGTTCCAGCCGCTCGGCCGGGCTGACCAGCCGGCGCGCCAGCCAGTCGAGTTGCTGCGCACGCCGTTCCATCATCCGGCCGAAACCACGCGCGAGCGCCGCATGCCGGTGATCGAGATCACGCAGCAACAACACGCGCTGCGGACTGACCAGTTCGGCGGCAGCAGTGGGCGTGGGCGCGCGGACATCGGCGGCGAAATCGGCGATGGTGAAATCCGTCTCGTGACCTACACCGCTCACAACGGGCATTGCACTTTCCGCTATCGCGCGGGCAAGCACTTCCTCGTTGAACGCCCACAAATCTTCAATCGAACCGCCCCCGCGACACACGATCAACACATCGACCTCGCGGCGGGCACTGGCCTGATCGACCATTGCAGCGAGCTTCGCGGCAACACCCGCGCCCTGCACCGGCGCCGGATACACGATCACCGGCACGTGCGGCGCGCGGCGCGAGAGCGTGGTGAGCACGTCGCGCAGTGCCGCCGCCTGCAGCGACGTCACAATGCCGATCGCGCGCGGATGCTGCGGCAGCGCGCGCTTTCGCTCAGCCGCGAACAGCCCCTCGGCCTCGAGTTTCGCCTTCAGCTTCAAGAAGGCTTCGTACAACCGCCCCTGGCCCACGCGGCGCACCGCTTCCACGCCGAGTTGCAACTCGCCGCGCGGTTCGTACATGGTGACCAGCCCGCGAACTTCGATCCGGTCGCCTTCGCGCGGCGTGAACTCGGCGTATTGCGCGCGGCCGCGGAACATCACGCAGCGCATCTGCGCCTGCGCGTCCTTGATGGAGAAATACCAATGACCGCTGGCCGCTTTCGTAAAATTCGATACTTCCCCCGATACCCAGACGAGCGGGAACGAGCGTTCGAGCATCGACCCGATCGCCCGGTTCAGCGCCGAAACGGGGATAACAGCATCAGCGCCGCCGGATAAGCCGGCTGAACCGGATGAAGCGAATGGATCGGAGCTCATCGAAGAAATGGGTGGTCGGTTGAGGTTGAAAACAAGGCCGAAGATACGCTCGCCCGAAGACAGGCAAAACGCCTTTCCGGCAATGCTGAACGGCCTTCGAACAAGGCACGGACGATAGCCCAATCAGCGTGCGAAGTGTAGCAAGTGTCCACAATGCAGAATTTACCGAAACCTGACAGGAAAGCTCGTGAAACAATGATGAACGCACTCTAAGTCATTGTTTTAACAATGTTTTCTATCTCAAAATCATGACGAAGCCGATGCTGGTCTTTCCCGGTGCCGATTTCAGGCCGCTCGGGACCAAGTTGTTCACAGAGTTATCCACAGGAGAATTGTGAGAAGTTGGTGAGCAAAATGGAGCATGGAATCTACCCGTTTTCAAGCTTCACCTGACGATGTTTCCACGCCGCGCGCGAGGCTTCGACTGGCGCCCCCGGCAACGCCGCGCTAGAGTGCCGGGTTCGGGGGCCAGCGCGACAATTGCCCTGCGTCGTCCAGCGACCGCTTACCATCTGCTTACCGTTCGCCCAATTCGCTCATTTCAGGAGATCCGCCCCGATGCAAAGGTGCCGGCCGTTATCACGAACATTGCCCTCCCCCTCGCCGCTACACCGTCCTGCGTCGCTGTCGTCCCAAGCGCGTGCATCGTTCGCTCCCGATCTTGAAAACCAGGCGCGCCATGTCTGACTTCAAGCCGCCGATCGAAAATTTCCTTGCTCGTGAATGGCGCAAGCGCGGCTGGGTCGCGTGGTCGCTGACGCCGTTTGCGTGCGTGTTCGGCCTGATCGCCGCCATTCGCCGCGGGTTCTTCGCGCTCGGCTGGATCAGGCAAGTGAACGTGGGCGTGCCGGTTGTGGTGGTCGGCAACGTGACCGTGGGCGGCACCGGCAAGACGCCGACGGTCATCGCGCTCGTCGAAGCATTGCGCGCCGCCGGCTTCCAGCCGGGTGTCGTCTCGCGCGGTTACGGCGCGAAGATCCACGAAGCCACGCGGGTGACGCCTGACAGCCAACCCGCCGAAGTAGGCGATGAACCCCTGCTGATCGCGCGCCGCACGCACGCGCCGGTGATGGTGTCGCCGGATCGCGTCGCAGCGGCGAAAGCGCTGCTTAAGGAGAATCCATCGGTGGATGTGATCGTGAGCGACGACGGCCTGCAGCATTACCGCTTGGCGCGCACGTTCGAACTCGTGGTCTTCGACGACCGTCTGGGCGGCAACGGCTTCCTGCTGCCGGCGGGGCCGCTGCGTGAATCGATGTCGCGGCACCGCGACGCCACGCTCATCAACAGCCCGTACGACCGCACGTTGCCGCCGTGGCCGAACACCTTCTCGCTGGACCTGGCCACCGGCGACGCCTGGCGCCTCGACGACCCCGCCGTGCGCCGTCCGCTCAGCGCGTTCAAGGGCGAACGCATTGCGGCAGCAGCGGGCATCGGCTCGCCGGAACGGTTCTTCGCGTCGCTGCGTGCAGCCGGGCTCGTGCCGGCCACGCGCGCGTTCCCGGATCACTACGATTATCGCGACAATCCGTTCGCCGGCATCGACGCCGATTCGATCCTGATCACCGAGAAGGATGCAGTAAAATTCGGGGCCTGGCGTGACGCGCGCATCTGGGTGGTTCCAGTGGAAGCCGTGCTCAGCCCCCGCCTCATCGCATTAGTTGTGGAGAAACTTCGTGGACGCACGCCTGCTTGAAATCCTTGTCTGCCCTATTTGCAAGACCCAGCTCACGCATGACCGCGCGGCGCAGGAACTCATCTGCAACGTCGACAAACTCGCTTACCCCATCCGCGACGGCATTCCCATCATGCTGCCCGACGAAGCCCGCCAGACCGTGGAAGGCACGCCTGTGGAGCCGTTGAAACCCGCCGGCGGCAATTAAGGAACTGAGGCTTTATGAACGCACACGTTCCGGTCGCGCCGCCTTTCATCGCAGTCGTGCCCGCGCGGCTCGCGTCCACGCGGCTGCCGGACAAGCCGCTGGCCGATATCGGCGGTAAGCCCATGGTCGTGCGCGTCGCCGAGCGCGCGCGTCTGGCGGGCGCGCTGCAAGTGCTGATCGCCACCGATTCGCAGCGTGTGGTCGAAGTCGCGAAGGAACATGGTTTCGAGGCGCTGCTCACCCGCGCCGATCATCCGAACGGTACGGACCGGCTCGCCGAAGTCGCGACGCATTTCGGCTGGAGCGACGACACCATCGTGGTCAATGTGCAAGGCGACGAGCCCTTGATCGATCCGGCGCTCGTGCGCAATGTGGCGGCGCATCTCGCGGCGAATCCGTCGTGCGCGATTGCAACTGCTGCGCATCCGATCCACGACCCCGCCGATGTCTTCAACCCGAACGTGGTGAAAGTCGTGCTGGATTCGAAGAGCGTCGCGCTGTATTTTTCGCGCGCGCCGATTCCGTGGTCGCGTGACGCATGGCAGAAGGACTGGCCGAATGTCGCCGCGCTCCGTGCACGTCCGTCCGTTCCCGCCAACGTGTTGCGGCACATCGGCTTGTATGCGTATCGCGCGAAGTTCCTGCGGGTTTATCCCACGCTGTCTGTCGCGCCGATCGAAGAAGCCGAGGCGCTCGAGCAACTGCGCGCGATCTGGCACGGCGAGCGCATCGCAGTGCTGACGACGAACGACGCGCCGCCGCCGGGTGTCGATACCCCCACCGATCTGGCCCGCGTCCGCGCGCTGTTTGGAGCGTAGCCGTAACGAGGCGCGGCGCCAGACTGCGACCGTCGGCGCCGCGCAAAATCGACTCGTTTTCACCCTCGGCTAACGCGCCATGCCCTTCTCGATCAACTCGCGTTAACCCCCGCTGCGCGCGACTTTCCGGGTTTTCCAGCGGCGGATTCGGGCCGCGATTGTGACGATGCATGGCATAATCGTTCGGTAGCGCGAGCCTTCCGGTCAGCGCCAACGCTCCTGAGCGCCCGTGTCGACTGGTGCCGCGCCGTCTCCCGAATTCGGCTCGTCGCGCCTCGTTTGCGGCTTCAACCGAGCGATGCGCCACAGCGGCCGGAAGTGAGAATAAGCCTCGCAGCGCAGCGGTTTCTATTCGATTCGGAGATATCACCATGCGTTTGATCCTGTTGGGCGCCCCCGGCGCCGGCAAGGGCACCCAGGCCACCTTCATCAAGGAAAAGTTCGGCATTCCGCAGATCTCGACGGGCGACATGCTGCGCGCCGCCGTGAAAGCGGGTTCGCCGCTCGGCGTGGAAGCCAAGCGCTTCATGGACGCCGGCGAACTCGTGTCGGACGCGCTCATCATCAACCTCGTGAAAGAGCGGCTGCAGGAGCCGGACTGCGTGAACGGCTATCTCTTCGACGGCTTCCCGCGCACGCTTCCGCAAGCCGACGCCATGAAGCAAGCCGGTGTTGCTATCGACTATGTGCTTGAGATCGACGTGCCGTTCGCGGACATCATCGAGCGCATGAGCGGAAGGCGCTCGCACGCAGCCTCCGGTCGTACGTATCACATCAAGTTCAATCCGCCGAAGCAGGAAGGCCTTGATGACATCACCGGCGAGCCGCTGATCCAGCGCGACGACGACAAGGAAGAGACCGTGAAGAAGCGGCTCGACGTGTATGTCGCGCAGACCAAGCCATTGATCGAGTACTACAACACGTGGGCCCAGCATGGCGACAACAACGGCCTGAAAGCGCCGGAGTATCGGCGGATCTCGGGACTTGGCGCCGTCGATGAAATCCGCACGCGCGTATTCGATGCATTGACCTGACCATCACCGAGCGCTCACACCCGGGCGCTCGGGGCACGCCTTCTGAAACCCGCTCGCGCTCCATCGGCCGAGCGGGTTTTTCGTTCTGGGCGATCCCCCGGACAGAAAACGGAAACGCGTTTTACGTATAACCCTCATCAAGGAGCACACAGCATGGACATCCAGGACAACGTTTTTCTCGTCACCGGCGGCGCATCGGGCCTCGGCGCGGCGACCGCTCAGCTGATCCGCGACCACGGCGGCAAGGTCGTGCTCGCCGACATGAACGAAGCAGCCGGCGAGAAGCTCGCGAAGGAACTCGGCGGCGTGTTCGTGAAATGCGACGTGAGCCGCGAGGAAGACGGCCAGCGCGCAGTGGGTGCCGCGACGCAGCTCGGCAGCTTGCGCGGGTTGGTCAACTGCGCGGGCATCGCGCCGGCCGCGAAGACGGTGGGCAAGGATGGTCCTCATGCGCTCGACGTGTTCGCCAAGACGATCAGCGTGAATCTGATCGGCACGTTCAATATGATCCGGCTCGCGGCGGCGGCCATGTCGAAGAACGAACCGAACGCGGCGGGGGAACGGGGCGTGATCGTGAGCACGGCATCGGTGGCGGCTTACGATGGCCAGATCGGTCAGGCGGCGTATGCGGCATCGAAAGGCGGCGTAGTGGGCATGACGCTGCCGATCGCCCGTGATTTGTCACGCAACGGCATTCGCGTGATGACGATCGCGCCGGGCATCTTCGAAACGCCGATGCTGCTCGGCATGCCGAAGGAAGTGCAGGACGCGCTCGGCGCCATGGTGCCGTTCCCTTCGCGTCTCGGCAAACCGAACGAGTACGCCATGCTGGTCAAGCAGATCTTCGACAACCCTATGCTCAACGGCGAAGTGATTCGTCTGGACGGCGCGATCCGGATGCAGCCGAAGTGAGTTTGCGGCTTGGCGAGCGGGCGGCGGCTAGTTGATTAAGTTAAGTTAAGTTGAGTTAAGCGCCCAAGAAAAACGGCGGCCATCGAAATGATGAGCCGCCGTTTTTAATGAACCTTGCCAAGCTGGAAAAACTACTCGCCGTTGTGCTGCGTGCGCTGTCGCAGCTCATGCAATTCCGTCTCCACGACGGTTGCGTCCTCGGCGTCGGGCCGGTCGTCGAGGTATCGACGCAGGTCGTCAATCGCCGGGCGCAAGTAATCCAGGCGCGCGTAAGCGAAGCCCCGATCGCGCACTTCTTCAATACTTCCCGGCATCAGGATCACCAGCCGTTGCTGCACGGCAAGCAGCCGTTGCCAGCGCTCCGTCTGAAGATAAATGCTCTTCAGGTTACGCAGCATTCGTCCGATGATTTCCCGCCGGGTGGCCGGTTGCAACAAGACCCGCAGCGCACTGCCGATGGATTCGCCCACTCGCTGCACATACGGCTCGAGCATCTCGACCATCGCCGATTCGGACAATGAATGCCCGGTGGTCGGATCGAGCATCACGTCGCCGTCGGGAGTCGTCACGCGCAGCAGGAAGTGCGCCGGAAATGACACGCCACGCACCGGAATTCCGAGTTGTTCGCTCATCTCCAGATACACGACGGCCAGCGAAATCGGAATCCCGCGACGGCGCTTCAGCACCATGTTCAGGTGGCTGTTATCGGGGTCGTAGTAATCGTTGTGATTGCTGGTGAAACCCAGCTCGCGGAAGAAGAAGCGATTCAGCACGCCGACTTTTTGCTTGATGTCGGCGTCATCGGGCATACGGCGGCGCACACGCAAGACCAGCTCGTCGATCTCGGCCAGTACGCCCTGCAAATCGAGGTCCGGATACGCGTCCTGGGCGAGCGACAACGCCGCCTCGGTGAGCGGCAGACTCTCGTCCTCCGCCACTAGCGAGGTGAAATAGTCGAGGATGCGCGTCGTTGTCATTGCAGCGTTCGCCTTCTGAAATACGCGTACTTAAAACCCATCGCGGACAGCATACCGAAATATAGCGCACCGAATACAACCAGGCTTGCACCGAGAAGCACAATTCGCTCCAGAGGCGCGGCGCGCAAACCGATCCAGTCGAAATTGCCGGCCACCCAATGCATCACGCCGGCGAGCACAAGGCACGCGCCGAGCAGTTGCACGAAAAAGCGCGTCCATCCCGGCGAGGGTTGATAAATCCCGCGTTTCCTCAAGCCGATGAACAGCAGCGTTGCGTTCACGCATGCACCCAGGCCGATCGACAGCGTCAATCCGGCGTGCGCGAAGATCGGCACGAAAATCAGGTTGCTGAGCTGAATGGCGATCAACACAATAATGCCGATGATCACCGGCGTCTTGATGTCCTGCTTCGCGTAAAAACCGGGCGTAAGGATCTTGATCAGGATCAGTCCGACCAGCCCGACGCCATACGCCGACAACGCCCGGCCGACCATGACGACGGAATGTGCATCGAATTTACCGTAGTGGAACAGCGTGGCGGTCAGTGGAACGGCAAAGAAAAACAGCGCGACACCGCTGGGCGCCGCCATCAGGAACGTGATGCGCAGGCCCCAGTCCAGCAGCGCCGAATATTCGACCGGGTCGGCGTCCACGTGCGCCTTCGAGAGACTCGGCAGCAGGATGGTGCCCAATGCCGCGCCGAGCAGCGCGGTGGGAAACTCCATCAGGCGATCGGAGTAATTGATCCACGACACAGCGCCCGCCCCGAGCCGCGACGCAATGTTCGTATTGATGATCAGGCTCAGTTGGGCCACCGACACGCCGAACGTCATGGGGACCATCTTGATCAGCACGCGCTTGACGCCCGGATGCCGCAACGCCCGAAAGAAATTCAGGCCGATGCGCGGGATCATGTCGATCTTCTTGAGACCGGGCAGTTGCACAAGAAACTGCAGCACCCCGCCGACGATCACCGCATAGGCGAGCGCATAGACCGGCACCTTCAGATGCGGCGCGAGGAAGATGGCCGCCGCGATGAACGACACGTTGAGCAGCACGGGCGCGAACGCCGGCAGGGAAAACTGCCGGTACGTGTTGAGCACCCCGGACGCCAGCGATGTCAGCGAGATGAAGATGATGTACGGGAACATGATCTGGGTCATGGTCACCGCGAGGCCGAACGCGCGGCCGTCGTGCTCGAGCCCCGATGCCACGGCGAACACGACCCACGATGCACCCGCCACCCCTACAAGCGATACAACTGCCAGCGCCCAGGCGAGCACGGTCGACATGGCGTCGACGAGGGCCTTGGTGGCGTCGTGGCCTTCGGTGTTCTTGAACTCGGCAAGGATAGGCACGAACGCCTGCGAGAACGCTCCTTCGGCGGACAGGCGCCGCAACAGGTTCGGTATGCGGAAGGCGACGTAGAATGCGTCGGTGAATTGACTGGCGCCGAAGGCTCGCGCGATCAGCGTTTCGCGGACCAGGCCGGTCACGCGGGACAGCAGCGTGAAGCCGCTGACCGTCAGTAGGGCTCGGAATAGATTCATGGGGCGTTGATTATACGGGCCGCATTATGAACGCGACGCGTTGCAACATTCGGGGAATCGTTAGAATTTGCAACTTAAGCTGCATGCCGGAAGTTCGCATATGACTGGCAGGCGCCTCGCATGCTCCTGTTAAGCTGCGTCCGGTTCGTGGCGGCTGCTTCCCTCCGACACCCGACAAAAACCAGCTGCGCTTGCCAGTCCCATGATTTCGTTGCTATAATCGCCGGTTTCGAAGCTCCTGAATCCGCTTTCGGCACTTTTACGTGGGTTGTAAGTCACCTACGGGGCACGGCGGTTTCGCGTCTTCTTTCGACGTTTTTTGCGCTTTCGGGCAATCGATCCCGAGGGTTTGATCATAAACAGCGCATCGGATTGACCTCGTTTTATCTTGTGTGGAGTCGGGCCGGCATTGAGCTGGATCCGATCCAGAAGCAAAACGGGAAGCGCTGAAACACATAGCTGGAACAGGATAAGGAACCGTCATGGCAAATACCGCACAAGCCCGCAAGCGCGCCCGTCAAGGCGCCAAGGCAAACTCGCACAACTCGGCGCTGCGCTCGAAATTCCGCACCGCCATCAAGGCCGTTCGCAAGGCGATCGACGCCGGCGACCAAGCCAAGGCTGCAGAAATCTACAAGACGTCGGTCAAGACCATCGACATCATTGCGGACAAGCGCATCGTCCACAAGAACAAGGCCGCTCGCCATAAGAGCCGTCTGTCGGCAGCTATCAAGGGTCTGCAAGCACCTGCTGCTTAAGGATTCTGCTAGTCGCCCATCGCGCGCCTTTGGTTTGATCGTTTGATGGGCGCGTGACAGGCAGCTGTTTCAGTTTTGTTCCGATTTGTCCTGACGCTTAAAACAGCAAACGGCAACAAACGGCAGCAACAAAAAAACCCGCTGATGGCGGGTTTTTTGTCGTGTGCATCGAAAAGAGGCCTTTTCGAAGGCCCCTGCTGCTTATTTGGCCGTTCAGTTAGTCCAGCGATCAGCCATGCTGCTGCTGGGTGGCATGATGCGGCGGCAACTCGCACGCCTCCGTCACAAGCAGGTCATTGTCTTTGGCGAAGTTCATCACGAAATCGAACGCCATAGGTTCGATGTCACGCAAGCGGGAATCGAGAATCACCGTCTTCACGTTGCCGAGCAAGGTCGGGCGCACATAGACGGAATACTGCAACCGGGCATTGGGACCGCGCTTGCCCGGGCCGAACCCCGACATCACGCCGCAAAGCCGTTCACACCAGTCGCTCGGCCGAAAAGTCTTGCCGTTCGACGTAACGCCCTGAATGAAGTATTCGGTTGGAATTGTTTCGGCCATGTAGGAATACCTGTTTGACGACCGGCGGAGAACGCCGGCGAACTCGCATGCATGGTTGGCAAGGTGAACCGGAAAGTCATCGGCTTCAACCTCCGGCGCTGAACTCCGCCTCGTCCGGCACCGTAGCGGCCGGTAAGACCCAGCCTCTTTCTTCGACCTGCATCTACCCGCCCATCGATCACTCGTTGACCCAACTGCGTGACCAGACTGCGACGTCACACGCGCCGCCTCGAGCACGCAATCAACGCATGATGACGCCGTTCACGGCTGGCCGCCACACAGACTGACGGGCAGGTAAGCCGGTGCTGGCGAGACGAACTCGCGTGACTGCGAACTGCTCTGGCTTCCGCAGGTTCAACGTTGAAAAGCCACGTTAAATCTGCGTGTTCAGTCCGCGGATTGACTCGGCTTATGCCGCGAATAGATCTGCTTCGTAAGCAGTCGAAAGGTGTCACGACTGCAACAGAAACCTGGCGGATTATACAGCAGAGGCCCTTTTTCCGCACTGCACACAAAGCCTCTGAACGACGCCAGAGGGCGTATGGCGGCGCGCATCGGCTAATTGGCGACCTCGTCAAACGCCGGAAATTCCTTTATGCTGAAATTCGATACCACTACGACGGCGGCGCCGTCCGGCGTAATTGCCGGCTGAAGCCGCCGTACGCATTTTTCATGACCGAAAAAAAAATTCGCCACTATCTGCAGTTCAAGGATTTCTCCCTCGACGACTATGACTACGTGCTCGAACGCGCGCGTATTCTCAAGCGCAAGTTCAAGAGCTACGAGACCTACCATCCGCTGCACGACCGCACGCTGGCGATGATCTTCGAGAAGAATTCAACGCGTACGCGGCTCTCGTTCGAAGCGGGTATCTTCCAGCTTGGTGGGCATGCCGTGTTCCTCAGCACGCGCGACACGCAGCTCGGCCGCGGCGAACCGATCGAGGACGCGGCTCAAGTGGTGTCGCGCATGGTCGACATCATCATGATCCGCACGTTCGGCCAGCACATCCTCCAGCGCTTCGCAGACAATTCACGCGTGCCGGTAATCAACGGTCTGACGAACGAATATCACCCGTGTCAGGTCCTGGCCGACGTCTTCACGTACTACGAACTGCGTGGACCGATCGCGGGGAAAACCGTGGCCTGGGTCGGCGACGCAAACAACATGCTGTACACGTGGATTGAAGCCGCGCAAATCCTCGGCTTCAAATTGCGCCTGTCCACGCCGCCCGGCTATGCGCTCGACCATTCGCTGGTGTCACCCGACAGCGCGCCGTTCTATGAAGAATTCGCGGATCCGAACGACGCCTGCACCGGCGCTGACCTCGTCACCACCGATGTCTGGACCAGCATGGGTTTCGAAGCCGAGAACGAAGTGCGCAAGCAAGCCTTCGCCGACTGGTGCGTCGACTCGGACATGATGGCCCGCGCTCATCCGGACGCCCTCTTCATGCACTGCCTTCCGGCGCACCGGGGCGAAGAAGTAAGCGCCGAGGTGATCGACGGCCCGCAGAGCGTAGTGTGGGACGAAGCCGAAAACCGGCTGCACGTCCAGAAGGCGCTGATGGAATATCTGCTGCTCGGCAAACTCAATCATTGAGTCGACTATTGCGCCAATTGCGCGCCAGACGAGCACCAAGCGGCGCGCGTGCGGCGTTCTCGTCGAAGCGCTGTGTCGCCCTGAAAATACGGAACAGCCGCTATTTGATGTCAAAATAGCGGCTTTTCGCGCGCCGAAAGCCCAGCGCGCGCACCGTTTTCCAGCTACACGAGTTCACCATGAGCGATATTAAAAAGGTCGTGCTCGCCTACTCAGGCGGTCTCGATACCTCAGTCATCCTGAAGTGGTTGCAAGACAACTACGACGCCGAAGTTGTGACGTTCACCGCTGACATCGGTCAGGGCGAAGAACTCGAACCGGCGCGCAAGAAAGCACTTCAGCTCGGCATCAAGCAGGACAACGTCTTTATCGAAGATCTGCGTGAGGAGTTTGTCCGCGACTTCGTGTTCCCGATGTTCCGCGCCAATACCATTTATGAAGGGGAGTACCTGCTCGGCACGTCGATCGCGCGTCCGCTGATCGCGAAACGCCAGATCGAGATCGCACGGGCGGTCGGTGCGCAAGCCGTGTCGCACGGCGCGACCGGCAAGGGCAACGACCAGGTGCGTTTCGAGTTGGGTTATTACTCGCTCGAACCGGGCATCAAGGTGATCGCGCCGTGGCGTGAATGGGATCTGCTGTCGCGTGAAAAGCTGCTGGCTTACGCGGAAAAGGCCGGCATTCCGATCGAAATGAAGCACAAGCAAGGCGGCGCGCCCTACTCCATGGACGCGAACCTGCTGCATATTTCGTTCGAAGGCCGTCATCTGGAAGATCCGAAGGCCGAAGCCGAAGCCGATATGTGGCGCTGGACGGTCGCGCCCGAAGACGCGCCGGATCGGCCGGAATATCTGGATATCGAATACGAGAAGGGTGATCCGGTTGCGCTGAACGGCAAGCGTTTGTCGCCGGCGGATATGCTGACGGAATTGAATGCCATCGGCGGCAAGCATGGCATCGGCCGGCTGGATCTGGTCGAGAATCGTTATGTCGGCATGAAGTCGCGTGGTTGTTACGAAACGCCGGGCGGCACGATCATGCTCAAGGCGCATCGCGGAATTGAGTCGATCACGCTGGATCGCGAAGTGGCGCACTTGAAGGACGACCTGATGCCGCGTTACGCCGCATTGATTTACAACGGTTACTGGTGGAGCCCGGAGCGGCGCGCGCTGCAAGTGCTGATCGACCACACGCAGGACAAGGTCAACGGCTGGACGCGCGTGAAGCTGTACAAGGGCAGCGTGACGGTGGTTGCGCGCGATTCGAAAGAAACGCTGTTCGACAAGAACATCGCAACGTTCGATGACGACGGCGGCGCGTACGATCAAGCCGATGCCGGCGGGTTCATCAAGCTGAACGCGCTGCGGATGCGGATTGCGGAGAATGCGCGTCGCAAGCGTGGTGGATGAGGTACGCCTGGCTTTGTTGATGCCGGAATGAAAACCCGCCTGCGTGGCGGGTTTTTTATGGATGGCTTGCGAGGCTTCGGACTAATTTGCCGCCTCGTGCTTCGGCTGGTTGCGGTGGCGTTCGACGACCACAATAGCTCGTCGTTTCGCAGCAGCTTTAAATCAAAGACACACCGGCTCCGCTTCGAGCTCAACCGCGAAACGCGCGTGTACGTCGCGTTTAATGGCGGCGGCGAGCTCCAGGATTTGCGCGCCCGACGCGCCGCCACGGTTCACCAGAACCAGCGCCTGCCGGTCGTGCACAGCGGCCGCGCCGATCGCGCGGCCTTTCCAGCCGCATTGGTCGATCAGCCAGCCTGCAGCCAGCTTGAACTGGCCATCGTGCTGCTTGTAAGACACGAGATCAGGTTCAAGCGCCTTCAATGCATCGAAGGTGGCCGCGCTCACCACCGGGTTCTTGAAGAAGCTGCCAGCATTGCCGAGCACCCGCCAGTCAGGTAACTTGGCCTGACGTACGGCGACGACGGCATCGAAGATAGCCTGGGGATTGTTCGCGCCGCTCGCCTCGAGCACGCGCGCGATATCCGCATAATCCGCGCGCGGCGTCCACGCTTTCGGCAGACGAAAGGTCACCGATACAATCACAAAACGCCCGCGCCCTTCCTGCTTGAAGAAACTGTCGCGGTAACCGAACGCGCATGCATCGCGATCAAATTCCCGCATTTCCCCGGTCGATAATTCGATCGCTCGCAAACGCTCGAAGCGCTCGCCCATTTCCAGCCCGTAGGCGCCTATGTTCTGGATCGGCGCCGCGCCCACCGTGCCGGGAATCAACGCGAGATTTTCGAGCCCGGGCAAGCCTTGCGACAACGTCCACGCAACGAATTCATGCCAGTTCTCTCCCGCGCCGGCTTCTACAAAAACAGCCTCATGGTCTTCCCGAATTACATGACGGCCACGCAATTCCACCAGCAACGCGACACCGTCGAAATTGCGCGTCAGCACGACGTTGCTGCCGCCGCCAAGCACCAGTTGCGGCACGCCGTTTAGGCGGGCATCACGAGCCAGCGCCGGGATCTGCGCTTCTTCCGTCAGCCGAACGGCATGCCTGGCGCGGACGTCGAAACCGAACGTGTTATGCGCGAGCAGCGGGTAATCGGAGAGAAGTTGAAACTCGGACATTGAGAAAGCGCTTGGGTCGGAATTGGGGCGGCCTTGGGCAAACCGGGACGGCATCGGTAGAATGACGGTGGTCCGTGATTATAGCGAGTGCGTGCGAGCCTACGGCGCGCCATACGCCACGCCTCGCATCAACGAAGGGGAATGCAGATGCCATCGTTTGACGTCGTCAGCGAAGCAAACATGATCGAGGTGAAAAACGCCATCGAACAATCGAACAAGGAAATTGCCACGCGTTTCGACTTCAAGGGTTCGGACGCGCGCGTCGAGCAAAAGGATCGTGACCTGACGCTTTTTGCCGACGACGATTTCAAGCTCGGACAGGTCAAGGACGTGGTGTTGTCGAAACTCGCGAAACGCAATGTGGACGTGCGTTTTCTCGATTACGGCAAGATCGAGAAGATTGGCGGCGACAAGCTGAAACAGGTTGTCGAGATCAAGAAGGGTGTAAGCGGTGATCTGGCGAAGAAAATCGTCAAGCTTATCAAGGACAGCAAGATCAAGGTCCAGGCCAGCATTCAGGGCGACTCGGTGCGCATCAACGGCACGAAGCGCGACGATTTGCAGAGCGCCATTGCGTTGCTGAAGAAGGACGTGACGGATACGCCGTTGGATTTCAACAATTTCCGGGATTGAGCGTGACCGGATTGCGTTGAACCAGGTATCACGATGAGCTAAAAAGTCGCCTTCAGGGCGGCTTTTTAGCTTTCGAAGCGAGGTTTTACGCCAGCTTATTCAACCGCTTGCGCCGCCCGCTTCTTCTCCCCGATCCGGCTCTCCTTCCCGTCCAGCAGCTTCTTGATATTCCCACGATGCCGCCAGATCAGCAGCGCGCTCATCGCGGTAACTGCCAGCGATATACGGCTGGGGCCGAAAAGAAAGACATCGAAGAACGGCGCGAATACCGCCGACACCAGCGCGGCCAGCGACGAATATCGGAAGAAAACCGCGATGATCACCCACGTCAGCAAGGTGGCCAATCCAAGCACCGGGTTGATGGCGAGCAGCACGCCTGCCGCGGTCGCAACGCCCTTCCCGCCTTGAAACTTGAAGAATATCGGGAACAAGTGCCCGAGAAACACGGCGATGGCCGCCAGCGCCACAGCCGTGGAATCAAGCCCAAAGCGGGCGCCGAAATGCACGACCAGCCATACGGGCAGCCAGCCTTTGAATGCATCGCCGAGCAGCGTCAGGATGGCCGCTGTTTTGTTACCCGTGCGCAGCACGTTCGTCGCGCCCGGGTTGCCGGAACCGTACGAACGCGGGTCGGCAAGACCCATGGCCGAACTGACAACCACCGCAAACGAGATCGAGCCGATCAGGTAAGCCACCACAGCGACAATCACATTGTTCATTGATTTCTTCTTATCTTCGGGAACGGGGGCAAGAGCGAGACTTCAGGACGCGCATTTTAATCGACGCTCGCGCAACTCACGGGCGTGGCCTTCAGCAACTCGGTCAAGACGAGCGGCGCGATGCTCACCAGATACCCGCGGCGTCCGCCGTTCAGATAGATTGTGTCGAGGTCGAGGATGGTCGATTCCACATACACCGGCATCGCCTTCTTCGTACCAAACGGCGATGTTCCGCCGATCAAGAACCCTGAATGCCGATTAGCCACTTCCGGCTTGCACGGCTCAACGCGCTTCGCACCAATCTGCCGCGCAAGGTTCTTGGTGGAGACCGTTTTGTCGCCGTGCATGAGCACGATCAGCGGCTTCGCATGTTCGTCCTCCATCACGAGCGTCTTGACCACGCAATGTTCATCCACCCCCAACTGCCGCGCCGATTCCTCCGTGCCACCATGCTCGACATACTCATACGGGTGCTCGCCGAACGCGACCTTGTGCCGACGCAAAAACTGCGTCGCCGGGGTTTCGGAAATGTGTTTTACCTTGGACATGACGGCATTGTAGCGGCGTGAAAGCACGGCCACCATCGGCCGAACGGCCAATTGTGCAAGGTGAATTCATGTGGCACGATCGTTCGGAATTGCTCATCCGGCATGCGCCATCTTGGAGATTCACGTGATTCGCGATTCAGAAACCCAGACGTTGCTGGAAGACGCCATCCGCCGTTTCGTGCGCGAAACGCTCGTGCCGCGTGAAGCGGAAGTCGACGAAACCGACCAGATTCCCGCCGATGTGCTCGCCGCCATGCGCGAAATCGGCCTGTTCGGGCTGACCATTCCGGAGGCTTACGGCGGACTCGGCCTGACCATGGAAGAGGAAGTGCGCGTGGCGTTCGAACTCGGCCAGACATCGCCGGCATTCAGGTCCGTGATCGGCACGAACAATGGCATCGGTTCGATCGGCATCCTGCTCGACGGCAGCGAGGAGCAGAAACAACACTATCTGCCGAAGCTCGCCGCCGGTGAGCTGATCGGCTCGTTCTGCCTGACCGAGCCGGATGCGGGTTCGGACGCGGCGTCACTGAAAACCACGGCGCGCAGGGGCGGTGACCACTACGTGTTGAACGGAACGAAGCGCTTCATCACGAACGCGCCGGAAGCCGGCATCTTCACCGTGATGGCACGTACGAGCGACGCCAAAGGCGCGAGCGGCATTTCGGCGTTCATTGTCGAACGGGAGGCGCCCGGGCTGTCGCTCGGCAAGCCCGATAAAAAAATGGGCCAGCGCGGCGCGCACACGTGCGACGTGATCTTCGAGAACTGCCGCATTCCGGCCGCGCAACTGATTGGCGGCGTGGAAGGCGTAGGCTTCAAGACCGCCATGAAAGTGCTCGATAAAGGGCGTTTGCACATTGCGGCCATCGCCATTGGCGCGGCCAAACGGATGCTGCGCGACGCCCTCGCCTACGCCATGGAGCGTAAGCAGTTCGGCCAGCCGATTGTTGAATTCCAGCTGGTTCAGGCCATGCTGGCCGACAGCAAAACCGAGATCTACGCGGCCGAATGTATGGTTCTCGATGCCGCGCGCCGCCGCGATGACGGCCGTGACGTCTCCATAGAAGCGTCGTGCGCCAAGTATTTCGCCACCGAGATGTGTGGCCGCGTGGCCGATCGCGCGGTGCAGGTGCACGGTGGCGCGGGGTATATCTCGGAGTACGGCATCGAACGTTTTTATCGCGACGTGCGGCTCTTCAGGCTTTACGAAGGCACGTCGCAGATTCAACAAGTGATCATCGCGCGCGGACTGATGCGCGGCACGGAGATTTGAAATGGACGTTGATGTCACCGCCTTGCTCGCCGCATTGCCCACGCGCATTTCCGATATCCCCGCGCGCCTCGCCGCCCGCGATCCGCAGCACGTTGTGTTGATCGAAGATGAGCGGCGCCTGAACGCGGCGGAGCTCGTGGAAGCGATCAACAACACCGTCCTCCAGCTGACGCAAGCCGGCGTGCGAGGTGGTGATCGCGTGATGATCGTGAGCGAGAATTGCGTGGCGCAAGTCGTGCTGATGTTCGCCGTGGCGAAACTCGACGCGTGGTGTGTGCTCACGAACGCCCGGCTTTCGGCAAGCGAAATCGACGCAATCCGCGCTCATGCGAAACCGCGGGTGGTGGCGTTCACGGTCGATGCATCGAGGGATGCTGCGAATCATGCAGACCGGTTGAATGCTGCTGAAGCGGCAGCGGCAGCGGCAGCGGCAACAAACGTGGGCGCATGGCGTTTTATCGTCGATGAAACCGCGTCACCCGAGCCGGTTGAGACCGATCCGGCCCGTCAATGCGCCGCGCTGATCTACACCACGGGCACGACCGGCGCGCCGAAGGGCGTGATGCTGTCGCATCGCAACGTGTTGTTTATCGCGGCCATGTCCAGCACATTGCGACGCGTGACGCCCGAAGACGTGGTGTATGCCGTGCTGCCGATTACGCATATCTATGGGCTTGCGTCGGTCTGTCTCGGCAGCCTGTACGCAGGGGCAACGCTCCGGCTTGCCCCACGCTTCGCCCCCGATACCGTGCGAAGGGCGTTGGCCGAAGAAAACGTGTCGATCTTCCAGGGCGTACCGGCCATGCACGCGAAGCTCGTCGAACATGTGCAGACAAGCGGTACGCCGTGGCGCGCCCCCGCATTGCGTTTCGCGTATTCCGGCGGGTCTGCGCTCGATGCCGCGCTGAAAGCGCGCGTCGAAGGCATGTACAAGGTGCCGCTGCACAACGGTTATGGCATGACGGAAAGCAGCCCGACCATATCGCAGACCATGCTCGACGCGCCGCGCGATGACTGCTCGGCAGGCGACCCTATACCGGGTATCGAACTGCGGTTCGTGGCGCTGGATGGCGTGGATGTGGCGCCGGGCGAAGTCGGTGAACTATGGGTGCGCGGTCCGAACGTGATGCTCGGGTACTACCGCAATGAAGCGCAGACACGGGCGACGGTCACGGAAGATGGCTGGCTCCGAACCGGCGACCTCGCGCGTCAGGACCCGGATGGCGCGCTGTACATCGTCGGGCGCAGCAAGGAGCTGATTATCCGTTCGGGCTTCAATGTGTATCCGGCTGAAGTTGAGAACGTGCTGAATTCACATCCCGATGTGCTGCAATCGGCGGTGATCGGGCGCGCAGTCGAGGGCAACGAGGAAGTGATTGCGTTCGTCGAATTGCTGCCGTCTGTACATGCGCTGCCCGACGATATCGTCCAGTGGTGTGCGGACCGTCTCGCGCCCTACAAGCGCCCCGCCGAGATCCGCGTGCTGGCGGCGCTGCCGGCGGCATCGACGGGGAAGCTGTTGAAACACAAGCTCAGGGAGCAGCTTTGAACCAGGTATCTTCACCCGCGCGGATGGTGGTCGTGATGCAGCGTCTTCAGCCGCTCACGTGCGACGTGGGTGTAGATCTGCGTCGTGGTGATATCGGTATGGCCGAGCAGCATTTGCACCACGCGCAAATCGGCGCCGTGATTCAGCAAGTGCGTGGCGAACGCATGCCGCAAGGTGTGCGGTGAGAGCGGCGCGCGCACGTCGGCGGTGAGCGCGTGGCGCTTGATGATGTTCCAGAACTGCTGGCGCGTCATGCCTTCGCCGCGCGTGGTGACGAACAGCGCATCGGCCGCGCGGGCGCCAAGCAAGACCGGCCGCGATTCGCGCAGATATCGCTCGATCCAGTCGTGCGCAACCGCGCCGAACGGGATAAGACGCTCCTTCGAGCCCTTGCCCATCACGCGCACCACGCCTTCGTTCAAGCCCACTTCCACGGTCTTCAACGTGACGAGTTCAGTCACGCGCAGGCCGCTCGCGTACATCAGCTCGAGCATGGTCCGGTCGCGAAGCCCGAGCGCGCTTTCCACATCGGGCGCGTTCAGCAACGCCTCGACCTGGGCTTCGTTCAAGGTCTTGGGAAAGCGCGCCGGCTGTTTGGCCGAACGCAGCTTAAGCGTAGGATCGGCGGGCGCTCGATGCTCTCGCAACGCCCACGCGTAGTAGCGCCTGAAGACCGATAGCCGGCGGTTCGCGGACGTCGCCTTGTCCGCACGGCGGGCGGCAAGATAGCCGTTCATGTCGGCTTCGGTGGCGGTATCGACAGTGCCGCCGCGCGTCTTCGATAACCACTCGGAGAACAAGCGCAAATCGCGCCGGTAAGCTTCGAGCGAGTTCTTGGCGAGACCATGTTCGAGCCAGAGCGCGTCGCAAAAAAGATCGATCGATGCGCTGCTCGACATGAGTTCCGGCGCGCGTTCTGCCTCGGTCACTTCCATTGATTTTTCCTGTAAGCGTGCGGTCATACGTCCGGTCATGCTTCCTGGCGCAGCGCCCATTCAACGTGCTCGCGGACCTGCTCTGAAGTATCGGCGGCCCGGGCGTTCAATGCATCGCGGATTGCCGAGCGCTCATCGGCGCCCAATGCCGTCGAGCGCAACGCGTTGCCCATCGCCACCGCAATATTACGCAACCATTGCTCATGTCCGATACGGCGAATCGCGCTGCCCTGCATGCGTTCATCGAAATCATGGGCGCTCCAGCCGAACAGCATCACGAGCGACGCGCGATCGAGCCCGTGGCGTACATCGAAATCCGTGACCGGCGCGGCCTGCGCGAACTTGTTCCACGGGCACACGAGCTGGCAATCGTCGCAACCATAAACCCGATTGCCGATCAGCGGCCGCATATCTTCGGGAATGCTGCCCTTCAACTCGATGGTCAGGTACGAAATGCAGCGGCGCGCATCCACACGATACGGCGCTACGATTGCCCCGGTCGGGCAAACATCGATACACCGTGTACAGCTTCCGCAATGCGCGCCGTCGTGTTCGGGCGCCTGATCGGGTTGAGTCAAAGCGTCGGGCGGCAACGCAATATCCACCAGAATTTCACCGATAAAAAATAGCGACCCGGCATCGCTTTCCAGCAACAGCGTGTGTTTTCCACGCCAGCCGTTACCCGCCTTTTGCGCCAGCTCGACCTCCAGAACGGGCGCGGAATCCGTAAATACGCGATACCCGTACGCGCCAATCTCGGCTTCTATGCGCTCGGCCAACTGCTGCAAACGGCTGCGCATGACCTTGTGATAATCGCGTCCGCGAGCGTAGACCGACACCACAGCCGCAGCAGGATCGCCTATCCGAGCCCATTCCGCCGCGCGCCAGTCGATTGCCTGACCGTCGGCTGTCTCGACACTTTCGCGCGCCTTGCCGTGGAGCGTCGATGCCGGCAAATAGGCCATTCGGACTGTAATAACACGTCGCGTGCCGGCCACAAGCTCGGCTGGCCTTGCGCGTTTCATCCCATGTTTGGCCATATAATCCATCTCGCCGTGATAGCCTGCTTCGAGCCATGAAGCCAGGCCTTCCTCGGCTTCCGTCAAGTCGGCGTCGCTGACGCCGACCGCAGCGAACCCCAGCTCGCGCCCCCACGCCTTGATGCGTAGCGCGAGTTCAGCCAGCGCGGCTTCGTCGTCAAGTCTGAAGTGGCGCGGGTCCGCGACGGCGTCGTCTGACGCGCTCTCGCGTTCCACAGGGTGTTCCGGCAAACGGTTCATCACGACATTTTACGAGAATGCCCGACAGCCTCACTCGATCGTTTTCAAACCCTCCCGCCGCGCTGCTCGAACGCCGCTTCGACCTGCCCGACGAAGACGCGACGCTTGCCTTCGGTGGCCGCTTCGCGCAAGCGATCCTGCAGGTTCGCCTCAACTATTCGGGCACCCCAAACGAACGTTTTCCCGGTTTGCAGGTCCAGTTGATCGGCGACCTGGGCGCGGGGAAGACCACGTTAGTGCGCGCGACGCTGCGCGCGCTCGGTCATGCGGGCCGGGTTCGCAGTCCCACTTACACGCTTGTCGAACCCTATTCGCTTGCTACGGAAACGGGTCCGCTCGAGCTTTATCACTTCGATCTTTACCGCTTCGCCGATCCAGCCGAATGGGCCGATGCCGGCTTTCGCGAATACTTCGATGCAGGCGCGATCTGCCTGGTCGAATGGCCGCAACGCGCGGGCGGTCTGCTGGGTGTGCCGGATCTCGAATTCACGCTGGAACAGGAAGGCGAAGGCCGCGTGCTGATAGCGCGCGCGTTTAGCGAAACAGGAAAGTCATGTCTCGAAAGCTGTTGATCAAGCCGTTTCATTCGATCGAATCGACCGCCACGGCCTCGCATAACTGGCGGCGGCGCCAGGTGCTGCGCGCGGGCGCTTCGACCATCGCGCTCGCGCTGCTCGGACCGAAGCTCGCGTACGCGAGTTCGGTGCTCGGCGTGCGCGTATGGCCCGCCCGCGACTACACGCGCGTCACGATCGAGTCCGATCAGCCGCTGCAAAACACCCAGCAACTGCTGCAGGGGCCGGACCGGCTCGTGGTCGACCTGAATGGACTCGACCTCGATCAGGAACTGAAGGATCTGGTCTCGAAAATCACGCCGAACGATCCGCAGATCCAGTCGGTGCGCATCGGGCAATATCAGCCGCACGTGGTGCGCATGGTGTTCGACCTGAAGGGGTCCGTGAAGCCGCAAGTGTTCACGCTGACGCCGATTGGCAGCTACAAGTATCGGCTGGTGTTCGATCTG
The DNA here is from genome assembly GCF_053760385.1 of Caballeronia sp. KNU42. Taxonomy (NCBI): domain Bacteria; kingdom Pseudomonadati; phylum Pseudomonadota; class Betaproteobacteria; order Burkholderiales; family Burkholderiaceae; genus Caballeronia; species Caballeronia sp. KNU42. Next base: position 2,251,316 of record NZ_CM132388.1, read on the forward strand.
TATCCGGCCGTTGCTCCCGACCCGCTGATGGATTTGCTCGCCCAGTCCGAGCACAAGCAACAAACCTTCGATCAGACCAACCCGAATTCGGCCCCGCCGCCCGCCACGCTGAGCGGCCCCGCCACGCCGCCGAAAGCGAATGTGCCGGACAACACGGACGAATTTTTCCAGAAGTACGCGCAGTCCGATCTGCCGCGCGCGCCGTCAACGCCTACGCCCGTTCCGCCTATTGCAGCCATCCCGAAGCCTCGTCCCACAGTCAAGCCGGCGCCGCCTACGGCGTTGGCGAACCAGGACGACTCGTCCGGCAGCACGACCGACGACTACGGCTTCGCCAACCCGAAGAGCAACAAGTCCGGGACGACGCGCCTGCTGACCGTCGCGATCGACCCGGGCCACGGCGGCGAAGATCCGGGCGCGATCGGCAGCGGCGGAACGTACGAGAAGCACATTGCCCTCGATGTCGCGAAGAAGCTGCGCGCGAAGATCGATGCGCAGCCGAACATGCGCGCAATGATGACACGCGACGCCGACTTCTTCGTGCCTCTCAACGTGCGTGTGCAGAAGGCGCGCCGCGTGGGCGCGGACCTGTTCGTTTCCATTCACGCCGATGCGTTCACCACGCCCTCGGCGCGGGGTTCGTCGGTGTTCGCACTCTCCGATCACGGTGCTTCGAGTGCGGCGGCGCGCTGGATGGCGAACAAGGAAAACTCCTCGGACTCCATTGGCGGGATCAACGTGACGACGCAGGACGCGAGCGTCAACCGGGCGTTGTTCGACATGTCCACCACCGCGCAGATTCGCGACTCCATGCGCTATGGCAATTTCGTGTTGAACGAGATTGGCGACATCAACAAGCTGCACAAGGGCTCGGTGGAACAAGCCGGTTTCGCGGTGCTGAAAGCACCGGATATTCCATCGATCCTGGTGGAAACCGCGTTTATCAGCAACCCCGAAGAGGAGCAGCGCCTGAACGACGACGCTTACCGCGACCAGATGGCTACCGCGATCATGAAGGGCATCAAACGGTATTTTGCGGCCAACCCGCCGCTCGCCAAGAGCCGCATGACGTAAACGGACAGGTTCGTTAGCGCTGGCCTGCTAGCGGACTAAGACTGGTGCAGGCGAACGCATTGAGACACTTTAGCGGACGATTTTGCAAATTGGTTGTACAAACTCACGCCATAGCCCATTCGGATAAGGCGATCTTGCGTCACATGCCATAGAAAAAAGCGCTCGCGCCGCTAAGGGAGTAAGCGCTTTTTCTTTGCTTCTTTGAAACAGTACCTCTCGAAACGCCCGCGGCGCCCGGACCTACTTGCTTTGACCATTCTCTGTCGCGGCACTGGCGCCCGTTTCTACGGCGGGCGTCTTGCTCGGGTTGGCCGACTGGCCCGTCGACGACGGCTTGCGCATCTTGTGATGCTTTTTCATCGGCGCGGAGGCGCCGTTGGACATATCGGCGCTTTGCATCGGCGATGCGGTGGGCATGGACGCCGCGTTCGACGAATTGCCGTTCGATGTTTGGGCATAGGCGCCGGCAGTGGCGAAAAGTCCGGCGGCAACGGCGATTAAAAGCGTGGTCTTAGTCATTGTGAAACTCCTGTCTAGGCTAGGCGGAAAAATCCATCGAAAAGGTCCATCGGGACGGCCATCGAAAGTTGCGCGGATCACACGGTCGCCAAGCTCGTCAGCGTCGCCATGATCCGGTTTGAACGATCGGCCGAATGGCCTATCGCTCGGATACCGCTTGCGTGCTTACACACGGCGCCCAGTAGAATTGCATTTCCGAGTACGCAATCCGGACGTCCCCATGTCTTCCACAATCCAAGCGTTTCTCAAGCCGCATCAGCACGACGTCGGCAACCTCATGGTGCGTCGGGTACTGCCCGCGCTGGCTACCCGCACTATCGGACCGTTCATTTTCTTCGACCATATCGGCCCTGCAACGCTTGTGCCCGGGGTGGGGCTGGACGTGCGCCCCCATCCGCACATAGGCCTCGCGACTGTCACGTATCTGTTCGAGGGAGCGATCATGCATCGCGACAGCGTCGGTTCAGTCCAGAAGATCTCGCCCGGCGACGTGAACTGGATGACGGCTGGCGGTGGCATCGTGCATTCGGAACGCACGCCCGACGAGGAACGCGCCGCCGGGCAAAACATGCACGGCGTCCAGACGTGGGTCGCGTTGCCTGTCGCTGAAGAGGATTGCGCACCGTCGTTCGAGCATCATCCGGCCGCAACGCTGCCGCAAGTCGAACGCAATGGCGTGACGTTGCGGGTGATCGCCGGCAGCGCTTTCGGTGAAACGGCGCCGACCACCACGTTCTCCCCCACGCTCTATGTCGCGGCACAATTTTCGGCGAACAGCGCGGTGACGCTCGATACCGAACATGAGGAACGCGGGGTCTACCTGCTGGAAGGTGACCTCTCCATTGACGGCGACGTGCTGCCCGCTGGCCAGATGGCGGTGCTGAAGCCCGGGTTTGCCGCCGATCTGCGCAGCACGCAGGGCGCTATCGCGATGCTGCTCGGCGGCGCGCCGCTGGACGGCCCGCGCTTCATCGAGTGGAATTTCGTCTCGAGTTCGAGGGAAAAAATCGAAGCCGCAAAACTTGCGTGGAGTGAACAGCGGATCGGGCAGGTCCCCGGCGAAACCGAGTTTATTCCGCTGCCGCCGCCTCGCCGCCCAGCCAATCCGTCGGAAGCCTGAGGTCTATAGGGCTTAAGAGGCTCATGAGCGTCATGAGCCTCAGGGCTTGGGGCCCAAGCCTGCCGCTGAATCAGGCATGCAGCCGGTTGAACTCGGCCGGCTTGCCCCAAGATATTGAGACATCGTTTACGCGTTTCTGGAGGAACACCATGGATACAACACTCGCCACGTTTGAACAGGACGTGATCGCCGCGTCCACGCTTGCGCCGGTGCTCGTCGATTTCTGGGCGCCGTGGTGCGGTCCATGCAAGACGCTCGGCCCGATGCTCGAGCGGCTGGAAGCGGAAGGCGCGGGCAAGTGGAAGCTGGTGAAGGTGAATGTCGATGAAAGTCCTGAGCTGGCGCAGCACTTTCAGGTGCGCAGCATTCCGCACGTGGTCGCGTTCGCCGACGGCCATGCCGTAGATCAGTTCATCGGCGTGCTGCCGGAAGGTCAGTTGCGTGAATTCATCGACAAGCTGGTGCCGGACGGCGCGGAAGCCGAGCGAGCGGCCGCGCACGCGGCGTACGCGGCAGGCGACACCGATCTCGCCATTGACCATATCAAGGCGACGCTGGCACTTGACCCCGGTTATGACGACGCGCGGCTGGACCTGATCGAGTGGCTGCTCGCAGCCGGCCGTACGGACGAAGCGCGCGATGAAGAGAAGCTGCTGTCACCGAAAACCACGCAGGGGATCGATGCGCGCTACAACGCGCTAAAAACCGAGCTGGACGCCGCCGATGCCGCGGCCAGCCTTCCACCCGCCGACGCGTTGATCGACGCCGTGAACGCCAATCCGGACGATCTGGAAGCCCGTTTTGCGCTGGCCAACCGCTTGATAGCCGGCCGCGATTACAACGGCGCGCTCGAGCATTTGTTCGCGATCGTGACGCGCGACCGCGCGTTCATGGACGACGTGGGGCGCAAAACCATGCTGTCGGTGTTCGGCCTGGCCGCGCATCAGCCGGAAGTGGTTTCGCAATGGCGCCGCAAATTAAGCGCGGCAATTAACTGACGCATTAATGCCCGAAGCCAAAACCTTTCAAATAGTTTAAATCGATATATTTGCGAGAAGGCGTTTTGAAAAATGGCCGCGTTGAAAGCGGCTATTTTTTTTGATTCACGCTCAATGTTCAACCGCGTTTTGCAATGTCTCTCAAAACATAAGCGGCGGCGGCGAATCCGAAGCTGGCTGTCACGCAGACGCTCGATCCGAATCCAGCGCAGTTCAGTCCAACCGGTCCCATGGCGGCGGGCACCGTTTCTTCCGTGCCGGCCGCCTCATCAGCGCTCGCTAAAGTCGCTTCGGGGTAGATCAACGGCTCGTCGGAATAGACCGCACTCACCTTGAACTTCGCTTTTGGCCCACGCGGAAAGCCGTGCAATTTGCGCAGCTGTCCGCGCACTTTCGAAAGCAGCGGGTCCTGGATCGTGAGCGCCAGATCGTCGATACGAATCCGCGTCGGATCGAGCTGTCCACCAGCGCCCCCAACCGTGATCAGCGGCTGTTCGTGCGCGACACACCACGCAATTAGCGCGGTTTTCGTACGCACGCTGTCGATTGCATCGATCACGAAATCGAAACCGCCGCCCAGCACAGAATCGAAGTTGGCGGGCTCGATGAAATCCTCGACCTGCTCCACCCGGCACGCCGGGTCGATCAGGTGAATACGCTCGGCCATTGCGCTCACCTTGGCCTTGCCGTAGTTGCCGTCCAGCGCGTGCACCTGGCGGTTCGTATTGCTTTCGGCCACGTTGTCGAGATCGATCAGCGTCAGGCGACCGATCGCATTGCGCGCCAGCGCTTCGACCGTCCACGAGCCCACGCCGCCAATCCCGATCACCGCCACATGCGCGCGCTCGAACGCCGCGAGCCCGGCCGGACCATACAAGCGAGCCACGCCGCCAAAGCGCCGGGCGCGGTCGGCGGCTTCAAACTCCGGCGTGGCGGAGGTAATATTTAAAGCGTCGGCGGAGCCAGGAAAAGCGGTCATGATCAGGTTGGCAGCGGGTCGGCAAAACAAGCAAAAACAAGGCAAGCAGGCATGACGGCAGTGCCTCGCGGAACCGGTGCGCACTGACGCCCTATCGCAACGATAGAACCAGAGATCAGCAGGAATTCGCTGAATTGCGTATTCTGCCTTATCGAAGATTGGACGTAAGAAATCATCGGCCAGTTTTTGAAAGCGAAATGAAAATAATTGCCGGATTGCATCAAATTCTGTCGCCCGGGAACATGATCTAAATCATTGAAGATCAAAGGGACATTGGCGGTAAAGCGCAGAATTTGAAGACCTTGGCTATACTAATGCGATTGAAGCGTTTGCATAAAAAATGACGACCCTCGCTGATCTCAGAAAGAATTATTCCGTCGGATCGTTGGAAACATCCGACGTGGATCCGAACCCGATTCGACAATTCGAAACGTGGTTTGCGCAGGCGCTCGACGCACAATTACCCGAACCCAATACCATGACGCTCGCGACCGTCGACGAGCATGGACGCCCTTCAGCCCGCATCGTGCTGATCAAGGGCGTCGACGACCGGGGTTTCGTCTTCTTCACGAATTACCTCAGCCGCAAGGGTCATGAACTCGCGAGCAATCCCGCCGCGAGCCTGCTGTTTTACTGGATCGAACTCGAACGCCAGGTGCGTATCGAGGGCTCCGTCGTCAAGACAAGTCCGCAAGAGAGCGATGCGTATTTCGCGTCGCGCCCGCTTGGATCGCGAATAGGCGCGTGGGCGTCGGAGCAGAGTGAAGTGATCGAAAGCCGCGCGGTGCTTGAAACCCGCGAGCGCGAATTGATTGCAAAATACGGTGACAACCCGCCGCGTCCGCCACATTGGGGCGGCTACCGGCTCGTTCCCGACACCATCGAATTCTGGCAGGGCCGACCGTCACGGTTGCATGACCGTGTCGTCTATAAACGTGCTGCACATACGCTTGGCGGTGATGGCCAGCAATGGCAAATCGTCCGCTTATCGCCTTAGCCTTAGCAAGAGTTCGACCTTCGCCGGGTTCCTCGTGAGCCCGCATTGACTGGACCCGCGTCAAAAACGCGTCTCGTTGCGGCGTGTCCGGGAGGTGAAGGGCAACAGACTGAGGGCAAAAGACAAGGCATCGCGAACAATGTTGAAAACGTGCAGTGCAATCGACCCGGTTTAGCTTCATTTTCATCTGAGCGCGGAGAACGAGCATGTTTTGGGAGAAAAAGCTGACGCAGTGGGTGCAGGACATTCGGGACCGGGCGAACCTGCCCGCCCGGCTGGTACTGTGGGATGGACAGCAACATGACTTCGGGAGTTTCGCGGCGCCGCAGGTTACGCTGCATGTGAAGAGCGCGACCGCCCTGCCCTATCTGCTCGAACCGAGTCTCGACAACCTCGGCGAAGCCTATGTGAAGGGCAAGATTGACATCGAGGGCAAGCTGTCGGACATCATCAATATCAGCTACGGGCTGGCCAAGAACACCGTCACGAGCGCGAGCAAGCTGGCGCGCGTGCGACGCTACTTCACTCATTCGAAGGCGTCGGACAAGAAAGCCATTCAGTACCACTACGATGTATCGAACGAGTTCTACGAGCTGTGGCTCGACAAGAACATGGTCTACTCCTGCGCGTATTTCGAGAACGGCGATGAAGACCTCCCGACCGCGCAGATCAAGAAGATCGACCACATCCTCACGAAGATCCAGTTGCAACCGGGCCAGCGCCTGCTCGACATCGGCTGCGGCTGGGGTGCGCTCGTCTTGCGCGCCGCGCAGAAATTCGGCGCGAAATGCGTGGGCGTCACGCTCTCGCAGAACCAGTTCGATCTCGCCACGAAACGCGTGAAAGACGCCGGACTCGAAGACCAGATCGAGATCCGCCTGCAGGATTATCGCGACATACAAGGCCAGTTCGACCGGATCACCAGCGTCGGCATGTTCGAGCACGTCGGCCGCAAGAACCTGCCCGTTTACTTCACCAAGGTGCGCGAACTGCTGGTCGACGACGGCATTGCCATGAACCACGGCATCACGTCGACGGACTTCAACAGCGGCGAGACGGCGTTGGGTGGCGGCGAGTTCATCGACCGGTATGTGTTCCCGGACGGCGAGCTGCCGCACATCGGGCTTGCGCTCCAGGCGCTGCAGGAAGGCGGCCTCGAAGCCGTCGACGTCGAAAGCTTGCGCCGTCATTACGCGCGCACGCTCGACCTCTGGGCGGAAAATTTCGAGGCGAAGGCGGATCAGGCGAAGGCGCTCGTCGACGATGAAAAATTCCGCATCTGGCGCGTGTATCTGGCGGGTTGTGCGTACGCTTTCGAGAACGACGACGTGTCCATTTATCAAATTATCTGCCGCAAGGCCGGTCGAAGCGCGAAAACGCTGCCGTGGTCGCGCCGGTATATCTACGATAAACCGCTCTGAGTTCAACGCCCGACTTACCCGCTTCCGATGAACCCGCATCCGGTGATGAACCGGATGCGGGCGTAGAGCCGCACGCACAATCCGCGCTGCAAGTCGACCTGTTCGGGGCGGTGGAAGAATCGGCAACAGAGAAGAGTCCTTCTCACACAAAAGCAAGATCACGCGGCGGCGTCTTGCCCGCGCTCGCCGCGCCCGACCATCACGCGTTAGCTCTTCGCCTTCCCGGCACCGTTCACATCGGCCCGTCTACATGGTCGTTTCCCGGCTGGCGCGACATCGTTTATGGCGACGACTATTCGTCCGCGAAGCTTTCCCGCGATGGCCTCAACGCGCTCGGCGCGCATCCGTTGCTGCGCTGTGTATCGATAGACCGTTCGTTCTACGGGCCGTTATCGGTGGCGGACTATGCGCGCTACGCGAACCAGGTGCCGGCCCATTTCCGCTTCATCGTGAAAGCGCCGGCGTCCGTCACCGATGCCACCGTCCGCGGCGATAAAGGCGCACCCGCCGGCGATAACCCCGCGTTCCTGAACGCGGAAATCGCCATCGATGAATTCGTCCAGCCGTGCATGGCCGGCCTGGGTGAAAAAGCCGGCGCGCTCGTGTTCCAGATTCCGCCGTTGCCGGACGCGCTGATCGTCGATCCAAGCGCGTTCCTCGAGCGCCTGTCCGAGTTTCTCAACGCATTGCCGCCGCTGCCGGGCGACAGTTGCTACGCGGTGGAATTGCGTGACGCCATCATGCTGACGCCGCGGTTTATCCGCGTGCTGCGTGACGCGAAGGTGCGATATTGCATCGGCATTCATGCACGCATGCCCGATCCCCGGCGGCAGGCCAAGGCGCTCGCGCTATTGGATGAAGGTGGACTCGGGCCGCTGATCGTGCGCTGGAGTCTGCACGGCGGCTTCAAATACGAGCAGGCGAAAGCGAAGTACGAGCCGTTCGATAAACTCGTCGATGAAGATCCGGATACGCACGAAGCACTCGCCGAACTCGCCCTGCGCTACGCGCTTGCGGGGCAGCCGGTGGTGATCGCGGTGAACAACAAGGCGGAGGGTTCGGCGCCGCTCACGTGTTTCAAGATCGCGCAGTACCTGGCGGCGGGGATGCCGCGGGAATAAAAAACGGGCTTCGATTTCTTGAAGCCCGTCTTGCCTTAAGTGCTATTCAAACGCTCAGCGTTTCAGCCGATGCGCAAACTTCTGCCTGAACTTCGCCACCTTTGGCGCGACCACGAACGCGCAATATCCCTGGTTCGGATGCTGCTCGAAGTAGTTCTGGTGATAGGCCTCGGCCGGAAAATAATTGCCGTTCAGCGGCGTAACTTCGGTGACGATCTTGCCGTCGAAGACACCTTCTTTCTGCAATTCATCGATCACTTCCAGCGCGATCTTCCGCTGTTCGTCGGAGTGCGTGAAGATCGACGACCGGTACTGCGTGCCAACGTCGTTGCCTTGCCGGTTGAGCTGCGTCGGATCGTGGGTCGCAAAGAAAATCTCCAGCACGTTGCGATACGCGATCACGGCTGGATCGAATTCCACCTTGATGACTTCAGCGTGCCCGGTCGTGCCGTCGCAGACCTGCTCGTACGTTGGGTCTTTCTTCTGGCCGCCGGCATAACCCGATTCCACCGACAACACGCCTTCAACGCCTAAAAAAACCGCTTCGGTACACCAAAAGCACCCACCGCCAATGGTGGCGGTTTCGCGCTTTGCCTGCTCGTCATGTTGCGTCATGCTGGCTCCTGGTTCGTGTTTCGCTTGACCAACCAAATGCGTGCGGAAGCTTGTGAATCAACCCTTCCAGCTTACTGGTTTTCGGTTGTCCGCGTTGCCAGTACGGCCTTTCGCACTGAGTCGAACGAGCCGATTCCGATAGAATCGTAACAATCGCCTATCTTCCGATGACTTCGAAAACTTCATCCGGCTTCTTGTATCGCTCATTTATGCCGCCTGGATTTCGCCGATACCGTCGAACCTGAACCCATCCCGATGAAACGCGCTAATCCACCGAATTTCAACGCCAGCTCATTCCGCGACGCCCTTAGCCAGTTTGCCACCGGCGTCACCGTCATCACCACGCGCGCCGAGTCCGGCCAGTTGATCGGCATTACCGCCAGTTCGTTCAACTCTGTTTCGCTCGATCCGCCGCTCGTGTTGTGGAGCCTCGCGACCAAATCCGCGTCGATGCCCGTATTCCAGGCCAATAGTCACTACGTGATCAACGTGCTTGCATCGACGCAAGTCGATCTTTGCAAACGCTTCGCGACGGTCAAGGGGGACCGTTTTGCCGGCGTGTCACATGCCGCGGGAGACACGGGCATGCCGGTGCTCGACGGCGCGCTCGCGTGGTTCGAGTGCCACAACCGCAGCCGTTATCAGGAAGGCGATCACGTGATCTTCGTGGGTCAGGTGGAGCGATGCGGCGTGCACGAGAATGCAGCGGAAATTGCCCCGCTGGTGTTTCAGGCGGGGCAGTTTCATGGACTTGGATCGCTGTGACCGGCTTGTCCGGCTTGTCACGAGCTTGGGATTAAGACACGCTACCGGTCCGGTCGATCAGGGCGACCGGTACGCCCGCTTCGTCCTTCATGGTCTGAAGCACGATGTTCGAGCGGATATCGATCACACCCGGCGCTTTGTAAAGCTTGCTCAGGATGAAGTCCGAGTAGTGCTTGAGATTGTATGCAAGCACGCGCAGCACGTAATGGGTGTCGCCGGTGACCACGAACGCGCCCACCACCTCCGGCCATTCCCGCACGGCGGCCGCGAATTTCTCGTGCCAGTTTTCCTGGTCGTTGCGCATGGAAACATGGACGAACGCCTCCAGCTCCACGCCTAGCCGTTCCCGGTCCAGGCACGCGCGATAGCTCGCTATCACCCCTTCTTCCTCGAGCAGCCGCATACGGCGCAGACACGCTGACGGCGATAGCGAAATCCGCTCTGCCAGATCAAGGTTGCTGATGCGACCATCTTCTTGCAGCACCGACAAAATACGGCAATCCGTTGCGTCCAGCGAGAACCCGGTCATTTTTTAGTCTCCCTGCGGCTGTTTCATCGAATTATGTTCTAAGAGCCGTGTTTTTGGGATGTTATTTCTAAATCACTTTTTGACCGATTTCGGCCCGATTTCACTATTAAGCGGCTTTATCCGGGCTCAATCAGCGTTCTTTCACGCCAGTCGCGCCGCCAGCGTCCGTAGCTTGGGCGCAACAATATTGCGGAAATACGCTTCATCCATTGATGATGCCGGGCCGCTGCTGCTCAGCACCAGCCATCGCCCGTTGCGGATATCGCGTAAAGGCGCCGCGATCGCGTTGACATCTGCATGCCAGTCACGAAACGAATAACAGCAGCCATCGCGCGCGTAATCGTCGATCGCGTCCTGCGCCGCCTTCACCAGTTGCGCGCTGTCTTCGCCATTTTTCACCGCCGCCGCGCCGAGTTCTTCGAGCAAAGCCGCCCGCTGGTCCGGTTCCTGCACCGCCAGATATGCGCGGCCCATCGAACTGGTCAGCATGGACAGCCGTGAGCCGGGAGCAAGGCCTAGCGTCAGCGCCGTCTCGCTGCGGATGGTCTCCAGATAGATCATGTCGAGCCCGTCGCGGCATCCCAACGACACCGCCGCCCCAATTTCCCGCGCGAGCACCCGCATGTGCGGACGCGCGAGTTCGAGCGCATCGGCGCCTGCGAGCAACGCGAATCCCAGCGACAACACGCCCGTGTCGAGCGCGTATTTCCCGGCCGGTTCGTCAAAACGGAGATAACCCAGCGTGGTCAGCGTGTAGGCAAGACGGTTGACGGTAGCTTTGGGCAGGCCGGTTCTATCGACGAAATCACGATTGCCCAGCAAGGTCTCGCCCGGACGAAACGCTCGCAGCATCTCCAGGCCACGCGCCAGCGCGACGACAAACTTGCGTTCATCTATCTCCTCTGATGAATCTGGAGTGTCGAACGGCTTCGACGGCTCGGAATTTCGGTTGGAAGTTATTGGCATCGGATGCTAGACTCGGTTCTGATTTGCAAAACATTGTTCCGCTTAGCGGAACATCAGTCAAGTCTTAAAATCAGGAACAGAGGAAACAGGAGATACAACATGGCCGATGACGCCCGTTTTAGCTGGGAAGATCCGTTGCTGCTCGACCAGCAACTCAGCGACGAAGAACGCATGATCCGCGACGCTGCGTACGCGTACGCGCAGGACAAGTTGCAGCCGCGCGTGCTCGACGCGTTCCGCAACGAACACACGGACGTCGCGATCTTCCGTGAGATGGGCGAACTCGGTCTGCTCGGGCCCACCATTCCCGAAGAGTACGGCGGTCCCGGCCTCAACTACGTCAGCTATGGCCTGATCGCTCGCGAAGTTGAACGCGTGGATTCGGGCTACCGGTCGATGATGTCGGTGCAATCGTCGCTCGTCATGGTGCCGATCAACGCGTTCGGCACCGAAGCGCAAAAGCAAAAGTACCTGCCGAAGCTGGCGACCGGCGAGTGGATCGGCTGTTTCGGACTCACCGAGCCGAACGCCGGTTCCGACCCGGCCAGCATGACAACGCGCGCCAAAAAGGTGGACGGCGGGTTTTCGATCTCCGGCCAGAAGATGTGGATCTCGAATTCGCCCATCGCCGATGTGTTTGTCGTGTGGGCAAAGCTGGAAGAGGAAGGCCGCGACCTGATTCGCGGTTTCATCCTGGAGAAAGGCTGGAAGGGCTTGAGCGCGCCGGCCATTCACGGCAAGGTTGGCTTGCGGGCATCGATTACCGGCGAGATCGTGATGGACGAAGTCTTCGTGCCGGAAGAAAACCTGATGCCGAACGTGAGCGGCCTCAAAGGCCCGTTCACCTGCCTGAATTCGGCGCGCTACGGGATCGCCTGGGGCGCGCTCGGTGCAGCCGAAGCGTGCTGGCACATGGCGCGGCAATACACGCTGGATCGCAAGCAGTTCGGCCGGCCGCTCGCAGCCAACCAGTTGATTCAAAAGAAACTCGCCGACATGCAGACGGAAATTACGCTTGGACTGCAAGGCGTTTTGCGCCTGGGCCGCATGAAGGACGAAGGCACGGCGGCCGTCGAGATCACGTCGATCATGAAGCGCAATTCGTGCGGCAAGGCGCTGGATATCGCGCGACTGGCGCGTGACATGCTCGGCGGCAACGGCATTTCAGACGAATTCGGCGTGGCGCGCCATTTGGTGAATCTGGAAGTGGTGAACACGTACGAAGGCACGCACGACATCCACGCGCTGATCCTCGGACGCGCTCAGACGGGGATTCAGGCGTTTTTCTGAGTTTCGCTCTCGTCGGGTTGCCGGGTTTTCCGGAAAGCAAAAAAAGCCAACGCGTTCATGCGTTGGCTTTTTGCATTTCTACCTGCCACTTGCGGCAGGTTCCGACGGCTGTTTACTTGTCCGGCTGCGGCGTGAAGCGCAGATACGGGCGCACGGCCTTGTAGCCCTTCGGAAATCTGCGCTTGATCTCCTCCGGATCTTGCAGCGACGGAACGATGATCACGTCGTCGCCCTGCTTCCAGTTACCCGGCGTTGCGACCGAATGGCTGTCGGTCAGTTGCAGGGAGTCGATCACGCGCAGGACTTCATCGAAGTTGCGACCCGTGCTCGCCGGGTACGTGATGGTCAGGCGAACCTTCTTCTTTGGATCGATGACAAAAAGCGAGCGCACGGTCAACGTGGCATTCGCGTTCGGATGAATCATGTCGTAGAGCTCGGACACCTTCCGGTCGCCATCGGCCAGGATCGGAAAACCGACGCTCGCCGCCTGCGTTTCGTTGATGTCCTTGATCCACTCCTTGTGCGACTCCACGTTATCGACCGACAACGCAATTGCCTTCACATTGCGTTTCTCGAACTCGCCCGCGAGCTTCGCGGTCAGGCCGAGTTCGGTGGTGCAGACCGGCGTGAAATCCGCCGGATGTGAAAACAGCACGCCCCAGCTGTCGCCTAGCCATTCGTGGAACTTGATACGGCCAACGCTGGAATCCTGTTCGAAATCGGGCGCTGTGTCGCCTAGACGCAAGCTCATGATGTGTCTCTCCTCGATGTAAAGCACCGTGTTGTTCGTCACACGGTGCAGGTCTGGTAACAGGTTGGTTGCAGGTATCTGGGCCTTGTCCGGCGGGTTTCGGCCCGGGAGTCGGCCCGCGCTTCGTACCGCGCTTCGTACCGCGCTTGATCCCGACTTCGTCCGGCTCAGCCAGACCGATCGGGGTCGTCCCGACACGTCAGGCCCGGCAAAAGTCAAAGCATAAGGGACCAGCCCCGCACAACGAACGAACTTTCCGTCACATCGTCATGCATTTTTGTAATTTTTCGGGCTTGCCGGAAATTTTCGCAGGCCGGAGTGCAGCCCTTCCATGCACTAATGTGTGCGATGTGCAATTGATGGCCGGCTCCTACGCGCTGGTGCGATTCCCTTTTCGACTGTCCCGTGACAAGCTTTGTGACAGCAGGAACAAAACCTGCATGGTTTGATCCAGGGGCCGGATGGACGCCAATTAGCGAGCGCTTCTTTGGTACGATTGGCGTTGCCTCACCTGTGTGGAGCCATCAATGTCAGAAATCAATAAGGAGCGATTCATGTCGGATATCAAAACCGTTCTCGCAGACGCTGAAGACCTGTTGAAGCAGGCCGCAAGCGCCACGGGCGAGCGTGCATCCGAGTTGCGCGAGACCGCTCTGACCCGCTTGAAACAAGCGAAGGAGAAGGCCGCCGACGTGCAAGTCGTGGTGATCGAAAAAGGCAAGAAAGCTGCTCGTGCTACCGATGACTTCGTTCACGAACGCCCGTGGGCATCAATCGGGATTGCTGCAGGTCTGGGCGTGGTCGTTGGATTGTTGATCAATCGTCGCTAATCCTCACCAATCCCGAAGGCCGGGTGGGCCCCGGGTTAGCCGCGGGTTAGTCCATTTGCTTGTGCCGCTGTTTGAGACGTATCCCGAGCTAACCTGAATGGTGAAAACCGTGACGGCCTTGGACCGCCGGAGTTTTCCCGACCGGCGTCCAGATTAATAGACCGGCCGGAGCGCGTAGCCGCCCCGGCCGGAAATCTTCGCGCCAAAAATAACGCGCTCCTCGCGCTCAAGCCATGACGACAGAAAGGCAATCTCAGCACGATACGCAAGGGGCGTTGCGCCGCATTGTCAGCTCCGTTTTCGCCATTTTCGAAACGCGCCTGGAACTGATCGGCATCGATCTCGCTGAGGAAAAGGAGCGGCTGATCGGCGTGCTCTTCCTCGGTCTTGCCGCCATGATGCTCACCATGATGGCGCTCATTACGCTCACCGTGCTGGTCGCCATCGCGTTCTGGGACACGTACCGGTGGCAATCCCTTGCGGGGATCACGGTCGCGTACGCGCTGGTTGCCGTGTTTTGCGCCCTTCGCGCGCGCACCGGCCTGATCAATGCCCCTAACGTGTTCGACAGCACGATCGCCGAGTTCAAGAAGGATCGCGACACGTTCAAGTGATGTGCGCCAAGGGCTCACCTCATGGCGACGCCCCGGTAGTACGACAAAACTGTATTCATCGACGACTTTCCAAGAGCCCGCCACGCCATGAGTCACAACGACGACACCTTCAAAGCTCAGAAGCGAGCGACCGCGCACAAGCTGAGCACACCCCACATGCGGGCATTGCGTAAGGAACTGCTGATCGCGCGAGCGGACGTCGAGCGCATGGAACTCGCGCAGGCCAGCGCCGAGCTGCGTTACAAGTTCTCGCATTTCAGTGTCCTTAATTTGCTGATGCCGGGGCGCCGCAAACGCGGCCGGGGAGCGAGCGGATTCATGAGCCGGCTTGGCGGACTGAGCGGCCTGTTCAGTGGCGCGGGTGGCCTGGGGCTGTTGCTCAAGCAATATCCCGTCGTGAGCTCTCTTGCTTCGCTGGTGCTCACGAAACCCGTACGCTCGCGGCTGCTGGCGAGCGCGAAGCCCATACTCAAGTGGGGCGGTCTGGGCCTGGTCGGATGGGAAGCGTATCGCGTGTGGCAACAGATCAAGTCGAGTCCGGACAAGTCCTCGTCCCCTGATGTTTCCGTCGATCCGGACGCCTGACACGCCAGGCCCGGGCAACCGGACCGTACGGTGCGTGGGCTCAATTCGCTCATTTGCCGCTCCAGCACGCCGCCACTTTGGGCGGCGTGAGTTTTTCAACCGACCGATTTGACCTGACGCCCGTCGCATCCAGCGAATAGATCCCGCACTCGTCGTTCGCGTCCACCGGCTGCGCTTCAATCGAATACCCGCCGTTCTGCTCCGACTCGCCGAGCATGCGTAACACGTATACCGCCGTGCCTATCGCGGGCGCTTGATCGTAGCCAAGGGGCAGCTTCGCAGCCGAGTCATTGCTCGACACCGTTCGTGCGCTCTCCACATATTGAGCGGCGCGATAAAGCGCGGTCACCGCTTCCAGCCGATGCCCTCTTGCCACCTGTTCCCGGTAAACCGGCATGGCGAATGTTGCGATGATCGCCGCCACGCCGAGCGTGATCATCAGTTCGAGCAGCGTGAAACCCTTGTCTGTCTGGTCTGGCTTGATCATGGTGAACCCTCTTGAAACGGCTTTGCGACAATGCGTCGCCAGTGCCGCACGACGCCGTTTTCCCCCATTTCAATCTCCTGCTGCAACCACGACTCGTTGTCCGCTATTCGTGCGAAACCGCGGGCGGTAATCAAAATAGCGCCGGCTTGATCGTTGGTGCGCGCCGGCCATGCTTCGATAAGGCATTGGGGCGGTCGTATCGCGTATGGCCACGATGCAAACGGCATCACAGCAGTTGCCGATGCACCTTCGAACGAAGCCTTCAGCCGCCATTTGTTCGGTTCAGCGGCAAGCGGACCGGTGAGGCTTTTCAGCTCAGGCAGAGAGCCGAGCGCGATGCTGGCGCAGCGGATCAACGCGCTGTCGGCACTGTGAAACGCCTGCACGCGCTCACCCAGATTAGTGGTTACTCGCGCGCTGACGAGCGCCGCCTCAAGCCATGCGGCGGCGGTGACCAGTAGCATCGACGACATCAGCAGGACGATCGGCAACGCAATGCCGCGTGAGCGTCTACGTAAGGGGATACCTGAGCGGATACGTTTGTTCATGACGATGCCGCTGCTGAAGTGTTCGGTGAGTTCGCTACATTGCGCAGTGCGATCCGACGCCGGAAAACTTGCCGGATGCGTCCGTCCGCGGACACGACCGACGCACCGTCGCAATCGGCGTAACGCGGACGAGCCGTCGCGCTCGGACTGTCTCCTCGCACGAGCAAACACACGTCCACGGCGGCCACCAGCGGCCAGCGGTCCTGCGAGATCGCCGCAGCCTCAACCGAGTGCGATGCATCTTTCAGCCAATAGCCGAACTTGATCCGTTCGATCCCCTCGACGAGCGGCTGCCCGGTGCCGGGCTTGCCGCTTCCTTCGCAATACAACTCCGGCTCGACCGTGGACGAACTCGCCTTCGCGTAATAGCGGTTAACGATCCACTCACCCGCCGATATCTGCCCGAGACAGTCTGTCGGCAAGCCGGACGACGACGGCCACGTCGAGATCGTATCGGCGGCATAGCGCACAACGATGCCGTCCGAACGGCTCGCGAGTGTCTCGCACGCGGGAGCGGCGTCGCTGCCGGTTGGGCGGCCCGAGGAGCATCCGAACAACGGCGGTGCCTTGCCTGCCTGGCCGGTGCCGGCCGGAACGAAACCCGCCATCTGCACTTGCTGGCCAATCAGGTCGAGGGCGGTGCTTGCTGCATCGCGCAGGCGCGTTGTTTCCGTTGCATGGTCAAAGGCAGACCGCTGCCCGCGATACAGCGAAAGAGTCGCGAGAACGATCAGCAAGCCGAGCGCCACCGAGATTGATAGCTCGAGCAACGTATGGCCGCGCTGCAAATATCTGGAAGCGCTCATCGTGCGAACGCCACGCTCACGCAGGCGAGCTTTGCGCCCACGCTCGGCTCCGCACACACCGCTTCGCCGTCGCTCGATGCCTGCGCACGCCATTTCACGACTGCAATGTGCAAACCGTCGCCACGGTCCAGCACGTCGACATCGCCATCGGGCAACAGTGCCGCCGCTCGCGTACGCCATTGCGTCACGACCGGATCACGATCGGTATCGTGACGTATTCCCTCTGCAACGGAATCCGCAATCGACGTAGCCAGCTCGCGCGCCATCAACGAACGTTCGTTGCGAGCCAGCCACATTTGCGAGCCAATAATCCCGAGCGCCGTAATAGCCGTCAGCGACATCGCGATCAGGACTTCGATCAACGAATCGCCGCGCCCAACTTTACGCAATGGACGTGTCATGCCGCCGCTCCGCACGCGCCTTGCGTCAATCTGGGTCGGCCGCCGGCCGCGAGCCGGATGCAGCGGCGCCCGCGCGCTCCAAGCGACGCCAACGCGTTGTCGCGCGCACTGAAGTCGAAGCTGCGAAAGCCGCCGATCACCTGGCCCGAGGGCGGCGTGAACGACAACTCGCTTCCTGTGCCGCCAATAGCAATGCCGCTCGCCGCCGGCTGCATTCTCAACAGCACGTGTGCGCCGCCTCGATCGGCGAAGAGCGCCCATCCGCATGACCAGTCCGTCAAGCCGCCGTCGCAGGCCTTGCTGGCCGCGAGACACGCGCGCGCGGCATCGATCCGGCACAAGGTCACGCGTGCGCCGCGCCGGATTGCTTCCGAGCGCGCCAGCGTGAGGGTGGACATCATCGTGCGCGCCCGTGCATCGATTTGATCGCGCTTGTGCCAGACGACAACGGACGGAGTAGCGAACGTGGCAACGACAGCGACAACGGCAAGCACAACCGCGAGCTCGACCAGCGTGAAGCCTGATAAACGTCTTGAATTCATCTGCATCCCTTATCGATTGAACTGAGCAACATTCAATTTAAAGAGATTTTTCGATGTCCGCCATTAGCCGATCGGTCGAGTATCGGACGGACGAAAGCTTCGACATACTATCGAAACGATCACCGGGTTCAAGCGAGGGAGGACAGGAAAATGCAGAAACGCTCAGCGTTTGCGAGGACTGGATTTGCGCGGCGCGGCGCGGCGGAATTCCTCGAGCACGTCTTCGAATTCGGACACGTCTTCAAAGCGTTTGTAGACCGATGCAAAACGCACGTACGCAATGGTGTCCAACTGGCGCAGCTCGTTCATCACGAGTTCGCCCAGACGGTCGCTGCGAACTTCCCGTTCGCCGCTGCCAAGCAACTGGTATTCGATCCGCGCAACGGCGGCGTCAATGGCGTCTGCCGCAACCGGGCGCTTGCGCAGCGCCAGTTGCATGCTCGCCACAATCTTCGCGCGATCGAACTCGGTGCGGCTGCCATCCTTTTTTACGACCGACGGCAACGCGAGTTCCACGCGTTCATAGGTGGTGAAACGCTTGTCGCAAGCGGGGCAACGCCGCCGCCGGCGAATTGCCGCCCCGTCTTCCGACACGCGCGAATCCGCCACTTGCGTGTCCTCGTGCCGGCAGAAGGGGCAGCGCATGGCTTAGCCGTAGACCGGGAACTGCTTGGTCAACGCGGCAACCTTCGCGCGTACGCGCTCGAGGTTGGCTTCATCTTCCGGCGCGTCCAGCACGTCTGCAAACAGGTTAGCCACCTGCTCGGCCTCAACCACGCCGAAACCGCGCGTGGTCATGGCCGGCGAACCGATACGCACACCACTGGTGACGAACGGCTTTTCCGGATCGTTTGGAATCGCGTTCTTGTTCACCGTAATGTGCGCCTTGCCAAGCGCAGCTTCCGCCGCCTTGCCGGTGATGTGCTTCGCGCGCAGGTCGACCAGCATCACGTGGCTTTCGGTACGTCCGGAGACGATCCGCAAACCGCGCTTCACCAGCGTTTCGGCCAGCACGCGTGCGTTGTCCGCGACTTGCTGCTGATAGACCTTGAATTCGGGCGACAACGCTTCCTTGAACGCAACAGCCTTGCCGGCAATCACGTGCATCAGCGGACCACCTTGAATGCCCGGGAAAATGGCCGAGTTGATTTGTTTCTCGTACTCGGCCTTCATCAGGATCACGCCGCCGCGCGGGCCACGCAGGCTCTTGTGGGTCGTGGTGGTGACGAAATCCGCGAAGGGCACCGGGTTCGGATAAACACCGGCCGCGATCAGGCCGGCGTAATGCGCCATGTCGACCATGAAATAAGCGCCGACGCTCTTCGCGATCTTCGACAACCGCTCGAAATCGATCTTCAGTGCGAACGCCGATGCGCCGCCCACGATCAACTTCGGCTTGTGCGTTTTGGCCAGCTCTTCGGTCTTGTCGTAGTCGATATCTTCGGCTTCGTTCAGGCCGTAGCTGACCACGTTGAACCACTTGCCCGACATGTTCACCGGCGAGCCGTGCGTGAGGTGGCCGCCTTCGGCCAGGCTCATGCCCATGATGGTGTCGCCAGGCTTGAGCATGGCGAAGAACACACCCTGATTGGCTTGCGAGCCCGAATTCGGCTGCACGTTGGCGGCTTCCGCGCCGAACAACTGCTTTACGCGGTCGATAGCCAGTTGCTCGACAATATCGACGTACTCGCAGCCGCCGTAATAGCGCTTGCCCGGGTAGCCTTCCGCGTATTTGTTCGTGAGTTGCGAGCCTTGAGCGGCCATGACGGCCGGGCTCGTGTAGTTTTCCGACGCGATCAGTTCGATATGATCTTCCTGCCGCTGGTTTTCCTGCTCGATCGCCGCAAACAATTCCGGATCGACTTGGGCGATAGTACTTTGGGCTTTATCAAACATACGTTTTCCGTTGAATGGATGCCAGTTGACCGGATCGCGCGTGCGCATTTGCACCGCGCCGCTGGAGCGCGAAGCACGATGGGTCCCAAGCGAGGCGGAAGAGAGAAGCTCCGTTACGCGAGACGGACAGCCACCGGCAACGCAACGAGCGCGTGCGGATCTCAGCTGCCCAGGCGAACGGCAAAACGACACCCTGCGCTTCACGGTGGGTTAATCCACCTTGGATCCGAAGATCCTTGTCGCCAGTTACGCAGGGCTGGAGCGCCCTAGTTTAATGGGCCGCCTGAGAATAGGCAACTGCCGGAAAACGCCTTAAACAGGTGCTTTAAAGGCCATAAAGTACTGTAGGCCGCCGCGTGCAAGCATCGCCTAGGGGCTAAAATTGCATCCCGGGAGCGGAATTTGCGCCAGGTAGCCGGTCTTGTCGGGTCAGATTGAATTGCGCTCGACATAAAAACTGGCAACTTGCCGCGTCGCAGCAATGGAAGTACGCTGTCCGGTTTCCCGCAAGCGCTCGGGCGCCGCCGCGCCGGGCGCCGCGCGCGAAAACTCCCTTTCCGTAACCTGACAAGCAACATTACAACCGGAACCCGCACATGATCGTATTTGTCACTGGCGCTTCCGCCGGCTTCGGCGCAGCCATTGCCCGCACGTTTGTAAAAGGCGGCCATCGCGTGATTGCAACCGCGCGCCGCAAAGACCGCCTGCTGGCGCTCTCGCAGGAACTCGGCGACGCGCTGCTGCCCGTCGAACTCGACGTTCGCGACGAATCGGCGATCAAAGCGGCTATCGCAGCGCTCCCGGACGCTTTTTCTCAGATCGACGTGCTCGTCAACAACGCCGGCCTGGCGCTTGGCCTGGAACCGGCCCAACGCGCGAGCCTGGACGACTGGAACAACATGATCGATACCAACTGCAAGGGCCTCGTCACGGTCACGCACGCGTTATTGCCCGGCATGGTCGAACGCAATCGCGGGCACGTGTTCAATCTAAGCTCGATCGCGGCGACCTACCCCTACCCGGGCGGGAACGTGTACGGCGCGACCAAAGCGTTCGTGCGTCAGTTCAGCCTGAACTTGCGGGCAGACCTGAGCGGCACGGCGTTGCGCGTAACGGACATCGAGCCCGGGTTGTGTGGCGGTACGGAATTCTCCAACGTCCGCTTCAAGGGTGACGACATGAAAGCCGCCAGCGTCTATAAGGACGTGCAACCGCTGACGGCCGAGGACATTGCGGACTCCATATACTGGATTGCCACGCGCCCGGCGCACGTGAATATCAACACCATCGAGTTGATGCCGGTCGCGCAGTCGTTCGGTTCACTGACCGTGCATCGCGGCTGATCCAGGCCACGTGAATACGCCACGCGTCGAGCCGATAGTTGCCGGAAAGCAGCGGCCGGCAGCACGTTTCGACGGTCGCTTTGCAGCTTCCGGTAAAATGCGCGGATGAACATGTCCACCAGCGAGCCTCAGCAGGCGAACGGCCTCTTGACATTCGATTGGCCGCTTCGGGTCTATTACGAAGACACCGACGCCGGCGGCATCGTTTTCTACGCGAACTACCTGAAGTTTTTCGAACGGGCACGCACTGAGTGGTTACGGGCGTGCGGCATCGATCAGCGTCTGCTGACCGAGTCGGACGGCGTATTGTTCGTCGTCAAGCGCACGGCGCTGGAATACTCGGCGCCCGCGCGCCTCGACGATGTGATCCATGTGATGAGCCGGATCGAGCGTATTGGCCGGGCATCGGTGGATTTTCATCAGGAAGCGTGGCGGGACGGCATCTTGTTGGCCTCAGGCGACATCAAGGTGGCGTCGGTCAGCATTGGCGCCATCCGCCCGGTCGGGATTCCCGCTTCGGTGCTCGACGGATTACGCCGCGGACCGCAAAACTCTGTGTCGGGCAACGGGTCAACCATGCCGCTGCCAGCATCGTTTAAATCATCTTGTTCAGAAAAACCCATGTAGACAAAGACCCTTTGACTCCATGAAGACCTGAACTGAATTGAATCGAGCCTGCGTGCCATCAGGCATGCAGGCACAGAAGTACCGAGCATGTGCTCCCAGGACCGGTCTACGCTTTCAGTCGTTTGTCGAAAGCCTGACAGTTCCCGGTTAGCGCACCTCCGACGCCCCATTGGGACGTAACAGCGGACTTTTATGAACACTACACAAGACCTGTCGATCATTTCTCTCGTCATCCATGCCAGCCTGTTGGCGCAGGCCGTCATGGCGCTGCTGCTGATACTGTCGTTGTTGTCGTGGACCTACATCATCCGCAAGTGGTTTGCCATTCGGCGCGCACGCAATCAGACCGAGCGCTTCGAACGCGATTTCTGGTCGGGCGGCGACCTGCAGGCGCTGTATCAAAGCGCTGCCAACAACCGCCACACCATTGGTGCGCTGGAACGGATCTTCGAATCGGGCATGCGTGAGTTCCTGAAAGGCAAGGAACGCCGCATGAACGATCCGGCCGCCATTCTCGACGGGTCCCGCCGCGCCATGCGCGCCGCGTTCCAGCGTGAAATGGATGTGCTCGAAGTGAACCTCGCGTTTCTCGCGTCGGTGGGTTCGGTCAGTCCGTATATCGGTTTGTTCGGCACGGTCTGGGGGATCATGAATTCGTTCCGCGGCCTCGCCAACGTACAGCAGGCAACGCTTGCGAACGTCGCGCCGGGTATTGCCGAAGCGCTTGTGGCGACGGCAATCGGCCTGTTCGCGGCGATTCCGGCGGTGGTGGCGTACAACCGCTACGCACACGATATCGACCGCCTCGCGATCCGCTTCGAAACGTTTATCGAAGAGTTCTCGAACATCTTGCAGCGTCAGGCTCACTAAGGAGTTCAGAATGGCCGGAGGTCCAATGCGTTCCAGCATGCGCGGCAGTTCACGGCGCGCCATGTCCGACATCAACGTCGTGCCGTATATCGACGTGATGCTCGTGCTGCTCGTCATTTTCATGGTGACCGCGCCGCTCGTCTCGCCTTCCATCATCAACCTGCCGACGGTCGGCAACGCAGCGCCGCAGGAGCAAACGCCCCCGGTCGTGGTAAATATCAAGGCCGACGGCAGCATGACGGTGCGCTACAAGGACGACGGCGGCGCGTCGCAACAGCAGAGCATGACGGAAGGCGACCTCAAGACCTTCGTGCTGAATCGGCAGGAGTCGCATCCCGACCAGCCCGTCGTGATTGCCGCCGACAAGACCGTGAAATATGAAGTCGTCATGAACGTCATGTCCGATATGAAGGCGCGGGGCGTCAAACGAGTCGGATTGTTAGTCAAATCGCAATGATGAATCGGCAGCCCAGCGGGCATCCTGGCGCGCGGACCAGCGCGCGCCCCACCCGTCCGCCGCGTGAACGCGGGACATGGAAGGCGTTCGCGCTCGCCGCGCTGATGCACGTGTTGCTTGGCATCCTCCTGTACCACGGCGTCAACTGGCAAAACAACACGCCGGCCGGCGCCGAGGCGGAGTTGTGGACCGAGATCCCGGATCTCGCGGCTCCTACGCCCCGCCCTGTTCCGCCGCCCGCCCCGCCGATCAAGGTGCAGCCCGCGCCGCCGCCGGCGAGAGATGAGGAAGCTGACATCGCCTTGCAGGAAAAGAAGCGTAAACAGCAGGAAGCAGCGGCGCGTGCCGCGCAACTCGCTGAACAGCAGCGCGCACAGCAACAGGCCGATCAGGAAGCCGAGGCCAAGCGTCAGCAGCAGCTCGCGGCACAACAAGCCACGCAGCAAGCTGCTTTAGCGGCGCAAAAAGCGGCACAGGACAAGCAGAAACAAGCCGACAAGCAAAAGCAGCTTGCTCAGCAGAAGCTCGATCAGCAGAAGGCGCAACAGGCTAAAGAGAAGGAAGCTGACGCAGCGAAAGCGGCGGAGCAGCAGAAGGAAGCCGAAGCGAAAGCGCAGGACCAGGCGGAGGCCAAGGCCAAGGCTCAGGCGGATGCCAAGGCGAAAGCCAAGGCCCAGGCTGACGCGCAGGCGAAGGCCAAGCTTGACAAGGAACGTAACGCCCGGCTCGCAGCGTTGCAAGGCCAGGCTGGCGGCGGCACGAGCGAAAGCGGCGACGGACTGGCCAAGAGCGGCACCGGTCACGGCGCGGGCGGAACTGCAACATCGGCGGGATACGCTGAGAAGGTGCAGCGGCGCGTGCGTCCGAACATCGTGTGGGCGGGGGAAACGGCGGGACTTGAGACCGTGGTCTCGGTACGTGTTTCGCCGTCGACCGGCACGCTGTTGTCGTCATCGATACAACGCTCGAGCGGCAACGAGCAGTGGGACCAGGCTGCGCTGCGCGCTGTTCAGCGCTCCGATCCGATGCCGCTGGACACCAACGGCCAGGCGCCCGGTACGTTTACGATCACATTGCGTCCGGCGGGCGGTTGAACGGACATGGTAAAACGACGGTGCACAATGAACCCTGATGGGAACGAATTGTGCAATCGGCGGTCTGTTCTGCTGCCGCCGATAGTTTAAAAATCGCTTTTTCTGGAACCAGATACATGAGTTTGATGACGAAGCTTGGCCTGAAAACGCTAGTTGCATCCTGCCTGATCGCGGCGGGTACCGCTGCCCACGCGCAGTTGAATGTGCTTGTCACGGGCGTGGGGTCTACCCAATTTCCCATTGCCACCGCCACGTTTGCCAACGAAGCGAATTCGCCGGCGCAGATCAGCGCGATCGTTCGCCAGGACCTGGCGCGCAGCGGCAAGTTTACAAATATTGATGCCGGCTCCTCGCCTGTGTCGGAAACGGATTCCGTCGACCTTGGCAGCTGGAAAGCGAAAGGTGCGGACGCATTTGTCTCCGGCAGCGTGAATCGCTTGCCGAATGGCCAGTACGAAGTGCGTTTCCGTCTCTACGACACGGTCAAGCAGCAAAGCCTGGGCGGCCTGTCGCTCGTCAGCCCGGAAAGCGGTCTGCGGATGAGCGCGCACAAGGTCGCGGACTATATCTACGCAAAATTGCTGGGCGATCGTGGGGTTTTCGCGACGCGCCTCTCGTACGTGATCAAGACCGGCGGCCGTTATCAGTTGCAGATTTCCGACTCCGATGGCCAGGACGCGCGCATTGCGCTGTCCAGCCCCGAGCCGATCATCTCGCCGGCGTGGTCACCCGACGGCACCAAGGTCGCGTACGTCTCGTTCGAAAAGAAAAAACCGGTTGTTTATATCCACGACCTGCCGACAGGCAAGCGTGTGATCGTATCGAACCAGAAGGGCAATAACAGTGCACCGGCGTGGTCACCGGACGGCCGCAAGCTTGCGGTCGCCCTGTCGAGCACCGGCAACACGCAGATTTTCCAGGTGAACGCGGACGGCAGCGGTTTGCGTCGCCTGACACTGGGCAGCTCGATTGACACCGAGCCGGCTTACTCTCCCGATGGCAACACGATTTATTTCACGAGCGACCGCGGCGGCCAGCCTCAGATCTACAAGATGTCGGCGAACGGCGAAAGCGCCGGTCAGGCGCAGCGCGTCACATTCACGGGCAATTACAATACAAGCCCGCGAGTGAGCCCGGACGGCAAGCAGATTGCGTACATTTCGCGTGTTGGCGGCGGCTTCAAGCTGTATTTGCTGGACCTCGGGTCCGGCACGGCGACTGGCCTGACCGACACCACGCATGACGAATCGCCCAGTTTTGCGGCGAATGGTCAGTACATCCTCTACGCCACCCAGGTGGACGGGCGTGGCGTGTTGGCTGCCGTATCGACCGATGGTCGTACGCGGCAAGTCTTGTCGCTTCAGGGGGGCAGCGTACGCGAGCCGTCCTGGGGTCCGTTCATGCAATAAATTTCACGCAATAACTTAAGCAGCAACACACAAGGAGAGTAACCATGATGTCTAAAATTCGTATCGGCTTTGCAGTGGCGATGGTCGGTGCATTGGCCGCATGTCATTCAGGCGTCAAGCTGGATGAAGGTGCAAACAAAGGCGCGATCGGCACGCAACCCGACGCGAACGCAGTTCAACAGGTCAATGTCGACCCGCTGAACGACCCGAACAGCCCGCTGGCGAAGCGCAGCATTTACTTCGACTTCGACAGCTACGCTGTTCGTGATGACTATCAGCCGCTGCTGCAACAGCACGCGCAGTATTTGAAGAGCCATCCGGACCGTCACGTCCTGATCCAGGGCAACACCGACGAACGCGGCACGAGCGAGTACAACCTGGCGCTGGGCCAGAAGCGTGCTGAAGCTGTGCGTCGCGCGATGTCGCTGCTGGGCGTGGCTGATTCGCAGATGGAAGCCGTGAGTCTGGGCAAGGAAAAGCCGCAGGCAACCGGGCATGACGAGTCGTCGTGGGCGCAGAACCGCCGCGCTGACCTCGCTTATCAACAGTAACGTAACCTGTCACGGGTGAGTCGCCGTATGTTGTATCGCTTCCCCTCGCTGCGCGCGGTCGCAGTTGCTTGTTTGTTAGGTTCTGCCGTGGTCGGCGGGTCGGCGCACGCGGCGTTGTTTGACGACAATGAAGCACGCAAAGCCGTGCTCGACTTGCGCACGAAAACGGACAGTCTGGCTAGCCAGTTGTCCGCCGCTCAGCGCACGATCCTCGATCAATCGAATCGTCTCGACCAGTTGAATCAGCAGGTCGCTACGCTTCGAGGCCAGAACGAAGACCTGGCCAACCAATTGACGACGGTGCAAAAGCAGCAAAAGGACTACTACACCGACCTCGATGGCCGGCTGAAGAAGTTCGAACCGCAGCAGCAGACGGTGGATGGCGTGCAAGGGACGGTGCAGCCCGGCGAGACTGAATCGTTCAACGCGGCATCGACGCAGTTCCGCAATGGCGACTTCAAGAATGCTGCTACGTCGTTCAAGACGTTTGTCGCCAAGTATCCGGACAGCCCGTACCAGCCGACCGCGCAGTATTGGCTGGGCAATGCGCAGTATGCTCTGCGTGATTACAAGGGATCGACGGCAACCTGGCAAAATCTGGTGACGAAATATCCGACGCATCCGCGGGCGGCCGATGCGCTGCTCGCAATCGCGAACAACCAGATTGAGCAGGGTCAGAAAGCCGCTGCTAAAAAGACGCTGGATCAAGTTATCTCGCAGTACGGTGGAACGCAAGCCGCGCAGTCGGCTGAAAGCAAGATGTCGCAAGTGAAGTAAGCGAAGCTGGAATTCGCGCCTCTCGTTGAAAAGGCCCGTAGCGTAGTTGCTACGGGCCTTTTCTTATGCGTTTTCACCGTTCCGTGATGCGATGCATTTTTACGCTCCGTTGACAACTTGTAGTCCATGTGACTATAATTTCGGCTCTTTGGGTCGTTAGCTCAGCTGGTAGAGCAGCGGACTTTTAATCCGTTGGTCACAGGTTCGAATCCCGTACGGCCTACCAAAGACATGAAGGGCTCAGCGCAAGCTGAGCCCTTTTCTCGTTGGAGAACCTCAACCACGGTTCGTGATCTGGGTTCGGGCTACAACACATTCACGGCGCGCTCGTTGCATCATGATTCGTCGCCAGCGAACCGATTGTTCTTCTATCGTGACGAGCAAGTCGGTCGGCGCCTCCAGCGCGCCATCAATCACGATCGCGGTCTTTTTTGCGGCTCTCAGTGCAATAAAAGGATTCAATCAACGTCGGCGCAATCGTGGTTTGTGCAGCGGTTCTCCCCCGGGAATCGCTCGCAAAAATTCAGTCGCGAGAGTAACGGCATGATCGAAGGTGGGCGTGTAGTTCAGCGTCTCGATGTCTGAGAACCCCTGACGGATGAACACATCACGCGAAGCCAACTGTTCGAGAAAAGTGTCTCGATGGCGGATCAGGAATTCGCCAGCCGCCAGCAATGCTGCCGGGTCACGCTCAATCACCAGACTGAGATCGAAGAGATCACGCGCGGTCGCTCGATCACCTCGATGCCACATTTTCTTCGCTACGATTTCAGCAGCCGTCTCCACTTTCACCGGGCGATCGAGCAGGGTCCATTGATCGTATCCGGGGTCGGTCAGATTCGGAGAAACAACGAAGTCGATCTCGCCTTCAGGCAGAAGCAGCTTCACGAGTTGCGCATGCTCCTCATACTCAGTCGTGATGTCTGAAGCAACGTCGCTGATGCGCGGATTCACAAAACCCAGATACTGCGGATCGGGGATAAAAATATCGATGTCCTTGCTGAGCCGATGGCCGTATCGCAGCATAAGCACGGTGCCGCCACCGAACGTCCAGAAGGGATCGGCCCGGCCGTGTTCAGCGACTTCATCGATAAGCGTGAACGCGTGGCCCAGCAGGCTTAGCCACGGCCCGGCCGGAAGCGAATGAGGCGAATAGGCTGTCGTCATTCCCACACCCTCCGGTAGAGATGCAGGTCTTTGGACCAGGTCGCGAGATTTTTCCAGATCTTCTTTGGCGCAATACCAGATGATCTGGCCGCCTCCTCAACCGCTTTAACGACGACGGGTACAGGCACTTCGTCAAGAATGACCGATACCTGCGACTCGTAGCCAGGGGGTATCTTTCCCGTCGCGAGGGCGCGAGCGAGCTGGGTTTCCGTCAGTTTTCCCTTGTAGCTCACATTGGCGCTCACCGATGCTTTGAACAGCCCCTTTTGATCGGGTCGCGGACTTGCCGTCAGCTCGATCCCAAGAACGCTGAGAAGCGGAATAAGTTTGTTGATCCCAAGGTCCTTCACCTTACCGGTTTCAAGCTGATTGACCGTGAACCGGGAGAGCCCGCTAAGCTTCGCGAGCTGCGCTTGCGTCAGGTCGAGTTCCGCCCGCCGTTTAGCGACTGACTGACCAATCTCGTAAAGTTGCATGTTTGCCTCTGCGGCGGAACGGGAGAAAACACGGCACCCTGCATGTAAAGTATATCCTACATATTTTCCATGAGACTTTTCGAAGATGCAGGCTAGCGGGGTCGAGCCCTGTCTCAGGACTTTCACACTGAAACAACGGTAGGGAACAGAACTGCTTTTATCGCACCGATGCCACTTGTTCCGCAGCGCTCACAATGGAGGGCGGAACCTTGGAATATCCGGAGTTTGTATCGAACGCCCGACGCGAAAACGCGTACGCAACAGCGCGCGATCCGGTCTGATACGATTTCTGCAGAACGCCGTCGGCTGTGTGGCGCAAGTCGCGCGCGATGACATGCCTAGCCCGCGTTCTTCCTGACGCAAGGAGATTGATTTGCAGTTCAAATCGGCCATCGACCCGGACACGCTCCGGGCTTATGTGGAAACGCATTATCGTGTGCTGGGTGATGCCCCGACGACCCTGCGCATTGGCCACGACAACCCCGACCTCGCCAAACTTCATCAAGCCTTTGGCGTCGACTGCAGCGCGTTTATCACCGCGGCGAATCCGTTCAGCGCATTGACCGCTGCAGCGGCGAACGCGGCGCAACAAGCCGCGCTTGCGGAGCAGCTTGGTTTTATGAAGCTACGGTTTATTGAAGGACTCGGCGAGCATCCATCAGGAACATGGCCAGGCGAGCCAAGCTTCCTGGTTCTTGGCCTGACACTTAGTGATGCCAAACAACTAGGTATGAACCACGGACAAAACGCAATCGTATGGTGCGGCTCGGACACCGTGCCTCAACTGATCCTACTACGATAATTCGTGCGAGCCGCTCAAGCAAACCACGTACAGGTCGTCCGCGCAGCCATCAAGAGCCCGCATAGATGTTGCAGAAGCTGTATGGCCCGACACAGGCTTCATGACTCGGGCGGCCGATGTTCGCAGAACGCGACGAGCTGACGCTCGAACCGGCTGCCACACCGCCATAGGCCGACGTCCCCTGCTTGCCTTGTGCGACCTGATTCGTATAGATGCGAGCGACATCGGGATAGGACGCGTTGCTCACAAGTCGCGAGCCGTCTTGCTGCGCTTCCACGAGTTGCTGGCGGACTTCCGCGCGTGTCAGGCCTTGAGCCTGGGCGAATGCGCTCGACGATGCGAGGACAGCGGCGGACATCACGAACAGGGCAATCTTTTTCATTTTCGACTCCAGAGTGTTTAACGGGTTGGTACTAGGGCGAACCCATTTTTTCCCCGTCTATTCCGGATAAGCCGAAAATAATTTGCGCGTAAGCGTGCGCGTGGCAGCGCCAGAGTTCACCGTCCGTCGCGTGCGATCGCTTCTTCCGTGCGATACGGTGTCGGCGCGTCGTACACGCCTCGACGCCTGCACTCCGCACACCAGCGTCGCGTGGCGACGTCCGCTTGCGCATCCCAGCTATGCCCAAACGCGCATTCCCATCGCAATGGCGTGATGGCATCGACGTAACTCGCCGATAACAACCGCCCACCCCGCTCCTCTGCCAGCGTCTTCAGCCGTGCCGTGTGCTGCTCGCGGCGCTGCGACGCGCAGTTCATGCAGCGCACGTTCTGCGCAGCGCTCAAGCCGTCGTCCCACGCATGTCCTCGGTCGCATTGCCAGCCTGCGTCGGCCGTTTGAAGCGTTTCAACCGTCAACGCCCGAGCCGCGCGATGACGCGCCGCAAGCGCCATCAACGCCTCATACTCAAGCGCGCGTTTTGATTTTTGATGATCCATCAGTATGGCTGCCGATATTGAAACGCCCCGCCGCTCAGCTCAATGCTTGCCACCGCCCAATGCTTCCGATCGCGACGTGGTTGTCACGATACCATCGGGGCCGAAATGCGCGTTGAACATAGCGTCGCGGGTCACGCCGCCCTCCTCCCAATGCCAGCTCCAAACACGCTCTTTCTTGAGCGGATATTCGGCGATGGTCGTCGGCTTACCCAGCAAGCGCCGCACTTCGTCCTGCGTCATGCCGGGCCGCACCTTGGCAATGTTCTCCGCCGTCAGGACCTGCATGACGGCGGTGAATTTGCCGTTTGCATCGATATCGACGAAATAGGTATTCGTGCCCGCCGGGCCACGCGGATATTCGAGCCGCTTCGAGCCGTCGGTGTAGGTTCGAGCCGTTTCCGGTTCACCCATCTGGTCGCGAATCTGCGCCTCGGTCGTGACACCCGGCGTCAGGTCCTTGAGCAGCAAGGTGTCGGGTTTGACGGCGTTGAAAAACGCTTTGAGCTTGTTCATGGCGTCCGCGTTTTGCTGGTCGTTGCAGCCGGCAAGCAACACAGAGGACACGCACGCGGCAGCGAGCAGGAGCCTTTTCATATGAGCCTGGCTCCCGTTGCATGCGCCGTGCGTGCCGTGCTCATCACCCGGCCTTCTTCAGGGACGGCACCGGATCCACAGCCTGCCCCGACTTGCGCAGTTCGAAGTGAAGCAACGGCTTGTTGCTCGGCCCCGTCCCCATTTCCGCGATGGTCGCGCCCTGGCGGACGGTATCGCCTTCCTTCACCAGCAGCTTGCCGTTGTGTGCGTACGCGGTCAGGAAGTCGTTGCTGTGCTTGACGATGATCATCTGCCCATAAGCGCGCAGACCGCTGCCCGCATAGACGACCCGGCCCGCCGCCGCGGCTTTCACCGGTTCGCCGAGCTTGCCGCCAATATCGATACCCTTGCTGCCGCCCTCGCCGAACTTCGTGATCACGTCGCCTTCTGCCGGCCACAAGAGCCACGCGCCCTTCGAATTGATCTGCGGCGTGCTGGTGTCAGGCGCGGGGCTGTTATTGCTCGCCGTCGCCGGTGCGCCGATGATCGGCGGACCCGCCTTCGACCCCGCTTGTTTGCTCCAGTCATCCCCGCTGGCGGCCGTGCCGGTGCTGCCCGGTGGCGTCACGCGCAACAACTGGTCGATGTTGACCTGCTTGCTTTCAGGCAGGTTGTTCCATTTGATGAGATCGGCCGGACGCTGCTTTTGCGCGCGGGCGATGCCATAAAGCGTGTCGCCAGGCTTCACGCGATAAAACCCCGGCCCGGCATCCGCCTGCACCGGCGGCGCGATGGCGACCGGTCCCGCCACCGACCCGCCGCCCGGAGGCGTAGTGGGAATCGACGCTGGCGAGCTCGTGCCGCCCGTCGACTGTTCGACGATGGGCGCAGGCGTCATCGCCGTCGAGCAACCGGCGATGGAGATAGCCGCGCCAATAGAAACGAGCGCGCTGAGCACTCCCCCGCGGCCATTGACGGCCCATGCTGAATGATCTGAACGCGATACCGCCATGCTTGCCGTTTTCCCTGACTTCCTGTTATCGATATTTCCGGGCTGCGTCCAGGCGCTCAGAACCGCATGCCGGCGCCACATCCGCCGAAAGCCCCGCCGTTCGTTGCACTGCCGCCGCAACCAAAAATTCCGCAGCCGGCGAGTAGCGCCGTCACACCCAGCACCACCACCGCCAGCCTGAGACGACGCAAGTGACACGCCGCTCCCGCTCCACTTCTTGTTCGTTCCAACATCAGCTATAAGACCTCGCCAACCTTCGCCAGCATAAAACATTAACGTTTGTTCACGAAACGCCGGAATCGTTCATCTCGATAATCGAACCACCGAGCCGACAATTCGGCATTCTAACCTTTTACGTTTTGGCGGCGAAGACGCCAGCGGGCCGAGTGCAGTGCCCGTGATATACGCGCTTTCAAAGCGCCGGCCCGGCAACTTCGAAAGCGCTTTAGAACCGATCAATCCAACTCAATTACCCGCTTTACGCCGCATGACTTTCCACAATGCGCCCAGCGCGATGGGCACGATCGCCGCGCACACGCCGACCAGCGCGATCACGTTCAGGTACTGGCGAATGAACGGGATATTGCCGAAGAAATATCCGAGCAACACGAGCAGCAAAACCCAGATCAGTGCGCCGAGTATGTTGAACAATTGAAAACGCGACGCTTTCATCGCCGATGCGCCTGCCACGAATGGCGCGAACGTCCGCACGATCGGCACGAAGCGCGCGAGCACGATGGTTTTGCCGCCATGCCGCTCGTAGAAACCTTGCGTCTTGCGGAGCGCTTCGCGATCGAGAAAACGTTCGAGCACGGGAATGTGGGTATCGAATACCTTGGGGCCGATCGCGCGGCCAATCCAGTAATTCACCGTGTTCCCGAGGACGGCCGCGATCAGCAACAGCACGATCAGCGCACCGAGATCCATTGATCCGCTTGCCGCGAACGCGCCGCCGATGAACAGCAGCGAATCGCCCGGCAGGAACGGAAACACCACGAGCCCCGTTTCACAGAAAACGATCAGGAACAGCACCGCATACACCCAGCCGCCGTAATGCTGGATGAAAAAACCGAGCGATTTGTCGATATGGAGAATAAGACTCAGGAATGACAGCAGCGTATCCAAAAGCGGGCCTCGATCAGAATGGAATTAGCGGAAAATTAGTAACGGCAGCCTGCATGCGCGGGAATATCGTTGCAAAAACGTTGCGATAAAAACAGTCGCGCCATGATACCGAACTCGACGTGGGAAAATTTGTGAACCGCCGGTTCGTTGCCCGGATTTAACGATAATCGGCGCTTTTTGCGCCGTTCCGGAACGCGTCCAACAGCCGCCTGGCCAACGCGTAGTACGAGACCGGACGGCGGTGAAATCGTTCAACGGCGCGAAGCTTTATAATTTCGGCATGCCCGATCTCATCGATTCATCCGACACGATATCCCATTCCCCCGCCCCCGCCGGGCGCTTGCCGCGCGCCATTCAGCAGCTGCCCGACCAGCTGATCAGCCAGATCGCAGCGGGCGAGGTGGTCGAACGGCCAGCGTCCGTGGTCAAGGAATTGCTCGAAAACGCGCTGGACGCCGGCGCGTCGAGCTTGCGAATCACGCTCGACGAAGGCGGCGTGAAGCGCATCATGATCGTCGACGATGGCTGCGGCATTCCTCCCGCCGAACTTCCTTTGGCGTTGCTGCGGCACGCCACCAGCAAGATCCGCTCGCTCGCCGAACTGGAAGCCGTGGCATCGCTTGGGTTTCGCGGGGAAGCGCTGGCGTCGATTGCATCGGTGGCCGAGCTTTTCATCACCAGCCGGACGGCGGCGTGCGCGCACGCGACCCGGATCGACGCGCAGACCGGCGCGATCTCGCCGGCGGCCGGGACGATCGGTACGACGATGGAAGTGCGCGAGCTGTACTTCAACACGCCCGCACGCCGCAAATTCCTGAAAAGCGAGCAAACCGAACTCGGGCATTGCCTCGAAGTGATCCGGCGCGTCGCGCTGGCAAGACCGGACATCGCGATATCGGTGATTCATAACGGTAAAGCTGTCGAGCACTGGAATGTATCGGACCCGTCCACGCGCGTGGCAAAAATTCTCGGCGAGGTCTTCGCCACCGCGCATCTGCCGCTCGATGAGCGCGCCGGACCGCTGGCGGTGTATGGCTGCGCCGGCCTGCCGACGGCGAGCCGCGGCCGCGCCGACCAGCAGTACTTCTTCGTCAATGGCCGCTTCGTACGCGACAAGCTGCTGACGCACGCCGTACGTGCCGCGTATGAGGACGTGCTGCACGGCAACCGCTATCCGTCGTATGTGCTGTTTCTCGATCTGCCGCCGGAATCCGTCGATGTGAACGTGCATCCGTCGAAGATCGAAGTGCGTTTCCGCGATTCACGCTCGATCCACCAGTACGTGTTCCATGCCGTGCAGCGTGCGTTGGCGCGTCACGCGGGGGCATCGCCGGAAACGACGGCTGGGGGGCACGCCGCGCAACTGGAGCCAACGGGAATCGCTTCGTTTAGTGCACGGCCTTATGCGGGCGCGGGTGTGCTTGGCGAATCGTCGCAGAAGGGCGACAACGGCACGAACTGGCTGCGGCAGTCGCGGATGACGCAGGGCAACTTGCCGGTTGCACAGCCGCTGGCGCTGTATGACGCGCTGTTCGGCCGCCGCGATATGAACGCCGGTACACCGCAGGGCACGACGCTTGCCGCTGACGTCGGCGCAACGACAGCCGCCTATTCACCGAACCGGGCCAGCGAGCCGCTCTACGCGTCGATGCCGGGCGCGCCGGATATCGTTGCCGATGAGCAGCCGTTGGGCTTCGCGCTGGGCCAGATCCATGGCATCTACGTGCTGGCGCAGAACGCGCAGGGTCTGATCATCGTCGACATGCATGCGGCCCACGAGCGAATCCTCTACGAGCAGTTCAAGAACTCGCTGGCTGACCGGGCAATCGCGGTGCAGCCGCTGTTGATTCCGGTGACGATGACCGTCGATGCCATCGAAATGGGCGTGGTCGAGGAAGAGCGCGAAGTGCTGGACGCGTTGGGATTCGATCTGGCGATTCTGTCGCCGGGCTCGATTACGATCCGCGCAGTCCCTGCCCTGCTGAAAGATGCCGATTTGCAGTCTCTCGCGCGTGCAGTGATTTCGGATTTGCAGGCTTACGGCGGCTCGCGTGTGCTGACCGAGCGCCAGCATGAATTGCTGGGCACGCTGGCGTGCCATCACGCAGTGCGGGCGAATCGGCGGCTGACGCTGGACGAAATGAACGGCCTGTTGCGCCAGATGGAAGCCACCGAGCGCGGCGACCAGTGCAACCACGGCCGCCCGACCTGGTTCCAATTGACGCTCGGCGATCTCGATCGACTTTTCATGCGCGGCCAATGAGCACGCGGCGGATTGCTTGTTTGCTGGGGCCGACGGCGTCGGGGAAAACGGCTGCGGCGTTGGCGTTCGCGCAGCGCCGGCCGGTCGAAATCATCAGCGTGGATTCGGCGCTGGTTTATCGCGGCATGGATATAGGAACCGCTAAGCCGACCGCGGAAGAACAAGCGCTCGCGCCGCATCATCTGATCGATATCATCGATCCGACCGAAGCGTATTCTGCGGCGCAGTTTCGCAATGATGCTTTGAAGCTGGTGGCGGAAATTCAAGGTCGCGGCCGAATCCCGTTATTGGTCGGCGGCACGATGCTGTATTACATGGCTTTGACGCGCGGATTAAACGATTTACCGGAGGCGAATCCGGAAATGCGCGCTGAACTCGATGCGGACGCGGCGCGGGATGGCTGGCCTGCATTGCATGCGCGGTTGGCTTTAATCGATCCGGAGACAGCGGCCCGGCTTCCGCCAAACGATTCGCAGCGAATCCAGCGCGCGCTGGAAGTGTTCATGCTGACCGGCAGACCCCTGTCTGCGATATTGAAAGACCCGAAAAAAAGCCAGGAAAGCGAACCTGAATTCGTTCCGATTGCATTGGAGCCATCGGATAGAAGCGTGTTGCATAAGCGGATCGAAAAGCGTTTTGACGACATGCTGAAGGCGGGTTTGATAGAAGAAGTCGAAGGCCTGCGGGCACGCGGCGATTTAACGGCGGTCATGCCATCGATGCGCTGCGTGGGGTATCGGCAAGTCTGGGAATACCTGGACCGGGAAATCGACTTCGCGACCATGCGCGACAAAGGCGTGTTCGCCACGCGGCAGTTGTGCAAGCGTCAACTGACTTGGTTGAGGGGGATCGAGGGCCGGCGGATTGTGGATTGCTCGGGCGGGGATGCTATGGAAGCAGCGCTTGAGGAGATTGAGTGCGCAGTTCAAATGTAGCGCTTCGAGTTCAGGAAACCAGCACTGCATTCAAGGCCTTGCAATCCTGGCGCGGAAACGAGGCAAATCACGCATCAGGGCCACGCAGATGCCCGTTTTTTCCCGTAACAGGTGCGTTCCTTGTCTTTGTTGTCATCCGATGATAACCTATATATTTAATGACAGATCGAGACCACAGTCCGGACACCCTGCTCGAGCTGGACGGCGTGATGTACACCGTCGACGACACCGGGTGTTGTTGGGTGAAATTTGAAGTAGCGCGAATCGACGCAACAACGGAGCGCCCGCATGGGTTGAAGTATTCGCTGACGCTGCATGACGAAAAGGGTACTCGCCTGTTGGGATTCGATAACGCGCATCCGATCCGGGAGGGTTCAGGCCCGGGTGCCAGAACGCGAATCGAGTACGACCACAAGCACGCCGGCGAGCGCGTCCGGTTTTACGATTACATGGATGCCGCGACGTTGCTTGCAGACTTCTGGACCGAAGTCGAAACTTTGATGAAGGAAAGGAGCGAGAGCGATGATTAACGAACACATCCTGAAAGTCGGGATTGCCCCGATGGAGCAATTCAAGGCGCGGACGATGGCAATCGCGCGGGGCGAATACAAGCCGTCTCCCGACGACCCGAAAATCTGGTTTTCGTCGCCTGAGTCGTTCGCACAGGTGCTGTCGGGAAAGAATCAGGCGTTGCTTGCGCTGATCGCCAAGACGAATCCGGCTTCATTGACGGAGCTGGCCGAGACATCTGGACGGGCTAAGTCCAACCTCTCGCGCACGCTTAAGACAATGGAGCGGTACGGCATCGTGTACTTCGAGAAGGGCGATGGCCGCGAGGTCGCACCGCGCGTCAACTATTCCGGCATCAGTCTTGAAATGTCGTTCGCGTAACGCAAAAAACGCACGCATCGTACCGAGCCCGCGACATGCCAATCCGCATCGCGGGCTTCTTCATTTTGACTACATGACAAAAGCAAAACCGATCGGCGCGGCTCGGTTCCTGGCCTGTCGAAGTGTGGGCAGCATAAGGTGTCGGTCGCGGTCAACGGCATGCGCTTATCAGGCTTCAGATTGACGCTGAGCCCCACGTAGAACCGGAGGCTAATCCAATGCAGTCAGGATGAGCGACCGCTTCCGGGAAAGCAAAGGACCAATGGGTCGCTGCCGGTCGTGCTGATCCGAAACCGGCAGGGTCAAGCGTGCCTCAACATCAAACCACCGCATTGATAGCGTCGCGAGTCCGGCGCGCCGCTTCGGCCGCAGCCTCAGCAAAATCATCGCCTTTGCCGGCATAGATAATCGCGCGCGAGGAATTAATCAGCATCCCGCCTTTGCCCGACGAATCACGCCCGGCGCGGACCGTTGCTTCAACGTCGCCGCCTTGAGCGCCAATGCCCGGAATCAAAAGCGGCATATCACCGACAATTGAACGCACGACTTCAATCTCACGCGGAAAAGTCGCCCCAACCACCAGTCCCAACTGTCCGCTCGCATTCCACTTCTCGGCGGCGAGCCGCGCCACGATCTGATAAAGCGGCGTCCCTTCGACGTTAAGAAACTGCAGATCCGAGCCACCAGCATTTGACGTGCGGCACAACACGAT
Source organism: Caballeronia sp. KNU42 (assembly GCF_053760385.1). NCBI lineage: Bacteria > Pseudomonadati > Pseudomonadota > Betaproteobacteria > Burkholderiales > Burkholderiaceae > Caballeronia > Caballeronia sp. KNU42. Next base: position 2,289,154 of record NZ_CM132388.1, read on the forward strand.
CACGCCTTTCCCGTCATGTTCCAGATATGGTTGAACGGAATCAAACCCCATATACGGATTAACGGTCACGGCATCGGCTTTATATCGATCGAACGCTTCGATTGCATATTGCTCGGCGGTGCTACCGATATCGCCGCGTTTGGCATCCAAAATCACCGGCAATCCGGGATGCTCGGCGTGAATATGCGCAATCAGTTGCTCGAGTTGATCCTCCGCCCGATGGGCCGAAAAATACGCAATCTGCGGTTTGAATGAGCAGGCAAACGGCGCTGTGGCATCAACAATGTCGCGGCAAAAATCGAAGATCGAATCAGCGCGCCCTTCCAATGCACCTGGAAACTTTGAAGGTTCCGGGTCAAGCCCGACACAGAGCAAGGACTGGGTCCGCGACCAGGCGGCATTGAGCGATTCGATGAAAGACATGGGCATCCGGGGGCGAGAGGGCAAATAAGCGATCCCGCATTTTAACGCGGCGCGGCGGCGTTTCTTGAAGCGCGGCGGCGAGCCAACGGCTAACCTGTCACCCCAATGCCGCCTTGTTGCGCGCTTTTTGACCGCTTCACCCCACCGTCACTGCAGTCTTGCGCGCTCTACAACAGCCTCACCGCACCGCCGCAGCCGTCTTCCGCGCTTTCTGCCCCGCGGGCTGCTTCGGCCGCCCACGCCGCTTGGCTTCCCCCGACCGTTCCACGGTAAAGCTGAACTCGCGCGTCAGGCCCTCGCCCGGCGCCAGCACCGTCATGCCGTTCGCGGCGCCCCCACCGGGCAGATTCACAGCATTGATCGGGTGATCGACAGGTTCGAAGCAGAAGAAATTCTGGCCTGCCGGCGCGTAGAGCACGTAGTAATCGGTATCGGCGCAAATGGTCAGCGACAATCGCCGCTTCGGCCACATCACGCTCGTCCGGCCACTCCACCCGGTGAACGCGTTATTCACCATCGCGGCGGGCATGGGGTAAGCGACGCCGAATTGCCACGCCGGCGGGGCCGGAACATGCCGTATCGGCAGGAAATCGTCGCCGCAAAGCCATAAGCCATCGGCTGCGGCCGACAACTCGGTATCGGCTTCGCGGGTCAGGAACGGATGCAATCCCAGCCCGAACGGCAACGCTTCGCGCCCGGTATTTTCGATAAAAAGCGTCACCACGAGCGTCGACGCTTCGAGCGTGAACGACTGGCTCGCGATGTACGAATACGGCGCGCCATCGCGGCGATCGAGCGTGAGGCGCACATGCGTCGAGCTCTCCGACGCCACGTCCCACGCGCCAAGCCAGCCGTCGCCATGCAGCGGCAACGGCTCGCCGGGGCGGTTACACGGCACATCGACACCGCGGCCGAGAAACTGAAACCGCCCGCCGCCGATGCGATTCGAATACGGCAGCAGCGGATAACACGCGAGTTCATTGGGATCCGTAGCCGCGCTCGGCGCGAGGCACGGCCGGAAGATCGGCACGAGCGCGCCGTCGCTACGCCAGTCGAAACGGGTGATGCCGCCACCCAGCGCCGGCGCGATATCGAGGCGGAGTTGTGCGTTGGCGAGGGTGATGCAACCGTTGACGCCTGGTCCGCCCATCGCGACGACCGACGTGGCAGGCCCCGGCCGAATTGGCGGCTCCGTTGCGGCGGCTAGCTTGGAGCGGCGGGTAGGCACTGCTGGCCGGGACGACGCCGGTGGCGGCGTGGAGCTTCCTGCTGAGCGGGCAACGGTCATATGACTGACTCCGAACGAGAGGCGATCGATCCCGTGGTCCTGGCCTGAGGCTCCAGCGTGCCCGGGAAGCTGCGGGCAGCGCGTCGTGCACGCCGCCTCGTATTTTGCTTGCAACTTGATACGCAAACCTGCGGCGCAACGCGTGGAGCGCCGTGCCCACCTGCTCAGCGCGCGCGGCTATATCCGCGAAACACCGGCTCGGCGATACCCCGTGCCGGCGGCGTCGCAATAAACACCGCGCCCGCGTGCGGATCGTCCTGCAACGCGTCCGCGTCCAAGCCAACACGAGCGCTCGTGATGTACACCGTGCCGAGTTGCGCTCCGCCGAACGCGACGCAGCTCGGCTGCGCCGTCGGCACGTCGATGCGCGCCGTTTCGCGGCCATCGGCGTCATAACGCACTACGCGGTTGCCGCCCCACTGCGCGTTCCACAAGCCGCCATCGCGATCGACCGCGGAACCATCCGGTTCACCGCTTGCATCCGAAAGCTCAATAAACACGCGCTGATTTACAAACGAATCGTAATCACACACGCGAATCACCCGCTCCGGGGAATCGCAGAAATACATGCGCGCGCCGTCCGGGCTGAACGCGATGCTGTTCGAAATCGCGCAATCGCCGAGCGGCAAACGCTCGAGCGACAAATCCAGGTTCAATCGATAAAACCCGCCAATCTTTTCCGCCTTCGCCACGTCGTGTTTCGTCCCGAACACAAAACGCCCTTGGCGGTCGCATTTGCCGTCGTTGATACGCGTCGGGAGTTCTGCCTCCACCGGCATGATCGTTTCGATCTCACCCGTCTCCAGGTCGAAAAACGCCAGCCGTGAAGCAAGACCGAGCAGCAGCACGTCAGCATCGGCGCATAACGCGAAGCATGCAAGCCGTTCCGGCATATCGAACGAAACGCGGCTGCCATCGCGCGGATCGTAGCGCCACAAACGCCCGCCCTCAATGTCCGTCCAGTAAAAACGCCCGGTGTCGGCGCACCACGTCGCGCCTTCACCCAGCGCGCATTTGCTGTCGATCAGCAGGTGCGCTTTCATGCCCAGCCTCCGTCGATGATCACTTCCTGCGCGGTCATCATGCTGCTGTCGTCCGATGCCAGGAACAACGCGGCGCGAGCAAGATGCTCGGGCAACAATTCCGCATCAATGCACTGCCCCTCCTTGATCGCGCGCTTGCCGGATTCGTCGAGCCACAAGCGGCGTTGTTTTTCCGTCATCACCCAGCCCGGCACGAGCGTGTTCACGCGGATATTAAACGGGCCGAGATCGCGCGCAAGGCCATTCGTCATGCCTTGCACGGCCGATTTCGCCGTGACGTACACCGGAAAATTGCCCTGTTTAAGCATCCAGCTAATCGAGCCGAGATTCACGATCGAGCCGCCGCCGAGTTGCTTCATATCCTCGATTACTGCCTGAGCCGCGAAAAACTGATGGCGAACATTCACCGCGATTCCCGCGTCGTAAGACTCCGGCGTCACGTCCTCGATCTTGTGGCGCCGGTCGTTCGCCGCGTTGTTCACCAGCACGCCGATGGGCCCCAGCGTGCTGCGGACATCGGCGATACCTTTACGCAACGCATCGATATTCGTCAGGTCCACGCGCAGGAACATCGGCCGGAATTGCCCGTCGGCCAGATCCGCGCCGAGCTGATCGGCGAGCGCTTCACCGGCATTGGTATCGATATCGAAGAACGCGACCTTCGCGCCCTGGTCGAAGAAATGCTCGACGAACGCGGCGCCAATACCCGTCGCGCCGCCGGTAATCAGCACCACCTTGCCTGCAAGGCTCGGATAGCGCGCGAGGGTTTTATCGACTGAACTGGCCATCTGTTTCAACCCCAAATTATTCGCGTGAATTTAGTCGCGCGCATTTAGTCCCGTGAGCCGCGATTCTTCAACTGGTCGAGCAGCACCGCGGCGAGCAGGATCGCGCCGCGCACGAGGTACTGATAGAACGCGTCGATGTTCATCAGGTTCATCACGTTCTCGACGGTACCCATGATCAGCACGCCGATCACCACGCCCGAGATCGTCGCGCGGCCACCGAGCAGCGACACGCCGCCGAGCACGCACGCCGAAATCACGTTGAGCTCGAACCCGTCGGCGGCGTTCGGTTGTCCCGAGGTAATCCGCGACGCCAGGATCACCCCGGCAAGCGCGGCCACGGCGCCCTGGATCAAAAAGATCCAGATGCGCGTGCGTTCCACATTGATACCAGCCAAGCGTGACGCTTCCGGGTTTCCGCCGATCGCGAGCGTATTACGCCCGTACACGGTCTGATTCAGCAGCACGCCGAACACGATGAAACACGCCAGCGTGACCCAGATCGGCAGCGAGACACCGAACATGGTCAAGCCGCCGAGCGCGATAAACGTATCCGACGATACGCCCACCGCCTGCCCATGCGACACGATGAAACCAAGCCCGCGCACCACTTCCATGGTAGCCAGCGTAGTAATCAACGCGTTGATCCGCAAGTACGCAATCACCGCGCCGTTCACGAAGCCGATGGCCGAACCCGCCGCCACCGCCGCGATGATCGCGATAAACGTATTGCCCGTGGCGTTCAAAACCATCGCGCAGAGCACGCCGGCGAACGCCACCGTGGACCCGACCGACAAGTCGAAGTCGCGCGAGGCGAGGCAGAACATCATCGTGCAAGCGACCATGCCGATCTGCGAAATCGACAACGCCAGGCCGAGCATGTTCTCGATGGAGAAGAAGTGATCGACCGTCAGCGACATCGTGATGAACATCACGATGAAGATCACGACCAGGCTGTATTCGGTGATCTGCTGCCACCATTTCTGCTTGTCGTTCTTGGCCGGCACCAGCGTGTTGGTAATGTTTTCCCTGACTTCCATGATGTCCTCCATCTCCACTTTTTTACTTCAGGCTGCCTGCGCAGTCGGTTCGGATTGCACAGGCAGCGCAAGATTCAGCACTGATTTTTCGGTCGCGTTCCCGCGCGGCAATTCGCCCGCGATCCGCCCTTGCCGCATCACCACGATCCTGTCCGATACCCCCAGCACTTCCGGCAACTCGGACGAAATCATCACGATCGCGCAGCCGCGTTCGGCCAGTTGATAGATCACGTTGTAGATCTCGTGCTTCGCGCCCACGTCGATGCCGCGCGTGGGTTCATCGAGGATCACGACTTTCAGTTCCGGCTCTGCCAGCCAGCGCGACAGAATGGTCTTTTGCTGATTGCCGCCAGAGAGGAAGCGAATTTTCTGCCTGCGGCTCGGCGTCTTGATCTTCAGCAACTGGATGAAACGATCGGCCGTTGCAGCTTCTTTCTTCCGGTCCAGGAACAGGCCACCGCGCAAATAATGGCGGCGGCAAGAGATGTTGATGTTCTCGGACACCGAAGCCATGGCCACGATGCCTTCTTCTTTCCGGTCCTCAGGACACATGACAATGCCGTGCCGGATCGCCTCGCCCGCGCTGCGGACCTTGATCGGCTTGCCATCGAGCATGATCGTGCCGGCTTTCTTATGGTCCGCGCCGTAGACGAGGTGCATCAGTTCGCTGCGCCCCGCGCCCACCAGCCCGAAGAAGCCGACAATCTCGCCCTGGCGTACTTCAAAGCTTGTCGGTTCACGCAGCGCGTGGCCTTCCACATTCTTCACGGCGAAGCGCACATCGCCGAGCTTGCGTGGCTTGTAATCGTAGATATCCGAAATTTCGCGCCCGACCATTTCCTGCACGAGCGTATCGCGCGGAACCTCGGCCAGATTCGCGTGCGACGCGATCTTGCGGCCATCGCGGAAAATGGTGCACGTATTGCACAGCTCGTAAATCTCGTCCATGCGGTGCGAGATGTAGATCAGCGCCCGGTTGTCCGCTTTCAACTCACGCACGAGCTTGAACAGCACTTCCGTCTCGCGATGAGATAGTGACGACGTGGGTTCATCGAGCGCAATCACGCGTGCGTTACGCAGCAGCGCCTTGCAGATTTCCACCATCTGCCGTTGCGCGATGGAAAGCTTCTTGAGCTTCGCGTTCGGATCGAGATCGACACCCATTTGCAGCAGCCGCTCGCGCACGTGCTTTTTCCCTTCGCGCTTATGCACCCAGCCGAACGTGTTCGGCAAGGAACCGAGCAGCAGGTTTTCGGCCACCGTGAGATCGGGCACGTACTGCAACTCCTGGTGAATCACCGCGATACCCGACGCAATCGATGCCGCCGCGCTAGCGAACTTCACCTCGTTGCCATCGATCAGGACACGTCCGGAATCCGGCTGATATTCACCGCCCAGCACTTTCAGCAAAGTCGATTTGCCCGCGCCGTTCTCGCCCATCAAGCCGTGCACTTCGCCGGCGTTGACGTCGAACGACACGCCGTCGAGCGCGCGCACGCCTGGAAAAACCTTACCGATATTGTCAAAACGCAGCGTCGCTGACACATCGCCTCCTTATGTTTCTTGCAGACCTGTTTCATGCGGACCGCAGCGCCTCATGCCGGCGCGCCGCGGTCCGTGGTGTTGCTTTACGGAACAGCTTTACTTCGATGCCAGGCCCATCTTTTCGCGCACTTCACCTACGTTCTCACGCGTAGCCAGCATGCCGGTGGTCAGCGTCACGAGCGGCGGTTCCTTGCCGTCCTTGATCCACGTGTACATGAGTTCCGACGTTTCCTCGCCATGACGCTTCGGGCTGATGATCACCGTGCCGTAGAAGCCGGTCGGGTTCGGTTTCTTGAACTCGTTCAAAGCCGAATCCGAGCCGCCGATGCCCACGCCGATCATGTTGTCCGCCTTGAAGCCACGGCCTTCCGCAGCGCGCACTGCGCCGAGCACGGCTTCGTCGTTCAGGCCGAACGCCACCCAATGCTTGAACTGGGTGTTTTTCGTCAACGCGATGTTGGCTGCGTTGAAAGCGTTTTCCGTATCGGTCTTGGCTTGCGGCGCCATCACGATGTTGGCCTTCGGAAAGCCCGATGCAACCAACGCTTCCACTGCGCCGGCCGTCCGGTCATGAGCGGTCGGAAGCTGTTCATACGTCACGTCGATAGCGCCCGTTTCTTCCGGCTTCCAGCCGCGCTTTTTGATCTCGGCGGCAATGCCATCGCCCACTTGCTTGCCGATGTTGAACGCCGAAATGCCCATGTACGGCACCGATTCAATCGGCTTGCCCGAACCGTCGACCAGGCGGTCATCGACCGTCATCATCTTCAGGCCGGCGGCTTTCGCCTTGGCAACAATGCCCGGTCCGAGCTTGACGTCAGGCGTGCAGATCACGAAACCCTGGGCCTTTTGCGCAGCGAGGTTGTCGATCGCGCTCATCACCTTTTCACCCGACGGTGCGCCGATCTTCACCAGCGTGAAGCCCTTCGCCTTGGCCGCCATTTCAGCGAACTTCCATTCGTCCTGGAACCAGGGTTCTTCCGGCTGCTTCACCAGGAAGCCGATCTTGACGTCATCGGCGGCTTGCGCCACCGGCGCCGTGAACAAGGTCGCGCTGGCTGCCGTGGCCGTGGCAACGAGGGTGAGGAACATTCTGCGTTTCATGGTCTGTCTCCTGACTTGAGCTGTCTAGTTGGTACAAAGGTAGTGGCCGCGTCTTGTTGTAGTGACTTCGCACCACGGCCAGTGCGTCATCCTTTACTGCTTAGTCGTGATCTTCAGTCGTGATACAGCGCCGAGCGCCCGCCATCCACCGTGATGCAACTCGCGTTGATAAACGGCGCTTCGTCGGACGCAAGGAACACGGCGGTCATGGCCACTTCCTCCGGCTGGCCGATGCGTTTCATCGGTTGCAGATCGAGCGTTGCCTGTTTGGCTTTGGCTGGATCGGCCTGTTCGTTCCACCAGTCGTGCGTGAGTTGCGTCTCGATGTAACCCGGCGCAATCGCGTTCACGCGCACCTGCCGCCCTGCATATTCGATACCCAACGCCCGCGTCAATCCGATCACGCCGTGCTTCGCCACCGGGTACGGAAAACAGCCCGGGATGATCTTGAACGCGTGCGTGGAAGCAATATTCACGATGCTGCCGCGCCCGCGTTCGACCATGCCCGGCAACACCGCGCGGCAGCCGTTCCAGACGCCGTCGAGATCGACGGCAAAGCAGCGGCGCCAGTCGTCGTCGGTCATGGTCAGCGGATCGCAAAACACGTTGATGCCCGCGTTGTTCACCAGCACGTCGACCGGGCCGAACTTCGCTTCGGCTTCGCTGACCGCGTTCTGCACCGATGCGCTCTGCGTCACGTCCGTTTGCACCGCGAGCACGTTGTCCGCCGTTCCGATCCGCGCTGCCGTTTCGCGCGCCAAATCGATATCGAGTTCCGCCAACACCACGGCCGCACCTTCGCGAACGAACGCGCTGGCAATCGCCGCGCCGATGCCGCGGCCGGCGCCGGTGATGACCGCGACCTTGCCTGCGAGCCGGGTCATTTCTTCTGGCCTCGCGCAACAGCCAATCCATTGATGTACGCCTTCGCGTGCGAGGCCGTGGTGGCTGCGCTTTGACCCGGTTTGTACAGCGCCGATCCGAGACCGAAGCCATTCGCGCCCGCGGTCAGGAACGGTCCCATGTTGTCCGGCGAGATTCCGCCGACCGGCACGAGCGGTACTTGCGCCGAGATCACCGCGCGCCACGCCTTCACCACGTGCGCGCCAAGCTGCTCGGCGGGGAACATTTTCAGCACGTCCGCGCCGTTCTTCAGCGCGAGGAACGCTTCGTTCGGCGTGGCGACACCCGGTGCGCAGGCCAGCCCTTGCGCTTTCGCGGCGCGCACCACGTCGCCATCGCTATGCGGCATCACGATCAACTCGCCGCCGGCGTTCTTCACTTGCGTGACGTAATCCGGATGCAGAACCGTCCCCGCCCCGACGATGGCGTCAGCCGGCAGCACCTTCCGCATCGCCCCGATGCTGTCGAACGGCTGCGGCGAATTCAACGGCACTTCCATGATCCGAAAGCCCGCTTCATACAACGCGCGGCCGTGGTCGGCGGCGTCGGCCGGCGTCACGCCGCGCAGGATCGCGATCAGCGGACACAGTTCGAACGCTGCGGCTAGGCCGGCGTGTGGCGTGTAGGGCGCGGGGAGGTTGATATCGATTGCCATGGTCCTGCTCCTAATTAGTTGCGCTTGAGCTCGCCTGGATCAGGCCGGCCTGCAGCGCGATCCGATGCAAACCGCGCTCGGTCGCGTGCGCGACGGTCGGCGCATCGTGGCAACCGAAGCGCGCGAGCGCGTGGCGATATCGTTCGCACAGCGCATCGTTGCCGATCAGCCTTAACGCCTTGCCCGCGAGGTCCGCTTGCTCACGCGCGAGCACTTCATTGAGACCGCGTAATTCGTGGCCGATCAACAGGCCCGAGAGGTAATCCGCTTGTTGCTCCGGTTGCAGTTGCCCGGTCAATCCCAGCGTGCGGGTGCTGAAAATCGTGGCGAGCAAACCGGCGTCGCCATCGTTCCTTGCGGTATCGACGCCGCGAATGAACGCGTCCAGATCGTGCTTGTCGGTGGCGCGCATCGTGCGGCCGAGGATGGTGTGATCGCGCAACGCGGCGTAGGTCTCACCTGTCATGAAGGTGTAGAACCGTTCGATTCGTCCCTTCGACACAACCGCCCACTTCGCATGCGTTCCCGGCAAGCCGATCAGGCCGCCGTGCGGTTGCTGGTCAAGCGTAGCGTCGCTGGCGAGCGCACCGAAGATCTGCGTTTCTTCACCGCGCATCACGTTCGGCAACGTGCCATCTTCAAGCACGCCCGGAACGATGTGAACCGTGACGCCCTTGAGCGTCGTCACGCGCACGATGCCAGCGACCAGCGCGGCGGGATCCGCGGGGGTGGATACGTACGGCGCTTCCAACCAGCCTTGCGCGCTGCCGACCATGCCGGCTGCGAGCACCGGAAGCGATGCATCGTTGGCAAGCCATGCGCCGCAGGTTGCATCGAATACGGCGTCGAAACCGCCTTCCGCTGCGGGCTTCGGCAAATTCATGATGCCCGCCGACGATGCACGCGTATCCAGCACTGCGCCGCTTGCGTCGAGCAGATAGGCTCTTAGCGCCGTGGTGCCCCAGTCGAGCGCTATGAGAGCCGGAGCCGGCGCTCTGTCGGTGCGGGCAGGTTGCGTCTCGGCCGATGTGTCGATCCGCGTCATCGTTTGATCCTGCGCGTGGTGGGCTGCGGAACACGCCAGCCGAGTTCTTGCGAGATCGCGCGCGCTTCGCGCTGCACGACCGGAATCAGTTCTTCCATGCGCTCGGACGGCATGTAGGGAATCGTGCTCGCCACTGAAAGCGCCGCAACGATCGCCCCCGACGCGTCGCGCACCGGCGCCGCGACGCAACGGATCGACGCTTCGTTTTCCTCGAGATCGAAGGTGAAGCCGCCTTGCGAATAACGCGTCATGCGCTGGATGAAGGTATCGATATCCGGCTGGTGATCGGGCTTGAAACTCACCTTCGCGAGCACGCGATGCGACGCTTCCACCAGCTTCTTCCACGTCTCGGGCGGCAGGTCGAGCATCATTGCCTTGCCGATTCCCGTCGACGCCAGCGGCATCCGGTGACCGACCCGCGAGCGCATTTCGAGGCCACGTGTGCCGGGAATCTTGTCGATATAGAGGACGTCGTCGCCGTCGCGCACACCGAGGTGTATGGTGTCGTGCGTGTGCTCGGCCAGCACTTGCAGATGCGGACGCGCGACCGCGGTGAGCGGCATTTGTTCGAGTGCGATGGTGCCGAGTTCGATCAGCTTGGGGCCGAGCAGATAACCGCCGCCGACCTGGCGCAGATAGCGCGCCTGCACCAGCGAACTCACCAGGCGATGCGTCGTGCTGCGCGTCGTGCCGAGCGCCGCGCCGATGCTGCGCAGATCGCGCGCACCGGTGGCCGCGGCTTCGAGAATCGCGAGGCCGCGCAGCAGGGTTTGCGTGCCTGCTTGCTGCGGCGTGAGGTCGAGCAATGCTGCGGCTGAGGCTTGCGCTTCGCTCGGCTCACTGGTTTCGTTTGCTGCTTCTGCCTCGGGCGCAGCTGCGTTGCCGGCTGCGCGGTCCATCGACAATTCATGCTCGACGGTGGGGTTCAGGGTCTTGGTCATGGCACTCGATGTTCGCGGCTTGGAAGATGATTGAGCGTTCGTTTGCGACGCGAGTTATCGGGTCAATGGCGCGCTACTTACAACCCGGTGGATCATCGATAAGGAGTGCGAGACACGTGGAAGCGAGTGCAGATGCGAGCGCGCTGATTGCGCTGATGTCGCGGACGTTGGCATGACTTGTCTCCGAGTGCTTTTTTCGTTTCACACCGTCTACGGGGAAACCCTGAGGCGCGTGTAAAGCTGTTTTAGCTGTGATCGGATTTTAGAGCCGGGTGTCTGGATTATTCAATATGTGATTGATGTGTTCACATATTGGGAGGCTGAATGCATTTTTAGTAGACGCGGGCAAAACAAAAAACCCCGACGAATCGGGGTTTATGGGGTACAGCAGCGACGCAAGTGCAGGTTGAGTCAGATCTGACAGAGTCTCGCTCAGAAAGCGAAGGCAGACTGGTCGTGCTTTAGAGCTTCGAGTTTCTCCAACAAACCGATTTTTTGCTCCGCCTTCACCCTTGCAGTTTCTGACATGAAGGCGAGCAAATGCTCCAGCTGCGCCACCTCGCCGACAATGACAAAGACCTTCGCCTTATTCACGAACACCACGGATTTCTTCTTTTGCGCCAGTAACTCGATCACATTACTCAGCGTGCCCGTGCTTTTCGCATCCCATAGCATCAATCCGTAGTCCGCCGAGTGCGCCATTTCCACGTCTTTTTCCGTAAAAAACGCTCGCGATCCGGCCTTGTGTACGGATTCAACCCTCTTGACGCGCCATCTTCCAACATTATTACGCGGTGTCGTCCCGCTGCAAAAAACCGTGACAGATGCAGCCCCTCGTTGAACGAGATGAGCCTGAACTGAGGTATCCACGCCATCGGCATCCCCGACGACGATATCGAGTTTCGATCCGATCACATTGTCGAGTCGATCGATAAACGCATTGTCCAGGTGCTTTATGTTCATGGAGCCGGCAATGAAAACGGTAGCCATTGCTTTATTTCCAGGTAACGGTCGCAACATAAATCTTTGCGATCTTTGGATAGGTACGTAACACTTTACACGCCCCTTCGAGGGACGCGCCGGTATCGTAGAGATCGTCGACCAATAGTACGTTCCACGGCCCCTGACCATTGATCCCGTCATCCAGCGAGAAACTGCCGCCCAACGCCGCCACTTTTTCGGCCTTGGTTTGCAAATCCTTTAGCTGCGGTCCGTTGGCGGTCTTGCTCAGCAAGTTATCGAAGACGGGCAAGGTAGTCAATTTTCCGAGGACCTCGGTGAGAAAGGTCACGGGTTGACGAGGACGTGACCTGGACGCGGGCATCGGGATCAAAAGTCCCACGTGATCAAATTTGGGGAAAATGGCCGTGGCCAGTTCTTCTGCAAGCGATCCTGCCCGTGGCCATGCCTGCTTATTCTTGAGTTGATAAAGCGCTTCGCCCGCCGGTGTCCGCTCAGTATCGAACGTGGGATATCCGTAAGCGTTATGACCGGTCATCACGCTCGACACGACATGCTTATCCAAGGCGTAACCGAGATCCCAATTTCCTGCGAGCTGTTTTAGGTTGATTTCCACGCGGCCCTCTCATTTTTCTCAGATTTCCTGCGAAACACAGGAGGCAATTACGCTTTGCCATGCTGACTAAATGAGAAGAAACAAACTACGCGATTATTCCTATAAGACCGCGCCCGAGCAAACGCGCTGAGACCGCTTTTCCCAACCCCCTCAATGCGGCAATTCCGCCGCCCCCATCCGCCGCGTGATCACCCCCGCCCGCTGAGACAAATACGCGGACCCGCGATGTTCATCGAAGTATTTCGGCCGGGGCAACATCACCGCGAGCCGTGCTGATTGCCACGCGCTCAGCTTCGACGCCGACGTCTTGTAGTAGTAATGCGCCGCCGCTTCCGCTCCATAAACGCCATTGCCCCACTCCACCGAATTCAGGTAGATCTCGAAGATGCGTTCCTTGTCCATCCAGAGCTCGAGCATCGATGTGATGACCAGTTCCTGCGCCTTCCTCACATAACTCTTTTCCCGCGATAAAAACAGGTTGCGCGCCAGTTGCTGCGAGATGGTCGACCCACCCGCGACAATCTTGCCGCGCGCCTTGTTCTTCTCCCAGGCTTGCAGGATGGCGTCGGTTTCGTAGCCGTTGTTGTTGACGAAGTTTGCGTCCTCGGACGCAATGATCGCGCGCTTCAGGTTGCGCGAAATCTGGTCGTACGGAACCCAGGTGCGCTGGATGCCGAGATCGGGACGGTCTTGTGCAAGCCGCCAAGCGTCCGATCGCATGAACGCCGTCGATGAAGGATTAATGAACGTATAAATCCCGACCATCGCGAAGAAGTAGATCTGCGTGGCAACAACGGCAATCGCCATGACCGAGATGCCGTAGACAATCCATCGAGCCGGCCCGAGACGAACGGGCGATTTTGTTCTTGTCATCGTGCTTCTTCTGTTTGGATGGCAACGGCGCGCGGATCCACGCGCTTTTTTAAACCTTCGTCGATAACTCCAGCCGCAACGCGCGCAGCACCGCGCCGCTGTCCGGGCGCACCCCGCGCCACAGGAAAAACGATTCCGCCGCTTGTTCGACGAGCATCCCGAGGCCATCCGTCGAACGCGCGCCAAGGCTTTCTGCATGACGCATGAACACGGTCGGCTGGGCGCTGTACATCATGTCGTAGGCGAGCGTGCCGGGGCCGAACGAACCGTCATCGCAATCGGGCAGGGAGTCGTCGAGGCTGCCGGCCGTCGCGTTGACGATCACATCGTACGGGCCCGCTTCCACGCTATCCGCTCCGCCGCCGGAGAAACGCACGTGGGCGGCGCGAGCGGCATCGGAGAAATGATCAACAAGTTGCTGCGCCTTCGACGCCGTCCTGTTCACGATCGTCAACGCCGCCACGCCGCCATCGAGCATGGGCAGCACGACGCCGCGCGCCGCACCGCCAGCGCCCAGCAACAGCACGCGCGCGCCTTTCAACCCAACGCCCAGATTCCCTTCGATATCACGGACCAGACCCACTCCGTCCGTGTTGTCACCGAGCACGCCGTCAGCGTTGAACGCCAGCGTGTTGACCGCGCCCGCTGCGGCGGCGCGCGGCGTGAGGGTATCGGCGAAAGCGTGAGCGTCGAGCTTGAACGGTACCGTCACGTTCATTCCTCGACCGCCGGCTTCGATGAATGCGCGGACATCGCCAGCGAACGCGCCGATTGTCCCGAGCACGCGCCCATACTCGATCGCCTCGCCAGTCTGCTCAGCAAAACGCGCGTGAATCCACGGCGATTTGCTGTGCGCAACCGGATTGCCGATCACGGCATAGTGGTCCCGAGTGACAGCGTCCGAAGTCATCGCGTCGGCTCCGTCGTGTCCGGCGTGCTTTCGCCAGCCGGTTCATCCGTGGCAGCTTCGCCATCGGGCGCTGCATCATCCGGCGCGGCTTCCGCCTGCGCCTCAGCTTCGCTCTCGGCGCTCAAATCCTCCGCTTCGATCAACTCTTCTTCCACCTCGTCCTGCTGCGCTTCAGCGTCCTGCGGCGACGCGGCCGAAGGCGCATCGATCACATGCAGCAAGCGGCACGACGCCTCGACGGTGAGTTCATCGAGACTCATCACGTCGAGCATCACCTTCGTCCCGCGCGCGTGCACGCCAAGGCCGGGCACATGCAGCATCAACGGAATTTCATCCAGGCGCACGAGATCGTCCTTCACCACCGACGCCGCCACGTGCTTCTTATCCTCCTGCTTCAACCATCGCAGGCACCAGAAATATTCCATGCGCCGTTGATAATCGGCGTACGCGGAATACTGGTCATCGAAGCCCTGAACAACGGCGAACAGATCGGCGTCTTTAGGTTTGAACGGCGCAACCAGCGCAGCCGTCACGCCATGCCGCACGCACGCTAGCAACTGCCATTGATTGACCAGGTCGACGTATCGACGCAACGGCGACGTGCTCCACGCATATTGCGCAACGCCCAACCCTTCGTGCGGCGCGGGCGTGGTTTGCATGCGCGTGCGCTTCGGACCCGGCGCGCCAAACCCGCGCTGCGAACGATAAATCCCCGGCACGCTGTGATCGTTGAGAAACGCGCCCCACGATGAATTCGCCAGAATCGCCAACTCGGCAACAATCAGATCGAGCGGCGACCCGCGTCGACGTGGCGTAATCGTGATGTGCTCGCCTTCCACATAGAAATTGAAGTCGTTGTTGCGCTGCACTTCGCGCCGCAGACCATACCCTGCCCGCGCTTCCTGGCGCTTTTCGAACAGCGCCTGCGCGAGCGGCCACAGCACCGCGATGTCGTCCTTGTGCGCATACTCGCCGCTGCCCGCCGCGAGCGATTCCTCGGTGACGTGCTCGTCGAGATGGTTGTGTCGAAGATTGCTCTTCACGAACACGCGCTCGGCACGCGTTTCGGTCGCGACAATCTCCTGCGTTTCCCGATTCACGATGATGTAAAGCGACAACGCCGGCCGCAATCCGCCTTCAGCCAGCGTGAACGCTTCCACCACGCTGTCCGGCAGCATCGTGATCTTGTCGCCGGGCATGTACACGGTGGACAAGCGGGTGCGCGCGATTGCATCGATCATGTCGCCGCGCGAGATCCCCAGCGCCGGCGCCGCGATGTGAATACCGACGCGCACGCGGCCATCGGCGAGATGCTCGACGGAGAATGCATCGTCGATTTCGGTGGTGGTGACGTCATCGATAGAAAACGCCTGCACGTCCGCTTCCGGCAGATCGTCGGGAAGCGGCGGCACCGTGACGGGCGCGAAGCCCGTCCCGTGCGGGAAAAACTCCGAGAGGAAACGCGCTTCGTGCAGCGCTCGCGCCGACGGAATGCCACCCACTTCCAGCATCAGCCGCGCTTGCGAAATCCCGCGAGTAGCGGCGGCCGCTTCGAGCGCCTTATATTCGATAGAGTTCTTGTCCGGCTTCGTCAGCAAGCCGATCGCCTTGCCCACCAACGCATCGGGCAGTTTTCCCGCGACCAGTTCCGCTTCGTAACCGGCTTGCACCAGCGCCAGTTGCCGTTTCTTTTCCAGCCCGGCCAGCGCCATTTGCAGCTGTTCCTGCGGCGCGCGTTGATATTGCCCACGCCCCTTGCGGCGGAAATACACCGGCGAACCGTGCATGCGCAGCACGAGCGCGGCGCGCTCGGTAGCGCCGAATTTATCGCCGAAATAATCAGCGCCCAGTTCAGCGAACGGAAATTCTTCTTCCGGCGCGCACTCCCACAGGAAGTCGAGATCGATGTCCTGTGCGATGGCATCGGCCTGTTGCATCAGATCGGCTGCGTTGGGTTTCTCGAATTCGATCAATACGTCCTTGGCGCGCACTTTCGCGCGCCGCCCGCCCGGCAACTCGACCTGAAACGCATCGTTCTGCTTGGACAGGACGGCGCCGGCCTTGAAACTACCTGATTCCTCGAAAAAAACGTTCACTCAATACTCTCGAAAGACTGTTGGTCGGCGTGGCGTCCGGTCGGGTTCACGTCCCGCACAAAGCGCCAGGCCCACAATAAAAGGAAACGCTCAGGGTCTTCAGGCCGCGACAGCCGGCGGTCGGGCCTCGCAGAACGCGAGCACCTGGTCCAGATAACTGGGAAAGTCGCTGATCGCGTGATCGCTGCCCTGGATCAGGGTGGTCCGCACGTCCGGGTAATGGGCGAGCATGGTGCGGTAGTCGAGCACTTCATCGCCGGTTGCCGCGATCAGATAGTAGCGCTCAGGCCGGGTGATCGATGTAACGGTAAGCGCACGCAATTCGTCAATATGGCGCGGTTCGACCACAATACTGCCGCCGCCATGCCACAGCGGCTGCTCGCCAATATAAGCACTCAGGTCCTCTTGCGGCACGACCGCCGGATTCAGCAGGACGGCCCGCCAGCCGTGTTTTTCAGCGAGCCACGTTGCGTAAAACCCGCCGAGCGAGCTGCCGATCAACGTGATCTCGTCGTCATCGGCGTGCGCGGCGAGCGTTTCTGCCAGCGCAATGGCTTCTTTAGGCGAGACCGGCAACGTCGGACATTGCCATTGATCGATCATTCCCAGCTCTTCCAGCCGCGTCCGCATCAGGCGAGCCTTGAACGATTGTGGCGATGACCGAAAGCCGTGCAGATAAAGAATCACGCCCGCTCCTTGATGGCCGGCCGCGCGGAGAGTGCATCGAGCAGCTTCTGGTGCACGCCGCCGAAACCGCCGTTGCTCATCACGAGCACGTGGTCGCCGGGACGCGTCGCCGCGACGATAGCCTTGACGAGCATCGCGAGGTCGTTGAACGCCTGGGCTTTGTTGCCGAGCGGCGCGAGTGCCGCTTGCAGATCCCAGCCGAGCTTGTCGCGGCCTTCGTGCGCGCCGTAGCCGAAGACGAGGTCGGCATCGGCGAGACTGGACGGCAATTGGGCTTTCATCGTGCCGAGTTTCATCGTGTTCGAACGCGGTTCGAGGACGGCGAGAATCCGGCTGTTTGCACCAATACGCGTGCGCAAACCCGCCACCGTCGTTTCGATCGCGGTGGGGTGATGCGCGAAGTCGTCGTAGACGGTCACGCCATCCACGCTGCCCTTCACTTCCATCCGGCGTTTCACGTTCCGGAACGTGCTCAGCGATTGCGTCGCCTGCGCGGGCGGAACGCCTACTGAACGCGCCGCCGCGATCGCCGCCAGCGCATTCATTCGATTGTGCTCCCCCTGCACTTGCCAATCGACCACGCCCTGGCGCTCGCCTTCCCAGTACACGGCGAATTGCTCGTCGGCGGCAACACCGTCGCTCGCGGGCAGCGCTTCCCAGCCGCCTTGCACGCCGAAGCGCTCGACGCCCGACCAGCAGCCGCGCGTCAGCACGCGCTCGAGCGCAGCTTCGCGGCCGTTCGTCACGATCCGGCCGACGCCCGGCACGGTCCGCACCAGATGATGAAATTGGGTCTCGATAGCACCAAGATCCGGGAAGATATCGGCGTGATCGAATTCGAGGTTGTTCAGCACCGCCGTGCGCGGGCGATAGTGAACGAACTTGGAGCGTTTATCGAAGAAGGCGGTGTCGTACTCATCGGCTTCGATCACGAAAAAGCTCGAATCCGTCAGCCGTGCCGAGATGCCAAAATTCAGGGGCACGCCGCCGATCAGGAAGCCCGGATTCATGCCGGCGTCTTCGAGCAGCCAGGTCAGCATGGAACTGGTGGTGGTCTTGCCGTGCGTACCGGCGACCGCGAGCACCCATTTGCCGTTTAGCACGTGCTCGCCGAGCCACTGTGGGCCGGACGTGTAGGGCAAGCCTCGATCGAGGATGATTTCCATCAGCGGATTGCCGCGCGTAACGACATTGCCCACTACATACAGATCTGGCTCAAGCGCGATCTGCTCCACGCCGTAACCTTCGATCAACTCGATGCCCTGCGCTTCGAGCTGGGTGCTCATCGGCGGATAGACACCGGCGTCGCAGCCGGTGACGCGATGACCCGCTTCGCGGGCGAGGACCGCGAGACCACCCATGAATGTGCCGCAGATACCGAGGATGTGAATGTGCATAAAGCGTGTGTTCGTGGCGGGAGGGCCGTAACGCGGGGAAATGAGCGAGGTTTTCCGACATATTGCGACGCCCTCTGCCCGCGCCCGTAGCGGTACATTGTAACCGACGGATAGACACAGATTTTTGCTGACCGTCGGCCCGCCCCGCCCCCCGCACGCGATCGAAAACCTATCTCCGGTATCATTCCGCCATGATTCGCAAATCACATTTCGATCCGCAACGCGTGCGCGAAGAAATCGCCATTGCGGCGGCGCGGCTGATCGCCGAAGACGGCCTCGACTATTCCACCGCAAAGCGCAAAGCCGCCCGCCAGGTCGTCGGCGAAACGCGCATTGGCGGCGAATGGCTTCCGGATAACGGTCAGATAGAAGATGAAATCCGCGAATACCAGGCGATCTTCCAGAGCGAAAGCCAGCCCGCCGTCCTGCGCCGCATGCGCGAAGTCGCGCTCGAATGGATGCAACGGCTCCAGCCGTTCAATCCTTACCTGACCGGCGCCGTGCTGAACGGCACAGCAGGCGAGCACTCGGACATCCATCTGCAATGCTTCTGCGATAACCCCAAGGAAGTCGCGATCTACCTGCTGAACACGAACGTTCAATACGACGTATCCGAGACGCGGCATTTTGCCGGCCGCGGTTATGTCGAAACCCTGAGCTTCCTGATGCGCCCCTCGCGCGACGAAGAACCCATGGGTATTCATGTCGCGCTCTACGACACCAACGACCTGCGCGGCGCCGTGCGCGCGGACGGCCGGGGCAAGCTTGCACGCGCAAACGCCTCCGCCGTGCGCGCGTTGCTCGACGAGCCTCCCGCCTCCACACCGGCCACCTCTTTATGAACTCAACGCGCATCGCTGCCGCCCTCGCTATCGCCATTTTGGCAACCGGCGGCGGTTTCTACGCCAGCCATCTGATGATGGGCGGTGAAACCAGCCAGGCTGCCGAAGGCACCACGAAAGCAAGCGGCAACGCCGTCGATGATCTCTGGAAAGCGCAATTGCAAACCGCGGCCGGAACGCAGCAGGCGCTCGCCTCGTTCAAAGGCAAGCCGGTAGTGGTGAACTTCTGGGCGTCGTGGTGTGGCCCTTGTGTGAAGGAAATGCCGACGCTCGCGGCGCTGCATCGGGAATATGAGAAGAAAGGCATCACGTTTATTGGTCTTGGCGTCGATTCCGAGAAAAACGTCAACGCGTTTCTTCAGAAGGTCCCCGTCGATTACCCAATCTATATCGCGGGCTTCGGGGGCGCCGATCTTGCCCGCAGTTTCGGCAATAACGCGGGCGCGCTGCCGTTCACTGTTGTCATCGATGCGAAAGGTGTGATTCGTTCGACAAAACTCGGCGAAGTCGATCCAAAAGAGCTGAAAGCGACGCTCGACGCCTTATAAGACGGCCGTTTGATCCTCCGCAAATCGATCTCGATCGCGGGGAGATGCCGTCATTTCCAGAAACTTTCGACGAAAATACGTGCAAAATGCGGGTATCCGGCCTGCCCCGCCTCCTGAACCGGGGTACGGGCGAACCGTAAAACTAGACAAAATTCTCTAAAGGGCGCTAAAGTGCGCCCAACTCCGCACAAACCAAAGCCACTATGTCACGACTGCTGGTCCTGCACGGCCCAAATCTTAATCTGCTCGGCACCCGCGAACCGGATGTCTACGGTCGGGTGACCCTCGCAGAAATCGATAAGGCGCTCGCAGACAAGGCACAGGCGGCCGGCGCGGAATTGTCTTCGTTTCAAAGCAATCATGAAGGCGCGATCGTGGACCGCATTCAGCAAGCGCGGACCGAACAGGTGGACTTCGTGCTGATCAATCCCGCCGCCTATACGCATACGAGCGTCGCGATTCGCGATGCCCTCGCGGGCGTGGCGCTGCCGTTCGTCGAGATTCATCTGTCGAACGTGCACACGCGGGAAGCTTTCCGGCACCACTCCTATTTCTCCGATCTGGCCGTTGCCGTGATTTGCGGCCTGGGCTGGAAAGGCTATCTGTATGCGCTCGATTTCGCTCTCGAGCGTCTTGCTGCGAATGCTGTTGAAGAATCGGCCGAAAAAGCGGCTGTGAAGCCACGCACTTGAGTCGCGATCCGCTCAAAACAAATGAACTGCTCGCACAACGTGATGCGGAGCCTGTGTCTGCAGCATCGGACAATGCTCCCGTCGGCGGCGCCCAACTACCAAGTCAAGCACCGGAAAAAGCTTCCGGTCACCAAGCATTGAAAGGGGAATTTTCGATGGACCTTCGTAAACTTAAAACGCTTATCGACCTAGTCTCGGAATCCGGCATCTCGGAGCTGGAAGTAACCGAAGGCGAAGGCAAGGTTCGCATCGTCAAGAACGCCGCGCCGGTCTACATGCAGGCTCCGCAGTACATGCAGCAACCGATGCAGCAGCAAGCGCCGCAATACGGCCAGCCGGGTGACGCAGGCAATGCGGGCGCCACCGCCGGCGCGCCGGCTACGCCGGCTGCCGTCGTGCCGCAAGGTCACGTCGTGACGTCGCCGATGGTCGGCTCGTTCTACCGCGCGCCGTCGCCGGGCGCAGACGCGTTCGTGCAGGTCGGCGACACCGTCAAGGAAGGCCAGACGCTTTGCATCATTGAAGCCATGAAGCTGCTCAATGAAATCGAGTCGGACAAGTCGGGCGTCGTGAAGGAAATCCTGGTCGAGAACGGCCAAGCCGTCGAGTACGGTCAGCCGCTGTTCCTGATCGGCGATTGATCGGCGACTGACTTCCCGCGATGCCGCCGGACGATAAGCGCTTCAGTTGTCATGCGCCCAGCCGGTGGCCGCAGCACTCGGGCGCTCGCTTGATTAGTTTGATGTGTGAGACTAACGAGCGAGACGCGCCGCCGATCTCCCAGGACCGCCGCGGGCAACCGTCCCGGCGTTCCATCGATGAGTCGAAACCTTGCTATGTTTGAAAAAATCCTCATTGCGAACCGTGGTGAAATCGCGCTCCGTATCCAGCGCGCGTGCCGCGAACTAGGCGTCAAGACGGTTATCGTCTATTCGGAAGCCGATAAAGAAGCCAAGTACGTGAAGTTGGCCGATGAAGCCGTGTGTATCGGACCGGCTCCGTCCAACCTCAGCTACCTCAACATGCCGGCGCTGATCAGCGCGGCCGAAGTCACCGACGCCGAAGCGATCCACCCCGGCTACGGTTTCTTGTCGGAGAACGCGGATTTTGCGGAACGTGTGGAGCAATCCGGCTTCACGTTCATCGGACCGCGTCCGGAAACCATCCGCCTGATGGGCGACAAAGTCTCCGCCAAGCAAACGATGATCAAGACGGGCGTGCCGTGCGTCCCGGGTTCTGAAGGCGCATTGCCCGAGGATCCGAAGGAAATCGTGAAGATTGCACGCGCCGTTGGGTATCCGGTAATCATCAAGGCAGCAGGCGGTGGCGGCGGGCGCGGAATGCGCGTGGTGCACACGGAAGCGGCGCTGGTGAACGCGGTGAACATGACCCGCGAAGAAGCCGGCCGTGCATTCGGCAATCCGCAGGTCTACATGGAGAAATTCCTGGAGAACCCGCGGCACATTGAAATCCAGATTCTGGCGGACTCGTTCCGTAACGCAATCTGGCTCGGTGAACGCGATTGCTCCACGCAGCGCCGTCACCAGAAGGTGATTGAAGAAGCCCCGGCGCCGGGTATAGCGCGACGCCTGATCGAGCGGATTGGCGATCGTTGCGCCGACGCCTGCAAGAAGATGGGCTATCTCGGCGCGGGTACGTTCGAATTCCTGTATGAGAACAACGAGTTCTATTTCATCGAAATGAACACGCGCGTTCAGGTCGAGCATCCGGTGACGGAGCTGATTACCGGCGTGGATATCGTGCAGGAACAGATCCGTATTGCTGCCGGCGAAAAGCTCGCGTTCCGCCAGAAGGACATCGTGTTTCGCGGTCACGCGATCGAATGCCGGATCAACGCCGAAGATCCGTTCAAGTTCACGCCGTCGCCGGGACGTCTTACGTCGTGGCATATGCCGGGCGGTCCGGGCATTCGTGTCGATTCGCACGCGTACAACGGCTATTTCGTGCCGCCGAACTACGATTCGATGATCGGCAAGCTGATCTCGTACGGCGCGACTCGCGAGCAGGCGATCAACCGCATGCGCATTGCGTTGTCGGAGATGGTCGTGGAAGGCATCTCGACCAACATCCCGCTGCATCGCGAGATGATGATCGATGCGAAGTTCGTCGAAGGCGGTACGAGCATTCACTACCTCGAAAACAAGCTCGCTGCGCGCAAGGCGGCAGCTGCCGTTGCTGCAGAAGATGCGGCGCAATAAGGTTTGAAGATGAGCTACCGGGAATTGATCGCCGAGCTGGACCGGGAACACGCGGAAGCGTTGTCGGACGCGCTGCTGGAGTTGGGCGCGCTGTCGGTGTCTGTTGAAGACGCCGACGCCGATACCCCCGACGAGCAGCCGCTGTTCGGCGAACCCGGCCTCACGCCGGACCAGAAGGCGTGGAACCGCTCGCGCGTGGTCGCCCTTCTGGCGGATGCCGCCGATCCCGCCGTGTTGCTTGCGGCAGCGGCCAATGAGATCGGCTTGAAGGACACGCCGGTCTTTACGCTGCGCGATGTCGAAGATCAGGACTGGGTACGCCTCACGCAATCCCAGTTCGATCCGATTCCTATCGGCAAGCGGATCTGGGTCGTGCCGTCGTGGCATGCCGCACCCGATCCCGACGCGCTCGTGCTCGAACTTGATCCAGGTCTCGCGTTCGGTACCGGCAGCCATCCGACTACACGGCTGTGCATGGAATGGCTCGAGCAATCGGTTGGGCAAAACCAGTCCGTGCTCGATTACGGTTGCGGTTCCGGCATCCTCGCGATCCTGGCGAAGAAATGCGGCGCGCATCCGGTGATCGGTATCGATATCGATCCGCAAGCCGTGGAATCCGCGCGTCAAAATAGCGAGCGCAATCGCGCCGAAGTCACCTACGGCTTGCCCGCCGATCTCCCCGAAGGCCAATTCGATATCGTGGTGGCGAACATTCTGTCGAACCCGCTGAAGCTGATGGCGTCGATGCTTTCAGCACGCGTAAAACCGGGTGGGCGCATCGCTTTGTCGGGCATTCTCGCGCGCCAGGCTGATGAAGTGGCCGCCGTCTATGCACACTGGATCGACATCAGCGTATGGCAGGAACACGAAGGCTGGGTGTGTCTTGCCGGTACCCGCCGCGAAAGCCTTTAGAATAGCGCCATCGTCCATCTACCGGCCTCTGGCCTTCGGCTAAATATGGCGCTGGCAACCCGCTGTCCCCACTGCGAAACGGTCTTCCGTCTTGACCCGCATCTACTCGCGCCGCACGACGGCCGCGTGCGTTGCGGCCATTGCCAGGAAATCTTCGACGCAGCTCACTACCAGTTCGACCGCGACGAAACCGTCATGGCCGCGCTGGCTGCAACCGCGCCTAACTACGGCGCAGATCCGGCAAGCCCGTGGTCAGAGAAATCGAGCGCCGAAGTTGCAAGCGACAAGCGTGACGCGCTCGGCATCCCTTTGCACCCGTTCATCCCCACCACCGCCCTCGCACCTCAGGCCGAAGCGCAACGCGCTCCGGTTGAGCGCGCTGAACCGCTCGCGGGGATCGCTGCCGCTGAAGCGGTATCGCCCCCGCGTGCGGACAGCGATTTTCCCGGGGAAGGGCGCACCGAATTCCCGTGGCAAGCGGTTAATCGCGCTGAATCGGACGCGCGAGCCGAAGCATCCGCCGATACCCCCGCCCGCACCGAACCGCGTGCCGATCCTTTCGTGAGTCGTAACGAAGACGATCCGATGAAGGAATCGCGCACTGATCCCTTCATTGGCCGCACTGAAAACGAAGCGCTGAATGAGGCGCGTGCAGAGTCGCGTACAGAGCCGTTCGTCGGCCGGAGCACACCGCGTGCGGAGCCGGAAACGCCCCCGCCTCACCGCCCAGTCGATACCACCACCCGTTCCGAACCCGCCCCGCTCGGCGCACCACCCGCTGCGCCGTGGGCAACAGGCCCCGCCGAGCCGAGCTTCGGCAGCGCGGCTGTGTCGTCTGAACTCGGGTCCGAACCTACGTCCGAGCCGTTCCCCGTTATCCGGGAAACACGCGCACCGGTTCGCTCGGGAACCGTGTGGAAGATCATCGGCTCGCTGATCGCGCTCGTGCTGCTTGTCACGCTGCTCGCGCAGGTCGCGTGGTGGGAACGTGAAACCGTGATGGTCAACTGGCCCGCGTCGCAGCCGCTCTTCGTGCAAGCGTGCGAGCAGATTGGCTGCGTGGTCGCGCCGCCGCGGGATATCGACGGCTTGCAGATCGAGAACTCCGGTCTGCGCCAGGTGGACGGATCGCACAAGCTTGAGCTGAAACTCTCGCTGCGCAATCGCATTGACGTGGCGATCGAATATCCGGCGCTGGAGCTCACCCTCCTCGACGACAAGAACAACGTCGCGATCCGTCGTGTCCTGTGGCCGCAAGACTACGCGCGTCCGGGCACGGTTATCGGCGCAGGCCTCGCGGCGCGCAGTACGCAGCCCGTGATCGTGCGGCTCGATACCGGCGATGCGGTCGCGGCGAATTATCGCGTGCAGATTTTTTATCCGTGACGGCGAGTTTGCTTACGCGCATCCGCTTTCATGTTTTTACGCTTGACCGTTTCCTACGCGTTTTCCGCACGTTTCTATAATTAGCCAGTCGTCTTTTTCCCGCGCGTAGCTCGTCCGTCCCCGGTCGGGCGACGCGCATATTCCCTGAACATCAGACACTTTCTGGAGTAGACATGAGCCAAGTTACCCTCGGCGGCAATCCGATCGACGTGGCAGGCACGTTCCCGGCAGCCGGTGCAAAAGCAGCTGATTTCACCCTGGTCGGCAAGGATCTGGGCAACCTGACACTGGCAAGCTTCGCCGGCAAGCGCCGCGTCCTGAACATCGTGCCGAGCCTCGACACGCCCACGTGCGCCACCTCCACGCGCAAGTTCAACGTTGCCGCGGCCGGACTCGACAACACCGTGGTCGTGGTGGTGTCGGGCGACCTGCCCTTCGCAGCAACGCGCTTTTGCACGACGGAAGGCATCGAGAACGTGGTGACAGCATCGACGTTCCGCGGCCATGACTTCGCGCAGGCCTACGGCGTCGATGTCACGAGCGGACCGTTGACGGGCCTGACGGCGCGCGCAGTGGTGGTGATCGATGAAAACGACAAGGTGCTGTACTCGGAACTCGTGCCGGAAATCAAGGACGAACCGAACTATGACGCAGCGCTGGCCGCGTTGAAGTAAGCATGGAAGAGCGCGGGCCGGTTGCGGCCTGCCTCTCTCCGAGCGGCGGCGAACCGCATCCTGAACCACTCCTCGCCGCGCCGGATACACACCCGAAGCAAGACCGTTATTCAGTCAGCCGTGGCGGGTTCACCTCGCCACGGCCGCAAGCCGCCATGCGCATCCGTGACGGGGTGGAACACCCGCCGCGCGACGAATGCGCAGCGCTTCATGCAGCCATGCACGGTGCACAGGAACTCAAGCCTGCGCGCACTTTCATCGACGTACTTTCATCGACGCCCTCTCGTCGATTTACTTTCAGGGAATTCGCCAGTGTCTACGCTCATCTGCGGCTCGCTCGCCTACGACAACATCATGACGTTCCAGGGCCGCTTCGGCGACCACATCCTGCCGGACCAGGTGCATCAGCTGAACATCAGCTTCCTCGTCCCCACGATGCGGCGCAACTTCGGCGGCTGCGCGGGCAACATTGCCTACGCGCTGAAGCTGCTCGGCGGCGACGCGAAGATCATGGCGACCCTCGGCGAAGCCGACGCCCAGCTCTACCTCGATCGTTTCGATGCGCTGGGTCTGTCGAAGGACTATGTGCGCGTGCTGCCCGACCAGCATTCGGCGCAATGCTTCATCACGACAGATCTCGGCAACAACCAGATCACCGCCTTCCACCCGGGCGCGATGATGGATTCGCACCTGAACCACGCCGGCGAAACCAAGGGCATCACGCTGGGCATCGTTGCACCGGACGGCGCTGACGGCATGCGCCAGCACGTCGAGGAGCTGGCGGCAGCAGGTGTGCCCTTCGTCTTCGATCCGGGCCAGGGCCTGCCGATCCTCGAAGGTGTGGAACTTCGTCGCATGATTGAACTCGCCACTTACGTGGCAGTCAACGATTACGAGGCGAAATTGTTGAGCAACAAGACCGGCTGGTCGATCGACGAAATGCTGAGCCGGGTGCAAGCGCTCGTGATCACGCGCGGCGAACACGGCGCGCAGATTCTGCACGCTGAAGGCATCGAGGAAATTCCGGCCGTCAAGGCTCGGAAAGTTGTCGATCCCACAGGTTGCGGCGACGCGTTCCGCGGTGGCTTGCTATATGGCATCGAGAACAAGCTGGGCTGGGCAAAAACGGGCCGTCTCGCCAGCCTGATGGGCGCGCTGAAAATCGAACATCAGGGACCGCAGACGTATGCGCCCACCCGTGCCGAGATTGGCGAGCGCTTCGAAGAGGCATTTGGTTCGGCGCTCTAAGCGGTTGAAGCCCTGTAGTGAAGAAGGCTGAAATGCGTCATTGAAGCGAATTGGGGCGACGCTTAGGCAATGACATGTAGCGGCAGGCTGTTGGCTTTTGCGAGCAACAGCCTGCCGTAATTTTGTGGAGTGAGAATGAGCATGACAAGTCGTATGGCGCTGGCAGCAGCGCTTCTTAGCTCCGTCGTCATGACGGGGTGTGCCTATAACAGCAGTTCGCCCGATGTGTACACCGCGTCGCAGGCCCAGCGCGAAGAAACGGTCCGCATGGCTACCGTCGACAGCGTGCGCGGCGTGAAGATCAGCACGAACAACGGCCAGCCTAGCGGGCTTGGCGCTATCGGCGGTGGTGCACTGGGTGCGGTGGCAGGCAGCGCGCTCGGCGGTGGTCGTGGCTCGATCGTGACGGGGATCATCGGCGGGATTGCGGGTGCGGTAGCGGGCAATGCAGTCGAGAACGGCGTCGCCACGCAGAACGGACTGGAAATCACCGTGCGCCTGGATAACGGCGACATGCGCGCCATTACGCAAACCGCAACCGGCGAAGTATTTCAGGCCGGCGAGCGGGTCAGGTTGTTGTCGAGCGGCGGTGTGACGCGAGTGACGCACTAGCGGATGAAGAAAGCAGCGGCGTGATCGAATCGATCTTGCCGGGGTGGAAAAAAAGCGCATGCACCTTCGGGCACATGCGCTTTTCTTCGTCTGGGAATCTGGTGTGCGTTGGTGTTGGCATGCTTAGAGCACCGACTCTGCTCCGCCACATGTGACAGCCGATAAAAAACCCGCTGCCGGCAACCACCGGGAGCGGGTTTGGACTGCGTAGCACTACACAGTCACGAGACACATCGCGTGTGTCAAAGTACTGCTACAGCCTGCGCTTACGGACGGCTGCCCGTCGGGAACGGCCATGCAGCGGCCGGATTCAACGCCGTCTTGACCGTTGCAGCCGGGGCCGGCGCTGCAGGTGTCGTTACCGTCGTTGCCGGTGCCACAGCAGTCGTCTTCTTCGCAGCGGCAGCCTTCTTGGCCGGAGCCTTTTTAGCAACCGGAGCGGGCGCTGCAGCAGGAGCAGGAGCAGGCGCCGCTGCCGGAGCAGCAGCTACGGCAGCCTTCTTCGCAGCAGGGGCAGCCTTCTTGGCGGGCGCAGCCTTCTTGGCGGCCGCCTTTTTGGCAGGTGCCTTCTTAGCAGGCGCCTTTTTAGCAGCGGCCTTTTTAGCGGCAGCCTTCTTGGCAGGGGCCTTCTTGGCCGCAGCCTTCTTGGCAGGCGCCTTTTTAGCAGCAGCCTTCTTCGCAGGCGCCTTCTTGGCGGCAACCTTCTTGGCCGCTGCCTTCTTCGCAGGAGCCTTCTTGGCTGCAACCTTCTTCACTGCAACCTTCTTGGCGGCAACTTTCTTCGCCGGCGCCTTCTTGGCTGCAACCTTCTTCGCCGCGACCTTCTTCACTGCGACTTTCTTGGCTGCAACCTTCTTCACTGCAACTTTCTTAGCTGCCGGTGCCTTCTTCGCTGCCGGTGCCTTCTTCACAGCCGGTTTCGCTGCAGCTTTCTTTGCGACGGATTTCTTGGCTAATGCCATCATTTTCTCCTTCAGGTTTCAAGATGAGAGTCAGTTCAAACAACACCCTTCGTCAAAACCCGCTTCCCGCGTGGGCTTCTCAGGACGCACGCTGCGAAGCGGATTATTCATCGGCGTACGCTGATGGAGCTTGCTTACGCTAATGAATACGGCAAGGCGCGCGGTGCCACAAGGCACCGCGCGCCAAATTAAGTCAGCACCAGAAGAAGGTGCCGGCAATCGCTTGATCGGGCCGTCGGCACTGCCGACGGCATATTTCGGGGGGAAGTTTGCCCGTCCCACTGAAGGGTCCGCAAAACGCCTGTCATCTTTTTGGGCCGTTAAGCCACAAGGCGCACTTTGCATCAGGCGACCGTTCTCCTAAACCTGTTGGCCGGCGCGCGCGCAATTGTGATCGCACGCAATGGCGCCGGTTTGCCATTCATCCCGTCTGCTCGGCGTCCTCTGTGGACGCCCGTTCTTGATCTGATCTGGTCTGCTTCCCTGCATCTGATTCGTCGCGGCAATGCGTCCATTGCCGCTGACCGACGTTCACTCGTCGATTCGCTTACTCGCTTACTCCCAAGTCAGCGCGCCGCCGGTCTGATACTCGATCACTCGCGTCTCGAAGAAGTTGCGTTCCTTCTTCAAGTCGATCATCTCGCTCATCCATGGGAACGGATTTTCTTCGTTCGGGAACAGCTGGTCGAGGCCGATCTGCTGGCATCGACGGTTACAGATGAACCGCAAATAGCTCTTGAACATGGAGGCATTCAGACCGAGCACGCCGCGCGGCATCGTGTCTTCTGCGTACCGGTATTCCAGTTCGACGGCTTGCTGGAAAATCTCGCGAATCTCCGCGCGAAATTCCGGCGTCCACAGTTGCGGCTCTTCCAGCTTGATCTGGTTGATCAGGTCGATGCCGAAGTTGCAGTGCATCGACTCGTCGCGCAGGATGTACTGATACTGCTCAGCCGCACCCGTCATCTTGTTCTGGCGACCCAGCGCCAGGATCTGCGTAAAGCCGACGTAGAAGAAGAGCCCTTCCATCACGCAAGCAAACACGATCAACGACTTCAGCAATTTCTGGTCCGCTTCGAGCGTCCCGGTGGTGAAGGCCGGATCGGTCAGCGTGTTGATGAACGGAATCAGGAACTCGTCTTTCGCGCGGATCGAGTCGACCTCGTGATACGCGTTGAAGATTTCGCTCTCGTCCAGACCCAGCGATTCGACGATGTACTGATACGCGTGCGTGTGGATCGCCTCCTCGAACGCCTGGCGCAGCAGGAACTGCCGACACTCGGGCGCCGTGATGTGGCGATACGTCCCGAGCACGATGTTGTTGGCTGCGAGCGAGTCGGCCGTAACGAAGAAACCGAGGTTGCGCTTCACAATCCGGCGTTCGTCGTCGGAGAGGCCGTTCGGGTCCTTCCACAGCGCGATGTCGCGCGACATGTTCACTTCCTGCGGCATCCAGTGGTTCGCACAACCCGCCAGATACTTTTCCCACGCCCACTTGTACTTGAACGGCACCAACTGGTTCACGTCGGTCTTGCCGTTGATGATGCGCTTGTCCGCCACATTCACCCGCTTCGCACTGGCCGCCGCGATGTCGCTGGCGCTGGGTGCTGCGGGAGCAACGAAGTCGCTCGCAAAAATATTCGGTGCCGCTGACGTTTGATGAGCCGTTTGAAGAACGCCATGACCAGCAACTTGCGTGGCTGCATGCGAAGTGACTGGAGCTGCAGCACGCGATGCCTGGCTGACTGCTTGGCTGAAACCCGCAACCTGACCCGCCGGGTTACGCAACGTGTTGTGTTGCGAACCGTTCGAGGGAGTTACGGCAGTGGTCTCGTCATCCCAGTTGAGCATAAATTCTCACCATCAATTTAGATCGGTTTGTACCATCTTTCCATGAGCGATAAAAGAGCTTGCTCATAAAAATCCTGTTTTAGTGTTGACGCTGCTACTTGCATACAACACTTTGCGTTGAGCTCACTGCTTGAAGCTTCATGCGAAGTCTCTTTGAACGTGTTCGATGCAGTGCTTGGCGTCGTGCTTCTTCAAGCTCTTTCAGCGTTGCTTTTGCCTTGAGCAACTGCATCGTCCGGCTCTGCTGTGAATCGTTTTGCGTGCGTAATTTGCGTAGTAGTTCAAGCGTGAGATCGAACAGCTTGCACTGCATGATTGCTTCGATGAAAACCTGGAGCGTGCCTCACGCATCTTTCATCTTCACGCTGAGTGTGACCGTGTGCGAGTGGCCGACAAAGTGATGTTCGCAGGCCGTTCAAAATTGCTTGAGTCGCGCTTCGGATCATCCACTTCGACAACCCCGCTTCAACCCACTTTTCAAGTGCTTCCCGACGCTGGAAAACCCGTTGCGCTGAGCTCGCGATCACACGTGTCTTGCTGCGGAAAACGACACGCTGGCGCGTCTCGTTTCCATGTCGAAAGTGTAGCACTCGACGCTGTCATCGCAAAGGCAAAACCACAAAATATTGGGTGTTTTGAGGGTGTGACGACTACCTATAGTACAAACGAATCCGTCATGCAAGAGCAGATTTCAAGCGTGAAAACGCGGCTGAGAGGCCACCGGACACGCGCACGAATCACCCGGCAGCGTCCCCTTGCGCGCGGCTTTTCAACCTCGCTTGTCACGCAGCGGCGTGAGCAATTCGCGCAGGTTGTTGTGATCGATTTCGTGCATCAGCGCGAGCAGCCGGCCGAGTTGTCCTGCAGGAAAACCCTCACGTGCGAACCATGCGAGATAGTGGCCCGGCAGGTCCGCGATCAAGCGGTCCTTGTACTTTCCGTAGGGCATCTTCTGCGTGACGAGACGCTGCAAATCTTCCGGGTCCATCGTCGCTCTCCTCAGGTTTTATCGTCGCTCAATGTCGCTCGCGCGGCGCTCATTGCGGCAACTCGCGATGTCGCTGTCATGATATCGATGCCATAATCCCAGCTTCCCGCCGCGAAGAGATCTCCTTCCGTTCTCCATGTCGCTAGCCATCAAAGCTTTCGTTGCCCCTCTCATCGTCGCCTGCGCGATGTTCATGGAAAGCGTCGATGCCAACGTCATCGTCACCGCGATCCCCGAAATGGCCAAAGCTTTTGGTCGTGATCCCGTCACGCTGAAGATCGCCGTCACCAGTTACGTGCTCGGCCTCGGGGTCTTCATCCCGATCTGCGGCTGGGTCGCCGACCGCTTCGGCGCACGCACGATCTTCCGTCTCGCCATCGGCATCTTCGTCGCCGGCTCTCTCTTGTGCGCCGCGTCCACCTCGCTGATCCCGTTCACGCTCGCGCGCTTCGTCCAGGGCGTAGGCGGCGCGATGATGGTGCCGGTCGGCCGGATCATCATCTTCCGCTCGGTGCGCCGCTCCGAATTCATCCGGGCGATGAACTATCTCTCGCTGCCCGCCATGTTCGGCCCCGCGGTCGGGCCGCTGCTCGGCGGCTTCATCACGACCTATCTGCACTGGCGCCTGATCTTCTTCATCAACATCCCGATCGGCATCCTAGGCATCTACCTGACGAACCGTTACATCGGCAACGCCCGCGAACCGCATCCCGGACCGCTCGACTGGTTCGGTTTCTTTTTATCGGCGAGCGGCGGCACATTGTTTCTGCTCGGGCTCTCGCTGATCGGCGGCGAACTGGTCACCGATCGCGTAGCCGCGGGCATGACGCTCGCCGGCGTGGCCTTCTTCATCGTGTATTTGCTGCACTCGCGACGCGTAAAAATTCCGCTCCTCGATCTGCGCTTCCTGCGCGTGCCGACTTTCCAGGCGAGCGTCATGGGCGGTTCGCTGTTTCGCATCGGCTTGGGTGCGGTGCCCTTCCTGCTTCCGCTTGCGATGCAAGAGGGACTCGGCATGAGCGCATTCAAGTCCGGCTCGATCACTTGCGCGTCCGCGTTCGGCGGCATGTTCATGCGCTCGCTCGCGTCGCGCGTGCTGCACCGGTTCGGCTTCCGGCAGACGCTGATGGTCAACGCGGCGCTGTCGGGCATCGCGATCGCCGCTTGCGGCATGTTCTATCCGGGCACGCCGACATGGGTCATCTGGGCTGTCGTGCTGCTCGGCGGTTTTTTCCCGGCGTTGCAATTTACGAGTCTCAACTCGCTGACGTATGCCGAGATCGAAAGCCGCGATGTAGGCCGCGCGACGAGTCTCGGGAGTTTTATCCAGCAGGTGTCGCTGGGGTTGGGCGTGACAATCGGCGGGATCGCGCTGCAGATTTCGCATGAGCTGCAGGGGCATCCGCATATTGTCTGGTCGGATTTCTGGCCGGCGTTCGTGGTCGTTGGATTGTTTTCGTTTCTTTCGATTCCGATTACCGCGAAGCTGGGTCGGGACGCGGGGCATGAGATATCGAGAGGCACGCGGGGGTAAAGCGCGTGCGCGGGGTTTCGGAAAGGCGGTGCAGCCACCCGGACTCAGGGAGCACAAATACAAAAGGATAAAAAAGGCCGGTTCCGAATCCGCCGCCCCTTTCACGCGGAAAGAACCAACGTTTCGTACCGGCCTTCAATCCCACCGACTATCTGACCAGCGAGGGGCCGATTGCATCGGCCCCTCGCCTTCTACCGCTTACTGGCAAGCCTCGCACTCGTCGAAGCCGGCATCGCCCGGACGCATCATGCAAACCGGACCATCGGCCTCTGCTTCAGCCGCAGCGGCCATTGCCGGCGCCGCGACGGCAGCGGCATTGAAACCACCCGTCGACGATCCGTGCGAACCCTGCGAGCCAAAACCGTTGCCGTTCGCACCCGACGCTCCACCTTCGCCGTTCCCCGAGTTACCCGAAGGCACCGAGTTCAGCTGACCGTGAGCGACCGTCGACTTCTCGACGTGCGTAGCAGCCATCGTGCGGAGGTAGTACGTGGTCTTCAGACCGCGCAGCCACGCCAGCTTGTACACCTCGTCCAGCTTCTTGCCCGACGCGCCACCCATATAGATGTTCAGCGATTGCGCCTGGTCAATCCACTTCTGGCGACGCGATGCGGCTTCCACCACCCAGGTCGCGTCCAGTTCGAACGCGGTGGCGTAGATGGCCCGCAGATCGGCCGGAACCCGGTCGATGCGCGACAACGTGCCGTCGAAGTACTTCAGGTCCGAGACCATCACTTCGTCCCACAGACCGCGTTCCTTCAGGTCACGCACCAGGTAATCGTTCACGACCGTGAATTCACCCGACAGATTCGACTTCACGTACAGATTCTGGAACGTCGGCTCGATACACGCCGACACGCCGATGATGTTCGAAATGGTCGCGGTCGGAGCGATCGCCACGCAGTTCGAGTTGCGCATGCCGTAAGTGGCGATGCGCGAACGCAGCTCGGTCCAGTCCATCGACGCGCTGTCGTCCACTTCCACGTAGCCGCCGCGCGCTTCGGCCAGCAGCTTCAGCGAATCCTGCGGGAGAATGCCGCGGTCCCACAGCGAGCCGCGATAGCTCGAGTAACGGCCGCGCTCTTGCGCCAGTTCCGTCGATGCGTAGTAAGCGTAATAGCAGACCGCTTCCATGGAGGTATCGGCGAATTCGACCGCTTCCTTCGACGCATACGGCGTGCGCAGCAGGTGCAGGCAGTCCTGAAAGCCCATGATGCCCATGCCGACCGGACGATGCTTCAGGTTCGAATTACGCGCCTTGGCAACGGCGTAGTAATTGATGTCGATGACGTTGTCGAGCATGCGCATCGCGACGCTGATCGTGCGCTTGAGCTTGTCGTGATCGAGCGCGAGCGTGCCGTCGGCCTGCTTCGTCATGTGCGCGACCAGGTTCACCGAGCCTAAGTTACAGACGGCGATTTCGGTGTCGCTGGTGTTCAGCGTGATTTCCGTGCACAGGTTCGACGAGTGGACGACGCCCACGTGCTGCTGCGGCGAACGGATGTTGCACGGATCCTTGAACGTGATCCACGGGTGACCCGTTTCGAACAGCATGCCCAGCATCTTGCGCCACAGTTGCGCGGCCGGAACCTTCTTGAACAGCTTGATCTCGCCGCGTGCGGCTTTCTCTTCATACGCAACGTACGCTTTTTCGAACGGCGCGCCGAACAGGTCGTGCAGGTCCGGGCAGGTTGCCGGCGAGAACAGGGTCCAGTCGCCGCCTTCGTGAACGCGCTTCATGAACAGGTCGGGAATCCAGTTCGCCGTGTTCATGTCGTGCGTGCGGCGACGGTCATCGCCCGTGTTCTTGCGCAGCTCCAGGAATTCTTCGATATCCAGATGCCACGTCTCCAGGTACGCGCACACCGCGCCCTTGCGCTTGCCGCCCTGGTTCACCGCGACGGCCGTGTCGTTCACGACTTTCAGGAACGGCACCACGCCTTGCGACTTGCCGTTCGTGCCCTTGATGTGCGAACCGAGCGCACGCACGCGCGTCCAGTCGTTGCCCAAACCGCCCGCGAACTTCGACAGCAGCGCGTTTTCCTTCAGCGCTTCATAGATGCCGTCGAGGTCATCGGCAACCGTCGTCAGGTAGCACGACGACAATTGCGAACGGCGCGTGCCGGAGTTGAACAGCGTGGGGGTGGACGACATGAAGTCGAAGCTCGACAGCACGTTGTAGAACTCGATCGCCCGCGCTTCGCGGTCGATTTCGTTCAGCGCCAGGCCCATTGCGACGCGCATGAAGAATGCCTGCGGCAGTTCGATGCGCTTGTTTTCGTTGTGCAGGAAGTAGCGGTCATACAGCGTCTGCAGGCCGAGGTAGCCAAATTGCAGGTCGCGGTCGGCATCGAGCGCGGCGCCCAGGCGCTTCAAGTCGTACTGCTGGAGCTTTTCGTCGAGCAGTTCCGCTTCCACGCCCTGCTTGATGAACAGCGGGAAATATTCAGCGTAGCGCGTGGCCATCTCGCCTTGCGAGACGTCTTCTTCCAGGATTTCGCGACGGATGGTGTGCAGCAGGATGCGCGCGGTGACCTGGCTGTACGCCGGGTCTTTTTCGATCATGGTGCGCGCGGCGAGAATGGCGGAGTCATAGACTTGCGCCATCGGCACGCCGTCGTACAGGTTCTTCACCGTTTCCGCGACGATGGGGTCCGCGTTCACTTCGCTGCCGAGATTCACGCACGCTTCGTTGATGCGCGCCTTCAATGCGTCCAGATCCAGCGGATGCGACACGCCGTTATCGATCACATTGATGCCGAGCGCGTTCGCCCGGGTTTCCGGCGCATGAGCGCGTTCCTGCGTGCGCTTCTCGCGATACAGCACGTATGCGCGCGCCACGTTGTGCTCGCCGCCGCGCATCAGCGCGAGTTCGACTTGATCCTGGATGTCTTCGATATGGAACGTACCGCCGTTCGGGCGGCTGCGAACCAGTGACCGGATAACGCTTTGCGTCAGTTGTTCGACGAGCTCGCGCACGCGCGCCGAGCCTGCGCCCTGGCCGCCGTTCACGGCCAGGAACGCCTTCGTCACAGCGATGGAGATCTTCGACGGCTCGAACGACACCACGGTCCCGTTGCGGCGGATGACTTTGTAGTCGGCCAGTGTGGCGTCCGGCGCGAGCGCGCTGGCGCCCTGCTGGCTCTGTGCGCCGATGGGCCGCACGGAGGCGCCCTCGTAGGAAGTCGTGGCGTTGTCGGTGGTTTGCATGTGCAAATCTCCAGGTGTTCGATGGTGCGGAACGTCCGCGGATTGAGATGCGTGCCGCGCGTGGTGGCTGCCTGCTGCTTTGCTGCTGTTCACTATTTTTGCCAACCGCGCACGACGATGAAGTTGAAAATGGCCTGGTCGGGAAAATTGCCGGTGCCGTTCTTGCGCTCAGTCCCATGTTCTTCCGTGGACCGATACGCTTCAAACCGACGAAGACAACCTCCCTCGCTACGCCCGTTTGCCTCGGTCTTTCAAACTGGATGCCGACGTCTTTTACGCGACAAATCAGTTGCTTACCCGGTGTTTTCTTCTATGGCCGGACAAGCCTGCGGCGCCGGCTCTACGAAGCGGGGCGCCGCCTGGACAACACAACATATAGTGCGAATTACGTCTCTGAGCACCAAGTATAGTGACTTTCCGCACAGTCTCAAAAACTTTTATTTGCTGAAGAATGGCCTAGAGAGGGTTGACTTTTGAAATGCCAAAGTCGGATAAGGGAAAGCGCGGCAAGCTGCGACGAACACGCGCAAATGCGCTGCAATGCAAAATGAAAGCCCCTCGGATTCAATGGATGCGGTGAGGCAAGGCAGGTGGCAGGCTAACGAACAATGGCGAGACCTGGCGCGTCGCCGCGAGTCAGTGACTCGCGCGGCAACACACTCGATCAAGCGGGAAGAAGCAACGAATCAAACGTCGCCGAGATAGGGAAAGTACTGAAGCGGGAGTTTGGTATCGCGTTGCAGCCGCGACCATTCGAAGTACGGGCCCGGATCGGTTTTACGACCCGGCGCGATGTCCGAATGACCCGCGAGCGCTTCGATCGGATAGCGCCGGGTGAGCGCCTGGACCACCTCGTTGAGCGACGCGTATTGCGCGTCCTCGAACGCGCATCGATCGCTGCCTTCCAGTTCGATGCCCACCGAGAAGTCGTTGCAGCGCTCGCGTCCGAACAAGCTGGACACGCCCGCGTGCCATGCGCGTTCGTTGCACGACACGTATTGCTCGACGCGGCCATCGCGATGAATCACGAAATGCGATGACACCCGCATGCCGCGCAAATGGTCATAGTACGGATGAGCGTCGTGATCGAGACGATTCTGGAAGAACTCGGCAATCGCGCTGCCGCCGAACTCATCGGGCGGCAAGCTCATGTTATGAACGACAACGAGCGTGGGCTCGATACCGCCGGGACGCGCTTCGAAGTTCGGCGACGGCAGCTTGTGCGCCGCCGTGTACCAGCCGTCGGCGTCGATCAAACCGGCAACGCTCATCGAGCGTCGCGGCCGGTGGGATGACCCGCATAGCGCCGTGCGTGATCGCTGCAACAAAAGCGCTGCCCGGCCGCGACAATCGCTTCGCTGCTCGGCGTATGCACACCGCACTCGGCACAACGCACGAGAGCATCGGGAAGTTGCGGCGCGGAGGTGGAAGCCGATGGGCCATGAGAGGCGCGCGTGGCGCCTGCACCTTGCGGACCCGTTTGCGCACCGGCGGCAGTCTCGGCGCGCTTGAGCTTCTTGAACAGCCACTGGCTCGCAAAGAACACAAATATCAGCAGGAGAAGTTGGCGCATGATCTTACTAATAGTAGAGACAACAAAAGCCCGGGGATTGCGCTGACCGCGTCAAACGACCGCTCGATGCAGCAGCACTTCGAACACGAAGCGGCTGCCCACGTAAGCAAGCAGCAACGCGACGAACGAAGCAAGCACCCAGCGCAACGCGGCTCGCCCGCGCCAGCCCGACACGCGGCGAGCGGTCAGCAGCGCACCGAACATCAGCCACGACAAAATGGCGAACACGGTCTTGTGATCGAGTTTGAACGCTTTATCGACAAGCTGCTCGTTGAACGCGACACCCGATATAAGCGTAAGCGTCAGCAACACGAAACCCGCCGCGATCAGGCGGAACAATAATTTTTCCAGCGTGAGCAACGGCGGCAGGGTATCGAGCCAACTCGTTACCCAGCTATTCGATGTATGCCGCGTACTGGTTCCGCGCATGTTCTGCAGACGCTTTTCCACCATCAGCATCAGGATGGCGTGAAGCGCGGCAATCGCGAACAGCCCGTACGCAATATTCGCGATCAGGAAATGCAGCTTGAACATGGGTGCGGCGGCATACGAGAGCACACGCACGCCGCCAAAAATCAGCGGCATCACCGAAGCCATGCACGCAAGCGGCAGCACGAGCAGGCGCAAGCCGTCGAGCGGGAAGAAGAAGCTTTCTATCCAGTAGATGCCCGCGCCCAGCCAGAACATGGCGGAGAGCGCGAACGCGAAGCCGAACACCATCGCGTTCTGCGGAAAGATGGTGGTGTGCAACAAGACGCCATGCACGAGCAACGCTACGCCAAGTAACACGCGCCCCATCGTACTCATGCCCGACGCCTTCGATGCCCGGCCGCTCTGCATGGAGTCAGACATGCCGGTGCTCATGCCGCCGGCCAGGCGACCGCCCGCCGGCATACCCGCCAGCGCCGGCTCGACAGCCGTGTTGCGATGCGCGCGCCAGCCAGCCACGGCAAGTCCGCCGTAGAGAAGCGCAGTGAGGGCATACAGTACAATATCCATGTTCGAAGTTTACACCAGGCCCTGAAGCCGCGACGTCTTCCCCCTCTTGCCAGGTCGTCTGGAGCAAGAGCTGCCCGGACGCCGTTACCCACACGCTCCCATGCTCGACACACTCACTACACGGATGGCGCGCGTCGTCAAGACGCTGCGCGGCGAAGCCCGGCTCACCGAGGCCAACACGCAGGAAATGCTGCGCGAAGTACGCCTGGCGTTGCTCGAGGCCGACGTCGCGTTGCCGGTCGTGCGCGAATTTATCGCGAAGGTAAAGGAAAAAGCGCTCGGCGAAGAGGTGCTTTCCAGCCTGTCGCCGGGTCAGGCGCTCGTCGGCGTGGTGCAGCGCGAGCTGACGGCGATCATCGGCGGGGATTACGAGGGTAAGGCCGTCGAGCTGAATCTCGCAGTCACGCCGCCGGCAATCATCCTGATGGCCGGCCTGCAAGGCGCGGGTAAAACCACCACGTCGGGCAAGCTCGCCAAGCTGCTGCGCGAGAAGCACAAGAAAAAAGTACTGACGGTGTCTGTCGACGTGTATCGTCCGGCCGCTATTCAGCAGTTGAAAACGGTGACGGAACAAGTCGGCGCGGACTTTTTCCCATCGGAGCCGGATCAGAAGCCGGCGGATATCGCCCGTGCGGCCGTGGATTGGGCGAAACGCCATTTCCATGACGTGCTGATCGTCGATACGGCCGGCCGGCTCGGTATCGACGAAGCGATGATGAAGGAAATCAGCGAGCTTCACGGCATCCTGAAGCCGGCGGAAACGCTCTTCGTGGTCGACGCCATGCTCGGCCAGGACGCCGTGAACACCGCGAAGGCGTTCAGCGACGCCCTGCCGCTGACCGGCGTGGTGCTGACCAAGCTGGACGGTGACTCACGCGGCGGCGCGGCGCTTTCCGTACGTCACGTGACGGGCAAGCCGATCAAGTTCGTGGGTGTCGCCGAAAAACTGGACGGGCTGGAAGTCTTCCACCCCGACCGGATGGCGAACCGGATTCTCGGCATGGGCGACATTCTCGCTTTGGTCGAGGAAGCGCAGAAAAACGTGGATGGCGCAG
This sequence comes from Caballeronia sp. KNU42, assembly GCF_053760385.1. Lineage (NCBI taxonomy): Bacteria > Pseudomonadati > Pseudomonadota > Betaproteobacteria > Burkholderiales > Burkholderiaceae > Caballeronia > Caballeronia sp. KNU42. Next base: position 2,328,770 of record NZ_CM132388.1, read on the forward strand.
CAGCGCAAAAACTCGCCGATAAAGTCAAAAAGGGCGGCGATTTCGACCTGAACGACTTCCGCGCGCAACTTGCGCAGATGAAGAACATGGGCGGTTTGTCGTCACTCATGGACAAGCTGCCGGCGCAGTTCCAGCAAGCTGCGGCAGGCGCGAACATGGGCGTGGCGGAAAAACAGATGCGCCGGATGGAAGGCATCATCAATTCCATGACGCTGCTGGAGCGCGCGAAACCCGATCTCATCAAGGCGCAGCGCAAGCGCCGTATTGCAGCGGGCGCGGGCGTGCAGGTCCAGGAAGTCAACCGCATGCTTGCTCAATACGACCAGATGCGCGGCATGATGAAAAAGCTGAAGGGCGGCAATCTGCAGAAAATGATGCGCGGCATGAAAGGCATGATGCCCGGCATGCGTTGAAGTTTTCGTTTTGGGTTGGTTGATTTCCACGGCCCGCGTTTTGCTGAAGAGCGCGGGTTTATCATGTGGTGGCGCGCGCTCAGCGCTTAGCGCCTCGTTTCCCTTTTTTTAGCTCTACACCCTCGCCGCCTGCCCTTATGAATCGCGAAGAAGCACTCCATATTTTCAGCCACTCCGAAGAGATCGTTTCGGCTCAGGACGTGAGCGCGTCGATCGAAAGCATGGCGAAGGCCATCGGCGCGAGCACGGGCGAAGAGTTCCCGCTCGTGCTGTCCGTCATGGGCGGCGCGGCGGTGTTCACTGGGATGCTGCTGCCGCACCTCGACTTTCCGCTCGAGTTCGACTACATCCACTTGACGCGGTATCGGAACACGACCAAAGGCGGCGACAAGATGGAATGGCGCGTGGCGCCGGCAGAGTCCGTAAAGGATCGCGTGGTGCTGGTGCTCGACGACATCCTGGATGAAGGCGAAACCATGGCCGCCATCCGCGACCGCATCATGGCAATGGGCGCGAAGAAATTCCTCTCGGCGGTGCTGTGCGAGAAGCTCATCAATAAATCGAAACCCTTGCGGCCGGACTTTTGCGGCTTCGAAGTGCCGGACCGGTATGTGTTCGGATGCGGTATGGACGCGAAGGGATACTGGCGCAATTTGCCAACGATCCGGGCGCTGACGGAAGGCGCTTGATTCATCGTTGAACGTGAGTCGAGCGCTACGACCACGTTCGGTCGATGGGCATAGCTGCGACAACACGGACGATTAGAGGTCGGCGTAACGCTCGGCGCATAAACAAAAGGCGGTTTCAACGTGAGTTGAAACCGCCTTTTTACGTGGGCTTTTTTTAAGCCCGCTTACCAACTATATCGTTCAACCGGAAACCCGTTGCGAGCGCTTCGGAAACTGAAACCTCAAGCGCGTCTGGATCGGCACCCTGCATGCAAGCCACGGCGCATCAGCCGCTTGTGGCCAGTTGATGCACGAAGGTCCGTATTCCGGTCAGGATCATTTCCACCGATATCGCAACGAGCACCAACCCCATCAGCCGTTCGAACGCCGTAACCGCGCGCTCGCCGAGCCAATGCTGGATCTTCTCGGCCAGCACCAGCACGACCGCGCAGACCATCATGGTGATTGTCAGCGCACCGACCCATTCCCACATCTGTCCCGGCGCCTGCGATGTCAGCAGCATCACCGTCGCCAGCGCCGATGGACCGGCCAGCGCGGGAATGGCCAGCGGCACGATCAGCGGTTCGCCACCGCGTGAATCACCGCCCATCGGACCATCGGGATGCGGAAAGATCATGCGCAACGCGATCAGGAACAACACGATCCCGCCGCCCAGCCGCAACGATAGATCCGTCAGGCTCATCGCGCGGAGAAAGCGGTCGCCCACCAGCATGAACAACAACAGGATCCCGAAGGCGATAGCGACTTCCCGCAAGATCACGACCCGCCGCCGCTCCTTCGCCACACCACGCAACGCGTTGATGAAGATCGGGATGTTGCCGAGCGGATCGGTGATCAGGATGAGCAGCACCGTCGCCGAGAGAAAGTTGTACTGCACGTTACGCGGCCACTCCACGTGCCAGTGCAGCGCGCACCTTCTCGATCACGATGTTCGCAGCGTCATCCACCGGCAGCAAGGTGGCTTCGGCGTCGCGTCGCGCCTGGTACTCGAGCTTGCCTTCCTTCAGCCCACGGTCGCCAATCACAAGCCGATGCGGCACACCGATCAGTTCCCAATCGGCGAACATGACGCCCGGGCGCTCGCCACGATCGTCGAGAACCACGTCGATACCCGCAGCCTGCAGCGCCGCATAAAGCTTGTCGGCTTGCTCGCGAACGGCGTCGCTGCGGTCGTAGCCCATCGGGCACAACACGACTTCGAACGGGGCAATCGATTCCGGCCAGATGATGCCCTTGGCGTCGAAGTTCTGTTCAATCGCTGCGCCCAGGATCCGCGTGATGCCAATGCCGTAACAGCCCATTTGCATGGGCGCGGGCTTGCCGTTTTCGTCGAGGAACGACGCGCCCATGGCATCCGAGTACTTGGTGCCGAGCTGGAACACGTGGCCCACTTCAATGCCGCGGCAGATTTCCAGCGTGCCCTTGCCGTCCGGCGACGGGTCGCCCGCCAGCACGTTGCGAATGTCCGCCACGACCGGTTCAGGCAGATCGCGGCCCCAGTTCACGCCGGTGGTGTGATAGTCGACCTCATTCGAGCCGACCACGAAGTCGCTCATGTTCGCGACCGTGCGGTCCGCGATCACCTTGATCGGCTTCTTCGTGCCAATCGGGCCGAGATAACCCGGCGGCGTGCCGAACGTATCGATAATTTCGGCTTCCGTAGCAAAGCGATAACCCGCCAGGCCCGGTTGCTTGTTCGCCTTGATGTCGTTCAGCGAATGGTCGCCGCGCAACATCAATAGCCAGATGGTCGGTTCAGCGCCTTCGTTTTCGGTCGCGAGGATGATCGACTTGATCGTGCGTTCCAGCGGAATGTTCAGCAATTCCGCGACCGCCTCGCACTTCGCCTTGCCCGGCGTAGCGGTCTTCTTCATCGCTTCCGTGGGCGCGGGACGCGTGGCGTTCAGCGGCAGCGCGTCGGCGGCTTCCACGTTCGCGGCGTAATCCGAAGTCGGGCAATACGCGATTGCGTCTTCGCCGGTGTCGGCGATCACGTGGAATTCATGCGAGCCGCTGCCACCGATCGAGCCGTTATCGGCCGCGACCGCGCGGAACTCCAGGCCGATCCGCGTGAACACCCGCACGTAGGCATCGAACATCTTCTTGTACGACTCGGCAAGTCCTGCCTGATCGCGATCGAAGGAATACGCGTCCTTCATGATGAATTCGCGCCCGCGCATCACGCCGAAACGCGGCCGGATTTCATCGCGGAACTTGGTCTGGATCTGGTAGAAATTGACCGGCAATTGCCTGTAACTCTTGATCTCGCGCCGCGCGATGTCCGTCACCACTTCTTCATGCGTCGGTCCGAGCACGAAATCGCGCTCATGACGATCCTTGATACGCAGCAGTTCGGGACCGTACTGCTCCAGGCGTCCCGATTCCTGCCAGAGCTCGGCCGGTTGCACGCCGGGCATCAACAATTCGAGCGCGCCGGCCCGATTCATTTCTTCACGCACGATGGCCTCCACCTTGCGGATGGAGCGCAGGCCGATAGGCAGATAACTATAGATACCGCCCGCCACGCGGCGAATCATGCCTGCACGCATCATGAGTTGATGGCTGACGATTTCTGCGTCGGTGGGAGCTTCCTTCAGGGTGCCGATAAAGAAACGGGATGCTTTCATTCAAAAATTTTCCAATGCGGGAGCGCGTCGATTGAATGGGTTTCTGACCCAAGCCTGCGGAACATGCAGAACGTGCGGAACGAGTGAACGACGGGACAGCGATGCAGCAAGGCCTTGGCCAAGCGCACCGGCACTCAGGCGAAACGAATCCCAATTCGGGTTCGTGCCGGTGCGCCAGGCCCGTTATCTGTTTATAATCAAAGCAATTTTAAAGGATTCGAAGGTGGTTGTATGCTGGATCGTGAAGGCTTTCGCCCGAACGTCGGCATCATCCTCTTGAACGCGCACAATGAAGTGTTTTGGGGCAAGCGGCTACGTGAACATTCCTGGCAGTTTCCGCAAGGGGGCATCAAGTATGGTGAGACCCCTGTGCAAGCGATGTATCGGGAGTTACACGAAGAAACCGGCTTGCTTCCGGAACATGTGAAGGTCGTGGGTCGAACCCGCGACTGGCTGCGTTATGAGGTGCCGGACAAGTTCATCAAGCGCGAGGTGCGCGGTCACTATCGCGGACAGAAACAGATCTGGTTTTTGTTACGCATGGTAGGCCGCGACTGTGACATTTGTTTGCGTGCGACTGATCATCCGGAATTCGATGCCTGGCGGTGGAATGAGTATTGGGTCCCGCTCGACGCGGTGATCGAGTTCAAGCGGGATGTATATCAGCTTGCGCTCACTGAACTTTCACGCTTTCTGAGGCGCGCAGTCGTGCGTGCTGAGCGCGCGGAACGGATGGCGCATCATGCCAACCGGTATCCACGCGTGATTCAGGGCATGACCATGGAGGACGCGACCGTTTCTGCAAACGGCAGTGTCATTCAGGCAGAATGTTCGGTGACCGAAGAGCTGCACATCTACGCACAACGTCCTTTGCGGGATTAGGACGTGTGTCATTCGAAGCGGCGGTGCGGCAACGCCCGCCGCTTTTTTTCGTGCAGCGTCAAAGGCTGGGCTTGCGTGTTTGACATGCCGGCGGGCTCCCTTAGCGGGACTATCGCGGCGCAATCACGCAGCACGATCGATTTGCAGTCGCTTCTGCATCAACCTCAGGAAATAAAGAATTGAAAGCCATTGCTTTGTTCGCGGCATCCGCGGCAGCCCTTGCCATGCTTGCCGGTTGCGGCAGCTCCAAGCCGACCAACAAGGACGACAGCGCGTTCGTCTACCTCATGGACCGCAAGCCGAACTGGGTCGAAAACAAGGTCGACACCCTGCCTCCGCTGCCAAAGGACGCGAACCTCCTGGAATTCACGGTATCGAACAATACGCCGCTGAGCTTTTTCATCGATAAGAACTCGCTCAGCGTGGGTGACGACGGCGTGATCCGCTACACCGTTGTCGTGAAAAGTCCGGCGGGCGCGCGCAACGTCAACTACGAAGGCATTCGCTGCGACAACTATAACTGGCGCCTGTATGCGAGCATTAACGAGGACCAGACCGACTGGGACCGCACGGTCGAAAACGATTTTCGACGGATAGAAAACGGCGAGCTGAACGCATACCACGCTTCGCTGTATCAGGATTACTTCTGCGCGAACAAGCTGCCGACAGGGTCAGCCAAGCAGATTGTGTCGAACATCCAGATGAAACGGACTGCCGTTTCGAACTATCACTAGGCCGAACGACTGGTGAAAAAAGCCCGCTGCACCTGACGGTCAGCGGGCTTTTTTGTGGGGCAAGACATCGTGGTGCAAGAAACCTTCTCCTAACAGAGATAATTTGTCGCAACTATCGCCGATTGATTAATCACTCACATACAATTTAAGGGAAAGATTTGGTAACACGTGATAAGTGGAGAAATAACCGTGACCCTGCTCGACTCGAGGCTGTTATCCGAATACGCGTTCCAGCGTATGGCAGGTGCCGTCACGGGCCTAACGTCGCGCGATCTCGAGCATAAGGACGCATCGCGCATCGACAAAATATCGACTGGTCAGGAAGGAAATTCGGTAGGGAAAACGGCAGAAACAACCGCGTTTAGCCGAAAGATCGGCGCTTGCGGAGCAAAATAGCTGGCGCCGCAACCTTGCACACTGTCCATTGAGCTTGCTGCGGTGCCACTGAGATCGGCGGCTTTCGTACGGTGGGCAGGCGCCTTCCTGCTTACGCCAGCACCAGATTGTCCCGATGAATCAGCTCAGGTTCGAGCATATACCCCAGCACCGTTTCAATTTCACCGCTCGGCCGACGCTGGATCAAGCGCGCCTCAGAGCTGCTGTAGTTCGTGATGCCGCGCGCCACTTCCTGTCCGCCCGGATTCATGCACGCGATCACTTCCCCGCGCGCGAACGCGCCGTAAACATCGATCACGCCAATTGGCAGCAAGCTTTTACCTCCCGCAGTAAGCTTCTCGACCGCACCGTCGTCAATAACCACGTGGCCACGCACCTGCAAATGATCGGCCATCCATTGCTTGCGGGCCGCCATACGGGCTGTGCGCGCCATTAATTGCGTACCGATCATCTCGCCCGATGCCAGCCGGGTCAGGACATCCGACTCCCGTCCGCTCGCAATTACCGTATTCGCGCCGCTGTGCGCCGCGCGTTTCGCTGCGAGGATCTTCGTCAGCATGCCGCCACGTCCCAGGCTTGAACCCGCGCCGCCCGCCATGGCCTCGAGTTCGGGCGTGCCGGCATCGGCCTGTTCGACCAGCGTGGCGGTTGGATCGTGCCGGGGATCAGCGGTAAACAGGCCGCGTTGATCGGTGAGGATAATCAGCGCATCACCTTCTATGAGGTTCGCTACCAGCGCACCGAGCGTATCATTGTCGCCGAACTTGATTTCGTCGGTGATGACGGTGTCGTTTTCATTGATGATCGGCACGCAACCCAGGCGCAGCAAGGTGAGCAGCGTTGAGCGTGCGTTCAGATAGCGTTCGCGGTCGGCGAGATCGGCGTGCGTAAGGAGAATCTGCGCCGTGCGCATGCCGTGCTTGCCGAAACTGCTTTCGTAGACTTGCGCCAAGCCCATCTGTCCAACAGCGGCAGCCGCCTGCAATTCATCAATTTCACGCGGCCGCTTCGTCCAGCCCAGGCGATGAATACCTTCGGCGATCGCGCCGGAACTGACCAGCACGACCTCCTTACCTTGTCCGCGCAGCGCGGCAATCTGCGCCGCCCAGCGCGCGATGGCTGCGTGGTCGAGCCCGCGCCCGTCGTTGGTCACCAGGCTCGATCCCACTTTCACTACGAGTCGCTTCGAAGCGGCTATGACGGAACGCATCTGACGCATTTCTCCTCGGATTTGCTTCGATAACCACGGGCCAAACTTTTACGCTTCGTCTTCGTCTTCGTCGATCTCCGGTGCCGGCTGCGGCGCCACGACGGCGGGTTCGTCGCGGAAACGGACGTCCGCGGCGAGATCTTCGGCTTCCGCGGCCCGCGAAGCATCCGAATTCTTCGAGATGTAATCAAAGATGGCGTAGGTCAGACTTTCGCAACCCTGCCCCGTCAGCGCCGAGATTTCGAACACCGGGCCGTCCCACTCATAACGCTTGATAAAGTCCGCCACGCGCGATTTGCGCTCGTCGTCCGGCACCATGTCGAGTTTGTTCAGCACAAGCCAGCGCGGTTTTTCGTACAGCGATTCGTCATATTTGCGCAGTTCGTTGACGATCGCGCGCGCTTCCACAACGGGATCGACAGCGTCGTCGAACGGGGCCAGATCGACAAGATGCAGCAGGACGCCGGTGCGCTGCAAGTGACGCAGGAATCGGTGACCGAGACCCGCGCCTTCCGCCGCGCCCTCAATCAAGCCAGGAATGTCCGCGATCACGAAGCTCTTTTCCGGACCGACACGCACCACGCCGAGGTTCGGCGCGAGCGTGGTGAACGGATAGTCGGCAATCTTCGGCCGCGCATTCGACACCGCCGTGATGAACGTGGACTTGCCCGCGTTCGGCATGCCGAGCAAACCGACGTCGGCGAGCACTTTCAGCTCGAGGCGCAGCATGCGCCGGTCGCCGGGCTTGCCTTCCGTCTTCTGGCGCGGCGCGCGGTTCGTGCTCGACTTGAAGTGCAGGTTGCCGAGACCGCCCGCGCCGCCGTTTGCGATCAGCACGCTCTGGTTGTGCTCGGTCAGATCGGCGATCAACTCGCCCGTTTCCGTGTCCGCGATGATCGTACCCACCGGCATGCGCAAGATGATGTCGTCGCCACCCTTGCCGTAACAGTCCGCACCGCGGCCGTTTTCGCCGTTGCGCGCCTGGTGTTTCTTCGCGTACCGGTAGTCGATCAGCGTGTTGATGTTGCGGTCCGCAACCGCATACACGCTGCCGCCCCGGCCGCCGTCGCCGCCGTCCGGTCCGCCGAACGGGACGAACTTCTCGCGCCGCATCGACGCGCTGCCATCCCCTCCGTCGCCGGCGATGACTTCAATTCTCGCTTCGTCAATGAACTTCATGAGTTGCTCCGTCCCGTTTTACTTTGCGGGGGACTGGAGCAAGCTCTAAAAAGCCAACTCCAGCCGACACCCTATTCTGCCGCGACCGGCCGATGCCAGCCACTAGACCATTCGATATATGTCACTGCGTGGCCGCGTCGAAAAGACCGGCCAATAAAAAAAGCCCCGCGAACTTCGCGGGGCCTTTTCCGGTCCTGAAGCCCGTGCCTGGATAATTCTTAGGCAGCCGGGACTACGTTGACCAGATGCTTCTTTGCTGCGCCCTTCGTCGAAAACGTGACGTGGCCGTCGGTCAGCGCGAACAAGGTGTGATCCTTGCCCATACCGACGTTATCGCCCGGGTGCATGCGCGTACCGCGCTGGCGCACGATGATGCCGCCTGCGTTGATTGCCTGGCCGCCGTAAACCTTCACGCCGAGGCGCTTTGATTCAGAGTCGCGACCATTGCGGGATGACCCGCCTGCTTTTTTGTGTGCCATTTAATAGCTCCTTGACCGTTTAGCTTATCGACTCAACGCTTATGCAGCGTTGATAGCGTCGATACGCAGTTCGGTGTAGTTCTGGCGATGGCCAGCGTGCTTTTGGTAGTGCTTCCGGCGACGCATCTTGAAGATCGTAACCTTCTTATGACGACCCTGGGACACGACGGTAGCTATGACGGAAGCCCCACTGACCAGCGGTGCACCGAACTGAATCGATTCACCTTCGCCTACTGCGAGAACCTGGTCGAGCGTGATTTCAGCGTCAATGTCTGCCGGTATCTGTTCTACTTTCAATTTTTCGCCGACAGCAACCTTATACTGCTTGCCACCGGTTTTTATGACCGCGTACATTGAGAACCTCACTCTGAATTCATTTTTCCGCACACCGTGCGCGAAAACGCGTGATTATACAGAGAGTTAGGCCCTCCGTCAAAACCCTTGTGCATCGCGAAAACGTGGCGGCTGTGGCCCGGACAGTACGATTACCCGGACCATGCGGACCCCATTATTGCGATTTTCGCTGCCCGACACCGCGTATCAGGCCTGTCACGGCGCGGCGCGCAGTTCGTGCGAGGCGTCTTTAGAGGCGGCTATCGGCCGATTCGCCTTATAATTCGCGGCACTATCCTAATTGCCGATCATGTCGTCCACTGCCACTTCCTCCCCAAACGCCGCCAACGTGCTCGAGCCTATCGCCGAGGACATGCAGCAGGTCAATCGCGTCATCCGGCAGCGCCTGGCATCCGAAGTGATGCTCATCAACCAGATCTCCGAGTACATCATCGGGGCCGGCGGCAAACGGCTCCGGCCAGCGTTGCTGTTGCTGGTCGCAGGCGCGCTCGGCGACACCACCGGCCACCGGCACGAGCTGGCCGCGGTCGTCGAGTTCATTCATACGGCCACGCTGCTGCACGATGACGTTGTCGACGAATCCGATCTCCGGCGCGGCCGCAAAACCGCGAATGCGCTGTTCGGCAACGCGGCGAGCGTGCTTGTCGGCGACTTCCTGTACTCGCGTTCCTTCGAAATGATGGTCGGCGTGGGCAAGATGCGCGTGATGGAGATCCTGTCCGTTGCGACGAACGTGATCTCGGAAGGCGAAGTGCTGCAATTGCTCAACATGCACGACCCGGACGTGGACGAAGCGCGCTACATGCAGGTGATCCGCTACAAGACGGCGAAGCTTTTCGAAGCGGCGGCTCAACTCGGCGCGGTTTTGTCGGGGTCGGATGCCCGGACGGAAGCGGCGGCGGCAGAGTTTGGCCGGCGCATCGGCACGGCCTTCCAGATCATGGACGACTGGCTCGATTACACCGGCACGGCGGAATCGATGGGTAAAAACGCGGGCGACGACCTGCGCGAAGGCAAACCTACGCTGCCCCTCATCTATCTGATGGAGCACGGTTCGGCCGAACAGGCAGCGCTTGCGCGTGAGGCAATCGAACAAGGTGGCACCGATAAATTCGACACCATCTTCGAAGCCATCACGAAGTCAGGCGCGCTGGATCACACGCTGAAATGCGCGCGCCAGGAAGCCCAGGCGGCAGCGAAAGCGATTTCTTCGTTTCCGGATTCCATTTTTAAAGAGAGCCTGCTAGAATTATGTTCTTACTCGACGGCAAGACAGTCCTGAAAAGGAAACGAACCGTCTCTGAGTGAACATTCGGGGTGTAGCTTAGCCTGGTAGAGCGCTACGTTCGGGACGTAGAGGCCGGAGGTTCGAATCCTCTCACCCCGACCAGAATTGATGAAAAACCGCCCAGCTTGCTGGGCGGTTTTTTGTTTTGGGCCGTCGATTTAGGTCATCGTGTCGCGTCGGCGGGGATTCATATCCCGCGATCGACAAGCCTGGCGCAAAGTCCGCGCTGTCATCGAATCAGCTTCAATAACACGGTGCTTGCTCACGCATGTCCTCACTCAGATTTTCATCGGCTAGAAGAATGTCCGTGGGCCAGCGCATCGGACTGTGGTTCGTGTTCCTGTATTTCCTGATTGGCGGCGCGTGCCACTTCTTGTACATGCCGCTCTTCGTGCAAATCGTGCCGTCCTATATTCCCTTCCCGCTTCTGGCCGTCATTGTGAGCGGCGTTTTCGAGTTGCTTGGTGCGATCGGCGTGATGATCAAACGCACGCGAAGCGCAGCAGGCATTGGGTTGACGCTACTGACGATCGCCGTTACGCCCGCCAACGTATTCATGTATCAGCACGCGGAGCAGTTCTCGCAAGTTCCATCGTGGTTATTGCTCGTGCGGTTGCCTTTGCAGCTTGCGCTGATTGCCTGCATTTTATGGAGCACGCGACGGCGCGCCTGATCCCTCATGCTTCCTCTGAAATATCTCAGCGCTTATCCGCAAACGCTTCAGGATAAAGTCCGCAAACTGATCGCAGATGACCAGCTTGGCGTGTATCTCGCCGACCGTTATCCGCAACGCCACGCGGTGCAATCGGACCGCGCGCTGTATCAATACACCACGGATCTGAAGCAGGAGTTTCTGCGCGTGGCGCCCGCTATCGATAAGGTGGTGTACGACGCCAAGCTCGACGTGCTGCGTCATGCGCTCGGCCTGCACACGGCCATTTCGCGCGTGCAGGGCGGCAAGCTCAAGGCAAAGAAGGAGATTCGCGTGGCGTCGCTATTCAAGGAAGCAGCGCCCGAATTCCTGCGCATGATCGTCGTGCACGAGCTCGCACATTTGAAGGAAAGCGACCACAACAAGGCGTTTTATCGGCTATGCGAATTCATGCAGCCGGGGTATCACCAGATCGAATTCGATCTGCGCATGTATCTGACTCATCGCGAACTTTCGCGCGATTCATCCATCAAGTAATCTCGTCAATCCGCTGCCGCGTGAGCGAGGGTTTCGCTGGCGGCACTTCGCATCGGCCGGATCAGCAACAACAGCGGCACCACCAGCAAAGTCGCCACGAACATCAGCTTGAAGTCATTCAGGTACGCGATCATCTGCGCCTGCTGATTGATCGACTGATCCATCAGCGCGAGGTTTATCTGCGGTCCACTCTCGAGCATGGGCCGCATCGACGGATTGAACACGTTCACATTCGCCGCGAGATCGGCGTGCGCGACCTGCGTGCCACGCGTCATCATGGTCTGCACAATCGAGATGCCGATACTGCTGCCAATGTTACGCATCAGGCTGTAGGTCGCGGTGCCGTCTGCGCGCAGTTCGGGTGTCAGGGTGGAAAACGTCAGCGCACTGAGCGGCACGAAGACGAAACCCAGGCCGAAACCCTGGATCACGCCGGGCCACACGATGTCCGAGACCGACAGCACGAGCGTGTAATGCATCATCTGCCAGAGCGCGAACGCCGAAACGAGAAAGCCGGCGAGCAACAACAGACGCGCGTCGAAACGTCGTAGCAGCCGCCCGGCGACCAGCATGGCGACCATCGTTCCCGCGCCGCTAGGCGCCGTGACCAGACCGGTCGTGGCAACCGGATAGTTCATCAGGTTCTGCAGCATCGGCGGCAACAACGCACGGGTCGCGTACATCACCGCGCCAATCATGAAGATAAACAACACGCCGGTCGCGAAATTGCGGTCCTTCAACAGCTCGTACTTGAAGAATGAACGCTTGCCGGCGGTCGCGGTGTGCGCGAGGAAAAAGATGAAGCTCAGCACCGCAAGAATGGCTTCGATGCGGATTTCGAGTGACCCGAACCAGTCGAGCTGCTCGCCGCGGTCAAGCATGGCCTGCAACGCGCCGATCGCCAGACCCAGCGTGGCGAAGCCGAACGCGTCGAATTTCACGCCGTGCTTCGCGGCTCGCGCAGGCAGGAAGGTCAGCACGCCAAAGAGCGCAAACGCGCCAATCGGCACGTTGATGAAAAATACCCAGCGCCAGTTGTAGCTATCGGTTAGCCAGCCGCCGAGCGTCGGCCCGAGAATCGGCCCGACCATCACGCCCATGCCCCAGACGGCCATCGCCTGGCCCTGCTTTTCGCGCGGGTTGATGTCGAGCAGGATGGATTGAGAGAGCGGCACGAGCGAGGCTCCGAAAATCCCCTGCAGCAATCGCGACGCGACAATCTGCGCAAGACTCTCCGATAACCCGCACAGCGCCGAAGCGACAGTGAAACCTGCAATCGAGATAACCAGCAGGCGCTTCGTGCTCAGCCGGTCGGATAACCAGCCGGTAAGCGGCGTGGCGATCGCTGCCGCAACAATGTAGGACGTCAGCACCCACGTGATCTCGTCCTGCGATGCCGACAACGTGCCCTGCATATGCGGCAGCGCGACATTGGCGATCGTGCTGTCGAGCGTCTGGATCAGCGTTGCAAGCATGATCGAGATCGTGAGCATGGGCCGATTGAGCGGCGCGGCCGGCGCCGCGCTTGCCGGCATTGATTCAGGGGACATTCAGGCGCCGATTTGGTTAGCGGATCGCTTACTCTCTTATTTAATTAATAAGCATGCTTATTATAAACAGGCTGATAATTGGAACAAGGTGTCAAAAATCCGGGGAAACCCGTGCTTCCCGAATGCATGTGGGCAAGGGCTTCTTTCGTATAATCCGGGCATGGAAACGCACCTCGACAAGCGCTTTGGTTTTCTGATCTCGGACGTTGGGCGCTTGTGCAGCAAGCGCTTCGACGAACTCGCGAAATCGTCCCTCGATCTCACACGGGCGCAATGCCGCGCGCTCGCTTACCTGTCCCATTTCGGCGATGTGAACCAGGCGCGGCTGGCCGATCTGCTGGAAGTCGCTCCGATATCGGCCGGTCGCCTGCTCGATCGGATGGAAGAAGGCGGCTGGATCGAACGTTTTTCGAATCCCGATGACCGTCGAGAACGAACGGTGAGGATGACGGCAAAGGCTGAAGGCGCGCTCGGCAAGGCACGCCGGGTGGGCGATGCAGTGGCCGCTGAAGCGTTGGCGGGGCTCGATGCGGACGAGCGCGCGCAACTGATCTCCCTGCTGCGGCGCGTGCGCGTGAACCTGAGCACGATTGTGGACGAGTGAGCGATTTGCTGCGGCTCGGCTCGGGGAGCCGCGAACTTGTGTCTGTATCGAAACTGCAAAACGCCGGCGCCCTGAAGCGCTCGGTCGCGCAACTGCTCTGGAAACGGCCGGATTTGGAACCCGTGCCGCAGCGCAATAAGAACGAGGTCCGGCACTTGCTGGCACTTGCAATAAGGCGTGTCGACACTCCGGCACGCATAGCCGAGCTTCCGGGCTCCTGCACCGCGTACGCCTCGCCCCACTTGCAGCTCGTCTCCTCCGGAATCCGACATGCTCTTGCTCGCCATACCGCTTACGGTAATCGTCACGCTTGTCGTGGTCCTGATCCTTGCGAACTTTGTAAGCGGCGAAAAGAAGGTCGAGCACAACATCGAACGGCTGTATTCCAGCGACGACCCGCAATTCATTCGTTCAATGAGCCTCTTGTTGGGTCCTCCGGTGACGTCCGGCAACCGGTATGCCGTGCTGCTGAACGGCGACGAAATCTTCCCTTCCATGCTTGATGGCATTCAATCCGCCAAGGAGACCATTACCTTCGAAACGTTTATCTATTGGTCCGGCGAAATTGGCGCGCGATTTGCGGCGGCGTTGTCCGAAAAAGCGCGCTCGGGCGTAGCGGTGCATATCCTGCTCGACTGGGTGGGCTGCAAGAAAATGGATCACCGTTATCTCGACGAACTGCGGCAAGCCGGTGCCGACGTTGTGCAATATCACAAGCCACACTGGACCGGACTCGGGCGAATGAATAACCGGACGCACCGGAAGCTGCTGATCATCGACGGCCGCGTGGGTTTCACCGGTGGTGTTGGGATTGCGGAGGAATGGACCGGACACGCGCAAGACGAAAAGCATTGGCGCGATACGCATTTCCGGGTCGAGGGTCCAGTGGTCGGTCACATGCAGGCCGTGTTCATGGACAACTGGATCAAGGCAACCGGGAATGTGCTGCATGGTCCCAAGTACTTTCCTGAGATACCCCCATTGCCGGAAGGCGATGCCAGCAATGGCGTGGCGCACATGTTCAGCAGTTCCCCCACCCACGGCGCCGACGACATGGAACTGATGTATCTGATGGCGATCACAGCAGCTACGCGCAGCATTCATCTGGCAAGCGCGTATTTCGTCCCCGATGGCCTCGCGATCAACGCCCTGGTGGAAGCCGCACGACGCGGCGTGAGAGTGCGTATTGTGACGCCGGGAAAACGCATTGATACGCATACCGTGCGTGAAGCCTCCCGCGCCTGCTGGGGAGATCTGCTGGCCGCTGGTATCGAAATCCATGAATATCAGCCGACCATGTTCCATTGCAAATTGCTCATAGTCGACGAATACCTGGTTTCGGTCGGATCGACGAATTTCGACAGCCGCTCGTTCAAGCTCAACGACGAAGCGAACCTCAACATCTACGATCAAGAATTCGCCCGTCAGCAAAGCGCGATCTTCGACGCCGATATAGAAAAGTCGCAGCTCGTTACCTACGAAGACTGGCTGCGTCGACCGAGGTTAGAGAAGCTGATAGAGAAAGCGATGCCGTTGCTCGATTGGCAGCTTTAGGCCTCTGCACGGATTTCTCCCCCGTTTCGACTAACGCCAAAGACCTCAATGCCGCGTCAAACCGCCACCCGCTGCGGCCTCGATCAGCTTTCTCATTGGCCACGCCTCGGCGTACTGGCCGATCACAGCCACCTCACGATCCGCCTGCTCGGGTAACAAACGGTCGTCCACCACCACGATGATCGGCGTGTGCGCAGTCAGCGCATTGCCACGCAGGTCCACAAGCTTGTAGAGCTCCGACGACGAAGCGTTGCGATGACATGAGATCACGTCGATCTGCGTGTCACCTTGCGACAAGTCGAAGCCATACCGACGGCCTGACACACCCATGGTCTTGAACGTGCTCTTGATTGCCGGGACATCCGGCTTCATTGCGTTGAGATATAGCCTTGTGTCACCGATCAGGTTGGGTTCGCGGACGGCGAAGTCAGTGCCTGCATTATCGAACTCCCATCTGGCCAGACTCAGCAACGCGTCTACATAACTCGCGAAACCTGACGCCATGTTGGCAATGTCAAACGTGGCTTCAATTTCACCCTCATGCGTCACGTTGATGCCGGGCTGCTTGATCGCTGCTTTCACGACTTGATAGTCCCGCAGATGAAATGAACTGATCTGGCGGGCGAAGCAGTGGAACAGCGTCCCTCCTGAATCAAAGAACCGTATCTGCTCGCGGTCTCCCAGATATTCCGCGTAGATCTCGAATGGGTCGCCACCGTAAAAGCCGAACGGTGTTTGGAGCGCCATCATGGGCGGATATTCATCTTCAAGTTCCACGCAGCCAAAGCCGAGGTTTGCGCACATGTCCTGGCAGGACGACTGGATATTCATTTCGACTCCGGAACCGATGGATCAGGTAAGACGCTCGTCAGCGTCAAGTTGGTCTTCTTGCAGAAAAGCAGCAGCGCGCCCGCGAAACTGATCGCGGACCATTCAGCGTGGCCCGCTAAACGATCACGACCCACGTGTTCGTGAGGATGCCGATGCGCATCTGCTGGTCGTCGACCACTTTGAAAGACGTCAAGCTGATACGCACGGCGATTCCCCCGATGCTGGGTGTAATACATGCTGAAGAGGAACTGCTTAAGATGCGGTCGTCGGCTGTATCGAACAGATAGATCAGCCGTGATGCCCTGAATGCGCTTGCCGTCGGCATCTGTGACACCGAATTCGCATTTCGCCCAACTTATGGTTTGCTGGCGCCTTCTCCATCCCGTCGATGGGTCACCAAATTTAGTGAGGCTTAGTAGGCGTTCCGCCTCGTCCCGTGGAAGATCGTCGATCATATGAGGTCATCGTTTGCATCCTGCGTGTTTGCGTGGATTTCACATGACCGACGATACCTTGCTGCGCTTTAGGCGAGTCAAGATGAAAATTGTCATAAATGATCTACCTGCCGATCACCCCCGTTTGCACTAATGCCTCGATCTGCACGTCGGTCATTCCAAGTACGTCGCGCAACATCGCGCTCGTGTGTTGTCCAAGCATCGGGGGCGCCTGATCGTAGGCAACCGGCGTAGCCGATAAACGCAGCGGACTCGCAACCGTCGGCGCAACGCCCGCGACGGGATGCGGTATCTCCCGCGCCGCGCCGCGAAATTGCGCCTGTCCGGAGTTAAAAGCTTGCGCGATATCGTTGATCGGCCCGCATGGCACACCGCACGCCTCGAGCGCGGCGACCCATGCGTCGCGAGGACGCGTCATGAAGACCGCAGCCAGTTGGGGCAATAATTCCGCCCGGTTCACGCTACGCCCGCTATTGGTCGCGAAACGTACATCGAGCGCAAGTTCCGGCACGTTCATCGCGGTGCACAGCGAACGGAACTGGCTGTCGTTGCCGCATGCGACGATCACATGGCCATCGCTCGTGGCGAAGGTCTGGTACGGCACGATGTTCGGATGCGCGTTGCCCATGCGCTGTGGCGCGATACCGGTGGTGAGGTAATTCATGGACTGGTTAGCGAGCATGGCCAGTTGGCAATCGAGCAACGCGATGTCCAGATGTTGCCCGAGCCCGCTTTTCTGGCGCTCCATCAGCGCGGCGAGCACGCCGGTGGTGGCGTACATGCCGGCCATCAGGTCCGTTACCGCCACGCCGACTTTTTCCGGGCCGCCGCCCGCTACGCTGTCGGGCTCGCCTGTAATGCTCATCAGCCCGCCCATGCCCTGGATCAGGAAGTCATAACCTGCGCGCTGCGATAGCGGCCCGCTTTGCCCAAACCCCGTTATCGAGCAGTACACAAGCCGCGGATTGAGCGCCGAAAGACTCTCGTAGTCCAGCCCATACTTCTTGAGCCCACCGACCTTGAAGTTTTCGACGACCACGTCGCATGACTTCGCGAACTCGCGAATCAACGCGGCGCCTTCAGGTGAACTCATGTCGATGGCAACCGACTGCTTGTTGCGGTTCGCGCACAGGAAATATGCGCTCTCCGATGTATCGCGGCCCTCGGCGTCGCGCAGGAACGGCGGGCCCCATGTGCGGGTGTCGTCGCCGGCGCCGGGACGCTCGATCTTGATCACTTGCGCGCCAAGGTCCGCGAGGTTCTGCGTGCACCACGGTCCCGCCAGCACCCTCGATAAATCCAGTACACGAATGCCATCCAACGGGCGTTTTCTAGGTATGTTCATGTTCGCGCCCGGGTTCTGCGGCGTCGGTTGGTTCTTGCTGTCCTGCACCATTTCACCTCGTTCGTTTCAAGCCGGGTTTTGGCTGATCGGCCAGTTCGTGGCCGAAAGATGCGAATCGGCAAGCCTGGTCCGGCGGCTGGCGGAGAACCGCATCGTCTGTTGCCGTCGATTGTAGCCAAGTCGCCAGATTCGGCCTCCCCGGTCAGGCGTTTGTCAGTTCGTCAGCCTCATGTATTCCAACGCTCACCCGCTGATCGACAGGATCAAAATTACGGAACACAGTCGAAATATTTGTCAGGTACCGGAATATTCCGCGAGCACCAGCCGTTTATCCCGTATCTGCACACTTGGAACGAGACGAACAACATGAAAAAGCGAACCCCGATGCTCGCTGCAGCCCTGACCCTTGTTGCGGTCTTCAGCCTGAATGCCCATGCCGCCCCGCCAATGGCAGGAGCCGGTATGTACACCGACGCAAAAGGCATGACGCTCTACACGTTTGACAAAGATCCGGCGTCGGGTCCGAGCGCATGCAGCGGCGGATGCGCTCAGGCATGGCCGGCGGTGAAGGCCGATTCATCGGACAAACCACAGGGTGACTGGACCATCATGCCCGCAGCCGATGGCGGCAGCCAATGGGCGTACAAAGGCAAGCGCGTGTACACGTTTGCGAAAGACATGAAACCGGGCGATGCCAACGGCGACAATTTCAAGGACATGTGGCACACGGTGAAGCAGTAAGCGTGAAGCAAAAAACTATTAGAGCGGTGGAGACCAGCATCAAGCGATCGATGGCCACTGTGCGCGTGCGGCAATATCGTCGTCACGCGAACAGTGGCCTCGCCCGCTGAAAGTGAACCAGAAATGAGCATAGGCCGTTGAGCTTCGATACCGACCTCGTTGGGGTTCTTCCGCAGTTGCGGCGTTATGCGCGCGCGCTGACGGGAGACCGTGCGTGGGCCGATGACCTCGTGCAGGATGTGACCGAACGCGCGCTCGGCCGGTCGAAGGGATTTCGTGTCGGCAGCAATCTGCGCGCATGGCTGTTCACGATCATGCGCAACCTCTATATCGATCAGTTGCGGGGGCGGCGCGATATTGCCGTCGACGATGAAACCGCGCCGTGGCGGCAGATGGCCGCGCCCGTGGGTGAAGTCGACGGGCTCGTGCTGCGCGACGTGCAACGCGCGCTGTATTGCTTGCCGGTCGAGCAACGCGAAGTCATGCTGCTCGTCTGCGTCGAGGACATGAGTTATCAGGAGGCATCCGTGGTGCTGAACGTGCCGGCCGGAACGGTGATGTCGCGACTATCGCGGGCACGTGAACACATGCGTGTGCTGCTCGGTGAGGAACCGGGCCGCAAATCGGCATCGTTGAAAATCGTGAGTGGCACATGACGAATCACGAACGTCCTGAACAGGCGGAATCCAGCTCGGCAGCCGATGAGTTGCGCGCGCTGTCTGCGTTCATCGACGATGAAGCGCCGGAGGCTGAGCGCGCTGAAACCGCTGCGCGCATCGCCCGCGATCCGGCGAGCGCGGCGACAGTCGCCGCGTATCGCGCGCAAGACAATGCGCTGCGGGCGCTGTTTTCGGCCACTGCAGATAAAGAACCCCAGGTCGTGGTCGTGCGTCCTCGCAAGCGTTATCTGATGGCGGCGAGCTGGCTGGTCGTGGGGATCGCATGCGGCTTCCTGATGCACATGCTGTTGCCGGCCTTCAATCAGGATCGGCCTGCGCCGACGTTCGCGCAACGTGCGGATATCGCTTACGCCGTGTATGCGCCGGAGCAGCGGCACGCGGTGGAAGTCGCGGCGTCGCAGGAGGATCATCTTGTCACGTGGTTGTCCAAGCGACTCAACCGGACCCTGACCATTCCCTCGCTGCACGAATATGGATTCGAGCTGGTCGGTGGCCGCTTGTTGCCCGGCGAGGACGGACCCGCGGCGCAGTTCATGTATCAGAACGCCAGCGGCGAACGGCTCACGCTGTACATGACCGGCGGTTCGGGCAAGCATAATGACGAGTACGCCATCCGGATGTTGCGCGACGGCTCGCGACGAACTTTCTACTGGACGACGGATCACGCGGGTTACGCGCTCTCCGGACAGATCGGCGAGGCGAAGCTCCGTGCCATCAGCTTCGATACCTGCGCAGCATTAGGCGGTGATCCGAAGAAATGGCAGTAGGCGGTTGTCAGGATCGCTTGGAGGAGGTTGCAGATCAGGCGCACCGTATCGCAGGCGAAGTTACCGAAACCCCAAGGTCAGAAGAACAATGAAGAATGATTCAAGCTTGTGCCGCGCGACGCGGCTTTTGCGCGTTGCCGCGGTTAGTGTGGGATGTTTCCTGAGCGTCACTGCAATCACTGCCATCGCCGATGAGCGCTTCACGCTGAGCTCACCCGATTTCACCGATAACGCCACCCTCGACTCGCGGCACGCGGCCAGCGCTCAGGATTGCGGCGGCAAGAACGTCTCGTTGCCGTTGGCGTGGAGCAATGCGCCTTCAGCGACAAAAAGCTTTGCGGTCACCATCTACGATCCCGATGGCGCGCGCGGCCTGGGTATCGTGCATTGGGTCCTCTACGGAATTCCTGCTGCGACGACCGCGCTCGGAGAAGACGGGCCGCCGCCGGCGGGGAGTATCGGCGGAATCAACCGGACGGGGAAGGACGGTTATTACGGACCTTGCCCGCCGCATGGCGATGCGCCGCATCACTATGTCGTGCAAGCGTACGCGCTGGATCTCGCCGCGGACGCCCTGCCCGCCGCACTCGACCGCGACGGTTTGATCGCCGCGATGAAGGGCCACGTGCTGGCGTCGTCGAGCATGGTGGTCCGGTACGCGCGCTGATTATCGACTTGGAGCGACGCCTGATTGAGTCGCTCTCCCCCGCTTTCAGGCCTCATCTGCGGCCGCGAGTCCCGCCCTCGTCTGCACGCGCCACGCACGTGAGCCGCCGAGGAAGTCGACCCAGCCGAGCGCCGCACCCGTATGGCGCAGCAACTGGAAGGTGAACGGCTCGACAATCGCGGTCACGACCGCCATCCACAGGCTCGACCCAGCGGTGTCTCCGGTCCAGCGTCGATACAGATGCACGGT
The DNA here is from genome assembly GCF_053760385.1 of Caballeronia sp. KNU42. Classification (NCBI taxonomy): domain Bacteria; kingdom Pseudomonadati; phylum Pseudomonadota; class Betaproteobacteria; order Burkholderiales; family Burkholderiaceae; genus Caballeronia; species Caballeronia sp. KNU42. The sequence continues at coordinate 2,349,653 of NZ_CM132388.1, forward strand.
CCACAAATGGAACGCGAAATCGATAAGGATCTTCGCGCCGATCACACTGAAAATCGGCAGGACAATCGCCCCGCGCCGATCCACGATAAACCCCAGCAGCAGCGCAAACGCCGTCAAACCGTAGATGGGCTGCACGGTATCGAAGGCCTTCACGGGCAGCATCAGCAAACCGAGCGTGCCGTAACGCCGGTTGCCGGTCATATCGCGATTCCAGTATTGCGTCTGCAAAAAGCCCGCGAACCAGCGCCGCCGCTGGCGCATGAAACCGCTGAACGAACTTGGCGCGTCCGTGATGGCGTGTGCGTTGCCCACTACCCGAACGTCCCAACACAGGCCGTGATCGACGGAGTGACGGCGCAGACGGTGAATCAGCTCGTAATCCTCCACCAGGCATTGCGGATCGAAACCACCGACGGCCAGCAGCGCATCGCGGCGAAACGAAGCAAACGCGCCGGAGATCAGCAAGAGGCTATCGGCGCGCATCCACGCGAACCGCGCGATGAAATTACGGATGTATTCGTAGGTCTGGAACCACTGGAAAAAGCGTCCGCTCATCGTTTTGCTGCACACCGGAACCAGGATGCCCGCTGCAGCGACCAGGTTCGGCCGCGAGGCGAATGCACTGCGCATGGCGAGGACGGCGTCGTCGGCGAGACGCGTGTCGGCATCGACGGTCATCACGATCGGCGTACTGATCTTTTCGATCGCCGCGTTCAGCGCGCGCGCCTTGCCGCCGTGCGCCACGCGCAGCCAGAAGAGAGTCGGATGCAATGTGGACGCTGCGCTCAACTCACCCTCCACCGCTGCGACAAGACCAAAACGCTGCGTGAGAAGTTCGGCGGTGCCGTCGGATGAACCATCGTCGGCAATCACGATTTGCGCCGCGCCGTGCGTTTGTCCGAGCAACTTGGCGAGCGTGTTGGGCAGCACAGCGGCTTCGTTATGCGACGCCACGATCACGCCAAGCTGTGGCAAACCGCGTTCGCGCTGCTTGCGATCAAGCGGCTTGTGCGGCCTCACGAGCGTCCACGATTTCGCTGCGACGAACATCAGCAGCAAGGTGTCGTAGACGACGTAGGCAATGCCTGTGGACCATGCCACCACGCCGTGCAGGAAGAACGCTCGGGCGAACAGCACAAGCCACAGCACGACCACGCCGCCGTGGATCAGCACGCTCGCGAGCGTCACGGGGCGGGGCGCCAAGCGCGGCGAAGCCTGCGCGAGCGCGTCTTCCAAAGAGCGCTTCAACAGCGGGTCCGATGGGGTTGGAGTCTTTTTTGTTCGCATGGGAACGGCGTGAAGTTTTACGTCCATCACGGCACCATCCGCGAGATCACCGACTTCTTGTCGATCCATTGATGCTTGAGCGCGCCGGCCACGTGCATCGCCAAAAGCGCATAGAGCGCGTACCCAAGCCACGCATGCAACGCGCCGAAACGATCGTGCAACGACTCCTTCAGCGCCGGATCGAGATTCATCACGAAACCTATCCGCGGCCATGGAATCAGGCCGAACAGATGCATCGGATGCGTGGCGGCGCCTTTCCACGCCGAGTCGTGCAGCCAGCCGGACAAAGGCAGGCCGATCATCAGCAGGTACAGGACAAAGTGGGCGATGTGAGCGGCCATGTGTTCCCACTTCGGAAACGCCTTCGGCAACGGTGGCGGCCGATGCGAAACGCGCCACAAGATACGCAGCAGCACGAGCCCGAGAACGGTGATACCGATGGACTTATGGGTATCGACGACAGTACGCACCCATGAATCGGGAAACGATTCCGCCGTCAGTCCCAGCACGACGTTGCAGATGATCAACAACGCGATGAGCCAGTGCAGGACCATCGCGGTGCGCGTGTAGCGCAAAGTCGTCTCGGTCTGGGGCGGTTGTGACACCACGTTGGCAGCTTGCGTGGACATTGAAACTCCGTGCGAAAAAATGGGGATCGGCGGGATTGTTCCTTCTGCTCGCTGTCGCACTGGATGAGTCTGATCAAGCGCGAGTGTTTGCAGACGACACGATCCAAACGCGCCGTGGCGCCCGTTTATTCCATCGATTCTGCGGGAAAACGCGAACTTGCGTTTGTAGTGGAATTGTCAGGCAGGGTATTGAAAGGTATCGGCCGCTTCAGCGCCCTTCGCGCTTGGCGAAACGAAAGCCAGCACCGCTTGTGCGAATCGGATTGCCGCCGGATTCGCGGCATCGCGGCGCGTCACGAGATGAAGCGGCGCGGAGAACGCTTCGTCGCCGGCAACAGCGCAATAGACCACGGTTTCCTGCTGGTATCGCTGCATGGATGCCGGCACGAGCGTGATGCCGCCGCCCGCCGCCACCAGGTTGATCGCGCTCAACATGCGCGGCACTTCGCTCACCACCTCCGGCTTGAATCCTGCCGTCTCGCACGCGCGGATGAAGTCAGCGTACATGCCCGGCGCGCCCGGCCGCCGCACAAAGATAAACGACTCGCCGGCGAGCGCTTTCAGCGGCACACGCGGCTGTTTGCCCGGACGCACGCCTTTTGCCGGCAGCAGCTTGTGACCGACCGGCAGCACGAGCACCATCCTCTCTTCGTGCAGCAAGTCGAAGCGCAACTCCGCGGGCATCTCGATCGGCTTACGCAAGATGCCCGCATCGACGCGCCCATTCATCATCCGCTCGATGATGTCAGCCGCATTGATCTCGTTCAGGTCAATGGCGATATCCGGATGGGTCGCGCGAAACCGGCGGATCGCGGCGGTGGCAAGCGGATGGAATGCTGCGGAACTCGTCAGCGCGATCCGTACGGAGCCGAGCTGGCCGTTCGCCACCCGCCGTGCGTTGACCACGCCTTGATCGAGCGCGTCGAGCACGGCGCGGGCATCGGCCTCGAAAGCAGCGCCCGCCGACGTCAACTCCACCCCGCGCGGCAAGCGCGTGAAAAGCGCAAACCCAAGCTCGCGCTCCAACTCCTGGATCTGCTGCGATAACGGCGGCTGCTGGATATGTAACCGCGCCGCCGCCCGCGTGAACTGGCGCTCTTCGGCGACGGTGAGGAAATACCGCAGGTGACGCAGTTCCATCCAGAAGCCTCATATATTTAACCGATATGGCAATGCCATTCGATATGTATTTTACATTTGCCACTGCGTTTCGTACTCTTCGATTCAAATACACATAAATGCATCGATCCGGAGACATATGGAAACCACTTTCCCACCCAACGCGGCCGGCCATCCGCCAGCTTCATTGGCGTCTCTAAGCAAGGCGCAGATTCGCCGCGCGGTGCTGGCGTCGGTGATCGGCAACGGGCTGGAATGGTTCGATTTCCTGATCTACGGTTACTTCGCGAAGATCATCGCCCACGTGTTTTTCCCGGTTGGGAACACCGCGCTGTCCACCGCGTTGACGCTCGGCACGTTTGCCGTCGGGTTTATCGTGCGGCCGCTTGGCGGGATCTTCATCGGCGCGTATGCGGATCGCGTCGGGCGCCGCAAGACTCTGTCCATGCTCATCCTGTTGATGGCCGCCAGCACCTTGTTGATGGGCCTGACGCCCGGCTATTCGAGCATCGGTATCGCTGGGCCTTTGCTGGTGCTGCTTGCTCGGGTCATGCAGGGTTTGTCTGTCGGCGGCGAGTTCGCCACCGCTGCGGCGATGCTCACCGAATACGCGCCGCGCGGCAAGAAGATGTACTTCGGCAGCTTCCAGATGACATCGCAGGCGGTGGCGCTGGTGCTTTCGTCGGCGTTTGGTTATTTCCTGACATCGAATCTGGATCGTGCTTCGCTTGAATCGTGGGGTTGGCGCGTGCCGTTCCTCGTCGGCGCGCTGGTGGGGCCCGTGGGGTTCTATATACGGCACAAAGTCGCGGAATCGCCAGAGTTCGTCGAGTTGCGTGAACGGCTGGGGCACGCACCGCGGCAGACTATCCGCGGCTTTTTCCGGCAACGCGGCGATGCATCGTTGTGCGCGATGGGCGTGATCATCGTTGGGACTGCAACGAATTATCTGTGGCACACGTTCATGCCGCTGTATGTCGAGCGCCAGTTGCACCTGCCGCTCAGGAATGCGTTGTTTGGCACGGCGGTGTCGGGGCTGGTCTCCATAGTGGGCTATCCGCTCGCGGGGAAACTCGCGGACCGGATTGGCGCGTACCGGCTGTTCTTTCCGGTGACGATTGTCTGGGTCGTGATCGCGTATCCGCTGTTTGCATGGGTGCTCGCGTCCCCCACGCCCGGTCGCGTTTTCGCGGCGCAAATGGTCGCGACCGTCGTGCTGAGCCTGATGTCCGGGCCGCATCCCGGCATGCTCACGCAGTTGTTCCCCACCGCCAACCGATCCACCGGTGTCGCGCTCTCGTACAACATCGCGGTGACGCTGTTCGGCGGCCTCGCGCCGCTGACCGTCTCCACGCTGATCACCGTGACCGGATCGAATATCGTGCCGGCGTATTACCTGATCTTCGCAGGCTTCGTGTCGCTCGCGCTGGTCGGGCTGACACGCTCCGGGCAACGTCTGCGCCGCGATCCCGACGCCCTCCCGCTGGATTGAAATGACTGCCGTGCACCCTTCTCTTCCTAAACCTCGCAATGAGCGCCCGGTCAGCGCAGTCGGCAACGAGCGGCTGCGCGTGATTACCTCGCGCGGTGCGGGTGTGGTGCCGTTTTATCGGTCGATCGAAGAAAGCGATGCCGCGAACGTCTCGCGAATCGTGATCCTGCTGCACGGCCGGTTGCGCGATGCCGATGCCTACCTGCTCTCGGCACAACGTGCGCTGGCGGCGGCATCGACCGATCCCGCCCATACATTGCTGCTCGTCCCGCAGTTCCTGGCCACCGCGGATATTGCCGCGCACGGATTGTCTGCGGACATGCTCCACTGGGAATGGACCTCATGGATGGGCGGCGATGATGCAGTCGGCCTAGCACCGCTCAGTTCCTTCGATGTCCTCGATGCATTCATCGAGCAATTCGCCGATCTCGCGCGCTATCCGGCTCTGCGCGACGTAGTGGTCGCCGGGCATTCGGGCGGCGCGCAGGTCGCGCACCGGTACGCAATCGTAGGTGCCGGTTGCAACGTGGCCGGCGTGCGGTGCCGGTACGTGATCGCGAATCCATCGTCGTATGTGTACTTCGATTCGATGCGCCCCTACACGGACGGCGTTTTGCGTCCCGCCGATACCATCGCATGCCCGGGTGTGGATGACTGGAAGTACGGCGTGCGGCGCGCGCCGCGCTACGCAGAGTCCACGTCATTCGATGCGCTCGAAACACGTTACGCGGCCAGTGACGTCATTTATTTGCTCGGCCAACTTGATTGCGATCCACACCACGACGCACTCGACCGTTCTTGTGCGGCACAAGCACAAGGGGCCCATCGGCTCGCGCGTGGACGTTCTTACTTTTCTTACCTCAAAGCCCGCCACGCAGGGCTTGGACATCGCTGTTGGGAAGTCGCCGGCGTAGGCCACAACGGCGCAGCGATGCTCGGTTCGCATGAAGGCGTGCAAGCGTTGTTCGATGCACAACGGCTCGCGAATGTAGTCGATTCAGCGACCGCCGGCGCGACGGACTAGACACCTCGCAACACACCACGATAGTAAAGAACGTTGCCTCGGCGACGGGACCGCTGTCGTCCGGACGGCGCGCCGTTTTCTTTATCGGTTCATCGGCAAGCGTTTGGTTGGCTCGTTTGCCCAATGCAAGCAGCACTCAATAAACATACGGAGACAGCATGATGAAAACCACCCTCGCCGCTTGCGGCGTATCCCTTGTCGTCGCTGCGCTGGCCGGTTGCGGCGGATCATCGTCGAATAACGGCGGCACGCCACCCACACCACCCATTTCGTCTGCCGCTGCATGTTCCGCGCTCGGCGGGACCAAGATTGCAGCGACATCGATAGGCGCGCCCAGCAACGGCGCAACGGTGGCGAGCGCGACGCTGGTCGCGGCGTCGGCTACGTCCGGCGAGTATTGCCAGGTGAACGGCACCATTGCACCCGTCGATGCAACCGCGCCGAACATCAATTTCGAGGTGAACTTGCCGACGGCATGGAACAAAAAGGCGCTCCAGTACGGCGGCGGCGGTTTCGATGGCACGCTCATCACCGGCCTTGCCGCACTCGACATGGCGCCCGCCGGTTCCTCCACACCGCTCGCGCGCGGCTACGCGACCTTCGGCGATGACTCCGGTCACCAGAGCAAAAGCATCACCGACGGCTCGTTCGCCGCGAACGACGAAGCACTCGCCAACTACGGCGGCCTGACGCTGAAAAAGACCCACGACGTCGCCATGCTGCTGCTAAATGCGCGTTACGGCGTGGCCCCCACGAAAACCTATTTCTTCGGCAGCTCGACCGGCGGCCGCGATGGCCTCACCGTGATCCAGCGATGGCCCACTGACTATGACGGCATTGTCGTCAACCGGCCGGCGCTCAACTACACGGGTCTGCGGCTTTCAAACATCGTGCTGGGCCGCGCCCTTTATCTGAATGGGGGCGCGGGCTGGCTCGACGTGAACAAGACCGTGCTGCTCGAGAACGCCGTGACGAAAGCCTGCGACTCACTCGATGGCGTTGCCGACGGCATCATCTCGAACGTCGCAGCCTGCAAGCTGCAAGCGCCCACGGTGCTCGCGACCCTGCGCTGCCCGGCTGGAAAGGACACGGGGGACACCTGTCTCTCCGACGCCCAGATCGCAACCGTGAACACCATTGCCTCGCCATTGCTGCTGCCCTATCCGCTCGCGAACGGCGTCACCCGTTACGCCGGGTACAACATCCTCGCGGGTTCCGTGTTCGCGGGTCAGTACACCACGCGCAATTTCGGCACTTCACCCACACCGGCCAACCCCGCCGGCAAGAACGACGCCAACCAGTGGGTCACGGGCGACCAGTGGGTGAAGTACTTCATCACGCGTATCCCAACATTCAATTCCCTCACCTTCGATCCGCTGAATCCAGGCGCGTACCAGGCGCAAGTCCAGCAAGTTTCCGCTGAAAGCGATGCCACCAACCCCGACCTCTCGGCGTTCATCGCGAAGGGTGGCAAGGCGATCATCACTCACGGTCTCGCCGATGAAATCGTCAGCACCGATTCGTCCGTGGACTACTACAACGCGCTGGTGCAGAAGTTCGGTCAACCCTCGGTCGATAGCTTCGTGCGCTTCTACCTCATGCCGGGTGTCGGCCACGGCACCGGACCGTTCCTGCCGCAAGTCGATTCACTCGGCGCGCTGGAACAATGGGTCGAAAACGGCACCACGCCGGAAACACTCACCGTCACGGACTCGACCGCAGCAACTGCCGGACGGTCGCGCCCTCTGTGCCGTTACCCGACCTGGCCGAAATACTCCGGCGGAGACGTCAATTCAGCCGCGAGTTTCACTTGTAGCCAGTAATTGCCGCGGGAGGATGGAATCGGTCAAACGATCGTCCGGAAGGCTTGTCGCGCAAGAGAAGCAATCGCTTTCTGCTCTGCTATAGTCTTTCCCATCCTCCCTTTCCAGATCGCGCGTGGACCACATTCCCTTATGGGCGCAAATCTGCGCCATTTTCCTGCTGTTGTTTCTCTCCGCATTCTTCTCGATTTCCGAAACGTCGATGATGGCGCTCAATCGCCATCGGCTGAAACACCTCGCCAACCAGGGTTCGCTGCGCGCGCGCGTCACGCAGGGCCTGCTTGGCAAGACTGATCAGCTGCTGAGCGTGATCCTGATCGGCAACAATCTGATCAACACGATCATTCCGGTGCTGACAACGTCCATCGCACTGCGCACCTTTGGCCATAACAATCTGGTGTTGTCGGTGACAACGGGGGTCGTTGCGTTCTTCATCATTGTGTTTGCGGAGATTGCGCCGAAGATTGTCGGCGCGACGTACCCGGAAAAGGTCGCGCTCCCGGCCAGCCTGGTTTTGTCGCCGTTGATGCGCGTCGCCAGGCCGGTCGTGTGGTTCGTCAACCTGTTCGCGAACGGCGTACTCAAGGTGCTGCGCATCAATACGAAAGGCGGCCGGGACCAACGGCTCTCCACTGAGGAACTGCGCACCATCGTGCTGGAATCGGGCAATTTCATGCCGACCAAGCATCGCAGCATTCTGCTGAACCTGTTCGATCTGGAGAACATCACCGTCGACGACGTGATGATTCCGCGCCGCCGGATCGAAGCACTGGATTTCGATGCCCCCTTCGACACCATCCTGCATCAGCTCGAGACCTGTTATCACAATAAGCTGGTGGTGTATCAGGGCGACATCGATCGCGTGCTGGGCGTTCTGCACGTGAGAAAGACGCTCTCGGCACTGCATAACCAGGAATTCGAGCGCGAGACCTTGCGCGAATTGTTGGCCGAGCCGTACTTCGTTCCGGCAGGCACGCCCGTATTTCAGCAACTGCAATTCTTTCAGGAGAGCCGGCATCGAATTGCGATTGTGGTGAACGAGTATGGCGAGCTGCAGGGCCTGGTGACGCCGGAAGACATCATTGAAGAATTGATTGGCGAATTCACCACGACCATTCCGCGCGGAGCCGGTTCGCGTAGCGGATGGAACGAGGAAGGCGAATGCATTGTGGCGGGCAGCATGCCGTTGCGCGAGCTGAACCGCTGGCTGAAACTGACGCTTCCCACCGACGGCCCGAAGACCCTCAACGGCCTGATCCTCGAGACTCTGGAAGAGATTCCGGACGGCGACGTGAGCGTGCGTATAGCGGGCGTCCACTTTGAAGTCATGCGCAGCGATGATCAGGCCATACGCACCGTAAAGATATTCCGGCCGCAAGGCGTGGTGCTGAGAAAGCAAGCGTAGCAACGAAGTTCGGTTCATGGCGTATAGGGATCGGGTAGGGCTTCTGGATGCATCAGCTTGCGCTGTTTTCGCCTTCAGAAACCACCTTCCTGGCCGCGTTAGCCATTCGGTCGACTTTTCAGCATTGCCAAGCGTTAGCCATTCGGACGAGTTGGAACGAGGGACGTGGAGGGACAAGATCGGGGTATCCCGTTCACCGAGCTATGTCCATGCAACCTTCTCTCCCGGTTACGTTTTCTCGGCCGCCGCCGCAGCTGTCCACGCGCCCGGTTGATGCAATCCCCGACGCCGACAACGCACCCGCCGTTGCGCTGCTCACCGAGACCTTGCGCGAAGCGGCTGCACGCGGCGCATCCGATATCCACGTCGAACCGGGCGAGCACGAGTGGCGCATCCGCCTGCGGATTGACGGTGCGTTGCACGTCTTTCTCAAGCCGCCACCACATTTGCGCGACGCGTTCATCACGCGGATCAAAGTGCTTGCGCGCATGGACATTGCCGAGCGGCGCGTGCCGCAGGACGGGCGTCTGCGGTTGCCGCTTGCGAACGGGAATCCGGAAGACTATCGCGTGAATTCGCTGCCGGTCCTGTTCGGTGAAAAACTGGTGCTGCGCCGTCTGGAGTCACTGCCGGCGGATTTGTCACTGGCGGCGCTGGGGCTTGCCCCCGGTCAGCAGAAGACCGTGGAAGCCGCGATCCACGCGCCGCACGGACTCGTGCTGGTCACCGGCCCCACGGGTAGCGGCAAAACCCTGTCGCTGTATTGCTTTTTGCAAATGCTCAACGCGGAGTCGCGCAACGTCTGTTCCGTCGAAGATCCCGCCGAAATCCAGCTTGCGGGTATTAATCAGGTCAGTGTCCGTGACAAAGCGGGCCTCACTTTCGCGGTCGCGTTGCGCGCGTTCATGCGGCAAGACCCGGACGTGATCATGGTCGGTGAAATCCGCGACGCCGAAACCGCCGACGTTGCCGTGAAGGCCGCGCAAACGGGCCATCTCGTGCTCTCCACGCTGCATACCAACGATGCACCCGCAGCCATCGCACGATTGATCGATATTGGCATTGCGCCGTACAACCTGGCGTCGGCGCTGAGGCTTGTCACAGCGCAACGGCTGGTGCGGCGGCTTTGCGGCGCTTGTCGTTTGCCTTCGGACCTGGAGTTCGAACCCGGCTTCAAACCGTTCGAGCCCCATGGATGTGCCGCGTGCCATGGCATTGGTTATCGCGGCCGAGTGGGCGTGCATCAACTGATGCCCGTCTCCGACACGTTGCGCGAACTGATCGTCGCACGCGCTGCCACGCACGCCGTCACACGGCAGGCGCAAAGCGAGGGCATGCCGAGCCTGCGCGACGCGGCCTTCGCCCGCGTACGCGAAGGCATGACAAGCGTAGCGGAAGCCGCCGACGCGACGGAGCTCACATGAACATGAGCCCACTATCCTTCGATACACGCTTCGGCTGGCGAGGCGTTGACGCAAACGGCGCAGACAAACGCGGCAAGACGATCGCAGCGGATTCAGCCCATGCCCGCGCCACACTAAAACGCGATGGGGTCACGGTGCTGGAACTCACCGCGCTCGGTTCGGCGCCGCCGCCCAAAGCCCGCGCTGCCGACGTCACGCTGTTCACGCGGCAACTCGCCGGCTTGCTGCGCGCCGGCTTGCCGCTTGCGTCGTCGCTGGATCTCATCGCCAACACCCCTTCACGCGGCGGCCTGCCGCGCATTGTCGGATCGGTTGCGCGGGATATCACGCAGGGCATTGCGTTCTCGGAAGCGCTCGCACGTCATCCCGCGTGTTTCAACGCACTGTATTGCCAGTTGGTTGCCGTCGGCGAAGTGGCCGGCGCGTTGCCGGTCGTGCTCGCGCGGCTGGCCGAGGACCGCGAACGGGCGGGCGCTCAACGGGCGAAACTGCGTGCCGCGCTGACCTATCCGGTTGCGGTGCTGTTGTTATCGCTTGCCATTACCGCAGGATTGCTGATTGGCGTAGTGCCGACCTTCAAGACCATCTTCGATGGTTTCGGCGCTAAATTGCCGGCGCCGACGTTGTTCGTGCTCGCGTTATCGGATGGCGTCACGCGCTGGTGCGGACCGTTCGCGCTCTTTTGCGCGGTGTCGGGCATTGCATTCAAGCGGCTTCTACGACGAGTCCCCGCAGCGAGAAGCGCGTTTGACCGCACGTTGCTGAAGCTGCCGCTCGCCGGCTCCCTCCTGCGCGCGCTGGCGGTGGCACGCTGGAGCCGCGCGCTCGGCACGTTACTGGCGGCGGGCACACCGTTATCGGATGCATTCGATTCCCTGGCGAGCGCCACGGGCAACCGTATCTTCGATACCGCCACCGTCGAGATCGCCCGGCGCCTTCGGCATGGCGAGCGGCTCGCCGCCGCCATGCGTGCGGTCGGCTGCTTTCCGCCTGATGTGGTGCAGCCTATCGCCGTGGCCGAGGAATCCGGTTCGCTAGACGCCATGCTGCTCGATCTCGCTACACTGGGCGACCGTCAGGTGGACGAACAGACCGGCGCGTTCGCGAGCCTGTGCGAACCGGTGGTGATCGTGGTACTTGGTTCGTTGGTGGGCGGTCTCGTCGTCGCCATGTATCTTCCGATCGTTCAGCTCGGGAACGTGGTGTAGGTGGTGTAGGATCGCAGCCGAATTCAACCCAGGATAGTCATGCAGCCTTTGTATCAGGCGGAGTTTTCAGGCCGCTATCTCGACGCTTACGGTTCCGCTTTCGGCGCTTTGCCGCTCGTGGCGCAGTATGGTTTCGCGATCGTCTTCGGGCTGGTGATCGGCAGCTTTCTGACGGTCGTCGTGCACCGCCTGCCGATCATGCTGGAACGCGCGTGGAAGGCCGAGAACGTCAACGACCACGAGGACGACACGCGTGTAGACGCGCCACCCGCTCGCTACAACCTCGCCGTACCCCGCAGCGCCTGCCCGCATTGCGGCCACGTGTTGCGCGCGTGGGAGAATATTCCGGTCGTGAGTTACGCGCTGCTGCGCGGCCGTTGTGCGAAATGCAAAGCACGCGTGAGCCCACGTTATCCGCTGACCGAACTGGCTACCGCGCTGTTCGCGGCCCTCTCGCTATTTGCGTTTGGACCTACGCTGATCGCGCTCGCAGCATTCGGCTTATGCGCGACGCTGCTGGCCGCGAGCCTGATCGACTTCGACACCCGCTATCTGCCCGACACGCTGACCTTACCGCTGCTGTGGGCCGGCTTGATCGTCAACCTCAGCGACACCGCCTTCGTTCCGCTGCGCGAAGCAGTGATCGGCGCCATCGCGGGTTATCTGTTTCTCTGGTGCGTGTATTGGCTGTTCAGGCTGGTGCGCGGCGTAGAAGGCATGGGTTACGGCGATTTCAAGCTGCTCGGCGCGCTGGGTGCCTGGCTTGGCTGGCAAGCGCTGCCGCAGATGGTGCTGGTGTCGGCGGTGGCGGGCGCGATCTTCGGATTGGCGGCGACGGGTATCGGCAAGATGCGCTTCGAAGAACCGCTGCCGTTCGGGCCGTTTCTCGCGGCAGGCGGCGTGATTACGCTATTTTTTGGGACGCCGCTTTACGGATTGTTCGGCGGATGAAGCGAAACAAGAAGAGGAGTTGAACGATGTTCAGCATCGGCTTGACTGGCGGGATCGGCAGCGGCAAGACCACGGTGGCGGACATGTTCGCCGCGCGCGGCGTCCCCGTCATCGATACGGACCTGATCGCGCACCAGATTACCGCGCCGGGCGGCATCGCGATGCCGCTGATTGAAGGCACGTTCGGCCCGGAATATGTCGCCGCCGACGGATCGCTGGATCGCGCAAAAATGCGCACCCGTGTTTTTTCCGACAACACCGCCAAAGCGCAGCTCGAATCGATCACGCATCCGCTGATCCGCGCCGAAAGCGAGCGTCAACGCAATGCAGCACAAGGGGTTTATCACATCGTCGTGGTGCCCTTGCTGATTGAAGCGGGCGAACGCGCGAGCAAGGTGGAGCGGATTCTCGTGGTCGACTGTCCTGAGGACACGCAAATCGAACGCGTGATCCAGCGCAACGGCTTTACGCGCGATCAGGTGCTCGCGATCATCGCGCGTCAGGCCACGCGTGAAGCGCGCCTGGCGGCCGCCGACGACGTCGTCGTCAATGACTCGGCCGCCACCCTGGAAACGCTGCAGCGCGAGGTGGACGCCCTGCACGCGCGCTATCTGGCGATGGCCTCGAAGGCAGGCAAAACAAGGGGTGAAGCGAGGAGCAAACCGGGGAGCAAACCGCGTACCTAACAAGTGCATGCAACGCGCTCGAACTCCTCACAAACGGCGCTGAATATGCGCACCGGATGCTATTAAACGTGCGGATTTGCCGTGGGTTTGATGCGGCATTAGAATGTCCTCACTTTCTGCCATCGAACCCTTCGACCAACGCCGAGGCGAGCGCGCTTGATCCTTTACGAGTACCCCTTCAACGAGCGAATCAGAACGCTGCTGCGTCTCGAAGACCTTTTCGAGCGCTTCACCTTCTTTCTGACTCAAGAAGACCCGCGCGAACATCACGCCGCACTGACCACCTTGTTCGAGATTGCCGAAGTCGCGGGCCGCACGGATTTGAAAGCGGACCTGATGAAGGAGTTGGAGCGGCAACGTCAGACGCTCGCGCCCTTCCGCGGAAACCCCGGTATCGAGCAGGAAGCGCTGGAGTCGGTGCTTGGCGAGATCGAGCAGACATTAGCCGGCCTCGGACAGATGCAGGGCAAGACAGGCCAGCATCTGGCCGATAACGAATGGCTCGCAAGCATTCGCAGCCGCACGATCATCCCGGGCGGAACCTGCCGCTTTGATCTGCCGTCATACTTCGCCTGGCAACAAAATCCTGCCGAAGAGCGTCGCGGGGACATCGCGAAATGGGTCACTCCCATGCTGCCGTTACGCGACGCCGCCACTATCGTGCTGCGTCTTGCACGGGAATCGGGCCAGGCGTCCAAGGTGATGGCAATGCAAGGCAGCTATCAGCAGATGCTCTCGGGTCGAACTTATCAACTGATGCAGGTGCGGGTGCCGTCCGACACGCGCCTGATCCCCGAAGCGAGTGCGAACAAGTACATGCTATGGGTGCGCTTTACGGTGCAGGACGGCGATCTGAGGCCACGTGCGGTAGACGCCGACATCCCGTTCCACCTGACGCTATGCAGTCTTTAAGTTGGGCTTGAAAACCCCATTTACTGAACTCAACCTCTTTAGATCCGCTCTGCAGAATGACCACTATCGTTAAATGCCCGACTTGCGAGAAGGACGTCCGCTGGGTTCCCGAAAGCCGCTTTCGTCCGTTTTGTTCAGACCGTTGCAAGCAGATCGACCTCGGTGCCTGGGCGACCGAGAAGTACAAGATTGGCGGCAGTCAGCAAGACACGCCGCCCGATGAAGACTCGCATAGCGGCCTGAATTAGCCGCCGCGAATCAAAGCGCCAGAGCTAAACCGCTTCAGCCGCGAGCCATTCCAGTACAGGAATGGCTGCAGGCAACAACGGCGCGACATCGGCGGGAAGATGCTGCCAGGCCAGCGCCTGGCCTTCACGTCCGATCGGCTCACCGCGCCACGCAGTCACCTTGCAGAAGTAGAGCCGCACGTACGCATGGGGGTAATCGTGCTCGAGGGTCCGCCAGCGCTCGCAACCGGTCACATCGATACCCAATTCCTCGTGCAATTCCCGCGTGAGCGCCGCTTCAACGCTTTCCCCCGCTTCCAGCTTGCCGCCGGGAAACTCCCAGTAACCTTCATACGGCTTGCCTTCCGGACGCTGAGCCAGCAGGTAGCGGCCATCCGGCTGCACGAGCACGCCGACTGCGACGTCCGTCACCTTGCGCCCATCGGGCGCCGTGTTTGAAACGCTCATAGCAGAAGCCGTCATGCCTTGCGGCCCGACCAGTCGCGCGCGAACTGCCACGCCACACGTCCCGAGCGCGAACCGCGTTCCAGCGCCCACACGAGGGCATCGCCGCGAGCACCGGCAATCTCTTCTGCCTCGCATCCGAAATGCTTCAGCCAGTGCCCGACGATCGTCAGGTAATCGTCCTGCTTGAACGGGTAAAAGCTCACCCACAGGCCGAATCGCTCGGACAGCGAAATCTTCTCTTCAACCACTTCGCCCGGATGAATCTCACCGTCGGACGTGTGTTTGTAGGTCTCGTTGTCGCTCATGTATTCGGGCAACAAATGGCGCCGGTTCGACGTTGCGTAGATCAGCACGTTGTCGGACTGCGCAGAAATCGATCCGTCGAGCGCCACTTTCAGCGCCTTGTAGCCAGACTCGCCCTCCTCGAACGAGAGGTCATCGCAGAAAACGATGAACCGTTCCGGCCGCGCGGAAATCAAATCGACGATATCGCCGAGATCGTGGAGATCGTCTTTATCGACTTCGATCAGACGCAGCCCTTCCGTGTGATACGCATTCAGGCATGCCTTGATCAGCGATGACTTGCCGGTGCCGCGCGCGCCCGTCAGCAACACGTTGTTCGCCGGCGACTTGCGCACGAACTGCCGCGTGTTCTGCTCGATCAGCCCCTTCTGGCGCTCGATGTTGCAAAGATCGTCGAGCGACAACGACGACAGGTTCGGTACTGGCTGCAGGTACCCGCGCCCCTGACGCTTGCGCCAGCGAAATGCCACGGCGCTGTTCCAGTCGATTTCGGGCGGAGCCGGCGGCAACATCCCTTCTACGCGCGCCAAAACAGCTTCAGCACGCGTCAGAAATTGTTCGAGTTTATCCATGGGAAATGTGCGGTTCAGGACCGGTAATCGGCGTTGATGCTGACGTAATCGTGCGAGAGATCGCACGTCCAGATGGTGGCGTCGGCCTGACCGCGGCCTAGCAGCACGCGGATCGCGATCTCGCTTTTCTTCATCACGCGCTGGCCGTCTTCCTCACGATAATCAGGATTGCGGCCACCGTTCTTCGCGACCAGGACGTCGTCAAGATATAGATCGATCTTGTTCACATCGAGATCCGCCACACCGGCATAACCGACAGCCGCGAGAATTCGGCCGAGGTTGGGATCCGACGCATAAAACGCGGTCTTGACGAGCGGCGAATGACCGATCGCGTACGCGATCAGGCGGCATTCGGCTTCGCTCGTGCCGCCTTCGACCGTCACCGTCATGAACTTCGTCGCGCCCTCACCGTCGCGCACGATCAGTTGCGCCAGCTCCTGCGCCACCGATTTCACCGCGTCACGCAACGCGACATACGCGTCCGAATCCGTCGAGGTGATCAAAGGCAGCGTCGACTTGCCCGAAGCAATCACGATGAACGAATCGTTCGTCGAGGTATCGCCGTCAATGGTGATGCAGTTGAACGAGCGATCGGCGACGTGCTTGATGAGCGTATCGAGCACGGGTTGGGTGACGGCGGCGTCGCAGGCGAGGAAACCAAGCATGGTCGCCATGTTCGGCCGGATCATGCCGGCGCCCTTGCTGATACCCGACAGCGTGACCGTATGGCCATCGACCTGAACCTGACGCGATGCGGCCTTCGGCAAGGTATCGGTGGTCATGATGGTTTGCGCAGCGTCGTACCAGTGAGCCGGCTTTTGATTCGCCAGCGCGGCGGGCAATCCCGCTTTCAAACGATCAACCGGCAGCGGCTCGAGAATCACGCCGGTTGAAAACGGCAGGATCTGCGTGGCTTGCAAATCCAGCAGCGCCGCCAGCGCCTCACAGGTTTCGCGCGTGTGCGCCATGCCCGGCTCGCCGGTTCCCGCATTCGCGTTGCCCGTGTTCACCACCAGCGCACGAATACCCTTGGCGCCCGCACGCACGGCGTCCAGATGCTCGCGACAGACCGTCACCGGCGCCGCGCAAAAACGGTTCTGGGTGAACACGCCGCCGACCGTCGCACCTTCTTCGACCTGTATGACGAGCACGTCCTTGCGGTTCGGTTTTCGAATGTTCGCCTCGGCCCAGCCTAGCGTGACGCCGGCGACGGGAAACAGGTGGGCGGGATCGATCGAGGGGAAATTGACGGCCATGTTCGCGACTCGCTGAAAGTGGCGAGTGCCGGCGCGCAGAAAGCACAACGGCACGGAGATGAAAGAAACGGAGCCTGACTTGATTGCAAGACGGACGCCCGCGGATACCAAAACCTAAAACCAGCCTGCCAAAGACAAACGACGCATCGCTGCGTCGCCTGTCTTCAATACTCTTTGTTACTGGCTACTGCTCTTCAAGCGTCGATTATGCGAGCTTGCCGTGACAGTTTTTGTACTTCTTGCCGCTGCCGCATGGGCACGGGTCGTTGCGCCCGACCTTCGGCACCTCGTCGGTCGCCACGCGGGTAGCGACTGTGGTGTCGTCGCCATACGCCATCGCCTGATTGATCATCTGCGTGGTGGCGCTCGCTGCAACGGCTGCCGCTGCCGCGCCGCCTTCCTCGAAGTCCGCATGCTGGAACGACACGTTCTCCAGATGGCTGCCCTTCTCTTCGTACTGTTCAGCGGCTTCTTCAAGCTGTTCCGGCGACTGGATCTGCACGTTCATCACGACGCGCGTGACTTCCTGCTTCACCGAATCAAGCATGGCGGCGAACAGTTCGAACGCCTCACGCTTGTATTCCTGCTTCGGATTTTTCTGCGCGTAACCACGCAGATGGATGCCCTGACGCAGGTGATCGAGGGCGGCGAGGTGCTCGCGCCAGCGGCTGTCGAGCGTCTGCAGCATGATCGAACGCTCGAAAGAGCTGAACGATTCACGTCCGACCAGCGCGACCTTAGCGTCGTAGCTTTCATCGGCGGCGGAAACCACGGCTTCCAGAATCTCGTCCGCATCGATGGAATTCGACTCGTTGATCATCTCCTGAACCGCGAGATCGAGCGACCACTCGTTGCGCAGCACTTCTTCCAGTTCCGGCGCGCTCCACTGCTCTTCAATGCTTCCCGCCGGAATGTACGTGTGCGTGACTTCACCGATCACGCTCTGGCGCATGGCAGTGATCGTCTCGGCCACGTCGGTCGCTTCGAGCAGTTCGTTGCGCTGCTGGTAGATCACCTTGCGCTGATCGTTCGATACATCGTCGTATTCGAGCAATTGCTTGCGAATGTCGAAGTTACGCGCTTCCACCTTGCGCTGCGCCGATTCAATCGAACGCGTGACAATGCCCGCTTCGATCGCCTCGCCTTCGGGCATCTTCAGGCGGTCCATGATCGAACGCACGCGATCACCCGCGAAAATACGCAAAAGCGGATCGTCGAGCGACAGGTAAAACCGCGACGAGCCCGGATCACCCTGACGTCCGGCACGTCCGCGCAATTGGTTATCGATACGACGCGATTCGTGCCGTTCCGTACCAATGATATGCAGCCCGCCCGACGCCTTCACGCGGTCGTGCAGCGCTTGCCATTCGTCTTCAAGATGCTTGATGCGGCGTTGTTTTTCTTCGTCTGAGAGCGCTTCGTCCGCTTCGATAAACGACGACTGCTTCTCCACATTGCCGCCCAGCACGATGTCCGTACCGCGACCGGCCATGTTCGTCGCAATGGTGACCGCAGCCGGGCGCCCGGCTTCCGCAACGATCGCCGCTTCGCGTGCGTGCTGCTTCGCGTTCAGCACTTCGTGCTTGAGACCGGCTTGCGTGAGCAAACCGGACAGCAATTCCGACGCCTCGATGGACGTGGTACCCACCAGCACCGGCTGCCCGCGCTCGACGCAGTCGCGGATATCGCGCGTCACGGCGTCGTAGCGTTCCTTCGCCGTCTTGTAGATCTGATCCTGCTTGTCGATCCGCTTCGGCGGCCGGTTCGTCGGGATCACGACCGTTTCCAGCCCGTAGATCTCGTTGAACTCGTACGCTTCGGTGTCCGCCGTACCGGTCATGCCGGACAGCTTCGAATACATGCGGAAGAAGTTCTGGAACGTGATGGACGCAAGCGTCTGGTTCTCGTTCTGGATCTTGACGTGTTCCTTCGCTTCCACGGCCTGATGCAGGCCATCCGACCAGCGGCGGCCGGTCATCATGCGGCCTGTGAACTCGTCGACGATCACGACTTCGTTGCCCTGAACCACGTAATGCTGGTCGCGGAAAAACAGCGTGTGCGCGCGCAACGCGGCATACACGTGGTGCATCAGCGTGATGTTCTGCGCTGCGTAAAGGCTTTCGCCTTCACCGATCAGGCCCCACTCGGCCAGCAGGCGCTCGGCCTTTTCGTGACCTTGTTCGGTGAGGAAGACCTGACGCGCTTTTTCGTCGAGCGTGTAGTCGCCTACTTTCTCGACGCCCGTGCCGTCCGCCTTCTCTTCGCCGATCTGCTGTTCGAGCAGCGGCGGCAGCGCGTTCATGCGCACGTAGAGTTCGGTGTGATCTTCGGCCTGGCCGGAAATGATCAGCGGCGTACGCGCTTCATCGATAAGAATCGAGTCCACTTCGTCGACCACCGCGAAATTCAGCGGACGCTGCACGCGCGCGTGGGTCTCGTAGACCATGTTGTCGCGCAGGTAGTCGAAGCCGAACTCGTTGTTCGTGCCGTACGTAATGTCCGCGGCATAGGCTTCCTGCTTCTGCGCGTGTTCCATCTGCGACAGGTTGATGCCCCACGACAACCCCAGGAAGTTGTAGAGCTTGCCCATCCACTCGGCGTCGCGTTGTGCGAGGTAATCGTTCACCGTCACCACGTGCACGCCGCGTCCGGACAACGCGTTCAGATACGCGGCCAGCGTGGCGACGAGCGTCTTGCCCTCGCCCGTGCGCATTTCCGCGATCTTGCCGTAATGCAGCACCATGCCGCCGATCAGCTGGACGTCGAAGTGACGCATCTTCAGCACGCGCTTGCTGGCCTCGCGGCATACGGCAAACGCTTCGGGCAGCAAGCGGTCGAGCGATTCGCCGCTCGCCACGCGCTGCCGGAATTCATCGGTTTTCGCGCGCAGTTGCTTGTCCGTGTACTGCTCGATCGTCGGCTCGAAAGCATTGATCGCCGCAACGGTCTTTTGGTACTGCTTGACTAGGCGCTGGTTGCGACTGCCAAAAAACTTTTGGAGGAAACCGGTGGTCATCGGATCAGTGTCTGCGTCGCGGTATCGGCTTAGAGCGCGCTGGGTGCGTCCCGGTTCGGGGAACCTCGGCGGCTTAAGTCCATGGGTGAAATCGAATCGGGGATTTTAGCACGCGCCCCCGATGGAGCTTGCGCGCACATCGTTTCCGGCACATCCGCCCGGCGGCATGCTAGCGCGCTTTCAACCGGAAAGCGCGCTGCCATGCCGCACGGTGCGCAGCGTTACAATCGGCACATCGCCGCCAGCCCCACAGAAACGAAAAATGAGCCGATTTCCGCCGAATTCAAGGCCCCCGCCACGTTTCGATCCCCGCAAGCCGCAGGCGCTGACGGACGTGCTCGGGCGCACCAGCGAGTTTCTCGCGCTGCGCGCGGGCGTCGAACAGGTCACGGCGTTGCAGCGCGATCTGGCGGCGTTGCTTCCTGATTACCTTGGATCCAACGTGGAACCGGGTTTCATCAAAGAGGGCGTACTGGCGCTTTTCGCCGGACATAATGCGCTCGCCGCGCGGCTTCGGCACATCGAACCACGTCTTTTGGTCGATTTGCAACAGCGCGGCTGGGCCGTGAACGCTCTGAAGATTCGCGTACGGCCGCAGGCGATGAAAGATGTAGTGCCCCCCAAACAAGCGCGCATGTCTGCAGCCGGGGCCGACGCGTTGCAAACGCTCGCCGAAACGCTCGAGCCATCGCCGCTTCAGGAAGCGCTCGCCAGAATGGCCGCGCGCCATCACGTGAAAACACAAAAAAAATGAGCGGCGCTCGAAAGCAGCCGCTCATTTCATTCTGACTGGGTAAATACTTTACGCGAATGCCGTCTGGGTATCGAAAGCGAAACCACGCGGCGCCGCTTGCTTATCTTCAAACGTGACGATTTCATACGCGTCTTCGTGCGCCAGTAATTCACGCAACAACATGTTATTCATTGCGTGACCGCCTTTATACGCGGCATACGACGCCAGCAGCGGATGACCGACCACATACAGGTCGCCAATCGCGTCCAGCATCTTGTGCTTCACAAACTCGTCTTCGTAACGCAGACCGTCGTTATTCAGAATGCGGTATTCGTCCAGCACGATGGCGTTATCCATACTGCCGCCGCGCGCCAGGCCCAGTTCGCGCATCATTTCCACTTCATGCGCAAAACCGAATGTCCGTGCCCGGGCAATATCCCGAACATACGATGTATTCGCAAAATCGACTTCAAGCGCCTGACCGGTTTTGTCGACTGCCGGATGGCGGAAATCAATGGTGAATTTCAGTTTGAAGCCGAAATACGGATCGAGACGTGCGAATTTATCGCCGTCGCGGATTTCAACCGGCTTCGTCACCTTGATGAATTTCTTTGCCGCGTTCTGCTCTTCAATACCCGCCGACTGAATCAGAAACACAAACGAAGCAGCGCTGCCATCCATAATAGGAATTTCTTCAGCTGTTACATCGACGTACAAATTGTCGATACCCAGCCCCGCGCACGCCGACATCAAATGTTCGATGGTCGACACGCGCGCGCCGTCCTTCTGCAACACCGAAGCCAGGCGCGTGTCGCCGATAGCCAAGGCCGACACCGGAATGTCCACCGCCACAGGCAGGTCGATACGCGCGAAGACAATACCGGTATTGGCCGGCGCGGGCCGAAGCGTCAAATCCACCTTACGGCCCGAGTGCAGGCCGATCCCGACAGTTTTGACGATGGTCTTAATGGTTCGCTGCTTCAACATGATTTTTTTCGCTTCGATTGTAACTCTCGATTGAGAGAATCAATCGTGAATTTGTATTCAATAGCGCGGAGTATACTCTAATCGCTTCGCGTCGTCCCGGGAGGAGCCTTGCAACTTGTTTCCTCAAGTTACCGGGTAACTTCAGCACGCCCGATGCCATGCCGCGCGAAAACGAGGAGGGTCGGGCCGATGACCGGAATGGAGGCATTCCCGGACATCGGCGCCGCGTTACGGCTTTGTTAAGACTTTGTTGCGGCGTATTTCAATAGCCGGGCCGAACGTCATTTTATGTGGCACGAATGCAACATAACGCCCGCTTATTGACCACTGCTCGGCCTGAAATGAGCACAACTTCAGCTCAACATTGCTTCCAGCATCAGCCCAACGTCGCCAATACGCTCTCAGCGCTGCTGACTTCAAACTTGCCCGGTGCTTCAAGATTCAGCGTCTTGACCACGCTGTCCTCGACCACCATGGCGTAGCGCTGGGAGCGAATTCCCATGCCACGCTCCGACAAATCCTGCTCCAGGCCGAGTGCCCGGGTAAAACGTGCGCTGCCGTCGGCGATCATCTTCACCTTGCCCGAGGTTTGAAGATCGCGTCCCCACGCGCTCATCACGAACGCGTCGTTGACGGAGACACACCAGATTTCATCGATACCCGCCGCAGCCAGCTTCTCTGCATTGTCGATAAACCCTGGCACGTGCCTGGCGGAACAGGTGGGCGTGAACGCGCCCGGCAATCCGAAGATCACCACGCGCTTGCCCGCCGTCCGCTCGCGCACCGAGAAACCGTTCGGTCCCACGGCGCAACCCTCCGTCGCCACATCGATAAATTCGAAAAGGCGTTCGTCGGGCAGCGTTTCACCAGTCTTGATCATGAATCGGCCTTTCACTGAGTCAGTGCTGGTCACGCCAGCGTTTTTGCACCTTGATTCATCACATAAGAAGCCCGTTCCACCGCCGCCCAGCGTATCGATCTCATCCCAATATAGACGATGATGAACGCAATCGAAGCGGTCACTCAGCCACAGTCCAGCGTCCAGGAGACGCGGCCCGAGATTGAGGCAGAACATCCTTCGCCTGAGACTTTTGCCAACGGGCGCTTAAATAGAACCAGCCGCCCCGGCAAAAATCATCAGTCTGCCTGCTTACGCAAGAACGCCGGAATGTCGTACGTATCCACGCCCTTTTCCTGCAACGCCTGCACGTGCGAAGCCGCCGTTTCACGCGTCTGACGCCACACAGCCGGAGCGTCCAGATGAGCGTAATCCGTGCCGCTCGATTGCTGCGGAGCGTAACTATGCTGCGCGTGCGCGATCGGTGCGTTGTCCGTGCCGGTACGCAGCAGGGTCATCGGTGCAGCTTGTTGCTTCTTCGCTGCACGGCCGAGGCCCGTTGCCACTACCGTCACGCGCAATGCGTCGCCCATCGCGTCGTCATACACCGCACCGAAGATCACGGTCGCGTCTTCCGCTGCATACGACTTGATCGTGTTCATCACTTCGCGCGTTTCCGACAAACGCAGCGAACGGCTCGACGTAATGTTCACCAGCACGCCACGCGCACCCGACAGATCCACGCCTTCCAGCAGCGGGCTTGCCACAGCTTGTTCAGCAGCCAGACGCGCACGATCGACACCGGCGACCGTCGCCGTGCCCATCATTGCCTTGCCCTGCTCGCCCATCACCGTCTTCACGTCTTCGAAGTCGACGTTGACCAGCCCGTCGACGTTGATGATTTCCGCGATGCCGGCAACAGCGTTGTTCAATACGTCATCAGCGCACTGGAAGCACTTGTCCATTTCAGCGTCATCGCCCATCACCTCGAACAGCTTGTCGTTCAGAACGACGATCAGCGAGTCGACGTGATCCTCCAGTTGCTGCGATCCCGCTTCAGCCACGCGCATGCGGCGGCCGCCTTCAAACTCGAACGGCTTGCTGACTACGCCCACCGTCAAGATACCCATTTCCTTCGCGATCTGAGCTACCACCGGCGCTGCGCCCGTACCCGTGCCGCCACCCATGCCTGCAGTGATGAACACCATGTGCGCGCCGCGCAATGCATCGGCAATACGCTCACGCGCATCTTCCGCTGCGGCCTTGCCCATGTCCGGCTTCGCACCAGCGCCCAGACCCGTGTTGCCCAACTGGATTACTTGAGTAGCACGCGAACGCGCGAGCGCCTGCGCATCCGTGTTCATCACGATGAAGTCCACGCCCTGGACCCCACGGTTAATCATGTGCTGCACTGCGTTGCCGCCTGCACCACCAACACCAACGACCTTGATGATCGTTCCGTTGGTTTCCGTTTCCAGCATTTCGAAATCCATATTGCCTCCGTCAAGAATGAAAATCGGCGTTATTCGGCAAGAGATCGGGCAACCTCTTGTCGCGCGCCAGCCGCCGGCACCAGCGCGAATTCTGTGTGTTCAGAAATTTCCCAGGAACCAATCTTTCATGCGTCCCAAAACCTGTCCCATCGATCCGGACTGCACAGCAACCTTGCGGCCGCGCATGCGTTGTGAACGGCCTTCGACGAGCAAACCCATTGCTGTGGAATAACGCGGATTGCGAACGACATCGGCGAGACCGCCTGCGTATTCGGGCACGCCAATGCGCACCGGCTTCAGGAAGATGTCTTCGCCGAGTTCGACCATGCCGGGCATCATCGATGCGCCGCCGGTCAGCACCACGCCGCTGCTCAACAATTCTTCGTAGCCCGACTCCCGCACCACTTGCTGCACGAGCGAGAACAACTCTTCGACGCGCGGCTCGACAACAGCCGCCAGCGCCTGCCGCGACAACGTGCGCGGACCGCGCTCGCCGAGTCCCGGCACTTCGATCATTTCATCCGGGTCCGCCAGCGCCTGCTTCGCGATCCCGTAGCTCACCTTGATGTCTTCGGCGTCGGGCGTCGGCGTGCGCAAGGCCATGGCCACGTCGCTCGTGATCTGATCCCCGGCGATAGGAATCACCGCCGTGTGACGGATCGCGCCTTCGCTGAAGATCGCGATGTCCGTCGTGCCGCCGCCGATATCGACCAGCACCACGCCGAGTTCCTTTTCGTCTTCCGTCAGCACCGCCAGCGACGAAGCCAGCGGCTGGAGAATCAGATCGTTCACTTCGAGCCCGCATCGACGCACGCACTTCACGATGTTCTGCGCCGCGCTCACCGCACCCGTCACGATGTGCACCTTCACTTCGAGCCGGATACCGCTCATGCCGATCGGCTCGCGCACGTCCTCCTGCCCATCGATGATGAATTCCTGCGTCAGGATATGCAGCACCTGCTGATCGGTCGGGATGTTGATCGCCTTGGCCGTTTCGATCACGCGCGCCACATCGGTCTGCGTGACCTCCTTGTCCTTGATGGCGACCATGCCGCTCGAATTGAAGCTTCGAATGTGACTGCCGGCGATGCCGGTGAACACGTTCGTGATCTTGCAATCGGCCATCAGTTCGGCTTCTTCGAGCGCGCGCTGGATCGACTGGACCGTGGCCTCAATATTCACCACCACGCCCTTCTTCAATCCCTTCGAGTCGCTCTGCCCGAGCCCGATCACCTCGTAGTGGCCTTCGCCTTTCAATTCGGCGACGATCGCCACCACCTTCGACGTCCCGATGTCGAGGGCGACCAGCAAGTCTTTATAGTCTTTGCTCATAGGGTGCTCATTGCCTGTGATGTCTGCTTACTTCTTTGCTTTGTCGGTGTCGCTGATAAAGCGCATGTTCGCGGCCTTGATCGCAAAGCCGTTTGGATATCGCAAATCCGCGTATTCGATGTCATTTCCCCACCGCCCCGTCATCGCCGGCCACGCCGCCACGAACCGTCGGCTGCGATCAAACAACGTGTCCTGATTGCGCTCGCGCCCCAATTCGATCTGCGTCCCGTTCGAAAGCTTTACTGTCCACGCATATCGCGGCGACAAGATGACTTCTTCCGGATGAGCATCGAGCGGTGCAAACCACTTCGTGAAATCGTGATAGCGCGCCACCACTTCTTTCGCCGATCCGTCCGGGCCTTCGAACGCGGGCAGGTCGTCATCGAGCTCGCCCTGGTTCGCCGTGAACAAATCGCCGTCAACGCTCACCAGTTGATCCGTGCCCCACGTGCCAAGCGGCTTGAATTCTTCCAGCGTCACCGCCAGCGCATTCGGCCATACGCGCCGCACGCTCGCGTGGCGCACCCACGGCATTTGTTCGAACGCGGTGCGCGCTGCATCGAGATCGACAGTGAAGTAGTTGCCCTTCAAATGACCCACCACGCTTGCGCGCACGGTCGGCGAATTGATGTGCAACGTGTCGCCGTCAATCTGGATCTCGCGCAAGCGGAACTCCGGCCGCTGGATCGCCCAGTAACCGGCGGCCCCAAGCAGCACGAACACGAGCAATACGTGCAGTGCGTTGGCCGTGAGGTTCAATTGGCGAGCGTTATTCCACATGTTTTCTACGTCTCAATCCTGCAGCGTCTTCGACAACACTTTCACCACCAGATCCTTGTAGCTGATGCCGACCGCACGCGCCGCTTTCGGCGGCAGCGAGTGATCCGTCATGCCCGGCGCAGTATTCACTTCCAGGAAGTACGGATTGCCGTCGCCGTCCATCATGAAATCGGCACGGCCCCAGTCGGTGCAGCCGAGCACGTCGAACGCGCGGCGCGAAAGCTGCTTCATGCGCGTTTCGTCGGCGGGCGAGAGGCCGCAGGGAATCGGGTACTGCGTGTCGTCGGCGATGTACTTCGCGTTGTAGTCGTAGAACTCGCCAGCCGGCACGATCTTGATGATCGGCAAGTCGAGGTCGCCCGCGATACAGCACGTGTATTCGCCGCCGCCTTCGATGCTTTTTTCGACCAGCACGATCTTGTCGAACTTCGCCGCTTCGATCAGCGCCGGCACCAGCATTTCCGCGCTCTTCACCTTGATCACCGCGACGCTCGATCCTTCGCTCGCCGGCTTCACGAACAGCGGCAACCCGAGCTTCGGAACAATCTTCAGCGCCGCAGCTTCGTAGTCATCGCCACGCATCACGACTTCGAACGGCGGCGTGGGCACACCGGTTTGCTGCCACACGAGCTTCGTGCGGAATTTATCGAGGCCGAGTGCTGAGCCCAGCACACCGCTGCCCGTGTACTTGATGCCGTAGAAATCGAGCGCGCCCTGCAACTGGCCGTTCTCGCCATACCCGCCATGCAACGCGATAAACACGCGCGCAAAGCCTTCGGACTTCAACTCGGCCAGCGGCCGTTCCGCCGGATCGAACGGATGCGCATCGATGCCCGCATCGCGTAATCCCTGCAGCACGAGACGTCCCGAATTCAGCGATACCTCGCGCTCGGCGGTTTCCCCGCCAAGCAGCACGGCCACTTTGCCGAACACCTTAGGGTCGATTACATTGCTCGTCATCTTGAAACCTTCGAATCCTGAAGTTGCGCCGTCAGCCGAGCGCATACACCGCCGATAGAACCGGCGCCCATCGTGATCACTACGTCGCCATTGCGTGCCAGCGTGGCAATCGCGTCCGGCATCTCATCCACCGTTTCGACAAACACCGGCTCCACTTTCCCCGCCACGCGAATCGCGCGAGCGAGCGCGCGGCCATCGGCGGCGACGATCGGCGCTTCGCCTGCCGCGTAGACCTCGGTAAGCACGAGGGCATCGACCGTGGACAGCACCCGCACGAAGTCTTCGAAGCAATCGCGCGTGCGCGTGTATCGATGCGGCTGGAACGCAAGCACAAGACGACGACCAGGAAATGCGCCACGCGCCGCCGCGACCGTCGCGGCCATCTCGACCGGGTGATGACCGTAGTCATCGATCAGCGTGTACGCGCCGCCTTCGGACGCCCTCACGTTCACTTCGCCGTAACGCTGAAAACGCCGGCCCACGCCGGTGAATTCTTGTAGCGCCCTCTGGATATCGGCATCTGCGACTTCAAGTTCAGTCGCAATTGCAATAGCCGCCAAAGCGTTCTGCACGTTGTGCGTGCCCGGCAGATTCAACACGATGTCCAACGGCGTCGCGTCTTCACGCAACGTTGTGAAATGCATCTTGCCGTCGCGCGCTTCCACATTCACCGCGCGCACTTGGGCTTCGGCGCCGAGGCCGTATCGGATGATCGGCTTCGACACGAACGGCAGGATTTCACGCACGTTTGGATCATCCACACACAGCACCGCGATGCCATAGAACGGCAGCCGATGCGTGAATTCGATAAACGCCTGCTTCAGCCGCGCGAAGTCGTGGCCGTAGGTGTCCATGTGATCTGCATCGATGTTCGTGATGACTTCGATCACCGGGAAAAGATTCAGGAACGACGCATCGGATTCATCGGCTTCAGCCACGATGAAATCGCCCGTTCCCAGCCGCGCATTCGCGCCCGCGCTGATCAGGCGCCCGCCGATTACGAACGTCGGATCGAGCCCGCCCGCGGCCAGCACGCTCGCCACCAGCGACGTAGTCGTGGTCTTGCCATGCGTGCCGGCAATCGCGATGCCCTGCTTCAGGCGCATCAGTTCCGCGAGCATCACGGCACGCGGCACGATCGGAATCCGGCGATGACGCGCGGCCAGCACTTCGGGGTTATCGGAGCGCACGGCGGTCGACACGACCACGGCGTTCGCGCCGTCGATATTCTCTTCACGATGCCCGATCGCCACGCGCGCACCCAGCGTGGTGAGCCGATCGGTCACGCCGTTGCTCGTCAGATCCGAGCCGCTGACCTGATAGCCCAAGTTGAGCAACACCTCTGCAATGCCGCTCATCCCCGCGCCGCCGATGCCGACAAAGTGAATGTGTTTGACGATATGTTTCATGGCTGGATTTCCTTCGGCGCTTGTATCAGCGCGCTCAAGCCGGCTACATCGGCGCAGACTCGGCCGACGCGTTCAGCTGCGTCGGGTTTCGCCAAGGCGCGAGCTTTCACGGCCATCGAGGCGAGCGTCTCGCGAGTCTGTTCGCGCAACCAGCCGGCGAGCTTTTCCGCCGACAAATCGCGCTGTTGTATCAAATGGGCCGCGCCCGCATTAGCGAGGAACGCGGCGTTGGTGGTCTGGTGGTCATCGACGGCGAAAGGGAACGGCACGAACAACGCGGCCACCCCAACGGCTGCGATCTCGGACACGGTCATCGCCCCCGAGCGGCAGATCACGAGATCCGCTGCGGCGTAGGCGCTCGCCATATCGTCGATGAACGGCACTAGCTGAACGTCGCCATCCGCCGATAAACCCGCTGCCGCGTAGTTCGCTTTCAACGCATCGATATGCTTCGCGCCCGCCTGGTGCACGACGCGCGGACGCAGTGCCGGGTCGAGCAACGCGAGCGCTTTCGGTACGGTTTCATTCAAAGCGGCTGCACCCAGACTGCCCCCGACGACCAGAACGTTGAGACGCGCGTCAGCATCATTGCGAGCGGCGTAGCGTTCTTTGGGTGGCAAAGCCTCTGCAAGTTCCGCACGAATCGGATTTCCGGTCCATTCAGCATTCGGCAGCGCATTCGGGAACGCGACCAGCACGCGTTTGGCCACGTGCGCGAGCACCTTGTTCGCCAGTCCCGCGATTGAATTTTGTTCATGCAGCACGAGCGGCGTACCGCTCAGCTTCGACATCAAGCCAGCCGGAAACGTGATGTATCCGCCCATGCCGAGCACTACGTCCGGCTTCACAGTGCGCAGCGCGCGCAGGCTTTGCGAACACGCACGCAGCAGGTTCACCGGCAGCATCAGCTTCGTCTTGATGCCCTTGCCGCGCACACCGCCAAAGCGCACGTATTCCATCGCGATGCCGTGCTTCGGCACGAGCGTCGCTTCCATGCCCGACGCGTTGCCGAGCCACACCACACGCCAGCCGCGCGCCTGCATCCAGTGAGCGACCGCGAGCCCCGGGAACACGTGTCCCCCGGTGCCGCCGGCCATCACCATCAGCGTGCCTGCGCGAGATGACGTCGAAACCGTCATACCTTTCCTCCGCGCATCAGCACCCGGTTTTCGTAATCCACGCGCATCAGCACCGCGATCGCGACGCAGTTCAGCAAGATGCCCGATCCGCCGTAGCTCACCAGCGGCAACGTCAAGCCTTTGGTCGGCAGCAAGCCGAGATTCACGCCCATGTTGATGAACGTCTGCGCACCGAACCACAGGCCGATACCCTTCGCCATCAAACCGGCAAACGTACGGTCAAGCGCGAGCGCCTGACGGCCGATTTCGAACGCGCGCCGCACGATCCAGTAGAACAGCAGGATCACGATCAACACGCCGACAAACCCAAGTTCCTCGCCGATCACCGCGAGGATGAAGTCGGTGTGCGCTTCCGGCAGGTAGTTGAGCTTTTCGACACTGCCGCCCAACCCAACGCCAAACCATTCGCCACGGCCGAACGCGATCAGCGAGTGCGTCAACTGGTACGCCTTGCCTTGCGCATAGCGGTCGTCCCACGGATCGAGGTAAGCGAAGATCCGTTCACGCCGCCACGGCGATGCCCACACGAGCAATGCAAACGTGCCAACGGCCGTTGCCACCAGGCCGCCGAACAGCTTGGCGTTCACGCCGCCGAGGAACAGCACACCCATGGCGACGACCGCGATCACCATGAACGCGCCCATGTCCGGCTCGAGCAGCAGCAACGCGCCGACGAAGCCGACCGCGACGGCCATCGGCAAAAAGCCGCGGCCGATGCTGTTCATGAACTCTTGCTTGCGCACCGTGTAGTTGGCCGCGTAGATGGTCACGGCGAGCTTCATGATCTCCGACGGCTGCATGTTCGTGATTCCGAGCGGAATCCATCGACGCGCCCCGTTCACGCCCTTGCCGATGTGCGGAATCAGCACGATCACCAGCATGAACAGCGCGACCAGGAAGAACTTCGCTGCGTACTTGTCCCACGTGGACACCGGAATCTTGAACGCGATGATCGACGCCACGACGGCGGTCGCTATCGATACAAGATGGCGCACCAGGAAGAAGTAGTCGCGGTACTGAGCGTATTTCGGCGAATCCGGCATGGCGATGGACGCTGAATACACCATCACGATACCGAGTCCGAGCAACGCGATCGTCACCCACAGCAGCGAATAGTCATAGTCAAGCATGCGCGAGCGGATGGGCGTCACGCCATTGACCGCGCTCGAAATTCCGCTTGCCCGCTCAGCCACGCGCGCACCAATACCGCCAAGCCCGCCCACGCCGCCCGTGCGGTCGGTACGCGAGGTACGGCCGCCGAGCGTCGCGCTGTCGTTCGCAACAGCGTTGCGTTGACCGGTCAGTTTCGAGCCAAAACGTTCGGACCAGCTCATAACATCACCCCCCGTTCTGCCGCAATATCAGCCACCGCTTGTCGGAATACGTCCGCGCGATGTGCGTAGTTCTTGAACATGTCGAAACTGGCGCAGGCGGGCGAGAGCAGCACCGCGTCGCCCGGTTCAGCCAGTTGTGCCGCCGCTTGCGTTGCGGCTTCGAGCGTCGCGTGGTCGTGCAGCGGCACGTCCGTGTCCGCCAGCGCCTCACGAATGCGCGGGGCATCGCGGCCAATCAGCATCACCGCGCGGCACCAACGTGCGACCGGCGCCGAAAGCGGTGAAAAATCCTGTCCCTTGCCGTCGCCGCCGGCGATCAGCAGCGTCTTTTGCGCCAGACCGTCGAGCGCCGCGACGGTCGCGCCGACGTTCGTGCCTTTGCTGTCATCGACGAAATCAATGCCGTCTATTTGCGCGATCACTTCCACGCGATGCGGCTCGCCCTGGTATTCACGCAAGCCATGCAGCAGCGATGCGAGCGGCAAATCGATCGCCCGTGCAAGCGCCAAACCCGCCAGCGCATTCGCTGCGTTATGAAGGCCGCGAACGCGCAGTGCATCGACGGGCATCAGGCGCTTGGAATACACATTCGGCTCGGCCGCGACATCGCTCTTGCGCCGACGCGTGGGCGCGGGTTCATCGCTGAGATCGCGATCGTTGCCTTGCACGAGCCACGCGATACCGTTCTCGCGCAGCAGACCGTAATCACCGAGACGCTTCGGTTCGTTCAGGCCGAACGTGACCACCGACGCGGGATTTCCCGATCCCAGCGCCATGGTCCGCGCGTCATCACGATTGAGCACGCGCACCGTCTTGTCACCAAAGATGCGGCCCTTCGCTGCAGCGTAAGCGTCGAGGCCGCCATGCCAGTCCAGATGATCCTGTGTAATGTTCAGCACAGCAGCAGCGTCCGGCTCGAACGAGTGTGCCGTCTCAAGCTGAAAACTCGACAACTCGAGCACCCAGACATCGGGCAGCGCGGTGTTGTCGATTGCTTCACTTAACTTGTCCAGCATCGCCGGGCTGATGTTTCCCGCCACCGCCACGGTCTTGCCGGCACGTTCACACAACAACCCGGTCAGCGCGGTCGTCGTGGTCTTGCCGTTGGTGCCCGTAATGGCGATCACCTTCGGCGTATAACCGTTCGCGCCAAGCGACTTCAACGCTTGCGCGAACCATTCCAGCTCGCCCCACACAGGGACGCCGCGTTCCCGCGCGGCGTCGAGGAGCGGCCTCACATCGTCAGCCAGAGGCGACAGTCCCGGGCTGATTGCAACTATTTCGATACCGCCATCGAGCAACGCTGGCGTGAATTCACCGCCGACGAAATCCGCATCGATGCCGTGGACCGCGAGTTCCGACAGGTTCGGCGGCGTGGCGCGGGTATCGGCCACGCGCAGACGGCACCCGTGACGCGCGCACCAACGCGTCATCGCGAGGCCGGATTCACCGAGCCCCAGCACAAGCACCATCGGACTCGGCCGATCGAAGAACTTCTCGCCAAACATCGCTTTACCTTTTCCCTGAACAACTAAAAACCAACGTACGAATTTGCGTCACTTATTAACGCAGCTTATTAACGCAACTTAAGCGTCGACAAACCGAACAGACACAACATCAGCGTGATGATCCAGAAGCGCACGACAACCTGCGTTTCCTTCCATCCCGACAACTCAAAATGGTGATGCAGCGGCGCCATCTTGAAGATGCGCCGCCCTTCGCCGAAGCGTTTTTTCGTGTACTTGAAGTAGGTCACCTGCATCATCACGGAGAGCGTTTCCGCGACGAACACGCCGCCCATGATGAACAGCACGACTTCCTGCCGCACGATCACGGCGATGGTCCCGAGCGCACCGCCGAGCGCGAGCGCGCCGACATCGCCCATGAAGACTTGCGCGGGGTGCGTGTTGTACCAGAGAAACGCAAGCCCCGCGCCTCCCATTGCGGAACAAAAGATCAATAGTTCGCCGGCCCCTGGAATGTGCGGGAACAACAAGTACTTCGAGTACACCGAGCTGCCCATCACATAAGCAAAGGCGCCCAGCGATGCGCCCACCAGCACGACCGGCATGATGACGAGACCGTCGAGGCCATCGGTGAGATTCACCGCGTTGCTCGAACCGACGATCACCAGGTACGTCATCGCGATGAAGCCCCACGTGCCGAGCGGATAGCTGATCGATTTGAGAAATGGCAGCATCAGGTCGGCGCGCGCGGGCAAGCCCATCGACAAACCGCTGCGCACCCACGCCATGAAGAGGTCGAACACGCGTGCGTTGTTCGCCTCGGACACGCTGAACGCGAGATACACGGCGGCGAACAAACCAATCACCGATTGCCAGAAATACTTTTCCCGCGACGACATTCCGCGCGGGTCTTTATGCACGACTTTGCGGTAATCATCGACCCAGCCGATCACGCCGTAGCCGAACGTGACGAGCATCACGATCCACACGAAGCGATTCGTCAGATCGGCCCACAGCAACGTGGAAAATGCGATGCCCAACAGAATCAACACGCCACCCATGGTCGGCGTGCCGGACTTCACCAAATGTGTTTGCGGGCCGTTCGTACGCACGGCCTGACCGACCTTCAACGAGGTCAATTTGCGAATCACCCACGGACCGCAAACGAGGCCGACGAACAACGCCGTGATCGTCGCGCCGACTGCGCGGAACGTGAGGTAGGTAAACACGCGCAGAAAACTGGCGTCATTCTGAAGCCATTGCGCGAGTGCGAGTAGCATGCTGGTCCTTCTTCTTCAGTGCGCAGCAGGCATAGCGCCGGCTGCGGGTTGGTGTGGACTCGTCACGGCGTCCACCACGCGTTCCATCTGCATGAAGCGCGAGCCTTTCACGAGAAACGTGGCGTCGGGTCCGAAGCCGGCGCCGGTGAGTGCTGCAATGAGTGAGGTGATATCGGTGAAATGTTGTCCTGCTGGTCCGAACACCTTGCTTGAATCGATGCTGGCGTCGCCAAGTGCGTACAGCACGTCGATACCGCGCTGCGCCGCATACGCTCCCACTTCGCGATGAAACGCCGGACCCTGGTCGCCGACTTCGCCCATGTCGCCCATCACCAGCACGCGCGGTGACGGTTGCGACGCGAGCACATCGATGGCCGCGCGCATGGAGTCGGGATTCGAGTTGTACGTATCGTCGATAACAGTCGCGCCTTCGATCGGTTTGAGCACCGCGCGCTTCACTTGCAGGCGGCCCTTGACCGGTTCGAAAGCTTCGAGCCCGCGCTTGACGGCATCGAGTGAGACGTTTGAGGCAAGAGCCGCAGCCGTCGCCGCCAAAGCGTTGCGCGCGTTGTGTTCGCCCAGCACTTGCAATGCAACTTCAAGCGAGCCATTCGGCGTGTTGATCTCGAGCGTGGCGCCAACAAGCTTGCCGGTCACTGCCGCTTGCGTTTGCGACGCGTCCGTATGCAGCGCGAAATCCAGGATCGGATTGCCTGTCGCGGCGACGCGCCAGATGCTGGCGTATTTGTCGTCGGCGGGGAAAACGGCCGTGCCGTTCGTGCCCAGCGCGTGAATCACCGACGCATGTTCCAGCGCGACCGCTTCCACCGTCGCCATGAATTCCTGATGCTCGCGCTGCGCGTTGTTAACAACAGCAACAGTCGGCGCGGCGATCTTCCCGAGCGCTTCGGTTTCGCCCGGATGATTCATCCCGAGTTCGATGACCGCCAGCTTGTGCGTTTCGTTCAGGCGAAACAACGTCAACGGCAAGCCGATGTCATTGTTGAAATTGCCTGCCGTCGCGAGGCGCGCGTTTTCGCCCACAGCCGCCGCGAGGATCGACGCGATCATTTCCTTGACCGTGGTCTTGCCGTTACTGCCGGTAACCGCGATCAGCGGAATCGTGAAGCGCTTACGCCAGCCGTGAGCCAACGCGCCAAGCGCCACGCGCGTGTCCTTCACCTTCATCGCGGGCACAGCGAAATCATCCGGCGTGCGCGTGACCAGCACCGCCGCGATGCCCCGCTGCGCCACTTGCGGCAGGAAATTGTGGGCATCGAAACGATCGCCCTTGATCGCGATGAACAGATCGCCCGGACCCGCCGTGCGGCTATCCGTCGATACACGGTCGAACGCGACGTTTTCATCGCCTATAACTATCGCGCCCGGAATCTGCAGCGCGGCGTCGCGCAGTGTGAACAGCGTCATTCGCCACCTCCGCGTGCTTGCGTGGCGCGAGCGGCGAGCGCCAGACGTGCGTGATCCTGATCGGAGAAAGCGCGCTTTTTTCCCATGATTTCCTGTGTGGCTTCGTGGCCCTTGCCGGCCAGCACGACCACGTCCTCGCGAGCCGCGGTGCGAATCGCCTGGAGGATCGCGCTCGCGCGGTCTTC
Organism: Caballeronia sp. KNU42; assembly: GCF_053760385.1. Classification (NCBI taxonomy): domain Bacteria; kingdom Pseudomonadati; phylum Pseudomonadota; class Betaproteobacteria; order Burkholderiales; family Burkholderiaceae; genus Caballeronia; species Caballeronia sp. KNU42. Next base: position 2,384,819 of record NZ_CM132388.1, read on the forward strand.
TATGCGGCGCGCTTTCGATGCGTCCTGAAAGCCTGCTGCAACCTGATCGATGATCGCCAGCGGATCTTCACCTCGCGGGTTGTCGCTCGTGATCACGACGTGATCCGCATTCTTCTCCGCGATAGCACCCATCAGCGGACGCTTGCTCGCATCGCGATCGCCCCCGCACCCGAACATGCAGATCAACTGGCCACCACGCGTTTTGGCGATCGGCCGCAGCGCTTCCAGCGTTTTTTCGAGCGCGTCCGGTGTATGCGCGAAATCGATCACCACCAGCGGCTCATCGTTCTGCAAACGGCCGCCAAGGCGTTGCATCCGTCCATTCACCGGTTCGAGCTTCGCGATCTGTGCGAGCGCTGCGTCGAGCGGAACCTGCGCCGCCAGCAACGCGCCCAGCACGCCGAGCAGATTGCTCACGTTGAATTCGCCGAGCGTCGAGACTTCCACGTCGGCGTCGCCCCAGTCGGAACTCAGGTGGAACGCGGTGCCGGTCGCGGTTGCCCGGACACGGCTGGCGAGCAGCGACGCGTCGGCTTTGACTTCAGCGCCGGCAGCGTTTTCAGCAATGCCGTACGCAATCGTTCGCGTCCTGCCGTGACACGATGCAATCAGACGCTGACCAGCCGGATCATCGCGATTGATGACAGCGGCTTTCAAAGCCGGCCAGGCGAACAGCTTCGCCTTCGCGCCTTCGTACGCGGCAAACGTGCCGTGATAGTCCAGATGATCCTGCGTGAGATTCGTGAAGATGGCGATATCGAACTTCGTGCCGTTCACGCGCCCCTGATGCAGCGCATGCGACGAAACTTCCATCGCCACGGCCTTCGCGCCGTCGGTCTTGAATTGGGCAAACGTGCGTTGCAGCTGCGGCGCGTCCGGCGTCGTAAAACCCGAATACACAAGCTTGCCCGGCATGCCGCTGCCGAGCGTGCCGACCACCGCGCACGGCGTGCCTAGCGCCGACAGCGCCGTTGCCAGCCAATGGCTGCACGACGTCTTTCCGTTCGTGCCGGTTACGCCCGCGACCAACATGGAGTCGGTGGGCTCGCCATACCACGCCGACGCGATCGGCCCGGCCAGTTCATTCAGCCCCTTGACCGCCAACGCACGCGACGCGTCCGGCTTGCCGGTGAAATTCTCCGGCTGATACAGCACGGCAGCGGCGCCGTTTTTGAGCGCAGCGTCGATAAAGGGACGACTGTCCGCGCCATCCACGGCGTAGGCAAAAAACACGTCGCCGAGTTTCAGCGAGCGCGAATCGGCGTGCAATTGCGCACTGGCGTCCGCGTGCGCACGCAACCACTCAACCGCTTTCGCGATCTGTGCCTGCTGCTTGACCAAATCCAAACCGCTCATCGAACGACTCCCGGGTGATTCTTCGGATTCGTCGATACCTTCAGCTTCTTCGGCGGATTCGTGCTCGTGTTCGTATTCGCATTCGCATTCGCATTCGCATTCGTCGCGTTCGGCTTCTTGATGTCAGTGGCGGGCGTGCTTGACGCGGGGTCATCGGACACCACCATCTGCTTCACCGCCATGTCCGGCGGAATATTCAGCGAACGCAGGGTATCGCCGGCGATTGCCGAAAACACCGGACCCGACACCTGGCCGCCGAAGTGGCTGCCGGCCGTCGGTTCATCGACCGAAACCGCCACCACGATGCGCGGATCCGGCATGGGTCCCATGCCGACAAACGATGCGCGATACCGCGATTTATCGTAGCCGCGTCCCGCGTGCTTGTACGCCGTCCCTGACTTGCCGCCCACGCGATACCCCGGCACAGCCGCATCCGGCGACGTGCCGCCCTTCGCCGTCACCGTTTCCAGCATGGCGCGCACTTCCCGCGCAGTGGTCGGCGCAAATACCTGCGGACCCGTCACGGGCGCATCGCCCGGCGTGCGGAAAATGGAGACCGGCAACACCTGCCCGTCATGCGCGATAGCCGTGTAAGCGCGCGCCAACTGGAACAGCGACGCCGACAGGCCATAGCCATACGACATGGTCGCCTGTTCGATCCGGCGCCAGCTCTTCCACGGACGCAGCCGACCCGACACCGCGCCCGGGAAACCCACCTTCGGCGCCTGCCCGAGCCCGATGCTCGTATACATGTTCCACATCTCTTCCGGCTTCAACTGCATCGCGATCTTGGTCGCACCGATGTTGCTCGACTTCTGGATCACGCCACCCACAGTCAGGACGCCGAACGCCGAGTCGTCAGTGATGCGCGCGCCGTCGAGCACGAACGAACCGCCGCCGGTATCCACCAGCGTATTCGGTGTGACGCGATGCAGATCGAGCGCAAGCGAAACGGTGAACGGCTTCATGATCGAGCCCGGCTCGAACGTGTCCGTCATGATCCGGTTGCGCAACTGCTCGCCGGTCATGCGTGAGCGGTCGTTCGGGTTGTAGGTCGGATAATTGACGAGCGCGAGCACTTCGCCGGTCTTCACGTCGATCACGATCGCCGCGCCCGCTTTCGCCTTGAACTTCTCCACGGCGGCTTTCAGGTTCGTGTACGCGATGTACTGGATCTTGCTGTCGATCGACAACTCCACGTCGTCGCCGTTATGCGGCACGACTTGCTCGTCCACGTCCTCGACGACGTGCCCCATCCGGTCCTTGATCACGCGACGCATGCCCGGCGTGCCGGCGAGAACGCCCTGATCGCCGAGTTCAACGCCTTCCTGACCCTTGTCTTCAATATTAGTAAAACCGATCAGATGCGCCGTGATCTCGCCTTCCGGATAGAAGCGCTTGTATTCACCACGTGAATAGATGCCGGGGATATCGAGAGCCGCGACTTTCTGCGCAACCTCGATGGACACCTGCCGCTTCACATAGACAAACGTCTTGTCCATGGACAGCTTTGCGCGCAATTCCTTCGGCGACATTTCAAGCAGCGTGGCGAGTTCGCCGAGCTTGTCTGCGCTGAGGTCGTCGGGCACGGCTTCGGGGATCGCCCAGATCGCCTTCACCGGCAAACTGGTCGCGAGCACGAGGCCGTTGCGGTCCTTGATCTGGCCGCGCGTGGCCGGCATTTCGAGCGTGCGCTGATAGCGGCTTTCGCCCTGCTTCTTGAAGAACGCGTTGCCCGGACCCTGGATCCAGAACGCGCGCCCCGCGAGCGCGACAAATGCCATGAACAGCATGAACACGACGAGCTTCGAGCGCCACATTGGGAGGCGCACCGAGAGGATGGGATTGGGCGTGAAGGCGACGCCCTTGTTCTTCTTTGGCGACGGTTTCATCGTTTCACCCCGCGTGCGGGAGGAGCCGACGCCGGAACGGGCGCAGGCAACGGTGCGTCCGTGGCCTTCGACGTAGCCGGGTCATAGTTCAGATATTGCGTGCGGCCCGTGGTGACGGGCTGCATCTTGAGGGACGTAGTAGCCAACTGCTCGATGCGCGACGTTTTCGACAACGCGCTCTGCTGATATTGAAGCTGCGAAAAATCCTGCTGCAACTGACGCTCTTCCGACTGCGCCCTTTGCACATTGATGAAAATCTGCCGTTGCTTGTTCGAGGCGCTCACCGCCGACAACGCGCAACCGAGCACAATGATCAGCAGGAAGATGTTGAGACGATTCATGGCGCCATCTGCCCGGTAGTCTGAGCAGTCACGCGCTCGGCAATCCGCATGACGGCGGAACGCGCGCGCGGGTTCGCCGCGACTTCAGCGTCAGACGCGAATACTCGGCCAATCAGCTTGAGCGGCGGACTGGGCAGATCGGCGGCGCGAATCGGCAGGCGACGATCGATCGCAGGCCCGCTTGCGTGGGCCTGCATGAAACGTTTGACGATCCGGTCCTCGAGCGAATGAAAGCTGATCACGACGAGGCGCCCCCCTTGCTCCAACAACGCCAATGCTGCGTCCAGAACTACTTGCAACTCCGCAAGCTCTTGATTGATGTGAATCCGTATAGCCTGAAAGGTGCGGGTTGCCGGATCCTTACCCTTCTCACGGGTTTTGACGACATGACCCACGATTTGGGCAAGCTCGCCCGTGGTGACGAGAGGCCCAAGACGATCGGACTCTGCCCGGCGAGCAACAAGCGCCTTTGCAATCTGAAAAGCAAACCGTTCTTCCCCATAATCTTTGATCACCTCCGTCAGTTCCTGCACCGTTGCCCGCGCCAGCCATTCCGCGGCAGATTCGCCACGGCTTGGGTCCATCCGCATGTCGAGCGGGCCATCGGCCCTGAAGCTGAAGCCGCGATCCGGATCGTCCACTTGTGGCGACGACACCCCCAGATCCAGCAACACGCCCGACACTTTCCCTACTCCTCGCTCGGCAGCGGCATCGGCTAACGAGGCGAAACTCTCATGCACTATGGAAAATCTTGAATCCTGAATCTGTGCCGCTGTAGCAATGGCCAACGGGTCTTTGTCGAAGGCAATCAGCCGGGCGCCTTCTGCCAGCTTCGTCAGGATCAGACGGCTATGGCCGCCACGTCCGAACGTCCCATCTATATAAGTACCGTCCACACGCGTAACCAGCGCATCTACCGCCTCATCCAGCAGCACCGTGCGATGCTGCAATTCGTTTTTCATCGCAGGGCTCATGTTCTTTAGCGCCGCGTCAAAACGTAAAATTCTTCAGCGCGTCCGGCATGCCTTGCGCCATTGCCGCTTTTTCCTTCTCGGTGTAAGTCACCGCGTCCCATACTTCCAGGTAGTTGCCCATGCCGAGCAGCGTCACTTCTTTAGTCAGCGATGCCGCCGCACGCAATTCGGGCGATACCAATACCCGTCCGGCGCTATCGAGTTCAACATCCATAGCGTTGCCCAGATAAATCCGGCGAACCCAGATTGCGTCCATAGGGAGTGCAGCGATTTTCGAGCGAAAGATTTCCCACTCAGGGCGAGGAAACAGCCACAGGCATCCATCCGGGCTCTTTGTGAGCGTGACCCGGCCTTCTGCCTGCCCTTGCAGCGCTTCCCGATAGCGAGACGGGACGGACATCCGTCCTTTCGCATCGAGCGATAGCGCCGAAGCCCCTTGGAACACTCGCCCTCTCCTCTTCGCGCCTTGGCGACGCGTCACTACTTTGTTGGAATATGCCTGAAAGTGCGCGCTGAATCACACAAAAATACACTTTCTCACACCATTTCCCACTGTAGAGGAAGGCATTTCGCCGGTCAATACGATCTGGCGTTTTTTGACTAAATTTGTTTTTTAGAACAATGACTTAGCGCAGACCGCTAAAGTAGGGTGAAATTTCGAAAATCGTTATGAATGAATGACGTAGTGGCGAATGTGAAGGTAGTACGTGAAATGACGGACAAAGACTAGAGGGTGTTTTGTTCCGCGAAGGCCCACACGAGGAATTGCGGGTCAGATGGAACGCAGAAAACGGGAGAGAGATGAAAGCGCATCCCGCCGAATGGGGCGAGATGCGTGATTGCTTAAATATAGTACGCCGTGCGGGTCATGACTTTCGATGTCGCGCGCATCAGCGCCCGCACCGGAAACGGCAATTCGACGCCGCCTGCGTTGATGGCCGCAACGGCATGCGCGGCTTCATCGATGCGCATTTGCTCGACGATTGCGCGCGATGCGTGGTCGTTCACAGGCAGGCTGGTCATGTGGCTGTCCAGATGCTTCTCTACCTGACGCTCGGTTTCCGCCATGAACCCGAGACTGACTCGGTCGCCAAATCTTCCAGCAATAAACCCCAGCGCGAGGGAACCCGTGTACCACAAGGGGTTCAGCAGACTGGGCCGCGAGTCCAGGTCGCGCAAGCGCTGCATGGTCCACGCCAGATGGTCTTCTTCCTCGCGCGCCGCGTCCTCGAAGCCGCGCTTCAAAGCGCTCGACCCGGTCGCGAGTTTTTGCGCCTGATACAGCGCCTGTGCGCACACTTCACCTACGTGATTCACGCGCATCAACGCCGCCGAATGGGCCTTCTCTTCTGCGCTCAGCGTTGTATCCGCTGCGTCGGCGGGCGACTCGGCACTATCTGCCTGAACCGGAGGCGCCGCCGGTATGGGGCGTGACATCCGGGATACACCGGTCATCGACCGCAGTCCACGATCGAACTCAGAGATAAGTTCATCGAGTGTCATTTAATAACTCCTGTTTCGATCTCCTGAGCGATCCTGCACCGGGCGGAGACCGATCGTCCAACTAACAAATTACCCACTCTTCAAAACGTGTAATTAGGGCAAATACGGGTCGCAAATAGCCGAAAAACCCGATTTTACCGCATGTTGCGTAAACGTCACACGAAGGAAACGAAGGGGCCGCTTTTCCTTTGTCACTAAAAGCCTCTTTGTTACATTACGTTCAACTTCAATTTTGAAGTACCGGCGGGGACGTCAACACACTGGCGCTAAGAACAGTGACCTTGCCAAACAGTTTCAACACTTTGGAGATCATCAATGAAAAAGTCGCTTCTCGCACTGGCTGCGCTGGGTACATTCGCAGGTGTCGCGCATGCTCAGAGCAGTGTGACGCTGTACGGTATTGTCGATGCAGGTTTCGCTTACAACAATAACTCGGGTGGCCATAAGCTCTACGAAACGAGCGCCGGCAACCTGCAAGGCGATCGTTGGGGCCTGCGTGGCACGGAAGATCTGGGCGGTGGCCTGAAGGCGCTGTTCGTGTTGGAAAACGGTTTCAACGCGTTCACCGGCAAGCTGGGTCAGGGCGGTGACGAATTCGGCCGTCAAGCTTACGTTGGCCTGTCGAGCCAGTTCGGTACGGTTACCCTCGGTCGTCAATACGACTCCGTGGTGGACTACACCGGCGCGTTCGAAGTGGGCAGCCAGTGGGCGTCGTTCTACGCTGCGCACCCGGGCGACCTGGACAACCTGAACAACTCGAATCGGGTGAACAACTCGATCAAGTACGCGAGCGCGAACTATAGCGGCATCACGTTCGGCGGCTTGTACAGCCTGGGCGGCGTTGCTGGTCAATTCAACCGCAACCAGATTTTCTCGGGCGGCGTTGGCTATTCGCAAGGTCCGTTGCAATTGGGCGCAGGTTACTTGAACGTCAAGAACCCGAACTTCTCGTTCTTTGGCAACACCGCGTCGTCGTCGGCTACGGCAACGAACATGGGCGCCTCGCAAGTGTATTCGGGCTTCGCATCGGCCAAGACGCAGCAAGTGATCTCCGCTGCCGGCGCTTACACGTTCGGCGCAGCAACTGTCGGCGCAACGTACAGCAACACGCAGTTCAAGGATCTTGGCCAAACCGCAGTGACCGGCCAACCGACTGGATCGGCGACGTCTGGCAACGCCAAGTTCCACAACGCCGAAGTCAACTTCAAGTATCAGTTGACCCCGGCGTTGCTGCTCGGCGCAGCGTACGACTACACGAAGGCGTATAGCATCGCCAACGAAAAGATCCATCAAGGTGTCTTGGGCGCGGACTACTTCCTGTCGAAGCGTACCGACCTGTACGCCGATGCGATCTATCAACACGCATCGGGCACGAACTCGGTCGGCGGCGCAGCTACGGCGCAGATCAACGGCCTGTCGGCGTCGTCGACGTCGAACCAGGTTGCTGCTGTTGTCGGCATCCGTCACAAGTTCTAATAAGTTGTAATAAAAACAGTTGTCTTGAAAGGCGCCTCCGGGCGCCTTTTTTTCGTGCCGATTCCGGACTGGATCGGGCAGGTTCCGTGCATGCGACGAAAAAAAGGCCTCCGCATCTTGCGATGCGGAGGCCTGCTTTTTATTTTTGGTCTTTGGCGGCTGAACCGTGTTCAGGCGTTGCCGTCGCGCAACTCCCGGCGCAGTATCTTGCCGACATTGCTCTTCGGCAACTCCGTGCGGAACTCGATCACACGCGGCCGCTTGTAGCCCGTCAACCGTTCCTTACAGAAGGCCATCACATCGGCTTCGGTCAAATGCGGATCCCGGCGAACGACAAACAGTTTGACCGCTTCGCCCGAGGTCGCGTCCTTCATGCCAACGGCTGCCACTTCGAAAACGCCCGGCAGCTTCGCCACCACATCCTCGATCTCGTTCGGGTACACGTTGAAGCCCGACACCAGGATCATGTCCTTCTTGCGGTCCACGATCTTCACGTATCCACGTTCGTCCATGATGCCGACGTCACCCGACTTGAAGAAGCCATCGGAGGTCATCACTTTCGCGGTCTCATCGGGCCGGTTCCAGTAACCCGCCATGACCTGCGGACCGCGAATGCAGATTTCGCCCGGTTGGCCGAGCGGCATATCGTTGTTGTCGTCGTCGCGGATGGCAAGTTCGGTGGAGGGGAAAGGCAACCCGATCGTGCCGGTGTATTCGGTAGCGGTCACCGGATTGCACGTCACGCACGGCGATGTTTCGGATAACCCATAACCTTCGATGATCGGCGAACCCGTCGTCTCGAACCATCGTTTCGCCACGGCTTCCTGCACGGCCATGCCGCCACCGTTCGCCGCGATCAGCTTCGAAAAATCGAGCCTGGCGAATTCCGGATTGTTCAGCAGCGCGTTGTACAGGGTGTTCACGGCCGGAAACGTGTTGATCTGGAAGCCTTTCAGCTCCTTGATCGTGCCCGGGATATCGCGCGGATTTGGAATCAGGATACCCATGCCACCCGTACGCAGGGTCAGGAAACCGCAAACAGTCAGCGCGAAGATGTGATAAAGCGGCAGCGCCACGACGGTCACGAATTGATCGATGTCCGGCCGGTTCTTGCGTCCGGGATCGAGCCAGACTTCGGACTGCAAGACGTTCGCGATCAGGTTCCGATGCAACAGCATCGCGCCCTTCGCTACGCCTGTCGTACCACCGGTGTACTGGAGAAAAGCGATGTCGTCGGGACCTTGCTTGACGGGTTTGAGCGTTTCGCGCGCACCTTGTCGAAGGGCTGCGTTAAAACTCACATGGCCGGGTAGCGTCCACGCAGGCACCAGCTTCTTCACACGCCGCACGACGAAGTTGACGATCACGCCTTTCACGCCCATCAGGTCGCCCATCGACCCCACCACCACGTGCTTGATCGCTGTGTTCTTCACAACCGCCTGCACGGTATGCGCGAAGTTCTCGAGGACGACAATTGCCTCGGCTCCGGAATCCCTCAACTGGTGTTCAAGTTCGCGCGGCGTATAGAGCGGATTCACGTTCACGACGACATAACCCGCACGCAGAATGGCCGCAATCGCAACCGGGTACTGCAGCACGTTCGGCATCATGATCGCGACACGCGCACCGGTCTTCAGCCCACGCGATTGCAACCACGCTGCTAGCCGGGCGGACAGCGTATCGAGTTCACCATAGGTGATCGCCTTGCCCATGCAGACAAACGCGTGTTTGCTGCGATGTTCCCGAAAACTCTCTTCCAGCAGGTCGGAAAGCGAGTTGTATCGAGTCTCGTCGATTTCCTCGGGCACGCCTGCCGGATAGGACTTCAGCCAAATTTTTTCCATACGGCGTCTCCTCTATATGATTTTAGAATGGTCGTGCGAAAATTGTCCGTAGCGCATCGTAGCCGCTCGATCGCATTCCGACAACCGGGTTAGACGCCAGCTTCCAATCTCACCGCCCGGCGCGTCCCCTTACGCCTGCTGGCTTCAACCCGATTTTTCTCATCTCGTTTTCTCAACTCATGTTCTCGACTCAGTAAGCCGCCTCGACCTCCACGAGACAGTCATAGAATGTCGCCGACCCACCGAGATCGGTCAGCGCCTGGCTGGTCACCTGGTTGGCGTTGCAGCCATCCGGCGCGAGTTTCTTCCACCATACCGATAACCCCACCACGACACCTTCACGAGCGCGATCGGTGACCCGCACGCGTGCCTGCATCGAACCACGGTCGTTGAATACGCGCACCAGCTCGCCTTCGGTGATCTCACGAGCGTGGGCGTCGGCGGGATGCATGTCGAGATGCGGTTCACCCTCGGTCGATCGCAGGCTTTCCACATTGACGAAGCTGCTGTTGAGGAAGTTCCGCGCCGGCGGCGAGATCATCGCGAGCGGATAACGCGCGGCGAGTGCCGGCGCGTACTCGGCCGACTCGTACGGCGGCAGGTAATCGGGCACCGGCTCCAGTCCTGCGCGCTGCAAACGCTCACTGAAAAACTCGCATTTCCCCGATGGCGTGTGGAAACCGCCCTCGGCAAACGGCGCCTCCGCCAGCTTCAGTTGTGCCCAACCTTTTGTCTTCAGCGTGTCCCAGGTCACGCCGGCCAACGCTGGATCGTCCCAGCGGAATGCCTTCGATGCCAGCTCTTCATCGCTTTCGAATAACGCCGGATGCGTCAACCCCATCGCCTTGGCCAGGCCGCGGAATATCTCCGTGTTTGCGCGTGACTCACCCACCGGAGCAATGGCCGGCAGATTCGCCATCACATGCGTGTGGCCGTACGACTTGTGGGCATCCAGGTGTTCCAGCTGCGTGGTCGCCGGCAGGATGAGGTCGGCGTAGTCGGCGGTATCGGTCTGGAAGTGTTCGAGCACGATCGTGAAGAGATCCTCACGCGCGAACCCCGCTGCAACCTTCGCGGAATCCGGGGCGACTGCAACCGGGTTAGAGTTGTAGACGATCAGCGCTTCGACTTTCGGGCCGAAGCTGGCGTCACCGGCGTGCAGCAACGCGTCGCCGATAGCATTCATGTTCACCGTGCGCGGCAGTTTCGATGGCCATCCCGGGAGCAAGTCAGGCCGTTCGAGCGCATTGACATCCACCGGTGCCCAACTCGACGACGACAGCAGCAAGCCCCCCGAGCGCTCGCGCCATGCACCTGTGAGCGAAGGCAGACACGCGATCGCGCGAACCGCATTGCCACCGCCTCGCACGCGCTGCATACCGTAGTTGAGGCGTATCGATGCTTTTTTCGTCGATCCGAAAGTTCGCGCGAGATCGATCACTACCTGTTCTTCGATCCCGCATATTTGCGCAACACGCGCCGGCGGATAGTCTTCGGCGCGGGCCTTGAGTTGATCGAAGCCGAGCGTATAAGCATTGATGTAATCCTGGTCGATCAGACCTTCCCCGATCATCACGTTCATCATGCCGAGCGCCAGCGCGCCGTCCGTACCCGGTTTCAACGCAATGTGCTGATGGCATTTTTCAGCCGTCAGCGAGCGGTACGGATCGATGGCAATCAACCGCGCACCGCGGCGCTTGGCTTCCTGCGCCCGCGTCCAGAAGTGCAGATTCGACGCGATCGGATTCGATCCCCAGATCAGGATCAATTCGCTTTCCTCGAAATACTCGGTGTGCATGCCGAGACTTCCGCCGTACGTGTAGCGTAGGCCCGCCGCGCCGGCTGCAGCACAGATAGTGCGGTCCAGACGCGACGCGCCAAGCACATTGAAGAAGCGCGCGGCGATGCTCTCGCCTTGCACCAAGCCCATCGTGCCGGCGTAGCTGTACGGCAAGATGGCTTCGGGCGCGCGATTCGCGATTTCGTTCAGGCGTTCGGCGGCAAATGTCAGCGCATCGTCCCAGCTCACCGCTTCGAAGCGGCCCTCTCCCTTCGCGCCGACGCGACGCATCGGCGTCAGCAACCGGTCTGGATGATGAGTTCGTTCCGCATAACGCGACACCTTCGTGCAAAGCACCCCTTGTGTGGGCGGATGATCCGGGTCGCCAGTCACCTTGATGGCGCGGCCGTCCTTCACGGTGACGCGCATCGCACAGGTATCGGGACAATCGTGTGGACAGACAGCACGAGCGAATTCGACGGGAGCATTCATGCGGGTATCCGGTGGGAATGTGCAAAAAGCAGACAGATAAGGCGATTTTATTACGGTTGGCCGACCTGACCGTCTCGCGCTTCGATAAATAATCGCGGGCGTAGAATGGTGCAATCGACGCGGACGTAAGCACGCGCAACGTTAATTTTTCAGACAGAGGCCAGTTTCATGAATCTGATTCCAGAAATCGAAGCGTCGCATGAGGAAATCAAAGCGCTGCGACGAACGATCCATGCGCATCCCGAGTTGCGTTATGAAGAGGTCGGCACGGCAAAGCTGGTTGCCGAAAACCTCGAACGATGGGGCCTGGAAGTCCATCGCGGCATGGGAAAAACCGGCGTCGTCGGTGTGCTGAAACGCGGTTTGGGTAAGCGATGCGTGGGCCTGCGTGCCGACATGGACGCATTGCCGATCGCCGAAATCAACACTTTCGGTCATCGATCGCAAAACGAAGGCCGCATGCACGCGTGCGGACACGATGGCCATACCGCTATGTTGCTGGGGGCGGCGAAACATTTGGCCGAGCACGGCAAGTTCGACGGCACCATCGTGTTCATCTTTCAGCCGGCCGAGGAAGGCGGAGCCGGCGCCAAGGCGATGATCGAGGATGGGCTATTCGAACAGTTTCCCGTCGATGCTGTGTTTGGTATCCACAACTGGCCTGGTATTCCTGCGGGTCACTTTGGCGTCACGCCGGGTCCGATCATGGCGTCGAGCAATGAATTTCGCATCATTATCAAGGGCGTTGGGTCACACGCAGCGTTACCGCACAGCGGACGCGACCCGGTTTTCACGGCAGTTCAGATCGCCAATGGGTTGCAAGGAATTATCACGCGCAGCAAGAAACCTATCGACACTGCCGTCCTTTCGATCACGCAGATCCATGCTGGAGACGCATCGAATGTTGTCCCCGACGACGCCTGGCTCGGTGGCACGGTGCGAACCTTTACCGTCGAGACACTCGATCTGATCGAGCGCCGGATGCGGACGATTGCGCAGGCGACTGCGGCAGCCTACGAGTGCGAAGTTTCCATCGATTTTTATCGCAACTATCCGCCCACCATCAACGACGCTGAACAGACGCGCTTCGCGGCGTCGGTGATGGCGGAGGTTGTCGGAAAGGAAAACGTGAACGCCACCGTCGAACCGACGATGGGCGCCGAGGACTTTGCTTTCATGTTGCTCGCAAAGCCAGGCTGCTATGCGTTTCTGGGGAATGGCGAAGGGTCGCATCGTGAAGCCGGACATGGATTAGGGCCTTGCACGCTTCACAATGCAAGCTACGATTTTAACGATGCGCTGTTATCCGTTGGATCAACGTATTGGGTTCGGCTTGCAGAAAAATTTCTCGCTGTGTGAGGGGATCACGCGCAGCGCGTTGAATGAGTGAAATCGCGTCTAACGCCAATACGTCCACTTTGTTGAAGTGGGCGCTTTTTGTTTTCCCTTCGCTGAGCCAGCGTGGGTGACTTGGATTTGGTTCACGCAGAATATGCCCCTGTTGAACCGTCGAAAATAGCAATGTGTATGCGCCGAAGTCACCGCTCTAGTCCTAGTCTGCTGCGATGCGAGTTCATGTGTTGCTGTATCGCGTGTTGAAGGATGCAAAAGCCGGAGTATTGAGTGTCTGGCGCGAGTGGTCTGAAGGGTGTGGCCCGAAACGCAAAAACCCCACCTTTGCGGGGTGGGGTTTTTGTTTAGCTGCGGTGGCTTGCAGCGCATAAGGAGCCTGACGATTACCTACTTTCACACGGGTATCCGCACTATCATTGGCGTGGAGTCGTTTCACGGTCCTGTTCGGGATGGGAAGGGGTGGTACCAACTCGCTATGGTCATCAGGCATGAGGGGGTGTTGTAGCGCTTGAGGGCGCTACAACCAATCTGGGGAAGAAGTAGTCGAGAGTGTCTCTCGTTATTACTGGTGTTGCTTTGGGTTGTGTTTGTTACTAGGCACAACATGATCTCAACCTTGGCGTGTGTGAGCCTTTCGCTCATCAAGACCCCGCGCTTCGCGCGGGATGGGGCATCCATAAGTGCTAAAGCACTAACGGCTGCCGACACACACTGGTTATAGGATCAAGCCTTACGGGCAATTAGTATCAGTTAGCTTAATGCATTACTGCACTTCCACACCTGACCTATCAACGTCCTGGTCTAGAACGACCCTTCAAGGAGCTCGAAGCTCCAGGGATATCTCATCTCAAGGCGAGTTTCCCGCTTAGATGCTTTCAGCGGTTATCTCTTCCGAACATAGCTACCCGGCGATGCCACTGGCGTGACAACCGGTACACCAGAGGTTCGTCCACTCCGGTCCTCTCGTACTAGGAGCAGCCCCCTTCAAATATCCAACGCCCACGGCAGATAGGGACCAAACTGTCTCACGACGTTTTAAACCCAGCTCACGTACCTCTTTAAATGGCGAACAGCCATACCCTTGGGACCGGCTACAGCCCCAGGATGAGATGAGCCGACATCGAGGTGCCAAACACCGCCGTCGATATGAACTCTTGGGCGGTATCAGCCTGTTATCCCCAGAGTACCTTTTATCCGTTGAGCGATGGCCCTTCCATACAGAACCACCGGATCACTATGACCTGCTTTCGCACCTGCTCGACTTGTCGGTCTCGCAGTTAAGCACGCTTATGCCATTGCACTATCAGCACGATTTCCGACCGTACCTAGCGTACCTTCGTACTCCTCCGTTACACTTTGGGAGGAGACCGCCCCAGTCAAACTGCCTACCATGCACTGTCCCCGATCCGGATCACGGACCAAGGTTAGAACCTCAAACAAACCAGGGTGGTATTTCAAGGACGGCTCCACCGAAACTAGCGTTCCGGTTTCATAGCCTCCCACCTATCCTACACAGATCGGTTCAAAGTCCAATGCAAAGCTACAGTAAAGGTTCATGGGGTCTTTCCGTCTAGCCGCGGGGAGATTGCATCATCACAAACACTTCAACTTCGCTGAGTCTCGGGAGGAGACAGTGTGGCCATCGTTACGCCATTCGTGCAGGTCGGAACTTACCCGACAAGGAATTTCGCTACCTTAGGACCGTTATAGTTACGGCCGCCGTTTACCGGGACTTCAATCAAGAGCTTGCACCCCATCATTTAATCTTCCGGCACCGGGCAGGCGTCACACCCTATACGTCCACTTTCGTGTTTGCAGAGTGCTGTGTTTTTATTAAACAGTCGCAGCCACCAGTTTATTGCAACCCCTTCACCCTTTGCGCGCAGGCGCATCAAGCTACAGGGGCGTACCTTATCCCGAAGTTACGGTACCAATTTGCCGAGTTCCTTCTCCCGAGTTCTCTCAAGCGCCTTAGAATACTCATCTCGCCCACCTGTGTCGGTTTGCGGTACGGTCTTGTTAAACTGAAGCTTAGAGGCTTTTCTTGGAACCACTTCCGATTGCTTCTTCGCCTAAGCGAATGGCCTCACACCCTTGAATTCCGCGCCCGGATTTGCCTAAGCGCCTTCTCCAATGCAAGGACCGGGACTTCCAACACCCGGACAACCTTCCGCGATCCGTCCCCCCATCGCATTTAACAATGGTGCAGGAATATTAACCTGCTTCCCATCAGCTACGCATTTCTGCCTCGCCTTAGGGGCCGACTCACCCTACGCCGATGAACGTTGCGTAGGAAACCTTGGGCTTACGGCGAGGGGGCTTTTCACCCCCTTTATCGCTACTCATGTCAGCATTCGCACTTCCGATACCTCCAGCACACTTTTCAATGCACCTTCACAGGCTTACGGAACGCTCTCCTACCATGCGAGATAAATCTCGCATCCGCAGCTTCGGTATATTGCTTAGCCCCGTTACATCTTCCGCGCAGGACGACTCGATCAGTGAGCTATTACGCTTTCTTTAAAGGGTGGCTGCTTCTAAGCCAACCTCCTGACTGTTTTAGCCTTCCCACTTCGTTTCCCACTTAGCAATATTTGGGGACCTTAGCTGGCGGTCTGGGTTGTTTCCCTCTTGACACCGGACGTTAGCACCCGATGTCTGTCTCCCGTGATTGCACTCTTCGGTATTCGGAGTTTGCTATGGCGTAGTAATCCGCAATGGACCCCACAACCATGACAGTGCTCTACCCCCGAAGGTGATACACGAGGCACTACCTAAATAGTTTTCGGAGAGAACCAGCTATTTCCAAGTTTGTTTAGCCTTTCACCCCTATCCACAGCTCATCCCCTAATTTTTCAACATTAGTGGGTTCGGTCCTCCAGTACGTGTTACCGCACCTTCAACCTGGCCATGGATAGATCACTTGGTTTCGGGTCTACGCCCAGCAACTGAACGCCCTATTCGGACTCGCTTTCGCTACGCCTGCCTTAATCAGTTAAGCTTGCTACTGAACGTAAGTCGCTGACCCATTATACAAAAGGTACGCCGTCACCCCTTGCGAGGCTCCGACTGTTTGTATGCATGCGGTTTCAGGATCTATTTCACTCCCCTCCCGGGGTTCTTTTCGCCTTTCCCTCACGGTACTGGTTCACTATCGGTCGATCACGAGTATTTAGCCTTGGAGGATGGTCCCCCCATCTTCAGACAGGATTTCACGTGTCCCGCCCTACTTGTCGTACACCTAGTTCCACACATCCGCTTTCGCCTACAGGGCTATCACCTGCTATGGCCACACTTTCCAGAGTGTTCGGCTAACGGTCGTGCTAAAGAGTACAGGCTGATCCCATTTCGCTCGCCACTACTTTGGGAATCTCGGTTGATTTCTTTTCCTGCGGTTACTTAGATGTTTCAGTTCACCGCGTTCGCTTCACGTAACCTATGTATTCAGTTACGGATGACCCAGAAGGGCCGGGTTTCCCCATTCGGACATCGACGGATCAAAGCTCGTTTGCCAGCTCCCCGTCGCTTTTCGCAGGCTACCGCGTCCTTCATCGCCTGTGATCGCCAAGGCATCCACCACATGCACTTGTTCGCTTGACCCTATAACGAGTGTGTCTCTCCAAACACCACCCAGGTTGCCCCGGACCGTGTTTTTCTTCACCCCGCTATAGGTTGAGTATTCGTGTTGCGCCGTATTCCAAAGCGATCTTTCGATCACCTTTTCATACATTGATACAATCACAACCCTGATCAATCTACTCACACCCATCTCTAAGTGCTTTCACATTGACCTTTACTACTTCTTCCAGATTGTTAAAGAACGACAGCATCATTTAAAGCGCCATGCCTTAAATGATTTACTGACTGGCTCAATCGCCAATGCGTAATCACTCTCTTTACAAAGAATGCTATGCATTGATGATTGGTGGAGGATGACGGGATCGAACCGACGACCCCCTGCTTGCAAAGCAGGTGCTCTCCCAGCTGAGCTAATCCCCCAGTACCTTGATGCTGAAGGGTCCGTAATTCCTCTTTTATGACGCTTAACGCATTCGTTAATCATCACTCAAGGAATCATGGTGGGTCTGGTTGGATTCGAACCAACGACCCCCGCCTTATCAAGACGGTGCTCTAACCAACTGAGCTACAGACCCTTAGCCTGTCTTCTTACAGCCGATAAGCGTGAGCGCTTTAGCACTTCACTTTAATACGTTTGAGCTCGAGAAAGGAGGTGATCCAGCCGCACCTTCCGATACGGCTACCTTGTTACGACTTCACCCCAGTCATGAATCCTACCGTGGTGACCGTCCTCCTTGCGGTTAGACTAGCCACTTCTGGTAAAACCCACTCCCATGGTGTGACGGGCGGTGTGTACAAGACCCGGGAACGTATTCACCGCGGCATGCTGATCCGCGATTACTAGCGATTCCAGCTTCACGTAGTCGAGTTGCAGACTACGATCCGGACTACGATCGGTTTTCTGGGATTAGCTCCCCCTCACGGGTTGGCAGCCCTCTGTTCCGACCATTGTATGACGTGTGAAGCCCTACCCATAAGGGCCATGAGGACTTGACGTCATCCCCACCTTCCTCCGGTTTGTCACCGGCAGTCTCCTTAGAGTGCTCTTGCGTAGCAACTAAGGACAAGGGTTGCGCTCGTTGCGGGACTTAACCCAACATCTCACGACACGAGCTGACGACAGCCATGCAGCACCTGTGTATCGGTTCTCTTTCGAGCACCCCCACCTTTCAGCAGGGTTCCGACCATGTCAAGGGTAGGTAAGGTTTTTCGCGTTGCATCGAATTAATCCACATCATCCACCGCTTGTGCGGGTCCCCGTCAATTCCTTTGAGTTTTAATCTTGCGACCGTACTCCCCAGGCGGTCAACTTCACGCGTTAGCTACGTTACTAAGTCAATGAAGACCCAACAACTAGTTGACATCGTTTAGGGCGTGGACTACCAGGGTATCTAATCCTGTTTGCTCCCCACGCTTTCGTGCATGAGCGTCAGTATTGGCCCAGGGGGCTGCCTTCGCCATCGGTATTCCTCCACATCTCTACGCATTTCACTGCTACACGTGGAATTCTACCCCCCTCTGCCATACTCTAGCTCGCCAGTCACAAATGCAGTTCCCAGGTTAAGCCCGGGGATTTCACATCTGTCTTAACGAACCGCCTGCGCACGCTTTACGCCCAGTAATTCCGATTAACGCTCGCACCCTACGTATTACCGCGGCTGCTGGCACGTAGTTAGCCGGTGCTTATTCTTCCGGTACCGTCATCCCCCCACTGTATTAGAGCGAAGGTTTTCTTTCCGGACAAAAGTGCTTTACAACCCGAAGGCCTTCTTCACACACGCGGCATTGCTGGATCAGGGTTTCCCCCATTGTCCAAAATTCCCCACTGCTGCCTCCCGTAGGAGTCTGGGCCGTGTCTCAGTCCCAGTGTGGCTGGTCGTCCTCTCAGACCAGCTACAGATCGTCGCCTTGGTAGGCCTTTACCCCACCAACTAGCTAATCTGCCATCGGCCGCCCCTATAGCGCGAGGTCCCGAAGGATCCCCCGCTTTCTTCCGTAGATCGTATGCGGTATTAATCCGGCTTTCGCCGGGCTATCCCCCACTACAGGACACGTTCCGATGTATTACTCACCCGTTCGCCACTCGCCACCAGGGTTGCCCCCGTGCTGCCGTTCGACTTGCATGTGTAAGGCATGCCGCCAGCGTTCAATCTGAGCCAGGATCAAACTCTTCAGTTCAATGCCTGTTACTGTTTTCTATTCTTGCGAATAGGTCGCTCACTCAACGTACTGACAAGTTCCTCCCATCTTTCCTTTGACAGAAAGACGCTCAAAACCTACCTTAATACTAGTGTGAGACTTGATACTTTCGCTTCACGGCAGCATCTGCCGAGTTACCCCGGAAAACACCACCACGCTTTAAAGCCAAGCACCAAGCGCCCACACTTATCGGCTGTTAGTTTTTAAAGAACATTCGCTACCCACCGCACGATTCCCAACCCTCAGAACCCTGCCGCTTTCGCGTCGCTGCATCTGCAGCACAGAAACGAGATTATGTCCTGCGTTTCGCTTTTCGTCAACAGGTTTTTTACTCAACCCCGACTTTCCGATTCGCTGCGAAGCCCGTCCTGCTTGGCTCTGCGGCATCCTCTAAAACGATACGCACCCACCACTTTCTCACTTCCCTTCGCCTCTTCGTGAAGCGAAGGAACGGAATTCTAGTGCCCGTTTCTCACTCGCGCAAGGGGTTCGCGAAAAGAATTTCAACGATGCTTAAAAACCGGTTTCCGCTTCTCGACAAACGCGGCCATTCCTTCCTTCTGATCTTCAGTGGCGAAGAGCGAATGGAACATGCGACGCTCGAAGTGAACTCCTTCTGCCAACGTCGATTCATATGCACGATTGACGGACTCCTTCGCCATCATTACCGCCGGCAGCGAGAAGCTCGCGATTATCGATGCCGCGTCCAATGCTTCGTCCAACAAGCTTGCCGCGGGCACAACGCGAGATACCAGGCCTGCGCGCTCCGCTTCCTCAGCGCCCATCATGCGTGCCGTCAGGCACATGTCCATCGCCTTCGCCTTCGACACCGCGCGCGGCAGGCGCTGCGTGCCGCCGGCACCCGGGATCACGCCAAGTTTGATTTCCGGTTGACCGAACTTTGCGGTATCGGCGGCAATGATGATGTCGCACATCATGGCTAGCTCACAGCCGCCACCAAGCGCGAAGCCTGACACCGCAGCAATGATCGGCTTGCGAATAGTGCGGATCGTTTCCCAGTTGCGCGTGATGTAGTCGCCCTTGAATGTGTCCATATAGGAATAGCCGGCCATCATGCCGATGTCCGCCCCGGCAGCGAACGCTTTTTCGCTGCCGGTTAATACGATCGCGCCAATGTTCTCGTCGGCATCGAATTCCTTCAGCACGACGCCGAGCTCATCCATCAGGGCGTCGTTTAGCGCGTTCAGCGCCTTCGGCCGGTTCAGCGTGATCAAGCCCACTCGTCCGCGGACTTCGGTCAATAGATTCTCGTAAGCCATTCATTCCTCCTATGTGAACTCGCGCGAAAAACGCTTCGCGCACGCGTCTCGAAAATGCTAACATTCGCAAACCAACCGGTCGGTCAATTAATTGACCGAGCGTCCATTACCGTTACTCATCCCTTGCCGCCATGACACATCCGCTATTCACGAAGCACGAAGCGACGCTTAATCAAGCGCTTGCCGCCATTGCAACGCGTGGCTACTGGAGCCCGTTTCCCGAAATGCCTAGTCCCAAAGTGTACGGTGAAACGGCTAGTTCGGACGGCGAGGCGGCCTTCAAAGCGCACCTGAACCGGACGTTCGATCTGGACCAGCCGACAACCGGCGAGACGGTCGGCAATGAGCGTTCGCCCTTTGGGCTCTCGCTGGGAATTCGCTATCCGAAAGCGAACGTCGACGCTCTGCTGGCTGCATCCGGAGCGGCGCAAAGTCAGTGGCGCGCCGCCGGCCCTGACGCGTGGGCGGGTGTAAGCCTCGAAATACTGACCCGGCTGAACAAGGCGAGTTTCGAGATCGGATACAGCGTCATGCACACGACCGGGCAAGCCTTCATGATGGCCTTTCAGGCTGGCGGTCCGCATGCACAGGATCGCGCGCTGGAAGCAGTGGCCTACGCTTGGGACGAGCTCCGCCGAATTCCGGCCAACGCTTATTGGGAGAAGCCCCAAGGCAAAAATCCCCCGCTCGCGATGCACAAGCGTTTCACTGTCGTGCCGCGTGGCACGGGTCTCCTGCTCGGTTGCTGCACATTCCCCACATGGAACGGCTATCCGGGCATATTCGCCGACCTGGCCACGGGTAATACGGTCATAGTCAAGCCGCATCCTGGCGCCATCCTGCCGCTGGCAATTACGGTACGTATCGCTCGTGACGTTTTGCGCGAAGCCGGATTCGACCCGAACGTGGTCACGCTGCTTGCGACCGAAGCGAACGATGGCCCCCTCGTTCAAGATCTTGCGCTGCGCCCCGAGATCAAGCTGATTGATTTCACCGGCAGCACGCAAAACGGCAACTGGCTCGAGCGCCATGCGCACCAGGCGCAGGTCTACACGGAGAAGGCCGGCGTGAATCAAATCGTGATCGATTCCGTCGACAACCTCAAAGCCGTTGCCAGCAATATTGCGTTCTCGCTGGCGTTGTACTCCGGCCAAATGTGCACGGCACCGCAAAACATCTACGTGCCACGCGACGGCATCCACGCCAGCGAAGGCCGCACGAGCTTCGACGACGTCGCGAAGGCGCTCGCGGCTGCCGTTGAAAAGCTCATATCCGATCCGGCCCGCGCTGTCGAACTGACGGGTGCCATTCAGAATGATGGCGTGATGGCGCGCATTGCCGACGCCCGGCAACTGGGCGAAGTGCTCACGGACAGCCAATCGCTTGCTCACCCCGCGTTCCCTGATGCTCACGTGCGCTCTCCCCTCATGTTGAAAATGGACGTTCGCACCGACGCCGAAAAATTCACGCAGGAATGGTTTGGCCCAATCTCGTTTGTCATTGCGACGGACTCGACGGCGCAGTCTCTCGACTTGGCGGGATCGATTGCTGCGGAACACGGTGCCCTCACGTTCTCTGTGTACAGCACAGACGATGCAGTGGTCGACGCAGCCTACAACGCCGCGATTCGCGGCGGTGTCGCACTCTCGATCAATCTGACCGGTGGCGTGTTCGTCAACCAGACAGCCGCATATTCGGACTTCCACGGCACCGGCGCCAATCCTGCAGCTAACTCGGCGTTGTCAGACGCAGCGTTCGTCGCCAACCGCTTCCGCGTTGTTCAAAGCAGAGTGCATGTTGCACCCAAGACCGCGCCGGCAACAGCTGGCCAAACGGCATAGGTGCCCGCCCCGCAACGCCGCGTGAAAGCATAGGCCATTCGGCCTAGTGGAAAGCGGCGTTGGGCGCGGCTAGTATCGAAGGCATGCTTATTTGCACAACTTAGCCAGCAAGGAGACACCATGTCCGGCAACGGCAATTCAATCGTCATCAGTATCGACGCCGGCACGCGTGTCGCCACGCTGACGCTCAATCGTCCCGACAAGCTGAACAGCTTCACGAGGACGATGCATGAGGAATTGAGCGAAGCGCTCGATCAGGTCGAAGGAAGTAACGCCCGGGCATTGGTGATCACGGGGGCAGGCCGCGGTTTTTGCGCCGGCCAGGATCTCGCGGATCTTGACTTCACACCTGGGGCGATGACCAACCTGGGCGAGCTGATCGACCGGCATTTCAACCCGCTCGTGCGCCGCCTGCAGGCGTTGCCGTTGCCCGTGATCGCCGCCGTCAACGGTATCGCTGCCGGTGCCGGAGCGAATCTCGCCATGGCATGCGACCTGATCGTCGCGGCGCGTTCGGCAAGTTTCGTCCAGGCTTTTGTGAAAATTGGTTTGTTACCGGATTCCGGCGGCACGTGGCTCTTGCCGCGGCGCGTTGGTGAAGCACGGGCGCTGGGCCTCGCGTTGACCGGCGACAAGCTGGGCGCCGAACAAGCTGAAGCGTGGGGACTGGTCTGGAAAGTGGTCGACGACGAGCAATTGCAGAGTGCGGCGCTCAAGCTTGCCACGCAGCTCGCACTCCAGCCCGCGAAGGCCATTGCTGCAATCAAGCACGCTATCCGCGCTGCAGCGAACAATACGCTCGATCAGCAACTGGATCTGGAGCGCGACGTTCAACGCGAACTGGGTGACTCGCACGACTACGTCGAGGGTGTCGCCGCCTTCAAGGAAAAACGCGCGCCCCGCTTCGACGGCCTCTGAAACTCGATCAGAAAACTCCGGGAGAACGCAGCAATGACGCCTGAAGAACTCGCCAACGCGACCGCACAAGCCATGTACGACGCAGATGCATGCAGCCGTGCACTCGGCCTCGAACTCAAGGAAGTTCGCCCCGGGTACGCACGCATGCAAATGAACGTCCGTAACGACTTTCTGAACGGCCACGGCATCTGCCATGGCGGACTCATTTTCACGTTGGCCGACTCCACGTTCGCGTTCGCCTGTAACTCGCACAACATCAATACGGTGGCGGCGGGCTGTTCCATTGAATTTCTACGTGCGGTGAAGGGCGGAGACCGCTTGTCGGCAGAAGCCGTCGAACAATCGCTGACGGGACGAACCGGCATCTACGACATTCGCGTCACGAACCGTGAAGGCGAAACAGTCGCCATGTTTCGCGGCAAGTCATCGCAGATAAAAGGGAATCTGGTTCCCGTCGGGTCCTGACCCACTCTACAAAACACAGCGCCCATACGAAGTTGATTCGGGCGATTGATTGACGATCAAGAAGGAGACACTCGATGAACAACACGCTTCCGCTGGACCCGATCGAGACGGCCAGCCGCGACGAACTAATGGCGCTGCAACTGGAACGCCTCAAGTGGTCGCTCGCCCATGCATATGAAAACTCGCCGGTGTACCGCCGCAAGTTCGACGAAGCAGGCGTTCATCCGGATGACGTGAAAACCCTGGCCGACTTGGCGCGGTTCCCGTTCACGACAAAGAAGGATCTCCGAGATAACTACCCGTACGGCATGTTCGCAGTTCCGCACGACCAGATTTCGCGCATCCACGCGTCGTCGGGGACGACGGGCAAACCGACCGTGGTTGGTTACACGGCGAAGGACATCGACACCTGGGCAAATCTCGTCGCGCGTTCCATCCGGGCTGCGGGCGCACGGCGTGGAGACAAAGTGCATGTCAGCTACGGTTATGGCCTGTTCACGGGTGGCCTCGGCGCTCATTACGGTGCGGAGCGAGCCGGGTTGACCGTGATTCCGTTCGGCGGCGGCCAGACTGAAAAGCAAGTCCAACTTATCCAGGATTTTCGCCCCGACATCATCATGGTGACGCCGAGTTACATGCTGTCGATCGCCGACGAACTCGAGCGCCAGGGCGTACATCCCGCCGATTGTTCGCTGCGTATCGGCATCTTCGGTGCGGAGCCGTGGACGAACGACATGCGCACGGCTATTGAGAAGCGGATGGGCATCGACGCTGTCGATATATACGGACTGTCGGAAGTAATGGGACCGGGGGTGGCGTCGGAGTGTGTCGAAACGAAGGACGGGCCGACGATCTGGGAAGACCACTTCTATCCCGAGATCATCGATCCTGAGACCGGCGAGGTCTTGCCAGACGGCGAACTGGGCGAACTCGTATTCACTTCGCTGACCAAGGAGGCGCTGCCGATTGTCCGCTACCGGACTCGTGATCTCACCCGGCTTTTGCCGGGCAGCGCGCGAACGATGCGTCGGATGGAAAAAATCACGGGGCGCTCGGACGACATGATGATCGTGCGCGGCGTAAATGTATTTCCAACGCAGATTGAAGAGCTGCTGCTCAAACAACACGCGCTCGCACCGCATTATCAGATCGTGCTGACGAAGGAAGGTCCGCTCGACGTGCTCACGCTGAATGTCGAACCCTGTCCTGAAACGGCTCCGGATATCAGTGTTCTCGATCAGGCCAAAGCCGCCCTCGCTTACGACATCAAAGCCTTGATCGGCGTCAGTGCAGTGATTCAGGTGTTGGGTGTGAACGGCATCGAGAGGTCAGTCGGAAAGGCGCGGCGCGTGATCGATCGGCGAAAAGCCCCGGGTTGATCGTGCAACCGGAGCTTAAATCGGGCGCTTAAAGCCAGTCACGAATTTGGCAGCAGCAACCACATCCTGCCGCCCTGCTTCATTCGACCAGCGAGATCCCCGGCATCGTCGCCCAAACCCCAGAAATAATCCGCACGCACGCCGCCCTTGATCGCGCTGCCGGTGTCCTGGGCGAACACCAGCCGGTTCATCGGCGCATTGCTCAACGGTCGAGTGGTCTGCAAGAAAACCGGCGTGCCGAGCGGGATGGAGGATGGATCCACGGCGATCGAACGTTCGGGCGTAAGCGGAACACCCAGCGCGCCTACCGGCCCGGCTCCCACACCAGCCGCCAGCGTTTCCGTGCCGGGCATCTCGCGGAAGAACACAAAGCGCGGATTGACGTCGAGCAATGCATCGACACGCGATGGATTCGCTTTCGCCCACGCCTTGATACCTTGCATCGTCGCCTGTGCGGGTGTGAGCTCACGCCGATCCAGCAACTCACGCCCAATCGATTTGTACGGCTGGTTGTTCGTCCCGCCAAACCCAACGCGCATCGTGGTCCCGTCTTCCATCACGACTTGTCCCGAGCCCTGGATCTGCAGGAAGAACGCTTCGATAGGGTCGTCAACCCACACCAGTTCGTTGCCGTTCAACACGCCCGAACTTTCGAGCTGGGCGCGCGTTGGTAGCGCGGTGCCGGCTTTGAACCGATACGGCCATCGATACAACGCGTACTGATAAGGCCCGTGACGCGTGCGCGAACCGCGCAACAGCGGCTCGTAGTAGCCGGTCACGAGACCGTCGAGCGTGCCGTCGGTGTTGGCCAACTGGAATGGCGTGAAGTACGCCTCAAAAAATTCGCGGGCGGCGTTCATGTCGAGATCGTCGAGCCTCAGCGCCGCCGCGCACGCCCGGCGCCACGCGGGCTGTTGCGCGAGACGGCTGCAGTTCTGGCGCATTGCGGCAGCCGCGCCGAGCAGCGAATCGTCCTGCCAACCAGGCACCTGCTGCCAGCTCACAGCAGTCAGGCGGTTCGCCGCGCGCTGTCCCGTGATGATCGGCGCACCGGTCGGCGGCGCAAGACTCCCGGACTTGAGAGCGCCGCCCCCACCGCACGAAGCGAGCAGGACCGCTGCTGTGATCGACGCCGCCCAACCCGCCAATCTGGCGAGCGAACGAGTGAAACGCATACAATGTTCTTTCTTGATGAGAACCGCCATGTCTGATCTATTCGACGAATACCCAATGCTTATTTTTGCGCTCGAGTCTTTCCTGGCGCTGTTTCTGCTGATCTTTATCGTCGTGTGGACGGCTTCGGGCAAGAAGAAAAACAGGCGCTAGGAGCACTTCGAGCGCCATGATCGCACGTGCTCCCAACGCCGCCAGTTCAATGCAGCGTACGCGGCATGTGCAACGAAAACTCGGCGATTGGCGCGTCGAAACGTTCGCCGTCTTCGGCGACGCAAAAATACGAGCCGCGCATGGTGCCGACGGGCGTCGCAATCACGGCCCAGCTCGTGTACTCGAATTTCTCACCCGGCGGCAGCAACGGCTGGTTACCGACCACGCCAAGCCCCTTTACTTCCTGAACCACGTCGTCGCTGTCGGTGATGATCCAGTGCCGCGAGATCAGTTGTGCCGCGACCTGGCCGGTGTTCCGGATGGTCAGGGTGTAGGCGAACGCAAACTGGTGGGCGTCCGGATCCGATTGTTCAGGGAGATATTGCGTCTGAACAGCTACGCTGAATTCATACTGGCTCATCGCTTTTCCAATTCAAAAATGTGCGGCGCGGGTTCGAACTCCTAACCCCCTCAAGGACCTAGGTCCGGCGCGGGTTGCGCGAATTTGCGTGAACGTCAGGTGACGCATTCTGCTTGATGCAGCCGGTGCCCGCAACAGAACGTCACTATGTGCAGGGGCTTTGTCGAACACGCGAAACGCCCGTGGAAGGCTGCTGGACGGGACGTAGGCCATTCGGTCAGCGGTCAAAAATGTCGTCACGCTGTAAAATGCATTTTCCGCTCGCAACCGGCCGACGTCATGACGCAATTTCGCCTGTCCCCCAGTATTTTGTCCGCCGACTTCGCCATTCTCGGCGAAGAGGTCCGCAATGTAGTCGCCGCTGGAGCAGACTGGATCCATTTCGACGTGATGGACAACCATTACGTCCCGAACCTGACAATCGGCCCCATGGTCTGCGAGGCATTGCGGCCGCATACGGATGTTCCCATCGACGTGCATCTGATGGTGCGCCCGGTTGATCGTATCGTGCCGGATTTCGCGAAAGCCGGCGCCAATGTGATCAGCTTCCATCCGCAAGGTTCGGATCATATCGATCGCACGCTTTCACTGATCCGCGATCACGGCTGCAAGGCCGGTCTTGTTTTTAATCCTGCCACGTCGCTAAATCATCTCGACCACGTGATGGACAAGGTCGACCTGGTGCTGATCATGTCGGTGAATCCGGGCTTTGGCGGACAGTCGTTCATTCCCGAAGCGCTTAACAAACTGCGCGAGGCGCGTCGGCGTATCGACGAATACAAGGAGCGGACCGGACGCGAGATTCATCTCGAAGTGGACGGCGGCGTCAAGATCGACAACATCCGCGAAATTGCGGAAGCGGGCGCGGATACGTTCGTGGCCGGGTCGGCCATTTTCGGCCACCACAATTACCACGACGTAATCGCCCAAATGCGCGCAGAGCTGGCCAAAGTGAATACCGGGGAAGCACGATGAGCGAACTCGCGGCGCAGCTTCCGGCATTCACGAACAAGACGCTGCGCGCGGCGATCATCGATCTCGACGGCACAATGATCGACACCGCCGACGATTTCGTCGCGGCGCTAAATGGCATGCTGGCGCGGATTGGCACGAAGGCCACCGATCGGGACGAAGTCATTGGCTACATAGGAAAGGGTTCGGAGAACCTGATCCGCAGCGTGCTGGCCGTGCGATTTTCAGCACTGGAAGCAACCACGAAGTTCGAGGACGCGCTGGCTATCTACCAAACCGAATATGCACGCATCAATGGACAACGCGCCACGCTCTTTCCGGAAGTCACGGAGGGCCTGAAAGCGCTGCGGGATCTCGGTTTGCCCCTGGCGTGCGTGACGAACAAGCCGCACCGGTTCGCCGTTGAACTGCTGACCAAGTTCGGTTTGGCGGAATATTTCAAGGTTGTGCTCGGCGGCGACTCGGTTGCGCAAAAGAAACCCGATCCGGCGCCTATGCTGATTGCCTGCGAGCGGCTGGACGTGCTGCCGCGCGAAGCGGTGGCCATCGGGGATTCGGAGAATGACGCGCTCGCGGGTCGCGCAGCGGGCATGGCAACGCTTACGGTACCTTACGGTTACAACCACGGCAAACCCGTGCACCTGGTGAAATCCGATGGTATAGTTTCTTCCCTGCTAGGTGCCGCACAGGCAATAGCAGCAACCATGGCCGCGCCTGTTGCACCCGGCGCGACAACATCGACTGACTAATTCAATCCTCATGTTTCTGAACAAAAAACGGAGTCTGAGCAGCATCGACCGGGGAGCTTGGCCCTGGCGTCGCTGGTCGCGCTAACCTCGCCCGAGGGTCGCTGAAGCTCGTCTTCGGCAACCGTTTTTTGTTTCGCTGCGCATGCCGCGCGCCGATCCCGCCGACTTGTTTTACCTTGATGCCTGGCCTGATCCGCATCAATCGTTGCGCCCGAAATTCGTTTTGCGGCCGTGCCGTTTCACCAAATGGCTAGCGCCCCTTACGATTGGGACAGCGTTTGACGCATCAGGCGACGTACAAACGAGAGCGAGATTCGCGCCGTGCGGTAAATTATCCGCAGCGCCCCGTGTGTGCTCGATGTCGCCAAATCCAACAAGCGGCACGTAAAGGATCAGAACATGACTGAACTCGAATTCCAATCGCTGGCGAATGAAGGTTTCAACCGCATTCCGCTGATCGCCGAGGCGCTGGCCGACCTCGAAACGCCGCTTTCGCTTTATCTCAAGCTGGCTCAAACCGAGCGCAATGGCGCCAACTCGTTCCTGCTGGAATCGGTGGTGGGTGGCGAGCGCTTCGGGCGCTACTCGTTTATCGGCTTGCCGGCCCGCACCATGATTCGGGTGCAGAACGGCGTGTCGGAAGTGGTGAAGGACGGCAATGTCATTGAAACGAGCCAAGCCGATCCGCTGACGTTTATCGAAGAATTTCAGAAGCGCTTCAAGATTGCGCAGCGTCCGGGACTACCGCGCTTTTGCGGCGGTCTGGCAGGGTATTTCGGATATGACGCTGTGCGTTATATCGAAAAGAAGCTGGCGCATACGGCTCCGCGTGACGATCTCGGCTTGCCCGACATTCAGTTATTGCTGACCGAGGAAATGGCGGTTATCGATAACCTCGCCGGCAAGCTTTATCTGATTGTCTACGCCGACCCGACCACACCCGAAGCCTATACAAAAGCCAAGCAGCGCCTGCGCGAACTGCGCGCCCGTTTGCGCACGACCGTGCAACCGCCGGTGACATCGGCGAGCGTGCGTACGGAGACGTATCGAGAGTTTGCGAAGGACGATTACCTGAACGCGGTGCGCAAGGCGAAGGAATACATCGCGGCTGGTGAATTGATGCAGGTTCAGGTCGGCCAGCGGCTCATAAAGCCGTTCCGCGATAATCCGCTCTCGCTGTATCGCGCGCTGCGT
Source organism: Caballeronia sp. KNU42 (assembly GCF_053760385.1). Classification (NCBI taxonomy): domain Bacteria; kingdom Pseudomonadati; phylum Pseudomonadota; class Betaproteobacteria; order Burkholderiales; family Burkholderiaceae; genus Caballeronia; species Caballeronia sp. KNU42. Next base: position 2,414,153 of record NZ_CM132388.1, read on the forward strand.
TCGCTGAATCCATCGCCGTATATGTATTACTACAACTTCGGCGGTGAGTTTCATGTGGTGGGCGCATCGCCGGAAATTCTCGTGCGGCAGGAAAAACGTGGCGACGAAAGGATCGTGACCATTCGTCCGCTCGCCGGAACGCGGCCGCGCGGCAACACGCCCGAACGCGATGCCGAACTCGCGACCGAATTGCTGAACGATCCGAAGGAAGTGGCCGAACACGTGATGCTGATCGATCTTGCGCGTAACGACGTTGGCCGGATTGCGCAGACGGGATCGGTGGTGGTGACGGACAAGCTGGCGATCGAAAAGTATTCGCATGTTCAGCACATCGTGAGTTCGGTGGAGGGCAAGCTGAAGCCCGGCACGACCAATTTCGACGTGCTGCGCGCCACCTTCCCCGCCGGCACGCTGTCGGGTGCGCCGAAAGTGCGGGCGATGGAAATCATCGACGAGTTGGAGCCGGTGAAACGCGGATTGTACGGCGGGGCTTGCGGTTATCTGTCGTTCACGGGCGAGATGGATCTCGCCATCGCGATCCGCACCGGTCTCATCCACAAGGGCAATTTGTATGTGCAGGCGGCGGCGGGTGTCGTCGCGGATTCAGTGCCCGAATCCGAATGGCAGGAGACGGAGAACAAGGCGCGAGCAGTCTTGCGCGCCGCCGAGCAAGTGCAAGACGGCCTCGATAGCGACTTCTGATCCGGAGACAGACCATGCTGTTAATGATCGACAACTACGATTCGTTCACCTATAACCTGGTCCAGTATTTCGGTGAACTGGGCGAGGACGTGCAGACGTACCGCAACGACGAAATTACCCTCGATCGAATCGCGAAGCTGAATCCCGAGCGGATTTGCCTGTCGCCGGGGCCAAGCAATCCGCAACACGCGGGCATCACGCTCGACGTGCTGCGTGAATTTTCCGGAAAGATCCCGATTCTCGGTGTTTGCCTCGGCCATCAGGCTATCGGCGAGGCGTTCGGCGGACGCGTCGTGCGGGCGCAGACCATCATGCACGGCAAGGTCAGCACGATCGAAACGGATTGCCGTGGGGTGTTTTCCGACCTGCCGAAGCATTTCAGCGTGACGCGTTATCACTCGCTTGCCATCGAGCGCGAATCGTTGCCGGATTGCCTGGAAATATCCGCGTGGACACCCGACGGCGAAATCATGGGCGTGCGTCATAAGGAACTCGCGGTCGAGGGCGTGCAATTCCACCCGGAATCGATTCTGTCCGAGCACGGCCACGCGCTGCTCGAAAACTTCGTCAAGAGCCCGGCGCAAGGCATTCGCGCGTGAACCGAGATCCAATCATGACAATTACGGCCCAGGAAGCGTTGCAACGGACGATTGAGCATCGCGAGATTTTCCACGACGAAATGCTGCACCTGATGCGCATGATCATGCGCGGGGAGATGTCGCCGGTGATGTCCTCCGCGATCATCACGGGATTGCGGGTGAAGAAGGAAACCATTGGCGAGATCGCGGCGGCGGCTACCGTAATGCGGGAGTTTGCGAATCACGTGAACGTGCCGGATAGCGAGAATCTCGTCGATATCGTCGGTACCGGTGGCGACGGTTCGCACACCTTCAACATCTCGACGGCCACCATGTTTGTTACGGCGGCCGCCGGGGCGAAGGTTGCAAAGCACGGTGGTCGCGGGGTATCGAGCAAATCGGGCAGCGCGGACGTGCTCGAGGCGCTGGGCGTGAATATCGACCTGAAGCCGGAACAAGTGGCGCTGTCCATTGCCGAAACGGGCATGGGTTTCATGTTCGCGCCGAACCATCATCCGGCGATGAAAAACATCGCGCCGGTGCGCCGCGAACTCGGCGTGCGGACGATTTTCAACATCCTCGGTCCGCTGACCAACCCGGCCGGCGCGCCGAACCAGTTGATGGGCGTGTTCCATGAGGATCTCGTCGGCATTCAGGTGCGCGTGATGCAGCGCCTTGGAGCCAAGCACGTGCTCGTGGTGTACGGCAAGGACGGCATGGACGAAGTATCGCTGGGCGCGGCAACGGTGGTCGGCGAGCTGCGCAATGGCGAAGTGCGCGAGTATGAAATTCATCCGGAGGATTTCGGGCTGCAGATGGTGTCGAACCGGACGCTGAAGGTGGCCGACGCGCAGGAATCGAAGACCATGTTGCTCGGCGCGCTGAATAACAAGCCATGTGTCGCGCGCGAAATCGTGACGCTGAACGCAGGCACGGCGCTGTACGCGGCCAACGTGGTCGAATCCATCGAAGCCGGCATGGCGCTGGCGAAAGAGGTGATCGCGAGCGGACAAGCGCGCGAAAAAGTCGATGAACTCGTGCGCTTCACGCAGCAATTCGCCAATTAACGAGGTCAGGACATGAGTGACATTCTCGATCGCATCATCGAAGTCAAACGTGGCGAAGTTCGCATCGCGCAGGAAAGCGTATCGCTCGAGGAACTGCGTTTGCAGGCAAGCACGCGCGACTCGCGCGACTTCGTCGGCGCATTGCGCGCGAAGCACGCTGAAGGGAAGCCGGCGATCATCGCGGAAGTGAAGAAAGCGAGCCCGTCGAAAGGCGTGATACGCGAGAACTTTGTCCCCGCCGATATCGCGCAATCGTATGAACGAGGCGGCGCCGCGTGTTTGTCAGTGCTGACCGACGTGCAGTTCTTCAAGGGCAGCATTGCGTATCTCGAGCAAGCGCGCGCCGCGTGCAGCCTGCCGGTTCTGCGCAAGGACTTTATCGTCGATCCTTATCAGGTCCTCGAAGCCCGTGCGATGGGCGCCGACTGCATTCTGCTGATCGCCGCCGCACTCGAGCCCTTGCAAATGCGCGATCTGGAAGCGTACGCGCACTCGCTCGGGCTGGCGGTGCTGGTCGAGGTTCACGATCGCGACGAACTCGAACAATCGCTCACCTTGAAGACGCCGTTGATCGGCGTTAATAACCGCAACCTTCGCACGTTCGAGACATCGATTGAAACGACGATCGGCATGCTGGACATGGTTCCCGAAGACCGTATAGTGGTGACCGAATCGGGCATTCTGAGCCGTGTGGATGTCGAGCGTCTGCGTGCCATGGACGTGCAGACGTTCCTGGTCGGCGAGGCGTTCATGCGCGCCGACGACCCCGGTACCGAACTGGCGCGAATGTTCTTCTGACGCTGCTGCACGGAGTTTATTTTGAGTATTGAACGCGAGATCAAGCTGGCGCTGCCGACATCGAAACATGGCGAAATAGCGAAGGACCTGACGCAACGCACCGGTCAGGAAGGCCGCAAGATTCAGCTCACCAATGTGTACTTCGATACCCCGGGTCGCGCGCTCGCCAAGGCCAAAAGCGCGGTGCGCCTGCGTGGCACGCCGGATCAGTGGCTGCAAACGTACAAGACAGCGGGTGAATCGCAGGAAGGTTTGCACAATCGGCACGAGTGGGAATTGCCGGTTGCAGGCGAGGCGCTGGAAATCCCCACCTTGCTTGCGATCTGCGACGACGAACACGCCGCCAATGCGCTCAGCAACGCCGCACCCGAATTGATCGCCCTGTTTCGCACTGATTTTTCGCGCGTGATCTGGGACGTCGAGATTGACGGAGCGAAAATCGAAGCGGCGCTGGATCTCGGCGAAGTGGCGACCGACGTGGACGGCGAGCGCCGCACTACACCGATCAGCGAACTCGAACTCGAGCTGAAATCCGGCAACGAGGAGGCACTGAACTCCCTTGCCGCGCAAATGCGGGGCGCGTTTCTCTATCTCCAGCCCGAAGACGCCAGCAAGGCACGGCGGGGCTACGATCTGTGCGAACCCAAAGTGGGTGGCCCCAACGGTGGCGTGAAATGAGTCAGGCGTCTCTGTTTGAAGCTGAGGCTGTCAAAGCGCAGTCGCATACTTCGCTGGAAAGTCAGTTCGCCGCGTTGCCGGCGGACTGGCGCAAACATCTGAAGGCTTTTGTCGAGAGCCCGCATTACGCAGCGCTGTGCGCGTTCGTCGATGCAGAACGCGCCGCCGGCAAAACCGTGTATCCCGCCGATGTCTTCCGCGCGCTGCGCCTGACTCGTTCCGGCGATGTGAAGGTCGTGATCCTCGGCCAAGATCCGTATCACGGCGAGGATCGCGGTGCGCCACAGGCTCACGGCTTGGCGTTTTCGGTGCCGGCGCCGGTTCGGCCGCCGCCATCGCTGAAAAATATCTTCAAGGAAATCAATGCGAGCCTTGGTTTTACTGCGCCCGCTCACGGTTGCCTCGACGCGTGGGCGCAGCAAGGCGTGCTGCTGTTGAACACGTCGCTAACGGTGGAACGCGATAAAGCCGGCAGTCATGCCAAACGTGGCTGGGAGCATTGCACCGACACCCTGATTCACGAACTCGCCCTTCGACACGAACATCTCGTGTTCATGCTGTGGGGAGCGCATGCACAGGCAAAACGCGGGTTGATTGCGTCGGCGGTGGCGGCTGGAAAATCACATTGCGTGCTGGAGGCGCCCCACCCCTCGCCGCTGTCAGCGCATCGCGGCTTTCTGGGCTGCGGGCATTTTGTGTCGGCGAATACGTATCTGGAACAACACGGGCGAGCGGCCATCGATTGGCGTTTGCCTGATCTGGCCGACACGCCGACGTAAAAAACCCGCCGATGTCTTCCGACACGGCGGGTTTTTTACAGCTACTTCACAAGCTTACAGCGCGGCGATCGAGTCGCGAGCGGTAGCCAAGGCGGCGCCGGCAGCGTCCGGGCCCATCGCCAGACCTTCGGCGAAGATGAAGCTGACGTCGGTCATGCCCAGGAAGCCCAGGAACGACTTCAGATACGGTGTTTGCGAGTCGTTCGGCGTGCCGCTGTATTTGCCGCCACGCGCGGACACCACGATCACCTTCTTGCCCGTCACAAGGCCTTCAGGGCCGTTCGCGCCGTACTTGAACGTGATGCCGGCGCGGGCGATCCAGTCGAAGTACGCCTTCAATTGCGACGAAATGCCGAAGTTGTACATCGGCGCTGCGATCACGACTACGTCAGCCGCTTGCAGTTCGGCGATCAGCGCTTCGCTCTTGGCGTGGATCGCGTTCTGTTCAGCAGTGCGCTGCTCGGCAGGCGTGAAGAATGCGCCGAGGGTGGCATCGTCGAGATGGGGAAGGTTGTCGGAGAGAAGGCTACGCACGACAAGCTTCGCACCCGGGTGCGCTTGCTGCAGCTTCGCCGACACTTCGTCAGCCAGCAACGTGGATTGGGCGCCTTGCGAGCGGGCTGCGGAATTGATTTGAAGAATGGTCGTCATGATGATTCCTGTGTCTAGTTGAGTTCGAGCACGGATCGCGCTCTGACAAGACGCATTCTTCATTTTTGCGACGCCGGGAACAAGCTGTGCACTTGTGAAGGATTGTTGCAACAGTAGAACAATCCGACTTTGGGCCTGCTTTAACCCCTTAACCTTTCAGCCAGCGTTCACGCCATTGCTTCGACGGGCCGCGCCCATCGGCAGTGGAAAGCACATAACGCGATACTTCCGGCGGATCGAGTTTGACCTGCGCGACGCGCAGCTCGTCGCGCCTGAATGCGTGCACTTCCACCTTCGCGCCGGGCAAATAGCGCGCAAGCAGCGTGTCCAGATTCGATCCGGTTACGCGCAGGCCATCGATAGCAACCAGCACGTCACCCGCCGATAACCCCGCCTTCTGCGCCGCGCTGTTCTCGTGCACGGCCGCGAGCACGCAATCCGCGCCATTGCGAATCCGCGCACCAAATGATGGTTTCGCCGCCGTGCCATTGGTGGCTACATCGGGCGCGAACTTGATGCCGAAGGGCTCGAACAAAGTATCGAGCGGTAGATCTCGCGTGCCGTGAACACCCTCGCGAAACAGTTTTTTCAAATCGGCGCCGGTCGCCTCGGCAAACAGCGCTTCCACTTCGCTTTCTTCGATACCTCGCGCTTTACCGTGATAAAAATCGCGGCCGTAGCGTTGCCACAGAAGCCGCATGACGTCGTCGAGTGACTTCTTGCCTTCGGTTTGCGCGCGAATCGACAGGTCGAAAGCGAGCGCGACGAGCGAACCCTTCTGGTAATAACTGACGATTGCATTCGCCGCGTTTTCGTCCTGCCGATAATATTTGACCCACGCATCGAACGAGCTTTCAGCCACGGTCTGTTTGAGCCGTCCCGACCCGCGCAATACACCGCCAAGCGTCTTGCCCAGCAGCGAAAAATACTCGCTCGCGTTGATCAGGCCGCTGCGCACGAGCATCAAATCGTCGTAGTACGACGTAAAACCTTCGAACAACCACAGCAGCGACGTGTAGTTTTCCTGCGATAAATCGTACGGCGCGAACGCAGCGGGCTTGATCCGCTTCACGTTCCAGGTATGGAAATATTCGTGGCTGCACAGGCCCAGATACGTGCGATAACCCTCCGTCACATCCGGGCGCCCAGCAACAGGCAGATCCGAGCGATTGCAGATCAGCGCAGTCGATGCACGATGTTCGAGGCCGCCGTAACCATCAGCGACGGCGACCGTCATGAACACATATCGCTCAACTGGCGCCTTCTTCGTACGCGGCTCGAACAACGCAATTTGCGCTTCGCAAACACGCTTGAGGTCAGCTTCCAGGCGGTGCATATCGAGACCGGTCACACGGCCTGAAATCACGATGTCGTGCTTCACGCCGTGGGCATCGAAGGAACCAAGCGCGAACTCGCCCAGCGTCACGGGATGATCAATCAGCGCATCGTAGTTCGGCGATTCATACACGCCAAACCCGTAGCGCTTCGTGCCGCGCGCTTCGGGCAATGCCGTCGCCACGCGCCAGTTTGCGTATTGCGTGCCGGCAGGCTTTTGAATGTCGACGATGCAGGGCGCATCCGCCTGCCCTTCCACCGCGAGGAACACGCTCGTGCCGTTGAAAAAGCCGATGGTGTCGTCGAGATGCGCGGCACGCACCGACAAGTCCCAGCCGTAGACCTCGTAGCGCAGCGTGATCGGGCCTTCGTGCGGCGCGGTTTGCCACGCGTGCTTGTCGGTTTTATCGATGGCGAGCTTGCGGCCAGCTGCGTTGAACGCCTGCAACGTGACGATATTGCGGGCAAATTCGCGAATCATGTAACTGCCCGGAATCCACACAGGCAGCACAAAACGCTGACCTGACGGGTCGGGTTGCGCGACGGTCAATGTCACTTCGAACAAATGCGCAGCGGGATTTTTCGGAACGATGGTGTAACGGATGGCGTTCATGCTTCGAGGTCCTTTTGTTCTTGTCGCCGGATCTGGCCTTTTGGCCGTGTCAGCGAGGCTTTTCGCGGTTGAACCGCTCTTTGCAGAATCAGGCAAGTGGAGGTTCATGAAAGCGAAAGAGGCGCTTCGCGCGCCTCCTTCGTCGTTGGTCGACTTATCGTCAACACAGTCAAGTCAATCAGTGAACCGCCGACAATTCCTTCTCCAGCCGATCTGCAGGCACGGCGCCAGGCAGACGGCGTCCGTCGGCTAAGAAAACGGTCGGCGTACCGGTCACGTTCATCGACTGGCCGAGCTTCAGGTTTTTGTCGATAGCGGTCGTATCGCAGCTGGCGGCCGCGGTGGGCGCGGTGTGGTCGAGCATCCAGCCTTCCCAAGCGCCAGAGCGGTCCTTCGAGCACCAGATCGACTTCGACTTGACCGACGAATCCGGCGACAAGACCGGGTACAGGAAGGTGTAGACGGTGACGTTATCGACGGACTTGAGCGTGGTTTCCAACTGCTTGCAGTACGGGCAATTCGGATCGGAGAACACCGCGATCTTGCGCGCGCCCGTGCCCTTCACCACCTTCACCGCGTTCTCGAACGGCAGCTTCGCGAAATCGATCTTGTTCGTTTCCGCCAGACGCGCTTCGGTGATGTTCGTGCGCGTGCGGGTATCGACGAGATCGCCCATCAGCAGATAGTTGCCGGTCGCGTCGGTGTAGACGATCTGCGACCCGAGGTTGACTTCGTATAGCCCCGGAACCGGCGACTTTTCCACGCTTTTGATGTCGGCGTCACCGATGCGCGTTTGCAGCGTGGCCTTGATCTTGTCGGTGGTCTGATCGGCTTGCGCCGCGATGCCGATGCCAAACACCGCGGCCAGCGTGGCAGCAGCGACCAGGGCGCGGCGAAGAGTGATTTTCATTCGAGTTTCCGTCAATCTGAAGTAGGTGGGGTGTTCTTAACCAAGTCTCATCCAAGCGCCGCGGACACAAGCCAGCGTTTGACAAGCGGTTGTGCACCCACGAGCGCCATGCCTGTGTTGCGCAGCCCGCGAGCGAGCGTGCCGGGCATGGCGAAGAGTTTCTGCAGGCCATCGCAGGCGAGCGTCAGTTTCTGGATGTCTTCGCGACGGGCGCGTTCGTATCGGCGCAATAAAACCGGGTCGCCGGCCGTTCGGAACGCTTCCTTGTTGGCGAGGGTTTCGGCCAGCGCGGCCACATCGCGCAGACCCAGGTTCATGCCTTGTCCCGCCAGCGGGTGGATCAGATGTGCAGCGTCGCCGACCAGCGCCACGCGTGGACCAATCAGCCGGTCCACGGTTTGCAGCGCGAGCGGAAAACCCTGCGCCGGCGTTACGCATTCGAGCGCGCCGAGCATGTTTTGCGTGGCCTTTTCAACTTCCGCCGCGAGTTGGGCGGGATCGAGTTTCAGGAGGGCATCGGCGTGCTCGGTTTTAGCCGACCACACGAGCGAGGCGTGATCGCCGGGCAACGGCAATAACGCGATGATCTCGCCATCGCGAAACCATTGATAAGCCGTCTCGCCATGCGCCTTTTCGCACTTGAAGTTCGCGACAACACCCGTTTGCCGATAATCCCGGCGCTGCATCTTAGCGCCCGTCTGCGCTCGGACCCACGAATGGGCGCCGTCCGCGCCGACCACCAGGTCAGCTTCGAGCGTGTCGCCGTTTGCGAGGGTCAGGTGCGCTGCGTCATCGTGAATGGTCAGGCCCTGGGCGCGCGAATCGATCCACGTGAGGTTCGGCTGAAAACGCAGCGCGGCATCGAGCGATCGTTCAATCAACGACGACTCCACGATCCAAGCCAATTGCGGCACGGCAGCCTGGAATGCGGAGAAATGCAGCTCGGCGAAAGCATCGCCGAAAACGCGCATGTCCAGCACCGGTCCAAGCTTGTCGTGCTCGAGTGCCTGCCAGACGCGCAGCCGTTCCAGCAGCGCCTGCGAGCTCGACGACAGCGCGTAGATGCGGGAATCGAAGCTGTCGGCGGCGGGCGCTGCCGCAGCGGGCGTGGCCAGCAGCGCCGTGCGCAGGCCGGATTGCGTCAGCGCAAGCGCCGCCGTCTTGCCGACGAGTCCGCCGCCAACCACAACCGCGTGAAAATTTCGTGAGTGGAAAGTCATACGTCCATTATAGCTGTCGGGGTATGTCGAGATTCGATGTGCATGCGGCATTCCAGCGGGTGCGACGCCCTGAAGCGACCCTGCAGCGGACTTGTAGCTACCCTCCCGCCCGCCCAGCCGACCCGGCCGTGGCGCTACAATAGCGGTTTTTCCGGCCCCGTACGACGTGGCCGCCCGCTCAGCGCGTGGCTCCCGGGGGTTGTGAAACCCGCGACACGCGCATCCAGCGTTGACCCACGCGGCGCACGCCGTTTCACCAGTTCGAAGGATTCCATGAGCCTCCAATGCGGCATCGTCGGCTTGCCTAACGTCGGCAAGTCCACACTGTTCAATGCACTGACCAAGGCCGGCATCGCCGCCGAAAACTACCCGTTCTGCACGATCGAGCCGAATGTCGGTGTGGTCGAAGTGCCGGACCCGCGGCTGGCGGCGCTCTCGGGAATCGTCACGCCCGAGCGCGTGGTTCCGGCCATTGTTGAATTCGTCGATATCGCGGGCCTCGTCGCCGGTGCGAGCAAGGGCGAAGGGCTGGGCAACAAGTTCCTCGCGAACATTCGCGAAACCGATGCCATCACGCACGTCGTGCGCTGCTTCGAAGACGAAAACGTGATCCACGTTGCGAACAAGATCGACCCGCTCGCCGACATCGAAGTCATCAACACGGAACTGGCGCTGGCGGATCTGGCTACGGTAGAAAAGGCTCACCATCGTTACGCCAAGTCGGCGCGCTCGGGCAACGACAAGGAAGCGGCGAAGCTCGTCCCCTTGCTGGAAAAGATCCAGGCGCAACTCGATCAGGCGAAGCCTGTGCGCGCGCTGGACCTGAGCGAAGACGAACTCGCGCTGATCAAGCCGCTGTGCCTGATCACGGCCAAGCCGACCATGTACGTGGCAAACGTGAAGGACGACGGGTTCGAGAACAATCCCCATCTGGACGCGGTGCGCAAGCACGCGGACGCCGAGGGCGCGCCGGTGGTCGCGGTATGCGCGGCGATCGAAGCGGAAATCGCGGATCTCGACGATGCCGACAAGCAGGAGTTTCTCGCCGATATCGGCATGGAAGAGCCGGGCCTGGATCGCGTGATTCGCGCAGGGTACAAGCTGCTCGGCTTGCAGACGTATTTCACGGCGGGCGTGAAGGAAGTGCGGGCGTGGACGATTCATATCGGCGACACCGCGCCTCAGGCCGCCGGCGCCATTCACACGGACTTCGAGCGCGGCTTTATTCGCGCGCAAACCATTGCCTTCGATGACTTCGTCGCGTTCAAGGGCGAGCAAGGCGCGAAGGAAGCCGGGAAGATGCGGGCGGAAGGGAAGGAATATGTCGTGCACGACGGCGACGTGATGAATTTCCTGTTTAACGTCTGATGTAATATTTTGTCGTCCTAGGCTGTTCGGTGATTGTCATTAAAAGCGGAGTCCCTGATAAAGGAGATTCCGCTTTTTTTATTGCACCGTACTGGCGGTGCCGGCCGCGCTGCTTGCCCATCGCGCGCCACCACCTTGGACGCCGACCATGAAGACCGAACTGATTTACTCGTTGACCGAGCATTTCGAAGCGCACGCTCAGCAGACCAGCAGCGGTGTCGAATTCTGGCTTGCCCGCGACTTGCAGCACCTGCTTGGCTATGCGAAGTGGGAGAACTTCGTCAAAGTGGTGAACAAAGCCGAGATTGCCTGCGAAACATCGGGGCATGCAGCAGCAGACCATTTTCCTGACGTCAGGAAAATGGTCGACCTCGGTTCAGGCAGCCAGCGCGAAGTCGATGACATCATGCTCACCCGCTACGCCTGCTATCTGGTCGCGCAAAATGGAGACCCCAAAAAGCACGAGATTGCGTTTGCACAGACCTATTTCGCCGTCCAGACCCGGCGCGCCGAGTTGATCGAGCAACGGCTGCTCGACTCGGAACGTCTGGTCGCCCGCATGAAACTGACAAGTACAGAGAAGGAGCTATCCGAAGTGATTTTCGAACAAACCGGTGGAAACGATGATTTCGGCATGATTCGCAGCAAAGGCGATCACGCCTTGTTCGAAAAAACGACCCAGCAAATGAAGTCGCATTGGAAGGTCCCAGCCAAGCGCCCGTTGGCCGACTTCGCGCCCACGATCATTCTCAAGGCAAAGGACTTCGCGGCGGAAATCACCATCTTCAATTCCCGCGAAAACAAGCTTGGAAGCGAAGAAGAGATCTCGAAGGAACATATCAACAACAATCGCGCGGTTCGTAAGACCCTGCTTGAACGCGGCATCCGGCCGGAAACACTTCCTGCGGCGGAGGACGTAAAAAAGGTCGCGCGCCGGCTGGCATCGGAAGATAAAACGCACGCGAAGAATCCGGCAGCGCTTGATTCCTGATTGCTCCGAGATGACAGCCGCGACCGGTGGTGCGGCGACCCGAAACGACCTGCGCAAGCTTTCATGTTCCTCGCGCCCAAAGCAAAAACAATGACGACACGTTTGTATCGCCGCATCGCCTCGATCCTCCTCGCCGCCCTCGCGCTCCATTGCTCCAGCTCATTCGCTTACAGCTATTCCGCCCCGAACGAAGCCGACCTCGATAACCACCAGACCTACCGCAATCACGACGGCGAAACCGTCCACTCGCCCGCGCATTCACGTTCGGGCGAAGCCCCCGACGGCGCCACCGCCCAATGCCGCGACGGCACGTGGAGCTTCAGCCGGCATCGCAGCGGCACGTGTTCGCGCCACGGCGGCGTCGCGGCCTGGCGCTGAGAATGCTTGGGGCGCCGGCATCGAAGCAGATAAACGGCCGCCGAACAGCCATATTCATCGAAGTACAATGTCGTCACTTCCCGCGCGCTGCGGGAGACGCACCTTCGCGTACTGAATCCATGGGCTTCCCGGCAGAGGCTTAAAAACCGACGTCCGCCCGGCCGAAGCCCGCCGTAAAACCGAAAACCTCAAGACAACCAAATCCGCAAATGGCCCAATACGTCTTCACCATGAACCGCGTCGGCAAGATCGTGCCGCCCAAGCGCCAGATCCTGAAAGACATCTCGCTGTCGTTTTTCCCCGGCGCCAAAATCGGCCTGCTCGGCCTGAACGGCTCCGGCAAGTCGACCCTGATCCGCATCATGGCGGGCGTCGACAAGGAAATCGAAGGCGAAGCCACGCCGATGCCGAACCTGAACATCGGCTATCTGCCGCAAGAACCGCAACTCGATCCGCAGCAAACCGTGCGCGAAGCCGTTGAAGACGGCCTCGGCGAAGTCTTCAGCGCGCAGAAAAAGCTCGATGCCATCTACGCGGCCTACGCGGAACCGGACGCCGACTTCGACGCCCTCGCCGCCGAGCAAGCCAAATACGAAGCCATCCTCGCGACCAGCGACGGCGGCACGCCCGAACAACAGCTCGAAGTCGCCGCCGACGCGCTGCGCCTGCCTGCATGGGACGCGAAGATAGAACACTTGTCGGGCGGCGAAAAGCGTCGCGTGGCGCTGTGCAAATTGCTGCTGCAAAAACCCGACATGCTGCTGCTCGACGAACCGACCAACCACCTGGACGCGGAATCGGTGGACTGGCTTGAACAGTTCCTGACGCGCTATCCGGGCACGGTCGTGGCGGTCACCCACGATCGTTATTTCCTCGATAACGCCGCCGAATGGATTCTCGAGCTTGATCGCGGCCACGGCATTCCGTGGAAGGGCAACTACAGCAGCTGGCTTGACCAGAAGCAGGATCGGCTGAAGCAGGAAGAATCGACGGAATCCGCGCGTCAGAAAGCGCTGAAGAAAGAACTGGAATGGGTGCGCCAGAATCCGAAGGGACGCCAGGCGAAGTCGAAGGCGCGGATTGCGCGCTTCGAGGAACTCAACAGCCAGGAATATCAGAAGCGCAATGAAACGCAGGAAATCTTCATCCCTGTCGGCGACCGGCTGGGCAATGAAGTGATCGAGTTCAAGAACGTAAGCAAGGCTTACGGCGACCGCCTCTTGATCGATAACCTCAACATGAAGATCCCGGCAGGCGCGATTGTCGGAATTATCGGGCCAAATGGCGCGGGGAAATCCACGCTATTCCGCATGCTGACGGGTAAGGAACAACCGGATACGGGCGAGATAGTCACCGGTCCGACGGTGAAGCTGGCGTACGTGGATCAAAGCCGCGACGCGCTCAACGCCGGCAAGACCGTGTTCGAAGAGATTTCGGGCGGCGCGGACGTGCTGACGGTCGGCAAGTACGAAACGCCGTCCCGGGCGTATATCGGCCGCTTCAACTTCAAGGGCGGCGATCAGCAAAAGACTGTCGGCGCGTTGTCAGGCGGTGAACGTGGCCGGCTGCATCTGGCGAAGACGCTGATTGAAGGCGGCAACGTGCTACTGCTGGACGAACCGTCGAACGACCTGGATGTTGAAACGCTGCGCGCGCTGGAAGACGCGTTGCTGGAATTCGCGGGATCGGTGATGGTGATTTCGCACGATCGCTGGTTCCTCGACCGGATCGCAACGCACATCATTGCGTTTGAAGGCGATTCCCAAGTGACGTTCTTCGACGGCAACTATCAAGAGTACGAAGCCGACAAGCGCAATCGTCTCGGCGAGGAAGCGGCGAAGCCTAAACGCCTGCGCTACAAGCCGATCGTCCGGTAAGCACGGCGAGGGCCGACAACAACAGACCGGATCGCCGCCCGCGCGCGGCTTGGATGGGGGACATCGGGATGGCGGGTACAAGGGCGCGACGCGTGGCGCTGTGGGCGGGCGCAGTCATCGTGGTGCTGGTGGCGGCGGCTGTCGGCGGCGGCTATTTCGTAGCGCACGAAATGAAGGCGCGCGTGCTCGAAGCGCTCGGGCCGCTTGGCTCGGTGGAAGATATCGATGTGGGTTATGCACGCATCACGCTGAGCCACCTGCGTCTGCGGGGACCGCAAGGCTGGCCGACCGAAGACACGCTGCGCGCCGAGCGCGTGACACTGAATGTTGATATGCGCGCCATGCTGAGCAACCGCGTGCATCTGCAACACGTGACGGTGGATGGTTTTTATCTCTCCGTTGCCCGTTTCGCCGATGGCCGCATCGAATTGCTACCCAATCTCCAGCAGTCGACGCGCGAGGCTCAGGCCGCCTCGAGCGAAGCCGCGGCGCACGCGCAAGAAGACCGGCGGATCGATCACGTCACATTTGAGCGCGGCGCGATGGAATTCTTCGATCAATCCGTGCAAACGCCGCCCTACAGGATTCTGATCGCTGACGCGCGTGCCAACGTCGACAACCTGCACCTTCCCGCGCTCACCGATCCGACCAAGCTCGACATGACCGGGACGATCAAGGGGCCGTCCCACACAGGCACGGTCGCATTCAACGGGTGGATGAAAATAGCGAACAAGGATTCGCAGACGCACACGACCTTGCGCAATGTCGACATCGCTACGCTCGATCCGTATCTGCTGAGGAAAGCGGGCGCCAAGACAAGCATTTCGGGCGGCACGCTCGACCTGACGCTAGACGCCACCGTGCGCGACTACCATATCCACGCGCCAGGTTCGGTCGTGCTGAACCACCTGCAGTTAGCGGATAACGGCAACGCGCTCGACACCTTCCTCACCATTCCGACCAAGATCGCGATTGCCGCACTGAAGAATCACGATCAAATCAAACTGGACTTCGAACTCGACGGCGATCTGCGCGACCCGAAATTCTCGCTCAACGAGAGCTTGATGAAAAAGCTCGCGACGGGCTTCGCGAAAGTGGTTGGCGTGAACACCGAAGGCGTGGCTAAAAACGCCGGAGGCGTGGTGAAAAGCATCGGCGACACGCTCAAGAATCTGTTCGGAAAGTGATCACACAGGCAAACCGAGCGTCCTCAAGCGCGCTTCGGTTTGCTTGGCATTCGTGTGATGTACGGCGTTCCAGCCAAGTACCGTAGCGGCCTGGATGTTCTTCGCGTTGTCATCGATAAAAACAACTTCCTCCGGCTGAATGCCCGGAAGATGCTTTTCAATCTCAGTCCACATCAACGCGAAAATCGCCGGATCGGGTTTCGCGACCAGCACGCGCCCCGACACCACCACTTCGCGGAACCGCTGCAGCACCGGAAACCGCTCCCACGCCCAGGGGAACGTTTCAGCCGACCAGTTGGTGAGGCCGAAGAGCGGCACTTGCGCGGCTTCGAGCTTGTCGACCAGGGCGACGCCGTCTTCCAGCACGCCTCCCAACATTTCCTGCCAGCGCTCGTAAAACGCCCGGATCAGCGCTTCGTGTTCAGGGAATCTGGCGATCAGTTCAGCGGTGCCGTCGGCGATGGTTTGCCCTGCGTCCTGCTGCAGCACCCAGTCGCCCGCGACGACGTTCTCCATGAACCAGCGCCGCTCGGTGGCATCGGGAATCAGCTGGCTGTACACGTACTCGGGATTCCAGTCGATCAGCACGCCACCGAAATCGAATACCACCGCCTTGATCGCCATTCGTTTAGATCTCCACTCAGATTGCTTGAGTGCGTTTTTCGAGCCACGTTTTCGCCGCGCCGGACACATGCGGCGAGACGCGTTCGAGGACCATTGCGTGATAGCCGTTGAGCCACGCGCGTTCGTCGTCGCGCAGTAGAGCCAGGTCGATACAGCGCGCATCGATAGGACACAGCGTCAGCGTTTCGAACTTGAGGAAATCGCCGAATTCGGTTTTGCCGGCGGGCTCGTTCATGACCAGGTTTTCGATCCGGATGCCCCATTTCCCCGGCCGATAAAGCCCCGGCTCAATCGACGTGATCATGCCGTCCTCCATTGCCGTGTACGGCTCGGCCGGCGCGTAGTGCGAGATGACCTGCGGGCCTTCGTGCACGTTGAGGAAATAACCGACGCCATGCCCCGTGCCATGTCCGTAATCCGCGCCGGCTTCCCAGATTGGCGCGCGAGCGATGGCATCGAGCATGGGTGAGCGAATGCCGCGCGGGAAATGCGCCCGCGACAACGCGATCGTCCCTTTCAGCACGATGGTGAAATCGCGTTTGTGCTCGGCCGTAATCGTGCCGATGGGTACAACGCGCGTGATGTCCGTCGTGCCGCTCAGGTATTGGCCGCCGGAATCGATCAGCAGCAAACCATTGCCTTCGATCACCGAATGCGACGCTTCGGTTGCGCGGTAATGCGGCATCGCACCGTTCGAGTTGAAGCCGGCGATGGTCGCGAAACTCAGCGTCACGAAACCCGGCCGGCGCGCACGCGCAGCGGTCAGTTTTTCATCGATGGTGAGTTCCGTGATCGTCTCGCGCCCAAGTGCGTCTTCGAACCACGCGAAGAACTCGGCGAGCGCCGCGCCGTCCTGTTCCATGGTCGCGCGGATGTGCGCGGCGTCGGCGGCGGTCTTGCGCGACTTGGCGAACGTCGACGGGTTCACCGCTTCCACGATCTTCACTTCGGCCGGCACTTTCTCGAGCGAGCCGAACGTGATTCGACGCGGATCGATAAGCAGCGTAGAACCGGCGGGCAACGCGGCAAGCGCATTGGCAACGGCGGAGTACGGCTCGACCCGCACGTCCTCCTTCGCCAGCGACGCCTTGAGATCGGCGGAAATCTTGCCATCGCCGACGAACAATGCGGCGTCGTCCAGACCGATCAACGCATGTGCGACGAATACGGGGTTATAGGTGACATCGGCGCCGCGCAAGTTGAACAGCCACGCGAGATCGTCGAGCGTCGAGATGAAATGCCACTGCGCGCCTTTCTCGCGCATCACGCGGCGCACTTCAGCCAGCTTTTCGGGACGCGTGACGCTCGCCTGAGGCGCGACGTGTTCGTACACACTCTCCGATGGCAAACCCGGCCGCTCCGGCCAGACGGCATCGAGCAAGTCCAGGTCCGTGCGCAAGACGATCCCGCGCTCCGTCAGCGCATCCTTCAGCGTCCGGGCCGCCGCCACGCCGAGCACGGCGCCATCGACGGCCACCGTGTCGCCGGCCGCCGCGTTCTCCGCGAGCCAGTCCACGTGCGGCGCGGATTGCTGCCCCGCCATCATCTTCATCAATTCGATGCCCGTTCCGGCCAGTTGCGCCTCGGCCATCGTCCAGTAACGGCTGTCGACCCACACGCCGGCGAAATCGGCGGTCACGACAAGCGTTCCGACCGAGCCGGTAAATCCCGACAGCCACTGCCTGCCCTGCCAGTGCTCCGGCAGGTATTCGGAGATGTGCGGATCCGACGACGGCACCAGCACGGCAGCGAGCGCCTCGCGCGCCATCGCGCCACGCAGCAATTCGATGCGCCGGGCGAAAGTCTGGCCATTTGGGGTATTCAATCGATCGTTCATGGAATCACCTGCAGAATTTTTTTGTTACGTAGAACCAGTCGAACCATAAGGTCAGCAGCGGTCAACGGCGAGTCAGCGCCGCGCCGCCATCCCTACCGTCACGGTCACCGCGACCAGCGCCAACAGCGCACAAGAGAGCCATTCGAGGGAGTCACCATCATGGAATGCCGCGGTGATATTGCCGAGCATTTTCGCGACTGCGGCCGCCACGATACCTACGAGACCCGCCGCCCATAGCCGGCCGAAAGGCTTTGAGACCGAACGCCTCAACGGATGTAACCACCCGCCGGCCAGCCCGATCACCAAACCGAGAAACACAATCCCTGGCCACCCCATTAGCGGGGCATTCCAGCGAAATTAAGACTAAACCTATGGGTTGAATCGGATTGGTCAACTAGCATTTTCGATTCTGTAAACCTATAGAAGGTCTGGAAGGCGCTTGCAGCGTAGCGAAGGAGTTTAGGGGGCCGCAAAGGCGATGGCAAGCAAGCGCCGCGCCGCCCGGCCAGCTCTCAGCGCGCGTGAAGGCGTCGGAAATCATGCGAATCGCCATTATCGACGCGGACGTCCAGCACGCCGCACTCATCCGCCGGACGCTCGTCCTGGACGGCCATTTCTGCCATTTCTTCCCAACGGCGCCCGTGTTGCTGGATCGAATGAGGTACGACACATTTGACTTGCTGATTGCCGCCAATGAAACGCGCGACATGATCGGCGCGGAAATCATCGAACGTGTGAGGCAACTGGCGCCGCAACTTCCCATCGTGTTGATCGCCGCGAGCCAGAGCGAGTCCGATATGGTCGCGTGCCTGAAAGCGGGTGCCGATGATTGCGTCGCCAAACCCGTCCGCTGCACCGAACTGGCCGCCCGTGTGGAAGTGCTGGCGCGCCGAAGCGCGGTTCGTACGCCCGCTGCCGAGCATTTCGGCGAGTATCGGTTCAATATGTCGGAATTGAGCGTCAGTTTTTTGGATCAGCGGGTTTTGCTCACGCCGAAGGAATTCCGCTTCGCCCGCTTGCTGTTCACGAATCTGTCGCGCGCCGTGTCCCGTGCGCACATCATGGAAGTGGTGTGGCCGCGCGGGAGCGACATGGCGTCGCGGACTTTGGACACCCACGCGTCTCGCCTGCGCACGAAATTGCTTCTGCGGCCGGACAACGGTTATCGGCTGACGCCGCTGTACGGTTACGGCTACCAACTGGACCGGATTGAAACGGATTTCATGCCGGGGGGCTTGTCTGGCATGGGTTTGCCAGCTGGAACTGAAGAAATTCACGAAAGGCTATAATATCGGGCTAAATTCAAAGGCATCTCAAGGCCATCGGATCAGGCCCAAAACATGCAGCTCCTCGCGATCGGAATCAATCACCACACTGCGCCTGTCGCCTTGCGCGAACGCGTGGCGTTTCCGCTCGAACAGATCAAACCAGCGCTCGGCGCGCTGAAGGATCTGTGGCTGGGGCCGCTGGGGAAGGCTGCGCCGGAAGCCGCGATCCTGTCCACGTGCAACCGCACGGAGCTGTATTGCGCTACCGACGACAAAGCCGCTCGGGACGCCGCGATCCATTGGCTGTCCAAGTATCACAACCTGCCGGTCTCCGAGCTCGCGCCTCACGTCTACGCGCTGCCGCAGTCCGAAGCGGTGCGGCATGCGTTTCGGGTCGCGTCCGGGCTTGATTCCATGGTGCTTGGCGAGACGCAGATCGTAGGTCAGATGAAAGATGCGGTGCGCACCGCGTCCGAAGCCGGCGCGCTCGGCACGTATCTCAACCAGTTGTTCCAGCGGACCTTCGCCGTCGCGAAGGAAGTCCGCACCACCACCGAAATTGGGGCTCAATCTGTTTCCATGGCCGCTGCTGCCGTGCGTCTAGCGCAGCGCATATTCGAAAACATTTCAGGCCAGCGCGTGCTGTTCATTGGCGCGGGCGAGATGATCGAGTTGTGCGCGACGCATTTTGCCGCGCAGAAGCCGCGGGAACTCGTAGTCGCAAATCGCACTGCGGAACGCGGTGAAAAGCTCGCCGAACGCTTCAACGGCCGCTCCATTCCCCTCTCCGAGCTGCCCGCGCGCATGCACGAGTTCGACATCATCGTGTCGTGCACGGCATCCACCTTGCCAATCATCGGGCTTGGCGCGGTCGAGCGGGCCGTCAAGGCGCGCCGCCATCGGCCGATTTTCATGGTCGATCTCGCCGTGCCGCGCGATATCGAACCCGAAGTGGGCAAGCTGCAGGACGTATTCCTCTATACCGTCGATGACCTCGGCGCCATCGTGCGCGAAGGCAGCGCGTCCCGGCAAGCGGCGGTGGCGCAGGCGGAATCGATCATCGACACGCGGGTGCAGAACTTCATGCAATGGCTCGATGCACGCAGCATCGTGCCGGTGATCCGTCACATGCACACGCAAGCCGACGCCATGCGCCGCGCCGAAGTCGAACGCGCCCGCAAGATGCTCGCGCGCGGCGACGACCCGGCGGCGGTGCTCGAAGCGCTGTCGCAGTCGCTGACCAACAAGCTGATCCACGGCCCCACGCACGCGCTCAGCCGTGCCAGCCGCGAGAATCGCGACCAGCTTATCGACCTGATGGGCGGGCTTTACAAGCACGGCCATCCGTCGGGATCGAACGATCCGACCGATCCGTCGGAAACTTAGCGCCCCTCTCTCGTCTTTTCTTCAGTTGCGCCGCATGCGAGCATCTTTGCGGTCGCGTTCCTGATCGCTGTCCACTCCGGAGCTTCGCTCCAGCCTTCCATGAAAACGAGCATGCAAAACAAGCTCGACCAGCTGACTACCCGGCTGGCCGAACTCAATGACCTGATGAGCCGCGAAGATGTGACCGCCGATATGGACCAGTATCGGAAGATCACGCGGGAAAACGCCGAAATCGGGCCGGTCGTGGAGCAATACGCGTTGTGGCGGCAAGCGTCGAACGACGAAACCACCGCCATGGAGCTGCTCGCCGATCCCTCCATGCGCGATTTCGCCGAAGAAGAAATTGGCGAGGCGCGCGAGCGGATGCTGGCTATCGAGCGTGATCTGCAAGCCATGTTGCTGCCGAAAGATCCGAACGATGACCGCAATATCTTCATCGAAATTCGCGCGGGTACGGGTGGAGATGAATCCGCGCTGTTCGCGGGCGACCTGCTGCGCATGTATCTTCGATACGCCGAGCGCAATCGCTGGACGGTCGAGATGATGTCGGAAAGTGTCTCCGACCTTGGCGGTTATAAGGAAGTGATCGTGCGGATCGCGGGCCTGAACGTGTACTCGAAGCTGAAGTTCGAGTCGGGCGGGCATCGGGTGCAGCGGGTGCCGGCGACTGAGACGCAGGGGCGTATCCACACGTCGGCGTGCACGGTCGCGGTGATGCCCGAAGCCGATGAAATTGGCGAGGTGGTGATCAATCCGGCAGATTTGCGTATCGATACTTTCCGCGCTTCCGGCGCCGGCGGCCAGCACATCAACAAAACCGATTCGGCCGTGCGCGTCACGCATTTGCCGACGGGAATTGTCGTGGAGTGCCAGGACGATCGCTCGCAGCACAAGAACAAGGATCGTGCGCTGAAGGTGCTCGCCGCGCGGATCATGGACAAGCAGTATCACGAGCAGCACGCGAAGGAAGCGGCCACGCGCAAGAGTCTGATCGGCTCGGGCGATCGGTCGGAACGGATTCGCACGTATAACTTTCCGCAGGGGCGGATGACCGATCACCGGATCAACCTGACGCTGTACAAACTCGACGCGATCATGGATGGCGATATCGACGATCTGGTTGGCGCGCTCGTCAGCGAACATCAGGCCGAGTTGCTGGCCGCGCTGGGCGATTCGGAATGACGACAGTTGCCGGATTGTTGCGCGCGTCTACGCTGCCCGCGCTCGAAACGCGCATTCTGCTCGAACATGTGCTCGGCTGGCGGCGCACCGAATTGATCACGCGCGACGACGAGGAGCTGGCGGTGGAAAGTGTCGATCGCTTCGACGCGCTGGCGCAACGGCGCGCGGCGGGTGAACCGATTGCGCAGCTCGTGGGAACGCGGGAGTTTTTTGGTCTCGCGTTCGAGGTCACGCCGGATGTGCTGATTCCACGGCCGGAGACTGAATTGCTCGTGGAAATCGCGCTTGAACAACTGGCGGGAATTGGAGCGCCGCGGGTGCTCGATCTGGGCACGGGCACCGGTGCAATCGCGGTGGGAATCGCTTTCGCTACTCCGAACGCGCGTGTCTGGGCAGTCGACCGCTCCGCACAAGCGCTGGCGGTTGCCGCGCGAAACGCAGCGAAACTCCTTGACGCAGGCAGGCCGAGCGGTGAAATCGCGCTGCTGGAAAGCGACTGGACAGCCGCTCTCGATCCCGAGCTGCGCTTCGACGTGATCGTGAGCAATCCGCCGTACATCGCGCAGAACGATCCTCATCTTTCGGAAGGCGATCTGCGATTCGAACCGCGCACCGCCCTCACCGATGAAGCCGATGGGCTCGCCGCGATCCGCACAATCGTCCAGACGGCGCCATTTTTCCTCGCAACCGGCGGCTCACTCTGGCTGGAGCACGGCTACGATCAGGCCGCAGACGTACGCGCCCTGTTGAGCGCGCGCGGCTTTTCCGACGTACGCTCGGAGCGCGATCTGGCTGGTATCGAACGTGTCAGTGGCGGGTTTTTCACGGCTTGATAACCCTTGGCGTCCACGACAACCGGCCATAAGCCATCCCGGCCGGCTCAAGCCGCTCCGATTGAAATCCGCTATCATTTCACATCATTAGCGTGTGAAATTTCGCTTGAAGTAGAAGTGGCGCGTGCCTCACCGCTCGACCCAAAATTAACCCCGCATTACAACGCCTCGCAGGAAAGACCATGGATACGCAAGAACGCATCAAGCAAATTGTCGACGGAGCACCGGTCGTGCTGTTCATGAAGGGCACCGCTCAGTTCCCCATGTGCGGTTTTTCCGGTCGCGCCATCCAGGTGCTGAAGGCGTGCGGCGTGACCGAGATCAAGACGGTCAACGTCCTCGAAGACGATGGCGTGCGCCAGGGCATCAAGGAATTTTCCAACTGGCCGACCATTCCGCAGCTTTACGTGAACGGCGAGTTCATCGGCGGCTCGGACATCATGATGGAAATGTACGAATCGGGTGAACTGCAACAATTGTTCGCCGCTGCCTGAGATTGTCCGCCGCACGTTCTTCGCCTCCAGCGCCCGTGCCGCGACGGTTGATCGTCGCCATTACGGGTGCATCGGGTTCAATCTACGGCGTCCGGCTGCTGGAAACGCTGCGCCGCCTGGGTGGCGTTGAAACGCACTTGCTGATCTCAAGCGCCGGCTGGCTGAACATCCAGCATGAACTGGATCTCGATAAAACCGCCGTCCAGGCGCTTGCCGATGTCGTGCATAACGTACGCGATGTCGGTTCGAGCATTGCATCGGGATCCTTTGCCACCGACGGCATGATCGTCGCCCCTTGTTCGATGAAAACGCTGGCGAGCATCGCGCTCGGGCTATCGGACAATCTGATTACCCGCGCCGCCGATGTCGTGCTGAAAGAACGTCGCCGCCTGGTGTTAATGGTGCGCGAAACGCCGCTCAACCTCGCGCATCTTCGCAATATGACCTCGGTCACCGAGATGGGCGGGATCATTTTTCCGGCACTGCCGGCGTTTTATCATCGCCCTGCGTCCATCGATGAAATGGTGGATCAGACGGTCGATCGCGTGATCGACATGTTTGCGCTCGGAAGCCCGACCGCCGCCGCTTGGTCAGGGTTGAGAGACACGGATAATTAACAACACTGGCGACACAATTCATTGCCTCGCCGGCTGTTTATTAACCGGTCGACTATCTCTATATTCGTGGTAACTACTCTTTCCGAGGTTGCTGCGATGTCCCGCCTTCCGTCTGTTTTCATTTCCCACGGCGCTCCGACGCTGCCCATCGATCCATCGATGCCGTCCGCCGAATTCGCCTCCTTCGCCACGCGCTTCGAACGCCCGCGTTCGATACTCATGCTTTCCGCACACTGGGGCACGGCCCAACCCGTTGCGAGTGTGGCCGAGCAACCAGAGACCATCCACGATTTCTACGGTTTTCCGCGTGCGCTTTACGAGATCCACTACCGCGCGCCGGGTGCGCCGGAACTCGGTAAGCAAGCCGCGACGCTGCTGACCCAGGCGGGCATTCCGTCGGCGATCACCGAACACGGTCTTGACCACGGCGCCTGGGTGCCGCTGCTGCTGATGTTTCCGGATGCGGGGATTCCGGTCGCTCAATTGTCCATACAGCCACATCTGGACCCGGCTCACCACTATCGCGTAGGCCATGCGCTGCGAGCGCTAAGGGACGATGGCGTGATGATCGTGGGCTCGGGGCAGATCACGCATAACCTGCGGACAGCGGATTTCAGCGCACGGCCGGAAGATGGGGACCCCCGCGTGACTGAATTCACGGATTGGTTCGAAGACAAGCTGGCGAAAAGGGACATCGAAGCGTTACTCGACTACCGGAAACAGGCGCCGCACGCCGTATTAATGCATCCGACCGATGAACATTTGCTGCCGATTTTCGGTGCGCTGGGCGCCGCCGACGATGATTTTGAACTCGGGATTCAATCGCTCGGTACATTTCAGAAAACGTTGGCCATGACAAATTACGTTTTCGGCGATGCCTAAATCCCCACAAAATGCGGCGATTTGCCACGGGCGGTATGCCACGAACGGAAACAAAAAACCCGCTTGATTGCTCAAGCGGGTTTTTTTAATTGAAATAGCGGAGTTTTACGAGCGGGTTATCACGCGCCAACTTCGGCGAGGATATCGTCGTGGCTTTCGCGTTCATCGAGATATTGCGACCGATATCCGGTTTGCACGCCCCAAAAATAAAACGCCAGCGCCATGACGGCCACCAACGCCATATCCCAGCCGTACGGCAATAATCCGCGTCCGCCAAATTCCTTGCTGCCGATGAGCGAAACAACGGCCATCGCCGGCAAATATACGATTAGCCACCACGCCGCCCTCAGGTCGTCGCTCCACTCGTGAAAACCGGTCTTGGACTGATAGTAGAAATACACCGGCAACGCGACCACCATCAGCAGGATGATTTCGCCGGTCAGCGGCCACTTTGCCCAGTACAACACCTCGGATGCACACACGAATGCGAACGGCGCGATGATCGACATGCCTTTGATCATCAACGGCCGATGCAGGTCCGTGGCCGCGCGGCGCAACGCCATCAGGCTCACGGGGCCAGTGAGGTAAGAAATCACTGTGGCTACCGAAATCACGGCCGCCAGCGAGCTCCAGCCGCGGAAGAAGAACATGAAGACGAACGCGACGCCCAGGTTGAAGAACATGGCCGGACGCGGCACGCCGTAGAGCGGATGAACGTGGCCGAGGATCTTCGGCAGCGTGTTGTTGCGCTCCATTGCGTAGATCATGCGTGACGTCGTGGCCATGTAGGTCGTGCCGGTACCGCTCGGGCTGACGAATGCATCGACGTAAAGCAGGAACGCGAGCCAGTTCAGGTTAAGCGCCAGCGCGAGTTCGGCGAAGGGTGATGCAAAGTTGAAGTTGCTCCAGCCTTTCAGCACATCGCCGGGACTCACTGCGCCGATATAAGCCACTTGCAACAGCACGTAAATGACGAGTGCCATGAGAATTGAGCCGATCACCGCAAATGGAATACTTTTCGACGGATTACGCGCCTCTCCGGCCAGATTAACAGGGCTCTGAAACCCGTTAAAACTGAATACGATACCGCTAGTAGCAACCGCGGTCAGGACTGCGGACCAGCCATAAGGTGCAAAACTCGAACTCGTACCAAAGTTCTCACTATGAAATCCGGTCAGCATAAGGCCGAGAATGGTTGCACCGGGAATAATGAACTTGAATACGGTAATGGCGGAATTGGCGCGGGCAAATAATTTAACACCCCAGTAATTCAGCAGGAAATACACGATCACCAATAAAGCCGATAAACCTAGTCCGACGGGCGTAAGTGATCCGTCGACAAAAAGTGCATGGGCCCATGAATATGGCCAGGTACTCATATATTGAATCGATGCTTCCGCTTCAATTGGTATCACCGAGACAATCGCAATCCAGTTTGCCCATGCACTGACGAATCCGACCAGCGCGCCATGTGAATAGCGTGCGTACCGGACCATTCCGCCAGACTCCGGGAACATGGCGCCGAGTTCAGCATAAGTCAGCGCGATGGCCAGTATGACGACCGCGCCAATAACCCACGCGACGATAGCCGCAGGACCTGCAATCTTGGCCGCTTTCCAGGCGCCGAACAGCCAGCCCGAGCCGATGATCGAACCCAGGCCTGTCAGCAGAAGCGCCACTGGCCCAATGTTCCGTTGAATAGAACTTTTCACTACGTCTCCTTCAGTCAGAAAACTTTCAAATACCTTATGCGGATTAATGCACAACCTTCAGATCAATTCATGCCGTGCCCCAACATGGCGCGTAGTTTAACGGGTGTGCCCGCTTCACGCTCCAACTGTTACGACTGAGCTTTGGACCGGTTCGACTGATGTAAAAAATATTAATCGAAAGATTTGTAATGTGACGATTGATGTCACTAAATCGCCTCAAAAAAACCCCTGTTTACAGTCGGATATTATTTGACCTCCAGTTTGATTCGCCGTATAAACCTTCTTGCAGGAATTCAAGTGGCGAGTGAATTGGTCTTTCGTAGTTCGCCCATCACGGTACTCCGGTTGGTCCCATTGCCCCTTCCTTGATTTTCATGCACATTCGGGCTTCGGCCTTATTCAACATCTTTAGGAACACGTAACATGGAAACCGGTACCGTCAAGTGGTTCAATGACGCAAAGGGCTTTGGCTTCATCACGCCGGACGGCGGTGGCGAAGACCTTTTCGCACATTTCTCTGAAATCCGCGTGGAAGGCTTCAAGACGCTTCAGGAAAACCAGAAAGTTACCTTCGAAGTGAAGACCGGCCCGAAGGGTAAGCAAGCTGCAGACATCAAGCCGGCTTAAGTTTATTGCCCGTTTGAATACAGAAAAACCCCGCACTCGCGGGGTTTTTCTTTTTGTGTCACGGATTTATCAGCAGTTAATGAGAAATTACTTTAAATGATTGGTCGAATGATAATTGCAATTAATACCGGTCAACCGAATAGCCGGCGCGCATAAATACCGAGTCCGGTCGCCACGCTGGCCAGCCGGTCGCCAAACACCGGTTCAGCCTCCGGGAACGCGTCGGAGAGCGATTGCGACAGAAAACCGAGTCCGGTCGATCCGCCCGTGAAATAGATCGCGCCTACGTCCTGCGGCGTAACCCCCGCGCGGTGCACTGTTTCCCGCGCGGCCGCCACGATCCGCCGCGTCTCTTCCAGCCCCGCGTCGATGAGCTGCTGCTCGCTGAAGCCGATACGCAGCGCGTCTTCCACCTCCTCCATGCCAATAGTGGTCTCACCGCCCGCAGCCACTTCGATCTTGGCGGTCTCCGCGTGCGAAGCCAGCGCGTGTCCGAGACGGCGTTCGACCACTCGCATCAGGCGATCGTGGTGCTTCGAGTCGCTGTAGAGATGCCGCATCAACTGGAGTTCGTTGACGCGTTTCGGCCCGTAGACGGTGTTGATCAGATGCCAGGTGGCCAGGTCGAAATAGACGCGATTGGGCACTTCGCGGCCTTCCGGCGCCATCGACTGGTAGCCGAGTTCGCGCAGGATTGTCGCGAGCTCCACACGCCGGTCGAAATCCGTTCCGGCCACGTGGACGCCGTAATGCGCGAGCACGTCGTCTTTTCGCGACAACAGCTTGGCGCGCGCTGGCCCGACCCGCACCAGCGAGAAGTCCGACGTGCCGCCGCCAATATCCGCGACGAGCACCAGCCCCTCTTCCGTCAGACGTGCTTCATAGTCGAAAGCGGCGGCGATCGGTTCGTATTGGAAATGAATATCTGTCAGACCAATGGCCTGGGCTGCGGCCTGAAGCTGGTTCTGGGCGAGCTGATCGGCACGCGGATCGTCATCGACGAAAAATACCGGGCGGCCCAGCACCGCCCGAGTGATGGGCGTGCTGGACACTGCCTGCGCCTTCTGCTTCAGATGCTGCAGGAACAGCGTGATGACGTCGACGTAGCGGATCGCGGAACCGTCGCCCAGGTCCGTGCTCGTCTCAGCCAGCGGCGAGCCGAGGATGCTCTTCATGGAGCGCATCAGACGGCCGTCGAAGCCGTCGATGTAAGACTCGAGCGCAGCCCGCCCGTAGGCTTGCTCGTCCTCGTCCGTGTTGAAAAAGACAGCGGTCGGCAGCGTGGTGGCGGTGCCTTCGACCGGTGCGAGCCGGATCGACGCCCCGTCGGGCAATGCGACCGCTGAATTCGACGTGCCGAAATCGATCGCGCAATAGGTCATGAGGTGAGCGTCGGCAGCGTAAACGCCGACGACGTCGCAAACAAAAAGTGGAGCGCGTTTTTAGCACGTAACGCGCAGTACATCAACAGCGAATCAAAAACAACGCCGGGGGAACGGATTTTGCTCGAAAACCCGGTAATTAATGCTCTCTGCCGGAGGCGCGTGCAGCCGGTTATTCCCAATTACCGGCCGAACGTATGAACAACACCACGACGATCCGCGCTGTTGAAGCAGAGAAGGAGGCGCCAGCGAGGATCATTGAAACCGATCTGCCGGGAAGGCTCGACAGGCTGCCGTGGGGCCGCTTTCATACGCTGATCGTGCTGGCGCTCGGGATCACGTGGCTGCTCGACGGGCTCGAAGTGACGCTCGCCGGCGCGGTGGCCAGCGCGTTGAAAACCAGTCACGTGCTCAAGTTTTCGAACGCCGACGTGGGTTTTGCGGGCAGCGCCTACATTGCGGGCGCTGTGATCGGCGCGTTGGGCTTCGGCTGGCTTACGGACCGGCTCGGGCGCCGCAAGCTCTTTTTCATCACCCTGTTTTTGTACGTGGTGGCCACGGCGGCGACGGCTTTTTCATGGAATCTCGCGAGTTTTGTGCTGTTTCGCTTCCTGACCGGCGCGGGGATCGGGGGCGAATACACCGCCATCAATTCCACGATCCAGGAGTTCACCCCCGCCCGCGTGCGCGGCTGGACCGACCTCGCGATCAACGGCACATTCTGGGTGGGCGCGGGGCTGGGGGCAGCGGGTTCGATCGTGCTGCTCGATCCGGGCTTGCTGCCGCCCGATTACGGCTGGCGCGCGTGTTTTCTGATCGGCGCAATTTTGGGTTTGCTGATCCTGTTCATGCGCATGTGGGTGCCGGAAAGTCCGCGCTGGCTGATTACGCATGACCGTGTGGACGAGGCGAAGGAAATTGTGGAGGGCATCGAAGGGAAGTTTCGCGAACATGGCGTGACATTGCCTACCGATCCCGTCAAACCGCTGCGCCTCCACGCCCGCGATCACACAAAGCTCAGCGAAGTGTTCCACTCGCTGTTTCATTCGCATCGCCGGCGCTCGCTGGTCGGGTTGACGCTGATGACCGCCCAGGCGTTCTTCTATAACGCGATCTTTTTCACCTACGCGCTGGTGCTGACCGATTTCTACGGCGTGCCGGGGGATCATATCGGCTGGTATGTATTACCGTTCGCCGCGGGCAATTTCCTCGGGCCGATCATGCTAGGCAAGCTCTTCGATGTCCTCGGCCGGCGCAAGATGATCGCCTTCACTTACGCCATGTCGGGGGTGTTGCTGACCATCAGCGGGTACATGTTCGAGCAGGGTTGGCTGACGAGCACCACGCAGACTATTTCCTGGATGGTGATCTTCTTCTTTGCATCGTCGGCGGCGAGTTCAGCGTATCTCACCGTCAGCGAAACCTTTCCGCTCGAGATTCGAGCACTGGCCATCGCGATTTTCTATGCCTTTGGGACGGCGCTAGGCGGCATTGCGGGGCCTGCGCTGTTCGGCCGACTCATAGACACACATGAGCGCGGCGCGGTGTTTACGGGCTATCTGATCGGTTCTGCGCTCATGCTGCTGGCGGCGGTCGTCGCCGGCATATGGGGGGTATCGGCAGAACGCAAGTCGCTGGAGGACGTGGCACGGCCGTTGTCATCGGCGGAGGGGGATTGAGCGTTTCCTGCGCGATTCCTACGCGGTTTCAGCCGCGCATGGAAAAATCCCCGAAACCTTCAGCTCCGGGGATTCAGGTCAAGGATTTTCTCGCAGACAGTCAAAACCCTTACTTAAACGCCTTGCCCCAAGCGCCATCGAACGCAATTTCACCGATCGCCGAGCGCGAGCGCGGTGCGTTTTCGCGTTCCAGCAGAGTTCCGTTGAGCGAAGCCGGATCGCCATGATGTCCGAGCGAGATCATCGCGATCACCTCGACATCGTCCGGCAACGAGAACGCCTCACGGAACGCGTTCGTGTCGAAACCAGCCATTTGATGGGCCAACAGACCGAGCGCATGCGCCTGAAGCACCAGCGACATCGCCGCGGCGCCCGTATCGTACAGAGCCAGGCGGTTCACTTCGCCCTTAGGCGTCACAGTCGACGCCAGCGCACAAATCAGCACGGGCACGTTGGCATTCCAGCCTTGGTTGAACGGCACCAGCGTAGCGAAAGCCTTCTGGAAAGCGGCTTCGTCATGGTTCCGATCAAAGGTCAGGAAACGCCACGGCTGCAGGTTCGACGCAGACGGCGCCCAACGTGCGGCTTCCAGCACGCTATGCAATTGCTCGCGGCTCACCGCCTTGTTCGATATCGCCCGCGGGCTCCAGCGGCCGGCCAGCAGCGCATCGATTTCGATTTCAGTAGGTGCGATTTTTTTGGTCATGCAGCAGTCCCTGGTTGGTTGATCCGGACAGCGTGCATCCACAGGCACGCTGCAAGACCATAAGAATAACCAAGGCTGCAAACCCTCGCTGCGGTAACACGTTCGCTGCTTGGCCGGCACGCCGGCGAGCGGGTGTTCTGTCAGGTCGCCACGGCCTGCATGGCACGCGGCGCCTTGTTGATCCGCAGGACCATTACCGCGGCGAGAATACACAGGCTCCCGGAAATCATCGTCGCGACGGTGTAGGTGCCGAGACTCGCGCGCAGCATGCCCCCGCCAAGCGCCGCGAACGCGGCTCCGAACTGATGCGCCGCCACGACCCAGCCAAAGACGATGGGCGCCGACTCCTTGCCATAGACGTCTGTAGCGAGCCGGACGGTCGGCGGCACGGTCGCCACCCAATCCAGCCCGTAGAAAACCGCGAAGACCGGCAAGCCATAGAAATCGATACCAAACGCGTGCGGCAGGAACATCAGCGACAACCCGCGCAAGCCGTAGTACCAGAACAGCAGCACGCGCGCGTTGAAGCGGTCGGACAGCCAACCGGACAGCGTCGTGCCAAAGAGATCGAAAATACCCATGGCAGCAAGAAGACCCGCGCCCTGCACTTCGGTCATGCCGTGATCGGCGCACATGGCGATCAGATGCGTACCGATATAACCATTCGTGCTCGCGCCGCAGATAAAAAAACTGCCCGCCAGCAACCAGAAATCGCGCGTCTTGCTCGCCATGCCCAGCGTGCCGAACGCGAGCGCGATCGGATTCTTCTGTGCAACGGGAATGGGCTGCGGCGAGTCGGGCGCTTCGCCAAACGGACGCAGCACGAGATCGGCGGGACGCTCGGGCAGCAGCCACGCTACCAAGGGCAACACGACAGCCGCAGCCGCCGCGACCACCAGCACCATGGGACGCCAGCCGAAGCGCTCGGTGATCGCCGCGAGCATGGGCAGGAACACTAGCTGACCGGTGGCCGAACTGGCTGTAAGAATCCCCATCGCCAATCCGCGATGCGACGTGAACCAGCGATTCACCACCGTCGCCGCCAGCGTGATGGCGGCCACGCCGGTGGCTCCGCCGACCAGCACGCCCCACACCAGGATCATCTGCCACGGTGCGCTCATCAGCGTCGACAACCCCACGCCTGTCGCCAGCGCCCCCAGCGCGACAAGCAGCGTGGGACGCACGCCGAAACGCTGCATCGCGGCCGCAGCGAACGGGCCAGTCAGGCCATATAGCGCCAAATTGATGGAGATCGCGAGCGAGATGGTCGCGCGGCTCCAGCCGAACTCCTGTTCAAGCGGCAACATCATGACGCTGGGCGTCGCACGCGTGCCGGCCGCCGCGAGCAATACAAGAAACACAACGCCTACCGATAACCACGCGTAATGCACGCGGCCCGAAAGCCGCCTGGCTGCCCAATTCATCCTTCGCTCCGATTTCTTCTGATTATCTTTCGACGAACGTTACCGCTCAGTCACATTTAGGTTGCGAGCTTAGTGACTGCTCGGTAACATGTCAAGAATCCCTTCGAAAATTAAGGACATGGCCGTGGTACGCGTATCGAATGAAGACCCCGTTGCCGATAAAAAACCCGTCCGCCGGCACATGGACGGCGCCACCGCGCAGGAGCAACTGCTCGACGCCGCGGAACAGCTGTTTTATCGCGATGGGATTCGGGCGATCAGCGTGGACGCGGTCGTCGAACGCGCGGGCGTGAACAAGATGAGCGTGTACCGGCAGTTTTCGTCGAAGGACGATCTGGTGGTGGCGTATCTCACGCGCATGGACGCGCGCTTCCGGGAGCGGATCGAACGCAGTATCGCGAAACATCCGGATCAACCGGCGAAGGCGCTCGTGCAGAGCATGACTGATCTTGTCGAACGGGCGTCGAACCCGGATTATCGCGGCTGTCCGTTCGTGAATGTGGC
The DNA here is from genome assembly GCF_053760385.1 of Caballeronia sp. KNU42. Classification (NCBI taxonomy): domain Bacteria; kingdom Pseudomonadati; phylum Pseudomonadota; class Betaproteobacteria; order Burkholderiales; family Burkholderiaceae; genus Caballeronia; species Caballeronia sp. KNU42. The sequence goes on from NZ_CM132388.1 coordinate 2,446,442, forward strand.
CTGCGAATTCGCGGATCGGGAACATCCGGCGCGGGTATCGGTGGCGAACAACAAGCAGTATCTGATCAGCCGGTTGCTGGAATTGTCGACCGCGGCGGGCGCGGCCGATCCTCAACTTCTCGCCGATTCCCTCGTGTTGCTGGTCGAGGGCGTATATGCCGCGAGCCAGACCTTCGGCCCAGGCTGCGGACCGATGCGTACGGCGCCCGCCACGGCCGCGCTGCTCGTGAAAGCGGCGTGCGGTGAAGACAGGATTGAACTGTGAACGAAGAGATTATCAATTCAACGCGACACTGGCTTACGCGCGCCGTCATTGGCCTGAACCTGTGCCCGTTCGCCAAAGCCGTGTATGTGAAGGACCAGATCCGCTACGCCGTCAGCGAAGCGCGCACGTTTGAAGACGTGCTCGCGGATATCGAAACCGAACTGAAACACCTGGCCGATACCGATCCGGAACAAACCGACACCACGCTGCTGATCGTCCCGCACGCACTCGCTGATTTCGCCGACTACAACGACGCTCTGCATTTCGCCGATACCCTGCTGAAACAGTTGAAGCTGGAAGGTGAACTACAAATAGCGAGCTTTCATCCGAACTATCAATTTGATGACGCCGATCCCGACGACATCGAAAATTTCACGAACCGCGCGCCGTACCCGATCTTCCATTTGTTGCGCGAGGCGAGCATTGAACGGGCGGCAGAAGCGTTCCCCGACGCCGCCGATATCTACGAGCGCAACATGGCCACGCTGCGCCGTCTCGGCCACGCCGGCTGGATCGATCACATGAAGCGTGACGCCGGGGTCAAGCCGTAAAGAAGCGCTCGCGCATCTCTTCCAGACCGAGCGTTTCCAGCACATCGGACAAACGCTGCGCGGGTTTCCCACGCGGCAAGTCCTTGAACTGCGCGATGATCAACTCGTTTTTCATCGAGTGCTCCCAGCCGACGAGCTCCGTCACGCTGACCTGATACCCGTGCGATTCCAGTTGCATGCAACGCAGCACATTCGTGATCTGGCTGCCGAATTCGCGCGTGTGCAGCGGATGCCGCCACATTTCCGTCAGCACATTCTTCGACAACGAATGCCCTTTGTTCTTGCGTAGAACCGACGCCACTTCGGCCTGGCAACACGGCACCACCACAATGGTTTTCGCTTTCTTCTGCAAAGCGAAATGAATCGCGTCGTCGGTGGCGGTATTGCACGCATGCAATGCCGTGACGACATCAACGGTGTCCGGCAAACGGTCTGACGTAGTCGATTCAGCCACCGACAGATTCAGGAACGACATGCCCTCGAATCCCAACCGCGCGGCCAATTCCTCGGATTTTTCAACCAGCTCCGATCGTGTCTCAATACCAAAGATATGTGACCGATCGCGCAGAGCTTTGAAGTAGAGATCGTAGAGAATGAACCCAAGGTAAGACTTGCCCGCTCCATGATCGACCAGCGTCACCGAACCCTCTTTTGCATGGATTTCCGCAAGCAAGGGCTCGATGAACTGAAACAGGTGATAGACCTGTTTCAACTTTCGGCGGCTGTCTTGATTCATCTTGCCGTCGCGCGTCAAGATGTGCAGTTCCTTCAGGAGTTCGAGGGACTGGCCGGGACGGATGTCGTGCTTGGCCGAGGTTTCAGGCGTTTTATCGGACGAATCCGTTGATGCAATGGGCGCGTTCGGCGCCCGGGACTTCTTGGCCATCGTCTGGATACCGTAGTGATTCTGTAGGCGGGTCATGCGGAATTTTTCGGCGCGAAGTGTGCGCTAACCGCTGGTTCTATCGACTGTAAATGGGCAAGTTTACCCAAAAGCGCATAGACGCTCCCGCATGACGCAGCATCGGGAACTGTCAGAGGGTTCGGGTCTCCTCGATGCAGCACTGAGGAACACGGGTTTCAGATGGAATATTTCGTGCACCGAGGACGGGAAAATCAACGGGATGGACGCAAATTACGGCGGCAGTAGGCCGCGGCCTTTATAGCAGGACGCCTTGGTAGCAAAGCCCAAGCGCGACGAATTGATGACCTCGGCGGCACGTGAGGTTATGGCGGGTGAAGCGCACCAGCCGACGTCGACGCAAGGTCTGTTACGCAATACCTAACGAACACGGCGTTTTCCCGCGGGGAATACGCAAACAAAATGAGGACGGCGATGGACCCAATCCGAGACAGTAAAGCCGAACAGCAATTTCAGGAAATGCTTGCAAAGCTCACGTCAATGCCTGAGTGGAGCGAAAAACAGCAACTTGAACTCGAAATGGCTAGAGAGATTTCCGGCGAAATGTTGCGGCTCGCGGAAGTCATGCGCGATGGCAGCACCGACATGGAAACGTGCCTGACCATGCTCAAGTACGCGAAAGTGATGGATTTCGTGTTGACCACCCTCGCCTCGCGGCGCGAGATTGCACCGCAGACGCTGCGCGTGATCTTCAAGCTCGCCGGGCTGAAAGTGGACGAGGCTTATCCCGGTTGAACGCTGCTTGTACGCTCTTCGACAGACCAGTCCGGATTGATCGCGGGCTGGCCTGAAGATCCCTGTTCAATGCTTGCGGCGCGTCATCAGCCGCTCGTACGACGCCTTCAAATGGCGCTGCATGGAAGCCTGGGCCTGAATGGCATCGCGCGCTTCGAGCGCGTCCAGTATGTCTTTGTGCTCGCTCAACGCGGCCGCCCACGTTTCATCCCCCTCAAAATGCACCCGCAGTTTGGATGACAGCGGGCTATGCCGTTCGTCGAAAAGACTCGTTACCGTGCGCACCAGCACATCGTTTCCTGACATCTGAGCAACGGCCAAGTGAAACGCGCGATCCGCCGCCAGCGGAATTTGCCCGTTCGCCACTTCCCGCGCCATGCTTTCGTAGATCTCGCGCAACGCCTTGAGCGCCTTCGGCTTGCCGAACGCAGCCACATTCGCCGCGATAGCCCCCTCGATCACCATTCGCGCAGTCATGATTTCCAGCAGGCTGTCGCCGAATTCCGCTTCGGGCGGGAGATTCGGACGTGATCCGGCCGCGGACGGTGCGCAGATATAAACGCCCGATCCCATCCGGATTTCGACACGCCCCTCCAACTCCAGTGCGACCAGCGCCTCTCTCACCGACGGCCGCGATACCCCGAGCATCAGCGCCAACTCACGCTCCGACGGCAAGCGGCTGTTCGGCGCGAAGCCTTGTTCTTCGATCAACGCGCGCAGTTTGTCGGCGATCTGAAGGTAGAGACGACGCGTCTCCATGGGTTTTACGGCCACAAAGGCTCCTTGGTTAGGCAGGATGGTTGCATTGGCAGCACGTTTGCCGAAATGCTCGCGGGAGCCTAAATTCTATACAACGATGTCGCCAGTGGTCAGGCCAAACCCCTACCAGAGGCAAATTGGCTTGACCAGTTGCGTTTTAGGAAACTAACATGCGTTCTGGTAAGGCCAAAAAATCAATCCTATCCCCATGAAAACTGTCATCTGCGAACAACCCGGCTCGCTCGTTCTGATTGATCGCCCGTCACCCGAACCCGGTGTCGACGATGTCCTGATCCGCATCAAGCGTGTTGGAGTGTGCGGTACGGACCTGCATATCTACACCGGGAATCAGCCGTATCTATCGTATCCGCGGGTGATGGGGCACGAGTTGTCGGGAATCGTGGAATCGGCGCCGGCCGGCGCACGCGTTGCGAAAGGCGATCAGGTGTACGTGATGCCCTATCTTGCGTGTGGGAAATGTATCGCGTGCAGGGCCAGGAAGCCGAATTGCTGCATGAATATTCGCGTCCTGGGCGTGCATACCGACGGCGGCCTGGTCGAGCAACTCGCCGTGCCGCAGGAATTTGTGTTCAAAGCCGATGGCGTGACCCTCGATCAAGCCGCGATGATCGAATTTCTGGCGATCGGCGCGCACGCTGTCGCGCGAGCCGATGTGCAACCGAAGCAGCGAGCGCTGGTGGTGGGCGCCGGGCCGATCGGAATGGCGGCGGCGATCTTCGCCAAACTGCGCGGCGCGGCAGTAACGGTGCTGGACGGCCGCGAGGACCGGTTGCGGTTCTGTGAAACGCTGCTGGACGTGGACCATGTCGTACGTCTGGATACGACCGGCGCCGCAGCGGATGCAAAACAGCTCGCGGAACTCACCGGCAATGAGTTTTTCGATATCGTCTTCGACGCCACCGGCAACGTGAAAGCAATGGAACGCGGCTTGGAGTTCGTCGCACATGGCGGAAAATATGTGCTGATATCGATTGTTGCCGACCGGATCTCGTTCGCCGATCCTGAGTTTCACAAGCGCGAGACCACGCTGCTTGCAAGCCGCAACGCTACGCCGGACGACTTTGAAACCGTGCTTTCCGCGATGCGCGCGGGTCTCATTCCTACGGCGGCGCTCAATACGCACACACTCAAGTTAAGCGATTTGCCGAGCGAATTTGCCAAGCTGCTCGACCCGTCTGCGGGCGTGATCAAGGCACTGGTCGAGTGCTGACACGCCCATATCGACGATGAGCAATCCGATTCTCCAGTTCGGCACGAGCCGCTTTCTCCAGGCGCATGTTGATTTCTTCGTCGCCGAGGCCGCGCGACATGACCCGTCGAAAGCGCTTGGACGGATTACCGTCGTGCAAAGCACATCGAATGCGCAAAGCCGTGCGCGAATCGACGCATTGCGCGCCTCGAGCGCGTACCCGGTGCGCATCCGTGGCCGGCGAGGCGATGCGACCATCGATGTCACCGTTCAATGCGACGCGATCACCGAAGCCCTCAACGCCACCGATGACTGGTCAACGCTACGTGAGCGCGTGCGGCGCGACGTCAAGGTGATCGTGTCGAACACGGGTGACACGGGCTACACCTGCTTTGATGACGACCTTGCTCGAAGCCTTGAGGAAGACTCCGTCCCGCGCAGTTTTCCCGCCAAGTTGGCGGTCTTGCTGCATGACCGGTTTCGCGCGGATGCCGAACCGATAACCCTGCTCCCCTGCGAACTGGTATCGCGTAATGGCGACACATTGCGCGACCTGGTCATCGGCATGGCGAAGGCGTGGCAAGCAGACGACGCTTTCATCCGCTATCTGCAGCGCGATTGCATATGGGTGAACTCTCTGGTCGACCGTATTGTCTCCGAGCCGATTCATCCTGTTGGCGCCATCGCCGAGCCTTACGCGTTGTGGGCAATCGAGCGTCAAGCCGGCATGGTCCTGCCGTGTGAACACGAGGACATCGTGCTCACCGACAACCTCGCCCGCTACGAGCGCCTCAAACTTCTGCTGCTCAACCTCGGCCATACGATGCTCGCCGAACTCTGGCTCGCCGACCAGGCCCCCGCCGACACCAACGTCCGCGACGCCATGCGCAACGAAACCTGGCGTGCGACACTGGAATCGACATGGCGTGACGAAGTGCTGCCCGTCTTCGATGCTTTAGGAGAGCAAGACGCCGCGCGCGCGTATCTCGTCGATGTCCGCGACCGCTTCGAGAATCCGTTTCTGGATCATCGGCTCTCCGACATCGCGCATAACCACGCAGAGAAAAAACAACGCCGCTTTAAACCGGCTGTCGAGCTGGCGCATCAACTCGGCTTGAATATTGAACAGCGACGGCTTGTCTCGGCGCTATCCTGAGGAATACTTGCCATGCCTATCGATCACACCGTTATCCGCCTTCATCCCAACGACGACGTCGTGATCGCGACGCGCCAACTGATGTCGGGCGCGCGCATTACCTCCGAAGTCGAGCCGCTTGTGGTGAGCGGGCTCATTCCGCCGGGCCACAAGATCGCCACGCGCGACATCGCCAAAGGTGAACCCGTGCGGCGCTACAATCAGATTATCGGCGTGGCGCTGGATGCCATCTCGCGCGGTCAGCACGTTCATGTCCACAACCTTGGCATGGCGAATTTCGAGCGCGAACATGAGTTCGGCGTCGATATACGTGAAACCCATTTCGCCGATAAACCCGCCACATTCATGGGTATTCGTCGCGACGATGGTCGCGTGGCGACGCGCAATTACATCGGCATCCTGACGAGCGTGAATTGCTCGGCGACGGTGGCGCGTGCCATCGCCGATTACTTTCGCCACGATGTTCGTCCTGAAGCGCTCGCCGATTATCCGAACGTGGATGGCGTGATCGCATTGACGCATGGACTGGGCTGCGGCATCGACTCTCTCGGCGACGGCATCGCAATCCTGCGTCGCACCCTCGCGGGTTACGCGGTCCATCCGAATTTTCATTCGGTGCTGTTTATCGGTTTGGGCTGCGAGACGAATCAGATTTCGGGCATCCTCGGTTCGGCTGGCTTGAAAGATAACGGCGCGAAACTGCGCAGCTTCACGATCCAGGACAGCGGCGGCACGCGCAAGACGATCGAACGCGGCATCGCGATGGTGAAAGAACTGCTCGCCGATGCCAACCGCGTCAAACGCGAACCCGTGCCGGCGTCGCACCTGGTGGTTGGATTGCAATGCGGAGGCTCGGATGGTTATTCGGGGATCTCGGCGAATCCCGCGCTAGGTGCCGCTGTCGACCGTTTGGTTCAGCATGGCGGTACAGCGATTCTCTCCGAGACACCCGAGGTCTACGGCGCGGAGCATCTGCTGACGCGACGCGCAGTAAGCCGGGAAGTCGGCGAAAAACTACTGACACGTATCAAGTGGTGGGAAGACTATTGCGCGCGAAACGGTGCGGCGATGGACAACAATCCATCGGCCGGAAACAAGGTCGGCGGCCTCACGACGATTCTCGAAAAGTCGCTGGGCGCGGTGGCGAAAGGTGGCACGACGAAACTCGTGGAAGTCTATGAGTACGCTCAACCTATCGACGCGAAGGGGTTTGTGTTCATGGACTCGCCTGGGTACGACCCTGTCTCGGCGACAGGCCAGGTTGCGTCCGGTGCGAATTTGATCTGCTTCACGACCGGGCGCGGCTCGGCTTACGGCTGTGCGCCCTCGCCCTCGTTGAAGCTTGCCACGAACACAGCGCTGTGGGAGCGGCAGGAAGAAGACATAGATATCAACTGCGGAGGGGTTATCGATGGAACCGCATCAATCGATCAGCTCGGAGAAGCGATTTTCCAGATGATGCTGGACTGCGCGTCGGGAGTGGCGTCGAAGAGCGAAGCGCACGGTTACGGGCAGAACGAGTTCGTGCCGTGGCAGGTGGGGGTGATTACTTGAAGCGGTGAAGCGGTAATTGTTTAGTTGGTTGGCAGCGGCAGTTCTGTTTGGCAGCGGCATCTCAGCTTTTGACACCTCGGCTGCCGATCGCGAGCGAAAAACTGCCGCCTTCGTTGGCCGCGTACTCGTTGCGGCCGACGACACGTCCTAACTCGCCATCATCTTCAACGCCAGCGCTTCGGCCACTTCGATCCCATCGATGGCGGCCGAATAAATACCGCCAGCGTATCCCGCGCCTTCCCCCGCGGGGTAAAGCCCGTCGACGTTCACGCTCTGATAATCGTCTTTCCGGCGAACTCGTATTGGCGACGATGTACGCGTCTCGACGCCCGTCAGCACAGCGTCGTGCATGGCGAAACCGGGTATCTTCTTGTCGATCTGCGGCAATGCTTCACGAATCGCCTCGACCACATACTCCGGCAATGCGCTGGTCAGGTCGGTCATACGAACGCCCGGTTTGTACGACGGTTCGACCGTCCCAAGCGCGGTAGACGGTCGTCTCGCGATAAAGTCACCGACCAACTGCGCCGGTGCGCAGTAGTCACTGCCGCCAAGTTCGAACGCCCGCTCTTCCCACTGCCTTTGAAACGCAATTCCTGCTAGCGGGCCACCGGGGAAATCGTCCGGCGTAATTCCGACGACAATACCCGCGTTGGCATTACGCTCGTTGCGCGAATATTGGCTCATCCCGTTCGTGACGACGCGTCCCGGTTCAGACGTCGCCGCCACTACCGTTCCGCCCGGGCACATGCAAAAGCTATAGACCGCGCGACCGTTGCTGCAGTGATGGACGACTTTGTAATCGGCCGCGCCGAGCAGCTTATGTCCCGCGAATTTGCCGAACCGGCTCCGATCAATCAGCCCTTGAGGATGTTCGATCCGGAATCCGAGTGAAAACGGTTTTGCTTCCATGTAGACGCCGCGATCGTGCAGCATCTCAAAAGTATCTCGCGCGCTGTGTCCCACCGACAGCACGACATGATCGCAGCGCAGCGTTTCACCGTTGGAAAGCGTAAGACTACGCACTTTGCCGGCTTCAATCTCAATATCTTCGACGCGCGCTTCGAAGCGTACTTCGCCGCCGAGTTGATGAATCGTCGCGCGCATTTTCTCGACCATCCCTACCAGTCGAAACGTACCGATGTGCGGCCGGCTCAGATACAGAATGTCTTCGGGCGCACCGGCGAGCACGAACTCTTCGAGCACCTTGCGGCCGTAGTGCTTCGGGTCCTTGATCTGGCTGTAAAGCTTGCCATCTGAAAACGTCCCGGCGCCACCCTCGCCAAACTGCACGTTCGACTCGGGATTCAGCACGTTTTTCCGCCACAGGCCCCAGGTGTCTTTGGTCCGTTCGCGAACAGCCTTGCCCCGTTCCAGGATGATGGGACGAAATCCCATCTGCGCGAGGATCAAGCCGGCGAATAATCCGCACGGGCCCATGCCAATCACGACCGGCCTCGGCGATGTCATTTGCGCCGGCGCCTTCGCGACGAACTTGTACGCCATGTCCGGCGTCACAGTGCAATGCGGTTGGTCGTCCAGATAACGAAGCGCGGAAGCTTCGTCCTTCACATCGACATCAACGATGTACGTAAGTTTGATGTCGGAGCGCTTACGCGCGTCGTGCGCGCGACGAAATACCGTATAGCGGATCAGGCCATCGGCGGGGACATGGATAAGCGCGAGACGTGAGCGAATCGCCGACTCGAGTTCGTTTTCCGAATGCTCAAGCGGCAGCTTGATTTCGCTTAGACGTAGCATGGGGACCTGTTTTGCAAAAGCCGTGAAGACATCCGGCTAAAGCACTATTTTAGCGTGTTGACGAAAGCGCAAGCCGGAGTGTTGGGTGTTTGGCGCGAGTGGTCTGAAAGGTGTGGCCCGAAACGCAAAAACCCCACCTTTGCGGGGTGGGGTTTTTGTTTAGCTGCGGTGGCTTGCAGCGCATAAGGAGCCTGACGATTACCTACTTTCACACGGGTATCCGCACTATCATTGGCGTGGAGTCGTTTCACGGTCCTGTTCGGGATGGGAAGGGGTGGTACCAACTCGCTATGGTCATCAGGCATGAGGGGGTGTTGTAGCGCTTGAGGGCGCTACAACCAATCTGGGGAAGAAGTAGTCGAGAGTGTCTCTCGTTATTACTGGTGTTGCTTTGGGTTGTGTTTGTTACTAGGCACAACATGATCTCAACCTTGGCGTGTGTGAGCCTTTCGCTCATCAAGACCCCGCGCTTCGCGCGGGATGGGGCATCCATAAGTGCTAAAGCACTAACGGCTGCCGACACACACTGGTTATAGGATCAAGCCTTACGGGCAATTAGTATCAGTTAGCTTAATGCATTACTGCACTTCCACACCTGACCTATCAACGTCCTGGTCTAGAACGACCCTTCAAGGAGCTCGAAGCTCCAGGGATATCTCATCTCAAGGCGAGTTTCCCGCTTAGATGCTTTCAGCGGTTATCTCTTCCGAACATAGCTACCCGGCGATGCCACTGGCGTGACAACCGGTACACCAGAGGTTCGTCCACTCCGGTCCTCTCGTACTAGGAGCAGCCCCCTTCAAATATCCAACGCCCACGGCAGATAGGGACCAAACTGTCTCACGACGTTTTAAACCCAGCTCACGTACCTCTTTAAATGGCGAACAGCCATACCCTTGGGACCGGCTACAGCCCCAGGATGAGATGAGCCGACATCGAGGTGCCAAACACCGCCGTCGATATGAACTCTTGGGCGGTATCAGCCTGTTATCCCCAGAGTACCTTTTATCCGTTGAGCGATGGCCCTTCCATACAGAACCACCGGATCACTATGACCTGCTTTCGCACCTGCTCGACTTGTCGGTCTCGCAGTTAAGCACGCTTATGCCATTGCACTATCAGCACGATTTCCGACCGTACCTAGCGTACCTTCGTACTCCTCCGTTACACTTTGGGAGGAGACCGCCCCAGTCAAACTGCCTACCATGCACTGTCCCCGATCCGGATCACGGACCAAGGTTAGAACCTCAAACAAACCAGGGTGGTATTTCAAGGACGGCTCCACCGAAACTAGCGTTCCGGTTTCATAGCCTCCCACCTATCCTACACAGATCGGTTCAAAGTCCAATGCAAAGCTACAGTAAAGGTTCATGGGGTCTTTCCGTCTAGCCGCGGGGAGATTGCATCATCACAAACACTTCAACTTCGCTGAGTCTCGGGAGGAGACAGTGTGGCCATCGTTACGCCATTCGTGCAGGTCGGAACTTACCCGACAAGGAATTTCGCTACCTTAGGACCGTTATAGTTACGGCCGCCGTTTACCGGGACTTCAATCAAGAGCTTGCACCCCATCATTTAATCTTCCGGCACCGGGCAGGCGTCACACCCTATACGTCCACTTTCGTGTTTGCAGAGTGCTGTGTTTTTATTAAACAGTCGCAGCCACCAGTTTATTGCAACCCCTTCACCCTTTGCGCGCAGGCGCATCAAGCTACAGGGGCGTACCTTATCCCGAAGTTACGGTACCAATTTGCCGAGTTCCTTCTCCCGAGTTCTCTCAAGCGCCTTAGAATACTCATCTCGCCCACCTGTGTCGGTTTGCGGTACGGTCTTGTTAAACTGAAGCTTAGAGGCTTTTCTTGGAACCACTTCCGATTGCTTCTTCGCCTAAGCGAATGGCCTCACACCCTTGAATTCCGCGCCCGGATTTGCCTAAGCGCCTTCTCCAATGCAAGGACCGGGACTTCCAACACCCGGACAACCTTCCGCGATCCGTCCCCCCATCGCATTTAACAATGGTGCAGGAATATTAACCTGCTTCCCATCAGCTACGCATTTCTGCCTCGCCTTAGGGGCCGACTCACCCTACGCCGATGAACGTTGCGTAGGAAACCTTGGGCTTACGGCGAGGGGGCTTTTCACCCCCTTTATCGCTACTCATGTCAGCATTCGCACTTCCGATACCTCCAGCACACTTTTCAATGCACCTTCACAGGCTTACGGAACGCTCTCCTACCATGCGAGATAAATCTCGCATCCGCAGCTTCGGTATATTGCTTAGCCCCGTTACATCTTCCGCGCAGGACGACTCGATCAGTGAGCTATTACGCTTTCTTTAAAGGGTGGCTGCTTCTAAGCCAACCTCCTGACTGTTTTAGCCTTCCCACTTCGTTTCCCACTTAGCAATATTTGGGGACCTTAGCTGGCGGTCTGGGTTGTTTCCCTCTTGACACCGGACGTTAGCACCCGATGTCTGTCTCCCGTGATTGCACTCTTCGGTATTCGGAGTTTGCTATGGCGTAGTAATCCGCAATGGACCCCACAACCATGACAGTGCTCTACCCCCGAAGGTGATACACGAGGCACTACCTAAATAGTTTTCGGAGAGAACCAGCTATTTCCAAGTTTGTTTAGCCTTTCACCCCTATCCACAGCTCATCCCCTAATTTTTCAACATTAGTGGGTTCGGTCCTCCAGTACGTGTTACCGCACCTTCAACCTGGCCATGGATAGATCACTTGGTTTCGGGTCTACGCCCAGCAACTGAACGCCCTATTCGGACTCGCTTTCGCTACGCCTGCCTTAATCAGTTAAGCTTGCTACTGAACGTAAGTCGCTGACCCATTATACAAAAGGTACGCCGTCACCCCTTGCGAGGCTCCGACTGTTTGTATGCATGCGGTTTCAGGATCTATTTCACTCCCCTCCCGGGGTTCTTTTCGCCTTTCCCTCACGGTACTGGTTCACTATCGGTCGATCACGAGTATTTAGCCTTGGAGGATGGTCCCCCCATCTTCAGACAGGATTTCACGTGTCCCGCCCTACTTGTCGTACACCTAGTTCCACACATCCGCTTTCGCCTACAGGGCTATCACCTGCTATGGCCACACTTTCCAGAGTGTTCGGCTAACGGTCGTGCTAAAGAGTACAGGCTGATCCCATTTCGCTCGCCACTACTTTGGGAATCTCGGTTGATTTCTTTTCCTGCGGTTACTTAGATGTTTCAGTTCACCGCGTTCGCTTCACGTAACCTATGTATTCAGTTACGGATGACCCAGAAGGGCCGGGTTTCCCCATTCGGACATCGACGGATCAAAGCTCGTTTGCCAGCTCCCCGTCGCTTTTCGCAGGCTACCGCGTCCTTCATCGCCTGTGATCGCCAAGGCATCCACCACATGCACTTGTTCGCTTGACCCTATAACGAGTGTGTCTCTCCAAACACCACCCAGGTTGCCCCGGACCGTGTTTTTCTTCACCCCGCTATAGGTTGAGTATTCGTGTTGCGCCGTATTCCAAAGCGATCTTTCGATCACCTTTTCATACATTGATACAATCACAACCCTGATCAATCTACTCACACCCATCTCTAAGTGCTTTCACATTGACCTTTACTACTTCTTCCAGATTGTTAAAGAACGACAGCATCATTTAAAGCGCCATGCCTTAAATGATTTACTGACTGGCTCAATCGCCAATGCGTAATCACTCTCTTTACAAAGAATGCTATGCATTGATGATTGGTGGAGGATGACGGGATCGAACCGACGACCCCCTGCTTGCAAAGCAGGTGCTCTCCCAGCTGAGCTAATCCCCCAGTACCTTGATGCTGAAGGGTCCGTAATTCCTCTTTTATGACGCTTAACGCATTCGTTAATCATCACTCAAGGAATCATGGTGGGTCTGGTTGGATTCGAACCAACGACCCCCGCCTTATCAAGACGGTGCTCTAACCAACTGAGCTACAGACCCTTAGCCTGTCTTCTTACAGCCGATAAGCGTGAGCGCTTTAGCACTTCACTTTAATACGTTTGAGCTCGAGAAAGGAGGTGATCCAGCCGCACCTTCCGATACGGCTACCTTGTTACGACTTCACCCCAGTCATGAATCCTACCGTGGTGACCGTCCTCCTTGCGGTTAGACTAGCCACTTCTGGTAAAACCCACTCCCATGGTGTGACGGGCGGTGTGTACAAGACCCGGGAACGTATTCACCGCGGCATGCTGATCCGCGATTACTAGCGATTCCAGCTTCACGTAGTCGAGTTGCAGACTACGATCCGGACTACGATCGGTTTTCTGGGATTAGCTCCCCCTCACGGGTTGGCAGCCCTCTGTTCCGACCATTGTATGACGTGTGAAGCCCTACCCATAAGGGCCATGAGGACTTGACGTCATCCCCACCTTCCTCCGGTTTGTCACCGGCAGTCTCCTTAGAGTGCTCTTGCGTAGCAACTAAGGACAAGGGTTGCGCTCGTTGCGGGACTTAACCCAACATCTCACGACACGAGCTGACGACAGCCATGCAGCACCTGTGTATCGGTTCTCTTTCGAGCACCCCCACCTTTCAGCAGGGTTCCGACCATGTCAAGGGTAGGTAAGGTTTTTCGCGTTGCATCGAATTAATCCACATCATCCACCGCTTGTGCGGGTCCCCGTCAATTCCTTTGAGTTTTAATCTTGCGACCGTACTCCCCAGGCGGTCAACTTCACGCGTTAGCTACGTTACTAAGTCAATGAAGACCCAACAACTAGTTGACATCGTTTAGGGCGTGGACTACCAGGGTATCTAATCCTGTTTGCTCCCCACGCTTTCGTGCATGAGCGTCAGTATTGGCCCAGGGGGCTGCCTTCGCCATCGGTATTCCTCCACATCTCTACGCATTTCACTGCTACACGTGGAATTCTACCCCCCTCTGCCATACTCTAGCTCGCCAGTCACAAATGCAGTTCCCAGGTTAAGCCCGGGGATTTCACATCTGTCTTAACGAACCGCCTGCGCACGCTTTACGCCCAGTAATTCCGATTAACGCTCGCACCCTACGTATTACCGCGGCTGCTGGCACGTAGTTAGCCGGTGCTTATTCTTCCGGTACCGTCATCCCCCCACTGTATTAGAGCGAAGGTTTTCTTTCCGGACAAAAGTGCTTTACAACCCGAAGGCCTTCTTCACACACGCGGCATTGCTGGATCAGGGTTTCCCCCATTGTCCAAAATTCCCCACTGCTGCCTCCCGTAGGAGTCTGGGCCGTGTCTCAGTCCCAGTGTGGCTGGTCGTCCTCTCAGACCAGCTACAGATCGTCGCCTTGGTAGGCCTTTACCCCACCAACTAGCTAATCTGCCATCGGCCGCCCCTATAGCGCGAGGTCCCGAAGGATCCCCCGCTTTCTTCCGTAGATCGTATGCGGTATTAATCCGGCTTTCGCCGGGCTATCCCCCACTACAGGACACGTTCCGATGTATTACTCACCCGTTCGCCACTCGCCACCAGGGTTGCCCCCGTGCTGCCGTTCGACTTGCATGTGTAAGGCATGCCGCCAGCGTTCAATCTGAGCCAGGATCAAACTCTTCAGTTCAATGCCTGTTACTGTTTTCTATTCTTGCGAATAGGTCGCTCACTCAACGTACTGACAAGTTCCTCCCATCTTTCCTTTGACAGAAAGACGCTCAAAACCTACCTTAATACTAGTGTGAGACTTGATACTTTCGCTTCACGGCAGCATCTGCCGAGTTACCCCGGAAAACACCACCACGCTTTAAAGCCAAGCACCAAGCGCCCACACTTATCGGCTGTTAGTTTTTAAAGAACATTCGCTACCCACCGCACGATTCCCAACCCTCAGAACCCTGCCGCTTTCGCGTCGCTGCATCTGCAGCACAGAAACGAGATTATGTCCTGCGTTTCGCTTTTCGTCAACAGGTTTTTTACCGCTTCGTGACAAACATCATCTCGACCACCTGGACTTTCCAATTCCGCCAGAGCGCCGTCCTGCTTGGCTTTCCGTCTACCGAAATCGAACAGCTAACGCCTTACTTCCCGCTTCTCTTCGCCTCATCCAGAAGCGAAGAGGCCGAATTCTAGTGCCCCCTCAGACGTTGCGCAAGGGGTTTGTGAAAAGATTATTAAGAGCACGTGAAGAAACGTCGATTGATCTGGCGAAATGCGGGGAAGGATCGGACGTGCGTTCGATCATCCGTCGACAGGAGCGCCCGCCGGGACGCGCAGATCGAAGCGGAAGCCGCTCACAAACGTGCAATTCGCGAGCGACAGTCCCGAAGCATTTCTCAGTCCCCGGGAACACGCAGTTTTCCGAAGTCCACGGCAGCGATGTGTAAAAAATTGGCTCATCGACGCCGTCTTGAAAATCCATCCGCCCATTGGGCGACGTGATCCTTCGACAAGGCCACCGACGCAAAACCCTCGTCGGAAGCAGCTCCAACCACGTTTTTCAACGCCACGAGTTTGGCGTTCGCCAAAAACAAAAACCCCGCGAACCGTTACCGGGCGCGGGGTTTAATACATCTTGGTACTTCGTGAAAAGCCAAACTGGTGCCGGCTGCAGGACTCGAACCCGCCACCTTCTGATTACAAATCAACTGCTCTACCTGATGAGCTAAGCCGGCGAAGTCAGCGATTTTACTTCATTTGACGACCTTGAGGTGGCCTCGACCGGATGATTTCGAGCCATCGTCGTCAGGAGGCGACTCATCGTCATCTTGTGCGTCTCGCGCAGATGCCGTCGTCTCACGGTGCTCGATCCGCTCAGAGCCACTTTCTTCCGGTCCCAGCTCCGACGAACGCGGCCCGCCGCCCTCGCCCGACACGTCCGGCGCCGCGCCGATCGCAGCGGGATCGACGGGAAAGGCCATGCCTTGGCCATTCTCTCGGGCATAGATAGCCAGCACGTTGGTGACCTGCACCTCGATCTTGTGCGACTTGCCAGAAAAGCGCGCACTGAACTCGATCCACTCGTTACCCATCTGCAGCTGGCTCGTGGCCTCGAAGCTGATGTTCAGCACGATCTCGTCATTGCGTACGAACTGGCGCGGCACGCGCGTGCCGTTGTCGACCCGCACCGCGATATGCGGCGTAAAGCCGTTATCCGTGCACCACTCATAGAGCGCGCGCAGTAGATAAGGCTTGGTGGATATTTCTTGCATCGACTTGCCCTCTATCGAAAGGGAGCGTGGCCGGTCGAACCGGCACGCCCGCCAATCGAAAATATTAGCGACGCATCACTTTTTCCGAAGGCGTCAGCGCTTCGATGTAAGCCGGCCGGCTGAAAATCCGCTCGGCGTACTTCATCAACGGCGCAGCGTTCTTCGACAGCTCGATGCCATAGTGATCCAGGCGCCACAGCAGCGGCGCGATGGCGACGTCGAGCATGGAAAACTCTTCGCCGAGCATGTACTTGTTCTTCAGGAAAATAGGGGCGAGTTGCGTCAGGCGATCGCGGATGGCGTTGCGCGCCTTCTCGTGATTCTTTTCCGCTGCCTTGCCCTTTTCGTTTTCCAGCGTGCCGACGTGCACGAACAGCTCTTTCTCGAAGTTCAGCAGGAACAGGCGAGCGCGGGCGCGCTGCACCGGATCGGCCGGCATGAGTTGCGGATGCGGAAAACGCTCGTCGATGTATTCGTTGATGATGTTCGATTCGTACAGGATCAGGTCGCGTTCGACCAGAATGGGAACCTGGCCGTACGGATTCATCACCGCGATGTCTTCCGGCTTGTTGAACAGGTCAACGTCGCGGATTTCGAAGTCCATGCCCTTTTCGAACAACACCAGCCGGCAGCGCTGGGAGAACGGGCAGGTAGTGCCGGAGTACAAAACCATCATGATTAAAAGTCCCTTCAGAAAAACATAAGGGCCAGCGTGCGAAAAGCGCCTTCTATGAGGCGCTTTGTCCACGCTGACCCACACCGATCGCGGCGTGTTATTTAATTTGCTTCCAGTATGCCGCGTTGAGGCGCCACGCCAAAAAGCTCAAAACTCCCAAGAACATCAGGACCCAGACGCCCAGCTGCTTGCGCTCCTGCTGGGCCGGTTCCGCCATCCACGAAAGGTACGAAACCAGATCGGCCATAGCCGAATCATAATCTACTGGCGACATTGTCCCCGGAGTCACTTGGGTAAAACCCGCGAAATGTTTGACCTTTTCACCGGTTTTTTCGTCGACTTCGGTTTCGAACTTCGCCGTCCGGACACCCTGCAACTCCCACAGCACATGCGGCATGGCGACGTTTTCATACACGATATTGTTCCAGCCGGTCGGCCGGGTATCGTCGCGATAAAAACTCCGCAGGTACGTGTAGATCCAGTCCTTGCCCCGCGCCCTCGCCTCCACCGACAAATCCGGCGGCGCCGCTCCAAACCACGTTTTCGCGTCTTCGGGACGCATGGCGATGGTCATCGTGTTGCCGACCTTGTCGGTCGTGAAGAGCAAATTCTCCTGGATCTCTTTCGGATCGATGCCGATATCCGTCAGCCGGTTGTAACGCATCAAACTCGCGCTGTGGCAATTCAGGCAATAGTTTACAAACAATTTTGCGCCATGTTGAAGCGAAGCAAAATTTTCTGAGCTATCGGGCGCGGCGTCCAGCGGCGCTTCCTGCGCGTGCGCCGGCGTCAAGCCGAACGACAGCAGCGCCGCGCCAATCACCGCGAGGGTAGAAAACCATTTTTTCATCGTCGTGTCTCCTATGGGCGCGGGGGTCAATGCGGCGTGTACCGCACGCGGTCGGGCGGCTGCTTGAAGCGGCCGCGCGTCGTCCAGAAGGGCATGCCGAGGAAAAACGCGAAATAAATCAACGCACAGATCTGCGCGATCAGCGTGCTGGCCGGCGACGGCGGTTTCGTGCCGAGATAGCCGAGCACCAGGAACGCGAATACGAAGATCCCGTAGAAGACCTTGTGGAACAACGGGCGGTACCGGATGGATTTGACCGGACTTCGGTCAAGCCACGGCAGGAAGAACAGCGACACCACCGCTGTACCCATCACCACCACGCCCCAGAACTTCGATTCGGTCAGCGCCATGAACACCACCACCAGCAAAGCCAGCACCGGCAGACCTAACCGCCATTTGCCACGCGCCCGCAGCAACGCCAGCACGCCCAGCAAGGCGACCACGATCATCAACACGATCTTGAACGGGTCGGTTGTGGCCCGCAGCATGGCGTAGAAGGCGGTGAAGTACCACACCGGCGCGATCTCGTTCGGTGTCTGCAGCGGGTTCGCCGGCACGAAGTTATTGGCTTCGAGGAAATAACCGCCCATTTCCGGCGCAAAGAAAATGATCGCGGCAAAGATGAACAGGAATACGCACACGCCCATGAAGTCGTGGACGGAGTAGTACGGATGGAACGGGATGCCGTCGAGCGGAATGCCCTTCTCGTCCTTCTTGGCCTTGATTTCGATGCCGTCCGGGTTATTCGACCCCACTTCATGCAGCGCGACCAGGTGGGCGACGACCAGACCGATCAGCACGAGCGGAATGGCGATCACATGAAACGCGAAAAAGCGGTTGAGCGTCACGTCCGACACCACGTAATCGCCGCGAATCCAGAGCGACAAATCCGGGCCGATGAACGGAATGGCCGAGAACAGGTTCACGATCACCTGCGCGCCCCAGAACGACATCTGGCCCCACGGCAGCAGGTAACCGAAGAACGCCTCGGCCATCAGGCACAGGAAAATGGCGCAGCCGAAGATCCACACGAGTTCGCGCGGCTTGCGATACGAGCCGTACAACAATCCGCGGAACATGTGCAGATACACGACGACGAAGAACATCGACGCGCCCGTCGAGTGCATATAGCGGATCAGCCAGCCCCACGGCACTTCCCGCATGATGTATTCGACCGATGCGAACGCGAGCGTCGCATCGGGCTTGTAGTTCATCGTGAGGAAGATGCCGGTGACGATCTGGTTCACCAGCACTAGCAACGCCAGTGAGCCGAAGATGTACCAGAAGTTGAAATTCTTCGGCGCGTAGTACTCGGAAACGTGTGCCTTCCAGGTCGATGTCAGCGGAAAGCGCCGGTCGATCCAGCCCAGAAAACCTGTTGTTTCCACTTCCTTGTCGGTAGCCGCCATTACGCCTCTCCCTTTTCGTCCTTGCCAATCACGAGTGACGTCGCCGATGTGAACATATATGGCGGAATGTCCAGGTTATCCGGCGCGGGCTTGTTTTTAAAGACGCGGCCAGACAGGTCATAGGTCGAGCCATGGCACGGGCAGAGAAAACCGCCGGGCCAGTCGTCAGGGAGATTGGGTTGGGCGCCTTCCTGGAAGCGCGGCGTGGGGGTGCAGCCGAGATGCGTGCAGACGGCCACGGCAACGAGCAGGTTCTTGTGATCGGTGCGCGAACGGTATTCGTTATTGCAGTATTCCGGCAGCGGCATGCTGAATGCCTTCTTCGACTGCGGATCGGCGAGCTCGGGATCGGCCTTTTTTACGTCGGCGAGCATTTCGTCGGTACGGTTAAGAATCCAGACTGGCTTACCGCGCCAGGCAACTGTCATCAGGTCGCCAGGCTTCAGACCTGATATATCGACTTCGACCGGCGCGCCCGCTGCCTTGGCTTTCTCCGACGGTGCAAACGACCCGACGAACGGGACGCAAGCCGCTACGCCACCAATTCCGCCCATTACGGTCGTCGTGATCAGCCAGGTTCGGCGGCTGCCGTCGACGCGTTGATCTTCGTTGTCTCGCATCACACGCCCCACTTCTGAGTTGGTTTAAACCGTCAGTTCGTTCTACCGACGCTAGTGTGCGCGAATGGAGTCGTCATTTACAAGAGTTGAATAGCAAAAAACGCTCGAAGTCCTTCATTCTTAAGGGTTTCCCCGCACTTAAACGGGTGTATCGAATGAAGGGGTTATTTAAGCCAATCGATTATTTATTGCACTGCAAGATAATCAGGCCGGATTATCGATATCGATAAAGACGTGTTCGATATCGAAATGCTCGGCCACATGGGCGCCAAGCGCCTGGACGCCGTACCGTTCAGTGGCATGGTGCCCCGCCGCAACATAGGCCACGCCGCTTTCTGCTGAAATGTGCATGGTCTGTTCCGACACTTCGCCGCTGATGTAGACATCTGCGCCGGCGGCAATGGCTTCGTCGAAGAAACCTTGCGCGCCGCCCGTGCACCACGCCACGCGGCGCAATTCCCAATCCGGATTACCGAACACGAGCGGCTTGCGCCCGACTTCGTTTTCGACCGTCGCGGTGAAGTGCTCGAGCGACAACGGCACAGGCAACGACGCAATCCAGCCGAGATCCTGGTCGCCGAAACGGTTGTCCGCGATCAAGCCGAGCCGCGCACCAAGCTGCGCGTTATTGCCGAACTCGGGATGCGAATCGAGCGACAGGTGGTACGCGAACAGGTTGATGTCGTGGTCCAGCAACGTCTTCAGCCGGCGATATTTGCGGCCCGTGACCTGCGGCGCTTCGTTCTTCCAGAAGTAGCCGTGATGCACGAGCACGGCGTCGGCGCCCCACTCGATGGCCGCATCCAGGAACGCCTGCGACGCCGTTACACCGGTCGCCAGCTTGCCCACGCGACGCGATCCTTCAACCTGCAGACCATTCGGGCAATAGTCCTTGAAGCGCCCGATTTCCAGCAGATTGTTCAGATACAATTCCAGTTCGATCCGATCCATGAATTCCTCTATTCCATCAAATGCTTAGACGCTTCTGGCTGTTTTTTGCCCAAGCGGTGACCGTGCTTTTGGCGCTGATGTTCATCGTCGCGACCTTGAAACCGCAGTGGCTTCAACGCCAGGGAACGTTCGGCAAGCAACTCGCCGAACCGATCGTCGCGTTGCAGGAAGTTGCGCCGAGCATCGGTTCCCGACCCGCCCAGTCGTCGTATGCGGATGGCGCGCAGAAAGCGATGCCCGCCGTGGTCAACGTGTTTTCGAGCAAGGACGGCACGTTACCGCCCGATCCGCGCGCGAAAGACCCGCTGTTCCGCTATTTTTTCGGCGACAAGAACAAGCGCAAGGGCGACGAAACACCGGCATCGAATCTCGGCTCAGGCGTGATTGTCAGCTCCGAAGGCTACATTCTAACGAACCAACATGTCGTCGATGGGGCTGATCAGATCGAAGTTGCGTTGGCGGACGGACGGACGTCGTCGGCGAAAGTGATCGGCGTGGATCCGGAAACCGATCTCGCCGTGCTGAAGATCAACATGACCAACCTGCCGACCATCACGCTCGGCCGCATGGACCAGACGCGCGTGGGCGACGTCGTGCTGGCGATCGGTAATCCGTTTGGTGTCGGGCAAACTGTGACCATGGGGATTGTCAGCGCGCTCGGGCGCAATCACCTCGGCATCAATACCTTCGAGAATTTCATCCAGACCGACGCGGCCATCAACCCGGGTAATTCGGGCGGTGCGCTGGTGGACGTGAACGGTAATCTGCTCGGCATCAACACCGCAATCTATTCGCGCAGCGGCGGCTCGCTTGGGATTGGCTTTGCCATTCCTGTGTCGACCGCGCGCAGCGTGCTGGAAAGCATCATCACCACAGGCACGGTGACGCGTGGCTGGATCGGCGTGGAGCCGCAGGACGTGACGCCGGAGATCGCGGAATCGTTCGGACTCGAGCAAAAGTCCGGCGCGATCGTGGCGGGCGTGTTGCAAGGCGGACCGGCCGATAAAGCCGGCATCAAGCCCGGCGACATCCTGATCAGCATCAACGACGACACCATCACCGACACCACGCGTCTGCTGAATGTGGTCGCACAGATCAAGCCGGGGACGTCGGTGAAGGTGCATCTGATGCGCAAGAGCCGCGAGCTGGACTTGAGCGTGGTGATCGGCAAACGGCCGATGCAGCCCAAGCAGCCCCAGCCACCTGACGATGACAACGGCGGTGGAGACCAAAACGACGAGTAAGCTGCTCTTCAACTCGCCGTGACCTGCCCAATAAAAAGGGGCCGTTCCCACTCATGTTTGGAACGGCCCCTTTATTTTCATACCCCTCATCCAGCGTCCGAAACCCTCAATCCGCTTCCCGCTTTACGTCTTCCGCGGCTTCCACTTCCTGCTCCGCGATCTTGTCCTTGCCCACGATCAACCGTGCCGCAATGATGCCGACCTCGTAGAGAATGATCAGCGGCACGGCCAGGATCAGTTGCGAGAACACGTCAGGCGGCGTCACCACGGCCGAAATCACGAACGCGCCGACAATCACGTACGGCCGGATCTGCCGCAGTTTCTTGATGGTGACGAATCCCATCCGCGCCAAAATCACCACGATGATCGGGACCTCGAAGGTCACGCCGAACGCCAAGAACATGGTGAGGACGAAGCTCAGGTAATTATCGATATCCGTCGTCATTTCCGCGCCGAGCGGCGCGTTGTAATGCGCCATCACGCGGAAAATGGTGGGAAATACGACGAAATACGCGAACGCCATGCCGCACAGGAACAGCAAATAGCTGCTCCCGACCAGCGGCACGACCAGCTTCTTCTCGTGCTGATACAGCCCTGGCGCGATAAACGCCCAGATCTGATACAGCACAACGGGCAGCGCTATGACCAGCGCGACCATCATGGTCACTTTCATCGGCACGAAGAACGAGCCGGTGACGTCGGTGACAATCATCTTGCCGTCCTTCGGCAAGTTCTCCATCAACGGACGCGCGAGCAACCGGAAGATATTCGGCGCCCAATAAACCAGTCCGATGAACACGACGATGACTGAAGCGCCTGCGCGAATAATGCGGTCACGCAGTTCGACCAGGTGCGAGATAAACGTCTCTTCGACGGGCTCGTCTTTAATCTGTTGCGGGTCGCTCACGCCGGCCCTCTGCTGGGATTCATCGATGGAAGGGAAGTGGGTGTTCGCGCAATGAACGCGGGGCAAACATCAGAAAAACCGCGTGGGACGACGCAGCGTCTCAGGCGTGTGCCGCGCCACGCGCGCCGCGCCCGATTGAACACGCGTCTTGCGCAACGTGGTGCGCTTGTACCAGTTCGGAATGGCGGACTGCTTGACGCGCCAGTTCTTGCGTTTCCCGCCTGACGCGCTGCTGCTGAACGTGTTGTCCGGGCTCGAACGCCAAGTATCGCCGGAAACGTGGGTCAGATTCGGGTCACCGCCGCCCGCCACACTGTCCGAGACCGATGTGCCTTGGTTCCACGCGTCGTTGAGTTCGTTTTCGTGCTGGCGCAGATTGTCGTGAATCTTGTTCTCGACATTCGATGCCGCCGTTTCAAACTCGGTGCGCATCTTCTTCAACTCGTCGAGTTCCATCTCACGCGAGACTTCGGCCTTGACGTCGTTGATATACCGCTGTGCGCGCCCAAACAGCGCGCCTGCCGTCCGTGCCACGCCGGGCAAGCGTTCCGGCCCGAGCACTACCAGCGCGACGACGCCGATCAGCGCCATTTTGGTCAGACCAAGGTCGAGCATGGAATCGAAGATCCTGAGGGTGGCAAGTGGAGGTGGCCGGTGCCGGGCTTAACCGTTGATTAGCGGTAGTCGCCGGAACGGGTCTTGTCCTTCGCTTCCACGTCGACCGTGCCGTTGCGCGGCAATTCACGCTGCTCGGTCGGCGTACCTTCGCCTTCCTTCATCCCTTCCTTGAAACCTTTTACCGCGCCGCCCAGATCACCGCCAATGTTGCGCAGTTTCTTCGTGCCGAAAACCAGCGCCACGATCAACAGAACGATCAACCAATGCCAAATACTCAACGAACCCATGACTGAAAACTCTCCTTGGCTTCGCCACGCGAGTTGCCTGCGACGAAGAATGTCGGCCTTGCGGCCCGAGTCGGAGCGATGACGCTCCGATGATTAAACCTATAGTGTGCGCGCCTAATATTGCGATGGAAAGACGCTTTCGTTTTCATTACACATCATACGAATACTCGTTCAACCCATCCGGCGCCACGGGCGCTCCCCGGCGAGAATATGCGCGTGGATGTGATACACCTCTTGCCCGCCGCCCGGCCCGGTATTAATGACCGTCCGGAAACCGGTATCGCCACCGGTGTACGCCACGCCCAGCTCATCGGCAAGACGCGCCGTCAAGCTCAGCATTCTACCAAGCAGCGGCGCATCGGCTTCGGTGCAGTTCGACAGCGTCTCGATATGTTTACGCGGGATCACCAGCACGTGGACCGGTGCGGCCGGGTTGATATCGTGAAAAGCAACGAACTCATCGTCTTCGTGAACTTTCTTACTCGGAATTTCTCCCGCAGCGATCTTACAGAAAATGCAGTTCTCTTGGCTCATGTGTGTCGCGGGATATCCCGGTATGAAAGCAAGTTAAGTTGATCCTAAACCCAGGCGCCCGATTCCAGCGGCTTGTTCTCGTACAAGAACAACCAGCCCTTTATAACGCGATAAAGCGTCCAGATGCCGACCACGAACAAAATGGGGAAGCCGATAAACACCCAGATCAGTGCTATGCCGATCACATGCCCGAGCAGCGCGAACCAGACGGTGCGGATCTGCCATCGGAAATGCGCTTCGTAAGGCGTTCCGGCGACGTCATCGCGTTTCAGGTAGTTAATGATGACCGCGATCAGAACGGTCAGTCCGCCGGTGAGCCAGTACGCGGCGTAGAGCGCGTAAAGCACATGGGTCAGCGTGCGCAAGCTGCGCAGGCGTTCGGAGTCGGGCGAGTTTTGATAAACAGGCGGCGGATAAGGCTCGTAAGACTGATTCATTTCATCCTCCTCGGCGACCGTTGTTGGATCGCGACCCGACCCAGAGCTTAGCCGCCGTTTTCGTTTTGCTCGCGATCGCGGGATTTGCGCAACGCCTTTTCTTCGATTCCCGACATCCCTTCCCGTCGCTCCAGTTCGGCAATGACCTCTGCCGGACCGAGATCGAAGTGGGACAGCATCACGAGACAATGGAACCACAAGTCGGCTACTTCGCCGACAAGCGCCTTGGGTGCACCACCGTGTCGCGTGTCCTTGGCGGCCAGCACGACTTCAGTTGCTTCCTCGCCGATCTTCTTGAGAACGGCGTCATCACCTTTATGAAAGAGTCGGGAAACGTAGGATTGTTCCGGGTCTCCACCCTTACGGCTATCGATAATCGCTGCGAGCCGCAGCAGCGTGTCTTGCGTGGAAAGCGTGGCTTGAGTCATTACTTATAGATATGTTCGGGGTCCATCAAGACCGGTTCAACCGCGACCCAGTCGCCTGTTTCCACCGATCCCTCGAATTTCTGGAAAAAGCACGAATGGCGGCCGGTGTGGCACGCAATGCCCGACACCTGCTCCACTTTCAGCAATACGACGTCTTCGTCGCAATCAAGCCGCACTTCGTGCACGTGCTGGACGTGTCCCGATTCCTCGCCCTTGAACCACAGGCGCTGGCGCGAACGCGAGTAATACACCGCGCGCTTCAATTCGATGGTCTTCGCCAATGCTTCGCGGTTCATCCACGCGAACATCAGCACGTCGCCGGTTGTGGATTCCTGCGCGATAACCGGCACTAAGCCGTTCGCGTCCCACTTGACCTTGTCGAGCCAACTCGCTTCTTCCGTTTGTGCAGTCACCGCTTAAATCCTCACCGAGATGCCCT
This sequence comes from Caballeronia sp. KNU42, assembly GCF_053760385.1. Taxonomy (NCBI): domain Bacteria; kingdom Pseudomonadati; phylum Pseudomonadota; class Betaproteobacteria; order Burkholderiales; family Burkholderiaceae; genus Caballeronia; species Caballeronia sp. KNU42. The sequence continues at coordinate 2,471,912 of NZ_CM132388.1, forward strand.
GATCGGCCATGAAGCGTTTCGCCTCGCCGACCGTGTGTTCGCCATAGTGGAAGATGCTCGCGGCAAGCACCGCATCGGCGTGACCTTCGGTGATGCCATCAGCGAGATGCGCAAGCGAACCCACGCCGCCCGATGCAATCACCGGAATGGAAATAGCGTCCGAGACCGCGCGCGTCAGCGCAAGGTCGAAGCCGCTTTTCGTGCCGTCGCGATCCATGCTGGTCAGCAGGATTTCACCGGCGCCAAATTCCGCCATCTTGCGCGCCCACTCGATCACGTCGAGCCCGGTGTTCTTGCGGCCGCCGTGCGTGAACACTTCCCATCGCGGAGTTTCGCCGGCTGCGCTGACGCGCTTCGCGTCGATAGCCACCACAATGCACTGCGAGCCGTGTTTATCCGACGCGTCACGCACGAGCTGCGGATTCGTTACCGCCGATGAATTCATGCTGATCTTGTCGGCGCCCGCGTTGAGCAACCGGCGCACGTCTTCGACCGCGCGCACGCCGCCGCCAACCGTCAGCGGGATAAAGACCTGCGACGCCACTTGCTCGATGATCGGCAGGATCAGATCGCGCTGGTCGGAGGTCGCGGTGATATCGAGGAACGTGAGTTCGTCGGCGCCCTGGTCGTCGTATCGGCGAGCGATTTCGACGGGATCGCCCGCGTCGCGCAATTCGAGGAAATTGACGCCCTTGACCACGCGGCCAGCGGTGACGTCGAGACACGGGATGATGCGTTTTGCGAGAGCCATGTTGGTGCGAATGCCGTTGCGCTGCGAGTGAGTGCTTAGGATAAGCGAGGCGGTTTTATCGAAAATGACCGTCGCGGAAAGAAACGCAGCGCGCCTGAACCGACCTGCGACGCGGCCTCGATAAAGCTGCGCACGAGGCCGTCCAGAAGCACATAAGGCGCTTAAAACACGTGCGCTGAAAAAGTCGCCGCGTCGTCAGGTTACCCACCCACGACTGCGCGGCGCCCTTGCAACAAGCGTCGGATCAGGCGTCGTCGGCTTCGCGCAGCTTGTCGGCGCGCGCTTGCGCGGCGGCGAAATCCAGATCGCCCGAATAGATCGCACGCCCGCAGATCACGCCGGAAATGCCTTCGTCTTCCACTTCGCACAGGGAGTCGATGTCGCCTAGGTTCGACAATCCGCCACTCGCGATCACCGGAATCTTGACGGCCTGCGCGAGGCGCACAGTGGCTTCAATGTTGATGCCCTGCAACATGCCGTCGCGGCCGATATCCGTGTAAATAATCGCCTCGCAGCCGTAGTCTTCGAACTTGCGGCCGAGGTCGATCACTTCGTGCCCCGTCAGCTTGCTCCAGCCGTCGGTGGCGACTTTACCGTCCTTCGCGTCCAGTCCCACGATGATATGACCCGCGAACGCGGTGCACGCATCTTGCAGGAAGCCCGGATTTTTCACCGCCGCCGTGCCGATGATCACGTACTCCAGGCCGTCGTCCAGATACCGCTCGATGGTATTCAGATCGCGAATGCCTCCGCCGAGCTGCACCGGGATGTCGCTCCCGACTTCCTGGATGATCGCGCGAATAGCTTCTTCGTTTTTCGGCTTGCCGGCGAATGCGCCGTTCAGGTCGACGAGATGAAGCCGCCGTGCGCCCCGATCGACCCATAGCCGGGCCATTGCCGCCGGATCTTCGGAAAAAATGGTCGCCTGGTCCATATCGCCTTGTTTGAGGCGTACGCACTGACCGTCTTTTAGATCGATGGCCGGAATGAGCAACATAGAAATAGCGTTATCGGATAAGGGTTAATCGAACGGTTGCAAACCTGGCGCGAAGCGCCTTTGTTTTGCTTGCCGTCTCGCTAGTGTAGTACAAGTGATGCAAGGCTCGTTCGCTGCAAACGGCATAAGCCAAAACGTCAAACCATCGCTAAAACAGCACCAGAAACGCGAACCTTACGGTTTCCAGTGTACGAAGTTTCGATACAGCCGCAAGCCCGCGTCTGCACTCTTCTCCGGGTGAAACTGGGTCGCGAACAAATTGTCCCGGGCGATGGCCGAGGTAAACGGCGCGCCGTACAGGGTTTCGCCGGACGTATGCGCCGGATTGTCCGGGACACCGTAATAACTGTGCACGAAATAGAAAAACGATTCGTCCGGCACACCATCCCACAGCGCATGCCGCTGCGTCTGGCGCACGCGGTTCCAGCCCATCTGCGGGACTTTGAAACGCGAGCCGTCATCTTGCAACTGGCCTTCCAGATCGAAGCGCAGGACCTTGCCAGGTATCAGGCCCAGGCCGTTCGTGCCCTTCTCGCCCCCTTCCTCGCTCCAGTCGAACAGCATCTGCTCACCAACGCAAACGCCCAGCATGGGTTTGTCGCGAGCGGCTTCCATGACGGCTTGCTGCAAGCCCGACGCGCCGAGGTGCGCCATGCAGTCGCGCATGGCGCCCTGTCCCGGCAGCACGACACGCTCCGCTGCGCGGATTGCTTCGGGCTGCTCGACGATCGCCACGTCCGCGTCGGGCGCGGCTTTGCGCAGCGCCTGATACACGGAGCGCAGGTTGCCCATGCCGTAATCCACGATTGCTATCGAAGTTTTCATCGAAGTTTTCAATTCAGCACGTTCCAGAACGCTATTTCAAGGAGGGCAACAACGCCTTCAATCCATTGACGATAAATTCCACCGCCAGCGCCGACAACATCAAACCCATCAACCGCGTACCAATGTTAATGCCGGTGCGTCCAACCCAGCGCGCAATCGGTTCGGCGAGCATCAACGAGCCGAAACACAGTCCCGCCAAAACCGCCCCGATCACGACCAGCCCGAGACGCTCATACCAGTGCACCACACTTGCAGAATAGACGATCACCGTGCTGATGGAGCCCGGCCCCGTCAGCAGCGGAATGGCGAGCGGCACGACCGCGATGCTGTTCTTCATCTCGGCTTCGTGGCGCTCTTCCGGCGTGGAGCGCGTGTTGCCGACCTGCGCATTCAACATGTTGATCGCCATCAGCAACATGATGATGCCGCCGCCCACTTCAAGGGAGCCCACGGAAATCCCGAAGAACGCGATGATCTGCTGCCCGAGCAGCGCCGTCACGGCAATCACGCAGAAGACCGAAATGGACGCGATCCGGATCGTGCCGGCCTTTTCCGAGCTCGACATATCGGTCGTCAGGCTCAGGAAAAACGGGATCGCGCCAACCGGATTGATCAGCGCGAGCAGCGAAATAAACGATTTGAGTAGATTCATCGCAGGCCGACGTGGCTCGTATCGACGCGGACGGCCCGGACGCGCCTGAGAGCACGTCCTGCGTTTGCCGGTTTCGCGTTATTTAGAAGGCGCTTAAAGGCTGCCCTTGGTCGATGGAATCTGCCCTGCGGCGCGCTCGTCCAGCTCAACCGCCATGCGCAACGCGCGGCCGAATGCCTTGAAGACGGTTTCCACCTGATGATGCGCGTTGATGCCGCGCAAATTATCGATATGCAGCGTCACGCCCGCATGATTCACGAAGCCGCGGAAGAATTCGATGGTGAGATCGACGTCGAACGTACCAATGCGAGCACGCGTGAACGGGACATGAAACTCCAGTCCCGGCCGGCCCGAAAAATCGATCACCACGCGCGACAGCGCTTCGTCGAGCGGCACGTAGGAATGGCCGTAGCGGCGAATGCCCTTGCGGTCGCCAATGGCCTTCGCCACCGCTTGGCCCAGCGTGATGCCCGTGTCTTCCACCGTATGGTGGTCATCGATATGAAGGTCGCCATGCGCTTCGACTTCGAGGTCGAAGAGGCCGTGACGCGCGATCTGGTCGAGCATGTGGTCGAGAAACGGCACACCGGTGGCAAGCTTTTGCTTGCCGGTGCCATCCAGGTCGAGCTTCACACGGATCTGCGTTTCGCTGGTGTTGCGAACGACTTCCGCTTGGCGCATGGTATTTCCTTCGAGACTTTTAAGAGATTTCAGTGCAGCGCGAGTTTCAGTGCGGCGATCATTTGCGCATTCTCTTCTGCCGATCCGACCGTCAAACGCACGCAATTTGCCAATAACGGATGCATTTTACTCACGTTTTTGATCAAAACCCGCGATGTCAGCAGGGTTTCGAAGACGACAGCGGCATCGGGAACACGAACAAGCAGGAAGTTTCCGGCGCTCGGGAAAACAGTCGCGCCGGGCAGCGCCTTGATTGCTTGTTCCAGACGCGTGCGCTCGGCACGAAGTTCGGTGGCTTGCGCATCCAGCACATCGAGGTGATCGAGCATGAAATCCGCAGCCGCTTGCGTCAGCACGTTGACGTTGTACGGGGGGCGCACTTTATCGAATTCGGTGGTCCACGACGCCTTGCCCGCCAGATAACCCAGCCGGATACCCGCCAGACCCAGCTTCGACATCGTCCGCATCACGACCACGTTGTCGAAATCTGCCGCGCGCGGCAGCCAGCTTTGCTGGGCGAACGGTTGGTACGCTTCATCGATTACCACCAGGCTATTCGATGCCGCCGCGATCACGCATTCAATGTCGGCGTCGTCGTAAAGCGTGCCCGTCGGATTGTTCGGATATGCGAGGTACACCAGCGCCGGGTTGTGCGTTTCGATCGCAGCGATCAACCTATCGACATCGAGCGTGAAATCCTCGTTCAACGGCACGCCGATAAACTCAAGCCCCGCGAATTTCGCCGACATCTCGTACATCACGAAGCCGGGAACCGGCGCAACCACTGCGGCGCCGGGTTTCGCGCACGCCATCGACATCATGCTGATCAATTCATCCGAACCGTTGCCGAGCAGCACCTCGCACGCGGCGGGCACCTGCATGACGCGCTTGATCTTCTCGAGCAGCGCGGTCGGGCGGGGTTCGGGGTATCGGTTCAACGCGACGTCCGACAGCCGCTCACCCAATTCAGCAGCCAGCTTCGCCGGTAACCGATACGGATTTTCCATCGCGTCGAGCTTCACGAGGCCGGTTGAGTTCGGCACGGGATAACACGTCATTGCAAGGACGTCGGGGCGGAGAATGTCTTGTGGTCTTGTCATGGGATTGCCGGACTCCAGCGCCGGACATTGGGCGGCTCTAAGGCCGCCTCGGTGTTTAACTCGGTTTGCGTCTTTACTTGATTACTGGGACGTATTTTTCATCCGGTATTCAGCGCTGCGCGCATGCGCTTGCAGGCCTTCGCCATACGCCAGTTCGGCTGCAATCTCGCCGAGCGTCTGCGCGCCTTCCGCACTGACTTCAATCACGCTCGAGCGCTTCAAGAAGTCGTACACACCCAGCGGCGATGAGAACCGCGCAGTCCGTGACGTCGGCAGCACGTGGTTCGGTCCCGCGCAGTAATCGCCAAGGCTTTCGCTCGTGTAGCGGCCAAGGAAAATCGCGCCCGCGTGACGGATAAGCGCCGCCCAGTGATGCGGATCGAGCGCGGAGATTTCGAGATGTTCCGGCGCGATGTCGTTGGCGATCGCGCAGGCTTCGTTCATGTCCGCGACCTTGATCAGCGCGCCACGATCTTCCAGCGAGCGCTGGATCACATCGCGACGAGGCAACGTGGGCAGTAATTCGTTGATCGCGTCTTCCACGCGCTGGATGAACGTGGCGTCCGGACACAGCAAGATGGATTGCGCGAGTTCGTCGTGTTCGGCTTGCGAGAACAGGTCCATCGCGACCCAGCGCGGGTCCGTGGTGGCGTCGCAAATGATCAGGATTTCCGACGGTCCCGCAATCATGTCGATACCGACCGTGCCGAACACGCGCCGTTTCGCCGATGCCACATACGCGTTGCCTGGGCCGCAGATTTTATCGACGGCGGGAATGGATTGCGTGCCGTAAGCCAGCGCGCCAATAGCCTGCGCGCCGCCGATCGTGAACACACGATCCACGCCGCCCAGCAACGCGGCCGCGAGCACCAGCGGATTTTTCACGCCGTCCGGCGTGGGCACGACCATCACGATTTCCTTCACGCCGGCAACACGTGCAGGAATTGCGTTCATCAGCACTGACGACGGATACGCCGCCTTGCCGCCCGGCACGTAGATACCGGCGCGATCCAGCGGCGTGACTTTCTGGCCAAGCACCGTGCCGTCCGCTTCCGTGTACTGCCAGCTATGGCTGCCGCATTCGATCCGCTGCTTCTCGTGATAACCGCGCACGCGTGCTGCCGCTGCTTCCAGCGCGGCGCGGCGTTTCGGTTCGAGACCTTCGAGCGCCGCTTCCAGTTCAGCCTGCGGCAATTCCAGCGACGCGACGCTTTCAGCCGTCAACCGATCGAACTTGTTCGTGTAGTCCAGGACGGCGTCGTCGCCACGCTTTTTGACATCGGCGAGAATTTGCGCGACCGAGCGCTCGATGGCTTCGTCCTCGCTCGCCTCGAACGCGAGCACCGCGTGCAGCGCCGTGTGAAAACCGTTGGCGCTGGAATCGAGTTTGCGAATCTTGATAGACATGCTGGTATCCGTTTGTTTGCCCTGCTTGGGCTCGACGCTACTTTTACGCGCTCACCGACGCGCGTTCGAACGCGTCGAGATACGGCTTCAACGCGGCGCGCTTGAGCTTCAGCGCAGCCTGGTTGACGACCAGACGCGACGATATTTCCATGATTTCTTCGACTTCAACCAAATCATTCGCACGCAACGTATTACCGGAGCTGACCAGGTCGACAATGGCGTCGGCCAGACCGACCAGCGGCGCGAGCTCCATCGATCCATACAGCTTGATCAGATCGACGTGAACGCCCTTCGCCGCGAAATGCTCACGTGCCACTTCAACATATTTTGTCGCGACGCGTAGCCGCGCACCCTGGCGCACGGCGGTTTCGTAATCGAAGCCGTTTTTCACCGCCACCGACATCCGGCAGCGTGCAATGTTCAGATCGATCGGTTGATACAACCCGCCGCCGCCATGCTCGATCAACACGTCCTTGCCCGCCACGCCGAAGTCGGCTGCGCCGTATTCAACGTAGGTCGGGACATCGGTTGCACGCACGATGATCACGCGCAAATTCGGGTTCGTGGTCGGCAGGATCAGCTTGCGCGACGTTTCGGGGTCTTCGGTCACCTCAACACCGGCTGCGGCGAGGAGCGGCAGGGTTTCATCGAAAATGCGTCCCTTCGATAACGCCAGCGTCAACATCGCGCTCGACGGCACCGAACGCAACGACTGGGAAGTTTGTAGCGAACTCATTGCTCGCCTCCGCTACCCTTGATGCGCCGCACGTTGGCGCCCACCGCCGTGAGTTTGCTTTCCATCCGGTCGTAGCCGCGGTCGAGGTGATAAATACGATCAATCAGCGTTTCGCCTTCCGCGCACATGGCCGCGATCACCAGACTTGCCGATGCCCGCAGGTCAGTCGCCATCACCTTCGCGCCCGACAGTTTCTGCACGCCGTTCACGAGCGCCGTGTTCCCATCGATCGTAATGCTGGCGCCGAGACGGTTCAGTTCCTGCACGTGCATGAAGCGGTTCTCGAAGATGGTTTCCACCGCTTGCGACGTGCCGGTCGCAAGCGTGTTGAGCGCCATGAATTGCGCCTGCATATCGGTGGGGAACGCCGGATATTCCGATGTCCGGAAGCTGACCGCCGTCGGACGTTTGTTCATCCGCACGCGAAGCCAGTTCTCGCCTTCTTCAATTGATACACCCGCTTCGTGCAGCTTTTCAATCACTGCTTCGAGCAACGAAGGATTCACGTGGCGCAACGTGACGTCGCCGCCGGTCGCCGCGACCGCGCACAGAAACGTGCCCGCTTCAATGCGATCCGGTACAACCGAATGTCGCGCGCCGTGCAACTTGTCAACGCCGTGAATCACCAGCCGGTCTGAACCGATGCCATCGATCTTCGCGCCCATCGCGACGAGCAGATTCGCGAGATCGCTGACTTCCGGCTCGCGCGCCGCGTTCTCGATCACCGTTTCGCCTTCCGCCAGCACCGCCGCCATCAGCAGGTTTTCCGTGCCGGTGACGGTGATCATGTCGGTGACAATGCGCGCGCCCTTCAGCCGCTTCGCCCGCGCTTCGATGAAACCATGCTCGATCGTGATCTCGGCGCCCATCGCCTGAAGGCCCTTGATGTGCTGGTCGACGGGACGCGCGCCGATCGCGCAGCCGCCCGGCAACGACACCTTCGCTTCGCCGAAACGCGCGAGCAGCGGCCCGAGCACGAGAATGGACGCGCGCATGGTCTTGACCATTTCATACGGCGCAACAAGATTGTCGACCTTCGATGCGTTCAGCCAGACCTTTCCGTCCGCCGATTCCGAACGCAGGCCCATCTGGTTGAGCAATTTGAGCATCGTGCGCACGTCTTGCAGGTTGGGCACGTTTTCCAGATGCACGTCGTCCGCCGTGAGCAGACTGGCGCAAAGAATGGGCAGCGCCGCGTTCTTCGCACCCGATACGACGATTTCGCCCGAGAGCTTCGCGCCCCCGACAATCACGAGTTTGTCCATGCTTGGCGTTCCTTCTACGGAGCTTCCTGCTGCGGCGCCGTTATCGGCGTCGCGGTTGTCTTGAGTGAATCGCACTAAATTTTCAGCCAGTCGGTTACGGGTGATGCGGTGACATCATCAAATGTTTGGGAACGCTCAGACGGGTTTCCACTCGGCCGGCGTCAGCGTTTTCATGCTCAGCGCGTGGATTTCTGCACGCATACGGTCGCCGAGCGCCGCGTAGACGAGTTGATGGCGAGCGATGGGTCGCTTGCCTTCGAATGCGTCGCTCACGATGGTCGCGAAGAAATGCTGGCCGTCGCCTTCTACTTCGACATGCTGGCAAGCAAGGCCGCCAGCAATGTATTGCTTCACTTGTTCCGGAGTCGGCAACATGGAAGTCTCCTGAAAATTAAGCGAATTGATGGAGGACGCTATCAATGACGCGACTAATGACGCAGTTTGTAACCACTTGCCAGCAAGCGCACGGCAATCGCGGCCAGCACGATGAAAAACCCGCCGACGATGCCAAGGCTCACGAGCGGATTGATATCGGACATGCCGAAGAAGCCGTATCGGAAGCCGTCGATCATGTAGAAGAACGGATTCAGCCGCGACACTTCGCGCCAGAGTGGCGGCAGCGTATGGGTGGAGTAAAACACGCCGGAGAGGAAAGTCAGCGGCATGATCAAAAAGTTTTGGAATGCCGCAAGCTGGTCGAATTTATCGGCCCAGACGCCGGCGATCAATCCGAGCGTTCCTAGAATTGCAGAACCGAGAATCGCAAAGCCGAGAATGTAGAACGGCGCGGCGAAGCTCATGGGTATGAACCACACCGTGACGATAAACACGCCGAAACCGACCGCAATCCCTCGCACGACGGACGCGAGCACATACGCGAAATACATCTCCCAGTGCGATAACGGCGGCAGCAGCACGAACACGAGGTTGCCCGTGATCTTCGACTGGATCAGCGACGACGAACTGTTTGCGAACGCGTTCTGCAACACGCTCATCATCACGAGGCCCGGCACGAGGAAGCTGGTGTAGGCCACGCCCGGATAAACCTCGACGTGATTCGTAAGCGCATGTCCGAAGATCATCAGGTACAAAAGCGCCGTGATGACCGGCGCGAGCACCGTTTGAAACGCAACCTTGTAGAAGCGCAGGATTTCTTTATAGAACAGGGTACGAAAGCCGCTCATGAAAGGCCCTCGATGACTTCCGGCTCGTTCATCACCTGCACGAACACATCCTCCAGATCGGCTTTGCGCACATCGATTTCATCGAACGTGCAGCCCGCCGCGCGGCATTTCGCGAGAATTGGCTCGACGTCGTCGTAGCTGGCGAGCCGCAACAAATGATTGGTCCCGGAGGCCGCGCGCGGATCGACCTCCAGCGCGCGCAACTCGACGGGCAGCACGCCCTGCGAGAAACGCAGCGAAAGCTGCATGCCGGCGAAACGCTGCAGCAGCGTGCTCGTTCGCTCGAGCGCAACGACTTCACCCCGGCGCAGCATGGCGAGCCGGTCGCACAGCGCCTCGGCCTCTTCCAGATAGTGCGTGGTCAGCACGATGGTGTGGCCTTCGCGATTCAGCCGGGAGATGAACTTCCAGAGCGTCTGGCGCAATTCGACATCGACGCCTGCGGTCGGCTCGTCGAGCACGATCACCGGCGGCTTGTGGACCAGTGCCTGAGCCACCAGCACTCGACGTTTCATGCCACCCGACAGCGCGCGCGTGTTGACGTCGGCTTTCTCGGTGAGATCGAGATTCGCCATGATTTCGTCGATCCAGTCGTCGTTCTTGCGCAGGCCGAAATAACCGGACTGGATGCGCAGTGACTCACGGACGGTGAAAAACGGATCGAAGACGAGCTCCTGCGGCACCACGCCCAGCGCGCGGCGCGCCTGGCGAAAGTCTGTCACCACGTCGTGGCCGAGCACGGAGATAGCTCCGCTATCGGCGCGCGCGAGGCCCGCGAGGATGCTGATGAGGGTCGTTTTACCGGCCCCGTTGGGGCCGAGCAGGCCGAAAAACTCGCCTTCTTCTACGACGAGGTTCACGCCTTTGAGCGCTTGCAGCTCTTTGTAGCGCTTCTTGACGTTGCGTATTTCTATGGCTGACATGACAGTGCGCGCGCCGGCGGGGGCTGCGCCTCGATGTGTGCGGATCGGAACCGGAACCGGCCTTTACAAAATGAAAGGCGAGTAGCAGGCCGAAAAAACGGTTGATTATAGGCCAAACGCGGCAGAGGTTCGCCGCTAGAGAGTCCGTGACAACCCTGCGAACCCTGCAAGGCGCGTTCGATCGATATCGAAACGCGCCGGTGCTTCAGCAGGACAGGGTCAATGTCGGAAGGTGAGGAGCGTGTCTACGCCATAGGCTTGCGCGAGACTGGCAAGCCCGGAGGGGAGGTTGACGACAGTGAGCGCCGCGCCGCGAGCCGCTGCGGCGCGTTGCCACGCGAGCAGCACGGCGAGCGCCGACGAGTCGAATTGCGTGAGCGACGCGCAATCGACGTCGGTCGCGCCCGCGGCGATCCGCGACAAACCCGCGTCGAGCGCGCTTCTTGCGCTCTCGTGCGTGAGCGTCGCGGCGGTTTCGAAGCGACTCACGATGCCTTGCCGTTCGCCAGTTGCTGGTTACGCTGCGTGAGGAACTGGACCAGTCCGTCCACGCCGTGTTGCTGGATCTGCTCGTTGAACTGCTGCTGGTAAGCCTGGATCAGCCACGCGCCGAGCACGTTGATGTCATAGACTTTCCAGCCCTGCGGCGTCTTGTACAGACGGTAGTCGAGTTCGATCGGCGAACCGTTGTTCAGCACCACCGAACGCACGACCACGTCTGTATCGCTAGGATCTGCGCGGAACGGCTTGTATTGCACTTGCTGGTCGCGAACCTGCGCCAGGGCACCCGAATACGTGCGGATCAGCAGCATCTTGAACTGCTCGACGATGTCTTTCTGCTGTTGCGGCGTGGCCGTATTCCAGTTGCGTCCCATGACGAGACGCGTGGTACGCGTGAAGTCCGTGTACGGCAGGATCTTCTCGTTCACCAGTTGCGTGATGCGCGTGATGTTGCCCGACTGGATCTGCTTGTCGGCCTTGATCTGGTCGAGCACTTGCGACGTGACCGTCTTGACCAGCCCGTCCGGGGTGGACATGTCGGCGGCTTGCGCGAATGCGCCGCTACAAAACGCCATCAGCACAGCAAACAGGGGAAGTAGAAATAGTTTTTTCATTACGGACTCTGCAAAAAAAGTGGCCTGAGTTTGAGCGCGGTGGTCAGCATGAGTTCATCTTCCGCGCCCATTCAGCCATCAAAGTACTTTCGTTATGTTACCGGGTCGTCGTCCTGCACGCTTTTAACGCAGCCTGAACGACGGGAATGACGGAATCCGCGGGGGCACCATCTGGTCCGGCCGTACCGAAGTCTCGCCGGGCTGGCTCGCGGCAGCCGCTTCCGATCCCGACGCCGCTGCAGCCGGCGCCGCGCTGGTTGCTGAAGCAGGCGCCGCGCCTGCTGCCGCGCCACTGTCTACATCCTCGTACTTCGGCAGGGAATCGTTGCTATCGCTCGCGCTGTTGTCGCCGCCGATAAGATACTGGCGCCGCTGCAGATACGCGTTACGCACGAACGAATACTTGTCGAGCGCAGCGCCCGACAGCACATCGCCTGCGCCAAGCAGGTTGGCCCGTGTGTTGACCAGCTGCACGCCAAACAGCGTGGTGCGGAACCAGGTCGGATCCACATAGCTTGTCACGCTGCCGAAATAGTCGACAACCGTGCCCGCCGTATCACGTACGGTGCTCGGCCCCAACAGCGGCAGCACCACATACGGACCCGCCGGCACGCCGTAATGGCCCAGCGTCAGGCCGAAATCCTGGGTGTGCTTCGGCAACCCGGCAACGCTCGCGACGTCGAACAAACCGGCCACGCCGAAGATCGAGTTCATCACGACACGCATGATGTCGGACACGCCATCCGCAATCTTCAACTGCACCAGATTGTTCGCAGCAGTATAAATATCGCCGATATTGCCGAAGAAGTTCGTAACGCTGTCGCGCACCGGTTGCGGTGTAACGTACACGTAGCCCTTCGCAATCGGCTTGAGCGCGACTTCATCGATCTTGTCGTTGATCGTGAACATCGTCCGGTTGTAACTCTCGAACGGATCGCCCTTGGTTGGTGTCGTGACGGTTGCACACCCGGCAAGCACCGCCACAGCCACCATCACAGCCGCGCTACTTACGCGCATTGCCTGCATTTCTTTTTCTCCTTATTGATGCCGACCCGAAGGCAGGCCCGTACTGCGAGATCGGCCCGTCTTCGACTGCCTGGAATTTCCCGGCTCACTGCGAGGCTCACTTAGCAACTCACTTAGCGGCCGCGCTCGCGCCCATCGCACTCGCGGCGCCCGGGAATGCCGGCGCGGCTGGCGCTGCGGCAGAGCTTGCCGGACTCTTGGACGCGCCCGAATCCGCCGCCTTGTTGTACAGGAACTGCCCGATCAAATTCTCAAGAACCACCGCCGATTGCGTCATCGAAATGGTGTCGCCAGCCTTGAGCATCTGGTCGTCGCCGCCCGGCTCCAGGCCGATGTACTGCTCGCCGAGCAGGCCCGACGTCAGGATCTTCGCCGACGAATCCTTCGGAAACTGGTATTGCTTGTCGAGATCGATCGTCACCAACGCCTGATACGTGTTCTGGTCAAAGCCAATGGAATCCACGCGGCCCACCGTCACACCCGCGCTCTTCACCGGCGCACGCGGTTTCAGCCCGCCGATATTGTCGAATTTCAGCTTGACCGCGTAGGTCGGCTGAAACGACAGCGAGCTCATGTTGCCCGCTTTCAACGCGAGGAATAACAGCGCCACGAAGCCCAGCACCACGAAGAGGCCGACCCAAAAGTCGAGAGCAGCAGTCTTTTTCATCGTCTTCCCAAAGAATCTTGTCGCAGTTTTTTGTGTGAAGGACTGTGCCCTTCACAACGTCCACGAACCGGTGAGCAGAATCGCCACGCAAACAGCGTCGCGGTCCCGACCGGAGTAGTCAGTTGAACATCAGCGCGGTCAGCAGGAAATCCAGCCCGAGCACGGCAAGCGACCCGTACACCACCGTTTTCGTGGTCGCGCGCGAAACGCCTTCCGGCGTCGGCTGGGCTTCATAACCCTGGAACAACGCGATGAACGTGACAGCAAAGCCGAACACCAGGCTCTTGACCACGCCGTTACCTACGTCGCTCCATACGTCGATGCCGCCTTGCATCTGGGACCAGAACGCGCCCGAATCCACGCCGATCATCAGCACGCCGACCACATAACCGCCGAAAATGCCGACCGCACTGAAAATGGCCGCGAGCGCCGGCATCGCGATGATGCCCGCCCAGAAGCGCGGCGCCACCACCACCTTGAGCGGATCGACCGCCATCATTTCCATGGCGGTGAGCTGCTCGCCGGCTTTCATCAAGCCGATCTCCGCCGTCAGCGACGTCCCCGCGCGGCCCGCGAACAGCAGCGCGGTCACCACCGGCCCGAGTTCGCGCACCAGCGACAAAGCGACGAGAAGGCCGAGCGCTTGCTCGGAGCCGTATCGGTTAAGGGTGAGATACCCCTGCAAACCGAGCACAAAACCCACGAACAAGCCCGAAACCGCAATGATCAGCAGCGAATAGTTACCGACGAACAGGATCTGTTTCGTGACAAGGCGCGGCCGCCGCATTAACGGAAAGAATTCGACGACCAGGCGCAGGAACATGCGCGTGGCGTAACCAATCGTGCCGAAGCTGCCAAGCACCGTACGTCCGATGGCGCTGATCATGCCTTTGCTCCGAGTCCAAAGTCCGCCGCCAAGGGCGTCGTGCTTGGATAGTGAAATTTGAACGGGCCGTCCGGCGTGCCGTCGATGAACTGCCGGATCGACGGTTCCTGGGACGCCCGCAATTGTGCCGGCGTGCCTTCAGCCAGAACGCCGCCGTTCGCGATGAAATACACGTAGTCAGCAATGGCGAACGATTCCGGCACGTCATGCGTCACCAGAATGGACGTGGCGCCCAGCGCGCTGTTCAGCGTGCGGATCAAATTCGCCGTGATGCCGAGCGAAATGGGATCGAGGCCGGCGAACGGCTCGTCGTACATCATCAGTTCGGGATCCAGCGCGATGGCGCGGGCCAGCGCCACGCGGCGAGCCATGCCGCCGGATATTTCCGACGGCGCGAGGTCGCGCGCGCCACGCAAACCGACCGCGTTGAGCTTCATCAGCACGAGGTCGCGCAGGAGTTCGTCGGGGAGGTCGGTGTGTTCCCGCAGCGGGAACGCGACGTTATCGAATACGGACTGGTCGGTGAACAGCGCTCCGAACTGGAACAGCATGCCCATCTTGCGGCGGAGCTCGTACAGGCCTTCGCGCGTCTGGGTGCCGACATCCTTGCCGCCGAACAACACCTGGCCGCGTTTGGCCTTCACCAACCCGCCGATCAGGCGCAGCACGGTCGTCTTGCCACAGCCGGAACCGCCCATGACAGCCACGACCTGACCGCGCTTGAAGCGCATGTTCAGGTTCGACAGAATGAGCCGGTCGCCGTAGCCGAAATCGACGTCGCGAAGCTCTAGCAAGGTCTCGGGAGAAGCTGACACGGAGGCTGACAATCCTTTTACGCGAGAGGCCGAATTATAGGGCCTCTGCATGACAGGTGTCGTAGCGGCCCCTTTCGGCTGGTTTTACAAGCTGAACTTTTTTCCGAATCCGGGGCATTATCGCCCGAATTCGTGTTGCAGCGCAGAAATGGCCGCAGCCAGATCCGGTGCTTCTGTAACCGCCCGCACGACTGCTGCGCTTCCGACGCCAGTTGAAATAATTTGTCGCAAAACCTGGCCGTTGATGCCGCCGATTGCAACTAGCGGCACGATCCCGTCAAGCAAGCGCACATAACGCGTCAAACGCGACAAACCTTGTGGGGCCGTCGGCATGACTTTCGTCGTGGTCGGGAACACCGCGCCGAGCGCGAGATAGCTCGGCTTGAAATGCAGCGCCTTCAGCATTTCGTAGTAGCCATGCGTCGATAGTCCGAGGCGCAGCCCCGCTTCGGCGATCGCATTCAGGTCGGCCGTTTCCACGTCCTCCTGCCCGAGATGCACGCCGTACGCGCCGGCCTTGATGGCTTCCTGCCAATGATCGTTGATAAAAAGCTGCGCCTCGTGCTTCGCGCCCGCCGCCACCGAACGCTCTATTTCCTGCTTGAGATCGCCGAAATCGGTGGTTTTGCGGCGTAATTGCGCTGTCCGAACGCCTTGGTCAAGCGCCCGTTCGACCCATTCCGCGCTCGGAAGGACCGGGTACAAGCCCAATCTGTCCGGGCATGGGGGAAACGGCTTTGAAGGCGCCGCCGGCAAATTCGCGACCTTCGGGAACGTGGAAAAATCGACGGGCCACGCGTCGAGTTCATCCAGATTGGCCGGACGCCACGCAAGCGCCAGAACGAGCGCATCGTGCGGCTCAAAACCGCAATCGAGGAACGCGGCCAGTGCGGCCGGCCAATCATCGGACCATTCGCCTTCCAGCACGTACTCGACGTTGTTCAGGTACAACGTTGCGCGCCCCGTTTTTACTTCCAGGCGCCCGACGCCCTCCGGCAGAGGCTCAACGCCGCCGTCCACGATCAAATCGCCCGAGCGCGGATGATCCGGTGCGCTCAGGCAAATGCGCCATTGCTTCGATCCCGCCGGCCAGTCGCCCAGCCGCCGCCGGATTCGCTCGGCGGCTTCCAGCAATTCGTCAGCGGGCGGCCAAAATACTTCCTTATCCAGCAACACCGCGCTCATACCGCACTCCCGTCTTGATGCCAGAACGGCATGCCGACCACCGGCGTGCTCGCTTGTGCGCTATCGCGCTCGGCCATTGGCCCGGCGAGATAGGCCATCCGCCCCGCCTCGACGCCCAGCGCAAACGCGCGCGCCATCTGCGGCGGAAACGTTGCCTGTGAGACGGCCGTGTTCAGCAACACGCCATCGAAACCCCATTCCATCACCTGGCACGCGTGCGACGGCACGCCAAGACCGGCATCGACGATAAGCGGCACATCCGGCAAGCGCTCACGCAACGTGCGCAATCCGTAGGGATTCGTCACACCTTTTCCCGTTCCGATAGGCGCCCCCCACGGCATCAACGCCTCGCAGCCGACATCGAGCAGACGCCGGCCAATCACCAGATCCTCCGTGCAGTACGGCAGCACCTTGAACCCCTCGCGGATCAGTATTCCAGCCGCTTCCACGAGGCCGATCGGATCGGGCTGCAGCGTGTAGTCGTCGCCGATGAGTTCGAGTTTCAGCCACGGGGTATCGAACAGTTCACGCGCCATGCGCGCCGTGTTCAGCACTTCGTCCACGGTCTGGCAGCCCGCCGTGTTGGGCAGCAAGGCGACGCCGTGACGCTTGAGGACATCGAAAAAACCGGCTTCGCCCGTACTCGATTGCCGCCGCAACGCGACGGTGACCATGCCGGGACGGGCGGCGTCGATGGAATCCGACAGCGACTGCAGCGACGGATAGCGCGACGTCCCCAGCAACACGCGGCTCGGGAATGACGTGCCGTAGAGCGTGAGGGTATCGGCTGTGGTGATGGTGGAAGCCATGATTCGATTCCTTTAATGGAGCTCAGCCGCCGGCGACCGGCGAGACGATGTCGAGTTTGTCACCGGCGGCAAGCGCCTTCGATGCGTGTTCACCACGCGCCACGAATTGCCCGTTCAGCGCTACGGCGAACGGCGGTTTTGCGCCGAAGGCCGCGAGGGCGTCGGTGATGGTCGCCACGTCGGGCACGGAGAAAGACTTCCGATTGATGTGAATATTCATGATGAAAGTCAAAGCACGGGCGCCGCGTGTTCGCAGCGCAGCAAGGCTGACCAGCGGGCTTGGCGGCGCCAGTCGTCGAAGGAATCGGGGTCGGTGATCGCGCCGCCGAGCAGGGCTTCGGCAAGGGCGCGGGTGGAATCGGCGACTTCGGGCGCGATCATATAACCGTGTCGGTACAGCCCGTTTACGCGCAAGGTTCGTGCGCCGTCCCAGACAATCGCCGGACGATGATCGGGCAAAGTCGGCCGGCATTGCGAATTGAGCTCGAGAATGCGCGCCTCGCCGAAACCCGGATGCACCGCGAACGCCGCGCTCAGGAGTTCGAGCGCTGAGCGCACGGTCATTGGCGACATGTCTTCGCCTTCCACCTCGGTTGCGCCGATCACATAAAGATCGTCCTGTTTCGGCGCGATGTAGAGCGGATAACGCGGATGCAGCAAGCGCACCGGCCGCGTCAGCCCGATACCCGGCGCATGCACCCGCGCTACTTCACCGCGAATGCCTCTTAATGCCGGCCACGCCGGCTTTCCGCCGAGACCGCGGCAATCGATAACGAAATGCGCGTCCGGCGGGGTATCGGTATCGATCGTCGTATTCCAGTGGAGGTCAACGTTACGTTCGGCCAATCCCGCTGCCAGCGCGTTCAGCACTTGCCGGTTGTCGAGCTGGCCTTCGTTCGGCAGCAGCCAGCCTTGCGGAAAACGCGTGCCCAGAGCCGGTTCCGCTGCCGCAACTTGCGCGCCGGAGAGTTTGACGAAGCCATCTCGGAAAAGCTCGGAAGGCGCGTTCGCGCGCAAACGGCGCTCGAACAGCGGCGCTTCGGCGCGGTCGCCGGCATGCCAGACGACCAGCGTGCCATTGCGCTGGAAAAACACCGGTTCCGGCATCTCGGCGATAAAACCCGGCCAGCGCGCGAGCGATGCCGCCCCGAGTTCAGTGATCAGCAATTCCGCACTGGCCGCCTCGGCGAGCGGCGCGAGCATTGCCGCCGCGACCCACGCCGCCGATTGCGTGCCGGGCGCATCGCCGCGGTCGTACAGCGCCACACGGTGCCCCGCACCCGCCAACAGCCAGGCGACCAGCCGCCCGCACAAGCCGCCGCCCACCACGGCAAAATCGTCTCGCCCGGACGCACTGGAGTGAGTGGAATGCACAACGGTGTTCACGATGACGATGCCTCCTCAGCAGACGCTGCAGAACGCACGGAGCACAGCACGGAAATCGAGATCGGGAGGAATGCCCGTTTCGAACCCTGTTGCACGCGCGGCGCACGAACATATTTCAGGGACGAAACCACGGCGAGAGATCGGAGAGAGCGGCTTGGGAGCGCAATGCATGCGGCTCATGGGCCAGCCAATACTGGAAGAAACTGGAAACGCGGCGGTTTCCGGAAACTTCCCTCGCCGGTATTACCCGGATCGGGTGCAAAGGGACTCTCTCAGCCTCGCCGCGCGTTTCTCCATTGTTTCAAGGAGGCAGACGCGTGCCGAAGCACCCCTGTTTCGTCATCGATCATTAAAGCATAAAAGCGAAACGACCAGCAAACGGGGCGACCCGCGTAGGGCGCCCTCGCACTTAGAGGAAAAGCTTGGGGCTCGGCGCGGACAAAACCCGTCAGCCTTCCCTTTCGTTCACCGTGCGCGCACTCTGGCACAATGCCGCGAACGCCGGGTGCATCTGCAGCGCACGCATACAGAAAGCGCCTGGCTGTTGCATTGCATCGGCGGGTCAGTCGTCAGCCGGGCAAGGATTAAGGAACAATTAAGTCACGCCCGAAACAATGCTCCGACGCGCGCCCTCTTTAATGGTCTCTTAGGATCGTTGAGACGGAGCAGGACCATCCGCATCGATACCGCCAAGTTACAACCTGCCGCAGAGCCGGCACGTCTTCAGGAAGCTCATGACCACCACACCTCCCGGCAACACAGAACAAGACGCCGACAAAGTGTCGGCGTGGAGTCTTATCAAGCCTTACTGGGTATCGGAAGAACGCGGCATTGCATGGCTTTTGCTGATCGCGATCATCGCGATCAATATGGCGGTCGTGTACATCAACGTCCGCCTGAACACCTGGAGCGCGGACTTCTACAACACGCTGCAGGCCAAGAGGGTCGCCGAGTTTCCGCGCCTGCTGCTGATCTTCGCGGGCCTCGCGTTCGCGTACATCCTGCTCGCCGTGTATGGCCGGTACCTGCGCCAGATGCTCGGCTTCCGGTGGCGCCAATGGCTCACCCACCGATACCTCGAACAATGGCTCGGCGATAAAGCCTTCTACCGCATAGAACGCGATCGCCTCGCCGATAACCCCGACCAGCGGATCAGCGACGACCTGCAGTCCTTCGCCACGACCACGCTGTCGTTGTCGCTGGACTTGTTATCGACGCTCGTCACGCTCGTGACCTTCATCACGATCCTGTGGACGCTTGCCGGGGCGCTGAGCTTCTCGCTGTTCGGTACGCCGATCACCATTCCGGGCTACATGGTCTGGGCGGCAGCACTGTACGCGGTGCTCGGCTCGCTCCTGATCCAGCGTTTCGGCCATCCGTTGGTATCGATTAATTACCAGGCGCAGAAGGTGGAAGCCAACTTCCGTTTCGGCCTGATCCGCATTCGTGAGAACGCCGAGCAGATCGCGTTTTATGACGGCATCGCGACGGAAAACCGCAACGCCAGGACCATCTTCGAAACGATCCGCCAGAACTACTGGCAGATCATGAAGTACACGCGGCGCATGACCTTCGTGCTGTCTTTCTACGGTCAGATCGCGATTATTTTCCCGATCATGGTCGCGGCTCCCCGCTACTTCGCAGGCGCGTTCACGTTCGGCGTGCTGATGCAGATCAGTTCGGCATTCGGCACGGTCAGCGACTCGTTTTCCTGGTTCATCAATAGTTACTCGACCTTGGTCGAATGGCGCGCCACCGTGAACCGGTTGCGCGAATTCAAGCGTGTGATGAGCTCCACGCACATCAAGGAAGCGATTTCGCCGGCGACTGCCCACGGCGGCATCAACCTGCATTACACGAGCACCGACGCACTGACCACGACCGGACTGAAGCTCGCGTTGCCGAACGGCACGCCGCTCGCGAACGTCGCGGATGTGGTGGTGAAGCCGGGTTCGCGCTGGCTCGTGCAAGGTCCGTCCGGTTCGGGGAAGAGTACGCTGATGCGCGCGCTGGCCGGCTTGTGGCCGTTCGGTGACGGCACGATCGACGCGCCGGTCGACGCCAAGCTGATGTTCATTCCGCAGCAAAGTTACTTGCCGATCGGCACATTGAAGGCGGCGTTGAGTTATCCGTCGACTGCGGATGTCTTCTCCGATGACGACTGCCGCGAAGCCTTGCGTGCCTGCAACCTGAACGCGTACGGTCCGCGTCTGGAGGAGTCGGGACACTGGGCAAAGATGATGTCACCGGGCGAGCAACAGCGGCTGGCGGCTGCCCGCGTATTGCTGCACAAGCCGGACTTCATGTTCCTCGATGAGGCCACCAGCGCGCTCGATGCCGAGAACGAGATGCTGATCTATACGGCCATCATCGATGCGTTGCCGAACGCCGCGATCGTCAGCGTCGCGCATCGCGAGTCGGTGACCGGCTTCCACGAGAGCCGGATCGAGATTGAACGTGCGGGGGCGGAAAGCGTGGTGGTTTGAGATGGTTTGAGGTCAAAGCGCTCGTTCGATGCCCGGTGACCACGGGCATCATTTTGACCTGCTTTTCCCGCTGAACGACGCACCGTAGAATGCTCCTGCGCCTGCACGGCAGGCTTTGAACGGGAGACGGGATTTGCGAGCGTTCGAGTGGTTCACCGAGCTGACGACGCGCGAGCGCCGCACGCTTTACGCGGGTTTCGGCGGTTACGCCGTCGATGCCTTCGACTTCATGATCTACTCGTTCCTCATTCCCACGCTGATCACCGCGTGGGGCATGACGAAGAGTGAAGCCGGGATGATCGCGACGAGTTCGCTGATTTCATCGGCTATCGGCGGCTGGCTCGCCGGCATTCTCTCCGACCGATATGGCCGCGTCCGCGTATTGCAGTGGACGATCGGCACGTTTGCCTTCTTCACATTTCTCTCGGGCTTCACGCACTCGTTCGGGCAGTTGCTGGCCACGCGCACGCTGCAAGGCGTGGGCTTCGGCGGCGAATGGTCCGTGGTCACCGTGATGATGGCGGAGACCATTCGTTCGCCGCAGCATCGCGCTAAAGCCGTGGGTACGGTGCAGAGCAGCTGGTCATTCGGATGGGGCGCGGCGGCAATCCTGTACTGGGCGTTTTTTGCTTTGTTGCCCGAAGACACTGCGTGGCGCGCGTGCTTCTGGATCGGTATCTTGCCGGCGCTGTGGATCCTCTACATCCGCCGCAATGTCAGCGACCCGGAAATCTATCTCGCCACCCGCCGTGCGCGCGATGCCGGCACTGAAACCGCCACTTTCGCCGATATCTTCAAAGGCTCCCACCTCAAGACAACCATACTGGGCAGCGCGTTGTGCACCGGCATGCTCGGCGGTTATTACGCCATCACCACGTGGCTGCCGACTTATCTCAAGACCGAGCGGCATTTGTCCGTGTTCAATACGAGCGGTTATCTCGTGGTGCTGATCGTCGGCTCGTTTCTGGGGTATGTGTTCGGGGCCATTCTCTGCGACAGGATCGGGCGGCGTGCGTCGTTCGTACTATTTGCTATCGGCTCGTTTTTGCTCGGGATGATCTACACGATGATCCCCGTCACCGATCACACCATGCTGCTGCTCGGCTTTCCGCTCGGTATTGTCGTACAGGGGATTTTTGCGGGCGTGGGGGCGTATTTATCGGAGCTGTACCCGAACGCGATACGCGGCTCGGGTCAGGGGTTTTGCTACAACCTCGGGCGCGGGCTCGGCTCGTTTTTTCCGATTCTTGTAGGCGTGCTTTCGCAAGGAATGTCGCTTGTCAAAGCGATTGGCATGGTGGCGGGGACCGGGTATTTGTTGGTGATCGTCGCGGCGTTGTTGTTGCCGGAAACGCGAGGGAAGGCGTTTGGTGTAGTGACACGGTGACTTGCTTGATGAGGAAAACGAGGCGGTTTTAACTTGCGTTAAACCGCCTGTCGTCTCACAGCACGTCGCCTTTCAACAGGCGATCTCTTAGCGCTGTCAGATCACTCTACTTCCCAGATTTCACGTCCGTTCAACGCTTGCACCGGGCGTTGATTGCCGTGATAGAAGCGCTGCATGGCATCGAGTTGGTGCTGGGTAATGCTCACCCGCTCCTTGAACTCGATCCACGTCACGCCTTCCGAACAAGGCGGCGTCGTCAGCGAACCGCTGTACGTGTAATAGCTCATTTGTTTAGGCAACAGGTCGAGCGGATTCACCATCACAGCATTCACCTTGAACTCGGCCCCCTTCTCCTTCGGGATGCGGTCAAGCATCGTCTGGATGACCGGGTTGGGTTGATCGCCTATCTGGAATTGAACGGCCAAAACGAGAAGCTTGCCGTCTTCTGAACGGTGGACGAGGTGAGCGTCCATCACGCTGTCTTTGCCGGCAAAGCGCTCTTCACCCGGCGAATGGAAGTGGAACTGAACGAGTTGATAAGCTTGATCGCCGAGGGTGATGCTCTCGGTACCCGGCGTCGCGTTGAATTGAACGGCGTGACCGGTGTTGATGATATCGATGGGAAGGGGCTGGTACTTGATCTTCAGGCGGGGCATGTCGGCGGGCGCTTTCTTTGCCTTCTCGATGTCGATTGGCGACTCGGCGCGGCCGCTTTCGCAAGCGTGGAAGGCTTCGCCCATGGCGCCCCAGTGGGCAGGTCCGTGTTCGCCTTCGTAGGTCCACCCGTGACCGGTGGTTTCAGCCGACGCGGTGAGTGAAACGAACGCCGCAAATAAGAACGCGCCGCTGGACAATCGCTTGATCTTGGTCATTCCATGCCCCTGAAAATGTGAGGGCATGAGCATGCGCTGAGGGCTATGGCGAGGCTATCGGAGAAGTCGCAATAGCGGGGGATGGGAACGGAAACAGTAAGTGCATCGAGGAAGGTCCCGAGACTATTGCTCCCCCACAAGCGTTACATCACTCGGCGTGCGGTTGCAAGTGGCAGAAACAAGCACAATGGACTGCTGGGTAAAGCCACGAATCCATGATGCAAGTAGAACCTTGCAGCCAATTCATGTTTAGCGTCCACAACCAGTGCGAACGCCGCAATCTCCGATCGAACAGATCGTGCGAAGGCATCGGCCAGCAAAGCACCGCCAAGGCCCTGTCTCTGAAACGCTTGATCGACCGCCAAGCGCCCCATTCTGATAGCTGGCACGCTGGGATAGCGAGGCAGTTTCTTCCCGACATTCGCCGGCAATTCAGCCAGAAGCAGACTTGTTGCCGCGAGGGTGTAGTAGCCAGCAACTTGTTGCTCATCAGTAATCGCCACAAAGCAAGCAGCAACTCTGCGGCGGATATCCTGAGTAACCTGCTGTTGAAAGTAGCGATTCAGCGGTTCCGATTCGCTGCTGAAAGATGCTCGCTCGTGAACTGCATCAAGCGCCATAACGCTGTAGGGTGCGGAACTCATTCAGTTCGCAAAAGTTTCTGACGCCGGGCGAATGCTCGTCGGAGCGCAGGAACAGGTTCTGGCGGTGAGAGCAGCGCCAGAGCGAAACACTCTTGATCAGCAAGTGAGAGTCGCATGACATCCGCTTGCTCGATCGCGCGCTGGGCAGCGTCTTGTACGGCCGATACAACGAAGTCGGTCATTGTGCGCCCCTGCAACTCTGCCGCACGCTTGAGCATTGCGTGCAAATCAGTACTGATTCGGGCTTCGAGGCGAGCAGTAGAAATGGCAGTGGGCATGATAAAAACCTCCAAGATTACTCATGATACGGCAATCTGCCGTACAAATCAATTATGCACTTTCATGGCCCTCTAGGATTTTCGTCCCGTCGTCGGTATCGATCCACCATTAAAAAACCGGGCTCAAACTTCAAGCCCGGTTTTTCAACAATCATCCATGCAAAAAAATCCTATCGCGGCAAATCGCTACACCCCATCAAAAACGCATCCACCGACCGTGCGCATTGCCGTCCTTCACGAATCGCCCACACAACCAGCGACTGCCCACGCCGCATATCGCCTGCGGTGAACACCTTCGGCACCGATGTGAAATAAGCCTTCTCCCCTTCGGTCGATGCCTTCACATTCCCGCGCGCGTCTTTATCCACGCCGAACGCTTCAAGAACCGGCGATGTCGGTTGCGTAAAGCCCATCGCGAGCAGCACCAGATCGGCTTTCATTTCAAACTCCGATCCCGCCACTTCCTGCATCTTCCCGTCCTTCCACTCCACGCGCACGGCGATCAGTTTTTCAACCTTGCCGTTCTTGCCTTCGAAGCGCTTGGTCGCCACCGACCAATCGCGCTCGCAGCCTTCCTCATGCGACGACGATGTACGCAACTTGATCGGCCAGTACGGCCAGACGAGCGGCTTGTTCTCGACTTCAGGCGGCTGCGACAGCAACTCGAACTGCGTCACACTCTTCGCACCATGCCGATTCGACGTCCCTACACAATCCGAACCCGTATCGCCACCACCGATCACCACAACATGCTTGCCCTTCGCAATCAACTGATCAACGACCGTATCACCGGCATTGACCTTGTTCTGCAGCGGCAGGAATTCCATCGCGTAGTGGATGCCTTGCATTTCACGTCCAGGCACTGGCAAATCACGCGGCGTTTCCGAACCGCCCGCGATCACGACAGCGTCGAATTGCTCACGCAACTCATCGGGTGAAATGGTTTCACGCGATGAATTCGCAATATGCCCCGGCAACGGATCTTTACCGATAAACACATTCGTCCGGAACGCCACGCCTTCGGCTTCCATCTGCCGCATGCGGCGATCGATCAGCCACTTTTCGAGCTTGAAATCGGGGATGCCATAACGCAGCAATCCGCCAATCCGATCGTTCTTCTCGAACACCGTCACGTCATGCCCAGCGCGCGCGAGTTGCTGCGCAGCGGCCAATCCGGCAGGGCCCGATCCAACCACAGCCACCTTCTTCCCGGTCTTGTGCTTCGACGGCAACGGCGCGACCCAGCCTTCGGCCCAGGCTTTATCGATGATCGCGTGTTCGATCGACTTGATGCCGACCGGATCATCGTTGATGCCAAGCGTGCACGCGGTTTCACACGGCGCCGGACAAATGCGTCCGGTGAACTCCGGGAAGTTGTTCGTCGAATGCAACACGTCAATGGCCGTCTTCCAGTTTTGCTGGAACACCAGATCGTTGAAGTCCGGAATGATGTTGTTCACCGGACAGCCGTTGTTGCAGAACGGAATGCCGCAATCCATGCAGCGCGCGCCCTGGATCTTCGCGTTCTCGTCCGACAGTGCGTGAACGAATTCCTTGTAATGCTTGACGCGAGCGAGCGGCGCTTCGTACGTCTCATGCTGGCGCTCGAACTCGAGAAAACCGGTTGCCTTGCCCATATGGTTCTCTTTCTCTGTATTGGGGGTTAATCCACCCTTCGACGTTTGACGCCGAAGGGCCGTACTAGATCAGGTTCAGCGGAAGACTCAAGCCGCTATCGCATCCTTCGATTTCTTCGCGCCCAACTCGCCAAGCGCACGCTTGTACTCAGTCGGGAATACCTTCACGAATTGACGACGCGACGCATCCCAGTTCTCGAGCAACGCCTTCGCACGCGGCGACCCGGTGGACTGGAAGTGCTGCTCGATCAAGTCCTTGAGCAACGCTTCGTCAGTCTTGCCGGTGTGCCACAAAGCCCGATCCACTGTGCGTTCCTGTTCTGCCTGCTGCAAGACAGGATCGAGCGCGACCATCGCCTTGTTGCACTTGCCGCCGAAGGTGCCGTCAGCATCGAAGACAAACGCCACGCCGCCCGACATGCCCGCCGCGAAGTTGCGCCCGGTTTCGCCGAGCACGACCACCGTGCCGCCGGTCATGTATTCGCAGCCGTGGTCCCCGGTGCCTTCCACGACCGCCGTTGCGCCCGAGTTACGCACGGCGAAACGCTCGCCCGCCACGCCCCGGAAATACGCTTCGCCTTCAATCGCGCCGTACAACACCGTGTTGCCGCAGATGATGTTTTCCTCCGACTTGCCGCGGAAGTCGTTAGTCGGGCGAATGATGATGCGCCCGCCCGACAAGCCCTTGCCGACGTAGTCGTTGCCATCGCCGACGAGATCCAGCGTGATGCCCTTCGCCAGGAACGCGCCGAAACTCTGCCCGGCCGTACCCTTCAACTGGATATGAATCGAGTCGTCGGGCAAGCCGTCGTGACCGTACTTCCGTGCGATCAAGCCGGACAACATCGCGCCGACCGTGCGGTTCACGTTGCGCACCGGCTGGATGAACGAGACGTGCTCGCCCTTCTCGATAGCCGCCGCCGACTTCTCGATCAGTACATGATCCAGCGCCTTCTCGAGCGCATGATCTTGCGTTTCAACGTGCTTCGTCGCAATGCTGCCGTCGTTCGGGACTTGATAGAACACCTTCGAGAAATCGAGCCCCTTCGCCTTCCAGTGCTCGACGCCCTTCTTCGTATCGAGCAATTCGGCGTGACCGATCAGATCATCGAACTTTCGGATGCCCAGTTGCGCCATGATTTCGCGCACTTCTTCGGCGATGAAGAAGAAGAAGTTCACCACATGTTCCGGTTGTCCCGTGAACTTGGCGCGCAGCACCGGATCTTGCGTCGCGACGCCGACCGGGCACGTGTTCAGGTGACACTTGCGCATCATGATGCAACCCTGCACGACGAGCGGCGCGGTCGCGAAACCGAATTCATCGGCGCCGAGCAGCGCACCGATCACGACGTCGCGGCCGGTCTTCATCTGGCCATCGGCCTGCACGCGGATACGGCCGCGAAGGCGGTTGAGGACCAGCGTTTGCTGCGTTTCGGCCAGACCCAGTTCCCACGGCGTTCCCGCGTGCTTCAACGACGACAACGGCGACGCGCCCGTGCCGCCATCGTGGCCCGCGATCACGACGTGATCGGCCTTCGCCTTGGCAACGCCGGCGGCAACGGTGCCAACGCCCACTTCCGACACCAGCTTCACCGACACGCTCGACGACGAGTTCACGTTCTTCAGATCGTGAATAAGCTGCGCGAGATCTTCGATCGAATAAATATCGTGATGCGGCGGCGGCGAAATAAGGCCCACGCCTGGCACCGAGTACCGCAGCTTGCCGATGTACTCGCTGACCTTGTGACCCGGCAGTTGTCCGCCTTCGCCCGGCTTCGCGCCCTGCGCCATCTTGATCTGGATCTGATCAGCGGAAGACAGGTACTCCGCCGTCACGCCGAAGCGTCCGGACGCCACTTGCTTGATCTTCGAGCGCAGCGAGTCACCGTCTTTCAACGGAATGTCCGTGACGACTTCCTCGCCGATCACGGACTTCATCGTGTCGCCGTTCTTGATCGGAATGCCGCGCAATTCGTTGCGATACCGGTTCGCATCCTCGCCGCCTTCACCCGTGTTCGACTTCCCGCCGATACGGTTCATGGCCACAGCCAGCGTGGCATGAGCTTCGGTGCTGATCGAACCCAGCGACATCGCGCCGGTTGCAAAACGCTTGACGATTTCCTTCGCCGGTTCCACTTCGTCCAGGGGAATCGCCTTCGTGGGATCGACCTTGAACTCGAACAAACCACGGAACGTCATGTGACGCTTCGTCTGGTCGTTGATCAGGTGCGCGTATTCCTTGTACGTCTGATACGAGTTGCTGCGCGTGGAATGCTGCAACTTGGCGATGGCATCCGGCGTCCACATATGCTCTTCACCACGCACGCGATACGCGTATTCACCGCCGGCATCGAGCATGGTCGCGAGCACGGGGTTCTCGCCAAACGCCTCACGATGCAGACGAATCGCTTCCTCGGCCACTTCGAAAATGCTGATCCCACCCACCTTCGATGCCGTGCCCTTGAAGTACTTCTCCACGAGTTCGCTGGAGAGCCCGACTGCTTCGAAAATCTGCGCGCCGGTATACGACATGTACGTGGAAATGCCCATCTTCGACATGACCTTGTACAAGCCCTTGCCCACCGCCTTCGTGTAGTTGTAGATGGCTTTATCGGCGGAAAGATCGCCCTTCAGGCCTTCGGCCATTTGAGCGAGCGTTTCCAGCGCGAGGTACGGATGCACGGCTTCCGCGCCGTACGCCGCGAGCAACGCGAAGTGATGCGTCTCGCGCGCCGAGCCCGTTTCCACGACCAGGCCGGTACTCGTGCGCAGACCGTGCTGCACGAGGTGCGTATGAATGGCGGACGTGGCGAGCAGCGCCGGAATGGCGAGGTTGGCGCGATCCATTTTGCGATCGGAGACGATCAGCATGTTGTAGCCGGACTTGACCGCATCCACGGCTTCCGCGCACAGCGAAGCGAGGCGCGCCTCGACGCCTTCATTGCCCCACGCCACCGGATAGCAGATGCTCAGTTCATACGAGCTGAACTTGCCGCCGGTGTATTTATCGATAGCGCGAATCTTCGCGATGTCCTTGAAGTCGAGCACGGGCTGCGAGACTTCGAGACGCATCGTCGGGTTGATGTTGGTCGTGTCGAGCAGGTTCGGCTTGGGACCGACGAACGACACCAGCGACATCACCATGTTCTCGCGGATCGGGTCGATCGGCGGGTTCGTGACCTGCGCGAAGAGTTGCTTGAAGTAGTGATACAGCGTCTTGTTCTTGTTCGACATCACCGCGAGGGGCGAGTCGTTCCCCATCGAGCCGACGGCTTCTTCGCCGAGCTGAGCCATGGGCGCCATCAGGAACTTGACGTCTTCCTGCGTGTAGCCGAACGCCTGCTGACGGTCCAGCAAAGCGGCCGCTTCGCGACGCTGCGTGTCGACTTCCTCGGCCTTCGGCTCGATCTCGTCGAGCTTGATGCGCACAGCGTCAATCCAGCTCTTGTACGGCTTGCCGTTCGCGAGGTTGTCCTTGAGTTCCTTGTCGTCGATGATCCGGCCTTGCTCCATATCGATCAGGAACATCTTGCCCGGCTGCAGACGCCACTTCTTCACGATCTTCGATTCCGGCACCGGCAATACGCCCGATTCCGATGCGAGGATCACGAGGTCGTCGTCGGTGATGACGTAGCGCGCCGGACGCAGGCCGTTACGGTCGAGCGTGGCGCCGATCTGACGGCCATCGGTAAACGCGATCGCGGCGGGGCCGTCCCACGGCTCCATCATGGCAGCGTGATATTCGTAGAACGCGCGGCGGTTGTCGTCCATCAGCGTGTGCTGTTCCCATGCTTCGGGAATCATCATCATCATTGCGTGGACGAGCGGATAACCCGCCATGACCAGGAGTTCGAGGCAGTTATCGAACGATGCCGTATCCGACTGACCCGGATAGATCAGCGGCCAGAGCTTCGGCAGGTCATCACCCAGCACGTAGCTGGCGATCGCGCCGGTCCGCGCGTTCAGCCAGTTGACGTTGCCCTTCACCGTGTTGATTTCGCCGTTGTGCGCAATCATCCGGTACGGGTGCGCGAGTTCCCACGCGGGGAACGTGTTCGTCGAGAAGCGCTGATGCACGAGCGCGAGTGCGGAGACGGCGCGTTCGTCCTGCAGGTCGCGGTAATACACGCCAACCTGACCGGCCAGCAGCAGGCCCTTATAGACGACCGTACGCGCCGACATCGACGGCACGAAGTATTCCTTGCCGTGCTTGAGCTTGAGCGCCTGAATCCGATGGCTGGCCGTCTTGCGGATCACGTACAGCTTCCGCTCGAGCGCATCGGTCACAACAATGTCCTTGCCCCGGCCGATAAAAATCTGCCGGATCAGCGGCTCGCTGGCCTTGACCGTCGGCGAAATGGGCATGGTGGCGTCGACGGGCACATCGCGCCAGCCGAGCACGAGCTGACCTTCGGCCTTCACCGTGCGCTCGAGCTCCTGCTCGCACGCGAGACGCGACGCGTTTTCCTTCGGCAAGAAGATCATGCCGACGCCGTACTCGCCTTCCGGCGGCAGCGTCACGCCCTGCTTCGCCATTTCCTCACGATAAAACCCGTCAGGGATCTGGATCAGGATGCCCGCGCCGTCGCCCATCAGCTTGTCGGCGCCGACAGCGCCGCGATGGTCGAGGTTTTCGAGGATCTTCAGACCCTGCTGGATGATTTCATGGCGCTTCTTGCCCTTGATGTGCGCAACGAAGCCGACGCCACAAGAGTCGTGTTCGTTCTCGGGGTCGTACATGCCCTGCGCGGCGGGAGCGGAACCGAGAGTCGGCGGCAATTGATCGTTCATGGGTCACCGTGTTCTGTGGGGGGCCGCGGGCGGCCGTTGAACATGTTGTTGCGTTGTTATGTGCGTTGCTCGCGCCTCCGGCAGGCCAAGACCTTGAACCCGGGAGGAAAACGCGACGCCGGCCAAGCAAAATTGACGCAACGCGTCACGAACTGCCGGAAAACGAAATATACGCGATGAATCAAAAAGTTGGCAATCAAAACCCGATGATCTGACACCTATTATCGAGTTGGTGCACGAATGCCCCATTTTATTAGTTCCACATCAAATTCAGCAAAAAATAAACGGCATGACGATTTTTGTTGTCATGCCGTTTCGGTCATTCTTCAGTTCCGGCGCGAAAACGCCGTTAACGGGTCTGTGGAGTCTCGCGAATCTTGCGAGGACGGCCACGAGGCAACGGTGAGACGCGCCGGTTGGCGGCGCGCCCGGCCCACTCCCTGTAGGAGTCGCTGCCAAGCACCCAGCCCTTGAGCGTCGCCTGAAGCAGCCGGTTGGCTTCGCGCTCGTCGAGCGGCTGCTCACATAGCTCCGTATAGGCGCGCTGGCGTTCGAACGGCGTGTTGCCGAGCTTCCAGTACAGCGGGTGATCGGTAATGAGGCTGTCGAGCGTCAAGCCGATGTGATGGCGGTAGCTCGACCATTTGTAGTCTTGCGGGAGGGCCGCGAGTTCGGCATGCACCGGCGCCATCTCGACTACGCGGCTCGCGAGCAGGAAGTAGGTTTCACCTTCGATCACCGTCGCCCGGTAGCGGCCTTCCCATAGGGTGCCGCGACGCGCATACCGGCGATTGAAATGCGCGACGTAGCGCCGGCCGACCGCCTGCATGGCTTTCGGGAGACTGGCTTCATCGCGGGGAGTGACGAGGAGATGCACCGCGCCTGGCATCAGCGCATAAGCGTGGATGGCGAGATGGTGATCGCGGGAGGCCGTGCGCAGGCATTCGATGAAAAGCTCGTAGTCCGGAGCTTCGACGAAAGCGGGCTGCTGGTCCAGACCGCGCAAGATGACATGCTGCGGCTGTTCGGGAACGTAGAGTCGTGCTAGCCGTGCCATGCTGGATTGTCCGTTGGTCGAGCGTTGGTCGGGTATTCCGGCGGTCCGTCAAAGCCACATTCTGGGCCACCTTGAAATTTTTCGTTCAAGTCGTGCGAAGGGATGTGTGAACCCATGCATCAACCCGTGTATTCAGCCGGGGAAATCAGGGGCCTGGCACTGCGCTAACCCAATTAGAGCCAGCATTCCTCTTAGGGAAAACGCTCTGAGTCGAAGCATGGTTTGTTTCAAATGTTCTGTTCATAATTAGCGTGCTTTTTCGGAGGAGCACTCAATGAAAATAAAACGGGTTGTTACGGGGGTCGCCGCATTCGCGTGCATGTCTGGCGCAGCACATGCACAGTCGGCTAACACTTTCTTCGTTACCGGCGGCTGGTTCCATTTCGCTCCCCTTTCCAGTAGCGGCCCGCTCAAGGAAACGAGCGTAGGTGGATCGCCAGTCGGCATTGACATACCCAACAGCGGTGCGAGCCTCTCAAACGCCGACACCGCCGGTTTCACTGCAGGCTACTTTGTCACGGACCATATTGCCGGTGAATTCGTTCTCGGCATCCCGCCCTCGTTCGACTTGAAGGGTGAAAAGTCATATTCGCAATACGGCACGCTCGGTTCAGCCAAACAGTGGAGCCCTACTCTGCTGCTGAAGTACTACTTCATGCAACCGCAGTCGAAGATCCGTCCATACGTGGGCATTGGCGTCACGCACGTGTCGTTCACCGACGCAAAGATCACGAATACCGACTTCGAAACTAACGTGCTGCATGGTCCGACCGACGTATCGACGGATAGTTCGTGGGCTCCCGTGTTTAATGCAGGCCTTACATACGCGTTCACCGATCATTGGTTTGCAGGTTTTTCCATCTCGTTCATACCGCTTCACGCCACCGCCAAGCTGACAACCCAGGCGCAGACGCCGGTCGGCCAGCTCACCGTGAATTCGGAAGCGAAGCTGAAGCTGAACCCGATCGTGACGTATTTGAACGTGGGATATCGGTTCTAGACTTGAACGCGGCGGTAATAAGCACCGCCCGCCCTCCGTTGTTCTCTATGTTGTTCCGTCAAAGCAAGACACGAAACTAACGCCGTTGTGAGGAATCCTCGCAACGGCGTTTGTCTTTTCAGTGCTTGTAAATATGACGCGCTGCACACATTTTTCCGAGTCTGTCCTGGCAGTTTCTACTTTTCCTGATTTTCTGCTTTTCTCTGAAAAGCTTGCGCTGCAACGCTCGGACGGGCAATGTTGAACGCCGCGGATGAACCGGCATCCAACTTGCTCAACTAGTATTTTTCCGCAACTTCGCGGCCCATCCACGATTCATCCATCGACGGAGCGATCCTATGAACGCATTCCCCAATACGCGAGATGCCCTCGGAGATTCATGGAACTCCACCAGCCGCCGTGCACGCCGCATTTCGCGTCACAGCCGCGACGCGGCGCAGGACATCGGCGGCGAATTGCGCACGCTGATTTCGGAGATTGAAGAAACGCTGTCGAAAGGCACGTCAGCCGACGTCGCCGCGCTGCGGGCTCAGTTGAGCAAGAGCGTGGATTCGGCACGCGCACGTTTGAACGACACGCACGACGCGTTACGCGCTCGCGCGAATACGGCCCTGGCCGATGCGGACACCTACATTCACGACAAACCGTGGCAAACCATCGCCCTGGTGGGCGGCTTGGCGCTGGTGGCGGGCGTACTACTGGCCCGAGCCCGATAAGCAGCTTGCTTGTATCGATGAAAAACGCGCGCCGGAATTGCTTCCGGCGCGCGTTTTTTACATGTTCGCTCGTGCCTGTTCCCGCTCAGTCCAGAAAATCGGCACCGATTACATCGATTCGGTCCGTACAGATCGCATCCACACCCCATTCGGCGAGTTCACGCGCCCGCTCGGGGTCATTGACGGTGTAGGCCAGGATCCGCAAGCCGGAATCCTTGATCTCCGCGACCAGACGCTCGTCCAGCGTCTTGTGATCGGCATGCAGCGATACACACGACAACGCCGCGGTCTGGGCGCGCCAGTCGCCGGGAACGGCTCCGTAGAGCAAACCGCGCGGCAGATCGGACGCGGCCCCGGCGGCGGCCTCAAGCGCAGCGTAGGAAAACGACGACAACAACGGCGCCGGTTCTGTGCCCGTCCATAGCCGCGCCGCCTCCTGCGCCACTAAAACGCCCGTTTCAACATCACGCCCCGCGCACGGCTTGATTTCGATATTCGCCGCCAATCCGTGTGCAAAACACCGTTCCGCGACCTGAGCGAGCGTTGGCATGCGGGCGCCGGCGAAGCTCGGATCGAACCAGCGTCCGGCATCGAGTTGCTCGAGTTCCTCGTAGCGAAGGTTTTTTGCGAGGCCACGCCCGTTCGATGTACGGTCGACGAGGTCATCGTGTAGCAAAAACACAACGTTATCCGCCGATAATTTCGCATCGAATTCGATCATTTTCAGACCGAGCCGCGCACCGGTATCAATACCATCGAGCGTATTCTCCGGCGCGACTTTTCCGCCGCCACGATGCGCGACGATGCGCGGATAAGGCCAGATTTTCATGTCTTGGGACCCTCTTTCAGCCTCTAATTAACGCGCAAGCCCGTCGCCGGATCGAAGATGTGCAGCCGATGCGCCGGCAGCGCCACTTCCACCGCCTCGCCGCGCGCCGGACGATGCTCGTGCGGCAAACGCGCAGCAACGTCGTGTTTGCCCCAACGGCCATGCGCCAGATTATCCGCGCCGAGGAGTTCGCAGGAATCGACCGTCAACGTGACATGCGCGCCCTGCTGCTCCGGGAGCATGTGTTCCGGCCGAATGCCCAGCACCCACTCGCGGCCCTTCAGATCCTGCTGCAACGACTGCATGCCCGTGAGCGGCAAGCGTGGGCCGTTACCCGCGACATCGAAGGTCGAACCGTCGTCCGAAACACGGCCTTCCAGCAGATTCATCGCCGGCGAGCCGATAAAACTCGCCACGAACACCGTCGCCGGCCGCTCGTAGACTTCGGTCGGCGGCCCGATCTGCTCGGCCCGGCCACGATTCATCACGATCACGCGCTGCGCGAGCGTCATTGCCTCGATCTGGTCGTGCGTGACATACAGGCTCGTGGTTGCAAGACGCGCGTGCAGCCGCTGGATTTCCAGGCGCATTTGCACGCGCAGCTTGGCGTCGAGGTTCGACAGCGGTTCGTCGAACAGGAACACGGCCGGTTCGCGCACGATTGCGCGGCCCATCGCCACGCGTTGCCGCTGGCCGCCGGACAACTCGCGCGGCTTGCGGGCGAGCAACGGTTCGAGCTCCAGGATCTTCGCGGCATTCTGAACGCGCTGGTCGATTTCCGATTTGCTGACACCGCCGATCTTCAACGCGTACGCCATGTTCTGCGCGACGCTCATGTGCGGATACAGCGCATAGTTCTGGAACACCATCGCGATGTCCCGGTCCTTCGGCTCGAGCGTGTTCACCACTTTCTCGCCGATGGAAATCTTCCCTTCGGACACGCTTTCCAGCCCCGCGACCATGCGCAGCAAAGTCGATTTCCCGCAGCCGGACGGACCGACCATCACGACGAATTCGCCGTCCGTCACTTCCACGTCGATGCCGTGCAAGACGAACTGCTTGCTGTCGTAGGTTTTCTTGACGCCCTGAAGGCTTAGTGCAGCCATCGACCCGCCTTCATTTAAGGGCGCCCGCGACCGTCGCAAAATGCGCGACCGCGACACCCGGTTCATAGAATTTATGCAGCAACTCGCGCCACGTCTGGTAGTCGGCCGAGCCGCGGAAACCTTCCTCATGCGCCGCGACCGTCTCCCACCGAACCAGCAGCACGTAGCGCGAACCATTGTCCGCGTCGGCGCCACGCACCAGTTCGTGCGAAAGAAAGCCCGGCTGCGCCGAGATGATCTTTTCGGCTTCAGCGAACGCCGCTTCGAACGCGGCCTCTTCGCCCGCCTTCACCGGCAATTGAGCAACTTCAAGGATCATTGAATGAGCCTCCGTTATTTTTCGGAATCGACGAGACCGCGCACGAACCAGCGCTGCATCGTCAGTACAACCGCGAGCGGCGGCAACATTGCCAGCAGCGTTGCAGTCATGACCAGATGCCATTCGGTCGCGGTGTCGCCGGAAGCGATCATGCTCTTGATGCCGACCACCGCCGTTTGCAGCGACTGGTCGCTGGTGATCAGGATCGGCCACAAATACTGGTTCCAGCCGTAGATGAACGTGATCACGAACAGCGCCGCAATGTTCGTCTTCGACAGCGGCAGCACTACGTCCCACAAGAACCGCAATGCTCCGGCGCCGTCGATGCGCGCCGCCTCCATCAGCTCATCGGGCAGCGTCATGAAGAACTGGCGGAACAGGAACGTCGCCGTCGCCGACGCAATCAGCGGCAACGTCAGGCCGGCGTACGTGTTGCTGAGGTGCATCGATGAGACGACCTGGACCGTCGGAAAAATCCGCACTTCCACCGGCAGCATCAGCGTGATGAAGATTAGCCAGAAGGCCAGGTTTTTAAACGGGAAGCGGAAGAACACAATGGCGTAGGCCGACAGCATCGAGATAGCGATCTTGCCGATCGAAATCACGAGCGCCATGACCAGGCTGTTCAGCAGCATATGGCCGAACGGCGCCGCCGCGTTGCCGCTGCCGTGCGTCCAGATGTTCGTAACGTTTTCGAACAAGTGCGTGCTCGGAATCAGTGAAAGCGGCACTCTGAATACTTCCGCTTCGCTCATCGTGGCCGCGCAGAAAGCGATGTACACCGGAAACACGACCAGCACCACGCCAAGTATCAGCACCGCGTGGCAAAACAGGTCAAAACCGCGACGGTTCTCGATCATGAGTACTGCACCCGACGTTCAATGAAGCGGAATTGCACGACCGTCAGCGCCACCACGATCACCATCAGGACGACCGACTGCGCGCCGGAACTGCCGATATCGAGACCCTGGAAGCCTTCGGCGAAGATTTTGTAGATGAGCGTTTTCGTGGACTGCGCGGGACCGCCGCCGGTGGCCGCATCGATGACCGGGAAGGTGTCGAAGAAGGCGTAGACCAGGTTCACGGTCAGCAGGAAGAAGCTGGTCGGCGAGAGCAACGGCAGTGCGATCCCGAAGAACCGCCGCACCGGCCCGGCGCCGTCAATGGCCGCCGCCTCGATCAGCGAACGCGGAATAGCCTGCAGTCCGGCGAAGAAGAACAGGAAGTTGTAGCTGACCTGCTTCCACACTGACGCCAATACGACCAGGAACATGGCCTGGGAACCATTCAGCGCGTGGTTCCAGACAATGCCGTATTTCGCGAGCGCGTAGGTTACCAAACCGATGCTCGGATTGAACAGGAACGACCAGAGCACAGCGGCAATCGCCGGCGCAACCGCGTACGGCCAGATCAACAGCGTCTGATAGACCTTCCTGCCCCGTGTCACCCGATCGGCACACGCGGCGAGCAGCAGCGAGATCACCAGGCCCGACACGGTGACGAGCGTGCAGAAGATGATGGTCGTATTGAACGACGAGAGGTAAAGCGGATCGGTGAAGATCTGCTTGAAATTCGCCAGTCCGACAAACTCGCTCGATGTACCGAACGCGTCCTGGGTCTGCGTGGCCTGCCACAGCGCCTCGCCGGCCGGCCACAGGAAAAAGAGCGCGGTGATGGCGAGTTGCGGCGCGACCAGCAGATAAGGCAGCAGGCTCGTATTGAACCGCGATCGTTTTTCCATGGCGAGTTTAGTTCCCAGCCTTTTCGAAGCGGCGCAGCAGCTCGTCGCCGCGCGATGCTGCCGAGTCAAGCGCGTCCTTCGGCGTTTTCTTGCCCGCCCAGACCTGCTCGAGCTCTTCATCAACAATCGTGCGGATCTGCGGCATGTTGCCCAGACGCAAGCCCTTCGTGAACGGCAGAGGCGGCTTGTTCAGCATCTGTTTGATGGCGGTATCGGCGCCGGGATTCTTTTCATAGAAGCCCTGCTTTTGCGTCAACTCGTAAGCGGCGGTCGTGACCGGCAGATAACCCGTGTCCTGATGCCACTTGGCGGCAACTGCCGGCGAGCTCAGGTAAGCCAGGAACTTGGCGACACCCTTGTACGTAGCCGGATCCTTGCCCGACAGAACCCAAAGACTCGCGCCGCCGATGATCGCGTTTTGCGGTGCGCCCTTCACGCTCTGGTCGTACGGCATCATGCCCGTGCCGAAATTGAACTTCGCGTATTTCTTGATGTTGGCAAGCGAGCCCGACGAGTTCGTCAGGATGGCGCAATCGCCGCTGTAGAACTTCGATACCGGTTCGTCCTTCCGGCCGACATACGTGAAGGTGCCGTCCTTCGCCATGTTCTGCAGGCGCTCGATGTGCGCGACCTGCAGCGGCTTGTTGAATTCGAGCACTGCGTTGGTGCCATCGAAACCGTTATTCTCCGATGCAAACGGCTGGCCGTGCCATGCGCTGTAGTTCTCCAACTGAATCCAGCTCTGCCAGCCCGACGTATAACCGCAAATGCCCGCCGCCTTCAGCTTTTTCGCATCGGCTTCGAGTTCGTCCCAGGTTTTCGGCGGCTGGGTCGGATCAATGCCGGCTTTCTTGAACGCGTCCTTGTTGTAATAGAGGACAGGCGTCGAGCTGTTGAACGGCATCGAAATCAGGTGGCCAGTCTTCGAGTCGCTGTAATAACTCGCGATGGTCGGCACGAACGCCTTTTCGTCGAGCGGCTCGCCGGCTTGCTTGAACACGTCCGAAACCGGGACGACAGCCTTCTTGGCCTGGATCATCGTGGCCGTGCCCACTTCGTACACCTGCAGGATGGCCGGCGCGTTGCCGCTTCGATACGCGGCAATGCCTGCAGCCATCGTCTGGTCATAGCTGCCCTTGAAGACCGGCACGATCTTGTAGTCGCTTTGCGACGCGTTGAAATCGTTTGCGATGTCGTTCACGCGTTCACCGAGCGCAGATTCCATCGCGTGCCAGAACTGGATTTCAGTGGCGGCCTGTGCCTGACTGGCGCCAAAGGCGAATACAGCGGCAATGGAAAAGGCGCTGACCAACAACTTGCGACTACTCATGAGTAACCTCTCCTTGAACCCCGGCGGAGTTTTTCTGATTGGGACAAACGCGAAACGCGTCTGGAACGCGGGATTCTAATTGTCGTCTATGACGAATAGACGACCATATTCTTTTAATGCGTAACGATCGGTCATGCCCGCGATGTAATGCGCGATCAGGCGCGCCTGGGTGCTGCCGGATGCGCTCTCGCTGCCGCGGGGGTCGTTGGCGGACTCCTCCGCGATCGGCCCACGCGCCTGATAGGCCGGCGGCAACAGGCGCGGGTCGTCGTTGAACGCCTTGAAAAGGCCGCTCACCACGCGCCCCGCTTTGTTAGCCATCCGCATGACCTGGTAATGGCGATACAGGTTCTTGTAGAGAAAGCGCTTGAGTTCAGTCGCCTGGGCGGCGACTGCCGCGCTGTGCATGACCAGCGCCGGTGCATCGCGCACGTCGTCGACCGATTGCGGATTCAACCGCCCCAGGTTCTCGCTTGTCGACTCGATCAGATCCACGATCAGCGTATTGATGATCCGGCGGATAGTCTCGTGAATCAGTCTTCGCCCTTCAATATGCGGATATTCGCCGCGCGCCGCTTCGTAGTGCGTCTGCCACAACGCGACATCGGCCAGTTGGTCGAGCGTGATCAGGCCGGAGCGCAGGCCGTCGTCGACGTCGTGATTGTTGTAGGCGATTTCGTCTGCTACGTTCGCAATCTGGGCTTCTATCGACGGCTGCTTGCGATTCAGGAACCGCTCGCCCAGCGCGCCAAGCTTCAGCGCGTTTTCATGTGAACAGTGTTTGAGAATGCCTTCGCGGGTTTCGAAGCAGAGATTCAGGCCATCGAACGCACCGTAGTGTTCTTCGAGCTGATCGACAACCACAAGACTCTGCAGGTTGTGCTCGAAGCCGCCGTGATCGTGCATGCATTCATTCAGTGCATCCTGTCCGGCATGGCCGAACGGCGTATGGCCAAGATCGTGCGCCAGCGAAATGGCTTCGACCAGATCCTCGTTCACGCGCAGGTTGCGCGCGACGGAACGGGCGATCTGCGCGACTTCCAGGCTGTGCGTGAGGCGCGTGCGGAACAGGTCGCCCTCGTGATTCACGAAAACCTGCGTCTTGTATTCGAGCCGGCGGAACGCGGTGGAATGAACAATACGATCACGGTCGCGCTGGAACTCGGTGCGCGCAACCGGCGGTTTTTCTTCAAAGCGGCGGCCACGCGACTCGGCCGAATGCGCGGCATACGGGGCGAGATGTGCCTCGAGCGCGAAGGACGTCGGCGTGATGCTGGAAAACTCGAATGTCTTGTCGCTCACCGGCTGCTCCGAATCATCGATGCTTCGTTGTTTTTGCTTGAGTCTTGGCTTGGTCGTATTTTCCGTGGCAACGGCTTTGCTTCGGTGCAGCGCCAGGGGGCCAAGGGGTGTCAGCGCGATGCCAGGATCTTTCATCTCTCTCGGCTTGGCACCTGCTCCGAATCACCGTCGCCTTTTTCATGGCGACGGCCGCGCCTTATAAGAGCGTCGAAAAAGCCACCGCGAGTGGCTTCCACATCTGGAATCTATTGCAGCTCACCTGTTGCCGTAAGCGATGGTGTTCTTCGCTTCCGTGATCGCGGACGACGTTTGGAGCATTGATGAACCGGGACGCCTCGCGACTCAACTTCGTCGCAACGGTCTTCTGCCGACCTCAGAAGCTCAGACGCTGGCCGCTAGCGTTGCGCGCACTGCCTCGTCCGGTGCACCCGTGATCTTTGTTTGACCGAATCGCTCGAGCAGGATGAATTTGATCTCACCTGCTTCGGCTTTCTTGTCGACCTTCATCAAGTCGATATACCGGTCCGCGCCAAGTGCCGGCGCCTTGACTGGAAGCTTCGCCGCGGCGATCGACCGCGTCAGGCGCTCACGTGAGGCTTCATCGAGCCGGCCGAGCCGCACCGACAGATCCGCCGCCATCACCATGCCGCAACCGACTGCCTCGCCATGCAGCCATTCCCCGTAACCCAGGCCGGCCTCGATTGCATGACCAAACGTGTGGCCGAAATTGAGAATGGCGCGCAAACCGCCTTCGCGTTCGTCGGCAGCGACTACCGAAGCCTTCACCTCGCACGAGCGCTTCACCGCATGCGTGAGCGCGGTCGGATCGCAATCGTTCAGAGCCGGGATGTTCGCCTCGATCCAGTCGAAGAATTCGCTGTCGGCAATGGCGCCCGTCTTGATCACTTCCGCGATACCCGCGGCGAGTTCACGCGGCGGCAGCGTCTGAAGCGCTGCAATATCGGCGATAACTGCCTGTGGCTGATAAAACGCGCCAATCATGTTCTTGCCGAGCGGATGATTGATGCCCGTCTTCCCGCCCACCGACGAATCGACCTGCGCGAGCAGCGTGGTCGGCACCTGGATAAAGGGCACGCCGCGCATGTAACTCGCTGCGGCAAAACCCGTCATGTCGCCGATCACCCCGCCGCCCAGCGCAATCAGCGTGGTCTTGCGGTCGGCGCGCTCGGCGAGCAGCGCGGTGAAAATCTGGTTGAGCGTCTCGAGGTTCTTGTGCGCCTCGCCATCGGGCAGAACGATGGTCGTGACTTTCTTGCCGAGCGGCGCGAGGGCGGCGCGGAGCGCGTCGCCATAGAGCGGGTCGACGGTCGTGTTGGTGACAATGGCCACCGACGAGCCCGCAATATGTGGTGCGTACAGTTCGGTCCGGCCAATCAAGCCGGCGCCGATATGGATGGGGTAGGCGCGATCGCCCAGTTCGACGTTGACGGTAATCATGGCGGACATTATGACGTAGCCGGCTTGGCGATGCCGGCCATCTCCAGTTGCATCAACACCATGTTGACGAGGTTATTTACGGTCGGCCGGCCGGTTTCCACGATGAAATGCGCGCACTCCTGATACAGCGGATCACGCGTCTTGTAGAGCGATTCCAGCTTGCCGCGCGGGTCGTCGGTCTGCAGCAGCGGCCGGTTTTTATCGCGCCGCGTGCGCTGCCACAATTCGTGCGGCGTAGCGCGCAGGTAGATCACCAGCCCGCGACTCTTCAGATGTTCCCGGTTCTCCGGCCGAAGAATCGCACCACCGCCGGTTGCCAGCACGATATTCTCGCGCCGCGACAGCTCATCGATCACATCCGCTTCGCGCTGCCGGAAGCCTTCCTCGCCTTCGACCTCCCAGATGATTGGGATGCGCGCACCTGTGCGCGCCTCGATTTCGTGGTCGGAATCGATGAAAGAACGCTGTAACCGGCGCGCGACCGCCCGCCCCACGGTGGTCTTGCCTGCCCCCATGAGTCCGACAAAAAATACGTTCACGTTCGCTTGCCCGGCTTCCAACTCGCTTCC
This sequence comes from Caballeronia sp. KNU42, assembly GCF_053760385.1. NCBI lineage: Bacteria > Pseudomonadati > Pseudomonadota > Betaproteobacteria > Burkholderiales > Burkholderiaceae > Caballeronia > Caballeronia sp. KNU42. The sequence continues at coordinate 2,513,844 of NZ_CM132388.1, forward strand.
TTGTGCATTGATTCCGGTCCCGATTCTGGCCCCGTTCGTGCGGGAGCTTAAGGGCAAAAGGGCCGCTTTGTCGAGTCGGGAAGGCTTGCCGGCGGCCTTCACAGACGCGCCGGAACGATATGCGGGGTAATGAAAATGACCAGTTCGCTGCGCGAATTGCGGCGCGCGGTGTGACGAAAAAGCCAGCCCAATACCGGGATTTTACCGAGCAGCGGGACCCTCGTGACATCGTCGCGCTCATCGGAGGAATATATCCCGCCGATTGCCACCGTGCCGCCGTCCTCCACCTCCACGCGCGTCTGGACGTGCTTGGTGTTGATCGCCGGACCGGCTGCCGTCTGCTCCCCGACGCTGTCCTTCGATACATCGAGATCGAGGATGACGTGGCCATGCGGCGTAATCTGGGGTTCGACTTCCAGTTTCAGCGCGGCCCGGCGGAACTGGACGCCCGACACGCCATTGCCGACTTTCGCCTGATACGGCAATTCCGTGCCCTGCTCGACCACCGCCTTCACGCGACCCGCCGTGATCACGCGGGGACTCGACACTATCTCGCCACGGCCCTCGTTTTCGAGCGCGCTCAGCTCGACGTTCAGCAAGCGAGTAGCCTGTGCGGCAAATAGCGTCAGTCCGGCGGTCGCGGCGTCGAATCCGCCAATCGGCCGCGCCGATAAATCGAATACCGCGCCGTCTGCGCCCGCAACAAGGCCACGCGCGGTGGTGTCGCCAGTGGGCGTCATCGATAGTTTCACACCCAGATTCCGCGAAAAACCGGTATCGCCTTCCACAATGCGCGCCTCGATCATCACCTGAGGCGTCGGCTGGTCGATCCGCGTGATCAGCTCTGCGATCTGCGCAATGCGGGCCTCCAGGTCAGTGACGAACAGCAGGTTGGTGCGGGCATCGGCCATGACAGAACCGCGCTTCGATAACACCCGCTGACTGCCCGAACCTGTCAGGAGCTTGCGAACGTCGTCGGCGCGCGGATAGCGCAGAACGAACGTGCGGCTGCCGAGCGGCTCGAGATCGGCTGCACGGGCGTGCGCTTCGTAGCGAAGGCGCTCGCGCGCCGCCAGTTCGCCAAGCGGCGCAACCCAGATGACCTCGCCATGGCGTTCCATTGCCAGGCCATGGACGTCGAGCAGCGTGTCGAACGCGCGCCGCCACGGCACATCGACGAGATTCAGCGAGACCACCCCGCGGATCTTCTCGCTCGCGACAATGTTGACGCCCGAAAACTTCGCGAAGGTTTGCAGCACGGCGCTCAAGTCGGCATTTTTCAGGTTCAGCGAGATCGGTTTGCCGTCGTCGAGCGGCGTGGCTGCAGGCTCCGCCGACGCTCTGCTCATACGCTCGATCGGCGGCAAAGGCGTCGGCGGCCCTTCCAGCGCAGGCGTGGTTTCAGGTGCGGGCGCTGGAGCGGGCGTAGCGGACGTTGTGGCTGGTGTCAGCCAGCCCGTGTCCTCATCGGGCGCTTGCGCAACTACGGCCTCGGGAACCTCAACTGCGAACTGGTCCGTGGGCAGCGTCTCGGGAAACGGCTCGGGCAAGGGCGGCAAAGGCGCGATTGCCGCTTGGGCCGTGACAGCCCTCAGCAGTAAGGCGGTCGTGATGCCACACACGCAAACTCGCCAGCGCAACGAGAACCGGCCCGCGATCGCGGCCTCAGGCGCAACTCGAACCACCACGCTCATCGAACGGCTTAACAACCGCATAAAAAACAGCGTCCTCATGGCCGGTCATCCACGAAGCCTATCGTCCGCACGGCCCCGCCAGGGCGACCGAGCTCGATCGAACGCGAACGGACATTGCCAAGCCGCTCGCCGCCAATCATCTGACCCGGCAGAAATCCATCGACGCCCGCCGCCGTCTCTACCAGCGCCATCGCACGTCGCCGAGCACGCAAAGTGCCGACGAGAAGCATCGCGCCGCCATCACCCACGCTGGTGCCGTTCTTCACACCAAACGGGTCGATAGCAAACGCGTCCCGGCGCGACGGCTCCGGTCGCGCGATCGCCGGAAGGTCCTCGAAAACTCGGAGCGTCGCTTCCAGTGAGAGCGCATTCGCTACTCGTTTCAATTGCACATCTGCCGGAACGACGAGTCTCGGCAGCCCTTCCAGCGCGTCGAGAAACCGCAGGATCTCGCCGAACGAACCTTCGGCGCGAAATTTCAGCGGACGCTCGATCTCGAGCCCTTCGCCCTTCTGTGCCGACGGTTCGATCGTGCCGATCCGCAAACCGCTCCGAGCGGCGAGCGCGGTCAGCTCGTGAAGTGCGTCCGCGACGGTCCAACGTGCTAGCGGCGCACCATCGCCTGAACTCGCGCGCATTGCGGGTAACTCGGCAGCCATCGTTCGCGCCCGATCCAGGCGTTGCTGCACGTCGTGCAGTGCCGAACGGCTCGCCTCCGTGCCGCTTAGATCGGAGGAACGCCACAGCCACACGCCCGCGGTAAACACGAGCGCGGCGACCACGATGCCCGTAACTGCGATCCGATAACTGCTCCAGGCATCGAGAGGCTGAAGCAGCGTCGATTGCAACCCACGGGAGGATTTGGTGAACGGGTTCATCGCGTGCTCCGGCTGGTGGCTTTCGGCTTCGACGACGCTTCACGTCTGGCGCCTTTCGGCAGCTTGGCCGCCATTTCCCCGGCGCCGCTTTGCGTCCAACGCACGACCGCGATGAAATCGTAAGGGCTCGTCTTGGCTGGCAAATTCACCGTGCCGGATGGCGGAACTGCCTTGGCCGCGGGCTGCACAGCAACCACCCGCCGGCGCATTTCCACGATCTCCACGGCTCGCACGCCCGTCACGCTCTCAAGCGCTTTAAGCCACGCGGCAGCGGTATGCGAATCCGGCGCGCTGGCGGCGAGTTCAACCTCGCTCGCGCGCTGCGTCACCCGCTGCAAACCGACATTCCCCTGCGACGTACCTCGAGCGAGCGCGTCGAGCAGACCAAGAAACCGTGCACGCGGCTCGGCAATCGGCACGGCGGCGCTCTGTGCTCGCCGCTCCAGCGCCTGGCGCTCGACCAGACGCGCATGCTCTGCGACCGGCGCAGTCAATTTCCGCAGCGCCACGTCGAGCGAGTCTCGCTTCTCTTCTATATGCAGCCGCTCCAGCGCGTCCCAGCCCGCCACTGCGCCGACCGCAGCGCATCCGGCCAGTCCCGCGCCCGCAAGCACCGCCAGCGCCCGGTTGCGAGCCCGACGACGCGCACCCGACCGGTACGGCAGCAGATTGAATGCATGCAAACTGACCGCGCTCATGGCATCACCTCGCGCAGTGCAAGTCCCATTGCCACAGCAAACAGCGGCGAATGCGCGAGACGCTCATCCACCCGTTGCGCGCCGTTGCAGAACGGCGCGCACTCAAACGGCATGACCGGGCAGCCAAACAGCCCGGCCAGCATGGACATGGAAACACCTGCGCGATCGAGCAGGTCAATGTCTCCACCGATATAAATCCATTGCACGTCTGGATCGTCGCCGGCCAGATCGGTCAGCGCTTCAGTCGCGCTCGAATACTCCGGCGCCGGATAACGCACCTCGTTCTCCACGCCGTCCTCACCCACAAGCCACGCATGCAGCCCCGCGCTTTCCACCCAGCAAGCGACGAAACGTTCCTGCGGATCAATCTCCATGGCGGCCGAATAACGCAAGGCGCGCAGCGCCGCGCACGGTTCACCCTCGATTGCGCTCAACACAATGTTCGCGCTCGCTGCCGTCTCCATGCGCGCCTCCACGTATTGCCGCCCAGTGGCCGCAATCGTTACCTCAGCGCCGCCGTCCTCGAGCGCCTGGATAGACCAGTCGACCGCCAGCGCGCCACGTTCGATGCCCGACACGCGTTCAGCTTCAGCCAGCACCGCCGGCTCGAGCAAACCGCGCAGATCGCGCCCCGCCACTCCGGAAATGGACACTTGGCCTGTCTGAGTGAGCCGGGCGAGCGGCACTCGTGCGATGAGCGTAGCCGACGCCGGCAGCGCCATTGCACAGCGCAGCGAGCGCAGTGCGCCTCGCGCGGGCAGCCGTGAAAACACTTCTTGCAACGCCGCCGAGATAGCCATCCGGTCGATCAAATCTCCGCCTATTACCGCGCCCGGTTCCAGCAGAACCTCCTCCAGCCGCTCGACGCAGACTGGCCGGTTCGCGTGCAACCGCTTGCTGACAACGGCCAGCCTCAACGCCCCTTCGGTAATGTCGATACCCGCCGCGAACCGGCGCGTAACGGTCAAGACCGATCCGCGCAAAAGTGTTTCCGTACCCATGCTCACCCTCTCTTTTTCAGGCCGCGCGCCGAACCGTTCGGGCGCTGGCAATGAAACGATTGTGAGCAGCGGCGCCAGTTGCCACCATTCGTCCAAGTGGCTAACGTAAAGGAGAACGGGCTTAAAAAACGCCGATGCGGGCGGGCATGAAACAAGCGTGGAAAGGGTTCAAAAGAAGCGATGCAAACGTTCGCCGTCTCAGTCCGTCAACGCTTATCGTGACGAAAGAGGTGCCGCCGAACCCTGCGCGCAACACCCCAAGTAAGCCAGACGAAAGCCGTAAAGTTGGGCAGCTATAATCGCGGGACCGTTTTTTGGTGGTGCCATGCAATCTCAGTCTCCGTCGTCCCCTCCGTCGCGTCGTCCCGAGTCCCCGAAGCGTGTTCGCCCGCTCTGGATCAGGCTTCTGCTCGGATTGTTAATTTGTATTGTCGGGCTGATTATCAGCGCGGGGCTCGTGCTCGGTTACGCACTGGTGGTGGCCCAGCCCAATCTGCCGTCGCTCGAAGCGCTCACCGACTACCGCCCGAAAGTACCGCTGCGCGTCTACACCGCGGACCACGTGCTGATTGGTGAATTCGGCGAAGAACGGCGCAGCGTCGTGCGGATCCAGGACGTCCCGGATTACCTCAAGAAGGCGGTGCTCGCCATTGAAGACGCGCGTTTCTACGATCACGGCGGTGTCGACCTGACCGGCATCCTTCGCGCCGGCACCGTGGCGTTGACGAACGGCCATGCTTCCCAGGGCGCAAGCACGATCACGATGCAGGTCGCGCGAAATTTCTTCTTGTCGAGTGAGAAGACCTACACCCGCAAGATCTACGAGATGCTGCTCGCCTACAAGATCGAGCGCGCGCTCACGAAAGACCAGATTCTCGAGGTCTATATGAACCAGATTTATCTGGGACAGCGCGCCTATGGATTCGCGAGCGCCGCGCGTGTCTATTTCGGCAAGGACCTGAAGGACATCACGCTTGCCGAAGCCGCCATGCTCGCCGGCTTGCCGAAAGCGCCCTCCGCGTACAACCCGGTCGTCAATCCCAAACGCGCGAAAGTGCGCCAGCAGTACATCCTCGAACGGATGCTGGAACTGCATTACATCACGCAGCAGCAATATGACGACGCAGCGAAACAACCGCTGGTGGTGAAAGGCGCCGGGCGCGAGTTCAGCGTGCACGCCGAGTACGTGGCGGAAATGGTGCGCCAGATGATGTACACGCAATATCGCGAGGAGGCTTATACGCTGGGCCTGAACGTGGTGACGACCATCGATTCCGCCGATCAGGACGCGGCGTATCGCGCCGTGCGCAAGGGCCTGATGGACTATGAACACCGCCACGGGTATCGCGGGCCGGAAGCGTATATCGATCTGCCTGCGGACCCCGACGATCGCGAGCAGGCTATCGACGACGCCCTGGTTGACCATCCCGACAACGGCGAGATCGTCGCAGCCGTCGTCACCGAGGCGAACCCCAAGCAAGTGAAGGCCAGTTTCATCGATGGCAACGTGGCGGTCGTTCAAGGCAACGATCTGCGTTTTGTCGCGAGCGCGCTAAGCACGCGGGCGCAGCCGAACCAGCGCATCCGGCCGGGCGCGATCGTGCGCCTGATGAAAAACGACGACGACACCTGGGTCATCACGCAACTGCCGCAAGTGGAAGGCGCGTTTGTTTCCGTCGTGCCGCAGGACGGCGCGATCCGCGCGCTGGTGGGCGGCTTCGACTTCAACAAGAACAAGTTCAACCACGTCACGCAGGCGTGGCGCCAGCCGGGTTCGAGCTTCAAGCCGTTCATCTATTCGGCGTCGCTGGAAAAGGGCTTGTCCCCCGCGACCATCATCAACGACGCGCCGCTGTTCTTCAGCGCCGCCGAAACCGGCGGCCAGGCATGGGAGCCGAAGAACTACGGCGGCGGTTTCGACGGCCCCATGCCCATGCGCACCGCGCTGATGAAATCGAAGAACCTGGTCTCCATCCGGATCCTGAACAACATCGGTCCGAAGTATGCGCAAGGCTATGTGACGAAGTTCGGCTTCGATGCCTCGCGTCAGCCCGCCTATCTGCCGATGGCGCTCGGGGCAGGCCAGGTCACGCCGCTGCAAATGGCGACGGGCTATTCGGTGTTCGCGAACGGCGGATACCGCGTGAACCCCTACCTGATCGCCGATATCACCGACCCGCGCGGCGCCGTGGTCTCGCATCCGCAGCCGCTGATCGCCGCAGACACCGCGCCGCTCGCCATTACGCCGCGCAACGCCTACGTGATGAACAGCCTGCTGCAAAGCGTGGCGCAACGCGGAACGGGCGCGCGAACGAACCAGCTGAAGCGGACCGATCTTGCTGGCAAGACCGGCACGACGAACGACTCACACGACGCGTGGTTCGCCGGATACCAGCATTCGCTGGTAGCTATCGCATGGATTGGGTACGACTCGCCGCGCACTCTCGGTGACAAGGAAACGGGCGGCGGTCTCGCGTTGCCGGTGTGGATGGACTACATGAGCCGGGCGTTGCGCGGCGTGCCGGAATACAAGTCGACCATGCCGCCCGATGTGGTCTCGCTAGGCGGTGAACTCTATTTCGACGACATGACGCCGGGTCACGGATTCGTGGCAACGATCGGTGTGAGTCAGGCCGTGCCGGAAGACGTCAGCGGCGGGACGCCTTCTGCGCCCGCGCCGCAGGTCGGCGAGCAGGAAAAGCAGGACATCATGAATCTGTTCAAAGGACAGTAAGTCTTGATTCGGGCTCCTGCGGCGCGGGGCCCGAAGGGCAAATCAAGCCGAAAAGCTGATCGGCTCGCCGGCTTGTTCGCTTGCGTACTGGCTGAGCGCTTCGAAAAACTCGCTGCCATCGCGCGTGTTGCGCCACGCGCCATCCACATACTTATAGTGAAAACCACCTGCCTTTGCTGCGAGCCAGAGCTCGTGCATTGGCGGCTGCAAGTTGATGATCAGCTTCGTCCGGTTCTCGAATTCGAGCGTTAAAACATTACCGCTGCGTTCGAATTCAACATCAGCTTCAAGACCGTCCACGTCCCGCTCGATGGCCGCCAGCGCAGCCTCGGCGAGGGTCAGGTATTCGTTGTCGGTCATGCTAAACTCCATCGATTAATTAGTCAGGGACAGCAATGCAAGTCGTCTTCCGGATGAGCGCGATTGTAGCGGCTTTGGCCATTTCCGCCGGCACGCTGCTCGCCGCCTGTGGTCAGCGTGGACCGCTCTATATGCCTGTCGCACCGCCACTCCCGGTTCGTCCCGCCAGCATGCCGCCGTTGCCGGAAAGTGCTGCGAGCGTGCCTGCTGCGGCGTCGTCCGCCTCGTCTGTTGAAAGTACCGGCGACATTCCAGACACGTCCGGCACGCCGCTTTCGCTCTCCCCTGACGACAACATGAAATCGCCCGAGTCGGCATCGGCGCCCAAAGCCGCTTCCTCCGGCGAATAATCGTTGCGCTAAGTTGCCTTTCCGCGCTTATGGCCAACCGGCCGAGCGCGTCAGTAAAACCAGAAAACTCATGACTCAATCCGCATTCTCGCGCGCCGAAGGCGTGCTGCAGGTCGAAGGCGTTTCGGCCTCGTCGCTGGCCGAGCAATTCGGCACACCACTCTACGTGTATTCGCGCAGTGCGTTGACCGACGCATATAAAGCTTACGCCGATGCATGCAACGGCCGCCGCGCCACTATCCACGTAGCAGTGAAAGCCAACAGCAATCTTGCGGTGCTGAACGTATTCGCGCGGCTGGGCGCGGGCTTTGACATCGTCTCGTCGGGTGAACTCGCTCGTGTGCTGGCCGCGGGCGGCAAGGCGGAAAACACCGTGTTCTCCGGCGTCGGCAAGACCGCAGCGGAAATGCGCGAGGCACTCGATGCCGGCGTGAAATGCTTTAACGTCGAATCGATTCCCGAATTGCTCGCGCTGAACGAAGTCGCCAAGGCTGCGGGCAAGCAAGCGCCGGTGTCGCTGCGCGTGAATCCCGACGTCGATGCCAAGACGCATCCGTATATTTCCACGGGCCTCAAGTCGAACAAGTTCGGCGTGGCTTTCGCCGATGCCCGCGCGACCTACGCGCAAGCTGCGGCGATGTCGAATCTCGACGTGATCGGGATCGACTGCCATATCGGCTCGCAGATCACCGAAGTGAGCCCGTATCTCGACGCAGTCGACAAATTGCTCGACCTCGTCGAGCAAATCGAAGCGGACGGGACGAATATTCATCACGTCGATGTCGGCGGTGGTCTCGGCATTACGTACGATGACGAAACGCCGCCGGCTATCGGAGAGTTCGTGCGTGCGGTGTTCGCGCATATCGATGAACGCGGGCACGGTCATCGCGAAGTTTATTTCGAGCCGGGCCGCTCGCTGGTCGGCAATGCGGGCGTGCTGCTGACGCGCGTGGAGTACCTGAAGCCGGGTGAAGAGAAAAATTTCGCCATCGTCGACGCCGGCATGAACGACCTTGCGCGTCCCGCGATGTATCAGGCGTTTCATCGCATGGAAGCAGTGGAAGAGCGCGCGACGAAGGCGCAGGTGTACGACGTGGTCGGCCCTGTTTGCGAAAGCGGCGACTGGCTCGGAAAGGATCGAGAGCTCGCCATCGAGCAAGGTGATCTGATCGCGATTTTCTCGGCGGGCGCTTATGGTTTCGTGATGAGTTCGAACTACAACACGCGTCCGCGCGCCGCCGAAGTGATGGTCGATCGCGAACGTGCGCGTCGAGTGCGTGAACGCGAAGAAGTGCAGCAGTTGTTCGCGGGTGAATCGATTTTCCCGGACTGATTTCGGTCGGTTTGATTGGCATGAAAAAGGCGACGCCATTCAAGCGTCGCTTTTTTCATGAGTGTCCCGGTTAAAGCTAAACCGCGCGAGTCCTCGTCATCCGCGATCGCAGCCAGACAACCACGCGCCACGCCAGCAACACCACCACGATCGCGCCATAGATCTTCGGCAAGATGAGATCGTGCTTGCCCGCTTTCATCCACCAGAAGTGCAGGATCGCAAGCACGGCGATCGGATAGATCAGCTTATGCAGCGTTTGCCAGCGCCGGCCGAGTTTCCTGACCATCGCTTTCGGTGATGTCACGGCGAGCGGGACAAGCAGCACGAACGCCGAGAAACCAACCAGGATAAACGGCCGCTTGACGATATCTTTCAGGATCGCGAAGACATCGAACCATTTGTCGAACCAGATGTACGTGGTGAAGTGCAGCACGACATAGAAGAACGCAAATAGCCCGAGCATCCGTCGAAAGCGCAGCAGCGCGTTAAGGCCGGTCAACCGGCGAACCGGCGTGACGGCAAGCGTGATGCACAGGAACACGAGCGTCCACAAGCCGGTCGAGCGCGTAATGAATTCGATCGGATTGGCACCCAGGCCGCCCGTGAAACCGAGCAGAACGATACGCGCAAGCGGGTACAAACCGCCCAGAAACACAGCCACTTTCGCCGGCACGATCCAGTTCGTGCCGCCAGCGGCAGCACGCGTTGCCGGCTTTGCTTTGACATTGGAAGCCACGGCCATCCTTGTCCCCTTGACCCTAAAAGTTCGCCTTCAAATCCATGCCCCGATACAGCGACGCAACCTGATCGCCGTAACCATTGAACATCAGCGTCTTGCGCTTCGGCGTGAAAAAACCGTCCTCGCCAATGCGACGTTCCGTTGCCTGGCTCCAGCGCGGATGATCGACGTCCGGATTCACGTTCGAGTAAAAACCGTACTCTTTCGGCGCATATTCGCTCCAGCTCGTTTTCGGCTGCTGCTCGACAAAACGGATCTTCACCAGCGATTTCGCGCTCTTGAAGCCGTATTTCCAGGGCACCACAATACGCACCGGCGCGCCGTTCTGATTCGGCAGCACTTCACCGTATAAACCGACGGTCAGCAGCGCCAGCGGATTCATCGCCTCGTCCATGCGCAGACCTTCGGAATACGGCCAGTCGAGAATGGGATCGGACAGCCCCGGCATTTGCGACGGATCGGCGAGCGTGATGAACTGCACGTACTTCGCGTTGCCCGTCGGCTGCGCGCGCTTGATGATTTCGGACAGCGGAATGCCAATCCACGGAATCACCATCGACCACCCTTCCACGCACCGCAGCCGATAAATACGCTCCTCGAGCGGCGCGAGTTTCACGATTTCATCGATGTCATACACCTTCGGATTCTTGATCTCGCCTTCCACCGATATCTTCCACGGCCGTGGCCGCAGCGTATGCGCGTTTTGCGCCGGCTCGCCCTTGTCGGTGCCGAACTCGTAGAAGTTGTTGTAGCTCGTGATGTCCTTGAACGGCGTCACTTTGTCCAGCGCGACGAACTTCGTGTTCGTGGCCGCGGCGAGCTTCTGGCCCTTCGCATCGGGCGATGTCATCGCGGCGAGCGCTTCGCCGTTCACGCCGACGAGCCCCGTCGCGGCCAGCGCGCCGGCGGCCCGCAACACGCGCCGGCGATTCTCGAAGAACTCTCGCGGCGTGATCTCGCTTCGGGCGATGTCATCGCCGAAAAGCTGGCGTGTGTGTTTCATAACCATTTCGATGCTCCTGAAATCCTTGTTGCGGCCCGCGTGAACGTCGCCGCCGCTCTACCCTATATTCGTGGCAAACACCGAATCGGTTTCAGCTATTCCGTTCAGACAATAAAAAAACCGCCAGCAAAGCTTGCATGGCGGTTCTTAAACAGCGCTTAGAGGTGAATCTTACAGCTTGCCGTAGCTGTGCAGACCCGACAGGAACATGTTCACGCCCAGGAATGCGAACGTGGTGACCAGCAAACCGGTCAACGCCCACCACGCGGCCACCGATCCACGCAGGCCCTTCATCAGGCGCATGTGCAGCCACGCGGCGTAATTCAGCCACACGATCAATGCCCACGTTTCCTTCGGGTCCCAACTCCAGTAACCGCCCCACGCTTCGGCGGCCCACAGCGCACCCAGAATGGTCGCGATGGTGAAAAACGCGAAACCGACCGCGATCGACTTGTACATGACGTCATCAAGCACTTCGAGCGACGGCAGGCGATCCGCCAGAATGCCGCGTTCCTTGACCAGATACGCCACCCCGACCATAGCCGCCAACGCGAAGCTGCCATACCCGATGAAATTCGCCGGCACGTGGATCTTCATCCACCAGCTTTGCAGCGCGGGCACGAGCGGCTGGATCTGCTGGGCATCGCGGGCGATGGAATACCACATCAGGAAGCCGACGGCGGCGCTGATCACCAGCAATACAAACGCACCCATGGCGCGCGTGCTGTAGTGCTGCTCGTAATACAAATAAAACAGCGACGTAATCAGGCAGAACAGCACGAAAACTTCATACAAGTTCGAAATGGGGATATGACCCACATCCGAGCCGATCAGGTATGACTCGTACCAGCGGACCATCAAGCCGGTGAAACCCATCAGCACGGCCGCCCAGGTCATCTTCGAGCCGATCGAGCCGCCCGTGGGCGAACGCGAAAGCAAGCCAATCCAGTAAAAGACCGTTGCCAGCACAAGCAGCGCGCTCATCCACAAGATCGCCGACTGACTGGACAGGAAGTATTTGAGGAAGAAGTTGGTATCGGCGCGAGCAAGATCCGAGTGATAAAGCTGCAACGACGACAGCGACAACACCGCAATGCACGCAATCAGCAGCCGCACGGGCTTCCAGCGCCATCCGAGCACCACGAACGTCGGCACGGCGCAGCAGAGCACCAGCTTGTCGTAGTAGTTCATGTACGGGTAATACCGGAACAGCGCAAACCCCGCGCCGGCAACCATTGCCAGCGCAAACAGCCAGTCTGTCGGGCCGAGACGCTTCAGGAACGGACGTTCGTCGAAGAGGTTCGGATCGACAGGCACTTTGCCCGCGCGCTGCTGCGCCGGGGTCGATTGCGAGGAGGCTTGTGTGAGGTCCATGTTCTTACCGAGTTGAATCTTGCGAGCCGGTGGACTGGGTGTCCGCGGGCGTTTCCGGTGATGACGTTACCGGATGCGACTTGACGCCCAGCATGGCGCCGATCGCGTCGCGCGTTTGCGCGAATTCCTTCTCGAAGTCGAGCGTGCGGCGCGCGGTGGACATTGCCATCAACACGCTGGTGCCGCCCGCCGATGTGTCTTTGAGCCAGAACCAGAGACGGCGTTCACGCACGTAAAACATCGAGAAAATGCCGAGCACGAGCAGGAGGCTGCCAAGATACACCACTTTTTTGCCCGGTGCGCGTGTCAACTGGAACACGGAAGCCTGGATCTGCTTGAACGAATCGAGTTGCAGAAATACCGGCGATCCGTACAGAAAGCTGTCTGAAAGTGCATTGATCGACGATTGCACGAACTGCGTGTTTTTCGCGTCCGGCTGCGCTTCCGGGTGGCCGTTCTGAGCGCGGGAGATCTGCCACAGATCCCAGGTCGCGCCTTCCAGCATACGCAGCAACAAACCCGCCGCCTTTTCCTGCTCTCCCTTGGGCACGGATTTATCGATAAAACCTGCGATTGCCTGGAAACCGCCCAACGTTGCGCCCGGTTGCCCGGGAACCGCCGCAACGCCGCTTTCGTCCGCGCCGGCGAACAGGTTCAGCACCCGCGACGCGCTTTCTTCCAGATGTTTCTGCAATTCCGCGTTCGCTTCAGGCACCGAGCGCTTCGCAAAACGACGCGCCGCTTCGTCACGCATCGCGGGCGTTTCCAGCGCGGCGCGCAGGTTCATCCACTGCTTGATCGAACTTTGCTCGTCGGCGGGAATGCGCAAATAGCGGAACGGATCGTTCGGGCTCAAGCGCATGCCGGCGAGGAACATCGGCTGGCCTTGGACATCGACGGGCAGCATGTAGTTGTTGAACTCGCGCGCCTGGCCGTCCGTGCCCCGCACCTTGTATTGCACCGATGGCCCGACGTTACGCAGATCCGTCGGCTTCGACGTCTTCGCGCCGGAACCGAGCCGTTCATCGAAGGCTTGCTTTAACGTCTGCGTCTGGCCGACGCCGCGGGCATCGATGGAGCCGTTGCCATCGGTGACATTTTCCACGTTGATCGCGCGGAAATCGGTGAACTCGACGGTTTCGCCGTTGCCGCCGATGATCTGCGGATTCATCGGCTGCGTGCCGCCGATGGCGCCATCGAACGGCGTGGTTTTCGCGCTGCCGCCGGTCATGGGCCAGGCGGTCATCGACATTTTCGAGCCGCCGTCCTGGAAGCTCGATTGATAGATCGAAATGCCATCGTAGGTGAACGGCTTGTTCACTTCCACGCGCGCCGGAATGCGCTTGCCAGTCGCATGATCGATCACGACGATATCGCTCGCGAACAGCTTGGGCATCCCCGTCGAGTAATAATCGACGATGAATTTATTGAGCTGGATCGAAAACGGCAGGTCCTGGATCAGTGAACCGTCCTGCTGATTCAGGATGGCCGTGGCAACGTGCTGCCCTTCCGGCACCCAGGCGTAACCGCGGAACGTGAGATTGGACGTCGGCAGCCGGTGATTCGGCGCAATGTCGTTAATCACTTCATTCGATGCAATCGGCGTCTTGTTGAAGAGCCACATCTGCAGCTTGATCGGCAGGTTGCTGTCCAGCAAACCGCCAATGCAGATGATCACGATCGCCAGATGCGCCGAGATATAACCGAGCTTCGTCAGCGCGCCGCGCTTGGCCGCGATCAGCGTGGCGCCGCTGTCCGTTTCGCGCGTGACGAACTTGTAGCCCATCTTGCCGGCGAGCCGCTGCAGATTGGCCGCGGTCTCGGCACGATTGCTCGACACCGCCGAAAACTCACCCTTGTGATGAAACGCGCGCAGGCTTCCTTCGCGCACCCGATCCTTCCAGCTCTTCATGTCCGCGATCATCTTCGGGCCGTTGCGGATCACGCACAGCGACACCGAAATCACTAGGAAGATCAGGATCAGCATGAACCACCACGCGCTATACACGTTGTAGAGGCTCAGGCCGCGGAAAATATCGGCCCAGAACGGACCGAACTGATTGACGTAATTCGGGTACGGGTCTTCCTGCGTCAGAACCGTACCAATGATGCTGGCTATCGCGAGAATGACGAGCAGCGAGATGGCGAAGCGCATCGAACTGATCGTTTCGATGGCATGACGCACACTGCTACGGCTCGACTTCGACTGCAATCCCGACGTGGTGACGCTCATTCAAACTCCGGCTGAACAGCAAAAAAGGGTGGAGACGCAAGCGGTCTTTGACCGGCGTCCCACCCTTTTTTCTTATTTTGCGCGCCGGCCTTGGTCGGACCGGCTTCATGACACGTTCGACTATGACCCGCGCATATGACGTCCGGGCGACGCTGCGCGCATCTTAAAGCAGACCCGCACTTGCTGCAGGCGGGTCGTGCGGACGATTACAGACCGTTAGCGACGCTCATCGAGTGTCAATGCAAGCCTGCAATGTAGTCTGAAACTGCCTTCACTTCCGCTTCATTCAGGCGCAACGCAATGGTGTGCATTGGCTCACTGTTGTTGCGCGTGCCCTGCGCAAACGCGGTGAGTTGCGCGGCCGTGTAATCGGACCATTGTCCCGACAAGCGCGGATACTGCACCGGAACGCCCATACCCGTTGCACCATGACACGCGGCGCACGCTGGGACGGCCCTGTCCGCAATGCCGCCGCGATAAATCTTCTGCCCGACCGGCACGGTGTTCTTATCGCGTGCGTAGCCCGGCTTGGCCTTCTGCGTCTCAAAATACGCAGCCACGTTGACCATGTCCTGATCGTTCAACGCGCCCGCAATGCCCGCCATGATGGCGTTCTTGCGCGCCGGTTCTTTTGCGCCCGGCTGCGTCTTGTAATCCTTCAACTGCTTGACGATGTACTCGGCGTGCTGGCCTGCGAGCTTCGGAAACGCGCCGCCGGCACTGTTGCCGTCTGCTCCGTGACACGCTGCGCAAACCTGGGTGGCAATGGCCTGGCCCCTTGTCACGTCGGGCTTGGCGGGGGCTCCGGGAGCACCCGCATCTGCCGCTTGCGCTGTGACTGTCCAGCCTACCAACCCCGCTCCTAATGCTGCTGCTACTTCCAGGACCATCAGAGTCTTGTACAGTCGGTTCATTCGCGTACCCTGTTTTTCGTCTTGTGAGAATGTGAGGTTCTGCAAAAAACGACGGTTACCGATGCACTGCAAGACACCCGACAGAGGACTCGATACGGGATAAAAAGTCACCCGGCGCGCGTCCTGAAATCTGTCTTCAAACCTGTCTCACTCCTTATCCCGCTTGGGTCTTGCGTGCCCTGGCTGGTCTTCGTACAACCGTCGTATTGTACAATAACTCGCTAAACGCAAAGACGCCAGTCGGGGCAAGCCCAGTATTCAGTGGCTCCTTACAGCTCGAGTTTCCACAGAATTTCACTTTCGGTCTTCCCATGTCGTCATTTCTGCTTCACCAAGCCCGTTTCTTTACGACGGTCAACCACCTGAAGGACCTGCCGCCGACACCCCAGCCGGAGATCGCTTTCGCGGGCCGGTCAAACGCGGGCAAGTCCACGGCCATCAACCTGCTGTGCAACCAGAAGCGGCTGGCGTTCGCCAGCAAGACGCCGGGGCGCACGCAGCACATCAACTACTTCGCAATCGGCCCGGCGGACCAGCCCAGGGCGCATGTGGTCGATTTGCCGGGGTACGGGTACGCGGAAGTTTCGGGTAACGCCAAGTTGCATTGGCAGCAATTGCTGTCCACGTATCTGCAGAGCCGCGCGCAGTTGGTCGGAATGATTCTGATGATGGATTCGCGCCGTCCGCTGACCGAGCTCGACAAGATCATGCTCGACTGGTTTGCGCCCACGGGAAAGCCGATCCACGCTTTATTGACCAAATGCGACAAATTGACGCGGCAGGAAAGCATCAACACGTTGCGCGCGACCAAGAAAGCATTCGATGAGTACACGGCAGCCGGATATCGCGGCGAATTGACGCTGCAACTCTTCTCGGCGCTCAAGCGTGTCGGGCTCGATGAAGCTCACGAGAAGATCGAAAGCTGGCTGATTCCGAAGTCAACCGAAGAAATCGCTCCGGAAGACGAAGCGCAGTGAAGTCACTCTGATGCCGGTTGAAGACGGGGCTTTTGGCGCAGAAGGTGCATTGACTTGGCATCGCCCGGCATAAAAAAACCCGCCGCATGACGGCGGGTCAAACAGCCTGATCGAATCCTTCGATCATCACAGGCACCCGCTCAGGGAGGAGAAGCGGGGAGCTCGGCGCCAAGCGCCTACCTCGATCGGTATGATATACCATTGTCTCGAAAAGGTTCTGGAGGCGGTCGTGCCCCATGTCTGCAGCGGTTGCGGCAGTTAAGCTGGCAGCCATTCCCCTTGTCGCGTTACCCATCATCCCCCCACAAGCAAAGTCATGAGCTTCTATCCGCATCATCGTCCGCGCCGTATGCGCCGTGACGACTTTTCGCGCCGCCTGATGCGCGAAAACCTGCTGACCACAAACGATCTGATCTATCCCGTTTTCATCGTCGAGGGATCGAATGTGCGTCAGGCCGTTCCGTCCATGCCTGGCGTCGAGCGCACATCAGTTGATTTGTTGATGAAAGTGGCCGAGCAGTGCGTCGAACTCGGCGTGCCGGTCATTTCGCTGTTCCCGGCTATTGAACCCTCGCTGAAAACACCGGATGGCCGTGAAGCGACGAACCCCGAAGGCCTGATTCCGCGTGCCGTGCGTGAGTTGAAAAAGCACTTCCCCGAACTGGGCGTGCTCACCGATGTCGCGCTCGACCCGTACACCAGTCACGGCCAGGATGGTGTGCTCGACGAACAGGGCTACGTCATCAACGACGAAACCAGCGAAATTCTCGTCGATCAGGCGCGTGCACAGGCGGAAGCGGGCGTGGATATCGTGGCGCCATCGGACATGATGGACGGGCGGATCGGCGCAATTCGCGAAATGCTCGAGAGCGATGGACATATCCACACGCGGATCATGGCGTACGCCGCAAAGTACGCATCGGCGTTCTACGGGCCGTTCCGCGATGCGGTCGGCTCCGCAGCGAACCTCGGCAAGAGCAACAAGATGACGTATCAGATGGACCCTTCGAATTCCGATGAAGCCCTGCGCGAAGTGCGGATGGATATAGAGGAAGGCGCGGACATGGTGATGGTCAAGCCGGGCATGCCGTATCTCGATATTGTGTATCGCGTGAAGGAGGAGTTTCGCTTTCCGACCTATGTGTATCAAGTCAGCGGCGAGTACGCGATGATCAAGGCCGCCACGCAAAACGGCTGGCTCGATCACGACAAGGCAGTGATGGAGTCGCTGCTGGCATTCAAGCGCGCGGGGGCCGATGGCGTGCTCACGTATTTCGCGCTGGATGCCGCGCGGCTTTTGCGGGCGGCGGCGAAGTAAGGGGATTGGTGCGGTTGAGGCGTTTTTAAGGCGGCGGTTTGTTGCTTAAAGCGCGGACGCCTAACCGCGGGGGTCGAGGTGTCGTTGGATCTGTGGCCGGAGGGCGGAAAACCCTTCGGGTAGCCGGCCGCACGACGGATGGCTCTCCAAGCTCCTCGACACCGCTCTGTCCGACCTCCGCTGCCGGACGCCCGGCCAGAGCGGCGATGTATCGACCCGCGGCGGCAGGAGTCCGGCCACGCCGGCGGGAGTCCGGCCACGCCGGCGGGAGTCCGGCCACGCCGGCGGGAGTCCGGCCACGCCGGCGGGAGTCCGGCCACGCCGACGGGAGTCCGGCCAACTAGGAGCGGACCTTCTCCAGCAGAGTGGTTGGTCGAGTAGCACGTCCGACTCGTTGCCAAATCGAGCGTCCACTTCCTCATACGCTCACAACAGCGGCAGACAGATCTCAGTCAGCAAGTCGGCAGGCGCCGTCTCCTTGGGGCTGTTCAGATATTCCTCGAATGCAGGCGCATCGGCGGCTTCACGGCCCGATTGCACGAGCCACGTGCCATATAGCCACTGATAGGCCGCGTGCATATCGCTATATGGCCCTTTATGACGGAGAACCGCATACTGCCCGCCACGCAACGGCGTCACGCCAACCGGCGCCGCCACGTCGATATCCACCGGCAACACCACCCCAGCTTTCGATCTCAACTCCGCTTCAGGCACAACGCCTGGATCGTCATAGAAGATGCCGATCATCCGAGCCTCGGCCGACAACAAATTCCTGCTGGCCAGCCAGCCGAACAGCGAATCGAACGCCTTGCCAATCTGCATATACGGCCCGCGATGGTCGAGAGACACAACGTTCATCGCCGGTACGTCACGAATCACCACTTCACGCATCACCATTTGATCGTCTCCTGAAAGCGCCGGCCGGAACCGGCTGTGAGTGCCCTGCTTGCGGTACTGCGCCGGCGGCATGCCGTACGCGGCCCTGAACGTGCGCGAAAACGACTGCAAGCTGCTATAACCCGAACGTTCGGCAATCTCCGTGATCGGCATCGATCCATTCGCCAGGTAACCGCCCGCGCGATGCAGACGCAACCTGCGCACGGTCGCAGCGATGGTCTCGCCGTACATCGCCTGATAGATCCGATGCCAGTGATACGGCGACAAACACGCAATCTCAGCCAACCTGTCGATATCCAGAGCCTCGTCGAGATGATCGTAGATATGGTCGAGCACGCGACTCAGTCGCGCTTCGTAACGGGCTTGATAGGTCAGATCGTTCATGAGCGTCTCGGTGAGAGCGAACGTTGAGTGCGGACAAAAGTATCACGACGCGATTTACCAAATCCTGCGGACTTGATCGCGCCCAGCAATTGGTGCTGCGGTGGGGGTTGGTAATTATGTTGGGGCGAGCGGCCGCTTGGGGAGGCGGAGCTCGGACATTGCAACGATGGTTTAAGGGCAGGATCCCGCGTACTCCGGTGACTCAGGAAAGACGACGCCTAATCGCATAATCCGCGCCCTTTAACTCCGCCTCTGAGGCGCCATGCCTTGGTCGCCGATCCCGCTGAAACGGGACGTGCGTCCAACTCTCAAACGCACGCCAAGTTCTTCACATCAAAATCACGTCGTCGGTGCGGAAAGTTTGTCGAGACTCTTCAAGAACGTATCCGCCGACTCATAACCAACGACCCGCACCACCTCGTTGCCTTGCGCATCGAAGAAGATGATGCCCGGCGGCCCGAACAGCTTGAAGCGTTTGAGCAAAGCCTGATCATCGGGATTATTCGCTGTGACGTCAGCGCGCAGCAGGTTGAGTTGGGCCAGGCGCGCACGGACCCGCGGATCACTGAACGTGAGATGTTCCATCTCCTTGCACGATACACACCAGTCCGCGTAGAAATCGAGCATGGCCGGACGGCCGGCGGCCTTGAGCGCCAGATCCAGTTCGTCCGACGATTTTACCGGTGCAAAGGTTTCCCCGGGCGCGGACTGCTGCTGCGCGCTAGCCTCTGTTCCGGAACCCATGCGCGCAGTAAATACGGCGAGTGGACGCAGTGGATCGGCGGAGCCCGCGGCAAGCCCAACGAGCAACGTAGCGCCCCAGATAGCGAGCGCGGCGCCGAATCCACGACCCAGCTTGCGCCATATCGACAGCGTCGAAGCAGTCGATGTAAAGAGCCCCAGCGTCGCAGCCGCTATAAGCAGCCACAACGCCGCCAAAGCCATTTGCGTGGCCGCGCTCAGCACCGGCCACACGATCCACAGTGCCGCCGCGAGCAACACGACGCCGAAGAACACCTTCACGCCGTCCATCCAGTTCCCTGCGCGCGGCAGCAGCGTCCCTGCGCCAAGCCCGATGATCAGCAGCGGCACGCCGAGCCCGACGCCCATGGAAAACAACGCGGCGCCGCCGAGCAGCGCGTTACCCGTGTGTGCGATGAATGCGAGCACGGCGAAGAGCGGTGCGGTCATGCACGCACCGACCACCAGCGCCGACAACGCCCCCATTACAACAACCGCAACGACCTTCCCGCCGGATCGCTTCTGCGACGCCGCGTTGACGCTGTTTTGCCAGCGCGCAGGCAATGCGATGTCGACGCCGGCAATCAGCGTGAGCGCGAACACTGCCAGCAACAAGCCGAACGCACCGAGTACCCAGGGGTTCTGGAGCCAGGCGCCGAGACTCTGCCCGATCATCGCGGCGAGCACGCCTAGCGCCGTATAAACAAGCGCCATGCCGAACACATAAGCCGCCGACAATCCAAATCCTCGCGACCGCGTCACGCGCGCGCCTTCACCAATGATGATCGCCGAAAGAATGGGAATCATCGGATAAGAGCAAGGCAGCAAGCTCAACACCATGCCCGCGACGAAGTACAAGCCGACGATCGCGAAAAAGCCCCCGCTTTCGAGCAAGGATTGCGCGTAATCGGCGTTGGTCGCGCGGTCGTACCAAGGCACGTCACTCGTGCTTGCCGATGGCGTTTGACCACTGGCACCAGCGGCTTGCAGCGCTGCGCCACTGACGTGGTAGACGCGCTCCATCGGCGGATAGCAGATGCCCTGATCGGCACAACCCTGCGACGTGACCGCGATATCGAAAGGACCAGAAGCCTCCTTCACTGGAATCCGAATCACGAGTTCACCGCGATACGTTTCCACGTCCTTGTTAAACGTCTGATCGAAGTGAACCTTACCCGCAGGCAGTTGCGGTTCGCCAATCGTCGCGTTGCCATTTTTCACGGCAAACGCAAAACGCTCGCGGTACATGTAATAGCCGTCTGCGACCTTATATCGCACGTCGATCTCGCCCGGCTTCTCCGTCGCGCTGAATTTGAACGCAACCGCGGGGTCGAGAAAATCGTCGGCCGCGTGACCTGGCGCGATCGAGCAGAGCAGCAGCACGACACACGACACCAGCATGAGAACTGCATCGAGCGGCCGGCGCACAGAGAAGGCAAAGGGTTTAAACATTAAGAGAACGTTGAGTTTCCGCGGTGATCCATTGCCCATAAGCCGCCGATGCATCGGCCTGCCACGAGACAATTTCAGGTGTTTCATAAGGATGATTCGCTTCGATAAAGCGCGCCAGCTCATCGCCGCGCGCGAGACTCGTCTTGAACAGGAGTTGAATCTCCTCGGCAGTCTCTACCTTACCCTTCCACCGATACCGCGACTTAACCGCGCCCAGTTCCGTCACACACGCGGCAAGCCGCGCGTCTATGGCTTGCTGCGCGATCTTTGACGCTGCTTCGCTATCCGGCAACGTTGTTAAAACCAACACAACGGGCGTATTCACGGAAAGCTCCGATACGGTGGATATGCATGCAATCCTAGCACTTGACGTCGATAACCCGCAGTCAGCCAAACGGCCTATGACTTGTGACCTGAGCCGTGGCAACCAGCAGCGGAAAACGCGCCGCGCAATGCAAAAAGGCCAAGCAAAGCTTGGCCTTTCTTCGATCAACAGCGTGCTAGCTTATTCAGCTTCTTGCACGTCGTCGCCGTCAGCGAGTTCCGGACGATCCATCAGCATGACCAGAGCCATCGGCGCATTGTCGCCTTGGCGGAAGCCGAACTTCAGGATGCTCAGATATCCACCCGGGCGCTTTTCAAAGCGCGGACCGAGCACTTCAAACAGCTTCGCGACGGAGTCACGATCGCGCAGGCGGTTGAACGCCAGACGGCGATTTGCCAGCGACGGCTTCTTGCCGAGCGTGATCAGCGGCTCAACGACTTTACGGAGTTCTTTGGCTTTCGGCAGCGTGGTCTTGATGACTTCGTGCGCGATCAGCGAGTTCGACATATTACGGAGCATAGCCAGGCGGTGGCTGCTCGTGCGGTTCAGTTTCCGCAAACCATGTTTATGGCGCATTTTGAATTTCCTAATTAACCAAGTTTAGATCCAGCTCTTCTATTGCGTCTCTTTTGAGCGCACGGGCCGGTCGTAGAAAAAGCAAGATGCGGATTTTAAAGGAAAATCCGCATCTTTGCCAGTCAAGCGTACTGCTTGAAACTTACTTGTCGAGACCAGCCGGCGGCCAGTTCTCGAGCTTCATGCCCAACGTCAGACCACGCGAAGCCAGGACTTCCTTGATCTCGTTCAGCGACTTGCGACCGAGGTTAGGCGTCTTGAGCAATTCGTTTTCCGTGCGCTGGATCAAATCACCGATGTAATAGATGTTCTCGGCCTTCAGGCAGTTCGCGGAACGAACCGTCAGTTCGAGATCGTCCACCGGACGCAACAGGATCGGATCGATCTGCGGCGCGCGCGACGGTGCTTCTGCCGCTGCTTCCGTGCCTTCCAGTGCGGCGAATACCGACAACTGGTCGACCAGGATACGAGCCGATTGACGAATTGCTTCCTCGGGCGAAATCACGCCGTTGGTTTCAATGTTCATCACGAGCTTGTCGAGGTCGGTACGCTGCTCAACGCGAGCGCTTTCAACGGCGTAGCTCACGCGCAGAACCGGCGAGAACGACGCGTCCAGCACGATACGGCCAATGATCTTCGCCGAATCTTCGCCATAACGACGCACGTTGCCCGGCACATAACCGCGGCCCTTTTCAATCTTGATCTGAACGTCGAGCTTGCCGCCCTTCGACAGATGCGCAATCACGTGATCCGGATTGATGACTTCGCAATCGTGAGCGAGTTCGATATCGCCGGCCGTAACAACGCCTTCGCCTTCCTTGCGCAGCGTGACCGTGACTTCGTCGCGGTTATGCAGCTTGAAAACGACGCCCTTCAAATTCAACAGCAGGTTGACCACATCTTCTTGCACGCCGTCGAGCGTAGAATATTCATGCACGACGCCGGCAATCGTCACTTCGGTCGGTGCGTAACCAATCATCGACGACAACAGCACACGCCGAAGCGCGTTACCCAAGGTGTGCCCATAACCGCGTTCGAACGGCTCCATGACCACTTTCGCGTGACTGTCGCCAAGCGATTCAACTGCAATAATCTTGGGCTTCAACAAACTGGTTTGCATAGGTTTTCCTTTTCAATACCCTCGGCTCGTTACGCCGATAAGGCTGACCGGTGACAACCCGAAAATAAACAGCCGAGGTAGCCCCTTGCCTTCGGCAATCAGGGCTCCCCGGCCGTTAATCCGACTTACCGCGAATACAATTCGACGATCAGGCTTTCGTTGATGTCGCCAGCGATATCGCTGCGTTCCGGCATCGACTTGAACGTGCCTTCGAACTTCTTGGCATCGACCGCAACCCAGCTCGGCATTCCGCCTTGTTCTGCCAGATTCAGCGCTTCCAGAATCCGCACTTGCTTCTTCGACTGTTCGCGAACAGCAACCACATCACCAGCCTTGACTTGCATCGACGGGATGTTGTTCACAACGCCGTTCACCGTGATCGACTTGTGACCGACTAGCTGACGCGCTTCAGCGCGCGTCGAGCCGAAGCCCATGCGATACACGACGTTGTCGAGACGCGACTCGAGCAATTGCAGCAGGTTTTCGCCCGTCGGGCCCTTGCGGCGATCAGCTTCAGCGAAGTAACGGCGGAACTGACGTTCGAGCACGCCGTAAATACGCTTCACTTTTTGCTTTTCGCGCAATTGCGTGCCGTAGTCCGACGTACGAGCGCCAGACGTGCGGCCATGCTGACCCGGCTTGCTATCGAGCTTGCACTTGTCAGCGAGGGAGCGACGTGCGCTCTTCAGGAAAAGATCAGTACCTTCACGGCGGGACAGCTTTGCTTTAGGACCGGTATAACGTGCCACTTTGCATCCTTAATAATTGATCACGCGAAAATCATTCGCGCTAGTTCGAACTCGATGGATCGAACGGTGGGCTTAGTCAGTATTCTTAACGCTGATTCCATAACGCAAGCAACCTGTCGACGCGCGAGCGTCAACAGGTCAAGGCGTTACGCGACGTCTTAGATACGACGACGCTTCGGCGGACGGCAACCGTTATGCGGAACCGGTGTCACGTCGGAGATTGCGGTGATCTTGATGCCAAGACCATGCAGCGCACGCACCGCCGATTCACGGCCAGGACCGGGGCCCTTGATCCGCACTTCGAGGTTCTTCACGCCGTATTCCATCGCCACGCGACCAGCCGATTCAGCTGCGACCTGAGCAGCAAAGGGAGTCGATTTACGCGAACCCTTGAAGCCCTGGCCACCCGATGTTGCCCAGGCGAGTGCATTGCCTTGGCGATCGGTGATCGTGATGATGGTGTTGTTGAACGACGCGTGAACGTGAACTACGCCCTCGGCGACGTTCTTCTTTACCTTCTTGCGAACGCGTTGCGCCGCGGAGTTGTTCGAAGCCTTAGCCATTACGTTTTCCTGTAACTATCAATTCCGCTTACTTCTTCAGCGATTGCGCTGCACGACGCGGACCCTTACGGGTACGGGCATTCGTACGTGTGCGCTGACCACGCATGGGCAAGCCCTTGCGATGGCGCACGCCACGGTAGCAGCCCAAGTCCATCAGGCGCTTGATGTTCATCGTCACTTCACGACGCAGGTCGCCTTCGACGATGAACTTACCCACTTCTTCTCGCAGCTTTTCGAGGTCTGCGTCAGTGAGGTCTTTGACCTTCTTCGAAAATTCCACACCAGACGCCACGCAAATGTCGCGAGCGCGCGTGCGACCTACACCGAAAATTGCCGTGAGGCCGATTTCAGTATGCTGGTGATTCGGGATGTTAACCCCTGCGATACGAGCCATTGTTTTTCCTCAAACAAAAAGCGCAAGCAAAAGCGCGGCGTTCAGCCTTGACGCTGTTTGTGGCGCGGATCAGAGCTGCAAATCACGCGCACAACGCCCTTGCGCTTGATGATCTTGCAATTGCGGCAAATGCGCTTAACCGATGCCATCACTTTCATGATATTACCCTTTTTTCAAATCACTTCGCCCGGAACACGACCCGTGCACGAGACAGACCGTAAGGCGTCATTCAACCGTTACCTTGTCGCCCGGAAGAATGCAGACAAAGATTCATCTGCGTTCTTCCCTGATTAGCGCATCGGGACGTTGCTGCCTTTGAAGTTCGCCTTCTTGAGCAGCGATTCATACTGTTGCGACATAACGTAGGACTGAACCTGCGCCATGAAATCCATCGTGACCACGACAATGATCAGCAGCGACGTACCACCGAAATAAAACGGTACGTTCCAACGCAGCACCAGAAATTCCGGCAGCAAGCAAACGAACACGATGTAGATCGCACCGGCCAGCGTCAAACGCGTGAGGATCCGATCAATGTACCGAGCCGTCTGGTCACCAGGACGAATCCCGGGAACGAAGGCACCGCTTTTCTTCAAGTTGTCGGCCGTCTCCCTGCTGTTGAACACCAACGCGGTGTAGAAGAAGCAGAAGAAAACGATCGCCATTGCGTACAACAACACATAGACCGGTTGACCAGGCTTCAGAGCCTCGGCAACACCGTGCAGCGTGTTTGCAAACCAGCCGGTCCGCGTACCCGAACTAAACCAGTTCAGGATAGTTGCCGGGAACAGGATGATCGACGACGCGAAGATCGGCGGAATCACACCCGACATATTCAACTTCAGCGGCAAATGCGAAGACTGACCGCCGTAAATCTTGTTTCCGACCTGACGCTTGGCGTAGTTCACCAGGATCTTGCGCTGACCGCGTTCGATGAACACCACCACGAACGTGACCGCCGCAATCAGCAAGACAACAATAATCGCCGAAATGATGCTCATGGAGCCGGTGCGAACCAGTTCGAAGAGACCACCGATTGCGTTCGGGAAACCCGCCGCAATACCGCCGAAAATGATGATCGAGATGCCGTTACCCAGCCCGCGCTCCGTGATCTGCTCACCCAGCCACATCAGGAACATCGTGCCGGTCACCAGCGTCACGACTGTCGTCAACCGGAACACCATGCCTGGGTCGATAACGAGCCCAGCCTGATTTTCCAGCGCTACCGCAATACCGAAAGCTTGAAACGTAGCCAGAACAACCGTGAAGTAACGCGTGTACTGCGTAATCTTCCGCTGCCCCGCCTGCCCTTCTTTCTTCAGCGCTTCCATTTGCGGCGAAACGATCGACAGCAACTGCATGATGATCGACGCCGAGATGTACGGCATGATCCCAAGCGCGAAGATCGTGAACCTTGACAGTGCGCCACCCGAGAACATGTTGAACATGCCAAGAATGCCGCCTGACTGGCTCTGGAAAAGCTTCGCCAGCTGATCCGGGTCGATACCCGGCACCGGAATATGCGCACCGATTCGGTAGACGATCAACGCCAGCAGCAAGAACATTGCACGCCGACGCAGATCGCCGAACTTCGCAGCGCTTCGACCGGATTTTGCGAGACTCGGGCTATTAGCCAAGAACCTTCTCCGATGCTTTCGCTAACAACGACAACACGCGCTCGTTACTCAGCGAACGAGCCGCCGGCGGCTTCAATCGCAGCACGGGCACCCTTCGTAGCGACGAGGCCCTTGACCGTGATCTTGCGCGTCAGTTCGCCCGTCTTGATGATCCGTGCGCTCGTGATGAGCACGCCGACCAGACCGGCTTGTTTCAAAGCCAACAAATCGATTTCGTCGACCGGCAGCTTCTCGAGATCCGACAAGCGCACTTCACCGATGAACTCATGCGTCAGCGAGCTAAAGCCACGCTTCGGCAGACGACGTTGCAAAGGCATCTGACCGCCTTCGAAGCCGACTTTATGGAAGCCGCCCGAACGCGATTTCTGACCCTTGTGACCGCGACCTGCAGTCTTGCCCAGGCCGGAACCGATACCGCGGCCAACGCGACGCTTTGCGTGCTTCGCGCCTTCTGCCGGCTTAAGGTTATTCAAATCCATATTCAACTCCTAGATCCTTGGTCAGCCGCTTAGCTGAGGACTTTGACAAGGTACGAGACCTTGTTGATCATCCCGCGCACTGCCGGCGTGTCCTGCAGTTCGCTAACCGAGTTGAGTCGGCGCAGGCCCAGACCACGCACCGTTGCACGATGCGTTTCACGGGTCCCAATCAGGCTCTTCACGAGCTGAACCTTGACAGTTTTTTCAGACATGGTGACCACCTGGCTTAGCCCAAAATATCTTCGACGGACTTGCCGCGCTTCGCCGCGATGTCACCCGGCGTGGACTGCTTGCGCAGACCGTCGAGCGTTGCACGAACGAGGTTGTACGGATTCGTCGAACCGTGGCTCTTCGCCACAACGTTTTGAACGCCCATCACGTCGAACACTGCGCGCATCGGGCCGCCGGCGATAACACCCGTACCGTCCTTGGCCGGAGCCAGGAGGACTGCGGATGCGCCGTGCTTACCATGCACTTCGTGTTGCAGCGTACCGTTCTTCAACGGCACCTTGAACATGTTGCGGCGTGCTTGTTCCATTGCCTTTTGAACAGCAACCGGAACTTCCTTCGCTTTGCCCTTGCCCATGCCGATGCGGCCGTCGCCATCGCCAACCACGGTCAGTGCGGCAAAACCGAGAATCCGGCCGCCCTTCACCACCTTGGTCACGCGATTGACCGCGATCATTTTTTCACGGAGGCCGTCGTCGCGTTCTTCAGCCTTCACATTCGCTTGCATCTTTGCCATGACGAATTCTTCCCTTAGAACTTGAGTCCGGCTTCGCGTGCCGCATCAGCCAGCGCTTTCACGCGGCCGTGGTAACGGAAACCTGAACGGTCGAAGGCGACGGATTCGACGCCGGCTGCCTTGGCTTTTTCAGCAATACGCTTACCGACAGCGATCGCAGCGTTGACGTTGCCGCCCTTGCCCGACTTGTCGGCCAGTTCGGCACGCACTTCAGCTTCGAGCGTCGACGCGCTTGCCAGCACCTTGGTGCCGCATGCCGAGAACACTTGTGCATAGATATGCGTGTTCGTGCGATGCACAGCCAGACGTGCGACCTGCAGCTCAGCGATCTTGACGCGCGTCTGTTTAGCGCGGCGCAGGCGAGATTGAGTCTTATCCATGATTGCGCACCCTTACTTCTTCTTCGTTTCTTTGAGGATGACGACTTCGCCGAAGTAGCGCACGCCCTTGCCCTTGTAGGGCTCCGGCGGACGGTAACCGCGAACTTCCGCAGCGACCTGGCCAACTTTCTGCTTGTCGATCCCCTTGATCACGATTTCGGTTTGCGTCGGGGTTTCAACTTTGACGCCTTCCGGCATCGCGTGCACCACGGGGTGCGAGAAACCCAGCGACAGATTCAGCTTGTCGCCCTGCGCCTGCGCGCGATAACCAACGCCAACCAGCGTCAGCTTGCGCTCGAAACCCTTCGTAACGCCATTCACCATGTTCGCCACGAGGGCGCGCATCGTGCCCGACATCGCATTCGCTTCACGGCTTTCATCAGCCGGGGCGAAGTTGAGCGTGCCGTTGTCGTTTGCTACCGTAACAAGCGGGTTGGCCGCTTGTGTAATCGTACCCAGCGGGCCCTTGACGGTGATTACTTCGCCGCTAAAGGCCACTTCCGCGCCTTGCGGCAGCGTAATCGGGCTTTTACCTACTCGAGACATGTTTCTTCTCCTTTTCGGCTTAAGCGACGTAGCAGAGGACTTCGCCGCCGACGCCGGTCTGGCGCGCCTTGCGGTCGGTCATCACACCCTGGGGCGTCGACACGATTGCAACGCCAAGACCGTTCATCACAACCGGAATGTCGTTACGACCGCGATACACACGCAGACCTGGCTTCGAAACGCGTTCAATGCGCTCAATAACCGGACGGCCAGCGTAGTACTTCAACGCGATATTCAATTCCGACTTCGCACCTTCAGACTTCACTGCGAAATCGTCGATATAACCTTCGTCCTTCAAAACCTGCGCAATCGCAACCTTGACTTTTGACGAGGGCATTGTCACCGACACTTTCTCAACCATCTGCGCATTGCGGATGCGAGTCAGCATATCGGCGATAGGATCACTCATACTCATTTAGATATCTCCTATTACCAGCTCGCCTTGGTCAGGCCAGGGATTTCGCCGCGGAAAGCGATTTCGCGAATCTTGCTGCGTGCCAATCCGAATTTGCGGAACGTGCCACGCGGACGACCCGTGATCGCGCAGCGGTTACGCTTGCGAGTGGGGTTCGAGTTGCGGGGCAGTTGTTGCAGTTCGAGACGAGCGGCGTAACGCTCTTCGTCCGACTTGCTCGCGTCATCAATGACCGCCTTCAGCGCCGTACGCTTGGGAGCGTACTTTGCAGCCAGGCGAGCACGCTTCTTTTCACGTTCGATCAGTGCCAGTTTAGCCACGGTAACCTCAGTTTCTGAACGGGAACTTGAAGCTGGCGAGCAGTGCCTTTGCTTCATCGTCAGTCTTCGCGGTCGTCGTGATGCTGATGTTCAGCCCACGAAGCGCGTCGATCTTGTCGTAATCGATCTCGGGGAAAATGATCTGCTCTTTCACACCGATGTTGTAGTTGCCGCGACCGTCGAACGCACGACCCGATACACCGCGGAAGTCACGAACCCGGGGGAGCGCAACCGTCACGAAACGATCGAGAAATTCGTACATGGCCTGGCCGCGCAGCGTAACCATCGCGCCGATCGGGTAGCCCTGACGAATCTTGAAGCCAGCGATAGCCTTGCGTGCCTTCGTGATAACCGGCTTTTGGCCGGCAATCTTCGTCAGGTCGCCAACGGCGTTTTCGATGATCTTCTTGTCGGCGACGGCTTCACCAAGACCCATGTTCAGGGTGATTTTGGTGATGCGCGGCACTTCCATTACGGACTTGTAGCCGAACTTCTCAACGAGGCCGGGTACAACTTTCTCTTTATAAAACTCATGCAGACGTGCCATTTATTACTCCGCGTCAGACGCTAAGCGTGGCACCGGTCGACTTCAAGAAGCGTACCTTCTTGTCGTTCTCGACCTTGATGCCCACACGCGACGCCTTGCCATTCGCGTCGACCAATGCGACGTTCGAAATATGCAAGGGCATCGTCTTGGCTTCTACGCCACCCGTCGTACCCTTCATCGGGTTCGGCTTGACGTGTTTCTTGACGAGGTTGATGCCCTCGACCGTCACACGATCTTCGCCAACGGACAGCACGATACCGCGCTTGCCTTTGTCTTTGCCAGTGATGACGAGAACCTCGTCACCTTTGCGAATCTTGTTCATCGCGACTCCTTACAGCACTTCCGGCGCGAGCGAAACGATCTTCATAAATCGTTCACTACGCAATTCACGCGTAACCGGTCCGAAAATACGCGTACCGATAGGCTCGAGCTTGGCATTCAAAAGTACGGCGGCATTACCGTCGAACTTGATCAGCGAGCCGTCCTGGCGGCGCACGCCCTTGGCCGTACGAACGACCACGGCGTTGTAGATTTCGCCCTTCTTCACGCGTCCGCGCGGCGTTGCTTCCTTGACGGTCACCTTAATGATGTCGCCAATGCTAGCGTAACGACGCTTCGAGCCGCCGAGCACCTTGATGCACATCACTTCACGTGCACCCGTGTTGTCGGCAACTTCAAGCCGAGTTTCGGTCTGAATCATGGTTTATCTTTCCCAACTTAATCCAGTTACGCCACCATGGCTTAACCGGTCAGTCTTGGTCCCGTCAGCCTGGTGGCTGCTTGGGTTAGAACAGGCAGCGAGGGCAGACGAAACCCGCCATCGCAATCCGGTGAATCTGTCAGCACAAGCTTGGCGCCTGCGCTGGCTTCCCCCACCAACTTCGCCCGCGATGGGGCTCCCACAAAGAGGGAAGACCGAAATTATAACGCATAATTTCGGTCTGGCAAGCGAAAGTTACTGCGATACTTCTTTTACCGCTTTTTGATGCTTTTTGACGCTTAGATTACGCGAGCCGTCTCAAGCAACTTCGACACAACCCAGGCTTTCGTCTTGGAAATCGGACGTGTTTCCTGGATCTCGACGAGATCGCCTTCGTTATACGTGTTCGCGTCGTCGTGAGCGTGGTACTTCTTCGACCGTACGACATACTTGCCGTAGATCGGGTGCTTTACGCGATGCTCGACCAGCACGGTGACCGTCTTTTCCATCTTGTTGCTGACGACCTTGCCGACCAGCGTCCGCTTGAGCGAGGTTTTTACGCTATCGTTCATTTCTGGTTCGCCTTCTCAGTCAGGACGGTCCGCACACGAGCGATGTCGCGACGAACCTTCTTCAATTGACTGTTGTTGGTCAATTGCTGGGTCGCGAGTTGCATGCGCAGGCCGAATTGCGCCTTCAGCAGGTCCGTCAGCTCTTGATTGAGCCCAGCCTGGTCTTTCTGGTGAAGTTCGGAAGCCTTCATCATTGCTCCTTAGGCGCCGAGCTGGCGTGAAACGAAGTACGTCTTCAGCGGCAGCTTAGCTGCAGCCAGACGGAACGCTTCACGTGCCAACTCTTCAGTAACACCGTCCATTTCATACAACATCTTGCCCGGTTGAATCTCTGCGACGTAGTACTCAGGGTTACCTTTACCGTTACCCATCCGTACTTCAGCCGGCTTTTGCGAGATCGGCTTGTCCGGGAAAATGCGGATCCAGATACGGCCGCCACGTTTAATGTGACGCGTCATTGCACGACGCGCCGCTTCGATTTGGCGCGCGGTCAAACGGCCGCGACCGATAGCTTTGAGACCATATTCACCGAACGACACTGCGTTGCCGCGCGTCGCCTTGCCGGTGTTACGACCCTTCTGCTCTTTGCGATACTTTCTGCGTTTCGGTTGCAGCATCGTTATTCTCCAGTCTTCCCGTCGCCGCCGGCACCGCCAGCACGACGGGGAGCGCCTGCGCCACGGCGCGCACCAGCGTTTGCCGGACCACCACCTTCACCATCACGACGCGGACGGCGATCGCCACCCGGACGTGCGTTGCGGCGAGGACGCTTGTCTTCGGCTACTTCTTCGACCACCGGTGCATCGTTGCGGCCCAGCGTGTCGCCCTTGTAGACCCACACTTTGACGCCGATGATGCCGTAGGTCGTCTTCGCTTCCGAGGTCGCGTAGTCGATATCAGCACGCAGCGTGTGAAGCGGAACGCGACCTTCGCGATACCACTCCGTACGAGCGATTTCAATACCGTTCAACCGGCCGGCGCTCATGATCTTGATGCCTTGGGCACCCAGACGCATGGCGTTTTGCATCGCACGCTTCATCGCGCGGCGGAACATGATCCGACGCTCGAGTTGTTGCGTGATCGAGTCGGCGATCAGTTGCGCATCGGTTTCCGGCTTGCGGATTTCTTCGATGTTGACGTGGACCGGAACGCCCATGCGGCGTTGCAGTTCCGTCTTCAACAGTTCGATATCCTCACCCTTCTTGCCGATCACTACACCCGGACGCGAGCTGTAAATCGTGATACGTGCATTCTTCGCCGGACGCTCGATGACAACCCGACCCACCGAAGCGTTTTTCAGCTTCTTCTTCAGGTATTCACGAACGCCGATGTCTTCCTGCAGCATCGATGCGAAATTGGTGTTGTTCGCGTACCAACGCGACGCCCAATTTCGGCTGACAGCCAGACGGAAGCCTGTCGGATGAATTTTTTGTCCCATCGTATGGCTCCTTAATTCCCGACTGTCACAGTGATGTGACAGGATTGCTTCTCAATGCGGTTACCACGGCCTTTTGCGCGCGCGGTGAATCGCTTCAGGGAAGCTGCCTTGTCGACCATGATGCTCGTTACTTTGAGCTCGTCGATGTCGGCGCCTTCGTTGTGTTCCGCATTCGCGATCGCTGACAGCACGACCTTCTTGACAATACCCGCCGCCTTCTTCGGCGAGAACGTAAGAACGTTCAGCGCCTTGTCGACCGGCAAACCACGGATCTGGTCAGCCACAAGGCGCGTTTTCTGCGCCGAGATGCGGGCACCGCGATGAATAGCTTTTACTTCCATCTTGATAGCCCCTTATTTCTTGGCCTTCTTGTCGGCTGCATGACCCTTGAACGTACGGGTCAATGCGAACTCGCCAAGTTTGTGGCCGACCATGTTTTCCGAAACATAAACCGGGACGTGTTGACGGCCGTTATGGACGGCGATCGTCAGACCGATGAAGTCCGGGAGGATCGTCGAACGACGCGACCAGGTCTTGATCGGCTTCTTGTCACGCGCAGCTGCGGCAGCCTCAACCTTCTTCAGCAAATGAGCGTCGCAGAACGGACCTTTTTTAACAGAACGTGCCATTGCTTACTCCTTAGCGCTTGTGACGGCGCTGAACGATCATCGTCGTCGTGCGCTTGTTGCTGCGGGTGCGATAACCCTTGGCCGGGGTTCCCCACGGGCTGACCGGATCGCGACCTGCTGCCGTCTTACCTTCACCACCACCGTGCGGGTGATCGACCGGGTTCATTGCAACGCCACGCACCGTCGGGCGGATACCGCGCCAGCGGTTAGCACCAGCCTTACCGATTTGACGGAGGCTATGCTCTTCGTTGCCAACTTCACCAATCGTCGCGCGGCACTCAACGTGCACACGGCGAATTTCACCCGAACGCAGGCGAACCTGAGCGTACGTGCCTTCACGAGCCAGCAGCATCGCGGACGTACCAGCCGAACGCGCCATTTGCGCGCCCTTGCCCGGCAACATCTCGACACAGTGAATCGTCGTACCGACCGGAATGTTGCGGATCGGCAAGGTGTTACCCGAGCGGATCGGCGCTTCCGAACCCGACATCAACGACTGACCCACCGTCGCGCCCTTCGGAGCGATGATGTACTTGCGCTCGCCGTCTGCGTACAGAACCAGCGCGATGTTCGCGCTACGGTTCGGATCGTACTCAAGACGTTCGATCTTTGCCGGAATGCCGTCCTTGTTGCGACGGAAATCGACCAGACGGTAGTGTTGCTTGTGACCGCCACCTTTGTGACGTGTCGTGATGCGACCGGAGTTGTTCCGGCCGGCGGTCACGGACTGTGCGTCGAGCAGCGCTGCGTGCGGCTTGCCCTTGTACAGATCCTTGTTGACCACCTTGACCATCGCGCGGCGACCCGGCGAAGTCGGCTTAACTTTTACGATTGCCATGATTACTTGGCCTCCGCTTCAAAGTTGATTTCCTGGCCGGGCTTCAGGCAGACATACGCCTTCTTCACGTCCTTGCGCTTGCCCATGAAGCGGCCAAAGCGCTTGGCTTTACCCTTCGTGACGAGCACGTTGACGGAATTGACTTCTACCTTGAACAGCAGCTCGACAGCAGCCTTGACTTCCTGCTTCGTGGCATCGGGCGCGACTTCGAACACAACTTGCTCGTTCTTGTCGGCCACCAGCGTCGCCTTTTCGGAGATCACCGGCGCGAGCAGGACCTGCATCAAACGATGATCGTTCTTGCGAATCTCGCTCATGACAGCAACTCCTCGATCTGGGCGACCGCAGCCTTCGTAATCACGATCTTCTTGAAGTAGATCAACGAGAGCGGGTCGGCGTAACGCGGCTCGACAACGGCCACGTGGGCCAGGTTGCGCGACGCGAGGTACAGGTTTTCGTCGACCGTGTCAGTAATGACCAGGACAGACTCCAGACCCATTGCCTTGAATTTTTCGGCCAACAGCTTGGTCTTCGGCGCTTCAAGGGTCATCTCGTCGACGACCACGATGCGACCTTCACGAGCCAGCTGCGAATAGATCGAGCAGAGACCTGCGCGATGCATCTTCTTGTTGACCTTGTGCGAAAAGTTTTCTTCCGGCGAATTCGGGAAGATACGGCCACCGCCGCGCCACAACGGGCTCGACGACATACCGGCACGAGCGCGGCCCGTACCCTTTTGACGCCACGGCTTCTTGGTCGTGTGCTTGACTTGCTCACGATCCTTCTGCGCGCGGTTACCGCTACGTGCGTTGGCTTGATAGGCCGTGACGACCTGATGGATCAGGGCTTCGTTGTAATCGCGACCGAACACGACGTCCGATGCGTTAACACCCGTGCCTTCCTGACCATTGGCGCTCAGGAGCTTAAGTTCCATTATTTCGCTCCTTTCACAGCGCGAGCCTTGACAGCCGGCGTCACGAAGACCTTACCGCCCTTGGCGCCAGGAACAGCACCGCGGACCAGCAACAGATGACGGTCGGTGTCGATACGAGCGATCACGAGGTTTTGCACCGTAACCGTTTCGTCGCCCATGTGACCCGTCATGCGCTTACCCGGGAAAACACGACCCGGATCCTGCGCCATACCGATCGAACCAGGGACGTTGTGCGAACGCGAGTTACCGTGCGATGCGCGACCCGATGCAAAGTTGTGGCGCTTGATGGTACCGGCGTAGCCCTTACCGATCGACACGCCTTGCACGTCGACTTTCTGGCCCACTTCGAAGATGTCCGTACCGATCACAGTACCGTTCGACAGCTCGGCAGCCTTAGCGGAATCGATTTGGAATTCTTTGAGAACTTCACCAGCTTGTACGCCGGCTTTGGCAAGGTGACCTGCCAGCGGCTTCGTCACGCGCGATGCGCGGCGAGTGCCGAATGCAACTTGAACGGCGATGTATCCATCCGTTTCTACAGACTTGATCTGCGTCACTCGGTTGTCCGACACGTCCAATACGGTGACGGGAATCGAATCCCCTTCAGGCGTAAAGATACGGGTCATGCCAACCTTGCGACCTACGAGTCCAAGGCTCATCGTTTTCTCCATTCCCAACTGCGATTGGTCGGGGCTGATTTACAAAATGCCGGTTGATCCATAAGAATCACACCGACTTTTTTGCGCAAATGCGCGAAAAGCCTTGGAGTATAACAAGGCTTTTCGTTTTCCGCAAGCAATCAAAGACTTAGCACCGCTCCTCGCGAGAGCAACGCCGGGTGAAACTTATTGCAACTTGATTTCCACGTCGACGCCAGCCGGCAGGTCGAGCTTCATCAACGCGTCGACGGTCTTGTCCGTCGGATCGACGATGTCCATCAGGCGTTGGTGGGTGCGGATTTCGAGCTGATCGCGCGACGTCTTGTTGACGTGCGGCGAACGCAGGATGTCAAAACGTTGGATACGGGTCGGCAACGGCACCGGACCACGTACGATTGCGCCAGTCCGCTTCGCCGTATCGACGATTTCAGCAGCCGATTGATCGATCAGACGATAGTCGAAAGCCTTCAGGCGAATGCGGATTTTCTGGTTTGCCATGACAATTCCTTGAAAAGAACGAGACGGTGTTGCACCGTCGATTTGGTAAAAGAGCATGGAGCCGGGCACGCGTAAGGTACGTGCGCCCGGCGCCGGGCACGACTACGAACTACAGCTTTCTTGAAGCAAGCTCAGGATTTTACGCCAGAACCTTGGCCACGACACCAGCGCCGACGGTACGACCGCCTTCACGGATAGCGAAGCGCAGACCTTCTTCCATCGCGATCGGAGCGATCAGCTTCACCGTGATCGACACGTTGTCGCCCGGCATGACCATTTCCTTGTCCTTCGGCAACTCGATCGAACCCGTTACGTCCGTCGTACGGAAGTAGAACTGCGGGCGATAGTTGTTGAAGAACGGTGTGTGACGGCCGCCTTCGTCCTTGCTCAACACATACACTTCAGCCGTGAAGTGCGTGTGCGGCGTGATCGAACCCGGCTTGGCCAACACTTGACCACGCTCCACGTCTTCACGCTTCGTGCCGCGCAGCAAAATACCCACGTTGTCGCCCGCTTGACCTTGGTCCAGCAGCTTGCGGAACATTTCCACGCCCGTGCACGTCGTCTTCACCGTCGGCTTGATGCCGATGATTTCGATTTCTTCGCCAACCTTCACCACACCGCGCTCGATACGACCCGTCACCACCGTGCCGCGACCCGAGATCGAGAACACGTCTTCCACCGGCATCAGGAACGAACCGTCGATTGCGCGCTCCGGCGTCGGGATGTACGTGTCCAGTGCGTCGGCCAGGCTCATGATCGCCACTTCGCCCAGCTCGCCCGTGTCGCCTTCCAGCGCCAGCTTGGCCGAACCCTTGATGATCGGCGTTTCGTCGCCCGGGAAGTCATACTTCACCAGAAGCTCACGCACTTCCATTTCAACCAGTTCCAGCAACTCGGCGTCGTCCACCATGTCGCACTTGTTCAGGAACACGATGATGTACGGCACGCCAACCTGGCGAGCCAACAGGATGTGCTCACGCGTTTGCGGCATCGGGCCGTCAGCGGCCGAACACACCAGGATCGCGCCGTCCATCTGCGCTGCACCCGTAATCATGTTCTTCACATAGTCGGCGTGTCCCGGGCAGTCAACGTGCGCGTAGTGACGCGCTGCCGTTTCGTACTCGACGTGGGCCGTGTTGATCGTAATGCCACGCGCCTTTTCTTCCGGCGCCGCATCGATCTGGTCATACGCCTTCGCTTCGCCGCCGAACTTCTTCGACAACACCGTCGCGATGGCTGCCGTCAGCGTGGTCTTGCCATGGTCGACGTGACCAATCGTGCCTACGTTGACGTGCGGCTTGGTCCGTTCGAATTTACCTTTTGCCATGATTACCTTCTTTCAAATATGTTGATCGGTTAAAGACTTTTGGCTTACCGAATTACTTGGATTTTGCGTTGATGATCGCTTCGGAGACGTTACGCGGAGCTTCAGAATAGTGCTTGAATTCCATCGTGTACGTAGCGCGACCTTGCGTCGCCGAACGCAGCGACGTCGAGTAGCCGAACATTTCCGACAGCGGGACTTCAGCGCGCACGATCTTGCCCCCGCCAATCATGTCTTCCATACCCTGCACGATACCGCGACGGCTCGACAAGTCGCCCATCACGTTGCCCATGTAGTCTTCCGGCGTTTCGACTTCCACAGCCATCATCGGTTCAAGGATGACCGGGTTCGCACGGCGCATTGCTTCCTTGAACGCCATCGAACCTGCCATGCGGAACGCATTTTCGTTCGAGTCAACGTCGTGGTACGAACCGAAGGTCAGGTGAACCTTCACGTCGACCACCGGGAAGCCAGCCAGCACGCCTGCCTTCAGCGTTTCCTGAATGCCCTTGTCCACAGCCGGGATGTACTCGCGCGGAATCACACCGCCCTTGATCTCGTCCAGGAACTCGTAGCCCTTGCCCTGCTCATTCGGCTCAAGCGTAATGACAGCGTGGCCGTACTGACCGCGACCGCCCGACTGCTTGACGAACTTGCCATCGACGTCTTCTGCCTTGCCGCGGATCGTTTCGCGATACGCAACTTGCGGCTTGCCGACGGTTGCTTCAACGCCGAATTCGCGGCGCATACGGTCAACCAGAATTTCCAGGTGCAGCTCGCCCATACCCGAAATGATGGTCTGGCCCGACTCTTCGTCGGTCTGAACGCGGAACGACGGATCTTCCTGCGCCAGACGGTTGAGCGCGAGGCCCATCTTTTCCTGGTCAGGCTTGGTCTTCGGTTCCACGGCCTGCGAAATCACCGGTTCCGGGAAAACCATGCGTTCCAGAACGATCGGATGTGCCGGATCGCACAGCGTGTCGCCAGTGGTTGCGTCTTTCAAGCCAACCGCAGCGGCGATGTCGCCCGCGTGCACTTCCTTGATTTCTTCGCGCTGGTTTGCGTGCATCAGCAGAATACGGCCGAGACGTTCCTTCTTGTCCTTGGTCGCATTCAGCAGCGTGTCGCCCGACTTCGTCATACCCGAATACACGCGGAAGAAGATCAACTGGCCGACGAACGGGTCGGTCATGATCTTGAACGCGAGTGCCGAGAACTTCTCGTCGTCAGCGGCGCGACGTTCAGCGCGCTCGCCGTCTTCGAGTTCGCCCAGAACCGGCGGAATATCGACCGGCGACGGCAGGAAGTCGAGCACAGCGTCCAACATGCGCTGCACGCCCTTGTTCTTGAACGCGGTGCCGCACAACATTGGCTGGATTTCGCAAGCAATCGTACGATCGCGAAGACCCTTCAAGATTTCCTCTTCGGACAATTCGCCCGTTTCGAGGTACTTGTTCATCATTTCTTCGTTGGCTTCAGCCGCGGCTTCAACCATCTTTTCACGCCATTCGTCGCACGTATCCTTCAACGCAGCCGGGATTTCTTCGTACGAGAACTTGGTGCCTTGGGACGCTTCGTCCCAAATGATCGCCTTCATCTTGATCAGGTCGACCACGCCCGTGAACGTGTCTTCTGCGCCAATTGGCACCACGATCGGAACGGGGTTCGCCTTCAGACGCAGCTTGAGCTGGTCATAGACCTTGAAGAAGTTCGCGCCGGTACGGTCCATCTTGTTGATGAACGCGAGACGGGGAACCTTGTACTTGTTGGCCTGGCGCCATACGGTTTCCGACTGGGGCTGAACGCCGCCCACAGCGCAATAAACCATGCACGCACCGTCGAGCACACGCATGGAACGTTCAACTTCAATAGTGAAGTCGACGTGTCCCGGGGTGTCGATGATGTTGATGCGGTGCTCGGGGCGGTCGCCAGCCATGCCTTTCCAGAAGGCCGTCGTTGCTGCCGACGTGATGGTGATGCCGCGCTCCTGCTCCTGCTCCATCCAGTCCATCGTTGCTGCGCCATCGTGAACTTCACCGATTTTGTGGTTCACGCCCGTGTAAAACAGGATGCGCTCGGTCGTCGTCGTTTTGCCGGCGTCGATGTGAGCGCTAATACCGATATTACGGTAGCGCTCGATAGGTGTCTTGCGAGCCACTTTGAATCCTTAATTGGGTCGACGCGACCGACACATGCCGGTTGCGCCCTAACACAAACGGGCGAGGCGCTTTGTAAGCGCACCCGCCCGGAGGTTTTTCCGTTCGTCCCAGGTCGGGAGGCCTAAAAACAGCCTTAGAAGCGGAAGTGCGAGAACGCCTTATTGGCTTCTGCCATCCGGTGAACTTCGTCGCGCTTCTTCATCGCGCCGCCGCGGCCTTCCGCGGCTTCCGAAAGCTCACCTGCGAGACGCAGGGCCATCGACTTCTCGCTGCGCTTCTTCGCAGCTTCGCGCAACCAACGCATCGCCAATGCCATACGACGCGACGGACGCACTTCGACTGGAACTTGATAGTTCGCACCACCAACGCGACGGCTCTTCACTTCGACCACCGGCTTCACGTTGTTGAGCGCACCCGTGAACACTTCCAGCGGGTCCTTGCCACCCTTGGTCTGGATCTGTTCAAAAGCACCATAAACGATACGCTCGGCAACCGACTTCTTGCCCGACAGCATGATCACGTTCATGAACTTGGCTACATCTACGTTGCCGAATTTCGGATCCGGCAAAATGTCCCGTTTGGGGACTTCGCGACGACGCGGCATGTTTCTTCCTTTGATTTTTCAGTTGGAGCCGTGCTTTTCTCGCACAAGCCCCGCGGTCACCAACAAACCCGATCCATCTAAACGCGCATTTGCGTACGCACTGTCCTGCGCATTGCTCTGACTAACCAGCTTGGCCGGGTGACCACTTACTCGACAGCGCCGGCACTTCCGGCACCACCGCTTGAACGCCCCGTTAAGGGCAACCTGTATGAATCACGTACAACTCGACCAGCAAGAATTTACTTGGCCTTAGCGCGCTTCGCACCGTACTTCGAGCGAGCTTGCTTACGATCCTTGACGCCCTGGGTATCCAGCGAGCCGCGAACCATGTGGTAACGCACACCCGGCAAGTCTTTCACACGACCGCCGCGAATCAGCACGACCGAGTGTTCCTGCAGGTTGTGGCCTTCACCACCGATGTACGAAATAACTTCGAAACCGTTCGTCAAACGAACTTTTGCAACTTTACGAAGTGCCGAGTTCGGCTTCTTCGGCGTCGTCGTGTACACGCGAGTGCACACGCCGCGACGCTGCGGGCAGTCCTGCAAAGCCGGCGACTTGCTCTTCACTGTTTCTGAAGCGCGGCCTTTGCGAACCAATTGATTGATGGTTGGCATTGTCTATTCCTAAATT
This sequence comes from Caballeronia sp. KNU42, assembly GCF_053760385.1. Taxonomy (NCBI): domain Bacteria; kingdom Pseudomonadati; phylum Pseudomonadota; class Betaproteobacteria; order Burkholderiales; family Burkholderiaceae; genus Caballeronia; species Caballeronia sp. KNU42. Next base: position 2,554,711 of record NZ_CM132388.1, read on the forward strand.
GATCAAAATCGACGCTCCCGTTTCGGGCAAAGCAAAACGGACTGCGCGCCGAGCACTCCGGCTCTTGGTCGTGCATGCGAGGAAAACCCGAGGGCATACCTCTTAGCAGATCCAAGAACGAGAACCTAGCATCATAATCTGAAATTCCCAATGCGGTCAACAGCTTGGGTGCCCTTCGGCGTAATCGGACCGTTAAAAGTTAGTTCGCGCCGACGACTTCGAGCAATTCGTCGCCGAAACGCTCGAGTTTTCGCGCGCCGATCCCCGGAATCTGGCTGAGATCTTCGATGGAATCGGGCTCGTTGCGCGCGATCTCGGCGAGCGTTGCGTCGTGGAAAATCACGTACGCCGGCACGCCGTCGCTTTTCGCCATGCTTGCGCGCCACGCACGCAAGCGTTCCCAGCGTGCCTTGATTCGCGGCGACATGCCTGCCGTTGGATCCGCACGTTCGCCGGTTCGGCTAGACGACTGCCTCGTACGCGTGGGCTTCACATACTTGCGCAACGTCACGTTCTGCTCGCCCTTGAGCACAGCCTTGCTTGCCTCGGTGAGGATTAGCGCGCCGAACCCGTCATGGTCGACGGCCAGATAGCCGAACGCCACCAATTGCCGAAACACCGCGCGCCATTCCTGCTCTGATAGCGCCGCGCCAAGTCCAAACGTGGACAATTTTTCATGACCACGCTGAAGCAGTTTCTCAGACCGGCTGCCACGCAGGATGTCGATCAGGTGACCCGCGCCGAAGTGGTAGCCACTGGCCTTATGCGCCCGGTACACGCACGAAAGCGCCATCTGTGCCTCGCGAGTGGCATCCCACGATTCAGGCGGCTCAAGGCAGGTATCGCAATTGCCGCACGGCTGGCTGGCCTCGCCAAAATAACCGAGTAAACGCACCCGCCGGCACGACGCCGCTTCGCACAGCCCAAGCAGCGCGTCGAGCTTGCCTCCCTGCACGCGCTTGTGGGTATCGTCCGCGTCCGATTCGTCGATCATCTTGCGCTGCTGCACCACGTCGCCAAGGCCGTACGCCATCCACGCGTTTGCGGGCATTCCGTCACGGCCAGCGCGCCCGGTTTCCTGGTAGTAGCCTTCCACGCTCTTCGGCAAATCCAGGTGCGCCACGAATCGCACGTCAGGTTTGTCGATACCCATGCCGAAAGCAATCGTCGCGCACATCACTATGCCCTCTTCCCGCTTGAACATTTCCTGATGCCGCTGACGGATCTCGTACTCCATGCCCGCGTGATACGGCAACGCGCGCACGCCTTGGCTTTTCAGCCAGTCCGCGGTTTCCTCCACCTTGCGTCGCGACAGGCAATAGATCACGCCGGCGTCGGTGGTTTTGTCCGGGTTCGTATGCTCGGCGCGGATGAAATCGAGCAATTGCGCGCGCGCATTGTCCTTCTCCACGATCCGATACCGGATGTTCGGCCGGTCAAAGCTGGAAACGAAAATACGGGCATCATCGAGCGCCAGGCGATGCACGATTTCATCGCGCGTAATGGCGTCGGCGGTGGCCGTCAGCGCGATCCGCGGCACCGATGGAAACCGCTCATGCAGCACCGACAGTTGAATATATTCCGGCCGGAAATCGTGCCCCCATTGCGAGACGCAATGGGCTTCGTCGATCGCAAACAAGCCGATGCGCACGCTGTCGATCAGATCCAGAAACCGTGGCGTCATTAGCCGTTCGGGCGCCACATACAACAGGTCGATTTCCCCGTTACGCAACGCGCGCTCGGTTGCAGCGGCTTCGGCGCCGGTGAGCGTCGAGTTCAGGCACGCGGCACGCACGCCAACTTCTCTCAACGCTGCCACCTGATCCTGCATCAACGCGATCAACGGGGACACAACGATCCCAGCGCCGAAACCGGCTTCACGCCTTAATAAAGCGGGAATCTGATAACACAGCGACTTGCCGCCGCCGGTCGGCATCAGCACGAGCGAGTCCCCGCCGGCGGCCACATGATCGACGATATCGCCCTGCTGCCCCCGGAAAACGGGGTAGCCAAATACTTCCTTGAGAATTTCGAGCGAACGTGACATGGGAAAGACGGAGTGCGCCAGAGCGTGAGTGCCCCGATTTTACCAACGACCGCGCCGCAAGACCGCCGTATGACTCAACGTTAGCCAATCGATAGAGCAAAAAAAAGCCGCCCGATTTTACCTGGGCGGCTTCTCGTACTAGCAGATCGGTTGTGAAAGCCCGAACCTGTAAAAAGGCCCGGACTCCAGAACTTACTCCGCCGGATGCTGCTGTTCTGCAGGTGCGACAGGTGCGGCTTCAGGCGTACCGAAATCGAACGATTCTTCCGCTGCAATCTGGTCGAAGCGTTGACGATCCGACAACTCGCGGCTCTTGCGTGCCTTGTGGAACGCGAGACCCGTACCGGCCGGAATCAGACGGCCGACGATCACGTTTTCCTTCAGACCGCGCAAATCGTCGCGCTTGCCCATGATGGCCGCTTCGGTCAACACGCGCGTCGTTTCCTGGAACGAAGCTGCCGAGATGAACGAATCGGTCGAGAGCGATGCCTTCGTAATACCCAGCAGCACGTTCTCGTAAGTTGCGGGGATCTTGTCTTCCGCAGCCATCCGGTCGTTCTCGTCCAGCATGTCCGAACGCTCAACCTGTTCGCCCATGATGAAACGCGTATCTCCGTTGTCGACGATCTGCACGCGGCGCAACATCTGACGCACGATCACTTCGATGTGCTTGTCGTTGATCTTCACGCCTTGCAGACGGTACACGTCCTGCACTTCGTCCACGATGTAACGAGCCAACGCTTCGATACCCTGCAAACGCAGGATGTCGTGCGGGTCCGCCGGGCCATCAACGATCATTTCGCCCTTGTTGACGACCTGACCATCATGCACCAGCACCTGCTTTTCCTTCGTGATCAGGAACTCATGCTGTTCCCCTTCCACGTCGGTAATAACGAGACGCTGCTTGCCCTTCGTGTCCTTACCAAACGACGTCGTACCCGTGACTTCCGCCAGGATGCCGGCGTCCTTCGGCGAGCGCGCTTCGAACAGTTCGGCCACACGCGGCAGACCACCAGTAATGTCACGCGTTTTCTGCGCTTCAACCGGGATACGTGCCAGCACTTCACCGACCTGCACTTGCTGACCGTCCTTCACGGTGATCAGTGCGCCGACCTGGAAGCCGATCTGCACCGAATGCTCGGTGTTCGGGATCTTGACTTCTTCGCCTTGCGCATCGAGCAGCTTCACTTGCGGACGAACACTCTTCGCCGCTTGCGAACCGCGACGCTTCACGTCGATCACGACGAGCGTTGACAGCCCCGTCACATCGTCGATCTGCTTCGCAACCGTCACGCCTTCTTCGACGTTTTCGAACTTCACCGTACCGCCCCACTCGGTGATGATCGGACGCGTCAACGGATCCCATTGAGCCAGTTGTGCACCAGCCTTGATCTGCGCGCCGTCCAGTTGCAGCAACGTTGCGCCGTACGGGATTTTGTGACGTTCGCGCTCACGACCGAGGTCGTCGGCAATGATCGCCTCGCCCGAACGCGAGATGACGATCTGTTCGCCCTTCGCATTCGTGACGTAACGCATCGTTGCCGTGAAACGCACCGTACCGTTGCTCTTCGCTTCCACCGACGAAGCGATAGCCGCACGCGACGCCGCGCCACCGATGTGGAACGTACGCATGGTCAGCTGCGTGCCCGGTTCGCCGATCGACTGAGCAGCGATAACCCCCACCGCTTCGCCGACGTTCACGCGCGAACCACGACCCAGGTCGCGGCCATAGCACGAAGCGCACAGGCCGTAACGCGTTTCGCAGGTCAACGGCGTGCGCACGCGCACTTCGTCGATACCCAGGCGTTCGATTTCATCGACCATGTCTTCGTCGAGCAACGTACCCGATTCATACAGCGTTTCCTGCGATTCCGGATTGACGACGTCCGCCACCGTCACGCGGCCGAGAATCCGGTCACGCAAGGCTTCGACAACTTCACCGCCTTCAACCAACGCCTTCATTGCAACGCCGTTCGTCGTGCCGCAATCGTCTTCGACCACGACCAAGTCCTGCGTCACGTCAACGAGACGACGCGTCAGGTAACCCGAGTTCGCCGTCTTCAACGCCGTATCGGCCAGGCCTTTACGTGCGCCGTGCGTCGAGATGAAGTACTGCAACACGTTCAAGCCTTCACGGAAGTTCGCCGTGATAGGCGTCTCGATAATCGAGCCGTCCGGCTTCGCCATCAGGCCACGCATACCGGCCAGCTGACGAATCTGAACAGCGGATCCACGAGCACCCGAATCGGCCATCATGTAGATCGAGTTGAACGATTCCTGCTTCGTCTGATTACCGTCGCGGTCGACCACGGGTTCCGTAGCCAACTGCTCCATCATCGCCTTGCCGACCGCTTCCGACGTTGCCGACCAGATGTCGACCACGTTGTTGTAGCGCTCTTGCGACGTGACGAGACCCGACATGTACTGACGGTCGTATTCCTTCACCTTCTTGGCAGCATCGCCGACGATCTGTTCTTTCTGCGGCGGCACGAGCATGTCGTCGACGCAAATCGAAATACCGGCGCGCGTAGCCAGACGGAAACCCATCTGCATCAGCTGGTCGGCGAAGATCACCGTTTCGCGCAGACCGCACTTGCGGAATGCCGTGTTGATCAGGCGCGAAATTTCCTTCTTCTTAAGCGGTCGGTTCAGCACCGAGAACGGCAGTCCTGGCGGCAGAATTTCCGAAAGAATGGAACGGCCAACGGTGGTTGCGTACAGCGTGATCTTCGGCACGAACTTCGGTGCGCCTTCGCTTTGATCCGGGTTGTGAATGTTTTCCGTAATCCGGACATTCACGCGGGACGCCAGCTCGACTTCCTTGTTTTCGTACGCGCGGATCGCTTCCGACACGCCCGTGAACGTCATGCCTTCGCCCTTGCCATTCACCGCTTCACGCGATGCATAGTAAAGACCCAGCACGATATCCTGCGACGGCACGATCGACGGATCGCCGTTGGCCGGGAACAGGACGTTGTTCGACGCCAGCATCAGCGTGCGCGCTTCCATCTGCGCTTCGAGCGACAGCGGCACGTGAACGGCCATCTGGTCACCGTCGAAGTCGGCGTTAAACGCCGCGCAAACGAGCGGATGCAGTTGAATAGCCTTACCTTCGATCAGCACCGGCTCGAAAGCCTGAATGCCAAGACGGTGAAGCGTAGGCGCGCGGTTCAGCATCACCGGATGTTCGCGGATCACTTCTTCCAGAATGTCCCACACAACAGCTGTCTGATTCTCGACTTCCTTCTTCGCGGCCTTGATGGTGGTAGCAACACCCATCACTTCCAGCTTGTTGAAGATGAAAGGCTTGAACAGTTCCAGCGCCATCAGCTTCGGCAGACCGCACTGATGCAGCTTAAGCGTCGGGCCCACCACGATCACCGAACGACCCGAATAGTCAACGCGCTTACCGAGCAAGTTCTGACGGAAACGGCCGCCCTTACCCTTGATCATGTCAGCGAGCGACTTCAGCGGACGCTTGTTCGCGCCGGTCATTGCCTTACCGCGACGACCGTTATCAAGCAGCGAATCGACAGCTTCCTGCAGCATCCGCTTTTCGTTGCGGACGATGATTTCAGGCGCCTTCAACTCGAGCAGACGCTTCAACCGGTTATTACGGTTGATCACGCGACGATACAAGTCGTTCAGGTCGGACGTAGCGAAACGGCCGCCGTCCAGCGGCACGAGCGGACGCAGTTCCGGCGGCAGCACCGGCAGCACTTCCAGCACCATCCAGTCCGGCTTGATGCCCGAACGCTGGAATGCCTCGAGCACTTTCAGGCGCTTCGCGTACTTCTTGATCTTCGCTTCCGAACCCGTGTTCTTGAGTTCGGTGCGCAGCACTTCGACCTGTTCGTCGATGTTGATCGCGCGCAGCAGTTCACGCACGCCTTCCGCGCCCATCTCGGCACGGAATTCGTCGCCGTATTCTTCGACCTTATTGTAGTAATCCTCTTCCGTCATGATCTGCCGCGCTTTCAGCGGCGTCATACCCGGTTCGATCACCACGTACGCTTCGAAATACAGCACGCGTTCGATGTCGCGCAGCGTCATGTCGAGCACCATGCCCAGACGCGACGGCAGCGACTTCAAGAACCAGATGTGCGCAACCGGCGAGGCCAGTTCAATGTGGCCCATCCGTTCGCGACGCACCTTGGCGAGCGTCACTTCAACGCCGCACTTTTCGCAGATCACACCGCGGTGCTTCAGGCGCTTGTACTTGCCGCACAGGCACTCGTAGTCCTTGATCGGGCCAAAGATCTTGGCGCAGAACAGGCCATCGCGTTCCGGCTTGAATGTCCGGTAGTTGATGGTTTCAGGCTTCTTCACTTCGCCGAAGGACCACGAACGGATCTTGTCCGGCGAGGCCAGACCGATCTTGATCGCGTCAAAAACTTCAGGTTGTTGGACTTGCTTGAATAGATCGAGCAGAGCTTTCATTGCGTCTCTCCAGTAGTCCGATTAGTTCCGGTCCAGGTCGATGTCGATACCGAGCGACCGGATTTCCTTCACCAACACATTGAACGACTCAGGCATGCCGGCGTCGATCACGTGGTCACCCTTGACCAGGTTTTCATACACCTTGGTACGACCCGCCACGTCATCCGACTTAACAGTCAGCATTTCTTGCAGCACGTACGAAGCGCCATATGCTTCGAGCGCCCACACTTCCATCTCACCGAAACGCTGGCCACCGAACTGCGCCTTACCACCCAGCGGCTGCTGCGTGACGAGCGAGTACGGGCCGGTCGAACGGGCGTGCATCTTGTCGTCGACCAAGTGATGCAGCTTCAGATAATGCATGTAGCCCACTGTGACCGTCCGTTCGAACGGTTCACCCGTGCGGCCGTCGCTCAACTGCACCTGATTCTTCGACTTCGTCATGCCCAACTGCTTCGCGATGTCGTCAGGGAACGCCAGATCCAGCGCACGTTCCATTTCGCCTTCCGTCGCGCCGTCGAACACCGGCGTTGCGAACGGAACACCTTCGCGCAGGTTCTTCGCCAGTTCGACGATTTCGTCGTCGGTGAAGTTGTCCAGCTCTTCCTTACGGCCCGACTCGTTGTAGATCTTGGTCAGGAACGCACGCAGCTCTTCAATCTTGGTCTGACGCTGCAGCATTTCGCCGATACGCCATCCCAGACCCTTCGCGGCCCAGCCCAGATGCACTTCGAGAATCTGACCCACGTTCATCCGGGACGGCACGCCGAGCGGATTCAGCACGACGTCGGCAGGGCGGCCATCGGCCATGTACGGCATGTCTTCGATCGGCACGATCTTCGACACAACACCCTTGTTACCGTGACGGCCGGCCATCTTGTCGCCCGGTTGCAGACGACGCTTAACAGCCAGGTACACCTTGACCATCTTCAGCACGCCCGGCGGCAGTTCGTCGCCTTGCGTCAGCTTCTTGCGCTTTTCTTCGAACGCCAGATCGAACTGGTGACGCTTTTGTTCGATCGAGTCCTTGATGGCTTCGAGCTGCGCCGCTGCTTCTTCGTCCGCGAGGCGGATGTCGAACCAGTGGTAGTGATCCAGATCTTCCAGGTACGGCAGGTCGATCTTCGTGCCCTTCGCCAACTTCTTCGGACCGCCGTTCGCGACCTTGCCGTTGAGCATACGGGCGAGACGCGAGAACGCGTCACCTTCCACAATGCGCAGCTGGTCGTTCAAGTCCAGGCGATAACGCTTCAGTTCGTCATCAATAATCTGCTGTGCACGCTTGTCACGCGTAATGCCTTCGCGCGTGAACACTTGCACGTCGATCACCGTGCCGCTCATGCCCGAGGGCACGCGCAGCGACGTATCCTTCACATCCGACGCCTTCTCACCGAAAATGGCGCGCAGCAGCTTTTCTTCCGGCGTCAGCTGGGTTTCGCCCTTCGGCGTGACCTTGCCGACCAGCACGTCGCCCGCTTCAACTTCAGCGCCGATGTACACAATGCCCGACTCATCGAGACGGCCGAGTTGCACTTCAGCCAGGTTCGAGATGTCGCGCGTGATTTCTTCCGGTCCGAGCTTCGTGTCACGTGCGACCACATTCAGTTCTTCGATGTGGATCGACGTGTAACGGTCTTCAGCAACCACCTTCTCCGAGATCAGGATCGAATCTTCGAAGTTGTAGCCGTTCCACGGCATGAACGCGACGAGCATGTTCTGGCCGAGCGCGAGCTCGCCCAGATCGGTCGATGCGCCGTCGGCCACGACGTCGCCACGACCAACCTTATCGCCGACCTTCACGATCGGGCGCTGGTTAATGTTCGTGTTCTGGTTCGAACGCGTGTACTTGATCAGGTTGTAGATGTCGACACCGACTTCGCCGGCAACCGCTTCATCGTCGTTCACGCGAATCACGATACGGCCAGCATCGACGTAATCGACGATACCGCCGCGTTCCGCCTGAACCGTCGTACCCGAGTCAACTGCCACCGTACGTTCAATACCCGTGCCGACCACGGCCTTTTCAGGACGCAGGCAAGGCACAGCCTGACGCTGCATGTTCGAGCCCATCAATGCGCGGTTCGCGTCATCGTGTTCAAGGAACGGAATCAGCGAAGCAGCCACGGACACGATCTGCGACGGCGCCACGTCCATGTACTGGATGCGGTCCGGCGTGACCATCAGCGTTTCGCCCGCTTCACGCGACGAAACCAGCTCGTCGGTCAGCGTGCCGCCTTCGCCCAGCGACGCGTTCGCCTGAGCGATCACATAGCGGCCTTCTTCAATCGCCGACAGATAGTCGATCTGATCCGTCACCTTGCTGTCGACCACTTTCCGATACGGCGTCTCGAGGAAACCGTATTCGTTCAAGTGCGCGTACAGCGCCAGCGAGTTGATCAGCCCGATGTTCGGACCTTCCGGCGTTTCAATCGGGCACACACGGCCGTAGTGGGTCGGGTGCACGTCGCGAACTTCAAAGCCTGCGCGTTCACGGGTCAAACCGCCCGGTCCAAGAGCCGATACACGGCGCTTGTGGGTAATTTCCGACAACGGATTCGTCTGGTCCATAAACTGCGACAACTGCGACGAACCGAAGAACTCGCGAATCGCCGACGAAATCGGCTTCGAGTTGATCAGGTCGTGCGGCATCAGGTTTTCGCTTTCAGCCTGACCCAGACGTTCCTTCACAGCCCGTTCCACGCGCACGAGGCCTGCGCGGAACTGGTTCTCGGCCAACTCACCTACGCAACGCACACGACGATTGCCCAAGTGATCGATGTCATCGACTTCGCCCTTGCCGTTACGCAGCTCGACCAAAATCTTGATGGTCGCGAGGATGTCGTCGTCTTCCAGCGTCATCTTGCCGACGATCTCGTCGCGGCCCACCCGACGATTGAACTTCATACGACCCACCTTCGACAGGTCGTATGCGTCTTCGCTGTAGAACAGACGGTTGAACAGCGCTTCAACGGCTTCTTCCGTCGGCGGTTCGCCCGGACGCATCATGCGATAGATCGCGATACGTGCAGCCATGCGGTCAGCGGTTTCATCGATACGCAGCGTCGACGAAATGTACGGACCTTGATCCAGGTCGTTCGTGTAGAGCGTCTGGATGTCCTTGACCTTCGACTCGCGCAGCTTCTCGAGCACCATTTCGGTGATCTCGTCGTTGGCGTTCGCGATCACTTCACCCGTTTCGCCGTCGACCACATTCTTTGCCAGCACGCGGCCGAGCAAATAGTCTTCCGGTACCGAGATGAACTTCGTCTTTGCCGCTTCGAGGTCGCGAATGTGCTTCGCGTTGATCCGCTTGTCCTTCTGGACGATGACGGCGCCTTCGCGATCCTGGATGTCGAAGCGCGCGACTTCACCGCGCAGGCGCTCCGGCACGAATTCCATTTGCGCGCCTTCGCCCATCAAGGCGAAGTTATCGAATACGAAGAAGTTCGCGAGGATCTGTTCCGGCGTCAGGCCGATGGCCTTCAGCAGGATTGTCACAGGCATTTTCCGGCGACGGTCGACGCGGAAATACAGCACGTCCTTCGGATCGAATTCGAAGTCGAGCCACGAACCACGGTAAGGGATGATACGAGCCGAGAAAAGCAGCTTGCCCGAGCTGTGCGTCTTGCCCTTGTCGTGCTCGAAGAACACGCCAGGCGAACGGTGCAGCTGGGACACGATCACGCGTTCCGTACCGTTGATGACGAACGAACCGGTCGGCGTCATGAGCGGCATTTCGCCCATGTAGACTTCCTGTTCCTTCACTTCCTTGACGACCGGCTTGCTCGGCGATTCCTTGTCGAGCAGCACGAGGCGCACCTTGGCACGCAAGGCGGAGCAGTACGTCAGGCCACGCTGCTGGCATTCCTTGATGTTGAACGCCGGCGGCGAGAGCATGTAGCTGACGAATTCGAGACGCGCAAAACCATTGTGCGAAACGATCGGGAACACCGATGAAAATGCTGCTTGCAGTCCTTCTGCCTTGCGCTGAGTCCCGATGGTCTCGGCTTGCAGAAATGTGCTGAATGATTCAAGCTGGGTTGCCAGCAAGAAGGGAACCTGGTGAACGATGGGGCGTTTCGCGAAACTCTTGCGAATACGCTTCTTCTCGGTGAAGGAATATTGCATACGATCTCCGAATCACGGCGGGCGTTGCCGAGGCGGGATACCTCGATGACACGACCCGGTGTTCACCGACTGAGACTCGTCATACGTCCAGGGAGGGACGACGAGCCTAGAAGCTTGGTGGTTGGCCGCTACCAACCGCTGGCTGACGGCAGCGGATGCCTATGTTTCCCGCTACCCGACCAAACTTGCCTTCTGCAGTCGCTTCAGAAGACAAAGAAAAGAATCGGCAAGATTGCCTGACCGATGTTTTTCTTTGGCTTCTATGAGGTTCTTGTTGCCGAAACCGGCGACTTAAAACATTGTCCCCACAAAGCAGAAAAAGGCCGGCGGTCATAGACCGCCAGCCTTAGCAGAGCGCCGCGAAACTTACTTGATTTCAGCCTTCGCGCCTGCTTCTTCCAGCTTCTTCTTCGCTTCTTCAGCAGCAGCCTTCGGTACCGATTCCTTCACAGGCTTCGGTGCACCGTCAACCAGGTCCTTCGCTTCCTTCAGGCCGAGACCCGTCAGTTCACGAACAGCCTTAATCACCGACACCTTGTTTGCGCCGATTTCGACCAGGTTCACCGTGAACTCGGTCTGCTCTTCAACAACAGCAGCAGCACCAGCGGGGCCGGCAACTGCAACTGCTGCAGCCGACACGCCAAACTTCTCTTCGAACGCCTTGACCAACTCGTTCAATTCCAGAACCGACATCGAGCTTACTGCTTCGAGGATGTCATCTTTTGCGATTGCCATTTGAAATACTCCTAAATTGAATTCGGATACAGCCAGCGATCTTGTAAGCCTAACCAGGCAACCAAGCGCAGTACGTTAAGCAGCAACTTCCGGCTCAGCTTCAGCCGGAGCTTCAGCGCCGCCACCCTTTTGCGCAGCGAGCGCGGCCAGAGCGCGCGCGAAGCCGGCAACAGGAGCTTGCATGACGTACAACAGCTTGGAGAGCAGTTCTTCGCGGCTCGGGATGTTGGCGAGTGCTTGCACAGCCGCCTTGTCCATCACGTTGCCTTCGTAGGAACCGGCCTTGATGATCAACTTGTCATTGGTTTTGCCGAAGTCGTTAACGACCTTGGCAGCAGCAATGGCATCTTCCGAGATGCCGTAGATCAAAGGACCAGTCATCTGCTCGGCCAGCGCAGCGAACGGCGTACCTTCCACGGCGCGACGCGCCAACGTGTTTTTCAACACGCGGAGATACACTTGTTGCTCGCGAGCCCTTGCGCGCAGCTTGGTCAGATCGCCAACCGCAATTCCACGATACTCAGCGAGCACCATCGTCTGAGCCTTCGCGACTTGCGCGGCGACTTCAGCGACAACTGCCTGCTTGTCTTCTTTGTTCAGTGGCACGGTTAAACCTCCAGATTCGATGCGCCAACTTAGCGCACCGCGTTCAACAACGGCGTCCGACCTGTCAGGAGTATTTCGACCGGCTAGTGCGCATCTCACGACACGCGACAACCGACTTCAACCACACCAAAACTGTTACGGGTTCGCCATCTGCGTTGGCTTACATTAAGGTCACGCCCAACTACTGCGCTTCCGCCAACGGTCTTTGACAACCGGTTGCTCGCCAACTTCAGCTCACAACCGCCCAAAGCCCTTAACACTGGCTAACACGAGATCGCGTCAGCCAATGCATGATTCTTTACTGCGAGAGCGTGGAGTGATCCACACGCACGCCGACACCCATGGTGCTCGACAATGCGATCTTGCGCAGATACACGCCCTTGCTGGTCGCCGGCTTAGCCTTTTGAAGCGCTTCCACCAGTGCCGACAGATTCTGACGCAACGACGCCGGCTCAAACGAAGCACGGCCGATGGTTGCGTGGATGATCCCGCCCTTGTCGACGCGGAACTGCACCTGACCAGCCTTTGCGTTGCGAACAGCTTGAGCAACGTCAGCGGTAACCGTACCGACCTTCGGGTTCGGCATCAGGCCGCGCGGACCGAGAATCTGACCGAGCGTACCGACAACGCGCATTGTGTCCGGCGAAGCGATCACAACGTCGAAGTTCAGGTTACCGGCCTTGACTTGTTCAGCCAGGTCTTCCATACCGACGATTTCTGCGCCGGCTGCACGAGCCTGCTCAGCCTTTTCGCCTTGCGCAAACACAGCAACGCGAACCGACTTGCCGGTGCCTGCGGGCAACACCACCGAACCGCGAACCACTTGGTCCGACTTCTTCGCGTCGATGCCGAGTTGCACAGCTACGTCGATGGATTCGTCGAACTTCGCGCTTGCGCACTCTTTGACGAGCGAAAGAGCGTCGTCGACGGGATACAGCTTCATACGATCGACCTTGGAGGCGAACGCTTGAAGACGCTTAGAAAGCTTAGCCATTTACACGCCCTCCACGGTGATGCCCATCGAACGGGCGCTGCCGGCGATCGTACGGACCGCTGCGTCCAGATTCGCTGCCGTCAGGTCAGGCATCTTGGTCTTTGCGATTTCTTCAGCTTGAGCGCGCGTGATGTTACCGACCTTGTCAGCATTCGGCTTCGGCGAACCCTTCTGGATACCTGCTGCCTTCTTGATTAGAACGGTAGCCGGCGGCGTCTTCATGATGAACGTGAAGCTCTTGTCCGCGAATGCCGTAATAACCACTGGCACCGGCAGACCCGGCTCCATCGCTTGAGTCTGCGCGTTAAACGCCTTGCAGAACTCCATGATGTTCAGGCCGCGCTGGCCCAGTGCCGGACCAACCGGCGGTGACGGATTGGCTTTACCTGCAGGAATCTGCAGTTTGATAAAGCCGATGATTTTCTTTGCCATGTTGAAAACCTCTGCAGAACGCGTTAGCGTTCGGTGAGTGATAACGCGCGCTCGCCAAAAACGGCTACTGACGCTCCTCAACAGCCATAACGCGGACTGTAAGCGCGAACCGCGCTACGAAGTTGACACTTCGAGCGCGGCGAAAAACGAATGCTTTTAAACCTTCTCGACCTGACCGAATTCCAATTCAACCGGGGTCGAGCGCCCAAAAATGGTGACGGATACACGAACGCGCGATTTCTCGTAGTTCACTTCCTCAACGTTGCCGTTGAAGTCCGTGAATGGGCCGTCCTTGACCCGAACCATCTCGCCCACTTCGAAGAGCGTTTTCGGACGCGGTTTTTCCACGCCTTCTTGCATCTGCGACATGATCTTTTCCACTTCACGCGGAGAGATCGGGCTCGGACGATTACGCGCCCCGCCAACAAAACCCGTCACCTTGGCGGTATTTTTTACCAAGTGCCATGTTTCGTCCGTCATTTCCATTTCAACGAGCACATAGCCCGGAAAGAAACGACGCTCTGTTACAGACTTGTGGCCGCCCTTCACTTCCACGACTTCTTCGGTCGGGACGAGGATTTGACCAAACTGATCCTGCATGCCGGCGCGGTCGATGCGCTCCTGAAGCGCACGTTGCACGCTCTTCTCCATGCCGGAGTAGGCGTGCACGACGTACCAACGTTTTCCGCTCGGTGATGCCGGTGCTTCGCTCATATCATCTCCAACCCAGAATTACCGAGAATATCACCCACTCAATCGACTTATCGCTAAGCCACAAGAAGATTGCCATGATCAGCACAAATGCGAAGACCACCAGCGTGGTTTGCGTGGCTTCCTTACGCGTCGGCCACACCACTTTGCGGACTTCTTTGTACGAATCTTTGGCGAAGGCGATAAAACCCTTTCCCGGTGCGGAGAGAAGACCGACCGCAACACCCGCGATCAAGCCGACAGCCAGCGCGGCGCCGCGAACGTACCACTCCTGGCCACCCAGCCAGAAGAAACCTACGAACCCGGCCAAGACCAACAATACGCCCGCGGTCAACATCAACTTGTCGCCGGAAGTATTTACAGTTTCGACGGAAGGATTCGCCATAACACCTTAAGCAGCGCCCGGAGACGCAAGATTGTGGCAGGGGCAGAGGGAATCGAACCCCCAACCTTCGGTTTTGGAGACCGACGCTCTGCCAGTTGAGCTATACCCCTAAACCATTTGGGGTCAGCAATTTCGCTAACCCCGAAAACTACAGACCGCCGAGCAATTTCTGGCGTTGCTCGACTTACGCGAGAACCTTGGCCACGACACCAGCGCCGACGGTACGACCGCCTTCACGGATAGCGAAGCGCAGACCTTCTTCCATCGCGATCGGAGCGATCAGCTTCACCGTGATCGACACGTTGTCGCCCGGCATGACCATTTCCTTGTCCTTCGGCAACTCGATCGAACCCGTTACGTCCGTCGTACGGAAGTAGAACTGCGGGCGATAGTTGTTGAAGAACGGTGTGTGACGGCCGCCTTCGTCCTTGCTCAACACATACACTTCAGCCGTGAAGTGCGTGTGCGGCGTGATCGAACCCGGCTTGGCCAACACTTGACCACGCTCCACGTCTTCACGCTTCGTGCCGCGCAGCAAAATACCCACGTTGTCGCCCGCTTGACCTTGGTCCAGCAGCTTGCGGAACATTTCCACGCCCGTGCACGTCGTCTTCACCGTCGGCTTGATGCCGATGATTTCGATTTCTTCGCCAACCTTCACCACACCGCGCTCGATACGACCCGTCACCACCGTGCCGCGACCCGAGATCGAGAACACGTCTTCCACCGGCATCAGGAACGAACCGTCGATTGCGCGCTCCGGCGTCGGGATGTACGTGTCCAGTGCGTCGGCCAGGCTCATGATCGCCACTTCGCCCAGCTCGCCCGTGTCGCCTTCCAGCGCCAGCTTGGCCGAACCCTTGATGATCGGCGTTTCGTCGCCCGGGAAGTCATACTTCACCAGAAGCTCACGCACTTCCATTTCAACCAGTTCCAGCAACTCGGCGTCGTCCACCATGTCGCACTTGTTCAGGAACACGATGATGTACGGCACGCCAACCTGGCGAGCCAACAGGATGTGCTCACGCGTTTGCGGCATCGGGCCGTCAGCGGCCGAACACACCAGGATCGCGCCGTCCATCTGCGCTGCACCCGTAATCATGTTCTTCACATAGTCGGCGTGTCCCGGGCAGTCAACGTGCGCGTAGTGACGCGCTGCCGTTTCGTACTCGACGTGGGCCGTGTTGATCGTAATGCCACGCGCCTTTTCTTCCGGCGCCGCATCGATCTGGTCATACGCCTTCGCTTCGCCGCCGAACTTCTTCGACAACACCGTCGCGATGGCTGCCGTCAGCGTGGTCTTGCCATGGTCGACGTGACCAATCGTGCCTACGTTGACGTGCGGCTTGGTCCGTTCGAATTTACCTTTTGCCATTTTCGACTCCTAACAGGAATTTTTCCGTACCTTGCGCCGCGCGCAAACAGTGTGGACTAGTGTTGCTGGTGCCCATGAGCAGGATCGAACTGCTGACCTCTCCCTTACCAAGGGAGTGCTCTACCACTGAGCCACATGGGCGGACCTTGATGCTGGAGCGGGTGAAGGGAATCGAACCCTCGTCATAAGCTTGGAAGGCTTCTGCTCTACCATTGAGCTACACCCGCTTGGGTCTAACGATTCCCGACGCTTGCTACATGTTCTGGTGGAGGAGGCTGGATTCGAACCAGCGTAGGCGTAAGCCAACAGATTTACAGTCTGCCCCCTTTAGCCACTCGGGCACCCCTCCGCAGAGAACTGACGATTATGGGGGAACAACACTGCTGTGTCAAGCTTTCAGCGCGCTCACCATAATCGATGTCTCTCACTTATAGGTGTTACGAAACGCAAAAACCCCACCTTTGCGGGGTGGGGTTTTTGTTTAGCTGCGGTGGCTTGCAGCGCATAAGGAGCCTGACGATTACCTACTTTCACACGGGTATCCGCACTATCATTGGCGTGGAGTCGTTTCACGGTCCTGTTCGGGATGGGAAGGGGTGGTACCAACTCGCTATGGTCATCAGGCATGAGGGGGTGTTGTAGCGCTTGAGGGCGCTACAACCAATCTGGGGAAGAAGTAGTCGAGAGTGTCTCTCGTTATTACTGGTGTTGCTTTGGGTTGTGTTTGTTACTAGGCACAACATGATCTCAACCTTGGCGTGTGTGAGCCTTTCGCTCATCAAGACCCCGCGCTTCGCGCGGGATGGGGCATCCATAAGTGCTAAAGCACTAACGGCTGCCGACACACACTGGTTATAGGATCAAGCCTTACGGGCAATTAGTATCAGTTAGCTTAATGCATTACTGCACTTCCACACCTGACCTATCAACGTCCTGGTCTAGAACGACCCTTCAAGGAGCTCGAAGCTCCAGGGATATCTCATCTCAAGGCGAGTTTCCCGCTTAGATGCTTTCAGCGGTTATCTCTTCCGAACATAGCTACCCGGCGATGCCACTGGCGTGACAACCGGTACACCAGAGGTTCGTCCACTCCGGTCCTCTCGTACTAGGAGCAGCCCCCTTCAAATATCCAACGCCCACGGCAGATAGGGACCAAACTGTCTCACGACGTTTTAAACCCAGCTCACGTACCTCTTTAAATGGCGAACAGCCATACCCTTGGGACCGGCTACAGCCCCAGGATGAGATGAGCCGACATCGAGGTGCCAAACACCGCCGTCGATATGAACTCTTGGGCGGTATCAGCCTGTTATCCCCAGAGTACCTTTTATCCGTTGAGCGATGGCCCTTCCATACAGAACCACCGGATCACTATGACCTGCTTTCGCACCTGCTCGACTTGTCGGTCTCGCAGTTAAGCACGCTTATGCCATTGCACTATCAGCACGATTTCCGACCGTACCTAGCGTACCTTCGTACTCCTCCGTTACACTTTGGGAGGAGACCGCCCCAGTCAAACTGCCTACCATGCACTGTCCCCGATCCGGATCACGGACCAAGGTTAGAACCTCAAACAAACCAGGGTGGTATTTCAAGGACGGCTCCACCGAAACTAGCGTTCCGGTTTCATAGCCTCCCACCTATCCTACACAGATCGGTTCAAAGTCCAATGCAAAGCTACAGTAAAGGTTCATGGGGTCTTTCCGTCTAGCCGCGGGGAGATTGCATCATCACAAACACTTCAACTTCGCTGAGTCTCGGGAGGAGACAGTGTGGCCATCGTTACGCCATTCGTGCAGGTCGGAACTTACCCGACAAGGAATTTCGCTACCTTAGGACCGTTATAGTTACGGCCGCCGTTTACCGGGACTTCAATCAAGAGCTTGCACCCCATCATTTAATCTTCCGGCACCGGGCAGGCGTCACACCCTATACGTCCACTTTCGTGTTTGCAGAGTGCTGTGTTTTTATTAAACAGTCGCAGCCACCAGTTTATTGCAACCCCTTCACCCTTTGCGCGCAGGCGCATCAAGCTACAGGGGCGTACCTTATCCCGAAGTTACGGTACCAATTTGCCGAGTTCCTTCTCCCGAGTTCTCTCAAGCGCCTTAGAATACTCATCTCGCCCACCTGTGTCGGTTTGCGGTACGGTCTTGTTAAACTGAAGCTTAGAGGCTTTTCTTGGAACCACTTCCGATTGCTTCTTCGCCTAAGCGAATGGCCTCACACCCTTGAATTCCGCGCCCGGATTTGCCTAAGCGCCTTCTCCAATGCAAGGACCGGGACTTCCAACACCCGGACAACCTTCCGCGATCCGTCCCCCCATCGCATTTAACAATGGTGCAGGAATATTAACCTGCTTCCCATCAGCTACGCATTTCTGCCTCGCCTTAGGGGCCGACTCACCCTACGCCGATGAACGTTGCGTAGGAAACCTTGGGCTTACGGCGAGGGGGCTTTTCACCCCCTTTATCGCTACTCATGTCAGCATTCGCACTTCCGATACCTCCAGCACACTTTTCAATGCACCTTCACAGGCTTACGGAACGCTCTCCTACCATGCGAGATAAATCTCGCATCCGCAGCTTCGGTATATTGCTTAGCCCCGTTACATCTTCCGCGCAGGACGACTCGATCAGTGAGCTATTACGCTTTCTTTAAAGGGTGGCTGCTTCTAAGCCAACCTCCTGACTGTTTTAGCCTTCCCACTTCGTTTCCCACTTAGCAATATTTGGGGACCTTAGCTGGCGGTCTGGGTTGTTTCCCTCTTGACACCGGACGTTAGCACCCGATGTCTGTCTCCCGTGATTGCACTCTTCGGTATTCGGAGTTTGCTATGGCGTAGTAATCCGCAATGGACCCCACAACCATGACAGTGCTCTACCCCCGAAGGTGATACACGAGGCACTACCTAAATAGTTTTCGGAGAGAACCAGCTATTTCCAAGTTTGTTTAGCCTTTCACCCCTATCCACAGCTCATCCCCTAATTTTTCAACATTAGTGGGTTCGGTCCTCCAGTACGTGTTACCGCACCTTCAACCTGGCCATGGATAGATCACTTGGTTTCGGGTCTACGCCCAGCAACTGAACGCCCTATTCGGACTCGCTTTCGCTACGCCTGCCTTAATCAGTTAAGCTTGCTACTGAACGTAAGTCGCTGACCCATTATACAAAAGGTACGCCGTCACCCCTTGCGAGGCTCCGACTGTTTGTATGCATGCGGTTTCAGGATCTATTTCACTCCCCTCCCGGGGTTCTTTTCGCCTTTCCCTCACGGTACTGGTTCACTATCGGTCGATCACGAGTATTTAGCCTTGGAGGATGGTCCCCCCATCTTCAGACAGGATTTCACGTGTCCCGCCCTACTTGTCGTACACCTAGTTCCACACATCCGCTTTCGCCTACAGGGCTATCACCTGCTATGGCCACACTTTCCAGAGTGTTCGGCTAACGGTCGTGCTAAAGAGTACAGGCTGATCCCATTTCGCTCGCCACTACTTTGGGAATCTCGGTTGATTTCTTTTCCTGCGGTTACTTAGATGTTTCAGTTCACCGCGTTCGCTTCACGTAACCTATGTATTCAGTTACGGATGACCCAGAAGGGCCGGGTTTCCCCATTCGGACATCGACGGATCAAAGCTCGTTTGCCAGCTCCCCGTCGCTTTTCGCAGGCTACCGCGTCCTTCATCGCCTGTGATCGCCAAGGCATCCACCACATGCACTTGTTCGCTTGACCCTATAACGAGTGTGTCTCTCCAAACACCACCCAGGTTGCCCCGGACCGTGTTTTTCTTCACCCCGCTATAGGTTGAGTATTCGTGTTGCGCCGTATTCCAAAGCGATCTTTCGATCACCTTTTCATACATTGATACAATCACAACCCTGATCAATCTACTCACACCCATCTCTAAGTGCTTTCACATTGACCTTTACTACTTCTTCCAGATTGTTAAAGAACGACAGCATCATTTAAAGCGCCATGCCTTAAATGATTTACTGACTGGCTCAATCGCCAATGCGTAATCACTCTCTTTACAAAGAATGCTATGCATTGATGATTGGTGGAGGATGACGGGATCGAACCGACGACCCCCTGCTTGCAAAGCAGGTGCTCTCCCAGCTGAGCTAATCCCCCAGTACCTTGATGCTGAAGGGTCCGTAATTCCTCTTTTATGACGCTTAACGCATTCGTTAATCATCACTCAAGGAATCATGGTGGGTCTGGTTGGATTCGAACCAACGACCCCCGCCTTATCAAGACGGTGCTCTAACCAACTGAGCTACAGACCCTTAGCCTGTCTTCTTACAGCCGATAAGCGTGAGCGCTTTAGCACTTCACTTTAATACGTTTGAGCTCGAGAAAGGAGGTGATCCAGCCGCACCTTCCGATACGGCTACCTTGTTACGACTTCACCCCAGTCATGAATCCTACCGTGGTGACCGTCCTCCTTGCGGTTAGACTAGCCACTTCTGGTAAAACCCACTCCCATGGTGTGACGGGCGGTGTGTACAAGACCCGGGAACGTATTCACCGCGGCATGCTGATCCGCGATTACTAGCGATTCCAGCTTCACGTAGTCGAGTTGCAGACTACGATCCGGACTACGATCGGTTTTCTGGGATTAGCTCCCCCTCACGGGTTGGCAGCCCTCTGTTCCGACCATTGTATGACGTGTGAAGCCCTACCCATAAGGGCCATGAGGACTTGACGTCATCCCCACCTTCCTCCGGTTTGTCACCGGCAGTCTCCTTAGAGTGCTCTTGCGTAGCAACTAAGGACAAGGGTTGCGCTCGTTGCGGGACTTAACCCAACATCTCACGACACGAGCTGACGACAGCCATGCAGCACCTGTGTATCGGTTCTCTTTCGAGCACCCCCACCTTTCAGCAGGGTTCCGACCATGTCAAGGGTAGGTAAGGTTTTTCGCGTTGCATCGAATTAATCCACATCATCCACCGCTTGTGCGGGTCCCCGTCAATTCCTTTGAGTTTTAATCTTGCGACCGTACTCCCCAGGCGGTCAACTTCACGCGTTAGCTACGTTACTAAGTCAATGAAGACCCAACAACTAGTTGACATCGTTTAGGGCGTGGACTACCAGGGTATCTAATCCTGTTTGCTCCCCACGCTTTCGTGCATGAGCGTCAGTATTGGCCCAGGGGGCTGCCTTCGCCATCGGTATTCCTCCACATCTCTACGCATTTCACTGCTACACGTGGAATTCTACCCCCCTCTGCCATACTCTAGCTCGCCAGTCACAAATGCAGTTCCCAGGTTAAGCCCGGGGATTTCACATCTGTCTTAACGAACCGCCTGCGCACGCTTTACGCCCAGTAATTCCGATTAACGCTCGCACCCTACGTATTACCGCGGCTGCTGGCACGTAGTTAGCCGGTGCTTATTCTTCCGGTACCGTCATCCCCCCACTGTATTAGAGCGAAGGTTTTCTTTCCGGACAAAAGTGCTTTACAACCCGAAGGCCTTCTTCACACACGCGGCATTGCTGGATCAGGGTTTCCCCCATTGTCCAAAATTCCCCACTGCTGCCTCCCGTAGGAGTCTGGGCCGTGTCTCAGTCCCAGTGTGGCTGGTCGTCCTCTCAGACCAGCTACAGATCGTCGCCTTGGTAGGCCTTTACCCCACCAACTAGCTAATCTGCCATCGGCCGCCCCTATAGCGCGAGGTCCCGAAGGATCCCCCGCTTTCTTCCGTAGATCGTATGCGGTATTAATCCGGCTTTCGCCGGGCTATCCCCCACTACAGGACACGTTCCGATGTATTACTCACCCGTTCGCCACTCGCCACCAGGGTTGCCCCCGTGCTGCCGTTCGACTTGCATGTGTAAGGCATGCCGCCAGCGTTCAATCTGAGCCAGGATCAAACTCTTCAGTTCAATGCCTGTTACTGTTTTCTATTCTTGCGAATAGGTCGCTCACTCAACGTACTGACAAGTTCCTCCCATCTTTCCTTTGACAGAAAGACGCTCAAAACCTACCTTAATACTAGTGTGAGACTTGATACTTTCGCTTCACGGCAGCACTTCCCGAGTTACCCCGGAAAACACCACCACGCTTTAAAGCAAAACACCAAGCGCCCACACTTATCGGCTGTTAGTTTTTAAAGAACATTCGCTACCCACCGCACGATCCCTACCCTCAGAACCCTACCGCTTTCGCGTCGCTGCATCTGCAGCACAGAAACGAAATTATGAAGAATCTTTTTCTCCTTGTCAACAAGTTTGTGAGCGTTTGCTTTCAAACTTACCGACTTTGGAGGCCGCTTGTTTCTTTAGCGGCCCTCGTTGCGAAACGAGGAGACGAATAATAGGCGATGGAACGAACTAAGGCAAGGACATCCGCAAACTATTTTCGGGAATACCCTACCGCCCCTTCCCCAGCCCCATTTCGTCGATGGGAACCGCGTCGGACATGGCCGCATAACCCGCGTCGCTGGGATGGATATGGTCGCCACTGTCGTAACGCCGCTGGAGACGGTCGGGATGGGCCGGATCCCGGAGCGCCTGGTCGAAGTCGATCACACCATCGAATGCACGACTTGAACGGATCGAGTCATTTACCGCCGTCCTGATTGCTTCACGTTCCGGCGGCAGCGACGCCGGCGTCAAGGTCGCGCCGTAGATGCGGACGCCGCGCTGGTGGGCCTGCGCAATCAGCCGCTGATAGCCGCGCAACAGCGAATCCGCGGTGACCGGCGTATGGGGATCGTCGCAATCGAGGCCGGCGTGCGGGGGCATCGCGGGGAAATTGATGTCGTTGATGCCGATCATCAGGATCACAGCGCGCACGCCGGGTTGGCGTAATGCGTCGCGGTCGAATCGGGTCAAAAGCGCCTCGCCGTAGCACGGCGACCCGCTCAGCAAGCGATTGCCGCTGATTCCCGCGTTCACGACGGCTGTCCCGTCGATGCCCTTTTGCGTCAGCCGGCGCGACAAAGCATCAGGCCAGCGCCGGTTCGCATTCGGCGTGGAGCGCATGCCATCGGTGATCGAGTCCCCGATGGCGACCAGCGCGCGCGCCGGCGTGGTATCGACGGAAACGCTCGTCAGCCATACGAATTGCGTAAAGCGGGTGCGAAACGCAGCGGCGTCGATATCCGAAGAATGGTTGCCTGGCGTCGATACGTAGTTCGTCTGATTCGCCACCCTATGCCACGCGGCCATTTTTTGGCCCGCAGCCATATAGGTGCTGACGGCGAGGGGCTGGTGCGCGGCGACGTCAAAGGCAATCGGGTCACTATCCAACTGGCCGCCCGGCGCGATGGTCACACCCGGCTTGCCGCCAAACGTCACGGCGCGGCTCGTTCCAGCGCGGATCGCCGCCGCGTTGCCCGATGCAGCGCGCGCCACTTGTGCGCCCTCGATCACCAGCGGCGCAGCGCCGTACACATTGCTGAAGCGCAACCGTACATGCCGGCCGTCGATGGCTGGATACACGATCTGCCGCACCGTCCGGTCGCCAATCTCAGGGGCGCGATACAGCGCCGGCAAATCCGCACGCTGCGGGATTGCCTGTAACGCCGTGCCCCAGGCGCTGACCCAGCGTTCGGCCGGCGCGTCGTCGGCGAGAGCGTTCACGGATGAAAGCAGGGAAGCAAGCAGCGTCGCGGCGGCAACGGCGGAAAGGACGCGAAGGTTCATCGGAGGACGGGGGGTCTTGAGAAAAAGCGATTGTGCCTGAACAGGCAAACCAGGCGCTTACAGTCCGGCGGATGGTTCGCGGCAACTTGTGGGCCACTCGACCTGAACTCGTTGCATGGCTGCCGGGCGCGGCGCCAAGACCTTGTCCGTGGACACGGAGACGAGCGATCAACCGTAATGCCACCAACCATGCCCATGTTCACACGCAACTGGCTGGATTTTCGGCACGACATAGAGCGTTGTCAGCCCACCGGCAGCCGCCGTGCGATGCAGCGAGATGTCTCAAATAGCGCCTGCGTCCGCGCAGAGACTGGCCGGCTTTCGGGCACGGCGTAGAGCGGGGCCGCCAACCGGCACATGTGCGATGCACCGTGACGCTACCGAACACGCCCGCGTTGAGCAGCCGACTGGCCTGCCTTTGAACCAATCGATATTCCCCCGCCCGACGCTGAAGCGCACTCACCGCACGCCTTTTGTCGTCGAAAATCGGACCATTTTGTGAAAAGCCCTCAGAATGTCGGCATTCCGCCTCGCGGTTCTCACTTTGTCCGGTACTTATTCAGCATGCATTCCAAAACTTCTCCCAGCACCAGCGCCGCACCTTCCCACATCGAATGGGAGGAAAAAGGCGAGAGTCATTCGGCGCTCTGGCACTCGGAAAGCGGAATCGCGCCGCCCAAGCGCGTGGTGATCGGCGATGACCAGATGACCGCCGACTCCGCCTATCGGCTGGCTTGCGAGGGCACGGCAATTCTCTGGCGCGGCGATTTCCAGAACGCTCGCCAGTTGCTGCAGGCGGTAGCACGACGCATCGAAACGCGGCCGAAAAAGTCCGCCAAAGCCAAAGCGAAGGAACGCAGCGCCGCCCCCGATGCACCGCCGGCCGCTCCGGCCGAGGCGTTCAATCTGCATCGGCTCGCCCAGTCGCAGCGGGCGCGCACGCTCGGCATGCTGCTCTTGCCGCTGGACGCCGAATACGCCATTCCACTGCGTCGGGCGCCGGTCGTGAAGGAGGCATGTGAGGAGGCTTATGGCGCGGCGGCCGGAGAGTCGGTCGTGTCGCTGCGTGAGGTGCTCGGGCTCGTCGGCGCGCACGAGTGGCGCAAAAAGGGTGTGGATGTGGAGGCGCTCGGCGCTCGGATTCATCCCTACTACGGCGTGTTTTCGCCCGTGCGCGGCGAGTACATCAAGCTGGTGGCGGATCAGCCGTTGCCATCGAGGGAACTGGCTTTCGATATTGGCACCGGAACGGGCGTGCTTGCCGCCTTGCTGGCCCAGCGCGGCGTGAAGCGCGTGATCGCGACGGAAATCGATGCCCGGGCATTGGCCTGCGCGCGTGAAAACATCGAATTGCTGGGGTATGACCAGCAAGTGAAGGTGCTCGAGGCAGATTTGTTCCCGGAAGGCCGGGCTCCGTTGATCGTCTGCAATCCGCCGTGGCTGCCGGCTCGGCCGAGTTCGGCTATTGAACACGCTATCTATGATCCGGAAAGCCGCATGCTGCGCGGATTTCTCGATGGCCTCGCCGCGCATCTGACACCGGGCGGCGAAGGCTGGCTGATTCTTTCCGATATAGCGGAACATCTCGGCCTGCGAACGCGAGCGCAATTCCAGGAGTGGGTCGACCGCGCCGGGTTGAAGACGGACGGCCGGATGGACATTCGCCCGCACCACCCCCGTGCCGCCGATAAAACCGATCCGCTGTATCACGCGCGTTCGGCTGAAACCACCTCGTTGTGGCGTCTTGTGCCGGCTTGAGTTTCGTTTCGGCGTTGGCGGGCGTCCGGGCGGGCTCTATTCCCGCTGTAGATAAGCCAGCGCCGCCTCACCCGCGACCAAACCGCTCGCGAAACATGCCGTGAGCAGATAACCGCCCGTCGGCGCTTCCCAATCCAGCATTTCTCCTGCGCAGAAAACGCCGGGCAGCGCGTCGAGCATCAAGTGCGAATCGAGCGATTCGAACGTCACGCCGCCCGCACTGCTGATTGCTTCGGCAATCGGCCTCGAGCGCGACACTGTCAGCGGCAATGCCTTGATACGTTGAGCGAGGCGCGTGGTATCGGTGAAATCTTCGCGGCTCGATAACTCTCGCAACAGGCCCGCCTTCGCGCCCGTCAGATGCAGACGACTCTGCAAATGGCTCGACATGGAACGGGCGCCGCGTGGATGCGTCACTTCGTCATGAACACGCTGCGGCGTCAATGCCGGCAAGAGATCGAGGAAAAACGTACCGTCACCAGCGGCTAGCCGATCGCGGATGCGCGCCGACATCGCGTAGATCAGACTGCCTTCAATACCCGTTGACGTCAGCAGACATTCACCCGTGCGCCAATCGATGTCACCATCCTCCCGCGGCAAACCGATCGCGACCGCTTTCAGCGGCTCGCCCGCGAAACGGCGGCTGAAATGCTCGCTCCAGTTGATATCGAAGCCACAATTGGACGGCTTGAACGGCGACACGCCCACATTGCGTGCTTCCAGATGAGGAATCCACGCGGCGTCCGAGCCGAGTCGAGGCCAGCTCGCGCCGCCCAGCGCGAGGACAACTGCGCCGGCTTCGACCGAACGCTCGCCTTCCGGCGTGGCGAACCGCAAAACCTGCAGAACCTGCTGAACACCTTCGCCCCAGCCAATCCATTTGTGCCGCATATGGAACCGCACACCCGATCCGCGTAGCTGATGTAACCAGGCACGCAGCATCGGTGCAGCTTTCATGTCGGTAGGAAACACGCGGCCCGAGCTGCCGACAAAGGTTTCGACGCCCAATCCGTGAACCCATGCGCGTAACGCGGCGGCATCGAAACGGCGCAGCAGCGGTTCGATCAGCGGCCGGCGCTCCGCGTAACGCGAGAGGAATAGTTCAGTGGGTTCGGAGTGCGTGAGATTCATCCCGCCCTTGCCGGCCATCAGGAACTTGCGTCCGACCGAGGGCATGGCGTCATAAAGATCCACTTCGACGCCGCCCGCCGCCAGCGCTTGAGCTGCCATCAAGCCTGCAGGGCCGCCGCCGATAACGGCAACGCGCGTGCAGCGAGGTTCGGAAGAGGACGGCGGAGGTGACGGCATGCGGAAGACGCGGTTGGAAGCGAAGCCGCATTGTCGCATTCGGCATCGGGGAACCGTGAACGGCCCCAGGGTCGCACCGAGACACAAACTGAGTCCGCTCCGCCTCCCGCTGCATAATCCGGCGACAAAGTTCGAAAAGGAGATGTCGATGCAAATCGATTGGTCGAGCATCCGTTCCGGTCAGGCCGATGCGCTGCACGACGTAGTGGTCGAGCTGTCCGGCTGGATGATTCCGCTCGAATTGGAATCTTGCGTCGATTATTTTCTGCTGGCTGCCGACGCACCGTGTTGTTCCGGTTGCGTGCCGACGGATCCGCGGTCGAGCATCGAAGTCATGGGAGCGTCGTTGATTCAGGTGCAGAACGGCCCGGTGACGATTCGCGGACGACTGCGGCGACTGGTCAATGATCCGGCGGGTTGGCGGTATCAACTTGTCGATGCCTGCGTGACGAGCCAGGACAGAGCATTCAGTCGGCGAGCGTTCCTGGCATCGACGGCTGCGTTGGGTTTGGCCGCCTGCGCCCGGGGCCGCTTCGCGGGCTATACCGATAATCAGGACGCTCAGGCTACCGTTCAAAGCTGGCGCTCGAGCGACACGCTGACGATGGACATGCACAGCCACGCCGGCCGGGTGACCATTTCCCGCGACCCCGCGATTGGCGCCAACCGCCCTTTCACCGCGCTTGCCGCGCCCATGCGGAGCGGCGGGATGAACGTGGTTACGCTGGCGATCGTCACCGATACCGTGGTCACACAGGTGTCCGCAGATCGAAAGCGTTTCGAGGCGTACCGGGCGCCCGCGCCCGGCGAGCTGTACGCGCTTGGGCAATCCGAATTCGCGCGCGTGCACGCATTGATCGAGCGCGAACAGTTGAATGTCATCACCAGCGGCGCGTCGCTGAAAGCGAACGCCGGGCCGAGCGCGATCATTGCGTCGGAAGGCGGCGACTTTCTGGAGGGGCAATTGGATCGCGTGGATGAGGCGTACACGCAGCATCAGTTGCGGCACCTGCAATTGGTGCACTACCGCGTAAACGAACTCGGCGATATCCAGACCGAGCCATCCCAAAATGGGGGTTTGACTGATTTCGGCGCGCAGGTGGTCCGGCGATGCAACGATCTCGGGATCGTTGTCGACGTCGCGCATGGCACGTTCGATCTGGTTAAACGGGCGGCGTCGGTGTCGTCGAAACCGTTGGTTTTGTCTCATACGGCGCTGTCTGCCCATCCCCGCGACCGAAGCCGGCTGATCAGCCCGGATCACGCTCGCGCCGTCACCGATACGGGCGGCGTAATCGGCGTCTGGCCAAGTTCCGGGTCTTTCCGGGATTTGGAGGGGATGGCCGAAGGCGTCAAGCGCATGGCCGATCTGGTCGGCGTCGACCATGTCGGCATGGGCACGGACATGCTGGGCTTTATTTCTCCGCCGGTTTTCACCCACTACGGTCAGTTGCCCGACTTCGCGAACCAGCTCCTCGCCTCAGGATTCTCGAACGAAGAGACCCGAAAAATTCTCGGGGAGAATTACCGGCGAGTGTTTGAGGCGAGCGTGGGGTAGACGGTAGAGAGATGGACGGGGGAAGGAAATTTCACCCATCTCAAAAAAATAGCTATTAACCGACCGGACGGTCGGCTTATAATTGCGCCACAGTGACTTCCTAGAGCGAGCGATCGTCATGTATACGCAATCCCTCGATATCCCCGGCAACGTGCAGTCCATCGATCCGGCGTCCACATCGCCGGAACTCAGCCGTTTTGACGCCGTGATGGCCGCCGACGGCAAGATCGAACCCCAGGACTGGATGCCCGAGGCGTATCGCAAGACACTGGTCCGCCAGATCTCGCAGCATGCGCATTCGGAAATTGTCGGCATGTTGCCCGAGGGCAACTGGATTTCACGCGCGCCGAGCCTGAAACGCAAGGCAATCCTGCTCGCGAAGGTGCAGGACGAAGGCGGCCACGGTCTCTATTTATATAGCGCGGCGGAAACCATGGGCGTGTCGCGAGATCAGCTCGTCGATGCCCTGCACGCCGGCAAAGCCAAATATTCGAGCATTTTCAATTACCCGACGCCCACCTGGGCGGACGTCGGCGTGATCGGCTGGCTGGTGGACGGTGCGGCGATCATGAACCAGATTCCGCTCTGCCGCTGCACCTATGGCCCTTATGCACGCGCCATGATCCGCATCTGCAAGGAAGAGTCATTCCATCAGCGGCAAGGTTTCGACGCGTTGCTCTCCATGATGAAAGGCACCGACGCCCAAAAAGAAATGGTCCAGCAGGCAGTGGACCGCTGGTGGTGGCCGGTGCTGATGATGTTCGGCCCGAGCGACAAGGATTCCATCCATAGCGGCCAGTCGTTCAAATGGGGCATCAAGCGGATATCGAATGACGATCTGCGGCAGAAATTCGTCGATGCCACCGTCGAGCAGGCCAAGATTCTCGGCGTCACACTGCCCGATCCCGATCTGAAATGGAACGAAGAACGGCAGGCGCACGACTACGGCGAGATCGACTGGGAAGAATTCTGGCGCGTGGTGAACGGCGACGGTCCGTGCAACAAGGAACGCCTCGCCACGCGAGTCAAGGCACACGACGACGGCCTCTGGGTTCGCGAAGCCGCCCTCGCCTACGCCGCCAAACAAGCCGCGCGCGCGCAAAAGCAAGCTGCATAAGGAGAGTGAAATGAATAACGAATGGCCGATCTGGGAAGTGTTCGTGCGCAGCAAGCAGGGCCTTGACCACAAGCATTGCGGCAGCCTGCACGCACCGGACGCACCTGGCGCGCTGCGCATGGCGCGCGACGTCTACACGCGCCGCCAGGAAGGCGTCAGCATTTGGGTTGTGCCGTCGTCGGCAATCACGGCCTCCGATCCCGCCGATAAAGCCGAGTTCTTCGACCCGGCCGGCGACAAGATTTATCGTCACCCGACGTTCTTCGTGCTGCCCGACGAAATCAACCACATGTGATGGAAGGGTCCAGCCCATGACGACGCCCCAACATCTGTCCTACGTATTGCGCCTCGCCGATAACGCCCTGATCCTCGGTCAGCGCAACGGCGAATGGTGCGGACACGGCCCGGTGCTCGAGGAAGATATCGCGCTGGCCAATATCAGCCTCGACCTGATCGGCCAGGCGCGATTGCTTTACTCGCACGCGGCCACGCTCGATGCCGAGCTTTTCGGCACGAAGAAAACCGAAGATGACTACGCGTATTTCCGCAACGAACGCGATTTCCGCAATTACACGCTGACGGAGCTGCCGCATGCGGGTCCGCTGTCGGGCACGGCGCGTTCGGATCGCGACTACGCGGTGACGGTCGTGCGCAACTTCCTTTACTCGACGCTGATGGCGCATCTCTGGACCGCGCTCACGCAATCGACCGACGCGCAACTTGCGGCTATCGCGTCGAAGTCGATCAAGGAAACCCGTTATCACCTGAATCACGCGAGCGACTGGCTGCTGCGTTTCGGCGATGGCACCGAGGAATCGCATCGTCGTGCGCAAGCGGCGGTGGATTACCTGATGCCGTACACGCGCGAGTTTTTCAGCATCGACGACGTGGAAACGAGCATCGCCGATGCGGGTATCGGTCCGCTGACCGCCGATCTGGAAACCGCGTGGCGTGAAGACGTGGACGCAACGCTTGCACAAGCCACGCTGCAAAAACCCGCCGATGCCAAACACGTGACCACCGGCAAGTTGGGCGAGCATTCCGAGCACATGGGCTTCCTGCTCGCGGAGTTGCAAAGCCTCGCGCGGCAGCATCCTGGTGCGAGCTGGTGAACTCGATGACGACCGCCTCCGAAGCTTCGCTCGATCGCGTATGGGAAGTGCTGGACGCCGTGCCCGATCCGGAAATTCCGGTGGTATCCATACGCGAATTGGGCATTCTCCGCGATGTCCGCCGCGCCGCCGACGACGCATTGGAAATCGTCATCACGCCCACGTATTCGGGCTGCCCGGCGATGTATCAGATTGCGGAAGACATTGGCACGGCATTGAACGAAGCCGGTTTTACCAAGCATCGTATTGAGACCGTGTTGGCGCCAGCATGGACCACCGACTGGATGACCGACGCCGCCCGCGACAAGCTCAGGCAATACGGCATCGCCCCGCCCATGGGCAATTGCGGTTCAAACGAACACGCGCCGCAGGAGCGGCCGATTCGCTTCGTGCCGCGTGTCGTCGATAAACCCGCCTGCCCGCGCTGCGGATCATCCCATACCGAGCGCCTCGCTCAATTCGGCTCGACCGCGTGCAAGGCGCTGTATCGCTGCATGGATTGCCGCGAGCCGTTCGACTACTTCAAACCGTACTGAAAACGACCATGGCGACTCCGCAATTCCACTCGCTGCGCATCCGCGACGTCCGTCCCGAAACCGCCGACGCCGTGACGGTGTCCTTCGATGTCCCCGAAACCCTGCGCGATGCTTTCCGCTTCACGCAAGGTCAGTTCGTCACGTTGAAGACGCATATCGACGGTGAGGAAACGCGGCGCTCGTATTCCATTTGCGTTGGTGTCGCCGATTACGACCGCGACGGCGAATTGCGTCTCGGCATCAAGCGCGTGCGAGGCGGCCGCTTCTCGAACTTCGCGTTCGATACGCTGAAACCCGGCCACGAAATTGAAGTGATGACGCCCGATGGCCGCTTTTTCACGCACCTGAACGCCGATCACGTGAAGCACTACGTGGCGTTCTCGGGCGGCTCGGGCATCACGCCGGTGCTCGCGATCATCAAGACGACGCTGGAAACGGAGCCGACCAGCCGCTTCACGCTGATCTACGGCAATCGCAGCGTGGACGCGATCATGTTCGCCGAAGAACTGGAAGACCTGAAGAATCGATTCATGAGCCGATTCTCGCTGTATCACGTGTTATCGGACGATTTGCAGGACGTCGAGTTGTTCAACGGTGTGCTGAACCAGGAGAAATGCGCGGCATTCCTGGAAGCGCTCGTGCCCGCCGATGCTATCGACGAAGCCTTCATCTGCGGCCCCGGCCCGATGATGGACGCCGCCGAAGCCGCGCTGAAAAGCGCAGGCGTGCCACCTAAACAAGTCCACGTCGAGCGGTTCGGCACGCCCTTGCCGCAAGCGGGCGTGCCGGCAATCGAGATCACCGACGACACCCCCGCCGCCGATCTGGAACTTGTCATCGATGGAAAAAAGCGCAAGCTGCGCCTGCCGTATCAGGGCGTGAGCGTGCTCGACGTCGGGTTGAAAGCCGGACTCGCGCTGCCCTATGCGTGTAAAGGCGGCGTGTGCTGCACGTGCCGTGCGAAGGTGCTGGAAGGTGAAGTACGCATGGAAAAGAACTACACGCTCGAGCAGCATGAAATTGACGCGGGTTTCGTGCTGACCTGCCAATGCCATCCGATTTCTGATCGCGTGGTTGTGAGCTATGACGAACGTTGAGCGCGGGGTTGGCGGATTGCGCTGATTCGATTCGCTTACACTAGGGGCCGCCCGTTGCAAATGCGGTGTGCAGCGCCTCGTCGCCGCACTCGCCGCGCACAGGGCAGCCTACTTACGTTTGCGGTCACCGTCACTGATGAGCATCATCCACGTTACCAACGGCGACCACGCCGCCGAGATTCTGCGCGAAGCCTTGCAAACAGCGGCCCGCGAGGAACGCGTCATCCCGCTGAAGGACGACCTTGCGGTCGGCCAGTTGCGAGGCATCGACGACAATCCGGAAACCCGGGCGTTGTTCTGGCAACAGGTGCTCAACGAACAAAAGTTCGACTTCATATCGAAGCTCAAGGAACAGGACGCGCTCCTGCGCGAACTCGCGCAAGGCAGCGGACAGGTCGTGATCTGGCACGGTCAGAGCGCCAGTGACCAACTCACGCTGCGACGAGTGGCCTACACGTTGCGCAACACGCCGCAGCGCCTGAACGAAGCCAAGCTCACCCATGAAGACCTGCCCTTCGTCACCGCCAGCGACGGGACGCAGCAGCGCCGCGGCCGTGAAGACGGCGTGACGGCGGTCGGCATGTTCACGGCGGCTGAATTGGGCGACAAGCTGCCAACGGCCGCGCCCATTTCGGTGTTGCGCATCAGCCGTCTTGCGCTGGAATGGCAGGAAGTGAAGCAGATCAATAGCGAGACCCGCCGATGGCGTGACAACACATTCACTGCCGGCACCTATTCCGATGTCGATGAAACCATCCTCCAGATAGCCAGCGATGGCTGGCAGGAAGCGCGCAAGCTTGCCGGCCAGGTGATGGGCTCGAGCTTCGGTTTCCTGGTCAGCGATTCGATTGCTTTCTGGCGTTGCCGCGAACTCGTGGCGGCGGGAAAACTGCAGATTCGCGGCGATCTCGGCAAGATAGCCGACGCCCAGCTGCGCCGCGCCGTGCGGTAGTCGCCTGTGCGTCTATTCGTCCCGCATTCGTCAGACTAGAATCCCCGATCGACCCGCACTTCTTCGAGACTCAATGGCCCGTACCAGAGCGCCTGACCACGACACCCAACGCGAGCAGATCCTCGAACTCGCTGCCGCGAAATTCGCGCAGACCAGCTACCCGAGTACATCGATGGCCGATCTGGCTGCGGCCAGCGGCACCTCCAAAGCGCGGCTTTACCACTACTACGCGAGCAAGGAAGCGATTCTCTTCGACCTGCTCGATCGCTACACGAAGCGGCTGATGCTGATCATCGCGGAAGTGGAAGGAGCGAGCCAGCGGCGTGGGTTGACGGAGCGCGAGGCGTTCGCCGAGCTGATTCGCGCGTTCCTGACCGAATATGAAACGTCGCATAGCCGGCACGTTGCATTGCTGAACGACGTCAAATACCTTGAGGACACGCAGCGTGAAATCGTGCTCGAACGCCAGCGCGGCATTGTCGCGGCGTTCGCCCGGCAACTCGCACGCGCTTACCCGAAGCGGGCGACGAAGGAAAACCAGACCGCGCTCACGATGATGGTGTTCGGCATGATCAACTGGACGTTCACGTGGCTCAAGCCGGATGGGAAGCTGGGCTATCGCGAATTCGCGGAGCAGGTTGTGGGCGTGATCGAGCACGGAATGAACGGCGACAATTGAAATGCTGCGTTGCGACATTTTGTTACCGCACGACTGTACGCTTCACGCAACATGGCATAAGTGTTTGTTTAATATAAATTTTTATTCGTAATACTTGAGCGTTAGACGTACTCCTCCATAGTAAATTACGGGTTTTCCCTAGTGCTCAAACGGTGGTTCGGTTAAAATTCGTTTTGCGACGCACCATGTCGCACGACGAATCAAGGAGCCACTATCGTGAACATGCCTTTAAACCACCGCACTGCATCGATCTTCGCAGCTGCCGATCGTTTTCAAACGGTTGCCGGTCGTCCGCCCGTTCTCGTCCGTGAATTGTCCTCGACCGATCGCGAACGCTTGCTCACCCACTTCCTCGCCCTCGATGAAGACGACCGCCTCCTGCGCTTCGGCCAGATCGTGCCGGATCGTGTGATCGAGAATTACGTCGCGAACATCGATTTTTCGCGCGATACCGTTTTTGGCGTCTTCGACGAGCAATTGAACCTCGTGGGCGTCGGCCATCTGGCCTATCTGCCGGCCGAAGGCGACAAGCGCACGGCGGAGTTCGGCGTCTCAGTGCTGGAAAGCGCACGTGGCGAAGGCGTGGGTAGCCGCTTGTTCGAGCGCGCCGCCATCCGCAGCCGCAACACGCACGTTTCAATGCTCTACATGCATTGTTTGTCACGAAACAAGACCATGATGCACATCGCGAAGAAGTCGGGAATGAAGATCGAGTATGCGTATGGCGAAGCCGACGCTTATTTGTCGCTCACACCCGCCGACCAAGGCAGCATCCTGTCGGAAATGTTGCAGGAGCAGGCGGCGGTCTTCGATTACGCGGTCAAGCGCCAAGCGCGCCGGACATCGCAAATGTTTCAGGCGTTCATGCCTACCGCGGACGCGGCCTGAAGTAAGGACCTGCAGTAGCAGGGTCCCAGGCACACATCAGCAAGCATGCGCAAAAGCACGAAAGGCGGCGAAAGCCGCCTTTTTTGCGTCTAGCGCTTTTGGAGTGAGTGTTCGCGCACCAATTTATGAACCGGTTTAACGAATGGGCAGTGCCGTCGTATCCTTGAAGCGCTCCAGCGAGAAGCTGCTCTTCACGTCGATCACCGACGGATGGTGCAGCAACTGCTCCTGCACGAAGCGTGAAAAGTGCTCCATGTCTTCCACCTGGACGCGCAGCAGATAGTCCGTGTCACCGGTCATGGCGTCGCACGCCACCACTTCCGGCCAGGCGCCGACGGCTTCGCGAAACCGGTCCGCATGCGTTGGTGGATTTTTCATTCCCGCCGATACCGGCGTCCCGCCGCGTTTTTCCAGCCGCACATTGACGTAAGCGAGCAGCCCGAGTCCGAGGAGGCGCGGTTCCAGCAGCGCGACGTAACCGCGGATCACGCCCTCTTCCTCCAGCCGCCGGATTCGCCGCAAGCATGGACTTGGTGAGAGGTTCACCTGATCAGCGATGTCCTGGTTCGACAGCCGCCCGTTCACCTGAAGAATCGCGAGGATTTTCCGATCGATCGCATCGAGTTCGATTCGAGCCATTTTCTGTCTCCTTCGCTCATTATGCCGCTATGAACGTGCGCCATCGTAGACATGGACGATTTACTTCGCAACTATCTGCCTCCCTTCCATCGATAAACTTTGTCCCAATAACCATCGACTAATCAGCGATCTATTCTCACGGTTCAGGAGACAAAGCATGCAGGCAACGACTTGGGACAACCCGGTTGGCACGGATGGTTTTGAATTCATCGAATACACGGCGCCCGATCCCGTGGCGCTCGGGCAATTGTTCGAACAAATGGGGTTCACCGCGATTGCGCGTCATCGTCACAAGAAGGTGACGCTGTACAGGCAGGGCGAGATCAACTTTCTGGTCAACGCCGAGCCTGATTCCTTCGCGCAGCGGTTTGCGCGTTTGCATGGCCCGTCGATTTGCGCGATCGCCTTCCGTGTCGCCGATGCAGGCAAAGCCTACAAACGCGCGCTCGATCTCGGCGCGTGGGGCTTCGACAATAAAACCGGCCCGATGGAGTTGAATATCCCCGCGATCAAGGGAATCGGCGATTCGCTGATTTACTTCGTAGACCGCTGGCGCGGCAAGAATGGCGCGGAGCCGGGCAGCATCGGCGATATCAGCATCTATGACGTCGATTTCGAACCCATTCCAGGCGCGGAGCAAAACCCGGTCGGGCACGGCCTGACGTACATCGACCATTTGACGCATAACGTTCATCGCGGACGGATGATCGAATGGGCCGAGTTCTACGAACGCTTGTTCAATTTCCGCGAGGCGCGTTACTTCGATATTGAAGGCAAGGTGACCGCGGTCAAGTCGAAAGCGATGAGCTCGCCGTGCGGGAAAATCCGCATCCCGATCAACGAAGAAGGCTCGGATACGTCGGGCCAGATCCAGGAATATCTCGACGCATATCACGGCGAAGGCATCCAGCACATTGCGCTCGGCAGCGACGATATCTACAGCACCGTCGACAATTTGCGCGTCGCCAAAATCGCGCTGCTGGACACCATCGACACGTATTACGAACTCGTTGACCGACGCGTGCCGAATCATGGCGAATCGGTGGCGGAACTGCGCAAGCGCAAGATCCTGATCGATGGCGTGCGCGACGAAATCCTGCTGCAGATCTTTACGGAAAACCAGATTGGCCCGATCTTCTTCGAGATCATTCAACGCAAGGGCAATCAGGGTTTCGGCGAAGGCAACTTCAAGGCGCTGTTCGAATCGATTGAACTCGATCAGATACGGCGTGGCGTGGTGAAGGACACAAGCGCCAGCTAAAACGTGCGGTCTAAATAGAAATGCCGGAGATCCAAAGATCCCCGGCATTTTTTTGTTCATGCGCGATTAGCGCGTAACGAGTTTGCGCATTCGCTCGCAGCCACGACGCCGCGCGGCCTGAACCAACTACAACCCTTCAAGCGTCAGCGTCGTCCTTGTTTTCCGCCGTCTGCTTACTGGAAACCTGTTCGACCCGAACCTGCGAAATTCGCGGTATGCGCGAGATCGTTGCCTCCGATCCAGCCGGTCCGCCAACGCGAACTGGCGCGTTCATCGCAAAAAATGCTGCGGAAACCATCAAAAAGCTTTGGATGTATCGTTGTTTCACTGCTTCCTCCTTCAACTGCGTGCATCGGTTGCCCAACAATCGTGCTTATCCCGCTGGCAAAGCCAACGAGAACGGACATCGATCGCGGGTTTGAATACCCTCAGCGCGAGCGGTTCCCCGATGACATCGAAATACGGCCGTTTTTACACGTCGTAACACCTGTGCAATGTTGAAATTACTTTTCAGCGGGTTATTACCAGTGCTGTAAAAAAGGCAAAACAGGCAAACTCAGAATCCCGGCCAACGCGTCCACAAGACGCGGAGGCCCTAAAAAGCTTTGGCGATCCCAAACGTTGGCGGAGAGACCCCACAATGAATGCCCCCCTTGACGCGGAACAACAAGCTTCCCTAGAAGCCGCGCTAAAAACCGTCACTCTCGACGACAAATACACACTGGAACGCGGTCGCGCGTACATGAGCGGCATACAGGCGCTGGTTCGGCTGCCGATGCTGCAACAGCAACGCGATCACGCCGCAGGACTCAATACCGCCGGTTTTATTTCCGGTTATCGCGGTTCCCCGCTCGGCGCACTCGATCAGCATCTTTGGAAAGCGAAGAAACATCTCGCTTCGCACGAGATCGTGTTCCAGCCCGGCGTGAATGAAGACCTCGCGGCGACCGCCGTCTGGGGCTCGCAGCAGGTCAATCTTTATCCCAGCGCCAAATACGACGGCGTGTTCTCGATGTGGTACGGCAAAGGTCCGGGCGTCGATAGAACCGGCGATGTCTTCAAGCACGGAAACTCGGCGGGTTCAGCGCCGCATGGCGGTGTGCTTGTGCTCGCCGGCGACG
Source organism: Caballeronia sp. KNU42 (assembly GCF_053760385.1). Classification (NCBI taxonomy): domain Bacteria; kingdom Pseudomonadati; phylum Pseudomonadota; class Betaproteobacteria; order Burkholderiales; family Burkholderiaceae; genus Caballeronia; species Caballeronia sp. KNU42. The sequence goes on from NZ_CM132388.1 coordinate 2,592,248, forward strand.
ATCACGCCGCCAAATCCTCTACGCTCGCGCATCAGTCCGAACACATTTTCAAGGCGTGCGGATTGCCGGTGTTGTTTCCATCGAATGTGCAGGAATACCTGGACTTCGGCCTGCACGGTTGGGCCATGAGCCGTTACTCCGGCCTATGGGTCGCAATGAAATGCGTGACCGATGTGGTGGAATCGTCGGCTTCTGTCGATATCGATCCGCATCGAACGCAAATCGTTTTGCCGACCGATTTCGCGATGCCCGATGGTGGCCTCAACATCCGCTGGCCCGATCCGCCGCTGGTTCAGGAAGCACGGTTGCTCGACTACAAGTGGTACGCCGCGCTCGCCTATGTGCGCGCGAACAAGTTGGACCGGATCGAGATTGAATCGCCGAACGCCCGCTTCGGGATCATGACGGCGGGCAAGGCCTACCTCGATGTGCGTCAGGCTCTTTCAGATCTCGGTCTCGACGATGAAACCTGCGCGCGCATCGGCATTCGTTTGTACAAGGTCGGCTGCGTGTGGCCGCTCGAAGCGCAAGGTGCGCATGCGTTCGCGCACGGGCTGCAAGAGATTCTGGTCGTCGAAGAAAAGCGCCAGATTCTCGAATACGCGATCAAGGAAGAGCTTTACAACTGGCCCGATGCACAACGCTCGCGCGTGTTCGGCAAGTTCGATGAGAAAGACGGCGCTGGCGGCGAATGGTCCGTGCCCATGGGCAACTGGTTGCTGCCGGCGCATTACGAGTTATCGCCGGCGATTATCGCGAAGGCTATTGCCACGCGACTCGACAAGTTCGATCTCCCCGCCGATGTCCGCGCGCGCATCGCGACGCGTATCGCCGTGATCGAAGCCAAGGAAAGAGCGCTGGCGCGGCCGCGCGTTGAAGCCGAGCGCAAGCCGTGGTTCTGCTCGGGCTGTCCGCACAATACATCGACGAATGTGCCTGAAGGGTCGCGCGCGCTCGCCGGTATCGGTTGCCACTACATGACCGTGTGGATGGACCGCAGCACGAGCACGTTCAGCCAGATGGGCGGTGAAGGCGTCGCGTGGATCGGCCAGGCGCCGTTCTCCAACGACAAACACGTGTTCGCCAATCTCGGCGATGGCACGTACTTCCACTCCGGCCTGCTCGCGATCCGCGCAGCGATCGCGTCGAAGAACAACATCACGTACAAGATCCTCTACAACGACGCCGTCGCGATGACCGGCGGGCAACCTGTAGACGGCGTACTCACCGTGCCGCAGATCACGCATCAACTGGCGGCCGAGGGCGCGACGAAAATCGTGATCGTCACCGATGAACCCGAGAAATATCAGGCGAACGTGGGATTGGCGCCGGGTATCGATGTATTTCATCGCGAGAAGCTCGATGAGGTCCAACGTGCGTTGCGCGAGATCGCCGGCACCACAATCCTTATCTATGACCAAACATGCGCGACGGAAAAACGCCGGCGCAGGAAACGCGGCGCGTACCCCGATCCGGCGAAGCGCGTGGTCATCAACGAAGCCGTCTGCGAAGGCTGCGGCGATTGCTCGGTGAAATCGAATTGCCTGTCGGTCGAACCGCTCGATACCGAATACGGCACGAAACGCCAGATCAACCAATCGACCTGCAACAAGGACTACTCGTGCGTGAACGGTTTCTGCCCGAGCTTCGTCACGGTTGAAGGCGGACAGTTGAAGAAACCGAAGGTATCGAGTATTTCCGGCGATGCAATGCCTCCGCTGCCGACGCCCGAGTTGCCGTTAATCGATCGGCCATATGGCGTGTTGGTCACGGGCGTAGGCGGCACGGGTGTTGTGACAATTGGCGCGTTGCTCGGCATGGCGTCGCATCTCGAGCAAAAAGGCGTGACCGTGCTGGACGTCACCGGCCTCGCGCAAAAAGGCGGCGCGGTGATGAGTCATGTGCAAATCGCCACGCATCCCGGCGATATCCACGCCACACGCATCGCAATGGGCGAAGCGGATCTGGTAATCGGCTGCGATCCGATCGTCACAGCCAGCGATGAATGCGGTTCGCGCATGCAACCTGGTCATACGCGCGTGGTGGTGAACAGCGCTGAAACGCCGACTGCCGAGTTCATCAAGAACCCGAACTGGCGCTTCCCGGGCGCGAGCGCAGAAGCCGATATCCGCACTGCCGCGGGCGAGCATGTTGCGCTCGTCGATGCCAATCGCTTCGCCGTTGCTCTACTCGGCGATGCCATTTACACCAATCCGTTCGTGCTGGGTTTTGCGTGGCAACGCGGCTGGGTGCCGCTGCGGCATGAATCGCTGGTTCGCGCGATCGAACTGAATGCAGTGCAGGTCGAGAAGAACCTCGCGGCGTTCGAATGGGGACGTCACGCGGCGCATGATCTTGAGGGCCTCACGCGGTTTGTCAAGGCGCAGGGTCGGGGAGGGTTATCGGCTGGATCAGAAGGCGGCAGCAAGATCATCGCGTTGCATACGCCGAAGGCGTTGGACGCGCTGATTGAAAAGCGCATCGCTTATCTTGCCGATTATCAGAACGACGCGTATGCGGCGCGTTACGCTCGCCTCGTGACCGACGTACGCAAGGCGGAAGCGGCGCTCGGTCTGGGCGATGGCTCGTACGCATTGACCGAAGCCGTTGCGAAGAATCTGCACAAGCTGATGGCGTACAAGGATGAGTATGAAGTCGCGCGGCTTTACGCAGATCCGGCGTTCGTGGAGCGGCTGAAAGGCAGCTTCGAAGGTGACTGGAAAGTGAAGTTCCATCTCGCGCCACCCATGCTCTCAAAGAAGGACGCGCACGGTCATCTGATCAAGAAACAGTACGGCCCGTGGGTGTTATCCGCCATGAAGGTTTTGGCGAAGATGAAGTTCCTGCGCGGTACATCGTTCGATATCTTCGGCAAGACTGAAGAACGGAAAATGGAACGCACGCTCATCACGGATTACGAGGCGTTGGTGAAGGAGTTGATCGGTGGATTGACAGCGGAGAAGTTGCCGCTGGCGATAGAACTGGCAAGCCTGCCCGATTCGATGCGCGGTTACGGTCACGTGAAGGACAACAACGTGAACGCGGCGCGTGTGAAGTGGAATGCGCTGCTGACTCGGTGGCGTGGTCGTGAAGGCGGCGAGACGCGGCAAGTAGCTTAAAACCTCGAGCATAAATAAAGGGCGATCCGAAAATCCGGATCGCCCTTTATTACAGCAGTTTCAAACCGTCAATCAGAACTCGTAATCCGCGTGCGCCCGTACGCCCGTGTCTCCGCTCGGTGCAACTGACACCGCGCCGTTCACGATCCATCGTCCGCTATCCGAACGATGCGTCACGCCGGCGCCCAACGCCGTATAGCCCTTGAAGTTGGCCACACCTGCGCCGACGACCGTCTTGCCTGGCGCGCTCGGCGTCGAGTTGGGCATCGCCATTGCTGCGGCAATACCGCCGAATGCCGAACGTTGCAGCGAGCGGAAGCTCGTACCCATATCGTTGCGCAACGCGTTCATCTGGTTCACGTTTGCCGCGTCCGTCCCGCTGACACCGGGAGCCACGTTCGTCACCCGACGCTCGTTTCCGGCCGATCCTATCGAAACCGTGTTGGCTTCATTGGCGACGGAGTTTGCGCCCAGCGCGACCGAGTTGTCACCGGAGGCTTGACTGTTGCCACCGAACGCCACCGCGTTGTTACCCGAAGCCTGCGAATTTCCGCCAATGGCCGCAGCGTTGCTGCCGGTCGCCGACGCATTGCCGCCGAATGCCACCGCGCTTTCGCCCGATGCAATGGAATTCGAGCCGTTAGCCGTCGAGTTGTTGCCCGAGGCCGTGGCGCTACCGCCGGTTGCGGTTGAACCGCTGCCTGAAGCGGTGGCGTGGGCGCCGGCAGCAGTCGAGTTATCGCCGGTCGCTTCGGCATTAGCGCCGATAGCCGCTGCATTCTGTCCCGATGCCGTCGATCCTGTCATACCCGACGCCTGCAGGTTGGCAATCGCGTTCTCCGTGTTAGTGACACGGTTGTTGGTCGCGCTGAGTTGCGCGCCGTTGACGGCATCCGTACTGGACGCCGAAACATCTCCGGTCGCGACGTTGGTCAACTGCACTGCGGCGGTGGCCGCGTCGGCGCCGCCAAGCGTGACCTTGCTGTGATCGGCCGAATCGTAGGCTATGGCGTTCGCCGCCGTGTTCGCCACGGTCGCGAGGTCACCCTTCATTCCCGCGATATCCGCCGAGTTCTGCGTCACCCGGCCGTCCAGATTACCGATCGCGGAACCGACGTCGTTCACCTGCTTGCCGCCGACCGTGTATGACGGCGCAGTTACGCCGCCGTTACTATCAACGCTCGCGCCGCCGCCCAGCGCACTTGCCATTTTCGACGATGCGTTGAACATCTGTGAACCATTGATTGCGTCCGTGCTGCCCTGGTTGACAGCGCCGCTCGCCACACCGGTCAGGATGCGCGAACCTTGAAGGCCCGCGAAGCTGATCGAGTTGCCGTTGGTGCTGGCGCCGATACTGAGTGCGTCCGTTACCGCATCCTGGCGTACGAGGCCCGACGCGCCGGTACTCAGGTCGCTCATCGAACTGTTCAGGCTGGCGATGTCCGAAGTGTTCTTCATCACGTCCTGCTTGACCGTGTACAACTGGGAACCGTTTACCGCGTCGAGGCTGTTCGCGGATATATCGCCGTCCTTCACGTTGCTCAGCGTCACTGGCGCGTCTGCCGCGCCAAGCGTGATCTTGTCGTGCGCTGCGGAGTCGTACTGAACCGAGTCGGCCACCGCACCGCCTTGCGCCGCGATACTCTGCTGCACCATGAACAGTTGCGAGCCGTTCACTGCGTCTTTGCTCGCGGCGCTCACTTGCCCGTCGCGCAGATTCGTGATCGCCGTGCCGGCTGCTCCGCCGCCCAGGGTGATCGTCGAGTGACCCGACGTGTCGTATTTGACCGCATCGGCCATTTGAGTATTCAGCGTGCTGATGTCCCCGGTGTTGCGGGTGATATTGATCTTGTTGGTTGCGATGTCGGTCGTGTTCGTTGCGATGTCGATCGTGTTTGCGCTGATGTTCGCCGCGTTCTTCGCGATGTCCGAGGTATTCGTCGTGGCATCGACCGTGATCTGCGCGATGGCCGCGTTGGCAGCCGTAATACTCGAGGCGTTCGTCGCGATATCCACCTTGCTCGCGGCAATGTCCGCCGTATTCGTCGCGATAGCCGCCGTGTTGGCCGCGATGTTCGTGGTGTTTGCGGTGATATTCGCCGTGTTCAACGCGGTGTCGGAGGCGTTCGTTGCGATATCCACTTTGCTGGAAGCAATGTCCACTGTGTTCGTTGCGATATTCGCTGCGTTCGTCGCTACATTCTGGTTCGTCGTGTACAACTGCAAGCCATTAACCGCGTCCGTGCTCCCCGCCGACGATACATCGCCTGCCGCCACGTTCGTGATCTTAGTGCCCGCTGTGCCACTCAACGTCATCGTATCGTGAGCCGCGCTGTCGTACTTCACGGCATCGCCGAGTTGCGTGTTGATTGAGCCCACTTGCGTGTTGAGCACGCCGATGTCGTTCGTGTTTTGCGCAATACCGCTCGTGTTGGTGGCGATGTCAGCGGCGTTCGTCGCGATGTCGCTTGTATTAGTGGCAATATCGCCAGCATTGGCGGAGATTGCGCTGGTATTGTCCGCAATTGCCGTGGTGTGCTCAGCGATGGCGCCCGCATTCTGCGCCACATTCTGATTCGTTGCGAACAATTGCGCACCATTGACCGCGTCAGTGCTGGCTGCCGACGAAATGTCGCCTGCGGCAACATGCGTGAGCGTCGTGCCCGCTGTGCCGCCAAGTGTCGCTGCGTTTTTGCTCGAATCGTTATAGGCAATGAACGCGTTGGTCGCGACGCCAGCGGAATTGGTAGTCAGACCCGCTGCCTGAAGCTGGCTGACGTTGACTGCATCGTTCGCCTGCGTGCCGTTCGCGACATTGACGATCTGCCGCATCGAGGTAGCGGAGCCGACAGACACCGTACTCGACCGATCTGCCACGGAGCTGCTGCCCAACGCCACGCTATAGTCCGCGGTCGCACTGGCAGCCCGTCCGACCGCCACGCTCAAGATGCCTGAGGCGTTCGTGCTGTACCCGATTGCCGTTGCGCCCGCCTTTGCAACGGCGTTTGAGCCCAACGCGGTGGCTCCATAGAACCCGTCGCCCGTAGCAGTAGCACCACTACCAATCGCGATGCTGCCGGAGTAGGCGCCCGTATCAGAATGGGCATTCTGGCCAATCGCGATGCCGCCGTAGCTCGTCGAGCTTGAATTGTCTGTTCCATTACCTGAGCCATTCACCTTGATATATGCGGATTGTGCGTAAGCCGTGCCGTCCGTCACGTGGAAGAGCTGCGAGCCATTCACCGCATCCATGCTTGTCGCTGAGATCGCGCCCGCGGCTACGTTCGAGAGCTTCGTTCCCGCTGTGCCCACAAAACTAATACTGTTATTCATCGAATCATCATAGAGAACGGATGCACCCGTGGGTGCTGCGCCCAACATTTGCGCACCGAGCATCTGCGAACCAAACAGCTTCTTGCCGCTCGCCCCATTGGTGCCCGAAGTTGAGTCATCGCTCGCTTGCTGAGTCAACACCGTATCCGACGCGGCATCGGCGTTGCTTCTCGCGTCCGGCACGATCTCCGAGTAACCAACTGCTGGCACGCTGTCATCTGCAACCGCGTCACCTGCGGACAAGATGGCAATTGACGCGCCCAATGCCAGCGAAGCCGATGCCAGCTTGTTGGCCACCTTGTTCGTCGAAGACTTGCCGCGAGATTTCGCTTTTTCACCCACGGCAACTACGGTTCCGGTCGATTGATTGCGTATCGATTTGTATGTGTTATTCATAATTATCTGTATTCCTAATAAAGTACCTAGTCTCTTGACTGAAATCCGTCTCGACAGATTGCTGAATCGGCAATTCGAAATGGCTGGTCCCTCCCCTGGCAACACTGCCGGAGGTCAACAGGCGGCGAACGCGGAAGCTTTCAGAAGCTTGGCGCGTCGCACCTTGCGTCAGAACCTACTTTATTAGGATGAGATAAGACTTTCGATTGGCACAATCCTAGTTGACGTTGCACGGGTTGCAACAGTTTCTTGCGCAGACAGAGGGGAAAAATGAGGATGGGCACGGCGGTCCCCTCCTGGCACATCTTCCTTCGGAAAAACGCGTGGCCGATCCGCAGTCTGGCGCCCGATGAAATTCATCGGGCGCTGTGTCGTCGAAGCCCATATATCGGCGATCATGCGATTCGGCGAGCACCGTAATATTGCGAACGCCAGTAGGTACTCCTCATCGATTCGATGCGAATATATTCTCCCGTCTTCGGTGCGTGAATGAATTGCTGCTCGCCGATGTAAATACCCACGTGTGTCGCCCGGCCGCGCGGTGTATTAAAAAATACAAGATCCCCGGGATGCAGATCCCGCTGCGCCATCGCGCTGCCCGACCGGCTGATTTGCGCCGATAACCGTGGAAGCACGATGCCCGCTGCCTTCTCATAGACGTAGCGTACGAAGCCACTGCAATCGAGTCCCTCTTCTGGCGTATTGCCACCCCACAAATAGGGGACACCGACCATCGTCTCTGCTTTCGACAACACATTTGAAAGCAAGTTGTTCGATGTATCCCGCGCACTCCATTGATCTTCTGCGGGCAATCCACTGGGAGGAAAAGTCTCCTGCTCCGGAGCGTCGCCGCCGGCCGGCAACTCGCCGACGGCCGCGTCAACCGCACCGCTCTGAATCGATTGACTGCCAGTGTCGGATGTCGTTGCGCGCGCAGATCCAATCGCAATCAGGAATCCGCTGAGCATCATGACTAGCATCCGCGTTGCGCGGCCGTTGACTGACGGGGCGCGGTGGCCTTTGCACGGTCGCGGAGAACCATGAAATAGATTCGTATTCATGTCAGCCTGCCTTTACGGCCTTTGCTCACCTCATGCGTGTCACGAGCCAGCGACGAGGGCAACGCAAGTCGAATTGCCCGATCACGCTCGCACAACCTGAAACCACCCCGCTCGCGTTCACCAGCGAGATCGCGCGTCATAGCGATCTGGTTCAGTATCGATTTATATTTTAATTTCATAATTTATATGTATTCCTAACTGGTTAATCGGATTGAACTGAAAGCGAATTCAAAACATATCCGACGCGGTTCGTCTTACCGGTCAAGGTGAATCACCGCTGACTACCCAGGAATGTGAATTCTTTGTGCTTGGAATCAACGCCCGAACAGCAATTAGAGTTGCGGGCAAAGCACGTGAAAACCGGAGGTAAATCGTTTGTCGCGATCTCGCTTCAACGCGTATTTTATTCAGACATTACAGGATTACTGATAGGTGCAATCTTAAAGAAAACGCGATGCGACGAGCCGGTCCATGGACTGAGTATGGTCATGCCTGGGCCGGGATTGATGCTCGCTCAATTGACAAAGGGGACTGCCATAGCGCCATGCCGCTCCCCAACGCATTAAATAAAACGCCCGATGAAGCAATTCATCGGGCGTTTATTACTTTGACTGCGATTGGCCCGGATATCCGGCCTTACGCAACACGACGTGCGCCGTAGTATCGCGATGTCCAGTAAGCGCTTTGCATCGATTCAATTCGGATCACCGCACCCGTTCGTGGCGCATGAATGAACTGCTGTCTGCCCACGTAAATTCCGACGTGCGTGGCCCGCCCGCGCCGCGTGTTGAAAAAAACCAGATCGCCTGGGTGTAAATCGGGTTGCGCGATTGCACTGCCCTCCCGGCTTATTTGCGCCGACAACCTAGGCAGCAGCATCCCCGTCACCTTCTGATAAACGTAGCGTACAAAGCCACTGCAATCGAGGCCTTCCTCTGGGGTGTTACCGCCCCACACGTACGGAACGCCGATCATTGTTTCAGCTTTCTCGACCACACCGGCGAGCTTTGAAGCCACCGGGGCCGACAAGTTCGAAACATCCGGCGCAACCGGATCGTCGTCAGGAAAAATCCTTTAGGCAATGGTCTCGCTGTCCAGTGAATTAAGGTCGACGACATCAATAGCTTTAGCACTAACAGCCTGGACGCCGACATCACCAGGCGAAGCATTCGCCGATCCAGTCGACAAAACGACGCTAGAACATGCGATGGCGATAAGACGCGACAGGTGCTGCTGAACCGAAGCGGATAACCGGCGCGCACGACTTTCCGAAGGAGCTCCAATTCGACTATTTTTTGTAAGTTCCATGTTTCAACCCATGGTTGCATTTGCACGCATTTTTTTGAACTCATCGCGCGAGCCATCAAACGCAACCGTGCCTTCCGACAAAACAATGACCCGATCCACAAGCGAAAGGAGATTGCCGCGATCGGTGAGTAACACCACCGTCGTTGTGCTTGTCATCTTGTCCTTCGCAAGCTCGATGAATGCCTTTTCAGTCTGCCCATCCAGATTCGCCGTCGGTTCATCCAATAGCCATATGGGGCGTTCGGTGAGGGCGAGCCGCGCCATCGCAAGCGCCTGGCGCTGCGCTGCGGTCAACCGTGCCGGCATTTTGTCGAAGCGGGTGTGCAGCCCGTCAGGAAGCATCGGCGGCAACCATTGCAACGGCGCACGGCTTAGCGCGGCCACGCACGCTTCGTCCGTCTCTGGTGTTTCAGCGCACAGGTATTCGCCTAACGTATCACCAAGCAGCATGCCGTCCTGTCCAACGTAATGCGTCTGATAACTGAGCGCCTCGACACGACGCCCTGTTAGCCGCTGGCCGTTGTAACGAACCTGGCCGTGATCGGGCGGCATCAATCCCAGCAAGATATGCGCGAGCGTACTTTTTCCGGATGCGGGCGCGCCGATGATCGCGACCTTCTCGCCGGGCAATATATGCAGGTCGATACCGCGCAGCAGCGGTTGATCCGGCAAATACGCGAACTGAAGATCGACAACACGCCAGCCTTGCTCATTGGCGACAGGTTGGATCGATTGAGCTGCGACATTCGCCGCGGCGTCGCTCGTGCGATTGATGCCATCGAACACGGTGCGCAACTGCCGAAGCACGGGAAGCACACTGACGAGCGCGAAGACCGGCTGGCTCAGCTTTCCCGCAAGAATCACGGTGGCAAACAATGCGCCGGCGGCCAGATGACCGCCCTGCAACAGATAGAACGCGACGACAACCGTCGCCACGGTCTGCACCGAAGAGAGCGCCATCAGCACTGCATAGCACCGTGCCTGCAGCACATGCCGGCGCTCCTCGACCGACGCGTTGCGTTCGACATTGCTCAGAAACATGGTGCGCAGGAGATCAAACGCTCCCCCAGCGGAGTAGGCCGAAGGTTTGGCCAGCGGTGCGAATGGCGTAAGCGGAACTTCAAGACCACTCTTTTGCAGGTGTTTGTCGAAATGCCAAACGACAGCACATTCGGCTATCCACACGAGAAGCGGGACAAACACGAGCCAACCCGCAACGATTGCGATCACCGCGAAAAACAGCACGCAAAACAGCACGCAAAACAGCACATCGAGTGCGGAGCTCGCAACGAGGCTCCAGAACAAAGAGCGCGCTTTCGCCCACCCGGTGAGGCCGTTGAGCGTCGCCATGCCCCACTCGGTCGTACGCGACAGCGGCGCGCGTACGAGCTGATCGACAACTTGCGGTTCGATATCGCTACGGATCGAACGCGACATGCCGACCATCACCTTCGAGCGCTCCATGCGGAACAGATATTCCACGCCGAAAACGAGCAGCGCACCGAAAGACAGCACCCACAATGATGCATCGGCTTGCGCGGGAATCACGCGACTGTAAATCGCATTCATGTAAAGCGGAATGACAAGCGCAAACAGATTGAGCGCGAACGTGCCCCACAACAGTTGAGCCAGGAGTTTTCCTTCCTTGCGCCAATGACTGATGAAAGTATGAAACGACAATGCGCCAAGACGCTGAACTTTGACCACGCGATACAACGGCCTGATGTTCGCTGGATTTTCGGCGCTTGCTGAAGGCCGCTCGTCGTCCTGATCCCGGCCAATGACGCCAGCAGTAAGCGCACCGTTACGCATGCTCACGCATTGCCAGTAGTGGCTTTCGTCGCGCGCGAGATATACATCGCCATCAAGGCGCTGCATGCCTGCACGCACGGGCAAAAAATCGAGGCCGTATTCGCGGCCTATCTGATCGAGCAGCCCGCTCTCGCTACTCGTGCCGGCTAACGCCGCGCATGTGCGCCGCCACCGTTCCTGCGCCAGCTCGCCGTGGATTCCGGCGATGGCGCTGCCCGCGGCCTGAAGTAGTGCCGCTGCGGGAAACTCCTGTTGGGTATTCATTGTTTCGATCCTTCCTTTACATACAAAAGCGCAACGGAAAGCGCCAGTGTGCAGAGAGGTGCGCGCGAGACACGTTATGCTGTCGCGCGCGCGTTTACAAAGTTAGTTATCCAAATTGAAATTGAATAAATTACTTCAACGACAAACCGTTGCTTTAACTTAGTGATTCCAGATCAGTGTGTGACCGCCCAACGCATAGGTGTCGGTCGTATGTCCGTCAACAACAGACGTAGTATGCGTCCATCCCTCCAGCGCCGTGTTATGCATCATGCCTATAGTGTCTTTCGAGCCGGTGGTCAGTGTCAGCGTTTCATTTCCACGAGAAAGCAGATTCGTGAAGTCGACGGTAATCTTGTCCGCCGCAGAACTGGTCGAGAAATCGATCTTTTCGATGTTCGTCACTCTCGCCAGCATTGTCGTCAAATCATAGGTTCCAGCACTCGCAGATGTCTTTTGCAGCGTGTCGTGCCCACCACCGCCATCGAGCGACAGGTTGGCAACGTCAGCCTGGCTATTGAATGTGAAGACGTCGTCGCCTTTGGTTCCAACAATTCCCGCAATGCCACCGAAACTATCGACGCCCTCGCCCGCGCCCTTCTTCACCGTTTTGCCCGACAAGTCCGCGGAAATACTGGTCATGTTGGAGTAGTTCACGATCGTCGAGCTGCTTCCGCCTGAAATAGAATTGTCGGCTTTGCTCGCATACAAAGTCTTCGTGCCGCCGCCGCCCATCCAGAAGGTCATGTTGACGCCGTCCTTGCCGTGCACCACATCGCCATCGTAGTTAGAGCCGTTATATTGTTGGAATCCTTTAACCGTATCCGTTCCAACGTAGGTGCCGGCGGAATTGTATTTGACGATTACGCCTGTATTGAAATCGGCATTCACCTTGAAGTCGCCGTACACGGAATACACGTTTGTGGATCCGCCGCCTGCGTCGATCGTGTCGTTTCCCTTACTCGCCAAGATCCAGTCGCTTTGAGTCGCGTGTCCTATGATGACGTCGTCGCCATTGCTACCCACGAACCGGCTAAAACCTTTGATTGAATCAGCGTCGCGGCCATCAGCAAATGTCACCACTCCCGACTCCAGGTTTGCATTGATTCCCACGCCTGTACTGGTGTAGTTGATCATTGCCCTGTTCGCAACCTGATTGGGGATACTTTCGCCGATGCCGACGTATCCGCCATTGATTACGTTTCCGCCACCATTGACGTAGAAGAAATCTTGATTAGTCGAACCGTTGATCGTAACGTGGTTCGCCTTGCCCCAAGAGACAAAGTTGCTCGTCAGGTTCGATGTATCGAGTACGTCGATATTTTTGAACGCCGCGGCACTTGTTGACGGCGAAGACGTCGCTCCGGAAATCCAGTCACCTGAGTTCATTCCGGTGATTGTTCCACTGCGGCCATCGGCGTTGAACTGGTACGCCATCACCTTGCCGGTCCCACCGCTTACACCGACCGTATTCAGCTCGTTGCGTCCGCCGCCGCCATCCAACGTAACCGCACTGGGCGCCCCCGACAATACGATCTTGTCATTGCCGGAGCCGCCGGCAATATTCACCTGACCCGACACATTGAAGACATCACCATGATTGGTTCCGATAATGCTGCCGACCGCGTTCACCAGCGTGTCTTTCCCGTTTGCACCTTTCTGCACTACGCCTGTGCTCGTGTCCAGATTGATGCCGGCATCAAGCATCGAATAATCGAGCGCGCTGGTGCCGTTGTGGCTTACATAGGTATCGTTACCCTTCGATCCAATCACTTTGCTATTTGCACCCGTGCCTAGATCTATCCAGTTGTCGACACCGTTCTTGCCCTGGAACACGTTCCCATTTGCGTTATTGCCAATGATGCGCTGGACATTCGTAATCTGGTCACTGAAGCCGTAGCCGTTCTTCGAGGCATTATCGGTTTCCAGGTTTACATTCAGAGCCCCTGTTGTACCGCTGTAGTCGACGGTATTGTTAGTGCCTGATCCACCATCGAGCAGGTTGTTGCCGAATCCGCCAATAAGCAAATTGTTGTCGCCAGATACGTGGATTTCGATGCCTTTGTTGCCACCCCGGATGATGCTGTTGCCGCCTTTGTTGCCGATGATCACATCAATATCAAATAGACGATCGACAAAGTCGTTGCCAACCAGCGCCAGATTTCGGTCGAGCGAGATTTCCAGGTGACCTTCGCCCTCGTAGGGGGTGTAGTCGACGGTAACCTTTCCACCCATGCCGCCCTTGATGGTGTTGTTCGCGGCGCCGCTAAACACGTGCAGATCTCCCGTGCCGGCCGTAATGCTGTTGGCGCCCCCGCCCGTTGCGCGAAACTCGCTGTTGCCACTGCCGGCGATCATCGTATTGTTCCCGCCGTTCGTGCTCGAGAAAGTATCCGTACCCGCACTACCGTGAAAGCTGTTCGTGCCGCCGCTCACTTCAAACAGGTTGACGCCGTCGCCTGCAAATAGCGTGTTGGATCCGCCATCCGCGTGGACGGCGTTCGAGCCCGCGCCGCCATACACGGTGTTTGTGCCGTTTTGCAAATACACGACGTTGGAATTCGCTCCACCGTGAATCGTGTTCATGCCGCCATCGGCATGCACGGTGTTCATCTTCCCGCCGCCGTAGATCGTGTTGGTGCCCTGCGCGACGTCGAACGTGTTGCTACCCGCCCCGCCATACAACTGGTTCATGCCCGCGTTCGTGATGAATCGCGTTTCGCCATCGGTGCCCACCAGCAAATTGTTGCCGCCAACAAGGCCTGTCAGCGAACCGCCGCCTGCCGAGCCAATCACCGACTGAATATGCGTCAACGAATCCACCCCGCCGCCGCTCTTGACCGCGTGCCCAGTCACACCGTTGAGGTCCACGTCGACTGCATCCGACATCTCGGCGTAACTCATGGTGTTAAAGCCGCTGCCGCCGTCGATCGTGTCGTTACCGCCGCTCCCAATGATCAGGTTGTCGCCGGCGTTGCCCATGATGATGTCGTCACCGCCGCTGCCTCTGATCCTGTCGTTGTGCGTGGAACCCATGATCCGGTTCACATTCGAGAAATGATCGACGCCTGCCTGGCCATTTGCGTTGGTCCAGCCGTTATTCGACGTCACGCCCTTCGACATGTCAATATCCACGCCGTCCAGCACGATCGAGCGCCCGCTTGCGCCGATCGCCGCGGTGTCGAACACCGTTCCGCCGGCGCGCGAGTAGTCGAGCAGGTTCTTGCCCGCGCCTCCCGTGTACACATTGTTGCCGCCGTTGGCGATAAACGTATTGTCACCCGAGCCACCGATGAACTCATGGTCGAACGCATTGCCGATGAACGTATTGGTGCCACTGCCTCCTTTGATGATCTGCATGTTTTCGATGTTGTGGACCGCACCCCCGGCCTTCACCTGGCCCATGTCGATCGCGGCCTCGCTGTTCGGCGCAATGCCCAAGGCAGCACGGACATCGACTGAAAGGTCGACCATGACAGGTGTCGAAAATGCTGAGTAGTCCAGTGTATTGATGCCTCCCCCGCCGTCATACATGCCGTTCGCATGACCGGCGATGATCGTGTCGTCACCGGAACCCGCGTGGATCGACACATCGCTTGCGTTGCGGCTCAATTGATAGACATCGTCGCCGTCGCGCAACGCCGTAGGCGAATCCAGCACCTGGAAACTAATGTCCGCTGCACCAGTTTCACCCGAGGCTGCATCCACAAAGTCCGCGTGAACCTGAAAGACGCCGCCAAGCAGTTGCTGAGAAACAGGATAGTGCAGCGCGAACTCGTTGCTCTTCAGGCCGAGGGCAATCCCCTCGGCGGAATTCCACATGACGACGCTCACGCCCTTCGCCGCCAGTTCCGCCGTCACCGAGACGTCAAGCAGCGAACTGACCGAGCCCACATTCACGATTCTCATCATGCTGCCAGGTTGGTCCACGCCGACCGTAGTGTCGGCGTGAATAGTCCAGCCGTCCGTTTCGTGGCTCAGATCAACGTCGCGGGTCGAATACTGAGTCGCAATGAGACCGTCCGTACGCGCGTTGTCGGGACCACCGCCAAGGATGTATTCGTGCGTCGAACCATCGGCAACGCCCTGCGTTTGTAGCAAGACTACGTCCTTCAACGCCGGCGGCTTCGGGTCAGGTGTCGGATCCGGTACCGGATCGGGAGTGGGGTCCGGTGTCGGATCTGGCGTTGGATCCGGCGTTGGCTCGGGCGTTGGCTCGGGCGTTGGCTCGGGCGTTGGCTCCGGCGTTGGCTCCGGCGTTGGCTCGGGCGTTGGCTCGGGCGTCGGCTCGGGCGTTGGCTCCGGCGTTGGCTCGGGCGTCGGCTCCGGCGGCGCGTCCGGCGTCGGCTCTACCGGCGATGTGGGAGGTTCATCCACGGGAGCCGGTTCGCTATGGGTCGGCGGGTGGTCCGGCTTGGCCGGCATGCCGGAAATCTGATCGACTCGCGGCAGAGGTTCTTCATCGAAACGATGCTTGCTGAGATCGCCAGGGTGAACAATTGGCGGCTGCTTGTGTGCGGCGTCGGCATGATCGCTCCCCGCACTGTCCTGCGGTTGCGATTCAACGACGACGATCTCCTCTTTGGTGACGACCTTGGTCACTTCTTTCTCGGACTCCTTGGAGCTCTCCTTTTCAGCCGTGCCCTTACCTTCGTCGTGATGAGCCACCGGCGCCGCGGCGTTCGGAGCGACACTGACGGAAGTTACATAGGCAAGCAACTGATCCGAAGGAATCTCTTTTCCATCGGCGAATACGAGCGTGAACACCTGCTTTCCCATGGTCGCGAATTGCGCGGCAAATGGGAATGTCATCACGTGTCCGTCCGCGGTCTTGACGACAATGTCAGGACCGTTGATAGAAATCTGCACGTCACTAAATTTGAACGGCAACTCGTTCTTTGAATACGTCTGCAGGATGACGGTGGTGTCCAGCTTGGTCGGTACGGGTAGTTTCATGTTAGTTCTCCATGAGGACGGTTCATCATCGCGAACCGTTCAACACTATGGTTAAGGGGCAGCCTGTCCTCAGGACTCGGACAGGGCAGTCGACGCCCCTGTCATAAGAGGCTTCAGCAGGTATTGAGCGAGAGACCGATGGCCCGCGAGCAGGTAACCTTCAACCGCCATACCCGGATAAATTGGTTTCTTCATATTGGCCTTGGGGACTTCGACGGTTACGTCGTAAAAGCGCCCTGTGCGCTCATCGCCTAGCGCATCGGCGCTGACCACTGCAACACGGCCAACGAGCGTGTCCGTATAGCTATTGCCGAAGGCGTTCACGTGAACACGAACCGGCATGCCTTGCCAAATCTTGTCGCGGTCTTCGGGGCGAATCTTCACTTGCGCGACAAGCGGTACGTCGGTGGGTGCAATTTCGAACAAATCGCCACCTGCTTTCACTACCGCGCCTGAGTGAGGATTGACCACGCGCTGGATGACGCCGTCGGCAGGGCTTTCGATCTGCGCCTGCTTACGCCTGTCGCCGCTGGCCGAGGTCTTCGCATTCGACTGCGCGAGTTCATCCCGTACTTGAGAGAGCTGCTTCTGTGCATCCGACAAAAAGTCCGTCTTGGTCTGCTCGACCTTCAACCGATATTCACGCTCTTCAGCGATCAGCCGTGGAACCCTGGCGCGAGCTTCGTTCAGCGCGCTTTGCGAACCTTGGAGGTCGGTGCGTTTTTGCAATAGAACGCCTTCTGCAGCAGCGCCTTTGCGAACCAGCGGTTCGATCATGTCGACTTGCTGGCGCATCAAGGCAACTTCCTTTTCCAGATCGCCGATGCGGCTGCGCAACTCGGCCAATTGCGCCGAGCGCTGGTCCGCCTGCACGGCAGAGATTGACGTGGCTTGCTCCAGCGTGCGCTGACGCGACTCATAAAATGCCTGTTCGCTTGCGATGGCCTTTGTTTGTTCCGGATCCGAAGAACTTGGGGGGCGAACGGCGTTCTTCCGATTTCAGCCATCAGGCGTTGTTCGCGCAGACGCAGCGCATCGAGCGCGGCAGTATTCTTGGCGAACTCTTCGGAGACGTAGGTGTTGTCCATAACGGCGAGCAACTGGCCTTTGTGGACCGTTTGCCCCTCGCGTACGAGCAGCTTTTCGATCTGGCCGCCGTCCGGATGCTGAACCATGATGTTATGGCTCTCTACACGGATGACACCCGGGCCGCGGACCAGAACATCGAGCTTGAACGCCGCCGCCCACAAGGCGAACACCGTGACTGCAAGGAGTCCTGCGCCTGTGACGCCGCGCGGTAGAAACCGGCGGTACGGTGCGATTGCATCGGCTACCTTGCTCTTGATAACAGTTAGTTTTTTCATGTTGGTTACCTCTGCGCGGTGCGCCGCGCGCGGTGATTTATTCGGGACTCATTTAAGCCTGAGGATGATGGAGTCTTGCGTCGACTTCTCTGGAACCGGATTGCGCAATTCGATCTTGTCGCGGGGAATCTTCAGTTCATCAGCGATGGAAACCACCACCAGAGAGCGTTCGAACTGCATGCGCAAACGAACACCGAGTGGGGCGTCGGTCGTGCCTGTCATCGAGAATACGAGGAGCCCTCGCTCGCGGATCGCCTGCGCGTTCTGGCTGATCCATGCACGCGTGGCAGCACGCTCGGCCGGTTGCAGGAAGTTTTCTTCCACACTGACCTTCGCGGCGAAATCGGTCGGCAACTGCGCGAGACTTTCATCCATGGACGCCGCATGCGGAACCGGACTGGCCTCTGCCGAGGTCGCATTCGAAACAGGCGGCGCGTCGGGCGTACCGGACGACGGCGTGGCCATTGCGGCGAGCACCTGGAAGATCATGCTGAGCAGCATGTAGACCATCAGCAGCACCGTCATCATGTCGACATACGCCGGCCAGATGTGGTTACTCTTTGAACTTGCAGCCATCACATTGCTCCTTTAACCAGATTGAGGGCTCGCAGCCCGTCCATTGTTCTTGCGTCGAGGTTGTAAAGCGCGAGGGTCGACAGTTTGTAGCTCGACTCGGCTTGCTCGCGATCGCTGCGCGCGTTGAACAGATCAACCTGAGCGCTGATGAGATCGGATACCCGTAGCACTTAACCCCACCACCAACGCCACCGCCCGCGCAACCTTCCCCCCGCCTTTCCCGCGCCCGCGGCACAATTCCGACGCCGCTACCCAGGCGCCCAGAGCTTCGCTCCAAACCGATTTAAAGACCTTGTTCATGCTGATTACCTGCAAAGAATTGTGCGAAAAGTGTCTGACGTGAAACGAGTTCGAGAAACGACTCGCTTGAACGCTCAGGGAAATGAAACGTTTCGCGACTCTACTCAGCACAACTTGGCAATCGAATCGGAATTGTCCGAATAAGAAAGGTGTCGCTATACGCGCCACACCTTTGTTCATCTCAATAAAAAATCACTAAGCTTTTTTAGCGCATTTGGGTTACAGGCACAGTCGTACATAAAAAAACGGCGACAGGGTAAACCCAGTCGCCGCTTCACACGAGCCTCGGTAACGCTACATCAATTCTTCAGGATGTCGTAATAATTTTGTGGATTACGCTACGTTCCTCGCCGCTTCGAGTCGCGCATTCGCCGACGCCACCGCCGTCATGTTAATGATCCGTCGCACGGTCGCGGCCGGCGTAAGAATGTGCACCGGCTTGTCCGCACCCAGCAAAAACGGCCCGACCGTCACGCCTTCACCACTCACCATCTTCAACAGGTTGTACGTGATATTCGCCGCTTCCACGTTCGGCATGATTAGCAGATTCGCTTCGCCGGTCAGCGTCGACCCGGGCATCGCGGCCTTGCGCACGGCCTCCGACAAGGCCGCATCGCCGTGCATCTCACCATCGACTTCCAGGTCCGGCGCACGCTCGGCGATCAGCTTGCGAGCCTCGGCCATGCGCTTCGATGAAGCCGTCGGCACGCTGCCAAAGTTCGAATTCGACAACAACGCGACCTTCGGCGCAATCCCGAATTTCTCGATTTCGCGCGCCGCCAGGATCGTCATATCGGCGAGTTGCGTGGGCGTCGGGACCTCGTTGACGTATGTATCGCTGATGAAGAGGTTGCGCCCCTGCAGCATCAGCAGGTTCATCGCAGCGAAGTTCTCAACGCCCTCAGCCTTCCCCAAGACCTGCTCGATAAATTTGAGATGGTCGTGATACGTATCGATCATGCCGCAGATCATGCCGTCCGCATCGCCCAGACGCACCAGCAGCGCGCCGATCAACGTGTTGAACTTGCGCAGCGCGGCCTTCGCGTTGTCCGGCGTCACGCCCTCGCGTGCAGCGATGTGGTGATACTCCTGCCAACACTTCTGGTAACGCGGATCGTCTTCCGGATTCACTATCTCGAAATCGGTGCCGGGCTTGAGCTTCGAGCCCATCTTCTGCAGACGCATTTCCACCACCGCCGGCCGCCCGATGATGATGGGCTTCGCGATCTTCTCCAGCAGCACGAATTGCGCGGCGCGCAGCACGCGCTCGTCTTCGCCCTCGGCGAACACAATGCGCGCCGGCGCCGATTTGGCCGCCGCGAACACCGGCCGCATCACCATGCCCGTGCGATAAACCGTCGTGGCCAGTTCCTCGCGATACGCGTCCATGTCGTGAATCGGCCGCGTCGCCACGCCCGAATCCATCGCGGCCTGAGCAACAGCCGGCGCGATCTTGATGATCAAACGCGGGTCGAATGGCTTCGGAATCAGGTACTCCGGGCCGAATTCGAGCGAATGGCCTTCATAGGCTTTGGCAACTTCATCACCTTGATCGGTCTCTTCGGCCAGTTCCGCGATCGCGCGCACGCACGCGAGCTTCATCTCTTCGGTGATCGTGGTCGCGCCCACATCCAGCGCGCCGCGGAAGATGAACGGGAAACACAGCACGTTGTTGACCTGATTCGGATAGTCCGAACGGCCAGTCGCGATGATCGCGTCCGGGCGCACCTTCTTCGCTTCCTCCGGACGGATTTCCGGCTCGGGATTGGCAAGCGCCAGGATCAGCGGCTGCGTTCCCATGACCTTGACCATTTCCGGCTTGAGCACGCCCGCGCTTGAGCAGCCTAGGAACACGTCGGCTTTGTCGATGGCATCGGCGAGCGTGCGGTCGGTCGTATTCGCCGCGTACCGTTCCTTCGACGGATCCAGGTTGCCGCGTCCTTCGTAGATCACGCCTTTGGAATCGCAGACCAGGACGTTGGCTTTGTTCAAGCCCAGATGGACGAGCAAATCGAGACACGCAATTGCCGCCGCGCCCGCGCCGGAACAAACCAGCTTCACTTCGTCCAGCTTCTTGCCGACCACTTTCAGGCCGTTGAGAATCGCCGCCGATGCAATGATCGCCGTGCCATGCTGGTCATCGTGGAAGACGGGGATTTTCATGCGCTCGCGCAGCTTCTTCTCTATGTAGAAGCATTCCGGCGCCTTGATGTCTTCGAGGTTGATCCCGCCGAGCGTGGGCTCGAGCATCGCGATGGCTTCGACGAGTTTGTCCGGATCGGTCTCCGCGAGCTCGATGTCAAACACGTCGATGCCCGCGAACTTCTTGAAGAGACAGCCCTTGCCTTCCATCACCGGCTTGGCGGCGAGCGGCCCGATATTCCCGAGACCGAGCACAGCCGTGCCGTTCGTCACCACGCCGACAAGATTGCCGCGCGAGGTGTATTTCTGGGCATCGAGCGGGTCGTCGAAGATTGCCATGCAGGCAGCGGCCACGCCCGGCGAGTACGCCAGCGACAAATCCAACTGGTTGTACAAGGGCTTGGTCGGCGTGACCGAGATCTTGCCGGGCTTCGGATACTGGTGATAGGCGAGGGCGCTGAGCTTCAGTTGTTCGTCCATGATTGGCCTGAGACGTTTAGGAAAAGAGTTGGAAAATCAATGAAAAGGAAAGCGTGGGAACTGCGTGCGGGACGATCAAATCTCGTGACGAATCAAGTGCATCTTGTCCGCCCGACTAGTCTTGAAGACGCTTCGCAATGGCTGCGCGCATCGCAGACAAGCGCGCGGGCGCCGAAGTGAAACACATGGCCTTGGCATTTTTCGGGGATAAATAGTGTACACCGTGCGTTAAAGATGACGCGCAGCACCATTTCCGGCAGAAACGACGCGTGAGCGTGCGAAAACGCTTGCATCGATTCTTTGGCACGCCTTGAATTCACATGACAAATCCGGCAACGAAGCGGGGTTTCCCGTTACGTCCGTGTCTTGTCTGTCGGGTAAAATCCCGGCCTACGCGCGCATCGAACGCCGTCGGCATTTGCTCGACCGGACCCTACCGCTGCGCCAGGCGCCATTGGCCGCCGTCGCTTGATGGCCGATCACAACGGGCGCCAGGCGCCAACCCAAAACCGCAAGGATTCGCCCATGACAGGCTTCGACCGCCAGACGATCTCCGACACCACCGCCAAGATGCTGCTCGAGGTGCAAGCCGTGCATTTCAATGCGGACAAACCGTACATTTTCACGTCAGGATGGGCGAGCCCGGTCTATATCGACTGCCGCAAGCTGATCTCGTATCCGCGCGTTCGCCGCGCCCTGATGGAGATGGCCGAGACCACGATCCTGCGCGATATCGGCTATGAGCAAATCGACGCGGTCGCAGGCGGTGAAACGGCGGGTATCCCGTTTGCCGCCTGGCTGTCCGATCGGCTGATGGTGCCCATGCAATATGTCCGCAAGAAGCCGAAGGGTTTCGGCCGGAATGCGCAAATTGAAGGATTGCTGACCGAAGGCCAGCGCGTTCTGCTGGTGGAAGACCTGACTACCGACAGCCGCAGCAAGATCAATTTCATCAACGCGCTGCGCACGGCCGGCGCGAAGGTGAATCACTGCTTCGTGCTGTTTCACTACAACATCTTCAAGGAAAGCGTCTCGGTATTGAAAGATATCGACGTGGAATTGCACGCGCTCGCTACGTGGTGGGATGTGTTGCGCGTCGCGAAGGAAGCGGGCTATTTCGAGACAAAGACGCTGGATGAAGTCGAGAAATTCCTGCACGCGCCGGCACAGTGGTCCGCGGCGCACGGCGGCGTGACGGCATCACCGCAATAGCCGCCAAATTGTCAATTTTTGTGTAATAAAAAAAGCCGCTCGTTTCTATATACGAGCGGCTTTTTCATGCAACAACAATAACGAATATTACGTATTCACGGGAATGGCGTCATCAAGATTTCCATCGCCCACATAAGCCGAAAGATTCAATAAGCCGTTACTCTGGGCGTATTGAAACAATTCAGAATCCCGTTCAATTCCCAGCTTGCGCATGGCGGTATTCTTTTGCGTGCTGATTGTTTTAATACTGCGTTTTAACTGCGCGGCAATTTCAGTAATCGTCATGCCGGACACGAATAAACGCACCACTTCCAGTTCCCGCTTCGACAACACCACGTCACGCTGCTGGCCACTCGCCGACAACCCCATGCTGTCGAGCGCCAGACGCACCGACGGTCCAATGTATTCCTGCCCGCGCATCACGTGAACGATGGCCAGTCCAATGTGGCTCAAATCGTCAGACTTATTGATCACGGCCGTCACACCCACCTCACGCAAGCGTTTCAGGAGGGCGGGATTTTCCAGCATGGTCAGCACGACGATGCGCACCGTCGGAAATTGACGGCCGATATAACCCAGCAATGGCATGCCGTCGCCAAATTGTCCCCCCGGCATGGCAAGGTCGGACACGACCACGTCGCAGGGCGATTTTTGCAGAAGCTGAATCAATTCCGTCGATTGACGCGCTTGCCCAATCACTTCGATCTCGGGAAACTTCAATAGCGCCTGCGCGGCGCCAAACAGAATGACAGGATGGTCATCGGCGATAATGACTTTTATCCGTTGACCCATTATTTTCCCCTCGCTCGTAAATGAACAAATCCCTCGCGCATTATAGGCAATGTGCTCCTACTCATTACATTGGCCCTTCAGCCGGGAGAGCGAAACTGCGGCTAAGCCCGAAGTCACGGTGTTGACCCTTGCGGAGTCTCGTTTTGAACATTTGAAAAATTTTGTCCTTTCCCGCGATGTTAAACTTGAATCCAGCGCTAAGCCAATTTCTGAGACAAAATACATCGTTACAGTGGGTGAAACGCCAGATTTGGCCCCACCCGTGACCGGAGAATTTGCACCATGCGCTTGGGGATCGGGCTTGTGGTTTGTGCTGTGTACCGCGCTGTTGAGCGGCCTGTCATCAGGTTGCGGAATTTCCGCCGCGCGGTGCTGCTACCGGTTTTCTGCGCCGCGATGGTATCAAATGCGCCGCGTGCGGTCGCTGAAGTTATCGCCACAGCGCCTTTCACCCTGACAAGTACCGACCTTCGTCCGAACCAGCCGATGCCGCTCACGCTCGTCTTCGAACAGAACGACTGCAAAGGAGGCAACCGTTCGCCGCAGCTATCGTGGCACGGCGCGCCTGCTGCCACGCAAAGTTTCGCGATCACCGTCTTCGACCCCGACGCGCCCGGCCGCGGCTGGTGGCACTGGGCCGTAGCGGGCATTCCTGCCAGCGTCTCGCAGTTGCCGTCGAACGCAAGCGCCTCGGGCATCCTGCGCAAAATGGGCGCAGTGGAAGCGCGCAATGACTTCGATATCGACGGTTACGCGGGCCCTTGCCCGCCGCCGGGCAAACCGCATCACTACGTCGTCACGGTCTACGCGCTCAGCAGCAGCGACTTGCGCCTGCGCCAGAGTAGCCCGGCGCTCATGTTCGAGCACGAAATTCGAACTACGACCATCGCCAGTGCGCAACTCGTCGTCACCTACGGGCGGTGAACCGCGTTTATACCGCGCCGGCAGGTCGAATTTGGCTTTGCTAGACTCGCCCGTGAACTGTCACCGGCGCCGTTTTTTTGCAGCCGGCCAAATTAGCGCGAAGACGCATGGTCCCGGTTGATCTTGCGCAACCCGCGGCTTTCTGTCGCAAACGGGGAATGAAATGCCAAAAATCGTTATCGTTTATCACAGCGGCTACGGCCATACGAAAAAAGCCGCCGAGGCCGTGCTGGCCGGGACGATCGACGCCGGCGCGGAGGCGAAACTGCTCGCTGTCGGCGACCTGGACGACGCCGGCTGGGCCGAGCTCGACGCTGCCGACGCCATCATCTTCGGCGCACCCACGTATATGGGCGGTCCGTCAGCGGACTTCAAGAAATTCGCCGATGCCAGCTCCAAACCGTGGTTCGCGCAATCGTGGAAGGACAAGGTCGCGGCCGGGTTCACCAACTCGGCGACCATGAACGGCGACAAGCATTCGACCATTGCCTACCTGATCACGCTCGCGATGCAGCACAGCATGATCTGGGCTGGCACCGGCATGATGCCGTCGAATACGAAGGCGGCCACGCGCAACGACCTGAACTTCGTCGGTGGGTTTTCGGGCTTGCTGACGCAATCGCCGGCAGATGCGTCACCTGATGAAGCTCCGCCGCCCGGCGATCTGGAGACGGCGAAGGTGTTCGGTGCAAGGATCGCGGCCGTGACGGCGCGCTGGACCGGGAAGTAGTGTTTTCGGCGGCATTGCAACGTTTTTCAGGCCGATCGGCCGATGTGCCCGGCATTGCCATCGCGTTGTCGCGGAAGCGCATTAAAATAGCGTTTTGACCGCGCCCGGCCCGTATGAGCTCCGGGCGCGACCGACCCAGCGAGATCGAGATGACCACGAAAGTATTTGTCGACGGACAGGAAGGCACCACCGGCCTGAAGATTTTCGAATATCTGTCCGAGCGGCGTGACGTCGAGGTGTTGCGTATCGAGGACGCGCGGCGCAAGGACGTGGAGGAGCGGCGGCGGCTGATCAATGCGTCGGACGTTACGTTCCTGTGCCTGCCGGACGTCGCTTCGCGCGAATCGGTTTCGCTGGTGGACGCGGACAATCACCGCACCGTCGTGATCGACGCCAGCACGGCGTTCCGCACGCACGACGACTGGGCATACGGCCTTCCCGAACTCATGCCGGCGCAGCGCGAGCGTTTGCGCACGGCGAAGCGCATCGCGGTGCCGGGCTGCCACGCGTCGGCGTTCCTGCTGGCAATGAAGCCGTTGGTGGCGGGCGGTCTTGTTTCCGCCGATTTCGCCGCACACGCGTATTCCATCACCGGTTACAGCGGCGGCGGCAAGAAGATGATCGCGGACTATGAAGCGGGCGGAAATCCGCGGCTGGACAGCCCGCGGCCTTACGCGCTGGGGCTTACGCACAAACATCTGCCCGAAATGGCGGTGCGCTCGGGACTGAAGCACGCGCCGGTGTTCACGCCCATTGTCGGCAACTTCCTGAAGGGCCTGGCCGTCACCACGTACTTCTCGCCCAATCAACTGTCACGCGCCGCCAAGCCGCAAGACGTACAGGCATTGTTTGCCGAGTACTACGCGAACGAACCGTTCGTGCGCGTGTTGCCGTTCAATGCGGACAGCAATCTCGACGATGGCTTCTTTGACGTCCAGGCTTGCAACGACACCAACCGGGTCGAGCTGTTCGTCTTCGGCAACGACGAGCGATTCGTCACCGTTTCCCGACTGGATAACCTCGGCAAGGGAGCGTCGGGCGCAGCGATCCAGTGTATGAACCTCGCGATCGGCGCCGACGAAGAATCCGGGCTTGCGCGCTAAGCCAGCTATCGACACCAGTAAAAGCTAAGCGCGCCAGCCAGCGCTCAACTTGGCTAAAAACCGGTTTCCGCCATTGGGCGAAACCGGTTTTTTTACGCCTGCATTATTTTCTGCCGCGCTTTTACATCGTTATTTCCATTCACACGATCACCGCCTCGCGCCCAGTTTTCAAATCTCCGCCTCGCAAATTCCACGCAGGTCAAATAGATCTTCCGCCGCGGTTTCATAGGGATTCTCCTAATTTATTTACGAACGTTCGTTCGTCGATGATTACGCGCTTTCGCACTTAAACGTTCTTCGTTTGACCTCGCGTTGAAATAGATTTTCTCTAATCAACCTTACGGAAAAACTTTTGTTTCAATGCGCCGTTCACGCCTTATCAGTCAAGGCGCAAACGGAAACCCTCCGTTTGAATCGTCGAATTAGACGTTTCAGTCGGTTGACACACGAAAAGCCGACAGCGAAATTACACGCGCAAAAACTAGATCAGGGAGACAGCGGTATGCCGTATGCCATTTCGAAAGGACTCGCGCTCGCACTTGCGACCGCACCGTTGTTTGTTGCTTGCGGAGGCGGTAACGCCGACAACCCGGGTCCGATCAACACGCCGCAATGTTCCGGCGCGAGTTGTGGCACGCAGGGCGCACCGGCTGTCGGTGCGGGTGCGGCGCCGCTGTGCCCGGCTAATGCGGACATTGTCTCGAGCACGTATCTGGGCGGGGCAGGAAGCGGCGAGATCGTGAGTCTGAACATCGACGCCGTGAACATGAAATACACGCTGAAGTGGCTTGAATCGCCAATCCCGCTCGTCACCGGCACCGTGAATCCGACCCGCAAGGGCACGACGATTGTCGGCGCCGTGGTGCACCCGCCGGCAGGCACGCTGCCCACGGCCGAGCAAACGCGATGCGCGTTCGTGCTGACGCCGGGCGGCGGCCAGGCATCGGATGGTTCGATCTACACCACGGCCGCCGCGTTCAACCAGGCGAACCCGCCGACCATCTTTATCGGCCAGGGTGTGGCGGGCGGCGGCATTCCAGGCGCGACCGTGCAATACAACGGCGCGACGCTGACCGCTGACGGGGTCCATGCGATCCCCGGTTTCCCGCAATTGTTCCCGGTGCCGAACCGTCATTTCGACTTCTATCCGTTCATCGGTTTTTCGACGGTGAGCACGAACGTCGCGGATCTGAAGGGGACGTATAACGCGCTGCTTTACCACCTGGTTCCATCGAACAACTACTCGACCACCACGAGCCAGGCGCAAGAATCCTTCGATGCCGCCGGCAACTGCAGCGTGCCGGTACCGGCATCGAATACATCCTGCCAGACAACCGGCGGCGCGTGGACAGCGAACGCCCGCGGCGCGTACTTCACCAGCGCGGTCGCCCCGCAAGTGCAGGGCAACCGTTCGACGCCCGTGTTGCCGCTTATCGGCGCGCTCACGTTCCCGGCAGTGGCGAACGCGAACATGGTGATCGGCAAGATCAACGGCGCGATCGTGCCGATCGTCGTGCGGACGGGCCAGGTCTTCGTACCCTCGCCGCTCACGCCGCTGAACACATCGGCCGCGCAAGTCGACGATGAATCCGGCATTGCGATGCTCGCGCCGAACACGGCGCTCAAGTCGGGCGCGTTCGATGGCGGGTATGTCGGCGCGGATTCGAACTTCAAGTACACGGCCGCGTTGCTGCAAGGTCCGGTGGGCTCGTTCATCAATCCATCGACGCAGGCTTCCGAGACCGGTTTCGGGATGAGCTACGCGCAGCAGTTGCCGGGCTTGATCGGCGTGCAGGACCAGAACGGCGGCCAGGGTGCGCTGATCTCGGCGGGCGGCCTGTACGGGATCTTCATTGCCGGCAGCACGGTGAACGGTGGCCTGACCTCGACGTCCGCTAACGCCGATACCCCAGCGAGCCCGTACTTCGGTATCGGCTCACTGCTCAGCAAATAAGCACTGCCGAGCACACAAAACGCACGGAAGCACACAAGCACCCAAGACCAGGGCAGCCGGCACGCGCCGGCTGCCAACGAAACACGAACGAACAAATGTGGACGGAGACAGCAGTATGAAATGGAGAACTTTTGCGTTGGGTGCGATGGGTGCGGCAGTCACCAGCGTCACGCCGCTCCTCGGCGGCTGCGGTGGCGGCAGCGATGCGCCTCAGGCGCCGGTCGTCCGGCTGTGCCCGGCGTCGCTTGACTACACGACCACGTTCACCGGTGGCGGCGGCAGCGGTGAACTCGTCAAGCTGCAACTCGACACGACCAAACTCACGTGGCAAGTGACCTACGTGGAATCTCCGATCCCGGCGGTCACGGGCACGGTCTCCCCCACCCGCGCCGGCACGTCGCAGAGCGGCACGCTGACGATGGAAACCGGCTTGCCCACGCAAAAGCTCAATCAGTGCGCGTACCAGTTGAACGGCGCGACGCTCGATCCGACGCGTCCCGCGCGCATCTTCGTGGGCGAAGGGGTGGCGGGCGGCACGATTCCGGGCAAGGAGCTGCAGTTCGGCGGGATTCTCGGCCAGGGCGTGGTACCTGACCGCACCTTCCCGTACTACCCGTTCATCGGTTTCTCGACGCTGGAAACCAATCTCGCCAACGTAGCCGGGACCTATAACCAACTGGGCTATCACGAGATTCCGTCGCAAAACTACGCGCGACTCTCTGTCGATTCGAAGATCACGATCAATGCCGATGGCACCTGGCAAGAGTGCGACAACACCGGTGTGAACGCCGGCAAGTGCCAACAGGCGGGATCGAACTTCACGCAATCGCCGGATGGCAGCGGCGCGTTCGTCACGAACAACTTCCTCGGGCAAGGCAACCCGACGCTCGCCGCCGGACCGCTCGGCAAGGGCTACATGATCGTGGGCAAGCTGCGTGGCCAGAACGTGCCCATCCTCGTGCGTACCGGCACGGCGAACGCCACGATCACCACGGGCATTCCGCCGTTTGCCGACGACGAATCCGGCATTTCGATGATGTCGCCACAGACCAGCGTGGCGTCGGGATCGGTGAATGGGGAATACGTCGGCGTGGATAACGCCTTCGATTACCGCACCACGGCGCTCAGCGGCACGCAGGCCACCTTGATCGATCCGTTCCAGCCGTCGCAGGTTGCGTTGTCGCGCGCGCTGAATCTGGATTACACGGAAGCCGTTCCGGGTCTGGTGACATCGACGGTCGTGGGTGCGGCGACCGGCACGACGCCGACCGGCAAGTTCATCTTCTCCGGCGGTGTGTTCGGCTACCTCGACCAGAGCGACCCGACGACACCGTATTACACCATCGGCTCATTTGTGCAGTGACCGTCTAGCAGCCCATCAAGAACGGCTGCATGCGAACAACGCGGGGGTTAAGTGCGGCGTTCGCATGACGGCCTGTAACCGAAGAGAGACGAAATGAAAAAGCTTTTGGCTGCGGGAAAACCGTTGGCGGTAGCGGTAGCTGCGTGCGTGTCGCTGTCGGCGCATGCGCAAAGTGCTGGCGATAACGTCGTGGGACTCGGCTGGTTTCACGTCATGCCGCAGGATTCCAGCGATGCCCTGACCACGCACGTGGCGCCTACGCCGATCAATACGCCGCTGCGCTTGCCGTCGGAATTCACGTCGGCGGGGACGAGTTTATCGACGAAAAGCGCCGATACATTCGGCCTCGTCTTCACGCACTTTTTCACCGATCACATTGCGACCACGTTCGTGGGTGGCGTACCGCCCGAGTTCGAACTCGATGGCCATGGCACGATTCAACCTCCGGGACCCGCAGGCGCGCTTGGCAACCAGAACCTCGATCAGACCAACCCGATCGTAAAGAGCGTGCGGCAGTGGAGTCCGGCGCTGATTTTCCAGTATTACTTCAACTCGCCGACTTCTGCGTTCCGGCCGTTTGCAGGCCTCGGTGTGTCGTATAACTTCTTCACGAACATCAAGCTCACCAACGGTTTCGAGCAATCGACGCAGAATAATCTTGGGGCGGTGCTGGCGGCGGGTGCGGGCAAGCCTGGGCCGACGTCGGTGGAGGCGAAGGCTTCGTCGTCGTGGCAGCCGGTGTTCAATCTTGGCGCGACGTATAACTTCGACAAGCACTGGGGTTTGATTGCTTCGCTAACCTACATTCCGTTGAAGACGACGTCGTCGCTGATCATCAAGGCGGCTGACGGGACCGAACTGGCTACGACGAAATCAAAGCTGAGCGCCAATCCGCTGATCACGTTCCTGGCGGTTTCGTACCGGTTCTAAGGAAGTCGCGCGGGCAAAATCTGGATAAAAAAAAGCCCGCCTAAGATGGGCGGGCTGAATCCATATCAGTGGAGACATGGAGGAGACAACCCCACTGTACCAAAACCATTGGTGCAGCGCAACATCTCCCTGTCGATCCACGTTGATTTGTTGCGATGGCGCAACATCAAGGCTGGGTCATCGACAGAATAAAGCCCAGTTGATCGATGGAAACAGGTTTCACCAGATGAATATCAAAACCTGCTTCCTGCGTCATTGCGTGATGCTGCGGCTGTCCCCAGCCGGTTAGCGCAACCAGCAGCATCGCCGGGCCGTCAGGCAATGTCCGCAAAGCGCGCGCGGCGGAAAGACCGTCCATTGGCGACATGCCCAGATCCAGGATCACCACTTCCGGTGCGAATTGCCGCGCGACTTCGAGTGCCTGGGCGCCGCACGACGCCTGTGCCACTTGATGACCCAGCCCCGTCAGCAAGTTCGCGAGGCAACTCAGGGCGTCGTCGTCGTCATCGGCTATGAGAACACGCTTGGTCACGACTGCCCCCTCATTTGCCCGACACCGCGAGCGTCAACTTTCCTGCACCAGCAGTCGTTGCAGTAATCTGCGTGCGCTGCCCCCGCGCCCCAATATAAAAATGCTGCCGACCCGGCGAGTTTTGATCGTGAGTAGCGTCCGGCAAGCACGCGGCGATGTCCGCCGCCACGCCCTGCAAAGCGTCCGCCGCCGATCCGGCGTCCGCTCCCTTCGTCCACAAACAGCTGTAAGTGCTGGCTTTCACCGCACACCGCGCGTCGCGGCCATAAGGCTGCGCGACAGCTTTGCCATCGTCGGGTCGCAAGGAAGTGAAACCATCAGCTGCTGCCGCCACAATGCGCTTGAGTGCATCGCAGGGATTGGGGGTGTCGTCGGCGAGAGCGACTGCAGGCGTACTCAGGCAAGCCCATGCAAGGCCCGCCGATGCCGACACGAACATGAAACCCCGGAGAGTTCTTTTCATAGTGGGCGCTGTCCTGTCTCCGCTTCGTCTTTTTATAAGCTGGCCTGAAGGCCGACCGGGAAGCTCGCTTCCCGGTCACTTCCAAACCAGCTTCCCAGCCGGTTTCGTCGCCGATGAGACCTTTTAAAAGCCTGCACCGGCGGCGTGTGTCCGTATGTGCGCCACCGAATGCTATCCAGAATGCTGTCAACTTCGAAACATTCCGGAACCTGAAGCGAACGGCGCGACAAGTATAGGGAACGTTCCACTCCATTGGCGCTAATTTTCGTCGATACAACGCCGCCGCATCCTGCCTTCACTCCGTGCTTTACTTTTATCACCGAGCAAAAATCAATCCGTATTGATCACACTTTCTTTCCCGCGCGCCGCACCGCGACTTTTCCCAGTACAGCCAGGTCCTTGTCGCCATCGCCTTGGGCAAGAGCATCGATCAGGTTGTCGCGCACCACACTTCCCACCGGCAACGCCACGTTCACGGCTTCACCGGCAGCGAGCGCAAGCCGCACGTCCTTCAGGCCGAGCCGCGCCTTGAACAACGCGGGTTCGTAGCGGTTGTCCGCGATCATCCGGCCATAGCCCTGATAAACCGGACCTGGGAACAGCGTGTTCGTGATCAAGTCGAGGAAGCCGTGTTGATCGATGCCATGTGCCGACATCAGCGACGCGGCCTCGGCAGTTGTTTCGATCGCCGATGCCAGCATGAAGTTCGCCGCCAGCTTGAACACATTTGCGTGTTGCGGTGCAGTACCTACGCGCCATGTTTTTTGGCCGAAGACATCGAAGACCGGTTGCACGCGGGCGATGGCGTCATCCGGACCGGCCGCCACGATATTCAGCTTGCCTGCCGCCGCCACGTCCGCCCGCCCGAGCACGGGCGCAGCAACATACGCCACGCCTTGCCGCTCGTGCAGGCTTACCAGTTCCTCGCAGAACGCCACGGAGATCGTGGCCATGTTCACGTGCACGAGCCCCTTGGGCGCACGTTCGAGCAAGCCGCTGTCGAGCAGCACTGCGCGTAGCGCGGAGTCATCGGCGAGCATGGAGAACACAGCGTCGCCCGCGAACGCTTCATCCGCCGATGCCACCACTTGCGCGCCTTGTTCGGCGAGGAGTTTCGCGGCATCGGGCGAACGGTTCCAGACGCGTACCGTGTGGCCTGCCTTCAATGCATTGAGCGCCATCGCGCCGCCCATGCTGCCGAGTCCAATAAATCCGATGTCCATACTGTTCTCCAAGTGGTCTCACGATGAGCCCGCTTCATACGCGCCAAAGCGGGAGTATTGAAGCGATGCCATACTCAAATCCATGACGACTGCCACGTTCCGTTTTCATCGGGAGTTGAATGAGTTCCTGGCGCGGCCGCAGCGCGAACAGGCGTTTACGTGCGTGTGTCCGGCGGCGTCGACAACCAAGCATATGATCGAAGCACTCGGCGTGCCGCACACGGAGGTGGCGCTGATTCTACGCAACGGCCTGCCCGACGGCTTCGATACCCTCATGGAAGACGCCGATTTTATCGATGTCTACCCGCCCGGCGCGATGCCCCGCGCGCTTGAAATTGTGCATCCGTTGCGTGCCCCATTGCGGCTTGAGACGTTGCGTTTTATCGCCGATGCGCATCTTGGCGGCCTCGCTCAACTGCTGCGCCTGGCCGGTTTCGATACCCGCTACGATAACCATTTCCCCGACGATGAAATCGAGCAGCTTGCGCGCGCTGAACATCGCGTGGTGCTCACGCGCGATCGCGAGTTACTGAAGCGCCGCTCGCTTGTTCACGGTTGCTACGTGCGCACGCTTCAGCCCGATGCGCAATGGCGCGAAGTCGCCACGCGGCTCGGGCTCACGCAACACGTCCGCCCGTTTCGCCTGTGTTTGATGTGCAACGCGCCGCTGCGTCGCGCGAGCGCGGACGAGGTGAGCGATCGCGTGCCGGAAGGTGTGCTTGAACGGCACGCGCGGTTCGTAACATGCGATGTATGCAGGCGGGTCTTCTGGGAAGGGTCGCACTGGAAGAGGATGCGGGCGCGTATCGAAGAATTGATGGACGGCGCGCCGGGTAATCCGCCAGTTCCTGCGTCCGGTTAACGCGCTCGGTAAATGGCTCCGGAACGGCTCAAGCCCGGAGGTGCGTACAATACGCGCCTCGGCCTTGTGCCTCTATAGCTTTTGGAGCTTCGCGTGAAAAAATTCGATCTGGAAAAAAACAAGGCGCTCAAGCTCGCCAACGGCCTGAAGCAAAACAGCGCGTCGAGCTTCGGCCCGCAAACCGCGCAGCCAAAACTCGACAAGCGCGAACAGCGCCGGCTCGATCAGGAAAAGGGACTCGTGCCCTTCGCGTGCAAGCTGGACAGCGATCTCGTCAGGCAATTGCAGGAACATGCCGCCAAGCATGAAGGCGGAATGTCGGAAGCGTTGGCGGAGTTGCTGGTGAAAGCCGGCCTGGAACGCAAGGCAGCGGTTTAAGCTGACGCGATGAGTTCGCCCGAATGAGTACGGTTGGGCTCAAGACGGTGATATGACTGCGGATTGGCGCGGAGCCGAAGCGCAGTGCAGCTCCGGCGAGTTTGTCTGCTGAATGGAAGGCCGTTCCGGCGCATTGCGGAACGGCTTTTTCACGCGTGCTTTTAGAGTCGAATCTCCCGCGCCGCGTGCGCAAACTTATTTCAAACGCTCCCTTCTTTCTCGATCACCAGGATTCGCGCAATACCTACCGGTTCGGCGACATGTTCATCGCCGGGCTGGGCATGAAAGATATCGCCGGCATTGAGCAATACTTCTTCCTCTACGCCCTCCCGCCGCACGCGCATTCGCACCTGGCCTTGCATGACCGCGAAGACTTCCTCGCCGTCGTTCACGTGCCATTTATACGGCGCATCGGTCCAGTGCAGGCGGCATGAGACGCCATTCATCGTGGTGATATCGAGTGCGCCCCATGCGCGCTCCGCCGTGAATTCGCCGCTTTTAACAACTTTCATTGGTCATCCGGCAAGAGATCTAGCTATCAAGGGACAGGCCCGCGCGTCGTCGACATCCGCGTGGCGCAAGGAAGGAAAGTCTAAAGAGCGCTGAGATCGTTTTCAAGCAGCGCTAAAAAACGCGCCCGGCCAGTGCATGGCGGGGCGCGCTTCGATGATCACCAACTACGCGGCTGATCCGTTCCGGGCGGCTCAGGCTTTCTTGTTATAAGCGTTGCACCACCCTTTCGCTGCGACCTGCTTGCCTGCGAACATCGGGCAGGCAGCGAAAGTGTCGGCGGGTTTGCCTTGATAGAACGAACAATTGCCGCAATCCTGGCCGGCGGCGTAACGCGGGAATTTGGCTTTATCGACGGTGGTGGCGTCGAGCTTGTAACCGAGGCCTTGCGCCATCGGATCGGCTTCCGTCAGTTTGACCGGGTCGGCGAACGCGGTACGCGATACCGCGAGTGCCGATGCCACGCCAATGCTCGAAATCAGGAACGTGCGTCGTGAGGACTTCATGAGAATGTGCTCCGTTGTATTGGGGGTGTGCGCCGTTCTTGTCGACGACGATCTCCAAAGCATATCAACGCAAAGCACGACAATCTAAGTCAAATCTTATAGATAACCGATGGCGAAATGTCACAGCGGGTTTGCCATAGGGTCAGCTCACCTCAGCCCGCCATCCTCGCGACCTTCTCGGCAATCGCCAGCGACGCCGTCAACCCGGGCGATTCAATCCCGTACAAATTCACCAACCCCGCTATGCCGTGCGCCGCCCGTCCCTGAATCATGAAGTCGGCCGCCGGTTGCCCCGGCCCGGAAAGCTTCGGCCGAATCCCGGCATAAGCGGGTTGGAGTGCATCGTCGGGAAGATTCGGCCAGTACGCGCGAATGGCCGCATAAAAGCTGGCGGCCCGCTGCGGATCGACGGTGTAATCGATCTTCTGGATCCATTCCACGTCAGGACCGAACTTGGCCTGGCCGCCCATATCGATGGTGAGATGCACGCCGAGTCCGGCTTCATTCGGCATCGGATAAATCAGGCGGTCGAATGGCGTCCGGCCGCTCACGGTGAAGTAATTGCCCTTCGCGAAATACAGCGGCGGCACATGGCGCGGGTCGAGTCCGCGAATGTTGCGCGCGATCTGGTTTGCCCACAGCCCCGCGCTATTGATCACGCAACCGGCCTGGAAGGCCATTGGCGCCTCGCCCCCCGTTTCCACGATAAACGCGCCGTTGCGTGCATCGATATCCGTCACCGGCGTATGAAACGCCACGGTCGCGCCGTCGCGTTCCGCGTCGCCTTGCAACGCGAGCATGAACTGATGGCTATCGATAATGCCGGTCTGCGGCGACAACACCGCCTCCACGCAATGAAGCTGCGGCTCCATCTCCATGGCTTCGGCGCCGCTTACGCGCACCAGGCCCGTGACGCCGTTTTCGACGGCCTTGTGCTGGATTGCCGTCAATTGCGGCAACTGATTGCGCGCCGTGGCAACGAGTAATTTGCCGCAGCGGCTGTAGGGGACGCCGTGGGCGTCGCAATATTCGTAGAGCATCGCGCGGCCGCGCACGCACAGGTCGGCCTTCAGCGAGCCGCGCGGGTAGTACAGCCCCGCGTGGATAACCTCGCTATTGCGCGAACTCGTGCCGGTGCCGACCGCTTCGCCCGCCTCGAGCACGATCACCTCGCGGCCACGCGCCGCCATCGCTCGCGCGACGGCGAGTCCGACCACGCCGGCGCCAATCACCACACATTCGATTCTGTCCATCTCACTATTCTAGGCCAGCCAGCCGAACCGTTTCGCGCGCTTTATTGCGCTTTTTGTGCAATTCGCAATGCCGATGCCCAGCAAGCACCAATTTCCGAAATAATCCGGGCCAAATCAAGAAATATGGCCTTTTTGCCCGGAAAAAGTCAGTTTCAGGCCATATTTCGAGGGGTTTTTGCAGATTTCTCCAAAACGCGCAATCAGAACCCGATCGATTTCTTTCGCCCACCATTGCCTA
The DNA here is from genome assembly GCF_053760385.1 of Caballeronia sp. KNU42. NCBI lineage: Bacteria > Pseudomonadati > Pseudomonadota > Betaproteobacteria > Burkholderiales > Burkholderiaceae > Caballeronia > Caballeronia sp. KNU42. The sequence goes on from NZ_CM132388.1 coordinate 2,628,329, forward strand.
ATTCGATGTCTCGAGCCTGCACTTCATGCCGGTTATCGATGCGCGCGTTGCCAAAAGCGTTGAGCATGGCGCGCCGCATCGCTCGCGGGGAAGCCTGCGTCAGCGCGTCGAGCGGCGCGTCGCCGAGTGTTTCCGGAAAGCGTGCGCCCCACGCGTGCGCGCTGCGAATCTCGTGATAAATCGACTGGGCGATACGGCGCGCGCCATCGCGATCCGGCGGCGCGATCTCATACACGTTCATCCGGTTCAGCAGCGGCTCGGGAATCGTGTTTGCCTGATTCGCCGTCGCGATCCAGACCACGTTGCCCGCGTTGATCGGAATTTCGGCGAATTCATCGATGAAACTCTGCGCCGTATCGTGTTCCAGCAGCGCGTACAACGCGCCGAGCGGGTCGTATTGGGCGTCGCCGGTAGCCTTGTCGATTTCATCGACCGTCATGACCGGATTGGCGTAACTGCCGTTCACGAGCGCGTCGAACACCTTGCCCGGCTTGGCATTGCGCCATTGCGACGACGCGCCCGACAGGATCCAGCCTGCCGTCAGCGAACTCATGGCGAGGTAATGGCAGGACGTGCCGAGCAAACGCGCAAGCTGCTTGGCGAAATGCGTCTTGCCGATGCCTGGATCGCCGAGTAGCAGCATGGGCATCAATTCGAGGCGGTCCTCGGTTTCAAGGCACAGCGCGATCTGCTTGCGGATGTCGTTGAGCGGCTCCTGGAAATTGGGCAGGTCCGCCACCAGATCGTCGATGGAAGGCATCCGGTTCGGCTTGACGCAAAAGCGCAGATTGCCCGCTTTCAGCATCTTTTCGTACGTGCCGCGCAGCGCTTCGCTGCCCCCTTCGCCCAGGTCGTTCAACGCGGTTTCGACCTCGTCCAGGTCGTAGACCTTGCTGAACGACGCCACGGCGAGTTCTTGTTTGACTACGGCGGTGGTCATCGCTTTCCCCGATTTTGTTGGTCGATAAATTCAGTTTATCGGCCATAAAACTGCACGCAAGCGAGCAGTCCGGACCGTCTGCTGCTAATCGTTAAAAATGCGATGGCGTCGGCAGGCAAGCCCAAGCGCTTGTATGATCGTCAGGCTGTGCTGCGGAAAAAACCACGGCGAGCGGGTGCGGAAAGTGCGTCGCCAGATTGCGCGCAACATCAGCGATTGCTGCGGTTTTTGCGTTCGCGCGAGTAGCTTTTGGAAACATTTCGGCGCTGAACGGCCGCAGCAAATCAGTGTCAGAAGTCGTCAGAACTCAGTCTCAGAGCAAGCTACCCGGATCGAACGGGCCATGGCCCGGACGTAACAAGGGATCAGGAGAAAAGCACACATGTTGAAACACCCCACGGCAGCGTTGCTGTTCTGCGCCGCGATCGCCGCACCTTTCACCGCCCTTGCGCAAAACACGCCGCCGCAACCGGTCAAATGGGAGTTGCAGGTTTTGCAGGACGGTCAGCAGATCGACAGCTTTACCGGCACGACAAGCGTCGGCCAGGGCCACACGGATACCCATCATCACGTGGTAAAAAACAACGTCGGTTGCGCGGACAAGCCCGCCGGCGACATCGACCTGCAGCGCACCCTCACCATTTCCCCCATCCACGCGAATAGCGACGACATCACGTTGCAGATCGACGCGCAGGAAACTTTACAGGACAGCACCGCGCCCGTTACGGCGCAGGGTTGCAAGCTACCGCCCCAACCGCGTCAGGTCAGCGCCGCACATCCCGGGCTGGTATTGAAACCGGGTGAATGGTCGACATGGCAGATCGTCGATAAAAATCCGTCGCTCACCTACAAGGTTCGTGCGACGCTGGCAACGGCTGCGCAGTAGCGCGCCGCCGCGTCGATCAACTGACGGTCAACTACGCGGTCAACTCATTCATCGCATGCGAAATCCAGAACATTTCACCTCCGGCATTCCCTCCGTTCGCGACACACCCGACTTCGTGGCCGTGAGCTGGAACCTGCACAAGGGGCGCTCACCGCTTGGCCTCCAGGCGTGGAGCGCGATGCAGCGCTGGGTCCAGTCGACCAAAGCCGACGCCTATTTCCTGCAGGAAGCCATGGCGCGCCGGATGCCGCAGCCGGTGCTGGCGGCGAGCTTCGGCAATCCGCTCGATGCTCCGATCGATGACATCTGGCATTGCCAGGCAACGGAAATCGCAACCTCGCTCGATTTGCAGATCGCGCTCGGGCAGAACGTGTTCAAACCGTCGTGGCGGCATGGCAACGCGATTCTTTCACCGCATCCGCTGGATCTGGGTGGGCGTTGGGACATCTCGGCGCATCGGTTCGAGCGGCGTGGTTTGCTGGTCGCGCGCGCCACGTTTGCCGGGCGCTCGGTCACGCTGCTGTGCGCGCATCTCGCGTTGACGCGGGCCGCACGGTTGCGGCAAATGAACTGGATCGCGTTGTGGATCTCGAAAGAAGCGCCTGAAGGGCCGCTGGTTCTGGCGGGCGACTTCAACGACTGGCGCAATGATTCGGTGGGGGTCTTCGGCGAACTTGGGATGAGCGAAGTGGCGACCATGCTCGGCGAATCCGGGCGGACTTATCCGGCGTTTTCACCCGCGCTCGCGCTCGACAAGATGTTTGTGCGCGGAATGAAGCCGGTCGAATGGATCACGCCGACGCAGGACACCGCATGGCTGTCCGATCACCTGCCGTATATGGCGAAGTTGCGGGTGGAATGAAGCGTCGCTTTATTACTTCGCGCCTCCTGCAAATGACGCGGCGATCACGGTTTCTATCGCGGTGAAAGAGACGGGCTTGACCAGATGGTGGTCGAAGCCGGCGTCGCGCGCCGCTTTCTTGTCACTCTCCGCGCCATAACCTGTCAATGCAATCAGCAATGCGGATTTGGTCACGCCGCGCTTGCGCATCTCGCGCGCAACTTCAAAACCATCCATTCCCGGCAAACCGATGTCCAGGATCACGACATCGGGCGCAAAGTCATCGACCATGGCAAGCGCGCTCGGGCCATCGTGCATGACGCGAACTTCGTGCCCCAGCGTTTCGAGCAACATCGACATGGCTTCAGCTGCATCGACGCTGTCATCGACGAGCAAGACACGGCGCGGTTGGGTCGATTCGCCTGGCGGGCTGTCGATCATCGTCATGATACTTTCCTGGGTTTTTGAGAATGCTGAAGGTGCTCGCCTGCTCAGTGAATAAGGCACGCGGATCATTTCAGGATGATACCGGGAAAGTGGATGCGATCCGTCCGGCGTCGGATCAAGCCGGTCCGTGCGGCGTCCAGCCGAGGCGTGCTTGTGTCATTTCCCCTGGCATCAAAACCCCGCCGCCGATGTCCTCTCGCGGGGCGTCCAGGTTCAGGAAATCCACTGTGTTCGTTACCGGTTCCACGCACAACTGGTCAGGATGCGCGGAGGGCGCGAACAGGACCATGTGATCGAACGGCGCATCGGCAGAAAGCGTCACGCTGCGGTGTTCATCCGGCCAGTCGATGGTCGCCGACCTCGACCATCCGGCGAAGTTATTGTCCAGATCGTAGGCATCGGCGGGCAAGCCTTCCGGCGACGACAACGCATCAACGCACGGATGCGCGCCAAGGTTCGTAGGCAGGAGATCCTTGGTCGAGTGCCACATTGCGCGAACCTTGGTATGGATGCGCGTAGCCCGCGTGCGAGGGTAATAAGGATGATGGCCCATGCCGAACGGCATGGGTTGATCGTCGAGATTGCGTATCGACATCGTGACGAACAAGCCTGAATCATCGAGTTCAAAACGCTGGGTCGCTTCGTATCGATACGGCCAGTGATGCGCCGCTTCGTCGCCAGGTTCGTGGTTCAGATGCAGTTCCACCGTATTCGACGATACCAACCCCACGCGCCATGCCCGCCGCCACGCATGCCCGTGCAGCGCATGATCGAACGCGTTGCCATCGGCGGATAGATCGACTTCACGGCCGTCGAAAGCAAACCGCGCATCGCGTAGCCGGTTGCAATACGGCAGCAGCGGAAAGCTCGCCATGCCGAGCGGGTTGCCAGCAGCGAGCGCATCGGCCGACGCGGGACGCAGCCAATGCAGCGCGCCATTGCCGCCATTTGTAAGATCGTAGAACGCCGCGATCGCGCCGCCGACGTGCGGCGCCAGCAACACTCGCCGGTTCTCAAAGCGCAGTTCGATCAGCGCAGCATCATTCAACCCAATGCGGAACGCGTCGTCAGCGGCCTGAGTGGGCTCAGTGGATCGGGCTGCGGCGCTTTCACCCGCGCTTGTTCGTAGATCGGTGTTCAATATGCAAACCGCTGATAACTTTCGTCGAAGGTCCGCGGCGTCTTGTCGACTTGCGGGCTATAACGCAACAGCCGTTTCGCGCGGGCGGGCAGCGCGGCGAACACATCGCGCGGCACTTGCACCTGCACTTCCGGCCGGAAATACCACGAACGGCTATACCCGATCACGACCATCGGCCGCGGGGTATCGGTGAAATTCGGCGTTCCGCGATGCAAACCGCGCACATCGCGGATCATCACATCGCCTAGTTGCATGGGAACGCGCTCCGCCGGGAACCGGCCATCCGCCAAGCCGGCAAGCGCTTCCTCACGCGATATCCGATGCGTCCCGCGCGTCGTTTCCAGCGATCCGTTCTCGTCATTCACATCGACAAGCGGAAAATTCACCGCCAACTGGAACGACGGTGTTTCCGGCACGCCATCGAACAAAGGCGGCGTGTCGCGATGCCAGTCCTGAAAGTCGGAACCGCGCACGGGTGTATCGGTGGCGAGTTGACACATCACAGGATCGGGACCGGCAATTCGCTCGACGATTCCCAGCACGTCGGCATCGCAGAAAATGGCCGGATCGGCGAACTCACCCTCGAACGGCAACGTGACGTAATAGCGCCCCGGCCCCCGATTGCCGCTGCCGCCCTGCTCCCGCGCCGCCGCTTCATGCGGCTCGAAAAGCGGTGCGAAAGCCGCGCGCCAAGCTTGAAGCGTCGCGCGCGGGAAATGGCCGGGCAGCAGGACAAAACCGTCACGTTCGAAATCCTCCGCAAGCGCATCGCGAGCGCGCTCGTCGTAGCGGGCCATCTTCGTCTCCTTGTATTGCGCCGCGCGAACCCGGCGGCGCGGTCGGCACGCGTGGCTTTCGTTGATCCGACATCCGCTGTGCGCCCCGAGAATCGCATGATCACCACGAACTAGTCAATATTATTAGTAATAGAACTTAGACCCGTTTGATCGCTGACGGAAGTAATACAGGCAATGGTTTGTGAGCGTTGTCGGTAAAAAATATTAGTGGTACCGTCAAGAGCATCCCGCAGAACGTTCCAGCGCAACGCAACCACAACGCCACCGCCTTTTTCGCGGCCTCAGACAATGAAAAAATCCACGCAACGCCGTCCGACGATGACCGACATCGCGAAACTGACCGGCGTTTCGCAATCCACCGTGTCGCTGGTGCTAAACAACGCGACTAGCGCGAAATTCTCCGACGCGACCCGCAACAAGGTGCTGAAGGCGGCGCAGGATCTCGGCTACCGGATGACGGCCCGCGAACCGCTGGACCCGACGATCGGGGCGAACGAGAAGAACCTGATCGTGTATCTGGCCGATGAAATTTCGACTAGCCCGCATCCCGTGGTGAACATCGACGGTGCACGCGATACGGCGTTCGCAAACGGCCGGATGCTGGCCGTTTACTCGACGCACGGCAACGCGGAGATCGAGCAGCAGGTACTCGACGCCACGCTGACAAACCCCAACGTGCTCGGCGTGATTTACGCGACGGTTTATACGCGCAAGGTGATCTTGCCCGCGGCGCTTTCGAAAGTCCCGACGGTCCTGCTGAACTGCTACACAAACGATTCCGAGCTTTCGTCCGTTGTGCCCGCGGAAGTTACCGGAGGCCATACCGCAACGGATTATCTGCTGAACGCGGGGCATCGAAGAATTGGGTATGTGAATGGCGAACCCTGGCAGGACGCGTCGCGGGACCGGCTGAAGGGGTATCGGATGGCGCTCTCAACTGCTGACCTGCCGTTCGCCGCTGAACTGGTGCGTGAAGGCGACTGGAGCTCGGGTTCCGGCTTCGAGCAAACGCTCTCACTCATGCGCGAATCCAACCCGCCAACGGCAATTTTCTGCGCGAACGACTTGATGGCGCTCGGCGCGATCGAAGCGCTGAAGCAACTTGGATTGCGCGTACCCGAAGACGTATCCGTTCTCGGCTACGACGATCAGGAAATCGCCCGGCACACGCATCCGCCGCTCTCGACCGTGGTCCTGCCCAACTATGAACTGGGGCGATGGGCAGTCGAGACACTCCTCCAGGAAGAACACAACCGCACCGCCGGCGCTCCCGTGCGCCGGCGCACGGTAAAGCTCGATGGACCGCTGGTCGAACGTGCATCGGTAAGGGTAATTACCGTGGCAGAACAGCCCGTAATTAATAATATTAGCGATTGACCAATAATAAAGTACGGTGAAATAATCATCGCACCTCAACTTATTGAGATAGAGCTGAGAGAACGAAAAACCCTGCAGGACCGAAGTACTTAAAAAAGCAGGACCATCCATCCCGGAGGAAGACATGCTGTCGCTTGAAAACTGCAACACACGCAAATTCCCGTTGCGCGCACTGGCTGCGTCGGTGCTCGCTTTGTCGATGGCGGCGGGCGTTAGCGTCGCCCACGCCGACGACTCTCCGCTGCCCAAGCTCGCGAACAAGAAACCCCTGCGCGTCGGCTTCGCCCAGACCGAAAGCAACAACCCGTGGCGCCTCGCCGAAACCAAGAGCTTCAAGGACATCGCCGCCAAGTGCGGCTGGCAGATGGTGATGACCGACGCAAACAGCTCGGCATCGAAACAAGTCGCCGACATCCAGAGCATGATCGCGCAGCATGTCGACCTGATCGTGTTCCCGCCGCGTGAAGAAAAACCGCTCGCGCCAATCGTGTTGCAGGCGAAGAAAGCCGGCATTCCGGTGATCCTGGTCGATCGGGACGTGGATCAATCGGTGGCGAAAGCGGGTCAGGACTACATCACGTTCATCGGCTCGGACTTCATCAACCAGGGGCAGCGCGCGGCTGACTGGCTGGTCAAGGCGACCGGCGGCAAGGGCAAGATCATCGAACTGGAAGGATCGACCGGCGCGTCCGCTGCGAACGATCGCAAGAAAGGCTTTGACGATGTGATCGCGAAGAATCCGGGCATGCAGATCATTGCGTCACAAAGCGGCGACTTTGCGCGCGACAAGGGCCGTCAGGTGATGGAAACGCTGCTTCAGGCGCATCCTGATGTCACCGCCGTCTACGCGCACAACGACGAAATGGCGCTCGGCGCGATTGCGGCGATCAAGGCAGCCGGCAAACAGCCGGGCAAGGACATCATCCTTGTGACGATCGACGGGACGAAGGGCGGCATGGACGCTATCGCTGCCGGCGAACTCGGCGCGAGCGTGCAGTCGAGCCCGTTCTTCGGCCCGCTGGCATGCGATGTGGCGCAGAAGTTCGCGAAGGGCGAAACGGTCCCGCCGTGGGTGAAAGTCTCCGACCGCTTCTACGACAAGAGCAACGTCAAAGAGAGCATGCAGTACGGCTATTGAGCGTGCGCGCTCAGTGACTGTATGACGCTCGGGTAAGAGCAACGAAGGTGTTCGAAGCGGCGCGCCCGGTCTTTCGCGGGCCGTCGCTTCTTTTGTATCCGGCGGACTGAAACGAAACCAGCCGCCAGGGAGACGCACTAGATGAACACGCCGAATTCCGGATCACCCCTGCTCGAGATGCAGGATATCGACATCAGCTTTGGCGGTGTGGCTGCGTTGCGGCACGCGCGGCTGTCGGTATCGGCGGGTGAGGTGCATGCGCTGATCGGGCAGAACGGCGCGGGTAAGTCGACGCTGATCAAGATCCTGACGGGCGCATACCGGCGCTCGGCGGGCACGATTCGCTTCGATGGCCGCGAAGCCGATTTCCGCAGCCCGAAAGAAGCGCGCGAAGCGGGTATCAGCACGATCTATCAGGAGATCAATCTCGTCCCGTTCCGCTCGATTGCCGAGAACATTTTTCTCGGCCGCGAGCCGCGCAAGTTTGGGTTGATCGACTGGAAGACGATTCATCGGCGCGCGCAGGAATTGCTCGACTCGTTCGGCTTGCAAATCGATGTCAGCAAACCCGTGCGTGAATTTTCGACGGCGATTCAGCAGATGGTGGCGCTGGCGCGGGCGGTATCGTCGGACGCGAAGATGGTCATCATGGACGAGTCCACGTCCTCACTCGATGAACGCGAAGTCGAATTGCTGTTCAGCGTCGTGCGGCGTTTGAGGGACGATGGCCGCGCGGTGATTTTCGTCTCGCATCGGCTGGATGAGTTGTATGCGCTGTGCGATCGCGTCACGGTCATGCGCGACGGGCAGACCGTTGCGGAAAGCCCGATGGCCGCGCTCGACAAGCTGCAACTCGTTACTACTATGCTTGGGCGCACGCTTGCTGCCGTGGTGCACGAGGACAGCGCGGTCAAGGAAGCGAACCTCGCCAAGCGCGGCGCGACGGCGATCAGCGCGACGAATATCGGCGCGGGCGCGAAGGTGTCGGATGTATCGCTCGATGTTCATGCGGGCGAGGCTGTAGGTCTGGCCGGATTGCTCGGGTCGGGCCGCACGGAAACCATGCGGTTGATGTTCGGCGCGGATTCGACCGAGCGCGGGTCGCTTTCCATCGATGGCAAAACGGTCACGCTCAAGTCGCCACAAGACGCCATTGCGCGCGGGATTGCGTATCTCACCGAGGACCGCAAGGCCGAAGGCATCGTGCCGGAGTTGTCGGTGCGCGACAACCTCACGCTCGTGTGCCTGCGCACGCTGACTAAACGCGGCGTAGTCGATGTCGCGAAACAGCGCGAGATCGTGGACCGGTTTATCGAATCGCTGGGGATCAAACTGCGTTCGCCTGACCAGCCGATCCGCGAACTATCGGGCGGCAATCAGCAGAAGGTTTTGCTCGCGCGCTGGCTGGCGACGAATCCCAGTTTGCTGCTGCTCGATGAACCCACACGAGGCATCGATGTCGGCGCCAAAGCCGATGTCGCCAAGATCATCCGCGAATTGCGCGACTCCGGGCTGGCGGTGTTGCTGTCGGCGTCCGAACTGGAAGAACTCACTGCCGTGGCCGATCGCGCAGTCGTGATCCGCGATGGCAAGACCGTCGCCGAACTCGACGGCGCCCGTATGAGCGAAGCGTCGATCATGGATGCGATCGCGTATGGATCGGGAGAAGAATCCTCGCTGGCGGAAGCGGTCGATGCCAAAGAAGGTCACTCATGAATCAGAAAACTCAACCGGCAACTGCCGCGCCAATCGTGCAGGCCGCCCAGAAGAAAAGACATCGGATAACGATTCAGCGCGAGATCGCCGTGCTGCTCGCGATGATCGTTTTCAACCTCCTTTTCACGCAGCACTTCTGGTCGCTGCAGACGTTTAACGTCAACCTGACGCAAGTGGTGACGATCGTGATCGTCGGCATCGGGATGACGCTGGTCGTGGCGACGGGGGGTATCGATTTATCGGTGGGCGCTTCAATGGCGATTGCCGGCTCGCTCGCGCCGATGATCTTCATGAACGTAGCCGGGCCGTTCGGCATTGCGTTGGCGTTTGTCTTGCCCGTACTGGCCGCCTCCCTCTGTGGCGTCTTTAATGGCTTCCTCGTGACGAGGCTTTCTGTGCAGCCGATTGTCGCGACGCTGGTGCTGTTTATCGCCGGGCGCGGCATTGCGCAGGTGTTCACCGACGGCAGCCTGCAAGCCTTCGATAACCCCGCGTTCCAGTGGATCGCACTCGGCCGCGTAGCGGGTGTGCCGGCGCAAGTGTTCCTGATGCTCGCGTTGGTGGTGTTGTTCGCGTGGATCGTGCGCAAGACCTTGTTCGGGCAGTATCTGCTTGTCACCGGCGGCAACGAACAGGCTGCGTATTTGAGCGGCATTCCAACGGCGCGCGTGAAGATGATCGCGTACACGTTGTGCGCGGCGTTGGCGGGGTTGGCGGGGTTGATATCGATATCCGTGAACTCCTCTTCAGACGCGAACGTGATCGGCCTGGGCTCCGAGCTCGACGCCATTGCCGCGGTCGCGGTGGGCGGCACGGCGTTGACGGGCGGCCGCGCGTACATAGTCGGGACGCTGATTGGCGCGCTCATCATCCAGTTGCTTCGATACACGCTGCTCGCCCACGGCATTCCCGATGCCGCCGCGCTCGTGGTCAAGGCCGGCATCATCATCGCCGCGGTGTATGTGCAGCGGCGCCATCGATAGGGAAACATCGACATGAAAAAGAACCTTCCTATCCTGCTGGCGTTGGCCGCGTTGCTGCTCCTTGGCGTACTTCGATACGACCACTTCGCATCGGCCTACAACATCAACTCCTTCTGGCGATACAACTCGATGTTCGCGTTGATATCGGTGGGCATGGCGTTTGTGATCATCACGGGCGGCATCGACCTGTCGGTGGGAACGGTGGCGGCGCTGGCAAGCGTGGTGGCCGCGCTGGCGAGCCCGCATGGCGGCCTGGTCGCGGTGCTCGCGGGCGCAGGCGCGGGGCTCGCGATAGGCATGCTGAATGGCCTCGTCATCACGCGCATGCGGATCTTGCCGTTTATTGTGACGTTGGCGACGAGCCTGGGGGCGCATGGGTTGGCGTTGCTGCTGGGCCATAACGACGCCGTATCGATTGCACCCACCTCCAGTTTCGGCAACTTCGGACAAGGCGATTTATGGGGTCTGCCGATCCCGGGAATCGTGGCGGCGGTGGCGGCAGTTTTGGGCTGGCTGGCGTTGAGAAGCACACGCTTCGGGCGGCATGCGCTTGCAATTGGCGGCAGTGAAGAGGCCTCGCGTTTGATGGGCTTGAATGTAGACAGGACGCTGGTGGCGGTCTATGCGTTGAGCGGTTTGCTCGCCGGCATTGCGGGCGCGATATTGGCAGCACAATTCGGCGCAGGGCAGCCGAACGAAGGCGTCGGCTGGGAGTTGTTCGCGATATCGGCGGTGGTGTTGGGCGGGACGTTATTGACTGGCGGACAAGGATCGATAGCGATGACGATTGCCGGCGTCGCGCTGCTCGGATTGGTGTTCAACCTGCTGAACTTCGAGAACGGTTTGGGCTTCATCAGCCTGTCGGCGTATTGGCAATCGGTGATTCGCGGCGTGTTCTTGTTGCTCGTGATCGTGCTGCAAGCGCGCGTGCTGAAGAAGCGGGTGACGGTGACAAAGCTCGCGCGGTGAAATGGCAAGCCGCCATGCAACGTGGCGGCTTGTAAAAAATGAGTGCGCAAGTTACCGGAAGGAGAATCTGCTAAGTTACTGAGACTGACCTAGCAGACAGCCCGAAGGCGAAAACTACCGCCATGTTCGACCTCTTCGACGACATCCCCAAGCCTGACATCGTATGGCTGCCTGACTGGCTGGACGCGCCGACAGCGTCGGACACGCTGGCAACTTTACTCGATGAAATCACCTGGCAGCAGGACTCAATGACCACGCCCGCCGGCAGGATCCCCTTCCCGCGCCTGACCGCGTGGCAGGGAGACCCCGGCGCGGTGTACGTGTACTCAGGCATTCGCAACATTCCGAAGCCCTGGACGCCGACGGTGCTGGCGTTGAAGACACAGGCCGAATCCGAATCCAAAGCCCCCTTCAACAGCGTGCTGATCAACCGCTACCGCACGGGCATGGACAGCATGGGCTGGCATGCCGACAAGGAGCCTGAACTCGGACCACAACCGGTGATCGCGTCGGTAAGTCTGGGCACGACGCGGACCTTCGATTTCCGGCATACCAAGACTCGGCAAACGCATACGCTTCAACTCACGCACGGCAGCTTGCTGATCATGCAGGGACGCACTCAGCTCGACTGGGCGCATAGAGTGCCGAAGGAACCCGAGGCGCGCGGCGAACGGATCAACCTGACTTTCCGATACGTGGACTCATCGGCGCGTAAATAGTCTTATTAGACTTATCGCCTGGCGACGAAATCGATCTCGACTAGCGCATCACGCGCCAACCCCGTCACGCCGATACACGTCCTCGCCGGCAACGGCTTAGGCAGAAAGTAGGCCTTATATACATCATTCATGGCGGCGTAATCGCGTTTGAATTCGGTCAGGAAAATCCGCACGCTCACCACGTTATCCAGCGACAAGCCGATCCCTTCCAGCACAAGAATCAGGTTATCCATCACCCGACGCGTCTGCGCTTGCACACCTTCGGGCAAGGGCCTGGAGTCATCGGCGGGATCGGTTGGCATTTGTCCCGTGAGGAACACCCAGCCATCCGCTTCAGCCGCGTGAGAAAAAGGACCGACCGGGGTGGGGGCGGTATCGACCATCGAAAAAGTGGGCAGCGTCATTGTGTCTTCTTGGAAAGTGCAGGCCGTCACCGTAACGGATCAAAAATCCGGCTGCCTGACCAGACGGTCACACTACACGATCGCTTTGCTGCACTATCGACCTCAGCGATAAACCTGCGTCCAAAATGCCTTCATTTTCATTACATTGCGGCGGCATGCGCCTTGCTCTAATTGAGCACCCAAGGACGATCCCATGCCCAAGAAAAAGAAATTCAAGCTTCCCAGCCCCAATGATCGTCAAGCGCTCCTCTTTGAGCGCCGCAACATGAAAATGGCCGAATCCGCGCATGCTTACGTGCGCGGCAGCACGACCAAGTTTTATGAATGGCTCGACGGCATCGAAGGCCACTCACTGCCCGAAGGCCCGGCCATCTGGATCTGCGGCGATTGCCACACCGGCAATCTCGGACCCATTGCCAACGCCGATGGCCGCGTGGAGATCCAGATCCGCGACCTTGATCAAACTGTGATCGGCAACCCGGCGCACGACATCATCCGGCTTGGGTTGTCGCTGGCAACGGCTGCACGCGGTTCCGACCTGCCCGGCGTCACGACAGCACGCATGATGGAAGCCGTCGCGCAAGGCTACGAACATGCCTTCGATCGTTCCCACCATCGCTCCGTCAAGGATGCGAAACCCGAAGAGGTACGGGTGATGATGAAGGAAGCGGTGCGCCGCACGTGGCAGCAACTGGCGATCGAACGCATCGAAGATATTGAGCCGAGCATTCCTCTCGGCAAGCGTTTCTGGCCGCTCGACAAGACCGAGCGCGCGGAGATCAAGGCGCTGTTCAAGCAGCGCGAAATTGCCGATATAGCGACCGCTTTGCGCAAGAACGCCGACGAAGAAAACGTCACCGTGATCGATGCCGCCTATTGGGTGAAAGGCTGCAGCTCGCTCGGCCGGCTGCGCTATGCGGTGTTGCTGGACATCGATGGCGGCGCGATAGAAGGCGACGATCTTTGCCTGATCGATATCAAGGAAGGCGTGAAGGCCGCAGCGCCGCGTTATACGGATGCGGACGCGACCAAGCGCATGCCGCGCGATAACGCCGAACGCGTCGTGGAAGGCGCGCGGCATCTAACGCCGTGGCTTGGGGAACGGATGCGCTCGGCGCGGTTGAACGACCGGTCGGTGGTGATCCGCGAATTGTTGCCGCAGGACATGAAGCTGACGGTGGAGCAATTCACGCAGGTTGAAGCGATGAAGGCGGCGCGCTTCCTGGCGATGGTCGTTGGTAAAGCGCACGCCCGGCAGATGGATGCAACACAGCGGCGCGCGTGGTTATCGGAGTTGCGGCGCGCCAAGTCGAAGTCGCTCGATGCGCCGTCGTGGCTGTGGGCAAGTATCGTGGAGTTGGTCAGCAGTCACGAAGGCGCTTACCTTGAACATTGTCGGCGGTATGCGCTGGGGTCGGTTTCCTAGCGCGCACATTGACGCCGCAATAAAAAGGGCCGTTCTCGCAAACGCGGAACAGCCCTTCTTCATTTTCGTAGACGACCGCTCAAGAAACCGGTCAACACTCAATAGCCGTAGCCGCGACGCTCGCGCCAGTGATTCTCACGCCATTGTTCATGATGCCATTCGCGGCGACGCCATTCGCGTTCGCGCCAGCCTTCGTCGCGATAACCACCATAACCGCCATAGCCTCCGCCGTATCCATACCCCACGACAACCGGCGGCGGCGGCGCGACATACACCGGCGCCGGCGCGTAATAACCCGGTACGCCGATCCCCACGGCGACATCCACATGCGCCGACGCTGCCGCCGATACCAACAGCGCGCTCAAGCCCAGTACCGCACCCAGGATCTTCTTGTTCATTGCATCTCTCCGTGCACTTGGTGTGCAAACGTGTTGTTTACATGACCGAGTGTAGGGAGAGCGCTTTGATACAGGTGCTACCGTTATGCGATAAACGTAACCGGGCGTATCTCTTTTTTAAAACCCCGCCGCCAGCCCGTCCCTGCGGCTATCGCTTGCGGCCACGTACCCGCGCTGAGGAATGTTGCTGTCGAGCTTGGAGACAGAACAACTGCGGGACGAATCAACCATAGAAGTTCGCGCCCGCGATGCCCGTAACAGGCCGATCTTTCCCCCTGAAGAGAGCGACGCCTATCCCAATAACATGAACGTTCAGCAATCTGCTAGGTTTGCCCTCAATGAGAGCGGCCGCTCGATGTTCTGTGCGGCTGAGTTTATATGTGGGCGTGCGCCGCAAACTATGATCGCGGTGCGTGATAAAAACGAAATTAATCACGACAAGCAGGTTGCATGAAAAAGTGCGATGACCACAGGTGTCCGATTTGTTACCCGAACTGGAAAGAAGAAGAAGCAGCCGCGAAAAAACGGGCGGAAGACGACAAGCAAGACTGCTTCAACTGCTGGCGCGTCTACCAGAAGAAGGCTGAGGCTATCGTATCCGTTGACGATCCGATCGTGCGCAACCGACGAATCAATGCGGCTTATGCGCAATTGTGGTTGGACGATCACCGATTCCAATGGGCGGGGCTTGCTGCATTTGCATCCAAACAGGTTGGCTGCGGCCTGCTCAACGCCGCGGAGATGATCGATAAGTCCAATCGACAGCGAGACGCCTACCAGCAATGGGACAAGACCAGTTCGCCGCTTGAGCGCCTGTCTCCTTTTGCGTCGCCGCGTATGCCAATGCCGGATCAGGCGTCCGGTGAGGCCGCACGAAAGGTCTATGAGATGCTGGCGAAGGGCAATACTGCATTGTTTCTCGATATATGGCCGCTGCACATGTTTTATAGGGAATTCGGGTTGCAGAGGTTCGAGCGCTGTCTACCGGAGCGAGCGCTATTGAGTGGGGCGGTCGTGTGGCCAATAGCTGATCGGGTTCCCTTCGGTACAGTAAAGGACGAAATCCGACGCGGGTTCAGTGCAATTGATGCCGGCAATCTTACTGAGGGAGTCGCGCAACTGGCTCGCCACGAGCAACTCAATATCCTGCAACCCGCTATGTACAACGATCCGGGTTTTGCCACGATGATGCGAGCAAATCAGTTCGCGTGGGCGCTTAACATTCCAACGGGATCGGCGCGGGAAATCCAGTTGACGCTCGCCAATCAATGCACGGTCACGGGTGCCAACGCAAAATACGAAATCTTCAGCAAGGAGCCCCTGGCGAATCTTGCAGATCCTGATCAACGCATGGCGTTTGTCCTGCGCGCAGCAAACCGGTTTGACGAATTGTTGCACCGTTCGGTCGAACGCCATTCCGTCGAGAACTCTCTGTTCTTGCTTGCTAGAGGGGATAGACGATGACCGAAACTCGAACTAAGAAATGGCGCTGGCTGGTTGCCGGTCTAATTCTTGGATTTGCTGTCGCATGGGGAATCTATGTGAAGGCGAAGCCGGCCGACGAAGTTGTGTTGACGATTGGCGAATCTTATTCGCAGATACGTCAGCAATCCCGATCGACGCTGCCGGTGCTTACCAGTGACAACAGGATTAACCTCTATGTTCGGCGCCCAGCCGTCCTACAGTTCAGCGACCCGCAATACGGGTTTGTGACACCGGCTGCAAAACTCCTAAGCCTATATGCGGATCAAGACGGCAAGGTCACGCAGCTAACCCTATCGCCCCAGGTTGAGACACTTCCACTTAACGAAGCTATAGCGACGGCAGTCGCTTTGCAAGACCAACTCCGGCGTGCTCACTGGCGGCCGATTCTAACTGCTGACCATCCGCCCATCACGGATACGTCAGCCATGCGCGCAGAGATACGTGCCGGGACCGACCCACAGACTTTCTGGCAAGCAGGCGACAAATATCAGATCTCTCTCGATGTTCGGCGCTTCAAACACGCGAACCCGACTAGTGACGAGCGATACCTGATCACGTTACAGCTAAGTGGGCCGCCTTTAATGACGGAGCAAAGCGGTGATTGACGCAGCGCTGCTTGCTCGCTTTCACGAGAACCGCCCGAACGACGAGCGGTACTTGATCACGCTGACCCTGGACCGCCTGTGTTCGGCGAACTGCCAAATGAATAGTTGTTCTCTTGCCGCACACTTGGCTTGGCATCTGGTTGCGCGGCCAAGTGCGGACACGACGAGCTGATACTGCAAAGACGAAACTTAGAACCCCGCCGCCAGCCCATCACGACGGCTATCGCTTGCAGCAACATACCCACGCTCGGGATCATTACGGTCCAGCTTCCAGATGTACTGCCCCGAACCGAAATCCATATAAGGATCGTCGACGGACTTGATCGTGTGCCCCATCGCCTGAAGCGCGTTGACGGTTTCACGATCAAGCGTCGATTCCACATCGACGGTGAAATCGCGGTTGACCTTCCAGCGCGGAGCGTCGCACGCGGCTTGCGGTTGTTGTCCGTAATCAAGCATCCGCACGATGGATTGCAGATGGCCTTGCGGTTGCATGTCGCCGCCCATCACGCCGAAGCTCATGACCGCTTCCTGCGTGCCGTTCACGTTCTGCGTGAGGAACGCCGGGATGATCGTGTGGAAGGGCCGCTTGCCGCCTTCCACCACGTTCGCGGACTTCGGGTCCATCGAAAAACCAAAACCGCGGTTCTGCATCGCGATACCTGAATCGGGCACGACCACGCCTGAGCCAAAACCCATGTAGTTCGACTGGATGAAACTCACCATCATGCCGCGCTCATCCGCCACCGACATATAGATGGTCCCGCCCGCCGGCGGCATGCCGAAATCGAAGTGCTTCGCCTTGTTCGGATCGATGAGCTTGGCGCGCTCGGTGAGATACGCGTCGTCGAGCATCTGCTCGGGCGTGAGGTCCATGGAACGCGGATCGGCGACGTACTGATAGACATCGGCGAAAGCGAGCTTCATGGCTTCGATCTGCAAATGCTGCGACTCGATCTTGTCGACGGTGAGCGACTTCACATCGAATTTATCGAGAATGCCGAGTGCGATCAGCGCGGCAATGCCCTGCCCGTTCGGCGGAATCTCATGGACTGTATGCCCGCGATAATCCTTCGAAATCGGCTCGACCCAGTCGGCCTTGTAGTTACGCAGATCGGCAGCGGTCATCGCGCCGCCGCCCTGCTTTGAAAATGCCGCGATCTTCTCGGCGATCTCACCCTCGTAGTACGCACGCGGCCCGTGTTCGGCAAGCGCACGCAAGGTCTTTGCATGACCGGGATAACGCATCAGTTCACTGATCTCCGGCGCGCGGCCGCGTGGCATGAAGGTATCGGCGAAACCCGGTTGATCCTTCAATTCGGGAATAGCCGCCGCCCATTTGTACGCCACGATGCTCGCCACCGCATGCCCACGTTCTGCAATTTCGATGGCCGGTTCCATCAGGTCGCCGAACGGCAGCGAGCCGAACTTCGCGTGCAGCGCTTCCCATCCCGCGATCACGCCAGGCACAGTGACCGCATCCCAGCCGCGCTTCGGCTGGCTCGCCAGGCCGTTTTGCTCGCCGTATTTGTTCTTGAAGTAATCGACGTTCCAAGCGGCCGGCGACACGCCCGATGCATTCAAGCCATGCAACTTGGCGCCGTCCCAGACAAGCGCGAACGCATCGCCGCCAAGGCCACACGACACGGGTTCGACCAACGTGATGGCTGCCGCCGCCGCGATAGCCGCATCGACCGCATTACCGCCCTTCCACAACATCCGCAAGCCGGCTTGCGCAGCGAGCGGATGGGACGTGGAAACGATATTGCGCGCGAACACCGGCAAGCGCGGCGTGGGATAGGGGTTCTGCCAGTTGAAGCGGGTCATGGAAAACTCGTCTCTTTGATTGATGAAAGTTGTTGGAGCACACGTCAAAGCTCGCGCGGATCGAGCGCGTCGCGCAATCCATCGCCGAGCAGGTTGAAGCCGAGCACAGCCAGGAAGATCGCGATGCCCGGGAAGATCGACATCCACGGCGCCTGGCTGACAAAATCCTTCGCGGTGTTCAGCATCGATCCCCACGATGGCGCGGGCGGCAATTGCCCGAGACCGAGGAACGACAGACTGGCTTCCGCGATGATCGCCATGGCGACCGTGAGGCTCGCCTGCACGATGATGGGCGGCAGCACATTGGGGAAAATGTAGCGGACGATGATACGGAAGTGCCCTAGCCCGATCGCGCGTGCGCCTTCCACATAATCCTCGGCTTTGACGCTGATCGCCTGACCGCGCGTGAGTCGCACGAAGCGCGGCATGGCCGAGACGCCGATAGCGATCATCGCGTTGGTAAGGCTCGGTCCGAGGAACGCGGCAAGCGCGATCGCAAGGATCAGGAACGGGATGGACAGCAATGCGTCGGTGAAGCGCGAGATCACGCCGTCAACCAGCTTGCCGAAATAGCCCGCCAATAGCCCCAGCGGCACGCCGATGACCACCGCTATTCCTACCGACACAACCCCCGCCAACAAGGAAGCGCGAGCGCCCCACAGCAAGCGGGTGAATACATCGCGGCCGAGTTCATCGGTACCGAACCAGTGACTCGCCGATGGCGCTTGCCGCACCGTCATGAAGCTCGCCTGAATGGGATCGTAGGGTGAAAGCCACGGCGCGAAGATAGCCACGAGAATCACCAGCAGCACGATCACTCCGCCAGCCACAGCCGCACGATTGCGCATGAAGCGACCCAACGCGCGATTGCGTTTGCGCGGTAAAGCTGCTGTTTCCACTTCCACAATAGTCGCCATCAGCTTTTCCTAAGCCGCGGATTGAGCAGCACGTACAAGACATCGGCGAACAGATTCACCACGATAAACCCCACCGCTGTAACCAGCACGACGCCTTGAACGACGGCGTAGTCGCGGTTGAAAACCGCATCGACGACCAGCTTGCCGAAGCCCGGAATGGTGAACACTTGCTCGGTCAGCACAGCGCCCGCAAGTAGTTCGCCGAACAGCAACGCGAGCACCGTAACGATCGGAATCAGCGCGTTGCGAAAGCCGTGTTTCACCACCACCGTGCCGCGCAAAAGCCCTTTGGCGCGCGCCGTCCGAATGTAGTCGCTGCGCAGAACGCTCAGCATCGCGCTGCGTGTATGCCGCATCAACTGCGCGCCGAGCGCCGCACCCAACACAAACGCGGGCATCAGCATGGTCTTGATGCTCAACCAGAAGTCCTCGGTCGGCGATACATATCCGGACGATGGCAACAACTGCCATTTCACCGATACAAGAAAGATCAGGATGATTCCGAGCCAGAAGTTCGGGATCGACATGCCGGTCAGCGCGAGAACATTCGCGCCGTAATCAAGCGCTTTCCCCTTGTTCGCCGCCGATAAAACCCCCAGCGGCATACCGATGCCAATCGCGAAGATCATCGCCATCACGGCCAGTTGCAACGTCACCGGCAACTTCTGGGCGATGAGTTTCGTCACCGGCACATCGGTTCTCAGCGACGCGCCGAGATCGCCATGAAGAATGTCCTTCACCCAAAGCGCGTACTGCACAGGCACGGGTTCATCGAGGTGATACTTCAGCCGCAACGTAGCGATGACCTGCGGGTTCTGATCTTCGCCGGCCATCGCCAGGACCGGATCGCCGGGTAGCATTTTTTGCAGACCGAAGATCATCATCGACACGAGGATCAGTGTCGGGATCGCAACGAGCGCGCGGTTGGCGATGATTCGCAGCATGACGGTATTACCCCTTGATGCTCACGCCACGCAGACGGATCAGCCCGTCAGGATAAGGCGTGAAGCCCTGC
The DNA here is from genome assembly GCF_053760385.1 of Caballeronia sp. KNU42. Taxonomy (NCBI): domain Bacteria; kingdom Pseudomonadati; phylum Pseudomonadota; class Betaproteobacteria; order Burkholderiales; family Burkholderiaceae; genus Caballeronia; species Caballeronia sp. KNU42. Next base: position 2,648,360 of record NZ_CM132388.1, read on the forward strand.
ACTTTCTTCGACAACGCATACGGCCACGGCTGCGCGTAGAGATACACAATCGGGTCTTCATCGGCGAGGATCCTTTGCGCGGCGTCGTAGATCGGCTTGCGCTCGGCTACCGTTGCTTTCACGCGAGCGTCGTCGAGCAGCTTGTCCACGTCCGCGTTGCAATATCGCCCGTAGTTCAGGTTGCCCTTGCAGGTCACGAACTGATGCAGGTTGCCATCCGGATCCGTGCGGCCCGACCAGCCGAGATAAAGCAATTCGAAGTCGCCTTTCGTCGATGCATTCAGCGCAGCCGCGTAGTCCGTCGGACGCAGCTTCAGGTTGATGCCGGCCTCCGACAGCATGGCTTGCAGCATCTGCGCCATCTGGTTCGATACCGTGTTGTTACCAAAGGTCAGTTCCACATTGAGCTGCTCGAAACCCGCCGCTTTCAGCAACGCTTTCGCCTTCGGGATATCGCGTTTGGTCGTCTTGATCGATGCATCGAAGTACGGGCTGTTCGACGGGATCGCCTGACCGATCGGAGAGAAAATTCCGCCGCCGATCACCTGGTTGATCGCATCGCGGTCAATGGCAAGTTCGAACGCCTGGCGCACGCGTTTATCCTTGAACGCCTTCGGCGCACGCGCTCCATTCGAGACGTTGAACGTGAGGTCGTAGAAGCCCAGGCCGCTCATCGAAATAAAGTTGAGGTTCTTGTCGCTCTTCACCGATGCAACGTCGGAAGGCGCGAGACGCTCCAGCATGTCGAGCGAGCCCGAGCGGAGATTCGCAAGACGAACGGTGCTGTCGGGAATCGGCTGGAAGATCACTTTCTGGATCGGGTATTTGTCGGCATCCCAGTAGCCCGCGAATTTCTCCAGCACCACGCGGTCGTTCTGCACGCGCTCGACAAACTTGTACGGGCCGGAGCACACCGGATGCGTGGAGACGCTGGAATCATCGGCGAGAGTTTTCGGTGCGAGCATCATGCCGGCGCGATCCGTGAGCGTGGCGAGCAGCGCGGCATCGGGCGCTTTCAACACGATAGCGACGGTGAATTCATCGACCACATCCACATGATCGATAGAAGCCAGCTCGCTCTTGCGATTGCTCGCGGGCATGGAACGCGCGCGGTCGAGATTGGCTTTCACAGCGGCGGCGTTGAACGGCTCGTCGTCATGGAACTTCACGCCGTGGCGCAACTTGAACGTGAGCGTCTTGTTGTCGGCGCTCATGCTCCACGAGGTCGCGAGCATGGGCACGATCTTCAGATCCGGACCAATATCGACCAGCGAATTGCAGAGCGAACTGAACACGATCCTGTCAACCACCTGACTGCTGCGCGCCGGATCGAGCGTGCCAATGTCGTCCTGCAAACCAATCCGGATAGTCGAGTTCGACTGAGCCATCACGGCGGTGGTAGTCGCCATGCTTGCCGCGAACGCCGCGGCCAAGAGAATCTTTCGCATCTGCATTTCCCCGTTTTATCGTGTGTTCGATTGTTCTGTGAGCGCACCGTCGACCAGCGCCTGACGTTGCCGATACACCGCCAGCCGCTCGGTAAGCTTCGGGCTGACGATGGAAACCAGCGGCGCGCCGCCACCCGCGTTCTGTATCTCGCGCCAGAAATGGCATGCGACCCGGTGACCGTTTTCGAGCGTTTCGCTGACCGGTTGTTCGTCGGCGCAGCGCGCTTTTGCATGTGGGCATCGTGGATGAAAACGGCATCCTGAAGGTGGTGCGGTCGGACTCGGCAGATCGCCAGTCAAAGAAGGTTTGCTGCGACGCTGACGCGGACTGCTCGCCGGAATCGCTTGCAGCAACGCTTGCGTATAAGGATGAAGCGGCTGGTCGAACAACGCGTTCACATCCGCCATTTCCACGATCTCGCCGAGATACATCACCGCCACGCGATCGCTCATATGGCGAATCACCGCGAGGTCATGCGCGATCATGATCAGCGTCAACCCAAGCTCCTGCTTCAGCGACTCGAGCAGGTTGATGACCTGGGCTTGCACGGACACATCGAGCGCGGAGACGGGTTCATCGCCGACTATCAGCTTGGGCTCGCCCGCCAACGCCCGCGCAATGCCAATACGTTGCCGTTGCCCGCCCGAAAACTCATGCGGATAACGCTCGGCGTAACCGGGTTGAAGGCCGACCGTACGCAGCAAATCGGCCACGCGTTCATTAAGCGCCGCCCCTTTCGCCAGACCATGCAGCGCTATTGGCTCGCCAATGATCTGCCCCACCGTCATGCCCGGATTCAGCGACGCGAACGGGTCCTGGAAGATGATCTGCATCTCACGGCGCAGACGGCGCATGGGCTCGGTGCCCAGATGCGTGATGTCCTTGCCTTCGTAGATCACGCGGCCTTCGGTGCTATCGATAAGACGCAGCAACAGGCGCCCCAGCGTCGACTTGCCGCAACCCGATTCCCCGACAATGGCAAACGTCTCGCCCTTCTGCACGGAGAACGAGACACCGTTCACCGCGTAGACCGTCGGCGTGCGCGTGAACAGGTTGCGGGTACCGCCAAAGTGCTTGGTCAGGTCGCGGGCTTCAATAATGGGAGCGTTCGGGTTCATACCGCCGCCCCGCCAAGAGCATGTTCAACTGGCGCTACCCAGCACGCCACGCGATGCGTTCCGTCTAACCGTTTATCGGGCGGCACCGCGTCGATACACCTTTCCTCCACAAACGGACAGCGCGGCGCGAACCTGCACCCCTTAGGCATCTGTTCCGGCGACGGCACCGAACCACGAATGGTCGCGAGCGCGCCTTCGCGTTTTCCCACCGATGGAATCGCACCCATCAATCCGATGGTGTACGGATGCTGCGGGTCATCGAAGATTTCATCGACTGAGCCATATTCCACGATCCGTCCCGCATACATCACCGCGACGTAATCAGCCACTTCGGCCACTACACCGAGGTCGTGCGTGATCAACACCATCGCCGTGCCGGTTTCGGCTTGCAGGCTGCGCACCAGCAATAAAACCTGCGCCTGGATGGTGACATCGAGTGCGGTCGTGGGTTCATCGGCGATGACCAACTGCGGGCGATTGGCCAGCGCCATCGCGATCATCACGCGCTGGCGCATGCCGCCGGATAACTCGTGCGGATACGCGTCAAGGCGCGTTTCCGGTGCGGGAATGCGCACGAGGCGCAGCATGTCCAACGCCTCCCTGCGCGCTGCCCCGCTGCTCAAACCGCGATGCCGCTGCACGCATTCCGCGATCTGATGCCCGACGGTGAACGCGGGATTGAGCGAGGTCATCGGCTCCTGGAAGATCATCGACATCCGGTTGCCACGGATATCGGCAAGTTCGCGTTCGCTTAGTTTGAAGAGATCGCGGCCGTCGAACATCGCCTTCCCCGAGACGATATTGGCCGGCGGGCTGGGCAGCAAACCCATCATCGCCAGCGACGTCACGCTTTTCCCGCACCCCGATTCCCCGACGATGCACAGCGTTTCACCCGCGTTCACGGAGAACGACACGTCCTCGACGAGGTTCGGAACATGCGCGGCGCGTGAGAATTTCAGCGAGAAGCCGCTGACTTCGAGTACAGGACGCCTGGCAGGCGGGTTGAGCTGATCGTGAGGATCAGGCTGGTTTACTGGCAGCTTGCTTAACGTCGACAAATTCAACACTCCGCTGCGGGGGAATACAGGCGACTAACCGGAGCCTTTTGGCCGGCGTCAACAACAAAACGGCCGCACGTCGCCTGTTGCGCGTCGCCAAACTTTCATGAAGTAATTATGTCGGCCTAATTGCATCAGGAAATATTAAACTTTCTTTTTGACGCTTAACTTTTTCTTGAACTAGCCATGCCGACTATTCGAATGCTGAAGACCTTCCGGGCGGTCGCGCGAACGGGCTCGTTCGCCGCCGCGGCTGATAAGGTCGCGCTTACCCAGGCCGCGGTCAGCTTGCAGATGCGCGGGCTGGAGCAGGCGCTGGGGCGGCAGCTTTTCGACCGCAGCGCAAGGCAGATTACGCTGAGCCGGCAGGGGCACGAGATTCGGCCGAAGGTGGAGCAGATACTGGATCTGCTCGATGAACTGGAGGCTACGCCGGCTGGGTCCATGCAGGGGCCTGTGGCCATTGGCGCGGTGGTATCGGTGATTCAGGCGCTCTCGCTGGGGGTGGCGCGGCTGAAAGCGGCGCATCCCGGGCTGGACGTGCGGTTGTTGTCGGCGCGTTCAGATGAGTTGACGGTCATGGTGGAGCAAGGCGAGGTGGATATTGCGGCGGTGGTCGCGCGCCCCGACCAGGCCTTGCCGGATACGCTCAAATGGACGCCGCTCTACGCCGAGCCGCTGATGCTGATCGTGAGCCACGAGATAACCGATACCGACCCGCGCCGGATCCTGGCGTCCCACGGATTCCTGCGCTTCGACCGGCGCGTTCGAACCGGCGTAGTGGTCGATCAGGCGCTGACGACGCTCGGGCTCGAGGTGATCGAGTACCTGGAGCTGAATTCCATCGAGACGATCGTGGCGCTGGTGAGGAAGAACGTGGGCGTAACCGTGTTGCCGCAACTGCATCGGGCGGGGTGGCAAACAGACCCGTCGCTACGCTTGATCCCGATTGCGCAGCCGCCCATTCTTCGGACCGTCGGAATGGTCGAGCGGGCTTCGTACGGGCGCACGGGCATCACGGCGGCCATCATCGAGACGCTTCACGACTAGATTCCGCGTGCTCGGCAGTCCGCAAAACCGCATCTCATTATTATCAGATTCCGAAAAGTCAATTGCATCCTATCGACACAATAAATCGATAGTAGGGGTATACACTGCATTTCATCGACGCAGTGAGCAGAAAAAGCAAGCCGCTACGCCCCTTAAAACTTATGCAAATCGGAGCACATCATGAACAAGAATCTTATCGCCGCATTGTTGGTCGCCGCTTCCGCAGCCTTGGCTGCCCCCGCTTTCGCCAGCAGCGGTTACGGCCCGGCACCGTCGTATAACCCGAGCGTTGGTGCACCTGCATCGCAACGCGGTCAAAGCGTGCAAACCGTTCGAGCCGAACAAGCTGAAGCCAACGCGAACGCAACGTCGTACGGCGGCGTGCAAGATACCCAATCGCAATCGGGCAGCCGCGTCAGCCTGAGCAACGAACGCTCGCTTTACTCGCATAACTAATATGAAGGCGTTACGGACTGGAGCGCTGTTCGCTCAGTCGTAACGTTGAAGAATGTAAAAGCCAAAGCCCGGCAGAACTTGCGTTCTGCCGGGCTTTGGCTTTTATCGTTGGCGAGGGCGTTTGCGTTCGGAATGACCTTCTGATCGCCTCGCGGCAGCTTGCGGTTCGCTGGACGCTGTTGTCGCTGTCGTGTCACTTCGCTACCCGAAGCGAAACGCTGTAGGGTCGACTTTGAAGTTGACGGCGTTCGACTGCCTCATAGATTGTTTGTCATCGGGTGAGGACCTTTGATTCCAGCCAACGGGATCTATCGCGTTCCGATAACAACGACATGAGGTTACATGACAGTTCCGAATAGAACCGGCAAGCAATTGCGCATTGACGGCATGTCGGTGAAGGCTCAGGCGATAAAAATCGGTCGACAATTACGTGCGTGGATTCTTACCAGCTTGTTCGCAATTTTCCTCGGCGCGCTGTTCGTCAGTCCCGTCTCTGCAGCTATCACATGCACTCCAGGTAATGTGGGTAAGGTATTGAGCGCAGGGACGATTGTCGTTCCGATGAACGCGCCGTCGGGCACCGTGGTTAGCACTGTCGCGCCCGCGAGTTTTCAGATGCGATGCTCTTTTATGAATAGTTCGCCGTTCAATACGACAGGAACCGCCACCCTTCAGCTAACGGTGACCGCCGCACTCGCGCCAGGCTTTGCAGACGTCTACAAGACCGCCATCGACGGTCTGGGTGTTCGATTCGTCTTCAACGCCCCGACGTGCAATGCCACCAACCTGTCACTCAATAACAGCCTGCTGCGAATACCGTGCGACATCTCCGGGCCGTTGGGTGGACCATATCAAGACACGAATGTTACTGTCACGACCATTTTCGTTACCTACGGCGCAGTTAAGGGCGGAGCAACAACACTCTCTTCAATTCCGGTGCTGGACGAGGGCTTCGAGGCGTCGGACAATCCGGGAAAAATTTGGTCCCAGACCCCCGTTTATACAGGCAGCGCCACCGGCACCCTTAACACGGCAACGTGTTCCGTACAGACCCAGGACCTAGCTGTTTTCCTTCCCACTCCCGCCGTACGGGCCTTCGCCGCCGGCGTGGGCGCAGTCGCTGGGCGGACAGCGTTCCACCTGGATTTCACGTGCTCGACCGGTGCACAGGTATCCATCGTCATAACGGATGCCGTCACTCCTGCGAATCGATCTAATGTGCTCACGCTGTCCCCCGAGTCCACGGTCAAGGGAATCGGCGTGCAGGTATTGAAAGGTGACGGCACCCCCGTCGCCTTCGGACCTGACGCGGTAGGCGTTAGCGTCGAAAACCAGTGGCTGATCGGAGCCTCTCCCAACGGCGTGCTTGTTCTGCCTTTGTCGGCGCAATATATCCGTACCGGAAGCGTCACGCCCGGTTCACTCAAAGCGTTAGCGACGTTCACCATGTCCTACAACTAGGCGTACGATTTAGCCGTAATTTCGACGCGTGCCGCGAGGGCGGGGTCAGATGCCTGAAGGGGAATGGATGATCAAGGATGCGTTTGCCGAGCGCTTAATGTTCCCTTAAGTCTCGCGTCTTACGATGCATCTCATTGATCCCCTGTAGTACCCCTCTTCAAGGCCGCTTTGCGGCCTTCTTTTTTTAGGTACGACCAATGAAGACCCTTTGGCGATTGTGCGCGGTAGCCGTCTGCCTGGTCGGTGGCGTCGGCATCGCGGTGTGGCTCTTTTCTGTGATCGTACGTCTCGTTTGATCGAGTGGAAATAAGGGCTCAACGCTCGTGGCCCTGCATCTGCGCCAGCATGTTGAAAGCTAATTTCATTGGTTGCCACTCGGCGCTCGTTGCGCCCGGCAGCGGACATTGAAAGCTCGCCATCAACGCATTCCACTCAGTCACGCGCGGATGAACATCGGCGCCTGCCACTAGTTTATCGAAGCTAAAATCCGGCTCGGTCTCAATCAACATGACCAAGCGTGTATCGCGCCGCCAGATTGTCATGTCGATGATGCCTGACGCTCTCAGCGCATCCAGCACCTCCGGCCAGACCGCCTCATGATACCGGTCATATTGCGCGATGACTTCAGGGTCATCGCGCAGATCAAGTGCCAGGCAATGCCGCATGACGTTCTTGCTCATGGCTTAAGCCGCCGCGCGGGCATCGACGCAAACATGGGTGCGTTGCATCGCCTGGATCGCGTCCCAATCCCAGTCGATACCAATCCCCGGTTCCATCGGCGCAACCGCATAGCCGCTCTCGATCTGAACCTGCTTGCCGGTCAGTGCATCAAGTTGCGGGATGTATTCGAGCCACGTTGCGTTCGGCACGGCCGCGCACAAACTCACATGCAACTCCATCAGGAAGTGCGGACAGATGGACACATTCATGGTCTCGGCAAGATGCGCCACTTTCAACCACGGCGTGATTCCGCCCACGCGTGCGACATCGGCCTGAACGATCGAGCATGCATCCGCCTTCAGGTACTCGGCGAATTGCGCGGGGTGATACATCGATTCCCCCACCGCGATTGGCACCGAACTCGCCGCGCACAGCCGCTGGTGTGCAGCGATATTTTCAGCGGGCATCGGCTCTTCGAGCCATGCAAGTCGCAACGGTTCAAATGCGTGAGCGCGACGGATCGCTTCGGATAACGTAAAGCCTTGATTGGCATCGACCATGATCTCGAAGTCGTCACCCATGGCGTCGCGCACAGCGCTAAGACGACGCGTGTCTTCGGCCAGATGCGGCCGGCCGACCTTGATCTTGGCGCCATGAAAACCGGCATCACGCGCTTGCAAAGTTTGATCGACGAGATCCGCCTCCGATAAATGCAACCACCCGCCCTCAGTTGAATATGTACGCGTACGTGGCTTCGATCCACCCGCCGCGACCCACAACGGCAAGTTCGCCACGCGTGTGTTGCGGTCCCAAAGAGCGGTATCGATTGCAGCAAGCGCGAGGCTCGTGATCGCGCCCACCGCTGTCGCATGCGTATGGAAAAAGAGGTCGCGCCAGATGGCTTCGTATCCCGCCGGATCGCGTCCAATCAGCAATGGCGCGAGATGATCGTGCAGCAACGCGACAATAGACGAACCGCCCGTTCCGATGGTGTACGTATAACCCGTGCCTACGCTGCCGTCGTTGCAACGGATTGTCACCAGCACGGTCTCCTGCACCACGAACGACTGGATCGCATCCGTGCGCTTGACCTTGGGTTGAAGGTCGACCTGGCGGATGTCGACGGTATCGATAGTTGTCATTTTTTTGGTTCCCTTTAAGAGGTAATCGGAGGTGGGGTTCGTTCGCACTCGGTCGGGGGCGTTTGGTTCTGGGTTTGTGGTTGGGGTTGGGGTTGGGGTGCCAGGTTCTTGGGTTCTGCGGTCGGGGTTGATGCCGGGTTGCTAGGTTCCCGCGTTAGCGGTCGGAGTCATTGCCGGGTTGCTGCTGCTTGGCTTAGTGGTCTGCTTGAGTGAGCTATTTTCTTTATCACTATTAGCCACTGCGCGTGGCGGCGCGTCATTTCTTTGTCCAAAGCGACAAAGAAACGAAGCAAAGAAAGCGCTTTCAAAACGAGGGCTCGTAAGTTGACCTAGTGTCCTGAGTTGGAAGTTCATGGAATTTATTGATCATTGCGTTGTCCGTCGTATAGTTGGTTCGATACGGCGGAGGCGCGATGAGAGGTCGACCGAAAGCGGAGTTGGTGTTGAGTGAATCGGAACGTGAGCAGTTGCAGGCCTGGTCGCGTCGGCGCAAGACAGCTCAGGCGCTCGCCTTGCGCTCGCGCATCGTTCTGAGTTGCGCCAGTGGCACCACCAACAGAGTCGTAGCCGAGGTGCTTGGCGTGACACCGCAGACGGTAACGAAATGGCGTGCGCGCTTTCTCAACCAGCGACTTGATGGGCTGCTCGATGCACCCCGACCCGGTGCGCCACGCACCATTGATGATGCTCGGGTCGATGCACTCATTGCCAAGACACTGGAAGAACAACCGACCAAAGCGACACATTGGAGCACGCGCACCATGGCGCGTGAAAGTGGTCTGTCGCAGACGGCGGTGAGTCGGATCTGGCGTGCGTTTGGCCTGCAGCCTCATCGTCAGGAAACCTTCAAACTGTCGACTGATCCGCAGTTCGTTGCCAAGACGCGTGACATCGTCGGTTTGTATCTCGATCCGCCGACCAAGGCCATGGTGTTGTGTGTGGACGAGAAGAGCCAGATTCAAGCACTGGACCGGACTCAACCGATTCTGCCGTTGGCCCCCGGCATAGCCGAGCGCCGTACGCACGATTACGAACGCCATGGCACCACGACGCTGTTCGCGGCCCTGGATATAGCTACGGGAGAAGTCATCGGCCAATTGCATCGGCGTCATCGCGGCACTGAGTTCCTGAAGTTCCTGCGTACGATCGAAGCCAACGTTCCCCCTCAATTGGACGTGCATCTGGTGATGGACAACTACGGGACTCACAAGACACCGACCGTGCGCGCCTGGTTCGCTCGTCATCCGCGTTTTCATATCCATTTCACTCCAACATCGGCTTCTTGGCTTAATCAAGTGGAGCGCTGGTTTGCCACGTTGACTGAAAAACAAATCCGGCGTGGCACCCATCGTTCAACACGCCAGTTGGAAGACGCGATTCGCCACTATCTCGACATCTACAACGCTGAGCCGCAGCCCTTCATGTGGACAAAATCTGCTGACGACATCATGGCAAGCATCGAACGATTTTGTCTGCGAATCTCTAACTCAGGACACTAGCGTGCAGTCTCCGCGTTTTTGGCACCCCAAAAGCACGGTGCTCGCAAGAGCGACGGATGTGTGAAACCCTCCTTCTCCGAACACCGATACCCACACGCTTCGCCACCAGTGACTGAACCTGCCCAAGGTTCACCCCGCGCTATCCGCGAACAACCACCCACCGAATTTGTACGCATGCCGAACCATGTCGCCAACCCGCCTCGAAACGAGGCTACTCAAATAGATAACGCCGCCCCTACCGACGAAAAATAACCGCGCTAATCATGCAGCCAACCCACGAAGACCCCCAGTGGTAGATACGCGTGATGCCGTTTGGGATCCTTGGCAAGGGTGCTTGCCCGAGAGCGTACGGGGCGAAGCGTGTTCGTGTCAGGATTCGCGAGAAGGAGGGGTTCAAACATCCGTCGCTCTGGCGAGCACCGTGCTTTTGGGGTGCCAAAAACGTGGAAACTGCACGCTAGGTCAACTTACGGGCCCGCGTTTTGAAAGCGTTTTCTTTGCTTCGTTTCTTTGTCGCTTTGGACAAAGAAATGACGCGCCGCCACGCGCAGTGGCTAATAGTGCTAAAGAAATGAGCTCACTCACGCAGACCACTAAGGCCGAAAGCACCAACCCGGCACCAACCCCGACCGCTAACGCCAGAACCTATCAACCCAACCCCAAACCCACCCCCTCAAACAGTGCGAACGACCCCTCCCGTCCATTTCAGCCCTTCACCCCACCGAGCGTCAACCCCGCGATCAGATGCTTCTGCACGATAAACGTCAGCACGATCGCCGGAATAATAATGATCACGGCCATCGCGCACATGCCTGCCCAGTCAACCGAAAACTGCGCCGTAAAGTCCATCAACCCGACCGGCAGCGTCTTGGTATCGGGGCTTCGGCACAATTGCGTGGCGAGAGCAAATTCATTCCAGCTCGTAAGAAACGCAAAAATCCCCGCCGATGCAATCCCGCTTTTCGCCAGCGGCAACTCGATGCGCCAGAACGCCTGCCATCGATTGCAACCATCGATTTGCGCGGCTTGCGACAACTCGATCGGCACCTCGCGAAAGAAGCCATCGATGAGCCATACGGTGAACGGCACGTTCATCGCCAGATAAACAAGGATCACGCCAATGCGCGTATCGAGCAGACCCGTCCACGCCCACAGCATGAAAATAGGCAACGACAACGCAATGCCCGGAATCGCGCGCGTGAGCATCAGCGCCACGAACATGACCTGCTTGTGCCTGAACTCGAAACGCGCAAACGCATAGCCGCCAAGCACGCCGACCGCCAGCGCGGCGATCGTGCTCACGCAAGAGATGATCAACGAATTCACGAAGTACTGGCTGATAGGCAGCGACGCCATTTGCCCATAGCCGAACATGCTCTTGAAGTTATCGAGCGTGTAGCTTGAACCGACCAGCGGCGATTGATTCGACAAAATCGCCACGTTCGAACGGAACGCGTTGAGCACGACCCAAAGCCCGGGCAAACAGATGATCGCCATCACGATGAACACACCGAACCAAACCGCCGACTTGCGCACGAACGCGCCCTTGAATGCCGTATCGCTCATGATGTCAGGCAGGTCCCATGTGTTTGCGCGCGCCGCTTAACTTGCGAAAAAAGTACAGCGTGAAGAGGATGGACACCAGCACCGAGACATACGCAATCGCATTCGCATAACCCATGCGCGAGTCGTCGTAAGCAATTCGCCCGACCATCGTCCAGAGCAATTCCGTGCGTCCGCCCGGACCGCCGTTCGTCATGATCCTCACGATGTCGTAAGCGCGGCCTACATCGAGTGAACGGATCGTCATGGAGATATAAATGAACGGCATCAGGTACGGCAGCGTCACATAGCGAAACGTCTGCCATGACGTGCAGCCATCCACCTTCGATGCTTCTATCGGATCCTTTGGCAACGCCATCAAACCGGCCAGCAGGATCACCGCGAAGATGGGCGTCGAGTTCCACACCTCGGCCGCGATCAGCGACGCCAGCGCGGAGTTCGCATTGACGAGGAACGGGAACGCCGACTTCGCGCCGAACAACGTCTGCATCAGGTTGTTCACAATGCCCGTGCTGTCGTTGAGCATGAACTTGAACTGGAAGCCGACGAGCACGGGGGAGAACATCATCGGGAACATCATCACCGTGCGCAATGCGCGCTGGCCTTTCGTGACCTGATTGAGCAGCAGCGCCACGCCAAGGCCCAGCAACAACTCCAGATTCAGCGCAATGGTGAGGAACAGGATCGTGCGGCCGAACGCGGCCCAGAAGTCGCCATTCGCAAACGCGCGTTCGTAGTTTCGCCAGCCGATCCAGTGCGAAAGCGTATCGGGGTCGGTCAGGCGGTACGCCGTGAAGCTCGTATAAAACGAGAACAACAGCGGCAGGATCACCACGATCCCGACCGCCAGGAACGCGGGCATCAGCAGCTTGATCGGCAGCGGTATCCGTCTGCGCGGTGTAGCGAGAACGGGCTCGCCGCCGATCGAGTAAGGCGTGTTGGATTGCATGTCGATCGCTGGTTACTGGTTATCTGCCGCGTCCTGCATGATGTCCGCGACCTTCTTCGCCGCGTTATCCAGGGCTTGCTGCGAGGTCTCATCGCCGATGATCGCCTTCTGCAATTCCGGCCACAGCGCATTGGAGATTTCGTTCCACTGCGCGATGCGCGGCGGCGTGAACGAGTCTTCCTTCGCGGCCTGACTGAAGGTCGCGACCGTGTCCGCCATGAAGTGATCGTCCTTCGTCTTGAACTCCTGCACGATGGCCTGCTGCGCATCGATACGCGAAGGAATCGAACCAAGCCGCGCTTCAACCATTTGCGAATCCTTGCTCGTCAGGAACTGGATGAAACTCGCCGCCACTTCAGGCCGTGCGCACACTTTCGTGATCGAGAAGCTGTGCGAACCCGACCAGCCCGGCCGCTTGTTGGCAGCACCCAGCGGCGCACGAACCACACCCACGTTGCCGGCAAGTTTCGACGTTTTCGGGTCGTTATAGAACGATGCAAAACCCGGCCAGTCGAGATCGAGCGCGACCTTGCCCGACGCGAAGTTGTTACCAAGATCGTCCCAGACATAGCTCGGCACGCCCTTGGGCACCACGCCCGCTTTGTACAGGTTGACGAACCAGTCGAGCGTCTTCACACCCACCGGTGAATTGAACTTGGGTTGCATCTTTGCATCGAGTAACTGGCCGCCGTTCGCCACCAGCAGCGAGTAGAACGTGCCCGTGAGTGCTTCGTCCTTGCCCGGGAATTGCGTGCCGTAGAAGTTCGGCGCCTTGGTAAAGAACGTCGCTTGCTGCGTGAACTCGGCGAAGGTCTTCGGCGGCGTGAGGTCCTTGCCGAATTTCTTCTTGTAGGCGTCTTGATTCGCGGGATCGGCGTAAGCGGTCTTGTTGTAATAGAGCGCTTCAATATCCGTTGATCGCGGGATCTGGACAAGCTGCCCCTTTACCTCCGACTGCTTCAACAAAGCAGGCGCGAACGCTGCAAGATAGTCAGCGGGAAACAATCCCTTGAGGTCGCGGAAGATGGGATATTGCGCCGAGAAATTCGTATGATTCGACGACACGCAATAGTCGATATGCTGCGAAGCAATGTCCTGCTTCAACTCACGATCGAGCTCGAAGTGACTCTTGCGCGAGATGATCTCGACCTTCGCGCCGGTCTGTTTTTCCCATAGCGGAATGCGCGTGTAGAGCGCTTCATATTGCACGCCGCCGATCAGCTTGACGCGCAACGTATAGCCTGCATATTCGTTGTCGGCGCGTGCCGCGGTCGTGGCGACCAGACCCGCCAAAGCCAGTACCGACACAGCGATCTTGAGGCCGGTTTTCATCGAATCCCTAACCATGATTCATCTCCTTTGTTATGTGCCGTAACGTCGGGCGATACGGCTTGCGTGTGGTTTTTTCCAGCTTTCTAGCGCAGCCGGCGACTGGTGCCGGTATCGAAGACAAGGGTGTGCTCAAGCTCGGCGTCGAGGCGGATACCCTGCTCCGGACGCAGCAACAAACGGCCATTGACGATGACGCAACAGCGCTGTCCTGCGACCGTGCCGAACAATTCCGTGGACGCGCCCGTTGGCTCGACTACATCGACGCTGAATGGAATGCCGCCCGTCTGCGCGACCACGAGATGCTCAGGCCGCACGCCGACGGTCACCTCTTGCCCGTCCCGGGCGTTGACCACCGGCACTTGTATCGAGAAATCTCCTATGCGTACCCGCGCGCCATCGTTTTGCAACTCGTAGCGGCCGCTAAAAAGATTCATGGAAGGCGAGCCGATAAAGCTCGCGACAAACAGGTTGTCGGGGTCATCGTAGAGTTCGAGTGGCGCGCCAATTTGCTCGATCACGCCGCCATTCAGCACGACGATGCGATCAGCCATCGTCATCGCTTCAATCTGATCGTGCGTCACGTAGACCGTGGTTGCGCGCAAGCGCTGATGCAGCGCCTTGATTTCCGCGCGCATTTGAACGCGTAGCTTCGCATCGAGGTTCGACAACGGTTCGTCGAAGAGGAACACCTTCGGGTCACGCACGATCGCGCGCCCCATGGCCACGCGTTGACGCTGACCGCCGGACAAGTGGCGCGGGTAGCGGCCAAGCAAATCCTGAAGGCCGAGAATGGTCGCTGCTTGATTTGCACGCGCCGCGATTTCATCGGGTTTCAGGTCGCGCAATTTCAGCGCGAACGTGAGGTTCTCCAACACGCTCATGTGCGGATACAGCGCGTAGTTCTGGAACACCATCGCGATGTCCCGGTCCTTTGGCGGCAAGTCGTTGACCACACGGCCGTCGATGAGAATTCGTCCATGCGTCACGCCTTCGAGTCCCGCCAGCGCACGCAGCAATGTCGACTTGCCGCACCCACTCGGTCCAACGAGCACAAGGAACTCGCCGTCCGCCACGGTCAAGTCGATCTGCTTTAACACCTGGACGGCGCCGAACGACTTCTGCACCTGTTTGAATGCCACTTCAGCCATCAGCGTTGTCTCCCTATGCCGGCGTCTTGCAGACCACTTTTCCATCCATGCAAATCATTTTAAAGATAAAACGTTATTTCATACATGAATTTTCATTGGTGTTTTCCCGATGCCCATTTAAGTTCGTTTTCCTTCGCCTATGACGGCAAACACCGGGCTTGCACGCGTCTACAATCACGCCATGCCGTTGCCGGATCTCATGACGTCGAGACCGGTTGAACGCAGACATCTGGCTTTGGGCAAGGAGAGATTTTGGACAACACGCGATACTCAGCGCCGGCGCTCGAAAAGGGGCTGGACATCATCGAACTGCTGGCGAGTCATCCGGAGGGCTTGTCACTGGCTGACCTGGGAAAGACGCTCGGGCGTACGACTGCGGAGATTTTTCGCATGGTCGTCACGCTGGAGACGCGCGGATATCTGCGCGCGTTGGGTGACAGGTATGTGTTGTCGTTGTTGCTGTTCCAGCTGGCGCACCGGCATCAGCCGGTTCGCTCGCTTGTGACCACCGCGCTGCCGCTGATGACGCAACTGGCCAACGACGTCCGTCAGTCGTTCCACCTGTGCGTGTATCAGGACGGCCGCGTGCTGATTGTCGCGGGAGTGGAAAGTCCGGAACGCTGGGGCTTTTCGTTAAAGGTGGGCACGTTGATCGGCATGACCGATACCGCTTCGGGACAAGTGCTGATGGCGTTCCAGGAAGAACTGGAACGCAAGCGGATGCTCAAGCTGCATGTCCCCGTTGACGGCGAACTTCCCGTCGATGCAAAACAGCTTGCCGCGGATCTGGCGCGGATCAAGGAACGCGGACATGCGCGCATGCCGAGTCGCCAGGTCAAGGGCGTCAAGAACCTCGCGTACCCCGTGTTTGGACGAAACGGACACGCCGTTGCATCGCTGACGACGCCGTTCATAGAACGCATCGATCAAGCACCGGTGCCCGCGATGAACGAAGTGGGGGAAAGAATGAAAACCGCGGCGCAAACGCTAACCGAGTTAATGGGGTTAAATGTGTACTGGGAGCCGGGCGTGGGTGCGGGTTGAATCCCGCCCCTCCGCGTTGCCAAGTCTCGGCTTCGAGATTAACTGAATGGAGAAATGAATATGAACCTGGCCTTTTCCGCCGGCGCCATCGATCTGAAGACCGCGTTCGACGCTGTCACCGAATACTGGTCGCCCAAGGTCGTAGCGCAGGTCAATGACCAATATGTGAAAGTCGCGAAGGTTCGAGGCGAACTCGTGTGGCACAGCCATGCGGGTGAAGACGAACTGTTCTATGTCGTACGCGGGAGCCTGCGGATTGAGTACGAAGGAGGCAAAGCGATCCATTTGCCTGAAGGATCGATGCATGTCGTGCCTCGCGGCGTCCTGCACAATCCGGTGGCGGAAGAAGAATGCTGGATCGTATTGATCGAACCGGTGACGACAAAACATACCGGTGACGTAGAAAGCCCGTTGACGAAATCGCTTGCACAGCAACTGGCCTGATCAAGCTGATCTGGAACCAGCGACTCGGCTACGGGCTCTTCTAAAACCAGAAGTAAGCTACAACCATGCAGCGAGTCCGACGACCGGGCGTCTCGCCACGCCCAGCCGCCGGCACGCCACCTCTCCCCTCGTTAACTATTTAATTCGCTACGTTTCAACAACCGCTTCTTTTCACTTACCGGTTGAACGCCCCCGTTATTCCATCCCCCGTCGCGTTTTCACCGGTTTTTTTTGCTGAACTTCATTGTCAGCTTGTCCCCGTCAGACCCCTTGAAATCCCATAGCAGCCGCGCAAACGTTTGTTTGCGGCACGTCCTTTTGTTTTATTGCTTCGGGTAGCTTAGGACTTCTTTGTTCGAGTCGTTGGGCTCATTTAGCCACGAGATTTCGTGGCGCGCATCCCTACTAAAGCAGGCATACAAATGTGCGTATGTGCGCTAGAGGAAGTGCACCGGCCGATCCAGGCGAGTGGCGCTCTAAAACCGCGCCATCGATGCAGTGAAGAGATTCAACTCCGGCGGCAACGGTTCGACCGCATAACCGCGGCGCACCCACTCGTCCAGGCCCCCGTACAAAAGGCGGGCATTGACGACGTTTTTCTTAAGCAACCGCTTGCGAACCTTCCGGACGGCCGCATCACTCGCATACATGCCGTACACAACAATGTTGCTTGCCGAAAGATTCGCATCCATGGTGTCCAGCGATTCAACATCAAGCAGAATCGCCCCCGGGATTCGATACGACTCGTCACGGCGAACCGACGCCGGACGCGCATCGAGAATCAAGGGCGGTGCGCTGGAACGCATCATCCGGTTGAGCCGATCGGGCGTCACGACCCTGCGGCTCAGCCACTTCCTGAGACGCCAGCGCAGCAGGTATCGATACGTCAGGTAAAGAACGGCCGCGGCGAACAGCACGTCAAGTATCGATGCCCCGTAGGGCCGCAGCGCGCTCAGCAGCATTCCAAGTTGCCGCTCGAACAGCGCGCCGCCGAGCAGCCAGAAAGAGGCCCAGGCCACCGTGCCTACCGTGTCCCACGCAACGAACGCAGCGGGCGCAATCGCCGTGGTCCCCATCAGCGGCGGTGTAATGAGCGCCAGGCCCGGAACAAACTTCGCCACCGCCACGATCCCCACGCCAAACCGTTCGAACAAAGCGCGCGTGGTGCGCATGCTTGCATCGAGCGATAACGACATACGCCCGAGGGAATCGGTCAGGCGCCGGCCATAGATGCGCCCCGCGGAAAACCACACACCGTCGCCAAGCAACGCAGCGACTACCGCCGCGCACAGCACGTGAGAAAAAACCAGGTTCCCGCCGGCAATCGCGGAGCCGGCGAAGACGAGCACGGGGATAGCAGGCAGCGGCACACCCAGCCGCGTGGCCAGCACATTGGCGAAGACTGCGGCGCTTCCCCAGTTCTCAATGGCCGAGGGTGGAATCTGTATCAAGTACTCGCCTCCAGAAGCATTCGGTATTGCGTGGCCCCGCTTGGCGTTGGCTAGTGCCTTTGAATCTCATCGCTTCATGAGTGCAGGATCGACATCATTTCACCGCTCATTGACTGCCTGGTGACCGCTTGATGACTCATTGCCCCTCGGATTCCACCAGCGTCACCGGAATACCCCCGCAGCCAGCGCTTCTCGCCACCTCCAAACCCCGCCACGGCGATGCCTCGCCGTGGGCTGCGATCATCGAATCGAGTCGCCTGTCCGGACGCAACACATTGAATGGCCATGTCGGCCGCAACAAGCGCTCGTGGACAAGCGAGCCGAGCCAGATCGGTGTGGGCGGCTGGCCGCCGCGCTGAGTCACCGCGTACTGCGTGGGCCAGAACCGCAAGACATCGCGCTCTTCCGGGGTCATGTGAGCCCGCGTGAATACCAGCACCGACGGTTCGCCATTGTTCAACCTCGGCAACACGGGAAGCGCCGTAGCCGCCACGTCCGGAGAAACGAGCGACAGGATGCTATGCGGCGATAAGCGCGTACCTTCTGTCCACCCCCGGCGCTCCAATTGAGCCCTGATCTCTCCCGCCGTTGCTGTCCATTGAACCGTGATGGGTTCGAGGCGGTCTCCGTCCATGCTTGAGCGGTAGCAAGAAAAGGTCCGCCATACGGTATCCGTCCATTGCATCGGCGACACGACGATAACCGCCGGGGCGGGTTCGACCGCCATCGCGTCAAGGCTCGTCCTGAACTGCAACACGACGCTCACGCAGACGACCGCGAGGACGGTGACCGGCATCATCACGCGGATTCGCGGTTTCGCGGGGTATCGCCACACGGCGGTAAGCGCAACGAGAAAGACCCAGGTGGCGGCAAGTGCGGCGCCGCCGACCGCATCGGAGAAAGTGAAGTGGCCGAAATAAAGCCCCGAGAAAGCGATCGAAACCAGTATGGCGATGGTTGTCATCGCGACGAATATCCTCGCGACCGGCCCCACCCGGCGCGCCAGCAAGAATGAGAGGAAGCCGTAGATCACCACGCTGGCAGCAACGTGATTGCTCGGGAACGCACGCAAGCTGGACGCTACTGCGCCCGGCAGCGGACGCTGGATCGTGATCTGGATCGCCAGGATCAATAGCTGGGAAAACACGACGGCGGTCAGCCAATACGCGACCGTACGCCAGCGGCGTTCAAACATCATCCAGACCACGACCAGCACCGTCAGCGCGGCGAGTGTCGACACGCTGCCGAGCGTGCCGAGCACGGCCAGGACCGCGTCACCCCACGAGGATCGGAACGATTGCAGGAAGCGATAAACCGATACATCGACTTGAACCAGAGGGTCGCCGTGCGAGACGCCGTGCAGCGTGGAAAAGAACACGGTGGCTGACGCCAGCAGCAGCACGGAGATCACGGCGATCAGCGCTGCCGCCTGATGCTTGGGGTCCAGGATGCCGAGCACTATCCGGCCGATCCGGCCGTGGTGGTGACGTGCCCAGAGCATCAGGCTGCAACGCGAGGAGTCGGTCCAGGCCCGGGCGTGCGACACCAAGAGGCTCGTCAGCCTGAACGTCAACCAGGTTCCGGCGACCAGGATGGCAAGCACCGCGACAAGCCGGAAAGACACGGCGCCCGCCAGTTCGATCGACGCCCCAAAGACGACGCCTGGAAGAATATGCACGGGCGCCCAGACGAGCGCCGAGACGATGTTGATGACCAGGAATCGCACGGGCCGCATCCCCATCATGCCGGCTACGACAGGTACGACCGCGCGCAGCGGTGCAATGAAGCGCGCGAAGATCACGCTTTTTGCGCCGTGCGCCTCGAAGTACCGCTGCCCCGCCTTCAGCATGCCGGGGTGCGTGCGAAACGGCCACAACTTCGCGATGGTGTCCTTGTGGCTGCAGCCGAACCAGTAGCTTGCGGCATCCCCCGCCACGGCCCCCACGAGGGCGCAGGCGAATACCCAGCCGAGGTTGAGCGAACCGGTGCCGACCAGCGCGCCGGCCACGAACATGGCGGTGCTGCCCGGAACAAATGTGCCGATAAACGCAATGGATTCAAAAAATGCTGCAAGCAATACGACCGTCAGAGCCCATGCAGGATGCCCCGACAGCAAATGCAGCAATTTGAAGTAGCCATGCTCCATCGAGCGTCTCCGGACCGTTCTTTCCTTTCTGCAGATTTTAAGTCTGTTCCAGCCAGGCCAGGGTGCGCTGAAACTCGCTGCATGGCAGGCATGGTGCTGGCTTGACCGGCCAGTATGTTCCTGCAACGGTGTTATTAGGGCGCTCCGCTCGCCTGGCTCTTTCGACGTAGACAGGCGACTTAGAGGCGATCGTGCCCCGAGATCTGGCTACCCAGCGTCCAGCCGCGCGAAAACGCACAACCAAGCCATGAGCTGACGGGATGTATATCAACGCGGCATCGCCAAAGCTTAAGTTGAGTTTTGAGGGCGTTGGGGGCTTTGATTCTGACCCCGTAGCAAGACTGCGACCTGCCGCGCGCAAGCGGTCACGGGCGCAGCACGTTCCAGAACGGCATCCAGATATCGGAAAACGAACGCACGCGATCCGCGGGTGCCGGGCTCTCTTCTTGCTGCGCACCGTGCGTGTCGACAGCGGCCTCTTCTGGCTTTGGCGATTCAGGCTCGGCCTCAACCGCGGCCTGTCTGGACGCATGCAGCGCAAGGGCGCTGTCGGCGATACGGCACGCAAGGTCGTCGCTGCAATCGTGGGCTAGCAGCACGCCGCGGACGACGTCGCGGTTATAGCCCTGTGTCGCGAAGCGCATCGCCAGCGCGACTCGGGCGGCATATTCCGCTTCCTGCGCGGCGCGCACCGCTGCCTCGCGTTCAGCCTGCTCCTGTTCCTCACGCCGCCGCTCGGCTTCCTGCCGATTCATTTCTTCAGCAAAAACGGCATCGTAGACCTGCCTTTGCGCTGGATCGGACAAAATTGCATAAGCATTTCGAACGTCGAGAAATGCGGCTCGAGCAGCATGCTCCTGACCGACATTGCGATCCGGATGCCAGCGCATGACCGCCTTCCGGTAAGCCCGCTTTATCTCTTCTGCCGTCGCATTTTCCGCGACGGACAAAGTGTCATACAAGGTTGTCATAGCAATACCTCAAACTATCCGCGGAACATGCTAGCACGGGAAAAAAGACATTTTTATAGCGTGGCAAGATCCAGGCACGCGCTGCGCCTGGATAAATCGCCAGCTCGACCAACTAGCTCGACGCGCCCGCCGCCCGTTCACAAGCGGAGCGACGCTCCTGTAACATAAACGCTCGAATACGCGAAATGGTTAATGGAATGCACAACAAATCTTTGGAAGAAAAGCTTCGGTTGCGGGCATACCATCTGTGGGAAGCGGATGGCCGTCCCGAAGGACGGTCTGAGGAGTATTGGGAGAAAGCGCGCGTCTTGCTTGAACAAGAGCTTGCCACTGTCATCCCGCCCCATGAAGCAAACGATGCGGACGAGTTCGCCAAGCAACCGCCAAAGAAAACGGTCAAGGCGAAGTCAAAGGCGACGCCTGCGGATGAAGGTAGCGTCAAGACACCAAAGGCCAAGTCCAAGGCTGATGCGAAGGCTGACACCAAGACCGACGCAAAGGTTGCGCGCAAGACGGCGACTAAGACCGAAGCTAAACCCAAGACGGCAGACACCGACATAGCGCCGAAAAAAACCAAGACCGCGGCCAAGCCTAAAGCAATCGCCGAGGCTGCGGAGAAACCGGCTAAGAAACCAGCGGTCAAAGCCGCAGCAAAGGTTTCGAAGAACGCCAAGAAGTAACCCGGAGAAACCGGTTTTTTTGCTTGAGGAAACCGGTCTCGATTGAAATCATGAGCGGGTTTTCTATCGCCGGGTAGTGCATCGGCGAGTCATGTTTCTGTTCGTATTTTTATGGAGCACGTATGCGAAGATTTCTCGCGGCCGTCTTGTTGACCGCCGCAGCGAGCGCCGCCGTACCTACGGTGGCTGAAGCCCGGCCCCGGCAGGAATGCCGGCGCGTCTGGGTTCATGGTCATTACGTACGACGCTGCCGCCCGTTGCCACCGCCGAGACACCACCATCATCGGCCGCCGCCACGGCATCGGCCGCCACCACATCGGTATTAGAGATCGCCAGCGAGCGTCCCCGGGATGCTCGTTCGCGACGCAGCATTCACGGCTTGCCGGTCGTAAAGATCCATGCCGTTGCTCGATACCTCTGCGATCAATGCTCCTCGATATCTCTCAGCGCGTTCTGTTCGTCCCAGGCTCAATCATGAGAGCCGGGCATTCTCCCCTCGCTACCCGCTAAGTCGTAGTCCGGGCGTTTCGCAAACTTGCATCGATATCCTCTGCATTTACATCCCGCCCGACCGATGCAGGAATCGTGCGGCTGAATAACGCAGTGGAGAGCCGCAAAGCCCGAGCTTCTTCTACCTTTAACGCGCCGCAAGCGGGCGTATCTAACCTGGGCCGTTCAACGAACAAGGCTCAAAATCTTGGTTTTTTTGTCAGGGATTGAAACAAACTGTATTAGAGGTGCGTACCTTTATTACCAAGCTCTATTACCCGCTTCCGAAATCACGGAGCGCATGGCATAGTGCGGGCAATCACTCTTAAGGAAACCATAATGCCGACTCTGGAACAGATTCAAGCCAAGCTGAAAAAGCTGCAGGCGCAAGCAGAAGCAATGATCGCAAAGCGCGCGCAATCCGTACTCGACGACATCCGCAACTTGATGGAAAAGCATGGACTGAGCACCGCCGATATTGAAGCGCATTCATCCACGAAGAAACCGCGCGGCCGGCCTGCAGGCAAAACATCGAAACCTGGCGTCAAGGCCAAGGCAAAAGCAGCCGCAAAGCCGAAGCTGCCCGCCAAGTATCGCAATCCCAAGACCGGTGAGACGTGGAGTGGCTGGGCTCGCCCGCCGCTTTGGATCAAGGACGTCAAGGACCGGACGAAATTCCTGATCGATGGTCACAGCGAGAGCCATGCCGTTGCAACAAGCGCGACAAAACCGGCAAGCAAGAAGGCAGCAAAGAAAGTGACGGCCAAAAAAGCGACGGTCAAGACGCTAAGCGCGAAGTCGCCGGCAAAGAAAGCTGTTGCCAAGAAAGCGTCGGCCAAGAGCGCGACTGTGGCGAAAGTTCCCGCGGAGAAAGCAGCCGCCAAGAAGGCGTCCGTGAAACGCGCCTACGTCAAGAAGACCTCCGCTGCGAAGAAATCCGCAACCGTCGCTGGCACGACGACGCCTGCGGCTAATCAAGATTCCGCATCGGCCGTAGCGGTTACGTCTGCGATTTAACGACAAGCCGTAGCGCCCCTCATTGGTGACTGAGGGGCTCGCTAAGCTTGGGCGTAAAGTGACTTTGAAGTGACTTTGAATTCATCCGCGGCTACTTTCTGGTAGCCGCAGTAACTCGGAACAAGTCGAATAAGAGCTGGAAGATTTGACCGGACTCGCGCGATCAGCAGAAAAGCTTTACCGGAGTCCCCGGTATATGGCTCATCGTGTACTTTGGCACGTGCGCTTGGCGCCATCGAGGATATTCGCCGAATGTTTGCTTACTGAAAAACAATCCGACATTCAAGAGATTATCCGATGAAGCCAGCCAAGGCCTGATGCCCTAGCCGCGGCCGCCGCCGTGCCCGCCGCCGCTATGCCCACCACTGCCCTGCCACTGTCCGCCGCCACCACCACCGTGGCCCCAGCCGCCGCCATGGCCGCCTCCGTGGAAGCCGCCGTACCCGTGGTTCCAGCCATGGTTGTAGTAGTGGCCGCCGTACCAACCGCCACCGCCACCGACATAGATGCCACCGCCGTAGACAGCCGGATAACCCGAGTAGTAAGGCCCCGGATAATAGGTTGAGTAGGGATCGCCGTATCCGTATCCGTCGTACCCATAGCCGTAACCCGGCGCGACGACACAGCCGCCCAGACACGCAACAAGTGCGAATAATGCAATTGGTTTAAGCATGTGATTGTCTCCCAGGCTTCTTAAGTAGGAGCCGAAGAACCTTGCTTAGTTCCAAGCGCAATTGTGTCTCTGGATTACAGTGCGAAGCGCATGGCGCCAGGATGTATGATCGGCTAGCGCTCGCTGGAATACCATCACCCTACTGCACGTTCTTTGCAACAGCCTTGCCGCCGTTCGACGACATCGCGCCCATGTCGGCACTGTTCCCCATCCCCGGGTTCTGCATATTGCCCGGCAGGGGACTTGTCGGCCCGGAAACCGGATCACCCCAGTGCGTCATGCCGGCCGTCGCGGCGCTATGCGCGTTGCCGCCACCTGAGCCGCCGTTCCCGTTGCCGCCGCCCTGCGCGAATACTGCCGCCGAGCCGCACAGGAACGCCACCGACACGCCCGCCAACATCGCTTTCCGCATTGCCTTGCTCATGGTGTTTCTCCGTTAGCCGCGAGTGCTGGATTGCGTCGCGTCAAGGCTATATACGGCGCTGGCGCGACGCTGGATGCAACGCATGCCTAATCGACGAAATCCGCCGCTCAATGAATGTGGCGATGATGGATATCCGGGAAATGTCCATGGGTGTGCGTCATCGGCACATGGTGATGCGCATGGGTGTGCGGCTCCTCTCCATCCCACTTGAAGTCGTGCGTATGCTGATGATGTTCGTCGTGGCGATGCCTGTGATTGTGGTCCATCAACACGTGCGTATGCGCGTGCTCGTGGCGCTCGCGAATATGCAGCCAGACGCCGAGCACCATCAACACGGCGGCCACCCAAAACAACGGGCCGGGTATGTCGGGCCACAAGATCAGCGAAAGCGTCACGCCGAATAACGGCGCGACTGAAAAGTACGCGCCGGTGCGCGCCGTGCCGAGGTTGCGCAACGCAACAACAAATAAAACCAGACTGACGCCGTATCCGGCCAGACCGGTGAGCATGGCCGCCCCCGTCTGCAGCAATCCGGGAAGATGCGCGCCGAGCACGAAAGCAATGCACAGGTTCACCGATCCGGCGATCAACCCCTTCAAGCAGGCAATCACCATGGCGTCGTTCGTCGATACCTTGCGCGTCAGGTTGTTATCGATCGCCCAGCACGCGCACGCGGCCGCGACCAGCAGCGCACCGGCGGATACGCCGGCCGCGCCCGGCTGCCATGAGAGCGCCACGCCGCCGGCGACTATTGCCACCATGCCGAGAAAAATCTGCAAATCCACATTCTCACGAAACACCACCCACGCGATCACTGCCGTGAATACACCTTCGAGATTCAGCAATAACGAACTCGTTGCGGCTGGCGTGGTGCTCAAGCCGAACATCAGCAGCACCGGGCCCGCGATACCGCCGGCGGCGATTGCGCAGAGCAACCAGGGCACTTCGGCGAATTGAATCCGGCTTTCGTTAGCGCGCTCGTCTTTGGAGCGCCTGACGCGCTGGAAGGCGATCGCGATGGCCAGGCCAAGTCCGCTGCCTAGATAAAACAAGCCGGCGACCATGAACGGCGACATCGTGCCAAGAAGGGTCTTGGCAAGCGGGGTGGTCGCACCAAAGAGCGCCGCCGCAAGAAGCGCCGTGAACGCAGCGTTGTAGCGTACAGACATGGATGTTCCTGACTTTGGGTTTAACACCGATTCTAAAGAAGATTTAGGAACTCTGTCCTCGCACGGGGATGCCGCGGCGCCGGGATTTTGCGCACCTGCAAAACCGTCAGATCTTTGTGTCAGTTTGCGCGTTGTGAGCGACAGGGCGCGCTTAGCCGGCGCAGCCTGTCAACATCACGAGCCGCAACCGCGCGCTTGCGGCCGGCCAGAACCGATTGCGCGCGGCAACGTCCTCAGCTTATTGCTTTTGCATCGTCACGATAGTCATCGTGCCGCCCACGTTCTCAACGCGCACTTTCACTTTGTCTCCTTCGTGAGCCTGCTTGAGCATCGCAGCGTCCCGGGCTTTGAATGCCATGGTCATTGGCGGCATACCGACATTGTCCAGCGCACCGTGTTTGAGCGTCACCATGCCGGACGCCGGATCGACTTTCCTGATTTCCGCGTCGGTCAAAGCGGATTTCGACGATGCCGCCGCCGGACTCATTTCGCCGGAACTCATCTTCATTCCGGCCATATCGTCGGCGACTGCGGATTGCTGAACAGCAAATACGGCGAACGTAGCACCCAACGCCAACGCGGCGTAAGTCAGTTTAGTCATTTCATTTCTCCAGTGGGGATAGAACGAACATGGGAAGGCACATCGAATTCGCTGCGCGCCTGGACTTCGCGACGCACTTGGCGACGCTTGAGCAACAGCCACGCAGCGGGGATAACGAACATTGACAAGAGCGGCGCGGTGACCATGCCGCCGACCATCGGAGCCGCGATGCGCTGCATCACCTCCGACCCCGCGCCGTGACCGAGCATGATCGGGATGAGACCAGCGAGGACCACGGCTACGGTCATTGCTTTCGGCCGCACGCGCAGCACGGCGCCTTCGCGGATGGCGTCGAAGAGCAGCGCCTCGGTCAGTACAGCGCCGGCGTCGAGACGATGCTCAAGCGCACGTTTCAAATACAACAACATCACCACGCCGAACTCCGCCGCCACGCCAGCCAGCGCGATGAACCCAACCGCGGTTGCCACCGACACCGCGTGACCCAGCGCCCATATCAGCCAGAACCCGCCGACCAGCGCGAACGGAACCGTCGACATCAGCAGCAATGCATCAGCGGCCGAATTGAAGGTCAGGAACAGCAGCACGAAGATGATCACGAGCGTGACCGGGATCACGGTACGAAGCGTCGCCGATGCTCGCTCCAGATACTCGAACTGACCCGACCACGTGATCGAATAACCCGCTGGAAGAGTCACTTTCTCTGCGACAGCCCGCTGCATCGCTGTCACCGCCGACTGCAGGTCCGTGTCGCGGATATCGACGTACACATAGCCCGCAAGCCGCGCGTTCTCGCTGCGAATCATGGGAGGTCCATCGGCGATCTTCAGGGCCGCGACATCGCCAAGCATGATCTGCGCGCCCCGCTCCGTGACAACCGGCAAGCGCCGCAGATTCTCGAGCGAGTCGCGAACGTCGCGCGGATACCGGACATTGATGGGAAAGCGCTGACGTCCATCGATGACCTCGCCCACGTTCTCCCCGCCCACCGCCGATGAAACAACCGCCTGGATATCCGCAATCGCGAGTCCGTACCTTGCAGCTTTCAGGCGATCGATATCAACGTCGATATAACGCCCGCCATTCAAGCGCTCGGCGAGCGCGGAAGAGACACCGGGGACCGTCTTGACCACGGCTTCCACTTGCGTTGCGATGGAGTCGATCACGCCAAGATCCCCGCCCGAAATCTTCACGCCCACCGGGGCCTTGATGCCGGTCGACAGCATGTCAAGGCGGTTGCGTATCGGTGGCACCCACACGTTCGACAAGCCCGGCACCTTCACCGTCCGGTCCAGTTCATCGACGAGTTTTTCCGGCGTCATGCCGGGCCGCCACTGACTGCGCGGCTTGAACTGGATGGTGGTCTCGAACATCTCCAGCGGCGCCGGGTCGGTCGCCGTATCGGCTCTCCCGGATTTGCCGAATACAGTCGCGACTTCAGGGACCGTCTTGATCAGCCGGTCGGTCTGCTGCAAGAGCTCCGACGCTTTCTCCGCCGAGATACCGGGAAGCGCGGTCGGCATGTAGAGAAGATCGCCTTCATCAAGCGGCGGCAAAAATTCGCCGCCTAGCCGCGACAATGGAATCAACGTAAGCACAAGCGCAATGACCGCGATACCAATCGCAGCCCACGGCCGGCGCAGCGTTGCTTCAAGCAATGGCCGATACAAAAGGATCAGCACTCGGTTGATCGGATTGGCGTTCTCGTTCGGAATACGGCCCCTGATGAAATAGCCCATCAGCACCGGCACCAGCGTGACCGACAACAGCGCGGCCGCTGCGATCGTGTAGCTCTTGGTGAACGCCAGCGGCGAGAACAACTTCCCCTCCTGGCCCTCGAGCGAGAACACGGGGATGAACGACATCGTGATGATAAGCAGCGAAAAGAACAGTGCAGGCCCGACTTCTGCCGCCGATGTCGCGATGAGCTCCCATCGATCGGATGCGGTGATCGGCTGATCCGGATGCGCGTGGTCAAAAGCTTCCAGATGCTTGTGCGCGTTTTCGATCATCACGATGGCCGCATCGATCATCGCGCCGATCGCGATCGCAATGCCGCCGAGCGACATCAGGTTCGCGTTGACGCCCTGATAACGCATCACGATAAATGCTGCAAGCACGCCAAGCGGCAACGACAGGATGGCAACAAAAGCGCTTCGCAGATGGAACAAAAACAGCGCACAGACCAGGCCGACGATGACAAACTCTTCGATCAGCTTGTCTCGCAGATTGCTCACGGCACGCTCGATCAGCTTCGATCTATCGTAGGTCGTGACGATCTCAACGCCGGGCGGCAGCGACTTCTTCAGCGTATCGAGTTTCGCTTTCACAGCCTCGATGGTCGTGAGCGCATTCTTGCCGGAGCGCATCACGATCACGCCGCCTGCAACCTCGCCTTCGCCGTTCAGCTCGGCAATGCCGCGCCGCATTTCAGGTCCGATCTGGATACGCGCAACGTCGCCGAGCAATACGGGTGTCCCTGCGTCGTTGGTACGCAAGACGACGTGACGGAAGTCATCGAGTGAATGCAGGTAACCCGACGAACGCACCATGTAGTCGGACTCCGCCAGCTCCACCACGGAGCCGCCGGATTCCTGGTTCGCTTTCTTCAGCGCATCTGTCACGGTGGCTTGCGTGATGCCATAGGCGCGAAGCTTGTCCGGATCGAGTACGACCTGATACTGCCGTACCATTCCGCCGATAGACGCCACCTCCGAGACATCGGGAACGGCCTTCAGTTCGAACTTGAGGAACCAGTCGTTCAGCGCACGAAGCTGACCAAGATCGTGCTTGCCGGTGCGATCGACGAGCGCATATTCATAGACCCAGCCGACGCCGGTTGCATCGGGTCCGAGCGAGACGCTTGCGCCCTGAGGCAACCTGCTCTGCACCTGATTCAGGTATTCGAGCACGCGTGAACGCGCCCAATATTGATCGGTCTTGTCGTCGAAGAGGACATAGACAAATGCATCGCCGAACGAGGAGTAGGCGCGAATCGTCTTGGCGCCCGGCACGCCGAGAAGCGTTGTCGTCAACGGATACGTCACCTGATCTTCGACCACCTGCGGCGCTTTGCCCGGATACGATGCCTTGGTGATGACCTGCGTATCCGAGAGATCGGGAAGCGCATCGAGCGGTGTTTGCGTCAGCGAATAAACACCCCAGCCCGTGATCAGGACGGTCGCAAGCAGGACCAGGAAGCGGTTCTTGATGGACCAGCGAATGAGCCGCGCGATCATTTACCACCTCCCATTGGTTCGACCTTCGTCAGCTCGTATCCATCGTCGGATTGCTTGAACGCGAAGTGCACCGTTTCGCCGGTTTTAACGTCCGGGAATGCGCTTGCGGAAGGCTTGTTGAATGCCATGGTCATCGCGCCCCAGCCGAGCACTGGTACAGGTTGATGCGAAAGCGTGATGTCGTGGCTTGTGACAGCTTCGACCTTGCCCGTCGTCTCGTACGTCTCGGCTGCGGCAGACGCGTCGCTCGCCGGCCGCGCTTCGAGTCTCGGGAGCACGGACTTAAGACTCGCCTCAGAGTCGATCAGGAATTGACCCGATGCGACCACCTGCTCCCCTTCACTCAAGCCGCTCAACACTTCCGTATTGCCGCCCGAATCGTTGCCGGTCGTCACGGTGACGGGCTGAAGCCGACCATCTGCTTGCTTCACAATCACGATAGAGCGCTTGCCGGTCGTGATCACCGCCTCGGACGGCACGACCAGCCGCGACGCCGTCGTCGCGCCGCCAATATGCGCGCGCATGAGCATGCCGGGGGTGAGCGACTGATCCTTGTTATCGATGACGAGGCGCGCTTGCAAGGTACGGCTGCCAGTACTGATCCCCGGCAGGACTTCGTGAATGTGTCCGGTGAAATGCCGCGTGGTGTCTCCGGCAAATACGGCGTCGACACTCATGCCCGCCTTGACTTGCAACGCCAGCGCTTCGGGCACGTCGATCACGAGCCATAACGTGCTCAAGCCCGCGACCTTGGCGAGCGTCTGGCCGGGTGCGACCATCGCGCCATCGCGCACATTTAATTCGGTGATCACGCCGGCCGCCGGCGCCTGCAACGTGACGTGCGTCTGCACACGGCCGGTGCGATCGAGGTTGGCCACGACCGCATCGGGTATCGATAAAGCGCGCATGCGTTCGCGCGATGCCGCGAGCATGGCGTCGTCCATGCCGCTGCGCTTGAGCGCCAGGTATTCCTCTTGAGGCGCCAGCCAGTCCGGTACGAACAGCGACGCAATCGGGGCGCCTTTGGACACACGTTGCATCGGCGCATTCGCAAACAAGCGGTCGATGTAACCCGTCACCCGCGACTGGACCACATCGGCCAGCGACTCATCGAACTGCGTTGTACCGACGGCCTCGAAGCTGGCCGCTACATCGACTCGGCGAGCCGTGGCGTATCTGATGCCGAGGTTCTGCTGAAGACCCGGGTCGATCTTCACACCGCTCGACGCACCCTCATCCGCGAATACAGGTTCCAGTTGCATGTTCATGAAGGGCGACTTGCCGGGTTTATCGAAGTGCTGGTTCGGCATCATGGGATCGTGCCAATAGAGCACTTTGCGGCCGGGCTCTTTTTCGCTGATCGACGACGCGGTTGTTGTGGTCACGGTTGTATTGGCGTGCCAGGTTCCGGCCACATACCCCGAAGCAAGCAACGCCACTGCCGCGATGACAGCGAGCGTCATAAGTTTCTTGTTCATCGTGTTCTCACTGTCAGTAGGTCATGGAAGGCGGCACGACCTGGTACTCGAGTTGAGCCCAGGTGAGCGACACGTCGCGCTGGAGATCGAGCACTTGCAAGCGTGCGTCGAGCACGGCGCGTCGGGCAGCGAAGGTATCGGCCAGTGACCCGGTGCCAGCTCGATAAGCCGCGGTCGACAGCTGTAAGCGCTGGTCTGCTGCGGGCAAGAGCGATGCGTTCAGGTTGGCGATGCGCTCGCGCCCACTGGCGAGCGTGGCGGAGAGGTTGTGGATATCGGCATTGACTTGACGCTGTGCGTCTTCGTACATCAAGCGCGCCTTCGTTCCCAACTCGGCCTTCTCGGCGGTATCGCGGTCTTGCCGATCCCTCCTGTTCAGCGGAATGGGAATACTGACGCCAACCGACACCATGTTCGAGTACTGACCACCTCGTTGCTGGTACGCGACCTCCCAAGTCCAGTTCGGGTTGCGATTGCTTTGCGCAACCGCAGTGTCCGCGTCAGCGACCGCTATCTCCGACGACGCATTGATCAGCGCAGGCTCGACACGCTGAAGCTCTTCAGGCGGCAGCGATGCGACCACCGACTCCGGCGCAGGCGGCTCGCCGGAGACGTCAGTGACCGTTGCAGCCGTCCATCGAGACAAGCCAATGAGCGCCGTCTGAAGCGATTGCTGCGCCTTGAGCAACTGGTCCCGGGTCTGCGCGAGCATGAGCTGCGCCTGGGTCACATCTGCAGCACTGGCTTTAGCGCCGCGATAAGACGCTTGCGTCGCCGATAGCTCGTGCGCCATGTGATCCGCAAGTTCCTGCTGCAGCGAAAGCGCTTTCTTCGCGTAGGCCGCGTTGAGCCATGCGGTTGCGGTCTGCTCGCGCACGTTGACTAGCTGAGTGAGATAACCCGAACGTTCGCGATCGACTTCCTGATTAGCCAGCTCAGTGCGCAGACGGCGCTTTTCCGGTGACACCCATTCCTGTTCGATGCCGATACGCCGCATCGTCATGAAATCCTGGCCAATGGTGAACGCCTGAGAGCCATTGATGGGCAGGTTATCCACACCCGCCTTGAGCGTTGGGTCGGGTAACTGGCCGGCTCTGACAACGGCCTGCGAGCTCGCGCGAACGGACGATTGCGCTGCCTGCATGGAGGCTGAGCGATCGGTCGCGGATAACAGCGCAGCGTCCAGCGTCAAGGCGCTCCCCTGCGCTTTAACCGCTACGCCGCCGCCAAGAAGGAATAAAAATACGGCTAGCGCGGGCGCACGCCCGCATCCACGCCGGAATACCGGCGCGGTAATAGATGAATGCATTTCTCAACCCCAAACGGTCGAATCCCATAGGGAATCACGTCCTGGATGCAGGACGACCTCACCGCTAAAGCGGCGAACTGGTGACGAAGGGTTTAGAGCGCGCGAGGAGGTTTCCACAAGCCGTCAGGCTCGCGGACAAACAGCGACTGGCTAAAGTGAAAAAACATCGGCCGATAAGCGCCGGCACTGCGGACAACGGCCGGAGCCGACACAGGAATGCTCATGCAGCCTATCTGACACTGCACGGTCATCTTGCATGGCGAGTCTTTCGACTTGCCGTCCTGACCGGCTAGCGTTGCCATCGATTCGCAGTCGGACATGGCCGTGGACATCATGCTGCCCGAGTCGTGAGTCATGGACT
This sequence comes from Caballeronia sp. KNU42, assembly GCF_053760385.1. Lineage (NCBI taxonomy): Bacteria > Pseudomonadati > Pseudomonadota > Betaproteobacteria > Burkholderiales > Burkholderiaceae > Caballeronia > Caballeronia sp. KNU42. The sequence goes on from NZ_CM132388.1 coordinate 2,680,699, forward strand.
GCATGGGACATTGTCCGGCCGAGCCGCTAGCTGCCAGCCCCGTTAAGGGCAGCACCGCGCAAAGCCACAAGACGAACAAGGTACGCAGGATTTTCACGACGGCAAGTATAGCTCAGCGCTGGATTTCAGATAAAGCCCTAAGTTGAAGGGTTATTCTTGGCTTAGTGAACCAGCCACGTTAAGCGCTAAGCATTTAATATTGATTGAGCGGCGGAAGCGGCGACTGCGCATTGCGTTTTTTACGCGCACGCTTGGCTGCCTTGCGCAGCGCTCGTTGCGTTTTGTTCCAGTCGAGCTTAGTGTTGGTACTATTACTATCCGAGTAATATGTCGCGACTGTGTTTGCCAACTCACTAAGGTCAGCGTCGGCGGAAGAATCCAGGTCATCTATTCGTGCCGGATGCTTGAAATCGGGGCTCTTGTCCATGCAGCGATATAGCGCTGGAATGATGCGCGGCAAAGGCCCGTTGCGCGCTGTCGCACGCAAAACGCGCCAAGCCGGCGTTTCTCCTTCGGCGTAACGGTTCCGTGCAGCAAACCAAGCGCGCTTAGCCTGCTTGTATCGTAACGCCAGTCTGGGATAGGTCCAGATCGTCGCTAACAGGAAGGCTAAGCTCATGACAGCAATCAGCGCTCGCGTCCGGTCGATAACAATGATCCGATGTGCACCGCCTTTAGACAATGCATCGAGAGGAATATCAAAGAGCGGCTTTTCCCAGGCAGTCGCCGCCGAAAAATTGACGCCCGGCAGCACGATTTTTTCTCTTCTTTGCGTCGCCGTGTTCCACCATTCAATGGTCACCGGCGGAAGTTTGAATCTCCCGCTGCGGTTGATCACGTAAGTCACAGAGTCCGTGCGTTCACCCGCAACCAATCCAGCCCGGTCCTGCATGATGTTCTTTGTCCCGGACGGTTTCGGGTAGCGCTTAAGTCCGTCAATATCGCCGAAGTTAATGGGAGGGATCAACATCGACTCGGTTCTCGCTGCCGTTTGCGTAATGGTTCGGGTCAGCGCTCCGCCAACTTTAAGATCATCCGGCGACGGCTCGATCGTCTGCTTTGCGCTCAGCTTTTGCGTCGGAAAGAAAACGCTCATACCTTCCGCTCCGGCCGGAACCGTAGCAACGAGTCTTAGCGCCGGTGTCGTTAAGGTAGCCGGGGAATTCGTTCCGCCCGGGTACACCGTAATTGCGAACGAAGGAATCTCGAACGCTCCGGCCGTTTGAGGGACGACCCGATACGCCCTGCTCACGCCGTACCAACTCGAGCCGTTAATGACTTCGTGCAGATTCACGGCTTGCTCATCCGGCAGATTGACGATTGCATTCGGCACAGTAAATAGCGGCCAGTTCGGCGCCTCGGTGAACCAGGTTGTCGTCAGACAATCCACGATGAGCTTGACTTCAGACCCTGCCACGACTGTCCCGGCCGGCTCGATATGCGCGCGCACCAGTAGCTGCGGCGCACCTTGCGCCACGGCTGAGCCTGACATCAGCCACATGAAGATCAAAAGAACGAACACGAATATTTTCATGGCGCACCCGCACTATTTTCGTCCGACTCCTGTTCGAATCGCCGATGTAAAAAGGCGGCCGGGGATGTGCTCAGGTTGCGCATCCATACGTCCTCGGACGGCTCCATGATGATCGTGCTCTGTTCGACCTTGCCCTTCTTCTTTTCTATTTTCACCTCGTCTGATTCTTCATCCTCTTCGTCTTTTTGAGGTTCCTGCTTGGGCTGCGCTATTAGTTTTTTCATCAGATCCCGGTTGATCGCCGCTGCGCGCAATCCGGGTTGAAGCGCTAGCGCATTGTCGAAAGCCTTGATGGCCGACGGATAGTCTTCAAGATGCGCCAGCGTGTTGCCCATGTAGAAATAAGCCTGCGCAGTCTTCAGTCGCGAGAACGCTTCCAGCGCACCCGCGTAATTGCCCCCGAGATACAACGAGCGACCCTTCCAAAGCGGGTCATCGAAGCGTTGCGCTGCCGCGTTGAAGTCACCGCGCTCGAACTCCCAGCGCCCTTGCTGATCGTGTGTGGCAAACAGATCCAGCCAGTTCCATGAAGCCGCTTGCGCCTCGCGAGGCGTCGCGCTAAAGGTCAGCGAGATCAACACGACAGGCAGCCATTTCACGGTCCAGCCCTTGCGGAAACCCCAGAGCGCAAGCACCAGCAACGGCAACACCAGCCAGTAGCCCGTCTCCTTCCAGCGAGGCGCACGTTTCGATTCATCCACCTCGGCCAACCAGGTCTGCGCGCGGCGTTGAACCCACGCGACGTCATCGTCGTCGGCGCGGACGCTGGCAAGCGGAATGCCGGCGTCATGCGCTACTTTACGTATGCCATCGGCGTCGAAGGTACCCATCAGCGGATGGCCCTCTGCATCCATGGCAACCGTTCCGTTCGGGCCGAGAATCGCGCCGCCGTTCTCCGTGCCGACAGCAAGCCACAACAGTTGATGATGAGATTGTTTTGCCCTCTGTACGAATGCATCCGTCTGGTTCTGGTCAAACCCGTCGCTGATAAAAACGATAGTCCCGGCCACCGGGTCTTTCGCCAGAAGCTGCTCGGCAATGTCGAGGCCCGCGCTCACATTCTTGCCGTCGTGCGGCATCAACGATGGCGCCAGTGCCGGCAAGTACAACTGAAGCATGGCCGGGTCCTCGGTTGGCGGCACGACGAGATGCCCCGTTGATGCGAACACCACAAGCCCGGTTCGCGCTCCCTTGCGCGCAGCCGCCAGGTCGAGCACCTTTTGTTTGGCGCGCTCGAGACGCGTGGGCGCGACGTCGGTTGCATCCATCGAATGGGCGAGTTCAAGCACAATCACAAGCGGCGCCTTGTCCTGATTGAACGGTGGCCGTTCCTGCTGCCAGGTTGGTCCGGCAACCGCAATCGCTCCAATGCCAATGAGCAATGCCAGCGTATGGACCGGTTGAATGCCCCGCCGTGCGGTATCGCCGACTATCAAATGTTCGAGAAGCAAAGGATCGATAATGTTGCGCCAGCGAGCCCGCACACTGTTGCGTCGAAACCAGAATACGGGCAACAGGACAGCGGGGACGAGCAGCCATAACCATTGAGGCCGCAGGAAATGAAATGCGGTCAGGTCAATTTCCATGGCTTGCTGCCTGGGTACCCATAGACTCTGACTCCTGCTTTCGCCCCGATGCGCGAAGCACCGCTATCAGCAATGCAAAGCAGTGATAGAGCGTCAGCAGAGACAGCGCAATGGCAAGCGGTATCCAGAAAAAATCTCGTTGCGGCCGATAGATTTCGCGCTTCACTTTCTCGGGGGTCATCTTGTCGAGCGTCGTGTAGATATCGGCAAGTTCTTGCGGATTGCCCAATGCGTGGAATGAGCGCCCGCCGGTTATATCGGAGATGCGCTGCAACGCGTCCAGGTCGACCTTGTCTTCACCCGTTGCGCTGGGGTCGCCGATACCGACCGTGTGAATCACCAGCTTGTTGTTCTTCGCAATGTCTGCGGCACGATCGGGCGGGATGGCGCTGGCCGTGTCATTGCCATCAGTCAGCAAGATCAGCACCTTTTCCTGAGCCGGCGAATTCTCCATCAGCTTCACGCTCAGGCCGATAGCGTCGCCTATCGCCGTTCGCGGACCTGCCATGCCGATCTGCATCTGGTTCAACAGCAAAAGCACGCTGTCGTGATCCAGCGTCAGCGGCGCTTGCGGATACGCCGCTTCGCCAAACACCACCACCCCGATCCGATCCCCTTTGCGCTTCGCCACGAAGTCCCTGACCACCTGTTTGACTGCAGTCAGCCGATCCATGCGCTCGCCGGTTTGCGGATTCACGAAGTCGCGCGTACTCATCGATTGAGACAGGTCGATCGCCAGCATGAGGTCGCGGGCGGGTTCATCGCGAGTCACAGGTGGCTCGACGAATACAGGTTTTGCGGAGGCGGTCACAAGCAAGATCCACAGCACCGGCATCATCAAACGCTGCACTACGTTGCGGCGCAAACGGACGCCGCCGGGCGCCGGTTGCTCACCAGCTGCTTGCGCCATCTCGTGGAAAAACGGCATGCGGATCGCCGAGGTCGTTGCGCGCCATGCAGGCGCCAGCCACCACACAAAGGCGGGCAAGGGCAGGAGCAGGAACATCCACGGGAAGTCAAATTTCCACATGATGGCGCTGGATCCAGTCGCGAGCGACGCTTACCAGCGTCTCGGCTTCGAGCGGTGTTATCGAGGCGATTTGTTCAGCGGGCGCGTAGCTCACGAGCGTCAGGAGCGCGCCGCTGCGTTCATCGAATCGTCCTCGTGTGCGCTTGAGAAACGCAAGCCATTCATCACCGGAGAGCGCCGCGACGCGTTCGCGCGGAGCGGCTGCAAGCGAGGTGCGCTTGATGAGCGACGGGATAGCGGTAAGCGCGGCCGTTCGATGTTGCGCATCGTTCAGGGCCACCTCTATTTCTGCCAACTCCGCTAGTGCGACTCGCCGATAGCGCTCCCGCTTATATCGACGCCAACCCATCCAGCCGGCCCAAATTGCAGCCGCCATCAGCAAGACGGCAACCGCCGCCCAGCCGATGGTTTGCGGTGCCCACGACACGGGCTCAGGCAGCGGCAACTCCTGCAGCGGCTTGAGCGCCAACGGTGTATCGGCTGGTGTGAGCGAGGTGATCATAGGCCGCTGCCCGTGGTCGGCCTGACGCGCTCGCCGAACAGACGTCGAACTTGATCGACGGTGGGTTCATCCGTCGATAACGCCATCAACGGCACGCCACTCGATCGCAACAGGTCGGCCACCTCCGCGGTGCGGCCTCTGAACATGCTCGAAAGTGGCACCCGTACCTTCTCCTGCTCGATGCGCAGTTCCACCTGAAGACGGCCTTCGCTGACCACCAGCGCACGATGCTCGGGCATGCGCTGCCAGAGGGGATCGAAGACCATCGCGGCAATGACGTCGTTGTGCTTCGATAGCTGGCGCAACAGCTTGCGAGTGCGTTCGCTTGCGCCCGCAAAATCGCTGACGATACAGATAAGGTAGTCGTGTCCTGCCAGTTGAAGCACGCCTTGAAGCGCGGTGTCGAGCTGGCCGTAGTTCGTTCTGGATTCGCTCTCAGCATGTAACGCTCTATTCATCCCCGCGAGCGCACTGAACAGCACCTTGATGCGGCTGCGGCTGCGCAAGGGCCTTACGCGCACGACGCGGTCGTCATCGAAGATCACGCCGCCAACGCGATCGCCCGCGGCGAATCCCATCCATACCGCGAGCGCCGCGGCCTCCGCCGCCACCACCGACTTGAACGCGCGCCTCGATCCGAAGAACATGCTCATGCGTTGATCGACAACCACCAGGAGCGGCCGGTCGCGTTCTTCCGTGTAAGCACGAATCTGCGGCTTGCCGAGGCGCAATGACACCTTCCAGTCGATGTGACGGATATCGTCACCGGGAAGGTAGCCGCGAATCTCTTCGAAGTTAAGACCGCGGCCACGCAAGCGCGACGCATGGTTGCCCGACAAGATGCTGGATACCGGCGCAGGCGCGACAAAGCTCAACCCGCGTGCACGAAATTCGAGCTTCGCGAGATGTGCCGCGTCGATATACACGCGGCCAATAGCAGCTTCTGATGCCACGGCCATTGATCGTCCCCTTCGCGTTGAGCGCGAGCTTGAGCGCTATTCGCGCGCCAAGTCGCTAAGCCGGCACGGCAACTTTCTCTATCAGGCGGTCGATCACCTGGTCCGCGCTGATGTTGTCCGCGTTGGCATCATATGAAAGTATCAGCCGATGCCGAAGCACGGGATGAATAACTGCCCGCACGTCATCGGGCGTGACGAAACAGCGGTCCTGAAGCCACGCCTGCACGCGGCTTGCACGGTCAAGACCAATCGCGCCGCGCGGACTCGCACCAATCTCGATCCACTTGCCGAGGTCAGTGTCGAGTTCGCCACCGTGCCGCGTTGCGTTGACCAGCGAGACAATGTATTCGTCGATGGCAGGCGCCACCGCAATCTGACGCACCGCCTGGCGCACGGCGAAAATGACATCCTGGGAGAGTGCGTCGGTCACCTGCGGCGCATCGTTGCTTTCACGTCTTAGCAGTCGCAACATTTCGCGCTCACTTTCCGGCGATGGGTAGGTAATCAGGACCTTGAAAAGAAACCGGTCCATCTGCGCCTCGGGCAATGGATACGTTCCTTCCTGTTCAATCGGATTTTGCGTGGCCATCACCAGGAACAATTCCGGCATCTTGTGCGTTTTTCCAGCGACGGAAATCTGGCGCTCTTCCATGGCTTCGAGCAGAGCTGACTGAACCTTCGCGGGTGCGCGATTAATCTCATCCGCGAGGATCAGGTTGCCGAAAATGGGGCCCGGCTGAAATGTCAGCGTTCGTTCCGTTCCCGATTGGAGCAGCGTCTCTGCACCCGTGATATCGGACGGCAGCAGATCAGGCGTGAACTGGATTCGGCTCATGGTTGCCGCCAGCCGCGTCGCAATGGCTTTGACGGTGCGTGTCTTGGCGAGCCCCGGCAGGCTTTCGAGCAGCACATGACCGTCCGCCAAAAGCGCGATCAGCACCTGCCGGACGACGGCCTCCTGCCCGACTATGGCTTCATCCACGCTGGCTTCGAAGCGCAGGATAGTTTCGCGCATGGCTATCGATCCGTTAATCGTTTCATTATTGGATACCCGGGCACTAACGCTATTTCACTGAGACCTTCGCGCAGACGTTAAAGCACGCAACGCCGTTCGTCAAAGATTCAGTACCGCTTAAAAAATCATGAACAAGTCGTAGAAAAGTTGTTGCCTGCTTTAAACAAATATGAGATTGGTGGCTACTAACGAAGACTAATTTACACACTGTAAGCCGCAATGCGGCGTGAAAAAACGCGCCGCGGGATCACTGTTTGCATCGCGTCCATTCGAGTTTGCAGGGTTATCGACAAGGCTTGGGACGCTATCGGTCGGATCATTGGAAGAACGACAGATTCAATTGCGTGCCCGTCCAGGTATTGTTTAGTCATACTTATTTTATCTCGCGCAGCGAGAAATGAATATGCCGGGAATCCATGCACGACGCCATGATCGGCGTGAGGTAACAGGCCATGAGCGTACAAAAGCGTATCTCCCGCAAAGCGGATGAAGCCCCACCGAGCGCCAGCGCGTCCACCGGATCGAAAACTGGTTCGAAGCGGTATAGCAAATTGCTGCTTTGGGGCGCGCTGCTGGTGATCCTGCCGGCTGCTGTCGGTGCGGCGGTGAGCTGGGCGGTTACGTCACGTGCCGCGCCGCATCAGCAGATCGTCTACGGCGATGGCACGCGGGGTCCGCTCGACATGGCCTGGGTACCGGCCGGACAGTTTGAAATGGGAAGCGACTCCAAACAGGCGCAGGCCAATGAGCGCCCGGCGCACAAGGTCCGCGTGCACGGTTTCTGGATGGATCGTCACCACGTTACCAACGCTGAATTCGCCAGGTTCGTGGCAGCCACCGGGTACGTCACGACAGCGGAGAAGAAACCGGACTGGGAGTCGCTCAAAGTGCAGCTTCCGCCTGGCACGCCGCAACCGCCCGACAGCGCGATGGTGGCCGGCGCCATGGTTTTTGTAGGCACGACGCAGCCGGTCCCGCTGGAAGACTATTCACGCTGGTGGCGTTACGTACCCGGCGCGGATTGGCGCCACCCTACTGGTCCGGACAGCAACATAACAGGCAAGGACGACCACCCTGTTGTGCAGGTCTCCTATGAAGACGCGCAGGCGTACGCAAAGTGGGCGGGCAAGCGGCTGCCGACCGAAGCGGAATGGGAATTTGCGGCACGAGGCGGTCTCGATCAAACCACCTATGCATGGGGTAACCAGTTCGCGCCGAGCGGCAAGCAGATGGCCAACGTCTGGCAAGGCCAGCAGCCCCAGTCGTTTCCAGTTGTGAACCCGAAGGCCGGCGGGGCGCTCGGCACCAGTCCGGTCGGAACGTTCCCGGCCAACGGTTACGGACTATCGGATATGACGGGTAACGCGTGGCAGTGGGTCGCCGACTGGTATCGAGCGGATCAGTTCAGACGCGAGGCTTCCACGGGTGGCGTCATCGACAACCCCGCGGGCCCGGCGGACTCCTGGGACCCGGCGGATGCAAGCGCGGGCGTACCCGTGCAGGCGCCCAAGCGTGTGACACGCGGCGGCTCATTTCTCTGCAACGAGACTTACTGCCTGAGCTACCGGCCAAGCGCGCGGCGCGGTACCGATCCCTATAACAGCATGTCGCATCTTGGCTTCAGGCTCGTGATGGACGAGAGCACATGGGCAGACACACGCCAGCGGCAGCAGCTGGCAGGCGCCGATGTATCGGCCAAATAAGCCTGCATTCGGCCCACCCGCTTCGATCATTGAATGGCGTTACATACAAGGAGTCCTGATGCAGCTTTACTGCCGACGCGACTGGTTATGTCGCGCCTCCGCTCTCCTGGGCAGCGCGTTGGTCGTCCTATCGCTTGCAGGCTGTGCCGGCGCGGGAAGCACGAGCGCCGTGCAACCGGTGACACCGAGTACGGCCAACGTCTTGCCGTCCTGGCGTGACGGGACCGCGAAGCAGATGATCACGAAGTTCGTCGCCGACGTCACTCGCGAAGGATCGCCGAGCTACGTCACGCCCGCTGAGCGTATCGCCGTCTTCGACAACGACGGCACATTGTGGAGCGAGCAGCCCCTGTATTTCCAGATCCTCTTCATGCTCGATCAAGTCAAGACTGCGGCGCCGAGTCATCCAGAATGGAAGAGCAACCCTGCCTTCAAGGCGCTTGTCGCCCACGACTATCCCGCTCTCGCGAACCACGAAAAGGAATTGCTGCAACTGATGGCCGTTGCGAACAGCGGCATGACCGTCGACGAATATGACAAGACCATCCGCGACTGGCTGGCGACAGCGCAACACCCCAAATTCAAACGACCGTACACCGAGCTTGTGTATCAGCCGCAACTGGAACTGCTCGCGTATCTGCGCGCGAACGGGTTCAAGACGTTCATCGTTTCAGGGGGCACGATCGAATTCATGCGTCCGTGGGCCGAGAAGGTCTATGGCATTCCGCCCGAGCAGGTGGTCGGTTCCAGCCAGGTTGTCCAGTACGAAGTGCGCAACGGTCAGCCAACGCTCACGCGCTTGCCGAAGATCGATTTCGTCGATGACGGTCCGGGCAAGCCCGTCGGCATCTATCGAAACATCGGCCGCAAGCCGATTCTCGCGTTCGGTAATTCAGACGGCGATTTGCAAATGCTTGAGTACACGGCCTCGGGCAATCGTCCGCATCTCGCGCTATTGGTCCATCACGACGACGCGGTGCGTGAGTTCGCGTACGACCGTCAAACGAAGATAGGCAAGCTGGACCAAGCCTGGGACGAAGCCGTAGCACAAGGATGGACCGTAGTGAGCATGAAGGATGACTGGCAAACGATCTATCCCGGATCGAAGCCCTGAACGGCAAACAAGCAGCGCCAGAGAAATATCGATTCGCAATGTACCTGCAAGTCGAGAGAAGCCAATCCGCGCTGCCCGGACAAGGTGGCACGGAGACTGGAATCAACGTCATTGGAGCAACACGATGAGACCTATGTTCAAGAAAGGGCGCTATGCAGCGGGGGCCTCGCTTATAGCCCTTGCTGTGATTTGCGCTTTGGTCATCCCGCCGACCAATGCACCGGCTCAAACGCAAGGTGCAGTCAAACCGGCTACGCCCGCAGCAACGAGTGCAGCCAAACCCGCCAATCAAAATGGCACCAAGCCGAACATCCTTGTGATTTTCGGCGACGACATCGGCCAGTCGAATGTCAGTGCTTATACGCACGGTCTGATGGGTTACAAGACGCCGAACATCGACCGGATTGCGGCAGAAGGGATGATGTTCACGGACTACTACGCGGAAAATAGCTGTACTGCAGGACGTTCGTCGTTCATCACCGGCCAGGTGCCGCTGCGCACGGGGCTGTCCAAGGTCGGTGCACCCGGTGCGCCGGTCGGTCTGCAAAAAGGCGACATCACCATTGCGCAAGCGCTCAAGCCCCTTGGTTATGCAACCGGCCAGTTCGGCAAGAATCACCTTGGCGACAAGAACGAATACCTGCCAACCAATCACGGTTTCGACGAGTTCTACGGCAACCTCTATCACCTGAACGCAGAGGAAGAGCCCGATCGTCCGTATTGGCCGCAAGACAAGAATGACCCGTACGTGAAGAACTTTTCGCCACGCGGCGTGATTCACAGCACCGCTGACGGCAAGGTGGAAGATACCGGTCCGCTTAACGAGAAGCGGATGGAAACCATCGACGATGAAACGGGCGCGAAGGCAGCCGACTTCATCACCAAGCAAGCCAAGGCCGGCACCCCGTTCTTCGTGTGGATGAACTTCACGCGCATGCACGTGTTCACGCACGTGAGGCCCGAGTTCAAAGGTAAGAGCGGCATGCCCGGAAATGAATACGCGGACGGGATGTGGGAGCACGATCAGGATGTCGGCAAGTTGCTCAAGCTGCTCGATGACCTGAAGATCGAGAAGAACACCATCGTGATCTATACGACCGACAATGGGCCGAACATGTTCTCCTGGCCGGACGCGGCCATGACGCCGTTCCGCAGCGAGAAGGACTCCAACTGGGAGGGTGCGTTCCGTGTTCCCGCCATGGTGCGCTGGCCGGGCGTGATCAAGCCGGGTGAGGTGTCGAATGAACTGTTCTCCGGGCTTGACTGGTTCCCGACGCTGCTCGCGGCAGCGGGTGACGGCGGCGTGAAGGACCGGCTGCTCAAGGGATGGGCGCCGAAAGCCGGCGGCACGAGCTTCAAGGATCATCTCGACGGCTACAACCAGCTACCGTATCTGACGGGCAAGGCGCCCAAGAGTGCACGCACGGAGTTCTATTACTTCGATGACGACGGGCAGCTGGTTGCGATGCGATGGGATCAGGATGGCATGGCGTGGAAGGCGGTGTTCTGCGAGCAGCGCGCACCGGGCAACCTGAATATCTGGCAGAACCCCTTTACGTGCTTGCGCTTGCCCAAGATTTTCAACTTGCGCATGGACCCTTACGAGCGCGCGGACGTCACGTCGGATCAATACAACGACTGGTTGGTGAAGAACGCTTACCTGACGGGCATCGCGACACTGAAGGCATCGACCTTCCTTCAGACCTTCGTCGCTTATCCGCCAAGTCAGAGACCGGCGAGCTTTAGCGTCGATGCAGTTCGACGGCAAGTCGACAAGAAGATCGACGAGTCGTTCAAGAAGCGCGGGCTGGAGTAAGCCGTCGCCATGCCGCGTCCTTCGGTTTTACAACCGGAGGACGCGGCTCCTTTTATGAAGAAGCCAATGACCCAGACGCTCGCTGCCCGTGCCAAAGCAACGCATCGCGACAAACGCGAGCGCGCGCAACGTGAGATCCCCACGCGCGAGCGCACGCAAGCGGTCACGGCCGATGTCCCGGGCTTGCACGCCGCTTGGGCCGCACTGCTTCTGTTTGTATCCGGCGCGGCATCGCTGATCTATCAGGTCCTCTGGATCAAGCAACTCACACTCGTGGTCGGTGCCGAGGTACTGGCGGTGACCACCGGCGTCAGCGCCTTTTTTGCGGGTCTCGCGTTGGGCGGATGGGTGTTCGGCCGGCTCGCCGATCGCCAGCACTATCCGCTGCGCGTCTATGCAAGCCTGGAAATCGGGGTGTCGATACTGGCCGTTGGCGCAACGCTCGGCCTCGCACACTCAGCGCAGCCGTTCGCGGCACTGCAAGATCATGTCGGCCCGCTGGCCTGGCTACTGCCCTTTGCGCTTGTCGGCGTTCCCGCTGTCCTGATGGGCGGTACACTGCCGGTCCTGATGCGGGCAGTGGCGCCGTCAGCCATGCATATCGGCCGTGCAGGCGGTCGCTTGTATGCCGCCAATACAGCGGGCGCAATCGCCGGAACGTTGGTCGTCCCGTTCGTCCTGATTCCTGCGCTCGGCGTGTTGGGGAGTGCCCTTGCAGCCGCTGCGCTGAATGTCGCTGCTGCGTTAGTCGCGTTGATTCTCGGCCGTCGCGTGCATGCGCCAGTTCTGGTTGCAGCCTCTCCTCCTCCCGCAACTGCGGGTCGCGCCCGGCTCGCCATCGTGCTATATGCGCTGGCTGGCGGCATCGCACTGGGATACGAGGTCGTGTGGTCACAAGCCATCGTCCAGTTCATCAGCACCCGCAGCTTCGCCTTCTCCATCGTGCTGGCCACCTACTTGTGCGGTCTCGTGCTCGGCAGCGCCCTGGTGTCGCGTCATGTCGACCGTGCACGTGATCCGTGGGGAACGTTCGCGCTGCTAATAGCAGCGGCTGGTCTGGTCGCAATGCTGGAGATTACCTTCCTCGGCGACTGGTTGTTACAAGGACAGGCACAGGTAGCCAGCGCGGCCTTCGCTGCAACGGGCAACATGTTCGCCTCCATGTGCGCGCGCTTCGCGCTTGCAGGTCTGTGTATCGTCTTCGTGCCGACCCTGCTGCTGGGCGCCGCGTTCCCTTTCGCAATGCGCCTTTGCGTGAACAGCAGCCGCGTAGGACGCGACGTCGGCATCGTCATCGCGATGAACACAGCGGGTGGCATAGTCGGCACGATGCTCGCCGGCTTCGTCCTGGTGCCGAAGCTGGGCATCGTTCATGCGCTTGCGGCACTGGCCCTGGCGGCGAGCGTAGTGGGACTAATCGCTGTCTTTCGCGGTTCCGGCACCCGACTATTCGCGCGCGGGAGCGTGCTTGCCCTTGCCGCATGCGCACTATGCGCCACCGTATTCACGCCATCGGACCGGCTCGCCACCATGCTCACCCAAGCCCGCGGCGGCGACCTGACCTTCTATGCGGAAAGCGAAGGGGGGACCGTTGCGGTCGTTACGCAAAGGTCCGGCGAGAATCGCTTTAGGCGCCTATACATTCAGGGCGTCTCCAATTCCGGCGACGCCATGACGTCGCTGCGCTACATGCGCCTGCAAGCCATGCTGCCGCTGATCATTCATCGCGACACGCCACGTTCGGCGCTCGTGATCGGCTTGGGGACCGGCATCACAGGAGGGGCGTTGCTGCCTTATCCCGGCCTCGAACATCGCGTTGTTGCCGAATTGCTTCCGGCTGTCGTGCGGGCGGTACCGCAATTCAAGGGTAACTTTGGCGTGAGCACGGACCCGCGCATGGAGATCCGGTTGCACGACGGGCGGCTCGAACTGCTGCGCAACCCGCAGCGCTACGACCTGATCACGCTGGAACCGCCGCCGCCTTCTGCTTCGGGTGTCGTCAACTTGTACTCGTCGGATTTTTATCGGCTGGCGGCGTCGCGTCTGCAAGCGGGTGGCCTCGTCGCACAATGGTTGCCCCTGCCCACGCAAAACGAGGAGGACACGCGTGCGTTGATCAAGAGCTTCGTACAAGTGTTTCCCTACGCGACGATGTGGACCACCGAACTTCACGAAATGATGCTGGTCGGTTCAATGGAACCGATCGAACTCGACGTGCCGCGCATTAGCCAACGCTTCGCACAACCGGGTGTTGCTGCAGCGCTGCGCGAGGTGGGGATTGCGTCCCCCGCCGCGTTGCTTGCCACATGGATAACGGATCGCGCCGGCCTCGAGTACTACGCCGCCGATGCGCAACCGGTGACTGACAACCGGCCGGGGATTGAATACGCTGCCTGGGTACGCAGTGCCGACTTCCCCAAAGTATTGACCCAGTTGCTGGCCTTGCGCAGCGAGCCCCTGCTACGAGGAGCGGACAACGCTTTCCTCGAAGCCATGCAAACTGAACGCGGCGCATTGCAGGCCTTCTACGATGCGGGGCTGGCAGCTTATCGCGGCGATCGCGATGCGTGGCAGGTGAATATCCGCCGGGTCATGCGCGACGATGAAAACAATCCGTACTACCGATGGTTTGTTGGTGCGGGTGGTTAGCTTGATTGCAAGGGTTTCCGCAATGACGCAGACCCTGAACACCTCCGCATGCAGGTGTCAGCCGGGGCGGCGCGCTTGCGCTCGCCCCGGCCGCGAGAACTACTGTGCGAGCCCGCTCACCTTCGCTCTTATGGGATCGCAGTTACGCGCCCTGATGCTCCAATACAACACGCCGGGGGAGAAGTGATCGGCTTCCTCACGAATGCATCGAATGGATGCTGGTCATGCGCACTCCCGGTCACGCTCCTGATGACGCGCGCGCAATGCATGCAAATGGACGTTCGCACGCTCGGCCGCAACCAGTTCGCGCTTGCCTTTCAAGGTCGCGCTCTTGAACCGGGGGTCGCCCATCGCAGCAACGTACTTGTCCCACCGATACTTCTGGTAGCGCCGGAAAAAATCCGGCCCGGGCAGGCCGTTGTCGCATGCAAGCAGCACACCATAGTCGATATCAGGCCCATCGTTGAGTTCCCGCAGAGCGGCATCGAGTACCTCATATCGCCGGGTCAGAGGAACCGTGCGCTCAAACAGGACATGAAAACGTTTGTACGGTAATACCGTACTTTGCAGCGCGGCCCGTTCAAGTGCTCGGATGACAAGGGGCAACGGATTCGGGTCCATACAAGTCTCCGGTTGAACAACATTCATCGTGACGCACCACCGGCCCGAACGAAAATTGCGTTCCGGTCCGGCCCGTGCGATTGAGGTAAGAAATCGACGCGTGTCTCCTGGTCCGCGATCACGCCATCTTGTTTCAACCCGCTTTTGCTGCGGAGAAATTCAAAGAGCTGTCAGGGGCGATTGGGTTCAACCGCGTATTTCTAGCGATATCCCCCTGCTATTGCCAATATCGCCAATTCGAAAAGCACCCGTCGTGCAAGCGTCCTGCGATTAGGCTTGATCGAACTGGTCAGCGTATTGACGATGTAAAAATTCGCACTACGCATGATCAGGAATGACCCTTCCCGCCGCTCAAGATGTCTGCCTTGAAAGAGGCTAGTGTCCTGAGTTAGAGATTCGCAGACAAAATCGTTCGATGCTTGCCATGATGTCGTCAGCAGATTTTGTCCACATGAAGGGCTGCGGCTCAGCGTTGTAGATGTCGAGATAGTGGCGAATCGCGTCTTCCAACTGGCGTGTTGAACGATGGGTGCCACGCCGGATTTGTTTTTCAGTCAACGTGGCAAACCAGCGCTCCACTTGATTAAGCCAAGAAGCCGATGTTGGAGTGAAATGGATATGAAAACGCGGATGACGAGCGAACCAGGCGCGCACGGTCGGTGTCTTGTGAGTCCCGTAGTTGTCCATCACCAGATGCACGTCCAATTGAGGGGGAACGTTGGCTTCGATCGTACGCAGGAACTTCAGGAACTCAGTGCCGCGATGACGCCGATGCAATTGGCCGATGACTTCTCCCGTAGCTATATCCAGGGCCGCGAACAGCGTCGTGGTGCCATGGCGTTCGTAATCGTGCGTACGGCGCTCGGCTATGCCGGGGGCCAACGGCAGAATCGGTTGAGTCCGGTCCAGTGCTTGAATCTGGCTCTTCTCGTCCACACACAACACCATGGCCTTGGTCGGCGGATCGAGATACAAACCGACGATGTCACGCGTCTTGGCAACGAACTGCGGATCAGTCGACAGTTTGAAGGTTTCCTGACGATGAGGCTGCAGGCCAAACGCACGCCAGATCCGACTCACCGCCGTCTGCGACAGACCACTTTCACGCGCCATGGTGCGCGTGCTCCAATGTGTCGCTTTGGTCGGTTGTTCTTCCAGTGTCTTGGCAATGAGTGCATCGACCCGAGCATCATCAATGGTGCGTGGCGCACCGGGTCGGGGTGCATCGAGCAGCCCATCAAGTCGCTGGTTGAGAAAGCGCGCACGCCATTTCGTTACCGTCTGCGGTGTCACGCCAAGCACCTCGGCTACGACTCTGTTGGTGGTGCCACTGGCGCAACTCAGAACGATGCGCGAGCGCAAGGCGAGCGCCTGAGCTGTCTTGCGCCGACGCGACCAGGCCTGCAACTGCTCACGTTCCGATTCACTCAACACCAACTCCGCTTTCGGTCGACCTCTCATCGCGCCTCCGCCGTATCGAACCAACTATACGACGGACAACGCAATGATCAATAAATTCCATGAACTTCCAACTCAGGACACTAGCCCAACCGGCATCAACGACCGAACGTACCGGCTGAGCTATCGACGCACGTCATCTGGGCGCCGTAACAACGATGTACTGAACCTGAGTTCCAACGTATTGCGGCTGATACCAGTTCGGCCCGCAATGCTGGTATGCAATGCCGTTCACGACGATGCTCGAGCAGCTCGGCGGCAACGATGCAACCGTCGCGCCAACCACCACCGCCGTCGTCACGCCAACTGCGACGCCGACTGCCACCGGGTTCGCATACCAGCCGTCATCGTGATAGTAGTCATCGTGGTGGTGATGATCGTCATCGTGATGGTCGTCGTCGTGATGGCCGTCGTCGTGATGGCCGTCGTCGTGATGGTCGTCGTCGTGATGGTCGTCGTCGTGATGGCCGTCATCGTGGTGGCCATCGTCGTGGTGGTCGTCCCCACCGCCGCCGTTGTGACCGCCTCCGCCGTTGCTACCACCACCGTTGTGATCGCCGCCACCGTTGCTGCCACCACCGCTGTGTCCACCGCCGTTGCTGCCACCACCGCTGTGTCCACCGCCGCCGCCGCTATGACCTCCGCCGCCTCCGTTGCTGCTTTGGCCCACGCCACCGCCCGGATGCGCCCCCATCTGTTGGCCACCGCCTGGACCGCCGGGGTGGAAACCGCCACCGCCGCCCCCCCCTCCACCGCCATGAAAACCGCCCCCTGGCGGCGCGTGAACACTCGTGCGCGCGCCTCCGCGGAAACCAAACGCGTGGACACTCAACGACGTCGCAAGAAAGACCCCGGCAATACCGGCGGCCGCAAGTTGTTTTGTGCGTGACATCATTCGCTCTCCTCGTACGGCGTACGCGTAGCAGGCTTCAGCTCGATGGCTTTCGCATTCGCCGCAGGCCGGAAAGTAAAGGTCGACGCGGAAAACTCCGGATTGAGTGTCCAGTGATAGGTCACGACGTGTCGTGGACGCGAGTCCTGAGTTGTATCGATGATCTCCATGCGACACGGCAACTGCCGTGTTCCGCTCTGGATCCAGAGCTCCCAGTCAGCGCCTTTCTGCTGATACGCGTAGTGATTGCACCAGCGCGTGTCCACGCGCTCCAGTCCGATGAAAAGCGCGGACGTCAACGTGACGTCATCCACCTTGCCGTTGCCCCAGTAAAACAAATCCGCAAGGGGGGTATCGATGTTGTATGTCGTCGATAACTCCCGGACCAGCAGATCGATCGTGGCCGGTGCGGGGTTCTTTGAGTAGTAACCCGCCGACGTATTGAAGATGGTGAATGTCCTGCCGTCGTAGATCAGCCCTTTCGAACCACGGTTTCCGGCGATGTCCGCTCGCATGCGATTCGGCCGCTCCACCTTCAAATCTGTTTCATGAAGAAACGCGACGGTCTGTCCGCTGTCGAGAACGGCATCGGTCGCAGATGTTGCGCTCACTTCGAAGCGGCTCAGCGAGCGCAAATAGCGTCCCATGGACAACAACGCATCGATAGCCTGCTTCTGGCGTTCGGGTTGCGCGACGGCCGCCGGTGTGCCTCCTGCAGCGCTCGCAGGCTTGGGGCTTGTTTGCGCGAATGCATTGACCACGCTGATGCCCAACGCGATAAGCACACCGCGTATTAGTCGATGAAAGTGTCGTTGCACGTCGCCCCCTTATTGAAAAGTGGCGCTGATTGAAAGTTCGACCGCGTTTCCCTTCGGGCGATCACGCGCTGCAAATTCATTGACCCATCGCAACGATGCCGACACAGGTGTGCTGCTCAGCTTCCCCGACCAGGTCGCCATCGGGCCGATCCCGAGAGCGTGGCCGGCGGTGCCGCCGGTTAACTCGGCAAGGCCGCCGGTGTCTTCGCCGAGCTGCTGAATCCAGCCGCCGACCACACCAACACCCCATCCTCCGGTGAAGCGCTTGAGCGCGAGCAGGTCGAGCACGCTGAGCGGTGCGTTGTGATAGTGCGTCTCGTTGTTGGCCGTATAGAACTCAACGCCGTAGTTCGCTGACAGCTCGATGTTGTGCTCGGGCAGAAGTTTCGTGTACGCAACGGTCGGGATGAACGTCCACGTGTTCAGCCCCGGGTTTGCCAGGCGGTTCACGTTATATGCACCGGTGGGCGCATACATCTGGACGCTCAGTGCAATATGGTCAGTCTTCGTCAGGTGATAGCCGGCCACCACGGGCGTGAAGAAGATGTCGGTGAACTGAGTGCCGCTGTCGTTGGGCAGCCGGCCGTTGAACGAGGAGATCGACGTGTATTGAAACGGCACGCCAAACGACGACGCGAAATTCCATCCGCCAGCGGTGATGCCCCATGTCTTTACGGCATTCAGGATGGTGTACTCGATGTGATAGTTGAGGCCGGCAGACACCGTCCCGGCGATTGGAATCGTCTTGGTTTTGCCGAGCGATCCTTCGTAATAGATCGTCGAAACAGAAAAGATCCAGTCCGAAGTGGGCGGCACAATCCCCATGTAAGGCGCGATCTGCATGCCTGTTATCGGGCGGCCAAGACCACTTTCAGTCGCGCGGCCGGCAGTTGGAATGCCGAGCACAACAGTGGCGAACGCGAACGCGGTCAGCTCCCGTTGCCAGCTTTTGCGCGCACCTGCCCGCTTGTTGTACGTGTCCATCCTGATTCCCTCGCTAAATGTTTTCGCAATCAACTACTGGACGGTGTAACCACGCCCTTGCATGCATGCGCCGTAGGCACGCCAATACGTGTTCATCTCGGCTTGCTGGTTCGCTTGTGCGTTCTGTGCCTGGGCCGCGTGCTGCCGACGGCTACGTACACCGCCCGCTACTGCCCCGGCCGTTGCGCCGACCGCCGCACCGTGTCCCGGATCGTTGTGGTTCACGTCGCCAATGAGCGCACCGGCCGCCGCGCCGCGGGCCGCCCCGCCCACCCGCGCGCCCGTAGGTCCCTGCGGCGGTGGCGGAGTGCCCGCGACGACCGCCGGATCGATGCCCGTGTTTTGCTTGGCCCAGGCGTAGCAGGCGCCGTCGTCCTGCGATTGCTTGCTCGGGCTTTGCCCATGCGCCGGATACACCGCGGGTTTGGCCGCAAACGCAGCGCTGCTTGCCATGGCAAGTGCCGCTGTCAAGAAAATTGTTTTCATACCAACCTCAATATCGATTAGTAAAACTTACCTTTTCACTAACTCCACCCGATCCGATGTCAACCCGCTCCGGCTTTCTTTGTTTCACAAGTTGCCACGTTCCATTCAACACCGGCGTTTCATGGAAGCGCCGTCCGTTATTTGCCGAAGGTCATATTCAAACCTGCAAAGATCGTGAATTGCGGAACGCCCCGCCCTGAATGAGCCACCGAGTACTGCGGCTCTATATACGCGTTGTAGATGGTTGAGCCGCTTTTCCATGCCTTGCCGCCGCCCAGTCCGACTGGGATGTAATAGCTTCCTTGCTGCAGGTCGAAGGTCCAGGTGCCGGTCGAGCGCACATACCATCCCCCGGGCAAGTTGAAAATGCCGAAAGGCTGGGCGGTCAGCGACTGCACGGCCGGGCGGCTATCCTGCCCGGCAAACGAGTGTTGCCACTGGACCAGCGCGCCCAACAGCCGCTCCTTCGTCGCACTGACCGCGACTGCCGCAAGACCGGCTTGCCACTTACCTGTCCCGAGGCTTGGGTCGGTAGCGCTCGGCATGGTGATCAGCGGTCCGACACCAATCTGCATGCCCTCCTGGGAGAGCAGGAAAATATCGAACAGGTTGATATCGCCCAATCCCGTGTTGTATCCGCCACTGGGATCGGGACGGGTGCTGACAGGCACGGTTGCGCGGAAGATCTGCGGCACGCCGATCAGAGCGTTTGGCCCGATTGGAATGGTTGGGCGCAGCAATAGATCATTGGTATGCGAACTCGCACCAAATACACTGGGCGTGTAGTAATTTTGAATATTAAATGAAGCTGCCAAATTCAGCGGATTATTGCTTTTATTAGCCTCGTCCGCGGCGCTTTGCGCGAACGCCAGATTTCCCCAGGCCGTAATAATCAAGCCTGAGAGCGATATTCGAACGAACAGCCGCCGGTGCTTCATTAATTTTCTCAACGTTGATTTCACAAGGCGCAGAAATCCCTTCGGCGTTAATCAAATAACGCTTTTCGGGCACACGAGCGCGACCCTTGCCGGCTCAGCGGCAAAAGGCTTTCGATGATTCTATAAATCGGTTTTCCGCGATATGGACGGAAGGACGATATGAGTTAAACGAACTGCGTGGAACGAGAAATAGCCATACGTTAGTCCTCTCAGAGACATAACAGGGCACGTGTGTCCCGTGCGGGTCTGCCTTGCGCGGTGCATAAGCAGGATTACATTTGTTACGGATGCTAGCAAACGTTTTAGCGTTTGCCAATATTATTTTGTAACTGACCGAGCCCAATTCAATCACCCGATACGTTTCAAAATAACGTTAGCAAACGTTAGTAACAGCAGCCTTAATCCAAATGAGCCTTAGGCAAAATTTGACTAAATTGCAAGCAGGAAATTTTACATGCAATCGGCCCCAAATCCTGAGAAAACAGATATTGGTTAAGAAATCAGCTTCGGGGGCTCTATTCCACCCGCATCGGGAACAGTGCAATTAACTGACTTAATAATTATTGACCCTGCGATGTTTGCGGACATTCATATATTTTCAGAAATAGAAACGCAGTGCCGAAGTGTTTCAAAACAGAATTTCGGCCGTTCCTGGCGAGCCGGAGTTGAAAAACGAACGGCGACGGACTGCCGTGCATTCCTGATGACACAAGGACGAGTGCACAGATGCTTTCTCAGCCCGAGAACCTTCCCAGCGTCGTACGCCGAATGACGGCGGGACAGATGCTGCTCGACGGTGCGTCGGTGGATGACGTTGCCGCGCAGCTTCATTTGTCGATGGCGACGGTAAGGCGCTACAAGGCGCTGATCGACGCCGGCGGCCTGGACGCGCTGAAACAGTTGGGCGTGGGGGGACGTTCTTCCGTACTGGATCAGCGAGCGCTTGAGTGGATATCCGCGGCGCTTCAGGGCTCGGCCAGGGATCATGGCTTCGACAGCGAGGCGTGGACCAACGCGCGGCTGCGGGCGCTGATTGAGTCGCGATACGGCGTCCGTTACTCCCGCGTGTACATCTGGCAGATCGCGACCAATCTTGGACTAGGCCACTTGCTGTCCAAGTCGCGAAGGTAAACATAGGCTTCATCACCCAGGCGGCTCGCCGTCATCCGTAACCATCGACATCGAAACGAATGAGAGGATTCCATAATGACTCGCAAACACCCATGGCGGATTTTCAGCATCAACACACTCAAGGCAGCAATGGTTGTTTCCGCCCTGTTTACCGCGCCGGCGTTTTCGCAAGATGCAGCCTCGGGCGCCGCTCCGGGCGGAGTGGGAGGCGCCGCCACCGCGGAAGTCCAGGCACGTGTGGTCGGCATCGACACTGCGTCCAATAGCGTCGCGTTGCAGGGGAAGAGCGGACGAATCGTTGATATTGCCGTGAATCCGGAAGTCGGTGACGTCGGCAAGTTGCAGATCGGCGATATCGTCCATATCAAGTACGAGAACGCCGTGCTGATCCGCGCCACCAAGGTGGCGTCGAACGGTATTCGCGAGCGGGTCGACGAGACCGCGACCATCCCCGCATCCGGCGGAGCGACGGCGACCGCACGTCGGGTTCGCGTGCTGGCGACGGTTCAGAAGATCGATCAGGCGAAGCGGACCATCACGATTCGTGGCCCGAATAAAACTGAAACGCTGCAGGCGGGACCCGACGTTTCGTTAAAGGGAATAAAGACCGGCGACAGCGTACATGCCGAATTTATTGAAGCGACTGCCGTACTGGTGACACGCAACGGCGCTCCAATAAAGTAAGAAGCCGACAGCAACAGAAGTCGTGATTCGGACCGGCCGCTCGCGCAAGACGTCGCGTGCCCGGTGCGAGACATAAAGGAGCGTAGATGGCGACTGAAAACAAGACGGCGTCGCGTATGGCTGCGGGCAAAGCGTACCGCGAGCGCATGGCCCGTTCCGCGCACGCCCGGATTGGAACGATCGAGCGCGACCCGATCGAGTTGCTCGAGCAAAACAGCAAGGGCCGTGTAGAACGGCTGATCCCGCTCAGATACGGGCGGATGATGGCGTCGCCTTTTACGTTCTTCAGGGGGAGCGCGATCCTGCAGGCCAACGACCTTGGCAAGATATCGAATACGGGCCTGGTGATGCCCATCTGCGGCGACGCGCATCTGATGAACTTTGGCGGATTCGCGACGCCGGAACGCCAGCTCGTGTTCGACCTCAACGATTTCGATGAAGTCGCGCTCGGCCCGTGGGAATGGGATATCAAGCGGCTGGCTGCAAGCTTCATGGTGGCCGCGCGGCACATGCGCTTAAGCCGCCTGACCGGCGAGAGTCTGGTCCAATCGCTCGTGACGCAGTACCAGGTGCGCATGCAGGAGTACGCACAATACAGCGCCCTGGAGCTTTGGTACGAGCGCGTTACTTTCGACCGGATGCTCGAGATTGCCGTGACGCCGGAGCGCAGGCGCGCGTTGCGCAAGGGCATGGAAAAAGCCGCGAGCCGCACGCACGACAGCATGCTTGAGAAGGTGGCGGAATTTGATGCCGAGGCCTGCACCTGGACCCTTCGCGACATGCCGCCAGGGATGTTCCACGTGCACGGCACCAACACGCTATTCGAAGCCGGCGATGACTGGGTCAAGCTCGGGAACTGGCAAGCGTTGATCAAGGGCATGTTTCCGGAGTACGTGAAAACGCTGAGCCACGACCGCCGGGCGCTTCTCAAACATTTCACTGCGCAGGACCTGGCCTTCAAGGTAGTGGGCGTCGGCAGCGTCGGGACTCGTTGCCTGGTTCTGTTGATGATGGATGAACTGGGAAAACCCATGTTCCTGCAGATCAAGGAGGCACGGGCATCTGTGATCGAACAGCATTTTGATGCCGATCGGCTGGACCACGCCGGCGAACGTGTAGTGCGTGGCCAGCGCGTGATGCAAGCCGCCAGCGATATCTTCCTTGGCTGGGCGACCGGGCCATCGGGACGCCATTTCTATTTCCGGCAACTGCGGGACATGAAGCTCTCGGCGAACATCGAATTATTCGATATGGACTTGCTGGAAGGTTACGCCCGGTTGTGCGGCTGGATACTTGCGCGCGCTCATGCAAAAGCGAGCGGCAAGGCTATCGAGATGAGCGCCTATCTGGGCCAGGGCACTCAATTCGCCGACGCGCTGGTCGCCTATTCGAAGGACTATGCGGATCAGGTCGAACGCGATTTCGACCTGTTTTCACAAGCTGTCCGAAACGGCCGGCTGGTCGCCCGGACCGACGAGGATATGGCGGCGGACTTTCATGTTTGAGCGGCCGGGCAAGTCCGGTGGCAGTCCGTACTTTAAGGAGGCTTTATGCGCGTTCGATCATTCTCGTACCGCCGTTCCGGCTGGCTTCAGTTAGCGGTTTGCAGCGTGTTCCTAAGCTATGCCGGGGGCTCCTACGCGGCCAACCTTGGGTTCCTGATGAACACGCCGATTAGTTATATGAAAGAGCGTGATCTGCAGCAACTCAACCGTGCCGCGCAAAAGGCGCTGAACTCGAAACAGGACGGCGAAGCGCTTGACTGGAACAACGACGGCACCGGCAATCCGGTTCATGTAGAGGGCACCGTCACGCCGCTTGACACACGAAAGGAGGGTGACCGGAGTTGCCGGACGATTGCTAT
Source organism: Caballeronia sp. KNU42 (assembly GCF_053760385.1). Lineage (NCBI taxonomy): Bacteria > Pseudomonadati > Pseudomonadota > Betaproteobacteria > Burkholderiales > Burkholderiaceae > Caballeronia > Caballeronia sp. KNU42. The sequence continues at coordinate 2,704,483 of NZ_CM132388.1, forward strand.
CGTCGCCAAGGCAAAAGGTCAGACGCAAACCTGGGCGCCGACTGCTTGCAAGGACGGCGGCGCGGATAGTAAATGGCAACTGCTTAAACAATAGAGCGTGTTGCCCCAAGACCATCGGGTGGTTGGGGGCGCCGCAATTTCACGCATGACGCGAACCGCCGGAGCGTTCGGAGCTATTGATGCGCACACCTAGTCCGCAACCGATCCGCTGCTTTGAATCGTGAAGCACGTAGCGCAATGCAAGCTGGATGACATCGATTTTTAAGAACTTTGACCTACACTGAATTCGTGTCCGAACGACCTCACCCCGGGTGTGCTTCGATCACGCAAACAGCGATGCTGTAGATGCACTGCATCAAGCATTTCCACACGCAAGCCGTTCGTATCTATCGCAACGCATGAATGCCGGGCGCGCGGGTGAGTCTTGCGGCAAACGCCGGCCAGACACATAACTCGAAGCAGAAACGCAAACAGGATCGACCATAAAAAAGCGAAGCTTTTCGTGAAGCGCAATTGTCACTTAGCGCGCCTGGCCACTTCGTATTGAAACCGTTAACCAATCTTGGAAGGCACATCATGCGATTACAACAACGTCTTGCTGCGGAAATGTTTGGCACGTTTTGGCTAGTACTTGGCGGTTGTGGCAGTGCCGTTCTCGCAGCCAAATTTCCCGGTGTCGGAATTGGATTTGCAGGCGTCGCGCTCGCGTTCGGATTAACCGTCCTGACCATGGCTTATGCACTCGGACATATATCGGGTTGCCACCTGAATCCGGCCGTTAGCGTGGGACTCGCTGTTGCAGGCCGTTTTCCTGTCCGCGACCTGGCACCTTATATTGTTGCGCAGGTCGTGGGCGCGACCCTTGGAGCATTCGCACTCTACCTGATTGCGTCCGGCGTGCCCGGATTCGACGCAGTGACTAGCGGATTTGCATCGAATGGATACGGTGCGCGTTCACCCGGCGGATATTCGATGACAGCCGCCCTGATCTGCGAAGTCGTGATGACGTTTTTCTTCCTGATGGTCATTCTCGGCACAACCGACGGTCGCGCCATCTCCGGTTTCGCGCCGCTAGCCATCGGGCTTTGCCTGACGCTGATTCACCTGATATCCATCCCTGTGACGAATACCTCAGTCAATCCCGCACGTTCGACCGGACCGGCACTGTTCGCAGGTGGCGCCGCGTTGGGTCAGCTCTGGCTTTTCTGGGTCGCGCCCATCATTGGCGCATGCATTGCGGGGGCGTTATATCCGCGGCTCTTTCCCGAGAAGGTCGAGGCGATTGCCCCGGCACCCTTGGCGATCGACGCTCCTTGAGGCGGGGCTGCTGGACGGGTTAATGGGGCCGAGACGGGGCTAATGGGGCGGCGGTCACGCGATCCCCTGACAACGGACGCTCATGGCGCCCACGGCCTGTCCTTGCCTGTCCTTGCCTGTCCTTGCCTGTCCTTGCCTGTCCTCGCCTGTTCTTGCCTGTTCTTGCCTGTTCTTGTATCGTGACATTGATGCCGCAAAAAACGAATGGCCCGCCTAAGCGGGCCATTCGGTTCATGCAATCAAGCCGTGCTGTAACGAATTACAGCGGCTGGATGTTCGACGCTTGCAGACCCTTCGGGCCTTGCTTCGCTTCGTAGCTTACTTTCTGATTTTCCTGGAGTGTCTTGAAGCCTTCCGAGCGGATCTCAGAGAAATGCGCAAAGAGGTCATCGCCACCGCCGTCCGGCGTGATGAAGCCAAAACCCTTCGCATCATTAAACCACTTCACAATACCTGTTGCCATTTGCTGATTTTCCTAGAAGAGACGTAATTCCGTTTGGTAGCGCCACCGGCCGTCAATCGGCCAAGCGTTGCAGACTCCTTTTACCACGCGAAAATGACAGTCTGCAATTGGATTCTGCCCGATGTTTCCAAAACAAAGCTCCAAAAACCGTCACGTGCGCAGTCCGGAGACGCATGGCGCCCACAATCCGGAAGCTCAGATAATAAATAAAAGATTCGATAAGACAAAGGAAAAAATCTGTTTCCAGCCGTCATTGATGGTCCTGAGAGCGCCTATCAATGAAAAAAGTGCCGGACGCCGGCATTTGTCGCACCGTTTTTGTATCGGAGGCGCTGTCCGGAACCGCCGACACAGCATGCAGTTCGATTTGGCCGGCGACGGGCGCGAGCGTCGTTTGCAGCGCCTCCAACAGCGGCGCTTGGACGTTCACGGGCGGTGGCGGGTTTGGGGCCAAACCGGGGCGCTGTCCCGCCCGGCAGGACGAGGCAAACCAGCCCACGGATATGTCGGCGGGCAAGATCACCGCAGCCCGGCCGAGCGCCCACGGGATGCCTACCACTTGGGAAAGACAAACGTCGAGCAATTAAACAACACCTTGGTCAAAGCCGGCTCCCCGCCCGGCTGCCGCTAGCGGTAATAGTTACTCCGACGGGACGACGATCAATGCAGGTACTCTCACGATTGGTGATATATCGCATTCAAGTGCGCTCCCAAGCGTCGCATCCTCGTGACGGCCGGAGGTGGAATTTGCGCAATATTTGGCCCCCGCACCTGTCGTCCCGCCGACACATCCCGACACTCCGTCAGGTTCGACGAACGCCAAAAGCGCCAGCCCGCGACATTACTCGGTTGTGGCCTGACACCCATGGGTCGCTCACCTGGGCGCCAGGTACGGCTGAAGGCTCGCCGAGCGCAAATTGTCTGGCGAAAGCCCGATGGAACCAGTAGACACTTCAAGAGCACTCTTTTCGCCGCGGCTTCCACGCCTGGCCCGGCGATTCGCCGCGCGCAGGCTCATTACCGCCGGCGCGGTCGATCAAGACCACGCAAGGCTGCACGTTTTTTTACTGACCGCGTTTTGGCGCGTTGCAGTCGGGTGTGCCGTTGCTCTTTAGAAGTGGTGTGATGCCCTGGCCTTCTGCAATCAGATAGCGGCAACCTGTTTCGTGATCGGTTTCCATCTGGACGTTGATGTCCTCCGTGGTATCGCGAGTGAACCGCGGCGATGAGTTGGCACTGCCGGCCTGCTTCGGTTCAGCGTTCTGCGCATATGCGCTGGATCCAACCAACGCCGCAAGCGATACAAGTAGCCACTTCATATTTTGTACTCCGTTATTTGCAGTCTGTGAGTCTTGGCGATATAGCACCTTAGTGTACGAGTGAATATCCGTGATCGACATGGATTCATTGCCGGAGTTGCACATCAAGTAGCGTGCGGTGAATTCTTGCACAGGCCCATGCTTCAGGAACGCGCGAGCGAGTATCTCGACTGAAAGCGCGATGCAGTCAGGCCATCTATCATGTCCTCCAACCGCGCAGGGCCGGCGGCTTCCAAGGAGGGTGGCTGACATGAAGAAACTCATCAACGAAGTCTCCGCGGTCGTGCCCGACATGCTCGACGGACTCGCCGCGCTCAACCCCGGCTTGTCGTTGCTGCAAGGCAGCACGATCATCGTGCGAGCCGATGCCGAGGCCGCCGCAGCGCGCGGCGAAGTGGCCCTGATCGCCGGCGGCGGCTCGGGGCATGAACCCGCTCACGGGGGTTACGTGGGTCGCGGCATGCTCAGCGCGGCGGTAGCCGGCGAGGTCTTCACCTCGCCCTCGACCGATGCCGTCCTCGATGCAATCCGCGCCGTAGCCGGTCCCGCCGGCGTGCTTCTGATCGTCAAGAACTACACGGGCGACCGCTTCAATTTTGGCCTTGCTGCGGAGATCGCGCGGGCTGAGGGCATTGCGGTGGAAATGGTGATCGTCGCCGACGATGTCGCCCTGTCGGCACACGGCGAACACGCTGGCAGGCGCGGTCTTGCCGGGACCGTGTTCGTGCACAAGATCGCCGGCGCCGCTGCCGCCGAGGGGCGGCCACTCAGCGAAGTGGCGCAGATTGCGCGCGATGCGGCGGCGGCGCTTGGCACCATGGGCGTCGCCCTTACGCCGTGCACGGTACCGGCCGCCGGCAAGCCGGGTTTCCAACTCGCCGACGATGAAATCGAATGGGGTCTCGGCATTCACGGCGAGCCTGGCGTGGAGCGTGGTGCGCTTGAGCCGGCACAGCAAATTGTCGGGCGCCTGCTTGCGAAGATCATCGATGATCTTGCATTGAAGCCCGATGAGCGCGTCGCGATGCTCGTGAACAATCTGGGCGGCACGCCGTCGAGTGAACTGAGCATTGTTGCCGGATCGGCGCTGCGATACCTTCGCGAACATCGCGTTCAGGTGGAGCGGGCGTGGTCGGGCACATTCCTGAGCGCACTTGAAATGGCGGGCATTTCACTCACGTTATTGCGCGTGGACGATCAGCGGCTCGGATGGCTCGACGCTGCGACGCAGACCGCCGCGTGGCCTGCGTTGAGCGGGCGGGTCGCAGAGGCGACCGTTAAGCCCGCGCCTGTCGCGCCAGTTACGAGCAGCGGCGCGCGGCTCTCGCGGGACTCGTCGTTGCGACGGGTTATCGAAGCGGTGTGCGCATGTCTTCTCGAAGCGGAACCCGTCCTGACCGAGATGGATCAGCGCGTGGGCGATGGCGATCTCGGCATCAGCCTGTCGCGGGCGGCTCGTAGCATCCGTGGCGAAATCGATACCTATCCCTCGGAGAACACGCCGGGCGCCGTGCTGCGGAACATGTCCGCCACGATCCGGCGCGTGGTCGGTGGCACATCGGGACCGCTTTACGCAGTGATGCTCTTACGGGCGGCAGCGGTCATCGAACAGTCTGGCGAGTCCGCTGCGAAGGATTGGTCGGTGGCGTTCACTGCGGCTGTCGATGGCGTGACGGCGCTGGGTGGCGCGCATCCCGGTGACCGAACAATGGTCGATGCACTGCATCCGGCAGCCGTTGCGCTACACGACGCGCTTGCAAAAGATGGCATCGATACGGACGAAGCATTGAAAGCAGCCGTCGATGCGGCGACATCAGGCGCGGCATCGACGGCCTCGATGACACCCCGGCTCGGACGTTCCAGTTACGTCGGCGATCGCGCGCTGGGTTTTACCGATCCCGGTGCGCATGCAGTCGCACTATGGCTCGCCGCAATCCGAAGCGCGCTGCAAACCTGACTGAGCTTAAGCAACCAAAAGGGAGACGATAAAAATGGATCTGAATCTGCGCGGTAAGGTTGTCGTATTGACGGGCGCAAGCGTCGGGATCGGGCTCGCCGTAGCCGAGGCATTCGCGGCGGAAGGCGCGAACCTGCTGCTCGCTGCGCGACAGGAAGAGCGGTTGACGGAGGCTGCAGCGCGCATCGCGCGGGAGTTCGGTGTACCGGCGGTGCCGGTCGCTTGCGACGTGGCGACCACCGCAGGCGTCGACAAGATCGTTGCTGCTGCGAGCACGAACTTCGGCGGCGCCGATATCCTCTTCAACAACGCAGGCACGGGCAGCAACGAGACCATCATGGACGCGCCCGACGAGAAGTGGCAATCCTATTGGGACCTTCACGTGATGGCGGCCGTGCGCCTCGCGCGCGGTCTCGTGCCGTTGATGAAGGCCCGTGGCGGTGGCGCGATCCTGAACAACGCGTCGATATGCGCGACGCAGCCGCTCGGCTACGAGCCCATTTACAACGTGACGAAAGCCGCGTTGATGATGCTGTCGAAGAACCTGGCGAACGAGCTGATCAAGGACAACATCCGCGTCAACACGATCAATCCGGGGCTGGTGCTGACACCCGACTGGATCAAGACGGCCAAGGAACTGACGCGCGATTCGGGCGGTGACTGGGAAGCGCATCTGCAACACGTCGCCGACGAACACGCGCCCATCCGCCGCTTCGCCACGCCTGCGGAGCTGGCAAGCTTTATCGTCTTCCTCTGCTCGGAGCGGGCGAGCTATAGCGTGGGATCGACTTATTTCGTCGATGGCGGGATGCTAAAGACTGTGTGACGCGTGCCGATGCGCTCAACCGGCAACTCCAACCCAAGGGACCGTGCCCGCGCCAATGCGGCGCGTGTCCTTCAACTGATACTTCGCGGCGCCGATGTTGTTGCGGCCTTTCGCCTGCTGCGCGCAAAGCTCTGGATAACTTCTGCATAAGTCAGTGAAGTCCTGTGGGCGAAACCTTGATAACCCGGGTGCTGTGCATAAAGTGCCAGAAGTTATCCTTCGGCCAAGTGTCCACTCCACATTTGGTACGCGACTTACCTGTTCGCTAGAGCGTTGATCCAAAGGAGGATTGACTGCTTATCCACAGAATCGGTCGATGCTTGTTAACTATTACTACGTATACATATCAATCTATTTAAAACCCTAAGGCATGCATGCGCGCAGCGGTGTGATGCTGCCTTTTCTATGAGCGGCCTCGCGAGATGCACCGCCATGCGGACCGAACCGGTTCGCGTCATCGCCTGACAACACTCCAAACCCCAGTAGTTAACATATGTTGTAATTTATTTTGACATGGCAACATATGGTTATCGGTGCTGCGAAGCGCCATTGATAACCCATGGAAAGACTGAGGAACGTCATGAACCGGTTCACATTGCTCGCAGCCGCCGTGATGGCCGCTGTGTCCATGGGCGTCTTTGCACAGGATGCGCAAACGGCCTTGGGCAAGATCCAGGCCTCCAATACGATTGCAATCGGGCATCGGGAGACGTCAGTCCCTTTTTCCTACGTCGATGCCAACAATGAGGTCATCGGTTTCTCGCAAGACATCTGCAACAGGGTCATTGATGCGGTGAAGGCGAAGATCAAGAAGCCTGACCTCAAGGTGCGGTTCATCCCGGTCACATCGCAGAACCGGATTGCGTTGGTGCAGAACGGCACGGTCGATCTCGAATGCGGCGTCACCACGAACCTGAAAGCGCGTCAGGCTCAGGTCGCGTTTTCCGACACATTCTTTGTCGCGACGACTCGCCTGCTGACGCGCAAGGATTCGGGCATCAAGGACTTCGCGGATCTTGCCGGCAAGACCGTCGTCACGAATCAGGGAACCACGTCCGAGCGAATTCTCCGCAAGATGAATGAGGAGAAAAAGATGAACATGCAGATCATCAGCGCGAAGGACTACGGCGAAGGGCGACTGACGCTGGAAACGGGCCGCGCAGTTGCATACATGATGGACGACGTGCTTCTGGCCGGCACCCGCTCGCTGACGGCCAACCCCTCGGACTATGTGCTGGTCGGCACGCCGCAATCTTCCGAAGCCTATGGCTTCATGCTGAGAAAGGACGATCCGGAGTTCAAGAAGCTCGTGGATGACACCATGAGCGAGATCATGAAGGGACCGGAGATCAAAGCGATGTATGCGAAATGGTTCCTGAAACCGGTGCCGCCGAAGAACATCAACTTTGATTTCCCGATGAGCGATGCCCTTCAAAAGCTGTACGCCAATCCGAACGACACCGCTTTCGAGTGATTGGCCGCGGCGCTCCAAATAGAAGAGCCACCTTTGAAAGTGAAGGTGGCTTAGCTATTTGGAACGCGTTAGCGTTATTCCGGGAACGGCAAGGTGGTCTGTCCTTCGGCGCGCATGCCGAAGGTGTTCAGGGTCATCGCAACCAACGCGTAGTAACCGAGCAATCCGACCAGATTGATGACGACCACATGGTCGAAGCGTGCGACGGCTGCTGCGAACGTCTTATCTGAAACTCGCCGGGTCTCGTATAGCTCCGTGGCAAATTCATAGATGAGCGCGTCGTCGGCGTCATCGAAGGTGGGACGCTCCCCTCTCTGGATGGCGTCGGCTATCGTCTTCGGAACGCCCGCATCCAACGCGATGGGATAGTGGATGAACCACTCCCCCTGCGATTGCCACCGCGCGGCCGTGACGAGAATCGCCAGCTCCGACAAGCGCAGCGACAAGCCCGTCTTGTATCGACAAAACGCGCCAAGCCGTTGAGCATGGTCAGCCAATTCCGGGCTATGAATCCATCCGAGGAACGGACCGTTCAAGTTGCCGCGTGGACCGCTCAGGATGCTTTGAAGAACGGTTTTTTGTTCGTCGGTGGCGTTAGCGACATCGAAATTCGGAAGGCGAAGGGTCATGGGTTGTCCAGAGTTTGATTGTCACTTAGTGAGCACCCGGTGCACCGATTGACGTCAATGCCGCTTCTATGGCGTCGGAAAGACGTGCACCGATTTCATCGATTTGCAAGGCCGTCGTGATGAACGGCGGAGCGAGGAGCACATGGTCGCCAACGATGCCATCCACTGTGCCGCCCATCGGATAGACCATCAGGCCGCGTTTCATCGCTTCGCTTTTTATCACTGCGTGTAATTTCTTGCTTGCGTCGAATGGAGTCTTCGACGCCCGGTCCTGCACCAGTTCCACGCCGATAAACAAACCCCGTCCACGGATATCGCCGATGAACGGATGACTCGCATAATGCGCTCGCAGCAAGCCGCGAAGCTGCTCGCCTCTTGCCTGCACATTGTCCAGCAATTTCTCGTCGGCGATGACCCGCTGGACTTCAAGCGCCGCCGCACAAGCCGTCGCGTGGCCGATGTACGTGTGGCCGTGCTGGAAAAAACCGGAGCCGTCGACAATGGTGTTGTAGATCTCATCGCTGACCAGCGTCGCTCCAATTGCCTGATAGCCGGCTCCCAGGCCCTTCGCGATGGTCAGAAGGTCTGGAGCCACACCATCCTCTTCGCAAGCGTGCAGGCGCCCCGTACGCCCCATCCCGGCCATGATTTCATCCAGGATCAGCAATACGCCGTACTTGTTGCACACCGCGCGGATTTTCTTGAAGTATTCGCGCACCGGCGGCACCGCGCCCGCGGTTGCGCCTACGACCGTTTCGGCGACGAAAGCTGCGACGGTATCCCCACCGAGTTCCAGGATCTTCGACTCGAGTTCATCCGCCAGGCGCTGCGCGAAAGCTTCTTCGGTTTCATTGGCGCGTTGTTCGCGATACGCGTAACACGGGCTCACATGGTGAGCTTCGATGAGGATCGGAAGAAACGGCTCACGGCGCCATGCGTTGCCGCCGATAGCGAGCGCGCCGAGCGTATTGCCGTGATAGCTCTGGCGACGAGCGATGAAATGACGCCGCTGCCCCTGCCCTTTTTCGACGAAATATTGGCGGGCAAGTTTGAGCGCAGCTTCGATGGCCTCGGAGCCGCCGGACGTGAAGTACACGTGGCCCAGACCAGCGGGCGCGTCCGCTATCAAGCGGTCGGACAATTCTTCCGCGACGGCCGTCGTGAAGAAAGAAGTGTGCGCGTAGGGAAGCTGCTGGGACTGCCGCTTGATGGCATCGATGACACGCTGATTGCTATGGCCCAGGCACGATACGGCGGCGCCACCCGATGCGTCGATGTAGCGCTTCCCCTGCGAGTCGATAATTTCGATTCCATCGCCTGCAACTGCAATAGGGAGTTTGGCTCGCGGCGTGCGATGAAAAACAGTTGTCATTCTGGCCTCGACGTTTGTGACGATGACTGTGCGCTCGTCGCTTGGAGAATAAGGATTCTGATCAGATGTTTGCCTTGATTGACGATACCCGCCTCCGGCTCGGAGGACAGGTGACGACAGCATCAATCACTCAGAAACATGCGATGCTATATTTTCCATCGTCACAACATATGTTGTCAACGCGGATATTGTTGAAGCATCGGCGGAGGCTCTCCGCCTCCGCGCGCTGCAATAAGACTTACGACGAGTAGGCGCCCTTCGCGTGGAGCGCGGATTCGGCTTCTTCCAGCAATTCGACGGCGGATCGCCCTTCGAGCGCAAGCAGATGGGCAACCAGAGATTCCGCTATTGCGGATGCCGCGACAAGCGATGGAAAAAAGGATGGGCTTTCGTGCGAAAAGATGAGGACATGGTCGGCGTTGAGCGCGAGGGGTGACACGGCGCTGTCGGTGATGGCGATAAGCTTGCAGCCCTGCTCTTTCGCCGCTTGCGCGACTCGGACGGCTTCGGCCGAATATGGGGCGAAGCTCGTTACGACGGTCGCGTGCCCTTTGGCCATACCGCGTAGTTGCATTTCCAGCGTCCCGGCCTCGCCGTTGACCAAGCTCACCGATGACCGGAATAGCCGATAACCGTAGACCAGGCTGAACGCGACCGGATAACACGAGCGGAATCCCGCCACGTGGACATGCGGCGCCTTGCGCAGCATCTTGGCGACTTCGACGATCTTCGTGCCGTTCTGTGCGACCGTAACTTCGAGGTTGTGGCTTTGCGCGATGGCGAGTTCCTGGACTAATGACTCGCCAGAGCCGCCTTTGACTAGCGCGCGGGCTTTGGTCGTGAGCGCTTCAGGGCGGGTGCGGACACGGGCGACGAATATTTCACGAAGCTCGTTCCAGCCAGGAAAGCCCAGTTGCTGCGATAACCGCACGAGGGCCGCAGGCTGGACGTTGGCTCGTTCGGCGACCTTCCGCATTGAAAGCACCGCGACCTCGTCCGGGAAGTTCAGCAGGAAACCGGCGCCCGCCTGGAATTGAGGGCTGAACTCGGGAAACTTCGCACGTATCGATGAAACCAGGTCTTCGAAATTGGACGACACGAAACAAACCTCGTTAGGTTGACAACATTTGTAGTTTAACGAGGTTGCTGCATCGACGGGATGTTGTTGGTCGGCGGAGGCCTCAGACCGTCCAGCTCCAGCTCTGAAGGCAGCAGCGGATGCATCTGGTGAACGGCGTAATACGGATATTTCGAGTTGGCGGCGGTCATGGCGAATATTTCGTCGACAAACAATCTCCAAAAATCGCTATAAAACAATCAGATAGACAGCTTATGGCGAATCTCGTGGCGAATCTTGTTGAGTAACGACCGCCCGTCCCAGCTTGTTAGTGCCAATAAGTTGAGAACAGCACAACACCGACTTGTAGCATGCGCACGACCTGTGTCGAGTGGATCTGATTGTCGCTTCGCGACCTGAGCAAACCGTCGCGCATGCGAAAAACCGTCGTTCAGAGAAGGCCGCTGTTGGTCTGAAACAGCGTAGTGGGTGGCCGTTGGAGCGTAGAGCGAGTTCGAGCGCAGTCCGCGCCGCCTCTCAGACGCCGGCCACCGGCCCTCTAAGCTTCTCGTTCGCGCGATCCCCGTTTGCGTCGCCCATCGACAAAAATTCCTTTGTGAAGGTCGCGAGGAGGGCGTCGGAATCATCGACGAAGCCGCCCAGCAGCGTGGCGGCGCGTGCCTCAAGGTCCGCCCGCAGCCTTTCGGCATTCTCTGGCGCTTGGAGCATCGCCTGTAGCGCCGCCTGCGTCTCTGGATACGCAAGATCGCGTACATCGCGACCGAGCAGCCCAGCGGCTGCCCGCAACGGATCGGTACCCTCGGTTTCCAGAAGGTCCAGAGCCTGCTGAAAGGTCCGTTCGATATTGCCGGCTTGGAAGTAGTTGCGCAGGACGAAAAGCATGTCGCCGGCGTCGGTGTTTTTCTGCAGCCGCCGATCTTTCGACGCGAAGAGCTTGAGCAGGACGAAGGCGGGAAGCGTCACCACGGGCACCACGAGGTCCTCGCCGATGTGCACGGGTTCTGCGGTATCGACCGCCTCCCGGAATCCAAGAACCGTCATCACGGTATCGCCGCCCGGTGGCCAATGGATCTCGCCGGGTGGCCCTTCGATTTGCCCGAAGGGAACCACGTCGAGCTCGATCTCGTAGTCGTGCGGGCTGCGCTTGAACAAGAATTTCTGCTGCTGTTTCGGGTGACGTCTGATGCGCTGCGTTTGCAATAGCAGGTCGATCAGATTGTCGTGAAACTCCCAACTCACCGAGCAGACAGCCACGTCGACATCACGCGTGGCAACAGGGGCCTTGATGCCGTGAAGATGCCACATGAGGATGTCGCGCGCGGTCGCGCCCGCGAGCACGAATTGCGTGCCGAGTTGCGCGCACGCGTCTTTGACGTCTCGAAGCAATGCGATGGTGAGCGGCTCGACCGGACGTTCGGCGGGGACTTTAAGCATTCTCTTTCGCCATGTAGCTTGCGTAGATCGCCTGGGCCACTTCGCGATTCCGGTCGTCGCCCGACATGATCAGATCCGCGTAGACGAGCAGAGGGTGAACGACTCCCCGATCGGGTAAGTTCCATCGGTCTTCTGCCTCCACGGGCCAGAACGCCTCGAGCACTTCGACGTCACCGCGCTCGTCTGGCCTCAGCATGGCTTTCGCCATCATTTTCGGCGCAAGGCCGCCTGGTGTGTAGACCGTCACGGACGCGGGCTTGATCTTTCGGGTGAGGATGTCTGCCGCCACTTCGCCGCCAAGACGGGCTTGAGGGTCGAGCGCCTCCGGGTTGAGCCACCAGTTCTTGTCCTTCGCCCAACTGGTAAAGCGATGCGGGCTGAGCTTGGGGCGTAGCCGGGTCGGATAGAGGCCCACCCAGTCGTCGACCAGTCGGCGGCGGTCCACGATTACTCTGTTCTTGCCCTTGACCACCACCAGACCGCGATCCATCAGGTCGTCCATCGCCAGATTCACCGTGTTCAGGGCAACGCCCGAGAATTCTGCAATCGTGCGATAGGGTTCATGCACGAGACCCGGCAGAGTCAGGAGCGCGAAGGTCATGCGCATGCCTTTTGGTGTAGTCGAGCGCGACGTCTGGTCCAGACGCTGCAGTGTGGGTTTACTGCGGCCGACGATCATGATCGTCGCCTCCGGCGCCTGGAGGAAGACGTTGCCCGCGGTGTCGAGGAACGGGATACGTTTGGTGATCAGCTCATCCGCCAGCTTCGGCGTGACATGCTGCGTGACGAGCATCAAGGGAAGATTGTCTTCGGGCGTGGAGCGAGAGCGCATGCGGTTGACGATGACTCCCGCGCCGAGCGAACTGGCGCTCGCCTTGATGACTACGGGCATTACGAGGTGCTTTCCCGCGACGTCGAAGCGGATCCACGCGTCCGGGCCATCGTCTGTCAACTTCCGCGCCTCGGCTCGCCCTTTCCTGCCCGACGCGCTGACGGGCGTTGCCTGATAGAGGTGCGTTGCATCTGAAAACGCTTCGCAAGCCAGCGTCAGCGCGCGCTGCTCACTACTGGTGAGGTGATCCGAGAAGGTCACGTGCAATTTTCCTGTACGTTTATGGCTCAGTGTATGATAAAAACATACACGATGCAAATAACGTACAAAAGTGGTAAAGAGGTCATAATTTGACCGAACTTTCAGCTCGGGAGCGATTCGTGTACGTTAAAGAGCGATGTCCGTCAAAAGCGTACAAATTAAAAACACGTACAGAAATGGCGGTTTTGTCCGTGGGACGTACTGCGGAATCGATGATCTCGAACAAACCGTCGAACGTCAGTTCACGAAAACAAGTTGATGCACAGCACGATTCCAGTTGTTCTTTCCCCGCGCCACACCATCGCACGACGTCGAACTCGGTCTATGGATTGACGACCGCTTGAGAGCCGACGATCAGTGACCGGTTCGGGCCGCTACGCGCCAGCCAGGTAAGAGTAGCAAAGTAGGTGGGTTCGCGCGGCCGGGCTAATCGTCCGTCATCTATAAATTCGCGGAATGGAAAACCCGATGCTACCGCCGCGTCGGCTTTACTCAACTAAGGGCCAGGATTCCCGTGTGCCCGAAGCATTAGTTCGTGACAATAAAGTTGAGAACTGCCGCCCTCGTGGCAGAAGGCTCGCGTCGATCTAAGTATCGCAGCATCTTGCTTTAAAGTTGCGAACAGCGCGGGTTCAATCTGCTCCATCTGCTTGCCTGAAACAATAAAGTTGAGAACAAGATACCGCAGGCTTGTGGCATGCGAACGACCTGTGTCGAGTGGATCTGATTGTCGCTTCGCGACCCCTTGCCGTCATTCGGTTCGCCACGAGGGCAGCGGCCGTTCGCAAACTCCAGCGGCCGTTCGTTTGCTCGCGCACGGCGGCCAGCCGCATGCCAGTCTTTGCGGTCACCCAAAGACAATCGCTGGGGACTGTTTGAGGCTGGCCGCTTCTCACCGTAGAAGTGCCGCGGGGCCGCACTATAGGCGCTAAACTGAGGTGCTTCCCGCACTGGCCGGAGCGCCCCGCCACGCGCGTGTTAATTGGGGAGGCCGAGCGAGCGGCGCATGAATTAAACTCATTGGCTCAAGCGAAATCTTTCAGCCTGCGTCTCAACGTTCTAAGATGGTCATACAACTCGTAAGGCGACGAAAAGACGGACAAACCCATTAACGGACGTGTCTCTTGTTCATCAAGTCGGACGAGCATCGTCGAATCCCCCGTAATCCACCTAAGAGGTGTACGCGTGCAGACCTTTACCGGAGGAGAATACAGCTCCTTTCCAGTGAGCGCGCTAATAGTGGCGCATCGTCCGCTTTTACCAATGACAACCAGTCGATCGTTCGACGCGAATTTGAGTTGCGCTATCTCCTCGTCTCTTTCGTGCTGACGACCAACACCGCGGGGGTCATTAGTCCAGATAAAACATGAGTTGGCTAACCCTGCAGCAATAAATTGACCATTCGGTGAAACGTCAAGTGTTGTAACGCCGCTGCCAAAGTGTCTCTGATATCGAAGCCCAAACGGCTTATACCTTGCACAGACTTCAGGCGGCGTCGGACGAATGCGTATTGCGACAACGCTTCCATCGCCGCAGCCGACGTACATACGCTCTCCGCACGCTGAAAAAACGACGGGCCCAAGAATAAAATTCATCTCCTCTTTCGTACCCTCGTCAAAACTGTATAGCCATGAGTCGGTCATAGAGATAAGCAATAGTCTGGGTCGAATACTGACGAGGGCCACTAAAAACTTTCGATCAGGAGTGAAGCTGCACCAGGTCGCCGCAAATTTGTTTTTCGGCTTGAAATCGGGATCAGCGAGGTCTCCCTGAAACAATATCTCGCTTTTTCTGGCATCAAAAAGAACAAATGAGCCGTCGGAATAGAAGATTGCGAACTCGGCTTTGCTACCAGAGCAAGCATATGCTGACGGCGCTTTGGGAAGCAGTTTCGGGTGAGATAAGCGCGCTCGCCCGGCAGAATCTAGACGGATCAGAACTATGTCTGGGAGCAGACGCGTGCCACGGTCGTATTCCGGATCGTCTTGGAAGACAAGTATGCTCGAGCGGTCGGTGGCCCAACAAGCCCGTCCGTAGACCTGTTGTCTGTTCTGGACTTCTCGCAGTTGTCCGTGGGTTACTGGATGGTGCTCCGTCCGCGTCAAGTGCCAACCCGCGTATTTCATCCCAGCGCCCACATATAGCGCCTTGTCCTTGACGACAAAAGTGCGCGCGTCGGCCTCGAGTTCGGGCGGCCCGATCTCGAGCACATCCTCGGCAAGCCACTTTCCTGTCGGCTTCGATATATCCCACAACATTAGCTCGCCGCTTGAATGAGCAGTGGTTAGCTTCTTCCCGTTCTCGACAAAACATGCGGTTCGGATATCTGCTCTCGTCGACAGTACCACGTGCGATGGGCCATCAGTCTTTATCGGCCAGATTTGCACCACACCATCAGCGCCTATAGACAAGAATTTGCTAGCGGATCGCCATGACTCTTCTGGCCAGCAGGGCTTAAGTTCGACAATGGCACCGTAATGGGCGCGGTCGAATCTGGAAAATCTCGCAAAAGAATGACTGGAAATCTCAAAAGTCTCGATGGATCCGTCTTCGTAACCAAGACAACATTCCGTACTGCCAAGGAGCGCCGCGGCTGTAATGCGCCCTCCCTCGTAAGCAGCGATCCGATCTATTTGATCGTACCTGATTAAAAATATCTCCATTTTTGTCATGACCAGAAGCATAGAATCGCGGGACGAAAACGATACGACTTCGGAGTGCATGCTCAGATCGAGAAAGTCGACAGGTTCTCGCCAGTTTCTCTCTAAGAGAGTTACGCAATCTGCGTCAAGATGATAGTAACGACCTTCCCGCGAGACACAAGCTACAGATATTTCATGCTCGATGCCGACCGTTAGTTTTTTAAGAATTTCGACGCCTATCCAAGCATCCTCCCTCGTCCTAAGGTCGAGTTGGATCTCTTTTGAATCCGCGCCCTCTTTATGAAGGCGCAATTTTCCGCGAGCGCTAAGCGAAACTTGAAATGGCCAGTCGTAAGCAAAGACGCCATCATCAACCGAAGGTGAGTCGAAGTAATTTTTGGGACCTACGTGAGAGATCGCGAAGTGTGCACCACCGCCCAAGGGCAGCCGCCTAACTTCGAGCGGCGTGTGAAGAACCGCTCCAGGAAGGAATCTCACCTTAATTACTTCGTCGCGAGAACTACATCTTTGGGAAACGAGTTTTAAACGCGCGCCGGACAGGCCTATACGCAAGCCAAATGGGTAATAAGCCAGATAGATCGGGTCAGAGGTCCCAATTGGTTCACTCAAATCAGACCCGTCCAAGCTGACAGGTAACCGTAAATGTTGTACGAAGGTCACTCCGTCTCTACAGCCAATCGCGAGCAACCCATCATCAGTCGACACGTCCAGCGATACGGGCAAGTTCGCGATCGGCTCAGCTACCTCGATTGGGGCGGTGACCATGCTGTTGCTGAGGCGATACGCTAATCGTTCCCATGCGAGCCAACCATCCTCCGGATCCCACGAACTTGAGAAGGACTTGACTAGCAGGTCCAAGGCCGGAAGCAGCAATCCGGCACGAAGCTGTGCATCCGCTTCGACGGTGGCCCGATGGTACTCTCTCGAACGTTCAATACGTCTATGATGAGCCGAAGTATAAGGCTCCTCGGCATCGAAATCGGCGACACCGGCAGTAACTAGAATAGTCCGGACGTCATCTAAGTTCCACGCGTCCGCGAGCCGGCCAACGCGAAACTGACCGTCGAAGTTTCCTGGGACCTCTTGTACAACTCCGAAGACCCATATTTCCTTCTTGGAGGGCGAATCGTGAAGGAAGACAGGGCTGCCAGACATACCCTTCCAAACGTCACGGGGATATTTTGGAACATCGCTAAAATTTAGACTGAAGATAAGAGGATCTGTCGGAGTGATTGCGCGAAGGTCGCCCAGCGCGCCGACTAAGGAACGTCCCACACCTAGTTCTAGCGACGCCCGCGGATAACCTCGCGACTCAACCCGGAGGGTCGAACTACTACGAAGTGTCGCCACGCGCAAACGCAGCCGCGGCCGCCACGCCGGCGCCTCGGATGATTCAATGCGTAGCAGCGCCACGTCGGGGATACAGTCCGTACCGCGCCACACGACTTCGTCGCAACGTCGACTTGGCCAAGCGGACTTTTGCCTGCCATTTGGCCAGTCGGATTGTCGGTAGGCCTCCCACCCGTGCAATATGGGCGTCTTATCGTCGAATAGTATGTGGGCTGCCGTGAGAATAAGGTTGTCGGCGATCAGTCGGCCAGAACCTTTGAGATACTTTCCATTTGCCTCATTGAACAGCCACACCAAATCGTCATTTAATTCGCTGACGTCTGGATAGGGCATCACCTCCCCTTATAAATCGGCCGCGGTTACTCTGGCCCCTCGTCGCTGAGCAACGCTCGACGACCGCTTTTGTCCTGTGGCTCTAGAATCAACTTGATCTTATGTGAGTGCTCGTCGTCTCTCTTCCCTTTCCCAGCAATAGCTAAAAACCAAGCTTTTGCTTCGGCTTTGCTTTCAAGCGAGGTTCTGAAAGCGATCGTAAGCTCCACTTCCACCGCTTTCGCGACAAACTGAATATCGTGACCTACGGCTTGTTTTTGTGCTTTTTCGAGTTGCTCTCGTAGCCGCAAGATTGCCTCGGTGATCGTGACGTCATCACTCATGGCTCAATGCTCCACGTCAGAAAGAAGTGTCCAGTGTAATTCAGAAAGTCTAAAAGGGGCGAACGTATGTGATGCCGTTGCTGCTGTGCCTCGCACTAACACCAGAAATCCGGGAATCGCCAACTCCGACCTGGGTCAAAACGGCACAACTTTACGCCCTATCTCGCAACGATCCCTTGAGACATTCTCACTAATCTACGTCAGACAGCAATCCTGACGACCGACGCACAATCCACGTGTCACGTCCATGCTATCTTTCACCTACAGGTGCTTTTGTCAGATTTACGCACACCCAACCTTGTTGCAGCTCCTGATACTTTTAGGGATCGATAAGGAAGCGTAGTGATTTGTTTGAGCGTCTCGCGGACGTCGTTACTTTCAACATGCGTCGATCGGTTTGGTTTTTCGCTGGAGCGTCGAATGTCTCAAAATTACATAGGCTTCGGCGGGGATTTGGGACCCGTGAAAACTGCATCGATCGGTGGCGCGATCATGTAGTAAGTGCCTGCTGCTAAAGTTCGCGATCAATTCAAAATCCCAGCTTATCTCGCGGAAGCATGCAGAAGTGGCGTTTCGGCTTCTATCGATTTAGGACCACGAATGGGTTTCGCTGAAACGGTCATCTGTTGATCCTTCGTCGCCGTGCCCAGCGAACGACTACAAAGGCCGCCAAAGCATCGTTTGCTTTCGGCAATCGAATGGCCGTTTGCTAAGCGGAGCCGCCGTCTGAGCGTCCGAGCGACCCGGCGCACGAATGACGCATCATCGCCGAGCCCGGTCTAATACTGAAATTCCGTGCTGGACCCATCGCTGCATCTACCTAGCGGTGAAACACGAGCTTACTCATGGTTTTGTGTGTTGTCGGGCATGCAGGAGTTCAGGAATTCTTTGGCCCGCGACGATCGGGTAATCTCCGTCCATTGCAGATGAGCAATGCGTGGGTCCTCCCGGAGATTGGCGAACTTGACGCGATTCTTCGCGAACGTCATGTATGACCACAGGAGTATCGAATCGCGGGATAAGAATGTCATACGCAACGACTCACGATTTCCAATTGAAAGGCGGGTGCGCAAGATTCCGCGACTAATGGTGCGCCAGAGCAAACGGGCGAACACGGTGATGCGGCTAAATTCAGCCAGACGACATGCGTGGCACGAAACCACAGCAGATCGCGTACGACACTATAGTTGCCGTCGGCCACCGAGCGTTCTCAGACTGTGGATTCCCGTACCGCGTTTTCGAAGCTTGAATGTGGAACTGGTTGCCATTCTGGGCACCAATAGAGCTGGTCGAGTTCGATGTAAGGACAGGTCATGGCCCTTGCCAATGCGCGAGCCAAGATGGACTTTCCCGCTCCACTTGTTCCGACGATGAGAAAACGCGTGGATATCGGTCGTCGTTTTGGCCGATCGTATTACAACTGTTTCCGGGTAAAAGGCCGATCACCGTGTACCACCCATTCCTGGACATCGGCCAAATCGAAAACGGTGAGCTTGCAGCCGTACACGGCCCCGGTGTCGATGTTGATCACGTTGCCCCGCTGGGCAGCTTCCTGGGTGGGCGTGTGTCCAACGATCACAGCTGTTACGCCCTTAATCTGAGTGGACACTTCATGCCCCGCCCAGCGTCGCCGATCCCACAGAACCTGTTCACGAACTGGATGGTCGAAACGCCCCTTTTCGAGTACGCGTATTAGTTCAGACCATTGCACGCAGGGTACGTCGGCATGCACTACCCCAATCACCCCATGTGCAGTTTCAATTTCGATCGCCCAGGGCAAGCTGGAAAAATATTCGACGATCCACCGTCCTAGCTGCGACGTCGCATCGACATCTGAGCTATAAAGTTCGACGAACCACTCGCCACCGTTGTAGAGCAGCGCACTGGTCGATCCATGACGATAGGCAACGTTGGCGAGCACGCTGTCTGCATCAGCATGGGGATCTGCCAGACAAGCCTTGTATGCCCTGATGTGTTCGAGACCACCATTTAGAGCCCAGTCCAGGATCATTTGCTCATGATTGCCCCGCACGGCCTTGATCTGGTGGCGATGCACGGCATCCAGCACCGCCGGCGATTCCTCGCCCCGGTCTACCAAATCGCCCACGCTAAAAAGTCGGTCACGCGCTGGATCGAACCCGTGGGCAGCCAATTCGGCATCTAGCAGCGCGAAGCAACCATGAATGTCGCCGACCACGAAATCCCGGCCACGGGTATTGAGTGGATACCGATGGACCGGAGGACCCGAACTCGAATTACGCCTTTCCCTGACCATTCCCTGTGCGGGTCGAGGCTGCGGTAGAGGCGCCATATCGCGCCGTCTACGGACGAGGACAAGTGCTCCCTCAGCATCCGGTGAAGACTGCGCTTGGAGCTTGAAGATGCTGGCGATGCGGTTCAGAGACTCAACGTCCGGCTGTCCCCTGCCAAGCTCAAGATCCTGAACAGTTTGCTCGCTGACGCGACGATGTGCTGAAAACTCAGCCTGGCTCATGTCAAATATCGCGCGCATTGCCCTGACGGCATCGGAAATCGTCAGGTTGCCACGGTCGATCCTTTCATAGAAATTCCTGCGGAGGGTGTTGATCTGCTCCAGTGAGCGTGAACGGCGGTTCATGGCAGTCCAATACGGTTCAAACTTCGACGATCAGCGATGGATTGAAGTACGGATTCAGATGCTTCGGGGAGTACCCTCTCGGGTTACAGATCACACGCGTACCGCTCGTCTCAGGATTGGGCGAGACAAGGTAGTCGAAGCTTGTGTGCATGTGGCCGTGAATCCATAGGGGAAGGAACGGCTCCATCAAATTCTCTAGATTTGAAGCATAGGCTGGCGTCAACGAATCTCCCGCGTACTGCAAATCCACGGAGCCCGCCGACGGGGCATGATGCGTGACGACAACGGTTCTTCCCGCAAATGGTTCGCTTAAGCTATTTCGGAGCCACGCACGCGACAGCTCGTGCCGCCGGACCGTGTCTGCGGGATACAACTTCCGATACGATGAAGTCGCGCGAATCAGTCGAAAGTCGCTCATCGCACTTTGCGCATCCCGCATGCAAATCGCGGATGAGATGTCATTGTCGTACAGCTTGAAGTCCGTCCAGAGCGTGCATCCGAGGAAGCGAACGTCGCCCAGCACAAGCGCGTCGTTCTCCAGAAAATGAACGTTGGTCTCCCGTGCAAGCTCACGAAGCTTATCCAGCGTGTAGTCGAAGTGCCCTCGGTAAAATTCGTGATTCCCGGCGATGAGAACAACTGGCTTGGCAGGATCGTCAACGAATGCCTGGGCCCACTCAACGCTTCTATCTTTCGTATGGATGTCGCCAGCCAGCACGACGACATCGGCGCGGGCAACAGCCTCCGCATCAGCTGCGAATGGCTCGAATTCATTGTGAAGATCGGATAAGACGAGCAGTTTCATGCCTTGGCGATCGAAGGTCTGGTTACCGATGTGATCGGCGGCGGCCACTCCTGCGTTCGATGATATAAAGTTACGTGTATGTCCGCAATGCGCAAGGGTTTGTTGAATACCGTCAGCGTTTGCCTGACAGATCAATTGCGCGGTGCAATTAGTACGAAGTCGACGTGGACAGCGGCGTCGGGAAAGATAACCGAGCCGTCGTTAGTCAACTCCACGACGCCAGCGTTTGAACAACGCACGCACATCCCGATCAACTGCTTGAACGTCGCGCCGGACGCGTCGTGCAATCTCAGGATCGATACAGGCCCTGTGCCCGTAATCGAGCCAATGCTGTTCCAGCACCGTCGCGTAAGGATTCGAAATAACAGCTCAACCGATTCGAATGGAATGTGCGACGCTTGTTCCGTCCCTTCGAATGCGTTTAGAAAGCGATTGTTGACGGCCTCGCGCGATGCGACACCAAGAGTGACGGTTTCCATGCCGACCTTCAGTGCCTCTCGGCAGTATAGCGAAGCGAAACACGGACTGGCCGGTGGTACGTCGCCAGTGTTCGATACGCGGGCGTCAGCGGCATCCGTTCGGACGTTGCCGCGGTGCAGTTCTGGCAAACCGCGCCGCACAGCGAGGAAGCCCTGCGTGCGCTGCCAACTCTCGCGTCGATGTGCCGGAAGCGGGCCCGACACCGCAACGCACCGGAACTTGACCGCCAATGCTTCATATTTTCGAAGTTGCATGGAGTACATTCACGAATCCGATCCGGCGATGCATCTCGTGCGGCACTCCTTTCCAACCGCGCGCCCAGGAAGCGGATAACCATCGACGGCGATCCCACGCCTAACGCTCGCGCGATCGCCTTCTACGAGCGGAACGGTTAGCGATTTGTTGGGACTAAATCTAGTTACATCGACACAACGCCAGTGATAGACCGCCGATACGTCATCGACATATAGTGCGTCGTCGAATTGGTAGAGAACCATGACGGTCCGTTGTTGGCCGATCACTGCCTCACGCAAATGGCATGGACTGTTCGATCTCGCACGGTCGCGATCGGCAGCACACGAGACCCGTAAGAGTCTGTCGAATAAAGTCCTTTATGGGCGGCTTTGGCTCCGATATAAGACGATCGCGCCTTACCTCTCTAACAGATGCCGCGGCGCGGGCTCTCTTGAATTCCGCAGGCCAAGGCCTATCGGCAGGACGCCGCCCGTTCGAGGTGCGCCGGGCCTTTGGATTCGTCTCCGACCTCCCTGGCAGAGGCGGAATCCCAGGTGAATTTTCTTGATTCAGCCGTATTGCGCAGCGTTGTAGACTTGCATGCAATATTCCCCGGGGGTACGTCCGATGCCGCCAGATTATCTGTATAAATACACTGCATTGCAGGCACCGACAGAAGGGACTTGCACGCGTGGATTTCGTGCTCGCCTAGCCAGGCAGCCTCGGTTCGATGCTCTGCTTTCTTCTCACCAGGTATGGTTTGCTGCACCTTCGTCATTCAATGATCCCATGGATTGCAAACCACGATTTCGGTTTGAAGGCGGCAGCAACGAAGAACTTGAGCGGTTTCGTCGTAACACTATCATGCACATGGTCAAACAAGACCACCCGCACAGCTCGGGCGACGAATTGGTGAATATAGTGGCTGAATATTTGACCAGCTATCCGAGAGCAGACGCGGGGTTTCTAGCGCTTGCACATTTAGTCATGGAGCGCGAATTGCGCAATGTCGGCGTGCTCTGTCTCTCTGAATGCGGGTGCGATCCGGTCATGTTCTATCACTACGGCGACCAGCATCGAGGCATGTGCCTTAAATTTCGAAGCATCGATTTCTTTGCACACGCTGAACCGGTTCGATACAGTATGGACTACCCGGTGGTCGATTTCTTCGACGATGAAGACCTGCAAGAGCAATTCACGAAGATATTTTTCACAAAGTATCAAGGCTGGTCGTACGAGCATGAGTGGCGTGTTGTCGACTTTGACCAAGATCCGGCGCGTCGCCTGCGGAACTATTCGTCCGAACTACTCGAAGGAGTGATATTCGGCTATCAGATGCCGCAAGTGGATAGAGCTCGCGCGATCGAACTGCTGCAGCAGCGTCGTCATCCGGTAAAGCTGTTTACAGCAAAGGTGAACGAAGCTCACTATCTCCTGGACATCGTTCCGTGCGGCGAAACATAGCCGAGCAAAGAGTAAAATCCAAGATCGATTGATCTACTTTCAGTGGAGCATGAGGTCCCCTTGAACGCGTCGCGGTCCATCAACGATGAGTTGTGAGCCGAGTTGCCTCAGGCGACAGGCGCATATCGACCCACAACTGCCGTTTGAATGCGTATCGAGTGGACGGCAGCTTTCAAGGGCTAACGGTCGTCCGCAATGTCGAGCTTGCAGCCGGTCGGAGCCATCTAATACCGAATGTCATACTGTCTGCGCTTCCGGCACACATAAATCCTCGGGGAATCGCTACGAGATAGCCGAAAAATTCAGCTAATCTTGTCCCCAGTGCTCTTTATCGTTTCGTGACTGTCGATAGTTTTGTTTACTCGATCGAGCAGAGAAAACAGCGTATCGATACTAAATCCCGCCATGAACGCCAATCCAAACGGAATAGACGAAATTGGCACGGCTACTACGCTCGTGTTGCCTGGTGTAGAGCTAGGTACCCAGAACCACCCGATAATGATTCCAGCGAGTCCACCGAGCGCAACTCGTAACAGGATCAATAGGATTCCCACGACCCGTTTGTCCTGAACAGGAGCCACGTTGTCACGCAAGAGAACAAGGTCACGCAGTACATAGACGCAAGCACCAAGCAGTCCATACAGACCGGGTAGCAACCAAGTCACCAAAAGATTGATCTTTGCTTTCGTTTGGTAAATGACCGGCCAAGCCGAATACGTCATCGCCTGCTCGGATATGTGCAGGTGATTGAGGAAGCATTCGAAGCTATTTGTATATGCGTCGATTTCCGCAGTCTGCATTTGTGTAGCTTTAGAAATCTCTACCTTTGACAGTCTCACTGGTTCATCCTTGCAAGGTTCTCCGGGTGAGATACCAGCGGGCGCCGGAGCGAGATACTTTCCCGTGTTGCTCGTAACGCTTCCTTCATTGAAACTCGCGATAAAGCTCCGCAACGACTCTGGGACAATTTCTCCTGCGAACTGAGGCAAATAAAGAACAAGAGCCGACTCAGTCAGTAGGGATTGTATTGCCGCACCTTTTTCGACCGACTGACGTGCTTCGTCGACGAGCTTTTGATAAGCGTCAAGCTGAGCTAGAGGAGGCGTCTGGACGTTGAGTACACGCTCATAGCGGTACATCTTCCAGGCAGCGTATAGTTTTTCTCTCGGCTGTTGGTTCACCCACTCCTGGTATTCGCGAATAGCAATATCGGCCTGATTCAACTGCGAACTTTGGAAGGCTAGATATAGCGTTAGCAATAGCGTAAGCAAGCCGAGGACGAAAGGTGTAACGCCTGCGATTGTATGCCGCACATATCCGATTAAAGAGCCACGCTGCAGTAAGTGTCTCAGCGTTACCGGCGCGATAGCTTTTACTAGCCCGTCGATCTCTTTCTGCAACTGCGGGATGTGTTCGGGTTTAGCTAAAGTTATCGACTCGAGATCCGCTATCAATTCGAAGGCTTCGCTGTTCGCTGGAAGCTTCCCGGCCCGCGCCGCATACCACGCCAGTACACGTGCGTCACGCAGAAGATTCTGAAGCTCCATCGGTAGCATCGGACGCCTCTAGATTAGGACACCTTGAATCCACCCTTGTTGAGGCACAGGACAAGCACATCGGGTTCCCGGCGGTCCAGGATAGGCTGCCCAGCACCAAAACTGAGGCGTTGCACAGACAGTTCCCGGTTGATGTGGCGGAACTTGTGCGATAACAGGTCCACTCTGGGAAGCCCAAAGAAGCAGAATCGCGTAACCAAGCCAAGGTACGTTGCGCATTTTTCACTGCTCCAAGCCAAATCAAGCATACTGTGGGCAGAGTTAATGTAGGCTGAGTTCACGCTGGAGTCAAAAGAGATCGGTCCTTTCTGTGCGGCTGGTCACATAAATTGTATTTAATATCGATGCATATCTAACTAGCCGCCTTTTCGCTTGAGCGGAAGTCCATGCCAAAATGACTATCGCTGGAAACTGAAGGTAAAATGAAAGATTAAGTCCGCGGCCACTACCGATCAAATCCACGCTTGATTGTTGCCTTCGTGGAATCTGCTCCTTGCATTCCGACAACAACGGTCTCTTCGGTTGCTTTGGAAGCGGGTTCTATTGGGCTGCCTGAGCAACGAATCAAAAATTTAAAGCGCGCTTCGGCCACTAACGGGACTTCGTCCGCATAAGACTGCTCTTCATCTGGTGCATCAGGTTTGTGCGCTTTGAGTGCTCGTTCAAAGCGACTTTCTACAGTATGGAGACATTAGTTGAAAGTGGTGTATTCATGGGGGAGGACGAGAACGAGCGGCGCAAGCACTTTTAAATGATTTCAATACGGCCGCCTACAAGAACTCTGTGCCACGAGTCTCCCAATTGACCCAGGCATCCCCACAGAGACGGCGCTTGACTGTCAATCTAAGTAGCCACCAAAAATTGTCGCAATTTTCGAAGTCTCCAGTGAGACAACCGGACGTGAACTGATGGCAGTTATCTAGCACAATCTGGTATTCTCGAGTGGTTCCGATTTTAGCGACGGCGAGTTGCGCTACGGCCTCGCTGCCAACCGGAGTGGTACCCGAGCACGAAACCCATATGGTGATCGCGGGATTCAAGCCACCGTTACGCGCGAGAAATGTTTTTGCCGAAACCTTCTCTACGACGCCTTCGCCGTTCAAATGCACAATCTCGCCGTTGCCGACATAGATTCCGCTGTGCTCGGCAAAACCAAAGCCGAGATTACAATAAACGATACTACCGATAACTGGTCGCACGTGATCGCGGATGAAATTATCGTAAAACCATTTCCCCAGCCCCGCGCTTTCCAACGGTAAACCTGTGATATTAGGATTCCAAATTCCCATCGAGTTCCCGTCGATCGTTCGTTGTAGTGTGTCTACAGACGTCATGTTTGATCTTTCATAGACCTGCAACCTGCATGCCTATTAGGCCTTATCGGCATCTTGCCGGGGAACCTGAGGATAGTCTTTTCAATGACTCAGGTGCTCGCGCGTTAATGGGCGAGGATTTCGTGATACACGCTGCTTAGTTAACGTCTGCTCCCAAGGCGCTCCGGCCGTTCGAATGGCAGAGACCGCACAGAGCTCAACGTCCGAAGATGGCTGGCTACCGCCTGACGCTGCTGTCGCTTGCCGACCCAAACCGGGCATTCGACCGCCTCCAGAGCAGCCCTTCATAGGAGCGAAAACGCCGTCCTTTAGGAACAGGTTTCGGCAACCCCGAGCAGTAGATACGACTCAATTTCAGACGCTAGCCTTCAGAATTCCATGGGAAAGCCGTTATGCAATGTTGAGCCGACCGACTTCTACATTCTGCTGATAAATTGAGCCAAATGAAAATTAATCGACGAACGCTCGGAATGACCTTCTACGTTATCCAAGCGCTGGGAGGTCTCGGACTTGTGATCGGTCTATTTTTCTATGGATTTGAATCAGTTTGGTTCTGTGCACCATTGCTAATAATGGGCTCGCTCGGAGTTAACCGGATAGCTAAATCAAATCCCCAAGCGCTCAAGCGTTCAGCTGCGGCTGTCAAGCTCCACTTGTTTTTCTTGTACAGCATCGTAGCCTGTGGAGTAATCGGAATCTTTGTCTTGATGTCGGCCGCATTTTTTCGATCGCATTCTTAATGCGTTGTTCATTTAAGGACGGTCGTTGATCTACTGAATGTCGGCTCTTGGGCCGCCGACTGCGGCCAGCGAAGTCGATCCATTAGAGACGACCAACTTTCCAGGCAGCGGATGTTCGAAAACCGTGGAGGTGCACGCGTGCGACTCGGGCCGAACTGTGGACTATCAAACTTGCTGCTCAGACGTTTTTCTGCCGACCCAACGCAAACAATGGTAAAGAAAGAGTGTTGTCGGCCGTTAATACAATCATGTATGAACTGCGTTCCAAGGACGAAAAACCAGCGCGTACACGGGAAGAACGGCCCTAATACCGGAGCGGGATGACAATCAAGTATAGAACGCCGTGGATGACAACAAAGACAAGAGCAAGATTTGTCGGCTTTGGGGCAAGTGTCTTATTGGCATTAGCCACCTTAATTATTTTATATTTCTTTAACCGTTCTTCGTCAGTAGCGATCAAAGCTCTGATGACGGTTGCAACGGTTTACGCGGTAGCGTTTGTTATTCAAATCATAAGGCTGATCCGCTTAAATAAGCGCGATCCATGACGAATAGACGCTGTCAAGTCGGACGGCGTTCTCGAATGGCTGAAAGTGGCCGGGTTAAGTCTGACTCGATGAATCCATTTCGCTCGCCTGAGCTGAATAGGACATGAAATAGCGCTCTTCGCTTGAACGATCTATGCGGAATCCGTTCCTTTCATAAAGCTGCCGAGCGGGGTTGACGCGAAGAACGCGCAATCGGATCGCCTGTCCGCCGGCGTCAGCGCGCTCAATCAAGCACCTTAGCAAAAACGTACCAATGCCACGATTCTGATGGCTGGGCAAGATATAAAGCTTTTCCAACATCAAGGCGTCGGGTTGGTCGATCAATGCAATGCATCCAATATCCTCTCCGTCGCATTGAATAATTTGATGGATTTCGGGTCGAAAATTGTTCCGAGGCTCCGGTATCCGCGATAAATCTTCAACTCATTGCTTGCCGGTTGTCGTCAGAGACAAGTGGTCGGTGAGTCGGTGAGTCGGTGATTGTTCAAGTTGCGGCACAAACGTGTCGATATACGTCACATGGCGGCTTCCGATACCTTCGGCGGCATTGCCACGGGGAGAAGCGCATGAAAGTGGCGATCATCGATACCGAACCCACAGGCGTAGCTGCCCACGACGAACCGATCAGCGTGGGGATTCTGCTTGTCGAGATTGAAACCGACTCTGGCAGGCTCATCCGGGAAATCGCCAGGTATCACGGATGGCGCGAGCCGCGCGTAGCGATTCATCCGAAGGCTCAGGCAGTACACGGTATGACCGTCGCCGACCTTGCCGGAAAAGCTCTGGATCTCGGAACAATCACGTCACTCATCAACGAAGCTGAGGTGCTGATCGCTCACAGCGCGCAATTCGACGCAAGGATGCTATCGGTCGTCTGGGCGGCGAACGGCGAACGGCGAACGGCGAACGGCGAACGGCGAACGGCGGGCACGTGCGCAGCAGTCTTGCTCAAAACAGGGATGCTAGAAACCTTGTATGCGTCGCTTTTGCAATAACTACAGTTTTGATGCATTCTCCACAACGAGCGGGTTGGTGCGCAAACCAACGGAGCATCGAGCAATCCGTTGGTACCGTTAAAGCCGTACTTGGACGTTAACTTGCTTGTCTTCTTCATCGCGGCACCGAAAATTTGCGGAACGAAGCAGGGAGATGGGGATGTGCCACGAATTTGAAGCCAGTGAGAATCCCGAAGAAGCACATGGCGTTTTTTACTTCGCCGAAACTGGCCCTATTTTTTTAAACCTAAATTGTGTAAGCGGCAAGCCCGCAGAGGCAGAGTATTACTGGGGAGTTCCTCTAGATTTCGTCAGAAAGATGGAGGAAGCAGCTGAAAAGTGCAGAGACCATCTTTGCGTAGACAAATAGGGGTTGGCTATGACGGTTCAGGACGACAGATATGAAGCTGCAGCTGCTCGGGGACGCGAGGAGCACGCAAACTTTGCAGAAGATTTTACGATAGAAGAACGGAAAATCCGCCTCCGCACTTTTTCCGGAAAATCGATCGATTTTCCTACTGATAAGGCTCCTGGCCTTGCCGGGGCCTCGCAAGAGGACATCAAGTCCGCTGTTTTGATCTCTGGCGGATCTGCGCTCCGGTTTCCTACGCTCAACCTCACATATTACGTGCCCGCGCTAGCGCGGGGCGTGTTCGGGCCAACCGCCAAGGCACGAGCGGCCGCCCGGTAGTTGAAGTTCGGTTTGCGACAGCCCCGTCTCGTAAGGAAGCTGTCGCAGCCCCACTTTTCGACCGATCAGTGTCAGAGCACGTATCCTACAAAAAAGCGATCGTCTTGGTGTCGCTATGGGGTCTCGCGTCACTACTTTGGTGCGCAGTCGCACTGTTAAAGGTCGACGAAAAGGACTTCTGGATAGCTGCGTCACCGATGGCTAGCCTCGCGGGGGCTATAGCCAGTTTCAGCGCTGCCTTCGCAGCCATCTGGATCGGCCTCGATGCTATTCGTTACCGCGCCCGGGTGGAAAAGGTACGTGCCCGCGTGACCGCAGTTTCTTTGTTGCCCATCATTCAGCAAATGAGGTTTCACGCGAGGATACTTGAACGAAGCCTTCGAAGCGTTCACGAAAAGCTTCAGGGGCCAGGCGTCCGGGACGACAATTATGAGAACAACTTGCGAACATCAATGAAGGGACTCTTTGAAAAATACACTCTTGACCAACTTACGCAACTAGCGCCGATATCGCCGGTGGGCGCTGAGGCTCTTGCGGAGGCGCACAGTTTGATCACCTTACTGCACCAAGACATCGTCGTTGAGGGCCTTGATAAACTTTCTGAAAGAACGGGCGAGTCCGCATACAGCCCGAGGCAAAAACAATGTCTGACATGGGTTGCCAGCGTTAGACGTTGCCTAAGCGATGGCGAGGCGGAGTGTAAAAAGATAAAATAAATGGACCGACCGTTTGCGGTGCCACATACTTGGGCCGGAAGAAAGATAAGCCGCAGGATCCTTTCCAACTTGACAGTGTACTCAACCTCTCTGACGAAGACTATCTCAGGTCGACCCGTTTTCAACATTTAAAGAACCACCACATGAACGTCGGATCTCAAAGCGAAATCCGACGCTAGATGCGGCATTACGCTTTATCAGTTTGAGTAGTGGAATTCCCAAAATTCTTCGTTATCGGTCTCGAGAGTAAATTCGTAGGTATTTTTGTGGTATCGGATTAATGATTTTTCATCCGATCCGTCGACAAGCGATTGCAGAGCGGTCAGTTTCTTGCGAAGCTCAGTCATTCGAGAATTTTCCCACTTTACGCTAGGCGAGTCTTCTAAACTGATTAGATTTCGTCGTGCAGCTTGAGAAAATTCGTCTCCGTAGTTGAATAAATCAGGGTGGTATGGTTGACCATAAAAATCTGACAAAACAAACTTAAATACCTCGCCACTTTTTGCAATTTTCCTGAATTCCGCGATTTCCTTGAGCAGTTTTTCGAAGTCTTCCTCGGCTCCGGTTTTTCTTACGCTACGCTTGATTTCAGAGACTTCAGAGGCATCCTTCGCCTTTTCAAGTTTCTTATTCAGAGCTTTAAGCTCACTAACCTCCGACGCGTATTCCGAAAGTGTCTCTTGTGCTTCTTCTAGTTGATTCTTCACCGCTTGATGCTCTTCAGGCGACACCTTTTCCGGCACCCGCATGTTCTTCAGCAATTCCGGTAACGAACCCAAGAATCTGCGTCGCTCTGTGTCCCACTTCGTCACGCTCTTCGGCTTGAAAGATACTTTCGATATTAGATAATCTCTAAGTTCATTATATTTTATATCGTTATCTATTTTCGCCACCTGTGTCGCCGTAATGACGTCTTTGACGTCACTGTATTCCAGCGGCGGCACCAAAATTGGAAAAATTTTGTGCGACTTAACCCATGCGCCGCCCATCTCACACAGGCAAAATTTACTCTCAAAGTAATTCGGGGTCAGCAGCAACACCACTACATCGGGCGTTTGGATCTGATTGTTAATATGATCGATGAAATTTTCACCTGTAGGGATGCCGTACCCCTCAAGAGACGAGCAGAATATCTCTTCGCCAGGCACTCCAATTCCGTTTTCAATTAAATCGACGATGGCCGATGCGATGCTCGCGTCAACGACCGCGTGACTAATAAATATCGACTTCACCAACGAACTCCTTTGTGCTTATAGGTTGCCGAAACAAATTTGGCTTTGTCTCGAGGTAATTGGTTAAGCGGTTTCAAAGGGAAGGCGCCCCTGCAAACCTCGCGAGATGACTGCTGTCGAGCTTTTTTCGACAAAATAGGTCGTCGGTGCACATTCGCCAAGGGAGGAATCCTACACTCGGGGCTTTTAAATGGCGAGCGGCCGGTCAGCGGGAGCGGAGCAGACACTCCGATGTCCGAAATCCGCGAGTCACGAAGGACCCTTCTTGGCCGACTGTTGCCCGATGCATCTAGCCGTAACCGACACGTTGCGAAATTTCACGTCTGCCAGCAGCTCTTCATTCCATTGGGTGCCGCCCAACACGCGATCTATCGTTGGGAGAGGATCGCTGTAGGTTCAGCATTGACTGGTTACTTAAGCGCGCAATACCAGTTGCCCGCGTAGTCGCGATCCACAGTTTCCTGTGACTCGAACGTGAATGCAAGGTCAGCGATGAGGTCATCAGGGCAGCCGCGCACTCGAAACACATCCCTAAATTCATTCAATAGTGTTTTGTTCTCGGTCAATAGGGCGCGCTCTGCATCAGTCTTTGTCTGGATCAAAATCCATGTGAGGCTTGGCTCCATGCAAGTAACGTCGCAGTGTGCGACATGTCGCCGTGCCAGCACCCTTAAATCAGACTCGGCTAGCAGAGCTATCAGACGAAAACTAATTTGCATTGTTAATGGCGAGCCCCACGTCGTGACCTATCTGCACCGATTGTCAACCATGCACGCCGCAATGTCGATTGGCCGGTCCTGGCCGACTTGCGCCCGCTGGCGAGATCGGCAAGCTTTCAAATCACTCGAGCCTTTCCGGTCACACCGATGGATTCAGGTCTTGCCACAATGGCAGGCCGAAACGCCGCCGGAAATACAAGCCTCGCATCGCCATGGATAAACCGAACACGAGTGATCCGCCTAGTATCAGTTGCCAGGAGGGCATATTCATTAGCGGGGTTTGCCAATGCAACCGCAGAAATTCAAATACTGAGAAGCCGAACGCAAATAGCACGGTGTAAGCGATCCATGTCGTCTTGAACCCCCAAAATATAGGGGTGGCACCTTACAGCCTAAGCGTCGGATCAATTTCCAGCCTGGCGGCAAAGCGTTGTCGTCCAGCAAACCTTTTGCCGCAAGCATGCTCATCGCCAATGAAAGCTTTTTCTCAAATAGGGATGCCATCTTTGCTCCAGTGATCTGACCGGCAATTGCAGGGTTCGGCCGGCGCGGTTGGTCAGAAAGGACGCTCGATAATTGTCGCCGATTCAAGGCTCCGCGTCGAACGTCTCCAGTTGGCCGAACGCGGGCCGACGATGTACCGGCGGGGCGTGCCTGCATTGATCGGTCCGCGTCGGGCAGAACTCGACCCGTTTCGGACCTTGGACCTACCTTCACGTCTTCGTTGGCTTCTAGGGTCCTGCGGTCATTCAGCTTACCAGTCGTTATAAAGTCCTCGACCATTATCGGTTGGCTGATATTGCAGATACTTTTGTCCGAATTTGCTACTCATGTTGCTAGAAATTAGCTCAAGTACTAACTAGCATTCTACATAGCTTAGCGATAGGTATCGCTATCGAAGCAACTTCCTACCGTAAAATTATAGATATTACTGAAAAAATAAGAATACGCGATGGCGCAGCTTGCAAAAACAGCAGTTTGAATTCTCGAATTCAGATGCGCCAAGAGTGGGTTACATCCTGTTTCGATGGAGCAGATGATGTCTATGAAAACCGTATTAATCATAACCTCCATCGCTTTAGCGGTTATATTCGTTGGTTTTTCCCTCCCAGGACATGCACAGGTATCTGATACCCCCCCACCACCAAAAGGGGTTGCTCCTAACGCGTCCACGCAAGAAACCGTATTAAACGGTTTTTCTACGACGGATCTTCGCGATTTCCTGGCTCGCCGCCGAAACAAATCGATTGATAACTCAATCCCTTCTCCGCTTAACGATATTTCGAGCGAAGCGATCACCGACAATATTATCTATCGGGAGAAAAGTATCTACGGCACCGATCGTCGCAAGGATTTCTATGAGATACGCGATATAAAACAAATGGCCGCCGCGAACAGCGTGGCAATCCTCGTCAAATCCGATCACTATAAAGAAGAGGCCTCCACGTTGGAAGTTTTTGGAAGACGCCTTGGTGAAGAACTTGGTTTATGCAGCGATCAACAATACTTCGCACAACCGGTGGTCGGCTACTGTACGAGTTTTGTCATCGGCCCTGATACCATCGCGACAGCTGGACATTGCGTTCCAGCGAAAGAAGAGATGGCCAATGTTCGAATAGTTTTTGGCTTCCGTGAGCAGAGCAATGGAGCAGTTATCGGGCTTAGCCAAACCATTTTCAAGGAAGATGTCTATATTCCTACTACGGTGGTGGCAAGAGCACAGGAACCAAATGGTGCGGATTATGCAGTCATCAAGGTGGATCGCCCAATAACGAATCACGCCCCACTTGTGCTTTCCGTGGATAAAGATATAGCTGTCGGCGACGAAGTTTATGTGATCGGATTTCCCTCCGGTCTGCCGATGAAACTTGCAGACAATGCATTTGTTCGGTCGGTTTCCACGCGCGGATATTTCGTCTCAAATCTTGACGTCTTTGGTGGTAATTCTGGCTCGCCTGTTTTTATTGCTGGTTCAGAGACTGTAGCGGGCATACTGGTCCGCGGCGGAACCGACTACGTCGCCAAAGACAAATGCAACGTTGCATACGTATGCCCTTCAGGTTTTTCGGGTTGTCAAGGCGAAGACTCAACATCGGCAAAATTATTAGCGGGTAAAGTTCCAAAAGCCGTAGCAGAAAGCGTGCAAAAGCCAATCACAAAGACCTTCTCTTCGGGTCCGGTTCCTAGCGGCCCCATGAAATCTTTTAGCCGGTTATATGAGGTTAGATCAGATACGCCCCCTCCGGGGTTCAAGATTTCTGATTTTTCCGGAGTGTTAAATGGTGACCGTGCGTGCAATTCGTGGTCGACTTGCGCTGTAACAAAAGAGGGAGATCATGCGGTCTTTAGGTTCAGTTTGCAGGGGCATGACGAATGGCCATTTCCCGGTCAAGCATTGAGTACAGGCACGCTTATTGTAACGTATTCGCCAGAGTAAAGTTATTGAACGCTCCCTGCTAACTTATTGAAACGTAACGATGCACTGTTAGCAAGATGCGTTGAATTGGAAGTTAAACAGAGTCGCCCCACAGAAGGGCGATTTAATCTTTTCGCCGATTCCTATCACCGGTCCCCATTATTGCGCTAGCGTCGGCATTTCGCGCTGGCATGAACGTCTCGAACGATCAGAAAAAGGTATCAATCTCGTAAAAAGATGTCTAGGAATGGGGGCGGTTATGTATACAAGTTATTGGACAGCAGGACCGAAATTGCTCGGGGTCGCGCCTTTGTCGTTTATAGCTGTTTTATTCGCCTTGGCCGGATGCGCACCCACTGTGACTTATACGGCACTAGGTACAGCAAGGAATCCGAGCAGCAGAAATCTTGATGCTCTTGCGGAAGGGGAGATTTTATATTCGCTTCCGACAACTCGACTGACGCTAAAACCGGGATCCGCGAAAGAAGAAGAGTGTGCTAAAGCGGCTATCAAATGTTGGAACGGTGCGGCATTTATCCGGAGTTCGTTCGTAGCAGACGACGCGGTCGTCTATAGGGTGTCACCGGGCGGTCTCTCGTTGTTTTATGGCAAAACCGATTTGTCATCGAGCCTATATGACGACAATGAACCTCGATTGCCGAAGAGCGTGAGCGTCATTTACACAAATACAGGAAAAAACATTGCCGTCGCGGGAGGCGCAGCCTTCGTCAGTCTGGCCGGATTCGGCGTACCCTTTGCTGTCGGAGGAGCCCTGTTTGCAGCGATCGCCGCGACTGGCGTAGGAGGTGGCGAAAAAGCTTTCAACCTTTCGCAAAACTCGATTTCGCCGGTTCCGAGTTCCCTTATTTGCACTGCCAGCAGTGGTAAAAGTGATCGCACGACATACGAAGGCGGGATGGCAGCTGTTCCGAAGATTCCAACATTGCCGCCAGACGGTGCAATCATTAACATCGAAAGGCTTTCAATCGAAACTAAGGGCGGATGCTGGAGCTTACTTCGTAATCCCAAAGAGCGTTACTCACCGAGTGAATCAGCTGAGTTCTCCGGTTGGCTATTCCGAGTAATTCGACTTGAAAACTCTTCGACCCTGCCGTTATTCGCGCAAGAGCCGCTAGATTCGTTCGTTAGGAAAAATCAAACAGGGAAGATGTTCCCCGTCGTAGCATGTATAAACGTGAAGGTCGAGGTTGCTTGGTGGCAGGTCCCACGCAAGCCGGCCACAACGGACAATCCGTTCGATATACCCAGGCTTCAAGGTGAGATATTCAAGGTCGCCTCTCCACCATTCCGGCAAGATGATCTGACGTCAAGCGACGGCATAGTCGTCTCGCCAGAGATTCGACCGCTCGCACTTCCGAAAAACGGTCAAATTGCCGTCGGAGAGTTTTGTGGAGGATCGACAAGCCTTACTGCCACGTCGCTTTCACATGATACGAGTGATACCTTAAATGCGGTCATCAAGGCTATCGGCGACAGCAAAGATAAGGAGAAAAAAAATTGAAGACGAAGCGAACTGCCTACCCTATTCGCCGCGTGAAGTCGAAAATCTCGACTTCTTACGCCGACGCATATTCATGAACAACAAGATTCGCGCACAAGGCTCAGCATATCGCGTGGAGCCGCCGTTCGAACGTCCGCGTGTCAGCACGCGCCGACGTCCGCAGATGGCCGCGTGCCGCCCTACGCGACGGGCGCATGTCGACTCAAAACGATCCCCCGATCGTTCCGAAAAGCGCCAAGGAAAAGCATCGCGTCGATCGCGTCAAGCTAGCGGTCGTTCAGCAGCTCGAAGCCTTCGCGAAGCGCCGGAATACCTATCTTGATGAAATCCTGAGGACGCGACGTGAGCGGACATCGTTCGCTTTATTGATGTGATGCAGGTGCAGAGCAAAGCAAAACTCAGCGCACTCAGTTGTGGCTACAAAGGAACCAGCACTAACACAATCTTGGCATCGGGTGGGGAATGGCGTTCAGTATGGCCATCGATCACCCGTCGCTTTGTGTCAGAGAAGCTCTGGACTGCAGCGGTTGCGACATCAGCGTTATCTACTGATTCGATGTGCCCCCAAACGTACGTCGTCTGGAGATCGGAATCCGGCGCCGCTGGCAATCCCGCAGCCGCGGCGATCGCGGCGCGACAAACCGCCATGCTCGCGTCGTCCGTCGCACAGATTGTTGCCACTGTCGACAACGCTGGGCGTCGGACCAGGCTGACTCTCGATAGCGGAGGGGGCGGTAGGGGTGGCGTGTCAACCGCCGCGCAAAGCGACACCCTCCACCTCGGCGCTGGCGACGGCGAGGAAGCGGACGACGCAGGAGCAGCGACGGCAACAGGACTCGATCGCACGGTAGCATAGGGCAAGCCAGTGGCACCTAGTTTCGACAGCTCTGCCTGGCCAACGATCAATGAATCCAGCGTTTGGATGATCGTCGCAACAGCCAGTGGGGATGAGATCGTGTTTGCATCAACATCGGAGGACTCAGCGCAGAAAGTAGCCTGCGTGGGCAAAACGACCTTCGCGACTGACGGTTGTGCGAGCGAAGCCTCGCTCAGACAAAACAAGCCTGCAAAGGCCAGCCAGGCAAATAGACCGTTCATCGCAGGCATAGCGCCGCCTTGTCGTTGATTGAGGAGCCAAGGAAGAGCGCTTCATTGCCTATCGCAGTGGTCACGACGCTCTCTAACGGCGTCAACGCAGCGGCGATGGCCGCATTTGCAATGACATCGGCCCCGGGAATGGGCGTCGGTTCGAGTGCTGGTCTGAGTTGCACGACATCGCTCATTCCGGTGAACGTGGGCAATAAGCCACCAGGTTGGCAGACAGATGTCTTGTTGTTCTTATATTCCAATATTGCACCTGGCATGGAAGCAGTGACCGCAAAGGCATCGATTTCCGCCACATTGCGATACTCGAATGAGACCTCCGGGGTCGACCACTTCCACTTGCATGCGTAAACCTTGGGTGGCAACCAGCCCTGCGTGCAGATGCCGTTCGTCCATCCTTCGGCATAGGCGGCAAGGACAATCTTCGTCGGTTCGCTCTTGCACGTCGCCGCATGCGTCGAAACCAGTGTCGCCGTCATCGCGGGGACGATCGCCAATATGTCGTAGTTCCCCTGATCTAGCTTGATAATTCCTTGCAGTGTGGCAAAAGCAAGGTCGGCCCTCATGGGTACCAGGAGTCGACCACCAGAGTCAATATCGCCCGAAGTGCAATTGATTCTCGGATCGACGATCATCTGGGTCTTCTTGTGCGCTTCCGAGGTAGAGATCGACAGGGTTCCCGATCCGGAGAGCTTGGATGCATCGCCGTTCGCCACGAGGTCTAGCGTCGCCACAGGTTTGAGGCCGAAGTCGATGTCTTCGAGATGGTTCAGAACTCCGTTCAGGTGCAGCTTCATTTGACGAAGAATCGTCGCTTCGACGTAAGCAGGAGGTGGCGGCGATGCGGCTGGGGCCGAGGCGGCTGGGGCCGGGGCCGAGGCGGCCGCGTCCGCGGTGGGGGGGGCGAGGGTCTTCGTCTTCGTGATTTCGGCGATGCTGAGTTGGGCCGTAGCGTTGCTAAGGTGCACGCCGGCAACGGTTTCATAGTCGGCATTCTTGAGCCCTAACTTCAATCCTTGTATGTTGCTGTCGTCGAAGCGAATGATGTCGTTGTCAGTCGCAGTGACCGCAATGAGATTGTCGAACGTTATAGCACCGTCTGGATCCGCGACGAAGTAATCTTCATTCGTTTTCCTGACCTTCTCGACCCTGCTCGCGTCCACCGAAAAAGCCGTGATCGCTCCGCCTCTGATTTCCGAATATGTATTGTCGGATTGCAGCTTTTTGGCCGCGAAGACGCTGAGCTGTTTCACCTTTCCGACCGGATTGGTCACAAGTACATCCCCAAACTCGACCGTTGGGTTCGGCGTGTCAACGAGCTTGAAGTCGAAGTCTTCGGCGAAAAGTTCCCCAGCGGCAAAGGAAATCCTGGACCGGTTGAGGTCGTAGTCCAGCAGGACATTACCCCGGGAATTCAGATTGACGCCCAGCGTTGCGGGTGTTCCTTGGCTGCCTACCTGCACCTTAGGGTTGGCAACGACCATCGCGATGACATTCATCTCCAGGGTTCCGGAGCTCGTGGTGGCCACATGGACAAGCGAGGTGTTGACGACGTCGATGTCTGTCTGTGCAAAGGTGGGCCTTGTGCCGGCAAGGATGTCGGAGACTGCCGCTGCCGCGCCGATCCCGGCCTTGAAGTCGCTCGGCTGCACATCCAGATAGCTCTGTTTTAAGTCGGGCAACACCAGCACTATTTGCCCCTTCAGCTTAAGACTTTTGAGCGTCGCCTTAAAAAGGCCGGACTGGTCGCCCTCGGACAGCAAAAAGCCGCCGGTCGCCGCCGGCATATCAATGTCGATGGGTATCACGACTTGCAGCGCGCCGCTGGATGGCTGAACAGCCTTGAGCGAGACGGGAGCGTCGAACGATGCGCCAGCCAGCGACATTCCCGTGCTCTCCACAGTGGCCGAGACGTGGGGTCGACCGAGCGGGCCGTCCAAGGTCATCGTCAGGACACTGACCTTGCCGTCCGGCATCATGAAGCGGACTGCAGGCAAGGTTGGCTTCATGAACGTTATGTCGAGGTGTTGGAGGTTTTCTGCCGACAGGCTCGCGGCCGAAGCCTTGACGGCGCCCTGGACAAGTGCTGCTTGCCCCTTGATCCCGAACGAGACAGCCGGGCTGGAGTAAGCCACCCCCGACAGAGCTATGGAGGTAGTCACCACGTGTCCGTCTTCTGCAGCAATCGTTCCCCGAGTCGCTGCGACTGCGGCGCTGAACGACGCTGTGGTCATAGCGTGAGAATAGTTGGACCCTTGCAGATCGGAGTCGCCCAGCGTACCGGCCAAGCCATTGATCTGGATCGACTTGATTGCCGAATCACGGATCTGCATGCTGATCTGCTTGAGAGTCAACTGCGCGTGGCGCGAAGCGATAGGGCCCAGCGTCACGGCATCTACGCCGCTTTGCTGCGTTGCGGTGCCCGCAAGCTCGCCCGCAAGGACTCGTGCAGTCCCGATGGCAAGATTGAGCCGGAAGCACGTGTTCTTGCACGGTGTGGTGCGTTCGACGGGCGCAGCTACCTGGGTGAGGTTGCCCTGAATCGATAGGCCGCCGTCCATCGTGATACGAGCGCCCTCTATGGTCCTTGCCCACGTCTCAATGTCAAGGTCGCCGATCATTGAACCAGAGCTGATCTGGATATCGGACTTCGGATTGGAAAGCCACGCTTTGGAGCCCGCAAAATTGACTGCGCCGCCCATGACGGGGCGCCCGCCAGATAGGACCGAAACAATCTGAGCTTCCAGGGACCTCGGGGGGATTTCCCAAAGCGTCGCCTGGCCAGTGGTCGGGACGAAATTGCGGGCTTGCAGGTCGAGGCGCTGAAGCTTTCCGGAAATGATAATGGCGTTGCCTTCGGCGACAGTACGCTTTGCGATGGTCCCGCAGTCCTCGTACCACTGGCTTGGGGAAACCGGCTTCTCGAACACGTAGATCCAGCCAGGTTCGCCGCTCCCGTTGGGGTAGTGGTATTGCAATGGCACCCATTGTCCATCAGTCTGGGACTTACCCTCCAGCGTGCCAGGAGCCTGGCTGACGCCTTCCATGCAGAATTTGCCGATCTGCACCACTTTGGCGGCTGCGGGCAACGAGGCCGACACGAGGCAAAGCAGTAAGACTCGAAGTAAGAGCCGGCGCCAGGATACCTGCGGAGACAGTAGATAGCGCACTACATTCTCCCGACAAGATTGCCGATAA
The DNA here is from genome assembly GCF_053760385.1 of Caballeronia sp. KNU42. Taxonomy (NCBI): domain Bacteria; kingdom Pseudomonadati; phylum Pseudomonadota; class Betaproteobacteria; order Burkholderiales; family Burkholderiaceae; genus Caballeronia; species Caballeronia sp. KNU42. The sequence goes on from NZ_CM132388.1 coordinate 2,744,485, forward strand.
AGATGCAATCCCATAGCATGTTCTGGGATCGAGGATTGGTCTGGTCGTCGTCGGAGAGTTCCCAGATCCACAGGTTTTTGTCGGGTCGCACGTCGGCAGGCGTGGCCGGGCACGCCGCTAGTGCGCGCCTGGCCACGTCCTGCTTACTTTGGCCGGCCAGCCAGGCAAAGAAGGCGTTGTGGGGCTGCTTTTCCGCCAGCCCTCCGGCTGCAAGCCGCAGTGGCAAATCATCACCGGCGATTTCGCGATGAATGAGCAATCCCACTGCTACTAGGTGCTGCGAATATCCCGGCTTGTTGACTAAGGCGTCGACCTCAAGCATCGGACTCGCATGGGGTCCAAAAGTCATCGCCAATGCCGCCACTGAAATATCGGTCATCTGCAACTTTTGATAGTCGGCCTTGGAGATCTTGAGCAGTTGCAGAATGATGTCCGGAATCTGCAGCGACTGTACGGGCCTCGGAAAGGGGATAGAGAGGCCGTTCGCGGTCACGAACAGGCTGGCGTAGTCGCCTGGCCTGATCGTGCAACCTTTTTCGTCATCGTCGGTACAGAATCTCGGCAAACCCGGCGCGTAGCACACCTTGGGGTCTAGAGGCGAAGTCACCAAGCAAGGGCGATTCGTTTCGATCCACCCAAGCCACGCAGTGTAGGCGACGATTGCGCTTGCAGAGGCGCGTTGGGTCGACACGTAGAGATCAAGTCCAAGCGCCATGTCGGGCGAGAACGAATTGTGTTCCCTTAGCTTTGGCTTGGAAACGTAACGCGGGGATCGCTTCCATTCACCGGAACCGACAACCTGCGCTTTGGCTACCGCGTCGCAAGCTATTTTCTCGCCGGAATAGCAAAGCAATGAGTTGAAGAGCGTGGCATCTCCGTCGTCGCAGTCACCTTTCTTCGCCTGATCTGCAGACTCCTTGGCAGGGAATGCAAGCCCGGTGACTGAATCCTTGCAAAGGGGGGCGGCCTGCCGCCACATCGGCATTCTTGCCTGGAGGTCAGACGCCTCGTCAGCTACAGCGCAACGCGGCACCACGGCAAACAAAAGCGTCGCAACGACTATTGCAGGCAGACTCGATGCCATTCGATTCACGAGCTTCACGGACGCCCTCTCTTTTGTCTTTTTGCGGCACGTACATGGTTCGATTGAGAGCGACTCTGCGTCCGGTAAACAGCTCGTGCTCGACGCGAGGCTGAGACTTCGGTTTGTCCAAGGTTCACTAACCATTGAGAACGCACAGGCCGCCTCGATCACGCTCGCAGGTGCTCTAGCAAGGAAATTGCTTTGCCTGATTACTCAACCAGGTTGGACACCTCTGTTCGCGACCGGGAATACTTCGGGTCCAGTCATCCCTGTCCAAGCAAGTTCAACAATAGTCTGCCGATGGTGTTCTACCCGAGTGCACGAACTCTTGGAAGCGCTACAGGTTCACTTCCGCCTACACCACATGCGTAACACTCGTGGCCGTCTCTCTTAGGTTGTTGCCGGTGGCAGTCGACGGCCTAAGGTCATGCAGAGGGCGGCAAATTGGATATTAAATTAAATATGTATTCCGTCTTATATGCCATAGGGTCGTTATTTATTCTACAACCAACCTACTGACCTCTTGAATGATGTGTACCGATCTGGACTACGAATCATCCCTACGATAAGGAGAATAGTGAAGGGGGCGATTTTTTCAAGCAAGAGCTTTCGATGCAATGCGCGGTACCGCACACAGACCTTCTTGTATTACGCTACTCAAGTCGAAGCTTGGGAGGGCGTCCTTACACTCCTATCGAAAGACGCATCGGGGCAAAAGATCAAAAAAGCGCTCAAGTATCGACTACATTTGGAACAGTCGAACGGTTCTATGCCGCCGTCCGCAGGTCCACGCGGCAAGGAATTACCGCCGGAAGGCTTGTGAGGGAATGTCACTCTGCCCGAACCTTGCCGGTGATTAGAATGTTGCGCCAAAAACCGATCGTGCTCATCCGGAGGCGCTTTTCGTCGTTCAGGAGAAGTGGCGATTGCTGGACGTATTGTCGAGGCCGGCGCGCAAATCTGGTTAGGCCACGCAAGCGAAATATTGCTCGCGCCAGCATATCGGTGCTGGTAGTGGTTTACTCCTTGTGGATTGTCGCGATTGCCACCGGCGCGCCCAACTTGGGGAGGTCTTCTCGTGATCTAAGCGTGGGCGTCGACATCGACCCGCGAGAGCCGCTCGATAGTTATCTGACTATTTCAGATCGGGTTGAGCATGTGGCTCGGTCCGAAAAAGTTAGACAGTTATTGATTGATAAGGAAACGCAGTCTGCCGAACTCCCGATCTCCGTAGCTCTCTCTCATCGTGGAGTTGCTAACGGATCGGTCACCTATGCCCTGGAGTAGTCGCTTAAGTTGAGAAGAGCGACAAGCAGTACGACGTCGCGAGTGGCCGATCCAGTTGACTTTAGGGTGAGTATCCGTCTCTCGCCCATCTGAAGATCAATAAGAAATCGCATTAGCTGGCACAAAGACCACACCCAAGCGTGTTCAGCCTTTCCGACGTCGTTTCGCGACTAGGCCAAAGCTTGTATTCCAGCGCCCTGACACTACACTCAGTTGACCATCGGTCGCAGAGCCGTGGCTACAAATAACTGGAGGTCTATCATGGGTGACAACGAACATCATTCCGCCGATACGAATATCACGGGTAATCCCGCGATCTGGCGTCGGGTAGCCTTCGAAAATGACTACGGTGACAATTTCTGCGATTGGGATGTTGGCTCCTATCTCGACATGTACTCGGACGGTCACGTCGAGGTATGGAATACCCACTTAGCGGACAACCGGACCGATGACGTTAACTTTTTCATTGAGCTTTGGTTCATAGAAAACGGTAACCGGATCAATCCAAATGAGTTCGTGTTTATGGTCTTTGAGGGGATGTCTAATGGAGGGCACAAGGAAGACATCATGGTTGTGTTTCCCCCACGACCCGATCTGGTCGAGTTTCAGACAAACGGGCGAACCCTTTCATGCTACCGCCACGCCTACACGGTCGACCCGGACAATAACAACACGCTTCCTAGCCCGGCCATCGTCATTCGTCCATCCTGATAACGCCGATAACGAAGGTGGTTTGCGCAGCAGAAGGCTATGTGCAAAACGATGACAATTAGCTACGAGTTCAATCGCATCGTGCCCGGGTCGTCCGGTTGGGCGATTTGGCGTACGCAGCGTGAGGCGCAATTGTGCGACTCAGTCTGAAGACGAACGGGCGATTTCATGCCCGAGCCCGCTAATACCGGTGAGGGTTCAATTTGCTTTGAACAGATTGAAAACGCGCCCCTGGGTCACCGAGACGCACTCGAATCTCTTCCAGGTGCGGTCATTCGTGGCCGCCCGGTTCGGCTCATCCTCAGATGACCGCAAGGGCCGACGAAGCAACGTTCGTCATCCTCAATCGAATGGCCGTTTGCTGAGCGAAGCCGACGTCTGAACGTCCGAGCGACGGCATGGATGAATGGCGCCTCATGGCCGATCTCGGAAGTTCGATGTCGCTCCCGGGCCAACGGTGTGGCGTTGTGCAGAACTTCCGCAGTCGATCTTCGTCGTGTGGGTCAGCTACGAACGTAAGCGCCCGGCAAAGTCAGGGGTGAGCTCAATCAGGGTACAGATGGTACCCAGTTATGGGGAAGCAATTCGGCGATCTTATCGGCCCGCTGTGTCGGCAACCGCGTGAGGACGTCTTTTAAGTATGCGTACGGGTCGTGCCCGTTGAGCTGTGCGGAACGCACCAGACTCATGATGGCAGCGGCTCGTTGACCAGCGCGTAGAGAACCTGCAAATAACCAGTTCGCCCGTCCGATTGCCCAAGGTCTAATCAGATTCTCGATTCGATTGTTATCGATGGGCACGTGAGGATCGTCGAGATAGCGCGTGAGCGCCTGCCAACGCTTGAGGTTGTAGTCCAGTGCTTTGGCGATCGGCGAGCCCTCGGAGACAAGTTTGCGCTGTGCGAGCATCCAGACGTGCAACGCCTGTGCAATTGGCCGGCCTCGCTCCTCACGAATCGCTCGTCGTTGCTCAGGGTCTAACTCGGCAGCGTCGCGCTCCACGTCGTAAAGCGCCACGAAGAATTTCAATGCCTGCTCGGCGATCTGGCTCTTCTTGCTCGCATGCAGATCGAAGAATTTTCTCCGCGCGTGCGCCATGCAGCCAATTTCCGTGATGCCCAGTTTGAATCCTGCTTTATAGCCGCTGTAATCGTCGACGACCAGCTTGCCACGCCAGTTGCCCAAGAAGGCGCGGGCATGTTCGCCAGATCTGCCGTCGGCGAACTCGTACACGACAGCGCGCACCTCTGCAAACTGAGTCGACGTGTAGGCCCATAAATAGGCGCTATGCGTCTTCCCTTTGCCGGGGCTCAACATCCGCACCGGTGTTTCGTCTGCATGTAAGACGCTGTGGCGCAGCAGTTCCTCGCGAAGTGCGTCGACCAAGGGCTGCAAACGTACACCGCATACGCCCACCCAGCCGCCGAGCGTCGATTGTGGAATTGCTAGGCCAGCCCGGGCGAAGATGCGTTCCTGCCGGTACAGAGGAAGGTGGTCGCCGTATTTGGCAACCAACACCTGCGCGAGCAAGCCATTCGTCGGAATCCCTTTGTCGATCACATGCGGTGGCACCGGCGCCTGGATCAACGTCTCGCACGCTTTACATGCCCACTTCCCACGGATGTGGCGCTCAACAGTGAACACGCCCGGAGTGTAGTCGAGCTTCTCACTGATATCCTCGCCGATGCGCACGCGTTGGCAGCCACAGGGGCAGCTCAACTCCGTCGGCTCGTGATGGATGTCAGTGCGCGGCAACTGGGGCGGCAACGGCAAGCGTTTGGCCTGCTTGCGGGGCTTCTCCTGCGGGGCGTCCGAACGAAGTTCATTCAACTCGGCCTCAAGCGCTGCCAAATCCTCGTCAATCGCTTCGTCGAGCAGGCTCAACTGCTCGGCAGTGAACTGTTCGCTACGTCTGCCGAATTGCAGGCGTTTGATGACCGAGAGCTCATGGGTGAGCTGGTCAATGCGCGTTTGGCGGTAGTGCGATTCACGCGTCTTCTCGTCGACCTGGGTCATCAACTGCCGCGCAAGTGCGCGCAGTTGATCGGGGTTCAGGGCATCGAGATCAGTGGGTGAATTCATGCCCCCAAGTTTGCCAGCACCTGCACGCCGGGGGAATCGAAACTGTTTACGTCATTTGCTATACCACCGCGATTACGTGGTCGTGCGCCAACGTCTGCCAGGGCAGCCCGATCACGAGTGCGCGCAGTTGCTCGAGATTTAACGTCTCAGCAATATCACTATGACCATTGGCCCAAACGAAATGACCTTTGTTCAAGCGTCGTGCGGCAAGCCAGACGCCAAAACCGTCGTACACCAGGACCTTCATGCGCGTCGAGCGCTGATTGGCAAACAGATATGCATGATGTGGCCGTGCGGACCCAAATACCTTCACCACGCGAGCAAGGATGGTATCAGCGCCGGCACGCATATCGAGGGGCTCGGTCGCAAGCCAAATGGCGTCGATGCGGATCATCGCAGCACCTCCCGAACCCAAGCTGCGCTGTCACCCAAGCAAAGCTGCGGCCACAGCACTGACACGGTTGTGCCATTGCGCTGAATGTCGATACGCACGTTCGCTTGCGCCGCGTCGGGCGCTTGAGCTATCGGCGCGGTCATTGGCAACGCGACGAAGGCAGGCTTTACGTCGACAACAACCGATTTGGGTGCGGGCGGCGCAGCGTCACTGGAATCGGCGGCATCTTTAATCCAACGCCGCAGCACATTGGGGTTCAGACCATGCGAAATCGCCACGGCTGAACATGAGACGCCAACCTGGCGACATTGTTCGATAAGCTCTGACTTAAACGAGGTGCTGTAGGTGCGCCGCGTGCGCCCGGTCGGAATGTCTTGGGAAATAGTGTGCACGTGTCCGCTTCCTGATCGTGGAAACGTATGCTCTTACGCCAAAGAATAGAAAACCAGATGAGATTGCCGGGTGCTTACCTACGAACCTCGGTATCGCCAGCCACAAGCGCCTCAATGGCAAAAAGTATGACCGCTGGCAGGCTTGCTGGTGAATGGCGCCCACCTGCAACCGGGTGTTCAGTTCGCGTGCTTCTGTCACGCTCGGATAGTTATTCTGGGCTTAGAAGACTGAGAGCGACGGCGCGTGTGCCAAAGGTGGCTCTACGAGCCACGGGCTACGCCCGCTCGCGCCCTTAACCCCGATACAAGGCAAAGGCCGCAGGCTAGGTCCGCGAGATCCCTGCCTGCGGATGGCAGTCCGCTATGAACTTCAGCATCTCGGTGGCGTCCTTGGTCAGATAGAAGCGCACCATCTTTTCATTGAATATCTCAGCTTGGGCGGCTGGGTTGCTGATCGCGTCAATGCCGTGGGACATCAACACCCCATTCATCATGTGACGGGAAGTCCGCTTGTTACCATCAAAGAAGAATTGCTGCAAAGCCCCGAACAGGAAGAACGCAATGGCCTTCTCGAAAGGACTGTCGACATGCTCGTCCAGCGCCGCGACACCCTGAGCAAAGATCTCCTGCAGATTGGATCCGCCGGCGATAGTCGGCAGTGGAGTGAGCCGCCCATGCTCGCCAAGCAACACGTCGGGCGTGAAGTGCGTCTCCTGTCCCTCGCCTCGAAACACGCCCCATTCGAGCGCTTCGTTGCAGGCCACGATGCGGTGCAGTTCGACGAAGATCGCCTTGCTAAGCGAAAACGCTCCGGCGCGCACCAGCGCCAGCAAACGCTCGCTGCTTTCGGCGAGCGCAAGAATCTGCGCTTGGTCGGAGGCACTATGGTCGCTGACCGTTACGCCAGCCAGCAACGCTTTGACTGCTGGCAATGTGAATGGGTTGCCTTCGAGCACGCCGGCATCCCACACGAATTCTGCGAGATTCCGGTGAAAGTGAAGACAGACGTGCTGTACAGGGTAGGTCGGTACGTCAGCTCGGACAGCGGACCGATCCCACTGAAATCCAAGCGCATCAAAAAGTGTCATGTCGTCAAGCCATAGTGCGGATGTCGGATCGGATGCGTAAGCATTTGTTCGGCAAAGCACCGAAAAGTAAGCGTTTTTAATACCGCGTAATTGTTTTTTAGACAACACATGGTGCACCGGATGCAGCGGGTGGAGATCGAAATCAGCGATCCTGCTGGGGTGCGTGCCGCACGCGCAGGACCTCGACGCGCTCAGTGACGCGATAGACCACAATGTAGTTGTGTTTTACGACGAGTTCACGCGTGCTCGGGATGCGTCCGGCCCGATAGCGGTTCAGGTCCGTGGCGAGGGTGTCGGCCGCCGCGCGGATCGTCAGCGCCAGGTCGATGGCCGCGCTCGTGCTGTCCTCGCTGATGGAGTCGATGATCGACAACAACTGCGCGATGGCACGGGGCAACCGGACAACGTCCACCTCGCTCATGCACGCCTTCCGTTTGACCTACTTCTGGATCTCAGCGGCCTTGGCATCGAGCCTGGCCATTGCACCGCCATGCGAGATCTTCTCCACGCGCGGGTCGTCCGCATCTTCGAGCGCCTGCAGGATGTCGGTCTCGAACGCAGCGGCGTGCTCGGCGCGCTGGTGCCGCGCCTTCATGTCGGCCGACTGGTCGGGTCGGCTCCATGCCTTGGCCTTCGGCGGATGCGTGTCCCATTCATCGAGCGCAAAGCGGCAGGTGACCAGGCCGACCTCGCGCACGACATTGAGCGCCGCGCCCGGTTCGCGGAACGTGCGGCGTTCGCGGCCATTCGAGGTCACCAGTTCGGCCACGCCCGCTTCACGCGTTTCCAGTTCGACGTAAAAAGACTTTTTTTCAGCGGGCAGGATTGCGGACAGCACACCGCCTGCCTTGACCGCAGCACTGGCCTGAGCCGGAACAAACCTTGCCCGACGCATCATTGGTGCTCCCGTACCTTTCAAGGCTGTCGCCGACATATGAGACACCTCCCTGATTGAACCCGCTGAGCGCTGCGGCCGTGTTACCCACGTCGCGTGCGGCCATCACGTGAGCGAGGCCGCCCACGGCCGCGCGACTAAGCTGACCGGTCTTGTACGCATCGAGCAAGCGTTCGAGCACGCGGTCCATCGCGCGGCGGTCCTTGTCGGTGAGTTTGCCTTCGTTCACGGTCGTGTCAGAGTAGATGATGTATTCACGAGGTAATGTATTTTGCAACACGCAATATAGTATTACGTGGCCTTTTTACCAGAAGGGTGATCAGGGGACGGTGAGCTTATACGGGAGGCGGCGCTGCGGGCGAGTAGACATAAAAGGTGTTCTCGTCCGATGCCGTGTTTCGCTTCGCTACACTGCCAAGAGGCACTGGAGATCAACATGGAAACTGTCACGCTTGGCGTCGCATCGCGCGAGGCCGTCAACAATCGTTTTTTGGATGCATTCGCAGGGACGGCGCAAGGGCCGCACATCACATTCGAATCGGCTGAACTGCTATTTCAAGTCCTCACACAACGGCGCTGGAACATCGTTAGCTCGATTACGGCCGCAGGGCCTGTATCGATCCCTGAGATTGCGCGACGCGTCCGGCGCGACGTTAAAGCAGTCGATCGGGATGTGCGAGCGTTGCTCAATGCTGGCATCGTGGCGCCGACTGCCGACGGCGCGATTGTCATTCCCTACGCCGCTGTCCGCGTCGACTTTGTGCTAACTGCAACGCGCAATTGATCTGATATCGAACGCTCGCACCGGACCAGTCGCCCCGAGCACTGCGCGCCGCTATTGACCAACATACCGTTCTCACGCAGTGCAACATGCGACTGTGCCCGTTACACTGGCCGTTCGTTCATTGTCGCAGTGGGGTTGTTGATTCGTGACGGACTACAACGCTGACTTTGCGCTTTGGGCCGAAGAGCAGGCCGCCAGATTGCGCGCCGGCAAGGTCACGGAACTGGACCGCGACAACATCGCGGAAGAGCTGGAGAGTATCGCGCGTGCGTTGCGACGCGAACTGGTCGAGCGCCTTGCGCGACTGCTGCAAAACCTGCTGCACTGCGAATACCTGGACGGCCTTCGATTGCCCATGTGGTACACCGCGATCCAGGAAGAGCGCAGCATGATTCCGCGCCTTCTCGAAGACGCGCCGAGTCTCGACCAAAACTGGCACGAGACATACACCAAGGCGTGCGACATTGCGCGGGAGAACGCCTGCAACACCACGGACTCGCTGCCGTGGTCCTGCCGCACGAATGCCCGTACAGCCGCAAACTCGCCCTTGCTGTAACTTTCTGGCCGGGTCTCGGCGATGACGCAGTACGTAAGGTCGACGCGGCCAGCGAGGCCGCAAGGCGGCTTGCCAATCTCGGCGGCACTCGGCCGGGCATTGAAGGCGCACCGCGTCGTCGGCAGGAGCGCGATTAGGGATAGACGTGGCGCTGTCTCAGCCCGGAGAACGGCCTGACAAATTCAAGCGGCACTGCCCTTAAGGGCATCATCGGTGCACCGCAGCGGCCCGTTACCGTGGAAGATATGCACGCGGCGGCACAGGAGCGGGCTATGAGCACAAAGAGCTGGATCGGGTCTCACACGGGTGAAAACGGTGACCCGTCATGGGGTCTCTATAAGGAATTGTTCGAGCGTGAGGTGGTTTATCTCGAGCTGACAGGCGTCCAGGTTGACGTGCGCATGATCGATGAGAAGTCACCGACCGTGCTGCTTCGCCTACCTGAGGCACCGCACGACAAACTTGCCTGCTGCGCTCAAAGGATGGCACGGCGTCGCAATGAAACAGGATGGACATCGCCTGCGGCCACCGGAGACACCGCGCACCGACCCTGAGCGAAGCGGAATCCGAAGCGATCGCACGCAGGGGCACATGCCGCGCCGTGCCCGTGCGCGATGCCCGCCCGAGCTATATCCGGCTGAGCTATATCCGGCTGAGCGACATTCCGCCGCCGTGGCAGGACGCGTTTCGTGCTGCACTGCGCGGCTCGGCTGCGCCCTTAATTGAGGGCGAGGACGATTGCGCGTGGGCGTGGGACTGGACGGACTGGCTGCAGGGACGTTTTCCGTACGGATGAATAAACGGGCACGGCATGGCATGGCTGCCCGGCTTGATCCCAGTGCGGTGGTCCGGTCGCATGGCGCTGGAATATACTGTTTTTATACAGTGTTTTCGAGCGACCGCAATGCTCTTTCAAGTCACATCAATGCGCTTTCACGGCAAAGCCCTCGACCAGCATCAAGTCCGCTCGGCCGAAGCGGTACGGGCTAACATCATCATTTCGCTCAAAAACGTGACGGTGTTGGGGCGTTATTCGGACGTGGCGAGCGCGCGCACGGGGGGCAAGGTGACAACGATGCGCTGCTGCCGGACCTATATGACTGTCGGCCGTCGCACATGGGCACGAATGGGTTTGTCCTGGCAGGGCTGCAGATCGAAGGATCGATAGCGTTCGCTCAAAATTGGTGGTGTCGGCCGGCATGAACGATGGCGGGTCTGCCTGTCGGCTTAGACTCGCTACACTGACCACGACTACCCCGTTGTTTATTAGAGTCCGCAATGACACGCAAAAAAACGAAACTCGCCCACCAGCTCGTGCAGTTTGACCCGTCAGATACGCTCGCGAATGGCCGCACGCCCATGAAGCCGTGCACAGTGCACGAAAACAGCTTTGCGGATCTCGCGCGCCAGGTCGAAAAGATGGTGGCGGAGTCGGGAAACCCAGAGGGCTTTGACGCGGGGCAGTGGCTCGCTGCGTGGATGGAGCGCTCAGTTCCGGCGTTGGGCGGCAAACGCCCCGCCGAGTACATGGCTACCGCCGAAGGTCGTGCGTTGATTTCCCGGCTGCTTGCGATGATGCAAAGCGGTGCGTACGCGTGAGTGTCTCGATGGCTCGGCATCACTGTGTAGGAGCAAATGCGATGAAGTTTTCTTCCCAAATCATGCCGATTTCGTACCTGAAAAACCATACCGCCGAGGTCGTGCGTACCTTCGAAACTGACCGGACCCCGTTGATCATTACCCAAAACGGGGAAGCCAAGTTCGTGGTTCAAGACGTGCGCGATTACGAAGAAAAGGAAGAGACCTGGGCGCTGCTCGCTTTGCTGGCCGTCAGCCAACGTGAGAAGCAAGAAGACAAGGGCGTGTCGGCGGAGGAATTTCGCAAAACGTTGGCGGACTACAAGCCGCAATAATGATCACGATTCTTCCACAAGCACAAAACGACCTGCTTAAGACGAAAGAGCCAGCGTCATGGTCCAGTGATCACGCGCGACTTGATGCCCGCAGCTTGGCGCTTCATCAGTTGGTCGCCGAAAAGATTCGACGTGATGCTTCGGTGGTCGACATCGCACGCGCCAACATCGCTCGATGGCACGCTGAAAGCCGGGTGCCCATTGAATCTTCCGCGCATGCCGAATGGCTCGACCTGCTCGACGGTCCTATCGATCAACTGCTCGCCGTGCTCGAAAACGATGATCAGCACGCCACGCGCTTGCGGCAGTCGACGCCGTTCTCGGGAATTCTGACGCCTGCCGAACGCGAAGCGGTATTCGCCGCCTTCGCGCTTGCGCGCGGACCAGCCGCGACGCGCAACTAGCCGAGAAAGGTTTTGAGCTTGGCCAGCACGTCCGGGTCATCGATGCCGCGCGTCGGGTCGCAGACAACGAGTCGCGCGGCAAGCGCCGGCACCGCGGCGAATTCTTTGGGCGCATCGTCCAGAATCAGATAATCGTCCGGTGTCAATCGCATGCGTCGAACGTAGTCCATCACGCGAGCCGACCGACTCTCGATCTGCCGCTTGGTTGCCCGGATCCGGGCAACCGCACCGAGTGTCGGCAGGTAGTCAGCCTGCAGCTTGGCTGCGTCGAACATATAGATCCACGTGCTGTGAACGACGATATCCACGTCTTTCCCGGCCACGAGCCGCGTTAGCTCCGCTTCGAGCGCGCACACGCCGGCACCGGTCACTTTCGAGCCCGCCTCGTCGTATTCGAGCTCGCCTACCGTGGTCGGATGCAGTACGCCGTCGATGACCAGAAAGAGTGTTTTCATGCTGTCGTGAAGCCAACTTTTCCCGTAATGATTTGAATGCAGACGATGTTCGACTCGAACATCGCTCGCGACGCCAAATTTGTTCCGTAAACTATTGATTATTGACGATGTCCTACCAGAACGTAGCTTGTCGCGCGCGCAGCCGATTGATTATTATCGATCGTCAGCTTGATAGTGCCTAACCGCCGGCCGCGTTGCTGAAAAAGCATCATGCCTCGTCCACCGGGCGCAACATGAATCGGTCATTCCAACACGCGTTGTTCGAGCGCCATCCTCGCTTGCTGCGTTACCTTCGGGAACAAGGTAGGCAGGGATACGGCACGTTCGAATGTGACGATGGCTGGTTTGCATTCCTCGACGAGGCGTTATCGAGCTTCGAGCAAGCTGTTGTCGACATTCCGACGAACTCGGACGACTACCCCGATCTGACGATGGTCAAATCTAAATTCGGTGAGTTGCGGATCGCCATGACTGGTCGCAGCTCGATTCCGAACTTTGAGGACATCTATTGCGCGCTCCAGAAGAAAGGCAAAACGACCTGCGAATTCTGCGGAAAATCTGGCAGGGTCACAGATCATAGCGGTTACTTCGCGGTCAACTGCGGCAACTGCGTTCCGCCCGGTTAAGCGCTGATTAGCTCACTAACCGAAGGAGCGAGCGCTCGCTCGCCTTGCGCTAAGCTGCAACGACGCCCGGTATCCGAGAGACTCACCGATCGACGATCGTTGACAAGGTAACGAGCAATCCTTCGGATTGGGAGGCTTCATGCGCATTTTCGTCGACACCGATTTTACGGATTTCATCGATTGCGATCTCATCAGCATTGGGCTAATAGCGGATGACGGTCGCGAGTTCTGCGGTGAACGATCTGACTTCGATATGCGCGCGTGGCCAGAATCAGTTCGCGATCGAGTACATGGCCTGCTCGGACAGCGCAAGCAAGCAACCAACGTGTCGAGATCCGCCCATCTCGCTTAATCGAGCTGAAGGCCGATTGTTTCGGGTTGGTGCCGCAGCACGTAGCTGAGAAATTTGCTGTCCATCGCGGTACCGTTTGGCGCTCACGGCGCGCAATTTATTGACCTACTGATATCCCAACTAGATAGTCGCTCAAACGGCGGTTGACAGCGAGCGGCTCACACAGGACGTCTCCACAATGGCGCTCAGAGACAAGCATCAGGCACTTCGGTTCGGCCTCATTCGCGGTATTCCGACACATCTGCTGAACGGTGAAGATGTTCTTTATTTGGACGATGTCCCTTATGAGTGGCGCGACAACGACTTGCAGCGCTGGTTGATCTTGCGACCCGAGAGATTTACTGACGTCGGCTCCCCGTTCTTTGCGCTACGTCGCAAAGAATATGGGCAGGTGGCGATCACTTGGCCGACGTGGGTGATCTTCGTCGAATGGATTGTGGGATCGCTCGATGCCGAAATTCGAAACTTTTTAAGCGACCCGAGTAAATCGGCTTCCGTTCACAATGAAGCAAAGACGGCGCTGCTCGCACAACTGCGGGCTGAGACCGAGCCTGATCTGGAGTCAGTGGGTGTGGTCGAACGCTGTTCGTTGAAACGCCCGTCAATCAATCTTTCAAGGGACTACATAGATGACGTCCCCGTCCTGCATGCCTTGCATATACCGATCGAATTCATCGGATCAATTTGCGACTGGCTGTCGACGTCGCCGGAGAACAATGTTTTAGGCCAATCGGAAGAACCGTGGAGCGCTCCCGCAGTCCTGCGCAGCACGGACGGGAGAGCGGTCCTCACGTGGGAAGCTTGGGAGCGGTTCTTATCTTGGATGGGTGGTGTACTTGATGAGCGCTTAGCTGAGTTGGACCAACAGCGAGACCCATCCGACCGGCCGCCTGACATAGAAACGGAGGAATCGGGTTGGGCAGAAAAGCGACGTAGGCAGGCACAGTGCCGGGAGGATGTGCGCACGGGCAAGCGCACTCCCGAGTCCATGAGCCTTTTCACACCAGAATTCGTGCGCGATTGCCTATTCATCCGCCGTTCGGAAGACTACTGACTCCGCCCCCGTCACTCGTAAAATGGGTAATTGCGCTGCCTCTATTTCGGTGAGTACATCATGGAAAATGATGCTGAAAACGTTGACATCGACTCCAAAGAAGTGAAGTCGGTAATTAATGAAGAAACGGAGGAGTCAGGCTGGGCCGAGAAACGGCGTCGGCAGGCTCAGTGTCGCGAGGACCTGCGCGCGGGCAGGCGCACCCTAGAATCCGTTCGCTTCATTCCAAAAGAGTTGGTACGCCAGTTGAAGGTGCGCCACCGTTCAACCGACTTTTAATCGGCTGAGCGAATCTCGGCCGGGGATTTCATGCGCATTTTCGTCGACACCGAATTTACGGATTTCATCGATTGCGATCTCATCAGCGTGGGGTTGGTGGCCGAGGACGGTCGCGAGTTCTACGGCGAGCGATCCGATTTTGACATGCGTGCATGCAGCGAATTTGTCAGGGCGGCCGTTTTGCCCCAGCTTGGCCAGTATCCGGACCGGATTTTCAAGCGAGATGCGCTGGCCATCGAGCTGCGCGGGTGGCTCGAACAGTTTTCGCGTAAGGAAGGGCTGATATTGAGTTTTGATCATGGTGGCGACTGGGAACTACTGATCGATCTCATTGACGAGTTGCCGGCGAATTGTCTTGCGCAACAGGTTAACGCTTTGATCGATGTCGAGCGTCTGGAAATGTATTACCGCAAGCATGGCGGCCGCCACCATGCTCTGTCCGATGCCCGTGCAAACAATTACGCAATGCGAGACGAACATGCTGAGAGTCACGATTGAAATGCTGCCAGATGGCGATGAAGAGGCGGCCCGACTCTTGGGCCAGTTGACTATCGCGAACGACGACACCGGCACGCCTTTGAAAGGGCACTATGACACGCAGCTGACGACATTCGACGCCACGGCGGGTCTTTCGTACGAACAAGCCGCGTCGAAGATTTCAACCACGAGCGTGGTGCCGTCGATTTGGTCATGTTCGCGCTCGCAACGCTCAATCCAATCACGCGCTCGATGACGATGGGGCGGGCTGAACTGCACGATCAAAAAAGCCGTTCGGATAAGTAGAAACTGACGGTCTGTGAACGCGCGTTCGTGCAGCAAGGACATCGCCACGAGAAAATATAAACGGCGATCGCTTTCCGTATAACAGCGCTTGTTGGGTAACAACATCGCACGATGACGTCATGCGTTCAGACCTATGCCCCCTAAACTTGCCGCTTCTGCATCCAGACGAGACGCTCTACAGTTGGTGTGGCGCCGTGCACGCCAGCAACGGAAACGTAAGCGCGCTAAATACAAGTCGGCGTTTATTTGGCGCTCCATACGCTGCGCTGCTTCACGATTTTCCGTCGCACTTAACAGCATTCTGTGAGCGCACCGACAATCAACTCGGTGCCGGCGTCGACATCGCCGTGCACCATACCGTACTCGGCTACTACCTCCCGTTCGTAGCCAATGACACTGCGCAACGCATTCTGTCCTCGGTACAGAGCGGCAACGCTCGCTACTTGAAAATGACCTTGGGTATTCCCGCCAGCCGCCTCGGAGCAGGTCATCCGCTGAAAGCGTGCGCTGAGTGCATCGAGGAAGGTCTAGCGCGGGATGGCGTTGCGTCCTGGCAGCTAAGCCATCAATTTCCGTCGGTCTACGTGTGCGGCAGGCATCGATGCCTGCTGACGACACTGCGAATGGAGACGACACCTGTTCATCTGCGGCAATGGTTGATGCCCCATCCAAGACCGAAAAAAAACTGGCTGACGTGTCCTCCGGTCAACCGAGCCCAGATGACTCGTCTCACTAAGCTTGCCGAATTTTCCGTGCACATGAGCCATGCGCAGCCAGGATCCTACGATCCCGATATCATCGCGGCCGCCTACCGCACGGCTCTTAGGCGCATCGGAATGGTCACCTGCGGTGGGAGTCTTCGGACAGATCCTATCGAAAAATGGATGCACCGCTATTACGACGGTTTGGAAAGCTTTCCAGGGCTGGAGATTCTAGCGTCCATCAGACCGGGCTGGCCTGGTCTCGTGGCGCTGTCACGCAAGGCACCTCGACAGGGTCATCCATGCAAGCATCTGTTGCTGATCTGTGCGCTTTTCGATTCGTGGGCAGAATTCGAACATAGCTACCGCACAGCTGATGCCAGTCGCCTTTTTCCCAGCGATAGGCCCACGAAAGCCGAACGACCGCCCGACGATCGTTTTAACGAATTCATAGAACTAGTAAAGAGTGGGCTTTCGATAAGTGCTGCGGCTCAAACACTCGGCGCGACGTCTACGACTGGCGTGCGATGGGCGAAGCTTCAAGGTTTCCAATTCACATCGAGAGCTAAATCTTTACAACCGCCCGTATTGGATGCCGCGCGCGTACTGCTTGCCGCAGGGCAGTCGAAATCTAGCGTCTGTGAAAAAACCGGCATCTCCCTCGTTTCGATCAATCGCCTTCTTTCGTCCGAACCACAACTAGCAACTGTCTGGCGTCGCAGCCGACATAACTTGCTGCAACGCGAAGCACGTCAGCGCTTCCTTTGTCTTCTCGCCACCCATTCTGAGCGAAAAATCAATGAGATTCGAAAAATTCCCGGAAATGGATACCCGTGGCTCTACCGACACGATCGCGACTGGCTAGTTGCGCATCTATCCGCGGCTAAGCGATCGCACGTCGCACGCCCATGAACCGCGTCAAATACGTTGCCTTCGCTACATAAAGCTTTCCAAGCACAATAATTTTGCATATTATTTGCATAATCCCAAACAACACTAACCCGATTTGCCCTTGAACGACAAACAAACGGCGGAACTACGTTACTTGGCTACGCTCGCCCGCAGCCGCCAGATTCGCCAATCCGAGATAACTTTGGCGACAGGTGTTCATCAAAGTCAAGTCAGTCGAATTCTTTCAGGTCATACGCGGCGATCGTCAAAAAACGTCCTAATTTTATGCAAATATGCGAATTTGCTCCAACAGCAGGAACGAGAGGGTACCGTGCCCAACGCGGACGCGCTGTGCGAAGCAATATTGAGTGTTTGGGACGGGACGCACGCCCACGCAGAAGCGCTAATAAAGACGATGGAGGCGATACAAACAGTGCAGGACGCTATACGCCGCGGTAAATGACAGGCGCCATCAATCTACGCTCAGGCCGACTAAATCCCAATGCTCAATGTTCCAACTCTCTTGCCCGACCAAACCATCGAGAGCGCCGGCGCTACGGCTTGGGCGATGAATGGCTGGGCGCGGTGGCGCGACGCGATGCAGCACGTGTTTGGCTCGTCCAACGTCCGCCCGGAGCGAATGTTTCATGGGGGCATCGCTATGTGTTTCAGGGTCTTAGCGAAAGACGATTTTCAAACTCCAGAGGCCTTCATAGAGAGACATGGATTCGTGTCAATCACAAAGCCCTTCATGGACGTCACGAACTACGATTACGCCCTCTGGAAGATGGGGCGGTCGGCCCGAGGCATCGGAGGAGGCAGGGGAAACGCACATTGGCCCAAGCTCGTTGATTCCCGAAGACACTATTGCCGCGCGTGCGTGGATAAGGAAATCCAAGAACGAGGCTTCGCCTATACGCACCGAAGTCACCAGATCATCGGCGCCTTCGTCTGCCATGTACATGGAGAGCGATTAGCTCCGCTCGACGCTGCAGGGTCCGACGATCTGGCCGCTCATGGATTTTTGGCTCACTCTGCGTTCGGCAGCGATACAACTTGGCGCCTTGGCGCACCCGTGTCTCACGGGCCCGTTAGTATCCCCCATCATCGTCTCGCGCAATTCATCAAAGCTGCACTAGATGGCGAATTGCCCCGTATCTCGTATGAGATCCGGCATTCGATCATCGCGCACAAGTCAAAAATCTACGCCGCGAAGAGCCAGAGTGGCCGCGCACAATTAGACGCGTTGCAGCGCCGAGTTGACGAATCTTTCTCGGCAGCGTTCCTCAAGGAAATTGGCGCAGAATTTTTGAATGAACTGCATCGCCACGTATCGCACATCACTCTCGAACATCCGCAATTTTTGAAAAATCCACTGGCGAATCTAGCGATGTTGTCCGTTTTGTTCGAAACCCCAAAGGAATTCCTAAATGAAATTCGAGCAATGCTTAAGGAACGGCGCTGGTCGTTCGGCAACAGTACTCAGTGATAGTCTCGTTCCACCGACATTCTCGGGCTCCCGAGTTCGTTTCCGTGCCTCTTGGGTCGCGCAGGCCAGCGGCCAAAATGAATATGGTATCTGCAGGGTCAAGATGAATGACTTCCTAGCGATGCGTCTGTCTTTCGCCGATCGCCGAGATCCAGCGATTGCAAAAAGCAAACAGCGCAATGTGCGACCGGCGCTGTTCCGCATCCCAAGGACGCTTCCTGACGGTCGCCGGAATGATTTCGCTTGTCCGATCGCAGCAACCACCGTTGGTTAACTTCTTACGACATGGCCCGCAGTGCGGCAGGTGATAGTGATGAGGACAACCGGTACAGACGAATTCGTAAAGCGGCGATGTTCAGTCGCGAAGCTTGAGCCGAGGGGTTCGGCAACACTCCGCGATGCAATGCTCCGCGACCTTGTGGCTCTAAGCCGCCATCACCGCTTCACCTTCCCGGGTCGCCGCGAACCCTCAAGATCAGCACGCATAGCACTTAAGCTTTTCCCCAATGTATCCGTGGTCCCACTTCGCAGATCATTTGGAGCCGCGCTTGAACGCGCCCGCTCGTTTGACTCGGCCTTCGTTGCTGCACGCGTTTGTTTTGACAATAAATCCCGACAGAGCCGCTTATGGGCAGAATAAAATGAACGCCTGGTGGCCGCGTCGTATCGCAACAAACCGGACGATCCCTTGCTTGTCCCAGTCCCAAGGATGGCTTCAGGGGACCATCCCCATCTCAAGGCATATTCTTCCCATGGAACGTCGACGTATCGTGATAGCAATACGGGATCGTGATTTCTGAATCCATCAATCAGATCCCTAAATTCCGCAAAAGCGAGGGACTTCATTCGGTACGAACGGATATGATCTGCCGTCACCCGCCGAGCCCCACTCTCCAGCGCTAGCCGCTGTGCGCCGACAACTGCTTTCCATAAAAAGTCTGGGATGCCTGCTGAAACTAGCATAAGTTCCATTTCGATCTCCTTGTCAATCGGCGTTGGCTCTGGCATGACGTTGTGTGCCCACATAGTTGGAACAAGTCCTTGGGTCCAGTCCGGATCATCTGCCTCGTAGGGCATATGTTCGATAGGATCCTCTGATGTCAACCGACGCATGTCTTGGCTATGATCCGATATCCCCACGAAGGCAAGCGGGTTTCCGATAAATATAATTGGTATTCCAAAGTTTAAAAATCTGAGAAGCATATTTAACATCTGCCCGCGATACGTAGAGTCACCGAAATTAATTGGCTGCAGCTCCTCAATAATCAAGATACCGACACTGTACTGAATCAGCAGGATGCCCACCTCGACCGCGAGCTTCTCGACTCTCCAATTTTTGTATTGAATGCGAAACTCTGTCCCAAGGACTTGGTCAAGCGCCGATACGATCGCATATAACAGGCCACCTCTGTGGGTCGGCATTGGGACTTGCAAGTAAATTATCTGGACCCTCCTAATCCAACCTGCTGACTCAGATCGATCGTGGACGTACATTTGCGGGAACAAACTGCAGAAGCGCTGCATCAAAGTGGACTTTCCGAGGCCTGTGCAACCCTTGACAATAAGCGCATCAGCGTAGGCCGCGCCAAATGGCTCATCTTTCAGCGATTTGCGGCCGCGAAGGCCCAAGATTCCTGAACGCTCACGTTGGGCTGTGCTCGAAGTTGGGTCTCTCCGGTCATAGCCCGAACGCAACATGCGCCGCATCTTGTGTGCGGCATTAATCATCTGGAGCGTTGGTTCAACGAGATTGCGGATAGTATTCAGGTGCAGCTCACGCTGCTCCTCAGATAGGTTCTTCACATCTATCCCTGCGAGCGGGTTGTGGGCCAATCTCAAAGCCCAATCCTTTCTGTCGATATACGGCCCAAGCGGTTCGAGTAGGGGATTGCTCATTTCGTCCCCCTCTGTTTCCTATACGCTGCCAGTTCTTCCGCGACTGGATCGGCAAACGTTTTTTCAGCCACGTCCTCCTTCGGTTGGCCCTGCGCCTGCAGGGGCGACTCCAGTTCCGAATCGACCGTCGAGTTTGAAACAGAATCGAGGGGTGCTCGGGTGATTGGATCGACGTTGGCAGACAATGACTCAATCTCCCGTCTTCGATTGTCTTTTATGTTTGCCGCCAATTCGGCCTTGGAAACCTTGCGGCCGGTTGCTTTGATCGCCTCTTGCTTGGCGGCCCGACATTCAAGATTTGTCGCCTCGATGTGGCTCACAACGTCAGATAACCCTTGATCGCGATCTTGTTGCGTTCGGAGCTTTTCGACACCCTGCCTATCCTGCAAGTCGAGATAGTCCAAAAGCGTCCCCTGCCTCTGCAACACGGGGTCGGAAGAGAGATTGGACAATCGATGCATCCCCAGTTCGTCTGAATACCAGACACACTCAAGATTGTTCGGGTCATATCTAACGTCGATGTATAGCGGTTTCGAAGTGCCCTTGTGCCATCCCAACTCAGTCGAGCGCGGACCGCTAAAGCGAGCGCTACGCAGCATTTCGTTTTTCCGTCCCCGGTCGGTTCGCAGCAGGAACACGCCGTTCTGCTGTACCACCGCCCGAGTCACCGGCAACACCATCGCCCTCAGCAAAGCGAGATCACAGTATGGTGTCGATATTCGACTTTGCTTGATGCACCAAGCGTGGATAGCGGCGCGATTAGGCGGAACGTTGTCACGCAGCATCTCCGTTCTGAATGGATGTCGATCGTATAGTGCCGACGCATCTGCTACGCAGTTGTAGTAGCGTATTGCGAGAAGCAACTCGCGTACATAATCGTACCAAGTCCAACACGCCTTGACCGCTGAATGATCTTCGCCACGCGCTCGCTGGCGACCGTTCGTGCGCCCGTCTCCTCGCCGATCTAGGATGCGATGGAGAGTCTTGTGACCTGTTTCCACTGGACTCTTGCGTTCCGGACGGTCTCGCTGAACGAACTGAAGCGCTGTTCCCACACTTTTCATCAGCTCGATCGCTTGTTGCGCGCGCATTTCTCCATTGTCGATACGCAATGTCCGGAACAGAAGGCTCGGAAACTGCTCTGACGTAATGTCAAGACCGAACCTGCGGCAAAAGTCGACTTTGTCGCTTGCCGCGTTAAGCACGGTCAACATCGCAGTCATCGAACTTGGTGCTTCAAAGCCGCAATAGACACCGCATATAACATCTGACAAGGCGTCGTGGATCACGTTTCGGTTGCAGGTCCCGACCGCCTCAAGGGGCGAGATCATTGACACTAGCGTTTGATCGGTTGATGTTGAATCCATCAACCCCGTGTGTCCGATACCAGTTATGCCGTCCAAAGCCGAACCCAACATTGACCGATACTTCTTTTCCCATTCATTGGGCCGCAAGAGAAGCTCGAAGGCTGATCTTCCGTCTTCTTGAAGCGGCCCCCAATAACGAAACTGTCGCAACGTCGGACGCTGTTCCGGCGGAAGCAGAACGGGTAGCTCTACTCCGTTTTCGACTTTTGTTCCGCTACTCCACCAGGTACCCAAAGTTAGAATATGAGCTGCTTTGACAGAATGGCCATTGCGCAAAAAGGTGCTCCATCCTAGGTTTATTTTGCACTTGTCCTTCTCAGTCAAGTGGACGCCTGGAGATGGCCATAGCCCCTTAAGGTAAGCGGTGTTCTTGCGCCCTAGGCGCGGCTTAGTCGATGGACTGCGCGGTTGGTTCGCCGCTCCACACCACAACGTCGCTGCGAGCAGCGAGTTTCGTCCGCATGCGAGTGCGAGATAGCGATTCAGCGCGTTCAATATCTCCGCGCGAGACCTTCGCGTCTGCAATGCCCGCTCCTTCACTAGCGGAGAAATTGCACCGGGCCGGTACATTTGCGCAGGATGATCTTCAACATAGCTAACCAGTGGCTCAACCAGCGTCCAAAGGCGATCTCTGGTTTGCAGTGGAGCACAGTCCGTCCGATGGCGCCGCTTCGTTGCCGTGGACCGCTGTGGATATCGCCGTCTTATCTGATCATCAGTCAGATGCGCGAGTGGCGGCATTTCGATTTTTGTTTGAACCACGGTCGATTGCTCAATTGCCGCCATCACCGCATCCAATGAGTGTCGTTCCGGCGACTTCCAGTAACGCACTGGCGGAGCTCCTTTCGTCCTGGTCGGAATTTGTATAGTCACAATGAAACCCTCCTCTGTCGGCGAGTGATCCTGGACCCAAAGGACCCGATGCAAACCCGACAGGGGTGAGTCGCTGCCAACTCCCTTCAAGACGCTTTTCAGTTGGATTTTCATGCCGTCACCTCACCAAACAGCTCGACTGCCAGTTGTGCGGCAATGTCACCTCCACCTAAGCAAAGAGGAGCCCCCATTTCCATTCGCTGCGTGATGTCGATTTCGATACGGCGCGTCCAAACGCCATGGCGCCACAAAAGCGTGGCATCGAACGGAGATTCGAGGCGCAAGTCGACATGGGCACGACGTATTCCATCCTCGACGCTTGTGCGTGTCGCAACATCAATGAGTCGCACACAAAAGTCCTCAATCAATCGCGGAGATTGCAGGTGCAGCGGAAGGCGCCACGCGGACGAGAAGTTTTCCAGGTTTGCTCCGGTGAATTCTCCGAGCAACGTTTGGTCGATGATGTTGTGGTGCGCTTTCGCTTCTCGCATGTAGCGGGACTCGAGTTCGAGGCGCTCGACAATTCGATCCGTCGATTCCGCCGTGAAGATTTCTTCGTGCGGCTTAATGGATATCGCGGCCATTCGCACATCGGTGTTCGTGATAAGCGTAATCGCTAGATCAAGAGTTGCCACGTACGGGACCCCTTGGCTACCCACCTCAACTCCATGCTTGATGCCAGCCTCTTCAGCAATGTCCAACAATCCTCGAACGCTACCGAGGTGGGGGTTTGTTGCCGTCGACGGCGAGAGATCTGCAAGAGGATGAGGGTGCGGCATTGGCCACAGGGGGAATTGTTCCCGTACATCGCTGGCTCCCAGGAATAGACAGAGGAGTCCGACGTGCCACTCGACCCTTGCAAGAAAGTGGGAACCCCGACGGTAGCCGGGCATTGCATCGACCACTTGGTTACCTCGCGATGAAGGGTTCTTTCGACGAATCCAAATCCACGGTCGATATGCATCGCCATGTCCTTGGCCCCTTCCAGATCGCACCAACTCCTCCAGCTTCTTCCAGGTCATCACTGCCATACCGATTTTTCCTTGCTTCAACCAATTGCATTTACCTTCTCCTGTTTGAAACAAGCTCCGGTGACGCGAAGATCGAACACCCGGGCGCGCTGAGCCATAAAAAGCATCTCTGCGGGCAGGGCACGCGGAGTCATGATGTTGCGTTGCAAGCTCCGTGTTTCTCACCATGTGGTTCTGCCGATTTGACGGCCGAGCCGAGCCAGGAAAACAGCAAATGTCGGGAAGGTTGTCACCCCCCCGGGTACGAGCGATTTCTGTCAAAGTCATAGGTTCCATCCGCGTTCGTAGGGCAGACGCGCGCCCGGGTGCGTCGGGACGAGCGCAGGCCTACCCATGTATGAAGGTATGAATTCGATGGACGAGCGAACTTGACTTTGGATGAACCGCGGACAATACTGGAGTCTCCCAACGCCGTATGTGGTTCTGTCCAAAGTGAGAAGCCAGTCCTCGTGATTGGCTTTTTGCTTTTTTGGCTTACATAGGCATTTCTCCTGATGCTCGTGATTAAGGCGGGATTTGCGCGCGATGGCGTAGCGAGCTGAACAACAGCATCGCGGGGAAGTGATTCCAGGGCCTCTTACGCGAGCTGCGCCGTTGGCAACCCGCTGAATTTGCCACTACCAGAAATCGGTAATATCGAACTTTTTCCGAGCCGTCTGGCTCAGGAACCCCTGTCTTTTCCCTATGCGATGGTAGGCGTCACCCACGTCGACAACAAGCCTCTTTCTGAAAAAACTTTGGATAACAAAACAATTATTTTTTTGCATCGCCAGTGATCATTTTCAAAACTTTTTTTTGTATCGGGAAGCAGTGAAACGTTAGTTGATGCGCAGCTTCGTCACGAGTAACTTCATGCAATCAACCTCGATTAAGTCGCGATCTGATTTACCCTCTCTTTGACGATGAGCACAATTAGAAGCCGACTCGCCGGAGGCCCTGAACGCGGCCCTGCAATGACGTATGAGTAAGCAAAAGTGACTACCGAAGTTGCGAGCCTTGATTGTTAGCGTCCCCCACTCACGCGCTCCGCTGATCCCGTCGCGCTCCTCATCTTCGGTTCTGTAGGTGGTCCAACAGAGCGTCTGTCTTGATGTGCGGCCTTTTTCATCGATCGCCTCCGTCAGGATAAGCATTCAGCAGCACTGCACGGTGCTCATCGGCCATTTCCCCTTGAAGTTGATCGAGTCATGTAAATAGTGGCCATTCCAGTTCTTCAAGCTGAAAACTATAGCTCCATGCCGCTCGGTGAGGCGAACGCCCGGATGTGTGACCAGCTCAGCCATCGACTAGTCCATAATGAACGCGTCGACCTACCAGGCCGAACCGATCGCTCGTGCCGCGAACAATGTTTGCGCACGCGGTCAGATTCGGTACCAAAGCTCTTAAAATAATTAGCTTTACGGGGCCGCATCTGTAGCTATAGCCTGAATTGGTAACTCTGCTGAGTTGACCCGGCAAAAGCGGAACATCCGCACCGAATCACCGCTAAAGTCATTGCACCTTCGTTGGCCTTAAAGCTGGGGGAACCTCACCAAGCTCGATTGTCGACCATGTGGCGACGTTGGCAAGGGGCACCGTGTGCGCATGCACTGGTCCAACCGGGGTGTAGATGGCACATAGCTTGTCGGTACACGAAACCGGTACACCGGAAACAGCATCGCCTTTGTTGAGAGTAAACTCGACGAATTGGACCTGATGGTCTTTCAGCGTCTTAGTATCCCAATTCTGGATAGCGGTCATCTCTTTGACGGCGTCGGCTGCCCCTCTGTTGCGAACGGGGTCCAGCAATGCCAAAGGTACTAGGCTACATATCAGCAGCGCGAATAGAACGACAGCCGCAACCCAGAAAACCCAAACTTCAAACGTTACGAGTCGGAACGACGGACCCTCGCTTCGGGAAGACAGCCTGGCAGACCTTGTGTTTGCGCGCTGCTTAACGATGTTTTCTAGGAGGAAAATCGCGGCAAAGAGCGAAGCGAAAAATACAGCGAACGCGAGAAGTGGAACCAAGTAGTCTTCCTGCGCGTAGTAGCCAAGGTACACGAGCTGGTCTGTACTCCACGGGAGTGCGTCAGGCTGGAAGCCGAACTTGAGTAAATATCCAATCCTGTAGGCGTGGCCTGCGTTAAGAAGTAACCAGACAAAGATTGCGCCGGTTAATGCCAGGCCACTGATTACTGCTCCTAGAGATGGATACTGAAAGGTCGTCTGATTCGCGCCAGCGTCGATTGGCCCTGCACCGTTCACGGACGCGTCCGATTTTTTGCTACCTGTGTTTGTGCTCATTGCTGAACCCCGTATTATTTTGGAAGAATGGGCAGCGCATGCGATTCTCAAGCGTACAGCGCTGCACCGGCGTGCCGCCCCATCTCAGCGGCGCAGAGCCGCGGCGTGGTGGTCGTCCAGCCGGTCAGGAATTATCGTGCAATTAGTGTAGGTTTCGGGTCTTTCCAAACAGCCACTGGAAGAGCGAATGGCCTTTCCCGTGTTAGGCCGGCATTGGCGTTGTCAGTTGCCCGACTTTGTCCTGCCGGTATTGACCCCGCCGGTGGTAATGCCGACAGTTGCAGTTCCACCGTCAGGCCCGGGTTGTCTACGACGAGCTTTTGCAACGCAGCCAACCGAGTCGTTGTTGGGGCGATAGAGAGAAGTGCGCCACGCCGCGCCACGATGTCCGGGATGGACTGCGCGCATAATACGCGTGCCCCTCGAGACCACCACTAACGGGAAAACCCGGCATGGCACTCTTAAGAAACCTCCTCGAGATTTTGGGACTGAAATCCCGAAGCGCATCTGAGCCGGCGCCCCGACAGGTGACCGACGCGACGACGGCCAAAACGACAAGGAAATCACCTGTTGAGGCCGTTCACAAGCCTGTCCGACTTCCATCGAAGTTTGACGACCTCGTGGATTTCGGGGTGGCGCAACACTCGCCCAACAAGCACTGGTCTGTAGGGTACTGGGACCCCGGCCCAGACGCTTCGCAGAAGCGAAAAAGAATTGTCCGGCTTCGCGACAACACGACCGGCCGGATTGTGGCCACGGTCAGTAATCTAGAACGTCCATTCTCTGCAGACGTCTCAGACACGGGCGTTTTCGGAGTGAACGACGCCGGGCAGGCCTCGGAGCTTTCCTCCAATCTGGTCATTTTCGATACGACCGGAAAGCCGATGTACAGGCGCATATACAAAGCGAATCTGTTCGGCTTCAGCATCTCCCCGTGCGGGCGGTACGTCGCGAGCCAAACCTGCAATTCGGCGGACGAAGACAGCTCAATCCTAGAAATACACGACGTCGCGCAGCAACGGGTGCTGGCCTCGTGCGCGCCTGTCGCGGGCTGGAGCTCGGCATACACGTTTGAAACCGAGGACGGGGAGCTAAAGCGCGTCTTTGCAACAATCAACCATCTCGGAAAGTTTGCGTATTCTCCGACTGGAGAGTTTCTCGACGCTAAGAAATTCATGACCACGCGCCTCACCAAAGGTGACCCGTGGACGCGCATTCGGGCCGCCGGGGAACTTTTCCAGGCGGACGGGTCCGACAAAGCGCTCGAACGCGCGTTAAGTGTTGTTGCGGCAACGATTTCCGCTTTTCAGCCCGGGCAGGACGAAAGATGGCTGGCGGACGGCTATCGCCTCAAGGGCGAGTTGCTGGAAAAGATGCAGAGGCCCGGCGAAGCGATGGAGGCCTATCGTGCTGCCCTTGGCATGAACCCGAAGATAGGCGTCAAGAAAAAGCTGACCAATTTGGAGAAGGCCGTGTCGCGCCAGACGCTGTCGGACATGGGAGCTGGGCGACGCGCGAATAGCTCGCCGCGGTCAGACTAAGCGTTGTCCTGAAGGGGCTATGAGCGCTCAGTCGGCGTCAGTGATGATGGCCATCCGGTTTGCGTTCCATGAGATAAGTCGGGGGAGTCAACTGCTGCGCCCGGGCGATGTCGCGTGTCCGCCCCGACAATGGGCGCGCCCTTCAAACGCGTAAGCCTGAGCTCGACAATGACCGCATATCGGTCTGACGTCCATCAGAGGTCGACAACGTTGGCTACGGATTTCGCCAAAAAGTTGTTATGTATCCGGGCAATAATTGGGAATCCTACCGTGTCACCCCGGACCATTCATATATTTAACCGCGCGGATTCACGATTTATTGAAAAGGCCAGTTGGATGATTGAAAGCCATCCCGCTCCCAATTGTGAACAAAACCTTCTTGTCGGCTGGCGTGGTCATTGAGAGCCGGCACGCCGCGCCAACAGCTTTCGTTTTTTCCAGAGTTGCCCCCTTCGGGACTTCGTTTCGCCATCGTTGGCAGCGCACAAAAATCCGGCCCGATTCTCCGAGTAATCGGACGCTCGTGACCTCCGCTTCAGATGGCAATCGCGATTAACGTAAAAAAGGCGATTGTGTAGAAACCCAGCGATATAAAATTGCGGGTAAAACTATGCTAACTGGTAAAACGAGAGAATCAATATGCGCGTTCGGCCGGACCTAAAACGCCCGCTCCTTGAAGTCGCCGAATGCGAAAACCGCAGCCAGACGAAGCTGTTAGAGACGCTTATTCTCGACAGTTGTCGAAAGCTCTGGCTCGTCACGACGCCGCGCATAAACCGCACCGAATCCGAGGGATAAATGAGCTCTTCCGGCTTGCTTACTAAGCTTCTTGACTACGTCATCGAGCAATCGAAAGACATTGACCCCCGGGGGTTCAAGCTTTCTGGCACCGAGGGATTCCTGCGAACGAGTGGTGACCTGCGCGGCTTGCCGGGCGTAGACCTCGACATAAAGGTCGAAGGCGACCATATCTGGCTTCGTGTTGAGCGACTTGAGGCCCTGAATCCGCCAGCGGTTTCGCCCGAATGGAAGGAGTTGCTTGTCGTCGACACCAGCCCGACTGGAAAGCCTCCACGCATCAATGAAGCGGCGCTAGAGCGGCATCTCGCCATTTTGGCGGAAGGCAAGCCGGGGCTGGATGCGCAGCAGCTTGCAGACAGCGAGAAAGGGGCTGTGCAGACAGAGTTCGAGCGATACACAGGACTCTGGCAGACGTGGGCTGAAGTGGAGAAGCCGCGGTGGCAAGCTATCCGACTGTACGGTGAGTTGTTCTCACTCAAGCAACAACTGGAGCTGGAGGACACTGCCAAGCCGCAGGAGTTTGTGTGCGGCGTCGGTGTCGCGTCCTGGAAGATGAGTTTCGAGGAACGCATGAAGAAGGTCGAATTCGACTACCAGTATCCGGTGCTCACGCAGGCGCTCGAACTGGGCATCGACGACCGGACCCTCGCCATTGAGGTCCGTCCACGCGCGGTGAGCCCGCGCGTCGAATTCGACGCGTTTTCGGCTTGTCAGCTGCAAAGTGCCGCGGCGGTCGAGCGTGCTGTCAAGGAAGAACTCGAGCGGTCGGCGGAGCGCCCGCCCAACCCATTCGACCCGGGTAGCTACCAGCATGCACTAAGAAGTGTTGCGGGCAACATCGACCGCAACGGCAAATACATTGAAGGGCAGGTGGGGCTGCCTCCTGCTGGTCCGTCGCTGCTCGTAACGGACCTGTGGGTGCTCCACTCGAGGCCCCGGTCCAACAACTTCCTGCACGAAGACATCGAGCGGCTTAAGGCGCGCCTGAAAGAAGGCGCTGAGATTCCGAACGGCCCGCTCGCGCTGGTCACACCGCCCGCCGACGAGACGGTCAGCTATGAGGCAATTTCGTTCCGCGGCCTCGCGGGTACGCCATCCAGTGGTTCGGGCAAGACCAGAGAACTGTTTTTTCCGCTGCCCTATAACCACGAGCAGGTCACCATCGTCGAGCAACTTGAGCGCTCCGAAGGTGTGGCGGTGCAAGGACCGCCCGGAACCGGCAAGACGCACACCATCGCCAATATCATCTGCCACTACTTGGCGAACGGGAAAAAGATTCTGGTGACGTCGAAGGGTGAGAAAGCCCTCGAACTGCTTCAGGAGAAGATTCCCGAGGAAGTGCGACCGCTGACCGTGGCACTGCTTTCCGGTGACCGGCAGGGCATGCAGCAGTTTCAGGCAAGTATCGAGGCGATTATTCACTCGGTCAGCCAGATGAACCCGGACGTCGTCGCCACCCAGATTCAGGCAGACCTCTCCGCCATCGACCGCGCGCATACCACCATGCAGCGCATCGACCACCGCATCGATGAAATTGCGATGACACAACTATCGGACGTGGAGGTGGACGGCGTCGTCATGCGTGCCCAGAAGATGGCCGAACTCCTCATCGAAGGCGGGAAGACGTTCTCCTGGTTTGACGATTCGCTCTCGCTTGCTCCCGAGAATGCGCCGCCTCTGGTCGCCGAGGAAGTCAGTGCTTTGCGCCAGGCGCGGCGTAACCTCGGCTCGGACATCGGATATGTTTCGTCCCATCTGCCATCGAGTGCAGCGCTGCTGACTGTGGATGATGTCCGCCGGCTGCATACGGTCATGGTGAACATTGTAAGCCTCAAGGAAGCTGAGGCAAAAGGCACGCTCATTTCGTTGAGGGCGACAACCGACGATGTCTACGAGCACGCGCGTGACATGCTGCTCAAAGTCGACGCGGCCGTGACACTTGCCCTCGAG
This sequence comes from Caballeronia sp. KNU42, assembly GCF_053760385.1. Lineage (NCBI taxonomy): Bacteria > Pseudomonadati > Pseudomonadota > Betaproteobacteria > Burkholderiales > Burkholderiaceae > Caballeronia > Caballeronia sp. KNU42. Next base: position 2,774,449 of record NZ_CM132388.1, read on the forward strand.
ATTGAAGAGACGGAAGAGACATGGCCGTTCGACCTGCGGCGCAAATGCCGCCGCGCCGACCACTCGACTGAACGCATAGCGCTGGAAGCACTTTTTGGGGAATCCGACCAGCTGATGGCGGCGCGCTCGGCGCTTATGCAGCGTCCGGTCAAAATCGACGAGGCCGCGCTCGGCTCGCCGAAGGTGAAAGAGGCACTTGAGCGCGCCGCAAAGACCGGAAAAGCCTTCGGCATGTTCGTAATAGGCGCAGGCGATGCCAAGGACATGGTGGCAGCCATTCGTATCGCGGAGGTCGAGCCGAAGAACGCGGCGGACTGGCAGCATGTGCTCTCGTACGTGAACCTGCACGAAAAGGTCGCATCCTTCTGCGCGCGCTGGAACGAGTTTGCCGATGCCTTGGCCGTCCCGAGGCTCACGCCGAGCGTCACAAAGTTGCGTCAAATTGAGCGCGTGACCATTGCCGCTCGCAACGCACATGCTTTCGCGACGAACCACGACGTCCATCTCAGTACGGCTGCCGAGAATGTGTTTGCGGAACCGCCTGTGGACGACCTTCGAGGTGGCTCGAAGGAGCTTTCGCGCGTTCGCGAGTACCTGCGCCAGCACTTGAGTAGGATCGAACTGGCGAAGGCGATGACGAACCTGAGCATCCTACGCGAGAAGCTCGCGGGCACCCGCGGTCCGGTCGCGGAGCGGCTGTGCGATTTTGCGGAGAACCGCCTGGGTGAGCCAACGCTGTTGACCGAGAAAGCGGCGGCCGATTATGCCGAGCTGGTTGCAGAACTGCGACGCATTGAAGGGCTCGTCAACGAGCTGGAAGTGGTCCGCGCGCTCAGCAAAAAGATTGAGACAGCTGGCGCAATGCGTCTTGCCGCGCGTCTGCGCACTGTCGCTGTGCCGGCTGCCGGTGAAGACGTCACGTGGCCGGCGAACTGGCGCGCAGCGTGGAACTGGGCTCGCGTGCGCAATTATTTGGAGAGCATCGAGGCCCGGCAGGAACTGCTTGAACTCGCGGCGCAGCGCCGTGACGCTGAGGCGGGGCTTTCGCGACTGTACTCCAGCATGGTCTCGAAGTCGGCGTGGCTCTCGACCAAGATGAATGCGACGCCCAAGGTGCTGTCCGCGCTGGAGACATACCGCACGGCAATTCGTCGCATCGGTGCCGGCACCGGTCCCAATGCTGTCCGGCACCGCCGCGACGCGCAGAACGCGATGCACGACGCGCAGGATGCCGTACCGTGCTGGGTGATGAGTCACGCCAAGGTGTCAGAGACGCTCCCCGCTAACCTCGGCGCTTTCGACCTCGTCATTGTCGACGAGGCGTCACAGTCTGACCTTTGGGCGTTGCCGGCAGTCCTGCGTGGCAAGAAGATTTTGGTGGTTGGGGACGACCGTCAGGTGTCACCGGATGGCAGCTTCATCTCGGCCGTGCGAATCCAGGAGCTAAAGGACCGCTTCCTCTCTGACCAGCCGTATGCACCCGTGCTGACGCCGGAGAAGTCGCTCTACGATATCGCGTCGACGGTATTCGCCGCGCAGAAGGTCATGCTGAGGGAGCACTTCCGTTGCGTTCCATCCATCATCGCGTACAGCAACAAGCACTTTTACAAGGACTTCATCCAGCCGCTGCGCATTCCCAAGATGTCACAGAGGATTGACCCACCCTTGGTCGACATCTACGTGCCGCACGGCTTGCGGGACAAGAAGGATATCAACCGTGCGGAGGCAGAGGCGATTGTTGCCGAGATACATGCCATTATCACCAACCCGCAGTTCGAGAATCGCACGCTTGGCGTAGTCACGCTACTTGGGCCAGAGCAAGGTAAGTTTATCGACACGCTCGTGCGCGAACGTTGTGACGCGGCTGAACTGTATCGGCGCAAGTTCGCCTGCGGCGATGCCCGGACATTTCAGGGCGCTGAGCGGCACATCATCTTCTTGTCGCTAGTTATTGACTCGATGGGCACACGCGCGCTATCGGACCAGTCGTCCGAACAACGATTTAACGTGGCCGCGAGCCGTGCCCAGGATCGAATGTATCTCGTGCGTTCGGTCAAGCTTTCGGAACTGTCCGCCTCGGGCAAAGACCTGCGCATGGGTCTGCTACAACACTTCTCGACGCCACTGGAGCAGCAAGGCCAGGGCGAGGAAGAGAAAAGCCTCATCGACCTGTGCGAGTCTGGCTTTGAGCGGCAGGTGTATACGGAATTGGTGAACCGGGGCTACCGCGTCATTCCACAGGTGAAGGCGGGTGCATTTCGCATCGATATGGTGGTTGAGGGCGCGAACGACGCGCGGCTTGCCATCGAACTGGATGGTGACGAGTTTCATGGCCCCGACCGATGGCAAGCGGATATGAATCGGCAGCGCGTGCTTGAGCGTGCCGGATGGGTTTTCTGGCGCTGCTTCGCTTCCACCTGGTCGATGCGCAGGGAGGAAGTGCTCAACGACCTGGTGGCTCGCATGTATGCGCTTGGCATTGAGCCCTTGGGAACTATTGAGAGGGTGCCGGCGCTAGTTGAGTACCGCGAATGGAATGGAAACGAGCAAAAACCAATCGACGAAGAAACGGCACCCGCAACATTAGTAGTCTGAATTTGCGCCCTTGACTTCTGGAACAGCTTCGCGGGAAAGCATCTCGTTTCTTCTTGGCTAGTCCTGGTGAACGCGGCGGCGGGAGAAATCCACGTAACAATTTCCACGCAATCAGGGTGGCGAGGTTCCGATGAAAGAGCGTTGTGAACGATGCGGCTGCACCCCCATTCGCCCCGGCACCGTTGTTCACTTTGTCGGAAACTTGTGTGCAAATCGAACTGCTGGTCAGCGTGGACGAGAACCTGCAGACACTGCGCACCACAACCGGAACCGCAACCACAGCCAGACCGACAGCCACAGACCAACACTAGACAAGGTGCAGCGTTCACCGTATCCCAACCAAAGCGGGCCGGGCGAATAACGTTTGAGGGCGACCCCGTCTACACGTGCAGCTTCTGCAATGCTCCCGTCGGACGAAGTGCCTCGCACTGCTCTACGTGCGGCTAGCGCACAGTTCGTATTTCTCGCGCCTGGAGCAACGGGGTTCGCGGCTTTAGGCAACTCCATTGGACTCGACGAAATATCGGTACAAAGGACCGGTTTATCGCCCGTGCTTCAGAACCGAATAGGCGTCACCCCGGACGCAGCGAAGCCTACCTATCTCCACCTGAAGCTACTGGAATCCACTAAGTCGGTGCCGCTTGGGGAGGTAATCGAAAGCCGAGGTTTCCTCAATGCGAAGACCGCGTTGGCTGCAGTCGCGCTTGAACTTGGAAGCAACGGCGCCTCCCTTGTGTATGGCACCGGGCCGTCCCAAACCGAAAAAATTGCACTCCAGATTGCAACCGAATTACCCCGCAAAGTGACACCCGTGCTCCTCGAACTCTCGAAGTTCATCAAGGACCATGTGCATCCGAAATACAGTCTGACCGAGAGGGTCATGAAAGGTGTCGCGTTCCACTATGGCAAGATGCCCAGCTTGCTGCGCGAGGCCATTGAGGCAGCCTTCAAGAGCGACGACATCAAGTATCTGGTGTGCACGACAACGTTGTTCCAAGGTATCAATTTGCCAGCGCGGAACGTGTTCATTGACACGCCAACGCGTGGTCGAGACGGAAAGCTCGATGCTGCCGCGCTGTGGAACTTCGCAGGGAGAGCTGGCCGACTGAATCATGACATGGTCGGCAATGTATTCCTTGTCAACTATGACAGCTGGCCAGACAAACCCTTGAGCACCGCGCAGCCGTTCTCACTTCGGCCCGCGTTCATCGCGGCCATTGCCGAAAAGTACGACGACGTTCTGCAGGTGCTTGGTAGTGGGCTTGAAAGCGACATCTCAAAGGTGCCCGCCGACGCACGGGCTGCTGCTGGACTGATGATGTCTCGCGCCGCAAAAGGCTCGCTGTCGACGTTCTTTGGACGGCTTGAGTCCTCGCTCGACTCAGGTGCACGTGAGATTTTGGTCGAAACTGCACAGAAGACAACCGAAGCGCTTGACCTGCCTCCTGAAGTGCTTGAAAGCAACTGGACCGTGAATCCTTTCGGACAAGCGCGCCTTCTAGCACGGTTCCAGGAGCTGATTGCTATTGACCGTTCACAAGAACTGATTCCCCCTCATCCATCGGGCGACGTTTTTGAAAGCTACGTCCAGATTTTCTCGCGCATCAACAAGTACGTAGTGGGTTCTAGCTTCGCTGGCTACAACGTAAAGCTTGCGACCATAGGTCTGGCGTGGATGCGCGGAACTCCTCTTCCGGTGCTCATAGGCAAGAGCATCGAACTAGCGCAGAAGAACAAGAAGACCGACCGTCCAGTGAACGTTGATACGCACGTGCGAAACACCTTCGAGTTTGTCGAAGACAAGCTGCGGTTCGAATATGTGCAGCTTGGAAAAGCGTATGTTGACCTGCTCCGCTTTGCGCTTCGCGAAAAAGGCCTCGATGTCGAAGCCATGTCTGTCTTCGATTTCCCACTCGCTCTTGAGCTCGGGGTTTCGTCTGTGGCCGGTCAGGCGTTCATTGAGTTGGGGCTGTCGCGCGTGACGGCATCTTTGCTGCAGGACTTGATACCGGACTCGAATCCGACGTTGGCGCGTGCCAAGTCATGGCTTGCATCACTTACGGCCAACGACCTTAAGCTATCGGCGGTCATTTCTCGAGAACTTGAACAGAAGGGGTTACTGGCTCAATCGATAGCGGACGGCGCGTGAAGTAGCCTTCTCGCCTCAGGTCGCCGACAACCTCGGCGACGAGCGAAACTATTTGGCAGACGCTTTGCCATTGCAGTGGCCGATGCACGCGGCGCCCCTCTACTTCTCGACTCACCAGTCCGGGGCTTCACATGAGAGGCTCCGGAACCTAAAATTATCCAGCTGAAACACGAACCGGGCGGGCGCGGCACGCGGCTGCGGCGAGGGGTGTGATGAAGGCTTGCTTTACTCTAAGACGAAGGGGACCCTCGATGTTTCAGGTTGAAACCGTGTCTTCGCCTCGCGGCGAGTTGCAATTTAGCCGCTCGCGCAAAGGTCAAAACAAAATCAGCATCATCACTGGGCCGAATGGCTCCGGGAAAACAGAGCTTTTGGCGAATCTTGGCAGGTGGTTCTCTTCTCCATCTGTCGGAGGATTGGGGCGCGGCGTGTCCATCAGGTGGCGCAACAATGGCATCGCGTACTCGTCCACGGTGTCTGGCTCTGAGTCCTTGCCCTCAAGGGTCATTGCCCAGACGTTTAGTCCATTCTCTCGGTTCGCTTCGCCAAGAGATACCCCCTTATCCCTCACAAAAATCTACGCGGAATCTGCCGAGCAGGAATCCAACTACCGTTGCGTAGGAATACACCGGCGCACCCGCTACATCTCGGGTAAGCTATCAAAACAAGTCCTTGAGCGAGGAATCTACCAGCTGACCGAAGCGCCGATACATACGCGGGCCCTCGGAAAGGTAATTCGGGCGCTCGGCTTCCGGGAGAGAATCGATTTCAGATATCGGGGTTTGCAAACTGCAAATGAACTATTTAAAGCCTTCCACTACGGCGAACTCGAAGCGTATCTTATCGATATATCTGAGCCATGGAAACGCAATGAATTGAGCAAAGAGGCTCGGCGCACCGGCGTCGCTGCGCTTACCCCACTTTTGCAAAGCGTGCTCGGTTTGCTAGGCGAGTACCCGGACCGAGGCGTATTCGAATTCACATTCGACTTCGAAGCCGGAAGGGCTTCAGAGGATTTCGCCAGAATGCAGGCTCTTGTGCTGCTTCGTCGGCTGGATGCCATGCGTCTGGAGCGCTGCTCATTCTCTCCGATAGATGGCGCCACATCAATCGACCTCGCAGAGGCGAGTTCGGGTCAACAGCAAATGCTTTGCTCGATGTTCGGTCTTTTGAGCGAGCTCAGAGATAATTCGATTGTCCTCATTGATGAGCCAGAACTTAGCCTCCATCCCACGTGGCAAATGGACTTCTTGGGCCGTTTAAGCTCGGTCCTCGAACAGTTCAACGGCTGCCACGTCATCTTGGCAACCCATTCTCCGCTCATCGCTCAAAGCGCGTTGATTAATGGAATCGAAGTCCTTCGGATGCGCCCACTTGATGACGTCAAAACTGCTGGTCCGATGTATCAACAAGATGCCGACACGTCAGTCGAGGAGACGCTCCTCGATGTATTCGGCACACCCGTTCCGGGAAGCGTTTACCTCGCTAATCAAGTCTTTGAGATAGTCACCGAAGGCGAGCGTGGAAGCTCGGCGGAGCGTGAGGACGCGCTGGCGCGATTGCAGAGATTGAAACAACTGTATGTAGGACGCGAAGAGGGACCGTCCAACGGACGGGACCTCGAAATGATTCAGAAAGCCACGCGATTGCTCCTGCAGTCTGATGAAACGCCGGGCGAGAATTTCTCCGATGCCGAATAGTCGTACCAAATCAAAGGTGATGACGCTCGCTGATTTCACTCCCGCGCTGCTGGATGCAGAGCATTTGTCTTTGCAAGAACAAGGTGCAAAGTCATCAGACTACTGGAGTAAGCAGCCAGAAGCTGAAAAGCCACTGTTCGCACGTTTCAAGCGCGGGGTGAAGCACTATTACCGTGGCGGGCAAGACCTACTCTGCTGCTATTGCAGCTGCGACCTTCAGTACGCTCAGAATACATATGACCTTGAGCATATTCTTGACAAAGCAGACCACCCCCAGCACATGTTCGCACTGAACAATCTGGCCGCTGCGTGCAAGTCTTGCAACACCTCAAAAGGCAAGTCGACGGTCGTGGCAGAAGGTGTCGATACAAGCACCGTCCCGACTCAGCACGAGCATTACACAATCGTCCATCCACACATAGACGAGTGGTATGACTTCTTCACGTTTGATGAGGTCGGTCGGGTGCGCGCTCTAAACGGCAACAGCAAATCCCAGAACACAATACGAGTTTGCGGGATAGATTCAGTCAACGCGACACGGCTCGCGCGTAGTTTCACTGGCAATGCCGGTCATGCTGAGATTCAACTCCGAAAATTCTTTGAATATAGGAGCATTGGAAAGAAAGAGGCTTGTCTCGACTTTCTTCGTGCGCTGAGTCCAAGATTGAAAGTTGCAGACGCGATAATCGAACAGCTTACGCTTGAAGTAGAACGGCTCAAAGTAGAGCAAGATGCCCTCAGGGCGCAGCGACAGCAAGCCCGCCGCGAGGCCCTCGCGGCGCAAGCTCAGAATGCAGACGGTTGAAGCGCCGTTACCGGCCGACAATATCGGGAGGCGCGGATGCTACAGGACTAGGAGCATCAGCAAAAAGCGCAGCAGATTGCAAGCCAGCAGTTCGTCACGAGCATCAATGTATGGGCTAACTATACGCAGGCGGTCAATGCGCGCTAGCCGCAAAACAGTCCACCTGACCAGTCCGAATGTCCGCTGTACGTCAACAAACGTGGGTAACACTATAAACACCAACTGCAACTAGGCAGCGAACAGGCGGCGCGGCGCAGGGTGCCGACACCGTAGACATGGGGAGCGCATCGCAAGCACTGCAGTCGGGTGGCCGACAGCACACAGAACAAGGCATAGAAAGAAATTGAGCGACGACAGCACGGTTGAACAACGGCTCGGCCCCGGAGCGCGGGCGGACGGGATTCGCTACCTCTTGGACCCAAGGTTTAGGGTGCATTACTTTGTTCCCTTCGAAAGAGAGGAACTGGACGATGCCAGCCCATTGCGTCTCTACAGCAACACTCTAATGGAGAGTGCTCTGCTGCATCTGCTTGCTGCTAGACTTCCCGCCGACGTTCGGGAGCTCGGTATAGATTGGCCGACAATTGGGCGGTTGCGCTGTTCCGGTGCCGTTGAACACAACGTCTTGCCGGTTTATCTGGACGCCTTCGAGCAAGTTGCGCCGCTAATGCGTACTATGCCTTTCCGATGTGTCTTGAGCGACGACACGACTGTTGACGCAGTTGACTCGATTTTGAAGAATATATCAGAGCCTTGGTTGCACCTGTCCACTGCGAGCGGCGAAGGTAGGCTTAGTCCCTTAGACATGAGTTGGTCCGAATTCTCGGCTGCTCTGCGCGCGGTTGTTGGTCCAAGTGAAAGGTCGACGCACCGTTTTCATATCGAAGTGTTTGAAAATGAATCGGGGGGGGCTATCGTTGAGCCAACTCGGCCGTTGGTACACACCTCTAGGATGCACGGTGTGACGGCAATGAATGAATTCGCTGTTGAAGCTCTCGGGGCCGTCTCCGGGGAGAGCGAGCCTCTTCACCCTAACGACAGAGTGGGGTACGAGACTTCAATTCTCAATTCGATTGATGAGGTCAGAGCGCATCGAGATTGGCTATCTTCCGAAGGAACTCTCATTCGTTATCGGTACAAGTTATGCATCGCCGTCCCATCCCTGCTGAGCCACTTCTACGAGAATACGTTCTCAAAGAATAACTCGGCGAAGCTTGAACAGCCGGAGTTGCATCGACTCGTATTAAGCCTGGTCCGCCAAGAAACGTACTCGTTGACGTTTGACCAAAAGACGTTGGCAGCGTTGGCGACCACCGCAGGACAATCGCTCATAAAGCTAAATCAGACCGAGTTGCAGACATTCGTCACGAGTCTCGCGTTGTTTGCTGCAAGAACACTAACTCCGGTTTTACGGCTAGAGCCGAAGTTGAATCGGCTAAGGCCTTTGCTCGCGCGAGTCGCCAGCCTATCGAGGGGCGACAACCCACGCCGAGTGCACAAAATGAACATCGCGGTTGCCGAGTTGACCTCTAGCATGAAGAGCGCTGTAAAGCCTTCGTATATGAGGTTGATTGCCGGGCGGCCGGATGACCCGCACGAAGGGGTCAAGCTCGTGACGGACCTGCCATTGGAATGGTTGCCCGTGGGAAAACTACCACTGATGATGGCCTTCGAGACTAGCAGGGCTGCAGTGACGCCAGGTAACGTGAGCTTCGACCAGGTGTCGAGATTCCAATCTCGACACCTGCCGGTCTCATCTTTTGCTGACGTCTTGGTCATCCGGTCTTACACTGCAAGCGACCCAATACGTGATGTGTTAGTCGAGGCCCTTGAGGGAAAGCTTCCTCACGAGTCCCTGTTGACCGTCAATGTAAAGGTGGTCGACGTTGCAACTCCCGAAGAGTTCGTCGAAGCATGGAACATGTTTGACGGAGCCATCGTGATTTTCGACGGCCATGGCGTTAGTGACCCGGAAAGCGGCATTGGACAACTCGTCATCGCAGGTAAGCCAGTGGTCATTTGGGAGTTGAAAGATAAATTGACGAAATCCCCCCCCATTGTCATCTTGAGTGCGTGCGACACCCATTCATTAGATGCCAACCACGCAACGGTCGCCAATACTATGCTGATGCTCGGTGCAACATCAGTTCTTGGTACTTTTCTGCCGGTGGATGCTGTCTATGCTGCAACATTTGTACGAAGACTTTTGATTCGCGTTGGTGGATTTTTACCTCTCATCGCCGCCCCCGATGTGAACAGGCCGGCCACTTGGCGCTCGGTTGTGACAGGCTTGCAACGCATGCAATATGTTACTGAAATCATGCTCTCGTTGGCTGTAAACGCCAAGATAGATTTGAGCGCAGCTTTCGACAAGATTCAGCTGCAGTCCAACATCGAAATCAACAGCGGCAAGGTAGATTGGTTTGAGCGATTTGTCGACCGATTGGCTGAGGAAACCAACAGGTCAGCTGAGGCGATACATCTGCTTATTCGGAAGTGGGCGTCGGTTGTCGATGTCATGCATTACGTGCAACTTGGAAACCCAGAATCGATTTTGATTCTGAAAGATGAACTCACTGTTCCCGGTCAATCATCAACTTCGGTGGAACGTATAGCCGCGCAAACCTGAGTGTCGGAGGGACTTTGTGCCCGTCGCGCGCAGCCGGAATTGCGGTCAATTCATTTGATGCGAATGCCGCAAGAAGCACTGCCGCACCGGAACCGACGCGCGTTAGAACCCCGGCAGCGACTGTTGGCGCGAACTAGGTATCGCCGCGTCGTTCCAAAGCTTCGTCGCAAGGGGATGGCGGGCGAGGTGGATGAGCCGGTAGAGAGGCCCCTTGTTCATATTGACGAATAGCGGCTTGCTTTGTGCGACTTGCATCTTCGTCAGGTCTGTTACGAGCGTTTCCCAATATTTCAAGTAAGCACCGACCAGGTCGCGCTTCGGTACGGCGTCGAGTCGCAGATTGTTGCGCCAGCCAGGCGCTGCCGCATCCAGCCTGGAGCTGGCCAGGTTGAAGTCGCCACCGATGTTTCGCTGGACATCCATCACACTGAAGTGAATCAGGATGTCGATATTCGGCCGAGCGGACAGCTTGCGGATAATCTCGAAGTCCAGGTGCTCGATGTTGAACGGGTCGAGGAACGCGAAGTGCAATCCCTTCGGCAGTGCGTCGAGCACCCAGTCGACGGTCACAGATGCTTTACCTACGCATGCTCGGACATTGGCGCCGGCGGAGCGAAGGCGCGTCGCGCATGCTTCCACGCTGTCCGCGTCCGCATCGCCGATGTAAATCTCGTTGAACGGAGCGCCACCCTTCTCCGATATGCGCCATGCCGCTAACACTCCACCGTCCGAGATGGTTTTTGAATCACGGTTCATTACGCGCCCAGGACCCGAGAAGAGGTCGATGAACGAGGCGTAAGGCCACTTCGCACGCGCCATACGGGCGGAGTCGATGTAGCGCGAAAGTGCCACGTGCTTGTCTTCCGACCAGGCGCCAACCTTCATGACCGGCAAACCATCGGCAGGGTCGACAGCAACCTCGTGTTCCTGTTTGCTGTTCACGCTTTGTGTCCCGTTTTCTGCGGCTCAATGGGGAGATTAAATAGTATGCCGTGATTTCGAAATATTTACTAAAACCTGATAATCTTTCGACAGACCAAGGGCCACATAACACAGCTGATGGCAAAGTCAAAAGATAAGTATCTCTGGCAAGTCGGGAAGCCGCCGCCGATTCTCGACCAGCACAGTGCCGTAAAGCACTCGATTGTCGAAAGCTACGTTCAGAAATACATTGAAACGGTGATGTCTCAGGCCATTATTCCAAAGCTGACTTTGTCATTGGTCGATGGTTTCGCGGGCGGAGGGGAGTACATCAGCGAAGCCGGCATATCGGTCGATGGAACGCCACCTTTGATGATGCGCGCGACGCACGCGGCTCGCGCCAGCATAAATGTTGGTCGCAAAGTTACGGAACGCGAGGTCGACGCCGAGTTCTTCTTCATCGAGAAACGGCGAGAGTCAGCAAGGTATCTGCGTGAACACATTGATAAGCGGCGCGCGGAAGGGGTCATCGCTGACATGGATTATCAGCGAACGACCATCCGGAATGCGAGTTTCGTAGACGAATTGCCCGGAATAGTCGCGCGAATCAAACAGCGTCGCGGTGGCTTTCGCTCCATCTTTCTGCTCGACCAGTACAGCTACAACGCCATACCGATGAGCGCGCTTCGATGGTTGATGTCGGAGCTACCAGGTGCCGAGGTCATCATGACCTTCAACGTCGATTCCCTGCTTACGTACATCAGTGACAGAGAAACGAATCGGAAGGCCGTCCGCGGCGTTGACCTCGAAGGCTACATCCCATGGGAGCACCTCGGACAAATCAAGGCGGAGCATGGCCGGGCATCGCTGCAAAGATACGTCGCGCATGGCATTAAGGAGGAGACGGGCGCGCCGTTCATGACGTTGTTCTTTGTCCGCCCTAACGCAGCGAACCCTTGGAGCTACTGGCTCGTGCATCTGTCGCAGCGCTATAAGGCGCACGACGTCATGAAGTCACTGCATTGGGACCACTCAAGCGAGTTCGGACATGAGCTTGAACCAGGGCTTTTTATCCTTGGCTATGACCCGAAGCGCGATGAGGAATACAACGGCCAGTCGTCACTTCTGTTCGATAAAAGTGGTGAGCAACGCTGTATTGAGACGCTAACCGACGACCTCGGTCGCGTATTGTCCAGTCAGCAGCAACCTGTCTCGGTCGCGCAACTGTTCACGGGAAATATCTCGAACACAATCGCGGACGAAGCTCGTCTGCAGAAGGTGCTCCGTAGCCTGCACGCCGCAGGCACCATCGCAGTGTCGAACAAAGAAGACCGAGCGCGGCGACCGTCGAAGCTGTATCGGCCGACCGACATCATCGAATACTCCCCGCAACTGCGGTTCACCTGAGCCGGCGCGGTCAGGTTAGCAGACCTCGTTCGGGCATATCGTCCCAGGTGCGCCCTTCAAGAAGCCGGCCGTTGGCTGTCTTGGAGCGGCGCACGCCGTCGCTCCCCCACGTGCCCCATTGCTTGAAGAAGAACTTCACGCCTCGCTCCTCGCACTGAACCTTGACGTTCTGCACCCAGGCTTCGTGCATCGGGCGTGCCTTCGGGCCAGATTCCCCGCCGACAATTACCCAATCAATTTTCTCGAGATTTAGGGTGCCCAAGTCCTCGAGTAGCGGCTCGACGGACAAGAAGCGAACGCCGCCTTCCACGCGGCGCAGCTCGTCGATTCTTGGTAGGCCGTGCCGGCGGTCCTCGACGGTCACACCAAGCCAAGCATTCGCTGGCATCTCTCGGCGGCTGCAATAGGACGCCAAGCGCTCTGCGCGCTTCGTGAGTATCTGAAAGGTGTGCTGAGGGCACGCTCGAATCGAATCGAACACCTGCGTGATGTAGGCGTCCGACACGGAGCGATGGAACAGGTCCGACATTGAGTTGACGAAGTAGACCGTCGGGCTTTTCCGCTTCAGCGGCTCGTCCAAGCGGTTGGGCAGAACGGTCAGCTTGAAGCCATTTTCATAGCCTGGAGTCCCCATGGCGTGCAGACGCTTCGCCATGCCTTCGGCGTAGCAGTTTTTGCAGCCCTTGGAGATTTTCGTGCAACCCACAGTCGGGTTCCACGTGCGCTCCGTCCACTCAATCTTGCTTTGCCCGCCGCTCATTGTTCGACCTCTCAATTAGTTTGCGATTTTATCGAGCTTCCTGCGGCTGCTACGGAATAGCCATACTTTCGTCATGTGGTCGCGTTTGTCCGAATGCTTCCATGTGACAAACGAGAGAAAAATGGACCACGCATTCGCGTCAGGTGCCTTAGCAGTATAGAGACCGGCACTGTATATTTATACAGTGGATGAGTAAATATGATTGAGTGATAGCAGGAAATAGGCGCGGCCTATGCGCCGGCCGAAGAGTTCCGAGAAAGTGCTCCCGGCCAATACCAGCAAGGTTTTTAGAACAGGACAAGGAACGCACATCTCCAGCGAACATCTCGGGCATGGTGTGCTGCGACGACACGCAAAGCAAGAATCTGAGGGCAATCGCAAAAAAGGGGCGCTGGAAAGTGCTCCAGCGCCCCTTTGTCATTAATTCTGGTTACGCCTTGTCAGGTAAGGCTCAGCCGCTAATGAGAGCACCCGTAACCAAACCTAATTGAGGTCTCGTACCCGAAACTAATGCAACTCGGCACATCGCCAACTGGGAGCGACCGCTCCCACACCACCGCCACCGACTTCGCCAGATACCGCAAAGGATCACTCCCATCTAGCACCGGAGATACTTTTGCGATTCGTCACGGTTAAAACGGCGTTTATTTCAAGGGGGGGCAAAGATCGCTGACGCCCCACACGATTTGACAGATGCTCTATATTGGTTCGCAACTTTATTGTTTCGATCCCTCGCTTAGTTCGCAACTTTATTGTTCAGTTCGCAACTTTATTGTCACGGACCAAGCATTTCAATCTGAATTTACCGTTCGCAACTTTACTGTCACGAACCATCGGCTTTGCTCTTCCAAAATCCCCTCACTCCACCGTCACACTCTTCGCCAAATTCCTGGGCTTATCCACATCCGTCCCTCTAGCACAAGCCGTGTGATAAGCCAGCAACTGCAGCGGCACAACATGAAGAATCGGCGATAGCAAACCATAATGCTCAGGCATCCGAATTACGTGAATCCCATCCTCGCTGACAATCCGAGTATCCGAATCCGCGAAAACATAAAGCTCGCCCCCTCGCGCCCGAACTTCCTGCATATTCGACTTAAGCTTCTCCAGCAGCGTGTCATTAGGCGCAACCGTCACCACCGGCATCGCCTCAGTCACCAACGCCAAAGGCCCATGCTTCAACTCGCCGGCCGGATAAGCTTCCGCATGAATATACGAGATCTCCTTAAGCTTCAACGCGCCTTCAAGTGCGATCGGATAATGCAGTCCACGCCCGAGAAACAGCGCATTCTCCTTGCGTGAAAACTCCTCCGACCAGGCGATGATCTGCGGCTCCAGCGCCAGCACGCTATTTAGCGCCGCCGGCAAATGCCGCAACTGCGTCAGATAATCCGTTTCCTGCTTTTCACTCACATGCCCACGCAACGTCCCAAGCGTAACGGCCAACACAAACATCCCCACCAACTGCGTCGTAAATGCCTTAGTCGAAGCCACCCCAATCTCAGTCCCCGCATGCGTCAAGAACGCGAGCTTCGTCAGCCGAACCATCGCGCTGGAAGCCACATTGCAAACCGCGAGCGTATGTTTATGCCCCAGCCCTTGCGCGTGTTTCAAAGCAGCCAACGTGTCCGCAGTTTCACCCGATTGCGAAATCACCACGACCAAAGCCCGTGGATTCGGCACCGACTCTCGATACCTATACTCACTCGCAATCTCCACTTGCGTGGGAATCTTCGCAACCGATTCAAGCCAGTACTTCGCCGTCATGCCCGCATACGAACTCGTGCCGCAAGCAAGAATGAGCACGCTATCGATATCCGCGAAAACCTCTGCCGCGTCCGACCCGAACAAATCGGCGGAGAAACGATCGGTTTGGGGAATCGTGTCGGTGATCGCACGCGGCTGCTCGAAGATTTCCTTCTGCATGAAATGCCGATACGGCCCAAGTTCAACCGCGCCGCCATACGCCGCGACCACGCGCACTTCACGCTCGGCAGGCATTCCATCGCGATCGACAATCTTCACGCCGTCCAGCGTAATCTCGACCACATCGCCTTCATCGAGGAACGCAAAACGATCGGTGCTGCCGGCGAGCGCGAGCGCATCGGAGGCGAGGAAGTTCTCGCCATCGCCCACACCCACCACCAGCGGCGACCCCTGCCGCGCGCCGACCACCGTATGGGGCTGATCCTTGTGAATCACGGCAATGGCGTACGCGCCATGCAATTCCTTCACGGCATCGCGCATGGTCTGGAACAGATCGCCGCGATACATGCTGTGGATCAAATGCGCGATGACCTCGGTGTCCGTCTGCGATACAAACTCGTAGCCCTTCCCGCGCAGCATGGTCCGCAAGGTCTCGTAGTTCTCGATGATCCCGTTATGCACCAGCGCCAGTTCGTTACGCGAAAAAATCGGATGCGCGTTGTCGGTGACGGGTGCGCCGTGCGTCGCCCATCGAGTATGCGCAATGCCGGTTGCGCCTTCCAGATGCGTATCGCGGACCTGATCGGCGAGATCGGCCACGCGCGCGACGCTGCGCGCGCGCTTCGGTTCGCCAACGGCCAAGACAGCGACGCCGCAGGAATCGTAGCCGCGATATTCCAGCCGCCTCAGACCTTCGACCAGCACCGATACGATGTTACGTTGCGCAACCGCGCCGACAATTCCGCACATGGCGTCGTCCTTTCCAGATTGTTTTTGAATCGCTCGAAATCGCCCGGCGCTCGCCACCAGGGCGCGCGCTCAAGCACATGACTGAGCCGTCTGATTGTTCAAGCTTTCTTTTTTGTCGGCCGTACGTAACCGCTCTTACTGACCTGAGTTTTTTCGTTCAGCACGAGCTGGTCTTCCGCGACATCCTTCCAGACGGTCGTCCCGGCCGCGATGGACGCACCACGCCCCACACGCACCGGCGCAACCAGTTGGGTATCGGAGCCGACAAACACGTCGTCCTCGATCACCGTGCGGAATTTGTTCGCGCCATCGTAGTTACACGTGATCGTGCCCGCGCCGATATTCACCCGCGCCCCAATATCCGAGTCACCGATATAGCTCAAATGATTCGCCTTCGACCCGCGCCCGAACACCGCATTCTTCACTTCGACAAAGTTGCCGACGTGCGCCTCGTCGCCGAGCACAGCGCCCGGTCGCAAGCGCGCATACGGTCCAAGCACGACATTCGCGCCGGTCGTACCGCCCTCGATATGAGTGAACGCATCGATACGCGTGCCCGCGCCAATCGATGCATTGCGAATCACGCAGTTCGGCCCGACGGTCACGTTATCGGCCAGCGTCACATCGCCTTCGAAGACACAATTCACGTCGATAGACACATCGCGCCCGCAGGTCAGCGTGCCGCGCACATCAATGCGCTTGGGGTCCAGCAGCGTGACGCCGGCAACGAGCAACGCCTCGGCAATGTTGCCTTGATGAATCCGCTCGAGTTCGGCGAGTTGCTGCTTGCTGTTCACGCCAAGCGTTTCCCACTCTTCGTCCGGTTGCGATGTAACGACTTCGATGCCGGCTTCGAGCGCGCGCTCGACGACATCGGTGAGATAAAACTCCCCCTGCGTGTTGTCGTTTTTCAGCGATGCCAGCCATTCGCTCAACTGCGCAGTCGGCGTGATGACAATGCCGGTGTTGATCTCGGCAATCGTCAGTTGGCCGGCATTTGCGTCTTTCTGCTCGACAATGCACTGCACGGCGCCCGTCGGATCACGCACGATGCGCCCGTACCCGGTCGGATCGGCCAGCGTGACCGTCAGGACGCCATAGCGGCCGCCGGATGCCGCATCGGCCAGGCGTTGCAGCGTGCTGACGCGGGTAAGCGGCACATCGCCGTAGAGAATGAGCGTAGGCACGGAAGGGTCGAGCAGCGGCAGCGCTTGCTGAACCGCGTGGCCTGTGCCCAGTTGCTGATCCTGCACGGCAAACTGGACATCGGGTGCGCCGACTGCTTTTTGAACCTGTTCCCCGCCATGTCCGATCACGACGACAAGCCGCGTGGGCTTCAGCGCCCGCGCAACATCGAGCACATGGGAGAGGAGCGGCCGGCCAGCCAGGGGATGAAGGACTTTCGGCAAGGCGGAACGCATGCGCTTGCCCATGCCTGCCGCCAAAATAACAATGTTCATGGCGTCAGCTTCGTTGAAGTGTTTGGAGCCGCCAATATAGCATGCCCGGGTAGACGGAAAACCCGGGCGCGGCCTTGCTGAGCAACGATTCTGCAGGCTTGTGGCCCGGCATCAAATATCGTCGAACTGAACAATCGAAATGGTGTTCGATGGTGCTTCCGTCGAACACGGGTCTTCATCGAACGCGATATCTCCATCCGCATCCGCCACGCCCGTCGCGCGCAATCCGGCAAACGGAAACAGCCCGTGATCCATCAAATGCGACGGCACCACGTGCCCCAGCGCGTTGAACATGTTCTCCACGCGGCCCGGGAAACGCTTCTCCCAATCGCGGATCAGGGCCTTCATTTCCGCGCGCTTCAGGTTCGGCTGGCTGCCGCACAGATTGCACGGAATGATCGGGAACTCGCGCAGCTCTGCAAACTTCTCCAGATCCCGTTCCTTCACATACGCTAGCGGCCGAATCACGATGTTCTTGCCATCGTCGGATTGAAGCTTGGGCGGCATGCCCTTCAGCTTGCCGCCGTAGAACATATTCAGCAGCAGCGTCTGCAGGATGTCATCGCGATGATGCCCAAGCGCAATTTTCGTCGCCCCGAGCTCACCGGCCACGCGATACAAAATCCCGCGCCGCAATCGCGAGCACAGCGAACACGTCGTCTTGCCTTCCGGCACCAGCCGCTTGACGATGCTGTACGTATCCTGATTCTCGATATGAAACGGGATATCCAGCTTGCTCAAATACTGGGGCAACACATGCTCCGGAAACCCCGGCTGTTTCTGGTCGAGATTCACGGCCACGATGTCGAAGTTGATCGGCGCGCGTTCGCGCAGCCGCATCAGCAGTTCGAGCATGGCGTACGAATCCTTGCCGCCGGACAGGCAGACCATGACCTTGTCGCCGTCCTCGATCATGTTGTAGTCGGTAACGGCCTCGCCCACCTGTCGCGCCAGCCGCTTGAACAACTTGTTGTTCTCGTAGGCCTGCTTCTGCTCGCGGCGCGTCAGGGGCTCGCGCATTGTCGGGACGGATGCCAACTCCTGAACCACCGGCGCTTCCGTTTCCGTTAGCGAACTCATGCTGTCACCTCTTTGATGCGAAAGACTTCGACGCCCACGGCATCGCAGTCGGGATAAACGTCCGGCTTTTCCGTCGATACCACCACGGCACGCACATTGGGATGTTCCAGCAACGCCGCGGCGACGTCATCGCAGAGCGTTTCCTGCAAGTGGATATGCCCTCTGCCCACGCGTTTGGCGATAGTCGAGCGCATGAAGTCGTAGTCGACGACTTCGCGCAGCTTGTCCTCGGTCGGCGTCGATAACGCCAGCGGCACGAACAATTCCACGTTGATCACCACGCGCTGCTCGCCCTGCTTTTCGAAATCGTGCACGCCAATGTTGATGCGCACTTCGTAGTTGCGCAGAAAAAGCCGCCGGCAATCGGCCAGCCGGGGATGCGAAAGTGCGGCAAGCATGGTGATGTCCTGGTGATTCAAATTCAGATTAACTTACTAAGACCGACGCACTAAACACCGCCGCCCGGAGCGCGGCCTGCGGTCAAGAACATGATGTCGCGCGGCGACGGCACGAGATGCTGCCCGCCATCGACGACCAGCGTCGTACCCGTCACGCCCGCCGCGTCGGCGAGATAACAGGCGGCGGCCACTACATCTTCCACCCGCGAAGCCCGGCCCAGCGGCGTTACCTTGTGCGCGGCCTCGAACTCGCTGGCCGTCTGACCGGCGGATTGCAACGTGAGGCCCGGCGCCAGCCCGACCACGCGCAACTTCGGCGCAAGCGCCTGGGCGAGCGCGACGGTTGCATTTTCCAGCGCCGCCTTGGTCAGCGTGTACGACAGGTAATCGGGATTCATGTTGTACAGCTTCTGGTCGAGCACGTTGATCACGCAGCCGCGCCGGGTGTCATCGTCGGCGGCGGCATCGGGCGTGGCGTCGAACAGCGCACGCGCCAATGCCAGCGGCGCGCCGACATTGATCGCCATCATCTCGAGCAGGCGCGGGTAGCTGAAGTCGCGCGCGGTATCTTCGACAAAACTCGACGCGTTGTTCACCACGCAATGCAGACCACCCAACGCATCGATACACCCCGGCACCAGCCGCGCCACATCGCTTTCCACGCCAAGATCTGCGCGCAGCGCGACCGCCCGGCGGCCGAGGGCGCGTATCGACTGGACGACTTCCTGCGCCTCGCCCTCAGAACCGCCAAAATGCACGGCGACGTCCCAGCCGCGCGCCGCGAAACCGAGCGCCAGCCCGCGGCCGATGCGCTTTGCCGCGCCGGTAATCAGCACCACGCGCGCTATCGGCGCGGAAGAATCTGGAGAAGTGGACGTAGAAACGCTCATTTACAATGCCGGAATGAATCCAAAAGCTCACGAATCCGACAGTTTACCCGTTCCCGGCTCCGACGCGCTCGCGCAGTCCGAGTTGCTGACAGCACGCATCCGGGCGGAAATCGCATCGGCGGGCGGCTGGCTGCCGTTCAGCCGGTATATGGAACTGGCCCTTTATGCGCCGGGCCTCGGCTATTACAGCGGCGGTGCGATGAAATTCGGCAAACGCGGCGACGATGGCAGCGACTTCGTCACCGCCCCGGAAATGTCGCCGCTGTTCTCGGCGACGCTCGCGCGGCCCGTCGCTCAAGCCTTACGCGACAGCGGCACGCGCAATGTGATGGAATTTGGCGCCGGAACGGGCAAGCTCGCCGCGGGCTTGCTCAACGCGCTTCAAGCGCTCGACGTCCCCTTCGATAGCTACGCAATCGTCGATTTATCAGGGGAATTGCAGCAACGCCAGCGGGTCACGATTGAAGCCGATGCGCCAGAACTCGCATCGAAGGTGAAATGGCTCAGTGCTTTGCCGGAGCAATTCGAAGGCGTGGTAATCGGCAACGAAGTGCTCGACGCCATGCCCGTGCGTCTGGTCGTGCGCAAACTGGGCGTGTGGCATGAGCGCGGCGTGTCGTGGACGAACAATCGTTTCGCGTTCGACGACAAACCCTTGCTGGCCGCTCTGGACGACCCGCTGCTGGCCGAAATCGATGCGACCATCGATGAAGTCAACGACGAGCCGTTCATCGAATACCTGAGCGAGACGCACGAAGCGGCGCTGGCTTTCACGCGCACCATTTGCACGATGCTCACGCGCGGCGCGGCGTTTTTCATCGACTACGGCTTTCCGCGGCGCGAGTTTTATCACGCGCAGCGCGCGCAGGGCACGCTCATGTGCCATTACCGGCATCGGGCGCACGGCGATCCGTTCTTGTATCCCGGGTTGCAGGACATCACGGCGCACGTGGAGTTTTCGGGAATCGCGGAGGCCGGCACGGAAGCGGGCGCCGATCTGCTCGGCTTCACGTCGCAGGCGCGTTTCCTGATGAACGCCGGTATCACCGATGCGCTTTCCGACCTCGATCCTTCAGATGTCCGGCGTTTTCTACCGGCTGCGAATGCGGTTCAGAAGTTATTATCGGAGGCGGAAATGGGCGAGTTGTTCAAGGTGATCGCGTTTTCGCGCGGTATTGACGACACGCTGGCTGCGTTCTCGTCCGGCGACCGCTCACATACCCTTTGAAATCATGATCCGCTGGGTACTCACCACGTTTATTGCTTTGTCGATTCTCTCGGCGTGTTTGCCGTGGATGAAAAAACTCGGCATCGGCAGGTTACCCGGCGATTTCACGCTGCGCCTGT
Organism: Caballeronia sp. KNU42; assembly: GCF_053760385.1. Classification (NCBI taxonomy): domain Bacteria; kingdom Pseudomonadati; phylum Pseudomonadota; class Betaproteobacteria; order Burkholderiales; family Burkholderiaceae; genus Caballeronia; species Caballeronia sp. KNU42. Next base: position 2,795,266 of record NZ_CM132388.1, read on the forward strand.
TCGGACGGGAATATCCGTTCCCGTTCATGTCGACCATTTTGCTGTCGCTCGTGTTGTCGTTGCTGGCGCGAGCGCTTTAACTGCGCGGAAGCACTGCGTCCACTGCCGCCACGCGCGCAGCGTGAACCGCGTCCTTGATCTTCCCCGGCTCGTTTGCGAACTGCTGCGCGACGGAGCCGGCATCGACTGAACGCGCCGCCACCAACGCTTCGCGCAAGCGCTCGGCCTGCGGATACGGTTGCTGGCGCAAACCGAGCCGGCCGCGGGCATCGGAGACACAGGCTTGCAGCGCTTCCGCAAAGCGAGCGGGCTTGCGCAGCGCGTCACAACGCTCGAACAAACGCACCAGCGCCGCCGCCCCGAACTCCATCACCCGATGAATATTGCCGTGCTCACGCGCCACCAGCAGCGCGAGATCGCGGCAGTCGTTCGGCACGCGCAAACGCTCGCACAACGGCTTCAGCAGATCGACGCTGCGCCCTTCATGGCCGATGTGGCGCGGCAGGATATCGTCAGGCGTGGTCGCCTTGCCGAGATCATGCGTCAGCGCGGCAAAGCGCACCGGCAGCGCATAACCGTGCGCCGCCGCGTAATCCAAAACCATCATTACGTGCACGCCGGTATCGACTTCCGGGTGATAGTCGGCGCGTTGCGGCACGCCCCACAGCGAATCCACCTCCGGCAAAATCCGCTCGAGCGCGCCGCATTCTCGCAGCACGTCGAACATCCGTGACGGCGTCTTCTCCATCAAGCCGCGCGACACCTCCTGCCACACGCGCTCGGGCACGAGCGCATCGACTTCGCCATCCGCGACCATGCGTTTCATCAGCGCGAGCGTTTCGTCAGCGATCGAAAAATCCGCGAAACGCGCGGCAAATCGCGCGATCCGCAAAATCCGCACCGGATCTTCGATAAACGCTTCACCCACGTGCCGGAACACGCGTGCGTCAATATCGGCACGGCCATTGAACGGATCGATGACCGGCCCGGTCAGCTCGCCATCCGGGCGCACTTCGCGCGCCATTGCGTTGACGGTCAGATCGCGGCGCGCGAGATCTTCTTCCAGCGTGACGTCAGGCGCGTAGAAAAACTGAAAGCCGTGATATCCCGCCGATGTCTTCCGCTCGGTCCGCGCGAGCGCATATTCCTCGTGCGTTTGCGGATGCAAAAACACGGGGAAATCTCGGCCGACGGGCTTGAAACCTTGCGCCGTCATCTGCTCGGGCGTCGCACCGACCACGACATAATCGCGGTCCTGAACCGGCAGGCCGAGCATGTCATCGCGGATCGCGCCGCCCACGGCGTAAATGTTCATCGTTCGTTCCGTGCGCCTTCAATCCACTCCACCACCTCCGGCAGCGCGGTGATGCGAGCGGCGTAGGCAAGTGCCGCTTCGCTCAGCTTGGGCGCGTAGGAATTGAAGCGCATGACGACCGGCGCGTACATGGCGTCGGCAATACCGAACTCCTTGCCGAACAGGAACGGGCCACCGTGCGCGTCGAGACAATTGCGCCAGATCAGGTCGATCCGTTTAACGTTCGCCAGCGCGCCCGCAGTAAGGGTCTGGCCGAAGGCCTGATGCTGGATATTCATCGACATCTGCTCGCGCAGATCCGCGAACCCCGCGTGCATCTCCGCGCTGATGCTGCGAGCGTGCGCCCGCGAGGCCACATCGCGCGGCCACATGGCGTGCTGCGGGAACAACTCCGCCAGGGTCTCCATGATCGCGGCCGATTCCCACACGGCGTCGCCGGCATCGGTCACGAGGCAAGGCACTTTCCCCGACGGCGAATGCGCGAGGATATTTGCGCTCGAATCCGGCTGGCCGAGGCGGATCATCGTTTCCTCGAAAGGAATGCCGAAGTGCTTGAGCACGAGCCACGGCCGCATGGACCACGACGACACGTTCTTGTCACCGATAATGAGTTTCATCGCAAATATCTTGGGTTAAGGCACTGCTTAAGGAACACACCGTTCAACGGCCGGCGGACGCGCGAAACGTATTGAAGCGCGAACGCGACGATGAACCCGTGAGGTACATCGGCGCAATGGCTTCAATGCTCGCCGGTTCTTCGATGCCGAGTTCCGGCGCCATCGGTCCGCTTGCTATGTTGGGCGTTTTCATCGAATCGAGATTATCGCGCGACATCATGGGTTCGCCGGGCGCGAGTTCAAGCGACATCGCCTGGAGGCGGCCCAGCATATCGGGCAAACGGATGATCTTCGCGTTTTTGCCGATCGCCGCGCCGCTGAACCGGACCAGTTCTTCGAGCGTGTACACCGTCGGTCCGGCGAGTTCATACACGCGGCCGGAAGCGGCATCCAGATCGAGCACGTTGGCAAATGCCTTGGCAACGTCGCCGACAAAAACCGGCTGGAACTTGGCCTGCGAGCACGCCAGCGGAATCACCGGAAAGATTCGCTCGAGAAACGCGAACTGATTCAGGAAGTTGTCTTCGGGACCGAACACCACCGATGGACGAAAGATCGTGGTGGCCAGATTCGATTCGCGCACGGCTTTTTCGCCGTCGCCCTTGGAGCGCAGATACATGCTCGGCCCTTTCGGATCCGCGCCAAGTGCGCTCATGTGGATCAGGCGCCGCACGCCCTTCGCCTGACACGCAGCCACGATCTTGCTGGGCAACTCGACATGCGCCTTGGCGAATTGCGGACCGTAGGGATCGCCGCGCCTGCCTTGCAGAATGCCGACCAGGTTGATCACTGCATCGGCTTGAGAGACGAAGGCGGCAAGCTGGACGGGATCGAAGAGATTGGTTTCGATCACATCCACGGGCAGCAGCGTCAGGTGCGCCGCATTCTCGCGACGCCGCGTGGCGATACGCACGTTCTTGCCAAGCGCGACAAGCGCATTCACCAGATGACTGCCGATAAACCCCGATCCGCCGATCAACGCAATGGTTTGATGCCGCATCTTCGCCTCCATAAGTGGCGGTCCGCGAAAGCCTCGGGGCGGCAGCGCCGCGCGTGACTTTCGACTGACCGTTCAAACCGGAAAAGCGAAACGCGCGGCGAGTCTGGTTGCAGGCCCCTTACGGCGCGATATAACCGAGCCGCGTTTTCAGCGATTGCGGCCGCCCTTCGAACAGCGCCGCATAGTACACGGTGTTCGAGAGCACGTTCTTGACGTAATCGCGGGTTTCGGTGAACGGAATGGTTTCAGCAAAAATCGCACCCTCTACCGGTGCGCTGAGCGTGGAACGCCACTGCGTCGGGCGTCCCGGGCCAGCGTTATAACCGGCGGTGGCGAGGACGGCGGAATCGTCGAACTGGTTATAGACCATCGCCAGATAATTCGTGCCGAGCAGGATGTTGGTATCGAGGTCGTTCATCTGTTCACGCGAGATGGGCCCCATGCCGATTTTCTTCGCCACGAGTTGCGCGGTGCCGGGCATCAACTGCATGAGGCCGCCCGCGCCCACTTCCGACTTCGCGTTGATGATGAAACGCGATTCCTGGCGAATCAGGCCATATGCCCATTCGACATCGAGTCCGGTGTTCTTCGACTCACGCTCGACCACATCACGATACGGCGACAGATACCGCAATGAGAAATCGTGCTCGGTCTTGGTTTTATCCGCCGTGTTCACCGCGCGGTCGAACAATTCGATCCGCTTTGCATACTGCGCAGCCGCGATCAATTGCCGATCCGTCATGGTACGCAGCGGCCAGTTCCATTCGCGATTGCCTTCGAGCCGGAGGTTCATGGCGTAGAACTTCTGCGACAGCGCAAAACCCGGCACCGCCGCAGCCTGGGCGACTTCGGCGTCGCTGACTTCCGTGCGCGGCGGCACCGTGATCTTCTGGCCAAGTTCTTCAGACGCCAACTGGCCGTAGAAGTTGAACTGATCCGCAATGCCCGTGAATTCCTGATTGGCCGTGGCGGTGTCGCCGGCTTGCTTCAGTGCGCGCGCGTGCCAGTAGATCCACGCAGGCTGGTTGCGCAGCGTGGGCGGCATTTGTTCGATCGACCAGCGCACCATGGTCCAGTCGCCGGCGAGCAATGCGCTGCGCGTGCGCCATTCATAGGCGGGATTCGACAACGGCGCGTTCACCGAAAGCCGGTACCAGTCGACCGCGCTCGGCATGCGCTTCGATGCGGCCTGATAAGCGATCGTGCCCCAGCCGATAGCGCGTTCCGTCGGCGTCAATGCCGGCGCAACCGAGCTGAACGATGCCGCTGCCATGGCCGGATCGTTGCGCGCCATGCGCGTGATGGCGACGAGCGCCAGTTGATGCGATGACGTGTCGCGACCTACGCCGCGTGCGAGATACAGCGGCGGGGTGTTGGCGGCGGTGTCGAAGACGCTTTGATCCGGGCGTTGCTGGCCGAGTGCGTCCGCGATCTTGCTGCCGGTGTTCGTGTAGTTCTGCTCGTAGGCGAGGCGGATTTGCTGCCAGACGTCGTCGGCGGTGAATTGCTGCGAGACGGCCAGTGCGTTGATCAGGTCGACGCAACCATCGCCATACCACTTTGGATCGACGAGCAGAGCGCGAGCGGCGTCAGCGACATTCTCTCCGCGCGATGCTCGCGCTTCAAGCGCGTAGCATTTCACCTGCGTGTCGTCGTTGAGTACGAAGCGCGAATACTGATCGAGGAAATTGCGCCAGTCGTGGCGAGCGCCGAGCACGGTGAGGTAGTCGTTGCGCATGCGGTCGGCGATGGCCTGGCCGTCGTAGCGCTGCAGGAACGCGAGCACCGGCTCGTCCGGTGCGTCGATGCGCGCGTGTCCTTGCGAGTCGAAGAGTTGCGGCTTGATGGTGAAGTAATCGATATAACCCGGCGCCGGATAATTCGGAATTTGCGCGGCGAGTTGCATGGCACGGCCGGCGTCATTCGAGCGCGCGGCTTCGCGCAACTGGATGAAGATGCGGTCGTCGGGTGAGAGCGAATAATCAGCGGCTGTCGGGCGCACGGCGGAGGCGGTACCGCATCCGATCAGCGTGAACGCGGCGAGCGCGGTTGCGGCTGCGAGATATACTCGTTTGAGACGTTTTGACATCGTTATTTCTGGAGCGCGAAGTGATGCAAAGCATAGCACGCAACCCCCTGCTGGAAACCAAAAGCGCGCTGCGTGCAACCCTGCTTGCAACCCGCGAGGCGCAAGGCGCTCGGGCCGATCAGGACGCACGTGGCGAAGCGTTGGCGCGGCGTTTGATGGAAGCGGTTGCGCGTCATCCGAAAGCGTCGTGCATTGGTTTTTATTGGCCGGTCGCGGCGGAGTTCGATGCGCGTGATGTGCTGACTGTCTGGCTGGCGCTGAATGCATCGCGCAAGGCTGCATTGCCGGTGGTGATTGCGCCCAGGGCGCCGCTGGTTTTTCATGCGTGGCAGCCGAATGTGGCGATGAAGAAGGGGCGGTATGGCATTCCCGTGCCGGCGGAGGAGCATGTGGTCGTGCCGGACTTGCTCGTCATTCCATGTGTGGGTTTTGATGCTGATCGATATCGGCTCGGGTATGGCGGAGGGTATTACGATCGGACGCTGGCTGATTGGCCGGGGGGCCTGGCGCCGGCGACGATTGGGGTGGCTTTTGAATCTGCCAAGTGTGATGCCCTTCCGAGGGGGGAATTTGATTTGCCCCTCGGGGCGATTGTGACCGAATCAGCGGTGTATTGAGTGTTCGCACCGGTGGACGGGTTTGGTGGGGGTGGGGTTCTGGGTTAGCGGTCGGAGTCATTGCCGGGTTGCTAGATTCCTGCGTTAGCGGTCGGGGTCAGTGCCGGGTTGCTGCTTTCGGCCTTAGCGGCCTGCTTGCGTTGGCTCATTTCTTTATCACTTTTAGCCACTGCGCGTGGCGGCGCGTCATTTCTTTGTCCAAAGCGACAAAGAAACGAAGCAAAGAAAGCGCTTTCAAAACGCGGGCTCGTAAGTTGACCTAGCGTGCAGTTTCCACGTTTTTGGCACCCCAAAAGCACGGTGCTCGCAAGAGCCACGGATGTGTGAAACCCTCCTTCTCCGAACACCGATACCCACACGCTTCGCCACCAGTGACTGAACCTGCCCAAGGGGCACTCCGCGCTATCCGCGGACAACCATCCTTCGAATTTGTACGCACGCCGAACCACGTCGCCAACCCGCCTCGAAACAAGGTGCTCGGATAGATGAGGCCCAACCAGCAAAAATAACCGGGCCGATCATGCCGACCAAACGGCTAACTCATGAAGACCTGTAGCCGTAAATACGTGTGGGGCCGTGCGGGTTTCTTGGCAAGCGTGCTTGCCCGAGAGCGTACGGGGCGAAGCGTGTTCGTGTCAGGATTCGCGAGAAGGAGGGGTTCAAACATCCGTCGTTCTGGCGAGCACCGTGCTTTTGGGGTGCCAAAAACGCAGGAACTGCACGCTAGGTCAACTTATGGGCCCGCGTTTTGAAAGCGCTTTCTTTGCTTCGTTTCTTTGTCGCTTTGGACAAAGAAATGACGCGCCGCCACGCGCAGTGGCTAATAGTGATAAAGAAAATAGCTCTCTCACGCAGACCACTAACCCCGAAAGCAGCAACCCGGCATTGACTCAGACCGCTAACCCTAAAACCTAGCAACCCGGCACCAACCCCAACCCCCAAAACAGTGCGAACGCCCCCCCCTATAACGAGGCTGCAGCCCTAGCCGCCGTATCGTAGAGTCCCGATGCATTTCGCAGCAATTGCGCCGCCTCGCCTATCTGCTCGTTGGTCAGCCCGCTCTCCTTCAACGTGCTGATCAAACAATTCTCCCGCACCTCCCGGTACTTCCCGCACAACTCCCGCCCCGCCGGCGTTGCGGAAAAGAACACCTCCTTTCCCACTTTTTCGCTCTTCACATAGCCCCGCGCCATCAGTTTCTTAATGGCATAGCTGGCAACGTGCGTGTCCTCTATATTGAGAACAAAGCAGATATCGGCAATCTTTTTCTTCCGGTCCCGATGACTCACATGATGCAGCAGCGATACTTCCACCGCCGTCATGTCCTTCGCGCCCGCCGCCGACATGCATCGAACCATCCAGCGGTTGAAAGCATTACCGGCCATGATCAGGCCATATTCAAACTCGGACAACTCGGCGCTCGTTTCCGAGACGAGATGCTCGGACGAAACAATCTTGGTCGGATGACGGGCCATGGATATATAGACAGAACAATATGTCGGCGAGTTTAGCGTATCGAACGAAATTCACCGCCATGTCTAAATTCTTATTGATAAATTGTCGATAAATTCTTAACAATGTACATTCCCGAGCTAGCGTCGAGACGACTAGTCCTCCGACTTTCGTTCCAGCGCCCGCTCGATTACCGGCAAAACCCAGCATGACAACACCCAAAATTCACCCACTCGGCGACACCGCGCTTGTTTGCGTCGCGCCGCCGCCCGCCACGCTTGAATGCCAGCGACGAATGTGGGCGCTCGCCGACGCGGCGCGCCTGTGGCCGCACGTCGTGGAAGTCGTGCCGGGCATGAACAACCTGACGCTCGTCTTCGATCCCCTCCAGGCCGACCCCGCCGACCTCGCCAGCCAAATGAAAAACGCGTGGGAGCAAGCAGCCGAGGTCGAGGTGGGCACGAACGAAATCGACATTCCCGTGCGCTACGGCGGCGCTGACGGACCCGATCTCGCGTCGCTGGCGAAGCAGTTGGACCTGAGCGTCGATGAACTCGTGAAGCGCCACACCCAAGCCGACTACATCGTATTTTTCCTCGGGTTTCAGCCCGGCTTTGCCTACCTCGGCGGCCTCGATCCCACGCTGCACGCGCCCCGTCATCCCAAACCGCGGCTGGAAGTGCCGGCCGGGTCGGTGGGTATCGGCGGGGAGCAGACGGGCATTTATCCGGCGGTGTCGCCAGGTGGCTGGCAACTCCTCGGACGCACGGATCTCAAACTCTTCGATCCCGCCCGCAACCCGCCCACCCTGATGCAACCCGGCGATCACGTGCGTTTTACCGCGCTGGAGGTGCTCGCATGATCGACGTCGTTCGCGCCGGCATGCTCTCCTCCGTGCAGGATCTTGGACGCGCGGGGTATCGGCACCTGGGTGTCAGTGCGGGCGGCGCACTCGACGCGTTGTCGCTGGAAGTCGGCAACCGCATCGTGGGCAACAAGCCCGACGCGGCCGGCATCGAACTGACGCTCGGACCCACCACGCTGCGCTTCACGCGCGCCACGCGCATCGCAATCACAGGTACGGATTTCGCTGCAACGCTGGACGATAAACCCGTCTATTCGTGGTGGAGCCTGCCGGTCCAGGCCGGCCAGGAACTGACGTTGCGCGGAGCGCGGCACGGCATGCGCGGTTACGTGTGCGTGGCGGGCGGTATCGATGTCCTGCCCATGCTCGGTTCCCGCAGCACCGACCTCGGCGCGTGCTTCGGCGGTCTGGGCGGCCGGGCGTTGCGCGACGGCGACCGTTTGGCCACGGGCGTGCCTCAGCCGAACAAGAGCGCGGTGTTTTCATCGGCGGGAACGGCCTTTGGCGTGAAAGCGCCCGCGTGGTGCAAGTTCGTGTATGTGGAAGAACCGGTACGGCGCGGCAAGCACACGCCGGGCAATTCATGGTCGCTGCCAATCCGCGTGCTGCGCGGTCCCGAATACGAGACCTTCACGCAGACGGCCCAGCGCGACTTCTGGAACGAGGAGTGGACGATCACGCCGAACAGCAACCGCATGGGTTTCCGGCTCGCCGGCACAGTGCTGGAACGCGGCGATAAAGCCGACCTTTTGTCCCACGCCGTGCTGCCCGGCACGATTCAAGTCCCGCCGAACGGTCAGCCGATCGTGCTGATGGGCGACGCCCAGACCACCGGCGGTTATCCAAAAATAGGCTCGGTCATCAAGGCCGACTTGTGGAAGCTCGCGCAAGCGCGGCTCAACAGCGGTGTGCGCTTTATCGAAACAACGGTGGAAGCCGCGCGTCACGCGCTGGCGGAAGAGCGCATGTATGTGAAACAGGTCGAATCGGCGATCGCGATGCACGCGGAACGCCTCGGCCGGTAAATGAACAGGGAACAAAGATGGAAATCGATCTGAACGCCGATCTCGGCGAAGGCATGGGCACCGACGAGGCACTGCTCGATCTGGTGAGCTCCGCAAATATTGCTTGCGGCTGGCACGCGGGCGGCGCCACTGCCATGCGCGATTGCGTGCGCTGGGCTGTCGCGAAAGGTGTCGCCATTGGCGCGCACCCAAGTTTCAACGATCCGGAGAATTTCGGTCGCAAGGAAATGGACATTCCCGTGTACGAGATTTACGCGGGCGTGCTGTATCAGTTGGGCGCGCTGGCCGCGATCGTGAAGGCCGAAGGTGGCCGCTTGTCGCACGTGAAGCCGCACGGCGCGCTGTATAACCAGGCCGCGAAGAATCCCGAAATTGCCGAGGCTATCGTCACGGCGATTCGCGATTTCGATCCGTCGCTGCTCGTGTTCGGCCTGGCGAACAGCAATCTCGTCGATGCCGCGCGCAAGGTGAACCTGGTGGCGATCGAAGAGGTGTTTGCCGACCGCGGATATCGTGCAGACGGCTCGCTCGTTCCGCGCAAGGACCCCGGCGCGTTGCTCGAGGACGAGGAAGCCGTGATTACCCGCACGCTGGAGATGGCGACGGAGCATCGCGTCCAGGCGGTCAGCGGGGAGTGGGTGCCGATCAACGCGCAAACGGTCTGTCTTCACGGCGACGGCGCGCACGCGCTCGCATTCGCCCGGCGGATTCGCGGGGCGCTTGAAACGGCGGGCATCGAAGTTCGCGCGGCGCATGCGGCCGAGGTTTGATGACTGGCCGTGCCTGATTCGCTGCATGCGCCATGCTACGCAGCGAGTCGAACCGACACCTCAAGGAACCTGAATGCCTCGCATATTCGCGGGGCGTTTTCGTAAGCGGCCGCAGAGCCGTTTTATCAAGCCAACGGAACGCTCCGCTCGAAGCAAGCGGTTCGTCCAGCGGCGGAAGAAGCCCTTACCGGGGCATTGCCCCGACCACTTGGAGATCTTATGGGTACCGCTGTCAACCTATGGCCACTGATAGGCGTGGCCGTCATCATCGCGGGGTTTATCCTGCGCTTCAACCCGATGCTGATCGTGGCCGCCGCCGCCATCATCACCGGCCTCGCGGCGCACTTCCCCATCGATCGCATTCTCACCGCGATCGGTACGGGCTTCCTCAAGACGCGCAACATCCCGCTCATCATCTTTTTGCCGCTGGCCGTAGTCGGTTTGCTGGAACGGCACGGTCTGCGTGAACGCGCGCAAATCTGGATTTCGGGCATCAAGGCGGCGACGGTGGGCCGCCTGCTGATCGTCTATTTGCTGATTCGCGAGTTGACGGCGGCGGTCGGGCTGACCGGTCTCGGCGGACATCCGCAAATGGTCCGGCCGCTGCTCGCGCCCATGGCCGAAGGCGCGGCGGAAGCACGCTTCGGCAAGCTCTCCAGCGAAACCCGTTTCAAGCTGCGCGCATGGTCCGCCGCGACCGACAACGTCGGCCTGTTCTTCGGCGAAGACATCTTCGTTGCGTTCGGCGCGATCGTATTGATGACGACCTTCCTGAAGGAAGCGGGGATCGTGGTCGAACCGCTGCACGTCGCCGTCTGGGGCATCCCTACCGCGATCTGCGCGTTCCTGATTCACGGCTTCCGGCTGTGGCTGCTCGATCGACGGCTGAATCGCGAACTCGGCGCGTTGACCAAAAACGTTCGCGGAGAAACCGCATGACACTCACGCTCAACTATCTGTTCTATCTGCTGGGTATCGTGCTGGTCGTGGTTGCCGGCATGATCTACGTCGACAAGAAACATCCGCGCCGCCTCACCGCCGGGACGTTCTGGCTCGTGTATGCGCTGATTTTCCTGATCGGCGACTGGTTGCCGGCCAATGTGGTCGGCTTGCTGGTTGTGGCAATGGCGTTGATAGCAGGCTTCGGAGGCGTCACGGCCGGCAAGCCGAAAATGCTCTCCGACGAAGCCCGCCGCAACAGCGCCCTGCGTCTTGGCAACAAGCTGTTCGTGCCGGCGCTGACCATTCCCGTGGTGACCGTGGTCCTGACGCTGGGAGCAAGTTACCTGATGTTCGGCGGCAAGCCGTTGCTCGATCCGAAGAACGTCACGCTGATGGGCTTTGGCATCGGCTGTATCGTCGCGTTGGGTGTGGCTTGTGTGATGACACGCGATACCGTCGGGCAATCGATGAAGGAAACGCGCCGCCTGGTCGACGCGCTTTCGTGGGCCGCCGTGCTTCCGCAAATGCTGGGCATGCTCGGCTTGGTGTTCTCGGACGCGGGCGTGGGCAAGGCCGTCGCGCACGTGACAACGGCCTATGTGAACCTCGACTACCGCTTGGTCGCGGTGGCCGTGTATTGCATCGGCATGGCGCTCTTCACCATGGTCATGGGCAATGGCTTCGCCGCGTTCCCGGTGATGACGGGCGGTGTCGGCGTGCCAATCCTGGTCGGCGTATTCCACGGCAATCCGGCAACGATGGTCGCCATCGGCATGTTCTCCGGTTACTGCGGCACGCTCATGACGCCGATGGCCGCGAACTTCAACATCGTGCCCGCCGCGCTGCTTGAATTACCCGATAAAAACGCGGTGATCAAAGTGCAGATTCCAACGGCGCTAACGATGCTGGTGATCAACATCTTCCTGTTGAACTGGCTGATGTTCCTGTAAAGCAAGGGCGTGGGTTCACGCCGGATCCACCACGAACCCACGCTTCCTAAGCAACGCCAGCACGCCCCGGTTCCCCCCAAGATGCAACGCGCCGATAGCCACGAACACCGGCTTGTTCGGCGCGGCCGTGGCCACCATCCGCGCCGCGAATCGATAATTCCGGTCGATCACCACGCGGTTATCGATCTGCCTTGCAAGCTGCTTCGATCGCGCCAGTTTCTCCGTCTTGGCGTCGTCCCAGGCCTTCAGCGCATCGGCGTCGCCAATCCGCCATAAGCGATGCAGCTCCTTCACATCGGCAACATTCTCGGCGGGCGTCTGCACCAGATCCTGCGCGAGCATTTCCCGCTGCTGCGCCTGCGTGAGCCGCGTGAACGCAGCAATCTGCTCGTTGAGCGTCTCCAGCCCGATCACCCGCCCGCGTGGTCGTAGATACACGTTCTGCAATTGCGTTTCCGTGCCGAACTCGGTTTGAAATCCAGCCTTTAAGGTATCGACGGTTTCAACCAGCATCGACGCAAGCCACGGCCTTGAGCGGCTGATATCGTCGAGCATGGCGGGGTTGCCGTGCATGCGTGTTTCCAGCTTTTTCCACAGCGCATCGGGCAGATATCGCGACAGGCACGGTTCCCGGCACGTACCGTATCGGCTGACTTCATCCTCCGAAACGACCAGGTCGTCGGGCGAGATTTCCAGCGCGAGGATAGGCGATGCGTCGAGCGCACCGAGGATCGGTTTGCGAAATGGCTGACGGGCAGGATAGTCGTCGGCGAAACCGACATGCAGCGTGCCAAGCACGTAGATGGTGACCTGGCCTTTGGTGGCAACGTAGAACGGCATATGCGCCGGCTGAGCCTGCACCGGACCGCTGGCGGTGGTTCCATCGGAGTGGTCCACATCTGGCGGCGCCGGACGCGCGGGGGGCACGCGCAAGCCCGGCAGCGAAGAAGAGGATGTGGGCGGCACCGCGGCGCCCGGCGGCGAGCGCGCGCCGGTCACAGCGATTGCCAGACGCGGCGCCGCGCAAACAACGGCAAGGGCCGCCGCCAGAACAACAGCAAAACGGCGCGCAACCTGCCGCGCCGTTCGCGTTTCAGGCATCCATCTCCCCGACTTCCTCGGCTCGGTGACAGGAGACATGCCGACCATCGACGAAACGCAGCGCCGGTTCTTCCACGCGGCATTTATCGATTGCATACGGGCAGCGCTGATGAAATGTGCAACCTGATGGTGGGTTAAGCGGCGAAGGCATTTCGCCCTGCAGCCGGATCTTGATGCGCCGATCTTCTTCGAACAAGGCAGGCGTCGCCGACATCAACGAGCGCGTGTACGGATGACGCGGCCGTGCGTAGATCGTCGCCTTGTCGCCAAGTTCGGCAACACCGCCAAAATACATCACCATGACGTCATCGGCGATATGTTCCACCACCGACAAGTTATGCGAGATGAACACATAGCTTGTACCGAACTGCTGCTGCAGATCCATGAACAGGTTCAGAATCTGCGCCTGAATGGAAACATCGAGCGCGGACACGGGTTCATCGGCCACCAGGATCTGCGGATCGAGAATCATCGCACGCGCGATGGCGACCCGCTGGCGCTGCCCGCCGGAAAACATGTGCGGATACCGCGCCGCGTGTTCGGGCCGAAGCCCGACCGTGCGCATCATGTGCGCAATACGCTCGGCGCGTTCGCTTGACGACAGCTTCGTGTTGATCGCGAGCGGTTCGCCTAGCGTCTGCTCGACAGTCTTGCGCGGATTCAGCGATGCGAACGGATTCTGGAACACCATCTGCACGCGTTGCCGCAAGTCGGCTACTTTCGCCCGGTTCGCGCCGGCTACGTCCTCGCCATCGATCAGCAAACGTCCCGACGTGGGCGCTTCGATCATCGTCAACTGGCGCGCCAGCGTCGATTTGCCGCAACCGGATTCGCCCACCACGGCAAGCGTCTTGCCGCGTTCGAGCGAAAACGACACACCATTCAACGCCTTCACCGTGCCCTGCTGGAACATGCTGCGCTTGACGCTGTAGTGCCGGGTCAGTTTATCGGCGACGAGAACGGTGTCTTTAGTGAAAGTCTCAGGAACGGCATTCATTGCGCGCCTCCATGATCGGCCACGAGTTCCATGTTCAGCGGCTTGATGCAGCGTGCGCGCACTGCCGGATCGTTCGGGGCGAGTTGAAAGAGCGCCGGCCGCGCCTTGCGGCAATCGTCGACGGCGTAGCTGCAGCGGGGGGCGAACAAACATCCGAGCGGACGGTCATCGCGGCCCGGCACCATGCCCGGCAAGGCCGCGAGACGCTCGGCGCCGCGGCTATGCTCAGGAATCGCGGCGAGCAACGCTTCCGTGTACGGATGATGCGGCTCGCTGAAAATGGTCGGCACGTGATTCGTTTCGATAATCTCGCCCGCGTACATCACGGCCACCCGTTGCGCGACCTCGGACACGACCGCGAGATCGTGCGAGATCAGCACGAGCGCCATGCCGCGTTCCTTCTGCAGCTTGACGAGCAACTCCATGATCTGCGCCTGGATGGTGACGTCGAGTGCGGTGGTGGGTTCATCGGCAATCAGGAGCTTTGGATTGCAGGCGACCGCCATGGCGATCATCACGCGCTGGTTCATGCCGCCGGACATTTGATGCGGGAAGGCATCGATACGGCTCTTCGCATCGGGAATCCCGACTTGATCGAGCAGGTCCAGCGCGCGTTGATGAAGTTTCGATCCTCTGAGGCCTTCGTGCAGTTTGAGGACTTCCTTGATCTGGTAGCCGACGGTATAGCTCGGGTTCAAGCTGGACAGCGCGTCCTGAAAGACCATGGCGATGTCCTTGCCGATAATCTTCCTGCGTTGCGCCGCCGACGCCTTCAACAAATCGACGCCGTTGAACGTGACCTGATCGGCCGTGACAATGCCGGGAGCATCGATCAGGCCCATGAGCGCCATCATCGTGACGCTTTTGCCCGAACCCGATTCGCCGACCACGCCGACCACTTCGCCGGGTTTGACGGATATATCGATTCGATCGACAGCCGGGAGTCCGTTGAAACTCACGGCGAGATTGCGGATGGTTAGGAGATCGTCCATTTTTAGGCCATCCGTTTGAGCTTGGGATCGAGTGCGTCGCGCAGACCATCGCCGAGCAGGTTGATCACCAGTACCGAAATCAGGATGGACAGCCCGGGCATGGTCACGATCCACCAAGCGCTTTCGATGTAATCGCGAGCGGACGCGAGCATCGCGCCCCACTCCGCCGACGGCGGTTGCACGCCAAGGCCGAGAAAGCCGAGCGCGGCGGCATCCAGAATGGCGGACGAAAACCCGAGCGTCGCCTGCACGATCAGCGGCGCGGCGCAATTCGGCAGCACTTGCGAGAACATCAGCCGCACGGTGCCGGCCCCGGCCACGCGCGACGCTGTCACGTATTCGCGCTGCAGTTCTCCCAGCGCGGACGCACGCGTCAAACGCACATAACCCGGCAACGCGACAATCGCGATAGCGAGCATGGTGTTCACCAGCCCCGGTCCGATGATCGCGACCACCGCGACCGCCAGCAGCAGCGAAGGCAGCGCGAGCAGCACGTCCATGATCCGCATGATCGGCGTATCGAGCCACTTTGGGAAAAACGCGGCCGTCAGCCCGAGCACGATGCCGGGAATCAACGCCAGCACCACCGACACGAAGCCGATCCAGAACGACAGCCGCGCGCCGTACATCAGGCGCGAGAGGATGTCGCGGCCGGCTTCATCGGTACCCAGGATGAAATGCCAGTTACCGCCTTCGAGCCACGCGGGCGGGATCTTGACGTTGTCGCGATATTGCTCGATCGGACTATGCGGCGCGATCAACGGCGCAAAGATCGCGATGAACACCAATATCAGCACGATCGCCCCGGCCACGACGGCGCCGCGATTACGTGAGAAATTAGCCCAGAATTCGCGGCCGGCGAGGAACCGGCCACTCGGGACGGGGATCAGCGCCCCGGGATTGTTTTGGATATCGGCCATGGGCTTACCTCGTGTGGCGAATGCGCGGATTCAGCACGCCGTACAACAAGTCGACGACCAGATTCACAAAAATGACGAGCGTCGCAATCATCAGGATACCGCCCTGCACGACGGGATAATCGCGCCGGCTGATGGCATCGATGAGCCATTTGCCCACGCCCGGCCACGAGAACAACGTCTCCGTCAGCACGGCGCCTGCGAGCAGCGTACCGACTTGCAAACCGATCACGGTCACCACGGGAATCAGCGCGTTACGCAGCGCATGCACGATCACCACGCGGCTCGGCGAAAGACCCTTGGCGCGCGCCGTGCGGATGTAATCCTCGCGCAGCACTTCGAGCATCGACGAACGCGTCATGCGCGCAATCACGGCCAGCGGAATGGTGCCCAGCACGATAGTCGGCAGGATCAGGTGACTGACGGCGGATTTGAATGCGCCTTCATCGGTGGAAAAGAGCGCGTCCCACAGCATGAAGCCGGTGCGGTGCGGAATGTCGTATTCCACCGCGATACGGCCTGACACCGGCGTCCAGCCCAGCTTGGCCGAGAAGAACATGATGAGGATCAAGCCCCACCAGAAGATCGGCATGGAGTAACCGGTGAGCGCCGTGCCCATCACGCCGTGATCGACCACCGTGCCGCGCCTCAACGCTGCCACAACGCCTGCCGGCAATCCGATCACCAACGCAAAGATCATTGCGCAGATGGCGAGTTCGAGCGTCGCGGGAAAGCGCGCCAGGAATTCGCCCATCACGCTGGTATTGGTGATGATCGATGAACCGAGATCACCTTTCAGCGCATGTCCAACATAGTGGAAATATTGAACAGGTAACGGCAGGTCGAGCCCGAGCCGCTTCATAGCTTCGGCATGCATTGCCGGGTCCACGCCGCGCTCGCCCATCATGACTTCGATAGGATCGCCCGGGATCAGGTGGATTAACGCGAACGCCAGGATCGTGATGCCGATGAACGTCGGGATCACCATGCCTATGCGCCGCAGAACGAATCGGAACATGGTTCGTCTCTTTGGGGAGGAAAAATGCGACCGGCGACGCGGGCTTGTGACCCTTGTCGCCGGACCTTTTCGACTAGTTATAGTTTTAGTGCATAAAGCGTACCGCGATCAGCTTACTGCACGCCGACGCCGTCGAAACGCAGGTAACCCAGCGGCTCGATCATCATGCCGACAACCTTCTTGCTCGTCGGCTGATACACCGTGGAGTGAGCGATCGGCGAGAACGGCAGCTGGTCAGCGAAGATTTGCTGCGCTTGAATGTAAGCCTGCGTGCGCTGCGCCTGATCCGACGTATTGCGGCCCTTGATCACCAAGTCGTTGAACGGCTTGTAGCACCAGTGCGAGAAGTTGCTGCCGTTGACCGCTTCGCAACCGAGCAGCGTGCCGAGCCAATTGTCCGGATCGCCATTGTCGCCGGTCCAGCCGATCAGCATGGCGTCATGCTCGCCTGCATGGCCGCGCTTGATGTACTCGCCCCATTCATACGTCACGATATTCGCCTTCACGCCAATCTTCGCCCAGTCGGCCTGGATCATCTCGGCCATCAGACGTGCGTTCGGGTTGTACGGACGCTGGACCGGCATGGCCCACAGGTTCATTTCGAAACCGTTCGGGAAACCGGCCTTCGCGAGCAGCGCCTTGGCCGCTGCCGTGTCGTACGCCTGAACCTTCAGGTTCTTGTCATAGGACCATTCGGTCGGCGGAATCGGAGCGGTTGCGGCCTGGCCTGCGCCTTGATACACCGACTCGATGATCGCCTTCTTGTTGATCGCCATGTCCAGCGCGCGGCGTACATCGACGTTGTCGATGTTCTTCTTGGTCGTGTTGTACGCGACGTAGCCTTCGTTGAAGCCCGGCTGCGACGGCGTGTCGAGGTTCGCGTCGGCCTTCAGCGGTGCAATGTCAGCCGGACGCGGATACGCCATCACCTGGCATTCGTTGTTCTTCAGCTTCTGCACGCGCACAGCGGCGTCCGGCGTGATCGAGAAGATCAGCTTCGAGATCTTCACTGCGCCCGGCTTCCAGTAATCAGGATTGCCGTCGAAACGGATGGTCGCGTCTTTCGTGTAGCTGCGGAAAATAAACGGGCCCGTGCCAACCGGCTGCTGGTTGATGTCCGCTGCCTTGCCCGCTTTGAGCAGCTGCTGAGCGTATTCATCCGACTGGATCGACGCATATTCCATCGCCATGTTCTGGATGAACGGCGCGTTGACTTCCTTCAGCGTGAACTTGACCGTGTACGGATCGACTGCTTCGATCTTCGTGATCAGCTTGTCCAGGCCCATGTCCGTGAAGTACGGAAACGATGCCGGGTACGCCTTGCGGAACGGCTGGTTCGGATCGAGCATGCGGTTGAAGGTGAAGAGCACGTCGTCCGCGTTGAAGTCGCGCGTGGGCTTGAAGAACGACGTGGTCTGGAACTTCACGCCATGGCGCAGGTGGAACGTGTAGGTCAGGCCATCCGCCGATACATCCCACTTTTCCGCGAGACCCGGTTCCACTTTCGTGCTGCCGCGCTCGAATTCCACGAGGCGGTTGTAGACCGTGAATGTGTTCGCGGTGAAATCGGTGCCCGTGGTGTATTGCGCGGGATCGAAACCGGCCGGGCTGCCTTCTGAGCAGTAAACGAGCGTTTTGTTGGGGATCGGTGCCGCTTGAGCGACGCTCGCGGTTACAAGCGAGGCCGCGATGGCGGCGCTTAATGCCATCGACAGACGAGCGGCTCGTAACAGGCCAATTTTCTTCATGTTTCCTCCAGGAACGGTGCCGGCTAAAACCAGCGTAGCGCGATATTACTGAGCTTTGCCGGGGGGAACAAGGCGACGAAATTCCCGATGGGAAATAGCGTCTGGGCGTGTATCCGGCGAGCCAGCTATCAGGGTTGAAAAAGCCGTGTTTTCGCTTAACTTCTCCGAGTTAGGGAGGTTTTTAGTCGATGCAGCGCGATTTTCATCGATTCACGCTGCGTCGCCACACTCACGGGCAACGGCAAATTCGGGCGCTACCGTAGCACGAAAGAAATGTAAATTTAAGCTAAAGAGCAGGATTGTTGCGCGCCGAAAACATAAGTCCATCATGTTTCGTTATGCACAATGTTTCAAGGTGATTAAACGAGAGGAAGGGTAAATACGAAAACCGGGAGGGGAGCGCGCGGCGAATGCCGCGCGGGTTAAGCAAAAACATCAGGCTTTATTCAGGCCATTCAGCCTTTGGGCAACGCCAACCGCTCGCAAATCGTCTTGCTCGCCGCCGCCCCGTTCAGCGTATAAAAATGCAGCCCCGGCGCGCCTTCCTTCACCAGCCGTTCGCACAAACCGGTCACGACATCCAGCCCGAACGCGCGAATAGCTTCTCTATCGTCGCCAAAGCTTTCCAGGCGGCGCGCAATCCACTTCGGCACTTCCGCGCCGCACATCTCGGAGAAACGCATCAGCTGCGAGAAGTTCGTGATCGGCATGATGCCCGGCACGATAGGCACATCCACGCCCAGCTTGCGGGCGTCATCGACGAAACGGAAATACGCGTCCGCGTTGAAGAAGTACTGCGTGATCGCCGAGTTCGCGCCCGCCTGCACCTTGCGCACGAAGTTGTCCATATCGGACTTGGGCGAACGCGCCTGCGGGTGATATTCCGGATACGCCGCGACCTCGATGTTGAACCAGTCGCCATGCTCGGCCCGGATAAAACCGACCAGTTCCGATGCGTACCGCAACTCGCCGACTTCGCCCATGCCCGAAGGCAGATCACCGCGTAACGCGACAATATGACGAATGCCATGCTCGCGATACGCGCCGAGAATGGCGCGCAGACTCTCCTTCGATGACCCGATGCACGACAAATGCGGCGCCGCTTCGAGTCCCTGTTTCATCATCTCGACGACAGTATCGAGCGTGCCTTGCTGCGTGGAACCGCCCGCGCCGAACGTCACGGAGACGAACTTCGGGTTGAGCGTCTTGAGCTGCGCGCCGGTTGCGCGCAATTTCTCGATTCCTTCCTGCGTTTTCGGCGGGAAAAACTCGAATGAGAGTTCGATCGGTTTCATGGGAATGAGCTGAACGCGGTTGAACGCGCGCGCAGGACGCGCGTGTTCTTAGAAGTTGCGCTGACCGAGGATCAGCGCCGACAGCAGCCAGGACACGATGCTGTACAGAATCGAGCCGAAGAACGCCGACCAGAAACCCGATACCTCGAAGCCTTTGAGCAACGAAGCGCACAGCCAGAAACACAGCGCATTCACGACGAGGATGAACAACCCGAGCGTGAGAATGGTCACCGGCAGCGTGAGCAGCACCAGCAACGGACGCAGGAACGTATTGATCAGCCCGAGCACGATCGCGACGATCAGCGCGGTGCCGAAACTGCGAATGTGAATCGACGGCACAAGGTAAGTGATGATCAACAGCGCGAGCGCGTTGATCAGCCAGGTCAGCAGCACGGACATCGATGGTCTCCTGGTACTTGGAAAAGGGTCGCGTGCGTGAGTTTGATCAAACCCACGCACGCTTTAGACTAAACCGCTATCAATAACGGTAGTGGTTCGGCTTGAACGGACCCATCTTGTCCACGCTGATGTAGTTCGCCTGATAGTCGGACAACACGGTCAGTTCCGCGCCAATACGGCCCAGATGCAGACGTGCGACCTTTTCATCAAGGTGCTTCGGCAAAACGTAGACCTTGTTTTCGTACTTGTCGCCGTGCACGAACAATTCGATCTGAGCGATCGTCTGGTTCGTGAACGATGCCGACATCACGAACGACGGATGACCCGTCGCGCAACCCAGGTTCACGAGACGCCCTTCAGCCAGCAGGATGACGCGCTTGCCATCGGGGAAAATGATGTGATCGACTTGCGGCTTGATGTTTTCCCACTCGTACTGGCGCGTCGATGCAACGTCGATTTCCGAGTCGAAGTGACCAATATTGCAGACGATAGCGTTGTTGCGCATCGCCTTCATGTGGTCATGGCCGATCACATGGAAATTGCCCGTCGCGGTCACGAAGATGTCGGCCTTGTCGGCGGCATATTCCATGGTGACCACGCGGTAACCTTCCATGGCTGCCTGCAACGCGCAGATCGGGTCGATTTCCGTAACCCATACCGTCGCGCCCAGACCGCGCAGCGATTGCGCACAACCCTTGCCCACATCGCCGTAACCGGCCACGACCGCGATCTTGCCCGCGATCATCACGTCGGTGGCGCGCTTGATGCCGTCCACCAGCGATTCACGGCAGCCATACAGGTTGTCGAACTTCGACTTCGTGACCGAGTCGTTCACGTTGATGGCCGGGAACGGCAGGCGCCCTTCCTTTTCCATCTGGTACAAACGATGCACGCCCGTGGTCGTTTCTTCCGTCACGCCCTGGATGTGCACGAGGCGCTTGGAATACCACGTCGGGTCGATATCGAGGTGAGCGGCGATCGACTTGTACAGCGCGGTTTCTTCTTCGTTTTCCGGTTTGGCAATGACCGAGCGGTCCTTTTCAGCCTTCGAGCCGAGGATCAGCAGCAACGTGGCGTCGCCGCCGTCGTCGAGGATCATGTTGGCGAATTCGCCGTTCGGCCATTCGAAGATGCGGTGGGAGAACTCCCAGTATTCGTCGAGCGATTCGCCCTTGAATGCGAACACCGGCACGCCGCCTTGAGCGATGGCCGAGGCTGCGTGATCCTGCGTCGAGAAAATGTTGCACGATGCCCAGCGGACATCCGCGCCCAGTGCGGTCAGCGTTTCGATCAGCACGCCGGTCTGGATGGTCATGTGCAGCGAACCGGCGATACGCGCGCCCTTCAGCGGCTGCGATACCTTGTATTCCTCACGCGTTTGCATGAGACCGGGCATTTCCGTTTCGGCGATATTGAGTTCCTTGCGGCCCCAGGCAGCAAGCGACATATCGGCGACGACGAAATCTTTGTTGGTGTTTGAATCGAGAACTGCGGCGTTCATCACGCCCTCCTTTCTAAATGGAAATATAGAAATTTGACGTGAGCGCCGTTCGATGCGGTGGTTCAACAAGCGCTTACTGGTCTGAAAGCGCTGGTCACTCCGTCCGATTGAATGCTTCGAGCCTGGCGGCCTTCATGTTGAAAGCCGTCGCAACGCTCCTCGAAGCGAGTTGGGATTGTAGCAAATTGGGATGGAGGGAGCGCGTTTGCGCGTGCTTTGTTTTACCCGCACCCTAATGACTTAAACTTATCAAATGCATTCCAATCTGGAATTCAAGGAACTGTATGGAATTGCGATCGTTGCGATATTTCGTCGAAGTCGTGAAGCAAAAAAGCTTCACCGGCGCGGCGGAGAAAATGTTCGTCACGCAGCCCACCATCAGCAAGATGGTGAAGTCGCTCGAGGACGAAATAGGTTCGCCGCTGCTCCTGCGCGAGAGCCGCCAGATGACGCTCACCGACGCCGGCCAGATCGTCTATCAGCGCGGCCTGGAAGTGCTCGCGGCGCACGCGCAGCTCGAAGCCGAACTCAACGATCTCGGCAAACTCGGGCGCGGCACGCTGACTATCGGCATTCCGCCGATGGGCGGATCGCTGTTCACCCCGGCCATCGCCACATTCAAGAAGCGCTATCCGAAGGTGGAGCTGAAGCTGTTCGAGCGTGGCTCGAAGGCCATCGAGGCGGCGTTGATCGACGGCGAAATGGAACTTGGCGGCGTGCTGCAACCGGTCGATCTCGCCACGTTCGACGTACTGCCGATCAGCCGCCAGCTACTCTGGCTCGTTGCGCCAAAAGGCTCCCGCTGGGATGCCGTGGCGGACGTGGCGCTCGCCGATCTCGCGCAGGAACCGTTCGTGTTCTACGGCGAAAGCCTGGCGTTGTCAGATCTCGTGCTCACCGCCTGCCGCGAAGTGGGGTTCACGCCGATCATCGTGGGGCGTAGCGGCCACTGGGATTTCATGGCGGCGCTGGTGCAGGCGGGTGTCGGTATTGCGTTGCTGCCGGCGCCGTATTGCCGGCGGCTCGATATCAACGCGTTCACCTGCCGGCCGGTGGTTGCGCCGGAGATCCATTGGGACATGGCCGTGGGCTGGCGGCGCAACGGCTATTTGTCGAACGCGGCGCGCGCGTGGCTCGACGTCGTGCGGCAAACACTGCCAGCCAATCTCGGCGATGATTTCCTGCAAGGTCCGGCTGAACGATTTCCGGCGCGCGTGCGCAACGCTCCACCGAGGTAACGCATCACTAAGCATCCAAGCAAAAAACCCCCTGTCCCGCTCGCGCGGGACAGGGGGTTTTGCATTTGCTACGCCGGTACGGAACCGTTGCAGCGTCCGGTCAGTCGATCATTCCTGCACGGCGAAGTCGATCCGGCGGTTAGCGAAACGTCCGCTGGCCGTCGAGTTATCGGCAATCGGGTGCTCATCGCCGAAACCTTGCGCCGTCAGCGAATCAGCGGCAACGCCGTGCTTCACGAGGAACGCGCGCACTGCTTCCGCCCGCTTCTTCGACAACGCCAGATTCGTGCTCGCCGGCCCGACATTGTCCGAATAACCGCCCACGTTCAACTTCACGGTCTTGCCCTTCGCTTCGCACGCCTTCAGCACTTGCGCCGATTTCGCCAGCGCCAGTTGCGCATCTTGCGGCGGCACGTCGGAGCCTGTGCGGAAATTGACGACTTGCAGGTTCAGCACCTTGGCGACATCGGCGGGAGAGCAATCATCGCTCAACGACGAGAACGCGCTCATGAACGATTCCTTCGCGCTTTCGACCGCTTGCTTGACATCGAACGTGCCGATGGTGAAGCCCGCGCCGAACAACGACTTCAGCTTGTCCATCCAGCCATTGCGCACGTCGGCAGCCGACCCGCTCAACTCGATCTTTTCACCCGACAACCTGGCTTCCGCGCCCGGCAATTGCATCAGCGGCAACAGGCCGTCGAGCTTGTCGAGCCAGCTAGCCGGCTTGGTATCCGGATCAACGGTAATGGTCGCGTTCAGATGGTCCGCGCCGAACTTCGCCGTCAATGCGGCGAGCAGCTTGGCCTTCTCTTCTTCGCTGCCGACCGTTGCGTGAATGGTCGGTGCGCCGAGCTTGTCGACGCTGAACGTCAGCAGCGCGTCCTTGGTCGGTGCGGGTGCGGCAGCGGGCGCCGAAGCCGGGGCCGGTTCCGAAGCAACTGCCGAAGCCGCTTCAGCAGCAACCGCCGGCGTCGATGTGACCACCGGCGCTGCGGCGGACGCTGCAACGGGAGCCGCGGCGGGTGCCGGTGCGAGCGGCGTCTGGTTACCGCAGCCACGGCCGAACAGCAATGCGAGCAGCGCAAGAGCGGCGGCGACAGCCAGCCACCACCATTTCTTCGATCCAGCCTTCTCTTCCATCACAATGCGGTCGAGCGACGGGTTGACGGCGGGCGTGGCGCCAGCCGTCGACGGGTGTTCAAGATGCGACGACACCGCTTTCATCTGCGCCGCGACGCCTGCGAGGAAACTGCCCGCGCCGCCCAGACCCAGCGCGCTGGCTACGTCTTCCGTCATGCTTGCCTTCACCATCGGCAACTGATGGCCGAGGAGCGTGGGCAACTGGCCGACATTGCTGCTGGACTTCGTGAAGTAATGCTTTAGCACGCCGAACAATACGGTCGTGACGATGCCGCCCACTGCATGCGTGGCGCCAACCGATACGCCGGTCTTGGCTGCCACCGCGTTGCTGAGCGCGTTCACACGTTCTTCGGATGCGACGCCGCTTGCGAGCCGCGTACCCGACGCGAGCAGCGACTGGAGGCCGTCGCCGTGGACGAGTTGCGGCAGCATATCGACGATATTGGCGTTCGCATCCGGCGACATGATCGTCGAGAACAAGCTGCGCGCGCCTTCAGGCGATGCGGCCTTGTTCATCAGCGACCCGACGAGTGCGGGCGCGATCATGCCGACCACGCGCTTCGCCGCTTCGGGCGCGACGCCCAATTTTGTAGCGAGTTGCTGCAACACGCTTTCGGTCAAAGCGCCCTGTACTAGCTGAATAACATTGATGCTCATTTAAATTGCCTTTTCCTTACTTGCGTGAATTCGCCAACCGCCCACAGTGAGCGAAGCGGATTATAGATTCGGCATTTGGAAAATAAGGAGTTCCGATTAAAAATCGGAAATACCTCAAAGCAGAAAATTTGAGACGATTCTCAAGACGTCTTGCAATACCCATGAATGGCATCGCATTGACGCAGTAATCGAAGCGCAAACTTTGAATGAACGTCAATTCGCGCTATTCGGTTGAATGGGCGAAGCCGTGGTGCATGACGTCGATCAAGCTTTTTGCAAAAATTGAAGCGAGCGAGCAAACTGAACGAACGCATGACGGAGGCAACGCGATGAGTTCATCCACCTACGGCCAAACGCACGAAGTCACGAACCAGGCGCCACCGCTCGAGCGCTACAACGCGATGACCACCGACGCGTCTCTCGTGGCCGCGCTGGAACGCGAAGGCGCGGCGTGGCACCTCGACACCCTCACTCGCGACGGCTTTGCGCTCACCCAACCCGACGTCCTCGCGCTCGCCGACCTGGCCAACCGGCATACGCCTGAACACCATCCGTTCAGCGCGCGCGGCGAGCGTATCGATGCAATCGAATTCCATCCGGCGTGGCACACGCTGCTTTCCATGCTGCGTGAGCAAGGGCTTCACTCGCTGCCGTTCGAAACCGCTACGCCCAGACCCGGCTCCATGGCCGCGCGCGCCGCCGGATATTTTCTTCACGCGCAACTGGAAAGCGGTTCGTTGTGCCCGCTGACCATGACGTTCGCCAGCATTCCCGTGTTGCAACAGGAACCTGCGCTCTACGCGAGCCTGCGGGAGCAATTACTCTCGCGCCGGCATGATCCACGCGATATCCCGCTCGGCGCCGGCAAGCAGTCGATGATGATCGGCATGGGCATGACCGAAAAACAGGGCGGCTCGGACGTGCGCAGCAACCGGACCCGCGCGGTCGCGACGGGCGCGGGCGGACGAGGCGGCGAGTATCGGCTGATCGGCCATAAGTGGTTCTTCTCGGCGCCTCAATGCGACGCGCATCTCGTGCTGGCCCGCACGGGTGGAACCGGCGAAAGCGACGACGGCAAAGGCCCGGTTTCCTGCTTCTACGTTCCGCGTTTCGCGCCGGATGGATCGAAGAACGCCGTGCAAATCCAGCAACTCAAGGACAAGCTCGGCAACCGCTCGAACGTCAGCAGCGAGGTCGAATTCCTCGATGCCTACGGCGTCATGATCGGCGACGAAGGGCGCGGCGTACCGACGATCATCGAAATGGCGAACTTCACGCGTCTCGATTGCGTGATCGGCAGCGCCGCCTTGATGCGCGCCGCGCTGATCCAGGCGATTCATCACGCGCGGCATCGGCGGGTCTTCGGCGCAAGGCTTATCGACCAGCCGTTGATGCGCAACGTCCTCGCCGACCTCGCGCTGGAATCGGAAGCGGCCACCGTGCTGTTCATGCGGCTCGCGGGCGCATTCGAGAATTCGGCCAAACCGGAGGAGCGCGCGTGGCGCCGCATCGTGACGCCGGCGGCGAAGTTCTGGGTCTGCAAGCGCGCGCTGGAATTCACCGGCGAGGCAATGGAGGTCTGGGGAGGAAACGGTTATGTCGAAACGGGGCCGATGGCGCGGTTTTATCGCGAGGCGCCGGTGAATTCGATCTGGGAAGGTTCGGGGAACGTGATGTGCCTCGACGTGCTGCGGGCATTCGAGCACGAACCCGATGCCGCCCGCGCGCTTTTCGATTCCTGGCAGGCGGTGGCGGGTGAACATCGCGTTCTCGGCGATGCGCTGAAGACGCTGCTCGCCATGCTGACCGGTGACCCGGCGACGCGCGAAGCGTCGGCGCGGGGGACTGCGCAGCAGTTGGTGCTCACCGCGCAAGGGATTCTGCTCGCGCAGCACGCGCCTGCGGACGTGGCGGCGGCGTTCATCGAAACCCGTCTCGGCGATGCCCGTGGTTCAGTCAATCGCGTATATGGAACGCTGCCGGCCACGTTCGACTTCAACGCTGTGATCGAGCGTGCGTTCGCGGGGTAAGACAACGGCCGCAAATCAAGCCGCGCGGTTACGCCCCTTGCGCACTGGAATCGTGGGGTCGACTTCGGGCCGCGGCCCCGCCTCCACCCCGTTCTCCAGCCGATACAACCACGCAAGAAGTTCTGCCACCGCCTGATAAAGCGCGGGCGGAATGCGCGAGTCCAGATCGACCTGCATCAGCAGCGACACCATCTCCGGCGACTCATGCACGTATAGCCCCGCGTCCTTGGCGCGCTGCACGATCATTTCCGCGACCAGCCCGTAGCCCTTCGCGACCACGCGCGGCGCGGCATCGGCATTTTTGGCGTCGTAGGTGAGCGCGGTCGCCTGCTTGCGCGAATCGTTGCGCGGACTCACGTGTCGCTCCCAGCCGATGGCGCTGCGTTCGCGGCGCTGATGACATCGCGGAAATGGGGAAATGCCGGATCAGCGGCCAGGTCGGCCAGCGCGTCGCGGGCGTGAACCGTCAACCCCGCGAGCTGCAATCCCGCGGCGTCGAGTTGTTGCCGGAAATGATCGCCATCGGCGGCAAGACGGGCCGCGCCGCCCTCGCTCGCGTTCAGCCGCACCACCAGTTGCTGGCCGGTGAGAACCAGGTCGGCATCCACATTGCCGAGCGTGGGCAAGCTCAGCGTGACACGCGTGTGCCAGGCCCGGTCGGTATCGGCAGGACCGGTTGCCGCGCCGCCATCCTGAAACGCATCGCGTCCATAGGGAGCGCGGTTTTGAGGCTGGATTTCCCAATCGAACTTCGCGCCCGGCCAAGCTTCGCCGGACCAGCGAAACTGGTCGGAAGCGAGTACGTCGAGTTGCTGGCGGATCAGCGGAATAGTCGATGGATGAATGCCGGAGGCCACCGCCGCTTGCACGGCCGAATCCAGCAGATGCGCGGCCGAAGGCAGCGCGGGCGTTGCCGCTGTCCCCGCCCCCTGCGCTGCCGATGAAAACACGCTGGCCGGCATTGCGCGCACCGATGCCGCCATCGCCGCCGCCTGCTGCGGCGTTTGCGGAGTGGGCACGGGACGCATGGGATTGGGCGCGTCGGGGGTATCGGCTGCGGCGAAAGCCGGTGGCAGCAGCGTTTCGTCGATGACGGCTTCGGGCCGGGCTTCCGCAGCAGCCGGGAAGGAATCCGACAGCAATTCATCCGCCAATTTGTCCACCCGCGCCTGAGGCTCATTTCGCAACGACGCAAGCGAACGCTGTCCGCCCAGCCACAGCGCAATATGGTTTTCGTAGAAAAGGCCGCTATCCGCGACGGTCCGGGCCAGCATGGCCGCCAGTACGGGCACGGGCAAAGGCGGCGCAGGCGGGTTGACCGCGCTCGCGGCATTCGCCGAACTGGAGGAAAACAACGACCCTGACAGGCTCTCGAACGCGCTGGCAGCCAGGACTAGGCGCGGCGCGGTCGGCCACAACGGTAAGCTGCCGAGCAAGGCGGGCGTCGCGCTGCCGCCGAACCGCGAAATGATGTCGAGCGTGCGCGCGATCTCGCTTAGCGCGGTCTGCGTCGACGGACCCGGCGCGGCATACGCGTTGATGACGGCTGCGGGCGTGGCGACGCGCGGGGTATCGACTGAAAGCTGCGAGGCATTGGCTTGAGGCGCGGTCGAACTGGTCTGCGTATTGAGCGCGGACAACAGCATGTCAGTGCGGCTGGCAAGCAGCGCAGCGACGGCGGAGTCCAGTCCAGTCATGCCAATATCCTCGGGTCAGCAGTCCAGCCGAACGGCCGGCCACCGGTTTCAACGAGCCGCAAACGCGTCAACCACATCAAGCGCGTCTAGCGAAACCCGACCATCTTCTTCAAAACTCGCACTGGCCTGTTCACGCTGAATAATGCTGCGGACAAACGCGCGAGGCTGGGGGTGCTGAGATCGCGAATAGCGGCGTCATCGGCAAGAATCCGGCGCACCAGTTCGAGCTTGCGGGCACGCGCGGTGTCGTCCAGTTCGGAACTGGGGTCGGCCTCTCTCAAGCCGTCGACCAGGTCCCGGTACTTGCTCTGCATAGTCTTCAGTTCGCCCCATTCTCCACTGCGTGCTGCGGCCAGCATGCACGCAGAAAGTGCGGCAATCGCTTCATAATGAGCGAAATATTCGTGTGTGGTTTTCATTATGTGCAAGCAAGTTTCGCGGCTTCACGCCGCAGCCATTTTTGCTGCATCGGGTGCAATCGCCATCCAGGCTTCCTCCAGGGTCGCCAGCAGGCCATCGATCTCCACCAGCACTTCTTCGCTCTGACGCACGTTCGCTTCAAGCAGCCGGTGCGCCATGTAGGTGTACAGCGCGTCCAGGCGTGCCGCGATATCGCCGCCAATGTCCTTGTTGAGCGACTGCTGCAAACCGCTTTCAATGATGCTGATCGCTTTCGAGATCGCCTCGCCGCGCGCCGGGATATTGCCCTGCTGCAGGTGCATCCGCGCCTGGGCAATCGACTGTCGCGCGCCCTGATACAACATGGCGACCAGCCTGTGCGGGCTTGCGCCCATTACCCCTGTCTGAACTCCGACGCGCGCATAGGCGTTGGCCCCACCGTGTGCCTGGGAAAACATCCGACCCTCTCCTCTATCGATTTCCGTCGCTTCATGGGCGTTCGCTCGAAGGCGCTGCACACCAGCGTACCTAGTGACGAAGACCTTGATGAACCGGTGCCGATAAACGGGTTAAGACCCTTCTATTTGTCTGATCGTTTATCGTGCTGCTATCCGGGTTATCGGAGAAAGCGGCAAAAGCTTTAGGCGTGCTTTGCGTCACAGCGAATTCCAGGAAGGGAAATGGTCGGCAGGCCGATGAGGCGGAAAACCGCCGGCACAGCGTTCAGACCGAGATGTTCATGATGTCGTTGTAGGCGGACACGAGCTTGTTGCGGACCTGCAAACCGAACTGGAAGCCCACGTTCGCCTTCTGCATGTCGACCATCACGTCGTTCAGCGAAACGTTTGGCGCGCCCACTTCGAACGCGTGCGCCTGGGTGATCGCGTTGTTCTGGCTGCTGCTGATGCTGTCGAGGGACGACTTCAGCGCGTCGGCGAAACTGCCGGCGCTCGCTGCGCCCGATTCGGGCACGACGCTGCCGCTTGCGACGTTGCCGGCACCGCCCGCAGCCTGCGTCGACAAGGCCTGCATTTGCTGAAGCGCCGAACTCAGCGGGCTGATGGGAGCATTCATGGTGTCTCCAGAAGGAACGGAAAGGAACTGAAAATCGGCGGCAACATATGGATCGCTTTACTTCTGGGACAATTCGAACCGGGGCCTGTCCCGGGCCTCAGGCCGGCGTCTCTCGCCGGAGCCTGGGCGGTTCGCCATATGGCCTGACCGATTAGGAAAAAGTCTAGCAGCAGCGCCATTTCCCAAAGCGGGGAAAGGGAACCAAATCTCGCTTCTGTTCGCTGAATCGACTTACCTCTCCTTACGGATAATTCCTCTCATGAAACTGCCTGCAGCGCGCACGGTCATCGCCGCCGCACCTCGCAGAAAACGCAAGACTCGGAGAGTTTCGAAGTATGGATTCCACAACCAACCTGATTAACCCGGACGCCCGCATGGGTCTGACCGGCGCGCCGCCGGGCGCGGCCGGGTCGATCACCGCGGGAACGGGCGGAGCCGGCTACGCGGGCGGCGCGGACTTCAGCGGCAATAACGGCTTCGGTCCGCGCATGCCGATGCTCAACCAGTTCCGCAACAACCCGCGCATGCCGCTGATCATTGCTGTCGCCATCCTGGCCGTGGTGGTGGCGGGCCTGGTGATGTGGTCGCGCCAGCCGGACTACCGGGTGTTGTTCAGCAATCTCTCGGACCGCGATGGCGGTGCGATTGTCGCGGCGCTCCAGCAAGGCAATATTCCCTACAAGATCGCCGAATCGGGCGGCGCGATCCTGGTTCCCAGCGACGCCGTGCACGAAACCCGCCTGCGCCTGGCGTCGCAGGGTTTGCCGAAGAACGGCTCGGTCGGCTTCGAATTGATGGATAACCAGAAGTTCGGCATCAGCCAGTTCGCCGAGCAGGTCAACTATCAGCGCGCGCTGGAAGGCGAGCTGGAAAAAACCATCGCGTCGATCTCCTCGGTGCGCGAAGCCCGTGTCCATCTCGCCATTCCGAAGCCCACCGTGTTCGTGCGGGAAAAGGAACTGCCGACCGCGTCGGTCATGCTGAATCTCTACCCGGGCCGCGCGCTGGACGAGGGTCAGATCATCGCGATCCAGCACATGGTGTCCTCCGGCGTGCCGGACATGCCCGTGAAGAACGTGACGATCGTCGATCAGGACGGCAACCTCCTCACGCAGCAGAGCTCGGCGAACGGCCTGGACGCGTCGCAGCTCAAATATGTGCAGCAGATCGAGCGCAACACGCAGGGTCGCATCGACGCCATCCTTGCGCCGCTGTTCGGGGCCGGCAACGCGCATTCGCAGGTGAGCGCGGATATCGACTTCTCGAAGCTCGAGCAAACCGCCGAAAGTTATGGCCCGAACGCGAACCCGCAAAACACGGCGATTCGCAGCCAGCAATCGAGTCTGTCGAACGACAGCGGCGGCGCAGCCGCGGGCGGCGTGCCGGGCGCGTTGTCGAACCAGCCGCCGGCCGCGTCTTCCGCGCCGGTCGACGCAGCCGCGAGCGGCGCCGAGGGCGCGAAAACCGCCCCGGTCAGCATGCGCAAGGACACCACGACCAATTACGAAGTCGACCGCACCGTGCGTCACTACGAGCAGCCGATGGGCGGCATCAAGCGCCTGTCCGTGGCTGTGGTGGTGAACTACCAGAAGCAGGTCGACGCCAAGGGCAAGGTCACCATGCTGCCGCTGCCCGCCGACAAGCTCGATCAGGTGCAGCAACTGGTGAAAGACGCGATGGGCTACGACGAAAAGCGTGGCGATTCGGTGAACGTGGTCAACAGCACCTTCCTGGTGGATTCGACCGTGATTCCCGACGTGCCGTGGTGGCGCACCCCGGACATGATCGCGCGCGCGATCCAGCTCGCGAAGTACGCGGGGATCGGGGCGGTGGCGTTGTTCCTGTATTTCAGCATGGTGAAGCCGGCGCTGCGCCGCGCCTTCCCGCCGCCTCCGGAGCCGGCAGCGCTGGCCGCGCCGGATGACCTGTCGCTGCTCGACGGGCCGTCCATGCCGAAATCGCAGGTGGAAGAAGAAAAGGATGCCGAGGTAAGTTTGCTCGGTCATGAAAGCAACAAGGCCAAGTTCGAACGCAATCTCGACTACGCGCGCATGGTTGCGCGCCAGGACCCGAGAATCGTCGCGACGGTCGTCAAGAACTGGGTGTCCGATGAACGCTGAAGGCCTCAATAAAGCTGCGCTCCTGCTGATGTCGATTGGTGAATCGGAGGCGGCGGAAGTGTTCAAGTACCTTGGCCCGCGCGAGGTGCAGAAGATCGGCGCGACCATGGCGACGTTGAAAAACGTGACGCGCGAACAGCTCGACAACGTCATGACCGAGTTCGTCAATGAAGCCGAGCAGCACACCGCGCTGTCGCTCGATTCGAGCGAATATATCCGCGCTGTGCTGACCAAGGCGCTCGGTGAAAACAAGGCGGGCGCGCTGATCGACCGGATCCTGCAGGGCAGCGATACCAGCGGTATCGAAGGCCTGAAGTGGATGGATTCGGCCGCTGTCGCCGAACTGATCAAGAACGAGCATCCGCAGATCATTGCGACAATCCTGGTTCACCTGGACCGCGATCAGGCGTCCGAAATTGTGGCGCTGATGACGGAGCGCTTGCGCAACGACGTGCTGCTGCGCATTGCCACGCTCGACGGCATCCAGCCGGCCGCGCTGCGCGAACTCGACGACGTGCTGACCACGCTGCTTTCGGGCAGCGACAACCTGAAGCGCGCGCCGATGGGCGGCATCCGCACGGCGGCGGAAATCCTCAACTTCATGTCGACGGCGCAAGAAGAATCCGTGATCGAAAACGTGAAGGAATTCGATGCGGAACTCGCGCAGAAGATCATCGATCAAATGTTTGTGTTCGAAAACCTGCTCGAACTCGAAGACCGCGCAATCCAGTTGCTGCTGAAAGAAGTGGAATCCGAAACGCTGATTGTCTCGCTGAAAGGCGCGCAACCGCCGTTGCGGCAGAAGTTCCTGTCGAACATGTCGCAGCGCGCCGCCGAACTGCTGGCCGAAGATCTCGACTCGCGCGGCCCGGTGCGGCTCTCGGAAGTCGAGGCGCAACAGCGCAAGATCCTGCAGGTCGTGCGCAACCTGGCCGAATCGGGTCAGATCCAGTTAGGCGGCAAGGCCGAGGACGCATATGTCTGACGCTGCCGAAGCCGCCAAGAAGGCTCACGCTGCCGATGCGGCCGCAAAGGCCCGCATGTCCGCTTACCAGCGCTGGGAAATGGCGTCGTTCGATCCGGTTCCGGTCGATCGCAGCGCCGCCGATCAAGCCGCGCTGGAAAAGCACTTGCGCCGCGTCCGCGATGAAGCGCACGCGCAGGGGCTGGCATCGGGCCATGTGGCGGGTCAGGCAATGGGTTACAAGGCCGGCTACGACCAGGGTTACGAACAAGGCGTGGAAGAAGGCCGCCGCCACGCGCGCGCGGAAGCAGCGCGGCTGACGCAAATGGCCGATACTTTCAAGATTGCGCTGCAAGCCGCGGACGCTGTCGTTGCCGAGGCGCTGACCGCGCTGGCGCTGGACATCGCGCAGCAAGTGGTTTCGCAGCATCTGACACTCGATCCGACCGCGGTGCTGGCCGTCGCGCGCTCGGTGATCGCCGCCGAGCCGGCGTTGGCCGGAGCGCCCTATCTGACGGTGAATCCGGCGGATCTGCCGATTGTCGAGGCGTATTTGCTGGAAGAACTCCAGGCGGCGGGATGGTCGGTCAGGACCGATCCGGATATTGAGCGCGGCGGTTGCCGGGCGCACGCGGCCAGCGGTGAAATCGACGCAACCAATGTCACGCGCTGGGAGCGCGTGGCGGCGGCGCTCGGGAGGTCACAACCATGGTGAATTTAGCCCATGTCAATGCAAGCCCTGCGCGCCGCGTTACGCAGGAAGGCTTGAGCGAGCTCGAACAGGAACTGGCGCGCGCGTCGTTCGGTCCGCTCGCCGCGGACGACGACGTCGAACCGACGATCGAAGAAATTGCGGCCCAGACCATCGTCGATCTCGCCGATATGGCGAACAACCCGCATCTGGATGGCTGGCGCGCGCAGCTCGAAGCTAGCAAGGCGCGCAGCCAGATATCGAAACCGTTGCGCGCGTGCGGGCGTCTTACGCGCGCAGCCGGCCTGGTTCTGGAAGCCGTCGGATTGAAGCTGGGCGTGGGCTCGGAATGCATGATCGAGTTGCCCGCCGGCAGTTCGATTCCCATGGCCGAAGCCGAAGTCGTCGGTTTCTCCGGCGACAAGCTGTTCCTCATGCCGACCACCGAAGTCTCCGGCCTGCTGCCCGGGGCGCGCGTGTATCCGCTGGAAAGCGCGCCGATCAATGATCCGATGGCCGGCGCCAAGCGCCTGCCGGTCGGCTGGGAAATGCTCGGCCGCGTGGTCGATGCGTCGGGCAGGCCGCTTGACGGCCTCGGGCCCCTTGGCTCGAAAATCGATGCGCCGCTGACCTCGCCGACCATCAACCCGCTCAATCGCGAACCCATTCACAAGGTGCTCGACGTCGGCGTGCGCGCGATCAATGCGTTGCTGACCGTGGGACGCGGCCAGCGCATGGGCCTGTTCGCGGGGTCGGGCGTGGGCAAGTCCGTGCTGCTCGGCACCATGGCGCGTTATACGAGCGCCGAAGTGATCGTGATCGGGCTGATTGGCGAACGGGGCCGCGAGGTGAAGGAATTCATCGAGCAGATTCTGGGCGAAGACGGGCTCGCGCGCTCCGTCGTGGTAGCGGCGCCTGCTGATGTGTCACCCATTTTGCGGATGCAAGGTGCGACCTACGCGACCTCTTTGGCCGAATATTTTAGGGATCAGGGCAAACACGTACTTTTGCTCATGGATTCGCTCACGCGCTATGCAATGGCGCAGCGCGAAATTGCCCTCGCAATCGGCGAACCCCCCGCCACCAAAGGCTATCCGCCCTCCGTGTTCGCCAAATTGCCGGCGCTCGTCGAGCGAACCGGGAACGGCCGGGAGGGCGCCGGATCGATCACGGCTTTTTATACGGTCTTGACGGAAGGGGACGATCAGCAAGATCCTATTGCCGATTCCGCGCGCGCCATTCTCGACGGCCATATTGTGTTGTCGCGTTCGTTGGCCGAAGCGGGGCATTATCCCGCCATCGATATTGAAGCGTCCATCAGCCGGGCGATGACTGCCCTGATCGACGACAAGCACCTGGACCGGGTGCGTTTGTTCAAACAAATGTTATCGCGCTACCAGCGCAATCGCGATTTGATCAATGTCGGGGCGTATTCCACGGGGCGGGATGCGCTGCTTGATCGCGCCATTGCACTTTATCCGCGGATTGAAGCGTTTTTGCAGCAAGGATTTCGTGAGCAGGCCATGTTTGATCCAAGCCTGGCCCAACTCGATGCTTTATTCGAATAAAGATAATTTAGGAATCTGACGTCCATGTCCAAGCATCTGCCGATCACTACCCTGATCAACCTCGCGGAAGAAGAACTGGAGGCTGCCACGAAAAAGCTTGGCAAGCTCCAGCAAGAGCGCGACGAGGTGGAGGCGCAGTTGAATTCGCTGGTCACGTATCGGGACGAGTATCACGCGCGTTTTACGGCGTCGGCGCAGGAAGGCACGACCGCGCAGACGCTGCGCAACTTCCAGGCATTCGTCGATACCCTCGATTCCGCCATCAACCAGCAGCGCAAGTTGCTCGTGGGCGCGAACCACCGGCTGGAAGCGGCCAAGCCGGAATGGCAGCAGCGCAAGCAGAAACTGGGTTCCTACGAAGTGCTGGCGGCGCGCGGCGACGCAGTGCGGGCGAAGCAGGAATCGCGAATCGAACAACGTGATTCCGATGAGCACGCTTCCAAGATGTTGCGGATGCGCGCCGAAAAGGCATGATTTTTATAGCGATTTTTATCTTGCACAAGATGCGAGGGCTCCTGCATGTCCACCGTTAATACTGCCAGCACGATGCTTAGCTTGAGCGCTGCCCAATCGCGGAACGCGGCGGCAACGTCGGCGAGCGATGACGCGGCGGCATCGTTCGTCTCCACGCTGCACAACATAACCACCAAGGCTAACGAGGAAGCGGCGGCTCAGGCGCGGGTGCAAGCGCAGGCGCAGGCGGCGAAAGCCGCAGCGGCGGCAGCGGCGGCGCGGGGCAGCGTTCACGACGCGTCCAAGCCCGACGACGCTTCAACTGCACAGGCTAAAGCGGCGGCGGATCAGGCCGACAGCGCGGATCAGGCGGCGACGGCAGATCAGACGCAGGGGGCGGGTTCGAGCGCGTCGACGTCGTTGGCTTCTTCGGCGTCATCGGCGTCATCGGCGTCATCAGCTTCATCTGCGGCCGATCAAACGCAGGCCGCGACCGCATCCACGGCGGCGGCTAACGCGACGGCTTCGGCTCAGACGGATGCCGATGCAGCGAAGACTCAGCCCGAAGCCACAGCGGCGGTAGCAGCAGCGGCCGCGACTGCGGCTGCGACCGTGGCGGCCATGTTGAAGGCGCGCGGCGGTGCGGCCGCCGATCCGGCCACGGCTCCGACCGATCCGGCCACTGCCGCGATGGATGCGCAAGCGGCGAGCGCGACGTCTTCCACGCAGTCGAAGGACAAGCCCAGCGACGCCAAGACTGCGGATGATGCGCTTCAGGCTGCGCTCGCGCAGTTGGCGAATACGCAGGGTGCTGCAACGCCATCGCCCGATGCAGCGGCAGCGGCGGCCGCAGCAGCGGCGAATGGTGCGATTGCGGCCAACGCTGCGAATGCGAATGCGGGCGGCAAGGGGGGTGGGTCGAGGCAGCCGGGCCGGGCGATCTCGCTTACAGCGTCCTCGGGTGACGCGACGAGCCGGGCATCGACAACGCAGCAAGCCGGCGCGACATCGGCTACGCAACAAGCAGAGGCAACGGCGGTGGCTTCCGCAACGCCGGCCGATGATGGCAGTGCTGCCTACAAAGCGACTGCCGATGCTGCGGCACATTCGGCTTCGATGCAGGCCGCGTCGGCGAGCGCGAGCAGCGCTCCCGTGCAGAGTGCCGCAACGGCGGCCGGCAGCGCGGCGATTGCGCCGCATGTCGGGTCGAGCGGCTGGGATGAGGCGTTTAGCCAGAAGGTGGTGTTTCTGTCGAATGGCCATCAACAGAGTGCTGAACTGACGTTGAATCCGAAGGATCTGGGGCCGTTGCAAGTGGTCTTGCAGGTCACGGACAACCACGCGCACGCGTTGTTCGTTTCGACGCACGCGCAGGTTCGGGCGGCGGTCGAAGCGGCGTTACCGACTTTGCGTGAAGCGATGCAGGCAAGCGGAATTGGCTTGGGCAGCGCGAGCGTGAGCGATGGGCTCATGGGTCAGCAGTCGAGCCAGCAGAATGGCGGGGCATCATCGAACGCGGGTAGAGGTGGTCGAAGCGCGGATGGCGTAGATGACGGCAGCAGCCTGGGCACGCTGAGCTCAATCAGCATGCCGGTGCGCAAACAGGTGGGATTGGTCGATACGTTTGCTTGATTTAGCGTAAGCGCTCAATAGCAAAAAAGCCGCGTTCCCGAAAGGGACGCGGCTTTTTTGTCGTCGTGCCTTTGTACCGCCCTTGGCTCTGCGCTGTTTGCTCCGATCGCAACCAGTCCACGCAAACAGCTAACTCACGAGTAAGCCCCAATTCCCCCCTCTATTCCCCTCATCGCAACCCTGCGAAATCGCCAACAATTCAGGCTACAGAAAGAGGTCCGCAACCATGGCAAGCACCACCGCAACTCAACAACCCATCGTCACCGTGAAGAGCGGCAAGATGAAGCGCGTCCTGCTGATCACAGCGGGCATTATCGTTTTGCTGGGCGCCGGCGGGGCTGGTGCTTACTACTACTTCCTGCAGAAGCCCGCTGTGGGCGCGGTGAAGAAGGCTGCACCCGCCGCGCCCCCGGTGTTCTTCCCGCTGGAGTCGATGACGGTCAATCTCCAGTCCGACGACACCATGCACTACTTGCGTATCGGCTTGACGCTGAAGCTGCCGGACCAGAAGGTACAAGCCGCGCTGGTTGAACGCATGCCGGAAGTACGCAGCCACATCTTGATGTTGCTGTCGGCGAAGCGGCCGGACGATCTGGCGGGCATCGACGGCAAGCGTCAGCTTGCGAAGGAACTGTTGGAGACGGTCCAAAAGACCGGAGGTGCGCCTGGCGATCCGGCGCAGGTCCAGGAAGTGTTGTTCACGGAATTCGTCGTTCAATAATCCGCGCGACAACCCTCGCCTTCAGCCGCTTTAGCAATAGCAAACGCAAACGCAAACGCGCACGCTAACTGCAAGAAGCACGACCGCTAAGCATCAAGCAACCGCGCACAGGAACCAAGGAACACTCATGGGCCACGAAGAGTTCATGTCGCAGGAGGAGGTGGATGCCCTGCTCAAGGGCGTCACCGGGGAAGTCGACGCAGTCGCCGACGAAACACGCTTCCATGGCGTGCGCCCCTACAACCTCGCGACGCAGGAACGCATCGTCCGGGGCCGGATGCCGGGCCTGGAAATCATCAACGACCGCTTCGCGCGCCTCTTGCGCGTGGGCATCTTCAACTTCATGCGGCGTTCGGCGGAAATCTCCGTCGGTCCGGTAAAGGTGCAGAAGTACAGCGAATTCACCCGCAACCTGCCGATCCCGACGAACCTGAACCTCGTCCACGTGAAGCCGTTGCGCGGCACCTCGCTGTTCGTGTTCGATCCGAACCTGGTGTTCTTCGTCGTCGATAACCTCTTCGGCGGCGACGGCCGTTTCCACACGCGCGTTGAAGGCCGTGAGTTCACGCAGACCGAGCAACGCATCATCAGCAAGCTGCTGAACCTCGTGTTCGAACACTACGCGGCATCGTGGAAAAGCGTGCGAACGCTTAACTTCGAGTACGTGCGCTCGGAAATGCACACGCAGTTCGCCAACGTGGCCACGCCGAACGAGATCGTGATCGTCACGCAGTTCTCCATCGAATTCGGATCGACCGGCGGCACGCTGCACATCTGCATGCCGTATTCGATGATCGAACCGATCCGCGACATCCTCTCCTCGCCCATTCAAGGCGAAGCGCTGGAAGTGGATCGCCGCTGGATCCGCGTGCTGTCGCAACAAGTTCAGGCGGCCGAAGTGGAACTCACGGTGGATCTGGCGGAGATCGGCACGACCTTCGAAAAGATTCTCAACATGCGGGCAGGCGATGTCCTGCCGATCAACGTGCCCGAAGTCGTCACCGCGAAAGTGGACGGCGTGCCAGTGATGGAATGCGGCTACGGAATTTTCAATGGTCAATACGCGTTGCGCGTCCAGAAGATGATCAGCGCAACCGACACGATGAAGGAAGGTGGATATGAGTGACGTAACTGAACCGGGCACGCTGCCGTCCAATCCGCTCAAGGGCGAGGACTTCGGCATGGACGACTGGGCGAGCGCGCTGGCTGAGCAGAACGGCAATGAAACGCCGGCGGCGGCTTCATCGGCGGGATTGTTCCAGCCTTTGTCGAAAGTCGAACCGCCCTCGACGCGCAATGACATCGACATGATTCTCGACATCCCCGTGCAGATGACGGTGGAGCTCGGACGTACCAAGATCGCGATCCGCAACCTGCTGCAACTGGCGCAGGGGTCGGTGGTGGAACTCGACGGCCTGGCCGGCGAACCGATGGACGTGCTGGTCAACGGCTGCCTGATCGCGCAGGGCGAAGTCGTGGTGGTCAACGACAAGTTCGGTATCCGTCTCACCGACATCATCACGCCGTCCGAACGCATCAGGAAGTTGAATCGATGAAACGCTCGGCCGTCGCGCTCTCAGCATTGGCAGTGCTTGCCATGACGCTTGGCGCCCACATCGCTCAAGCCGCCGACATGAACGCCGTCAATCACGCGGCGCAGATTGCATCGGGTGTTGGCGCGGGCACGGCCGTGCCGTCTCTCGGCGTGGGCGCGGTGCTGCAGACGCTGTTCGGCCTCGTGATCGTGATCGCGTTCGTGTTCGGCTGCGCGTGGCTTGCACGCAAGTTCGGTGTGGCCGGCACCAAGCGCACGGGGCTGGTGAAGGTGATCGGCGGAGCGTCGCTTGGCAACAAGGAGCGTGTCTCGGTAGTTGAGATTGGCGATACGTGGCTCGTGCTCGGCGCGGCGCCCGGCAATGTGCGGCTGCTGCACACCATGCCGGCGGGATCGGCGGAACTCAAGCTCGACGGAACGCCCCCCGGTGGTGACCCCGAAGCTCAGGCGCTGCAAGGAAGTTTCGGTCAACGTTTTCGCGATGCCCTCGCCGGCGAAGCGACCAAACGTCTGCAAAAATTCGCAGGCGGGAGCAAGTAATGCAGGCTCGTTTTCTAGCACGCTGTGTGGGACTGGCGGGTTTGCTCGCGCCGGCCGTCATGCTGGCCCTCCCCCACACCGCTTTCGCCCAAAGCACGGCAGGACTTCCGGCGTTCAACACGAGCGCAGGCCCGAACGGTGGCACGACGTATTCGCTCAGCATCCAGACGATGCTGCTGCTTACCATGCTGTCGTTCCTGCCGGCCATGCTGCTGATGATGACGGGCTTCACGCGCATCATCATTGTGTTGTCGCTGTTGCGGCAGGCGCTGGGCACGACCAGCACGCCGCCTAATCAGGTACTCGTCGGACTCGCGCTGTTTCTTACGCTGTTCGTGATGTCGCCGGTCCTCGACCGCGCTTACGTGGACGCATACAAGCCCTTCTCCGACGGCACGATCACGATGGACCAGGCCATGACGCGCGGCGTCGCGCCGTTCAAGCAGTTCATGCTGCGCCAGACTCGCGAATCCGATCTCGCGCTGTTCGCCCGCATCGCAAAAGCGCCGCCGATGAACGGTCCCGAAGACGTGCCGCTCTCGCTGCTGGTGCCGTCGTTCGTGACGAGCGAGCTCAAGACCGGCTTCCAGATCGGCTTCACCATCTTCATTCCGTTTCTCATCATCGACATGGTGGTGGCGAGCGTGCTGATGTCGATGGGGATGATGATGGTGTCGCCCACCACGATTTCGCTGCCGTTCAAGCTGATGTTGTTCGTGCTGGTGGACGGCTGGCAGTTGCTGATCGGCTCGCTCGCGCAGAGCTTCGTCTCATAGCGTCCGTCTCATAGCCTTCGAATCTAGCGTCAGGAATCAAACGATGACACCCGAATCCGTCATGTCGATCGCGCACCAGGCCATGTACGTGGCGCTGTTGCTCGCGGCTCCCTTGTTGCTGGTCGCGCTGGTGGTCGGCTTGGTCGTGAGCCTGTTCCAGGCCGCGACGCAGATCAACGAAAGCACGCTTTCGTTCATTCCGAAATTGCTCGCGGTGGCGCTTACGCTCGTGATCGCCGGACCGTGGATGATGGAGACGCTGCTCGATTACATGCGCCACGTTTTCACCATCACGCCCGCCATCACCGGCTAAGCATGTTCTCCGTCACTTACGCGCAGCTCAATGTCTGGCTGACGTCGTTCCTCTGGCCGTTCACGCGCATCCTCGCGCTGATTGCAACGGCGCCGCTGCTCAGCCACCAGGCCATCCCGATTCGCGTCAAGGTCGCGATCGCGGCGTTCATGGCGCTGATCGTGGCCCCGACCATTGGCGCCATGCCGCAGGTGACCGTGTTTTCCGCCGATGGCGTGATGATCATCATCAACCAGTTCCTGGTCGGCGCGGCGCTCGGCATGACGATGCAGATTGCGTTCGCTACCATCGATGCCGCGGGCGAGTTTATCGGCATGCAAATGGGCCTCGGTTTTGCAATGCTCTACGACCCGCGCGCCGGTGGGAATTCGGTGGTGATATCGCGCTATCTGAACACCATCGCCATGCTCGCGTTCCTTGTGTTCGACGGTCACCTGCAAATGATCAGCGCGCTCGTGCAGACGTTCCAGAGCGTGCCGGTGAGCGCAAACGTGCTGGGTTCGGCCACGTTCTCGCGCGGCTGGCAGACGCTTGCCGCGTACGGCGTGAGCGTGTTTTCGACGGGCTTGCTGCTGTCGCTGCCGGTGGTCACCGCGTTGCTGATCGCCAATCTCGCGCTGGGCATCCTGAATCGCGCGGCGCCGCAGATCGGGATTTTCCAGGTGGGCTTTCCGGTCACCATGCTGGTCGGCTTCCTGCTCATCCAGTTGATGATCCCCAACATGATCCCGTTCTTCCAGCGCATTTTCGATAGCGGTATCGACCAGATGGGGCGCGTGGCGGCTGCCCTTTAGCGGCCGTGGCTGCGACCGGGGCCGCGGCCGTGGGCCCATCAAACCAGTCAATCAACCAGCTCGTACGCGGTGCTGCGCCCGCCTGACATCGATCTGCGCAGCACCCCCAACGTCATCAGTTCGCCGATGTCACGCAATGCGGTATCCGGCGAACACTTCGCGATGGCTGCCCACTTGCTGCTGGTCAGCTTGCCTTCGAAACCATCCAGCAGCCGGTTCAGCAGCTTGATCTGCCGCTCGTTGAATGGCGCGCCGGCCCAGCGCTGCCATAAACGCGTCTTCACCAGCACCGCGTCCACCGTATGCTGGGCGTTATCCACCGCGCGGTGCAACGCGTCCAGGAACCACGTGAGCCACGCGGTGACATCGAGTGACCCGCGCTGGGTTTGTTCGAGGATGTCGTAATAAGCGCTGCGCTCCGACTGGATCTGCGCCGACAAACTGTAGAAGCGCTGCGGGCTGCCGTCGGCGCGGGCGAGCAGCAAGTCGCCTACTGCCCGGGCGATCCGGCCGTTGCCGTCATCGAAAGGATGCAGCGTGACGAACCACAGGTGCGCCAACCCGGCCTTGATTGCCGGGGCCACGTCAGAGTCGCGGTTGAGCCAGTCGAGAAAACGCGATGTCTCGACGTTGAGGCGAGCGGCCGGCGGCGCTTCGAAATGAACCCGCTGACGGCCGATGGGACCGGAGACCACTTGCATGGCGCCGTTTTCGTCGTTGCGCCATGCGCCGACCTGGATCCGCGACATGCCGCTGAAGCCGGTTGGAAACAAGGCCGCGTGC
Source organism: Caballeronia sp. KNU42 (assembly GCF_053760385.1). NCBI lineage: Bacteria > Pseudomonadati > Pseudomonadota > Betaproteobacteria > Burkholderiales > Burkholderiaceae > Caballeronia > Caballeronia sp. KNU42. The sequence continues at coordinate 2,838,024 of NZ_CM132388.1, forward strand.
CACCCAAACAAGCGCTCCCGGGTCAGCGGCGCGTCGCAGCGTGCGGTGGCGTCGAGCACCATTTCAACCACGCCCTCCACGTGCCGGTCGACCGGTGCAAGTGCGCCGATATCCACCCCAAGCCGGCGCGCGATAGACGATCGGACCGAATCCGCATTCAGCCTCTCCCCTTCGATCTCGCTGGTCTTCAGCACGTCCTCGGTGAGCGCGGCCAGGCTTGCCTGATTGCGCAGGGTCAAACCGACATCGGAGAGGCGGCCGAGCAGCAAACCCTGGGCGCGGCTGACCGCGGCCAGCGGCGCGGCGATCAGCGACAGATCGTAGCGCCAGGCCGGCCAATCAGGATCTTCCCAGATGTAGGTCCATTCTCCGCGTTTCATGCGGTGATTATGAGGCGCAATCACCGCAAATGGTGATTTATTCTCCGCATAAAATGCGGAGAATAGGCTCGCTATTCTCCGCACACCTTGTGCAGAAAGGGTTCCAGCGCGCCGGCATGACCCAATAAAAAAGGCCGCCCTTCATGCCGGCGGCCCAAAACACGTCCTACAACCCACATCAATTGCTTCCCTGCACGCCCCCCCGGCGCTTAGCTGCTCAAGTAGTTGAACAACGACATTTTCTGGATCTGCGCAAAAGCCTGCTGTGCAGCCTGCAGCGAATTCTGCGTCATCTCGTACTGGCTGATCGCACTGGGCAAATTGACGCTTACCAGGTCCGACAGATTGTTGGCAGTCTGCGTCGCGGTCGTCTGCATCGCGGTCTGCGTCGCCGTGACTTCCTGCTCGCGGCCACCCACCGCCGTCTGTGTCGTCAGCACGTTGTTGTACGTGTTGCTGATTTTCGCGCCTGCCGTGGTCAGCGCGTTTTGCAACGTCGCCTGCGTGGCCGCCGTATCGGCAGGCTGTTTCAACGCATTCACCAACGAATCGAGCGTCGTGAAGATGTCCGTATCGCTGACGTTGCCGGTGTTCGCCGGCGCCACGGTGAACGTATCGCCCGATGCCGGTGTGCCGGAAATAGCCACGGTCTCCGAACCCACCGTGATGTTGCCGCCCGCCGTATAAGGCACCGGCGTGGTCGGCGCGGTCACGGTGGGGGGTGTCGTCGACGGATCAGTGGACGTGATCGAGTACGAACTGACGCTCGTGGGCGGCGTGCCGCTGGTCGTGGTCCCGAACGTAATGGTGTAGATCAGCGAGTTGGCCGGGTCGCTGCTGTCACTCACGCTGACCGGACTGATCGTGCCCGAACCCGTATTGGCGGCCGATCCCGACGAAACCGGCGAACTTTCGTTCGACGAAACGCTTTGGAATATCGCCGAACCCGCGTCGCCTACGTTGATCGTGCGGGTGTCGGAAATCTGCACCTGGCGTTGGCCGGGACCGCCGTCGTAGGTCGCACCAACGCCCGAGGCGTTGTCGCTGAAAGGCTTCGAGCCGCCCTGGAAACCGGCAAAGATGTAGTTGCCGTTGGCGTCGGTGGTGTTGGCAAGCGTCGTCAGCGTGCTGCGATAACCCTGGAGCTGGGTCGCAAGTGCGCTGCGGTCGGTGTCGTTGAGCGTGCCGTTGCCGGCGTTCACGACCAGCGACTGGATGCTCTGCATCACGTTCGTCACGCTGGTGAGCGTGGAGTCTTCCTGCTGCAGCGAGGTCAGCGCGGACGACTGGTTGGTCGAGTATTGCGCGAGGTTGGCCGCCTGCGCGGTCAGCGCCACGGCTTGCGCGGCGCCGAGCGGATTGTCCGCCGCGGTCTGCAGGGCCTTCCCCGATGAGATCTGCGCGTACATGTTGGCGAGCGATGCCTGCTGATTGTCCATCGTCTCGACATTCATCGTGAAGTACTGGGAGCTGGAGATGCGCATCGTGAAAGCCTCAGTTGAAAATGCCGAGCAGCGTCGAGAACAGCGTGGAAGCGGTCTGGATGACCTTGCTGTTGGCCTGGTACAACTGCTGGTACTGGATCAGGTTCGCGGCCTCTTCATTCAGGTTCACGCCCGACACGGCCTGCTGCGCCGACGTCGCCTGCGTAAGCACCGCGGTCGCCGACGTGCTCGAACTCTGCAGGTTATTGGTCTCGTTGCCGATCTGGTTGACGTAGTTCGCGTACGCGCTCGTCAACGAGTCCGTGCCGCCGTTCAGCGACTTCGCCGTCCCGAGATTCGCCATCGCGAGCGCGTTGCTGCCGTCGCTGCTGCCGCCCGTGTTCGCGCTGATGGTGAAGGTATCGCCGTTCGCCGGCGTGCCGGTGATCGTCGCGCTGACGTCCGTGCCGTTCGATACGGTGAGACCCTGCGCGGGGTTGTAGGCGAACGCCGTGCCTGCCGGAACGACCGTGCCGCTCGGCAGCGTGACGGCTAAATTCGACGTGAATTGCTGGGCGGTCGAGTTGTACGTCAGCGTCATGGTGGCCGGTATCGAATAACCGATGGTGGCCGTCGCCGCCGAGATGTTCGCGGTGCCGGCGTTGCTCGCACCCGCCGATGCCACCGCCGGGGACGCTGCCGCAATCGCGGTCGGATTCGTGGTCACCAGCGAGAAGGCGGAGAGCGCGCCGCTCGTTGGCTGAATGGTGAACGAATCGCCGGACTGCATGGTGCCGCTCGTCAGCGAGATATTCAGGCCCGCAATCGTGCCGGCGACCGCTCCGGTCACCGGATCGGCCGTGAGGGTGCCGAGCGCCGCGCCGCTTTCCTGGTCGGTCAGCGTGTAGGTCGCGCCGTTGCGGGACAGCGTGTAGGTGCTGCTGGGCGGCTGGGTCGGATCCGCAAGCGATACGCTCACCTGAGCATTGCCTGTATTGCGCGAATTCGCATAAATGGTCGGGCTGCCGGTCGAGAACAGCGCGGTGCCGGGATTGCCGTTCAGGTCCACGCCCAGCGAGTTTTGCTGGTTCAGTTGCGCGGCGAAACTGGTCGCGAGCGAACCCAGCTGTGCCTGCGCGGGATCGAGCGACTGGCTGCGGAACGCGAGCAAGCCGCCCACCGTACCGCCGCCGAAAGTGGAGTCCGGCAGATATTGCGTTTGCGCGGGCGTCTGCGGCGAGCCGTCCGGCGATGCATACGCAATCGACAACTCGCTCGGGTCCGACGTCGACGTCACTGCCTGCAGTGCATACGACGTAGTACCGGAGACCAGCGGCTGGCCCGTGCCGATCGACACGTTGTACGCGCCGTTGACGGTGTTGACCTGCACGTTCGTCAACTGGCTCAGGTTCGATACCGCCGTATCCCGTGCATCGAGCAACTGGTTCGGCGGCTGCCCTTGCGCGCTCGCGGCGGCGATCTGGCCGTTCAGCGTGGCGATCTGGGCGGTGTAGCTGTTGATCTGCGTGACTGCGTTGGTGAGCGACTGGTTGACGCCGGAGCGGAGCTGGTTGTAGTTCGCGGCGGCGGCGTTCATCTGGTTGACGAGCGATTGCCCGCTGCTCATCAGCGACTGCCGTGTCGACGTCGTGGCGGGGCTGTTCGCCACCGACTGCAAGCCCGTGAAATAGCTCGTCATGCCGGCGCCAATACCCGTGGTCGGATCGCCGACGAGGTTGTTCAACTGCGACAACATCGAGTAGTAGGTGTTCAGCGAACTGCTGTTGGACTGCGCGGCATTGAGCTGCGTGGTCAGGAACGAGCTGTATGACCGCGCGACGGTCGCCGTCGCGACGCCGGAGCCCAGATAACCCGACGTCGTGTATTGCCCCGACGCCTCCTGGTACACCGGTTTCTCCTGGGTGTAGCCCGGGGTCGCGGCGTTGCTGATGTTCTGTCCGGTGGTCGTCAAACCCCATTGGGCTGCATTGAGACCACTGACGCCGATATCGAATAGGGACATGCAAGGAATCCTGGTAAAGGCACGATGCCCGGGGGCACGTCGCCGGGCCGCCGCAGTTTGACGACAACTGGTGTATATCGGCCAATTGCTGAAAAAGTTGAATCCCGGCGCGGTGAATCGGAGCGCGCGCGGCGTGAGCGCCGTGAGCGCCGTCCAGCTTCCGCTCCCATGAAAACCGCGCGCGCATTGCGCCATGACGGATTATTCACCGGCATTGATCGGAGCAATCGGTGAAGCAGCGGGGGGATTGGGCGTCAGTTCGCCGAATGGAAGGGGCGTTACGGGAAAGCGCTTGGGAGCAGCGAGCGCGGGGCTCGCTGCCATGTCCAAGTTACCGCGCCAGCGACCGGCGCTTCATCTCGAGTTGCGTAATCAGGCGCTGCAGCGTGTTTTCTGCTGACCCGGGCAAGCTCATGAACTTGAAGCCCAGCGTATAGCGCATATCGCCGCGGTTATTGACCGTGTGCCGGTTCGACATCAGTTGCAGGTCGAGCACCACCTTGCCCGGGTTGCTGAAGTGCAGTTCCACGGAACGCAGGATCACGCCGACTTCCATCGACGCAACCCGCTCGTCCATGGTCCGCAGGGCCACGCCACCCAGCGAGAGGTCGTTCACTTCAAAGCGAAAACGCTCGCCGTTCGGCAATTCGCCGCTGCAGATGTACGGATCGAGCACGGGCGCTTCCACGCGGAAATACTCGCGCCGCTGCATGTAGAACAGCACCGGCGGGAAATCCGCTTCAAACGCCGGGTGCCCTTCGAACAGGACTTCACGCGGCGTGCCGGTGGCGAATTCGACGCGGATTCCGTCGGGACTCGCGTGGAACATCAGGTTTTCGGTGCGCAGCATCGCTTCGTTCTGCTCGGGAATGCCACCCCAATCGAAGATGAATGTGTGCGCCGACGGATTCACGTCGAGCAGGCGCGTGACGATCTGCCCCGTGCCGTGATCGACGGTCAGGAAGTCGGCTCGATTGACGAGGTTGCGCAGGGAGACGCCGATTTCCAGCGGATTGCGCCGGCCGAAATCGTGCGTGTCGGACTCGTCGTCCGGGATGTCGGAACCGTTTGGCGGATTCATGTTCATGGAGCTTGCCGTGTTCGTTTGCTCGCTCTCGCCCCGTTCTGCGGGACTGTTTGAGCGTCTAACCGGACCCAGTGGATCCGGCACTTCGATGTTTCATTTAGCGGCAACCGGGATTGAATATTTAGGGTTGGCTGTAAAAAAACTTCCCTAATTCTGTCACCGGCGGCCGAAAACGGTCGCAAATCGCGCAAATCGAAACGAACCAGCACATTCTCTCCATTTCGATGCGTCCCGAGCGGCTGCCAAACGGGCGCACCATGCACCCGTTCCTCGCCGTCAGCCTGCATCGTCTTTTTATTGCGACATTGGCCCCGTCGCTTTTCACACCTTACTCGTAATACGTTTCGTCTACTGAATTAGATGCAGCAAAAGGTGCGCCAGTGCGCACTGCGCTCAAGCTCCGTTCCCGCTCACCCAATCAGGCAATGTGCCGCATGATCGAAATCAGCTTTTTAGCGTATTGCGGGTCGGTTGCGTAGCCCGCTTTCTGCATTCCGTGCGCAAAACCAGCGGCATCGCGCGAGGCTTCTACGACCGGCGCGTAGCGGGGATTGCTCTTGAGCACGCTGGCGTAGTCGGTGAGTGCGTCTTCGTACGAGTCGTAGGAGCGGAATTTCTCCACCACCTTTTGCGATTTGCCGTTCACGTATTCCGTGGTCACCGCGCTCGTGGTCTTGCCGGTCCAGTCGCTGGTCGCCTTGATGCCGAACACGTTGTGACTCGAACTGCCGTCGCTGTTCTTGATCTCGCGCTTACCCCAGCCGGACTCGAGCGCCGCCTGACCGATGATAAACCGCGCCGGAATCCCGGTCGCCGAACTCGCGGCCTGCGCCGGCGCGGCGAGGCGGTCGACGAACGCCGCCACCTTGTCCGTGCCCACGCCGCGCGCGGGCGGCGTCAGCGCGCTGTCGGCGCTATAACCGTTGCCGGCAAGCGATGCCTTCGACGCTGCCGTCGATGACCCCGCCGCGTTCGCATACGCCTTCGCCATTGCGTTCATGGCGGCCATGTTGCCGGCGTTCGCGCTGCTGTCGCCGCCGGCGCTCGCGCCTGAGGCGTCCATCCCTGCCCCTGAACCGGCCCCGGCGTTGCGCATGAGCTGCTTGAGCATCATGTCGGCGACGCCAATGCCCTTCGCGCCCATGTTCTGCGAAAGCTGCTGGTCGAGCATCGAGGTGAAGGTCTTGCTGTCGTTCGAATCGAAGGGGCTGTCGGACGGCGTGGCGTCCCGCATGCTCTTGAGCATCATCTGCGTGAACACGGCGTCGAATTGCTTGGCCGCCGCCTTCAACCCCTGCTGCGGGTTCGCGTTGGCCTGGGCGCGCATGGCGTCGAAGCCCTGCACGTCGAGCGCAAACTTGTTCGACAACGAATTCAGGCCGCTGCTCGAGTCGGTGGTGTTCATCGATGCGAGCGCGTTGCTTGTCGTACCGGTCCCGTTCGCGTTCATGACCTGTCGCCTTTAAATAATTTCAAGATCGGCGCGCAACGCACCCGCCGCTTTCATCGATTGCAAAATCGAGATCAAATCCGCCGGCGTCGCCCCGAGGGCATTCAACGCCTTGACCACGTCCGCGAGCGTCGCGCTTGCCGCAACCGACTTGAGCGCGCCCGTGTCCTGCTTCAACTGGATACTCGATTGTTTTGCCGCCACGGTTTGCCCGTTGGAGAACGCGCCCGGCTGGCTCACGGCGGTCGTCGTGTTGATCACCACGGACAAATTGCCGTGTGCGACCGCGCAGTTCTGCAGCGTGACCATCTGGTTCATCACAATAGAGCCGGTACGCGCATTGACGATAATCTTCGCCGCGCCCTGCGACGGCCTGACATCGATATTCTCCAGCTCCGCCATGAACGACACCACTTGCGATGGGTCAGTCGGCGCGCGCAGCTGGATCGTGCGGCCGTCAAGCGCGATCGCCGTGCCCATGCCGAACTGGTTGTTCACCGACGCCACGATCTTCTGCGTGGTGTCGAAGTCGAGCGTGTTCAGCTCCATTGTCATCACGCCGCCGGCTTGCGTCACCGCAGCGGGCACGGCACGTTCGACCAGCGCGCCGCCCGGAATGCGGCCGACTGCAAGCTGGTTGACCTGGACCTTGCTGCCGTTGGCGCTGGCGCCCGCACCGCCGACCGCGAGATTGCCCTGCGCCATCGCGTAGACCTGGCCGTCAGCGCCTTTGAGCGGCGCCATCAGCAGCGTGCCGCCGCGCAGGCTCTTGGCATTGCCAAGCGATGACACGGTGACGTCGATCGCTTCGCCCGGCCGCGAGAACGGTGGCAGCACGGCCGTCACCATCACGGCGGCGACGTTCTTCAACTGCATGTTCTGGGTGGTCGCGGCGTTCAGCGTGATGCCGAGGTTGCCGAGCATGTTCACCAAGCTCTGCGTGGTGAACGGGGTCTGGGTAGTCTGGTCGCCGGTGCCGTCGAGGCCGACCACGAGGCCATAGCCGATCAACGGATTGTCACGCACGCCCTGGAACGAAACCAGGTCCTTGAGGCGTTCCGCCTGAGCTGCCTGGGGAAGTGCGGCAGCGAGCGCCAGCGCGATGAAAACGAAGCGAAGAAAGAGTTTCATGATCAGAAGGGCGCCACGTTGAGGAAGAAGCGCTGGAGCCAGCCCATCTGCTGCGATTCATCGATATAACCCTTCGCCGAATACTCGATCTTCGCGTCCGCCACCTGGGTGGAAAAGACGGTGTTGGTACCGGAGATGGTCGTCGGGTTGACGACGCCGGAGAAGCGCACGAATTCGTTGCCCTGGTTGATGAGCATCTGCTTTTCACCGCTCACTTCCAGGTTGCCGTTGGGCAGCACGCCGGTGACGGTCACGGTCAGCGTGCCGTTAAACGTATTGGCCGCGCTCGCACCGCCCGCGCCGTTGAAACCGTTGGACCCGGCGGCGCTCAGGTTGGTGTTGTGGAACAGGCCGCCGAAGATGCCCGGCGTGACCGGCACGGCGAACGCCTCGCTGGCGTTGCGCGCCGCATTCGCCGCCGACGACTTCGTCGCGTTGACGTTTTCCGCGATCACGATGGTGATGATGTCGCCGGTATTGCGCGGACGCTGGTCCTCGAACAGCGGCCGTCCCGCGTAGCCTGCGTTGTAGATCGCGCCGGGCGTTGCCGAATTGAGCGGCGGCGCCGGCGGCCGGGCGGTCATCGGCTGCTGCGTGATCGGCTCTTTGGGCACGAGCGCGCAGGCCGCCAGGGCGACCAGCGCCAGCACCGATGCACGGCGCAGGCGTGGAAAACGTGAAAATTGTGATGACATCTTCGTGGTCCTTCGGAATGACGCTGCTGATGCGGTTGGTGCGGCTTAAACCTGCATCTGGCTCAGCGTCTGCAGCATCTGGTCCGACGTGGTCACGGCCTTGCTGTTGATTTCATAGGCGCGCTGGGTCTGGATCATGTTCACCAGTTCCTGGACCACGTTCACATTCGACGATTCCACATACCCCTGCTGCAACTGTCCCGCGCCGTTCAAGCCAGGCGTCACGACGTTCGCCGTACCGGACGAAGCCGTTTCGGAAAAGAGGTTTTCACCCTTTGCATCGAGGCCGGCCGGGTTGATGAAGGTCGCGAGCTGCAACTGGCCGACCGTCGTGTTGGCCGAGCTGCCCTGCGCCGTGGTTGTGACCGTGCCGTCCGAGCCGATGGTCACGCTGGTTGCATTCGTGGGGATCGTGATCGCCGGGCTCACCTGATAACCGCTCGACGTGACCAGTTGACCCTGCGCGTTGGTCTGGAACGAGCCATCGCGGGTATAGGCGGTCGTGCCGTCGGGCATCGTCACCTGGAAGAAGCCGTTGCCGTTGATGGCGACGTCCTTCGAGTTGCCGGTCTGCTGCAGGTTGCCCTGCGTGTACAGGCGTTCGGTTGCGACCTGTTGCACGCCGGTGCCGATCTGGCTGCCCGAGGGCAGTTCGGTCTGCTGCGTGGAACTCGCGCCCGGCTGGCGGACGGTCTGGTACAGCAAGTCCTCGAACACCGCGCGCGAGCCCTTGAAGCCGTTCGTGCTGACGTTGGCGAGGTTGTTGGAAATCACGTCCATCTGCGACTGCTGGGCGTTCATCCCGGTTGCGGCGATGTAAAGAGAGCGGTTCATGTTTTTTATCCTGGTACTGCGGATTAACTGAAGTCGAGCAGCTTGTTAGCCGACTGATCGTTCGAGTTGGCTGAATCGAGCAACTTGGTCTGCATCTGGAACTGGCGGGCGTTGGTGATCATGTCGACCATCGCGGACACCGCATTCACGTTGCTGCCTTCCAGCGACGCAGGCGCCACCGTCACCGTTGGATCGGCGTCGGCGGGCTGGTTGTCGGCGGTGTGGAACAGGCCGTCGTCGCCGCGCGTCAGGCTCCCCGCTTCGGGATTGACGAGCTTCAACTGGTCGACCGTTACAATAGAGGTGGGCGACTCGCCCGCCATCAGCGCGGTCACCGTCCCGTCTTTGCCGATGGTGACATCCGCGCCCGGCGGAATCGACATCGGACCGCTGTTGCCGAGCACCGGCAGGTTGTTTGCCGTGACCAGCTGGCCGTTGGCATCCACATGCAGGTTGCCCGCTCGCGTGTACGCTTCGCCGCCGTCTTCCGTCTGCACGGAAAGCCAGCCCGGACCCTGGATGGCGACATCGAGAGGATTGCCGGTCTGCTGGATCGGACCCGGCGTGTAATCGGCGCTCGGCGTGGACGACAGCACGAAGGTGCGCGTGGTCGCGTCGCCGGACGCGCCGTTCTCGAAGTTCATCGGTACCTGGCGAAACGCGGAAAGCTGCGCACGAAAGCCCGTCGTCGACGCATTGGCGAGGTTGTTCGCCGTGACGCTCTGCTGCTCGAGCGCCTGCGCGGCGCCGCTCATCGCGGTATAGATCAGACGGTCCATTTATGACTCTCTCGTGCCCGGCTTGGGTGGCGGCGCTTACAGGTTGATGAGCGTCTGGTCGACGGTTTGCTGCGTCTTGATCGTCTGCGCGTTCGCCTGGTAATTACGCTGCGCCGTAATCAGGTCCACCAGCGAACTGGTCAGGTCGACGTTCGAGTTTTCCACCGCGCCGCCTTGCAGCGAACCGTGGTTGGTCGAACCCGGCGTGGACACCTGCGCGATACCCGATGCGGCGGTCTGCTGGTAGTTGTTGCCGCCCAGGTCCTGCAAGCCGTTGTTGTTGGCGAAGGTCGCCAGCGCGATCTGGCCGAGCGCCTGCGTCTTGCCATTCGTGTACGTGCCCGTCAGCGTGCCGTCCGTGCCGACCGAAAAGCCCGCCAGTTCGCTCGACGAATAGCCGTCCTGGGTGCTGTTCACGAGGCCGGTCGTGGCGCCGTACTGGGTCGTGCCGGCGAATGACATCGACATGGTTTGCACGGCGCCGGCGGTGTTGGACGCACCATCCGGAATCGAAAAGGAGAACGGAGCGATGGCGGTGGCGGGCGGCGTCGGGATCAGGTTGCCCGACTGGTCGAACGTGACCTGGCCCAGATCACCGGCCACACCGGTCGACGTTCCCGTGACGGGTGTGTTGGCCGTGCCGCTGGTCGCGTAGGCTTCCCACGATCCCGTCGCCTGCTTGACGAAAAACACGTTCACCGCATGTGTGCCGCCAAGCGAGTCGTTGACGTTGATCTGGCTGGTGGCGCTATAGGTGCTCGCGTTGGTGGGATCGAACGGCGTCTGGGTCGGGAGCGCCTGCTGTGAGTTCAGGTTGAACTGAAAAGTCACGTTCTTGGTGGCCGCCGGCGGCAGGTTCGAGTTCGGCACGACGAGCGGCACGGTCGACGAGCTGTTGATCACGCCCTGCGAATTAGCCGCATAACCCATCAGCGTCTGGCCGGCCGCGTTGACGATCGTGCCGTTGGCCGCAAGGTTGAACACGCCGTTGCGCGAGTACACGTTCGCGCCGTTGGCCGACATCTGGAAGAAGCCGTTGCCGTTGATCGCAACGTCGAGCGCCTGGCTGGTCGTGGTGATCGTGCCCTGGCCGAACTGCTGCTGCACTTCCGACATCTGCGAGCCGATGCCGATCTGGTTGTTCACGGCGGTGGCGACCGAGTTCGCGTACATATCGGCGAATTGCGCCTGGCCTTGCTTGAAGCCGACGGTATTCGCGTTCGCAATGTTGTTGCCGATCACATCGAGATCGTTCGACGCGCCGGACAAACCAGATAAACCTTGTTGGTAACCCATGACGGTCTCCGCTTCCAGAAGAATAAGTTAGTGAGTGGGGCTTAGAGAATCGACGCGATGCTGGTAAGCGGAACCGACTTGCCGGTCGAGAGCATGACGCCCGCCGTGCCGTCGCCCTGCTGCACCACGCTCTGCACCACCGAGGAGGACAGCGCGGTCGCCGTGGCCGCGGCGCCGTTGATCGTGCCCGCCGCCGTGATGGTGTACGTGCCGTCCGGCAGCGTCGCGCCGGTCTTGTCGGTTGGCGTCCAGCCCGAGATAGGCACCGTGCCGGCAGCCTGCGGACCGAGGTCGATCGTGTTCACGACCTGGCCGGCGCTGTTCGTCACGCTCACCGTCAAGTCGCCAAGCGCGTTCGCCGTCTGCGCGCCGAAGGCGCTGGCCTTGCCGCCGCTAACCGTCATCGTGTTGCCAGGGGCGAGTACGGTTGCGCCAATCAGCATCGCAGCCTGCGACGACTGGCCGGCCGACAACTGCGTCGCCAGCGAACTCAGCGACGTGTTCAACTGGCCGATGCCCGACACCGTGCTGATCTGCGCGAGTTGCGAGGTCATCTGCGAGCTGTCGGTCGGGTTCGTCGGGTCCTGGTTCTGGAGCTGCGTGACGAGCAGCGTCAGGAAAGTGTTCTGCAGGTCTGCCGGCGACTGCGTGCCGGTCGTGCTCGAGCTCGAACTGGCCGATGAAGATCCCGACGTGCTCGAGGTGCCGTTCATGGTGTTCAGCAAGCTCTGCGACATCGTCGTGCCGGTGTTGCCGATCGTGGTGTTGGTTGTCACGGGGTTGGTCCTCAGGTTCCGATCGTCAGGGTCTTAAGCATCAGCTGCTTGGCGGTATTGAGCGTTTCCACATTCGCCTGATACGAACGAGACGCCGAAATCATGTTGACCATTTCCTGCACCGGATCGACGTTCGGCAAGGTCACGTAGCCGTCGGTGTTTGCTGCGGGATTGGTCGGGTCGTAGGTGGTCTTCATGGGCGTCGGGTCGTCGATCACGCCCGTCACCTGCACGCCGCCTACCTGCTGGCCGGACGCCGTGCGCGCGCCGCCGAGCGGATCGACGCCGAACACCACCTGCTTCGCCTTGTACGGCTGGCCGTCCGGGCCCGTCGTGCTGTCCGCGTTGGCCAGGTTCGAAGCGGTCACGTTCAGGCGCTGCGCCTGCGCGGACATCGCCGAACCGGCAACGTTGAAGATGTTCATCAAAGAGGGCATTGCTTCTCCTCGTTATTTAGCTGAATTCGTGGTTCAGTTCGACGTGATCGCCGAAAGCATCGTCTTGATCTGCGACGACACCACGGTCATGCCTGCTTCGAAATGCAGCGCGTTGTCCGCGAACTGGACCCGCTCCGAATCCATGTCGACGGTATTGCCGTCCAGCGCCGGCTGGCTCGGAATCCGGTACGCGAGACGGCCGTAGTCGTCGGTGCTGCCGCCGCTGGCGGTCAGCGTCGTCGTGCCGGACATATGTCCCGCCGATGTCGTCGCGAGCGACGCGCTGGTCGACACGCTCACCGGCTGCGCCATCTGCAGCGTCGCGGTGCCGGAAGCGGTTGTGTCACCCGATGTCCCGGTCTTTTTCAGCGCGCCGGCGAGGGCGCTGGAGAAATCGACGTCGCGCGCCTTGTAGCCCGGGGTATCGGCGTTCGCAATATTCGACGACAACAGTTCCTGCCGGTAGGCGCGCACATCCAGCGCTTCACGGCCGAACGCGAATTCCTTGTCGAGCTTGTCCAGCATGGCGGTCCTCCTTCAGCTTCGGATCGGGTGTGCGGTGTTTCGCGTGTCTTTGCAGCTTTCGCGGTCGATGACGCCGGGCAATGGAGCGAGCGCCGGGTTGTCATCGGCCATTGGCTATCGAAGACTTTTGCATGAGACGAATCTTAGGAGCGAGACGCAAGATGCAATCAGACGAATAACAGGGAAAGCCGGCCTCTATTCGACGCTTGCCTTTGGCCGGCGAAATCTAGAATTCGTCTCGTGGGTCGATCTTTTAAAGAATTCGCCGACTTTGGATGACGGGTTTCTTGTTGTTGATTTGCCGGATTCGCTGGATTTGTTTGGGAGAAACACAATGCACAGCTTCACTGCGCCTGCTCGCAAGCCGGCGGTTCATCGCCTGGCCGCGAACGGCCTGGTGAAGGCCCGCGCGCGTCTGGCTCGCCGTGCCGCGCCGAGCGGTCCGGTTGCGCTTTGCGCGCTTGCATTGGCTCTGATGGCGGCCGGCGTGACGGTGGCGCACGCCCAGCAAACCGGCGGTGGCAGCGGCACGATCATGATTGCCGGTCCGGGCGAAACCAATCCAGCGGCCGTCGAGGCGATGGCGAAAGACGCCGGCATGTCGGTGGACGGAAACGCGAACCAGCCGGCAAGCGCGGCTCAGCCGGTGCGCACCTCGCGTCCGGCGGGTTACGCCGCCGCAGCCCATGCAGCCGATGCCGCCATGCGTGCCGCCGCACTCGCACTCGATGCCCACGCCGACGCCGCCGACGCCTCCTCTTCCTCCGCCGATACCAGCGGCCTGATCGTGATCCCGGGGCCGGGTGAAGCTACGGCGGCCAAGACCGTGAAGCCCGCCGCTGCGGCGCCCAGACTGGCGATGTCGCCGAGCGGGACCAGTGCATCGACCGATGCCCCCGCTGCCGGCGGCATGATCGAGATCCCCGGCAATGGCGAGCCGAAAGCGCCTACTACTATTAGTAACGTTGGAAAGACGGCTGCAGATGCCCTTCCCCGCGTCGCTACATCTTCACCCGACGTGATGCCCGTGGTCGTGACGGCGGATGGCAGCGCATCAGTCCAAGGCACTCCGCGCGTCGCCTCGCGAGGCTTCCAGGCGAGGCCGATCGCAGCCGCGCCCGCCACGCCGGTCGCCGGCATGATGCCCGTTTCAATGCGCACTCCGGCGCCCATCCGCGCCCCGCTCCAACCCGTACCCGCCATGGCTGGCGCGCCGAACCAGCTGACGCAGGACGGCGACTCGGTGCGCGCCGCCGCGCTCGTCTTCCTGACGCAGCAGGCAGCAGGTTTGCCCGGCAAAGCTGACATCACCGTTACGCCCGTCTTCCCTCGCGGCCTCGCGCCCTGTTCGACGCTCGAGCCGTTCCTGCCCGCGGGTTCGCGGATCTGGGGCCGCACCACCGTCGGCGTGCGTTGCTCCGGTGAACGCCCATGGACGCTTTATCTGCAAGCACGCGTCTCGGTGATGGCCACGTATTACACCGCCGCCCGCGCCGTTGCGCCCGGCGAAGTGCTCTCCGCCGCCGACCTGATCCCGCGCGAAGGCGACCTCACGGCCATGCCGCAAGCTATCGTCACGGATCCGTCACAAGCGGTCGGCGCAGTCACGCTGTCGCGGCTGGCAGCAGGCCTGCCGCTGCGCACCGACATGCTGCGCGGCGCCGGCGCCGTCGTGATCGGCCAGAGCGTGCGTGTAGTAACCGCAGGCGCAGGTTTTTCGATATCGGCGGAAGGCAGCGTCATGAATAACGCTGCGCCCGGCCAGCAGGTCCGCGTCAAAACGGCCGGGGGACAGATCATTTCCGGCGTCGTGAAGGACGGTTCGACAGTGGAGATCCAGCTTTGAAGAAGGCTCCGGAATCGCCCTATGTGGGTTATCCCTCACTTGTTTCAATTTGTTGCAATTCCTTATCGGGCTTATCCGGCAAGGCTGAGCGGGAGATAGGACTGACTGGCGCGTGGTCCGGGCGGCGGGAAGGTTAAAGTTTTTACGTCCGTCCGCCGATAAAGGAATCACATCGTCAGGGAAGACCATCGTGAAAATCGATTCCAGCAATACCAGCCAGATCGCAGCTTTGCAGGAAGCTGCACAACAACGTGCGGCGCAAGCCGACGCGCAACCGGCCAGCACGACTGGCAGCACGACCAGCAGCACCGGCGGTTCGAATTCGACGGTGAGCTTGTCGGCGTTGTCGACGGATTTGCGCACGTCGGGCTCGTCCGACATCGATACGGCGAAAGTCGCGTCGATCAAGGCCGCGCTGAACGACGGCAGCTACAAGGTCGATTCGGGCAAGATCGCCGACGGCATGCTGAGCAGCGCACGTGAACTGATTCAAACGAATACCCCGCCGGCCGGCGGCTGAGCATAGCGGTCATGTTTTGCAGGCGACGCGAGAAAGCGCGCCCGCTGTACAGGGACACTGGGTTCAGATAGACGCATCGTTTCCGCGATGCAGCGCCGGGCGGCTTTTTTTGACCTTGGCACCGCTATGAAAGCGGGCCGGAGTTTTTAGCGAGTCGCCCATGAAAGACGCCCTGCTTGCCACCGTTATCGACGAAACCGCTGCCGTCCAGGCGTTCGAGTCGCTGCTGGTCCACGAAGAGAAAGCGCTGATTGCGGCCTCGCCGCTCGATACGCTGCCTTCGATCATCGAACGAAAAACTGCGTTGACCGAGCAGCTTGCCGCACTGGAACGCCAGCGCGACGAGCAACTTGGCGCGCTCGGGCTGCCGAAGGGGTTTGTCGGCATGGAGCAAGCCGTGACTGGCGACGAAGCGCTGGCCTCGCACTGGCAGACATTGCTCGCGGCGGCAGGACGTGCGCGGCGTGGCAACAACAGCATCGGCGTGCTCATCCGTTCGCGCATGGAATACAACCGCAATGCGCTTGCCGCGTTGACCATGGCTCCGCCCAAGTCGACGTTCTACGGTCCCGATGGCCGCGTGCCCGGGATCTACGGGGTTTGACCGTCCCGCCTGACTGACTGATACGACGCAATGACAACGCAATGCGCCGGTTTCCTTTTGGGACCGGCGCATTTTTCATGCAGCGTGGTCCTTTAAGTCCGGCCGGCCGTGCTCCTCGCCCCATTCCATCGCCCGAATTACCCCCGTTTCTCCGCCCTGATCAAGCGATGGCCGCTTGCTGCTTTTAGCAATAATCGCTTCACTGGATCAATGCGTCAGTGGCTTCGTTGAAGCCCGCGCAAGCTGGAGCACAGTGAAGTGGCAGAAGAGAGCGACGTCGAAAAGACCGAATCAGCGACTCCCAAGCGCCTGGAAAAGGCGCGGGAGGAAGGTCAGGTCGTGCGCTCGCGGGAACTCACGTCGTTCGCTTTGCTCGGTGCTGGATTCGCCGGCATCTGGGGCTTCTCCGGCTCCGTCAGCCAGCATATGCAGGCCATCCTGCGCGGCGCGTTCACGTTCAACCACAACACCGTCCTCGATACCAACCAGATGCTGATTGGCGCCTCCGCCGCCGGCAAGGAAGGCTTCATGGCCCTGTGGCCCGTGCTCGCGCTGACGGGCCTGGCCGCGGTCGGCTCACCCATGGCGCTGGGCGGCTGGCTGCTCAGCACGTCGGTCATGGCGCCGAAGTTCAGCCGCCTGAACCCCATCAGCGGGCTCGGCAAGATCTTCTCGGTGCAGGGGCCGATTGCGCTCGGCATGTCGATCCTGAAGACCCTGGTGGTCGGTGGGCTGGCCGGCTGGGCGATGTGGTCCCGCAAGGACGAAGTGCTCAGCCTCGTCACGAAACCGCTAAGCCTCGCACTCGCCGACACCATGCATCTGCTCGTCGTGTGCTGCGGCATGGCGATAGCGGGACTGTTCCTCGTTGCCGCCGTCGATGTGCCCTACCAGCTCTGGACGCACGCGAAGAAGCTTCGAATGAGCAAGGAGGAAGTGAAGCGCGAGCATCGTGAAAGCGATGGCGATCCCGCGGTCAAGGCGCGTATTCGTGCGCAACAACGCGCTGCAGCCCGCCGCCGGATGATGACGAAAGTGCCTACCGCCGACGTGATCGTCACCAATCCGACCCACTTCGCCGTCGCGCTCAAATACGCCGATGGCGAAATGCGCGCGCCGAGGGTCGTGGCGAAGGGCGTGAACCTCGTGGCCGCGCGTATCCGCGAAATGGCGATCGAACATAACGTGCCGCTGCTCGAAGCACCGCCGCTTGCCCGCGCGCTGTATCACAACGTCGAGATCGACCGCGAAATTCCGGGCGCGCTGTACGGCGCCGTCGCGCAGGTGCTCGCGTGGGTGTATCAGCTCCGCAAATACAAGAAAGAAGGCGGCAGCCGGCCGGATGAACCCGAAAACCTCGACGTTCCTCCCGAACTCGATAAAGGCAGCGTCCCCGAATCAGAAGCCGACCAGGAAGCCGCCGAAGCGCTGGCTGCCAACGATGCGAACTCCGCCGGCAATGATGGAAATGACCCGATGAAAGGAAGCAAAGCATGAACGCGCGCGCCGGATTTTTCTCGAAGCGCCCTGACGCATTGGGATCGCAGAACCTGCGGGCCTTAGCCGGGCCGGTGCTGATCTGCATGATCCTCGGCATGATGATCTTGCCGTTGCCGGCCTTTTTGCTCGACTTGCTGTTCACGTTCAACATCGCGCTTTCCGTGATGGTGCTGCTGGTCAGCATGTACACGCAAAAGCCGCTCGACTTCGCCGCGTTCCCGAGCGTGCTGCTGTTCTCCACGCTGCTGCGTTTGTCGCTGAACGTAGCGTCCACGCGGATCGTCCTGCTCGAAGGCCATACCGGCCCCGATGCCGCCGGCCAGGTGATCGAATCGTTCGGCCACTTCCTGGTGGGCGGGAATTTCGCGGTCGGTATTGTGGTGTTCGTGATCCTGATGATCATCAACTTCATGGTGATTACGAAGGGCGCGGGGCGGATTGCCGAAGTGGGCGCACGCTTTACCCTCGACGCCATGCCGGGCAAGCAGATGGCTATCGATGCCGACCTGAACGCCGGCCTCATCAACGAAGACCAGGCCCGCAAGCGCCGCTTGCAGGTCGCGCAGGAAGCCGAGTTCTACGGCTCCATGGACGGCGCCAGCAAGTTCGTACGCGGCGATGCAATCGCGGGCTTGATGATCATGATCATCAATATCGTGGGCGGCTTGATTGTCGGGATGCTCCAGCACGACATGGACTTCGCGCACGCGGCCACGAACTACACGCTGCTGACGATTGGCGATGGCCTCGTCGCACAAATTCCCTCGCTGATCATTTCGACGGCGGCCGGTGTGATCGTGTCGCGCGTGGCGACCGAAGAGGATATCGGCACGCAGTTGACGGGGCAGCTCTTCAACAACCCGCGTGTGTTGATGATTACCGGCGTGATCATCGGCATCATGGGGTTGATTCCCGGCATGCCGCATTTTGCATTCTTGCTGCTGGGCGGCGGCCTGGTGTACGCCGCGCGTTCGATGAACCAGCGCCTCGCAGCGAAGAAGAAAGCGTCCCTGGTCACGGATGTCGTGCCTGCCGCCGCTGCACCGCTCGAAAATACTGAAGCGAGCTGGGACGACGTCGCGATGATCGATCCGCTCGGGCTCGAGGTGGGGTATCGGTTGATCCCGCTGGTCGACCGGAACGCGGACGGCGAGTTGTTGAAACGGATCAAGGGTATTCGCAAGAAGTTCGCGCAGGAAATCGGCTTCCTGCCGCCGGTGATTCATATTCGCGACAACCTGGAATTGCGTCCGAATGGTTACCGGATTGCGCTGAAGGGTGTCGAAGTGGGCGTAGGGGAAGCATTCCCGGGCCAATGGCTTGCGATCAACCCGGGGCAGGTTTCCGCAACGTTGCCGGGGAATCCGACACAGGATCCGGCGTTTGGTTTGCCGGCGGTGTGGATCGATACAAACCTGCGTGAACAGGCGCAGGTCTACGGCTACACCGTGGTCGATGCCAGCACGGTCGTGGCGACCCACCTGAACCATCTGGTCGTGACGCACGCCGCTGAATTGCTGGGTCGAGTGGAAGTGCAGGCGTTGCTGGAACGCGTTGGCAAGGACACGCCTTCGCTGACCGACGACCTGGTGCCGAAGACCCTCGCGCTGACCACCTTGCAGAAGGTGCTGCAGAACTTGCTGGAAGAAGGCGTTCCTATCCGCGACATGCGCACGATCCTGGACGCGTTGCAGGAACATGCACCGAAGATATCCGATGCCTACGACCTGACCGCGGCGGTGCGTCTGGCGCTCGGCCGCGCGATCACGCAGCAGTGGTATCCGGGGAGCGGCGAGTTGCAGGTGATGGGACTGGATCCGAATCTGGAGCGCGTGTTGTCGCAGGCATTGCAGACAGGCGCGAATCCCGGACTGGAACCGGGCTTGGCGCAGACGCTGTTGAACTCAACGCAGAATGCGATCCTGCGTCAGCAGAACATGGGATTACCACCGGTGCTTCTGGTGCAGCATTCGCTGCGCGCCATGCTCGCTCGTTTCCTGCGAAGAAGCTTGCCGCAGTTGAAGGTGCTGTCGTATGCAGAAGTGCCGGATACGCGGAACGTCAAGGTGACGAATCTAATTGGGGCGCAAGGATAAAACCGCCCGCCACATCGCGTGGCGAGCGTATATCAATGCGCTGATTCAGGTCCCGGAAGCAACGCTGCGCACGCGTGCGAACCGGCTGAAAATCGCGTAACAAACGCAAGCGACAATAATCGAATCGAGCGAAGGGATGCTCGTGAAGGAAAACACACCCTTCACGGTCATGAACCCGGCCAGCGATCCGATGATCCACGCAACGAACGTCAGCAACTTCACCTGCGGATCGGTCGCGAGAAGCCGCTCGTCATACCCGCCTCGCCGATACAGCAGAAAGTCTGCGATATAAATCCCGGCCACGGGCGGCGTTGCGATGCCCAGAAAAAGCAGGAACGGGATAAACCACGCCATGATGTCCATGCTGCCGACAATCATCGCCAGCACACCCAGCGCCACCGTAATCTGCCACTTGGGAAATCGCGTGAACAAGGTGGACACGACCAGCGTGCCCTGAAACATATTCCCGGCATTCCCCGTCACGGTCGCAAAGATCAGCAGCAAAGCGGCCGGCAATACGGCGCCGAACACGGCCATGGCGCCGAGCAAGGAAGCTTTCCCCGATATCCCGCTCGGCGTTGCCCCCGCCCAATACAACAACGGATAAGCGATCAGGAACGTCAGCACCGCGCCAATCAATGCATGCTTGCGATCGTGAACGAAGCTGCCGAAATCAGGCAGCGTAGCCACCAGCACAATGATCGTCCCGACGACGGTGGAAACGGCCACGCCGGTATTCATATCGGTGAAATCGGCTGGCACCGGCACCATGCCGTGAGCCGCGACATACACGCAGTAACAGAGCATCAACGCGATAACGGGTATGGCGAACTGAGCGACCTTCCCAAGCAGTTCGAAACCAAAAGCCGTCGCGGCCACAAAAATCACGCAGCCCACAGCAACCAGCAGGGGTACGGGAATCTCGACGCCCTGTTGCGCGAGCAGATCGTGGACCGAATGCCCGAACATATTGGCAGTCACCGCAATCCACCCGAACAAACTGATCGCGAGCAGGACGTTGATGGCGATCGCCCCCTTTTCGCCGAACGGATATTTAACGATGCCGTACGTCGGCAGCCGCGCCTTCTCGCCGACACAAATAGTGATGCCCGACAGGATGGTCAGGATAATGCCGCCGATGACCACCACCTTGATCAGCGCCAGGCTCGATAACTGGCTTCCAAGACTGGAGGACGAGAGCAAAACCGGCGTAATGGCAATGCCCAATAAAATCATGGCGATGCGATACCCGGGCGCCGTATTCGGGCCTTCGTCAGTGTTGCGCATACAAGTGTTCCTTGGAGGTTTTCAGGCGATCAGGCGGTGTGTGTATGACCGGTATAGGCACGCCAGCTTCCGTGCGCGGTGATGTCTTTCTGGTTTTCAACCAGCCAGGGTTCGGCCAGCACGCCCAACACCTGACTGCCGTCGCGAAGCGTCACCTTGCCGATCGCCAGCCCTGCCGGTTCGCTCAACAACAAAGCGGCGAACGAGGCAAGCGGCAGTTCCCAGATCTCGAGCGCGACCGACGTTCCGCCCGTCGCCACGCGGATCATTCCCGGATGCCGGTCGCCAATACTCCAGAGCCGGTAATGCGGATCGGTGTGATCTTCACGCAGGAACACGCCGCCCGCCGCGGTCATGTTGCCGTTCAGTTCGAGCCCACGCATGAGCGTGCCGTTGACGGCCAGCAACGTAGTGTTCTTCATTTTTTCGCCTTCATTCTTCAATAAAAATTGGTATTGCTAAATAAAATGCACACAACTTGGGCGACTATTGCGTGATCCACGTTCCGGTCTTGCGATCGAGCGCACGTTTGATCGCTTCCGGGCTGGTAATCAAGCCTTTGCCGTGCCCGCCTTTCGATCGGCTGTGGGTAACGAATTGCATGATGGCTTCCACTTTGGGCAACATGCTTCCGGCGCCGAACTGATCTTGCGAGATCAGTTCCTGGGCTTCGGCCAGGCTTAGCGTGTCGAGCCAGCGCTGATCCGGCTTGCCGAAATTGATCGCCACCTGTTCGACGCCTGTAGGAATCAGCAGCAGATCGGCGCCCAGTTGTTCTGCGAGCAATGCCGACGCCAGATCCTTGTCGATGACCGCTTCCACGCCGGAAATCTGGTGGTGCTCATCGACTAAAACCGGAATACCGCCGCCGCCGCACGCGATCACCACGCAGCCTTGCGCAAGCAACGTCGCGATCACTTCGCGCTCCATGATCTCCAGCGGCTTGGGCGACGCCACCGTCCGGCGCCAGCCCCGTCCCGCATCTTCCATCAGCGTCCAGCCGAGCGACTTTTGCCGCTGCCGCGCGGTGGCTTCATCGAGGAAGGCGCCTATCGGTTTGCCGGGATTGAGGAACGCCGGATCGTCGCGGCTAACACGCGTCTGGGTCACGACAGTGACCACGGGCCGATGAATCCCGCGGCGGCGCAGCGCGTTGCTCAACGCCTTTTGAAACATGTAGCCAATCGCGCCCTGCGTGTCTCCCACGGCGTAGTCCAGCGGCACTGGACGTACTTCTTCAGCGGCAAGTTCTGAGCGGCGCAGGATAAAACCGACCTGCGGTCCGTTGCCATGCGTGAGCACCAGATCCCATCCGGCCTCGATCATGTCGGCAATGTGCCGGGCACTTTCGACGACCGCGTCGTATTGATCAGGAATGCTATCGTGTTGATCGTCGCGGATCAGCGCGTTGCCGCCGACCGCGACAATTGCCAGAGGTTTGGTCATGTTGCGTGTCCCGTGTGGTTTAAACGTATTCGGCGAGTGCGCGAATCGCTTCGATGAAACCCGGCATCGGCGCCGTGGTAATGCCCGCGCCGATCTGCCCGACGCCCGCCTGCTTGTGCGCAATCCCGGTATTGATGATCGGCAGGATGCCGCGATCAACCACCTTGCGCGCATCGATACCCGCAGCGGTCGGCGCGAAATTCAGTGCGGGGAGCGTGAACGCAGGATTGCCGCCCAGCGTGATCGCCTGCATGCGACGGCTGTTGCTGGTGGCGTCGGCCGGCGTGCCGCCCACGAACTTGACGATCGCCGGCGATGACGCCATCGCGAAGCCGCCCACGCCGGCCGTCTCGGTGATGGCGCTGTCGCCGAGGTCCGCTGCGGCGTCTTCCACTCCGTAGCCCGGGAAGAACAAACCTTCGACCGGATTCGCGGGCGCCTGGAACCACCGGTCGCCCGTGCCGGACATGCGGATGCCAAAGTTCACGCCGTTGCGCGCCATGACCGTGATCATCGAACTGAAGGGCACGTTGTGGGCTGCGTCCATCATGGACTTGCACGCGGCCATCGAAAGATTGAGGAAGAAGTGATCGTTGCTGACGATGAACTCGGTCACGCGCTGAATCCGCTCGATCGGCAATCCGGTCGATAGCAACGCGGGAATCAGGCGCTTGATCAGGAGGCCGGTGGCGGCCGCGTTGCGGTTATGGACTTCGTCGCCCATGTGCAGCGCCTGCGCCATCAGCGGCTTCAACTCCAGTTCGCCCAGCACCTTCAACGCGGCCTTCAATGCCGGCGCAAGCTCCTGGGTCATCCAGTGCAGGCGTTCCAGCACTTCGTGGTTGTTGGCGCCGAAACGCAGCACCTTGCCGAGCCCTTCGTTGAAGTTGCTGAAGGCCCGCCGGCCGTTCGTCTTGTTCTCGATCACCCACAGCGGCATGGACGGGCTGATGATGCCCGCCATCGGGCCGACCGCCTGATAGTGGTGACATGGCTCGAAGTCGATCGCACCATCCGCCGCCAACCGCTCGGCCGCTTCGTGAGTCGTCGCCCATCCTTCAAACAGGATCGCGCCGACAATCGCGCCCTTCACCGGTCCGCACATATCGGCCCACTCGATTGGTGGCCCCGAGTGCAGGATCAGCTTGCGATGCGCCATTGCGCCTATCGCGTGCGAGGCGCTCATGACATCGACGAGGACGGGCTGGGCCGCCAGATACTGCTGGAACGCCTGCTCGTTAGCCTGGTCGACCAGCGGATGGCGAATCAGCGACGCCAAAGCGAGTCCCGCGTCTACATCGCCGAGAGCGGGAGGCTGCCAGCGGAGATCGGTAACGTCGCCGCCGGCCAGAGCCAGGTTATCGGCGAAACTGCTCAAGCCTGCGTTCACCACGTTCAGTGGCTGTTGAAATAGCGTGTTCATCATGGTCCCGTTATTTTTGCGCCTGAAGATGGGCAACGTGGCTCGCCCAGAGCGCCGCCTGCGCGTTGCAGCCGGCGACGAGTACGCCGGCTTCGCGCAAGGTATCGACCTGACGGCTTCTGACTTGTGGATCGGCTTGCGTGCCGCAGACGTGGGAGATCAGCACCGGCAGGTCCTGACCCGCCGCTTGCAGCCGCGCGTGTTCGATCAGTTCCAGCAACTCGCGGGCGGGTTCTGTCGATGCGCCGTAACCCAGCACGAGGTCGAACAACACGACGGCGGTTTGCGCGTCGTTCAATTCCGCGAGGATCCGCTGGTTGCGCAGCGTGGGATCGATCATGGGATGCGGACGGCCGCGCGTGAAATCGTCATCGCCCATGTCGACGAGTGTGTGCCCCGTGCTGTGCCAGATATCGTCGAGCTTGCTGTTGGACGCAACCGGCGTATTCGACGACGCGGCGAAGCCGCGTTCCCGGCACAACAACTGACTCTCGTAGCAAAACGTGCCACCGGCGAACACGCCGCGAATGAAGCGCCGCATGGGCCGCAATGTACGGCTGTAATCGTGGAGACGGCCTGCGTCCGGCGTGCTGATCTCCGCTACGGTTGCCGGCAGTGCGGCGCCTGAGAGCAACGCGACGGCGAAGCCGGCGGCATCGGCCAGGGTGTACGCCGGGATGATGCCCGGCACGTTCATGTCCTCCGGCCGCGCGCCCAGGAAGTTGACGACGACCGGCTTGCCCGCCGCGCGCGCCCGCGCCAGGATCTTTTCCGCGACGACTGGCGCCGGCGGTTTGGAGATCAGCACGATCACCTGGGTGTCGGGATCGGCGGCGAGCGCATCGAGACCGTACAACATGGAGATCCCGCCAATCGATTCGTGCAGGTCGTGCCCGCCCGTGCCGAGCGCCTGCGAAATCCCGGCGCCCAACTGGTCGATGCGGCACGTCACTTCCTGCAGTCCGGTCCCCGATGCCGCCACGACGCCGATCGCCCCGCGCTTGACGACATTGGCGAAGCCCAGCGGCATCCCGTTGATGATGGCCGTCCCGCAATCGGGGCCCATCACCAGCAGGTTTTTCTCAGCCGCGAGCGTCTTGATTGCGCGCTCGTGGGCGAGACTGACGTTATCGGAGAAAAGCATGACCGAGAGCCCCAACCGCAGCGCCTTGATTGCTTCGGCGGCGGCGTAATCGCCGGGGACCGAGATCAAGGCGAGATTCGATGCCGCCTGCTGTTCCACTGCCATTTCGAGGCTGGCGAGCGGCGGCGGACGCACGCCGTCGCCGCTCGACTCCTCCGGCTTGCTGTTCAACCGCTCTTCCGCAATAACGAGCGCGCCATCGCACGCCGCGATCTCGCCGCGTACCGCGATCACGAGATCGTTCGGCCCGGCGGTGCAGCCGTCATCCAGCGCCGCATCGCGCAATTGCGCCAGATTGGTGCTGGTTCCCATCACCACCGACGCCTGCTCGATGCCAGCCAGCTTCGAGATGTGCGCGGATATCTGCATCAGGGAAACGGAGTCCTGATACATGTTCTTGAAGACTTTGGTTCTTATGCTCATTTCAGCTTCCGGTAATCGTTACACTTGCCTGGTCCAGATTTCGGCCGAGTGCTCGCCTGGCGAACCCGGCGTTGCACGCGCCGGGTGCCATCAATCTGATTAACTCGATAATCGTTTTCGGCTAATCCATATTAAAGATCAGTTCATTTCTTTCAGCTGCACTTTTCCAAGCGCTCTTATTCCGTGCAGGAAACCTCCAAGACAATCTGCGCCAGAGGACGAGCCGAATTTCATGACGTTGATTGCCGAAAGTTTTATTTCCGCCGGCGTGCTTCCGTGAATCAGGACAGACGTCAAATGGTCAATCGACTGTGAATAATGTCCCTGCAACGCGAGCGCGAGATAATGCCGGCTGATACTGGTGGTCCGGTGAAGCTGACTCTTGATTGCCGGACGCAATAGTTTCAAATGGTTGGATATGACGCCGAGATGCTGCCATGGCCATAACGACGCCAGATAGCCCAGCAGGTAGTCATCGCCATCCGGCGTCAGGCCTGCGCCGTATCCAATCAGTTCCGAGACGCTGCTTTCCAACTCCGCCTTTGCGTCGCCGGGGTTCAGGCGCGGTATGCGCCCACCCGGCGGCCAGCCCGGCAGCAATTGCAGGTTGCTGCGGACCTCGCGCTCCATGCAGTACTCCAGCAACTGGCTCGCCAGTAACGGATAAGCCGTCAGCAGCGCGTTCGGCGAATGGCCGCCCTGCACCCGCTCCGTTCCGGGCCGCCAGCATGGCGCCCGGTCCAGGTTGGCGCGCCAGAGTGTCCCGCGCAACTCGTTGTTCTCGAGCGTGATGGGCTCCCGGGAATGCGCCTGATGGCGCCAATCCCAGCCAGGCGGCGTGGCAAGCCTGATCGCCGTGGGCAGGTTCTGGTAGCGTGGACTCAGCAAGGTCAGCAATTCGCCACTCGCCGACGACATGTTCATGGCGTGCTGAAAGCAGCTATGAACCCAGAACCGCTGCGTCTCGCGTGGCCCGTGCTCCGCCATATAACCCACCGAGCACACCGGGAACGTGAGGAGGCGCGCCATGGCTGTCCGGCTGTTGTCAGCCACGCAGGCCGTCGACAATGGCCGCGGCGTCGCCCACCCAGCCGAAGATTGCGCCCTGCGCCTTGATCATCTCCAGCGCCGACTTCTGGAATTCCGGGAAGTACGATCCGACGCAATCCGCCGGAATAATGCACTCGTAGCCGCGGTCATTGGCTTCGCGAACCGTGGTGGTCACGCAGACTTCAGTAGTCACGCCGCACACGATAAGCGTCTTGATGCCGTGGTTTTGCAGGATCAGCTGCAGGTCGGTTTGATAGAACGCACCCTTGCCGGGTTTATCGATGATGGGTTCGCCCACCGCCGGATACAGCTCGGGAATGATGTCGTGCCCTGCCTCGCCGCGGACCAGGATGCGGCCCATGGGGCCGTCGGTGCCAATGAACGTCTTGCCGCCGCGCGTCAGTTTCGCGGGCGGGCAATCGGCCAAGTCGGCGCGGTGACCCTCACGCGTATGGATGACCAGCAGCTTCGCGTCGCGCGCCGCCTTCAGCACCTTCCCGCACGGGACAATCGCGCTGCGCACCAGGGAGACGTCATTTCCCAATGCCTCGCCAAAGCCTCCCGGTTCAACAAAATCACGCTGCATGTCGATCATGACCAATGCTGTCGTGCGTGAATCAAACGGGAGCGGGAACGGTTGTGCGTGAAATAGTTTTTGAGCCATTTTTATATTCCTTGATTAATGTCAGGACGTGAAATGCCTGCTCTGCTATTGCAATTTATTTGAATTGTCCTTCGATTTATTATAGGTAGGTTCGGCTTGATGGACGATAGATATTTCATCGACTTAACCATTGTTCATCGATTTCCATGGTTGATTAAAGTCGTTTCAAAAACTTAATATAATTATTATCACGAACCAGCCGGCACTGTGTTGCGCGAGAATAAAGCGGCACGCGAAATAATCATCACGGCCCTGCGGCGGAATAACACAACGGGTAATGAAACGATTCTTGAAGTTTTTGATCCAGTCGCGGCCCACATCACCGCAATTGTCTGATGTTTGATCCGGCATGCACCTCTGCGATGCAGCCCGTGCGCCGCCCCCGCCATCGATCTCCCGAATTACCCCGCTTTCCCGGCTCTTATCAGCCGATGGCCCGCCAGCCACCCTTGCAATAATTCATTCACTGGAAAACGGTACGTCGCTCAAAACCAGGGGCTACCGGTCAACCGCAACAGATCAATGTGAGCGCGAGCTCATCGGGGGATAAATTGAACATCCGCAAATTCATCGGTGCCACGAGTCGTGAAGCGTTTCGGCTCGTCCGTGAAGCACTGGGCCCCGATGCGGTCGTGCTGTCGAATCGGGTAACCGAAGACGGCAGCGTCGAGATCGTCGCGGTCGCTGACGGCGATCTCGCGAAGATCTCCCCGAAAGCCGCCGCCCAGCATCGCGAGATGAAACTGCGGGAGTCGGCCGGGAATCAGTCACATTCGCAGTCACATTCGCAACCGCAATTGCAGTCCCACGCGCCGTCTCACCTGAATTCGAATTCAGGTTCGAACGCGTACGCAAGCGGCGATGTCTTTTCATCGGTATTCGGCGCCAATCCCGAACCGCTGGATGATATGGAGCCCGAAGCGCAAGTGGACGACACGTCGCGCACGATGGCCGAATCGAATCCCTGGCTGATCGAGCATGCGCGCCGGGTAGCTCAGTCAGCGGCTGAAAGTGCGCAGCAACGCACGCTGAGCGCGTCAGCCGCAATTGCGAAGGGCTTGGGCAGTCCCGTGACCGTCACGCCGCAGGACTCCGCGCAAGCCCACGGATGGACCCGCGAAGCAGCGCAAGCCGCCGCTCGCCGGGCGGAACAAAAAACCGCGCAACTGCACGCAGCAACCCAGCACCAAATCCAAACCCCGGCGGCCCAAACCGCCAGCTCGATGCAGGAAGGCGCGTTCGCGGGCCTGCCGGCGTCGGCCGCTGCAGCCGTGACCGAAGCCATCCGCACGCGCATGGAGCAAGTCGTGAACGACACCGTCATGAATGAACTTTCGTCGATGCGCGGCATGATGGAAGAGCACTTCGCCGGCTTGCTGTGGGGCGATCGCCAGCGCCGCAGCCCGAATCACGCCGCGCTGACCAAGCGCCTGTTCGCGGCCGGTTTCTCAGCGCAGCTGGTCCGTCTGCTGATCGACAACATGCCGGAGATCGAACAAGCCGAAGAGTCGATGCAATGGGTCCAGCAAGTGCTCGAGAACAACCTGCCCGTCATGGACAGCGAAGAATCGATGATGAACCGCGGCGGCGTTTTCGCGCTGATGGGCCCGACGGGCGTGGGCAAGACGACCACCACCGCCAAGCTCGCCGCGCGCTGCGTGATGCGCTTCGGCGCCAGCAAGGTCGCGCTGCTCACCACCGACAGCTACCGGATCGGCGCGCACGAACAACTGCGTATTTTCGGCAAGATCCTCGGGGTATCGGTGCATGCGGTGAAAGACGCAAGCGACCTGCAACTCGCGCTTTCGGAACTGCGTAACAAGCACATCGTGCTGATCGACACCATTGGCATGAGCCAGCGCGACCGTACTGTCTCCGATCACATCGCCATGTTGTGCGGCGCCGGCCATCCGGTGCAGCGCCTGCTGCTGCTGAACGCAACCAGCCACGGCGATACGTTGAACGAAGTCGTGCAGGCCTATCAGAGCAATCCGGACCAGGCGCCGCTCGCGGGCTGCATCCTGACCAAGCTCGACGAAGCCACGAACCTGGGTGGCGTACTCGACACCGTGATCCGCTACAAGCTGCCCGTGCATTACGTATCGACGGGTCAGAAGGTGCCGGAAAACCTGTACGTCGCGACCAAGCGTTTCCTGATTAAAAGCGCCTTCTGCATCCCGCGCGACGGCTCGCCGTTCGTGCCGCAAGACGATGATGTGCCGCCGCTCCTGTCCGCGCTCTCAGCGCGCGCTTCCACCGAACTGCATGAGGTTCACTTTGGATAAGTTCGTGTCCGATCAGGCTGAAGGCTTGCGCCGTCTGCTGACACGCAACGGCTCCCGGGTCGTGGCGGTGTGCGGCGCCCCGGCAGGTGGATTGGGGGGAACCGGCAATACCTCGACGGTCGTCAACCTCGCCTGCGCGCTCGCCGCGCAAGGTAAGGATGTGCTGGTAATCGATGAGCGCCATAACGCGTTGTCGGTGAGCCGGCTGGCGAAGGTGCCCGACAACGGCGCGCTGGGCGCCGTGTTGTCCGGCAAGCGTTTCTTGCAGGACGCCGTCACGCGCACGCCGTTCGGCTTTTCGGTGATCGCCGCGCCTCGCGACGAACGCATCAGCCAGGACGCCGCGCATTGCCGGGTGCTGCTCGACGGACCCGCCGATGTGGTCCTGATCGATACCCAGCTTGACCGTAGCGGCGCGTTGTCGAATCTGGCCGTGCAAGCGCACGACTTCGTGATCGTGACGCGCGTAGCGCCTGCCGCGATCACCGAGGCGTACGCCTGCATCAAGCGTCTGCATTACGCACACGCTATCGGGCGGTTCCGGGTCGTCGTGAATCACGTGAAGAACGGCGCCGATGCGCAAATCGCTTTCGATAACCTCGCGGGCGTCGCCGGCCGCTATCTCGCGGTGCAGCTCATGCCGGCGGGCTGCGTGGCTGAAGATCCGCGCGTGGCGCGGGCGCACGAGCTGTCGCGTTGCGCGGTGGAAGCATTCCCGGCGACGGCAGCGGCCCGGGATTACCGGCAGATTGCCGCTGAATTGCAGTACTGGCCGATGCCGCAAGCGTCGCAGTTTGAATGGCCCGTGCAGTCCTTGCGAGCGGAAACGCAGCAAGAGGTAGAGCGTTCGATCAACTCCGGCGCGGTACGTCGCGCCGAAACGCCATTGATGCAGCGCGCGATGAGCAGTCCCGCGTCCGTGTGATGCCGCAAGAGAAGGAACAAGGTGAATGCGATGTATAACGCCCAGGGAAAACTGTCACAGTCGGAAGTCCTGACCCGCTACGCGCCGCTGGTGCGCCGGCTCGGACTGCAGCTCGTGGCGAAAATGCCGGCCAGCGTCGATCTGGACGACCTGATCCAGGCCGGCATGATCGGCTTGCTCGATGCGGCCGGCCGCTATAAGGAAGATCAGGGCGCTCAGTTCGAGACCTACGCCAGCCAGCGGATTCGCGGCGCGATGCTCGACGAGTTGCGCGCCAACGACTGGCTGCCGCGCAGCATGCGCAAGACCTCGCGCGAAGTGGAGTCCGCTGTGCACAAGGTCGAGCAGCATCTCGGCCGGTCCGCGAGCGAACAGGAAGTGGCCGAGCACCTGAACATGCCGCTGATTGAATACCAGGCCATGCTGCAGGATCTGCATGGCAGCCAGTTGATCTATTACGAAGACTTCGACCGGTCTTCCGATGACGAGCCGTTTCTCGACCGTTATTGCGTCGATAAAGCCGACCCGCTGTCCGCGTTGCTCGACGGCAGCTTGCGCTCGGCGCTGGTTGACGCCATCGATAAATTGCCGGAACGCGAAAAGCTGCTGATGAGCTTGTATTACGAGAAGGGCTTGAACCTGCGCGAAATTGGCGCGGTGATGGAAGTCAGCGAATCGCGTGTGTGCCAGTTGCATAGCCAGGCTGTTGCACGGCTGCGGGCGAAGTTGCGGGAACAGGCTTGGTCGGGCGTGGAAGCTTGAGCCCCGGCAGATAAACGTAGTTCAGGTTTCGAAATCCGCGCTGTCGGCGAATACTGTCTGGCCCTTGCCTCGCGCCTTGGCGCGATACATTGCACGATCCGCTGCGCGCATCAGCGCGGCAATATCCGTGTAACCGGGGCTCAGGTCCGGCGAGATCAGGCACGCGCCAATACTCGCCGATACATTCATCACCCGGTCCTGCACCGACTTCATTTCCGCCAGCACCGCGTGTACGCCGTTCGCCACCGTCTGCACGGCGTGGTTGCCGGTCACGTGCCGCGCCAGTACGACGAATTCGTCGCCGCCGAGGCGCGCGACTGTGTCGGTGGTTCTTACTCTTCTTGCCAGCAGCGCCGCGAAAGTTTGCAGCACGACGTCGCCGACTTCGTGGCCGTAGGTATCGTTGACTTCCTTGAAGCCGTCGAGATCGATCAGCAGCAGCGCGGTCGCGCCTTCCTGTCCCGTCGATATCGCCATCACCGCCCGGCCGATGGTCTGTTCCAGCATGTAGCGGTTGCTCAAGCCCGTGAGGGGATCGGTACCGGCCTTCAACGCGAGGTCGCGGTTCGCGCTGCCCAGGCGGCCGATCAGCACCGCGAGATAGATCGATGCCCCAAGGACGCTTAGGCCAATCCCGAGCGCCGCGAGCTGATTGATCATCCACCAGGGCTGCAGGACGGACAACGCGACGATACCCAGTAGCGCCGTTCCACACGACAACGCCAGCGTGCGCTTGCCGTAACGCCCGGCCGCGCCGATCAGAAAAAGGAAAACGGCCCACAGCATGGGCAAGGTGAGCGCGCCTCCGGCGCCGAGAACCACGGTGAGCAGGACCTGATCGGCGACCGTTGTGCAAGCGAGGCGCAGATCCGACTGCCGCTGCATTTTGCTGATGATTAGCCGGGTCGCGACGCCATAGATCAGGCAGAGCGCGAGCGCATGGAAACTGGCGATGGCGGCGGGCGTCGGATCGAACCACGCCAGCACACCGTAGACTGCCGCTGCGAGGCCGCCCAGTATGACTCGCAGCGTCGCCTGCTCTTTTTCCGGATCGTGATGCGGCGACCACACGTAACCGCGCTGCCGGTGCAAGGGGTCCTTCGCCTGCCCCATTCTGAATCTCCCTGATGTGATGTCGAAGGTGATGCCGAAGTGCTGATCGATGCCGCGTTTTCTGCAGTTTTTCTGCCGTTTTTCTACAGTGCCTGCGTGTTGCAGAATTGCAATCGTACTGCGTCGTTGAAAAGTGACCGAAAAGCGCACGAATCGGCTAGATTCATGGCTGATTAATGCTGACTTGTTGCGATCGATTTCGAACGGAGCGGGATGCATTCAGCACGTTAGGGTGTTTTGGCGGCTTGCGGTTCTGTCCGGCTTCATTTCGAATCGATGTTTGTCGGGTTGGTTGATCGTTAGTTGATCGTTATTTACTAAGCAGGTTTTTCGACGTCCGATGCAACCCTCTGAATTTGCTTCTTCCGCTGGCAGCGTGAGTGCTGCCGATGACGCCCACTCCGTGCCCGATGCCGCGCTGCTCGGCGAATGGCTGCCTGTCTGTAATAGCGCCGATGTGCCCGCCGGGGAATTGCGTGGGTTTGTGGTGGCAGGGGAGCGGCTGGTGGTCTGGCGCGACGCATCGGTATCTGACGATCCGGCAGCGCAGCCCGATATTTCCACCGATGTCCACGTCTGGCGCGACCGTTGTCCGCATCGTGGAGCGCAGTTGTCGATGGGCTCGGTGACGGGCGGCTTGCTTGCGTGCCCGTATCACGGCTGGCGCTATGACGTCGATGGCCAATGCATCCACATTCCCGCCAATTCTTCGATACGCCCCGCGAAGCGCGCTTGCGCGCGGACGTATCGCGTGGAGGAGAAATACGGCGTGGTGTGGACGTGCCTCGGCGAGCCCTCGCGTCCGCTTGATTTCTTTCCGGAGTACGACACGCCCGGTGTGCGCCGGATCAATCTTGCGGCGCAGATAGTGCGTTCATCGGCGCCGCGCGTGGTCGAGAATTTCCTCGATATGGCGCACTTCCCGTTCGTGCATACCGGCATTCTCGGCGATGCATCGC
The DNA here is from genome assembly GCF_053760385.1 of Caballeronia sp. KNU42. NCBI lineage: Bacteria > Pseudomonadati > Pseudomonadota > Betaproteobacteria > Burkholderiales > Burkholderiaceae > Caballeronia > Caballeronia sp. KNU42. Next base: position 2,870,908 of record NZ_CM132388.1, read on the forward strand.
ACGCAGAAGTGCAGGATTACGAAGTGATTGAAACGGAGGGAGGGCTTGAAGCGCGGCAGTGCCGGTTCTGGCAACCCGCTGGGTTGCCGGGACAGGAGGGCGTGGATATTGACTATGTGTATCGAGTTAAACGGCCGCTGGTGGCGAGTTTGTCGAAAGCGGCGCAGCACGGTGCGGGCGCGTTGCATCTGTTGCTGGTGGCATCGCCGGTGAGTGAAACGGAGACGCGGGCGTGGATGGTGTCGGTGTTCGAGGATGAAGTTTCGTTGTCCGACCAGGAACTGCACGACTTCAATATGCAGATATTGATGCAGGACACTCCGATCGTGGAATCGCAATGGCCGAAGCGGCTGCCGCTCGATCCGCAGGCGGAGTTGCATCAGGTTTGTGATCGAATGTCGGTGGGGTATAGGGGGTATTTGAGGGAGCGGGGGTGGGGGTATGGGACGGTGAAGCGACCTTGAGTCAGGCGCGCTGGTCTCCCGCGTCCAGAAACACCGACTCCATCCGTTGAACTTCCTGGCGCGACAGTTTCAACCGTGTTGCCTCTTCACGCCACCTGGCGACAACCTTGCGGATGTCAGCGGCGATCTCTTTGGCTTCCGGGTCGGTGAGCCGGTAGAACGCGGCCGTGTCCAGCACAGCGTCTATGTCCGGTACCGCGCTGTTCCCATCCAAGCTCAACGCGTGCTCCAGCTTGCTCGCATTCGGGTTGATATCGAATGCCGGAGACAGCCGCCAACCGGTAGCCTCGCGTATAAATCCGTGATTGCGCAAATGGTCGTCGCGATTACCTACCAGTACGTTGAATACGAGCCGTCGGTACAATTGCTCCAGATCGCCGCCTATATGCCCTTGCGCACCGCTGTCGGAAAGAAATTCTGCGAGATCGGGATACCCTGCGCTCGTGTCTCCGTCCTGACGCTCCAGCACGGTCATGGCGGATGCGTACATCCGCCGGCTACCATCGCTCCGGTCAAAACGCTCGACACAAAAGGTTCCATAGCCGGTACCCACATACTTCAACTCCGATTTGGGAACCCAGATACCTGCATCTCTCGCTAGACCATGAACCAAGTATTCCCACGCCCCGACGTCGTATCGGTCGTCTTTGGCCGGGAACTTGGCAATCCATAATTCGCTGCCCAAGTTGGTAAAGTTCGCCTTCGGCCGTGCGCCGCCCAGCGATGTGCCCGGTGCAATCAGCATTGCCAGCCATTGTTCGTATTCCGGCAATTTCTCAATGCCAACGTCTTCAATGCGCATCGCAATGTTAGCCAGCGTCCCCAGGTCAGTTACAGGCGGCGCTGCGTTAGCACTGTTGTCCTGGAATACCTTCTGCCCGTCCCGAAAGCGCAAAGCCCCGACGCGCGTCAAATCGTGGACGCCTAGCAGGAAGTCGATTTCCTGCAGATTGCGCATCGGCCGGTCTTCCTTGTCGGCCTGAACGGCTTCGCGGCGCTCCATCAATACGCGTCCCCATCGGTCAGGAGCGGAATCCATGAAGATCCCGAAAGCAACGGACTTGTCCGGAGGATATTGCTCCTCGGGATAAAGCTCCAGACGCGGGTCCAGCATGAACGCTTTGCCACCGTCCAACCACGATTGCGCGTAGGCGAACGGCGCGGGCAAACCGGTACGTTCGGCTTGCCGATAGAGCGTGCCAATCTGCTCCAGACCGCCTAGCTCCGAGCTGTCCAAAAATACCTCGAAGGGCGCTCGCGTTTTTCTGGTGCTCATTACGATTCCTCGGGCGGCGTTTCCGATGCCGGTTGCTCCGACAACACAGCGGGTTTCTTCGCGCGTGTCCTTTTGCCTGGCGAGATACGTGATGGCAGATTCAAATCTTGCAGCTTGCGGCCAAGCTCGTCGTCCCGCGCAACAGCGTCCATATCGGCATCGAGTCCAAGGATGCGAAGCGCGCGCATGTAGGTGCTTATCGCAATGTTTCCGTCGCCCTTTTCGAGACGACTGAGCGTATCGCGGGATACGCCCAAGCGCTCCGCAAAAAGGGATGTCGACATCCCGCGCCTCATGCGGGCGAGCTTCAATCGCTCCGCGAGGGCTCGAATCTGTCTTTCTACGGACGGAAATGGACGTTGGAATGTGCGCGGCATGTCCGATATTTTATGCGTTAATCATTATTGTGTCAAAAGTATCGGACAGAAATGCGTTTTTGAGTTATCAGATTATTTTCTTTATGTCCGATATTTCAGACACTAAATTGCTTTTTGATGGAAATATCGGACATTTCTGTGTCGACTTGCATGGCTACGAGGAGCCGACAATATCGTCGGGAGGGCAAGCAACACGGAGGATGGATTCGCGCTGCGCCTTATCACGTCTCAGAAATATCGCGTAATAAGCGCCCGAGCGGATTCGCAAAAGATCTCTAATACAAGGCCGTTAACGACGGTAGCGGCTACTGCACTCATCGGTCGTTCCAACAAGAATTCACACCAATCACTCGGAGCAATGCATGTCCATTTCAGCACTGACAGGATCGGCTGCTAGCGCCGAGCCGCGCGCGGTTCATCGCTCGCGGGCAAACCAACAAAACGGCGATAGTGCCGATTCTTCGTCAACCTCATCGACCAGCAGTAGCGGCGGCACAAACCCGCTGCTGCAGGCTATTTCCGCAGCGTTGTCGCAACTTGGATTGACGTCATCGAGCGACACGTCTTCGGCCAGTTCGAGCGCCGCTTCGACGGCCTCGACCGATTCAACTTCCAGCGCTTCGGCGCCGTCGGCGACCTCGGTAGCCGCAGCTCTGCAACAGTTTCTCGGCTCGTTGTTCCAGACGGCTGGGCAGCAGGGAAGCTCGGTCCCGACATCGACGAGCACCAGCGACACCGCCACTAGCGCTGTTTCGGCTACCGACGCGGCCAGTGCTGCTTCAACTGCGAACGCGGCGACCACCACGGCCGCGACAACCGCGCCCACTTCGCCCACTGGCGCAGCGCCGGCTCATTCGCACGGGCATCATCGGCATGGGGGCGGTGGCGGCGGTGATCTTGCGTCCCAAATCTCCGCGCTGGCTGATTCGTTGACGTCCAACTCAAGTAGCACTACGTCAACCACCGGCTCAACCAGTTCATCGTCCGATTCGAGCAGCGTCAGTGGTTTGACATCGGATTTTCAGAATCTGCTGTCGGCGTTGGGCTCGACGTCCGGAAGCTCGTCGAGCAGTGCGAATACTCAGTTGCAGACGTTCCTGCAGAGTCTTGCTAGCAACCTTCAGCAGCAAGGTGCGTCGGGCGCCACGGGGATGTTTGTTAATACGGCGGCTTGAGGTCAAGACCGGGCGAGGCGCGGTTGTCGTCTGGTCGCGACGTCGCACGCGTTCGGAGATGACGGCGCTGCTGGTTGCATCGCAACTTGCAGTGGTTTAGGCGCCGTTTTAGATGCGGTTCAAATGCGATGGGCGCGTGGCAGGAACGCGTTTGTATCGTTGCCCTATTGATGTCGCTGATGGGCGAACGTCCATGATTACGTCCTGCAATCTAATGCTCGACGTTGTCAGAGTGCATCGTGGCAAAGCGCCATCATCCTCTGCACCATTGTGCTCGAACCGTTGAGCTCCATTTCATCGGTGAAGAGTGCCTGCACGCTTGACAGCCGAACCGCGACTCCGGCCTCCAGCAAGTCTTTACTGGCGATCTTCAAGGCAAGTTGGCCCATGCGGACCCGATCGAGCCAGTGCATCTTCATCTGGTTCTTCTTCAGCCATCGACGGCAACATTCAACGACATGGTCCACGCGCCATTCTTGATGCAGGGCGTACGACGCCGCCGCAATCGCGACTAGGAAGCAGAGCAAGTCGGCACGCGCGCTGTCGTGCTCGGTAAGTTCAGGTTCGGTCATGCTTGTCGGCCCGCCTATGCTCGTTTATCAACATCACCAAATGTGGGCGCAGGCCCAAGAATCAAGATGGCCTGCCGTTCTGTCCATCTTGGCATGGCGCGGGAACAGATGCATCCTCACCAAGTTCATATCGATCTATAGAAGGTAAGGCAATGCCCGCCACTGCTACGCTCTCCAGCAAATTTCAGATCTGCATTCCCAAAGCAGTTCGCGAAGAACAGCATTGGGAGGTCGGACAAGAGTTCATGTTCATTCTAAAGGGCAAAGGCGTGCTGCTCATCCCCGTACCCGAATTGGAGCAACTGGTCGGCATCGCGAAGGGTGCAAGGAACGACGACTATCGTGACCGCGAGGACCGGTATTAATGGCGACATCAATGCGCGTGCCAATAGCTCGGCCCGGATCGAGTAGTTGGTCGACGGTACGTTAGGCAAGAAGCTGATTAAGGAATTTCCGGACAAGTCTCGCTGTATCGTGCCGACGATCGTACAGCTCGAATTGTCGAAATGACTAGTGCGCGAGGTTGGTGAAGAACAAGCCGACCAAGTCGTTGCATACACGCAGAAATGCAGGGTAGTACCGTTGGACACGGCCATCGCATTAGTGGCAGCCGAACTGCATCGGGAACACAAACTTGCGACGGCCGATGCGATCGTCTACGCGACAGCACGGCAGCAGGGTGCGGATTTGCTTACGTGTGACGCGCACTTTAACGGTCTGCCGGACACCGTGTTTTTCGCAAAGCCGGCGCGCTCTCGAGAACCTGCGCGGGCGCCGACATTTCCGATCCGACCGAGGACTATCACTCTAGATCGTTACGGAGATTGGTGCGCCCGGCTGGGATCGAACCAGCAACCCCTGCCTTCGGAGGGCAGTACTCTATCCATTGAGCTACGGGCGCGTATGACCGAGGGCACCGCGTTCCATATACAAAACAATGGAGGCAGGCCCGCTGCGAGTCCGAAACAATACCTGTTTTCCGCCGATCCGTCCACCGCAAGGACTAAGCCAACCGATCACCCGACCGTCAAACACCCCCGCCAACAGCACCGAAATTCGGGTTAACACGCGCGGTTACTGGCCTCTGCGGGCGCGCCGCCACGTAAACGTTCCGTCTATAATCGACCGTGCTGGTGAAAACGATCACGAACGCCCCGGAAAGTCGTTGTTGCTGTCAGGCTGTTGCTGAACCGACTCACAAATAAAAGGGAGACGAGACGAGCATGAGTGAAGCACCCCACGGAGTCCCGATCAAAACGCCTGGCCAACTCATTGCGGCAATAGTCGCCGGGTTCGCCGTCCCGATCGTCGTGATCATCCTGCTGGCCGTCTACGTCAATAACACGACGCGCACCGGCGCCGGCACCGATTCCCTCTCCGAAGCAGCCGTGGGCGCCCGCATCTCCCCCGTTGCGCAGGTCGATATACGCGACGCCAACACCCCCCACGTCTACAAATCCGGCGAAGAAGTCTTCAAGGCCGTCTGCACGACCTGCCACACGGCCGGCGTAGCGGGCGCACCCAAGTTCGGCAACGCCGGCGACTGGGCGCCCCGCATTGCGGAAGGCTACGACACCCTGCTCCACAACGCGCTCAACGGCAAAGGCGGCATGCCCGCACGCGGCGGCACCAGCCCCGACGACTATAGCGACTTCGAAATCGCCCGGGCAGTCGTCTATATGGCTAACGACGCAGGGGCAAAATTCGCCGAACCCGCGCAACCGGCGCCAGGCGCGCCAGCGGGCGCATCGGCACCGGCGGCAGCACCGGCGAGCGGAGCGGCAGCAGGCGCGGCCTCGACCGACAACGCCCAGGCCGCCGCCGCAGTCGCAGCGCTGGCGAACGTGCCTCAAGCAAGCTCGGGCGCGGCGGCAGGCACAGAAAGCGCGGACGCATCGCAGGCTGGCAAGACGCTCTACACGCAGGTCTGCCAGGCCTGTCACGCAGCCGGCGTGCTCAACGCGCCGAAATTTGGCGACAAGGACGCCTGGGCCCCGCGCCTGAAAGAACCGATCGACACCGTCTACAACTACGCGCTGCACGGCAAGGGCGCGATGCCGCCCAAGGGTGGATCGAATGCATCCGATGCCGACGTGAAAGCCGCCGTCGATTACATGGTCGCAGCCGCCAAATAGCCGCTATCCATCACGCGACGCCAACAAAAAACCCTGCGCAAAACGCAGGGTTTTTCAATTGAGCCGCCGAGCGACCAACAATCAAGCCGGCTTTTGCAGCAACTCTTTCAGCCGCGCCATCCGGTCCTTCGGCGACATCGGCGCTTCCTCTTCCGTCGGTGGCGGGGCATCGTCGAGAAGCATTTCCGGGATAAACCGCGACGCTTCGCACACCACTGTCTCGCGCGCCCGCTTGCGCTTCTTGCACCAGTTCACATGAAGGCTGCGCTGCGCCCGCGTGATCGCGACATACATCAGCCGCCGCTCTTCTTCTATCCGGCCAGTGTCGACCGGCGCGTCCGCGTCGGCATCGGGATTGCCACGGTGCGGCATGATCCCCTCCTCCACGCCGACCAAAAATACGTGCGGATACTCAAGCCCCTTTGACGCATGCACCGTCGTCAGCCGCACGGCATCGGGGTTTTCATCCTTGCCTTCGAGCATCGACATCAGCGCAACGGTCTGGATCAGCCCAAGCAGGTTCTTGCCTTCATCGCCGAAACCATCGGCGTTGTCGTAGCCCGTGGCCTCCGAATCTTCCGACGGCTCCGCCTCCGGCTTCGTGCCCTTTTTCTTCAGCCACTCGCAGAATTCCAGTACGTTCTGCCACTTCGATTGCGCCTGACGTTCGTCGTGAGCATCGTAGAGATAGGCCTCGTAATGGATCGCCTCCATCATGTCATCGAGCACCTGGGTGGCCGGATCACGCCCCGCCCGATCGGCCAAGCGCTGCATCCATTCGCAAAACGCGCGCAACGGCTCGACCTGCCGCGCCGACAATCGCGCTTCAATGCCGCCCATGAAAACGGCCTCGAACAGCGACACCTTCGCCTGCCCCGCGAACGATCCCAGCGCCTCGAGCGTGGTATTGCCAACGCCCCGCCGCGGCGTGGTGATCGCGCGGATAAACGCAGGATCGTCGTCGGGATTCGCGATCAGCCGCAAATAAGCGACGATGTCCTTGATCTCGGCTTTATCGAAGAATGACTGGCCGCCTGACAGCACGTACGGAATCCGCTCCCGCCGCAGCACCTGTTCGAAGATCCGCGCCTGAAAATTCCCACGATACAAAATGGCGTAATCGCGAAACGCCGCGCGCCGCTCGAACTTATGCGCCGACAGCCTGAACACCACCGATTCCGCTTCGTGCTCTTCGTCGTTACAAGCCGTCACGGTGATCGAATCGCCCATGCCGTGTTCGGACCACAGCTTCTTCTCGAAGAGCTTTGGATTGTTCGCAATCACGTTGTTGGCGGCCGTCAGGATGCGCACGGTCGACCGATAGTTCTGCTCCAACTTCACCACATGCAGCTTCGGAAAGTCCTTTCCCAACTGCGCAAGGTTTTCCAGCGTTGCGCCGCGCCAGCCGTAAATGGCCTGGTCGTCATCGCCCACGGCCGTAAACGCCGCACGCGGACCGGCCAGCAGCTTCAGCAGTTCGTACTGGCAGGTGTTCGTGTCCTGATATTCATCGATCAGCAAATAACGCAGCCGGTTCTGCCACTTTTCGCGAACCTGCTCGTTCTCCGCAAAAAGCTGTGCGGGCTTCAGGATCAGATCGTCGAAATCGAGCGCCTGGTAAGCGTGCAGCGTCGCCACATAGCTTCGAAACACAATGGCCGCCTGCATCTCGTCCTCGTTCGACGCGCTCGCCGACGCCTGATCCGGCGACATCATGCCGTTTTTCCACAGCGAGATAATCGACTGGACCTTGCGGATCAGGCCTTTGTCGGTTGTTCCGAGCTGTTCCTGGACGAGGCCGAAACAATCGCTGGAATCCATGATCGAAAACTGCGGTTTCAGCCCGACATGCTCCGCTTCCTGCCGCATGATCTGCACGCCAAGCGAGTGGAATGTGGAGATGGTCAACTGGTTCACCGGCACCCGGCGGCCTTCCTTGCCGGGCGTGGTGAGCGTCTTCCCTTCGAGCAGCTTGGCCGTGCGCTCGCGCATTTCGAGCGCGGCCTTGTTCGTGAAGGTCAGCGCGGCAATGTGCTTCGGCTCGAAGCCCTTGCCTTCGATCAGATGGGCAATCTTCTGGGTGATCACGCGTGTCTTGCCGCTGCCGGCGCCGGCAAGCACAAGACATGGGCCATCGAGATAGCGCACCGCTTCGGATTGCGCGGCGTTCATACCTGCTGCGGACATCGTTCGGACACTTTGAGATGCGTAAATCGGGCGGACGTTTCGGCTGCCGGAAGTACGCGATGGTGAGCAAGAAGGTGAGCAAAATTGCGCCCCTCGCAAGCGGGCGCAATTTCGAGAGCGCGATGTTAACACGGAAGAAACCATCGCCCGAAAGCGATGGTTCTGGCCCTTTCGGCAGCCCGTGCTCAAGCACCGCGCGAAGTTCCAGCCCCGTTTCAACCCGATCCGCCATTTCAGGCCCGTGCCACAATACTGGCATCGCCAACCAACAGGATGCCCGCATGACAGCACTTCTAAAAGTAGGCCTGATGGGCTATGGCTTTGCCGGCGAAATTTTTCACGCGCCGGTAATAGACCATTGCGGCCGCGCCTCGGTGTTCGCCATTGCCACCGGCAAGCCCGAGCGCGCGCAGGCTGATTACCCGAACGCGACGATCGTCGAAGATTTCGACGCGCTGCTCGCCCTCGATGAACTCGATTGCATCGTCATCGCCACACCGAACGACACCCATTTCGATCTCGCCAAAAAAGCGCTGGAAGCGGGCAAGAGCGTGGTGGTCGACAAGCCCGTCACCCTCTCCGGCGCCGATGCAAAAACCCTCGCCGATTTGTCCCAAACGCGCGGATTGCTGTTCGCGCCGTTCCACAATCGTCGCTGGGATGGCGATTTCATGACAGTGCGCGCGTTGATCGAAAGCGGCCGGCTTGGGCGCGTGACGCACTATGAATCGCATTTCGATCGCTTCCGGCCGAAAGTGCCGCAGCGCTGGCGCGAGGAAGCGTCACGCGGCGGTGGCTTGTTGTTCGATCTCGGACCGCATCTCATCGATCAGGCGTTGGCTCTGTTTGGCCGGCCAAAAACCATTTTCGCCAGCGTCAACGCGCACCGCGATCACGCGAGCGCGCCGGATTACGTTCATCTATTGCTCGGCTATGAAGACAAGGAAATCGTGCTGCACGCAACCGCCTTGGCCGCGCTGGAACCGCCGCGCTTCGCCATTCACGGCACCCGCGGCAGCTATGTGAAAACGGGTCTCGATGTGCAGGAAGACCAGCTCAAAGCCGGTTTGCGCCCCGGCAATCCCGAATTCGGCCACAACCCGCCCGGCCTGCTTCGCGAAGTCGATGGCGATCACGACCTGCGCCAGGAATTTGCCACGCGTGACGGCGCCTATGTGGAGTTTTATCGAGCGCTGGCGGCATCGGTGCTTGAGGGCAAACCATTCCCGGTGACGTCGCAAGATGCCGTCGATGTCATGACCATCATCGACATCGCCATCCGCAGTAACGCAGAAGGTCGCCGCCTGGATTTCGTGCCGCTCTGACAAAGCGGCGATAACAAACGCCCCACGCAAGACTTTCAAACACACAGCGTTACATTTGCGCACCGCCCCGGCGTCAGCCGGCGCGGTGCGCGGACCGTTCTTCTCCAGTCGTCTTATCGTCTTATCCTAAAAACCAAACGAGGAGAATTTCAATGCTGACGCTAAAAGCAGGTATTACCCGAGTGCTGATTGGCGTGGCGCTGGCGGGATCGCTGGCGGCGTGTGTCGTCGAGCCGACGCGGCAGGTCGATGTCGTCCAGGCAGCACCGGCGCGCCCCGATCCGCATATGGAAGCGGTGCATCGGATGGATCAGGTCAACGGGCGCATCAACTCGCTTTGGCATCATGTCGATCAGCGCGTGAGCCAGGGCTTTTACCCGCCGCCACAAGGCGATGCGTTCCATCATCGGCTGGATCTAGTGCGTCAGGAATCGCGCGACATGGCCTCCCAGCATGGCGGCGGTTTGTCGGGTGAAGAACAGCACACGCTGAACGGCGAGCTGGACGGGTTGCAACGGGCGATTCAGTAAGCATTTTTATGTGCCGGACGACGGGCTCGCTACGCACGTGTCGTCCGGTTCATTGTTTGAGAGCGCTAAGCTCGAAGCCAAGCACCATCTCTGCTACTTCCACGACCTCCCCCAACGCCGCTTCAAAAGCCTCAATCGACGGCTGCAGCAACAGATCATCGGCGTAACCCATGGCCAGCGCAAAGATCTGCCGAGCCGCACGCTCCGGCGATGCGCATCGGAACACCTGCGCCTCCACACCCTTTTCGATAATTCCGCGCAGCAAACCTTGCCAGCGACTGATCTCGCTTAAATAAGCCTGCGCGAGTTCTGCGTCGTGCATGGCTTCGTCCCAGGCGTCGAGCCACAGTCCCCAACCATCACTTTTACTTTCCGGCAGGCACTCGCGGATAAAACCAAGCAACGCGTCGACCGGCGGTTTATCGATCAGGCGCGCGCAGGCTTCTTCAAGCTGCTCATCGGCGAAATGCACGAACGCCTCGCGGCGCAACTCGTTCCAGTCGCCAAAGTAGTGATAGATGTGACTGCGCGATAACCCCGCGTGCTCGGCGAGATCGCGCGTGGAAACATCGGCGAAACCCTTCTCGCGGAACAATTCAAGAGCGGCCGCAATGATCTGACCTTTGCGTTCGGGGGACGACCGCGACATGTTCGATTCCTTTCTTCAAGCGTTGATGGATTGACTGAACTTGCATTTTGAGCGACTGCTCAAGTATAATTTGAGCAGTCGCTCAAATTATAGCTGTGATTTTACTTAAGGCACGGTCATGTCATTCGTCACACCAGAAATCCGGATAGTTGAGAGCGAAAAACTCGCTCAGCAGTCCGCCACGTCCACGCTGAAAGCCATTGCCCGGGCGTATCCGGGCAAGCTGTTCTGCACGCTGTCACTCGTCGCGCTCGAGAACGCGTTGTTGCTCGCGTATCCGTTATTCGCTGGCTTCGCCGTCGACTCGATCATGCGCGGCGACGCTCATCACGCGTTGTTCTACGCGGTGATCGTTTTGGCGTTCTGGGCGGTCGGCGCTGCGCGCCGGGCCGTGGATACGCGCACCTTCACGCGGATCTACGCCGATCTGGCGGTGCCGGTGATTCTCAACCAGCGGCTGCAAAACCAAAGTACGTCGACGGCCGCGGCGCGCGTGGTGCTGGCTCGCGAGTTTGTCGACTTCTTCGAGAAACACGTGCCGACCATGGTGACCGCGTTTGTTTCCATCGTGGGCGCGGTTGCAATGCTGCTGGCAATCGAACCGTGGATCGGCGTCGCCAGCCTGGGGGGATTGCTGCTGTGCATAGCCTTGTTGCCGCGCTTCGCACGGCGCAATCAGGGCTTGCATCAGCGCCTGAATGACCGGCTGGAGAAGGAAATCGGCCTGGTCGCGAAAGTGGGGACGGTTACGTTGAAGCGGCACTATCGCGTGCTGTCCAAGCTCCGGATTCACCTGTCCAACCGCGAAGCCGCGGCGTTTCTCTTCGTCGGGTCTGTGGCGGCCGTGCTGTTTGTGATTGCCATCAGTCAATTGGCGCTGGCGCCGGCGGTGAAGGCCGGGCATGTGTACGCCGTGATGACGTATCTCTGGACCTTTGTCAGCAGTCTCGACGAAGCGCCGTATATGGTCGATCAGCTCGCACGTTTGCGCGATATCGGCAGGCGCGTGAATCCCGGGCTGGCGAAGGATTAAAGCCCCTCGCCGTTTGACAAGCTGAATTCGGTCGCGTAAATTCGCCGCACGCGTCGGGAGAGAGCGCTTGCTGTCGGTTGTTCGCATCGAGAACGACTTGGAAACAAGGCAAGCGCCGCCGAAGGGGCACACCCACAAACTCTCAGGCAAAAGGACCGGCCGCGTCGACGTTCCGTTTATGAATCGCGCCTTTTATCGGGCGCCAAAAACGGAAAGTCGAACTCTGGAGAGCGGCATCGGCTGATCAGGAAGCACCAGCCAGATGCCCACCGAAGGGGCGCGCGTTGTAAGTCAGATCATCGGCGAACAGCGTGCAATCTCTCAGGTACCGAGGACAGAGGGGTCATGTACCGAATCGCTGCGCGGTTTGGGCTTTGCAGGTCGCATTGACGTTATCCATGCAACCAAAAAGCCGAAATCCCGAGCGGCTTCGACGCATGGCCTTTTTTTGTTTTCGCGCACGCCCGAGGCCCGCTCCATGTCTGATCTTCAACACACGCCCTTGCACGCCACTCACCTTGCGCTCAACGCACGCATGGTCGATTTCGGCGGCTGGGACATGCCCGTCAATTACGGTTCGCAGATCGACGAACACCACGCGGTGCGCACCGACGCCGGCATGTTCGACGTGTCGCATATGCGCGTCGTCGATTTCACTGGCGATAAAGCCCGCGACTTCTTCAAGTACGCGATCGCCAACAGCGTCGACAAGCTCACCGTTCCAGGCAAGGCGCTGTATTCGTGCCTGCTGAACCCGGAAGGCGGCGTGATCGATGACCTGATCGTCTATTACTTCGCCGATGACAACTACCGCGTTGTAGTGAACGCTGGCACCGCGGAGAAGGACATCGCGTGGTTCGGCCATCTGAATGCCGAAGGCGGTTTCGGATTGACCATCACGCCGCGCCGCGATTTCTCGATCGTCGCCGTGCAAGGTCCGAACGCACGCGAAAAAGTCTGGCAAGTGCTGCCGGAAACCCGCGTCGCCACGGCGGAAATCAAACCCTTCAACGCCGTGCAATTCCCGGCCAGCTCATTCGGCGACGTCACGCTCGCGCGGACCGGCTACACGGGCGAAGACGGTTTCGAAATCATTGTTCCTGCGACGCAGGTCGTATCGTTCTGGAACGCGCTGATCGCGCAAGGCGTGAAGCCGGCCGGTCTCGGCGCACGCGACACGCTGCGTCTCGAAGCAGGCATGAACCTGTACGGTCAGGACATGGACGACACGGTTTCGCCGCTCGACGCAGGCCTCGCGTGGACCGTCGACCTTACCAACCCGGATCGCGCATTCGTCGGCCGCGCCGCGCTGGAAAAGAATGGATCGAAGGCGCGCTTTGTCGGCTTGATTCTGCAGAAGGAAAACGGCCGCGCCGGTGGCGTGCTTCGTGCTCACCAGAAAGTCGTCACGGCCGACGGCGAAGGCGAGATCACGAGCGGCACTTTCTCGCCGTCGATGCAGGAATCCATCGCGTTCGCCCGGGTGCCGGCGAGCGTGAAGCCGGGCGACAAAGTGCACGTCGTGATCCGCGACAAACAACTGCCGGCAAGCGTGGTAAAACTGCCTTTCGTGCGCAACGGCAAGGTGTTGGCGGCGCTTTAATCCGCCTGCAAACATCGGCCGAAAAAGCCACGCACGTCCACCCTCAATGACAACTGGAGCATCCGCATGAGCATCCCGGCCGAACTCAAATACACCGAATCGCACGAATGGGTACGCACCGAATCCGACGGCACCCTGACCATCGGTATTACGGATCACGCACAGGAAGCACTCGGCGATGTCGTGTTCATCGAATTGCCGCCGGTCGGTAAGACCGTTGCCGCCGGCGACGCCATCGCGGTGATCGAATCGGTGAAAGCAGCCTCTGATATCTACGCGCCCGTGGCCGGCGAAATCGTCGGCGCGAACGATGCGCTGACCGGCACGCCGGATCAGGTCAACGGCACGCCGTACGAAAGCTGGCTCTTCAAGATCAAGCCCGCCGCCGACGCCAAGACGGATCGGCTAATCGATGCCGCTGCATACGGCAACGCGATCGGCGAGTAATACTTTTCAACGACCGTGCGGCGTGCTTAAGCGCAATAGCGAACCAGGCCGCACCAGCAGGAATTCTCATGAAGCTCGAACACCCGGACCGTCTGATGAACCGCTCATCCTTGTCTCTCGCCGCGCTCGAATGCCACGATGCGTTCGCCCAGCGGCACATTGGCCCGGATGCGGCCGACCAGCACGCCATGCTCGAAGCGCTCGGTTTCGCATCGCGCGCGGCGTTCATCGACGCGGTGATTCCCGAAGCCATCCGGCGTAAAGAAACGCTGCCGCTCGGCGCGTTCACGCAGCCGAAAAGCGAAGCGGAAGCGCTGGCATCGCTGAGGAAGCTCGCGGATCAGAACCTGGTGTTCAGGAACTACATTGGGCAGGGTTATTACGGCACGCATACGCCTGCCGTGATCCTGCGTAACGTGCTTGAAAACCCGGCGTGGTACACGGCTTACACGCCGTATCAGCCGGAGATTTCGCAAGGCCGCCTGGAAGCGTTGCTCAACTTCCAGCAGATGATTATCGACCTCACGGGTCTGGCGATTTCGAACGCTTCATTGCTCGATGAAGCCACCGCCGCCGCCGAGGCCATGACGCTGCTGCAACGCGCGGGCAAGCCGAAATCGAACCTGTTTTATGTCGCCGACGACGTGCTGCCGCAGACCATCGAAGTCGTGCGAACGCGTGCAAAACCGGCGGGGATTGAAGTGAAAGTCGGCCCTGCCGCCGATGCCGCCACCGCCAACGCTTTCGGCGTGCTGCTGCAATACCCCGGCGCGAATGGCGATGTTCATGACTATCGCGCGTTGACTCAAGCTGTTCATGCGGCCGGTGGTTTTGTGATCGCCGCCGCCGATCTGCTCGCGCTCACGCTGCTCACGCCGCCGGGCGAATGGGGCGCTGATGTGGCTATCGGTAATACGCAGCGTTTTGGCGTACCGGTCGGTTTCGGCGGTCCGCACGCTGCGTACATGGCCGTACGCGATGACTTCAAGCGGCAAATGCCGGGGCGCTTGGTTGGCGTAACTGTCGATGCCCAAGGCAAGCACGCGCTGCGTCTCGCGCTGCAAACCCGCGAGCAACATATTCGCCGCGAAAAGGCGACATCGAATGTATGTACGGCGCAAGCTTTGCTCGCGATCATGGCCAGCATGTACGCCGTATATCACGGGCCGCAGGGTTTGAAAACCATCGCGTTGCGCGTGAATCGCGTGGCGTCGATTTTCGCTGCCGGCGCGTGCAAACTCGGCTACACGCTCGCAAACGAAACCTTCTTCGATACCGTCACCATCGTCAGCGGCACGAATACCACGGCGCTGCATCAGGCGGCCTCGGCGGTGCATGTGAACCTGCGTCACATCGATGCAACGCACGTAGGCGTTTCCGTCGATGAAACCACCACGCGCGACGACCTCCTGAAGCTCTTCGCGTTGTTCGCGGAAGTGGCGGGCAAGACGGAAACATTCGATATCGACGCACTCGATGCCGACGCAAAAGTCTCGCTGCCGAAAGCACTGGAACGCACGAGCGCCTACCTCACGCATCCGGTGTTCAACCGTCATCATTCCGAGCATGAAATGCTGCGCTACCTGCGCAGTCTGGCGGACAAAGATCTCGCACTCGATCGCACGATGATCCCGCTCGGTTCCTGCACGATGAAGCTGAACGCAACGTCAGAAATGTTGCCCGTGACGTGGCCCGAATTCGCGCAGATCCATCCGTTTGCACCGGGTGAGCAGACGGTCGGTTATCGCACGATGATCGATCAGCTCGAGCAAATGCTGGTGGCTTGCACCGGATACGCGGCTGTATCGCTGCAACCGAACGCCGGTTCGCAAGGCGAATACGCCGGCTTGCTCATCATCCACGCGTATCACGAATCGCGTGGCGAAGGGCATCGGAACATCTGTTTGATTCCATCGTCGGCGCATGGCACGAACCCGGCATCGGCGCAAATGGGCGGCATGCAGGTCGTGGTCGTTGCGTGCGATGAACAGGGCAACGTCGATATCGCCGACTTGAAGGCGAAGGCCGAAAAGCACGCCGACAAACTCGCCGCGATCATGATCACGTATCCGTCCACGCATGGCGTGTTCGAAGTGAACGTGCGCGAAATCTGCGAGATCGTGCATGCGCATGGCGGCCAGGTTTACGTCGATGGCGCGAACATGAACGCGATGGTCGGCCTGACCGCACCGGGTCAGTTCGGCGGCGATGTCTCGCACCTGAACCTGCATAAAACCTTCTGCATTCCGCATGGCGGCGGCGGACCAGGCGTGGGTCCGGTCGCGGTCGGAGCACATCTCGCCAAGTTCCTGCCGAACCAGCATTCGACTGGCTACCAGCGCGATGCAGCCGGGATTGGCGCTGTATCGTCGGCGCCTTATGGCTCGGCCGCCATCCTGCCGATCTCGTGGATGTACATCGCGATGATGGGCGCGCAAGGCCTGACCAACGCCACCGAAAGCGCGATTCTCGCGGCGAACTATGTGGCGAACCGGCTCGCGCCGCATTACCCCGTTCTGTACAGCGGCGCGGGCGGCCTGGTCGCGCACGAGTGCATTCTCGATCTGCGGCCGTTGAAAGAAACCAGCGGCATTTCGGTCGATGATGTCGCCAAGCGCCTGATCGACTACGGTTTCCATGCGCCGACCATGAGCTTCCCGGTGCCGGGCACGCTGATGGTCGAGCCGACGGAGTCCGAATCGAAAGAGGAGCTGGATCGGTTTATCGACGCAATGATCGCCATTCGCGATGAAATTCGCGCGGTGGAAGAAGGCAAGTCGGATCGCGAAGACAATCCGCTGAAGAACGCGCCGCACACGGCAGCGGTTGTTGTCGCCGATGGCTGGAGCCACGCCTACTCGCGTGAAACGGCGGCGTATCCGCTGACGTCGTTGATCGCGCGCAAGTACTGGCCGCCGGTCGGCCGCGCCGACAACGCCTACGGCGACCGCAACCTGTTCTGTTCGTGCATTCCGTTGTCCGAGTACGACGAATAAGCAGCGAATAAGCATGGGTTTCAACTGTCCGGCTTCTTCTCAGAGCCGGACAGTTTTGCCGGAGTCACGCAACACCAGATACCATCTCTCCCGAACCAAGCCAATCAGGGAGTTTTGCATGGCGCGACAGGTGCGAGTGGTGAGTAAAGCGTGGCGTGTTCCGGCGATGATCGCGGCCCTTGCAGCAACGGCTTTGACTACGCAGAGCGCGTTTGCCGCAATGAATTTTTGCGCCGCGCCCGCGATGCAGAACAGTGAGCGCACGAACGCCGATCCGGGCGTGAAAGCACTGGTGCAAATGGTGCAGTCGCGGCTGAACGACCAGCCGAAAGCGCGGGCGACGCTGCATACGGAAGGCACGTTGCCGCACCAGGGTATTCGTGACGAAAGCGAAGAAGCGGAGAAGGATCTGGGATTGATGCGCGACGCCGCGCTGGCGTGGCGCGCGACCGGCAACGAAGCGTATTTGCGTCTCGTCGACCGGTTTTTATTCGCATGGGTCACGACGTATCAGCCGAGTTTCAATCCTATCGATGAAACGAATTTCGAGTCGCTGATCCTCGCGTATGACCTGACCGCGAGTGCATTGCCGGTGAAAACGCGCAATGCGGCGAACGCGTTCATCACGAAGATGGTGACGGGGTATATCGCGGATATCGACAAGCAAAAGCGGCCGCTGACGGGCACGTATCGCAACAACTGGCAGAGTCACCGGATCAAGTTGATTTCTATGGGCGCGTTCACGATTGATGACCGCAAGCTGATTAACGCGGCGCAGCGTCTGTATGTGGAGCATATTGGAGACAACATTGCGCCGGACGGCTCGACGGTCGATTTCGGCGAGCGCGATGCGCTGCATTACGTCACTTACGATCTGCAGCCGCTTGTGACGGCCGCGCTGGCTGCGCGCCGTCATAACCGCAATTGGCTGAGCGAGCGTGCGCCGTCGGGCGCGACGCTCGCCGCCGCGTTGAACTGGCTCACGCCGTACGCACTCGGCACGCGCACCCACGAGGAATTTGTTCATTCGAGCGTGCCCTTCGATGCCACCCGCCGCGAGGCCGGTCTGCCCGGTTATTCGGGCACGTGGGAGCCGAAGCACGCGGCCGAATTGTTTCACCTATCGGCGCGGCTCGACGGGCGCTACACGCCCATTGCGCTGCGCCTGGCGCCCACGCCGCCGGCCTGGCTCGCGGTTTGTTTGCCGTTGCCGGCGCGCTGATTTTTTAGCACGACCTTTGCAGGAGCAGTCATGGCAGTCAGCGTTTTCGATCTTTTCAAAATCGGCATCGGTCCGTCGAGTTCGCATACGGTCGGGCCGATGCGCGCCGCCCTGATGTTCGTGCAAGGGCTCGAACGCGATGGTCTGCTGGACGCCACGGCTACGGTGAAATGCGAGTTGTACGGCTCGCTCGGCGCGACCGGCAAAGGTCACGGTACGGATCGCGGCGTCATGCTCGGCTTGATGGGCGACGCCCCGGATACGGTCGATGCGGGGACGATCAGCACGCGTCTCGAGACCGTGCGCGCGACGAAAAAGCTGCCGCTGTTGGGGCGTCACGAGATTCCGTTTGTGCTGAAGGAACACATCGTGTTTCTGCGGCAGGCGCTGGCTGAGCATCCGAACGGCATGAAACTCCACGCCTTCGATGCCAACGGTGTGTCATTGCGCGACTCGACCTATCTCTCGGTGGGCGGCGGTTTTGTGGTGACGGCGGGGGCATCGAATGTGAAGGTGTTGACCGCAATAGAACAGTTGCCGTACGCGTTCCACTCCGGCGATGAATTGCTGGCGTTGTGCCGTGAAACGGGCAAATCCGTGGCGCAATTGATGTGGGACAACGAGCGTACGTGGCGTAGCGAAGACGAGATCCGTTCGGGCTTGCTGCGCATTTGGGAAGTGATGCAGTCGTGCGTGAAGCGCGGTTGCGGTATTGATAACCCCGACGCCGATGGCTGCCTGCCCGGTCCGTTTCAGGTTAAACGGCGCGCGCCGGTGTTGTATCGAGCGCTGGTCGACAAACCCGAACAGGCGTTGCGCGATCCGCTTTCCATGATCGACTGGATCAATTTGTATGCCATTGCGGTGAACGAGGAAAACGCGGTGGGCGGGCGCGTGGTGACGGCGCCGACCAACGGCGCGGCGGGGATAATTCCAGCGGTGCTGCATTACTACGACCGGTTCTTACCGGGATCGAATGCACAGGGCGTGATCGACTTTTTGCTGACGGCGGCGGCGATCGGGATTTTGTACAAGATGAACGCTTCTATATCGGGCGCCGAGGTTGGGTGTCAGGGAGAAGTGGGCGTCGCGTGTTCGATGGCGGCGGCAGGGTTGGCGGCGGTCATGGGCGGGACGCCGGCGCAGGTTGAGAACGCTGCCGAGATCGGGATGGAACATAACCTCGGGCTGACTTGCGATCCGGTTGGCGGGATGGTGCAGATCCCGTGCATCGAACGTAATGCGATGGGTTCGATGAAAGCGGTGAATGCCGCGCGCATGGCAATGCGAGGCGATGGCAGTCATTACGTATCGCTCGATTCCGTCATCAAGACGATGATGCAAACCGGCGCCGATATGAAGACCAAATACAAGGAAACGTCGCGGGGTGGGTTGGCGGTGAATATTGTCGAGTGCTGAGGTTGAAATGATCTCCTTCGGAGGCCTTAAAACATCGCTTCCAAGCCTTTACGGTCAACCAGATCGAGCAATTTCAGCGACGGGCCATTCGGGCGCTTCTGGCCCTGTTCCCATTTCTGCACGGTCGATGCGCTGGTGTTCAGGCACGCCGCAAACACCGCCTGACTTGCCTTGCTGCGCTGGCGCAGCCGCTTGATCTGCGCCGCGCTATAGTCCTTGATCGGCGGCAAGCAGAGCGCATCGAACTCCCGCAACGTCACTGCGTCCATCGTTCCAGCCCGGTGTAGCCCCTGCGCCGTTTCGTGCAGCGCCTTCAACAGTTTGTCACTCATCGCTTTGTACCTCATGTAACTCGCCCGTACGCAGAGCTTGAGAAAGCGTGCGCGCGTCATAGCCCAACAACTGCGACCCGAGCAGCTTTAATGCAACCAGCCCCTTGTCGCTCACATTGGCCCGCTCGTTCTTTGCAAACCCGAAAACGAAGAAGGCCCGCTCACCTATCCGAAACGCCAGAAGCGTGCGCAAACCACCGCGCTTGCCCCGTCCGTCGATACCGACTCGTTTCTTGAACACGTGGCCGCCCAAATTCGCATCAATCAGACCCCGGCCCATTTCCTCGACAGCAGCTAGCAGCGCCGCATCGGCCACGCCCTCCTTATTGGCCCAGCGCGCAAACCACTTAGTCTTAAAAACCCGCATTTCTCACCTTGTCTTTCTTCGTGAAGTATAGCACTTAGTGCTATACATAATTTTCGTCATTTCTCGATTTGTCCGCTAATCAGCAAGGTACCGATTCGTGCGCAACGGCGTAACTAGCCAATCGGCTAACGCACTACCGTTGAGCTCTAGCAGGCTCATCACTAAGGAGCAGCAGCACGTACGGCCAGTCGCGATTCGATAGTGGCGCTGGTTTGCTCTACGCCACCCAGCAAAACCCCTCCCTAGCGCCCCCGCCCCGCGCGAGCGTAAGCTATGAAATCCCCTGCCCATTGCGGCTGGCGCGAAACCTTCTGGGAGATTTCATCGCATGACATCTGCTGTCCCGTCCTCCAACTCCGTCCCGACCACGGGCGCACGCCTGGTCGTCGATGCACTGCTCACTCACGGCGTCGAACGCGTCTTCTGCGTTCCCGGCGAAAGCTTCCTCGCCATCCTGGATTCCCTCCGCGATGAAACCAGCCGCATCCAGACCATCGTTTGCCGCCACGAAGCGGCAGCGGCAAACATGGCCGAAGCGGTAGGCAAACTGACTGGCCGCCCCGGCGTGGCGCTTGTTACGCGCGGCCCGGGCGCGACGCACGCATCGATCGGCGTCCACACGGCATTCCAGGATTCCACGCCGATGATCCTGCTCATCGGCCAGTGCGCACGCGAACACATGGACCGCGAGGCGTTCCAAGAAATCGACTACCGGCGCATGTTCGGGCAAATGGCGAAGTGGGTCGCGCAAATCGATGATCCGCGCCGTATCCCCGAATATCTGAGCCATGCATTTCACATTGCAACCTCTGGCCGGCCAGGCCCGGTCGTGCTCGCGTTGCCGGAAGACGTGCTCAGCGACGCATGCGAAGCCGTGCCGGGCGCACCGCGTTATCAACGTGTGGCGGCCTCGCCGGCGCCCGCGCAGATTGCACGGTTGAACGCGATGCTCGCGGCATCGAAGAAACCTTTTGTGATCGCTGGCGGTAGCGGCTGGACGGCCGAAGCCACGGAAGATTTCGCGCGTTTCGTAGAGGCGTGGCAGTTGCCCGTCGGCTGCGCATTCCGCTTTCAGGACACGCTGGACAACAACCACCCGAACTACGCCGGCGATGTCGGCCTCGGGATCAATCCCGCCCTCGCCGCCCGCATTCGCGATGCCGACTTGCTGCTGGTGTTAGGCCCGCGCATGGGCGAGTCGACAACCGGCGGCTACACATTGCTCGATATCCCCAAGACGAAACAAACGCTGATCCACGTGCACCAGGGCGCGGAAGAACTGGGACGCGTGTATTCAGCCGATCTGCCGATTGTTTCGGGCATGCCAGAGATGGTCGCGGCGTTGGTGGCGCTCAAACCGCCCGCAGCCATTCCATGGAGCGGCGCCATTGAAGAAGCGCATGACGCCTATCTCGCATGGCGCAAGCCGCGTCCCATGCTCGGCGATGTCCAGCTTGGCGAGATCATGGAGCAACTCAGCGAACACCTTCCCGCTGATGCCATCGTGACGAATGGGGCCGGGAATTACGCGACCTGGTTGCATCGGCACTATGCGTATCGGCATTTCCGGTCGCAGGTTGCACCGACAAGCGGCGCGATGGGTTATGGCGTACCCGCAGCGATCGCGGCGAAGTCGCTGTATCCAGATCGGGTCGTGGTGGCATTTGCAGGCGATGGATGTTTCATGATGTCGAGCCAGGAACTGGCTACGGCAATGCAGTACCGGCTCGCGGTGATTTTCGTGGTGGTGAACAACCAGCAATACGGCACGATCCGTATGCATCAGGAACGCCACTATCCGAACCGCGTACATGGCACGGCGTTGACGAACCCCGACTTCGCGGCCTACGCGCGCGCATTTGGAGCGCATGGCGAACTCGTCGAATCGACCGCCCAATTCATGCCCGCATTCGAGCGGGCGGTGAAAACGGGATTGCCATCGGTGATAGAAATCAGGATTCCGCAAGATGCGAGCACCCCGGCGGCAACGTTGGACCAGGTGAGGCAGCAAGGGGAGAAGTTGCGGCAGAAGTAAACTGCAGCCACGAACCAAGGTGCACACGCGGGTTTTACAAGAACCCGCGAGCGAAAGAGCCCATTCAAGGCTCACGCATAAACGAACAAAACCCAGGAGACGCAAGACCATGGCATCGCAAGCATTCCTGCAGGCAAGAGACTTTCTGCTACGTCATCGCGACGACTACGACACCGCGTACAAAGACTTCGCGTGGCCCGAACTGACAGAGTTCAACTGGGCGCTCGACTGGTTCGATGAATACGCACGCAGCAATCTTGCGCCGGCGCTGTGGATAGTCGAGGAGAACGGCGACGAAACGAAGCTCTCGTTTGCGGAGCTATCGGCGAGATCGAATCAGTTGGCAAACTGGTTGAAGCAGCAAGGCGTCCAGCGAGGCGACCGTATCCTGCTGATGCTGCCGAACCAGCCGGCGCTCTGGGAAACCATGCTCGCCGCTATGAAACTCGGCGCCGTCACCATTCCGGCGACCATGTTGCTGACGCCCGCCGACATAGCCGACCGCATGGCGCGCGGTGAAGTGAAGCATGTGATCGTGGCATCGAGCGAAACCGCGAAGTTCGATGCCATCGATAAAGACAAAACCCGCATTGCCGTAGCGATCCCGCAGAGCGCCGCATTGCCCGAAGGCTGGCTGAACTTCGCCGATGCGTTCAACGAAAGCCCGTCGTTCGAGCCCGAAGGCAGGACCCTCGCAACCGATCCGCTGCTGCTCTATTTCACGAGCGGCACAACGAGTCGTCCGAAGCTCGTGCTGCACAGCCATCAGAGTTATCCGGTGGGGCATCTATCGACGATGTACTGGATCGGTTTGAAGCCCGGGGATGTCCATCTCAACATCAGCTCGCCCGGGTGGGCAAAACACGCGTGGAGTTGCGTTTTCGCCCCGTGGAACGCGGGCGCGACCGTGTTCATCCACAACACGTCGCGCTTCAGCGCAAAGGCTACGCTGGAGGCGCTCGTCGAACACCAGATCACCACGCTGTGCGCGCCGCCGACCGTCTGGCGCATGATGATCCAGGAAGATTTATCGGCGTATAAGGTGCACTTGCGTGAAGTCGTGGGCGCGGGCGAGCCGTTGAATCCTGAGATTATCGAGCGCGTGAAAAAGGCCTGGAACCTCACGTTACGCGATGGTTTCGGCCAGACCGAAACCACGGCGGAGATCGCAAATTCACCGGGCCAACCAATGAAGCCGGGATCGATGGGCAGGCCACTCCCCGGCTACCGCATCACGCTGCTCGATCAGGACGATAACCCCGCGAAGGAAGGTGAACTCGCGCTGATCCTCGACCCCAAGCCGCTGGGTTTGATGGACGGTTACGTGGACGATCCGGCTAAGACGCAGGACGCCATGCGCAGCGGTCATTATCGTACGGGCGATGTGGCCTCGATCGACGACGACGGTTACTTCACCTACGTAGGCCGCGCCGACGATGTCTTCAAGGCAGCGGATTACCGTATCAGTCCGTTCGAGCTGGAAAGCGTGCTGATCGAGCATCCCGCAGTGGGCGAAGCGGCCATTGTGCCGAGTCCGGATCCGCTGCGGTTATCGGTGCCGAAAGCGTTCGTCGCGTTGCGCAAGGGCTATGAACCGACAAAGGAAACCGCAGGTGAAATCCTCAAGTTCGCCGCGCAGAAACTGGCCGCGTACAAGCGCATTCGACGCATCGAGTTTTACGAATTGCCGAAGACGATCTCAGGCAAGATTCGTCGCGTAGAACTAAGGAAAACTGAAGAAGCACGAGGTAGCGACGCGCGTCGGGAGAATGAATACTGGGAAGAGGATTTCAGCGCGTAGTACGTAAAAAAAAGCCCCGCAGCGCAGAACGCAAGCGGGGCTCCCAAACCTAAAAGCTAAACCAACCTTACTTCCCACCCACGCTTTGCAGCGTCGTCCACTTACCGTCGACGACCTTGTACAGCGTGATCCCGCCGTTCTTCAGATCGCCCTTCGCGTCATACGCGAGCTGCTTCGACGTCACGCCCGGCATGTCGGTCTTGGCGAGCAGCGGCAGGTACTTCGCCGGATCGGTCGAGTTCGCGGTCTTCATCGCGGTGAACATGGCCATTGCGCCGTCATACGCGTACGGCGAGTACGTTTGCACGTCCTCGTTGAAGCGCGCCTTGTACTTCGCAACATAAGCCGCGCCACCCGGCATTTCATCGAGCGGCAAACCAGCCAGCGATGCCACCGTGCCGTCAGCCGCGTTGCCCGCGATCTTCAGGAACGTATCGGTCTTGACCATTTCACCCGCCATCAACGGCGCGCGCATGCCCAGCGTCTTCATCTGCTTGACCATCGGGCCGGCTTGCGAATCGGCGCCGCCGTAATACACGAGGTCCGGGTTCATCGACTTGAGCTTGGTCAGGATTGCCTTGAAGTCGACAGCCTTGTCGTTGGCAAATTCACGATCCACGATCGTGCCGCCCGATGCCTTCGCGGCCTTCTCGAACTGGTCGGCGAGACCTTGGCCATAAGCCGTGCGGTCATCGACGATCGCAATCTTCTTCATCTTCAGCGTCTTCACCGCGAACTCGCCGGCTACCGAGCCTTGCTGCGTGTCCGAGGTCATCATGCGGAACGCGGTCTTGTAACCTTGCGTCGTGTATTCCGGCGCTGTCGCCATCGCGATTTCGGGAATGCCGGCGTTCGCGTAGATGCGCGAAGCGGGGATCGTCGTGCCCGAGTTGAAGTGACCGAGCATGCCCTTGACGTTGTCATCCACCAGCTTTTGCGCCACGGTCGTGCCGGTGCGCGGGTCGGCCTGGTCATCGGCGGAATCGAGCACGATGCGAATCGGCTTGCCGCCGATCACGGGCTTCGTCGCGTTGAAATCTTCAACTGCGAGCACCACGCCGTTCTGGAAATCCTTGCCGTAGTGCGCTTGCGCGCCGGTCATCGGGCCGGCGAATCCAACCTTCACGTCTTCAGCGGTTTGAGCCTGAGCTGTTGCAGCAACCGACACACCAGCGACCAGCATTGCTGCTGCCAGCTTCTTCATCGTGTAATCCATAAACTCTCCTGATTCCCATGTAAGTGGCAGCGTGTGCCGGGATCGCCGTGCTTGCTGCCGTTTGTTTGAGCCAACCCGCCGCGCTGAATACAGCTCAGCCGATCGTCATCAAATTCGCATTGCCGCCCGCGGCCGCCGTGTTCACGCTCACCGAGCGTTCCGTCAGCAACCGTTCGAGCGCGTAATCCTGCTCGCCATCGTGAGCGTCGCTGGCGAATGCTCCCGCCGGCACACCCTGCACCGAGACGATCGGTCCCGGGCGTTTCGCGACATCTTTTACCAACGCCATCAATTCGTCGCTGTCGCCTTCGAACAGGACCGCATCGAAGGCCGCGTCCGTGCTCTTGCTCGTCGATGCATACGGCTTGATCGACGCCGGCAACGCAGCCACGAGTTGTTCACCGGCCGCGCCGGAAAACAGCGCTTTATTGCCCGTGGCGAGCGCAGCGGCAAGTTGCGCGCGAGCACCGCTTGCGGTCGACGCCACGCACAGCACCGTGCCGCGTGCGCCGAGCGTGTACGTGTTGCGCTCGCCGGTCGGGCCAGCGAGCACAGCGGTCGCGCCGGCCATCACGTGCTGCAAATGGCCATCGCAACGCGCCGCCGTTTGCGGATCACGCTCCGCGATCGCCCAGTCGCGCAACGCGGTCAGCGCAGCCGGCGTTGCATTTCCAGCCGTCTGATCCACGATCAGCCCGCTTTCCAGCGATTTCGGCAAGCCTGTGGGTCGTTTGGCAAGCAGCCGCTGCAAATACAGCGCGCCGCCCGCTTTCGGTCCCGTGCCCGACAAACCCTCACCGCCGAACGGTTGAACGCCGACGACCGCACCAATCACGTTCCGGTTCACATAGATGTTGCCCACGTGCGCCCGGCTGATCACGTGCGCGATGGTTTCATCGATACGCGTATGGATGCCCAGCGTCAGCCCGTAACCCGTCGCCTTGATTTGGTCGAGCAGTTTATCAAGATGCGCCCGGCGATACCGCACTACGTGAAGTACCGGGCCGAAGACCTCGCGCTTCAGTTCATCGATGGAATCCAGTTCGATCAGCGTCGGCGGGACGAACGTGCCTTGTGCGCAGCCATCGGGCATGGGCAATTGCACGACGTTGCGGCCCTTCTCGCGCATCGCCGCGACGTGCGCGTCGATGCTTTGCTTCGCTTCGGCATCGATCACGGGGCCGACGTCGGTGGAGAGGCGGTCGGGGTTGCCCATCGCGAGTTGCTGCATCGCGCCGGTGAGCATTTCGAGCGTGCGGTCCGCGACGTCGTCCTGCAGGCACAACACGCGCAGCGCCGAACAGCGTTGGCCGGCGGAATCGAAGGACGATTGCAGCACGTCCGCGACCACCTGCTCAGCCAGCGCCGACGAATCGACGATCATCGAGTTCTGTCCGCCCGTCTCCGCGATCAGCGGAATCGGCCGGCCATCGGGGTCGAGGCGTTCGGACAGCGTCTTGTTGATCAGGCGTGCGACTTCCGTCGAACCGGTGAACATCACGGCGCGTGTGCGCGGATCGGCGACCAATGCAGCGCCCACTGTTTCGCCATTGCCCGGCAGCAGTTGCACCGCGCCCGCTGGTACACCGGATTCACGCAGAATGCGCACGGCTTGCGCTGCAATCAACGGCGTTTGTTCGGCCGGCTTCGCGAGCACCGTATTGCCGGCAGCGAGTGCAGCCGCGACCTGTCCCATGAAGATCGCGAGCGGGAAGTTCCACGGGCTGATGCACACCACGGGGCCGAGCGGACGGTGCGTATCGTTGGAAAACTCGCTGCGGATCTGCGCCGAGTAATAACGGAGGAAATCGATAGCCTCACGAATCTCCGACACCGCATTCGCCAACGATTTACCCGCTTCGCGCACGACGAGACCCATCAGAGTATGCATCTGCGCTTCGAGCAGATCGGCTGCGCGAGCGAGGCAATCGGCGCGTTCATCGACGGGCGTCGATTGCCAGATCGGCGCGGCGGCGACGGCGTTGTTCAGAGCCAATGCCACTTGCTCCGATGTCGCCTCGACCACCGTTCCGACCAGATCGCGCAGATCGGCAGGATTGCGAACATCGCGTGCGACGCCGTCCACGACGTCAGCAGCTTCGAGCATCGGAGCCGCGCGCCACGGATGATTCGCGCTCGCGAGCAACGCCGACGACAACGACGCCAGCCGATGCTCATTCGACAGATCGAAGCCCATCGAATTGAGGCGCTCGCTGCCGAACAACTGACGCGGCAGCGCGATTTTCGCGTGCGGCAAACCGAGCGGCGTGAGCTTGGACGCTTCATCGATAGGGTCTTGCACGAGATCACTGACCGGGATCGTTTTATCGGCGATACGGTTCACGAACGACGTATTCGCGCCGTTCTCGAGCAAGCGCCGCACGAGATACGCGAGCAGCGTTTCGTGCGTGCCGACCGGCGCATATACGCGACACGGGCGGTTGAGTTTGTCGCGTCCGGTGACTTCTTCGTACAGCGGCTCACCCATGCCGTGCAGGCACTGGAACTCGTACTGACCGGGGTAATAATTCCCCCCGGCGAGATGATAGATCGCCGACAGCGTGAACGCATTGTGCGTGGCGAATTGCGGATAGACGGCATCGGGCGCGCCGAGCAGTTTCTTCGCGCAGGCCACGTACGAGATGTCCGTATAAATCTTGCGCGTATAGACCGGATAACCTTCGAGACCATCCACTTGTGCCCGCTTGATTTCCGAATCCCAGTAAGCGCCTTTCACCAGCCGAACCATGATCCGATGACGGCTGCGTCGCGCCAGATCGATCAAATAATCGATAACGAACGGGCAGCGCTTTTGATAAGCCTGCACCACGAATCCGATGCCGTTCCAGCCCGCCAGTTCCGGATCGAAGCACAGCGCTTCGAGCAGATCGAGCGAAATTTCCAGCCGGTCGGCTTCTTCCGCATCGATGTTCAAGCCAATGTCGTAACGACGCGCGAGCAACGCCAGCGCTTTCACGCGCGGCAGCAACTCGTTCATCGTTCGTTCCTGCTGCGAGCGCGAGTAACGCGGATGCAGCGCGGACAACTTGATGGAAATTCCCGGGCCTTCGTAAATGCCGCGCGATCCGGCGGCCTTGCCGATCGCGTGAATCGCCTGTTCGTACGATGCGTAATAGCGAACCGCGTCCTCTTCGGTCGTCGCGGCTTCGCCGAGCATGTCGTAGGAATAGCGGAAACCACGCGCTTCAAACTTGCGGCTGTTTGCCAGCGCTTCCGAAATCGTCTCGCCCGTGACGAATTGCTCGCCCATCAGGCGCATGGCCATATCGACGCCCTTGCGGATCAGCGGTTCACCGCCACGGCCAATCAGGCGCGTCAACGCCGATGACAACCCCGCTTCGCTATTCGTCGTCACCAGCTTGCCGGTGATCATCAGGCCCCACGTCGCCGCGTTCACGAACAGCGACGGCGCCTGGCCCATGTGCGAGCGCCAGTCGCCCTTGCTGACCTTGTCGCGTATCAGCGCGTCACGCGTGGCGCGATCGGGAATGCGCAGCAAGGCTTCCGCGAGACACATCAGCGCGACGCCTTCCTGGCTGGACAGCGAAAACTCGTGGATCAGCCCTTCGACACCGCCGCCCGTTTGCTTCTTGCGCAACGCTTCAACGAGCTTCGTCGCCATGGCGTTCGTCTCGGCGGCAACCCCGGCCGACAGCCGCGCCTGACCGATCAAAAACGGCACGCATTCCGGCTCCGGACGCCGGTACGCAGCGGTGATCGCGGCGCGCAACACGGATTGCGGTTGCACGTTCTGGGCGAAATCGAGGAAGGGATGCGGCGCGCCGTCTTCTTCAGCGTCGGCGTGCGCGGAGGATTCCAGCGTATCGCCCGAACCGATTGCACCGGACAGTTCCGGTGGCAACTGTCCATGTTCGATGCGCTCGAGGTACGCGAAGATGGCTTGCTTGATGAGCCAGTGCGGCGTGCGCTCGAGCCGCGTGGCGGCGTCTCTCAGGCGGGTGCGCAGCAGATCGTCGACTTTAACGCCCAGGGTGGTGCTAGCCATATATCCGTCCTTGCCGGAATCGGAACCGGCGATAGCTTGAAAAGTGGCCGAATCGTAACCCGCTCTTAAAAAAGGTGCAACCTACATTTCAAGATGGGTTGCACCCTTCAAAAATCCTTTGAGAACAAGGCATTAGGGGTAATTGTGGATGGCGGTTTGGGCTGGGCGTGCTCTAGGATTTCTTGTCTGACAAATATTTTGGGGTCACCCCTAATTAATCGCTGCCTGCTGCCGATAAGAACTGGTACGGCCAAATCAGCGATGAAACTCTGCGGGCCGTCTTACAATTCAGCCGCGCGGTTTCGGGGAGAAGATGACATGAGCACCTGGATGATTTTTTGCAGTATTTGGGCGTTGACTGCGCTGTGTGTGGTGTTTTTCATTCGCGGCGCGCATCCGCACGTCGAGCGTCCGGAAGATGACAGCCGCGACAATGGGAATGACATGACCGTCGGCGGCCTGACGGTTGCGCGCGTGCGAAGCTCGGACCGCGGCAATAGCTAAAAGCGCGCTCAAATATCCAGCGGATCGACTTCGACGTTCCATCGGATCACGCCTTTTATCTTGAGACTGCGTAATGCCGGCTGCCAGGCCCGCAACGCATTCTGCAACACGGCCCGCGACGCACACTCCAGCAACAACTGCGCGCGGTGCACGTTAAACACCTTCACGATAGTCAACGGCACCGCGTCGTAGACGGTCACGCGTTCGGCACCCGCCAGCGCGGCAAATTCCGCTGCCGCAGCCGCCAGAAAGTCCAGCGCGGTCTCGAGCGTGCGCCCTTCGGCACGAAGCATCGCTTGGTAGACGAACGGCGGTAAATGCGCGTCGCGGCGCTCGGCCAGCGTGGAATTGGCGAATCCAACGTAATCATGCCGGGCCAGCGCGTGATAAAGCGCGTGCCGCGCATAGCGCGTCTGGATCATCACTTCGCCCGGCAAGCCGGCGCGCCCCGCCCGTCCGCTAACCTGCATCAACTGGGCGAAAAGCCGCTCGCTTGCCCGGAAATCGTGGGAAAAAAGCGCCGTGTCGGCGTTGAGCACGCCAACCAGCGTCACGCGCTGAAAGTCGTGACCCTTTGCGATCATCTGCGTGCCGACGAGGATATCGACCTCGCCGGCGTGGACATCGGAGAAAAGCGCTTGTGCGCTGCCCTTGCGCCGCGTGCTGTCGGCATCGATACGTAACACCCTCGCCCCGGGCACAGCCGTCGAGAGCGTTTCTTCCACGCGCTGCGTGCCGCGGCCCATCGGCGCGATATCCACGTTGCCGCAGTCCGGGCAGGACTTGGGAATCCGCGATTCCCAGCCGCAATGGTGGCAACGCAACGCGCGCTCGGGTTTATGAAGCACGACATACGCGCTGCATCGCGGACAGCCGGCGACCCAGCCGCAGGCGTCACACGAAAGGATGGGGGCGTAACCGCGCCGGTTGAGGAATACGAGGCTTTGCTCGCCGCGTTCGAGGCGCATTTTCATCGCGGCGATGAGCGGTCCCGACAATCCCTCCACCGACGCCCGTCCGCGCTGCCGCTCCTCTTCCAGGTCGATCAGCCGGACGCTCGGCAAAACCGCCGTCGCCACGGCTCGGCGAGTGAGCGTGAGCTTGGTGTATCGGCCCTGCTCTGCTTGCCACCAGCTTTCCAGCGATGGCGTCGCCGACCCGAGCACCACCGGAATCTCCAGTTTGTTCGCCCGATAAACCGCCAGATCACGCGCCGAATAGCGCAAGCCTTCCTGCTGCTTGTAAGCGGGATCGTGTTCTTCATCGACCACAATCAGCGCCAGCTTCGGCAACGACGCCAGGATCGCCAGCCGCGTCCCCAGTACGAGCCGCGCACGGCCCGTGTGCGCCGCGAGCCAGTTTCGGGCGCGCTCTCCTTCGGCCAGCCCGCTATGCATCGTTACGATGGCGCCCTCCGGCAGCGCGGCGAAACGCGTGCGGAACGCAGCTTCGAACTGCGGCGTGAGATTGATTTCCGGGACGAGCACGAGCGCTTGCGCGTCGGGTCGCGAACCGAGCAAGTCGGCCAGAGCGTGGAGATAGACCTCGGTTTTGCCGCTGCCCGTCACGCCGTGCAGCAGGAACGCGGCGAAACCTTCCGCGCCGGTTATCGCCTCGACGGCATCGGATTGCTCGGCGGTCAATTGCGGCAACAGCGCGTCGTGTGCGTGCAGCGCGGCCTTTTCTACCGCGGGCGCGAGCGCGATGTCCTGCTCCGGCGTATCGCCGGTTTCCAGCGCGATCCATCCACGCGTTTGCCATTCATCGAGCGTCGCACGCGCCTTCGG
The DNA here is from genome assembly GCF_053760385.1 of Caballeronia sp. KNU42. NCBI lineage: Bacteria > Pseudomonadati > Pseudomonadota > Betaproteobacteria > Burkholderiales > Burkholderiaceae > Caballeronia > Caballeronia sp. KNU42. The sequence goes on from NZ_CM132388.1 coordinate 2,902,387, forward strand.
ATGCAGCGCGCGCGCCTCAACGGCGGGCAACGTGGGATGGGCGGCGAGGGCATCGGCGAGACGGCGCAGCGCGGTGGCGCGTGGCGGCAACGCATCGGGCAAACTCGCGCGCCCGTCCGGCATCAGCCGATACCGCTCCTCCGGCGCCAGCAATTTCGCCCAGCGCGAGGCGTCGCGCAAAACCTGCGGCAGCGCGGGCAACGCCACTTCGCCCAGACCTCGCTGGTAATACTCGGCCGCAAACAGCGTCAGCGCGCGCCATTCATCGGCGAGTGGCGCGAGCGTGCTGCAAATCGCGGCCACGTCGCGCAACTTGTCCGGCGGCACGTCGGTGTGGTCCGTGACCTCGCAAATCAGGCCGACCGCATCGCGTCTTCCGAATGGAATTCGTACCAGCATGCCGGGTAGCGGGATGGCAGCCAGATCGTATCGATAGTCGAAAAGCGTCGGCAGAGGATGGTCCAGCGCGACCCGGACGAAGACGCTCAATTGACGCACCCACCGCAAGCCACGCCTGCGCTGCCGTTCCACCTGAACATGCGGCTGCGCGGGACAGAGTTAAAGTAAAACATCACAATCGCCGCTAAGCCGTGGATTAATTTTGAGATTTCGAAGCTTTCCACAGGCCTGTGGATAACTTTGTTGAGAACTTTGATTGACAGGGACAAAAAGTGGCGATCTCGCTCGTTGTGTGCGGTAGCCCACATTTCGGGTTGCTCTCAAATTTCTCTTATTAATCATGTATTTGAGGACACACAACATGCCTTCTGAATAGCGCTTAGGTCTGATTTGAACATGGCGCGCCGCAACGAACAAAATGTGCATAAGTCAACTCTTGACATTGGCCGAAGGGCCAAGCTGCGGGCATTTCGAGGCACTTTTGTCTGACCACGGAAACGTTTGACGTAAGCTTTTCATGACGCAGCGCAGCAATCTTTTTTGACCAAACGTCAGTTCTTTGCGCGAATGGCGCGGCTGTGACGATGCACTTCATCGACCAGTTCCGCCACGTTCTCCGGACGCGTGAACTGCGAAATGCCGTGGCCGAGGTTGAAGACATGGCCGGGGAAATTGCCGAAGCTGTCGAGCACGGCGCGCGCTTCGGTACGAATCACGGCCGGCGACGCAAAAAGCACCGCCGGATCGATGTTGCCCTGGAGCGCCACCCGATCGCCCACTTTTTCGCGCGCTTGCCGCAGGTTCACGGTCCAGTCGAGGCCGACCGCGTCCACGCCGATTGCCGCGATCTGTTCCAGCCACAAGCCGCCGCCCTTCGTGAACGTGATGACCGGCACCTTGACGCCGTCGTGTTCGCGCTTCAATCCCGCGACCACCTTCGCGATGTAGTCGAGCGAGAAGCGTTGATACGCGCCGTCGGCCAGCGCACCGCCCCAGGTATCGAAGATCATCACGGCTTGCGCGCCCGCTTCGATCTGCGCGTTCAGATAAGCGACGACCGCCTGCGCGTTGATATCGAGGATCCGATGCATCAGGTCCGGCCGTGTGTAAGCCATGGCCTTGACCGTATGGTGATCGGGCGAGCCGCCACCTTCGACCATGTAGCACGCGAGCGTCCACGGGCTGCCCGAGAAGCCGATCAGCGGCACTTTCTGACGGCCTTGCGCGTCGGTTAGCGCGCGGCGAATTTGCGATACCGCGTCGGTCACATAGCGCAGCGTGGCGTCAATATCCGGCACGTGCAGCTTGGCGACGTCCTCTTCCGTGCGGACCGTGCGCTCGAATCGGGGACCTTCGCCCTGGACGAAATTCAGGCCGAGGCCCATGGCGTCGGGGATGGTCAGGATGTCCGAGAACAGGATGGCGGCATCGAGAGGAAAGCGTTCCAGCGGCTGAAGCGTGACTTCCGTAGCGTAGTCGGGATTGGTTGCGAGCCCGAGAAAGCTGCCGGCGCGCGAACGCGTGGCGTTGTACTCGGGCAGGTAGCGGCCCGCCTGACGCATCAGCCAGATCGGCGTGTAATCCGTGGGCTGGCGCTGCAGCGCGCGCAGGAAAGTGTCGTTCAGGAGTGTGGAAGGCACGGGGATTGGAGCGTAGGGCAAAGGGGCATTCTACCGGACGGGGGTTTGCGTTCGTACTCGCGAGCCAGGGATTTTCGGGCAGCGGCCGGGGTTCGGAGCCGGGGTCGATGCGCCCCCGCCAACGCTTTTATTCCGGGTGCCATTGACGCCCCGCTTCGATATCATCGGCGGCTGAAATAATCTTTCCAGGAGTGTCGATGAAAGTTCTTGCCTCTGGTTGCACGTTGCTTCGCGGTGTCTTTCGCACGGGCGCTTGCGCGCTGCTGCTCGGCTTCGCCATCGGCGCGCAGGCGCAAACCGTACAAGGCGGCAGCATCATCGCCGCTCCCGGCGCGACGCAACCTGCCAGCACAGCGGCCGCTCCATCGAGACTCGACGAAATCCTCGCCCGCGGCACGCTGCGCGTTTGCACAACAGGCGACTACAAGCCGTACTCGTTCCTGAGGCCGGACGGCCAGTTCGAAGGCATCGACATCGATGCCGCGCAAAACCTCGCCCAGTCGATGAACGTCAAAGCCGAGTTCATCAAGACATCGTGGTCGAACCTGATGAACGATTTCGTCGCGAAGTGTGATATTGCGGTCGGCGGGGTGTCGACCTCGCTCGAACGCCAGAAACGCGCGTTCTTCACCGAGCCGTACATGGTCGACGGCAAGACACCGATCGTCCGCTGCGCCGACGTCGATAAATACCAGACCGTCGCGCAAATCGATCAACCGGGCGTACGCACCATCGTCAATCCGGGCGGTACGAACGAGAAGTTTGCGAAGCAGTTCTTCACGCACTCGCAACTGATCGAATACCCCGATAACGTGACCATCTTCAAGCAAATCCTCGACGGTCAGGCCGACGTGATGGTTACCGACGCCTCCGAAACACTACTTCAGCAAAAGCTGAATCCCGGCTTGTGTTCGGTCCATCCGGACAAGCCGTTCCAGTTTGGAGAAAAAGCGTATTTGCTGCCGCGCGGAGATGGGGTGTTCCAGCAATATGTCGATCAATGGCTGCACCTATCGCGCTCGACAGGCGAGTTCCAGGCAGTTCTCGATAAATGGCTGAAATAGGGGGCGAAGGCGGCCCGGTCGGGCCGCCTTTTGCGCGCATCGGCTAGTGAACGCTTCGAATTCAGCAGATTGACAACTATTCGTAATTTATACGTAAGCTGATGTCGGTCGATATCGAAAAGTCAACGCACTGCGTGTAACAATTCACCGAAGCGTTCCGACGTTTTTTTCATCCAGGCCGCAGCCGCTTTTGAATGCGCCTGGATCCGGCCAAAGCCATGCGTCATGTCGTGTGCGTCAATTACCTCGGCGCGCCCGCCATTCGCTTCCAAGAAACGCGCAAATTCGTGGGCGTCGTCGTAGAGCGGATCGTAGGCTGCGGCAACGATCAACGCCCGCGCCGGCGTACGATCGCAGGACTGCGCCAGCGGGAAAGCACGCACATCGTCATCGGCGGGCGGTTCGGCAGTCAGGAATTGAGCCCAGTAAAAGCGCATTTCCTCGGTGGTCAAGCCCGGCCCTTCCGCATTCGCCGTAAAGCTGCCGCCCTCAAAACGGCAGCGCGCCACCGGATAGATCAGCAGTTGCGCCGTGACCAGGCCGGCTACGCGATCGTTCGCAGCACGCGCAGTCACGGCCGCGAGATGGGCGCCCGCGCTGTCGCCGGCCACGCCCAGCCGGCTGGTCGCAAAGCCCAGACGCGAACGATGCTCGGCGAGCCACAGCAGCGCATCGAGCGCGTCGTCAACGGGCGCGGGGAACGGATGCTCCGGCGCCATCCGGTAATCCACGCTCACGACCGCGCAATGCGAATCCAGCGCGAATCGCGCGATCATCAGGTCGTGCGTCTCCAGGTCGCCGACCACCCACCCGCCGCCATGAAAATAGACCACGAGAGGCAACGGCTTCCTGGCCCCTGCCGGCCGGTAAACCCGCGCCCGCAGCGTACGTCCGTCAAGCGGCAAGGCTGTGTCTTCAACATCCACTCCCAGCGGGCGCGGCGCCGCAAACTCACGCGCGACATTCTGGAATTGGCGTCGAATGGCTAAGGGATCGGCATCTGCCGGCTGTTCGGGGAACGCTGCCGCAACCTTGGCGTAATAGGCGAGAAGGTCTGCGTCGATGGTCATGCGCTTGTCTCCAGTGCAATTCGCCGCCCGGTCGGCGACGGATTTTGATTGTCCTTAAAATCTACATATCGCGCTTGGCTGCGCAAGCATTTCTAAAACGCGCCGAAATATCGACTTGTAAATCACCATAATCGACAAAATTTGGACAGATTAATCGCCGAACCTCGTTCGTCAGGGGTTACAACCTGAAACACTTTGTTACGGTGACACCCGGATTATTCGCCCACAATCACTTCAACGGTCTCAACACGGATGTGATCGAGTGCAGCGTTGGTGAATTACAACGTTGAGTTGCATTCGATGGTCGGCATAGTGCCGAATCCCAGCTTCAGGGACATGTTTGTTGGGGTCGTTGGCTGATGAAATCATATCGGCCGGTCCCACCCTTGGTCTCCTCGCGCTAACCCCGTAGCGTGTGGTTTTTAGCGGGCTCCAGGCCCGCTTTTTTTTGTCCTGTACAAACGTTTGCGTAACAACTTAAATGGCCGCCGAGATTATTCCGGCGGCCATTTTTAGTTGTGGATATGTTGAACTTACCAGTAATTACGCGGTTTTAGCTTCCGATAGCTTCAGTTCCTCGATCATCTTTGCTCGCATGATGAACTTCTGGACCTTGCCGGTGACCGTCATCGGCAACTCATCGACAAAGCGGATATGCTTCGGAATCTTGTAGTGCGCTATCTGTCCTTGGCAAAACTCGCGAATGTCTTCTGTCGTCGCGTACTCTCCCTGGCGCAGAACAATCCACGCGCATACTTCCTCGCCGTATTTACTATCTGGAACACCGAATACCTGGGCTGATTGAATCTTCGGGTGCCGGAACAGGAATTCTTCAATCTCCCGCGGATAAATGTTTTCGCCACCGCGAATCAACATATCCTTTAATCGTCCGACGATATTGCAATATCCCTCGGCGTCGAGGGTGGCGAGATCGCCGGTATGCATCCAGCCATCGATAATCGCTTCGCGCGTTTTTTCTTCGTCGCCCCAATATCCTTTCATTACTGAATAACCGCGCGTGCAGAGTTCGCCGGTCTCACCAACCGGGACGATTTCGCCCATCGGATCAACCAGCTTCACCTCCAGATGAGGCTGGATCTGACCGACAGTCGTCGTGCGTTTATCGAGGGGATCGGTGGTCGAGCTTTGAAACGACACCGGGCTCGTCTCGGTCATTCCGTATGCGATCGTGACTTCGCGCAGATGCATCCGCGAGACGACCTTTTTCATCGTTTCGATCGGGCACGGCGAACCCGCCATGATCCCGGTACGCAAACGGCTCAGGTCGTACTTATCGAAGTTCGGGAGATCGAGTTCCGAGATAAACATCGTCGGTACACCGTGCAATGCGGTGCAACGCTCTTCATCGACGGCAGCGAGCGTGGCGGCGGGATCAAACGCTTCGCCCGGGAACACCATCGCAGCGCCCACGGATACACACGCAAGCACCGCCAGCACCATGCCGAAGCAGTGATACAGCGGCACGGGAATGCACAGCGAATCCTGCTCGGTGAGCAACATCGAGTGCGCGATGTAACGGCCGTTGTTCACCACATTGTGATGCGTGAGCGTGGCGCCTTTGGGATTGCCGGTGGTGCCGCTCGTGAACTGGATATTGATGGGATCGTGGTCGGTGAGCGCCGATTCCAGCGCGTCGAGTTGCGCTGTGTCGAGTCCATCCCGGCCGCGCGCCATCACGTCGGGAAAACGCAGCATGCCGGAGGTGGCGCCCTCGCCCATTCGGATCACGGCTTTTAAATCGGGGAAACGCGCTGCGTTGAGTGCGCCAGGTTCGGCGGTGGCAAGTTCCGGCTCTAACAACGCTTGCAGCATCTCCAGATACTTCGATGTCTTGAATTGTTCCGCCGCGATCAGCGCCTTGCAGCCGACCTTGTTCAGCGCGTACTCGAGCTCGGCCAGCCGATATGCCGGGTTGATATTCACGAGGATCGCGCCCATTCGCGCGGTGGCGAATTGCGTCAGCAGCCATTCGGCGCGGTTCGGCGACCAGATGCCTACGCGATCGCCCGCTGTAACACCAAGCTTGAGCAAACCCGACGCGAGGACATCGACTTCATCGGCGAATTCCCGCCAGGTCCAACGGATGTTTTGCTCGCGGAAAATCACCGCAGGACGATCGGGATATTTCGCGGCCGTAGCGCGCAGGAAACGGGAAACGGTGGCGTCGCTGAGTGGAATGTCAGTCGAGCCGCGAACGTACGACAAACCGTCGCGTGGTTCGATCTGCGGCCCGGTGTGCGTTGGTTGGGTAGGCATATCGAAGGTCTCCTCCGTGGGATGGCGCTATGAGACAAAGACGAAGCGCCATGAAAGCGATTCGGAAGGCCAATTGTGCATCGCGAGGGAGAGCGAGGGCATTGAGTGTTACCCGCAAAAAGGCCCGGATCAACGCATGTTCGATGTGCAGTTTTGCGCGGAAGCGCGACGGCCTCACGCTTTCTGAGGTCAATAAAAAAAGCAGCCCGAAGGCTGCTTTTTCATCTCGCCAGACTCGCGAAACGCTTAGTGATTTCCGCGCAGTTTCCGCAGCCGCTGAATCGCCGCGATCTGAGCCGTCGCGTACGCCAATTCCGCTTGCGCGGTCGCGTACTCGAGGTTCGAACCCGTGTTCTGCAGCGCTTCCTCAGCGTGCTTCTTCGCTTCCAGCGCCTTCGCTTCATCGAGATCCTGGCCACGGATCGCGGTATCGGCCAGAACCGTCACCACGCCCGGCTGAATCTCGAGAATTCCGCCCGCGACGAACACGAACTCTTCGTCACCGTTCTCCGCTTCGATACGCACCGCACCCGGACGAATCCGTGTGATGAGCGGCGTGTGGCCCGGCAGAATGCCGAGTTCACCCGCTTCGCCCGGCAGTGCGACGAACTTCGCCCGGCCCGAGAAGATCTGCTCTTCCGCGCTGACGACGTCTACTTGAATAGTTGCCATATCGACTCCAATAGGGCGCGGTTTTTCTACAATTCTCGCGCCCGGCCAGCTTTACTGAATCTTCTTGGCCTTTTCGAAGGCTTCGTCGATCGTGCCGACCATGTAGAACGCCTGCTCCGGCAGATGATCGCACTCACCGCCCACGATCATCTTGAAGCCGCGGATGGTTTCCTTCAGCGGCACGTACTTGCCCGGCGAGCCCGTGAAGACTTCCGCGACGTGGAACGGCTGCGACAGGAAACGCTGGATCTTACGAGCGCGCGCCACGGCGAGCTTGTCTTCCGGCGCGAGTTCGTCCATGCCCAGAATCGCGATAATGTCGCGCAATTCCTTGTAGCGCTGCAGCGTTTGCTGCACGCCACGCGTGATGTTGTAGTGCTCTTCGCCAATCACGTTCGGGTCGATCTGGCGCGAGGTCGAATCGAGCGGATCCACAGCCGGATAAATACCCAGCGAAGCGATATCACGCGACAACACGACGGTTGCGTCCAAGTGACCGAACGTGGTCGCCGGCGACGGGTCGGTCAAGTCATCGGCAGGAACGTACACGGCTTGCACCGAGGTGATCGAGCCGGTTTTCGTCGACGTGATCCGTTCTTGCAGACGGCCCATTTCTTCAGCGAGAGTAGGCTGATAACCCACTGCCGACGGCATACGTCCCAAGAGAGCCGACACTTCCGTACCAGCCAGCGTGAAACGGTAGATGTTGTCCACGAAGAACAGCACGTCCAGACCTTCGTCGCGGAAATGCTCGGCCATCGTCAGGCCGGTCAGCGCCACGCGCAGACGGTTGCCCGGCGGCTCGTTCATCTGGCCGTACACCAGCGCGACCTTGTCCAGAACGTTCGAATCCTTCATTTCATGATAGAAGTCGTTCCCTTCGCGGGTACGCTCGCCCACACCGGCGAACACGGAATAACCACCGTGTTCCTTGGCGATGTTGTTGATCAGTTCCATCATGTTCACGGTCTTGCCCACACCGGCGCCACCGAACAAACCAACCTTACCGCCCTTCGCAAACGGGCAGATCAAGTCAATCACCTTGATGCCGGTTTCGAGCAGTTCAGTAGACGGCGACAGATCTTCGAACTTCGGCGCTTTCTGGTGAATCCCGCGCGTCACGTCCGAGTTGATCGGGCCAGCTTCGTCGATCGGACGACCCAGCACGTCCATGATGCGGCCAAGCGTCGGCTTGCCGACCGGCACGCTGATCGGCTTACCGGTGTTCTTCACCACCGTGCCGCGGCGCAATCCATCGGATGCACCCAGGCAAATGGTACGGACCACGCCGTCGCCCAGCTGTTGCTGGACTTCGAGCGTCAGTTCCGAGCCTTCCAAAACGAGCGCGTCGTAGATTTTCGGCATGTCGGCGCGCGGGAATTCCACGTCGATAACCGCGCCGATGCACTGTACGATCTTGCCTTCTACCAAAGCAGTAGTACTCATCGCATTTCCTTTAGATACTTGATTCTTCACTCGCGCGACAGGCGCAGTTCGATTCGACGCTCACGATCAACCGACCGCTGCAGCGCCACCGACGATTTCTGACAATTCCTTCGTAATCGATGCTTGCCGGCTCTTGTTGTACACGAGCTGCAATTCGCCGATCACGGTCTTCGCGTTATCCGAAGCAGCCTTCATGGCGACCATGCGAGCCGATTGCTCCGATGCCATGTTTTCCGCCACTGCCTGATACACGAGCGCTTCGACATAACGCACGAGCAGTTCGTCGACGACCGTCTGCGCATCCGGCTCGTAGATGTAATCCCACGAAGTCTTCGGCGTAACCGGTTCGCTGTTTTTATCCAGACCGTCCTGGCGCGCGAAATCGCTTGCCGACAAAGGCAGCAATTGTTCGATCACGGCTTCCTGCTTCATCGTGTTGACGAAGCGGGTGAACGCCAGATAAACCGCACTGATCTTGCCTTCCGAATACAGATCGAGCTGAACCTTGATCGCGCCGATCAGCTTTTCCAGATGCGGCGTGTCGCCCAGATGCGTGACTTGCGACACGGTCTTGGCCTTCAGCCGGTTCAGGAAGCCCAGACCCTTGCTGCCGATCGCCGATGCTTCGATCGTCTGGCCTTTCTGCTCGAGCTCCTTGAACTTCAGGAGCGCCGCGCGCAGCACGTTCGTGTTCATGCCGCCGCACAGACCTTTATCGGTCGTGACGAGGATCATGCCGGCCGCTTTCGCGCCCTTGTTCTCAACCATGAACGGATGGCGATACTCAGGCGTGGCAGCGCTCATATGAGCCGCGACGTCGCGGATCTTGTCGGCATACGGGCGAGCAGCGCGCATGCGCTCCTGCGCGCGGCGCATTTTCGACGCAGCCACCATTTCCATCGCCTTGGTGATCTTGCGCGTGTTTTGCACGCTCTTGATCTTGCCGCGAATTTCCTTCATTCCAGCCATTGCTTACTCCTTTGTCGGTCCGAGTTAGCGCTTAAGCGCTTACTCGGGGCCCATGCAAAGCTATCGAAGTGGCGCGGGATGCTTCATTGGTTCCGAAAGCGGCCCGCGCCGCTTCAAAGTTCGACCAATACGAGGATCAGTAAGCGCCCGACTTCTTGAAGTCCTTCAGCGCGGCATGCAATGCGCCTTCGTCGTCCTTCGACAAGTCTTTGTTCTGTTCGATGCGATTGATCAAGTCCGTTTGCTTCGTCTTCAAGTAGTCGCGAAGACCCTTTTCAAACGGCAGCACCTGAGCCACTTCGAGATCGTCGAGGTAACCGTTGTTCGCGGCAAACAGCGCGATCGCCAGTTCCCACACCTGCAGCGGCTGATATTGCGGCTGCTTGAGCAATTCCGTCACGCGACGACCGCGCTCGAGTTGCTTACGCGTCGCTTCGTCCAGATCCGATGCGAACTGCGAGAACGCGGCCAATTCACGATACTGCGCCAAGTCGGTACGAATACCGCCGGACAGCTTCTTGATGACCTTGGTCTGCGCTGCACCGCCGACTCGCGACACGGACACGCCTGCGTTAATAGCAGGACGGATACCGGCGTTGAACAAGTCGGTTTCCAGGAAGATCTGGCCGTCGGTAATCGAGATCACGTTCGTCGGAACGAATGCGGTCACGTCGCCGGCTTGCGTTTCAATGACCGGCAGTGCCGTCAGCGAACCGCTCTTGCCTTTCACTTCGCCGTTCGTGAACTTCTCAACGTAGTCTTCCGACACGCGAGCAGCACGTTCGAGCAAACGCGAGTGCAGATAGAACACGTCGCCCGGATACGCTTCGCGGCCCGGCGGACGGCGCAGCAGCAGCGAAATCTGACGATACGCCCATGCTTGCTTGGTCAAATCGTCATACACGATCAGCGCGTCTTGACCGCGATCGCGGAAGTATTCGCCCATCGTGCAGCCGGCGTACGGTGCGAGGTATTGCATCGCAGCCGATTCCGAAGCCGAAGCCGCGACCACGACCGTGTATTCCATCGCGCCGCTTTCTTCCAGCTTGCGCACCACGTTCATGATCGACGAAGCTTTCTGACCGATCGCGACATAAATACAGAAGAGGTTCTTGCCCTTCTGGTTGATGATCGCGTCAATGGCCACAGCCGTCTTGCCGCACTGGCGGTCGCCAATGATCAGCTCGCGCTGGCCACGGCCAACCGGCACCATGGCGTCGATGGACTTCAGACCCGTTTGAACCGGCTCCGACACGCCCTTGCGCCAGATCACGCCCGGTGCAATCTTTTCGACAGCGTCGGTCAGCTTTGCGTTGACCGGACCCTTACCGTCGATAGGCACGCCCAGTGCGTCGACCACACGGCCGAGCAGTTCCGGACCTACCGGCACTTCGAGAATGCGGCCCGTCGTCTTGACGATGTCGCCTTCCGAAATGTGTTCGTATTCGCCCAAAATCACGGCGCCAACCGAATCGCGCTCGAGGTTCAGCGCGAGGCCGAAGGTGTTGCCCGGGAATTCGAGCATTTCGCCCTGCATCACGTCCGACAAACCGTGAATACGCACGATACCGTCGGTCACGGAAATCACAGTGCCTTGGTTGCGAACATCGGCGCTCGCTTCCAGACCCTGGATCCGGCTCTTGATCAGCTCGCTGATCTCAGAGGGATTGAGTTGCATTAGTCACTCCTGATAGTCAATTCTTAACCGCGCCGGCGCAAAAGCGCGTCAGGCGGACAGCGCCGTCTGCATGCCGGCAAGGCGCGCGCGGACCGAGGTATCCAGTACTTCGTCGCCTACCGTCACGCGAACACCGCCAATCAGCGACTTATCGACTTCAACAGTAGGTTTCAGCTTGCAGTGGAACTTGCGTTCGAGATTCGCGATAAGGTCGGTCAACTGTGCGCCTTCCAGCGGGAACGCGCTGACAATTAGCGCATCAGCCGCACCTTCACGGGAATTCTTCAGCTCGTCGAACTGCACGGCAATTTCAGGCATCAGCGTCAGCCGGTGGTTGTCCACCAGCATCCGCACCAGGTTCTTGGCTTCCGGCTGCTTCGCGATCGGCGATTTCACCGCCGCCAGCAACAGGTCGCTGACCTGGTCGCGGCTCACTTTCGGGCTCGTCGCGATGGACAGCACTTCAGGCAAACGCGCAACCTGAGCCAGCTCCTCGACGAAGTCAGACCAGGCGGCGAGCTCACCCGCTTCGGCCACGCGGAATACGGCTTCTGCGTACGGTCGGGCGATGGTTGCAAGTTCGGCCATGATCAGAGCTCGGTTTTGAGTTGATTCAGCATCTCGGCGTGAACCGATTGATCGACTTCGCGCTTCAGGATCTGCTCGGCGCCCTTCACGGCCAATGCCGCGACTTCGCCGCGCAATGCTTCGCGCGCTTTGACGACTTGCTGGTCTGCGTCGGCTTTCGCTTGCGCAATGATGCGCGCGGCTTCGGCCTGGGCGTTAGCCTTGATTTCGTCGGCGACTGCGACTGCGCGCTTTTCAGCATCCGCAATGCGCTGCTGGCCGTCGTTGCGGGCTTGCGCGAGTTCCTGGTCGACGCGCTTATGTGCGGCTTCGAGTTCGGCCTTGCCCTTTTCGGCGGCTGACAAGCCGTCGGCGATCTTCTTCGAGCGCTCATCCAGGGCGTTGATCAACGGCGGCCACACGAACTTCATCGTGAACCACGCGAGGATCAGAAACACGACCATTTGCGCAAACAGGGTTGCGTTGAGATTCACGGTGTTTCCTTAAACGTTGCTAATCCGGAGAGTGAAACGGCAAGGCGCCTGATCGAAGCTTGCATCGATTAAGCGCCGTTGCACGTTCCGTCCTGCGCCCGTAGCGTGAAAGCCCGAGCGCACACTTCCGAGGAACCTCAGCCTGCGACGAGCTTCGACAGCAGCGGGTTCGCGAACGCAAACAGCATTGCCACACCAACGCCAATCAGGAACGCCGCGTCGATCAGACCAGCCAAGAGGAACATCTTGGTTTGCAGCGGGTTCATCAGTTCCGGCTGGCGAGCGCACGCTTCAATGTACTTGCCGCCCATCAGGCCGATACCGATACAGGCGCCGATTGCACCCAGGCCGATGATGATGCCGATACCGATGGCGGTCAGACCCTGGATGTTGGCGATGAAAGCGTTCATGACTACTCCTATGTGAAAAAGACTTTGGAACTTAGATTTATAAAATTGAAACTCGATGCGATTCTGCTGATTTTTGGTTCGCCGCTGCAATGTTCTGCAGCGTTTTACCGAACTACTGTGAGCCTTCCCTGCTTAGTGCGAGTCTTAGTGCGCGTCATGCGCCTGGCCGAGATACACCAGCGTCAGCATCATGAAAATAAACGCCTGCAGCAGCACGATCAGAATGTGGAAGATCGCCCAAACCGTCCCTGCCACCACGTGGCCCAAAAAGCCGAGCACAGAGGCGTCCGCGCCGAAGTGCCACATGCTGCCGAGCAACGCGATCAGCAGGAACAACAGCTCGCCTGCGTACATGTTGCCGAACAGCCGCATGCCGAGGGAAACCGTCTTGGCGACGAACTCGATGATGTTGAGTGCAAGGTTCGGGATCCACAGCAGCGGATGCGCGCCGAACGGAGCGGACAGCAGTTCGTGAACGAAACCGCCTGCGCCCTTGATCTTGAAGTTGTAGTAGATCATCAGCACGAACACGCCGATAGCGATGCCGAGCGTACCGTTTAGATCGGCCGTCGGGACAATGCGCATATGCGGGAACGTCTCCGACAGACCCAGCCAGCCGATCACGCGCGTAGGCAGATCAACCGGGATGAAGTCGAGCGAGTTCATAAGTGCGACCCATACGAACACCGTAAGGGCGAGCGGGGCGATGAAACGGCGGCTGCCGTGGACCATCGACTTCGACTGGTCCTCCACCATCTCGACCAGCATCTCGATTGCGCACTGGAAGCGGCCCGGCACGCCGGAGGTCGCTTTGCGGGCCGCGAGGCCGAGAATCACGATGGTGACGACGCCGCAAAGAATCGACCAGAACAACGTGTCGAGATTCCAGACGTGGATGTCAAAAATCGACGTCTGCGGCGACGTGGAAAGATTCTGCAAGTGGTGCGCGATGTACTCCGACGGATCCATCGCGTGCGTTCCTTCGCTAGCTGCCATAACTTTAAAGCCACCCAAATTGTCGAAAATCTTCCGCCGCCCGTGTGGTCCTCGAGTCGCCATTCGATGGGCGATTCGCAGGGCACGAGCCCGCATGCAGGAGAAGCACTCCGCACGTATTAATTTGCACTGATACCGTTGGACCGTCACTTACCTGGCACGTCATGCCTGCGAGGTACGCTGTTGTCGTGCGCCTTATTTCCAAGCCATCGCGATCCAGTACGTCTTCAACGCGATGAGGTACGTCACCAGCAACGGCACCCACAGTACGCCTTTGAAACCGTACGCGATCGCCGCGAACATGGCGATGGTCGCGCCCATCTTGATTGCTTCGCCGATCACCCAGCTTGCGACGGTTTGAGCGCCGCTCTTCGCTTTCAGACGTGCTGCGAACAATCCGCTTGGCACCCAGCAAATCGCTCCCCCGAGGAACGCCGATAGCGCTACGGCGCTCGGCGCGGAGGCACCCGGTGGACTGTAGAACAGCCACCATGCCAACGTCGCACACAGGGACAAAACCATTTGCGCCGCCACGACCTTGAACGGCGTGACACGCGATGGACGACTCACTCCGGGACCAAACAGCGTCTCCGCCTCTGCCCGCGTAAGCGGAACAGTCTTGTTATCTTGCGCTTCAGCGTCCCACGAATCGTCGAATGGATGATCCGACGGGCGGTGTGACTGACCGGAAGAAGATGAAGTGCTCGACATTGAACCGGACGGCATGTGTCCGGTCAAATCAGCGGCATGGCGTAATTCGCGCCCATCTTGCCCGCCTTTCGGCGCTCGATCCTGCTCTCGCACCGCCATCACACATCTCACTAAAGTCAGTTACAGCCTGCGCATTTACCGCTCGTTCATGGCTGGATTCAACCACATACTTACGTTGCGCTTTCGGGGTCGCCAAGCTGATAAATCCGGGGGATTGTAAGCGATTGTTGTCACAGATTCAATAGCTTAGGCCCATCAAAAAACAACCGGACGAGCCTTAAAAATACGTCTCCGAAAGGAGATTTCGCTTGTATGGACAACGAGTTTGTTTCACGCGGGATGAGCGATGGTTTCACGTCGCTTTTCAGCAGGACACGAATTGCAGCGCGTGCGCCGCACCATTTTCTTTTGATTAAACGAGCCAGGCTCCGACAGCCGCTGCGACAATCCAGAATGGAATCGAGATGAGGTGAAACGGGCCCCACATGCCGCGCTCACCCGATAGCCGAACGGCAATCAGATTTGCAAGCGAACCGATCGCTATGCCGAAGCCACCCACGCTCACGCCGAACGCCAACGCCCGCCAGTCTTTCGAAAACTCCGCGAGCATGATCGCTGCCGGAACGTTGCTGATTCCCTGCGATAACACGGCGCCGGCTGCATAAGCCTTGAGTGGCGAATCGAGGCCGAGGCTTGCTATTGCGTGATGCACCGAAGGCAACGCCGCCACGCTGCGCAGCACGATGAACATCAGCACGAAGATCAGCAACAGCAACCAGTCGATCTTGAGCACGACCTGACGTCGCCACAACAGGAAACCCAGTGCGACAGCGGCGAGACCAATGCCGGCGTAATGCGCGTCGGCGAGAACCACGAACGCGATGAACGCAATGCCCGCTACCGTGCAAAGAGGGATATCGACGGAATGAGATTCTGTATCGCCGGAAAGATCGAGCGGCTTGTTGTGGAACATCACGGCGGCCAGCGCGTAAAGCATCGCCATGAGCGCCGCGCACAACGGCAGCAACGCCCACACGAAACGGCCGAAAGACACGCCGCTCGTCTGCCAGAGGAACAGGTTTTGAGGGTTGCCTAGCGGCGTCAGGATCGACCCGGCATTCACCGCGATCGCGATGAAGATCACCAGCCGCTTGATAGGAAGCGGCGCGAGTTTGTGCAGCGACAAAGTCAAAGGCACGACGGCGAACAGCGCGACGTCGTTGGTGAGCAAGGTCGAGAGTATTGCGGCGAGACCGATCAGCAGAAACGCGAGGCCGCGTTCACCGTGAATCCGATGCACAACGCGGTGCGCCATCCACATGAGGAAGCCCGACAGCTCCACCGCCTTGGTCAGCATCAGCAAGCCGGCAAGCGTCAGCACCGTCTGCCAATCGATCAACCCGGGCAGCGACGCCCACGGCTTGGGATGCAGGACTTGCAGCGCGATGAGCGCGACAACCAGGATCGCCAGGACGGGTTCTTTGGTGACAAGCGCCCAGGCTTTGGACACCAGACTCTGTTGGGCGGGCTGCGCTTGCGCGGGCGACTGCATCGCGGCTTATGCCTGCACTGCGGACGCGTTGTCCGGGGTTGTCGCTTTGCCATTGACGGCGCCCGTGCGCAACCGTCCCAAAATACCTTCGAGCGCATCGAGATCGCCGAAATCAATCTGCAACTTGCCGCGCCCTCGCCCGCCCATCTTGATCTTCACGTTCGCCGACAGCAGGTCGGACAATTCCTCTTCGAGCCGGCGCGTGTCGCGGCCGCCATCGTTCGCAGCGCGCGCTTTTGTCGCAGGCGCTTCCTTCGTCGTCGATGAAACCAGCTTCTCGGTTTCACGCACCGACATGCGCCTGTTCACCACCTGGTTGGCCAACTGGATCTGCGTGGCGGCATCGACGGCGAGCAGCGCGCGGGCATGGCCCATGTCGAGATCGCCCGCGAGCAGCATGGTTTGAACCGGCGTAGCCAGGTTCAGCAGGCGCAGCAAATTTGATACGGCGCTACGCGAGCGCCCGACCGATTCGGCTGCCTGTTCGTGCGTGAAATCGAATTCATCGAGCAAACGCTGGATGCCCTGCGCTTCTTCCAGCGGATTCAGATCCTCACGCTGGATGTTTTCGATCAGCGCCATGGCCGCAGCGGCCTGATCCGGCACGTTCTTCACCAGCACCGGCACTTCTTCCAGCCCAGCCAATTTGGCCGCACGGAAACGCCGCTCGCCAGCGATGATTTCGTAGCGGTCATCGCCAATCGAACGCACGAGGATTGGCTGCATCACGCCTTGCGCACGGATGCTGGCTGCCAGTTCCTGCAGCGCGCCTTCGTCCATTCGGGTACGCGGCTGATACTTGCCGGCTTGCATGACGTCGAGGCGCAGAACGCTCGGCAGGCCTTCGCTGCGCACAGCCTCGGTGATATCCGAGCTTCCGCCCAGAAGGGCTTCCAGACCGCGCCCAAGGCCCTTCTTCTTCATCGTTGCGTTCATCTTGCTTCCTCGTTCTGCCATCTTGACGCTGTGTCCGTTAAAGCGCGCGCACGCGCTCGATCATTTCCGTACCGAACTGGATATACGCCTGCGCGCCACGCGATGCCCGGTCGAATACGACACCCGGCAAACCGTAGCTGGGCGCTTCCGCCAGACGGACGTTGCGGGGAATGACGACGTCGAAGAGCTTGTCGCCGAAATGCTGTTTCAGTTGATCCGATACCTGTTGCTGCAACGTAATGCGCGGATCGAACATGACGCGCAACAATCCGATCACCTTCAGGTCACGGTTGAGATTCGCGTGAACCTGCTTGATCGTGTTGACCAGATCGGACAGACCTTCGAGCGCGAAATACTCGCACTGCATGGGGATGACCACGCCGTGGGCGGCGCACAAACCGTTCAACGTAAGCAACGACAATGCCGGCGGGCAATCGATGAGGATGAAATCGTATTCGGTTTCGACTTCAGTCAAAGCCTTGCGCAATACGCGTTCGCGGTTTTCCACGCCGACCAGTTCCACCTCTGCGCCCGCCAGTTCGCGGTTGGCCGGCAAGACGTCGTAGCCGACCGCGTCCGTACGAGTACGCGCTTCGAGCACCGTCACCCCGTTGACCAACACGTCGTACACCGTGTTCTCGACCGCGGCTTTGTCGACGCCGCTTCCCATGGTGGCGTTGCCCTGCGGGTCCAGGTCGATCAGCAAGACACGCTGGTCGAGCGCCGCCAGACTCGCCGCGAGGTTGACTGCTGTCGTCGTCTTTCCGACGCCGCCCTTCTGGTTCGCGACGCAGAAGATTTTTGCCATCGTGATGTGTCCCTTCTTTCCTGACTGGATTTCAGGTGCGCGTGAGATGTCGACTGCAGTGTTCAATGTGGGGCCGCTCCGATTTCAATTTCGATCAGGTGGCGCTCGGCGTCGAGCATGGGCACGCGGAGACGTTCGATACAGCAGACTTTCGCGTCGGCGGGAAGGCGAGCAATCTCGGCGTCCGGCCTGATTCCTTTCATCGCCCAGATGCGGCCGTTGCCTGCAACGAGATGACGCGCAAGTGTAACGAAGTCAGAGAGCTCTGCGAATGCGCGGGAGACGATTACATCGAAAAGACCTGGGACTTCTGCACCTGCATGCAGATTCTCCACACGCCCTGTTACAACCGACAGATTGGTCAATCCGAGTTGCAACTTTGCCTGGGACTGGAAAGCCGTTTTCTTGTGAACAATGTCGTTCACCGTGACTTGCCAGTCGGGCAGGACGATCGCCATGACGATCCCGGGCAAACCGCCGCCGGAGCCGACATCAAGTGCGGACTGAGGCCCGGTACGGCGTGTGATAAACGGGATGATCGCGAGAGAGTCAAGAATGTGCTGGATCAGCATCTGGCGCGGATCGCGGATCGCGGTCAGGTTGTAGACCGCATTCCACTTACCCAGCAGAGCCACGTAATCGAGCAACTTCTGGCGCTGCGCGTCGGTGACGGCAATGCCGAGTTGCTCGATCCCTTCGTTTAGAAGCTTTTGTAGTCCGGCGTCGCCGGCTTCACGCTGCATCACGAGACGGAGCGAGCGTTGCCACGCCCGGCTCTGCTATTTGTCTGACCCGTAGCGCCGTCGCGCCGGCCCATGGCCCGCTTGAGGTGCACCATGAGCAAGGAGATGGTGGCCGGTGTGATGCCCGAGATACGCGACGCCTGGCCGATCGTTTCCGGGCGGTGCTGGATCAGTTTTTGGCGAGCCTCGAACGACAAGCCACGCACTTCTGCGTAATCGAATGCTTCCGGCAAGCGCGTATTCTCGTGCGTGCCATTGCGCTCGATCTCACCTGCCTGCCGGTCTATGTAACCTTGGTACTTCACCGCGATCTCAATCTGCTCTTCAATCTGGCCGAGCAAGACTGGATCTTGAGCCAACGGAGTTTCCGGGCCGGAAGTGTGGTTCCGCAGTGCACAAACATCCGCGTACGTGATGCTGGGTCGACGCAGCAAATCCGCCAAGCTGTATTCGTGATCGATCGGTTTGCCCAGCAGCGCAATGGCTTCTTCTGTCGGTAGTGTTTTAGGGTTAACCCAAGTCGATTTTAGGCGCTGCGTTTCACGTGAAACAGCGTCACGTTTTTCATTGAATACGTTCCAACGCGTGTCATCCACGACACCAAGCGCCCTGCCCGCTTCGGTCAAGCGCATATCCGCATTGTCTTCACGCAACGAAAGACGATACTCCGCACGGCTCGTGAACATCCGGTACGGTTCCGACACCCCTTGTGTGACCAGATCATCTACCAGAACACCCAAATAGGCTTCGTCACGACGAGGGCACCACGCATCCTTGCCGCTCACCTGCAGCGCCGCGTTCAAACCCGCCAGCAACCCCTGCGCGGCGGCTTCCTCGTAGCCAGTTGTGCCGTTGATCTGCCCCGCGAAGAACAGGCCACCGATCGCTTTCGTTTCCAACGAAGCCTTCAGCGCACGCGGATCGAAGTAATCGTATTCAATTGCGTAGCCCGGCCGCAGGATATGAGCGTGCTCCAATCCCTTCATGGAGCGAACCAGTTCGAGCTGAACATCGAACGGCAAGCTTGTCGAAATGCCGTTCGGGTAGAACTCGTTCGTCGTCAGGCCTTCGGGTTCCAGGAAAATTTGATGCGAATCCTTGGACGCAAATCGGTGAATTTTGTCTTCAATCGACGGGCAATAGCGCGGTCCGACGCCTTCGATAACGCCTGTGTACATCGGCGAGCGATCGAGGCCGGCGCGAATGATGTCGTGCGTACGCTCATTGGTATGCGTGACCCAGCAAGGCACTTGCCGTGGATGCTGCTCAACGCGGCCGAGGAACGAGAACACGGGAACCGGATCGAGATCACCCGGTTGTTCTTCAAGCTTCGAATAATCGATGGTGCGGCCATCAATACGCGGCGGCGTGCCGGTTTTGAGCCGCCCCTGCGGAAGTTGAAGCTCCTTAAGCCGAGCCGACAACGACACCGCAGCCGGATCACCCGCCCTGCCGCCCGTGTAATTGTTCAAACCGACGTGAATCTTGCCGTCGAGGAAGGTCCCCGCCGTCAACACGACCGCTTTCGCGCGGAATTTCACGCCAACCTGGGTCACGGCGCCCACAACCCGGTCGCCTTCGACGATCAAATCGTCCACCGCCTGCTGGAACAACCAAAGGTTGGGCTGATTTTCGAGCCGATGCCGGATCGCCTGCTTGTACAAAACGCGATCCGCCTGTGCCCGTGTGGCACGGACCGCTGGCCCTTTCGATGAGTTCAGAATCCGAAACTGGATGCCCGCTTCATCGGTTGCCGCGGCCATTGCACCGCCAAGCGCATCGATTTCCTTGACCAAATGGCCTTTCCCAATCCCACCGATCGAGGGATTGCAGCTCATTTGGCCGAGTGTTTCGATGTTATGAGTCAGCAAAAGCGTGGCCGCGCCCGTTCGAGCGGAGGCTAAAGCGGCTTCCGTTCCAGCGTGACCGCCACCGACGACGATCACATCGAATTCAGTTGGATAAAGCATGGGTTCCCGCGCGACGTGGCGGACCTTCAAAAGAGATATTGAAGAATTATAGCGGGTTAGCTTTTGTCACGATCCAGGCCAAATGGCTAACGCGAAAAAAATGGCATGTTTCACGTGAAACATGCCATTGGGATCTACCAAGGTGACAAGGAAATCCGTTAGCGACAACGTAGCGCGAAAAAATGGCGTGTTTCACGTGAAACACGCCATGGGAATTCACTCCACCTAAGACCGTTATGCCACTTTCTTTGCCAACCCCAAGTACGTCTCGACAACCTTCGGATCGTGAGCCAGTTCACTAGCGACCCCTTCCATCGCGAATTCACCGGTTTCCAGCACGTAGCCATAATCCGATATCTGCAGCGCAGCACGGGCATTCTGCTCGATCAGCAGCGTAGCAACGCCCGTTTGCCGCAACGCGCTGATGATATGAAATATCTCCTTCACGATTAACGGTGCGAGACCGAGGCTCGGTTCATCTAGCATCAGCAAATCGGGCTTACCCATCAATGCACGACCAACCGCCAACATCTGCCGTTCGCCACCCGACAACGTTCCCGCCGCTTGCTGCCTGCGTTCCTTCAGACGCGGAAACAAGTCGAACACGTGATCAAGTTGATCGAGGAAATTTCGCTCGCCAGCGCGTTTTCGCCGATAAGCACCCAAAACCAGGTTGTCTTCCACGGTCATACTCGCGAACAGCTCACGCTTTTCCGGCACAAGACACATTCCACGTGAAACACGCTTCTCTATCGGCAGCGTAGAAACATCCTCGCCCCGATAGAGCACCGTTCCCTTCGCAAAACCCGTAGAAGGAAGCGCGCCCATGATGGCATTGAGCAAAGTGGATTTGCCCGCGCCGTTAGGCCCAATAACCGAAACGATCTGCCCCGCTCCGACTGTGAGTTTGCCGTCGTGAAGCGCCTCGACCTTGCCGTAACGAACGGACAAGCCAGTGACTTGAAGAATTGCATCGACCATCAGTCCACTCCACCTAGATAAGCTTCCAGCACCGCCGGATTCTTCTGGACATCCTCTGGCAACCCTTCCGCGATGCGGGTCCCAAACTCCATCACCACCAGCCGGTCGGTGAGATTCATCACGAAATCCATGTCATGTTCCACCAGCAGAATGCTCATGCCCTCTCCCTTCAGGCGTCGCAACAAATCCGCGAGTTGCAGTTTCTCTTGATAGCGCAAACCAGCAGCAGGCTCGTCGAGTAATAGCAAAGTCGGATCGCAGCAAAGAGCGCGGGCAATTTCCAGAATCCGTTGTTGCCCCAGCGCCAGACTGCCCGCTTCATCGTAGAGATGCTTTTCCAGGCCGACGCGTTTGATCTGCTTCGCCGCCTCCGCCATCAAACGCCCTTCTTCCGCTGCGTTCAGCCGAGCGACGCTGCGCCAGACGCCCGTCTTTCCCCGCAAGTGCGCACCGATCGCCACGTTCTCCAGCACCGTCATTCCCGATAACAACCGTACGTGCTGGAACGTCCGCCCAATACCGCGCTTGACGATTTCACGTGAAGTCAGTGCATCGATACGTTCGCCCTGGAAAGTGATCGCACCGCTCGTGGCTTGCAGCACACCCGTGACCAGGTTAAACGTCGTCGATTTTCCCGCGCCGTTCGGTCCAATCAATCCGATGATCTCGCCCGCTTTCACCTGGAAACTGACGTCGTTGACGGCGACCAGACCGCCGAACTCCTTGCGCGCTTTATCGACGACCAGCAAGGGCTCACCGATGACAGGCTTTGGGCGTTGCGGCAGCGCTTCAGCGTGCTCAGGAGCATGGGCGCGCGACCCGCCGGGAAAGAGCCGGGCGACGAATGGCCAGACCCCTTGCCGTGCGTATTGGAGCAGCAGCACCATCAACACGCCGAACACGATGATCTCGAAGTTGCCATTCGAGCCAAGCAGCTTCGGCAGCAAGGTTTGCAGATAATCCTGCAGAACGGTGAGGATCGTTGCACCCAAAACCGCACCCCACACATGCGACACGCCTCCCACCACGGCCATGAACAGGAACTCGATGCCGTGATTCAAACCGAACGGCGTCGGATTCACTGCGCGCTGCAAATGCGCGTACAGGAAGCCTGAAATAGCGGCCAGCACGGCGGCATAGACGAAGATCACCACCCGCATCCACGCGGTGTTCACGCCCATGGCTTCGGCCATCGTGCCGCCGCCGCGCAGCGCGCGAATCGCCCGGCCAGGACGACTATTAAGCAGATTCTGAACAGATACGACCGCGAGCAACACGACGACCCAGATCAGGTAATAAATCGACCGGCCGGATTCGAGATGCCATCCCAACAGGTTGAGCACCGGAATGCCGTTGATGCCGTCGTATTTCCCCAGGAACTCAAGGTTCCCGAACAGGAAGAACAGCGACAGCCCCCACGCGATCGTCCCGAGCGGCAGGAAGTGGCCGGAGAGCCGCATGGTGACCATCCCCAGCAGCAGCGCGATCAGCGCCGTCAGCACCACGCCCACGATCAACGCAAGCCACGGCGACACGCCGAACTGCGTCGTGAGATAGGCCGTTGAATAGGCGCCCACGCCCACGAACGCCGCTTGCCCGAAGCTCGTCATCCCGCCAATACCCGTCAGCAGCACGAGACCGATAGCGACGATGGAATACAAACCGATGTAGTTCAGCAGCGTGATCCAGTACTCGGGCGTGCGGATCGGATTCGGCAGCACCGGCAACGCGAACACGACCAGCAGGAATACCCAGAAAAACTTGTTTCGCATGACGAATTTCATCGCGTCACTCCTCGTCTTCGTCTGAATGCGGGCTCGCCAGACTCCGCCACAGCAGCACCGGAATGATCAGCGTGAAGACGATCACCTCTTT
This sequence comes from Caballeronia sp. KNU42, assembly GCF_053760385.1. Taxonomy (NCBI): domain Bacteria; kingdom Pseudomonadati; phylum Pseudomonadota; class Betaproteobacteria; order Burkholderiales; family Burkholderiaceae; genus Caballeronia; species Caballeronia sp. KNU42. Next base: position 2,925,645 of record NZ_CM132388.1, read on the forward strand.
GTACGCGCTCGCCCAAAACGACGAATACGATTCGAGCAGCCCGACCAGCAGCGAACCCGCGGCGGCCAGCGGATAACTCACCAAGCCGCCCACGATCGCCCCCACAAACCCCTTCAGGCCGATCAGGAAGCCCGAGTCGTAGTAGATGGTCGTGATTGGCGCCACCAGGACGCCGCAGAGCGCGCCCAGGCCCGCCGCGAGCGTGAAGGCAAGCCGTCCAGCCTGCGTTGTACCGATGCCCACCAGACGCGCGCCAAGCCGGTTCACCGAGGTCGCGCGCAGCGCCTTCCCGGAGATCGTGCGGTCGAAGTACAAATACAGCGCAACGATCAGCACCACAGCCGTCCCGACCACCCAGAGACTCTGCCCGGAGATGGACACATTGCCGAAGTTGAACGTGGCATCGGAGAACGCGGTCGTGCGTGATCCTTCCGCGCCGAACATCACGAGGCCGAGGCCGACCATCGCGAAATGCACGGCGACCGCCACGATCAACAGCAGCAGCGTGCTGGCTTCAGCGATCGGCTCGTAGGCCAACCGGTAGACGAACGGGCCCATCGGAATCACGATCAGCAGCGCGAGCGCGACTTGCAGGATCATCGGTAGAGGCTGCGCCAGCACGCTTTGCGTCAGCCCATAGACCGCCACCGGGAACAGCAGGTATTTACCCGCCAGCACGGCGAGCGTGCGCCCTATCCGCCTGTACCGCGACGGATGCCGCGCGATACTCGCGATCTCCGCGACGAAGCACCCCACGCCCATGGCGATCAGCAGCCAGCAGGTTGCCGGCAGCTTCTGCGTTTGCAGCGCGGCCAACGTGAGCGCACCGTACGCGACGAACTCGCCCTGCGGGATGAAGATGACGCGCGTCACCGAAAACACGAGGACCAGCGCGAGCGCGAGCAATGCGTAGATCGCGCCCGTGGTGATGCCGTCTTGCGCGAGAATCGCCGCAATCGATAAGTCCATACTGCCTCTTTAGGAGCGTCCTGCAACTGGGGCCGCCGGGTCAGCCCATCGAAACATGGCCTGGTGCCGCGAGAAAAAACGCAGCCTCAGGCCATGGTTAATACCCCGGAACGCAAACGCGGTCCATCTCACAAACTAGTCGTTCTGCAGCTTCCACTTGCCATCGACAATCTGCACCATCACGCGGGCGCGCTTATCGAGGCCATTGTGATCGGTCGGCGTCGTGTTCATCACGCCATGCGCAAGCGGCAAGTCCTTCACGTTCTCCAGCGCTGTGCGCAGCGCCGCACGAAACGCTTCAGTGCCCGGCTGAGCCGTCTTGAGCGCTTCGGGAATGGCTTGTTCCAGCATATGCCCGGCGTCCCAGGCGTGGCCGCCAAACGTCGATACCGACCCTACGCCGTACGCCTTCTCATAGGCCGCTTTATAAGCCTGCGACGACTTCTTCACCGGGTTGCTGTCCGGCAATTGATCCGTGACCAGGATCGGCCCCGCCGGCAGCAATTCGCCATCGCAATCCTTGCCGCACACGCGCAGGAAGTCGTTGTTCGCGACCCCGTGCGTCTGATAGACCTTGCCCTTGTAACCGCGCTCCTTCAGCGCCTTGGCCGGCAAGGCCGAGGGCGTTCCTGCACCCGCGATCAACACGGCATCGGGATTTGCGCCCATGGTCTTCAGCACCTGACCGGTGACCGAGGTATCGGTACGGGCAAAACGCTCGTTCGCGACAATCTTCAGGTTGTGCGCGGCCGCAGCGGTGTTGAACACGCTATACCAGCCGTCGCCGTATGCATCCGCAAAGCCGATGAAGCCAACCGTCTTCACGCCGTGCTTCTCCATGTACTCGGCAATCGCGTCGGCCATTAGGCTGTCGTTCTGTGGCGTCTTGAACGCCCACGACCGCTTGGCGTCCATCGGCGAGATGATTGCGGCGGATGCGGCCATCGAGATCATCGGCGTCTTGCCCTGGCTTGCAGCGTCGAGCATCGCAAGCGAGTTCGGCGTGACGGTCGAGCCCACGATAGCGTCGACGTGATCTTCATCGATCAGCTTGCGCGTGTTCTGCACGGCGCGGCTGGTGTCGGAACCGTCGTCGAGCACGATGTACTCGACCGTCTTCCCGCCGATCTCCTTCGGCAATAACGCGATCGTATTTTTCTCGGGAATCCCAAGCGATGCCGCCGGCCCGGTTGCCGACAACGTCACGCCAATCTTCACCTGCGCGAACGCCGCGCCGGCGCCGAAGGCGAGCGTTACGCCAAGCGCCGCGCTCGTCAGCCGTCCCTGCCACTTCCACGAGTGAGTCTTTTTCATTGCATCGTCTCCAGACGCTATGCCATCGCGTACGACTTGTACGCTACTGCGAGTTGTTATGAATCTGTGTTGCGCGGTCCTGGCTTGATTGCCGCTCAATCTATTTTCGGTCGTTGCATGTGCCTAGACTCGTTTTCCCTCAGCGTTGACTACGAAGCCCGCACGAAGCCTGCGCTGCCGAGCCCATCTAAAACATCGATCCGATAACACTTCAAAAAAAAGGCGCGTTCGAAGCAACGCGCCTTTAGTCGGTTCATATATTCCTGTGGATTCCCGTCAGTCTTTGGCGAGCTTCCACTGCCCGCCGACGATCTCCACCATCACGCGCGCCCGCTGATCGAGTCCAGAGTGATCGTTCGCGCTCATGTTGAAGATCCCGTGCGAGCCGGGCAAATCCTTGGTGCTTTCAATTGCAGCACGCAACGCTTCACGAAACGCCTGCGAACCCGGTTGCCCCTTCGTCAACGCGATCGGAATCGCCCGTTGCAGCAACAGGCCGGCGTCCCATGCGTGACCGCCGAACGTGGACACGGACCCCGCGCCGTACGCATTTTCATAAGCCTGCTTATAAGTCAGCGCCGACTTCTTCACCGGATTCGAATCGGGCAACTGCGCGGCCACCAGCAACGGCCCGGCCGGCAGGAACGTGCCTTCGCAATCCTTCCCGCACACGCGCAGGAAGTCGTTGTTCGCCACGCCATGCGTCTGATAGATCTTGCCCTTGTAGCCCCGCTCTTTCAGCGTCTTTTGCGGCAATGCGGCCGGCGTACCCGCGCCCGCGATCAGCACGGCATCGGGATTCTGCGACATAGCCTTGAGAACCTGCCCTGTCACCGATGTATCGTTGCGCGCGAACCGTTCGTTAGCGACCACCTTGATCTTCGCGAGATCCGCCGCTTTGGTGAATTCCTTGAGCCAGCTCTCGCCGTAGGCATCGCTGAAACCGATGAACGCCACCGACTTCACACCATGATTCGACATATGCTGCGCGATCGCGGTCGCCATCAGGATGTCGTTCTGCGGCGTCTTGAATACCCACGCGCGCTTGGCATCCATCGGTTCGACGATCGTGGCCGCGGCAGCCATGGAGATCATGGGTGTGGAGGTCTCGGACGCCACGTCGATCATTGCCAGTGAATTCGGCACCACCGTGGAACCGATCAGGGCGTCGACGTGATCTTCACTCGTCAACTTGCGCGCGTTCTTGATCGCTTGGGTGGAATCGGTCGCATCGTCGAGAACGATGTAGTCCATCTTCTGCCCGGCGATCTCCTTCGGCAGCAACGCAATGGTGTTCTTTTCCGGAATTCCCAGCGATGCAGCCGGGCCGGTTGCCGATAACGTCACGCCAATCTTTACATCTGCAAAAGCCTGCGTACTGACTACTGCGGATACGCTCGCGACGAATGCCGCCGTCGAGATCCAGCGTAAAGCCAACTTCATCGATATGCCCCGTAAATGTGTTTTTTTCACTGGCGCGATTTTACGATTTTTATATCCCGACCACGCGGTCGGTGAATCCGGAGTGTAGCGGACGAGAACTGCGCGGAGCAAGCGATTTGAAGGAATTTGAACGCACGAATGCGCGCCAGGGCACGCATTGAAAAATGCGCGGGAAAACCCGTACGAAAATGATTAAGTTAATGTAAATCGCGGGCGTTTGCAGGCCATTTCTGGCCCTTTAATCCCGGTTGAACAAATTGGTCTGGATGTGAAAATCCGTGAGTGAGCAAAAGCGCGGAGCACAAATAAAAAGCGCTGTTGGAATCATCCAACAGCGCTTTCGGTCGGGCACTTGATGCCTCGTTGTCTCCTCGTTCTCCACCTCAAAATTCGGGTGCAACAGAACTGAAACGGATATTAGATTGCGCAACGAATACCGACAACCTAGCATTTACCCTAGTGGTGCACGTTAGCACCTTTATTGGGCGCTCGTTTATCGAGGTGCTGTCAAATGCCGCGGGAAAACCACTGCTCCTCACGGCATATAGTTCGGATCGCCAACTAAATTGCATAGCTTCCGTTCCTGTCGTTCTAGCCGCGCAGCGGCCTCACCCGTGCGACGATTTCCCCCACAATACCGCGCCGGAACAGCAGCACGCATGCAATGAAGATCAGGCCCGTCACGATCGTCACCGACTCTCCGAGCGAGTTGAACCACTCAATACCCGTGAGCGAAGACAGCGCACTGCCAATATCGCCGAGACGATTTTCCAGCGCCACAATGATGAATGCGCCGAGCAGAGGCCCGAACATGGTGCTCATTCCACCCACGAGGGTCATCAGCACGACGAGGCCCGACATGGTCCAGTACGCATCGCCGAGCGTTTCAAAGCCGAGCACCAGCGTTTGAAGCGCGCCGGCCAGTCCCGCCAATCCCGCCGACAACACAAACGCCAGCAGCTTGAATCGTGACGTGTCGTAACCCAGCGAGATCGCGCGCGGCTCATTTTCCTTGATCGCGATCAGCACTTGCCCGAACGGCGAATGCACCACGCGCACGATAAATCCAAACGCCAGCACCATCACCAGCAGCACGACGTAATACAGCGTCAGGTCGGAACTGAGGCTGATTGCGCCGAACAGCTTGCCGCGCGGCACGCCTTGCATACCGTCTTCGCCATGCGTGAACGGCGCCTGCAGGAACACGAAATAGACCATCTGCGCGAGCGCCAGCGTGACCATCGCGAAGTAGATGCCTTGGCGCCGGATCGCGAACAGGCCGACGACGAGACCCAGTAATGTCGCTATCGCTGTGCCTGCAAGCACGCCGAGCTCCGGCGTAAAACCGAGCGTCTGGATAGCGTAACCGGCGGAATAACCCGCGCTGGCGAGGAACATCGCGTGGCCGAACGAAAGCAGTCCCGTATAGCCGATCAACAAATTGAAGGCTGCCGCCAATAGCGCGAAACACAGCACTTTCATCATGAACACGGGGTACACGCCGAGGAACGGCGCCGCGATCAGGCCGGCTAAAAACACGCCGTAGAGCACTCTCCTAACCATCATTTTTCCTTGCCGAAAAGTCCTGCCGGGCGCACGAGCAGCACCAGCGCCATGATCACGAACACGACCGTCGCGGACGCTTCCGGATAGAACACACGCGTCAGGCCTTCAATCACGCCAAGCCCCAGCCCGGTCAGGATCGATCCCATGATCGACCCCATTCCGCCGATCACGACCACCGCGAACACGGTGATGATCATCGACTGTCCCATCAGCGGCGACACCTGGATCACCGGCGCGGCAAGCACGCCCGCGAATGCCGCGAGCGCCACGCCGAAACCGTAAGTGAGCGTGACCATCAATGGCACGTTGACGCCGAACGCCTCGACCATCTTCGGGTTCTCGGTGCCTGCGCGAAGATACGCACCGAGCCGCGTTTTCTCGATCACGAACCACGTTGCAAAACACACGACCAGCGATGCCAGCACCACCCACGCCCGATAATTCGGCAGATACATGAAGCCAAGATTCGTGGCGCCCGACAGCAGCTCGGGGACGTCGTAGGGCTGGCCCGATGACCCGTAGATCGCGCGGAACACGCCTTCGATCACCAGGGTCAAACCGAACGTCAGCAGCAGGCCATACAGATGATCGAGCTTATAGAGCCAGCGCAGCATCGTCCGTTCGATGATGATGCCGAACACGCCCACCACCAAAGGCGCGAGCACGAGCATGGCCCAGTACGGCACATTGAAATATGAAAAACCCATCCAAGTGAGCATCGCGCCCAGCATGAACAACGCGCCGTGGGCGAAGTTGATCACATTGAGCAGGCCGAAAATCACCGCGAGGCCAAGGCTCAGGATGGCGTAGAACGATCCGTTCACCAGCCCGAGCAGCAACTGGCTCATCATCGCCGCGAGCGGAATGCCGAAAATTTCCATTGAATCTGCCGTCAGAGTAGTTTCGACGCATGCCACCCGGCTCAAGATGAGCGAGGCGTCATGCGTCGATCGATCATGCGCAAACGTGTCGCGACGATTCAAACCCTCGGCGCTACACGTGAATCCGCAGTGCCGCTATAAACCGGCCGCTTACTTCCACAACGCGCAGCGCGACTCCGCCTTGGTGCCGAAGGCCTGGTCGCCCGGGATGGTCGCCGTGATCTTGTAGTAATCCCAAGGTTCCTTCGATTCCGCCGGCGTCTTCACCTGCATCAGGTACATGTCGTGGATCATGCTTCCATCTGCACGGATGTAGCCGTTCTGCGCGTAGAAGTCGTTGATCTTCATCTTGTGCAACTGGTCCATGACCTTGTCGCTATCCGTCGAGCCGGCCGCTTGCACCGCCTTCAAATAAGTGGTGACCGCGGAGTAATCGGCTGCGTGAAGACTCGTCGGCATCTTCTTCATCTTGGCGAAGTAACGCTGCGCCCAGGCGCGCGTGGTTGCGTCCTTGTTCCAGTACCAGCTATCGGTTGCAACCAGGCCTTGCGTGGTTTCAAGACCCAGGCTGTGGATATCGGTAAGGAAGATCAGCAGCGCGGCAAGCTTCATCGTCTTCGAGATGCCGAATTCCTTCGCGGCCTTGATCGAGTTGATCGTGTCGCCGCCGGCATTCGCCAGACCCAGCACCTGCGCTTTCGACGATTGCGCCTGCAACAGGAACGATGAGAAGTCAGAGGCCGACAACGGATGGCGCACCGCGCCGAGCACTTGGCCGCCATTCGCCTTCACCACGTCCGACGTGTTCTTTTCCAGCGCCTTGCCGAATGCGTAGTCGGCTGTCAGGAAGAACCACGTCTTGCCGCCCTGCTTCGTCACGGCCGACCCCGTGCCCTTGGCGAGCGCCATGGTGTCGTACGCGTAGTGGACCGTGTACGGCGTGCACTGCTCGTTGGTCAGATTGTCCGCGCCTGCACCAATGTTGATGTACGGGATCTTCTTCTCGCCGGCGACCTGGTTCGTCGACAGCGCGGTTGCCGAATTCGTGCCCCCGATGATCACGTTCACGCCGTCGCGGTCAATCCATTCACGCGCCCGCGATGCTGCGATGTCCGCCTTGTTTTGATGATCCGCGTAGACGAGTTCGATCGGCTTGCCGTTCACCTTGCCGCCGAAATCCGCGATTGCCATACGGATGGCCTCGAGGCCGCCCGGCCCGTCGATGTCCGCGTACAGGCCGGACAGGTCGGTGATATAGCCGATCTTCACCGTGTCACCAGGGGCTGCCTGGACATTGCCGGCCACGAGCGAAGCTGTGGCCGCGGCAACCGCGAGGCAGAGTCCCGACAGGCGCGCGAGGGTCTTCTTCTTCATTACAGTCTCCGTTGAGTTGTTGTTCTTGCGGTGAGCCGCATGTTGATGCGTTGAACTTGCGTTGAACGTTCTCAAACCCCGAGCAGCTCGTGCAGCACCGGCATTTTCGTTTCGAGTTCGCTGGAATTGAAATGCTCGACGATCTTCCCGTGCTCCATGACATAGAAGCGATCGGCAAGCGGCGCGGCAAAACGAAAATTCTGTTCGACCATCACGATGGTGTAGCCACGCGCCTTCAGCATGATGATCATTCGCGCAAGCGTCTGCACGATGACAGGCGCGAGCCCTTCCGAAATTTCATCGAGCAGCAGCAGATTCGCGCCGGTGCGCAAGATGCGCGCGACAGCCAGCATCTGTTGTTCGCCGCCCGACAAACGCGTGCCCTGGCTGCTGCGGCGTTCCTTCAGATTGGGGAACATCGAATAGATTTCATCGATCGACATGGCGTCTTTCGCGTCACCTACGAGCGGTGGCAGCATCAGGTTCTCTTCGCACGAGAGACTTGAAAAGATGCCGCGTTCTTCCGGGCAATATCCCACGCCGTAGTGCGCGATCTTGTGAGTCGACATGCCGATGGTTTCATGTCCGCCAATACGAATCGACCCCGTGCGACGCCCGGTAAGACCCATGATCGCGCGCAGCGTGGTCGTGCGGCCGGCTCCGTTGCGTCCGAGCAGCGTGACCACTTCGCCTCGATGCACCGTCAGGTCCACGCCATGAAGAATGTGCGATTCACCGTACCACGCTTGTGCACCAATGAGCTCGAGCGCCGGCTCCCGAGTCGACGCCTCGCGCAACTGTTCCGCGCGGCGCTCTTCCACGATCGTGCTCATGCATGCGCTCCCGCGAGTGATGCGTCAGCGCTGCCCATGTAGGCTTCCATCACCAGCGCATTCTTCGATACCTCTGCATAGCTGCCTTCGGCGAGCACTTCGCCGCGTTGCAGGACGGTGATGGTATCGGAGATCCCTGCGATCACGTTCATGTTGTGTTCAACCATCAGGATGGTCCGTCCCGCCGATACTTTCTTGATCAGTGCAGTCACACGGTCGACGTCTTCATGACCCATGCCTTGCGTGGGTTCATCGAGGAGCATGAGTTCGGGTTCCATCGAAAGCGTGGTGGCTATTTCGAGCGCGCGCTTGCGGCCGTAGGAAAGTTCGACCGTCGTGGTATCGGCGAAATCGGTCAAGCCGACCTGAGTGAGCAGGTCCATGGCGCGATCATCGAGTTCATGGAGAACCCGTTCGCTTTTCCAGAACTTGAACGATGTGCCAAGCGAGCGTTGCAAGCCGATGCGCACGTTCTGCATCACTGTCAGATGCGGGAATACAGCAGAAATCTGGAACGAACGGATGACACCACGACGGGCGATTTGCGCGGGACGTTCGCCGGTGATGTCGATGCCGTTGAAAACGATTTGTCCTGCGGTGGGTTCCAGGAACTTGGTGAGCAGGTTGAAGCAGGTCGTTTTACCCGCGCCGTTGGGGCCGATCAATGCGTGGATGGAGCCGCGACGCACGCGCAGGTTCACGCCGTTGACGGCGGTGAAGCCCTTGAACTCTTTTGTCAGGCCGCGGGTTTCCAGAATCGTATCGCCGAGAATCATGTCCCCTTCCGTGCTTTGTTTGAGCCTTTGTTTCAGCTTCAGCTCGGTGCGCTTTTGGCGCATTCCCCGTGATTTTGCTGGCGGTGTTTGTGTTGGGTAAGTGCGCCGTTGCCGTTGCGATTTTGCTGCGACGCTGTTGCATTTCTTGCGTGCTGCACAATGATGATGCAGACCTGCGGTGCAACAAGCGCGCAGGCCCTATTGTCGCGCCAATGATGCAGCGCAATCATCGGGATTTGCACTTAGTTTTGGGCTTGGTTTTTTGTTCGCACCGGTGGATGGGTTTTGGGGGGTGTTGGGCGGGTGTTTGGGGGTTAGCGGTCAGGGGTTGGGGTTGGGTTGCCAGGTTCTTGCGTTAGCGGTCGGGGTCTATGCCGGGTTGCCAGGTTCCTGCGTTAGCGGTCGGGGTCAGTGCCGGGTTGCCAGGTTCCTGCGTTAGCGGTCGGGGTCTATGCCGGGTTGCTGCTGCTTGGCTTGGCGGTCTGCGTGAGTGAGCTATTTTCTTTATCACTATTAGCCACTGCGCGTGGCGGCGCGTCATTTCTTTGTCCAAAGCGACAAAGAAACGAAGCAAAGAAAGCGCTTTCAAAACGAGGGCACGTAAGTTGACCTAGCGTGCACTTTCTACGTTTTTGGCACCCCAAAAGCACGGTGCTCGCAAGAGCGACGGATGTGTGAAACCCTCCTTCTCCGAACACCGATACCCACACGCTTCGCCACCAGTGACTGAACCTGCCACAGGTGCACCCCGCGCTATCCGCGAAAAACCATCTTCCGAATTTGTACGCACGTCGAACCACGTCGCCAACCCGCCTCGAAACAAGGCGTTCGGATAGATGAGGCCCTAACGTCAAAAAATAACCGGGCCAATCATGCCGACGAAGCAGCTAACCGATGAAGACCTGGAGCCGTAAATACGCGTGAGGCCGTGCGGGTTTCCTTGGCAATGGTGCTTGCCCGAGAGCGTACGGGGCGAAGCGTGTTCGTGTCAGGATTCGCGAGAAGGAGGGGTTCAAACATCGGTGGCTCTGGCGAGCACCGTGCTTTTGGGGTGCCAAAAACGCAAAAACTGCACGCTAGGTCAACTTATGAGCCCGCGTTTTGAAAGCGTTTTCTTTGCTTCGTTTCTTTGTCGCTTTGGACAAAGAAATGACGCGCCGCCACGCGCAGTGGCTAATAGTGCTAAAGAAAATAGCCAACTCACGCAGACCACTAACCCTGAAAGCAGCAACCCGGCAATGACTCCGACCGCTAACCCCAGAACCTGGCAACCCAGCACTGACCCCAACCGCCAACCCCAACGCCCAACCACTAACCCCGCCCCCCGTCCACCGGCGCGAGCGAAAACAAAAACCGTCGATCGGCGCGAATCATCTCGCTAGCCCGCTCAGCGATCATCAACGTCGGCGAATTCGTGTTGCCTGAGGTAATTGTCGGCATCACCGATGCATCGACCACCCGCAAACCGCTCACCCCAATCACGCGCAAACGCCCATCAACCACAGCGGCCGGATCGTTATCCGTCCCCATCCGACATGTCCCCACCGGATGAAAAATAGTCGTCCCAACTTTTCCGGCCGCAACAGCGAGCTCCGCGTCCGTCTGGAACGCCGGGCCCGGCAAAATCTCCTCCGGCGCATACTTCGCCAACGCCGGTGCTCTCACAATGCGTCGCGTCAAACGCAACGCGTTAACCGCAACCTCACGATCACGATCAGTCGACAAATAGTTAGGCGCAATCAAAGGCGCATCCCGCGCATCCGGCGTCGCGATATGAACACTCCCTCGCGACGTCGGCCGCAACGAACACACCGAAGCCGTGAACGCATTGAACGAATGCAGCGGCTCCCCAAACCGGTCAAGCGACAACGGCTGCACGTGATACTCCACATCCGGCCGCGTAATGCTCGGGTCGTCGGGATTGGACTTCGCAAACGCCCCCAGCTGCGACGGCGCCATCGACATCGGCCCGCTTCGCATCAACATGTACTGCAAGCCAATCCATGCCTTACCCCACCAATGCGCCGACATCGTGTTCAACGTGCGCACGCCATGCACTTTGTAAGCCATCCTAAGCTGTAGATGATCCTGCAAATTCTCACCGACTCCCCGCAGGTCCTGCACCACGTCAATGCCCAGTTGCTGCAGCCGCGCGCCGTTGCCAATCCCGGACAACTCCAGCAATTGCGGCGAATTCACCGCGCCCGCACTCAGGATCACTTCGCATCGCGACTTGGCGAGATAGTCCGTGTCGCCACCGCGATATTCCACGCCCACGCAACGCTTGCCCTCCATAATCAGCCGCTGCGTATGAGCACCCGTGATGATGGTGAGATTGGGACGTTTCATCGCGGGCCGCAAAAATGCCTTCGATGCATTCCACCGGATCCCGCTGCGCTGGTTCACATCGAAATAACCGACGCCCGTGTTGTCGCCACGATTGAAATCGTCCGTAGCAGGAAGACCGCTCTCCTGAGCCGCCTGCACGAACGACTCCAGCACCTTCCACTTCAGCCGCTGTTTCTCAACGCGCCATTCACCCCCGGCGCCATGCCATTGATTCCCACCGCCATGGTGATCTTCGCTGCGCTTGAACACCGGCAACACCGAATCCCAGGACCAGTCGCGATCGCCGGTAATGCGCGCCCAGTCGTCGTAATCCTCGCGCTGGCCGCGCATGTAGATCATGCCGTTGATCGACGAACAACCGCCCAGCACGCGGCCTCGCGGATACGAGAGCGAGCGCCCGTCGAGTCCCGCTTCAGCCTGCGTTTTATACAGCCAGTCCGTGCGCGGATTGCCAATGCAATACAGGTATCCGACCGGCACGTGAATCCAGTGGTAGTTATCCCTGCCGCCAGCTTCCAGCAGCAGCACGCTCACATCGGCATCTTCGGTCAGCCGGTTCGCAAGCACGCACCCCGCCGTTCCCGCACCCACGATGATGTAATCAAATTCGCCCTCAAGCTTGCGCGCGTCCTGTTTCATCTTGTCCCCTGCTCAAGTCCCGCCCAGCCGCTCACGGCGGCTTTGGCTCCATCGCAAATGCACACGCTACTGCGGACGCGGTGCAGCAATCCAATCAGATATCTTCAACAGCTTTATAAGCTGGGCTAATATCAGGCATGGACCTGACTCTTCTCCGCGCTTTCGTCACCGTCGCCCGCGAAGGCAATCTCACGCGCGCGGCCGTGTTATTACACGTGTCGCAACCCGCTGTCAGCCTGCAGATCAAGAACCTGCAGGAGACACTGGGCGTCACGTTGTTTTCGCGGACGTCGCATGGCCTGATCCTCACGCGAGACGGTGAAACCCTCCTGCCGCATGCCGAGCGTGCCCTGACGGCCGCCAGCGACGTCCAGCGCGTGGCCGCCGCGCTTCGTCACGAGGTCAGCGGACGCCTGACCATCGGGACAATCCTCGATCCCGAATTCCTGCGCCTGGGCGGGTTCCTGCGGGCGCTCGTGGAGACGTATCCGCGCATTGAAACCGCGTTGCGGCATGGCATGTCAGGCTGGGTGCTCGAGCGCATCAAGGCGCGCGATCTCGATGTGGGGTTTTATATCGGCGATCCGGTAATCGATGAACCCCGCGATCCGGACCGCTTTCATGTCGTGCAGTTGAAGCCGTATCTGTATCGCGTACTGGCGCCGGCTGGCTGGAAGGAGCGCGTGAACCGGCCGGACCGCTCGGAAGACGGGGAAAATGATTGGGTGGCGCTCGCCCGGCTGCCGTGGATCTGGACACCGCCGGAATCGGCGCATAACCGCTTGCTCACGCGGATCTTCGACGCCCACGGGGTCCAGCCCGTCAAAGTGGCCGAAGTGGACCAGGAGCCGTCGATGCTCGACCTGGTCAAGTCGGGCGTGGGCCTGACGCTCGTGCGCGACTCCATTGCGCTGGCCGAAGCGCACGCGCATGCGCTGACTATCGTGGAAGGCGTCACGGTGCCCACGCAGCTTTCGTTCATCGTATTGGCGGAGCGCCGCGAGGAGCCGAGCATCGCGGCGGCGTTACGTCTGATTGAAGCTCAATGGGCGACCTAGTCGCCTGAACGGCCGTTTTGAACGTCATGACCGCAAGCCGATGAATCTTCCGGTCATTAAATTTTGTTAGTCTGAGGGTCGCGCATCTGGCGCGCCCACGTGAACAGGAAATTCCAACATGGCACGCAATATCGAAATCAAGGCTCGCGCGCATCAGTTCGACCAGCTTCTGGCGCGCGCAGCAGCGCTAGCCAGCGAACCGCCGATGATCTACCGCCAGCAGGATTTTTTCTACGATGTGCCAAACGGCCGCCTCAAATTGCGTCAATTCGATGACAACACGCCGGCCGAACTGATTTTCTATCAACGCGACGACCGCGACGGCCCGAAGGTGTCGTACTACTCGCGCAGCCCGGTGACAAACCCCGAAGCCACCCACGCCCTGCTGGCACAGGCGCTGAACACGCGCGGCATCGTGAACAAAGAGCGGCACGTGTATAACGTCGGCCGCACGCGGATTCATCTGGACCGCGTGGATGGATTGGGCGATTTCATCGAGCTGGAAGTGCTGCTGGGCCAGGATGACGACGAAGAAGGCGGCGAGAAGGAAGCAGAAGAATTGTTTGCGAAGCTTGGCGTGTCGACGGCCGATCTCGTGCCGGTCGCGTATGTCGACCTGCTGAGCGAGCCGGCTTAATCGGCGGAATCCGGCGGAGTGGCGGCGAGATGTCCCAGCGGTAGCGGCCCGTTGCGCTTGAATGTGGTCAGCACAATATTGGAGCGCACACTGTCTACGCCGGGAACTCGCATGAGCTTTTTCATGACGAACGTGGAGAGCGCGTTCAAATCCGGCGCGACGATTCTCAACAGGTAATCGGCGTCGCCAACGGTCGCATGGCATTCAAGCACTTCGGGCAGCGCTTCGATCTGCTGCTGGAACTGGTCGATAACGGTATCGCCGTGATGCTTCAGCTTGAGGCTCGTGAAAGCGGTCACGCCAAGGCCGAGTTTTTCGGGGCGCAGCACGACCCGGTAACCATCGATCACGCCGGTCGCCTCCAGGCGTTGCAAGCGGCGGCCGATCTGCGATGGCGACAGCGGCACTTCCTCGCCGAGTTGTTGATGCGTCGCGCGGCCGAAGCGCTGAAGAACGTCGAGCAGCGCGAGATCGAAGTGATCAAGGTCGACCATGGGGATATCCTGCGTGAAAAGCCGAAAGACGCAAGCTTACCGCGTGATCCGCCGGTCGCCCGATCCCATGATCGCGTGCGCCGCCCAAGCGCTCTGAACCCCCACCGCTCCAGCAAGGAGAGCCGACATGATCAAGAAGCTTACAACCGACGAATTGCCCAAACTTCTCGCTGAGTTAGAGCATTGGCAACTCAGCGCGGATGCCACCTCAATCCACCGGAGTTTCAAGTTCGCCGATTTCAACGCAGCGTTCGGTTTCATGACCCGCGTGGCAATAAAAGCGCAGGAAATGGATCACCATCCGGAATGGTCGAATGTGTACAGCCAGGTGGACATCACGCTCTCGACGCATACGGCAAAGGGTCTGACGGAACGGGATATAACGCTCGCAAGGTTTATCGATTCCATAGCCTGAAAGCCGCTTACCAACCTGACTTCCGCGACAAATGCGTAACAGTCGAATTACAAACGATGACATTCAAAAACTGCAGTAAGCGAGCTGCAAGTGGTCTGAACTCCCTTATTCGAAAGCGGAAACACGGGTATTTGAAAGTCTGCGGCAACGAAGTCTTTCAACGAGAAAGAAAATATTTAATAGTGGCGTAAGCTTTCACAAGGCTCCAGGCGCTCTGGCGGCTCAAGTCCATCGGCGAAACAGACTGACACTGTACAATCAGCAGCGCATACGGTTTGGACAGTCCATTCATCCTTTTCAACGACCGGTTTCGTCGCTGGAGGGGCCGAACGGACTTGCTGGAAACTGCGGGGTGGCGTCCGTGAAGCGGGAATTCCGGCATGTCCTGCCGCAGGAGAATCGCTGCACAGCGAGGCGCGGTGCAGCGTTTGGCGTAAAAAGATTGCTGATATATAACTCGGACGGCGCCGCGGCAAAGAAAGGTAGGCAGTTCCGGCTGGCGACCGCGACGCACAATCGAGCCCAACCATCGTATAAGAGCGACTTTCATGCGAATCCTTCTGATCGAAGACGACCGCCCCATCGCGCGCGGCATTCAAAGTAGCCTTGAACAAGCCGGCTTTACCGTCGATATGGTTCACGACGGCATTTTCGCGGAGCAGGCGCTCACGCAAAATCGCCATGAGCTGGTGATTCTCGATCTCGGTTTGCCGGGTATCGACGGCATGACGCTGCTTTCGCGTTTCCGCCAGGGCAATCGTCATACGCCAGTGATTATCCTGACCGCACGCGACGAACTGCATGACCGCGTCCAGGGCCTGAACAGCGGCGCCGACGATTACATGCTCAAACCGTTTGAACCCGCGGAACTCGAAGCGCGCATTCGTGCTGTGATGCGCCGCAGCGGCCCGCATGGCGATGTACCGCGTCCGGAAGTGTCGCTTGGCGGCTTGCGCCTGTCGGGTGTGGATCGCCGCATTTTCAACGACGAAAAGCCGCTCGAACTGTCGCCGCGTGAATTCGCCGTGCTCGAAATGCTGTTGCTGCGCCACGGGCGTGTGGTCAGCAAAGCCCAGTTGCAGGATCACCTGACGCACTTCGGCGGCGATCTGGGCGACACCGCGATTGAAGTCTACGTGCACCGGGTTCGCAAGAAACTCGAAAACTGCCGCGTGGAAATCGTGACGGTGCGAGGTTTCGGCTACTTGCTGCAGGAAATCCGCCAGACCGCAGCGTAAGCGGCCGGTCGATGGCACAACCAGCCTGACCAAGCGGTAACCAGCACCTTGCGATTCCCTCCCCGGCGCACGCCCGACGACCGATTCGACCGCGCCGACTGGCTGCATCTGGCGCGTTCGACAACCACGTCTGCGCGCGTGCCGCCCAGCCTGCGGCGCTCGCTCCTGCGCCGCCTGGCCGCGCCGCTGTCGCTGCTCGCGTTGATGAGCGGATTGATGGCGTACTGGCTCGCGTGGCAATACACGCAGCACGTGGTCGATCGCTCGCTGGCCGATCTCGCCACGGCTATCTCCAAGCAAATCCAGCTGGCTGGCGTGGACGCACCGCTCACGGTCCCGCCGCTTGCGCGCGCCATGTTCTCGGATCCCATCGAACAACTGATCTACCGGATCAGCGACGGCGACAGCGAGATCGCCGGCGAACCCGACCTGCCGCTGACCGGCACGAACGTGCGCCGGATTCACTACGCCTACATCTTCGAGACGTACTACCAGGGCGTGAGCGTGCGGGCGGCGCAGGTGCGCGTCGACCAGCCGCACGGCAATCCCATTGTTGTGGAGGTGGCGCAGCGCGTGGGTTCGCGGTATCGGATAGCGGTCGAGTTCATGGTCGCAATCATGATGCCGCTGCTGCTCCTGCTGCTGGCCGGCTGGGTGATCGTGTGGCGCGTGGTGAACCAGCAGCTCAACCCGCTGACCGATCTCGCCGATACCCTCAACCGGCAGACTCATACGTCGCTGGAACCGGTCGACGAATCCTTCGTTCCTATCGAAATCCGTCCTCTGACGAGCGCGATGAACGCTCTCCTCGACCGCCTGAAAACAGCGCTGGACGGACAGCGCAAATTTATCGCCGACGCTGCGCACCAGCTGCGTACGCCGCTCACCGCCGTGAAGCTGCACGCCGAGCAGGCGGCGATCGCGAAAGATCCGGTGAAGGTGCTGGCGGCGGTCAAGGAACTGCGGGCATCGGCGGATCGGGCTGTGCGCTTGTCGAATCAATTGCTCTCGCTCGCTCGCGCCGAGCCGGGCGAACAGGCCGCGCGTTTCACTGACTTCGATTACGCCAACCTCGCATTCGAAACCGGCGCTGAATGGGTGCCGCGCGCGCTCGCCGTGGGTATCGACATGGGCTTCCAGCGTCTTGACGATCCCGATAACGAACATCCCCTGATCGTGCGCGGCAATCTCGTGCTGGTGCGCGAGGTGATCGGCAACCTCATCGATAACGCGCTGAAGTACGTCCCCACCTCACGAGCCGAAGGCGCGCGCGTGACGGTTACGGTGACGCAGACGGTCGATGAAACGGGCCGGAGGATGGGCGAGATCGTGGTGGAAGACAACGGTCCCGGCGTGCCGCTGGAACAGCAGCCGGATCTCTTCAAGCGTTTCTTTCGCGGCGATGGTCACGGCGTGGAAGGCGGCGCCGGACTGGGTCTCGCGATCGTCCACGACATCATGGTCCTGCACCACGGCAGCGTGCATTACGAAGATGCTCCAGCGCCGGAAGGCGGCGCACGTTTCATCGTGCGGATGCCTTTGAAGACGGCATGAAAAACGCCACGGAGGAAACCTTCCGTGGCGTTTTTTTTTATCTGATTCCCTCTACGAAAGCCCTACTTTTTCTTCTTCAGCGCCAACATGGTGCCGCGGCACTTTTTGGCGCCGCAGCGGCACTCGTATTCCTTCTTGAGCTTCTTCGTGATGCGACCGTCGATGACGAGACCGTAGTCGTAGTACAGCTCTTCATCTTCCTTGATCGCACGCAGCGCGTGAATGACCACGCGCCCTTCCTTCTCTTCAGCTTCGCAATTCGGCGCGCACGAATGATTGATGTAGCGTGCGCTGTTGCCGTTGACCTTGCCGTCGATCACCTTGCCGTTTTCGAGCGCGAAATAGAACGTATGGTTCGGCTCGTCGGGGTTGTGCGGATGACGGCGCAATGCCTCTTTCCACGAAATGCGTTCGCCTTTGTACTCGATTATCCGTTCGCCTTTGGCGAGCGGCATCGCGGCGAACACGCCCTTGCCGTGTATGCCCGAACGGCGGACGGCGACCCTCCGTGAACTCATCGAACGAATCCTTTAAAACGAATCGGTTTGGCTTGGCAGACGCTTCAACTTCGCCCCGTCCCGGTTTCACGCGAACGGTGACGAACCGGAACGGGGGTTAAAAAAACGCGGCGGCCTGAATGCGAGGCGCCGCCGCGTTGCTGTCCTTTCACTGCATTGTTTGCTTCGCTTGCTTCATGTGCCGCAATTCACTGTCCTTCGTCGCCCGCGTGAAGGTAAAACCATGCAGGCGAACAACGGCATCGTACACGTTAGGCGCGCACGAATTCAACCGCTCCATAAATTCAAGCCGCGAGTTTCAGCGCTGACCGAACGAGATATCGCCGAACAACGCTTTTTGATCGCGCGGCTGCGAGCGCCAGTATTGCGGCGGCGCTTCGACGGTCGCACCCAGTTGCGCGGCCGCGTGCCACGGCCAGCGCGGATTGTAGAGCAGCGCACGCGCCAATGCGACGAGATCCGCCTCGCCCGACTCAATAATTTCTTCGGCATGCTGCGGGTCGGTGATCAGACCCACGCCCATGGTATTCACGCCGGTGGCTTCCTTGATGGCTTTTGCGAACGGCAGTTGATAACCCGGCGACAGCGGAATTTTCTGCAGCGGCGATACCCCGCCCGAGGACACATCGATCCAGTCCACCTTGTGTTTCTGCAACTCCTTCACGAAGACAATGGTCTGCTCGAGATCCCAGCCGCCCTCAACCCAATCCGATGCCGACACACGCAGGCCGACGGGTTTATCGGCGGGGAAAACCGCGCGCACGGCGTCGAAGACTTCCAGCGGAAAACGCATGCGGTTTTCGAGCGAGCCGCCGTATTCATCGGTACGCTGGTTGGCGAGTGGTGAGAGGAACTGATGCAGCAGATAACCGTGGGCGCCATGCACTTCAAGCGCATCCACGCCCAGGCGCGCGGCGCGTTTCGCGGTCGCTACGAAGGCTTCGCGTATACGGATCAGACCCGCGGCATCGAGCGCCAGCGGAGGCGTTTCACCTTCCTTATGCGGAATCGCCGACGGCGCCGAGGGCATCCAGCCGCCATCCGAAACGGCAATCAACTGACCGCCTTCCCAAGGCACTGCGCTCGACGCCTTCCGGCCGGCGTGACTGATCTGCATCGTGATGGCGATGTGCGAGTATTTTCGAATCGCGTCGATAACGGTTTTAAGCGCGGCTTCCGTGGCGTCGTCCCAGAGGCCGAGGTCGCCGGGCGTGATGCGGCCATCGGGTTCGACCGAGGTTGCTTCGAGGCAGAGCATGCCGGCTCCCGAGAGCGCGAGGTGTCCGAGGTGGATCATGTGCCACGCGGTGGCTTCGCCGCGCTCGGCTGAGTATTGGCACATCGGCGACACCACGATGCGGTTCGGAAGCGTCACGCCTCGCAGCGTGAAAGGCGAAAACAGAGCGCTCATGGGAGTTTCCGATGGAAGGAAAAAGGGGCGTTTTAGAATAGCACTTCGGTTTTTTCCGTGCTGACAGCAAACCCGATTGCCTCGCCAACAACGCTACTTCCCTGCCACCCGATCCCTGCTGCGTTACCGTCTGTTCGTCTAACCTTTATTTGCCTGGTTCGAAACGGTCCAGCCATTCGCCAAACATCTTGCGCGCGGCGCGTTCGAGCGCCGGGCCGTGCCGGAGGGTATCGGCGCGCAAGGCGGTCACGGTCGTCCCGCTTTCCGCCACTTCGCCCGGATACGCGATCAGCCAGGTTTCAAAGCGGTCGACCACGACTTCCGGATGGCATTGCAAGGCCAGGACGTGATCGCCCCAGCTAAAAGCCTGATTCTGGCAAAGATCCGTGGATGCCAGCCGCGTGGCGCCATCGGGAAGATCGAAGGTATCGCCGTGCCAATGGAGAACCGGCAGCGGCTCGCCATCCGCTTCGAAATGCCGCAAAGCGGAAGCCCGTCCGGCCTCGGTCAGCGTCAACGCCTTCCAGCCGAGCTCTTTTTGTGCCGCCGGATAAACCTTCGCGCCCAGAGCACGAGCAATCAACTGCGCTCCCAGGCAGATGCCGATAGTCGGCAACCCGGCCGCAATGCGCTTTTCCAGCATGGCGAGCAATGGATTCAGATGGGGAAACAGCGCGTCATCGTAAGCGCCGATCGGGCCGCCGAGCACGACCATGAGCGAGGTATCGAGCGGATTCGGAGCGTCGATGCGGGCGCGGCCCACATCGAGATAACGCACCAGTTGGCCACGATCGCCGAGCACCAGTTCCAGGCTGCCGAGATCTTCGAAATAGACGTGGCGTATCGCCAGGACTTCACGTTTCATCGGCGGTCACCCACGAGAGCCGGCAAGCTGAGATCAGCGCACGCGGCATCAGGCGGCGCACACAAGGAAGAGGCACGGTCGAGCAACCGGCGCACCGCCAACGGGCGCGCGGCTCGAACAGTCTGGCGACAAGTCTAACCGACACCGCCGTGCTTCGCGCTCAAGACGCGAAGCACGGACGGCGAAGCGAACGTGAAGCTTCAGGCAGCGGCGCTTACGCGACCTGCGCGAAGATCTTCCAGTTCTTCTTCTGCTTGGCGAGATCACCTTCTTCGTATACCGAACAATCGAGACGCAGGTCGGTATCGGCCATGTCGATCTTCAGCAACGCGCAGTGATGCGGCGTTTTCTTCGGGTTCTTGCTTGCTTCGAGGTGCGTGCAGCTCAGGCACATGCGATGCGGCGGAATCTGCTGCACCACTTCAAGCTGTCGAATGGTCTTGAGCAGGCTCCGGTACAACTGCGACTGTTCATCGACTTTCAACGTGCCGACTGCCTTCGACAAGAACTCCGGCCATACCAGCGCCTTCTTGGCTGCCGTCTTTCCGCGTGCGGTCAGGCGTACAGCCAACGCGCGCCCGTCGTCCAGCGCGCGGCGCTTTTCGACCAGACCCTTACCTTCCAACGTGCTGACGGCATCGCTCGTGGTCGCGGCGGTCAACGCCGTTTCCCGTGCGATCTCGCCAAGCCGCATTGGACCGCGCCGCTGCATCAACAGCACGAGAATTTCGCCCTGGGTCGGCGTCAAGCCCGCACCCTCAGCCCATTCCCATGCCTGGCTACGCATCGCCGTGCTCAACCGCAGCAGCCCGTGGGTCACCCGCCCCGTGGCTTGCTCACCATATACGCCTTCGCTCATAGTCGTTCGCTTCGTCTTTCTTGATGCTTATCTGATGGTTCGGCAACAGCTTGAAACCGGCAAAACGTCAGACCCCGCTCGTTTTACCCAAGCCGCTGCTGGCTCAATCGCCGACGTATCCGACCGGCGAATCCTTTCGTATCAACTACCGTCTCAAAATTCGGGCGATCAAACCGATGCAGCTAGTTCGTCGTCCGGATAAGGACATCTACGTTTCTTCGTGGCGCCTGTTCTAGACCGTCGAGCGCTTCGTTTGTTCACCGGCGTTGCATCTCCCTACCGGTAAAACCGACATTCTAAGCGACTGGAACCAAACGTACACCTTAGTTATTCACAAAACAGTGTGGATAACGCAGTGGATAACCACTTTATTCGATGTGCGCCGATTCTTGATAACCCCCGGGTGTGCGAAACCGCACACGTCTTATCCCGCGCTCAGCCCTTCGATGCAAGGCTTCGCCCCAAGGTTATGCGCACTCCAAACTGTTGAGTTTGCGGAGATTTTATCGGTTGTCCACAGAAATGTGCGAGGCTTGTTAACTACTATTACGTATGTATACGAACTCATGACAGTAAACCTTGGAGGCGGGTTATCGGTATCAGTCTGAAAGAAAATAACGAAAAAAAAACCTGCCGAGGGAGCAGGTTTATTTTTTTTTGCGATCAAAACCGCCGGAGCCAACGCCGATCCATCACTCGCGCCACTGCAGGCACTGCTGGCGCACGGCTTCATGCAGCGAACGCTCGCGATCGAAAACACCGCGCAACCAGGTTGCATCGTTCATGTTGCTGCGGGCGATGTCGCCGACCTGGCGCAGTGCTTCGTTGGAACCAAGCGCGTCGCCATGAGGCGCGATCACGTCGAGCGTTGCGAGGATGTCTTCCGCAATCGTGCGGCGTTCGCCCGTTTGAGGATCGATGCAACTGCCTTCCAGGCCGAAGCGGCACGCTTCGAACCGGTTGAACGTGTAGACGAGATAGTCGTCCTCTTTCAGCGTCAAGGGCTTGTCGAGGAGCAGGTAGCGCGCGAGCGTCTGGATGTAGCAGGCAATGGCAGCCGCGCGATCGACCGACAGCGGCGTGTCCATCACCCGGACTTCGATGGTCCCGAAACCCGGCTTCGGCCGGATGTCCCAGTAGAAATCTTTCATGCTGTTGACCACGCCGGTGCTGACCATCTTCGAGAAATATTCCTCGAAGCTGTCCCAGGTGAGCGTGAACGGCGCGCGGCCGGACAACGGAAATGCAAAGACGGAATTAAGGCGGGCGGAATGAAAGCCGGTGTCCACTCCCTGCACGTACGGCGACGAAGCCGACAACGCGATGAAGTGCGGAATGAAACGCGACATGGAATGCAGCAGGAACAACGCGCTGTCCGGGTCCGGGCAGCCAATATGCACGTGCTGGCCGAACACCGTGAATTGCTTCGCGAGGTAACCGTAGAGCTCGGAAAGGTACTGAAAACGCGGTGTATCGAAGATCTGGCGGTCGCTCCACTGCTGGAAGGCGTGCGTGCCACCGCCACACAGCCCGACATTGAGGTGGTCAGCAGCGGCCACCAGGGTGTCGCGGATGGCATGGAGGTCCGTTACGGCCTGTTCATGCGTCGTACAGATGCCAGTGGACAACTCGATCATGCTTTCGGTGATCTCCGGCGTAATGTTGCCGGGGATCTTTTCGTCCTTGACGAGCCGCATGAGATCGGAGGCGGCCTTGGTCAGGTCGTAGTCGTGCGTGTTGACGACCTGGATCTCGAGTTCGACGCCGAAGGTGAACGGCTCCGAGTTGATGAAAGGTTCGAGTGACATGGTGCCTCTTGATTGACAAAGCCTGGTCGCCGGCCGGCGCGATATCGGCACGATGCGCCGGGTAAGCCGGGGTAATACACGCAAGCACACTCAAGCGCGCCCGAGCGCTCAGTGACAGGGTCAATGACGCGCCCGGCGACCCGATGAAAACGATAAAAAGACGGACTAAAACGTTACTCGCGGCGTTCGCCGATCGCCGACAAACTGCGGTACACGAGGAACGGCGTAACAATTTGCAGCACGACGATCGAGCACATCACGATTGCCCGCAGCGTTGGGTCGTAGTCGGGATACAGCACGTACATATCGTCGACGAGCAGGTAGGCGAGCGCCGACATTGGCGTCAACGCCACCCCGAGCGCCGCGCCCTGTTTCCAGTTGAGGCCGCTCGGTCTTGCGAAGATCAGCACGCCGGCCAGCTTGCCGATGAAACGCGCCACGATCAGCGCCAGCGCAGCCACACCGCCCAGCGCAATATCGCGCCATTCGAACGATGTCAGCGTCAGCGCGAACAGGATCACCGTCAGCAACCAGCCGGCTGTGCCGAAATGTGTCGGCCAGAGTTGCGGCCGCTCATTCGAATTCTTCACGATGATGCCAGCCGCCAGCAACGCAAGAATGGTCGACAGCTTGAACACATGCGCGATTGCGATCGCGAGCAACACGAGTCCGAACAGCGCGACGAACGAATGCTCGTCGTTGGTGTTCAGCCGGCGGTACAGCAGGTTGCAGGCCAGCGCGAGAAGCAGCGCCAGCACGAGCGAACCGAGCAGCAGATAAAGCGGCTGGACGATGGTCGCAAGCGTGTTGCCGTAGATCTCCTGATGCAGCACGCCGGCCGCGAGTTTTTCCACGATCACCGCGTACATGCTGTTCAGCGCGGTCAGCGTGAGCAATCGTTGTGTGACCTGACCTTCCGCGCGCAGTTCGGTGCGCAGTTGAATGACCATGGCCGGCGACGTCGCCATGGCGATCGCGGCAATCACCACCGACGGCATGGTCGGCACTTTGCACAGCGTCAGCGCGATCAGTACGAATCCGAACGTGAGCGTGCTTTCAGCAATGCTCGATAAGATCAGGTAAGGATTGCGACGAATCCAGCGCAGGTCGAGCCGGCTGCCAAGTTCGAACAGGAGCAGGCCGAGCGCGACGTCGAGCAAGGGCCGCGAGATCCCGGCCGAACTGACATCGATCACACCAAAGCCCGCGTTGCCCGCGATCAGGCCAATGACAGCGTAGCCCGTGATGCGCGGCAAACGCCAGGCGCGCCAGAGCAGCTCACCGCATAGACCAGCCGCGACCAGCGCAAGGCCGGCCCAAAAAATGGCGTCGGGTGTAAGTGGCCAAACCGGTAGGAATGAAAAGGCCGACTTCATCGTGAGGACTTCTCCTTCGCAGCTAGTGCGGATAGGCGGTGAATGGGCAGGTAGTGCGCGGCAACAGTGCGCGTTGCCGGAAAGGTTCGTTGCCCGGTAATTCTTCTGACTGCGTCAAACCCCGTCGGACCCGTGGGCCGATTAACAGCTGATTCGCCGCCTGGACAGCCGGTCCGTTGCCGTCACGGCCAGGGTTACAGCGTTTTTTCAATCCACGTTGCTCGAAGCCGAGCCCGGTTTGAAGCGATAAGCCGGCAAGGCGGCCAAACGAAAGAACGGGGATTGTGCCATAGCTACCGGCAGCCCCTGTTCTCTGCCTCCGGCAGTTGGAACCAGGCGGTAACAATGGGTTTCAGTGCATCAGCATGAGGAAAAATCTACCTTTCAAAGAAGTCGGATTTCGTCGTCGGTTGGTCTGAAATGACGCCGGTTTTTCACTTTGAGCGCTGCCGATGACGTGGGTTTTAAGGTTTACAAGTTTTGTTTATATATACGTAGTAGTAGTTAACAAGGCCGCACGATTTCTGTGGATAACTCCATTTTCATCAACGTTTACAGAAACTTGCAGCGCGCATAAGCAGATAGTGAACGTGTGGGCACCGGAGGGTGAACCCGGAACAACTTCGGCCGGATTCGCGTCTTGATCAAGTTGTCCCGTTTACGCCCACAGCGAGTACACAGGTCATTCGTGTGAAATTCGACAAGTTATCCACAGGCCGCGGTGGATAGTTTGCCGGGGCGAGTTTCTAGCTGAATTCGCCTTGTCTCAACGCCCGCAGAAGAAAGCGTGCGGGGTCGATGGCTTCAGCCAGTTCGCGTTCGATTGGCCACGGTTCCCCTTCGATTTGCGCGGCGATCAGCTCGGCTGCCAGCGTCGACCACACCAATCCGCGCGATCCGAAAGCAAACGCGCCGTACAAGCCGGCCTTACGTGGCAAATCCAGTGGCCACGCGCCTGAAAGACGGGCGGCATCGGCACGTGCGGCGGTTTCGTCGGCGAGGGCGCCGATCATCGGCATGCGGTCGCTCGTCACCGACCGGAACGCAAC
The DNA here is from genome assembly GCF_053760385.1 of Caballeronia sp. KNU42. Lineage (NCBI taxonomy): Bacteria > Pseudomonadati > Pseudomonadota > Betaproteobacteria > Burkholderiales > Burkholderiaceae > Caballeronia > Caballeronia sp. KNU42. Next base: position 2,951,071 of record NZ_CM132388.1, read on the forward strand.
CCGGCCTTCCAGCGTTTCAGCTCGAGGAAAGAACCCGGCGAGCGCGGGTAGCATCATCGCGACACGTTCGAGGTTTTCGGTATGACCGGCGGGCTGAATTTGCGGATCGATGCCGTCGATATCGTAGGTCGCACCCGTCAGCGTTCGATGCGCGCCGAGCGGCACGGCGTAGCCATCGCCGACGATGGGTACGCGCAGGCCATCGAGGGGACTCGAATCCAATAGCGTTAGCTGGCCGCGCACGCCGCGCGTCGGAAGGCCGTGGAGCCCGGCGAGGCGTTGCGCATCGCCGGCGTTGGCAAGAATCACGACGGGGGCTTGGGCGAGGGCGCGGCCGGTGGCGTCAAACGCAGTCCATGTACCGTTTTCCTGATCGATACGCGTGACTTCCGTGCCAAAACGAACGGTTAGCAAATCTCCCGCAGACTTGCATTGCGCGGCGCATATCGCGGCTGGGGAAATCCAGCCGCCGTGAGGGAAAAACCATCCGGGACGCGCAACGGGCTGGCCCGCGAGGCGGGTGGCTTCGTGTTCATCGACGGCTACTACATAAGATGCCGGTAAGCCGAAGCGCTTGATCGCGGATGCAATTGCGTGTGCGTCCTCGGTGGTATCCGCGATTTGCAGCAATCCCCGGTTGCTGCGGTTCAGGGTGTGGCCGGCGTGTTCGAGTTCGGACCATCGGTGCAGCGCGTAGAGGAATCCTGCGCGTGTCAGGCGGGCAGCGATGCTGTCGTCACGCCAGACGATCGGGTGGAAAACGCCGGCGGGGTTCCCCGACGCATCGCGGGCGAGATCGTCGTGCCGCTCGATCAGGGTCACTCGCCATCCCCGCGATGCAAGGCGCTCCGTGATCGCACAGCCGGCAAGGCCAGCCCCGATGACGATTGCATGGCGCGGTGTTCGAGACGGGGAAGCTGACGCCGCGTCCTTCGAAAACTCTGCTGACGGAGCGGCGTTCTCGTTTTCTATTGCCAACGCAAGGGGCGGTTCATGACGCCGCACACGCCAGCGTGGGGCGAAGCGCGCTTTTACATAGCCGCCGTCGGGGCTTTCATCGCAGATAAAACCCGCGTCCTTAAGCGCTTGGGGAAGGAGCGGATGTGCTTCGGCGCATAACGTCGCCTGATCCCCGGCGACGCGAGCCAGCGCTTTGGCGACATAGGCCAGCTTCGTATCGACCTGCGATAGCCGCAGATAAAAAGCATCGGCGCGCAGCCAGATTTTCGGCAGCATGCTTTCCAGTTCGCCGATAGCCAGTGTCAGCACCACGCGCCCGTTTTCGAACTCAAGCCTGTGCAGCCCGGTTACCTGCATAGGCCACGCATCGATCAGTATTTGGGAAATCGTGGACTGCTCAGTAATTACATTCGGGCGAGCCATCGATTCCAGCGGCCCGACCGCCACGAAGTGCAGGCGCTCGCAGCGCTGCGGATCCGCACGCCAGGCGGCCCATGTTGCGATAAACAGCCGACCGGCGTCGAATTGCGCCTGCAGGACGGTGAAATGTCGCTGCCGGGCCCAGCGCGCGCGATCGACAAGCACGTTTGCGCCAAAAAAGGAATGGGTCATTCGAAAGGTTCGAAAGCAAGCTGCTGATATGACCTTCGCCGTGCATTTCCGGTACTGCGCTGCATTCCCGTAAAGCTAATAGGGGCAAGGCTTAGCGCGTGATACGCCGGATTGTCCGACAACCGTTGGCAAAAACCAACGGAGGGTGAAATGCACAGTACGAAAGGATTGCGCGCATGAAAAGGGCCGCAAGAAGGGTTTCCGCTAACGTCCGATCATGCGTAAATCTTCGAAACCCTTATCCCGCTTGGGTTTGCGCTGCGTTATGATAACAACCGGCGAGTAAGGAGGAGGCCCGGCGACCGGGGTGTGACGGTTTGCCGGAATAGTGGGCCAGGGGGCTGGACCCGCGCCAGTACTCGACTGCAAGGCCCGCGCACGTATAATCGGCGCGTTCGCGCTGTTCGTGTCAACCTAAACTGATAAAGGAACCTTAATGAATAAACAGGAACTGATCGACGCCGTGGCCGCTCAGACCGGCGCCAGCAAGGCTCAAACCGGCGAAACGCTGGACACGTTGCTCGAAGTGGTCAAGAAGGCCGTCTCGAAGGGCGACGCCGTGCAGTTGATTGGGTTCGGAAGCTTCGGTTCGGGCAAGCGCGCAGCGCGCACCGGCCGTAACCCGAAGACCGGCGAATCCATTAAGATTCCGGCTGCCAAGACCGTCAAGTTCACGGCTGGCAAGGCATTCAAGGACGCAGTGAACAAGCGGTAAGTTGTAGCCGATTGTCAGGTTGGAACCCGCCTTCGGCGGGTTTTTTTTCGCTCGCGCTCGGGTTCGCCCGGGCGGTGGTGACAAAGGCTAATGGCTGTGCCCGTGGGCTCCGCAATCGCAATCATCGCCGTGGTCATGGTCGTGGTCATGATGATCGTGGTCATCTTCATCCATCTCCCACGACGGAAACGGGTCGGCCAACACTCCCGCCGACGCCTGCTTCCACTCCTCATCGGTGACAAGACAGGCGTCGAAAGCCGCGCGCCAATGCGACTCGTCCAGGCCGGTTCCGATCATCGCCAGTTCCTGCCGCCGGTCGCCAATAGTCGTATCGTCCGCATCGCCGTACCAGTCCGCAGCAATTTCAGCTTCCAGCTCCGCATCGCCGGTCGGCCATTCGCTGCGCTCCTGCGCCGCCCACCACATGCCCGCGGGACCATGCCGCAGCGCGCCACCCGCTTGCGACAACGAGCCGCCGATATCACTACGCGTTGCCAGCCAGAAAAAGCCCTTGCAACGCAATACGCCCGGCCATTCCTGATGCACCAGCGCCCACAACCGTTCGGGATGAAACGGCCGGCGCGCGCGATAAACAAAACCACCGATATCGGAATCGGTGGACTCCGGCAGCGCATCCGGATCGGCGTTCAGCATCGCCAGCCAGCCGGGCGCGCTGGAGGTCGCATCGAAGTCGAAGCGGTCCGTGTTCACCAAGTCGTTCGCCGGCACTGCGCCTTGATGGGCATCGATCAACTCGGCACGCGGATTGAGCGCATGCAGGATGCGCCGGAGTTTGGCGAGCGCTTCGGTATCGACGAGATCCGTCTTGTTGATCACGATCACATCGCAGAATTCGACCTGCGCGATCAGCACTTCCACAACCGTGCGGTCATCTTGCTCGTCGCTTTGTTCGTCACTTGCCAAGCCGCGCTCGCTCAGCGCATCCGTCGACGCAAAGTCGCGCGAAAAGCTTTCCGCGTCGACGACGGTCACGATCGTGTCGAGGTGCGCGATGTCGTTATCGAAGACCAGGCTTTCGGCTATCAGCTGCGGGTCGTCGGTACCGGACGCTTCGACCACGATCGCGTCGAAGCGGCTTTCAGCAGCGGCGCTGTTGATTTCACCCGACAGATCGTCGATGCGGCCGCGAACGACCGCGATGGACGTGCCTGCATGATGCGCGAGCAGATGGTCGAGCAGGGTGGTCTTGCCTACGCCTGGCAAACCGGCAAGCACGGTAACGGGCAGAGGCTGATTCATCGCGTTGGCATCGAAAGAGGGCGCGTAGTCGCGCGAGCGGCCGCTGAAAACGGTGCGCTTTCAAGAAAACCCGCCTCGGGTAGCGGCGAGCTGGAACGCGGAATTGTGCATCAAACGCGACTGGAACGCCGCGCCATGCGATGAAAAACAGAAGACGGAGGACGAAGGAAAGCGAACCTGAATCAGCGCGATGCCGTCAGCAACTTCCACTTGCCCAGGATATTGATGATCTGCCTGGAGTACTGATCACGCAGCGACGGCGTTTCCGAGTGATATGCGCCGACCGCTTGCCACGTGTTGCCATACTTGTTCATCTTCTGGCGCAAGTGCCACGCGGCGATATAGACCGACTTGCACGGCTGCATCAGCGTGGTGGTCGAGATGCCGTACTGCGCGAGCTGCGACAGGTGGACCGAATTGATCTGCATGAGACCGTAGTCGATGGACCCGTTCGCGTTCTTGTTCATGGCGTCCGGCTGGTTGTGCGACTCTTGCCACGCGATGGCCCGCAGGATCAGCGGATTGACCTTTTGATATTTGGCGGCCTCATCGAAACAGTCGGCGTGCGCCGGCGCGGCTGCCAGCAAGGCGCCGAAACCAATCGCAAAGAGTCGCAGAAAAATTTTCATCATTGTTGGGTACCACCTGATCGACTGTGCGCCCTGCACCCGCAGACTGCAGCGGTGAAGAAGCCACTTCTCGGCAAAACCGGGTAACGCCCGGTAAAACTAGGTAAGACTCGGTAAGCACGGGAAAACCCGCCCGCACTTTGCGCATCTGGCGCGCCGAAGCGCTCGTATCATACCGGCAGACTATTGCGTTTTAAATTTGACCATCCGACATAGTCAAGACATGTGACGCCAATTAATCTGAAAGTTATTCGAAAGCTAACTTAATCTGCCGCGTTTGCCTTTATAACGGCACGAAACTCGAATCGCTCCACTGTACGGGCGAAAACGAACAAATATGACAAATTCAACCTTTCCGCTATATGGAAAGCGCTGAGTAAGGGTCAAGACCCACCGGGTTTTATCAGAAGTTTATTTTGAGATTGGTGATGCACTAATATTTGTGGAACGTCGGCCGAGGATTAGTACTTTTGTGACAAACATGACACGAAAAGCTGCTATGGTTCACGTTTTCGGGATATGGCATTGCCCGGGCACCGGCCCTGGAAACGTCTGTTTTAAGCCATCGTGGTGTTAAAAGCGTCGAAAGACGCTGCAACGCGACAGGCTTGCAACGACGTGATCAGCAGGTCTAGACATCACACTCCATGAGAAGAAAACGTATGGCTTTGCGTCGCGTCGCGACGGCTTTGCTGGTGGCTGGTCTTTTCACCACGCAAATTGCGCACGCACAGGTGACGCTGAATTTCGTCAATGCGGATATCGATCAGGTTGCGAAAGCGATCGGCGCAGCGACCGGGAAGACGATCATCGTCGACCCGCGGGTCAAAGGGCAATTGAACCTCGTATCGGAAAATCCGGTGCCGGAGGATCAGGCTTTGAAAACGCTGCAATCGGCATTGAGAATGCAGGGCTTCGCACTCGTGCAAGATCACGGTGTGCTTAAAGTCGTGCCTGAAGCCGACGCGAAGCTTCAGGGCGTACCGACCTATGTCGGCAATGCGCCCACCGCGAGAGGCGATCAGGTCATCACCCAGGTGTTCGAGCTGCACAACGAATCGGCCAACAACGTGTTGCCGGTCCTGCGTCCGCTGATCTCCCCGAACAACACGATCGCCGCTTATCCGGCCAACAACACGCTGGTCGTCACCGACTATGCCGACAACGTGCGGCGCATCGCGAGCATCATCGCGGGCATCGACACAGCGGCGGGACGGCAGGTCGACGTGGTGCCGCTGAAGAACGCGAATGCGCTCGACGTTGCCGAACAGCTGAACAAGCTGCTCGATCCAGGCTCGGTAGGCAGCACCGACGCCACGCTGAAGGTCACCGTCACCGCCGATCCGCGCACCAACTCGCTGATGCTGCGCGCGTCCAGCGGCGCACGGCTTGCAGCCGCCAAGCAGCTTGCGCACAAGCTCGACGCGGCTACCACCCAGCCCGGCAACATGCACGTGGTTTCCCTGCGCAACGCCGACGCAACGCGCCTCGCCAAAACCCTGCGCGCGATGATGGGCAAGGGCGGTGACAGCTCGTCTTCGTCGTCGGGGTCCGGGTCTTCGAGCAGTTCAGGTTCGTTTGGCTCGAACGGTTCCAGTACGTCCACCGGCACGAGCGGCACACCGCCGCTGCCGAGCGGACTCGGCAGCAGCAGTTCGTCGTCGAGCAGCAATCCGCTGGCGGGCGGTGGCCAGAGCAAGGACTCCGGCTTCAGCAACAACGACAACAGCGGTTCCAGCGATCAACCCGGCAACGGCATGATCCAGGCCGACACGGCCACCAACTCGCTGATCATTACCGCGTCCGATCCGGTATATCGCAACTTGCGGGCGGTAATCGACCAGCTCGATGCACGTCGTGCGCAGGTTTATATCGAAGCGTTGATCGTGGAACTGTCCGCAACGACGGGCGCGAATCTCGGCATTCAGTGGCAAGGGGCGCTGCTTTCGCAAAGTGGCAACAACGGCATTTACGGCAACTCGAACCTGGGCACGGGCACGTCGAGCATTGTCGATTTGACGGCAGCCGGCGCTACGGTCGCGAACAATACGTCGTTGCTTGCGGGTCAGACGAACATCCTCGCGCAGGGCCTGAACATCGGCCTGCTGCACAAGTTCGGCAACTTCTTCGGCCTGGGCGGTTTGCTCCAGGCGCTGTCGACGTCATCCGATGCGAACATCCTGTCCACGCCTAACCTCATCACGCTGGATAACGAGGAAGCGAAGATCGTGGTCGGCCAGAACGTGCCGGTGGTAACCGGTTCGTACGCCACGCCGACCGCCAATACCGGCACGTCAGTCTCGGCGTTCAATACGTTCGACCGGCGCGACGTGGGCGTGACGCTGCATGTGAAACCGCAGATTACGACAGGCGGCATCCTGAAGCTCCAGCTCTATCAGGAAGATTCCAGCGTCGATACCACCACGACCAATAATCCCGGCGGCGTGACGATCAACACGCGCTCGATCCAGTCGACCATCCTCGCGGACGACGGCGAGATCGTCGTGCTGGGCGGCTTGATGCAGGATCAGTATTCGACGAGCAACAGCAAGGTGCCGCTGCTCGGCGATATCCCCTGGATCGGCCAGCTGTTCCGCAGCGAAGCGAAGACGCGGACGAAGACCAACCTGATGGTGTTCCTGCGCCCGGTGATCGTGCGCGATCAGGCGACCAGCTCGCAGATCTCCAACGATCGCTACGAAAACCTGCGTCAGCAACAATACAACTCGACCTCCGATAACCGCATCGAGAAGGACAAGGATGTTCCGGTCCTGCCACCGGCGCCGATCGGTCCGAGCCAGGGCGGCGTGCCGTCGCAGAACTTGTTCGACTGGAACAACATGACACGCTCGCCGTCGCAGGGTGGCAGCGCGACGTTGCCGCAGGCGCCGCAACCGAAGATGCAGGATCAACAAGGGCAGTATCAAGGCCAGCAGCAATACCAGACGGCACAGCCGCCGGTGCAGGGCCAAGGGCAAAACCAGGGCCAGCCTGCGAACGTGAACAATTACGCTGTGCCGAATAACTCGGCGCCGGGCGTGCCGCTGAACAACAACACAGGAGCGCAGCCGTGAGCACGCTGAGTGCGTCCGCCGCCAACGTTGCCACGAGCACGCCGTCACCGCTCGCGGCACGGCTGATCCCGTACGCGTTCGCGCGCACCGGACAGATCCTGGTGGCGCACCAGCACGCGGACAGCATCGAAGTGTGGATCAGCGATAAAACCAGCGACGCCGCACTCGCCGAAGTCGCTCGCAACTTTGGCGCGCTTTCCATCGTGCGTTTGCCCGTGGCCGAGCTGTCGGCTGCGATCAATTCGGCGTACTCACGCAATGACGGCAGCGCGGCGCAGGTCGTGGGCGAAGTGGAAGGCGAAGTCGATCTGTCGCGGCTGATGCAGGACATTCCTGAAATCGAGGATTTGCTCGAATCGGAAGACGACGCGCCGATCATCCGCATGATCAACGCGCTGCTGACGCAGGCAGCGCGCGAACAGGCATCGGATATTCATATCGAACCGTTCGAGACGTCTTCGGTGGTGCGCTTTCGTGTCGATGGCACCTTGCGCGACGTCGTGCGCCCGAAGAAGGCGCTGCATGGCGCGCTGATCTCGCGTATCAAGATCATGGCGCAACTGGATATCGCGGAAAAACGGCTGCCGCAGGATGGCCGCATTACGCTGCGCGTCGGCGGCCGGCCGGTGGACGTGCGGGTGTCCACGCTGCCGACCGGTCATGGCGAACGCGCGGTGCTGCGTCTGCTGGAAAAGGACGCGCAACGGCTGAACCTCGAAACGCTGGGCATGGCGCGCGACACGCTGGTTCATTTCGACAAGCTGATCGGCCGGCCGCACGGCATCGTGCTCGTGACCGGCCCGACCGGTTCCGGCAAGACGACCACGCTTTATGCCGCCATGTCGCGGCTCGAAACCGCCACCACCAACATCATGACGGTGGAAGATCCGATCGAATACGATCTGGGCGGGATCGGTCAGACGCAGGTGAACGAGCGCATTGGCATGACCTTCGCGCGCGCGTTGCGATCCATCCTGCGGCAGGATCCGGACATCATCATGATCGGGGAAATCCGCGATCTGGAAACGGCGCAGATTGCTGTGCAAGCATCCTTGACCGGTCACCTCGTGCTCGCCACGCTGCACACGAACGATGCGGCGTCCGCCGTCACGCGTCTCACCGACATGGGCGTCGAGCCGTATCTGCTGGCGTCGTCATTGCTCGGTGTGCTGGCGCAGCGGCTCGTGCGGCTGTTGTGTCCGGTGTGCAAGGAAGAGCGCTCGGAAGACGGCCACGTCCATTGGCATGCAGTCGGCTGCGACAAGTGCGGCAACTCGGGTTATTCGGGACGTCGCGGCGTGTACGAACTGCTGTTGCTCGACGATCCGCTTCGCGCGCTGATTCATCGGAATGCATCGGATGCCGAAATTTTAGCGGCCGGCCGCGCGCAAGGAATGCGCACGCTGCGCGAAGATGCAAACCGGTGGCTCGCGACCGGCGCGACGTCGCTGGAAGAAGTGCTGCGCGTGACGGGCGGAGATTAAACATCCATGCCGGCGTTTCGTTTCGAGGCAATCGATCAGGCAGGCAAGTCGCAGAAAGGCGTACTCGATGCCGACAGCGCCCGCTCCGCTCGCAGCCAACTGAGGACGCAGGGGCTGACGCCGCTGGTGGTCGAAGCGGCGTCTACTCGCACGCGGGGTGAGCGCAAACAGCGCTTATCGCTGGGAAAGCGCTTGTCGCAACGCGAGCAGGCCATTCTCACGCGGCAAATCGCCAGCTTGCTGACAGCGGGTCTGCCGCTCGGCGAAACGCTTTCGGTGCTGACCGAGCAATCGGAGCGCGATTACGTTCGCGAACTGATGGCCGCCATTCGCGGCGAAGTGCTCGGCGGTCATTCGTTCGCGAATGCGTTGGCGGAACATCCGCGGGATTTTCCGGAGATCTACCGCGCGCTGGTGGCCGCCGGTGAACATACCGGCAAGCTTGGACTGGTGCTGTCGCGGCTCGCGGACTACATCGAACAACGCAATGCGCTGAAGCAGAAGATCGTGCTCGCGTTCACCTATCCCGCGATCGTCACGCTGATCGCGTTCGGGATCGTTACGTTCCTGCTGAGTTACGTGGTGCCGCAAGTGGTGAACGTGTTCGCCAGCACAAAGCAGGCGCTGCCGTTCCTCACCATTGCGATGATGGCGCTCTCCGGCTTCGTTCGGAACTGGTGGTGGGCCGGGCTGATCGGCGTGGCGTTGCTGAGCTGGTTCATCAAGAGCCTGCTTGCACGGCCCGGGCCACGCATGGCGTTCGACCGCTGGCTGCTTACCGCGCCGCTGCTCGGCAAACTCGTGCGTGGCTATAACACCGTGCGTTTCGCCAGCACGCTCGCTATCCTGACCGCGGCCGGCGTGCCGATCCTCCGCGCGCTGCAGGCCGCGGGCGAAACCCTGAGCAACCGGGCGATGAGCGCGAACATCGATGACGCGATCATCCGCGTGCGCGAAGGCACGTCGCTGTCGCGAGCGCTCGGCAACACCCGGACGTTTCCGCCTGTGCTGGTGCATCTGATCCGCTCGGGCGAAGCCACGGGCGACGTCACCACCATGCTCGACCGCGCGTCCGAAGGCGAATCGCGCGAACTCGAACGCCGCACGATGTTTCTCACGAGCCTGCTGGAACCGCTGCTGATCCTTGCGATGGGTGGCATCGTGCTGGTGATCGTGCTGGCGGTGATGCTGCCGATCATCGAATTGAATAATCTGGTGCAGTGAACAAGCCCATCTTATGAATGCATTCCAGACCCGCCTGCTATCGCTTATCGCGCTCGCCATTTTTTGCGCGACGCTGACGTGGTGGGTCATCACGCTGACCACGCACCAGAGCGCGCCGTTGCCCGCGGCCGCGGCTGGGCGCGCGCCGTCGGTGGAACAGGCCGCTACGTTGTTCGGCGGACAGTTGCAGCACCAGGAGAACCAGGACGTGCGCCTGTTCGGAATCCTCGCGCTGCAACACGGCGCGGCGGCGATCGTGAGCTACGGCGGCGAACCGGCGCGCGCGATCTCGCTGGGCGGGCCGCTGACGCCGGGCGTGACGATCAAGGAAGTGCGCGCGCGCTCGATCATCATCGATAGAAAGGGCAAAAGCGCCGAAATATTCCTGCCGCCGAATGCCCCCGGCCCGACCATTTATGTGCGCTGAAGCCGCCCAGGATCAAACGGATCGGACGGGCGCCGCTTACGAAGTGAAATCTGCCCAGGCGGGAGCTATAGAATGCTTGCCTGCCCGCTGCGACCGTTGATTATTCTGACGAATGGTCGGGCGAGGGCGGCGAACGGGCATCGACCATCATGTCGGGCCCGAGCGCTGTAACGACATCAATTGGAAAGGAAGATCAAGTCATGCAAATGTGGATGAAGCGCCGCTACGAACTCCAGACGGCGCAAACTGCCCAAGGCACACCCGGCGCACGTCGCCAGCGCGGTTTCACGCTGATCGAAATCATGGTCGTGATCGCGATTCTCGGCATTCTCGCCGCATTGATCGTACCCAAGATCATGAGCCGTCCGGACGAAGCGCGACGGGTGGCGGCGAAGGCGGACATCGGTTCGATCATGCAGTCGCTGAATCTTTATCGGCTCGATAACGGCCGTTATCCGACCCAGGAGCAGGGCCTGCACGCACTGGTCGAGAAGCCGACCACCGAGCCGGTCCCGAACAACTGGAAGGGCGGCGGTTATATGGACCGCGTTCCAGTCGACCCGTGGGGCAAGGAGTATCAATACCTGAACCCGGGTGTGCACGGTGAAGTGGACGTATTCAGCTATGGCGCCGACAGCAAACCGGGCGGTGAGGGCAATGACGCCGACATCGGCTCCTGGCAATAGGCTCTTTAGCGTCTTCTTGCCCCTCTTCTTGCCCCATTAACAGAAGCCAATCAACGTGAACACGCAGCACAGGCAGGACTGTCCAGCACCCGAGGCGCCGCGCCGCGCGAAGGTGCGGCCGCAGGCCGGCTTTACGCTGCTGGAAATGCTGGTGGTGCTGGTGATCGCGGGATTGCTGGTGTCGCTGGCGTCGGTGAAGCTCACACGCAATCCGCGCACGGATCTGAACGAGGAAGCGCAGCGCCTCGCGCTCCTGCTCGAATCCGCGGGCGACGAAGCGCAGGTGCGGGCACGGCCTATTGCGTGGCGGCCGATCGAGGGCGGTTTTCGCTTCAATATCCGCACGGAAGACGGCTGGCGTCCAATACGCGACGACCTGCTGCGCCCGCGCCGCTGGGAAGGCGGCGTGACCGGCGTGACAATCCAGTACGCCGGTTCCGAACAGTCCGCGGGCCAGGTGGTGTTCGGTACTGAAGCTATCGATACCCCGATGGAAGTGACGCTTGTCTCGGCGGCGGGCAGCGTGACGATAGTCGGCACCGGCAACGGCCGTTATCAGGTGCGCTGATGTCAACGCTCGCGCCCGGCCGTCGTCACGGCCCTTCATCCAAACTTAAACCTGAACGCTCGCGCGGCTTCACGATGATCGAAGTGCTCGTCGCGCTGGCGATCATCGCGGTGGCGCTGGCGGCGTCGCTGCGGGCGGTGGGCGCGCTTGCCACCGGCGAGGCGGACTTGCATCGGCGGCTGCTGGCCGGCTGGAGCGCCGACAACGAACTTGCGCAATTGCGGCTCACGCATTCGTGGCCGGATATCGGCTCGCGGACGTTCGATTGCTCGCAGGGCAATCTCAAGCTGATTTGCACCGACCGTGTGTCGGCCACGCCGAATCCGATTTTCCGGCGGGTGGAAGTCGTCGTGGAGTCGCCCGGTATCTCCGGCAATCTCGCGCAAATGGTCATGGTGGTGGCGAATGAAACCAATCGTTCGCTCTAGGCGGGACGTTCGCGGCGCTCGTGGCGTTCGTGGCGTTCGTGGATTTACGCTGATCGAGATGCTGGTCGCCATCGCGATCTTCGCGGTGATCGCGGTGCTGTCGTGGCGTGGCCTCGACCAGATCATGCGCGGCCGCACGACCATCAGCAACGCGATGGAAGACGAACGCGTCGTGGCGCAATTGTTCGACCAGATGCGCATCGACGCCCGCCAGGCCGCTACCGAAGACGAAGCCGGGCAGGCTGCGGTGGCTATCGGCGGGAATGCGCTGCAGATCGTGCGCGGTGTCTACACGGCCGGCGTGGCGCCGCGCTTGCAGGTCGTGCGCTACCGGCTGACGGACAATGGCCGGGTGGTGCGGTTTGCGTCGCCGCCGCTCGGTAACGTGGGTGAAGTGCGGCGGGCGTTATCGGCGTCGGACAACTCCGACGGCTGGACCGCGATACCACTGATGGGCGGCGTCTCGACCTTCGCCACGCGCGCCTACGTGCCCCAATCCGGCTGGACGATGCGCATGGCTGACGTCGCGGCGCGAATCACGCTGAACGACAACAACCTGAAAGTGCCGCAGCTCGGCAACGAGCCGTTGGCGCGTGCGGTGACGGGCATTCAGATTGCGGTCGGCGCGCACAATCTGGCGCAGCCGATCACTCGCGTGTTCCTGATCGGAGAATGACCATGCGTTCTTCATCGGCTCAGGCGAAAGGGGTCAGGTCAGCGAGGCCTTCCAGGCATGTGCAACAGCGCGGCGTCGCGATCATCAGCGCGCTGCTGGTCGTGGCGTTGTCGGCCATCATCGTGTCGGGATTGTTGTGGCGCGAGCAGGTGCAGGTCCGCCGTATCGAGAACCAGAAGCTGCTCGCACAGGCGCAATGGATTTCGCGCAGCGCGCTGGACTGGACCCGGCTGATCCTGCGATCCGAAGCGGATACCTCGCCGACCGTCACGTACCTCGGCGGCGTATGGGGTGTGCCGATCGCAAAAACGCGGCTCTCGGATTTTCTCGGGCAAATTGGCGATGTGCGGGCGCAGCAGGGCGCATCAACGTATCTGTCGGGATCGATTGAAGATGCGCAGGCCAAGTTCAACCTGCGCAACCTTGTCTCCACGCCCACGCCCGGCTTGCTGATCATCAATGCGCAGGAGATTGCGTCGTTCCAGCGGCTGCTGACGTTGCTCGGGCTCGATGCCTCGCTGGCGAAAAACGTCGCGCTGCAGCTTCGCGCCGGACTGGCGCAATCGGCGACGCGCTTCCAGGCGCAATCGACTACTGCGGCCGCGAACAGCACGCCGTCCACCGTGGCGGCCGCAATCGCGCAGGGCGGCGGAACGGGCGGCGGAACGGGCGGCGGCAATTTTACCGATGACCCGGGCCTCGCCGATGCGAACAGCAACACGCCCGTCGCGCCGCTGCAGATGATCAACGTGGAGTCGCTGCTCGATGTCCCCGGTTTTACGCCGGAAGCCGTGGAGAAATTGCGGCCGTTCGTGACCGTGCTGCCGACCACGACGTCGGTGAACATGAATACAGCGACCGCTGAAGTGATTGCGGCGACGGTGCCTGGCATGTCGCTTTCGCAGGCGCAGGCGTTTGTCGCGCGCCGCGAGACCGTGTTTTTCCACGATATCTCTAACGTGACACTCGCGTTGACGGGCGCGGGCGCGAATACCGACAACATCGATTCGAATCAGATGGACGTGACCACGAAGTATTTCCTGATCCACGGCCGCGTGCAGCACGAGCGGGCGGAAGTGGACCGAACAACTTTGCTGTATCGCGATCCGGCGACGCATAGCACGCGTATTGTCTATGTTCGTGACCAGCTTTGATGCGCCGGGATGGATTTCATCTTGGCAGATTCATTGCGGCGTCGCAGTACAGTGAATAACTTTCGATTCAGAAAACAAGAGAGCGGCCTTTGAGCACATTGATCGTCCTACTGCCGCCGCGCGATCCGGCGGTGCGCTCCGAAGAGTGGCATTTGCCGGAGCTGCCCTTTTTGCTGCTCGACAAGCGCAACGTCACGCAGCGGAGCGGCCGCGCCGCGCTTTCGCTGCTGCCGCGCGCGAGCGCGACGGTGCTGATCGTCGCTGCGCGCGACCTGTTGCTGACCGCCGCGCAAATGCCGCCGCTGAAAGGGCCGCGCTTGCGCCAGGCGTTGCCCAACGTGGTCGAGGATCAGCTGATCCAGGATCCGCAGACGTGCCATATCGCCGTCGATCCGGTCGCGCTCGCGAGCGGCCGGCGCGTGCTGGCGGTGATCGATCGCGGCTGGTTCCGCTTCGTGCTCGAGGCGTTTGCGAACGCGGGGCATCGGAATGTGAAGGCCGTGCCGGCCATGCGCTGCCTGCCGTTGCATGAAAGCGCCGCCGATACCCCGAATCCGTTCGTCGCGGGCATCCTGGGCGACGTGCTGGCAACCGCTCCGGTTCTGCTCGGCGGCGGGACGCTCCGGCCGCCGGAGAGCGCTACGACGCGTGTAGAGATCGCCATTGCACGCGGCGAGCACGCGGCGCTGGGCGAAGGTTTGGCCATTCCCACCGATGCCGTGACGTCCACGCTCAGCGCGCTCGCGGGCGCCCAGCCGGCCACGCTGTACGCCCTGCGCGACGTTCCCGGGGCGGAGCCGCGGTTGGCCTCGGCTCGGCCCGCGATTCCCGGCGCGCAGCCGCTGACGTTCGAAACCCTCGCACGCAACGCGCTCACGAACCACTTCGACCTGTGCCAGTTCGAGTTCGCCGCGCAGCCGTGGCGGCTCGACCGCGCGACCATGCGGCGCCTGAGGCTGCCGGTGGCGCTGCTGGCCGGGGCGCTGGTGGTAGCAATGATCGGCATCAACATTCAATGGCTGCAGCTCGCCCGGCAACGCGACGCGATCAACGCGCAGATGACCGAAACGCTCCTCAACACGTTCCCGAAAACCACGGTCGTGCTGGATGCGCCCGACCAGATGTCGCGTCAGCTCGACCGCTTGCGGCTGGTGTCGGGGCAGCTGTCGCCGTCTGATTTCCTCTCTCTCGCCGATGCCCTCGCCCGCTCGCTCGGCCCGATTCCGGTGAACGGGATCGCGGGGCTGGATTACCACGACCGGCGGCTGGAAGTGACCTTCAAGCCGGAAACCAAGGTCGATCCTGGCTTGCAGCAACGGTTGGCGACGAACGGGCTGGCAGGCGGTATCGACAGCAATACCGGCAAGTGGACCGTCAGGAGCGCCCAATGAAACAAACCCTCATCGACACTTGGGGCGAGTTCTGGAACGCGCGCACCCAGCGCGAAAAAACCATCCTGATGTGGGGTGGGCTCGTGGTGGCCATCGCGATCGTGTACCTGGTGCTGTGGGCGCCCGCCTATGAAGGCCGCGCCCGGCTTCGCAGCGCGCTGCCCGGCATGCAGTTCCAGCTCGCGCAGATGACCGCGCAAGCGAACGAGGCGCGCTCGCTGGCAGGCGGCGGGCAGGGCGTCACGCCGACCGGAGGCGCGTTGCGCGACGCGCTGGCAAAGTCCCTCACCGATAACAACATGCCCCCCGCGCAGGTCCAGGTTGTTGGCGCGGGCATACAGATTCAGCTTAAGAATGCGTCATTCCCGGAATGGACGGTGTGGCTCGACAGCGTGCGCAAGCAGTTCAAGGTGCAGGTCAGCGAGGCGCATATCACAGCGCTGAAACCCGACGGCCAGGTGGATCTGACGGCATCGCTGCAACCGGCCCAGGTGCAATGAACTACGGCATGCGACGGCTTCTCGCGGCGTGGCCGTGGTTCGTGGTGGCGGGAATATCGGTGCTCGTGACGCTGGCCGTCATGATGCCGGCGGCCTGGATCGTGCCGCAATTCGCGAAGTCCACGGACGGCCATGTGAATCTCGTCGATCCGGCCGGCTCGCTCTGGAAGGGTTCGGCCACGCTGATGCTGGCGACCGGCAGCGGTGCGGCCGCCGCCGACGGCGCGACGCTCCTGCCGGGACGGATCGAGTGGCGCACGGCTTTCTGGCCTTTGTTCACCGGCCATGTGCGCATGGAGATGCGCCAGACGGACTCCATGCCGGATCCGGTTTTCGTCGATGCCGGTCTTTCCGGTTCGACAGTCTCGCCGGGCGCGATTGCCGTGCCGGCGAGCCTGCTCTCAGGTCTGGGCGCGCCGTTCAACACGCTCAACATGGAAGGCAATGTGCGCCTGACCTGGACCGAATGGCGGATGCTCGGGCAAAACACGTACGGGCAGGTGATCGTGACGCTCGGCGACATGGCGTCCAGCGTGTCGCGCGTGAAGCCGCTGGGATCGTATAAGGTGGTGTTTCAGGCGGAAGGCCAGGCGGGAACGATCAATTTGACGACGACGTCGAAAGGGCCGTTGCTGTTGAGTGGACAAGGGACGGTGTCGAAGACATCGAGTGCGTTCAACGGCGTGGCGACGGCCACACCGGACGCACGCGAAAACCTGGCGGGATTGTTGAACCTGCTCGGACGGCATACGGGGCCGGATAGCGTCGAGCTGACCTTCGTTCGATAAAGATCTGGCGACGAAGGGCGCGTTAGTCGCGCTTTGCCTGCCAGTTCCGGCACCGCGTTAGCCGTGAAGGACGTGGCGTACCGGTGTAGACAGAAGGACTCCGCGGCATCCTCGCCCCGGCGCGTCTTACTCTTTGACCGTACCGCCGTTGGTGGCCGCAACGGTCGACGAACTTTGCGCGGAATTCAATCCCTGCACCGCAGAGCCACTCGCCGAAACCGGGACCGGACCCGCAACCGGCGCCGCTGCGCTGCCGGTTTCCTGATCCATTTGCGCCGAGTCCCAGCCGCCGCCGAGCGCCTTGATCAATCCCACCGACGACACCATCCGTTGCCCGGCAATGCTCGCCAGCTTCTGCTCGGCGGTGAACGCCGTGGTCTGTGCCGTGAGCACATTGATGAACCCGACCGTGCCTGACTTGTACTGATTGGTCACGATAGCCAACGCCTGCTGCGCCGACGCCACCGCTTGCTGCTGGATCCCGATCTCATTCCCGAGGATTCTCTGCGACGCGAGGTTGTCCTCGACATCCTGGAACGCGGTCAGCACCGTTTGCCGATACGTTGCCACGGCCGAGTCATACGACGCGCGCGCAGCTTCGGTCTGGGCGGCTCGCAAGCCGCCATCGAAAATGGTCGCAGCCAAGTCCGGTCCGAGCGTCCAGAAGCGCGAAGGCGCGGTTAGCAATTGCGAAAATATTGAGCTTTGAAAACCCCCGCTCGCCGACAAGGTTAGCGTGGGGAAAAACGCCGCAATCGCCACGCCGATCTGCTCGTTCGCCTGCGCCGCCTTGCGCTCGGCCGACGCAATGTCGGGCCGCCGTTCGAGGATGGCAGACGGCAGTTGCAGCGGCACGTCGGGCGGCGTTGCGTCGAGCGGTGATGAAGCGATGGAGAACGTCGACGCCGGTTCGCCGACCAGCACGGCGATCGCGTGTTCGTATTGCGCGCGGGCGACGCCGTTATCGATAGCCGACGCTTGTGCCGATTGCAATTGCGTCTGCGCCTGGATCACGTCCGAGCGGGCGGCCGTGCCTTGGGCGTACTGGTTCTGCGTGAGTTGCAGCGTGCGCTGATAGGCAGCGACGGTGTCGTCGAGGAGCTTTTGCTGCGCGTCCAGCGAACGCAACTGGAAGTAAGTCTGCGCGAGCGTGCCTTGCGCCGAGAGCCGGGCGTTGGCGAGATCGGCCGCGGCGCTTTGCTCACCGGCGCGCTGCGCGCCGACCGTCCGGCTGACAGTGCCCCACAGATCCGGTTCCCAGGACGCATCGAGGGAAAGATCGTAGCTATTGTTGATTGAACCGCCGCTGGTGACTGACCCGCTCGAGCGGCTGGAGGAACGTGCCCGCGAGCCCGTCGCCGATAACCCCAAGGTCGGAAAATACGCCGCGCGCGCTTCCGAGACGAGCGCCCGGGACTGCCGGTAAGCCGCCGCGAATTGCGCAATAGTCTGGTTCGACGCGTTCAGCCGCGTCTCGAGGTCGTTCAACTGCGGATCGTTATAAATCGCCCACCAGTTTCCACGGTCCATCCGGTCGGAAGGCTGCGCGACTTTCCAGCCTTCCGGCGCCTCTTTATACGATGCGGGAACGGCGGTGTCGGGGCGTTTGTAGTCGGGACCGACGGCGCAGCCGGCCATGGTCAGTGCCAGGGTCACGGCCAGGACGATGGCGGACTTGCGAGGAAAGACGGGGATTCGGGTGAATGGCATCTGCTCTGGATTCCTGTCGGAGATTGCGTGCGCTTCGACACGACGTGGCGTGAAGCGCTTCATGCAAGCGGTCCGAAATGGTAACTGAACGCACGCGAAGGGCGAGCGTCGGGCAGGCGTTAGGGTAACGGTTTGAAAGGTAGCCGGGTGTTACCCGCAGCGTGCGTTCGGTTACGGGTCGTTACGCAACCTGGTGTTGCATAACGACGCGCCAGGAACAGCGCCGGGGGTATCAGGCGTCGCAGTGCTTCGGACGACAGAGCAGCGGAGTCTTGGCGGGAGCCGGGGCCGGCGCATTGCGCGTGCGGCGGTTTTCGAACCACGCCGCACCCAATACGACAAACGAGCCGCCCGGCAGCAAGAACACGATCACATACAGCGCCAGCTTCCATGAGCTCAGATTGGGCGGCAGGACGTGCAGCAAGGTGGCACTGATCGAGTGGCCGAAGCGTCGGCCGAGGAGAAGGGTGGTTTGGGCAGCGCGGTTCATCGGGTAAATCCATTTTTGCATCGAATGATTCGATGCTTTCAGTCGGTCAGAACATGGTCTCGGGTGGCGCTTTAGCGCGTAACTCGTTGCTTAGAATAATATTGACTATGCAATCTATTTTCAAGATGCGGTCGTTAGCAAATTTTTCCAGTGTTGTTTTTCAGTCGAGAGCGCGGGCTTGTGTGGGATGGGTATCCGTTGGCTGGCGGATGCGGCACGTCGTTTTGATTCACGGACTTTCATCGCCGACGTTTTGCGCGTTGCGATCGGCAATGCTTTGATGGACAGTTCGCGGCTTTTGAGTGTCGCGTGAATTTCCTTAGCCGGAAGCGGTCGAGGCTGCTGCTTACCGCTTTCAGCCCGCCAGAACAGGGACTTTTGGGGAAAACGCACTCTTGAGCGGGAGGGTCGTTGCGCATCCGACAGGCTGCGTGTCATTCGGAGTCAGGCGAGCGATCCAGGTCAGCAGAGATTCCCCAGCGCGGAAAAATGATGCAAGGGTTTTAGGCAGACGCGGAGACTTCTGGTTGGACTCATCTGCACCTGCTTGGGCTCGGCGGAGACGCCGCGAGCACACCGAAGAGGCGAAGGCACAGCTCATTACCTCGTCAAATTAAAACAATGCCTATGCAAGGGTTTTGGCTATCGAATTGATAGCAACGAATCTGTCGATGCACCTATTAGTATGTAGACGCCACATTTTCGTCAATTGTCGCCGTCTTGCCGGCGCACACGGCGTTTGGCTGATTACCTGATTACATAAGCGAAGGCCGCGCCTCCAACGAGAGCGCGGCCTTCTGCAATCAAAATCCGCGGAAAACCTATTGCGGCGTCAGGTTTTGACCAGATTGTCCCGGCTGATTCTGGAGCGTTGGCGGCATTGGCTGGACGGGCAGGTTTTGCTGCATCGGCTTCGATGGCGGCGCGGGGGAAACCGGCGGCAACGCGTTACCGGACGCCGTCGCGCCTCCCGGCGTGCCCATCTGCGATGGCCCGCCGCGTACAAACTGCTTGAAGTCCGCGCCGGCCTTCCACGGATTCGGCTCGCAACCGAGCATGTTGTCGCAATGGGCGGCGAATCCGATCGTCGCAGTCCCTTCATTGCTCGGCGTCTTGGTGATCTGGTACGCGAGGGCGCGTTTGCCGCCGGACGGGCCGTCGGTCTGGATGATCGAATCCGTGACGGTCTGAAGCTTGTATTCGGAGTGGTTAATCACCCAAACCTGCGCGCGGGCCCACCACGCGTCGCATTCGGCCTTGTTCGTACAGGTGAGCGGCGCCGTGGCTTGTTCCATGGTCTCGCCTGAAATCTGGCCGGTCGTCGAGCAGCCGGCCAGCAGCGTGATCGCTGCCGCCACCGTGCTGATTGCCGCGAACTTGGCCAGGCTGGCGCTTCCCAACAAAGGCTTTCGCATTTTTCTTCCTCTCCTTATATGTGTCCAGGCTGGCCGATCGTGCCCGGCCAGCCGCTGATTGGTCTGGTTCAGCTGATACGTCGCTATTTTCAGACCTGACCCGCGGACGAGCGTTTCCACGCGTTGCGCACTGTTGCAAAACAAGTAAGGGTTGCCGCTGCTGAAGCTGTGCGGCGAGGAAAAAGCTGCTGGATTTGCGATGGGCACCGGCTTTGAAGCCGGCGCCCGGCAGGTTCAAACGCTAATGCGGTTCAACGTATAAGCCCGATAAGCGCCGACGAAGGCATCGAACGAACCGACCTCTTCACGCTCGATTCTTGCCTGATCGTCCAGCGACTTTACGGCGAGCGCCGCCATTTCACGCTCGGCGTCGGCGCTGAGCGGACGGCCACGGAAGTAATCGGCATGCTTCGCGCTCAGTTCCATCGCGAATTCGTTGAAGCTTTGATTCCGCTCGCGCATGGTCTGGAGCACGCGGGCGGACGGCGTCAGCGAGACATCGGCCAATCGTGCGCGCTGGGCCTTCAAAGCCGTCATGTGTTCATCGATGCCATGCAGCGCGTCGAGCGCCTGCGCGACCGGTTCGATGGCGTCGAGCAATGAATCCGCCCAGCCCTGCATAGGCACTTCACGGCCGTCGCGCGCCAGCGTCAGGCCGGGCTTGCGGCCTTCCTTCGTGATGCGCGCGAAGTTCTCGTTGGCTTCCTCGTTGGCGGCGCGCGGCAGAAGCGGGCTGTCTTCGAGCGCGCAATACAGCAGATACGCGTCCATGAAACGCGTGGTCTCAAGCGAAATCCCGGTCGGCTGGAACGGGTCGATATCGAGGCAACGCACTTCAATGTATTGCACGCCACGCGACGACAACGCATGCAACGGCCGCTCACCGGGTTGCGTGACGCGCTTTGGCCGAATGGTCGAGTAGAACTCGTTCTCGATCTGCAGCACGTTGGTGTTGATCTGCACCCATTCGCCGTCGCGCCGCTGCGTGCCCATGGCTTCATACGCCGGATACGGCTCGCTGACCGCTTTCGCGAGCACGTCGAGGTAACCGTCGAGCGTGTCGTAGCTTGGCAGCAACGCGGATTGCGCCGGGTTGTTCGTGTAGCCGAGATCGCTCATCCGCAGGCTGGTGGCGTACGGTAAATATCGCGTGGTGGCGTCGAAGGTCTCGAGCGAATTCGGGCGGCCGCGCAGGAACTGCTCATTGAGCGCAGGCGATGCGCCGAATAAATACATCGGCAGCCAGCTTGTGCGGCGAAAATTCCGGATCAGCGCGAAATACCGTTCGGACTGGAAATCGACGAGCGGCACGGCGCTGCGGTTATCGAGCGCGGCCCACGCGCGCCATACGTCTTCGTGCAGCGAATAGTTGTAGTGAATCCCGGCGATGCACTGCATGGTGCGGCCGTATCGGAGCGACAAACCGCGCCGGTACACATGCTTCAACATGCCGATATTCGATGTCCCATACCAGCCGAGCGGGATGTCCTGATCGGCGGGAAGCACGCCGGGCATGGAGTCGTTCCAGAGCAATTCGCTGCCGAGATGGGCGTAGGCGAAGCGATGCAAGTCGTCCAGTTGCTCCAGCGTGCGCGCGACGTCGTGCTCGGCCGGCGTGATCAGTTCGATCAGCGCTTCGGAGTAGTCGGTGGTGATGAGCGGATGCGTGAGCGCGGAGCCGAATGTGCGTGGATGCGGCGTGGTGGCGAGCGTACCGTCGCGCGTCACCCGCAGGCTTTCCTTCTCGATGCCGCGCAGCCCCTGGCGCAACGCCGCGCTTTGAGGGCCGCTGGTCAGCGCGGATAAGCGGCGCCGGAAGGCGCTGTCGGACGGAGAAGAGAAATTCGTATTTGCCATTGCTGCTACGGTTGCGTGTCGGGCGCAGAACAGAATGCGCCGAACCAGATTTTTTAGGTAGCGGGCACTTTAACATCTCAGTGTAAGACGTGCTTGAACCCTTGCCGGATAAGGGTTTGCGCGAATTCAAGCCGTTTGGAGCGGGAGTCTCGGCGATGGCGTTTGATAGATGATGCAGGCGTTGCGGTTCGGCTGGGTAACCGCCGGTGGTTTTTTTGAATGCGCTTTGGACGTGCGCAGCGTCACCCGCCCTTCGCCGACCCCGCCCGATCCGCGATCTCGTTCCACACATGCAGGGCAGCATAGGCGCGATATGGCCGCCACGCCTCAGCTCGGGCGCGCAATGTCGCCGCTTTCGCCATCGACGGATCGCGTGCGACCAACGACTGCATCAGGATCAGGTCGGTGCCGGGCCACGCATCGGCATCGCGCAGGGCGCGCATCGCGACATATTCCACGGTCCACGGCCCGATACCCGGCATGGCCAGCAACGCCGCCCGCAGTTCGGCGCGGTCCGCATTCGGATCGTCCAAAGGCAGCGCGCCTGCCGCGACCTCGCGCGCAAACCCCTGCAACGCGGCCACGCGTTTGCCCGGCATGCCGATCTTCTCCAGATCGACCGCGGCCAGCGCGGCGGCCGTCGGGAAACGCCAGGCCGTACCGAGATGCGGATGATCGGTCAGCGGCGTACCGGCACGTTCGACGAGTCTTCCCACAATGGTCGATGCCGCTTTCACGCTGACCTGTTGGCCGACTATCGCGCGCACGACCAGCTCGAAGCCGGACCACGCGCCGGGTACACGCAACCCGGGCACGGCTCGCGTCAGTGGCGCGAACCATGGATCGCGGGCGAGATGGGCGGCGATCGCGGGTGCATCGGCCTGGAGATCGAACATGCGCGTGAGATGCTCGCCGATCGCTTTCGCGTGGCGGCTCGCCGCGCCTTCCAGCGTCGCGACGAGACACGGCTTGCTGGCGTGTTTCGTCACGCTGAGCGTGCCCGAATCGCCGAGCCACTCGATCGCACGGCGATACGCACCGTCTTCCACCGCTTCGACGCCAAGCGTCGCGCGTCCCGCGAAAAATCGCAGGACGCGTGGCCAATCGTAGGGTTCAACGTAGGGCAGCTGGATGCGGGTGGGTTTGGTTGGTGGCAATTTGGGCGCGTTCGAAAGCAGGGAGGATCGGGGTGCAGGATCGGGATGCGAATCGGCATCGTAGCGCTCAATGTGATTTGAGAACTGCCATCAACCCAGATCCTCCGCGTCGACGGTTTCAAGTGGTGCCGTCACCCGATGCTCTTTTTCCGCCGATAACAACGCGACCTTGCGCGCGGTTCCCCATCGATACCCCGCCAGCGCGCCATCCTTATGCACCACGCGATGACACGGAATGGCAAGCGCCACAGGATTCGATGCGCACGCGTTCGCCACCGCCCGCACCGCCCGCGGCGACCCAAGCGTTTCGGCGATATCGGAATAACTGCGTGTCTGGCCGTATGGAATCCTCTGTAACGCGTCCCACACGCGCTGCTGAAAAGCAGTTGAACTGATATCGAGCGGCAGGTCGAAGTGCTCTCGCGTGCCACGCAAATAAGCATCGATCTGCACGATAAACGGTGCGAGCCGCGTCTTATCTTCGATCCGATCCGCATCCGACAACTCTTGCGCCAGTTCGGCTTCGAGCACGGCCGGGTTATCGCCGAAAGCGATCTTGCAGATACCCTTGGGCGTTGCCGCGACCAGCACGATGCCGAGCGCCGTCTGTGCAGTGGCGTAATGCACGACCAGTCCCGCCCCCTTGCGTCGATAAGTCGACGGCGTCATCCCCAGCTCGGCCGGCGCCGCCTCATACATCCGCGATGTCGACCCGAAGCCGGCGTCGTGCATGGCGCGCGTCACGTCGTCGCCACGCTGCAGCGCGCCGCGTAGCGTATCCGCGCGGCGGGCGGCTTGATATTGACGCGGCGACACGCCAACCACACGCGAAAACAGCCGCTGCAAATGAAACGCGCTGACATGCACCGCGCGGCTCAATTCCGCGAGCGTGACGCGTTGCTGCGGGTCGGCGTCGAGCACCTTGCACGCCCGCTCCACGATCGCCAGCTCGCGCGACAGACTACCCGGCTGACACCGCTTGCATGCCCGATAGCCGGCGGCTTCGGCTTGTTGCGTGGTATCGAAGAATTCGACGTTTTCACGTCGTGGCTGGCGCGACGCACACGATGGGCGGCAAAACACGCCGGTCGTGCGAACGGCATAAAAGAATTCGCCGTCGGCGCCGGAGTCGCGGCTCGACAAGGCGTTCCAACGGGTTTCATCGTTGGAAAAAGTAGCGGTGCTGGGTTCGGTTTTCATCACAATCCTCGGTTTGCGAAGGGTACGTGACTACTTTAGAGGCGTACGTCTATAGGTACTCGCCGGATCTTGCTCTGTCATTTCTTCCTTGGAGGACGGGGCTTTGAACGCATGGACAAATGACGCACAGATGCGACACATCACCACCATAGGGGTTTTTACTACGATAAGTGTTGCGTCGACCCTATCGGCTGTGTAATATCGGAACTGTCTCCTCCATGTCTCCTCCTGATATGGATTCAGCCCGCTCCGCAACGAGCGGGCTTTTTTTCGTCTGTACGCTGCGCGTACGATTCGCAGCCTTGATAGCCGTGCTGTTTCGCAACACCAGCTAAACTCGAGGCTGGCTTTTTCCGCTCGTTTATTGTCGGTTATCACGCAAGAACGGAGATACGCGATGCTAATACCCATCCGCGAGATTGATCACGTCGTGATTCGCTGTGCGAACCTTGATGCCATGGTCGGCTTTTACAAGACGGTGCTGGGCTGTCCGGTAGAGAAGGAGCAACGCGAGCTTGGGCTGGTGCAAATGCGCGCAGGACGCTCGCTGATCGATCTGCTGGCGGTGGGCGCGAAAATCGACCGGCCCGAAAGTGGCACACAGGGCGCGGGCAACAACATGGATCACCTGTGCCTGCGCGTGGAACCCTTCGACTCCGCCGCGTTGCGCGCGCATCTGCTTGAGAACGGTGTGCGCCTGGGGGAAGAAGGGCGTCGATACGGTGCTGAAGGCTTCGGTCCGTCGCTGTATCTCTTCGATCTGGAAGGCAATCTTGTCGAACTGAAGGGACCGCCCGAAGCCTGAGCGGCGGTCGCTACGGATCAGCGCGGTTTTCCCTTGAACACTGTCCAGTCGATAGCGACCGGATCAACCGTCGCGCTGCCCAGTGAGGCCTCGCCGTCCTGCACCGTACATTGAAGCCGCATGGTCCGCTCGGCCAACGCGCCGAGCGCTGCGGCCACGCCATCGGTGAGCGACCATACGGTCACGTTTTGCATCCGCTCGACCTTCGCCTTGACGCCCTGCCACCAGATTTCGGAGGTGCGGCCGCCATACGCGATCACGATCACCCGATCCGCGCGTCCGCTCGCCTTGGCGATGCGACGCTCTTCGGGTTGCCCCACTTCAATCCACGTTTCGATTTGTCCGGTCAGATCCTTTTGCCAGAGGTCGGGTTCGTCGGTGTCGGACAACCCTTTGGTGAATTCGAGGCGTTCGCTCGCGAAT
Organism: Caballeronia sp. KNU42; assembly: GCF_053760385.1. Lineage (NCBI taxonomy): Bacteria > Pseudomonadati > Pseudomonadota > Betaproteobacteria > Burkholderiales > Burkholderiaceae > Caballeronia > Caballeronia sp. KNU42. Next base: position 2,976,704 of record NZ_CM132388.1, read on the forward strand.
AACGCGAACGCGGCGACGCGCACCATCATCCGGTCGTCTGTTTCGGACGGATGCCGGGCGATCGTCAGCGCGTGGTCGCCGTAGTAGTGCCGATCCATGTCGGCGATTTGCAATTCAGCTTTGTAGATTGTGGATTTAAGGGCCATGCAACACCGGAAAGCCTGTTTGAGAGGCCGGAAAAAGGGGGAATTCAGAACGGATGGTTCGGGCGGAGCCGCAGCGTGCTGACGCATACCGACGCGTTCCGAATGACATTCGATGACGTTCGACGCGTGATGATACCGAACGCGTTCGTTCGTTGCGGGGAATCGCTGGTGGAGGGGAGGTGTTGCCGGCGGCTTGGAGTTGACCCATGCCGCTGCCGGTGCAGCGTAAGACCGTCCTGCGAGGACGCATAACCAGCCCGGCGGGCGTGAATAAATTCACGCCGCAAGATAATGCCGCGACTAGATAAGCGGCGGCTTTTACGCCGCCGTCATCATTTCAAACCGTGAGTTGTATCTGATTAATTCATTGCTTAATAAATCGATCCGCAGTCCACAAGCCTTGCGTATCGTTGTTTGCGGCATTCACAAATTCGACATCGTGGCCGACAACCTGCACTACACGGAAATGAGCGCCTTCCGGAGCCGGGATGCATTGAAATCCGGTGAAGAATTCCTGCATTTTCTGTTGCTCGCCAGCTTGGGCGTGCTGATCGGCGGAATCGAATTTGTCCTTCGATAAACAGCCGAACGCATTAGGCATGAAACTGAAGGTTTGTTGCGGCTGGATCACCTTGTCCTGGGCCTGAACCGAGGTGATCGCGCCCAATAAGCCGATCATCGCAAAACCAGCAATGGCGCGCATCTTCATCTATAGCCTCCATACAACTCTTTAACGAGATTTAGCTATGTATTCAGTGACTAGTTATTAATATGCAGCGTTTATCCTAGACGAGAATTTGCAAGAGGCAAGCACAACTTGTGTGCGTTCGCAACAAGACAGATTGTCGCAGACGGCCATTTGAGATTAAGCGGCTTTAAGCGCGCGGCACCGCGATTCAAAATGGCGAATGATGCGGCGCAAACACAAAAGACAAATAAAAGATGCCCGGTTCGCTGGAACCGGGCATTAACCCCACGTGTGAGGGAGGAGACACAACAAAATACCGGACCTGATCGCTGGTCAAAGCCCGTTCGATATCAAGCAGAATCTGTGCCGAATCCGGGAGTTGAACACGGAAATGTGATTTGGCAGCTGAAATCGTTTTAAGTCAGACACTTGGCGTGTGACGCCTATCCGTGCGACGACGGGGTCGTGCTCCGGGTCATCTAGCGATCCTGCCGTTTTTTACATAGTGTCTTGTCAGACGCGAATCTTCGTGGATTAATCGATGCTTCCTAACAGGAGCTTCCATGACCCTCGCTCAATGGCTGCCGTTCGCGGTTGCCTCCGCCATCCTTGTTGCCATTCCCGGGCCGACTGTGCTGCTGGTCGTCTCGTACGCGCTCGGCCACGGCCGCAAGTACGCACTCGCCACGACCGCCGGCGTCGCGTTGGGCGACCTCACGTCGATGACCGCTTCCATGCTCGGGCTTGGCGTGTTGCTCGCGGCATCGGCGGAACTGTTCATGGTTTTGAAATGGGTGGGCGCGGCCTATCTCGTTTATCTGGGCATCAAGTTGTGGCGCGCGCCGGTGATCGATGCGGATGCGGTCAGCGCGCCCGCCGAGTTGCGGACAGGGCGGATCGTCGCTCACGCTTACGCGGTGACCACGCTCAATCCGAAGAGCATCATTTTCTTCATTGCGTTCTTGCCGCAGTTCATCGATCCGCATGTGGCGAGCATTTCGCAGATTGCGATCATGGAGGCGACGTTCGTCGGATTGGCTGCGGCGAATGCGTTTGCCTATGCGATGCTGGCTTCGGTCGCGCGGCGCGCGATTCGGCGGCCTGGCGTGCAGCGGGGAGTGAACAGGACCGGCGGCGCGCTGTTGATGGGAGCGGGGGTGTTTGCGGCGGCTTGGAAGAAGGCGGTTTAGCGGACGCCTTTTTGCCTTTGGCGATTCCCGCTCACATCAGTGACCAGATGGAGCGGGATCTTTTGCCAGCCTTCAGGAAGGATCTCGGCCTACCTTCTTAGTCAGCCAACGCTCTGCCTGCTCCAGTTCCTCGATATCCTGCGTATCAGCCTCAAGCGCCTCCGCTCCCCGTCGTTGCTCATCGAACAGTTCGTAGCGGTCATGCGCGATTTTGACCATTTTGTCGTGGCTCATGCGTCCGTTGCCTTTGAGGAGCGGATTTTCATTGAATTCAATAAACGTATCGACGTAGTTTCGCCAATCGGCCATGCGCAGATCCTTGCGCTTTGCCGCGCGCAACTCAGCGAAGTCCAGGAACAGCGTAACAATGCGGTTGCGATCGTTGATTTCATCGGCGTTCAGATAGTTCTTCGCGACGATCACGTCTGACTTGCGGACACGTCCGGCTTTCCAGGCAGTGAGCGCCATGTTCGGCTTGCTCGCATCTGCGCGTTAAACGACGATTTCCGCTGCGGTCTGTTGCGTAACCGCATAGAACATCTTGCTTTGAACTTCCGCGAAGATTTGCCCTGCCGCTCCGAAATCGTCGCGATAGTCTACCGACAGCGCAAACAGATCCCGTATCTTCTGGTAAAAACGCTTTTCCGACGTCCGTATGTCGCGAATGCGCTGCAGCAGTTCGTCGAAATAATCCCAGCCGGCTGGATCCTTGAGTCGGGCGTCGTCCATGACGAAACCCTTCACCAGGTATTCCTTTAAATGCGCGGTCGCCCATTGGCGAAATTGGGTTCCCCGCGCTGACTTGGCGCGATAACCAACAGCGAGGATGAGGTCAAGGTTGTACGACTTCACTGTGCGACGGACCCGCCGAGCACCTTCGGCCTGAACTTGTAAGTGTGACTTACAAGTTGCCTCTTCCAGCAGTTCTCCTTCTCCGTAAATGGTTTTGACGTGTTGCGTGATGTTCTGCGGTGTCGTCTGGAATAACGCGGCAATTTCTGCCTGAGTGAGCCACACCGTCCCGCTTTCCGCCCGCAAAAAGAACTGCGCGCTGCCGTCGTCCGTAGCGTAGAGCACGAGTTCGCCGTTGTCCGATGATTTATCAGCCATGATATTCATAGATTGGATTTAGCTTGGGGTGGCCCGGTAGTGGGTTTGCGCGTGCGCCACTATCATTCACGAGAGCCTTGGCAAGACACTTGATGAGGCGCAATCAAGCTACTCGCCGATACAAGCAGGAGTATTCGCGACGGCTTGGAAGAAAGCGGTTTAAGGTTTGAGTGAGCAGCGCCGGTCAAGCCTCGGCGCGCGCACTTCGATTCGGCGGCGCCATGACGCTCTGATCAGGAAGCTGGAATCACATCCCAAGCCATCCAAACCACACGGCCATTCGCCAGAGCCCGGCGATGATGATCACGGCAGCGATGGTAGCCAAGGCTATCTGCCTGCGGCAGCGAGTTGCTTGCTCTTCCTCGAGACCCTGGGGTTTGGCCATTTTGGGCTCCCTGCGTGCGTTCTCTTCTGGAATCCTACATCAAGGAACGCCATGAGCCATGCTACGCCTACTTCCCGATACAAAAGCGGCTGAAAATCACACCCAGCAGATCATCGGAACTGAACTCCCCGGTGATCGAATTCAACTGATCCTGCGCGAGCCGCAGCTCTTCGGCGAACAAATCGAGCGCTTGCGAATTTTGGTCCGCGTGGTCCGCAGCAATCGCCAGATGTTCCCGGGCGGCGCGCAATGCAATCAAATGCCGTTCGCGCGCCAGATAGATACTTTCCGCGCCCGCCTGCCACCCGGCAATCTTGAGCAATTCGCTGCGCAATAGCGCTATGCCATCGCCGGTTTTCGCCGACAAATGCACTTCGCGCACGCCATCACCGGCCACGTCCGCCGATGCCTCCACGGCCGCCAGATCAGCCTTGTTCAGCACGCGCACGACCGGCACGCCCACCGGAAAACGCGCCGAGATCGCTGCGTCGTCGGCGCTCAGCGCTTCGCGCGCGTCCAGCAGATGCAGCACGACATCCGCGCGGCCGATTTCCCCCCACGTCCGTTCGATACCAATCCGCTCCACCTCGTCCTGCGTGTCGCGCAGGCCGGCGGTATCGATGACATGCAGTGGAATGCCTTCAATCTGAATAGTCTGCGTGACTTTGTCGCGCGTGGTGCCGGCAATCGGCGTGACGATGGCGAGTTCCGCACCGGCCAGCGCATTCAGCAACGACGATTTACCCACGTTCGGCTGCCCCGCGAGCACAACCGATAACCCCTCGCGCAACAGCGCGCCCTGACGAGCGTCGGCGAGCACCTTGTCCAGCAAGGCACGGATGCGGGCGAGCTTGCCGCGGGCATCGGCGGCTTCCAGGAAATCGATCTCCTCCTCGGGGAAATCGAGCGTCGCTTCGACCAGCATGCGCAACGTGATCACGTCTTCCACGAGCGCATGGATTTCACGCGAGAAAGCGCCATCGAGCGAGCGGCCCGCCGAGCGCGCCGCAGCTTCCGTGCTCGCCTCGATCAGATCCGCTACAGCCTCGGCTTGAGCCAGATCGAGCTTGTCGTTGAGAAACGCGCGACGCGTGAATTCGCCCGGCTCGGCCAACCGCACGCCGAATTCACGCCCGGTATCGACAGCACGCTGCAACAGCAGTTGCAACACGATCGGGCCGCCGTGTCCCTGTAACTCAAGCACGTGTTCGCCGGTGTAGGAGTGCGGCGCAGGGAAATACAGCGCAATGCCACGATCGATCGCCTCGCCGCGTGCATCGATAAACGGCACATAGCTCGCGTGCCGCGCCTCGAGCAACTGCCCGCACAGCGCGAGCATTGCGTGTTTCGCTGCTGCTTCGCCCGCGCGCCCGAACGACAGCCGGATCACGCCGATACCCCCACGCCCCGGCGCGGTGGCGATCGCGACGATCGGATCGGTGTCGTTATTGAACATGGTTGTTTCCAGCGGAACGCGAGTGAACGAGTGGCGGCATTGTAGCGTGGCGCTTTCGTTTCGCTGCGTCGTACGGTTCGTTAGGAGGATTCTTAATTTATCTTAAGTGGGATATGATCGACCATCGGAATAGCTGTGGGTGTGCATCGTTTCATTGGGTGCAAATGTGGTCGTTATTGGGTCACGGCTATCAATCACTCATCGCGGGATTCCCGACTTATTTTTCCTGAGCGCGCTAAAAATGAGAAAGATGCGCCATATCTAACGTAGGCGGTTGACTCCGCCACTGCGTTTGCCTCGCACAATCGCGACCATGCCAACACCCAAAGAGAAAACCGATTTTTCGGATCGGCTCAAATTTTCGATGACGCGCGCGCCCGAGAAAATGCGCGGCGCAACCGATCTCGCTTTGCATTTCAATTTGCGTTATCACGGTGAACCCGTGTCGCCGCAAACCACGCACAAGTGGCTGACCGCGCGTTCAATTCCTACTGCCGACAAACTGGCGACGCTCGCTGAGTGGTTCAAGGTGGAGCAGCACTGGCTTCACTACGGGCCTCCGCCAAGCGGGAATCCGCAAAATGCGCCGAAGCCGATCACCCACGATGAGAAGTATCCGGCTTCGGAGGAGACGCTTGAGCTGGCTTCGAAGATTGAGGCGCTGTCGTCGCATCACCGGTATTTGCTGGAGGAGCTGATTGACCAGTTTTATGGGACGGGTGGGAAGCGGTAGGGTTGTCAGATTATTCTCGGCTCGCCTGTTTTCAAGAAAACCATCCTGATTGCACTATCGATTGCCTTGTAGCGGCATGTTTTGTCGCCTCTTCAATTTGCGAGCTTGTTTTTTACGTTGATCTCGCGACCCTCAGTTGTCGCGAACTGACCTTAGGGTGGAGAGGAGCCGAAAGGGCAGCATCGAACTCTAGAACTGAGGGGGCGAAATAAGTGATGAAATTCATCTCAACTTGGCTACCGGTTGGCGATGCAAGCGGCCTTTCTTCTTATCTCGTTATTCGATCAAACTTGTTTGCGATACGTGCGTTGTAGTGCAGGTTTATCTCGAAAGAGACGGGCGGCAGTGGATTCGCGGACCGGTTTGAAGAAAATCGGGCCACCGCTTGCCCCCGACTTGGGCTAAACGACAGAAAATTCACTGCATGAACTCAACCACACCGGTACCAACACCAAAAGAGCGCTTTTCGGATCTGCTGCACGACTTAATAAAGGATTATTACGAGATTTCCTTCAAGACAGAGACTCGCGATCGAATATCTCTTTCTTTGACAAGTCCATCTGATTTCTCGAAATTTTTTACCGAAAAACATCCGCATTACCCCATTTCCAAAGAGACGGCGCGTAACTGGCTCAAGGGCCTAGGCCTCCCCAGTCTTCACAACTTCGACAAGCTCATCGAATGTTTTCCGGACATGTCAGATCATTTGGCTAGTGGGCTTGATAAGTTTCGGAACGAGGCGTACCCGATCGAACTTCGGTCCATAGAACGCCCAAAATATGGGCCGCAACCGAATGAGCAGCTTGACGTTTTCAAATCTCTCGGCCCAGAGGACCGCCATCTGATACTCACATTGATCGAACGGTTTGCTAAATAAAAAAACGCCCGACATAAGCCGGGCGTCCACTGAACCATCGAAAGACTAAAAACAGAAGCTCAAGCCTTCGCCACCTTCTTCTGCCCCATCATGCGCGTGATGTAATACTGCTGTGCGATGGAAAGCACGTTATTCACGACGTAATACAGCACCAATCCCGACGGGAAGAAGAAGAACATGACCGAGAACGCCAGCGGCATGAACATCATCATCTTGGCCTGAACCGGGTCTGGCGGCGTGGGATTCAACCGCGTTTGCAGGAACATGGACACAGCCATCAACACTGGCAGGATGTAGAACGGATCGGCCTGCGACAAGTCGTGAATCCACAAGACCCACGGCGCGCCGCGCATTTCCACCGACGACAGCAACACCCAATACAGCGAGATAAACACCGGAATTTGCACAACGACCGGCAGACAGCCGCCGAAGGGATTCACCTTCTCGGTTTTATAGAGCGCCATCAGCTCCGAATTCATCTTCTGCGGATCGCCCTTATACCGTTCACGCAATTGCGTCATCCGCGGCGTGATGGTCTTCATGCGCGCCATCGACTTGTAGCTTGCCGCCGACAACGGGAAGAACACTGCCTTGATCAAGAGCGTGAGCAGGATGATCGACCAGCCCCAGTTACCCACATAGCTATGGATCTTCTCGAGCAGCCAGAACAGCGGCTTCGCGATGATCGTCACCATGCCGTAATCTTTCACGAGCTCGAGACCCGGCGCGACGCCTTCCAGCATCCGTTCTTCTTCCGGACCGGCAAAAAGCCGCGATTGCACGTCGACGGTCTGCCCCGGCGCGATGGTCTGCAACGGCTGCTGGACGCCCACGCGATACAACTTGGGATCGATCTTCTGCACGTAGATATCGCGCTTCGCACCCTGCTGCGGAATCCACGCCGACGCAAAGTAATGCTGCACCATCGCGACCCAGCCGTTATCGGCGGAGGGCGCAAAATCTTCCTTGCCCTTGTCGATATCGCTGAACGTCATCTTCTGGAAGTGATGCTGCTCGGTATAAACAGCCGGCCCGATGAACGTATGCGAGAAGCGCGGCGTTTCCACCGGCGAATCGTCACGCACGAGTTCCATGTACAGGCGCGGTGTGACCGGCGCAGTGCCGACGTTCTGCACCTTCGTGTCGACACCAATCACATAGCTGCCGCGCGTGAACGTGTAAGTCTTGATGACCTTCACGCCACCCTTGACCGGCGACTCGAACGAGATCGACAACGTGTTGCCGTCGCCCATCGTCGTCTTGCTGCCCGGGACGAGCGTGAAGACGTCGTTGTGGTTCGGGAAATCGCCGCCGAGCAGGCCCGTGCGGGCGAGATACGTGTGCGTCGCGGTGTGATCGAAGAGGGTGATGTACAGATCAGGCTGCTTGCCGTCACCTTCCTTCACGAGCGACAGCTTCGAGAGCGTGCCGCCGCGCGTATCGATCTGACCGGAATAGACATCCGTGGAGAAATTCACGAGCTGATCTGCGGCGGTCGCGGGTGCATTCGAACCAGGCGCGGCCGGTGCGCCGGGCTCGCCCGGTGTGGCCGGCAAATCGGCGGCTTGCGTGCCCGGCGTCGTGGTTCCCGGTGCAGCGCTGCCGACCGTCTTGGTCGGGACGGCGCTCGGGAAGAACATCGACGGGCGCCCATGGTCACGTTGCCAGTTGTCGTACAGCATGACAGCCGACATGAAAAAGATGACCCATAGGACGGTACGTTTGATATCCATGCGTTGTCTCAGTGTCGATCGAAGAGCGCGTTATTGGCGCCGTGGGGGTTTGAACTCACTGAACTGGCCGGATCCGGTGAAACTGGATTCGGCGAATTCGATGCGCTCGGGGCAGAGTCGTCGACTGGGTCGGCCGCTGACGCGCCATCCTGCTGAACGCAGCCGGCGGCGGACGGAGGCACGGGGACCAGATCGATGCCGCCAGCCGAAAACGGATGGCAGCGGCACAGACGTTTTGCTGCGAGGAATGAGCCACGCGCGGCGCCATGATACTGGATTGCTTCGCGCGCGTAGTCAGAACACGATGGGTAAAAGCGGCACCGGTTGCCGAGCATGGGGCTCACCGCAACCTTGTAGAAGCGTAATAAGGCGATCAACGCCGTTTCTGCCATTCGTGCCGTCTGCATAGAATTCGCGCTCAGGTCGACGCCGGACCAGCCAGTGTGCGCCTGAAACGGCTCATGAGCCCGCAGGCGCGGGTGGGTCGTTGACGATAGTCGATGATGCACCCTGTTCTCCCGTGCCCTGCGTGCCTAGCGTTCGCTTGGCCGCTTCGCGCACTGCACGGTCAATCAGGCCGTCGATTTCCTCGCGAAACAGCGTACGCAGCGGCGGCGATTTCGCGCTCGGCATGGCCTTGCGGTCAATTTTCGCATGCAGCCGCAGCAGGATGTCCCAGCCGCCAAGCTCCGCACGCCGAAGCCGGAACGCCTCGCGCGCCAACCGCTTGATCAGGTTACGCGTCACCGCGCGCGGCGCAAACTTCTTGCCGATAACCAAGCCTAGTCGCGCCTCGTTGCCGGTCGGCTTGCCATACAGGACAAAGTGCGGAGACCGGCGCCAAGGGCGCAAACGAAAAACGGATGAGTATTCATCCGTTTTCAGCAGCCTTGCGGCCTTGGGGAACGCGGCACGCGCTCGCAACTGACTGGTTTCCGGTCCGGAGCTTGTCGTGCTACGCACCTGGCCGTCGCACGCGTCTGGGCGAGTGCCGGGGTGCGCCGTCAAAAGCGACCTTATACAGCCAGGCGCTTGCGGCCCTTCGCGCGACGTGCGTTGATCACCTTGCGGCCACCGGCCGTCTTCATACGGACGCGAAAGCCGTGGGTACGCTTGCGGCGGGTAACGGAAGGTTGGTAAGTGCGTTTCATGTTGGTCTCACTTGGGTAAAAACGGACCGCCGGCCAGGCGTAAGCGACGAAAAACGCGACGAACCGGCCGGTGGTACAGGAATTCGGGTTTTGCGGAACCCGCTATTTAAACCGTTTTCCTATTGACCGTCAATAGGTTACGAGGCATGGCGAGCGCTTTTCGAAGAAGTCCACAGGCCTGACGATCGGAACCGCGACATGGTCCGTCCCTGTGGATAACTCGCGCCGCGGTTGCATTTGGCGTTAGAATCTCCGCTCAATCCGACGTAACCGCACGTTGTCCCGGTCCGCTGTACCGCCTGCAAAAGCATGGTGGACAAGGCTCTGGGGCACGCTTGCCCGCGCGCACCGGGCCTTGTCGCCGAGTGGCTGCAAGGGCGGCGGCAGGACCCGCGGTAAACCCTAACGACTGCATTCGATGAACGATTTTTGGCAACACTGTTCCGCATTGCTGGAGCGCGAACTTACGCCGCAGCAGTACGTCACATGGATCAAACCGCTGGCCCTGGTCGACTTCGACGCCGATGCGAGCACGCTGCGCATCGCAGCACCCAATCGGTTCAAGCTCGACTGGGTGAAAAGCCAGTTTTCCGGCCGTATTGCTGATGTGGCCCGAGATTTTTGGCACACGCCTGTCGATATCCAGTTTGTTCTGGACCCCAAAGCCACCGCCCGCAAGGCGATGGGCGCGCCCGCGCCTTCCGCTCCGTCAGCGCCCGCTGGCGCGCCGCCGGGTTCGCCTTCCATGCAGCGAACGACGGCGCAGCCCGCAGAAAGAAGCAATGGCGGCCACGCGAACGCGAGCGCTCACATCAACGCGCTCGCGGCGGAAGCCGCGCAGCACGCGCAATCGCTGCAACATACCGACCAGGGTGACAACGGCGATCTCGACCTGCCGAGCCTCGACGCCAACGAAGCCGCCGTCGCGCGCCGGACATGGCGGCCGGGTGGCACGTCGTCGTCGAATGGGGAAAGTGATTCGGCTTACGAGCGCTCCAAGCTCAACCCCGTCCTCACCTTCGATAACTTCGTGACCGGCAAGGCGAATCAGCTCGCCCGCGCAGCCGCGATCCAGGTGGCGGACAACCCCGGTATTTCGTACAACCCGCTGTTCCTCTACGGCGGCGTGGGTCTGGGCAAGACCCACCTGATTCACGCAATCGGCAACCAGTTGTTGCAGGACAAGGCCGGCGCGCGCATTCGCTACATCCACGCGGAGCAGTACGTGTCGGATGTGGTGAAGGCCTACCAGCGCAAGGCTTTCGACGATTTCAAGCGGTATTACCATTCGCTCGACCTGCTGCTGATCGACGATATTCAATTCTTCTCGGGCAAATCGCGAACGCAGGAAGAGTTTTTCTACGCGTTCGAGGCGCTGGTCGCGAACAAGGCGCAGGTGATCATCACAAGCGATACGTATCCGAAGGAGATTTCGGGTATCGATGACCGGCTGATTTCGCGCTTCGACTCCGGCCTGACGGTCGCGATCGAACCGCCGGAGCTTGAAATGCGCGTGGCCATCCTGATGCGCAAGGCGCAATCGGAAGGCGTGAGTTTGTCGGAGGATGTGGCATTTTTCGTCGCGAAGCATTTGCGCTCGAACGTGCGTGAACTGGAAGGCGCGTTGCGCAAGATTTTGGCGTTCTCCCGGTTCCACGGCCGCGAGATTTCGATCGAGTTGACGAAGGAAGCGCTGAAAGACCTGCTGACGGTGCAGAACCGGCAGATATCGGTGGAAAACATCCAGAAGACGGCGGCGGACTTCTACAACATCAAGGTCGCCGACATGTATTCCAAGAAGCGGCCGGCGAACATCGCGCGGCCGCGTCAGATCGCGATGTACCTGGCGAAGGAACTCACGCAGAAGAGTCTACCGGAGATTGGCGAACTGTTCGGCGGCCGCGACCACACCACGGTCCTGCACGCCGTGCGGAAAATTTCGGCAGAACGAGGCACGGACGCTCAGTTGAACCACGAACTGCACGTGCTCGAGCAAACGCTGAAAGGTTGAGCGTTCCGCGCGGCGACGGAACGCCCGTCGCGCGATGCGAAAGATCCTCGAAATGCGGGAAATCGGCGGCTGTCGTTGGCCGCCGTCGATGAACAGCCCCAAACCAGCGCCGAACCAGCAGGTAGTCAAGCGGCCGACGAAAAACGCATTGAACGGCCGCCGATGATCGCGCGCCCAGCCGTTTCTCGCCGGCGCCCAAAAGCGCCACAAAAAGCGTCAAATAATGGGCCTGTTTATTGACGAAATTGCCCCCATTTTCAGGGAGCGGTCAGGTTTTGAGGCACAATACGGGTTTGACCGTCCAGCGGCCCTGGGCGGCGTTTTGGCGCAAGCCTGGCACGTGCGGGTGGCAATCGCTGCGAGCGCGTGACACGAGACCGTCCGAAGGTCATCCATGCGGTGGCAAACGCTTCTAAAAAAGCGGTGGCAAAAGCGGGGACTGCAGCGGTGACACAAGCGGCGGACGGCCGTCACATCAACGAAGGAACTCTATGCAACTGGTCAAGACCGAACGAGATAATCTCCTAAGGCCGCTGCAAACCGTGAGCGGAATCGTCGAACGCCGTCATACGTTGCCGATTCTCGCCAATTTGCTGATCACCAAGACTGGCGCCGACGTGTCGTTCCTCTCGACCGATCTCGAACTTCAGATCACCACCCGTGCCGACTTCGGCACCGGCAGCGATCAGGTTGCCACCACGGTCGCCGCCCGCAAGCTGCTCGACATCCTGCGTGCCATGCCGCCGGGTGAAGTGTCGCTCGATCTCACCGACAAGAAGCTGACGGTACGCTCCGGCAAAAGCCGCTTCGCGCTCCAGACGCTTGCTGCCGATGAGTTCCCGACCGTCAACCAGGCAACAGAGTTCGGCGCGAGCCTGTCGGTTCCGCAAAAGACCTTCCGGCAATTACTCGGCATGGTCCACTTCGCCATGGCGCAGCAGGACATCCGGTATTACCTGAACGGCATGCTGCTGGTGGTGGACGGCGACCAATTGATGGCAGTTGCAACGGACGGCCACCGGCTCGCGTTTTCATCGATGAAAATCGAGGGATCGTTCGCGCGCCAGGAAGTGATCGTCCCGCGCAAGACCATCCTTGAATTGCAGCGCCTGCTTGAAGACATTGACGACTCGCTGGTCATCGACATTGCCGCGAGCCAGGTTAAGTTCACGTTCGGCCAGGTCGAACTGGTGTCGAAGCTGGTGGAAGGCAAGTTCCCCGACTTCCAGCGCGTGATCCCGAAGTCGCACAAGAACACGTTCCTGATCGGCCGCGAAGAATTGCAGCGTTCGCTGCAGCGTGCCGCCATCTTGACGTCGGACAAGTTCAAGGGCGTGCGCTGTCTGATCGAGCCGGGCCAGTTGAAGATCATGTCGACCAACGCCGACCAGGAAGAAGCTCAGGAAGAGCTGGAAATCGCGTATCAGGGCGATAGCGTGGACATCGGTTTCAACGTCACGTATCTGCTCGACGTGCTCGCGAACCTGAAGATCGACATGCTGCAAGTGAGCCTTGGCGACGCAAGTTCGAGCGCCCTGATCACCATTCCCGAGAACGACGAGTTCAAATATGTGGTGATGCCAATGCGCATCTGACGCGGCCAAAACTAAAAACTTTCCAAGGGGCGCATTGCCCCTTTGGCATTTTTAAGGCGTTTCGAAAAGTCTCATGCAGCGACCGCGCAGCAACCCCGCAGTGACCCAGTAGCGACCCCGTAGTGACGCAGAACCGGAAAAAAACCCATGACTGAAAACCCAATTTCGCAACCCGACAACGCTTATGGCGCATCCTCCATTCAGATCCTCGAGGGTCTGGAGGCGGTCCGCAAAAGGCCGGGGATGTATATCGGCGATACGTCGGATGGCACGGGTCTGCACCACCTCGTTTTCGAAGTGCTGGACAACTCCATCGACGAAGCGCTCGCCGGCCATTGCAACGACATCCACGTCACCATTCACGCTGACAATTCCATCTCCGTGACCGACAACGGCCGCGGTGTGCCGACGGGCCTGAAGCTCGACGACAAGCACGATCCGAAGCGCAGCGCCGCTGAGATCGTGATGACCGAGCTGCACGCAGGCGGCAAGTTCGACCAGAACAGCTACAAGGTGTCGGGCGGTCTGCACGGCGTGGGCGTGTCGTGCGTGAACGGCTTGTCCGAATGGCTGCGCCTCACCGTGCGCCGCGACGGCAAGAAGCATTTCATGGAGTTTCGCCAGGGCGTGGTGCAGAACCGCGAACTCGTGACCGAGGACGGCATTACGTATTCGCCCATGCCCGTTGTTGGCGACACGGAAAACCGGGGCACCGAAGTGCATTTCATGCCCGATATCACCATCTTCGGCAACGTGGAATTTCACTATGACATCCTCGCCAAGCGCATGCGCGAACTGTCGTTCCTGAATAACGGCGTGCGGATTCGTCTGACCGACCAGCGTGACGGCAAGGAAGACGATTTCGCGTTTATCGGCGGCGTGAAGGGCTTTGTCGAATACATCAACAAAGCGAAGCAAGTGCTGCATCCGAACGTGTTTCACGCGATTGGCGAGAAGGACAACGTGACGGTCGAAGTGGCCATGCAGTGGAACGACAGCTACAACGAAAGCGTGCTGTGCTTCACGAACAACATTCCGCAACGCGACGGCGGCACGCATTTGACCGGCCTGCGCGCGGCCATGACGCGGGTGCTGAACAAGTACATCGCTGACCACGACATCGCGAAGAAAGCGAAGATCGAGACGAGCGGCGACGACATGCGCGAAGGTTTGTCGTGCGTGCTGTCAGTGAAGGTGCCGGAGCCGAAATTCAGCTCGCAGACGAAGGACAAGCTGGTGTCATCGGAAGTGCGCGCGCCGGTGGAAGACGTGGTCGCCAAGGCGCTGGAGGAGTTCCTGCAGGAAACGCCGAACGACGCGAAGATCATCACGAACAAGATTATCGATGCAGCGCGCGCCCGCGACGCCGCACGTAAAGCGCGTGAAATGACGCGGCGTAAAGGCGTGCTCGACGGCGTCGGTTTGCCGGGCAAGCTGGCCGATTGCCAGGAGAAGGATCCGGCGAAGTCCGAGATTTATATCGTCGAGGGTGACTCGGCTGGTGGATCGGCAAAGCAAGGGCGTGACCGGAAGTTCCAGGCCATCCTGCCGCTGCGCGGCAAGGTGCTGAACGTGGAGCGCGCGCGTTTTGACAAGCTGATTTCGTCGGAGCAGATCGTGACGCTGGTCACGGCGCTGGGGACCGGGCTCGGCAAGGACGACTACAACCTCGAGAAGCTGCGCTATCACCGCATCATCATCATGACCGACGCGGACGTGGACGGTGCGCACATCCGTACGCTGCTGTTGACGTTCTTTTATCGGCAGATGCCGGAGATTGTTGAACGCGGGTTTATCTATATCGCGCAACCGCCGCTTTACAAGATCAAGGCGGGCAAGGACGAGCGGTATTTGAAAGACACGCACGAGCTGAACCAGCATATGTTGAAGCTCGCGTTGCAGGGTTCGGAGTTGACTGCAAGCGAAGGCGCTACGCCGATTAGCGGCGATGCGCTCGGTGAATTGGCGCGCGCTTATTTGCTCGCGCAAGCTGTGGTGGATCGACTCAGCCGGTTTTACGATGTCAACGCGCTCGGAGCGGTGATGGATGGCATCGAGCTGGATTTGACGACGCAAGAGTCCGCAGTGGTTTCGGCTGCCGCTCTGGAGGCCGCTTTGCGTGCCGATCCGTTGAAGCCGGAGGTGACTGTCGAGCCGGCTTATGACGCGGTGCGCGAGATACGGTCGCTGCATATCAATCGCCGGCATCACGGGAACGTGAAGGTTTCGGTTATCGATGAAGACTTCCAGCTGACTGCTGATTACAAGCAATTGCAGACGACCGCGAACACGTTCAAGGGTTTGATCGGGCCGGGTGCGGTGATCAAACGCGGCGAGCGGTCGATGGCGGTGACCGACTTCAAGAGCGCGATGAAGTGGTTGATCGCGGATGCTGAGCGGAATGTGACCAAGCAGCGGTATAAGGGCTTGGGCGAAATGAACCCCTCGCAGTTGTGGGAAACGACGATGGACCCAACCGTGCGACGGTTGTTGCGGGTTCAGATCGAAGATGCGATTGCCGCCGATGGCATCTTTACGACGCTGATGGGGGATGACGTTGAACCCAGGCGCGCGTTTATTGAATCGAACGCGTTGCGGGCGGGGAATATTGATGTTTGAGGGGCTTGTGGCGGGAGCCGCAACCTGAGATTTTGGGGCGCATCTATTGAGATATTTATTGACGGATGCGCTCCGTTAGCTCAGCTTGGTGGTGCTTGACTAAATTCGCCGCAGCAAGAACGAAGGCCACCTCATCGAGGTGGCCTTCGCTTTTCAGGCAGTCCGAGAGCCGCAGTCTCTCCGTAATCTAGTCTCGCGTGAATAATCTTCGATGAAAATTCGGAAAAATGCCTTTGAGTGATAAAATCTCGAACCAGGTGAAAAAATTTCGAGTCCATGTCCAATTTGGAACCCGTCGGTTACGAGCACCTAATCCGAAGCTTTAGCCTGCCTGTCCGGCCGCTCACGCACCCCTGCTTCATTAGCGGCTCAGTGAATCGGCGAGTGCCTGCGCACAATGGATTCTGGTTCCCACGCAACGTCGCGCTCGAATCGACGCCGGTGGGCCATCTTGAGTTCGCCCTGCGGCACGAAGGTGTGAACCTCGAAGTCATCGACGCCGTGTTCGAGCACCTGCCCGACACAGAGCTCGTTCGCCGCTTCACAGCGTCGCCCAATGGGGCGCACATCCGCCGAGCCTGCTTCCTCTGGGAATGGCTAACCGGCAAAAGCCTGTCCGTCGAAGTCACACCGACAGGCCCGTACGTCGACGCACTTCCAAAAGATGAGTATTTCACCGCTGAACGCCCGGCGAACAACTCGAAGTTTCGCGTCCGCGATAACCTGCCAGGCACCTCTGCCTTCTGCCCACTCGTGCGCCGCTCGGCCCTGCCAGAAAGCCCGACGCTCGATGAGCTTCTCAACGAAGCTTCCGACACACTGGACAGCCTGACGGACCCGACGCTTTATGCCCGGGCTGTCAGCTACCTCTACCTGTCGGAGACGCGGAGCAGTTTCAGCATCGAACGAGAAAAACCCAGCGCGGACAAGGCTGAACGGTTTGTTGAGCTCCTGGCTCACGCTGGCGAAGAGAAGCTGGTGACTGAGGACTGGCTGGTCGGGTTGCAAAACATCATCGTTCGCGAGGTGTTCAGCCAGGAGGCGTCCTATCGGACGAAGCAGAACTGGCTTGAGGATGGCACGCGCCGTGTCACCTTCTTTCCGCCTCCTCCTGAGGACCTTCCGCAGGCGATGGCAGGCTGGGAGCATTTCATCAACGAAATCGGCCTCCGCTGCCCGAATACCCTGGTAAGAGCCGCGTGCGCCGCTTTCGGATTCGTCTACCTGCACCCCTTCCTGGATGGCAATGGTCGAATTCATCGCTTCATCATTCACCATGTGCTTAACGGCGCGAGACGCCTGCGCGGCGGGGCCATCGTTCCGGTGTCGGCCGTCATCCTTCGTCACGAAGCAGAATACGCTGAAGTTCTCAAAGGCTTTTCGGTCCCAACCACCCGGTTGTGGGACTACGTGATGAGCGACCCGGCTCCGCTAGTGACCCGGCATCCGGGAGGCCGCCCGTATCGTTTCTTCGACGCCAGTCAAGAAGTGCGTTTCCTGCACGAGATGCTGGTGGAGGCTATCCGGACAGAACTGCCGGAGAAGCTCAGCTGGCTCAGCGGTTACGACGAAGCTTTCAGGCAGCTGGACGCGGAATTCGACCTGAATCAGTCGGACCTGTCGGCCCTCATTCGCATGGTGAAGTCCAACAACGGAAAGCTCTCGGCAAATAAGCGCAAGCAATACTATTACCTGCCCGAGAACGTCATCGCTCGCATTGAGGAAGTGGTCAGGGAGTCTTTTCCCGAGGCTATAGGCGGTTCAGCCGACGCTGCGGACGCCGACTCCGCTTGATTCGGAGGTCTAACTCGCGGACGCTTGCTGAGCGCATCCGAAAATCTGCATGTTTTTCGAGAAACAAGCGAAAAATCCGTTTTGTCGTGAAAATTTCACGACCCAAAAACGGTTTTTTCGATGCAGGGAGACAGAATTCGCAATTCGGGAGGGATTTCGCGAATGCGAGCCTACCCTTTCAGCATGCATCCACTTCCAGTTGAGCAGCCAAGGCATGGTCACGTAAAAACCCTAGCTGCTAAGCCCCACCTGTGTCGGTTTCCCGCCGTGAAATTGTGAAAAACGATCTCAAGCGTCGGCAACGGGCATCGCGCCGTTTAAAGTCCACGGTTACCTCCGAGCGGTTCGACGCTGCAGCGCAAGCGCGCGTACGAACAATGCCCGTTCGCTAAACAACCGATGAAACTTCATGGCCCGACCCAATTTTCAACAATCGAAACAATCCGGCGGCATGCGCCAGTCCACCGCGGCCACGCGAGCGCGCTTAGCCAAGATTGCCGAGCAATTCCGGGTGGCGTACGCGACCGGCGACTATCAAGGCGGCGCGAAATTCGCAGAAGAAGCGCTTCAGATCACGCCTGGCAACATGTCTATCCTGCCGGACTACGCTCTGTGCCTGATGCGTACCAACGCTTTTGATCAAGCGTACCGGGTCTATATGAGCATCCACAACGCACCGGCGAGCCAGCGCAAGCTGGCGTCGGCGACCTGGCTTGATGGACTGGTGGAGGTGTGCGGCTGGCTGGGCAAGACCGAAGAAATGCGCGAGTACGGATTGCGCTCCTTGCGAGCCTCCGACGCCAAATGCGGCGCTAACCCGAGCGAGCCGATTCCCGATCGCGCACCGTCGCCATTCAATGCTGCGAACCCCGCTGAAAACGTAATCGCCTACTCGCTGTTCGGATCGAATCCGCGATACTGCGAGCCCGCCGTCATGAACGCCGAGATAACGCGCGACGTATTCAAGGGCTGGACATGTCGCGTTTATCTCGATGCAACCGTGCCTGAGCACGTTCAACGCAGACTCAAAGACGCCGGCGCCGAAGTCGTTTTCATGGAGCGGGACTCGGGCGTTCACCCGCTGATGTGGCGCTTTCTGGTTATCGACGACTCGAGCGTTAAACGCTTCCTTCTTCGCGACGCCGATGCGCTCTTGTCCGAGCGCGAACACGCAGCGGTACAGGAATGGGTGAATAGCTCGTACTACTTCCACGTCATCCGCGATTACTTCACGCACACCGAATTGATTCTCGCGGGCTTATGGGCCGGATGCGGCGGCGTGCTGCATAACGCAGTTGCATCGATGCAGCAGTTTGCCGCGAAAAACGCCCAAAGCGGCCGTTTCATCGACCAGCATTATCTGCGTGAACATGTATGGCCAACGTTGCGCAAGAGCGTGCTGTCCCACGACGATCTATTCGGTTTCCACGATGCCAAACCATTCCCGCCGCACGCGCCGAACAGATGGAACACGGAAAAATTCCACGTCGGCAGCAATACGAGCTATCAGGCGATCGGCGGTAAAAGCACGCTGCCCGAAGGCGCCGAGCAGCGGCTGATTTTTAGCTCAACCGATGGCAAGCCATTGTTCGATTACCATGCGCCCGTTCAGAAGGGCGAATGGCGCCTGGACATGCCTTTCTTCGTGATTCAGAAGATCGCGTCGCAGGAACTCGTGGTCCGCGCGGCCGAATAGTCGCGCCTCAAGCGCCCACCACTTCCACCGTCGAAAAGCCGATCCCCACGCTTTTCGCCACTCTGATCTGCAACGGAATGCGCTCTTTGAGCGCTTCCACGTGACTGATCACACCAATCATTTTGCCGCGCGCGTTCAACGAATCGAGCGCGTTGAGCGCAATCTCCAGTGTCTCTCCGTCGAGCGTGCCGAAACCTTCATCGAGGAACAGCGAGTCGATGGAAGTCTTGAAACTCACCAGATCCGATAAAGCGAGCGCCAGCGCAAGACTGACAAGGAAACTTTCGCCGCCCGATAACGTGCGTGTGTCGCGTGCAATGTCACCTTGCCACATATCGAGCACTTCCATTTCCAGATCCCCGCCAAGCTTGCGGTTCAACTGATAACGCCCATGCAGTTGCGCGAGTTGCCGATTCGCGAGATAGATCAAATGATCGAGCGTCAGGCCTTGCGCAAACTTTCGATATTTAGCTCCATCGGCGGAACCGATCAGACTGCTCAAGCGTTGCCACAAGTCGTAGCGCGAGCGTTGAGCATCGATCTGTTCGAATAGCGCCTGCTTTTCCACGCGCAGCCGATCGTCGTTCTGGAGCGTCGCGCGAAGCTCACCTTGTTTTTCGCTCAGTGCTTTCAACGTTGCGAGCAGTTCGTTAACCGTGCGTTGCAATGCCTCCGCATGTTGTTCGGTCTTCGGATCTTTCAGCAATTCCGCGCGATGGTTTTCGGCATTCGTGCGTAGCGTGCGTACAGTTGTAAACAGATCATCGAGTTCGCGCTTCAGCGTTTGCAAGCGCTCGCGTTCTTCGCTTGGCAGCAGAGCTTCTGTGAACGCCTGTTCATCGACGAATGCGCTTTTGGCTAACGCACTCGTCCATGCCGCTGATGTTTTCTCCGCGCGTTCAGTGTCTTCGCTCAGGCGTATCGTCAGCGTTCGGTGGGTGCCTTCCAGTTCGCTCGTTTTATCGCGTGCGGTTTCGTAGCGTTGTATGGCCGATGAAAACGCTGCATCGGGATCGTTGGACGCTGCAACAAGCTCAGTCTGCAATTCGACAAAATCCGCTTCGCAAGCGGCCCATCGCGTGGACCATTTGTCCGCTTCAGACGATGCCGCTTCAAGCGCCTGCCGCGCGCGATCAGCTTGCTGTGTTAATGCGCGGTTTTTATCCGACGCCGTCTGCCACGCCTTCCATTCGGCGTCGCGGTCGGAGAGCCACGCTTGCCATGAAGCCCACGAATCGGGCGTCGCGTAACCGACGGACGTGACGGATTCATCAAGCGTCAGTTCTCGTTTAATCAGCGCGTTTTGTAACGACTCCGTGTGATCCGCGGTTTCCTTAAGCGACTTTTCCGCAAAGCCTTGTTTCTCTTCGATCAGTCTCAAATCGTGTTGATGCTGGACGGACTTCCGCTCCGCCGCATTCGCGGCGTTCGCGTGCTGCTCAATCAACGTCTTCTGTCGATCCACCTCAGCAAGCGTCTCTTGCGCGTGTTTCAACTTAGTCGTGTGTTCGTGCGCATGGGTATCGAGCGCGCTCTGATCGATGGCTTCCAGTTCAAGCTCGGTGCATAACTTCGCCCAACTTGCGGCGTGCGAACCGGCGTCGATGATCCATGCATCGATACGTTTTCCCAACTGTTCAATCGCCACGCTCAACCCGGCGATTCCGACATCGACCGCCAACGCTTCCTTGCGTTTGCTTTCCAACGCGAGTTGTTTGTCGTTCAATGCTTGCCCGGTCGCGGAAACATCGAGCGCTTCGTACGCGCTGATCGACGGATGCTCGGTTGAGCCGCACAAAGGACAGGCTTCTCCAGGTTGCAACGCTGCACGATGACCGGCCAGATCAAGAATGCGCTGTTCCTGATGCAGCAATTTGCGTTTGTCCTCGATCTGTTCAGTGAGCGTTTCGACCTCTTTGGCGAGACGATCGCGCTGTTCCGTCAGGGGCTTGAACGATGCGTTTTTCTGCGCAAGTTCTTCGCAATCCAGCGCGAGTTGTTTGCTCCCGCGAGCAATCGTTTCGCCGATATGCGCAAGCTTCCCGAACACTTGATGTTGATCCTGAAGCCGCTGACAACGCGTCTTTAGATCGCTTTCGTTCGCGCCGTTAAACAGCGTCAAAAGCTTAGCGCGCTGCTCGGCTTCGCCTTTGCGCGCGTCCTCGGATGCCGCCGACGCATCACGAACGGCAATGCGCTGAGCATCGATCGCCTGGACTTGCTTATCGATCGTGAGCCTTAGTTCGTCGTGCTTTTTGCGGGTCACTTCAATCTCGCTTAGCGCCTGCTGGCGCGCCGCGAACTGCTGCTGCCACGACACGATCTGCTCGCCAAGTTTGCTTCGATGCGGATGTTCATCGAGCGCGGACTGGACGGCTTTGGCATCGGCCAAAATTTCAGTTAGCGCGCGTTGTCGAAGCTCTGCAATCCCTCTACTTATCGCCGATGTCTGACGCAGACCACGCGCTGCATCGAGTGACGAAGCCTGCCAGTCGGCCTTCGCGCTCGCTAGTTGGCTCGCAGTTCCAACATGCCTGTCGCGTGCCGTGAGCATGGCGATGTGATCGGCGCGCAGTTTTTCAGCTGGCTCACTCGCGGCAAGACGATCGAGCGAAGGCTTGGCATCGGCTATTTTCAATTCCGCTTGGCGTTGGTTCGTCAGCGCCTGCTCAAGCTGCACATCCGCCGCCGACAACGCCGCTCGCCACGCCAACATCGCGCGCGTTGTATCGAGTTGCTTACCGTGCGCCGTTTCTTGTTCGCCTACCGCGATCTGTTCCTGCTGCAATCCGCTGCGCTGTTCTTGAGTCAGGAGTTGAACGCCATCGGCGCGCAACAGCAGCGTGTCCAGCGCAAGCTTCTCGTTGCGCGTTCGCTCGAACACATTCTGCGAGATCGTGCCGTAGATATCGGTGCCGGTGAGTTCCTCGAGCAACTCGGCGCGCTCGTTCGCCTTCGCTTCGAGGAACGCGGCGAAGCCACCTTGAGCGAGCATCATGGACTTGGTGAAGCGGCCGAAATCGAGGCCCGTGATGCTTTCGACAAGCCGAAGCTTATCCACGATCCGCTCAGTCATGATCGTGCCATCGAGACGCGCGAGTTCCACCTTCGGCGCCTGCAGATTGCCGTCGGGTTTATCGCGTGCGCGACGTTGGCTCCAGAACGCCCGATACCCTTCGCCCTTCACTTCGAACTCCACCTCCGCGAGGCATTCGAACGTGTGCCGCGTCATCAGCTCGTTCGTCCCTTGCGAGATCGTGTCCATGCGTGGCGTGCGGTGATATAGCGCAAGGCAGATCGCATCGAGCAACGTGGTCTTGCCTGCGCCGGTCGGGCCGGTGATCGCGAACAAACCGTTATCGCGAAAGGGCGGCTGGCTGAAGTCGATTTTCCATTCGCCCTTCAGCGAGTTGAGGTTCCGCAAACGCAACGACAGGATCTTCATGCATTCGCCTCGCCAATCTGCGCGACAACCTCGCGATACATCGATAAAAGCTGCAAGCGCGTTTCCTCGTCGATGGTCTCCGTTTGCAGGCGGCGCGCGAATACATCATCGGGCGTGAGCTCGTTCAAGGTTTCCTTTGCTTCGCGATGCAGCGCGTTCGACGCCGAAGAACGCTCGCGACGGATGCGTAGTACTTCAACCGGCAGGTCTTCAGTGATCTTCTGGATACGCGACTGGAGATCGCTGAGGTAGTCATCGGCGGAGACTACGATTTCGAGCCACACGGTCTCGCCTTCAACCGCCTGCGACGCAGCCGCCGAGACCGCAGCCTCAAGCTCTTTCAACGATCCTTTGACTGACAACAACGGCTGAAAGCACGGCACGTCGAGCACGGTCACGCGTTCAAGGCCTTTCTCCGAAACATCCACGAGCAGCATCTCTTTCTGTTGCCGCGCTTCATCGAAGCTCAGTGGAATCGGCGAACCGCTGTAGCGAATGTGCTCGAACCCGCCTACTTTCTGCGGCCTGTGAATATGCCCTAGAGCGATGTAATCGGCCGCCGGAAACGCGCTCGTTGGAAAGGCTTCGAGCGCGCCGACATAAATCTCCCGCACCGATTCACTTGCGCTCGCGCCGACCGTCGTCAAATGCCCGGTCGCGATGATCGGCAAATGCGCGCCAAGCTCCACGCGTTTCTGCTCGGCCAGCGCGAACAGGGCCTGATAGTGCGCGTGAATCGCGTCTTGCAGCGACTCCTGTTTGTCGCGTGCGCTCTGCCCAGCGATGCTCTGCAGCACATCGCGTGGACGGATGAACGGGATTGCGCAGACGATCGCGCCCGGCTTGCCGTCACGCGTGGTGAGCACACGAACCTGCTCGCTCGGATCGTCCTGCACGGAGGGAATGACGACGGTATTCAACGCCGTCAGCAAGTCGCGCGACTCTTCGAGCACAGCGACGGAATCGTGATTACCCGCCAGCAGCGTCAAGCCGACGCCCGCGTCGCGCAACGCGAGAATCAGCGTGTAGTAGAGCTCGCGGGCGTAGCTGGGCGGTGCGCCGGTATCGAAGATATCGCCGGCTATCAGCACCGAATCCACCGCGTGCAGCCGCGTCTGCTCGACTAGCCACGCAATCAGCTTTTGATGTTCGGCCTGGCGTGAATGCCCGAGAAAGTACTGGCCGAGGTGCCAGTCCGAGGTGTGCAGGATTCGCATCGGGGAGTAGGGTTGAAGGCGTTGCCGCGCATCATTTTAGTGGCTGCCAGTTTAGCCCAAGCGCCGGAACCGGCCGGTGAAGCCCCGGAAACCGCCGCAAAACGAGGCAATCGCGCCGTGTACGCGTACACTTCGGCTTCTAATTGCGCGTAAAACAGCGCGCGCCGGCCTCGCCGGTGCCCTTTTCATGCCGCAACCCCATCAATTACGCTCAAATCAATCATGTTTATCTGCCGAAACCAGCCGTGCGGCGCCGAATGGCAACTTGCCGACGTGCTTATCAAGAATGAAGGCCAGGGCCTGATGTTCCGCTGCCCCATGTGCGGCGCGCGCAACAAGGTGCTGCGTCACGACGCGCCCGACGGCGCCATCACCTACGAGCAGGACAATTCGGTCCCGCCGAAACCTGCCGCAAAATAATCCCATGACCACGCCTACCTCTTTTAGCGCCCTGCCGCTTTCGCCGGCAATGCTGGCGAACCTCGAACAGCTCGGTTATCTGACGATGACCCCGATCCAGGCCGCCAGCCTGCCGATCGCGCTAGCGGGCCACGATCTCATCGCGCAGGCCAAGACGGGCAGCGGCAAGACCGCCGCGTTCGCATTGCCATTGCTCGCGAAAATCGATCCGCGGCTTTTTTCCGTCCAGGCGCTGGTGTTGTGCCCGACGCGCGAACTCGCTGATCAAGTCACGCAGGAAATCCGCCGGATTGCGCGCGCGGAGGACAACATCAAGATCCTGACGCTGTGCGGTGGTTCGCCCATGCGTCCGCAGATCGCCAGTCTCGAACATGGCTGCCATATTGCCGTGGGAACGCCCGGGCGGATCATGGATCACCTGGAGCGCGGCACGCTGCCGTTGACCGCGCTGAAAACACTGGTCCTCGATGAAGCCGACCGCATGCTCGACATGGGGTTCTTCGATGACATCGTCGCAGTAGTCAAGCAATGTCCGAAGGATCGCCAGACGCTGCTGTTTTCCGCGACGTATCCGGAAGGCATCGCGAAACTGAGCCAGCAATTCCTGCGCAAGCCGCAGGAAGTCAAGCTCACCGAGCAGCACACGAATTCGAAGATCAAGCAGCGCTTCTACGAAGTCCACGACAACGAGCGCCTGCATGCTGTAGGCCAGTTGCTCGATCACTATCAGCCGGTCAGCACGCTCGCGTTCTGCAACACGAAACAGCAATGCCGTGATTTGCTCGATGTGCTGGTCGCACAAGGTTTCAACGCGCTTGCGCTGCATGGCGAACTTGAACAACGCGAACGCGATCAGGTGCTCGTGCAGTTCGCCAATCGTAGTTGCTCGGTGCTGGTTGCGACCGACGTTGCCGCGCGCGGCCTCGATATCACGCAGCTGGAAGCCGTGATCAACGTCGATGTCACGCAAGATCCCGAAGTCCACGTGCACCGTATCGGCCGCACGGGCCGCGCGGATCAGGAAGGCTGGGCGCTGAGCCTCGCGAGCATGAATGAAATGGCGCGCGTGAGCTCGATCGAACAGGCGCAGAAAAAGGAAGTGGAATGGCACAAGCTGAGCGAGCTGACACCGGCAACGCCGGGTCACCTTCAGCCACCCATGGCCACGCTGCAGATTCTCGGCGGCCGAAAGGAAAAGATCCGTCCCGGCGATGTCCTCGGCGCGCTGACCGGCGACGCCGGTTTCGAAGGCTCGCAAATCGGCAAGATCAACGTAACGGACATGGTCACGTACGTGGCGGTCGCGCGGGATATTGCGGATCAGGCGGTGAAGAAGTTATCGGCGGGGAAGGTGAAGGGCAAGAAGGTGAAGGTGCGGCGCATTTAGTGTTGAAGCGCCGGGCCTGCAATTTGCACCATTGATTCGATGAAACCAGTCAGGGCGGATATGCGTATGCATTCATATCCGCCCTTAATCTTTGGTGTGCCATGTCCCGTCTTCTACGCGTTATTGTCGGTGTTTTGTTCGCGCTCGTATTGGGCGCGTGCATTTCGTCCCCGCCAAACCCCAATCCACGCGCGAATGTGGAGCCGAAGCTGGCATCCGTCGATTTGCCGCGTTATATGGGACGCTGGTACATCGTCGCGAACATTCCGTATTTCGCCGAAGACGATTTCGTCGGCAGTTACGCGCAATGGAAATTACGCGATGACGGCAAAATCGACGATTCGTATTACGCGCACAAAGGCTTATTCGACGCCCCGCTGAAGCATTACCAATTCACGGATTCAATCGTTCCTGGTACCAATAACGCCGAATGGAGCGTGCGCATTTTCTGGCCGATCTACGCGAGCCAGCAAACGCTTTATGTCGACGCGGATTATCAGTACACGATCCTCGGTTATCCGGGCAAGAAGCTGGCGTGGATCTTCGCGCGCTCGCCGGATATCAGCGACACGAAATATCACGAACTGCTGAGCCGTCTGGACGAAATGGGCTACGACACCTCGCGGGTGCGTCGCGTGCCGCAGACGCCGGAACAAATCGGCAAACCGGGCTTCCATTCCCCCGGCGATAAAGACTGATATCCCCGATCAGCGAAACTCATAACCGCAATCGGCGAAACAAGGGATAGGAGCAATCTGATAGTCGGACGCGAGGGCAGCGCTTAGCATCGAGAGGTTATCCACTTTGCTGAATACGCCCGCCATGAACCAACTTTCCGAACCGCTCGCCGTCGCTCTGGATCTTCATCAAGCGGGCCATATGGACGAAGCGGAAAGGGGTTATCGCGCGATTCTCAAAGAGCAACCCAATCACGTCGATGCATTGCATTACCTCGGCGTGTTGCTGCATCAACGCGGAGACAACGAAGACGCTGCGAGGTTGCTAGATCGCGCGCTCGACTTTGCCCCCGAGGCATCAGCGTGTTGGAGCAACCGAGGGTTGGTGGCGGCGGCGCTAGGCGATCTTCCCCAGGCTGTTGCATGCCACGAGCGGGCGCTTGCCATCGATCCGGCATTCGGCAACGCACGCAACAACCTCGGCACGGTGCTGCAAAAACAAGGCCGTTTCGACGAATCTATTGAACAGCTTGAGCTGTTGCTTGCTCAAGATCCTGATTTCATCGATGCACGTTTGAACCTCGGCTCGACGCTCGCTTCCGCCAAGCGCTACGACGAAGCGCTGGCGGTCTATCGCGCGGAGCTCGTACGGGACCCGAACAACTTCCACGCGCATTTCGGCGAAGGTAACGCGCTGCGCGAACTCAAGCGGTTCGATGAAGCTATCGCCAGCCTGCACCGGGCGCTTGCCTTGAAACCGGACCACTTCGAAGCGAACGTGAATCTGGGCACGACGCTCGGACTCTTCGGGAGATTCGTGGAGGCGGAGGCGCAGTATCGCCGGGCGCTGACCTTGCGCGACGATCCGCAGATTCACGTGTGCGTGGGCGCGGCTATTGGTTCGCAAGGCCGGTTTGAAGAGGAAGAGCCGTACTATCGGCACGCACTGACCCTCGTTCCCGATCACGCCGACGCATTGCATAACCTCGCGTTGCTGGAATTGCGGCGCGGAAACTACAAGGAAGGCTGGGCATTGCACGAAGTGCGCTGGCGCTCGAGCAAGTACAAGCCGATGAACATTCCCGGTGTGCCGGAATGGCGCGGCGAATCGCTGCAAGGAAAGACGCTGTTGGTCGCCGGCGAGCAGGGGCATGGCGACATGATGCAATTCGCGCGTTACATCCCGGTGCTCGAACGAATGGGCGCGATCGTCGATATGTGGGTGCCTGAGAACATCGTGGAACTGATCCAGAGCGTGCGCGGGATTCGCCGGGCGCTGCAAAAGGGCTCGACGAATGGATACGACTACTGGACGCCATCGATGAGCGTTCCGCATCGCGTGGCCCATCTCGTTCCCGGCGTGCTCGCCGAGACGCCTTATATGAGCGTGAGCGCTGAGCGCATCGGCTCGTGGCCGGCGCGTGTGAAAAAACTGGCGGGCGATCGCAGGAAAATCGGGATCGTGTGGGCAGGCAGTCCGACGTTCGGCAACGACCAATTCCGCTCGATGCCGTTCGCCGCGTGGTCACCGCTCGCGGAGGTGGCGAACACAGAATGGTTTTCGCTGCAGAAGGGCGCAGCGCGCGACCAGCTTTCGCAGCCCGGTTGTGCGTTGAAGCCCCACGACCTGACGGACGACATCCACGATTTCGCCGATACCGCCGCGCTGATCGAACAGCTCGATCTGGTGATAACGGTGGATACATCGGTGGCTCATCTGGCTGGCGCGCTTGGGAAGCCCGTGTGGGTGTTCCTGCCGGCGAATTACGATTGGCGCTGGATGCTCGATCGCGATGACAGCCCGTGGTATCCGGGTATGCGTTTGTTCAAGCAGACCACGCTCGGTGACTGGACCGAGTCGGTGGCGCGGGTGAAAGCGGCGCTGATGGCGGGGTGAATGTTTTGCGCTGGTGGTTGGTTGTCTGGTAGGAGACCACTCCTCGCGGAGCAAGCCCCGCGTGCCGACCGGCGTGCGGACTGCGCTGGCTCAGCGATTCACTAGCTATTACGTCTTGCGCTGTGCGACGAACGGCCTACTTTTCCGCTGTTTGCATCGCTTCCACGGGTTTATCGCGGGTAATCAGCCGCAAGCCGCTTGCGATACTCGCCACGCCCGCGAATCCCGCGCCAATCGCGAGCGCCAGCGCCGGTCCATGATGCCCCGCAATGCCAAAGCTCAGCGCGACCAACGCCGCGCCGGTCGCCTGGCCGATCAGCCGGGCGGTTGCCACCACCCCGCTCGCGCCGCCGCTACGCTCGCGCGGCGCGCTCGCCATGAGCGCCTTCAGATTGGGCGATTGGAAGAACCCAAAACCCGCGCCGCAGATGGCCATTCGGATACAGATATCGAGTGCATGCGGATGAGCCGGCAATAACGCCAGCGACGCCATGCCCGCGCACATGATCGCGAGGCCGATGCCGCCCAGCAACCCCGGTTGATATCGATCCGATAGACGGCCGGCGACCGGCGCAAGCAGCGCCACCATCACCGACCACGGCGTCATGAGGAAGCCGGTTTCCACCTGGCTGCGCCCGAGCACGCTTTCGAAATAAAACGGCAGCGACACGAACGCCAGCCCTTGCGCGGCGAACGAGCACACGGCGGTTGCTGTCGATAACGCGAACATCGGGCGCTTGAAGAGATCGACGGGGAGCATGGGCGCCGGATGACCGCGCTCCCGATGCAGCATCAGCCCGCCCGCCACCGCCGTCACGGCAAGCGCGATCAGCACGATATGCGCAGGCGCGCGCTGCGCTGCTTCGCCAAGCGCGAACACCAGCGCGGCGAAGGTGATCACGTTCAGCACCGCCGCCACGCGGTCGAAGCCGTGCTTTGCGCGCGGCGTCTGCGGCAAAGCCGGCCAGCCGATAAACAACGCCAGCAGCCCCACCGGCAGGTTCACGGCGAACAGCCACGGCCAGGGCCCGAGCGAGAGCACGATGGACGCGACCGTCGGACCAACCGCGAACGATATCCCCACCACCAGCGCGTTCAGCCCAAACCCACGCCCCAGCCTGTGATGCGGATAGATCGCCCCGATCAGCGCCGTGTTCACGCTCATCACCGCGCTCGCACCAATGCCCTGCAACAGCCGCGCCGCGGTGAGCGACGGCAGCGACCACGACAACGCGCAGGTCAGCGACGCCACGAGAAACAGGATCAGGCCACCGAGATAGATCTTCCTGTGCCCGACGATGCCGCCCAGCGCCGCGAACGGCAGCAGCGTGGCGACCATCGCGAGCTGATACGCGTTGATGATCCAGACGGAGGCGGCGGGCGTTGCGTGGAGATCGGCGGCGATTGCGGGGAGCGCGGTATTCGCGATGGCGGTATCGAGCGTGGCAAGTGAGACGGCGAGCAGGATGGCCGCCATGCCGCGACGCTGGAGGGCGGTCATGGGACCGTCGGCGAGAAGAGGGGTCTGGTCTGACACAGTTTTTTGGGGATTGGACGTGATCGGCGATAGTCCGACACGATACGGGATCGTGGCGAAGCTCGCCGGGCACCCTCGCGGGAGCTTTCAAACAGGTGTCAGCACGGCCTCGCCGGCGAAGTGCCGTGTGGCGTTATCGATGAACATTTGTACCGACGCCGCCACCGCTTCCGGTGAGCGCCCGCCCACATGGGGCGTCAGCACGACGCGATCGGAGCCCGTCAGCCGCGCGGGCGGCGCGGGCTCGCCTTCGTAGACATCGAGTCCCGCGCCGGCTATCACGCCGCGCTCGAGCGCGTCTGCCAGAGCGGCGGTATCCACAACGCTGCCGCGCGACACGTTCACTACGTAGCCTTTTGGGCCAAGTGCGGCGAGCACCTTGCTGTCGATCAAATGTTTAGTCGATGCGCCGCCGGGCGTGGCGACCACGAGGTAATCGGCCCATTCGGCCAGCGCGATCACCGAATCGAAGAACGTATACGCCGAGTCCGGCTGCGCCCGGCGATTGTGATAACCGATCTCGATATCGAAGCCCAGCGCTCTCTTAGCCACCTTCCCGCCGATATTGCCAAGCCCAACCACGCCCAGTTTCTTGCCCGAAAAGTTCGGCTGGAACGGCAGGTCGTCGCGCCAGACGCCCGCGCGGCACGCGCGGTCGAGCACGGGGATCTGGCGGACCACGCCGAGCAGCAGGGCGAAGGCGTGATCGGCGACGCAATCGTCGTTGGTACCCGCACCGTTTACCACGGTAATGCCGCGCGCCCGAGCAGCGTCGCGTGCAACGTTTTCATAGCCCGCCCCTAACGCCCCGATCAGTTCGAGCTTTGGCAGTTTCGCGACGGTTCCTGCTTCGATGCCGATAGTGCCGTTTGTCAGAACAGCACGGATTTCGTCGGCGTGGCGGGTGAGGGCTTGATCAAGAGCGGGTTGATCGAGGGCTGTAATGACGTTGAAGGCATTCGCAACGGAGGTCTGGTTTTCGGGACGAAGCGGGACTAACACAAGGACAGTGGGGAGCATGGATACCAGTCTCTTCGAAACCAAATTTCAAGTTTCGCATTTTTTGGAATTTTTAGCCCGTTGAATAACATGCCGCGTTCTCCGTGTTTTTTGACGCATCAGTCCCGCCGGCGTTTTAGGAAATCTCCTGTAGGCGAGGCGCAGTGGACCAATCACAATCCGGCTCGTTGCAAGATACGCATCTAACCATTGTCATCGCCTCGAATGGAGGACGTGGCAACGGAGATAGTGCTATGACCAAAAGTCACAAATCTAGATGGACTGCGAAATGTTATTTCGAGTTAACGGTTTTGTAGGGGCAGCGGTTGCCGACTCGGCTATCCCCGCTGCCAAGCCATCGCTCGTTGTTGAATAGCGGAAGGATGATGAGAACTGTTGCGGATATTCGCCGAAATGCTGCCTCGCTAGAGGTGCAAGGCGTACTTGCACGGTTGCTCGATGTCACATTGATTGTGCTGGGCGCAGTCGCGGCATCAATTTGCCGCTCGGCCCATGGGTTGCGTGCTGTCGATGACTGGAACTTCGTGGCGTTTTCGGTCGCTTGCGCGCTCTTCCTGTTTCCTTTGTTTGGTGTGTACCGGTCCTGGCGTGGCCGCTCAAAACTAAGGCTGGCGGGACACATTTCGGTCGCCTGGCTGGTCACGCAAGCGTGTGCCGTGGCACTGATGTTCGCCTTGCATTGGAGCGGGTTATGCCGTCCAAGGTGCCTCAGACGCATATGCGGGCGATCAAAGCGCTTATCTCAAGATAGGGTTATATAAAGCGGCCTGGAAAACGCAGCCATCGGATGTTACTCAGATCACCATGTTCTTTGGGCCTGTGTATGTTTCCCGGTGGTGACTGCTATCGACGAAGCGTTCAGGACAGATAGTACGTGTCGACGACTGGAGTGGTTTTCGATTTCGTAGCCTCTTGATCTCTTCGCGCAGAGTGAACGCTTTGGTAGACAGCTCCGCAATGCAGCACTTCTCAATGCAAACGCCCTGCGGCCGTCGCATTGATCCGCTTCGATGTTAGGTGATGCAAATGTCAATGATGATTGAAGGATTTTTCGACGCGAAGCCGATCGCTGATGCACTGCTCAAGCAGTGCCGTGAGGCTAGTTTTGCCGGATATGATCCCTTCGATGGATTAAATAGTTCCTTGTTCGACAGGCTCGGCGGGAATGGTTTTTCTCCTGCGCGCATTGCGTGGTTGCAACTGCACAAGCGAAGCCCGGTGAACCTGAGAAGTCTCGTCGGCGTTCCGAAAAAACGCAATCCAAAAGGTATTGCACTGTTTATTCTCGGCCTAATCGAACGCTGCCGTGGCGCCTCTGATGGCGAGGGTCTTAACGAAGCCGTCGCGCTCGGTGATTGGCTACTCACGCAGTGTGTTGACCGCAGCATCTGGAAGTACCACGCTTGGGGGTATCACTTCGATTGGGCGGCCAGGGCGTTTTATGTACCTCGCGGCAAACCCAACGCCATCACGACTTGCTATGTGGCACGGGCGCTCTACGAACTTGGGCTTGTGAGCGGAAATCCTCGCTTCATTGACGCAGCGACCGACGCCGGATTCTTTATCGACAGCCTGTACATCCGTACTTCGGACCTCGAATACTACGCATACATTCCTGGCGAGTCGGCGTTCGTGCATAACGCCAGTCTTTGGTCCGCTGCTATCGTGGCGCAGACAGCAGCGCGAATAGGCAACGAGCCGATGCGCGAGCGTGCGTTGGGGGTGGCTCGCCAGTCCGTCTCAATGCAGCGGCAGAGCGGCGAGTGGCCCTATGGAGTACGGGCGCATCACGCGTTCATTGATGGATTTCATACGGGTTACAACCTTGAAGCGCTTGACCTCATCCAGAAGGCGGTGGGGACGACAGAGTTCTCGGAGGCGATTGAAAAAGGGTTGGATTATTATCGGAGCAATTTCTTTTTACACGATGGGACTGTCAAGTATTACCACAATCGCGTCTGGCCGCTCGATACGCATTCAGTTGCACAAGCCATCGTAACCCTAATAAGAGTCGGTGGTACCAAGGAGGACTTTGCGCTGGCGCGTGCGGTCCTGTTCAGGGCGCATGCGTCGTTGTATATGGAGAATAAAAAACGGTTCGTTTATCAAAAGGGACGGTGGATTACCAACCGCATCAACTACTTACGTTGGACCCAAGCGTGGGCGTTCTACGCTTTGAGCCTTTACGCGGCGCAACCATCAAGACTTTCGGATAGACGCAATGAATCGCATTGAACTGTTTTCTTGCCCGGTAGACGTCGCGACAATAGATGAGACCGTTGAATGTATTGGCTCGCGAATTGAGCAAAGGCAGTTCACTCAGCACGTCGTCGTCAATGTCGCGAAGCTTGTCCGCATGCAGAATGACCCAGAGTTGGCAGCGTCGATTCGTGCGTGCGACATTGTCAACATCGACGGAATGGGCGTTGTGTGGGGTGCACGATTTTTGGGTTTTGACGTGCCCGAGCGAGTTGCTGGCGTTGACTTGTTTGAGCGGCTCCTGCACATGGCAGCGGAGCGGGGCCTACCTGTATTCCTGCTAGGAGCGACGGATGCCGTGGTCAGCCGCGCGGCGGAAGTCGTGTCTTTGCGCTATCCGATGCTACAGGTCGTCGGCCACCATCATGGTTACTTCTGGGACGATGAAGAGCGTGTCGTTGAAACGATTCGTAGCTCGGGCGCAAGACTACTTTTCGTTGCGATCACATCCCCGAAGAAGGAAAACTTTATCAACCGCTGGAAGGATCGTCTTGGCGTCGATTTCGTCATGGGGGTGGGTGGCACCTTTGACGTTGTTGCCGGCAAGGTGCGCCGAGCGCCCGGATGGATGCAACGCGGCGGACTGGAATGGGCCTATCGCGTTGCGCAGGAACCCCGTCGGATGTGGAAGCGCTATTTCATAACAAATAATAAGTTCGCGCTGATGCTGCTCAAATCGCGCGTCGTTTCGGCCATTGGCAGCGGCGAGCGTAGCAAATAGGGAGGGACTACATTGCCTCGACGACATATGACCGCGTCTGCGTGCTCGCGCTTCGCGACGCGGGGTGCAGGCGCTCAAACGATGGCGTGCTCATGGCAACGCAACGCCAGCAGTGGCCCCCTCACCTCCGCCAGCAACAGCCCCCACCCCCAAACCCAACCCCCAAACCCAACCCCCACTCCAACCGTCGGTGCCGCGTAATACCCAGGCGCATAGGCATACCCATACCCCGGCGCCGGCGCATACCCATAAGGTGGCGCGACGATGCATCCAGAAAGCCCAACCGCAAGTCCCAAAACAAGAAAGAGCCTGAGCATGATTTTTCTCCCTGTTGTGCCTTGGAGAGATAGAGCCGGGCCATGGTTCGGCTTGAATTGTGTCGCCAGTCGCCCATTCGTTTCGGAAAATTACACGCAGCCCGAAGTCGGGAACCTGCCCCGGACAATCCTAGGGTTTTTACCTAAAACAACAATAATCTCTTGCGCGCATCGCACTTAATTTTCGGAAACGGCTTACCTAGACTAGATCCATAGAACGCGAACAAGGTTGTTCGCGACAAAACAAGATTCGGAGGTAAGTATCATGAAATCGCTCATCCAAGCCGTTGTAGTTGCCGCAGTGCTCGCCGTGCCGGCCATGTCGTTTGCTCAATCAAGCCAACAACCATTGACCCGTGCTGAAGTGAAGGCGCAATTGATCCAGATTGAAAAGGCGGGCTACAACCCAGCAACAGCGAACGATTACGATTACCCGGCCAACATTCAAGCCGCTGAAGCCCGCGTCGCAGCTCAAAACGGAGGCGCCAGCAACTACGGTGGCGTGGCTACCGGGTCCTCGGATTCCGGGACTGCTGTCCAATCTTCATTTGGCAACAACGTGCAATCGGTTTACATGGGCCATTAATCAGCTTAATTATGATTTGACCTGAGAAGTCGCGGGCGGCTAACCGAGTGTGAGCCAGCTCGGAGGCTAGCCTGACAGGACAGGATGCTTACCAGCCAGACCTGTAAAAGAGCGCATCCGCACCTCCTCCAACGGGTTTAATCCCGATGGACTTGCCCAGCTTCGCTATCTGGGCTTTTTTGCGTGGTTCGACGGTAGACGAAGGCGAGGTCTCAACGTCGCCCAGCAAAGACGGTGCTTACAGGTCGCAAGATTCGCTTTTCAAAATGCCTGACCTAAAATGTAAGCAGGTTGCGACGTTTTTAGGAGGCGGCCATGACTGAGTCGATGATCGGTTTTGTGGTGGGCCTTGCAGTGCTGATAGTTATTGCTGCCGTACTGGGCCGGCGTTATCGACGCGAACACCCAGAAGACGGCAGCGGATGGCTACGCATGCGCGAGTGGCTCGATACGCACCACATGAGTTGGATGCACCATAAACATTAATGCGGTAATGCGTCGCCAAAAAAAAGCCCACTCGCAACGCGTAGTGGGGCAATGAAGAAGCGAGCGACAAAAATTTCATGGCGCTAGGGTAGGTGCGCTAGGGGGAGCAGTGAGGTTCGTCCCCGGTTCAGTTTCGGGCGGCGACTTCACGGCTCGCGGACGCCTTCGTCCGTCAACCTCTGCTTTCCCATATGCAATGGCAAACCGGCAGGCGTCGTCCGCTTGGGCGAAATGGCCCAAGACACCTGATGCCCAGCGCGCGCCATTCGGTTTGGTGACAATGACCATTGAGGCAAAACTGCCGCGCTCCCCCGCCGCAAGGGGCACCAAAATATGATCGTTATAGTTGAGTGGAATGGCATGCATTCGGCCTCCTCGTTAAACGATTTTTCGAATGGTGATTTTCTCGTGTTGGGGTAAACGTGGTTGTGAGTAATTGAAAAAAACGGAAACAACGCGTGCAAAAAGTCAGGCAAGCGCCGCGCAAGGCTGTGAACGCAGGTTCTTGGTCCCGATATCGCCCAGCACACCCCGGAAATACAATGCTTACGAGGAATAACTCTACTTGAGCAATCCTCTATTACCGACCATAAAACCGGCAATGCTTTCGTGAAGATTATTGGCGTATCTTTTATTGTAAAAGACAAGGTTTGCGCAAAGTTATTGCACCGACTTATCGGTGGGCTCGATTTAACGCCGCCAAGTCTTCGACAGTCATTTCATAAAGCGGATGCATATTGACGCCCTAGGACCATTCACACTGGTTACGCCATTTTCCATCGCCGAGCATGTAGCGCTACGCTACTGGCATCCGGATCGATTGCTCCGCACAGGCGACAGCCATTCGCTCATATCTTCGCGTTGCCCCATGTTCCGCTCCCGGTTGCCATCCACAACATCCTGGGCGGAGAACGCGTCGATCTACACGCTTGCGCTCCCATCGCGATTATCTGGGCGGTCAATTGCGTGCATAGCGAGTCATCACGGCTCAGAACGATATTTTGAGAATTTGCGCGCCCGCTCCTTGCGTGCCGGCATATAGGTTGCCGGTCTTGTCGATCGCAAGGGATGTGATGAGGTTCGAAGAACCCAGGAATGGATAAGCGGTAACCGTGCCGTTTAATGCAACGCGATAGATCACTTGCGTGTCCGAGGTATAGATGTTGCCCGCAGGATCAACGGCAAACGTGTTGCCCGTCGCGCGCGTGAGCGGGGTGATTGTCGTCACGGTTCCATTCGGGCTGATCTTGCGGAATATCCCGAGGCTTTCCACATAAAGGTTGTCGTCGGCATCGATTCCCAAATTGCTGGCGGACATCGTGAGCGTCGCGGCGGTCCCGGCTCCGTCAGCGTTTCCGGCCGTTCCGCTTCCGGCGAAAACGGTCCAGCCGGTCGGTGGGGTGAATTTGATGATGCGGTTATTGACTACATCGGCCAGAAACAGGTTTCCCTTGCTGTCGACGGCAAGTCCACCAGGTCCAATGCCGTTGGGCGAGGGCGAGGGCGAAGTGATCCAGTTCGGATATAGGCTCACCAAAGAGCCTGATGCCGTCATCTCGCTGATCGACGCACCAAACGTTACTGGCGAAACAGATGCGAGCGCCACACTGAAGCCGGAGCCGTAGATGTTTTAGCCGAGTCGACCGCCACGCCGTCCCATTCGTAGGGCTTAGCCGCCGCAGACAACGTCGTAACCACCCCTTGAGGTGTGACTTTCCTGAGCGCGCCCTCGTCCGAGAAGATCACGTTGCCGTTGTTATCGATGGCAAGGTGACCGCCACCATGAAGCACCGCGACTGCCCCCGTTCCGTCCTGGATGGCCGGTGCAGACGGGGAGCCGGCCGCTACAGTGGCTGATCCTGCCAGAGCGGTGACCGTGAGCGGGGTGGTCGAGACGTTGGCACTCGATGTTGCTGCGGTAGTGACGAGATTGGTCGCGGAACCGGTTGCGCTTGCCGGTACGGTCACTGTTGCGCCAGCCTGTGTGGAGACTGTATTCGATGACCCGTTAAGGGTGATGACGCTACCATTCGGCGACGTAATAATCGCACCCGAAGGCACCATGACTGATTCGTTCGCGGTCATGGTCACAGAGGCACCTGCCGCCACGATGGCTGGCCCTGCTGCAGCGGAACTGGTCGCCGATGTCGAACTGCCGCCACCACCGCAGGCGACCAGCATCGCACTGACGCAGATTACGAGAATGGCGCGCAAGAAAATCGTCATGGCTCTTCGTTCCCTAATAAATGGGTAAGAAGAATACAACGGCGCTTCTTAGTGAGATGGCTCTCATCGGCGATCGGGTGTTACGGGAAATTACTTTCGTTAACCCTGCTTACGCTCAGGGAACGGCCTTGCGACGGGATAGCCCTTTATTCAAGTAAGAAGTTAAACTTGGTAGTTTGCCTTTGTATCTGCTAAGGTACGGACATGAACTTGAACACGAACGAGAAAACGCAACATACCGATCCCGAAGTCGCGCATGCGCACGCCATTGCCGCGGAATTGCGCGTGGTGCTTGGCAAGCTGAAGCGGCGGTTGCGCGAAGAGGCGAATCTGGGAGAGTTCACTTTGTCCCAGATGTCAGCTCTTGGTCGTCTGGAGCGAGAGGGTCCCGCGACCGTCACCACGCTCGCGCGCGCCGAAGGTGTCCGTCCGCAATCCATGGGCGCCACCGTATCCGCGCTTGAGGCGGCCGGGTTTGTGATCGGTGCGCCGGATCCCGCCGATGGACGTCAAACCATTTTGTCCCTCACTGACACTTGCCGCGAATGGATCACGGCGAGCCGCGCAGCCCGGGAAGACTGGTTGTTCCGTGCCATCCGAACAAAGCTCACGCCAGCGGAGCAAGAGGAACTTGCGACCACCGTGGCGCTGCTGAACCGGCTCGTCGATTCCTGAGCGACCCACGCTCGCCTGGAAGAAGCAGTGCCATCGGCCTGACTATTCGCTTTGTCGCGCCTGGGTCAGGGCGCATCGCAGTCCAACTCGCAAGAAGGAAAACACCATGACAATCACCACGCTCGACCCGAAGACGGCGCTTGTAGTCATCGATTTGCAGAAGGGCATTGTTGCGCTTCCCACCGCGCACCCCGTCAATGAAGTCGTTAAACACGCCGTCGAGTTGCTTGACGCATTCCGCAGCCACGGATTGCCCGTCGTGCTCGTCAACGTTGCCGGCGGCGCGCCGGGGCGCTCTGAGCAGGCTCGAAACCTTGCCGGGCTTCCCGCCGATTGGGCCGATCTTGTCTCCGAGCTGAAGCAGAAGCCGGAAGATCACATCGTCACGAAGCGGACGTGGGGCGCATTCACGAATACCGGTCTCGATGAACACCTGAAGAAGCTGGGTGTCACCCAAGTCGTGATTGCCGGGGTGGCGACCAGCGTTGGTGTCGAGTCGACCGCACGTTATGCGCACGAGTTCGGGTTCAACGTGACATTAGCGACCGATGCCATGACCGACATGAACGCCGATGCTCACACCAACAGCGTCACTCGGATCTTCCCGCGGCTGGGCGAGACCGGCACGAGCCGGGAGATCATCGACCTGCTTGGCAGCACGCGCGCGTGAAGTATTTCAACCTGAAAATGGGGCCCTCGGGAGCGCTCCGGTGAAAGGCACCTTCCGCTCGCTGAACAGCTACAACTATCGGGTCTGGGCTGGCGGCGCGATCGTGTCCAATATTGGAACGTGGATGCAGCGCACGGCCCAGGATTGGCTCGTGCTTACGCAACTGACTCACCACAATGCGACCGCGGTCGGCGTGGTGATGGCGCTCCAGTTCGGCCCGCACCTTCTCTTGCTGCCCTTCACCGGTTTCGCGGCCGATCATCTCGATCGCCGCAAACTCCTGATCGGCACACAGGCGGCTTTGGGAACGCTCGCGCTTGGGCTCGGTATTCTCACGGTCGCTGGATGGGTCCAGTTGTGGCACGTGTACGCGTTCGCGTTTTTGCTCGGCAGCGTCAGTGCGTTCGATGCCCCCGCGCGTCAAACCTTCGTCGCCGATCTGGTTGGTGAAACCGATCTGTCGAATGCAGTGGCGCTGAACTCTACATCGTTTAATGCTGCGCGAATGATCGGTCCCGCCATTGCCGGTGTGCTGATTGCATCGGTGGGAACGGGGTGGGTGTTCCTGATCAATTCAGCGTCGTTCGTCGCGGTGCTTTGCTCGTTGGGATTTCTTCGTGTTGGCGAATTTCATCCGAGCAAGCGGGCCGTCCGCGCGCGGGGGAGCCTGGCCGAAGGGTTCCGATATGTCTGGAAGCGGCCTGATCTGAAAGCGGTTTTGCTCATGCTGTTTCTGATCGGCACGTTCGGGCTCAACTTCCCGATCTTCATCTCCACCATGTCCGTCACCGTCTTTCATGCCGGAGCGAGTCAATACGGACTCCTGACATCGATCATGGCGATCGGGACGATCGCAGGCGCGCTGCTCGCCGCGAGGCGGGCGAAGCCGCGGATTGGCGTGTTGTTCGCTAGTACGGCGGTCTTCGGGGTCGGCTGTGCGCTAGCGGCAATCGCGCCAAGCTATGGATTCTTTGGTCTTGCGCTTGTGGTCATCGGCGTGTCGGCGCAAACCATCACCACGACAACAAACAGCACGATGCAGCTATCCACCGAGCCCGCCATGCGCGGACGCGTGATGGCGATCTTCTTGGCGATTGCACTGGGTGGCACGCCCTTGGGTGCACCGGTTGTAGGTTGGGTCGCCGATACCTTCGGCCCGCGTTGGGCGCTTGGCGTTGCAGCGGCGGCGGGATTTGCTGCGGCAATCGTCGGGATTCGGTATCTGGTGAAGTACCGGCAGTTGCGAGTGTTTATCGATGCAGGGAGGGTGCGGTTTAGTATCGATGAGGGGGATGTGGTGGTTTGAGGGGCTTCGTTGCGCGGATGGAACACGAGTTATCTCACTCGTTTCAACCCGATCATGGAATGTGACACCAGTCATCAACAACGGGACTCTCGCGCCTGAGCGGGTTAATTCCAGAGAGCGAGATCACGCCAAATTTCCGGAAACCCCATCGCGTCTAAGGTCGCAACTCCTTCGACGCTCGGGAATTTTTCGATGAGCGTTACGAAAGCTTGCTTCCACGTGGAGTCAAAACCCATCGCGACCAAAAGGAATTGAATAATTGCGAAAGCGCCGTACACGTGTTGGCGCAAAAACAAGTTGCGTTCACCAGAGAGATGCTCGAGCAAAGGAACTTCGTTTCTGGCAGGCGGCTTGGGGCTGTCCACCATGCTGCGGTTCCACAAGCGGCTGTGGTGCGCGCAAATATTACGCAGGTGACTAATCGTACGGAGCCAGCTTGCCAGCAGAACGTGGCGTGGTATCCGTAACTCCGAAGCAATCAACTGCTTATCTTTGTCGCGTAGCCCGGCAAAATAGTGCGATAGCAAGCCGAAGTCCCAGACTTCAATCGACACCCACAGCGGGATGGGCGGGTCATAAGTGGTCCTGAAATGCTGAATGAAGTCTTCGCGGGAACGTGCAACTAACTTATCGTGTTGCTGCACCCACGTCGCGAAGTTTGAAGGTCTACGTGCTTCACCGACTCTTTCGGCCGGGATAGCGCAAAACTTCTGGTTGACCAAATCAGAGTTCAGATGCGCACAAGGATCCAGGCTACCCATGTGGTAAGCAACCTTCGCCCTTAGCGCGACCTCCAATTTCTCCACTGCATCCATCGCAAGGAGTCGTAGCGCCTGGTCAAACTTGTACAGTTTCGAGATGTGCGTGAACGATGTGCCCGCGACGAAATTAGATTCGCGCTTGGGTTGTGCGCCCATGTTCGGAGGCAGGACACGGAAAGGATAGAAGTAGCCGCTGAGGCGGTAGTAGCCGAGCTTTTCTATGTGCCACAAAGCGCTATCTTCGTCGTCGACAATGAGGCCACGTGCCTTGATCTGCTCTAGTTGCGCGCGATAGCTGAGGTGCGGCTTCGTGTACGGGGTGGTCATTTTTGCTACCGTTTCGCTGCACTTTCGCTGCCCGTTAACGAGAAAACCCGGTCGTGCAAACTACGCAGAGGACCGGGTCATATTGCTTACAATTATAAGTATCCTGATCACGTAGTCAACAGGCACCGACGCGTGGGCGAGCAAGGCGACGCTCTGACGCGACGCGCGGACCGATGTGATTTGCATCAAGCGATCCACAAAGCAAAAAGCCCGATCACAAGGACCGGGCTTTTTGCATGAATCTTTGGTGGGGCGTGACAGATTCGAACTGTCGACCTACGGATTAAGAGTCCATTTAATAATTCAATAACTTCAGCTACTTAGCTCGCTTTTTGCTCCGCATATATGTCATTTCTGTGAAGAACAGAGCGTTGCTCCCAAAGGGTTAGGTAAATTTTGCGGTGCGGAATTGCCTGCGCGGAAAGATCGGAATATATTTGCGCAGTTACAACTTGTAACGGCTTACTCCATAACAGCGCGAACCGGCCGCCTTTCGTGTGGGGCCTAGGACCTGAGACATGAAGCTTAAAGAAGAAGTAACCGTGACGCACTTCGACGTCACGAGGTGCGGCTATTTTGTGCCATTCGCTCGTAACAATGCACATCTGTTTGGGGACGCCGAGTCCATGCTTGCGGACCTCGCTAGCTGGTCAGCGGGAGTGGACCTGGTGCAGACGCAGACATATGCACCGGGTGATGAGCTTCTCCCTACATACCTTCTGGACGTTAAGTCTGCTAAGCGCGAGTATCTCGTTGGTACTTGGAACGGGACGGCGGATTCGAGCGGAAATGTGTTGTCGGTCCCTGCGACCGCTAAGGTCGGCTCTGCGCAAGCGACAACCGCAGTTTTGCCGCCGGGCAATATCGCTGGCTATGCAACCTACTTTTGGTTTCGCCCCGATCAGCAAGAGTTTTCGACGGTGCAATTCGCCGGGGGACTGAACGGCAGGCAGAACATGCTTGCGTATACAAACGCTTTTTTGGCGAAATTCAACCCCCGACACGTCGTCGCAAAGGGATCCGTGACCCTGAAAGCAGACGTCCACCGCTGTATTGAGGGGTATCGTGAGGCGCAGGACGACACCCTTGAAGTGTTGCCGCTAGAGAAGGCCTATCCGGTCTTCGAATCGCTGCTGGTTCGGAACGAGGGACGCATCAACGAGATCAAACGCAACTTGGCTTCGGTGCATACGATTATCCGTAAGGAAACCATCACTGCGACGACTGCGGCTGGCAAGTCCCATCTTGGAGGGATCATGGGTGTGTTCGGCGTCGAAAAGGCGAGGACCAATGAACATGACTATCGGGTCCGTTATCAAATCAAGTACAGGCCCACGGCTGCGGAGTTTGACGCAATGGTCGAAACTTATAAAGCGGTAAGCGGAAACGGCTGGGATGACATCGGGTTTTTGATGACTGGTCGTTCGTCGCCACTTTGGCTGAGCGGCTCAATGGCGCGTACAAAAGCCGAGATCGAGGTTGTGCGCAATGGTCATGTGGTTGACGCGCCTCAGCTTTTGAGGACCCTACAGCTACACCGCGCTGAACTGCTTAAAAAGTGACCACCACGATAAGGCTGCTTATTTTCGCGATCATTGCCGTTGCTTTGGCAGTCGCTTGGTTCTTAGGTGCCTCGATTCCCTTTGAGCAGCAGTCAAAGCTGCTTGAGGGGCTGCGAGACTCCTCTGCCGTGGTGATGGCGGTGCTCGGCATTTGGCTGGCAGTAATTTTTCCTGAGGTCTTGCCAAAGTTGTTTGCCGGCGTTCCTGTCCAGTTCGACTCGGTACAGCTAGGCCGCTTTCGGTCCGTCATTTATCCGCTATCGCTCGCGGCGGGGATCGTGGCTCTAGAAGTAATCGTGCCGTGGGCGGCGATCGTTGCAAAGCAGATTCCGTTTTTTCTTGAACATCGGGGCGCATGTCGCATCGGCTCGTTTGCCGTTCTTTCGGCCCTTTGCATGCTGCAAATGTTCGCTATTTTGTGGATGCTGATCCCTGTGGGAATCGTTGATATGTTCGCTAAGTCGTCAAGCGACAAGATCGATCACCTCGCCAAAATGAACCGCGGGACGTCTAAATCGCAGGATGAATGAGATCGCCGCCGTCCTCGCGATCGTCAACCTGCCCCGCCATCTCGTTACCGTTTCTCGGCGGCGCTGTATCGGGCTTATTGATGGTGATGCGTCACATCTTGACGCTGTGAAAGAATCCCGCACGCTGACGCGTGTTCGGGGCCTTCGGTCCAAGGACTAATCACGTGCTCACCCGTTTGGTCGAAAGTGACCAGTTGACGGTCGCCTTCGGGGAAGATTTTGACGACGGTATTCCGTGGGGTGTCTTCCTCGACTACATAAATCGGGAATCCGGCTTCTAGATGGGCCTTCGCGGCTGCACCATCGTCGGACAGCAACGCGGTTTCTAGCTGCTGCCAAAATTCTTGGTCAGACGGCGAGGGTAGTGGGACTATTTTCTGGTGCATAAAACCTCCGGCTTTTGGCCGCATTCCACGCGAGCACAAAGGCGTTGTTGTGCAATACAAACACAGATTAACAAAATTTTATTGCGACCGGGGGCGGGATATGCATGGGGTTGTGTCGACTATCGATGAAATGAATCATTTCAAAGGCTTATCGTCGTTTGTAAATCGGTTTGTCTATCCGATTATGTAAATCTATTCGTCTATCATTATCTGACATTAACTGTCGAATATCCATGTTTTGTAACTTGAGACGTCTATCAAATAGGCTCTGCGTAAATAATTGTCTGATGGTTCTATTTGAGAGTTTTGCGTATCGTTGGTTCTGCGCACTGCGCCATTGAACTAGACGATTAACGGTTAAACGGAACCTAATATGTCATCGAAACAAAAGCTTACGATTATCGCGATTAATGTCCGCAGTGGGGTTGCTCAGAAAACCGGGCGACCCTACACGATTCACGAGGCGCAGTGCATTCTCGAACAATCAAAAGACGGAGTTTCTAATGTGGTCGTCGGAGTAATCAATCTTCCTGATGTGTTGGCTAAGGAAGTTCAGCCGGGCGACTACCTCGCAGAATTTTTACTCGCGCAAGGCAGCGGTCAGGACGCCGGGAGATTGGTTCCGAGGATCACGTCGCTTGTACCGCATGGCAACCCTCGCCCGCAGCCTAAACCGGAAGCGAAAGCTGCTTAAGCGCCGCACTTCGGCGTGGACTGCTGATCAGTCGCTTTCAATGATTCGCATGCGTTCAGATGCTTCGCGAGCTGGGCGTAGGCTGCGCAATCGCATGTTCGCGGACGGCTATCAAAGAAGTCGATGCGTTCGAAATTGGCCCAAACGAACGA
Source organism: Caballeronia sp. KNU42 (assembly GCF_053760385.1). Lineage (NCBI taxonomy): Bacteria > Pseudomonadati > Pseudomonadota > Betaproteobacteria > Burkholderiales > Burkholderiaceae > Caballeronia > Caballeronia sp. KNU42. The sequence goes on from NZ_CM132388.1 coordinate 3,021,146, forward strand.
ATCCAAATAAACGGGCCGTGCAAACTTGAGAGGTGGTGGATGAAAAAGATGGCAAATCGTGTCGTGGTTGGTGCTGCTCTGGCGGCTGCTTCGGTCGGTGCGTTCGCGCAGGCTTCGTCCGTTTCAATCAACGATACCGCGATTGTTTCGACGATTACGGGACTGTCGACCAACGTTCAGGATATTGGAGGGGCAGTGCTAGCAATTTGTGCGGTCGTTTTCGGCTTCCGCTTGCTTAAGGGATTTATTGGCCGCTGAATCGCCGAGTTCGTGAGGTAGCGATTGAAGGCGTTCGGCTGATACCGGGCGCCTTTTTTGTAGGGGGGCGGTTATGCGCGCTGTGGTGTTGGTGCTGCTGTTGGTGGTTTCGTCGTGGGCATGTGCTCAGGCTTCGGGGGTTCAGTTTTCCGGTGTCGTCTGCGGTCCTGGCGGCTTGGCGGGCGTCACATATGTGCAGGCCAGTGGTCGTGCGGTTGATTGCGGTGTGGATTCTAGTGGTGCTCAGTTGGTGTTGCAGGTGTCGACGCTGAGCGGTGATCGGCCAGTCGAGGGCGGTGAGCAAATCGGCATTGACCTTGGCGCCGCTGTGATTGCGGTGATGGCAACCGCGTGGGGTATTCGTGCTTTGCGTAATTTGTTGAATTCGAGCGGGGATGAGGCGTGATGTTCGCGAGGTCTCTCGATTTCTCGTTTGTTTGGTTGTTGTGTTGTTCACTTGGCGTCGGTGTGATCGGTGTCGGCGTAGGTCGTGGTTGGGTTAGCTGTACCAATTTTGGTTTCTGGTGTTCGGTACGCGATGTAGTGATGGCGTGGTTCGTGTGGATTGCCTGGGCGTTGATGGCTGTTGTTGATCGGGAGTCTTGATATGACTTGGTATTACGAGTGCGTTGCGTTTTTGGTCGCAACGTGTTGGGCGGTCGGACTGATTTTGTTCCTGTGACCATGAAAAAACATCGGGTGTTTCGTCAGTTGGTGATGGTGGTCTCGCTGGCGTCGTTGTTGTTGCAACAGCAGCGTGTTGCGGAGGCTCAAGCCGCGCCTATTTTGCAGGAGGCGTTTTCTGGCACGATAAATGAGGCCATTGCGGCGGCGGTTGAGTCAAATTTGGCTCGGCGCGGCATCACGGTTGCGGCGAATGACGCGACGATGGCGGCGACTGAGCAATACATCGGTGCTGCTGCTAATGCAGCGTCGTATGCCAGCACGGCATTAACCGCGGTTGCCACTGTTGCCGGTGCGCCTGTGTGGCTCACGGTGGCGCTTGGAGTGGGTGCGTTGGCGGCAGTTGGCGGTGTTGCGTGGGGCATTTATCAGTTGACGCAGAACAATGGCACGGGTACGACGACGGACGGTCAGCCGATGCCCATGTCGCTGACGCTTACGCCTAGTACGACCTCGGGTACGTCGACGGCGCCGAGTGCTGACCCTGCTGGCGCGTATCAGCTTTACAACACCGGGACGTGTAACACGTTCACGACTGCGACGTGTCCGACCGGGTTGCCGACTGTGGTGCCGAGTGATTTGCGGTATGAGGCGGCGGCGACTGGTGCTTATACGATTGTCGCGGGCGTGAGCGGGATGGATATCGCGCAGCAGTTGGGTTCGTGGATGATGGCGACGACGTGTCCGGCTGGTGGTACGAACATGTCGTGTACGGTTTCGTATCAGGATCAAGGTATCACTCAGCCGATTGGTGCGCCGGCGACGGAGTGGTACATCGTACGGCTTGATTACACGCCTTTTACGTTGGATCAGAACGGTAATCAAGTGCTGGGAACGCCGACGTTTGTGACAGCGGGCGGTAACGGCATTGTGCCGAATTACGGCTATGTGGCGCCTCCCGGTCCAGTGAGCGGTTCGCTGTCTAATCTTCAGTCATCCATTACATCGTCGATGTTGTCGCAGCCGGTTTCTCAGCCTTTGCTGGCGGATATGGCGAACCAGCTTTGGCGGGATGCCGCTGCTCAGCCGGGTTACAACGGTGAGCCGTATTCGCCGGCGAATCCGATTACTGCACAGGATATAGCGACAGCTCCCGTGTCGCCGACTTGGAATGACTTGTTGACCGCGCCTGCGCCTATAGGCACTACTGTCATTCCTATTTCGCCTACTGCGTCCACTTCGGTGAGTACGAGTACCGGCACAACCCCCGCGAGCGGTACGACTACGACTTCTGACGTTAATCCGTGTCTTGAGGACCCGACTGCGTCTGCCTGTCAGCCGTTGGGTAGTGCTCCGACGCCACCCCCTATTCCTGCCAGCTCTGTGACGGTGACGATGAGTCCGTGGGATATTGGCCCGTCGTCGGGTTCCTGTCCTGCGCCATTGACGGTATCTGCCTTTGGTGCGCCATTGACGTTTGATTACTCGGCGATCTGTACGTTTGCCGAACGCGTACAGCCGCTGATTTTGGCGTTGTGCGCGTTGGGCGCCGCTTTGATTGTGGTGATGGGATTGAAATCATGAGTTGGGCGACATGGCTGTTGGCGTTGGTGCAACCGATTATTGTGCAGGCCTTGATTGCGCTCGGGGTGGGTGTGTTGACGGTTTCGGGGATCGACCTGGCGGTGAATCAGGCTATGTCGTGGTGTACGACGGCCGTGGGTGGCATTCCTTCTGACATGTTGAATGTCTTGGCGCTTGGGGGGTTCTTTCAGGGTATGTCATACATCGGTGGCGCGATCAGTGCGCGTGTGGCGATGGCCGGGGTTGCCGGGGCGGCCAAGAAGTTTTTCATGCACTAATAAATGGCCATCACTCTAATCACTGGAACCCCGGGTAGCGGGAAGACGCTGTACGCCGTCTGGATGATGCAGAAGCAGTTGAAGGCAGGGCGGCGTTTGGTGGTTGATGGGATAAGAGATTTGGCTATTGACCATGAGTTGGTCGATGAGCTGTGGATTCGCGACTGGTTCAATCAGTGTCGGCAGCAAGATTTGATTGTGATCGATGAGGTGCAACGGATTTGGCCGCCTCAGTCGGTCAGTGTGAAGCCGGGTGTAGATATCGATGAGCTGCATAAGCATCGTCATCGTGGCGTTGATTTCATCATCATTACCCAGCATCCGCAGCGCGTGCATAAGACGATCCGCGATCTGGTTGGTCGGCATTTGCATGTGCGGCGCTTGTTCGGGTTGAAGCAAGCGATGGTCTATGAGTGGGATCACTGCCATAACCCGAATTCTGGCTTTAGGGATGCGGTTAAAACGCGTTGGGGCTATCCGCGAGGGGTGTTTGATCTCTATACGAGCGCGGAGGTGCACACGAAGCAGAAGGCTGTGGTGCCGAAAGCTCTGTATTGCATACCGTTGGCTGCTGCGGTGGCGTGTTTTTTTGCATGGCGTGGTTTGCATGATATTGCCCCAACTAAGTTTGCGAAGAAGGGGGAGGATGCCTCTGCGTCCGGTGTTGCGATCGCGGCGAAGCCTCTAGCGGTATCGGATGATTCGAAGGTTGCGGTGTCTGGCAAGTGGCGGGTGGTTGGGCAGTATTCGGTGGATGGAAGGGGGTATGTCTTGCTTGCTGATCCTCGGGGGCGGTTGCGTAGTGAGTTGAGTGATGGGTTCCACGGAGACACTGTGCGTGTGGAAGGCGTTGTGGATGGCGAGCGGGTAGCGGTTTGGTCGGGGGCGGGGTCCGACGTGTCGAAAAATGGCGAGGTTAAGAAATGATTAGGGCTACCGTATGTTGTATCGGTGCGCTGGCACTGGCCTGTGGGTCCGTTGTGTCTGCGGCGGATACGGTGCCGCAGATACCGACTGTGCCGTCTTTGTCGTCCAGTTTGCCGGGCGCGTCGCCGTATCCGGCTGGGGCATTTCCGGCGTTGCCGCTTGCGCCGTTGCCGCGTGTGAAGGGTGGCGCATTCGATCTGCGGTTCGTTAATGTCGGCCAACTGGTGGACCTCTTGTACGGGGACGCGATGCATACGCCGCACGTAATTAGCTCGGACGTCTTGCAGGATCAGCGTGTGGTGTCGTTGCAATACGACGGCAAGAGCGGTGATCTGCGGTCCTTTGTGCGGGTGTTTCTCGATTCTCTCGGCTTCAAGGTCGAGACGAAAGACGGCGTGGACTTCGTGAGCCGTAGGGACGGGAGCGATGACAAGGACGTCGCGCGAGGAACGTTTGTGTACCGACCTAAATATCGGTCGGCGGGTTACTTGGCGAAACTTGTGCAGCCGTTGTTTGCTGGCCGCATGAATGCACAGCAGGACGTGGACACGACGCAGGGGCAGCAGGACGTTGCGACAGGGGTGCCATTGGCCCCGCTTGGTGCGCCGGGCGCTGCGGTGCCGCAAGGTTTGGCAGGTCGCACTGGGCACCCTTCCGGTCTTTCTTCGTCGGTTACTTCGGCGGATGAGTTGGTGTTTGTCGGGAAGCCATCTGAAATCCGGGATCTGAAGAATGTGTTGCCGGAGGTGGACACAGCGCCGGGCGAGGTGGTGGTGCGTGGCTGGGTCTATGAGGTTTCGGACACGGACTCGAAGAACTCGGCGTTTTCGATAGCTGCGCATGTGCTGGACGGTCAGCTCGGCATTTCGAACGGCCCGACTGGCGTCGATGCGACGGCGCTGACGTTCGATGCGCATTTTCTGAACTTGGCCATCTCGGCGCTGAGCGCTGATAGTCGATTTAAGGAGGTGAGCGATCCGCACGTGCGTGTGCTGTCGGGTGAGAAGGTCAGCCTTAACGTGGGTTCGCAGGTGCCGACGCTGGGAAGCATAAGCTATCAAGGTGCGACCGGGACGCCGGTGCAGTCGGTGGACTATCAGGATGCAGGGGTGATCTTCGCAGTGCAACCGACCGTGATGGCGGATGCGATACAGGTCAAGCTCGATGAGCAGATTTCGAGCTTCGTGCCGACTACGACCGGGGTGAACAATTCACCGACAAAAAATACGCGCGAAATGACGACAACGGTAAGTATGAAAGACGGGGAGGTTGTTGTGCTCGGCGGCCTGGTCCAGGACTCTGATACGACGGCGGTGAACAGCGAGGGTTGGTTGCCGCGCTTCCTTGACGGGCATAGCTCTTCGAAGGGGCGCACGGAAGTGCTGCTGGTGTTGCAGGTGCAGCGCGTCGATGCTTCGTAATTGTGCGAGGCCGTTGGACTATGCGCTGGGGTCAAGGCTCGCGGTAGCGACCCGCAGGGCATGGCCTTGATGCCAGCTACACCGCGCGAGGATGAAGTCATGGGTTGTGTCGGCCATAGGACGGCGCAACCCATGTTAGACCGCCGTGTTGAAGACGGCGCGAGGCAAGTGTGAGTGCTAGCTGTTGGCGCTTCGTCGCCCGGCTGCACGCAGCGGAGCGCGGACAGCGGGGCGCGCGAAGCGCGCCTATCTTTATATCAGGGACACTTAACGTAAAGAGGTAGTGATGAAGGACAGGGCTCTGCACAAAGCGATGAGTTGGCCGGATTTTTGGTTGGCTTCATTTGAGCCTGCGGTTCAGCTTGTTGGTGTGCTGGAGGGAGTGAGTGTAAAGACGTCCGAGGGGGCCGTACCCGTTTACGTCGTCAAAGAAGGCAACGACTTCTGCTTGATAGCGGGCGCGCTCGCGCTCTCAGCTGTTGAAGGTGTTTCGAGCAGCGAATGTTGGTTGTACTTAGTCGGCGGTCGTTGTATGCCGGAGCATGTCAAGCGCTTCGCGAGCATAGAAGGTGTACGGGGTTGGGTTGCCGATGCTCGCTCTGAAGCGTTTAATCGCGCGCTGTTCGAAATGGTGATCTTGTAGAAAGAGGCCCGGAGCTTCGGAACAAAGTCGGAGGCGGTGTCGTATGGATGAGTTGTGGCAAGTGCATTTCGTGCCGCCCGTTGTATTGGTCGGGGTCGTTCGCGGGCTGGGTGTGCCGACGTCGGAAGGCACCAATCCAGTGAGCGTCGTACGAGCTGGGGACGAGTTTTGGGTAATGTCAGGCGGCCTCGTCATGGGGGAGACGCCGGGGTTTCCCGACAAGCTGCTTTGGTTGCCCGTGCGCAAAATGAAGGCTGATGAAACCGTAAAGGCCTTTGGATCGTTTGACGAGGTCAGCGCATTCCTTGAGGGGCTGCGGGCCGGCGCGCGGTGCAGCGTTCGAATTAGGTCAGTAGCGGAGTTTTAAAAAAAAAGCCTCGACCGTTGCAGCGGTGGAGGCTTCCGACAACAGCATTACAAGGACTAGTTGCAATGCACGACGACAGTATAGGCAATTTCTCGGCGTTTAGTCGAGAGTGGATGGTTCGTGGGCGCAAGTTTGAAGACGGACAAGTCGAAGTCACCGTTGAGCGTTTCGATCGCTATGTGGGGGCGCAAAAGCTGAGTTTGATGCCTCGTGCTAAGCGGGGCGAGTCGGAGAATACGGACCAAAACTTGATGGATGCGGCTAAGCGGGCCAAGCAGCAAGTGCGGCTTCGCTGCAAAGCTATTGGCGCGGATCGGATGATCACGCTGACCTACAAAGAAAACATGGTCGATAAGGTGCGGCTTAAAAGAGACTTTGATGCGTTCCGACGTCGGCTGTCCAAGATTCAAAACTTTCACTACGTAGCCGTCGCGGAGCGTCAAAAACGGGGCGCTTGGCATCTACATATTGCAGTGAAGGGGCGGCAGAACTATCGGGTCATCCGGTCGGCATGGGGGCGTGCTGTCGGATGCGAGGACGTGCGCATTCACGTCAAGAATCCGTTCAAGGAGAGGGGGCTGCGGCACAAGCTGGCGTCGTATATCGGAAAGTACATCACCAAGGATTTTGCCGAGCACGCGCTCAACGAGAAGCGGTATTGGACTAGTCGAGGCATCGCCGTGCCTGAGCGGCAATTGATTGCTCACTTGGCTGAGGACTCTCCGGCGGCGGCTATAAAAACTGCGTTTGCTGCGGCCGAGAGAGTGGGTGCGACGTTGGACCGGTGCCAGACGTATTGGAATCAGGGGCTAGGGTGTTTTTGGCTGTCCACGAGGGAGCTCTGACCATGGCCGACACGTTCCTCTCCGGTGATGACCTTGCGGTGCTGACTGGCCGAAAAGTTAAGTCGAAACAGATTGAAGCTTTGCGTTGTATGGGGATCGCGTTTTTTGTTAACGCGGCAGGTCGTCCGGTGGTTGCTCGGGCGGTGATCGAAGGTCGAAAGGAACAAATGCCGCGTCCTGCGTGGCAACCAAAGGTATTGACGGGGTGATATGGGGCGGCGTCCTTGGAAGAATTTGCATTTGCCACCGAGCATGCGTGCGCGGAAGCAAAGAAGCGGGGTGGTGTACTACTACTACGACACAGGCGGCTCCCCGCGCAGGGAGGTTGCTCTTGGCTCAGATTTCGTGGATGCGGTGCGTAAATGGTCGGAGCTTGAGGCGGTCGGCAATGCTGCGCATGGTGACCTCGTGACGTTCCGCTATGTTGCCGAAAGATATGTCCGCGAAATTGTGCCCACGAAGGCTAGGCGCACCCAGCGGGATAATCTTCTCGAGCTGGTGAATTTGTACAAGTTTTTTGACAACCCTCCGGCAAAGCTTGCCGACGTAAAGCCGGTTCACATAAAGCAGTATCTGTCGTGGCGTGGTGAGCAAGCGCGTCAATGGTACGTTGACCGGAAGCGAGCCGTTCCGGTTCGCCCTGGTCATATTCGCGCAAATCGCGAGGTAGCTTTGTTCTCGCACATATTTAACTTTGCGCGGGAGCACGGGCTAGCGGATACCGTGAATCCGTGTGTTGGGGTAAGGCGCAATAAGGAGGAGGGTCGGACAGTGTATGTCGAAGATGAGCTATATCAACGGGTATGGGCGGCTGCGGATGAGCCAACCCGCGATGCGATGGACCTCGCTTATCTCACCGGACAGCGCCCTGCGGATACCTTGAAGTTTGCGGAGTCTGACATCAGGGGTGGAGAGCTTTGGGTCGAACAAGGCAAGCGCGGGAAGAAGTTGCGTATCACTGTGTCCGGTGACTTTGCGTTACTCATTGAGCGCATCAAAAGCCGGAAGGAGAGGTGCCAATCGAAGATTGATGCGCTTGTAGTGAATGAGAAGGGTGAGCGGTTGCTGGCCGATGCCTTGCGGTTTAGATTTGACCGTGCGCGTGTTGCAGCAGGAGTGCAGAGCGATCTGTTCCAATTTCGGGACCTTAGAGCCAAGGCCGGAACTGACAAGACAGAATCTTCCGGGGATATTCGAGCTGCGCAGCGGCAGCTTGGCCATAAGTCATTGACGATGACTGAGCATTACGTTCGGGAGCGAAAGGGCGATAAAGTCGATCCGACTAGGTAAGGCCTGCGTACTACCGGCGGCAGGGATCAAAGATCGTTAATCGGTGATGGAGCTAGCGATGCCAGAAACGGAACAGTTTGAGGATGAGGTGCCGCGCACCAGTTGGAATTATCGAGTGATCCAGTTTGTCGGCACGGAAGGAGAGTTACGGCGGTCAATCCACGAGGTGTATTACGTCGGGGGCGTTCCTAGTGGTTTCATCGAGCGGCCAGCTGATGTAGCTTGGGAAGTCTATGAAGTCGATGAAGGCGATGCTGCTGCGTTGCTGATTCTGGAGCGGATGCGTGAGGCGGTGTCGAAACCGGTTCTGACACAGAACGATTTCCGTGGTCGGGACTCTTGTGTGGTCGATGAAGCTGGGGCCGAGCGATGGAAGGGAGAAGCAGGGCGTGGACTGTCACTGCTAGATGCCCTGAGTCAGCGGGAAAACGGTGATTTCGACTTTGTTCCGCCACGGTTGGATGGCTCCCTGCGAAAGCCGGACGATTCGTAGTCGGCCCGATTTGCGGAGCACAGTGGCTATTGCGGAGCAAACAAAAAGGCTCCCGATCCTCTGGGAGCCTTACGTGTCTTGGTGGGGCGTGACAGATTCGAACTGTCGACCTACGGATTAAGAGTCCGCTGCTCTACCAGCTGAGCTAACGCCCCGAAAAACTGAATCCGAATTATAGCGACATTTTCGCGGATCGCGCAACTGTCCGCAACGCAAAACTTGAAAATACCGTCTCGCAGACGCCTTAAAGCCTTGCTGCACCTCGTGCGGGCGCTCATCGGCCATCCCAAAAAGCCTCAACTTCGGCCAATTGTCACGAGCCGTTATCATGACGGACGCATGAAACATGCACGCGTTGCGGCCTCAGCAAACGCACGAAAGAAGTCACGAGACCAACACAACTCAACCAAACCCATGGACGAATTCGCCATCCGCGCTCTGCTCGACACCACCTTCGCGCCGTGGATCCGCGACCTGGGCCTGAAGCCGGAAAGCTCCACCGATACCAGCGTCACCCTGCGCCTGCCGCACGCGGACAAACTTCGCCACGTGGGCGGCGTGATCTGCGGCCAGGTTTTCATGGCCGCCGCCGACACTGCCATGATCGTCGCCATCGCCCACGCGCTAGGCGGTTTCCAGCCGATGACCACCGTCTCGCTCACGACCAGCTTTCTACGCCCGGTCAAAGCTGGCGATGTCCTGGTGACGGCCAATATCCTGCGCCGCGGCCGCAACCTGATCTTCGGTGAAATCGAAGTCCACGACGAAACCGGCGCACTCGCCGCGCACGCGACCACCACGGTCATGCTCCTCACATAAAAAACCTATGTTCGATCAAGTCGTATTCGCCGGCGGCGGCAACCGCTGCTGGTGGCAAGCCGGTTTCTGGGACGTCGTCCAGCCGGAGCTCAAGCTGCGCCCGCGCGTGATTACCAGCATCTCGGCCGGCGCGGCCACGGCCTGCATGCTGTACATGAACCGCTCCGAGTGGGTGATGGACTACTACGCGCGCGTGCTGCGCGACAATCCAAAAAACGCGTATTGGGGCAATTTGCTGCGCAGCGAATCGGTGTTTCCCCACTATCGGATCTACCGGCAGGCACTACTCGATATCTACGGCGCCGAGTTTGCATCGCTGCAAGACGCGCCGGAGATTCGTATCGGCGTATCGCATCTACCGCGTTGGCTGGGTGCTCGCAGCGCGGTGGCGGCGGGGCTGATTGCCTATAACATCGAAAAGTACGTGCGCAAGAAGCTTCATCCGACGCTCGGTCAGTCCCTCGGTTTTCATCCGGAATTCGTGAAGGCGCAAGAGTGCGCGACCGTCGATGACCTCGCCGACCTGATCCTGCAATCGTCTTGCACGCCCCCATTCACGCCGGTCATGCACCGGCACGGACGGCCAGTGCTCGATGGCGGCATGGTCGACAATGTGCCGGTCGGCGCGCTGGATGCATCGCCGGGACTGGTTCTCGTGATGGTGACGCGCGTGTATCCGCGGCCGCAAATGTTTGTCGTGGAGCACGGCGCGAACCGCGACCAGCGTCGCGTCTATGTGCAACCTTCGCGCAAGGTGCCAATTTCGGCTTGGGATTACACGAGTCCGTCGTTGATGCGGCCCGCGTACGACCTGGGCCGTGCCGACGGCGAGCAATTCCTGACCCGCTTGCCCGATGTGCTTAACGCATCCGTAACAGGAGAACTGAACCGATGACAAAACACCACAAATACACGCTCCAAGTCGTCTGGACCGGCGATCAAGGCTCCGGCACGTCACGCTACGACGCTTACTCCCGCGATCATCTGGTGCGTGCGGCGAACAAACCGGCCATCGAGGCGTCGAGCGATCCGGCGTTTCGCGGCGATGCCACGCGCCACAACCCGGAGGAGTTGTTCGTCGCGTCGCTGTCGTCGTGCCACATGCTCTGGTACCTGCACCTTTGCGCGGTGAATGGCATCGTGGTGACGGGTTACGTGGATGACCCCGTCGGGATCATGGAGGAATCGGCGCAAGGCAGCGGCCGCTTCACCGACGTCGTCCTGCGCCCGCAAGTGACCATTGGCGCAGGCGGTGACGTGAATCTGGCCGGCCGTTTGCACGAGGAAGCGCACAAGTTCTGCTTCATCGCGAACTCGGTCAACTTCCCCGTCCGATGCGAGCCGTCCACGGACATTTCCACGCTTTGACTATCGCCGGCGCCCGCCCACCAGCGCTTCCGGATTGGCGACACTCGATGTGTCGCCGGCATCGAAGGCGAGGATGTTCTTGAACGCCGCCGTGAAGTAGAGCTCGTAACTCTCCCTCTCCACGTACCCGATGTGCGGCGTACAAATGACGTTCTCCATGCGCAGCAGGCCATAACCCTGCAGGATCGGTTCGCTCTCGAATACATCGATAGCAACCATCCCCGGCCGGTTGTGATGCAGCGCATTGAGCAGCGCGTTTTCTTCGAGCAATTCGGCGCGGCTGGTATTCACAAACAGCGCGGTGGGCTTCATGCGCATCAGGTCGGCGGCCGTGACAATGCCGCGCGTTTCGTCGTTCAGCCGCAGATGCAACGAGAGCACATCGCTCTGTTCGAACAGGGCTTCCCGGCTCTCGGCGACATTCACTCCGTCCGCCCGCGCGGCGGCCTGCGAGTGCTCCCGGCCCCAGACCACCACTTTCATGCCGAACGCCTTGCCGTAACCGGCGAGCAATTGGCCGATTTTTCCGTATCCCCAGATCCCGAGCGTCTGGCCGCGAAGTACCTGGCCCAGGCCGAAATTCGGCGGCAGCGCGGAGGTCTTCAGACCGGACTGCTGCCACGCACCCTGCTTCAGGTTCGCGACGTACTGAGGGATCCGGCGTTGCGCAGCCATGATGAGCGCCCAGGTCAGCTCGGCCGGGGCGATCGGCGAACCGCTGCCTTCGAGCACGGCGATTCCGCGCTCGGTACAGGCTTCGACCTCAATATGGCCGCCCGCCTTGCCGGTCTGGCTGATCATGCGCAGCCGCGGCAGTTTGTCGAGCAGTTGCGAGCTGATCCGGGTGCGCTCGCGGATCAGGACGAGCGCTTCTACTTCCGAGAGTCTGCTAGCCAACTGTCCGAGTCCGCGCACGGTGTTATTGAATACTTTCACCTCGTGATCGGCGAGCAGACTGAAGCAATCGAGCTTGCGAACGGCGTCTTGATAGTCGTCCAGGATGGCAATTTTGATTGGCATGGATTGGCTTTTGATAGGCATCAAACGTGCGGCGGAAATTCGAGGATGGACAGGAATCGACGTGGTAAGTTCGGGTAATTACGGATAAATCGGGTAATTACGTATAAATTCGCCGAAATACGGCCATTGTGTCGCGTTAAGCTGCTGGTGTAGCCGGCGAATTTACTGGTCGCCGAACGGGTATCTGAAAAGAAATCGAATGCGGAAAAGGGCAGTTTAGCCATTCACGCGTCACTAGCGCCGGAAAACCGGCAACGAGGAGACAAGTCCTATCCCTTTTTAACAGTTTGTTCCGTGCCGACGCAAGCCGCGATTTCACGACGGCAGTCGCCACCAAACTAGCCAACTCCCCGACGCATGCCTTGTTTTTGTGTCGCCGTCTGCCGCGTGAATTTTCCGTGCAGGTAAACCGGCGACTCGAAATGCGCCTCTCGCGAGCAGCGCCGGCGGGTTGCAAACCGTTTTCTCTTCCAAGAACGGAGTGTGCTCGATGAACCAGCCCGCAGTAGTAGATCAAAACGTGGCCGCCGACAACGACGTCCCGGCGTACGTCAAGAACCAGAAACTCATCGACTGGGTGCAGCAGGTCGCCTCGCTAACAAAGCCGGACCGGATCGAATGGTGCGACGGGTCGGAGGAAGAATACGACCGCCTGTCGCAACTCATGGTCGATGCCGGCACGCTCAGACGCCTCAATCCCGCCAAACGGCCTAATTCCTACCTTGCCTGCTCGGATCCGTCCGACGTCGCGCGGGTGGAAGATCGCACGTTCATCTGCTCGGCACGTCCGGAGCAAGCGGGCCCGACGAACAACTGGATCGATCCCGCTGAAATGCGTCTCACGCTGGACGGTCTTTTCGACGGCTGCATGAGCGGCCGGACGATGTTCGTCGTCCCGTTTTCGATGGGTCCACTCGGCTCGCCGATCGCGCACATTGGCGTGGAATTGACCGACAGCCCGTACGTGGTCACCAACATGCGCATCATGACGCGCATGGGCCGTGCCGTGTACGACGTGCTCGGCGCCCGCGGCGAGTTCGTGCCCTGCGTGCATTCGGTTGGCGCGCCTTTGCAACAGGGGCAGAAGGACGTTCCATGGCCATGCAACGATACGAAATACATCGTGCATTTTCCGGAAAGCCGCGAGATCTGGAGTTTTGGTTCGGGTTATGGCGGCAACGCGTTGCTTGGCAAGAAATGTTTCGCGCTACGGATTGCATCGACGATGGGACGCGACGAAGGCTGGCTCGCCGAACACATGCTGATTCTCGGCGTGACGTCGCCGGAAGGGCGCAAATATCACGTCGCGGCGGCGTTTCCGTCGGCGTGCGGCAAGACCAACTTCGCCATGCTGATTCCGCCGCAAGACATGGCGGGCTGGAAAATCTCCACGATCGGCGATGACATCGCCTGGATCAAGCCGGGCCGCGACGGCCGGCTCTACGCGATCAACCCCGAAGCGGGCTACTTCGGCGTGGCGCCGGGCACGAGCGAGAAGACCAACTTCAACGCCATGGCGACGCTCAAGGAAAACGTGATCTTCACGAACGTGGCGCTCACCGACGACGGCGATGTCTGGTGGGAAGGCATGACGGACACGCCGCCGGCGCACCTGATCGACTGGCAGGGCAACGACTGGACGCCCGAATCGGGCAAGAAAGCGGCGCACCCGAACGCGCGTTTCACGGCGCCCGCTGCGCAATGTCCGTCTATTGATGCTGATTGGGAAAATCCAGCCGGCGTGGCGATCGATGCGTTTATCTTCGGCGGTCGCCGCTCGGACACCGTTCCGCTCGTCACAGAAGCGCGCAACTGGAACGAGGGCGTCTACATGGCCGCGACCATGGGCTCCGAAACCACCGCCGCCGCGGCCGGCCAGCAGGGTGTGGTCAGGCGCGACCCGTTCGCCATGCTGCCGTTCTGCGGCTACAACATGAGCGACTATTTCGGCCACTGGCTGAAAGTGGGCGAACGGCTTGAGCGACTCAACGCCAAATTGCCGAAATTTTTCTGCGTGAACTGGTTCCGCAAGGACGGCAACGGCAAGTTCGTGTGGCCGGGTTTCGGCGACAACATGCGCGTGTTGAGCTGGATGATCGGCCGTATCGAAGGCACGGCTCAGGGCGAGGAACATGCGTTCGGGCTTTCGCCGCGCTTTGAGGATATCGACTGGGGCGCACTCGATTTCACCCGCGAGCAATTCGAGCGCGTTATCTCCGTGCAGGACTCGGCATGGCGAGCTGAGCTCGAACTACACGACGAGTTATTCACAAAACTCGCCCAGGGACTGCCGGCCGAACTTGCAGAGACGAAAGCCGCGATCGGAAAGAGGGTCTCGGCCTGACTTTTTGTTAAAGCTAGTTAAGCGATTAGTGACAGAAGTCGACATAATCGATGAAATAAGGGCCGCATTAGTGGCCCTTATGAATTTCCCGCCGTACTGCGTCAAAATTGCTTCAGCCAGCTATTTAGAATTGTGTGGGTGGAAGTTTCATAGCGACATCGTTCCGAATTTCGCAACAATGTGCCGTGTTTCACCTTACCGACTGGCTAAGCCGAAATCTTTTGTCAGAAAAAGTCACATTTAAGGCAACTTCTGCACGAAAACGGGAGTCCTAGGATAATTCCGAATTGCTTCTGGAATTAAAAGAGGCTGTCTAGCAGCAGGAGTTGTCTCATGGATCATTTGCAGTCGATGAAAGTATTCGTCCGTGTGGCGGATCTCGGCAGTTTTGCCCGCGCGGCCGGCGCGATGGATATCTCGAATGCAGTGGCAACACGTCATATCGCTGACCTGGAAGGGCGCCTGGGCACCCGTCTGCTCAACCGCACCACGCGCAGCCTGTCGCTGACCGAGTCGGGCCAGGTATACCTGGAACGCGCCCGCCAGATCCTCGACGAGCTTGAGGATGTCGAACAAATGGTGGTTGCACGTAACCACGAGCCGGTTGGATCGCTACGAATTGTCGCACCCGTTGTGTTTGGCCTGCACAACCTCGCGCCCGTGCTGCAGACCTATACGGAGCGGTATCCCAAGGTTGTGCCGGACGTCACGCTGGTCGACCGGCAAGTCGATCTGGTTGAAGAGGGCTTCGACGTGGGCATTGTGATCGCGCGCCAGATGCGCAGCGCGAGCATTGTCACGCGACGCCTTACGACGGGTTGCCTCACCGTATGCGCCACGCCCGGTTATCTCGAAAAGCATGGCGTGCCGACGCGGCCGGAAGACCTGTCCGAACATCCGTCGCTGAGTTTGCCGTCCGAATATTTCGGCGATGAGCGCGTCTTCACCGGACCTGAAGGGGAAGTGCGCGTGCGGCCGACGAACGTGATCGTCGCGAACAATACCGAGATGCTGCGCCAGTTCGCGCTGCTCGGCATGGGCATCGCCATCCTGCCTAGTTATCTGATCGGCAACGACACCACGCGCGGCAAGCTTGTACGCCTATTGAGCGATTACCAGTTGCCGGAGGTCGAAATCAACGTCGCGTATCCGAGCCGGCGCCATTTGCCCGCGAAGGTGCGTACGTTCATCGATCACCTGGTCGAGCATTTCAGCCAGACGCCGAATCATCAGCTTGGCGAGCAGTGGGTGAAGAACGGGTTCGTGAAGCCGGGGGCGCCAGCGATAGATGAGCGCGATTCCGAGCCGCTCGTCGCGCACGCAGCCTATGCGGAAGCGGAAGGCGGCGCGCGATTCGAGGCCGACCTGCCTCCCGCCGATGACAACAAGCTCGGTGGCAAGCCGGCGAAGTCGCGCTCGCGTGCGACACCGGCCATGCCCTCACCGTTTTGAGGGAAGCGCTGTGGTGAGATTTCCTGTGCGGTTAAGCGTCGTCCAGCACGACGAACGAAAAAAAGCCCGCGAATGATTCGCGGGCTTTTTTTATGCTGCCGGGCCTATTCAAAGCGCCTCGAAAATTGAAAACTAACCCGCCTTGCGAGCCGGCGCCTTCTTGGCAGCGACTTTCTTGGCAGGCGCTTTCTTCGCCGCAGGCTTCACGGTTGTTTTCTTGGCCGCCACGGCGACATCGCCGTCACCTTCATCTTCCGCTTCGGTAGCTGCCGCCGCGCCGCGCTTGACCGCCGGTTTCGCACCGGGCTTCGGCTCTTTCTTCTCGAACTCGAAGCCAATCTTGCCGTCCGGCTGCTTCACGAGGAATGCCTTGAAGTTCCGGCCTGTGCGCGACGACTTGAAACCCGTCAGCAAGTCCGTGCGTCCTTCTTCGAGCAGCTTCGTCATCTGCTCGCGTGTCATTTCCTGCTGCAGGATCACCTTGCCCGATCGGAAATCGCAGGTCTTCGGATTCGCCACCGAGTTCTCGCAGACATAACTCATGCCGTGCTCGTACACCCGCGACTGGCACTTCGGACACGCGCCAACCGGTGTTTGCTCCGAGAAGTCCACCGGTTCGCCGTCTTCGCCGCCTGAATCCTGACCGAAGTCGAACTCGAGCTTCCAGTTCTTGATTTCGTCGTCGAAGGACAGCTTCAAGATTGCCGAGAACGGCCGGCCCATCTTGCTGCGGAAACCCGACAGCGGCCCAATCGTCTTGTCCTTGATCAACTGCTCGACTTCGGGAATCTCGAACTGGCGTCCGCCGGGAATCTTCGACATCGAGAATTCGCACTTCGTACAAGCGAATCGCCGATAGTTCTCTTTGATCTGGCTGCCGCAATTCGGACACGGTGTTTCGAGCGTCGAATAGTCGCCGGGAATGGTGTCGGAGTCGTATTCCTTCGCACGCTTGACGATGGTCTGCGTCATGCGCGCGATTTCCTGCATGAACTCGTCGCGCGGGAGATTGCCGCGTTCCATCTGCGACAGCTTGTGCTCCCACTCGCCGGTCAGTTCGGGCGCCGTCAATTCTTCGACGCCCAGACCGCGCAGCAAGGTCATCAACTGGAACGCCTTCGCCGTGGGAATCAGTTCACGGCCTTCACGCACCATGTACTTTTCACCCAGCAATCCTTCGATAACCGCCGCACGCGTAGCCGGCGTGCCCAGGCCCTTTGCCGCCATTGCCTCGCGCAGTTCCTCGTCTTCAATGAGCTTGCCTGCGCCTTCCATGGCCGAGAGCAACGACGCTTCGTTGTAGCGTGCAGGCGGTTTCGTCACGAGGCCGATCGCCGCAACCTTCTCGACATCGACCTTCTCGTCCTTCTGAACCTGGACCAGGTTGGCGTCTTCGCCGCCCACTTCCTTGCCGTACACCTGCAGCCAGCCCGGTTCGACGAGTACCTTGCCTTCCGTCTTGAAATGATGGCCGGATACTTCGGTGATCCGCGTGGTGACGAGGTATTCGGCCGCCGGGAAAAACACCGCGAGGAAACGCTTCACGACCAGGTCGTAGAGCTTCTGCTCCGGCTCGGACAACGCCTTCGGCGCCTGCAGGGTCGGGATGATGGCGAAGTGATCGCTGATCTTCGAGTTGTCGAAGATGCGCTTGTTCGGCTTCACCCAGCCCTTGTCCAGCACCTGCTTCGCGTGCGGCAAGTAGTTGTTGCTCTCCTTGAGCATCGCGAGCGTGTCTTTCACCGTCGGAATGTAATCCTCGGGCAGCGCGCGGGCGTCGGTACGCGGGTAGGTCAGCACCTTGTGCTTTTCATACAGCGCCTGAGCCAGGCCGAGCGTGTTCTTGGCCGAAAAGCCGAAGCGGCCGTTGGCCTCGCGTTGCAAGCTGGTCAGGTCGAACAGCAACGGCGACATCTGCGTGGACGGCTTCGCTTCTTCCGTGACCGTACCGGTCTTGCCGCGACAAGCCGCGACAATGGTTTCAGCAGCCGGCAAGCTCCAGAGCCGTGAATCGCGCTGTTCCGGATCGCCTTCGACACGCTTGAATTTCGGGTCGAACCAGCGGCCTTCGTACATGCCCTTCGCCGCGATAAATTCAGCACGCACTTCCCAATAATCGCGCGGCACGAAACGACGGATCTTTTCCTCGCGCTCTACGACAATAGACAACGTTGGCGTCTGAACCCGGCCAACAGTCGTCAGGAAGAAACCACCGCCCTT
Source organism: Caballeronia sp. KNU42 (assembly GCF_053760385.1). Taxonomy (NCBI): domain Bacteria; kingdom Pseudomonadati; phylum Pseudomonadota; class Betaproteobacteria; order Burkholderiales; family Burkholderiaceae; genus Caballeronia; species Caballeronia sp. KNU42. Next base: position 3,039,099 of record NZ_CM132388.1, read on the forward strand.
GCTGTTGAACGCGGTCATCGCGCGCGTGCCGTTGATGCCCACGAGCCAGTCGGCTTCGGAGCGGCAACGGGCGGCGTCCGCGAGCGGCTGCATGTCGGCGTCGCTGCGCAGATGAGCAAAACCGTCGCGGATGGAACCTGCGGTCATCGACTGGAGCCAGAGGCGTTGCACCGGCTGCTTCGCTTTCGCATGTTGCGCGATCAGGCGAAAAATCAGCTCGCCTTCGCGCCCCGCGTCACAGGCGTTGATCAGGCGATCGACGTCCTTGCGCTTGAGCAGCTTGGTCAGCACTTTCAGCCGCGATTCGCTTTTGGCGATCGGATTCAGGTCGAAATGCGGCGGGATGACGGGCAAATTGGCGAAGCTCCACTTGCCGCGCTTGACTTCGTACTCTTCCGGCGCGGCAATTTCGAGCAAGTGGCCGACAGCCGACGACAGCACGTAGTCTTCGCTTTCGTAATATTCGTCATGCTTGGTGAAGCCGCCCAAAGCGCGCGCGATGTCGTTCGCGACAGAAGGCTTTTCAGCAATGATCAGGGCTTTGGACATGACTCGATTCTAGTTAGGGACTGGCATGAGGCCGGGTTTGGGGGCTTGCGCCACCGCGGTTCGGGCTCGTTAACGTCCGCTTTATAGCATATGGCGTGCGGCGCGCGGTCTGGCATTTGGTGAAACGCGCGATGCCGAACGGTGAATGTGGGCGCTTTGTGATCCAAGCGCGAAAGCCGTTTCGGCTTACGAGTGCGCTCGGTTGCGCAGGTTGGTGTTGCCGGCCGGGTTGGTTTTAAGCGGCGACCAGAGCGGGCCGGATCTTTGGTGCGCCCACGATACCCGGCAACGCGCTCAAGTCGGTCAACATGCGCGCAACAATGGACGTTTGCGGCAGCACCGTTCCAAAAAACCGGGTTGTCACGGCGTCTTCGATCAAGACGGTTGGAAAATTTTCCACATCGAGGTCATCGAAGCGATCCGCCTGATTTTCGATGTCGATCCATGCAAAACAGATGTCCGGATGGGCATCGGCGAGCAGGTTGAAACTCTCACGGTAATCGCGGCACGTCCCGCACCATTCGGCGCACAGGCAGGCGACGAGCAGCGTGCCGGCGCTGGCCAGGCGCTCGGCAATCTGATCGGCGTCGGTGTCGAGATTCAGCGCGGGCATGGTTCGTTGCAGTCCTTTTCGTCGGTAATTTGTGGGCAGTGCAGGGAGCGGATTTTGTCGCGAATGTAGCATGGCGTCGAAGAATCAGCGTTCAAGGCGGGTAAAACGTCCGCCCGGCAATGCACCAATCCGTCCCGACAGTTCGAGCTGCAGCAGCAGGCTTTGCAACGTTGCGCCATCCATTTCGGTCCGTTCAGCGAGAATTTCAAGCGTCGCAGGCGAGTGCCCGAGTGCATCGAGCAGGCGTTGGGCTTCGGGGTTGACGGGTTTCAGAGAGGCGGACGCCCAGGATGCGCTCGCCGGCTTGCCGCGAGCGATGGAGCGCGAGGCCGACGCATCCTGAGGTTCCAGCACGAATTCACTGGTAACCGGTTCGACGCTGGCATCCTCCGCTGAACGCGTTTTCGCACGCCTTCGCGGTTTGGAAGCAGAATCGGCCACCGCTTCGCTTGGAATCGTCATACCAAACTCATCGAGGATATCTTCAGGCGTTTCCGCAAGCTTCGCCCCCTGCTTGATCATCCGATGACACCCGCGCGACAGCGGCGCGTGGATCGATCCGGGAATCGCAAATACATCGCGCCCCATTTCGTTGGCGAGCCGGGCGGTAATCAGAGAACCCGAGCGCGTGGCCGCTTCGACGATCAGTACGCCGCTCGCCAGCCCCGCGATCAACCGGTTACGCTGCGGAAAGTTTGCCGGCCGGGCGGGCGTACCGAGCGGCCATTCCGACACGATCGTGCCGTTCACCGCGATCTCATGCGCCAGTGCGTGGTGCAGCGGCGGATAGACCAGATCCGCACCCGTTCCGATAACCGCAATCGTGCCGCCTGGACCGCTTAGCCCACCACGATGCGCCGCGCCATCTATACCCAGCGCGAGCCCCGACACAATGACCAGCCCGGCATCCGAAAGTGCTTGAGCGAAACGGCGGGCGTCGTCAATGCCTTGCGGCGTCGCGCTCCGGCTGCCGACAATCGCGACCGCCCGGGCCTGGAGAAGATCAAGCCGTCCCTTTACATATAGCAGCGGTGGCGGATCGGGCATGGTCAGTAGCGCCGGTGGGTACGCTGAATCTGCAAGCGTGACGATCCTGTTGCCCGGAGCGGACGCCCACTCGAGCGTGCACGCGAGGCATTCGTCGAATGAGCCGAGTTCGGAGCGTGGCGGGGGACCGAGAACGGCACGCGCGGCTTTCTCCCCGGCGATGACCGCGAGCGCGTCGAATGACTGGTTCAATACGGCTTGAGGCCCGCCGAATTCGGCAAGCAACGCACGCAGCGCAATGGGCGGCAAACCGCTCGTATTTGCCAGTCGCAGCCAGGCTGAAACGTCCTGCAATTCGGTTTCTCCCAGACAGGGCTTGGTGTTGGCCGTCGGCAACAGGAAAGGCGTCATGTTAAAATTTTCATATCCCGAAATAAGAAAGGATTGTCGAGCGGCCCGGTTTCCGGCTGTTCGGACAACGCGTTGCCGCCCCGCGAGCGGCGCTAAAACGACGTTGAAGCGCTGCGTTTCGGCCCAATCATCTTCCCGATACCGGCACTCTTTTACAACCTGGCCGAATGGCCGACTTTCGCATGCTGCGGCGTGCGTCGATAATCTGAATCATGGCTCTGCTCAACATACTCAAGTACCCGGACAAACGGCTGCACAAGGTCGCGAAGCCCGTAGAGGTCGTCAACGACCGGATTCGCAAGCTAGTCACGGACATGGCTGAAACCATGTACATGGCGCCTGGCGTCGGCCTTGCCGCGACCCAGGTGGACGTGCATGAACGCGTGATCGTCATTGACACGTCGGACACGCACGATCAGCTTCAGGTCTTCATCAATCCGGAGATCGTCTGGTCGAGCGACGAGAAGAAGGATCACGAGGAAGGCTGCTTGTCGGTGCCGGGCATTTACGATTTCGTCGAGCGGCCGGAAAAGGTGCGCGTGCGCGCCTTGAACGAGAAGGGCGAAACGTTCGAAATCGACTGCGACGAGTTGCTCGCCGTGTGCATCCAGCACGAAATGGATCACCTGATGGGGCGCGTGTTTGTCGAGTACCTGTCGTCGCTCAAGCAGACGCGGATTCGCGGCAAGATGAGAAAGCTCGAAAAGGCGCTGTGACGTGTCGATTCACTAATACGGATGATGGAATTTGCAGGTTGCTGAATCGATGACTCAATCGCTGCGTGTCGTATTTGCCGGAACACCCGAGTTTGCCTCTGCCGCGCTGGCTGCCATCCACGCCGCGGGTTTTCAGGTGCCGCTCGTGTTGACGCAGCCGGACCGTCCCGCCGGTCGTGGGATGAAACTGGCCGCGGGGCCGGTGAAGCGCTTTGCCGTCGAGCACGGTTTGGCCGTAGCGCAGCCGACATCATTGCGGCGCAATGGCAAGTATCCCGAGGAAGCGGCCGCTGCAATCGAACTACTGAAGGCCACACCGCACGACGTCATGGTGGTTGCCGCATACGGACTGATCCTGCCGCAGGAAGTGCTCGACATCCCGCCGCTGGGAGCAATCAATATCCACGGCTCGCTTTTGCCGCGCTGGCGAGGCGCAGCGCCAATTCATCGTGCGATCGAGGCCGGTGACGCCGAGACGGGCATCACGCTCATGCAGATGGATGCAGGACTCGACACCGGCGCGATGGTCGTCAAAGGTCACATCGCGATCACGTCCACCGACACCACCGCCACGCTGCACGACAGGATGGCGCAGCTCGGTGCTGAACTGATCGTCGAAGCGTTGCGGGATCTCGAGCGCGACGGCGCCTTGCCCGCCGCGCCGCAGCCGCAGGACGGCGCGACATACGCTGAGAAGATTGCCAAGCACGAGGCGGCGCTCGACTGGCGTCGACCGGCGAGCATGCTTGCCCGTCAAATTCGCGCCTTCGATCCGTTTCCCGGCGCGTTCGGAACGCTCGATGGCGTGGTCGTGAAGATCTGGGCCGCCGAGCCAGTGGAACTCAGAGGCGACGCCGAGGCCGGCGTGATCTTGGAGAGCGGCGCGGAGGGTGTAGTTGTCGCGTGCGGCCAGGGTGCCTTGCGACTAACGCAGTTGCAAAAGCCCGGCGGCAAACGACTCCCCGTGCGCGAATTTCTCGCCGGATCGCCTATTGTTAAGGGGCAGCGATTCGAACTTCGGGAAGTCGCGCCGGGTGCATAAACCGGCGTTTGCGCATTACCCGCGCCGTCGCTGCGACGGCTAAAGGCAGCCAAATAACAAAGGTCCCGCAATGCTTGGAATCACCGGTTTTACGCTTTTTATCGTCGCCGTCATGTTGCTGAGCGTGACGCCGGGGCCGGATACGGCGTACATCGTCGGCCGAAGCGTTGCGCAAGGACGAGGCGCGGGCGTGGTGTCGGCGCTGGGCATTGCGCTCGGTTGCATCGTGCATACGCTGGCGTGCGCGTTCGGGTTGACGGCGTTGCTGGCGGCATCGGTCACGGCATTCACTATCGTCAAGTTCGCAGGCGCGATTTATCTGATCTATCTCGGCGTGCGGCTGATCCTCACAAAGCCCGCAGCCGAGAAAACCAGCGACAAGCAGAGCGAAGCAGAAGTCACCCGCGTTCGCGCCGCGCCGAAATCGCTGCAGCAACTCTTCACGCAAGGCTTCGTCACGAATGTGCTGAACCCGAAGGTGGTGCTGTTCTTCGTCTCGTTCATTCCGCAATTCGTTGCTGTCGACAGCGCACACAAGACCCTTGCCTTCCTCGCGCTCGGTTTGGTGTTCGTGCTGGTCAGCACCTTCTGGAACACCTTTGTGGCGTGGATCGCGGGTAGCGTGACGCAACGCTTCGCTGGCAAGCCGAGCGTCAAGCTTTGGCTGGACAGGGTGGTGGGCAGCGCGTTCGTCGGATTGGGCATCAAGTTGGCGACTTCGCACAGGTGATTGAATTTTTCCGAGATGCCCTTATCTAACATTTTGCTTACAATCGGGACCAATGAATCGTTGGGCGATTTTTTGGTCAGGCAAAAAAAGGTCGTTTCGGCCACTCGCGCTTAACGCGCATTGATATTGGGTGAGGAGTTCAAGACATGTTCAACTGGGTCAAAACGGCGATGCTGATGGCAGCGATCACGGCCCTTTTTGTCGTGATCGGAGGAATGATCGGCGGCAGCAAGGGGATGATGCTTGCGCTGATCGTCGCCCTCGGCATGAATTTCTTTTCGTACTGGTTCTCCGACAAGCTCGTGCTGAAGATGTACAACGCACAGGAAGTGGATGAAGCCAGCGCGCCGCAGTTTTATCGGATGATTCGCGAGCTTGCCACGCGGGCGCAGTTGCCGATGCCGAAGGTGTATCTCATCGATGAAAACGCGCCCAACGCGTTCGCAACCGGCCGCAATCCGGAGCACGCGGCTGTTGCTGCGACGACCGGCATCTTGCGGGTGTTGTCCGAGCGTGAGTTGCGCGGCGTGATGGCGCACGAGTTGGCGCACGTGAAGCACCGCGACATCTTGATTTCGACGGTTTCAGCGACCATGGCCGGAGCGATCTCGGCGCTGGCCAACTTTGCCATGTTCTTTGGCGGCCGGGATTCCGACGGCCGGCGCTCAAATCCGATCGCCAGTATTGCTGTTGCCATGCTGGCGCCGCTGGCGGGTGCGCTGATCCAGATGGCGATCTCGCGGGCGCGCGAATTTGAAGCCGATCGCGGCGGCGCGCAGATTTCCGGCGATCCGCAGGCGCTTGCCAGCGCGCTCGAGAAAATCCATGCGTATGCCGCGGGCGTACCGTTCCCGACGGCTGAGCAGCATCCCGCCACCGCGCAGATGATGATCATGAACCCGCTGGCGGGCGGTGGAATTTCCAAGCTCTTTTCTACACACCCGGCGACCGAGGAGCGTGTCGCGCGCCTGATGGAGATGGCGCGAACCGGGCGGATGGAGTGATGGCGCCTGTGTAAGGCCGCAGTCATGGACCCATCGCCGCGCAAGCGGCGATGGGTTTTTGTTAAACAGCGATCTGCCTTCAATCCCGGCCGTTCGGCCAGCATCGGGGCTCCAATCTCAGCCCAAACCCCTCGCAAGTTACAATGTTCGTTTGTGCGGACCGGCATCGGCCGGCTCGAACGCCTTCGCCCCGACATGACCGAAAAGCCTTCCCGACGCCGCGTCGTTTCATCGGCGGACAGCAGCCGAGCGTCGTCCGACGCCCGTCTCGCCACGCTTCACCTTGCTCCCGATTCCCTGGCGTTCGCGCTCGATGCCGCCGCGCAAGCGGTCGGCGCGGTGCGCGCCGGTTCCGCGCTGCCCGCAGCCTTGCAAACGGTGATCGCGGCAACGCACGTGGCGATATCGCGTGGGGCGACACAGGATATTGCGTACCGAACGCTGAGGCGTCTCGCCGTCGCCGACGCGCTGCTCGCGAAACTGGTGCGCAAGGCGCCGCCGCCGCATGTATCGAATGTGATGGCCTGCGCGTTCGCGCTGCTGGTCGATGACGAAGCCCACGCTGCGTACACCCCTTTTACCGTCGTCGATCAAGCCGTCAACGCAATCGCCGCGAGGCGCGAATTCGCGTTTGCGAAGGGTCTGGTCAACGCGGTGCTGCGCTCATTCCTGCGTGAACGTGAAGCGCTGCTGACGGAGGTTCGAAGCGATCCTGTCGTGCGCTTCAACTATCCCGCGTGGTGGATCGACGCGGTCAAGCGCGGCCATCCCGACGAATGGGAAAACATCTTGGACGCCGGTAACCGGCAAGGCCCGCTCACGTTGCGTGTGAACGCGCGGCGCATGAGCGTCGCGCAATATCTCGAGGTCCTCGAGGCCGAGCACATAGAAGCCGAAGCCGTGGGCATTCACGCCGTGCGCCTCAAGACGCCGATGGCCGTCGACAAGATCCCCGGTTTCGCCGATGGCGTCGTCTCGGTTCAGGACGCCGGTGCGCAACTCGCCGCGCAGTTGCTGAACGCGCGCGATGGCATGCGTGTGCTCGACGCGTGCGCCGCGCCCGGTGGCAAGACGGGTCATGTGCTGGAGCTGGCGAACGTCGAATTGATCGCGGTGGAAAGCGATCCGGTGCGCGCACGGCGTATCGGCGAGAACCTGCAGCGCCTGAACGTGCAGGCGGAAATTCGCGTGGGCGATGCAGGCGAACCGTCGGGCTGGTCGGACGGCGATCCATTCGATCGTGTTCTTGCCGACGTGCCGTGTTCGGCATCGGGGATCGTGCGGCGTCACCCTGACATTCGCTGGTTGCGCCGTCCATCCGATATCGCCGCTCTCGTCGAAGAGCAGCGCCGCATTCTCGCAGCACTCTGGCCGCTGGTCGCGACCGGCGGCGAGTTGCTTTACGTTACGTGCTCGATCTTCCCCGAAGAGGGCGAGTTGCAGGCGCAGTGGTTTGGAGAGGTTCACGAAGATGCGGTACGATTGGACGCGCCGGGGCAATTATTGCCGACTGCCAGCCGCACCGGCGCGGTTGGTTCGCAAATATCACCGGACCCGGTCACGAACTCGCTGACGGACAATTCAGGCGAGGCGCAACGTACCCGTTCAACATCGACGCGGGACGTGGAAGCCTCTGCGGACCATGACGGATTCTTCTACGCGCGCTTTCAGAAACGGTGACGATCAAACGCTTTTTCCCGCTGCGGCTCGCGCCTGCCGGCCAGGCCGTGCTGGCCTTGTTGCTGAGCCTCGCGCTGTCGTTCATGCCCGTTTCGGCCGCGCAGGCCGATCCCATTGCTGTGCAGCGCGCGTCGTTGCAGGCGGATGGATCGGGCTGGAGTATCGACGCCCGTTTCGACTTCGATCTCAACAGCAGCCTTGAAGACGCCGTGAACAAGGGCGTGCCTTTGTATTTCACCACCGATTTCGATTTGTCGCGGCCGCGCTGGTACTGGTTCGACGAAGAACCGGTGAGCGTGTCACAAAGCATCCGGCTTTCGTTTCAACCGCTGACACGCGAATATCGTGTTTCCACGGGCGGCTTGCAACTGGGTTTCGCCACGCTCGATGAAGCGCTTGCTGTCATCAAGCACGTGACGTCTTGGCACGTCATCGATCGTAACCAGGTCAAGCCCGGCGAGACGTATAACGCGTCGGTGCGCATGCAGCTCGACATTGCACTGATGCCCAAGCCGTTCCAGATCGACGCGGTGAACAATCGCGACTGGAATCTCTCTTCCGAGTGGAAGCGTTTTACTTTTACGGCGGCGACCAGTGCTAAATAAACTACGCCGCCGGCCGCTGCGCCGCACGAACATCACAGGCCTCGTGGTTCGCGTGCTCGTGACCACGGTCGCGCTCACGGCCATTCTCCTGCTGGTCATGCTGGCGCTTGCCAGTGCGAACACCGAGTTCTTCGACCGCTATTATCAGTGGCTCTATGCTGCGAATCTTGCGGTGGCGGTCGTCCTCATCCTGATTGTCATCGGGCTGGTGGTGATCATCATCACCCGGGTGCGACAGGGCAAGTTCGGTACGCGGCTTCTCGCGAAACTCGCGTTTATCTTTGCGCTCGTGGGCGTGGTGCCGGGCGCCATCATTTACGTGGTGTCGTACCAGTTTGTGTCGCGCAGTATCGAATCATGGTTCGATGTGAACGTTGAAACCGCCCTCACGTCCGGGCTGAATCTCGGGCGCGGAATGCTCGATGCATCGCTGTCCGATCTGCAGAACAAGGGCCGCCTGATGGGCGACCAGCTCGCGAGCGCCGATCCGACCAGCCTCACGCTGACGCTGTTGCGCTTGCGCGATCAGTTCAATGTGCAGGATGCGACCATTGTCGAGCCGGCGAGAAGCGGCTCCGGTACCGCGCCCGATGTGCGCGTGGTGGCGCAGGCATCGAGTAATTTCGCGGCGCTCGTGCCCGACGACCTGCCCACTCCGCTGCAACTGAATCAGGCGCGCGGCAGGCCGTACGGGGCGATTGAAGGTGAGGTCGATGGCGATGCAAGTCAGACCGGGGCAAAGGGCGCATTGAGGTTACGGGTGATCGTGAAGATCCCCGACAGTTCGACCACTGAACTGCAGCCGGCCGAGCGGTTCCTGCAGATCGAACAGCCGGTCAGTACCGGACTCGCCCGCAATGCCGACGCCGTGCAGCGCGCGTATCGCGAGTATCAGGAGAAGGCGCTCGGGCGCACGGGCTTGCGCAAGATGTACATCGGCACGCTGACGCTGGCATTGTTCCTCGCCACCTTCATCGCAATGATGTTGGCGCTCGCGCTCGGCAATCAACTCGCGCGGCCGTTGTTCCTGCTTGCGCAAGGCACGAAGGAAGTTGCCGAGGGCGATTACACGCCCAAACGCGAAGTGAAGTCGCGTGATGAACTCGGCTTCCTCACGCAGTCGTTCAACGCAATGACGCGGCAATTGTCCGAGGCGCGTGCGGCGGTCGAGAACAACCGGATCGCACTCGAACATTCGAAGGCGTATCTGGAGAGCATTCTCGCGAACCTGACCGCCGGCGTGTTCGTGTTCGACCGGCAATTCCGCCTGACCACGGCGAATCGCGGCGCCGAGCGGATCTTCCGGCAGCCGTTCAATGCGTCGCTGAACCTGCCGCTTGAGCAGATCGGCGTGCTGTCCGAGTTTGGCGCGATGGTGCGAAAGGCATTTGCTGATCGCGATGCAGCGGCAAGCGGCAGCGGCCGGCCTATTGGCGACCGTGGTCACTGGCAACAGCAGCTTGCCGTTCCGGTGGCCGGCGAGACTGATCCGCTGACCTTGCTGGTACGCGGTACGCAGTTGTTGACCCTGACCGAAAGCGACACCGACGACGCGGAGACAACCGGCTACGTAGTCGTATTCGACGACATCTCCGACGTCATCTCCGCGCAGCGTTCGGTGGCATGGGGCGAAGTGGCGCGGCGGTTGGCGCACGAGATCAAGAATCCGCTCACGCCGATCCAGCTATCGGCTGAACGACTGCAGATGAAGCTCGCCGACAAGCTCTCGCCGACCGACGCCGACGTGCTCAAGCGCGGCGCGACCACCATCGTGAATCAGGTGCAGGCGATGAAGCAGATGGTCGACGACTTCCGCGAATACGCGCGTACGCCGCCGGCCGTGCTGGGTAACCTGCAGCTCAATGATCTCGTGGCCGAAGTGCTGACCTTGTATGGCATCGAAGAGCGCAAGAGTCATATCACCGTGGAGCTGACAAAATTGCCGGTGATTCGCGGCGACGCCACGCAGCTTCGGCAGGTGATTCACAATCTTTTGCAGAATGCGCAGGATGCGGTGGCCGATGTCGCTGAACCGCGCGTGTTGCTTGAAACGAAGACAGTAGAATATGGCGACCCCGATGCCTCAGGACATGCCCGCGTGGCGGTGCGGTTGACGGTATCGGATAACGGTTCAGGTTTTCCCGCGCGAATTCTCTCGCGCGCATTCGAGCCTTATGTGACTACGAAGGCGAAGGGCACGGGTCTGGGTCTTGCAACGGTGAAGAAGATCGTCGATGAGCATGGCGCACGCATCGACATCCGCAATCGTTCGAAGACACCTGACGTGATCGAAGGCGCGCAGATCTCGATTCTGTTCCTGCAACTCGCGGAAGATTCCGCCGAACCGGGCGCGACACCGCCCTCGGCGGCGGCGAGCCACGGAACGACAAAAGCATTAGTGCAGACAAGGGCAGCGTAAATGGCAACCATCCTGGTGGTAGACGACGAAATGGGTATCCGGGAATTGCTCTCGGAGATCCTGAGCGACGAAGGTCACGTGGTGGAGACGGCGGAGAATGCGCAGCATGCGCGGGAGTATCGGTTGCGCCAGGCGCCGGATCTCGTGCTGCTCGACATCTGGATGCCCGATACCGACGGCGTGACGCTGCTGAAAGAGTGGGCGGCGCAGGGCAAGCTCACCATGCCGGTGATCATGATGTCGGGCCATGCGACTATCGATACGGCGGTTGAGGCCACGAAGATTGGTGCGCTCAACTTCCTCGAGAAGCCGATCGCGTTGCAAAAGTTGCTCAAGGCAGTCGAGCAAGGTCTTGCGCGCGGCACGGCTGCCGCGCCAATTGCAAACGCGGCCATCCGCCCGGCGTTGCCACCGAGTGGTTCAACGGTGCCGGCTTCCGCTGCGTTGCCGGTGGCTTCGTCGCTGAGTCTTGCTGGCGGCGATGCAGGTTCGCCAAATGCAGCGCCGGGTCCGGCAGGTGCGACGGCGTCCATCTCCTTCGATATCCCGTTACGCGATGCCCGCGATGCCTTCGAGCGCGCGTACTTCGAGTATCACCTGGCGCGCGAGAACGGCAGCATGACGCGGGTGGCGGAGAAGACGGGGTTGGAGCGCACGCACTTGTATCGCAAGCTCAAGCAGCTCGGCGTGGATCTGGGCAAGAACAAGAGCGAGGCATGACTGGCGGGGGTTTCGAGATCGTTTCAGTAAAAAGGTGCCAAAAAGCACTTGAGCGACATAATCCCCTTTGATATACTTTCGTTCTTCGTGGCCCGGTAGCTCAGTTGGTAGAGCAGCGGATTGAAAATCCGCGTGTCGATGGTTCGATTCCGTCCCAGGCCACCACAGTTGCAAAAAATGCCCGGAAACCGCAAGGTTTCCGGGCATTTTCAATTGGGTTGCGTTCGGGGCTGCGTTGGCCTCCCCGCTGAGAGCGAACACCCGTCTTCGTGATAAAATCCTTGGTTCTTCAAAGACTTGGCTAAGATAGAACGCGTGCAGCGGCCGCTTCTGAACGTTAGCCAATTCATGCTTCCCCCTTCTCCATTGGAGTTTCACGGTGACTCGGACAGACGCTAAAGACAGCGCACTGGTGCTGTTTTCCGGCGGCCAGGATTCGGCCACATGCCTTGCCTGGGCGCTCGATCGCTTTACGACCGTCGAGACGCTCGGCTTCGACTATGGCCAGCGCCATCGCGTGGAACTCGAGTGCCGGGAAGGCTTCAGGGAATCGGTGAAACAGCAGTTCCCGCAGTGGGCAGAACGGCTCGGCGAAGACCACATGATCGATCTGTCCGTGCTCGGCGCAATCAGCGACACCGCCATGACGCGCGAGATCGAAATAGAAGCCAGCGCGAACGGTTTGCCCAACACCTTCGTGCCCGGCCGCAATCTCATGTTCATGACGATCGCCGCCGCCATCGCGTATAGGCGCGGTTTGAAGGTGCTCGTTGGCGGTATGTGCGAAACGGATTTCTCGGGCTATCCCGATTGCCGCGACGACACCATGAAGGCGCTGCAAGTCGCCCTCAATCTCGGCATGGACAGCCGCTTCCTGCTCGAGACACCGCTCATGTGGCTCGATAAAGCCGACACCTGGCGCCTGGCCGAACAGCTGGGCGGAGAGGCGCTGGTGGAACTGGTGCGCGTCGAGACGCACACGTGTTATGTCGGCGAGCGTGCCGAGCTGCATGAGTGGGGTTTTGGTTGCGGCCAATGCCCGGCGTGCAAGCTGCGCAAGCGCGGCTACGAAGCCTACAAGTCGGGTGAGCAAGTCACCACCGAACCGGTCTGATCATGACGTACGCAGTAAAGGAAATTTTCTACACGTTGCAGGGCGAGGGCGCAAACGCCGGACGTCCGGCTGTGTTCTGCCGCTTCGCCGGTTGCAATCTCTGGTCAGGTCGCGAGGAAGATCGCGCGGACGCCGTGTGCCAGTTTTGCGATACGGATTTCGTCGGCACCGATGGCGAGAACGGTGGCAAATACAAAACGCCAGCGGACCTTGTTGCCATGATTTCATCGCAATGGCCGGAAGGCGAAGCGCATAAGTTCGTTGTCTGCACAGGCGGCGAGCCCATGTTGCAGATCGACCAAGCTTTCGTCGATGCCCTGCATGCAGCCGGCTTCGAAATGGCGATCGAAACGAATGGGTCACTGCCGGTGCTGGACAGCATCGACTGGATTTGCGTGAGCCCGAAAGCCGGCGCGCCGCTGGTCGTGACGAAGGGCAATGAGTTGAAGGTCGTCGTGCCGCAAGACAATCAGCCGCTGGCCGATTACGCCAAGCTCGACTTCGAGTATTTCCTCGTGCAACCCATGGACGGCCCGTCGCGCGATATCAATACGAAGCTCGCTATCGATTGGTGCAAGCGGCATCCGCAATGGCGCCTGTCCATGCAGACGCACAAGTACCTGAACATCCCCTAACGCGAATCACCCAAGCTGAGCAGACGTGCAGACGATCACCCGAAAACTCGAATTCGATGCGGGCCACCGCATCCCCGATCACCGCAGCCAGTGTCGTAACCTGCACGGTCATCGGTATGTGCTGGAAATCACGCTGCAAGGCGAGCTCGTCGAAACGGAAGGCGCGCCGGATCGCGGCATGGTGATGGACTTTGCCGACGTCAAGGCGCTGGCCATGGAGCATCTGGTCAACAAGTGGGACCACGCGTTTATCGTCTATGCGCGCGACGAAGTCGTGCGCAGTTTTCTCGAGAAGATGGCGGACCACAAGACCGTCGTGCTCGACCGCATACCCACAGTTGAAAATCTCGCCGCCGAAGCGTTCCGGATTCTCTCCGAGGTCTACAACGACCACTACGGCGTCGATCTGAAGTTGAAGCGCGTGCGTCTCTACGAAACGCCGAATTGCTGGGCGGACGTCGAAGGCGTCTGACGCTTCCTTCACAGTCTTCAAAGCGGGCTCCTGCCAGCGCTCTTTTGTCACGGTATGATCTTTGAATAAGCCGCACGTTTTGTTGCGGCGCAGTTCAGTGACATAGCCTATTGGAGCGAGACATGCCTGCCAGCCATCCCGCCGCGTGCGATCTGCCAAGGACCACGCGATGAGCACCTACACCAACCTCCTCAAACAGCGTTTCACCGAATCCGGCACCATGTACGGCCTGTGGCTGTCGCTTGGCAGCGCGGACGTGGCCGAAGCCGTGGCGCACGCCGGTTTCGACTGGCTCTGTATCGACATGGAGCATTCGCCGAACGACAGTCATGACGTCGTTGCGCAACTTCGTGCAATTGCCGCCGCGCACTTGCCGACCGAGCCGATCGTTCGCGTGCCGGCGCATGAAGGCTGGCTGGTGAAGCGCGTGCTCGACGCGGGCGCGCGCACCCTGATGTTCCCGAACGTGGAAACGGCGGAAGAGGCGGCACACGTTGTGCGTCTCACGCAGTATCCGAACGCCGATGCCCGCGATGGCCTGCGCGGCGCCGCTGGCGCGGTGCGCGCAGCGGCGTACGGCATCCGGCGTGATTATGTGAATTCGGCGAACGCGCAGATATCGACGATCGTGCAGATCGAATCCGAGCGGTCGCTCGCGAATGTTGAAGCGATCGCGGCTACGCCGGGCGTCGATTGCCTGTTCATCGGGCCTGCCGATCTGGCCGCGAGTCTCGGTCATCTCGGCGATACGAAACATCCGGACGTCCAGGCGGCAATCACGAAAATTATCGATACTGCTAAACAAGCGGGCATTGCGAGCGGCATTTTTGCACTCGATGTCGCGAGTGCGCGGTCGTATGCGGAAGCGGGTGTGAAGGCAATCGCGTTATCGGCCGATGTCGGCTGGCTGTTAAAAGCGACGCGACAGGCGTTGCAGGAGGCAAGGGCATGAAACCCGGAATATTGGGCGCTGTATCGGTATCCGTAGCGTTGTTGATGGCATGCAGTGCGGCAAGCGCACAGACGGTCAAGGGCAGTGACAAGGCGACGCAAAACGCCGTCGCCGATTACAACGCGGGCAATCTCGGCGTTGCGCGCAAGGAGTTTCTAAGTGCGGCGAAGAATGGCAGCCGTCTAGCCGAATTCAACTACGCGATGATGCTCGTGAACGGCGAAGGCGGTCCGGCGGACGTCGAAGAAGGCAAGAAGTGGCTGCGCAAAGCCGCCGACGCCAACATGACGCAAGCGCAGTACGTGTACGGCAAGATGTACGACGATGGCGAGTTTGTCGATCGTGATCCGGCCGAGGCGCATCGCTGGTTCTTGCGGGCGGCGAATCAGGGCCATGTGCTGGCGGAGCTCGCGCTGGCGAACCAATTCCTCGATGGCCGCGGCACGCCGCGCGATAACGCGCAAGCGTTCGTCTGGTACAAGAAGGCGGCCGAAGGCGGCGACATGACCGCGCAATACGTGGCGGGATCGTTCTACGAGCGCGGTGGCGATGGCGTGAAGAAGAACATCAACGTGGCACGCGCGTATTACGCGGCGGCAGCAGCCCAGGGCGATCCTGCGGCGAAGCTGAAGTTCCAGCAACTCAGCGCGGAACTCGCACACGAACAGCCGCAATAAAACAAAAGCCCACGATGAAGACATCATCGTGGGCTTTGCTTCAGCAACGAGTCACGTAGAAAAACGCTAGCTTTTCATCAGCCGTTTTTGTCGCGACACGCTCATGATGAGCCCGACCGCAACGCCGAGCGTGGTCAGCGCAGTTCCGCCGTAACTCATGAACGGCAGCGGCACGCCGACCACCGGCAAGATCCCGCTCACCATCCCGATATTCACGAACGCGTAGGTAAAGAACGCCATGGTCAGCGATCCGGCCAGCAGGCGTCCGAATAGCGTCGCCCCGGCCGCCGCGATAAACAGCCCTCGCGCGATCAACGCCATGTAAAGGAACAGCAGCACAAGGCCGCCCGCGAGCCCGAACTCCTCCGAAAACACCGCGAAAATGAAGTCGGTATGTTTTTCAGGGATGAACTCCAGATGCGACTGCGTGCCCTTTAGCCAGCCTTTTCCGAAGGTCCCGCCCGAGCCGATCGCAATCACGGCCTGAATGGTGTGAAAGCCTTTGCCGAGCGGATCGGAAGTCGGATCCAGCAACGTACAGATTCGATGCTTCTGGTAATCGTGCATCAGCGGCCAGTTCACTTCCGGCTGGCAAATGCGCTCCTGGAATACGCCGATACTCGCGACCAAAAGCACAGCCGCCACGAGCACCGGCACGATCAGCTTGAAACTCAGGCCCGCGAAATAGATCACGAAGAGGCCGGCCGCAAACACCAGCACGGCGGTGCCGAGGTCCGGCTGCTTGGCGATGATCGCGACCGGCAGGATCAGGATGATGAAGCCGACGATGTAATCCCACCACCGGATGCCGCCCTCTCGCCGCTGGAAATACCACGCGAGCATGAGCGGCATCGCGATCTTCATGATCTCCGAGGGCTGGATCACCACGCCCACGTTCAGCCAGCGTTTCGCGCCTTTGCGTGTCAACCCGAAGGTGGCGACCGCAATCAGAAGCGCCATGCCGATGGTGTAAAGCGGCACGGCGAAACGCATCAGCGTGGGCGGCGGCACGTTGGCGAGAATCCACATCAGCCCGAACGTCAGCATGATGTTGCGCAACTGGTCTTCCACGCGGCCGGGGACGTCGAGGCTCGCGCTGTACAGCGTCACGATTCCCACGCACAGCAGCAGGAACACGATCAGCGCGAGCGGTTTATCGAAGCCCGCGAACATGCGCTTCGCGCGTTCGAGCCAGACGCGCTTGTCGAATTGCAGCGCTTGCATGGCGATTTCTCCTTTACTCGTCGATGCCGCCAGACGGCGTCAACGTCTGGATGGCGCTTTTGCCGGTGTTGCGCGGGATCGCGGCGGTCGGCGCCGGTTCTTTCGGTCGCGGTGCGGGCGTAGGTGCTGCCGGCGCCTTGCGGACCTCGGCGGTACGTGTTGTTTCTTTCGCGTTGGCCGTGGCCGGTGCTTTCGTTTCGGTTGCCGGGCGCGCTGTTTCACGCGCTTCGGTGATGATAGGAGCTACCGGCACGCGCGGCGCTTCGAGCGCGCGCAGCATGCTCGGCGCGACAGGAACGGCCGATGCAGCCGGCGCGCTTGATGCCGCCGCGGGTCCGCTGCTCGCAGGCGCAGACGCAGCCGTCGCCGAATCAGACGCCGCAGCACCGGTGCTCGCACTTGCACTTGATGCCGCCGTCGGACCCGACGCCGCCAGTGGCTTGAACGCCGGCGACGCACCCGCCACCGAGGCTGGCAGCGCCGCGTCCAACGGGCTTTGCGCGCCTCCAATCACTGGCGCGTTCGCATCTTCCGTCGCCGATGCCGCCGCAGCCACGGCCGCCGCTTCCGCGCCCGGTTTCAACCGGTCGACGAGATAATAATCGAGCACTTTCCGGGCGATCGGACCCGCCGATTCCGCACCCCAGCCGCCGTTTTCCACGATCAGCGCAACCGCGATAGTCGGATGATCGGCCGGCGCAAACGCGATAAACAATGCGTGATCGCGCAGACGTTCCGCGATCGCGCTGTGCGAATAATTCGCGCCTTGCAGCGAATAAACCTGCGCCGTCCCGGTCTTACCCGCCGCTTGATAGGGCGCGCCGCGGAAGATCTTCGAACCCGTACCGGTCGTCACCACGCCTTCCATCGCGCGCTTGATGAAGTCGACGTCCGCCTGCTTGACCGCAATCTTGTCGCTCGGATCGCGTACGGTGACGCGGATCGCCTTACTGATCGGATTCTCGACTTCCTTGACCAGGTGCGGCTTCATGACCACGCCGTCGTTCGCGAGCGTCGCGGTGGCGTGCGCGAGTTGCAGGATCGTGAACGAGTTGTAACCCTGCCCGATGCCCAGGCTGATCGTCTCGCCTTCATACCAGCGCTGCTGCTCCGGCTTCCGGTACGCCTTCTTTTTCCACTCGGTGGACGGAAGAATGCCGCGCGCTTCGCCGTTGATATCGATACCCGTGATCTGGCCGAATCCCCACGGCTTCATGAAGCCGGCCATCGCGTTCACGCCGAGATCGTGCGCCAGCATGTAGAAATACGTGTCGTTGGACACCACGATCGCGCGGTTCATATCGACCCAGCCCTGGCCTGCGCGCACGTCGTTGCGGAAGGTGTGGCCGCCGAACGTGTACGAACCCGGGTCCTGGAAACCCCAGCTGGTTGTGCGTTTATGCAGCGTCAGCGCGGCGAGCGCCATGAACGGCTTGTAGGTGGAGCCAGGCGGATAGGTGCCGTGCAGCGGGCGGTTCAGCAGCGGGTGATCGGGTGAATTGTTGAGCGAATCCCAGGTCTGCTGGTCGATGCCATCGACGAACGAATTCGGGTCGAAACTGGGCGCCGATACGAACGCGAGCACATCGCCCGTCGCGGGTTCGATAGCCACCAACGCGCCGCGTTTGCCCGCGAACGCCTGCTCGGCGACCTGCTGCAAGCCGATATCCAGCGACAACACCAGGTTGTTCCCCGGCGTGGCCTGCGTGCGCGACAGCGTGCGCACGGGCCGACCGCCCGCCGTGACTTCCACTTCCTCGAAACCGGTCAGGCCATGCAGTTCGGTTTCGTAGCTCTGTTCCACACCAATCTTGCCGATGTAGTCCGTGCCCTTGTAGTTGTTCGCATCGATACGGGGATCGTAGTGATCGGTGTCGGCGTCGTTCTGGTCGCTCGATTCATCGATACGTTCCTGATCGCGCTGCGAAATCCGCCCGATATAGCCGATCACATGCGCCGCCGTGGGTCCAAGCGGATATTGGCGGAACAGCCGCGCGCGCACTTCCACGCCCGGAAAGCGGAATCGCTGTGCGGTGAAACGGGCGACTTCTTCGTCGGTCAAGCGGGTGCGGATCGGCAGGCTCTCGAAATTCTTCGAGTCCTCCAGCAGCTTCTTAAAACGCCGCCGGTCGCGCTGATCGACGGGAATCACCGTCGCGATGCGGTCGATTTCATCGTCGAGGGTGGTGTTGATCTTCGATGGCGTGATTTCCAGCGTGTAAGCCGAATAATTCTTCGCCAGCACCACGCCATTGCGGTCGGTGATGATGCCGCGGTTCGGCACGATGGGCGCGACCGAGATGCGGTTTTCATCGGCTTGCAGGGAGTATTTGCTGAAATGCCAGACCTGCAGATACAGGAAGCGCACGCCGATCAGCCCGAAACAGACGAACACGAACAGGCCGGCGGCAGCCACACGCAGGCGAAACTTCGATAACTGTTGTTCGGCGTTCTGAAATTCGGTCATGCAATGTTCGCGGGGACCGCGTGTGTGGCTCGTGTGGCGTTCAGCTCGTACAGCAGGCGCTTGGTTAGCTTATCGGTCAACTCAGATTGGCCGCGTGTCGTCGGGATCGGTGGCGCGGCGCTGCGGAATCAGCAGCAGGAAACTTGCAAGCGGCCACAAGATAGCCTCCACGAACCCATCGACCAGATAACCCCAGCCGGGAAACGCCGCGCCCGTCAGCAGGCGGATCACGAACGGCACGATTTGCGCGCCGATCAGCAAAGGCGCGACCACGAACGTTTGCACCGGCAGAGACATCCACAATACGCGCCTGTGGATCGTGATGGCGCCATACGACAACAGCGTATACGCGAGCGCGTGCTCGCCGAGCAGACTGGCATTGTGAACGTCCATGAGCATGCCGAGCATGAACGCGATACCCATGCCCACGCGGCGCGGCTGATGGACGTTCCAGAACAGCAGCACGACCGCGACGAAATCCGGGATACCGAAGGTTCTGCCCCAAGGCATCAGGTTCAACAGGAACGCGGCGGCCAGACTGAACGTAATGAAGTACGGATTGACCGGCTGCAGGATGTATTGCGGACGGTTCATGGTGCTACTCCCGGCACGGGCTTGCGGACAGGTTCAGCTTTCCTGGTGTGCTCGGATTTTTCAGCTTTCTTCACGGCGGCGGGTTCGGTTTTCTTTACTACCGCTGGCGGTTCAGTTTTTTTCGCGGCCGGCGCACTCGCCGCAGTGGCAGCCGCAGGGGCGCCCGCGCTGGCGCTTTTCGCCGGCGCGGCTTTCTTCTTGCCCTTGTTGTCCTTCGCTTCCTTGGCCGCGGCCGCTTCCTCGGCTTCTTCCGGATTCGGCGGCTGATTGATCTCGTAGTGCAGCACAAGCAACTGGCGCGCACCGCGGACCGGCGCGACCGGCAGGCAGACTACGCGGGCGAATGCGGTATCCGCTTGTTTATCGACGCGAACCACTTTCGCCACTGGTAATCCCGGCGGGTAAATGCCGTCCAGGCCACTGGTCACGAGTTCGTCGCCGGTTTGCACGTCGGCGCTGATGGGCACGAACCGCAGATCGAGCGTGTCGCCCTTCGGCGTGCCGTAGATCACGCTGCGCAATCCGGTCCGTACGATCTGTACGGGCACGGCCTCGTCTTTGTCGGAGAGCAACGTGACTTCCGATTGGAGCGGAAACACCCGGGTAACCTGTCCGATGACGCCGTCTTCGTTCACCACCGGCGCGCCGTTCTGGATACCTTGCTGCGAACCCTTGCCGATCACGACTTTTTGCGTGAAAGGATCGCGGGTGTCGTACTGGACTTCGACGGGCGTGGTTTTCGTGCTGGCCCGCGAGCCGAGCTCGAGCAGCGAGCGAAGATGCGCGTTCTCGGCGGTCAGCTGGGTCGCGTCGCCCGCTTTCACCGACAACTCGAGGTTCTTTTCTTTCAGCTTGCCATTCTCAGTGCGCAGGGTGGCGCTGGTGACGGCCAGATCGGCCGCACCCATGAAAATATCGCGCGGTACGAGCGCGGCGCGCTGCAGCGGATACAAACCCGCTCCCAGCACGCCGCGCACGATCTCGAGCGTGTTGAAGCGGGCGTCGGAGATCAGCAGGGCGAGGGCAAGCACCACGAAGAAGATCAATCGCGCGAGAGCGGATGGACCTTGCTTAAAGAGTGGCGGCGGACTGTATTCCATGGTCGGCGCCGAGGGCGTGATCGGTTGGTTCGATGCTGCGGGTCCGCGTGGGGGCGCGGCCCTGCCCAGCGCTGCTCCCCGTGACCCGGATCAAGCCGGACCACGTGGACCATTGCGCAAGTCGCATACTTCGCGCACGTCGCCGTTGTTGCCTTGAGCGAGTGCGTGCTGTTGGCGCCTTGATGAAAGGCGTCAAGGCTTACTCGTAGGAGAAGATGCTGCCGAGCTTGTCCATGCGTTCGAGCGCCATGCCCGAACCGCGTACGACGCACGTCAGCGGATCTTCTGCGACAAGCACCGGCAAGCCGGTCTCTTCAGCCAGCAACCGGTCCAGATCGCGCAACAACGCGCCACCGCCGGTCAGCATCATGCCGCGCTCGGCAATGTCGGCGCCCAGTTCCGGCGGCGTCTGTTCCAGCGCAATCTTCACCGACGACACGATCTGGTTCAGCGGATCGGTTAGTGCTTCGAGAATTTCATTGCTCGAAATGGTGAAGCTGCGCGGAATACCTTCCGAAAGATTACGGCCCTTGACTTCCATCTCCTTGACTTCGGAGCCCGGGAAAGCCGAACCGATTTCCTTCTTGATGGCTTCAGCCGTCTGCTCGCCGATCAACATGCCGTAGTTACGACGGATGTAGTTGACGATGGCTTCGTCGAATTTGTCGCCGCCCACGCGCACCGAACCCTTGTACACGATACCGCCGAGCGAAATCACGCCCACTTCGGTCGTGCCGCCGCCGATGTCGACGACCATGGAGCCCGTTGCCTCGGACACCGGCAAGCCGGCGCCGATGGCCGCAGCCATGGGTTCTTCGATCAGGTACACCTGCGACGCGCCGGCGCCATGTGCAGCTTCCTTGATCGCGCGGCGTTCGACCTGGGTCGATCCGCACGGCACGCAGATGATGATGCGCGGCGAAGGCGAGAACATACGCGATTCGTGCGCAGTCTTGATGAACTGCTTGATCATCTGTTCCGTGACGGTGAAGTCGGCGATAACGCCGTCCTTCATGGGCCGGATAGCTTCAATGTTGCCCGGCACCTTGCCGAGCATCTGCTTCGCTTCGCGGCCGACGGCCTGAATGGTTTTCTTGCCATTCGGACCGCCTTCCTGGCGGATGGAAACCACCGATGGCTCGTCAAGGACGATGCCCTTGCCCCGCATGTAGATCAGCGTGTTGGCGGTGCCGAGATCAATCGCCAGATCGTTTGAAAAGTAGCTGCGCAAAAAACCGAACATTCAAAATCCTGTCTCGCTGGGAGCCGTGCCTCGCTTCGAGCGCCAAAGGACGGCAGCGGAAAAAAATGACAGCCTGCAGCGGGACCCATTCTTGGCCACGCAAATTGCAAGACTGCGGAGAAATCTACCGGAGGATGCAAGCGAACCAGGCGTGCACTTTTCTTAAAAAACTGAAACTAAGAACAGGCTGCTGGTAAGTCGATCCGGATTTGGGTCGAACGCGTAATGATACCTTATAATTTTGGGGTGTTCGTAGGAAAAGGGCGGTACATTTTGCCACCGTCAAGCCTGCTTTTTAGGGCTCCTTTATCTCGAATTAGGGTCTCTCTTGTAGATGCTCTTGCAGTCGCGCTGTTTAACAGCGTGTAAGTCGAAAAAAAACCGGTGATCGAATGTCTCTGACCCTGACCGATGTAAAACGCATTGCGCACCTCGCGCGGCTCGAATTGCCCGAGCACGAGGCCGAACCCACGCTCGCGCGGCTGAACGACTTCTTCGGTCTCGTCGAGCAAATGCAGGCGGTGGATACCACGGGTATCGAACCGCTTGCTCATCCGATCGAACAGATCGAGAAAGCCGAGCTGCGTTTGCGAAATGACGTTGTTACAGAGCATGTAAACCGCGAAGAGTTCCAACGGCCCGCGCCCGCCGTGCGCGACGGGCTGTATCTCGTGCCCAAGGTGATCGAATGAACGTCGTGCTTTGAGTCATTGCCTCGAAGTGAGCGCCTCTGAGGCTATGTAAGCACTGCAACATACGTACAAAAAGCACGAAAACAAAAAGGCGCGCGGGACCCGATATCGGGTATCCGGCGCCCATCAGGAATAACGCAATGCATCAAAAAAGCTTGACCGAACTACGCGCGGCACTTGATGCCAAGACCCTTTCCGCCGTCGAACTCGCGCAGCTCTTTTTGCAGCGCATCGACGCAGCGAAGGATCTCAATGCGTTCATCAGCGTCGACCATGAACTCACGCTCGAGCAGGCGAAAGCAGCGGATGCGCTGATCGCCAAAGGCGAAGCAGGCGCGCTGACCGGCCTGCCGATCGCGCATAAAGACGTGTTTGTCACGCGCGGCTGGACCTCCACGGCCGGTTCGAAAATGCTCGCCAATTACGCGAGCCCGTTCGACGCCACCGTTGTCGAGCGCCTCAAGAACGCCGGTGTGGTGACGCTCGGCAAGACCAATATGGACGAATTCGCGATGGGTTCGTCCAATGAAAACTCGTACTTCGGTCCGGTCAAAAACCCCTGGGATTTGAAAGCCGTTCCGGGCGGCTCGTCGGGCGGCTCTGCTGCGGCGGTGGCTGCGCGTCTCGCGCCCGCTGCCACCGGTACCGACACCGGCGGCTCTATTCGCCAACCGGCGTCGTTCACCGGCATTACCGGAATCAAGCCAACGTACGGCCGCGTTTCGCGTTACGGCATGATCGCGTTCGCATCGTCGCTCGATCAGGGCGGACCCATGGCCCGCAGCGCGTCGGATTGCGCGCTGTTGCTCAACGCCATCGCGTCGTTCGATCCGCGCGATTCAACCAGCCTCCAGCGCGAGGACGAAGATTACACGCGCTATATCGGCCAGAACTGGTCGGGCACGGACGTGGCCAAACCGCTCGCCGGCTTGCGCATCGGCTTGCCGAAAGAGTTTTTCGGCGAAGGCTTGAGCGCTGAAGTGCGTGCCGCCATCGACGTCGCCCTGAAGCAATACGAAGCGCTGGGCGCGACGCTGGTCGAGGTCTCGCTGCCGAAGACCGAGCTGTCCATTCCGGTGTATTACATCATCGCACCGGCGGAAGCTTCGTCGAACCTGTCGCGTTTCGATGGCGTGCGCTACGGGCATCGCGCGGCCGAATACACCGACCTTCTCGATATGTACAAGAAGTCGCGTGCCGAAGGTTTCGGCCCGGAAGTAAAGCGCCGGATACTGGTCGGCGCGTATGTGCTGTCGCACGGTTATTACGACGCGTATTACCTGCAGGCGCAGAAAATCCGCCGCATCATCGCACAGGATTTCCAGGAAGCGTTCAATCACTGCGATGTGATCATGGGTCCGGTCGCGCCATCGGTGGCATGGAATCTCGGTGAAAAAGCCGATGATCCCGTGCAGATGTATCTCGCCGATATCTACACGTTGTCGATCAGCCTCGCCGGCTTGCCTGGCATGAGCGTGCCCTGCGGTTTTGGCGCCACGGGCAGCGCGCATGCCACGCGCCCGGTCGGCTTGCAGATCATCGGCAACTATTTCAATGAAGCCCGATTGCTGCAGGTCGCCGACGCTTTCCAGCGCGCGACAGACTGGCACGTGCAATCACCGGCGGGAGTCTGAGTATGAGTAAGCAATGGGAAGTAGTCATAGGTCTGGAGACGCACGCGCAACTGTCGACCGTCTCCAAGATTTTTTCAGGCGCGGCCACGCAATTCGGCGCTGAAGCGAACACGCAGGCTTGTCCTGTCGACCTCGCGTTGCCGGGTTCATTGCCTGTGATGAACCGCGGCGCCGTGGAGCGCGCGATTCGTCTTGGTCTTGCTGTCGGCGCGACCATTGCGCCGCGCAGCATTTTCGCGCGCAAGAATTATTTCTATCCGGATCTGCCGAAGGGCTATCAGATCAGCCAGTTTGAGATTCCGGTCGTGCAGGGCGGCAGCGTCACGATCCAGGTTCCGGCTAACGAAAAAACCGGCAAGGATGCGTACGAAAAGACCGTCAACCTGACGCGCGCCCATCTGGAAGAAGACGCCGGCAAGTCGCTGCACGAAGACTTCGCGGGCATGACGGGTATCGACTTGAATCGCGCAGGCACGCCGCTGCTCGAGATTGTGACGGAACCTGAAATGCGCAGCGCCGCCGAAGCAGTCGCTTACGCCAAGAGCCTGCACAGCCTCGTGCAATGGCTCGGTATCTGCGACGGCAACATGCAGGAAGGCTCATTCCGTTGCGATGCGAACGTCTCCGTGCGCCCGGTCGGGCAGGAAAAGTTCGGCACGCGTGCCGAGATCAAGAACCTGAACTCGTTTCGTTTCCTTGAAGAAGCTATCCAGTACGAAGTACGCCGGCAGATCGAGTTGATCGAAGACGGCGGGACGGTCGTGCAGGAAACGCGGCTCTACGATCCCGACAAGCGCGAAACGCGTTCCATGCGCACGAAGGAAGACTCGCACGATTACCGCTATTTCCCCGATCCCGACCTGATGCCTTTGGTCATCGATGAAGCGTGGATCGCGCGGGTTCGCAGCGAATTGCCAGAGTTGCCTGAAGCGATGCAAACGCGTTTCGTCGAGCAATACGGTTTGACGCCGTATGACGCGGCGGGGCTGACGTCGTCGAAGGGAATGTCGGCGTATTTTGAAAGCGTGGTTGGTGTAGTCGGGCCGACGCATGCGAAGCTCGCGGCCAACTGGCTGATGGGCGAAGTATCGTCGCAACTGAACCGCGATTCGCTGGATATTGCGGACTCGCCGGTTTCTCCCGCGCAACTCGGACTCGTGATTCAGCGCGTGGCCGACGGCACGATCTCCAACAAGATTGCCAAGGATATTTTCCAGGAGATCTGGGAAGAGAAAGCCACCGATGACGCCGCCGCCGACCGCATTATCGAGGCGAAGGGGTTGAAGCAAATCTCGGATACGGGCGCGCTGGAGGCGATCATCGACGAGGTGATGGCCGCGAACCAGAAGTCCGTTGACGAGTATCGATCGGGCAAGGAAAAGGCGTTCAACGCGCTGATCGGCCAGGCGATGAAAGCGACCAAGGGCAAGGCGAATCCGCAGCAGGTCAACGAGCTTTTGAAGAAGAAACTATCCTCTTGAGCTGACGGCTGGACTATTCGCGGGTTGCTGTCGGGTTTCGTCTGGCAGCAACCCTTTCTTTTATCAACCGGGATCAACCGAGAACCGCACGCGTGGCTAAAAAACCTGAGCTGGACGATTATCGCGTGCCGTATTTCGACGGCAAGAAGATCGTGCCGTTTGATCTGACTTCCATCGATACCGCATCCAAGCCGTTTTCGTCCGGCGCGAAAGACGCGGATCGCGGGCGGTTGAGCGAGTTGAGTTCAGCGCTCGATGGCTTGCAGGAAAAACTCCACGCACAACGCTCGCATCGCATTCTGCTGATCCTTCAAGGCATGGATACGAGCGGCAAGGACGGCACGGTTCGCGGTGTCTTTCACGAAGTCGATCCGCTCGGTTTGCGCGTCGTGCCGTTCAAGGCGCCTTCTGAAACCGAAGCCGCGCATGATTTTCTCTGGCGCGTTCATTCGCAAGTGCCGGCGACAGGTGAGTTCGCCATTTTCAATCGCAGCCAGTATGAAGACGTGCTGGTGCCGCGCGTGCTGAAACAGATTGATCAGGAAGCGTGGGAACGCCGGTACCGCCAAATTCGCGATTTCGAAGCGATGCTTGCAGAAAACGGCACGACGATTGTGAAGTGCTTTCTGCATATATCGAAGGACGAGCAGAAGACTCGTTTGCAGGCGCGTATTGATAACCCCGAAAAGCACTGGAAGTTTGATCCATCGGATCTCGATGCCCGCAAACTCTGGGACGATTACCGCAAGGCTTATGAAGAC
The DNA here is from genome assembly GCF_053760385.1 of Caballeronia sp. KNU42. NCBI lineage: Bacteria > Pseudomonadati > Pseudomonadota > Betaproteobacteria > Burkholderiales > Burkholderiaceae > Caballeronia > Caballeronia sp. KNU42. The sequence goes on from NZ_CM132388.1 coordinate 3,065,621, forward strand.
GCGCTTGGCGCGACATCGACTGAAAGCGCGCCTTGGTACGTGATTCCCGCCGATTCGAAGACGCACCGCAACGTGATGATCGGCGAGTTGATGGTGCGCACGCTGCAGGGTCTGAAGCTCGAATATCCGCCGGCGAAAGAGTCGCTGAAAGGGATCAAGGTCGAGTAGTTCACCAACATACAAGGATGCTTCATGTTTCGTGTCATCACCGCTAATTTGAACGGCATTCGGTCGGCTGCCAAGAAGGGTTTCTTCGACTGGTTTGGCGAGCAGGATGCCGACGTTGTCTGCGTGCAGGAGATCAAGTGTTCGCAAGACGATCTGACGCCTGAGTTTCTCGCACCGCATGGCTTCCAAGGTTACTTCCAGCACGCAGTTAAAAAGGGTTATTCCGGCGCAGGGCTTTATACGAAACACGAACCGGATGAAGTGATCATCGGTTTTGGCAGCGAAGAATTCGATCCGGAAGGGCGTTATGTGGAAGCGCGCTTTGGGGATCTATCGGTGATATCGGTGTATGTGCCGTCAGGATCCAGCGGCGAAGAACGGCAGCAGGCCAAGTACCGTTTCATGGACGAGTTCATGCCGCATCTGGAGAAGCTGGCCAAAAAGCGCGAAGTGATCTTGTGCGGCGACGTGAATATCGTGCACAAGGAAATCGACATCAAGAACTGGAAGAGCAACCAGAAGAATTCCGGTTGCCTGCCGGAAGAGCGCGCGTGGCTCACACAACTCTTCGATGAAAAAGCCTACGTCGATGTCTTCAGAACGCTGGACCAGCGGCCTGAGCAATATACGTGGTGGAGCAATCGCGGCCAGGCTTACGCGAAGAACGTAGGGTGGCGGATCGATTACCAGATCGCGACGAAGGGCGTGGCGGACACCGCGGCGGCGACTTCCGTTTTCCGCGATATCAAGTTCAGCGACCATGCGCCGCTGATCATTGATTACGAGTGGAAAATCTAAAGCCGCGGCTTCTTGAACCGGCCCATTCCCGCGTAATTGGGCAACTGGTCCACCGTTTTCCCGATCGCTTTTGCGTAGAGCGGCATCATGTCGGGCAAGCGCTTCATCAGGTCGTGTACGCGTGCAGCGCCATACGGATGCATCCAGATAAAACCGTTCGGCGTGCGCCGCGTACGCGCATCAATCTTCTTCCATAACGTGATGGCGGCGCGCGGATCGTAACCCGCGCGCGATGCAATCTCGCTACCAATCACATCGGCTTCGGTTTCATCGGCGGGCGTATATCGCATGGCCAGCAACTGCTCGCCGATTCCAAGCGGGGTCGAGCTGATATCGGCGAAACCGAATAGCGGCGGAATCGTTCCCGTGCTCAATTGCGCCGCCTGCTGACGCCCCAGCCGGTCACGCGCATGTTCGCGCAACGCATGCGCGATCTCATGGCCGATCATCATGCCGAGTTCGTTATCGTTGAGATTCAAGCGGTCGATCAATCCGCTATAAATCACAATCTTGCCGCCTGGCAGGCAATACATGCGGATCTCGTCCGAACGCACCACATTGACTTCCCACTTCCAGTTCTTCGAGCGGTCATTCCACTTCAGCGCAAACGGAATCTCGCGATTGGCAATGTCGCGTGCACGCTTCACGAGCAGATTGTCGTCGCCGAGAAGATGCTTTGTGCGTCGCGCTTCGCGCAGGATTTGAGCGTATTCGTCGGCGGACTGCTGTTCCAATGTCGCCGATGGAATCAGGTTGCGAAACAACGCCGCATTGCCGAAGCGGATCTGGTCGCTGGCTGTGGAATAGGGTGGTTGTGCATTGGCTGCAGCGGCTGGCGCAGCATCGGACGCCCCGGATGCCGCGAAGCTCAGGCCAGCATGTAGCACGACAGCGCAAGCGGCGACGCGGATCAGGGCGTGCACCTTCATCGGACAGGTCTCCAGGGCGCGATTTTCGGCAACAGTAACATGCCCGGAATAGACAGCGCCGCGCAGATCATGAAGTACTCGAACCAGCCGGTTTGCGCGACCACAAAGCCACTCGATGCCGACGCCAGCGTCCGCGGCACGGAAGCCAGGCTCGTAAAGAGCGCGAATTGCGTGGCGGTATATCGCGGATCGGTCGTGCTCGCGATGTAAGCCACGAACGCGGCCATGGTGAGGCCGGTGGCGAAGGTTTCGAACCCGTAGAGCGCGGCCAGCGCCAAGGGCGACGGCCCGATTTTCGCCAGCCACGCAAAGCCGAGCGTGGAGACGATCTGCAGCACGCCAAAGATCCAGAGCCCGCGCGAAATGCCGATCTTCACCAGCCACACGCCGCCTACGATGCCGCCCGCCAGACTCGCCCAGAACGCGACGGTCTTCGCAATCACGCCGATCTGCGTCTTGTTGAAGCCGATATCGAGGAAAAACGACGTGGAGAGGGTCGTCGCCATCGTGTCGCCGAGCTTGTACAGGAAGATGAAGCCGAGGATCAGCAGCGCCGTGCGCCAGCCGTCCCGCGCGATGAATTCTCGAAACGGCTGGACGATGGCATCGCGTAGATTCTTGGGCGGCGTGCCATGTATTTCGGGTTCCTTGACCACCAGCGTCAACACCATGCCCGGCAGCATGAACGCCGCCGTGACGAGGAAAACCGTGGTCCACGGCAGATGATCGGCGAGAATCAACCCGAGCGAACCGGGGATAAGCGCTGCAATCTTGTACGCGTTGACGAAGACGGCGTTGCCGAGTCCCTGCTCGGTATCGGCGAGGAGTTCGCGGCGATACGCATCGATTGCAATATCCTGGCTCGCCCCGAAAAATGCCACGAGCGCGGTCAGCGCGGCGACGGTCCAGATCTGGTCTTTCGGCGATGTAAATCCAAGCGCACCAATCGCCACCGCCACGAGCAACTGCGTAACCAGCATCCAGCCGCGCCGGCGTCCTGGCCGCCAGCCGGGCAGGCGCGGCACGTAGCGGTCCATCAGCGGCGCCCAGATGAACTTCCAGGTGTAAGGAAACTGGATCAGCGCGAACAGGCCGATCTCTTTGAGGTTCACGCCTTCGGTGCGTAACCACGCCTGGACCAGATAGACGAGCGTGAAGAGCGGCAGCCCCGACGTGAAGCCGATAAACACGCAAATCAACATGCGTTTGTTGAGAAACGCGCGCCAGCCGGGGTGGTCTTCGTGAGCGGTAAGAGCGGGCGCCTCGTGTGGCGAGTTGGACATAGGGTCGATTCGAAGCAGTAAGCGGTGCGCGAGCGACGAACCGGCAAGCTCAGTTCAGCTTCGCTTTACGCGATAGACCGCAAGGCTACCACGCCAGTTCGCCCCCCAACGGATGGACTGGCCGCCGTGCAGCACCGCGCGATCGAGGATCTCGATTCCCACTTCCGGCGCCAGCGCTTCAAAATCCCGGATGGTGAGAACGCGCACGTTCGGCGTGTTATGCCATTGATACGGCAGCGTTTTCGACACCGGCATGCGTCCCTGCAACACCGTCAGCCGATGCTGCCAGTAGCCGAAGTTAGGAAACGACACAATGCATTCGCGCCCGACCCGTACCGTTTCACGCAGGATCGCGGCGGTCTGATGGATCGTTTGCAGCGTCTGCGACAGGATCGCGAAGTCGAAACTGTTGTCTTCGAACAGGCGCAAACCGTCTTCCAGGTTCTGCTGGATGACGTTCACGCCTTTCTGGGCGCACGCGAGCACGCCGGCGTCGTTGATTTCGATGCCATAGCCCGTCACATCGAGTTCTTCGGCGAGCAGCGAGAGCAAGGAGCCATCGCCGCAGCCAAGATCCAGCACCGACGAGTTCGGTTCAACCCAGCGCGCAATTGCCCGAAAGTCAGAGCGCAAAGAAAGAGAATCCAGCGTGATTTGGTTCATGCGCCCACCTCGGCGGCAATGCGTTCGTAATAGGCGCGCATCAGGTTGTGATAACGGGCGTCGTCGAGCAGGAAGGCATCGTGGCCATGTGGCGCATCGATCTCGGCGTAGCTCACCGTGCGTTTGTGATCGAGCAGCGATTTCACCAGCTCGCGCGAGCGCGCGGGTGCAAAGCGCCAATCGGTCGAGAAACTCGCGATCAGGTATTTCGCCGTGGTGTGGGCGAGGGACTTGGTCAGGTCACCGTCGAACGCCTTGGCGGGATCAAAATAATCCAGCGCGCGCGTGATCAGCAGATACGTGTTGGCATCGAAGTATTCGGCGAATTTATCGCCTTGATATCGCAGGTACGACTCCACTTCGAACTCGACGTCGAAGTTGAAGTTGTACGCATCGAGAGCGCCTTCCGCCCGACGCAGCGCGCGGCCGAATTTGGCGGCCATGTCGTCGTCCGACAGATACGTGATGTGGCCGATCATGCGCGCCACCCGCAATCCCCGACGCGGCTTGATGTTGTGCGCGTAGTAATCGCCGCCGTGGAAATCGGGATCGGACAGGATGGCGGAGCGCGCGACTTCGTTGAACGCAATGTTTTGCGCGGAGAGTTTCGGCGTCGATGCCACCACGATGCAATGCGCCACGCGGTCCGGATACATCATGCTCCACGCCAATGCCTGCATGCCGCCGAGGCTCCCGCCCATGACCGCGGCGAAGCGCTCGATACCGTATAGATCCGCTACGCGAGCCTGCGCGTGAACCCAGTCTTCGACCGTGACAACGGGGAAACTCGCGCCGTAGGGTTTGCCGGTGGCGGCGTTCACGCTCATGGGGCCGGTCGAGCCGAAACACGAGCCGAGATTATTGATGCCGATCACGAAGAACTTGTTCGTATCGAGCGGCTTGCCCGGGCCCACCATGTTGTCCCACCAGCCGACGTTCTTGGGGTCATCGGCGTAGACGCCCGCCACGTGATGCGACGCGTTCAGCGCATGACAGACCAGCACGGCGTTCGAGCGCGCAGCGTTGAGCGTGCCGTAGGTTTCGACGACGAGATCGTAGTCACCGAGCAAGCTGCCATTTTGCATGCGCAGCGGTTCAGTGAAATGCAGTGTTTGGGGAGTGACGATGCCGATTGATTCCATTCATTCCGCCTAGAGAAAACAGGGCGGCTAAACGGCGTCGGCGATGCGCTGAAATACCTGAGCGGCGCGGCTGACAACCTCTTTAGCCGCATTTATAGTGAACCGGGTCAGGGTTCGCGCGCCCGCAATCGAGTCAGCAAATCGGCGCGTTGAAACAAATCAGGATAGCGCTGAAGTATATCGGAAAAACGGGAAAGGGAGCTGTGGGGTGGCCCGGAGCTCTTCTGGGACGCGATAACGTTTGAAGTCCGTACTAGCCGAGGGCGCGCAAGCCTTTGAGAGACCGGATCTTGAGATCGACGTAATGCGGCCGGCCGCTACTGGGTGAACGAAGCGATTTCGCTCCGCTAGCATTTAAAACCGACGGCAGATGCCCCGTGATCCAGACCGTGCGAATCCCCAAGCGTTTATAGCTTTTCAGATGCCCGCGCGTGTCTTCAACAAGAACGGCATCGGAAAGCGGCACGTGGGCGCGGCGCATCGCGCGCCGAAGCATTGCCGCGTCGGGCTTTGCACGCCAATAACCGCTTCGATCCTGCATGTCTTCGATGGCGATCACGCGTTCAAACAGGTTGGCGATACCCAGTTCGTTGAGCACGGCGTGGGCATAAATCGACGGCGCGTTAGTCAACACGATCTTTCGGCCGGGAAGCCCGCGGATCATCCGCGCGAGACCGCGTTCGGCGCGAACCATGGAGCCGAGATCGGCGAAGGTATGGACCACTTGCAGGAAGTCGGTGGCATCGACTGGATGATGGCGCACCAGTCCGAGGAGTGTGGCGCCGTACCGCTGCGTGTAACCGGTGCGCAATCGGTTGGCTTCATCAACATCCACGCCCAACCGGTCGATGATGTACTGCGTCATCCCGCGATTGATCGCGGGAAAAATCTCGTGCGACGCGTGATGCAGCGTGTTGTCGAGATCAAACAACCAGACGGGGCGGTCATGCGTTTTCACCCGGCGCTTCGAGGAACGCAAAAGCCCAACTCGAGCACCGGATGAATCCATGTTCAGTGCGAGCGGATCATTGTCCCGAACGGCTGTTCGGTCAGGATCTCGAGCAGCACCGAATGCTCGATTCGCCCATCGATGATATGCACCGAGCGCACGCCGCTCTTCGCTGCATCGAGCGCCGATGAAATCTTCGGCAGCATGCCGCCGGAAATGGTGCCGTCGGCGAACAGCGCGTCAATTTCGCGAGCCGACAGATCGGTCAGCAGATTGCCTTCCTTGTCCATTACGCCGGGGATGTTCGTCATCATCACGAGCTTCTCGGCGTTCAGCACCACGGCGAGCTTGCCCGCGACCAGATCGGCGTTGATGTTGTACGACAAACCGTCTTCACCGAAGCCGATCGGCGAAATGACCGGAATGAACGCGTCGTCTTGCAGCGCCTTCACGACCGCCGGATTGATGGCTTCGACTTCACCCACCTGTCCGATATCGATAAATTCGCCCGGATTGTCGCGATCCGGCATTTGCAGCTTGCGCGCGTGGATCAGGCCGCCGTCCTTGCCGGTGAGACCGACCGCATGGCCGCCGAAATGATTGATCAGCGTGACGATGTCCTGTTGCACTTCACCGCCGAGCACCCATTCGACCACTTCCATGGTTTCTTCGTCGGTGACGCGCATGCCCTGGATGAACGTGCCCTGCTTGCCGATCTTCTTGAGCGCCTGGTCGATCTGCGGACCGCCGCCGTGAACGATCACGGGATTGATCCCGACCAGCTTCAGCAGGATCACGTCGCGCGCGAAACCCTGTTTCAGGCGCTCCTCGGTCATGGCATTGCCGCCGTATTTGATCACGATCGTCTTGCCGTGATACTGGCGAATGTAGGGCAACGCCTCGGCCAGGATTTCGGCTTTCAGGGTCGGCGCGATCTGCGTAAGGTCGGGAAGCTCGGACATGGCGGCGATAAGGCGAGGAGCAGTTTAAACAGGCGGAATTGTACAGGACTGACGCGCTGCATCATGCGTTTCCGATAGCATTCCGGCGACGGGTGAAAGTTAGCCTCTGGTCGCGCCAGTATGGGGTTGGCGCGTGAAATAATAATCCGATCGGGCATGCGTGAGCGGGTCGAAAACGTGGCGCTTCGGCAACGGCTGCATCGCGCGCAACGCGGCTCGTGACTGTGTGCTGCGTTTTCAAAAGGCTTGGCTCCACCATGAGTTCCACCGATCCCGCCTCTCAACGCTGCGCTCTATGCGGCGATTTTTTCCGCTGCGCCGAGCAAACCGGCGATGCGCAATGCTGGTGCGCAGCGTTTCCCGCTTTGCCTGCCGAGCGCTTGAATCCGCGCATGACGTGTCTTTGCCCGGATTGTTTGCGTCAAGAAACGCAACGTAGCATAAACATGTGAACGGAGCGCTCGTTGCTGAATTCCCGGAATGCGCGAGGACGTGGTTTTCGTGTCGGCGCAGTGGCCCAAGTGGAGGAATCGCACACGAAAAAAAGCGGCGATTCGTTGCCGAATCACCGCTTTTTGCCGACTTGAAACCCTGTTGGCGCTTACACAGCCGCTTTCTTCGCCCGCTTGCGGGGCGCCGCGCCCGTATGTGTTGCCGCTAGCGCGGCCAGATCACGCGCGACATCGTCCATTACCGGCTCCCACTTCGAAAATTCCTTCTGCCGATACAGCGTCGCCGTCGGGTACCACGGGCTGTCGGTGCGCTCCAGTTGCCAGACCCAGTGCGGATTGGTGTCGAGGAGAATCCAGGTCGGCTTGCCGAGCGCCGCCGCCAGATGCGCCACGCTCGTGCAAACGGTAATCACGAGATCTAGTGAATCGATGAACGCCGCCGTATCGTCGAACGTTTCAAACTTGCCGGTGCGATCCGCGATCTCGAAACCACTGTCCCGAGCCGTGGATACTGCGCCCGACGCATCCTTCTGCAGCGAGAAGAACGCGACGTTCTCGATCCCGCTGAACGCTTTCGCATACCGTTCGATGCCCACGCTGCGGAACATGTTGCGCTGATGGCCTTCGCTGCCGCTCCATACAAGGCCCACGCGCAGGCGTTTGTCGGCGGCGAACTCGGCGCGCCAGTCAGCGGCGAGGTCGGCATCGGCGGAAAGATACGCGCGCTTAGCCGGAATGGTGTCCGCGTCGATTCCGAAGTGGAGCGGCAGGCTCAACAACGGGAAATGGAAGTCGAACGCGGGCAGAGGCGCATCGTGCGGCAAGCATTCGACGCCCTTCGGCGCCATGCGCGCCATCAGCGGATGCACTGCCTTGAAGGCGACCCATATCAGCGTGCCGCCCTGCGCGTGAACCTTTTTCGCCAACATCGGGAGAAAACGCGAGAACTGCAGCGCGTCGCCGAAACCTTGCTCGCCCCAAAGCAGTAAGGTCTTGCCGCGGAGCGGCTCGCCATTCCATCGCGGCATGGCGAAGTTGGGGTACCAATTACGCAGTTCGTTCGAACCGTTCCAACGGGTTTCGAAATTGGCCCAGCCTCGAGCGTAATCGCCCTGCACGAGATCGAGGATGGAGAGATTGAACGGAAGACGTGCCATTCCGGGCGAGATTTCAGCGGCGGTCTTCGCCGCTTCCGTAGCCTCCGGCCAGCGCTGCGCTTCTTTCAACGCGAGACTGTAGTTCGACAACGCGAGCGCATTCGACGGATTGATCTCAACCGCGCGCTTGCCAGCCGCCAGCGCATGCTCCAGATCCAGGTGGCGCGGATACACGCGCGTCAGGTTCGTCCACGCTTCGATATCGTCGGCATTCGCGGCGACGGCTTCTTCAAGCATGGTCAGCGCTTTATCTTCACTGCCCGTGAGTTCGTACGCGACCGCCAGGTTGTTGCGCAGGGTCAGGACCGCAGGATTGATTGCGTGGGCGCGTTCGTAGAAGGGAATGGCGTCCGGGTGCCGGTTGGCGAGCTGGAGCGCATAACCTAGATGCCAGAGCGCGAGCGCGTGCTGCGGATGACGATCGACAAGTTGAGCCGCGAGCTGAATACCATCGGCAATGCGGTTTTGCTTCAGCAGGGAGTCGACCAGGTCGAGCCCTGTGTCCGCCTGATTGGATTGCAGCATCATGGCGGCCTGCAGCCATACGGCGCGCTCGACCTGATTGCCTTGCGCGTTCGCGCTACGAGCGTTGTCAATGAAAGCGTTGAGCGCGCGCGGGATAATGCTGTCGTGAGCGGCGGCGGTTTGCGGCGCTTCGCTGAGAAGCTGCTTGGGGCGGGAGGATGGGCTGTTAGTCATTTTGTTTGCGGCCTGGCCGCCCTGTACGAGACAACGCTAGATGGTGCGGCAAGCGGCCATGTCCATCCATTAGACTAATCTGAAATTTGAGGTGAAATTCACCGCGATGCATCGAATAACGAACACCGGCCGCGTCAATCTCGGTCACCTGTTTTGGCTTCGCAGTCTTGCGATCATCGGTCAATTGGGTACGATCGCCGTCGTACAGACGTTTTACGGTGCGCATCTCCCGCTGGCGGGCATGCTGACCATTGTCGCGCTGGAGATATTTTTCAACGCGCTAACGTGGGTACGCGTCGCGCGCGCGCAGCCTGAAACGAATCTCGAATTGTTCGGACAACTTTGGGTCGATCTCGGCGCGTTGTCCGCCCTGCTGTTCCTGAGCGGCGGCGCCACGAATCCGTTTGTCACGCTGTATCTGCCATCGCTGGCGATTGCTTCCGCCGTGTTGCCGTGGCAGTTGATGGCTTGGCTCGCACTGTTCGCAGTCGTCTGTTATTCGCTGTTGACGGTCAGCTACGTGCCGCTGAACATGGAAGATCCGCTGAATCTGTTCGAATATTTCCGCATTGGGTTGTGGGTGAACTTCATGGTCAGCGTGGGGTTGATCGGCTGGTTCGTGGCGCGTATGTCGCGGGCGCTGCGAGCGCGGGATTTTGCGCTGGCCGATGCCCAGGAGCGGCTTCTGCGCGACGAGCGCGCCGTGGCGCTGGGTGTCCAGGCGGCGACGGTCGCGCACGAAATTGGCACGCCGCTGTCGACCATCGCGATGCTGAGCGAGGAGTTACGCGATTCCGCCCGTCACGACCCGCATCTCGCCCCTTATTGCGCCGATATCGAACTCCTCGAGCAGCAAATGACGTTGTGCACGTCCGCGCTCGCGCGCCTGCGCAGCCGCGCGACCGGACCCGCGCCGCGGCAACCGCTGGATGACTGGCTGCATGGGTTTGTCGAACAATGGCGGCTGCGCCATCCGCACGTGCGTTTCGAGTTGATTGAGTTGGAGGATGAGTCGAAAAATGAAGCGGAGGAGCACAAGCGCTCGGGGCTGTTTCTCAGCGATCCCGTCGCGGTAGGGCAAATACTGACCATTCTGCTGGATAATGCGGCGCGGGCCAGCAGCGATTCGGTGACGTTGAAGACATCGGCGAGCCGGCATCTTGGCGAGCCCGTGATTCAATTCGATGTCCGCGATCAAGGCCCCGGCATTCCGGCGGCATTGCGGGGTTCGCTAGGCGCGATGCCCGTTGACAGTACGCAAGGCGGCCACGGTGTCGGCTTGTATCTGGCATTTTCGGCGGCAACGCGGCTTGGCGGGTCGATCGAACTCACGCCGGCCAGTCCGCACGGTACGCACGCCATCCTGCGTCTCACCGACACGAGCGCCGCCGAATCGCGGGAAAAAGCAGCAAGGACGGGCCGCGGCGGCATCGCCGCTTCCGTCACTACGGAGAAAAGAGCATGAGCGATACAAATTTTTTGGTCATCGACGACGACGAGGTCTTCTCGGGCATTCTCGCGCGCGGACTGACGCGCCGCGGCTATACGCCGCATCAGGCGCACGACGCCGCCACGGCGTTGCGATTGGCGAACACGCAGAAGTTCGGCCAGATCACTGTCGATCTGCACCTCGGCCACGATTCAGGTTTGACGCTCGTCGCGCCCTTGCGCGATCTTCAACCCGATGCGCGGATTCTCGTGCTGACGGGTTATGCGAGCATCGCGACGGCGGTTCAGGCCGTGAAAGACGGCGCCGATAACTATCTGGCCAAGCCGGCGAACGTCGAGACAATCCTGTCCGCGTTGCAGGAGCAGGCCAGCGAGCAGACGGCCGAAGAGGCTATCGAGCACCCGGCGTTGCTGTCGGTCGCGCGGCTCGAGTGGGAGCATATCCAGCGCGTGCTGGCCGAGAACGGCAACAATATTTCGGCCACGGCGCGAGCGTTGAACATGCATCGGCGGACACTGCAGCGCAAGCTGGCGAAGAAACCCGTGCGGCAATAAATGTTATGTAGAACGTAAAAGGGCGGTTCACGATTTCAGCTATTCGCTGAAACCGGGAACCGCCCTTTTTTAACTCGAATCGCGTTACAGCACGTAGCGCGACAAATCTTCGTCTTCGGCTACATCGTTCAACGCTTTATCGACATAAGCGGCGTCGATGTTCACCGGATGACCCGTGTGATTGCCCGCCGCAAACGATACTTCTTCGAGCAATTTTTCGATCACGGTATAAAGCCGCCGCGCACCGATATTCTCGGTCTTCTCGTTCACTGAAAACGCAATCTCAGCCATGCGGCGAATACCGTCGGCGCTGAAAGCCAGCTCGACGTCTTCCGTTGCCAACAACGCCGTGTATTGCTTCACGAGACTGGCATCGGTCGTATTCAGGATGGATTCGAAATCCTCCACGGACAGCGAATCCAGCTCGACGCGAATTGGGAAACGCCCTTGCAGTTCGGGGATCAGGTCGCTCGGCTTGGCCAGATGGAACGCACCGCTGGCGATAAACAGGATGTGATCGGTCTTGATCATCCCGTATTTCGTATTGATGGTCGTGCCTTCCACGAGCGGCAGCAGGTCGCGCTGCACGCCGGCCCGCGACACTTCCGCACCACCGGTCTCACTGCGCGAAGCAATCTTGTCGATCTCGTCCAGGAACACGATGCCGTTCTGCTCGACGTTCTGAATAGCCTTCGTCTTGACCTCTTCGTCGTTCAGCAGCTTGCCGGCTTCTTCGTCGGTGAGCATCTTCAGCGCGTCCTTGACCTTCACCTTGCGGTGCGTCTTCTTGCCGCCGCCGATATTCGCGAACATTGAACGGATCTGGTCGGTCATTTCCTCCATGCCCGGCGGCCCCATGATGTCCATGCTTGGCTGCGGCCCTTCAACGTCGATCTCCACTTCCTTGTCGTCGAGCAGACCTTCGCGCAGACGCTTGCGGAACGTCTGGCGCGTGCTGTTCGCGCTGTCGTCCTGCAACTCGGCCGTGCCGAAACCCGCCGCCGGGCGCGCGCTGGGCAGCAGGATGTCCAGGATCCGGTCCTCGGCGCGATCGATGGCGCGCGAACGCACTTTGCGCATCTCGGTTTCACGCGTTTGCTTGACCGAAATTTCGATCAGGTCGCGCACGATGCTGTCCACATCGCGACCGACGTAGCCGACTTCGGTGAACTTCGTCGCTTCAATCTTGATGAACGGCGCGTCGGCGAGCTTCGCCAGGCGCCGCGCGATTTCTGTCTTGCCGACGCCGGTCGGTCCGATCATCAGGATGTTCTTCGGGGTGATTTCCTGGCGCAGCGGCTCGGCGACTTGCTGACGGCGCCACCGGTTGCGCAGCGCCACGGCGACCGCTTTTTTCGCGCGGCCCTGGCCAATGATGTGTTTATCGAGTTCCGAGACGATCTCGGCGGGAGTCATGGTGGTCATCGTTGGTCCTTGTCCTGTGCTCGCGAATACGCGAAAGCGGAGTTACTCGATCGTCTCGATGACGCGATTGTGATTTGTATAAATGCACATGTCGCCCGCGATTGTCAGTGCCTTTTCGACGATATCGCGTGGCGAGAGTTCGGTGTTTTCAGCAAGCGCCTGCGCCGCGGCCTGCGCATACGCACCGCCCGAACCGATCGCGCAAATGCCGTTTTCCGGATCGAGCACGTCGCCGTTACCTGTGATGACGAGCGTGGTTTGCGCATCGGCGGCAATCAGCATGGCTTCCAGACGGCGCAGCATGCGGTCCGTGCGCCAGTCCTTCGCGAGCTCGACGGCGGCGCGTGTCAGGTTGCCCTGGTGTTTTTCCAGCTTGGCTTCGAAGCGGTCGAGGAGCGAAAACGCGTCGGCCGTGCCCCCCGCGAAACCGACCAGGACCTTGCCGCCATAGATGCGGCGCACTTTCTTCGCGCCGCCTTTCATCACGATATTGCCGAGGGTGACCTGGCCGTCGCCACCGAGGGCGACCTTATCTCCGCGTCGTACGGAGACGATGGTCGTGCCGTGAAATTGTTCCATGTGCATTCCTTTGAAAGCGGAGTGGGCGCGGCAGCCGGTTGACCGGTATGCTGCCGCGCCGCCGGGGAATCCCTGGGAGCGCGAGGAGCCCGGGCGCGCTGCAATGTTGCGCTCGACCGGACTCTGGTCACGTCCGCGCCACGAGAGCGCGTCCAGCTCATTTTAGGGCACGGCGGAATTTATCAAGGCGCGTCTTGCGGCATCTTGTACATGACAGCGTTCTCGACGTGACAGCCTTGCGGAATAAGCCTGAGCAGATGCAAAAACGGAGCGCAAAAACAAAAAGGCACACGATCTTTCGTGTGCCTTTTGTGCTTCCAGCGCGCTTTCAAGCGTTTTCGATAGAAATCCCGGCCGGCAGGTTTCCCGCCGCGTCCCGAGCCGCGGCGTACGCTGCTCTGGCCGATCAGTCGCCGAACAGCTTCTGGCGCAGTTCGCGTCGTTCCTGCGCTTCGAGCGAGAGCGTCGCCGTCGGGCGTGCGATCAGGCGGGGAATGCCGATCGGCTCGCCCGTTTCTTCGCACCAGCCGTAATCGCCGGACTCGATACGCGCCAGCGACTGCTGCACTTTCTTCAGCAGCTTGCGTTCGCGGTCGCGCGTGCGCAGTTCGAGCGCGTGCTCTTCCTCGATCGTCGCGCGATCAGCCGGGTCCGGAACGATGACGGTTTCCCGCAGGTTTTCCGTCGTCTGGCCCGCATTCTTGAGAATGTCGGCCTGCAACTGTTCCAGCCGGACCCTGAAGAACGCGAGTTGATCCTCGTTCATGTAATCCTTGTCGGCCATCTTCAGGATTTCGTCTTCGGTCAACAATCGTTTCGTCGTCATCTGGCTTGCTTCTTCAATGTGGGGCGATGTCATTCGCCATCTTCGCGGTCGCTCGCCGCGCTCGCCGCCGCTGTCGTTCGGTTACCCGCACTTCAGCGATACTCGCCAACAATTACTGCATGCACTTACTACGCTAAACGGGCTGCGACTCTCGGGCGCTGGACGGCGCCACGCGGGGCCGATTTCATCTGTACTGATTTTCAAGCGATTCGACCGGTGCCCGATGTTCGGAACAGCACCTTACTCCTCACTTCCACGCTCTCGCCAGGTTTGCAATACAACGGTGAAACGTTGCTCGCGGCGCCGGCGGGAGTCCTTTTCAGACTCTTTTCAGCAAGCCCTTGCGCCGGGCTTTGCAGTCAAGGCTTGGCGGCGTACCGGCTTCTCCAGTGGGGCTGTATTGTAACTGAATCGCAAATGCTTACTACACCAGAGCAAAACGCCGGCCCCATTCGTTCGTTATCTCAAAAATATAACGCGCTGACGTTTAAAAAGCGATGGTTCTTGGCGTGCGTGAACACATATTGCAACGACGTTCATCGCGAAAAAAGCGGCGGCTCCCAAGGGCGCAGCGATTTTAGCCTCGCTGAAGCGCTGCAATGGTTGCGCTACAGGAGAGAAATAGCGAGAACTGTGCCGAAAATGGAGGTTTTTGAATCGAGCGGCGGCGCGAAGCCTTCGTGCGAGGGCTTCGCGTTTCGCCGGGTGTTTCAGTGACTCAGTTTCATCAGGTTCTACGATCAGACCAGGCAGGCAGTCAGTCCGTCGATGATCAAATCCTGCGGCAGCTCAATGCCAATGAACACCATCTTGCTGTTCTTCTTTTCGATCGGTTGCCATTTCGCGGCAAGATCGCTGCCCATCATCTGATGCACGCCCTGGAACACGACCTTGCGATCGACGCCCTTCATATACAGCACGCCCTTGTAGCGCAGCAGACGTTCGCCGTAGATCTGCAGGATGCCGCCGAGGAAATCTTCGAGCCGGTTCGGATCGAAGGCGCGGTCGCTGCGGAATACAAACGACTTGATCTTGTCGTCGTGATGCGCGTGGTGGTGATGCGCGTGGCCATGCTCATGGTCGTGGCTGTGATCGTGGCCGCAGGTGGCGTGGTCGTGATCGTCGTCGTGCGCATGGTCGTGCCCGGCGTGGTCATGTGCGTGATCGTCTTCCGCCAGGAAATCCGGATCGATTTCGAGCTTCGAGTTCAGGTTGAAGCCGCGCAGATCGAAGATTTCCTTGATGTCAGCTTCACCGAAATTCACCACTTTGATCGCGGCGCGCGGGTTCATGTGGATCAGCCGGTGCTTGAGTGCGTCGAGCGCGGCAGCATCGACCAGATCGGATTTCGTGATGAACAGCCGGTCTGCGAAACCCACCTGGCGCTGGACGACTTCATGTTCGTCGAGCTGATGGTTGGCGTGCTTAGCATCGACCAGCGTGATGATTGCGTCGAGCAGGAATTCGTCGGCGATGCTGTTGTCCATGAAGAACGTCTGAGCGACCGGGCCAGGATTCGCGAGGCCGGTTGTCTCGATCACCACGCGGTCGAAGTTCAGCGTACCGGCCTTCTTGCGCTCGGCGAGATCTTCGAGCGCCCGTGCGAGATCGCCGCGGATCGTGCAGCAGATGCAACCGTTGCTCATCTGGATGATCTGCTCGTTCGTTTCCTGGACGAGGATCTCGTTGTCAATATTTTCTTCGCCGAACTCGTTCTCGATCACGGCGATCTTCATGCCGTGCTTGTCGTTCAGGATGCGCTTGAGCAACGTGGTTTTGCCGCTGCCGAGAAAGCCGGTCAGGATGGTAACGGGAATCATGATGGTCGCCCTGTTCTTTAAAGTCGAAGGATCGTGCGGCATGTTTTCGGGCTGCGGGCGTGATCTGAGATGCCTGCGCTACGCCCGAAAACATGCGGTCGGTCGATTATTGAAACATATTTGTCAAGCGGACGCTCTGTGCTCCCCTGAACGCGCGCTGTCCGAAGCGTTCAACTATGGGCGATCACGCGATTTGCAACAATAGGCCTTTCAGGTATTCCCCTTCGGGAAACGCGGTTAAAAGCGGGTGATCGACGCCGGCACCCAGGCGTTTCAGGATACGGGCGTCAACTTTTGCGTCGGCCGCGGCGCCTGCCACGATCTTCTGGAACAGATCGGCGTCAATGGCGCCCGAGCACGAGTAGGTGAACAGCAGGCCGCCCGGGCGCAACAGCTTGAAGCCGGTCAGGTTGATGTCCTTGTACGCGCGCGCGGCGCGGTCCACGTGTTCGCGCGAAGGCGCGAACTTGGGCGGATCGAGCACGATCAGGTCGAAGCGCTCGCCTTCCTCATGCAAGCGGCGCAAGGTCTTGAACGCGTCGGCGTCGAGCCACTCGGCGCGTTGCGGATCGAAACCGTTCGCTGTGACGTTTTGCTGGGCGAGCGCCAGCGCGTCGCCGGAGGAGTCGATCGATACCACCCGTTTTGCACCGCCTTTCATCGCTGCGAGTGAAAAGCCTCCTGTGTAGCAGAAGCAGTTGAGCACGTCCCGGTCGCCGGCGTATTCGCGGACAAGCGCGCGATTGTCGCGTTGATCGACATAGAAGCCCGTTTTATGGCCCCGTTCGACGTCGATGTGATACCGCACCCCGCCTTCGTTCGCGATTAGCGTTGCCGGGGGCGGATCGCCGGCGAGTACACCCGTGATCTGTTCGAGCCCTTCCTTCTGCCGGATCGACACGTCCGAGCGTTCATAGACGTTCGGGCAACCGGTCGCGCCGATCAGCGCCTGCACGATCGCCTCTTTCCAGTGCTCCACGCCCGTCGCCATGAACTGGCAGACCAACTGGCCGCGCTGGCTTTCATCGTCCGAGATGTAGTAATCGACGATCAAGCCCGGCAGGCCGTCCGCCTCGCCGAAAATCAGCCGCGTGGCGCCGGTGTCGCGCACCATCGTTTGCCGGTGCGCGATCGCCCGTTGTACACGCCGTTTGAAAAACGCGTGATCGATGGGCTCGCTCTCGTCGAAACTCCAGACGCGGGCGCGAATCTGCGAGACGGGGCTATATGACGCGCGTGCCATGAACCGGCCATCGTGAGCGCGGATCAGCACGGTTGCACCCGGCGCGGGTTTGCCTTCCACATGCTCGATCGCGTTGGCATAGATCCAGGGGTGGCGGCGCGCCAGCGACTTTTCTTTCGCCGGTTTCAGCGTAATGGTGTTCATTCGAGTCTTCGGTGAAAGCGCTGACTGGTCAGGGGAAGTGAACGCTGGGAGGTTTCGGGCTGCGGTTTTGTTTCTGTTTCTGTTTCTATTCGCAGCGAGAGAATCTGACGGTTACGCCGGTTTCACGATGAGTCGGCCACGTTCTTGCGCGCCGGCGGCACGCACGCATCTTATTGCTTGCGGCCAAGCAGGCTTAGTCGCGTTTTTTTGCGCGTGGATGCGTCTGATCGTAGACGCGAGCCAGATGCTGGAAATCGAGCGACGTATAAACCTGCGTGGCCGCAATACTGGCGTGGCCGAGCAGTTCCTGCACCGCCCGAAGGTCGCCGCTGGATTGCAGCACATGCGTGGCGAACGAATGCCGCAAGACGTGCGGATGCACATTCGACGGCACGCCGGCCAGCAACGCCATGCGTTTCACGCGGTCACGCACTACATTCGGCGACATCCGGTTGCCGCGCACCGACAGAAACAGCGCGTGCGGATCGTCTTTCACGAATTGCCCGCGCACTTCAATCCACGCGCGCAACGCTGTGATCGCCTTGCTGCCCACGGGCACCGACCGCCGCCGGTTTCCCTTGCCGAGCACATTGACTTCGGTGCTGGCGAGGTCGAGCCAGCCTGCCGACAAATACCCTTCGGATTGCACGAAATGCACGTCCAGCCCGACCAGTTCGGCGAGCCGCAAGCCGGACGAATAGAACAGTTCGAGTATGGCGTGGTCTCGCAGCGCCTCAGGCGTATCGGGCTGGGGCGCTTCCATCAGCGCGTTGGCGTCGTCGACGGAAAGCGCCTTGGGCAAGGACTTCGCGCGTTTCGGCGCACGCACGGTCGCAACCGGATTGGCCTGCATTTCGACCTGCTCGGCGAGCCACCGATAAAACGCCCGCCACGCCGATAGCCGATGCGCAATGGAGCGCGCCGACAACCCGCCGCCGTGAGCGCGCGCTACGGCGCCGCGCATATCGGTCGCGGTCAGCGATTCCAGCGCCCGGCCGTTGGCCAGCTTCTTCAGCTCGTCGAGTTCGTGCGTATAACCGCGCAACGTGTGGTCCGATAATCGCCGCTCGTGCTCGAGCATCGACAGATAGGCGGTTATCGGATCGCCGGTCATGTCAGTGGGGCAGCAAGCGGCTGAGCGCGGCGCTTGCGAGCGTGCCGATCTGTTTAAGGAAGTCGGTGGCCATGCCTTCGTGGAACCGGCGCGGATCGGGCGAACCCATGACCAGCAAGCCGAACGCGGGCGCTTCGGGGCCGGCCGACGGATCACGCAGCGCGAGCAGCGCGATGGATTCAGTGGTGTTGGCGGTATCGACGACACCATCCGTTGTAGCCGACGCCACCGAAACCGAACTCGCCGATGTCAGCCATTGGGCCGCCTCGAAGCCGGTGTTCGGCCCGCAATACGGCGCCGTCAGGCCGCTCGTGAAGGAGCGGACTTCCTCGCTCGTGGTCCGCGCGAATTCGGCTTGCGCATACGGCTCCGCGACATCCCACACGCGCAGCGCGGCTTGGGGCAGCTCGAAAATTTCACACAGGCCGGCGGGAATGGTTTTCGGCAGCGCATGCGGATCGCGCTCGGACATCACCCGAATTGTCCATCGATGAAACTTCGCGGCAATGCTGTCGTTCTCATGTCCGTACCGCAACAGCTCGGCCAACCGGCGCTCGATCTGCTTGTTCTTGTCGCGGAGCATTTGCATCTGGCGCTCTTGCAGCGACACCGCGGACTTGCCATGCGGATTGGACAGGCGGATCGCAGCCAGCAGCTCGGCGTGCTCGACAAAGAAATCAGGATTGGCGATCAGGTAGTCGGCGACTTCGCGTTCGTTCATGGTATCGGGGAGCATCGGGGTTCCTGACGGTCAGTCGGCGTGAGCGAGTTCGGAATCAAGCTCGATCTGGCCTTCGAATACGGTGGTGGCGGGGCCGGCCATGAAGAGCGGGGCTGCGGCGTTGTGCGCGCCATCCCAGGCAATGGTCAGCATGCCGCCGTGGGTCTGGACCTGCACCGGCGAGTCGAGCAGGCCGCGCCGGATACCCGCCGCGACCGCCGCACATGCGCCAGTACCACACGCCAGCGTTTCGCCCGCACCACGTTCGAAAACGCGCAGCTTCACCGCACCGCGGTTCACGATCTGCATGAATCCCGCGTTGACCCGGTTTGGAAAGCGCGCGTGATGTTCGATCACTGGCCCCTCGGTCAGCACCGGCGCATTTTCAACGTCGGCCACAATTTGTACGGCGTGCGGATTACCCATCGATACCACCGAGACCCAGCGTGTTTCACCTTGTAGGTCGAGCGGCCAGAGTGTGTCGGCGCCTTCAGTGCGGCCTTGCAAACCTGCCGCGTCGAAGGGCACCAAAGCAGGTTCGAACTCCGGCCGTCCCATGTCCACCGCAACGTCGCCGTTCTCCTGCATGGTCGGTACGATCACGCCGTGATGTACCTGTACCCGGATGCTCGTCTTGCTGGTGAGGCCGCGGTCGCGCACGAACTTCACGAAGCAGCGCGCGCCGTTGCCGCAATGCTCCACCTCGCCGCCGTCGCAATTGAAGATGCGGTATTTGAAATCAACGCCTTCAATGTCCGGTTTTTCGACCAGCAGCAACTGATCCGCGCCGACGCCGAAGTGCCGGTCCGCGAGCGCGCGCACCTGGGCTCCGTTCAGCGAGAGCGGTTTGGAATAGCCGTCGAGCACGACAAAGTCGTTGCCCGCGCCCTGCATTTTGGTGAATTCGAGTTTCATGCCGCTATTGTAAGTGACGCGCAGCAAGGGCATGCACTAGACCGAATGGGGGATGAGCCCGATCTCGTGCAACACTCGCTCGTTATTTCACGGAGACTGGTACCAGCCCGTCAATAAAAGCCCGGCTCGCCCGGCGGTCTCGTCTTGAAGCGCTTGTGCACCCAGTAATACTGCTCGGGCATCAGCCGGACCTGCTCTTCGAGAAATGCGTTCATGCGGCGGGCGTCGGCTGCGTCGTCGCCGGTCGGGTAGTTGTCCCAGGGCTTGAAGACCCGCAGCCGGTAACCCTTGTAGTTCGGCAGCACTTCGCCCACGAACGGCATGATTTGCGCGTGCCCGGTCTTGGCCAGGCGGCCGACCGCCGTCAATGTGCATGCTTGCACGCCGAAGAACGGCACGAAGGTGGAGTTGCGCATGCCGTAGTCCATGTCGGCGCCGAGCATGACGGGCTTGCGGTCCCGCAACCAGCGCAACACGATGCGCGCGCTGTCGGCGCGGCTCGCCATTTCGGCGTCGAAACGGCCACGCTGCTTCTTGGCTATTTCGTCGAGCGCCTTGTTCGACATCGGCTGATACAGCGAACCGCACGTCCGGTGCAGCGAGTAGTTGATCCACACTGAAGCCGCCTCGATCGCGACGAAGTGAAAGCCGAGCAGCAACGTGGGCGGCATGTCGGGATCGAGGAGGTCGACTTCACTGTCCACCTGGATCAGCTTGGTGAGTTTCTCCGCCGAGCCGAACCATTGCACGCTGCGCTCCACGTAACTGCGGATCGCGTGCCGGAAGTGTTTCTGGGCGACTTCTTCCCGGCGCTCGGGCGTCCACTCGGGAAAACACAGGCCGAGGTTGATATGCACGATCCGTTTCCTGTGGCTCGGGACTTGATAAAGCAGCCAGCCGAGACCGTCGCCGAAACGGGCGGTGATGCCGTAGGGAATGAGGGCAAGCAGTTTCAGGAAGCCCACTGCGAGGGCGACGCCAATGCGACCTAACATGTGACGCTCCCATGGGTCCGGAAGTTCGGAATTCGATTTTGCCGGGGAGCGTTCCGGGCATGGCGGGGGTGAGGGTCTATCTGGGCGGGCAGCAAACGTTCGGCTCTGTGACAAAAGTGAGAAGCCGCTATAATAAAACCTTCGCCGAGTTAATGGACAACTTGCGGGGCGAAGCCAGACAGCGCTTAACGGTGCTTTCCGGACCATGTTTTCCGCTAAAGCGTCGCCGCTTCAGACTCCAGACGAAGTCGGCTACGTGAGCAACTTACCCGTACTCAAATGGAGTCTGAAGCGTGTCAAATAATTACTTCTTTACCTCTGAATCCGTCTCCGAAGGCCACCCGGACAAGGTAGCCGACCAGATCTCCGACGCCATCCTCGACGCCATCCTGGCGCAGGACAAGTATTCGCGCGTCGCGGCAGAAACCCTTTGCAACACGGGTCTGGTCGTTCTGGCGGGCGAAATCACCACGCAGGCTAACGTCGACTACATCCAGGTCGCGCGTGACACCATCAAGCGTATCGGTTACGACAACACGGAATACGGCATCGACTATCGCGGCTGCGCAGTGCTCGTCGCGTACGACAAACAATCGCGCGACATCGCGCAAGGCGTGGACGCCGCTCATGACGACAACCTCGATCAGGGCGCCGGCGACCAAGGCCTGATGTTCGGCTACGCATGCGACGAAACGCCCGAACTGATGCCGCTGCCCATTCACCTGGCACACCGGCTGGTTGAGCGTCAGGCGAATCTGCGTCGCGACGGCCGCCTGAACTGGCTGCGTCCGGACGCGAAGTCCCAGGTGACCGTGCGTTATGTCGATGGCAAGGCGCACAGCATCGACACCGTCGTGCTCTCCACGCAACATGCACCGGACATCGAACTGAAAGCGCTGCGTGAAGCCGTGATCGAAGAAGTCATCAAGCCGGTGCTGCCGGCCGAGCTGATCAAGGGCGACATCAAGTTCCTGGTGAACCCGACCGGACGTTTCGTGATCGGCGGTCCGCAAGGCGATTGCGGATTGACGGGTCGCAAGATCATCGTCGACACCTACGGTGGCGCGGCGCCTCATGGCGGCGGCGCGTTCTCGGGCAAGGACCCGTCGAAGGTCGATCGCTCCGCAGCGTATGCAGGCCGTTATGTCGCGAAGAACATTGTCGCGGCAGGATTGGCTTCGCGATGCCTGATCCAGGTGTCCTACGCGATCGGCGTGGCACGCCCGACTTCGGTCATGGTCAACACGTTCGGCACGGGCCGCGTGTCGGATGAAAGGATCCAGGAGCTCGTGCTTGAGCATTTCGACCTGCGTCCGAAGGGCATCATCCAGATGCTCGACCTGCTGCGTCCTATCTATGAGAAGTCGGCTGCGTATGGCCACTTTGGCCGTGAAGAGCCGGAATTCACGTGGGAAGCCACGGACAAGGCACTGCTGCTGGCGGAAGCCGCTGGAACGGAACCGGTTGTTGAAACGGCCTGAAGGTCTCGTTTGAGTGTGTAAAAAAGCCCGCTGAGCGTGACGCTCAGCGGGCTTTTTCTATGATGGCGCTGTGGGTGCCTCTCGCGCGCTCGAAGCGGCAAAACCGCGCACGCGTGAGGACAACCGAGCTAAGACCAAGGCTTTGCGTCTTCAGGAATAATCAGCGGGCTGCAAACGCAAACCATCCGTCGCTGGTGGAAAGCCTGCGCGGACGACGGCTTTTCGTATTAATCACACCAGGCGCCAATTTCAATTTAGCCACAGGCGCGCGTAATTGCGTTGGTTTTCGCAATAACGCTTTAAATGCGGCCTGTCGCGATGCCGCCCTTAATCGCAGATTCGAAAAAAATCCGTGAAACCAGGAACGAATACCATCGACGGGGTGGGTATTCCTGAATTGTCCCGCGAGCAATTGAGTGCGCGCGGAATGATGGCGTAAGGCCCGCACGACGCTACGTCCGGCAGGGCGTGCAGCGCGGACGGCGGCACGGGTGAGACGATTCGTGAAACGGATATTCATGGATTCCACAGGCTCGGGTTCGCAATGGCTGCAACCCGACATTAGTCGGATCAAAAAAAGCGTTCAACAGTTTGATCGATTGAACACAATAAAAGTTGCGAGCCTGAAGCGCGCACTTATTTAATAGATTTTCATCGAAAGCGATTTTCGATGGGCTCTCTCAATGCACGACGGCAGGTTATAGAAGAAATGTTACTGCCGGAAGTCGGCATTTTCCCGCACGGGTGTTCGAGCGATTGTTCAACAGCGCGAAACCCGCAGGACGGAGCGCCGGACGCTCCGGGCGATTTACAATCGATGTATTCGCCCTAATTAGCCGGCTTGTCTGCAGCCCGTTGAAGCCAGCCGGTCAGTTGCTTTCCTGTGAGTCGATATGCCGAATCAATCAAAGATGGAACAAGTCCGCGCGTTGCGTGAGAACGGCTACGTGGTGGTGCCCGGCCTCGTCACGCCGGAACGCTGCGAAGCCATGCGCCACGTGGCGCGGCAGCAGTTGGCAGAAGCTGCGGCGCCCGTGGAGTTCGAAGCCGACCTGCAATATCCGGGTGCGCCGAATTCGAAGGACGCGCCCGGAGGGCATACCGTGCGACGCCTGCTCGACGCATACGGGCGCGATCCGCAATTCGCCGCCTGGGCCACGTCGCCCGATGTACGCGGTTGGATGGAGGTGTATTTCGGCGAGGCGCCAACGCTTTCGCGCGCGCATCACAACTGCGTGATGACGAAACATCCGGCTTACGGCAGCCTGACCGGCTGGCATCGCGACGTGCGTTATTGGAACTTCGAGCGGGATGACCTGGTGTCGGCGTGGGTGGCGCTGGGTAACGAGACGGTCGAAAACGGCGCGTTGTGGTTCGTGCCGATGTCGCACAAGTTGCCGTTCACGTCCGAACGTTTCGATAAAGCCAAGTTCTTCCGTTCGGACCTGCCCGAGAACGAAGTGCTGATTCGCAGCGCGGTATCGCCGAAACTGAATGCCGGCGACGTCGTGTTCTTCCACTGCAACACGCTGCATTCGGCCGGCAAGAATCTCACCGATCAGGTGAAATTCTCGCTGGTCTACACCTATCGGGGCGCCAGCAACTTGCCCTTGCCGGGAACACGTTCGGCATCGATGGTGGACGTGCCGCTTATCTGAAGCAGACGCGCGAGTATCAGCGCTTGCCAGGTATCGCCAGGCCGATCAACCCGGCCAGCATGGCGACCGCGCCTGCGGCGATCAGCCAGATCGTCTTGTTCGTCGGCGCGCCGGTGAAGAAGCGCGAGACGTCGTTGCCCAACGAATGGAACGACTGGCCGCCGAAATACAGCAACACGACGCCGCCTACGATCAGTGCAATGGAAAATGCCTTGGTCATGGAAGTCTCTTCAATGTTCGGAGGGCAAGCTTATTGGGCCTTGGCCGGATCGTCCAGCGCAGCGCCCGTCCCAGGTGCGGGTGGCTGCGGGGCTGGCTTGATGCCCGGCTTGATCTGGCGCAGCAAATCGGCCTGCACGGTCGCGTAATCGGTCCGGGCCGTCCAGACGGCGACGTTCAGTTTCACGCCGGTATCGGTGTAGTCGGAGACGGCGATCCACGGTTTGGTCTTGTCGTCGATGATGATGCGCGGATCGGTATCCACAATCCGATGCAGCGAAGCCAGCGACTCTTCGATATTTTGATCGTCCGGGATGATCACATTCAGCACCACGCGCCGCCGGTCGTTGGCCGTGAAGTTGGTGACCGGGTTCGCCCAGATCGTGCTGTTCGGCACGAACATGACGACGCCGTCGCTTTTCGTCAGACGAGTGCTGAACAAGCCAATTTCGTTGACGGTTCCGGCCGTCGCCCCGGCTCCTTCAATGTAGTCACCCACCTTGAACGGCCGCAGCAGCAACAGCATCAAGCCCGCTGCAATGTTCTGCAGCGTACCTTGCAAGGCGAGGCCGATGGCCAGTCCGGCGGCGCCGAGCACGGTCAGGATGCTGGCCGCCGCGACGCCGAATTTGCCCAGCGCTGCAACAATGGCGACCACGCGGATCGCCCATTGCACCAGGCTCGCCATGACGGGCGTGAATGTGGCGTCCGCGTTCGTACGGCCGAGCGCGCGTTTCACCGCGTTCGCCACCCGGTTCGATACCCACCAGCCGACCAGTAGAATCAAGATGGCCATCAGGATGTCGAAGCCGTAGGTGACGCCTGCTGTCAGCAAGAAATTGTAGACAGGGCGTAATTTGTCCAGCGGGTCCATGAAACTTCTCCTCGTTCGAATGAACAGGGTTGGGCCGGGTCCGCTCCCTAATCGTTCCCCTGTCGGCCATTTGGCCGTGTCCCGAATATCGGGATAGCCTTGAAGTCTTTCAGGTCAAGCCCGGCACGAGTTCGCGCGATTCGCTACCATGGCGGACTCGGCGAACGTCAGACGGTCAGACGATATGACCCGCGCGATTGTTGCTTGCCTGTAGTTGCACATCCCATTGTCCGTTCACCCAATTCGAGGATTCCGTCATGGCTTACGAAGCAGCTTCCGAACGCTATTCAGAGATGACTTACCGCACCTGCGGCAAGAGCGGCCTGAAGTTGCCGGCGTTGTCGCTGGGTCTTTGGCACAACTTCGGCGACACCACGCCGATCTCCACGCAGCGCGACATCCTGCGCACCGCGTTCGATCTTGGCATTACGCACTTCGATCTCGCGAACAACTACGGCCCGCCGTACGGCAGCGCGGAAACGAATTTCGGGCGCTTGTTCAAGGACGATTTCCGGCCGTATCGCGACGAATTGCTGATTTCGTCGAAGGCGGGCTGGGACATGTGGCCGGGGCCGTACGGCCAGGGCGGTGGATCGCGGAAATACGTGCTTGCGTCGCTTGATCAAAGCCTGCAGCGCATGGGCCTGGATTACGTCGATATCTTCTATTCGCATCGTTTCGATGCCGACACGCCGCTCGAAGAAACCGCGGGCGCGCTCGCGACCGCCGTGCATTCGGGCAAGGCGTTGTACGTGGGCATTTCGTCGTATTCGTCGACCAAGACGCGCGAGATGGCGAAGCTGCTGGCCGAGCATAAAGTGCCGCTGCTGATTCATCAGCCGTCCTACAACATGCTGAACCGGTGGATCGAGGAAGACCTGCTCGATACGCTCGACGATGTGGGCGCGGGCAGTATCGCGTTCACGCCGCTGGCGCAGGGGCTGCTGACGGGCAAATACCTGAACGGCATTCCGGCTGATGCGCGAGTCAACAAGCCCGGCGGCGGGTCGCTGAAGCAGGAGCATTTGAGCGAGAAGAATATCGACCATGTGCGCAAGCTCAACGAGCTCGCGCAGCGGCGCGGCCAAAGCCTCGCGCAAATGGCATTGGCGTGGGCATTGCGCGGTGGGCGCGTGACGTCGGTGCTGATCGGCGCGAGCCGTCCCGAACAAGTCACGGAGAACGTCGGCGCCTTGAAGAACCTGGAGTTTTCGAAGGAAGAACTCGCCGAAATCGATCAGCACGCGACGGAAGGCGGGATCAACCTGTGGGAAAAACCGTCGACGGATCAGCGGATCTGAATCCCCGCTGACGAGCATGAGGGGGCGCTGCGCGGGCTGCGTTCCCTCGGCTCTTGATTGAAGCCACAACGTCGCTTCGAAAAGGATGCCAACGGGAATCTCAGCGCCGCGTCCCATTTCACCTCGCCAGAACCAGCCTGACGGCAGCAGGGCTTTTGCCTTGCTGCCCGCACGGGTTGCTATCATGCGGACTCCGCAACGCTTGCTTCGTCCCGATCGAGTTTTATATCGGATTTGGCGCGCCATACGGTCCGTTGTCCAGACGATCCTGGCCGCGGATCGCGCGTATAGGTCGAACATTCCTGTGCCGCGCGTAAAAAAGACGCGCTTCGAACCCCGAAATCGCGTGTGCGGTAAAATACGGGATTACGCGTGAGGCAAGCGGGGAATGCGGAACATTCGCTCCGAACGCGCGGGTCTTGCAGCGCTCGACCCGGTTCTCGCATATCGCCGGAAATTCCGCTTTAGCATCACGCATTGCTTTCGTCGCGCCTTCGAGGTGTTGTCGCCGGAATCGAGCCCAAGTTGATCAGACAAGGGTCGCCGGAACGCACTACTGCGCCGCCCTGATTCCGCACTATCCATGAAGCCATGAGCAACCTTAATCCTCAAACCGTTCTAAGCGTCCATCACTGGACCGATACGCTGTTCAGCTTCACTTGCACGCGCGATTCCGCGTTCCGTTTCGAAAACGGCCAGTTCACCATGGTTGGCCTCGAAGTCGATGGCAAGCCGCTCTTGCGCGCTTACAGCCTGGCGAGCGCGAACTACGAAGAGCACCTCGAATTTCTGAGCATCAAGGTGCAGGATGGTCCGCTGACATCGCGTCTTCAGCATTTGAAGGTGGGCGATCCGGTGTTGATCGGCAAGAAGCCGGTGGGTACGCTGGTCGCCGATAACCTGCTGCCCGGCAAGACGCTGTGGCTGTTGTCGACGGGTACAGGCTTGGCTCCGTTCATGTCGATCATCAAGGACCCGGACGTCTACGACCGTTTCGACAAGATCGTGCTCACGCACACCTGCCGTTTCGTCGATGAACTCGCGTACAAGGACTTCATTACCGAGCACCTTCCGGCGCACGAGCATCTGGGCGAGCTGATCCAGGAAAAGCTGGTGTATTACCCGACGGTTACCCGTGAAGAGTTTGCCAATCGCGGCCGGATCACGGACCTGATCGAAACGAAGAAGCTGTTCGCCGATCTGGACGTGGCGCCGTTCTCGGTGGAAAACGACCGAGTCATGCTTTGCGGCAGCCCGCACATGCTGCGCGACACGCGTCAGCTCCTCGATGAAATGGGCTTCCAGGAAGGCAGCAACAATCATCCGGGACATTACGTCGTGGAAAAGGCCTTCGTCGGTTGAGCTTTGCTCGGCGCCTTGCCCGCGTGCTGGAAAACAAAAACCGAAGCCCTTGTGCTTCGGTTTTTTCATTTGACGGCTCCATCAACCAATCGTGTCATGCAATTCAACGTTGCGACAAGATGCCCTGAAAAGCGGCTTTTACTACTGATGCAGTTTCCGAAAGCTGATCTGATCTCAAATTCGCCCTGATACACAATTTCCAAACGTTTTTGGAAAAAATTCGCTGACACCGGGAAGTCAAAATTCCAATGTGTGCAACGTTTCGCGACGCTTAACTTCCTCAATCCGATAAAATCGCGGGTTTTCCAATCGATTTAGCGCGCTGCGCTCGATGTTTGAGGAGTCACCCGTTCATGTCCCTGTTCCGCAAGAAAAGCATCGAGCACATGCTCGCCGGCGCGCAACGCGCCGGACTCAAAAAAACGTTGGGGGCGCTCGATCTGACGTTTCTCGGTGTCGGCGCGATTATCGGCACGGGGATCTTCGTGCTTACCGGGACGGGCGCGGTGCAAGCCGGTCCGGCGCTGATGGTGTCGTTTATTCTCGCCGCCATTGCGTGCGCTCTCGCGGCGCTCGCGTACGCGGAGTTTGCATCGACCATTCCCGTCGCCGGCTCCATCTACACGTATTCGTATGCCACGCTCGGCGAACTCGCCGCGTGGGTTATCGGCTGGGATTTGATGCTGGAATACGGGCTGGCGACCTCCGCGGTGTCGGTCGGCTGGTCGGGTTATCTGCAGTCGCTGCTGTCGGGCTTCGGCATCGGGTTGCCTACGGTGCTGACAGCGGCGCCCGGTGCCGTGCCCGGGCATTTCACCCTGTTCAACCTGCCCGCGTTTCTTGTGATGATGGCGATCACGTCGCTGCTGTCGATCGGTATCAAGGAATCGGCGCGCGTGAACAACGTAATGGTCGCGATCAAGGTCACGGTCGTGCTGATGGTGATCGGCGTCGGCGTGTTCCACGTCACGCCGGCGAACTGGCATCCGTTCATGCCGAACGGCTGGAACGGCGTGTTCGGGGCGGCGGCCGTGATGTTCTTTGCGTTTATCGGCTTCGACTCGGTGTCGTCGGCGGCGGAAGAAGTGAAGAATCCGAAACGCGATTTGCCGATCGGCATTATTTCGTCATTGGCGGTGTGCGCCGTGCTTTATGTAGCGGTGGCCGCCGTGGTGACGGGGATTGTTCCGTCGGCGCAGTTCGCCAATATCTCGCATCCGGTGTCGTACGCGCTGCAGGTCGTGGGGCAAACGTGGGTGGCGGGTTTCATCGATCTGGGCGCGGTGCTCGGCATGCTGACCGTGATCCTGGTGATGAGCTATGGCCAGACCCGCATCATCTACGCTATGTCCCGCGATGGCTTGCTGCCCGCGCGTTTGTCGAAGGTGCATCCGAAATTCGGCACGCCGTTCTTTACGACGTGGCTCGTGGGTCTGTTCTTCGGGCTGATCGGCGCGCTCGTGCCGCTCAACGTGCTGGCGGAGTTGATCAATATCGGCACGCTGGCCGCGTTTTCGATGGTGTCCATTGCGGTGCTGATCTTGCGTCGTACGCAACCTGATTTGCCGCGTGCGTTCCGTTGCCCGGGCGTGCCGGTCGTGCCGGTGCTGGCGGTTCTGGCTTGCCTGTTCCTGATGCTGAATCTGCAAGCGGTGACGTGGATTGCATTCGTGGTGTGGCTCGCAATCGGGCTGGCGATCTATTTCGGCTATTCGCGCCGGCATTCGAAACTGGGGCGCGGGGTGGAGTGACACGCGGAGGTTGAACCCAGCCGCTTAAGCCTTACGCCGCCCATCGAGGCGGCGTTTTTACGTCCGCTTTCCGCGAGACTCACCCCCGCAATCCTTTGTCCCCACCCGCCTTTAGCCCAATAGCGACGGTTTTCGTTTTGTGCTTTACTCATTGCTACAACAAATAAACACGAACCCAGCCAGACACTCACACTCGTGAAGTCGCAAGGTCAGTGAAACAAAAGCGGTGAGTGAGCTTCGGCTGTTTATCCCCCGAAGGAGACAGAAGCATGGCGCTCAGCATCAGTCTGACGGTCAACGGCAAAGCCGTTACCGCCACCGTCGAACCCCACATCCTGCTGGTCCAGTTTCTCCGTGAGGAGTTGGGTCTCACGGGTACGCATATAGGTTGCGATACCGCCCAATGCGGCGCGTGCACCGTTCACCTGGATGGCCGCGCGATCAAGTCGTGCAATATCCTCGCCGTGCAGGCGGACGGGGCGTCGGTGACGACTATCGAGGGAATCGCGAAGGACGGTGAACTCCATCCCATGCAAGCGGCGTTCAAGGAGTGCCATGGCCTGCAGTGCGGCTTCTGTACGCCCGGCATGGTGATGAGCGCGACGTCGCTTGCCGCGCAAAAGCCCGATCTCACCGAAGCCGATGTCCGAGAACAACTCGACGGCAATCTCTGTCGATGTACGGGGTATCACAACATCGTGAAAGCCATAGTGCAGGGCGCGCAGGCCATGAAGGCCTCGCCCTGAGGGCCGCGCACTGAGCCGCCGTCCGCGCTTCCAGCAAAGCCTCACCGAAGCCGCACTCACCTTTTCCGATGAAGATTCGCGCCTGAACAGGAGTCCGCGATGAACGCCCCTGATACACCCGATACCCACCACATGATCGGCGCTGCCGTTAGACGCAAGGAAGACTATCGCTTCCTGACGGGCAACGGCCAGTACACCGATGACGTCGTCCTTCCCCGCCAAACCTTCGGCGTCTTCCTGCGCTCACCCCACGCGCACGCGACGATCCGCAGCATCGACATTACCGCAGCGAAAGAAGCGCCCGGCGTCGTCGCGATCTTCACCGGCGCGGACATGGCCGGCGAAAGCGTCGGCGGATTGCCGTGCGGCTGGCTGATCCACAACATCGACGGCAAGCCGATGAACGAACCGCCGCACCCCGTGATTGCGCATACGAAAGTGCGTCACGTGGGCGACCAGGTGGCGTTGATCGTCGCGGAATCGGTGAAGCAAGCGAAGGACGCGATCGAGTTGATCGAAGTGGACTACGACGTGCTGCCGGCTGTCGTCGATACCGCCACCGCCGCCGACCCCGGCCAGCCGCAAGTCCACGATGAAGCGCCGAACAACCTCTGTTACACCTGGGGCCACGGCGACAAAGCCGCCACCGACGCCGCTTTCGCCAAAGCCGCGCATGTGACCACGCTGGATATCGTGAATCAGCGCCTTGTGCCGAACGCGATCGAACCGCGTGCCGTGAACGCGAGTTATTCGAAGTCCGACGACAGCTACACGGTCTACGTCGCGAACCAGAATCCGCACGTCGAGCGGTTGTTGATGGCGGCGTTTGTGTTGTCGTTGCCTGAGTCGAAACTGAGGATCATTGCGCCCGATGTAGGCGGCGGTTTCGGCTCGAAGATCTATCTGTATGCGGAAGATGTGGCGTTGACGTGGGCGTCGAAGAAAGTCCGGCGGCCGATCAAGTGGACGTGCGAGCGCTCGGAAGCTTTTCTCTCCGATGCCCACGGCCGCGATCACGTCACCAAAGCCGAACTCGCGATGGACCCAGACGGCAAGTTCCTCGGCCTGCGCGTGCACACGACGGCGAACATGGGCGCGTATCTATCCACCTTCGCGTCCGCGATCCCGACCATCCTCTACGCCACGCTGCTCGCCGGCCAGTACGCCACGCCTGCGATCTACGCAGAGGTGAAGGCAGTTTTCACGAACACGGTTCCCGTCGATGCTTATCGCGGCGCGGGGCGTCCGGAAGCCACGTACGTGCTGGAACGTATCGTGGAGACGGCGGCGCGCGAGATGAACATCGATCCTGCGGAATTGCGGCGGCGAAACTTCATCCGTTCATGGCCGTACACCACGCCAGTCGGCCTGACCTACGATTCCGGTGATTACTCGGCGCTGCTCGACCGGGCGATGGAACTTGCCGACGTGGAGGGGTTCCCCGCACGACGCGAGGAATCGAAGAAAAACGGCAAGCTGCGCGGGCTTGGCTATTCCTGCTATATCGAGGCGTGCGGGCTGGCGCCATCGAATCTCGCAGGCGCGTTGGGCGCGCGGGCTGGCTTGTTCGAAGCCGGCGAAATTCGCGTACATCCCACGGGTTCGGTCACCGTGTTCACCGGCTCGCATAGCCACGGGCAGGGGCACGAAACCACGTTCGCGCAAGTGGTGGCGGACCGGCTGGGGGTATCGATGGACAACATCGAGATCGTCCACGGCGACACTGGCCGGATTCCGTTCGGCATGGGCACGTATGGCTCGCGGTCCATCGCGGTCGGTGGCTCGGCGATCATGAAGGCGCTCGACAAGATCGAGGACAAGGCGAAGAAAATCGCCGCGCATTTGCTGGAGGCATCGGCGGAAGATATCGAGTTCAAGGACGGCATTTTCCGCGTGGCAGGCACCGACCGGACGAAGGCGTTTGCGGAGGTATCGCTGGCGGCCTACGTGCCGCACAACTTCCCGCTCGACAAGCTCGAACCGGGTCTCAACGAAAACGCGTTCTACGATCCGAGCAACTTCACGTATCCATCGGGCGCGTATTTGTGCGAGGTGGAGGTCGATCAGGACACCGGCGAAACGCGCATCCAGAAGTTCACCGCCGTCGATGATTTCGGCAACATCATCAATCCGATGATCGTCGAAGGGCAGGTGCATGGCGGGATCGGGCAGGGTATTGGTCAGGCGATGCTGGAACGCGCCGTGTACGACAACGAGAGCGGCCAACTGATGTCCGGTTCGTTCATGGACTATGCGATGCCGCACGCGTCCGACCTGCCGAACTTCGATGTGGAAACGTCGAAAGGCACGCCGTGCGTGCACAACCCGTTGGGCGTGAAAGGCTGCGGCGAAGCGGGCGCGATCGGCTCGCCGCCGGCGGTGATCAACGCGATCATCGACGCACTTTCGCCGCTCGGCGTGACGGATCTGCAGATGCCTGCCACGCCGCATCGCGTATGGGCCGCGATGCATGCCGCAGCCGATGCTTCGGCCGCTCGCGGCGCTTCGACTCCCGCTTAAGAGGACTTCGACATGTACTCATTCGACTATCAACGGCCCGACAAGTCCGACGCAGCGGTGGCGTTTCTCAAGCAGCACGATGACGCCAAATATCTCTCGGGCGGCCAGAGCTTGCTGCCGACCATGCGCTTGCGGCTTGCGCAGCCGTCGGCGCTGGTGGATGTGACGCGCATTGGCACGATGAAGGACATCACCGTGACGGGTGACAAGGTGACGATTGGCGGCGCGGTTTGTCATGCGCAGGTTGCCGCGAACCCGGAGGTGCAGCGCGCGCTGCCGGGGTTGGCGGACCTTGCCGGTCATATTGGCGACCGGCAGGTTCGGGAACGCGGGACGATCGGCGGCTCGCTTGCCAACGATGATCCGGCAGCGTGTTATCCGGCGGCAGTGTTGGCGTTGAACGCGACGATCGTGACCGATAGACGGCGCATCACCGCCGATGACTTCTTCCTCGGCATGTATGAGACGGCTTTGGAGCCGGATGAGCTGATTACATCGGTTGAATTTCCGATCGCCGAGCGGGCCGGGTACGAGAAGTTTCGCAATCCTGCGTCGCACTTTGCACTGGTCGGCGTGTTCGTCGCGAAGCATGCGGGTGGCGTGCGAGTGGCGATCACGGGCGCGGCAGCGTCAGTGTTTCGTGCGTCGGCGCTTGAGGATGCGTTATCGAAGGATTTCTCTGTTGCGTCGGCGCGCAGCACGTCGATTTCCGCCGATACCCTCAACGAGGATATGCACGCGAGTGCCGAGTATCGGGCGCATTTGATCCCGATACTTGCCGGAAGGGCGGTCGATAGGGCCAATGCGTTCTAGCTTCTCGTTCACCTCGGTTTTTTGCTCGCGCCGATGAACGGGCTGGGGTTCTCCCGGCGCGAGCGAAACAAACGTTGAGCTACCCAGACCCAGGAATCTTATGGATCCAGCCTCGATCGACGAAACGCTCACCGCCCTGAGCGGACAGCAATACTTCGCCAGCCGCGAACTTGCGACGGGGCTTTTCCTCGCGTTGAAAATGCAGCGCCCGCTATTCCTGGAAGGTGAGCCGGGGGTTGGCAAGACTGAACTGGCAAAAGCGGCGGCCGGCATGCTCGGCACGCAAATGCTGCGGCTGCAATGCTACGAAGGACTCGACACCGCCAGCGCACTCTACGAATGGGACTATCCGCGCCAGATCATGGCGCTGCGGCTTGCCGAGGCGGCGGGCGAACAACCATCGAACGACTCGCTCTATAAAAGCGAGTTCCTCCTCAAGCGTCCGCTGTTGCAAGCGCTCATGCCCGACCCCTCGAATCCGGGCGCTCAACGCGTTCTGTTAATCGATGAAATCGATCGCGCCGATGAACCGTTCGAAGCTTTCCTGCTCGAGTTGCTGTCGGATTTCCAGGTATCGATTCCCGAATACGGAACCGTGCGCGCCGAACGGCCGCCGCTGGTCGTGATGACATCGAATCGCACTCGCGAGGTCCACGATGCGCTCAAGCGACGCTGTTTATATCAATGGATCGGCTATCCGGCGCGCGACGTGGAACTGCAGATTGTGGCTGCACGCGCGCCCGAAGCCGGCGCGGATTTGCAGGCGCGAGCGGTGGCGTTTGTGCATCGGCTGAGGACGCTCGATTTGTTCAAGGCGCCGGGCGTGGCGGAGACCATCGACTGGTGCCGGGCGCTGGCGGCGCTTTCGGTCAGTGAACTCGATCCGCAATCGGTGCAGGACACATTAGGCGTGCTTCTGAAGTACCAGGACGATCTCGCCCGCGTGGACGCCGCCGAGATCGCGCAGTGCCTCGCCGCGCCGGCCTGAATGAACATGTCGACGCCAACGCTCGCCCACAACGTTGTGCATTTTGTGCGATTGCTGCGCGGCGCGGGCTTGGCGATGTCCCCCGCGCACAGCGTGGATGCGCTCGAAGCGCTGCGCTGGATCGATATCACCCGTCGCGACGATGTCCGCGCCGCGCTCGCTGCGCTACTTGTTCATGCGCCCGACGAGCGCGACCTTTTCCATCAAGCCTTTGATATTTTCTGGCGCGATCCCGATTGGGAAGGGAAACTGCGCGCGCTTTTACTGCCGAAAGTGACGAACGGCGTGCCGCCGCCCAAGCGTAACAACCGTCTCGCCGATGCCCTCGCCGCACGCGCGGCTGCATTGAAGGCGGCAAACAACCCGCCGGACACTGTTGAACATCTCCACGCGCGCATTACATTCAGCGCGCAGGAACGCCTGAGCCATCGCGATTTCGACACGCTTACGTCCGATGAATGGCGCGCGCTTCGACATCAAATTCGTTCGCACAGAATGCCGCTCGCCACGGAGCCGACCCGGCGTTTGAAAACGGCATCGCACGGCACGCATGCGGATCTACGCGCCAGCGCCCGCAGCGCTGTGCGCTCGGGCGGCGATTGGACCACGTGGAAATACAAGAAAGTGGTCGAGCGCCGGCCGCCGCTTGTCCTGCTGCTCGACATTTCCGGGTCGATGAGCGCGTATTCCCGCGCTGTGCTTTACTTCTGCCATGCCTTGCTGCAATCGCGCGAGCGCCTGCAGGTTTTCCTGTTCGGCACGCGCCTGACCAACGCCACGCGGGCGTTACGTGAACGTGATCCCGACGTCGCGATTGCCGCGATCTCCGATCAGGTGGTCGACTGGTCGGGCGGCACGCGGATCGGCGCGGCGCTGGCTGAATTCAACCGGCGCTGGGCGCGACGGGTGCTCAACGGGCGCGCAACGGTTTTGTTCGTGACGGACGGGCTCGATCACGAAGCAATCGATGTCCTCGAAACCGAAATGCTGCGCCTGAGGCGCTTTGCGCATCGGCTGGTGTGGCTCAATCCGTTGCTTCGATACACCGAATTCACCCCGCGCGCACGGGGCGTGCGGGCGATCCTGCCGCATGTCGATGCGATGCTTGCGGCTCACAATCTCGACAGCCTGAACGCTGTCGGCCGGGAGCTGGCGGCGGTGACGCGTCGGGCGGACCGGAAATCAGCCGGAGACACGTCATGGAACTGACCGAAACGCATCATCTGCCTGTGCCGCAGAATGTCGCTTGGGAAGCGTTGAACGATACTGAAATCCTGCGCGCGTGCATTCCAGGTTGCGAAAGCATAGAAGCCGATGGCGAAAACGCGTATGCGGTGGCAATGACGGCGTCGGTTGGACCTGTGAAAGCGAAATTCAAAGGGCGCATGAATTTGGTGGACATCGACGCGCCGCACACGTACACCATCGTGTTCGAGGGGCAAGGCGGGACGGCCGGTTTCGGCAAGGGGCAGGCGAAGGTGAACCTGGAACCGGGCGACAATGCGGATTCGACCACGTTGACTTATACGGCGAACGCGCAAGTGGGCGGCAAGCTTGCGCAAATCGGCTCGCGGCTGGTGGACGGCGCGGCCAGAAAGATTGCCGGGGAATTTTTCAAGCGTTTCAGTGCGCAGTTGACACAGGGCGATGAACCCGAGGGTGAGTCCGACTCGGTGGACGGTGAAGGTGTAGAGAAGAAGAGGAAAAGATCATGGACAGCGTGGATCTCGAAGTCCTGAGAAACAGCGCGCGATGGCTCGAACGGGGGCATCGCGTGTTGCTGGTGACTGTAGTCAAGACGTGGGGCTCGTCGCCTCGGCCAGAAGGCGCGATGCTCGCCGTGCGCGATGACGGCGCGGTGATGGGATCGGTGTCGGGCGGCTGCATTGAAGACGATTTGATCGAACGCGTCAGGCAACGCGGCATCGAGCAGACGAAGCCCGAGAGCGTGAAATACGGCATCTCGGCGGAGGAGGCGCATCGGTTCGGACTGCCTTGCGGCGGGACGATTCAACTGGTGCTTGAACCGTTGTCGATGGCGAGCGGCATTGCTGAGTTGTGCGATGCCGTTCTCGCCGGACGGCTGGTGACACGTACGCTCGATATGACCAGCGGCGCGGTCAAGCTCGAACCGGCGCAAGCAACCGATGGCGTGACGTTCGATGAAACCACCCTCTCGACTATTCACGGACCGCGGTATCGGATGCTCGTGATCGGGGCGGGGCAGTTGTCGCGGTATTTATGCAGTATCGCGGTCGGGCTGGATTACCACGTGACGGTCTGCGATCCGCGCGAGGAGTACACCGACGAGTGGGATGTGGCCGGTACGAAAATCGTGCGCACCATGCCCGACGATACCGTGATGGAAATGAAACTGGATGAGCGTTGCGCGGTGATTGCGTTGACGCACGACCCGAAGCTCGACGACCTGGCGTTGATGGAAGCGTTGAAGACGCCGGCGTTTTATGTTGGCGCATTGGGATCGCGGAAGAACAACGCGGCGCGCAGGGAAAGGCTGAAAGAGTTCGATCTCTCCGATGCCGAGTTGTCGCGCCTGCATGGGCCGGTGGGGATTTATATCGGCAGTAGAACCCCGCCCGAAATTGCCGTTTCGATTCTCGCTGAAGTGACGGCGGCGAAGAACGGGGTTTCCTTGCCGACTATTCTGCAGGTTGAAGGGGCGAAGGCGGCGCGTGAACTTGAAGGGACCGGCGAGGTTTGCGGGATTTAAGAGGGGTGTTTGGTGTCGCCGCGCTTGGACGATAAGCGCGGCACGTCGTTCTCAAGTCACTTTGCCGTTGAGTCGCATGGACTGGAGGTATTGACCCGATACCTCCGATGCCCCGTAATGAACCACCGTCTGGTCAATCAGCGCCCATATCGATATTCCTGCCTGGCGCGCACGCATGCAGAACGACACGTCTTCGCCCAGATAGACGCCGTCTTCTTCGATGGTTTCGAAGAAACCGTAGAACTTGCCGCTAGTGTCCTGAGTTAGAGATTCGCAGACAAAATCGTTCGATGCTTGCCATGATGTCGTCAGCAGATTTTGTCCACATGAAGGGCTGCGGCTCAGCGTTGTAGATGTCGAGATAGTGGCGAATCGCGTCTTCCAACTGGCGTGTTGAACGATGGGTGCCACGCCGGATTTGTTTTTCAGTCAACGTGGCAAACCAGCGCTCCACTTGATTAAGCCAAGAAGCCGATGTTGGAGTGAAATGGATATGAAAACGCGGATGACGAGCGAACCAGGCGCGCACGGTCGGTGTCTTGTGAGTCCCGTAGTTGTCCATCACCAGATGCACGTCCAATTGAGGGGGAACGTTGGCTTCGATCGTACGCAGGAACTTCAGGAACTCAGTGCCGCGATGACGCCGATGCAATTGGCCGATGACTTCTCCCGTAGCTATATCCAGGGCCGCGAACAGCGTCGTGGTGCCATGGCGTTCGTAATCGTGCGTACGGCGCTCGGCTATGCCGGGGGCCAACGGCAGAATCGGTTGAGTCCGGTCCAGTGCTTGAATCTGGCTCTTCTCGTCCACACACAACACCATGGCCTTGGTCGGCGGATCGAGATACAAACCGACGATGTCACGCGTCTTGGCAACGAACTGCGGATCAGTCGACAGTTTGAAGGTTTCCTGACGATGAGGCTGCAGGCCAAACGCACGCCAGATCCGACTCACCGCCGTCTGCGACAGACCACTTTCACGCGCCATGGTGCGCGTGCTCCAATGTGTCGCTTTGGTCGGTTGTTCTTCCAGTGTCTTGGCAATGAGTGCATCGACCCGAGCATCATCAATGGTGCGTGGCGCACCGGGTCGGGGTGCATCGAGCAGCCCATCAAGTCGCTGGTTGAGAAAGCGCGCACGCCATTTCGTTACCGTCTGCGGTGTCACGCCAAGCACCTCGGCTACGACTCTGTTGGTGGTGCCACTGGCGCAACTCAGAACGATGCGCGAGCGCAAGGCGAGCGCCTGAGCTGTCTTGCGCCGACGCGACCAGGCCTGCAACTGCTCACGTTCCGATTCACTCAACACCAACTCCGCTTTCGGTCGACCTCTCATCGCGCCTCCGCCGTATCGAACCAACTATACGACGGACAACGCAATGATCAATAAATTCCATGAACTTCCAACTCAGGACACTAGGTATCATCGATGCATATTGTTTCGGCGGCGAGTAGCACTCCGTAAAGGGTTTCGTCACCTCGAACGCTTCGCGTTGCGCCAGGAAAACGCCGGTGCCAATATGCCGTGCTTCGGCAAATCCATTCACGAAATCGAGATCTCCGTCCGCATTCGTAACGGGCGCAAACGTGTAGTCGGCATGCTTTTCCAGCCATTGACGCATGGTGAGGCCGGAATCGGCGGGATCTATCGAGCGATCCAGATTGAAACGTCTGAACGGATAGGCGAGGCCCGTGAGCGTTTTGTTCGCGGCCAGAAGCTTGATGACGGCTTCGGCGGGAAACTTCATGTCGGTATCGAGGAAAAGCAGGTGCGTGAATTTAGGATGATCCAGGAAATAGTTGGCGAAGAAGTTTCGCGCCCGAACGATTTGCGACGATGCAACGTGCAACATTTCGTAGCTCGATCCGGAATCTGTTAATGCGCGCGTGAGGTCCATTAGCGAAAAGGCGAAATTGACGTGCACTTCTTCGCTGTAGGTGGGCAGGCAAATGAGTATGTGGTGGTTAGACATGAGCAATTGTAAAAATTAGTGATGCGAAATAGTTGAGCCACGATTGAAGCCTTGATGGTACATGCTGCGTGGACTGAGATCGTTTCGTTTTGTTTGCTTTTGCGGATCGCAAAGAGGTTCAATTCACGCGCCGCGCAGGATGCGCAAAATCAAAAAAACAAACCCCGCATTTTGTAGCGGGGTTTGTTGTTTAAACCGCAGCATACGCAGGCGGCGATACCGTCACATCAACCCCAGGAAAACCATCGCGACAATCGATGCGATCACAATCACCGCGCCCACCGTCTTGCGTTTATTCAACTCGGTCCACAGCAGCACGCCTGTCAGCGACAGCAAAATAATGCTGCCTGCGAGCGTATCGATGAGCAGCACCCAACCCACGCTCAACCCCACGCCTCTGTGCAAATTGCTCATGGTCGCGAGAAAGCTGTTCTCGGTGCGTTTCACCGATACGAACCCGTTCCCCACCCAGTATTCCGCCGATACCGACCCGCCCGGCGACGCCACCGCGACCGTCCACAACTCGGGCTGCATGGTCTTCTGATCGCCCCAGCCCACCGCGTGCGCGGACTCGCGTTTCGGCCGGCCGATATTCCCGTCGAGCTTGAGTTCCTGCTTGAGCCACTTGCCGAGTTCCATCGGCGACTTTAGGCCATGCGCGGGCACAGCCATTTGCATCTGAGAAACCTGTGGTTCTCCGCTCGAAATCTTGAGCGGACCGGCGCGATGATTCAGCAGGAAACCCGTCGTCCCGAACAGCAACCCCAGCACGGCGCCCCACAAACCGACCCAGCCATGCACCTTGCGCAGCCATTTGATGAAGGTTGCGCGGCGCGAGCGTTGTTTGCGCATGAACTGCTCAGCGTCGTCGATAAGGCGGGCGCCGCGCGGCGCGTACGGCATCGTGGTCACGTTGGACGCGGGTTCAAAAGTTTCAGGCGCGTTCACGCGTCTCTCCAGAGGGCATAGCGAATAAGGGGATGCTGCGGATGGATTTCTCATCGAGACGGCCATCAAACCGCCAATAAGCGTATCGGCGGGATAAAGCTTTCAAATGAGAATTGTTATCATTACACGAACATTGCAAATCTTCAATAGTCGTGTCGGGCGGCCGGCGCAGGAGGGGGGCGCCGGCGGCGCCAAGAAGCATCGGCGAACCACTCGCCGAGAAACCGTCAAACCGGCCAGAGCGGCCCTTCTTCCATCGCGCCGACCTGCTCGCGTAACTCCAGAATCCGGTCTTCCCAATAGCGCTGGGTGTTGAACCACGGAAACGCGGCGGGAAACGCGGGATCATTCCAGCGACGCGCCAGCCACGCCGCGTAGTGAATCAACCGCAGCGTGCGCAGCGCTTCGACCAGATGCAGCTCGCGCGGCTCGAAATCGCAGAAATCTTCGTATCCCGCCAGCAAATCGCCCAGCGCACGCGACGCCTCCGGGCGATCGCCCGGCAGCAACAGCCACAAATCCTGGATCGCGGGCGCCATGCGGCTATCGTCGAAATCGACGAAATGGGGACCCGCATCCGTCCACAACACGTTGCTTGGATGACAATCGCCGTGCAACCGGATGCTTTTGACATCGCCGGCGCGTTCGTAGCATCGCTCGACACCTTCCAGCGCCATCTTCACCACGGTTTCATACGCTTCCCGCACGTCCTTCGGCACAAATCCGTGCGTCAGCAAAAACTCGCGCGGTTCGTATCCAAAGGTCTGGATATCGAGCGCCGGCCGTTCCACGTAGGGCTTGATCTGCCCGACCGCGTGAATCCGTCCGATAAAGCGCCCCAGCCATTCCAGCGTCTCCGGCCGATCGATGTCCGGCG
The DNA here is from genome assembly GCF_053760385.1 of Caballeronia sp. KNU42. Taxonomy (NCBI): domain Bacteria; kingdom Pseudomonadati; phylum Pseudomonadota; class Betaproteobacteria; order Burkholderiales; family Burkholderiaceae; genus Caballeronia; species Caballeronia sp. KNU42. The sequence continues at coordinate 3,106,851 of NZ_CM132388.1, forward strand.
CACGTCCTCCGCGCCGTTCGAAGATGGAGAACCGGAAACCCTCGAAGGTATGCAGCGTGGCGCCATTCAGCACGCGAGCCGGTACCGCCGGGATTTCGCGTTCGTAAAGCGTCGAAACGAAAGCGTGCTCTTCGAGAATGGCGTCGTCGGACCAGCGCAGAGGCCGGTAGAACTTCGCGACCATCGGCGGCCCATCTTCCATGCCCACTTGATATACACGGTTCTCATAGCTGTTGAGCGCGAGCATGCCGCCGTCGGTGCGCTCGCCAAGCGGGATCAGGACGCTGTCGAGTGCATCGAGCACACGCTCGGGCGTGAGATCGGCGAAAGGCGGAGGCGGGAGATTAGCGTCGTCGCCGGAGAGGGAAAGGCTGTCTGCGGACGCGCGCGATGCATCGGAATGGTTCGAGTTCATCCCTGCATTGTGACGCGCATCGCGGGGGGAAGCATCAGCGATGCGCGGATACAGCGAAACAACGTTCTGAAACGCGCTGATTCCTTAATGTATGAGCGCGTTGGACGGGCGGACGAGTTCACCTGTATCGATCAGATCTTCGAGGAAGAACGGTTCCGTGTTTAGCAGCTCCGACGTGCCGGGTTCATCGGCGTACCAGGCGACCATCGCCATGTCGCCGAGAATCCGCATGACGATCCCGCGTGCGCCTTGTGGCACCGCGATATGGACGGAGCGAACGATTGAACCAATTTGCATGATGACTCCCCGAGGTGTGCCGGCAAAACAGTGCGCGTGCCGGTCGGTTCTGCATGAAGCACAGGTGCGTAGCGCCCTGTGCACGAAACTGAAGTGCCGCGCGTGAATTCCTCGAATGCCTGCAAACTGCAGTCCTGTACCGATGATTTCGGCTGAAACGATGTTCTACTTTAGCGCATCAATTCGCGCGGGGCGAAAACTTGCATCGCATCGAAACAACGTATTTGCATTTCAACGGCTTTCCGAAAGTTGATTGAAAGCGCTCCGGCGTGGAACGTCCGGCGTGAAACGCTCGACTCGATGTCCGGCAAAACCCTGACGATCAAGGTATGGTTAGGACCTTCGCCACCGGAGATCCACTTGTGACTTCATCGCCGGCGTCGTCCCGCTCAGCTTCGTCGTCCTCGCTTAGCCCCGATTCCTTGCCGTACCTCGAACGTGGATCACGTGCTTACTGGCACGCGGCGATTGCCTTGCTATTTGCAGGCTACGCCACCTTCTCGCTGCTCTACTGTGTGCAGCCGCTCCTTCCGGAGTTCACCAAGACGTTCGGCGTGAGTCCCGCGGAAAGTGCGCTGTCGGTATCGGTGACGACGGCTTCGCTCGCCATCGCGATTTTTATCGCCGGCTTTCTTTCAGAGGGCTGGAGCCGGCATCGATTGATGACGTTGTCGCTGACGGTTTCTGCGCTGCTGACGATCACCGTTGCGTTTCTGCCGAGCTGGCACGCGCTGTTGTTCGTGCGTGCGCTCGAAGGACTCGCGCTGGGTGGCGTGCCGGCCGTCGCCATGGCCTATCTTGCCGAGGAAGTGCATCCCGACGGCCTCGGCCTCGCGATGGGACTCTACGTCGGCGGCACGGCAATCGGCGGAATGGCCGGGCGGGTGATCAGCGGGATTCTCGCGGACTTTTTCTCGTGGCGCGTGGCTATCGGCGCAATTGGAGTGCTGGGGCTGCTCGCCACGCTGGCGTTTCGTGGGCTCTTGCCGCCATCGCGACGATTCGTGCCGCGCACCGGGATGGGCTTTCGCCATCATCGGATCGCGCTGGCGGGACATTTGAAAAATCGCGGCCTGCGATGCGTAATCCTGATGGGTTTCGTGCTCATGGGCAGCTTTGTGACGCTTTATAACTACGTTGGGTATCGGCTGATCGCGGCACCGTTCGATCTAAGCCAGACGGAGATTGGCGCGATTTTCGTGGTGTATCTGACGGGCGTGGTGGCATCGCCCTGGTCCGGAAAAATGGCCGATATATTTGGCCGCGGCCGGGTTCTGATTGCCGCTCTGCTGCTTATGATTTTCGGCGTGGCGTTGACGCTGTCGAGTTCGCTGCCCGTGGTGATTGCCGGCATCGCGTGCATGACGTTCGGGTTCTTCGCGGGACACTCAGTCGCAAGCGGCTGGATCGGCTGGTTGGCCAAAGGGCCGAAAGGCCAGGCCGCGGCGCTGTATCTGCTGGCGTATTACATCGGCTCCAGCGTGCTCGGTTCCTGGGGCGGGCACTTCTGGACTATCGCCGGCTGGCCGGGCGTAAGCAGCTTCGTATTCGTGCTGCTGTTAATCGGTTTGGGCGGCGCGCAATACTTGCGCCGGCTGGAGCGCCGCGCGAATGCCTGATCGCTTAGATACACAGGTGAACGTAATGAAAGAGCTTTGTAAGTACCGCTGAACGAGGGTTTTTCCGTATCCGCTTAAAACATCTGACCCGAAAGCCACGCCGTGTATGGTGTTTCGTTAGTCGATCGCTAACGTTTGCGGAAAGCGGCACAAATAAAGTTTAAACAAGGGCCTATACTCGAATCGACAGTGCGACGTCTCACGCAGCCAGGTGAACGCTGAGCACGAGTGATGGGAGACGAGTATGACCACATACTTCACGATCGGCGACTTCATCCTGATTATCCCGATGGCGCTTGCAGGCATCCTCTTTCTCGGTGCTGTGCCATGCGCGACGCAATTCCGGAAAAACACACTACGCGTATTCGGCGCGCTGCTCGGCGTGCTAGTTGCGTTCTTGCTGGTGGAAGGCTTACCAGCGCTGGTTTAGCAGTCCGTTGGGCCGATTTGCGCGGCAAGTGGAGGCTTCGGCTTTCACTTCTGCGCTTGGCTGACCGGGAACAGGGCGCCGCAAGACGCACCGTTCCCGTGATTGCGCTTATCTTCGGGAATGTCCTCTGCTCACGTTCGCTCTGAACGTCGACATCTGGATTACTTCAATCTCGCTTTTGCTACTTCGGGTCCGCGCATCCGCCGGAGGACAATGTGCGTAATTAGCCCAAGTCGCAATCGCTCTCCAGTCGATGCCACCGATATCCGACGAACAACAAATCGACATCGAGAACCTCATGCTGCCGCTCACCGTTGCCGTTATCGCTTTTATCGCGCTCATCGCTGTTTTCACGGCGGTTTGGGCGTGGCAGCTTAAATCGAAGAATGCCGGGATGGTCGATCCCATCTGGGCGATGTCGCTTGGCCTGATCGCGGTGCTGGTCGCGGTACTCGCCGGGGGCGATCTGCATACTCGGGTTGTCGTTGGAATTGGCGGGTTCGTCTGGGGCATGCGACTTGGTTTGCATCTGTGGAAGCGCAATGCCGGTCACGCCGAAGATCCCAGGTATCACAAGTTCCGCGAACAATGGGGCGCCGACGCCAACAGGAACATGTTCTGGTTCTTCCAGATGCAAGTCGTGATTTCGATGTTGCTATCGCTTGCGTTCTTCGTGCCGGCCTATCGCGCAACGCCACCGGGCGCTGCCTGGGTCGCGCTCGCGGCGGTGATCTGGGCGCTCTCGATAGCGGGCGAAGCGCTCGCCGACCATCAGTTGCGCGTGTTCAAGGCAGACCCGTCGAATCGCGGCAAGGTCTGCCGCGAAGGCCTATGGCGTTATTCACGGCACCCGAACTACTTCTTCGAGTGCGTGCATTGGGTCGCGTACATCCCGCTTGCAATCGGCGTGGGCGCGTGGATTTTCGCCATGCTGTTGCCGCCCGTGCTGATGGCGTGGCTGCTGATGAAAGTCTCGGGCGTACCCATGGTTGAAGCGGAATCGGCTAAAAAACGCCCGGGCTATGCCGACTACATGCGCACGACCAGCGCACTGATTCCATGGCCGCCGCGTCATCCTTAAATAATAATAGCGAGGAGTTTCCACATGAGCGATCTGCCATCGCAAGCGGTTATGTCAGAACCACAAGAAAAAGAAGCGCCGACAGAAAATTGGCTGATCGACTGGTGCGAGCGCGGCCGGCTTCCGGACTCGCTCGTGCGCTTCGGGATGCGCCGGCTGATGAAGCAGCGTCTGCGCGATGAGGGTATCGACGATGGCGAAGCGCGTTCCAAGCGCTTTAATCGCCTGGTCGATGAACTGCGCGCAAGCCCCATCGCGATCGAAACGCAAGCCGCGAACACGCAGCACTATGAGATGCCTGCGGCGTTTTTTCATGGGCATTTGGGCGAGCACTTGAAGTATTCGTGCTGCCTGTATCGGACCGGAACGGAAACGCTTGATCAGGCCGAGCGCGCCATGCTCGAGGAATATGCCATCCGCGCGCAACTCACCGATGGTCAGCGCATCCTCGATCTCGGTTGCGGCTGGGGTTCGCTCTCGTTGTGGCTGGCGGAAAATTATCCGCGTTCGCAGATCGTGGCTTTATCGAATTCGCGGGGGCAGCGCGAGTTTATCGAGAGCGAGGCGGCCGAGCGCGGCATCACGAATCTGAATGTGGTGACGGGGAATATCGTCGATTATCAATTCGATCCGGCATTGCTCGGCGATGGGTTCGATCGTGTTCTATCGATCGAGATGTTCGAGCACATGAAGAACTATCGGCTGCTTCTGGAGAAGGTTTCTGGATGGATGCGCGAGGACGGCAAGCTTTTTGTGCATGTGTTCGCGCATCGCACGCTGGCGTATCACTTCGAAGTGAAGGATGGCAGCGACTGGATGTCGAAGTACTTTTTCACCGGCGGGACCATGCCGTCGGAGGCGCTGCTCCTGCATTTCCAGGACGATCTCACCATTGACCGTCGATGGTGGGTGAGCGGCACGCATTATGAAAAGACGGCGAATCACTGGCTGGCGAACCTGGACGCGGCACGCAGCGAGTTGATGCCGCTGCTGGTCCAGACGTATGGCGTGGCTGACGCCGGTATCTGGTTTCAGCGCTGGCGCATGTTCTATATGGCGGTGGCCGAGTTGTTCGGGTACGCCGGCGGCAACGAATGGGGCATCGCGCATTACCGGTTTTCCAAACGGGCGGACTAGATTGCGCCGATGCGGATCGGGCAAAAGCCCTTCATCTCGCCGCCATCAACGCCGGGCGGCGGGCGAACCACGGCCTCGCGGCCTCCAGCTGCGCCGCCAGCCGGAACAACGTGGCATCGTCGTTGATCCGCCCCGCGAACTGCACGCCGATCGGCATGCCGCGGGCGTTCCAGTACAGCGGCACGGACATCGCCGGTTGGCCGGTAAAGTTGAAAAGCTCTGTGCAACCGGCCCAGTCAAATGCCTTCCTGGAAGACACCGACAACATCCGCTTCAACAACGGCTCAATAGGAATGGCCGAGAGCACGCGCATCTGGAAACGCTCGAACTGGGTCGGCTGCTTCGCTCCAATCCTGACCGGTGCGGCAGCAAGCGTGGGCGTCAACAGCACGTCATATCGCGTCATCAACGTAGCCATCTTCGCCTTGAACTGACGCTGGGTTTCCAGTGCGGCCGGCAGATCGCGTTCACCGATCTTGCGGCCAATATGCGCCATCGCCCACGATGCAATTTCGAAATCAGCGCGCTTCGGCTTCTGGCCGCTGATGCGATCGGCGTGCAGCACGATCTCTTTGGCCAGCACCGACCACATCACCAGGAACGCATGGGCGAGGACGTCAAAGTCGAGCCCGAAAGACGCCGGCTCTACACGATGACCCAGTGATTCAGCGAGCCTGGCGGCATCGTCGAGAGCGGCTTTCACATCCGCCGATAACGCCACCGCAAGCTGCGGCTCTTCCATATAGCCGATGCGCAACGGCCCGCACGGTTCACCGACAGCTCGGAAGAAGGCGTTCGATTTCCCGGACGATGTGAGGTCGAGTAGCAGGGCGCTATCGCGGACACTGCGCGACACGGCATGATCCACCGCCAGATCGCCGGGTGCGGGCAACGGCTGCGGCTGGACTTCGTTGGATGGCTTGTAGCCGAAGAGCCCGCAACACGACGCCGGGATGCGGATCGAGCCGCCGCCATCCGCCGCGTGCGCAAGCGGGACGACACCGCCCGCGACCGCCGCCGCAGCGCCTCCGCTGGAACCGCCCGGGGTGTAGTCGAGTCCCCACGGGTTGCGCGCCGGGCCGAACAACTCGGGCTCGGTATACGGCATCTGGCCGATTTCAGGCGTGTTGGTCTTGCCGAAAATGTTGAGCCCGGCCTGCTTCGAGCGCGCGACGATCGGCGAGTCTTCAGTGGGCGTGAAATGCTGGAAATGGCGGCAGCCCATGGACATCCGCAAACCTGCGACCGGCGCACCCAGGTCTTTGATGAGATACGGAACGCCCGCGAGCGGACCTTGGCCCAGGGTGGCGGAGCCATCGCGTCCGCCACGGCTCGCGCGGTTGCGAGCCGCCTGATAGTCCTTCAGGACAATGGCGTTGAGCGCCGGATTGACGGCTTCGGCGCGCGCGATGGCCGTATCGATCAATTCCCGTGCGCTGACCTGGCCGCTGCGCACGAGCTCGGCCAGGCCGATCGCGTCGTAGTCGAGATACTCGGACTGCAAGATTCCCCTCCTTTGATGCGGTTGTGTCCCGTCTTCTCAGGCGGCCAACCGTGCAGTCCGCGGAGCAGTGCGCCGAGTTACGAATGCTCGCCGAGGAACGTCAGTGTGCGGCCGTGCGCCAATGCCGACGCTGCTTGATTGTACGATGCGCGATCCGTGCAATTGAAGCCGTGATCGGCGCCCGGGTACACGTGGACCTGAGCGTCCTTGCCCGCGAAGCGCTGCTTGACCGAGTCGACCGCGTCGGACGGAATGTGGGCATCGAGTGCGCCGTAGTGGAATTGCATCGGCACCTTGATCTTGTCGGCCTGGTCGAGCTCGTTCTGGATGCCGCCGCCGTAGTAGGCCACGGCGATATCGAACGCACCTTGCGCAGCGGACAAATAGGCCAACCGGCCGCCGAGGCAATAACCGACGGCGGCGACCTTGCCCGTGACTTCCGGCAGTGCGCGTAGCGCGGCGGCGCTGGCGGTGACATCGTCAACTGCTTTCGATGCGTCGAGCTTGCCGTAGATTTCCATTGCCTTTTCGCGGTCCGCGCCGTCGTAGCCGAGTTCCACGCGCGGCTGGACGCGCCAGAAAATGTCCGGTGCAAGCGCGACGTAACCATCGGCCGCGTACTGGTCGGCCACGGCGCGGATATGCGAGTTCACGCCGAAGATTTCCTGGATGATGACGACGCCCGGGCCTTTGCCGCCTTTGGGCAACGCGAGATAGCCCTGGAAGGTGTCGCCGTTTGCAGGAATGTCGATCCAGCGGGATGTCACGGTCATGATGAAGCTCCTGGCTGATGCCTGAATAAGTGGCGCGAAATGATGGAAGACGATACGGCGATAAACCGCAGCCGAAGAGTGTGCCACCATTCGATGCGCCTTGCTGGCAAGGGCGCGCGCTGTAAAGCAGCTGTAGGAAACGCGCGTGGCGGAGGGTTTTCAGCGACGTTTCTGCGCCATTTCCGCCGCCGTCAAGGAGCACGGCGTGAGGCTTTGAAGGGCCTTGCAGGGATTTGAATCCGCGACTAGTTAATACTGCTAATCCGAGTGCTTACCCCAATGCTTACCCGAGTTCTAAACCCACGAAATTGACTTGAAACAAATGGACGGACCAATAGCTGCATGATCGGGTAAAACTAAAGCGCCGCCTCTAGAGCGCCGTGAACGACCTCTTGCGCAAACGTGTCAATCTGCTGAAGAACCGCATGAACAGGAGCTTTGCGCACTGCACCAGCACACTTTCAAGCGCTTCTCAACACATCTCTTATTGGTAGTCACACCAGTATCCTAAAAAACTTCCCCAAATTAATTTGATAACCCTACACTTGCGCGCAGTGCGGATGCTGGTCGTCATAAACGGCCTGCGGAAGTACGAGCCAAGTGCATGACGATGCATCCGGCGTGGTCGTCCACGGGGCTGAGCGAAACGTGATGAAACGGAGCACAGGGCGACACCGTTGTTTTTGGGACCGAAACTGGAGACTTACATGAACACCAAGCTTCACAAACTGTTGCCTATCAGCGCTGCAGCGCTAATGTTCGCCTCGATGGCAACAACCGCTACGGCCGACGAAGTCGTCAAGATCGGTCACGTTGCACCGTTGACCGGCGGTATTGCCCACCTGGGCAAGGACAACGAAAACGGCGCGCGCCTCGCAGTTGAAGAAATCAATGCCAAGGGTCTGACGATCGGCGGCCAGAAGATCACGCTTCAACTCGATCCGCAAGATGACGCGGCCGACCCGCGTACGGCTACTCAAGTGGCGCAAAAGCTCGTCGACGACAAAGTCGTTGCCGTGGTTGGCCACCTGAACTCGGGCACCTCGATCCCGGCATCGAAGATCTATAGCGATGCAGGCATCGTGCAGATTTCGCCGTCGGCAACGAACCCGGTGTACACGCAGCAAGGCTTCAAGACGACGTATCGCGTTGTGGCAACCGATGCACAACAAGGTCCGGCGCTCGCGAACTATGCTTCGAAGGAACTGAAGCTGAAGAGCGTCGCGATCGTCGATGACTCGACCGCTTACGGCCAGGGTCTCGCGAACGAGTTCGAAAAGACTGCCAAGTCGCTCGGCATGAACGTGATGTCGCATGATGCGACCAACGACAAGGCTGTCGACTTCCGCGCAATTTTGACGAAGATCAAGGGCGAAAATCCTGACGCTGTGATGTTCGGCGGCATGGACGCAACCGGCGGCCCGTTCGCCAAGCAAGCCAAGCAACTCGGCCTGCGTGCCAAGGTGCTGGCTGGCGACGGTGTCTGTACCGACCAGTTGTCGCAACTGGCTGGCGATGCAACCGACAATATCGTCTGCTCGGAAGCCGGTATGGCGCTCGAAAAGATGGCGGGCGGCGCGGAATTCTCGGCCAAGTTCCAGAAGCGTTTCGGCCAGCCGATCCAGATCTACGCTCCGTTCACGTATGACGCGGTGTACATCATTGTCGATGCCATGAAGCGTGCTAACTCGACCGATCCGGCGAAGATTCTGGCAGCGATGCCGAATACGGATTACAAGGGTGTGATCGGCGAAACGACCTTCGACTCGAAGGGCGACCTGAAGCACGGTGTGATCTCGCTGTACAACTACAAGTCGGGCAAGAAGACGTTGCTGGACGTGGTCAAGATGTAATTGCCGCGGGCGGCCAGGGTCGTGATGTTTCGACTGTGGCCGCCTTCGATGATTTTCATTTTTGGAAAAAACGCGCTGATTTCGGTCAGCGCGTTTTTTTTTGCACGGCGATATGGAGAGTAGTAAGGGGCGGCCCATGCCTGTTGCGTGGTTGGTGCTCGTGGCCAGTTAGCCTGTTGCGGTCCGGCGACCGCGGCGTTGTCCGTTCACAGCTTCAACTGTTTCATGATTCTCGGTCCCACGAGCGCGATCAGCGCTGCGCAAGCTGCAACCACAGATAACCCGATCGGCAACGTGCTCAACTGGGCCACACCGCCTATCAGCACCGGCCCGAGCAGCAAGCCGAAGTAGGCGAGGCCCGCGACCTGCGCGAGCCCTTCCGCCGGGCTCACCCCCTCCACACGCGCCGCTGCGGCGAACAGCACCGGCATCATGTTCGCGAGTCCGAGCCCCATGAGCGTGAAACCCGCGAGCGTGACGACCGCGTATGGAAACAACAGTGCCGCCACCATGCCGATAAACGCCAGCGCCGCGCTCGCGAAGATGAGTTGCGGCGCGCCGAAGCGGGCGCGCACCGCATCGCCACCGAAACGTCCGGCCGCCATGCCGCCCGTAAAGGCCGCGTAGGCCGTGCTGGACAACGCCGGTGTGGCGAGCACAACGTCACGCATGTAGACCGTTGCCCAGTCGTACATGGCCCCTTCAGCGATCAATGCGACCAGCGCCATGCCGCCGAGCGCCCACAACGCCCTGGAGCGCCAGCGATTCGATGATGACCCGCCATGCGCATGGTCTGCGTGAGGGACGTGCGGCAGGACGGCGGGCATGGATACGAGCAGCACGATCACACTCACCACCGACGCCAGCGCGAGATGCACCTCCGGCGCCATGCCGTGCGCGAGCAGCGCGCCGCCGGCGGCCGCACCGGCCATTCCGCCGACACTGAACATGCCGTGCAACGACGACATGATGGGCCGCTCGAGCGCTTCTTCAACCGCGCTGGCTTCCGCGTTCATCGCGACATCGAGCGTGGCCATGCTGAAGCCGAACAGCGCCAGCACGACCAGCAGCAGCCAGTAGAACGGTGCGACCAGGATCAGCGCCCCGCAAATCGTCATGCCGATACCGCCGGCCAGGCACGCGCGGCGAGTGCCAACGCGCGCGATCCACGGACCGTTGGTGAGCATGGCGACGATCGATCCAACCGCGACAGCCAGGAGCGCAATGGACAGCGATCCGGGACTCAGGTGGAATTTGTCGCGCACGGTGGGCACGTGCACGCCCCAGGACGCGTACAGCATCCCTGCGATGAAAAACACGGCCATGGTCGCGTAGCGCGCCCGCTCGCGTTTTGCTGCGGGAAGCCGCCGATGCACGTCGTTCGGGGTGTCGTGCCCGACGGCGCGGGCGCTTGAGACAGATTCGGACACGGGTGTTTGCTCGCTCTCGGTTTTCTTGTCGGCTTCTTGTGTTCACGGCCGGTCTTTCGTTGGCCGGCGAAGCTTTCAATTCTATCGGGTTGCGGACGGACCTGGTTTTAGTGCTTTAAGATCGCAAAGGCAGCTCGCTGCTTTTATTTGCTCGCTGCCTCGCCGCTGGTGAGTTCTCTCGTGAGGTCCCGCTTTGAATATCCCGTCGCATGCCCCGTTGCATCTGTTGCATCAAGTGCCGCACGGCACGCTTGCCACGCATTCGCGTGAGCCGCGCGGTTTTCCTTACCCCACCGCATTGCCTTTCGCGCCGACTTCCCGTCACGTGCCAATGGTACTTATTAGCCATCTGGCCGAACACACGCGCAATCTGCAACTGGACGCACGCGCGGGTTTCCTGATTACCCAAACGGCCGGCGATGCCATTCTCGAAGGGCAGCGTCTTACCATGCTTGGCTCGTTTTCTCCGGCGCCGCTTGAATCCGTCGATGAACTGGCGCGCCGTTATCTCAGATATCACCCGGATGCGGCTCGTTATCTCGAACTGGGCGACTTCACGTTCTGGATCATGTCGCTCGAACGGATGCGCTATATAGGCGGCTTTGGCGCAATGGGCTGGCTGGATGCAACGGCGCTTGATCCGCTTGAACCGTTATCCGAGCAGAATGAACTTCGGCTACTGGAATTATTTTCCGATTCTCCCGCGCGACCGGCTGATCTCGAACTAATGGGGATAGACAAATATGGTTGCGACCTGCGGACTCCCGGAGCGCGCAATCGTTTCACCTTCGATAAACCGAAACAAACTCGCGCAGAATTGAATGCTGCGTTGATCGATTGTATTGAACGGCATAGGTGATTGTCTGAACTCGTGATCACCCGATACGTGTCTTTATGTCGCCGAATTACGAGATAGCGTTACGGCGATGAAGAAGTTTGAGCAAGCTCGCACGGAATGGAAGGTTTAGCCGATATGTTCCGGCTTATTTTCATTTCATGAAAGATTTTCCGAGTTAATTTAACGATGTAAGTAAGATGAATGCGTAGTTTCGGTAGCATTCACGAAATATCACGAATTGTTACGAACGCTCGTCGACTGAATTGATTTAAATCGACAGCGTAGAAGCGCGCGCGGAATCCTAGTTGTGTTAATCTGCGATTCATTGAGAGGCTTAACGTTATAACCGGAACGGGCAACGACTCGTACACTGCAAACCACAAGGAAAAGATCATGACGTCTTACAAGGAACTTCTCGCGCAGCGCGAAAATCTCGAGCGACAGATTGAAGAAGCGAAGTCGCGGGAATATGCCGAAGTTCTCAATGAAATCAAGCAGAAAATGGCCGACTATGGGATCACGCTCGCTGAATTGGCAGGCGGTCGCGGCGGTAAGAATTTGAAAAACGCTGCGCGTCCGCGTGCAGGCGTTGCACCGAAGTATCGTGACCCGGACAGCGGCAGCACGTGGTCGGGCCGTGGCAAGCCACCGAAGTGGATCGCAGGCCAGGAGCGGGACAACTTCCTGATCCAGAAGTAAGAGGGTGATCGTTTGAAAAAGCCGCACCATTAAAACGGTGCGGCTTTTTTTACGCCTGCGGATCGCGCAGCTGATAGCCGGCAGTCGAAACCAATCGGTTGCGTGGCATTGCGACGATATTCGAGATGCGGCATGAGAATACGTCGCGTTTCAGATAAATAGATGATTTTTATAGGATTTTTTAATTTTTAAGCGAGTGTGTGGAAGCTCGGCTTGGTAAAATTCGTCAAACGATGACTTCGAGTGATGCCATGCCGCAATCAACAGCGCGCGCCGCAGAAAAGCAGGATGTAGCCCGCAAAACGACCTTCGCGAGTATCGCGGTGAATTGTGTGCTGATGACGGCACAGATTGTCATCGGCGTGTTTGCGCATTCCCAGGCCTTGATTGCCGACGGTATTCATTCGCTCTCTGACCTGGTGTCGGACTTCATCGTGCTGCTGGCCAATCGGCATAGCACGGCTGCTCCTGACGACGATCACAATTACGGTCACAGCCGCTATGAAACAGTCGCTTCATTATTTCTCGGTGCTCTTTTAATTGCTGTCGGCGTGGGGATGTTATGGCGTGCAGGTGAACGTATTACCAATCTGCAAGACATTCCGGAGGTTCACGCAAGTGCACTGGTTGTCGCAGCGATCGTTCTGATTTCCAAGGAGTTATTGTTCCGCTATATGCTCCGTGCGGCCGAGCGCGTGAGATCGGCGCTGTTGATCGCCAATGCATGGCACGCTCGGTCGGACGCGGCGTCATCGCTGGTCGTCGCTATCGGCATTATTGGGAGTATGGCCGGCTGGCGTTTGCTGGACCCTATCGCGGCCGCAATTGTCGGTTTTATGGTCGCGCGAATGGGTTGGTCTTTCGGATGGGATGCTCTGCAGGATTTGTCTGATCGCGCGCTGGATTATGCCGAAACCGAGGAGTTACGCAAGCTGTTGAGCAGCACGCCTGGTGTTCGCGATGTCCATGATTTGCGCACACGGAAAATGGGCGATCTCGCCATTGTCGACGCGCATATTCTCGTCGATCCGCTCATTTCGGTTTCGGAGGGTCACTACATTGCGGAATTGGCGCGAGAGCGCTTGTTGACGAATACCCACGTTCTGGATGCGTTGATTCATGTTGATCCGGAAAATGACGAAGCCAACCCCCAGCCGGGCAGAATGCCGACGCGTTCGGCGGTCATTGGTGCCATAAGCGCCGTACTGGGAACTCTCGGTCTCACCTACAACGCATTGAACCTGCATTATCTGAGCAGCGGATTCGATATCGACGTGACACTTCCCGCGGACTTAACTGATGATCAGCTGGCCAGTCTGGAAGCCGGCGATTTTGACGGACTCAAGCGAAAACTCGATGCACGCGAGATTCGGTTTACACAAATTGTAAGAAACATGCCACCCGTTGCCATTACGGAATCGACTATGGCATCGCCGCCTGATTAAGGCGTCGGTATTCATGTAATTGAAAGCTATCTTAAAGCGGCAATTGCGTATCGAATTTGATTTCTCGAAGGACGACACTGGTCCGGACTTGCGCGACTGCCGGAATCTTGAAGATGCGGTCGTGGAGAAAAGCGTCGTATGACTTGATGTCGGGCGCCACAATTTTCAGAATGTAATCGGCCTCGCCCGTGGTGCTGTAGCACTCGGTGACTTCCGGGCACGTGGTGATCTCGCGCTCGAATTGCTCGACACCGCCCTCTGTGTGACGCGTGAGATGAATATGGGCGAGCGCGCAGACATGCAGCCCGAGCTTTTCGCGATCGAGCAGCGCGGTGTACCGCTGGATCACGCCCGATTGCTCCATGTCCTTGATACGACGCCAGCACGGAGTGCTCGAAAGCCCGACCTGATCGGATATCTCCTGAACCGAACGGCGGGCGTCCAGTTGCAGAAGTCGCAGGATTTTTTGTGAAAACGTGTCGAGAGTCAACTGCGCCTCCTTTCGGTCGCTACCAAGTCCAATAGTAGAGGGGGCAGAAAGGAAGTGCAATGTCAAACGCCCGGCGTGAGCAATATTGCCTAACTCAACGCCCAGACTGCGCGTTTTGTCCTTCGATGTCAGTATCGCCGGGCGTTTCGCCAGCCGTTTTCAGGGACGCCAGCAGAGCGCGTTGAGTCCGCAATTCGGCCAGCATGTTGCAGAAAAGCGCGCCTTGTTCCACGGCGTCATCGAGCGCGACGTGCGTGTGCGGGAGTTCATCGAACCAGTGTTTCGGCAAACGCGGTTTGATCGCCTTACGGTACGGCAGATCGGTCAGCGCGAACGCAAGCGTCTTGATGTCGAGCGCGGACCATGAGAACGGACAGCGTTCAGCAAAACGCATCATGTACCAGAACATATAGGTGAAGTCGAAGCCCGCCGGATAGGCGACGAACACCGGCTTGCCGGGCAATGCCTCGACCCATTCCACGTATGCGCGCAGTGCCGTCAAAGGTTGCTGCAGGTCGGTCCGGCATGCGGCCCATGCCTCGGGCTGGGTTTTCCACCAGGCAGCCTGGACCGGGTGAGGCGCCGCGCCTTCGAGCGTTTCGAGATTGGCTGAAAACGTGCCAATCAGTTCCTTGTGTTCCGTGTAGGCCGCCGACGCAAAACTCAGCATGGAGTGCGGCCCGGGGATCGGCCCATCAGCTTCAACGTCCGTGCTGACGTAAATTTCAGGAATGGCAGTGGTGGTGCTCATGCGCTCATCCGGTCGGCTACAAAGGGGTTGGTGCGGCGTTCGTGCCCGAACGTGGACGCGGGACCGTGGCCGGGTACGAACGTGACGTCATCGCCCAGTGGCCAAAGTTTTTCCTGGACGGAGCGCACAAGGTCCGAATGATTGCCGCGCGGAAAATCCGTACGACCGATGGAGCCCGCGAACAGCACGTCGCCTACCAAAGCCACGCGATTCACACGGCTGAAGAAGATCACATGGCCCGGTGTATGTCCGGGGCAGTGGTAGACCTCCATGGTTTCGTCGCCGAACTGAACCGAGTCGCCATCTTGCAGCCATCGGTCGGGCGTGAAGGCCTGCGCGTCGCCGAAGCCGAAGCGTTTGCTTTGAGCCGGCAACTGGTCGATCCAGAAAGCATCGTCGACGTGCGGTCCGTGGATCTCCACGCTGTAGTGATCGGCGAGCGCCTTTGCTCCGCCGCAGTGATCGAGATGCCCGTGCGTGAGCAACACCTTGTCGACGGTCACCTTGAGTTGTCCGACTGCGCTGATGATCCGCTCGACTTCGCCGCCTGGATCGACGACGACCGCACGACCCGTCGTCTCACACACAACGATCGAACAATTTTGCTGAAACGGTGTCACGGGAATGAGGGTGACCTTCATGGCTGGGCAACCGGGACGTGTAAAAACGTGCATTGTAACGGGCGAAAACCAGCGCTGCGGTAGCGCGCCAGGCGTTAGCCAAACGGTCAAGTTGTGCCTAAAAAACAGGCAGATTCTGCAATTTTTACGCCAACGGAGAAAATGAGTAACATTTTGTTCGTCTCCGGGCGGTCCACCTGTGCTTTTGGGTATAATCCTGTCACTTGTGCATGGTTTCAACATGCCACCAATGGGCAATGAGAAACACGAGTAGCGCGTTTTTACAATTGTCATCAAGTACGCAGTTCGGAGCAGATCGCTTCGAAATCGCAATCAAGCATCGGTTTTAACCGATGTACACGTCTTGTCCAGCCAGGTGCGATGCGCCTGCCGACGGCCTTAGCTGCCGTTGCGCTGGATGGGGCCTACGCCGCCGTTCCTGCGCAGTTTAACGCGCAAGAATGTGTGATCCACGTTCGATGGCGGCATGTGGGGTCTGGTCAGGCTGCCGGGGACAGGTTGCGCCAGACGTGAAAACTAACCGGGCATTTGCGGCGAGGTACGCCGCACCCGAGCACTGGCTCGCCGTTCGACTTTTCGAGCGGTGTGTACCTTTGCGCGGAAAGCCTTGAGCTGCCTACGCACGTCCGCGTTTTGTCGGATGGAGAGGCGGCTCTAACCGTTGATTACACGTCTATGAATTTACGACTAACCCGACGTTTCGGGAGTCTTTCGATCTTTGCAATCCTCACGGGTTGCGCCATGCCGCCAAGCGGCGGCGATCAGGCCAGCGCGCTGAAAACCGGCTCGCAGTTGACCACAGCAAACCCGGGCCGCGCTCCGGCGCGGGTCGCAGCACCACTCGCTTACGACTCCCAGTTGAATGCATTGCCTTCATCGGCTGGCAATTCTTCGGACACATCCTCGCTCGCAAACGCGCAGCCCATCACTGCCGGACCTGATGTCAGCGACTTCGAGCAGCAGGGTCGCGCCTCCTGGTATGGTCGCGGTTTCCACGGCCGCAAGACTGCAAGTGGTGAACGCTACGACATGCACGCGCTCACCGCCGCGCATCGTACGCTGCCGCTCGCTTCGTGGGTTCGTGTGACCAATGAATCGAATCACAAGACCGTGGTCGTCAAGATCAACGACCGCGGCCCGTACGCGCGTGGCCGCGTGATTGATCTTTCCTATGCGGCCGCTGCCATTCTGGGCATGCGTGGCGCGGGCGTCGGAAAGGTGAAGATCGAGGGCTTGTCGCCTCAAGAAGCGCGGTCGGCGGTACGAGACCAATCGCTGGCATCGAACAACTCAGTCGACTGATCATCGTCAACTTGTTGCACAACAAAAACGGGCCGTTTCGACGGCCCGTTTTTTATTGCCCCAGCGTGTTTGCCCATCTGATTCCGGGCCGTCATTCCTGCTCGTTTTCGCCCTGTGCTCCGCGTTCTCTCTCGCGTGCTTTCTCCATTGCCAGCGCCCTTGTGTAAAGCGCGTTGCGCGATGTACCCGTCAGCGTCGCGGCCAGTCTGGCAGCGCTGCTCACCGACAACTCCTCCAGCAAAGTCGCGAGCAACCCATCATGAGCGTCGTCCGCCGCCTCCTTCTGTGGCGCGCCTTCGACTACAAGAACGAACTCGCCGCGTTGCCGGTTTGCATCGCCGGATAGCCACGTTGGCCCTTCGGCCAGGGTGCATCGATGGATGCTCTCATGTAACTTGGTCAGCTCACGAGCAATCAGTAATTGCCGCTCGCCACCGAATGCGCGTTCGAGCGCCTGCACCGTTTCCACAATCCTGTGCGGTGCTTCGTAGAACACGAGCGCCGGCGTGTGCGTGAGCAGCGATTGCAGTTGCGTGTCGCGCTGCTTCGGTTTGGTGGCAAGAAAGCCGATGAACGAAAACGTGTGAACCCATGCGCCGGCTACGCTGAGCGCGGTGGTGAGGGCGCTTGCGCCCGGCAAAGGAATAACGGGAAAGCCCGCTTCGCGCACGGCGTCGACCAGTTTCGCTCCGGGGTCGGAAATGCCGGGGGTGCCTGCGTCGGACACGCACGCAATGCGCTCGCCATTACGCAGATGCGCAATCACGTTCTCGGCAGCGCTGCGTTCGTTGTGTTCGTGCACGGCGATAGTCGGCTTCGAAATGCCGTAGCGCGACAGCAGTTGCGACGTGTTCCGCGTGTCCTCGGCAGCCACCCGGTCGACCAGTCCGAGCACGTGCAGCGCGCGCACTGTGATGTCCGCGACATTGCCGATCGGCGTCGCGACTATATAGAGCGCGCCAGCCGGAAACTGCTGGCCAAGGGCTAATTCGGAGAGAGGAGTCATGAGGGCGGGTGGCATGCGGAGGACGTCATTGTGCCATGCGATGAGGGACAACTTTTTGGGGAACGGAGTGTCGAAAACGATCGGAAGCGCGTTCGAGCAACGCGCGCTTGAATATCTGCAGCGGCAGCGCCTGCGTTTTGTCGCCCGTAACTTCACTTGTCGTGGCGGCGAAATCGATCTCGTGATGCGTGAGATCGGCAGTCAGCGTGCACTCGTGTTTGTGGAAGTACGCGCGCGGCGCAGCCGCCAGTTCGCAGCAGCGGCGGCGAGTATCGGTGCGCATAAACAGCGGCGGCTGGTGCTCGCGGCGCAGCACTACCTGATGACGTGGCGCGGTGCGTTGCCCGTGTGCCGCTTCGACGTGATCGCGTTCGATGCGGGCCGTATCGTGTGGGTACGCGATGCTTTTCGCGCCGATACGTCGTGAAAATGCGCGCATCTTAAGTGATGCGGACAGCGAGTGCGGTAAACTGCGCGGAGCTTGCGCGTCGGGTTGACCGAGGTCTTATGGTCTGATGGTCTTACGTTCGAACGCTGCGCACGAGCGCGTTGCGGTGAACCTCGGATCGTGATGCGCTGGAGCTCAAGTATTGAAGTGGTGAAGCGTCGGCGTCGGAGACCTTGGCAGCCAGCCGTCGAAGCAAATCATCGAAGCAGTCCGTCAATGAACTACCGCGCGTGGCGCGGCCGATAACCGAGAGTCGATGTCCGTCGAACGTATCCAGCAACATTTCCGCGAAAACGCGGAAGTCCATCGCGAAGCACTCGATACGCTTGCTTTCCCCGTCGCCGCAGCCATTGACGTGCTGTTCGGCGCGCTCGCCAACGGCTCACGAATCCTCACGTGCGGCAACGGGGGATCAGCGGCCAACTCGCAGCGGCTCGCATCCGCGTTGGTCGGGCATTTCGAGCGCGAGCGGCCAGGCTTGCCGGCCATTGCGCTGGACGCGAATGTCCTGACGCTCACGGGCATCGGCAATAACTCGGCGTTCGAGGAGATCTATTCGAAGCAGATCCGCTCGCTCGGGCAAGCCGGCGACGTGTTGGTCGTCATCTCCACGTCGGGCAACTCGGTCAACCTGCTCTCGGCGATTCAGGCCGCGCATGAGCGCGAGATGTTCGTGGTCGCGTTGACGGGGGCGGGCGGCGGCGTGATCAGCGAAGTGCTCGCTGACACCGACATCCATATCTGCGTGCCGTCCGAACGGCCCGCGCGAATCCAGGAAGTCCATCTGTTAACCATTCACTGCTTGTGCGATGGCATCGACGCGATGCTGCTGGGTGACGAATGATTCTTAAGGGGAACGAGTTGATGAACAAGACACGCGTCAGGTCGACGCTAGCCAGAGCCACGTTGCTGGCGAGCCTGTTGTCAGGCGTTGTGCTGACTCTGGAAGGGTGCCCGTTGGTGGCTATCGGCGCTATAGGTGGTGCAGTGGGCGGCGGCACGCTCGTCGCGACCGACCGGCGCACGCTCGGCGCGCAGACCGAGGACCGCGAGATCCAGGTCAAGGCCAAGTCGCGCATCAATGAAAGCCTGCCCGACGAAGCGCATGTCAGCGTGACCGTGTTTAACCGGCGGGTGTTGTTGACCGGCGAAGTGCCGAGTGCTCAATGGAAGCAGAAGGCCGAAGAGGTGGTGCGCGGCATCAACAATGTGAACAGCATTGTGAATGAGCTCGCTATCCAGGGCGCGAGTTCGTTGTCGTCGCGGAGTAACGACGCTTATCTCGAGAGCCGCGTGAAGGGTGCGATGGTTGGTGAGAAGGACATGCGCGCGAACTTCTACAAGGTGGTGTGCGAGCGCGACACGGTGTACCTGATGGGTCTGGTCACGCGCGATGAAGGTGCTGCCGGTGCGAATGTGGCGGCGCAGGTCCCGGGCGTTGCACAGGTGGTCAAGGTATTCCAGTACATCAAGCCGGAAGATGCTCAGGCGTTGTCGGCCGCGGCTGCAGCGGGCGCTAGTACACCGGCGGTCACACCCATCGATAGCGATCCGACCGTGGGCGCGGTACCGGATTCGTCGGTCAGCTCGAAGCCGCTCGACGGGCAAGCGCCGGTCAAGAACTCCGACGTGCATTCGGGTAATCCTGCGCCAGCCGCGAAATGAAGCGGTGGCTTTGCATGACCGTGGTCGCGATGGCGATCACGGCCGCGACTGGCCGGGGTGCGCTCGCAGCCGACGCACCCGCCGTTTTTTCTCCCGCCGACGCCATGAACATCGCTCGCAAGAATGCCTGCATGGGATGTCACGCGGTGGATCGCAAGCTGGTTGGGCCATCGTTTGAGCAGATCGCCGGGAAGTACAAGGGCGACGCGCAGGCGCAAGCGCGGCTTGAAGCCAAGGTGAGGGATGGCGGCAGTGGCGTGTGGGGTGTGTTGCCCATGCCGTCGCATCGATCCATGAATGGGGCGGATATCAAGACGGTTGTTGGCTGGATTCTCGCGGGTGCGCCGGCGAAATAGGGTGTGTCGCAGGGCGCTCTGGGGCCTTGCCAGACGGTCTTGAGGCTGTGCTAGAATCAGGACACGTTGGGGGGGTAGCTCAGCTGGGAGAGCGTCGCGTTCGCAATGCGAAGGTCGGGAGTTCGATCCTCCTCCTCTCCACCAAGATTGTGTTTAAAAGCAACGCACTACGTCTCGCGATGTAGTGCGTTGTTTTGCTTTGGAAGGCGTGGTGACGTGGTATCAGTTGGGGCGACGTGCACGACAACGAGGTTGCTCGTTCAACGCCCCCCGCGACCGATGCCGAGGCGGAGATCGTTTCCAAGATACGACGCGGAAAATGCTGCTTATCGAATCGATGGCCTTCAAGAACGGCAACAAGTGGCGCGTGCACGATGGCACGGCCGCCTACTATGCACTCGTCGAAGATCAGGAGTTCCTCGACAAGATTGACGCGGGCGGGGGAGCGATTCGGGAAGGGCGACGTCCTGGTCGTCGATCCACGGCTGAACTGGCCGGTCGTAGCTGAGATTCGCGTGAGTTCAACGACGCGGTAGGTATTGTCGGCCGTGAGGACACTGGATTGCTGCACCTGAGGATGATTCCGAGGGCCGTATGGGCGTTTGCCGCACGGGTTGCCCACATACCCGCTTCTTGGACCTAAGCCCACTTTCTCAAGCGGTTTCCGACGAAAATAGGCAGCCCGTTTGACAAAACATTCGTCGTAGCGCAGAATTCATTTCGTCCGAGGACCACGTTCAATACCTGACTAGCAACAGACGGTCGGCTATCCGCGGACTCGGACATTTTCGTTTCTAGGCCGCGTCGCGGCCTTTTGCATTTTCAGGTGTTGCTTCGGTGTCCAAGACCACGACTTGGTCGATGCTCACCACTTCGATGGTCACTTCACGTGTCGGTTCTGCATTCGCTGCCACGACGGCTACAACTCCCACCGCCTGTGAAGGTTTCCAGAGCAATAGCCCGTTCTTCTACCACCGCTCGATGATTTCTGGCTTTTCCTTTGCGTATGCACTGGCCATCCAATGAAAATTGGACTTGCCGGACGCACCCATGACGTCGATCTTGATCGGGATCAGCAAGGGATTGATCCCGTCGGGCATCTCCGCGGTCACCACAACTATGCTCTCGCGCTCCGTGGCTGACTTATAGACCGCGACTGGTTCCAATATCAGCTCCTTCAGGCTTTCGACCATCGAAGGTTTCAGACCGTGCTTCTCCATCACCTTGACCAGAATTGCCACTGACGTGATGACGTCGAGGTCGCGAATTCCTAGCGCAGTGATCGCTGTCTTCGAAAATCGCCCGATGCGAACTTGTAGACGGTAGTCCTGATCGGACAGCAGCGTCTCGGCGTGCCGCTCCAGTACGGTCTCGGCCAAAGCTGCCGACAGATCTACGCGGTGAAATCGACTCATGGCGCCTTTTATTATTGTTGTGCCATGCAGGCACCCCGGGAAGTGGCTGTTTTATCCGTTACGTTACGTTCCGGTCGCAGCAGCCGATTCATTGAACGATGTTGCCGCTCTGGCAGATTCACTCCGACTGCGATTTTGTCGCGGAGCATGCCACGCTGGCAGCGCATTTTCCGAGCCGGTTCATCTTCACGCGGTGGCCGGTCTGGGCGTATCGGTTGCGGATGCGCTATTTCTCGAATGACGCTGATCGCCCTAATTACTGAAAACCGGCGTGTTGACGATCGAGACTCAGTTGGCATCGCGCAGGGATGCCGTGTGATTGGGCAACTACGCAGTCGAAGGGCAGATCATTCGAAGGCATCGTCCGCCTGGTTCGGGGCGCGCCGATCAAACTATTCTATCCGGACTCCTATCATTAGGAAAATTGTTTACTTGGCTCAATAGCAAATGTGAAGGCAGCAAGACGACAACCGCTTTCAGTTTGGGCTGAGTGTTGCGGCTAATGGGTAAGCAGGTTCTGCTCGCCGACTTCGACGGCTAGCCCAAAGTGCAAACGCTCAGCCCGAACTCATTCGTTATCCCAAAAAAACCCTCAAAAAAAACCGCTCAGAGCCGGAGGCTGTGAGCGGACAAGATCGGAGAGTTACAACGACATCATGCACATTCATGGATTGCGCATGAGATGAAGTATGCGACGCCGGGCGTCGGTGGCGAATACGAAAACTCTTAAAAATTCAGTAGTTGATTCGTTCGTGCCCATCGTATCCAAAACCGGAACGCAGTGGCCTCGGGTCTGGCGTAGCGCCATGAAGTGACAAACAGAAAACGCGGTTCACGCCGCGCTGCCTTTCTTCCGATTCACAATCGCCGTCTCCGACAAATCGATTTCCCGCATCAGCTTGTTCAAGGTTTCATCGTTGATCGCCTGCCGCGTGCGCATCTTGAGCAACTCCGAGCGCTCCGCCCTCAACCCGGCCATTTTCAGCTTCGTCTCCACCATCTCGCTTTGCCGGGCGGCCCGGCGCGGCTCTTCATCTTCGCCAAGCCCTTCAAGACGCCGCCGATACAAACTCATCACGCGTGCGGCCGTATCCGTGCAGCGTGCCGACGCCGCCTCGTCCATCTGCTCGCTGAGATTTTCCTGGGCGGTATCGATAGCGCGGATCGCTGCCTGCGCCGCATGCCGGCGCGCGATGCGTTCTTCGGCCGCGTGTGGATCGCCGCGTTTTTTCAGGCCGTTCAGCAGCAAGGGCAAACCGACCACGCCGATCAGCAGTGACATCAGGATAACCGCCGATGCAATGAAGACCGCGAGATCGCGTCCGGGCAGGTCCGACCCATTCGGCAGCACCTCGGGCAAGGACAGCACGCCCGCGAGCGTGACCGCGCCGCGCACGCCGCCGATGGTGGTCATCGCGACCGTGCGCACGCCCGGCACCGCGTTCGCGACGCCGTGTTTCGCGGCGCCCCGGCTCGCGACCCAGCGCAGCACCCAGACCCATGCGAAACGCAGCCCGTACAGCGCGATCACCACTGCGGCGACATAACCGAGCAGCAAGCCGACCTACTGAAGCCCGTCGTGATGCGCTTCGATCAAAGCGCGTCCGATAATGTGCGGAAACTGCAGCCCGAGCAGGATGAACACCATGCCGTTGAACACGAATTCGAGCATCGTCCATGTGCTGGTCATGCGGACTCGGGCAGCCGTGGGGATGCCTTCGCGCAGGCTCTGGAAGTTCATCATCATTCCAGCCGATACCGCCGCGAGAATGCCCGAGCAGCCGAACCGCTCGGCAATGAGATACGCCGCGAACGGAATCAGCAGCGTCAGGACGACGCCGGCGGCGGGATCGTCGTCTTCGGACATCTTCACGAGCCGCCCGGGAATCGATGTCACGAGCCAACTGATCACCGCGCCTATCACTAGGCCGCCCACCGCGATCAGAACGAAACTGATCGCCGCCGCGCGCAACGAAAACACGCCGGTCAGCGCCGCCGCGATCGCAAATTTCAGCGCGACCAGGCCGGACGCGTCGTTCATCAGCGCCTCGCCTTCCAGTATGTGCATCAGGTTCGCAGGAATGCGGCCTTTACCCGCGATGCCGCTGAGCGCAACGGCGTCTGTCGGTGATAAAACCGCGGCGAGCGCGAATGCGACCGGCAGCGGCATGGTGGGAATCATGAAGTGCAGCGACCAGCCGAGCGCGCCCACGGTCATGAATACGAGGCCCAGCGCAAGCATCAGGATCGCGCGGCGCTGCATGAAAAATTCGCGTTTGGGGATGCGCCATCCATCGGCGAACAAAAGCGGCGGGATGAAGAGCATCATGAATAGCTCGGGGTCGAACGTGACGTGCAGGCCGAATCCCGGCCACGCGAGACACGCACCAATCGCGATCTGGATAAGAGGCAGCGGCAACGTGAAAGGCAGCGCGTTGGGCAACAGGCTGGTGACGAACCCGGACAGGGCGACCGCCAGCATCAGGATCAGGACGGTGAAAACGATTTCCATAGATTTTTGCGATCCGGCAGGGGCGCGGCAAGCCGGCAGCGACGCTCCCTTTTAACGAAGGAGGTCCAAAGTTTACCGTGGACGTGCTCAATCGGTGTTTTGGTATTCGTTGGCGCGCGGCGGAGTGCACCGTTATGGTGCACTCGCACGCCGCTCCGTGAACCCGGCGTCTCCTCGCGGTGCACATGCAGCCAGCCGGTATGGAAACGCAGGGACTTGCGTGAGCACGGAGCTTGCTTTATGGAAGCGGCACGGGACGGGCAGATTCCGCTTGAAGATAATGAGGGCATCGTATGAAATCAGGATTGAGGGCTTCGGTTGCGCGACGTCGAGCGCAATCGATTGCGTTGATCGACTATGACCGCGGCCATGACCGGTCGCAGAAACCAAGGTCGAATGCGGACATCCGGACGGGGAAGGCACGATGGCAATAGCGAATCCTGACAAGGTGAAGCCGGTCTCGCCGCGGACATTTGAACTGAGCGTGACGTCGGGCTTCGACCGGTATTCGGTCGAACACGGCGCGTGGACGTTGTCGAGTGCATTTCAGCCGGTGTTCAGCTTGTCGCATATGCGGGCAGTCGGCTACGAAGGTTTGCTGCGTGCGCACGATGCGCTTGACCGCGCGGTGTCGCCACTCGATGTATTCGGCCAGGCCGCGCGCGTGGGCGAGGCGATGCAGGTCGACCGGTTGTCCCAGGCGCTGCATCTCGAGAATTTCAACGTGCTCGGCACGGAGAATGAGTGGTTGTTTCTCAACGTGCATCCTGCCGCGTTGACCGAGCCGTATCACATGGCCGCGTTGCTGGCGAACCTCAAGCGCTTGCAGATCGAGCCGCGCCGCGTGGTGCTGGAGGTGCTTGAGCAACGCGCCGACGACATCGAAACGCTCGCGGACGCGGTGCAGCATTTTCGCGAGCATGGCTTCCTGATCGCGCTCGATGATTTCGGCGCGGGGCACTCCAACATCGAACGGATCTGGCAACTCGATCCGGATATCGTCAAGCTGGATCGCGTGATGTTGTCGCATGCCGCGCACTCGGCGCATACCGTGCATGGGACGAGCCACCTGAAGCATCGGCGCAACATGGAAGCGATTCTGTCCGGCGTGGTGTCGCTGCTGCACGAGGCGGGCAAGCTGGTGCTGATCGAAGGCGTGGAGACCGAGCACGAGGCGCAGTTGGCGCTCTCGAGCGGCGCGGACTTCGTGCAGGGTTTTTTCTTCGGCCGGCCGAATCCCGGTCTCGCCGATGCCGCGCAGGCGCACAGCTTGATGAGCGAATTGACCGAGCGTTTCCGCTTGCAGACGGAGGCGAAGGAGCGGCGCGTTGCGGCCAGGCTGCAGCCGTACATGCGAGCGTTCGAGCGCGCGGCGGAGCGGCTGGCGGCGGGGGAAGCGCTCGAGGAAGTGTGCTGGAATTTCCTCGCGCTGGATAACGCCGCGCGGTGTTTTCTCCTCGATGCCAACGGGCGGCAGGCTGGGCGCAATGTCGTGCTAAGGGCCGATCGCGCGGCGCATGAGGCGCGCTTGTTGCCACTTATCGACGCCCAAGGCGCGAACTGGTTGCGGCGGCCGTATTTCCGGGCGGCGCTGGGCGACCCGGATAGGGTGCATGTGACGAAGCCGTATTTATCGATTAATGAGGCGTTGCCGTGCGTGACGCTGTCGGTCGAGACGAGAATGGGCGGGCAGCGGTGTGTGCTTTGCGGGGATATCGACTGGATGCCGGAAGAGGAAGAGTAAGGGGTATTTTCGTTTCTGTGACACCACGAAAAAGGCCCGCGAATTCGCTCGCGGGCCTTTTCAATTTTGCGGGATATTGCCTTCGGAGCGGTTATCCAACTGCCGAGGGTACGGTCGTCACTTCGCCACCACGACCGGAATTCCTCTCAACGCGCCGGCGCCTTTCACCTCATCGAGTGACGCCTTTACATATCGCCCGGTCTGCACCTCGATCCCCAGCTTCACCCCCAGATCCCGTTCTCGCCGCTTGACCATCGACAGATTCGCCAGCTTCACATGTCCATAACCGCGAATGCGTTCGTGCAGCAGCGCGAGCGTTTCGATATCCCTGGCGCTATCGGGCGTCATGACTTCAAGCGCGCGTCGGATCGTGATTTCATAGTCTCCGGCAAGCTCACGTTCCATCTTCCGTTCGAGCGATTTGCCGAACGGATCGATGACCGTGCCACGCAGCCCACGAACTTTCGACATCATCCCAAGCACTGGCCAGAGCCATTGCCCGAACGTCATCTTGCGTGGTTGCCCGCCGTTCTTCGCCTTCGATAAAACCGGCGGCGCCATATTGAATTTCACCGTGAAATCCTGGCCTGCCGTGCCTTCGAACTGCGCTTCCAATGCCGCGCGGAATGCCGGGTCGGTGTGAAGCCGAGCAACTTCGTATTCGTCCTTTACCGCCAGCAACCGATAAAACGTCGAAGCCACCGCTCGCGTGACGGCATCATTGTGATGCGCTGCCGTAGCAGAAACCAAAGCCCGATAGCGCGTCACATAGCTTGAACCGCCATACGCCAGCAACCGCGCTTCGCGATCCACAATCAACGTGTCCAACGGCATCGCAGCCATCTCGACACGCGGCGCAGCAGCGGCTTTGCGGAGCGTTTCCAACGCATCCAGATCTGCCGCAGCCAGCCGGCCGATGGCAAACGCCAGCTTGTTCATCGGCACGGCGACGTTGTTCAACTCGATCGCGCGCATCAACGCCGCATGCGATACGGGCACCAGTCCAAGCTGCCACGCATAACCCAGCATCAAGATATTCGCGCCGATGGTGTCGCCGAGAAAACGCGTCGCCAAAGCTTGCGCGTCGCACGTGTTCATGCGCTCGGCGCCCGCCGCGTGCTGCATCTTTTCCAGCAGCGATCCGGCGTGAAGGTTCGCATCAGGGTTCTGTACGAACGTCGCGTTCGGAATTGCGTGCGTGTTCACGACAATCCGCGTGCGCCCATGCCGCACCGTTTGCAGCGCGTCAGCGCTCGCACCGACGACCATGTCGCAGGCGAGCAGCACGTCGGCTTGCTGGGTATCGATGCGCACCTGGTTAAGCAAGGCATCGGTGGAAGCGAAGCGCACGAACGACAGCACCGCGCCACCTTTTTGCGCAAAGCCCATGAAGTCGAGAACGGACGCGCTCTTGCCCTCAAGATGCGCGGCCATGCTGATCAGCGCGCCGACCGTCACCACGCCCGTGCCGCCGACGCCGGTAATCAAGATGTCGTACGGAGCATTATCGAGTTCGAGCCTGGGTTCCTGCAACGCATCGACACGTGCCGCGAGCGCTTCCGGATCGAAGACATTCCCCGCTGCTTTCTTGAGCTTTGCGCCTTCGAGCGTAACGAAGCTCGGGCAGAAACCGTTCACGCAAGAGTAGTCCTTGTTGCACGACGATTGGTCGATGCGGCGCTTGCGTCCGAGTTCGGTTTCCACGGGTTCCACCGATAAACAATTGCTCTGCACGCCGCAATCGCCACAGCCTTCGCACACGGCCTCGTTGATGAACAAGCGCTTGTCGGGATCGGGGAACTCGCCTTTCTTCCGTCGACGGCGTTTTTCCGCGGCACAAGTTTGATCGTAGATGAGGACGGTGACGCCCTTGATATCGCGTAAGCGCCGCTGAACATCGTCGAGTTCGCGCCGATGATGGAACGTCGTCCCCTTCGGAAACTGATCGTGATGACCGTCGTATTTCTCGGGTTCATCGCTGACGACTACCAGCGTGGCGATACCTTCGGCCTCTACTTGCCGCGCGATTTGCGGCACGGAAATGCTGCCATCGACGGGCTGGCCGCCGGTCATCGCGACCGCGTCGTTGTACAGGATCTTGTAGGTGATGTTGGCCTTCGCCGCGACCGCCTGGCGAATAGCGAGGATTCCTGAGTGAAAGTAGGTGCCATCGCCGAGATTCTGGAACACGTGCGGCGTTTTCGTAAACATGGAATGCGATGCCCAGTCCACGCCTTCACCGCCCATTTGAATCAAGCCCGTTGTGTCACGCTCCATCCACGACGCCATGAAGTGGCATCCGATCCCGGCTTGCGCGATCGATCCTTCAGGCACTTTCGTCGATGTATTGTGCGGACAGCCCGAGCAAAAATACGGCGTGCGTTTGACCGCATCGGCGGCGTTCGACAGGATTTGCGGCGCGACGAGATCCACGACTTTATCGCGGCGATCCAGCGCGGGTTTGTGCCGCGCGAGCCAGTCAGCGAACACGGGCAACACGCGCGATGGACGCAGTTCGCCGAGCGCGCTCAACAGCATTGCACCGTTCTGCGCGTTCTTGCCGACCACGATCGGACGTGCGCCTTGTGTCCGGTTATACAAATGGTCCTTGATCTGCTGCTCGATCACAGGCCCTTTTTCTTCGATCACGAGGACTTCGGAAAGACCTTCCACGAAGATATCGAGACGGGTGGTTTCCAGCGGAAACGACAAACCCACTTTATAGATGCGCACGCCGGCTGCATCGAGGTCATCGACGGTGAGATCCAGCCGGCGCAACGTTTCCATCAAGTCGAGATGCGCCTTGCCGCAGGTCACAATGCCGACGTTCGCGTGCCGACTCGGTGCGATCCATTTATCGATGGAATGGGTTTTCGAAAAATACCGCACGGCGTCGAGTTTTGCGGCAAGACGCGCCTCGATCGTCAAGCTCGGCAAGTCGGGCCAGCGATTGTGCAAACCGCCTTCGGGCGCGACGAAACCCTCCGGCGCGGGCCACACGGTCTGGAACCCGTCGAGGTCCACAGTCGACCCGGATTCCACCGTCTCCGATATCGCCTTGTACCCCACCCAAGCGCCCGAAAAACGCGACAACGCCCAGCCGTAGAGACCGAACTCGAGCATATCGGCGATATTCGATGGGTTCACCACCGGCATATGCCAGGCGATCATCGCCTGATCGGACTGATGCGGCATGGACGACGACACGCAGCCGTGATCGTCGCCCGCCACGACCAGCACACCGCCGTGCGGCGAAGAACCGTACGCGTTGCCGTGCTTGAGCGCATCACCGGCTCGATCCACACCCGGGCCCTTGCCGTACCACATCGCAAAGACGCCCTCCACGGTCCGCTCGGGGTCCGACTCCACCCGCTGCGTGCCAAGCACCGCCGTGCCGCCGAGTTCCTCGTTGATCGCGGGCAGAAAACGCACGTCGTGCGAGGCAAGGAGTTTTTTTGCTTTCCACAATTGCTGATCGACCATGCCAAGCGGGGAGCCGCGATAACCGCTGACAAACCCCGCGGTATTCAGCCCGGCGGCGCGATCGAGCTGGCGTTGCATCAGCACCAGCCGAACCAATGCCTGCGTCCCGGTGAGGAAGATGCGGCCGTGCGCGGCGTTGAGGTTATCGGTGAGTTGGTAGCTGGCTAGCGGAGGGTTCTCTGAAAAAGGCACACGCGCGTTCATGGATAAAGTCTCCGGCTTCTTATCTGGCGAATTGAGGGGATGTCGCCATTCTTCCTCGACACAACCGGAAGGTTTTTGCGTTCTTCGCGATCGAACGCTCGTACCCGAAACAAAATCGATCTTTATTGAGATAGATGAGCGGAAACCACCTGCCGAATGGCTAACGTGTGGTTAACCCGCACCTTCGAACGCTCAGGAGCGGGTAATCTGAACGCTCCCCGGATCATGCAGCGTCATCAAAAGGAATCCACCCATGAAGCTCTACTACTGGCCAAAGACGCGCGCATTTCGCGCGTTATGGATGCTCGAGGAATTGCGCGTGCCGTACGAGTTCGCCTACGTGAACATTCGGGCGGGTGAGCAGAATGAGCCGGCGTTTTGCTCGGTGAATCCGATGTCGAAGTTGCCCGCGCTGGATGACGACGGCGTGTGCGTCGCGGAATCGGGCGCGGTGCTGCTTTATCTCGCCGATAAATATCCGCAAGCCGGGCTGGGTGTTCCGAATGACGATCCGCTGCGAGGCCGTTTCCTTCAATGGATGTTTTTCACGGGCGCTTGTCTTGAACCGGCGATGGCCGAAAAGATGACGGGCGCGCCGGGCAATAGCGTGAGTTTCGGCTGGGGCGATCTGGGGCGCGTGGAGAGAGCGATTGAATCGGCGCTGGACCACGGGCCTTGGTTGCTCGGGGAGCGTTTCACCGCCGCCGATATCCTCGTCTCGAGCACGCTACAGATTGCCTATATGGCGAAGCTGATCGAGCCGGGCGGCGTGTTGTCGGATTATGTAGAGCGAGCCACGTCGCGGGAGGCGCACGAACGCGCGGTATCGATTGATAAACTGGAAGCGCAGAAGGTGCCGTCAGCCGCCTCGCAGCAGCAGACGGGCACGGTTAGCGTCAAACCCTGAAGTCGCTTTGGATCAAGGGAAAGTCTTGGGCTTGGGAATGCCCGCGCCAGCTTCAATATCCGCGACCGCTTGAACGTGCGCGGCATTAATGGCGTCGGTGGGACTCGACAAGCCGTTATCGCCGCCAACGGTTTTCCACGATTGCACGGCCTTCTCGTGGTGGCGGATTTCGTATTCGGCGTCCCACCGGGAACCCTGAAGTTCAATGGGCCGAACGTGGATGGAGTAGACGCCGTAGAGGAAGAGTTGTTCAGGCATGGTGGTTCTCCCGATCAAGCGAGGTGACATTGGCGTCGGCGCTCACTGTTCGCGCCGACGTTGTAGTCACAGTTCCAGTTCGCCGAGGATCCGGTGAGCGAGCGCGCGGGCTTCTTCCAGCGCCTCTTCTTCAGACAGCGAAGTGGCCGCGACGTCGTACTGTTTCGGCTCGGACTCCTCGCCGTATTCACCGTCGTCCCGCACCAGCGTCACGACGCCTCGAAACTCACCGCCGTCTACGGCGTGGGCGCCGATCGTCGCGGTGTAGATGCCTTTCGTGTAGATCGTGTCATCCATGATGCACCTCCGGCAAGGGTTGAAACGATGCTAGCACGCGTATTTATCGCGCGTATGACCGTCTCTCAATGACTCGAAGGCGCACGTTTCAGACCAGCAAGTCCTCGACTTCTTCCAGTGACGGCGAGTGCGCTCCCGACTTCCGGCACGCCGCCGCGCCTGCCGCGAGCGCAAAACGCAGATGGTCAGGCCAGCCTCCGGCGCGCGCCATCAAGCTGTAGAGCAAGCCGGCAATGGACGCGTCGCCGGCGCCGACTGTATCGGCGACATCGACTTTCGGCGGACGGGCTTGCCAGCTTTCATCGCCGACATGCAGCGTAGCTTCGGCCGATCCCCGTGTGACGAGCAAGGAGGCTTGCGGATTCATCGCGCGGATTTCAGCGATGGCGTCGGCTTCATTCGGGATCGATGGAAAAAGCTTTTGCAGGTCTTCGTCGGAGACTTTGATCAGGTCGGCAAGTGCGGCCATCTTGCGCAAAGTGGGCTCGTAGCCATGCTCCATCAGGTTTCGATAGTTCGGGTCGAAGCTGATCTTCACGCCGTGCTCGCGCAATTGCGCGGCGAGACGGGCGAGCGTGTCGCCAAGCGGCTGGCGCACGAGGCTGATGCAGCCGAAGTGCGCCCATTTCACCGAGTCCATCCAGCCGGACGGCAGAAGGGCGGGATCGAACGCGAGATCGGCGCCGTTTTCACCCAGGAAGTAGTACGTCGGCGGCTGCGTCTTGTGGACGATTGCCAGCAGCGGTGGTCGCTCGACGCGCTGCATGAAGCGCATGTCGAGGCCGGCCGCGACGCTCGCGTCCCACAGTTCATCGGAGAAATTGTCGATGCCGAGCGAACCGGCACTTGCCGTCGGCAAACCGAGACGCGCGACGGCGCGTGCGACGTTCCAGCCGGCGCCGCCCGGTCGCGACAGCCAGTCCGACGGTCCGGTGCGGATCAGGTCGGTAAGGATGTCGCCAGCCGAGACGAATTGGGGGAAGGTTGAATTGGAGGTCATCGTGCTCACCGTTTAGCTTGTTTCTTTAGCCCGCTTCTTTCGCTGTCTCGCGGCTTGGTTGGGGCGAAGCCGCTGCGTCTATCGCGTTCAGCACTTCGTAGCACGCGCCCATCGTGTGGTAATCGGTCTTGCCGGCGGGGCTCTTTTCGTCGCCGTACTTGCGGTTGTCGCAGGTCAGGATGCGGAACCACGCGCCATATTCGTGATCGACGAAATGTGCCCAGCTATAACGCCAGAGTTCGTCGTAGCAATCCCAGAATCGCTCCAGACCAGTCCGCTTGCCGAGCAACGCCGCGGTGGCGAAGGTTTCGGCCTGCACCCAAAAGTATTTGTCGTGGTCGCAGATCGAGTTGTCGGGGCCGAAGCCGTAATACAGGCCGCCATGCTGGTCGTCCCACGCGCGGTTGAAACCGGCGTCGAATAGTTCGATGGCGCGCGGCGCAAGCCACGGCAACGCGCGATGCCGCTCCAGGATCAGCAGCAGCTTCGCCCATTCGGTCTGATGGCCCGGCTGGAAACCCCACGGCCGGAAGATGTTGGAACTGTCGGATTCGTTGTAATGCCAGTCGATTGACCAGTCCGGGTGGTAATGCTCCCAGACCAGGCCGTTGCTCAAGCGTGCCTGACGCAACGTGATGTTGCCGGCGATTTTCTCAGCGCGATCCAGATACAGCACATGGCCGGTTGCCTCGTACGCGGCCAGCAGCGCTTCGGTCGCGTGCATGTTGGCGTTCTGCCCGCGATACGGCGACAACTGCCAGTCGGGCGTGGCTTCGTCGGCGTACAAGCCGGAGCTCGCGTCCCAGAAATGCTTGTCCATCAGCTGGAAGGTTTCGTCGATCAAGGGCTTGGCTTCATCAATGCCCGCCATCGCCGCATGCGCGCAAGCCAGCAGGACGAACGCGTGGCCGTAGCAATGCCGCGTGCCGTCGAGCGTGCGTTTCGCGCCGTCGCGCCATTCGATTTCCCAGTCGTAGCCTTCATTCGCCGCGTCCCAATGTGCGTTGCGCAGGAATGCGAACGCGTGACGGGCGTTGTCCTGATGCTGCTGGCCGCCGAAATGGCGGAAGGCCATCGCGTGATTGAAGACGAAGCGCGTGCTGCTGACGAGGTGCCGCGTGGTGCGGTCGTAGACCGTGCCGTCGTCCTTGAAAAAATGAAAAAAACCGCCCGAGTCGTCGCGGGCGGTTCGCGCGTAGAACGCAAGCGTGTGGCGAACGTGATCGAGGAGGAAATCGCGGCTGCGAAAGTTCGGTTCTGCCGAACCCGCCACGTGCAGAGCGGTTGAGTTCATGCCGTTGTCTGTGTCCGTGTTATGGCCGAGCTCGCGCGAGGAATCAGGTGCACGGGCACGAGCGTGTCGGTGGTATTCACGTCGTCGTGGCTTTGAGCGGTTTCAAGCAGCAATTCCACGCCGCGCCGACCCAATGCTTCCTTGTCGACCGTGACCGTGGTGAGCGGCGGCGTGCTTTGGGCTGCGGCAGGAATATCGTCGAAACCGACAAACGCGATGTCTTCCGGGACCCGCAAACCGTGCGCGAGACAGACGCGCATGGCAGCGAGGGCCGCAGCATCGTTATAGGCGAAAACGGCGTCGGGCAGCGGAGCAGATTGCGCGCGCGCTTGGGCGATCAGGCGTTCCATGGCGTCGGCGGCAGCCAGGTCGGAGTCAATAGCGGGCTGCGTAGTGACTTCAAGCGTTGGGTTAAAGAGCAATCCCGCTTCGAAATACGCCAACCGGTATCCCATTGCCCGTTGCGAGATGCTGTAGTGCGCCAACGATCCGCCAATGAACGCGATCCGTTTGCGTCCGAGTGCGAACAGGTGCTGCATGGCGAGCGCGGCGCCGCGCGCGTTGTCGACGTTGACCGAGCGGAAACCTGGCGCGCGCAAATCGATCAGCACGACCGGCCGGTTCATGGAGCGCAGATGAGTCAGCAATTCCGGTTCGATGAATCCCGCAACGGCTACGGCGTCCGGTGCGTGGAGACGCATCTGCTGGGCGAGATCGTGTGTGGGGCCGGCTGTCAGTACTGACGGCACCAGCCGCCGCTCGCGGCAGGCTTCTTCGAAACCGTGCAGCACGTGGGAAAAGAACGGGCTGACCGCAAAATTATTGTGCTGGCGATGAAGCAGGAACGTGACGCGCCGGATTCGCGTGCGAAGCTGGGCGGCGTCGTAGCCAAGTTGTCGCGCCGCTTCCACCACGCGTTCACGCGTAGTCTCCGACAAGCCCGGCTGGTTTTTAAGCGCCCGCGATACCGTGCCGATCGACACACTGGCGGCGCGCGCGACATCGCGAATGGTTGTGGCCATCGGTTTTCTCGTCTCTGCTTTGCGTGGATTTGTTGTTATCGGCGCAGACGCGTTGTAGGCACGTGATGTGTTTACTAACGAGATCAAATTCGCACGATTTCGGCGATTGTATAGTAAAACATTGCGAAAACTTACCCGCAGAGTCTTGGAGAAAACCCGTAAGCTGTTTGTTGATAAGGCTTTCAGTTGCCTTTATTGTTTAGTCAGTGTGGCGTGAAAATTCAAAGTAACACGCGTTGTCAGGCACTAGCGCGCTTCTCGCTGATGAGTAGATTTCGCATTCGATGACCATACGTCAAGCACCATGTCATCGTCCTGGTAGCACGACAATCGCGGTAGCGTGAGTTTTGCGCGAAGTTCTCGATGTACGTGATCACCTGAATGCGGCCATTCCTCGATCGGCCGTCGCCAATGACAGGCGATCAGTGTTCCGCCACCGGCGAGTGAAGTTGTCAGCCTCGCCATGAGCCTCGCTAGCTCCGCTTCATTCAGGTAATACGCCACCTCGCTAATGACGATCAGGTCGAACTCGCCTTCCGGCCAGTCGCCGGGCATGGCGCGTTGCTCGACCCTGACGTTATGAAGATGCGCGACTCGCTGGCGCGCAAGATTGACTGCGGCCGGATTCAAATCCGCCGCGAGCAGCGACTCGCATCGAGGCGCCAGCTCAACTGTCAGTTCGCCGTTCGCGCAGCCGGGTTCATACGCCCGACGGTAATGTTCGTCGGGGAGGGCCGCCAGCGTCAGCGCACGCTTACGCCGCTCGTACCAGCGTTCGCGAAGTAGCCAGGGGTCGTCGCTGCGTTGATAGAGATCGGCGAAATAGTCCTGCGCGTTTGGTTCCTGCGTTTTCGGTTCCGCCGTCATATCAGCACGACCTCATAGGGCCGGGTGAGACGTTCGAGCACATGCTCGGGCAGGATGGGGGCGCGGCCGGTCGACCCGTCTGCTTCGATCTGGCTACGAAACGCCTGGATCGCATGAACCTTGCGGGCAAGCGTGGCCGCATCAAGCACGACGCGACGGGCACGGCTCCAGGGCACGCGGGAATCCTCGGGTGTCGCCCAGTGCCAGGCCCACACTGGGACTTCCACGAACGGCAGGTCAAGCTCGCCAGCTACAGCGGTCACGGCCCGGCCGACCGACTCGTGGTCGGGATGACCATCGAAACGCCAGGTTCCAAACACGATGTCGCCCGGTTCGAGATGCGCTTTGAGCGCTTCTGCCAGTTCCGGCTCGTATTTTTCTCCGCCGCCGTCCGCAAGGTGCAGCCGCACCAGCGCAACATACTTCATGTGCAGACGTTGTAGCGCGTCGCGCGTTTCTTGCGGACGGGTCGCGGCGAGCCTCCCTGTGGGCCATTCGGACGAACCAGGATGGCTCGCGGTGCCGTCCGTCACGGCGATGACCAGCACCTTGCGACCCAGATCCGATAGTTGCGCGAGCAGGCCTCCGGTGCCAAGAATCTCGTCGTCCGGATGCGGCGAAACAATCACGGCGCGCGCGCCGGGCGGGACTAGGATCGCCGGATCGATTTCAGGCAGGCTCGAAAGCCGGCCGGAGCTCTGCCAAACTGCTTCCGGCGTGCCATTCCCCCGGATGGCGCGGTCGTCTGCCGAGTGCGTTGCTACAGGTTCCATGTGCCGCATTCCCCATTGATAAGTCGTTCAGCAAGCACGGCTTCATCGCGTTCGGCGTGACTTTGCCGGATAAAGACAGGTAGATCGGCCATCAGGCTGGCGAAATGGCGGTTACGGCAGAGCGGCCCGGCGCCCAGCGCACGACCAGATCGCTCGACGACATCAACCGCTGCCCGTTCCGCCGCCAGGCGGACTCGAAAGGCATCGGGCATTGCGTCGGCCTGCGGCTCGCGGTCGATCCTTGCGGCCGCCTCGCGCAGGAGGCTGGCCGTGCCGGAGAGCGCTGTGTCAATAGCGCCGAGGTGGGCAAGCTTGTACGGGTCGGCACGGCGCGCAGCATCCAGTTTGACGAATTCCCCGATTGCCGCCGCCGCCCCGAACCAGCATGCAGCGATACCGCAGCCGCCGTGCCAGAAGCCCGCTCGTTCCAGGTAGGCGCGCGGCGCGCCGATGCGGGTGCCTTTAGCGTGATCGAAATGGACGTCCACGCTCGCGCTCGCCGACATGCCGACAGCCATCCAGCCATCACGTGTGATGCGCACGCCCGGCTGGCGGAGATCGACTGCGACGAGAATTGGCTCGTCGCGCTCGTTCCAGGCTGTGACGAGGGCATGGGTAATGGAGGCCGCTCCGGAACACCAAGCCTTCGTACCGTGCAACGTGACGCTGGTCGTGTTCCCTGCACCTTTCGCGGCGAGACGTGCCGTGGGCGGTTCTGCCGCCCAGACGCCCCACGCCTGACCGCTTTCCGGGACGTAACCAACGCCCAGTTCGGCCATGATCGCAAGCGCGTCCGTATGGCCTTCGAACAGCTTGACCAGTGCGAGATCGCACGCCGCGACCGCCGCGAGCGCTCGCCAGCGTTCAAGCGTCGCGCCTTGCCCGGGGAGCGGCAGCCGATCAAAACCTGCGTCGATCAAGGCGTGGAGCGCACGGGCGGTATCGGTGGCCGAGCCGCGCTCGAAGCGGAGTTCACGCAAAAACGGGCCGAGAATGGATTCGCTCACGGCCCCGCCAGTCATTGCTTGCATGGTGATGGTTCCCAACCGCGTGCGTGGATGAAGTCAGGCATGTTGTTGTCCGTTGCCTGGTGCCGGTAACAGCTTCTCGACTCAAGTGTGGCAAGGCACATGCCCGATCACCAGTCCGCCAAACGGCATAGGCGTTGTGAAGAAACGAAACGCGTTTGCGGCAGGGGCCAGGGATCAAGTCATAGGTCTTCAGGCCGAATCGACAGAACGTCTGAACGAGTTCCAAATAGCAAAAAAGCCGCGCAGGGCGGCTTCATGCTTGGGTAAGTTGGGTCGGGGAGTCAGTCATGCAACGTGTTTTCGCACTATTGCCGGTAGCGGGACGAGCGCCGCGCTTACTTCCGGTCCTATTGGACCTATCGGACTTGCGCGCGGGCGCCTTCTGGCTGTGGCGCTTGCTCACCGGAAGTGTCGCGAGCACCCCAGCGTTGTGCGAGTACAGCGCACGTCATCAGCTGGATCTGATGAAAAAGCATCAGCGGCAGAACGACCGCGCCGACCGCATGCGACGCAAAAATCACCTTCGCCATTGGAATCCCGGAGGCGAGGCTCTTTTTCGATCCGCAAAAAATGATCGTGATCTGATCTGCCCGGTTGAAGCCCAGCCGCTTGCTGGCGAGCGCCGTCACTCCCAGCGCGAGCGCCAGGAGGACTACGTTCACTACAACCAGTCCGCCGAGCGTTTGCAGGGAAATGGTGTGCCAGATGCCTTCATTCACCGCTTCGCTGAATGCGACGTAGACGACCAGCAGGATCGAGCCTTGATCGACGAAACGCAGGACGCCTCGATTCTTCTCGAGCCATTTGATGATCATCGGCCGCAGCAATTGCCCTGCAATAAACGGCACGAGCAATTGCAGCACGATATTGCCGACCGTGTGCCATGCGGAACCGGCGTGGCCGGTGCCGTCGGTCACCACGAGGCCGACCAGCGCGGGCGTGATGAAGATGCCGAGCAGGCTCGACGCCGAGGCAGCGCAAACCGCCGCCGGCACGTTGCCCTTGGCAATGGATGTGAACGCGATAGACGACTGCACGGTGGACGGCAGCGTGCACAGGAACAGGATCCCCATGTACAGCGCGGGCGTGACGAGCGGCGTGAGGACGGGTTTCAGCGCCAGGCCGAGCAAGGGAAACAGCACGAAAGTGCTGAGCAGTACAACGATGTGCAGACGCCAGTGCGTCATGCCTGACACGATCGCTTCGCGGGAGAGCTTCGCACCGTGAAGGAAAAACAACAGTCCGACCGCAATGTTGGTCAGCCAGTTGAAGCCGACTGCCGCCGTGCCGCGGCAGGGCAACAGGCTGGCAAGGATCACCGTGCCTACAAGTGCAAGGGTGAAGTTATCGGGGAGGAACTTGGGGCGGGTCATCG
Organism: Caballeronia sp. KNU42; assembly: GCF_053760385.1. Classification (NCBI taxonomy): domain Bacteria; kingdom Pseudomonadati; phylum Pseudomonadota; class Betaproteobacteria; order Burkholderiales; family Burkholderiaceae; genus Caballeronia; species Caballeronia sp. KNU42. The sequence continues at coordinate 3,145,213 of NZ_CM132388.1, forward strand.
GAAATTCGCATGTTCATGAAAGTGCGTGACGACGTCCGGCGAGCACATTTTGAGCCCCAAAAGGCGAATGGACACGCGGGAAAACCATCGCGACCGTCATTTTGGCCCTATAACTATTCAAGATGCAAATTCATTTAAATGATCTATTAATTCTGTAAACGCATGAATTGCCCGTTTTGGAGGCCCGACACGGGCACGTGCAAAGCAGATATGGACCATATGCGGACCCCTGTTCAGCGCCACGAAATCAAGCCGGATTTGATAAGACAGAAGCACAGTGGAGCATCTCGAAAAGAGCCAAAAAACAGTGAAGTAACATGGTGTTACAACCCTCAGGAAGACCTAACACTTTTTGGCTCGACTCCAGTCGCGCAGCGCAATAAATTGAATGACAGACCGGTCAGCAGGCGCGTTTGGAAACGCAGGCCTGATGCTCCGACAATTGACCGGTCGGCGATGCTCGGCGGTGCTCACTCCGCCAACACGCTTGAACATAGCCGGACAATTCGCAGTATCGACATGTTGCTCACCCGATTTCGACCTATCGCTCGCTTGATCCTCGCCGCTGCTACCGGATTGGTTGCGGCGTCGACCTTGTGTGCGTCGCTGGCTTACGCTGGCGGGAATAACGGCGGGATGTTCAACCGCAATGCGGGTCAGGGGCAATGGAAGGCCGCGAACCGGCATGCAATGCGAGTGGACGCCTTTGAGCGTGGTGCGCAGCCGTTCCGTTATCAACGTGTTGCGGCGGGTTCGGGCCTGACTCCGATCAGCGCGGAAGTACGCGGCGGACCGCGTGCCGAGCAAGCGGCGCAATTACCCACCGGCGGATCAATCCGCGCCGACATCGCACGTTACAACGAGGAACGCGGTAGCTCGCGTCCGTCAGGCCGCCAAGGCGATGCCCCACGCTCGCCCGCGAACTCTCCCTATCGGAACTGATGGCGGAAGTATCCGGCGCGTACAGTCGGCCGCGTAATTACCCTCGTGCATAGAGTCTGCAAGTGGGGGTAGCAATGGGCGAAATGCGTCCTCGCCGACCTTCAAAAAATCCCGCGCCTCTCTCACCGTCCTTCGTAAGCCCCGCGATGTTCTTTACCCGCTAGTTCGAACCGTTGGTTCGACCGGTCGCAATTTGCTATCGAGTGGAGTGCAAAACAAAAAACAATTCTCCCGTCTATGGCTAGCGTCGCAATGACGTTATCGCGCCACAGTTTCATCGTCGGAAGCCCATGTCCATTCCTCTCAAAATTAGTCGCATTAACAATGCGACCGCTTGGCGTTTCTGATCGCATTTTTATTGTTGCCGGAATGCAGATTGCCCGGGCGCACCGTGGCATATAGCATCGCGGGCTATCGCCTTGCAGGCCGTCTCTTGCTTCAGACGTCCTTTTCGCACTGCGTTACGTCAGTCAATAAAAGTTCGTCGCGCGCAATGTATTCAAACCGCTATAGACAGCATAAGGAAAGTTATTTTTGTCCGGAAAAATGATCCGTAAAGATGGTCCCGCCCTAAGCCATTTGCATGCATAGCGGACATTTATAAGAACAGTCCGATCAAGCGAGGCAATCCCCTCGCCGAATCCCGTTTTAACGTTAATACGACAGGAGAGTCCATGAAGCCATCCGTGAACCGCGTGCTTAAGGCCGCGGCCAAGGCTACCGTTACTGCCGGCATGTTCGGCTTGCTTGCCGCCAGTTCCGCCCAAGCACAATCGAGCGTCCAGTTGTACGGACAGGTCGACGAATGGGTGGGCGCCACTAAATTCCCCGGTAGCCAAACGGCCTGGAATGTCGGCGGCGGCGGCATGTCGACGTCGTACTGGGGCATGAAAGGCAGTGAAGATCTGGGTGGCGGGTACAAAGCGATCTTCACGTTGGAGAGCTTCTTCCGGGCGCAGAACGGCAATTACGGCCGCTTCCAGGGCGATACATTTTTCGCACGCAACTCGTATGTCGGCATCGAGTCGCCGTACGGTACGTTCACCACTGGCCGGCTGACCACGCAGCTGTTTGTATCGACGATTCTGTTCAACCCGTTCATCGATTCGTACACGTTCTCGCCGATGGTGTATCACGTGTTCCTCGGTCAGAGCACGTTCCCGACGTACACGACGGACCAGGGCGTTGTCGGCGATTCGGGTTGGGACAATTCCGTTCAGTACACCACGCCTGATTTCAGCGGTTTGTCGGGTAGCGCGATGTACAGCTTCGGCAACCAGGCCGGACAAAACGGCGCGAAGAAATACAGTGCGCAATTCCTGTATTTCCATGGCCCGTTTGCGGCGACCGGCGTGTATCAGTACGTGAATTTCAGCGCAACGCCGGGCGACCTGACGTCGTTCGTGGCCGGGTACAAGAGCCAGAGCGTAGGCCAGTTAGGCGCGTCGTACGACATGAAGTTCGTCAAGTTCTTCGCGCAGTACATGTACACGCACAACGATATCGATCCGGGTTCGTTCCACGTGAACACGGGCCAGGGCGGCGTGACCATTCCGGTCGGCGTGGGTTCGGTGATGGCGTCGTATGCGTACTCGCGCAGCAACGGCGGCCTTGACCAGACGCACAAGAGCTGGGCGCTCGGCTACGACTATCCGCTGTCCAAGCGCACTGACGTCTATGCCGCGTACCTGAACGACAAGTACACGAGCATGTCGAGCGGCGATACGTACGGCGTCGGCATTCGCACGAAGTTCTGAGCCAGCAGAGCGAGTGTTAAGCGCTGGCTCCCGGTAACAACGCAAAAACGCCGCCCCAAGTCACGAGGCGGCGTTTTTGCTGTCAGTGCGTACGAGCAATTTAACGCGCTTGGCGAAAACTCCCGCCCGCTTTATAGCGAAATGCCGAGGCGCGTTTTTGCGTCGTCGTATTCGTGCGTGAGGCGCGACACGAGTTCAGCGACCGTCGGCACATCGTCCATCAAGCCGACGCCTTGTCCCGCGCCCCAGATTTCCTTCCACGCCTTGGCTTTGATCGCCGAGTCGCCGAAATTCATCGCTGCCTTATCCGATGCCGGCAGCGCATCCGGATCGAGTCCCGCGTTGAGAATGCTCTGGCGAATGTAGTTGCCGTGCACGCCGGTGAAGAGGTTGGTGTAGATGATGTCGGCAGCCTTCGATCCCACGATCGCAGTCTTGTAGTCTTCAAGCGCATGCGCCTCGCGCGTGGCAATAAAGCGCGTGCCGATATACGCGAAATCCGCGCCCATGGCTTGTGCGGCGAGAATCGAGCCGCCGTTGGCAATGGCGCCGGACAACGCGATCGGGCCATCGAAAATGCGCCGTACTTCGCCTACCAGCGCGAACGGTGAGGTCATGCCCGCGTGTCCGCCGGCGCCGGCTGCAACCAGGATCAGGCCATCGACGCCCGCTTCCAGCGCCTTCTCCGCGTGCCGCAAGTTGATCACGTCGTGCAGCACGATGCCGCCGTAGCTGTGCACGGCGTCGATCATCTCCTTGACCGGTGCGCGCAGGCTCGTGATGAAGATCGGCACGCGATGCTCCACGCACACCCGCACGTCCGCCTCAAGCCGCGCGTTCGAGTGATGCACGATCTGGTTCACGGCAATCGGTCCGACCGGCGCGCCCGGATTCGCCGCCTTATGCGCCTCGATTCCCTCGCCGATCTGCGTGAGCCATTCGTCGAGCAACTCGGCCGGCCGCGCGTTCAGCGCAGGAAACGAGCCGACAATACCCGCCTTGCATTGCGCGAGCACGAGCTCGGGATAGCTGACGATGAACATCGGCGAAGCGATGACGGGCAGCGCGAGGTGTTGCAGAGCGGCGGGAAGTGCCATGAACGTGTCTCCTGATTGAATGTGAAAGCCGGCGATACGCGCGCGTCCATCTGACGTGGGGTCACGATAACCTCGCATGGCGCTTGCGGCCGGACTTGGGCGAAGCTCAGCGCATGCACCGAATGCATGCGAACGACCGTTCTATTATAGGTGAATCTTCCGATCCGCGATCGCCACCGAAATTGGAAGAAGTGTTCAGCTTCCACGAAAGGGCCGGTCAGCAAGCAGTTTAGTATCGCCGGGGACGCCTACAATGCTTTTCCCGCCACGCTGATTATTCACGCCATGTCGTTCGAAGACTACGAGCCGTTCACCTTCGATGCTGCGGGCGTCGATATTTTCGGCATGAAGGGCGGTAACGGGCCGCCGCTTCTGCTGCTTCACGGCCACCCGCAAACGCATGAGATCTGGCATCGGCTGGCGGCGCCCCTGGCGCAGCATTTCACCGTGATTGCGACCGACCTGCGCGGTTACGGCGCATCGGCGAAACCGCCCAGCGACGCGCAGCACACACCCTATTCGAAACGCGCGATGGCCGCCGATCAGGTCGCGGTCATGCGGCACTTCGGGTTCGATACCTTCATGGTCTGCGCGCACGATCGCGGCGCGCGCGTGGCGCACCGGATGGCGCTGGATTTTCCGCAGGCTGTCGACCGTCTCATGCTGCTCGACATAGCGCCGACGCTTGCCATGTACGACGCCACCGATCGCGTCTTCGCCACGGCCTATTTTCACTGGTTCTTCCTGATCCAGCCGGAGCCGCTGCCGGAATTGCTGATCGGTGCGCATCCGGACGCGTATGTCGAGCGCGTGATGGGCAGTCGCCACGCGGGTCTCGCGCCGTTTGCGCCGCACGCTTTGCAGGCCTACCGCGACGCGTTGCGTCAGCCGGGCGCGGTGCATGCGATGTGCGAGGACTACCGGGCGTCGGCGAGCATTGATCTCGAGCACGACCGGGCGGATATCGAATGCGGCAACCGGCTCGCGTGTCCGCTGCGGGTGTTGTGGGGACAGGAAGGCGTGATCGAGCAATGCTTCGAGCCGTTGGTCGAATGGCGTCGTGTCGCACGCGATGTCAGCGGCCGGGCGTTGCCTTCGGGCCACTATATCCCGGAAGAAGTACCCGATGAATTGCTTGCGGAAATGCTCGCGTTTTTCGAGGCAACCGAGGCCGCATAAGGGCGCAGCGTACGCGCATCATGGCGCGTTAAGCCGGTTGTTATATGTCTGTAGGGAAAGCACCGATGCGTCCCAAAAACAGGCGCGCTACGATGCAGTCGGCGCTGATCACGTCAACAAAATTCCGCCGCTTGGGCTTGGCCGTTCGACAAAAAATCGATAGCTGACAAGCGGCTTCTTTTTGGCTGTCTGCGGTCATTCGTCTGTGGCGCGTGTGTCTCGTAGCCCGAATCGACCAGCGCGGCGTGCGTCGCATCGATGAAAAGCACGTTATTCGACGACAGCCAGCCACGCTCGAACACCCGCATGCACACCGGTAACGCAATCATGCGTTCCGCTCCTTCGGCATCACGACGATGGTCGCGCTCGCCTTGACCACGATCTCGCCGTGCTGGTTCAGAGCCAGGCCTTCCAGCTTCACGAGATCGCCGTTCAAGCTCGGTTTCCAGTGCGCTTCAGTCACTTTCCAACTCATCGCGAGCACGTCGTTCGCCTTGACCGCGCGCACGAGCTTGAGGCCGAATTCAAGGCCGAGCGGCTGGGCGTAGGTGGAAAAATGCGTGGCGAGCATCGCCATCAAATGCGCGGTGGGTTGCGTGCCGGATGCGATCAGCGAGCCGAAGCGGCTGGCCTGGGCGTAGGCATCGTCGTGATGCAGCGGGTTGTGATCGTTCACCAGCGTGGCAAACGACTTGATGGAGTCTGGCGGCAAAGCAAGCGTGGCCGTGAAGCTTTCGCCGATATGCACGACACGCGGCCCCTTCCGGCGTGCTTGCGCTTGCGTCAGAACTGCCGCCCGTTGCGCGTCATCGAAGGATGACCAGGCCGCTATTTCATCGATGGTGCGAAAACAGCCGTCGCAAAGCCCCGTCGATGAATTCATCCTGCATACATCGATACACGGCGATGCCACGGCCTCGGTCATTACGCAGTCTCGCGCAACGCGACATCGGCGACCGGCGCGCCGGTCAGCGCGACCAGTTCCTGCGGCGTCAGGTTGAACACGGCGTGCGGATGACCGGCGGCAGCCCAGAGGCTGTCAAGTGCGAGCAGGTCTTCATCGATCAGCGTCAGCGGCGTGGTGGCATGGCCGATCGGGCACACGCCGCCGATTGCGTAGCCGGTTTTCTCGCGGACGAACTTGGCGTCGGCGCGGGCGAGTTCCCCTACGCGTTCAGCCACTTTCTTCTCGTCCACACGATTCACGCCGCTGGCAATCACGAGCACGGGCGCGTCGTCTTTCTTGCGGCGAAACAGGATCGACTTGGCGATTTGCGCGACCGAGCAGCCAAGGCCGGCCGCTGCTTCAGCCGATGTCTTGCCGGTTTCGGACAGCATCACAACAGATTTGGTGTGTCCGCGTTCCTGCAGCAGGAGCGCGACGCGGCGAGCGGAATCGGGCAGGGCGTCGAGTGTTTCGTTCATCGTGTTTTTTCCATAGTCATAAGCCGATCATCAAACGCAGGGCGCCACGCCGTCGCGTTTCTTCGCGAGCAGCGCACGTCCCACTCGCGATGCGCTCGGCTTGCCGATCGCCTGCGAAATGAAATCACCGATCTCCACGAGCTGATCGAGATCGACGCCGGTTTCAATACCGAGCCCGTTCAGCAGGAAGATCACGTCCTCGGTCGCGACGTTGCCGGTCGCGCCTTTCGCGTACGGACAGCCGCCGAGTCCCGCCACGGACGCGTGGAAAATCTCGATGCCTTCCTGCAGCGACGCGTAGATATTCGCGACCGCCTGACCGTAGGTGTCGTGGAAATGGCCGGAGAGCCGTTCGCGTGGAAATACCTTCGATACCGCCGCCATCACCTCGCGCGTGCGGCCCGCGGTGCCTACGCCGATGGTGTCGGCGATATCGATTTCATCGCAGCCGAGCGCCTTCATGCGCTGCACGACATCGACCACTGCTTCGATCGGCACATCGCCTTGATAGGGACATCCCAGCGCGCACGAAATGCTGGCGCGCACGCGCAGTCCTGCTTCTTTCGCGGCCTTCGCGACAGGTTCGAAGCGCGCGATGCTCTCCGCAATACTGCAGTTGATGTTCTTCTGCGAGAACGCTTCGCTCGCCGCGCCGAAGATGACGATCTCATCGGCCTTCGCATCCAGCGCCGCTTCGAAGCCGCGCAGATTGGGCGTGAGCGCCGAGTAAATCGTGCCCGGACGCCGCTCGATACCGGCCATCACGGCCGCGCCGTCCGCCATTTGCGGCACCCATTTTGGCGAGACGAATGACGCCGATTCAACGTTCAGCAAACCCGCGTTCGCCAGCCGGTTCACCAGTTCGATCTTCACCTCGGTCGCAACGAATTCCTTCTCGTTCTGCAAGCCGTCGCGCGGTCCTACTTCGACGATTTTTACCTTGGCCGGTAGCATGGCTGTCTCCTTGGAATGCGTGTTTGTCTTTGCGGTTTCAGTAACCGCGTTTCACATCGACTATGCCGGATATCGGCTCGCCGCGCGCAAGCGCCATGATCTTGTTCGCGACCTGCTCCGTGCTTTCCTCGCGCAGCGTTTCTGCGGCGATATGCGGCGTGATCGTGAGGCGCGGCGTGCGCCAGAACGGATGATTGTCCGGCAGCGGTTCGGTGTGGAATACATCGAGTGTTGCGGCGGCGATCTGGCCGGTTTGCATCGCGTGGAGCAAATCGTCGTCGACCAGATGCCCGCCGCGCGCCAGATTGACGAGATACGCGCCCGGCGCCAGGCGTTCGAACGTGCGCCGGTTTAGGATGCCCTCGGTATCCGGCGTATGCGGCAGCAGGTTGATGAGCACTCTGGTGCCGTCGAGGAAGGACTCGAACTGTTCGTCGCCGGCGAAAGTCTTGACGCCCTCGACATCCCGCTTGGTACGGCTAAAACCGCGCACCGGCATGCCGAACGCCGTCAGCGCCTGCGCGACCCGTGCGCCGAGAACGCCCATGCCCAGCACGCCGACCGTGAAGTCCTTGAGCGCATAGGGCGGTAGTTTTTGCCAACGATGCTCGCGCTGGAGCGCATCGTATTCGTCCAGGCGGCGCAGGTAGCGCAGCACCGTGTGGGCTGCGTATTCGACCATCTGGTGGCCCATGCCGCTATCTTCCAGGCGCACGAGCAGCGCATTGGGCGGCAGCGTGCCGGGAAGCTTCCGTTCGATTTCCAGGATTGCATCGACGCCCGCGCCCAGATTGAAGACCGCCTTCAGATCCGGCCGGTTCGCGAACAACTCGGCTGGCGCGCGCCAGACGACGGCGTAGTCCGCGGGGGCGTTGTCGCCGGGTTGCCACAGGCGTACATCGGCGCCGGGAAGCGCGCGGGACAGATCGTCAAGCCAGAGCGAGGCTTCGGCGTGGTGCTCGTAGAGAATGATCTTCATCGAAAGTTCTTGTTCACGGGGGGAAAGGGCGCGCGGATCGAGCGTTGAATTGTGTCCGAAATTAAGCCTATTTTACGGTTTCGCCGCGTTTTTGCCGATTTGCACACGTAACGCGGGAGACTACGTGCGGCCATCGCCCGATCGCCGCCGATAACCAAATGACGAAAACTTGGTTCGCGCCGACGCGCTCACGCAGCAAAATTGTTCCTCACCATGCCGGCTACGAGCTGGCAGCGAGGTTCACATGAGTTCATGCAGCACATCCGCCTGGCCGCCGCGGCTCGTCACCGTACCGGGTCTGCACGGCAGCGAGGGCGCGCACTGGCAAACGTGGCTGGAGCGGCAATTTGCCAGATCTCGACGCGTCGAGCAGGACGACTGGGACGCGCCTCAACTGGACGCGTGGGCGCAATCGGTCGCGGATACCGTGACGAGCGTCCATGGTCCCGTGATTCTTGCAGCACATAGTTTCGGTTGCCTCGCGGCCGCGCATGCGATCGCACAAGGGCTAACTGGCGACGCCGTTGCCGGCGTGCTGTTCGTCGCGCCCGCCAGCCCGGACAAATTCCGTTTTGCCGGCGCGTTCGAATCGCGCCGTCTGGGTGTGCCATCGGTACTGATCGCGAGCATGACCGACCCGTGGATGCCCTTCGACCAGGCGATGCGCCTTGCGAGCCAGCTTGGCAGCGCGTTCGTGAATCTGGGAGACGCCGGGCACATCAACACGGCGTCAGGTTTCGGCCCTTGGCCGCGCGCAAAATATTTCGTCGATACCTTGATTCATTGCGCGGCCCCGGCCCATTTCGCGGAGCAGCCGGACATGTTCGACCAATTCGAGCACATCGAACAGGCGGCCTATGGATGAGTTGTCCGCTGAATTACATTCCTGACTTTTCGATAGAATCGCCGCTTCGCAGTGGTTTTCACTATTCGAACAATCGGGGGCTGTATGGCGGGTTTGAAGCATTGGGCAGCAATCGCGGCGCTGGGTTTCGCTACGTTCACCTCATTTGCTCACGCCGATACGGCGTTGCTCAACGTCTCTTACGACGTCACGCGCGAGTTGTACAAGGACATCGATACCGCTTTTATTGCCGACTATAAACAGAAGACCGGCGAGACGCTTTCCGTGCGCCAGTCGCATGGGGCGTCGAGTGCGCAGGCTTTGTCGGTGATGCAGGGTCTGCAGGCTGATGTGGTGACGATGAACCAGCCCAACGACATCGACTTGCTGGTCGAGCGTGGTGGTTTGGTGCCGGCCAACTGGCGCACACTTCTGCCGAATAACGCGGTGCCGTATACGACCACCATGGTGTTTCTGGTGCGTCATGGAAACCCGAAGAACATCAAGGACTGGAGCGATCTCGCGCGTCCCGGCGTGCAGGTCGTGATCGCGAATCCGAAGACGTCGGGTAATGGGCGTTATGCGTATCTGGCGGCGTGGGGCTACAAGAAGCAGCAAGGCGCAACCGATGAACAGGCTCAAGCGTTCGAGAAAGCCATCTTCAAGAACGTGCCGGTGCTGGATACCGGCGGCCGAGGCGCTACGACAACCTTCACGCAACGCGGTATTGGCGACGTGCTGGTGACGTTTGAAAACGAAGTCGCGTTGATGGATGCGGGCGCATCGGGCAAGGATTTCGACGCGGTGTATCCGTCAGTGAGTTTGTTAGCCGAGCCGCCGGTCGCGGTGGTTGCCAAGGTCGTGGACAAGCGCGGGACGCGCAAGGAAGCGCAGGCGTACCTGGATTATTTGTGGACGCCGGCGGCGCAGGAAATCATCGCGCAACATCATCTGCGGCCGCGTAATGCAGAGGTGCTGGCGAAACACGCCAGCGAATTCAAGCCGATCAAGACGTTCACGGTGGAGCAGGTTTTCGGCAACTGGCAGAAAGCACAGCAAACCCATTTCTCCGATGGCGGCACGTTCGATCAGGTGATCGTGGATAAGAATTGAGGGGTGGGAGCGGCATGAGCCTACCGGCATCAAGCACAATTATCATTCTTTCGATGCTACGCGACAAAATAGCTAGTTTTGGAGATGCCACGCGACATTTTCCGGGATTGTGGGCTCTTTCTTCGCTGGAAAGCGACATTTTCCCGCAAGCCCAACGGAAGGTAAAAATTTGAGTTTTTCGCTGCTACGCGACAAATAAGCTGGTTAAGGTGACGCTACACGACAAAATAGGGGGTTAGGTCTGTAAGATGTGACGTTACGCGACAACCGCTTCCGCTCCCATGAACGTCACGATCATCAAGAAGGCCGCTGCCGTCAAGCTCGCGACCGAGGACATCATTTTCCTGTCGCGCCTGAGTCCCGCCGCGCGACGCAAGGTGCAACGCAGCGCCGTTGGCGGAAAGCTGACCCGCGTGTTTAAAGGCCTGTACGCCAGCAACGAGGGTGGTCAGGCCGAAGTAGAACGGCGAGTGCGTGCGCAATGGGTGGAAATCGGCGGCATGCTCATTCCAGGGGGTGTCGTTTCGCATATCAGCGCCTTCCAAGGCCAGCCGCAAGACCATGTCTGGATGGTTTCGCACCCAAGCCTCGTGCGCAAAAAGCTCGAATTGCCCGGGCTCGCTTTCCAACTCGTCGAAGGGCCTGGGCCGCTGCCAGGGGATATGCCTCTCAGTCAGAGTGGACTGCACTGGGCGAGCCAGCCGCGGATGTTGCTTGAAAATCTTGGGCGCAAGGCGCCGCGCCGGGTAGGTCAGGAGGAGGTCGAGAAGTGGCTTATCGAGCGGCTAAATGCCTCAGGAGAAGCGTTCCTCAACGAGTTGCGTGACAAGGCTGCATCGCTGGCCGAGCCGCTTGGCATGAAGGAAGAACTCGAAACCTTGCGGGGCCTGATTGGCGAACTCCTTGGGACGCACGAGAAGGGTGAACTGAAGACGACTGAAGGGATTCTTGTATCGAAAGGCAAACCAGTCGATCGCGAACGTATCGAGCGCTTCGGCCTGCTTGCCGGCTACCTCCGTGGGGCTGCTCTGCCCCGCATCGCGGACGCTGTTCCGGCTGGTGTCGCACGGCATAACCGGGCTTTCGTCGAGTCGTATTTTTCGAACTACGTGGAAGGCACCAAATTTTCCATCGAGGAAGCGCGCGACATCGTCATCAACAACAAGGTCGTGACGACGCGCCCAAAGGACTCGCACGACGTCCTCGGTGTGTATCGGTTGGCGATCGAAGCACCTTACCGCCACAGTCCGCCAGTATCGGGAGAAGAATTTCTGCCCGCGCTGCTGGAGTGGCACGCAAAAATGCTTCATGCGCGGCCTGAGGCCAGCCCTGGAAAAATCAAAACGCAGACCAACTACGCCGGCACGACCCAGTTCGTGAACCCGGCGCAGGTACGGGGAACCTTCGAAGAAGGGTCGCGCATTGCGCTTAGCGTTCCGGAGGGACTAGCCCGCGCTATTTTCTATATGTTCCTGGTCGCCGAAATTCATCCGTTTGTCGACGGCAATGGGCGGGTGTCGCGGCTCGTGATGAATGCCGAACTCTCGCGTACAGGCTTGCACCGAATCATCGTGCCCACCCTGTTCCATCCGCAGTTCGTCGATTGTCTGCGCAAGCTCACGCAAGAAAACGAGCCCATCGACTTTGTGCGAAGCCTGGCCAAGATGGCGCGATGGTGTGCACAGTTTGACTACAGCAACCTGGACGTGGTCATTGAGAACCTGAAGAAGACCCATGCGATGGAGGAATCTCCGGCGCGGTTCCAACTGCACAACATTGACGGGACCCGCACGCTCACGGAGTGACGTCGTCAGTGCAATCGAAAAAATCCCCCGGATCAGACGATCGCGGGGGATTTCAGACCTATCAACTGCGCTTCAAGTCAGCAAATCAAGCGACTCGCCGATCACTGCACCTGCGCGTGCCCGCACTTAACCTCACAAGCCTCCGCCGCCTGCATCTGTTGCGACGCCTCCGCGCGCATCCCCAACCGCTCCAGCAACTTCCGGTCGGCTTCAGCCCGCGGGTTGCTCGTCGTCAGCAACTGGTCGCCGTAGAAAATCGAGTTCGCGCCGGCGAGGAAACACAGCGCCTGCAACGCTTCATCCATTTGCTCGCGTCCCGCCGATAACCGCACCATTGCCTTGGGCATCGTGATGCGCGCAACCGCGATGGTACGCACGAATTCAAACGGATCGAGCGGCGCGGTGCCCGTCAGCGGCGTGCCTTCCACTTGCACCAGATTGTTGATAGGCACCGATTCCGGATACGGCTCCATGTTCGCCAGTTGCGTAATCAGCCCTGCGCGCTCGCGCCGCGATTCGCCCATGCCGACAATCCCGCCGCAACACACGTTGATACCGGCATCGCGGACATGCTCGAGCGTATCCAGACGATCCTGATACGTGCGCGTCGAGATGATCTGGCCGTAGAACTCCGGCGATGTATCGAGGTTATGGTTGTAGTAGTCCAGCCCCGCGTCGCGCAGGCGTGCCGCCTGATGCCCTTCCAGCATGCCGAGCGTCACGCAGGTTTCGAGGCCCATCGCCTTCACGCCGCGAATCATGTCGGCGATCGGTTCCAGATGCTGATCCTTCGGATTGCGCCACGCCGCGCCCATGCAGAAACGCGTCGCGCCGTTTGCCTTGGCGATTTCGGCGGCCTTGAGGACTTCATCGACGGCCATCAGTTTGTCGGCCTTCAACCCCGTGTCGTGATGCGACGACTGCGGGCAGTAGGCGCAATCTTCCGGGCAACCGCCGGTCTTGATCGACAGCAGCGTGGAGAGCTGGACCGTGTTGGCATCGAAGTGTTCGCGATGCACAGCCTGCGCGCGAAACAGCAGGTCGTTGAACGGCAGGTCGTAGAGCGCGACGATATCCGCGACGCGCCAGCGAGCCAGGGTTTGCGGTGCGGAAGGTTGAGTCGTCTTCTCGGTAGATTGCACTTGCGTCATGTGAGGATCCTTATTCATATAGCGATGAATCATTGGCCCGCGCCGGCTGAACGAAGCGTGTCCAGCAGCAGGGAGGTATCGATATAAGTCGTAGCCGCGCGAGCATCCGGCGGCGTGAGGCGGGGAATCGTGCCAAGCAGCGGCGCGTTGTATTGACTGTCCAGCCGCAGCCGGATTGCTTCGATGTTTTCAGCGGGAAACAGCATGTCGGGATCGATCTGGTTAGCCACCCAGCCCACCAGATGCAGCCCGCGTGCCGCGATGGCCTCAGCGCTCAGCAACGCATGGCTGATGCAGCCGAGCCGCATGCCGACCACGAGCACGACCGGCAGGTTCAATGCGAACGCGAGGTCGGCGGTATCGTGGACATCGGTGAGCGGCACGCGGAATCCGCCCACGCCTTCCACCACGACCACGTCAGCTTGCTGCACGGCGAACTTGTGCGCGTCCACGATCCGCGCAATATCCAGCGACACATTCTCGCGGGCTGCCGCAATGTGCGGCGCGGCGGCGTCCTTCAGCAGGAACGGCGTGCGTATCGATGGTGGCAGTGCGACGTTCGCGGCGGCATCGAGTTGATCGGCGTCTTCGTTGTGCCACTCGCCGTCGCGTTCGAAAGCGCCGGCCGCGATGGGTTTCATCGCGGCGGCGCGCAGGCCGAGTGCAGCGAAGCCATGCAGCAAAGCAGCCGATACGAGCGTCTTGCCGATCTCGGTATCGGTGCCGGTGACGAAGAGAGAGAGCGGCGCGGTCATGATCGATTGCTCAGGGTTTGCAGTGCATCGTCGAGCTTCGCGAGGTCGTCGTGGCTATGCGCCGCGGAAAGCGAAATGCGTAGGCGCGATGTGCCAACGGGAACGGTCGGCGGCCGGATTGCGGGCACCCACATGTGGTGTTCATCGAGAGCCGCGGCGAGCTTCAGAGTCTCTTCATTGCCGCCGATGATCAACGGTTGAACGGCAGTATGCGAATCCACGGGCGACCAGCGCGTGCGTTGCAAAATGGCGCGCGTACTGTCGATCAACGTAGCAAGGTGCGCACGTCTTGCGTCGCCTTCCTGTCCGCCGATGATCTTCAAACTCGCCGATACCGCGTGCGCTACGGCCGGCGCCGATGCCGTCGTAAAGATGTACGGCCGCGCGCGCTGCACGAACCATTCGATCACCGTTTCATGCGCGATCACGAACGCGCCAGACACACCCGCTGCCTTGCCGAGCGTGCCGACATAAACCAGATGCGGCGAGTGCAACGCAGCCTCGGCCAGCGCGCCGCGGCCTTGCGGACCGAGCACGCCAAAGCCGTGCGCGTCGTCGACAACCAGCCACGCGCCGTGACGCTCCGCTAGTTTGAGCAGCTGCGCGAGCGGGGCGATATCGCCGTCCATGCTGAAGACGGAGTCCGTGACGATGATCTTCGTGCCGCCCTCATTCGCCGATGCCTCGAGCATGGCGTCGAGTGCTTCGGCGTCGGCATGAGGATAGATGCGAATCTCCGCGCGCGACAATCGCGCGCCATCGATCAGCGATGCATGGTTTAAAGCGTCGCAGAACATCAGCGCGTCGCGGCCGCCTGACTTACCCGCGGCGCCGAGCGTAGTCAGCGTCGCGAGATTCGCCATGTAGCCGGTGCTGAAATACAGCGCGCGCGCCTGGTCGACAAAACCGCCGGAAAACGCCGCGAGGTCGTATTCGAGTTGCGCATGTGCGCGCGAATGGCCGCCGAGCAGATGCGATCCGCCGCTGCCAGTGCCGTATTGTCGTGCGCCTTCCGCCAGTGCTTCGCGCAGCGTTTCATGCGCCGCGAGGCCGAGATAATCGTTGCTCGCGAAGCCGATGATCTCGCGCCCATCCACCGTCATGTGAGCGGCGCAGGCGCCATCGACAATGCGCCGGCGACGACGCAGACCGTTGCTATCGATATCGGCGAGACCTTGTTTCAGGGACTCGAAAAGAGCCGGCGATGTGTTGCTCATGCGGCCTCCGATAACGTGGCGTCGAAGACAATGCGGGTGCGTTCGGCGAGCAGCGCGAGTTCGTCGTCGCTGAGGATGTACGGCGGCATCAGGTAGACGGTTTTGCCTATCGGTCGCAACAATAGCTCGTGTTTCAGGGCCTTTTCGAAGAAGTGTCGTGAGAAAGAGCGTGCTTGAACAGGGTCTTCGATGATCGCATCGAACGCAAAGATGGTCCCGCGTTCGCGCAGGTTCCTGACGTGCGGATGATCCTGAAGTGGGCTAAGCGCATCGCGCAACACGGACGATTTACGGCGGTTCTCTTCGAGCACATTCCCGCTTTCGAACAGATCGAGCGTCGCCAAAGCGGCGCGGCAGGCGAGGGGATTGCCCGTGTACGAATGAGAGTGGAGGAAGCCGCGCGTCATGTCGTCGTCGTAGAACGCGGCGTAGATTTCATCGCGAGTTAGCACGATGGATAGCGGCAAATACCCGCCGCTGATTCCCTTCGATAAACACAGGAAGTCCGGCCAGATCGCGGCCTGTTCGCACGCGAAGAACGTGCCGCTGCGACCACAGCCGACAGCGATTTCATCGGCGATGAGATGCACGCCGTAGTCATCGCATAGCGCACGCAGGCCCTTCAAATATGAGGGATCGTGCATCGCCATGCCGGCCGCGCATTGAACAAGCGGTTCCACGATCACGGCTGCAAGCTGCGAAGCTTTGGCGTCGAACAGCGTTTTCATATCGGCGAGCGCGCGTTGTGCGACGTCGCGTGCAGTCTCACCTTCGCGGGCTTGCCGGGCATCCGGCGATGTCACCACGTGCGCATGTCGAATCAGCGGATCGTAGGCGTCCTTGAACAACGCGACGTCGGTCACGCCGAGCGCGCCGATGGTTTCGCCGTGATAGCTGTTCGCGAGGCAGACGAACTCGCGCTTCTCCGCGTGGCCGCTGTTGCGCCAGAAGTGGAAGCTCATTTTCAACGCAATTTCAACTGCCGATGCGCCATCGGATGCGAAAAATGCATGGCCTAGCGTTTGCTGTGTCAGGGCGTGCAGACGCTCGGCGAGCAGGACGGCGGGTTCGTGCGTGCAGCCGGCGAGCATCGCGTGTTCGAGCGTGTCGAGTTGATCTTTCAGCGCTGCATTGATGTGAGGATTCGCGTGGCCGAAGAGGTTGACCCACCACGAGCTGATGGCGTCGAGATATCGATGGCCGTCGTGGTCGTAGAGCCACGCGCCCTTGCCGCGAGCGATGGGCACGAGCGGTGTGCGCTCGTGATGTTTCATTTGCGTGCACGGGTGCCAGACGGCGCGTAGCGAGCGTGCGACCCAGTCATCGGGTGCAGGCTTTGGCTGGTTGTTCAGGTTCAAAACGACTCCAGGGGAGTGGCCGGTCATGCGGTCATACGAGCACTCAGGCAACACTCCCGATTACATTCAGGCGAGCCACGACGGCTTGCTCTTTTCCAGGAAACTGCGCACGCCTTCGCGCCCTTCGTCCGAGGCGCGAATGCGTGCGATACGGTCGGCGGTGTCCGAGATCAGCGATTCATTGATTGGCTTGTCCGCCAGATCGACAACGAGTTGCTTGCACTCGCGCACCGCGTTCGGGCTATTCGCGACGATTGAGGCTGCGACTGCGTTGACGGTGGCATCCAGCGCATCGGCTACAACGACCTGATGCACGAGGCCGATGCGCAGTGCTTCGGCGGCATCGAAACGTTCGGCGGTGACGAAGTATCGGTGCGATGCGCGCGCGCCGATTGCCCTGATCACGTAGGGCGCGATGGTGGCGGGCATCAGCCCGAGCTTCGCCTCCGACAGGCAGAAGTGCGCTGAATCCGCGCTGATGGCGATGTCGGCGACGGCTACGAGCCCCATGCCGCCTGCGTACGCGTCGCCCTGGACTTGCGCGATCACGGGTTTGTTGCAGGCGTAAATGGTGTTGAGCATGGTGGCGAGGCCGAGGGCGTCGGCGCGATTTTCTGCGTCCGAGTAGGCTGCCATGCGTTTCATCCAGTTGAGGTCGGCGCCTGCGCAGAATGCGGGGCCGTTTGCGGCGAGGATGATGACGCGGATGGCGTTGTCATCGGCGAGCGCGCGGAAGGCTGCGGTCAATTCGACGATGGTGGCTTCGTCGAAGGCGTTGCGGACGTCGGGGCGATTGAGCGTGACGCGTGCTACGTAGCCGTCGACGGTGACTTTCAGGCGCTGCAGGTTCATTGCATCGGTCATGGGGGTTTCTCGATGTGCGCGACACGGTTTCGCTGAGCACCAATTATCCCTAAATTCGCAGCGGGATTCGATTTTGGGAGGCCGGGGGACCTCCGGTGGGCGTGGGACGCGTTGGGTGATTGTCTGGCGTCGCTGCTAACTTCGCTTATCGTGGAGGGTGTTGGTGGGGTTTGGGGGTTATTTCGCGCTGGCGCTCGGTCAGAGGTTTTTCGCTCGCGCTTGGGGGCCAGGTTCCTGCATTAGCGGTCGGGGTCTATGCCGGGTTGCTGCTGCTTGGCTTGGCGGTCTGCGTGAGTGAGCTATTTTCTTTATCACTATTAGCCACTGCGCGTGGCGGCGCGTCATTTCTTTGTCCAAAGCGACAAAGAAACGAAGCAAAGAAAGCGCTTTCAAAACGAGGGCCCATAAGTTGACCTAGCGTGCAGTTTCCACGTTTTTGGCACCCCAAAAGCACGGTGCTCGCCAGAACGACGGATGTGTGAACCCCTCCTTCTCGCGAATTCTTACACGCACACGCTTCGCCCCGTACGCTCTCGGGCAAGCACCCTTGCCAAGAAACCCGCACGGCCCCACGCGTATTTACCGCTACAGGTCTTCATGGGTTAGCTGCTTAGTCGGCGTGATCGACCCGGTTATTTTTGCTGGTTGGGCCTCATCTATCCGAGCACCTTGTTTCGAGGCGGGTTGGTGACGTGGTTCGGCGTGCGTACAAATTCGGTGGGTGGTTGTCCGCGGATAGCGCGGGGTGCCCCTTGGGCAGATTCAGTCACTGGTGGCGAAGCGTGTGGGTATCGGTGTTCGGAGAAGGAGGGTTTCACACATCCGTCGCTCTTGCGAGCACCGTGCTTTTGGGGTGCCAAAAACACCAAAACTGCACGCTAGGTCAACTTATGAGCCCGCGTTTTGAAAGCGCTTTCTTTGCTTCGTTTCTTTGTCGCTTTGGACAAAGAAATGACGCGCCGCCACGCGCAGTGGCTAATAGTGATAAAGAGAATAGCCAACTCAGGCAGACCGCTAACCCCGAAAGCAGCAACCCGGCATAGACCCAGACCGCTAACCCCAGAACCTAGCAACCCGGCATAGACCCCGACCGCTAACGCAGCAACCTAGCAACCTAGCAACCCGGCACAACACCAACCGCCAGCAGAACCACCCCCAGCTACCAGCCTTTGGCTGCCTCAAAGGCCCCTACGCCCTACCGTGAGGCTGTCTGCGTCTGCGAAACATTCCGGTCATTCCACACCACAGCATTATCAACGGCATACAACCGGCATGGATCGCTGCTCTGCTTCTGGCACCCGTTCAACGCCACCGACATAGGGTCGTCGCCCCCTTCCGCCCACGACCACGCGCCTGAATCCGACACCGCGAACGCACGACTCGAATACTGATGCAGAAAATTCTCGTAGCCCTCGCGACCGCGCTCATCGAGGAACGGTACTGCCTTCACCGCATCCACGGATGCATAACCCGTCGGCGTGGGCGCTTGCGGATCCGAAACCTGATATTGCCGATCCGTCGGCATGCCGACATCCTCGAGGAACGTCTTCACGCGCGGCCACCAGATCGCCACACCGTCACGATCCCCCACCAGCCGATGCGCATCGTTCTTATACGCACCGAAGTTCACCATATCGGCCTTCGCGCCGTGCGCGCTATACGACGTGAACATTTCCTCAGGCAAGTTGCCCTGCCAAACGGAGTCGTTGGTCCCGTACATCCACAACGACGGCAACTTCACATGCTCACCGTATTCACCAAACGCGCTCGTCAGGTTCTTCTGCCAGCCGGGACACTCGTCCTGACGCAGGCCACCGGAGAAATTGATCAGGCCACGCACGCCCTTCGCCTCATGCGCGTCGCGGGCGCCATACGCCATGGTCACCAGCCCGCCATGCGAAGCGCCCGCCACCACTACATGCTGGCTGTCGACAAACGGCTGTTTGTCCATGTAAGCCAGCGTGGCCGTGACGTCGCGCGCTTGCGTGAAACCGTTGGCTTCGACATCGCAACCGTTGCCGGTATATTCGCCGCCCGAATCCGCAAAGCCACGGCGATTCGGCACAACGACGACATACCCATGACGCACGAACTCGCGCGCAAAGGCGATCGGACGCGCGCGCGCCTGGTCATGCGCATTGCCGGGGAGCTTGCCGTGATTGAAGACGACCATCGGGAACGGACCCGGGCCATCAGGTTTGAAGATGGTGGTTTCAAGCGAGACATCGCCTGAAGGCACTTCGACGACGGACTCGTTGAGGTTTGACTCAACGACCGGAAGCGAGGGATCGAACGACCGCGGCACCGTGCCGAAGGCGGGCCCCTCGAGCTTCGCGTACTGCTGCGCACCCGGGAACGGCTCTGCAAGCGCCGAGGCGGACACCGCCGCGAGCGCACACACCATGACACAACCTGACAACACTTGCCTCAATGCCATCCCCGAAACTCCACCCGCTTCTCGACCCGGCTGATTTCCCAAAGCACGAGCCAGCTTATTGTCACAATCCATCGATCCGGACGTTCGTACTGTAATTAGTATCGCTGGTCGGATCGTCAAGTCATGTCCCGAATAGACATGACAATGGGCTTCAATACGCAACACCGCTGCACTGACAGATATTTAGCTTATGAAACAGTGACTTAATATCATTCGCCAGTGACTGGCGAAAAGCTAGGGTACCCGGACAAAATGAATAGGCGCAATTAGAAAGTACCCGCGCGACAGACAAATTTCGGGGCGAAAGCAGTCGTTAAGGAAATTATTGCCGCGATGCAGCAAGTTTCGTCGCTATGACGTTTCAATCGCGGAGATCACCGTCAACATAACGCCACAACCCGGCGGCATCACGTTCGAAACGGCTCGTCTCATGCAAGCGGAATGCGCGGCCACCGAGCTTGTATCGGGCGACGAATTCGACCTCGGCGTGGTCCGCGTCAACGGGCGTGAAGCTTTTTATCTGTAAGCCGAGCCAGCGGGTGGCGGGATCAGCGGAGGTTTCCAGGTCGCGTGGGCAGGTGCTCTCGGCCCAGGTCGCGCGTAAATACGACGTGTTGCCGAGCACGTAGGCCGTGTAGCGCGAGCGCATCAACTCCATGGCGTTGCCCGCCGGCACGCCGCCTTCTATGAAGCGTCCGCAACATTCGGCATATTGAGGCGGGCGCTTGAGAGCGTTGTTCGATCCCGGCGACGCGCCGCCGCAAGGGCATTCCCCGACCTCCTTCATACGTCGACGCCCGGCATCTCGATGTGTCGCGGCTGCGCCTTTACGCGAGCCAGCCATGCGCGAATGGCGGGATACCGGCCAAGGTCGAGGTTGGCTTCATCGGCGACATGGGTGTACGCATACAGCGCAATGTCCGCGATGGTGTATTGCTCATCGACGAAATACGTCCGCGTCGCGAGATGCGTTTCCATCACGTCGAGCGCGCGATACGAACCCGCGGTTTTCTCGGGCAGGCGCGGATCGTCAGGGTGTTTGGCGAACTGAAGAATGAAGCGCGCAACCGCGATGTTGGGTTCGTGGCTGTATTGCTCGAAGAACATCCATTGCAGGACGCGCGCCCGCGAGAGACGGTCGGTCGGCAGTAGCGGCGTGCCTTCGGCGAGGTAATACAGGATCGCGTCCGATTCGAACAGGCACGTGTGCTCATCGATCTGCAGCACCGGCACCTTGCCGTTCGGATTCAACTGACGGAACGCCTCGGTGCGCGTGGCGCCGTTCATCATGTCTACTTCATGCCAGACATACGGCCGGCTCAGTTGTTCGAGTGCAAGCCGGACCTTGTAGCAATTCCCCGACGACGCCACGCCATGTACTTGATACGCCACTTCATGTCCTCTTCGTTTGTTTGAAATGCTCGCTTCGGAACCCGTACTGACGCACAGCACTCACCACGCGAGCGGCGTACCGTCGTACTGCACGAACGAACCATTAAATTTTTTAGGGTTCGCCGCCGCTGCTGCGATCACCGCGCGCATTCCGGAAATGCTGTGCGCCGGTTCGATCGCCGCCGACGCGCCGCCCATCTCGGTGCGCACCCATCCCGGATGCAAAGCGATGCAAGTCGAGCCGCGCACTTCCAGCGATGCCGCCTTCAACGCCGCATTCACCGCGGCCTTGCTCACCCGATACAGCCAGCCCGCCGTCCCGTTCATCTCCGCAATCCCGCCCATCTTGCTCGACACGACCGCGAGCACGCCATGCGCTGCGTCGGTGAGCGGCAGCAGAATGGGCAGCAATTGCATCGGGCCGCGGACATTGGTCTGCATGACCTGATCGAAATCTTCTGACAGCACGGTTTCCACGTGTTCGGTTCGCGGACCATACACGCCCGACACGATGATCGCGACATCCAGCTTCTCGCCGTCGAGGTGCCAGCCGAGCGCCGCGATCTGCTCGGGTTGGGTTGTGTCGACCGAGAAGGTTTTTGCGCCCATGGCCTCAAGTGCTTCCAGCGAAGCAGCGTTGCGGGCCGTGGCGAGCACGCGCCACCCATCGCGGCAATATCCTCGCACGAATTCGTGGCCGAGCCCGCGCGACGCGCCCACGATCAATACCGTTTTCATGATGTTCTCCTGCACGCTGCTTTAAACCAGTTCCTTAAACCAATTCGATACCCATCGCCGTAGCTTCCCCGCCGCCGATACACAAGCTCGCCACGCCTCGTTTCAATCCGCGCTGACGCAACGCGCCGATCAAGGTCACGAGAATCCGCGCGCCCGATGCGCCGATCGGATGTCCCAGCGCGCATGCGCCGCCGTTGACGTTGACCTTGTCGTGAGGCAAATCGTGTTCCCGCATGGCGGCCATCGCGACCACGGCGAACGCTTCGTTGATCTCGAACAGATCGACTTCGTTTGCGCGCCAGCCGTTTTTATCGAGCAGCTTGCGGATCGCGCCGACTGGCGCCGTCGTGAACAACGCCGGTTCTTGCGCGAAGGTGCTGTGTCCGACGACCCGCGCGAGCGGCGTGACGCCGAGCCGCTTCGCCGTGGATGCACGCATCATCACGAGCGCGGCGGCGCCATCGGAGATAGACGATGCGTTCGCCGCCGTCACCGTGCCGTCCTTTGCGAACGCGGGTTTGAGCGTAGAAATCTTGTCGATATTCGCCTTGAACGGCTGTTCGTCGTGGTCGATAACGGTATCGCCCTTGCGTCCCGCGACCGTCACCGAAGCAATTTCCCAATCGAACGAACCGTCTTCGTTTGCCCGCTTCGCACGACGCAACGACTCAACGGCAAACGCGTCCTGCGCTTCCCGCGAAAACTTGTACGACCCGGCGCATTGCTCCGCGAACGCGCCCATCAGCCGGCCTTTTTCATACGCGTCCTCAAGGCCATCGAGGAACATGTGATCGAGCACCTGACCGTGGCCCATGCGCATGCCGCCACGTGCCTTCGGCAGCAAGTACGGTGCATTGGTCATGCTCTCCATCCCGCCCGCGACAATCACGTCCGCCGAGCCGGCCAGCAACATGTCGTGCGCGAACATGGCGGCGCGCATGCCGGAGCCGCACATCTTGTTGACCGTCGTGCTGCCGACGGACAACGGCAAGCCCGCGCCGAGCGCGGCTTGCCGCGCGGGCGCCTGACCGAGTCCGGCGGGCAGCACGCAACCCATCACGGCTTCTTCGATCTGCTCCGGCTTGAGGCCGGCGCGCTCGACTGCGGCGCGAATCGCGATCGAACCAAGTTGCGGCGCTGTCACCGTGGCGAAGTCGCCTTGGAAAGCGGCCATCGGCGTACGCACAGCCGATACGATCACCACCGGATCAGTCACGAAATCAGTCATGTTTCAGCTCCTTGATCACACCTTTCACAATAGCGGGGATATCGCCGAGACGGGCGGCGTCGGAGGCGAGCACATCGTTTTCCGCTGAATGTTCGCCGCCGCGCGCCAGCGACGCGATGCATTGCTGATACGTCGGTTCCACTTCCTCCGATCCGCTGATCATCATCCCCAGGTTGCGCACACGGCCGTCGTGTACGCCGTAGGTCCAGCCATGAACCGTGATCTCCTGGCCACGCGCCCACGCATCGCGCAGGATGGTCGTATGGCACACGTTCACCGTCTGTTCGATGGTGTTCAACTCCACCAGCCGGCGATTCCGCGCGACGCCCATCGGCCATTCCTCGAGCAGCGCGGAATGCTTGTCACGCACGTCTTCCACGTGACGCAGCCAGTTATCGGCGAGACCGACGCGCCGGCCGAGGAGCGCCGCACCTACGCCGGAACAGCCGTAGTGTCCGACCACCATGATGTGCTTGACCTTCAGCAGGTCGACCGCGAACTGGATCACGGACAGGCAGTTGAGATCCGAGTGAACGACCACGTTCGCGATGTTCCTGTGCACGAACACCTCGCCCGGCGGCAAGCCGATGATCTGGTTAGCCGGCACGCGCGAGTCCGAGCATCCGATCCACAAGTACTCGGGCGCTTGCTGGTCCGCGAGACGTGAGAAATACTCGGCGTCTTCCGAGAGCTTGCGATCGACCCACTTCAGGTTGTTATCGAACAGGTGGGAGAGCGGGTTGTTGTCGTGGCTTTCAGGGCTGTCGATGTTTTCGCTATTGGACATGGTATTCAGTTCGGATAGGTTTCATGCGGCGCGTGCTGCGGGTGCGCCGGCCAGAAAACGCTCAGGATAACGAACGCAAAAACGGATACCGCGTTCGTACGGAAAGAAGTCGGCGAGCTCGCCGTTAAGGATCTGTTCCTTGTGCTTTTGCCAGAGAGCGGGGTCGAAGAAATCGGGGTGATGCTTCATGAACACGTTGCGCACGCGCGGGTCGCCGAGCAGGAACGTGTCGTAGGTTTCGGGGAAGATGTCATGCGGCCCGACGGTGTACCACGGCTCGCCCGACATCTCGTCTTCCTCGTTGCGCGCTTGCGGCACCCGGCGCACGTTGCAGTCGGTCAGGTACTCGATCTCGTCGTAGTCATAGAACACCACGCGGCCGTGGCGCGTGACGCCGAAATTCTTGTAGAGCATGTCGCCCGGGAAGATGTTGGCCTGGATCAGTTCCTTGATCGCGTTGCCATATTCCTTGATGCCATGCTCGATTTCCAGCAGCGTGCCGTTCTGCAAATACAGGTTCAACGGGGTCATGCGGCGCTCGATGTACAAATGCCTGATCACCAGGTTATCGCCTTCGTGTTCGATCATCGAAGGGACCTCTTTGATGAGCTCTTTGAGCAGCGCATCGTCGAGGCGCGACAACGGTAACGCGACGCTCGAATACTCGAGCGTATCGGCCATGCGTCCAAGACGGTCATGGCGTTTGACGAGCTGATACTTGTCCTGGATCTTCTTGCGCGTGGTTTCCTTGGGCGGCGGAAAGGTGTCCTTGATCAGCTTGAACACGTACGGAAAAGAGGGCAGCGTGAACACCAGCATCACGAGCCCCTTGATGCCTGGCGCGATGACGAATTTATCGCTGGAATGCGAGAGATGATGCAGCAAGTCGCGATAAAACAGGTTCTTGCCCTGCTTCTGCAAGCCCACCGATGTATAGATTTCCGCCTTCGGTTTGCCCGGCATGATCGAGCGCAGGAACTGCACATACGCCGACGGCACTTCCATATCCACGAGGAAATACGAATGCGAGAAGCTGAAGATGATCAGCACTTGTTCGCGTTGCAGCAGGACCGTATCGAGCGCAAGCAGGCCGGGCGACGCGTGACGTATGGGCACGACGAAAGGTATCACCAGATCACCGTTGATGATCCGCCCCACTATGTACGCCGCCTTGTTGCGAAAGAACAGCGACGACAGCACGTGAATCTGGAAATTAGGCGCAGCCTTGAACTCGCCGAACGCTTCGGTAATGGCTCGCATCAGGCATTGAACATCGCGCTGCAGATCCTCGAACGGCGGCTCGAGCTGGAAGTTCGTCACGATCCGTTCGAATGTCGCGGTGAGGCCATCTTTACCCGGGTAATACGCGCGATAGGTCGGCTTGGCCGCGGGCTCGTCGTTCTCGATGTACTCCGTCGAAATAGCGGGCCGCACGAAGATGAAGTCGTTGCTGAAGTACGAACGATGCAGGATCTTGCAGCACACGGAGTTGAAGAAAGTCTCCGCGCACTCGGGCTGCCGGTGCGAAGTCAGCAAGCCGATGTAATGCAGCTTGATCTGCTGCCAGATTTCATCGTCTATGTTCTCGGCGTCGTACTCGTCTTCCAGACGCATCACGCACTCTTCCACCCGATCGTCGTACGACGTGATGCGCTCGCGCGCCAGCCGCTGCAGCGCGTGCCAGTCGCCGGCCTCGAATAGCCCCTTCGCCGCGATGGCCGCATCGCGAAACACGCAATAGTGACGGTCGAAGCCTTCGAGCAGCGTTTCCGCGACATCGAAGCCAATCTGCGACGACAGCAACTTGGGAAAGTGATTCATTTCGACCCTGCACTTCGTGTGGTGTCGTCCGACATGCGCTCAGTGCGCTACGTGATTACGTCTTTGCGTTAGTGATAAGCATCAAACCCGACTTCGAATCCGGCCGACGAATCCGGCCGATATTGTATCGCCGGACGTTTTTGTTCCTCGACAGCAGCCGTTCTTGCCCGTTGCAAGCTCAGGGCACTTTCACCCGTGTCTCCGTCGGAACAGTCGAAACTGCCGCCTTGCCCGTGCGTTTTTCAGCGTTCGCTGAAAGCAGCGCACGGCCTTGCGTTTCGTACGCCGAGAGCTCGGCGAGCGTCGCGTTCAGGTCCTCCAGTTGCCGCTCCAGCACCGCGCGATGCGCCGCGATAGTGTCCAGGAACGCATGCAACTGTGCGGTCGTGCCGGTAGGCGAGTCGTAGAGATCGAGCAGCCTGCTCACCTCCAGCAACGTGAATCCAAGCCGTTTGCCACGCAGCGTCAGCTTGAGCCGCGTGCGGTCGCGCGCCGAATACACGCGACGCATGCCGTTCGTGCCAACGCGTGCCGGCGTGAGCAAGCCCTGGTTCTCATAGAACCGGATCGCCCGCGGCGTGATCTCGAATTCGCGTGCCAGTTCGGTGATGGTGTAGCGCGTGTCTGTCATTGAAATTACAAGGTTCCCAACGCTTTTCTGAAGCCGACGCTAAAATGAAGGTTAACGTTAGCGTCAACTTGGCGGCAATGCAACAACTGACAACCCGGAGACCCGACCCGCATGAACCCGCTCGAACAGCAACTCGATTACGTTTTCGCAGACCGTCTTCCTGAGAGCGGCCATTCGATGGAAGTCACGCCCGGCGTGTTCTGGGTGCGCATGCCGCTGCCGTTCGCGCTCGATCACATCAACCTGTGGGTCATGCGCGACGAGATCGACGGCGTGGCGGGCTGGACCATTATCGATTGCGGTATATCAGACGAAACGATCCGGGCGAACTGGGAGCGCATCTTCGACACGCTGCTGGACGGCCTGCCGGTGCTGCGCGTGCTCGTCACGCATTGCCACCCGGACCATCTCGGTCTTGCAGACTGGATCTGCAATGGCGGCGACAAGAAGCGATGGGAGCCGGTCAGGCTCTGGATGTCGCTTGGCGAGTACGCGATGGGCCGCGTAATGTCCGCCGGCGATGGTTCCGACGCGGGCGGCGAGCGCGCGGCGCGGCACTTCGCCCGGCATGGCATGACCGACCCGGCATCGCTTGAAGCGCTGCGCAAGCGCGATACGTATTACCCGAAGCTCGTACCGTCGATCCCGCCGGTTTATCGCCGGCTACGCGATGGCGATAAGGTGCAGATTGGTGGCCGCGAGTGGGAGGTGGTGACGGGCTTTGGTCATTCCCCTGAACATTGCGCGTTCTTCTGTGCTCAGACGAAGGTACTGATTTCCGGCGATATGGTGCTGCCGCGCATATCGACGAACGTCTCGGTGTTTGCAATCGAACCGGAGGGCAATCCGCTCGCGCTGTTCCTGGGTTCACTGGGCCGCTACGAGTCTCTTCCCGCCGACACACTCGTGCTCCCTTCGCATGGCAAGCCGTTTCGCGGCATGCATACGCGCATCGGACAGCTTCGGGATCACCACTCGGCGCGTTTGCAGGAAGTGCGTGAAGCTTGCGCGCTCAAACCGCAAAGCGCCGCCGACATCGTCCCGCTCATGTTCAAGCGCCCGCTCGATGTGCATCAGATGACGTTCGCACTCGGCGAAGCGCTGGCGCATTTGCACCTGCTTTGGCTGCAAGGCGAACTCGTGCGCCAAACCGACAACGAAGACGGCGTGATCCGGTTCGCGCCAAAGTAAAAAAGCCGGGCGTTTGCACGCCCGGCTTCATCAGTGAGCCACCGCAGTGACTACTGTACCGCGACGTTAGCGAAGTTCTGCCGTCCGAACGGACTCACGCGATATCCGCTGACATTGCTGCGTGTAAGCGCCGCTGCCGTCGGATAACCGAGCGGAATCCACAGCGCCTGGTCATGGATAATCTGCTGCGCCTCGGTATAAGCCTTGGTCCGCTTGCCTAGATCCGCAGTTTCCTTGCCTTCATCGATCATGCGGTCCAGCGTCGGATCGCAGAAACGCGCGAAGTTGATGCCCGAGCGCACGGCGGCACAACTGAAGAGCGGCGACAGATAGTTATCCGGATCGCCGTTGTCACCGGCCCAGCCCATGAACAACATGTCGTGCTGACCCTGCTTCGCTTCCTTGATCAGCTCACCCCATTCGATCACCTTCACCTGCGCCTTCACGCCGATCTTCGCCAGGTCCGCCTGCAGCAACTCCGCGCCCACCTTCGGATTCGGGTTCAGCACGCTGCCGTTCGGACGCACCCAGATTGTCGTGTCGAAGCCATTCGGGAAACCGGCATCGGCGAGCAGCTTTTTCGCGCGATCGACCGAATACGGATACGCCGTGATCTGCTTGTCGTAGCTCCAGGTGTTCGGCGGAAACGGATTCACAGCGGGCGTGGCGGTGTTTTCGAAGACCGTCTTCAAGTACGTCGTGCGATCGAAGGCGACGTTCAACGCCTCGCGTACCTTGGGGTTATCGAGCGGCTTCTTCTGCGTGTTCAACGCAACGAACGCCGTCATGAACGCCGGCGTCTCGACCACTTTCAACGAGCTGTCCTTCTTAGCGTCGATCACGTCCTGCGGTTTCGGCGACAACGCGATCTGGCATTCACCCGCCTTGATCTTCTGCGCGCGCACGGAGGCGTCGGGCGTGATGGCGTAGATCAGCCGGTCCACTTTAGGCTTGGGTCCCCAGTACGTCGGGTTGACGTCGTATCGGATCACGGCGTCTTTCGTGTAGCCCTTCAGAACGAACGGACCGGTGCCGATCGGCTTTGAATTCAGGTCGGTTTCATGGCCGGCCTTGAGCAGCTGGTCGGCGTATTCGGCCGAATAGATCGATGCAAAGCCCATGGTGAGAATGGGCACGAAGGTCGCGTTCGGCGTGTTGAGCTCGAACTTGACCGTGTTGTCATCGACCTTGGAGACGGACTTGATCAGCTTGATCAGGCCCATTGACTGCGCGTGCGGGAAGCCGCTCGCCCCCGCCACCTTGTGCCACGGGTTGCTCTCGGAGAGCATGCGGTCGAAGGAGAACACCACGTCGTCGGCGTTCAGTTTTCTCGATGGCGTGAAGTAGTCCGTGGTCTGGAACGCCACGTTCGGCCGCAGATGAAACGTGTAGGTCAGGCCGTCGGGGCTCACGTCCCATTTCTCGGCTAGCGCGGGCGTGACCTTTTTCGCGACTTCATCGTAGGAGACGAGCGTGTTGAAGATCACATCCGCCGATGCGTTGGTCGTCACCAGCGAATTGAATTGCACGACGTCGAAGCCATCCGGGCTCGACTCGGTGCACACAGTGAGCGGTTTCGCGATCGCGAGCACCGGCGCGATGGCCAGTACAGCGGCTGCGAGCATTCTGAAGCGCATGGGATCTCCCGTTACGAGCGTGGTCGCAAAGTGTTAGTCAGTCAGACGTTTCTTATCACGGCGGTTGCAGCCTATTGTACGGTGCGCTCGATCGGCTGCTTCAGCGCAACGAACGGCCCCCGTGGCCGTAGCTTACTGAACCGTTATTTCCGCTACAACGACCGATTCGGGATATCCATATGGGGTTAGTGACAGTTTCTTGAACATCCCTGCGGCCGGTTGCCTAATCCACGGACCCACGCTAAACTCGTGGCCGTCTTTGGGGAGTAGCCTTCCTTCCGCAATGGGAGGAGGACGCGTCAACATACTCGGCTTGTCTGCCGTGGCGCGTTCGACCGGTCAGGTTTGGCGAGACCATGGGTGCATCTTGTCGTTCACGGTCGGACGGCGCGGGATTGCATCCTGGTTCGCTGACGTCCGACCGTGAAATTATCGTGTCCCCAAAACAAAAACACCCCAGGCCTGCCCCAGGCCAACTTCTTCGTGCCTCGGTTTCCCTGCCGTTGTTCCGCCGTTTTCACTGCGTCCCCTGTTCGCTAGTTTCATCGCGAGGTGCCGCATGACGCTGCTTTTCGTGCAACTTGCGCTGATGCTCGTGGTGATCCTGGCGGCATCGGAACTCTTCACCAACGCGCTTGAACATCTCGGCGAAAAGCTGGGCATCTCCGAAGGGGTCACCGGTTCGCTGTTCGCGGCTATCGGCACGGCGCTGCCGGAAACTACCGTGCCGATCATCGCGTTGATGGGCGGCACGGCCAGCCGTGCGGTGAACGAGGAAATTGGCGTGGGCGCCATCCTCGGCGCACCGCTGATGCTCGCGACTTTGTCCACCTGCCTGATGGCCGTCGCCGTGCTCAAGATGCGCGGTTTCAAGGGGATCGTCGCGCCGGAACACAGCGGTTTCACGCGCGATCTCAACTTCTTCCTCTGCGCTTTCCTGATTGCCGCCGGCGCCATGTTCGTGCCGCATCACGCATGGCAAGTGCGCGCGCTGTTCGCCGTGGGGCTGGTCGGCGTGTACGTCGCGTATGTGGTGTCGACGTTCCGTGCGTCCGCCGGTCTTGTCGAAAAAGGCCACGGCACTGAAGCGCCCGAGCGGCTCCTGATCTCGCGCTTCGGGTTACCTACTTCGCTCGCGACCATCGTGTTGCAGATGGTTCTGGGCACGGCGCTGCTGGTTGGCGGTGCGAAGGGGTTTATCGCCGGCGTTGAAGGGGTCTCGCAGGTGCTGGGGATATCGGCGTTGCTCCTATCGCTGATCATCATCCCGATCGCAACCGAGCTGCCCGAGAAGGTCAATAGCATCATCTGGGCGCGGCGCGGCAAGGACACGCTCGCGTTCGGCAATATCACCGGCGCAATGGTCTTCCAGGGCACGCTGCTGCCGGGTATCGGCATCATGCTGACGCCGTGGGAACCGCGCGTGGAGGTGATGACCGGCGTTTTCATCACGCTCGCGGCGGCCGCATGGCTGCGCTTCAACGCGAAGAAGGGTGGGATCGTGCTGTGGGCGCTGCTGGTGAACGGCGGGCTTTATGCGCTGTATCTGGTGCTGACGCTCGGGCGTTAGCCCATAAGAAAACACCCCGGAAGCACGCAGGCGCCCGGGGTGCTGACGCGGCCAAAGCGCCAGGCGCGCGGGGTTTTTTGCTGCTGTAGCAGAACCAGGATAAGGCGCCGTCAGGTCAGAGCTTGGCGACCTGGTGATACTTGCTGGTAGCCTGGATTTTCTTCATCGCCGAACTGTATTCGACCTGCAATTCCGATTGCGTCGTCTTCGCATCCGCGGCAATGGCGACATCGATTGCCTGGATCCGGTTGATCACCTCCATGGCCGTGGCGTCCTGTTCCGGCGTCAATTCCATGAAAAGCGGCGTCCGCTCTTCAGTCAGGCGGGCGGCTTCCTGCCAGTCCGCCATGGCCGCTGCGTGCTGGATCGCGAGCGTCAACTCGAGCAGGCGGTCGATCAAACTGTTCTGTTCCATGTCGATTTATCCTCTGCGGACCTTGGCAGCTTAGCCGCTCGCCCCTGTTGCGAGTGCACCCGCGCTATTTGAGCCGCCGAACAGTTGCGTCAGGTACTGCGAATTGTTGTTCATCGTGGCCATCAGAGTATTGAGCGCGGTGAATTGCGCCTGATACTGGCTGGTCAACTGCGCCGTGTAGGCGGTCAGGCTGGTTTGCTGCTTCGTGACGCTCGCCAAGTCCGTGTTCACCGCACTCTGGCTGTTCGAAATCAAGCCGCCCGTGCCCAGCCACGAGTTAAGGCTCGTCGTCATTTGCGCAGCTACGCCGGTGGTCGAATTAAACAGGGCCGCGACCCCCGACGGATTGCTTTGAAGCGCTGCGGCGAGCTTGGTGGAATCGATTACCAGTGAGCCCGCCGGCTGCGTCGCGCTGGCTTGTCCCTGCAGCGTGATCCCCAGCGCCCCAAGAGAAATTGTGGAGCTGCCGTTCTTCACGCCGCTGCCGGCAATCTCCGCCAATGTGTTCTGGATGGTGGCAAGCATCGGGTTGGAGGCCAGCACGCCGCCCTGCGAACTCGCTGCCTGCGAGTTGTCGTTGCCGACCTGGCCGTACGTGGTGACCAGGGTGTTATAGAGGGTGACGAAGCTGTTGATCGCGGTCGATGCCGTGGCGGTGTTCTGCGCCACAGTCAGCGTCTGCGCCGTGCCGGCCGGTGTACCAATAGCCGCAGCCGTGAGGTTCAGGGTGACACCCTGGAGTGCGGTGGTCACCGAGTTGGTGGAACTCGTCGCTGCTGTCCCGTCGATAGTGAACGCGGCGTCTTGTGCGGCCGCGGTTTGCGTCCACGCGCTCGTGCTCACCGCCGACGTGAATGTCGATGGATTCCCGCTGGTGCCGGCAGTGGACGTAACGCCGAGGCTGGACAGGCCGGCATCGCTCGCGACGTTGCTCACTGAAACATTGATCGTGTTCGATGCCCCCGTGGCCGTCGAGCGCAAGACCAGATGCGCGCCGTCCGAGCCGGTCACGACCGTGGCCGTGACGCCCGGGTTGTTCGACGCCGAGTTGATCGCGCTGGCAATGCCGCTTACCGTGTTGTTCGACGACGTGATGGCGAGACTCATCGACTGGCTGCCGACCGAGATGTTCATCGTGCCGGTACCGAGCGCCGTCGTGCTGCCGAACGCGGCCGATGAAAGCGTCTGCGAGCTGGCAATTTGCGTGACCGCAACGGAATAAGTGCCCGCTGACGCAGTGCTGCCGGCGGTCGCCGTCAGTCCGGTACCGCTTGCGGTCGCGGTGTACTGGCCGAGAGCGGTGCCGTTGGAAAGTGAGGCGATACCAGCCTGCAAGGCGGACAGTGCCGCCTGCAACGCGCTGATGGCCGAAAGTTGGGTGTTGTCGTTCGTCTGCTGCGCGGAGAGCGTGGCGGTCTGACCTGCCACCTTCGCATTGACGAGGCTCGTCACGAGCGACGAGACATCCAGCGACGAATTTCCCGTAGAACCGCTGATGATGGATTGCGCGGCGGCCGCTTCGGCTGCCTGGGTGGCGGCTAAAGTGGCGGCTGCTGTGGCCGCGGCCGTGGCGGAGGCGCTGGAGGCGCCGGAAATCGTCGACATTGAGATGCTCCGTACGTCGGTTTTGCTTTTGAGCCTGAATGATAAACGTTTGTAAAACGTGTAGGGGAGGCAAGCCTCCCCAAGCAACACATTCGGCCGGCGCGTAGTGCGGTAGTGCGATGCGCCGCACTACGCGAGGGCCATTACCGCAAAAGCTATTACTGGAGAAGCTTCAGAACTTGCTGCGGGTTGGAGTTGGCTTGCGCCAGCACCGAGATACCTGCTTGTTGCAGCACTTGCGCCTTGCTCAGGTTAGCCGTTTCTGCAGCGAAGTCGGCGTCCGTGATTTGCGACTGGGCGCCCGACAAGTCGGTCGATTGCGATTGCTGTGCCGAGGAGATCGACGTGAAACGGTTTTGAGCAGCACCCAGGGTTGCCTGGATGTTGTTGACCGTTGCGAGCGCGTTGTCGATCGATTCCATTGCAGCGTTCGCGCCTGCCGTCGTGCTGACGTCGACTGCCGAAATTGCCGGCGGTGCATTGTTGCTGGCAACCTGGGTCAGCACGCCACCGGTGGTGCCCGTGCCACCGGCCGCACCCGGAGTACCAAGGGTTGAGGGTGCTTTACCGGCGACGAGCGCAAACGTCGCAGGCGTCGTGCCAGGAACAGCGGCCGTGATGGTGAAGTTGGTCGTCACAGCGGCGCTGTTGTTTGCGAGCTGATTGCCGTTCTGATCAAAGAACTGCAATCCCGAGTTGCCGTCCGACTTCACTGTAATCGACGTGATAGCGCTGGCGCTGGTCGACGCAGCTCCCGTGGAGGGGTCGATCGCGATGTTCGAAATCGTGCCAAGGGTTTCGCCGGCGGTCGCAGTAATGGTGTTCGCAGCGCTGATCGTGGTCACAGCATTCGCGGTAGTCAGCGGGTTAGTCGCTGTCGCGCTGTTGACCGTGAGTTGGCCGCTAGCATTCGTGGAGAACAACGCGCTCGACGTCGCTGTCGAGATGGCCTGGTTGTTCTGGTCCGTAAAGGTGTAGCCGCCGTTGCCATCGGACAAGACGTTGATCGACGTGATGGCGCCTGCTACGCCCGCGGCAGGAATCCCGCCGGCCGATGTCAAGTCAAGACCGGTAATCGTGCCCAGCGTGTTGCCCTTTTGCACCGTGCCGCCACCAAGCGAAGCTGCCGACAGGCTTTGCGTCAGGTTCAGGCTGATCGTCTGGCCGACGTTCGCGCCGACCTGGAAGCTCACGTTACCTGCGGAGCCGTCCAGAACGTTCTTGCCGTTGTAGTTCGTTTGCGATGCCACGCGGTTCACTTCAGCGACTTGCTGCGCTACTTCTTGTTGCAGAGCTGCCTGGTCGCTTGACGACAGCGAGCCGCTCGATGCCTGCACGGCCAGTTGACGAATGGTTTGCAAGCTCGTCGTGATCTGCGCCAGACCGCTCGATGCCGTCTGGATCATCGAAACGCCGTCGTTCGCATTCGAAACGCCTTGGTTCAAGCCGTTGATCTGCGTTTGCATACGGTTCGAGATCGCGAGACCAGCTGCATCGTCTGCTGCGCTGTTGATGCGCTTACCGGACGACAGGCGCGTGATGGCCTGCGACAGCGCGCTTTGCGAGGTGTTCAGGTTTTGCTGAGCGACCAGCGAGTTGATATTGCTATTGATACCGATCATTTGGATTTCTCCTGAAAGAACTTAAAGGGCTGTTATGGCTACTGCACGGTCCTGTTGCTTGGCGGTTCCGAGCGTGGTAGCCGGCCGCCTACATGGGTTAGCGGCCCATGAAAAAAAAACTTGAGGACTAAGGTAAGGATTTGTAGGGAGAATAGTGATTGCCCGGCCGCCTGCGAGCCGCGGGATTCGCGGGTATTCTTTTTCGTTCAGTTATCGCGCGTTTGCCTACAACAGCCCGGGAGCAACCATGCAGCAACGCACTATCGGTACGTCAGACCTCAAAGTCGCGCCGCTCGTTTTCGGCGGAAATGTATTCGGCTGGACCGCCGACGAACGTACGTCGTTCTCCATCCTCGACGCCTTCGTCGACCACGGTCTTAATTTCATCGATACCGCCGACGTCTATTCCGCCTGGGTCGACGGCCACCAGGGCGGCGAGTCGGAGACCATCATCGGCAAGTGGCTCAAGGAAAGCGGCAAGCGCGACAAGATCGTGCTGGCGACCAAGGTCGGCCTGCTGAGCACGCGGACGGGGCTGTCGGCGGCAAATATCGAGGCTGCCGTCAACGACTCGCTCAAACGCCTGAAGACGGATTACATCGACGTCTACTTTTCTCATCGGGACGACGATAAAACGCCCCTGCTCGACACGCTCGGTGCATATCAAAAGCTGATTACGGCTGGGAAAGTGCGCGTAATTGGTGCGTCCAATTACAGCGGCGAAAGACTGGAAGAGGCACTGAAGATATCGGCGAAAGAGGGGATCGCGGGTTATCAGGTGCTTCAGCCTGAATACAATCTCTACGATCGCGCTGGCTACGAGAACGACCTGGAACCGGTTATCAAGGCGCACAAGGTGTCGGTGGTGACGTATTACAGCCTGGCGAGCGGCTTTCTGAGCGGAAAATATCGATCCAAAGCCGATACCGAGAACAGTGCCCGAGGCGCGAAAGTGTCGGGCTACCTGAACGATAGGGGCTTGAGAATCGTGAACGCGCTGGTTAAAGTGTCAGACCGCCATGACACGGAGCCGGCGGCGGTCGCGCTTGCATGGCTGATCGCGCGGCCGGGCGTCACGGCGCCGATCGCGAGCGCGACATCGGTCAAGCAGCTCGAAACCTTGGCCCACGCGACCCGGATTACTTTGACGCCTGAAGACGTCGCACTCCTCGACGAAGCCAGCAATCCGGACTGAAATCGGCAAAAAGCACGCATCATCATGGGGTTGCCCGTCTCCAAACCTCCGTGCAGAGGTGTTTCGGGGTTGGCGACGGGGCGGCGATCTGATAACATCTCGCCCGAATCGAGATTTTTGCCCGATGGCGCAGCTATTTTTAAGCGACGCCGGGCGGCCCGAAGTGCGCTGTTCGTTTTCGACAGACTGCGCATGCCGTGATCGGCGGTGAAATCCCACCTCTCTCTTTTCCGGCCTCCGTGGCCGCTTTGCTCGTGTCCGCTGTTGTTGGGTGGACGATCGGAGTGCCGGCGCGCGGCGTTGCCTTAGTCGGTACGCTTCGCCGCGCAGTCAGAAAAACGTATCAGCGATTTAGGACATCCATGACCACTATTGTTTTGAAAGAAAACGAGCCGTTCGACGTTGCGATCCGTCGCTTTCGCCGGACCATCGAAAAGAACGGCCTGATCGCCGAACTTCGCGAACGTCAGTCGTATGAAAAGCCGACGACGGCACGCAAGCGCAAGAAAGCGGCAGCAGTCAGCCGTCTGCGCAAGCGTCTGCGCAGCCAGATGCTGCCCAAGAAGCTTCACTAAGTCTTGGCCGGTTGCAGCCGGATTGATAGGCTGCACCAAGCAAAACGGCGATGCCGCCCGCAAGGGTTGCATCGCCGTTTTGCTTGTCTGGTTTGATTTGCCGGTTTTAGTTCTGGCGTTACTTCGGCTCGCGGCTCAACTGGTCCGCCCGCCTTGGCTGGAATTCTGCGGCTGAATTTTGGATTCCTGGCTCACGCACGCCTGAGTGAACCTTCCTCATTTTTCGCTCTTGTCCCGCCTTGGCGAGCCATCGCCTGAGCTGGCGGGCGTCTATTCGCGCCTAAACAAACGCGTGCCGTTCGCCCACGCGCGCCAGGAGCTGGGGCCATTCGTCTACGTCGGAATCGTCGTGAACTTCTTCCAGTTCGATCAGCAACTCGACGATGTCCGGATCGTAGGCATCAACCTCCGACGCATACAGCGCGCGCAATAATGAGCCGTCCTTTGCGTGCCGGTAGTACGAGATTCCAACGCCCTCGATCTCCGGCCGATACAACTCGTCGGCGATCAGCGAACCGATAGCGCACTTGCGGCCGTTGCCGCTGCGCAGGCGGCACGAACCGTTTTCATCTTCTGACACAGCCCGTTGGGTAAGCAGATGGTTGCTCACGCGTTCGTAGATGTCTCTCGCGGTTAACATGGCATTGCTCGTTGCTTTGACTATTGCGTTACTCGCATGCGGCGTATTTATTTATTCGTTCGATATCTGCGCGGACACGGTTCCTTCATGGGTCAGTGCGAGGGAATCGTTTCAGCAACCTAAGTGCCCCGCGGAGCCTCTCAAATTCCTGCCCAGGTCCGCTCAGGCTGCTGACTTAAGTCGATCCGCCGACAAGTTGAACTGCCGGGCAATTGAGGCAAAGCGTTCACGCCATTCCCACTTGCCGAACACGTCGTGCACGTTTTGCAGGCAACTAAGCAGATCGACGGTTGTTGGATCGTAGACGTTGATGTTCGAGCGCAAAAGCGCGCGCTTCAGCGCAGCCACCCCGACGTCCATGTATGCCGGCACGGTTTCGGGCCCTTTGCCGACAAAGCGAATGGGCACGCCTTCCATGGCGGTCATGTAGTCGCGCGCCTTGATGAAGCTGCCGACAGGACAACCGCCGCAATAGCCGCGATATGCACCGCCGCCGTGCGGCAACAACACTGCGTGGCCCTGGCCAAACAAGTGATGCACGGCACGATCGAAGATTTCCTGGTGCGTCAAAAAGTGGAGGTTTTTCATTTTGGGTTCTCCCCTGCACCGACAACCGCGGTGCTTCATGGGTTTTCTTCCAACAGCGTTATCAGTATCGGACGCGGACTCGGTAGCCATAGCGCGGTCGACCACATAACCGCGTCATTTCTACGGGTTGGCTACTTTGCCGCGATCGTTCGCAAAGTCTGAATACGCTTTGGTAAGCAGAAGGAAGAGGCAGTTGCTTCGGAGTGCAACTGGCTCGCCGGAAAAAGCCGCTTACAGTGTATTTATAGCGGTTCTTTTCGGTAAAAAAGTAGTGCTATGTGCGGTTGGCCGCAATTCTGACATGATGTCTGACTTCTTGCACAGGGGCACAATTCCCTCAGAGGCTTTGTAGTAAAGGCTTCAGAGCATGATTCACCAAGCGGACACGGCTATCGTCGGGATTTTCCCTGACGAGGGCGTAAACCGCGGAAGATGTTGCGAAAACGCAATACGCGTATCGGAAATTGCTAGAGCAAAGTACCTAATTTGTTCGAGACTTGGCCGATTCGCGCTTGGGGACGGCTGTGCTGTTGCGTAACCGGCAGAAACAGGCGGTCTCGTGGTCGTTGACCATGCCGGTTGCCTGCATGAACGCGTAGCAGATGGTCGTTCCAACGAATTTGCAGCCGTATTTTTTGAGGGCGCGGCTCATGGCGTCGGAGATTTCGTTGGAGGCGGGCGCCTCCGCATAGGTTGGGCGCGGGGTGTCGATGGGCGTGTTGCCGACGAACGACCACACGAAATCCGCGAGCGAATTGTGTTCCGCCTGGATGCGCTGCACCGCGCGGGCGTTGGCGACGGCCGCGGAGATCTTCGCGCGATTGCGGATGATGCGGCTGTCGAGCAGCAATCGGGCCGCGTCGTCTTCACTGAAGGCGGCCACCCGGTCGATGTCGAAGTTGTGGAACAAAGCCCGGTAACCCTCACGCTTGTTCAAAATCGTCAACCACGACAGCCCGGCCTGCGCGCCTTCCAGTACGAGCATTTCGAACAGGTGACGATCATCACGGGACGCAACGCCCCATTCCTCGTCGTGATAGCGGGCGAGTGATTCGGTTGTTACCCAGCCGCAGCGGTGCGGCTCGGTGTTGTCGTCTGGACGGGCTTTCTTCGGGTTTGTCATGTCGGATTCGGGGAGTGCGTGGTTAGCGTTCGATCAGCATAGGCGCAAGGGCAAGGGGAGAACAGTCGGCCGATTGGCCGGGTTCTCGGGCGATTTGCCGCGTATGCCCCGTTTCCAGCGGCTCTCCGGACGCGTGGGTATAACGAACAAGCACAATGTTCAGTCCCAACGGAAGTTGCCCCATGACAGAAGGTTGCCCGATGGTTACCCGATACGCTGGTTGTCCTGCTGCGCGTCAGACCCCATAGCCCGTTTGGCCGAGTGGCGGCGCGCCGATCGTGCCGTTAAGCTTGCAGGCATGACTACTTCAATCTACACACATAAGTACCTGATCGGTGTCGATGGCGGCGGCAGCGGTACGCGCGTCGTCCTGGCGGACACGGAAGGCATTGAACTGGCACGTGCGATGAGCGGGCCGTCGGGCCTGGCGCTCGGCGTCGAGCGTGCATGGGACTCTATCGAAGTGGCGTGCTTGCGGGCGTTCGAAGCAGCGGGACTGCCGTTCGAGTGGAGCGCATGTGCGCTTGGCTGTGGCTTGGCCGGCGTGAACCACGCGGGTTGGCTGGCGCAGTTCCATGCAGCCGCGCCGGATGGGTGCGCGCTTGCCGTCGAAAGCGACGCTTTCACCACGTTGCTCGGCGCGCATGGAGGAGAACCGGGTGTGATCGTGGCGTTGGGAACGGGCAGTATCGCCGCGTCGCTGGATGCGGGCGGTCAGTTCGCGATTGCAGGCGGTTATGGTTTTCCGAGCGGCGACGAGGCGAGCGGAGCGTGGCTGGGCTTGCGGGCGGCCGTGCATCTGCAGCAGGTGCTGGACGGCCGGGCGCCCGCCGACGACTGGTCCGCGGCGTTGCTTGCGTGTACGGACGCGACTGATCGGGACAGCCTCGTCGTCTGGCTATGTGCGGCGAACCAAACGGCTTATGCAACGCTGGCGCCAACGGTTTTCGAACACAGAAAACACCCGTTTGCGGCGCGCCTTCTTGAGGAAGCGGGACGCGAGATCGCAAAAATGGTGTCGGCGCTGGACCCGGATCGGTCCCTGCCGGTCGCGTTGTGTGGCGGGTTGGCTGTACCGCTGGCGCCATTCGTTCCGGACGAACTCCGCAGCCGCTTGCGTCCGCCGCTCGCGGACTCCGCTGCAGGCGCTCTGCAACTTGCCCGCCGCGCCGCAAGCCGGAAATCGGCCCATGAGGGCTAAAATGCCAGGTTCCTAACGGCTTAAAGGAAAGCGCTTCCCATGTATTCCATTATCGCAACCGATCTCGACGGCACCTTGCTCAATAGCGACCATCAGGTCGACCCGTTCACTGTCGAAACGGTCCGCGAGCTGGAGGCGCGCGGTGTGCGTTTCATCATCGCGACGGGCCGGCATTATCGCGATGTGGTCGGGATTCGGAAAGTGCTCGGCATTGACGCGTATTTGATCACATCGAATGGCGCCCGCATTCACGCGCCGGACAACGAGCGTATCTACGCTCGCGACATCGCTCCGGCGGCGGTGCGCCGTCTTGCCCAACCCGATCTGGCGGGAAGCGAGCGCGTGATCGTGAATCTCTTCGCCGACGACGCCTGGCTGATCGACCGTCATGCACCCGAACTGCTGGCGTTCCATCAGGATTCGGGCTTTGACTACGACGTGATGGACCTGCGTGAGCACAACGGCGAGAACATTGCGAAGGTGCTGTATATCGGTGAGCCGGACGATCTCAAGGTGACTGCGGCGAATCTCGAACGTGAATTCGGTGATTCTGTCTACGTCACTTATTCGATGCCGGATTGTCTCGAAGTGATGACGTCTGACGTCTCGAAGGGGCGGGCGTTGCAGTTCGTGTTGGACCGGTTGGATATTGACACTGCGCATTGTGTCGCTTTTGGCGACAACATGAACGACATCGATCTGCTCGAAACCGCGGGCCGGCCGTTCATGATGAACAACGCAAATCCTGCGCTGAAAAAGCGGCTGCCGAATGTCCCGCGGACCGGCAACAACTTCGAGGCCGGCGTTGCGCATCAATTGCGTGCGTTGTTCGGCATGACGGATGAGC
This sequence comes from Caballeronia sp. KNU42, assembly GCF_053760385.1. Classification (NCBI taxonomy): domain Bacteria; kingdom Pseudomonadati; phylum Pseudomonadota; class Betaproteobacteria; order Burkholderiales; family Burkholderiaceae; genus Caballeronia; species Caballeronia sp. KNU42. The sequence continues at coordinate 3,185,896 of NZ_CM132388.1, forward strand.
TCGCCGCGCCGGCTCGAGCTGACGAATAAAGCACCGAAGGCTACAGGCGCCGGGAACAACCGAGACCGTCACTCAATGCGGGGTCGGCCGGCATTGCAGGGGTAGCCTGAACCCGTAACAAAAAAGGGAGCGCCTCGATCAGCCGCTCCCTTCGTCCGAACAACCCTTAACGAACTTCTTCACCTCGCGTTACTTACCCGCGACGATTCCAGCCGTCGTGACCGTGGTCACTGTGATCCCAACCGGTACGGTTCCAGCGTCCGCGATCCGGTCCGCCCCGGCGATCGTCCCGATGACCCCAGACGGGCGGCGGAGCCTGATAGTACGGCGCGGGCTGGACATAGACCGGTGCAGGTTGCACATACCCGGGCACGCCTAGCGACAGCCCAATAGAAAGATCCGTGTGAGCTTGCGCGGCGCCAACAGCGCCTATCGCGAGACCGGTGGCAACCAGCAGATGAGTGACGATGCGCTTCATGGTGTTCTCCTTTTAGGGCGACGCGTGTCGCATGACTCCAATCTACGCAATGGCTGTTTTACGAGTATCGACGAGTTGTTAGCAGATGAAAGTGCTGCGAAAGTTGAAAGTCAGGGTTTGTCCGCAGAGTAAATACCAGTAAAGCCTTGCCAGCCCTCGTCTGTCGGACAATTCCCCTGCCTCATATAGGTAAACCCACATTTAAAACCCTCGCAGGCCGTAAGCCGCCATTACATTTGTCGCGGATTATTCATATTGCAGCATCGTATCGACGCGATAAAAACGAATTGCGTAATAAAAAACGGGCGCTTAGCGCCCGTTTTTTATCTGTGTTCACCGCTTTTTATTTATGCTGCAGCAAGCGCCCGGTTCTTCGCACCCGTCAGCAACGGATAAACCACACCCGCGATGATGGCGCCAACGATAGGAGCCACCCAGAACAGCCACAGTTGTTCCAGCGCCGCGCCGCCCACGAACAGCGCAGGGCCCGTGGAACGCGCCGGGTTTACCGACGTATTCGTGACCGGAATCGAGATCAGGTGGATCAGCGTCAGGCACAGGCCAATGGCGATTGGCGCAAACCCGGCTGGTGCGCGGCTGTCGGTGGCGCCCAGGATCACGAAGAGGAAGAAGAACGTCATCACGACTTCACACACGAGCGCTGCGATCATTGTGTAATGACCCGGCGAGTGATCGCCGTAACCATTGGTGGCAAAGCCGCTGGCAACCAGGTCGAAGCCCGGCGCGCCACTGGCGATCACCGACAACACGTACGCGCCGATCACGCCGCCCACGACCTGGGCCGCAATGTACGGAACCAGGTCGCGGACCGGGAAGCGTCCTGCGACCGTCAAACCGACGCTCACCGCCGGGTTCAGGTGGCAACCCGAAATGTGGCCGATGGCGTAGGCCATGGTGAGAACAGTCAGGCCGAACGCCAGCGCTACGCCCGCGAAGCCGATACCAAGTTGAGGGTAACCCGCGGCCAGCACTGCGCTGCCGCAGCCGCCCAGCACGAGCCAGAACGTACCAAACATTTCTGCGCCGAGGCGCTGTCCTAATCGCATGATTCGTATTCCTAAAAATATATAAAAAACCGAAACAATTCCGACGCTTGTGACCATGGGTATTTGTACGGATCACTGCGGCGGGTAAGCAGTGTAATCCGAGTCTCGGGACTAGTTGTCAACAATTGTTAAATCGTCAGGAACTAACGGAACTCTTATTAGGAATGCCCTATAGTTTCAAGACTCTTCTCATTCGCATTAGGACTTTTTGCAATTGCGTGTTCAAACGTTGCATCTTTTAATCGATGCCGCTACGCTTCTCAATAATCGCGGGCTATTAGAAAGGATTGGGAAATGTCGCAATACACCGAGCTCAAGGCGCAGATCGCCAAGCTTCAGGAACAGGCGGAGGAGGCACGCCGCGCAGAACTGGAAGCAGTACTGGCGGATATCAGGCGCAAGATCGTCGAATATGGGCTCACGGCCCAGGATCTGGGACTGACAGTCGTCCGTCGAGGCCGGCCTCCCAAGAAGGAGCCGCTGCCGCCGATCTATCAGGACCCCAAGTCAGGCAGCACCTGGAGCGGCCGCGGCAAACCGCCGAAATGGATTGCAGGAAAGAATCGAGAGCGCTTCCTGATTAGTCAGGCGCATTCTTAAAAGTGCTTGGTGACTGCATCGAATAGTGCAGACAAAAGTAAAACAAAATCTCGTCATCAATGACAACAAAAAAAATCCGCCCGAAAGGGCGGATTTTTTTGCCTTGCAATAAAACGGTGGGTGAATGATGCGACCAACGTTCATCGTCGTTTCCAATCGAATCGCCGCCGTAATTTAGAACAATTCCAAGCGGCGCCCGGTCTCCAGGCAGCCGAATAACTTAGCCGATCGCCACCCGGCGCAATACCGGACGCCTGGCGGCTTGCAACAACGCGGTATAGCTTTCGACGTAGTTCAGCGCCATGGTCTTGGCACTAAAGCGACGTTCGAATTGCGCGCGAATTTCGGTACGCGAGAGCTCGTCCAGGCGTTGAAGCGCGCCGACCGCGCCTTGCACGTCTTCGCAAATGAAGCCCGTCACCCCGTGGTCGATCACTTCCGGCACCGAACCACGATTGAACGCGATCACCGGCGTACCGCACGCCATCGCCTCGATCATGACCAGACCGAACGGCTCCGACCAGTCGATAGGGAACAGCAACGCCTTGGCGCCCGACAGGAACTCGGGTTTTTGCTGCTCGTTGATCTCGCCGACGAATTCCACACTGGCTTTCGACTCAGCCAGGAGCGGCTCGATCACGGTCTTGAAGTATTCCTGGTCGACCTTGTCTACCTTGGCGGCAATCTTCAGCGGAAGACCACTTTGCGCCGCGATCTTGATGGCGAGATCGGCCCGCTTTTCCGGACAGATACGGCCGAGGAACGCGAGATATTCTGGCTTCTTGTGCGTTTGCGGCGTCAGCAACTTTTCCGGCAGCCCGTGATAGATCGTGTTGAGCCATCCAGCCTGCGGAAGCGGCACGCGCTGCGAATCCGAGATCGATACGACCGACGCATCAGGAAACGCGCTGAACACAGGTTGCAGCTCGGGCAAATCCAGCCGGCCATGAAGCGTGGTCAGAAACGGCGTGTCCATTTGCGAGAAAATCGAGAACGGCATGTAGTCGAGGTGAAAGTGCAGCACATCGAACTCATGAGCCCGGCGGCGGACATTCTCAAGCAGAAGCGCATGCGGTGCATTCCAGTCGCGGATGGACGGATCCAGGCGCAACGCGCGCGGCCAGGCGGCTTCCAGCTTCGCCTTGGTTTGCGAGTCGCCGCTTGCGAATAGCGTCACATCGTGGCCGAGATCAACCAGTGCGTCTGTCAGATACGACACGACGCGCTCAGTGCCGCCGTAAAACTTCGGGGGGACCGCTTCGTGCAACGGTGCAATTTGTGCGATACGCATAACGTGACTCTCCTGTTCGTGAGGGCTTCGACGCGCAGTCTTCGGAACAAAAACAACGAAAACCGGTAAAGCCTTGGCAGACGGGCCAGCGTCAATGCTGCCGCCCCCTGAAAGTAGGACCCGGATGAATCGGGTTATCCCTTACGACCCATTATCGGGATGACCCTGTGCATCAACGAGTCATTTTTCAAACGCTTAACCTTGTTACAGGCCGAAACACCGGCCGTTACGAGGCTTGGGCGAATTGCCGACGTCCTTACTTGGCAAGCGATTGCGCCTTCGTCATCAAATTGCGCAGTGCAAGATGCATTGCCCAGGACGCCAAATACAGCAATGCGTGTGCCACCGCGCAGGCATGGTGGTCATGGCTCTCTTGTGTTGGCTTCAGCGCTTGCCCGGGAAATTAAATGCTCGCCGCGTAAAGATTTACCTGGGTTCGCCGTTACTCAGGCAGTCAGCCCGGCCGGCTCGAAACATCGATTCGTCCGATCTCGAAGCGCAAAAGCTTGCTTACAACTTGGTACCGATTCGTAAGCTTCGAATCGGCATCTTTGCCCGGGTTTCTTGCTGACGCGAGCCCCCGCGGCGTAGCAAGGCGGCCGAACCGGCTCGCCAGCCGACTGCCTTGGAGGCGTGAATGCACCGCCACTCAAGACGCTGCACGGTGTCCGACCCGCTGTCCCCATCCGCGATTTCCCTTCAAAGTTTTCCCGCCACTTGCCGTAAACCACTTAACGGCGGTTTCGCCGATGCAACCAAGAGGGTTCGATTGTGCTGATTTTCATCGGAACACTAGTGACGCTGTTGTCCGTTTTCGGCGGTTATGCGCTGGAAGGCGGCCATCTCGGCGCATTGGTCCAGCCCGTTGAAATCCTGATGATCGCCGGCGCCGGCGTGGGAGCGTTCATCCTCGGCAACGGCATGAAGACGATCAAGTCCACGCTGCGCGTGATCCCGACGCTCTTCAAGGGCTCCAAGTACAACAAGGACGTGTACATGGAGCTGATGGCGCTGCTCTATGTGCTGCTCGCAAAAGCGCGCAAGGAAGGCACGCTGACGCTGGAGTCCGACATCGACGATCCTTCCAAAAGCCCGATCTTCGGCCAGTACCCGAAGATCCTGGCGGATCACCACATCGTCGAATTCCTTACTGATTATTTGCGCCTGATGGTCGGCGGCAACATGAACGCGTTCGAGATCGAAAGCCTCATGGACGAGGAGATCGAGACGCATCACGCGGAAGGCGAAGGCCCGGCGCAGGCGCTGCACAAGGTAGGCGACGCAATGCCGGCGTTCGGTATTGTCGCGGCCGTGATGGGCGTGGTTCACACCATGGCGTCGGCCGACCAGCCGCCGGCCATCCTTGGCGAAATGATCGCGCAGGCGCTGGTCGGGACGTTCCTCGGCATCCTGCTTTCCTATGGATTGATCGGCCCGCTCGCGAGCGTCGCGGAACAGCGCGTGGCGGAGTCGACGAAGATGTTCCAGTGCATCAAGGTGACGATCCTGGCGAGCCTGAACGGCTACGCGCCGGCTATCGCGGTGGAGTTCGGCCGCAAAGTGCTCTTCTCCACCGAGCGTCCGTCGTTCTCCGAACTGGAAGAACACGTGCGCCGCGTGAAGGCGAAGTAAGCACCTTCAGCGACCGAGCGCCCCGAGCCCGCCATGCCGACCAACAAAGATCGTCCGATTTTCATCAAGCGCATCGTATCGAGCAAGAAATCGCATCACGGTGGTGCCTGGAAGCTGGCGTACGCCGACTTCATGACGGCAATGATGGCGTTTTTCTTGCTGATGTGGCTGCTGAGCGCGGTCTCGCCGGTGCAGCGCCAGGGGATTGCCGAGTATTTCAACATGCCGCTGAAGAACGCGATCATGGGCGGGCAGGGTAGCGGCATGGACTCCAGCATCATCAATGGCGGCGGGCGCGATATTTCAAGCCCCGAGCCGGGCACGACCCGCATGAGCGACGGTACGCGGCACGTGCAGCGGCTCGACGAACAGACGTTGAGAGCGGCGCAAGGTGAACTCGAACGGCGCGACCTGGCTCGCCTGCACGACCTGCAGGTCAAGCTGATGGCCGCGATTGAAGCAAACCCGGTGTTGCGCCAGTTCAGGCAGCAGATCCGGATTGATTCGACGCAGCAGGGTCTGCGCATCGAGATTGTCGATACCCAGAAGCGCCCGATGTTCGCGCTCGCAAGCAATAACGTCGAGCCCTACATGCGCGACATCCTGCGCGAGATCGGCAAGGCGCTCAACGACGTACCGAACCGGATCGTGGTGCAGGGACACACCGACGCCACGCAATATGCGGGCGGTGAAAAGGGTTACAGCAACTGGGAGCTGTCGGCGGACCGCGCGAACGCTTCGCGGCGCGAGCTGATCTCGGGCGGCATGGACGAGTCGAAGGTATTGCGGGTGCTTGGACTTGCATCGACGCAGAACCTGAACAAGCAGGATGCTTTCGATCCCGAGAACCGGCGCATCAGCATCCTTGTGTTGAACCACAAGTCGGAAGAGTCCATGACGCGCGAGGACCAGCCGGCGACCACGATTACCAGCAACGCAGGCGGCCCGGGCGAGCTCAAGCCCAACTTCGGCTCGCTGGCGCCGGCATTACCGGCCAAGCCGGCTGCGCCGTGACGGTTGCACCAGGACACACGCTCACGAGAACACGAGAGCACCAGAGGCACGACAAGAACATCGGACAGAGGGCTGCAAACATCATGATCAAGAACATTCTGGCTGTCGACGACTCGGCTGCCATGCGGCAAATCCTTTCGGCGACGTTTGTCGCGGCGGGGTATCGCGTGGTGGTGGCTTTAGATGGGGCGCAAGCGTACGAAGCGGCGCTCGCCGAACAGTTCGATCTCGTGATCACCGACCAGAACATGCCGGCAATGAGCGGCCTGGAGCTGATCGGAAAATTGCGCGGGCATCGTGCGTATGCGAATACGCCGATCCTCGTGCTGACAACCGAGTCGGGCGAGCCCTTCAAAGCCGCCGCGCGCGCAGTGGGCGCGACCGGCTGGCTCGAAAAGCCGTTCGACCCTGACATGCTGACCGAACTGGTCGTCACGTTGTCGGGAGCGGAACACCCGCACTGAAGCAAACCGTTTTTGCATGAAGCATCAGGCACGAAGAAAACATCAGCTTTTACGACGCGCATAGCGACGACAGACAAGGCATCCCGTGGTGACCCAGGCATGACACTCGACATTACGCAGTTCTATCAAACATTCTTCGACGAAGCCGACGAGCTGCTCGCGGACATGGAGCAGTTGCTGCTCGCGCTGGATCTGGCGAACCCCGATCCCGAAGATCTCGGTGCGATCTTCCGCGCGGCGCATTCGATCAAGGGCGGCGCGGCCACGTTCGGTTTTTCGGCGCTGACCGAGACCACGCACATCCTCGAGTCGTTGCTCGATCGGGCGCGCAATAACGAGCTGGTCCTGCGTCGCGACATGATCGATACGTTCCTTGAAACGAAGGACGTGCTGTCGGATCAGCTCGGCGCGTATCGCGCCAGTGCTGAACCGGACGCAGCGGCCGCGAAGGCGATCTGCGCAAAGCTTGAGTACTTGCGGGACAACGATCCGGCTGACGGCGCCGTCGCCGCGGCGGAAGTTGCGCAGCCGCAGCCGTCGTTCACGGAAGCCGCCGCGATCGCGCAGGATCTCGCGCAAGTCGCGCTGGCGCTCGGCCCGAACGAACCGCCGCCGCACGTCGTCGAGCAAGCGAACGAGGCGGTCGAGGAAGACGGCGAATGGGCCGAGTTTCCGGCTGCACCCGATGCAAGCCACGGTGCTGAAAGCGCCGGGCAAGAAGGTCCTCACCTGAAAATTACGCTACGGGGGGTGGGGGAGAAGGACCAGGCTCTGCTGACTGAGGAGCTTGGAAACCTGGGTACTGTCGTCGGGGAATTGAAGTCGGGTAGTGATTTGACGTTGTGGCTCGACTCGGATGTGTCCTCTGACGATATCGTCGCCGTGTGCTGTTTCGTGATCGATGAAGCGCAGATCGCGGTGAGCCGCGGCAATGCAGCCGATGCGGCGCCTGCTGGCGGGTCGCAAGCTGCTGCAGAGCAGGAAGACTTAGACGAGGTGGCAGCAAAAGCACCCGCACCTGAGAAGACGGAACCGGCGGCAGTCTCTGCTGCTGCCGCCGAGTCCCGCACCAAGATATCCGCAAGCCCGGCGGTGACGGAACCGTCCGAAGCGCCGAAGGCGCCGGAAGGCGACAAGAAAGCGAAGGCAGCCGCGCCGGCTGCCGCGGAAGGCAGTTCCATCCGCGTGGGTGTGGAGAAGGTGGATCAACTGATCAACCTCGTCGGCGAACTGGTGATCACGCAGGCCATGCTCGCCGAAACCACGAGCACCTTCGATCCCGCCTTGCACGACCGCCTGTTCAACGGCATGGCGCAGCTCGAACGCAATGCGCGCGACCTGCAGGAAGCGGTGATGTCCATCCGCATGATGCCGATGGACTACGTCTTCAGCCGTTTCCCGCGCCTCGTGCGCGATCTCGCCGGAAAGCTCGGCAAGGAAGTCGAACTCGTCACGTTCGGACAGGCAACGGAGCTGGACAAGAGCTTGATTGAACGCATCATCGACCCGTTGACGCACCTCGTGCGCAACTCGCTCGACCATGGCATCGAAACCGTGGAAGCACGGCGTGCGGCGGGTAAAGCGACGGCGGGGCAGCTGGTGCTGTCGGCGGCGCATCACGGCGGCAACATCGTGATCGAAGTCAGCGACGACGGCGCGGGCCTGCGTCGCGACAAGATTCTCGCGAAGGCGATGAAACAGGGCATGCAGGTCAGCGAACAAATGTCCGACGACGAAGTCTGGCAACTGATCTTCATGCCGGGCTTTTCCACCGCCGAGCAGGTCACGGACATCTCCGGCCGCGGCGTGGGCATGGACGTGGTGAAACGCAACATCCAGGCGATGGGCGGCCATGTCGAGATCCAGTCTCGCGAAGGCCGTGGCACGACCACGAAGATCGTATTGCCGCTGACGCTGGCGATTCTCGACGGCATGTCGGTGAAGGTAGGCGCCGAGATTTTCATCCTGCCGCTGAACTTCGTGATGGAGTCGCTGCAACCCGTTGCCGACGATATCTATACGGTTGCCGGCGGCGAGCGCGTGGTCCGCGTTCGCGGCGAGTACCTGCCGCTGGTAGCACTCCACCAGGTCTTTGAAGTGACCGATGCGCGCACCGAACCCACGCAGGGAATCATCACGATCATCCAGTCGGAAGGACGCCGCTTTGCCATGCTGATCGATGAACTGGTCGGCCAGCAGCAAGTGGTGGTGAAGAACCTGGAAACGAATTACCGCAAGGTGCACGGCATTTCCGCCGCGACCATCCTGGGCGACGGTCGCGTCGCACTGATCGTCGACGTCGCGGCGCTGAACCGTGAAAACCGCTCGGCGCATGGCGCGCTGACTCACTAAACAGATAGTCGGAACTCCCAACCAATTTTTGGAGGCTAACGTGGCAGCAGACATCCAATCGATTACTTCGGCAGTACAACGCCGTGACGTCCAACGTGTCAGCCAGGCCGAAGCGGCAGGACAGGAATTCCTCGTCTTCACGCTGGGCGCGGAAGAGTACGGCATCGACATCCTGAAGGTTCAGGAAATTCGCGGCTACGACAATGTCACGCGCATCGCCAATGCGCCGGCGTTCATCAAGGGCGTGATCAACCTGCGCGGCATCATCGTGCCGATCGTCGACATGCGCATCAAGTTCAATCTGGGTCGCGTGGAGTATGACAACCAGACCGTCGTGATCATCCTGAACGTCGCGCATCGCGTGGTCGGCATGGTGGTCGACGGCGTGTCCGACGTGCTCACGCTGCAAGCCGACCAGGTCATGCCGGCGCCGGAATTCGGCGCGACGCTCACGACCGAATACTTGACGGGCCTCGGCACCGTCGATGGCCGGATGCTGATCCTGATGGACATCGAAAAATTGATGACGAGCAAGGAGATGGAGTTGATCGACTCCGTCGCCGTGCCCGCCTGAGTCTTCATATAGTTGGTTACCAATACGTTGGTCGGGAAGAAGACATGCTTAAGAACTGGTCGATTCGTACCACGCTGACGCTCGTGGGCCTGCTGTTCGTCGGCTTTGCGGCAGTGGTGAGCGCGTTGTCGCTGAACGGCCTGCGCTCGGCCGGCAACTCGCTTTCCCTGTTGGCGGACAGCGACATGGTGTCCATGCGCGCGCTCAGCGACGCGTCGTCGAACCTGCTGCGCTCACGCGTGGCGCTCGACCGCGTGCGCGGGCTGACTGAGGCGAACAACGCCGACGAAGCCAAGAAGGTGCTCGAGCGCGGGCAGTTCCTGCTCGATAAATCGAACGAGAGCTGGAAGCTGTTCCTGTCGACGCCCAAGCCGATGTTGCCGCAAGCCACGCTCGACGACATCGTGACGAAACGCGACGCGCTGATGCATGACGGCGTCGAACCCGAGTTCGCAGCGATGCGCGCCGGCGACATGGCCGCGTATCACGCCATTGCGGACACCAAGATCAGCCCGATGTTCGTCGCCCTCGATGCAGCGACGGCCATCACGGCCGACTTGACGCAGAAGCACGCCGAGCAATTGCGCGCGGACGCGGCGGCGAACATTACGCTGCTGATCGAGGTGATCGTCGGCGTGATGGTGCTGGCCGTGCTCACGTTGATCGCCACCCGTGTCGCGCTGGGCGGCATGATCGTGCAGCCGATCAACGACGCGGTCGATCACTTCGAGCGCATCGCCAAAGGCGATTTGACGAAGTCGGCGCATACGGACAAGACAAATGAAATCGGCCGGTTGTTTTCGGGTATCGAACGGATGCGCACGAACCTGACCACGATGGTGGGATCGGTGCATCACGGAGCGGAATCCATCGATGTCGGCGCGCGCGAGATTGCGAGCGGCAACACGGATCTCTCGCAACGCACGGAAGAACAGGCGGCGTCGCTGCAGGAAACCGCGTCGAGCATGGAGCAGCTCACGAGCACGGTGAAGCAGAACGCCGAGAACGCGCGCCAGGCTTCGCAACTGGCTGTGAACGCGTCGGACATTGCGTCGCGCGGCGGTCAGGTGGTAGAGCAGGTCGTGGACACCATGAGCGCGATTTCATCGAGTTCGAGCAAGGTGGTCGACATCATCGGCGTGATTGAAGGCATTGCGTTCCAGACCAACATTCTCGCGCTGAACGCGGCCGTGGAAGCGGCGCGGGCAGGAGAGGAAGGGCGCGGTTTCGCCGTCGTGGCAGGTGAGGTGCGCAGTCTCGCGCAACGCAGCGCGGCAGCGGCGAAAGAGATCAAGTCGCTGATCGGCGACTCCACCGCGAAGGTGGAAAGCGGCTCCGTGCTGGTCGCACGCGCCGGCGAGACGATGGACGAAATCGTGCAGGCCGTGCGCCGCGTCACCGACATCATGGGCGAGATCAGCGCCGCGTCGGACGAGCAATCGCAAGGCATTGAACAGGTGAGCCGCGCCGTCGGGCAGATGGACGAAGTCACGCAGCAGAACGCGGCGCTGGTTGAAGAAGCGGCTGCCGCAGCGGCGTCGCTTGAAGAGCAGACGCGCAAGCTGAAGGACGTGGTCGGCCATTGGCAAGTCAGCAGCGACGCACCTTCCAGCGATCCGCGCTCGCGACTCGAACCGAAGGTTGTCGCCCGCGCGCATGCGAACGCAAATTCAAACGCAAGCCCGGCGATTAAAGTTGCCGCGCGGCCTAACGTCGCGGCCAATCGCGCCGTTAATAAGCTTAGTGCCTCACCGGCTCCGGCCGCTCCGGCACCGGCAACACTGGTCGCGAAAGCGCCCGCAGCAAAGCTCGCAGTGGCCGCGTCCGGCGACTGGGAAACTTTTTAAGGCAGTGTCAGACAGCATGCAGGCCCATCGAATCGCGCTCCTTGATGAGCATTTCAATGAAGCGCGACGGGCCGTGTGGTTGTCGAAGAGACGCGGTGCAACGCCCCATGGGAACCCGACCGGAGACCCGTACCGGGCCGCCGCCGATGCACGTTCCAGCAGAACAAAGGCTAGATGATGGCAACGCGCCCGCCCGTCGATTTACCCCGCGACCGGACCCGAAACGGTTCGGAAGTGGAACGCGACTTCGAATTCACCAGCGCCGATTTTGGCCGCATTCGCGACCTGATTCACCGGCGCGCCGGGATTTCGCTGTCCGAGCATAAACGCGACATGGCGTACAGCCGTCTCGCGCGACGTCTGCGCGCCTGCAATATCGATACGTTCCGCCTGTATCTCGACCGTCTCGAATCTCAGCCGGATAGCGACGAGTGGGAAGCGTTCACCAACGCGCTGACCACGAACCTGACCGCGTTCTTCCGCGAATCGCACCATTTCCCGATTCTCGCCACGTTCGCGAAAGGCCGCCCGCAGCCATTCTCGGTGTGGTGTTCGGCGGCATCGACGGGAGAGGAGCCGTATTCCATCGCCATGACGCTGATGGAAACACTTGGCGACGCCGGCGCGCGCCATTGCTCGGTGATTGCAACGGACATCGACAGCCAGGTCCTGCAGAAGGCCGACGCGGGCGTCTATACGCTTGATTCCGTGAAGACACTGGGGGCCGACCGCCTGAAGCGGTTTTTCCTGAAGGGCACGGGCGCGCATGCCGGGATGGTGAAGATCCGCCCGGAAGTGCGCGCGCTGGTGAAGTTCGAGCAACTGAACCTGACCGACGCGAAGTACGCGCTGCCCGGCCAGTTCGACGCGATCTTCTGCCGCAACGTGATGATCTACTTCGATAAACCCACGCAGGCGCAAGTGCTCGCGCGCTTCGAGCCGCTGATGAAGTCGGGCGGTTTGCTGTTCGCCGGGCACTCGGAAAACTTCACCTATGTGACGCAGGCGTTCAAGCTGCGCGGCCAGACGGTGTACGGTTTGTCGCGTGACGCAGCTGCTGCGGCAGCGTCACTCGCCGCGGCGAAGAAAGCGGGCAAGACGCTCGCCGGGGAGCTGGCATGAGCGGCTTGCCGATCGCATCGAATCTTTACTTCGACAACCATTTCAAGCTCCCGGGCGTGAAGCTGTTGCCGAACGAGTTCTACATGACGAGCGAAGACATGGTGCTCGTCACGGTGCTCGGTTCATGCGTGGCGGCATGTATTCACGATCGCTCGGCGGGCATTGGCGGAATGAACCATTTCATGCTGCCCGACGACGGTTCCGACGCGTCGCAATCCAGTTCGGATTCCATGCGTTACGGCGCCTATGCAATGGAAGTGCTGATCAACGAGATGATCAAGCGCGGCGGCCGGCGCGAACGCTTCGAAGCGAAAGTGTTCGGCGGCGGCGCGGTGCTGGCGGGCATGACGACGATCAATATCGGCGATCGCAATTCGGAGTTCGTGCGCCGGTATCTCGCGCTGGAAAAGATTCGCATCGTGGCCGAGGACCTGCAAGGCATGTATCCGCGCAAAGTCGCGTTCATGCCGCGCACCGGCCAGGCCATGGTCAAGAAACTCATCACGCAACAAGACCCGAGCGTGGTCGAACGCGAGCAGGCACTCGCGCGGCAAACACCTGAAGCACGCAGCGAACGGCTCGCGAAGGCGCGTGCGCGTGTCGAGATGTTCAGCCGGCCCAAAGCCAACGTTACCGATAAACCCCGCATCGAATTATTCGGTGCCGCAGCCGGCCTGCAGCGAACCGTCCGCACGAAGACGGCGGAGGAAGCATGACAACGGCCCGGAGCACGGAACCGAAAATCAGCGTGCTGTGCGTCGATGATTCGGCGCTGGTTCGCAGCCTGATGACCGAGATCATCAACTCGCAACCCGACATGCACGTGTGCGCAACCGCGCCCGATCCGCTGGTCGCGCGTGAGCTCATCAAGCAGCACAACCCCGACGTCCTGACGCTCGACGTCGAAATGCCGCGCATGGACGGCCTCGATTTCCTCGAAAAGCTGATGCGGCTTCGGCCGATGCCGGTGGTGATGGTGTCGTCGCTGACGGAGCGCGGCTCGGAAATCACGCTGCGCGCGCTGGAACTGGGCGCAGTGGATTTCGTGACGAAACCGCGCGTGGGCATTCGCGACGGCATGCTCGAGTACGCCGAAAAGCTCGCCGATAAAATCCGCGCTGCCGCCCGTGCACGGGTGCGGCAGACGCCTCACGTCGTGCACGCGGCGCCTGGCGCAAGCGGTGCGGCAGCGGCCACGAAACCCACGCCGAACCTGAACAATCCGCTGGTGAGTACGGAGAAGCTGATCATTGTCGGGGCATCGACAGGCGGCACCGAAGCGATCCGCGAACTGCTGGTGCCGCTGCCGCCCGACGCGCCCGGCGTGATGATCGCGCAGCACATGCCGCCGGGCTTCACGAAGTCGTTTGCACAACGTCTTAATGGCCTGTGCCGGATCGCGGTGAAAGAAGCGGAGCACGGCGAACGTGTACTGCCGGGTCACGCGTACATCGCACCCGGCGACGCCCATCTGGTGCTCGTGCGCAGCGGTGCGAACTACGTGGCGCATCTCTCCGATGCCCCGCCGGTCAACCGCCACCGTCCTTCGGTCGATGTGCTGTTCCGCTCCGCCGCGCAGAACGCCGGCAAGAATGCGCTCGGCGTGATCCTGACCGGCATGGGCCGCGACGGCGCGCAGGGCATGCTGGAAATGCAGCAAGCGGGCGCCTACACCTTCGCGCAGGACGAAGCGAGCTGCGTGGTGTTCGGCATGCCGCGCGAGGCTATCGCAACAGGCGGCGTCAGCGAGATCGCGCCGCTGGCGGAAATGACCCGGCGCGTGATGACGCGGCTCAGTTCAATGGGTGAACGCACGCAGCGCGTTTAATCGACGCCGGCAGAATTTGGATAGAAAACGCGGCGCGATGCGCCGCTTGCAGAAAACACAGGAACACAAGGAGCAGTGATGGTGGACAAGAACATGAAGATTTTGGTCGTCGATGACTTCCCGACGATGCGGCGGATTGTGCGAAACCTGCTGAAGGAGCTGGGTTTCTCCAACGTCGATGAAGCTGAAGACGGCGCGGCCGGTCTTGCGCGCCTGCGTGGCGGTGGTTTCGAGTTCGTCATTTCCGACTGGAACATGCCGAACCTCGATGGCCTCGAAATGCTCAAGCAAATTCGCGCCGACGCCGCGCTGTCCCATCTGCCCGTGCTGATGGTGACGGCGGAATCGAAGAAGGAAAACATCATCGCCGCGGCGCAGGCTGGCGCGAGCGGATACGTGGTCAAGCCGTTCACGGCGGCGACCCTCGACGAGAAGCTGCAGAAGATTCTCGAAAAGATGGCTAAGGCCGGGAGCTGATCGTGAACGAAATGACAAACCACGAGACGCTTATCGACGTCGAGCAAGAAGGCGATGCATCGAGCGACCGCATCCTGGCGCGCATCGGCCAGCTGACGCGGACCCTGCGCGATTCCATGCGCGAACTCGGCCTCGACAAACAAGTGGAAGCCGCCGCCGAGATGGTGCCGGACGCGCGCGACCGCCTGAAGTACGTCGCCACGATGACGGAGCAGGCCGCCGAGCGGGCGCTCAACGCCATCGAGCTGGCCAAGCCGCTGCAGGAGAACATGCAGCGTGACGCACAGGCGCTGGATGCGCGCTGGGAGCAATGGTATGGCGCGCCGCTCGAGAAAGCGGAAGTGAAGACCTTGCTCGCCGACACCCGGGGCTTTTTGCAACAAGTGCCGGTGCACACGGTCGCGACCAACACGCAGTTACTCGAAATCATGCTCGCGCAGGATTTCCAGGATCTGACCGGTCAGGTGATCAAGAAGATTACCGACGTGGTGTACGTGATAGAGCAGCAATTGCTCGGCGTGCTGCTGGAGAACATTGCGCCCGAGCGGCGGGAACAATTTGCGGCACAGGCAGCGGCGTTGGCGGCGGCATCGAGCGTGTCCGATACGTTGCTGAACGGTCCGCAGATCAATCCGGAAGGCCGCACCGACGTAGTCCAGGACCAGACTCAAGTCGACGATCTGCTCGCCAGTCTCGGTTTCTGACCATACGAACGCTCGACGCGCGCGGGCCTGGCGCTGCGCAGGTGCATGCGCAGATGCCGGCGCTTGCGCGCGTCGAGCCGCTTCCTGCGGCGTCAGCCCCCTGAAAGTATTCGGCGGCGCTCGACCATCCGCGTTTGTACGAGCCGTTGTTTTCCCGGTTCCGACTCAATCGGCTGGCATACTGACAGCGCTTTCTTATTAACTTTTGTGGCGCGGACGTTGCAGAAGGCAAAATAGCGAATATTGAGATAATCGAAACGAAGGAGCCGAAGTGAACACTTCGATCATTTCATTTAGCTTGCGGCGCGCAACGGCGCTCGCTAGCCTGGCAGCAGGGCTGACATTGAGCTTGCTAGCTGTATCGCCGGCTTATGCCGTGCTTGGCGGCGCGCCAATGACGCCGCCCGCCGACGCCACCGTGAGCAACGCCGTGTCGCATGCGGCAGTTTCCGCGGTTGCTTCGGCAGCGGGTGCTACGGCCAGTTCTTACACCGTGCGCACCACGACGCTCGCCGTCGGGACGGTGGTGAACGAGTATGTCGGCACGGACGGCGTGGTGTTTGGCATTGCGTGGCAAGGTCGAAGAATTCCCGACCTGCCGACCTTGCTCGGCAGCTATTTCCCTCAATACGTGCAAGGTATCCAGAATCAGCGCGCCAACGGCGGCGGCCGCGGACCTGTCAGCGTGGCAGGCAGCGCGCTGGTGGTCCGCTCAGGCGGCCACATGGGTGCATTTGCCGGGCAGGCCTACCTGCCGCAGTCCTTGCCCGCGGGCGTCAGCCCCAGCGACATCCAATAACGGACGGAGACTTTTATTATGCGTCCGACGATTTCCTCGTCCAATCCGACCTCGCGTTCGGGCTTGTTCCGGTGGCTTGCCGTGCTGAGCGTGTCGGTGTTACTCGCTGCCTGCGGCGGCGGAGGCGGCGATTCAGGCAGCAGTTCTGTCAGCAGCAGTAGCAGCGGTAGCGGCAGCAATAGCACGCCGGTCGTATCAACAGCGTCGAACACGGTGTCTATCACCGTCGGTCCCGGTGCTCAAAACTTCGTCAATATCCCGAACGTATCGGTGACGGTGTGCGCGCCCGGCACGAATACGTGCCAGACCATCAACAACATTCAGCTTGATACCGGTTCGTACGGCTTGCGGCTGGCCAGCGACGCTGCCACGCAGATTTTGGGCAGCTTGCCGGTGGCCCAGTCGACGAGCAATGGTCAACTGGCGGAATGCACGCAATTCGCCGATGGCTTCACCTGGGGCACCGTGCGTACCGCCGATGTGAAGATCGGCGGCGAAACAGCGAGCGGCATTCCGATCCAGGTCGTGGGCGATTTGCCCGATTCCACGGTGCCGCTCAATGGCTGTATCAACGGCAGCAACGAGAGCACCTCGCGGCAACTGGGCGCGAACGGGATTCTCGGCGTGGGTGTGGCGGCGACCGATTGCGGTGTGGACTGTACGAACGCCGCGACCAGCAACTACTATTCGTGCCCGAACGGGACAAACTGCTCGGCCATTGCCGTGCCGCTTGCCCAGCAGGTGGTCAATCCGGTTACGAAGTTCGCGGTGGACAACAACGGGGTGATCGTGCAATTGCCGTCGGTCGCGACGTCGGCGGCTTCTGCGACAGGCACGCTGGTATTCGGGATCGGCACGCAGAGCAACAACGCGCTGACTGGCGTGACGTCGTATCGCACGACGGATTTTGGCAACTTGATCGGCACCTATAAGGGCTCGTCGGTGACGACCATTGTGGATTCGGGTTCGAACGGCCTGTTCTTCACCGACAGCTCATTACCGACCTGTAAATCGACGTTTACCGACTTCTACTGTCCGACGAGTGCGCAAGCGCTCTCTGCGACCGTTACCGGGGTAAATGGAGTAACGACAGGCACGGTGAACTTCACGGTCCTGAACGCGCAGACGCTGGCCGCCAGCGGTACGAACTATGCGCTTAATGGACTGGCCGGCAGCATTGGCTCGTTTCCGACGCTGTTCGACTTCGGCTTGCCGTTCTTCTTCGGCCGAAATGTTTATTTCGGCATTAACTCCAACGGAAATTCGCCGTTCATCGCGTTTTAGCCAGCGTCATTTTTTAGCAGAAACCCGGCGGATGCTGACCTCGCCGGGTTTTTTATTTTCCGCTCCAGGCGCGCTCATTCGGGTTGCCGCGCAAGCTCCTCATCTCGCTTGATGTCTCTGCGCAAAAGGCTCGGGGCAATGCCTAGCCGTTGCGTAAAAGCAGCCGTCATGTGGGCGTGGGAGGCAAAACCCGCAGCGAGCGCGACTTCGCGCAAATCGTGGTTGGACGTGCGCAACAGCAAGCGGGCCTGCGCAAGACGCCGATCAATGAGATAGCTATGCGGGCTCTTTCCAGCCGCGGCTTTGAACGTGCGAATAAAGAATCCTTCTGACAGTCCCACTGCCGCAGCCATTTCCTGGACGCTCAGCTCCCGGCTGATGTTTGCGTCGATGAAGTCGTCGATTATTTTGAGGCGCGCCGATGTCATCCAGCGGGTAGCGACGGATTCGCTCAAAGAACCGGCGAGCTCGAGCTGAACCCGGTCGAACAGCTCCATCACCTTCTCCTCGATCGATAGGGCGGCGAGGACGTTGCCCAGAAGCGCGCTTCGGATGTCATGTGCCGCTGCGATGGCGGCCGGGTCTATCACATCATTGAACTGCCGGGACTTGATCCGGCCGATTTTCAAATCATTGTCGTTCGAGATGAGCAGATACTCCCCGCCTCTTGTTGAAGAAGAAAAGACCTCGCAACCGCTTGGCACAAAAGCGAGGCTGTTGGGCTTGGTACGAAATGGCTTGACCCTGTCGCTTGCGAACGCGTGGACACCGGATTGACTTTCAAAGGCGAATCCGATTGTGGATGTGTCAGGGTAATAGGATGCCTCGTATGCACGCTGTGGCAGCAACGTGATCCGAAACGTGCCCACCGTCGCCTCGCGAATTAACTTATCTTTTGCCTCGGCCATTTTTTGAGACAAGGGGCGCCCCTCTCGATTGCGATCACCAACTCTGCTGTCGGGACACATTTTAGGTCAGTTTTCTGATAGCGCTGTTTGCTGCGCGGTTTACGATAATAGACCCTAAGCATTCCATATCACATGGATGAAACACTCTCCGATGATTTGATCGGCCCTCATTGCGTCATCAAGGAGGAGATCGCGACAGGATCCATCGTCACGCTGAAAACTCAACTCCAGATTACCCGCGGGCCGCAATGCCGCGATATATGCAACCAGCTCCTCACCGCAGCGATAGAAAAATCATGTTTGCTCTGAATCGGAAAACACAGAAGCGGTATTACGACGATCCGTCTTTAGTGGAGTGCATCGCTCAAGTTGTGAAGGTGGACGGAAACCATGTCGAACTCGACGCAACCGTGGCCTATCCCGAGGGAGGCGGGCAGGATGCCGATCAGGGAGTGATCGTCCTTCCCGATGGCCATCAGATCCGCTTTGTTCATGTGCGGAGGATGTACGGAAATCGGGCACTGATCCCGGATTTTCCTGACATCCAGGTGGATGGAATCATCGAACATGTCGTTCACGATGACGATATGGCGCTCGTGGCGCTGCTCACAGCGGGCCAGCAGGTGGTGGTGCGCATTGACCGGTTGCGGCGGGCCCGGCTGTCACTTAGCCACACGGCATCGCATCTTCTTTATCTCGGGGTGATGGAAGTGCGGCCGGATGCCATTGCTGCGACGTTGGGGTGTCATATCCGGCCCGATGCCGCACGATTTGATTTCGGAATCGCCGATCGATTCACCGCCGAAGAAGTGGCTGAGATCGAGCGGCTTGCCAATGCGCTGGTGTCGCGTGGAAGCGCAGTGCGCGTGTATGCGCATGAACAATTTTCCGATGCGCGTTATTGGGAATGCGAAGGAAAAGTGATCCCGTGCGGCGGTACGCATATCCAGTCGACATCGGCAATCGGACCCATGCAGGTAAGTCGAAAAAGCTTAGGTAAGTGCAAGGAACGGCTGTCCGTCAATTTCCATGAAGCAATGTTCGAAGCTACTCTCGGTCATTTATGACTCTGGTCTATGGTACGCACCCGCTCTTCGATCTGCCGATAACGCACACACAGGACATCGCGTTTCGCTCATGCGATAGAGCCAGGCGTAATTGACTACTGGGCAGCGACGTTCGCGCGAGTGAGGCGCCGCGCCGTCCGGAGATACTAATTGTCTGTCGAAACGCTGATCTGATTGACGAAACCAACTCTGATGGCCGCTGCCCAAGGGAGCAGCTAGCAGGCGCCGCAGGGGTGTTGGATCTCGAGGCAAAGCCCGACGTCTCATTCCCCCGCGCGCGGTTTCCTCGGCGCCTTCTCCATCAGGCGGTCATACAGCCAGCGCGGCACTACGTGCAGCAGCGCGCCGGCTACGCGCATCTGCCAGGGAAACGTCGCAAACCGGACTTTCCTCGCGATCGCATCGGCGCTTTTGGCGGCAAATACATTAGCGTCCATCAGGAAGGGCATCGGATACGGATTGTGCTCGGTCATCGCGGTACGGATATAACCCGGTGCAATAGTCACCACCGATACCCCCTTCGGCCGCATCTCCACCCGCAACGCTTCGAGATACTTCAGCGCCGCCGATTTCGACGCGCTGTACGCGCCCGAACCCGGCAAGCCGCGAATGCCCGCCACGCTCGCGATGCCAACCAGTGTTCCGCGCCGCTCCGCGACCATGCGGGCGACAAACGGCTCAAACGTCGCGATCATCCCGAAGTAGTTGATATCCATCACGTCGCGAAAGGTATCGAGGTCGCCATGACCGGTCAGCGCGCCGCGGCTGACACCGGCGTTGGCGATCACCACATCGGCGCCGCCATGCTGCGCACAGAACTGCGCTGCGGCGTGGCCAAGCGCGGCGGCGTCGCGGACATCGGCCGGATAGATCGAGATGGAATGGGAGGGGAAGCGCGCGGCGAATGCCGCAAGAGTGTCGCCACGACGGGCAACGAGGCCAAGCACCGCACCGCGCCGCAGATATTCCTCGGCGAGCGCGAGGCCAATGCCGCTGGATGCGCCCGTGATAAAAACTCTCAGCCGGGCTAGCTCGGCATCCCTGCCATTGCCCGGCGTGTCCTTCATGGCGGCGCTCACGCCTTTACATCTTCTTCGCGCGGATCTGGGCGACGAGGAAATCGAGGACCTGGATCGTGCCCGGCAGGCTGTTCGTGGTGGCCGGACCCGTTTCGTACTTGCCCTGCACGGCGAGCGTCGGCACGCCGTCGATCTTGTAGTCCTGCATCAGCTTGGTATCACGTTGCAGATCGCTTTGCGTCGAGAAGGAGTTGTATGCGTCCAGGTACTTCTTCTTGTCGACGCCTTGCGTGGCGAGGAACGTAGCCTGCGCTTCCGGCGTCAGCAGGTAGTTCTTCTTCACGTGGATCTCGTTGAACACGGCGGGCGTCAGCTTGTCGGCGAGGCCGAGTGCGTCGAGTGCGTGGTACATCTTCGAATGCGGAATGAAGTCATCGCGGAACGCAACCGGCACGCGCTTGAAGACGACATCAGGACCTTGCTTCTTGATCCATGCTTCCAGATACGGGTCGAATTCGTTGCAGTGCGGGCAGCCATACCACATGAATTCGATCACTTCGATCTTGCCCTGCGCGTCCACCGGCTGCGCAGCTTGCAGCACCGTATAGTCGGTGCCCGCGACGGGCGCTGCCGGCGATGCGTGCGCCGCATTCATGGCGCTCAGGGTACCGGCTGCGAGGCCGAGGGACAGAGCGAGGGCGCTGAAGAATTTTTTCATAATGACCGAGAAAGGGCGTGGAGACGCGAAAGGGGAACACACGACGCTTAAAGGAGGCTTAAACCTGCCTGGCCGGGCCGTTACTACGGCCATGCCTTCATAGACCACGCCACTGTCTGCCATTGCTCAGTGGCGCTCGCCGCTCATGCTATCAACCCGCGCCAGCCTTTAACCAAAGGCCGCGCGGGCTGCGGGGTCTACTGCGCATTCACTGCTTGGAGAAGCGGATGACCGCAGTGTCCACGCCGGCATCGGAAAGCCGCTGGCGCACGTTGTTCATGTCCTCGAACTTCGTGAACGGTCCGATCCGCACGCGGAAATACGTGACGTTACCGGCATCGCGTTGCGTGACCTTCGACTCGAAACCCTGGAAGCCGAGTCGTGCGCGCTGCTGCTCTGCATCCGCCTGGGTCTTGTACGCGCCAACTTGCAGGAAATAGCCCGTGTTCGCGTCGCCGGGTGCGGGCGGCGTGACCTTGGCCGTCGATGAAGCCTGCGTCTCAGCCGGCTTCTTCGCAGGCGTGGCGCTCGACGAGCCGCCCGGCGCGTTCGCAACCGGCGGCACAGTGGCCGGCTTCGGCGCGACAGCCGTACCGTTCGCAGCCGACGGCGGCACTTCCAGGATCTCCGGCTCATCCTGCACGCCGGACGACTGCGTCTGGTTGTTCGTCTGCCCGGGCGCGGTGTTCGGCGGCGCGGGCTGAGCCGCTTGCGGCACGGCCTGGCCGGGCGTCTTGCCCTGGAGCGGCCGGTTCGGGTCATACGGCTGTCCCGTGGCGGGCGCGGAGACCGCGTCGGCTGGAGCCGGCGCGACCTTCGCGACGAACGGCGTGGGCGCGCGCGTGATGTACAGCGCCACGATGACTGCAATTGCAAGGCCGACAATCAAGCCCAGCACGATACCGAGAAAAGTGCCCCCGGTTTGCTTCGACTGCTTCGACGTGCTGCGTGGTTTTGCCATCGTATGAATAACCTGCAAAAAGTCTTCTGAATGGCCGTCGATTATAACGGCGGCCTTAAGCGCGGTTTGGCGTTGCGCGGTGTTGCGTTAAGTCATTTACCGGCCGTCAGCCGTCTTCGCACTTCATACGCGCGCCGGGCATATGACACGCCCGGGGCGGCGGAAGTGCCCGGCATGGAAATTACATCTTGACGGGGGCGGACACGCCGATCAGCGCGAGGCCGTTCTCGAGCACTTGCCGCGTAGCGGCAAGCAATGCGATACGCGCGTTGCGCACGCCGTCTTCCTCCACCAACACGCGCTCCGCATTGTAGAACGAGTGGAATTCGCCCGCGAGGTCACGCAGGTAGAACGCGACCGCGTGCGGCGCGAGTTCGTCTGCTGCGTGCGAGAGCATGTCCGGATACTCGGCGAGCTTGTTGAGCAACGCCATCGCGCGTTCGCTCGACAGCGGCGACAAATCGACGTTCGGCAGCGTCTCTGCATTGCCGGCGTATTTCGTTTTCCAGTCGCCCAGGATCGTGCAGATCCGCGCGTGCGCGTACTGCACGTAATACACCGGATTTTCGTCGCTTTGCTTGAGCGCCAGGTCGATATCGAAGACGAATTCCGTGTCGGCCTTGCGCGAGATCAGGAAGAAACGCACGGCGTCGCGGCCGCGGCGAATGGTGTCTTCATCGATCTGATCGGGCGCGACTTCCTCGCCCGGCGTCATGCCGCCCGACCATTCGATCAGGTCGCGCACCGTCACATAGCTGCCCGCGCGCTTCGAGATCTTCACTTCCACGCCGTTGCGCATGACCGTGACCATCTTGTGCAGCACGTAGTCGGGATAGCCCTTCGGAATGCCGATGCCAAGCCCCTGCAGCCCCGCCCGCACGCGCGCGATGGTGCCGTGGTGGTCAGAGCCCTGCACGTTGATGACCTTGGTGAAGCCGCGCTGCCACTTCGCCACGTGGTACGCGACGTCCGGCACGAAATACGTGTACGTGCCGTCGGACTTGCGCATCACGCGGTCCTTGTCGTCGCCGTCGTCGGTCGTGCGCAGCCAGAGCGCGCCGTCCTGTTCGTAGGTTTTGCCTGCGGCGACGAGCGCATCGACGGTAGCTTGCACACGGCCTTCGTTATACAGCGACGACTCCAGGTAGAACTGGTCGAAGTTCACGCCGAATGCGGTCAGGTCCAGATCCTGTTCGTGGCGCAGGTACGCGACGGCAAAGACGCGAATAGCGTCGATATCGTCCACATCGCCCTTCGCCTTCACCGGCGCGCCATCCTTGGCCGCGACCGTTGCGCCGGCCAGATAGTCGCGTGCGATATCCGCGATGTACTCGCCGTTGTACGCGTTCTCCGGCCATTCCTTGTCGTCTGGCGTGAAGCCACGAGCGCGCAATTGCGTGGACGTGGCGAGGTTGCCGATCTGCACGCCGGCGTCGTTGTAGTAGAACTCGCGATGCACCGCGTTGCCTTGCGTGCCGAGCAGGTTCGCCAGCGCATCGCCGAGCGTGGCCTGACGTCCATGGCCGACATGCAGCGGCCCGGTCGGGTTGGCAGAAACGAATTCGATCAGCACGCGTTTGCCTTCGTCGCGGGCGTTGTAGCCGTAGCGGGCACCTTCCACAATCACCGCAGGCACCACGGCCTGTTTCGCCGCTGCAGCCAAGCGCAAGTTGATGAAGCCCGGGCCGGCGACTTCGGCTGCATCGACCAGGCCAAGAGCTGCCGGCAACGCGAGCACGGCATCGACAATCTGCTGCGCGAGTTGGCGCGGATTGGCCCGCAGCGGCTTGGCGAGCTGCATGGCCACGTTCGATGCAACATCTCCGTGCGCCGCGACTTTCGGGCGCTCGAGCACGATGACCGGCGCGACAAAATTCGCTTCCGATGCGCCTTGCGACGCCTGTACGACTTGCCTGACCGCGTCGGCGAGCAGCGTTTCGAGTGTATGTTTTTGTGCGGGCAGCATGCTGATTCCCAGATCCGGTAATTGTTTGCTTATTTATTTGTTGGTTTCAATCCACGCGCTCACTGAGAACGCGGCAAAAAGTGCGATCGAGCATCAAACGCCGACGTGACGCCTGCCCGAATGTTTCGGTCCCGTTTCAATCCATTACGCTCGTTTTGAGCGGGAACGGATTTCGGACACTCGGTCGAGATGCAACCCACGTCTGTGTATGCGCGTCCGGAGGTATATCCGGAGCCGGTTGCAGCCATAACGCCAAAACCGGGGTTTTGTAACCGGCGCAACATTTGCTCGGGTAAATCGGGATTTTAGCAGGTGCTAATATGTCGAATCAGGGTCTAGTCGGGGAAACAAGTCAGGAATTAAAACAATGCGCCGGCGTGTGAGGTAGCGGCCTGAGCTGTTACCGCGCTTGGCGTATGTCGCTCACTAGCCACAAGAAGCCAACATAAGGAGAGGACCTTGCCATGCTGATCACATTCAAAACCAGAGCTGCACCGGACGTTCAGATGCTCGACAACCTTGCTGATTACCTGCTTGGCATCATCGGCAAGCGGCTTGGCGAGCGCGGCGTCATTACGCATGAAGAACTGCCTGAATGCATCCAGAAGCTGGAATCGGCGGTTGCAGTGGACAAGCAGGAACGCGCCGAGCACGACGGCCACTTCCACGAAGGCGAGCCCGGCCACGAACCGCACGAGATTCCCGTCGGACTGGCGCAGCGCGCATACCCCTTCCTCGACATGATGCGTTTGGCCCATCAGGCAGACGGCGACATCTTGTGGGGCGTGTAAGCCTGGGGTGGCGCGGCGGTATGTGCTCGCTGACTTAGCCTGACGCGAACCAGTGAGTCAGTATTAAAAAAACCCGCCTCGTCGCCGATGCGGGTTTTTTTGTTCCGATGAATATGGAGCCGCAGCGTTTTATTGCCCGGCTCCAGCTGCCGGCGCGCTCGCGCCTTTTTTCGCACGGGGTTTGCGGGGCTTTTTCTTGTGCTCCTGGATAGGCGGCGAATAACTCGACGCGGTGCTCGAGCTTGCGCCCGTACCCGGCTTGGCGTTGCCCTGCGCGAAGGCAGCCGGGCTTCCCGACGTGAACAGCACAGCAATAGCGACGGCGAGGACAGGCGTCAGCTTGATCATGTTCGACTTTCTCCGTGACGAGTGAAGGAATGCGTGACCGCCGCCATGGCGGCCTTTGCACTCCTCCGAGTGTAAGGAAAGTCAAAATAACCGTAATAGACTTCGCCAATATTGCGGCTTTGTGATTCCCGGTATTTGCTCGCGCCTGATTTTTGCCTAGAGTAAGGGCGCCAGTGCGCGTTCGGCGTCGTTCTTCGAAATCGCCATGCGTTGCGCGAAGCTTTCCACCTGATCGTCGGCGATTTTTCCAACCGAAAAGTACGTGCTTTCAGGATGTGCGATGTAGAACCCCGACACGCTCGCCGCCGGCAACATGGCGAGCGACTCGGTCACCGTCATGCCGATTTCGTTCGCTTGCAGCACGTCGAACATGTCCTGCTTCACCAGGTGATCCGGACATGCCGGATAACCCGGCGCCGGACGAATGCCGCGGTACTTTTCTTCGATCATCGCGGCGTTGTCGAGCGTTTCGCCTGCCGCGTAACCCCACAGTTCGCGGCGCACCCGCGCATGCAGCGCTTCGGCGAAGGCTTCAGCAAAACGATCGGCCAGTGCCTTCAGCATGATCGCGCTGTAGTCGTCGTTATCGGCTTCGAACTGCTTTTCTTTCTTCTCCACGCCGAGGCCCGCCGTCACCGCGAACATGCCGATGTAATCCGCCACGCCCGAGTCCTTCGGCGCAATGAAATCCGCGAGCGAGCGGTTGGAACGCTGCACGCCATCGACGATCGGACGCACGGTTTGCTGGCGCAAGTTACGCCATGTCATGGCGACTTGCGTGCGGGTATCGTCGGTATAGATCTCGATGTCGTCGTCGTTCACCGTGTTCGCCGGCAGCAGCATCACCACGCCGTTCGCCTGCAACCACCGGCCCTGGATGATGCGCGAGAGCATCGACTTGCCATCGGAGAAGACGCGTCGCGCGGATTCACCCACGATCTCGTCGTTGAGAATGGCTGGATACGGGCCCGCGAGATCCCAGGTTTGAAAGAACGGCGCCCAGTCGATGTAATTCGCCAGCTCCGCCAGATCGTAATTCTTGAAGATGCGCCGTCCGATGAACGTCGGTTTCTTCGGCTCGTAACTCGCCCAGTCGAGCTTCGTTTTATTCGCGCGGGCTTCGGCGTACGTGACCATCGGCGTCGCCTTGCGGTTCGCGTGCTGCGTGCGGATGCGTTCGTAGTCGGTCTTGAGGTCTTCGAGATATTTCTTCGCGCCATCGTCGGACAGCAGGCTCGACGCCACCGATACCGACCGCGACGCATCCGGCACATAGACCACCGGACCATCGTAATGCGGGGCAATTTTCACGGCCGTATGCACGCGTGAGGTCGTTGCCCCGCCGATCAGCAGCGGCGTTTGCTTGCCGCGGAAATAGTCGTCGCGCTGCATTTCCGACGCGACGTAAGCCATCTCTTCGAGACTCGGCGTAATCAGCCCCGACAAGCCGATGATGTCCGCGCCTTGCTCCTTCGCCATCGCGAGGATGGTCGCGCAGGGCACCATCACGCCCATGTTGACGACTTCGAAGTTGTTGCACTGGAGCACGACGGAAACGATGTTCTTGCCGATGTCGTGCACATCGCCCTTGACGGTCGCGATCACGATCTTGCCCTTTGGCCGGACGTCTTCGCCGGCATCGGCCATGCGCTTCTTTTCTTCCTCGATATACGGAATCAAATGCGCCACGGCCTGCTTCATCACGCGCGCCGACTTGACCACTTGCGGCAGGAACATCTTGCCCGCGCCGAACAGGTCGCCGACTATGTTCATGCCGTCCATCAACGGCCCTTCGATCACGTTGATCGGGCGCCCGCCCTCGGCTTCAATGCGCGCGCGGACTTCCTCGGTGTCTTCCACGATGAAGTTCGTGATGCCGTGAACCAGTGCGTGGGCGAGGCGTTGATCGACGCCCTGGTTACGCCACTCGAGGTTCTCTTCTTTCTTCGCGGCGCCGGTTTTGAATTTATCGGCGATTTCGAGCAGGCGATCCGTGCCGTCATCGCGACGATTCAGCACCACGTCTTCCACGCGTTCGCGCAACTCAGGATCGAGATCCTGGTACACGCCGAGCTGACCCGCGTTCACGATACCCATGTCCATGCCCGCCTGAATCGCGTGGTAGAGGAACACGGTGTGGATGGCTTCACGCACCGGGTCGTTGCCGCGAAACGAAAACGATACGTTCGACACACCGCCGCTGATCTTCGCGTGCGGCAGGTTTTCCTTGATCCAGCGCGTGGCGTTGATGAAGTCGACGGCGTAGTTGTTGTGCTCTTCAATGCCCGTGGCGATCGCGAAGATGTTCGGATCGAAGATGATGTCTTCCGGCGGGAAGCCCACTTCGTTCACGAGGAAATCGTACGAGCGCTTGCAGATTTGCGTCTTGCGTTCGTAGGTATCGGCCTGGCCGTCTTCGTCGAAGGCCATCACGACAGCGGCGGCGCCATAACGGCGAATCAGCGTGGCATGGTGTCGGAACGCGTCTTCGCCTTCCTTCAGCGAGATCGAGTTCACGACCGCCTTGCCCTGTACGCATTTCAAACCCGCTTCGATCACTTCCCACTTCGACGAGTCGATCATGATCGGCACGCGTGAGATGTCCGGTTCGGACGCGATCAGGTTCAGGAAGCGAACCATGGCCGCTTTCGAATCGAGCATGGCTTCGTCCATGTTGATGTCGATGATCTGCGCGCCGTTCTCAACCTGCTGACGCGCAACCGCCAGCGCTTCGTCGAACTGGTTGTTGAGGATCATGCGCGAGAACGCCTTCGATCCCGTCACGTTGGTCCGCTCGCCCACGTTGATGAAAAGCGAACCGTCGGTGACGTTGAACGGCTCGAGGCCGGAAAGGCGCATGGTGTGATCGGTCATGGGCTGGGCTTTAGCTTGTAAATTCTGGGAGACGGGCGGCCAATGGCTGCGCGCCGATTTGCAGCAGTCGTTCAAACCACTGCCGGAAATGCGGGCACTGTTCGCGGATTTTATCGAGCGTGATTCTTATCGCGCTCGCTGGGCCGTGTGTTGTCTTTCTGTAACGAGGACGGAGAATTTCGAGGCGCTTCGATGGCGCCGTCTGGGGAGAGTCGTTGATCCATTCGGGGTTCGCGACATCGGCGCGGATCTTTGAAAGTACCGTGCGATGCTTATCCCATTCCGGCTCCGCGTCGCAGAGCTTGCCGATATCCGAGAACAACAACGTCTCGAATTCGTGCGGCTGGACGTGTGGGATAAAGCGCTCCGGACGGCATCCAACGCGCGCGACAATGTCTGCATGCAACAGATGTTCAATGTGCGCGGCGCGCTTTGATGGCGCAAAGCTGACTGATTCAAGGACACCTGCGAAAGACGTATCGAGAGCGTAGAGATCGAACATCGTGCTTATGTACGCGTCGTTATGCTCCTGCAGCGCGTTTCTGACGGCGCGTCTCGTGCGATCGAGATTGAGCCCGCCACCATAATGCCCACGGGACGTTTCCATGAGCAAAGGCTTGGCGAAGATGTTGGATAACCGGAGGACCGGTGCCAACACCGCTTTTACAAAAGCCTCTTCGGTTGGACCCTCGCCGATGATAAATAAACGGGTCATCAGGACGGTCTCCCACCCAGCACGTTTTGATTCCAAAGCTCGCCGAGCGAATAGTCTTCCAGCCAACCTTTAAGACGTTCAGCATCCAAACGATGAAACGTCGACGCGCCGTCTTCCCGGTCCACGACGACGATATCCGCCGGTTCCATCAAGTTCATCAATTCCACGGATTGGGTGGAGACGATTACTTGCTTTCGCTCGGCCGCGCGCTTGAGCAGATCGGCGAGGATAACGATGGCGTACGGATGCAAACCAAGTTCCGGCTCATCGATGAGGATGGTATCCGGCATCAAGTCCCACGGTTGCAGCAAAAGCGTGCTAAGGCAGATGAAGCGAAGCGTGCCGTCAGATAGCGCGTGGGCGTTGAACACCACGTCGGGCTTTCCTTTTTCCAGCCACTCCAGTTGAACCAGTTTGCTTTCTTCGCGGGCCGGAACGAAGTCATCGAAGAACGGGGCAACAAGTCCGATTGTCTCCACGATCATTCGGTAGTGGTCCGGGTATGAAGTCCGCAATAGACCAAGGTAGGCGGCTAGGTTTGCGCCATCGACTTGCAGGCGCAGTGTGTCGAATGGGGCGTGTTGCTGCTTTACCTTCGCGTTCTCGCCGGTATCGTGGAAATGGTACACACGAAGATCGCTTATAACGCGTCGGATGAATGGCGGCTCTTCATCAACGATTTTCGATTCAGAGTGCCCCGTGCCGGGACCGCCTGCAAGTCCACCCGCAAGATTGGAAGCTAATAGACCATCAGGCCCAAAATCGAACCGAATGTCTTCATTCGCAAAAATCAGCCGGTTGTCATGCGTTGGAATGAGCGTGAACGTATAGGCGTCGCCGTTTCCGTCAAATACGAGTTCAGCAGTGATTTCGGTTGTCAGCTTTCGCGTGTAGTGAAGCAACGCATCCGGCCCCTGAACCCCCACAAACAACTGAAATCGCTTCCCAACGATCTCCGCCAGCATCCGAAAGAAGCTAATAAAGTTCGATTTCCCTGCCCCATTGGCCCCAATCAACACGTTCAGGTTGCGCAACTCGAAGTCACGCAATTCACGTATCGATTTGTATCCGGTGATCGTCAGTTTTTTGACGGCGGCCATTGATCAGTTCCAGTAGGAAACAGCGGGAAACAGCGAATCAAACCGTTTCGGTTTCAGCTTCCCGATAATGCGACGGCCACTTCCTTGGCTTCACATCGGCCAGTGCTTTCGCGATCTCCGCGATATGTTCCGGCGTCGTCCCGCAGCACCCGCCCGCCAGATTCACCAGGCCCGCTTGCGCGAACTCCTTCAGCAAGCTGGACGTGACGTCGGGCGTTTCATCGAAGCCGGTATCGCTCATCGGGTTCGGCAAGCCGGCGTTCGGATAGCACGAGACATACGTGTCGCAGAGCTTCGACAATTCGGCGATATACGGCCTCATCAGCGCCGCGCCCAGCGCGCAGTTCAAGCCGAACGTCAACGGCCGCGCATGACGTAGTGAGTTCCAGAACGCCTCGACCGTCTGCCCCGACAAGATACGCCCGGAAGCATCGGTGACGGTGCCCGAGATCATGATCGGCAGCAGTTCTCCCGTGTCTTCGAACAGCTGATCAAGCGCGAATAACGCGGCCTTCGCGTTCAAGGTATCGAAGATGGTTTCAACCAGGAACAGGTCGCAGCCCGCATCCATCAGCGCCTTTGCCTGCTCGTAATAGGCCTGGCGAAGTTCGTCGAAGGTCACGTTGCGCGCGGCCGGATCGTTGACATCCGGCGAGATGCTCGCGGTCTTCGGCGTCGGTCCGATCGCGCCCGCGACAAAGCGCGGCTTGTCCGGCGTCGAGTACTTGTCGCAAGCCTCGCGCGCCAGCTTTGCCGACTGCATGTTCATCTCGACCGCGAGCGATTCCATGCCGTAATCGGCTTGCGCTACGGTCGTCGCGCCAAAGGTGTTCGTCTCCAGAATGTCCGCGCCGGCAGCCAGATACTGGTCGTGAATCTCGCGAATCACATGCGGCTGCGTGATCGACAACAACTCGTTATTGCCCTTGATATCGCGGGGATAATCGGCAAAACGTTCTCCACGATATGCCGCTTCGTCGAGCTTGTAGCGCTGGATCATGGTGCCCATCGCGCCGTCGAGAATGAGAATGCGCTGTTGCAAAAGGGCAGGCAACACGGCGCCGCGCGTGTACGGGCGGCGCTCTGCGGCGGATTTCGGGGCGACAGTTTCGAGGGACGGATTCATGATTCACATGGCTCCAAACAGGCTGAAATAACCCAACATTGTATCTGTAGTGGGGTTCGAACGTTTTCTGATGGCGCTTTCCAAAACACCGGGCAATCCAGGCGTCAGGAACAAAAAACCCCGCCACTTTCGTGGCGGGGTTTTTAGAGTGTGTCGCTGAGGGTTCTTACCGCTTGGCCATGCTTCAACGCGGGATACAACGTTTAGTGAAGGATCACCGGCTGATTCATCAAGATGTCGAACTGGCCAAGAAACTCGTCCACATCTTCCAACGATTGTTCTTCCTGCATCAACTTCTGGACATGCTCGCGAAACCGCGCAGCAAGCGCGCCGTCAATGAAGATTTCACGTTGCATGGTCTTGTCCACGATCTCGTAACCGCCCGCCTTCATCGCGAGATGGTTGTCCTGCGGGGGGAATTCAACTACACAATAGTTAGGGCTGTTGTAGATCATTTGCATGGCGACACTCCTTATTCCTGTTTGCCCGTAAGGCGTTTCTGCGTCTTACATTGAGCGTTTGGGTTGGAATTCAAGGGGTGGCCTCGACGTTAAGACCGAAAGCCCATCGAGGACCTTTGTTAGACATTCTCCCGCAAAAATGTTTCCAGAAGTGCCCTGAAACGCTGTGTTTCTTCTACTAGGGACAGATTTACCACGTCAAGTATTGCGAATCTTGCATTCATGGTGGAATTCACCACCATTTTCATCTGCATCGACAGCAATGACCCTCTTGGGCGTTTTGATCGATGTCAATTGCTCTCTCAGGTCGATATAGCGGCGTGTTTTGGCGACCTTCGCGAAACCTTCCACCGATGTACGTACAACCATTTCATCCCGTGCTGACCGCTTGATCGACAGTTCCATACTGGCCCCGTTGGGAAGCGGCATCAGTTCGCGATCGAACTATCTTCACACTTTCACGAATCCTCTTGCATCACCTGTTTAACGGAGTTTTGCGTCAAATCTTGATGTTATTCAGTCTAGATGGCCTGACTTAAGCCTGTGTTAAATCGAGCCGATATCAGGGTTTGTCGGTTCCAGGCGCAGCGGGTGTTGCATCTGCTGTCGCATCTGGCGTGCCCGCACCGGATTGGCCCGGCGCGCCGGACGGCGGTTGCAGCTTGCCGCGCCAGAGCATTTCGATCTGCATGCCGTTCGGCTCCGTCTGCAGAATACGCACGGGCAACCAGCCCAGCGCAGGCGCGAGCCAGATGTCGAGACGCCGGCGATCGCCTTCGCGTCGCGGCAGGCGGGTGAAATGGCGAGCCTGTATGTAGCCGTCGGCGGTCTGCACGTTTTCATCGCCGACGGTTTCGATTGGCCAGATCTCGTTGCTGTCGTTATCGGCGACACTGAATTGACGCACTACGCCGGGCTTGTAGGTATCGGGTGAACCGCGCACCAGAGTTGATAACTGCATGACAACGCTGAAGCGGTCTTGCGCACCATCGGCGAGCGGCTGGTTGTTCGGCGTGCGGGTGTAGACCAGTTGCTTCGTGGTGCGATCGAAGACCGTGATGTCGGCGGCGCGGCGGCCACGCTGCTCCGAATATTGCTCGGGCGCAATCCCGAAGCCATCAATATGCCCTTTGCTCGAATAGACATATGGTCCGACGAACGGCAAGGGGATGGACACGACCATCTCGTAGTGCTGGCCATCGTTGACCCAGTGGATATTGCCGACCTGATTCATCACGCCGTTGATCCGCGTGTCGTAACGAAGTTCGCCGGTGGGCGGGACGCTGAATTTATCGCCGGATGTGGCGGCTGCCGAGGCGGCCGCAGCTGCTTGGGAGGCTGCAGCTTCGCTTGCTGCTTTCGCGGCGGCTTGGGCTGCTTGAGCCGCTTGTTCCGCCTGCGCTGCTTCGGCTGCTTGAGCTGCCTCTGCTACTTGTGCTGCCTTCGCGGCTTGAGCCGCTTGTTCAGTCTGCGCAGTCGTGATGGCGTGCGTGGGCTGGGGTTTGGGTTGCGGCGCCGGCTTGGGCTTGGGAGCGGGCGGAGGTGGCGCGGCAGGCTTCGGCGCTTGCGCTATCGGCTTGGGCGTCAGCAACTCGACCTGCACCGGGACATGTTCAGCCGGTTCCGGATTCGACGCGTTCCTGCTCCTCTCCACCCATCTCCCGGCTAGCCAATGCAGTGCCAGGACAACGAGCAGCACGACCAGCCACACGACCCATCGAAGGGAACGGTTGGCGGATGAATTGTCGGACGATGCGCCAGCAGTGGCGCGGCGGCGAAACAGTGAGGACGGCAGGGAGAACGGCATCGGCTAGCTCGGAAACGCGCGTGGTGAGGCAAACGGTACAACACTGCAGGGCGAATGATCGGCAACCATCACGAAAGCAAGCGACTGATCAAAGGACCATGCAAATGCGAAAACACCCACGAAACGCATATGACTCTCGGGCACGCCGCGATGTTCCGCGCGTGTGACGCATCATGCAATCCCCAGGCCTTACCGTTCTCCCGGTGTGTACCCGAGTTCGTAAGACAGTTGCGCAGCGCATTCGCGCAAGGCGGTGTCGATTACGCCGCCCCAGCGGGTATCGAATGATCCTTCGTGGCCGAGCGCAATCAACCCGAGCGCGAGATCCCCGGTCGAGTCGAACACCGGCGTGCAGAACGCATGGATCGTCGGCAGCAACATGCCCTCCACACGTGCGGCCCCGTGTGCGCGGATCTCGGTGAGCACCGGTTCAATGTCTGCCATCGACTGCCGCGTGGCGGCGAGTTCGCGATCGAGCATCGCTTGCGTCTTGCTGCGCGGCAGCCACGCGGCAAACAGCAAACCCGTCGCCGATGACAACAGCGGCATCACATCGCCCAGTTTCAACGACGCCTTCGCGGGATAGCTCGACTCCATCCAGTGCACGACAGTCGGGCCCTGATTGCCCCACACCGCGATCCCCACGGTGAGGTCCAGCCGGTCGCGCAAACCTGTGAGCGCGATGCGCGCCAGCTTCACGCCATCGACTCGGGCGAGGCGCGCCAAACCCATCTGCAACGCGAAACCACCGAGCTCATAGCGCCCGGAAACCGGGTCCTGAGAGACCGCGCCAAGCCGCAGGAAACTTACCAGGTATCGATGCGCCTTCGCCGGGCTCATGCCGGCCCGCTGGGCGAGATCGCGCAACATCATCGCGCGCGGCTCGTTGGTCAGCACATCGAGCAGGCGGAAGCCGACTTCGATCGACTGGATGCCGGAGCGGGACTTTTCTTCGGCGGGGTCGGCGGGGTCGCTTGGGTCGGAGGAATCGGCGCGGTCGAGGGTATCGTCCGCTTCGGCCTGTTCGGACAAGGGCAGCGTGGGCGAGACGGACGAACCGGGACGGCTGGGAGAGGGCATGGAGAAATCGATGAGGGCGCGAGCCGGTTCAAATACAAGGTCAGGTCGGGTGCGTGGGCGGCCAATATGGCGACGGTAACAGCTAAGCGAACGGCAACCGGCAAACGCCATCACCGCTCAAAACCGACGTCCACCAGCCCTGGAAACGAAGCGACAAACGCGGCAAACCATTTCACCGCATCAGCCCGAAACATCTCAAAACCGCCCCGACATGATTCACCATCGTAAAATAGATTTCCTCCATCGTCACTAAACGTACAAAACGGGTTATGAAACTTGCCACGCTGAAGGACGGAACGCGCGACGGCCAACTGGTCGTCGTATCGCGTGATTTGCGCACGGCGGCCATTGCCGACGCGATCGTGCCAACGCTGCAACGCGCGCTGGACGACTGGACTTTCTACGCGCCGCAGTTGCTGGATCTCTCGGATTCGCTTAACCAGGGCCGCGCGCGCCACTCGTTCGCGTTCGACCCCAAAGCCTGTATGGCGCCACTTCCCCGCGCATTCCAGTGGGCGGACGCATCGGCTTACGTGAACCACGTCGAGCTCGTGAGACGCGCCCGCAAAGCGGAAATGCCACCTGAATTCTGGACCGATCCCTTGATGTACCAAGGCGGCAGCGACGATCTGCTCGGACCTGAGGACGATATCGTGTGTGCATCGGAGGCTTATGGCATCGACTTTGAAGCCGAAGTGGCCGTGATCACCACCGACGTGCCGATGGCCGTCAAACCCGCCGACGCGCTCAGGCACGTGCGCCTCCTGATGCTGGTCAACGACGTCTCGCTGCGCAACCTGATCCCGGCGGAACTTGGCAAAGGCTTCGGTTTTTTCCAGGGCAAGCCGGCGACCGCGTTCTCGCCGGTTGCGGTCACGCCCGACGAACTGGGCGATGCATGGCGCGAAGGCCGTGTGCATCGGCCGATGATCGTGCACTGGAACGGCAAGAAGGTCGGCCAGCCCGATTGCGGCACCGACATGGTCTTCAACTTCGGCGAG
Source organism: Caballeronia sp. KNU42 (assembly GCF_053760385.1). Classification (NCBI taxonomy): domain Bacteria; kingdom Pseudomonadati; phylum Pseudomonadota; class Betaproteobacteria; order Burkholderiales; family Burkholderiaceae; genus Caballeronia; species Caballeronia sp. KNU42. The sequence continues at coordinate 3,221,371 of NZ_CM132388.1, forward strand.
TTGATCGCGCACGCGGCCAAGACTCGCAACGTGCGCGCGGGATCGATCGTCGGTTCAGGCACGGTGTCGAACAAGGATACGAAGCGGGGCTATTGCTGTATTGCCGAGAAGCGTTGCCTGGAAACCATCGAACATGGCGCGCCCACCACCGAGTTCATGAAGTTCGGCGACAGCGTGAAGATCGAGATATTCGATGACGCCGGCAAGTCGATTTTCGGCGCAATCGATCAGTCGGTCGTGGCGCTGAATGGATAGCTGAACGCATAGCCAAGGCCATCGGCAAGGGGTTTCGCCCGATGCGCTCCTATGCTGCGCCGCCCTACACTTGCCGCATTGCGTCGAAACGCTTACAAAAACCTGCGTCGACGCGCCCATAACAAGGAGACTTCGATGCAGTCAGGCGGCGGATGGGGAACGGCGTTCAAGCAGTTCGCGGCGGGTGTTTTGATCACACTTTCAACGGCAGCCTTGGCGCAGACGCCGCCTGTGAAGATCGGGCTGGTGTTGTCGCTGACGGGGCCGGCCGCGTCGCTGGGCATTCCGGCACGCGACACGGTGGCGCTGTTGCCGAAGGAAATGGGCGGCCGCCCGGTGGATTACATCATTCTCGATGACGCCTCCGACACCACGCAAGCCGTCCAGACCACGAAGAAGCTGATCTCGGAAGATCACGTGGACGCGATCATCGGTTCATCGATTACGCCGAACTCGCTCGCTATGATCGATGTGGTCGCCGATGGTCAGACGCCAATGATCTCGCTCGCGTCTTCATCGAAGATCATTGAACCTGTTGATGCCAAACGTCACTGGGTCTTCAAGACGCCGCAAACCGACGCGATGATGGCGTCCGCGATTGCCGAGCATGCCAGCAATCACGGCGTGAAAACGATGGCGTACATCGGTCAGGCCGACGCGCTCGGCGAGACCTTTTATGCTGAAGTAGCGAAGTTCGCGCAGCTTCACCACATCACGATGGTGGCGAACGAGCGCTTCAACCGGACGGACACCAGCGTGACCGGTCAGGTGCTGAAGATCCTGGCTGCGAAGCCCGATGCGGTGGTCGTGGGCGCTGCGGGAACGCCTGCCGCGCTGCCGCCGAAGACCTTGAAAGAACGCGGCTACAAAGGCACGATTTATCATAATCACGGCACGGGCAATCGCGATTTCCTGCGCGTGTGCGGCGCGGATTGCAACGGCACGTTCCTGCCGACGAGCCCGGTGCTCGTCGCCTCGCAACTGCCCGACGATCATCCGGCCAAACATCTCGCGCTCGAGTACATCAAGCTGTATGAAACGAAGTACGGCGCGGGCACGGTCTCGGCGTTCGGTTCGTATGCATGGGATGCAGGCATGTTGCTGAATCGCGCAGTGCCGCTGGCGTTGAAAGCGGGCGCGCCGGGCACGCCCGAGTTCCGTACGGCGTTACGCGATGCGCTGGAAAACACGAAGAATTTTGCGGACTCGAACGGCTTGGTCAACATGACGCCGAACGATCACATCGGTCTCGATCAACGCGCCCGTGTGATTGCGGAGATCGAGAACGGCAAGTGGATCTATCAACCGCGTTGATCTTTCTTAAGCCAAGAGACGACCATGAGCGACCTTTCCCTTTACGCGCATTACACGTCGCTGGAATTGCGGCGGCACGATCACGGTGTGCTCGAAATCGTGATGAACGGCGCTGGCGCGAACAAGAGCGGACTCGCGACCGCGGATGCCAACATGCATCGCGAACTGGCGGATATCTGGCGTGACGTGGATCGCGATCCTGATACGCGCGTGGCGTTGATTCGCGGCGAAGGCAAGGGTTTTTCGGGCGGCGGCGACCTGGGTCTGGTCGAACAGATGGCCTCCGACTTCGACGTCCGCGCACGCGTCTGGCGCGAGGCGCGCGATCTTGTCTATAACGTGATCAACTGCAGCAAGCCGATCGTCTCGGCCATGCACGGACCAGCGGTCGGCGCGGGACTGGTGGCAGGCCTGCTCGCCGATATTTCCATCGCGGCGAAAACCGCGCGCATTATCGATGGACACACGCGGCTCGGCGTGGCCGCCGGCGATCACGCGGCCATCGTGTGGCCGTTGCTGTGCGGCATGGCGAAAGCGAAGTATTACCTGCTGTTGTGCGAACCGGTGAGCGGCGAGGAAGCGGAGCGCATCGGGCTGGTGTCGCTGGCGGTGGACGAAAGCGAACTGATGCCGAAAGCCATTGAAGTCGCGAATCGTCTGGCGCAAGGTTCACAGACGGCCATCCGCTGGACGAAATATGCGCTGAACAACTGGCTGCGCACGGCCGGTCCGGCCTTCGATACCTCGCTGGCGCTCGAATTCATGGGCTTTTCCGGGCCCGATGTTCAGGAAGGCATCAAGTCGCTGCGTGAGCGGCGCGCGCCGGATTTCCCGGGCGGATCGCCGTTTTAGGTCCGCATCGACTATCTTGTGGTTTTATCCCCATCTCGTACGTACCCGTAGCATCAAGGAGAAAGTCTCATGACCGATACGCCCGGTGGTACGCCGCCCTTTGGAAGTTTCCCAGGCATGACCGGTTTCCCCCAGGGCGACATGATGGAAAAGATGTGGGACATGATGAAGCTGAACCCCTTCGCGGCAGCGGCCGCACCCGGCGGGTCCCCGTCGCTGTCCATGATGTCCGACATGCTCGCGCCGCTCACGAACGTCGAAGAACTCGACAAGCGCATCAAGGATATGCGCGCGGTCGAGCAATGGCTCAAGCTCAACCTGAACATGCTGCAGTCCGCTATCCAGGCGCTGGAAGTGCAGCGCGCGACGCTTGCTACGCTGCGTGCTTTCGGGGCGTTCGCGCAGTCGTCGGTGGAGAAGGCTTCATCGCCGGCGCCATCGGCCAGATCCGGATGGCCTGCGCCGCCGCCGGAAAAACCGAAGGCGGAAGCGGAGCCGCAACCACAACCGGGAACGGAGGCGCCCAATGAGACCGGCGCGAGCGAGGCTTCATTCGATCCTTCGGGCTGGTGGAACCTGCTTCAGTCGCAATTCAACGGCCTTGCGGCCTTGGCGATGGCGCAACAAAATGCCGGCGCGGCGACGCCGAGCATGAGCACGGATGAAGACGAAAATGGCGACGATGATGACGATATAGAACCGCCCGACGCCGATGCTCCGCCTGAGGCGTCTGAGGCCGACGCACCATCCGCGGCCAGGAAAGCCGCAGCGAAGAAAGCGCCTGCGAAGAAAGCGGCGCCACGAAAGAAACCGCTTTGACCGATGCTTCAGGCGGCTCGGCGCAGAGGCTGAACGCTTGAGCTACTGCGCCGCGCCGTTGGCGAGCAGCTGGTTGCGCAAGCCCGGCGCGGACGTGCGCGGATCGAACCAGATCGCGAAGAATGCGCGAGCGAAATCGTCGCCGGGAATGGTGCCGATGACTTTATCGTCGGCATAAAACGTCGTGCCGCGTTCGGGCACGAATACGCCAATGACATGATCTCCCGGCTGCACGTCCGGGAAGATCGTTTCCATCTCCTCTTGCCATTGCGCCGTCTGGGCCTTGCTGGCCACCTTCAGTTCATCCATTTCCTGGCGGCCTCTCTTGGCGATCGCGGCGCCCTTGAAGGCACGACCGTATTCGATATCCAGCGCAAACGGCCGCACCGTCAATTCCTTGCTCGACAGACCCGTTGGCCCGACAAACAGCGTGGCGTCGTAGATATGAAAACCGTACATGCGCAACTCGCCTTCGCCCTGCACGCGCGCCTGGGGAATCGTCTGACGCACGACCGATGCGGCGTCGAAAGCAAACGCCTGCAGCGGCAAGACGATCAGCACAAGCGCGAGCGCAGCAGCAAAGGCGCTCGCAATCAGGCGTGCTCCAGCGTGAACTGGATGACGTCGGTGTTCGAGTGCGCGAACGCGGCCTCGCAATAACATAAGTAAAAGTCCCACAAGCGGATGAATCGTTCGTCGAATCCTTGTGCACGGATCTGGTCGAGGTGAGCAACAAACGCATTGCGCCATATCCTGAGCGTGCGGGCATAGTCGCGGCCAAAGGAGAACTGGTTGACCACTTTCAGCCCATGGCGTTCCGCCGTTTGCACGAATACGGCAGGCGAAGGGAGCATACCGCCTGGAAAAATATACTGCTGGATAAAGTCGGTGCTTGTCCTGTAACGATCGAACAACGCATTGTCGATGGTAATCGTCTGCACGCATGCCCGACCGCCGCGCTTGAGATTGCGCTTGATGCATTCAAAGTAGCTCGGCCAATATTCCTCACCGACGGCTTCGAACATTTCTATCGATGCAATCGCGTCGAACTGGCCGTGGGTATCGCGGTAATCCTGCAGGCGAAGATCGGTTTGATCGCTTAAGCCCGCATCAGCCACACGCTGCTGCGCGTAAGCGAGTTGTTCGGTGGACAGCGTCAGGGCGGTCACGTGCGCTTTCGCCTCGCTTGCAGCGAGTTGCGCAAACCCGCCCCAGCCGCAGCCGATTTCCAGCACGTTCAGATCGACATCTTCGAGCTTCAGTTCGTTCAACAGCCGCCGGTATTTTGCACGTTGCGCATCATCGAGCGTCTGGTCCGGCGAGCCATCGAAGAGGGCGCTCGAATAGGTCATCGTGCTGTCGAGCCAGAGCTTGTAGAACGCGTTGCCAAGGTCGTAATGCGCGTGGATATTGCGCCGGCTGCCTTCCTTCGTATTTGCGTTGCGCAGGTGCCGGAAGCGGTTCGTCAGCTTGCCCAGCCACGAACCGTAGACGACCGTTTCAATCGTCGTGCGGTTACGCACCATGATGTCGAGCAGCGCGGCGAGATCGTCGGTATGCCAGTCGCCCGCCAGGTACGTGTCGGCAAAGCCGATATCGCCGCTCTTGAGCGCCGCCGCGCACACGTTCCAGTTGGTCAGCACGACCCGCGCGTGCGGCGGGTTGCCGGGGGCGTCTGATGCTTGCCCGAAGCGGCGCGTGGTGCCGTCGGGGAGGTGGACATCGAGGACGCCGTATTGAAGCTGGCTCATCAGCCTGAGCACCACGCGCGCAGCCGCGGGTTTGCGCAACGCGCCATGGGTCCGCAGCAAAGGCCGCATGAACCATGACGATGCCGGCCTGCGAAGCGATGAAGGAGAGGAGGGCTGTGTCGACATTTGCAAGTCACCTGGTCGGCAATTCGGCCCGCTCGTGCGAGACGTTCGCAGCCGGCGGAGTGGGTTTGCTGAGGAGCGGCACGCGCTTGAAGAACAGCTTCAGCGCCTGCCAATGAATTTTCGCGACGACGCCAAACGTCATCAGCGGGTAGCCGAAGAACACGCGCAGCACGTTGCGGGCATCGAGCGGGCGTGCGCTTCCCGCGATGCTGGTGAGCAGCAGCGGACCCTCGCCGTCGTCGTAGTCGATGCGCGCGAGCGAGCGCATCGGCTTACCGCTTTTCGGCGATGCAAACATGAAGCGGAAGGTGTAATGCCCTTGCACCTTGCAGAACGGCGACACGTGGAAGACCTTGGCGGCCGTGAGCGGCGCGCCGTTCAGGACGCCGCTGCCCGGATCGAGCAGATAGCAATGGCGCTCGCCGAAGGTGTTGTTCACTTCGCAAACCACGGCGCGCAACGAGCCGTCCCAGCGCTCGCAAAACCAGAAGCTCACCGGATTGAAGACGTAGCCCAGCACCCGCGGGAAGGTGTGCAGGAAGATCTCGCCGGTGGCGTCATGGATGCCGTTTTCATGCAGCATCGATTCGATCCATTGAAGCGCCGTTTGTCCGTCGGCGCCATGGTCGCTGTCGTAAAAGCTTAGTAAACCGAATCGATTCGTTGCGAACAGGCGCGAGTCTCGTTGCGACCCTTGAGCCAGCCTGGCCGCGCGAGCGCGCAGGGGTAGCCTCAACGTATAGACGCCGTACGAAAACGCGTTGCGTGCCGGGCGCAGCCGCTTGTGACGCACTGGTCCAACGAGCAGCAGGTCGGGGGCATCGAAGGATTGAGGGGCGGGCGTACTCATGCTGCAAGCGCCGGTTCATTGCTGCCTGGTGCCGCGACCGCCGCAACGGCCGCGATGGCGGTCAGCTTCGCGGCCGCTTCCAGCCCCGACTTCAGGCCGTCTTCGTGGAAGCCGTAACCGGTCCATGCACCCGCGAACCACGTGTTGCGTACGCCTTGCATCGACGGCAAGGTGCGTTGCGCCTGGACAGCCGCTTGATCGAAGACCGGGTGGCTGTAGGCGAACTCGCGCATCACCGTGTCGCGACGCGGCTCACGCACCGGATTCAGCGAGACGATGACCGGCGTCTTGAACAGCAACGGTTGCAGCTTGTTGATGAGGTAATGCACGCATAACTGCGGCTCGCCGCCAAGCTCACCGGTGCGGCTTTCGTAGTTCCATGCCGACCATGCGCGTTGTGCCGGCAAGAGCGAAACATCCGTATGCAACACGGCGCGGTTCGGCGCATAGCCGATCGCGCCGAGCGTCGCCGATTCGGCGTGTGAGGGATCGGCGAGAAGCGCCAGTGCCTGATCGCTGTGGCACGCAAGCACGACGTGATCGAAGTGTTCCAGTCCCCTGGTGCTATCGATCTCCACGCCGCGCGCGCTGCGCCTCACCGATGTCACGGCCGCACCGGCGCGGGCATCGCCTATGACCGGCAGCATTCGCCGCACGTATTCGCGCGCGCCGCCGTTGACGGTATGCCATTGCGGCCGGTCGTTGACCTGCAGCAGGCCGTGGTTATGACAAAAGCGAATCAGCGTGCCGATGGGAAACGCCATCATCTGCGATGTGGAGCATGACCAGATTGCGCCGATCATCGGCAGCAGGTACCAGTCACGGAATGCCGTCGAAAACTTTTCGCGTTCGAGAAAACCGCTCACCGGCTCGGCGAGTTGCACGTCCTTGCCAGCCAGCGCCAACGCGGTGGTCGTGCGGTTGAAGCGGAGGATATCGGCGAGCATGCGCAGGAACGCCGGGCGCAGCAGATTGCGGCGCTGTGTGAAAACCGTGTTGAGGTCGCTGCCCGCCCACTCCAGCCGACGATCCGTCAGCGATACGGAGAACGACATATCGGTCGCGGTGGTGGGAACGTCGAGTTCTTCGAAGAGCTTCACCAGGTTCGGATAGGTACGGTGATTGAAGACCAGGAAGCCCGTATCCACGCCATGCGTAATGCCGTCGAGCGTCACATCCACGGTGTTCGTATGACCGCCAAAGTAGCCGTTGGCCTCGAACAGCGTTACGTCGATACCCGCGTTGGCCTTCGCCAGCCGGTACGCGCACGCGAGCCCAGAAATCCCCGCTCCGATTACCGCAACTTTCATGACGTTGCTCCGTGTGTCTTTGTCTTTTGTGTCGACTGCCTGATGGCTCTGACGGCTCTTTGTCTGGAACAAGCGGCGGTGGCTCATGCCGCGTTCAAGTTGATTTACGCATTCCCAGGCGCGATGGATGCACGCAGCCGGAATTAAACGGCCGTTTGTTGACGAAATTTTGTCCACTACAAAAAAGAAATTTCGTCTATGATTAATAATGTTTCGGATCGTTGGAAAAGTCCATAAACATTAGATATAAGTCGAATTTTGCTTCGTTGATTAATTTGTTTGCTTAAGAGTTTGTCCATGACAAATGAATCAGAAACCGGTCCATCCTTGAACACCTCGGCGGCTGGCCGGACAGAAACCGGAAGCGCGACGGCGGTCAGTCCCGACCCGGCGGGCACAGCGGAGGACGATGCTGCGACAGGCGGCGCTGGCATCGGAATTGGTATCGGTATTGGTGCGATTGCAAACGAGATCGGGTTGACCAAGGACACGTTGCGGGTCTGGGAGCGTCGATACGGCTTCCCGCAACCGTTGCGGTCATCGGGCGGCGAGCGGCTATATCCCCAGGAGCAGGTGACCAAGCTGCGTCTGGTCAAGCGCCTGCTCGACGCGGGCCACAGGCCGAGCAAGGTCCTGCCGCAATCCATCACGCATCTGCAGCAGCTGGCTGAGGATTCGGGAGTGGGACAGGACGCGCCGGACGCGGCACTCGATCGGCTCGTTGAGCTGTTGCGCGTGGGCCGATACGACGACTTCCGCTTCGAGCTGCTCAAGCGGGCCACGCGCGAAGGGCTCTCGCGCTTCGTTCTCGATACAGCCGCGCCTCTGTCGGCGCGAGTGGGCAATGCATGGGCGGCAGGCACGCTGCAGGTCTATCACGAGCATCTGTTCAGCGAAGCCATGCAGATCACGCTGCGCTCGCTGATGCGCCCGCTCTCCGAAGCTTTGCGCGGGCGCGGCGCGCACCCGCGGGTGGTGCTCACCACGCTTCCGGGCGAGGCGCACGGGCTCGGCATCCTGATGGCGGAGGCCATGCTTGCCCTGGTGGATTGCGAATGCATGGCGCTTGGAACCCAGACGCCGCAGCAGGACATAGTGAACGCCGTTCTCGCCCACGAAATCGAGATTGTCGCTCTGTCGTTTTCCGCTTCCATGCCGGTGCAGGCCGTGCTCAACGGACTCGCGGAGTTGCGCACGGTGCTGCCTCCGGAGGTGGCAATCTGGGTTGGCGGCAGCAGTCCTGCATTACGGCGCAAGCTCCCTGACGGCGTGTTGAACGTCGCGGGACTCGGGCCGATTGAAGAGGCTGTAGCGCAGTGGCGTCATAGCGCCATGCTATGATCGACGCGCGGTTTGCGGCATTGTCCTGCGTTGTCCGCTTAGCACTGCGGTCGATGCAGCGTGGCTAGCCCCGGCGTGACCAGGAACACGATTCATGGTCACGCCCGAGGGTGTGGTCAGTGGGCGGGGTGTAAAACATGTTGCGCCTTGTGCCTGTCACGCGCCAAAGGCATGCTTCATGCGAAGTACTCAGCAGGACGGTGGCGCAAGTCTGGCGAGGTTCTCGCCCAGGCAACCGGGTTTTTACAAAGTATTAAACAGGCTTTAAACAAACAGGCTTTAACGAGCTGCATCACGGCTCGCGCTTCGTACTTACCTCAGGCACAGGGTTCGCTCCTCACCCACGGTAGATAGTGCAACGCTGCTTAATGGTGCGCGTTTGCAACGGGCAAAAAGTCGCAGAGGGACGCGACAGGTGCTTCTTTACCGTTTTTGCATCTGAGCGCCTGATTCCCGCGTAAAATTGAAAGCTTCGCCGCCGGCGGCGCGGATTCCCGCGCGTAGCCGGCTAAAGTTACAACAGACAGAACTGTCGCGCTACGTTGCAAACCAGGGGTGGACTATGAACACGATGCTTTATCCGGAACTGTATAAATCGCTGGAATCGGTTCGTTGGGACATGGAGAAAGATATTCCCTGGGACAAATTCGACTCGGCGCTGCTCACCGACGAACAAGCCAAGACCATCAAGATGAACGCGATCACCGAATGGTCCGCGTTGCCCGCGACAGAAATGTTCCTGCGCGACAACCACAACGACAGTGATTTTTCGGCGTTTATCAGCGTGTGGTTCTTTGAAGAGCAGAAACACTCGCTCGTGCTGATGGAATACCTGCGCCGCTTCAAGCCTGACATGGTGCCGACCGAAGCAGAGCTGGATGCCGTTCGCTTCGAATTCGATCCCGCTCCCCCGCTCGAAACGCTGATGCTGCACTTCTGCGGCGAGATCCGCCTGAACCATTGGTACAGGCGCGCGGCTGAGTGGCATACGGAGCCGGTGATCAAACACATCTACGAAACCATTTCACGCGACGAAGCACGTCACGGCGGCGCGTATCTGCGTTACATGAAGAAAGCGATGACGCAGACCGGCGATATCGCGCGTGCCGCATTTGCGAAGATCGGTGTCCTGATGGCATCGGCACGGCGCACGGAAAAACCGCTGCATCCGACCAATCTCCACGTGAACCAGGCGCTGTTTCCGCGCGACACGATCCAGTCGCGTTTGCCGGACCCGGAGTGGCTCGAACACTGGCTCGACGAACAAATTCGTTTCGATGACAGCTGGGAAAAGAAAGTCGTCGAACGGATCCTGCATAACCTTTCCATTCTGTTCGAACGCTCGTTCGCCACGGCGCAGGAGTTGAACAGGTATCGTAAGGAAGTGGTGTTGCGGCTGCAAGCTGCACAAAGCGCGACGCAACTGCCGGCCTGACTGGAATCCTGACTCGTTGCTTTGAACAGCCCGCCGGTTTGTGACCGGCGGGCTGTTTTGTTTATGAAGGATGCGTTTCATACGCAACGCGCGCAGTACGCGCAGGCGTGCCTGCACGCGTGGCACACTATGGCCCTTCCGAATCCCCCATCGCTTAAAGACACGGACATGCCCGCTCCCTTCGAACGCAAGATCATGACGCGCGACGCGCTCGCTGCTGTGCGCCCACAATTTACTTCGCCGGTGATTTTCACGAACGGCGTCTTCGATATCCTGCATCGCGGCCATGTGACCTATCTCGCCGATGCCAAGGCGTTGGGTGCAACGCTGATCGTGGGTGTGAACAGCGACGCGTCGGTGCGTATGCTCGGCAAAGGCGACGATCGGCCGATCAATCGCGAAGACGACCGCATGGCGCTATTGGCCGCGCTGGAAAGCGTGGATTGGGTGGTGAAATTCGAGGAGTTCACGCCGTTGGAGCTGATCGGCGAATTGCATCCGGACGTGCTGGTGAAAGGCGGCGACTACGACATGGACAAGCTGGCGGAATCGGCGCTGGTGCGCAGTTGGGGCGGCAAGGCGCTCGCCATTCCATTCGAGCACGATCGCTCGACGACTGCTTTGCTCAAGAAAGTGCGCACTCAGGGCGCGGAGAAATAAGCGCGTCGTCGTCGTCGCCGGAAAACAGTTTATTGCGTGAGCGGCGCCGCCTGAACGGAAGCCGCGGGCGCGGGACCACCGACCACGGGCTGATCGGCGGCTTCTTCGGGACCGATCGGACGAACCCGAACCAGTTCCGGATGCACTTGCCGGTCGAGATGTTGTGGTTCGCGTCCGCCGGCCGCCGGCAGCGGTCCGAACACGCCTTGTAGAACAACGAACATCAACAGGTTTGCCAGAAATAAAACGGCGAGCAGCCAGCGCAACATGGAAAGCGCTCCATCAAACAGGTGAACGGGAAACGGTGGCTTCGCGAGCGATCAGTGCAAGTCCCGCGAGCACGAGTGAGTCGTGGCGAGTATGCGGCACCTTGAGCGCGCCCGCCACTTCGCTGGCGCCGCCGCCGCTGAGAATCAGGCGTACGTCGTTGTTCCATTGGGCGCGCAGATCGTGCCACGCGCGTTCTATCAAACCCGCCTGCGCGAGCAGGCATCCCGACGATAAAGCCGTGCGCGTGTCGGTCGCGAAAATTCCGCTCGATGAACTGATCGCCCGACGGGCAGTGTCAGGCAGAAGGGTGGGCAATTGTGCCGTGTGGGTGCCGAGCGATTGCATCATCAGCAGCCAGCCGGGCGCGATCAGGCCGCCTGTAAACGTGCCATCGGCGAGGAGCGCTTCAAGCGTCGTTGCCGTTCCGATGGTGGCAATCAGCAGGTTTTCCCCCGGGTACGCAGCGTGCGCGCCGATCATGCCGCACCACCGGTCGCTGCCGAGCGCAGCCGGTTCCGTGTAGCGGTTCGTCACGCCCGATTGTTGCGCCTGAGCGTGCACGATCGTGCTGGGCAAGCCGGGCCAGTGCGCATCGAGAAGGGCTGTAATGCGCTCGCCCACGCGTGCTCCCGCCACATTGGAAATCCATGCGCCCGCGGGCGTTGGCAAGCTGGGCCAATCGGCTATATCGGCAAGCAGGGCTTCAGCGTCGACGTGTTCAAACGCGCCGCCGCCCAGCGGTTCATGCGTGGCGCTCAGCAGTGACCACTTGATCCGGCTGTTGCCTGCATCGATAAGCAGAAACGGTGCATCCCTCACGGCCGTTGCTCCGCGAGCCGCAGCGATACGTCGCCGGTGGCGGCGGTTCTCAGGCCAGTTGGCGTGTCGATCTGCAGCTGGCCGTTATCGTCGATACCCACCGCCAGGCCGCGCGCCACTTCCACACCCTGTTCCAGCAGCACCACCTCGCGGCCCGCATAAGCGTGCGCGGCGAGCCACTGCTGGCGAAACGGGCGGAAGCCATCGGCGGCAAAACGCGCGAGGGTGGCGTCGAGCGCGTTCAGGACGGCGGCGAGGGTATCGGTGAGATTCGCTTCGGGCCACGCCCGCGACAAGGACGCCGGTGTGTTGCCCGGCACAGGAAGAGCGTTTCGACGCTGGGCTTCATCGAGTTCGGCCGCCAATTCCGCCGCACCGTGCAGGTTGATGCCAATGCCAATCACCACCGCGCTTGCGCGCGGCGTGTTCCACGCCGTCTCGATCAAAATGCCGGCGAGCTTGCCGTCGTCGAGCAGGATGTCGTTCGGCCATTTCAGCGCCAGTCTGGCCGATGCCGTCAGCGGCAGGCTGTTCAGCGCGTCGAGCACGGCCGTGCCGACGGCGAGGCTAAGCCCCGCGAGCCCTTCCAGCGGCCGCGGCAATACGCAGGCCGTGGAAAACAACAACGCGTTGCCCGGTTGCGCCAGCCACGCGCGGCCCCGGCGGCCTCGGCCGGCTGTCTGCAGGTACGCAACCCGCACGAACGGCGTGCCATCGGCAGCCTTCAGCGTGGAACGTGGCGAGAACGAGTCGGGTGCCGACGCCGATGTCTTGTTGCGGGGCTGCTCCTTGAGCTGCGCCATCAGGTCGGCATTCGTGGAGCCCGTTTCATCGACGATCTCGATTGGCCAGTCGCGCACCGGCCGCGCGGCCAGCGACATCAGCCGGTCGCGGTCGATCCGCCAGGCGGCGTCGAGCGGGAAAGACGAGTTGGATGAGTTCATATCCGCATTGTAGCGATCTGAAGCCCGGGAGTTGGGCGGGGGAAACGCGCACGCCGGTTGTTGCAACGCGCCTGAGCGCGAAAACACTGGCCGCTTGGCCAACGCCCCGCCTGTTCGAGATTCCATCACGTACCTTCGCTACAATGACTTCTCCCTCCACCTTACCCGGAGCGTTTTCCAGCCTTGAACTTCGACACTCCGCCCGGCCTGAAGGTCGAGTCCGGCCAGCAGGGCAAGGTTGTCCGGCTTTCCGGCCAGTGGACGGCATTTGCACTGGCCCGCGATCACGCGAGCTCCAAGCGCGGCGTCGTGGACCGGTTGCGCAGTGTCGGGCAGGAAGCCATCAAGCAGTGGGACCTCTTGCCCGTCGAGCGGCTCGATCACGTCGGCGGACAGGCGCTGTGGCGCGTGTGGGGCAGGAAGCTGCCGGAGCGCGTCGCGCTCTCGGACACGCAAAGGGAAATTTTCGAACGGGTCGCGTTGCTCGACGCGAATCGCGACGAGCCCGAGCAAATCGATCGTGTTGATCCGATCACGCGCTTCGGCCTGATGCTGTTCTCGTTCTTCGAGCATCTGCACGGCGGCCTCGCCATGTTCGGCGGCTTCGTGCTCGACCTGATCGGGCTGGTGCGGCGTCCGAAGCGCATTCCGTGGACCGAAATCTCGGCGAACGTCTATTCCGCAGGCACGCAGGCGCTCGGTATCACGGCGCTCGTGGCGTTCCTGATCGGTATCGTGCTGAGTTACCTGTCCGCGCAGCAACTGCGCATGTTTGGCGCGAACCAGTACATCGTGAATATCCTGGGGCTTTCGGTGATCCGCGAACTCGGGCCGGTGCTGTCGGCCATCCTGGTTGCCGGCCGCTCCGGCTCCGCCATCACCGCGCAGATCGGCGTGATGCGCGTGACGGAAGAACTCGACGCCATGCAGGTCATGGGTATCCCGCACGGCCTGCGGATCGTGCTGCCGCGCGTGCTGGCGCTCGGCATTGCCATGCCGCTGCTGGTCATGTGGACCAACATGGTCTCGCTGCTCGGCGGCGCGCTGGCGGCGAAGCTGGTATTGGGTATCGACTTGTCCTTTTTTGCGCGTTCGCTGCCCTCGGTCGTGCCGATCGCCAACCTGTGGATCGGGCTCGGCAAGGGCGTGGTGTTCGGTATGCTGATCGCGCTGGCCGCGTGTCATTTCGGCTTTCGCATCAAGGCGAATTCGCAGAGCCTGGGCGAAGGGACGACCACCTCGGTGGTGTCGTCCATCACCATCGTGATTCTCGCCGACGCCGTGTTCGCGATCCTCTTCCAGTCGGTGGGCCTCTGATGTCGGCTACTCTCGCCTCCGCCGTTCGCGACAAACCAACGCCCGTCACCGCCGAACCGGTGATCGAAGTCGTGGACGTGACAAAACGCTACGGCCATACGGTGATTCACGAGCATCTGAACCTGGAAGTGCGGCGCGGAGAAATCCTCGCGTTGCTGGGCGGCTCGGGGTCCGGCAAGACCACGCTCGTTCGGCAGATGCTCGGGCTGGAGTCGCCGACGTCGGGCACGATCCGCGTGCTCGGCGACGAGTGGGCGAACATGGACGACGACACCGCGCGCATCCTGCGCACGCGCTCCGGCATGATGTTCCAGCAGGGCGCGCTGTTCTCGTCGCTATCGGTGTACGACAACATCGCGCAGCCGTTTCGCGAGCTGGGCAAGATTCCGGAGGACCTGATCCGCGAATTCGTCATGCTCAAGCTGGAAATGGTCGGCCTGTCGTGCAAGAACATGAGCAAGATGCCGTCGGCGTTGTCGGGCGGCATGGTCAAGCGCGTAGGAATTGCGCGCGCCATTGCGCTTGAACCCGAACTGCTGTTTCTCGACGAACCCACGGCGGGGCTGGACCCGAAGGCGTCGGACGAATTCGTCGACCTGATCGCCACGCTGCACCGGGCGCTCGGGCTGACCGTGGTTCTCGTCACCCATGACCTCGACACCATGGTCGCGCTATCCACGCGGGTGGCTGTGCTGGCCGAGCGGCGCGTGCTGGTGGCGGCTCCTGTGGAGCAGGCGGTGGCCGTGGATCACCCGTTTATCCGCGAATATTTTCTTGGGCGGCGCGGCAGGCGCGCGTTACAGGCGCTGCCGCCCGAGCGCCGCGCAAAATTACCGGCGATCGCGCTGGAAGACGCGCCATGCGGTCCCGCGCTTTAATCGTTCTAACGAACGGTTTTTAGGAAAGCTCTGGCAGTAAGTAGTAAAAAAAGGAACCTGCTGATGGAAAACAAATCCCATGCGTTCTGGGCCGGTCTGTTCACTATCGGGCTGTTGGCTGCTATCGGCGTCGCGGTGTTTTTTTTCAACGTGGACCGCACCGTGCGCGTGCCGTACGACCTGGTTGCGCGCACCAATGTGACGGGCTTGTACACCGACGCCGACGTCCGATATCGCGGGCTCGGCGTGGGCAAGGTGGCGTCCATCAAGTTCGATCATGCTAATCCGGGGCAGATCCGCATCCGTATCGAGGTCGACAAGAACGCGCCGATCACAAAGTCCACGTTCGCCACGCTCGGTTTCCAGGGCGTGACGGGGATCGCGTTCGTGCAACTCGACGACACCGGCAAGAATCTCGCGCCGTTACCTTCATCGGCGAAGGATGTGGCCTCGCTGCCATTACGTCCGGGCTTGTTCGACCAGTTGCAGCAACGCGGTGACATCCTCATCAAAAAGTTTGAACGCATAGCCGACGATGCCGACAAATTCATGTCCGACGACATGCGTGACCAGGTGCAGCAGACCGCGAAGAGCTTGCAAGGCGCGGCTGACAGCATCGCGGTGTTGAGCAAGCAGGTCGGCCCGGTGGCGGAGCAATTGCCGCGTACGCTGAACCAACTGGACCGGACGCTTGAGTCGACCAATGCGCTCGCGAACAGCTTGAGCCGGCCGGACGGCCCGTTTGTCACCAACATGAACAAGGCGGGTGACGCGGCTGAACGTGCCGGCCGGGCCCTGAACGAAGTCAACGAGTCGTTGCAGGAGATGGCCGCGCGGGTGGGTTACGAGACCTTGCCACGCGTGAATTCCCTGGCCGACGACGTGGGCAGTGCGGCGCGCTCGGTGGATCACGCCGCCGAGACATTCAACCGGAATCCGCGCAGCGTGCTGTTCGGTGCGCCACGGCCGGCGCCGGGACCTGGCGAGCCGGGGTTCCAGTGGCCGTCGGCGCCATCGAAATGAAGTCGTGGAAATTGGCGCCGAGTCCGCTGGCCTCACGAATCTGGCGGACCAGAGTTCGATGTCCAGGCGTTTTTTGATCTTGAAAAGGAAACTGTGATGCCACACACGATCTTGCAGGCGATGCGCTTATCGAAGCGCGCTGCGCGCCCGCTGCCGCGGGCGCGCTCCGGTTTTATCAGCGTGGCTGTTATTGCCTTGCTCGCAGGTTGCGCGTCGGGACCGCCCGCGGCAGTGTCGAATATCCGCTACGACCTGGGCGATCCCACGCCGCTTGGCAACGGCATGAACATGCCGCCGGTGAAAGTGCTGGCGGTGAACTCGGCGAAAAACCTGGATACCGACGCGTTCGTGTATCGCCTGAAATATGCCGATACCCAGCGCACAGGCAGTTACGCGGACAGCCGCTGGACCATGTCGCCGGCGGATCTGCTCACGCAGCGTCTGCGCGCGGCGCTGGCCTCGCGCGGACCGGTGCTCACGGGCGCGGACCCGATGCGCGCACCCACGTTGCAGGTCGATCTGACGGACTTCGAGCAAGTCTTCGATGCCCCCGAGCAAAGCCATGGCGAAGTGTCGGCGCGGGTGACGTTGTCGCAGCATGGGCAGGTGGTCGGCCAGCGCACGTTCATCGCGCGGGCGCCTTCATACACGGCCGATGCCGCCGGGGGCGCGCGTGCGCTCGCCGCTGCGTCCGACGACCTGATCGCGCAAATGGCGGCATGGCTCGGCGTGCAGCCGCTGGTCGCTTCGCAGTGACAGCGGTAAAGGCCGCGAACGTGCCCAGGACGGCCCAGTGAGTGCCACGTACGTCGACGCCGCACGCGGCTCCACATCGCAAGAACCGGGGCGGCGCGCATGATCCTCAAGCACTGGCAGCGGCGGCCGTCCGCGCTCTCGCGGCAGGCGCTGGCGGCATACACCATGCTCGTGGTCTACGGGTCGCTGTATCCGTTTTCCGGCTGGCGTTCGCAGGGAATCGGCCCGTTCGCGTATCTCACCGATCCGCTGCCGCAATATCTCACCGCGTTCGACGTCATCACCAACGTGCTCGGTTACATGCCGTTCGGCGCGCTCGCCGTGCTTGCGCTCTATCCGCGCTGGCGCGGCGCGCTCGCGGCGGGCGTGGCGTTTATCGGCGGGGCGATGTTGTCGGGCTCGATGGAAGCGGTGCAGACCTATCTGCCCACGCGCGTGGCGTCGAATCTCGACCTGGCCGCCAACGCCCTCGGTGCGCTGCTGGGAGCCGCGCTCACCGCGCCTGCGACCAGCATGCTGCTCGACCGCGGCTTGCTGCGGCGCATGCGTTTCATGTGGTTCGAGCGCGATGCCGCGTACATGATCGGCTTATCCGGGCTCTGGCCGTTCGCCGCGATGTATCCCGCACCGTTCCTGTTCGCCGTCGGCGATTTGCCGCGTGTGCTGTGGTCGAGTATCGATCCGGTCATGCAGGACGCACTGCTCGCGTGGACACCGGCCGCATGGAACGTCGCGGCGTGGCCGGCGCATCTGGGCGCGAAGCTCCCCGACGCCGCCTGGGAAACGCTCATCACCTCGCTCAACCTGTTCGCCGCGCTGGTGCTGGCCACATTGCCGATGCGCACCCGCGCGCCGCGCGTGCGGCTGTTGCTCGGCGTGGTGATCGCGACGCTTGGCGCGAAGGCGGGCGCGACCTTCCTGCAATCGCGTTCCGGGCTCACCTTTAACTGGGCTACCGATGGCGCCATTGCCGGCATAGCGTGCGGAACGCTGGCGAGTCTGCTTTCCCTGCGATGCTCGCGGGCGTGGCGGGCGACGCTGGCAGGTCTTGCGCTCATCGTGGCGCTGGTGCTGGTGAACCTGCTGCCGGTCAATCCCTACTTCGATATCGTGCTGGCCGACTGGCGCCAGGGGCGCTATCTGCATTTCAACGGCCTTTCGCAGTGGCTTGCGTGGGTGTGGCCGTATGCCGCACTTGGCTGGCTGGCATCGACTGCGGAGCGCGCATTTCTGGCCCGGCGGCGCGGCGGCGGCGAAAAGCGCGGGTCGTTATAATCGGCCGAAAGCAACACAAAAATCCCTACGACATCAAACATCTTCCGGCCAAGCTCATGGACCCGTTCTACAAATATCACGTGTTCTTTTGCCTCAACCAGCGCGACCCCGACGCCGCGCGTCCGAGTTGCGCGAATTGCAATGCGCAGGCCATGCAGGAGTACGCGAAGAAGCGCGTGAAACAGCTCGGCCTCGCCGGCGATGGCAAGGTGCGCATCAACAAGGCCGGTTGCCTCGAGCGCTGTGAGCTGGGGCCGGTGGTCGTCGTGTACCCCGAAGGAACCTGGTACACGTATGTGGATGAAGCGGATATCGATGAAATCGTCGATTCGCATCTGGTGAACGGCAAGATCGTCGAGCGTTTGCTGCTCGATCAGCCTGTGGTCTGAGGGCTCGCACAATGAACACACAGACCGAACGGTTCCTGATCGACGGCCCCGTAGGCAAGATCGAAGTCGCACTGGATCGTCCCGGCGACGGAGCGCCCACAAGAGGCATTGCGCTGGTTGCGCACCCGCATCCGCTATACGGCGGAACGATGGACAACAAGGTCGCGCAGACTCTCGCGCGCACGCTCGTCCAGCTTGGGTACATTACGTATCGCTCGAATTTTCGCGGGGTGGGCGAAACGCAAGGCGAGCACGACAACGGCACGGGCGAACGCGACGATCTGCTGGCCGTGGTCGCTCATATGCGCGCACAGCCGGGGCAATCAGATGTCCCGCTGGTGCTCGCCGGTTTCTCGTTCGGCACCTTTGTGATGTCGCATGTGGCGAAGCACTTGCGCGAATCGGGTGAGCTTATCGAGCGGATGGTGTTCGTCGGGACGGCAGCGAGTAACTGGCAGGTGGCCGAGGTGCCCGACAACACGCTCGTGATCCACGGTGAAGTCGACGAGACCGTGCCTATCAGTTCGGTCTACGAGTGGGCCCGGCCGCAGGAATTACCGGTGGTGGTCATTCCCGGCGGCGAGCATTTCTTTCATCGGAAGCTGCATGTGCTGAAGAAGATTATCGTCGATGCATGGCGTTGAGTTCAGCTCGGCATTAGGCTTCATTGAAACAAGGCTTCACTGAAACAAACCTTCTGTTGAATCAACGCGCGGCGCGAGGCTTTCAAAGGCTTTGCGCCGCAGCCGTTTTTATCGCTGTTTTTATCGCTGTTTTCACGAATCCCGGGCACATCCAGCCACTTTCGCGGCAAAAGCGGTTTGGCGCACGCGTATAATGGCGCAGACTTTTGCGCGACCGCTTGTCGGTTCAGCGCTCGCCGTAGCGCATGCGGCTTGCGTCCGGCATCTGCACAGCCGGGTACGCAAAGCCCATGCGCCGCTCGAGTATCGAAGCGCGCGGAGGTCAGTCCAGCGAGCGTTTTATGCCGCGCCGGCGGATTGAGGATTCAACCGGGACGCGTCCGGTTTGTATTGGGTTTTGCTGTGTTGCGCGCTTTACATCGTCGTTTAAAACCGTCTGCCATTCAGCAGTAGTTCGAGCCCGATTAAAAAGCCGTCAAACGAAAACCAATGCAACCCGAGCGGTCCCGACGGGTCCAATAATCCGCCTTTCGCGCGGCGTCCAACGATTTTGTTCATCCAAGCGCTCTACTGGACTGACCCTCCGCCTGTACAACCCGCGCGTTGAGTGTTTCCTTGAAGGGAATGCCTGACCCGCCGATGTTTTTTCTGCCGATCCGAACCTATGCGCTTTCCCCCTTCAAGCTTGTCCTTCGTCGCTCCTTCCACCATTCACCGCGCTGTCACTGCCGCTATCGTCTTGCCTGCGACGCTTGTCGCGGCGACTGCGTTTGCGCAAGTGCCGCCGCCCGATGTCACGGCGAACTCCTGGGTTCTCGTCGATGCAACCAGCAACCAGGTGCTTGCTTCCGGCAATCCGGACGAGCGCTCGGAGCCGGCGTCGCTGACCAAGCTCATGACCGCTTATCTCGTCTTCGACGCGCTCAAGTCGAAGAAGATCAACATGGACCAGACAGTCATGCCGAGCGAGGCCGTGCGCCGCGTGGGCACGGACGAGTCGCGCATGTTCATCGAGGCGAACAAGCCGGTGACCGTGCACGATCTCGTTTACGGCATGATCATCCAGTCAGGTAATGACGCGGCGATCGCGTTGGCTGAACTCGTGGGCGGCAGCGAGTCGAACTTCGTCGCGCTGATGAACGCGGGGGCGAAACAGATTGGTATGAAGAATACCCATTTCGCCGATGTGAACGGCATGCCCGACCCGCAGCACTACACCACGGCGGGCGATTTGGCCGTGTTGTCCACGCGCCTGATCCGCGATTTTCCCGAGTACTACAGCATCTTCTCGGTGAAGGATTTCACCTATAACAAGATCAAGCAGCCGAACCGCAATCGCTTGTTGTGGATCGATTCCTCCGTCGATGGGTTGAAGACCGGCCATACCAAAGCTGCGGGATATTGCCTGATCGCGACCGCGAAGCGTCCGCTGGACGGTGTACCCGACGCTAGCCGTCGCCTGGTCGCCGTGATGATGGGCGAACCGAAAGAGCACAACCGGGTGCAGGACAGCCTGAAGATGCTGAACTACGGCTATACGGCCTATGACGCATTGCGCCTGTACAAGGCGGGTCAGGTGATTGATTCACCGCGCGTCTACAAGGGCACGGAGAACCTGGTGAAGGCCGGTGTGGAGACGGATCAGTACATCACCGTGCCGAAGGGCATGGGCGACAAGGTCAAACCGACCGTCACGCACAACGACACCATCATCGCGCCGATCAAGAAGGGCCAGCAGATCGGCACCGTGAAGATGATGGCGGACGGCAAGGAAGTGGCGCAGTTTCCGCTGGTGGCGCTGCAGGACGTGCCGCAAGCCGGCTTTGTCGGCCGGACGTGGGACTCGCTGCTGATGATGTGGCAAAAGAAGAAGTAAGCGGCAAGGCAGGGCGGTGGTTGGATTCAGATGATCCGGCTCCATCTATGCCTGCTGTAAGACGCCCGGACGGCCCGGGCGTCCTGTGATGGAGAACACCATGAGCTCACCCGATATCGACGCCCTGTTCGATTTCCCCTGCGATTTTCCGATCAAGGTGATGGGCGCGACGCATCCGGAATTCCGCGATGCCGTCGTCACCGTCATCCGCGAATTTGACGACGAGTTCGACATCGAGCGCATTGAAGTGCGTCCGTCGTCGGGCGGTAAATACACCGGCCTGACCATTACCGTGCGGGCGCAAAGCCGCGCACATCTCGACGACATCTATCGCGCGCTGACCGGTCACCCGATGGTCAAAGTGGTGCTCTGAGCCTGAGTTCGGGCGCGGCCGGCAACGGTGGCGGCATGGGTGCATCGCAGGCGGCCGGTGTGCACTCGTAGAGCTGCTTGAAGCGTGCGATTTCATCGAAGAGCCAGGTGCGAAAGACCTGCACGCGTTGCGTTCCCAGCAACGCGGGCGGGCAAACGAAGTAGTAATTCCACGGGCTTGGCCCATCGACATTGAACAGCCGCACGAGCCGGCCCGCCACGATCTCATGCATGGCGAGCGACCGGCGCACGAGTGCGATCCCCTGGCCTTGAATGGCCGCCTGCAGCAAATTCGACGAATCCTCGTATAAAACTCCGCGCTTCGGCTCTGGAAGGTCCACGAGTCCGGCTGCATCGAACCAAGGCTTCCAGAGCTCGTCGTGCGATCGCAGCAGCGGCACATCGGCCATATCAGCGGGCTTGCGCGGCAGCTTGCCGCCGTTGAAGCTCGGCGAACACGCCGGGAAAAACACTTCATCGAGCAATTCTTCCGCGTGCAGTCCGGCATATTTGCCCAGGCTGCTGAAACGGATGGCGACGTCGACGTCGTCACGGGTGAAATCAGTCAGTGTGTTGGTCGAGAGCAATTCGAGGTTGATTTCCGGATGCTCCTCGATAAACCCGCCGATCCGCGGCGTCACCCAGCGCGCTGAAAACGACGACAACATGGACACCACCAGCCGCCGGTCCCGCTCCCCTGAACGCAGCCGGCGCGTGGCGTCGGCGAGGGCGGAGAGCGTGGCGCGGACCTCCGTGGCGTATTGGCGGCCGATGTCCGACAGGCGCACGCGTTTGCCGTCGCGAGCGAAAAGGGTGACGCCGAGATCGGCTTCGAGCGCGCGAATCTGATGGCTGACGGCGCCGTGGGTGACGAACAGTTCGTCGGCGGCGCGTGAAAAGCTTTCGTGACGCGCAGCGGCTTCGAAGGCGCGCAGCGCGTTGAGGGCGGGGAGTTGTCGAAGGTCCACGGGCGTTCACTCGAGTTGTGTATGTGAATTTATCTCACAAACCGAAGAAAATTGCTCGTTTTGCTTAAAGCCATGCTGAGCCTATCTTATAGCCATCAACACGATTTTTGGCGGAGGCTGTCATGCGAGAAATATCCACAAGCATCACGTTTGAGATTGGTGATGGAGAAACCGTTCCGATGAAGATTGGCCGCAGCGTCAGGCTGGTCGTTCAGGGCGCACCGGTGTGGGCTACGCGTAGTAACGATACGGAAGATTACTGGCTTGTCCCAGGCGATAGCCTGAAGCTGCGTGAGCGCGAACGGTTGTGGCTGAGCACGGAAAAGGGACGCACCGCGCAAGTGGTGTTCACGTTGGCGCCGCGGCCCGATCAGCGCGCGATTGGATGGTTGGCGCGCCGGTTCGAGAAGCTTGGCCAAAGGTTCCGGTCTG
The DNA here is from genome assembly GCF_053760385.1 of Caballeronia sp. KNU42. Classification (NCBI taxonomy): domain Bacteria; kingdom Pseudomonadati; phylum Pseudomonadota; class Betaproteobacteria; order Burkholderiales; family Burkholderiaceae; genus Caballeronia; species Caballeronia sp. KNU42. Next base: position 3,244,047 of record NZ_CM132388.1, read on the forward strand.
GGTGGCGGACGGTTTGAGAAGCGCTTGTTGTCCATGCCGAGCGACGTTCTGCTCGGGAGCGTCGGCTGAGAGGCTAGCGGTCGGAATGGAGGTCTGTTGTTAGCCTCCGGCCGCTAATCCCGATCCAGCGTTCGAAAAGCGTCCGTCGGCGCGAGCAACCGAACTTCGGTAAACTAGCGGCACTATGTCCGCCCTGCCGGTAATAACTTCCCCCTCAGCGTCAATTGATCGCGCGGTTCCTGGCGCCTTGGCTCCCGCGGTCAATTTCTGCTGGCGCGGCCTCGAGCCTTACACACAAAGTTTCGACGCCATGCGCGCCTTCACTGAAACGCGCACGCCCGAGACCCCTGACGAAATCTGGCTCGTCGAGCATCCGCCCGTTTTCACCTTGGGCCTCGCCGGCGACCCGGCGCATCTGCTCAATCCCAACAGCACTATCCCGCTCGTCAAAGTCGATCGCGGCGGCCAGATCACCTATCACGGTCCCGGACAAGTCGTCGCGTACCTGCTGCTCGACCTGCGCCGCCGCAAGCTGATGGTGCGTGAACTCGTGCATCGAATTGAGGCAGGCGTGATCGAAACGCTAGCATCGTATAATCTTGCAACGGAGCGCAAGGAGCGTGCGCCGGGCATCTACGTCGCGCCAACGCCGTCGCAGCCTGCACAACAATCGCACGCGGGCGCAAAGATCGCGGCGCTCGGGCTGAAAATCCGCAATGGCTGCAGTTATCACGGTGTGAGCCTCAACGTGAAAATGGACCTGCAACCGTTTCTCGCGATCAACCCGTGTGGCTACGCCGGACTCGAAACCATCGACATGGCAACACTCGGCGTGACAGCAGAATGGAACGAAGTGGCTCAAACGCTGGCTGAAAACCTTACTCACCATATCGGCGGCCTTCGCGCGACCGCCGCCCAACCGCAGAACGGCGTGGCCGTCTGAATGGACCGACCGAATGACTGACGTAACCGGAAATCTGGCTGGCAGCACCCATGCATCGACCCCCGCTGCTGCGCCCTACGACGCCACCGCCAAACAGAAGGCGCAAGCAAAGACGGCGCGCATTCCGATCAAGATCATCCCGATCGAAAAGCTGAAGAAGCCCGAGTGGATTCGCGTGAAGGCCGCAACGGGCAGTTCGCGTTTCACCGAGATCAAGCAGATCCTGCGCGAACATAATCTTCATACGGTCTGCGAAGAAGCAAGCTGCCCGAACATTGGCGAATGTTTCGGCAAGGGCACCGCGACTTTCATGATCATGGGCGACAAATGCACGCGTCGTTGCCCGTTCTGCGATGTGGGTCATGGCCGCCCCGATCCGCTCGATGCCGACGAACCGCTGAACCTCGCGCGCACGATTGGCGCGCTGAAGCTGAAGTACGTGGTGATCACGAGCGTGGACCGCGATGACCTGCGTGACGGCGGCGCCGCGCACTTCGTGGAATGTATCCGGCAAGTGCGTGAGCATTCGCCGCTGACGCGCATCGAAATCTTGACGCCGGATTTCCGTGGCCGTCTGGACCGCGCGATCGGGATTTTGACCGCCGCGCCGCCTGACGTGATGAATCACAATCTTGAAACGGTACCGCGTTTGTACAAGGAAGCGCGTCCGGGTTCGGACTATGCGCATTCGCTGAAGCTGCTGAAGGACTTCAAGGCGCTGCATCCGGAAGTGGCGACGAAGTCCGGCCTGATGGTTGGCCTGGGCGAAACGGAAGAAGAAATCCTTCAAGTCATGCGCGACCTGCGTGAGCACAACGTCGATATGCTGACGATCGGCCAGTATCTGCAGCCGTCCGAGCATCACCTTCCGGTGCGTTCGTACGTCCATCCGGATACGTTCAAGATGTACGAGGAAGAAGCGTACAAGATGGGCTTCACGCACGCCGCTGTTGGCGCCATGGTGCGGTCGAGCTATCACGCGGATCAGCAGGCTCACGACGCGGGGCTGGTCGGCGCGATGTGAGGTTTCTGGTTTCGGTTGATACGGTTGATATGCAAAAACCCACGGAAACGTGGGTTTTTGCGTTTTGAGATGATGGCAAATTCGAGTAGCACCGGAGCAAATTTGGTGCGTATTGGTGCGTATTGGTGAGGATTACGGGCTTATGGAAGGGACTTCCTCGCCTTGACCATCGTTATCAGCATCCTTAAACTTGCTCCTGAAAACTACGTGCGAGCGGGTGAGAAAAGCGTAGTGCCGCCTGAGTAATCAGGTCCCACCTGGAGTGGGAATTCCATCGCAAGATGGATAGAGAATCCCGCATGCGACGGCTGCCGAAAGGCAGCCGTTGGTCATTCTGGGCTGCGCTCGATTTTTTCGACCATCCACTACCGCTCGCCGGATGCTCCGGGAGTTGCGGCGCGTGTCAATTGCGTTTTCAGACTGGTCCCATAGCCCGGAAATGAGACCCTCTCAAACCCCATCCAAACAGCCCCAAAAACCTCGGGAAAGCCCGTAGATAAAGCGTCTTAGGGATAACCCGCATGCCGTCCGGATGACCGGACTGTCCAATTCCCGAATTCCAGAAACGCGGATTCCTCCTGCTCCGTGTCAACAAAAAACCCTTAAAAATCAAGGTCAAACGCCAGTCAAAAACTGGCATCGACCTTGCAATACAACGAGTGGCCAGACAGGCCATAAAAAAAGACACGGAGACGATTCAATGCAACCCATCCCATCCAGCCGCACCTGATTTTGCCGACGCCAGACGCGCTTCGCCGCAGCCTCGCGCCGGCGCGTTTTTGTCTCACCCCTTTGCCATTCGCCGACCATGCCCGGAACCACTGTGACAACCGTGAAGAAACCTTTTTATAAAGTCCTGTATGTGCAGGTGCTGATGGCTATTGCCATCGGCATTGCGCTCGGGCACTTCTATCCCGCGCTCGCCACCGACATGAAGCCGCTCGGCGATGGGTTCATCAAGCTCATCAAGATGGTGATCGGCCCGATCATCTTCTGTACGGTCGTGACCGGGATCGCCGGCATGGAGGACATGAAGAAGGTCGGGCGCGTGGGCGGCAAGGCGCTTCTGTACTTTGAAGTCGTCTCCTCCTTCGCACTCGTGCTCGGCCTGGCGGCCACGCACCTGCTGAAACCGGGCGTGGGCTTCAACATCGATCCGGCTACGCTCGACGCCAAGGCGGTCGCCTCGTACGCCGCGAAGGCGCACGGCCAGACGACTACCGATTTCCTGATGCACATCATCCCGGACACGATCTCGTCGGCATTCGCTCAGGGCGAAATCCTGCAGATCCTGCTCGTCGCGCTGCTGTTCGGCGCGGTGCTGGCGACGGCCGGTGAGAAGGGCCGCGTGGTGACGAGTTTTATCGAAGGCTTGTCGCACATCCTGTTCGGCATCGTGCGCATCATCACGAAGCTGGCCCCCATCGGCGCGTTCGGCGCAATGGCGTTCACCATCGGCAAGTACGGCATCGGCTCGCTGGTGCCCATGCTCAAGCTGATCGGCACGTTCTATCTGACGTCGATCGTGTTCGTGATCGTCGTGCTCGGCGCAATTGCAAAGATGGTCGGCTTCAACATCTTCCGCTTCGTCGCGTATATCAAGGAAGAAATGCTGATCGTGCTGGGCACGAGCTCATCGGAAGCCGCCTTGCCGCAACTGATGCTCAAGCTCGAAAAGCTCGGCTGCTCGCGCTCGGTGGTGGGCCTGGTGGTGCCGACCGGTTATTCGTTCAACCTCGACGGCACCAACATCTACATGACGATGGCCGTGCTGTTCATCGCCCAGGCGACGAACACCGACCTCACGTGGACCCAGCAACTGACGCTGCTCGCGGTGACCATGCTGACCTCGAAGGGCGCAAGCGGCGTGACCGGCGCGGGGTTCATCACGCTGGCTGCAACGCTCGCTGTCGTGCCGACCATTCCGCTGTCGGGCATGGTGCTGATTCTTGGCATCGACCGCTTCATGAGCGAGTGCCGCGCGTTGACGAACATCGTGGGTAACGGCGTGGCGACGGTCGTTGTGTCAGCATGGGAAAAGGAACTGGACCGCAACAAGCTGCGCGATCAGCTCAAGCACGGCGCGGTGGATACCGAAGCCGAAACCGTGTCCTGATCGGGCAAGGCAGCGGCTTATCCAGGCGCGCTGTCTACCCGACACTCACGCGAAAGGAATCAACAGCAATGAAAGCGGCGAAGCATTCGGTGGCGGATGCTTCGCCGCGTGCGTTTACGGGGGTTTCGGCGAAGGAGTCGGCGAAGGTGTCTGAAGCAGCCGCGTTCGAAGTGGCGCGTGCCACAATCGGGGGTCCCCATCGTCTGGAACCCGTTTACGTGACGCGGCGCTTGGTCGTTTTCCTGCTTCTTCTCTCGGCGCTCGCCAGCGTGTGCGCGCTGACGTGGAGCATCGCATGGCAACGCGGGCTCGACACGTTGCGTCAAAACGCGGCGGCGCGCGTCGACCGCACGACGGCCGAGCTGAAAAGCACGCTCGACCGTTACGAATACCTGCCTTACCTGCTCTCGCGCCATCCGTTCGTGCAGGAAGTTCTCGCCGATCCCAACGCCCGCTTCGCCGCACGCGCAGACAGTTATCTCGCCGACCTGAACACGCACGCGCGTGCCACGGCGACTTACATCATCCAGTCGAACGGGCGCTGCGTAGCGGCAAGCAACTGGAACGGCCCGGATAGCTTCGTGGGCGCGGAATACCTGTTCCGGCCGTATTTCGTCGATGCCGTCAAAGGCGGCACCGGCCGCTTTTTCGGACTCGGCACGATTTCGCGCGAGCCCGGTTATTTCATCTCGCAACCGGTATTCAAAGAGGGTACGCGGGACATTATCGGCGTGGCGGTGGTCAAGCTGAACCTGGAGTGGCTGCAGGGCGCCGATGCCTCCGAACCACTGCTCGTCACCGACGATCACGGCGTGATCTTCCTGTCGTCGGTGCCGGCGTGGAAATATCACACGCTGCGGCCGTTGCCGAAGGATATCGAGGCGTCGGTTTATTCGGCGCGGCAGTATGCACAGCATCCGATCACCGCGTTGCCGATGACCATCGTGCGCACGCTCGAGGGCGGCGCACAGATTGTGCGCGTAGGAGGCGGTCGCGACGCACCGAGTTTTCTCGCCACTCAGCGCGCGCTCGGCGAGCCCGATTGGCACTTGATCACGATGGTGTCGCTCGATCCGGCGGTCGATGCCGCCTGGAACGCGACTATTGTGACGGGGCTGATATTCGTGTCGCTGTGTTTGGTCGCGTTCTACTGGCGCATGCGGCGTGTGCGTGTGCGGGAAATGATCCGCAGCCGTGCGTTGTTGCAGACCGCGTATGCCGAGCTGAACGAACGCGTCGCGGAGCGGACGGTGGATTTATCGGAGGCGAACGCGTTGCTGACGAGAGAGGTGAGCGAGCGCACGCGGGCCGAACAGGACTTGCGCGCCGCGCACGACGAGCTGATCCAGGCGAGCAAACTGGCCGCACTGGGGCAGATGGCGGCGGGCATCACGCATGAGTTGAACCAGCCGCTCGCCGCGTTGCGCAGTTTCTCCGACAACACCCGCGTGCTGATCGAGCGCGGCGATCACGCGGCGGCGCATGAGAATCTCGAGGCGATTGCCGCGTTGACGGAGCGCATGGGAAAGATCACGAACCAACTGAAGTTGTTCGTGGCGAAGGCCCGTCCGAAAAACGCGCGCACCGATGTCGGCCGCGCCTTGCGCAACGTGCTCGCCATGCTGCAGCCACGCATGAAAAACGTGGCGCTCGCCTTCGATGCCAGCGAACGCACCGATTCCAGTCCGCCGCTCTATGTGCGCTGCGAAGATCTGCGGCTTGAGCAAATCCTGATCAACCTGATTGGCAACGCGCTGGACGCGGTGGCCGCGTGCGATGTGCCGCGTATCGAGATCCAGCTGGTGAGGCACGAAACGACCGTCGATATCGTGGTGCGCGACAACGGGCCGGGCATTCCACCCGATGTCCTGCCGCGCCTTTTCGAGCCGTTTTTCACGACGAAGGAAATGGGCCACGGATTGGGGCTTGGGTTGGCGATTTCATCGGCTATCGCGCGGGATTACGGCGGCACGCTGGTCGCGCGTAACCTCGTCCCGCAGATGGAAGTGGACGGACCCGAGGGCGGCACGCAGGCGGACGCGGATCGCTCGCACGGGGCAGAATTCGTGACTACGCTGCATCGAGCGTGACGAACGCAGCAGCGATACGTTCCTGATGCTGAGAAAATGCGGAAGCACACGGCGATTCGCCGCTGAAACACGCAATACCCCGCAGGAGTAGAAACCCATGACCACAGGCCTTCAGGTGATCTTCATCGAAGACGATGAACTGGTGCGCCGCGCGAGCGTGCAAAGCCTCCAGCTCGCAGGTTTCGAGGTAACCGGATTTGGCAGTGTCGAGGCAGCATCGCGCCTGATCGATGCCAGTTTCCCCGGCGTAATCGTGAGCGATATCCGCCTGCCCGGTGCGAGCGGTCTCGACCTTCTGGCTCAATGCCACGAACGGGCGCCCGAAGTGCCGGTCATCCTCGTGACAGGCCACGGCGACATCTCCATGGCCGTTCAGGCCATGCGCGACGGCGCCTACGATTTCATCGAGAAACCGTTCGCGTCGGAGCGATTGATCGAAGCGGTTCGTCGTGCTCTGGAGCGTCGCACACTCGTGCTGGAGAATCGCGCGTTGCGGCGTGAGCTCGCGGGTCAGAGCAGCGTGGCGCCAAGGATCATCGGACGCAGTCCGGCGATTGAACAGGTGCGCAAGCTGATCGCCAACGTGGCGCCCACCGACGCCTCCGTGCTGATCAACGGCGACACCGGCGCCGGCAAGGAGCTGATCGCGCGCAGCCTGCACGACTTGTCTCCGCGCCGGGACAAACCGTTTATCGCCGTAAATTGCGGCGCGTTGCCGGAACAGATGTTCGAGTCGGAGATGTTCGGCTACGAGGCCGGCGCGTTTACCGGTGCGCAGAAACGCCGCATCGGCAAGCTCGAGCATGCGTCGGGCGGCACGCTGTTCCTCGATGAAATCGAAAGCATGCCGCTCGCGCTGCAGGTGAAATTGCTTCGCGTGCTGCAGGACGGTGTGCTGGAGCGACTTGGCTCAAATCAGCCGATCCGGGCGAATTGCCGTGTCATTGCGGCTGTTAAGGGCGATATGGCGGAGCATGTCGCGGCAGGTACGTTCCGGCGCGACCTGATGTATCGGCTAAACGTGGTGACGATCACGCTGCCGCCGCTCGCTGAGCGCCGCGAAGACGTGGTGCCGCTGTTCGAACATTTTTTGCTCGATGCCGCCGTGCGATACGAGCGTCCCGCGCCGTTGCTCAATGATCGTCAGCGAGCCGAGCTGATGCAGCGCGACTGGCCGGGCAACGTGCGTGAACTGCGCAACGCGGCGGACCGGATGGTGCTGGGTATCATCGATGAAACGGGTGTTCCGCTCGATGCCGCCACGCAGTCGCTCAAGGAACGCACCGAGCAGTTCGAGCGCGCGGTGATCGGGGAGGCGCTGGAGCAGTGCGGCGGTGTGGTGGCAGCAGCGGCCGATCGGCTGCAACTCGGCAAGGCCACGCTCTACGAGAAGATCAAGCGTTATGGGCTGGCGGCGAAGGGTGAGGTTGAGCGTTAGACCGCTGGCGCATTTTTCACGTCTCCAAAAAGCAAAACGCCCGCCGATGTTGAATCGGCGGGCGCTTTGCTTTTGCCCGTTTGACGCCCGTGTGAAGCGCCGGGCCTAATCGGCTTCAGGCTGCGTTCAGCGCTTTGTCGAGAAGCGCATCGAGTTCCGCGAACGTCGGCTCACCCACGTAACGCTTCAGGATCTTGCCGTCCTTATCCACGACAAACGTGGTCGGCGTCAGCTGCACATTGCCGAACTGCTTGGCGGCGCTGCCGTCGTCCATCGCGACCTTGAACGGCAGGTTGCGCGTCTGCGCGTAGTTGGTCACGTACATGGGCGCGTCGTATTTCATCGCCACCGCGACGAATTCCAGGCCGCGGCCCTTGAAGCGGTTGTACGTGTCGACCATGGCCGGCATCTCTTTCATGCAGGTTTCGCAGTCAGTCGCCCAAAAATTGATCAGGTAGACCTTGCCCTTGAGATCCGTCGATGTCGAAATCTTCTGACCCGACAACAGCGTGAACGTGGCATCGGGAACTCGTTGCTGACCGCCGAACGCAAAATAGCCGGTGCACGCGATCACGCCGGCGACGACCGCCATCACGATGTAGCGCAGCGGGCTCTTGCTGCGCCCCGATGAGACCTGTGAATTCTCTGACATGGAAACCTCGAGCGTGCTCGGTTCGTACTTGGTTCGTGCCTGGCTCGTCGTTGGCCAACTCGCAACAACGCCAGCCTGACTGGATGCAGCGCATTTTAGCGCCAATCTCGAAAAAGCGTTCGGCGTACGTCTTGCTGTGAGCCGTTTGCAAGGCAGGACAGTGTCCCGTGCGAAAGCCGCCGTCCAGGTCACCGGCAACGGTTTCAGCACCGGCAGCGGATAATCATGCTTTTCCCTCAGCTTTTCCCATGATCCGATCTTTTCACCGCGCCTTGAAACACGCTGTTCTTCATGCTGAAGCGGGTTCCCCGCGCACATTCTTCAAGTCGGCTGTTTCGACAACCACGCTCTTATTCACCGCCGCCGCGCTGCTGGCCTGCACCCCGTCCTACGACTGGCGCACGATCCAGAACAACGACGACGCGTACGAAGTGACCTTCCCGGCGAAGCCGCACTCCGATGCCCGCGATATCGACGTCGCCGGCAAGCCGATGCATATGAAGATGCAGATGGCAGAAGCGGGCGACGCGGTTTTCGCTGTCGGCACCGTTGACTTACCTGATGCCGACCCCGCGACCCAGCGCGCCGCGCTCGATTTTCTTCAACAAGGCCTGGCGCGCAATCTCAACGCCGCGCCCGCTGCGCACCCGGTTGATATTGACGTGGCGGCAGGCGGACGTTTGTCCGGCGCGGAGATTACCGTCAATGGCATGAGTCCCAACGGCCAGAAAAGCGAAACGCATCAGATCCGGGCGCGTTTCATCGCCAAAGGGACTCACGCTTACCAGGTCGCAATCGTCTCAACCAAGACGCCGCCGCCCGATCAAATCGATCAATTTTTTTCCTCGTTCAAACTTTTTTAAGTATTTGCTCTAAATCGCATCTATTCGTTCGCGGATATTTCTCAAATTGAGCAGCGCGAAGCAAACGTTTCAGGCATGAGAAATCGCACAAGCATTTTCAGCTAAAACTAGGATTTATCTCAGTTTTTTGAACTATCCACAGAGGTTGTGGATAACTTTGTGGAAAACCTCACCGAGCCCTCGCCAAGCGCCCGCCCGACGCGGCTTTCCTTACTTTGCCTTGATTCAGTGCACCCGAAAATAGCTAATAAAATCAAAGGCCTGCCGATCATTGCCGAAATGAGTGTTTGATCAGATGTTAGAGAAACAAAGAACGCTGCAATGTGCATAAGTCAAGTCTTGACAGGCGAATTTTCTTTTTGTGAGGGGCGCGGTTCCGGTGGTGGTTTATGCGGTCGTCAATGCCCGTCGATACTGGATCGCTTCGGCAAGGTGCGCCGCGGTCGGTGAATCGGCTGCCGCGAGATCGGCGATCGTGCGCGCCACTTTCAGCACCCGGTAATACGCCCGCGCTGACCAGCCGAAGCGTTCCCCGGCTTCGCGAAGCAGGGCTTCCCCGGTGGCGTCGAGTTGGCAGACGGCGTCCACTTCGCGTCCGTCCAGCTCACGATTCGTTTTCCCTTGCCGTTCGAGTTGCCGGTCGCGCGCGTCGGCGACCCGCCGCGCAACGATCGCGCTGGTTTCGCCAATCGACGCACTCCTCCCCGATAACTCAGCCGGCGACAAGGCAGGCAATTCGATCTGGATATCGATGCGATCGAGCAGCGGCCCGGACAATTTGCGCAGATAACGCGTGGCGACGTCGGGCGTGCACCGGCACCGGCCGTTTGGATCACCGCGCCAGCCGCACGGGCAGGGATTCATGGCTGCGACCAATTGACACGCTGCTGGAAAATCGGCTTGATGCGCGGCGCGCGAAATAGTGATGCGGCCGGCCTCCAGCGGCTCTCGCAGCGTTTCGAGCACTTTCCGGTCGAATTCGGGCAGTTCATCGAGGAACAGCACGCCGAGATGCGCCAGCGTGATCTCGCCGGGTTGCGGCGGATTGCGCCCGCCTACCAGCGCGACGGAGCTCGACGAATGATGTGGCGCGCGAAACGGTCGCTGGCGCCATTGCGAGGGCGAAAACCCGAGCATGCTGGCGGAGAGTATGGCCGCCGACGACAACGCTTCGTCATCGGTCATGGGCGGAAGCAGGCTGGGTAGGCGGGCGGCAAGCATCGACTTGCCCGCGCCGGGCGGCCCGACCATCAGCAGATGATGTCCGCCGGCCGCCGCCACTTCGAGCGCCCGGCGTGCGCCAGGATGGCCGATTACATCGACGAGATCGGGCAACGGTGCGCGCCTGCGCAGCGGAGAATCGGGCGCCGCGCCGCGGATAGGCGCAAGACGGCCGTCGACCGAACCGCTAAGGTGTGCGCACAAAGCGGGCAGATCAGCCGCCCCGAATACATCGATACCCGGCACCAGCGCCGCTTCCGCCGCGCTTCCCAAAGGCAGATAGATTTCGGGCATGCGGGGATCGGTGTCGCGCAACGACCCGCCTTCGAGCGCCAACCCGGCGCGCGCATATTGACGCGCCGCCCCACAGGCCATGGCGAACGCGCCGCGCATAGGGCGCAGCGCGCCGGTCAGCGACAACTCTCCGGCGAACTCCCGATGCAGCAGCGCATCGGCCGGAATCTGGCCGCTCGCCGCCAGAATGCCCAATGCGATCGGCAGGTCGAAGCGGCCGGATTCCTTCGGCAGGTCGGCGGGCGCGAGATTGACGGTAATGCGGCGAACCGGGAAATCGAAACCGCAATTCTGGAGTGCTGCGCGCACCCGCTCGCGGCTTTCACGAACTTCGAGATCGGGCAAGCCGACGATTGAAAACGAAGGTAATCCATTGGCGAGATGAACCTCGACGGTCACCTCAGGCGCGCGCCCAGAGGCGGGCGCGCGGCTGCGCACCACGGCAAGCGACATGATTTTTTCCCCGCTGCCGCTGCCTCGCCAAATAGAGGCAACGGTTTAATGACCCAACATCACGGCTCGCTTAGCCGATGACACGCTTTAGACCATCTGCACTTCAGTCCTGAGCACTGGACGAACTGGACGTCGGTCCGCCGCCGAGCTTCGCTTCCAGTTGCGCGACGCGTTGTTCCAGTTCCTCCAGGCGAGCGCGCGTGCGCACGAGCACTTGTGTCTGAGTATCGAATTCGTCGCGAGTCACCAGGTCCAGCTTCGAAAAACCCTGCGACAGCATGGCTTTCATATTCTTTTCAATGTCCTTGGCCGGCGAATTCTTCAGCAGTTCGCTCATCTTGGCCTGGAAATCATTGAATACGTCGTTGGGTTGTTTCATACAATTTTCCTCTTGCGCACCATTAAAGTGCATTCATTGTTAGCTCAGTGCTCCGGCAAACCGGATGATCCATTTTGGTGCGTACTCTGGCGCGCTACGAGAACCTCATGGCCTCTACGCGGCACGATTTTGCGCTTTGGAGCGTGTCCGTTTGCCTGGACCTTGCGAGCACTCTAGCAACGATCCACGGTGCGCGCCAGCGACCGCAAGCGGCGTTGGCCATCCGGTCTACCCCACGCATTACAGGCCTTGCGAGCCAGACAGCAGGCCGCGGACGCGCGCATGGCATACGAGTTGCATATGTGCCCCGGGCCTTGTCCGTGCGCGCTTTTCCGGGCGGTTGACAATGCGGCGTGGCGCATCAGACGCCGCTCGCGACGGACATGAGGCAGCGAGGGATCAGGCATGGGACCAGATTAAGGCGCTATAGCGCCAACTCTGTTCGACACCACAGCGAGGGAAAAATGAAGCTCATTACCGCAATCATCAAGCCGTTCAAGCTCGACGAAGCACGCGAAGCGTTGTCGGCTATCGGCGTCTCGGGCATCACCGTGACCGAGGTAAAAGGCTTCGGCCGCCAGAAAGGCCATACGGAGCTGTATCGCGGCGCCGAGTACGTGGTCGATTTCCTGCCGAAAGTGAAGATCGAAGCAGCGGTCTCCGACGACATTGTCGACCAGGCGATCGAAGCGGTCGAGCGTGCGGCCCGCACGGGCAAGATCGGCGACGGCAAGATCTTCGTCACTCCGATTGAACAAGTCATTCGCATTCGCACCGGTGAAACCGGCGCGGACGCTCTCTAATAAAAGACACGGCGATAAGAGGAAACAGCAGAATGCGTAAATTATTGATGTCCTTGTTGATGGCGGGGTCGCTGCTGGGAGTCAGCGCCGGCACCGTGATGGCGCAGGATGCGTCCGCACCGGCGGCTGCTTCGGCCGCGGCTTCAGACACGACCGCGGCAGCGCCTGCAAGCGCACCCGATACAGCCAGTGCGGCCACGGCAGCATCGGCGGCGGCTCCCGCTTCCGGCGCATCCGATGCCGCAGCGGCGCCCGCCGCACCGACGGAACCGTTCTCTGTTGATTCGTCGAAGATCAACTCCGGCGACACCGCCTGGATGCTGACCTCCACCGCCCTCGTGCTGTTCATGACGATCCCGGGCCTTGCGCTCTTCTACGCGGGCATGGTCCGCAAGAAGAACGTGCTCGCGACCGTGATGCAGAGCTTCGCAATCTGCTGCCTGGTCACGATCCTCTGGACCGTGGTGGGCTACAGCCTTGCGTTCACGCCGGGTAACGCGTTCATCGGCGGCTTCTCGCGGGTGTTCCTGCACGGCATGAACTACATCCACGGCGACAAGGCGACCACCCTGACCGTCAGCCACCTGGCTCCGACGATTCCGGAATCGGTCTACTTCGTCTACCAGATGACGTTCGCGATCATCACGCCGGCGCTGATCGCCGGTGCGTTCGCAGACCGGATGAAGTTCTCCGCGATGCTCGTGTTCATGGGATTGTGGACGATCATCGTCTACTCGCCGATCGCTCACATGGTCTGGGAACCGACGGGCTGGTTGTCGGCCGCTGGCATCCTGGACTTCGCAGGCGGCACGGTGGTTCACATCAACGCCGGTATCGCAGGTCTGGTGTGCTGCCTGGTGCTCGGCAAGCGGGTCGGTTATGGCCGCGAAGTCATGGCGCCGCACAACCTCGTGCTCTCGCTGATCGGTGCTTCCATGTTGTGGGTCGGCTGGTTCGGCTTCAACGCGGGTTCGGCAGTGGCGGCTGACGGCCGTGCCGGTTTCGCGATGTTGACGACGCAAGTCGCGACCGCATTTGCCGCGTTCGGCTGGATGTTCGCGGAGTGGCTGGCCAAGGGCAAGCCTTCGGTGCTCGGCATTATCTCGGGCGCGGTGGCAGGCCTGGTGGCCATTACGCCGGCTTCGGGTTATGTCGGCGTGACCGGCGCAATCGTGATCGGTATTGCGGCTGGCGTGGTCTGCTTCTGGTCGGCAACGTGGCTCAAGACGAAGCTCGGCTACGACGATTCGCTCGACGCGTTCGGCGTCCACGGCGTGGGCGGTATTCTCGGTGCGCTCCTGACCGGCATCTTCGCGGTCAAGGACATTGGCGGCGCGGACGGCAGCATCCTGCTGCAAGCCAAGGGCGTGCTCACCACGCTGGTCTACAGCGGCGTGGTCAGTTTCGTGCTTTTGAAGGTTATCGACATGGTCATGGGTCTGCGTGTCACAGAAGAAGAGGAACGTGAAGGCCTCGACGTGACGCTGCATGGCGAACACGTCGAATAAGAAGTTTTTTTGATGGGGGCGATGCCCGGCGCGAGAGGCCGCGGCGTCATCCCCATGATCGAGCGCAAGCTATGGCAATGCGGCTCCGAGACAAGCGCAGCGATTTTTGCCCGCCCATTACCGGCGGGCATTTTTTTGCCTTGGTTTTTGCCCTGGCTTTTGTCCCGATTTTGTACGAGGTAATGGTTTCTGGCGGACGGCATTGGTGCGAACAGCGGCACGAACCGTGCGAATAGGCTTGGGAAAAGGGAGTTCATACCCAAATACGTGGGGCGTTTGTTCTACAATCTTTCCTCTTAAGTCCGCGAGTCATCAATGGTTCCGCACCTCGTTACGGCTTTAAACGGCCCTTTGCTCGATCTCGAGCGAAAGATACTCGACGCGACGCCGTCCATCGAACGCTGGTTTCGGCTGGAGTGGCAGGAACATACCCCGCCGTTCTACTGCTCGGTAGACCTGCGCAACGCCGGTTTCAAGCTCGCTCCGGTCGATACCAACCTGTTCCCCGGCGGCTTCAATAACCTGCCGGTGGAAGTGTTGCCGCTTGCCGTGCAAGCCGCCATGGCGTCGATCGAAAAGATCTGTCCCGACGCGAAGAACCTGCTCGTGATCCCCGAGCGCCACACACGCAATGCGTTTTATCTCGAGAACGTCGCGCGGCTCGCGACCATCATGCGTCAGGCCGGGCTGAACATCCGCTTCGGCACGCTCGATGAAAACATTCACGGACCGGTCACCATCGCGCTCGCGGACGGGCAGAAGATCGTCCTGGAACCGCTCGAACGCACGCCGCGCCGGCTGGGACTGAAAAACTTCGATCCCTGCTCGATCCTGCTGAACAACGACCTGTCCGGCGGCATTCCGCCGGTGCTGGAAAATCTCCATGAGCAGTTCCTGCTGCCGCCGTTGCACGCCGGCTGGGCCGTGCGCCGCAAATCGAATCACTTTTCCTGCTACGACGACGTCGCGAAGAAGTTTTCAAAGCTCGTCGAGATCGATCCGTGGATGATCAACCCGTATTTCGCGCACGTGGAAGGCGTGGATTACGAGGCGCGTACCGGCGAGGAAGCGCTGGCGGATGCCATCGATGGCGTGTTGAAGAAGATTGCGAAGAAATACCGGGAGTATGGGATCAGCGAAAAGCCGTACGTCGTCATCAAAGCCGATGCCGGCACGTATGGCAAAGGCGTGATGACGGTACACGACGCGTCCGAAGTCGCCGCGCTGACCAAACGCGAACGCGTGAAGATGAACGACGCGAAGGATGGCCTCGAAGTCCACGACGTGATCGTGCAGGAAGGCGTGCATACGTTCGAGCGCGTGGAAAATGCAGTCGCCGAGCCGGTGGTCTACATGATCGACCGCTATGTGGTTGGCGGGTTTTATCGTGTGCATGATTCTCGTGACCGCGACCAGAACCTCAACGCACCGGGCATGCATTTCGTGCCGCTCGGCTTCGAGCACACGGCCCTGCCCGACGCCCACGCGAAGCCCGGCGCCGCGCCGCCGAACCGCTTCTATATGTATGGCGTGGTGGCCAGGTTGGGGTTGCTTGCGGCATCGGTGGAGCTGGAAAAGACCGATCCCGAAGCCATTCAGGTCTAAGCTTCACCCCATCACGACGGCCGCACGAAGTTGCGGCCGTTTTGCACTTCAGGCGCGAAGGCGCGCGACGTGTTAAAAATCGCGTATTGCAGGACTGACGGCAACGCGTATTTACATCGATCAAATCAAGGCCGAACGGCCGCTCTGGACGCTTATGGACATCCTTTTTATCGCCGATCCGCTCGATCACTTCAAGATCTACAAAGACACGACCTACGCGATGATGGCCGAAGCCGCGCGTCGCGGACACGCGATCTATGTTTGCGAGCCGCAGCATCTGGCGTGGGTCGGCACGAAAGTGGAAGGAACGGTTCAGCGCGTGACCATAGTCGGCGACGAAGCCGATTCCGCGCGCTCGCCATGGTACGAAGCTGCCGCGCCGGAGATCCTCGACCTCAAGCATTTCGGCGCAGTCCTGATGCGCAAAGACCCGCCGTTCGACATGGAATATGTGACGTCCACGTGGCTCCTGGAACTGGCCGAACGGACCGGCGCGCGCGTCTTCAACAAGCCGAGCGCGATCCGCGACCACTCGGAAAAGCTGGCGATCGGCGAGTGGCCGGAATTCGTCGTGCCCACGCTGGTTACCCGCGATGCCGCGCGCTTGCGTTCTTTCCATGCCGAACACGGCGACGTGATCCTGAAGCCGCTGGACGGCATGGGCGGCATGGGGGTGTTTCGCGTGAAAGCCGACGGCATGAACCTCGGCACGATTGTGGAAATGCTCAGCGACAACGGCGCGCGCAGCGTCATGGCGCAAAAGTTCATCCCGCAAATCACCGATGGCGACAAACGCATCCTGCTGATCGGCGGACAACCCGTGCCGTATTCGCTTGCCCGGATTCCGCAAGGCAACGAAGTTCGCGGCAACCTGGCCGCCGGCGGATTGGGCGTCGCGCAACCGCTCACCGAGAACGATCGCAAGATTGCCGAAACGCTAGGACAGACGCTTTTCGAGCGCGGCTTGCTACTGGTCGGACTCGATGCTATCGGCGACTATCTGACCGAAGTGAACGTGACCAGTCCGACGTGCTTCCGCGAGATCATGGACCAGACAGGTTTCGATGTAGCCGGCATGTTCATCGATGCATTGGAACGAGCGGCGGCTTAGTGGCGTGAGCAGGGACACGAAGGGAGGAATTAGAGGCGGCTGTCGAAGAGGGCAGTTCGCCCGTTGATTTCTCCTAGACTGTTACAATCTCCCCCTCATGAGATTCGTTTCGTGGCGCGATCCGGCCCCGAAATTGAGAGTGGAAACTTGCTGCAGCGCACTGCGCTGCGCATAACGTGCGAAATCCGACTAAGCTTAGGTATTGGCGATTGTTGAGATTTCTGCACCCGGATCGATGTTGCAGTCGCGTTTTGCAGTATTTGGCATCGCAATTGGCATACATAACGCAAGTTCCCACGATTTCCGACGTATCTCGTCGCTTTGGGGCAGCACACTCTGACATGGCTGGCATTCTAATCATTGCGCACGCTCCGTTCGCTTCGGCGTTACGTGAGTGCATTACCCACATCTACGGCGGTCTGCCCGCTCGCATCGGTGCGATCGATGTGAAGCCGGATTGCGATCCCGTCGAAGTCCGCGCGTTTGCACGCTCCGAAATCGACCGTCTGAAGGAAGAAAACGGCGCGATCGTCCTCACGGACGTGTTCGGGGCAACGCCTGCGAATATCGCGCAAAGTTTGGCGAGCAACAGCGTACGCGTGCTCGCCGGCGTCAATCTGCCAATGCTGGTGCGCGCGGTCTGCTACAGGACCACGCCGCTCGACACGCTGGCTGAAAAATCGCTGCAGGGGGGATCGAAGGGCATTCAGGAACTCGATGCCTCGACACCCGCCAACCCTTGCGCAATTGCCAGTGCGGCCGCCGCCGCCGCTGCTGCCGTGACCAGTTGCGCTGTAGGCGCTGCCGCGACCAGTTGCATGCCCGCCAAGGTGGCAAGTCACTGAGTGGCATCCGGGCTGAGTTGAGTTACCCCGGTGTCAGCACACTGGCAGCAAGTTGAAAAGTCCGTTAAAAAGCATTGACCCAGCTGCATTGCGTCAGCCCTCTCACTTAGCGCCCGGAGCATCATGCTGCAACAGGAAACAACCATCGTGAACAAGCTGGGTCTGCACGCGCGTGCTTCGGCCAAGCTCACACAACTGGCGGGAAATTTTCAATGCGAGATCTGGATGAGCCGCAACGGCCGCCGGATCAATGCGAAAAGCATCATGGGCGTGATGATGCTCGCAGCGGGAATCGGCAGCACGGTGACAATTGAAACCGAAGGCTCCGACGAAGCAGAAGCGATGAAGGGCATCCTTGCGCTTATCGCAGATAAATTTGGCGAAGGACAATGACGTTGTCCTGCCTGCAGCACTGAAAAAAGCCGCGCATCGACGCGGCTTTTTTGTGTCCGTAGTCATGGCGCCGACATGCGCGGCGGGGACTCGAGTGACGCTGACATGCCGCGCAATAAACTTCGTCATTTTGTGACAGAAACTTGCTGCACCGCAAAGGGTGCCGGATCGTGTTCGAATTTATAATGGTGCGCGGACTCGCACTGCCAGCCGGTGGTCGACAAACCGTGAGACACCCATAACTAGAGAGAGGTGCGCGTGTCGTTCACGCTGCATGGAATTCCCGTTTCGCGCGGTATCGCCATCGGCCGCGCGTATTTGATCGCGGCGGCTGCACTCGATGTCGATCACTATCTGGTCGAACCGGATCGCATCGACAGTGAAATTGAACGCTTTCACGCGGCGCAGGCGCAGGTGCACGCAGAGCTGGATGCGCTGCGCGACGACCTGGCTGCGGATGCCCCCAGCGAGATGGGCGCGTTTATCAACGTCCACTCCATGATCCTGAACGACGCCATGCTCGTTCACGAAACCATCGATCTCGTGCGTACGCGCCGCTATAACGTGGAATGGGCGCTGACCGAGCAGCTTGAAATCCTGAGCCGCCATTTCGACGATATCGAAGACGAATATTTGCGCGAGCGCAAAGCCGATATTCAACAGGTGGTCGAGCGCGTGCTGAAGGCGCTGGCCGGCGCACCGTCAACCGCTACGCTCGTCGTGGATGGGGCCGCGACCAACGGCCACAGCGACATGATCGTGGTCGCCCATGACATAGCGCCCGCGGACATGCTGCAGTTCAAGACCCAAGCGTTCAAAGGTTTCGTGACGGACCTCGGCGGCCGTACGTCGCACACGGCGATCGTCGCCCGCAGTCTCGGCATTCCCGCGTCGGTCGGCGTGCAGCAGGCAAGCGCGCTGATCCGGCAGAACGACTTGATCATCGTGGATGGGGATCACGGCATCGTGATCGTCGATCCCGCGCCGATCGTGTTGGAAGAGTATTCGTACCGGCAGAGCGAAAAGGTGTTGGAGCAGCGCAAGCTGCAGCGCCTCAAGTTCTCGCCGACGCAAACGTTGGACGGCACCAAGATCGACTTGTGCGCGAACATCGAATTACCCGACGACGCCAAGACGGCGCTCGATGCGGGCGCCATGGGCGTGGGTTTGTTCCGCAGCGAATTCCTGTTCATGAATCACAAGGACGAGCTGCCGGAAGAGGAAGAGCAATTCGCGGCCTACCGGCGGGCGATCGAGCTGATGAAGGGCCGGCCGGTCACCATCCGCACGATCGACGTGGGCGCGGACAAGCCGCTCGAATCCATGAGCGGCGGCGACGGTTACGAGACCGCGCAAAACCCGGCGCTGGGTTTGCGGGCGATCCGCTGGAGCCTGTCCGAGCCGCAGATGTTCATGACGCAATTGCGGGCAATCTTGCGGGCATCGGCGTTCGGCCGGGCGAAGATCCTGATCCCCATGCTCGCGCATGCGCAGGAAATCGACCAGACGCTCGACCTGATTCACGAAGCGAAGCGCCAGTTGGACGACGCGGGTATTGAGTACGATCGCAACATTCAGGTTGGCGCGATGATCGAGATTCCGGCGGCCGCGATTGCCGTGCGGCTGTTCCTGAAGCGGCTGGATTTCCTGTCGATCGGGACTAACGACCTGATCCAGTACACGCTGGCAATCGATCGCGCCGATAACGCCGTCGCGCATCTTTACGACCCGTTGCATCCGGCGGTGTTGCACCTGATCGCGTTCACGCTGCGTGAAGCGAAGGTCGCAGGCGTCCCCGTGTCCGTGTGCGGTGAAATGGCCGGCGATCCTTCCGTGACGCGCCTGCTGCTCGGCATGGGCCTCACCGAGTTTTCGATGCACCCAAGCCAGTTGCTCGTGGTCAAGCAAGAGATCCTGCGGGCGGATCTGAAGGCGTTGCAAAAGCCGGTGGCGGACGTGCTCGCCGCGTATGAACCCGCGGAGTTGCTCGCCGCTCTGGCGTTGCTTCAGAAGGTCTGAGCGAGGTTGCGCTCGTCGATGAGTTTATCGACGATGCGCATCACGAACTCAGGTGTGATGATGGCCGTGCATTGAAACGGCTGCGACTTGTCGAAGCGGTGCGGGCACCACGCGAAATTCTCCGAATCGAACTCGACGGTTGTATCGTTGAAGCAGCTATTGCAACTGTGGAAGTTGATCACGCGATACGGCGTGTGGAACTCGGTCGACGGATGCGAGAAACCGCTGATCATGATCACAGGTGTGCCTGCCGCCCATGCGAGCCACGACAGCCCGCTCCCCAATCCGATAAAAAAATCCGCGTGATGCAGCAGGCTTACGCGTTCCTGCAATGGCTGGTTGCCGGTGAAGTCTTCGGCGCCTTCCGGCATGGTGTTCATGTGTTGCGCGTTGCCGTAGCGCTTGTCGCGGTCGATGCATAACACCCGATAACCCCGCGCTTTCAAATGCTCGATCAACGTTGCCCAGCCTCGCGGGTTGTTCCAGTACTTGCATTGCGCGGTGGCCTGCGTCGCGATGCATACGTAACGTTCGGCAATCTTGCGCGTCTTATCCGCGATGACCAGATTCGGCTTGCGTTCCTGGCACGGTACACCAAGCAGATACGCGGCGATGTCCTGCAGGTTGCTCACGCGCGGATCGGTGGGTTGATGATCGCGTTCCGAAAACGGCTTGAACAGGCCGACGTAATACGTCGCGTAGTACGTGTCCCGGTTGCGATCCGGTTCGGCTTCTGCATCGATGTGGAGATGGGGATAGCTGTCGCGATAAAGCGCTTCCAGATGCGCCGGCAACAGCACGTGGATTTCGCATTGATGTTGCTCACGGAATGCATCGATGACCGGCAGCCACGCGAGCGAATCGCCTAACGCCAGCGAGCGCATGTGGATGCGCACTTTTTGGTTGGTGGCATCGAACGAATGGCGGAACACGAGCCGCTCGCCATCGAATACTTCCAGCAGGAAACGCACGAAATATTTGCGCCTGCTCGTGATCACCGCATTGGCTTGCGCGGTTTCGTCGAGAAGCACATTGAACGTGTCGAGATCGATCATCCGGACGCGCCATCCGTCTACAGGCACTTGCACGCGGCAGCCGTAGTTGAAATCGTAGAGGATGCCTTCGGGTCCGGTCTGGGACGCAATGCCAGGCTGAGCAAATTCGGTTTCCGTCCTGCCGCGTTGCGTGTGCCGCGTTTCGGTCTCGTTCATGTGTTCTCCAATTGCATTGAAAGCGTAGCGGCCACGATAGGCTGGCCCGGCGCTTAGGAAAATTGGAGAACTCTTAAATTTGAGACAGCGGCGTCAATAGACGTTCGCGTGGCAAGTGGATGGGGTTTTGCGATCGCGCTTGAACAGACTATTTCTGTGCGTGGCTTCCGCATACCGGGCAGGTTGCCTGCCGTGCGATGCGCATCGTGTTCCATTCCATACGCAGCGAATCGAGCATCATCAGGCGGCCTTCGAGCGTAGTGCCGAACCCGCCTACTACGCGCAACGCCTCGGCCGCCTGCATGGCGCCGATAATGCCGACCGTCGGCGAGAAGACGCCCATGGTCGAGCACGCGACTTCCTCGAAGGCGTCGTCCGGCGGAAACACACATGCGTAGCAGGGCGATTCATCCGAGCGAAAGTCGAAGGTGCTGATCTGGCCATCGAAGCGAAGTGCTGCGCCGGAGACGAGCGGCACGCCGTGGGCGAAACAGGCAGCGTTGATCGCGTGGCGGGTGGCGAAGTTATCGGTGCAATCGAGCACGACGGTGGCGCTCGGGACGTGGGCGTCGAGCCAGGCTGCATCGGCGCGAACTGCGACTGTGGTCACCTTCACGCCGGGGTTGAGCGCGGCGAGCGTAGCGCGGGCCGACTCCACCTTCGGTTCGCCGACCGATGCACTTGTGTGCAGGATCTGGCGCTGGAGATTGGTGAGATCGACGGAATCGGCATCGACCAGCGTGATCTCTCCGACACCCGCCGCCGCCAGATACATCGCGGCGGGCGACCCGAGCCCACCCGCACCGATGATGATGGCGTGTGCATCGAGAAAGCGTTGTTGCGCTTCAATGCCGATTTCGTCGACGAGGATGTGCCGGGAATAGCGGAGAAGCTGGTCGTCGTTCATCGAGCGCTCAAGTAGGCTACGACCGGAACGCCTGGCAGCAGGAAACAGGCGCAGGCGCGCGATCGCGAAACCGCTATTTTAATCGCGTGTCGAGGTGAGTTGGTGCGGAGCACTTGCTCCGGTCCCATGCAACAGGAAGCTGGGGAGGAGGCGGAAGAGTGCGACTGGCGCGGCGCTATGTTTTGCCGGACGGCGGTGAGGTGAGTTCGCTGCTTGCTGCTGAACCAGTCGGCGCAGACATCAAGCCCGCGCCGACTGAAACCGAGACAAAACTTACTGTGTAGCCGAAGCGGGCGCCGGTGCAGAGGCGGGCGCCGGCGTAGCGTTGGCGCCCGGCACACCTGACGCAGGCGTGTCCGCCCCTGGTGTAGCCGGCAACGCTGGTTTGACAGCGATGGGAGCCGAAGCCGACGGAGCCGGCTTATCCTGCGCGAGCTTGCGTTCGGAATAAGACTTCGATTCCTGCACCGGCTTGCCCTCAAGCTTGTTCAGCGCTTGCGTGAGCATGAAGTCGTCAGACGTGCCGAAGTCGACCGGCTTGCGCTCGCGATCCTTGCGGCGCTGTTCCGGGGTCTTCTTGTCGTTTTGCTCTTCAAGAATCCGCAGTTGCTCGAGCCGGTCCGCTTCGCGCGCTTCCTGTTCCTTCTTCTCGTCCGGATCCTGCGTATTGGCCAGGTGGTTCGAATAATCCACTTCGCGCGTGACGAGAGCGTCGTCCGGATCACCCTCAGCGTATTGATCGACTGGAACGTCCGGGCGGATGCCCTTGTTCTGGATCGATCTGCCGCTCGGTGTGTAGTAATACGCGGTGGTCAGGCGCAGCGCGGTGTCGGCGGTCATTGGCCGGACGGTTTGCACCGAGCCCTTGCCGAACGTGGTCTTGCCGACAATCAACGCGCGATGATGATCCTGCAGCGCGCCCGCGACGATCTCCGAGGCCGACGCCGAGTACGCATTGGTCAACACGACCATGGGCACCTTCTTGAAGATTTCCGGCAGGTTCTTCAGCGGATCAGAGTCGAAGGAGGGCAGGCGATAGTTGTCGTAGGTATCGCGGAAAGTTTGCTTCGCATCCGCGATTTGTCCATTCGTCGACACCACCACGGCGTTATCCGGCAGGAACGCACCGGCTACGCCGACCGCGCTCTGCAGCAAACCGCCGCCATTGTTACGAAGGTCAAGCACCAGGCCCTTCAGGTCCGGCTGCTGGCGCGCGAGATCCTGCAGCTTCGCGGCGAGATCCGGCACTGTGCGTTCCTGGAAGCTCGTGATCCGGATGTAGCCGTAACCCGGCGCCGGAACCTTCATCTTCACGCTCTGCACGCGGATGATTGCGCGCGTGACCGTGACCGGGAAGGTCCGGTCGTCGGTCTTGCGGAAGATGGTCAGCGTGACCTTCGTGCCCGGATCGCCGCGCATTTGCTTGACGGCATTATCCAGTGTCATGCCGCGCACCGGCTTGTCGTTGATGCGCGTGATCAGGTCGCCCGGACGAATGCCGGCGTGGAACGCCGGCGTATCTTCAATAGGCGAAATCACCTTGATCAAGCCATCTTCCGACGAAATTTCGATACCGAGGCCCGCGAAGCGACCCTTGGTCTGCTCCTGAAGCTCTTCGTAGTCGGTTTTATCTAAATATGACGAATGCGGATCGAGGCTCGACACCATGCCCTTGATAGCCGCGGTGAGAAGTTTTTTATCGTCGACCGGCTCGACGTATTCATGCTTGATCTGCCCGAATACTTCGGCAAACAACCGCAATTGATCTAGCGGGAGAGGCGCGGTAGCGGCTTGCTGGGCGGATGCGGACAGTTGCAGCGTTGCAAATACGCCGGTAGCAAGGCCCGCGGCGATCAGGCCGATGTTTTTCAGGTTCTTTCGCATAGAGTCTGTTGCGGTCGGAAGCGGATTAGGCTGCGTCGTGGTTGACTGGGCAGTATAACTGCAAGCCTCGGACCACGACTTAAACGCAGCTTAAAGGGCTTCGCCGGAAATTGAATGGGCGGGTTCTTTTTGTGTGCGGCGGTTTCCAAACCATTATCCGAGCGCAAATGTCGGGCCCGGTTTAAAGATGATTCGCGAAGAGAGAATTTGGGCTGCTTATTTTCGCCCATTCGGACGATAGACGCTGGTGAGCCGGTGGAATGAAGCGTCCGTGCACTCGCCCGGATGGCGGTCGAAATCTCGGCTGTGCCGGCTTGAAGCGTGCAGGCGAAAGGTGGCGTCGCCTTGAACCCGCGCCGCGAGGCCCATGAATCACGGCTGCCTCAAGCGCGCAGCGGCGCGACCCAGTTCGGCAGATCGCTCTGTGCTTAGCGTCGCGAGCGACTGGCACCGCCGGGGAAATACAAGGCCATGCTTCAAGCCAACGGTCACGAGTGCCGGATCAAAGCACCCGCAACCGTCGATCAATCTCGAAACAAAAGCCGTTACCCCGCCTTCCCTTGCTTCGCAACTGCCGCTTGCGCCTTGGCAATCGCCTCCGGGTCGCCGAGATAATAATGCTTGATCGGCTTCAGGTTCTCGTCGAGTTCATACACCAGCGGCACGCCGTTCGGGACATTCAGGCCAACGATGTCGTCGTCGGAAATGCCGTCCAGATACTTGATCAACGCGCGCATGGAATTGCCATGCGCGGCAATCAACACGCGCTTGCCCGACTTGATGGCTGGCGCAATGGACTCGTTCCAGATAGGCATGACGCGGGCGACCGTATCCTTCAGGCATTCGGTCAAAGGCAACTGCTCGCGCGGCACTTTCGCATAACGAGGGTCGTTGAACGCGGTGCGTTCGTCGGACGGATCGAGCGCGGGCGGGGGCGTGTCGTAACTCCTGCGCCAGATCAGCACTTGCTCGTCGCCGTATTTCTTGGCGGTCTCGGCCTTGTTCAGGCCGGAAAGCGCACCGTAATGCCGCTCGTTCAGCCGCCACGAATGGACGACGGGCAAATACATTTCGTCCATCTGGTCCTGCACGTGCCAGAGCGTGCGGATCGCGCGCTTGAGCACCGAGGTGTAGGCCAGGTCAAAGCTGAAGCCGGCTTCCTTCAGCAGCAGGCCGGCCTGCTGGGCTTCATGATTGCCTTGTTCTGTCAGGTCGACGTCGACCCAGCCGGTGAATCGGTTTTCCTTGTTCCACGTGGATTCGCCGTGGCGGATGAGCACTAGCTTGTACATGATGTCCGTTGAGAGGTCGGTTAGTTAGGAAGCGGCAAAAAGCAGGAAACTGGCATCGATTCTGTGCGGCAATGCGTTCTGGCGCAACTCGGCCGATCGGTCGAGTCCATCCCGGAGGACGGTTATTTTATAATGGCTGGATTGTCCCGATTTTTTTCGACCTTTCATTTTTCCACACTCCCAATCCGGCGGTCCCGACGTGAAGTTTTTCACCGATTACACCAACCTTGTTCTTATCGCCGTCGCCCTCATTTCTGGTGGGTTGCTGCTTTGGCCGACGTTTTCGAAGCGCGGCCGCGGAAGTGTTACCGCTCCCGAGGCCGTACAACTGATCAACCGGCGTAATGCCTCCGTGATCGACGTGCGGCCCGCTGCCGAGTATTCGAAAGGGCATCTGCCGGCGGCGCGAAACTTCGATATTTCGGAGCTTCAAGCAAAAAGTGGCCAAATCGCGAAGAATAAGAGCAATCCGGTCTTGCTCGTGTGTCAGACCGGCCAACAGTCCCAGAAGGCGAGCCAGATCGTGAGCGATGCCGGCTACGCTGAAGTCCACGTATTGCAGGGCGGGCTGGATGCCTGGCAGAAAGCCGGCATGCCGGTCGTGAAACAAGGAGCGGTGAAGTGAATAAAGTGATCATGTACAGCACGCAGGTGTGCCCGTATTGCCAGATGGCCGAACGTCTACTAAAGTCGCGCGGCGTGGAAAACGTCGAGAAGGTGCTGATCGACCGTGATCCGGCCCGGCGTGACGAAATGATGACGCGTACAGGGCGCCGAACGGTGCCCCAGGTGTTTATCGGCGAGACGCATGTTGGCGG
The DNA here is from genome assembly GCF_053760385.1 of Caballeronia sp. KNU42. Classification (NCBI taxonomy): domain Bacteria; kingdom Pseudomonadati; phylum Pseudomonadota; class Betaproteobacteria; order Burkholderiales; family Burkholderiaceae; genus Caballeronia; species Caballeronia sp. KNU42. Next base: position 3,269,916 of record NZ_CM132388.1, read on the forward strand.
TTACGACGATCTGTCCGCGCTCGATCGCAAAGGCGGCCTGGTGCCGCTGCTCGACGCCGCCTGAACAAGCAGCGGATCGCCCAGGCCGGGCGCGTCGGCGTGAATGCATTCGCTGCGCAATTAAGCCGCCCGCGGTTTTCAGCCGGAAAAAACCGGAAAAATCGCGAGCGGCACATTAAATAATCAAGGGAATCAACCATGTCTGACGACAACAACCAGCCGTTCTTCAACATCCAGCGCATCTATTTGAAGGACATGTCGCTCGAGCAGCCCAATTCGCCGGGTATTTTCCTCGAGCAGGAAATGCCGTCGGTGGAAGTGGAAGTGGACGTAAAGGCCGAGCGTCTGGCGGAAAGCGTGTTCGAAGTGCTGGTGACGGGCACCGTGACCGCGAAGGTCTCGGAAAAGGTCGCGTTCCTGATCGAAGCCAAGCAAGCCGGTATTTTCGATATCCGCAATATTCCGGCCGATCAAATCGATCCGCTCGTCGGCATTGCGTGCCCGACCATCCTGTTCCCGTACCTGCGCTCGAACATTGCCGACGCCATCACCCGCGCCGGTTTCCCGCCGATCCACCTCGCCGAGATCAATTTCCAGGCGCTGTACGAACAACGTATTTCGCAGTTGTCGGCAGCTCAGGAAGGCGTGGCCAACGGCGCGACGCTGAACTAAATTACGCACTTTCCGGAGCCGGGCATGCAAGTAGCCGTTCTCGGCGCCGGTGCGTGGGGCACCGCACTGGCTGGCCATCTGGCCACTCGCCACCCCACGGTGCTCTGGGCGCGCGATCGCGCGCTCATCGAGTCCCTATCCCAAACGCACGAAAACGAGCGCTACCTGCGCGGCATAACGCTGCCCGCAGCGCTTCAGTACGACGCGGATCTCGCTTCGGCGCTGGCCCACGGCGCGGCCGAAGACGCTCTGTGCGTGGTGGCAGCACCGGTCGCGGGCTTGCGTGCGTTATGCCGCAACATGCGTGAACTGGGTATTGTTCCTGCGCATATCGTCTGGTTGTGCAAAGGCTTCGAAGCCGATACGCAATGCCTGCCGAACGAGGTGGTGGCGGCCGAATTGCCTCAGCAGATAAGCAACGGCACACTTTCCGGCCCGAGCTTCGCGCGCGAAGTCGGGCTGGGTTTGCCCGTGGCGCTGACCATCGCGAGCGCGTCGGCCACGCTTGGCGAGCGGACCGTTGCCGCGTTTCATCACGGCGCCATGCGCATTTATACCGGCGACGACGTGATTGGCGTGGAAGTGGGCGGCGCGGTGAAGAACGTGCTGGCCATTGCAACCGGCATTGCCGATGGACTCGGCCTGGGCCTCAACGCCCGGGCCGCGTTGATTACGCGCGGACTGGCCGAGATGTCGCGGCTCGGTGTGGCGCTCGGCGGCCGCGCGGAAACCTTCACCGGCCTGACCGGGCTCGGCGACCTGATTCTCACGGCGACGGGAGATTTGTCGCGTAATCGCACGGTGGGTATGCAGTTGGCGACAGGCCGCTCGCTCACCGACATTCTCGCGGCGCTCGGTCATGTGGCCGAGGGCGTGCGATGCGCGCATGCGGTGCTGGCGCTGGCGGAGTCTCATGGCATCGAGATGCCGATCACGCAGGCGGTGTGTCGCGTGCTGTTCGAAAACATCGCCCCGCGTGACGCGGTTCACGCGTTGTTAAGCCGTGACGCAAAAGCGGAGTGAGGGGTCGGTTGGTGCGTAGAAACTATTCGCCGCCCTCGAACCCGGTTTGACGCCAGGCTTCGAACGTCACAATCGCCACCGTATTCGATAAATTCAAACTCCTGTTCCCCGGGCGCATAGGCAAACGCACGCGCCGGTCGTTCGTGAACTGCGTGAGCACCGCGTCTGAGAGACCCCGGGTCTCGGCACCGAAGACAAACCAGTCGCCTGCCTGGAACGCGTGCCCGAAAAATGGCGTTGAGCCGCGCGTGGTGAACGCAAACATGCGGTTCGCGTCGGGCGTTTCCGTTTCGATGAACGCGTCCCAGTTGGCGTGCACGTGCATCTGCGCGTACTCGTGGTAATCGAGGCCGGCGCGGCGCATCTTGGCGTCGTCGAGAGGGAAACCGAGCGGTTCGATCAAATGCAGCCGAGCGCCCGTATTGGCGCACAGCCGGATCACGTTACCGGTGTTCGGCGGAATTTCAGGTTCGACCAGTACGACATTGAACATAAGCAATAACTCTTGAAAATTAGTCTTGCGGCGTGCGCAGCGCGACAAAGTTGGTGACACGCCGCGCACCGGCGGCTTTCAGCGTAAAGGCCAGCGCGTCTAGCGTGGCGCCGGAGGTCATGACGTCGTCGACAATTGCCACGTGCTGGCCGCGTATATCACGCAGCACCGTGAACGCATTGCCGACGTTTTTGCGCCGGGTATCGAGATCGAGCTTTGCTTGCGGTGCCGTATCTCTGGTGCGCTCGATCAGCGTTGCATCCGCCAACGAGCCGAGCCGGCGCGCAAGCGGTTTTCCGATCGACCACGCCTGGTTGTAACCGCGCGTCCTCAGGCGCCGTGGCGACAGCGGCACGGGTGCGACGATATCCGGCGCCGCCGCGTTGGTGTCCTCGAAGGCGGCTTGCAACTGACGCGCAAATTCGTCGGCCGTTGCCAGCCGCGCGTGAAACTTGAGATCGAGCGCGAGTGTATCGAGTGGCGCGTGATAATCGGCCAGCGCGATGGTCGCGTCGAAATGCGGGGGTTCCGCAATACATCGCCTGCAAGGCAGATGCGCTCCACTTTTAACGCCGGCGGATGCGGCCGATGCCGCAGCAAGAACCGGCACCGGCAATGCACAAACCGGGCATCGTGTGCGTGTCTGGTTCCAATACTGTTCATCGCAGCCGGCACACAACACCTTCTGCGACAAATTGCCACACAATGCGCACTGATTGGGCAACGCGATGTCGCGCATCTGGCCGAGCCGCCGCAGCGCGGTGGCAGAAGCCGCGCGCAGCGAGCCTTGACCGTACGATGCGACACCAAACCGTAGCTTCATACGTTCGATCCAAAGAATGGGTGGCAGCGCAAAAATCCGGCCCGAGTGAGCGAGCGACCACACCGGAAAACCGGCGGGAACCGTTGCACCGCCTGGTTTTGGCTGAACGTTTCAGGAATCGACCGAGTATACTTCGCACTCTTAGAAAGTAGGTTGTCATGTCCCCAACTCCTGCCAACGCTGGCCGTCCAGCCTACGATTCGCGCCGTCTGCGGCGCATTTTCGACCGTCGCGCCGCGACGTTCGATGACGTCGCGTTCCTGCCGCGCGAGATCGCGCAACGCATGCGCGAGCGGCTCGACTACATCAAGGTAACGCCCGTGCGCGTGCTCGACGCGGGCTGCGGCATGGGCGCCGACCTGCCTGGCCTGCGCGAGCGTTTCGCCGAAGCATCGGTGCTTGGCATGGATTTGTCGGCGGCCATGCTGGCCCGGGCGAATCAGGCCGAGATGGCCGAATCCGAAGCCAACGCCGGCTGGCGGCGGTTTCTTCCCGCCACGCTGGGCAAGGCGTTCGGCGCCCGCGGCCCGCAATTGGCGCAGGGCGACTTCGCTCACCTGCCATTTGTTGCAAGTGCGTTCGAGATGCTCTGGTCGAATCTCGCGCTGCACTGGCACGCGCGGCCCGACCTTGTATTTCCCGAGTGGGCCCGTGTGCTCAAGGTGAACGGCCTGCTGATGTTCAGCACGCTCGGTCCCGACACACTGAAAGAGCTCAGCGGCGCGTACGCGCAGGCCGAAAAAACGCTTGGTCTGGCGCCTCAGCGCCACACCATCGAATTCGTCGATATGCACGATCTCGGCGACATGCTGGTCGAGAGCGGTTTCGAGATTCCGGTGATGGATCAGGAGGTGCTGACGATCACGTACAAGTCACCGGAATCGCTGCTGAAGGACGTGCGCCGCTGGGGTGCGTATCCGCGTGACGCCGCACCGCAAACGCATGCCCGCGCGTTGCGTGACGCGCTTCACGCGGCGCTTGAAGCGCGCCGCCGCGAAGACGGCACGATCCCGCTGACCTTCGAAGTGATCTATGGACACGCATGGAAGGCGGTGCCGCGAATGACGGCGGAAGGGCACGGTATCGTAAGGCTTGAAGACATAGGACGAGGCCCAAAACGAAGCAAGTAAACCAGTCGAAAAGGCCATTCGCACCCCTCGAATACGCGCGTTGACAAGCATCCAAAAGGATGCGGCAAAAGGGCGCAGAGGCTTGTGCGGCTTGGCTTTGCGGCGTGCACCACCTTGCTTGTGGATGCCGGGCAACGCGCCTATAATGCGTCAGTTTGTCGCCTGGCTGGCATGATTTTGGGTGTATTCCGAATGATTGGCGGTGGCTAACGGGCGAGCGCAAGTGAGCAATAGTTAGTCAGCAGGAAAGCAGCAGATACGCAACACGCAGCGCGGGTGAGACAAATCTGACGCGGGAGACGGCGATGCAAGCAACTGATCTGCCGATGGACGCCGAACCGGTCGTCAAGGACTGGTTGATCAAGCGGAACTGTTCTGCCTCGCCGCGTCAATTCGTGGCCTTCTACGTGTCGCTTGCGCTGTTTTCGTTGCTGATCGCGAGTTTGCTGGTGTGGGCAGGCGCTTGGCTGGTGCTGCCTTTTACGGGTATCGAATTGCTGGCGGTCGGTGTCGCGTTCGTCATTTATGCGCGGCATGCTGTCGACTACGAGCGGATTCTGCTGTTTCAAAACCGGCTTCTGATTGAACGGATGGATGCCGAAACGCTGACGCAGATGGAGTTCAATCCGCGCTGGGTGAGAGTAGAGCCAGGGGCAACGCCGAGAGATCCGGTGAAGCTGGTGTCGCGTGGGGAATCGGTGCCGGTCGGGATATATCTGGCGCAGCATCGTCGCAAGCAGTTTGCCATCGAGTTACGGATGTGGCTGACGCGTTGCGGCTGACGGTCCGAAAATGCGCCGGCTGGGCGCATTCAGGATGTCCGAATGGCAGCGCGCCGCAAAAAGGCAAGAAGCATGGAAGGGCGAAGCAAGCGGCACACGCATCGACACGCGCCGCCGAGTAGATCGTTTCCAGGGGAGGCGATGCATGAGTCGGACGGGTGCATACGGGGGTCGAGGGTCTGAATGGAAATTTTGGGTAAGGAAGCTATGAAAACAATCAAGCGAGCCCTGTCGGGCGTGCTGGCGTTAAGCGGACTCCTGTTCGCCGGCGCAGCCCTGGCGGTCACCGACGTTCCCGGCGGTCCTGGAGTGAATGAACTCAACTTCCAGACGCCGGTGACGAAGATCGCCGAGGAGCTCTACAGCCTCCATACGTTCATGCTGATCATCTGCACGGTGATTTTCCTCGGCGTGTTCGGCGTGATGTTCTATTCGGTCCTGATGCACCGGAAATCGAAAGGACACAAGGCTTCGAATTTCCACGAAAGCACCACCGTCGAAATCATCTGGACGATCGTCCCGTTCGTGATTGTCGTGCTGATGGCCCTGCCGGCCACGAGGACCGTCGTCGCGATGAAAGACACCACCAACGCTGACCTGACCGTGAAAGTGACCGGTTATCAGTGGAAGTGGGGCTACGACTATGTGAAGGGGCCGGGCGAAGGCATCAACTTCCTGTCCACGCTGTCCACGCCGCGTAGCCAGACGAACGGCCAGGCGCCGATTGGCGAGCTTTATCTGCAGGAAGTCGACAACCCGCTCGTGGTTCCGGTCGACAAGAAAATCCGCATCATTACCACGGCCAACGACGTCGTGCACTCGTGGTACGTGCCGGCATTCGGCGTGAAACAGGATGCAATCCCCGGCTTCGTGCGCGACACGTGGTTCAAGGCTGAGAAGGTCGGCACGTATCGCGGCTTCTGCACCGAGTTGTGCGGCAAGGAACACGCGTTCATGCCGGTCGTGGTCGAAGTTTTGTCGGCTGACGACTACGCGGCATGGGTCGATGGCCAGAAGAAGAAAATGGCCGCCAGCGCGGACGATCCGAACAAGACGTACACGATGGACGAGCTGAAGGCCCGTGGCGCTCAGGTCTATTCGTCGAATTGCGCTGTCTGCCACCAGCCGACCGGCAAGGGCGCAGGCCAGTTTCCGGCGCTCGATGGCAGCAAGATCGCCAATGGCCCGATCGCGGACCACGTGAGCATTGTGTTGAAGGGCAAAGGCGCGATGCCGAACTGGGGCGCGACGCTCAACAACGTCGAGATCGCATCGGTGATCACGTACGAACGCAATACCTGGGGCAACCACACGGGCGACATCCTGCAACCCCTGCAAGTTGCCGACGCACGTAACGGCAAGATGCCGGCCGGCGGCGATCATCTGGCAGGCGCAGGTGCTGCGGCCGCCGGATCGGATGCAGCTGCAAGCGGCGCAACTGCGGGTTCGGACGCAGCCAGTGCGGCTCCGGCAGCATCTGCTGCGGCGTCGGACGCCTCGGCTCCGGCGGCTTCGTTGCCGGCGAGCGTGTACTTCGAGACGGGCAAGGATGCATTGCCCGCCGACGCCGCCAGCGCCGTCCAGGCTGCAGCGGACTACGCGAAGGCGCATCCGGACGCCAAGCTGACGCTGTCAGGTTTCACCGACGCAACCGGCTCCGCCGCGAAGAACGCCGAACTGGCGAAGACGCGTGCGCAGGCTGTTCGCGACGCGCTGAAGGCCGCGGGCGTGGCGGAAGACCGCATCATTTTGAAGAAGCCGGAAACGATCACGGGCGGTACCGACGCGAGAGAAGCACGGCGTGTAGAGATCAGTCCGGCTGCCTGACGGTCGTACCCATTCGGTCAGCTTCTTTCTGAAAGGAAGCTGGCGTAGCGTAACGCCCAAGTGCCGCAGAATTCGCTTTAGGAGATTGTCATGTCTAGCATCGGACACGATGTAACCGCGGGCCACGAACATGGCCACGCTCATGATCACGGTCATGACCACGAAGAGCACGCGCACGAACTGCCGTACGGCTGGCGTCGCTGGCTGTTCGCGACGAACCACAAGGACATCGGTACGTTGTACCTGTTGTTCTCGTTCATCATGTTCCTCTCTGGGGGCGTGATGGCGCTGATGATCCGCGCCGAGCTCTTCGAGCCGGGCCTGCAGATCATGCGCCCCGAGTTCTTCAACCAGTTGACCACCATGCACGGCCTGATCATGGTGTTCGGCGCGATCATGCCGGCGTTTGTCGGTTTTGCGAACTGGCAGATTCCGCTGCAGATTGGCGCGTCGGACATGGCCTTCGCGCGGATGAACAACTTCAGCTTCTGGCTCTTGCCGGTTGCCGCCATCCTGCTGATCACGTCGTTCTTCGTTCCCGGCGGCGCAACCGCTGCCGGCTGGACGCTGTACGCGCCGCTCTCCACGCAGATGGGCCCGGGCATGGACTTCGCGATTTTCGCGATCCACTTGATGGGTGCGTCGTCGATCATGGGCGGTATCAATATCGTCGTGACGATCTTGAACATGCGCGCGCCCGGCATGACGCTGATGAAGATGCCCATGTTCTGCTGGACCTGGCTGATCACCGCGTACCTGTTGATTGCTGTGATGCCGGTGCTGGCAGGTGCGATCACCATGGTGCTGTTCGATCGCCACTTCGGCACGTCGTTCTTCAATGCAGCAGGCGGCGGCGATCCGGTGATGTACCAGCATATCTTCTGGTTCTTCGGGCATCCCGAGGTGTACATCATGATCTTGCCGGCGTTCGGGATTGTGTCGCAGGTGATCCCGGCGTTCTCGCGCAAGCCGCTGTTCGGTTATAGCTCGATGGTGTACGCCACGTCGTCCATTGCGATTCTCTCGTTCATGGTCTGGGCGCACCACATGTTCGCCACCGGTATGCCGGTGACGGGCCAGCTGTTCTTCATGTACGCGACCATGCTGATCGCGGTGCCCACTGGCGTTAAGGTGTTCAACTGGGTCGCCACCATGTGGCGCGGTTCGTTGACCTTCGAATCGCCCATGTTGTTCGCCATCGGCTTCCTGTTCGTGTTCACCATGGGCGGTTTCACGGGCCTGATCCTCTCCATGGCGCCGCTCGATATCCAGATGCACGGGACTTATTACGTGGTGGCGCACTTCCACTACGTGCTGGTCGCGGGGTCGCTGTTCGCGCTGTTCTCCGGGTGGTATTACTGGTCGCCTAAGTGGACCGGCTGGATGTACAACGAGACGCGCGGCAAGATCCACTTCTGGGCGTCGATGATCTTCTTCAACATCACCTTCTTCCCGATGCACTTCCTGGGTCTCGCCGGCATGCCGCGTCGATATGCGGATTACCCGGCGCAGTTCACCGACTTCAACCAGGTTGCGACGATCGGCGCATTTGGTTTCGGTCTGGCGCAGGTGTACTTCCTGTTTGCGGTGGCATTGCCGGCGTATCGCGGCGGTGGTGAGCTGGAGAAAGCCGGCGACAAGCCGTGGGACGGCGCCGAAGGTCTGGAATGGACCGTGCCGAGCCCGGCTCCGTTCCACACGTTCGAGCAGCCGCCGCACGTTGAGTAAGAGCACGCAGCGCGTTCCGTCCAGACTTTGCAAAACGGAACGCGCGCCAGCACGACAATGACAGCGAAGCGCATGACTAGTGGAATAAAGCCTGAACGGATGACCCGGAATTCACAGAAGCAACGCACGCCCGCACAGGTTCGCGCGGGCAACAAGCGGCTTGGCCTGATCCTGCTGGCAGTAGCCGCGTTGTTTTTCGCGGCGGTAGTCGTCGATCAGTACGTGCGTTCCAGAGGGTAGGAACGTGTCGACGCCTGAGGAGATCAAGGAAGATCGCGCGTTCAACCGCTCGATGATGGTCAAGCTGATCGTGGTGGCGGCAGCCATGTTTGGATTTGGCTTTGCGCTCGTGCCCATGTATCGCGCGATCTGCTCGATTACCGGCATCAACAATCTTGTGCAGCGCGACGTGGGTGCACGGGAAGCAAAGAATACGCAGGTCGACATGAGCCGCAAGATTTCCATCGAATTCGATGCAAACGCGCGCGGCCCATTGCAGTTCAAGCCGGAACAGAACACGCTGGACGTGCATCCGGGCGAAGTGATGACGGTGATGTACGAGGTGACCAACCAGCAAGCCCGCACGGTTCAGGCGCAAGCCATTCCGAGCTACGCGCCCATGCAGGCCACCGAGTACTTCAAGAAGATCGAGTGCTTTTGTTTCACGCAGCAAACGCTGAAGCCGAACGAGACACGGCGCATGCCCGTGGTGTTCGTGGTGGATCCGAAGCTGCCCAAGGATGTGAAAACGATCACGTTGTCGTACACATTCTTTGAATTGACCGCGCCGGCGTCGGTGTCGCGAAGCGGTACATAGCCCAACGTTGCGCTTTCCGGCAAATATGCGCGGCAGGTAGTACACAAGCCGTGCGAGCGGCGGAGACGTGAGATGGTTGAAACACAAAAGCCGGCGCCGAAGAACAGCTTTCTTCGGTTGCTGAAGGCGGTTTTCTGGTCGTTCTTCGGCGTGCGCCGTCGCAGCGACCTGGAAAGCGATGCCTCGCTGAACCCGCTGCATCTGATCGCGGCCGGGGTGATTGGGGCGGCGTTGTTTATCGTGGTGTTGCTGGTGGTAGTGCGGGCGGTGGTGAAATAACGCCAGTGGCGTTGCTGGGGAAGAATCAGGCGGCGGCGGTGGCAGCAAAAAATTCAAGCAACTGGATCGAAGTGGAGAATCAATAATGAGCGGTCACAACGAAAGCGCGTACTATTTCGTCCCGCAGCCGTCGAGACATCCGATCATGGCCGCCACCGGGCTGCTGATCTCGATGGCTTCGCTGGCGTCGTGGGTCAATGGTGAACCATGGGCGCCGATCACATTTGTCGTCGGCCTGCTTTGGCTGCTGTACACGTTGTGGCACTGGTTTGGAGACTCCATCGGGGAATCTGAGGGCGGGATGTACGGCAAGAATGTCGATTTGTCGTATCGATGGAGCATGAGCTGGTTCATCTTCTCCGAAGTCATGTTCTTCGGCGCATTCTTCGGCGCGCTGTTCTATGCGCGCCAGATTGCGCTGCACGAACTGGGCAGTCTCGATTACAAGCTGATCTGGCCGGATTTCACGGCCGTATGGCCGAACAACGGTCCTGCCGGGCTGGTGTCGCATTTCCGTTCCATGACGCCGTGGCCGCTGCCGACGATCAACACGGCGCTGTTGCTTAGCTCGGGTGCGACGTTGACGGTTGCGCACCATGCGTTGCGCGAGAATCATCGGAACAAAACGATTATCTGGCTGGGTGCGACCATTCTGCTCGGCCTGTGCTTCCTGTTCTGCCAGGGCTACGAATATTTCCACGCGTACAACGAGCTGAACCTGACTTTGGCTTCGGGCGTGTACGGTTCAACGTTCTTCCTGCTGACGGGCTTCCACGGTTTTCACGTGTTCCTCGGCGGCACGATGCTCACGGTGGTTCTGGTGCGTGTCATCCGTGGGCATTTCACGGCGGAGCATCACTTCGCGTTCGAAGGGGCCGCGTGGTACTGGCACTTCGTCGACGTGGTGTGGCTTGGACTGTACGTGGTTGTGTACTGGCTGTAAGCGTTCAGGCAACGTTCAGCGGGGCGATGCGGGGGATTTAACGAACCGCTTCCGGGCCGAACGGATGATCTGAAGTGGATTGAAACGAAGTGAAGTCGATTGAAAAGATGCTTTGCAAAGCGCCGCCTCGACCTGACTCGGGCGGCGTTTTGCTTTTGAACGCCGCTCGGCGGCATGTTGGGGATGAAGTTTCCCGCGCGGTTTTGTCGCAGAGCTGAGTGCAACGACCCGCTAGTATTCCGCGATCCAGGGCGAACCTTCGGGCCGACGAAAGACCCAACGCAGGCATAACCTAAGACGTTACTCAGGCCTTACTCAGCGTCCGAGCGGAATCCCGGTCGACTGAATCCAGCCCATCCAGTGCGCGAACAGGATGAAGAGGAACAGCGAGATCGACAGCCCGACCCGCATGGCGAGCGACCACACCATACGCTTGGTCTTGCCCTTGTCGGTCATCATGAAGTACAGCGCCGAACCCAGGCTCCCGATGATGAGAATGAATGCAACAGCAACGAATATATGCATGAAAACAGCCAGTTGGCCTAAGAAGTTCGATTCATCGATTATCGCACCGCAGGTAACATGCCGCGTGGGCGTTCAGGTTTTCATCGGCGGGAACGCGGCATGAAAATTCGCTTCTGGCCAACGCTGATCATCCTGATCGTCATGGCGGTTACGGTGCGGCTCGGCTTCTGGCAACGGGACCGCGCGCATCAGAAAGAGCAGTTGAACGCACGGATCGTCGCATTTGAAAACGCGCCCGTGCAACGCGTCGGCGTGACGCCGATTGCGTTGAAGGATATCGAGTTTCATCGTGTGCTGGCGCGTGGCACGTTCGTGCCCGATCGAGTCGTTTATCTCGATAATCGGCCCTATAACGACCAGCCGGGTTTCTACGTCGTGATGCCGCTCAAGCTCGATGGCGGCGGGGTGGTCCTGGTGAATCGCGGCTGGTTGCCACGTAGTCTGGTCGATCGCACGGGCATTGAGCCGTATGACACGCCGTCCGGTGAAGTCGAGATTGAAGGCATTGCGCGGGCGAATGCGTCTCAGGCCTTCGAACTGGGGCACGGTGGTTCCGCGGCGCAGCAAAAGATTCGGCAGAATCTCGATGTCGCTGCGTACGCCGCCGAAACGGGATTGCCGCTGCAACCGTTCGTGATTCAGCAACTGAACAACAGCGGTGACAAGCTGGTGCGTGACTGGCCGGCGCCGACCATGGGCGTGGAGACCAACTACGGTTATATGCTGCAGTGGTGGGGCATGGCGCTTGCAGCGCTCGGATTCGGGCTGTACGCCGCGAGGCGTGCGGCGAAGAACGAAGGGAAGAAGGACGGCGACGGGCAGAGCGCACCGGAAACGCTGGATGGGAAGGCTTGATCCGACAACCTCTCGAGCTCAAGCACGACGGATTGATTATCGTGTGTACGGTTCAGGTGGGTTTAACCAGAAGTGGCAGGCATTCGGCCCGCACCCGCTCTGGTCATCGGCCGCAAAGCAGGCGCCACACGCTTGAACGAACGCATCGCGTGAAAGAAGTACGCGATGCAGCAAACGAATAGAGGCAACATTTTGTCCATGCAAACTCCCCGACCGTCCGCGTCCGCCATTCACAAGGCGCGTGCCCAGCAGCAGGAACGTACACCCGGACGCACGCCCGGCTCATGGAACAAGGGCCGCTGGATGCTGATCCTGCTCGCGGCCGTTTGCGCGGCGCCGGTCCTCGCGTCCTACTTTATGTACTACGTCGTCAAGCCGACCGGTGGCACGACGAGCTACGGTGCGCTGATCGAGCCGCAACGGCCGATTCCCGAGCAACTTGCCGTCACCGACGAACAAGGCAAGCCGATGCCGCTCACCGCCTTGCGCGGTAAATGGCTGATGGTCACGGTCAATGGCGGCGAGTGCAACGAACAGTGCGTCACGCGCCTGTTCTTCATGCGGCAGGTGCGCGTGCTGCAAGGGGCGGAACGGGATCGGGTGGTCAACGTCTGGCTTCGTACCGATGACAAACCGGTGTCGAGCGTGATCCGCACGGCTTATCCGCAGCCGGACACGCGCATGCTGGTCGCCGATCCGAAAGCGGTGGCAGCGTGGCTGCCGGCCGGCGCCGATACACAACTCACCGATCACATCTTCCTGGTCGATCCGAACGGCAACCTGATGATGCGGTTCCCGAAGAATCCGGAGCCGGAGAAGATCAAGGCGGATCTGGCAAAGCTGCTGAAGTGGTCGCGGATCGGTTGAGGACAGTGCACGCATGACCTACGTTTTACAACTTGGATTGATCGGCATCTGCATTGCGTTGCTGCCGCTTTCGTACGTGTGGGTGAAAGCCGACGACAACAAATTTCGCAAGCTCGTCTGGCTGACCACGTTCCTGACGCTCGACCTCGTGATGTTCGGCGGTTTTACGCGCCTGACCGATTCCGGTCTCGGTTGTCCTGACTGGCCGGGCTGCTATGGCACGTCGTCGCCGTTTATTGCGCACGCTGCCATTAACGCTGCCTATCAGGCGATGCCGACGGGGCCGGTGAGCATCGGCAAGGCGTGGATCGAAATGATCCACCGTTATTTCGCCATGGCGATCGGCGTGTTGATCATCGCGCAGGTCCTGATCGCATGGACGGCGCGTCTCAAGCGTCGGCCGCTGCACGTGTCGCCCTGGTGGCCGACCGGAATCCTGATGCTGATCGTGGTGCAGGGCGCGTTCGGTGCGTGGACCGTCACCATGAAGCTGCAGCCGGTCATTGTGACGACGCATCTGTTGCTCGGGCTGGCGCTGCTCGGCGCGCTCGGCTGGCTGGCCGCGCGCCTGACGCCGATTCCCGCTATCGATCCCGCCGCCGCCCGCTGGTTGCCTGCAGCGCTTGTCGGCTTATTGCTGCTGGTGGTTCAGATCGCGCTGGGCGGCTGGGTCAGCACGAACTATGCGGTGCTCGCCTGCACGGACTTCCCGCTGTGCAACGGCGCCTGGATTCCGCCGATGAACTTCGAGCACGGCTTCCACCTGTGGCGCGCGCTCGGCATGACCGGCGACGGCGATGTCATCTCGCAGGACGCGCTCGTCGCGATTCACTGGACCCACAGGAACTTTGCGATCGTCGTCGTGCTATACACGTTGTGGCTTGCCGCAAAACTGCGGCGATTTGAGTCGTTGAGAAAACCCGCCAACGGCATCATGATCGTGATCCTCGTGCAGTTCCTGACGGGATTGTCGAACATCCTGCTGCAGTGGCCGTTGCCTATTGCCGTGGCCCACAACGGCGGGGCGGCCATCCTTTTGCTGTTGAGCGTTATGGTAAACTTTCGAATCTCTTCCAGCCGTCCCGGCCACGTTGTGGGGTCGCCTGCCACCGCCCCGCGCGACGCCGTTCCCGCAGCACTCCCGCGCCAAGCTCCGTGAGTTTCTATGGACAGCACGACACTGATTTCCCCTTCCGGTAACCGCCTCTCGCAGTACATCGCGTTGACCAAACCGCGCGTGACGCAACTCGCGGTTTTCTGCGCGGTCATCGGTATGTTCCTGTCTACGCCGGGTATGGTGCCTTGGACCGTGCTGATCGGCGGAACCGTGGGCATCTGGTTGCTGGCCGGAGCCGCGTTCGCCATCAACTGCCTGATGGAACAGAAGATCGATGCAATGATGCGCCGCACCGCATGGCGCCCCTCCGCACGCGGCGAGATCACGCCTGCACAGATCCTGCTGTTTTCTGCTGTGCTCGGCGGCGCCGGCATGTGGACGCTCTATACGTTCACAAACGCGCTGACCATGTGGCTGACGATCGCCACGTTCGTCGGCTATGCGGTGATTTATACGTGCTTGCTGAAACCCGCAACGCCGCAAAATATCGTGATCGGTGGTGCGTCGGGCGCCATGCCGCCGGCGCTCGGCTGGGCGGCCGTCACCGGCCATGTACCCGGCGATGCGTGGATTCTTGTGCTGATCATCTTCGTATGGACGCCGCCGCACTTCTGGTCGCTGGCGTTGTACAGGCGCAAGGACTACGAGAACGCCGGCTTGCCCATGCTGCCGAATACGCACGGCGAGAAATACACGCGCCTGCATATCCTTTTGTACACGGTAATCCTGTTTGCCGTGACCATGATGCCGTTTATCTCGGGCATGAGCGGCGTGCTCTATCTGGCGTCGGCTGTTGTGCTTGGCGGCATTTTCCTGGGTTATGCGTGGAAGATTTATCGTGAATATTCCGATGCTCTCGCGCGCAAGACCTTCCGGTTCTCCATCGTGTATTTGTCGCTGCTGTTCGGCGCGCTGCTCGTGGATCATTACGTGCGCACGGTGATCGGTTTATGAAGTGTTCTGTTCGAGGGATCGCTGTCTGGTTGGGATTCGTTTTGGCCGCGGCGCTGCTTGCAGGATGCGATAGCAAACCGGCGTTCACGAATCTCGACATCACCGGCAATACGCAGTTCGGCAGCGATTTTTCGTTGCCGGACACCAGCGGCAAAACGCGCACGCTGGGCGATTTCAAAGGCAAGGCCGTGGTGCTGTTCTTCGGTTACACGCATTGCCCGGACGTTTGCCCAACCACGCTCGCTGAACTTTCACAAGCGCTGCAAAAACTCGGCGATGACGGCAAACGCGTTCAAGTGCTGATGGTCACGGTTGATCCGGCACGCGATACCGCGCCGCTGCTGGGTGAATATGTGTCGGCGTTTAGCCCGGCGTTCGTCGGCCTGCGTCCCGCCGATACGGCCGAACTCGTCAAGATCACGAAGGATTTTCGCGTGTATTACGCGCAGGTTCCGGGCAAGACGGCTGGCGAATACACCATGGACCACACGGCTGCAAGTTATGTCTTCGATCCACAAGGGCATCTCAGGCTGTTCGCACGCGACGGGCAGGGCGTGGATACGTGGGTGCACGATCTGAAGTTGTTGCTCGACTGAGCGCACGTTTGTTTCAAGAGCGTCAAGGCCGTTTCAACTCGCGTTGAAACGGCCTTTTTAATGGCAGTCCGCGCCCGAAATCTTCGAGGAAGATCGACCGATGAAAATCATCACAACTACGGCGATTGCGGCAAATTCAGATCGGGTGCGAGCCGCGTGGCCTTGAACTCGATGATGTCGTAGTGCACAAGCCGCTGCTGCGAGAACGGGTCTTCCGCAATGATCGCGTCAAGCCGGTCACGCTCCATACTCGCCGCCAGGATGATGCCGCCGTCGCGCGGTACTTTGGGCCCCGCGATGATAAACGCGCCCGCGTCGAACTGCCGTTCGAGATAGAGGCGATGAGCGTCGAGCGCGTCGTCGATTTCAGCGAGCGCGCCGGTGTAGCGTAGATGGATGACGTACATGGGCGATTCCAACCGATAGAGAACGGGCCTCAATCTTAAGCTTAAGCCCGCTCAGTCGCCTCGGTGCGCAGGCTTCAATTGGCGCAGGTTTCTTCCAGACGCTTTTCCCATTCCCCCTGACCGCTTAGCTCCTCGAAACCAAACGGCCGGAGCAGAGGGGCAACCGGAGACGGGTTCAGATCGGTCGCGCAGACAATGCGGTCATATCCGGACTCGATGGCGAACGTCACGCACGCATTGACCAAACGGCGGGCGATACCGCCTCGCCTTACACCCGGTTCCATGAACAACGCCGAAATCCGTGCAGTCCCGGCTGATGTGCCTATCAGCAGGCTCGCGCCTGCGCTGACGCCGTCCTGCTCGGCGATCCAGCACGCATTGCGCGCCGGATCGGTTGCAGTCAGGTAATCCGCTACGACCATCGCTGTGCGAATCTCTCGCTCACGTTGCGCTTGCATTCCACCGGGGGCGAGTTGCGCCTCACGCTCGACGATCCAGCCGAAATCGCCCGGTCGCGGACCGCGCAGCCGAACACGCTGCGCGGCCCCGTTCGGCCCGAGCAGGCGCTGGACGCATCCCATCGATGCAAGCAATTGCGCGCCTTCGTCCGGCGTCATTGCGTCCAGCGTGGCAGAAACGTCGTCGCGCACATGCGTGCTGACCGCAGCCAGCGCCGTTTCTCCGGCTACGGTCAATGAAACCTGGTTGCGGCGGCCATCGCCGGAAAATGGCTGCCGCTCGATCAATCCGGCGCACTCGAATTGCGTCAGCATCCGGCTCAGATAACCGGTATCGAGGCGGAGCGTGCGCGAGATATCCGCTGCCGTGCATGTGCCCGCATGCATGACAGCAAACAGCACGCGCATTTCCGTCAGCGACAACGCGCTGTGCTCGACCAACTCATGGGGTGCCCTGACGTGGCACGCGTAAAACCATTGGAAGCGGCGCACCGCATCGGTCAGGCCGCCGTTCATGGAACTGTCCATATCCACCTCGCTCTCTCGTTTTTATGCCGTTCACCGTTTTCCCCGGTGAATCGATCGAGGCTATTGTGCCGAATAAAAGCATGATCGTGCAGAAGAGCGTCGACGGCACCTCCTGCGGCGGCCGAAGGGCGTCTATAGTGTGCAGACCAGACGCATTGAAGTGGGCTGCGTTATAGGGTAATCACCGATATAAGCGTGATTGGGAAATAAATTTGAGATACGTTCAACCTATTGATAAGTAACAAGTTTGTTAGGGGTGACCCGAATGATTTTGAAAATTGACTGGTATTATTTTGGTTATATAATGGGCTCGCCAAAGACGTCTGCCTTGTGACCATTCCTATGCATAATCGCTCGACCGGGTGATCGTAAAAATTGGTCGCAAAGTGTGAATCAACGTGTCCAGTCGGCATCGTGTTCCAGTGTTGTTCGTGCAGTAAGCATCGCGCCAGAGTCCCTCCACTACCGGGCCGGCGAGACGTCGAAACAGGCGTCGCAAAACAAATCCAGAGGCGAAAAACGCCATCGCGGGAAGTCACCGGGGAAAGGTTGTATCGGCGGCTTTCGCCCTGCTCGCAGCGGGTGCGACGGTTGATGGAGCTTCATCATGCGCACGGCGCGCCTTCAGACGCGTGCCTCGCGGCAGGTTTCACGAGAGAGATTCATGCTGAAAGGAAACATCCTCACGACCGACGGCTGGATATACGGCTCGGTCGAGTTTGCGAACGGACGGGTGACCGCGCTCGAAGGCGCGCGCGTGGACCCGAAGACCAATGATGCGCCGTACATCCTGCCGGGCTTCGTCGACTGTCACGTGCACGGCGGCGGCGGCGCGGACATCATGGAAGGCGGCGACGCCGCGAATACCGTTGCGCGCGAGCACGCGAAGCACGGCACCACCAGCATGCTCGCCACCACCATGACCGCTCCACGAGACGAACTCATGGCGGTCGTCGCAGGTCTCGGCGAACAATCCATCCGCCGCGCGCCCGGTGGCGCGCGAGTGCTTGGCGTGCATCTGGAAGGGCCCTACATCAATCCCGGCAAGCTCGGCGCGCAGCCGGACGCGGCAGCCGTTGCGGTGCGCGACGAAGTGCTGAAGTACTTGTCGCTCGCGCCTATCCGCGTGGTGACCATCGCGCCGGAAATTTCCGGGCATATTGAAGTGATCCAGGAAATGGCGGCGCGCGGCGTGCGCGTGCAAGTGGGCCATTCGCTTGCGACTTACGAAGACGCCGTCAATGCGCTCAAACACGGCGCACGCGGGTTCACGCACTTGTTCAACGCCATGTCGCCGCTGCATCACCGCAATCCCGGCGTGGTCGGCGCGGCGCTCGCGCATGCCGAATACGCTGAACTGATCCCCGATCTCCTGCACGTGCATCCCGGTGCGATTCGCGCCGCGTTGCGCGCCATTCCGCGACTGTATGTGGTCACCGACAGCACCTCGGCATCCGGCATGCCCGACGGTGAATATCGGCTGGGAAGCCAGCACGTCACGAAGTGCATGGGCGGCGTGCGTCTTGCCGACGGCACGCTCGCCGGCAGCACGCTGACCATGGATCAGGCGCTGCGCAATCTTGTCTCCATCGGCTTGCCGATGGCGGACGTTTCCAATCGCCTGTCACGCTACGCCGCCGATTATCTCGGCCTCGAAGACAGAGGCCGCATCGCGCGTGGCGCGTGGGCGGACCTCGTCGTATTCGATCGCGAACTTGCGTTGACGGCAACTTATGTAGAGGGTGAATCAATTGTCGAATATGCTTGATGAGGCACTGGCTTCCGCCGACGTGGTGGTCGCCCAGCTCGCCGATACTTCCCACATTGAAGCACTCGCCGCACGGCTCGCCGAAGAGCCGCGCCATGTTGCGCTGACCGTTGCGCGCGGTTCGTCGGATCACGCCGCCAGTTACTTCGCAGGCCTGACCATGAGCCGGATCGGCGTGCCGGTCGCTTCGTTGCCCATGTCGGTGGCGACTTTGCAGCAAGCGCCCTTGCGTGTGAGAGGCCAACTGGCCGTGGCGTTCTCGCAGTCGGGCAAGAGCCCCGATCTGGTCGGCACGATGCAGGCGTTGCGTGCTGCGGGCGCGCTGACCGTGGCTGCTGTCAACGTGCCCGGGTCGCCGCTTGCCGAAGCATGTGAATGGACTCTTCCGCTTTTGGCCGGCCCCGAGTTGTCGGTGGCGGCCACTAAAAGCTATATCGCCATTTTGTCGTTGTCGGCGATCGTGATTGCGCACGTGCAGAAAGACGTCGAGTTGCTGAACGCGCTGAAAACGCTGCCCGACGCATTGCGCGCAGCGGGCAAGCTCGACTGGTCGCACGCTGTCGATGAATTGAAAAACGTCGATCGCATGATCGTGATCGGCCGTGGACTCGGTCTCGCGATTGCCCAAGAAGCGGCGCTCAAGCTGAAGGAAACATCGGGTATCCAGGCTGAAGCGTTTTCTAGCGCGGAAGTGCGGCATGGTCCGATGGAACTCATCGGCGAGGACTATCCGCTGCTCGTGTTCGCGCCGCGCGGTCCGGAGCAGGCCGGTTTGATCCAGCTTGCCCGCGACATGCGCGCACGAGGCGCACGCGTGCTGCTTGCCGCGCCCTCCGATGTGCCCGAAGCCAGGTTGCCGCTGGTCGAGACCGCTCATTTCGCGCTCGATCCTATCGCAGCAATCCTGTCCTTCTATGTGATGGCCGACGCCCTGGCTGCCGCGCGCGGGCGCAATCCCGACGCGCCGCGCCATCTGGCGAAAGTCACCGAAACCCGTTAATCGAGAATCATCCGATGCGCCGTGCCGAGGAGTCCCTGTTGAATCATTCCACTGAAAACCCGAACGATTTCGTGTTGCTCGCGCCGTTCACCGGCCCGATGGTGCCGCTCGCCGACGTCCCCGATCCTGTGTTTGCGGACGGAATGTTCGGCGATGGCATTGGTATCGATCCGCTCTCAGGTGCGCTGCTTTCCCCGTGCGATGGCGTCATCACGCATCTCGCGCGCACGCATCACGCCGTGACCCTGCGCACGTCGCAAGGCGCGGAAATCCTGGTGCATATTGGTATCGATACGGTGGAGCTTGGGGGCAAAGGTTTTACGCCCAAGGTCGAGCAGGGCGCGAGCGTGCGCACCGGCCAGGTGCTGATCGAATTCGACGCCGACTACGTCGCGCAGAACGCACCGAGCCTCGTCTCCGTGATTGCAATCGCCAATAGCGACGCGTTCGAGGTGGTCGACCGTGCCGGCCGCGGCATGCTGAAGGCCGGCGAAAGCCAGTTGCTGGTGCTGCGCGGCAAGGGCGGCGTGAAGGCGGACGCGGCCCGCAGCGATGCAAATTTCACCGATGAAGCGCGCCGCACCGTGACGCTTGGGCATGCCGGCGGTTTGCACGCGCGGCCCGCGGCCCGGGCCCGCGAAGCGGCGCGCGGTTTCGACGCTAAAGTGGAAGTGCGTTTCAACGGCCGTAAAGCGCCGATTGAAAGTGTGGTCGGTTTGCTTGGCCTCGGCGCCGGCGAGGGCGCGACTATCGAGTTGCTTGGGGTAGGCGCGCAAGCGGTTGCGGCGGTTGAAGCGGTCGCGGCGGAATTGCTGCGCGAAGCGCATGGCGAAGTGGAAGAAAAACCGGCGCGCACGCAATCGCCCGCACCGGTCGCCGTCGCCCGTGATCCGGGCAAGCCGCTCGATCCGAACACGATTGCCGGCGTATGCGCATCGCCGGGAATTGCGGTCGGCAAGCTCGTGCGCTGGGACGACAACGACATCACGCCGCCCGAGCAGGCAACCGGGACGTCGGCCACGGAAAGCCGTTTGCTGGACAAGGCCATTGCCACCATCGACGCGGAACTGGGTGAAACCGTCCGTACTGCTTCGCAGCGCGGTGCAGTGGGCGAGGCGGGGATTTTCGCGGTGCATCGCGTGTTGCTGGAAGACCCCACGCTGCTCGACGCCGCGCGCGATCTGATCAGCCTCGGCAAGAGCGCCGGCTTTGCATGGCGTGAAGCGATTCGCGCACAGATCGCGGTGTTGTCGACTATCGAAGATACGTTGCTGGCTGAGCGTGCAGCCGATCTCCGCGATATCGAAAAGCGCGTGCTGCGCGCGCTCGGTTATACGAACACGGCGGCGCGTGAATTACCCGACGAAGCCGTGCTCGCCGCCGATGAATTCACGCCCTCCGACCTGTCGTCGCTTGATCGCACGCGTGTGACCGCGCTGGTGATGGCACGCGGCGGCGCGACGTCGCACGCGGCGATCATCGCGCGCCAGATTGGCATTCCGGCGCTGGTCGCGGTGGGCGACGCGCTGCACGCGATTCCCGACGGCACGCAGGTTGTGGTGGATGCATCGGCGGGTCGCCTGGAACACGCACCGACCGCACTCGATGTGGAGCGCGCGCGCCTCGAGCGCCAGCGTCTCGCGGGCGTGCGTGAAGTGAATCGCCGCACATCGCAGGAAGCGGCGGCCACGAAAGATGGCCGCACGATTGAAGTGGCGGCGAACATCGCGACACTGGATGACGCAAAAACCGCCGTCGATAACGGCGCGGACGCCGTCGGGCTTCTGCGCACCGAACTGTTGTTTATTCATCGCCAGTCCGCTCCGACGGCCGCTGAACATGAGGAAAGCTATCAATCGATTGTCGGCGCATTGAACGGGCGCACGGCGATCATCCGCACGCTCGATGTGGGCGCGGACAAGGAAGTCGATTACCTCACGCTGCCGCCTGAAACGAATCCGGCGCTCGGCCTGCGCGGCATCCGCCTGGCGCAGGTGCGCCCCGATCTCCTCGACGACCAGTTGCGTGGCCTGCTCGCGGTGAAGCCATTCGGCACGGTGCGCATCCTTCTGCCGATGGTCACCGATTCCGGCGAGCTCGTGCGCTTGAGGAAGCGCATCGATGAACTCGCGGCGGAAATTGGCCGCACCGATCCGATTCAGGTGGGCGTGATGATCGAAGTGCCGTCGGCGGCGCTGCTGGCCGATCAGCTCGCTCAACACGCGGATTTCCTGTCTATCGGCACGAACGATCTCACGCAATACACGCTCGCCATGGACCGATGCCAGGCCGATCTTGCGGCCCAGGCAGACGGTCTGCATCCGGCCGTGCTGCGCCTCATCAAGGCAGCGACAGACGGCGCGGCCAAGCACGGCAAATGGGTCGGTGTTTGCGGCGCGCTCGGTGGCGACCCGGTCGCCGTGCCCTTGCTCGTGGGACTTGGCGTGACGGAATTGTCCGTGGACCCGGTTTCGGTTCCCGGCATCAAGGCGCTCGTGCGCAAACTCGATTACCCACTGTGCCGTCAGCGCGCTGAGGACGCCTTGGCGCTCGAATCAGCACAGGCAGTAAGAGCAGCAAGCCGCGAAATCTGGCCGCTGGACTAACACGTCCGTCCGGCGACCGGCCTTCGCGTTCATTAGTAAAAAAAGCTTCGATCGACAACATGCAGCACCAACACGATCAACGACAAGACACTTATCTCTGGAGAACCTGATGGACGCCAACCTGTTTGCAAGAATGCAGCGACTCGGCCGCGCGCTGATGCTGCCGATTGCCGTGCTACCGGTGGCCGGGCTGCTATTGCGCCTCGGCCAGCCGGATGTCTTCAACATCAAGATGATCGCCGATGCAGGCGACACGATCTTTTCAAACCTGCCACTCTTGTTCGCCATCGGCGTGGCGGTTGGTTTTGCGAAGGACAATAACGGTACGGCCGGTCTGGCGGGTGCGATCGGTTACCTGATCGAAATCGCGGTGATGAAGGACATCAACGACAAGCTCAACATGGGCGTGCTGTCGGGGATCGTTGCAGGTTGCGTGGCCGGGTTCCTCTACAACAAGTACAAAGACATCAAGTTGCCTGAGTACCTCGCGTTCTTCGGAGGGAAACGCTTCGTGCCGATTGTCACGGGGGTGACCTGTCTGGTGATCGGGATTGTGCTGGGGTATGTGTGGGCGCCGGTCCAGGCGGCTATCGATGCAGCCGGCGGCTGGCTCACGGGCGCAGGCGCGCTGGGCGTGTTCGTGTTCGGCGTGCTGAACCGGATCCTGCTGGTGACGGGTCTGCACCACATCATCAACTCGCTTGCATGGTTCGTGTTCGGTTCATACACGCCCCCGGGCGGCGGCGCGGCGGTGACGGGCGACTTGCATCGCTTCTTCGCCGGCGATAAAACCGCAGGCGGCTTCATGACGGGTTTCTTCCCGATCATGATGTTTGGCTTGCCGGCAGCGTGTCTTGCCATGTTCCATGAAGCACCGAAGCATCGCCGCGCAATGGTCGGCGGCCTGCTCTTCTCGATGGCCCTGACCGCGTTCCTGACGGGCGTGACGGAGCCGATCGAATACACCTTCATGTTCCTCGCCCCGGCGCTGTACGCGATCCACGCGGTGTTGACTGGCCTGTCGCTTGCCATTTGCTCGGCGTTGGGTATTCACCTCGGCTTCACGTTCTCGGCTGGTGCTATCGACTATGTGCTGAACTACGGGCTGTCGCAGCGCGGCTGGCTGGCGATTCCGGTGGGCCTGGTCTACGGTCTGGTGTACTACGGCCTGTTCCGCTTCTTCATCCGCAAGTTCAACATGGCGACGCCGGGCCGTGAGCCTGCTACGACCGACGCGGAAGTCGAGTCCTATGACAACACGGGTTTTGTGTCCCCGACCGCCGGCGCTACCGTGCCGCGCGCAGTGCGCTACATCGCCGCTTTGGGCGGCGCGTCGAACCTGACGGTCGTCGATGCATGCACCACGCGTCTGCGTCTGTCGGTGGTGGATTCAGCGAAGGTGTCGGAACCCGAGTTGAAGGCGATTGGTGCGCGTGGCGTGTTGAAGCGCGGCGCGACGAGTGTGCAGGTCATCATCGGGCCGGAAGCCGATCTCATCTCCGATGAAATCCGCACCGAACTCGAGCGGTCGTCCACGGGCGGCGCAACGTCGGCTTCGTCCAAGCCTGCTGCTGCTCCTGCGGCCGCTGTCGCCCCGGGCGAGCAAGGTCCGCTCGATCCCGATCCGGTGCGTTGGCTTGCCGTGTTCGGTGGCGCGACCAACGTGGCTTCGCTCGATGCCGTCGCCGCGACGCGCCTGCGGGTGGTGGTGCGCGATCCGTCGTCAGTGGATCGTCAACGCTTGTCGGCACTCGACGTTGCATGGGTTTCCGCCGACACGTTCCACATTGTCGTGGGTAACGCGGCTGATCGTTATGCCGCCACCATGGCGAAGCGTCTTTCGCCGGGTCATGGCGCGGCTCCGTTAGCCGTCTGAGCCTGCCAAGGCTTACCGGCAGCTTGCGCATCGAAAGCTGAGCCGGACATAAGCAGTTAGCAATGCGGCCCCATCGTTACCGATGGGGCCGCATTTTTTTTGGCTGTTTCAGTTTGGCGCTCAATCAAAACCATCTGTCGCGAAAGACAACGACCGCGTTTATTCTGGGTGGCGATTAATAAGTTTACCTAAATAAAATCGCCTTGAGAAATCAACCCCTTCATTGTTGCTGTTTCGTTTCAGGAGCCGTTCATGAAGCTACGCATCGTCATCTGGATCACGCTTATGCTTGGCGCGAACATTGCCCACGCCGGTACCGAGTTCAATTCCGACTGCAACTATTCGCACACGCTGGCCGATGATCCCATTGTTTATCCGGGGAAACCGGGAGAGGCCATGGTGCATGATTTCTTCGCCAATCCCGGCACAAATGCGAATAGCACCTACGAGTCGCTGAGCACCAACAAGGCCGTGAACTGTGATTCGACTGCCGACCGCTCGGCCTACTGGGTGCCGCAATTAAAGCGCGCGTCCGGGATCGTCACGCCAACCTACGAGAAGACCTACTACAAGAATGATCAACCGGTGGACTCCGCGCCGGTTCACGCGATTCCGCCGGGCCTTCAAATGCTGGCCGGCGATCACATGGGCACGGCTCCCAACCCGCATGTGAACTTCATATGCATGGGGACCAACAAGTTCACGACGACAATGCCAACAAGCTGTCCGCCCAATAGCGCGAGCACTGGCGAGCCCTCCGAACTCCATATCTCCGTGCATTTTCCGGATTGCTGGGACGGCAAGACGCTGAAACCTAACCTTGGCAACAGCAGGGCGGAGCGGATGAACAGCCTCATGCGGGCTGCAAACGGCGCGCTCAACGTGGCGTATCGAAACTCTGACGGTACGTGTCCCGCTGCTTATCCGGTCAAGATTCCGGAACTGCAGTTGAATGTTGTGTATCCCCTTGGAAGCGACCCGGACTTGTCCACCGCGCAGTTGTCACTGGATCCGGTATTCCAGAACGGCCAGTGGGTGCCGCAATGGGGCAGCATGTATACGGCGCACGGTGATTTCATCAATGCGTGGCACGCCGAGAGCATGCAGTACATCGTCGATACCTGCATGAACAAGGGTGAAGTCGCTGGTTCGACCTGCAGCAAGTACATCCCCGCTTATTATTCGAAGGCCAGCGCGAATGTTCAGTTGGACAGCAAGGGCGCCGTTCGTCCGACGAGCGCAACGTTGGTCTCGGCGCCGGGCGACGTCATCCTGATCAAATTTCCGATGCCGGAAAACCTGGACGACTACGCGTATGCCGGTTCGTACCTCCAGACTCTCGGTGGGAACATCACCGATTCCAGCGCCGTCATGCTCTGGATCTATTCCGCGACCACGGACTGGGACGACACCTCGAACCTCCCTTCGGCATCTGCGTGCCATTCGAGCGACAGTGACTACCTCGGCGGAATTTATGCGGACAACGTTCAGCAGGTTCGCGACAACGACATCAGCGCCTATATAGCGTCGCAGAAGCAGGCCGGAGCGAAGCAGATTGCGATCTGCATTCGCAATGCGACGGGAAAGACCTTCCAATTTTCTTCGCGCGAAGGATCGTGGGCGCCGGGGCTGTACCTGAAGTGATGGTTTAGTCGGCTTGCCGGCGTGACGCGAAGGCCTGCGAATCCAGGCCTTCGTTTTTTATTATCCTGATTTATAAACAATGGTTATTATCTCGATAATCCAGGTCAAATCGCCGCATCTGCAGCGCATATAAGTCTGCGGCAATAAGACGCGCCAAACAAACACAAAATATTTTTCGAAAAAGTTGGATTAAATGACCGGTTGAAATCGCGCTACCCTTCTCCCGAGGCTGGTTAAAAGTCGAAACGTAATATCTCAAAAACGTTGAAATCGGGCAAGGTATGAAACAAAAATCCGGGTCGGGGTTTTGCAAGCGGTTAGCAATTTTCCCTGCTCTTCTTCTGTCGGGCTGTGGCCAGATGGATCTACTCGATCCTAAAGGCAGCATCGGGCTGGCTGAGAAGAATCTTATTCTTACGTCCACGTACGCCATGCTGATCGTGGTGGTACCGGTCATCTTCCTCACGCTGCTGTTTGCGTGGAAATATCGGCAATCGAATACGTCTGCCGAGTATTTGCCGAAGTGGGCTCATTCCAACAAGATCGAAGCCGTGGTCTGGCTCGTCCCTAGTTTGATTATCCTGTATCTCGGTATTCTGACCTACAAGAGCACACACGCGCTTGATCCTTATAAACCGCTTGTGTCTGCGGTAAAGCCGATCAATGTTGAAGTTGTCGCACTCGACTGGAAATGGTTATTCATTTATCCAGATCTGGGCATTGCTTCGGTTAATCGGATTGAGTTTCCCGTTGGCACGCCGGTGAACTTCAAGATCACGTCGGATTCGGTGATGAACTCATTCTTCATCCCGCAATTGGGCGGTCAGATCTACGCAATGGCGGGCATGCAAACCAAGCTGCATTTAATCGCCGATGAAGCCGGTGACTACGCCGGCATCTCCGCGAATTTCAGCGGTCAGGGCTTCTCGGACATGAAATTCCGCGCCGTCGCGACTACGCCTGAAGAGTTTGCCGCCTGGGTGGCGAAGGTTAGGTCATCTCCGGGTCAGCTCGACGGCGTGAACTACGCGGCCGTGGCCGCGCCGACCGAAAAGCATCCGGTCCAGTACTTCTCCAAGGTCGACGCGAATCTGTTTCAGAGCATCGTCGCGAAATATAACAACGGGCATGCTCGCAACATACCCGACCCGATCTGCCGCACGAAGGGGTAAGCCATGTTTGGAAATTTGTTGGGAAAATTAACGCTATCGGACATACCGTTCGATCAGCCGATCATCATGGCCGCGGCGGCGTTCATGGCCGTCATTGTGCTGGCCGTGGTCGTCGGGCTGACATGGTTCAAGAAGTGGGGTTATCTCTGGAGTGAATGGCTGACGTCGGTCGATCACAAGAAGATTGGCGTGATGTATATCGTCGTGGCGGTGTTGATGCTGCTGCGCGGTTTTGTCGATGCGCTCATGATGCGCACGCAACTCGCGCTGGCCTACAACGGCCCGGGATTTTTGCCGCCCGAGCATTACAACCAGATCTTCACGGCGCACGGCGTCATCATGATTTTCTTCATGGCGATGGCGTTCATGATCGGCTTGATGAACATTGTGGTGCCGCTGCAAATCGGCGCACGCGACGTCGCATTCCCGTTCATCAATTCGCTTAGTTTCTGGATGACCGCGATTGCCGCGATGCTGATGAATATCTCGCTGGTTATCGGAGATTTCGCGCAAACCGGATGGCTCGCGTATCCGCCGTTGTCGGAGCTGCAATTCAGTCCGGGGGCGGGTGTCGACTACTACTTATGGAGTCTGCAGCTTTCCGGCATAGGGACGGTGCTGACCGGCATCAACTTCTTCGTGACGATCGTCAAGATGCGCGCGCCGGGCATGACGTTCATGAAGATGCCGGTGTTCACCTGGACCGCGCTGTGCTCGAACGTGCTGATTCTCGCGACGTTCCCGATCCTCACCGCAACGCTCGCATTGCTCGCGCTCGACCGTTATTTCGGCATGCATTTCTTCACGAACGATGCCGGCGGTAACGCCATGCTTTACCTGAACCTGATCTGGGCGTGGGGCCATCCGGAGGTGTACATCCTGGTGTTGCCGGCGTTCGGCATCTACTCGGAAGTGGTGGCTACGTTCGCGAAAAAACCGCTGTTCGGCTACAAGACGATGGTCTACGCAACATGCTCCATCATGGTGTTGTCGTTGCTCGTGTGGCTGCATCACTTCTTCACGATGGGTTCCGGCGCGAACGTGAATGCGTTCTTCGGGATCATGACCATGATCATCGCCATTCCGACCGGCGTGAAGATCTTCAACTGGCTGTTCACCATCTACAAGGGCCGGCTGGAATTTTCGTCGCCGGTGTTGTGGACGATCGGCTTCATGATCACGTTCACCGTGGGTGGCATGACGGGTGTGTTGCTGGCCGTGCCGGGCGCGGACTTTGTACTGCATAACAGCCTGTTCCTGATCGCTCACTTCCATAACGCGATTATTGGCGGCGTGGTGTTCGGGTATCTCGCCGGCTTCACGTACTGGTTCCCGAAGGCGTTCGGTTTCAAGCTGAACGAAACGCTTGGTAAATGCGCATTCTGGTGCTGGTTCGGAGGCTTCTGGACTGCGTTCATGCCGCTGTACGTGCTCGGCTTCATGGGCGCTACACGCCGCATGAATCACTACGACACGCCGGGCTGGCAGCCGTACATGGTCGTTGCGCTGATCGGCGCGTTGATCATTCTCGTGGGCGTGCTGTTCCAGGTCGCTCAGGTCGTGGTCAGCGTGGTGAAGCGCAACTCGCCCGCGTACAAGGACGTCACAGGAGATCCGTGGAATGGCCGCACGCTCGAATGGGCGACGAGTTCACCGCCGCCCCTCTACAACTTCGCGGTCCTGCCTGTAATTCATGACCTCGATGCCTTCGCGCACATGAAGGAGCGCGGCCGCACGCGCCATGCAGTCGAGGACTATCGCGACATCCATATGCCGCGCAATACGAGCGCCGGGTTGATCATCGGCTTGTTCAGCCTCGCTATTGGATTCGCGCTGGTCTGGCATATCTGGTGGCTGGCGATCGCCGGGTTCCTGGGCGTGGTCGTCACGCTGATCCTGCGAAGCTACGACGACGATATCGACTACATCATTTCCGCTGAAACTGTCGCCGGCATGGACGGCACGCCGACAACACCGGCGCGCTCGCTCGACCTGCAGGAGGCACTGTAATGCTGCAAAAAACCATCTCACTCGATCTGACGGGATCCCACGACGACCACGGTGCATCGAATACCGTGTTCGGGTTCTGGGTGTACCTGATGACCGACTGCATCATCTTTGCGTCGTTGTTCGCTGTGTTCGCGGTCATGGGTCATCAGTTCGCGGACGGTCCGTCGGGCAAGGACGTCTTCGAGCTTCCCGGCGTCATGCTGGAAACGGCCATTCTCTTGCTGAGCAGCATCACGTTCGGCTTCGGCATGCTGGCCGCGCACAAGGGCAAGTCGGCCGCGCTGCTGGCGTGGCTCGGTGTGACGTTCGTGCTGGGCGCTTTGTTTATTGGACTGGAAATCCACGAGTTCAGCATGCTGATCGCGCAGGGTTACGGACCCGATCGCAGCGCATTTTTGTCAGCGTTCTTCACGCTGGTCGCAACCCACGGCTTGCACGTAACGGTTGGCCTGATCTGGATGGTGGTCCTGGCCATCCAGGTCATCGGCAACAAGAAAGTCACCCAACGCGATCTGACGCGCCTCACGTGTCTCAGCCTCTTCTGGCACTTTCTGGACATCGTGTGGATTTGCGTCTTTACCTTTGTTTATCTGACGAGCGTCGTATAAATGGCACACGCACATTCAATCGATACCGGCGCGGGCCACGGCAGCATGCGCTCGTATGTCATTGGCTTCGTCCTGTCGGTCGTGCTGACGGCCGCGGCTTTTGGACTGGTCATGCAACAGGCGTTGGGGCCGACCGAGACGATCATCGCGATCGCGGTGCTCGCGTTCGTCCAAATCCTCGTGCACCTGGTGTTCTTCCTGCATATGAACACGTCTTCATCGCAGCGATGGAACGTGCTCGCGTTCGGCTTCACCGTGATGGTGGCGGTGATCCTGATCGGCGGGACGTTGTGGGTCCTGCATAACGTCGGCGCGCACATGATGTCGCGCTAGGCCGCAGACGGACTGCCGGCTGAACGCTGGGCGGCGCCATGGGGAAACCTCTGGCGCCGTTTTTTTGGGGTACGCGTCGCGCACACGCAAATCGAGCAGGCAAAGAAAAGCCCGCCGTCTTTCGACGGCGGGCTTTCAACTCTTCCCTATGCACCGCTAGAAATCAGGTGGCGAAAGTTCTGCCTTCAACCCTTAAGCGTATTCAGTCAGCGCCGAACGCATTTTCTTCATTGCGCTGGCTTCGATCTGACGAATTCGTTCAGCCGATACGCCAAACTCGTCAGCAAGTTCATGCAGCGTCTTGCCACCCGAGCCATCGTCTTCCACTTCAAGCCAGCGCGCCTGAACGATCCGGCGGCTGCGTTCGTCGAGCGACTCGAGGGCGGTCGACAACCCTTCGCTTTGCAGCTTGTCGAACTGACGCGAAGCCAGCACGTTGGTCGGCTCATTGTGCGAGTCGGCGAGATACGCGATAGGCGCATACGATTCCTCGCCGTCATCGATCTGACCTTCCAGCGCGATGTCCCCGCCTGAAAGACGCGTTTCCATCTCCGACACTTCTTCGCGCTTCACATTCAGCTCTTTCGCCAGGCTATCAACCTCGTCCGGCGTGAACGCGTTATGTCCCGTCTTGTGGCTGCGAAGGTTGAAAAAGAGCTTGCGCTGCGCCTTCGTGGTCGCCACTTTCACCGTGCGCCAGTTGCGCAGGATGTACTCGTGAATCTCAGCCTTGATCCAGTGCATGGCATATGACACCAGCCGCACGTTCTGTTGCGGATCGAAGCGCTTCACGGCTTTCATCAAGCCGATATTGCCTTCCTGAATCAGGTCGGCGTGGGGCAGGCCGTATCCCAGGTAATTGCGGGCAATCGATACCACCAGCCGCAGGTGCGACAGCACGAGCTGACGAGCGGCGTCCAGGTTGTCGTTGTCACGGAATTCGGTGGCGTACTGACGTTCTTCCGACGGCGTTAGCATCGGAATCCGGTTGACAGCCGAAATGTAGGCGTCGATGTTGCCGATCTGGCCAGTCAACATGGACGACTGCGCAAACGTCAGCGCACCTGCCGAAGCGGCCTTGGCCGGCGCCGAGTGTCCAGTGTTCGGGAGGGTCATCGCATTGGTCACGCTTGTGTGCTCCTTATCAACAAAAAACCCGATGAAAAACCGGGTCTAGCAGGATATTAGCACTCTGCTATTTCGAGTGCTAAGGATTAGAGGTGCGTTGTGTGGTGGAGTTCCCATACGCTATTAGAATCTTCGTTCCAATAGGCTCTAAGTGGTTTCCCGCACTGTTACACGCCGCGAAACACTCTCTTTGTCAAAGTTACCGAAAGAAATTTGCAAGATTTCGCACGATTCAA
Source organism: Caballeronia sp. KNU42 (assembly GCF_053760385.1). NCBI lineage: Bacteria > Pseudomonadati > Pseudomonadota > Betaproteobacteria > Burkholderiales > Burkholderiaceae > Caballeronia > Caballeronia sp. KNU42. The sequence continues at coordinate 3,301,121 of NZ_CM132388.1, forward strand.
CCGCCAACCGGACTTCGACGAAACTTTATTCCGTGTTTTCCCCATTCAGCAGAACTCTTCCGAGCACTTTTTTGAGAGCGTCTCTAAAATGGCGCTTGCTGCATTAGTGACAAGCCCGACTTGTGAGAATCCCGTTCTGGAGTATTCATGCAGAAGAACAAAAGTGTCTGGCAAAAGCGCTCTTTTTATGGTGCGTTGTTTGGTGCGTTGGTCCTGACTTCGGCCACTGCCCGCGCCGATCAGTTCGGCGTGCAGATCGCGGGCGGGGTTGCCGACCATGACGTCCGGAAGGCGGATGTCGGTGTGGTCTGGGACCCTAACTGGACCTGGTGGGAAATCGGCGGCTTCCACTTCACCGTTGTGGGCGAAGCCCACGTGGCCTACTGGGATATACGCGAAAGCCAGGCATCGAATCCGGGAATCTGGGAATTCGGCGTGACGCCGGTGTTCCGCTTCATCAAGAGTTCGGGATGGTTTCGGCCCTATGTGGAAGCGGGCGTGGGCGTACGTCTCCTGTCACACGTTCGTGAAACCGAGACGCGTACCTTCTCTTCGGCCTTTCAGTTTGCTGACGTAGTGGGCGTCGGAGCCCAATTCGGCGCTCATCAAAACTACCAGGCTGGCTTCCGGTTTCAGCATTTATCCAACGGCGGTATCGAACACCCGAATCCTGGTATAAATTTCAGCCAGATATATTTGCAATACAACTTCTGACGGGGACCGTGTCCATCGGTTCCTCAAGTGTGAGAGGAACTGCAGATGCCGGCACAACCCATCGATACGCCCATCGAGGCAATCCGCGAACTTGAGCGCGAGCGTTTTCGCGCGATGGTCGACGGTGACGGCGAATTGCTGGACGCGCTGCTGGCGGAGAACGCCAGCTACGTCCACACCAATGGCAAGCGCGAGACGAAGCGTCAGTTTATTGATGCGATCACGGCGGGCCGCAGGCGTTATCGGCAGATCGAGATCCAGTCGCAGGACGTGATGCCGGGCGGGCGGGACACGTGGATCGTGTTTGGCCGCGCTTTGCTCGAGATGGAGTCGAAGAACGGCGCCTTGCTGTTTCCCATCGCGTATACGGCCATCCACATCCAGGTCGATAAGCAATGGCAGTTGCTCGCAATGCAGGCGACACGCGTGGCGCTGGATTAGCACCGTTTCGACGCCGTTCGATGGAGCGTCGCGGTTCGACCGGCGGGGCGGCGCCTCGTGAGCGCCGGCCGCCATGTCGATACCGGTTGTCGTGTTTTATCGCCTGCTTCGCGAATGCCTGCCGCGCTGAGCAAGAAAGCGGTGCCTGATAACACCACCGCTCGTCACTTAGTTACTTCTTGCCTCAAAACCAAACCCCTTCACGCCGCGACCGCTTCGCTTTCCACTTCCTTGCGCCCAACCCAGCGCACGCGATTGACCGCGCTGACAATGGCATCGGCGACCGCCTGAGTTGCGTTCGCATTCACCGCAACGCCGAACCGCATGGCCTGGTCGCCAATCCGGCAGCCGATGAACACCGCCGTCTCACCCTTCGCGGTCGCGGCGGTTTCAAACGATGTCACCTCGATCGACACACCGGCCACGCTGGCTACCGCTGCTGCGATTGCCTGCGCTTGCGCTTCGTCGGCGACCGCGGATACGGGCAGCTTCACGTGGCGTCCATCGAAGTAAATAGTCGATGCATCGCGCGACGCCGGGCCTTGCGCATCGAAGTATTCGCGCTGGAACAACGCGCAAATGGCTTCGCCGGACACTTCCGCGCCGGAGGCGTCGGCGACTTTCTGCACGGCGTGGCTGAATTCGATCTGCACGCGGCGCGGCGGCGTGAAGCCCAGCCCGCGTTCAAGCAGGTACGTCGCGCCGCCTTTACCCGACTGGCTGTTCACGCGGATCACGGCATCGTAGCTGCGGCCAAGATCGGCAGGGTCGATGGGCAGATACGGCACGTCCCATATCGTGCCCGGTTCACGCTGGGCGAAACCCTTGCGGATGGCATCCTGATGTGAGCCGGAGAAGGCCGTGAACACGAGATCGCCGGCATACGGATGCCGCGGATGTACCGGAATCTGGTTGCATCGCTCGACCACGCGGCGCACGCCGTCGATATCCGAAAAATCCAGACCGGGGTCGATACCCTGCGTGTACAAATTCATCGCGAGCGTGACGAGATCCACGTTGCCCGTGCGCTCGCCGTTGCCAAAGAGGCAGCCTTCCACGCGATCGGCGCCGGCAAGGATCGCGAGTTCCGCTGCGGCGACTGCCGTGCCGCGATCGTTATGCGGATGCACCGAAAGCACGATGCTGTCGCGGAAACTCATGTTGCGATCCATCCACTCGATCTGATCGGCGAACACGTTCGGCATGGCCGCTTCCACCGTGGCCGGCAAATTCACGATCATCTTGTGCTCGGGCGTGGGACGCCACATTTGCGCGACGGCGTCGCAGACTTCGCGGGCAAACGAAAGCTCGGTCATGCTGAACGTTTCCGGCGAATACTGATAGATCCAGTGCGTGCCGGGGCGTGCGGCGGCGCACTCCTTGATGATTCGCGTGCCTTCCACGGCGAGTGCCTTGGTTTCTTCCTTGGACTGCGCGAAGACGATCTTGCGAAACGACGGCGAAATCGCGTTGTACAGGTGCACGATCACCCGGGGCGCACCTTCCACTGCTTCAAAGGTCCGCTCGATAAGTTCTCGACGCGATTGCACGAGCACTTCAATGGTGACATCGGCGGGAATGCGGTTCTCCACGATCAGCTTGCGTACGAAGTCGAAATCCGTCTGCGATGCCGACGGAAAGCCCACTTCGATTTCCTTGAAACCCACCGCCACCAGCATCTCGAAGAATTCGAGCTTGGCTTCAATGCTCATCGGGTCGATCAGCGCCTGATTGCCGTCGCGCAGATCGGTGCTCATCCAGATGGGTGCGCGCTCGATCGTACGAGTGGGCCATCGGCGGCCGTTGAGGTTGACCTGGGGGAAAGGGCGGTATTTCTCGGAAGGGTTGCGCATCATCATCGTGGGCCTCGGCTGAACGCGTTGTACGCGTGAAAGCGCAGTCGTTGCGAGGCGGGCGAGCGGCCGGCGGCTTGCCGGCATCGTTCCGATGCGCGCTCGACAGGTTCGCGATGTCCCATGGCGTGGGTGACGCCGGTGACGAACGTGAACGATGCAAATGCAGCGTGCATGTGATCCTCGCGTTTTCGATCCGTGGATGAACGGACGAAAGCAGACGACTACGGGTGGTGAAAAGAGAACTGCAAAAGGGGAACTACGAAACTGCGGGAGGGACCGCGCGAGGAACGCGCGGCGCCACGTTTAGCGACTTACGCTAGACGTAGCGATAGGGGCCGCGCTAGGCGACCCTGAGTAATTCGAAGGGAGGGGAACTCGGTAAAGCTCATTTCTGCACATTAGCGCAGGGCGCGCGCTTTTGTCAACAGAGAGGGTTTATCGGCTGAAGAATGCTTTGGCGAATGCTCTAGCGCCTGACGATGTCCGCAATCAACTCCGCCTGGCGCGCGAGCGCAGGCGGAATCGGTGCTTCGCCCCGCAGAACGGTTTCGATCCAGCGGGCAGTGGTCGCGGCGTCCAGGGCCTCGGGCAACGCCACTGCCGGCGCGTCCGGCGACGAGCGCTCCGGCGAAATCAGCGTCTCCGCGTGGCCGTCGTGGAACCAGTCCACCTGCACTTGCCGGCGGGTGTCCGCTACCGCTTCGCCTTCCGTCCCGCGTGCGAGCAGGGCGCCGCCGGCGGCAGCATCGGGATGCTCGGTGAACAGTCCCGTCAGGCTCTCGCGATACTCCGGATGGGTGTAGTTCACCAGCCGCAAGCCCGGCTGCGCGAACGGCTGAAGGATCTTGACGAGCGTATGCGTGGAATTTCTCACGCCCATGATCCGGCGGATCGCGAGCAGGCGCGCGAGCTTGGGTGCGAGCACGGTGATCGGCGCGAACGCCAGCCGCCGCGAGGCGAGGTTGTCCTCGATTTCATCGTGGGAAGTGCATTCCGGAATGCCCAGTTCGGCGAAAATCGCCGCGCTCGTGATGCGGCCAGGGTCAGTCGTGACGCCATGCACGAGCACCGGGACGCCGTCGCGCGCGAGCAGCATCGCCAGCAGCGGGGTCAGGTTGGGTTGCTTGCGCGCGCCGTTGTAGGTAGGGATGGACACGGGTCGTGCGTGGTCGCGGCCGTTCTGGATATGCAGCGGTGCGAACGAACGATGCGCGGCCGCCAGCATCGCGGCGAGTTCCGCAGCCGTCTCTCCCTTTACTCGATACGCCAGCAACACCGCGCCGAGTTCGAGATCGGAGACTCGGTTGTCTAGCATTGCTTCGTAGAGAGCGTAGGTGTCTTCGCGGGTCAGCGCTCGCGCGCCGTTCGGCCCGCGGCCGATTTCCTTGATGAAGCGGGCACACGGGAAAGGAGTTGTGTCGGTCATTGATTGGTCTGCGAGGGCTGTGCACCTTTGTACACGATCGGCCGCTGCAATTCTGGAAATACAGGAATCACATTCAGTACCGCATTTGAGCCGGGCGTGCAAGTCGCGGGGTTGGGACCGCCAGCGGGAGCCGCAGACGGCGCGGCATGCTTTGCCATGTGATGCCGAGGGGCTCATAGGCCATCCAGCCGAATCGCGATGCGCAACCGTGCACGTTAAACTTGAGGTTCAGGTCGATGCTTAATCAAACAGGAGAGAACGCAATGAGTCACGTATTTGCTCCGGCACCCGCGGTCGCGGTGCCTGTTGTCGGTTCCAGCGACCAATTTCCTGTTCGCCGGATCTATTGCGTTGGCCGGAACTACGAGGCGCACGCACGCGAGATGGGACATGACCCCGATCGTGAACCGCCGTTTTTCTTCGGCAAGCCCGCTGACGCCGTGCTGTATGTCGCGCCAGGTGCGACTGGCGAATTCCCATATCCGTCGCAGTCGAAGAACGTCCACTTCGAAATGGAGCTGGTGGCGGCAATCGGCAAGCAAGGCAAGGACATTCCCGCGGGCATTGCACTCGACTACGTCTATGGGTACGCGCTCGGTCTCGACATGACCCGCCGCGACCTGCAAGCCGAAGCGAAGAAGCTGGGCCGTCCGTGGGATACGGCCAAGGGTTTCGATCACTCGGCGCCCCTGGGCCCGATTCATCCAGTTGCGAAGGTCGGGCACCTGGAAAAAAGCGCGATCTGGCTCACCGTCAATGGCGAAGAGAAGCAACGATCGGACATCTCGCAACTGATCTGGTCGGTAGGCGACACGATCGCGTATTTGTCCACGCTGTTCGAATTGTTCCCCGGCGACCTGATTTTTACGGGCACGCCTGAAGGCGTGGGCGCGATTCAGAAGGGCGACCTGATGAAGGGCGGTGTCGATGGAATCGGAGAGTTCTCCGTGCGCGTGGTCTGACTATAAAAACGGAAGGGAGCCATGAAGCTATACAGCTATTTTCGTAGCTCGGCGGCGTACCGCGTGCGGATCGCGTTGAATCTCAAGGGACTCGCCTATGAGTACGCGCCAATCCATCTTCTGCGCGACGGCGGTCAACAACTGAAGCCGGAGTATCGCGAGCTGAATCCGGACGGGATCGTGCCGACGTTTATCGACGGCGATGACGTGCTCACGCAGTCGCTTGCGATCATCGAATATCTGGAAGAAACGCATCCCGAGCCAGCGTTGTTGCCGGGCTCGCCATTGGATCGTGCGTTCATTCGTTCGGTCGCGCTTCAGATTGCGTGCGAGATTCATCCGGTCGACAACCTGCGCGTGCTCAAGTATCTGAAGCACACGCTGAAGGTTGGGGACGAAGCGAAAGACGCGTGGTACCGGCATTGGCTGGAGTCGGGTTTCGAGTCGCTCGAAAAACGGCTTGCGAACGACTCGCGCGTGGGCAAGCTGTGTTTCGGCGATACGGCAACGCTCGCGGATCTGTGCCTCGTGCCGCAGGTGTACAACGCACGGCGCTTTAATCTCGATGTAAGCCGTTATCCAACGATCGAACGCATCGCCGATCACGCCGCGCAAATCGATGCGTTCGCGCGCGCCGCGCCAGGGCAACAACCGGACGCCGAATGACGACAGCAGTTTTTCTTTCCGGCGCCGGGCTCGGCGCAAGTTTGATTATCGCGATTGGCGCTCAAAACGCTTTTGTATTGCGCCAAGGCTTGAAACAACGGCACGTAGGCTGGGTCGTTTTTATCTGCGCGCTGATCGACGTGTTGCTGATCGGGCTGGGTATTGGGGGAATGGGGGCGCTGATCGCCCGAGCACCCGTGCTGCTCGGGGTCATACGCTGGGCAGGAGCAGTGTTTTTGTTCCTCTACGGCCTGCGGGCGTTTCACGCGGCGTGGAAGGGGCCGGGACATTTACACGCCGAGAACGGCGAGTCGCAGACGGCGTTGAGCGCGGTAACAACGGTGCTCGCTTTATCGCTGCTGAATCCGCACGTCTATCTCGATACCGTCGTACTGCTCGGTGGCATTGGTGCACGGTATGGCTGGCCGGGGAACGCGTGGTTTGCCGCAGGGGCAATGTGTTCGTCGATCATCTGGTTCACCGCGCTCGGGTTCGGTGCGCGTTTGCTCCAGCCTCTGTTCGAGAAAGATGTCTCGTGGAGAGTGCTCGATGTGATCGTGGGGATTGTGATGTGGTGGATTGCCGTGGCGTTGCTCGTCTCAAGCTGAAACGGCCGCGACCGCGGCCGCGGTCTGGCTGAACGCCAGGCCGCGGCGCCGGTTTAATTTCCGAGCAAGGCGTCGGCGAACTCGTCGGCGCTGAACGGCTGCAAGTCCTCCACCTTTTCGCCCACGCCAATGAAGTACACCGGAATCGGCCGCTGGCGCGCGATGGCCGCGAGAATGCCGCCCTTCGCCGTGCCGTCCAGTTTGGTCACGATCAAACCGGTCAAGCCGAGCGCATCGTCGAAAGACTTTACCTGGGCGAGTGCGTTCTGGCCCGTGTTTGCGTCGATGACCAGCAGGACCTCGTGCGGCGCATCGGGCTGTGCCTTCGCAATCACACGCTTCACCTTGCGCAGTTCTTCCATCAAGTGAAGCTGTGTGGGCAGACGGCCCGCCGTGTCGGCCATCATCACGTCGATCTTGCGGGCACGGGCGGCGCCGACTGCATCGAAGATCACGGCGGCGGCATCGCCACTTTCCTGCGACATCACCGTCACGTTGTTGCGTTGCCCCCAAACCGTGAGCTGTTCGCGCGCGGCAGCACGGAACGTGTCGCCGGCGGCGAGCAGCACGGACTGGTCGAAGCGCTGCAAATGTTTGGCCAGCTTGCCGATGCTCGTGGTCTTGCCCGCGCCGTTCACGCCGGCGATCATCATCACGAGCGGTTGGGCGCGACCGAGCATCAGGGACTTCTCGAGCGGCCGAAGCAGGTCGGCAAGCAGCGAGCGCAGTGCGGCCTTGACCTGCATTGAATCAGTGAGCCGTTCGCTGCGCACTTTTTCACGCAGCGCTTCGAGCAGGTATTCGGTGGCATCGACACCTGCATCCGACATCAACAACGCCGTTTCAAGTTCCTCATACAAATCCTCATCGATCTTCGCGCCGATGAAAATCCCCGTCAGGCCCGAACTGGTCTTCGATAGCCCCGTTTTCAGGCGCGTCAGCCACGAACGCTTCGCGCTCGCTTCGGGTTCCGGCGGCGGCACAATTTCAACGGTTTCGGCCGGCGCTTTCCACTGGGATGTCGTGCGGCCTTGCCAATAGGGTTTGGTTTGTGGCGTGGTGGTTGCAGCGGGGCTTGTGTTCACAGGCGAGGCTTGCGTCGCCGGCGTGGGCGTCCCCGCTGCCGCTACGCCGGGGGCTTCGGTCCGCGTCGGCTCGACAACCGTGGCCGTTGACGCGACCGGCTGTGCGGGCGTAACCGGGGCCGTGGCGTGTGACAGCGAAGCGCTCGATGCAGGCGGTGTCGTACCTGCGGGCGCTGCGTTACCAATAGGCGCGGCTTCAGCCGACCCAGTCCCTCGCAGCGGCGCTTCCGAAGCCCGATCCGAAGCGGCAACGCCTTCCCGCGCAGTCGCCGGGGTACCAGCGTGCTGAAGCCCTCCAGCGTCCTCAGAACGTGCCTCGGCGACGTCCCCGGTTTCGTTTTCCTCGGGCGCATCGGTATCGATATCGATATCGGAATCGGTCGATTTGCCTATTAATCGTTTGAAAAAGCTGAACATGATCTGCAGTGGTGGGGGTGGCGCGTTTTATCGATGCCGTCGCAACCGCGTTGCTGCGTCGAACGAGCGAACAACGCAAACGCAAGATGACGATGGCTGCCGTGCCGCGAAAAACCGCCGAAAAGCCGGGCGTATGCGCAAAAAAAGCGAAAGACAGCTATTTTATCAGCCGGCACCGATTGTAGTGGCCGCCCGGGCGGCGAACCCCAGCATCCGGCGCGGCGGGGCTGTGGTAACGTGCCCGCATCGGCGACACGCCAATTGTCGAAACCGATGACGTTCTCACCCGGCCCGCGCGGGTCATCCCGCCGCCTTTACCTACGCTCCACCCACGCCCCACGCACGTCCATGTCCCGTTCATCGATCACCCGCGCATTAGAGCGAAACCCAGAGCGAAATCGCGAACGCAGCCCCGAGCGTACCGCTGAGCATACCCCCGTGCGCGCACCGAAAGTCCGCGAAGCCGCGCCATCGCGGGGCGGCAAGGCGCATTCCATCCGTATCATTGGTGGCGACTGGAAACGCACGCCACTGCCCGTCCTGAGCCTGGATGGCCTGCGGCCGACACCGGACCGGGTCCGCGAGACGCTGTTCAATTGGCTCGGCCAATCGCTCGATGGCAAGCGTTGCCTCGATCTCTTTGCCGGCAGCGGCGCATTGGGCTTCGAAGCGGCGTCGCGCGGCGCGCTACGCGTGCTGATGGTGGAACGCAGCGGACGCGCGGTAGCGCAACTGAAGTCGAACCAGACGCGCCTGGCCGCGAAAAACATCGAAATCGTCGAAGCAGACGCGCTGCGGCTCGCTGCGGGCCTCGCGCCGAATTCCTTCGATGTCGTGTTCCTCGATCCCCCTTTCGGAGACACCACCATGCTCCAGCGCGCCATTGAACTGGCCGTGCCGCTGGTGTCGCCGGGCGGCGCGTTGTACATCGAATCGGGTGAACCTGTCGATCTCGCGCAAACGCCGGCGTTGTCCGGATGGGCGATTACCCGCGAAGGCAAGGCTGGCGCGGTCCGCTATCATTTGCTGCGGCGCGAAAATGAGGAATAATGCGCGTTCCCAAACACTGGCGGGGCAATGTGTGGCCGACAGTGGACGGGGCGTGCTCTGCATTCGGTCTTGCTGGTACCGGCAGCGGCCCAATCTGTAACGAAAGACATACCAGAAGAAGTATCAGAAGAGGAGATGCCCCATGGTTGTAGCCGTTTATCCCGGAACGTTCGACCCGCTCACGCGCGGTCACGAAGACCTCGTGCGACGTGCATCGAGTATTTTCGATACGCTGGTGGTTGGAGTGGCAGACAGCCGGAACAAGAAGCCGTTCTTCAGTCTGGCGGAACGGCTGGATATAGCGCATGAGGTGTTGGGTCATTATCCGAACGTGCAGGTAATGAGCTTCAAGGGGCTACTGAAGGATTTCGTGCGCACGAACAATGCGCGCGTGATCGTGCGGGGTTTGCGTGCCGTCTCCGACTTCGAATACGAATTCCAGATGGCGGGCATGAATCGTTATCTGCTGCCGGACGTCGAAACCATGTTCATGACGCCGTCGGATCAATATCAATTCATCTCGGGCACGATCGTGCGCGAGATCGCGCAACTCGGCGGCGATGTCAGCAAGTTCGTTTTCCCATCGGTGGAAAAGCGCTTGCAGGACAAGGTCGGTCCGATTCCGCAAGACCCAACGGTGCCGTGAGCGCTTCTGGCGCTTGTTGACACGCGCGCTTATTTAAGGGCGCGCGGGCACCAAAAAAGCCGGCGAGATGCCGGGCGAAGAGAGTAAAGCATGGCCCTGTTCATTACCGATGAGTGCATCAACTGCGACGTATGCGAGCCCGAGTGCCCGAACGACGCTATCTCGATGGGTGTCGACATCTACGTGATCGACCCGAACAAGTGCACCGAATGTGTCGGCCACTACGACGAACCGCAATGCCAGCAGGTGTGTCCGGTGGATTGCATTCCTCGCGACCCGGCGCACGAGGAAAACGCCATCCAGCTGATGGCGAAATATCACGGGTTGATGAAAGCGAAGGGCGCCTGATTCAACGTCAAGCCTCTGGCGCCCTCGACGCGCGTGGCCTCAGACCAACGCGCGCAACGCCGCTAGCAGCGCGTCGCAGTCGGCATCGGTGCCGACAGTAATCCGCAGATGCTGATCGATTCGCGGTAGTTTGAAATGCCGCACGAAAATCTCCTTCTCCTTCAGACGTGCAGCCAGCGTGGCGGCGTCGTGTTCCGGATGGCGCGCGAATACGAAGTTCGCGGCAGACGGCACTACATCAAAGCCCAGCGCTTGCAAGTCCGCCGTCAGCCGTTCGCGGCTGACGATGACCTTCGTACAGGTTTCACGAAACCAGTCGTCGTCTTCAACGGCCGCGATCGCCGCGGCTTGCGCCAGCCGGTCGAGCGGATACGAATTGAAGCTGTCCTTCACGCGTGTCAGCGCCTCGATCAATGCTTCGTGCCCGAGTGCAAAGCCCACGCGCATGCCTGCCAGTGAACGCGCTTTCGAGAACGTCTGCACGACCAGCAGATTCGGATTTTCATCGATAAGCGTCACCGCCGATTCCGCACCGAAATCCACATACGCTTCATCGATCACCACAACCGAATCCGGATTCGCCGCGAGCAAAACCTTGATCTCGGCGAGCGGCAACGCGCGTCCGGTCGGCGCGTTCGGATTGGGCAGCAGCACGCCACCATTGGGCGCGCGATAGTCGTCCACATCGATACCAAAATCCGCGTTCAGCGGTATCACGTCGACCGCTACGCCGTACAACTGCGCGTACACGGGATAAAAGCTGTAGGTAATATCCGGAAAACGGATTGGCTTGTCGTGCTTGAGCAGCGCCTGGAACGTGTGCGCGAGAACCTCGTCCGAGCCATTGCCGACAAACACTTGTTCCACCCGCAAACCGTGATGCTGCGCGATGGCCGCGCGCAACGCATGTGCTGTCGGATCGGGGTATTTGCGCAGCGAATCGCCGTCCTCGCCGAGTTCGCGCCGGATTGCATCGACAACGCGTGGCGAGGGCGGATAGGGGTTCTCGTTCGTGTTGAGCTTCACGGGACGCGCGAGCGCGGGTTGTTCGCCCGGCACATACGGCGTCAGCTTATTGACGATATCGCTCCAGAAACGGCTCAAGGTTCGCTCCTTAGTTGTCCCTGCGGGACGGGTAGTGCAAATTCGCTACTGCGAGTTGCGATGCAGGTTCATCATCGCGCGTTCCATCTCGTCATTGATCGCGATCGGCATGACAGCAAGCGCGCGTTCGATCGATGCATCGATGACGTCCTGCTCCTCGCGCCGCGGCGGTTTCAGCACAAAATTCGCCACATCCGGTTTCGCGCCGGCACGCGCGGCTTCGGGAATGAGATCACGCGGATGCCCGATGCCGATCCGCAACCGCCAATATTGTTGCACCGACAAATGCGCGGAAATGTCCTTCAGGCCATTGTGCCCGCCGCTGCCGCCGCCGAGTTTCAGCTTCACCGTGCCGGGCGGCAGATCGAGTTCATCGTGTGCGACCAGGATCTCGTCCGGCAAAATCTTGAAGAATTGCGCAACGGCGACTACGGATTGCCCGGACCGGTTCATGAAGGTTTGCGGCTCGAGCAAATGAATCTCTTGCCCGTTGAGCCGGCCGCGGCCGTAGTGCCCATGAAACCGGCGCTCATCACGTAACGACGCACCCGCATCGCGCGCCAGTTGATCGACGAACCAGAAGCCGGCGTTGTGACGGGTCGCGGTGTATTCGGCGCCCGGATTGCCGAGCCCGACGATCAGTTTGATCATGTTCAATCTTGGCGGCGTAGCAAATCCACCGCGCCAGAAAAAGGCCAAAAAAAACCCGCCGGAGCAGAGCAACGGCGGGTCACTTCGTCCGCTCTTGCGGGCGGACCCGAGCGGACTCAAGCGGACAGGCTTCAGCCAGACTTATGCAGCCGGCTTGTCGCCTGCGCTCGGAGCAGCAGCGCCACCCGAAGCGGCTTCGTCGGACACGACGGCAGCCGGGATGGTCGCCGAAGCGATCACCGGGTTTTCTGCGTCGAGGTGAGCGACCAGCGCCACGCCCTTCGGCAAAACGATGTCCTTCACGTGCAGCGTGTGACCGGCTTCGATCTTCGCCAGATCGAGTTCGACGAATTCCGGCAGGTCAGCCGGAAGGCATTCGATTTCGACTTCGTTCAGCACGTGGGAGATCACCGCGCCGCCAATCTTCACAGCCGGATTCGTTTCTTGATTCATGAAGTGCACCGGTACCTTGGTATGCAGCTTCTTCTTCGAATCGACACGTTGGAAGTCAACGTGCAGGACCATTTGCTTGAACGGATGGTATTGCACATCGCGCAGCAGAACCTGTTGCGACTTGCCAGCGATTTCCAGGTCGAGAATCGACGAATGGAACACTTCTTTCTTCAGCGCGTGCCAAAGTGCGTTGTGATCGAGCTCAACAGCTTGAGCTTCAGCATTTGCGCCATATACGATGCCCGGGGTCTTGCCCGAGTTACGCAGGCGGCGGCTCGCACCCGTACCTTGCAGATTGCGCTCAAAAGCGACTACTTTCATGATTCAACTCCATAATCTGCCCGCGACCAGGCAGTGAAAACGGGGCTGTCCGCGTGTTCGCGTTCAGCCCCAGAGCAGCGGTCCAGGCCTTCGTTCGCCTGAACCGATTACGCAGTTCCGCAGAGCTTTAACGCCCCGCCAAACCGCCAATACTGTTTAACCTTCCGCGAACAGCGACATCACCGAGTCGCCGCGACGGATACGCGAGAACGTTTCGGCCAGCAATCCCGCGCTCGACAGAATACGCACCTTCGGGCACGCCCGGGCTTCGTCGGAGAGGGGGATGGTGTCGGTCACGACCAGTTCGTCGAGTTCCGAAGCCGTGATCCGCTCTGCTGCGCCACCGGACAAAACCGGGTGCGTGGCATACGCGAATACTTTCGTCGCGCCGCGTTCCTTCAAAACCTGTGCTGCTTTGCAGAGCGTGCCGGCGGTGTCGACCATGTCGTCCATGATCACGCACGTGCGGCCTTCCACTTCACCAATGATGTTCATCACTTCAGCGACGTTCGCCTTCGGGCGACGCTTGTCGATGATCGCCAGATCGGTGTTCAGTTGCTTGGCCAGTGCCCGGGCGCGGATGACACCGCCCACATCAGGCGACACCACCAGCAGGTTCTCGTAGTTCTGCTTGCGCAGATCGCCGAGCAGCACGGGGGTGGCGTAGATGTTGTCGACCGGGATGTCGAAGAAACCTTGAATCTGGTCGGCGTGGAGGTCCATGGTGATGACACGATCCACACCGGCAATTTCCAGCATGTTCGCCACGACCTTCGCCGAGATGGCGACGCGAGCCGAACGTGGCCGGCGATCCTGGCGGGCATAACCGAAGTACGGGATGGCTGCGGTGATCCGGCCAGCGGATGCGCGCTTGAGCGCATCGACCATGATCATGAGTTCCATCAGCGTGTCATTGGTCGGCGCGCAGGTGGACTGCAGCACGAACACGTCCTTGCCGCGCACGTTTTCCTGGATCTCGACCATGATTTCGCCGTCGGAGAAACGGCTGACCATTGCCTTGCCAAGCGGGATTCCAAGGATTTTGACGACTTCCTGTGCAAGCGCGGGATTCGCGTTGCCAGTGAATACCATCAGGCCGTCACTGCTCATCGTGCACCTGTGTCTTGGCTGGGGCGAGAGGGAAAACGCGAGAAATTATGGCAGGGGAAGAAGGATTCGAACCTTCGCATGCTGGAATCAAAATCCAGTGCCTTAACCAACTTGGCGACTCCCCTACACTAACTTTGAGTCTTGCCGGGCAGTGTAGGACAAACCCGTCAAAACAAAACTTTACGACGCGAAAGCAAAGAGAGGATGCGAATCCAGACTTTCGGTCACTGTGCTCTTCCAGCTTGCCGGGAGTTTGGCTTGCGCCATCTCAGCTTCGGCCTTGCTACGAAAAGCGGCAAACACGCTCGCTCCGGATCCGGTCATTCGCGCAGGTGAAAGATTCGAAAACCACTCGATCACCGTTGCTACTTCCGCGTACTTCTCAACCACAACTGCCTGCATATCATTTCGGCCGAAGCTGTCAGGCCAATCTGCGTCAGAACTATGTTGTGCAAGGAAGTCCGTAATTGTGAGGACTTTTGAGTCCCTCGTCAACCCTTTCTCTGAAAAAATCGCAGCGGTTGGAACATGCACCGCAGGACTCACCACCAAGAAGAAGCGTTTCGGCAGATCGACGGCTTGCAGCGCTTCACCGACACCTTCCGCGAAAGCATTCTGCCCGAAGATAAAAAACGGCACATCGGCGCCGAGTTTCAACCCCAGGTCCTGCAACGCTTCCCGAGACAAATCCAGGCCCCACAAGCGATTCAGGGCCAGCAGCGTGGTCGCGGCGTCAGAACTGCCGCCGCCGAGACCCGCGCCCATGGGCAGTATTTTATCAATTTCTATGTTTACGCCAAGGGGGCTGGCCGTTGTCGACTGCAGCAAACGAGCAGCACGTACGACCAGGTCATCCGCTTCAGGCACACCCGGAACATCGGATTTGCGCGCGATCACGCCGTCGTCGCGACGGGTGAAGTGCAGCCGGTCACCCCAGTCGAGCAACTGGAACACCGTCTGCAACGCGTGATAGCCGTCCGGGCGGCGCCCCGTGATGTGCAGGAACAGGTTGAGCTTGGCCGGCGCGAGACAATCGCGCAGCGAAGCGCCGGCCAGCGGACGCGCTGAGCCCGACGATGAACTCGATAAAGATGACGGCATGCGATTGAACTAAGGCGTTACTGGTCGAGGACGAGTTTGATATCGAGCGGCGGTTCGTCGCGCGACAGATTCAGGCGCTTTACGCCGGTCGCAGGGGCGTCGGCATAGGCCAGATAGTCGATGGTCCAGCCGTCCTGCTTGATTTCCTTCAGGCGGCCGTTCTCCGACGACGAATCCATGGTCGTACGCGCTCGCGAGCTTGGCGCAGGCGATGGCTGGAGCCAGTACCGCAAGCCTTCCACCGGCAGCGCGAAACCAAGGGTGGTGCGCATCAGTTCGGAGACGTTATCGGCGGTCTGCGGCTGGCGATTCGGCAGTTCAAGCGTGGCCGAAGACGGCGACGATGTCACGATAGCCAGCGTTTGCCCAAGCGGATTACGCAATTGCAGCGTGACGGTGTCGCCGGTTTCCTGCCAGTCGAAGTTGCCGTACGCGTTGCGCTGCTGACCGTTCTGGTCGTCGTACTGAACCGAAAAACGGCCGTGATATGCGCGGCTGGTCTGCGCGGTGATCTCGGTCGCTGCATTCGATGTAGTCGGCACGCGCGGTTTGATCGCGCACCCCGACAGCACCACCGCACCCGCTGCCATCAGCGCGAGCGCGCCGCGACGCACACGCTGACCGCCCAGAAAATTCGTTGCAATCAAGTTCAAAGGTCGTTTACCTGGAATCGTTTGAGCGTTTTCAACAATGTGTCGTTGCCGGGTTCGAGCTTCTGCGCCTGACGCCATGTGTTGCGCGCCTGATCCTGCTGCCCTGACTTCCACTGCACTTCGCCGAGATGTGCGCCAATTTCGGCGTTCGGCTGCAGGTCATAGGCTTTCTTCAGGATATTGGCAGCTTCCGCCTGATTACCCATCCGATATTTCGCCCAGCCGAGGCTGTCCATGATGAACGCGTCGTTCGGCGCAAGCGACACAGCCTTCTCGATCAATTTTTCCGCCTCGTCCAGACGCTGGTTGCGATCGACGAGCGAATAGCCGAGCGCGTTATACGCCTGGGCGTTGTCCGGCTGCTGCGCCATCAGCTTGCGCAACTGCGTTTCCATGGTGTCGTAGTGACCGTTCTTCTCGGCCGCCATGGCGTAGTCGTAGGAAATGTCGGGATCATCAGGGAATGCCGCCGACGCCTTCGCCAACGCCGCTTCCGCCTCCGGATACCGCTGCGCCTGGAACAGCATCGCGGCGTCGGTACGCGCAAGCAACGCCAGGTCGCGTGGGTCCGACGTCTGCAGGCTGCCCAGCAATTGCCGCGCTTCATCGACCTTGCCGTGCGAGGCGAGGATCTGCGCCCGTGTGACTTGCGCCGGCAGGTACTGCTGGCTGGCACGCGGAATCTTGTCGAGCCACTGGTTCGCGGCTACATCGTCTTTCTTCTCCAGCGATAACTGCGCCAGATAGATGTAAGCCTGTCCCGGATCGGCGTTCGGCGTGCTTTCAGCCGCCGCCGCGTATTGCTTCAGGTAATCCTGCGCCTTGTCCGGCTGTTTCTTCTGAATGTTGATCAGCGCAAGCGCCATCAGCGGCGTCAGATCCTTCGAATCGTTCTTGCGCATGATTTCGAACTGCTTCTGGGCGTCGTCGAGACGATCCGCCGACAGATACAGTTGCGCCAGCGCAAGCCGCGCGTCATGCGACTTCGGATCCTTCTCGAGGTACTTCTCGAACGAAGCAATACCTTCGTTGCGTTCGTTCGGCCCCATGCGCGCAAGCGTCAACGCGGCAGGCAAGTAGTCGGGCTTCAGTTTCAGCGCTTGTTCAAGCGATGCCTTCGCGCCCGGCTGGTCGTCGGCGGCAATTTCCTGCCGGGCGAGCGCCAGTTGCGTTTCCGGCCGGTCGAGATCGTTCCTGACCAGATCCTTCAGCACATTCAATCCGCCTACGCGATTC
The DNA here is from genome assembly GCF_053760385.1 of Caballeronia sp. KNU42. Taxonomy (NCBI): domain Bacteria; kingdom Pseudomonadati; phylum Pseudomonadota; class Betaproteobacteria; order Burkholderiales; family Burkholderiaceae; genus Caballeronia; species Caballeronia sp. KNU42. The sequence continues at coordinate 3,317,969 of NZ_CM132388.1, forward strand.
GGTCCGCGCGACAGCAGGATCTGCAGTGAAAGGATGGCGTCGCCACGCTGGTTCGCAGGGACTTTCGCGAGCTCGGTCGTGAGGATCGGCTTGGCGTCGTCGGGCTTGCCGGAAAGGATCAGCAGCGACGCGCTCAACTGCGCCGCGCGTTCCGAATTCGGTGAAAACTGCTGCCAGAGCTGGACTGCCGTCAGCGCGTCGTTGGGGCTTTGTGCGGCGATTGCAATCTCTGTCGCGCGCTGCGCGAAGCGTGGATCGTGCGTGTCGCGCGCGAGCGCGAGATAAGTCTGATAAGCCGGCGCCGCCTGATTGCGTTGCAACGCGACTTCCGCCGCGAGCACCTGGAACACGATCTGGCTAGACGCGGCCACATTCGGTAAGTCCTGCACTTCCTTGCCCGTGGGCGGCGCGGTGATCAGGTCTGCAGCACTGATGGCGGATTGGTCGTCGTCAGGCGTGGGAAGTTGCGCGGGAGTCTGCGCGTAGGCGGGCGCAAGCGCAAACGCGGCCACCGCGAACGCCACTGCGGCCGCGAGCTTGCTCGGGTAGACCGGCTTACCGCGTGCGGCGCTCGTTTGCGCGGTCGCTGCACGCTGCTTCGAAAACAACTTTACGAAGGACAAGTTCATGGAAATCCGATCAATGTTTCAGTCGATTGTAACGCGCTCGCTACAATACGCGCACATCCCACAGCAAGTTGCAGACCAGTAAAACATGCCAGAGTTGCCGGAAGTCGAAGTAACCCGCCGCGGGATCGAACCGTTCGTCGCCGGACGCCGGGTAGAGCGTGTCGATGTCCGTACACCGGCGCTGCGCTGGCCGATTCCGCAGCATCTCGCGAAGACGATGAAGGCGCTGAAAATCGAGAAGGTCGAGCGGCGCGGCAAGTACCTTTTGTTCGAAACCTCCGAAGGCTGGCTGATCGTGCATCTCGGCATGACGGGGACGTTACGGGTACTGCGTAACGTGCCACGACCGCCGGATGCGGCGAAGCATGATCATATAGACCTGATCTTCGATGACTTTATTCTGCGCTTTCGCGACCCGCGACGCTTCGGCGCGGTGCTCTGGCATGCGCGTGCAGACGGCGATGTCCTCGACCATCCGCTGCTGGCAGGCCTGGGCGTGGAGCCGTTCACCGCTGAGTTTTCCGGCGCGCTGATGTACCGGCAGACGCGCGGGCGCAAAGTGTCCGTCAAGCAGGCCTTGCTCGCGGGCACGATGGTCGTCGGTGTGGGCAATATTTATGCGTCCGAGAGCCTGTTTCGCGCGGGTATCCGGCCGACCGTCGCCGCCGGGCGCGTCTCGCTCGTGCGCTACGATCTCCTCGCCGACGCCGTGCGCACCACGCTTGCCGCGGCGATCGAAAAGGGCGGCAGCACGTTGCGCGATTTCGTGGGCAGCAACGGCGAGTCAGGCTATTTCCAGCTCGATTATTTCGTCTATGATCGCGCGGGTTTGCCGTGCCACGTCTGCGGAACGGCCATCAAACAAATCGTGCAAGGCCAGCGATCCACGTACTTTTGCCCGCGCTGCCAGCGCTAGCCGACATGCTCCAGCTCACCGACTTCTCCACGCGCCTGATCGCGTGGCAACGCGTTCACGGCCGTCACGACCTACCGTGGCAAAACACGCGCGATGCCTACCGGATCTGGTTGTCCGAAATCATGTTGCAGCAGACGCAGGTATCGACGGTGATTCCGTACTACGCGCGTTTTCTCGACCGTTTCCCCACTGTAAACGCGCTCGCTTTCGCCCCGCTCGACGACGTCATGGCGCTCTGGGCCGGACTCGGCTACTACTCGCGCGCGCGGAATCTGCATCGATGCGCATTTGTGGTGTCGACAGAGCACGGCTGCGAGTTTCCCCGCAGCGTAGATGAGTTGGCTGAACTGCCGGGTATCGGGCGGTCGACGGCGGCGGCCATCGCGTCGTTTGCGTTCGGCGCGCGCGCGACCATTCTCGATGGCAACGTGAAGCGGGTGCTCGCGCGGGTGTTTGGTATCGATGGATTTCCGGGCGAAAAGCGCGTGGAAAACACGATGTGGACGCTCGCCGAATCGCTGCTTCCGGACGCCGCGCACAAGGACGAAGTCACCGCGTACACGCAGGGTTTGATGGATCTGGGCGCCACGTTGTGCGTGCGTGGCAAGCCGGATTGCGCGCGCTGTCCGTTTGCTGCCGACTGCGTGGCGAACGTGACCGGACGGCAAAAGGAATTGCCCGCGTCGCGTCCGAAAAAGACCGTGCCGACACGCAAGACCTGGATGCTGGTGCTGCAGGACGGCGATAGCGTCTTGCTGGAAAAGCGCCCGCCGACGGGCATCTGGGGCGGACTATGGAGCCTGCCGGAAGCAGCCGATGAAGACGCGCTCGCGGCCGTCTCACATAGCTTCGGCGGGTCGGCCGAGCTTCAGCGGCTAACTCCCTTCACGCACACGTTCACGCATTTCAAGCTGGATATCGAGCCGCGTCTTGGTCAGGCGACCGGCGTGCCCGACGCTGCCGATAACCGGACCGTGTGGGCGCCGCTTGCGAATATCGATGCGTTCGGGGTGCCGGCTCCAGTCCGCAAACTCCTCAATGCACTGCAGGGTTCGCTGATCTGATATCGCGGGCTGCCGAGCGGATTCAAAGCAGTTGATGCTGCTGCATATAGTGATGCACGACATCGATTCGCGCGGCAGCGTCCTCAAGCTCCATCAGTTTTTGCCGGGCGCGCATGGGGATCGGCAGAATTTCCGATAACCGGTTGGAAACCCACGTCGGATCGTCGAGAAGGAAGGGTTCGGTGAACGGCAAGTCCTTTGGCTCGCGCGCCTTGATTGCATCGATGATCCGCTCCAGCACCTCCGCGCACGCACCAAATTTCATCAACGCTTGGGCGTCGTCCATGGGCGTGTCGTCGCCAATGGTCTCCGCTACGCCGACGAGCAGGTTGCTCGGTTCCACGCGATGCGACAACAGCCGAAAGCGTGTCGTGCCGCGCGCCTGGACCAGCAGCATGCCGAACGTGTCGACGTCGCATTGCGTGATCTCGGCCAGGCAGCCAATGCTCTCGGGCACCGACGGGTCCCCCGGCGACGCGATCTCACTACCGCTTTTCAACAGGCACACGCCGAACGGCGTGCCTTCGCGCAAACACGCACGCGCCATGTCCAGATAGCGGGCTTCGAAGATTTTCAGGGGGAGATGGCCGCCCGGAAACAACACGGTGTGCAGCGGAAACAGCGGCAGGTCGGCGAGCAGGGGATTGGTGGACATCGCGCGCTTCTTTTAAAAGGCCGCCCGAAGGCGATCAGGTTTGCAAGGACGCGACGTGTCCATCCAGAGCGATGGGTGCGTCGCGATGCCGCACAATCACATTGGCCTTGTCACCGAAGCGCGCGGCGAGCGCCTGGGCGATGAATACCGAACGATGCTGGCCACCCGTGCAACCGATCGCGACCGTCAGGTAGCTACGGTTGTCGTCACGAAATTGCGGCAGCCATTTGGCGATGAACGTGCCTACGTCATCGATCATCTGGTGGACCATCGGCTGGGCAGACAAAAAGTCGATAACCGGCTTGTCCAGCCCGGTCAGCGGCCGCAGTTCGTGGTCGTAGTAGGGATTCGGGAGCGTGCGGACATCGAAGACGAAATCAGCGTCGAGCGGCACGCCGCGCTTGAATCCGAACGATTCGAACATCAGCGTCAGCCCGGCCGTCTCCTGCTCGATAAAACTCTTCACCCACGCGCGCAAAACGTTCGCCCGCAGATTGCTGGTGTCGATCTGATGGCCGAATTCGGCGAGCCCCGAGACGAGTTCACGTTCACGTTCGATAGCTTCGCCCAGCGAGGTGAGCAGCCCGACATCGGCGTCGTGACCCGGCGAACCCGACAACGGATGCCGGCGGCGGGTCTCGGAAAAGCGCTGGATCAGCGACTGCGTACTGGCGTTGAGAAACAGCACGCGCAGGTCGAACGCTTGCGACAGGTCTTTGATGATGGCGGGCACTTCGTCGAGCGAGCGGCTCGAGCGTGCATCGATAGCGACAGCCAGGCGCGGCTGCCCCTGACTGTCAAGATACTTGGCGAGTTCGGGCAGGAAGCGCGGCGGCAGGTTGTCGACGCAATAGTAGCCGGCGTCTTCGAGCGCGTTCAGGGCAACCGATTTGCCGGAGCCGGAAATACCCGTAATCAGAATGATGCGCATGAATAAGGACTCGTTCGCTCGATGTAAAAGCACGCAAAAATTCGGGTCCGGGCGGCGGCTGAGTGCTCGAGCCGCCGGTCTTGCCAGCCTGGCTCGTCAGATCAGCTTGCCGGGGAACTGGCTCTCGGGGTCCTGCATCGCCAGGCGTTGACGATCCATGAAGTCGCGCAAGGTGTCGATACCCCGCAACTGCAGGATCGTGTTACGCACCGCAGCTTCGACCAGCACCGCCAGGTTTCGGCCGGCAGCCACCTGGATAGTGACCTTGCTGATCGGCAGGCCGAGCACGTCGACCGCCTGGCTTTCGAGCGGCAGCCGCTGAAATTCACCGTCTGGACGACGCACAAGCTGAACGATCAGCTTGAGCTTCATTTTCCGCCGAACAGCGGTTTCCCCAAAGATGGTTTTGATATCAAGCAGGCCAAGGCCGCGGACTTCAAGCAGGTTCTGCAGCAGCGGCGGGCATCGGCCTTCGACAAAATCCGGACCGAGGCGCACGAAGTCTACGGCGTCGTCAGCGACAAGACCGTGACCGCGGCTGATCAACTCGAGTCCGAGTTCGCTTTTGCCCAGACCGGAGTCGCCGGTCAGCAGCACGCCCATGCCGAGGATGTCGAGGAACACGCCGTGCAGCGTGGCGCGCGGAGCAAGAATCCGCGACATGTAGAGCCGCAGGCTGTCGATCACAGCCGCCGCGGACATGCGGGTTGTGAAAAGCGGCGTGGAGGAGCGGGTGCAGCGCAAAACCAGTTCAGGCGGCGCGCCGACTTCGCCTGCAACCACCAGGAAGGGCGGTTCGAGCGCGATCAGTTCGGCCATGTTGCGCGAGCGGTCTTCGTCGGACTGACGCTGGTAGTAGGTGATTTCGGCGTCGCCGAGTACCTGGATACGGTTGGGGTGAATCAGGTTCAAGTGCCCGACGAGATCGGCGCTCGAGGTCGCATTGGCAACGGTTTCGGTCGAGAAGCCGCGCTCCCAGCCTTCGTGTCCCGTGAGCCAGCTCAGTTTCAGCGCGGCTGCGTTGTCGTCAAAAATGCTCTGGGCGTTGATGCTGGACGTATCCATGAGGGCCGGAACTCCGAGAGAGGCCGCGAGCATGACGCAATTGAAGAGCCGGGGTTGGTCTCTTCAATGCTCCGCTCAATAGGACTGATTGTGCGCTAGAAGGGCCGCCGGCGCGAGAGGGCCGTGCGGCCTGGTCTTCGCGCCGGTTCGGCTCAACTCCCCGGCTTCAAGTCCAGCACGAGGTCTGGCTCAGGAGAGCTCAGGGCTGCCACTGCGTGAGCACCTGATACAGCGCTTCACGGTTTTCTTCAGTATTCAGGCGTTCGCGTGCATCCCGGTCGGACAGCAGTTGCGCTATCTCCGAGAGGATTTCGAGGTGCTGTTGAGTGGCCTGTTCGGGAACCAGCAGGAAGATCAGCAGCGACACGGGCTGCCCGTCCGGCGATTCGAAAGCGATCGGCTCAGCCAGGCGCACGAAGGCGGCGAGCGGATGCTTCAGGCCCTTGATGCGTCCGTGGGGAATGGCGACACCTTCACCGAGACCGGTCGAGCCAAGGCGCTCGCGCGCAAAGAGATTGTCGGTGACGATACTGCGGCCAATGCCGTTCTGGTTCTCGAAGATCAGGCCCGCTTGCTCGAATACACGTTTCTTGCTGGTGACGGACAGTCCGAGGACGACATTTTCGAGGGGAAGAAATTTGGCTAAACGATTCATGTTGGCAGGCAGATGCGTGGCCTGAATTCTCCTCATCGTGGCGGCTGCAGAACCTGCACGAAACGCTCACGGCGATTTTGGTAAGGAATGCGCGGGAGACCAAGGTCTCGCTTCACTCCGATTAACAACCCCGGTACCCGGTACTAAACTACTGACCAGACCATTATAGAACAGCGGAATCAAACGATGGTGCGGCGCGCCATACAGTGAACGCGTTTGTTGCTCGTTTGTTGCTCGTTTGTTGCTCATATCACAACGCTTGCGGCTGCGCGCCAGTTGACCCCTGTCGCTGCAAAAAAACGCTCGAAACCGGCGGTGACAAAAAAAGCCGCCTGCTTACAGGCGGCCATTTCAGGCGACTCCTCCGGGCGACTCGTGCCGACTATCGGTCCGATGGGTTCCGGTCCACGTTGCTCCAGAATCCGACGCATCGAAAACCTCCAGCCGATGCGTCGTTCAACCCTTTTGAATCGTTCCTCTAACCGTTCACGGACCCCGACGGTGACCCTTACGGCGCCGGAACTTCGCTCTCCTGCGGTTCGTGCCCGTATTTCATCGTGGCGTGTGCATGGCCCTGGATCTTGTCCTTGTGGCGGAGCACTTGCCGGTCCAGCTTGTCGACCATCAGGTCGATGGCCGCGTACATATCAACGTCACAACTCTCGATGAAAATGTCCTTGCCCTTCAGGTGCAAGTTGATTTCGACCTTTTGCCGCTTGTCCTTTTCCCTATGATTGTCGACCGAGAGGACCACACTGCCATCGATCACCTGATCGAAGTGCCGTAGCACTCTATCCAGTTTGGTGATCACATATTCTCGCAACGCAGGCGTCAATTCGAGATGGTGTCCACTGATCTGCAGATTCATAGTTGCTCTCCAAGCTAATGGCCGCCTGGACGCTATCACGCTGCCGAAACCGGTCGCTGCAAGCCCGCACGTGTCCATTCTGTGGAACGGTGGTACGGAACGGGAATCGCATCGGCCAGCTCGCTCGCGCTTTCGCGACGCGGCCGGTAAAGGCCCGCCGCAACATGCAGCGGGCTACAGAGACTTTCGCAAATTCACTGCCGGGATTTTCAGAGCTTCGCGATATTTGGCCACCGTGCGGCGCGCAACCACGAATCCCTGTTCTGCCAGCAACTCTGCGATGCGGCTGTCTGAAAGAGGAGATTTTGAGTCTTCGGCTCCTATCAGTTGCTTGATGAGTGCCCGGATCGCCGTAGACGATGCCGCGCCACCCGTGTCGGTTGAAACGTGCGATCCGAAGAAGTACTTAAATTCAAGCGTCCCGAACGGGGTCAGCATGTACTTACCGGTTGTCACACGTGAGACAGTGGATTCGTGTAAACCCAGCGTATCAGCAATCTCCCTCAAAACCAAGGGCCGCATTGCAATTTCGCCGTGCGCAAAAAAGTTCTTCTGACGCTCCACAATGGCTTGTGCAACGCGAAGAATCGTCTCGAATCTTTGTTGAATATTCTTGATCAGCCAGCGCGCTTCCTGGAGCTGCTGACGCAACGAACCACTGCCCGGATCGCCTCGATTGTTGCGCAAAATATTCGCATAGAGGTGATTGATGCGAAGCCGCGGCACGATTTCCGGATTCAATTCTGCTGTCCAGCCGCTCGACATCTTGCGCACCAGGATGTCAGGTACCACGTAATCCGCTTCGCTCTTCCCGAACGCCGCGCCAGGGAACGGTTCCAGTGAACGAATCAGCAAATGGGCGTCGCGCAAGGCGTCATCGGATGCCTTGAGCTGCTTGCGCAAACGCGTGAAATCGCGTGCCGCCAGCAATTCCAGATGGTGTATCACAATATCGAGCGCCAGCGTGCGGATGGGTGACGGCTCCAGGCGCAGCAACTGCAGCTTCAGGCATTCGGACGCAGAACGTCCGCCCACGCCCGGCGGATCGAAACTCTGCAGGAGCGCGAGCGCCGCGCTCAGTTCGTCCACATCGACTTCCAGCTCGTCCGGCAAATCCGCCTTCACTTCTTCGAGCGATGACGTGAGGTACCCGTCTTCATCGAGCGATTCGATCAGGAAGGTAATGAGCGCACGATCGCGCTGATTCGCCTTCGTCATGCGCAGTTGCGCGGTCAGGTGGTCGCGCAGCGTAGTCGTGGATTCGTGGATCTGCAGCGGCGGCAGGTCATCGTCGTCCGAACCGCTGTTCGAGCGGCCGTAATCCTCCAGATTCCACGAACTCGAATCCGTTCCGTTGTCCGACGAACTCATGCCGTTGTATTCGTCTACACCCTGAGGCTCGCCGTTTTCGGAGCGGTCGGTCGTGGTCGTGCTGCTGCTGCTCGACGACGTGCCGTTGCTCATCATGGGATCGGGCGCGTTCACCGACGCCCCCGACGTGATCAGCGAGCCGTCCGCCGCCACGCGCAGCGGGCTGGTCGTCCAGTCGTCCTCGTTCTCGAGCAGCGGATTTTGCGCGACAGCCATCGCGACCTCCTGCTGCAGTTCGAGCGTCGACAACTGCAGCAGCCGGATGGACTGCTGCAGTTGTGGGGTCAGCGCAAGATGCTGCGACAGGCGGAGTTGGAGGCTGGCTTTCATGGCAAGGTTTTAATCATTGTAGAGAGTTTGCCACGGGCGCGACACCTCGCGGGGATCGACCAAAAACAAGTGCCGCCTCGCGGGCGGCACGTAAGATTTGCTGGCGGCGCGGGACGCCTTTCACAACGGTGTTGCAAGGGGCGACGGACGCTACGCCCCCGCGCTCACATGCGGAAATGTTCGCCGAGATAAACGCGCCGGACACTCTCATTTTCGATGATATCGCTTGGCGCGCCTGCTGCGAGCACGCTGCCGTCGCTGATGATGTAAGCATGATCGCAGATGCCGAGCGTCTCGCGCACGTTGTGGTCCGTGATCAGCACGCCAATGTTGCGCTGCTTCAGGAACTTCACGATCTTCTGGATTTCGAGCACGGCGATCGGGTCGACACCGGCGAAGGGTTCATCCAGCAGGATAAACGCCGGATTGGTCGCGAGCGCACGGGCAATTTCCACCCGTCGGCGTTCTCCGCCCGACAGTGACAACGCCGGGTTTTCACGTAGATGCGCGATCTGAAGTTCGTCCAGCAACGCTTCCGCGCGGTCCGTAATGGCCTGCTTGGAGAGCGGCTTTTCGCTTTCGTCCGTCTGCAGTTCAAGCACCGCACGAATGTTCTGCTCGACGGTGAGCTTGCGGAACACGGACGCTTCCTGCGGCAAATAAGAGAGCCCGAGGCGCGCACGCTTGTGAATGGGCAGCAGGCTGATTGACGTGCCGTCGAGCAGGATCTCGCCTGCATCCAGCGGCACCAGCCCGACGATCATATAGAACGACGTCGTCTTGCCCGCGCCGTTCGGCCCGAGCAGCCCGACCACTTCCCCGCTTTTCACATCGAGCGAGACGTCTTTCACGACCGTGCGCGAGCCGTAGCGTTTCTTCAGATTGCGGACGGTGAGCGAACTGCTCGTGCCGGCCGGCTTACGATGAGGCATGGCGGGCGAATTCACGGCTGCTGCGTTCCTTGCATCTTGGTGGACGGCGTGAGGGTGGCCGGCGCGCCGGTCAGCGGCGCGGCGCCGCCGTTACGCGGGGCGAGCATGGCGCGCACGCGGCCGGTCGGGTTGCCCGGGCCGGCGACGTCAGGTCCGGCTTTCGCCGTATAGAAGTCCTTCTGGCCGTCGTAGGTAATCACGCTGCCGTGCACTTCGTCCTGGATTTTGGTGAGGCCCACGAGGCGGCGCACCACGGCACGCGTGGTTAGCGTAGTGAGATCCTGCTTGCCGTCGTAGTCGATCCGCACCGCATTGCCTTCGATATATTCATCGAGCCCATCGCGTTTCTGGCGGAAATACGACAGGTTGCCGCCGGTGGAGGTACCGGTTGCGTACTGATATCCCTGCGGGTCCTGCGTTACGTCCACACGGTCAGCTTTGATGATGATCGTGCCTTTGGTCGCGACAACGTGGCCGGTGAAGATGTTGACCTGCTTCAGGTCGTCATAGGTCATGTTGTCCGCTTCAATATTCAGCGGCTTGTCGTTGTCGGCGCGTTCGGCGTGCGCGGCGGGGGCGAATGCCGCCAGGGGCAACGCCACGCTCATTGCCGCGATCCCGAATTGCACGATACGTGCGGCGCGGCGCAAAAAAGCAGCGCGCGCTGCGCACAGACGGCCGGATTCGGGTCGGAGAAACGGTTTGTTCATGCAGTCACACTTGAATGGATTAAGCGCAATTCGTCGGAACTGCCGGGGTTATTTGGATGAGGTGCCGAGGGTATCGGAAGCGGCGATCTGGCCGCGCACCGTCCCGAACAGCTTCATCACCCGGGTCGCGTTGTTGTAGTTCATGCCGTCGCCCGTCATCACGGACGGACCGCGCTGAAGTTTAACCGGCTTTTCCGTTTCGATGACATCGTCGTTCACAAGGATGCGAAAGTGCGTCGAATCCGCCGTCATCTGCGGGTCGCCGTAGCCTGCCACGCGCAAGATGTGGGCGTTTTCGTACAAGTCGACGATCGAGACATCGCCATTCACCGTACCGCGCTCGGACGTTGCCGTCACCGTGGGCCGCAGCGGCTGGAACATGCGCATCGCAGGTTTCGTGAGGTCGCTGACTTCATCGTCCTCGTAATGGACCATCGAAATCGCGGTCAGCCGGTATTGCGTCGTGCCCGTGGTGTCGAGTTCCGAGACCGAAAAATTGGACGCGAAATAGTCGGGCGCGTGTTCCTTCGGGCGCTCGGGTTCCTGGGGCTTGGGCATCGTGGCCTGCATGAGCCAGTACGTGATGCCCGCGAGCACGGCCATCACGACCACGGGCAGCGCTGAGGTCAGTTTCTTGGGTCGTTGCATGGGATTCAGGTTCCGATAGCCGCGGCAAGCAGGCCGTCGTAGCGATTCTGCGCGCGCAGGATGGTGTCGCACACTTCGCGCACCGCGCCTTCGCCGCCGCGTTTTGACGTGGCGAAATGTACTCGGTTCAGCACTTCTTCATGCGCGTTGGCGGGCGCCGCTGAGAAACCGCACAGCCGCATCACGGCGAGATCGGGCCAGTCGTCGCCCATGTAGCCGCATTCGGTGGCCGGGATGCCGGTGGTTTGCAGCAATTCGGCGAGCGCGATGGTCTTGTCGGCGACGCCTTGGTACAGGTGCGTCACACCCAGCTCGCGCGCCCGCGCCGCCACAATGCCGGAGTTGCGACCGGTGATGATCGCCGTCTGCACGCCCACCGATTGCAGCAGTTTCACGCCATGGCCGTCGAGCGAATTGAAGGATTTCATGGCGTCGCCGTCGGCGCTGAAAAACAGGCTGCCATCGGTGAACACGCCATCGATGTCGAAAATCATCAGCTTCACGCGGCTCGCGCGCTCGTGCGCGTTTTCCGTCACAGCAACATCCGGCGTGAAAGACAAGGTCGACATCAGATTACCTTCTTGGAAAAGAGGTCATGCATGTTCAGGGCGCCGATCAGGATCGCGTTTTCATCGACGACCAGCATCTGATTGATGCGATAACGCTCCATCAGTTCCACAGCTTCCACCGCGAGATGGTCCGGACCGATCGTGCGCGGATTACGTGTCATGACGTCGATCAGCGGCAACGCGCGGAAATCGCCGTCGCGCTGAAGGATCCTGCGCAGGTCGCCGTCGGTGAAGATGCCTTCCACGTGACGCTTTTCGTTGACCACAGCCGTCATGCCCATGCGCTTGGCGGTGATCTGGAAGAGGGCGTCGGAGACGGTGGCGTCAAGCGGCACTTCCGGCACTTCCGACCCGACACGCATCACGTCGCGTACGTAAGTGAGCAGGCGCCGGCCGAGTGCGCCGCCCGGATGCGAGCGGGCGAAGTCCTCGGGGCCGAAACCGCGGGCGTCGAGCACGGCGACCGCGAGCGCGTCGCTCAACGCAAGCACGGCGGTCGTGCTCGCGGTAGGCGAGAGATTCATCGGGCAGGCTTCTTTATCGACGTGCGCATTCAGGTGCACGTCGGCGAGTTTCGCGAGGCTTGATTCCGGCCGCCCGGTGATGGCGATCAATTTTGCCCCGAGGCGCTTGATGATGGGCAGAATGGCAACGAGTTCCGCGGTTTCGCCCGAGTTCGACAGCGCGATGAACACGTCGTCGGCGGTCACCATGCCGAGGTCGCCGTGGCTCGCTTCGGCAGGATGAACGAAGAAGCCGGGCGTGCCGGTGCTCGCGAGCGTAGCTGCGAATTTGCGGGCGATATGCCCGGATTTGCCGATACCCGATACCACCACGCGGCCCTTGCATCCGAGCAGGAATTCGACGGCGCCGGTGAAGTTGTCGTCGAGATGGGCGGACAAGCCGCGCACAGCGTCGGCTTCAATTTCGAGCACGGTGCGAGCCAGCGCGAGTGCCCGGTCGCCATTGATTTTCGCTATCATGCGCGGAGTATAACAAAGGCATCTTTGCGCCGCGCCGGACCCGGGGCGGCTTCCAGCCGCTCATCCGCCCCCGCAAGGCCGTGTGTTTTGTTGCGTGCATCGCTCGCGCGCGTTAAAAAACACAAGATCCGGATGTGCTCATCGAGCCGCCATCCGCCGACAAACGAGGACGCTAGACGGATGACTTCCCCGCTTGAAATGACGTTGCTATTGCTGCTGTGTTCAGTGGCAGGGGTCGTCGTATTCCGCTTTTTCAACCTGCCGCCCATGTTGGGTTACCTGGCGGTTGGGATCATCGTGGGACCGCACGCTGCCGGCATCGCGCCGGATAGCGATCGCGCGCAGCATCTGGCCGAATTCGGTGTGGTGTTCCTGATGTTCTCGATCGGGCTTGAGTTCTCGTTATCGAAGTTGCGTTCAATGCGCCGGATCGTGTTTGGTCTGGGCGCCAGCCAGGTCGCCGGGACGATCGCGCTGGCGCTGTTGTTCGGGTGGATCGCCAACTTCTGGACGGACATGTCGTGGGAGGCGAGCATCGCGCTGGGCGGCGCGTTGTCGATGTCGTCCACCGCCATCGTTTCGAAAATGCTCGCCGAGCGGCTCGAACTGGAATCCGAGCATGGCCGGAACATCTTCGGCGTGCTGTTGTTCCAGGATCTGGCTGTGGTGCCGCTGCTGATCATCATTGCCGCGTTTGGCAACGGGAATTCGAAGGAGCTGGCGTTCTGGCTCATGCTCGCGGCCGTCAAGATCGTGGTCGCGTTGACGGTGCTGCTGTTCATCGGCCAGAAGTTCATGACGCGCTGGTTCAACATAGTCGCGCGCCGGCGTTCGCAAGAACTGTTCATGCTGAACCTGCTGCTGGTCACGCTGGGCGCGGCGTTCATTACCGATAAATTCGGCCTTTCGCTCGCGCTCGGCGCGTTTATCGCGGGCATGCTGATCGCGGAAACGCCTTACCGGCATCAGGTGGAAGAGGACATCAAGCCGTTCCGCGACGTGCTGCTCGGGCTGTTTTTCGTGACCACGGGCATGCTGCTCAATCCGCGCGTGATCTGGGAACATCCGTTTCTCGTGGCGGCGTTTTTCTTCCTGCCGATCCTGCTGAAAGCCGTGATGATCACCGGCCTCGCCCGGCTGTTCGGTTCGCCGCCAGGCGTGGCGATGCGCACCGGGCTCAACCTCGCGCAAGCCGGTGAGTTCGGGTTCGTGCTGCTGAACCTGATCCTAGATAAACATCTCGTCGAGCCGGTGCTGCTGCAAGCCATCCTTTCGTCGATGCTGCTTTCCATGCTGGCCGCGCCGTTCATCATCCAGAACGCCGACCGGATCGTGCTGCGGCTGTCGTCCACTGAATGGTTGCGGCAGTCGCTGCAAATGACGCGGATCGCGACGCAAAGCATCAAGCAGAGCGGGCACGTGATCATCTGCGGCTATGGCCGGGCGGGGCAGAATCTGGCGCGGATGCTGGAACATGAAGGTCTTTCGTATGTCGCGCTCGACCTGGATCCGGATCGGGTTTCAGCAGCGGCCGCGGCGGGTGAAAGCGTGGTGTACGGCGATGCCGGGCGGCGCGAGGCGCTGGTTGCAGCCGGCATACATCGCGCGGCGACTGTCGCGATTACCTTCGCGAACACGCCGTCCGCGTTGCGCGTGCTGCACAGCATCCACGAGTTGGAGCCGACGTTACCGACCATCGTGCGTACCGTCGATGACGCCGATCTGGAAAAGCTGATTGCATCGGGCGCGACGGAAGTGATTCCGGAAATCGTGGAAGGCAGTTTGATGCTGGCGTCGCATACGCTGGTGCTCATGGGCGTGCCGATGCGGCGCGTGGTCCGGCGCGTGGAAGAAATGCGCGATGAGCGTTACAGCTTGCTGCGCGGATATTTTCACGGCGCGGATGAAGACGACGATGAGCGGCGCGAACAGGTCCGGCTACAATCGGTTCCCGTCGATGAAAACGCCGACGCAGTTGGCCGCACGCTAGATGAGCTTGGACTGGTGGGCGACGGCGTGGAAGTGACGGCCATTCGCCGGCATGGGATTCGCGGCGTGGCGCCGGACCCGGACACCAAGCTGCGGGCGAGTGACATTGTGGTGCTGCGCGGTTTGCCCGAAGCGTTGCAGCAGGCGGAAGAACGGTTGTCGCGCAATCGCCGTGCGGGCGCGGTAGCCTGACGTTTTCCAGGAGACATCAAACATGGCTGAGTTCGCAGCGCCGCTGGCGCCCAATCCTGCCGCGTTTATCCGTGAACGGATTCGCACGGTGCCGGACTGGCCGCAGCCCGGCGTGCAGTTCCGCGATATCACGCCGGTTTTGCAGGATCGGCGAGCATTGCGCACGCTGATCGACATGCTGGTGCAGCGCTATATAGATGCACGAATCGATACCGTCGCGGGGCTCGATGCGCGTGGTTTTATCATCGGGCCAATTCTCGCTTATGAACTGGGCCTGGGATTCGTGCCGATCCGCAAGAAGGGCAAGTTGCCGTTCAGGACGTTGTCGCAATCGTACGAACTCGAGTATGGCAGCGCGACCGTCGAAATCCACGAAGATGCGTGCAAACCGGGCGAGCGGGTGGTGCTGGTCGACGACCTGATCGCAACCGGCGGCACGATGATGGCCGGCAAGATGTTGCTCGAACGGCTTGGCGCGGTGGTGGTCGAGGGAGCGGCGATTATCGATTTGCCGGAGCTCGGCGGGTCGAAACTCTTGCGCGAGTCAGGTTTGCCTCTCTATACGGTCTGCGAATTCAGCGGCCACTAATTTTCTGAAACATGCCTAATTTCCTTCTGTTTCTCGCGGCTTCAGTTGCCATTACCATGGCGCCGGGTCCTGACAACCTCCAGGTGCTCGCGCGCGGCATTTCGCAAGGGCGTGCGGCCGGCTTGGTTGCCGCGCTTGGATTTGCCGCCGGTATCTCATTTCACACGACGCTCGCCGCGCTTGGCGTAGCAGCCTTGCTCAAGTCTTCTCCAGTGGCTTTCGAAGCGGTCAAGCTGGCTGGCGCGGCTTATCTGGTCTGGATTGGGATCAAGGCGATTCGCAGCAAGGGTTTGTCGAGTGCGCACGAGCGGCCCAGCCAGCCGTTGGCGGTGGTGTTTCGGCAAAGCGTGATTGGCAATTTGCTGAATCCGAAAGTGACGCTGTTTTTTATCGTATTCCTGCCGCAGTTCGTTAATCAGCATGGCGGGCAGAGCGTCATGTTGCAGATGTTCGAACTCGGCGGCGTGTTCATGTTGCAAACGGTGGCCGTGTTCTCGATTTTTGGCGTTGCCGCCGGGATGATCGGAGCCTATTTGAAGCGCCGTCCGAAGGTGGGCGTGTGGCTCGACCGGCTGGCCGGGGCGACGTTTATCGGGCTGGGGATCCGCGTGGCGTTGAAGAATTGAGAGAGGCTTCGTTCTGAGCTGAGCGGGAAATACTTCGGCCTGCCGCGAACGAAACCCCCTGTACAATTTCCGGCTTTGCGTCGCCGGAGCCCATCATGAGCTTGCCTGCCATTGTCGCTGCGCGTCGTTTCGATGCTTCGGCGCACCTCCCGTTTTACATCGGCCGTGAACGGGTCGGCTGGATTCGCCGCACTGACGCGCCCGCGCTGCACGCCTGGCCGGATGTGTTTCATATCGATCAAACATCGATTCATCTCGCCGAATCCTTCTCCGATCTCAACACACGCAGCGCCGCGCTCGGCGCAGTAATCGGCATGCTGGCGGCCGACGGCCGCATCCCCGGCTGGCGCAACGAAACTTACGCCATCCGCAATGCCTTCGACGCCGAGCCGCTTGCGTTCATCGAACGGGCTGCGTCGCGGTTCTTCGGCACAATGACGTACGCTGTCCATTTGAACGGTATCGTCGAAGCGCCGGGCCGCGCGCCGGAGCTCTGGATCGCCCGGCGCAGCGAAACAAAAGCGACCGATCCAGGCATGCTCGATAACGTGGTGGCAGGCGGTATCGGCTGGGGGATGGCGATTGAGGAAACGCTCGTGAAGGAGTGCTGGGAAGAAGCGGGCATGCAGCCGCAGCTTGCCGCCAAGGCCGTGCGCGGGCGCGAGTTCTACGTGCTGCAATCACTGCCCGAAGGCACGCAGGCCGAGCTGATTTACGTTTTCGACCTGAGCTTGCCCGCCGATTTCGCGCCGCGCAATCAGGATGGCGAAGTGGGTGAACATCGACTCGCGCGCATCGATGAAGTCGCGCGATGGATCGAAGAGGGCGCAATGACAGTCGATGCCAGTCTGGCCACCCTGGATTGCCTGCTGCGCCGCAAGTGGATAGACGAAGACGCGTGCGAGGGTATGCCGGCGATTTATTTGCCGCCGGCGGTTTGAACACGCGTTGAATGTGCTTTGAAACATCTCTAAGGAGTATCGGTTCATGTCGACCGAACATAGTTTTATCTTGAAGTTGTCGTGTCCGGATCGTCCCGGCATCGTGCATGCCGTGTCTGGATTCCTGTTCGATCTCGGCAGCAATATTCTCGATTCCGCGCAATTCGGCGACAGCCACACTGGCGAATTTTTCATGCGCGTGCATTTCCAGCAGGTCGGCGGCGACCCCGGTCTCGCTGCGTTGCGCACGTCGTTCAGCGCGCTCGCCGACGGATTCGGCATGCACTGGGAACTGCACGATGCATCGGTGAAGCCGCGCGTGATGATCATGGTGTCGAAGATCGGGCATTGCCTGAACGACTTGCTGTTTCGATATCGCACGGGTCAACTCGGGATCGAGATTCCGGCGATCGTTTCGAATCATCGGGATTTCTATCAGCTCGCCGCCAGTTATGACGTGCCGTTTCATCATCTGCCGTTGATTGCGTCCACGCCTGAAGGGAAGGCTGCGCAGGAAGCGCGGGTGCTGGAGATCGTCGATCAGGAGAAGATCGATCTCGTCGTGCTCGCGCGTTATATGCAGATCTTGTCGCCGGGAATGTGCGGGGCGCTCAATGGCCGGGCGATCAATATTCACCACTCGTTCCTGCCGAGCTTCAAGGGCGCCAGGCCGTATTACCAGGCGTTCGATCGCGGAGTTAAGTTGATTGGTGCTACTGCGCATTACGTGACGACGGATCTTGATGAAGGGCCGATCATCGAGCAGGGAGTCGAGCGCGTGGACCACAGCATGACGCCGGATCAGTTGACGGCAATCGGACGTGACGTGGAATGCGTGACGCTGGCGCGCGCGGTGCGGTGGCACGTGGAGCACCGGATCGTGCTGAACGGGAGCAAGACGGTGGTGTTCAGGTAGGGGCGTTCGCACTTGTTTTAGGGGGGGCGATCGGGGTCAATGCCGGGGTGCTAGGTTTTGGGGTTAGCGGTTTTGGGTCATTGCGGGGTTGTTGCTTTCAGCGTTAGCGGTCTGCAAGAGTTGGCTATTTTCTTTATCACTATTAGCCACTGTGCGTGGCGGCACGTCATTTCTTTGTCCAAAGCGACAAAGAAACGAAGCAAAGAAAACGCTTTCAGAACGAGGGCTCGTAAGTTGACCTAGCGTGCACTTTCCAAGTTTTTGGCACCCCAAAAGCACGGTGCTCGCCAGAACCACCGATGTGTGAAACCCTCCTTCTCGCGAATTCTTACACGCACACGCTTCGCCCCGTACGCTCTCGGGCAAGCACGCTTGCCAAGGAAACCCGCACGGCCTCACGCATCGTCGCGGCCTCATTTCGTGGTGGATTGACTACGTGGTTCGGCATGCGTACAAATTCGAAGGGTGGTTCACGCGGATAGCGCGGGGTGCACCTTGGGCAGGTTCAATCACTGGTGGCGAAGCGTGTGGGTATCCGTGTTCGGAGAAAGAGGGTTTCACACATCCGTCGCTCTTGCGAGCACCGTGCTTTTGGGGTGCCAAAAACGCCGAAACTGCACGCTAGGTCAACTTATGAGCCCTCGTTTTGAAAGCGTTTTCTTTGCTTCGTTTCTTTGTCGCTTTGGACAAAGAAATGACGTGCCGCCACGCACAGTGGCTAAAAGTGGTAAAGAAAATAGCCAACTCAAGCAGACCACTAACGCCGAAAGCAGCAACCCGGCACTGACTCAGACCGCTAACGCAGGAACCTGGCAACCCGGCATCGACCCTGGCCATCAACCCCCATCCGTCCACCGGCGCGAGCGAAAACCCCTCCCTTAAACCAGCCTCAAATAAACCAGCTCGCGCTTGAGATAAGCATAAAAAATCGGCGCGGCAATGACGCCCGGCAGTCCAAAAGCGGCTTCCATCGCGAGCATTGCCAGCAACAATTCCCAGGCGCGCGCCTCGATCTGCCCACCTATGATCCGCGCATTCAAGAAGTATTCGAGCTTGTGAATGATGATCAGGAAGGCCAGCGAAGCCACAGCGGTCCCGAACGACACCGACAATGAAATCCCCACAATGATCGCGTTCGAGACCAGGTTACCGATCACCGGCAACAACCCGACAATAAACGTCACCATCACCAGCGTCTTCGACAGCGGCAGCCGCTCGTGAAACACCGGCAGCGCAACCAGCAAGTACAACGCCGTGAACGTGGCGTTGATCGCGGAAATCTTGACCTGCGCGAAAACGATCCGGCGAAACGCTTCTGAGAAACGCGTTACACGCGTCACGAGCGCCGTAGAAAGCGGCAGCCGATGTGTCGTTCGCGGCACGCCCACCGCGATAATCGCGCCCACGATCATGCCGATCAGCACATGCCCAAAACCGCGGGCCGCGTCTTTCCCACCCTGCTGCAACATGGCGGCATGCGTTTGCATCAGCTCGGTCGCCTTGTCTTTCATCTGCTCTGCATCGACAGGAAGGTAGTTCGCGATCCAGTCGGGCACCTGCAGGCGAGCATGCGACGTCAGCTTCATCAACTGATCGAGAAGCTTCTGGACGCTCGGGACATCGCGTTGAAAATGATCGATGAGCAAGATCGTCCCGCCCGCCAGCCCTCCCACGATCACTGCCGCCACGATCACGACCGAGACCCAGCGCGCCCGGCCACTCGTCATGGTCTTTTCGATCAGCGGTGCAATGGCGTGCACGAGCTGAAACACGAGCATTCCTGCCAGCAGCGCGCCGAGCAACTGCAAATGCAGCACGAAGAACAAACCGGCGAACGCGGCGATATAGCTGCCAATCTCGACCGCCGACAACTTCGGCATGCTCATATCGCTTGTCAGCCGGACGGGCCGGACAGCGGGCCTGCTTTCGGCCGCTTCGTTGCGCTTTGCCATGAATCCTTCTGTCTCCTGCCGCTAACGGGTTATGGACTGCCGCAGCCCGGACGGCGCGCGGCTCCTGGTTGCGGTGTGGGCGAATCTGTCATGCGGCCGATCTCGGCCTTTGCAGCAAAGGCGCAAGATACCGGCCCGTAAAACTGGCCTTCGATTGTGCGACATGCTCCGGCGTCCCCTGCGCGATGATCTGGCCGCCGCCGGCGCCACCCTCCGGACCCAGGTCGATGACCCAGTCCGCAGTTTTTATTACATCCAGATTATGCTCGATGATTACGACAGTATTACCCTGATCTCGCAGCCGGTGAATCACTTCGAGCAACAGCGAGATATCGTGGAAGTGCAGGCCGGTGGTCGGTTCGTCGAGAATGTAGAGAGTCCGACCCGTATCGCGCTTGCTCAGTTCCAACGAAAGCTTCACGCGCTGCGCTTCGCCGCCCGACAACGTGGTCGCTGACTGACCCAGCCGGATATACCCGAGACCCACATCGAGCAAGGTTTTCAGCTTGCGCGCGACGATCGGCACGGGCTTGAAAAACTCGTAAGCGGCTTCTACCGTGAGGTCGAGCACCTCGTGGATGTTCTTGCCCTTGTACTGGACGTCGAGCGTTTCCCGGTTATAGCGCTTGCCGTGACAGACGTCGCAAGGCACGTAGACGTCGGGCAAAAAGTGCATTTCCACCTTGAGCACGCCATCACCCTGGCACGCTTCGCAGCGCCCGCCCTTCACGTTGAACGAGAAACGGCCGGGATCGTAACCCCGTTCCTTCGATGCCGGCACACCCGCGAACAACTCGCGGATCGGCGTGAACAAGCCGGTGTAGGTCGCCGGATTCGAGCGCGGTGTACGGCCGATCGGCGATTGATCGACGTTGATGACCTTGTCGAAGTGTTCCAGCCCTTCAATCGCCTCGTAAGGTGCGGGTTCGGCGGACGAACCGTACAGATGCTGCGAGACCGCGTGGTAGAGCGTGTCGTTGATGAGCGTGGATTTGCCCGAGCCGGACACTCCTGTCACGCACGTCAGCAGCCCGACCGGCAGATCCAGCGACACGTGCTTCAGGTTGTTGCCGTACGCCTCGATGATCCTCAGCCGCCGTTCATCGGGCGGCGTGCGGTCGGTCGAATAGCTGATGCTCCGTTTGCCCGACAGATACTGTCCGGTCATCGAATTCGGGTCGTTCTCAACGTGCTTCGCCGTCCCTTGCGAGACAATTTCGCCGCCGTGCACGCCCGCGCCCGGACCCATGTCGACAACGTAGTCGGCCATGCGGATCATGTCTTCGTCGTGTTCGACCACAATCACCGAATTGCCGATATCGCGTAAGTGCTTGAGCGTGGCGATAAGCCGGTCATTGTCGCGTTGATGCAAGCCAATGGACGGTTCGTCGAGCACGTACATCACGCCCGTCAAGCCCGAACCAATCTGCGATGCCAGCCGGATACGCTGCGCTTCGCCGCCGGAGAGCGTTTCGGCGCTGCGTTCCAGCGACAAATAATCCAGCCCAACATTGTTCAGGAACGTGAGCCGCGCGACGATTTCCTTGATGACCCGATCGGCGATCTCGCCCTTCGCGCCTTCCAGGTGCAGCGTGTGAAAATAGCCGAGCGTCTCGCGCAGCGGCCAGCCGCTCACTTCGTAAATGGCGCGCGCGTTTTCGCCCGTGCCGAGCTTGACGTTGCGCGCTTCGGTCCGCAGCCGCGTGCCGTCACACGCCGGGCACGCCTGGTTGTTCTGATACTTCGCCAGTTCCTCGCGGACCGCCGCCGAATCCGTTTCCTTGTAGCGGCGCTCCAGACTCGGGATGATCCCCTCGAACGCATGCTCGCGGACCGTCGTGCGGCCGCGCTCGTTGATATACGAGAACGGAATGACCTCTTTGCCGGAACCGAACAGCAGGATCTTGCGGACGTTTTCGGGCAGATCCTCGAAGGCCGCGTCTATATCGAAGTCGAAAAACGACGCCAGGCTTTGCAGCATCTGGAAATAGAACTGGTTGCGCCGGTCCCACCCTTTCACCGCGCCCGCCGCAAGCGACAGCGACGGATGCGCGACCACCCGCTTCGGATCGAAGAACGTGATCTGGCCGAGGCCGTCGCATTCGGGGCACGCGCCCATAGGGTTGTTGAACGAGAACAGGCGCGGCTCGAGTTCCTGCAGCGAATACGAGCAGATCGGACAGGCGAACTTCGAGCTGTAAAGATGCTCTTTCTCCGAATCCATTTCGAGCGCGATGGCGCGGCCATCGGCGAGACGCAGCGCCGTTTCGAAGGATTCCGCGAGCCGTTGCTTCATGTCCGGCCGCACTTTCAACCGGTCGATAACAACATCAACCGTATGTTTGTCGTTCTTCTTCAGCTTGGGCAGCGACTCGATTTCGTAGATCTTCGCCACGCCTTCGTTCGCCGTTCCCCCGCCCGAACGCACCCGAAACCGGATGAAACCCTGCGCCTGCATGGCCTCGAACAATTCGAGGTGTTCACCCTTGCGATCCGCCACCACGGGCGCGAGGATCATCAGCTTCGTTTCCTCGGGCATGGCGAGCGCGGCGTCGACCATTTGCGACACGCTTTGCGCCTGCAGCGGGATGTGGTGGTCCGGGCAGTGCGGCGTACCGACGCGCGCAAACAGCAAGCGCAGGTAGTCGTGAATCTCGGTGACCGTGCCGACTGTGGAGCGCGGATTATGCGAAGTCGCCTTCTGTTCGATCGAGATAGCCGGCGACAATCCTTCGATCAGGTCGACGTCCGGCTTCTCCATCAACTGCAGGAATTGGCGCGCGTAGGCTGACAAGCTTTCGACGTAGCGGCGCTGGCCTTCCGCATAGAGCGTGTCGAACGCGAGCGAAGATTTCCCCGAACCCGACAAGCCCGTAATCACGATCAGCTTGTGACGCGGCAAGTCGAGATTGATGTTCTTAAGGTTGTGGGTACGAGCCCCACGAATACGAATTTCTTCCATGAACCGGGCGGAAAGTAAGGGGGCTAAACCTGCTACTATAACGACTTTTCGAGGGCGCGTTGCCCGCGCTCATCGGCGTCAATCAAGCGTGCGGCGGGGTTGCGAAGGGTGTTGGCTGATTACCGATGGTCCACTAATGGTCCATTTCAGCCGTGCTCGGGCGACAATCGGACGACTTTTGCGTGCTGCCCTGACGCCAAGTTGAAATAGGTCCAGACGCTTCAGCCACCCGTCTCATATAGTGCCGTTCCGGGCAACCACAAGGCGGCCGTGCTTGAGTTCCGCGTCCGCGCGCACGGCCAGACGCGTTTCCACATTACCTCGTCCCGATGTCCAATCCGTCTGCTACGTCCACACGTTTGAGCGCGCCCGAGTTGCGTGCGACCGTGTCGCTTGCCGCGATCTTCGCGCTGCGCATGCTCGGTCTCTTCATGATCATGCCGGTGTTTTCCATTTACGCGAAAACCCTTCCCGGCGGTGATAACGTGCTGCTGGTCGGCATAGCGCTCGGCGCTTATGGCGTGACGCAATCGCTGCTGTACATTTTTTATGGCTGGGTGTCCGACAAGCTCGGGCGCAAGCCGGTCATCGCGTTCGGACTGGTTGTGTTCGCCATCGGCAGCTTCGTGGCGGCGATCGGCCATTCCATGACGTGGATCATCGTTGGCCGCGTGATCCAGGGCATGGGAGCGGTATCGTCGGCGGTGCTCGCGTTTATAGCTGACCTGACTTCTGAAGAAAACCGCACCAAAGCCATGGCCATGGTGGGCGCGAGCATTGGTGTGTCGTTCGCGGTGGCCATAGTCGGTGCGCCGATCGTGTTCCAGTGGGTCGGCATGAGTGGCCTGTTCACGCTGATCGGCTTTTTATCGATACTCGCAGTCGGCGTCGTGATCTGGGTCGTCCCGGACGCACCCACGCCGCCAGTGCACGTGAAGGCGCCGTTCGCCGAAGTGCTGCACAACGTGGAATTGCTGCGCCTGAACTTCGGTGTGCTCGTGTTGCACGCTACCCAAACGGCGCTGTTTCTTGTTGTGCCGCGCATTCTGGAAGCGGGCGGTTTGCCGGTGGCAGCCCATTGGAAAGTCTATTTGCCCGTGATGGGCCTGGCATTCGTCATGATGGTGCCGGCCATTATTGCCGCGGAAAAACGCGGAAAAATGAAGGCCGTGATGGTCAGCGCCATAGGTCTTATCCTGATTGGCCAGTTGTTACTCGGCGCCGCTCCGCATACCCTGTGGTCAGTGGCCGCGGTTTTGTTCGTGTACTTCCTGGGCTTCAACGTACTGGAAGCGTCGCAGCCGTCGCTCGTCTCCAAACTCGCGCCTGGCACGAGAAAGGGGGCGGCGGCAGGCGTCTACAACACAACGCAGTCCATCGGCCTGGCCATTGGCGGGGTGATCGGTGGCTGGCTGCTGAAAGTAGACGGGCAAAGCGCAGTATTTTTCGCGTGCTCAGGGTTGGTTTTTGCATGGCTGATCGTGGCGGCGAACATGAAACCGCCGCCGCAGAAAGTCCGGCGCACGGTTTAAACGGGTTTAGTTAAAGGGTTTTGGGTCTTGGGTTTTAGTTTCGAGTCGGGCGTGTTTCGCCGTGCTGGCGAAACTTTGCCGCAACGTGGTGCATGAGGTTTGCTGGTTTGTAGATCTTGCTGAACAGGTCGACTGCCACCGCATGTCGCGTTGCGAGTGCACCGCATCAGATCAAATTGAATTGAATTGAATCAACTGGAGAAATCATGGCATCCGTCAATAAAGTCATTCTCGTCGGCAATCTGGGAGCCGATCCGGAAACGCGCTATCTGCCGAGCGGCGACGCCGTGGCCAACATCCGCCTTGCCACCACCGATCGCTTCAAGGACAAGACGTCCGGCGAGATGAAGGAGCTGACGGAATGGCACCGAGTATCGTTTTTCGGCCGGCTGGCTGAGATCGTCAACGAATATCTGAAGAAGGGCTCATCGGTGTATATCGAGGGACGGATCCGTACCCGCAAGTACACCGATCAAGCAGGCGTGGAAAAGTACGCGACGGAGATTGTCGCCGAGCAAATGCAAATGCTGGGTGGACGCAGCGGTGCAGGCGGTGGCGGTGGTGGAGATGAAGGCTACAGCAGCCGTGCGCCGGCCGAGCGCAGCGGCGGCGGTGGTGCCAGCCGAGGTGCTGCAGCGGGTGGACGTCCGGCGGGCGGCGGTAACGCTGGCGGCGCAAGCCGTCCGAGCGCGCCGGCAGGCGGTGGTTTCGATGAAATGGACGACGATATTCCGTTCTAAATCTGCACATCCGCAGTTTTTGCTCTGTTTGACTAAAAAGCCCGCCTCGTGCGGGCTTTTTGCGTTATCCGCATGTCGATGTAATGAACCATCGATCGCTGGCGTTCAGCGCACCTTGCCGGTGCCGATGCGGTTCGGCGATGATATCGGGAAGATATGCGTTGCAATCGCGCCACGTGGCGACGCGCCAGCACGCGATGGCCGAGAAACATGAAGCCAAGAAAAAATGGCCGATCTGAAACGGAGGATGCCTCCGCTTTCACTTCGCGTGCGCCGGCGTACGGCCCCGGATGAATGCCGCACCGGATCTATTCATCACCAGAATGAAAGGCGGCCGGGCAGGCGATCGCGCCATTTCGTGATGAATTTCAACAAAGCCCAGTCTCGGCCACGCGCTCTGTCGACAGGTACATATTGCCGTCTTTCGCGTAATCGTTGGATTGCAAATTAAGAATCGAATTCGAGCATTGTTTCTAAACCGGGTGGATTAGGATAATTCGTATAGAACTGTCGGCTATTTGAAAACTACTCTGATCCACGTTGAATCGTGCAATGCGCCGTGATGGCCACAAGCAGCCCATAGCAAGCAAAGCAACGCATAGCCGCGCGTTGACCCGCGCCGCAATAAGACAAGTCTTGGAAGTAACGCGCTGTATAGCGGGAACATTGAGAGTGTTCCTATATAGGGCGGTCGATCGCCGTGTTCTTATGTGCAACGGCGCATTACCAAATCGATCGTTGCCAGCCGGCGCGGATTCAACCCGAAGTGCATACAAAAAAACTGAGAGGCAGCATTGAAACTGCGAATCGTTTTGGCGGACGATCATCCGTTCGTTTTGCTTGGCATTCGAGCCACGTTCAGCATGGATGAAAATCTGGAAGTCGTGGCCGAAGCTGCAAGCGCTGCGGAGCTGCTGAGGCTGCTCGCGTACACCCCGTGTGACGTGCTGGTGACCGACTTCGCCATGCCCGAGCAAGGCTTGCAGGCGGAAGACGGCCTGCGCCTCATCAAGCGTTTGCGGCGAGACTGGCCGGCCATCAGCATTGTCGTGCTGACCAGCATGAGCAACGTCGCCATCCTCCGGTCAATCCTGGCCGCTGGTGCAATGAGCCTGCTCAACAAGGTCGAGTCCATGGACGAGCTCGCGGCGGCAGTGAGGTTTGCAGGCGTTGGACGCCGTTACCTGAGCACGTCGATCGTATCGGCGCTGGCGGTAGCGGGAGCAGAAACCGACGGTCTAGGAGAGGGCCCGCGCCTGTCGCCGCGGGAGATTGAAGTCGTGCGGATGTTCGCGAGTGGTTTGTCGATCACCGAGATCGCACGTTTCATGCAACGCGATGTCCGCACGATCAGCCGGCAGAAGCGCGACGCCATGGGCAAGCTCGGGGTCCAGAACGATCCGGGATTATTCGCGTTTGCGCGCGCACATGGGCTGACGTGATGCTGCGGATCGCGAAAGGCTTTCGGAGGCATCTTATGTCGATCATGGCGCGGATCAACGATCCTTCAGCGGGCCGGGCGAGCACCGGCAAATTGAAACCCGCCCCGAGCGGACGCATCACCTGGGCGAATTTCAGGTTAGAAGAGGTTAGTAAATGATTGCGTTCACTCAACGAATCAGATTAGCGGTAGCGGACGATCATCCATTAGTTGTTCTTGCCATCGAGCGCCTGATCGCTAATGCGCAGAACATTGAAATTGTATGTCGCGCGCAGGATTCAACGGGGCTGGTCGAAGCACTCGAGAATCAGGAGTGCGACGTTATCATCATGGATTTCTACATGCCGGGCGGCGAGTATGGCGATGGTATCGACTTGATCAAATACATCGTCGAACATCATCCGGAATCGGCAATCGTCGTTCTATCCATGACGAGGGATGCGGACCTGATCGCACGTGCGCTCGATGCGGGCGCCAACGCGGTGGTCAGCAAGCAGGATCGGCTCGAGCTTATCTACGTGGCGATCGTGACGGTGCTCGCGCACGAGGATTATCTTGGACCGTCCGTGCGCATACTGCTCGCGGACGCGAATTCGGCAAACCGGGTGGATCTCATTCGACAAAAACTCACGCGCCGTGAACTCGACGTCATTGCCCGCTATGCCCGCGGTGGCAACGTCACCGAAATTGCGCGCGAACTCGGCCGCAGCGTCAAGACAATTAGCGCGCAAAAATGCGCCGCGATGCGCAAGCTCGATTTATCGACGGATGCCGAGCTTTACCGTTTTGCATTTGACAGTGGCCTGGTCCAGGCACAAATGCTGGGGGCGTAGCCAGCGGCATTAAAAGTCTTCGCGATGCAAGTACGACTTGTATCCATCGGGCCCAGGAGACACGTGGGCCATCACGTACCAGGCGTATAAAACAAAAATGGATTCCAAAATCCGGATTATCGTGGCAGACGATCATGCTGCGGTGCGAGAGGGCATCCGCATCTGGCTCGAGCGAGACCCGCGAGTAAAAGTAGTGGCTACGGCTGTAGACACTGAATCGCTCGCAGACCGGATCGACAGCTTTCCATGCGATGTCGTGATATCCGACATTGGCATGCGAGGCATCAATGGCGAAAACAACGCCATAGCGTATCTACGGCGTTTCCTGAGGCAGGTGCTGCGGCCGCGCGTGATCATCGTGACCATGATCGCGCAGCCCCAAATGCTGACGGGGTTGCTGGAACTGGGTGTGGACGGCCTGGTCGACAAGCGCGATTGCATGGAAGCGCTGAACGGGGCCGTGATCGAGGTGATGGATGGCGGACGTTTCGTTTCGAAGCACGCGGGGGAGCTCCTGGGCAACGAACTCGTCAATACCGGCGGTCGTGCCGGCGTACTGAGCGCCCGCGAATGGCAGGTTTTCCAGTTGTACGCGAGCGGCTTGTCGCTACTCAGCATCGCGCAACGTCTGAAGCGCAGCGTGAAAACCATTGGTACGCAAAAACGCAGCGCGATGCGTAAGCTTGGGCTGAGAAGCGAGACCGAACTGATCGATTATTTGAGACAAATCGGCCTCGCGTAACGATGAAACTACGTCAAGATTCCTTTTGCAATCGACACTACCGGAATTGGATGGCCAGCAAACAAACGCTCATTGTTTCTCAGAAATATTTAGGAATGCTCTGATTAAATCTAGACGCCTTTCACTCCAGACTTAAACGCTTTACTTTGCCAACGTGCGTGATCCAGACGAACTTTTCTGTTCGGTCGGGCGTGTGTCGGCCGAGGGCGAATTTCAGACGGGGTGACGGCATGTTCAGGAAACTGATAGGCGAGTGCGTGGGAAGCTTTTCGCTTGTCTTCTTCGGCTGCGGAAGCACCGCACTGGCGAGTGGTTATTTTCGCCCTGACCTGGGGCTTGTTTGCCAGGCTGTAGCCTTCGGCCTTGCGGCAACCACGCTTGTCTACATCCTACGTCCCGTTTGCGCCGCTCATTTCAATCCCGCGGTCACGGTCGGGTTCGCGATTGCCAACCGGTTTCCCGTGCGCGACCTCCTCCCGACCATAGCCGCTCAGGTTGGGGGAGCGACCGCCGGCGCCTGGCTCTTATATATCGTTGCGAGCGCCCGCCCGGGAATCCCGCCCGATCTCATCGCGTTCGGCGCCAATGGTTACGGGGCTCATTCGCCCGCCGGATACCAGATGCACGCCGCGCTGATCGTCGAGGCGCTGATGACCTTCGTGTTCGTCCTTGTGACTCTCTCGGTCGCGTCCGGCAGACACCCGCGTTTCAATAGCGCGGTGCTAATCGGGCTGTCGCTGACGCTGTGTTCGCTGCTCGCCATTCCGGTGACAAACGCGTCGATGAACCCGGCCCGCTCCACCGGCGCCGCGCTCGTGGCCGGTGGTTGGGCGCTCGATCAGCTCTGGCTTTTTTGGGCGGCGCCGCTTGCGGGCGGCGTGTTGGCAGGTCTCTTCCATCCCATTCTCCAGCGCAGCGCAACGAGCAAGAGCGAGTCAATTGCGCGCGTCGGCCGTATCGACGGCGGGTTTGATAAACAGGTGTCGTAAGGACCGCACATCATGTTTCCTCCCTCCCTCCTCCGCCTGGTTCGCTTGATGACGCTGTTTGTGCTCGTATGCGCAGCATCGAGCGTTTCGGCTGATCCTATGCGTGTCGAACGCGCGAAGCAAATCAAGCAAGACTATTCGGCCCTGATCCGCGACGAATCCCAAGTTCGCCGCCCAGAACCCATGCACGAAGGCGCGGGTCCCGAACAATCGCAGACGCTGAGCCTGAGCGACGACGAACGCGCCTATTTGCACTCGTTGCCGCGTCTTGCTCTGGGCGTCGACACCAGTTGGGCGCCGTTCACCTATGTGGATTCCAGCGGCGAGCCGAGTGGAATCGCAATGGCATACACGGCGTATTTATCGAAGGCGCTCCATATCGATTTCGAGCGGCGTGTGTATCCGAATTGGGCCGGTGTGGTGCATGCGTTTGCTCGCGGCCAGGTTGACATGGTCACGACTACCGAGCGCGAGACGCCGCGTCTTGCCGGAGGGATTCCGACCGGATCGGTAGCGGACCTTCCATTGGTGGTCGTCGGGCGGCTGGATGAGCCGGCGATAATGGATCTCGGAGAGGTGTCGGCTCGGCGTATTGTCGTGACGGCGCGTCTGGCGGCTAGCGGGCGGCCCGGCAATGTGCCGCGGGACGCGAAGCTTGTCGTTGCGCCGAACCTCAATGCCGCGCTCGACCGGGTGTCCCGAGGCGAGGCGGATCTGCTCGTCGGCGATCTCGTCGCCGTTGATATTGCACTCTCTACGCGTTATGAAGATGACCTCAAGATCGTCGGAATGGCCGGCGAGTTCGAGCACCTGGGCTTTGCGTTGCGTCCGGAGTTCAGCCGGCTTGTGCCGCTGATCGACCGTGCGCTGCGCGCCATGCCGGCAGCCGATAAACAGCGCATTCGCGCCGCACGTCAGGCCGCGTTCGACCCGCCGTCGGGCGGCTGGAGTGTCACCGCCATGCGGCTGTTGCCGGCATTGATTGCTATTGGCGTGGTGCTGGGGGTCACGTTGCGCGCGTTCGTCCTCCTCCAGCGTGAAATGGCAAAGCGCGTGGAAACGGAGCAGCGCCTCGCTACGCAACTCAGTTTTCAGCAGACCATGATGGAAGTCGTGCCGTATCCGCTGGTCGCGAAGGATCGGGAGAACCGGTATATAGCGGTGAATCGTGCGTTCGAAAAGACGCTCGGGCTGAAACGCGAGGACATCATAGGACGCACGACGCTCGAGGTTGAATCGTGGGGACCCGAGAACAGCCGGCGCCTGCATGATCTCGCGCGCATGAGTATCACGCACGGGCGGCGCGAGCAGGTCGAAATCGACTTTCTCGATTGCGACGGCGCGCCGCGCCACGGGCTCTTCTGGAGCGGCGCATTTACAGCGGCGAATGGGGCCATGGCGGGCGTCGTCGGTACGATGATCGACATCACGGATATCCGCGACGCTGAAATGCGTGCGCGCGAAAACGAACGCCGCCTGCACGACGTCACCCGCTCGCTGCCGGCGGTCGTGTTTCAGTTGCGGCGCGCGAAGGATGGGTCGTACAGCTTCCCGTACATCGGTGGCGATACGCGTCATTTATTCGGCGTCGATCTTGCGACGCTCGGCCACGATCTGGCGGCGGGCTTATCGCTGATTCACGCCGACGACAAGCGCAGTGTGCTCGACTCGATCGAACGTTCGGCGTTCACGCTCGAACCGGTGCACAAGGAGTTTCGCTCGATTGTCGACGAGGGCCGCCGCTGGATTCGTGCGGAACTCGTGGCGCACCGTGAGGCGGATGACGTGGTGGTCTGGAACGGCTATTGGGTCGATGCCAGTGTTGAGCGTGCACGCGCTGACGAACTCGCCGCGGCGCGCGATGCTGCCGAAGCGGCCTCACGCGCCAAGGACGATTTTCTCGCGATGATGAGCCACGAGATTCGTACGCCCATGAACGGCGTGCTCGGATTGGTGGAAGTCTTCGAGAACACACCGCTCAATCCTGACCAGTCGCAGATGCTCGGCATGATCCAGGATTCGGCAAGCGCGTTGCTGCAGATTCTCGACGACCTGCTCGACTATTCGAAGATCGAGGCCGGGCGTCTCACTATCGAGTCGATGCCGATCGACCTGCGTGAACTGGTCGATAACGCCGTTGGTCTGCTCGCAGGACGAGCGCATGAAAAAGGCTTGCGGGTGCGGGTGGATGTTTCGCCGGGAATTGCCGCGAGCTTGCGCGGCGACAGCGTGCGGCTGCGGCAAGTGCTGTTCAACCTGCTAAGCAATGCCATCAAGTTCACGATGAAAGGCGAAGTCGCTCTCTCGGTGAATCTGGTGGATGGCACGCACGGCACGCATGGCACGCAGACCGTGGAACTGGTCGTGGAAGATACCGGCATCGGCATTGCGGCCGACGCGCAGGCAAGCCTGTTCGAGCCGTTCGTGCAGGCGGAATCGTCCACTACACGCCGCTTCGGCGGCACGGGCCTCGGCCTGACAATCTGTCACAAGCTGGTCGAACTGATGAGTGGCACGCTGGAGCTGCAAAGCCAGGTGGGTGTGGGCACGCGAATGATCGTGCGGCTCGACATGCCGGTAGAAACGGCGAACTATCAGATCGACGGCATGCGGGGCAAGAGCGGAATTATTGCTATCGACGATCAGCGCGTGGCGCGCGCGCTGGTTGACTATGGTCAGGCGCTCGGCCTCAATCTGACGATCCGGTCTCGCGATGACGTGGCGCTGCGTGATCCGCATACCTTCGACGGCGTCGATCTCGTGTTTCTCAGCGAAACGCATCCGGAAGCGCTGCCGCTGAAAACGCGTGTCATTCACGTCACGGAAAAACCGAAGCCTACGGGCTATCGCATTCTCGACAACGACATTCGCGTAAGCGTCAATCCGATCTCCTGGCGCGGCCTCGGCGCCGCATGCATGGCCGCGTTGACGGGGTTGCCGCAGCTCGTTTCGCGTGCGACGCGCATCGATACGAACAGCGAGCCTCCTGACCGCGAGCGCGCACTTCGCACGGGACGGCTTGTGCTCGTCGCGGAAGATCATCCGGTGAACCAGGCGCTGATCCGGCATCAACTGGCGCTGCTTGGTTTCGCGTGCGACGTGGTGCCGGATGGTGTCGAAGCGCTCGCAGCACTCAGGCACACACACTATGGCTTTCTCATCACCGACTGCCACATGCCGAACATGACCGGGTATGAACTGGCGCGGCGCGTGCGCGCGAGCGAGTTGGGGTTGTCGAAGAGATTGCCGATCCTGGGCATTACCGCGAGCACCGCGCCCGAGGAGTTGTCCATGTGCCGAGAAGCGGGCATGGACGACTGCTTCGTCAAGCCTACGCGGCTCGTCACGTTGCGTGACCATTTGAATCGATGGCGTGTCATGGACAGCGGATCAGCGGGATCGGAACCGGTTGTTGTCGAGGAACAGGATATTGAGACATTCGACGCAGAAAACGACGAGATCGATCTGGACTACATGACGCAACTCTGGGGCAGCGAGACCACGGTCAAGGCGTTGCTCGACGCGTTCGTGTCGTCGTTCCGCGATGATCTCGACACGCTCAGAGCCCTGCTCGATGGCGGTAGCGTGGCGCAGTTGCGCGAGTGGCACCATCGAGTGATCGGAGCGGCTAGTGTCTTGCAGTATCGGCCGTTGCAGATTGCGCTCGATAACTTCCGGCATGATTCCGTCGATAAACCCGATGCCCTTCGACGCGAAGATGGCGCGGCGCTGATCGTGCGCTGCGAGGCTTTGCTTGAGCATATCAAGGCGCAATGCTCGGAAATGGCATGATGTTGGCGGACTAAGGCACAGCCAACAAAACGGGCCGATTCCAACGCAAGTTGGAATCGGCCCGTTTTTGTTCGTCGTACTGGTGTTTTCAAGCCCTTTAAAACAGTGCGTTCATCGCCGAGTCCCTCCTGAAATGCGCGAGCGCGAAATCAACAAACGAACGGGTTTTCGCGGATACGTGACGGCGTCCTGGATACACCAGCGACACTTCCTTGTCCGCGTTACTGACCACGTAGTCAGTGAGCAAACGCACGAGCGCACCGTGCTGAAGGTCGTCCGCGACATGGCTCTCCGGCAGGGCGGTGACACCCATTCCGGACAGCGCGGCTTGTTGAAGCATTTGCGAATTGTTGACCGTGTAATCCGGATCGATGACGATATCTTCGTCCTCGCCTGCCGGGCCCGTGAACGACCACGTGGACCCGTGTATATCCGCTGACGGTGACAGGAACGCGTGGGCGGCAAGATCCGCGGGCCTCAGCGGGACGCCGTGTTTCGCGAGGTAATCCGGAGCGGCCACAATAACCGGCGTCACCTTGAACAAAGGGCGGTTGATCAACGTGCCGCTATTCACCATGCGCGGCACGACAATACCGACATCGAAACCTTCATCCACGAGATCCACCGGCCGATGCAGCAGCGTGAGACGCAACTTCACGTTGGGAAACGCCTCGCGATACTCGCACAACAGCGGCGTGAGTCCGAACAAGGAGAACGACGCCGATGCCACGAGCTTCAGCGTGCCGGAGGGATCGAACGAAGTTTGCGACACGGTCGATTCAATCGTCTCGACCTGTTCTATCACTGCCCGGCAGCCTTCGGCGTACGACGCGCCGGCTTCAGTGAGCGATACGCTTCGCGTCGTGCGGTTGAGCAGTCGCGTATTGAGATGCGCTTCGAGCAACGCGACGTAACGCGTAATCACAGCGTTCGATAACTCTAGCGCAGCCGCGGCCCGGCCGAACGACCCGGTTTCAGCGACCTTCACGAAAACGCGCATGGCTTGAAGATGATTCATTGACCGACCGATGAACAAAGAGTCGCCCCGTGTATGTCACGCCTCGGGGCTGAAAAGACACGGGTGAGGGCGGTCTTTCTCAAGTCTCCCACTCGCGTGCGCGATGCTAATGCGGTGGGGTTATCGATGAAATAGGAATCGGACGAAAGCCGATCAAAGTGCACATGTGTCGTGCGGTTGCGACTGTCGCAACTCTGCAACGGGTGCGACTAATTAGGTATCCGGATGTTAATTAGAGATAGCTCGAATGCCTGACGGATCAAGCGGTTGAGCAAAAGGAAACCCTATTTTTCGACTTTTTCGAAAAGCCTTTTGTGTGTGTCTTGATGGTTCGGTTAAAAGCCAGCGCCCTAAACTTTGTTTCAGCCGAATCACGGTGTCCGGTGAAGGCCGGAAACGAGTCGCCTTGATGTCACGCAGGAAGGCGTCGCGTTATGCAACCAGTCGAGTCGTCAGACTCATTAAAGGGATCACACATGAAAAAGACTCTGATCGTCGCGGCCGTTGCCGCTTCTTTTGCGACCGCCGCAAATGCGCAGAGCAGCGTTACGCTGTACGGCCTTATCGATGCCGGCTTCACCTATGTGAACAACGAAGTTGCTTCGAACGTTGCCAAGGGCAGCGCTGCAGCATTCCGCCTGTCGAGCGGCAACATCAACGGTAGCCGTTGGGGCCTGAGGGGCACGGAAGACCTCGGCGGCGGCATGAAGGCAATCTTCACGTTGGAAAGCGGTTTCAGCATGGGCGATGGTTCGGCGCTTCAAGGTGGCCGTGAGTTCGGTCGTCAGGCATTCGCCGGTATCTCGACGGCCCAGTTCGGCACGGTAACGCTTGGTCGCCAGTATGACTCCCTGGTCGACTATCTCGCGCCGATGACGGCTACCGGCAGCTGGGGTGGTACGTACTTCGCGCATCCGTTCGACAACGACAACGCGAACAACTCGTTCCGCGTCAATAACTCGGTCAAGTACCAGAGCGCGAACTACTCGGGCCTCACGTTTGGCGGCCTCTACGGCTTCTCGAACCAGGCTGGCGGATTCGCTAACAATCGTGCTTACAGCGCTGGCGCACAATACGCAAACGGCCCGTTCAAGATTGCAGCGGCTTACCTGCAACTGCAAAACCCTACCACTAACGCTGCAGGTGCGATGACGGATGCCGGCGCCACGGCAAA
The DNA here is from genome assembly GCF_053760385.1 of Caballeronia sp. KNU42. NCBI lineage: Bacteria > Pseudomonadati > Pseudomonadota > Betaproteobacteria > Burkholderiales > Burkholderiaceae > Caballeronia > Caballeronia sp. KNU42. Next base: position 3,352,723 of record NZ_CM132388.1, read on the forward strand.
CACTTTGACCAAGCTGACGGGCGCGGCGGTCCAGACGCAACGCACGTACGGTGTTGGCGCGAACTACGCGATCGGTCCGGTGACGGTTGGCGGTGCATGGACGCAAAGCCGCTTCCAGTTCGCGGTGGGCGATTCCACAGCGCGCTTCAACAACTATGAAGTGAATGCACGTTATGCACTGACGCCGGCATTGGCACTTGGCGCCGCGTACACGTACACCGATGTGAAGGGTTACACCACGGGGCCGAACAACAACGACCACATGAAGTTCCATCAATTCGGTTTGCAGACGGACTACGCGTTGTCGAAGCGCACGGATATCTACGCGGAAGGCATCGTTCAGTTGGGTAAGCAAGGTGCTGAAGCGCAGGTTTATGGCACGAACGCTGTTTCGGCACACGGCAACCAAGTGGTGGTATCGACGGGTCTGCGTCACCGCTTCTAAATTGCTGAAGGTTTGACGTAGTAACAAAGGTAGTAGCGAAAAGGCGCCTCGCGGCGCCTTTTCGCATTTCCAGCCGGGATCGGCCACCCGGATTCACGGGCAAAGGCTTGACACGCAAAATGCACTACTATGGCGCGACGATGAGCAGACGACTCGTCCACTCGTCAGTCACCCAGGGGAGAGCAAACATGTTCACGAGATTCAGTCTGCGTAACAGTGTGTTGGGTTTGAGCGTTGTGTTGATGTCGTCCGTTGCGTCAATAGCGTCGAGCCCGGCTTTCGCCGATACCGTCGCTTTGCAAGCGAACCTGCAACCGTCGAGTGAAGTGCCGCCGCGCGTAAGCAAGGGGCATGGGGTGCTGAAAGCCACCTTTGACACTACGTCCAAGACACTGCAGTGGAGCGTGACGTACGCCGATTTGTCGGGTCCCGCGACCATGGCCCATTTCCACGGCCCCGCGCCCGTGGGACAGAACGCGAAAGTGCAGGTTGCTATCGACAAGAACGCGCTGCCCAGTCCTATCAGCGGACAGGCCACGCTTTCCGAGCAACAGGCGACCGACCTCATGGCCGGCCAGTACTACTTCAACATCCATACCGAGCAGAACCCGACAGGGGAAATTCGCGGGCAGGTCATGCCGGCGAACTGAACCCATCCGGCCAATCGTGCGGCTTTTGGGATACGCTGCCTGGCACACGGCTTCCCGGGCGATCGTATGATCGACGTTTGCCCAAAACAGGAGTCGCGATGAGTTGGCAGAGTGCGCTGACGTGCTGGGCTTTACGGCGCTGGACGCGTCCCGAGACGGCGAAGCCGGGCATTGATGTCGCACGCGCACGCGCGATGACGTCAAGACGCGTGTGGTCACCGAAAGCCCCCGCCGGGTGGCAACTCGTTGAGCGGTACGGCGAGCATGACGCGCCGTTGCGTGGTGAGTGGCTGACGCCCGAGAAGCCGTCTGATGTGACGATGCTCTATCTACACGGAGGCGGCTATTACTTCTGCTCGCCCGCTACGCATCGCGGCATCGTTTTCCCATTCGCCAAGCGCTCAGGTGCACGCACTTTTTCCCTCGACTACCGGCTGGCGCCTGAACACCCGTTTCCCGCCGCACTGGATGACGCGTTGGCAGCATATCGAAGGCTGGTGGCCGATGGTGTATCGCCAGCGCGTTTGGTCATTGCCGGAGATTCGGCCGGCGGCGGCCTCGCACTGGCCACGCTGCTCGCTTTACGCGATGCCGGCGATCCGCTCCCCGCAGGCGCCGTGATGTTTTCACCATGGACGGACCTGGCGGCGACCGGCGCGTCGATCACGACCAACGAGGGCCGCGATCCCATGTTCCACGGCAGGGCGTTTGCGCCGGCGGGGAAGCTTTATGCGGCAGAAACCGACGTGCGTCATCCGTACGTGTCGCCGCTATATGGACGGCTCGACGGACTGCCGCCGCTATTTTTCCAGGTCGGCGATACCGAAGTGTTGTTCGACGATTCCACGCGCGCAGCAGAGAAAGCGCGCGCGGCGGGCGTGAGCGTGGAGCTCAACATCTGGCCGAAGATGCCGCACGTCTTTCAGATGTTCGCGCCGTTCATGCCGGAGGCAAACCGCGCGCTGGAGCAGGCGGCGGCGTTCGTGCATCGCGTGACAGCTGCGCAAGCCGTGGAAACTCCGTACACAAGCTAGCGGTTCACTTCCCGCTCGCTATATCGATGGTCTGAAACGCGCGCTCGACCGCCAGTTGCCCATATTGGCGCTCCAGCCGGCGCACCGTGAAATGCCCGTGCGCCATCTGCTGGAAGTGATCCATGAAGACTGTGTTGACCATGGCGCCCAGCACTGCGCCAATTGCCGGAATGGACTTGGCGGCGACTTGTTCGCTCACCTGCACCGAAAACCGCGACGCCACCGTCTGCAAGAACTTGAGCAGTGCGGTCGATCCGTGTCCGCTCAAACCCTTCGACGCAATCTCGCTCGTCGCCTTCGATACCGACTGCGCCAAGGTCCCGCGCACGATGAAATAGCCGATATCGGCGTTGTCGTCGCTCGAACTCGGCCCGCCCATGCCGAGCACCATCAGGCATTGCAACTGCGTTTCGATCAGATGCACGTCTTCGCCCTCGCTGCGCGCAATGTCGCAAATGGAGCGAAACATCAGCGTGGTGGTGACAGGCAATTCCACCGGCAGCGCGAACAGCCCAAACGCGCCGCCAGCCGCGCCGGTAGTTGCGACGGCCAGTTTGTGCATCAGGTTATGCGGCTTTTCGGGCGGCAGGACGACGCCGTCGATGGTGCTTTTACTCAGCGTGCGCAACGCGAGTTGCAGGCATTTCTTCAGTGCGGCCTGAGTCGCATCGTCGATTTTTTCCTGCGCGACGGTCGGCATTTTCGCCATCAGCTTCTCGATGGGCGAGCCGACCAGGCTCGCCAGTTTCATCGTGAGCGACGGGCTTTCCAGCGCTTCCTTGGCGCGGCGCAAGGAAGCAAGATCTTCCTGCGATAGAGGCGAAGCGGCGATTGGCGTCGGTTCCATGGCGAATTTTGTAAAGGGTTGAGAAGGCGTCTGGCCTCAGATTAGAGCCTTTCACCGTGCTATGATTCCCGTTCTGTTGACAAGTCAATCATTGCGGTATCAAAAAAATGGCCGTTCATACTGCCGAGCATCACTCCGCAGGACAAGTGCTCCCGTTTCGCGAATCGCTGATGGCGATGCTGGGCGTCTGCTTCGTGACCATGCTGGTCGCGCTCGATCAAACCGTGGTCGGGACGGCATTGCCGACCATCGTCGCAGAACTCAGGGGTTTTGACCTCTACGCCTGGGTCGCCACTTCATACTTGCTCACGTCTGTCATCACCGTGCCTATTTTCGGCCGGCTCGGCGACTATTACGGCCGCAAGCCATTCGTGATCGCGTCAATCGTCGTGTTCACCGTTGCATCCGCGCTTTGCGGCCTCGCCAACAACATGCTGTTCCTCGTGCTTGCACGCGGCCTTCAGGGTATTGGCGGCGGCATGCTGGTCGGCACTGCGTTTGCCTGCATCGCCGATCTCTTTCCTGACTCCGTCGTGCGCCTTCGCTGGCAAGTGATGATGAGTTCGGCGTTCGGTATTGCGAACGCGGTCGGTCCGTCGCTTGGCGGGATTCTGACTCAATACTACGGCTGGCGCTCCGTGTTCTACGTGAATCTGCCCGTCGGCCTGCTATCGGTGTTTTTCGTCTGGCGTTTCCTGCCGCATCTTCGACACGTCAAGCATGAAGGCAAGATGCGTCTCGACTGGCCGGGCGCGGGCCTGATCGCGATTGCGCTCGGTTCGCTGCAACTGTTTGTCGAAATGTTGCCGAAGCACGGCTTGTCGGCGGAGTCGCTGATGTTGCTGGTTGTGAGCGTTGCGTCCGGTTTCGCGCTCTGGAAGTGGGAACGGCGCTGCGATTACGCCATTCTTCCCGTCGATATGTTCCGCAACAAGAGTCTGTCCGCGCTCTTCACGCTGGCGATACTCGGCGGTTTCTCGATGTTTTCGCTGCTGTTTTACGCGCCGCTGCTGTTCCAGGGCGGTTTTGGGATGTCGCCGAAAGACGCCGGTCTCATGATCACGCCGCTGGTGGTGTTCATCACGATCGGCAGTATCGTGAACGGCCGGATCGTGACGCGCGTGAAGAATCCCAACGCCATGTTGTTCGTCGGTTTCGCGCTGCTCGCGGTCGCGTGTCTTGGCGTGGTGATCGCCACGCGCTCAATGCCGCGCCCGCTGTTGATGGTGTTCATGGTGCTGGGCGGAATGGGGCTGGGTTTTGTCATGCCGAACCTCACCGTGTTCGCGCAGTTGACCGCGGGACGCGAGCATCTGGGGATTGCGACGGCGCTGCTGCAGTCGCTGCGCATGATTGGCGGGATGATCGGCACGGCGCTGACGGGCACGCTGATCGGCCATCTGTATGCGAGCGGCGTGCAACTCGCACTCGATAAAGACAACGCCACTCACTGGCTCAGCGACCTGAGCGATCCGCAGATCCTGATCAACCATGACGCGCAGACCACGTTGCTTTCGCAACTCGCGAACGCCGGTCATAACGGCGCGATGCTGCTTGAATCAGCGCGCGAATCCCTGGTTGCGGCTATCCACATCGGTTTGGCGGTGGCGGCGCTGGTGGCGGTACTGGCTGTGTGGCAATCGCGTCGCGTACCGACAGTGCGTTTGAAGGGCGCGAAAATCGAACCGTCGATAGTGGCCGAATGAGTTCGATATCGGAAACCAAGGGCGCCGCGGGCACCACGGCCGCGAACGACACGCAAACGCGCAACACTGAAGCAACCAGCATTAAAGCGGTCAGCCGGGAATCAACCAGCATGGACGAAACGGAACGTATTGCCTTCATACACCAGTTCGGGCGCACTTATCGTGTGTTCATGCAGGCGTTCGAGTCGCAGGTCGGTCATCCGATGCCGCGCTGGCGTATCCTGCTCGCGCTGCATGAGCACGCGGGCGAGTTGTCGCAGAAGCGGCTGGTGGAGCGGTTGCGCGTGGACCCGGGCGCGCTCACGCGGCAACTGAAAACGCTGGAGACGCTGGGCTGGATTGCGCGCAGTGTCGACCAGCGCGACAACCGGGTATCGAACGTGATTCTCACCGATGCCGGCCGAGCCGTGACCGAAGCCGGCATGCCGCGCCGCAACGAGTTCCTTCACGAGACGCTGTCGACGCTTCCCGACGATGCCGTCGAAGCGCTCTCCGACGCGTTGCGCGCGCTGGAGCAACGGATTCAGGAAGTGGCCGCGGGAACGGCCGAGGCCAGCGGCACGGACAGTGCCGCTCTTCCCGACGAAGCTTAAAACGACGTTTCGATCACTTCCTTCACGCGATATTTCGTATCGACGACCAGGATCTGGCGCCATTTGTCGAACGTGAGGCAGGGGTGCGAGATGTCGAACGCGATCATGTCGCCGACCTTGATGTCGTCGCCCGGCTTGATCCGCAGGTAGGCGTGCTGATCCATCATGCCGAAGATCTCCCAGCCTTCATCCGCTTCGATATCGCGCGGCCATTGCGTGCCGGGACGGAAGTGGCGCGCGGGTTCGGGCATGCCGGAGTCGAACGCGGCATCGCGTTTTCCCAAGCCGATGATCACGCGATCCGGCTCCGGAATCGACTGCACGTAGGCCCACAATTGCAGCGCCGGCTTCAACCCTTCGCCCATCTTTTTCGCGATCGGATTGCGCGCGAAAATTTCGTTCTGCGCTTTCTTGTACACACCCACGTCGTGCGTCAGGTAACAGCCTGGACGCAAGATCACTTCGATTGCATCGCTATTCGCTTTGGCGAATTCATCGGCGACGACGTCGTACCACGCCGATCCCGCGCCCGACAGAATGGCCGGCTTGCGTTCAATCTTGCCGTCGGCGACCAGCTTGCGCGTGACGTCGACCGCGTTCTGCAGAAACGTTCGTACCTTCGATTCGTCCTGCAAAACACCTTCATATATTTCGACGCCCGTGAGCTTCACGGCATCGGGCCAGCGTGCAATGGCTGCCAGCACCGCGTCGCGCTGTGCGTCGTCGCGAATACCGGTCCGGCCGCCCGCCACACCGAGTTCGAGCAGCACGTTCACGTGCTTGTTCACATCGCTGAAAAACGCGCCGAGCTGATCGACGTTGTCCGCCGAATCCACGAGGCAATGGAACTCGAAACCGGGATCGGTCAGCAGCTCCGCGATCATGCCCATGTTGCGCTTGCCGACCAGCTGGTTTGCCATCAGCACGCGGTACACACCGCCTCGATACGCCGCGCGCACCTGATGCGCGGTCGCGAGCGTAATGCCCCACGCGCCGGCGTCCAGTTGGCGACGGAACAATTGCGGCGCCATGGTCGTCTTGCCGTGCGGCGCGAGCTTCACGCCGTATTCGGCCACGAAGGCCTGCATCCACTTCAGGTTGTGCTCGATCCGGTCCGCGTACAGCACGGCGGCCGGCAGGCTCACGTCCTCGTCCAGCAGATTCCAGTCAAGGCGCGCGGCATCCACCAGATGCACGCTGACGCCCGGCACCATGCCCAGACCCTTGCCGAAAGGGTCGATTGTCGCGCTTTGATAGTTTGTAACTTTCATGTGCTGCTACTCCATCGTTCGTTTGTATAGAGTCAGGGGCTTGTTTTGCTGTGTCCGATGCAATATCGAGATTGACTCTACAATGGTACAGAAAGTACGATGCCTGAGAAATTGTTATTTAGTACCACGTTTGCTTAAAAAGGGTCTCGATGAACGTTTCGTCCGAACCGGCCGCCTTTGACATCGTCGCCCGGATTGCCGAGCGCGCGCCGGAATTGCGTTCGGCGGAACGGAAGGTCGCGGCGCTCATTCTCGACGATTTGACCGGTGCATCGCGTGCCAGCATCGGCGCGCTCGCAAAAAAAGCCGAGGTCAGCATTGCGACCGTGACGCGCTTTGCGAAGGCGGTCGGATGCCAGGACGTGCGCGAGCTCAAATTGCGGCTGGCGCAGGCGGCGGCGGTCGGTCAACGGTTCTTGCGCGGTGCTTCGTACGATGAAACCGATATTGAGGACCCCGCCGATTCACTCGCCGCCCGTATTTTCGACGATATCCATACTACGCTTGCGCACAATCGCGGTGCGCTCCGAGCGGCGCCGATTGCCGCCGCCGCCGATGCGCTCGCCGATGCGCAGATGATCTACGTCTTCGGCATGGGCGGTGGATCGACCGCGTTAGCCGATGAAATGCGCTTTCGGCTGGTCCGGCTGGGGCGGCCGGTGGCGTCGTATCAGGATGGATTGCTGCAGCGGATGGTCGCCGCCACGCTTTCGCGAGAGCATGTCGTGGTGGCGTTATCGGTGACGGGGCAGACGCCTGAAATGGTGGAGAGCTGCCGGATCGCGCGGGAATATGGCGCGCGCGTGATTGCACTGACCGCGCCCGCGTCGCCGTTGGCGCAACTGGCCGACTGGCTGATTCCGATCATCGCGAACGAAACGGATTTTATCTACAAGCCATCGACGTCCCGCTACGCCATGTTGATGGCGCTCGACCTGCTGGTCACCGAACTGGCCGTGAAGCAGGGCGAGACGAGCCGCGAGCTTTTGCGGCGCATGAAACACGCGCTGGATGCTTATCGGGGCGGCGGTGGGGACGAACGGCAGCCGTTGGGCGATTGATCTGCGCTTGGAAAAACGCACGGATATTCAGGAGATAAAAGCATGGCATCGGATGGAGAACACGTCGATACGCTGATCAAAGGCGCGCGGATGATCGACGGAACGGGCGCGCCGGCAGTTCAGCGCGATGTGGCCGTGAGGGATGGCCGGATTGTCGCGATCGGCGAGCTGAGCGGGTGGACGGCGGAGAACGTCGTTGAGGCTGAAGGGCGAGTGCTGGCGCCGGGTTTTATCGATGTCCATACGCACGACGATACCCACGTGATCCGCTCGCCGCAGATGCTGCCGAAGATATCGCAGGGCGTGACGACAGTGATTGTCGGCAATTGCGGGATTAGCGCGTCGCCGGTGACGCTGAAAGGCGAACCACCCGATCCGATGAACCTGCTCGGCGCTCAGGGCGACTTCCAGTACCCGACGTTCGCCGCTTATATCGATGCGGTGAATGAGGCGCGGCCGGCCGTGAATGTGGGCGCGTTGATCGGGCACACGGCGTTGCGCAACAACCATATGGATCGGCTGGATCGCGGGGCTTCATCGGCGGAAATCGATGGCATGCGGGCTCAGCTGGAAGAAGCGTTGGCGCATGGCGCGCTTGGATTGAGCAGCGGTCTTGCCTATGGTTCTGCGTTCAGCGCACCGCCGGAAGAAGTGATGGCGCTGGCCGAGCCTTTGGCCAACGCGGGCGCGCTGTACACCACGCACATGCGCACCGAATTCGATGCAATTCTCGATGCAATGGACGAGGCGTATCGCGTGGGCAAACACGCGCGTATTCCCGTCGTGATTTCGCATTTGAAGTGCGCGGGGCCATCGAACTGGGGTCGCAGCGTCGAGGTGTTGAAGTCGCTTGAAAACACGCGGGAAGGGCAGCCGGTCGGGTGCGATTGTTATCCGTACAACCGGAGTTCATCGACGCTCGATTTGAAGCAGGTTACCGGCGATATCGACATCACGATTACGTGGTCGGAACCGCATCCGGAGATGGCCGGCAAGCTGATTTCGGCCGTGGCCGCCGAGTGGAACGTGACGCAGCAGGAGGCGGGCAAGCGCTTGCAGCCGGCGGGCGCGGTGTATCACAACATGTCGGAGGACGATGTGCGGCGAATCCTGTCGCATCCGGCGACCATGGTTGGTTCAGATGGTTTGCCCAACGACCCGTTGCCGCATCCGCGCTTGTGGGGCGCGTTTCCGCGGGTGCTCGGGCATTACGCGCGCGACACGTCGCTGGTGCCGCTCGAGGAAGCGGTGCGGAAGATGACGGGGTTATCGGCGCGGCGGTTTGGGTTGTCGGAGCGCGGTCAGATTCAGGTGGGATATCACGCGGATCTGGTGCTCTTCGATGCCGACAAGGTCATAGATACCGCGACGTTTGCCGAACCTAGGCAAACGGCTGACGGGATCGATGCGGTTTGGGTGAATGGGGTGCTGTCGTATCTCGATGGCGCCGTGACGGGATTGAGAGCGGGACATTTTGTGGCGCGTGGCGAGGGTTCCAGACTCGATGCGCTTGGGCACTTTTGATTAACGTTGAGGATAGGCAATGAAACGATATGGCGTAGAAGGCGGAAAGGGGCAGGGCGGCGCGGTCATGCCGTTTTCGCGGGCGGTTGAAGCGGATGGATGGCTGTATGTTTCAGGCCAGACGCCGATGGAAAATGGCGAAGTGATCGAGGGCGGAATCGTGGCCCAATCGCATAAGGCGATTCAGAATGTTTTCGCGATTTTGAAGGAAGCCGGGTATGGCGCGGAGCATGTGGTTCGTTGCGGCGTATGGCTTGATGATCCGCGCGACTTCGCTTCGTTTAACAAGGTCTTCAAAGAGTACTTCGGTGAACATCCGCCGGCGCGCGCTTGCGTGGTTTCATCGATGGTGATCGATTGCAAGGTTGAAGTGGATTGCGTGGCTTATAAGAAGGCTTAAGGCCGATTGGTTCGCGCCGGTGGCCGGTCAAATGCCGGCACCGGCGCGAATGCTTTTATTGCCGCGCAAGCCGTGCGTTATCCGGCAATGGCAGATTAAAGTTGGTCCGGAACGGATTGATATCCAGTCCGCCGCGCCGTGTGTATCGCGCATAAACGGCAAGACGTTCCGGTTTGCATTCACGCATCACATCGAGAAATATCTGTTCGACGCATTGCTCGTGAAACCCGGTATGTTCGCGATAAGAAATGATATATCGCAGCAATCCAGCGTGATCAATTGGCACACCGACATAACGAATCTGCACGCTGCCCCAATCCGGTTGCCCGGTCACGGGGCAATTCGATTTCAGCAAGTTCGAAAACAGCGTCTCATCAACCGGCGATTCGCCAAAAGACGCGCGCAGCAACGAAGGATCTGGAGCATAAACATCGGTATCGAGATCCAGCCGATCCAGCGACAAACTCTCAAACTCTTCCATCTTGAGCTTCACGCCAAACTCATACGGCGGGACAAGCTGAACAGACACGTTCGCGCCGCACACCGCGGAAACATCCTTGCGAATGGCTGCACGAACCTCGTCGATAGACTCAAAAGCCGTCTGCGAGAAAGATCCCAGATACAGCTTGAATGACTTCGACTCAACGATATTCGGCGAATCCGCCGGCACGATGAACGTCGCTACCGCGATCTGCGGTTTGCCTTTCTTGTTCAGCCACGAAAGCTCATAGGCATTCCAGATATCGGTGCCGAAGAACGGCAGCGGACCCGTGAGCCCAAGCGCTTCACGTCCCTGCTTGCGGCCGATAGGAAAAAGCAGCGCCGGATCGTACTGTTCGCTGTAGTGGACCGGCTTGCCAAGGGAGGACTGTTCGGGCGTATTCATGATGATGCGTTCGATATGCCACTCGGAACGTGCCCCGTCGCCGTCACGACGCGGGCCGACTCGCAATGGCCAATTTGGTCGTCGAAGAAAAAGTCGGGTTCGAACTGGCCAAGGAACGGGCCTTTGTTCAATCCACCGAGGAACATCGCTTCGTCGATTTCAATGTTCCAGGCCATCAACGTCCGGATCGCCCGTTCGTGCGCGGGCGCCGATCGCGCGGTGACAAGCGCCGTGCGAATGCGCATTCGCGTGGTGTCGTGGCTGAGTTTTTGCAGCTTGTGAAGCGCTTCCAGCAACGGTTTCAACGGTCCGTTCGCCAGCGCCAGATCCTTCTTGCCGACTTCATGTTCCACAAATGCCGGCAAACCCCGCGCCTGGAACACTTGCTCGGCTTCATCGGAGAAAAGCACGGCATCGCCGTCGAAAGCTATGCGTATCTCGTCAGGATACCGGCTCGCGGCAAGCGGCGCTCGCGGCACGACCGTCGCGGCGGGAAAGCCGGCGGCGAGGGCATCGCGGACATCGGCGGAATTGGCGGACAGAAACAGCGACGCCCGGAACGGCTCCAGATAACCGAACGGCGACTCGCCACGCGTGAACACGCCGCGCTCGATCGCGAGGCCGTGTTCCTTGCACGAACTGAACGCGCGCAAACCGCTGATAGGATCGCTGCGCGACAGGATCACGCCTTCCACGCGCCGTTCGCCATCCACGTTCAATGCGAGCAGCTTCTCGACCAGCGAGAACGCGATGCCGGGTTTGGCCGGCACATGAAGCCGCGAACGCTGCAGCGCTTCGTATTCACGCAAGTCACCGGCTTCGTAGACTTCGTTCTCTTCTTCGAAGTCGAACAGCGCCCGCGATGAAATCGCGACCACGAGCTTGTCTTCCAGCGTGAATGCCATCCGCGCGTCAGGCGAGGAACAGCTTGTAGACGGGGTTCGCGCCTTCGTCCCACCACTGATAACCCAAGGTGGCGAGGAATTGCCCGAACTCGACGTTCTCCGATGCCGGCACTTGAACGCCAACGAGAATCGAGCTCGTATCCGCGCCCTGGTTCCGATAGTGGAACAGGCTGATATTCCAGTTCGGCGCCATCGACGAGAGGAATTTCATCAGCGCGCCCGGACGCTCCGGAAACTCGAAACGCAGCAGGCGTTCGTCCTGCGCGAGCGGCGAATGGCCGCCCACCATGTAGCGGATATGTTGCTTCGAGAGCTCGTCGTGGCTGAGATCGACCGTAGCAAACCCGTGTTCGATAAACGCATTCGCCATCTGCACCGCTTCGCCGCGCGTCTTGATCTGCACGCCGACGAAGATATGCGCGGCGTTGGCATCGGCGATCCGGTAGTTGAACTCGGTCACGCTGCGTGTGCCGACCAGCTCGCAGAACCGCTTGAAACTGCCGCGTTCTTCGGGAATGGTCACCGCGAACACCGCCTCGCGCGCTTCACCCACTTCAGCGCGCTCGGCGACAAAACGCATGCGGTCGAAGTTCATGTTCGCGCCGGACGTCACGGCGACCAGCGTCTGCGCTTCCAGCCCGTCGCGTTCGGCGTATAGCTTTGCACCCGCGACCGCCAACGCGCCCGACGGTTCCAGCACGCTGCGCGTGTCCTGGAAGACGTCCTTGATCGCGGCGCAGAGGGCGTCGGTATCGACGGTAATGACTTCATCGAGCAGCTCGCGGCACAGCCGGAACGTTTCTTCGCCAACGAGTTTCACCGCTGTGCCGTCAGCAAACAGTCCGACTTCGGCCAGCGTGACGCGCTCGCCGGCTTCAATGGATTGCTTCATCGCGCATGAATCGATGGCTTGCACGCCGATCACGCGGATCTCCGGGCGCACCGCTTTGACATAAGCCGCGACGCCTGCCGCGAGACCGCCGCCGCCGATGGGGACGAAAATCGCGTGGATCGGGCCTTGATGCTGGCGCAGGATTTCCATCGCGACGGTGCCCTGGCCGGCGATGACATCGGGGTCATCGAAAGGATGCACAAAGGTCAGGCCGCGTTCTTCCTGCAACTTCACGGCATGCCCGTACGCGTCGCTATAGGATTCGCCGTGCTGGACGATCTCCACGGTCGGACCGCCGAACGCGCGCATGGCGTCGATCTTGACCTGCGGCGTGGTGACCGGCACGACGATCACCGCCTTGCAGCCGAGCCGCGTGGCTGAATACGCGACGCCCTGAGCATGATTTCCCGCCGATGCCGTAATCACGCCGCGTGCGAGCACGTCGGCGGAAAGCTGCACCATCTTGTTGTACGCGCCGCGAATCTTGAACGAGAACACCGGCTGGTTGTCTTCACGCTTCAGGTAGACCGAGTTGTGCAGCCGCGCGGACAAATTGCGCGCGGGTTCGAGCTCGCTTTCGCGGGCGACATCGTAGACGCGCGCCGTCAGGACTTTCTTGAGGTAATCGGGGTGTGTCATTCCGGAGCCGTTCGCGCGGTCAGGGTGCGCGCCATTTTGAGAGCGAAAACGTCAATGATAGCTCAGGGTTTCGCCGGCGCTTCGGTCCGGGTGGCTTTGCTTCGCGCTCAGGTCCAACTCAACTGTGCCAACCACCGGATTCCGCCTGCATGCGCTTTTCGCCAAAACCGTCAAAGATTGTTGCAATTAAGCGTGCGCTGCGTACGGCGTTCTATTCTTGATATGAATGTACGAACACCCGATGTTCCAGTCCTCGAGGCTTTCCATCTCCAGCCTGATTTGAATGACTCAATGCATCGAGGCGGGGACGGCATGCAGTGAGCCAAATCATGCCTGCCCTATGTGTTCGTGTGGCTTCGACTGTTCACGCTGGGTTATTTATATGCATAAGCATGCGGATTGGCCGTTGGACAAGCCTGAAAAGCACAGTCTCGACCCTCGTGTACTGGCCTGCGTACTGGAGGAGGGCGCGCAAGAGCCCGGCCTTCGCAGCCTGTTGGTGGTTCGCAATGGGTTCCTGGTCGGCGAGCGTTACTACGGCGGCGCGTCGGCGGACGACCTTCAACCCCTCAATTCAATTACCAAGAGCGTGACCTCTGTCCTAGTTGGGCAGGCACTGCAACGTGGCGTTATTCGGGGAGGTTTATCGGCGACGGTTCGCGAACTATTGCCGGGGCCGGTTGCCATGGCGCCCGATTCGCCCGCAGCCAATGTGACGGTCAAACAGATCCTTTCGGGAAGAACGGGGCTGAGCTACGACTGGCAAATGCAGTATGACGAACTCATTAGCACGCCCGATCTGGTCTCCATGGCCCTCGCGCTCCCGGCTGATCCCGCGGGTCCGCACACCTGGACCTACAACGATCCCGCTGTGGCCCTGATTTCGTCGATTCTCGCAACGGCACAGGGGGCCGACCTTGCGGACATCGCTCATCGCGACCTTTTCACGCCGCTCGACATCAAGTGCTATGAATGGGAACGCGACAACGCCGGCCGGTCGCTGAGCTACGCCGGCTTGGCACTGCGCCCGCGCGACCTGATGAAGGTGATATGGACCATGGCTGAACACGGCAAATGGCAAGGCCATGCGGTGATCCCCGCGGATTGGGTGGGCGACAGCACGAGATCCCGTGGTGCCGCAAGCTGGCACGTCACGCCCGTCACCCAGATTGGCTACGGTTATTTGTGGTTCACCGGCTTTCTTTACGGCCATGCGGTTGTGTTGGGATGGGGCTATGGCGGGCAGTTTGCGCTCTGGGTACCGGCATTACGCATGGCGGTGGCGAGCGCAGCCGTATCGCCGCCGGCAGAACAATTGGCCGCCCAAACTGATGCAATCATGGCGCGTATTGCCCGGCTGGTACGGGCTGCAACGTAGATTGGCGATTGCGCGGCATGGGCGACATAAGCAATGCCCTCCCACACCCGCCCAGCGGGAGCCGATCATTGGCTCCCGGTGAAACCCTGGCGCGCGAAAAAATGGTCAAGAATCTGTCCAAAACCGGCACGCACAAAGCCCTTCAACCTGCTACCGGCTGCGAACGGCAAACATTCCGATGAGTTAGAATTCCTTTTTCGATACAGGATCGGAAGATGCAACGGCAGTCCCGGACCGGCTTTTCGACGCATGTTCCCCGCGGCGCTCTACGCGAGTGCTGCGCGCTCTGCTGCGCTATCCACGCGGCTTCGGAACGGCATGCGCGCCATCAGCGATCGTGGCGCTGATTCCGGTACCGCGAAGGTTTTGCATCGCTCGCCAACCCCTGCCGGCGGGCACCTTCACAAAAAAGTAGCACTCGAAAATCTGCGCCTCCCCGCGCTTTGCCGGCTATCGCGCTGCTCGTGATTTCATTTTCAGCGCAAGCGCCGGCTCACCGAACTGTCGAATATGAACGCACCCCAAGCCTTCGATCCGAACGGCGCCGCGCATGCCGTGGCCCTGGATACCGAGCCGCGCCTGCGCGAAATTCCCTATAACTACACGTCGTTTTCCGATCGCGAAATCGTCATTCGCCTGCTGGGCGAGGAAGCCTGGGCCGCGTTGGCCATCCTGCGCAGCGAACGCCGCACGGGCCGCTCGGCACGCATGTTGTACGAAGTCCTCGGCGATATCTGGGTCGTGCGCCGCAATCCGTACCTGCAGGACGATTTGCTCGATAACCCGAAACGCCGCGCCTTGCTGATCGAAGCGTTGAATCACCGTCTGGGCGATATCGAAAAGCGTCGCAAAGCGGATTTGTCGCAGCATCAGGACGATGCCGGACGCGACCGCGCAGCGCGCGTGGAAATACTGATCAGCGCCGCCTGTCGCGCGGTCGAAGATTTCAAGAAAGAGTTCGAGCAAACCTACGATCTGCGCAAGAAAGCATCGAAGGTGTTCAGCAAGGTCACCGAGAAAGACAACATCAAGTTCGACGGTCTGTCGCGGGTTTCCCACGTGACGGACGCAACCGACTGGCGCGTCGAATACCCGTTCGTCGTGCTGACGCCGGATACCGAGGCGGAAATCGCCGGCTTGATCAAGGCGTGCTTCGAACTCGGTTTGACTGTGATTCCGCGCGGAGGCGGCACGGGTTATACGGGCGGCGCGATTCCCTTGACGCCGTTCGCGGCCGTCATCAATACGGAAAAGCTCGAACAACTTGGACCCGTCGAAATGACGGATCTGCCGGGCGTCGATCACAAAGTCGCGACCATTTTCTCGGGCGCGGGCGTGGTCACTCGCCGTGTGACCGAAGCCGCCGAACACGCCGGTTTCGTGTTCGCCGTCGATCCGACATCGCTCGATGCATCGTGTGTAGGCGGCAATGTCGCGATGAACGCCGGCGGCAAAAAGGCCGTGCTATGGGGCACGGCGCTCGACAATCTGGCCTGGTGGCGCATGGTCGATCCGCAAGGCGACTGGCTCGAAGTCACGCGCCTGGATCACAACTGCGGCAAGATTCACGACATTCCCGTGGCGCGTTTCCGGCTCGACTGGTTCGATGGATCACGTGCACCGGGCGAGAAATTGCTGCGCACCGAATCGCTCGATATTTCCGGCAGCAAGTTCCGCAAGGAAGGGCTCGGCAAGGACGTGACGGATAAATTCCTGTCGGGCCTGCCGGGCGTGCAGAAGGAAGGTTGCGACGGCCTGATTACATCGGCGCGCTGGATCCTGCACAAGATGCCCGCGCATACGCGCACCGTCTGCCTCGAATTCTTCGGCCAGGCGCGCGACGCGATTCCGAGCATCGTGGAGATCAAAGACTATCTGTTCGAGACATCGAAGCAGGGCGGCGCGATTCTCGCCGGCCTCGAGCATCTGGACGAACGTTATCTGCGCGCGGTCGGTTACGCGACCAAGAGCAAGCGCAACGCGTTTCCGAAGATGGTGCTGATTGGCGATATCGTCGGAAACGATCCGGATGCCGTGGCTCAGGCTACGTCCGAAGTCGTGCGCATGGCGAACGGCAAGAGCGGCGAAGGGTTTGTCGCTGTGAACGCCGAAGCGCGCAAACGCTTCTGGCTGGATCGCTCACGCACGGCCGCTATCGCCAAGCATACGAACGCGTTCAAGATCAATGAAGACGTCGTGATCCCGCTGAACCGCATGGGCGAGTACACGGACGGGATCGAGCGGATCAACATCGAGTTGTCGATCAAGAACAAGCTGCAACTCGTCGATGCCCTCGAAACGTTCTTCAAGACGGGCAAGCTGCCGCTCGGAAAGAGCGACGACGCGAACGAGATCCCGAGCGCCGAGCTGCTCGAAGACCGCGTGCAGCAAGCGCTCGATCTGTTGAAGCGCGTGCGTGAACGCTGGACGTTCGTCGGCGAAAAACTGGATCTGCCGTTGCGCGAAGCGCAGCACTATATGGTTCAGCTCGGCTATGAAGGGCTGGCCGAGAAGCTGGCGGATCGCGTGGACTCGCAGCCGGGTGTGCGCGTATTCGACGTCGCCCAGGACCGCACGATTCGCGTGTCCTGGAAGCAGGAAATCCGCGCTGAATTGCGCCATATCTTCAATGGCGGCGAGTTCAAGCCGATCCTCGAAGAAGCGCAGAACATCCACAAGACGGTGCTGCGTGGCCGCGTTTTCGTCGCGCTGCACATGCACGCGGGCGACGGCAACGTCCACACCAACATCCCCGTCAACTCCGATAACTACGAGATGCTGCAGGACGCGCACGTCGCGGTCGCACGGATCATGAAGCTGGCGCGCGACCTTGATGGCGTGATCTCGGGCGAACATGGCATCGGCATCACGAAGCTGGAATTCCTGACGGAAGACGAGATCGCCGAGTTCCGAGAGTACAAACAACGCGTCGATCCGCAAGGCCGTTTCAACGCTGGCAAGCTGCTGGCGGGCGCCGATTTGCGCAATGCCTACACGCCGAGCTTTGGCTTGATGGGCTATGAATCGCTGATCATGCAGCAGTCGGATATTGGCGCGATCGCGGATTCGATCAAGGACTGCCTGCGTTGCGGCAAGTGCAAGCCGGTCTGCGCGACCCACGTGCCGCGCGCCAACCTGCTCTACAGCCCGCGCAACAAGATCCTTGCGACCTCGCTGCTGGTCGAAGCGTTCTTGTATGAAGAGCAGACGCGCCGAGGGGTATCCATCAAGCATTGGGACGAATTCAATGACGTCGCCGATCACTGCACCGTCTGCCACAAGTGCGTGACGCCGTGCCCGGTGAAGATCGATTTCGGCGATGTCACCATGAACATGCGCAACCTGCTGCGCAAGATGGGCAAGAAGAAGTTCAACGCCGGCAACGCGGCCGGCATGTTCTTCCTGAACGCCACCAATCCGCAGACCATCAACCTCGCCCGCACGGCGATGATGGGCGTCGGCTACAAGGCGCAGCGCCTCGGCAACGAAGTGCTGAAGAAGTTTGCGAAGAAGCAGACGGCGAAACCACCGGCAACGGTCGGCAAGCCGGCGGTGACGCAGCAGGTCATCCACTTCATGAACAAGAAGATGCCTGGCAACTTGCCGAAGAAGACTGCGCGGGCGTTGCTGGATATCGAAGACAACAAGATTGTCCCGATTATCCGCAACCCGAAGACCACGACATCGGATACGGAAGCGGTCTTCTACTTCCCGGGTTGCGGCTCGGAGCGCTTGTTCTCGCAAGTCGGCCTCGCCACGCAAGCCATGTTGTGGGAAGCCGGCGTGCAGACGGTGTTGCCTCCGGGCTACCTGTGCTGCGGATATCCGCAACGCGGCGCGGGACAATTCGATAAAGCCGAGAAGATCGTCACGGATAACCGTGTGTTGTTCCACCGCGTGGCCAATACGCTGAACTATCTCGATATCAAGACGGTAGTGGTGTCCTGCGGGACTTGCTACGACCAACTGGCCGGGTATGAATTCGAGAAGATCTTCCCGGGCTGCCGGATTATCGATATCCACGAATTCCTGCTGGAAAAGAACATCAGGCTGGAAGGCGTGACGGGCACGCGCTACATGTATCACGACCCCTGCCACTCGCCGATCAAGACGATGGACCCGGTCAAGCTCGTGAACGAACTCATGGGTTCGGCACACGATGGCTACAAGATCGAGAAGAATGACCGATGCTGTGGCGAATCGGGCACGCTCGCAGTCACGCGGCCGGACATTTCGACGCAAGTGCGCTTTCGCAAGGAAGAGGAAATCCGCAAGGGCGCAGCCAAGCTCCGCGACATTCCGCTGCTGGCTGAAACGGGCGCGAACGGCGTCAATCTGGCGAACGCGTCGGCGGGAACGGCGGGTGCTGCGCCGGGTTCAGTGCTAAAAGCAGGCGATGGCGCTCAATCCGCCGGAACCGACGTCAAGATCCTCACGAGCTGCCCGTCCTGCTTGCAAGGTTTGTCGCGCTATAACGAGGACGCGAACATGGAGGCGGATTACATCGTCGTGGAAATTGCCCGCAAGGTACTCGGCGCGAGCTGGATGGAAGACTACGTGGCGCGCGCTAACGATGGCGGTATCGAGCGCGTGCTGGTGTAATAGCGGAATCGGGGTTGTTTCGCTAGAGGAAAATGATGGACTGTGTCTTTTGCCGTGAAGACGGCGGCGAGGTCTTGTGGTCGGACGACGCGGTGCGCGTCGTCCTCGCCGATGAGCCCGAGTGGCCGGGTTTTTGCCGCGTGATCTGGCATGCGCACGTGGCGGAGATGTCCGATCTCGACAACGCCGCCCGCCTCAAGGTGATGACGGCGGTGAACGGCGTGGAACGCGCAATCCGGCGAGTGATCGCGCCGGCGAAGATCAATCTGGCGAGCCTCGGCAACCAGGTTCCGCACGTTCATTGGCACGTCATTCCGCGCCACTCCAACGATTCCCGTTTCCCGCTTCCCATTTGGGCGCCGCGCCAGCGCACGGTGTCCCAGGCGCTGCTGTCGAATCGCCGGGCGCAGGCCACGCTGCTGCGCGAAGCAGTGCGCGCCGAGATGGCGCTGGCGTTCGGCTGACCCTTCGTCCCGGGCTAACTGACCACCTGATTCAATAAAGGCTCACCATGAGCGGACTCACCAAACAAACGCCGATTCCGACGGGAATTGTCGTGCATTCGAAAACGCGCGCCCTCGAACTGCAGTATGCGAACGATCAGACGTATCGGATCCCGTTCGAGCTATTGCGCGTATATTCGCCCTCGGCGGAGGTGCAGGGTCACGGCCCGGGACAGGAAACGTTGCAAACGGGCAAGCGCGACGTGCTGATCCAGGCGATTGAGCCGGTCGGCCACTACGCGTTGCAGCTCGTTTTCTCCGATGGCCACAATACCGGTCTCTATTCCTGGGACATTCTCCACGACCTTGCGGTCCGCCAGGATGAACTCTGGGCAGACTATCTCGCCAAACTGGAAGCGGCAGGCATCGACCGCGATGCGCCAATGACGCCAAAAGCGTCCGGCGGCCACCGCCATTAACTGTTTTTCACCTTGCAGCGGCAATTTGCCGCTGCAACCGGCCGAAAGCCCATATCAAGGCGCGGCCAAACAACACGAACAAATTAAGGACGAACGCGATGAGCAAGACCCACTTCGGTTTTGAAACGGTCGACGAACAGGAAAAAGCGAAGAAGGTGGCGGGCGTTTTCGATTCGGTCGCAAGCAATTACGACTTGATGAACGACCTGATGTCGGGCGGGCTGCATCGCGCGTGGAAGTTCTTCGCAATCGGCCAGGCGAAGGTTCGCCCAGGCTACAAAGTCCTCGACCTGGCAGGCGGGACGGGCGATCTGGCGAAAGCGTTCGCGAAACAGGCGGGTGAAAAAGGCGAGGTCTGGCACACGGATATCAATGAATCGATGCTGCGCGTCGGGCGCGATCGCCTGATCGACCGGGGTGTGATCACCCCCACCCTGATCTGCGACGCGGAGAAAATTCCGTTCCCGGACAATTATTTCGATATCATTACAGTTGCCTTTGGACTTCGTAATATGACGCACAAAGATGGTGCGTTAGCGGAAATGTACCGGGTATTGAAGCCGGGTGGCCGCGTCCTGGTCCTGGAGTTTTCGAAAGTATGGGAGCCGTTAAAGAAAGCGTACGATCTCTACAGTTTCAAGTTTTTGCCGTGGCTTGGCGACAAATTCGCGAAAGATGCAGATAGCTATCGGTATCTCGCGGAGTCGATCCGGATGCATCCGGATCAGGAAACCTTAAAAATAATGATGGAACGCGCGGGATTGGATCGAGTCGAATATTACAATTTGTCAGGTGGCGTGGTAGCGTTACACGTCGGGACCAAATTTTAGTGTTCCACTTTTAGAAGGATTCGAAATGTCCGATTCGCGCTTACCCCAAACTCGGGGTTTCCTGAAGTCATTTTTCAGGAAAGCCGGGGTTGTTGCGCTGGCTGGCGTAATCATGGCCGGTGCTTTGATCGCTGAAGATGCAGAGGCGCGGCGCATGGGTGGCGGCCGCAGCATGGGCCGTCAATCAACGTCCGCAGCCCAGCAAAATCAAGCCACGCCGCCCTCGCAGTCCATGCAGCCGAGCCAGGCCGGCAATGCCCAGCGTGCCGCACCGGCAGCGGCACCTGCCGCCGCGGCCGCGCAGCCGGCGCGTAACCGCTGGATGGGTCCGCTCGCCGGTCTCGCCGCAGGTCTTGGCATCGCCGCGCTGCTGTCGCACTTCGGCCTTGGCGGCGCGTTCGCCGGTGCAATGGCGAACATGATCATGATCGCGTTGATCGTCATGGCCGCTGTGATGCTGTTCCGCTTCATCATGAACCGCAGGAAAAACGCCAATACGCCGGCGTATGCGGCCGGCGGCGCGGGTTCGCCGTTCGGCGGGTCGGCACGTACCGGATATGAACCCGGTTACGCGCCGTCGCCAGCATCGGGTGGTTATGGTCCGTCCGCTGCTGCGCTGGGCAGTGCGAACACGGTCGAGGCCGCACCTCACGTCGACGTGCCCGCGGGCTTCGACAGCGAAGCGTTCGTGCGTAACGCGAAGGTTTATTTCGTGCGCTTGCAGGATGCATGGGACCGCGGCAACTCCAACGACATCCGCGAATTCACCACGCCGGAAATGTTCGCGGAAGTGAAGCTGGACATCGATGCACGCGGTACGCAGCCGAACCGCACCGACGTCGTGCAACTTAACGCCGACATCCTGGGCGTTGAGGAGCGCGGCACGGAAAGCCTTGCAAGCGTGCGTTTCCACGGCCTGATTCGCGAAACGGAAGGTGCGGCTGCCGAGCCGTTCATCGAGATCTGGAACCTGTCGAAACAGAAATACGGCAATGAAGGCTGGTTGCTGGCCGGGATTCAGCAGGTCAGCTAATTGGTCGCATGGCGGGCTGAAAGGCCGGTCATCCGGGCGTTGGAGGGTAGGCCTTAGGGCTAACGCGATGTTCGCGGTACCGGGGGCCAAACGATAACGCCGGTTGCAAAGGTAGAATAGAAACCCGCGCGAGTGACCGCTTGCGCGGGTTTTTTCATCTCAGAGCCGATGACGCACGCAGACGAATTTGCCCCCCCAGCAGTACCTTCTGCCACTCAGGCCGCAGCCAGAACCGCATCGAAAGCGTTCGCGGCTGCTGTGAACCACGTGCTCGCGCGCGAATCCTGGGCGCGCGAGCGTCTCACGCCCTACGCCGGCAAGACCGCGCGGCTGGCGCTCTCACCGTTTTCGCTGTTGCTGATGGTCCAGCCGGACGGGCTGATTGCCGCTGTCGACGAAACCGAAGCGCGCACTTTCGACGTGACCCTTACCATCCCCGCCGACGCCGTTCCCGCGTTCCTGCAAGGGGGACAGGCCGCTGTTATGAAACACGTCCGCATAGAAGGCGATGCGGAGTTCGCGACCACGATCGCGAAGCTGGCCGAACATCTGCGCTGGGAGCCCGAAGAAGATCTGGCCCGCGTGATTGGCGACGGCCCGGCTCATCGGATAGGCTCGACTGTTCGCAAGGCGGGTGAACAGGCGCGCCGCTCGGGACGGAACCTGCTTGAATCGGTAGCCGAATACCTGCTCGACGAACAACCTCAACTCGTGCGCCGCAGCGCCCTCGACACGTTCAATGACGAACTGTCGGTAGCCCGGGATGCGCTCGCGCGCGTCGAAAAGCGCATCGAGCGACTCGAACAAAAAGCCGAAGCCCGAGGCGCGTCAGCGTCCGGCGCCGCGTCAGCGCGCGGCACGAGCAAGTAATGGGCTGAACCATGCGTCTTCTGCGTTTCCTCAAGATCTTTTTTACCGTAGTGAGATTCGGGCTCGACGAACTGGTGATGAGCGGCATCCAGGACCGGCGTGTCCGCCTGCTCATGCGCGTCACCACGTTCGGCCGCAAGTTCGACGTCCCACGCGGGGTGCGGTTGCGCCTCGCGCTCGAAAGCCTCGGGCCAATTTTCGTCAAGTTCGGGCAGGTGCTGTCAACGCGGCGCGATTTGCTCCCCGTCGATATAGCGAACGAACTCGCCAAGCTGCAGGATCAAGTGCCGCCGTTCGATTCGGACGTCGCTATCGCCATCGTGGAGAAGTCGCTGGGTTCACCCATCGACGTTTTGTTCGACGACTTCGAGCGTGTGCCGGTGGCGAGCGCATCAATCGCGCAGGTGCACTTCGCCAAGATCAAGACCGGCGGCCATGCTGGCAAAGCGGTGGCGGTGAAGGTGTTGCGGCCAAACATGCTGCCAGTGATCGACTCGGATCTCGCGTTGCTGCGCGACATTGCATACTGGACCGAGCGGTTGTGGGCGGACGGCAAGCGGCTGAAGCCGCGCGAAGTGGTCGCCGAGTTCGATAAATATCTTCACGACGAACTCGACCTGATGCGCGAGGCTGCGAACGGCAGCCAGTTGCGGCGCAATTTCGCAGGCCTCGATTTGCTGATGGTGCCCGAGATGTATTGGGACTATTCAGCGCCCTCGGTGCTGGTGATGGAGCGCATGGTCGGCGTGCCGATCAGCCAGGTGGAAGTGCTGCGAGCGGCCGGCGTGGATATCCCGAAACTGGCGCAGGAAGGCGTCGAGATATTCTTCACGCAGGTATTTCGCGACGGGTTTTTCCACGCCGACATGCATCCCGGCAACATCCAGGTGAGTCTCGCGGAAGAGACGTTCGGGCGCTATATCGCGCTGGACTTCGGGATTGTCGGCGCGTTGTCCGACTTCGATAAAAACTATCTGGCACAGAATTTCCTGGCGTTCTTCAAGCGCGACTATCACCGTGTAGCCACGCTGCATCTGGAGTCGGGCTGGGTGCCGCCGAGCACGCGTGTCGAAGAGCTGGAAAGCGCTATCCGCGCCGTCTGTGAACCGTACTTCGACCGGGCGTTGAAGGATATCTCGCTGGGTCAGGTGCTGATGCGGCTCTTTTCCACTTCGCGCCGCTTCAACGTCGAGATTCAGCCGCAGCTCGTCCTCCTGCAGAAAACGATGCTGAACGTGGAAGGACTCGGCCGCTCGCTCGATCCTGAACTCGATCTGTGGAAGACCGCCAAGCCGTATCTCGAACGCTGGATGAACGAGCAGGTCGGCTGGCGGGGCTGGTACGAAAGGCTGAAACTGGAAGCGCCGCAATGGAGCAAGACGTTGCCGCAACTGCCGCGGCTGATCCATCAGGTGCTGGCCGACCGTCATGATCAACCGGGCGGTGGCAATGATGAACTGATGCGCATGATCCTGCTCGAGCAGAAACGCACGAATCGCTTGTTGCAAGCGTTGCTGATATTCGGGCTGGCGGTGGGCGCGGGCGCGGTGATTGCCCAGTTCTGGCAAGTGTTGGCATACGGAGGTTGAGGGCGCCATGATCGACACTCGCAAACCCGCTGTGCCTTCTGTGCCTCCCAGCTTCGACACGCGTGACCCGAATTCCCCCGAGTTCTGGAATGAGCGCTTCGACCAGCGCTTTACACCTTGGGATCAGGCAGGCGTGCCGGAAGCGTTCAAGGCGTTTGCCCTCAAGCACCGGAACGCCTCGGCGAACGTCCTGATCCCCGGCTGCGGCAGCGCGTACGAAGCGCTATGGCTTGCCGAGGAAAACTGGACGGTCAGGGCTATCGATTTCTCGCCAAGCGCTGTTGCAGCGGCGCGTGAACAATTGGGCGAACGCGCCGGCGTGGTTGAACAAGCCGATTTCTTTGCATACAAGCCGCCGTTTGAAGCGAGCTGGATTTATGAGCGCGCGTTCCTGTGCGCATTGCCGCGCGACCGATGGCAGGACTACGCCGTTCGCATGGCCGAATTGCTGCGGCCCGGCGCGTTGCTGGCGGGTTTCTATTTCCTCGGCGAGACGCCCAAGGGGCCGCCGTTTGGCATTGAGCGAGGCGCGCTCGATGCGTTGCTCACGCCCTATTTCGAACTCGTGGAAGAGCATGAGGTAACCGGATCCATTGACGTCTTCGCCGGACGCGAACGCTGGCTTACCTGGCGTCGGCGCGCACCGGAAGCTAACCCCGCTGCCTGAATCCACCGTATCCAGGGCGTCGCCTGCGGCGGCTGACAACCGTCTGATATACCCCGTACTTGCATCGATCGGCGGCAGTTGCATACCTTGGGTTTCGGCAAAAGAAACCTGCGCAAACCTGCCGCATCCCCTTGAAACCTAAGCCTGCAGGCCCAAAATTAGGGGTTGGCCGATGGTTTGCGGCTATAATTCAAGGCTTTGCAAGCGCCGAAACGTTAATCGTAGGAAGAGTGACATGCCGATCTACGCGTACCGCTGCGAGTCCTGCGGCTTCGAAAAAGACGCGCTCCAGAAAATGAGCGATGCACCGCTCACCCAGTGCCCGCAGTGCGGGAAGGAAACATTCGCCAAGCAGGTTACCGCGGCCGGCTTCCAGTTGAAGGGTTCCGGGTGGTACGTAACCGACTTCCGCGGTGGCAACAACGGCGCCTCTGCTG
This sequence comes from Caballeronia sp. KNU42, assembly GCF_053760385.1. Lineage (NCBI taxonomy): Bacteria > Pseudomonadati > Pseudomonadota > Betaproteobacteria > Burkholderiales > Burkholderiaceae > Caballeronia > Caballeronia sp. KNU42. The sequence goes on from NZ_CM132388.1 coordinate 3,377,904, forward strand.
CCAAGAAAGACGAGGGTGGCAAGAAGGAAGAGGGCGCCAAAGCCGAAACGAAAAGCGACGGCGGATCGGATTCGAGTAATTCGAGTAAAGAGTCGGGCAAGGATTCGGGCAATCAATCGTCGAAGACCGATTCGGCCACTGCAAGCGCGCCAGCGGCAGGTAGCACGACGTCGGCTGCGGCGTCATCGAGCAAACCGGCGTCACCTGCATCGAATTGACGCTCGTCGCTTGTGCGTCATGCGAAGCTGGAAGCAATCTTGTCCGACCCATGCCGCAAGCACGCTCAGTTGCACGACCTGCTCGATCTGTCCGATCGCACGCAAGAAGATGACCGCCCGAAGCCATGAATGTGTGCCGGGCGGCGAACCAGCCAAACCGTGAAAGCCCAAGCGGGGCGGCCTTCCGGCTGTGTAAATGACGACCAAAAAGACTACGTTGAAATCCGTGTTCGCAACCGGCCTGCTGGTGCTGGTTCCGCTCGCCATCACGCTGTGGGTGATCGGGCTCGTGATCGGGACCATGGATCAGACGCTCCTGCTGCTGCCGGAATCCTGGCAACCCGAGCGGGTCTTCGGCTTCCATCTGCCGGGCCTCGGCGCTGTGCTGACGCTCGCCTTCATTTTTGTCGTGGGCTTGCTCACGCAGAACTTCGTCGGCCAGAAACTGGTCGAGTGGTGGAATGTGATCGTGCGTCACATTCCCGTGGTCGGACCGCTGTATACCAGCGTTAAACAAGTGTCGGACACGTTGCTCTCCAGCAGCGGCAACGCGTTCCGCAAGGCACTGCTGATCCGTTACCCGCATTCGGGGTCCTACACCATCGGTTTCCTGACGGGCATTCCCGGCGGCGACGTAGTCAATCACCTGACTGAAGAACATGTGAGCGTCTATGTGCCGACCACGCCGAATCCCACCTCGGGATTCTTCCTGATGGTGCCGAAAAGCGAAGTCATCGAGCTCGACATGTCCGTCGATGCTGCGTTGAAGTACATCGTATCGATGGGAGTAGTCGCGCCGTCCATGCCGCAAGCGCAGGCCGCGCCGCGCCGCCCCGTCGATCCGCCGCTGTAATGCCGGCGCGCCGCGAACAACGCTTTGGGCTTGTGCGCGCGCACCGTTGATCAATGAATAACGAAAGACACAACATCATGTCGATGAGATCTGAATACTGCGGTCTGGTGACCGAAGCTCTGCTGGGCCAAAGCGTTTCGCTGTGCGGCTGGGTACATCGCCGGCGCGACCATGGCGGCGTTATTTTTATCGATTTGCGCGACCGCGAGGGCCTCGTGCAGGTCGTATGCGATCCGGATCGCGCTGAAATGTTCAAGATCGCCGAAGGCGTGCGCGGCGAGTTTTGCGTACAGGTGAAGGGCCTGGTGCGTGGTCGCCCGGAAGGCACGGCGAACGCCGGGCTGACGAGCGGCAAGATTGAAGTGCTGTGCCATGAGATCAATGTGCTGAACCCGTCGGTGACGCCGCCGTTCCAGCTCGACGACGACAACCTCTCCGAAACCACGCGCCTCACGCATCGCGTGCTCGACCTGCGCCGTCCGCAGATGCAGCAGAACCTGCGGTTGCGTTACCGCGTGGCTATCGAAGTGCGCAAGTACCTGGACGCGCAGGGTTTTATCGATATTGAAACGCCGATGCTCACCAAGAGCACGCCGGAAGGTGCGCGCGATTACCTGGTGCCGTCGCGCACGAACCCGGGTCAGTTCTTCGCGCTGCCGCAGTCGCCGCAATTGTTCAAACAATTGCTGATGGTGGCGAACTTTGATCGCTACTACCAGATCGTGAAATGTTTCCGCGACGAAGACCTGCGCGCCGATCGTCAGCCGGAATTCACGCAGATCGACTGTGAAACGTCGTTTTTGACGGAACAGGAAATCCGCGATCTGTTCGAAGCGATGATTCGTCACGTCTTCAAGGAGACCATCAGCGTCTCGCTGGACGAGAAATTCCCGGTCATGCTGTATTCGGAAGCCATGCGCCGTTTCGGCTCGGACAAGCCGGATTTGCGCGTGAAGCTGGAATTCACGGACCTGACGGACGCGGTTCGCGACGTCGATTTCAAGGTCTTCAGCACGCCGGCCAATTCGAAGGACGGCCGCGTGGCGGCGATCCGCGTGCCGCGTGGCGGCGAGATGTCGCGTAGCGAGATCGACAGCTACACGGAATTCGTGCGCATCTACGGCGCGAAGGGCCTGGCCTGGATCAAGGTGAATGACATCGCGAAGGGCCGCGACGGCTTGCAAAGCCCGATCGTGAAGAACCTGCACGATGCATCGATCACCGCGATCATCGAGCGCACCGGCGCGCAGAACGGCGACATCATTTTCTTCGCGGCGGATCGTTCGAAAGTGGTGAACGACAGCCTGGGCGCGTTGCGTCTGAAGATCGGTCATTCGGAATTCGGCCGCGCGAATGGCTTGTTCGAAGCGGGCTGGAAGCCGCTGTGGGTGACTGACTTCCCCATGTTCGAATTCGATGAGGAAGACAACCGCTACGTGGCCGCGCATCACCCGTTCACGAGCCCGAAGGACGAGCATCTGGAATATCTGGAAACCGACCCGGGCCGCTGCCTCGCGAAGGCATACGACATGGTGCTGAACGGCTGGGAAATCGGTGGCGGATCGGTGCGGATTTATCAGGAAGAAGTGCAGAGCAAGGTGTTCCGCGCGCTCAAGATCGGCGCTGAGGAAGCGCGTATCAAGTTCGGCTTCCTGCTCGACGCACTGCAGTACGGCGCGCCGCCGCACGGTGGCATTGCGTTTGGGCTGGACCGGATCGTCACAATGATGGCGGGCGCCGATTCCATCCGCGACGTGATCGCGTTCCCGAAGACGCAGCGCGCGACGGATTTGCTGACGCAAGCGCCGAGCGAAGTGGACGAAAAGCAGTTGAAAGAACTGCATATTCGTTTGCGTGCGCCGGAACCGAAGCCGCAGTAAGCGTAACCAGTAACAACGTGTGAAACGAAAAAGGCGCCGCAGGCGCCTTTTTCGTTTTATGGGGTATCTGAGATGAACGCTTCGGTTTGAGCGCTGATCTCCTCGGCCGAAACACCCGCTACCGACAGAACGTCCGTCTCGACTTTGCGCACCGGTACCTCAGCTTCGCGCTGAACAACTAACCTGGTGACTCCTTCCATCAATTCCGCGAATAGATTGCGTTTCATTTCTCGTCCCTCAGTTCGGCTGGGAGTACCGAATAAAGCTCAAAACGATAACGCCGCGGCCTCGAAAAGCGGGCTTCGCGACAATTTTTGACGGAAGCAGCAATTTATCTAAAACGGCATCGAACCGATGGGCCGGTAGCGTCCTGATCAAGGCCACGCCCTCCGACCCGTGACCCATTTGCAACATCCGAAACGAAACCGCCGCCGAGTGCGCCTTTCGCCGTTTTTAGGTTACATTCTTCGGCCAGCCTCTTCGAAAGGCCGCAACGTTTCCACCATGTCCAAACCGCCGAAAATTCCCGAGTCTGTCCTGGTTGTCATCCATACGCCTGAAATGGAGGTGCTTGTCATCGAGCGCTTCGACCGGCCGGGTTTCTGGCAATCCGTGACGGGCTCGAAAGATCACATCGATGAACCGCTGGCCCTGACGGCGGCGCGCGAAGTTGCCGAGGAAACCGGCATCGTGGTCGGCAGTCCAGGCGTACCGGAACGCTCGCTGCTCGACTGGCATCACCAGATTGAATACGACATCTATCCCGAATGGCGGCATCGCTATGCAGAAGGCATCGTGCGCAACGTCGAGCATCAGTTCAGCCTGCTCGTTCCGCATTGCGCGGAGGTGAAGCTCGCGCCTCGCGAGCACACCGCGTTTCTCTGGCTGCCGCTCCGTGAGGCGGCGGCAAAGTGTTTTTCATCGTCGAATCGTGAGGCGATCCTGCAATTGCCCGAGCGTCTCGCGGAGCACAACCGGTGATCGGTTTCGGCACGCCCAAACGGCGGTTCGCCCGACTCAAGCTAGCCCTGTTTGCCGGACGTCGCCCGGTACGGCTGTGCTTCACCATCAACAACACGGTGCAGCTGTTCAAATCCGGCGTGGAATATTTCCCGGCGCTGATTGAACGCATCGACGCGGCGAAGCACGACGTCTCGCTCGAGACCTACATCTTCTGCGACGATGCCGCCGGCCGCGCCCTTTCCACCGCGCTGATGAACGCGGCCCGGCGCGGCGTGCACGTACGCGTGATCACGGACGGCATAGGCACCGCAAAACTGCCCCTCTTCGATGAATGGGCTCAGGCGAACGTCGAACATCGCGTGTACAACCCGCATCTGTTCGGACAGCTTGGATTTTCGCGGACGCATCGTAAGCTGGTGGTCATCGATCACCACATTGCGTTCTGCGGGGGCATCAATATTGTCGATGACTTCGAGCAGAACGGCGTCCATCTCGATCACCCGCGCTGGGACTTTGCGCTGGAAGCGCAAGGGCCGGTGGTCAAGGACGTGCGCGAAGCCTTCGATCTCCAGTGGCAACGGATTCGCCTCGGCGTGAAGCCGTTGCCGCCGCGGCCACAGGATCAGCAACCTGCGCCGGGTGCATCGGTGAGAACGAACCGGCGCGCATTGCGGGCACGCCTGCGAGCGCGGCGGGGCCTGATCCACGCTGTCGATCAGCCGTGCGTGGCGTTTGTCGCCCGTGACAACCTGCTTAACCGGCGAGCAATCGAGAAGGCGTATCTCGCCGCGATTTCGCACGCAGAAGAAGAGGTGATGCTGGCGAATCCGTATTTCATGCCGGGGCGCAAGCTGCGCCGCGCGCTGGCGCGCGCAGCGCAGCGTGGCGTGCGCGTCACACTGGTGATCGGGAGAAAGGAGTTTGTCGCGCTCGATTACGCCACGCCGTTCCTGTATCACAATCTTCTGAAGTACGGCGTGCGGATTGCGGAATACGAGAAAACCATCCTGCACGGCAAGGTGGCCGTGGTGGACGAGAATTGGGCTACGGTTGGATCGTCGAATCTGGACGCATTGAGCCTCGTGCTGAACAATGAGGCGAACATGGTGCTGGTGAATCACGAAAACGAGATCGTGAAGCTGCGGGACGCAATCCTGGCCGCCTTCCACGACGGCCGCCCGATTACCATCGAGCAATACGCGGCGCGTCCCGTTGGTGAGCGTCTGCTTAACTGGCTCGCGTACAACGCGTATCGCACGATGATGAAAATGCTCACCATCGGTCGCTACGATTGAGGTGGTGAAAACGCCGCGCGGTCAAACCCGGGCAGGCCCGACTGGCTGTCCGCCCACAAACCGGGACAAACTAGGACTCGGCCGATGGCTGTGGCCAGAAGTTAGACCCGGTTTTCTAAAAAAAAGCTTGTTTCATGAACGGCTAGCTATAACAATAGTACGGCCGTTCGATTTTATTTCGATTCAATGAAAACGGTAAAGATCATGCGAAAAGGCGAACAGACACGCGTCGCGATCCTCGATGCTGCGCTGGACCTGGCAAGCCGCGACGGACTTGAGGGTTTGACGATCGGCTTGCTGGCCGAACGAATGCAAATGAGCAAGAGCGGTGTGTTTGCGCATTTCGGCTCGCGCGAGGATCTGCAAGTGGAGGTGGTGAAGGAATACCACCGTCGCTTTGAAGATGAAGTGTTCTATCCGAGCCTGCGCGAAGCGCGCGGGTTGCCGCGCTTGCGCGCAATGCTGGCGCGCTGGATGGAAAAGCGCATCGAGGAAGTGACAACGGGCTGTATCTACATCAGCGGCGCGGTGGAGTACGACGATCGCGCCGACAGTGCGGTCCGCGAGCAACTTGTACATAGCGTGACCACCTGGCGAGCGGCGCTCACGCGTGCGATCAAACAGGCGCAAGACGAAGGGCATTTGCGGGCAGACACAGATCCCGCATTGATGCTGTTTGAACTCTACAGCTTCACGCTCGGCCTGCATCATGACGCGCGTTTCCTGCACTTGCCGGAGGCGGTGCAACTGACACGGGACGCGCTGGAAAAAACGATTGTTTCGTATCAAAGCAACGGCCAATAGGCGTCGGGCGGATCAGCGGAAGGCATGCTGTAAAGCAGATTCGGCGGCGACCAAGGCCCAAGCTTCCTGGACACTTGGAGAAGAAAAATGGGACAGTACACAGCGCCGCTGCGTGACATGCAATTTGTCTTGCACGAATTGCTCAATGTGGAAGCCGAGGTCAAGAACATGCCGAAGCATGCCGACCTCGACGCCGATACCATCAATCAGGTTCTCGAAGAAGCCGGCAAGTTTTGCGCCGAGGTGCTTTTTCCGCTGAACCAGATTGGCGACAGCGAAGGCTGCACGTATGAAGGCGATGGCGTCGTGCGCACGCCGGCAGGATTCAAGGAAGCCTACAAGCAATACGTGGAAGCGGGCTGGCCGGCATTGGGTTGCGATCCGGAATACGGCGGTCAGGGCTTGCCCGCGTTCGTGAACAACGCACTGTTCGAAATGCTGAATTCGGCGAACCAGGCCTGGACGATGTACCCCGGCTTGTCGCATGGCGCGTACGAATGCGTTCACGCGCATGGCGCGCCCGAGTTGCAGAAGACGTACTTGCCTAAACTCGTGGACGGCACCTGGACCGGCACCATGTGCCTGACCGAGCCGCATTGCGGCACGGACCTGGGAATGCTGCGCACGAAGGCCGAACCGAACAGCGATGGTTCGTACGCCATCAGCGGCACGAAGATCTTCATCTCCAGCGGCGAACATGACATGGCCGAGAACATCGTCCATCTCGTGTTGGCTCGTCTGCCAGGTGCGCCGATCGGCACGAAGGGCATCTCGCTCTTCATCGTGCCGAAGTTCATTCCGACTGACGCAGGCGCTCCTGGTGAACGCAATGGCGTGAAGTGCGGTTCCATCGAACACAAGATGGGCATTCACGGTAACTCCACGTGCGTGATCAATCTGGACTCGGCACAGGGCTGGCTTGTCGGTGAGCCGAACAAGGGCTTGAACGCCATGTTCGTGATGATGAACGCAGCGCGTCTGGGCGTTGGCATGCAAGGGCTGGGACTGACGGAAATCGCGTATCAGAACTCGCTCGTGTACGCGAAGGAACGCCTGCAAATGCGTTCGCTGACCGGGCCGAAAGCGCCGGAGAAAGCGGCTGATCCGATCATCGTGCATCCGGATGTTCGCCGCATGTTGCTCACGCAAAAGGCCTACGCGGAAGCGGGCCGCGCGTTCACGTACTGGGCTGCGCTGAACATCGATAAAGAACTGTCCCACGCCGATGAAGCCGCGCGCAAAGACGCCGCCGATCTCGTCGCGCTGCTCACACCGGTGATCAAGGCGTTCCTGACGGACAACGCGTTCGAAGGCACCAACATGGGTATGCAGATCTACGGCGGCCATGGTTTCATCGCCGAGTGGGGCATGGAGCAATACGTGCGCGATGCCCGCATCAACATGATCTATGAAGGCACGAATTCGATTCAGGCTCTGGACCTGCTCGGCCGCAAGATTCTCGGCGACATGGGCGCGAAGCTGAAGAAGTTCGGCAAGCTCGTGACCGACTTCGTGGAAGAAGAAGGCGTGAAGCCGGAGATGCAGGAGTTCGTCAACCCGCTCGCCGACATTGGCGACAAGGTGCAGAAGCTGACCATGGAAATCGGCATGAAGGCGATGCAGAATCCGGACGAAGTCGGCGCCGCTGCCGTGCCTTATATGCGTACTGTCGGGCATCTGGTGTTCTCGTACTTCTGGGCGCGCATGGCACGTATCGCGCTGGACAAGGAAGCCGCAGGCGATCCGTTCTACAAAGCGAAGCTCGCCACCGCGCGGTTCTACTTCGCCAAATTGCTGGCTGAAACGGCATCGACGATTCGCGCCGCGCGCGCCGGATCGAAGACACTGATGGACTACGACGAAGCCTTGTTCTAGGCCTCCTTTGCACTGCGCTACGTCTTTGAAAGACGTAGCGCATCGTCTTTTCGAATACCTCTCCCGGAGACACAACGTGAGCAATCTGAACATACGCAAGGTGGCCGTACTTGGCGCCGGCGTGATGGGCGCGCAGATCGCTGCGCACCTGATCAACGCCCAGGTGCCAGTCCTGCTGTTCGACCTGCCGGCTAAAGAAGGTCCGAAGAACGGCATCGCGTTGAAAGCGATCGAGAATTTGAAGAAGCTGTCGCCCGCGCCGTTCGGCGTGAAGGACGACGCGCAATACATCCAGCCCGCGAATTACGACGACGACATCGAGAAGCTAAAGGAATGCGATCTCGTGATCGAAGCGATTGCCGAGCGCATGGACTGGAAGCACGATCTTTATAAGAAGGTGTCGCCGTATATCGGTGAGAAGGCGATTTTCGCGACGAATACGTCGGGACTGTCGATCACGGAGTTGTCGAAGGGTTTTTCGGACGAACTCAAAGCGCGTTTCTGCGGCGTGCACTTTTTCAATCCGCCGCGCTACATGCATCTGGTCGAACTGATCCCGACCGATACCACGCAACCCCAAATCCTCGACCAGCTCGAAACGTTCCTGACGAGCGTGGTGGGCAAGGGCGTCGTGCGGGCAAAGGACACGCCGAATTTCATCGCGAATCGTGTGGGCGTGTTTTCGATTCTCGCGGTGATTGCCGAAGCCGAGAAGTTCGGACTGCGTTTCGATGAAGTCGATGACCTCACCGGCGCACGTCTGGGCCGCGCGAAATCAGCGACGTTCCGCACGGCCGATGTTGTCGGTCTCGACACCATGGCGCACGTCATCAAGACGATGCAGGACAACCTGCCTGACGATCCTTTCTTCGCGCTGTACGAAACGCCGGCTGTGCTCGCCGGCCTGGTGAAGAACGGTGCGTTGGGACAAAAGTCGGGCGCCGGCTTCTACAAGAAAGAAGGCAAGGCAATCAAGGTGCTGGACCCGAAGACGGGAACGTACGTCGATGGCGGCGGCAAGGCGGATGAACTCGTCGGCCGCATCCTGAAGCGTCCGCCGGCAGAACGCCTGAAGCTGCTGCGCGAATCGCAGCACCCGCAAGCGCAATTCCTGTGGTCGATTTTCCGCGATGTGTTCCATTACATCGGCGTGCATCTTGAGTCCGTTGCGGACAATGCGCGCGATATCGATCTCGCCATCCGTTGGGGTTTCGGCTGGAACGAAGGCCCGTTCGAAGGCTGGCAAGCGGCTGGCTGGACGCAAGTGGCGCAGTGGGTGAAGGAAGATATCGATGCAGGCAAGGCGTTGTCGAACGCGCCGCTGCCTTCGTGGGTCTTCGACGGTCCCGTGGCCGAGAAAGGCGGCGTGCATACGGCTGAAGGATCGTGGTCGGCTGCAGCGGCGAAGTTCAGCCCGCGTTCATCGCTCGACGTCTACAAGAAGCAGGTTTTCCGCGCACCGCTGATCGGTGAGGCGGGTGTCGATCCGAAAACTTACGGCAAGACGCTGTTCGAAACCGATGCCGTGCGCGCCTGGGTCGATGACCGCGCGGGCGAAGACGATGTCGTGATCGTGTCGTTCAAAAGCAAGATGAACACGATTGGACCGTCGGTGATCGAAGGCCTGACAAAAGCGATCGAACTCGCCGAAGCCGATTACAAGGGCGTCGTGATCTGGCAAACGTCCGCATTGAAACTCGGCAATCCGGGCGGCGCGTTCTCGGCCGGCGCGAACCTTGAAGAGGCGATGCCCGCGTTCATGATGGGCGGTGCTAAGGGTATCGAACCGTTCGTGAAGGGCTTCCAGCAAGGCATGTTGCGCGTGAAGTATGCAAGCGTACCGGTCGTTGCTGCTGTGTCCGGCATTGCGCTCGGCGGCGGTTGCGAACTCGCGCTGCATTCGGCCAAGCGTGTTGCCCATATCGAAAGCTATATGGGGCTGGTGGAAGTCGGCGTGGGTCTCGTGCCTGCGGGCGGTGGCTTGAAGGAAGCGGCGTTGCGCGCAGCGTCAGCGGCCAGCGCCGTGAACGCCAGCAGCGATCTGTTGAAATTCGTGCAGAAGTCGTTTGAAAACGCCGCGATGGCAAAGGTGTCCGCATCGGCGTTGGAAGCACGTTCGATGGGATATCTCAAACCGTCCGACACGATCGTTTTCAACGTGCACGAATTGCTCGATATCGCGAAGAAGGAAGCGCGGGCTCTCTCGGCGGCGGGTTATCGCCCACCGTTGCGTGCGACGCAAATTCCCGTTGCCGGACGCTCGGCGATCTCGACGATCAAGGCGTCGCTCGTGAATATGCGCGACGGCCGTTTCATCAGCGACCACGATTTCCTGATTGCGGGCCGTATCGCGGAAGCGGTGTGCGGCGGCGATGTGGAAGCAGGCAGTCTCGTCGATGAAGAATGGCTGCTGGCGCTCGAGCGTCGCGCGTTTGTTGATCTTCTCGGCACTGCAAAGACGCAGGAACGGATCATGGGCATGTTGCAGACCGGCAAGCCGGTTCGTAACTAAGGCGCGTACGGGACACAGGAGCTGCAAAATGAGCAAACAAGTGCAGGACGCATATATTGTCGCCGCGAGCCGGACGCCTATCGGCAAGGCGCCGCGTGGCATCTTCAAGAACACACGCCCGGATGAGCTGCTGGTTCACGCGATCCGTTCAGCGGTCGCGCAAGTGCCGGGTCTGGATACGAAGCTGATCGAAGACGCGATCATCGGTTGCGCGATTCCCGAAGGCGAGCAAGGCTTGAACGTGGCGCGTATCGGCGCGCTGCTGGCCGGCTTGCCGAACACCGTTGGTGGCGTGACCGTGAACCGGTTTTGCGCCTCGGGCGTGACTGCGTTGGCGATGGCTGCAGACCGGATTCGCGTCGGTGAATCGGATGTGATGATCGCAGGCGGATGCGAATCGATGAGCATGGTGCCCATGATGGGCAACAAGCCGTCGTTGTCGCCGCATATCTTCGATCGTGACGAGAACATCGGCATTGCTTACGGCATGGGCTTGACGGCCGAACGCGTGGCCGAGCGCTGGAAGATCAGCCGCGAAGCGCAGGACGCGTTCTCGGTGGAATCGCATCGACGCGCGTTGGAAGCGCAACGCACCGGCGAGTTCAACGATGAAATCGCCGCTTTCACGCTGAACGAACGTTTCCCGGATCTGGCTTCGGGTGAGATTCGCGTGAACTCACGCGAGATCGGCAACGACGAAGGCCCGCGCGAGGGCACGACCATGGAAGGGCTCGCAAAGTTGCGTCCCGTCTTCGCTGCAAAGGGTTCGGTCACGGCGGGCAACAGCTCGCAGACATCGGACGGCGCGGGCGCGTTGATCGTCGTCAGCGAGAAGATCCTCAAGCAATTCAACCTGACGCCGCTCGCGCGTTTCGTGAGCTTCGCAGTGCGTGGCGTGCCGCCGGAAATCATGGGTATCGGGCCGAAGGAAGCGATTCCCGCAGCGTTGAAAGCGGCGGGTTTGACCCAGGACGATATCGACTGGATCGAACTGAACGAAGCGTTCGCGGCGCAATCGCTGGCGGTGATCCAGGATCTGGGACTCGATCCGTCGAAGATCAATCCGCTTGGCGGCGCGATTGCGTTGGGTCATCCGCTTGGCGCAACCGGCGCCATTCGTGCCGCTACGGTCGTGCACGGTTTGCGTCGACGCAACCTGAAGTACGGCATGGTGACCATGTGCGTGGGAACAGGCATGGGCGCGGCGGGCATTATCGAACGGATGTGAACGCGACTCGATAAAACGTAAAACGACGGTTCGCGCGCCATCCGGTCCGCGAACCGTTTCTTCATTCAGGAGATCGAGAATGGACATCATCACCGAACACGTCGATGGCGTGCTTTGCATCACCATCAACCGTCCGGCCCGCAAGAACGCGCTGACGGCCGCGATGTACCAGGACATGGCCGACGCGTTCTTCGACGCCGAAAACGATCCGGCCGTGCGTGTGGTGCTGATTCGCGCGGTGGGCGATACGTTCAGCGCGGGCAATGATCTCGAGGACTTCATGAAGGCGCCGCCCGCGAACCAGGACGCGCCCGTGTTCCAGTTCCTGCGTCGCATCAGCACTGCGCAGAAACCGGTGGTGGCGGTGGTGACGGGCGGGGCCGTAGGGATCGGCACGACGATGCTGCTCCATTGCGACCTGGTCTACGCCGCGTCCACGGCGAAATTTGCGCTGCCGTTCGTGCAGCTCGGGTTGTGTCCGGAGGCGGCGTCGAGCTTGCTGCTGCCGCGCATTGCGGGTTATCAGCGGGCGGCGGAGAAGCTGCTGCTGGGCGAACCGTTCGATGCGAACGAAGCCGCGAATATGGGTATCGTGAACCGGGTTTTATCGACGGAAGAAGTGGGCGATTTCGCTTTGAAACAGGCGAAGAAACTCGCGGCGTTGCCGCCGGCATCGCTGAAGGCGACCAAGGGGTTGATGAAGGGCGCTCAGGCGACCGAGGTCAGCGCGCAGATGGCGGCGGAGGCGGAACACTTCGCCCACATGCTGACCGCGCCCGAAGCGAAGGAGGCGTTCACGGCGTTCTTCGAGAAGCGCAAGCCGGACTTCAGCCGGTTTAATTGAGGATCGGCGCGGGGCTTGTGGTCTGCTCCCGTGGACGGTGAAGCGCTTCGCTCAACGCGCCGCGCCGTCCATCCGCCCATACTCCACAAACCCATTCTCCCGTGCAAAACTCACCAGCCGCAGTCCGGCTTTTTCCGCGATGGAAATCGCCAGCGACGTAGGCGCGGAAATGGTGACGAGCATCGGCACGCCGACCCGCGCCGACTTGCGCACGAGTTCATAGCTTGCCCGGCTCGAAAGGAAGACGAAACCTTGCGTGGTATCCACGCGTTGCAGCACCAGATGCCCGATCAGTTTATCGAGCGCGTTATGGCGTCCCACGTCTTCGAACGCGTATTTGACCGCGCCGCTTTCGTCGCACCACGCAGCCGCGTGCAATCCCCCGGTCAGCTTCGATAACTGCTGATGCGCGGGCAATTCATGCGCGGCATGAGCAATGGCGTCATCCGCAAGCCGGCCGAGGAAGCCCGTATCGGGCACGCGCTCGGGTTGCAGATCCAGCAAGTCGATACTCTCTATCCCGCACACGCCGCAGCCGGTGCGCCCGGCCAGCGCCCGGCGCTTCTGCTTAAGCGCCACAAACGCCTGCTGCACCACCTGCAGATGCACCTCAGCGTGCGGCTGGGTATCGCCGGCGGGGGTATCGTGGAAAAATACCTCGATGTCGTGAATGTCGCTGCCGCGCTCGACAATGCCTTCCGTCAGCGAAAAGCCCACCGCAAACGCCTCCAGGTCGCGCGGCGTGCACATCATGACCGCGTGCGAAATGCCGTTGTACACGAGCGCGACCGGCCATTCCTGGCCGACGTCATCGGCGGCGTCGCGGATTTCGCCTAGCCTGTGGCGCCGCACTGGACGCTGTACGTAGCCGGGTTGATCATCGATGTCTGTGTCATTCATTGCATGGCTCACTTGCTGATTGCTTTCGATGTCGCGTTTTTGCCGCGTTCCAATAGCATCGAGGAGATGAATTCGGGCATAACGCTTGCTGCTTTATGGGGCAGCAGACACACTACAAGACGTTCAAGGCCCTACGATAACCTACCGCGGCATCACTCGCTTTCCTTGTCCATCACGCCTACGAGGCACTTGCCATGGCACTTTACGACGCTCCGCGCCTGTTCGGATTCGAACGGGAGTCGACGGAGAATCTGAGCTTCATTCCGCTCGTCGTGCGCTTTAACCTGGACCGCTTCGGCCAGATCATTTCGCTCGATCAGTGGAGAAGACTGCCGCACAGCGACCGCGAACTGCTCGCGCGCTTTCCAGTTGAAAACGACGCCGCGATCGAACCTAATTTCGACCGCGCGCTCGCCGAGATGCTTCGAACCCACGCCGACGCGGCGCCGGAGACATTCGCACCCGATACCGATCCAATCTGGGCGCACACCGACGTCGTGCCGGAAACCGTGATTCGCCAGAGCAGTTTGTGCGGGATCAGCTCGCCGAGTCTGGGCCGATGGTCGGAGCTTTCACCGTTCCAGCGTTATGCCCTGGCGAAGTTGTCGCGCAAGGCCGACGTCAACCACGACTTTGTTCCGGCGATGCGGGAGTTCGGTCTGGCCGATTAAGTCTGACTTGCGCCCTTCCGCGGGGCGGCTGGCGGGCACGGACGCAGGCAAGGGCGGGTGTCTGCGTGCACAACCCGGGCGGGAGCGAACCCGCGCTGGGTGGAAACCGTTAAGCGAGCTCAAATTCGCCGCCGGGAAACCGCAGTGCGCCAGTCGCACCCGCCCGATGCTGCGGCTTGCAGCAGACCGCTGCATGCCCTGCTTGCCCACGCACGAGCCCCCTCAAGGCGTCTTTTAAGCGCCTACCCTAAATTCCCCCGATCGCCTGCCGATAACTAGCTATCGATACACGAAAATCGATGCGAAGACGCTCGCCCAGTCTTCCCAGCCCCCGTCCCGGACGGCGATCGAACCCATGAACTCATTTTTTTCCCGCCGCCTGCTGGTGAACCTGGCTGTCGTATTGATCGCCATGGGGGCGAACGCGTTCGTCGCGTACCAGCAAATCGACCGTCAAGGCGATGCCGACGCGCGCACGCGGCGCTCTCTCAGCCTGATGCGCGACCTCGACGCGTATCGCAGCGCTCTGGGCGAAATCCTCCCGGAAATCAGCTGGTACGAGGCAAGCGGCATCCTTACGCCGCCCAAGGTTCGCGAGGCGCGTGCTGCGCATATCGACGCGCTGGAAAGCGGCCTGAGGGCTCAGTTCGATTACGAACCCGACATGAAAGGCGCGTTCTACCTGCTCGGCGAAAGCGCACGGATTGCGAAGCGCGACGCTCAATCTGCGTTCGAACGCGCCGACGCGGACGCACCGGGCGCGTCCCGTGACTGGACCCGGCACGCAGTTCGTCGACTCGCGGAAGACCAGCAATCTCTCGATATCGAACTGGCAGTGCTGCGCGCGAGGGAAGCCGATTCGCTCGGGGCCGCGCTCAATGAGTCCGCACTGGCGTCCAGCCGCGCTGTCATCCTGCTGATCCTCACGATGCTCGCCGGCGGCGGCGCACTGATCTACACCTTCGCGCGCCATGAGAAGTCCGCGCGCGACAAGCTGCGCATTGCGCGGGCAATGCAGCGCAGCAACGAGCGTTTCCGCGATCTGTTCGATGCGCATCCGGTACCCATGTGGATTGTCGATGCCAGGACGTATCGCTTCGTTGCGGTGAATCCGGCGGCGCTTACGCATTACGGCTACAACGAACTTGAATTCCTGTCGATGAGCGTAGGCGACCTGCACGCCGACAACGACTTCAACCTGTTTGCCACACTGCTCGCGCGCCACACGGGCAAGCAGCCGCGCCAGACGGGCGCGCAACAGCCGGCAGGCGTCTGGCGCCACAAGCGTCGCGACGGGGCGCTTGTGAGCGCTGACATCTCATCGCACGCGCTGACCTACTCGGGGCATCCTGGCATTTTCATGCTCGCCAACGATGTCACCGACCGCATCAATGCCGAGACCGAGGCGCGGCGCTCCAAGCAGATGCTGGAATCGCTTATCGACAATATTCCGCAGCGGATCTTCTGGAAGGACCGCGACTCGCGTTATCTGGGCTGCAATTCCGCCTTTGCCCGCGATGCCGGTCTCGCGAGTAAAGAAGAGGTGGTCGGCATGACCGATGCCGAGTTGCCCTGGTGGCGCACAGCCGTGCAACTTCGTGAGGATGACTGCCGGGTCATGGCGACTGGCGAGCCGCTGATGAACCTGGAGTGCGACGTCGAGCGCGATGATGGAGTGCGCGCGTCGATCACCAGCAAGATGCCGTTACTCGACGGGGCGGGGCGCATTATCGGCGTGCTGGGTTCGTACGATGACACGACCGAGCGCAAGCGCGCCGAACTGGCGCTGCGCCTGCAAAGCCGTGCGCTCGATGCGTGCGTGAACGCCGTGCTGATCACCGGCACGAGCGCCACGGGCAACGTGATCGAATACGCGAATCCCGCCTTCAAACGCATTACGGGTTATGACCCGGCCGATATCGTGGGCCGTGATTGCCGTTTCCTTCAGCGCGATGACCTCGACCAGGAAGGGCTCCAGACAATCCGTACGGGTCTCGCGGCGAACCGTGAAGCGAGCGCGGTGCTGCGCAATTATCGTAAGGATGGCGTGCTGTTCTGGAATCAACTGTTCATCGCGCCGGTGCCGGATGCGCAGGGCCGCACGACGCATCACGTCGGCGTGATCAACGATGTCACCGAAGTCGTCCGCTATCAGGAGCAGCTCGAATATCAGGCGAACTACGATACGCTGACGCGGCTGCCCAACCGCAACCTGCTGCGCAACCGGCTACAACACGCGATCGATCGGGCACGCGAAGAGGGCACTACGCTGGCCGTGGTTTTCGTCGATCTCGATGGCTTCAAGAACGTCAACGACAGCCTGGGCCATAGCGTCGGCGACCGCTTGCTCGCGGTGGTCGCCGAGCGGCTGGCGCGTTGCGGGCGCAGCGGCGATACGGTCGCGCGCCACGGCGGCGACGAGTTCGTGATCGTGCTCCCGGACCTGGCGGGTGAAAGCGCGCTGATTGCCTGGATGGAGCGCGTGCGGACCGCCATTTCGGACCCGGTATGGCTCGATGGCACGGAAATGTACGTGGGCTGCAGCATGGGCGCGAGCCTGTTCCCGCAGGACGGCGACGACGCCGAAACCGTGCTCAAGAAAGCCGATATCGCCATGTATCGCGCGAAGGACATGGGACGCAACACGTACCAGTTCTATCAGCCGGAAATGAATGCGAGCGTGGGCGCGCGGATGGACGTCGAGCGGCGTTTGCGGCGGGCGTTACGCGACAGGGAATTTCTGCTGCACTACCAGCCGCAAGTGGATCTGACGACGGGCGAGATCGTCGGCATGGAAGCGCTCGTGCGCTGGATGGACCCGGAGTTCGGACTGGTCTCGCCGGGCGCATTTATTCCGGTGGCCGAAGAATGCGGGCTGATTGGGCCATTGTCCGAATGGGTGCTGCGCGAGGCATGCCGGCAAAACAAGGCGTGGCAGGATGAGGGATTGCCGCCGGCGCGGATGTCGGTGAATCTGTCGGCGCGGCAATTCCAGCAGCGCGATATCCGGGTACTGGTGACGTCCGTGCTGGCGGAAACGGGGCTTGCGCCGCATCACCTGGAAATCGAGCTCACCGAGAGCGCGATCATGCGCAACGGGGAAGACACCGTCACCACGTTGACGGAGCTGGCGGCGCTCGGCATCAGCATTGCCATCGACGATTTCGGGACCGGGTATTCAAGCCTGAGTTATCTCAAGCGCTTTCCGGTGGACCGGTTGAAGATCGATCGCTCGTTCGTGGCGGATATCGGCGTATCGGGAGGCAATGAAACGATTACTTCAGCGATTATCGCGCTCGCTCACTCGCTCGAGTTGCAGGTGATTGCGGAGGGTGTTGAGACGGCGGCGCAACTCGACTTCCTCGTGGCCCGCAATTGCGACGAGATGCAGGGTTTTTTCTTCTCGCCGCCGCTGCCGGCCGGCGAGATTCCCGCGCTATTGCTGAACAGCCGGACCAGCCGGCGGCTCGGTGTGCGCCCAGGTCCGTCCGATCAGTCCAGCGCGGGCAATGCGCGCGGACGGCGGTCGCTGTCGGTGGCAACGTAGGTCAGCGTCGCTTCCGTCACCTTCACCACGTCTTGCGCCAGGCTCATGCGCTGGGCATAGACCTCGACAGAAACCGTCACCGACGTATTCCCCGTTTTCACAATGTCGGTATAAAAGCTCAGCAAATCGCCGACAAACACCGGCTGCTTGAACACGAACGAATTCACGGAGATGGTCGCCACGCGCCCATTCGCGCGCCGGCTGGCCGGGATCGATCCGGCGATGTCCACCTGCGCCATGATCCAGCCGCCGAAGACATCGCCGTGGACGTTGGCATCGGACGGTTGGGGCATCACGCGCAGCGCGACCGGCTTGTTCGGGAGTTGCAGGGAATCGGTCACGAGCTTGAGTTCCATGAAAGAGTGACGGGATGCCGGGCGGTCAGCGCGCCGTGGCGCCTTCTGCGACAATGCATGATTAAACGATGTTGCCTAACGCCCGAACGAGTCTGGTTTATTCGAACTCGTTTCAGCGTGTTTTTACGGCGTTTGGCTAATTGCTGCTCACGCGCAGCCCACGCCGGGAACATCGAATTGTACGGGAAAGCCCGCATTTTGAGATGGGCGCCCGCCCCGCGATACCTCGCTCGTCCGACGCCGTTTGTTCATGCGACGCGGACCTCTGCAGATCCCGAATCCATGCGCCGCAACTCTCCTTCCGAACCGGTTCCTGTCGCGAAAGGCCCGCGCAACGACTGGCAGACCATTCTCTCGCTGCTGCCGTACCTGGCCACGTACAAATGGCGTGTCGCGTTTGCGCTGACCTGCCTGATCGGCGCGAAAGTCGCGAATCTGGGTGTGCCGATCGTGATGAAAAAGGTCATCGACAGCCTCAGTTCCATCCAGCATCTGACCGCGCTCGGACGCGCGCAGGATTCAGCGGCGATCATCCTGGTGAGCGGCGTGGGCCTGCTGGTTGTGGCGTATGCGGTCGTGCGCCTGTCCACTTCGCTATTCACCGAATTGCGCGAAATGCTGTTTGCGAAGGTCACGGAAAGCGCCGTGCGGCAACTCGCGCTGAAAGTGTTCCGGCATTTGCATTCGCTGTCGCTGCGGTTTCATCTCGACCGGCAGACTGGCGGAATGTCGCGGGACATTGAACGCGGCACGCGCGGCATTCAGCAACTCGTTTCGTATTCGCTTTACAGCATCCTGCCGACGCTCGTGGAAGTCGGCCTCGTGCTCGGATTTTTTGTCGCGAAATACGAAGCGTATTACGCGATCGTCACGTTGATTGCGCTGGTGACGTACATCGTGTTCACGATCAAGCTCACCGAATGGCGTACGCACTTCCGGCGCACGATGAACGAACTCGATTCGAAGGCGAATTCGCGTGCCATCGATTCATTGCTGAACTACGAAACCGTAAAATATTTCGGCAACGAAGAGTGGGAAGCGCAGCGTTACGATGAAAACCTCAGGCGCTATCGCACGGCGGCAATTCGTTCGCAGCGTTCGCTTTCGGTGCTTAACTTCGGGCAGCAATTCATCATTGGCACGGGGCTCGTGTTCATCCTCTGGCGCGCGACGCGGGGCGTTATTGCTGGGCATCTGACGCTCGGCGATCTCGTGCTGATCAACACGTTCATGCTGCAGTTGTATATCCCGCTGAATTTCCTGGGCGTGGTGTATCGCGAGCTTAAGCAAAGTCTCACCGATATGGACCGCATGTTCACCCTGCTTGGCGCCGGGCGCGAAGTGCCGGATGTGCCGAACGCGCCGCCGCTCGCCGTGAAGGGTGCAGAGGTCCGGTTCCAGAACGTGAGTTTTTCGTATGAACGCGCGCGGCCGATCCTGCATGGCGTTGATTTCACGATTCCGGCCGGGACGACGACGGCGGTGGTCGGTCATAGTGGTTCGGGCAAATCGACGCTCGGCCGTTTGCTGTTCCGTTTCTATGATCTCGATCGTGAGCAAGGCGGGCAGATTCTGCTGGATGGCCAGGATATCCGCGACGTCGCGCAGGATTCGTTGCGCGCGGCGATTGGTATCGTGCCGCAGGATACGGTGCTGTTCAACGATTCGATCTACTACAACATTGCGTACGGCCGGCCATCGGCTTCACGCGATGAAGTGCTCGCGGCGGCGCGCGCAGCGCATATTCATGAGTTCATCGAAAGTTTGCCGGCGGGGTATGAGACGCCGGTGGGTGAGCGCGGCTTGAAGTTGTCGGGCGGCGAGAAACAGCGTGTGGCGATTGCGCGGACGCTGCTGAAGAATCCGCCTCTCCTCATCTTCGATGAAGCCACGTCCGCGCTCGATTCGAAATCGGAACGCGCTATCCAGCACGAGCTTGACCTGATCGCGCAGGAACGCACGACGCTGATCATTGCGCATCGGTTGTCGACGGTGGTTCACGCGCAGCAGATTATTGTGATGGATCACGGGCGGATTGTGGAGCGCGGCACGCATGCTGAACTGGTGCGCGCCGGGGGATTGTTTGCACAGATGTGGGCGCTGCAGCAGCAGAAGGCAGCAGAGCCGGAAGAGGGTGGGGGTGATGCGGTGGAAGTGGGGGAGTCGGCGCGGGCTTAGGGGCGCTGGCTTACCCCGGTTGAAGATCCAGGTCGTTCTGCTTAGGTTTGAGCGGAATATCGCCGGTCCGGCAGACGGGTATGCCAAGACGGCCTGCTTCGACAATCAGCCCTTCGTCTTCGCTATAGATCAAAGTGGCTGAATGGACTTTCGAGATCGCAAGGATCTGCCGGTCGATCTTGATCTTCTGCCACGAGTCTCGCGATGCCCCCTTCTTCGATCCCTTCGCCCGTGTGATCTGGTCGAACAACGCGAGTTCGGTTGCTGCCATTTCGTCGAACGGAAGAATCCGAATCGCGCTGCGTTTCTTCAGTAGACCGATCAAGGTGGCCGTTGCCAAGTCCGTGCCGCACAGATATTCCGCCCACGCGGGAGCCGGCACGCCGATCACCGTTTTGGCGGCCGTCAGATCCTGAATGAGGCCGGCGATACGTTCAGATAAATCAGCCGCTTGCTGAGGTGCCGACAACGAGATCAGCACGTTTGCGTCGAATACGATCATTCACGCCCTCTCAGGCGCTTCCACGCTTCAATGGGATTCTCCAGCTCACCCCAGCCGTTTTGCTCGACGCTTCGCAACTCGAACAAGACCTGATCGAGCGGGGCGCTGTCGATAACTTCGTAAGACTGAATAGAGAGCGCTTCAAGCAGCCATTCGCCGTTGCCCGTTCGGCTCCACCTGCCGTTGCCCGCTACACGCAGCACGCCATTCATGTAATGGCGCGACAGTTCCTTCGCTTGTGCGACGCCCCGGATTTCCCCGTTGATGATCTTGCCTTCCACGCTTCGAAGCGTGACAGGGATGGTTTCGTCACGGCCGCCGATCTTGATCAGTACGCCGTCTACGGTAGTTGGCTGATGGATCGTGATGGTGTCTGTAGCGGGTTGCGTCCTGCCCGGGAATTCGAGGATGTTCGTGTCTTTACCGCGAGTGATCGAGCCGATCGCGTTATCGGCGCGAAGCAGTTTGTCGATCGCGCGATATGCTTTCACTGCGTCCGGGTCCGGCTGTGTTGACGTCACGTTCCCGAGACGATGCAGCACGGCCGGTACAGCGATCGCATCCACCGAGACCTGCACGATCGCACTTCCCCGAATCAACTTGTCGAAATGAACGAGGTCGTCACTGCCGTACAGGCTTACGAGCTGCGCAAGGTATTGCACGAGCCGCGCCATAGGCAGCGTCTCGGGCGTGTAACTGTCGACCTTGAAGTTGAGCTTTTGCCGCGCGTCCATTTCATGCTCCGGCTGTGGGTCTTGCAAGGGTTCGCCGGAAAGCGGCGGACCAAAATGAAAGACTATCAGCAGGAGCGTCTTGGAATCACCGCAGCGACATTTTGTGACAAGTAAGCCACGCGCAATGTTCCTGACAAAAAGCGCCGATACCTTCGGGCATCGACGCTTTCTGTCTTAAGCCCCGCGACCTTACTCCGTCGCGTGAACCATCGCCGTTGCGCTGCCAGCCCCAAGCGCTACCACTCCCGGCGCGGCCCAGCTTAGCCATTGTGTACGCAGTGCCAGCAGGAAGCCAAAAGCAAACACGGCCAATACGCCGAACGTCGCAAAACCCATCTGATAGCTGCCGGTACTTTCCTTAGCTATCCCCATGATTACCGGCAGATAAAACCCGCCAATCCCGCCCGCCGCACCGACAATCCCCGACAACAACCCTGTCTTGCCCTTCCATCGCTGCGGCACGAGCTGGAATGTCGAACCGTTGCCCAGCCCAAAACACAGGTACAGGCAAACCAGCAGTGCGATACCTCCCGCCACCGGCGGCATCCAGATGGCAAACGCGAAGTCGGCAATAGCAATCACCGCCAGCAACACGAGCAACGCGCGTACGCCGGTCACGCGATCGGCGAGATAACCACCGAAGGGCCGCACGATCGCGCCGAGGAACGCCAGCATCGCCATGAAGAGACCGGCTTCGATCTTGGGCATCTGATAGAGATTGGTCAGCAGCAACGTCACATACGACGACATCCCGACGAACCCGCCGAACGTGATGCTGTAGATCAGCATCACGACCCAGGTATCGCGTTCAGCGAGCACCGCCCTATAGTGTTTCGGCAGCACGGCAATTGCGAGCAGCGCACCAAGCACCGGCAGCAGCAAGACGCCCGTACGCCCGCCGCCGAACACACCGCCATGCACCGCGAGCACCATCACGATCAGCCCGACGAGCGTGATCGCGAAACTCGCCATTGCGCGCGACGTGCTGCCGGTCTTCTGGCCGCCATCGGATGCCCACATGAACAGCGCGATCGCTGTGATCGCGAGCAAGGGCAATGCAGCGGCAGTGGCGAGTTTCCAGCCGAAGGCATCGGCGAGATGGGGGAACAGGAAGCCGTCCAGCACCGCGCCGATGTTGCCCGCCGCAGCGAGTCCGAGCACAAGCCCCTGCACCTTCGGAGGATAGTTGCTGCCGGCCATCGGCAAAGCGACGGCAAAGCTCGCGCCGCCCATGCCTAGGAACACGCCAAGCACCAGCAGTAGCGAATACGACGGCGTGCCGGACAACAGCGGCAGGACAATGGTCGGGACGGACGAAAGCACGACGCCCATCAATGCAACGCGGCGGCCATCGGTGGATTGGTACAGGTTGCCCAGTGTCACGCGCAGGATCGCGGCTGCCAGAACGGGCACCGCGACGAGAAAGCCCTGTTGCGCGGCGGTCATCGTGATGTCTTTGCTGATGAACGGAGCAAGCGGCCCGTACAGCACCCAAACGGTGAAACCGGTATCGAAATACAGGAAGCAGGCAACCAGCGAGCGCCAGTTGCCGCTCCTTAAAGAGGTCAGCAGGTTTTTCATCGAATCCTCGGCGTGGGGCGGCTTTGGCGAGGCGTCGATGAACGGGTCTCAACCCGGGTCGACGCTCGGCCGACCGCAATTTGCAAGTAACATGCCAATGCAATTCATCTTTAGTTCCGGTAGCCGCAGACCGAATCTCAACGCGGCTTCGCGCCGGATGAAGCGCCGCAGACGCTGGCGGTCGGTCAGCTCAGGCTCGATCGGCCGCAACACCTTACGCACTGCTATCGCTGCAACGCAGCACCGCGCGTGTGCGAGCCGCGTGAGAATGGTGCGCGGCGCCTCGCGCTGTTAATTGATGTGGTCGACATGAAGCCGCTGCGAGCGCAACGGTAAAATATGGACGCGTTCAGGGAGCATCCCCAACCAGGCCGAAGGAGCCGCATGGAACTGAAATGGCTCGAAGATTTCGTCTCGCTTGCGGAGACTCGCAGTTTCAGCCGTTCGGCCGAACTGCGGCATATCACTCAGCCGGCCTTTTCGCGGCGGATCCAGGCGCTCGAAGCGTGGCTGGGGACGGATCTCATCGATCGCTCCGTCTACCCAACGCGCCTCACGCAAGCCGGTCAGGTCTTCTACGAGCAGGCGCTCGCGATGCTTTCGCAATTCCACGAAGCCCGCACGCTATTGCGAGGGCAGACGGGTGTGCCTAATGCGACCATCGACTTCGCGGTTCCGCACACGCTCTCACTGACCTATTTCCCGCGCTGGTTACACCATATAGAAGCGCGGCTTGGGCGCATCAACACGCGTTTGCGCGCGCTGAACGTACACGATGCGGTGCTGTCGCTGGTGGAAGGCGGCTGCGACCTGGTGATGGGTTATCACCATCCGAGCCATCCGATGGCGCTTGATCCCGCCCGCTACGACATGCTGACGCTCGGCACCGAACCCATCAGCCCGTTCTCATCGGTGAACAAGGGCGGCCGTGCGCGCTACACGTTGCCCGCTACCGCCGATGCCCCCGCGCCGTATCTCTCGTACACGCCTAACGCTTATCTTGGCCGCATGACGGAGGTGATCATCGCGACATCGCCGGCACGTCTTTATCTCGACAAGGTCTATGAAACCGACATGGCCGAAGGACTCAAGGCGATGGCGCTGGCCGGTCATGGCGTGGCTTTCCTGCCGCACAGCGCAGTGGCCAACGAGGTCGAGGAAGGCCGCTTGATCCGCCTCGACCGGGGAACCCTCGGCACACCGGCGGGTCAGTTCACGCTCACGATGGAAATTCGTTTGTATCGCGACAAGATGGCATCGAAGGGCGACGATCCGCGGCAAGCCCTGATGCGTAATCTTTGGGAAGCAGTGGGCGAAGAAGTATCGAAGCCCGTGGAAACGCCAGCCATATAAGCCTCTAAGACGTTATGCAAGAAAAACATAACGCAATGATGAAACGGCATTGGATTTCAATATCCGAATTTTCGACAATGGCCCCATTCCACACAACGCTGGGGTTTCGATGTCATCGCCGCAACAAGACCGCACCGCTTCTGCTGTTCCCGCTGTTCAGCACGTCATTCCTTCCTATCTCGATTCCACTCATCTCGGCCCTTGGGGCAACTATCTCCAGCAGGTCGATCGTGTCGCGCCGTATCTCGGCTCGCTGTCGCGCTGGGTTGAAACCCTCAAGCGCCCGAAGCGCATCCTGATCGTCGATTGCCCTATCGAACTCGATAACGGCACGGTCACGCACTTCGAAGGCTATCGGGTGCAGCACAACATGTCGCGTGGTCCGGGCAAGGGCGGCGTGCGGTATCACCAGGACGTTACGCTTTCCGAAGTGATGGCGCTGTCGGCGTGGATGTCGGTGAAGAATGCGGCCGTGAACGTGCCGTACGGCGGCGCAAAGGGCGGTATTCGTGTCGATCCGCGCACGTTGTCGCGCGGTGAGCTCGAGCGTCTGACACGTCGTTATACGAGCGAAATCGGCATCATCATCGGACCGAACCAGGACATCCCCGCGCCCGACGTCAACACGAACGAGCAGATCATGGCGTGGATGATGGACACGTACTCCATGAACCAGGGGCAGACGGCAACGGGTGTTGTGACCGGCAAGCCGATCTCGCTGGGCGGTTCGCTCGGACGTAAGGAAGCAACGGGCCGAGGCGTGTTTGTCGTGGGCTCGGAAGCGGCACGCCGGATTGGTTTCGATATCGAAGGCGCACGCATCGCCGTGCAGGGTTTCGGTAACGTCGGCGGGATCGCGGCACGGCTGTTCCAGGAAGCCGGTGCGAGAGTGGTGGCGGTGCAGGATCACACCGGTTCGCTGTACAAATCGTCGGGTATCGATTCCGTCGCGTTGCTCGAACACGTGGCGAAGCATGGTGGCGTGGGTGGCTTCGAAGGTGCAGACCCGGTATCGAAGGACGAGTTCTGGACCATCGAAAGCGATATCCTGATTCCGGCCGCACTCGAAGGCCAGATCACGGAAGAAAACGCGCCGAAGATCAAGACGAAGATCGTGGTGGAAGGCGCCAACGGCCCGACCACAACGGCAGCCGACGACATCCTCCACGACAAGGGTATTCTCGTGATTCCCGACGTGGTCGCGAATGCGGGCGGCGTGACGGTGTCGTACTTCGAATGGGTGCAGGACTTCTCGAGCTTCTTCTGGACTGAAGACGAAATCAACCAGCGACTCGAACGCGTGATGCGCGAAGCGTTCGCGGCCGTGTGGCAAGTGGCGAGCGAGCATTCGGTATCGGTGCGCACGGCGGCGTTTATTGTCGCGTGTACGCGGATCCTGCAAGCACGTGAAATGCGTGGCCTGTATCCGTGATTTTGGATATCAAAAACGTTTGCGAGCGCATGTCTGCATGAAGCGCCGCTAACGCAAAAAGCATCAAAACGCCCGCCGGCGTCCTTTGGGACATCGACGGGCTTTTCGCGTATAAAAGACAAGAAAATTAGGGCAGAACCGAGGTCATTTGAAAGCGCGGAAACCCTGCACAGCCTTACATTAGAGCGGGTGTCTCAAAAATAACAACTGTGGACAACATTCATTCTTTCAAATTTATTACCCTGCTAAAATTGCGCCGTTTTCGCCAAGGAGATCACAGATTATGAAGATTAAAAAAGCCGCGCTGCTGCTCGCCGCGCTGGGTCTATTCGCATCGGGCGCGCAAGCGCAAAACAACGATACGCTCAAGAAGATCAAGGATTCAGGGAACATCTACCTGGGTTTTCGCGAGTCGTCGATTCCGTTCTCGTATTACGACGACAAGCAACAGGTCATTGGCTATTCGTATGAGTTTGCTTTGAAGGTGGTTGACGCCGTCAAGGCAAAGCTCAACATGCCGAATCTGAAGATTCAACAGAAGTCGGTGACGTCACAAAACCGCCTTTTGCTCGTGACGGGTAACCAGATCGATCTCGAGTGCGGTTCGACCACGAACAACCTGGAGCGTCAGCAACAAGTCGCGTTCTCCAACACCATCTTCGTGATCAGCACGCGCCTGATGACCAAGAAGGATTCGGGGGTCAAGGACTTCGACGACCTGAAGGGCAAGACCGTTGTGACGACCGCTGGAACGACGTCCGAGCGCCTGCTTCGCAAGATGAACCAGGACAAGAACATGGGCATGAACATCATCAGCGCAAAGGATCACGGCGATTCGTTTTTGACGTTGTCGACGGGACGCGCCGTTGCGTTCATGATGGACGACGCGTTGCTGGCCGGCGAACGCGCGAAGTCGAGCAATCCGGGCGATTTCGTGATTGTCGGCACGCCGCAATCGCGTGAAGCGTATGGCTGCATGCTGCGCAAGAACGATCCGGAGTTCAAGAAGGTAGTCGATGACGCCATCGCCAAGGTCGAAACTTCAGGCGAAGGCGACAAGATCTACAAGAAGTGGTTTGAAAGTCCGATTCCGCCGAAGGGTCTGAATCTGGCCTTCCCGGAAAGCGATGACATGAAGGCGCTTTTCAAGAACCCGAACGACAAGGCAATCGACTAATCTCGGTTCTGCTTGATTGATGGAAACGGAAGGAGCGCTGCTTCTTCCGTTTTCTTTTGGAGGGAGTCCATGTCCTACCACTGGAATTGGGGCGTTTTCCTAAGCCCTGTCTCGACCGGCGAGCCGACAACCTATCTGGGCTGGCTGATTTCCGGCTTCTGGGTGACGGTTACCGTGTCGCTCGCGTCATGGATCGTGGCGCTCGTGGTCGGCTCGTTGTTCGGCATTCTTCGCACCGTGCCGAACCGCAAGCTGGCCACCATCGGCACGGTGTATGTCGCCATCTTTCGTAATATCCCTTTGCTTGTGCAGTTCTTCATCTGGTATCTCGTGATACCGGAATTGCTGCCCGCTTCCGTTGGCAACTGGTTCAAGCAGCTGCCGCCGAACGCGCAGTTCTATTCGTCATCCATCATCTGCCTCGGGTTGTTCACCGGAGCACGCGTGTGCGAGCAAGTGCGCTCGGGCATTGCGGCCTTGCCGCGCGGACAGCGCGCCGCCGGTCTCGCCATGGGCTTCACCGAGTGGCAGACGTATCGCTACATCCTGATGCCGGTTGCGTACCGCATCATCGTGCCGCCGCTCACGTCGGAATTTTTGAACGTGTTCAAAAACTCGGCGGTGGCATCGACCATCGGGCTGCTCGAATTGTCGGCGCAGGCACGCCAACTGGTGGATTACACCGCGCAGTCGTATGAGTCGTTCATTGCCGTGACACTTGCCTACATGCTGATCAACCTGATCGTGATGCAACTGATGAAAGTGGTCGAAGCCAAGACCCGGTTGCCCGGCTACATTGGAGGCAAGTGATGCATCATTTCAATTGGAGCAGTGTGCTGAGTTCGCTGCCTACGTTGTGGACCGGCGCCATCATCACCTTCAAGATCACGCTGCTCGCGCTCGTGTTCGGAATCTTGTGGGGCACCGTGCTCGCGCTGTTGCGCCTCTCAGGCATCAAGCCGCTCGAATGGTTCGCGAAGGGGTACGTCACGCTGTTTCGTTCGATCCCGCTCGTGATGGTGCTGCTGTGGTTCTTTTTGATCGTGCCGCAATTCCTGCAAAATGTGCTGGGGTTATCGGCGGAAGTCGATATCCGCCTGGCGTCCGCCATGGTCGCGTTCTCGCTGTTTGAGGCCGCGTATTATTCGGAAATCATCCGCGCCGGCATTCAGGCGGTGTCGCGCGGGCAGGTGAACGCGGCGTTCGCGCTGGGCATGACCTACACGCAGGCAATGAAGCTGATCATCCTGCCGCAGGCGTTCCGGGCAATGGTGCCGCTGCTGCTTACGCAGGCTATCGTGTTGTTCCAGGATACGTCGCTGGTGTATGTGATCAGCCTCGCGGACTTTTTCCGCACGGCAACGAACGTGGGCGATCGCGACGGCACGACCGTCGAAATGGTGCTGTTCGCCGGCGCCTGTTATTTCGTGGTGTGCCTGGTCGCATCCGGTCTCGTCAAAAGTCTTCAGAAAAAGGTCGCTCGATGATCTCACTCAAGAATGTTTCGAAATGGTATGGCCCGTTTCAAGTGCTCACCGATTGCACGACGGAAGTCAAAAAGGGCGAAGTAGTCGTGGTGTGCGGTCCTTCGGGCTCGGGCAAGTCGACGCTGATTAAAACCGTGAACGGACTCGAGCCGTTCCAGAAGGGCGAGATCACGATCAACGGGCAATCGCTTGGCGACAAGAAAACCAACTTGTCGAAGCTGCGCGCGAAAGTCGGCATGGTGTTCCAGCACTTCGAACTGTTTCCGCATCTGACGATCGTGCAGAACCTGACGCTGGCGCAGATCAAGGTGCTGGGACGCTCGAAGGATGAAGCAACGGCGAAGGGGTTGAAGCTGCTGGAGCGCGTAGGCTTGAGCACTCACGCCGATAAATTCCCCGGCCAGCTTTCCGGCGGGCAGCAGCAGCGGGTGGCGATTGCGCGGGCGTTATCGATGGATCCAATCGCCATGCTCTTCGATGAACCCACGTCCGCGCTCGACCCGGAAATGATTAACGAAGTGCTCGACGTGATGGTCGAACTCGCGCAGGAAGGCATGACCATGATGTGCGTGACGCACGAAATGGGCTTTGCGAAGAAGGTCGCGCATCGCGTGATCTTCATGGACAAGGGCTTGATCGTGGAAGACGACAAGAAGGACGCGTTCTTTGAAAACCCGAAGTCGGATCGCGCGAAGGACTTCCTGGCGAAGATCCTGCATTGATGGTCTGATGCAAGCTGCTTTTATTAGCGTCGAGCAGCTTTGAACGAAAATATGGCCGTTCCGGCGTGAGCTGGAACGGCCATATTTTTTGGTGATTCAGCGTTAGTGGCTGGTCGACGTGGTTTTCGTGTTGTCCTGCGTCACGGCATCGGGCGCATTTTTCTTTAGCGACTCGATCCCGGCATCCCTGGCCGCCGCGCTGCTATAAGCCTCGCTCACGCCGATGATCTCGTGATTCCCAGCCTTCAGGTTGAAATAGGGCGCGCCGCTTTTATCCGTCTTGCGCTCGTAGCGGTCGTCGATCAACGCATTCGCCTTGACTGACGCAATGCCATGTTCCGCCGATGCTCGCGTCACATACGTCTCGCTCTTGAGGATCGGTTCGCCGTTGGCTGCCCGCAGGTTGAAATAGAACTGGCCGTTGCGAGCACGGTCGACGACGAATTTTCCTGACATTGCATAAGCTCCCTGGAAGGTGGAACAAGCGTGAGTTCAGGTGATCCTTCAGCAGCGAAACTATTCTCCAACTACTCGATCCCGAGTTCGGTCTCCACATCGGCCGTCGTCTCGATGGTCTCAGCGCGCAGGACCGATTCAACGCAAACCTTGCACAACGGCTCGCGCGCTTTCTCCGCGACGTCAGCCGGTACCGGAACGTTGACCGTCTTGAGCAACGCACCGTGCTGGAACAAAGCCAGATCGCCGGGTTCGAAACGCGACCAGATTTCGTCGTCGGTGAGGGGCGATGTGGCGATCACCGCAACGCGATCTTCCGGCGTGGTGTACTTCGCGAAATCGATCGACATGTCCGCATCGATCAAATGCGCGGTGGAGAACGGCCAGCTCCGCACGAGGTAATACAGATGCGTGGAGCAATGCGTGAACAGCGCCTGGCCGTTCGACATCAGGAAATTGAAAACGCCGAATTGCGTGATCTCGCGCGTGAGCTTTTCAAGCGCTGCGAACAGTTCGTCCAGCGGCGGCTGGCAGCCCGGGAATTCGCGCCGCAGACCTTGCAGCAACGCGCAGAACGCCAACTCGCTGTCGGTCGTGCCGACCGGCTGATATTGTCCGTTCAGACAGGGCTTGTAATCCTTCAGGTCACCGTTGTGCGCGAAAATCCAGTGGCGTCCCCACAACTCGCGCATGAACGGATGGCAGTTCTCGAGCAGGATGTGACCTTGTGTAGCCTTGCGAATATGCGCGATCGTGTTCTTCGACTTGATCGGATAACGCTTCACCATTTCAGCGAGCGGTGAACTGGCCGACGACTGGTGATCGATGAAAAGACGACAGGCTTTATCTTCGAAGAACGCAATGCCCCAGCCGTCCGCGTGATGGTCGGTAACGCCGCCACGCGCCGCGAAACCGGTGAACGAGAAAGTGACGTCCGTTGGTTCCGCGCAGTTCATTCCGAGAAGTTGGCACATTGCTGAGGCTGCAGACAGACTGGGTGAATGGAGCTAACCGTTACAATACGGTTAGCCAAAGCATAGCACCGACGAAACCGCCAAAAAATCGCGGCTTTAGAGTGCAGGCGGCATCGTTGTGGAATTTCCACGGTATGGGCCCGATAGCGGGAGAAAAACTGACCGATTGGGTAGGCCGCTTCCGTTTGTAGCTTGATCGAGCACGCGGTTTGGGAACACGATTCACTGATCCGTCCGATATCCATGGCGAAGCTGCTCAAGTTTCCCCTTTGTTTATGCTTTTTGGTTTCGCGGCCGCCACAGTCCCCTGCGTCTTCGTCATCCGATTATTTTCATCGCTATCACGCCAATGTCCGCTTCCACATCTTCCGTTGCCTCCGCCATTGACTCCGCTGTCGACTCGATCAAGCTCGCGCGTCCTGACGACTGGCATTTGCACGTACGTGA
Source organism: Caballeronia sp. KNU42 (assembly GCF_053760385.1). NCBI lineage: Bacteria > Pseudomonadati > Pseudomonadota > Betaproteobacteria > Burkholderiales > Burkholderiaceae > Caballeronia > Caballeronia sp. KNU42. The sequence goes on from NZ_CM132388.1 coordinate 3,408,893, forward strand.
CGGCGCCGTGCTCGCCGCTGTCTTGCCGCACACGGCGCGGCAGTTCGGCCGGGCGATCATCATGCCGAACCTGCGGCCACCGGTGACGACGACTGAGATGGCGGCCGCTTATCGCGGGCGCATTCTGGCGGCGTTGCCGAAGGACGGCCCCGGCGCGCGTTTCGAGCCGCTTATGACGCTTTATCTCACCGACAACACGCCGCCCGAGGAAATCCGTCTCGCCCGGGAAAGCGGTTTCGTCCACGGCGTGAAGCTTTATCCGGCAGGCGCGACGACCAATTCGGACGCTGGTGTCACGAGCATCGCGAAGTGCGCGAAGACGCTGGAAGCGATGCAAAAGCATGACCTGCCGCTGCTCGTGCATGGCGAAGTAACAGATCCGGCCATCGATATGTTCGATCGGGAGAAGGTGTTTATCGATCGCGTGATGACACCGCTGCGCCGCGATTTTCCCGCGCTGAAGGTCGTGTTCGAGCACATCACGACGAAGGACGCCGCCGATTATGTCCGCGACGCCGACGGTCCGACCGGCGCTACGCTGACCGCGCATCATCTGCTGTACAACCGCAATGCGTTGTTTGTGGGCGGAATTCGGCCGCATTACTACTGTTTGCCAGTGCTCAAGCGCGAGACGCATCGTGTGGCGCTGGTTTCGGCAGCCACGTCGGGCAATCCGCGGTTTTTCCTCGGCACGGACAGCGCGCCGCATGCGAAGGGGTTGAAGGAGCACGCGTGCGGCTGTGCGGGTTGTTATACGGCGCTGCACGCGCTGGAGCTCTACACGCAAGCATTCGATCAGGCCGGCGCGCTGGACCGGCTCGAGGGTTTCGCGAGTTTCCACGGTGCGGACTTCTATGGTTTGCCGCGCTCGACAGAGAGCGTGACGCTGCGCCGCGAACCCTGGACGCTGCCGGCGGAATTCATGGCCGGTGATGACGAGATCGTGCCGCTGGGCGGGGGCGAGTCCATCGGTTGGCGGATGGAGTGATGGTTGCCGGGACGCGCTCAGGATGGTTTGAGCGCGGAACCCGGCGCCTCTCGAACTACGCCTATGTCTGACCGGGAAGATGCATCGAAGCCTGAAAATGCGGCAACGGCACGGTCGCAGCTTACTGACACCCGCGCGGCGCAAGGCTTCATGGATATCGACTGGTCAAGCCCGTGGCTGGCGCCACTTGCTGAGCGCGGCGAACGCTGGCGGCAGGCGGCACTAAATAGCTACCCAGCCTATCTTTCCACTCTTAACGCCGACGCACACAGCGATCCGCGTGTAACCGGGCGGGGCAAGCGGCTATCGTTCATCGCGCAGGATCAGTTGCCGGCGGGGGCATCGTATGAAGGGCATATCGCCGGGACCGGGCGCGTGCCCACGCGCTACAACCTGCACGATTTCTTCAATAGTTCGATGTGGTTCCAGTACCCGCGCATCAAGGCTGCGCTGAACGCAGGCCAAGCTGCGGAAATCGATGTACTTGGCATTGGCCCGACTCGTGGCGCGGCGCGCGACGCGCTGACCCTCTTCGATGAAAACGCAATCCTCTTTGCCTGCGCAGACCCGTCGCTTGGCGCATCGCTTCGCGCCTTCGACTGGCGCATGTTGCTTGTCGAACAACGCGCAGCCTGGGGCGTTCGATGCGAGGCGCGCATCTTCGGCCACGCGCTGCTTGAAAAGTTAGTTGCTCCGTACAAGGCGTGCACGGGGCATGCGTGGATCGTTGAAGTCGAGCCGGCCTATTTCTCCGCCGCCGATGCCGAGCGCCGCGCGATCCTCGACCACGCTGTGTCCGAACGCCTGAAGAACGAAGCCATTTCCAGCCAATATTTCACGCCGCTGCCCGTGCTTGGCGTACCTGGCTGGTGGCCTGAAAACGAAAATCCATCGTTCTACGATGACCCCCAGGTCTTTCGATCCGGCCGCCGATCGCGGACTTAGCCGCTGCAATGAGTTGACGGTGAGGCTGCTGAACCCCCCATGCTAAAATCATCGGCGCAAAGTAGGCCAGGCAGTCGCGGCTGATCCGGTTTCGGCTGGAGAGGGCGAGGAAAGTCCGGACTCCAACAGGCAGGGTGATGGCTAACGGCCATCCGTGGCGACACGCGGAACAGGGCAACAGAAAGCAAACCGCCGATGGCCCCGGGCGCAAGTCCGGGGATCAGGTAAGGGTGAAACGGTGCGGTAAGAGCGCACCGCGGCTGCTGCAAGGCAGACCGGCAAGGTAACCTCCACCCGGAGCAATTCCAAGTAGGCAGGCGCGCATCTTCGCGATGCAGGACGGTGCCTCCGTCTCGTCTGCGGGTAGGAAGCTTGAGCGCGTCAGTAATGGCGCGACTAGAGGAATGGCTGCCACGCGCGTTACGCTTTCGGGCGTGAGGCGTGCACAGAATCCGGCTTATCGGCCTGCTTTGTGAGATTCAAAAAGAAAGCCGGCGTCAGTGATGACGCCGGCTTTTTTTCGTCCTGCTTTTTTCTTCGATGCCCTTGAATCAGCTCGCGACGATATCGAAGGAATGCGTCAGTTCAGCCGTCTTCGCGAGCATGATCGACGCCGAGCAGTATTTGTCGTGCGAGAGCGTGATCGCGCGTTCGACAGTCGCGGGATTCAGGTTCTTGCCTGTCACCGTGAAGTGGAAGTGGATCTTCGTGAACACCTTCGGGTCTTCGCTTGCGCGTTCCGCCTTGAGCGTCACCGAGCACCCCACGACTTCCTGACGGCTTTTCTTCAGGATCATCACGACGTCGTACGCGGTGCAACCGCCCGTGCCGAGCAAGACCATTTCCATTGGCCGCGGCGAGAGATTACGGCCGCCACCTTCCGGCGCGCCGTCCATTGTGACCAGATGGCCGCTGCCCGTTTCCGCTGCAAACGCCATTCCGTCCTGTCCCATCCAGCTAACTTTGCATTCCATGAGAAAACTCCGGTGCCATATGACACTTGTTCAATCGTCTCGATTGTAGCGTTTTAGCTGATTGTATGAATCCGCACAGCGTCTTCGATAACAGGGTCCGGGGATCATTGTTGCGACGCGATACATCGGACAAATCCGCGATTTCCCTACTGTAAATAAGGGGTTTGTAACGCAACTTGCGCATGAGCGGCTTTTTTATATACGATAAGTATTTGATTTTAAACATTAAATTCTTAATTTTTGTTGTTTCGTAATATTTTGCATTATGAAATTCTATCTCATAATGCAAATTTACTTGCTTTGCACAAAAGCCCTTCATATACTTGGTCCTGTCTCCTCCACCTCCTCCTAGGTGGATTCAGCCCGAGCCCAAGGCTCGGGCTTTTTTTCGTCTGCTTTAGCGTCGACTCCTGACTTGGCGGGAGATGTGCGGGCTAATTGCCCTTCGCAAAATCTCTCCGCAATGGCTCCGTCAGCGTTGGCCCAAAGGTCATTTAGCTTGCCAAACAGGCAAGTTTTGACTTCACACCGAAATTTCCCTTATAATTCAAAGTTCTCTATCCGCACCATGCCCGTGGACGAGAACCAGGGAGAGCCCGCACGCGCCTCGATGCGCACGAACATACAAGCGGGACAAAGCAGGGCAGATTTATTTTTTGGATCGATCATGAAGACGTTTTCCGCAAAAGCCCATGAGGTGACGCGTGAATGGTACGTGATTGACGCGACGGATAAGGTTCTCGGACGTGTCGCCAGTGAAGTGGCCGCCCGACTTCGCGGCAAGCACAAACCCGAGTTCACCCCGCACGTCGACACTGGCGATTTTATCGTCATCATCAACGCCAGCAAGTTGCGCGTCACGGGCAACAAGGGTACTGACAAGAAGTACTACCGTCACTCGGGCTATCCGGGCGGCATCTACGAAACGACGTTCAACAAGATGCAAGAACGCTTCCCGGGCCGCGCGTTCGAGAAAGCCGTTAAGGGCATGTTGCCGAAAGGTCCGCTCGGCTACGCTATGATCAAGAAGCTCAAGGTCTACGCTGGCGCAACGCATCCGCATACGGCTCAACAGCCTAAAGCGCTCGAGATCTAAAGGGAGCCCATATGATCGGTAATTGGAATTACGGTACGGGCCGCCGCAAGAGCGCCACTGCCCGCGTGTTCATCAAGTCCGGTACGGGCGTGATCATCGTCAATGGCAAGCCCATTGCTGATTATTTCTCGCGCGAAACGTCGCTGATGATCGTGCGTCAGCCGCTCGAACTGACGAGCCACGCCACCACGTTCGACATCAAGGTCAACGTGAACGGCGGCGGTGAAACGGGTCAGGCGGGTGCAGTTCGCCACGGCATCACCCGCGCGCTGATGGACTACGACGCAACGCTGAAGCCCACGCTGTCACAAGCCGGCTTTGTTACCCGCGATGCTCGTGAAGTTGAACGTAAGAAGGTTGGTTTCCACAAGGCACGTCGCCGGAAACAATTCTCGAAGCGTTAAGCTGTTTGGCGGTTTCGTCGTTGTTACGGCGAAATGGCTCGAAAAGCCGCCTGCGTGTATGCGCCGGCGGCTTTTTTCGTGGCGGATGCTCGACGATCGCGGCCGTCTTTCTGTGACGTCTCGGGCAGCCACGGCAATTTCAGGATAGTCTCGGAGCGATAGCCTATTGATTACATGGGCTTCCAGCACGATATTGAGATCAGCCCTACAATACGCACTAGAAGCTTTTTTGGAGAATTCGAATGAACGCTGTCACAGACACCCCCACGACCGAAATGCCGTTGCCGTTCGTTTTCACCGACGCAGCAGCTGACAAGGTCAAGCAACTGATCGACGAAGAAGGCAATCCGGAATTGAAGCTGCGCGTGTTTGTGCAGGGTGGCGGCTGTTCGGGTTTCCAGTACGGTTTCACGTTTGACGAAGCCATCAATGAAGACGACACCGTGATGGATAAAGCTGGCGTCCAGCTCCTGATCGATTCGATGAGCTACCAGTACCTGGTTGGCGCTGAGATCGACTACAAAGACGACTTGAACGGCGCGCAGTTCGTGATCAAGAATCCGAATGCGACCAGCACGTGCGGTTGCGGATCGTCATTCTCGGCGTGATTCTGGTTGGTTGATCGGATTGCGCGACATCATGCGGTTTTAAAACGGAGCCTTCGCGCTCCGTTTTTGTTTTTCGGGCCTGCGTTGACCCGGGTTTGTGTTTCGAGAAACAAACGGCGTTATGACTAACGGGCACAGGGTTTCAGGCAGCGCACCGGACCAAACCTTCGGTTTCTTCTTTGCGCCGATGGCCGTTTCACGATGCACGGACGGTTAGCAAAAGGCCAGGCTCAACGGGGATAAATCGCCCCTAACACCCGTTCCCCCGCAGCCCCTGTCACTGCCGAAACATTGCCCGGCTTGCGGGCCACGCAGCGCATCGCAAGCCAGGCGAACGCCAAAGCTTCCACCTGCTGCGGCGGCACGCCGAGCGCTTCCGTGGTCATCACGGGGACCCCCGCGGCGCCGCTCTCTCCAAGCGCTTGCTGGATCGCCTGCATCAGCACCGGATTGCGGGCGCCGCCGCCACACACATAGACTGCGCGGCAATCAGAAGCGTGCCGCTCGATCTCTCTTGCAACAGTGATGGCGGTCAGCGCAACAAGCGTGGCCTGCACATCTTCTGGCGCCATCTGTTCAAAACTGACGAGTTTGGCATCGAGCCACTCAGGATTGAATAGATCCCGGCCGGTGCTTTTAGGCGGTTGCTGTTCGAAAAACGGTTCGTTGAGCAGCGCGTTCAACAGCGGGCGATGCACTTGGCCCTGTGCCGCGAAATGTCCGCCTTCGTCGAAGGGCCGTTTCAAATGCCGATGCGCCCATTCGTCCAGCAGGGCGTTCGCCGGTCCGCAATCGAAACCGTGGACGCTGCCGTTGGCTGAAAGAATGGTGATGTTACTGATGCCACCCAGATTGCAGACAACGCGGGTCTCGTCCTTGCTGCCGAAAATGGTCGCGTGAAATGCTGGGACAAGCGGTGCGCCCTGACCGCCGGCGGCGACATCCCGGCTACGGAAGTCGGCGACGATGTCGATGTTGGTCATTTCTGCGAGCAGCGCGGGATTGTTGATTTGCCGCGTGTAGCCCTTTTCGGGCCTGTGCCGTACCGTCTGCCCGTGTACGCCGATCGCGCGGACTTTAGCGGATGAGTAGCCGCTCATGCTGGCCAGTTCGTGACAACACACGGCGTAGCGCGTGGCCAGCGCGTTCGCTGCGAGGGCTTCGCGTTCCAGTTCGTTGTCGCCGGGCGCCTGAAGGGCGAAGAGTGCGTCGCGCAGACCTTGCGAGAACCCGACATGAGCCTCGCCGAGCACAACGGACGGCTTGCCGGCGGTGAACTGGACGGCAATTCCGTCCACGCCGTCCATGCTCGTACCCGACATCAGCCCAAAGTACACGCCGTCCGCCATGTCGCCTGTATCCGTTGCCTCGGTCCGTCGCGCCACGTTGCTCTCCTGTTCGATGCGGGTTCACCGATGACTCCGTTCGAGCAGTCATTGATGCAATTATTCATGCAATTCCCACGGCCAAAGCGGCCGCGATGGACCGATTATCCACGCATCGATGCCACTCGTTAAGCCGTTAGCCATTCGGTCGAGTTTTGCGCGCCGTATCCGGAGTCGGGGCGTTCAAAACATGACCGAATGGCTAACGCGCGGCCAACAAGCGGGGAAAACGGGGCGAAGGCGGTCGACATCACGTAAAATCCGTTGCCTGAACAAGCGAATGCCGCACGATTTTCCATGTCCGAACGTGACTGTGGACGAATCGGGAAACAGCGGCTGTTGCCCGATCGGCGCCTGTTAGCGCCCCGAACAAATCACCCGAAAAAAGTTGCAAGCATGACCACTGAACCGAACGACTCTCCGGCTTCGGCTGCGAAAACCTTACCTCTCACCGACGAAGTGCAGGCAGCGCTTGCCATCGCTAAACGGGGCTGCGACGAACTGCTGATCGAAGCCGAGTTCGCGCAGAAGCTTGCTCGTAGCGCCGCGAGCGGCAAGCCACTGCGAATCAAGCTTGGCCTGGATCCGACCGCACCCGATATCCATATTGGCCACACGGTTGTCCTGAACAAGATGCGTCAGTTGCAGGACCTCGGCCATACGGTGATCTTCCTGATCGGCGACTTCACTTCGCTGATCGGCGATCCGTCAGGGCGTAACGCCACGCGCCCGCCGTTGACGCGCGAGCAGATCGAGTCGAACGCGAAGACCTATTTCGAGCAGGCTGCGCTCGTGCTGGATCGTGAGAAGACCGAGATTCGCTACAACAGCGAATGGTCCATGCCGCTCGGCGCCGACGGCATGATCAAGCTCGCGTCGCGCTACACGGTCGCGCGGATTCTCGAGCGCGAGGATTTCACGAAGCGTTACCAGGGCGGCATGCCCATCTCGATTCATGAATTGCTGTATCCGCTGATGCAGGGTTACGACTCGGTTGCGCTGAACGCCGATCTTGAACTCGGCGGGACGGACCAGAAGTTCAATCTGCTGGTTGGCCGCGAATTGCAAAAGCAGTACGGCCAGGAGCAGCAATGCATCTTGACCATGCCGCTGCTGGAAGGCCTGGACGGTGTCGAGAAGATGTCGAAGTCGAAGCACAATTACATCGGCATCAGCGAGAAACCTACCGACATGTTCGGCAAGCTGATGAGCATCTCGGACACGCTCATGTGGCGCTACTTCGAGCTGCTGTCGTTTAGAAGTATCGAAGAGATTGCGCGGTTCAAAAGCGAAGCCGAGGGTGGTCGTAACCCGCGCGATTTCAAGGTACTGCTGGGGCAGGAAGTCGTCGCGCGTTTCCATTCGCCGGCGGACGCCGAGCGTGCGCTGGAAGACTTCAACCATCGAGCGAAGGGCGGCGTGCCGGACGAGATTCCGTCGGTGACGCTAAGCGGTGCGCCGCTCGCCATCGGGCAACTGTTGAAGCAAGCCGGGCTGGTGCCTTCAACCAGCGAGGCGCTGCGCAATATCGAGCAAAGTGGCGTGAAGATCGACGGCGCGACGGTGTCGGACAAGGGCTTGAAGATCGAAGCCGGCGAGTTTGTCGTGCAGGTCGGCAAACGCCGCTTCGCGCGCGTCACGCTGACAGCGTAAGCACGTGATCGCACTCATTCAACGCGTCTTGCGGGCCGACGTGCGCGTGGGCGAGCGCGTGACGGGTGCGATCGATGCCGGCTTGCTGGCGCTCGTGTGCGCGGAGCGTGGCGATACCGAGGCCGTTGCGGACAAACTGCTGGCGAAGATGCTGGCGTATCGTGTTTTCAGCGATGCCGCCGGGAAGATGAATCTCCCTGTGCGGGATATAGACGGTGCAGGGCGTGCGGGCGGCGTGCTGTTGGTGTCGCAGTTCACCCTCGCCGCCGATACATCCAGCGGGCTGCGCCCAAGCTTCACACCGGCTGCGCCGCCAGAGGAAGGCCGCCGGCTGTTCGATTACTTTGTTGCGCAGGCGCGCGCCATGCATCCCATTGTTGAGACGGGCGAGTTCGGTGCGGACATGCAGGTGTCGCTGGTCAACGACGGGCCGGTCACTTTCTGGCTGGAAGTCCGTCCCTGAGACGTCCCCCGAGTCTTGTCACTGCCCCCTTTGTTTAGCGGCACCTTCCGGAATTCACGCATCTCATGACCACGCAAGTCCTCTTCATCAGGCACGGCGAAACCGACTGGAATCGCATCAAGCGTATTCAGGGGCATATTGATATCCCGCTGGCTGCAACCGGCATTGCGCAAGCGGAGCAACTCGCGCAGCGTCTGTTGCAGGAGTCGAAGATGGGCGCCCGACTCGACGCGGTGTATTGCAGCGACCTGCTGCGTGCCCAGCAAACTGCGAAACCATTTGCGGACGCGCTCGGCTTGACGTTGAGGTTGAACGAAGGTTTGCGCGAGCGTTTATACGGCGACTTTCAAGCGCACAGCGGCGAAGAGATCCGCGCGAAGTATCCGTCCGAATATGCGGACTGGCAGAGCCATAATCCGGACTTCGCACCGCCTGACGGTGAGTCGCAACGGGCATTCTCGCAACGTGTGCTGGGCGCTGTCGAGCCGATCGTGGCCGCGCATCCAGACGGGCGTATTGCGGTTGTCGCTCACGGTGGCGTGCTCGACTGCGTTTATCGGTTCGTGCGTGGATTGCCGCTCGACGTGCCGCGCGACTGGCCGCTGCTGAACTCCAGTATCAACGTGGTGGACTTTGAGAACGGTCAAACGAAGGTCGTGACGTGGGGCGATGTCGCGCATCTATCTTCCCCCGGAAGCGACGACGACCTCAAGGAAGTCCCGCGCTAATCGGGCTTCATCGCAGCGCGGCGCCGGGCTCGCTTGGACACACTGTTGATCAGCGCCCAGCGTATCAATGGCGCGATCATCCTGACGCCCGGCCGGGTCCACGCGCGGCGCAGCGGCGCAAGAGCGCCGAATCCGAGCATCGATTGCGCCCAGTCAGGCAGCAGGTCCACACCGGCGTTCATGATCAGCGCGCCGGCGGGTTTCATCGCTAAGCTGGGCGCCGGCGCGTTCATCAGCACCCTCAGCACTTCCCGCGTACGGTCGCCGGCTTCCAGCTGTGGCTGCATTGACGCCAGATACCTGTCGATCTCCGCACAACTCTTCGGCACATTGGTCGCACCGAGCATCTCCGCTATGGTCGACGTCTCCGTGTAATAGCGATCCTGTGCCTCAAGGGGAAGCAGCGGGTTCACGTATCGCAGATGCGCCTTCAGGAAACTCGATACTTCCGCGACGTGAACCCACGTCAGCAACTCGGGATCGCTTGCGCGATACGGCCGGCCGTCGGGAGCAATGCCGGTAACGGAGAGATGAATTCGCTTCACACGTTCGATGAGCGCAAGCGCGTCATGCTTATTTCCGTATGTCGTACCCGCGATAAAAGTGGCCGTGCGGCGCAGGCGTCCGAGAATATCGGTGCGAAAGGTGGAGTGGTCCCAGACGCCCGCGAGCGCCATTGGATGCAGGGCCTGAAGCAGGAGGGCGCTGACGCCGCCGGTCATCATCGACGTGAAGTCGGCGTGGACTTTCCAGCAAATGGCGTCGGGTCCGAAGAGTCCCGGGTCACCCGGCGGCGACGAATAATCAAGCGATGGTCCACTGCCCGTAGTCAGGCTCGTGACACCGTTGGCGAGTCTGGAGCGCACTCGCCTGACCAATTGGCTGGCGATACCGGATGAGTCGTCGGGGTGCGGACTTGCTTGATCAGACATCGATTCGTTTATTTGCTCTGAGGCTGTTCGCCTAACTGTCAGTGTTCGCGTCCCACAGTTCGCGGACCGGGCCAGCATCAGGCGCGGCGAGGCCAAAGTGACGATACGTGAGCAACGTGGCAACGCGTCCGCGCGGCGTGCGCTGTAAATACCCCTGCTGAATCAAATAAGGTTCAAGCACGTCTTCAATCGTGTCGCGCTCTTCGCCAATAGCCGCCGCCAGATTGTCGACGCCGACCGGACCGCCATCGAATTTGTGCAGGATGGCTTCCAGCAGTTTCCGGTCCATCAGGTCGAAGCCGACCGGATCGACGTCGAGCATTTTCAACGCGGCATCGGCGACTTTGGCCGTGATGTTGCCGTCCGCTCTCACCTCGGCGTAATCGCGTACACGCCGAAGCAGGCGGTTCGCGATTCGCGGTGTCCCACGCGCGCGTTTTGCAATTTCCAACGCGCCTTCAGGGACGATATCCGCCTTGAGCAGCGACGCCGAGCGCGTAACGATTCGCGCCAGTTCGCTCGCGGTGTAGAACTCCAGCCGCGACACAATACCGAAGCGATCGCGTAGCGGATTGGTCAGCATGCCCGCGCGCGTAGTCGCGCCAACCAGCGTGAACGGCTGCAAATCCAGCTTGACGCTACGTGCGGCCGGGCCTTCGCCAATCATGATATCGATCTGATAATCCTCGAGCGCCGGATACAAGATTTCCTCGACGACCGGCGACAGCCGATGAATTTCGTCGATAAAAAGCACGTCGTTCTTTTCAAGGTTGGTGAGCAGCGCGGCCAGATCGCCGGCGCGTTCCAGTACCGGACCCGACGTCTGCCGCAGATTAACGCCCATCTCCCGCGCGATGATATGCGCCAGCGTGGTCTTGCCGAGACCCGGTGGACCGAACAACAGAACGTGATCGAGCGCCTCGGAGCGACGTCGCGCCGCCTCGATAAAAATCTGCAGTTGATCCCGGATCTTCTCCTGCCCGACGTATTCCTCGAGATCGCGCGGCCGCAGCGCGCGCTCGAACACTTCCTCGTTCGGCGAGACGGGAGTAGCCGAGATGATGCGTTCGGCAGCGAGTTTGTCGGTTTCTATCATGCGTCGATTGTACCGCGTGGCTCGAACTCGAAAAGCTGGCCGATCGGCCGACTGTTGGGCGGATCAGTTGCGTGGGAGACTGGCCTGACTAGCTCTTGGACAGCGCTTTCAGGGCCAGCTTGATGCCTTCCGAGACGCCCGTGCCGGCCGGAACATTCTTGACCGACATCAGCGCTTCTTTTTCGGAGTAACCCAATGACAGCAATGCATTCAGGATATCGCTGGCGTGGTCTGGACCGCTCACCGTGCCTGCTGCCGTTCCCAAATCCGCGCCAAGCTTGCCCTTCAGTTCGAGCAAAAGGCGCTCGGCCGTCTTCTTGCCGATGCCGGGCGTGCGTGTCAGGCGCGCAGCGTCCTGCATTGTCACAGCCTGGGCGAGTTCGTGGACGCTCATGCCGGACAGCACGGCCAGCGCCATGCGCGCCCCGATCCCACTGATCTTGAGCAACTCGCGGAAAGTCGTGCGCTCTTGTTGCGTACCGAAGCCGTAGAGCAAATGCGCGTCTTCACGAACGATCAACTGGGTCAGCAATGCAACCTTTTCGCCGGTGTTCGGCAGGTTGTAGAAGGTGCTCATGGGTACGGCGATTTCGTAGCCTACGCCGCCGCAATCAACGAGCAAGTACGGCGGATTTTTTTCCAGCAAAACGCCTGCAATGCGACCAATCATGGTGAGGAACTTGTAGTGGAGTTAGCCGATAAGACGGCCGCGCCGAACGCGCAGGCCCTTTTTAGCCAGCGATGGCGCGATCTCGCCGAGTGCCGTCATCGCTCCGCCGGCGTGCGCGTGGCAGATGGCCATGCCGAGCGCATCGGCGGCGTCGGTGCCCGGCACTCCCGTAAGCGCGAGCAAGCGCACGACCATCTGCTGCATTTGTTCTTTCGTTGCGCGGCCGTAGCCCACCACGGCCTGCTTCAACTGCAACGCCGTGTATTCGGCGACCGGCACGCCGCTCGCGACCAGGCCGCAAATTGCCGCGCCGCGCGCCTGGCCGAGCAGCAGCGTGGATTGCGGATTGACGTTGACGAACACTTTTTCGATCGCGGACTGGTCGGGCGCGTGTTGCCTCACAAGCGTCGAGATACCTTCGAAAATCGTGTGGAGACGCGACGGCAAATCTGCGTCGGCGGTCTTGATGACGCCACTGGTCACATAGGTCAGCGTTTGACCGGTCTTGTCGATAACGCCGAACCCCGTCACGCGCAGGCCCGGGTCAATACCGAGAATTCTCATGGAGTGCCGTTGGAACGTAGTGCTTGCGATACTAACAGCGCGGCGCAAAAAGTAAAAAGCCCGGTGCGCCTGCCGGCCACCGGGCTTTTCGAAGGCGAAATAGGCTCAATGACGGAAGTGCCGCGTTCCGGTCAACACCATCGCAATGTTGTGCTCGTCCGCAGCGGCGATCACTTCGTCATCGCGCATGGAACCGCCCGGCTGAATGACGCAGGTCGCGCCGGCGTTCACCACAACGTCGAGGCCATCGCGGAACGGGAAAAACGCGTCCGACGCCACCGCCGATCCCGTCAGCGACAAGCCCGCGTTCTGCGCCTTGATGCTGGCAATGCGCGCCGAGTCCACGCGGCTCATCTGGCCCGCGCCTACTCCGATCGTCATGCCGCCGCCGCAGAACACAATGGCGTTCGACTTCACGTACTTCGCGACACGCCACGCGAACAGCAGGTCGTCCATTTCCTTCGGCGTCGGATGACGCTTCGTGACCACACGCAATTCATGCGGCTGCACGTTCTTCGAATCCAGCGATTGCACGAGCAAGCCACCGCCCACGCGCTTCAGGTCGAACGCGTTATGACCGTCGCCGAGATTCACCTTCAGCAGACGCACGTTCTGTTTCGCCGCAAAAATCTGCTTGGCTGCATCGCTGAAAGAAGGCGCCATCAGCACTTCCACGAACTGCTTCGACACTGCCTGCGCCGTCGCTTCATCCACTTCGCGATTGAACGCGATGATGCCGCCAAACGCAGAAGTGGGATCGGTCTTGAGCGCCTTCGAATACGCTTCGTGCGCGTCAGCGCCAATCGCCACGCCGCACGGATTCGCGTGCTTGATGATCACGCAGGTTGGTGCGTCGAAAGTCTTCACGCATTCCCACGCAGCGTCGGAGTCCGCAATGTTGTTGTACGAGAGTTCCTTGCCCTGCAATTGCTCGTAGTTCGCGAGTGCGCCGGCGGGCGTGGTGAGATCGCGATAAAACGCGGCGCTTTGATGCGGGTTCTCGCCGTAGCGCAGATCCTGAACTTTGGTGAACGCGAGGTTGAAAGTCGACGGATACGTGTTGCGGCTCTTGTGCTGCAACTCGTCGGTCAGGCTCGTCAGGTAATTCGTGATCGCGCCGTCGTATTGCGCTGTATGCGCGAACACTTTGGTAGCGAGCTTGAAATTCGTCGCATAACTGACGGTGTTTTTAGCCGCGCGCATTTCCTCAAGGACCGTCGCGTAATCCGAGGGATCGACGATCACCGTCACGTCACGATGATTCTTCGCCGCCGAACGCAGCATGGTCGGACCGCCAATATCGATATTTTCGATCGCGTCTTCCAGCGAGCATTCTTCCTTCGATACCGTCTGCACAAACGGATACAGGTTCACCACGAGCAGGTCGATGGTCGGAATGTCGTGTTGTTCGAGCGCTGCCATGTGTTCCGGCAGGTCGCGGCGCGCCAGAATGCCGCCGTGAACCTTCGGATGCAGCGTTTTCACGCGGCCGTCGAGCATCTCCGGGAAACCGGTGTAGTCGGCGACTTCGGTGACAGGCAGACCTGCATCGGCCAAAAGCTTGGCGGTGCCGCCAGTCGAGAGCAGGCTAACGCCTAGCTCCGACAGCGATTTCGCAAATTCGACGATGCCTGACTTGTCGGAAACGGAAAGGAGCGCTTGCTTGATCATGATGGGAACGGCGGAAGCCGGTAGGGGAGTCGAGGGGAATCAGGAAATTCGAGTCGACCGCCGTACGCCGCGACGGTCCGGATTAAAACAACTGCTTTAGATCAGTCCGTGCTGTTGCAGCTTCTTGCGCAGCGTGTTGCGGTTGATGCCGAGAAACTCGGCCGCGAGCGACTGGTTGCCCTCGGCTTGCTTCAGCACAACTTCGAGCATTGGCTTTTCGACGCACGAAATCACCATCTCGTAGACGTCGTGCGGCTTGGAACCGTCCAGGTCCTGGAAATAATTGTCCAGGCTCTGGCGGACGCATTGTTCTATGTGATGTCTACTCATGCGGCTAGTCGGTCTATGTGGTTCTGCATGCCGCACGATTCTTCGGCTTCGTCGTTGCCGCCGCGGTCGCCGTCTGCGTCGAGTTCTTCGACATAGACGAGACGATCGGACAACGCCTTTTGGGCGTCGAAGAATTCGTTCACGGCGAGCAATTGTTCTCGTGTGGAATCCAGCGTGTTCATCCGATGTCTGAACGTGTTGGCGCCGGAAAGGCCGCGAGTGTACCAGCCGATGTGTTTGCGCGCTGTACGAACGCCCGTGAATTCGCCATAGAAATCATAGTGATCTTCGAGATGCTCATTCATCAGTTGCTGGATCTCGTCGATACGCGGCGCCGGCAAATGTTCGCCCGTCAGCAGAAAGTGTTCGATCTCGCGAAAGAGCCACGGACGCCCCTGCGCGGCACGGCCAATCATGATCGCGTCCGCGCCGGTGATGGCCAGCACGTGACGCGCCTTTTCGGGTGTGGCGATGTCGCCGTTCGCCACCACCGGAATGCGCACGGAAGCCTTGACGGCGGCAATGGTCTCGTATTCCGCATCGCCCTTGTAGAGATCGGCGCGGGTGCGGCCATGCACTGTCAGCATGGAAATGCCCGCGTCCTGCGCAATGCGCGCAATGTTGAGCGCATTCTTGTTCTCGCGATTCCAGCCCGTGCGGATCTTCAGCGTGACCGGCACTGCATCCGGGCCAACGCCGACTGCGTTCACCACGGCCTGCACGATCTGCGCGACGAGCGTTTCGTTTTGCAGCAATGCTGACCCAGCCGCCACATTGCAGACTTTCTTGGCTGGGCAGCCCATGTTGATGTCGATGATCTGCGCGCCGTTCGCGACGTTGTGACGCGCGGCTTCGGCGAGCATTTTCGGATCAGCGCCGGCGATTTGCACGGAAATAGGTTCCACTTCGCCGGTGTGATTTGCACGACGGAGCGTTTTCTCGCTTTTCCACAACTGCGCATTCGACGCGACCATTTCGGACACCGCGTAACCTGCGCCCATGCGTTTGCACAACTGCCGGAACGGGCGGTCCGTCACCCCGGCCATGGGGGCGACAAACAAGTTGTTGCGCAAAATGTGGGGGCCGATGGCCGGTGTGGAAATAGGCATGAAACTCGCAATGTTCCCAAATGAAGGGACGCAAAAGCGCTTAAGGAAACGCCTATTTTAACGCGAACGCGCTGAGTCAATTAAGTCCAATCGACGCGCAAGTTGTTAAATCTTCTATGGATGTCGCGAAGGTCATAGAGGAAAAGCTCCAACTCTGGGCAGATGAATGGAGTGCGCGAAAGACATGTTTGATCCGATCCATGCATCGAGACTGAGATGGGCGTCATGCGAGGCTCGCGAAAGGCGCGCAGAGACTTCGTCACAGGAATCGCAGTGCGCACCGTACCTGATGCGTGCTTTGCGTGATGAGTTCAGTAGAAGTCTTGCGCAACAGATCTGACTACAGCCATCCCGCCGCTCGCCCTGCTAGCTCGAAGCGGCTGCAAGTATTCGGCCAGGTCAGCGCCGTTGCCCGAACATCATCTGTCGTGCCAGCACGGTTTTGACCGGCGGGACGAGTTCCAGCGCGCTTAACGCGAGCCCGCGCATCGCGGCGAGTGGCGCGAAATCGACCGTGAAAAGACGCGCAAGCGTATCGGTTGCGCCAATCGTCATGCGCCGGTCCAACGCGCGCCGTTGAGCAAAAAGACTCAACGCGACCGAAGTCGGGCCGTTCGTCGATAACGCGTCGCACAGCGCGTGGGCATCGCGTAAGCCCAGGTTGAGCCCTTGTCCTGCAACGGGATGCAGCGTTTGCGCTGCGTTGCCAATAGCAACCGTGCGCCGGTCGACCAGCGCATTCAGCGCATTCAGCCCGAGCGGGAACATCGCCCGTCCGGTGATGCGCGTAAATCGGCCCAAGCGCTCACCGAAGGCCGAGCCGAGTTCCGCGAGGAATTCGGCGTCCGGGAGTTGCGAGCGGCGGGCCGCTTCTTCAGGGTCGCAGCACCAGACGAGCGCGTAGTCGGCCTGACGCGCGCCGCCGGACGGCAACAATGCAATCGGCCCCTCGGGCGTGAAGCGTTCCCACGCGACGCCAGGTTGTGGCGACGATACGCTCACCGTCCCGACAATAGCCGTCTGGCCATAATCGCGCGTGTTCTTGCTGTCGGCGGAAAGAGCGGAGGAAGCGTCCGCTTCCTTGTACAAGCCGCCTTCGGCATTCACGAGAATGCGCGCGCGAATAGTCCGGTCGCCGCTAGCTGAATGGATCGAGAGTGTGACGCCCTCGTGATCATGCAGCGGTGTTGATGCCGTGGTTTCCGTGAACCAATGCACACTGGTTTTGCTGACCGCTTGCGCGAGCGTTGAAACAAGCGAGCCATAACGCACGACGTAACCGAGCGCAGGCAACCCGTGTTCATCGTGGTCGATCAGCGTGCGGCCAAACTGGCCGCGTTGCGATACGTGAATGCGCTTGATTGGCGTGGCATCGGCGGGAAAACCAAGCGACGATTCCAGCATCGCGCGGCTGCCATGCGAAACCGCGATCGCACGTGGATCAGCCGACGCCGCCCCAGGCTCGCGTGCATCAATCAACGCCACCGACAAGCGCGACGTCGCGCTGCGTTTGGCCAGCCAGCCGGCGAGCGCGAGCCCAACCGGACCCGCACCGACGATGGCGATATCGAAGTGATAATCGGCGGGCGGTGCGTGGCCGACAGTTTCCGCAGTTTCAATTTGCATCTGAGGTTTGCGCGTCGCGCATCAAGGCTTCGATTTCGTCGGCATCAACCGGCACTTCCCGCGTCATCAATTCGCAGCCATCGGCTGTGACGATGGCGTCGTCTTCAATCCGGATGCCGATGTTTGCGTACCGCTCGGGCACATCTTCGGCTGCACGAATGTACAAACCCGGCTCGATGGTCAGCGTCATGCCCGCCTTCAACGTGCGCCACGCGCGTGCGCCCTGGTCGTCGAGTTGCGCATGGGCGTCGCGATAATCGCCGGCATCGTGCACGTCCATGCCGAGCCAGTGGCTTGTCCGATGCATATAAAAACGCTGATACGCCCGCTCGGCGATGACATCGTCCACGGTCGCAAACTTGTTGCGGTCGATGATTCCCGTATCCAGCAGACCCTGCGCCAACACACGCACCGCGGCTTCGTGCGGCGCGTCGAAACTGACGCCCGCGCGGGTCGCGTCGACGGCGGCGTATTGCGCGGCCAGCACGATATCGTAGATTTCCCTTTGCGCCGATGTGAACCGCCCGCTCGCCGGAAACGTGCGCGTGATGTCGGACGCGTAGCCGTCGAGCTCGCACGCGGCGTCGATCAGGATCAGGTCGCCCTCGCGCACGATCGTGTTGCCCGCCGGGTAATGCAGCGTGCAGGCATTCGCGCCGGCCGCGACGATCGTGCCGTACGCAGGCGCTTGCGCGCCGCGTCGGCGGAACGTGTAGAGCAGTTCGGCTTCGATTTCGTATTCGTGCATGCCGGGGCGGCAGGTTTGCATCGCGCGCCGGTGCGCTTCGGCCGAGATGGTGCCTGCGCGCCGCATGATCCCGAGCTCGTGCGCGTCCTTGATGAGGCGCATTTCGTCGAGCACCGGCAGCAAATCGATTGCTTTCGTGGGTGCTTTCACGCCGATCCGGCTCTGTGCCCGAACTGCCGCGAGCCAGCCGCGAACCTGCTCATCGAGTTCGGCGGAACTGCCGAGCGCGTAGTGCAGCGCGGGGTTATCGGCGAGCAGGCGGGGCATTTCCGTGTCGAGTTGATCGATGGGGAACGCTGCGTCGAAGCCGAATGCGAAGCGTGCGCCTTCCGGGCCGTAGCGGAAACCTTCCCAGGTTTCGCGTTCGGCGTTTTTCTCGCGGCAGAACAGGATGGCGGCGGGGTCGTCTGCGTCGGTGCCGGCATTGAGGACCAAGGTCGCTTCCGGTTCCGTGAAGCCCGTCAGGTAATAGAAGTAGCTGTCGTGGCGGAATGGGTAATCCGCGTCGCGGTTGCGCATGACTTCACGCGCAGTCGGAATGATTGCCACGCCGCCGCCCGATTCGCGCAGCGCCGCGAGGACGCGGTCACGGCGGCTGCGATAAATGTCGACGGCTAATAAGGATTGGGCTTCAGTCGATGAGTTCATTCAGCGATTGTAGCGCCGCCTCCGCGATGCTTCACTCCTTCGCTTCGGGCGCTTGATCGGCTGCAGGTTCCGCTGCGGCCGGACGATTGCGCACGCTGCCAGCGATCAGGTCGAAGCGGAACAGGCGGCATTCGAGCGCGCCGTTGAAGAGCGGCGTTTTTGTGGATTCACGCAGCCGCAGCATGCCCGGAAGCTTTCGATCCGATGTCAGCACGTACGCGCGCCAACCCGGAAAACGCTGTTTGAGCGCGTTGCCGAATGAGATGAAAAATTCCTGATCGGCGGGATCGGGTTGAGCGCGGTGGAACGCTTCTTCATCTTCGTCGCGGCCACGATTTTTCGGTTCGCGCAACTCTCCACGCGGACCGCGTCCGCGTACTTCAATACGTTCACCATACGGCGGATTCGCGACCAGAATGCCGGGAGTGTCCGACGGCGGCGTCATGTGGCGGGCATCGACTTGTTTCAACGATAGTTCCGGCAAACCCGCGCGTTCCAGGTTTGCGTAGGCCTTGTCGAGCATATCGCCCGAAATGTCACTGCCGTAGATTTGAATATCTGCACGCGATGACTGCGCGGCCCGTTTGGCATCGACGGCTGCGCCTTTCAGCTTTTGCCACGCGTTCACGTCGTATTGCTTCAGCTTTTCGAAGCCGAAACCGCGGTCCACGCCCGGCGCAATGTTCAGCGCGACTTGCGCGGCTTCGGCGAGGAAGGTGCCGCTGCCGCACATCGGATCGAACAATGGTGTGCCGGGCGTCCAGCCGGTCAGCCGCAGGATTCCGGCGGCAAGGTTTTCACGCAAGGGCGCTGCGCCCTTGTCGAGTCGCCAGCCGCGTTTGAAGAGCGGATCGCCGGAGGTGTCGAGATACAAGGTGCACTCGTTCAGCGTCAGGAACGCGAAGACGCGGACGTCGGGTTGCGCGGTGTCGACGCTTGGGCGGTTGCCCGTCAATTCGCGCAAGCGGTCGCACACGGCATCTTTCACGCGCAGGGTCGCGAATTCGAGGCTGCGCAGAGGGGATTTGATCGCGGTGATATCGACGCGAATGGTTTCGTTCGGCGAGAACCATTTTTCCCATTGCTGCTGATACGCGAGTTCGTAGATGTCGTGTTCGCTGCGATACGGGCCTTGGGCCAGTTTCAGCAACACGCGGCTCGCGATGCGCGAATGCAGGTTGGCAGCCATGCCGGCGGCCCAGGAGCCACGGAAATGCACGCCGCCGGGGACTTCCTTGCCGGTTCTGAATTGCGAGCCATCTACGTGCTTTGCTCCGATTTCGCCGAGTTCGGCCGCAAGCGGGGCCTCGAGACCGCGCGGGCAGGGGACAAACCAGTCGAAAAGGAAAGTAGTGGCCATGGGGCGGTGCTTTTTTGGGAATCGAAGGGGGATATTGTACGCGGGGGAGGGGGCGCAAATACTTGAACAACATGGATGCCGCAGGTTCTAGCGAATCGGTAAGCCTAATCTCAGTCACTAAACTTCCAACAAGAAAAGGCTGGAGGCGCTGGCCGGTGATGCTCAGTCAATCAACGCGGCTAGTCGCTGCGTCGTAAATTTCGTTGTCCCGACGCATTCCGACCGCGATGATAAGAACCTCGACCCGATCCCCATTCACGCGATAAACGATGCGGGTCTGTCCGGTTCTCATGCGGCGGCATCCTGCAAGTTGCCCACTCAGTGCTTTGCCCGCTTTGTCCGGCTCACCGTGAACGATGCGCTCTTCGATTACTTTAAGGATTGCGGCGGCTTCGACGCGCCCGAGGCCGATTAAATCGCGTTTCACGGCCGGGTGATATTGAACCGTCCATGCCATCAGTCAGCTTTTCCAAAGTAAGCCAGCATCTCGGCGTGCGAGAGATTGGTTGACTTGTCTAGCGTAGAAAGCCGGTCCCTCGCCAAAGCTTCGACCCTCAAATCCTCGAGTTCATTCATGATCGCCTCGTAACGTTCAGTAGGCATCAAAACGGCGGCCGGCCGGTTGTCGCGAATCACAACGTACCGGTCCTGCTCGCCCGAGGTGATACGGTCCAAAAGGGCCTTGGTGTTCTTCTGCAAGTCGGTAGACGAGATCGCTTGGTCTGCTCGATCGAGTAGCATCATGCGATTCCAATAGAATTAAAATCGTATTGTAGTTGGATTGTCGTTGATAATCCAGGCAAAACCTGTCGAGAAAAAACGCCGGCGACCCTCACGAGCGCGCCGGCGTTTCATCTCTTGCGACAGCGAATATCACTCCACCGCCTTCACCATATCCTCGATCACCTTCTTCGCGTCCCCGAAAACCATCATCGTCTTGTCCATATAGAACAGTTCGTTATCCAGTCCGGCATAACCCGCCGCCATGGACCGTTTATTCACGATAATCGTCTTCGCCCGATACGCTTCCAGAATCGGCATGCCCGCAATCACCGATTTCGGATCGGTCTTCGCCGCCGGGTTCACCACATCATTTGCCCCCAGCACCAGCACCACGTCCGTCTGCTGAAACTCGCCGTTGATGTCCTCCATCTCGTGGACCAGTTCATAGTCCACTTCGGCCTCAGCCAGCAACACGTTCATATGCCCCGGCATCCGCCCGGCCACCGGGTGGATCGCGTATTTCACGTCGATGCCTTTCTCGATCAGCTTATCGGTGAGTTCCTTCAACGCGTGCTGAGCGCGCGCCACGGCCAGTCCATAACCCGGCACGATCACCACCGTTTCCGCGTTGCCGAGCATGAACGCGGCATCATCGGCGGAACCGGATTTCACCGGACGTTGCTCTTGCGCACCGCCCGTTGCCGCCGCACCGCCTTCGTTTCCGAACCCGCCCAACAACACGTTGAAGAACGAGCGGTTCATCGCGCGGCACATGATGTACGACAGAATCGCACCCGACGAACCCACCAATGACCCGGCGATGATCAGCATCGGATTGTTCAGCGAGAAGCCGATACCCGCCGCCGCCCAGCCCGAATACGAATTGAGCATGGAGACAACCACCGGCATATCCGCGCCACCGATCGGGATGATGATCAGCACGCCGAGCGCGAACGCGATCAACGTCATGATCACGAACGGCAGCCACGATTGCGTCAGCATGAAGATAATGCCGAACCCAAGCATCGCGATGGCGAGCAGCAGGTTGATCATGTGCTGGCCGGGATACACGACCGGCGCGCCCTTGAACAAGCGGAACTGATACTTGCCGGACAGCTTCCCGAACGCAATCACCGAACCGGAAAACGTGATCGCACCCACGAACGTGCCGATAAACAATTCCACGCGATTGCCCACGGGAATCGGTTCACCCAACGGAGCAAGACCGAACGCCGAGGGTTCCGAAACAACGGCGTAAGCAATACACACCGCAGCCAGGCCGATCAGCGAGTGCATCGCGGCGACCAGTTCCGGCATCTTCGTCATCTCGACTTTCGCCGCGACATACGCGCCAACCGCTCCGCCGACCACGAGCGCCGCGAACAGCAGCCCAAGCCCCAGCGACAGATCCGATCCCAGCGCCGAAGCCTGCTTCACGATCAACGCGATGGTCGTCAGAATCGCGATCGCCATCCCGGCCATGCCGAACGTATTGCCGATGCGCGCCGTCTTCGGATTCGACAGCCCTTTGAGCGCCTGGATGAAACACACCGAGGCGATGAGATACAGGAGAGTGACAACGCTCATGCTCATTGCGCGGCCCCCTTCGAAGCGTGGGTGATTTGCTTGGGCGCTTTCTTCTTGAACATCTCGAGCATTCGCCGCGTGACCAGGAAGCCGCCGAACACATTGACCGCAGCCAACAACACCGCGAGCGTGCCGAAGAACTTGCCGGCGTCCCCAATCGTCAGGCCGGCTGCAAGCATCGCGCCGACAATCACAATCGCGGAAATCGCGTTCGTCACCGCCATCAAAGGCGTGTGCAGCGCGGGCGTGACGTTCCACACCACGTGATAGCCGACGTAGATCGCCAGCACGAAGATGATCAGGTTGATGACCGTGTGATTTACCAGTTCCATGTCAGTCTCCTTTTATCCCGCGCGTGACCTGGCCGTCACGGCACAGGAGCGTCGCGGCGACGATATCGTCGGCCATATCGATGTTCAGCGTCCCTTCCTTCGTCACGATCAGCTTGATGAAATCAAGCAGGTTGCGGGCGTAGAGGGCGGAGGCATCGGCGGCGACCATCGAAGCGAGATTGGTGTAGCCGACCAGATGCACACCATGTTTTGTCACGACCTGATCGACTTCGGTCAGCGGACAATTGCCGCCGCGCCGGCCTTCGAATTCAGGACCGCGTCCCGCCGCCAGATCGATGATGACCGAGCCCGGCTTCATCTGCTGGACGGTTTCTGCTGCAATCAAGGTAGGCGCGGGGCGGCCGGGAATCAGCGCGGTCGCGATGACGATATCGGCTTGCTTTGCCCGTTCGGCGACCAGCACGGATTGCCGGGCGAGCCAGCTTGGCGGCATCGGCCGAGCGTAACCGCCAACGCCGACCGCGGCTTCGCGCTCTTCATCGGTTTCGTAGGGGACTTCGAGGAACTTCGCACCCAGCGATTCGATTTGCTCCTTCACGGCCGGACGCACATCGGACGCTTCGATCACCGCGCCAAGCCGCTTGGCCGTGGCGATAGCCTGCAAGCCTGCCACGCCCGCACCCAGCACGAGCACGCGCGCGGCTTTCACGGTGCCGGCGGCGGTCATCAGCATCGGCATGAAGCGCTGATAGATATTGCTCGCGACCAGCACGGCCTTATACCCGGCGATATTCGCCTGCGACGACAACACGTCCAGGCTCTGTGCCCGTGTAGTACGCGGCGCGGCTTCCAACGCAAAAGCGGTGATGCCGGACGCGGCCAGGCGCGCGTTGTTCTCGGCGTTGAACGGATCGAGCATGCCGGCAATCACCGCGCCGGACTTCAGCAGCAGCAATTCGGCTTCGTTGGGCGAATGAACCTTGAGGACGAGATCAGCGGCGAACGCGGTGTTGGCATCGACGAGTTCGGCGCCGGCAGTGGCGTAGGCATCGTCGATATAACTCGCTGGCACGCCCGCACCGCCCTGCACCGTGACCCGGTGACCTTGCGACACGAGCTTCTTGACCGTCTCCGGCGTGGCGGCGACGCGCGCCTCGTTCGCCCGCGTTTCGGCAGGCACTCCGATATGCATCTTCAATCCTCCTCACGTTCTAGTTTTTGATCTGGCCGTGTGCAGTCGCTCGTGTCTTGCAAGCGGAGACGCCTGTGCACGTGATTAAGCGGATATTTAAGCGAACTTTTAAGCTGCTATTTGCGACTGATCGTCACTGTAACCGAAACATTCGCGAAAAATGACACGATCGGGCAAGAACGTGCGCTCACCCCGCGGGCGACGTAAAAACGCGCAAAACGGTAAAATACCGTCCCATGAAACCAGAACGATGGACTCCGCGAGTCACGGTCGCGGCAATTGTGGAACGGGACGGGCGCTTTCTCGTGATCGAGGAGCACACGTCGGACGGCCTCAAGATTAATCAGCCCGCCGGACATCTGGAAGCCGGAGAAACACTCGTCGACGCCGTGAAGCGCGAGACGCTCGAGGAAACCGCGCACCATTTCGAGCCGCAGGCGCTTGTCGGCACGTATCTCACGCACTTCGAGCGGCCGGGAAGGTCGGTGACGTATTTGCGATTTACGTTTTGCGGTACGACGTCGGGCGAAGTGCCGGGCATGACGCTGGACTCGGGCATCGTGCGGACGCTGTGGCTCACCGCCGACGAATTGCGCGCGTGCGCCGACCGGCACAGGTCGCCGGCCGTGCTGGAATGCCTCGATCATTACCTCGCCGGGCGGCGCGTGCCGCTCGACTTCATTCATACGCACTCGGTCGCACCGAGTGCAGGTTAGCGGTTTGGGCTTGGGCTGGAACTCATCAGCTTCAGGCCAGTAACGCAGAGATCAACATGAGCAAGGCCGGAAAACAGAAAGTCGTGGTGGGCATGTCGGGTGGCGTGGATTCGTCGGTCACCGCATGGCTGCTCAAGGAGCAGGGCTACGACGTGATCGGCCTGTTCATGAAGAACTGGGAAGATGACGACGACAGCGAATACTGTTCGACGCGGCAGGACTGGATCGACGTGGTGTCGGTGGCGGACCTGATCGGCATCGACGTGGAAGCGGTCAACTTCGCCGCCGAATACAAGGATCGCGTGTTCGCGGAGTTCTTGCGGGAGTATTCGGCCGGCCGTACGCCGAATCCGGACGTGTTGTGCAACGCCGAAATCAAGTTCAAGGCTTTCCTCGACCACGCCATGTCGCTGGGCGGGGAGACGATTGCGACGGGGCACTACGCCCGTGTACGCGAGCGTGACGGGCTCTTCGAACTGCTCAAAGCCACCGATTCGACCAAGGATCAGTCGTACTTTTTGCATCGGCTGAATCAGGCGCAGTTGTCGAAGACGCTGTTTCCTCTCGGCGAGATGCCGAAGACAAAGGTGCGCGAAATCGCGGCGCAGATCGGTTTGCCGAACGCGGCGAAGAAGGATTCCACGGGTATTTGTTTTATCGGCGAACGGCCGTTTCGCGAGTTCCTGAACCGTTATCTGCCGACGCAACCCGGTCCGATGAAAACACCCGACGGCAAGGTAATCGGCGAGCATGTCGGGCTGGCGTTCTATACGTTCGGTCAGCGTAAAGGTATCGGTCTCGGCGGCAGCAAGGACGGCAGCGGCGACCCGTGGTTCGTCGCGGGCAAGGACATGGCCTCGAACACGTTGTACGTGGTGCAGGGACATGACCATCCGTGGCTGCTGTCGCACTCGCTCGTGGCCGGCAATACCAGTTGGGTCGCGGGCGCCGCGCCGGTCGAAGGCACCGTTTGCGCGGCCAAGACGCGGTATCGGCAATCGGACGCGCCTTGCGTGGTGGGAGCGTCGGGTCCGGCGGATGGCAGCTTCGAACTCCGTTTCGACGATGCCCAATGGGCCGTCACGCCAGGACAATCGGCTGTGCTCTATCAGGGCGATGTGTGTCTGGGCGGAGGGATTATTGAATCTGCCGCGACTGCGCAGCCTGCGCGACGCGACGCGGGAGCCGCGCTGCTCACGGCGCGATAGGCTTCTTCTTTCTGTACCTCACGCTGGTTGGAAGCGGGCTGCGGCCCGCTGCGTTATTGCGCCGACCTGGGCAGGACACACGCACAAAACACGTACAAATCAGTAATTCACAAAAAATCGGTACATACCCGGTGAATTTTGGATGCCTTCTGAACAGCCCAGAGGGAAAAAATCGGTGCTACCCGGTGAAAAGCTGGTGAAAAACGGGTGAAAGAACAATGCAAAAACGTACAAAGATCTTGACTATCTATCTTCTAGTAGATAAATTACTGCCATGGAAGGTGCTGGGCACGATGAAACGATGACGCGCAAGACGAAACAACACGGCGTACCTGAGATTGGCGCTGCGAGACCGAGTGCGTTGATCGGATCATCACGCGGCGCAGCGAGGCTACGAGCGCAACAACCCTACGGAAGCAGCAAGCCAAATCCAAAATGATCACTGACAAAACCCCCGACAAGAATACCGTGCGCGAGCAATTGCTTGATCACGCGCAGGTTTTGCTGATGACCCGCGGCTACAACGGTTTCAGTTATCGGGATTTGTCGACGCTGGTCGGCGTGAAGACGTCGAGCATTCATTATTACTTCCCGTCGAAGGAAGATCTGGTGCTCGAAGCGGTGAATACGTACAGCGCGGATGTCATGTCGTCTATTTACGCCATCGACAGCTCCGCCTCCGCCGAGAAAAAACTCGACCGGTACGTAAAGCTGTTTGGGAAAATCGTGGGCGAGGGCGATCAGGTTTGTCTTTGCGGGATGCTTGCCGCCGATATTGAATCACTTCCCGAAGGTATCCGTCATGCGGTTCAGGCTTTCTTTAAAGCTAACGAAACCTGGTTGGCCAAGGTGCTGGCCGAAGGGGAGAAGCAAGAAACGCTGAGGCTGAACGGAAAGCCTGATGCGACGGCGCGCGCATTGTTTGCGGCTTATCAGGGCAGTCTCCTAGCCTGTCGTCTGTTCCACACGAAGGTACGTCTGGATGAGGTCACTCAAACAGTGAAACGCTAATTCACGATGTGAGTGGAAACGCAGTGCTTAGCTTGGAAATCGATGTATTCGCCGTTGCCCTGCCGGCATCGTTGGGAATATTGTTAATAATGATTAAGCGTGTTCCAAATTTCGCATTTATAGGGTTATCTATCTTCAGGTAGGTAGATTTTGATTGCCGATTTTAAATGAAGCCAAGTTATTTAGAAGTTATTTTTACCGTCATCAAAGAGTCGCCGAAAGGGCAGTCCGTCAAGTTGCGACGTCGCACGTAAATGGTGAATCGATATCGACGATTTTGCTTTTTAGCCGATCGGTTGGACTAGCGGTGCACTGCGACCGGCGTCGTTAATTGTTTGGACGCTTGTCGAGCGCCGGCAAGTGGTCGCTCGCATGGATTTTGGGCTGGCTTTTGCGCTGGAAAACAAAAGGGTTTGTTTAGTTATGTGCTGAGCTACGTACTGAGTTATATCGTTATCTATCTATGAGTAGATAAAATTTGGGTGTTTCGTCCGCGTTTCCAAATGATTTGTCCGTGTTTTACCGCGTCGTTTTCAGTATTCCGTGTTTCAGCCGTCTTGCGTCCCAAGTCGCAGGCAGCCGCAGGCATTACCCGTCTCACCCACCCGCAACAACCGGCCTCTCACCCGGCATCCATTCACTAACAGGAGTGAACCATGTACAAGCTCAAGTCCTTCGCCATCGCCTCCGTGGTTGCTGCATTGTTCGGAGCAAGCGCCGTAGCGCACGCCGCGCCGGTGCTCGAACCCGTGACGCAGCAGTTTATCGACGCGCTCACGGCGCAAAAAGGACCGCCAATCTACACCCTGTCCCCCGCCGATGCTCGTAACGTTCTCGCTGGCGCTCAGTCGCAACCGGTATCGAAGGAAGCCGCGCAGATCGAGGACCGCGTGATCGATGCAGGCCCGACGGGCAAGATCGCGATCCGTATCGTGCGTCCCGCCCACGCCAAGGGCGTGCTGCCCGTGATCATGTATTTCCATGGCGGTGGTTGGGTGCTGGGCGACAAGAATACGCACGATCGCCTGATCCGCGAGATCGCGAACGGCGCGCAGGCCGCGGTGATCTTCGTGGATTACGATCGCTCGCCGGAGACGAAATTTCCCGTGCCGACGCAAGAGGCCTACGCCGCCACGCGTTACGTAGCTGAGCATGCAAAGCAGTTCAACGTCGATGCAACCCGTATGGCCGTGGCGGGCGATAGCGTCGGCGGTAACATGGCAGCCGCTGTCACGTTGATGGCGAAAGAGCAGGGCGGCCCGGCGCTGCGTTACCAAGTATTGTTCTACCCGGTCACCGATGCGAATTTCGACGACGGCTCGTACAACGAATTCGCCGATGGTCCGTGGCTCACCAAAAACGCGATGAAATGGTTCTGGGACGCCTACGCGCCGAACGCCGCCGATCGGGACAAAATCACCGCGTCGCCGTTGCGCGCATCGCTTGATCAGTTGAAGGGCTTGCCGCCCGCGCTCGTCATCACTGATGAAAACGACGTGCTGCGCGACGAAGGCGAGGCGTATGCGCGCAAGCTGTCACAGGCTGGCGTCCGGGTGACGGCGGTGCGCTATGCCGGCACGATCCACGACTTTGTCATGCTCAACGCGCTGGCCAACACCCCGGCCACGCGCGCGGCGATCGACCAGGCGAATACCGTGCTGAGGAAGGCGCTGGCGAAATAAGCGGTACGCGGCAGCTATTCGCCGCGACAAGCAAAAGCCCCACGCGTGGGGCTTTTCAAATCATGCTCACGGGCGCGAAAAAAACCTCAGCTACCGTCGGTCAGCAATGTATCGATGAAAGACTGGCGCTGCGACAAACGCTGAAGGTGCTTATCCAGATTGGGATATTCCTCGCGCCAGTTCAGCTCGGGCGTCCGAAAATCGAGATATCCGAGCGCGCAACCGCAGGCGATATCGGCGAGGGTGAAGTGATTCGCCGAACACCAATGCTTGGCGGCGAGCCCTTTTGACATGGCCTTGAGGCCGTCGTCAATCTTGCGCTGTTGGCGCACCACCCATGCCTCGTTGCGCTGCCCTTCCTCGCGCTGGGTAGTCTCCAGGCGAATCAGGACGGCGGCGTCGAGCATGCCGTCGGCGAGTGCTTCCCAGCATCGCACTTCCGTGCGTTCGCGGCGTTCCTGCGGCAGCAGTTTGCCGACCGGGGTGAGCGTGTCGACGTATTCGCAGATCACGCGAGAATCGAAAACGGCTTCGCCATCGTCCAGGATCAGGCACGGCACTTTGCCGAGCGGATTGAAACTATGGATTTTCGAATCGGATGCCCAGACGTTTTCGAGCACCAGTTCGCAGTCGATTTTCTTTTCTGCCATCACAATCCGCGTCTTTCGGACGTACGGGCTGGTGAGCGAACCGATCAGTTTCATCATCTGTGTTGTCGTTTCTGCAATAAGTAGTCACGGAGATGGATCTTAACCGCCCGGACGCGCGCCGACTGAAATTTCAAGATGGCGGCGTTGTGGTCGGGCGACAAAAAACCCGGCGCACCTTTCGGTGCAACCGGGTTGCTGTCCCGGAGCCCGGAGTCGCGCTCCTGACAGGGGCTTCGGCTTCTACGCCGCGTCCTGTCAAGACCTAGCGCGCAACCATGTCAGCCATATTTATTGTGCTGGCGCAGCCGCGTTTGCCGACATGGCGGCGGCAGGACAGGGAAGCACCGCCGGCACGCGAGCCGCGACTTTTCCGGACTTGCCGGCCGTGGCGGAAGAAGACACGGGCACAGGCACCGCGCTCACCGTCCGAACCCCGGCGGAAATCTCGCTGGCGAGTTGATCGACCGCTCGCCGATGCCCTGCCACCAGCGCGTCATATCCTGCATCGACAGTTTGTTGGGCCACCGTCCGGCACGTCAGGACAGCCTCGTTATTCACGCCGCGCACGCTCCAGACGGCATCGATCAACGCGCGCCGGCCCGGCGACGACTCGAAGCGCTGGACATTCACCTTGACGCGATACACCGCCACGCCCTCCGGATGCGGCGTGCCGTAAACGTCGATGGCGCCCGTTTGCTGCGACAAGTCCGCCGACAGCGCGCGCCGGACTTCATCGGCGGGAAGGGACGCCCAGCGCTCGTCCTCGAGCACGCGGACTTGCGCCGAACCGTCCTGCACGACCATCTGGTTCTTCGCGACTTGCGGCGGCATGTCCACCGGCGACACTTCCAAATAGAACGAAGCGGGCGCGGCCGTTTTCGTCGTGGCGTCGCTGCCACCGAGCGTGTAGAAGCGGCTGACCGGCGAACTGCTGCACGCTGCGAGCGCGGCGACCAGGCCTATTGCCGACACCCCGCCGACGGCCCTCAATACTTTGGCCAAGCTCATGGCTTATCTCCTGGTTTTCCACGCACGAGCGATTCCGGATGACGTTCCAGATAATCGGAGAGCGCGTTGAGCGATTGCAGCGTCCGCGTGAGTTCCTGCAGCGCCTGATGAACATCCGATTGCAGCGGCGAATCCTGCTGCAGCGTGCTTTGCGCCTCGCCGAACGTTTTCCGCGCGGCGGTGAGCGTGTCGCGCGCTTCGGGCACAACTTCCGTACCGAGCTGGTTAAAGAGGTTGTTCGCGTTCTTCAGCGCGCTGTTCAGGTTGTTGCCAATATCGTCGAAGGGAATCTTGTCCAGCTTCTTCGCGATATCCGCCACCTGCAGTTGCAGTTCGTCGAGCGTATTGGGCACGGTCGGCAACTCGAGCGGATTGGCCGTCGGGTCTACCGTGACTTTGGCCGCTTTCGGGAAGACATCGAGTGCGACATACAGCTGCCCGGTCAGCAGGTTGCCGGTACGCAACTGTCCGCGCAAACCGTTCGACACCAGTTTCTGCAGCAATTCCTGTCCGGCAACGGTGTTCTGACGCGGCACCGAGTCCCGGAAACGCTTACCCAGCCGGTCCGGATAGATATTCATGGTCACCGGCATCTGGAAGCTGCGCGTCTTCGGGTCGTATTCGATTCCGATACCCGTCACGCTGCCGAGCAGGATGCCGCGGAAATCGATGGGTGCGCCCACCGCCAGACCACGCAGCGACTGGTTGAAATTCATGACGACGCGAATCGGCTGGCCGTCCGGATCGCGCATGGCGTCCTGTTCGTCGGAACCGAGCCGGAAGGTCATGTTGTCAGGCGCCTGCTCCCCGGGCTCCTGGTTCGGCGGCGTCTGGAACGCAATTCCGCCCAGCACGACGGTCGCCAGAGACTGCGTGTTCAGCTTGAAGCCGCTTGCATCCAGCCGCAGGTCGACGCCGCTTGCGTGCCACCAGCGCGAATTCGTCCCGACATACTGATCGTACGGCGCGTTCACGAACACTTGCATGGTGACGCCCGTGCCGTCCTTGTCGAGTGAAAATCCGACTACCTGACCGACCTGCACGCGCCGGTAATAGATAGGTGAGCCGATATCGATGGACCCCAGCGACTCACCGCGCAGGGTGAACTGCCGTCCTTTTTGATCGCCGGTCACGGCGGGCGGGGTTTCGAGCCCGACAAAATGGGTCTCGTCCTCTTTGGACTTCCCTGCATCCACGCCGATATACGCACCGGACAACAACGTGCCGAGCCCTGTCACGCCGCTTGCCGCCACGCGTGGACGCACGACCCAGAAGCGTGAGTCTTTCACCGCGAAGTCCTCGGCGACCTTGGTCAACTGGACATCGACGAGCACGCGCGAGTGGTCTTTCGACAGCGTGATCTCCTTGACCGTGCCGACATCGACGTCCTTGTACTTAACCTTGGTCTTGCCCGTCTCCAGGCCTTCGGCGCTCACGAAGCTGATGGTGATCGTCGGTCCACGTCCCGATACCGACTTCACCACCAGCGCAATGCCGATCAGCGCGGCGATGAGCGGAATCACCCAGACGAGCGACGGTATCCAGCGGCTGCGCGGCTCGATCACCGGTTCCGGGAGATTGGGCGGCAAGCCACCGCCGCCGCCCGCGTTTCGCGACGGCTCGTTCGGGCCTTTGACGGCGTTGTTCGAAGGACCTTGCGGGCTAGTCATGTTTCTTTCCTGAAGGTTCGATGTGATCCCACATCAGTCGCGGGTCGAATTGCATGGAGGCCAGCATGGTGAGCACCACCACGCAGCCGAACGCAAGCGCGCCCGGCCCTGGCGTGATGACGGCGAGTGAACCGAAGCGCACGAGCGCCACGGTCAGTGTCACGACAAAGACATCAAGCATTGACCATCGGCCGATTTTTTCGACGATTCTGTACAACGTCGTGCGCTGGCGAGGTCGCCACTTGGAGCCCGTTTGCGTAGCCCAGGTGAGAAACGCCAGCGTGCCGAGCTTGAGCATCGGCACGAGAATGCTGGCGATAAATATGATGGCGGAGAGCGGATAGTCGCCATCGTTCCAGAACATCGCCACGCCGCTCATGATCGTGTCGTCTTCGGAACCGACAATCGACGAGGTATGCAGCACCGGATACAAATTCGCCGGAATGTACAGGATCGCGGCGGACAACAGCAACGCCCAGGTGCGCGCGACCGCGTCCGGATTTCGGCGATGCAGCGGCGAGCCGCAGCGTACGCAAAGCTGGTGCTCGACCGTGAACACGCGCTTTTGCACGCGGCTGCACGCGTGGCAGGCGATCAGCCCTGCCTCCTTGGCCGTCGTGAATAACGGTTCGGGCGCGTCGGCGCCTTCGGGAGCGCTTAAGGTCTCGGGCGTGTCGGTCATGGCTTAGTCCCTGGAGCGGCTGCATCGGGCGGCGCGGCTTGCTCTGGCGCGTACGGATGCAGCGGATCGGATGACGGCGTGGCAAGGTTATCGGTCGAATAAGCCGATACCGGGCCGGACCGCAGGCCGCCGAAAGGCGTATAGCGCAACGGTCCGTGACCACCGACGCGCTCGGCGATGTCCCACAGCGCGCGGGGGTCGAAAGTGAGAATCACCGCGAACAGCAAGGTCAGCGCGCCGAATGCGAATAGCGCCGCCTCCGGAATCACGCGGGCGATGCTCACCATTTTCACGAGCGTGACCAGGATTCCAAGCATGAACACTTCGATCATTCCCCACGGCCGCACGAACTGAATCGCGCGCAGCACCTGGCTGAAGCCGGCCGGGATGAAACCCGCGCGCAAGGGCACGAGCAGATACAGCATTGCAACCAGTTCGGTGAGCGGAAAGAGGATGGTCGCGCAAAAAACCATGGTGGCGATCACTTCCATGTTCTCGCCCCACAACGCGACGATTGCACCAATCAGGGTCGTTTGCGACGTAATACCGTTCGTTTCCAGTTCCACGATAGGAAAAGCCTGCGCGATCAAAAACGTGATCAGCGCGGCGAGCGTGATGGAGCAAAGCTTGTCCAGATTCGACGACACGCTCTGGTAGAGCGTGGCGCCGCAGCGCGTGCATTTCGCGGAACTGCGGGAAGGCAGTGCGCGCTTATGAAACAGCGTGTCGCATTCGTGGCACGCGATCAGATCGTCTTCTTCCATAGGCGGAATACTGGACTCGTATTGGCGTGTTGTTTTAGTGTCTTGAACGTCACGGTTCCGGAGCGGCTGCATAACAGAGCAAGGGCCGGGCCACCGGGCATGGTAACAAACGGCGGGCTGCCACGCGGAAGAAGCGCGGAGACCCGATTCACCGTCCTGTCACAGAAGGCGCTGAGGCATGGGCCCATGCCGGTTGGCGGACTCCGGTTGACTCCTCGCACGGATGTAATCCCGAATGGAATTGTCGGCGTGCGTGGCTCGTTAACCTGAGTGCCGGTCTGCAAACGAGCCTGGATAACAAGCCACCGATACCAGATTTGTAACGCGGGCGCGGACGAATCGGCAACTATTTCTTTAGCGAAAAGCCGGTTTTTACTTGTTCGGGTAGGATGGCGGCCTTGAGACCTTATCGTCGGGTTAGTGCGGATACCGCGCGATACATCGCTTGGGGTCAAGTCATCAATTGCGCATTTTTTCTGGTGGACCACGTATGGAACGCAGCCCGAACTTCGCCAACTCCGACAGCTACAGCCGGACCGCGATCGGCCTTCACTGGCTGATCGCGCTGCTGATTGTATGCGGCTTCTATCTTGGCTGGATCATGACCGATATTCCCGGTTTCACGCCAACCAAGCTCAAATACTTCTCCTGGCACAAGTGGATCGGCGTGACGGTGTTCGCGCTCGCCGTCGTGCGCGTGCTCTGGCGCGCCACGCATGCGGCGCCGGCCATGCCGCGGCGCATTCCCGCGTGGCAAAAAGGTGTCGCCCACCTCACGCACTTTCTGCTGTACGCGCTGATGCTGGTGATTCCGGCGTCCGGCTATCTCTATAGCTCGGCGGCCGGCATTCAGGTCGTGTATCTCGGGCTGGTGCCACTGCCGACGATCATCGGACCGGATACCGCGTTGAAAGCCACGCTGAAGATGGTTCATATCTACCTGAATTACACGCTGCTCGTGCTTGTTGCCATGCACGTATTGGCGGCGTTGAAGCATCATTTCGTCGATCGTGACGGTTTGCTCGCCCGCATGATTCCGTTCCTTCGGTAAGCGTCCGGTAAGTACTGCCCGGTTCGCACTCATCGGAAATCAGGTGCAATTGATTCCTTGTTGTTGATAGCCAGTTTCCTCCGCACAGGTTGCGCCGGATTGCGTTTGACTCTTCAATAGCGGCTTGGCCGGTTTTCCCGGTGGCCTCAGGACATACATGAAACACGCGAAATTTTCCCGTTGGTTGCTTGCAGGCATTTGCTCCGCATCGCTGGTCGCGGCGGTTTCCGCGTTTGCCCAAGCCCAGGTCGACACGACCAAAAGCACGGTGACGGCGACATCGAAGCAAATGAACGTGCCTGTCGAAGGCAAGTTCAAGAAGTTCACCGCGCAACTCGACTTCGATCCGGCCAAGCCGGCGGCCGGCAGCGCGAATCTGACCATCGATACGAGCAGCTACGACCTCGGCGATGACAGCTACAACAAGCAGGCGACCGACAAGGACTGGTTCGATACGGCCCATTTCCCGACGGCTACGTTTGTTTCAACGGCCATCGCGCCGGCCGGCGGCACGAAGTTCAACGTCAGCGGCAAGCTGACCATCAAGGGTAAATCGCAGAACGTCACCGTGCCGGTCACCGTCACGAGCCAGGGCGCGACGCAAACCTTCGATGGCGCGTTGCCCATCAAACGTACGCAGTTCGATGTCGGCTCGGGCGAATGGAAGGACACATCGGTTGTCGCCGACGAAGTCGTCATCAAGTTCCACCTCGTCGCGGCCAAGAAATAAGCCACGCGGTAAGCCAAGAAATAATCGTTCATCGATCATCACATTCATCCAGGAAAACTCATGAAAAAGACCCTTTTGTTTGCAGCCGCCGGCGCGCTTTTCGCGGCCCTTTCGTTCAACGCGATGGCTGAAGAAGCCACGTATCAGCTCGATCCGAGCCACACGTCCCCGAGCTTCGAAGCTGACCACTTTGGCGGCCTCTCGGTTTGGCGCGGCAAGTTCACGAAGAGCAGCGGCACCGTGACGCTCGATCGCGCTGCGAAGACGGGTACGCTGGAAGCGACCATCGACATGACGTCGGTCGATATCGGCAATGAAAAGCTGAATGGTGAACTGAAGAGCGCGCAATTCTTCGACACCGACAAGTTCCCGACGGCGACCTACAAGGGCACGTCGATGAAGTTCAAGGGCGATGTGCCGGTTGAAGTGATCGGCGAGCTGACGCTGCATGGCGTGACGAAGCCGGTGAACCTGAAGATCGAATCGTTCAAATGCATCATGCATCCGATGCTGAAGAAGGAAGTGTGCGGCACGGAATCGACGGGTACGTTCGATCGCGGCGACTTCGGCGTGGACTACGGAAAGGCATATGGCTTCAAGATGAAGACGACGCTGCATATTCAAGCCGAAGGCGTGAAGCAGTAAGCCGGACGTTTTTCCCGCTGGATAAGAAAACCGCTTCAGACTGAAGCGGTTTTTTTTCGCACCCGGTATTGCGAGGATATCGATCCGGTTTTCGGTGTGGCACAGTCGGTGGCGTTTACATACTTGCCGGCAGCCCGTTACATCGACAGAGGAGAGATGCATGAGCAGTACGTCATCAGCAGTACCGATCAGTCGCCCCGCCGCGTGGCGCGCGGTGGTCGCCGCGTCCATAGGCAACGCGCTCGAATGGTTCGACCTCGTGGTCTACGGGTTCTTCGCGGTCGTTATCTCGAAGCTGTTTTTTCCGTCGGGCAACGACTCGGTGTCCATCCTGTTGACACTCGGAACGTTTGGCGTATCGTTTTTCATGCGGCCGCTCGGCGCCATCGTGCTGGGCGCGTATGCCGACAGGGCAGGGCGCAAGGCCGCGCTCACGCTGTCCATCCTGTTGATGATGATGGGCACGTTCATCATTGCGGTGTTGCCCACTTACTCGTCCATCGGGGTTGCCGCGCCGCTGATCCTGGTGCTCGCGCGCCTGATGCAGGGCTTTTCTGCCGGCGGTGAGTTTGGCAGCGCGACGGCGTTCCTGGCCGAGCACGTTCCCGGCCGGCGTGGTTTCTTCGCGAGCTGGCAAGTCGCAAGCCAGGGCTTGACCACGCTCCTTGCGGCGATATTCGGCGTAGTGCTGACCGGCAACCTCTCGCCGGAACAGATGAGTACATGGGGCTGGCGTGTGCCGTTCATCTTTGGTTTGCTCATCGGGCCGGTGGCGTACTACATCCGCACTCGCCTCGACGAAACGCCGGAATTCCTTGCAGCCGTTCCTACCACGACGCCTTTGCGCGACACCTTCGCGTCGAACAAGGAACGCTTGCTGATCGCCATTGGAACGGTGGTCCTGGGCACGGTGGCGACTTATCTCGTGCTCTTCATGCCGACGTATGCGATCCGCCAGTTGGGGCTTGCGCCATCGGTGGCTTTCTCCGCGATCCTGCTCACGGGCGCGATCCAGATGGTGCTTTCACCCTTCGTAGGTCATCTCTCCGATACCCACGGCCGCACGCGCATCATGCTGATCTCGGCGGTGCTATTGCTCGTGTTGATCTTTCCTCTCTTCACCTGGCTCGTCGGCCATCCGACTTTCGGCACGCTGCTGGTCGTTCAAGCGGTGCTCGGCGTCTTGATGACCGGGTACTTCGCGGCGCTGCCGGGGTTGTTATCGGAGATGTTTCCGGTTGCCACGCGCACGACCGGAATGTCGCTGGCTTATAACATTGCGGTCACGGTGTTCGGCGGATTTGGGCCGTTCATCATCACGTGGCTGATTGCATCGACGGGGTCGAAAGCCGCGCCGAGCTTCTATCTCATTTTTGCCGCTGTGGTGAGCCTCGTCGCATTGATGGCGGCGCGCAAGCGGCTGGGATTCAAGTGACGGTTTCGGGTGGGCTTGTTGGCACGTAGACGTTCGAATTGCCGGCTCAAAAGCAAAAAAGGCCGATTCGCAAGAATCGGCCTTTTTTTAAATCTCGAAGCTCACATCCTGGAGCCTGCGATCAAACCTCAGCGCCTGCGTTCGGATCGCCCGGATCGTATTTCGGCTTCTTGTCTTTCACCAGGTCTTCGCGTTTCACGCCCAGCCACATGGCCAGCGCGGCCGCGACGAACACCGACGAATAGATACCGAACAAGATCCCGACCGTCAGCGCCAGCGCGAAGTAATGCAACGTTGCGCCGCCGAACAGGAACATGGACAACACCATCATTTCCGTACAGCCGTGGGTAATGATGGTTCGCGACATAGTGCTGGTGATGGCGTGGTTGATCACCTCGATCACCGTCATCTTGCGTTGCTTGCGGAAGGTCTCACGAATCCGGTCGAAGATAACGACCGACTCGTTCACCGAATACCCGAGCACCGCGAGAATAGCCGCCAGCACGGAGAGCGAGAACTCCCACTGGAAGAACGCGAAGAAGCCAAGAATGATCACCACGTCGTGCAAGTTGGCGATCACGCCGGCTACCGCGTATTTCCACTCGAAGCGGAACGACAGGTAGATCACGATACCGATCACCACGCACGCCAGCGCAAGCAAGCCGTTGGTCACGAGTTCTTTACCGACCTGCGGACCGACGAACTCCACGCGTTGCAACTGCACTTGCGCGTCCTGGTTCTTCAACGCGGTCATCACCTGATCGCTCTGCTGCGCCGACGTCAAACCCTGCTTCAACGGCAGGCGAATCAGTACGTCACGTGACGTGCCGAAGTTCTGCACCTGGGCATCGGGATAACCGAGCGCGCCCAATGTGCCGCGCACCGGTTCAAGCGGCACCGCTTGCGGATACTGCACTTCCACCACCGTCCCGCCGGTGAACTCCACCGACAGATGTAGTCCACGATGCACGAGGAAAAACACAGCCGCGAGGAACGTGATGAGCGAGATTGCGTTGAAGATCAACGCGCGCTGCATCAGCGGTAAGTCGCGGCGAATACGAAAGAATTCCATGATTTATTCTCCGGGACTCAGTTGGACGAGCCGGGTTTTTTCGGTTCAATACCAGGCCCCGAGCGACGCCGCGCGACCGGCTTGCCGGTACGGACAGGCGGCGCGGCCTGCTTTTGGGAGCGGGCCGGAGCCGGTGCTTTGGCGCGCGTAGCAGGCAGGACGACTTGATCGACGTCGGAGTCGTCGCCACGCTCGTTTGCCAGGTAAGCAGCAGTGGCCGCAGCCGTGTCGCTGCCGGCGGGACGCCAGACTTGGCCGATTGCGAGCGACTGCAACTTCTTCTTGCCGCCGTACCAGAGGTTCACGAGGCCGCGCGAGAAGAACACGGCCGAGAACATCGACGTCAGGATGCCGATACAGTGCACGACCGCAAAGCCGCGCACCGGACCGGAACCGAACGCCAGCAGCGCCAGACCGGCGATAAGCGTCGTCACGTTCGAGTCGACAATTGTTGCCCATGCATGCGCAAAACCGTTCTGGATAGCAAGTTGCGGCGGCGCGCCGTTACGCAGCTCCTCGCGGATCCGCTCGTTGATCAGCACGTTCGCGTCGATTGCCATACCGAGTGCCAGTGCAATAGCCGCAATACCCGGCAGCGTCAGCGTGGCCTGCAGCATCGAGAGAATGGCGATCAGCAGCAACAGATTCACCGACAGCGACAACATGGAGATCAAGCCGAACAGCATGTAGTACGCGATCATGAAGACGGCGATCGCGGCGAAACCGTACTGCACGGAATCGAAGCCCTTCTTGATGTTGTCGGCGCCAAGGCTCGGGCCGATCGTGCGTTCTTCGATGATGTCCATAGGCGCTGCGAGCGATCCCGCGCGCAGCAACAGCGCGAGGTCGGCGGCAGCTTGCGGTGAAGGCTGGCCCGTGATCTGGAAGCGGTCGCCGAGCTCGGACTGGATGGTCGCAACCGTCAGCACTTCGCCTTTGCCCTTTTCGAACAGGATCATGGCCATCGGCTTA
Organism: Caballeronia sp. KNU42; assembly: GCF_053760385.1. Lineage (NCBI taxonomy): Bacteria > Pseudomonadati > Pseudomonadota > Betaproteobacteria > Burkholderiales > Burkholderiaceae > Caballeronia > Caballeronia sp. KNU42. Next base: position 3,447,982 of record NZ_CM132388.1, read on the forward strand.
CCGATGTTGTCGCGCGACACGCTGCTCACTGCACGGCCGCCGGCGGCGTCCAGGCGAATGTTCACTGACGGACGCTGATGTTCGTCGAAACCCGCCGACGCATCGATGATCCGGTCACCCGTGAAGATCACCTGCTTTCTCACGAGCGTCGGGCCGTTATTGCCCTGCGTGAAGAGTTCGTCGCCGGGAGGAACCGGGTCGTTCGGACCGGGATGGGTATTGGTCGGATCGGCGAGACGGGCTTCAAGCGTCGCCGTCCGGCCGATGATGTCCTTCGCCTTCGCCGTGTCCTGCACACCGGGCAATTCGACCACGATCCGGTCCGAGCCTTGCTGCTGGATCACCGGCTCGGCCACGCCGAGTTCGTTCACACGGTTGTGCAGTGTGACGATGTTCTGTTTCAGCGCGCTGTCTTCCGCCAGCTTTTGCGCGGCCGGCGTGAACGTGCCGACCACCTGGTAACCGTCACCGCCCTGACGCGTCGCCCATTGCAGTTCGCTCAGGCCACCCGTCAGCAGAGTGCGCGCGGCGTCGGCTGCAGATTGATCGGCGAAATTCACCACGACCGATTGATTCACGCGATTCACACCGCCATCGCGGATGTTTTTATCGCGTAACAGCGCGCGGGCATCCGCGGCGTTCGAGTCGAGTTTCTTGTTCAGCGCACCCGCCATGTCCACTTGCAACAGGAAGTGGACACCGCCGCGCAAGTCCAGGCCGAGGTACATGGGCAGCGCGTGCAACGCGCTCAACCAGCGCGGGGAGGCTGCCTGCAAATTCAGCGCGACGATATATTGAGGATCGCTCGGGTCGCTGTTGAGCGTTTTCTGCAACAGATCCTTCACGCGCAACTGCGTGTCGGTGTCTTTCAGGCGCACGCGGATGTTGGAGTTCAACGACGAATTGTCGAACGTCACTTCATCGGGCGTAACCTTGTCGGCGGCCAGCGCGTTTTCGATGTTGGCAAGCGTGGTTGAATCCAGCTTGACCGTTGCCTTGCCGCTCGATACCTGCACCGCCGGCGCTTCGCCGAAAAAATTGGGCAGTGTATAGACGAGGCCGATGACTAGCGCCACCAGCATCACGGCATATTTCCAAAGTGGGTAGCGATTCATGGGGATGGCCGAACAGGAGAGTTGGCGAGGAGGGGTAAGCGACGCGTCCGGCGATGAGCGGGCAACTGGCCGCGGAGGCCGCGCCGGACGCGAGAAAAGTTGACCTTAGAGCGACTTGATCGTGCCTTTCGGGAGGATCGTCGTGACAGCAGCCTTCTGGATGGTAATTTCCGTACCTTCCGAAATCTCGACGCCAACGTACGCATCCGTCACCTTCGTGACCTTACCGACAATACCGCCGTTCGTGACCACTTCGTCGCCCTTCGCCATGGCGGACAGCATATTGCGATGTTCCTTCTGGCGCTTCATTTGCGGACGAATCATGATGAAATACAGTACTGCAAACATCAAAATGAGCGGCAAGAAGCTCATGATGCTCGACTGGGCGCCATCTGCGCCGCCGCCGAAGGCCTTCGAAATAAAATCCACGTCCGTCTCTCCGTTGTAACGATCAGAAAATTAGCCCGCTATTCTACCACCGGGCCACGCCACGCAAGCGCGGAATGCGCTTTGTGATCAAGCTGTTAAAGCGTGACGTAAAGCGATTGTAATGTTTATCAAGCCGATTGCAGATTCAATGGCCTGACGTTAGCCATCCGGTCAGTCAATTCCACGTGCGCGATCCTCTTTAAACTGCTTCACGAATGCGTCAAACGCGTGATTTTCGATTGAATCGCGGATTTCCTGCATGAGCTGCAGGTAGTAGTGCAGGTTGTGAATCGTGTTCAGTTGCGAGCCGAGGATTTCACCCACGCGATGCAAATGGTGCAGATAACCGCGCGTGAAGTTACGGCAGGTGTAGCAACCGCAGGTTTCATCGAGTGGCTTGAGCGAGTTTTTATGCGCCGCGTTGCGGATCTTGACGTCGCCGAAACGGGTGAACAGCCAGCCGTTACGTGCGTTGCGGGTCGGCATCACGCAGTCGAACATGTCGACGCCCGACGCCACGCCTGCCACCAGGTCCTCCGGCGTGCCGACGCCCATCAGGTAATGCGGTTTGTCGGCGGGAAGCTTCGGGCCGATGTGCTCCAGCACGCGCATCATGTCTTCCTTCGGCTCGCCAACGGACAAACCGCCGATCGCGAAGCCGTGGAAACCGATATCGGCGAGACCCGCCAGCGATTCGTCGCGCAAATCTTCGAACATGCCGCCCTGGACAATGCCGAACAGCGCGTTCGGATTTTCACCCTTGGCGAATTCGTCCACTGAACGCTTGGCCCAGCGCATCGACATGCGCATGGAGTCGGCTGCGTCCTGATGCGGCGTGGGCACGTCGTTGGTGGCGTACGGCGTGCATTCGTCGAACTGCATCACGATGTCGGAGTTCAGCACCTTCTGGATCTGCATCGAGATTTCCGGCGATAAAAACAGCTTGTCGCCATTGATGGGTGACGCGAACGTGACGCCATCCTCGGTGATCTTGCGCAGATCGCCGAGGGAAAAGACCTGGAAACCGCCGGAATCGGTGAGGATGGGACGATGCCAGTTCATGAACCGATGCAGACCGCCGTGCGCCGCGATCGTTTCGAGCCCGGGGCGCAGCCAGAGGTGGAACGTGTTGCCGAGGATGATCTGCGCGTTCATTTCCTCAAGCTCGCGCGGCGCGACGGCCTTCACCGTTCCGTACGTTCCGACAGGCATGAAGATCGGTGTTTCGACCACGCCGTGGTTCAAGGTCACGCGGCCGCGACGGGCCTGGCCGTCCGTGGTAATCAGCTCGAACTTGAGGCCGTTTTCCGGGCGTTGGGTTGTATCAAGGGTATCGGTCGTGCTGCTTGCTTCGGTCATACAAAAGCTCCTGTGCCACCGGAAGCAGCTTTGCATGGGGCCGGAGTAAGGCACTGAAGTGCCAACTCCGGACCGGCAAGTCCGGCGCAGATGGGTAGGGTTTTCGGGCGCCTCGGATCTTACGTGACCCGCTCAATTGGTCTTGAGGGAAGGCGAAATTGGGTGAGGTGATTGCGACCGGCACCATGGTACGCGGCACATTCAATCGTTCTTTCGTTGCGGCTGCGTCACAGACGGCGTTCTCAAGCCGCCGTTTGCCGCGTGAGCAGCATCGCATCGCCGTAACTGAAGAACCGATACCGCTCTTCAATCGCATGCGCATACGCCGCGCGAATCGGGTCCATGCCGGCGAACGCCGACACCAGCATCATCAGCGTGGATTTCGGCAAATGGAAGTTCGTTACGAGCCGGTCGACCACTCGAAACCGATATCCCGGCGTGATGAAAATGTCCGTCTCGGCGCTGGTTTCCGCGAGCGGCCGGCCAGCTTCGGCGGCATCACGCGCAGCCGCCTCAAGCGCCCGCAGCGACGTCGTGCCGACTGCAATCACCCGGTTTCCCCGCGCTTTCGTCGCCGTGATCTTGTCCGCGAGTTGCTGCGGCAGCCGATACCATTCGCTATGCATCTTGTGCTCCGCGAGGTTCTCCACCCGCACAGGCTGGAACGTGCCCGCGCCCACGTGCAGCGTCAGCGTTGCACGCTCCACGCCGCGCGCGTCGAGCGCGGCAAACAGCGCCGTGTCGAAATGCAGACCGGCCGTGGGCGCCGCGACCGCGCCGGGGTTCGCCGCGTAGACGGTCTGGTAGCGGGTTTCATCGAAGGAATCGGGATCGTGCTCTATATACGGCGGTAACGGCAGGCGGCCATATTGCTCGATCAGCGTGAGGCAATCGGCCGGGAAATGCAGCGTGTAGAACGGTTCCACGCGCTCGCCGACAGTGACCTCGAATGCATCGGCGAGAACGAGTTTCGTGCCCGGCAACGGACTTTTGCTGGCGCGGACCTGCGCCAGCGCAGTGGTTGCGCCGGTCAGGCGCTCGACCAGCACCTCGATACGGCCACCGCTGGCCTTTTGGCCGAGGAACCGAGCCTTCAGGACTTTGGTATCGTTGAAGACAAGCAGGTCGCCGGGTTCGAGCAGGTTCGGCAGTTCGGTGAAATGGCGATCGGTGAAGGCGGCGGTCGCGGCGTGGTTATCCACGTCGAGCAAACGGCTCGCGCTGCGCTCGGTGAGCGCCGTTTGCGCGATCAGCTCGGGCGGCAGATTAAAATCGAAGTCGGAAAGCGTGAACATGGGGAAAGCGAGTCGATGCGCGATCAAACGCGCGTTAGTTTGGCAAGGGGACGCGGGTGGGCATGGGCCCGGTGCGGTTTTTCAGGTTTCATGGCCCGGCTGCCTGATCGACCGTTGCGACGGTTTCATATAACGTCGCGGCCTTTCGAAATCACAGCGCGGCTTGCCAGTTTCACTCCGGAAAGCCTTTGATTTCGCGGCTGCGGTCCATATAACCAAGGGGCAAAAAGCCATTGCCGGATAGCTATTCAGGCGCTTTAACGAACCCGCAAATACCGCCCGGCGCGCCAATAATGACCGTCTCGCCGTGCCGAACGAAGCCGATATTGTACTTTGAAGAGATTAGATGCCCTTGTCCGACCGCCGTTTGCTCGTTGCGCCTGACGCTGAAGATGCTCCCGATGCAGCCGGTGAACCCGACGCGCCCGTAGAAAAGCGCAAGCGGGGGCGAGCGGCGGGTGCGAAAACGCTAGCGAATCTGGAGATCGCCGCGGACAAGATCCAGCCGCTGAAACCCGCCGCCGCGCCCCCCAAACCCGTCGATAAGCTCGCCAAGCTCGGCCTCAAATCCGATATCGATCTCGTGCTGCATCTGCCGATGCGCTACGAGGACGAAACCAGCATCACGCCGATCGGCCACCTGATCCCCGGCGACAACACCCAAACCGAAGGCGTGGTATTCGACAACGAGATCGCGTACCGCCCGCGTCGACAGTTGCTCGTCAAGATCCACGACGACGCCGGCGACGAACTCACCCTGCGTTTCCTCAATTTCTACGGTTCTCAAGTCAAGCAGATGGCAATCGGCGTGCGCCTGCGCGTGCGTGGCGATGTGCGCGGCGGTTTTTTCGGCATGGAGATGGTGCATCCGTCGGTGCGTCCGGTGGATGAGGACACGCCGCTGCCGCAAGCGTTGACGCCGGTGTATCCGAGCACGGCGGGGGTGTCGCAGGCGTATTTGCGCAAGGCCATCGACAGCGCATTGTCGCGGGTTCATCTGCCCGAGTTGCTGCCGGAAAAAATCTCCCGCGCGCATCTGGATCCGCTGAATGTGCCCGCGTTGCTCGATGCCGTCAAAACGCTGCATCACCCGCACGCTGATTCCGATGAAAACGCGTTGATCGACGGCACGCATCCGGCGTGGACGCGCATCAAGTTCGAGGAGTTGCTCGCGCAGCAGTTGTCGCTCAAACGTGCGCACGAGGAACGCCGCACGCGTGCGGCTCCGGTGATGCCGCGCTTGCAGCATGTGCCGGAATCGCTGGTCGCGCGCTTCCTAAATACTTTGCCGTTCAAGCTGACCGGCGCGCAGGAACGCGTGTGCGCCGAGATATCGGGCGAACTCATGTTGCCGCACCCCATGCAGCGCCTGTTGCAAGGCGACGTAGGCAGCGGCAAGACGATCGTGGCGGCGCTTGCTGCCGCGCAAGCCATCGACGCTGGTTATCAAGCTGCGTTGATGGCGCCAACCGAAATCCTTGCTGAACAACACGCCCGCAAACTTCGCGCGTGGCTCGAGCCGCTCGGCGTGACGGTGGCATGGCTCGCCGGCAGCCTGAAGGCGAAGGAAAAACGAGCGGCGCTAGAAGCGGCCGCATCGGGCGCAGCGCAATTGGTGATCGGCACGCACGCAATCATTCAGGACGCGGTGGAGTTTGCGCGTCTTGGTTTTGTGATCGTCGATGAGCAGCATCGGTTTGGCGTCGCTCAGCGGCTTGCGTTGCGAGCCAAGGCGCACAACGCCGCCGATGGCGTCAACAACTTCCAGCCGCATCAACTGATGATGTCGGCCACGCCGATTCCGCGCACGCTCGCCATGACGTATTACGCGGATCTGGATGTATCGACGATCGATGAATTGCCGCCGGGGCGCACGCCGATCCTGACCAAACTCGTCGCCGATAACCGCCGCGAAGAAGTGATTGCCCGCGTGCGCGAAGCGGCGTTGACCGGGCGGCAAGTGTATTGGGTGTGTCCGCTGATCGAAGAAAGCGAGACGCTGCAATTGCAGACGGCGGTAGAGACGTACGAGACGCTGGTTGCCGCGTTGCCGGAATTGCGCATCGGGCTTGTACACGGGCGTTTGCCGCCCGCCGAGAAAGCCGCCGTCATGGATGCGTTCACGCGCGCCGAGGTCCAGTTGCTGGTCGCGACGACGGTGATCGAAGTCGGTGTGGACGTGCCGAACGCGTCGCTGATGGTGATTGAACACGCCGAGCGCTTTGGCCTGGCGCAGCTTCACCAGTTACGTGGCCGCGTGGGGCGGGGCAGCGCGGCATCCGTGTGCGTGCTGATGTACGCCGGGCCGTTGTCGCAGACAGCGCGCGCCCGTTTGCAGACGATGCGTGAAACCACCGATGGCTTCGAAATCGCCCGTCGCGACCTGGAGATCCGCGGTCCCGGCGAGTTCCTTGGCGCACGTCAGTCGGGTGCGGCGATGCTGCGTTTTGCGAGCCTGGAAAACGATGGCTGGCTGATCGAACCGGCGCGCGCGGCGGCGGACCAGATGCTCGCCCAGTTCCCCGAGGCCGTCACAAATCACCTGGCGCGATGGCTTGGTGCGCGCGAGCAATATCTGAAAGCTTGAACGCAGCGCGATTTCGCGGGTCTTAAGCGACTGCATGCAAGCACGGTCTGCCGCGATTGCATGCCGAGACCGATGGCGCGCGGGAGATTTCCTCCGCGGAGTCCAAGGCTTCGCATGGTCGCAGTTGGCGAATCCCCCTGACGGGTGTATAAGTCAAATCCTATCGATTCAATGACTCTGATTGGCCCCTAATGACCCTTACCGAATTGAAGTACATCGTTGCGGTGGCGCGCGAGCGGCATTTTGGCCGTGCGGCCGAGGCGTGTTTCGTGAGTCAGCCGACCTTGTCGGTAGCAATCAAGAAGCTGGAAGATGAACTGAACGTGCAGATTTTCGAGCGCGGCACCAGCGAAGTCAGCGTTACGCCGATCGGCGAACAGATCGTCACGCAGGCACAGCGCGTTCTGGAACAGACGCTCGCCATCAAGGAAATCGCAAAACTCGGCAAGGACCCGCTGGTCGGGCCGCTGCGTCTTGGCGTGATCTACACCATTGGGCCGTACCTGCTGCCCACGCTCGTCAAGCAGATGATCAAGCGCGTCCCGCAGATGCCGCTGATGCTGCAGGAAAATTACACGCTCAAGCTGATCGAACTGCTGAAACAGGGCGAAATCGATGTCGCCATCATGGCGCTGCCGTTTCCGGAAACGGGCTTGATGGTGCGCCCGCTATTTGATGAACCCTTTGTCGTCGCCATGCCGGCGGGTCATCCGTGGGAAAACCGCCCCAAGATCAATGCCGACGACCTGAAGCTGGAAACCATGCTGCTGCTGGGCAGCGGCCATTGTTTCCGCGATCACGTGCTCGGCGTGTGCCCTGAACTCATGCGTTTTTCGCAGAACGCGGACGGAATCCAGAAGACCTTCGAAGGGTCATCGCTGGAAACCATCAGGCATATGGTGGCCAGCGGCGTTGGCATTACCGTGCTGCCGCGGATGTCGGTGATGGAAGTGAAACCGCACGCGGGCGGCGTGGATGCGGGTCTCCTGAGCTACGTCCCCTTCGATGACCCGATCCCGGACCGGCGCGTCGTGCTGGCGTGGCGCAAGAGCTTCACGCGGATGCCGGCTATCGAAGCCATTTGCGACGCAATCGCTGCCTGCAATCTCCCGGGTGTCACGCGGCTAGAGTTGCCTGCCGCCGTCAACTAATCCTGTCTTAGCTGGATTTAGCTCGTACCGCGTCCAGACTGGGCGCGGCTTCCGGCACCATTTCCCCGCTTCTTTCAATCCTCGTGCGCCCAGGATTCATTCGACCTATCGCATAGATTAAGTTAATTGAATTCGATAAACAGATAGTCTTTGCTATTCTCACCTCCATGGATCGGCCCCGATCCACCAGAACAAACCGGAGGAAGCCATGACGCTGATCGCCCGCCAGGCCACGCAACTCGCCGCCGCTTATCGCGAAGCCAAAGGCGTTGTGGTGGACGTGCTAGCCAATTTCGCCTGCACGTGCTGAACACCCCCGAAATAACGTTTCGTCCCAGACAAACTTCACGGAGTAATCGATGACCAATCGCATCCTCACCACTGCAGCAGGCGCGCCAGTCGGCGACAACCAGAATTCGGTCACCGCCGGTCCACGCGGTCCGATCGCGCTGCAGGATTTCTGGCTGATCGAAAAGCTCGCCCATTTCGACCGCGAAGTGATTCCCGAGCGTCGTGTGCATGCCAAAGGATCGGGCGCGTTCGGCACGCTCAAGATCACGCACGATATTTCCCGCTTCACGAAAGCCAAGGTGTTCGCGGAAGTCGGCAAGCAAACACCGTTGTTCATGCGTTTTTCAACCGTTGCCGGTGAGCGGGGCGCGGCTGATGCCGAGCGCGACGTGCGCGGTTTCTCGATCAAGTTCTACACGGAAGAAGGTAACTGGGACGTGGTCGGCAACAACACGCCGGTGTTTTTCATCCGCGATCCGCTGAAATTTCCTGACTTCATCCATACGCAAAAGCGCGATCCGTACACCAACATGCGCAGCAACGTGGCGGCGTGGGACTTCTGGGCGCGGCATCCGGAATCGTTGCATCAGGTCACCATCCTGATGAGCGATCGTGGGATTCCGAAGAGCTACAGGCAGATGCATGGTTTCGGCTCGCACACGTATTCGTTCATCAACGCGAACAACGAGCGTTTTTATGTGAAGTTCCACTTCAAGTCGCAGCAGCCGCTCGAGAATTACACCGATGCCGAAGCGTCGGCCGTGGTCGGCGGTGATCGGGAAAGCGCGCAGCGTGACCTGGTGGATAACATCGATCGGGGTAATTTCCCGAAGTGGAATTTCCGCATCCAGGTGATGACGGAAGCAGAAGCCGCGACGTACCGCATGAATCCGTTCGATGTCACCAAGGTCTGGCCGCACAAGGATTTCCCGCTGATCGATGTGGGCACGATCGAGTTGAATCGCAACGCAGGCAATTATTTTGCGGATGTCGAGCAGGCCGCTTTCACGCCGGCGAACGTGGTGCCGGGTATTGGCTTCTCCCCGGATCGCTTGTTGCAAGGGCGCTTGTTCTCGTATGGCGATGCGCATCGGTATCGTCTTGGCATCAATCACCATCAGATTCCGGTGAACGCGCCGAAGACCGCCGTGCAGAACTCGTTTCATCGCGATGGCGGTATGCGCGTCGATGGCAACAGCGGCGGTCGCGTGAACTACGAGCCGAATCGCTTTGGCGACTTTGCGCAGGATCCGAGCGTGAACGAGCCGGCGCTGGCGGCGGGCGCGGTGGAGCGTTACGACCATCGTGAAGACGAGGACTACTACAGCCAGGCAGGCGCGCTGTTCCGCCTCTTCGATGACGCGCAAAAGCAGCGCTTCTTCGGCAACATCGCGCGGCATATTCACGGCGTGCCGAACGAGATCGTCAAGGTGCAGATCGAGCACTTCCGGCGTGCCGATCCGGCGTATGCGGCGGGTGTTGTCGCAGCGCTCGCGGCATTGGGCCAGAAGGTTGAAACGGCTGACGCAGACGTGGAAGCCGCGGTGAAATAAGCAGGGCGGGACGCGTTTTCAGACGACACGTTCCGCTCCGATCGACACGCAAGACTCAAGGAGAACGACGATGACACAAGCGATCATGACACTCGAACGGGCGGTAAGCGGTATCGAGGCAAAGAGCCTTAATGCGTCGCGCGGCGTACGGCTTGCGATCGGCTTTGGCATCGTCGCGGCGAGTTACGCAGCGGTGATTATCGAAGGATTGCATGGTGCGGGCCTGATCTGATTGCCCTGGCTGCGCGTCGTCCTGACGCATCCCGATAACCCTTGTGGCCCGCCTCCATGGCGGGTCGCACTGCGTTTCTAAGATAAACTCACGAACGTTCGGCGCGCCCGGCAGCAGCATCGGCCGGGTCGCTCGCACTGTTCGTATCACTCTCACGGAGTCACTATGGCGAAGAAAATCGCATCACCGGCTGTGAACATCGGTATCAGCGACAAAGACCGCAAGAAGATCGCCGATGGTTTGTCGCATCTATTGGCCGATACCTACACGCTGTATCTGAAGACCCATAATTTTCACTGGAACGTCACGGGGCCGATGTTCAACACGCTCCATTTGATGTTCGAAGGGCAATATACGGAACTGGCGCTGGCTGTCGATGCAATCGCCGAACGCATTCGCGCATTGGGCGTGTATGCGCCGGGTAGCTATCGCGAATTCGCGAAGCTGTCGTCCATTCCTGAAGCCGATGGCATTCCGGTCGCCGAAGAGATGATTCGCCAGTTGGTGGAAGGTCAGGAAGCGGTCGTGCGCACGGCGCGCGCCATTTTCCCGCTGACCGACAGCGCCAATGACGAGCCGACGGCAGACTTGCTCACACAGCGCATGCAGATTCACGAAAAGACCGCGTGGATGTTGCGCGCGATGCTCGGGCAGTAAGCGTTGGTTTAGCCGTCATGCATTGAGCGTGGCGAATGGAATGGAAGAAGCCCCGCGGTTGGCAGAACGCGGGGCTTTTGGTTTTTGAGGGTTTATTCGCCGCGTCAAACCAGAAGCGAAAAGCAACCGCAAATCGCCGCTGCCTTAAAATGCGGTTACCGCCATTTGCCGCCGTTCATTCGCCATGCTCGCTCGCCTCCCGCTGTATCTTCGCCTCGTCCGCATGGACAAGCCCATCGGCAGCTTGCTGTTGCTGTGGCCGACGCTCAACGCGTTGTGGATTGCATCGAACGGTCATCCGTCGCCCATGCTTTTGCTGATCTTCGTGCTTGGCACGTTGCTCATGCGCTCGGCGGGTTGCGCGATCAACGACTACGCCGACCGCGACTTCGATAAACACGTAAAGCGCACTGAAAATCGTCCGATCACATCCGGCAAGATTGCGGCATGGGAAGCCGTGGCGCTGGCGGCGGCGTTATCGCTGATTGCGTTCTTGCTGATCCTGCCGCTCAACACACTGACCAAAGAACTCTCGGTGTTCGCGCTGTTTGTCGCTGGGAGTTATCCGTTCACGAAGCGGTTTTTCGCAATACCTCAGGCGTATCTCGGCATCGCGTTTGGCTTCGGCATCCCCATGGCTTTTGCCGCTGTGCAGGACCACGTCCCCGCGCTCGCGTGGATCATGCTCGCCGCCAACGTGTTCTGGTCAGTCGCCTACGATACCGAATACGCCATGGTCGATCGCGACGATGACATCAAGATCGGCATCCGCACTTCGGCGCTGACATTCGGACGCTTCGATGTCCTCGCGATCATGCTTTGCTATGCCACAACGCTCGGGATCTACGTATGGATCGGCTTCACGCTGGCGTTCGGCGCGTTGTACTGGATCGGCTGGGCGGCGGCGGTCGCGTGCGCGATCTATCACTACACGCTGATCAAGAACCGCGAACGCATGCCGTGCTTCGCAGCGTTCAAACACAACAACTGGCTGGGCGGCGTGCTGTTCGCGGGCATCGCGGCGAGCTACCTAATCGCGCGATAGAGGCGCCTGATTCACCTTACTTCAGCCTTTCGGTGCATTGTATTTAGGATTTTGCCGATATTTGTAAGTCTCTCCGGCCTCGAAGATAGCGAGCCGTTCGACTGCCCGCGTGGCACCGAACGGTGAATCCCTTGAACGGACGTTTCCGAGTGGGGGCGTCCGTTTCATTTCGCTTAGAGGCTAATAAATGTCGCAGACGCAAGATAAAAACGCATTATTCACCGACGCCGCAGCCGCACCGGCTGAGCCGCTCATTACTACTATCGTTGATGCGGCGGGCCCGCTGGCGGGGTACATCCCGCCGACCGGACTGGCTTCGGACGCACAGCCAACCGTTTTGGGCACTGGCGTCGCCGGCAACATCATCAATCTCTACGACAACAACGTCCTGCTCGGCACCGCGCTCGTCAATTCCACGGGTCGCTGGAGTTTCCAGCCGCAAACGCCGTTGTCCAGCGGTAAGCATGAAATCACCGCCACGCAGTCGGACGGCGTGCATACCAGCGCGGTGGCGGAGTCCTATCCGTTCAGCGTCGCGCAGATCATGGTGACGGGCGTGACAGAGAGTGACGGCACGGCAGTCGCAAATGGCGGCACGGCGCATGGCACGATCACGGTGACCGGCTGGATCGCGGACGCAAATATCGACGGGAGCCACATCGCGCTGTTCGTGTCGGGCGGCAATATGGGCACCGGCACGGTTTTGTTCAGCCAGGTCACCGTAAGCGGCAACACGTTCTCTGCAGTGATATCGCAGGACAGCGCGGTGAACGCGATATTCCATACCAGCTTGGCTGACGGCACTTATCACATTGATGCCGCCGCTAACACGCCCTCGGGCAAGATCCTCACCGTGTCCGACCCGCGCATGGGCTTCAATGTCACCGAAATCTGGGCACCCGCGCCCACGGTCCTCGGCTTGACGGAACACACGCTCAATGGTCTCTATGACCTGGGCAACGGTGACACGACGCATGACGCGTCTCCCACCTTCGCACTGGTGACTGTTGCTGGCGATACTTATTCGCTCTACGACAACGGCACGCTCGTCGCCTCCGTGGTGGCAACGAGCTCTCAGATGGGTTGGACTGTGCCGGCACTATCGAATGGCGTGCACAATCTCTCGATCACGCACACCAACGCGGGCGGCACAAGCGCGCCGACGAGCTGGACCGTCACCGTTGATGCAACCCCGCCCGCAGTGCCGGTGATCACGACGATCCACGATGCGACGGGCCCGCTGACCGGTTATATCCCGCCGGACGGACTGGCTTCCGATGCACAGCCGAAGATCATGGGCACCGGCCACGCCGGCGACACGATCAACGTGTTCGATCACACCACGCTGCTCGGCACGGCGCTCGTCGATTCGACCGGACGCTGGAACTTCACGCCGCAAACCCCGCTGGCGGCCGGCGCACATGAGTTGTTCGCCACGCAGTCGGACGGCGTGCATACCAGCGCGGTAGCGGAGTCGTATCCGTTCACTCTCGCGCAGATCATGGTGACGGGCGTGACGGCGAGCGACGGCACGGCAATCGCCAACGGCGGAGCGGCGCACGGCACGATCACGGTGACCGGCTGGATCGCGGACGCAAATATCGACGGGAGCCACATCGCGCTGTACGTGTCGGGCGGCAATATGGGCACGGGCTCGGTTTTGTTCAGCCATGTCACCGTGAGCGGAAACACGTTCTCGGCAGTGGTATCGCAGGACAGCGCGATTAGCGCGATATCCCATCTCAGCATGGCCGACGGCACTTATCACATCGATGCCGCCGCAAACACGTCCTCGGGCAAGGTCCTCACCGTGTCCGACCCGCGCATGGGCTTCAACGTCACGGAAACGTGGTCGGACGCATCAGTTCAGGCGGTCAGCGCCGTTCATACCGATGCAGCTACCGCTGCCGCTACCAGCCACACTGTCGACCTGAGCGCCGATCCGGCATCGTTCTTCAAGTCGGCTTCAGCGCATATTGCAGGCAGCGCGGACGGTGTCCACACGCTGCATCTGACGAGCGATCATGGCGTGCTGGACCTGACGTCGTTGTCGGGCAAGACGGCGGCGGCGAAGGTATCGGGTATCGATACAGTCGATCTCGGCGGCGCGCACAACGCGCTGAAGCTGTCGTTGACCGATGTCCTGAATCTCGGCCAGCCGGACCTGTTCCAGCACGACGGCAAGCAGCAGATGGTCGTGCAGGGCTCGAATGGCGACAGCGTCGATTTGTCGAATGCGCATATCGCCGGCGTGGCCGACGGTCAATGGCAGCAACACGGTGCGACGCAAGTCGGCGGCGTGACCTACAACGTGTACGAGCATTCCGGTGCGCACGCCGAATTGCTGGTCCAGCAAGGCGTGCAGATCGCGCTGCACGGCTAAAGCGTTGAGCGATTGACTGCGCGGTTCGACCAACGGTTGAGCCGCGGAAGATGAGAAAACGCCGCTGCGGGAGCGCTCCCGCAGCGGCGTTTTTCTTGCGGCTGTGAAAAGCTCAAGCCTTCCCCAACTCCTCGCCCATCTCCTTCGCCCGCGCGTCGGCGGCCAACGCGCCACGGACAATAGCGTCCTTCACGCCCTGGGCATCGAAGGAAGCTAAAGCGGCGGCAGTCGTCCCGCCCTTCGATGTCACGCGTTCCCGCAACACGCTCGCCGGTTCACTGGATTGCGCCGCCAACTGCGCCGCACCCGTGAAGGTAGCCACCGCGAGCGCGCGGCCTTGTTCCTCGTCCATGCCAAGTTGTCGCGCGGCTTCCTGCATCGCTTCGATGAAATAGAACACGTACGCCGGGCCGCTCCCCGAAATGGCGGTGACGGCATCGATCTTCGCTTCGTCGCCGAACCATACGATTTCGCCGACCGCCTCAAGTACCTTCGATGCCAGCGCCTTCGCTGCACTATCAACACCGGGCAGCGCGGCCAGACCCGTCACGCCCATGCCGATCAACGCCGGTGTGTTCGGCATCGTGCGTACGATCTGCGTATAACCACCGAGCCAGCGCGACAGGTCAACGGCACGAATCCCGGCCGCGATGCTGATCACCAGTTGCGTCGACAACACCGGCTGCAGCGCGGCGGCCACGTCCTTCAAGACCTGCGGTTTCACGGCGAGGAGGATGGCGTCGTAGTCAGCGAGTGTTGAATCGATGGACTCGGCAGTAGCCACACCGAAATCCTTTCCGGCACGAGCGCGCGCCTCTTCGCCCGGATCGACAACATACAAATCCGCCGCCGCCACGCCGCGCTTGATCAGACCGCCGATAAGCGCGGACGCCATGTTGCCGCCACCGATAAACGCAATTTTCATAGTGAGTTCAGGTCAAGGATTCAGTTGGAATAATCGCGTGCGCCGAAGATAGCCGTGCCGATACGAACCATGGTCGCGCCTTCAAGAATGGCCGCTTCAATATCCGCCGACATCCCCATGGAAAGCGTGTCGAGCTCAAGGCCTTCAGCGCGCAGTGTGTCCATGATTTCGCGCAGCCGCCGATGCGGCGCGCGTTGTTCATCGAGTGTGGCGGCCGGTTCGGGAATCGCCATCAAGCCGCGTAACCGTAGATGAGGAAGCGCGGCAACGGTGCGCGCGAGCGCCAGCGTTTCGTCCGGCGTTACACCGCTTTTCGATGCCTCTCCGCTCACATTCACTTGCAGACAGACATTAAGCGCGGCCTGATTGTCACCGCGTTGGTCAGACAGACGCTCGGCAATTTTGAGCCGATCGACCGAATGCACCCAATCGAAATTCTCGGCGACCACTTTGGTCTTGTTCGATTGCAACGGTCCGATGAAATGCCACTCGATCTGGCTGCGCAAATCGGCCAGTTCAGCAATCTTGGCCACCGCTTCCTGCACGTAATTCTCGCCGAACGCGCGTTGTCCGGCGTCGAACGCAGCGCGAACGTCTGCTGCGGGAAAGGTCTTCGATACCGCAAGCAACGTGACCGAGGACGCGTCGCGAGAAGCGTCCGCCGCCGCTTTCGCGATGCGTTGACGGACTTCGTCGAGGTGACGGGCTACATGAGAGGAGGACATGGAATCGGACGCCGCATATCGGGTAAGCAGAGGTCCGATTATACGGATGCGGCGCGCCCAACCAGCAGGCGCGCGGCAGCGTTAGCCATACAGCAGATGTTCGACGAGCTGAATCCAATGAACGACGGGGGTGGACGTGCCGCTCTGCAAATGCGCGATACAGCCCACGTTCGCCGATACGATCATCTGCGGCTCGAGCTTCTCGAGCGCATCGAGTTTCTGGTCGCGCAATGCGTACGAGAGTTTCGGCTGCAGCACCGAGTACGTTCCGGCCGATCCGCAGCACAAATGGCTATCGGCGGAAAGATGCACTTCTATGCCCAGCGCGGTGAGCAAGTTTTCGACGTGACCGCGGATCTGCTGGCCGTGTTGCAGCGTGCACGGCGGATGGAACGCGACGGTATGCACGGCGCGCCGCCTGGTCATCGAGGTCAGTTCGTCCTCGTATTGCGGCAGGATCTCCGACAGGTCCCGCGTCAGGGCCACAATCCGTGCGGCCTTCTCCGCGTAGGCCGGATCATTGCGCAGCAAGTGTGCGTATTCCTTGACCGTCGCGCCGCAACCGGAGGCGTTCATCACGATCGCCTCCACGCCGTTTTCGACATACGGCCACCATGCGTCGATGTTGTTGCGCACGTCGTCCAGCGCCTCATCGTTGTAGCCGAGATGCAGGCGGATCGCGCCACAGCAACCGGCGTCCGGCGCAGTGAGGATCTGGATGCCCAACGCATCGAACACCCGTGCAGTCGCTATGTTGACGTTCGGCATCATGGCGGGCTGGACGCAACCGGCGAGCATCAGCATCGTGCGTTCATGCGTGCCCGTTGGCGGTTCGAGCGGCCGTTGCGCCACCGGAATCTTGGTCCGCAAGGTCTTGGGCAAGAGCGGCCGGAACTGCTGGCCGATCTTCATCGCAGGCGTGAAAAGCTTGCTGTTCGGCAGGAAGTTGGCGAGCAGTTTGCGTTGGACTCGCTGCCCAAACGGCCGCTCCACTTTCTCTTCCACCACCTTGCGGCCAATCTCCACCAGCCGCCCATATTGCACGCCCGATGGGCACGTGGTCTCGCAATTGCGGCACGTGAGGCAGCGGTCCAGATGCAGCTGCGTGCTGCGCGTCACGGGCGCGCCTTCCAGCATCTGCTTGATCAGATAGATCCGGCCACGCGGGCCGTCGAGCTCATCGCCTAATATCTGATAGGTCGGGCACGTCGCCGTGCAGAATCCGCAATGCACGCACTTGCGCAGGATAGCCTCGGCTTCTTCGCCATCGGCGGTGTCGCGCATGAAGTCGGCGAGGTTGGTTTGCATCGCGTGGGTCTTTCAGCTCAGAAGTCAGGGTAGAGGCGGCCGCGATTGAAAATGCTCGCGGGATCGAATGCGGCTTTCAGGCCACGATGAATCTTCATCAGCGGAGCGGGCAAGGGCGTGAAGACGCCAGCGTTACGGTCATACGATGCGCTCGACCGGAAGATGGTCGCGTGACCACCGGCCTGCTTGGCGCTGATGCGCACGGTTTGCGGATCGGCGTCGGTGATCCACCAGCGTTGCGCGCCGCCCCATTCCATGAGGTGTGGGCCGGGGAGATGCATCGGCTCGGCAATCGATGGCAACGACAGCCGCCACAAAGCCGATTTCGGCGGTATCACCGCGAAGAACGGGTCCAACTGCTCGCGCAAACCGCACCAGAAACGCTCGGCTTCAACGGCGTCGACTACCTCGCCGCCCAGCGATGTCCGAGCCGCTTTCACCGCCGCTTCCGCGCCGCCGAGGCGCAACGCGAGCGTGTGGTCGCGCCACGCGCTGCCGGTCAGCGGCAACGGATGGCCGCTCCATTCGTTGAGTTTGCGCACGGCGTCGGTGTCGTTCATTTCGAACTTGAGCGTGGCTTCGGCAACAGGTTTCGGCAGCACCTTCACCGATACCTCCAGGATCAACCCCAGCGTGCCGAGCGAGCCGGCAAGCAACCGCGAGACGTCGTAGCCCGCGACGTTCTTCACTACCTGACCGCCGAAATGCAGCACGTGGCCATGACCGTTCATCACCACGGCGCCGAGCACGAAGTCGCGCGGGGCGCCGGCCGCGGCGCGCCGCGGGCCGGCAAGTCCGGCGGCAATACAGCCGCCGAGCGTGGCGTTTGGGCCGAAGTGCGGCGGTTCGAACGGCAGCATCTGGCCGCATTCGTCCAGCCGCGCTTCGATCTCGCTAAGCAGCGTTCCGGCTTTGGCGGTGATCACGAGCTCGGCCGGGTCATATTCGATAATCCCGCGATGCGCCCGCGTATCGACTATCTCGCCTTGCAGCGTCTGCCCGTACCAATCCTTCGTGCCGCCGCCGCGAATCCGTAGCGGGGTGTTGCTCGCCGTCGCGGCGCGAATACGCTCGGACCAGCTCGCGACAATGTCGTCCTCTGTCATGGTGTCCCGCGTTTTTATGGCTCTTGGGTCAGTGTATCGGCGTGTTCCCGCACGGCCACTCGTATAAACGTGGATATGTGTGCGCTTGAACGCCTGGGAACCACCGCCGATGCTTCAAAGGGACATTGATGGGATGTCGTATAAACGCAGCGTTTAGAAGCGCGGCCTAAACAAGCCGCTGCGCACGCCACCTACGCATGTCGCTCAAAAGCGTGGAATCTCGGGATGCGGCAGCAAGCCGCCGCGGATATGCATTTTCCCGTACTCGGCGCAACGCGCTCGCGTCGGGATGCCTTTGTCGGGATTGAGCAGGCCGGGGGGATCGAAGGCGCGCTTAATTGCGTGAAATGTATCGCGTTCCTCGGGCGAAAACTGCACGCACATGGAGTTGATCTTTTCGATACCCACGCCATGTTCGCCCGTCACCGTTCCGCCCAGTTCCACGCAGGTTTCGAGGATGTCCGAACCAAATGCCTCCGCACGATGCCATTCGTCCAGGTCGTTGCCGTTGAACAGGATAAGCGGGTGCATGTTGCCGTCGCCGGCGTGGAAAACGTTCATGCAACGCAGTGCGTACTTTTTTTCCATCTCTTCAATACGCGCCAGCAACGGCCCGATCTGGCGGCGCGGCACGGTGCCGTCCATGCAGTAATAATCAGGCGAGATACGGCCAGCAGCCGGAAACGCGTTTTTGCGGCCCGACCAGAATTTCAGCCGCTCGGCTTCCGAACGCGAAATCTGGATGCGATTCGCGCCGAATTCGCGCAGCACAGACGTCATCCGTACGATTTCTTCCATGACTTCATCGTGCGTGCCGTCCGATTCGCACAGCAAGATAGCCTTCGCATCGAGGTCGTAACCCGCTTTCACGAACTCTTCCACGGCGCGTGTCGCGGGTTTATCCATCATTTCGAGCCCGGCGGGGATGATGCCGGCCGCTATGATCGCCGCGACTGCATTGCCGCCTTTGACGACGTCATCGAAGCTCGCCATGATCACTTGAGCCGTTTGTGGCTTCGGGATCAGCTTGACGGTGATCTCGGTGACGATGGCGAACATGCCTTCGCTGCCGATCAGCACCGCCAGCAGGTCGAGCCCCGGCGCATCCAGACCGAGCGAGCCGAACTCGAGGATGTCGCCTTCCATCGATACCGCGCGCACCCGCAGCACGTTGTGACACGTGAGGCCGTACTTGAGGCAGTGGACGCCGCCGGAATTCTCGCTGACGTTACCGCCGATCGTGCAGGCAATCTGCGACGACGGATCGGGCGCGTAGTAGAGCCCAAAGGGCGCTGCGGCTTCTGAAATGGCGAGATTGCGCACGCCCGGCTGGACCGTGGCGGTACGCGCGTACGGGTCGACCTCCACGATCTTGCGAAAGCGAGCAAGCGACACCACGATCCCGTGCCGGATCGGCATGGCGCCGCCCGACAGGCCCGTGCCTGCGCCACGCGGGACGATAGGCACGTCAAGCCGCGCGCAGATCTGCACGACGCGCTGAACCTGCGCTTCGGTTTCCGGCAGCGCGACTGCAAGCGGTAGCCGCCTGTACGCCGCGAGCCCATCGCACTCGTAAGCGGCCGTGTCTTCCTCGCGATACAGCAGGCAATGCGTCGGCAGCACGGCCATCAATGCCTGGACCACTTCGCGCTGACGTTGCGCCAACACTTCAGGCGAAAGTTCGGCGGGTGCGTTCATGTCTCCTCCGGGCAGTGTTTGTGCTCTGGAGTATTTCCAAAAAGCAGAGGGTTGATCTTGCACCCGCGCGTGGCTGCCGTCGATTGGGCTAATTACGGGGACGGAGCATGTTTTTGCTCCGGCGCGTTGATCGCGCCGGATCCTGCAGCACGGTCGATCCGTGTTCGATCAAGCGTCGTAAGTGAAAATCTTGCCCGGGTTCATCAGGTTTTTTGGGTCGAGCGCGTGTTTGATCGAGCGCATCACGCTGATTGCGTCCTCGCCGTGTTCCTCGATCATGAAACCCATCTTGTGCAGCCCGACTCCATGTTCGCCGGTACACGTTCCGCCCATGCGCAGCGCGCGCTCCACAATGCGGTGATTGATCCGCTCGGCTTCTTCGAGTTCTTCAGGCTTGGCCGGATCGAGCAGCATCGCGACGTGGAAATTGCCATCGCCTACATGGCCGACGATCGGGCAGGGCAGCGTGCTGACCTTCAGGTCCTGCTCAGTTTCGATCACGCACTCGGCCAGCCGCGAGATCGGCACGCAGACGTCCGTGGTCACGGCGCGGCAACCGGGTTTGAGTTGCAGCATCGCGAAATAGGCGTTGTGACGCGCGTTCCACAGGCGGCTGCGATCTTCCGGCCGCGTTGCCCATTCGAAGTCCGTGCCGTTGTTTTGCGCAACGATTTCCTGAACCGTCTCCGCCTGTTCCTTCACGCTGCTTTCGGTGCCGTGGAATTCGAAGAACAGCATCGGCGATTCGCGGAACGTGAGGTTCGAATGGCGATTGATCGCCCGCACGGCCAGCGAATCCAGGAACTCGACGCGCGCCACGGGCACGCCCATCTGGATCGTTTCGATGGTGGCGCGCACGGCGTCGCCCATCGACGGAAATGCGCACACCGCCGCCGATACCGCTTCCGGCTGCGGATAAAGCCGCACGGTGATTTCCACGATCACGCCGAGCGTGCCTTCCGAGCCGACAAACAAGCGCGTGAGGTCATACCCTGCCGATGATTTACGCGCCCGGGTGCCAGTCTTGATGACGCGGCCATCGGCTAACACGACGGTGAGGCCGAGCACGTTCTCGCGCATCGTGCCGTAGCGCACGGCGTTGGTGCCCGACGCGCGCGTCGCCGACATCCCGCCAATGCTCGCGTCCGCGCCGGGATCGATGGGGAAAAAGAGGCCGGTGTCTTTCAGCGCTTCGTTCAACTGCTTGCGCGAAATGCCCGGCTGCACGGTGACGGTCAGGTCTTCGGCGTCGATCGACAGCACCTTGTTCAAGCCGGACATATCGATAGATACACCACCTTGGACCGCCAGCAAATGCCCTTCCAGCGACGAACCGTTGCCGTATGGAATGACCGGCACGTTGTGTTCGGCGCAGAGCCGGACCACGGTTTGTACCTCTTCCGTGCTGGTCACGAAAACGACGGCGTCGGGCAGTTGCGGATCGAACGGCGATTCGTCGCGGCCGTGATGCTCACGCACTGCAGTGGTGGTCGACACGCGTTCGGTGAACGCGGTTTTCAGCGCGTCGAGCAGGGCGGGGGGAAAGGTGCGGCGGACGGCGAGCGGCGGGACGGGGTGGTTCACGGCATGTCTCCGGACATCGGTATGACGGGATGTTGGGATGCACGAAATTTCGCATCACAATGCGCGAATCGTGCGTTTTATGTACTCATTTTACGCCGATAGCCTGGATCGAGCCGAGGCCAGCACCTTGCCTATAATGAGCGCGAATGCTGACCGGCATTCCGCGCCAACTGGAGAACACCATGGGCAATCGCCTGAGCAAGATATCGACGCGTACCGGCGACGACGGCACGACCGGCCTCGGCGACGGCAGCCGCGTGCAAAAGGACGACGCGCGGATCGCGGCGATTGGCGATGTCGACGAACTGAATTCGCAGCTTGGCGTGCTGCTCGGCGAACCGCTTCCAGACGATATTCGCGCCGCGTTGTCGGCCATCCAGCACGATCTCTTCGATCTCGGCGGAGAGCTTTGCATTCCCGGCCATTCGATGATCGAGAAGGCGCACCTTGCTCGTATCGATGAATGGATCGCGGAGTACAACGCGACCTTGCCGCCGCTCAAGGAATTCATCCTGCCGGGCGGATCGCGCGCGGCCTCGCTTGCGCATGTCGGCCGGACGGTGTGCAGGCGGGCTGAGCGGTCCATTGTGACGCTCGGCCGGGTGGACAAGATTAACGCGGCGCCGCGGCAGTACGTGAACCGCTTATCCGATCTGTTGTTCGTGCTCGCGCGCGTGTTGAATCGGGCCGATGGTGGAACGGACGTGTTGTGGAGTCACGAACGGAAGATCTAGGCTAGGGCAGCGATTACGCTGCCGATCACCACAATCAGCATCGTCCTATATCCCTGCGACAAAACGCCCAAATGTGCAGCTCCTTTAAAGATGTATTATAAATGCATCTTTAAAGGAGCCCGTTCATGACAGCATTGACCGCCGACCAGATCGCCCGCGTAAAAGCCACCGCCCCCGTGCTCGCGGAGCACGGCGTGACCATCACCGCACACTTCTACAAGCGGATGTTCACCCACCATCCAGAGCTGAAAAACGTCTTCAATCAGGCGCATCAGCAAAGTTCCAGTCAGCCGCAAGCGTTGGCGCGAGCCGTGTACGCGTATGCGGCGAACATCGATAACCTCGGTGCGCTCGGTTCGGCCGTTACACACATCACGCACAAGCACGCGAGCCTGAATATCCGGCCGGAGCAATATCCGATCGTCGGTGAAAATTTGCTGGCGGCCATATCCGAAGTGCTGGGCGATGCCGTCGATGAACCCACGCTCGACGCTTGGCGAGCCGCTTATGCGCAGCTCTCGGAAATCTTGATCGGGGCGGAAAAGGCGCTGTATGCCCAGGCCGCGTGGAGCGGTTTCCGGCCGTTTGTAGTATTCCGGCGAGAACAGGAAAGCGAAGAGATCACGTCGTTTTATCTGAAGCCGTCCGATGGCGGTCCGGTCTGCCATTTCGAACCGGGCCAGTACGTCAGCGTGAAGCGATTCGTGAAGGAGATTGGCGTTGACCAGCCGCGCCAATACACGCTCTCCGACGCCCCGAACGGGGAGTGGTTACGCATATCGGTTAAGCGCGAGCGGCCGCAGGATGCGCCCCCGGGCTTTGTGTCCAATCTGATTCACGAGGGCATCGAAGTCGGCGGGATTGTTGAAGTCAGCGCGCCGATGGGCGAGTTCACGCTCGACGTAGCCAAGACGACGCCCGTTGTATTGATCAGCGGCGGCGTGGGCATTACGCCGATGGTGTCGATGCTCACGTCGCTGACCGCTCAGAACAGCAAGCGCAAGATATCGTTTGTGCACGCTTGCCGGAATGGCCGCACGCATGCATTTGGCCGATGGCTCGACGCGATTGTGGCGAAACATCCGAACGTGTCGCGTACGGTCTTCTATGAAAAGACCCACGCCGATGACCGCCCCGGAACGGATTTCGACTTCGCGGGGCGGCTGGATTTTGCCCGTATCGCCGATAAAACCCTGCTCCCCGACGCCGATTATTATTTGTGCGGCCCCGTGGCGTTCATGCGCGCGCAACAGGATGCGTTGATGGCGGCGGGGGTTCCAAAGGCGCGAGTGCGTACCGAGATTTACGGTTCCGGTGAGCTGGCGTAACGCCATGGCGTTTTAAAGCGAGGGCCACCGGACACGGCGGCCCTGCCTTGCAACCAAAAACCTGAGCCAATCAGTTTCCACTCCCCCGCGCCACGCGCCGTTGCTTCACGGCTTCGGCCAACCCTTCGAGCACGTTCAAGCTGTCTTCCCAGCCGATACACGCATCAGTCACGCTCTGCCCGTACGTCAGCTCGCAGCCTTCCTTCAGATCCTGCCGCCCAGCGACCAGATTCGATTCCACCATCACGCCGATGATCCGCTCATCGCCGCCTGCAACCTGACGGCCGATATCGGCGCAAACCGGGATCTGGTTTTCATGCTTCTTCGAACTGTTCGCATGGCTCGCATCGACCATCAGGCGCGCGGCCAGCCCGGCCTTGCTGATGTCGTTGCATGCGGCGTTTACGCTTTCCGCGTCGTAGTTCGGCGTTTTGCCGCCGCGCAGGATGATGTGGCAGTCCTCATTGCCGGCCGTCGATACGATCGCCGAATGGCCGCCCTTTGTCACCGAGAGGAAATGGTGCGGCTGCGATGCTGCCTTGATCGCGTCCACCGCAATCTTCACGTTACCGTCCGTGCCGTTCTTGAAGCCGACCGGGCACGACAATCCCGACGCCAGCTCGCGATGCACTTGCGATTCCGTCGTCCGCGCACCGATCGCACCCCATGAAATCAGGTCGGCGATGTACTGCGGGCTGATCATATCGAGGTATTCGGTGCCAGCGGGCAGCCCCAGTTCGTTGATTCGCAGCAGCAATTCGCGCGCGGTCCGCAGGCCGTCGTTGATCTTGAAGCTGTTGTCCATGTACGGGTCGTTGATCAGGCCTTTCCAGCCGACCGTCGTACGCGGCTTCTCGAAATAGACCCGCATCACAATTTCCAGTTCACCCGCAAAGCGCTTGCGCTCTTCCACAAGACGGCCCGCGTATTCCAGCGCTGCTTTGGTGTCGTGAATCGAGCACGGCCCGACGATCACGATCAGGCGATCTTCCATGCCGTGGAGGATGCGATGCATCGACTGGCGCGAGTTGTAGATCAACTCCGAAACCTTTTCGGCGCAGGAGAACTCACGAATCAGGTGAGCGGGGGGCGTCAGTTCTTTCAATTCGCGGATTCGGACATCGTCGGTGTTGTGCGGGGGCATGCTGGTTCTCCAGGAACTCGTTTTGGTGCTGTGTTCGTCTTGTCGAAATGTCCGACAGATCAGGGGCAACGCAAAAAGTCGTCAAACAAAGTGGGCATAAAAAAACCGCCAGGCTGCGCTGGCGGTTTTTCGGGAAACTTGGGTTCTACACAAACGACTCACCCCTCTCGATCCGCCAGCGGCTTGAGATGCCAAAAAAAGTAAAAATAAAACTTGGCGGACATGATGGTTTTGGTCGTTGGGTAAAAAATGAACGTCTGGCTTTATAACCTTAAATGCGCGCGGCTGGCAAGTTGTCAGCCGCTAAAATGCGGATATCCCGCACCATGAAACCAATTTTCGCAACAAACGTGAGCATTCTATGCGGATTTCCCGCGCTGCGCGCTTGAAAGCTTCATGAGGCGCGGCGCGGGAAAATAGGAAACTACCCGCTCAAACCGTACCGCCCACGGTCATCTTTTCGATGCGCAAGGTCGGCTGACCCACGCCCACCGGCACGCTCTGGCCTTCCTTGCCGCACACGCCCACACCGCCGTCGAGCGCCATGTCGTTGCCGATCATGGTCACGTACTTGAGCGATTCCGGCCCGCTGCCGATCAGCGTTGCACCCTTCACCGGATACGTGACCTTGCCGTTCTCGATCATGTACGCCTCGGACGCGGAGAACACGAACTTGCCGTTGGTGATGTCGACCTGGCCGCCGCCGAAATTCACCGCATACAAGCCGTTTTTCACCGATGCCAGGATTTCACCCGGGTCCTTGTCGCCGTTGAGCATGTACGTGTTGGTCATGCGCGGCATGGGCAGGGCGGCGTAGGACTCGCGCCGTGCGTTGCCCGTTACCGGCATTTTCATCAGTCGCGCATTCAGCGAATCCTGGATGTAACCCTTGAGAATGCCGTCCTCGATCAAGGTCGTGCATTGCGTAGGATTGCCTTCGTCGTCGATATTCAGCGAACCGCGCCGGTTCGGCAACGTGCCGTCGTCGACAACCGTCACGCCCTTTGCCGCCACTCGCTCACCAATACGTCCCGCAAACGCCGACGAGCCCTTGCGGTTGAAGTCGCCTTCCAGCCCGTGGCCGATCGCTTCGTGAAGCAGCACGCCGGGCCAGCCCGGCCCGAGCACGACGGTCATTGCACCGGCGGGCGCCGGGCGCGCATCGAGATTAACGAGAGCCGCGTGCACCGCTTGATCGACGTAATGGGAGAGGATTTCGTCAGTGAAATACGCGTAGTCGTAGCGTCCGCCGCCGCCGCCGCTGCCCATTTCGCGACGTCCGTCCTTTTCGGCAATCACGGTAACGGAGACCCGCACGAGCGGCCTGATGTCCGCGGCCAGCGCGCCGTCGCTGCGCGCGACCAGCACGACGTCGTATTCACCCGCCAGACCGGCCATGACCTGGACAATGCGCGGGTCCCGCCCACGCGCCATTTTCTCGACGCGTTCGAGCAACTTCACCTTTGCGGTGGCGTCGAGCGACGTGAGCGGATCGGACGGCAGGTACAGGTCGCGGCCGAACACGCCGGTCAGCGTGCTGGCCGATTTGATCTTGTGCTTGCCGCCGCCGGCCTTTGCAATGGCGCGCGTGGCGATAGCTGCCTGACGGATGGATTCGGGGGACAAGTCGTCCGAATAGGCAAACGCCGTCCGGTCACCGGACACGGCGCGCACGCCTACACCTTGATCGATGCTGAAGCTGCCCGATTTGACGATGCCTTCTTCCAGGCTCCACGCTTCGCTGCGCGTGGACTGGAAATAGAGATCCGCGTAGTCCACGCGGTGCGTGAAGATCTCAGCCAGCGTGCGCGTAATCGTGGATTCGTCGAGGCCGTAGGGCGTCAGCAGGATCTCTTTCGCGGTGGCGAGATTTCGGATGCCGGGTTCGATGATGTTCATTCGTTGCCTGTGGCGAAGAAGTCTGTGGGGATTAAACGCATTCTAACGTTGGAGTATTTATGCCACACCCTGACCAAATGGAGGGGGGCTCCGAAAAAACAAGCTAACCCAGCACGCGATGCCGCAGGGCCGGAAGGCTTTGGCGGACGGACGCAATCCGCGCAGCATCAATGGTTCCAGCCGCCACGCCCGCACCTTCTTCCACCACGGCGACGATCTCGCCCCACGGGTCGATCAGCATGCTGTGGCCCCAGGTGCGGCGACCGTTTTCGTGTTTGCCGCCTTGCGCGGCGGCCAGCACGTAGCATTGGTTTTCGACCGCGCGCGCTTTCAGCAGCGTTTCCCAGTGCGCCTCGCCGGTCGTGTAGGTGAACGCGGACGGCACGACCATCAACGCGCAATCGCCCATTTTTCTGTAAAGCTCGGGAAACCGCAGGTCGTAGCACACCGACAACCCGACGCGTCCGAATGGCGCTTCAAACGTACGCACTTCGCTTCCCGGGCAGATCGTGCGGGCTTCGTCGAAGGATTCCGTGCCTTTTTCGAAATTGAACAGATGAATCTTGTCGTAGCGCGCAACCTGCTTGCCGGACGGATCGAAGACGAGGGTGGTATTGAGCACGCGCGCGGCTTCAGGCGATTCCATTGGCAAGGTTCCGCCGATCACCCATACGCGATGCTCGCGCGCCGCGTCCGACAGGAACTGCTGGATCGGACCGTGGCCGGGCGTCTCGCGGATCGCGAGCTTGTCCGTGTCCTTGAAACCCATGTAGCAGAAGTATTCCGGCAGCAGCACAAGCTGCGCCCCATCGCGTGCGGCCTCAGCAATCAGCCGTCCCGCTTCCGCGATATTGCGCTCACGATCCGGCGCACTCACCATTTGCAGCGCGGCTACGCGGAACGTGCCGGGGATGCCTTCGCTTGATTTTTCGCTCATGTCAGCCTGCTAAAAAGGGGCGCAACCATGGGCAAATTCGTGCTCGAACTTGCCTGCCGCCAGCCTTTGAGATCTTCACCTGATCGCGATCAAAACGCTCAGTTGGGCACGGTGGCAGCGGGAGTTTCGATCTTACCCTGATCGCCTTTCACCCGCTGAATGACGGGTTTCGACCACGAGCCCGTAATGGAATAGTCGATCGTGAACGCCTTTCCAATCGATTTCGACAGCAGCAGATCGGCCGCCAGCGTGCCGAGCCCGAGCAAAGGGTTGATCACGGCTGCGCCCAGCGCCACGGCGCCCGCGCTGATGGTCGGGATGACCTTGGCGTGAAGGTCTTGCGTTTCCTTCGGCAGATCGACCAGTCCTTTTAGTTCGACACGGGCCGGCGCCGTGATCATCGTGAAATCATTGGTGCGGCCGATGCCATTCTGAACCGTGCCCGTGCCCGTGATCTTCTCGAACGGCAGCCCCTTGCCGACGATGTCCTGATAATTCAGCGTGAGGAAGTGCGCGAGGCTTTGCAGGCTGAGCACGCCCAGCAGCTTGGCCGCGCCCGGATTGACCTTGAGAATCTGACCGTGCTCCAAGTCCACATTCACTCGGCCATTGAGCGTGGGCAGGTCGAGCGCGGCCGGACTGCCGTCCCAGCCGAACTGGCCCGTCACGGTGCCTTTACCGTTCTTCACCGTACGCGGCAGGCCCAGCCGTTCGACCAGCGCACCGGCATCCATGATGTCCAGCTTGAAATCGAGCGCGGTGCGGCGTGGGGCGTTATCGTCGGCGTCGGCCGGAAAACCGACGGGACCGCTGATCGTGCGCCAGTTGGCCGTGGCCGACAGTGTCGCGTCCGGGTTGCTCAGGTCCAGCTTGTCCAGATGCCAGACCGGTACGTTGTCTTCCACGTCGTTGCGTGCGTCCACCTCGAGGCGTCCGAGCGTGCGCCCGCGCACCACGAGTTCGTTCACGATCAAATCGATGGACGGCATGTTGGCCGGCGGCTTGCGGATCATCTGTGTGACGAGGTCGGTTTCCTGTTTCCCCGGAATCACGACCTTCGTGAATCGCGCCTGCAACGCGCCCGGACTGCCTTTCGTCGCGCCCGGCATCCATTCGGCATTGCCGGTGACCTGATCCGACGCAATGTTCGCCTGCCACTTGCGGTCATCGCCGAGATTGGCGCCGATTGCCACATCTTCCCAGCGCCGGTTGAGCAGTTTCACCGTCGCGAAATGCAGCGTGAAGCGCTTCGGGAGGAACTGCTTCACCACCTGCGATTGCGCCTTCGGATCCGGTTGCGGCATCGGTCCCAATTCGGTGATGAGCTTGCGCCACGCATCGGCATCGAGTTCATCGATATCCACCGCGGCCGTCACGCCCTGCGCCGGCAGATCGGCCGGTTTGTTCACGCCGATAGCACCCCGTTCCACGATCGGCGCTTCCTTGCCGGTCTGCTTGAGCAGGTAATGCGCTTTGAGCGGCCCGAGCGTGAGTTTCGCGTCGTGTTCCTGCATTGATCCCGCAACCGGCGTGAACGCGAACGCGAAGGGCATGGGCGTGCCCTCACTCTTGTTGAAGGGCGCAGGGAAGTCCAGGCCGAGGCCGGTCAAGTCGGAGTTGGCCTCGACTTGCGGCAACGCGTTTTTCACACCGCGCACCCGCAGGTCGTACGGTGCGGTGCCGCTGATGTGCTTGAGAATCTGCGCAGCCTGGGCCTGATCGTGCGCGTTCAGGCTCTGGGCGGCATCGCCGCCAATGCGGCCGTTTACATCGAAGGCGTAACTGCCGTCAGGTTTCACGCCACCCGTGCCGCGCACGTCGCCGCCGAGAAATTTCGCCGTGAGGCCATCGAGCGATGCGGTTTTCTCACCGAAGCGCGCCCGACCCTTGAGATTCGACAGCGGCGGCAACGCAGCGTACTGAAGATCGTTGCCATTGAACGTGAGCGCGCCTTTGTAACCCACGTGCGGTTTTACGCCGGGCGGCGGTGCGACCCGCGGGATTTCCAGTTGCAACGCGAGCGCGGCGTTGCCGGTCGCGTGGATCTTCGTCGACACATGGTGCGAGAGCGCGCCGAGCGAGCTGTCTTCCACGTAATGAAGCATGTCGGTGATCGGGCCGTGCGCGTCGGCGTCGATCAGCAGCTTGGATTCGCGATTACCCAGGTCCTCGATACGTCCCGTCGTCTTGACCACGCTCACGCCGAGATAGTGGCCGCGCGACACATCGAAGCCCAGCTTGTTATTGGCGAGATGAAACGTTCCGTCAATACCCTCGAACGCCGGCCACACATTCGGCGTGCCGTTTGCCATGGTCCTGGGCGGATAGGGTGTTGGCTCGAACTTGCCGCCGGAGAAGGGCGCGACGATGCGGAACAGGCCTGCGTCGGGGAAACGCGAATAGGGGAATTTCGTCAGGTCGCCGTGAATCTCGATGGTGCCGTTGCGCGAGATACCGGCTTGCAACGCGTGGCCCAGGTACAGGCGCACTTTTTCGCTGAGGCTCGTCGGCAGATAGTGCACGAGGCTCGTCACATTCAGGCGCGCGGCGTGCGCCGTGAGATCGAGCGAACCGCGGCCTTCGCCTTCGTTCTTGTAATCCGCCGTCGCACTGGCTTCCGCGTCCGCGTTCTTGACATGCAGCGTCTCTACATGCGCGGTGATCGCCTTGTGCTGCTTGCCGGGCGCTTCAGCGAGGGTCCAGGTCACGCGTCCATCGATCCGGTCCAGCACGAGACGCGGGTTATCGAAGACGCCTGGCAGGGTGATCGCGGTATTTTTCGTATCGATGACCGCGCTGCCATGATCCTGATCGGCATCAATACTGCCCCACAGGTTTTCGACGCCCGGAATCCCCGCCCGCGGATGGTTGTTGATCGTGAGTCCCGGCGGCGGTTCCTGGGCCTGCACGCTCACGCCGAGCAAGTCGCCCTTGACCGTGTAGCGCATTGGCGGCTCGGCGCCCGTCTGGCGCTGAGCCATCACTTGAGCGTCGGTCGTCGGCCTGGGCCGCTCGGTTTGCAGCGTGTAGTTGGCAATCTGGCCGCGCGGGTTGAAGCGGAGCAGATCGTTTTGCGCCTTCGCCGGCAACGGCAGCGCGCGCGCAAATTCGCCGAGAACGCCGAGATCGACGACATCGCCCGATACCCCGAACAATTGCCCGCGTTGCAGGGTTGCCGCGCGGTAACGGCCGGTCAGCGTATGGAAGGCCAGCAGGCGCGACACGGGCGTGCCGTCCGCGAGCGGCGGCTGGCCGAGTTCCGCGTGCAGGTTCGCGAGGCGCAGCGTGTATTCGTCGTCCTGCTGTCCAAGATCCCAGTGGAAGTTCGCGATCGGCACGTCCAGACGCGGCTGCGTTGGGCGCACGCGCAACGCGATATTGGAGCCGGTCAGGTCGCCACCCGCAATTTGCAGCTTGCCGCTCGCGAAGTCGATCCAGATGCGGTTGTCGAAACGCCCGCCGTAGGTCGCGAACGGCATTGCCACGTACTGCGAGAGTTTGGGCAGATCGACAGGGCCGGTCGACAAATACGCCTGGCCCGTCCAGTTCGCCGGCCGGCCGAAGACACTGAAGCGCGGCGTGCTGAAGTCCGCGCGAAAATCGAGCGGGCCGTGCAGCAGGTCGCCATCGGGCTGCGCCTGCAACGCCAGCCGATGATGCGGGCCGTCGTTGAGAATGGCGAGCTTGATGCGCTTGAGTGCGAGTTCCGGCGCGCTGCGCTCGCCGTCGTGCCAGCGCAGCGTGCCGTCTCGCAGCACGATGGCTTGCTGTCTGAGCAGCCAGGTCATGAACGCGTCGTTGCCCGTGTGTTTCGCCTGGATCGGCACGCCGGCCACGCTGAAGGCACCGTCGGCGGCGCGCGAGATGACGACATCGGGGCCATCGACGGTGAGATTCGCAAGCACCGGAACAGGACCGAACAGCGTGCGCCACGCGATGGTCGCGCTGGCATGCGGCACGGCGAGACCTGGTGTGCCGTCAGCGGCGTCGATCCGGAGATTGTCGATATCGAATGAGGGCTGGAGGCCTGCCCACTTCGCCGTGATGCGCCCGATGCGCAACTGCGCGTGGATCTTCGACGAGACCATTTGCTCGATGCGCGGCCTGAACTCATCAATCTGCGGAAGCACGGCGTAACGCAGCGCGAGGTAGATCCCGGCGACGCCGAAATAGACCACGACAGCCAGTACCAGAAGGACTTTGAGCGCCCACGACAAGGCGAGCTCGGCGCGTCCACCTAGCTTCACGGGTACAGCTACGGGTGGGTCGGCTAGTTCCTTTCGGTCGGACATGCTGCGGCGGGTCGGCGATATGGTAGGTTTTCGAGATTTGACGTTGAAATGTAACACAGCGTGCAGTGCAAAAAACTGCGGGAACACGCTACGATGCCGCCGCGAAGCCACGCCGGACGGCGTTCGGCACACCCCGCGCCAATTTGCGCAAAAGCCCCGGCGCACTGCCGGACTTGTTTGTGAGCAATGACTGAGCCCGACCTTTCATGACCGACGCCGTTTTGCTGAGTGCCAGCACTTCCCACTATGCCGCGCGCGTGTACGCCGCGCGCTCCGAATTGCCGGCGCTGGTGGCCGAATGGTCGAAGGCGCCGATTCGCCGCGCGTGGATCGAAGCACGGCTGGACGCGCTGTGCGACGCGTGTTCGGCACACTCGGCCGGCGGCCGGCTCGATGAAGCTGCGCTCAAGACTGCGCTGCGGCGCTTGCGCATCGAGGTCTTCTGCACGGTGATGGAACGCGATCTCGCCGGCCTCGCGCAGGTTGCCGAAGTCACGGGCGCCATGACCGATCTTGCCGAGCTGACCATCCAGCGCGCGCTCGCGGTGTTATCGGCAGATCTGGAAGCGACGTTCGGCGAGCCGCGTGGGCCTGACGGACAGCGCTTGACGCTGGGTGTGGTGGGAATGGGAAAGCTCGGTGGACGTGAGTTGAATGTGTCGTCGGATATCGACCTGATCTTCGTCTATGAAGAAGACGGTGAGACGACAGGCGGCGAACGCGCGGCGTTATCGACGCAGGAATATTTTACGCGGCTCGGCCGCAAGCTCATAGGCGCTTTGGCCGAGGTGACGGAAGACGGTTATGTCTTTAGAGTCGATATGCGCTTGCGGCCGAACGGCGATGCCGGTCCAATCGCTTGCGGGCTCGGCATGCTCGAAGAATATTTCTACGTGCAGGGGCGCGAGTGGGAACGGTACGCGTGGATCAAGGGGCGGCTGGTTTCCGAGGGGGAGAGCGACGCGGCGCAACGGCTTGCGAAGCAGCTCGACGCGCTGGCCATGCCGTTTATTTATCGGCGGTATCTCGACTACGGCGTGATCAGCGCAATTCGCGCGCTGCATGTGCAGATCCGGCAGGAAGCGCAGAGACGTGCGTCGATGCGTCCCGACAAAGCCGACGACATCAAGCTCGGGCGCGGCGGCATTCGGGAGATTGAGTTCAGCGCGCAGGTTTTTCAACTGATCCGCGGCGGCCAGATTGCCGATCTGCGAATTCGTCCCACCTTGTCCGTGTTGAATCGCGCGGCGGCGCACGGGTTGATATCGGCGAATATATGTGGCGAACTCACCGAGGCGTACCTGTTCCTGCGCAAGCTCGAGCACCGCTTGCAGTATCGGAACGATGCGCAGACGCACGCCATGCCGGTCGCGCCCGAAGACCGCGCGGTGTTGGCCAACGTAATGGGTTTCGCCGATTACCCCGCGCTGACCGACGCGCTGGAAGCGCACCGGGCGCGCGTGGAGCATCAGTTCGACCAGATATTCGCCGACAAGGTGAAGGGCGACGGCGGTTGTGCGGTCGCGGAGGATTCGGCGGCGTCGTGGGTCTGGAGCAGCGCGCTCGCCGACGACAGCGCCGAAGAACAGCTGGTCGAACGCATGACCGAGCTGGGTTTCACCGATGCCACCGCCGTGCTCACGCGTTTGCGCAACGTATGGAAATCGACGCGATACGAAGGTTTGCCTGAGCGCAGCCGGGAACGATTCGACATCGTCGCGCAACGTGCGCTCGAAGCCGCGAAGGCCGTCGAGCCGCCCGAGCGACGCGGCGACACCATTGCGCGGCTATTCGATTTGCTCGAAGCGGTTAGCCGCCGCGGCTCTTATCTCGCGATGCTGACCGAATATCCGGCAGCGCTCGAACGGGTGTTGTCGGTGCTTGGCGCGTCGCGTTGGGCGGCGGGATATCTGATCCGCCATCCACAGCTTCTTGACGAATTGCTCGACGATGAAGTGATCGCGAGCCCCTTCGACTGGGGGCAATTTCGCGAATCCTTGCGCGCGCAAATCGCCGCCGCCGATGGCGCCGAGCAGCAGATGAACTTGCTGCGCCACGCGCACCAGGCTGAAGTGTTTCGCATTCTCCTGATCGATCTGGCCGGCAAGCTCACGGTTGAACATGTGAGCGACTTGTTGTCGGCGCTGGCTGATGCGGTGCTCGATGTCACTATCGAAACGGTGTGGTCGCAGTTTCCCAAGCGTCACCGCGAGGTGCCGCGCTTTTCTGTGATTGCTTATGGGAAGCTGGGCGGGAAGGAACTGGGTTACGCGTCGGATCTCGACCTGATCTTCCTGCACGACGACCCCGACGAATCTGCTGCCGATATCTACGCCACGTTTGCGCGCCGGCTGATCACGTGGCTCACGACGGCAACGGGAGCGGGCACCTTGTTCGATGTCGATTTGCGGCTGCGTCCAAATGGCGAATCGGGTTTGCTGGTGACGAGCCTGGAATCGTTCCGGCGTTATCAGATTCGTGAGGGCGATGCCGCAAATACGGCGTGGGTCTGGGAACACCAGGCGTTATCGCGTGCGCGTTATTGCGCCGGCGATGCGGAGATTGGCGAGCGCTTCGAGGAGATTCGCGCCAAGGTTCTGACAATGCCCCGAGATGCCGCTGCGCTGGCCCAGGAAATTGTCGTGATGCGCGAGCGGGTGGATGCCGGGCATCCGAACCGGAGCAAGTTGTTCGACTTGAAGCACGACCGCGGCGGGATGGTGGATATCGAGTTCATCGTGCAGTATTGTGTGCTGCTGCACGCGCGTGAAGACGCTGAATTCGTGCGGAACATGGGCAATATTTCGCTGTTGCGGCTGGCCGCGGGGTTCGGGCTGTTCAGTGCCGAGGAGGCTGAAACGGTGGCGGCTGCGTACCGGCGTTATCGGAAATTGCAGCACACGCTGCGGCTTGATGGAATGGAGAAGGCGCGGGTTGAGCCGGATGTTGTGGTGCCGGAGAGGGAGGCTGTGACAGGGCTTTGGAAGCGGGTATTTGGATAGGCGCCGGCCGCTTTGTTGGACCCTTTGACAGGGCTTGACTTTAGAACATTATCCCGGCCTCGGCCGGGATTTTTGATTCACACGGGCACTCGCTACTTCACCAAACGAATCGGGCTCGCTTTGTATTCAGCGACCGTTTCGTCATTTGTCAGCAAGGTGATGCCTTCGACTGTCGCTTGCGAGATCAGCAGCCGATCGAAAGGGTCTTTGTGATGATCCGGCAGGTTGCCAACACCTGCCGTATGCGCGCTGCTGATGGCCAGTTCGATATAACCATTGTCCAGCAGCGCCCGGCGGAACAAATGTGCGTCGACTTTGAAGTCGGGTCTGCCGAGTCCGTTCTTGATTGCCACTTCCCAAACGCTGGCCGCACTGAACAGAAGTTCGTTTTCCTCATCTTCGATTAGCGCACGCGCTTCCTTGGAAAGCGAGCCGCTCGAGCGAACGTCCGCGCTTGCAACGGACGTCCACAACAGTAAATGCGTGTCGAGCAACAGCTTCATTCGTCGCCGCCAAACATCGCGGCGATTTCGTCCTTGCCCAACTCGTTGAACACCTGCGCATCAGGCACGGTGACCTGACCGGCAAGAAACCCGATTCGCTTTTTCTTGGCCGGCGCCGGGGTGTCGACGGCAATGATCCGCACCATCGGCTTGCCGGCTTTGGCGATTACAACGGATTCGCCCTGCACCGCCTTCTCGACCAGCCGCGAAAGGTTGGTTTTAGCCTCGTGCATGTTGACTGTGATGGTGGGCATAGCGGTCTCTTTGGTATGGCTTAGCTAAGTAGGCTTAGTCTATCATGAGGCCACGCCGAAAGGGATATGGCGAGCGTAGTGGGGGGCAATCAGTAGCGGGCCAAGATCAGCAAGACGACACTTGAATCACATGAAGGAGTGTTCCCAGCGTCGCGTGCGCGTGCGTGACAACGGACGACTGCCGCAAAACAGCCGCGCTCCGCATTAATCCACCGCTCACGCAGCGAGCATTTCCTTCGCGTGCTTGCGGGTCGTGGCCGTGATTTCGAGCCCACCCAGCATGCGCGCGACTTCCTCCACCCGCTTCGACTTATCCAGCGGCGTAACCGTGCTGACCGTTCCGCCCGCAGAATCACCTGCTTTCGCCACCTGGAAGTGGTGATCGCCACGTGCCGCAACCTGCGGCAAATGCGTGACGCATAACACTTGCCGATCGCGGCCCAATTGATGCAGCAAGCGCCCGACCACTTCCGCGACACCGCCGCCAATTCCCGTATCCACTTCATCGAAAATCAAAGTGGGCGTCGGGCTCGCCGTGCTTGCAATCACCGCCAACGCCAGACTGATCCGCGCGAGTTCGCCGCCGGACGCAACCTTCGCCAGGGGCCGCAAGGTCACGCCTGCATGTCCGGCCACCCGGAACTCGATCTGCTCGAGCCCATTCGCGCCGCCTTCCGCCAGCGGCACGAGCGCGACTTCGAAGCTGCCGCCTACCATCGATAATTCCTGCATACCCTTTGTCACCGCCTTGCCAAGCGACTTCGCAGCTTTCCCGCGTGCCTTCGACAACACCGTCGCTTCCGCCAGATAAACCTCTTTCGCCTTGGCAACCGCCGCGCGCAGCGCGTCGAGATCGGCGGCGGCATCGAGCGCTGCCAGCTGCCTGCGCCGCTCGGCATGCTCCTCGGGCAACGCTTCGGGTTGCATGCGGAACTTGCGCGCAGCCGAATGCAGTTGCTCCATCCGATGCTCAACCTGCGCGAGGCGGTTCGGATCGAGTTCGAGCCGCTGCGCATAATGCGAGAGCGAATACGACGCTTCCTGCAATTGAATCTCGGCAGGTTCGAGCGAAGCCAGCACGTCGGCAAGGGCAGGGTCGATATCGACCAGACCGCGCAGCTTCGAGACGATGGAAGAGAGTTGCGTGATCATGGCTTCGTCCGACTCGGACAGCGCGTTCAGCGCACCTTGCACACCGTCGATCAAACTCGCCGAATGCGATAGCCGATGATGCTCGGCGCTCACTTCTTCCCACTCGCCTGGCTGCGGCGCGAGTTTGTCGAGTTCGCTCAACTGCCATGCAAGACGCTCGCGCTCCAGTTGCAACTCGCGATCGCGGTTTTGCGCCAGTTCGACTGCCTGCGTGGCGTCGCGCCAGACCCTATGCGTCCGCGCCACTTTTTGCGCTGAATCGAGAAGGCCCGCGTGGGTATCGAAGAGTTCGCGCTGAGCGTCGGGACGCATCAGCAATTGATGCGCGTGCTGGCCGTGGATGTCGACGAGCATTTCGCTCAGTTCACGCAACTGCACGAGCGTCGCCGGCGTACCGTTGATAAACGCCCGCGAACGCCCGCTCGAATCGACCACACGGCGCAGCATGACGGTGTCGGCATCGCCAACTGCCAGCGCGTGCTCGTCCAGCCAGCGCGAGACTTGCGCGTGGGTCGAAAACTCGGCGGTGATGTCCGCCCGCGCTTCTCCGGTGCGCACAATGCTGGCGTCGGCCCGCGCGCCGAGCGTGAGCGCGAGGGCGTCGATGAGAATCGACTTGCCGGCGCCGGTTTCGCCTGAAAATACGGTGAAGCCGCGCTCGAACTCGAGGTCTAGCGCGGCGACAATGACGAAGTCGCGAATCGAGAGATGACGGAGCATGGGCGTCTTAGAGTTTCGTGGCGTCTTCGTGCGAGGGATATTCGTTCCAGTGCAGCTTCTTGCGCAGCGTGGCGTAGTGGCTATAGCCAATCGGGTGCAACACCGGCACGGTATGGCGCGAACGCCGCACTTCAATGGTGTCGTTCAATTCGACAGCGGTAAACGACTGCATGTCGAAATTCACGTTCACGTCGCGCCCGCCAATAATCTGGATATCCACCTGAGAGTCGTCGGGTAGCACGATCGGACGGTTGGACAGTGAATGCGGCGCAATGGGCACCAGTACGAACCCCTGCAATTGCGGATGCAGGATCGGTCCGGACGAGGACAGCGCGTACGCGGTCGACCCCGTGGGTGTGGCGACAATCAGCCCGTCCGAGCGCTGGTTGTACATGAAGCGTCCATCCACCGACACGCGCAGTTCCGCCATGCCTGAGAAACCGCTCCGATTCACCACGACGTCATTGAACGCCAGCGCGTGATAGATCGGCTGGCCGTCCCGGACAATGCGCGCTTCCAGCAAGGTCCGCTCTTCGCGCTCGAAACTGCCGGCGAGCATCTGCGGCACGAGCTCGTGCATTTCGGCCAGCGTGATGTCCGTGATGAAACCGAGCCGCCCGTGGTTGACGCCGATCAGCGGCGTGCGATATGGCGCGAGCTGCCGCCCAATGCCTAGCATGGTGCCGTCGCCGCCGAGCACGACCGCCACGTCCGCGCGCGCGCCAATTTCCTGTGCGCTCAAGGCCGGGTAGTCGGTCACGCCGACGTCATCCGCCGTTTCGGTTTCGAACACGACGTCGAAGCCGCGTTTCACGATGCAAGCGGCGAGCGCCGTCAGCGGCTCCCTGATGCCGGGCGTATTGTTGCGCCCCACGAGCGCGACAGTCTTGAATTGGGTCCCAATTTCCATGCCGGCATTACACCATAGGTGAGTGTCGAAAAGAACCGTGCGCCTGCCCGCGGCGCTTAGGAGTTGTGTGTATACGCCAAGCCCCGGGCGCGACGGGGAATTGTCGCTAGAATGGTGTGGATCATGAATTGATGACGGGTGAATGACAAACCAGCCTCAACCGTCGTCGCCCTTTTTTGCTGTGCTCGCTGTTTCCTTACACGTTGAGCTAAAATTTCCCCATGCTAGACCCCCGTGCCCAGACCCTCCTCAAGACGCTGATCGAGCGCTATATAGCCGAAGGTCAGCCGGTCGGTTCCCGCACGCTGTCGCGCTACTCCGGCCTCGAGCTCAGCCCTGCCACCATCCGCAACGTCATGTCGGACCTGGAAGACCTTGGCTTGGTGGTGAGTCCGCATACGTCGGCGGGGCGGATTCCCACGCCGCGCGGTTACCGGCTCTTCGTGGACACCATGCTCACCGTCGAAACCACCGACGACGAAGCCATGACCTCCGCCGTCAAGATCAAGCTGCAGGGCGGCGAGCCGGCGAAGATCGTGGCTGCCGCGGCGAGCGTGCTCTCGAACCTGTCCACGTTCGCTGGCGTCATTCTCACGCCGCGCCGCAGCCACATGTTCAAGCAGATCGAGTTCATGCGCCTGTCCGACAAGCGCATCCTGCTGATCATAGTGACGCCTGAAGGCGACGTGCAGAACCGCATCATGGCCACTCAACGCGACTACTCGCCGTCGCAGCTCACCGAGGCGTCGAACTATATCAACGCGAATTTCGCCGGGCTGTCCTTCGACGAAGTACGCCGCCGACTGCGCGAGGAAATCGACGCGTTGCGCGGCGACATGACCTCGCTCATGCAGGCAGCGGTGGCCGCGAGCGTCGACGAAACGGATCAAGGCGACACCCTGCTGATTTCTGGCGAGCGCAACCTGCTGGAAGTGGCGGATCTTTCCTCCGACATGGCGCGGCTGCGCAAGCTCTTCGACGTGTTCGACCAAAAGACGAGTCTCCTTCAATTACTCGACGTATCGAGCCACGCGCAAGGCGTGCAGATTTTTATCGGCGGAGAGTCGAATCTCGTACCGATCGAGGAAATGAGCGTTGTGACAGCGCCCTATGAGGTGAACGGGAAGATCGTAGGTACGCTGGGGGTGATCGGACCCACGCGGATGGCATACAACCGCGTGATTCCAATCGTCGATATCACCGCGCGCCTGTTGTCCCTCTCGCTCAGTAGCCAGCAATAGTGCGATAAGTCTGCAATAAGCCGTCTGCCGGTCCGGTCCGCAAAATGCTGCGAAGCCCTCCGGCAGACAACCCATCTTGCCTTGCCCCAGCCTCGTTCACCACTCGGCCGTTCGGTCGATGTTGCGTTCCGAAACCCGCCGCTATAATGGGTTTCACTTACTTCCACGGGCTTCACAGCCTCTTTCCTTTATGCGCTACGACCTCGAGTTGCCTTCGCAGCCTTCCGCTTCGCATCGCGTTGCGGTGCTGCTGATCAACCTCGGCACGCCGGATGCGCCCACGCCCAAGGCGGTGCGCAAATACCTCGCGCAGTTCTTGTCGGACCCGCGCGTGGTGGAAATTCCTGCGCTCGCGTGGCAAGTCATCCTGCGGTTGGCCATCCTGCCGTTCCGGGGCCGGGCGTCGGCGAAAAAATATGCCCAGGTCTGGCTGCCCGAAGGCTCGCCGTTGCGTGTGTATACGGAAAAGCAGGTTGAGGCGTTGCGGCGGTTATTCATGGTGAACGACTATCACGTGATCGTGGACTACGCCATGCGCTACGGCACGCCCGGCATTCCGGCCATGATGAATCAACTCAAGCTGGAAGGCGCTGAGCGCGTACTGCTCGTACCCATGTATCCGCAATATTCGTCGTCGACCACGGCCACCGCGTTCGACGACGCGTTTAATGCCTTGCGGCGCGTGCGCAATCAGCCGGAGCTGCGCACCATCCGCCAATATGCGGACCATCCGGCCTATATTGGTGCGCTGGCCGAGCAGGTGCGGGACTATTGGCGGCATCACGGCCAGCCGGACTTCGCGGCCGGGGACCGGCTGGTGCTGAGTTTCCACGGCGTGCCAAAGCGCACCATGGATCTTGGCGATCCATACCATGATCAGTGTCAACAGACCGGCTCGTTGCTGATGGCGGCGCTTGGGTTGTCACCGGTGGAATGCCGGGTGACATTCCAGTCGCGTTTTGGCCGGGCAGAATGGCTGCAGCCCTATACAGCGCCGTCGCTCGCCGAACTCGGAGCCGCAGGCGTGAAGCGGGTAGACGTCTTCTGCCCTGGGTTTACGTCGGATTGCCTGGAAACAATCGAGGAAATCGGCATTGAAGTGCGCGATGAATTCCTGCACGCTGGCGGCAAGGAGTTTCACCGGATTCCCTGCCTGAATGCATCGCCGGCCTGGATCAAGGCGCTGGGCGAAATTGTCGCGCAACACCTGCAGGGCTGGCCCGTGCAAGCGCCGCAAACGCTTAGCGCCGCCGCATAGACCGAGCAAATGAACTACCAGATCTCAACCGATTCCAGCGCCCGCCTTCGTATCGACAAATGGCTGTGGGCGGCGCGCTTTTTCAAAACGCGCTCACTGGCCAGCGACGCAGTCGAAAAGGGCCGCGTGCGAATTGGCGGTGCGAATGTGAAGCCGTCCAAGGACGTGCGTGTTGGCGATCTCGTGGAGATCGAGATTGAACACGTGCTTTGGCAAGTGAACGTGCTGGGAATTTGTGAAGTGCGCGGCCCCGCGCCGATTGCGCAGACGCTCTATGCTGAAACGGAAGCTGGACGGGAAAAACGCGTGGCAGAGAATGAGCGAAAGAAGACGTACCGAGAGCCGGCAGCCGCATTACAGGGTCGCCCGACCAAGCGCGACCGCCGCATTATCGACAAACTTTCAGGCTCGGACTGAAAAAATGTTCCATGGTGGCCGAGACGCCGCCGTACTCCGTGGTGTGGTCGTTGACCGCACCGGACATGCAAATAGTCGTGGTGCCGCCAACAAGTACCAAAGCGACGATCGCAATAGCAAAGGTCAGTTTCATGGGCACCCCCTGTAACAATCAACAGCTCTGAAAAACCGGCGCTAGAGCTGACTTGAAACAAGCCTTAGCGACAAAAAAAGCGGCAAATAAACTTGGATTCGGACATTCGTAAGATTAGGGTTAACTAGGGCTTCCGAAGACATGTTCGAAGTGTAGGCGAGCAAATCAACCGGCTCAATCTGAATCTGATGACAGGCTCAAAATGGTTGTAACCGGTCATTTCCGCGGCCTAGAAATAGCCCCGGAAAGCACCCGCAACCCCTTGAAAACGCTCATCTGAGCCTCAAATGGGGGTCTTGGGACGAACACAGGAAGTACCTCGCTTTACTCGCACTGTCCGCTGTTCGGGCCCGTTGTGTTTTTGCAACGTTGAGTTGGCGGTTATCATCGGCAGCTTTTTGATGGGTCGAAACCGCAACGTTGCGTTCGATTTCATCCGTTTTCACCCATAGCAAAATCTCAAGCGACATGGAAAACACGCAAGATAATTCCGCGAGCCAGAACCCCACGCCCGCCGACAACACCGCGGCGGCCCAAACTATCCAGCAACCCGGCGGCCCGGACGGAATTTCCACCCCGGAAACCGTCGACGTGAACGAAACCGAGGCACTGCTCGCTGAAGCGCAAGCCCGGGCAACGTCGCTGCAAGAAGAGTTCCTGCGCGCGAAAGCCGAGACCGAGAATGTTCGGCGCCGGGCGTCGGAAGATGTGCAGAAGGCGCATAAATTCGCGATCGAGAATTTCGCGGAGAATCTGCTGCCGGTGCTCGACAGCCTGGAAGCCGCGCTGACGCATTCATCCACCGACCTGGCAAAAGTCCGTGAAGGTGTCGAGCTGACGCTGCGCCAACTGACCGCCGCGCTTGAAAAGGGCCGTGTGGTCGAGGTCAATCCGGTAGGCGAGAAGTTCGATCCGCATCGTCATCAGGCTATTTCGATGGTGCCGGCCGAGCAGGACGCAAACACGGTGGTCTCGGTGCTGCAAAAGGGCTATGTGATCGCGGACCGCGTTTTGCGTCCGGCGCTTGTCACGGTCGCCGCGCCGAAATAAGCGTTTCAGCCAAAGACGCTGCTGTGACGGCCAATATTCCTGTCGACGCCACCGCGTTTGCCGCTTTCGACATGCGGGAATTGAGCGCCGAGACGTTCGATGCCGGCCTCGAGTCGGCAGCGGACCAGTTGGCCGTCGTCTTTTTCTGGGGTTTCGAGTGTTTCAACTGCGAAATCGCGAAAAAGGCAATGCTGGCAAAACCGGACGAGATCCGGGCGCTCGGGCTGACATGGTTTCACAGCAACGTCTATGAGCATCGGGATCTTGGCCGCCGTTTCATGCTGCATGGCGTCCCAACGTGGTTTTTCTTCTACCGGGGCAAGCGCCTCGGACGAGCAACCGGCTGGCATGGGCTTGGGCAGTTCGAAGCCGCTGTCGCCGCAGCTCGCGAGAAGATTCGGGCGCTCGAAGCGAAAGCTTGAGCGGTGAGCTCCAGGAAAAGTTTCAGATCGGCTGAAAAAAAGCGGAAAAACGTCGGTTTTTGGTCTTGAAAACGATGCGAACGCTCTTATTTGGCGTACAGGGTTAAATTTTGGGCATCCGGCTAGCGGATTCGAGCGTCAATCACGTCGAAAACGCAAAAACGGACCTGCTGCAATCAAAGTCAGGAGAGTGATAAAAATGGGCAGAATCATTGGTATCGATCTGGGCACGACGAACTCGTGCGTCGCGATCATGGAAGGCAACACGGTCAAAGTGATCGAGAACGCGGAAGGCACGCGCACCACGCCGTCGATCATTGCTTATGTGGACGACAACGAAATTCTCGTCGGCGCGCCGGCGAAGCGTCAGTCGGTCACGAACCCGAAGAACACGCTGTACGCAGTCAAGCGGTTGATTGGTCGCCGTTTCGACGAAAAAGAAGTGCAAAAGGACATCGCGCTGATGCCCTACAAGATCGTGCGCGCCGATAACGGCGACGCCTGGGTCGAAGCCCGCGATCAAAAACTGGCACCGCCGCAAATCTCGGCTGAAGTGCTGCGCAAGATGAAGAAGACCGCTGAAGACTATCTCGGCGAAGAAGTGACGGAAGCCGTCATTACGGTTCCGGCCTATTTCAACGACAGCCAGCGTCAGGCGACGAAAGACGCGGGCCGTATCGCCGGTCTGGAAGTGAAGCGGATCATCAACGAGCCGACCGCGGCCGCGCTGGCTTTCGGCCTGGACAAGAACGAAAAGGGCGATCGCAAGATTGCCGTGTACGACTTGGGCGGCGGTACGTTCGACGTGTCGATCATCGAAATCGCGGACGTTGACGGCGAGAAGCAGTTCGAAGTGCTCTCCACGAACGGCGACACGTTCCTCGGTGGCGAAGATTTTGACCAGCGCATCATTGACTACATCATCTCCGAGTTCAAGAAGGACCAGGGCGTTGATCTGTCGAAGGACGTGCTCGCGCTGCAGCGCCTGAAAGAAGCCGCTGAAAAGGCGAAGATCGAGTTGTCGTCGACCGCTCAGACCGAAATCAACCTGCCGTACATCACGGCCGACGCGTCGGGTCCGAAGCACTTGAACCTGAAAATTACGCGTGCGAAGCTGGAGTCGCTGGTTGAAGACCTGATCGAACGCACGATGGAACCGTGCCGTATCGCTATTAAAGATGCAGGCGTGAAGGTCGGCGAAATCGACGACATCATTCTGGTCGGCGGTATGACGCGTATGCCGAAGGTGCAGGAAAA
The DNA here is from genome assembly GCF_053760385.1 of Caballeronia sp. KNU42. Classification (NCBI taxonomy): domain Bacteria; kingdom Pseudomonadati; phylum Pseudomonadota; class Betaproteobacteria; order Burkholderiales; family Burkholderiaceae; genus Caballeronia; species Caballeronia sp. KNU42. The sequence goes on from NZ_CM132388.1 coordinate 3,492,078, forward strand.
GGTTAAGGAATTCTTCGGCAAGGATCCGCGTCGTGACGTGAACCCGGACGAAGCCGTGGCGGTTGGCGCCGCGATTCAAGGCCAGGTTCTGTCGGGTGACCGCAAGGACGTGTTGCTGCTGGACGTGACGCCGTTGTCGCTGGGTATTGAAACCCTCGGCGGCGTGATGACGAAGATGATCAACAAGAACACGACCATCCCGACCAAGCACGCACAAGTCTATTCGACCGCTGACGACAACCAGAGCGCCGTGACGATCAAGGTGTTCCAGGGTGAGCGCGAGATGGCGGCAGGCAACAAGCTGCTGGGCGAGTTCAACCTCGAAGGCATTCCGCCGGCATCGCGCGGCACGCCGCAGATCGAAGTGAGCTTCGACATCGACGCGAACGGCATTTTGCACGTCGGCGCGAAGGACAAGGCGACGGGCAAGGAAAACCGCATCGTCATCAAGGCGAACTCGGGCCTGTCGGACGCTGAAATCGACAAGATGGTGAAGGACGCTGAAGCGAACGCCGACGAAGATCATCGTCTGCGTGAACTGGCCGACTCGCGTAACCAGGGCGACGCGCTGGTGCACAGCACGAAGAAGGCCGTGGCTGAATACGGCGACAAGGTCGAAGCGGGCGAGAAAGAGCAGATCGAAGCGGCGTTGAAGGATCTTGAAGAAGCGCTGAAGAGCACGGCCAGCGACAAGGCAAGCATTGACGCGAAGATTGAAACGCTGTCAACGGCGTCGCAGAAACTTGGCGAAAAGATGTACGCCGACATGGCTGCAGCGCAAGGTGCGGCGGGCGCGGCAGCGGGTGGGGCGAATTCGGCGGGCGCAGCAGGCGGCCCCGGTGCGCAAGCGGCGCCGGAGCAGCACGATGATGTCGTCGACGCTGACTTCAAGGAAGTGAAGAAGGACTAAGTCGATTGAACCGCTTCAGCAGTTCGTCGGTGAAGGTTGAACCGGTCCCGTGCAGCTTCGGTGTTGCGCGGGACCGCGACGAAAAATGTCTTGCGAGAAGGTGTTGAGCGCATGGACGAAGAACGCGCCTGGCGAGCCGAATGGCTTTCCGGGCACGTTGTTTTTTTAGAGGGCGCTGTGCTTTGTGCGGGTTGATTTGCGTGCTGGTCACTTATTGGCCGCGCGAATCATGCGTGTAGGCGAGGCGTCGACGAACCACATGAGTCGCGAGACTCCAGGCATCCAAGAGGGAGCTGCCGGACCTGATCTTCGATCAGGCGCGGTGGCGCTGAACCGATATGGCGAAACGGGATTACTACGAGGTTATGGGCGTCGCGAAGAATGCGAGCGACGACGAAATCAAGAAGGCTTATCGCAAGCTTGCGATGAAGCATCACCCCGACCGCAATCCGGATAACAAGGATTCGGAAGCGCGTTTCAAGGAGGCCAAAGAGGCCTACGAAATGCTCTCGGATCCGCAGAAGCGCGCGGCCTACGACCAATACGGCCACGCGGGCGTTGATCCGAACATGGCGGGTGCGGGTCAGCAAGGTTTTGGCGGATTCGCCGACGCGTTCGGCGATATTTTCGGCGACATCTTCGGCCAGGCGGCCGGCGGTGGCGCGGGAGCCAGCCGCGGGCGCGCGGGTCCGCAGGTTTATCGCGGCGCGGATTTGCGCTACAGCATGGAAATCTCGCTGGAGCAGGCGGCGCACGGCTACGACACGCAAATTCGCGTGCCGAGCTGGGTGAATTGCGAGATCTGCAAGGGCTCGGGCGCGAAGCCCGGCACCAAGCCGGAAACCTGTCCGACGTGCCAGGGACAAGGCACCGTGCGCATGTCGCAGGGCTTTTTCAGCATCCAGCAGACTTGCCCGAAGTGTCATGGAACCGGCAGCCACATTCCTGATCCGTGTGGACACTGCCATGGCGCGGGCAAGGTGAAGGAAACGAAGACGCTGGAAGTGAAGATTCCGGCGGGTATCGACGACGGCATGCGGATTCGTTCGTCGGGTAACGGCGAGCCAGGTATCAACGGCGGTCCGAGCGGCGATTTGTACGTCGAGATTCACATCAAGCAGCATTCGGTGTTCGAACGCGACGGCGACGACCTGCATTGCCAGATGCCGATTCCATTCACCACGGCGGCGCTTGGCGGTGAGATCGAAGTACCTACGCTGGCCGGCCGCGCGAGTTTCACCGTGCCGGAAGGCACGCAGTCCGGCAAGACGTTCCGGCTGCGCAGCAAGGGTATCAAGGGGTTGCGCTCGAGCATCGCCGGGGACCTGTATGTCCATGTGCAAGTCGAAACGCCGGTCAAGCTCACCGACCAGCAACGCGATCTGCTCAAACAGTTCGAGCGTTCACTGACAGAAGGCGGCGCGCGTCATAGTCCGCAAAGCAAGAGCTGGTTCGATCGGGTGAAGAGTTTCTTCGATTGAGATTTCTTCGTTCAAGGAAATGCTGATGCAGCAACGCAGCGAGGTTTTCGCGCTGCTCGACGATTGCGACTCGACCGCCGAAAGGCGGTCGAGTCGCCTTTACGCCAGCTTTTCGCACGAATGCTCGTGTCGTGACCCCGCGCAACTCGACGAAGTGTGCGCGAGTGTTGAAGCAGACCTGCGCAACGGATTGCACGCCGTCGTGCTCGCAGACTATGAATTTGGCCGCAACCTCCAGTTAGCGCAGCCCGGCAATGCCGCGCTGCGCTTTTTGCTGTTCCGCGAGTGCACGTTGTTATCGCGTGAAGAGGCGAATCAATGGCTTGTCGCGCGTGATAACGGCCTGGCTGATCGGCCCTCAGTGGCGGGTGTAGCGAATATTGAAGCGAGTGTGTCGCGCGATGCATTCGAGCAAGCCATCGCGACCGTTCAGGACGCGTTGCAGGCCGGCGATTCGTATCAGATCAACTACACGTTCCGTCTCGCCTTCGATGTCTTCGGTTCGGCGGTCGGTTTGTATCGACGGCTGCGGGAGAGGCAGCCCGTGCAATACGGCGCGCTGATTGCGCTGCCCGATGGAGGCGATGTGCTCTCGTGCTCGCCCGAGTTGTTCATCCAGCGCGAGGGCGACGTGCTGAAAGCGCGACCCATGAAGGGTACGGCGCCCCGCAGCGCGGACCCGGAATGGCTGCGGCTCGATCCGAAGAATCGCGCCGAAAACGTGATGATCGTCGACCTGCTGCGTAACGATATGTCGCGTGTTGCGGTCACGGGAAGCGTGCAGGTGCCGCACTTGTTTTCGGTTGAGCCGTACAAGTCGGTTTGGCAGATGACATCGACGGTGGAAGCGCGGTTGCTTGCCGGCACCACGTTCGCCGATATCCTCCGCGCGCTGTTGCCCTGTGGCTCGATCACGGGTGCGCCGAAGCACAAGACGATGCAATTGATCGATGCGCTGGAAAGCACGCCGCGCGGCATTTATACGGGCGCGATCGGCTGGCTCGAAAAGAGCCGCGACTTCTGTTTGTCCGTGCCGATCCGGACACTGGAAATACAGCATCGCAGAGGCAAGATGGGTGTCGGTGGGGGCATTGTGCTGGATAGCGTTGCCGCCGATGAATTCGAGGAGTGCCAATTGAAGGCTCAATTCCTGACCGGCTCCGATCCTGGTTTCCAGCTCTTCGAGACAACTTTTGCGACGAAGGAAGAAGGGATTCGGCATTGGGATCGCCATCTTGCGCGGCTTGAGGCTAGTGCGCAGTGGTGCGGTTTTTCGCTCGACCGGACGCTGTTGCACAAGCGTATCGATGAAACCTGCGCGGGCTTCGAAGCGAAGGCGGGTTATCGGTTGCGGATTGCTTTAAGTAAAAGCGGCGAGATTATCGTAACGAGTGCGCCGCTCGCGCCGTTGGCGGCGTCAACGGTCGATGTTTTGCTGGCATCGGAATATGGCTTCGCCGCGCGATCGGCGGATGATCCGTTGCTCAGGCACAAGACGACGTCGCGTGAAGAGTATGACCGTGCGTGGCGCGAGGCCGAAACGCTGGGGGCGTTCGACATGCTGTTTTTTAACGAGCGTGCAGAGCTGACGGAAGGCGGGCGATCGAACGTCTTCGTAAAACGCAATGGCCGCTGGAGCACGCCGCCGCTCGACGCAGGATTGTTGCCGGGTGTGATGCGTGGCGTGTTGATCGAAGAACTGGACGCAGAGGAACGCACGCTGACGCGCGAGGATCTGGATCACGCGGAATCGCTGATGATTTGCAACGCGCTGCGTGGTGCGGTGCCGGCGCGATTGAGGCGGTTGGGCTAACGCCAAAAGAAGGTAAACGGCCAGATACGTTGCCGCGTAACGTAGACCTCCACGCAGCCTCTCGCGCCGCGCTGGCTAATCCGGGTAAAACGCTTGAGAGAGCGCCTGCTGCATGCTCCACGGACAGGCGTCCGGGAAGATCGCAAACCCGATTTCTGTTTCCTGGCTGGCCGTCTGGCGCGCGTCGGCCCACATATCCATGATCCACTCCGGATCCACCAGCATTGGCGCCAGGCTTGGCGTTTTCTTCAGCCGTAACTCGATGCGCTCGCGCTGAACCTCAATCGTGCGCCTCCAACTGCTGCCGCGCCTATCCGGTTGATATTGCCACTTGAGCAGATGGGCCAATAGCACAGCCATGCGGCTGGCCAACTCGCGTTGTTCGCTCTTGCCCACGTCCTCAATCTCCTCGGCGATGTGTTCGATGTCGATAGCCGACAGCTGTCCCGCACGCAGCAATGCCGCCTGCTCGCTCGCCCAGGCCACCACGTCTTCTTCGTAAGTCGTTCCCATGACATCCCCCGGCTTTCGGATGAACTTATGTTAGCTCGTAACGCGGAGTGGCTCAACGAAGCTAGATGCGAACACGAACGCCGCCTCGGCCCAGCCAACAACCCCCCCTTAAAACGTATGCTCCGGCCCCGGAAAAGTCTTTTCCCTGACCGCGCGAACATACGCCTCGACCGCTGCAAGAATACTCGGCTGCCCTTGCATGAAATCTTTGACGAAGCGCGGCCGTTTTCCTGGAAAAATCCCAAGCATGTCGTGCAGCACCAGCACCTGGCCCGAGCACTCGATGCCAGCGCCAATGCCAATCGTAGGGATGACCAACTGTTGCGTCACCTCGCTGGCCAGCAGCGTAGGCACCGCTTCGATCACGATCAATTGCGCGCCGGCATCCTGAACCGCCTGGGCATCGCGGCGCATCTGCTCTGCGCCGGCATCGGTTTTCCCTTGCACCTTGAAGCCGCCAAACGCGTGCACCGATTGCGGCGTCAATCCCACATGCCCGCAAACCGGAATTGACCGGTCGACGAGAAACTTGACGGTATCGGCGACCCATTCACCGCCTTCGATCTTCACCATCTGCGCGCCCGCACGCATCAACTGCACGGCGTTCGCATAGGTTTCCTCGCGCGAGCCGACCGTACCAAACGGCATATCGGCGACCACCAACGCGTTCTTGTTGCCTCGTGCCACTGCTGCAGTGTGATATGCAATATCGGCCAGCGTGACGGGCAGCGTCGTGCCATGTCCTTGCAGCACGTTTCCAAGTGAATCGCCAATCAGCAATACATCGACGCCCGCGCGATCCAGCAACGCGGAAAAGCTCGCATCGTAGCAAGTGAGCATCGCGATTTTTTCGCCGGCTTCGCGCATGGTCCGAAGCTTCGGGACGGTGATCGCGGAGCGGCTGGTTTCCTGCAAATAAGCCATGAGAATTTCCACATCGACTAGATATGAGACGGCACGCCTGCGCGCAAGCCGGACGGACTTAAAGTGACGTGCCCTTGACAAAGAATTCCTTGCGCCCACGCATGGTTTCAATGCGGTCTACCAGCAGCGCCAGATCGGCGTCCGATTCCAGCGGATTCAGGTGCTCGGCGTTCACCGTCAACAGCGGCGTGGCGTCGTAGTGATAAAAGAAGTCATTGTAGGCGTCGCAAAGGGCGCGCAGATACGCGTCCGGAATCTGCAGTTCCATGGGCAGCGCGCGCTTTTGAATGCGCGCGAACAATACCTCGGGACTGGCCTGCAAATACACGACCAGATCGGGTGCGGGAGCGGGGGTATCGAAGCGCCTGGCGACTTCACGAAACAACTCGAATTCGTCGTCGGGGAGCGTCAGGCGTGCAAACAGCGCCGTTTTTTCGGTGATGAAATCGGTGATCAGCGGAGCGTTTGCGACTTGTCCAGGAAGTCCCAGCCCTCCCAGCAGCGCCGCTCCGACTTCTTGCGATAGCTGTGCGCGCTGCAACGCGAACTGCAATTGCGTAGGCAGCGCGTAACGCGTGTTGTCGCGATAAAACCGCTCGAGAAACACGTTCTCCTGCGGGCGTTCGAACAGCGTGCGCATTGACCATCGTTCGGCGAGCAAGCGCGCAAGCGTAGTCTTGCCGACGCCAATGGGCCCTTCAATCGCGATGTACCGATGCGGCGGGCGCAACTGCGGCGCGGTGACGGTGAGGGGCGACATGCTCATGGGCTATTCACCTTTCAGGCTTCGCGTCGTGGAATTCCAGGCATCGCGTCGCAGATTTTCAGGCTTCGCGTCGCCAAATTCAGGCTTCGCGTCGCGAAGTACAGCGGGAAGCGAATAACGGGCACTGATGTGTCGCCACTTTTTCGATTCGTTGATCCTGAACCGAGGCGAGAAACGCATCGGCGCGGCCGCGTTGTGCGATGACCACATCGCGGTCGAGTTCGATCAGCGGCACGAGTGTAAACGCGCGCTCGGTGAGACGGGGATGGGGCACGACGAGATCGGCTTCCTCGATGCAGGAATCGCCGTAAAGCAGGATGTCGATATCGAGCGTGCGCGGTGCGTTCCGGTACGGGCGCTCGCGTCCGAAATGGCTTTCTATGCCGTGGCACAGCCGCAGCAACTGGCGTGCGGCAAGCGTGGTGTCGATCTTGACGACGCAATTGAAGTAGTCGTCGCCACCGGCGTCAACAGGCGCGGTGCGATAAAGGCTCGACTTCGCGAGCACGGAGATCGTGTGTTGCTGGGCAAGACACACCACTGTGTCTTTCAGGGTCTGGCGCGCGTCACCAAGGTTTGCGCCCAGGCCCAGATAAGCTACCGTCATGGCATGAATCCTACGACTGTCGTTTGGCGTTACAGGACTCAAACGCGTTGATCGAAACGATCAGAAAACGCGCTCGGTCCGTGTCAATCGTCGCGCTGGCCACCGCTTTCGTCGCCATACCGTACGTCACGTTCTTCGCGATTGTCGCGAGCTGCCCCTTCCACGGTGCTCGCGCCGCCTTCCATTCCGTCACCCGGCCTGCGGCTTTTGGCGTTGCTGCTACGCCGCCGTCGTTTCTTGGGTGCCCGGTCCTTCCCGCCTTGCGAAAGCAGTGACTCGCGCGCAGCAGCGTCTCCTTCTATGAAATCCGTCCACCACTGGCCAACTGATGCATCCAGTTCGCCGGATTCGCATCGCAGCAGGAGGAAATCATAACCCGCCCTAAACCTTTGGTGTTCCAGCAGCTTCATCGCGCTTCTGCCCGAACGTTTTTCGAGCCGATGTTGCAGGCCCCAAATCTCGCGCATATCCGATGAAAAGCGCTTATGGATAGCGAGCTTTTCGGTCTGCATGTCGAGCACGTCGTCCATGGCACGATGCAGCGCCGGCACCGGGAATTCACCGGCCGCCGTGTACTGCTCCCAGCGCGTCTGCATGTCGTTCCAGAGCAGCGTTGCAAACAGGAAGCCTGGCGATACCCCCTTGCCGGCGCGCACGCGTTCGTCGGTATTGGTCAGCGCGAGCGTGATGAATTTCTCGCCGTGTTGCGATTCGAAGATCACATCGAGCAGCGGCAATACGCCGTGATGCAAACCTTCCGCGCGCAGCCGCGTCAGGCACGCGAGCGCGTGGCCTGAGAGCAGCAGCTTGAGCATTTCATCGAAGAGACGGGCGGCCGGAACGTTGCTGATCAGGTCGGCAAGTTCCGCGATGGGCGCGCGCGTAGCGGGTTCGATCTCGAAGCCGAGCTTCGCGGCAAAACGCACGACGCGCAGCATGCGCACCGGATCTTCGCGATACCGTGTGGCAGGGTCGCCGATCATGCGCAGCAAACGTGCGCGGACGTCGGCCATGCCGTCGTGATAATCCAGCACAGTTTGCGTGGCCGGATCGTAATACATGGCGTTGATGGTGAAGTCGCGGCGCGTGGCGTCTTCGTGCTGCTCGCCCCACACGTTGTCGCGAAGGACGCGGCCGCTGGCATCGACTGCATGCGTGCGTGTGTCCATCTCGCCGCGCCGCAGACGAGGCGGAGGCGGTGAGGGTGGTGCATCGGCGGGGGTATCGACGAGCGCTCGAAAAGTCGATGTCTCGATGATGTCCTGCCCGAACTGCACGTGCACGATCTGGAACCGCCGGCCAATGATCCGTGCGCGGCGGAACAGCTTTTGCACCTGGTCGGGCGTGGCGTCCGTTGCAACGTCGAAATCCTTCGGCGCCACGTTCAGCAGCAGGTCGCGCACGGCGCCGCCCACGATAAACGCACGATGCCCGCCTTGCTGCAGCCCTTCGGTCACGCGAATCGCGTTCTTCGAGATCAGCGACGGGTCGATGCCATGCACGTCCGCCGCCAGGATCACCGGCACGTTGGGATCGCGTTTGGCCACAGCCACGGCGGGCGTGGCTTTCTTGCGCGTGCTCTTGCGGGCGGGTTTTACATCGTCGGAGAGCGGGGCGGTGGCCGGGGTCTCTTCTTTGGCGCTTTCCTGGCCGAACAGCTTGCGGATGAGTTTTTTAATCACGTGGGGAGAAGATTTCCAGGATGCGCCAGCCGCGGGCTTGCGCATGCGCGCGCAAGGTGTCGTCGGGATTGGTCGCGATCGGGTCGGTGACTTTCTCGAGTAGAGGAATGTCGTTGTGCGAGTCGCTGTAGAAGTAGCTGTGTTCGAAGTCGTTCAGGTTTTTTCCCATGGACGCGAGCCACGCTTCGGTACGCACGATCTTGCCCTCGCGATAGCTCGGCGTGCCCGTTGCGCGGCCGGTCAGCTCGCCGTTGGGGATATTGTCGACCGTTTCGACCTCGCACGCGATCAATGCTTCAATTCCGAACGCCCGGCCGATCGGCGCCGTAATGAACGCGTTCGTGGCGGTGACGAGGCAGCAGAGATCGCCGGCTTCCTGGTGCTTGCGCACGAGTTCCAGCGCGGCTGGAGCAATGGTCGGTGTGATGACCTCGCGCATGAATTGCGCGTGCCAGTCGTCCAGTTGAGCGCGCGGGTGCCGGGCGAGCGGTGAAAGCTGGGCTCTCAGGTACGCGTGGATATCGAGCGTACCGGCTTTGTAATCTTCGTAGAACGCGTCGTTTTGCTTCGCGAACTGGTCGGCGTCGACAATGCCGAGCTTCGCCATGAAGCGGCCCCATTCGTGGTCGCTATCCGTCGGGATGAGAGTGTGATCGAGATCAAAAAGGGCTAGGTTCATGGGAGCGCATTTTACTTGAAGCGGGTGGAAGCGTTCCGCTGGCTGCTCGCGGCGGGAAGATGGGCTTGAAAAGCGGCTAAAAAAGCTCGGTCTGCGGGCGCGGCGCATCGCCTTCTTTTGCGGCGAGCATCGTGCGCAATAAGGTCAGCGTCACGGCGCGCTTTTGTTCCAGCGAAAAGCGGTCGAGTTCATCGAGCAAGGTCATGAGGCTTGGCATGTCGCGTCGAAAATGCGTGAGCAGATAAGCGGGGACGTCGTCGGCCATCGCGAGGCCGCGCTCGTGCGCCGCGTGTTTCAGCGCGCTGGCCTTGCTTTCGTCGGAGAGGGGCGTGAGCTGGAACACCAGCCCCCAGCCAAGGCGCGTGCGCAAATCTTCCCTCACCGATAACCCCAGCGGCGCCACATCGCCCGTTGCCACCAGGGCGCTGGCCGGATGCGCGCGCACCTCGTTGAACAGGTTGAAGAGCGCGATTTGCTGCGCGCCCGAGAGCCGTTCGCAGTCGTCGATGGCGTAGATGCTCGCCTTGGGGTCAAACGTGAAGGCGGCCAGCGGCGCTTGCGGGCTCAGGAAGCGCGCCCGGCCGTTTGCTTCGTGCACCAGCGCCTGCAGCAGATGGCTGCGGCCGCTGCCGGCTTCGCCCCAGACGTAGAAGGTCCGGTCGGCCACCGGACCGGCTGCGAGCGCACCGTCGAGTTCGCGCAGACGGGTCACCAGTTCGTGGTTCCCGGCGGCAAAAAAATTATCGAAGGTGGCGAGCGGCGGCGTGCCGAGATCGAGCGTCAGTTGGCGTTGCACGGGCAATCGGTTCCGTCAGGGCGTATCTTGAAAAGCGGCACGCCCAGTATGCCGATGCCCGGATTAAACCGTAGCGAAAGGCGTTGAGCGCAGGGTCGAGTTTCCAGCCGGATGGGCGCGAGTCTCGAAAAGGGTTTGATGCGGTCTTTCGGAGTCAGGGCCGCGAACTGCGAGAAATCCGGCCGGGCGGCTGGCATCGGTTAAAATCTCATTTTACCGACCTTCTCGCCGATCCCCCATGAATCAACCGAAATCCGCCCCAGACGCCCAAGGTTTGTCCTATCGCGACGCGGGCGTGGACATCGATGCCGGCGACGCGCTCGTCGACCGGATCAAGCCCTTTGCCAAGAAAACCATGCGCGACGGCGTGCTGGGCGGGATTGGCGGATTCGGTGCGCTGTTTGAAGTACCTAAACGATACAAGGAGCCGGTGCTGGTATCCGGCACGGACGGCGTGGGTACGAAGCTGCGGCTGGCGTTTCAACTGAACAAGCATGACACGGTGGGCCAGGATCTGGTCGCGATGAGCGTCAACGACATCCTGGTGCAGGGTGCCGAGCCCTTGTTTTTCCTCGATTATTTCGCTTGCGGCAAGCTGGACGTGGATACGGCGGCGACCGTGGTGCAAGGAATTGCGCAGGGTTGCGAGCTGGCCGGTTGCGCGTTGATCGGCGGCGAGACTGCTGAGATGCCGGGCATGTATCCGGACGGTGAGTACGATCTGGCCGGGTTCGCGGTGGGCGCGGTGGAGAAGAGCAAGATTATCGATGGCTCGACCATTCAGCCGGGTGACGTCGTGTTGGGTCTTGCTTCTTCCGGTATCCATTCAAATGGCTATTCGCTGGTGCGCAAGATCATTGAGCGTGCGCAGCCTGACCTGAACGCCGATTTCGATGGCCGTTCGCTCGCCGACGCGCTGATGGCGCCTACGCATATCTACGTGAAGCCGTTGTTGTCGCTGATGTCGCAACTGCCTGTGAAGGGCATGGCGCATATCACGGGCGGCGGGCTGGTTGAGAACATTCCGCGGGTTCTGCGCGACGGATTGACCGTCGAACTCGATCATCGGGCGTGGCCGTTGCCGCCGTTGTTCTCCTGGCTGCAGAAACACGGCGGTGTGGCCGACGCGGAAATGCATCGCGTGTTCAACTGCGGGATCGGGATGGTCGTAGTGGTGGCCGCTGGCGACGCTGAAACCGCTACGGGGCTTTTGTCGGCGGCGGGTGAGCAGGTTTGGTCGATCGGCGTGGTGCGCGAATCCCTCGCTGGGGAAGCTCAGACTGTAGTTGTTTAGGTTTTCGCTCGCGGTTTGGGTTTTCGCTCGCGCCGGTGGACCGGATGGGATTGCCGGTGCGGGAGGTTAGAGGTTGTCGCTGGGCTGCCAAGTTCCTGCGTTAGCGGTCGGGGTCTATGCCGGGTTGCTGCTTTCGGCGTTTGTGGTCTGCTTGAGTTGGCTCATTTCTTTAGCACTATTAGCCACTGTGCGTGGCGGCACGTCATTTCTTTGTCCAAAGCGACAAAGAAACGAAGCAAAGAAAGCGCTTTCAAAACGTGGGCTCGTAAGTTGACCCAGCGTGCAGTCTCGAAGTTTTTGGCACCCCAAAAGCACGGTGCTCGCCAGAGCGACGGATGTGTGAAACCCTCCTTCTCCGAACACGGATACCCACACGCTTCGCCACCAGTGACTGAACCTGCCACAGGTGCACCCCGCGCTATCCGCGTGAACCACCCATCGAATTTGTACGGATGCCGAACCACGTCGCCAACCCACCTCGAAGCGAGGCCGCTAGAGGGGTGAGGCTGTAACCCAAAAAATAACAGCGCAGATCAAGAAGTTAACCCATCAAGAATGAAGCAGTAAATACGCGTGGGGCCGTGCGGGTTTCTTGGCAAGGGTGCTTGCCCGAGAGCGTACGGGGCGAAGCGTGTGCGTGTAAGAATTCGCGAGAAGGAGGGGTTCAAACATCCGTCGCTCTGGCGAGCACCGTGCTTTTGGGGTGCCAAAAACGCAAAAACTGCACGCTAGGTCAACTTACGAGCCCTCGTTTTGAAAGCGCTTTCTTTGCTTCGTTTCTTTGTCGCTTTGGACAAAGAAATGACGCGCCGCCACGCGCAGTGGCTAATAGTGATAAAGAAATAAGCTAACCTAAGCAAACCACCAACCTGGAGAGCAGCAACCCGGCATTGACCCAGACCGCTAACGCAAGAACTTAGCAACCCGGCATTGACCCAGACCGCTAACGCAAGAACTTAGCAACCCGGCATTGACCCAGACCGCTAACGCAAGAACTTAGCAACCCGGCGCCAACCCTGACCACTAACGCAAGCACCCAGCAACCCCTTCCCGTCCGCCGGCGCGAGCAACCTCACCCCACCGGCATTGGCGCCAGCAACGCCTCAATATCCTCGGCAGAAAACTTCGCTGCTCCGGCCGCGTCCTCGCGCAAGATGCTATCGGCGAGAGCGGCTTTTCGGCTCTGCATGGCCACAATCCGTTCTTCAATACTCCCCGCCACAATCAGCTTGTACACGAACACCGGCTTCAACTGCCCAATCCGATGCGCCCGGTCCGTCGCTTGATTTTCCGCCGCCGGATTCCACCACGGATCGTAGTGAATCACGGTGTCCGCAGCGGTCAGATTCAACCCTACGCCGCCCGCCTTCAGGCTGATCAGGAATAACGGCACCTCGCCGTCCTGAAAGCGCGTCACCGGCGTGATCCGGTCAGTCGTATCGCCCGTCAAAGTAACGTACGGAAGCCCGGCTTCATCGAGCGCGGCAGCAATGATCGCCAGCATCCCGGTGAACTGCGAAAACAGCAGCACCCGACGCCCTTCCTCAAGCAACTCCGGCAGCATATCGAGTAACAAATCGAGCTTCGCCGATTCCTCCACACGCCCAGCCCGCGCGAGCTTCACCAACGCCGGATCGCAGCAAACCTGGCGCAGCTTCAGCAACGCCTCGAGCACGACAATATGGCTGCGCGCCAAACCCTGGTCCGCGACCGCCATCCGCACTTTTTCCTGCATCGCGATCCGCACGGTCTCGTACAGATCGCGCTGTGCACCTTCGAGCGCCACGGTCCGCACGATGGTCGTTTTCTGCGGCAATTCCTTCGCGACCTCATCCTTCCTTCGACGCAGCATGAACGGCCGAATCCGGCGCACCAGCAAATCTCGGCGCACCGGGTCGTCGTATTTTTCGATCGGTGTGCGCCAACGCTTCGTGAAATCCTTCTGCGTCCCAAGGAAGCCAGGCAGCAGGAAATCGAATTGCGCCCACAACTCACCGAGGTGGTTTTCCAACGGCGTGCCAGTCAGGCACAACCGATGTCGCGCGCTTAAATCGCGGATACCCTTCGCGGCCTTGGTCGCGACGTTCTTCACGATCTGCGCTTCATCGAGGATCAGCAGGTGGTACTCGTGCAGCGACAGCATTGCCTGATCGCGCCACAGCAGCGGGTACGTGGTCAGCACGAGATCGTGCTCGCCAATCTGATCGAACCGTTCCTTGCGTTGCGGCCCATGCAGGTCGAGCACTCGCAGGTCGGGCGCAAATTTTTTAGCTTCCTCACGCCAGTTGTGAACCAGGGTGGTCGGCAACACCACCAGCACCGGCCGGTCCAGCCGTCCCGACTCCTTCTCGACCAGGATGTGCGCCAGCGCCTGCACGGTTTTGCCGAGACCCATGTCATCGGCGAGAACACCCGACAGATTGCGCTCGCGCAAATACTGCATCCAGTTCAGCCCTTCGCGCTGATACACCCGAAGTTCGGCGTGCAAACCAAGCGGCACGGGTACTTCCCGCAACCCCGGCCCTTCCTGCAAACGCTGCGCGAGCTCGCGAATGGAAAGGTCGCCGTGAAACTCCCAGCGCGCCGTGTTGCTGAGCGCTTCCAGCCGCCCCGCGTCCTGTTCGGAAACACGCAACGGATGCGTGCCGATGGTATCGAAGAGATCGATCAGTACGCGCACCACCGGCTTGATCCGTGCCGCCCGAACCCGCAGCCGCTCGCCGAGATCCGTCTTCAACTCGATGCCTTCTTCGTCCGGGATTGAATCGATGGCGCCTGCCAGCCAGCGCCGGTCACGCTGGAACAAATCGGCCAGAAGCGGTTCGAGCCGAACGCTCCGGTCGCCCACGGCAATGCCGAGTTCCAGGTCGAACCAGCCGTCGGTGCCTTGGCGCGCGCTGCCCTGGATATCGTCGATCTCAATGAAGTCGAAGCGAAATTCCGGCGACATGCTCACGCGCCAGCCGTCCTCGCGCAACGCGGGCAGCGCGTCGTTGGTGAACACGGCCCACGCGTCGGGCACGGGCAGGCCGAGCACGCCGCTCGGGATGGGCTTCGGTCCGAAGCGTTGATTCGACGGAATCTGGCGAAAGCCAAGATCGTAGAGCGCGGCCAGGTAACGCGCTTCCACGTCGTGACGGCGCCTGACCTGAACCATCTCGCCGGACGCGGCGCGCATGACCGTGGTGGCGCGCGTGGGGTCGATGTTGAAACCGTCGTAGTCGAAACTCACGATAGCGAAATCGAGCACGTTTGCGGCGGTGCGATCGTCGCGGGGACGCCAACTGCTGTTGACGGGCCGGGTGTCGAGCACGAGCACCGGCACCGGTTCCGTATCGATGATCCGCACGTTCAGCGTTTCCGGCTCCGGCGGCGGGGGCAGGTCGGAGTCGACTTCACGCAGCATGGCGCTGACCAGCGGCGCTTCGGCGAGCGAGATGGGCGGCATCGACAAATAATCGGCCAGTTGCCGCGCGGGTTGCGGCATATCGACGATGCCCGCTTCGCGCGTTTGCGCGTCGGCGAACCACAGCGGTTCGGTGGGAATGACCAGCGTGGCGGGCGGTTCGGTTTGCAGCACGGGGCGCACGCGATCGTCCGGGTCCGGCGTCCACTCGATGCGTCCCGGCCGTTGCTCGCCTTCGCGTAGCGGCCGGCGCGGCTCCGATGCATCGTGGTCGGCCGGCATGGCGCTGAACAATCGTCCCGTCGCCAGCATGCGCTGGAGCAGATCCGCGCCTTCTTCGCCGTGCAGCCCGAAGCCGCCGAAATCGTTACGGGATCGTCCAATGACGAGTCCTCGCACGATGCTCATATCATCGTCGCTGACGAACTTCGGCTGCTTGACAAGCGCGGCGTCCAGGTTGGTCCACGGCCGGTCGAGGCTCTGGAACGAACCGTCCGGACTGAGCCGCACCTTATGCAGCGCAACCTCGGCGGTGCGCATGATGCGCGACGTTCCCAGCACATAAACGAGTGCAAGCGCACCGGCCGTCTCACCGGGTTTTTTTGCGGAAGCGCTTCGAGTGGAGGCGAAACGCGAGCGGAATCCTTCAAGCCAGCCCGCCACTTCCGGGCGCACGGTTTCGGACTCACGCGGTCTGTCCGCGGCGCTCGCGAGCAAGACGGCGGCGGCGTGCTTGCAGCCGAATCCGACCGGGCACGAACAATGGCCTTGCGCGGAAAGCTTGCCGTGGTTCTCGCTGAACATCACCTCGACGGTATAAGGCTGGCGTTGCGTGCCTTGAACACTGGCGCGCAGTACGTCTTCGTCCCAGTGCAGGCGCTTGACTTCGTCCACGTAGCCGCGTGCCTTGGCAACGGTATGCGAGCCGAGCCATTTGATGATTTGAGCCGTGTCGTACACAAACGCCGGCATCAGCAACCCCGCCCGCGCACGGCTGTTCCTGTCTTACTCTGTCTAGCTCTTGCCGCCATCCGTTCGATCACCGTCTACTCACCGTTCCCTGCGTTCCAATAGTTCCAGCAAGCCGCGCAGCGCGTACGCCGCCGCCTGCGTGCGGATCTGTTCGCGATCGCCCTTGAATTGCTGCGTCTCCACCGCCGTGTGCAAGCGGTTGCTCCACGCAAACGACACCATGCCGACAGGCTTCGTTTCCGTACCGCCGCCCGGGCCGGCCACACCGGTAATCGACAGCGACACCTGCGCCCGGCTATTGCGCAGCGCGCCTTCCGCCATGGCTTTGGCGACCGGTTCGCTGACCGCGCCGTGGCGTTCGATCATGTCGGCGGGCACGCCGATCATCTCGGTTTTCGCCAGGTTCGAGTAGGTGACAAAACCGCGCTCGAACCACGCGCTGCTGCCGGAAATATCGGTCATGGCGGCGGCGACCATGCCGCCCGTGCACGATTCGGCGGTCGCGAGCATCAGCCGCTCGTCGCGCAATTTATTGCCGGCACGGATGGCGAGCTGGTGGACGACTTTATCGGTAGCCATGGCAAAGCCTCGGGTGGGGGCGGTCGGAAACGTGAGATGCAGGCACGGCGGGTGTCAGTACGGAAATCAGCACAGAAATCAAATGGTCATGCGCCATAGCGCGATCACGAGCAGCGTGAAGAACGCAGCGGCAATGTCGTCGAACATGATGCCGAAACCGCCTTTCAACCGGCGGTCGAAATAGCTGATGGGCGGCGGTTTCACCATGTCGAAGAAACGGAACACGATGAACGCCCACAACTGCCCGGTGAACGTGGCGGGCGTGACGAACAGCAACACCAGCCAGAACGCGATGATCTCGTCCCACACCACCGGCGACGGATCGGAAATGCCCATTTTCTTCGCCGTGAAACCGCAGAACCAGCAACCGGCCACGAAACCCACGCCGATCAGCACGGCCCATTCGGCGACCGTCAGGTGCGGGTTGAACACCACGAACGACGCCCACGCGAACAAGGTGCCGACCGTGCCGGGCGCGATGGGCGACAAGCCGCTGCCGAAGCCGAGCGACAGGATATGCAGCGGATGCGACAGCATGAAGCGCGCGCTTGTCCGGCGCGATGGTTTCGGGCGTGGTGTGTCGTCGATAGTGTCGATGATCGGATCAGTCTGCATGAAAATGGTCGAAGCCCGTGTCTGGCATGAAAACCGGACCAGTGTTGTCGCGCCAGTCGATGAGCGGCTGGTCTTGGGGCGTGCCGGACGTGCCGGAAGCCGCTCGTCCTTCAGCGGCCAGACCCTCGATTGTACCGATACGCGTCAACAAAACTTTCTGCGCCTTTCCGATCCGCTCGATGTCGGCCCTCACGGAGGCCGGCGCGGTGAAGCAGAGCTCGTAGTCGTCGCCACCCGCCACGATGCAATGCAGCTGCGCGGTGTCGGGCAGCGCGGCGAGCGTGCCGGAGCGCGGTATCTGATCGATATTCACCGTCGCCCGCACGTTCGAGCGCTTCAGGATATGGAGCAGGTCGCCGGCGAGACCGTCGGAGATATCGAGAGCCGCGTGCGCGATTCCCCGCAGCGCGATGCCCAACCCCACGCGCGGTTCCGGTTGTTCGAGCGCCTTGATCGCGATGGCTTCGTCGGCAGGATCTTTCATCGACCATTCGCCGCGGCGGATGCCGAGCCCGGCACGCGCGCCGCCGAGCACGCCAGACACCCATATGTCGTCGCCCGGGTGTGCCGCGTCGCGACGCAGCGCCTGCGCGGCCGGGACGTCGCCGAACACGGTAATGCTGATGCACACGTGAGGGCCGCCGGTTGTATCGCCGCCAATCAGCTCGCAGCCGTGCTGCTTCGCCATGTGGAAAAGACCGCTGCTGAATGCTTCGAGCCAGCTTTCATCGGCTTTCGGCATCGATAACGCAAGGGTGAACGCGCGCGGCTTCGCGCCCATGGCGGCCAAGTCCGAGAGGTTCACTGCCAGCGCCTTGTAACCCAGCGACCACGGCGAGACATCGGGGAAAAAATGGCGGCCCGACACGAGCATATCGGTGGAGATCGCCAGGTGCTCGCCGTGCTTCGGGGCGAGCAGCGCGCAGTCGTCGCCGATGCCGAGCGTCGCCTTCGGCTCGTCGTCCGTTGCCGGGAACGCGGCGGCGGGCTGGGAGAAATATCGGTCGATCAGGGAAAACTCTGAGAGCATCGGCGATCCGGCAATGTCGAGGAAGAGAGTAAGAGACGTATATGACGATGCGCGCCTGTTGACGCGCGTTTCATCTCAATAACGGAATTTTGCGGCGTGAACCCGCTGCCGGCGTGGCGGTCATGCTGCTTTTCCAGGCCTTGTCCGAATGGGCTATGCGCCGTGAATAGCCGGTATTGCCATCCGGAGAGCCCGTTGATTGGCGCTACAATGCGTTCGAACATCTATTCTAATCTCGCCTAAAGCCAGACGCCTCATGACCACTCCAGCCGATAACGCCAAAGCCAAACTCCGCGAAGCCGCGCTCGATTACCACGAGTTTCCGACCCCTGGCAAAATCGCGATTGCCCCCACCAAGCAGATGATCAACCAGCGCGATCTCGCGCTGGCCTATTCACCGGGCGTGGCTTTCGCGTGCGAGGAAATCGTCGCTGATCCGCTGAATGCCGCGCGTTTTACCGCGCGCAGCAACCTGGTCGGCGTCGTGACGAACGGCACCGCGGTGCTCGGGCTTGGCAATATCGGCCCTCTCGCGTCGAAGCCGGTCATGGAAGGCAAGGCAGTGCTGTTCAAGAAGTTCGCCGGTATCGACGTATTCGACATCGAGCTGAACGAGATGGACCCGCTGAAGCTCGTCGACGTGATCTGCGCTTTGGAGCCCACGTTCGGCGGGATCAACCTGGAAGACATCAAGGCGCCGGATTGCTTCATCGTGGAGCGGGAATGCCGCAAGCGCATGAAGATCCCGGTATTCCACGACGACCAGCACGGCACGGCTATCGTGGTCGCGGCGGCTCTTACCAACGGCCTGGTCGTGGTCGGCAAGAAGATTGAAGAAGTGAAGCTGGTTGCTTCGGGCGCGGGCGCGGCGGCCCTGGCCTGCCTGGACCTGCTGGTCGAACTCGGCATGAAGCTTGAAAACATATTCGTGACGGATCTGGCCGGCGTGGTCTACAAGGGCCGCGTGGAATTGATGGACCCGGACAAGGAACGTTTTGCGCGCGAAACCTCGGCGCGTACGCTCGCTGATGTCATGGAAGGCGCCGACGTGTTTCTCGGCCTGTCCGCCGGCGGCGTGTTGAAGCAGGACATGGTCAAGGGCATGGCGCAAAAGCCGCTGATTCTCGCGCTCGCCAACCCGACGCCGGAAATCCTGCCGGAACTCGCGCTGGAAGTGCGCCCCGACGCCGTGCTTGCTACGGGCCGCACCGACTATCCGAACCAGGTCAACAACGTGTTGTGCTTCCCGTTCATCTTCCGCGGCGCACTCGACGCAGGTGCGAGCACGATCACGCGCGAGATGGAAATTGCTGCGGTGAACGCGATTGCGGAACTGGCGCGGCAGGAACAAAGCGATATCGTGGCGACGGCTTACGGCATCCAGGACCTGTCGTTTGGTCCCGAGTACCTGATTCCGAAACCGTTCGACCCGCGCCTGATCGTGAAGATCGCGCCGGCCGTGGCCAAGGCCGCGATGGAGTCAGGCGTGGCCACGCGTCCCATTGAAGACATGGACGCCTACGAACAGCATTTGCAGCAGTTCGTCTATCACAGCGGCACGACCATGAAGCCCGTGTTCCAGCTCGCCCGCAGCGTGGAGCCGGACAAGAAGCGCATTGTGTTTGCCGAAGGCGAAGAGGAGCGCGTGCTGCGCGCCGTGCAGATCGCGGTAGACGAGAAGATCGCCAAGCCAATTCTGATCGGACGCCCGGCCGTGATCGCGCAGCGCATCACGAAGTACGGCTTGCGTTTGACGCCGGGCGTGGACTTCACCGTTGTGGATACGGATCACGACGAGCGTTATCGTGACTTCTGGCAGACGTATCACACCATGATGGCCAGGAAGGGCATCAGCGCGCAGATGGCGAAGCTGGAGATGCGCCGCCGCACCACGCTGATCGGCGCGATGCTGGTGAAGAAGGGCGAAGCGGACGGCATGATCTGCGGCACGATCAGCACGACGCACCGCCACCTGCATTTCGTCGATCAGGTGATCGGCAAGAAGGAGGGCTGCAGCGTCTACGCGGCAATGAATGCGCTGGTGCTGCCGGGCCGCCAGATTTTCATTGTCGACACGCACGTGAACGTGGACCCGACCCCCGAGCAGCTTTGCGAGATCACGATCATGGCGGCGGAAGAAGTGCGCCGCTTCGGTATCGTGCCTAAGATCGCGCTGCTGTCGCATTCGAACTTCGGCACCAGCAACGCGCCGACAGCCATCAAGATGCGCGACACGCTGGCATTGCTGCGCGAGCGTGCGCCGGACCTGGACGTAGACGGCGAAATGCACGGCGACGTGGCGCTGGATGCCAACCTGCGTCGCGAAGTTTTGCCGGAGTCTACGCTGGTGGGCGACGCGAATTTGCTCGTACTGCCGAATATCGATGCTGCGAATATTTCGTACAACCTGCTCAAGACGGCGGCCGGCAATAACATCGCCATTGGGCCAATGCTGTTGGGCGCGGCTCAGCCGGTGCATGTGCTGACGGCGTCGGCTACGGTTCGCCGGATCGTCAACATGACGGCGTTGCTGGTGGCGGACGCCACGGCGGTGGCGCGGTAGGGGTTCAAAACCCGCGCGGGAGCGGCGGGTGCGAGTAGAACGCCGGGAAGTGAGATGGCAGAAGAGGGATTGCGACGAGAGGGATTGCGACGACTAGCCGCAATCCCTCTTTCAATTTGTACTATCTTTGCCCAGCCTGGACGGAGCATCCGCTCGACTTCACTGTCCGAATCATCCGGCTGGCTGCGGTCCCCGGACGAAAAAAAGGCGTGCCGGCTGAACCGGCACGCCACGAGGCATGCAAGGGGATTTGCTTTCTCCTCCAAACAGCGATGATGCCGGCTTTGCGCCGTGGGAGCTTCGCGAGAGAGGCGACGCTGGTTCCACTCCCCAAATCACGCATGAAGTCATTATTCAACCAATCAGGATAAATGTATCTCAGTTTAGTCCTAATCATGATCGAGACCTATTTTTAAATCGTCATCGAAAAAGCGCTGGCGAGCCGCATATAACGGGCAGATACGAGGCGAAAAGCGCCTGAAAAACGGGCATCTTCCGAACCAACGTTGATTCCCGGTGTCATTAGCGATACCCTTACGTCTTTCATGGTCGTCATATTTTTGGGTTCAAAGCGGGGACAGGTTTCGTGAAGCGCGCGTGGTTTTGTGGATTTATCGTGGCGCTTTCCTGGGTGTTGAGCGGCTGCGGGAAAAGCGGGCCGGATTCCCAAAGCCCGGCTGCGAACGCCTCTGCAGTAGCGTCGCAGGCAGAACCGCCGCACGTGTTGCAAGACAAGGACAAGCTGAAAAGCGATCCGCGCGCAGAGAGCTGGCGCGATACCGCCTCAGCGGGTTCGGAGCCGTCGCAGACTACCGTCGACGCCGCGCAATTGCCGAAACAGGCCATTGTGACGCTGCGGCGGATCGAGGCTGGCGGGCCGTTTCCGTATGAGAAAGACGGCGTCGTGTTTGGCAACCGCGAGCGTATGCTGCCGCCGCATCCACGCGGCTTTTACCACGAGTACACCGTTCCTACGCCGCGCGCCCGCGATCGCGGCGCACGTCGGATCGTATGTGGCGGGCCCCGTCGGCAGATCGACAACTGCTTCTATACCGACGACCATTACGTGAGTTTTAAACGCATTGCGGGATCAACTTCGGGATGAACGGCATGAGCGACAACATCTACGCGCACGACAACGGTGTCGCGGGTGATCTTTTCGCCGGCGATGGCAACATGTTCCAGCGAGTTTTGCGACTCCGCACGACAGACGAAAATCGACCCGACGACGAACAGAGCACGGCGCTGTCATCATTGAACGAGGGGTCTATGAGTCTTTTCAAGACGGTGCGATCGAATATCGTGCAGTCGATCCGTGCTTTCAGGGTTCAGGATCTCGCCGACGAAGCGAGCAAGCTGGGCCAGCATTTCCTTTACGCGTACTGCGGCCAGGCTCAGAGCAAGCAGGAAGTGCTCGAGACCATCGCCACGTCGTTTCTGTTTCCCAAGCACTTTGGGAAGAACTACGACGCGCTGTACGACAGTCTCACCGACCTCGTGCACAAAGCCGGTTCCCAGCCGGGTTTCGTGATCGTGCTGGAAGCGTTGCCTGTTGCGCAGAAATTTGACAAGGAAGGGCGCGAGACCCTGCTCGACGTGTTTCGCGAAGCCGCGGAATTCTGGGCGGAACGGCGTGTGGCGTTCAGGGTGTTTTACTCGTTCGCCTGAGCCGTTCACGCCTGCGTTCCGGACCTCGTTCCGCACGCAAGGCTCTGCAGCTTTGGCAGCGCATAGTGGTTAGAAAGCCAGTTGTCGTCTGTTGAGCGCAGGCGTCGACTGGCTTTTTTGCGTTTTATTTCGAGACAGATCGGAGCGGGGGGGGGCTATTCCCTTCACCAGCCGCCCCAGCGTGCGGCGAGCGCCCCAAGGACTGCTATACCTGCCGTTTCGGTGCGCAGTACGCGAGGTCCGAGGCCGAGGGTGGCAAAACCGGCATCGACAATAGTTGCTTCCTCTGCCGGCGAAAACCCGGCTTCCGGCCCGATAGCGATGGTCACCGGCGCGCTAGGCGCGCTTGCAGGTAAAGACGCAAACCCAAGTTGAGCCCGTGGAGACAGCAGCAGCCGCAACTCGCCGGGTTCGGCGGGCGGCAGATTCCCGAGCCATTTATCCAGGTCCAGAGGCGCCGCGACATCCGGCACCCGATTTCGTCCGCATTGCTCACACGCGGCGCGCACCAGCGCTTGCCAATGCCCCTGCCGGCGCGCCGCGCGATCACCCGACAGCCGCACCACGCCACGCTCGGCCGTGAGAGGCACGACGGACAACACTCCCAGTTCCACCGCCTTCTCGATCAGCCAATCCATCTTGTCGCCGCCCGCCACACCTTGCGCCAGGGTGATTCGATACGGCGGCTCGGCTTCGCGGTCGATGAATTCATCGAGTTGCACGGTCGCGGTGCGCTTGCCGATTTCAACCAGACGTGCACGATATTCACCGCCCGAGCCGTTGAAGAGATGGACGGTGTCGTCCGATTGCAGGCGCAGGACGTGAACATGGCGGACGACATCGTCGGGAAGGGACAGGATTTCACCGGCGACAAGCGGTGCGGCAACAAAGAAACGTGGCATGAAGTAGTGACTCGCCCGGATGCTGCAAAGCGCGCGGGCAGGGAAGTGGCAGGTGTTTGGGTGCTATCCGTTCTGCGTTCGATAATCGACGCAGAACGCGACGGACCCAGCCTAATTCAAATGCCGGGCGATTGCCCAGCGATACCCGTCCGGGTCTTCGAACTGCGCAAAACGATCGCCCCAGTACTGGTCCTGCGGTTCGATCAGCGGCTTCGCGCCGACCGCGATTGCACGTGTGAACGCGGCGTCGACATCGTCGACATAAAGATAAAACGATTGCGGCGCCATCAGGCCCGTGCTTTTTGGCGTCTTCGCGTGCGAGCCATACGCGCCTTCAGGGGCGAACATCAGGATCAACTGGCCCCGATATGTCATTTCGACGTGGATCACGGCGCCGTCGTCGTTGACGCTGTCACGCACCGCAAAACCTAGCGCCTGTTCGTAGAAGCCGGTGGAGACACGGGCGTCGCGAACGGTCAGGTAAGGCGTGAGCCACGGCACATCGGCGGGGCGGGGGTCGGACATAAGGGCTTCTCCTCGAGCTCGGCTTGATCGATGCATTGTGCCATGGCGCCCCTTGGCACAAGGGCCGGGCCACGGAGGCTGCACGGGTTTCTGTTGCTGCGCTACGTCGCGTCGGCGCGATCGCTACGCGCAGTGTCGATGCAGGGAGCGTGCCCGCCGACAGCATTCGTTATGATTCATGTTTCCGACGGCCGATTCCCTTCGGCGCCCCCTGCTTCTGCGCTGCCCTCGCGCCAGCGTCTCAAAGTCGTCTGCTAGAATGACCGGCTTCCGATCCTCTTCGTTTCTCGTCGCTCCGGGTGTTGAAAACGTAGCTTCATCGTTCGCTCCGGTGCGTCGCCCAGAATCATCCCAGGATCTTTTCAGGACCTACCGGACTCGACATGACGACCCCGACTTCCAGCCAGACCACCCTGATGGCCAACGCAATCCGTGCGTTGGCAATGGACGCCGTTCAGCAAGCCAACTCCGGCCACCCGGGCATGCCAATGGGCATGGCGGAAATCGGCGTCGCGCTCTGGTCGCGTCACCTGAAGCACAACCCGGCCAACCCGCACTGGGCTGACCGCGATCGTTTTGTCCTGTCGAACGGTCATGGTTCCATGCTGCTGTACTCGTTGCTGCACCTGACCGGCTACGACCTGCCGATCAACGAACTCAAGAACTTCCGCCAACTGCATTCGAAGACGCCGGGACACCCGGAATACGGCATGACGCCGGGCGTTGAAACGACGACCGGCCCGCTTGGCCAGGGTCTGGCGAACGCGGTCGGCATGGCGCTCGCCGAAGCGCTGCTCGCGGCGGAGTTCAACAAGGACGGCACGAAGATCGTCGACCATCACACGTACGTGTTCCTTGGCGACGGCTGCATGATGGAAGGCATCTCGCACGAAGCCTGCTCGTTCGCCGGCACGCTCAAGCTGCACAAACTGATCGCGCTGTACGACGACAACGGTATTTCTATCGATGGTCACGTCGAACACTGGTTCCACGACGACACCCCGAAGCGCTTCGAAGCGTACGGCTGGAACGTGATCCGCGCGGTCGACGGCCACAACGTGGACGCGGTGGACGCGGCCATTGCGCAAGCCAAGAACTCCGATAAACCCACGCTGATCTGCTGCCGTACGACTATCGGCAAGGGAGCGCCGACCAAGCAAGGCAGCCACGATTCGCACGGCGCGCCGCTGGGCGCCAAGGAAATCGCCGACGCCCGTGCCGGTATGGGCTGGAGCTGGGAACCGTTCGTGATTCCGCAGGAAGTTTATGCCGCGTGGGACGCGAAGGAAGCGGGCGCGCACGCGGAAAGCGAATGGAACAAGCAATTCGATGCCTACCGCGCAAAGCATTCGGCCGAAGCCGCCGAGTTCGTGCGCCGGATGAACGGCGAACTGCCGGCTAAGTGGGTACAGGACGCGAAGGACATTATTGAAGCCGCGAACCAGAAGGGCGAAACCATTGCCACGCGCAAGGCGTCGCAGCAGACGCTGGACGGCTTGGCCGCCGCGCTGCCGGAACTGCTCGGCGGTTCCGCCGACCTGACGGGTTCCAACCTGACCAACTGGAAGGCATCGAAGCCGGTGCGTGCTGGTGAGAACACCAACGAGATCCAGTGGGGCAACCACATCAACTACGGTGTGCGCGAATTCGGCATGAGCGCGGCAATCAACGGTCTCGTGCTGCATGGCGGCTATCGTCCGTTTGGCGGCACGTTCCTGACCTTCTCTGACTACAGCCGCAACGCACTGCGCGTAGCTGCACTCATGAAGGCGCCGTCCATCTTCGTGTTTACGCACGATTCGATCGGCTTGGGCGAAGACGGTCCGACGCACCAGTCGGTCGAACAAACGTCGAGCTTGCGGCTGATTCCGCACCTGCAAGTGTGGCGTCCGGCAGATACCGTCGAGACCGCCGTCGCATGGACGCACGCCATTGAGCACAAGGGGCCGTCGGCGCTGATTTTCACGCGTCAGAACCTGCTGTTCTCGCCGCGTAACGACGTGCAGATCGCGAACATTTCGAAGGGCGGCTATGTGCTGCGTGACTGGAACGACGATATCCCCGCACGCAAGATCATCCTGATCGCGACGGGCTCGGAAGTCGAACTGGCGCTGAAGGCCGGCGAGAAACTGGCGCAGGAAGGCATCGGCGCGCGCATCGTGTCCATGCCGTGTACGAACGCGTTCGATCTGCAAGACCAGGAATATCGCGACCGCGTGTTGCCGAAGGGCGTCGTGCGCGTGGCGATCGAAGCCGGCGTGACCGATTTCTGGCGCAAGTATGTGGGACTCGAAGGCGGCGTGGTGGGTATCGATTCGTTCGGCGAATCAGCACCCGCCGGCGAGCTTTTCAAGTATTTCGGCTTCACCGTCGAGCATGTCGTGGAGACGGCAAAAGCCGCGCTCGCGGGCTGATATCGGGCGCTGGGCGAGGAGCTTTCACGGCTCTCACCCGGCGAACCGGCAGCAGCGAACTGGAACTTTTTTTCAGCCATCAGGAGATAGACCATGACGATTCGCGTTGCAATCAACGGCTACGGCCGGATCGGCCGCAATACGCTGCGCGCCTTCTATGAAAACGGCAAGAAGCACGACATTGAGATCGTTGCGATCAATGACCTCGGAGACGCCGCCACGAACGCGCACCTGACGCAGTACGACACAGCGCACGGCAAGTTCCCGGGCGAAGTCTCGGTGGATGGCGATTACCTCGTAGTGAACGGCGACCGCATCCGCGTGCTGGCCAATCGCAACCCGGCCGAATTGCCGTGGGGCGAACTGAACGTGGACATCGTGCTGGAATGCACGGGTTTTTTCACGACGAAAGAGAAGGCCAGCGCGCACATCAAGGGCGGCGCGAAGAAGGTCATCATCTCGGCGCCGGGCGGCAAGGACGTTGATGCGACCATCGTCTATGGCGTGAATCACCATGTGCTGAAGGCGTCGGATACGGTGATCTCGAATGCATCGTGCACGACGAACTGCCTGGCGCCGCTTGTCAAACCGTTGAACGACAAGATCGGCCTGGTGAATGGGTTGATGACGACGATCCACGCGTACACGAACGACCAGGTTCTGACGGACGTGTATCACGAGGACCTGCGCCGCGCGCGCTCGGCCACGCACAGCCAGATCCCGGCGAAGACGGGCGCTGCGTCGGCGGTGAGCCTGGTGCTGCCGGAACTGGCGGGCAAGCTGGACGGTTACGCCATTCGCGTGCCGACCATCAATGTGTCGATCGTCGACCTGTCGTTCATCGCTGCACGCGACACGACCGTGGACGAAGTGAATTCGATCATGAAGGAAGCATCGGAAGGCGCGTTGAAGGGCATCCTGGGCTACAACACGGCGCCGCTGGTGTCGATCGACTTCAACCACAACCCGGCTTCGTCCACGTTCGACGCCACGCTGACGAAGGTGTCGGGCCGTCTGGTGAAGGTCTCGAGCTGGTACGACAACGAGTGGGGCTTCTCGAACCGCATGCTGGACACGGCTGTGGCATTGGCGAATGCGAAGTAATAGCGCGCGATAGAGCCGCAAAGTAACGCGGTGAAATCAAGCCGAAAAAAAGCCGCCGGTTTGCAAGAACCGGCGGCTTTTTCACGCTTGGCGCGCAAACGTCACGAGCCAGGAACGGTCTTTCGAAATCAGTTCTTCCTGTGCGGGCAATGATCCTTCGTGCAGGTGCCATACAGCGCGAGCGCATGCTCATGCAGCTTGAAGCCGCGTTCTTTGGCGATATCCTGCTGACGGCTTTCAATCTCCGCGTCGAAGAACTCTTCCACCATGCCGCAGTCCAGACATACCAGATGGTCATGATGAGTGCCTTCGTTCAGCTCGAAGACAGCTTTGCCCGACTCGAAGTTGCTGCGGGAAAGCAGGCCTGCTTGTTCGAACTGCGTGAGCACGCGGTAAACGGTCGCCAGACCGATGTCGAGCTCCTCATGCAACAGGTTTCTATACACGTCTTCTGCAGTCAGGTGACGCACAGGACTATGCTGGAAAATCTCAAGTATCTTGAGCCGGGGCAAGGTTGCCTTCAGCCCGATATTTTTCAGATCGGCGGGATTGGTCATCGCTAGGCATCCCTAGAGTACAATTCAAGGTTCTCATAGTAATGCGTTTTTACCGTTCCGGTCACCATCCGAACGAAATGGCGCGATCTCCGAAAGACTCCGAAACTTCTTGCGCCCCCACGGGCGATGGGCCAGGCGAAGGGTGAAATGAAGGGTGAAATGTTTCTAAAATCTTTATTGAATAGCCGGGAGAGCCGTCGTATGCGCGGAACTTTGATCGCTGCCGCCACTATGACCATCCTGGCCGGTTGTTCCACTTACGATAGCGTTACGCAGAGCTTCGCGCAGCACATCACACCGTATCGGATCACGGTAGTGCAGGGGAACTTCGTTTCGGCGGAAGCGGCGAGCCAGATGAAAGTCGGCTTGACGCGTGACCAGGTGAAGGCGCTGCTCGGCACGCCGTTGCTGGCGGACATGTTCCATGCGGACCGCTGGGACTACGTCTTCTATTTCAAGCGCGGTTCCACGTCGGTCGTGCAGCAGCGTGATTTCGTCGTGCTGTTCGCGGGCAATACCGTCGCGAGCTGGTCGGGCGGCGAGAATTTGCCGTCGAATCTTGAGTTGCTGGCTGAAATTGACGGCGATAAGGGCGTCAAGCTGGCCGCCGCTACGGCTGCGGCCACGGCCGCGTCGGCCAAGGGCGCCAGCGCAGCAGACGCCGTTGCCGCAGCGGGTACGTCCGCCGGCGGGACGGGGCTCACCGCAGGGGCAAGTGCGCCGGGGCTCCAGCCGGATGCATCGAATGCGTCGAACGCATTTGCCGGCGACGCGAACCAGCAAGCCGCCCAGGCCGCCAATCGCGCGACCGACGCCGTGCAGACACCGACGGGCCGCACCCGCTCGTCGGCCATGCCGACCGTGCCGGGCAACCCGGGATTGCCGCCGAATGTCAGCGCCACGGGCAACTCGCAGATCCAGTTGCAGCGTCGCCCGAACCCCGTCACGATCCCGGACAGCAGCGCTGTAGGTCCGCAAGGTACGTCGCCTGTTCCTTCGAACACCGGCAACGGTCTGGGCGCGTCCTCCGTGCCCGCGACGACGACCAACTAAGCAGAAGGGCGGGCTTTGCCCGCCTGTTTCACGCGGTTGCGTCGAGCTCTTTCCTGTTCGGGTGGCCGCGTGCCAAGCGGCGGCGGCCGCAGCGCTTGCATGCTTCTGACTTCGTAGCCCTTCGTAGCACTTCGTAGCTTCAACTCACGCGAGACACGCCATGAAAATCGCCATTGCCGGCGCATCGGGCCGCATGGGCCGCATGCTGATCGAAACCGTTCTCAAGGACGCCAACACCACGCTGGCCGGTGCGCTCGACCGCACCGGAGCGCCGCAACTCGGCCAGGACGCAGGTGCGTTCCTCGGGCAAGAGACGGGCGTTTTGCTGACGGACGATATCGAACAGGTTTTCGCGAACGCGGACCTGCTGATCGACTTCACGCGTCCCGAAGGCACGCTAGTGCATCTGGAAGCGGCGTTGCGGCATAACGTGAAACTGGTCGTCGGTACGACCGGTTTCGACGATGAGCAGAAAGCCCAATTGCGCGCCGCCGGTGAAAAAATCGGTATCGTGTTTGCGCCGAACATGAGCGTGGGCGTGAACGTGACGCTCAAGCTGCTCGAGTTCGCGGCTCGGCATTTCGCCGAGGGCTATGACATCGAGATTATCGAGGCGCATCACCGGCACAAAATTGACGCGCCGTCAGGCACCGCGCTTGCGATGGGTGAAACCATTGCCCACGCGCTCGGCCGCGAGCTGAAGGACTGCGCCGTGTATGGCCGCGAAGGCGTGACCGGAGAACGCGATCCATCGACCATCGGTTTCGCGGCGATTCGCGGCGGCGATATTGTCGGCGATCACACCGTGCTGTTCGCGGGCATTGGCGAGCGGATCGAGATCACGCACAAATCGGCCAACCGGCTGTCATACGCGCAGGGCTCGTTGCGCGCCGTGCACTTTCTCGCGGGCCGCGAGCGCGGGTTCTTCGACATGCAGGACGTGCTCGGTTTGCGCTGAGCCTGAGGCTGCTTCTCAGTCTGCTTCTGAGCCAACAACATCCGGGGTTTTCGTCCGATGGCTACAACCGGCATCATCCATTACTTGCAGAGCAGCGACGGCATTACGCATGGCGTCGCGGGCGTGCTTCTGGCCATGTCGGTGGCGAGCTGGTGTTTTCTCATCGTGAAGGCCTGGGTCCTCGTGCGAGCAAAGCGTCAGGGGCCGCGCGCCGTGCAGCGTTTCTGGCAAGCACCGACGCTGGCCGAGGGCATCGCTGAATTGCGTAAGGTGGATCGGGAAGGCGTGTATTTACCGCTTGCGGTTGCTGCATGGCGAGCCACGGAAGCTGAGATGCCGGGCGCGCTGATCGCGCATGTGGAACCCGGCGAGCGCGTGTTGCGCGCGTTGCGGCATGCATTGCTGGCATCGCAAAGACGGCTTGAGTTTGGGCAGGTTCTGCTGGCGTCGGTGGGAAGTACTGCGCCGTTTGTCGGACTGCTCGGCACCGTGTGGGGCATTTATCACGCGCTCGGCAGCATTGCAGCGAGCGGGCAGGCGATGATCGAAAACGTCGCGGGCCCGGTGGGTGAGGCGCTCATCATGACAGCGTTTGGTCTGGTCGTGGCCATCCCGGCCGTGCTTGCCTACAACGTGCTGGGCCGGCTTGTACGGCAGATATCCGAGGAACTGGACGGTTTCGCGCACGATCTGCACGCTTACACGAGCGGCGTGGCGCCGCGCCGCGCCAAGAGCGCGCCGGTTCAAGACCGCGTGGTTTAACCAAGGTCCACGCACCAGCCGGCCCTTCAATACCCCGCACCCGGACGAGCACATCATCATGGCATTCGGCGGACTTGACAAGAAATCGAACGGCGCTCCCATGGCGGAGATCAACATGACGCCGTTGATCGATGTCATGTTGGTGCTGCTGGTGATTTTCATCATCACGGCACCGTTGTTCACGCACGCAATCCGGCTGGATTTGCCGAAGGTCGCGTCGCAAGTCGCGCGTGAGACGCCGGAGACGATCACGCTTTCCATCGACGATTCCGGCAAGCTCTACTGGAATGACAAGCCGATCAGCTTCGACCAGATGCGCCAGCAATTCGGCGACGCGGGTAAACAACCGACACCGCCGGAGATTCATCTGAGAGCATCGAAAGAAACGCGCTATGACGTAATCGCGCAAGTGATGGGCGCGGCGCAGGCTGCGGGTTTGAGCAAGATTGGCTTCGTGACGGAGCCAGGCAAACCGAGCCGCTGATTCTCGACCTAATGACCTATTGATATGACATCGTGAAGGTCGCCAGCGCCTTGACCGACCCCGGCGTCACCGCGCCGGTGCGAACGTATTGCGCCGATAGCGGTAGCGTCAGCAAGCCATCGGGAGACGCACCAATCAACCATTGGTTCTGGACGTTCGGACCGGCTGCGTCTGGGCCGAATAGCACGGTGGTGCGTTGATCCTTCAGGACTTGCACACCGATTCCCTTGGCCGTGGATTCGGCTCCGAGCGTCAGAACATCGGTTCGATTCGAGGGCGAGACGGCATCGGTGATCACGATCGATACCTTCGCGCCTTGCGCGCACATAAAGCTCAAGTTAAAGCCTGTCCGGCCTGCCGTCGCACCGATCCCGCTGCCGAACGCGTTTGTCGTCACATTGGGAAGGGTTACGGCCAAGCCGGGCGTCTGAACCGAGCAAGTGGCTGTACTGAGCGTGCCGCTTGCCACGCCTGTGTACAAAGCCGGCTTGCTCCAGGTAGTTCCGCCAACCGGGTCGAAAACGGTTGTTGCTACCACAGGAATGCTCGACAGCGTTGAGGCTCCGGATTGGATCGGGCCGGTCGTGACAAAGCTGACTGTCACCGACATGGGGACGGAGAAATAAACATTGATACCGGAACTGCTTTCGGTACATTTGATATTCAACGTCCCTTGTATGGTGGCGCTGACCGTGTCGCACCCTGGCCCGCCCCCAACCGTATAGCGCACTCCCAGACCGCTGACATTGGTTGGATAAACGTCGTTGAATCCCGCGGCCGGCGCCGTACTGATGGCCAATCTGACGCCGAACGTATCGGTCAGCGGTAGCTTCTGAAAGTAGCAGTATCCCGCGAAAGCGGCCGGTGCCAGCGTCATCACCGTCGTTCCGGGCGCAGCGTTCACGGGGACTGAAATTACGCCCGCTGCCGGGACTATGCCGGTGCCGTTCACTTCGCAAGCGATCGATATCGCGTGTGCGGGCGATGCGACAAGTGCAGCAAGCGTTGCAAGCAATGCGGCTAAAAAGAATCGCACACCCCGCACTTGCCAGCGCGTTCCCACCGGTAAATCCCTTGGACGCTTCAAAGCCCGCGCATAACTCAAGATCATGAAATCGTTGGCCCAGTGAGGTTTGCCCGGAAAAAGTCTGCCGTCGCCCACGACCGATCTTTCCTTCAGGG
Source organism: Caballeronia sp. KNU42 (assembly GCF_053760385.1). NCBI lineage: Bacteria > Pseudomonadati > Pseudomonadota > Betaproteobacteria > Burkholderiales > Burkholderiaceae > Caballeronia > Caballeronia sp. KNU42. The sequence goes on from NZ_CM132388.1 coordinate 3,524,317, forward strand.
GACTCTCTGGGTCAATCTCCACTTCGTACATACTGAAATTCGTTTTGCGATTCCCGGGTCGCCCGTGTCAAGCCGATGCGTATTGCCAGCGCGCCCTGTTCAATTTCATCACGCGCAACGCGGCCCCCGCGCCGCGCCGCCCTTGCGTTCGCACCCGGTATAATCGTTTTTTGCCGTTGGCAAGCCTGTTGGCGCGCCCGTTTGCAAGCCCGGCCTGAGCCAGGTTTCCATCGTAATCACGGCAAGCAACCGCTGGCCAGTCCGCCGTCTGCCCAAGCCAAAATCATCCAAAGACCATGCAAGATAAATACGTACCCGCCGACGTCGAATCCGCAGCGCAAAGCGACTGGCGCGCGAAAGACGTCTACCGGTCGACTGAAACCAGCGACAAGCCCAAGTTCTATTGCGTGTCCATGCTGCCGTACCCGTCGGGCAAGCTCCACATGGGGCACGTGCGCAACTACACCATCAACGACGTGATGTACCGGTTCCTGCGCATGAACGGCCACAACGTGCTCATGCCCATGGGCTGGGACGCGTTCGGCATGCCGGCGGAAAACGCCGCCATGGCGAACAACGTGCCGCCGGCGAAGTGGACTTACGACAACATCGACTACATGAAGAAGCAGATGCAGTCGATGGGGCTGGCTATCGACTGGTCGCGGGAAATTGCGTCGTGCAAGCCTGAGTACTACAAGTGGAATCAGTGGCTGTTCCTGAAGATGCTGGAAAAGGGCATCGCGTATAAAAAAACCGGGACGGTGAACTGGGATCCTGAAGACCAGACGGTGCTCGCAAATGAACAGGTGATCGACGGGCGCGGCTGGCGCTCGGGCGCGCTGGTGGAAAAGCGCGAAATCCCGATGTACTACATGCGCATCACGGATTACGCGGATCAGTTGCTCGGCGACCTGGAAGGCCTCGGCTGGCCCGAACGCGTGAAGGTGATGCAGCAGAACTGGATCGGCAAGAGCTTCGGCGTGAATTTCGGCTTCCCGTATGAGATCGACGGCGAGAGCAAATTGCTGCGCGTGTTCACCACGCGCGCCGACACCATCATGGGCGTGACCTTCGCCGCCGTTGCCGCGGAACATCCGCTGGCCACACGCCTTGCGCGCGATAACGCTGACCTGCAAGCGTTCATCGAAGAATGCAAACGCGGCGGCGTGGCCGAAGCCGATGTCGCGACGATGGAAAAGAAGGGCATGCCCACGGGCTTCTTCGTCACGCACCCGCTGACGCAGGAAAAGGTCGAAGTGTGGGTCGGCAATTACGTGCTGATGAGCTATGGCGAAGGCGCCGTGATGGGCGTGCCGTCCCACGATGAACGCGATTTCGCGTTCGCGAAGAAATACGCGCTGCCGATCAAGCAAGTGGTGGCGGTGGAAGGCAAGACCTACAGCACCGACGCGTGGCAGGAGTGGTACGGCGAGAAGGGCACGGGCACGCTGATCAATAGCGGCAAGTACGACGGACTTGGCTTCGAAGCGGCTACTAGTGCAATCGCCGCCGATCTGAACGCGTTGAACCTGGGCGATAAACAAATCACCTGGCGTCTTCGCGACTGGGGCATTTCCCGCCAGCGTTACTGGGGCACGCCGATCCCGATCATCCACTGCGCGACCTGCGGCGACGTGCCGGTGCCGGAAGCGGATCTGCCGGTCGTGTTGCCGGAAGACCTCGTGCCGGATGGCACGGGCAATCCGCTCGCGAAGTCCGAAGCGTTCGTCAATTGCACGTGCCCGAAATGCGGCGCGCCGGCGAAGCGTGAAACCGACACCATGGACACGTTCGTCGATTCAGCCTGGTATTTCTCGCGTTATGCCGCGCCGGACGCGAAGACCATGGTCGACAAACGCACCGATTACTGGATGCCGATGGATCAGTACATCGGCGGAATCGAGCATGCGATTCTCCACTTGCTGTACTCGCGTTTCTGGACCAAGGTCATGCGCGATCTGGGCCTCGTCACGTTCGATGAACCCGCGAAGAACCTGCTCACGCAGGGCATGGTGCTGAACGAGACCTACTTCCGCGAGGACGCGGCGGGCAAGAAGACCTGGATCAATCCGGCCGACGTGACCGTGTCGCACGACGACAAAGGCCGCCCGGTCGGCGCGGTACTGAACGCCGATGGCAAGCCGGTAGTGATTGGCGGCGTGGAGAAGATGTCGAAGTCGAAGAACAATGGTGTCGATCCGCAATCGCTGATCGATGCTTATGGGGCGGACACCGCGCGCCTGTTCGTGATGTTCGCGGCGCCTCCGGAGCAATCGCTCGAATGGTCGGGCACGGGTGTGGAAGGCGCAAGCCGCTTCTTGCGCCGCGTGTGGCAATTGGCGCATGGTCGCGCCGACACGATCAAAACGCACGCGAAGCTGGATGCATCGAAGTTCAACGACGCCGACCGCACGCTGCGCCGCGAGATCTATACCATCCTGAAGCAAGCCGATTTCGACTACGGCCGCTTGCAGTACAACACGGTCGTCTCGGCGGCCATGAAGATGCTGAACGCGGTGGACAGCGCGAAAGATGCAACGCCCGGCGTTCTCAATGAGACCTTCGGCGTATTGCTGCGCGTGCTGTATCCGGTCGTGCCGCACATCACGTTCCAGTTGTGGCAGGAACTTGGTTACGCCAATTTGTACGGCGGTTTGCTCGACGCGTCCTGGCCGAAAGTGGACGAAGCCGCGCTCGAACAGGCTGAGATCGAACTCGTGCTGCAGGTCAACGGCAAGGTGCGCGGAACGCTCACCATGGCGAAGGACGCGTCGCGCGAGGACATCGAAAAGGCGGCGATTGCGCACGAGATGTTCGAGAAGTTTTCGGAAGGGCGGGCGCCGAAGAAGGTCGTCGTGGTGCCGGGCCGGCTGGTGAACGTGGTCGTATGAGCCGGAGATCGCGCGCCATGAAAATCCTGGAGGACGTTGTGAGCGGGAAAACTGTCAGCTTGAGTTCGACCAACACGAAGGCAACGCGCACAATCAGCCGGCGCTCCATCCTGACGCTGGCGTGCAGCGCGATGCTGCTTTCCGCATGCGGTTTCCAGTTGCGCGGGCAGCAGGACTATGCATTCAAGCGGCTCGCCATCAGCGGCGGCACGCCTGAAATGCTCGGGCGCCTCCAGCGTGTAGTGGAAGGCGGCAGCGACACCGTGATCGTCAAGGCGTCGGAAAAGCCCGACGCTATCCTCTCACTGGCCGGCGGTACTGGCATGAAGACTTTGAGCCTGAATGCGCAAGGCGTCGTGCAGGAGTACGAACTCGATTACAACCTGGGCTACTCGATGGTAGGCGCCGACGGCACCTTGCTGATTCCCCCGAGTACGATTTCGCTGAACCGGGCGCTGACGTATAGCGATCAGTTCACGCTGGCGAAGGGTATTGAAGCGCAAACGCTGTTCCGTGACATGCAATTCGATGCCGTTGACCAGTTGACGCGCCGCCTCGCGGTCGTGCGTTCGCTGCATCCATCGCCGAACGAAGCAGCCCCCGGCATCGTCCCGCGTGCGCCGTTGCCTGTACCGCCGCTGTAAGCGCGGGGACGCCGCTCAAAACCATGCAACTTCGACTCGACGCGCTCGATGCGCACCTCGCGAAAGGGCTGAAAGGCCTGTACGTCGTTTATGGCGACGAGCATTTGCTCGCCCAGGAAGCCTGCGACAAGATTCGCGCGAGCGCGCGGGCGCAGGGTTTCACGGATCGCTCGGTGTTCGTGGTCGACCGTTATTTCGACTGGAGCTCGTTGTTGGGCGCGAGCCAGTCGATGTCGCTCTTCGGCGACCGCCAACTGGTCGAGTTGCGGATTCCCACCGGCAAGCCCGGCAAGGAAGGCGGTGAGGCGCTGAAAACCCTCTCTGCAGCCGATAACCCAGACGTCCTCACCCTCATCACCTTGCCACGGCTCGATGCGGCCACGCAGAAGTCCGCGTGGTTCACCGCGCTGAGCGGCCCGGGCGTGATGATGAAGATTGATCCTGTTGAACGCGCGCAGTTGCCCATGTGGATCGGCCAGCGGCTGACTCTGCAAAACCAGCGTGTCGCGCCGGGCGAGGATGGACGACGGGCGCTGGTGTTTATCGCGGAACGGGTGGAGGGCAACCTGCTCGCCGCGCATCAGGAAATCCTCAAGCTAGGTTTGCTTTATCCCGCAGGCGTGCTCACCTTCGAACAGATCCACGAAGCTGTGCTGAACGTCGCGCGTTACGACGTGTTCAAGCTCAATGAAGCCATGCTGACCGGCGATGTCGGCCGGCTGACACGCATGCTCGACGGCCTGAAGGGCGAGGGCGAAGCCGGAACGCTCGTGATCTGGGCGCTGGTGGAGGAAATCCGCACGCTGCTGCGGATGAAACGCGGCGTCGCGGCGGGCAAACCGCTCGCCACGCTGCTGCGCGAGAACCGCGTCTGGGGGCCGCGTGAACGGCTGATCGGTCCGGCGCTCACGCGCGTCACGGAAGCGGCGCTCGAAAAGGCGTTGTCGCTGGCCGCGAAGCTGGATCGGCAAGTGAAAGGCTTGTCCGGCGGCACGGGTCCGAGAGGCAGCGCCAATCCGGGCGACCCGCCGCCCGATCCGTGGGACGGCATGTTCGAACTCGCGATGACCGTCGCGTCGTCGGGCGGGCCGCTCCAAGCCAAACCTCCGGCAAAGCGCCCGGCGTGACATCGGCTTAAAATTGATATTTTTCGGCTCCGACAAGCCGAAAGCCGCGCTCCACAAGCATCGAACGAATCCAAGAGAATGACGATGACCGACATCGACGACTACATGACCGAACTCGGCCGCCGCGCGCGCCGCGCTTCACGCGCGATGGCGCGGGCATCGACGGCGGCGAAGAACGCCGCGCTCGGTGCGATCGCGAACGCAATCGAACGGGAACGTGCTGCGTTGAAGAGCGCGAATGCGCGCGATCTCGCCCGCGCCAGGGATAAAGGTCATGACGCCGCGTTCATCGACCGCCTGACGCTCTCCGATAAAGCCCTGAACACCATGGTCGAAGGTTTGCGGCAAGTGGCGGCGCTGGCGGACCCCATCGGTGAAATCAGTGGTCTTAAATATCGTCCGAGCGGGATTCAGGTAGGGCAGATGCGCGTGCCGCTGGGCGTGATCGGGATCATTTACGAATCGCGGCCGAATGTGACTATCGACGCTGCCGCGCTATGTCTCAAGTCAGGGAACGCGGCTATCTTGCGTGGCGGTTCCGAGGCGCTGGAATGCAATACGGCGCTGGCTGCGTTGATCGGCGAAGGGCTGCAAGCGGCCGGCCTGCCGCAGGACGCGGTGCAAGTGGTCGGCACGGCGGACCGCGCGGCCGTCGGCAAGCTGATCACCATGACCGAATTCGTCGATGTGATCGTTCCCCGCGGCGGCAAGGGCCTGATCGCGCGCCTGATGGAAGAAGCGCGCGTGCCCATGATCAAGCACCTCGACGGCATCTGCCACGTTTATGTGGATGACCGCGCCGATCTCACCAAGGCGCTGAACGTCTGCGAGAACGCGAAGACGCATCGCTACGGAACCTGCAACACGATGGAAACGCTGCTGGTCGCCGAGGGTTTTGCTGCCGACGTATTGCCCGCGCTTGCCAAGGTGTTCCGTGCGAAAGACGTTGAACTGCGCGTGGACGCAGCGAGCCGCGCCGTGCTGAAAGACGCCGGCTACGACGGCCCGCTCACTGAGGCCACCGAAGCCGACTGGAGCACCGAATACCTGGCGCCGGTGTTGTCGGTGAAGCTGGTGAACGATCTGGACGAGGCTATCGATCACATCAACACCTACAGCTCGAATCACACCGACGCGATCATCACCGAAGACCACGACCGCGCGATGCGTTTCCTGCGCGAAGTCGATTCAGCGAGCGTGATGGTCAACGCATCAACGCGTTTTGCCGATGGCTTCGAATTCGGCCTCGGCGCGGAGATCGGCATTTCGAACGACAAACTGCATGCGCGTGGACCGGTAGGACTGGATGGGCTGACGTCGCTGAAATACGTCGTGCTCGGTCACGGCGAAACACGAGAATAAGCGAGACCGCCATTCCAATGCTCTGGATCAAATCGCTGCATATAGTATTAGTGGCTTCGTGGTTCGCAGGCCTGTTCTACTTGCCGCGCATCTTCGTCAATCTCGCGATGGAAACCGAGCCGGCGGCTACTGCGCGTCTGTTGCTGATGGCGCGCAAGCTGTTCCGCTTCATGACGTTCATCGCGGTGCCGGCGCTGGCGTGTGGATTGTGGCTGCTGCTGGTGATGGGCATTGGCCAAGGCCAGGGCTGGATGCACGCGAAACTGACTATTGTGGTCCTGATTATTATCTATCACGCGTATTGCGGCGTTTTGCTGAGGCGCTTTCAGCGCGGGGAAAACACCCGTTCCGATAAGTGGTACAGAATGTTTAACGAATTGCCGGTGCTCGGGCTGCTGGGTGCGACTTTGTTAGTGGTCGTCAAACCGTTCTAACCGTGTTGCAGTAGACGAAACGCCGGCTCGCCAAAGCCGGCGTTTCTGCATCTAAGCTCTACGAACCTGCGCGATGCAGTCGTTCCCAAGCTTCATTCGCCTCGGCGACCAACTGTCTCACCAGCTCAGCCGACGTCTCCACGATCGCGTATTCATCCTGCCCGGGGCCGCCCATCTTTACGCGCTCGTTGCGATAACGCATGCCGCTGGCAAAAGGTGCGCGGCCGGAAGTGTGATATTCGACGCAGCCCGTTTCAGAGACCAGCCGCGCAATATTGTTCAGCCGCACGCCTGCCCCGGGCATGACCACGAGCCGCTCCCCTGCGGCCGTGCGCAGTTCAGCGATGAGTGCGGCACCTTCGGGTGCGCTGGCTTCCTGCCCGGAGGTGAGGAGACGGTTGCAGCCTGTATCGATGATGTCTTCGAGCGCTTTGAACGGATCACGCGCTACGTCGAACGCCCGGTGGAAAGTGACCGGCATGGGCGCGGCCAGTTCAACCAGACGTCGGGTACGGGGTATATCGATATCACCGTCGGCGGTGAGCAGCCCGATCACCACGCCATCGACGCCCAGCTTCTTGCAGGCGATGACGTCGCGCTCCATGACGTCAAATTCGATATCGGAATACAGGAAATCACCCCCGCGTGGACGGATGATCACGTTCAACTGTATGGTCAATTTCGCTCGCGCGCTGGCGATGGCGCCATAAGAAGGCGTGGTGCCGCCTTCCAGCAGGTTGTCGCAAAATTCGACACGGCCCGCGCCGCCTTCCTGCGCCGCCAAGCACGAGGTGACAGAACCGGCACAGATTTCCAGCAGAACAGGTGGCTTGGACATGCAACTGAGTTTCCTGGTTAGTAAGGCCAGTAAGGCCTGATCTTGCAGCTTAAAGCAAGCGTCACCCGAATGGTCGTGAAAAGCCGCGCGGCTAATCTGCTAGATATAAGAATATATAAGGTGTTTCTCACGTTATCCGAGTTTGAACGCGGTTTTGCCTGATGACGTTTATTGGGAATCTGGTCCTTATCAAGCAATCCTGTTTGATTTTCTGAATTGCAATGATCAGCACGCTCACCGCAAGCGCTGCCGCTATCATCACTGTCTTGGCGCTTCACCCCTCCCCGCTGCCGCTGCTCGCATTCCCCCCGCGTAAGTCCCTGATCCAACTCGAAAGATACGCCTCCATTCGCACTGTTCGGCATCCGTTTAATTAGGACGTATCTCATGGTTCTCTGAGGCCTCGACGCCGAGAATCAACTCATCGCATTAATCCAGTGCGCAGAGTTGTAATTACGGATTCCTTTCTTGGTTTGTATTTAGGACGCTTCCGATTTTCCGCGTCAAGTGCCGTGCAGATAATGCACGCGCTGAAATAAATGCATTCCGCGACGAATCGTTTCGCGTTGATTACGAACGACGTATCCACCCGCCCGGTCGACAAGCGCAAGCCCTCCCACCGGACGCTAAAAAGTCAAAAGCCATGAAAAACGAAGTACCGGGCGCGGTAACGCCCATTCAGCCGGACGGCGGTGACGTGTTGACAGTGTCGCCCAAGGTAGACGACACGCTCTTGAAGAGTCTCGTATGGATGGCGGCGTATCACGGCAAGCCGACCAGCGAAGCGGCGATGCTGTCCGGCTTGCCGGCAGGACGTTTTATCTCCCCTAAGCAGGCACAGCTTGCCATGGAGCAGTCGGGTTTCAATGTAGGCGTAGTCGAGCGCCAGCCCAACGAAGTCTCGCCGATGCTGCTGCCGGTCATCTTGTTCCGCAAGGACCATGGCGGTTGCGTGCTGCTCGGCCGCGCGCCCAACGACGTCAAGGTCATCAAGCCAGCCGGCGAGATCAAGGAAGGGCAGCAACCAGAGCAGGACGAAATGGAAGCTGCCTATCTAGTAGTGCTGCCGGAGACGGGCTCGAAGGTTGTCGCTATCGGCGTTAGCCAGCTCAAAGCCAATTACACCGGTTATGCCATGCTGGTGAAACCGGTTGGCAAAGTCGACACACGAGCAGGCATGCCCGAAGAAGAGTCGGACGGGCATTGGCTGTTGAGCACGTTGTGGCGTTACAGGCGTTACTACTGGAGCGCTGCTCTCGGCGCGCTGCTGATCAATGTGCTTGCTCTTGCCGGCACCTTCTTCACGATGAACGTCTATGACCGGGTGGTTCCCAACCAGGCCTTTGTGACCTTGTGGTCGCTTGCTATCGGCGTAGCGATCGCCATGCTGTTCGAGTTCATTGCAAGGAACGTCCGGGCTCACGTGCTCGATGTCGCCGGCAAAAAAGCCGACCTGGTCATGGGCGCCATGCTGTTCAAGAAGGCGCTTGCGATTCGCCTGGAGCACAAGCCGGCATCGTCGGGCTCGTTTGCCAATCAGTTGCGCGAGTTCGAATCGGTGCGCGACTTTGTCGCTTCAGCCACGCTCGCCACGCTATCGGATTTGCCTTTCACGTTCTTGTACATCGCGGTGATCTTCATGATTGGCGGCATGCTCGGGTTCATCCCACTGCTGCTGGTTCCGGTGATCATTGGTGTGAGCGTGATGATCCAGTGGCCGCTCAAGAAGGTGATGAAGGAAAATCTGCGCGAATCTTCGCTCAAGCAAGGAATCCTGATTGAAACCGTGGAAGGCATTGAAACGCTGAAGGCCACGGGCGGCGAGCGTTACATGCAGGAGCGCTGGGAACTGTTTTCGGCCAAAGCGTCCGATACCTCGATGAAATCCAAGCGCCTCTCTGCACTCGCGATGAACTTCGTATCATGGATCACGCAGTTCGAGACCGTGATGATCGTGGTGGCCGGCGTGTATCTCATTTCGGACGGCAAGTTGACGCAGGGTGCGTTGATCGGCTCCGTGATCCTGGCCTCTCGCGCTCTCGCGCCTCTCGCGCAAGTCGCCGGTCTCGCCGTGCGCTTCCAGCAAGCCAAGGCCGCGCTGGACTCACTCAGCGGGTTGATGAAAAAACCGGTGGAACGCGATCCGGAAGTTCAGTACCTGGACAACCCGGGAATCAGCGGCGCGATCGAACTTCGTCAAGTGGGCTTTCACTATCCCGTTCAGAACGGCATGAAGCCGCCCGAATTCCTGAAGAACATCAACATCAATATCCGTGCTGGCGAACGCGTCGCGATCCTCGGCCGAGTGGGAAGTGGCAAGTCTTCGCTGCTGCGCGTCATGTCGAATCTTTATCGTCCCACGAGTGGGCAGGTGTTTATCGATGGCATTGATCTTACGCAAGTCGATCCGGCCGACTGGCGCGAAAATGTCGGCTATGTGTCGCAGGACAGTCGCCTGTTCTACGGATCGCTCCGCCAGAACGTGATGATTGGCCGTCCTGACGCAACGATCCACGAGTTGCTGCGCGTCGCCAAACTGACCGGGCTCGATTCCATTGCCGCCGGCAGTCCGCACGGCTGGAACATGCCGATCGGCGAAAACGGCGATGGTTTGTCGGGCGGTCAGAAGCAGCTCGTCGCGCTGGCTCGCTGCCTGATCGCGCGTCCTGCGCTCATCTTGATGGATGAGCCGACCAGCGCGATGGACACGCAGACCGAAACCGCATTTATCCGGGATCTGGCTGAAGCCACCCGCGGCACCACGCTCGTCGTGGTCACTCACCGGCCTTCACTGCTGCAACTGGTGGATCGCATTGTGATTCTCGACGCAGGGAAAATTATCACCGATGGCCCGAAGGAAGAAGTGCTCGCTGCGTTGCGTTCCCCTGCCGCCCCTGCCATAAGCGACACGCAGGGAACCGATACACAGGCGCACGGCGCCATCAAGGAAGCATCATGAAAATATTCAGCAAATTAGGATATTGGGCCCGCTCTCTGACGCCGGGTGGCCGCAGAAAGAACGCTGCGCCGTATGTCCATCCGGCTCACACGGCCTACATGAACGACTTGCGCGAGTCCATGCTTGCACAGTCTATTCCCGGCACTATGGTCGTGCTTTACCTGGTTGTCGCGGTGATCTTTGGCGGGTTGATGTGGGCGAAATTTGCCCGTGTCGAAGAAATTACGCAAGGGCAGGGCAAAGTGGTTCCGGTCATGCGCGAGCAGATTATCCAGAGCCTCGAGGGCGGGATTCTTGCCGACATGCACGTAAAAGAAGGTGATGTCGTAGAGAAGGGCCAGTTGCTACTGAATATTGACCCGAAGCGTGCTGATTCGTCGTACTCCGAAGGTCATTCCAAGCTGATCGGCCTCGAAGCGAAGGTGGCAAGGCTGCGTGCTGAAGCCAACGGTACAGCACTGGTTTTCCCGGCCGATGTCCAGAAAGACAAGGCTCTTGTACTGAGTGAGACGCAGACGTATCAATCTCGCCGCCATTCCCTTGACGACACCATCGCTTCGCTTCAACGAAGCTATGGGCTGGCAATGAACGAAATCAACATGACTGAACCGCTCGCGGCACGTGGCCTGATTTCGGAAACTGAAGTTTTGCGCATGAAGCGCAGCGCCAACGAGTTGCAATCGCAAATGGTAGATCGCCGCAACAAGTACAAGTCGGACGCCAACGACGAAATGTCGCGCCTCGACCTCGAGTTGTCGCAGACGAAGGAAAACCTGGTAGGGCGCGCCGATGTGCTCGAACGCACCACGCTGGTCGCGCCGGTCAAGGGCACGGTCAAGGATATCAAGATTACGACTATCGGCGGAGTGATCCAGCCGGGCGCGCAGATCATGAGCATCGTGCCTTATGCCGACCAGTTGATCGTAGAGGCGCGCATCCAGCCAAAGGACGTGGCTTTTCTCCATCCGGGGCTTCCGGCCATGGTGAAGATCTCCGCCTACGACTTCGGGATTTACGGTGGCTTGAAGGGACATGTCATTGACGTGAGCCCGGATACCTTCCAGGACGAGAAAGCAGCGCCCGGCAAACCCGATTCCATTTATTACCGGGTACAGGTCCTGACCGATAAAAGCGAACTGACGGCTGCCGGCAAGCATCTGCCAATCATTCCCGGCATGACCGGCAACGTCGAAATTCGCACTGGCGAAAAGACCGTGCTGTCGTACCTGTTGAAACCCATTTTCAAATCGCGTGAAGCGTTCCGCGAGAGATAAGCCAAAATGTCAACACACACAAATAAAGCGCGGTTGGTCCGCGCCGGAAACAAGCTCGATGGCGCGCTTCCGTATTGCATCACCCCAAGCCGCACTTTGTTCTCCGCAATGAGCGTGCTGGCCGGCAGCGGCGTTATCGTGTTGGCGTTCGGCGCGACGGACGCGAACGCGAGGTCGGCACTCGACGACATGGCGTGGGCGCCGCAGCAGTCACAAGCTACGCAGACGCAGGTTCCAGGCGCCAACAACATGGCGACCGCGGTCGCTCTGGCTCACGCTTTGGCGTCGGGCGCGGCACCGGCCTTGTCTGACCCGCCACAAGCCACGATGGCATCGCGGGCTATCGAAGCGAATTCCCTGGTCACGCAACCTTTGCAGTTGAGTGCCAATGACGTGGTGCTGCCCGAGTCTCCGCGTTCGAGCACAAGCGCGCCGCAGCTATCGGGCAGTTTCGCCAGCGCTTTTGCAGGCGCCGACGTGACGCAGGCCGTTGCGCCGCAAGCGGCTGTCGCTGTGTCCACTCCTCCTGCCGCGAGTACAGCGCGCATCGGCATTGCGGCGTCGCCCATCCGGACCGCCGGCTCAAGCCGGACGCCTGACGTTTTGGGAGATCTGCAGTCGCTAAGAGTCCCGACTCCACCGTCCGGGGACACTGGCACAGTCGTGGCGAGCAAGGTACCGGGGCCGGTCACGCTCGATGCGCGGTCGGCCATGGTGATGAACAACCCGCCTGCCGGCATTCGCCGGACTGTGCGCACCATGCGCTCGAATGACCAGACGTATTCTGACTGGCTGGACGATGGCGGCGCGTCGCGGGCCGTTATCGATACCGCCATCGTGCCCGAGCAGGCGGTGCGGGCGGCATTGCGCAACGCCGCAGACGCCGCTGCCGCGCGCAGCCCGGCGCTCAGGCAGGCACGCAATGACTGGGACGCGGCAAAGTTTGACGTCGATCAGGTGAAGGGTCAGCGATATCCGCAGGTCCAGGTTGGCGCGAACTCGCCTTCCATTACTGGCGACAGCGCGAGCTTTAACCAGTACAACCGTCCGACGGCGAGCGTCGCGATCACCACGCTGATCTATGACTTTGGCAAGACTAGCAAGAGCATCGACAGCCGCAAAAAATCAGCGGAGGCTGCAGAGCTCTATTACCAGGCCATGGCGCAACAGAACGCCTACGATACGTCGATGAACCTTGTTGATCTGGCCAAGTACCGCGCCGTATATGCGATTGGCGAGAACTACGTGAGGCGCATGTCGCAACTGGTTCAAATGCTGGAGGAGATTGTCAAGGCTGACCCGGGGCGCCTGAGCGAACTGACGCAGGCGAAGGCCCGCTTGCTGCAGGCCCAGACTTCACAGGAAATGGTGGCGGCCCAAGTCCGCACGCAGGAAATCGCGGTTCGCAAGCTGGTCGGTGAGGAGCCCACGCCAATGCCTCGCGGCGTTCACTGGCAGTTCATGCTCGATGGCGTTGATTCAGCGGTGAGCGCTGTAGCGCAGAACCCGGCAGTTGCCCAGGCCGATGCGGAAGCGCAAGCGGCGAAGTTGAACGCGCAGTCCGTGCGGGCGGATTCAATGCCCAAGCTGAACTGGGTGATCAACAAAAATACGGCTCCCGATGTGTTCGGCAACCGTCAGCCGTGGTCAACCATGCTGCAGATGACTTGGACGCCGTTCCAGGGCGGCAGTCAGCGCGCAGCCGAGCGGGCGGCGCTGTCGCGTGCTTCATCTAGCCTCGAAAAGCGCGACCAGGTGGCACTGGACTCGGAGTTCAAGGTTCGGGATGCGTACCACGACGCGCTGGCCATGAGCACGCGCGCTAAGCTCTATGACCAGCTCTCGACCGAATCTGATCTGATCCGCAAGCAGTTCTTCGAGCAGTGGTATCACCTGAACCGCCGGACGTTGCTGGACGTGTTGTCCGCTGAAAGCGATTTCTACAACAATCAAGTCAGCGCAACGACAACGCAGTTCGATGCCTATCAGGCGGTTCTTAAAGTTCATCTCAATAATGGCACGCTGGATTCCTGGTTGCGAGGCGCTTGACGGCCCGATGTCCCTGTAAGTCAAAACGTTGAATGCCCCATTTATAAAATGCTTGGGTGAATGAATTGATCTGTATTTAAAAGGCCAATTAACTTATTTTAGTTAATTGGCCTTTTTGTTTTAATTAGCAAACCGATAACAATGATCGATGATAATCGAGTTAATACATTTATTAGTAACTTATATTTTACAATTATCGTCAATTTATGACGAAATCGACGTTGTGTCGGTTGTCATCGTGCAACGCATCTGTTTTATAAGAATTATCCTAATTAATTCAAGATAGATCGAACGGGCTGCTGGTCTAGCACCTCAAAGCCTTTGCCCGCAATGGATTAGATCCAACCAACCGCGCGGTAGTTTTCCGGTACATGGCCGCAAGGATTCGTAAAAAATAGCGATTTAGTTTGCGAGACGCAAATTAGGAGTTTTCGCATTAAGTCGCTTCGCTTCCAAATCTATAGTTCGTTTGCGTTCACAAGACCGGGCCTCAGAAATAATCCCGGTTCCAGTGCTTCGGGATTAAAGAACCGCAAGTGGCATCGAACGCCGAGCGTTACGCGGAAGCTGCAAACGCATTGACCATTCGGAATATAGATGGCGATCGATCTCTGCCGAGTCGTAAGGCGATTTTCTATTTTTGTAAAAAGGTATTCATAGCATGAACAAGTCATACAAATCAGTCTGGAATGAGTCGACGGGATCATGGGTCGCGGTTTCGGAACTCGCAACTGGACGCAGCAAGAGCAAGCGCGCAAAAACAGCTATTTCCAAAGCCATTCTGACGCAGATCGCAGTAGGCGGCATGAGCCTGGCGGGCGTGAGCGTTGCAATGGCTGACGACACCGTCAAGTCGGGCACGAACGCGACGGTCAATATTGCCGACGGCGTGGCGATCGGTGTCGATTCGCAAGTGGATCCTGATGCACAGGCGCCGGCCAAGATTGGCGGCATCGCCGTTGGCGATTCAGCATATGCAGTCGGTTCAGGTGTTGCAGTCGGCCAGGCTAGCTCAGCCGCCTCAGACAGCGCCGCGTTCGGTTCGGCCGCAACTGCGGGCAACGGTGGCACGGCTATCGGGGCCAACGCATACACCATCAACAACGGCGGCGTCGCGCTTGGACAAAACGCTACGGCAACGGGCGGTGCCGGCGTGGCGTTGGGTCAGAACAGCCTGGCATCGGGCGCAGGTTCGGTAGCATTGGGCCAAGGTTCAGTCGCCACCGACATGAACACGGTATCGGTTGGTAACGCAACAACGCAGCGCCAGATCGCGAACGTGGCTGCCGGCACGCACGCTAACGACGCAGTGAACGTGGGCCAACTCGCCAAAGCAGGCTTGAACCTGGACACCAGCGGTAACGCAACGAACGCATTCGTGGCGTATGACAGTACGGCCAAAACCGGTGTGACGCTGGGCGCCGGCTCGGCGGGCGCGCAGATTCATAATCTCGTTGCAGGGTCCGCTGACACTGATGCAGCGAACGTTTCTCAATTGAAGGCCCTGGGTGCGACCATTGGCACGAGTGGCACGGTGACGAACTCGTTCGTCTCGTACACCGGAGGCAACCAGGACCTGATCAGCTTGTTGGGCGCATCGGGTACGAAGATCTCGAACGTAGCAGCGGGCGCAGTTGGAGCAGGAAGCAAGGATGCTATCAATGGTTCGCAACTGTATAACGCTGAAGCAAGCGTAGCTTCCGTGTTGGGCGGCTCGGCGGGCGTGAATGCTGACGGCACGATCAAGGCACCGGTCTATACGATCGACGGCAAGACTTACAGCAGCCTGGACAAGGCGCTGGAGGCTGCAGCAGCAACGGGCAGCTCGGGCGCAGGTCCGGTCAACGGCGTTGTGTATGACCAGGACGCTCATACTTCGTTGACCCTGGGTGCCACTGGCACGCCGGTCAAAATTTCGAACGTAGCGAATGGCGTTGCTCCCAATGACGCGGTCAACAAGTCACAGCTCGACGGCGTGTCGAATTCAATCGCTTCTGTTGCCCCCTCGTTGAAGTTCCTGCGCTTTGGCCCGAGTACAGCTCAAGTGGCGAACGCTGTCGGTAACGACTCCGTGGCAATTGGCGGTAACGCATTTGCTACGCAGACTCAAGCAGTGGCGATCGGCCTCTTTTCAAATGTGTCGGGTCTCGCTTCAGTCGCGATCGGCGCGCGAGCAACTGCGGACGGAAAAAATTCGGTGGCAATTGGGTCGGATTCCTCGGCAGAAGATGACAACGTGGTATCCGTTGGCGGTTTGGGTGTACAGCGCCGTATTACCAACGTTGCGACCGGAACATCTACAACAGACGCTGTGAATCTCGGTCAGGTTGAAGATTTGATCAAGAACACCAACACCGTGGCGTCGCAACAGCCTGTCAAGGCCACGCGTAACCTCTTGGGGGCAACAGTGCTGGGCGCGCAGGCCGCGCCGGTATTGTCGGACGTGGTCGCGATCGGTACCACGGACAAACTCGGCCAGGCTGAAGCAATCGGTACGGATGCGATCGCCATCGGCCTGGGTGCCCATGCAGCCAACGACAATACAGTCGCCATCGGTACGAACGTTGCCGCAGGTGGTGTCGGTAGTGTCGCAATCGGCAATATAAGCACTGCGGGTGGCGTGAACGCCACGTCGATCGGTGTCAACGCGCAAGCAATGGGTGACACCTCGGTCGCTGTCGGTACTGGGGTGAAGACCCAGGGAACGAATGGCGTTGCGCTCGGTAACGCCAGCTACGTTGGCGTGAACGCCACGAACTCGGTTGCAATCGGCTACAAGAACTCGGTAACAGCCGCAGGCACGGTCGTGCTCGGCAATCAGGTCACCGGAACCGGCGCAAACTCGGTCGTCCTGGGTACAGGCAGCGATGGTACGCAAAGCAACGTGGTGTCAGTGGGCGCGAAGGGTTCGGAACGCAAGATCGTGAACGTCGCAGCGGGTGCCACGGCTACGGACGCGGTGAATGTGAGCCAGTTGACCGCTGCAGGCCTGACTGTCGACACGACCGGCAAAGTCACCAATTCGTTCGTATCGTACACCGGCTCGACCAAGGATCTGGTCACGCTGGGTGGCACGGCAGGCACGACGATTTCTAACTTGAAGGCCGGTGTTGCGGCTACTGACGCAGTCAACGTAGGCCAGTTGACCGCAGCAGGTCTGTCGATCGACACGACGGGCAAGGCGACGAATTCGTTCGTGGCGTACAACGATGCAACGAAGGACAAGGTCACGCTGGGCGGCACGGCAGGCACGACGATCTCGAACGTGAAGGCCGGTACGACCGACATGGACGCGGTGAACTTCAAGCAATTGACGGACGCGGGCATTGTCGTGAATTCGAGCGGCGTGGTTCAGAACGCGTTCGTGGCGTACGACAACAACTCGTCGATGGACACGATCACGCTGAAGGGCAAGAGCGGTTCCACGAAGATCACGAACCTGACGGCCGGCACGCTGAGCGCAGCGAGCTCGGACGCAGTGAACGGTTCGCAGCTGTTCAACGTGGCATCGAGCGCGGCAGACGCAATTGGCGGCACGTCGAAGGTCGATCCGCTTACGGGCAAGATCAGCAAGCCGTCTATCGTGGTGGGTGGTACCACGTATAACGACTTGTCGGGTGCAATCGAGGCCGTCGCGAGCTTGCCAGCAGGTTCGCCTGATGGCGTGGTGTACGACACCTCGGCACATGCCAAGGTTACGCTGGGTGGTACGGGTTCAGCCACGCCAGTCGTGTTGACCAACGTTGCAACAGGTGTTGCGGCTACTGACGCAGTCAACGTAGGTCAGTTGACCGCAGCAGGCTTGGCATTCGACACGACGGGCAAAGCGACGAATTCGTTCGTGGCGTACAACGATGCAACGAAGGACAAGGTCACGCTGGGCGGCACGGCAGGCACGACGATCTCGAACGTGAAGGCCGGTACGACCGACATGGACGCGGTGAACTTCAAGCAATTGACGGACGCGGGCATTGTCGTGAATTCGAGCGGCGTGGTTCAGAACGCGTTCGTGGCGTACGACAACAACTCGTCGATGGACACGATCACGCTGAAGGGCAAGAGCGGTTCCACGAAGATCACGAACCTGACGGCCGGCACGCTGAGCGCAGCGAGCTCGGACGCAGTGAACGGTTCGCAGCTGTTCAACGTGGCATCGAGCGCGGCAGACGCAATTGGCGGCACGTCGAAGGTCGATCCGCTTACGGGCAAGATCAGCAAGCCGTCTATCGTGGTGGGTGGTACCACGTATAACGACTTGTCAGGTGCAATCGAGGCCGTCGCGAGCTTGCCAACAGGTTCGCCTGATGGTGTGGTGTACGACACCTCGGCACATGCCAAGGTTACGCTGGGTGGTACGGGTTCAGCCACGCCAGTCGTGTTGACCAACGTTGCAACAGGTGTTGCGGCTACTGACGCAGTCAACGTAGGCCAGTTGACCGCAGCAGGCTTGGCATTCGACACGACGGGCAAAGCGACGAATTCGTTCGTGGCGTACAACGATGCAACGAAGGACAAGGTCACGCTGGGTGGCACGGCAGGCACGACGATCTCGAACGTGAAGGCTGGTATCGCCGACATGGACGCGGTGAACGTCAAACAACTGGCGGACGCGGGCCTTGTCGTGAATTCGAGCGGTGTGGTTCAGAACGCGTTTGTGGCGTACGACAGCCTGGCCAAGACGGGCGTGACGCTGGGCGAAGGTACGGCCGGCGCGCAGATTCACCAGTTGGTGGCGGGTACATCAGCAACTGACGCAGTCAACGTAGGCCAGTTGACCGCAGCAGGTCTGTCGATCGACACGACGGGCAAGGCGACGAATTCGTTCGTGGCGTACAACGATGCAACGAAGGACAAGGTCACGCTGGGCGG
This sequence comes from Caballeronia sp. KNU42, assembly GCF_053760385.1. NCBI lineage: Bacteria > Pseudomonadati > Pseudomonadota > Betaproteobacteria > Burkholderiales > Burkholderiaceae > Caballeronia > Caballeronia sp. KNU42. The sequence goes on from NZ_CM132388.1 coordinate 3,542,764, forward strand.
CACGGCAGGCACGACGATCTCGAACGTGAAGGCCGGTACGACCGACATGGACGCGGTGAACTTCAAGCAATTGACGGACGCGGGCATTGTCGTGAATTCGAGCGGCGTGGTTCAGAACGCGTTCGTGGCGTACGACAACAACTCGTCGATGGACACGATCACGCTGAAGGGCAAGAGCGGTTCCACGAAGATCACGAACCTGACGGCCGGCACGCTGAGCGCCGCGAGCACGGACGCAGTGAATGGTTCACAACTGTTCAACGTGGCAACGAGCGCGGCAGACGCAATTGGCGGCACGTCGAAGGTCGATCCGCTTACGGGCAAGATCAGCAAGCCGTCTATCGTGGTGGGTGGTACCACGTATAACGACTTGTCAGGTGCGATCGAGGCCGTCGCGAGCTTGCCAACAGGTTCGCCTGATGGTGTGGTGTACGACACCTCGGCACATGTCAAGGTTACGCTGGGTGGTACGGCTGCAACCAAGCCGGTGTCCTTGACCAACGTCGCGGATGGCGTCGCTCCCACGGACGCGGTCAATAAGTCGCAGCTTGATGGTGTTACAAGCGGCATCGCGGGTCTTAATGCGAACTTGAAATACCTGCGCTTCGGCTCGACCACTGCTGCGACGGCGCTCGCTATTGGTACCGACTCGCTGGCGATTGGCGGTAACGCATTCGCAACGCAGAGCGGCGCCTTGGCGATCGGCGTAAATACAAACGTGTCGGGTGTCAATTCGACCGCTATCGGAAGAAATGCAACTGCGGACGGCGACAGCTCCCTGGCATTGGGAGCCTTCTCAGCAGCAAACGAATCCAACACGGTTTCCGTGGGTAGTGCGATCGACGGCATCACGCGTCGAATCGTCAACGTCGCAAACGGTACGTCCACGAACGACGCCGTGAACCTGGGCCAGGTCGAAAGCTTGATCACCGCCGCCACCGCTCAGCAGCCCGTCAAGGGCACGCGTAACCTGTTGGGCGCAACGGTGCTGGGTGCGCAGGCAGCGCCGGTGTTGTCGGATGTGGTCGCAGTCGGGACCACGGACAAGCTCGGCCAGGCTGAAGCAATCGGCACGGATGCTGTGGCCATCGGTCTCGGTGCCCATGCCGCCAACGACAATACAGTCGCAATCGGTACGAACGTTGCTGCAGGCGGTGTGGGCAGTGTCGCAATCGGCAATATAAGCACCGCGGGCGGTCTCAACGCAACGTCGATTGGCGTCAACGCGCAAGCGATGGGTGATACGTCGTTGGCTATCGGTACCGGCGTGAAGACCCAGGGAACGAATGGCGTCGCGCTCGGTAACGGAAGCTACGTCGGCGTGAACGCCACGAACTCGGTTGCTATCGGTTACAAGAACTCTGTAACGGCAGCGGGTACGATTGTCCTGGGTAATCAGGTCACTGCAAGCGGCGCAAACTCGGTAATCCTGGGTAGCGGCAGCGATGGTTCGCAAAGCAACGTAGTGTCAGTTGGCGCGAAGGGTTCGGAACGCAAGATTGTGAACGTGGCTGCTGGCACGACAGACACCGACGCAGTCAACCTCGGTCAGATGACCACCGCAATCTCGAAGGCTTCCGTTGGCGGCGGCGGTTCGACGCTGATCACGCAGGCGGCAGCAGGCGACGACCTTCTGGTGGGTGCTGCAACGCAAGGCACACATGTGAATTTCGCCGACAGCACGGGGACTGCCCGCGAACTGACCGGTGTAGCAGCAGGCACGAAGGATACGTCTGCGGTGAACCTGAGCCAGTTGAAGCCTGTGGTTGATGCTTTGGGCGGCGGTGCAAAGATCGACGCAGCGGGCAACGTAACTGGTCCGTCGTACACAATTGGTACCCATTCGGCAAAGAATAATGTTGGCGATGCTTTCAAGGACGTCAACACGGACCTGTCTACCCTGAATGCTTCAGTTGCAGCAATCTCGGCAGACGCGGGTGGCGCAGGACTGGTCGCTCAAGACTCCGTGAGCCGTAACCTCACCGTCGGCGCAATGACGGATGGAACCGTTGTCGACATGACGAACAAGTCGGGCGTTGCACGCACGATCACCGGTGTGGCCGCCGGTGCCGTGAACCCGAATAGCCTGGACGCGATCAACGGCTCGCAACTGGCTGGTGTTTCATCAAGCTTCGCAACTGCAATTGGTGGCGGCGCAATGGTGGATGGGAACGGTCTGATCACGCAGCCGGCGTTCACCGTGGGTGGCAAGACGGTGAATAACGTCGGCGATGCGATCAGCAGCCTCGACACCAATGTCACCAACAACTACACGAAGCTGCAGACCCAGATCACCAACATCAGCAACAATGGTGGTGTGGCTACGCCGAACGCAGTGGCGTACGACTCGGCAGCGAAGGACACGCTGACGTTGGGCACAGCTGATCAGAAGACCAAGCTGACGAACCTGCAAGACGGCGCTGTCGCAGCCGGCAGCACGGACGCGGTGACGGGTGGGCAGTTGTACGCAACGAACCAAGACGTCGCAGCGCTGCAAAACTCGGTGCAAAACATCGCAGCGAATGGTTCCGCGAGCATCGGCGTGAACGGTGCGAACGGTGCCGACGGTAAGCCAGGCACAGCAGGTCCGGCAGGAGCCACTGGCGCAGATGCAATCGCCATGGGTGACAAGGCATCGGCTTCTGGCGATCATTCGGTCGTGATTGGTGGTGGTGCAACGGCTTCAGGAGACGGCACGACCGTCATCGGTGGCAACGGCAGTGCGACGGGCGCGAACTCGACGGCAATCGGTAGCGGCTCAAACGCTACTGGCGCCAACTCTGTTGCAATCGGTGCGGGTTCGGTCGCAGATCGTGACAACAGCGTTTCGGTCGGTTCCGACGGTCACGAGCGTCAGATCACCAACGTGGCAGCTGGTACGCAGGGTACGGACGCAGTCAACCTGAACCAGATGAACTCGGCGGTGGGCGGCATTGCTCGCAAGGCGTACAGCGGTATCGCGGCAGCTACAGCGCTGACGATGATTCCGGACGTCGACGCGAACAAGACGTTGTCGATTGGTATCGGCGGCGGTACGTTCCAGGGCTATGCAGCAACGGCCATTGGCGGTACGGCTCGTATCACGCAGAACATCAAGGTGCGCGTAGGCGCAGGTTGGTCGGCAGCGGGTACGACGGTTGGTGCAGGTGCTTCGTACCAGTGGTAATCAGGGCTTGAGCTCACTGCCCGGTTCGTCAAGAACCGGGCAGGTACAAGGGCTTTTGCACTATAAGTTGTTCATGTTGTAGCAGTACCTGAGAGCAGTACTTTGAAGCGGGTTCTTCTTCGGAAGATCCCGCTTTTTTTTGCCTGCGCAAAACTCCTAATTACCCACGCGGCGTCGATCCAGCACGCCCTTCGCGTCGGCTAGTCTTTCTGCAAACTCTGGCCCTCTCGCCAGCGCTACTCCCACCGCGAGAATGTCGCCGATAGCCAGATGCGACACGCGCGATGTCATCGGGGAAAAGATGTCGGTGTCCTCATCGACGTTCGCGAAGAGGCCTACGCTTGCAAGCCGTGCCAGCGGCGAGCTGCCATGCGTGATCGCGATGACTTTCGCGCCGCCCTGGAGCGCGGACTTCACCGCATCGAGAATGTCGCGCGTGCGTCCCGTGTTCGATACCGCCACCACCACATCCCCCGCGCCAAGCAGCGCAGCAGAAGTCGTGTAGGTGTGCGGGTCCGAATAGGCCACACTGGGCACGCCGAGCCGGAAGAATTTGTGCTGGATATCGAGCGCGGCGATGCCGGAGCCCCCGGCGCCATAAAACTCGATACGTCGCGCTTCGGCCAACAAAGTGATGGCCGTGGCGACGCTATCCGATGACAAACTGTTGCGCACCTGCAGCAGCGCGCCAATCGTCCTGTCCAATACCTTTGCAGCGACGCCGGCCGCAGGTTCATCAGCGCGGACGTCGCGAAAGACGGCGGGGGCGGGGACATCGGAAGCAATGCTTTGGGCCAGCCGGATCTTGAACTCGCGGAAGCCCGAAAATCCCAACGCCTGGCAAAAGCGCGCAATGGTCGGCTGGCTAACGCCGGCGCGCTTGGCGAAATCGGTCATTGCAAGATCCAGCACCTCTCGCGGGGCGTCGATTACATAATCGGCAAGCTTGCGCTCGGAAGGGCGCAACTGCTCGCGCATTGCTTCGACTTGGGACAGCAACATCGTGAATCTCGCCTATGCTGGAATTGAACGGACTATAGCTGAACTGCCGTTATGTACAAAAACTACATAACTAAATCGTGTGTTCAATAACCCATGGTTGTACATCAATCCATGTGGGTGCTGCAAACAAAGCAGTTAGGGTTTTCCAGATGGTAAAAATGTAGTTTTTCTACTAAAATACGTTTGGTCCACTCGGTTGCCGACAGTCCTAAGAGCCGAGCTTCTACACGTCCCGGCACCCCCGGATGCTCGCCGACCCCAGGCGAAGGAGTTTCGATGGTTTCCCCGCATTCACATCTCAACAAAGTGACGAAGCGCGTGATCGAGCGCAGCAAGCCGACGCGCGCGGCTTATCTGGCGCGCATCGACGGCGCACAAGGACATTTCCCCGCTCGCGGCGCGTTATCGTGCGCCAATCTCGCGCACGGTTTCGCCGGGCTGGAAGGTCAGGAAAAGATCGCGATCAAGGCGGTCCGCGAGCCGAACATTGGCATTGTTTCGTCTTACAACGAGATGCTGTCGGCCCACGCGCCGTTCAAGAATTATCCCGACATCATCAAGCACGCGGCTCGTGAAGCGGGTGGCGTGGCCCAGTTCGCGGGTGGCGTGCCGGCGATGTGCGACGGTGTTACGCAAGGCAATGCGGGCATGGAGTTATCGCTGTTTTCGCGCGAAGTCATTGCCATGAGCACGGCGGTGGCGCTCACCCACAATATGTTCGACGCCGCCCTGTGCCTGGGCATCTGCGACAAGATCGTTCCTGGCTTGCTGATTGGCGCGTTGCAATTTGGTCACTTGCCGACCATTTTTGTGCCGGCTGGTCCCATGACGAGCGGCCTGACCAACGACGATAAGGCCAAAGTCCGCCAGCAGTTCGCCACGGGCGGCTGCGACCGCGAGGCGTTGCTCGAAGCTGAAGCCGCGGCGTACCACGGCCATGGCACATGCACGTTCTACGGCACGGCGAATAGCAATCAGATGCTGATGGAAGTCATGGGGCTTCACTTGCCGGGCTCGGCCTTCATTCATCCGCACACGCCGCTGCGGGATGCGCTCACCGCTGAGGCGGCGAAGCGCGTGCTGGAGCTGACCGTCGAGCGCGGACACTACACGCCTGTCGGTCACGTGGTCGACGAAAAAGCCATCGTGAATGGCATTGTTGCGTTGCTGGCAACAGGCGGTTCGACCAATCATACGTTGCACCTGGTGGCGATTGCGCGGGCGGCGGGGATTCTGATTGATTGGAATGACTTCGATGAACTGTCGCAGGCCGTGCCGCTCACGGCGCGGATTTATCCGAACGGCAAAGCCGATGTGAACCACTTCCACGCGGCCGGCGGCATTGCATTCCTGGTGCGTGATCTGCTCGAAGCCGGTTTGCTGCACGAAGACGTGCAAACGGTGGCGGGCCACGGGCTCAAGCATTACACCCGCGAACCCAAACTGATCGACGGCAAGTTGCAATGGATTGATGGTCCGGAAACCAGCCACGATACAAAAGTGCTGCGCAGCCACAAGGAGCCGTTCGCGCCCGATGGCGGCCTGCGCCTGATGCAAGGCAAGTTGGGCCGTGGCGTGATCAAGATCTCTGCGGTGGCTGATGCGCACCGGCACGTCAAGGCGCCGGCGATCGTTTTCGATTCGCAGGAACAGGTCCAGGAGGCATTCGACAACGGCGAGCTGAAGCGCGACTTCGTGGCTATCGTGCGATTTCAGGGAGCGCGGGCCAACGGCATGCCGGAGTTGCACCGGTTGACGCCGCTTCTCGGCGTGTTGCAGGATCAGGGTTTCCACGTTGCACTCGTCACGGACGGGCGCATGTCGGGCGCGTCGGGCAAAGTGCCCGCAGTGATCCATATCTCGCCGGAAGCCTTGTTGCAAGGGCCGTTGGGCAAGGTGCGAACCGGCGACATGATTGTTATCGATGCAAACAGGGGTGTGCTGGACATTGAGATCGATGCAAGCGAATGGAACGCTCGGGCGGTCGAACAACCCACGCATCAGGCGGAGAACGAGGTCGGATTCGGGCGCGAATTATTCGGCGTGTTCCGCAGCGCGGCCATGCCGGCGGAACTCGGCGCGTCGGTGTTCGGTCCCTTGGTCGGCGAAGCACGCTAATAGCACGCCAAAGACCAGAACCACAATCAGGAGCAGAAGATGAAATCAGTAAGTGACATTGTGCGTCTTGGGCCGGTCATTCCCGTCCTCGCGTTTGAATCGGCGGAGCAGGGTGAGAACGTGTCGCGCGCATTGCACGCGGGCGGCGTAAAGGTACTGGAAATCACGCTTCGCACGAAGGCGGGACTCGAGGCGATAGAACGCGCATGCGGCCTGGCCGATGACATCGTGGTCGGCGTAGGCACGATCACGCGGCCGGAACATTGTGCGCAGGCAAAAAAAGCGGGCGCGCAGTTCGGGGTGTCGCCGGGATTGACGAAGGACATTCACATGGCCGCTCTCGATGCCGGCTTACCGCTGCTGCCGGGCGTGATGACGCCGACCGACATCATTGTGGCCATTGAACTGGGTTACGAGATCGTGAAGCTATTCCCGGCGCAACAGGCGGGTGGCGTCGCGATGCTTCAGGCGCTCAACGGACCTTTCCCTGGCCTGAAGTTCTGCCCGACAGGCGGCATTACAGCCGAAACCGCGCCGAACTTCCTGGCATTGCCGAACGTGGTGTGCGTCGGCGGTTCATGGTTGACGCCGAAGGCGGCGCTGGCATCACACAACTGGGAAGAAGTCACGCGCCTGGCGCGCGCTGCGAGCACGCTGGCGCCCCCACAGTAAGGGCCAAGCTTCGCGGCACACAAGGAATGGCCTCAGGCCCCGGCGCTCAACCCGCCGGGGCTTTTCTTTTTCGCAATGGGACACGGTCGAAAGACACGTTTCCCTACCTGCAAGTAAAATCCTCGGGTTGAACCTCGACTGCGCCCAGGCTTTCGACTCAGAGCGCCGCAGCGCACCATATCCATAGAACAAACCGGAGGCGTTTCATGGAGCCAGTCCACGGCAGCATGCTGCTGGTGTACGCGGTCATCGCCATTGCATTGCTGATCCTGATGATCACACGGTTCAAGGTCTACCCGTTCCTTGTCCTGATCATCGTTTCGCTGTTGCTGGGCCTCGCGGTCGGGATGCCGATGGAAACCATCGTCAAGGCATTCGAGACCGGCAACGGCAACACACTTGGTCACATAGCAATCGTGGTCGGACTGGGAACCATGCTCGGCAAGATGATGGCCGAATCCGGCGGCGCCGAGCGAATCGCGAACACGCTGATAGACAAGTTTGGCGAAAAGCATATCCACTGGGCAATGATGTTCGTGGCGATCATCGTCGGTTTGCCAGTGTTTTTCGAAGTGGGCTTTGTGCTGCTGATTCCAATAGCGTTCAACGTCGCGAAACGAACCAACAAGTCGCTGCTGCTGATTGGATTGCCCATGGTCGCCGGGCTGTCGGTCGTGCACGGACTCATCCCTCCGCACCCCGCCGCGATGCTTGCGGTGCAGGCATACCACGCGGACATCGGTCGCACGATTGCATACGGGCTGATAATCGGCATTCCAACCGCGGTTGTCGCGGGTCCGCTGTTTGCGCTGCTGATCAGCAAACGCATCCAACTGCCCGAACACAATCCGCTCGCGGCGCAGTTTGTCGACTCGGGCAAGGAAAGCGAAGCGCGCGAGTTGCCGGGATTCGGAATCACGTTGCTGACCATCTTGCTCCCTGTGATCCTCATGCTGATTGGAAGCTGGGCGGATCTGGTTTTCACGCCCAAGTCGCTGCCGAATAGCTTGTTGAAGTTTGTAGGCAACGCAGACGTTGCATTGCTTATCGCCGTTTTGTTTAGTTTCTGGACCTTCGGCGCTTCGCGTGGCTTCAATCGGGAACAAATTCAGAAGTTTTGCGGCGATTGCCTCGCGCCCATTGCGGGCATCACGTTGATCGTGGGCGCCGGCGGCGGCTTTGGGAATGTGCTGCGCGAAAGCGGGATATCGCAGCAACTGATTGCGAGCGCGTCGGCTGCCCATTTGTCGCCGCTGCTGCTTGGCTGGTTCGTGGCGGCTCTGATCCGCCTGGCCACGGGCTCGGCCACCGTTGCAATGACCACGGCATGCGGGATTGTGGCGCCTATAGCGGCGGCGTCGCACGGCGCGGTCAGCGCTGAATTGCTGGTGCTTGCCACGGGTAGCGGATCGTTGATTTTCTCGCACGTGAACGACGGAGGCTTCTGGCTCGTCAAGGAGTATTTCGGCATGACCGTAGGTCAGACATTCAAGACGTGGTCGCTTTGCGAAACGATCATTTCCCTCATGGGTTTAGGCTTGACCTTCGCGCTTGCGACGGTCGTGTAAGGAGATTCTGATGATATTGATCGTGATGGGCGTGTCCGGAAGTGGCAAAACCACGATAGGCGAGATGCTGGCCGACCGGCTGAAGTGCGATTTCGCCGATGCCGACAGTTTTCATAGCCAGGCCAACAAGGACAAGATGCATCAGGGCATTCCCCTGACGGACGATGATCGCTGGCCGTGGCTGAACGCCATCCGGGCTTCAATTGTCGCGAAGCAGGCGGATGGCATAACGCACGTGTATGCATGCTCGGCTTTGAAGCGGGTCTATCGGGATATTCTTCGCGATGGCGACAAGGACGTGACATTTGTCTATTTGAAGGGGTCGGCGGAGTTACTGAAAGAGCGCATCAAGACCCGTAAGGGTCATTTCTTCGACCCCGCGTTGTTGCAGAGCCAACTCGATACATTAGAAGAACCGGGGCCCGACGAGGCCATTGAGGTGGACGTGGCGTGGGCGCCTGAAAAGATCGTGGACACGGTCGTCAATGAAATGAAAAACGGGCGTGCCTGATTTATGAGGGCGTGTGCTTTAGTCGTGTTTCAAAGCAACTCTGCGCGGCAATTCTGAAGCAAAACAGGCTCAGTGCAATGCTGAGCCTGCTTCCCGTGTCCGAAGTAATGAATTTTCGTTTGCTTCGGTTTGCTCTGCGTGAGGCAGTCAACTGCTGATTGTTTCAGCTTCGGTCCAATTCCACTCGTTTGCTACTAGAAAGTCATGACGCCGTCTTTGTATGCGGTTGCGTCGTTGCATGCCCGTATTTATTCAGGATGCCAAAATTCAAAAAGATTAATCCAGTGACTTGTCGCAAATCGATCATGACGGTGAGAAATTGAGCGTTTCAGCGTTGTGCTGGAACGTTGCACGCGGCTCCTATATCGTCGAACGCGACCAAGATATCAAGCATCCTAGATGATGAATATTCTGAAACTATTTTTTCAAAAATTGCAGAGGGGGCAAGGGTGTTGGATTGCCGCCTGCAGCACGCTGCATTTAGGACTATTCCTGTAGGTACACCTTGCCTAAGCAGTCAGAATCGCCCATTCGCGCGTTGGAAACCCCTTGCTATCCGGTTGTCCGACTCGTCTTTTTTGGGCGGTCAGTTTGTCTCGCGTCAAGTGGGTCAACGTCGGCCCTTCTTATTTCACTGTACTAAAAGGTAAGAATATGGCACTCCAAACAATGCAGCCATCTGCAGCCGTCATTTCGTCTGTCGGGTCGGCTATCAGCGGCGGCTCGATCACCAGCACCACGCCGGTTATCAAAGGTACGGCAGACGCTGGTGACATCGTCAGCGTGTATGACGGCGTCCGGCTGATTGGCACGGCGCTCGCCGACGCAAATGGCAACTGGACGTTGACGCCCACCGTGGCGCTGAAGGCCGGCGCGCATAACTTCGCGGCAATTCCACAAGACAGCCACGGCAACTTTGGTGCGTCGTCGAACGTCGTGGGTATCCAGATTGCCCCGAATTCCACGCCTGCACCGGTCATCACCGACGTGCTCGATACCAAGGGAACTTCTTCCGATCTCGTAAGCATTCCGTCTGGCAGCGCATCCAATGGCGCCCAGCCCACCGTTAGCGGCACGGGCGTGATTGGCGACACAGTCACCCTTTACCAGAACGGCACGGCATGCGGCAGCGCCGTGGTCGACGCCACCGGTCATTGGTCCATCAATGTCTCACCGGCACTGTCGAACGGCGCGCATGTAATGCAGGCAACCCAGGTTGGCAACGGACTGGCGCAAAGCGGGTCGTCGAATACCTGGTCGATCATTATCGACACCACCACGCCGGCTACGCCGAGCAACCCGTCCATGACGGACGACAATGGCAAGGCGATCCCTGCCGGCGGCACCACGAACGACCCGCATCCGCACATCGACGGCAAGGGCACGCCGGGCGACACCATCACGGTGTACGACAACGGCACGGTAATTGGCTCGACCACCATTGGCGGAGACGGCAATTGGTCGTTCACGCCGTCGCCGGACCTGGGCCCGGGCGCGCATGACATCGTGGTCGTCGAAACGAACCCGGCGGGTACGCCGAGCCCGGCGTCTGATCCCATTCATGTCGTGATCGACACGAGCACGCCGGCTACGCCCGCTGCACCTACCATGACGAACGACAGCGGCGTTGCAATTCCCGCTGGCAGCACCACAGCAGACGCGCATCCGCACATCGCGGGCACGGGCACGGCTGGCGACATCATCAAGGTGTACGACAATGGCGTGGTGATCGGTTCGACCACGGTGGGCGGTGACGGCAAGTGGTCGTTCACGCCGGCCACGGACCTGTCCAACGGTTCGCACAGCATCACTGTAGTGGACGTGAACGCGGCCGGTACGCCGAGCGCGGCTTCGGCACCCATCAACGTCGTGATCAATTCCACAACGCCGGCTACGCCTCCCGCGCCGACCATGACGAACGACAGCGGCGTTTCAATTCCGGCTGGCAGCACCACGGCCGACGCACACCCGCATATCAATGGTACGGGCACGGCAGGCGACACCATCAAGGTGTACGACAATGGCGTGGTGATCGGTTCGACCACGGTAGGCGCAGACGGCAAATGGTCGTTCACGCCGTCCACGGACTTGTCCAACGGCACGCACAGCATCACGGTGGTTGACGTGAACGCGGCGGGTACGCCGAGCGCGGCGTCGAGCCCGATCAACGTGGTCATCAACTCCAGCACGCCGGCGGCTCCTCCTGCCCCCATCCTGACTAACGACAGCGGCGTGACCATTCCGTCCGGCAGCACCACGGCCATCACCGTTCCGCACATCGGCGGCACGGGTGTTGCCGGTGACATCATCAAGGTGTACGACAACGGCACGGAAATCGGTTCGACCACGGTTGGCGGAAACGGCAAGTGGACGTTCTCACCGAGCACGGACCTGTCTGTGGGCACGCACAGCATCACGGTGGTAGACGTGAACGCAGCGGGTACGCCGAGCCCGGCTTCGCTCCCGACCACCATCACGGTCAACACGAGCGTTCCGGCAACCCCCGCGGCGCCGACCCTGACGGACGATCTCGGCGGAGCCATTCCGGCCGGCAGCACGACGGTTGACGGACATCCGCACATGAGCGGTACGGCCACCGCCGGTGACATCATCAAGATTTACGACAACGGCACGCTGATTGGCTCGACCACGGTGGACGGAACGGGCAAATGGACGTTTACACCGTCGACAGACCTGTCCAACGGCACGCACAGCATCACGGTGGTGGATGTGAACGTAGCGGGCACACCGAGCGCAGCTTCGAGCCCGATCAGCGTCACGATCAACTCCAGCACGCCGGCCACCCCGGCCACGCCTACCCTCACGAACGACAGCAGCGTGGCTATTCCGGCCGGCAGCACGACGGCAGACGCGCACCCGCACATCAATGGCGCGGGCGTTGCCGGCGACATCATCAAGGTGTACGACAACGGCACCCTGATCGGTTCGACCAAGGTGGCAGGAAACGGTACGTGGACATTTACGCCGACCACGGATCTCACCGATGGCGCGCACAGCATCACGGTGGTTGACGTGAACGCGGCGGGCACGTCGAGCGCGCCTTCGAACCCAATCAGCATCACGGTCAACACCAGCACGCCGGCTACGCCGTCCGCGCCGGTCATGACGAACGACAGCGGCGCTACCATTCCGGCTGGCGGCGCAACGAACGACCCGCATCCGCACATTGCGGGCACGGGCACGGCTGGCGACATCATCAAGGTGTACGACAACGGCGTGGTGATCGGTTCGACCACGGTGGGCGGTGACGGCAAGTGGTCGTTCACGCCGGCCACGGACCTGTCGAACGGTTCGCACAGCATTACCGTGGTGGACGTGAACGCGGCCGGTACGCCGAGCGCGGCTTCAACTCCCATCAACGTGGTGATCAACACCAGCGTACCGGCTACGCCAGCTGCGCCGAGCTTGACGAACGACCTCGGTGCAGCCATTCCGGCTGGCAGCGCGACCGCAGACGCACATCCGCACATCAACGGCTCGGGAGTCGCTGGTGACATTGTCAAGGTGTACGACAACGGCACGCTGATCGGATCGACCACGGTGGACGGAACCGGCAAATGGACGTACACGCCGGCTTCGAACCTGGCCGACGGCACGCATAGCATCACGGTGGTCGAAGTGAACGCGGTGGGTACGCCGAGCGCGGCTTCGAATGCAACCAGCGTGGTGATCAACACCAGCACGCCGTCTACGCCGAGCACCCCGTCCATGACGGACGACAGCGGCAAGGCGATTCCTGCCGGTGGCACCACGGCCGACCCGCATCCGCACATCAACGGCAATGGCACGGCGGGCGACACCATCACGGTATACGACAATGGCGTGCCAATCGGTTCGACCACGGTGGGCGGAGACGGCAAGTGGTCGTTCACGCCGTCGCCGGACCTGGGCCCGGGCGCGCATGACATCACGGTAATTGAGACGAACCCGGCGGGCACGCCGAGCCCGGCGTCCAATCCCATTCACGTGGTGATCGACACCAGCACGCCGGCTACGCCGTCCGCACCGGTCATGACGAACGACAGCGGCGTCACCATTCCTGCTGGCGGCGCGACGAATGACGCGCATCCGCACATCGCGGGCACGGGCACGGCTGGCGACATCATCAAGGTGTACGACAACGGCGTGGTGATCGGCTCGACCACGGTGGGCGATGACGGCAAGTGGTCGTTCACGCCTACCACGGATTTGGCTGACGGCATCCACAGCATCACGGCGGTAGAAGTGAATGCGGCCGGTACGTCGAGCGCGGCTTCGGCTGCGGTCAACGTGGTGATCAACACCAGCAAGCCTGCCACGCCAGCCGCACCCGTCTTTACGGACGACAACGGCCATACCATTCCCGCAGGCAGCGTCACGGCCGACGCTCATCCGCATATCTCGGGCACGGGCACGGTAGGCGACACGATCATGGTGTACGACGGCAGCACGCTGCTGGGCTCAACTGTGGTAGCCGCAAACGGCACGTGGACGTTCACACCGTCAACGGACCTGCCGGCCGGCACGCACAGCTTCAATGTGACGGAAACGAATGCAGCGGGCACGGCTAGCGACCATTCGGCTAGCGCAACCGTTATTGTCATGCCGATACCTGGTACGCCAGCGATTCCTTCCTTGACCGACGACATGGGGGGGGCAATTCCCGCGGGCAGCTCGACGACCGACGGTCATCCGCACATCAGCGGAACGGGAACTGCCGGCGATACCATCACTGTGTACGACGGTCAGACCGCAATTGGGTCGACCACGGTTGGTGCAAATGGTACCTGGACATTTACACCGTCTACCGATCTTGCCACCGGCGCGCATAGCATAAGCGTGGTCGAATCGAATCTGGCGGGGTCAAGCGCGCATTCGGGTAATTTTGCGTATACGCAAACAAGCTCGATTTTGCCGCCAGCGAATCTGTTTGGTCCTTCTTCCGCGCCCGCGTATAAGTCGTATGCTGTGGGTACCAGCTCGACCGGGTTGATGTTATATAACTCAAAAATCGCCGGTTCTTACTTTTTTCCATCAAGCGTTAACGGCAAGTCTGTTTTGTGGACATGTCAAGTGTATGATCCGAATGGGAATTACTTAACGACTCTGGTCCGTGACATATCATTGCAAAACGGATTTGTTGACATAAGCGTAGACAATGCACTCTTTAAAAGTGGACTCGCCAATGTGTTTGTTTTCACGTGCAGGCTGGCGGGCGAGACAACCACATATGTGGTCGCTATAGAGACTGCTGCCCAACTGCTTGCGGCGCCCCAGCCTGTGACCGCTGATACGAACCCAGCACTTTTACCGTCTGGCTATGCAGCAAATGCGTTGAAGGCGGTGTACGACCCGAACGCCAGTCATGACGTAGCCAACGGTACGCATACCGGCGAAGACGCGCTGCTGACTCCGGTTGCGGAACAAGCGGCTACGGAAACACCACTCGCTCATGTCACTGTCAATGACCATGACGCCGTCACGGGTAAAAGCGGTCATGACACATTTGACCTGAACGTGGATCCGACCTCGTACTTCCAGGAATCGACCGCGCACATTCAAGGCAGCACGGCGCACCCAACTGAACCCGCAGGCACGGCCCCTGCCGTCAACACCCTGCACCTGACGGGCGACCATCAAGTGCTGGATCTGACCTCGCTGACGGGCAAGACTGCGGCAGCGAAGATCTCGGGTATTGAAGTGATCGACCTCGGCGGTCACGAGAACCACCTGAAGCTGTCGCTCTCGGACGTGCTGAACCTGGGCGAACAGGACCTGTTCGTGAAGGATGGACACCAGCAAGTGATGGTGAACGGTTCGAATGGCGACACCGTGGACTTGTCGAATGCGCACATTGCCGGCGTGGCTGACGGTCAGTGGCAAGCTGAAGGCACCGCTGTAGTTGGCGGCGTGACGTACAACGTGTACGAGCATTCGGGCGCGCACACTGAGTTGCTGGTTCAACAAGGCGTGCAGATCGCATTGCATAACTAAGCCAAGTCTCAGACAGAACGGCCGGTTGATTCGAAACAAAAAACGGGCGCTCTGAAAGCTGATAAAGCACGAAGCCGTTGCGGGAGCAATCCCGCAACGGTTTTTTTACGTGCGTCGGGCGAGCGCTGTCCTGCAGACATAACTCATCCCGCGAGTCATGCCGGTCCAATCCGCTGAGTCCAAAACGGCACTTTGATGCTGTTAATAAACATCACACAGACCCCCCCTTGAGCCTTTGCGTCTGATCACTCTTTTTTGGCCAATGTATTTAGGAATGCTCTGGTATGTGATTTTTGCTGCGCCGCGCAAAATCTACCTCCAAAGGGCGACGTCACGCGTCGGCCTTTGACGTGGGCGGCGAGGGGCATCGCCGCTCCAGCGTTTCATCAGTGTTTCAAGCAGACAGGATCAACTAAATGGCGAATCAAGCACAAAACTCGAACCAGGCGACTATCAGGTCGGTCGGCACGGCAATCTTTGGCGGCACGGCGAACAGCGCGAAGCCCGCGATCGTGGGTACGGCGGAGCCCCACAGCAGTGTCGAGATCTTCGATGGCGTGCGCCTGATCGGTACTGCCGGCGCCGAGATGTACGGCAACTGGACGTTCGCGCCGCCCAGTAACATGAGCAGCGGTGTGCACCAGTTCACCGCTCTCGCGATTGACGCCACCGGTGCGTCCGGACAAATGTCCACGCCAGTTTCGGCATCCATTCCGGTGGTGGCTCCGGTGGTGCAGGCACCGCCGGTCATCGAAAGCGTCATTGGAACAGCCGGTACGGCGCAAGGCAATGTTCCATCGGGTGGCACGACCGAAGATGCGCGACCGACCATCTCCGGCACGGGCATTCCGGGCGACACGGTGTATGTGTTCCTGGCAAATTCGAGCAACTACGGCGGCCAGACTTACGGTGCGGGCGATACGGTTGTAGACGCCAGCGGCCACTGGTCTATCAGGTTGAACACGGGCATGCCGCTCGGACTCAACACGATCACCGCGACGCAGTTTGCACCGGGCGCGGCGCAAAGTGCAGCATCGGCGGCGTGGGCGGTCACGGTTGCAGCGAGCACGCCTGCGACGCCCGCCGCGCCGACCCTGACGGACGACAACTCCAACGCGATTCACGCAGGCAGCGCGACTTACGATGCGCACCCGCACATCAACGGCACGGGCGTAGCAGGCGACATCATCAAGGTGTACGACGGCAGCGCGGTGCTGGGTTCGACCACGATCGGCTCGAATGGCCAATGGACGTTCACGCCGGCGAATCTGCCAGCGGGTTCGCACAGCATCAACGTGACGGAAACGAACGCGGCGGGCACGTCGAGCGCGCATTCTGTGTCAACTGCTTTCTCGGTCGATCCGTCGTTGATTTTCCCCGCGATCACGTCGATAGCCGACTCGGTCGGGCCGATTCAAGGGAACATCGCGCAAGGCGGCGTAACGGATGATCCGCGCCCGGTGTTTCACGGCACAGGCGTACCCGGCGACGTGGTGACGGTAGGGGATGGCTGGTACACAATCCTCGGATCGGTGGTGATCAATGCGTCGGGGCAGTGGACGTTTCAGCCAGCTGCGAATCTGTCCAATGGCATCCATTCTGTCGTTGCCATAGGGAAACTTGCGGGCAGTTGGTCGGGCGTATGGAATTTCACAGTCGACACCACCACGCCGGCGACGCCTGCCGCACCAACTTTGACTGACGACAACGGCGCGGCGATTCCGGCAGGCACCACGACGAACGACAACCATCCGCGTATCAACGGCACGGGCAAGGCGGGCGACATCATCACGGTGTACGACGGCAGCACGTTGCTGGGTTCGACCACGATCGGCACAAATGGTAAATGGACGTTCACGCCGGGGAATCTGCCGGTCGGCTCGCACGCCATCAACGTGACGGAAACGAACGCGGCGGGTACGGCGAGCGCGCACTCGGGCAGCATCGGATTCACCTATTCGAACCTGGCGTTGCCGCCTGTGATCACCAACGTGGTGGACGCGGTCGGTCCTGTCCAGGGCACGATTCCAAACAACGGCGTAACGGACGACTCGCATCCTACGGTGAGCGGCACGGGTACGGCCGGTAACACGGTGTACATCTTTCAGAATGGCAGCAGTTGCGGTAGCGCGATCGTGGATGCAACAGGTCATTGGTCGGTGACGATTTCCGGCGCCTTGAGCAACGGCGTGCACGCCATGTCGGCAACTCAATTTGCCAGCGGACAAGACCAAAGCGCGTCATCGAACACGTGGACGATTACGATCGATACCACGACGCCGGCCGCGCCCGCCGCACCGACGCTGACGGACGACCACTCCAACGCGATCGCCGCAGGCAGCACGACTTACGATGCACATCCGCATATCAACGGCACGGGCGTAGCGGGCGACATCATCAAAGTGTACGACGGCAGCACGTTGCTGGGCTCGACCACGGTCGGCACGAATGGCCAATGGACGTTCACGCCGGCGAATCTGCCAGCGGGTTCGCACAGCATCAACGTGACGGAAACGAATGCCGCAGGCACGTCGAGCGCGCATTCTGCATCTACCGCTTTCTCGGTTGATCCGTCGTTGGCCATTCCCGCGATCACGTCAGCCGTTGACTCGGTCGGGCCGATTCAAGGGAACATCGCGCAAGGCGGCGTATCGGACGATTCGCGCCCGGTGTTTTACGGCACGGGTGTGCCGGGCGACGTGGTGACGGTATGGGACAACTGGACGAATCCTCTTGGTTCGGTGGTGGTCAATGCATCGGGGCGATGGGCGTTTCAGCCCGCTACGAATTTGTCCAACGGCGAACACTATGCTGTTGCGCTGGGGAAGCTTGTGCCTGGCTGGACCGTCGCATGGAACTTTACGGTTGACACCAGCACGCCCGCGACGCCTGCCGCACCGACCCTGACGAACGACAACGGCGCGATGATCTGGGCGGGCAGCGCGACAGCCGATGCGCATCCGCACATCAACGGCACGGGCAAGGCGGGCGATCTCATCAAGGTCTACGACAACGGTACGGCAATCGGCTCGGTCACGGTGGGTAGCGACGGCAAGTGGTCGTTCACGCCGTCCGCGGACCTGTCCGATGGTGCACACCGGATCACGGTGGTAGACGTGAATCTGGCTGGCACGTCGAGCGCGGCGTCGGCCGCAACCAGTGTGGTGATCATGACGGGCACGCCGGCAACGCCCGCCGCCCCAACTTTGACGGACGACAACTCCAACACGATTCCTACAGGCAGCACGACTTACGACGCACATCCGCACATCAACGGCACGGGCGTAGCGGGCGACATCATCAAGGTGTACGACGGCAGCGCGTTGCTGGGCTCGACCACGATCGGCTCGAATGGCCAATGGACATTCACGCCGGTGAATCTGCCAGCGGGTTCGCACAGCATCAACGTGACGGAAACGAATGCTGCGGGCACGTCGAGCGCGCATTCTGCGTCTGCTACCTTCTCCGTCGATTCATCGATGGGTATTCCCGCGATTACGTCAGTCTTCGACTCGGTCGGGCCGATTCAAGGGAACATCGCGCAAGGCGGCGTATCGGACGATCCGCGTCCGGTGTTTTATGGCACGGGCCTGCCGGGCGACGTGGTGACGGTATGGGACAACTATACCAATGCTCTCGGATCGGCAGTCGTCAATGCCTCGGGGCGATGGGCGTTTCAGTCAGCCACGAATCTCGCCGACAAGTCACACACGATTGTTGCGGTAGGGAAGCTCGTCTCCGGCTGGAACGCCGGCTGGAACTTCACGGTTGACACCAGCACGCCGGCGACGCCTGCCGCACCGACCCTGACGAACGACAACGGCGCGATGATCTGGGCGGGCAGCGCGACAGCCGATGCGCATCCGCACATCAACGGCACGGGCAAAGCGGGCGATCTCATCAAGGTCTACGACAACGGCACGGCAATCGGCTCGGTCACGGTGGGTAGCGACGGCAAGTGGTCGTTCACGCCGTCCGCGGACCTGTCCGATGGCGCACACCGGATCACGGTGGTAGACGTGAATCTGGCTGGCACGTCGAGCGCGGCGTCGGCCGCAACCAGTGTGGTGATCATGACGGGCACGCCGGCAACGCCCGCCGCCCCAACTTTGACGGACGACAACTCCAACACGATTCCTACAGGCAGCACGACTTACGACGCACATCCGCACATCAACGGCACGGGCGTAGCGGGCGACATCATCAAGGTGTACGACGGCAGCGCGTTGCTGGGCTCGACCACGATCGGCTCGAATGGCCAATGGACATTCACGCCGGTGAATCTGCCAGCGGGTTCGCACAGCATCAACGTGACGGAAACGAATGCGGCGGGAACCTCGAGCGCGCATTCTGCGTCGACTGCGTTCTCGGTTGATCCATCGTTGATTTTCCCCGCGATCACGTCGATAGCTGACTCGGTCGGGCCGATTCAAGGGAACATCGCGCATGACGGCGTAACGGACGATCCGCGTCCGGTGTTTCATGGCACGGGCGTGCCGGGTGATGTGGTGACGATCGCAGACGGCTGGTACGCAACCCTCGGATCGGTAGTGGTCAATGCATCAGGTCAGTGGACGTTGCAGCCAGCCGCGAATCTGTCCAACGGCATACATTCTGTCATTGCCTTGGGGAAACTTGCGGGCACTTGGTCGGGCGTATGGAATTTCACGGTCGACACCACCGTGCCGGTGACGCCTGCCGTACCGACCTTGACTGACGACAACGGCGCGGCGATTCCGGCAAGCACCACGACGACCGATGCGCATCCAAACATCAGCGGTAAAGGTGCGCCTAGCAACGTGATCAAGGTGTACGACGGATCAACGCTCATTGGGTCGACCACGGTCGATTCCAGCGGCCATTGGACCTTCAAGCCGTCGAGCGATCTGGCTAGCGGGTCGCACAGTATCTCGATAACCGAGATCGCTCCAAGCGGGACGAGTTCATCGTCGAGCGCCATTGCAATTGCGGTGGGTAAGGTTTTCGCGACCTTCGACCCGGCTGTCCACGCTAACGACTCATCGCAAGCGGCGTTGGTTGGTGATGCGAATCAATCCGCGACGCAAACCAATCACCATACGGTTGTCGGCGAGCACGACGCGTTCGTGGGTAAGCTTGCCAATGGCAATGAGACGGTGGACTTGAACGCGGACCCGGCTTCCTACTTCAAGGAAAGCACCGCGCATATTCAGGGTGCGGGTGGTAGCGCCATCGACACCTTGCACTTGTCGGGCGGTCACCAAGTGCTGGATCTGAGTTCGCTGACGGGTCAAACCGCAGCGGCAAAGATTTCAGGTATTGAAGCGGTGGATCTGGGTGGTCAGCACAACGCGCTGAAGCTGTCCCTGACGGACGTGCTCAATCTGGGCGAAACCGACCTGTTCCAGAAGGACGGCAAGCAGCAGATGATGGTTCAGGGAAAGGAAGGCGACACGGTGGACTTGTCGAACACGCATATCGCCGGTCTGGCTGACGGCGAATGGGCGGTGCACGGCACGGCAGTGGTTGGCGGTGCGACGTACAACGTCTACGAGCATTCGGGTGCGCATACCGAATTGCTGGTTCAGCAAGGCGTGCAGGTCGCATTGCATAACTAAGCAAAGTTTCAAACAGGGCTGCTGATTCGCAACAGGAATCGGCGGTCATGAAACCAACCGAAGCACAAAGCCGTTGCGGGAATGCCCCCGCAACGGCTTTTTTTATTGGTGCGCCTTGCCGGGCACGATCCTGGAGGTGCAAGTCTTTCCGCGAGTCCGGCACTTCGATTCTGCTGTTAAAACCGCTCGACTGCTGAATGAATAGAAATTTAACCTTCAGTGCGGTTGCCCTGCGGATTATCCCTGCGGCGGGCTGCATTTAGGAATTTTCGTGTAGGTACTCCTCGCCGTAATCGTCAAGATCGCGCGACGACGCGCCGGAAACTCACGGGTACTCAGTTGCCCTACTTGTCTTTCGGGGCGGTCGGTTTGTCTCGCATCAATTGGTTCAACGCTGGCTCCTCTCATTTCACTACACAAAAAGGGAAAAACATGGCACTCCAGACATTACCGCCATCCGCGGCCGTTATTTCGTCTGTTGGCTTGGCGGTGAGCGGTGGCTCGACCACCAGCACTACGCCGGTCATCAAAGGTACAGCGGACGCCGGGGACATCGTCAGTGTTTATGACGGCATCCGGCTTCTCGGTACGGCACTCGCGGGCGCAGATGGCAACTGGTCGTTCACGCCCACCGTCGCGCTGAAGGCCGGAACGCATAACTTCGCGGCGATTCCCCAGGACAGCCACGGCAACGTTGGCGCGTCGTCTAACGTAGTGAATATTCAGATCGTCCCGAATACCACGCCTGCACCGGTTATCACCAACGTACTCGATACAGTGGGGACTTCCGCCGACCTCGTGACAATCCCGTCCGGCAGCGCGACCAACGGCAACCAGCCCACGATCAGCGGCACGGGCGTGATCGGTGACACGGTCACTATCTACCAGAACGGCACGGCATGCGGCAGCACCGTAGTCGACGCCACCGGTCACTGGTCCATTAAAGCTTCACCGGCAATGTCGGACGGTACGCACGTCATGACGGCTACCCAGATCGGCAACGGACTGGCGCAAAGCGGATCGTCGAACGCCTGGTCGATCAATATCATCACCAACGCGCCAACCACGCCAGCTGCGCCGACCCTGACGGACGACAGCGGTGCGGCGATTCCGGCTGGCAGCACGACGGCCGACGCTCATCCGCACATCAACGGCACAGGCGTTGCGGGCGATGTCATCAAGGTGTACGACAACGGCACCGAAATCGGCTCGACCACGGTGGGTGGCGACGGCAAGTGGTCATTCACGCCGAGCACGGACCTGTCCAACGGCACGCACAGCATCACGGTGGTGGACGTGAACGCAGCAGGCACGCCGAGCGCGGCGTCGGGCGCAATCAGCGTGGTGATCGCCGCCGGCACGCCGGCCACGCCCGCCGCACCGAGCCTGACGGACGACAACGCCAACGCGATTCCCGCGGGAAGCGCGACCTACGATGCACATCCGCACATCAACGGCACGGGCGTAGCGGGCGACATCATCAAGGTGTACGACGGCAGTACGTTGCTCGGTTCGGTCAAGGTAGCAGGAAACGGCACCTGGACGTTCACGCCAACGACGGACCTGTCGGCGGGCTCGCACAGCATCAATGTGACGGAAACGAATGCGGCGGGCACGTCGAGCGCGCATTCCGCGTCGACTGCCTTCTCGGTCAATCCGTCGCTGGCGCTTCCCGTGATCACGTCGATAGTCGATTCGGTCGGGCCGATCCAGGGCAACATCGCGCAAGGTGGCGTAACGGACGATCCGCGTCCGGTGTTCCACGGCACGGGCGTGCCGGGCGATGTGGTGACGGTGGGAGACAACTGGAACAATTTTCTCGGATCGGTCGTCGTGAATGCATTGGGGCAGTGGACGTTTCAGTCAGCCACGAATTTGTCCAATGGCGCACATTCTGTCGTTGCGATGGGGAAACTTGTGTCCGGTTGGTCGCCCGTATGGAGCTTCACGGTCGACACCACCACGCCGGCTACACCTGCCGCACCTTTACTGACGGATGACAACGGCGCGACCATTCCGGCGGGCAGCACGACCAACGAGGGCCATCCGCACATCAGCGGCACAGGCAAGGCGGGCGACATCATCACAGTGTATGACGGCAGCACCGTGCTGGGCTCGACCACGGTAGGCTCGAATGGTCAATGGACGTTCACGCCGTCGTCGGATCTCTCGAAGGGCTCGCACAGCATCAACGTGACGGAGACGAACCTGGCGGGCACACAAAGCGCGCATTCGGCCAGCGTTTCGTTTACCTATGCTGTAGTCACCGCCCCCACGGAGACGGTCGTGATCACGAACCTGATCGACCATACGGGGGGCGGCAACGTTCCTTCGGGCGGCTCGACCAAGGACACCTCGCCTGGGGTTCAGGGCACGCTGTCTTCTGGCTTGCTGGCGGGAGAGACGGTGGTGATTTATCGCGACGGCGTGAAGGTGGGCAATGCGACGGTGTCAGGTACGGGCTGGACGTTCCAGGACTCGGGCCTGGCTGTGGGTAGCCACTACTACGAAGCGCGAGTGGAAAGCAGCGCGGGATACGGTCCGACGTCCAATCACTTCACCTTCAACGAGATCGCCCCAGCCCCCGTGGCCCCCACGGAGACGGTCGTGATCACGAACCTGATCGACCATGCGGGGGGCGGCAACGTTCCTTCGGGCGGCTCGACCAAGGACACGTCGCCTGGGGTTCAAGGCACGCTCTCTTCTGGCTTGCTGGCGGGAGAGACGGTGGTGATTTATCGCGACGGCGTGAAGGTGGGCAATGCGACAGTGTCAGGTACGAGCTGGACGTTCCAGGACGCGGGCCTGGCTGTGGGTAGCCATTTCTACGAAGCGCGGGTGGAGAGCGGCGCGGGATACGGTCCGACGTCCAATCACTTCACCTTCAACGAGATCGCCCCAGCCCCCGTGGCCCCCACGGAGACGGTCGTAATCACGAACCTGATCGACCATGCGGCAGGCGGCAACGTTCCTTCAGGCGGCTCGACCAAGGACACGTCGCCTGGGGTTCAAGGCACGCTGTCTTCTGGCTTGCTGGCGGGAGAGACGGTGGTGATTTATCGGGACAATGTGAAGGTGGGCACTGCAACAGTGTCAGGTACGGGCTGGACGTTCCAGGATTCGGGCCTGGCTGTGGGTAGCCATTACTACGAAGCGCGGGTGGAAAGCAGCGCGGGATACGGCCCGACGTCGAATCATTTCACCTTCAGCGAGATCGCCGTCCCCACGGATCCGATCGTGATCACGAACCTGGTCGACCATACGAGTGGCAGCAACGTATATTCGGGCGGCTCGACCTCGGACAAATCGCCTACAGTTCAGGGCACACTGGCTACCGGCTTGCAAGCGGGAGAGACGGTGGTTGTTTATCGGGACGGCAATAGGCTCGGTCAGGCGACGGTATCGGGTACGAGCTGGACGCTCCGGGATTCTGGCGTGGGTGCGGGAAGCCACTACTACAACGCGAGGGTGGAGACCACCAGCATTGTGGTGGCGACGTCCAGTACGTTCAACTTCACCGAGGCCGGCTCGGTTCCCGTGACTCCCACGGAGACGCTATCGATATCGTATCTGATCGATCATTTGACGGGCGGCGCCGTTTATTCGGGCGGCTCGACCAAGGACACGTCGCCTGGACTTTGGGGCACGCTGTCTTCTAGCTTGCTGGACGGCGAGAAGGTCTCGGTGTACAGGGACGGCAGCTACGTTGGGGTCGCGACGGTGTCGACTTCGGGCTGGTTGTTCCAGGACTCTGGCGTAGGGCAAGGCAGCCACTACTACGAAGCGCGAGTGACAAACAGCGTCGGAAGCGGCCCGATGTCTAGCCGTTTCTCGTTCAGCGAGGGTAGCGCGACCCTCCCGGCCCCTACGGAGACGGTCGTGATCACGAACCTGATCGATCATACGGGGGCTGGCAACGTTCCTTCGGGCGGCTCGACCAAGGACACCTCGCCTGGGGTTCAAGGCACGCTGTCTTCTGGCTTGCTGGCTGGAGAGACGGTGGTGATTTATCGCGACGGCGTGAAGGTGGGCAATGCAACAGTGTCAGGTACGGGCTGGACGTATCAGGACTCGGGTCTGGTTGTGGGCAGCCACTTCTACGAAGCGCGGGTGGAAAGCAGCGCGGGGAACGGCCCGACGTCCAATCACTTCACCTTCAATGAGATTGCCGCGGGCCCCGTGATCCCCACGGAAACCGTGCAGATCACAAGTCTGAATGATCACTCGTCGGGCGCGAATATTCCGGCGGGCGCCACGACGTCGGATACTGCACCAGTAGTTCATGGCTCGGTGAGTTCGACATTGCAGAGCGGCGAGACGTTGGTAGTCTATCGTGACGGCAATAAAGTCGGCAACGCGACCATGAGCGGAACAAGCTGGACGTTCAACGATTCTGGTGTGGGAGCTGGAAACCACACGTATACCGCGCGCGTGGAGAATAGCGCAGGAAACGGCGCGTATTCGTCGGGGTATGGTTTTACTGAGGCTCCTGTCGTTACCAACATTTCAGGGGTCCTACTGATTGATTGCCAGGGGATAAATCCGAGGGGAGATGTGTATACTACGGGGTATAGATTCTATTCAGGAGTCACCGGACCTTTTGGACAGTCATATCTTGAGGTGGTTGGCCGGCCCGGTGCGACTGTATACACTTACGATAACGGCCGGTTAATCGACACAAAAGTTATACCAGCGAACGGTACACCGTTAAATACTCCCCTTGGTAATGGTCTCTGTAGTTGGTTCGTCATGTTGAATAAATTATCCAATGGAACCCATGCGTTTACCACGAAGCAAGTACTGAACGGACAGACGCAGGATGGTTTATTTCCGTTCATAGTTAATTCAGGTGGCACCGTGACTTATGATACGAATGTTAACAGCAATTCCTTTTCAAATGGCACAACACCACCCGTTGTCCCTGTCCAAGCCACGCGAAACGTCGCGGCCAACGAGGCCGACGCGGCGTCAGTCGTAGCGGATCCAACGCAAACGGATTCCAATAAGGTTGCGCCTGTAACGTCGAATCAGGAGCCGTCTGAACAACCGCAACACGTCGCAGTTGGCGATCACCAGGCCTTCACCGGTACATCCGGACACGACACGGTGGACCTGAACATGGATCCGGGCTCCTACTTCAAGGAAACGATGGCTCACATTCAGGGCAGCACGGTTCATCCGGTAGACGCAGCGGGCATTGCACCGGTGGTTAACACCCTGCATCTGGCAGGCGATCATCAAGTGCTCGATCTGACATCGCTGACTGGCAAGACGGCGGCGGCAAAGATCTCGGGCATCGAGGTCATCGACTTGGGCGGCCATGAAAACAGCGTGAAGCTGTCGCTGACCGATGTGCTGAATCTGGGCGAACCGGACTTGTTCGTAAAGGACGGTAAGCAGCAGATGATGATCAACGGGTCGGATGGCGACACGGTGGATCTGTCGAACGCGCACATTGCGGGCGTGGCCGATGGTCAGTGGCAGCAGGAAGCCACCGCCGTGGTGGGTGGCGTCTCGTATAACGTCTACGAGCATTCGGGTGCGCATACCGAATTGCTGGTTCAGCAAGGCGTGCAGGTCGTAGTGCATTAACTGAGCAAAGTCGAAAAACAGGACAGCTGGTTCGTAACAGGAACCAGCTGTCCTGAAACCAGGCGAAGCACAAAGCCGTTGCAGGCATGATCCCGCAACGGCTTTTTTGTGTGCGTCGTTCAAAGGGCGGCTCTGGAGGTAGAAGTCATCCCGCGAGTTGTGACCGACCGGCGCGTCCAGTCCAGACGCAAGCTGTCAATTCCCTCATGCTTTTGCCGCGTACAAATGGCACTGTCTAAACAAGAAACTCATGAACACAGAGGAGGGGTTGGCCGAAGCGCGTGTGGAGCGAAAAAAATTGACATTCGGTCGTTGACGAAACGCGCCATATGTTTAAAGACGGTAGCAAAGGACGTTCAGTTGCTTCGGTCGCGTGCTTATGGAGTCAGTGCGCACCGGGTTTTGGACTGGCGTAAGCAACGCCATCTAGGGCTGGTGAGCCCTAATGTGACTGACACGTCGTCTCCGCCGGTTGGTGCGATACAAAAGCAACGGCCGTTCGAAAAACTCAGAACGGCCGTTGCTTTGCTGCTATTCAGTCGGCTTCGCCAAGCAAGCAAAAAGCCGACGTTCAACGCTTAGTGCACGACGAACTGCACGCCTTGCTGAACCAGCAGTTCCGTATGTGCGCCCGTATGTTCGTAGACGTTGTACGTCACGCCGGCAACCACCGCCGTGCCGTGCGCCTCCCAGTCACCGTCAGCCACATTGGCAATATGCGTATTCGACACGTCCACCGCGTCGCCGTCCTTGCCCTGAACCATCATCTGCTGCTTGCCGTCCTTCTGGAACAAGTCCGTTTCGCCGAGATTGAGGACGTCGATGAGCGACAATTTCAGCGTATTGTGCTGGCCACCAAGATCCACCACTTCAATGCCCGAGATCTTCGCTGCTGCAGTTTTACCCGTCAGCGAGGTCAGATCCAGTACTTGATGGTCGCCCGTCAAATGCAGCGTGTCGATCGTACCGCCCTTCGCACCTTCAATATGTGCTGTGGCTTCCTTGAAGTACGTTGAAGGATCGGCGTTCATGTCTACTGTCTCGTTGCCGTTAGCGGCTTTGCCAACGAATGCGTCGTGTTGGCTGACAACGGTGTGGTGCTCCGGTTGCGGCGAGGCAAGCGCGCTCGCATCACCGTGATCTGGAACAGCAACGTCAGACGCCATGACTTGCATGGTGGCGCTGACCCCTGACAGATTCGCGTAAACAGTCCAATCAACCGAAGGGGCCGAGGATGTACTGGCATACAGGTGCGCCGCCCCTGGCTGATTGACCGCAAAGTCGATAGTGAAGTTTCCGGACGTAGAGGTAAAGCCATGCCCACTCCAGAAATCCTTTGTCAAAGTAAAAGTGATCAGGCCATTTGTGACGACAGGGCGATCGGCGCCTAGCATATTTTCGCCTTTAAACCCGCCACCGGTAAGGTACACACCCACAAGGGAGCCATTAAACGATGGGTCGACATACGCCGTGAACGTCACCGGTCCGCTGCATGAGCCGCCTTTTGCAATAGCGTTTCCTCTGGAATCCTTGGCGCCGGTAATCACAACGTACTGCGTCGCGAAGCCGAAAACCGCAGATGCACTGCTTGTTTGTCCCGCACCGTTGGTGTCGGTAGCAGTCAAATTGTGGTTGCCGTTCGCCAGCATTGCAGACGGCTTGAAGGACCAGGTTCCATTCGTGGCGACTGTAGTCGAACCTAACAGCGTACTGCCGTCGTAGAGCTTGATGATGTCACCCGCGTGGCCCGTGCCTGTGACGGTCGGTTGGCCATCGGTGGTCATGGCGCCCGGTGCTACGTTGCCGGTCATAGGGCCCACCGCTCCTGCCACGGAGACAATCGCGGGCGCGAACGCGACCGTGCTGATCACAATGTTGACGGCACTCGACGCCGCGCTCGAAATTCCTGACGGGTTCACTTCAATGACATTCAAGCTATGCGACCCGCCGGACAAGTCGGTCGACGGCGTGAACGACCACTTGCCGTCCCCACCAATGGTTGTCGAGCCAATCAGATAACCGTTGTCGTAGACCTTTATTATGTCCCCTGCTTTGCCCGTGCCGTTGATATGCGGATGGCCGTCGTTCGTCGTCGAGCCTGCGGGAATCGCCGCACCACTGTCGTTGGTCAGGGTTGGCGTGGCAGGCGTGGCCGGCGTGCTCGTGTCAACCGTCAACACCCAAGCCGTCGATGCCGCGCTTTGCGCCGTGCCCGGTGCAAACTGTGTCGCGGTGATTGTGTTCAGGCCCGATGGCATGTCTTTGTTCAGCCTGATGGACCAGTGGCCGTTGGCGTCGACAACGGTATCGCCTGCACCGTACGGCTGGCCGTTGTAGTTACTCGAATTCGCCAGGTAGATGTACAAGGTGTCGCCCGGAATGCCGGTACCCGAGATGGTCGGACGCGTATCGTCGGTCGTGCCGCCCGACGGAACGTTACCTTGCACCGGACCGACTGCATCGACCACCGATGTAATCACCGGCGAGGGCGCCACGTTCGAGTATGTGAAGCCGATGCTGCCCGAATGTGCGCTCGACGTACCTGCCGCGTTCGTTTCCGTCACGTTGATGCTGTGCGGGCCAACCGACATGTTCGCCGGCGTGAACGTCCATTTACCGTTCGGGCCGATTGTGGTCGAGCCCAGCACCGTGCTGCCGTCATACACCGTGATGATGTCGCCTGTCGTGCCCGTGCCGTTGATGTGCGGATGATTATCGCTCGTCGTGCTGCCAGCCGGGATTGTCGTACCGCTGTCGTCTGTCAAAGTTGGCGTGGCAGGCGTCGCTGGCACGCTAGTATTGACCGTCACGACGATTCCATTGGAAAAGTTGCTGAACGTACCAGCCGCGTTCACCGCAACTGCCTGAAGGCCGTGCAGTCCGTCGCTCAAGTTCGATGGCGTGAACGTCCATTGGCCATTCGTACCGACCGTAGTCGAACCGATTACCTTGGCGCTGTCGAGCACCATGATGGTAGTGCCCGCGGCGCCTGTTCCGTTGATATGCGGATGATTATCGGCTGTCGTGCTGTTCGCGGGAATGATGGCGCCATTGTCGTCGGTCAGGTAGATGACAGGCGTTGCCGGTGCGCTCGTGGCAACCGTCACTACAATTCCATTGGAAAAGTTGCTGAACATCCCTGCCGCGTTCACTGCATATGCCTGGAGGCCATGCAAGCCGTCGTTCAAGCTCGACGGGGTGAACGTCCACTGGCCATTTGCACCGACCGTAGTCGAACCGATCAGCTTGGCGCTGTCGAGCACCATGATGATGTTGCCTGCAGTGCCCGTACCGTTGATGTGCGGATGATTGTCGCTCGTCGTGCTGTTCGCGGGAATGATGGCGCCGTTGTCGTCGGTCAGATAAATGACCGGTGTCGCCGGCGCGCTGATATTAACCGTCACATGAACGGGGTCGGACGCCAGGCTCGGCGTGCCTGCCGCATTCGTCTCGGTTACGCGGATGTCATGCACACCGGGTCCCAGGTCCTGCGACGGTGTGAACGACCATTTGCCGTCGCTGCCAATGATGGTCGAACCGATCATCGTGCTGCCGTCGTACACCTTGATGGTGTCGCCCGCCGTGCCGGTACCGTTGATGTGCGGGTGGGCGTCGGTGGTCGTGCCGCCTGCCGGAATTGTCGCGCCGTTGTCGTCGGTTAGAGTCGGACTTGGCGGCCTAGCCGGCGTGCTGGTGTCCACGATGAATTTGAAATGCGTGGATTGTCCGCTGGTTGTGCCGGCCGTGTTTGTGTCCGTGGCGTAGACATCGTGAATGCCGTTCGCCAACGCGCTGACCGGCTTGATCGACCATGTGCCGTTCGAATCCACCATCGCTGAACCAATCAGCGTGTTGCCGTCATACAACTTGACGATGTCTCCTTTCGCGCCCGTGCCCGCAAATGCCGGACGGGTGTCGTCGGTCGTGCCCCCAGCGGGAATCTGGCCTTGCACCGGACCGACCGAATCTGTCGCGCTGGTGATGACGGGTGGGACGGGAACACTGGCATCAATCACTACCGGATAGTGCCCCGACGGAACACTCGGAACACCCGCCGGGCTGGTTTCGATCACGTAAAAGTCGTGCGGACCGGAGGCCAGGTCCTTGTTCGGCATCACCACCCAATGTCCCGTGCCGTCGATGATCGCGGTGCCAACCGGCGTCACACCGTCGTACATGGTGATCGTGTCGCCCGGTGCGCCTGTGCCGTTCATTTTCGGATGCGGGTCATTGGTTGGATTGGAGAGCACGTGGCCCGCGTCGTCCGTCATGCCGCTGACTACCGGCGTCGCAGGCGTGACCGGCGTACCGCTCGGCACCGTGACCGACACTGGCGTGGAAGACGGACCGAATTCGCCGTCGCTGTTAACCGAAATCGCGGCGAACGCGTGCTTGCCTGCCTTGAGGTCGGCTGGCGGTGTGAACGACCATGTTCCGTTTGCCGCAACAACTGCCGTACCAATCATGCGTACGCCGTCGTAAATATCGACGATTGTGCCCGCATCCGCCGTGCCCGTGATGACCGGGCGTGTGCTGTTGGCAATGCCTCCGTCAACCGCAAGCCCAACCGATGTAATGACTGTTTTAGATGGGGTTTGAAGAATTGTAGTCATATATTTACCTGTTTCGATGAGAATCGATAAGGATTCCTGATCGCGCGTCATTCCATGCGCGCCCAGCCCGCGGAAGGGCCGATAGCGTAAACATCGACCCGGGAGCGGCGATTCTGACCGTGTCGACACCAAAGAAATACGAGAATTGTCCTAATTACTTCGGCTTGCTTGTGTGCTCCCACCGAAAAAATCGGACCAGCCAGTCCTGGTGTGACAATTGTTTGCAATCTGGAGAGTAATAGAGTGGGCGGCCTCAAAAGTGAACTGCAACACCTGTCTCGTATAAGGTGTCGCGATGTCCGAAAAAACTTCTTACCAACAACTGCAGCCTGAAGAACGCCTAACCATTGCAAGCATGCATCTGCAGGGTTCGAGTATGCGGGCCATGGCCCGCATACTCGGGCGCTCACCGGGAACTATTAGCCGCGAGTTAATGCGAAACAGCTCTTCTGTTGGCTACGCATCGGTGCCCGCTGCGGCGCTTTGCAGCGCACGCCGCAGTGCGTCGCGCCACCCCGCCAAGCTTTGCCCGCAAAGCGTCTGCTGGCGCATCGTGCTCACCTTGCTTGAGTGGAAATGGTCGCCCCAGCAGATATCGGGCACACTGAAGCGCATGTATCCAACCGACTCGACCCAGCACGTCTCGCACGAAACCATCTACACGGCGATCTATGCTCAGCCGCGCGGTGAACTTCGCCGCCAACTCATTGCCTGCCTGCGCCACGGCCACAGCACGCGCATGCCACGCACGCGGGGCACAGACCGGCGCGGACAGATTCCCGACATGGTCAGTATCCACGTGCGACCGCCCGAAATCGAAGACCGCCTGCTGCCCGGTCACTGGGAAGGAGACTTCATCAAGGGTGCGAACAACCAATCCTCTGTCGGCGTTCTGGTCGAGCGCACCAGCCGCCTGGTGCTGCTTGCCAAGATGGAGGACGCCACCGCTGCCTCAGCGCTAGCGGGCTTCTCCGCCAAACTCAATTCGATTGTTGCGCCGTTACGGCAAAGCTTTACTTACGACCAAGGCAAAGAAATGTCGCGCCATCAGGAACTCACCGCCGCCACCGGCGTGAATGTGTACTTCTGCGACCCGCACAGTCCCTGGCAACGCGGTACTTGCGAAAACACCAATGGGTTGCTGCGCCAGTATTTGCCTAAAGGCACGGACCTATCGGTCTACAGTCAGGACGAACTCGACGCGATCGCCGACAGCCTGAACAGCCGGCCGCGCGCCACTCACGCGTTCCATTCTCCGTTCGAAGTCTTCGCTGCAACCCTTGCTTCAGCAAGCCAATCTCCAAGCTCTAAACACTAAACCCACTGTTGCACTTCACCCTTGAAACCGCCGTGCGAAAAATCGACTTCGATAACCGTCTGCTATCAAAGCACTGCAGCAGTTTCATTGAAACACCACGGCACCTGCGAGGCAGAGTCATGGCGGTTGACCGGTTTTTGGCGGGTTCTGTTCGCACCTTGGCGGCGGGTTGTCGAAGCCGCAGCGCGCATATTTTTTTGAACCAAGACTTGCAACAGGCTATTTCACCGTTCTTCTGGCTTTGGCCGTCGCCTGCAAGTAACTTAGCCGTTCAATTGCGGTATGTCTCGCCAGGCGCGCGATCGATGAAACTTTGAAATCTCGACTCGAGACCTGGGTTATTGAGGCGAGGAAGATGCCCTTGACTTGCGCATCGTCGGGCAAGAGCGCTTTTCGCCGCTTCAAATGGATCACCGAGTAAGCAAAGCATCGATTTTCTTTCTATAAGGATTCATCCGATGGCTTCCGACTCAAGTGTTCGCGCATGGGCAGTTATCACAGACGTGCATGGTGTAACGAATGGCGGCACCATTGCCAGTGGGACACCCCTGATTAACGGCAAAGCTGAACCCTTTGCGACTATTGACGTGTACGACGGCGCAACGTTGCTCGGCGTGATTGCGGCGAACGGACAAGGCGGTTGGTCGCTGCAACTATCAACGCCGCTCTCTAGCGGTCTTCATCATCTTTCCGCGGTTCAGCTCAACGACTTTGGCGCCAGTCCGAGCACGAGTTATTTCGCTATTACCGTTGATGCACTAGAGAGTGCGGGAGTAGCCGAAACAGATGACGCATCGGTTGACCACGTGAACAGGGTTTTGAATAACCGAACGGGTAGCACCGTGCCATATTTTCCGCCGAACCTTTTCAAAATTCACTCAGCACCATCTAGCGCCGTTGTCAACGGTAGCGTTGCCGACAAGACCGCCTTTAAGTCTTGCTGATCCAACAGGTGAACGACGGTCGCTAGTCAGGCGAGCATCCACGTCTTCGGGAAGTGGCAAGGGCTGCAATGTGATTTTGCTTTTTGCAGATCACCAGGTTATCAATCCGAGCAACTTCACGGAACACTTCACCGTCGCAGCCAGTCAGGCCAGCAATAAAAAAGGCCGTTCAAAAAACTTGAACGGCCTTTCATGGTCGTCAAAGTCAAACGCGTTACTTAATGCGTTTCGCCAGTTCCACGGCTTTCCCAACATACGATCCCGGTGTCATGTCGAGAAGCAGTTTCTTCGCGTCATCGGGAATAGCCAGGCCGTTGATAAACGTCTGCAGACCTTCACGCGTGATGCCTTTACCGCGCGTCAGTTCCTTCAACTGCTCGTAGGGATTTTCCACGCCGTATCGGCGCATCACGGTTTGAATCGGTTCAGCCAGCACTTCCCAGCAATTATCCAGGTCTTCATTCAAGCGCGCGGCATTGACTTCAAGCTTGTCCAGTCCACGAATCAGCGAGTCATAAGACAGCAGCGAGTAACCCAGCGCCACGCCAATATTGCGCAACACGGTTGAGTCCGTGAGGTCGCGCTGCCAGCGGGAGATCGGGAGTTTATCGGCGAGATGGCGCAGTAGCGCATTCGCCATGCCGAGATTGCCTTCCGAATTCTCGAAGTCGATCGGATTGACCTTGTGCGGCATGGTCGATGATCCAATCTCGCCCGCCTTCGTGCGCTGCTTGAAATAGCCGACGGAGATATAACCCCAGATATCGCGGTCCAGATCGAGAAGGATCGTGTTGGCGCGCGAGATGGCGTCGAAAAGCTCGGCCATGTAGTCGTGCGGTTCAATCTGGATGGTGTACGGATTGAACGTCAGCTTCAGCCGGTCTTCCACGACTGCTTCCGAAAATGCTTCCCAATCGAATTCCGGATACGCCGATAAGTGTGCGTTGTAGTTCCCCACGGCGCCATTCATCTTCGCCAGAACCGGCACTTCGGCAATCCGTTCGATCGCCTGCTGAAGACGCGCCGCCACGTTCGCCATTTCCTTGCCGAGCGTGGTCGGACTCGCCGGCTGGCCGTGCGTACGCGAGAGCATGGGTTGCGCGGCGTGCGCATGAGCGAGCTTCACGAGGCGCTCATGCACCGAGCGCAGCGCAGGGAGGATCACGTGTTCACGCGCGCCGTCGAGCATCATGCCGTGCGACGTGTTGTTGATGTCTTCCGAGGTGCAGGCAAAGTGGATGAACTCGCTCGCGCGTTCAAGTTCCGCATTGCCTTTCACGGATTCCTTGAGCCAGTATTCGACGGCTTTCACATCGTGATTCGTGACCTTTTCGATGTCCTTGATGCGCGCGGCGTCGTGA
The DNA here is from genome assembly GCF_053760385.1 of Caballeronia sp. KNU42. NCBI lineage: Bacteria > Pseudomonadati > Pseudomonadota > Betaproteobacteria > Burkholderiales > Burkholderiaceae > Caballeronia > Caballeronia sp. KNU42. The sequence goes on from NZ_CM132388.1 coordinate 3,577,220, forward strand.
GCGGTGAAGCGTTCGGCGAGCTGGAGCAGGAAGTCTTCGGCGGCGTCGGAGAAGCGCGGGATTTCATCGAAACCGGCTTGCGACAACGCGATCAGCCAATGAATTTCCACTTTCACGCGATGCTTCATGAACGCGGATTCGGACAGCCAGTCCCGCAGCGCTTCGGTTTTAGCGGCATATCGGCCGTCAAGAGGTGACAGCGCGGTGAGCGCGAAGAGGGTATCGGGACGGGTATCGGACATGGTGGGAGCCGCGGTAGGACCAAAGGAGGCATGGATTTTAACATTCGCAACGAAACGATCCGATCTGGAGCTGGCCGGGGATGTCCAATCTATATTTCATGCCGTTGTGCTATCATGCGACCATGCGATTCATACGTTTTCTCAAGCAATCGCGGGCGCGTGAAACTGCTACAAAGGTAGCTAGCCCTATAAAAACAAACTAACCAACTACGTCAACGTTTCGTAGGTACTCAATGAGAGCAACTCTGTCAGACCCTAAAACCAGCGTAAAGGTGGTCGGTGCCAGTGGGCAGATTTCGCTTGGAAAGGAATACGCCGGCCGGCAAGTGCTGGTAGAAGAGCGCGAACCCGGTGTGTGGCTGGTGCGTACTGCGCTCGTCATACCTGAAAATGAAGCATGGATGCACGCTGCAACTGCCCAGGAGGACTTGCAGGAGGCCTTCGCTTGGGCTCAAGCAAATCCGGCTCAAGAATCCAGTCCGGACACCATTTTCAAAGAGTTGGGAAATGCCGAAGAGAAACGATCCCGTAAAGGTGGATCTAAATAGTCCTGTTTTTCAGCGGAATTGGGTCGCGTTGGATAAAACGGAGGCATCGCGCGTTCTTGCAACGGTTAAAAAACTTCTGCAGATGACCTGGAGTCAGGTCTATCTGGATCAAGGGTTGAAGTGGGAAAAGATCACTAGCGTGCAGCCGCCGCGCGGCATTGACGCGGTGTATTCCCTTCGGATTACGCAAGCGCGTCGCGCGACTGTATTGCGCGACGGCGACTATCTGAGGTTTTTGACCATCGAGCGCGATCACGATGCAACCTATAAGTCCAAGTGATCAATAGCAGCAAGCCGCCGAGTTGCTCAACGGCGCCAACTTCAGCCTGCCGACAATCGACCGTCCGGTCCATTATGTGCTAGCATTGCAGTCAATGACAGCACTCGGAGTACTCTATGGCAACGCTGACAATTCGCAATCTGGACGAGCAAGTAAAGGCTTTGCTTCGTGTTGAAGCGGCGCGGCACGGCCGCTCCATGGAGGAGGAGGTACGAGTGATCCTGCAAAATGCGTTGGCTGGCAAGGCAAACTTGACGGGTTTCGGCAGCCGCGTGCATCAACGGTTTGCGAGCCTTGAAGACGAAGGGCTGACAATACCTGATCGCACTGAACAACCACGGGCCGCTGAGTTTCCGGAATGATCGTTCTCGATACGAACGTCTTGTCGGAACTCATGCGCGCCGACCCCGACGAAAACGTGCTGGCGTGGCTTGACGCCCAGAACATGCAGGATCTGCAAACCACGTCCATTACTGTTGCCGAACTGTTTTACGGCGTTGCGCGGCTTCCGCACGGTCGACGCAAATCGAGTCTGCGCGGCGCAATCGAATCGATGTTCGAGGGTGAACTCGCCGGTAAGGTTTTGCCTTTCGATGATCATTGCGCCCGCCAATACGCCTTGCTTGTAGCGGAGCGCGAGGCAAAAGGCCGGCCGATCAGTTCCCCCGATGCGCAGATCGCCGCGATCTGCCACAGCCGCGACGCGGCGCTCGCGACACGAAACGGCAAGGACTTCGAAGGAACGGGCGTCCACGTCATCGATCCCTGGACTGCAGCGTAACGCTCTCCGCTTACCTGTTCCGCAACACCCGATCCAGCGTCTCCAATTGCGCCGCGGTCCCAACGTTCTCCCATCGTCCTTCGAACAGCTCGCCTGTGGCGCGTCCGGCCGCAACGGTCTCCTGGTAATACGGCGTCAACGCTCGCCGCGTGTTGGGAGCGAGATCGCGAAACATGCGCGTATCGTACAAACCGATGTTGCCGAACGTGTAGCGCGCGGGGCCATCGAGCGAAAGCGTGCCATTGGGATTGAGCGCGAAGTCCCCAAGCGTATGAAACGGCGGATTCGGCACCATGACCAGATGCATCGCCGGCTCCGATGCAAGCGCCATCGACGGCGCGCGGGCGCGCAAACTCGCGTAGTCGAAATCGCAGAACACGTCGCCGCTGACCGCCAGGAAAATCGTCGGTTCGCCTTCGGTTTCCAGCAGCGGCAAAGCCTTGGCAATCCCGCCCGCCGTCTCCAGCGCGTGCATCTCGTGCGAATAGCGAATCTCGACGCCCCAGCGCGAACCGTTGCCAAGATTCGATTGCAGCATCCGCCCAAGCCACGCGTGATTAATCACGATCACTTCAAACCCCGCCGCCGCCAGACGTTCAATCTGCCAGACGATCAGCGCTTTGCCGCCGACCTTCAAAAGCGGTTTGGGACAGGTATCCGTCAACGGACGCATGCGTTCGCCGCGTCCGGCGGCGAAAATCATTGCAGTAGTCAAGGCACTCATCAAAACGTATATCCCACATCAACCGCGCGCCCTTCCAGCGTATCGAGCAGCCGCGCAAACGGCCGCAACGGCCTGTAGCGCTCGGACACCTTCCTCGCATAGCCAATAAACCGCGGCAAATCAGCCAGATACTGCGGCTTGCCATCGCGATGATAAATCCGCGCAAATAGCCCCAGCACCTTGATATGCCGCTGCAATCCCATCCATTCGATCTGCCGGTAGAACTCGCCGAAGTCCGCATCCACCGGCAAGCCGGCCTTGCGCGCGCCTTCCCAGTAGTACACGAAGCAGTCCAGTTCGAACTCTTCTTCCCAGCTAACGAACGCATCACGCAATAACGAAGCGATGTCGTACGTCAACGGCCCGAACACCGCGTCCTGGAAATCGAGCACGCCGGGATTCGGCTCGCTGATCATCAGGTTGCGCGGCATGAAGTCGCGCAGCATGAAACCCTGTGGCTGCGCCAATGCGCTTTGAACGAGCACGTTGAAGGTATCGTCGAGCACTTGCCGTTCGGTCGTGTCCAGCGTGTGGCCGAGATGCCGCGCCACGAACCACTCGGGCATCAGTTCCATTTCACGACGCAGGAACGCTTCGTCGAACGCGGGCAGAACGCCCTCACGCGACGTGAGCTGAAACTTGATCAATGTGTCGATAGCCGAGCGCATCAGCGGCCGGGCGTTCTTTTCATCAAGGACGGCAAGGTAGGTCGTCTTGCCCAGATCGGTCACCAGCATGAAGCCGGCATCGAAATCCGTTTCCAGGATCTGCGGCACATGCACGCCGGCTTCGCGCAGCAAGCCGGCCACTTGCACGAACTCGCGGCACTTCTCGGGCGGCGGGGCATCGACGGCAATCAGCGTCTTGCCATGCTGGCTGTCGGCAGCCAGCCGGAAATAGCGCCGGAAACTGGCATCGGTGGAGGCGGGGACAAGCGTGGAAAGATCCAGCCGATACCGCTCGGCGAAGGTTTCAAGCCAGTCATGGAGCTGGGTAAGGCGAAAATCCGGGGGATTGGGCGTCATAAACTCGAGGGGTGAAACGTCTTGCCATATAATACCCCACGACTTTTTTAAGCATTCCGTTTGCGCCCGGCGCGAAGCCTTTGGCAGGCCATGAAGGCTGCCGCTGGCCGAGATCATCGCCCGACCATCCATCGATCGATTCATTTTCGTTCGCAGCGAACCGTCAGCTCCGGTGGCGCGAGTTCCGGTGGCTGTGCCCGGATGCTCTCGTCGAGCGCGGGGCGCAGCGCGATTGAACAGCACTCAAACATGCCGCCACGACAGTTTTCCAAACCAGTTCTCTTGCGCGAAGCGCGGCCACGCAGGCGGCGGCTGTTCGCGGCATTGATCGCAGTGCCGGGTCTCATGCCCGCGCTTGCGCACGCCCAGCTAGCGGGCGCGGCAGCCGACACGCAGCCGCTCGGCGACCCCTGGAGCCTCAGGCTCGCGCCGCAGCTCGAAGAACGGCCGCTGAAGCAGGGCGACCAGCCGGCTACGTTTGTGCTGGGCGACCACACCACGGGCACGGCCGACCAGGACATGGCCGCGAAGGGTTCGGCCGAATTGCGCCGCAATGTATCGGTCATCAAGTCGGATGCGCTGCATTACGACCAGGACACCGACATGGCCGATGCTTACGGCCATGTCAGGATCTTCAGCAACGGCAATTCGTTCATCGGCCCGGAAGCGCACTTGAAGGTGGAGGCGAACGAGGGTTACATGACGAACCCGAAGTACCGCTTCAACCTTTCGAACGGCTCGGGCAGCGCGCAGCGCGCAAACCTGATCGATGACGAACAAACGAAGGTCGATCACGGCACCTACACGGCGTGTTCGTGCGAGACCGATCCGGCCTGGTACATCAAGGGCACGTCGTTCGACTTCGATACCGGCGCGAACGAAGGCGTCGCGCACAACGGCGTGCTGTTTTTCCAGGGCTTCCCGGTGTTCGCGAGCCCGTGGTTGTCGTTTCCGCTGACCAGCGAACGGCGCAGCGGCATATTGCCGCCCACGGTGTCAGTGAATTCGACCACTGGTTTTGAAGTCGAGTTGCCGTATTACTTCAATATCGCGCCGAATCGCGACCTGGTGGTCACGCCGCGCCTGATGACACGGCGCGGCATCCAGATTCAGTCGACGTTCCGGTATTTGTCGCCGACTTATTCGGGCACGATCACCGGTGAATTCCTGCCGCAGGACCTGCAGACGCATACGAACCGCTATGCGATCTACATCCAGCACCAGCAGAATTTCGGGGGCGGTTTCGGCGCGTATATCAACTACAACAAGGTCTCGGACAATCAGTATCCGGAAGACCTGGGCAACGCCGCGAACCAGATCATCAACGGTACGCAGGTGCTGTATCAGCAGGAAGTCGGGGTCACGTACAACAACGGGCCTTGGTCGATTCTCGCGCACGAACAGCGCTGGCAAGTGTTGCCGCCGGCGACCTCGCCGTACGCCCGCGAACCGCAGTTGAACGTCCTGTACAACAAGTACAACGTCGGCGGTTTCGACTACGGCGCGGAAGCGGATTACACGCGCTTTACGACGACCATTGCGGACTCCACGGAAGGCCAGCGCGTTGTTTTCAATCCGTACCTGAGCTACAGCGTCACCGGGCCGGGTTATTTCGTCACGCCGAAGATCCAGTATCACTTCGCGTCCTACGACCTGAACGAGATCGGCAGTGCGGCCAACGGCACCCCCGCAGGCCAGCCGAAGAACCTGACGGAATCCATTCCTACCGTCAGCTTCGATACCGGCCTCGTGTTCGACCGTTCGGTGCGCATTTTCGGGCAGGATTACATCCAGACGCTGGAGCCGCGCCTGTATTACGTGTACACGCCGTACCGCAACCAGGAATTCGCGCCGATCTTCGACACCGGCCAGTCGGACTTCAGCCTCGCTGAAATCTACACGCCGAATACTTACGCGGGTAACGACCGCATTGCCGACGCCAACCGTCTGACGGTGGGCCTGACTTCGCGTTTCATCAACCCGGCGACGGGCGACGAGCGCGCGCGTTTCGTCATCGCGCAGCAGTATTATTTCCAGCCGCAGCGCGTCACGATCACGGAAGGGCAGGCGCTCGACCAGGCGAAGCACTCGGACCTGATCCTGGGCGCGTCCTTCAAGCTGGGCGCTGGTTTTTCACAGGAAACTGCGTTCCAATATAATGCCGACAACAACCAGTTGGTGCGCTCCAGCATTGGTTTCGGGTTCAGCCCGGCGGCGCGCGAAGTCATCAATGTCGGGTATCGGTACACACGAGCGAACGAGACCACGCTGTCCACCTCGCCGATCAACCAGATCCTGGTTTCGGCACAATGGCCGCTTTCGCGACACATTTATAGCGTCGCCCGGGTGAACTACGATCTGGCAGGCCATCGTCTCGTCGACGGGCTGCTGGGCTTCCAGTACGATGCCGACTGCTGGACTTTCGGCATCGGCGTGCAGCGTTACGCAAACGGTGTCACTGAGACCGGAAGTAACACTGCCGGGACGCGCGTACTCGCTCAAATGACGTTCAAGGGCTTGTCGAACGTCGATAATGGACTGACCGCAGCGTTCCGCGCCGGCGTCAACGGTTACACGCCGCCACCGCCGCCGCCGGCGCCGCTCGCGCGTTACACGAATTACGAATGAGCGTGCGCAGCGTGTGTACGATACGCCGCAGGCAACAGGGCAAGGGCAATAGGGCAACAGGCAATAGGGTCGGTCACCGGCCGCAATCGATGGAGTATCTGTGTCAAACATGAACAAGTTGAAGTGCGCAATGTTCGCGGCAGGTGTTTTCGCCGCAGCTTTCCTGGCCGGCCCGGCCGCGCACGCTCAGGCGCTGTCGCCGTCTACCACGGCCGGCGGCGCGCAGATTGCGGATTCAGTGGTTGCGGTTGTGAACAACGACGTCATCACGGAGCGTGAACTCGCCGATCGCACGGGTCTTATCGTGCGCCGCCTGCAACAGCAGAACGCGCCGGTTCCCCCCGCGGATCAATTGCAACGCCAGGTGCTCGACCAGATGGTGATCGAGCGCATCCAGTTGCAGAAGGCGAAGGAAGACAACATCACCGTTGACGACGCCACTGTGCAACGCACGCTCGAGCGTCTCGCGCAGCAAAACAACATGACGTTCGACGTGTACCGCGCGCGCATCGAGTCGCAAGGGGTGCCCTGGACGACATTCCAGCGCGATGCACGCACCGAGCTGACGCTGTCGAAACTGCGTGAGAAAGAGGTGGACAGCAAGATCACAGTGTCGGACGGCGAAGTGGCCAACTACGTTGCCAGCCAGCGCGGACCGAACGCCCGCCAGTCCAACGACCTGCATCTCCAGCACATCATGTTCAAGGTGCCGGACAACGCCTCGCAGGCCGATATTGCCGCTATCCAGGCGAAGGCCGAAGCTGTGTTGAAAGATGCGCAAAGCGGAACGGACTTTACCAAGCTCGCGAAGAACAACACGCAGGATACCGACGCGGCCAAGGGCGGCGATCTCGGTTTCCGCACGCAGGCTTCGCTGCCGGCTGACGTGGTGAGCGCGGTTTCAACGCTGCGTCCGAACGAGGTGAATCCGCAACTGATCCGAACCGCCGGCGGCTTCGAGATCATCAAGCTGGTTGACCGCCGCGTGGGCCAGGGCCAGGCCGCCGATGCGCCGAAGCTCGTGCAAACCCACGTCCGGCACATCCTGCTGCGCGTAGCCGACGGTGTTTCCGAGGCGGCCGCTCGTCAGAAGCTGCTGGACATCAAGAGCGACGTTGCAAAGGGTGGCGACTTCGCCAACTTCGCGCGAACCTATTCGCAGGATGGTTCGGCGTCGCAAGGCGGGGATCTCGGCTGGATCAGCCCGGGTGAAACCGTGCCGGAATTCGAGCGCGCCATGAACAACCTGAAAGACGGCCAGGTCAGCGATCCGGTTCGCAGCGAGTACGGTTATCACTTGATCCAGGTGCTGGCACGCCGCGATGCGGAAGGCTCGGTGCAGCAGCAACTCGATACGGCACGTCAGGCGATCGGTCAGCGCAAGGCCGAGCAAGCGTATTCCGACTGGCTGCGTGAACTGCGCGACACCGCGTACGTGCAGTACAAGGGTGTTGCGGCTCAGCAAGCGCTGAACCAGTAACCAGTAAAGTAAAGGCCTTGGCCAGATGAACGCAGCGAACCGCCCACTCTCCTCAGTGTCAATTGCCATTACCACCGGGGAACCGGCGGGCGTGGGACCGGAGTTGACGGTGGCGGCGCTGGCTGAGGCGGCGCAGCGCTGGCCGTCGGTGCGGTTTACCGTGCTCGGCGACCGTGAGCTGATGGCTGAGAGGGCGGGTTCATCGCTGTGGCTGTCTAATGGCGCGGCAATCGAGGTTGAGCATCACGCGTTAAGCGTGCCCGTCACCGCAGGCAAGCTGAACGCCGCCAACGGGCGCTACGTGCTGGGTCTGCTCGATACAGCCATAGACGGAGCGGTGAGCGGGCGTTTCGACGCTATCGTCACCGCGCCGCTGCAGAAAAGCACCATCAACGACGCCGGCGTTCCGTTCACCGGCCACACCGAATATCTCGCTGAACGCACCCATACGCCGCGCGTCGTCATGATGCTCGCGGGCATGGGCGACAAGCCGTTGCGCGTCGCGCTGGCCACCACGCATCTGCCGCTGAAGGACGTCTCGGCGGCGTTGACGGTGGATGGGATTGTCGAGACGCTGAGCATTATCGATCGTGATCTCAAAGCGCTGTTCGGCTTGCCGAAGCCGCGCATCGTGGTCACCGGACTCAACCCGCACGCGGGCGAAAACGGTTACCTGGGCCGCGAGGAAATCGATGTCATCACGCCCGCGCTGCTGCAAGTGCGTGCCTTGGGTATCGACGCGCCCGGTCCCTATCCGGCAGACACGCTGTTCCAGCCGCGTTATCTCAAAGATGCCGATTGCGTGTTGGCCATGTTCCACGACCAGGGTTTGCCGGTCCTGAAATTCGCGACGTTCGGCGAAGGCATCAACATCACGCTTGGGCTGCCAATCATCCGCACGTCGGTCGATCACGGCACCGCGCTCGATCTGGCCGGCACCGGCCGGGCCGATCCGGGCAGCTTGATCGTGGCTATCGACACCGCCGTTGCCATGGCGCGCCATCGTCGCGCAGCCTGATTGCTTTTGCCTCATTCCCTGTCTCACTTCTTTTCATTGCGGTTTTAATCGGCTTCTCCGATGTCCATCAAGCACCAGGGCCACTTCGCGCGCAAGCGCTTCGGGCAGAACTTCCTCGTCGATCAAGGCGTGATCGATTCGATCGTCGATACCATTGCGCCCAAACGCGGCGAACGCATGGTCGAGATCGGGCCGGGTCTCGCCGCGCTCACCGCGCCGCTGATCGAACGGCTCTCCACGCCCGAGTCGCCCTTGCACGCGGTGGAGCTTGATCGTGACCTGATCGGGGGGCTTGAGAAGCGATTCGGCAATCTGCTGGCGCTGCATGCCGGCGATGCCCTCGCATTCGACTTTGGTTCGCTCGCGCTGGAAGGCGAGAAACCGTCGCTGCGGATTGTGGGGAATCTGCCGTACAACATTTCCAGCCCGCTGCTGTTTCACCTGACCGCGTTCGCCCCGAAGGTCATCGATCAGCATTTCATGCTGCAGGATGAAGTGGTGGACCGGATGATCGCCGAGCCGGGTAACAAGGATTTTGGGCGGCTGACGGTGATGCTCCAGTACCGGTATGCAATCGATAAACTCATCGATGTTCCTCCCGAATCGTTCAATCCGCCGCCGAAGGTGAACTCCGCGATCGTGCGGATGATTCCCTATGCACCGCACGAGTTGCCGGACGTCGACGACAAGGTACTCGGCGAAGTCGTGCTCGCGGCGTTCTCGCAGCGGCGCAAGATGATGCGCAATACGCTGGGCGTGTATCGCGATCGTGTGGATTTCGATGCACTCGGGTTCGACCTTTCGCGGCGTGCGGAAGAAGTGCCCGTGGCCGAATTTGTGAAACTCGCGCAGGTGGTGAAGGCGGCGCAATAGCTGCTTCGGAGGCTTCCAGGGCCGCAGGCGGGTTTCGATGGCGCGAGTCGGTGGGGCTTTTGGATAGCTGCGCCGCGCCGGTCGCGCCAGGGCGGTTCTACCGGGCTGCGATCGCGCTTGCGGCCACTGACCTCATCTTTTCTATCTCACTATTGCGGGTTCGCTTCAGCGAACCGCGCGACCTCAGTTCCGCTCCTGCTTTTTCCTTGTTCTCATGCGGCTCCTGCATTCTCTCGATGCAAGGAATGCACTGGAGTTAATCCCCTCGTTAGTCTCAAATTGGCAGCGCAAACGCGCGGGAGAACCTTATAAAGGTTACCGCTTCAGCGGCGTGACGCGGTTGCATTGGAGATGGGCAACGACTTCTTTGATTCGTGGCGATACGGGCGAGGCCTGATCGTCGCATGACGACATCACAAGGAGACGTATGAACAGGTCGGGACAACTTAAAAGAAAGGGAAATTGGTGGAGGATGAGTTGCGCACTGCTGCCCGCTGCGTTTGCCGGCGAAACAAGCCATGCGCAATCCAGCGTCACGCTCTACGGCATTGCCGACGTGAGCGTGCGCTATCTGTCCAACGCCGACACGCAGGGTAACGGCCGCTTCCTGATGGGACCCGGCGGCATGAGCGAGAGCCGTTGGGGAATCAAGGGCGTCGAAGACCTGGGCGGTGGCTGGTCGACTATCTTCAAGCTCGAAAACCGCTTTTTCCTGAACAACGGCCAGAGCGACCCCACCATGCCGTTTTTCAATGAAGCGCAAATCGGGTTGCAATCGTCGACGTATGGGCAGGTCGTGTTAGGCCGCCAGTACAACGTGATGATCGAAGGTATCACCATGGGCGGGTACTCCAGCAATCCATGGATTCCGTATGACTTCAACTTCCAGCCGGAAGTGACCATGACCGGCGGCATCTGGAGCAGCAACCAGATCCAGTATCACGGCAAGTACAAGGACTTGCGCATCTCGACCGCGTATTCGTTCAGCGGCAACGCCGGCCATATGGCATACGGCAGCCAGTATGGCGTGGCTGCAGCCTACGCGCCGGCCAATGGCCCATTCACGCTGGGCGGCGCATTCAAGGAGACGAAGGACTCTATCAACGGCAGCAACGCCAAGGCATGGACGGTCGGCGGCTCGTACACGTGGGACAAGACGCGTTTCGCGCTGGGTTATATCGTCAATCAGAACGACAAGGGGTTCTCCACTTTTGCCAATGGACCGTTCGCCGCGCCCGGACTCGCCGCACTGAAATACTCCGACTTCAAGAAGCGCAGGATGATTCTCGGCGGTATTACGCAGCAAGCCGGAGTGTGGCACTTCGCCGGAAATGTGTGGCGCACGCTGCAAGACGGCAAGACCCAGCCGATGGACGGTTCGGCGTGGCAATTCCAACTGGTCGCCGATTACGACCTGTCCAAGCGCACTGACGTGTATCTGGAAACCGATTATTCACTCTATAGAGGCGATCTGATCGGCACACAGTTGCAAGGCGTGAACGCCGTCGGCCTCGCGCAGAAAAGCACGCAGCTTGGCGTGATGGCCGGGATCCGGCATAGGTTCTGAATCAGGACCGGCGGTATGCGGTGCGCGATGCCGCCTTTCGCGGGCGTCCCGCGTCCGTATGCGCCGCCGGGTGGTGACGCAGATGGTATAACCACCCGCCTCCGAAACTAGCATTCAATTAATTAGGGTTCCGTTTTAAATGTTGCATGAGATCAATTCGCGGCGCCTCGCGCACCTCGTTGCGCTCGCTGAAGAGGGCAGTTTCGCGCGTGCGGCGGAGCGGGTTCATCTGAGTCAACCGGCGCTCAGCCGCAGCATCCAGGCGCTGGAAGACGAGTTCGATATCAAGCTCTTCGATCGCGCCGCACGTGGCGTGGTGACCACCGCTGCCGGCCGGATGCTGGTCGAGCGTGCCCGGCGGGTGCTGTTCGAAGCGCGCTGTCTTTTTCGCGATGTCGAGTTGATCCGCTCGGACGCTCTGGGCGAGGTGAGGATCGGCATGGGGCCTTATGCCGCTGCCATCCTGTTTCCGCATCTGCTGGTCGAATGTGCCCGGCAGTTTCCCGCCACTAAGGTATCCGTGCAAATAGACGAAGCCAGCGTGCTGATGCAAAGCCTGCGCTCGGAGAGCGCGGATTTCGTCGTGGTGGATCGCCGTGAGACGCCGGCCGCCCCCGATGTCACCACGCACCGCCTGATTAGTCACGACGGCGGCTGGTTCGTGCGCCCCGGTCATCCGTTGCTCGCGCGTGCGCCAGTGTCGCTTGCTGGCTTGCGCGAATTTCCGATGGTGTCCGTGCCGTTGTCCGCGTTCATGGAAGATGCGTTGCGGCGCCTTTTGAAGTTTCGCGCGCATGAGGCGGTTCCGGTGCAGTTGGAATGCAACGATGTCGCCGTGTTGAAGGATGTGGTCGCGAAATCGGATGCCGTGATGTTTTGCACGGCTTCAGTGTTGCGACGAGATCCCGATGGCCAGCGGCTCGTGCGCGTGCCGATTGTTCATCCCCGCAAACTTGGGCTTCAGTTTGCACTTGTTTGTCTGGCGGATCGGACGCAATCCGCCGCGGCCGACGTGGCGCTTGCGCTTGCGGGGCAGATCATGAACGACGCCAGCCGCGCCGCGCAAGCGGGTGGGCGAGATAGGCAGTGCGCTTAGCTCCGCTCAGACCGATGGATCGATCGTGCCCGCGAATGCTAATAAGTCAGGATGTCTGATGATAGTTCGCGAGAGGTAAGCATCAAGCGGAAATGAATGAGGCTCCCGAAGGAGCCTCAAACAGCGGGAGCTCTTGACTGGAAACCAGCATACCAGCACGGCTGGACCCTGCTTGCGCAGGAGGCAGATAGACGTCCTTGCGAACCCCGTTGACCTATCTGTGATCAGTATATAGAGAGCGAAAATTTCTTGGCTTCGAAGCGCAGCATTATTTGAGGCTGCACTACAACAAACGCAAATTCGAGCGTCGCACAAAGTTTGGAGATAACCGCCATTGCCGGCAAACCGTTACTCCCAAACCTGCTTAACTATGCTTCTCGATCAACTCGACCTTGTACCCGTCCGGATCTTCAACAAACGCGATCACTGTTGTTCCGCCTTTCACCGGACCGGCTTCGCGCGAGACCTTGCCGCCTGCTTCACGGATGCGGTTGCAAGCTGCCGCTGCATCGTCCACTTCCAGTGCGATGTGGCCGTAAGCCGAGCCCAGGTCGTACTTCTCGACACCCCAGTTGTAGGTCAGCTCAAGCACACTGGTTTCGCTTTCATCGCCATAACCGACGAACGCCAGCGTGTACTTGTACTCGGTGTTTTCGCTTTGACGCAGCACTTTCATGCCGAGTATGCGGGTGTAGAAATCGATGGATCGTTGCAAGTCGCCGACTCGCAGCATGGTGTGAAGAAGTCGCATGATGGGGTTCCTGTGGGGATTGTCGATTGACCGGGTGGTTCGCTTTATCGCGTCTTGTACTGAGTCTTCTGCTGAGTCTTTTACTGCGCTTCAGCGACCAGCACGCACGATTGAAAACGGCCACATCCAAAATTGTACTGCTCGCAGCAAAGGTCCGCAGCGCGCGGCGCACGCGTCAAAGCAGCGGCAGCAACTCTGGCGGATGATGCTTGAGCGTATGCCGAGCTTCGCGGAAGTCCGGAAAAATGGATTCGACCGTGGCCCAGAAGCGCGCGCTGTGATTCATCTCACGAAGGTGCGCGAGTTCATGCGCGACCACATAGTCGATCACATGCACCGGGAAATGAATCAGCCGCCAGTTTAGGCGGATCTTGCCTTCGCTTGAGCAACTGCCCCAGCGCGTCGCTGCTGACGACAACGCATAGGCCCGGAACTCCACGCCTAGTTTGGCCGCATACACCGGCAAGCGCTCGCCGAAAACCTGCAACGCCCGAACATGCAACCAGCGTTGCACACGCTCGCGAATGAGCTGGGCATCGGCCAATGCGGGAAGGCCGAGCCAGAGCACGCCACTGTCGGTATCGAAGGCCGGTTGAGTCGCGCTCTTGCCCGTCGTGCCCGGTGCAGCGCTCATCATGACGCTGATAGTCTGCCCGAGATACGGAAGCTGCGCGCCGTCCTTCCATTCAATCCGGGGTACCGCGCGTTGTTCCACGCGCGTTTGCCATTCGGTGAGCTTCTTGAAGATCCACTTTTCCTTCTCGGCAATCGCGCTTTCGATTGCCCCGATCGTCACCCAGCGCGGCGCGGTGATCGCGAGACCGGTGCCATCGATAGTGAAGCCAATCGTCCTGCGCGACGAACGTTTCAAGCGGTAATCGAGCATCTGGGAACCGAGCACGAGGTGCCGGCTGCGCGTGCCGTCCGGCGCACTGGGTCCGCTGGGTGCACGAAAAGGCGGCGCGGGAGGGGTTGCGATCTCGGTTGTATCGGTGGGTGCGATGTCGCCACGCAACGTTGCAGGCATGGCGGGGGCAAGAGGGCCCAATGTAGCAGGCGATGGTGCCGCACTCGACAGCCTTGGCTCACTGGGGAGGTTGAGCGGCAGGTCGAGTTGCGGGTTGTCGAGCGCGGCAGCGGGACGCTGTCGCGAGGGGGTCTTCTGCATCGGCTCAGCTTGGCGCACGCGGCGCAGGAATGACGGAAAGAACAACACTAACGATAGAAGCGAATGCAACGAACGTAACGATAACGACACCCGCGCCTACAGGCCGGTAGCCGCGCCCTGAGACTTGGACTCGGAATCAGACTCAGCGTCAGACTTGGAGTCGGAGTCAACATCAGGCTCAGCGGCGAAACGATCGGCGGGACCGTACGAGTCCGGATCAATCCGGCGCATTTCCGTTTCGATCCAGCGCTCCACGCGCAGGTTGACTTCTTCCGGCGTGAGTCCTGTCGTGTCGATCGGGCGACCGATTGACATAGTGACTATACCCGCATATTTGAGAAACGATTTCCGCGGCCATACGTGTCCGGCGTTGTGAGCAACGGGGACGACCGGTGCACCCGCCGCGCACGCGAAGCGCGCACCGCCCGACTTGTACTTGCCCTGCTTGCCCACGCGGGTACGCGTGCCTTCCGGGAACATGATGACCCACGCTCCCTCGGCCATGCGCTCGCGCCCTTGTCGCGCCACCGATGCAAACGCGTCCTTGCCCTGACGACGGTCAATATGCACCATCTTCAGCATGCCCATGGTCCAGCCGAAGAACGGCACGAACAGCAACTCGCGTTTGAATACGTAGCAGAGCGGTCGCGGCATCAACGCGGGGAATGCCAGCGTTTCCCAAGCCGACTGGTGCTTCGACAACAGCACGGCGGGACCATCGGGAAGATTCTCCATGCCTTCGATCTGATAGCGGATATCGTTCAGGTACTGCATCACCACGATGCACGACTTACACCAGTACGCCGCCATCCAGTAACGCTTTTCAGCGCGCATGAACGGGAACACGAGGAAGCACGCGCACGCGTACGGCACCGTATAAACGACGAAGAAAACCATCAGCAACAGTGAACGAATGAAGCGCATCGGCTTGAATAAGTCTTAGGTGATGTGACGAAAAAACCCGAACGCCAAGCAATCAAGTAATCAGGTCAATCGGGGGTCAGTCGTGATGGGCGGCGAGGAAGTCGAGCGCGAAGGTGCGCAGGTCGTCGTGCACTTTCGTATTCGGCGGCAGGTTGGCCCCTGCCAGCGTTTTACGTCCCTTGCCGGTCAGCACCAGATGCAGCTCGAAGCCGAGCGTCGCGCCTGCTTGCAGGTCACGCAGCGAATCGCCGACCATAGGCGTTTCAGTGGGATCGATCTCGAAGCGCTCGACGATCTGCTGCAACATGCCGGGCTTCGGCTTGCGGCACTCGCACTCGTCTTCCTGCGTGTGCGGACAGAAAAACACGGCGTCGATGCGGCCACCCACTGCCGCCGCCGCCCTGTTCATCTTTTCGTGCATTGCGTTGAGCGCGGCCATGTCGAAGAGCCCTCGGCCTATCCCCGATTGATTCGATGCAATCGCCACGCGATAGCCGGCCTGGTTCAAACGCGCGATCGCTTCCAGGCTGCCGGGGATGGCAACCCATTCGTCGGGCGACTTGATGAACGCGTCGGAGTCGACGTTGATCACGCCGTCACGATCGAGCACCACCAGTTTCTTGCTTGCGTTGGTCGGCATGGTGTGGCGCATCAGGCGGCAAGCTTCGAAATGTCCGCGACGCAATTCATCTGCAGATGCAGTGCGCCGAGAAGAGCGAGACGGTTGTTACGCAACGCCGGATCTTCTGCGTTCACCATCACGTCGTTGAAGAAAGTATCCACGGCGTCACGCAACGCGGACAGCGCGGACAGCGCTTCCGTGTAGTTGCGCTCGGCCAGTTGCGTTTGCACGCGTGGTGCGACTTGCTCGAGTTGTGCGTACAGCGCTTGTTCGGCAGTTTCTTGAAGCAAGGCCGGCTGCACGCTCGCCGGCACGCCTTCCGCCGACTTCTTCAGGATATTCGAGATGCGTTTGTTCGCCGCCGCAAGCGATGCCGCTTCAGGCAGCGACGCGAATTCGCGCACGGCGTCCAAACGCGCGACGATGTCATCCAGGCGCGTGGGGTTCAGGCTCAGCACGGCGTCAATTTCGATCGCATTGAAACCGCGCTCGCGCAGCACGCCGCGCAGCCGGTCCATGAAAAACGCGTAGATGGCGTCGGTTGAATCGACGACTTGCGGCATGTCGGCGAATTGCTTGTGTGCGGTGCGCAGCAAGTCGAACAGGTCGATGGCCAGGCGCTTTTCCAGCAGGATGCGCAACACGCCGAGCGCGTGACGGCGCAGCGCGAACGGATCTTTCTCGCCGGTTGGCTGCAAGCCGATGCCCCAGATGCCGACGAGCGTTTCCAGTTTGTCTGCCAGGGCAACTGCGCTGCTCACGCCGGTGGCCGGGGTTTCATCGCCGGAAAAACGCGGCTGATAATGTTCCGAACACGCAAGCGCGACTTCTTCCGGCTCGCCGTCGTGGCGCGCGTAGTACGTGCCCATGGTTCCCTGCAGTTCCGGGAATTCGCCGACCATGTCGGTGATCAGGTCGGCCTTCGCGAGCAGGGCGGCGCGCTTCGTGACGGTTGCATCCACGCCGATCATGGGCGCGATTTCACCGGCCAGCGCTTCAAGGCGCTGCACGCGTTGCAACTGCGAGCCGAGCTTGTTGTGATACACCACGTTCGCGAGCAGCGGCACGCGGTCGGCGAGACGTTTCTTCTTGTCCTGCTCGAAGAAGAACTTGGCGTCGGCCAGACGCGGGCGGACCACGCGTTCGTTGCCTTCCACAATATCGCCCGGCGTTTGCGTGTCGATGTTCGACACGATCAGGAAACGCGAACGCAGCTTGCCGTGTTCATCCGTCAGTGCGAAATACTTCTGGTTCGTCTGCATGGTGAGGATCAGGCATTCCTGCGGCACTTGCAGGAACGACTCGTCGAAACGGCATTGATACACGACCGGCCATTCGACCAGCGCGTTCACTTCGTCCAGCAACGACTCGGGCATCACCACGCGATCTTCGCCCGCGAACGCTTGCAACTGCGTGCGGATGGATTCACGGCGGTCATCGAAATTTGCCACGACCTTGCCCTTCGAGCGCAGCGTCTCGGCGTAGTCGTCGGCGCGCGCGATCGCGATAAACCCTTCCGACATGAATCGATGACCCAGCGTGGTATCGCCGGAGTCGATGCCGAGTGCGCTCACCGGCACGACACGACGGCCATGCAACGCGATCAGCCCATGTACCGGCCGCACGAACTGCACGCTGGTGCCATCTGGCCGCTGGTACGTCATCAGCTTTGGAATGGGCAGCTTGCCGAGCGTCTCTTGCAGAGCGGTCTGCAGTCCATCGGCAAGCGTTGCACCGGGCGCCGCGTAGCGCAGGAAAAACGCTTCGGCCTTGCCGTCCTGGGCGCGTTCGAGATCGCCGATGGCGAAGTCGGGGAAACCCAACGCCGCCAGTTTCTTCGCGAGCGGCGCGGTGGGCTGGCCGTCTTTATCCAGTGCCACGGAAACTGGCAGCACCTTCTCGCGCACTTGCCGTTCCGGCGCTACCGCGCGCACGTTCTTGATAAGCACGGCGAGACGTCGCGGCGTGGCGTATTTTTCGAAGCTCGCTTCGCCTTCAATCAGGTCGCGCGCGGCAAGCCGCTGCACGATGCCTTCGGCAAACGAGGTGCCCAGGCGCGCAAGCGCTTTCGGCGGAAGTTCTTCGGTCCGCAGCTCGACGAGCAGCGATGCAAGATTGGTTTCGGTCATTGTTATGTCGTGCTCTGCTCAGGCCTGATCGATATTGCGCTCGACCTTCAGCGCCGGCGCCCACGCGGGCTTGGCGGCTTCTTGTGCGTCGGTGACGAGTCCGGGTGCTGCGTGTACGGGATTGCCCAGCATGGGGAAACCGAGCGCTTCACGCGACTCGTAATAGCCCTTTGCGACCGCACGCGACAGATCGCGAATCCTGCCGATATACGCCGCGCGCTCCGTCACCGAAATCGCGCCGCGCGCGTCCAGCAGGTTGAACGTGTGGCCGGCTTTCAGCACGAGCTCATACGCGGGCAGCGAGAGCTTCGCTTCAATCATTTTCTGTGCTTCGGCTTCGTAGCTCTTGAAGAACGTGAACAGCAGGTCGACGTTCGCGTGCTCGAAGTTGTAGGTGGACTGCTCGACTTCGTTCTGGTGATACACGTCGCCATAAGTCAGGCGCCGGAGTTCGCGGCCGTTCGGGCCTTCTTCTTCCCATTCGGTCCACACGAGGTCGTAGACGTTCTCCACTTTCTGCAGATACATGGCGAGCCGTTCGAGACCGTAGGTGATCTCCCCCAGCACCGGCTTGCAGTCGATACCGCCGACCTGCTGGAAGTATGTGAACTGCGTCACTTCCATGCCGTTCAGCCAGACTTCCCAGCCGAGTCCCCATGCGCCGAGCGTTGGATTTTCCCAGTCGTCTTCCACGAAACGCACGTCGTTCTGCTTCAGGTCGAAGCCGAGCGCTTCAAGCGAGCCGAGGTACAAGTCGAGGATGTTTTCAGGCGCGGGTTTCAGCACCACTTGATACTGGTAGTAGTGCTGCAGACGGTTCGGGTTGTCGCCGTAACGGCCATCCTTCGGACGCCGCGACGGCTGGACGTACGCCGCACGCCACGGTTCCGGGCCGATGGCGCGCAGGAACGTGTGCACGTGCGAGGTGCCCGCGCCGACTTCCATGTCGATGGGTTGGAGAAGCGCGCAACCCTTGTTGTCCCAATAGGATTGCAGCGTCAGGATGATTTGCTGAAAAGTGAGCATGAATGCCTTTGAAGCGTGCCTTCGAGCTTAAGCCGGTGGGCCGGCGCGCGGTCGAAGCGGACCGGAAAAATGCGCCGGCCGGAGGGCTAAAACGTTGAATTTTAGCGGGAATGAGGGCCTTGTGCGACTTTCCGGGGGTGAACGGCGGACTCATCGGCCGTTTGGCCGGTAAAAACGGATGTTATACGCTAAGCCGTTTCGTCATGGGCACACAATCCATGATCAGGCCGCGCGGCGAATTATATGGCGCGATTTCATCGCCTTCGAAACCGAGCGCGCGATAAAACGGCGCGGCGTTCAGCGTGGAGTCGAGCTTGAGTTCACGCAGCCCCGCCGAGCGGGCGATCGACTCCAGATGACGCATCATTGCCGCGCCGATGCCGCGTTTCATATACGCCGGATGGACAAAAATCGCGTCGATTTTGCCAGTCGTGAGGTCGATCATGCCGGTGCCGGCTACGTGATCGCCGACGGTTGCCACCAGCAAACGCTCTTCCACGGCATCGGCGAACGCTCTCGAGGCCGCCCCGCCGGTCCATTGCTCCAGTTGGTCAAAGGAATACGCCCCCGCGCATTCGCTCATCACGGCCGCGCGGCGGATGTCCCACGCGGCGTCCGCGTCGGCTCTTACTGCTTTGCGGATCGCGAACAGCGCTGGTTCAGGATTTTCCCGGGCCATTGTCATCAGGTTTGTTGCGGCCATTTCTGCCCGGCGCGAACGCAAGTGCGAAGGCCAGCAGCAACAGCGACACCACGATCACCGTCATGTTGCCGCTTGTGACGTAGGGCGTACGGCCGGACGTGCCCTGGACGGTGGCATTGAGAGAACCGACTGTGTACACCGGCAACCGTGCCACCACCGCGCCATTCGCCGCAATCACCGCCGTCGTGCCGGTGTTGGTCGAGCGCAGCATCGGGCGGCCGGTTTCAATCGAACGCATGCGGGCCATTTGCAAATGCTGGTCCAGCGCGATGGTGTCGCCGAACCAGGCAAGATTCGTCGAGTTCACCAAGATGCCCGCGGGCGCTTCCTGTTCGCGGATCGTCCGCGCGATCTCTTCACCGAAAATATCTTCGTAGCAAATATCGACGGCAATCGGCTGGTTGTGCACGAAGAACGATTTCTGCACCGGCGGCCCGCGCCCGAGATCGCCGAGCGGAATGCCCATGAGCGCCACGAACCAGTGGAAACCGGTCGGCACGAATTCGCCGAATGGCACGAGATGATGTTTATCGTAGCGGAACACGTCCCGCTGATTCGGCGTGATGCCGAACAGGCTGTTCGTGTAGCCGGTCACGCGGCCTTCCGAAGCAGTCACACCGATAGCGCCAAACAGGATGGATGAATTCGTTGTATCGGAGAACGTGCGCAGCGCAAGCGCCAAGTCCGGCGGCACCTGGACGGCAAGAATCGGAAATGCCGTTTCCGGCGTGACGATGAGATCCGCCGGCTTTTCCGTGATCAGCTTTTTATACAACGCCAGCGATTGATCCACGCCTTCCTGCTCGAACTTCATCTCCTGCTTCACATCGCCTTGCAGTAGCCGGACGGTGAGCGGCGCGTTCGCCGGAGTCGTCCATTCGACCAGCGACAGCAACATGCCGGACGCAAGCAACGCCACCGCCATGATGAACGGCGCAAGACGCGCAGCCTTCGACATGCCAAGCGCCGAGTTCCGTTTGAAGCCGTAGAACCCCTGCACGAGCAACGCCGCCACGAGCCCCAGCACCCATCCCACGCCGTACACGCCCGCGACAGATCCGAACCCCGCCAAGGGGCCATCGACTTGCGCATAGCCGCTCGCAAGCCACGGGAAGCCGGTGAATACGAGACCGCGCAACCACTCGCCCAGCGCCCACGCGCTTGCGAATGCAAACGCGCCGTGCCAGGTCGGCACGAAGCGCGGTTCATCGATAGACACGGCTGCGGACGAGCCATTGTCGTCATACCGCGCACGGCCCGCGCACAGCGACCAGACCACGCCCGCCAACGCCGGATAGATCGCGAGATACATCGAGAACAACGCAACGGCTGCAGCCGCCAGCGGCGCGGCCATGCCGCCGTAGTCATGCATGCTGACGTACAGCCACCACACGCCCGTCACGAAGTTGCCAAATCCAAACGCCCAGCCCGTCAAGGCCGCGCCTTTCCAGCCACTCGTGCGCGTAAGCCAAGCGAAAAACAGCGTGAAGATCACCAGTTCCAGCCAGCCGCCGTGCGGCGTTGGCGCGAACGAAAGCGTATTGGCGGCGCCCAGCACAGCCGCGACGAGGTAATGCCAGAACGGCAAGGATTGAACCGTGCCAGCGCGGTTTTCAGCGGACATCGGCCGCGAGGCGATAGGAGACGAAGAGTCGGCCATGGATAACGAGGTCGGCAGAAAGTAAGCGAATGACGGAGCGTGACCGGCGCTCGTCATGTCACGAAAAAGGCGCAAAACGCCTGCATAGCCGGCACGCCGCCGGCAACTGACGCGTAGTGTGAACACGCAGTGTTACAGGCTTAAGCAGGTCAGGGCCGCTCAGTGGCGTACCAACGCGTTCTCTGTTGAGATCAAGCCGGATCAAACGCGTTCAATCGCGTTCGTCGTCGTTGTCATGGTGGTTGCGCGAATTGCCGTCGAGCACATTCGCATTCGGTGCTCGCCGTACGCGCAGCACGTGGATCTGGCGGGCGTCGCCGCGCAGAATCTCGAACGCGAATTCGTCAATACGCACCTTTTCTCCACGATGCGGCACACGCCCGAACCGGTGCGTGACCAAGCCCCCGATGGTGTCGACCTCGTCGTCGGAGTAATGCGTGCCGAATTGTTCGTTGAACTGTTCGATGCCAGTCAGCGCACGCACACGATGCGCGCCATCAGGCGTCGCAATGATGTTGCCTGCTTCTTCGTCGAAGTCGTACTCGTCTTCAATGTCGCCAACAATTTGTTCCAGCACGTCTTCAATCGTGATCAGTCCGGCCACGCCGCCGTATTCATCGACGACGATGGCAATGTGATTCCGGTTTACGCGAAAATCGTGCAGCAACACGTTCAGGCGTTTCGATTCGGGGATGAACACGGCGGGGCGAAGCATGCCGCGGACATCGAATTCTTCTTCGTGGTAATAGCGCAGCAAGTCTTTTGCAAGCAGCACGCCGATCACGTTGTCACGGTTGCTTTCGAATACCGGATAGCGCGAGTGCGCTTTTTCGAGCATGAACGGAATGAACTGCTCGGGCGTTTCGGAAATATTGATTGCGTCCATCTGGGCACGCGGAATCATGATGTCGCGCGCGCAGAGTTCCGACACCTGGAACACGCCTTCGATCATGGAGAGCGAATCCGCGTCGAGCAGATTGCGTTCGTGGGCGTCCTGAAGGACTTCCAGCAATTCGTCGCGCGATTCAGGTTCGTGCGAGATGAAATCGGTCAGGCGCTCGAGCAGCGTGCGCTTTTCCGGCGGTTTGTCGGTTTGTCGTCGACTGGGATAGGCGTCGTTCATAGTGGGGCGCCCGGATTGTTCCGGACGCGAAATTTCGGAAAGTTAAGAATACACCAAGGAAAATTCGCGCCAATTCGGACTGGCACGAAGACGTTCAAATCTTGTAGAAACATCGTAACTGATAAATATCGGCCGAGTATGTCGAGCGGGTGACGTTGGCCGATCGGTCGTAAAACGCTACGTTACCGTGTATTCAGAGCAGTTTTATGCGTGCTTTTAACGCATGCCGTCACGCTCATTCCTGCGACGAATTCGCATCTCGCCAGCATCGCTGCAACAGCGCTTCGAGCTGCCGGTCCGGCATGCCGCATTCGCGCAGCGCCTCGACCGTGCGGCTGACGTAATCGAGCGTGGTGCCGTACCGGCCGGTGGCGCAGCCGAGCACGTGGCGCACCATCTGGTCTGCCAGCTTGCCGGTGTAGGTGGAGACCTCGCGTCGCATTACGAATGCCAGCGCTTCCACGCGGCGGCCGTCCACCAGCGTGCACGGCAACCATGCCACGCGATAGGAATTCATCGCCATTTCGCGTCGCCACAGCACTTCCAGGTGCGGCTCCGCGCCCTCGGCGGCAAGCCGGAACGCCATGCCGGAGCATGAACCGCCGCGATCCAGCGCCAGCACAAGCCCGGGCTGTTCGGGCGTGCCGCGATTCACGCGCGACCACAAATACAGCCCGCGATGATAACCGTGCACCTTGCTGCGCACCGTTTCCACGGCGGGCAAACCCGGGTTCCAGATCAGCGAGCCATAGCCGAACAGCCAGAGATCGGTCTTGCGATCCCAGTGCGCCAACGCTTTTTCACGCGATGCCGCCAGTTCTTCATCGGTGAGGAGGCGAGACTCCTCGAACACCGGCGGATAGTGGTCGGGAATCTGTGAAGGCGGTTCCTTCATCAGTCCGGGCAGAGGGGAACGGGTGTCAGTCACGGCTTAGTCGGGCGGCAACGGCAAGTAAGGATCGGTGAAACCGAGCTTTTGCATGATGCCCGTTTCGATCGATTCCATCTCTTCCGCTTCCGCCGGATCTTCATGATCGTAGCCCTGAGCATGCAGCGTACCGTGCACGATCAGATGCGCGTAATGCGCGGCAAGCGGCTTGTTCTGCTCGCGCGCCTCGCGTTCCACTAGCGGGCAGCACAGCACCAGGTCGCTCGTGACCGGATCATCCTCCGACTCGGCGTACGCGAACGTCAGCACGTTAGTGGCGTAATCCTTCTGCCGATAAGACCGGTTCAGCGTCCGGCCTTCCTCGGTATCGACGAAACGCACGGTCAGTTCCGCGTCCGCGAACAACGACGCCTTGATCCAGCCGGCGACGGTTGCGCGCGGCAGCAACGCCTTGTGTTCAGGGAACGTTTTGGCGGCGGGAAACTGCAGCGTCAGGGCAAGTTTGGGCATGCTTAATTTGGGCTTGCTTATTCAGAGCGATATTTTGCGGCGGCAATCGCCGCGGCAGCGCTGTCCCGCTCCGACTGCGCGTCGTACGCTTCCACAATGCGCGCGACCAGCGGATGCCGCACCACGTCCACGCTGGTGAACTTCGTCATCGCGATACCGCGGACGTCAGCCAGGATGTGTTGCGCTTCAATCAGCCCGCTGCGATGACCGCGCGGCAAATCGACCTGCGTGGTGTCGCCGGTGACGACGGCCTTCGACCCGAAACCAATCCGCGTCAGGAACATCTTCATCTGCTCGGGCGTGGTGTTCTGTGCCTCGTCCAGAATGATGAACGCGTGATTCAGCGTCCGGCCGCGCATGTAAGCGAGCGGCGCGATTTCGATCATCTGGCGCTCGAACATTTTCGCGGTTTTATCGAAACCGAGGAGGTCGTAGAGCGCGTCGTACAACGGCCGCAAATACGGATCCACTTTTTGCGCGAGATCGCCCGGGAGGAAACCCAGCCGCTCGCCCGCTTCCACGGCCGGACGCGTCAGCACGATGCGCTTCACCTGATCGCGTTCGAGCGCATCGACCGCGCACGCCACCGCCAGATAGGTCTTCCCCGTACCCGCCGGGCCGATGCCGAACGTCACATCGTGCGCAATGATCTGCTTCAGGTATTCACGCTGCATGGGCGTGCGGCCGCGCAGATCGGCGCGTCGCGTGTACAGCTTCGGACCCGGATCTTCCTCTTCGCCGAGATCGATGGTCGCGCTGGGTTCATCGAACGGATGATCGGGGTCGCCACGAAAACGCGGATCGACGGGATCGGAATTCAGGTTATTCGATGGCTTGTTGACATTCAACGCGCGGCGCGCCGCGTTGCGCGCCTCCACGAGCGCTAGCTGGATGTCGTCCACCGACAACGTGTCCTTCGCGCGATTGTAGAAATTCTCGAGCGCCACCAGCGCAACCTTCGCGCCACGCCCGCGGATGCTGATCTTGTGCCCGCGACGCGTAAGCGTCACGTCGAGCGCCTGCTCGATCTGCCGCAGGTTTTCGTCGAGCGGGCCACACAGGTTGGCGAGCCGCGCGTTGTCGTCGTGCGGTGCGGTGAATTCCAGATGCTGCTGAGCGGTCTTCAAGGCGAGAGTCGGGTTCCTGTCGAAGCTGCAATTTAGTGAGTCGTTGCCGGCGTCATGATCAGCTCGCCGCGCAACGAATGCGGATACGCCACGTTGATTTCCACATCGACCATCTGGCCGATCAGCCGTTTATGCGATGAGATCGGCGCCGGGAAATTCACCACGCGATTATTCTCCGTGCGACCGGCGAGCTCGCTCGGGTCCTTGCGCGACGGGCCTTCCACGAGGATGCGTTGCACCGAGCCCAGCATGGAATTGCTGATCTTCGCCACGTTCGCCTCGATGGTCGCCTGCAAATGTTGCAAACGCTTGAGCTTCACTTCGCGCGGGGTGTCGTCGTGCAGGTTTGCAGCGGGCGTGCCGGGACGCGGGCTATAGATGAACGAGAAACTGGTGTCGTAACTCATTTCATCGATGAGCTTCATCATCTTCTGGAAGTCGTCTTCCGTCTCGCCCGGGAATCCGACGATCATGTCCGTGGACAGCGATAAATCCGGACGGATCGCGCGCAACTTGCGGATCACCGACTTGTATTCGAGCACCGTGTAACCGCGTTTCATCGCCATCAAAATGCGGTCGGAACCGTGCTGCACCGGCAAGTGCAAGTGGCTCACGAGCTTGGGCACCTTCGCGTACGTATCAATCAGCCGCTGCGTGAATTCCTTCGGATGCGACGTGGTGTAGCGAATCCGTTCAATGCCCGGAATCTCCGCCACGTATTCGATCAGCGTGGCGAAATCGGCGATGTCCGTGGAATGCTGTGTCACCGGTCCACGATACGCATTCACGTTCTGACCGAGCATGGTAACTTCGCGCACGCCCTGGTCGGCGAGGCCGGCGATTTCGGTGAGCACATCATCGAGCGGCCGCGACACTTCTTCACCGCGCGTGTAGGGCACCACGCAATAGCTGCAGTACTTGCTGCAGCCTTCCATGATCGATACAAACGCGCTCGGGCCATCGACACGCGCCGGCGGCAGGTGATCGAATTTTTCGATTTCCGGAAACGAGATGTCGACTTGCGAACGGCCGGTGGAACGCCGTTTCGCAATCATGTCCGGCAGACGATGCAGCGTCTGCGGGCCGAACACCAGGTCCACGTAGGGCGCGCGGGACACGATTGCCGCGCCTTCCTGGCTCGCCACGCAACCGCCTACGCCAATGATCAGGTCCGGATTCGCTTCCTTCAATTCGCGCACACGGCCGAGATCGGAGAAAACCTTTTCCTGCGCTTTTTCGCGTACTGAACACGTGTTGAAGAGAATGACGTCCGCGTCTTCCAGCGTTGTCGTCTGGATGAGGCCATTGGCTGCGCCGAGTACGTCGACCATTTTGTCGGAGTCGTACTCGTTCATCTGGCAGCCAAAGGTCTTTACATACACTTTCTTGGTCATGAATTTCGCCGGTCGCAGTGATTAGTCTGGGGGCGCGGTTTTTAATGCGTTAAAGGGATTTGCGTGTTTCGTTTCGTCGGCTTTTGTGGCCGCGTTTGTAGCCACTTTAGGGGCCGGTTTAGGCCTCTTTCGCGTGAAATGGCCCGAATTCGGGTGCCGCGAAGCTTGACGTTTAGCTCGTTATTATAGCGTCCGCTCGGCTTCGTGACCTTGATGGCCGGGCGGGTAAGCCAGGTCACCAAGTAATTCCGCCGTCGCGCGGTCGAAGCGTTCAATCAGGAAGTCGAGCAGCACGCGCACCCGCGGCGCCATATAGCGGTTGGAGTGGTACACGGCGTGGACTGCCGCCTCGTTCGAACACCAGTCTGCCAGCAAAATTTTCAGCGCGCCGGAGTGGACATCGGCGGCGATATCCCAGATCGATTTGTGGGCGATGCCCTGACCAGCCAGCGCCCACGCGCGGGACAACGCGCCGTCGTTGGTTTCCCAGGCGTTGTCGAGCGCCACGGTGTGGGTGAAACGCTCATCGCCACGGACGAACTGGAACTCGTTGAACGTCGCGGTGGATGTCACCAGCACCGTGAACACGTGCGTGGCGAGATCGGCGGGTGTCTTCGGTTCGCCGTGCCGCGCCAGGTATTCCGGCGATGCGCACAGCACACGCCGGTTCGGCGCCAGCCTTCGCGCAATCAGATGGCCTTCCGTCGGCCGGTTGAAGCGAATCGCCAGATCGATCTCTTCCAGCAGCAGGTTCGATACCGAATCCGACAGCGTCAGCGAAAAACTCACGTCCGGGTGCAGGCGGCTGAATTCATCGAGCCAATGGCACAGCAGGTTGCGGCCGAAATCCGATGTCGCCGAAATTCGCACCTTGCCGCGCACGAGATTCTGGCCGGCGTGCAGCGCGGCTTCGCCGTCGTCGATAGCCTGCAGCGCGATCCGGCAATGCTGCAGATAAAGGCGGCCTTCATCGGTCAGCCTGAGCTGGCGGGTGGTGCGCTCGAACAGCCGGGCCGTGAGCGATTTCTCCAGCTTGAGCAGCCGGGCGCTGGCCGCCGCCGGCGATAAACCCAGCTTCCGGCCCGCCGCGGTCAAGCTGCCGAGCGTTGCCGCTTCGGTGAAGAGACGCATATCGCCGAGTCGATCCATCGTGATTCTCAATCTGCTTTTGATAATGCTTCAAATGCTACGCCAATTATCAAAACGACTCTCCGCGCGCAGAATTTGGTGCATTGCAGCGTATGAGGTTGACCATGCCGCCCGAATTTCCTGGATGCGTCCGATGAAGCTCGATCACGTCACGATCGTCGCGCCCGATTGCGAGCCGATCCGCCATTTTCTCGTCGATATAGCCGGCATGAAAGTCGGCCCGCGCCCGCCGTTCGGTATAGGCGGGTACTGGCTTTATCTCGATGGCGCGCCAGCCGTGCATCTGATCGAGAACGGCTCGGTGCTGGCTTCGCCGAGCGGCGGCCGGGCAGCCACGCGCATCGATCATCTCGCGCTGCGGGTTCAAGGGGCGGCCGAATGGCGCGCGTTGCACGCACGCCTGCACGAATACGCCATCCCGTTTTCCGAAGCCGACGTTCCGCTCGCCCGCGAACAGCAAGTGTTCGTGCAGCTTGCGCCGGGCGTGGTTATCGAATTCGTGACGTCGCTTTCCGCATTCTCAAACTAAGGGGATTTCCATGCCTATTCCACTTCTGGCGCTCGCGATCAGCGCGTTCGCGATCGGGACGACCGAGTTCGTCATCATGGGGCTGCTGCCCGATGTGGCCCGCGATTTGGCTGTATCGATTCCATCGGCGGGGTTTCTCGTCACCGGCTACGCGCTGGGCGTGGCCGTGGGCGCGCCGCTGCTCGCCGTGCTGACCGCAAAAATGCCGCGCAAACTCGCGCTGCAATTACTAATGGGCGTGTTTATCGTCGGCAATGTGCTGTGCGCCGTTGCACCCGGTTATTCGATGCTCATGGTCGCCCGCGTCGTGACATCGTTCGCGCACGGCTCGTTTTTCGGTATTGGCGCGGTGGTCGCGGCGTCGCTGGTTCCGGCTGAAAAGCGGGCTAGCGCGATTGCGCTCATGTTCACCGGGCTCACGCTCGCGAACGTGCTCGGCGTGCCGTTCGGGACGTTTATCGGGCAGGAATTCGGCTGGCGAGCGACGTTCTGGGTCGTGGCGGCGCTCGGCGTGGTGTCGCTTGTCGGCGTGGCCGCGCTGGTTCCGAACAAGCATGATTCGGGGCCGTCGAATTTCGGCCACGAACTGCGCGTGCTGAAGGAGCCGCAAGTCTGGCTGGCATTGGCGATGACCGTGCTCGGCTTTGGCGGCGTGTTTGTCGTCTTCACCTACATTGCGCCGATCCTCGAACAGGTCAGCGGATTTTCGCCACATGGCGTCACGCTGGTGCTCGTGCTGTTCGGCGTTGGATTGACGATCGGCAATACGATCGGCGGCAAGCTGGCTGACCGGGCGCTGATGCCGTCGCTCATGGGCATTCTCGTCGCGCTCGGAATCATCATGGCGGTGTTCGCGAAGACCAGCCACAACCAGACGATGGCGGCGGTCACGATCTTCATCTGGGGCATCGCGGCGTTCGCCACCGTGCCGCCGCTGCAAACGCGCGTGGTCGAGAAGGCGAAACATGCGCCGAATCTGGCGTCGACGCTGAATATCGGTGCGTTCAACCTGGGTAATGCCGGTGGCGCGTGGCTCGGCGGCGTGGTGTTGACCCAAGGGCATCCGCTGGATTCGCTGCCGTGGGTCGCGGCCGTAGTGGCCGTGGTCGCGCTCGGCGTGACGTGGTACGCGGCCCGGCTCGATCGCGGCAGGCAGGGCGCGAGCGCGGCTGCGGTGGATGCGGTTTGAATCGGTGGGGCGGGCGGCATGGGGAAATATGTGCCGAACCAGCTTGCGGCATTGGAATGTATGCGCGCCGATCCAGCGTGCCGCCCAGGCAGACCCTCACGCCGATGTCCCCGCTGATGTTGACCCGGCGTCCTCAACCGACTAGCGTGTCGTGCGAGCTGCATCCGCGGCTTTATCGCTTCATCACGCTTTTCGACCGAGGTTTTATGGAAGACATCACGCTGCGCCAATGCCTGAAGGGCGCATGGCGCGACGCCGCCTCCGCCGTGCGGCACATGCCGATCGTATTTCTGGTGGCCTTCGTAGCCGTGCTCGCGACGGCAACCGCCGGATACAAGGCGCAATTCACCGGGATGGCGGCATCAAGCGGTTCGCTGACAGCGATGACCAGCAGCAGCGCAGGTCACAGCGACGGCTTCACTCAAGGGCTGATTTCTCTTGGCGTCACGTTCGTACAGACGCTGGTTCTGGCCGTGCTGGCCGTGTTCGTGGTCCGCTTCGCGATGAAACTGAGCGCGGAGCCCATCGCAGCTTCCGCCACGCCCACGCCGGTCCTCCCGGCGACACGCCTCTGGGACGCCGGTATCCGGCGCTATTTCCTGCTCTGCATCGCGCTGATTGCCGGGTACGTGGGCGCGACGCTCGCAGTCATGATCGTCTGGATCGGGTTGCGGCTGGCGGGATTGTCCAGCGGCACGTCAATGGCTGGCGCCGCCACGCTCGCGGTGCTGGTCGTATGCGGTGTGAGTTATGTATCGGCGCGGCTTTCCTTGCTGTTTCCGCATACTGCGGCTGGCGGCCGGATTCAATGGCGTGCCGCCTGGGAGGACACGCGCGGGCACTTCTGGTTTATCGCGACGGCTGCGTTGCTCGCGATCCTGCCTATCGTGGGAATTGCGACGGTGCTGACCGTGGTCGCGGAAATGCTGGCGGCGGCAGGGTCCATCGGCAGCCTGACCTTGGGTCTGATGATTGTGCAAAGCGTGGGCACGCTGCTTTATACGGCGACGGGAGCAACCTGCTCGGTCTGGCTTTACAGGAAGTTCGCGGCGATTTTGAGGACGGAACCCGCGTGATTTTTTGTGTCGCCGGTGTTTGGGTTTCGATGCCGCATGAGAGCGATTCGAAACGCGACGACCGGCGCGGCGGTGGTTGAGTTTTTGCCGAACGCGGCTGTTCCTCGGCTTTCTCACGATGCTCAAACGAAAACGCGACCCTTCAACTCAGGGCCGCGTTTTTCCTTTCTTTCATGGCCCGATTGAATGAACGGAGCCTCCAGCCGTTAAACCGTCTCTTCCGCCAATTCACGCGCGGCGGCGAGCGCCATCCGGAAATCGGCGAGTTCGGCGATCGTCAGCACCGGAATGTTGCGCTCTTTCACGAACGCATCGATCTGCGCGCCGCGCGCCATCGTGCCATCCGGGTTCATCAGTTCGCACAGCACGCCGGCCGGCTTCAACCCGGCGAGGATCGTCAGGTCGACGGTTCCTTCCGTATGGCCGCGCCGGGTCAGCACGCCGCCCGGCTGCGCGCGCAACGGGAACACGTGACCCGGGCTCACGATGTCGCCAGCTTTCGCGTTGTCGCCGATCGCGGCGCGGATCGTGGTCAGCCGGTCAATAGCTGATACGCCTGTCGTCACGCCCTCGCGTGCTTCGATAGAAACCGTGAACGCAGTGCCGTATTTGCTGCCGTTGTCGGCGACCATCGGTGGCAGGTGGAGCGCGCGAACGGTCTCGTCAGGAAGGCACAAGCACACGATGCCGCTGCACTCCCGGATCATCAGCGCCATGCCTTCAACGTCGAGCTTTTCAGCGGCGTAAATAAGGTCGGCTTCGTTCTCGCGATCATCGTCGTCGAGCAGGGCGACCGCGCGGCCTTCGCGCAACGCTTGCAGGGCAACGGCAATTCGGTGGGGGATAGCAACGGGTGCATCGCCTGCGCGAAGTTGCGCAAGATCAGCAAAGGCGGTAGCCGGGGAGGTGGAAGCTGAGTAGGACATGGATGAAACGCTCTCGCAAAGGAAATGGGGCGAAAAACGTTTCAGGGCATTGCAAACAGACAGAACGACACGCGTTTTCAGCGCCATTAATTCGACAGCGCCGGTTCAGCGCGGACGCAAATACGCCGCGGCAAACACGCGAAACGGACATGACCGTCTGCACATCTTCTTCCATCCGGACTATGACCGTCGGCTCTGGCATCTCACCAGATCTGCTGACCCCGTTACTTGTGACAGGTGGCTCGCAATTGCTTGCGAACCACGGCCACGTTCACGGGCGCTCGCGGGCTCGCGAGAGGCTGTCGCCGCTCGCATACCGCCGGTGGGGAATTGCACCCCGCCCTGAAGACGTACTGACTTGTCGCTAAACACTTAACAACGCGACTGATTTCAGGATACAACAGACTTGGCCATCTTGCAGCACTGCCTGTTTGAAGCTTGTACTTAAACGCGCCTAGCTGGCATCGTCGATACGACGTGAATCGGCCGGAACATGCCAGCGCGGCGGCGTTTCCGCGTTCACCGTCACCTGGTACGCACGCGCCTCAGTGTTACCGGGATTGCGCAGCGTGTGGGGCTGATCGGCATCGAACACAATGGCGTCGCCGGTGGCCAGCAACTGCGCCCGGTCATGCAAGCGGATTTCCAGTGTGCCGTCGCTCACGACCAGATTGATCGTGGTGCCGGGCGGGCGTGGGCTGCCGGATTCGGCGTGCAGCGGCGCAATCCGCAGTTCATGGAATTCCGCCGATGCCGGCGCACTCAGCGGAAACAGCGGCCGGGCCGAGAAGCGTCCGTTCGATGTCACGAGGCGCGTTGCCTGCTCAGCCGGCAAATATTCGATGCCATTGGTCGCGTGGCGTCGAAGGAAAGCGGCCACCGATACCTTCAGCGCGCTCGCAATCTTGTGCAGCACCTTGATGGACGGCACGCTGCGCCCCGATTCGATCTGCGCCAGCATGGCGCGCGATACGCCTGAGGCGCGAGCGAGGGCATCGAGCGAGAGCTGGCGTTCGGCGCGCAGCCGCGCCAGGTTCACGCCAACGAGATATTCGAGCGCGTCGCTCGCTTCCTGCGCGTCGGTCTGCTGCGCGTGATGTGCATGATGAGCGCTCGCCGACGCCGCCTTTGTTGCCTCGGCGAGTTCGGCCGGCGCGTGCGCATCGAACGACTCGCGCACGAGTTCCAGCGATGAATAAGCCGGTGCAACCATGATGAGCCTCCAGTCTTTCAGTCGTGCTTCCGAAAAGTCCCGCTCCGCGCAATGGCGCGCAAACGAGTGAAGGCAAGACTAGCATCGGCTTAACTGACGTCAAACGAAGATATCGTCACACCGTTATCAGGCGCGGCAGGGTAGCTATCCGCGGCAATGCCCGGTTAAACGACCGTGCGAGTGGGCGTTGTGGACGACGTCACTAGCGGCTCCGCTTCCTGCTGTCCCGACGCGAACCACGCGTCAATGCGGTGAATCACGTCATCCAGCGACCCCGGCTCCAGATGCAGGCCGAGTTTTGAGCGGCGCCAGAGCACGTCGTCCGCACAGGTCGCCCATTCGTTGTCTCGCATATAGCGGAGTTCGGCTTCGTAGAGACCCGGTGCCAACTCCTTGCCGAGACCGGCAAGGGAGCTTGCATCGCCCAGGAGCTTTTGCGCGCGCGTGCCGTAAGCCCGTGCGTAACGATGCGCGAGCTTTTCCGGCAGCCACCGATTGCGCTGCTTGAACGCGCTGAGGAACAGCGTGAAGTCGGCATTGGCAATGTCCCCGCCCGGCAGCGGCGCGCCTTCGGTCCAGGTTTTACTCCGTGCCGGCGATTGCAGCGCGGCGCCGAGTTTGTCGACGGCTTCTTCAGCCAGCTTGCGAAACGTGGTGATCTTCCCGCCGAACACCGATAGCAAAGGCGCTTCGTTCGCGGGCGTGTCGAGTTCGAGCAGGTAATCGCGCGTGACGGCCGATGCGTTCTCCGCGTTTTCGTCCTCGAGCAGGCCACGCACGCCGGCATAGGTCCAGCAGACGTCAGCCGGACTGATGTGCTTCTTGAAGTAGCGATTGATGGAGTCGCAGAGGTACGCGGTTTCTTCCGGGCTGATGGCGACTTTCGACGGGTCGCCGTGATACTCGAGGTCGGTGGTTCCGATCAGCGTGTAGTCGTGCTCATACGGAATCGCGAAGATGATGCGCTTGTCCGGGTTCTGGAAAATGTACGCGTGGTCATGCTCAAAGAGGCGCCGGGTGACTATGTGGCTACCCTTGACCAGCCGCACGGTGTGGCGCGTGTGTGTGTTGCTGTTGAGGGAATCCTTGAGCAGGTCGCTGACCCACGGCCCGGCAGCGTTCGCAATGGAGCGCGCTCGAATGTCAAAGGTCGCGCCGTGATTGTCGGCGAGCGTCGCATGCCAAACGCCTTCGCCACGCCGCGCACTCACCAGGCGCGTGCGCGTCTTGATTACCGCGCCGTGTTCCTGCGCGTCAACCGCGTTGAGCGCGACGAGCCGTGCGTCGTCCACCCAGCCATCGGAATAAACGAAACCGCGCTTGATTGAGTCGATAAGCGGAGCACCGGCGGCGTGCCGGCGCATGTTGATACCCCGGGAGCCGGGCAGCAATTCGCGGCGCGCGAGGTGATCGTAGAGAAACAGGCCGGCGCGGATCATCCAGGCGGGGCGCAGGTTGGGCATGTGCGGCATGACGAAACGCAACGGCCATATGATGTGCGGCGCCGCGCGCAGCAGCACCTCACGCTCCTGAAGCGCCTTGCGCACGAGCCGGTATTCACCGTATTCGAGATAACGGAGCCCGCCGTGAATGAGCTTCGTACTCGACGACGACGTGTGCGAAGCCAGATCGTCCTTTTCGCACAGCATGACGGAGAGGCCACGGCCTGCCGCGTCCCGCGCTATACCCGTGCCATTGACCCCGCCGCCCACCACGAGCACATCATAAAGATTGCCTTGCATCGCTTGTCCGCCCCATGGCCACCAACGGAAAACTCCGTCGGAACATAATAATGTTCGAATTCGAAATTTAACGAACAAAAACGAAAATGTAAAGTCGTCTGAACGGCTAACGCTCCGCTATTACGGCGTTTTGCCGGAAAACTGCAGATCGCGGTCGTATTTGCGCCCAATTTGGGCTCATAGGCCGTCCGGTCGAGTGGCGCGAAGCGGGCCGCCGACCGATACTCTAGCTACTGAAGATGAAGGAGTGAATGCAATGCGAAAGATGCTGGTGGCCGGCGCGCTAAGCGCGCTGATGCTGGGCGGATGTTTATCCGCGCCTGATGTGGCGGGGTCTGGTCGCGCGCCGTCCCTGGCCGCGCTTCAGTCCATGTGCGGTGGCAGCGCTGTGGATTACGGCACGGACGCACAGGGCGTGTATTCGGCGTTTCTCGATGCCTACATCGCGCAAAAGCGCGGCAAGTTGCCGAAGGAGCAGTACTGCGCGTTCCAGGCGGGAATCGCGAGTCAATATGCAACGTTTAATGCGAGCCGTACAGCGGCGGCGCAAAGCGCGTGGGCTTCGTTCTTCGCGGATC
Source organism: Caballeronia sp. KNU42 (assembly GCF_053760385.1). Taxonomy (NCBI): domain Bacteria; kingdom Pseudomonadati; phylum Pseudomonadota; class Betaproteobacteria; order Burkholderiales; family Burkholderiaceae; genus Caballeronia; species Caballeronia sp. KNU42. The sequence goes on from NZ_CM132388.1 coordinate 3,611,910, forward strand.
AGCGGGCGCAAGCGCTTAGCTGGCGCGCGACCGTCGACCCGACGTTGCGCGCTGGCTAAGTGGTCCGTTAAGTGGTTCGCTAATCGGCTCGCTAATTGATCCGCTCGCGGCCTGATTCACTCGCCGCGAGGGTGAACTGCCCGAACAGCGGATTTATGAATACCGTTTGATTGCTTTGATCGTGGAGTCGCCGGAAGCCGTCAGGCTCCACAGCTGGCGTCCAGACGCGAGATTTTCTAACTGGACAAGCTGGCGTTCGAGCAGGGCGTCGAGTTCATCGCGCACCATGTCCATCTGATGAGGGGCGTCTTGCAATAGCAGCAGTGTGGCAAATTCATGCGGACTGAGCATCGTGTTCTCCATGACGATCTAATGGCACTTTGTCCGGTCGGCGACCGGCACTCGTGCTTAGGAACGTTGTGCAAGGCTGGAACTTCGATCCGGCAGACGCATGATGCATAGCGTGTTTGGCGGCGCCGAAAAGCGGCGCTTCGTTGCCGGGATTTGATTGTAGGCAAGCGCCGGTTGAGTGCCAAACGATTGCGGAAAATATTGGGTTTGACTTTTTTGGGGCGCGAAAGCGGTTCGGCGGACAAGCGGAATCGTAGAATTTACTTGAGGTTCCTGCCGCAGTGCACACAGCCAGCGGGCACTGGAGGCGCAGGTTTGCGGGGCCGGATGTCAGTCCGCTACGAACACCTGCGTGTTTGCCTCGGCAAGCGTTTCGGCCATTTCGGGGGGCGCGGGGGCATCGGTGAAAAGCGCGTCGATCTGGCTCAGGTGACCGAGCCGGACGAGCGCCGGGCGGCCGAACTTCGAATGATCGGCGGCGAGGAATACCGTGCGGGCGTGTTTAATGATCGCGTCGGCCACGCGGACTTCGCGAGTATCGAAATCGCGCAACGTGCCGTCGGTTTCAATGCTCGACGCCCCGATGATCGCGAAGTCCACCTTGAACTGGCGGATGAAGTCGATAGCCAGCTCGCCCACAATCCCCTTGTCCCAGGGCCGCACAATGCCGCCGGTGATCAGCACCTCGCATTCCGGGTAACCGCTCATCATGCTCGCCACGTTGAGGTTGTTCGTGATCACGTGCAAGCCGCGATGCCGGTTCAGCGCCCGCGCAACTTCTTCGGTCGTGGTGCCCAGGTTGATGAAAAGCGATGCCTGATCGGGAATGTGCTGAGCGACCAGCGCGGCTATGCGACGCTTTTCATCGTGGAACATGCGCTGGCGCGCCGTGTATGAAACGTTCTCCGAACTGGTCGGGAGACTTGCACCACCGTGATAACGGCGCAGCAGGTTCATGTCGGAGAGCCAGTTGACGTCGCGGCGAATGGTTTGCGGCGTGACGTCAAAATGCGTGGCCAGGTCCTCTACCGTCACGAAGCCATCGCGTTGCACCCAGTCGAGCAGCTCTTGCTGCCGTGCATTCAAGGTGATGCGGGGATCTCGTGTCATGGCGTCGAAGAGTGCGCTTTATTGTCTTGAGGTGGCCCGTATTGTAAGGGAAAGGGCCGGCAGACCCGCAATGCTCGATCACCCGTCCCGGCCTTTGGGAATCGCTGTCCGGCGATACTCGTGCAAGCTCGCCGGCGAGGGCCTTGCCAAGGAAGAGTGCGGCTCACGCGGCACATTGAGAGCGACAAGTTCGTTACGACGCATTAAGTCGTGGGGCAAGTACGAATGGCCCGGAATGATGCCGCTCTCACGTGACCTAAACGTGTACATATCCGCATGTTCCCATGTCTACACCGAGCGTACGGATTGCATGCTTCGCGTCCTGCGCAACAACTCTTCAGGATGGCAAAATTGATGCTAGCGACTCTGCATGCGGCTTAGCGGCCGAACTCTTTCGCTGCATGCGAACTCAGTATAAAAAATCGCTTGGTGAAAACGCTATTGCCGAATCGTCGTTGAGCAGCTTGCCGAAATGTGACTGTAAGCGGGTGGGAATCAGTCGTGACATGCGTTATCGCAACGCCCTCCAGCCCGGTACGATTTATGCTGTTTTGTGCGGTATCCGGAACTGACGTGTGGTTCTGACGGTCTGTCCTGGGGCCTGCAGCTTAGTTGCAACCCGGCTAAGATGCAGAAACCAAGTCCTTAACCACATGAGGACGCCGCGACTTGCGTTCACGGCGTCGCCCGATTTTCGGCCGGTTTGGCTGACGGCGCGTTCAGTACAGCTTTGGGAGCGCGATTTTTATGCACACTGATAGTACCCATGTGATGCCCTGGCGAATCGAAGACATTGACCTGTCCCGGATCGACCGGCGCAAAGCGGCATCTAACGAACACCTTCTCCTGTTGCTTTGCGCGGCTTCGTTCATTGAGAGCGGGACCGATCTTTATACGAGCAACTTGAGCACCTATTTCAACGACGATCCCGAAGTTTCCGACTGGCTCAACAATGAGTGGGAACCGGAAGAAATGCAGCACGGTCGCGCGTTGAAAACGTATATCAATCACGTGTGGCCCGAGTTCGACTGGGATACGGCATTCAAGAACTTCTTCGCCGAATACTCGCTGACGTGTTCAGTCGAGGACTTCGAAAAAACGCGCGCGCTGGAAATGGTCGCGCGATGCGTGGTTGAAACCGGGACGGCCACGCTGTATCGGGCAATCAACGAGTGTTCGGATGACCCGGTGCTCAAGCAACTTACCGACAACATTCGCACCGATGAAGTCCGCCATTACAAGCACTTCTTCCGTTTTTTCAAGAAGTACAACAGGATCGAGGGCAACGGCCGCTTCGCTGTACTCGGCGCATTGCTGCGTCGTGTGATGGAAATCAAGAATGAGGATTCCGAGATCGCGTTGCGCCATGTATTTGCGATCCGCTATCCCGAGCGAACCCATGACACTGCGCATAACCGCGAGTTGGCGGCGCGGGTGAATGCGCTGGTCCGACGAAATTTGTCGGCCGATATGTGCGTGAAAATGCTGCTCAAGCCACTCGATCTGCCGGCCCGAATTCAGCCTAGCGTGCACTATCCGCTCGCGAAGATCACGCAGCACGTGTTCTTCCGATAGATCAGCCGGCGTTTGCGTTGAACGGTTCGGTACGCTTTAATCGATGGCCCGCTTTCGCGGGCCATCGTCTTTTCACGGAGATCCGCATGACTGATTCCACTGCGTCCGGCGATCATGGTATCGAGCACGGCACGTTCGACGAATGGCCGGCCGAATTGCGGACCTTGTTCGACGGCACATCGATCGAGACGAAAACGGGCTTCACGGCGTCGTTGCTCGCCGCCGATGAAGGCCGCGTTCGCACGTCACTATTGAGTGTTGGCGAGTTGTTCGCGCCGGATCCGGGCACGTTGTGTTTTTCGTTGTGGCCGCAGTCTCGGGCGGCACGATTGGTGTCGAAGACCGGTTGCGCCACACTGACTTTCGTCTTCGACGAAGCCTTCTTCCAGGTGCAACTCGAAGCGCAAATTGCGCCGCTGGAGGGTGCACCGGTCACGTGTTTTATCGCGACGATAGAAAGTGGGGAATGGCAGAAAGTGCCTTATGCACGGCTCGTGCAGGGCATTGGATTCGAGTTCGCTCAGGGTCAGGGGGACGCGGTGCTGGCGCGCTGGAAAAAACAGATCGATGTGCTGAAGCGTGCGGCGAGCGCCGCTGCTTGAAACGAAAAAGCGGAGCCGAGGCTCCGCTTCGAGTGCTATGCAGGGTGGATACGCCGCAGAGAGAGAAGGTTGGCACCTGGCTTTTCGCCAGCATGGCGAGGCTCGAAGCGTCAACGCCAGAAGCGTCAACGCTCGCATAACCTCCCCGCCTCGGCGCGGTCGTTACACGTAGAAGGCACAGGCGAGCCAACCTGCCCGCGCCCTCATCACGTTCCTTAACGCCCGCGTTGTCCCGTGCGCGGCGTATCGCGTCGACCTGCACCGCCGCTGCCTTCGCTGCGCGGCTTGCCGCCAAGCAGCGCAGCGCCAGTCGGACGTGAGCCTTCGGGTTTGCGCGGCGCGGCGCCATTGCCACCTGCTTTCGCCGCAACGGGCTTCGGCGAGCGGGAACCGTAGCCGCCACCGTTGCCACCATTACCGCCATTGCCACCACCACCGCCGTTACCGCCGTTAACAGCCGGCTTGGCCGATGGCCGTCCACCGCCGTTCGACTGTTTCGGCGCACCCTGACGAGGCGCGCCCTGACGCGGCGCCCCTTGCCCTTGACGCGCGCCGCCGCCGCCTTGGCCGCGTCGGAGAATCGGTTCAGGCTTTTGCGTCAGATCCGGTTCGAAACCCGCGATCACTTCCTGCGGAATCGGCCGCTTGATCAGGCGTTCGATGTCCTTGAGCAACTGATGTTCATCGACGCAAACCAGCGACAGCGCCTCACCAGTCGCCCCGGCACGCCCGGTACGTCCGATCCGGTGAACATAATCCTCCGGCACGTTCGGCAGATCGAAGTTGACGACGTGCGGCAACTGGTCGATATCGATACCGCGCGCCGCAATATCCGTCGCCACCAGCACTTGCAGCGTGTTGTCCTTGAACTCGGCCAACGCACGCGTACGTGCCGACTGGCTCTTGTTGCCGTGAATGGCCAGCGCGCTGATGCCGTCCTTCGTCAACTGCTCGGCGAGCCGGTTCGCGCCATGCTTCGTGCGCGTGAAGACCAGCACCTGGAACCAGTTGTTCTTTTGGATCAAATGCGTGAGCAACTCGCGCTTCTTGTCGCGATCAACCGGGTGAATCTTCTGCGCGATGGCTTCAACCGTCGAATTCCGACGCGCCACTTCAATCAATGCCGGGCGGTCGAGCAGGCCGTCCGCAAGCGTCTTGATCTCTTCGGAGAAGGTCGCCGAGAACAGCAGGTTCTGGCGCTTCGGCGGCAGCTTGGCGAGCACGCGCTTGATGTCGTGGATGAAACCCATGTCGAGCATGCGGTCGGCTTCATCGAGGACCAGAATTTCGAGCTTCGACAAGTCGATGGTCTTCTGCTGCATGTGATCGAGCAACCGGCCCGGCGTTGCCACGACGATATCCACACCGCGTCGCAGGGCATCGATTTGCGGATTGATGCCTACGCCGCCGAACATCACGGTCGATTTCAGTTTCAGATACTTACCGTACGCGCGCACGCTTTCTTCCACCTGGGCGGCGAGTTCGCGCGTCGGCGTGAGGATCAGCGCGCGGACCGGGCGCTTGGCGCCGGCCGCCGGCGCGGGTGTTTCGGACAGACGTTGCAGGATAGGCAGCGTAAAGCCCGCTGTCTTACCCGTACCGGTTTGGGCGCCTGCGAGCAGGTCGCCGCCGTTCAGCACGGCCGGGATGGCCTGCAACTGGATGGGAGTAGGGACGGTGTAGCCGAGTTCGTTGACAGCGCGAAGCAAGGGTTCGGACAAGCCGAGAGAATCAAAAGACATAAGTGTTCACAGATTCGGTATGACGACCGGCGCTATCGCTTAAAGCCCCAAAAGGCTTGATGCCCCAAAAAAAGGCGGCCCGCACAATCAGGTGCGTGCGTACGACGATCGAGGAAATCGGGCGGCATGTCGTTCGGGGCGCTTGCTCGAGGTACACGCTACGAGCGCCGGGAAAGATGCCGCGAAGATCAACGCGCTATCAAGACACGCTGACTGGCGTTAAGTTGCATTTGAAACGCCGTAAAACGCTTCGCGTCAGGCATTAGGTGCCGGTTAGGGCAGTCTCACGCAACGTACTCAAGCAACGTAGCGTGCAATGCTGACGAATTGACACAAGCTGCCGCCCAGTACGAACAGGTGCCAGATACCATGTCCGTGCCGGATGCGCTCGTCGTTGATGAAAAAGTAAATGCCTGCGCTGTAGATCAAACCGCCGGCCAGCAGCCACGCCGTGCCTGCGGGCGGTAATGCTGTAACGAGAGGACGGATGGCTACGAGCGCGAGCCAACCCATCAACACGTAAATCACCATCGATACGCTGCGGGTTCGACGCCCGAGCGTGAGTTCCTGAACGATGCCAAGAGCGGCGAGGCCCCAGCTTACGCCGAATAACGACCATCCCCACGGTCCACGCAGCGTGACGAGCGAGAACGGGGTGTAGCTTCCTGCGATCAGCAAGTAAATGGCCGAATGATCGCATTTTTGTAATACCGCCTTGGCCCGCGGGCTGCGGACCCAGTGGTACAGCGTGGAAATTGTGTACAGCACGAGCAACATGGCGCCGTACACCGCGAAGCTGACGATCTTGTACGGGTCGCGTTCCAATGCGGCCATGGTGACGAGCGTTGCGAGCCCTGCCACCGACAGCACGGTGCCGACGAGATGGGTAACGCTGTTGAACCGCTCACCAAAATGCATCGACCATCCTCATCGCGATATTGCGATCCTGTCTGCAACGCCGCGCTTTTCTGCTTTCAGAAATGCTGAGACCGGAGAGCAGAACCTACGCAATCCGCCAAACCAATCCGGGCATTTTACCTGCCCCGAGGTCCATCCAGCCTGCCTGCCCACGATCCAGCTTATTCGTGCTCAAAAAAGAAGAAGGGCGCAGCCCCGGTTTCGAGGCCTGCGCCCTGCTTGCGCCTTTCAGCGTATTTTACGCTACCTGCGGAAAACCCTTCTTTTATCAGTCGAGCGGTGCCGAACGCAGGTTGCTGACTTGTTGCGGCGACACCGGCGTACCGTGGTTACCCCACGACATACGAATGTACGTCACGACCGCAGCGACTTCCGTATCCGACAGCGCTTGAGCGAACGGCGGCATGCCATACGGATGCGGGTTGCCGTCCGTGCTCGGCGGATAACCGCCGTTGAGCACCATGCGGATCGGGTTCACGGCCGATGGCATCTGGATGGACTGGTTGGTGGCAAGCGGCGGATAGGCCGGCGGTTTGCCGAGCCCATTTTCCGCGTGACACTTCGCGCAGTTTTCCGTGTAGATCTTCTTGCCCTGTTGCAGCAACTCCGAACCGAATTGCGCCGATGTCTCGAACTGCATCGTTTCCGGCGCTTCACCCTTTTGCGGGATCGACTTCAGGAACGTCGACATGGCGTTGATATCCGCGTCCGACAAGTACTGCAAGCTGTTGTGGACCACTTCTGCCATCGGGCCGAACACAGCGCCGCGTTGCGACACACCGGTCTTCAACAGGTCGTTGATGTCCTTGATGTCCCAGTCGCCGAGGCCGGCTTCCTTATTCGACGTCAGCGACGGCGCATACCAGTTCTGCAACGGGATCAGGCCGCCGCCGAACGCCGCCGAGCTGACCGGGCCGCCCATTGCGTTGATCGATGTATGGCACATGCTGCAATGGCCAAGTCCTTCGATCAGGTAAGCACCGCGGTTCCACTCAACCGACTTGGTCGGATCCGGTTTGAATTCGCCTTCGCTGAAGAACAGCACGCGCCAGCCAATCAGCATGTTGCGCTGGTTGAACGGGAAGCGCAGTTCGTGCGGACGGCTGGGCACATTGACCGGCGGCACCGAGCGCATGTACGCGAACATGGCGTCCGAGTCGGCGCGCGTGACCTTGGTATAAGCCGTGAACGGCATGGCCGGGTACAGCAGGCTGCCGTCTTTCGAGCGGCCGAGATGGATTGACCGGTAGAAATCATCCGATGTCCACTTGCCAATACCGTACTGGTCATCCGGCGTGATGTTCGGCGTGTACAGCGTGCCGAACGGCGTGAGCATGGGCAGGCCGCCGGCAAACGTCTTGCCGCCGCGAACCGTGTGGCAGGCAATACAGTCACCGGCGCGCGCCAGATATTCACCGCGTTTGATCAACTCGGTCTGGTCGGCGGGCACGGCGGCTACGGCGCCGCCTGAACGGAAGGAATGGAAGGTGTCGCCACCCGACCAGAGTGCGGCGGCGGCTGCGGCGGCCGTAATGACAACAACAGCCGAAAGTGCGAACAGGGACTTGCGTTTCATATTCTTCTCGCTCCTCGCGCCTTATTGCGGTTCGCTGCCGCAGGCGAGCGGCGTTTTGCGCGAGCCTGCGGGCGCGGGTACCGGATTAGCCGGTGCGGTTTGCGTGGAGAGCCAGGCGGCGACAGCGGTCACGTCGTCGTCGGTCAGGCGGGTGGCGATCTGTTGCATGCAGTCAGGTGCGATTGCGTGGCGCGAGCCCGCACGCCAGGCGCCAAGCTGCGCGCTGATGTAGTCCGGGTGCAATCCCACGAGACCCGGAATAGCCGGTTGCATACCCGTCAGGTTCGTGCCGTGGCACGCCGCGCAGGCGGGAATGCCGCGTCCTGCGTCGCCGTTCAGCACGAGTTGCTGGCCTTTGGACAACGTTGTTCCCGATACAGTCGGCTTGGCCGGCTGCGGATACGGCGGACGTTGTTGCGAGAAATACGTGGCGATCTGATGAAGGTAGTCGTCCGAGAGATACGTGACGAGGTAGTTCATTGGCGGATACTTCCGGCGACCTTCGCGGAAGTTCTGCAACTGGTTGTACAGGTAGTCAGCCGGTTTGCCGGCAAGCCGCGGGAAATAGTCGTTGTCCGTGCCTTCGCCGTGGACGCCGTGACATGCCGTGCAACCCTGAACACGCGCTGCCATGGTGTCCGGCGCCATTGGCTGGGCGGCGGCTTGAGCGGGCGCCGGGGCTTCTGCTGCGCCGGCAATGCTGGTACCGGCGGTCAGCGCCAGAGCCATTAGCGGGGCGAGCAACGGACGAAAGATGCGTCTTGAAGACACGCGACACTCCATGAATTTCGAGGACCTGCCGAGCTTCGTTCGGCCCGGTGCGAATATGTGGTGAACCATTGCCACATTGGCTCTGCGAGCCCCTGATGCGACGCGGCATTCTATCATCGATGCCTGATGATGACTATTTGGGCATAGCCCTGTTTCATCGCACTTTCAACGTGTACGCGACAATTTGTCACGCGACCGATCGACAGGGGTTTTTGACTATGCGTGACAGTTAACGGTAGACGATGTTTGACGAAGCATCGGTGGAAATTGCGACGTTTAGCGGCGGTTTTGTGTCGCTTGGATGTCCTTGCGCTCCGGTGCATTCCATCTGCCCGTTCCGCTAGACTCGCGTTCCAGCGGTTTGTTTTGTTTTTGTTTCTTCCTCGACCCTTCATCGAACCTTCAATGCATTCCTTGTTTGCTTTCAGCCTGAATCGATCCGCTTCGTTGAGCCGCGGTCATGAGTGACGATCCGCTGTGGTTCGCTCAAGTCCTCATTGCCGCGCTCGCCGACATCGCGTTTGCCTGCTCGCTCGGCGGGGCGTTTCTGAGCGTGTGGTTATCGAAGGAAAACGCGGCTGCGCCCGTTTCGCCCGCGCGTCTCGGCTGGGTCAGGGCGCGGCGGGTGAGTACGGGCGGCGCGATCGTGCTCGCGTTGGCGGATCTTGTGCTGGTGTGGTTGCAGGCGGCATCGATGAGCGGCGCGCCTCTGTTTCAAGCCTTCGATGCCGTTGTCACCGTTGTGACGGGCACGCACGCCGGCATGGGCTGGGCGATCGCGTTCAGCGGAAGCGTGCTGCTGATCCTGGCTACGGTCTTGGGTAACCCGAAGGGCGGTCCCCGGCTCGGGCTGTTCGCGGTCGGGGCGCTCGTGGCCGCGGCGGGTAAGGCGTCGATTGGACATGCCGCCGATGCCGGCGCGTTTTCTTTGGCCGAAGGCGTGCAAACCGTTCATCTTTTGGCGACGGCCGTGTGGGGCGGGTTGGTTATCGCGAGTGCGTGGCGGGTGTTGCCGGCACTGGGGACATCGCTTGCGCGGGCGTTTTTGATTCGTATTGCCGGGAAGGTATCCACGGCGGCGGTGGTTGCCGTATCGCTGGTGATTCTCACCGGGATATACAACGCGTGGCGCGGGCTGGGCGGTTCGGCAGAAGCGCTCGAAACGAGCGGTTGGGGCCACGCGCTCGTCGTGAAAGGCGTGCTGATCGCGACCGCGTTGCTGCTCGGCGCGATGAACCGATGGTCCGTCATGCCGCGATTGCAACGCACCGCATCGACAGTCGATGCGCACACGTTCACCGGTGTCATGCGGATGGAGGCGTTGCTGATTGTTGCCGTGTTTGTCGCGGCCGCCGTGCTGTCGCACAGCGTGCCGGGTTTTTCTGCGATGGGTTGATTCAGGCTAAACGATGCCGATAATCACTCATAGCCCAGTCGATGACTCACGATCGGAGCGCAGAACAGTGCCAGCGCGCAGCCGATCGCCTTGCCTTGCAGTTCGATGAACGCGCGGTGCGACATGGGCGATGACGTGAGCACATCGAGGAGTTGCGGCAAGCAAAACAGCACCGCCGCGCCGATAAAACAGCGCGTCACGGTCGACATGCGCCAGCTGTGCTGGGCGCCCACGGCGGCACAGATCACGCGCAGCACGCCGAACAGCACCAACGCGCCGACCGCCATCTGCGTGCGGACGAATTCATCTGGAAGCGTGTAGTAAGACATGCTGGACTCTCTAACTTGGTCGTCGCGCTCTTCCCGGGCGCTGGGTCGAAACAAACACACGTACGCGAGATAATGCAAAACACGGGCCAGGCGTCGCCATCGCAGCAAATCCTTGCGGCACATAGGTTTCGTGAGACTTTATGTGCCACAAGGAAGCCGCTTCCGGCGCCGTAACCCGTTGGCCGATGAGAACCCGCCAGCATGTTACGCAACGCCATCGAGACGAAATTGCTGTCTCAATAAACGCTATTCTACGACGACCGCCGCTTCCGCATAGTGCGCTGCAGCGCAATTCTTCATATCACCACTCTGCAACGCTGCCATCCGCGTGGCGCCACACCGGATTGCGCCAGCGATGCCCAACCTTGGCCATCTCGCGCACTTTCTCCTCGTTCACCTCGATGCCCAAGCCCGGTCCTTGCGGAATCATCACCATGCCGTCTTCATATTTGAAGACTTCGGGGTTCTTGATGTAATCGAGCAGGTCGTTGCCCTTGTTGTAGTGAATGCCGAGGCTTTGCTCCTGGATGAAGGCGTTGTAGCTGACGGCATCGATTTGCAGGCAGGTCGCCAGCGCGATGGGCCCGAGCGGGCAATGCAGGGCGAGGGCGACGTCGTAGGCTTCGGCCATCGATGCAATCTTGCGGCACTCCGTAATCCCGCCCGCGTGCGACGCGTCCGGTTGGATGATGTCGACGTAACCGCCGGCCAGGATGTGCTTGAAGTCCCAGCGCGAGTACAAGCGCTCGCCGAGCGCGATCGGCGTGCTCGTCTGATTCACGATGTCGCGCAATGCTTCCACGTTCTCCGACAGCACCGGCTCTTCGATAAACAGCAGCTTGTACGGGTCGAGTTCCTTCGCAAGGACCTTCGCCATCGGCTTGTGCACGCGGCCGTGGAAGTCCACGCCGATGCCAATATTCGGTCCCACCGCCTCACGCACCGCCGCCACGTTGTTGATGACGGCCTGGACTTTGTCGAAGGTATCGATGATCTGAAGTTCTTCCGAACCGTTCATCTTCACCGCCTTGAAACCACGGTCCACGACGGCGCGCGCGTTGTTCGCGACATCGCTCGGGCGGTCCCCGCCGATCCACGAATACACCTTGATCCGGTCGCGGACCTGGCCGCCGAGCAGCGCGTGGATTGGCACGCCGTGATGCTTGCCCTTGATGTCCCAGAGCGCCTGGTCGACGCCCGCGATCGCGCTCATGCCGATCGGCCCGCCGCGATAAAACCCCGCGCGATACATGACTTGCCAGTGGTCTTCGATCAGCAACGGGTCTTTGCCGATCAGGTAGTCCGACAACTCATCGACAGCGGCTGCGACCGTGTGCGCGCGGCCTTCCACCACCGGTTCACCCCAGCCGACGATGCCTTCATCGGTGGTGATCTTCAGGAAACACCAGCGCGGCGGAACGATAAAAGTCTCAAGTTTGGTGATTTTCATGCTGGCGTCTCCTGATTTTTCCGGTGAGTGGGGAACGAGGGTTTCTATGCTATCAAAATTTGGTTTGTTGTGTATATTAATAGTACTATTCGACGAAAAAGCTTGTCGGGGAAGGGTTTGTATAATCGCGTCGGTTCTATATAGCGTTACGTTTCGGCGAAAAAGGGGAAAGTTATCCAGCACGATCTGCACGGACGCGTGGCGTACGAGCTTGGCACCGAGATTTTGCGCGGCGATTTTCCGCCCGCGTCCACTTTGCCGCGCGAAGCCGAATTGATGGAGCGTTTTGGCGTCAGCCGAACCGTGCTGCGGGAGGCGTTGCGGACGCTGACATCGAAGGGAATGATTGAATCGCGGCCGAAGATCGGGACGCGCGTGCGGCCGCAACACGCCTGGAATCTTCTCGATGCCGACGTTCTCGAGTGGTACTCGCGAGTCGCCAAGCCGTTGCAGTTTGCGATCAAGCTGCAGGAAATGCGCGAGATGATCGAGCCTTATGCCGCCGCGTTGGCCGCAGCGAATCATGATGACGATGCGTTAGCGCGTCTCGGCGATGCGCACCAGGCGATGCTGGACGCGCGCAATGTCGATGAATGGGTTCGTGCCGATTTGCGGTTTCATCTGAGCGTGTTGAATGCGTGCAGCAATGAATTGCTGGTGCCGCTCGGGACGCTGATTGAGCGCACGCTCGAGGCGCAGTTGCGGTTGAATGCGCGGCGGGCGGAGGTTTTCAACGCATCGATGGCGGAACATACGGCCGTTTTCGATGCCATCGTCGCGCGGAATTCGGCGGCGGCGAGGGATGCGATGGGCGGTTTGCTCGGCGTGACTCGAGCGCGGATTGAAGGGTAGATAGACGGGAGATAAACGACGTTCGGCACGCTCGGCGATAATTTCATTTTCGAGATAAAGTTGCGGGTCCGAGCGCTGTTTGGGATTGGTTTTAGCCGAGGTTCTTAGCTGTTCTATCCGACACGCGGCGCTCCGCATCCTTCCGAAGGAGCCCGATTTGCCGCACGTCCCGATCTCCGTCATGTCCTCGTGGGGCGCGTGGGCCGTGTTCGTCAGCGTGCTCGCCACCCAGCTCGGCGTCCCCATTCCCGCTGCACCCATGCTGGTGCTCGCCGGCACGTTAGTCGCGGCCGGGCTGGCTTCGTTCTGGCATATGTTGGCGGCCGCGGTCATCGCGGTGGTTATCGCCGATTCGCTCTGGTTTGCTGCCGGACGGTTGTATGGCCGGCGGTTCCTGACGTCGCTCGTGCGCTTTTCACTTTCCCTCGATACCACTTTGCGTACCGCCCGGCATTGGTTCGAGCGGTTCGGCGTGCCTTTGCTGGCGCTTTCTAAATTCGTTCCGGGATTGGGATTGGTGTCGTCGCCGTTGCTCGGGACGACGCAGATCGATGTGCGCGTTTTCGTGTTCTGGGACCTGGTGGGCGCTGCGTTGTGGGCGTCGTCGTGGATGCTTGGCGGCGCGATTTTGAAGACTGAGGTGGCGCATCTGCTGGTGTTCGTGAGGACGTATGGGCTCACCGCGCTCGATGTGCTCGGGATGGCCGCGGGTGCGTTTCTGGCGTACCGATGGGCGCGCCGCATCCAGTTCCGTCGATGGCTCGCGAAGTATCGGATCTCGCCCGAACAACTCGATGAAATGATGCGCTCCGATGCGCCGCCGGTTATTTTCGATGCCCGGCCGGAAGACGTGAGGAAGAAGGAGGCGCATCGCATCAAAGGCGCGATTCCGCTGGACCTGGAGTCGTCGAGGAAAATCGATCCGATGTTTCAGGAACACGAGGTCGTGGTGTATTGCGTGTGTCCGAATGAAGCGACGGCCAAGCATATCGTGCGGCAGTTGCAGGCGAAGGGGTTTCGGAACGTGCGGCCGCTGAAGGGCGGGTTGGACGCGTGGGAGAAGAAGGGGTTTCCGGTGGAGGCTATTCCTTTGGATTCGTTGCGGGCGGGTTCTGGGGGTTCTTCATCTTCTTCCTCTTCGCTCGACGACGACGATGATCGGAGCATCGGCGATATGGTGACCGTTCGGGCTACGGCGCCGGAGTGAGGTTCTTGTTGTTTTTCGCTAAGCGGAGTTGTGTCGGATGACGCTGTTGGATGGGGTGGATCCCTCGCAACTTTTTGGCCTGCCAGCGCCAGATATCGCCACGTTGGATGATGGTTTGCAAGTTCCCTTTGTACAGACCGGGCACGAGCATCACGAGGTGATGCTGTTCGTGCATGGGTCGCTTTGTGACTTTCGATACTGGAAGCCGCAGTTAGGGCCGCTTGCGAAGCAGTATCGATGTGTTGCGCCCAGTCTTTCGCATTATTGGCCTTCGGGGGTGTTGGGGTTTGGAGCTATGGCGGGTGGCACGCGGCAATTTAGCTGGGACGCGCATGTTGATGAATTGGGGCGGTTTATCGAGCGGCTGGGCGTTGGGGCGGTGAATGTTGTCGGGCATTCAAGAGGTGGGTGTGTTGCGTTTCATTTGGCCGTGAGGTATCCGGAGTTGGTGAAGTCGTTGGTGCTTGCTGATCCGGGTGGGGCGGTGGCTCGGCCGGGTGCTGATGGGCGAGCGCGGACGGTGCTGCCTGCGCCGATTAATGCGCTGCGGGCTAAGGCGGCGGAGTTGATTGGTAGCGGGGAGGTTGATGCGGGGTTGGAGCTTTTTGTCGATTCGGTGAGTCGGCCTGGGTTCTGGGCGAGGAGTCCGAAAGAGTTCAAGGCAATGGCGATGGATAACGCGAATACGTTGGCGTTGCAGTTTCGTGATCCGTTGCCGGCCTACGATGCGCATGCGGCGGGGCGGGTGCAATGCCCTACGCTGCTTATCGATGGGGAGAAGAGTCCGAGGATGTTTCGAGATGCTGCCAACGCGCTGGAACGTTGGATTGAGAACGTAAGCAGGGTCACGATTGAAGGCGCATCGCATGGGATGAATGTCACGCATGCGGGAGCCTTCAATCGTGTGGTTGCAAATCCTGACTGATTAGTGGATTCCGTTTGCGACTGGCCGGGTTCCGCGAAGCCACTCCCTAACCTCGAGCAAGTTCTCTAGGTCGACATCCTCTCCGAGAGTGCCGTTTTCGTTAACCCAGCGTAGCCGCTCGTGATCTTTCGTTAGAAACAATACTTTTCCATAGAAAGGGGGGATGTGCTTAGCTTTCCGCGCCGCGTCTTTAACGTTCTCTTTTGTCTCGACAAGCCGCATTATCGGTTCATCGCCCGGGTAATGGCGTAGACAGACCACAAAATCCGGGTAGAAGAAATTCTTATGTTCGCCTCGGACCAAAGCCACGGAGTATGGTTTTCGATCCGGATTTCGATGCCACCACTCGACGAAATCTGACCGGTCTAGTGCCTTAGCAAACACCCTCTCTTCACTATTAAGCGCGGACACGCCGTCATACTTGCCGGTTATAAATCGTCCTTGCTCCAAAGGCCACGTGCGTTCAGCCAGATAGGCCCTATCGCCAAGGAAAAGAACTTGCTCAATACGCGCCAACTCGTCGGTTGTCGGCGGCAGAACGCCGTATAGATTTTTTCGCGACGTACTCAATGATATATCGGACGGAAATAACATTGCGTTGGGAAGTGGCTCGGCGTCAACTGTTTTAGCCTGTGACGCAATTGCTTCGTGCAGTGCTTCGGCTAGCCGGTCGACCTGCCTGATTACTATCCAATGCGCCGCATCCCGAGCATATCGATGCATTATTTTTGTAGTGGGTTTTTGGTCTTCTTCGGTATTGTCAAATGCATCTTCTATCATTGGCATCATCCGTTGAGCGATGACGTCTGTAATCAAATGGCAATCAGCTTCCTCTACCTGCGGCAGATTTCTCAAGCACGCATACGCTGTTTTCCAGAGCGCATTTCTGTCCGTAACGATGTGAACCAGCTCGTCGTGCTGCGCTCTGGTCGTCAGTTCGGTGTGAATCTCATTTTCTTTCATGCGATTCAAGGCAACCTTTATCGCGTCCTCGATTAACTTGCCCGGAAAATCAAGCTTTGCGGCAACGCTCCGAGAAATCGCACTCATGTCGGTAAGTTCCGGCCGCACTTCACGCTTCAGCGACCTGGGCACATTTGCCAATGAACGACGCAACGGATACATGCGGATCCTGCGCTCCGCGAAAGCTGCTTCTAGATCCTTCTCCGATCTAACGGCGATCACGAATTTTGTTTTCGTTGGTTTTACTAGATCCGGTAGAACCTCATCCAGCCCATTCGGGGCTTCAGCAAACAGCTCGTCCTGTATTCTGTGGTTCGGCCATTTGGTGCTCGGAGGATCATCTTCGCGTGAAACGTTCAACGGCTTCGAATCTGGGAAGTGAAGATCGTAAAGTAACGGTGTCTGCGATGTCGGTTGGTTGCTGTATACAACAGCGCCCGAGATTGTTTGGCGCGTTATCAATTTTTCTGTATGACCTTCCAACTGGCTTTTAATCTGACCAGTTGCTGCAACCGCCGCCTCAAAGCCGCGCTGCACTTCCGCGTTAGCAAGGTAGACGTATGCAGTGTCAAGGTCCGCAGGGATGCGATCCGTTTTTACGTATCGTGAACGAATCGCCTTGGATACCCGCATAACCCGACCGATAAACTGAGTTGCGAAATCTGGATCGTTGACGGTTTTTGTTGATGCAAGCACGAACGCGCGCGGAGCATCAAAGCCCGTACCCGCTGACTGTTTAAAAATTAAAACCTCTTTCGAGGAGTCGTTGGCAATCGCGGCCATTAGCACGGGGTCCGGATCATCGGAGGAGTGCTTCCCAATTGCATGAGCTGGTACGTTGCATAGACCCATTAAGTCCTGTTCCGCTTCCTCCACCGATTTAGCACCGTTTGCAACTTGGACAAGCAGCAAAGGGACGAGCGGAATCCCTTCACTTTGGAGTAATTTTTTCAGTTTTTGATTTCTTTTCCACGCTTGGCGCAGAACAGTGCGTTTTAAGTCCGCGACTGTTTGAACGCTGGCTCGCATGTCGTAGATTATCGCTTCGATAAACCTCTTGTTGAGGCGCGCTGAGACGACTTCGTCGCGACTCACCGTAAATGATTCGAATTCCGATCGTCCAGCTCCAGCAAGGAAATCAAGGAGCCTTTGGTCCTTGGGCGTGGCAGTTGCCATGACAAGAAAGTCCGGGTTCAGCCACTGTGCGAATTTGCCGAACTCCGTGGTCTTATCTAAGGCAATATGAGCTTCATCTACGACCAACCCAATCGCAAGATTCTTCGCGATAGCCCGTGCACGTAGCTCCGCTAACGTCCGAGTCTCGTCATTCCCGTCAGCGTTGTAGCCCTGGGTTCTCCACTGCGCCCTTGAGACGGCCTGTGCTGTCGAGATCAGCACTTGACCTGGAGCCGCGTCTTGATTGCGTCCGTGGGGAAGAAGAAGCGGAGTTAGATCCGCTGCGTGACTTGCGACAGCATCTAGTGTTTGCGCTACTAAGTTCACAAAGGGGACAAACCAAAACCAGAGGACAGAGCGCTCGGCGCTTACATTTGATAAGACCTGCGCTAGCATGTAAGTTTTGCCCGATCCTGTAGGCGCCCGTAAGAGGCAAGGCGGTCGGCTTTCACGGAGCAACGCTTTGGTAATGCCGCGAATGATCGCAAACTGAAAAGGCTCCGGCTCGTTGATCTCAGCTTGCCCAGCCGTCAAGAGAGCATTCATCGGAACTTCAGTGTCGCCGTGGATTGTCATCGAATCTTGTCAGTTAGTTTGCGAACGTCGTTTGACCGCGCAGGAGCGCGTCAATCAGGGAATAGCTATTTATCTGAACGCCAAAAGCAGCAAGTCTTTCTAATACAGCATCCGGCCTTGTTGAGTAGACGGCCAGCCGGCGTGCCGGCCACGAAGCTATTTTCTCTACTGCTTCGACCGTCACATCGGTGCACATCAAAATGGCGAGTTCATGATTGCCAGCAATGCATTGTACAGACCCGTTTTCCACGGGCTGAATTGTTTGATTTTCCCGTAGGCTAAGTAGCTCGAACGCCTGGTGTGGCGCAACGTCAAATGCGAGGTCAGCCGGTTCGACCAGTTCGAGTTGCAGGTATGCAAAAGTACCGCCAAGGCCCTTAGTGGAGCCATATCCCTTAATAACGCGACGCACACGCTCGGCACACACATCCCGGCAGAGGTTCTTATTCCTTTCTTTTTTTGTCGCTTCTGTACTAGAGCACAAAATAAATTTCCTCTGACCTCCATCCTTCGCATTTAACTCCAAGACTGCCTGTGCTGTGGTGCCGGAACCAGCAAAAAAATCTAAAACAATGTCGTTCGGACCGGTCGCTTGTTCAAGAAGCCCCTTTATCAAAGATAACGGTTTGGCGTAGTTAAAAGCGCGATCGCCGAAGATCTCTGTTACTAGCCGAGCACCCTCTTGGTTAGTTCCGGAAACGAGATTTGCCTCAAGTTCATAGTCGCCTTCTTCGAACGTCGGTACGATCCAGCTTGACAAAGGTTGGGTCTGATTACGCAGATCTGCTTTATAACGCTTAAACTGTGGTCGTCCAAAGCCAACAGGTCGCCCGATCCAAAAATCCAGATTTGGTAGGTCTCGACGTAATAATGGAGTCTTTCCGCTTTTCGGCACATCACCAGTATCGATCGCCCTAAACAGCTCCGCCATATTTGACCAAGTTTCGACACGTTGATTTGACGGAAAAATTATTTGTCCAAGAGCGATAAATTCCTCCATCGTTCGCGTCTGGACCGTTTGACCTTCTTTTAATCGGTCTTGGCTAGCATAAACCCAGACCCGGTCAGGGTTTGAGGGGTACGATATTCCTTTATCTGGATCGATAAGCGGATAATATAAGTTCGGGCGCTCTTTATACGAAAAACCCAGTGTGAGATTGTCGGGCCGCCAATCACCTCGTGGGTCATTGTCGGAATTTCCATACATTTCATATGTTTTTTCAAATCCCTTAAAGCGGAATTCTGGATTGCCGTATACTAATATATGCTCATGATCAACGCTAAGGAAGCACTGCTGATCAGCATTTGATCCCTGCCTAGTCCTCCACGTAATCGTTCCTAAGCGTCTGCCCGGCATGACATCGTCCAAAAGCAATTCTAAACGCGCTCGGTTCTCGTCGTTAATCGAAACCATCATCACGCCAGTGGGCGTCAATAGATCTCTAGCGAGTTCAAGTCGACGATAAAGAAATTCCAACCACTGAGAGTGACGCCACCGATCATTTGCTCCGACATAGGAATCGTTATAGACCCAGTCTTTATTTCCTGTATTGTACGGAGGATCAATATAGATAGCTCCGATCTTTCCGCGATGGGTTGATCTGAGCATCCTGAGCGAATCGTAATTGTCGCCCTCAATAATGAGGTTGGCGCACGCGGCTCCTCTCGGCGCGAGCATCGACCATTCTTGCCGGAGGACTGGCATCACGAGGTTTGCGTTCAGCGCTTTGTCACGCTCTATCGCGTTAGCTTCCCAGTAGAGTCCTAACTTCTGTTTGGTGAGGTGCTCCACCAGGAGTCGGCGCAGTTGCTGCTCATTAAGGCTATCTAGTTGCGACAGTAAGCTTGCATTGCTCATTCCTTAGATTCCCATTTCGTTACTTGCCAATTGGAGTGACGCCGTTTTCGAGTCCACAAGTGGTCTTGGACGAATTTCGACGACATAGTCGATTGCCGTGCTTTTCCGTTGCACTATCCCAAAAGGCAGTTTTGAGCGATCGAATCGTAACTTTGCGTCGCCGTTCGGTTCGAAAAAGGGTCAACAGTTATATGTCAGCCTCAATCGACTCGATCATGCAAGCGGCTGTACAAAAGTATAGCTTGCTGACGCCGTTGGTCGTTACGGCTCCCGGGTTCAACAAGTGCATGTTTCTCGACGATGCTGCGGCCTGTCGGGTACAAGGCCGGGCGCGTGCGAACTAGCGCATGTGACGGTAGAATCCGAATCGTGCAGCGCTATCGAGTCAATAGTTCGTGCTACCGGAAAGGTACCTACTAAGCCAACCAACTCTCGGTGAGCCGGGCAGCCCTGGTTGTTTTTAACATTTCCGCGTGTGCAGTGGGTGGGCCATAGAGAGTCCTTCCGCCAACATAACCTCTTAGTTATGCTGCGGAATCGCGGCGCGCGGCGGGCGTCACAGCAGGAAGGAAGAGAGGTCTTCAGACATCCTCGGTGAAAAAAAGATCGTATAGGCCGCAGACCGATTTGTTGATGAGCATGCATGTCTACGCCTTTGTGCAAGGCCGTATAGGAGCCGAAATACGCAATGCGCTAAGCCTCAGAGTCGGCTAGAACACATCAATGATGGCAACCTCAGCGGCTGGCCTGTTGTCCGGTTTCACGCGGTGCCGAAGACAACTGTTTGCCTGTGACAGATCCACTGTTCCAAATGACAAAGGGTTACCAGCTCGCGCTGGTAACCCTTTGATTTTTACTGGTGGCGAATCAGGGATTCGAACCCCGGACCTGCGGATTATGATTCCGTCGCTCTAACCGGCTGAGCTAATTCGCCAAGAGATCGAGATTATGAAGAGGGTTGCGAAACCTGTCAACCCCTTCCAGGCTCATTCCTAGAGACAACGTAGCCCAGAAAGCGACCACCCCAAAAATCGCTCCCCGAACGACCCGAATATCAATCCGAGTCATAAACCGCCGTCCCTCTTGTCTCCTTGACAAACAGCATCCCGATCACGAACGCCGCCAAGGCGATCACTATCGGATACCACAGCCCCGAGAAAATATTCCCCTTTGCGGCCACGATAGCGAACGCCGTCGCCGGCAAGAACCCGCCGAACCAGCCATTGCCAATGTGATATGGCAGCGACATCGACGTGTACCGGATCCGCGCCGGGAACATCTCGACGAGCATCGCGGCGATAGGCCCATAAACCATCGTCACGAAGATCATCATGATGGTCAGGATCACAATAGCCATCGGCCAGTTGATCAGCGCCGGATCTGCCTTCGCCGGATAACCCGCCGACTTCAGCGTGCCAGCCAGCGTCTTGTCGAACGCGGCGCCCTTGGCCTTGGCATCGGCGGCCTTGCCGTCATACGTATCCACCACGGTGTCGCCCACCTTGACCTGCGCGATCGTTCCGGCCGGAGCCGCCACGTTCTCGTAGTTCAAACCGGCCTTCGACAATGCGCTCTTGGCAATATCGCAGGAGGTCGTGAACTTCGATGTCCCCACCGGGTTGAACTGGAATGAACACTCGTCCGGATTGGCAATCACGCTGATCGGCGCCTTCACCGTCGCGGCTTCCAGCGTCGGATTCGTGTAGTGAGCCAGCGCGTGGAAGAGCGGGAAGTACGACAGCGCGGCAATCAGGCACCCGGCCATGATGATCGGCTTGCGCCCGATCTTGTCCGACAGCGAACCGAAGAACAGGAAGAACGGCGTCCCGATCAACAACGCCACCGCCACCATGATGTTCGCGCTGGTGCCATCGACCTTCAGCGTTTGCGTCAGGAAAAACAGCGTGTAGAACTGGCCCGTGTACCAAACCACGGCCTGTCCCATCGTCAGCCCGAACAGCGCGAGCAGCACGATCTTCAGGTTCTTCCACTGCCCAAACGCTTCGGTCAGCGGCGCCTTCGACGTCTTGCCCTCCGACTTGATGCGCTCGAACACCGGCGATTCATGCAGCTTCATCCGGATCCACACAGACACAGCGAGCAGCAGGATCGACACCAGGAACGGAACACGCCAGCCCCACGCACCGAACGTTTCCTCACCGACAGAACTCCGCACCAGCAAGATCACGAGCAACGAGATGAAAAGCCCAAGCGTTGCCGTCGTCTGGATCCACGCCGTCCACGCGCCGCGCTTGTTGGCGGGCGCATGTTCAGCCACGTAAGTCGCAGCGCCCCCGTATTCCCCGCCGAGCGCCAGCCCCTGCAGCAGCCGCATCGCGATGAAGAGCACAGGCGCGGCTATCCCGATCGTGCCGTAACCAGGCAGTAGCCCGACCACGAACGTCGACAGACCCATGATCACGATGGTCACAAGGAAGGTGTACTTGCGCCCGACCATATCGCCGAGACGCCCGAACACAATCGCGCCGAACGGCCGCACGGCAAAACCCGCCGCAAAGCCGAGCAAGGTGAAGATGAAGGCAGCAGTCGGATTGACGCCGGAGAAGAACGTCCTGCTTATATAGATGGCAAGCGAGCCCGCCAGATAAAAGTCGTACCACTCGAATACCGTGCCTAGCGATGACGCGAAAATCACGCGCCGTTCTTCGCTCGTCATCGGTGCGTGGGAAATGCGCCCCTCGACCGTTGCCATGAAATCATCTCCTGTATTGATCTTTGAATGGCATCCGCGGATAGCGGCGCCGTGCAACGATTATTGGAGCGAAAACTTACGGCGTTCTGACGCGGAAGGGGCGGGCGCTTAGACGCTTTCCTATCTTCTTATTCATCCAAATGCTTCAAATCTGCGCTCTTCTATCTCAATAAGTTGGCTAACATCCGTCTAAATTCGATCATGCAAAAATGTTGGATGAGCTTCCATCAGGGTTTGTCCCGGGCAGGATAAACCCGCTGCAAGCCCACCCTGACAAGCGTTCCGGCTTGTCGCGGCGCTTCGCTGTACACGTGATCGTCTATATCGAGGGTGCCGCCGTGCATCAACGCGATCTCCCGGACGATGGCAAGACCCAGTCCGCTGCCATCGCCTTCACGCCCAAGAATTCGATAGAACCGTTCCACCACACGAGTGCGTTCCGCTTCAGGAATGCCCAATCCCGTATCTTCCACTTCGAGAAAGACGTGGCGCGTGTCGGACTCGTCGGTGCGCACTCGGACCGTGATCCGGCCTCCGGGCGGGGTATAGCGAATGGCGTTATCGATAAGATTCGACAGCATTTCGCGCAGCATCACCGCGTTGCCTTCAACCTCGACCGGATGCGGCGGCTCCTCGTAACCGATGTCCATCCGTTTCGCCAACGCCGCCTGCACCCAGTCGCGCACGGCAAGCCGTGCGAGGTCGGTCAACTCGACGCGCGAGAAAATCTGCCCCGACATCCGGTTCTCCGCCCGAGCCAGCGCGAGCAGTTGCGTCACCAGTCGCGCCGCGTGCTCCGAGCTCGTCGCTATCTGCTCGAGCGAGCGCTGCACTTCCGCCGATACATCCTGCCGCAGCGCCAACTCTGCCTGCGTCCTCAAGCCTGCGAGCGGCGTTTTCATCTGATGCGCGGCGTCCGCTATGAAACGCTTCTGCAACTGCATGTTCTGCTCGAGCCGATTGAGCAGATCGTTGAACGACGCCACCAATGGCGCAATTTCCGGAGGCGCGCGGCTGGCTTCTAGCGGCGAAAGATCATCGGGACGCCGGGCGCGAATATTCGCCTGCAGCGCATGCAGCGGCGCGAGTCCACGTGACAACCCAAACCAGACCAGCACGATAGCCAGCGGCAAAATCACGAACTGCGGCAGGATCACGCCCTTGATGATGTCGTTGGCCAACTGGCTGCGTTTATCGAGCGTCTCGGCCACCTGCACCAACACCGGGTGAGAGAGCGTCGGCGCTTCCACGGTCGTATAAGCGATGCGAATGTCGTTGCCGCGCAGCACGTCGTCACGAAACTCCACGATACCGGGCTGCGGCCGGTCATCGTCGTGAGGCAAGGGCATGTCGGCGTCGCCACCTACCAGTTCACCGCGCGTCCCCAGCACCTGGAAAAACACGCTGTCCACGTTATCCGCGCGCAGGAAGTCACGGGTAGCGTTCGGCAAGCGTAATTCCGCGACGCCGTTCACCGGCGCGATCTGCCGCGCGAGCACATACGCATCCGTTTCCAGCGCGCGGTCGAACGGCCCGTTGGCAATCGACTTGGCGACAAGATACGTGACTGCAATGCTCATCGGCCACAACAGCAGCAGCGGCGCGAGCATCCAGTCCAGGATCTCCCCGAATAGCGAACGCGGCGCGGGCTCGCCGTCGGGCTCGAGCTCGTCGGGCGGCGCGAACGGATTCGCATAACGCGCGTCGCGGGAAGCGTCGGGATCGGCTTCGGGCAAATCGGGCGAAATTGGCGATAGCTCGCGCAACGCCGGAGCGGCGCGCTCGGGGGACGCTGGCGAGCCCATGGCGTAATTACTCGTGGTTACTTGCTACTTGTACTGCGGGCTGGGCGAGGCAGGCTCGTCGGTATTTGCCGGGGCAGGCGCTACAGGAGTGGCCACCGCGGCAACGGCTTTTTCAAGGCTATAGCCTAACCCGCGAACGGTTATGATCCGCGCGCCGCCGGGCTCGATTTTTTTTCTTAGCCGATGGACATAGACTTCGATCGCATTGTTGCTGACCTCCTCGCCCCACTCGCAAAGGTGGTTGACGAGTTGTTCCTTCGACACCAGCCGGCCAACTCGCTGCAACAGGACTTCAAGCACGCCGAGTTCGCGCGCCGATAATTCGATGACCTGGTCGTTGATGGACGCAATGCGCCCGACCTGATCGAACGCGAGCGCGCCATGTTTGACGACGGTCGGGCCGCCTCCCGCGCCACGCCGGGTAAGGGCGCGCACGCGGGCTTCGAGCTCGTTCAGCGCGAACGGTTTGGCCATGTAGTCGTCCGCGCCGAGGTCGAGGCCCTTGACGCGCTCGTCGACACTGTCGGCGGCCGTCAGGATGAGCACGGGCATCTGGGAATTGCGGGCCCTGAGGCGTCTCAAGACTTCCAGGCCGGACATCATCGGCAGGCCCAGATCGAGGATCAGAAGGTCGAAAGTTTGTAGCGACAGCGCGTTGTCCGCATCCACGCCGTGCCGCACATGGTCCACGGCATAGCCCGATTGGCGGAGTGATCGAATGAGACCGTCCGCGAGTATGCTGTCGTCTTCGGCAATGAGGATTCGCATCGTAGTGTGCGCAAAAAGCATTGCCGGCACCGCAATTCGCCCGGCGCGGCGGTCTCCAGGTGTAGTGGTGTCCCGCATGGGTCGAACGTGGCGCTGAAACTACGCGCTTCGATCGGACTTGCAAAAACACCTGTTTTTTTATACAGTGTCTGCAGCAGTGCGCCCAACCGGAAAAAAGTCCCAAGGGCATGCGCCAGACGCCGTTCATCATAGCAAAGGACGATTCATGGAAGATAGCAAGAAAGGCCCGGGCGGGATGTCTGCAGAGAAGAGCAAGGCGCTTGCCGTCGCGCTCGCGCAGATCGAGAAGCAATTCGGCAAGGGGTCGATCATGCGGCTCGGCGCCGGCGAAGCCATTGAAGACATTCAAGTGGTGTCGACCGGTTCGCTCGGACTGGATATTGCACTGGGCGTCGGCGGTTTGCCGCGTGGGCGCGTAGTGGAAATCTACGGTCCGGAATCGTCGGGCAAGACCACGCTGGCGCTGCAAGTGATTGCGGAGATGCAGAAGGTTGGTGGCACGGCGGCATTTATCGACGCGGAACACGCGCTCGACATCGCTTACGCACAAAAGCTTGGCGTGAGTCCGTCGGACCTGCTGATCTCGCAACCGGACACGGGCGAGCAAGCGCTGGAAATCTGCGACGCACTCGTGCGCTCGGGTTCCATCGACATGATCGTGATCGACTCGGTCGCGGCACTGGTGCCGAAGGCTGAAATCGAAGGCGAAATGGGCGACTCGCTGCCTGGTTTGCAAGCACGTTTGATGTCGCAGGCGCTGCGCAAGCTGACCGGCACGATCAAGCGCACGAACTGCCTGGTGATCTTCATCAACCAGATCCGCATGAAGATTGGCGTGATGTTCGGCAATCCGGAAACCACCACGGGTGGTAACGCGCTGAAGTTCTATGCATCGGTGCGCCTGGACATTCGCCGTATCGGTTCGATCAAGAAGAACGACGAAGTGATCGGCAACGAAACCCGCGTGAAGGTGGTGAAGAACAAGGTTGCACCGCCGTTCCGCGAAGCCATCTTTGACATTCTCTACGGCGAAGGCATCTCGCGTCAGGGCGAAATTATCGACTTGGGCGTGCAGGCCAAGTTGGTCGATAAGGCCGGCGCCTGGTACAGCTATAACGGCGAACGGATTGGTCAAGGTAAGGACAACGCACGCGAATTCCTGCGTGAGAATCCTGAAATGGCGCGTGAAATCGAAAATCGGATTCGCGAATCGCTGGGCGTCAATGCAATGGCCGATGCAATTGCACCGGGTGTTGCCGAAGTGGCGGATGAAGAAGAATGAGTTTTAGGCGGTAAAGATGATGCGCAGCAAGAGCCGGTTCGGATCGAAGACCGGTCGCGATTCAAATCGTGACGCGGAGCAGGACGTAAAGGAAGATCCGGACGGCTCGAAGTCCATCGGCGACGAAGACGAAAGTCTCGGTGCCGAGGAAGAGGTTGATCGCTATGAACGTAGCAGCGATCGATACCGCGCAGCAGCAAGCGAACGCGTCGGTGCGGAGGGATCTGCGTCGGCGCGTCGTTCGTTTGGAAACAGCTTCTCGAAGAGTGGTGGGGTTTCCGGCGAGAAAAGTGGGGGCGGTGGGTTTAATAAGGGTGGTGGGTTTTCCAGCGGCAAGAGTGCTGGGAGTGGTAGTGGCAGTAGCGGTAACAGTAGCTTCGCCAGGAAAAGCAGCTTTGGGCGGGCGGGTGGTTCCAGTTTGTCATCGCGCGGCAGCAGCAAGGCTGAGGCGATCGCCGCAAGTCTGCAGGAAGCAGGCGAAACCACGCAGCAGGACAGCGAGCCGGTGTTCGAACGGTCGAGCGATCGTGCGTATCCGAAACGTGGATCGTTCGGCGGCGGAGTGTCGGCTCGGTCGTCTTCGAATAGTGCCTCCGCAGATACCTCGGCTGAGTACGAGCGATCCAGTGATCGCAGCAAATTTGGACGTGGCGGGTTGGGCGGACGCAAAGTGTCTGGTCAAGGTGCGCGTGGAAAATCTTCATCTCCGTCCGCTGACGGCGAGGATGTTTTCGAACGATCTACCGACCGGCAAACCAGCCGTCGCAATTCGCCGAAGTCAGCAAAACCCGCTGAAGAGAAAACGCCCCAACGTGCCGAAATCGCCGATATTGCAGCGTCGCCGCAAGTCGACCAGCACCAAAGCGAACCCGTGCAGCCTGATTCGCCGGCTGGTTTGGACGCGGTCAATGCCGAGGAGCGCTTAAAGTGCGCTCGAGCGGTGCTGGAACAGGCACAGGCACTTGTTCCATCACAAACCGCGCCTGAAAAAGCTGCCCGCAAATCGAAATCGAAACCCGCGGTTATTTCCCCGGGCATCCAGCAAGAAATTGGCATCGACATAGCCGATCCATTCGAGCCCTTCGAACAGTGCGCGCCACCGGCAACGGATGCGGTTAGCGAAAGCCAGAACACCGAACCGGTTTATTCACGCGGCTCTTCCGGACGCGGCAAAGCCTCCGCAACGGGCGATTCCAAGCGAAAAGGGCCGCAATTATCGTTACGCGGCCGTGCGCTGGGTTATTTATCGCGTCGTGAACATAGCCGCACTGAGTTGTCCCGCAAACTGACGCCGCATGTCGGTGAAGGCGAATCCCTCGACACCTTGCTCGACGCGCTTGAACGTGAAGGATGGTTATCGAACGAGAGATTTGTGGAGAGTGTCGTTCATCGACGGGGCACTCGTCTTGGCACAAGCCGGATCGTGCACGAGTTGAAGCGCAACGGTATCGACGAAACTCTGATTCAGGATGCCGGTGCTGAGTTGAACAAAACCGAACTCGCCCGAGCTCGCGAGGTCTGGAGCAAGAAATTCGGCGATCTGCCGACGACGCCGGCCGAACGCGCGAAACAAGCGCGCTTTCTCGCCACGCGAGGATTCAACGGCGGGACGATCGTGAAAGTGCTGAAAGCGGGCGACGACGAATTTATCGACGAATAGGCGCTGCCGTTTATTGGCAGCAGCTACGCGTGAAGGATGAATTTCAACCACCCCAAAAGCACAAACAAAAACTCCGACCTCGGCGCTGAGCAAGATCCCCCGCCGCCGCATACCTCTGCGAAACAAACTCCCGCCCAAGCCTCTGCATTGCCCCTCAAGCTTCCCCGCGGCAACTCGGTCCGGCTGAAAATGGCCAGTATGGTAAAATTTCGGCGTTTTCTCATTCCGGCCTTCCTCTGCACATGCCGCTTTCTCCGCCCGTTTCCCGACAGTTGCGCCATCGCCGCGCGATTCGAATGGAAGCGTTTGAGCGTGAAGATGGCTTGTGGGATATCGAAGCCTGTCTAACCGATGAAAAGCCGCGCGACGTCAAACTCGCGGCGGGCGTCCGGCCTCAAGGCCTGCCGATCCATGAACTCTGGCTGCGCATCACTATCGACCGCACGTTCAACATCGTCGACGCCGAAGCGGCTTCCGAGTGGGCTCCGTATGCGGGTCTGTGCGCAGCATCGAACACTGCGTATCGCGCGCTCATCGGCCTCAATCTTGTGCAAAATTTCCGTCGCGAATCCAGCCGTTTGCTGGCCGGAACGACCGGTTGCACGCATATCACCGAACTCTGCGCCGTGTTGCCAACAGCCGCTATCCAGGCATTTGCCGGCGAAGTGTGGAACACCGAAAAAGGCGGCGCGCCCGGCGAACCATCGGATAGTTCAGCAAGCACAGCAGCAAGCACAGAAGCCGAAAAAGAAACCGACAAACCCCCATTCCAGCTTGGCCGTTGCAACGCATTGCGTTTCGACGGTGAGGCCGTTCGGCAATACTATCCGCGCTGGTTTGGCCACGCGCCTCGCGGCGGGACAGACCGGATAGAGAATCAGGACAACTCCAGAAAGGCCGGAAGCGAAGTGGAGCCGGCTCAGCGAAATTAAGCGGAATCAAGCGGACTCAGCAGCAGACCCTAAGCGAATTTAGCAAGAGCAGGTTCCCAGAACTGGCCGACCAGGAAATATCAGCATAACGCCGTACGCGCGTACTTTGACGCGGAAAGCAACGCTGAACGTAACCCTAGCAATCCTTTAATCCACGTAATCGAAGTTCAATCCAACTCTCAGACTGAAGGAATCACGCATGAAGATTCACGAGTACCAGGGAAAGGAAATCCTGCGGAAGTTCGGCGTCGCGGTCCCGCGCGGCAAGCCCGTGTTCTCGGTGGACGATGCGGTCAAGGCCGCTGAAGAGCTGGGCGGCCCGGTATGGGTCGTCAAGGCTCAGATTCACGCTGGCGGCCGCGGTAAGGGCGGCGGCGTGAAGGTTGCAAAGACGCTGGACCAGGTTCGCGAATATTCGAACCAGATCCTCGGCATGCAACTCGTCACGCACCAGACCGGCCCTGAAGGCCAAAAGGTGAACCGCCTGCTGATCGAAGAAGGCGCGGACATCAAGAAGGAACTGTACATCGGCCTCGTGCTCGACCGTATCACGCAAAAAGTCGTGGTGATGGCATCGAGCGAAGGCGGCATGGACATTGAAGAAGTCGCGGAAAAGACGCCGGAACTGCTGCACAAGTTCGCCGTCGAGCCGTCGACGGGTCTGCAAGACGCAGACGCCGATGACCTCTCGCGCAAGATCGGCATTCCGGAAGGTTCGATCCCGCAAGCGCGCGCGATCCTGCAAGGCCTGTACAAGGCATTCTGGGAAACGGACGCATCGCTGGCGGAAATCAACCCGCTGATCGTCACGGGCGACGGCAAGGTGATCGCACTCGACGCCAAGTTCAACTTCGACGCCAACGCGCTGTTCCGTCACCCGGACATCGTCGCGTATCGCGATATCGACGAAGAAGATCCGGCTGAAGTGGAAGCGTCGAAGTTCGATCTGGCCTACATCTCGCTCGATGGCAACATCGGCTGCCTGGTGAACGGCGCCGGTCTGGCAATGGCCACCATGGACACGATCAAGCTGTTCGGCGGCGAGCCGGCCAACTTCCTCGACGTGGGCGGCGGTGCGACGACCGAAAAGGTCACGGAAGCCTTCAAGATCATGTTGAAGAACCCGGGCCTCAAGGCAATCCTCGTGAACATCTTCGGCGGCATCATGCGCTGCGATGTGATCGCGGAAGGCGTGATCGAAGCGTCGAAGGCCGTGTCGCTGAAGGTGCCTCTGGTCGTGCGCATGAAGGGCACGAACGAAGATCTCGGCAAGAAGATGCTGGCGGATTCAGGCTTGCCGATCATCGCGGCCGACAGCATGGAAGAAGCTGCGCAGAAGGTTGTTGCAGCAGCCGAGGGCAAGTAATCCAGGCCTAACAACCGGATTACGAGCGTTCCACCAGATACGAAAGGCGTCGGCTGTGCCCGAGTGCTCCATGAGCATTCGAGGCATGGGCGACGTCGACGAACAGAGGTCACACTATGTCGATTCTGATCAACAAAGACACCAAGGTCATCACCCAGGGTATTACCGGCAAGACCGGTCAGTTCCACACCCGCGCTTGCCGCGAGTATGCGAACGGCCGTGAAGCGTACGTGGCGGGCGTGAACCCGAAGCGCGCCGGCGAAGATTTCGAAGGCATCCCAATCTACGCAAGCGTCGCGGAAGCGAAGGCTGAAACGGGCGCAACCGTTTCGGTGATCTATGTACCGCCGGCTGGCGCCGCTGCTGCAATCTGGGAAGCGGTCGAAGCCGACCTGGATCTCGCCATTTGCATCACGGAAGGCATTCCCGTGCGCGACATGCTCGAGATCAAGGACCGTATGCGTCGCGAAAATCGCAAGACGCTGCTGCTCGGACCGAATTGCCCGGGCACGATCACGCCGGACGAACTGAAGATCGGCATCATGCCGGGTCATATCCACCGCAAGGGCCGTATTGGCGTGGTGTCGCGTTCGGGCACGCTCACGTACGAAGCGGTTGGCCAGTTGACGGCTATTGGCCTTGGCCAATCGTCGGCAGTCGGTATTGGAGGCGATCCGATCAACGGTCTGAAGCACATCGACGTCATGAAGATGTTCAACGACGATCCCGACACGGACGCCGTGATCATGATCGGCGAGATCGGCGGCCCGGACGAAGCGAACGCGGCTTACTGGATCAAGGACAACATGAAGAAGCCGGTGGTTGGCTTCATCGCGGGCGTCACGGCTCCGGCCGGCAAGCGCATGGGTCACGCGGGCGCGCTGATTTCGGGCGGCGCGGACACGGCCGATGCCAAGCTTGAAATCATGGAAGCGTGCGGTATCACCGTGACGAAGAACCCGTCGGAAATGGCGCGTCTGTTGAAGGCGATGCTTTAAGGGACCTTAGGGTCTAAGGAACGGCCGATCGACAGAAAACGCGGGGCTGCGTTATGCTTGCGTAAGCCTTTCGTAAAACGTCGGTTCTAAAAGCGGGGGAGCTCAGGCTTCCCCGCTTTTTTTATTGCGCGTACCTTTTGTCGCTGTCGTTCACCGGTTTTTTCATGCTCGAATTTTTCTCCACGCTCCATTGGGGCGCTGTTCTGCAAATCATCGTTATCGATATCCTCCTTGGCGGCGATAACGCCGTCGTCATTGCGCTCGCCTGCAGGAACTTGCCGGCGCAGCAACGCACGCGCGGCGTGCTGCTGGGTACGCTCGGCGCCATCGTGTTGCGGGTCGCGTTGATCGCGTTCGCCGTGGTGTTGCTCGATGTCCCGTTCCTCAAGTTCGTCGGCGGGCTGATGTTGTTGTGGATCGGCGTGAAGCTGATGATGCCGGATCACAGCGACCCGAATATCAAGCCGACCGACCAGCTTTGGGCCGCGATCAAGACGATCATCGTGGCCGACGCCGTGATGAGCCTCGACAACGTGATCGCGGTGGCCGGTGCGGCTGAAGCGGCCGATCCGCATCATCGGTTGGCGCTGGTTATCTTTGGCCTGCTGGTGAGTATTCCGTTGATCGTGTGGGGCAGCACGCTGGTGCTGAAGCTGCTCGACAAATTCCCGATCGTGATTGCGCTCGGCGCTGGTTTGCTCGGGTGGATCGCAGGCGGATTGATGATCGATGATCCGTTCTTTGACCGCTGGCCCGAATTGAACGTGCTGGGCGCCGAGTACACCGCGCACGTGGCGGGTGCGGTGCTGGTGCTAGCCGTCGGGTGGTACTTTCGGCGGCGCGTGTTGGCGAAGGAAGCGAAAGTCGCGCACTGATTTCGGGTCAAGGCATAGGCCGTCAGGCTGACTGTTGAGACCGGGCCGCACTCAATAAGATCGAAGCGTCTGGATTGCATTACGCAACCAGGCGCCTCGTCTTTTTGGGAGTTCAGCAATGGCAGCAGCAATGACAGCAGCGGTGTGCAGGGTAGATGAAGCGGGTAGCGGCAAAACGTGGTTTCGAAGGCTGATTACGCGCGGCAAGACAAAGCGATTCGGGATGGGCTTCACGTTGATCGAGTTGATGATCGTGCTGGCGATTGTCGGCGTGGTCGCGGCGTACGCCATTCCGGCCTATCAGGATTATCTGGCGCGCAGTCGGGTGGGCGAGGGCTTGTCGCTGGCATCGTCGGCACGGTTGGCGGTGGCGGAGAATGCCGCGAGCGGCTCCGACCTGGGCGGGGGATATTCGTCGCCGCCGGGGACCCGGAACGTGGAGTCGATTCACGTCGACGATACCAATGGGCAAGTCACCATCGCGTTTTCCACGCGCGTGGCGCCGGCCGGATCCAATACGCTGGTGCTTGTACCGTCAACTCCGGACAACGCCGAGGCGCCGACTGCACGTACGGTTCTGACGAAGGGTTCGGTTCAGGCCGGATCGATCACGTGGGAATGTTTCGCCGCCACGAAAACGGCGTCTTCGTTGCCGGCGCCGGGTGCGGGTCCCTCACCGACGGAAGCGCCAACATTACCGCCTAATCTTGCACCGCCGGAATGCAGGACTTGACGCGCCAATAAAGGACCTGAAAGGCCGGCCGCATGAAACCGTAATCGCTGTGAATCGTCGTCATGACGCTTGTGAGCGTGCACGTGGATTGCGGCCAGCCTCGGTATTTCGCCGAAACCGCCACGGAATTTTCAGGAATGACGGTGATTTCGGCGCATTTCATGCCAGGTGCCGCACAGCATGGGTAATTTTTTGTATAGTGCGCCGGTTGCCGACGTTCCCGACCCCACATGCCTTCAAACATAGCGCGCTACCTTTCTTTTGCTGTCCTCTGTCTGGCACTGACGATCCCGTACGCGGTCGTCAACCACACGTATCCCATTCCGACCTTCTACGCCGAGTTCAGCGCGCTTGCACTGTTCCTCATGCTTGGCGGGGGAATGGCGCTGATCGTGCGCTTGTCCGAGCCGCGCGTGCCGTTCGCGACGCCGGTCATCGCGTTGATGCCGCTTGTGCTTGGGCTTCTGCTCGTGGCGCAGACGGTGGTTTTGCCGGTGTCGCAGCCGTCGATGAACTGGCTCGGCGGCGGATATTTGCTGGCATCGTTTATCGCGGTGCATACGGGTTATGGCTTCGTGCGCGCGGGCCTGGCCGAGAAAGCATTCCGTTGGGGTGCGGCGGCGTTGATTGTGGGTGGCCTGTTCGCCGTGTTTTGCCAGGTCGTGCAGTTGTTCCACATGGAGCCGAGGTTTTCGCCGTTCGTGGTGGCCTACAACGTGGCGATCGAACGGCGGCCGTTCGGCAACATGGCGCAGGCGAATCATCTTGCGAGCTACATCGCGTTTGCGACGGCGGGTGCGCTGTATCTGGTGCAAACGCGACGCCTGCCCGTGATCGTGTGGCTTGTCTTGTCGGCAATCTTTTCAACCGGGCTCGCGTTGACCGTATCGAGGGGACCGTGGTTGCAGATGGGCGTGATCGTGGTCGGGGGATTCTGGATGGCCCTCATCCAGGGCCGCTCGACCGTTGCCGGCGACCCGGATGGACCCACCAGCCATGCCGCTCGCAGCAAAACGCGCGCGTGGGTGATTCCGATCGTGCTGCTCGTGTTGTTCTTCGCGGTGAACGCGGCGATTCGCTGGGCGAATTTGCGTTTTCAGCTTGAACTTGGCCAGTCGGCGGCGGAGCGGATGCAGGATGCGAACCAGATCGCGCCGCGGCTTGCGCTCTGGAAGTATGGCTGGACCATGTTCCTGACGCATCCGCTGCTGGGCGTAGGCTGGGGCGAGTTCCCGCTGCATCAGTACGAGTTTGTGCGGGAGCTTGGCGGGGTAGAGATCGCCAACAATTCGCACGATATCTTCATCGACTTGCTCGCGAAAACCGGTCTGCTTGGAATGGCGATCTTGTTGTTCAGCGTGGTGTGCTGGCTCGTGCGTGTGCTGCGTGCGCCGCATACGCCTGCGCGGATATTCGCGCTGTCGCTGCTGGGCGTGCTGATGATGCACGCGCTGGTCGAGTATCCGCAGCAGTACATGTTCTTCTTGATGCCCGCGATGCTGATTTTTGGCCTGTTGGAGACCCGGCCATTGCGATGGGTGTCGCGGTCGTTTTCTTATGGAATGTACGTTGTGCTGGTGGTGCTTGGGCTGGCTTCGCTTTATCCCATCTTGCGCGACTACAACCGGTCTGAAGTGCTCTATTACGGTTCGCAGCCGGCTGAGCAATATCGAGCGGATCCGTCGTTTTTATTTGGCGCTTGGGGGGAGTATGGCGCCGCGACATTGTTGCCGATGAATAGCCAGGACCTCGGAACGAAGCTCGTGATGCATCGCCAGGCGCTGGCGTTGTTGCCGGGGGAAACCGTGTTGAGGCGTTATGCGGTGTTGCAGGCGCTGGCCGGACAATCGCAGGACGCGCTCGATACCATCGCCCGATTGAAGATATTCTCCACCGAACTTCACGACTGGCCGCAACAACTGGCGGATGTTTATCAGTTATTGGACGATCAGGGTCAGCCTCTGGCCGGGTTCAAGGCCGAGCTGATGAAGATGTATGGCGTGCCCGCACCGTCCGCTACTGACGATGATAGTGATGATGAGGATGATTGAAGATAGAGCCATAGTCCACGCGGCTCCTTAGGTTCTTTCTAGAACAGAACTCTTTCAATCGATTTGGCCTCAGCCTCTACGGTTACCCGGTGCAACCGAGTGAGTGACACTTCGCTCAAGCGGGTTTCCCGCGGTGTGAAATAGCCAGTAACCTCGCGCCAATTTAAGCGCAAAGCGAGAGGCGACTTCATGAAAAGTTGGATATTTCAAGCGAACCCCGAAAGGTTCGATCTAGAAAGCTTTTTCGCGACACGCCCCAGCGTATTAACTTGGACCGTTTCCCGTCAAGCCGATCAAATGCGTATCGGCGACCGCGTCTATATCTGGCGGGCCGCAGCCGGGGAAAAAGACAAGGCTGGCGTCATTGCGGAAGCTGTCGTTTGCTCGTCGGTGGCGTTGATTGCATCCGATACTATCGGCGCTGGATTCTGGCTTGATGAAAGCGAAGCTCAGCTGGAATCTGAGCGCGTTTGGCTAAAAATTATTCGCGTGGCGAGTCCCCGCGAACAGATCCGACGCGAATGGTTGAAGGACGACCCCGTGCTCTCGGACATGCTGATTATGAAACAGCCAGCAGGTACGAATTTTCTAATGACTGACAGTGAAGCGGCGCGCATGGCTCAAATGTGGGCTTGCGTCGGCCAAGACTGGAATCGAAGCGAGTCGATCGCAGGATTGTGGGCTTACGTCAAAACACTCGGAATTCCCGTATCCAAGCTGCCGAAATCGCCGGTTGCGGTAGTTTCGCTGGTCACGGGGCGTGCAGTCGGCGGGGTCTATAACAAAGTGATGAACTTCCGCAGCATCGATCCGCGGGACCCTCGATTGGGAATGTCGGGAGGAGGTGAGATCGATAAAGCGGTTTGGGCCGAGTTTTTTGACGCGGAAACGATGGAACTGCGGACGGTCGCCGTTCATGCCGAATACGAACGGTTGTGGGGAAGCAGCGATGCACTGATTGACGTTGTGCCGGATGCAGCGGCGCTGGAAATGGCTGTAGATCGAGAGGCGGGAACGCTCGCCCAGCAGACGTACGAAAACTTGATATTAAAATACGCGACGCAGAAGATGCATTTGGCCCTCGCGGATAGGCCCGGTAGCCGACCCGCCCGACGCACCGTATTCGAACGCGATCCTCTCGTCATCGCTATCGCAAAGGTACGCGCTGGGTTTCAGTGCGAGGTGGTCGGCTGCGCGCATCCGAGTTTCAACGGTCGAGATCGCAAACCGTATTGCGAAGTTCATCACATCCAGCCGCTCGCTGACGGCGGGGTCGACACAATCGACAACGTCGTGTGTCTATGCCCGTCGCATCATCGAGAGGCTCACTTCGGCGAAAGCCGCGAGGCACTGAAATCTAGCTTTTTTGCTTTGAGGGCGCTCGTGTACAACTGAGCTTCTTTCGGTACGGCGCGGGGATAATCAACTCCCCACCACCCAATCCCCCGATTTCCCGCCGTGCTTCTCCAGCACCTTCACATTGGTAATCGTCATTCCGCGATCCACGGCTTTGCACATGTCATAAACCGTCAGCAGTCCGACCTGCACAGCGGTCAGCGCTTCCATCTCCACGCCTGTGCGCCCGACCGTTTCCACGCGGACTTCGCAAAACACGCCTGGCAGGCTTTCATCGATGGAAAAGTCCACCGCCACTCGCGTCAATGCCAGCGGATGGCATAACGGGATCAAATCGGAGGTTCGTTTCGCGCCCTGGATCGCTGCGATTCGCGCGACGCCGAGCACATCGCCCTTTTTCGCCTTGCCGTCGCGAATCAGCGCAAGCGTGGCGGGCAGCATGACGATCGAACCGCGCGCGATGGCTACGCGACGCGTCTCGCTCTTGTCGCCGACATCGACCATGTGCGCTTCGCCAGAAGCATCGAAATGTGTAAGTCCGGACATAAGCTCTCCTTGCAACGGGCGCTCATCATAACAGCGGCGCGCGGGTGGTCCGGGCGCGCGCACGCTGCTACGATAAGCCTTTCAAATCGTTTTCGCTTAGCCATTAACAGCGTTTCAGCCGCTGGCCGCGCGCCATCCCGGCGACCGTATAGCAGAGTTTGCCATGCGTCCAAATCGACTAGTTGCCGCCGTGTTGTGCCTGACCGTGGCCGTGCCGCCCGGCGCGTTCGCGCAAGCGGTTTCAGCCGCACAAAGTGCGAATGCGTCGAACGCGTCGCTCACCGCCAAGCCCCTCGCCGATCTCGCGCCAGCATCATCCCCATCCACCGCCTCAACGACTCCCACAACCACCATCGACGCCAACGTCTTCGGCCTCTACGGCGGCGCCGAAACCCGCTTCGCGAACCGCCCGGGTGAAAAAGCCGGTCTCCAGGCATCGATGAACGCGCTCCAACTGCCCGATCTCGGCGATGGTTCCGGCGGCACGCTGACCCTGCAAGCCGAGCGTCGCCTCGGCGAGCGTTTGATGCGCGATCTCCGCCGCGACCCCGATTACCTCGATGACTGGCTCATCCGCGATTACCTGAATTCGATTGCGGCGCGGTTATCGGCAGCGGCGGCGATGCAATACATCGGCAGCTATCTGCCCGACTTCGATCTTTTTCCCGTGCGCGATCCGCAGATCAACGCGTTCTCGATGCCTGGTGGTTTTATCGGCGTGAATACGGGCTTGATCGCGACGACGCAGACGGAGTCGGAGCTGGCATCCGTGGTTGGACACGAGATGGGGCACGTGCTGCAACGGCACATCGCCCGCATGATGAGCACGGGCGAGCGCAGCACGTATGCGGCGCTCGCGGCCATGTTGTTCGGCGTGCTGGCGGGCGTGGTCGCGCATAGCGGCGACCTGGGCATGGGCATCGCGATGGGCGGGCAGGCGTTCGCGCTCGACAGCCAGTTGCGCTTTTCGCGCGCGGCGGAACACGAGGCGGACCGCGTCGGCTTCCAGATGCTGAGCGCAGCCGGCTACGATCCCTACGCGATGGTCGCCTTTTTCGCGCGCCTTGACCGAACAGCGATGGGCGATAACGGCTTGCCGCCGTATCTGCGCACGCATCCGCTGACCGGCGAGCGCATGGCCGATATGGAGGACCGGGCACGCCAGGTATCGTATCGACAACCGCGCCAGGGGTCGGAGTACGGTTTCGTACGGGCACGAGCGCGCGTGCTGCAGGTGAAGTCGGCGAGTGAATATCGCGATATCGCCAGCCGCTTGCGCTCCGAAATCAACGATGAGACCGCGCTGAACGTATCGGCGAACTGGTATGGCGTCGCGCTCGCGCAGACGCTATTGGGCGACTATGGAGCCGCGACTGAAGCGCTAGACGAAGCGCGGCACGCGTTCGAGAGTCGCGAGGGCGCGGGGAATCCGGACGCGGGTGCAGCAAAACGCGGGCTTGGGGGTGAATCCGGCACGCGGTCTGTATCGGAGGGATCGGGCCGAACGAGGGCGAATGAGCCGGTAACACGGCCGGGATCAGCCGAAACGCACGCGATGAGGGCACATGACTCGGACTCTCAGTCGTTGTCGGTCGAAACGCGTCGGACGACGGCGAGTGAATCGGGCGCACGATCGGTTCCGCAGCAGCCTCGTCAACGCGTAACAAGCGACGCTGCCCCGCCGTCGCAATCGCTCGAACCACGCGAAAGCGCCGCACAACCCGTTGCAAAAAGCACCGCAATAGCCCCATCAACCAACACCCCCGCACCTTCCGTCAACGTCGCTTCGCTAGCCAGCACAGCCCTGGCATCGCTGAACGCCGCAAGTCCATCAGCCGCCACCACCGCGAACCCCGTCGCCGCCCCAACTCGCCAATCGCGCAGTTCCCCGAGCCTCGATGTCCTCGCCGCCGAGATCGCGCGCCTCTCCGGCCACGACGCCGAAGCCGTGCATCTTGCCGAAATCGCCCAGCAGCGCTGGCCCGATTCCCATGCCGCCGTCGAAACGCACTTGCAGGCGTTGTTATCCGCGCATCGTTTTACCGATGCCCAGGCGCTCGCCCGCCACGAAACGCGCGCCGATCCGGCTCAGCCCGACTGGTGGCGATATCTGGCGCAGGCGAGTGTCGGTGCGAACGATCCCATGCAACAACATCGCGCCATGGCGGAGAAGCTTGCGCTCGACGGCGCATGGCCGTCAGCGATCCGGCAATTGGAGGCTGCCCGCGATCTCAAGAGCGCGAGCTTCTACGATTTATCGACTATTTCTGCGCGTCTGCGCGACTTCCAGGCGCGCTACAAGGAAGAGCGCGAGTTGGAGAAGGACGATAGTTAGGAGGCTTTACGAGGCCGCTGCTTTCGCCGCCGGGCTCGCGACAAAACCAAACTTGCGCGGCACATCATCTCGTTCGATATGCCCCAATGGCAGATCCAGGCCGGCCGCGAAATGGAATACGCCGCCGTTATCGTCGAGATCGGCGTGCGTGGAAAACAGGTCGAGATCGTGATCGTGCAACGCGGCGATGCGCGAAGTGTGAGCGCCATCGCGGACATCAGGGCTGCCGGAGAACAGCACACCGCCTTCATCGTCGAGCCAAACCGCCGTCGGCTCAAACCGTCCGCCTGCGTGATCGGTCAGCCGCAGCTCGCCGTCTGCCGCATCGTCCACTGCGCCGTCAATTTCGCTCAGCCGCACGATCCACGGCGTGTAACCCAGCTCCACATACACGCGCTGCGGGCCGTTTTGAAAGAACCACTGACCGTCGGCATCGGCGGCGTAGTTGCGGTTGATGAAACCGAGCAACGCGTCGTGGCGGATGATATCGCCGGGAAGACCGGCCGCCTGCGTGGCGTCGTCGCGCATGCGCCACTGGCCGCGCCGGTCGAGCAGCAGCCAGCCGGTGCAATGCGGGACGTTGGGCCATTTGGCCAGCGCCTGTTTGACGATCTCATCCATGCTCGGAATCCGTTTGGTGTGCCGCGTGATGGCCGCGATGCACATGATGCACGTGAGTCTGCAAATAACCGAAAACCCTCTGCGACAACCAGTCGATCCTTCCCGGAAACGGCCCGGTCATGAAACCGACGTGGCCGCCATGCGCGGGTTGATCGAGGGTCACCGCCGCAGAAACTTCCGCCGCCGACGGCAACACGCGCCCAGGCAGGAACGGATCATTGCGGGCGTTCAGAACCAGCGTTGGAATGGCGATGCGCGGCAGAAAGGGCCGCGTGGTGGCGCTGGTCCAGTAGTCGTCGGTATCGCGGAAACCGTGCAGCGGCGCGGTCACGGCGTTATCGAAGGCGTGCAGGGTGCGGGCCGCGAGCATGGCGTCGCGGTCGAAGAGGCCAGGATACTGGTCGAGTTTCGCCTGCGCCTTGCGCTTGAGCGTCTTGAGGAAACTGCGCGTGTAGACCATGCCGAACCCCTGCGATATCGCGTGGCCACCGGCGTGGACATCCAGCGGTGCGGAAATCGCGGCGGCAGCGTCCAGAATGGCGGCGGCGTCCTGTTCCTGCTCGCACAACCATCGCAGCAACACGTTGCCGCCCAGCGATACCCCCGCCGCAATCACCGGGCCGGGATGTTGCGCCTTCAATCGACGCAAGACCCAGTCGACTTCGGCGCTGTCGGCGAGATGGTAGAAGCGCGGGAGGAGATTCATCGAGCCGCCGCAACTGCGGAAATGCGGCACGACGCCAAACCAGCCGCGCGCCTTCGCTTCAGCCATCAGCACGCGAGCGTAGTGGGAGTCCGAGCTGCCTTCAAGTCCGTGGAAGAGCACAAAGAGCGGTGCAGACCGGGCGGGAGGGGGATTCGCCGCTTGCGCCGCTATCGTTTCGCGGCCAACACCGTCATGCAAGGCCGCGGTTTCATCGAACGATGTGGCGGCTGGGTTTCGACGCTCGCGCGGTTCAGGGTGCGAGGCGTTGGTGGCGGCGGCGCCGGAATCGGCGCGTTGGTTGCCTTCACCGTCGACGTCATAAGCGTCATAAGCCAGCCAGTCGAGATCGATGAAATCGCCGTCCGGGGTCGCCCACCTTTCCCGTCGGTATTTCACGGCTGGCCGCTGTGCGAACAGCGCCGGCACGATGGTCTGCGCGTGCGCGGTAGGCAGCCATCGAGGCGCCCGGTACAGCCATTCGGACAGCGGTTCAAGCGTTGTCTGGCTCACCGCGTCGAGAGCGGCCGAAGCGGTCTGCTCAAAAGCCGAGCGGGATTGCAGCGCCGGAGCGTCAGGAATGAGATGAGCGTGATCGCGTTTCATGGCGCGTCTTCAAACGGGAAGCAGGATGCGAACGGATGCCGACGGCCTGCCGATCAAACTGACAGAGCTATCGTCGAATCGCGGACGCCAGCTACCCTGCCCAGCGTACCCGCAAAACCGATGTCAATGCAGCGGACCTTGTCCATGTCGCATTTTCGCCGCAATTTGGCCTGCGGCTTCGTCTGCTATCGCACTAGCGTGGATATGTGCAATGCGCCATTCACCACGTTCGTGGACCATCACATAGGTGCTGAACACCATGGCGGGCGAGCTGCCCGGTTCGGTAGGCTGATGCGCTTCCGCGATGGCGTAGACCACGGTGCCGAGACTGTCGTAGACGCGGATATCGAGCGGCTCGACGGTGACCGGCCGGTTCCCGAGTTGCGTCGCGAGGCCCGCGCGAATACTGTCCAGGCCGGCCAGATGCGAGCCGTCCGCGCGGATGAACGTGGCGAATTCCTCGTCGATCCAGAGCGCCATGATGCTGTCGATATTGCCCTCCGCGACAGCCTGGTAATAGGCGTTGAGGGTATCGGCGGCGGCTTCGAATAGACGGGCAAAACGTGGCATGGCTCGTGGGTCTCTAACAGTCGATGCATGGCGCCCGATGTTTTCGGACAAAAAGGCGCCACAGTTCGGTCAAGTTTCAAAAGCATGCCCCGGCTTAGGGACATTGGCATGTCAGGAAGCGCCGATACCGCAAACGCGCCGCCGATGATCCTGGCGTGGCAGACGCTGCTCTGGCGAAGTCACGAAGCGGTCTTCGAAGCTGAAGCGGTTTGGCCTTGCTCGCTCGATCAGCACGCGCCATGACGCCAAATCCGCTTCAGCCCAACCCGCTTTAATGACGCTGCATCATCAACATGCCGCGTAAATCGCCGAAAACCTGCTCGGCGCCGAGTTCACGCAAACAGTTCATATGACCCAGCGGACACTCGCGGGCAAAGCACGGACTGCATTCGAGGTGCAGCCATTGTACCTTTGCGAGATCGGACAGGGGCGGCGTGTGGCGCGGGTCGGTCGAGCCGAACACCGCCACCAGCGGGCGACGCAGGGCGGCAGCCACATGCATCAGGCCGGAATCGTTGGTAACCACGGCGCTCGCGCGCGAGATCAGCGCGCAGGCCTCGCCAAGCGACGTCTGCCCGCACAGGTTGCGCACGTTCGGCGCGCGATCGGCAATGGCTTGCGCAATCGGCGAATCCTTCGGCGAGCCGAGCGCGACGATCCGTGCATACGGGAACGATTGCGCGATGAACTGCGCGAGCGCCGCGAAATGCTCCGGTGGCCAGCGTTTTGCCGGACCGTATTCCGCACCCGGGCAAAACACGACGAGCGGCGCGCGCGTATCGAGATTGAAGCGGGCGGAGACGCGCGCCGCTTCGTTCAGGTCGGTATCGAGTCGCGGTACGGGCATGGGAACCGTGGCGTTTTCCTGCAGCCACGGCAGCTTCGCGCCCGGAGCATAGGCGAGAGCGGCGTACTGGCCCACCATGGGCGGGCGTTGACCCTTGGCCGGATTCGCGTGCCGAACGTTCAGCACGCCATAACGGCTCTCGCCCGTATAGCCGACCCGCAGGTTGATCTTCGCCATCCACGGGATCAGCGCCGATTTGAACGAGTTCGGCAGCACGTAAGCAGCGTCGTAACCCACGTCGCGCAGATCGCTCGCGAGTTGCCAGCGACGCAGCATCTGCAGCTTGCCGTGGGCGAGATCGGTGGCGTAGACATCGTGGATCTCGGGCATGCGTTCCAGCACGGGCGCGACCCAGGCGGGCGCGACAGCATCGATGACAATGCGCGGATGCAGCTTCTTCAGCAGCGAAAACAGCGGCTGAGCCATCAATGCGTCACCAATCCAGTTCGGTGCGATAACCAACGCGCGACGCATCTATTTAAGTTCCAGTCTCAAAAATAACGCAGCTCACACCATGTGGGTGGGCGCGTTGTGCAATTGGGGGTGAGGGCGCCCGGCTGCCAGCGTGTCCGGCGTCGGGGCGCGAGGTGTCGTGCTTTGAAAACATCGAGCGCGGCCGGAACGCTGTATTCAACGGGATCGGCGGCGTCAACGGCTACATACGGCACAGCATCGCTAGTGGTCGCGCAGACAGGCGGGCGGCGTGAGGCAAACCGCATGCCGCTTCTCTTCGCGAAGTCGACAATTCGCGAAGATTCAATGACCCTTGATGTGTTCACCGTCTTTCAGCTTGTAGCGTGTGCCGCAATACGGGCAACGCGCTTCGCCGTGGGAAATATCGAGGAAAACGCGCGGATGCGTGCTCCAGCGCGGCATGTTGGGGTTCGGACAGAACGCCGGCACATCTTTCGCCGACAACTGGACCAGCGGCATTTCCTTCAGTTCGCTCATGAGGAATCTCGTTCGTTCTAGTCTGGGGACGCGATGAGCCGGTTTTTCCTGGTCCGATATTCAAACTCAACGGCCAGGAAAAACTCGGCTCACCGCCGTACGTCATGCGTCCGATTCCGCGCTAAGTCACTTAACCTGCGCAAGCCAATCGGCGTACTTTTCGTTCTTGCCGGTCACGATATCGAAGAAAGCGCTTTGCAGCTTTTCCGTGATCGGACCACGCTTGCCTTCGCCGATGGTGCGATTGTCCAGCTCGCGGATCGGCGTGACTTCAGCGGCCGTACCGGTGAAGAAGGCTTCGTCGCAGGTATAAACCTCGTCGCGGGTGATGCGCTTTTCGATCACCGGAATGCCGAAGTCGCGTGCGAGCGTGATGACCGTGTCGCGCGTGATGCCGTCCAGGCACGACGCCAGGTCCGGCGTGTACAGCTTGCCGTTGTTCACCAGGAAGAAGTTTTCGCCGGAGCCTTCGGACACGTAGCCGTCGACGTCGAGCAGCAGCGCTTCGTCGTAGCCGTCGGTGATGGCTTCCTGATTCGCCAGGATCGAGTTCACGTACCAGCCCGACGCCTTCGCGCGAACCATGGACACATTCACATGATGGCGCGTGAACGATGACGTTTTCACGCGGATGCCCTTCGCAATGCCGTCGTCGCCGAGATAGGCGCCCCACGGCCACGCGGCGATCGCGACGTGAATGGTGTTGCCTTTCGCCGATACCCCCAGTTTCTCCGATCCCACCCAGACGATCGGGCGGATATAGCAGGATTCCAGTTTGTTCACGCTGACCACTTCGAGTTGCGCGGCTTCGAGCGTCGCGCGATCGAACGGCACTTCCATCTGGAAGATCTTGGCGGAGTTGAGCAGGCGCTTGGTGTGGTCTTTCAGGCGGAAGATCGACGTGCCGGTACCCGTCTTGTAGGCGCGCACGCCTTCAAAAACGCCCATGCCGTAGTGCAGCGTGTGGGTGAGCACGTGGATGTTGGCGTCGCGCCAGTCGATCAGCTTGCCATCCATCCAGATCTTGCCGTCGCGGTCGGCCATTGACATACGATTTCTCCTGGCGAGTAGTGTGCAGATAATGAGTGGTCCGCCGGTTTGCACCGGTTTGTCGCGTCCGCATCTTTCGCCCGCTTGACCGGCATGACGATGACAACGGACTTCATGCGCCTTTTTCCAAGCCGTGGCGCCTGTCCGGAGACAGCGCGCAGCATGGAATCCCAACGCAAAACCGGCAAACTGCCGGGCGGCCAAAGACCGTCATTTTAGCGTCTTTTCGATTAAAAAACGGGCGCTGTCGGCCAATTGGCGGCTTTCACGACGCTATAATTCCGCTTTCACCATCACACGACGCGTCCCAAGGTGCAGTCAACGTTGCGGTTCGAAAGCAAATCGTGAGGAATGCGCCAAAGGTCGCCATCCGCGTGGGTGGGACTGATACGGCGTGATTCAAGGCTCGTCGAAAGGCTTGCTGAAAGGCTCGCCGCAAGGCCCGGCGTCGCGGTTTCGGGTCGTTTTGACCGGCGATTCAGGTTCGATCCACGGCAAGTTCGCGCCAATCGTCCGGTTCCTTCCTGCTTCCTGCCTGCTTCCTGCCTGTTCTTCGCCGGATCAGTTGGATTC
The DNA here is from genome assembly GCF_053760385.1 of Caballeronia sp. KNU42. Classification (NCBI taxonomy): domain Bacteria; kingdom Pseudomonadati; phylum Pseudomonadota; class Betaproteobacteria; order Burkholderiales; family Burkholderiaceae; genus Caballeronia; species Caballeronia sp. KNU42. The sequence goes on from NZ_CM132388.1 coordinate 3,656,649, forward strand.
CGCCGCTCAACCGCACAAGTACACCGCGACTCGCACCAATCTCCATGTTCGACCGGCTGTCAGACCTCAACCGACGCGCGTTTCTCGATGGCGTCAAAACCCTCTCTCCGGCGGTTCCGGCCACATTCTCGTGGGGTCTGGTAACAGGCATCGCGATGGCCAAGTCCGTGCTGACCGTGCCGCAGGCGCTTGGCATGTCGCTCGCGGCCTACGCGGGATCGTCGCAACTCGCTGTGCTGCCATTGTTCGCCGCCAAATTGCCGCTCTGGACCATCCTGCTGACCGCTGCCATGGTGAACCTGCGGTTCGTCATTTTCAGCGCGGGGCTCGCGCCTCATTTCGCCTATCTGCCGCTGCGCCGCCGGCTGGTGCTGGGTTATTTCAACGGCGACATCATTTATCTGATGTTCCAGAAGCGTAATTTCCCGACCGGCTATCAGCCCGGCAAGGAGGCCTTTTTCTGGGGCATGGCGGCGACGAGCTGGTCCTCGTGGCAAGTGTCATCGATTGCGGGAATCCTGCTCGCGAGCCTCTTCCCCGATAACTGGGGCCTCGAACTCGCCGGCACGCTCGCGCTGATTCCGTTGATCGTCTCGGCGATTGCGACGCGCTCCACGCTTGCGGCCGTCGGCGTGGCGAGCGTGATCGCGCTGGTTGCGCTGGATTTGCCGTACCGGCTTTCATTACCGCTGGCCGTGGCGGCGGCATTGCTTGCGGGAACGTTTGTCGATGTCATGGCGGAGAAGCTGGGAGCAGGACGCAAAATCAGCGGCGCGCCTAAACGTGTGGAAATCCCCGCACCTCGTCTCGCCGACGCCGAACCGCTGACTCCTCCATCCGGTCTCGACAAAACGCCGGTCAGTCCCAAAAGCACACGGAGCGTCCCATGAGCGCCGCGCAAGTCTGGCTTGCCATAGCAGGCATGGGGCTGATCACGGGCATCACGCGCGCGTTGTTCCTGATGGGCGGCGAGCGCATGATCCTGCCCGAGCGTGTGCAGCGCGCGCTGCGGTACGCGCCGGCTGCGGCCCTAGTCGCGGTCGTCGTGCCCGATCTTCTGACTACGCCGGCCGGACTTTCGATCGCTTTCTCGAATCACGCGCTCTACGCTTCCCTGTGCGGTCTCGCCTGGTTTCTCTGGCGCCGCGGCATGCTCGGGACAATTGTCGTGGGCATGATTGTCTTCACGGTTCTGCGGCTGATCGCCTGACGCTGGTTTTGCTGCGGCGCGTCATGCGACGCTTCTTGTAAGCCATCGAAAACTCACCGATCCCGAATCCTGGGGATTTGCGTTTCCTGCGTCGGACGGGCATGGGTATCGGTTAAAATGGCGCTCTCGCTGTCGTATCGAATGAGGTCGAAACGTGTATCCGGCAGTCATCGCACATCAGCTTTACTCGCTCCATTCTTCGCTGCATCGCCTCGTCGGCTGGGCCTCCCGGTCGCGGACGAAAGGCGCTGCACGTCTCATTTCGTTGTCCCTTGCTTGTTCGAATCGTCCGCCTGAGCGCGGCCGCCTCGCGATGTTGAGCACTTCAATTTCCCCGTAGCGACCTTGTGAGCCCGCTGGTATAAATCCACGGCGCGCAGATTCAACTCGCCCGAACCGCTTTCCAATTACTCGCTCACCCGCTGACTCCCATGACGAAAGTATTGCGTTTCACCGATCTGATCGCCGAAGGCAAAGTGTCCGGCAAACGTGTTTTCATCCGCGCCGACCTCAACGTCCCGCAGGACGACCAGGGCAACATCACCGAAGACACGCGCGTGCGCGCCTCGGTGCCGGCCATTCAGCAAGCACTGGCAGCGGGCGCCGCCGTGATGGTCACGTCCCATCTCGGCCGCCCGACGGAAGGGCAGTTCAAGCCTGAAGACTCGCTTGCGCCGGTGGCCAAGCGCCTTGGCGAATTTCTCGGCCGCGATGTGCCGCTGGTCGCCGATTGGGTCGAAGGTGTGCAGGTTCAGCCGGGCCAGGTCGTGCTGCTCGAAAACTGCCGCTGCAACAAGGGTGAGAAGAAGAACGACGACGCGCTGTCACAGAAGCTCGCCAATCTCTGCGATATCTACGTGAACGACGCATTCGGCACCGCGCATCGGGCGGAAGCGACCACGCATGGCATCGCGAAATACGCGCCGGTGGCGTGCGCCGGTCCGTTGCTCGCGGCTGAACTCGATGCATTGGGCAAGGCGCTCGGCGAGCCGAAACGCCCGCTGGTCGCCATTGTCGCGGGATCGAAGGTATCGACGAAACTCACTATCCTCAAGTCGTTGGCGGAGAAAGTGGACCAGTTGATCGTGGGCGGCGGCATCGCCAATACGTTCATGCTCGCGTCGGGGTTGAAGATCGGCAAATCGCTGGCGGAGAAGGATCTTATCGATGAAGCCAAGACCATCATCAGCGAAGCGCGGGCGCGTGGGGCATCGGTGCCTATTCCGAGCGATGTCGTAACTGCGAAGGAATTCTCCGCGACCGCCAAGGCTGAAACGAAAGCCGTGGACCAGGTACAGGACGACGACCTGATCCTCGATATCGGCCCGGACACCGCCAAGGCGCTTGCCGCGCAGTTGGAGAAGGCGGGCACGATCGTGTGGAACGGGCCGGTTGGCGTGTTCGAATTCGACCAGTTCGGCAACGGCACGAAGACGTTGGCGGACGCGATCGCGAACTCATCGGCGTTTTCGATTGCAGGCGGCGGCGACACGCTCGCGGCCATCCAGAAGTACGGCATCCACGACAAGATCTCGTACATCTCGACGGGCGGCGGCGCATTCCTGGAGTTCCTGGAAGGCAAGACGTTGCCCGCGGTGGAAGTGCTCGAGTCGCGGGCCTGAGCCCATGAAAGGAGCCACGTCGAAGAGCGATCGTCCTGAGTCCGTAGTTGTTGCAGATAAAGAAGAGTTGGCCGCTGACGCGGGTTTGTCGGTGGCGGCTGAAATTGGATCGAGGGTGGCGGTCGGGGTCAAACCCGGTCCCGCTCACGCCCCGGCCAAGTCGAAGCGTTCCGCTGCGACGCCGGCCCGGCGTGGTTCGGACGTAAAGCAGGAAAGAAGGAAGGAAATACGCAAGGAAACCGCGGTCATGATTGGCGGCGCGAGCGCGTCGTTGATTCCGGCCGCCGGACAGATATCGAATAGTCATCACAAAGCGACGCCGGCCCGAGCCGGTGCGCGTTCGCAGGCGGAGACAGCTTCATCCCCGTCAGCACACCGTACTCGCAGCGCTGTTCCAGGCGATACCACCCAGACGAGGAATTCCATGCATCGCGCTACAAAGATTGTCGCCACTATCGGCCCCGCTTCCAGTACCCCTGAAGTCCTGCTGCAAATGATGCAGGCAGGCCTCGACGTGGTCCGCTTCAACTTCTCGCACGGCACCGCCGACGACCATCGCCAGCGCGCGCAATACGTTCGCGACGCCGCCAAGCAATGCGGTCGCGAAGTGGCGCTGATGGCCGATTTGCAAGGCCCGAAGATTCGCGTGGGCAAGTTCGAAAACGGCAAGGTCACGTTGATCGCGGGCAATGCGTTCATCCTCGATGCGCGTTGTGAGCTGGGCAATGACGAACGAGTCGGCCTGGATTACCCGGATTTGCCGCGCGACCTGCGCAACGGCGACGTGCTGTTGCTGAACGATGGTTTGATCGTGCTGGACGTGGTTCGTGTGATTGGCGAAGAGATCCATACCACGGTGAAAGTGGGTGGTGATCTCTCGAACAACAAGGGCATCAACCGGCAGGGCGGCGGGCTGACCGCGCCGGCGCTGACCGAGAAGGACATGGAGGACATCAAGACGGCGATGTCGCTTGGTGCCGACTTCGTGGCGGTGTCGTTTCCGAAGAACGCGACCGATATGGAAATGGCGCGGCAACTGGCGAACATCGCGGGCGCGCCGTACGGCATCAAGCCGAAGATGATCGCGAAGATCGAGCGCGCCGAAGCCATTCCGGCGTTGCAGGGCATTCTTGATGCGTCGGACGGCATCATGGTTGCACGTGGCGACCTGGCGGTGGAAGTCGGTAATGCCGCTGTGCCGGCGCTGCAGAAGCGCATGATCCGCATGGCGCGCGAGTCGAACAAGTTCGTGATTACGGCGACCCAGATGATGGAGTCGATGATCCATGCGCCCGTGCCGACGCGTGCTGAAGTATCGGACGTGGCGAATGCCGTGCTGGATGGCACCGATGCCGTGATGTTGTCGGCTGAGACGGCGGCGGGGAAGTATCCGGTGACGACCATCGAGACAATGGCGGCTATTTGTCTTGAAGCCGAAAAGTCCGAGCAGAGCGAGCTTGACAAGGATTTCCTCGATCGCACGTTCACGCGGATCGATCAATCGATTGCAATGGGCGCGTTGTTCACGGCTTACCACTTGGGCGCCAAGGCGATTGTCGCATTGACGGAGTCGGGTGCGACGGCGTTGTGGATGTCGCGGCACTGGTCGCATGTGCCTATTTTTGCGCTGACGCCGCGCATTGGCAGCGAGCGGACGATGGCGCTTTATCGGAACGTGACGTCGTTGCACCTGGATACGAACACCGATCGCGATATCGCGCTTCAGCAGGCGCTGGAAGTGGTGGTGTCGAAGGGCTACGCCGCTCGCGGCGATATGGTCGTGTTGACTGTGGGTGAGCCGATGGGGCAAGCCGGAGGGACCAACGCGATGAAGATCGTGCGGGTGGGAGATCCGTTTTAAGTTTGTTCGGAGGAAAAGGCGCGAGTACATCGCGCCTCGCGTCGCGGTGTTTCGGGACCTGGGTTAGCGGTACACAGCGAAAGATTGGGAAGGGTCGGTCAGCGGGATCCACTCACATGCACCGCGCAAGCGGTGGGTTAGTGAGTGGACAATCCGACATCGATTGTGGGTTCAGTAATCTGGAATATTTCCGGGCGCGCACAGGTTTGTCGACTTCATAGGGACTGCCCCCCGAATGTTCTCCCTTGGGATAAGGGCGAGTGCTGACCAGTCGGCTTCATTCACGTAGACCTCTCCGGATTTGCACCGCATATGTGCCTGTTTCGGATTGGTATCGCACCAGGCACCGTCTAACGCACATCGCTGCCATTGAGGGATGACGGAAAGCGGCGTCGCCATACCGCCAGCCGCCTTCGTGTATGCCTGCACGTCGCGCTTGGTTATGGTCATGTACATGAAGTCAAAATCTGACCGAACCGGACGTGCTACCTCAGCATCAGCATATCGCGTGCGAAGGTCCACGACATAAAAGCATGCTGCTCCGAAGAGTACGCTTGTTACCAAGAAAATGGAGAGCCCGGCTACTCTTCCGGGAGTTAGTCGCAGTCCACGTGTGAACGCCTGGCCCAACACTGGAAACCCAATAAGACACCCTCCGGTAATCGCGAACCAAATTCCAAACGAGCGGATGTCGCACTCATATCCGCAGACCGGCTTAAAGGCAAGCGCGATGCGCGCGGCAATGAGCCCGGCGCCCGCACCGATGACCGCAAAAAACACAAGCGCCGCGAGTCTTTTCACTTGATTTCCCAAAATAGGATCTCTTTCGATTTTCGCAAATCCGAGAATCCAAACGGTAAATCGGCCGCAAAGGAGTTAAAGCCGAATCTTCTGCTAATGGTTGCAATGGAGTCGATCGGGCCGCTTATAGTCAATCGTGTTCCGTTCCAGAGATCGATATGACCGCCGCTCAGATTGTCCGGCGAATCCCCGTCCTGTCGCCAGTACCCGTAGAAGAAAACGATGCCAGTTCGTCCTTTGACCTTTGACTCCCAATTCGCACCCGTAATGTCTTGAGCGTTAGGAAGTCCTGCTAACGGTTGCAACCGCAGCCATTCAGCCAACTCGTATGCACGCGTAGCCGTGGGCTTGCCGTCTAGCAGTATCCTCCCAAGGGTCGGCTTCCCCGGCATAGGCTTAACCAGCTTCTGCGAGAACGATTTCATCTCACTACCGACTCGATGGAACGTAACACTCATGCGTATTGCACATTGATTCTTGTACGCTCCGGTCGGATCGTCGTATGGATCGCCCGATGGGTAGTTATCCCACAGTTCCTGAAAAGTCAGCACCTTCAGTTCCACTACTTTAATGGAATCGGGTGTCGAATTCGTCTGCACTACAGTCCTCTTGTTCGGCATCCTCAGACTTCCTCGTGTTTGGCAAGGGCGTCGTCGCCCCAATAGATGGAGTAACTTTCCGAACACTCGGTGTTGATTCGCGGCAATAGCCGAGCCGAGTCGACGCGCCCCGAAAATACGCGCCCATCTGTCGTTTCAATGAAGTACGGATAGCCTTCGAATGATGCCGTTCGTCCTACTTGGACACGTTCATCGTATGAACCTATCGCAACGGAGGAGACGCCACCACTTGCAGTTCTGGCTGACGCCACAGTGCCCAGACGATCGCTCATGTCCTCATGACGGAAGGTGCTCTGCATCCGCGCAACCATATGTGGTGGTTCGGGGCATTTGCACAGCAAGATATCGCCATCCAGAGCGATTTCGTGCGGCGTGTGTTGGATCCTTCTCGGACCTCCCGCCTTCGCAATAAGCCCCATGCTTTTGCATGCGTTGCAGTAAGCGTGACCGCCGATAATCGCGGCCGGATGGCCTGAAACGCCGAATGGCCGCGTATTGCTGTTCACCGTATAGCCACCGGTTTGGGGTTCGTCACCCACGCAAAGAAGCAGACGCATCATGTGCCGTACTCCCATCGTGCGAGTGCATCGTCGCCCCAATGCACTGCGTATTCGTCGATCGCCGCCGTCGAGATGCGGGGTAATGATGCATCCGCGCCTATACGTCCCGAGTAGGTTCGACCTTCTCGCGTCTCAATGAAATACGGATACCCATCTAAGGCCGCAGCCGTGGCGGAAGCACGAATTTGCTCGTCAAAAATGACAATCGATGATGAAGAAATAGCCGCAGTGCCGAGAGCTGTCGTACCGGTTATTGATAAATCACGTTGTGGTTCCAGATTGCAGCCTGCGTCACCCCCAGCGATCACGCGGTTCATTCCGCACGGGCACAGCACTTTGTCTCCATGCACGACTGCAACGCGGCCTTGTTCAGAGACGCCTTCTCCGGTCCCGTAAATCGGATATGCGCCTTTACAGTTTCCGCATGTTGCCGTGTCACCGAACAGCGCGATTTTCTTTCCATCGTCGTGCATCGTTGACGAATAGGCGATCACGAAACCACGGGTAGTTGTCGGATCGCCATGTCGAACTAAATCGAGTCTCATGGAATGCAGCTCCGTTGGTCGATCAGTGAACGGAGCTATCCGCGCGCATTGGCACAAAGGCGGCAGCGCGGTGCTTACGGTCGGGGCTGTCGTTAATCACATCGCCGTTCGCAAGTACGCTACCCACAACAGCGAGGGCACGAAACTCGGGTGTGTCAGGTAAGCCGACACCAGTTATGATCTGCGAGCGAGTGCCGTCGTCGTACTCGATAAAATCTCCAACGGCGCCCGCCTTGCGATGAGTCCCGCCGACCTCGAAGTCGCTCGTCGCTTCGCGAAGTACACCGCCTAGCCGAGTCGTTGCTCCTTTCACTGCAAAGCGATACGTGGGGTCGGTGGCGGGCGGTGGCACATAGGCCGCATCGAAGAGCCCGTCGATAGTCTTACCGGCGCGCACGACTATGCCGTGTCCCTGCTGCAACGACTCGACAATACGGTCGCCGTTGCTCAAGCTACTCCCCACAAGTGCGGCAGGCTGGTTCGCAATGACTGTGGCTAGACCTGCCCCATCCACAATGACCGCTTCGCTGCCGTCGGGGTACGTCACCACGTCGCCGACGCGAGCAAGTCCCAGTCCTGCAACAGTGGCCCCTCCTGTTGCTAGCGTGACCCGTCCGCCGCGCGCGGTCAGCGAGCCGATGGTGGCGTACAAGTAGGTCGTTTCGTCGGTAGCGTGATTTTTCACGTGCCAGTCTCCTTCAGGGTTGGAAAATTTATCCTGCCTGGTAGGCTGGCTGAACCTCGTTGGATCGGTATATAGGACTTGTCCGAAACACTATGTGACGTTGATCCAACTCAACGACGTCATGCACCTATAAAAAATAGCCAACTCAGGCAGACCACTAACCGGGTCCCCTCCCCACCAGAGCCCCTAAAAAACGCCTGCCCCGGGGCGCGAGCGAGCATCTCCAGTGCGAACGAACACATAACGGCCTGCCGGCTCCAGCTAAAATATTACAAATCCGGCGATGCCCAAAACACCAAAAAAAACCGCAAACAGCCAAAAAAGACTTCGTTCCATCTCAAGGAGTTTTACCCATGCCTCTCGTATCAATGCGTCAACTGCTGGACCACGCGGCTGAAAACGGCTATGCGCTCCCAGCATTCAACGTCAACAACCTGGAGCAAGTACAAGCCATCATGTCGGCCGCCGACCAGGTCAACGCCCCGGTCATCATGCAGGCGTCCGCCGGTGCGCGGAAATACGCAGGCGAAGCGTTCCTGCGTCACCTGATCGAAGCCGCCGTCGAGTCATACCCGCATATCCCGGTCGTGATGCATCAGGACCACGGGCAATCCCCTGCGGTCTGCATGGCCGCCATCCGCAGCGGTTTCACCAGCGTCATGATGGATGGCTCGCTCGAAGCCGACGGCAAAAGCGTCGCATCGTATGAATACAACGTCGATGTATCGCGCAAAGTGGTCGAGGCAGCGCACTCCATCGGCGTGACGGTGGAGGCCGAGCTCGGCGTGCTCGGCTCCCTCGAAACCATGAAGGGCGACAAGGAAGACGGCCACGGCGCCGAAGGCACCATGACGCGCGAGCAACTGCTCACCGACGTCGAACAAGCCGCCGACTTCGTTAAGAAAACCCAGTGCGACGCGTTGGCTATTGCTATTGGCACATCGCACGGGGCGTATAAATTCACCAAGAAGCCAACCGGCGATATCCTCGCCATCCAGCGCATCAAGGAAATCCATCAACGCATCCCGAACACCCATCTGGTGATGCACGGATCGTCGTCGGTGCCGCAAAACCTGCTGGCTGAAATCCGTGAATTCGGCGGTGACATGAAGGAAACCTATGGCGTGCCGGTCGAGGAAATCCAGGAAGGAATTCGTCACGGCGTGCGCAAGGTGAACATCGATACCGACCTGCGTCTCGCAATAACGGGTGCAATTCGCCGCCATTTCGGCGAAAATCCGTCGAAATTCGATCCGCGCGACTATCTGAAACCTGCTCGCGAAGCAGCAAAGAAAATCTGCCTTGAACGCTACATGCAATTCGGCTGCGAAGGCCAGGCGAGCAAGATCAAACCGGTCCCGCTCGATAAAATCGCCGAGAAGTACAAGTCAGGCGAACTAGCTCAGATCGTCAGGTAAGCAGGTCGAAAAGCGTTGCAGCCCGGTGTAAGAAGGTCTGGCAAAGGGGGCACTGTCTTGGGCCATAAGCCGCAGTCAAGCTCCCGTCAGGCGTTTGAACGGCCCGCTGGACGGCCTTTTTTGAGATGGCCATCCTCGACGGGGCGGCGAGTGTTTCCACCCGGAGCCTCACAAAACCGGGTCATCCGCCCGACGCGTTTACAATAGCGGTGAGTCGCGCTTGTCGCCCGGTTTTGCGCCGGGCATCTTACGCCAATGAATGCCAAGGCTGTCCCCGGGCGCATGACAGGGCCAGCCGACACGAACCGCCGTTCCCGCAATTCCGGGGAACGGCGTGTTGGTTTTTTCTCTCAGCCTGATTTGCGGCACTTTTCCGGTAGATGACGATGTCCACCTCACATTCCCCGCTGTACGAATCCACGCTGAAATCGTTGCCCCTGCTCGGGCGCGGCAAGGTCCGCGACAACTACGCAGTTGGCAAGGACAAGCTCCTGATCGTCACGACCGATCGCCTCTCGGCGTTCGACGTGATCATGGGCGAGCCCATTCCGAACAAGGGTCGCGTCCTGAACCAGATGGCCGATTTCTGGTTCGCGAAGCTCTCGCACATCGTGCCGAACCACAATACGGGCATCGATCCGGCGACCGTCGTTGCCGCCGATGAAGCCGATCAGGTCAAGGGCCGCGCCGTCGTGGTGAAGCGCCTGGAGCCGATCCTGGTGGAAGCGGTCGTGCGCGGTTATCTGGCCGGCAGCGGCTGGAAGGACTATCAGGCAACGGGTTCGGTCTGCGGCGTGGAACTGCCGCCGGGCCTGAAGAACGCCGAAAAGCTGCCCGAGCCGATCTTCACGCCGGCAGCGAAGGCGGAAATGGGCCATCACGACGAAAACATCACCTACGATGAGATGGAACGCCGGATCGGCACGGAACTATCGGCGACCATCCGCGAGATTTCGATCAAGCTGTACAAGGAAGCGGCCGAGTACGCGGCGACGCGCGGCATCATCATCGCGGATACGAAGTTCGAATTCGGTCTCGATAACCACGGTGAACTGTTCCTGATGGACGAGGTGCTGACGGCGGATTCGTCGCGCTTCTGGCCGGCGGACGGGTATCAGGTGGGCACGAACCCGCCATCGTTCGATAAGCAATTCGTGCGCGACTGGCTCGAAACGCAATCGTGGGGCAAGACGCCCCCGGCGCCGAAACTGCCCGACGACGTAGTCGCGAAAACGGCTGAAAAGTACGAGGAAGCGCTGCAACGGTTGACCGGGCAGTCGCTGGCGTAGTTTTTCAGGCGGCCCCGGGCTGGCATAACGAATGCGCTCGCTCCCATGCGGGCGGTTCGAGCAGCCCGGCGGCTGTAAAAACAAAGGCATTTAACGCACGCGAGCGTCCGGCCCCGCAGCGCCGAGCCCCGAAAGCCATTCCATAATGGCCGGTAGCTTGAAATCCGCATTACCCGAAAAAGGCCGCCAAAGGCCTGTCCACCCCAAAGGAATGCAGCACGATGAGCGAAGTCCAGACCGCCGCCGCGGCCCACACGCATGACGCACCGTTGATCGGCGTGTTGATGGGTTCCAGTTCCGACTGGGACGTGATGAAAAACGCGGTCGCGATCCTTCAGGAATTCGGCGTCCCTTACGAGGCGAAGGTCGTGTCGGCGCACCGCATGCCCGACGAAATGTTCGCCTACGCCGAAAGCGCGCGCTCGCGCGGCCTCGTGGCGATCATCGCGGGCGCGGGCGGCGCGGCGCATTTGCCGGGCATGCTCGCTGCCAAGACCACGGTGCCCGTACTGGGCGTGCCGGCATCGAGTAAATATTTGAAGGGCGTGGATTCGCTGCACTCGATCGTGCAGATGCCCAAGGGCGTGCCGGTCGCGACGTTTGCTATCGGCGAAGCGGGTGCGGCGAACGCGGCGTTGTTCGCGGTCTCCATTCTCGCCGTCACCCAAACGGCCTACGCCGACAAACTTGCGGCATTCCGTGCACGCCAGAACGACGCGGCGCACGCCATGGTCCTTCCGCCGCTATAAACGCAACGGAACAGTTTTACGTAGCACATCCGGCACCATTTCCGGCCGAGACCGACTGACCGACCCCACAAGATGAACGCACAAACTCAACCCAGTTCTCCCATCCAGCCGGGCGCATGGCTCGGCATGGTCGGCGGCGGCCAGCTCGGCCGCATGTTTTGTTTCGCCGCGCAGTCCATGGGCTATCGCGTGGCGGTCCTCGATCCGGATGAGACGAGTCCGGCCGGTACCGTCGCGGATAAACACATCCGCGCCGCCTACGATGACCCCACCGCGCTCACCGAACTCGCGCGCTTGTGCGCGGCGGTATCGACGGAATTCGAGAACGTGCCGGCCGCCAGCCTCGATTTCCTCGCGAAAACCACCTTCGTCAGCCCCGCCGGCCGATGCGTCGCGATCGCGCAGGATCGCGTGGCCGAAAAACGGTTTATCGCGAGCACAGGCGTGCCGGTGGCGCCGCATGTGGTGATCGAGTCGCCCGAGGCGCTGGCCGCGTTGAGCGATGAACAAATCGCCGCCGTGCTGCCCGGCATTCTGAAGACAGCGCGTCTCGGCTACGACGGCAAAGGCCAGACAAGCGTGCGCAACGTCGAAGAAGTGCGCACCGCTTACGGCTCGCTCGCGGGCGTGCCTTGCGTGCTCGAAAAGCGTTTGCCGCTCAAGTTCGAGGTGTCCGTGCTGATCGCGCGGGCGGGCGATGGGAAGTCGGCAGTTTTTCCGCTCGCGCAGAACCAGCATGTGAACGGCATCCTGGCAAAAACCGTCGTGCCGGCGCCGGACGCGTCGCCTGCGCTCGTAGCCCAGGCTCAGGACGCCGCACTCACGATCGCCGCGAAGCTGGATTACGTGGGCGTGCTGTGCGTGGAGTTTTTCATCCTGGAAGACGGCACGCTGATCGCCAACGAAATGGCGCCGCGTCCGCACAATTCCGGTCATTACACCGTCGATGCCTGCGCCACCAGCCAGTTCGAGCAGCAAGTCCGCGCGATGACCGGCATGCCGCTCGGCGACACGCGCCAGCATTCGCCGGCCGCGATGCTCAATATCCTCGGCGATATCTGGTTCGAAGGCACGAAAGCGCGCACGCCGCCGTGGCATGACGTGGTCGCGTTGCCGACTGCGCGGCTGCATCTGTACGGCAAGGAAGAGGCGCGGCCCGGCCGCAAGATGGGCCACGTCAATTTCACCGGGGCCACGCTGGAAGAAGTGCGCACGGCGGCGCGCGACTGCGCCCGCATGCTGCACATTGCGCTGGGTTGACCTCGATGACTTTCGAAGCTCCGACCGTCGCGCAGATCCAGGATGCCGCCGCGTTGCTCGACGCCGGGCAACTCGTCGCGTTTCCGACTGAAACCGTCTACGGGCTGGGCGGCGATGCCGAGAATCCCGAGGCCATCGCGCGGATCTATGCGGCGAAAGGGCGGCCGTCGAATCATCCGGTGATCGTGCATCTCGCGCCCGGCGGCGACCCGGCGTACTGGGTCGAAGCGCTTTCCGACGATGCGCAGAAACTGATCGATGCCTTCTGGCCCGGCCCGCTCACGCTGATCCTGAAGCGCGCGGCGCATGTGCCGGCGGCGGTCAGCGGCGGGCAGGATTCCGTTGCCATTCGCTGCCCGTCGCATCCGGTCGCGCAGGCGCTTCTTACTGCCTTCAGCGCGTTGCGCGAGGGTCATGGCGGCGTGGCGGGGCCATCGGCGAACCGTTTCGGGCATGTCAGCCCGACCACGGCGCAACATGTCCGCGATGAATTCGGCGCAAGCGTGCACGTGCTGGATGGCGGGGCGGCGAAGGTGGGCATCGAATCGACGATTCTGGATTTATCGCGGGGCTTTCCTGCATTGCTCCGGCCGGGACATGTCAGTCCGCTGGAAATTGCGGACGTGCTTGGCGTGATGCCCCGTCTGCCTGATGGCACCGATGCCAGCGCACCGCGCGCCTCCGGCACGCTGAAAGCGCATTACGCGCCGCGCACGCCGCTCAGCTTGTTGCCGTTCGCGGCGCTGGAACCTTTGCTCGCGGCTCATCCGCTGGATGCCGGCAAGAAACTGGCGCTGGTTGCGCGAGTGTCGAGCGCCGGTCGATGGGTGGACGCGCCGAATGTGCATTTCATCGCTGCACCCGATGATCCGCAGAGCTACGCACGTGAGCTGTACGGCCTGCTGCGCGCGCTGGATTGTGCCGATGTCGAGCGGATTTTGATCGAGACGCTGCCGATATCGGCAGAATGGAGTGCGGTGAATGACAGGTTAGGGCGCGCGGCGGCGGCGTTTGAAGAGCAGGAGTAGGGGCGCCGCACGAGGCGCGATCAGCTAAAAAAATCTTTCGAATCATCGGCCTAGGCGACCTAAATAGTTTAGATACATAAAAGTATCTAAACCCGCGTGCCGACGCGCAGGGCACAAAGCCCACAGTCTGATGACAGCGAGAACCGCCTCCCAAAAGCAAAACGCCCAGTCTTCCGACCGGGCGTTTCACTTCATCGGCTCATCATGCAGCCGACCCTATTTCCCCAGCCCGCTCGCAGCAATCTGTTGTTCCACGAACGTGGAGAACAGGGCGTGCAGGTGCGTCGTCGGGTGAACCGTATCCGCGTACATGTACGACTGGTCCGCGCCGGCCACCGTGTAGGTTTGCGGTGAGCAGAACAGCGACGTTGCGAATGCCGACGGGTCCGGCTCGCCCAGCTTGGTCGCGGCGGCGGTCATCGCGGCGAGATTACAGGCTGTGCCCGTATTCGATACCGTGAACCCGTTCGCCTGGAAGTTCGCCTGGATGCCGTCGACCCAGGTGTAGGCATCGACGTAAATCACCTTCGACAACAAGCCGGACTGCTGCAGCGCGCCCTTCAGCGTGCCGTTGAACAACTGCGTCACTTGCGAGAAGGTCGCGCCTTTATCGGCGCTGGCCAAGCCCTGAGGTGCTCCACCAATATCAGGCACCGCCGATACCACCACGTGCGTCGCACCCGCTTGCAGCACCCGGCCAATCAACGTCGCCAGGTCGATTGCCGCCTGGCTGATCGCGGTCGTCGCGGCGGTCGTCGCGGCGGCTGCTGCTGCCTGCGCCTGCGCCGGCGTGATGGCGCCCGCGGCGAGCTCGGCCTGAATCCCGGCATCGGTCGCTTGCGCTACACCCAGGTTATAGAAGATGTCGTTGGCGCCGCCGTTTATCAGCACGAGCTGGTTGGCGTTGAACGAGCCATTCGACCCGATGAACTGGGTCACCTGGTCGTTGATCGGGATCGTCGTGGCCTGCGAGAAGTCGGCGTTCGCCGTGCCCGGCGTGGCGTGGCCAATCCCCGGCTGCAGCGTCACGCGTGAGCCGCCTTGTGCATAGCCCAAACCGCCGGCCGCCGAAAGCGGGATGCCGAAGCCGCCGGTGTTCGCCGCCGTCAGCGTGCCGCCGTAATACTGCGCCACGTTCTGGGTCCAGATCTGGCCGGGATTCGTCGTAAAGCGGCCGCCGCCGAAGTCCGCCGTCGCGACCGGCGCATACGTGCCGACGTCCGAGAGACTGTCGCCAAACGACACCACTTGCAGTTTCACGCCGCCCGCAGGCGTGTTGTTATTGTTGTTGTCGCTGCCGCCGCACGCGGCCAGCATCGCAATCGCGGCGCATGCTGTGGCCGTCTGCACGGCGAGCAGCCAGCGTTTTTGGCGCGCGGCGGGTTTCGTCAGGGCGGGTTTCATTGACTTCATCTCCTCGATTCTCGTTTATCTGGTCATGTGGTCTGCACGCCGCTTCGAGGTTGCTGTCGGCTGGCTTTCCGCTAGGGCGTCGGCTTCGAACGGCACGCACCGTGAGCGATGCGTGCCGTCGGCCAAGCGTGGCGATAGCTTACCGAATCTTTAAGAGGATTTGAGATTGTTTCCTACGAGGGTTTGCCTGTGCTTGCAGACTGCGCATCCTCGGGTTCTAAGTCGTGTTCCAAGTCGATCAGGCGCGCTTTCACTCGACCGACCCAGTGCGGCGCGCGCCTTCATACACCCACTCGAGCAACGCGTCATGCGCCGCCCGCGCCGCCTCGGCACGCGGATCGTTGATGAAACTCACCACCACGTAGCTCTCCCCGTTCTCCGCGCCCACGTAGCCGGCGATGGCCCGCACGTCACGCAGCGTGCCCGTCTTGATATGAGCGTTGCCGCCCGCGCCCGCGTTGGTGAGCCGGTTGCGCATGGTGCCGTCCACGCCCGCAATGGGCAGCGACTCCACGAAGACCTGCGCCACCGGGCTCGAATTCGCCGCCACCAGCAGATCGGCGAGCGATTGCGCCGTGATGTGTTCTTCGCGCGACAGACCCGAGCCGTTATCGAGGTAAAGGTTGGTCATGGGCAGCGCGCTGCGATGCAGGAACGCCTCGATCGCCGCCGCTGATTTCTGGGTGGTCGCCGGCGGTTTGCCCATCGCTGCGCCGATGGTCAGGAACAGGTTGCGCGCCATCACGTTATTGCTGAACTTGTTGATGTCGCGAACGATATCCGACAGAACCGGGCTGCGATGCGTGCCGACCAGCCGCGCGCTGACGGGCGTCGGGCCTTCGCGGGTGGCGCCGTTGAACGTGCCGCCCGCCTGTTTCCACAGCGCGAGGAAGCCGCCGGCAAAGAAAGTGGAGTGATCGAGCGCGGCGACGTTGATGGTGCGCGGCCCGCATCGAAGCGGATAGTCGCCGATAAACGACGCCTGCACAAAACCGCCCGTGGTTTGCGCCACGCTCGGCGACGCCGCCGGCAGCGAGCCCGCGCAAGCGCCGCGCGTGACCCTCAGTTCGTTGTCGATTTGCAACTGCGCGAGTTGCGGCAGCACATCGATTGCCACCTGGCCGTCCGAGCTGGGCGTCAGCGTGAACGACAGCGACTTGAACGCATACAGCAGCGGGTCCGGGCCGACGTTGTAGGGCGCGTTTTCGTCGGCGTCGAAGGCGGGGAGATCGCGGGTGGAGGT
This sequence comes from Caballeronia sp. KNU42, assembly GCF_053760385.1. Lineage (NCBI taxonomy): Bacteria > Pseudomonadati > Pseudomonadota > Betaproteobacteria > Burkholderiales > Burkholderiaceae > Caballeronia > Caballeronia sp. KNU42. Next base: position 3,672,953 of record NZ_CM132388.1, read on the forward strand.
ATCGAAGTAGCGTTTGTCCAGCACCAGCGCGCCGTCGATGCCCGTAATGCCGTTGCGGCGGATCTGGTCCACCAGGTCGATGAGTTCTTCCGGCACGAGTTTCGGGTCGCCCGTGCCCTGGATATACAGGTTGCCGTGGAGGATGCCATTCGTATCGACTTCACCGTCGGCGTAGGCCGTGGTTTTCCAGCGGTAATCCGGACCCAATAACGACAAGCCCGAATACGTGGTGACCAGCTTCATGGTGGAGGCCGGCATCATCGGCTCGTTGGCGTTGATCGCGACCAGCGGCACGCCGGCGCCGCCAATCCGCTCGACCACCACGCTCATCGATGAAAGCGGCACGTGGGCGCGTGCCAGCGCGGCCATGACGGTCGCTGGAAGCGGACCGGCCGGAACAACGACGCGTTCGAACTTCGACTTCTTCGCCGCCCGTTTCGGCGTTGTTTTTTGCGCTTCCGCCTTCGGGCCGCCACCGCCGCGGGCCTCGACGGGCGTGTTCACCGCAAAGGTGAAAGTGGCGGCGGCTATAACCAGGCTCGCGGCTGCGCGCCAACGTTTGGCAAGTGGATTTTTCCTGTGCAAAAAGGGTGCTCTATACATGTGGTCGGATTTTGATGGCGAGAGGTGGTGCGGATTTGCGGATTGCCGGGCGACGCTGCCCCAAGCGGTGCGGCTATTGTATGGGGGTTCTGCTTACGGTTTAAGGTTTGCGGGCTTTCAAGCGGCCGCTAGCTCGGCGATTTGGCAACACGGACTCAACGCGGCGCCAGCCGTTCGGGCAAGGAGTAACGCTGCATCGTGCGCTCCATGCCATCGAGGAAAGCCTGCTCAGCCGCGTTCATCTTGCGCCCGCGATGCCACAGCAGGTCGACATCGACATCGACCAGACCCTCTTCCGGCGGCAGACGCCAGAGGCGCTGCTGCGTGAGGTCGTCGCGGACAATATGCTCGGGCAGGCAGCCGATGCCATACCCCGCGAAGATCAGCCGCCTCACTTCGTCAAGACTCGGCGATGCCGCCACGATCCGCCCCGTGAACCCGCGCTGGTCGCGAAACACGGTCAGCGGCGACAAACTGTCGCCAATTTGATCACTCGTGAATGACACGAAGTTTTCCGCGAGCAGATCTTCCATGGTCAGCCCGTGCCGTCCAAACAGGCGGTGGTATCGGCCGCAAAAAATGGCGTAGCGCTGGCGCAGGAAACAGCGCTGCTCGAGTTTATCGATGGGCGTGCGGCACAAACTCAACCCCGCGGTCGCGGTCTTTTGCAGCAACGACGAAATGATGTCCGACGATCGCATCACTTCGATATGCAAATCGATACGCGGATAAGTCCGATGGAACTCGCCGAGAAACTCGTCGTACACGCCTGAATCGATGCGGCTTACCGTCAGCAGCCGGATGGAGCCGGTGATGTCTTCGCTGCGGTCATCGAGTTCGGTTTCGAGTCGGGACATGTGACCGTAGATGTCGCTGGCGATCCGGTACACCTCTTCGCCTGCGTGCGTGGGCTCGAAGTGCGGGCCGCGGCGCTGGATCAGGTTGCGCCCGAGCGTGTCTTCCAGGCGCTTCAGCGCCTGGCTCACCGCCGGCTGCGTGAGATGCAGACGCGCGGCGGCGCGACTCACGCTGCGTTCCTGCATGATGACCAGAAAGGTTCGCAGCAGATTCCAGTCGAGCCGGTCGTTCAGGAACCGCGCTATATCTACACGCCGCTGAATCATGGGTGAAAGTCCAAGGTATTAGCCAAACTTATACGCCGAATAATAAATCGAAATTGGACTAATGTTTTATGGCTGGCGATAAAACGCCCTGACCATCTGCAAAAATCCAGCGAATCAGGAGACACCGTGATGCCAACACCCAGCCCGACTCGCCAGCCCGTGCGCGCGGCGGCCGCTGCTTTCATCGGCACGATGATCGAGTGGTACGACTTCTACATCTACGCCACCGCCGCCGCGCTGGTGTTCGGCGAGCTGTATTTCCCGTCGCACGATCCGTTCATCAGCACGATGGCGTCATTTGCCACGTTCGCCGTCGGGTTCTTCGCGCGGCCGTTGGGCGGCGTGATCTTCGGTCATCTCGGCGACAAGATCGGCCGCAAGAAAGCGCTGATGACCACGCTGATGATGATGGGCGTCGCGACTGTCTGCGTCGGCTTGCTGCCCTCTTATTCCAAAGTCGGCCTGCTCGCGCCGGTGCTGCTCGTGCTGCTGCGCGTGGTGCAGGGCATCGCGGTCGGTGGTGAATGGGGCGGGGCAGTGTTGATGGCGGCCGAACATGCGCCCAAAGGCCGGCGCACGTTCTTCGCATCGTTCGCGCAACTCGGCAGTCCGGCGGGGTTGATCCTGTCGCTGATCGCGTTTCGCGCGGTGACATCGATGCCGCATGAGGAGTTCATCGCGTGGGGCTGGCGCCTGCCGTTTTTGGTGAGCGCGGTGCTGCTCGTGGTCGGCATCATGATTCGCATGGGCGTGAACGAATCGCCGGAATTCGAGCGCGAGAAGTTGTCCAAGCGCACGGTCGAGCTGCCGATTGCCGAAGTGTTCCGTTCGTCGGGTGCGCTGGTCGCGTTTTGTATCGGCGCGAATACGATTGGGATCGCCGGCGTGTATTTCACCAACACCTTCATGATTTCGTACACGACGCAATATGTGGGCGTGACGAAATCGCTGATCCTCGATTGCCTGTTCGCGGTCGCGATCATCCAGTTCCTCACGCAGCCGCTGGCCGCGTGGCTTGCCGAAAAGATCGGCGGTGCGCGCTTCCTGAAGCTGACGGCGCTGTGCGCGATGATCTCGCCGTATCCCATGTTTATCCTCGTGCAAAGCGGCAACATGGTGTCGATGATCATCGGCATCGCGATTGCCGTGGTCTGCATGGCGAGCTTTTATTCGGTGATCGCGGGGTTTGTCAGCGGCGTGTTTCCGGTGCGTGTGCGGTACTCGGCGATCTCGATTTCGTATCAGGTCTGCGGCGCGATTGCGGGCGGTTTGACGCCGCTTGTGGGCACTTGGCTCGCCCATAAATTTACTGGGCAATGGTGGCCGCTGGCCGTGTTTTATACGTGTCTCGCCGGGATTTCGCTGCTGTCGATTGTCGCGCTCGATGCGCTGAAACATCGTCGTGCCGATGCCCCGGAAGCGCTGGCTGCTCGCTGACTCTAGAGGATACCGAAGCATGTTGAAAATCGATGGCCCGCGCCTGTGGGCAACCTTGATGGCCATGGCAAAAATCGGCGCGACGCCCAAGGGCGGCGTACGTCGCCTTGCGTTGACGGAGGAGGACCGGCAAGGCCGCGAGTTGTTCGCCACGTGGTGCCGTGAAGCGGGAATGACGGTACGTACCGATGAGATAGGCAACCTGTTCGCCCACCGCGAAGGCTCGAATGCGAAGGCGAAACCCGTGCTGATCGGCAGTCATCTTGATACGCAGCCGGAAGGCGGTCGCTTCGATGGCGTCTATGGTGTTCTGGCCGCGCTCGAAGTGGTGCGCACGTTGAACGATCACGGCGTGGTGACGGAGAAGCCCATCGAGATTGTCTCGTGGACGAACGAAGAGGGCGCGCGATTTACACCGGCCATGCTTGGCTCGGCGGTGTTTGTCGGCGCGACGCCGTTGGAAACTGCGCTGCAGACCAAAGACGCAGAGGGCGTGACGTTGCGCGAGGCGTTGGATCAAATCGATTGCGCGGGACCACGCGGCCTCGGCGTGCAACACATCGATTCGTACTTCGAGGCGCATATCGAACAAGGGCCGATTCTGGAGAGCCATGGCAATCCGATTGGCGTGGTCACGGGCGGTCAGGCTATTCGCTGGCTCGATGTCGAAGTGACGGGCGTCGCCGCGCACGCCGGCACGACGCCCATGCCGTATAGAAAGGACGCGTTGTTCGCGAGCGCGGCGATGGCGCTTGAACTCGAAACTATCGCGCAACGTTTCGCGCCGCTGGGACTCGTCACGATCGGTCAGGTGGATGTGCAGAATTCATCGCGTAACACGATTGCTGGGCGCGTTGCGTTCACCGTCGACTTGCGTCATCCCGACGACAAGCAAATCGACGCGATGGAACGCGAACTGCGAGCGGCCTTCGGCAAGATCGCCGTGGATCGAGGGCTTGAGGCGAACATCGCGACGTACTGGAAAAGCCCTGCGACGCCGTTTGATTCCGCGTGCGTCGATCTCGTGGAAGCAGCCACGCAAAGCCTGGGATACGCGTACGAGCACATCGTCAGCGGCGCGGGACACGACGCCATCCACCTTGCGCGGCACGTACCCACGGCCATGGTTTTCATCCCGTGCGTGGACGGCCTGTCGCACAACGAAGCCGAGGATGCGCTTGCCGAAGACGTCACGTGCGGCGCGAACGTTTTGATCAATGCGGTGCTGGCGCGTGCGGTGGTTGCAGCGACGGTTGACGCATATTAAGGATTCTAAAATGCAGACTTACTTCCATCCTTCGCAACTCACGCATCACCCGCGGACGTACCTTTCGCGTGGCCAGATGCGCACGCCCCAAGAGATTCCCGAGCGCGCATTGCGGTTGGTCGAGGCATCGAAGGCAATGGGTTTCGATGTCCGCGAACCCGCCGACTTCGGCGCCGCGCCAATCGCCGCCGTGCACGGCATGAACTACTTGCGCTTCCTCGAGGAAGCGCATCGCGAGTGGAAGAAGATGCCCGCCGAATGGGGTGACGAAGTGATATCGAACGTGTACATCCGCGAGAACAATCCGTTGCGTGGCGTGCTTGGACAAGCGGCGCGTTATCTCGCCGATGGCAGCTGCCCAATCGGCCCCGACACTTACGAATCTGCATACTGGTCGGCACAAAGCGCACTGGCCGGCGCGAATGCGATTGTGGACGGCGCACGCGAGGCGTACGCATTGTGCCGGCCGCCGGGGCACCACGCGCGCGCCGAAGCGGCAGGCGGTTTCTGCTACCTGAACAACGCGGCAATCGCGGCGCAGGCGCTGCGTGCGAAATACGATCGCGTTGCAATCCTCGATACCGACATGCACCACGGGCAGGGTATACAGGAAATTTTCTACGACCGCAGCGACGTGCTGTATGTATCCATTCACGGCGACCCGACGAACTTCTACCCGGCGGTAGCCGGCTTCGATGACGAACGCGGCGTAGAGGCCGGCGAAGGTTACAACGTGAATCTGCCGATGCCGCATGGTTCATCGGAGGACGTGTTTTTCGATTCCCTCGATACCGCCGCGCGCGTGCTCAAGCGCTTCCAGCCGAACGCGTTGGTGCTGGCTTTAGGCTTCGACATCTACAAGGATGATCCGCAGTCGATGGTCGCGGTGACGACCGAAGGATTCGGCCGATTGGGCGGCGCGATCGGCGCGCTGCAATTGCCGACGCTGATCGTGCAGGAAGGCGGGTATCACATCGATACGCTGGAAGTGAATGCGCGGGCATTCTTCGAAGGGTTCAAGGCGGGGCGCTGAGGAACGCAGAATCAATCCCCAAGCTCCGGGGTTGATCGACCCGTGCCCGGTTTCGTGCCGCACCCCGGTCAATCGCTTTCAGTCGATGAATCGTCGCCCCGCATGGCAAGATCGAGCAGCCGCTGAATCTGGCTCTTGTTGTGCATTTCCAGTTTTTTATACGCGCAGCGCAAGTAGTGGCGCACGGTCGTCGGCGCGATGGCCATGCGCTGCGCAACCTCCTTGTGAGACAGCCCGTCGCCAAAAAGGCGGATGGCGATCAGCTCGCGCGGACTCAGACGATCGAGCGGCGAGCGAAGCTGCGCGTCGAGCTGAAACAGCCCGGCCACTGACACGCAACGAATGAGTATCGACTTCCCGGCATAGGCACGTACCGCATCTTTGCGCAGATGACGCACAAGCGGGTGCGGCAACCGGCCATCCTCGCAGTCCGGCCATTCGCGGCGCAGAAAAGCGAAAAATCCGGGGTCCCCCTCGTGCACGGTGCCGAATCGATCACACAGCGCGCGTCCCGCCAGGCTCACGCCGTGCGCACGTTCACGCGCGAGCTGAAATGAACGGTTGATCGTGAGCGCAGCGGCGAGATGCGGAATGACGTCCTCGATCTTGCGGGCGTCTTCTTTCGTGAACGGCTTGTCCAATGCTCGCCGATACACCGAGAGAAACGTGGTCAGGCCGAACCGATGGTCGAGCGTAAAGACGCACATCAGTTGCGCGAGGCCTTGTTTGATCGCCCAGTCACGAAAGCGCGGCGCAATGCCGGGGTCGACAATGGATATCGACATCGCTTTTCCGTAACGGCCCGACATGCGTTGCGCGAGCGGATCGCAGTCGCGAATGCCGGTCCAGCCCGTGAAAAAGTCTTCGTTCAGCGCGACCATGAAACTGTTGTGCATCACGGGGCCGCACGGAGCATGGGTCGCCACGCCGGTCCAGCCCGCATCGAAGGGCAAGTGCTCGGCGAGCAGCGCGAAAAAACCTTTCTCGAATTCGCCGATACCGCTGCGGCCGGCAAGCGCATACAGCTCCAGCAACAGCACGCTCAGGTCCCGTGACGACGTGCCGTCACGCGCGAAACGTCCTTCGAAATCGACACAGCGAGCAAGCCCGGACGGGACCTTGCACTGGTCAAGCGATATGGCTTCTGGCACGTCCTCGATCTGCACGGCCATCCCGCCAGGGTCAACGACGATTGTCATGCTCTCTCCTCATCCGGGCCAGGGATGCTCGTCGATCCGGTTAGCCTGATCAACATAAATCATAATCCAGACGATTTAAATAGTCCTGCGTATAAATCGAGCCGGTCCCCTCCATTTGAACGGGGTGCGCATCCTCTGCGCGACCCGCCGCAACACGGCGATTCATCTTCCCGTCAAGCGAAGCCGCCAGGTCTGGCTCCGAGGCCTGTCCAAGGGTTTGCCGCAGCGTCCAAGTGGACGGCTGTTCAACGCTCATGAGGATGCCGACACTGCTTCTGCGGCACATCCAAGGCAAACACCTGCAACCAAGAGACGGTCTGGAGTCTGACTGATGAAACGGAACTATCGAAGGCTTCGTGCCGCGTATTGCTGCCTGCTTGCATCGCAGGTTCTCATTTCCCGCGGGGCATTGGCGCAGTCGAGCTTGACGATGTACGGAATACTCGACGCGGGCGTGCAATATTTGACCAATGCCGACGGACGGCATGCGTCGGTGCGGCTGCAAAACTATGGAGTCCTGCCGTCTCAGATCGGGATCACGGGCGCGGAGGCCTTGGGCGGGGGTCTGCAGGCCTTCTTCAAACTCGAACAAGGGCTCAATCTTAATGACGGCACGCCGACGGTGCCCGGAATCGCGTTCTTCCGCGGCGCGTATGTCGGCCTCACGGGTGATTTCGGCACCGTGACCATCGGCCGTCAGTTCAGCGTGCTGTTCGACAAGACCGTTCTCTACGATCCGCTGCAATACGCGGCGTATGGCGGCCAGGGCGTACTCATGCCGCTGATGTCGAATTTCATCGATAACGCGTTCAAGTACAAGACCCGCGAATTCGGTGGGTTCAACGCAGAAGCACTGGCAGCGACCGGCGGTGTTGCCGGCAACTCGCGAAGCGGCCGGGTGCTGGAGATCGGCGGTGAATATGCAAGCAGGGGCTTGGGCGTGAGTGCGGTATTGCACCGCCGGCAAGGCACGCTTGCCGCTGCAACCGATACCTCCGGCCAGCAGTTGACGGCCGGGACGCTCGCCGGGCACTGGAGTATCGATCCGCTCACGTTGTATGGCGGCGTCGAGCGGCTGACCGGCTCGCTGGCGCCTTCCCGGACGGTCGGCTGGACCGGCGTTCGCTATCAGGCCGCTGCGGACCTCGGGTTTGCGGGCGGTGTCTATCAGACGTTTTCGAACACGGCGAGCATCGGCCGTCCAACGCTTTTTATCGCAAGCAGCACCTACAACCTGTCCAAGCGCTCGGTCGTCTACGCGAACCTCGGCTTCGCGCGTAACCACGGGCATAGCTCGCAGACGGTCTACGAATACGACCCGGCTGCGCTCGACGGCGCATCGCAGCTTGGCGCGATGGTCGGCATGTACCACTTGTTCTAGGACTGCGCTACTCATGAAAACTCATCTGGCTACTGTCGGTTCCAGCGCGCATCCCGCACGCGGGTTCACCCGCTCGACGCTCATCTCCCTCGTCGTTTTCGCCGCGATCACACCATTGCTCCTGCTGGTCGCACCGGCGGTCGCGGCGCAACTCGGCGGACCGATGGGCTTGAGCGCATCGCAGATCGGCACGTACTTTTTTGTCGAACTCGGTGCATTCAGCCTGGCCACCGTGCCTTCGTACTTATGGCTCGGCCGAGTGGACGCTCGCCGGGTGGCGGGATGGGCGACGGCCGTGTTTTGCACCGGCAACCTGATCACGGCGCTCGCGATGCCCGGTTTCGTCGCGTTGCTGGCGCTGCGCGCAGTCACGGCGCTCGGTGGCGGAACGCTGATGGTGCTATGCATGACGAGCGCCGCGACGAGCGGCGACCGCGACCGGGTCTATGGCTTGTGGGTCGTGGGGCAATTGGTGGCGGGCGCGCTTGGCCTGCTCTTGCTGCCGTATCTCTTCAATGCGTTTGGCTTGCGCGCGCTTTACGTCACGCTCGCGCTGCTGGCGCTGTGCGCCGCTCCGCTCACACGCGGCTTCGATCCCGCACTGGGCGGCAAGCGCCATCAGCGCGATCCGCATATCGGGCAGGGCGGGCAGACTGAGCACACGTCTGGCGCGAAGGCCGGCAACACCTCTGGTACGGCCAACGCCGCGTCGGCGGTTGCCGGCGTCCTGGCCTTCTACCTTGCCATTGGCGGCGTCTGGACCTTTGCGAGCGAGGCAGCCTCGCTTGCGGGACTCGATGCCGGCCGTAGCGGCAGCGTGCTGGCGATCGCCAGCGTGATGGGCATTGCCGGCGCAGGCACGGCGTCGCTGATCGGCGGCCGCGTTGCCCGTCGCGTGATGCTCGTGGCGGGGTACGGACTGCTCCTCGCTGCCTTGGCCGGACTCTGCGCCAATTCGGGCGTCGAGATTTACATGACGGCGATCTTCGCGTTCAAGTTCGCCTGGACCTTCGTGTTGCCCTTCATTCTCGCGGCCGCTGCGAAGAAGGATCACTCCGGACGCCTGATCGCTTCACTCAACTTCGTGATCGGTGCGGGTCTCGCGATTGGCCCGTTGATCGCCGGTGTTCTGCTCGACGCAGGCGCCGCCCTTCACACGCTGTTTGCCGGGGCGGCGGCAATTTGCACACTGTCACTCGGCTGCCTGCTTCGCGTCGAGCGAAGCTGAAAAGACGGCAGCACCTGCCCTTACACCGGACCATCCCAAATGAGCTGCACGATGACCACGATCCCCCACACCGCTTTTTTCACCGATGAACGCACGTTCTGGCACACGAGCGGCGCCCATGCCTTGTTTTTCCCCGTCGGCGGCTGGGTGCAGCCTCCTTCAAGCGGTGGCTACGCCGAATCACCCGACTCGAAACGGCGTCTTCTCTCGTTGATCCAGATGTCCGGGCTCGCCAGTCAGCTCGACGTGCGCAGCGCGCCCATTGCCACCGACGACGACCTCTTGCGGATTCACCCGCGCGAGTACCTCAGCCGCTTCAAGGCGCTGAGCGACGCGGCGGGCGGGGATCTCGGCGACCCGGGTGACCTTGCGCCGTTCGGCAAGGGCAGTTACGAGATTGCGGCGTTATCGGCCGGCCTGGCTATTGGCGCCATCGACCGCGTGCTTGGGCGCCGCGCGAGCAACGCGTTTTCGCTGTCGCGCCCGCCTGGCCACCACTGCCTGCGCGACAAGCCGATGGGATTCTGCCTGCTTGCCAACATTCCGGTCGCTATCGAGGCGGCGCGCACGAAGCATCGGGTGGAGCGTGTCGCGGTGATCGACTGGGATGTCCACCACGGCAACGGCACGCAGTCGATCTACTACGAAGACCCGCACACGCTGACCATCTCCCTGCATCAGGACCGATGCTTTCCGCCGGGTTATGGCGGTGCCGAGGATGGCGGCGCGGGGGCAGGGATTGGCGCGAATATCAACATTCCGTTGCTGCCGGGCGGCGGCCACGACGCGTACCTGTATGCCATGGAGCGCATTGTGATTCCCGCGCTCGACCGGTTTCGGCCCGAACTGATCGTAGTGGCGAGCGGGCTGGATGCGAGCGCCGTTGATCCCCTCGCCCGGATGCTGCTGCATACCGAAAGCTACCGCGCCATGACTCGCCTCATGCTCGACGCCGCCGGCCGGCATTGCGACGGACGCCTCGCGATCGTCCACGAAGGTGGTTATTCGGAGGCGTATGTGCCGTTTTGCGGTCACGCGATTGTCGAGACGCTTGCGGGCGTGCGCACCGAGGTAACCGATCCCATGCTCGAGCTTGCCATTGCGCAGCAGCCCAACGAGCGGTTCGTGCAGTTCCAGCGTCAGCTGATAGATGAATTGGCGGCCGGATTTTTACGGTAAGCAGTCTTGACGAAGCGACCAGCTTCAATCAAGCGATCGTACCCGCCACGTCCGGCAAGCAACGTCGGTAACAAGATGCGGCATGTGCCCGCCGGCCACAGCCGGCGCTTGTTCATCGAAGCCCGTCGAAGCTCGTCGTCCCATTTTCAAGGAGTTCGATTGTCATGACATCACAACCCGCTTTCATCCATGTCGGGGCGCTCGCCGAAGGCTTCGCGCCCAACAGCAACATCCTGCCTGCCACTGCGGATCTGGCCGGCCGCGACGTGCAACTGCAATTCAGCGACGGGTCCTCGCTCGCCCTGGAGTTTCTCACCATCGGCACCTTGCGTACGAAAAGCGGCGAACACGCCTACCGCGCAACTTCGGTGCGCGACGGCATTTATTTCATCGATTATTGCGGCGGCGAGGACGGCGCGTCATCGACGAGCCTCGTGCTCGACCTGCGTCGCGGACTGGCTACATCGGTCACCGGCAACTTGCCAGGCGAGCGCGAGACGCGCGTCGACGCGTTCACCCGCATCGAACGCGGCGACGAATTGACCGCCGTGCGCGCAAGCTTCCGGCACGGTGTGATCGCACACGGTGCGGCCACGGCGTCCACGGCCGACGCAACCGCGCTGCATGCCCCGACGACCGAGTTGATCGGCATGCGCAACCTCTACGTCTATAGCGAGACCGAGCGCTACGAGCATATCTACCTGAACGAGCACTTCTACGCGTGGCAATGCCTGGATGGCGCAGAGAAAGGACTGGCGGACGTTGACCGGTGTCACTGTTTTCGCATCGACGAGCAGCTCTATCTGTTTGTCTGGCGTGAAAAGGTCATCCCGACGCTTGGCGTACTGATGATCGATCTGGCACGCATGAAGACCGACGGCAAGATCATGGGCTATCAGGGGGATTCGTTCGACGCCGTATCGAATTTTCCGGTTGGTGCGCAGGCCGCGGTGCTCAACATCACGCGGTATCCACAATGACTGAAGTGCCGGTCATGCGCGTGCCGCGAGGCCGGTAAGTCGCCTTTGGTTCCGGCATCTTTACTATGGAAAACATGGCAATGCTTAACGATGACTTGGTCGATGGCCTGGTGGTAGTCAACAGCAACGTCCGCTCATTCCTGAAACGCGAACTGGGGATCTTTGTCGACGGAGCGTGGCAGCCTGCACATTCCCCACGCCGGCTCGATATCTTCGATCCCGCGTGCGGCGAACGGATTTCGAGCGTGCCGGACGCGGACGCAAGCGACGTCGACCGCGCGGTGAGAAGCGCCCGTGCGGCATTCGACGCCCGCGTGTGGAGCGGCCTGCGTCCTGCGCAGCGCGAGCGCATCCTGTTGCGTCTCGCCGATTTGCTGGAGGCCCACGGCGAAGACCTTGCACAACTGGAAACCCTCAACCAGGGTCAGTCGATCAACGTGGCGCGGGCGGTGGAGGTGGGCGCGAGCATCGAATATGTTCGATACATGGCGGGTTGGGCGACCAAGATCACGGGTGAGACGCTCGATGTATCGATCCCGTTTCCGCCCGGCACGAAATACACGGCCTTCACCCGCAAGGAGCCCATTGGCGTGGTGGCAGGGATCGTGCCGTGGAACTTCCCGCTGATGATCGCCGTCTGGAAACTCGTGCCGGCGCTGGCGGCGGGCTGTACGGTCGTCATCAAGCCTGCGGCGGAGACGCCGCTCACCGCGCTCAGGCTGGCGGAACTCGCACTCGAGGCGGGGGTGCCGCCTGGCGTTTTCAACGTGATCACGGGCGCTTCGACATGCGGCGCGGCGCTTGCGGCTCATCCCGGCGTCAGCAAGATCTCGTTCACGGGCTCGACCCCCACGGGCAAACTCGTGGGCGCTGCAGCCGTGGACAACATGACGCGCTTTTCGCTTGAACTCGGCGGCAAGAATCCAGCCGTGATGCTCGCCGATATCGACGTGGATCAAGCAGTCCAGGGCGTCGTCATGGGTGGTTTCTTCAACCAAGGGCAGGTCTGCGCGGGCGCCTCGCGGATCTATGTGCATCGCAGCCGATACCTGCAAGTGGCCGATGGCCTCGCCGACATCGCCAACGCGATGAAACTGGGCCCCGGCCTTGACCCGTCGGCACATATCAATCCGCTCGTATCGGCGCGGCACCGGGATCGGGTCGAAGCGCATATTGCCCGTGCGCATGCGGAGGGTTTGCGCTTCCTGGCGGGCGGGACGCCGGTTCCCGGCCGGGGTTATTACGTCCGGCCGACTGTGCTGGCGGACGTGCCGGCGCACGCGTCGATCGTGAGGGACGAAGTTTTTGGCCCCGTGCTTGCCGTCATGCCGTTCGACGATCCCGAGGAGGCCCTCCGTCTTGCGAACGACAGTCCTTATGGACTGGCTGCGAGCCTGTGGAGCAATGACCTCACGGCGGCGATGAACCTGATCCCCCGGCTGGAAGCCGGCACGGTATGGGTGAATTGCCACGTTCCGCTCGATCCGGGCATGCCGTTTGGGGGATACAAACAGTCGGGGATAGGCCGTGAATTCGGCAAATATGCGATCGAGGGCTTCACGGAAACAAAATCGGTGTGCATTGCTCACTAGCGCCGGCGCAGGGCCGCCGGGATGGGCGGAGCGAAGGCTACGCAAGGAGGTCAGCGGCAAAAACCCGCCTTAAGTCCCCTTTAAGCCCTGCTTGACCCGTCCCGGCTAAAATGAACGCCCGGGCCGCAAGGCCGCCAAGAGCCGCAGAGCGAAACATGCGAATCCTGCTAGTAGAAGACGACAGAATGATTGCGGAAGGCGTCCGCAAGGCGCTGCGCAGTGACGGATTTGCGGTGGACTGGGTCCAGGACGGCGAAACCGCCCTGACCGCGGTAGGCGGCGAACCTTACGATCTGATGCTGCTGGACCTGGGCTTGCCGAAACGCGACGGCCTCGACGTCCTCAAAAGCCTGAGAGCAAAAGGCAACGCGCTGCCTGTGCTGATCGTCACCGCCCGCGATTCCATAGCCGATCGCGTAAAAGGCCTGGACGCCGGCGCCGACGACTATCTCGTCAAACCCTTCGACCTCGACGAACTGGGCGCCCGCATGCGCGCCCTGATCCGCCGCCACGCCGGCCGCGGCGACTCCCTGATCCGCCACGGCGCATTGACGCTGGACCCGGTGGGCCACCAGGTCACGCTGGAGGGCAACGCCGTCGCGCTCTCCGCCCGCGAATTCGCGCTGCTCGAAGCCTTGATGGCCCGCCCGGGCGCGGTTTTATCGAAGAGCCAGCTCGAAGAAAAAATCTACGGCTGGGGTGAGGAAATCGGCAGCAATACGGTCGAGGTCTACATCCATTCGCTGCGCAAAAAGCTTGGGCCCGACCTTATCCGCAATGTCCGTGGACTCGGTTACATGGTGTCGAAGGAAGCCTGATGCATTCCATTCGACGCCAACTGCTGGTCTGGCTGCTGGCGCTGGTGATCGTCGGCGTGGGGTTTGCGGGCTGGCTGATCTATCGTCAGGCACTGGCCGAAGCAAACGAACTCTTCGATTACCAACTGGAGCAGATCGCGGCCGCGTTGCCGTCGGAGCCGTTTTCGTCGGTGCTGCAATCGCGCAGCGACAGCGACGAAGGCGTCGTGATCCAGATCTGGAATCGCAACGGCGTGCTCATGTACTACTCGCACCCGCGGGTGCCGCTTGCTCCCCACGCAGAACTGGGCTTCTCCACCGAAGCCACGCCGCGCGGCGTATGGCGCGTCTACAGCGCCATCGTTGGCGATAACGTCGTCCAGCTCGCGCAGCCGCTGTCCATCCGCAACCGGCTGGCAGCGGGTGTCGCGTGGCGAACCTTGTGGCCGCTCGTGGTGCTGCTGCCGCTGCTCGGCATGGCGATATGGATCATCGTCGGACGGGGGTTGAAGCCGCTGCAACGCGTCACGCGTGCGCTCGACACCCGTCATCCCGAAGCGCTGGAACCGTTGCCCGACAACCGCTTGCCCGAAGAGGTCGTGCCCGTCGTGCGCGCGTTGAACGCGCTGCTCTCCCGCCTCGCGACCGCGCTTGATACCCAAAAGGCTTTCGTCGCCGACGCCGCCCACGAGCTTCGCACGCCGCTCGCCGCCGTGCAGATCCAGTCGCAACTGGTGGCGCGCGCGAAAGACGATGAGTCGCGCAAGGAAGCGCTCGACGACCTGCAGGCGGGTATCACGCGCGCCACGCGGCTCGCCGAGCAACTGCTTGCGCTCGCGCGCTCGGAACCCGACGGCAAGAGTGAAAGCAAGCCGGTGGACCTGCACGCGCTGCTGGACGAATGTGTCGGCGGCTCCGTGCTGGTGGCGCAACAGCGGGGCGTTGACCTGGGCATCGAGGCGAGCGAGCCGGCGACCATTTACGGCGATGCCAACGCGTTGCGCGTCATGTTCAACAATCTCATCGATAACGCCACGAAATACACGCCGAGCGGCGGGCGCGTGGACGTCTGCCTGCAGGTGAAAGACGGCTATCCCACGGTGGAGCTGGCCGACACCGGCCCGGGCATTCCCGCCGATGAACGCGAGCGCGTGTTCGACCGGTTTTATCGGGCGGGAATGGGCGCGAGCCGCGCGCGCACGGACGTGGCCGGCAGTGGCCTGGGCCTGGCGATCGTGCGCCGGATAGCGGTGCAGCATGACGCGAAAGTTTCGCTCGCCGAATCGAAAAGCGGCGGTCTGCTCGTCTCCATTCAATTCAGCTCCGCTTTAAATACTTCGCTTTAAGTGCCCTTTAAGCGGCGCCTTTTACTCTTCGTTTCATCCTGAAGCGTATCCCCGAGGAGCACACGATGAATTCGAAGGTCATTTCCCGCAGCGCCGTTGCAGTAGCAGTTGTAGTCGCCTTGTCGGCGGGTTACGTGGCCGGAAACCGGAACGTCCCGGCACCGCAGGTCATCACGCCCGCACAAGCCGCCATGATGCCGGCCGAAGCCGCTGCGAAGACCGGTATTCCGGATTTCTCCGGTCTGGTCGAAACCTACGGCCCGGCGGTCGTCAACATCAGCGCGAAACACGTGGTGAAGACCGCGTCGCGCCGCAACGGCATGAACGGCGGGGCGAATGGCGGCAATCCACAATTGCCGATCGATCCGAACGATCCGTTCTATCAATTCTTCAAGCATTTCTACGGTAATGGCGTGCCGGGCATGGGCGGCAACGACGGCCAGAACGCTGCCGATACCCCCAGCGAAAGCCTGGGTTCGGGCTTTATCGTGAGCAGCGACGGTTACATCCTGACCAACGCGCACGTCGTCGACGGTGCGAACGTGGTGACGGTCAAGACTACCGACAAGCGCGAATATCGCGCGAAGGTGATCGGCTCGGACAAGCAGTCGGATGTCGCTGTGCTGAAGATCGATGCGAAGAACCTGCCGGTCGTCAAGATTGGAGACCCGAACGGCAGCAAGGTCGGCCAGTGGGTGGTCGCAATCGGCTCGCCTTACGGTTTCGATAACACCGTGACGTCAGGCATCATCAGCGCGAAATCGCGCTCGTTGCCGAACGAGAATTACACGCCGTTCATCCAGACCGATGTACCGGTGAATCCGGGTAACTCGGGTGGCCCGCTCTTCAACCTGCAAGGTGAAGTGATCGGCATCAACTCGATGATCTATTCGCAGACCGGCGGATTCCAGGGACTTTCGTTCGCAATCCCGATCAATGAAGCCATGAAGGTGAAAGACGCGCTGGTGAAGACCGGCCACGTGGATCGCGGCCGTCTCGGCGTGACCGTGCAGGGTATGGACCAGACGCTCGCGAAGTCGTTCGGCCTGCAAAGCCCGAATGGGGCGCTCGTGAGTTCGGTCGAAGCGGGCGGTCCGGCGGCGAAGGCGGGTATCCAGCCCGGCGACGTGATCCTCTCAGTCGACGGCCAGTCGGTTGCGGACTCGAACGCATTGCCGTCGCAGGTGGCAGCGCTCGCGCCGGGCACCACGACCAAGGTGCAGGTCTGGCGCGACAAGGCCACGAAAGACCTGAGCGTGACCGTGGGCACGTTGTCGGACGCCAAGACCGCAAGCACGGGCAAGGGTGCGGACCAAGCCAATTCGGCATCGCAGGATGCACGGCTGGGTGTCTCGGTGCGGCCGCTGACGGCTGACGAAAAGCAAAGCGCGTCGCTGTCGCGCGGTTTGCTCGTGCAGCAGGCGGGCGGCGCGGCTGAAAGCGCCGGCATCCAGGCCGGCGACGTGATCCTGGCGGTCAACGGCCAGCCGATCACGACCGTGGAGCAACTGAAGACGATGGTGGCTCACGCAGGCGACAGCATCGCGTTGCTGATCCAGCGCGACGATGCGCAGATCTTCGTGCCGGTGGATCTGGGTTGACCGTTGGTCAATTGAAATGTCGGCTGAACGCCGATGCAGGAACGGGGCGGCATGCGTTACCTGGCGCGCAACAATGCCGCCCTGAAAAATAGGGTGAATTGCAGGCATGAACCGTGCTGATAGTTTCTCTCCCGAAACGCTTTAGCCCGACTGCGCAAAACACAGCGTGCTGCACGTCGGGACACAAGCGCAACGCCGATGAAGGCGTCTGAAGTCCATAAGGAGCTGATCACGATGACCAAGACGACTAAAGCAGCGATTGAAGCACCTACCGAAGCAAACACCCGTACGTTAACTAAACATCGCCGGCCTGCCGCGAGAAAGGCGTCCATTGCCGTGCTGGCGGCCGTGATGACGTTCGGAATGGCTGGCGCCGCGTTCGCGCAGACCGTGGGCGGGGGAACGAGCGACACGAGCAGCGCCGGCAACACGAACGGCGGCGGCCTGCCGCAGGTCCAGACGCAGGGCAACGTGTCATTCACGTCCGGCGGCGTGGGCCTGGACGAATCGCACGCCCTGATTCGCGAGCAGGCGCATTGGCCGCTTTCGTTGCGTTTCACGGGGCCGACGTCGGACTATCTCGCTGACGTCCACGTACGGATTGCCGACGCAAAGGACTCGGAAGTGCTCAAGACCGACGCCATGGGCCCGTACATGCTGGTGAAGCTGCCCCCGGGTCATTACACGGTTTACGCCAAGTACAAAGACTCGGAAAAGAAGCAAGGGGTGACGGTGGCCGGCAACGGGAAGGCGAAGGCTGATTTCCACTGGTCCATGCAGTAAGCCGTCAGACACCATCAAACGCACTATCCGCCGTGGTGAGCCACCGTACGCAAAACCGCACACGAAGCAAAACACTGCGGCGATTCGTGAAGTGTGGCGCAGGCACCAAAGACGTTAGAGGAGGTTGCACAAGCACCCCGAAGTTGTCACATAATGAAAGCCACGGGTCCCGGAAAACCCGTGGCTTTTTTATGCCGCTGCTGCAAACGCGATGGCGGACGTTTGGTTTTTTGGTACCGGGAGCGCGCGATGAGCACCGACACCCATCACATCGAAATCTCGCTGAATCCGCGACGCCATCGCGTGATTCATCAGGGCGTGACGTATGCCGACACGCATTCGGCGTTGACGCTGACCGAAACTGGCCACGATCCCGTGCATTATTTTCCGCGTGCCGATGTCAACATGGCGCGCCTCTCGAAGTCCACGCATACCTCGCATTGCCCTTTCAAGGGCGAGGCCACGTACTACCATCTGCTGACGGAAGACGGTCCAGTGGACAACGCTGTCTGGAGTTACGAGCAGCCGAAAGAAGGCGTCGAGAAAATTAAAAGCTATCTGGCGTTTTATCCGTCGCGGGTCGATCGTATCGACGAGACGGCCGGAACCTGAGACGCCAGGTCAACATAAAAATGGGCGCCATGTATGGGGAGGGCCCAATGGAAGTCGCCGATGCCTTACGCATTCCGCTGGAACCCGCTCAGGTGCGCGAGGCGTTGGGAGATCTTGCGCTGGTGCGTGCGAGCATCGATAACTGCGAATCGCTGATACGTCTTGCCGGTGGCGAATACACATTGAGGTTGACGGTGCCGCTTGGCGCGTTGCGGGCGCACTACGCCATCCGGGCACACGTTGCCGATGCAACCCGTTTGCCGCGTCATGACGGCCAACCCGGCGAAGTCGACGCGCAGACCCTGAGTTTCAAGGCGTGTGGCGAAGGCGTGGGATCGTTGCGCGGACAAATCGCTGTGGCGCTGATTCCGGATGCCAACGGCTCATCCACCTGGATTGAATACACCGTCTGGGCGACGCTCACGGGGCCGCTGGCGGGTTTGCCGGCACGCCAGATCGAAAATTCACTGCGTGAAGTCGCCGACGATTTTTTTATCGAATTCTGCGAAGTCGTGCGGGCGAAGCATGGCCAGCAGCCTGCCGCCGCACCCAAGCCGGCTGTCTCGCGCCGGCATGTGTTCTTGCGGCCGATCTCCATGTCGGCAGCATTTGCGCGTCACGGTACCCCCGCGGCGCACAAATCCCGCGCGGCGGCGACGGCCGATGCTATTGGCGGCGTCTTGCGTCATCGGCTGCCCGGTCACGCGCCTCGCCATCCCCATCCGCACAGTTTGCCCGCCTGGGCGTGGGCCGCGTTGGTCTGCTGTGTCGCCGTGTTCCTGTTTCTCGCGCAGCGTTACGGTCTGCGATAGCACAGCGGCCGCACCCGGCTACGAGGGGTCGCCGGAACTCAGCAGCATATGAGGGCTGTAGCGCATGACGTCGAAACAGGAATCGATCAGGCGTTCCGCATCATTCTTGAGGTCGATGCTCTCGGGCACCATCAGCGAGTCGTAGAGAATGCCGGTGAAAAGCGCGTGCAGGATGGTGGTGGCATGGCGCGTATCGAGCATGGGCGGCAACTGGCCTTTATCAACCGCATTGCGCAGTCCGCGCTCGATCTTCTCTTTCCCCTCGCGCATGTTCGTCTGATGCCGCTCGCGCACCGGCCCCATGTCTTCCACGAACTCGCATTTCAGGAACAGGATGTCGAATACGCGCCGGCGCTGCTCATCGAGCGCGATATTGCGCATGCACCAGATGAAGATGTCGCGGATACGGCCAAGCGGATCGGCTTCTTTTGTGTCGAGCGTTGCTTCGACCAGTTCGTCAAGCGGTAACAGGCTCCGGTCGAACATGGCGGTGAACAGATCACCCTTGTTCGCAAAGTGCCAATAGATTGCGCCGCGCGTGACGCCGGCTTCCAGCGCGATGTCCGCCAGCGTGGTGCGCGAAACGCCTTTCTCGAAGAAAACACGTTCTGCCGCATCGAGAATACTATTGCGCGTCTCCGCCGCTTCTTCCTTGGTTCGTCTGACCATTATTTCGTGGGTTCCTGCTTGCCTGCCTGCGGCTAGTTTACTGCCGTCTTACATTGCACTGCAGCGACGTCATACATTTGTTCATCGCCTGCTAATCCTTCGAGACGATTCCCCTCGCACTGCTCTTGTTCACGTACGATCGTCTCTTTTACGTTCGTTCGTGAATGTATATACAATACCATCCGTCCAACGATAGCCCAAGTAGCACTGACCGGTTAATATCCGACACAGCTTTCAATCCGCCGTCCGTTAGCGTGCCCTTCCCAAGGGTGTTGTCAGCGGCAGCCGTACATAGAGACGGCTCGCGGCGCAGCGGACGAATGATGGTCGGGGCACTGGTTTTTGCGCCCACTGGCTACTGGTAAGCGTCTCCAGACGCTCGTAGCGGCCCGCCCGTAGAAGGCGGCCGCGCACTTATTTCAATCTCAGTCTTTGACAGAGGTCGCTCCATGCGCGTCGAACGGGTTCCATTCCGCTTAATCAGTGCCGCGACGGCTGCCGTGATTCTTGCAGCCTGCGGACAAAAACCAGCAGCACCGCCGCCCCAAACCCCCGAAGTCGGGGTCATCACTGTTCAGCCCACCACCGTTCCTGTCGTGAGCGAACTGCCTGGCCGCACGAGCGCATTTCTTGTCGCGCAGGTTCGTGCACGGGTCGACGGCATTGTGTTGCGTCGTGAATTCACGGAAGGCGCTGAAGTGAAGGCGGGCCAGCGGCTCTACAAGATCGATCCGGCACCGTACATCGCGGCCCTGAACACGGCCAAGGCAACACTCGCCAAGGCGCAGGCCAACGTGGTCACGCAAAACGCCCAGGCGGCGCGCTACAAGATCCTCGTCGCGGCAAACGCGGTCAGTAAGCAAGACTACGACAACGCCGTGGCGACTCAAGGCCAGGCCGTAGCCGACGTCGCGTCGGGCAAGGCGGCTGTCGACACCGCGCAGATCAACCTGGGTTATACGGACGTAGTGTCACCTATCACGGGCCGCACGGGTTTGTCGCAGGTCACGCCGGGCGCTTACGTGCAGGCTAGCGCCGCCACGTTGCTCACCACGATTCAACAACTCGATCCGGTTTATGTCGACCTGACGCAATCGAGCGTGGACGGCCTGAAGCTTCGCCGTGACATCCAGGAAGGCCGCTTGCAGACCGGCGGCGTCAACGCCGCCAAGGTCACGCTGATCCTGGAAGACGGCCGCACGTATTCGGAAGCGGGCAAGCTGCAATTCTCCGACGTGAGCGTGGACCAGGGCACCGGTTCGGTCACCGTGCGCGCAATTTTCCCGAACAAGGACCGCGTGCTGCTGCCGGGCATGTTCGTGCGCGCCCGTATTGACGAAGGCGTGAACGACAAGGCGCTGGTGGTCCCGCAAGTCGGCGTGACGCATGACCAGAAGGGCCAGCCGACGGCGCTCGTGGTCGGTCCGGACAACAAGGTGGCTTTGCGCCAGCTGGTGACATCGGGTACCTACGGCGACAAGTGGGTTGTGGATAGCGGCTTGACTGCAGGCGATCGCGTGATCGTGCAGGGCACGGAAAAAGCGCGGCCAGGTTCGACCGTGAAGCCTGTCGACGCACAGCTTCCGGCCCAGGCGGCTCAACCGGCATCCGGTGCGGCTCCAGGTGCAGCTTCGGGCGCGGCTCCGGCGGCAGCGGACGCTGGCGCAAGCGGTGCGGCGGCTTCGAGCAATCCGGCGGCCGCATCCGCGGCACCGGCTTCCGCGGCATCAGGCGCGTAATCAGGCGCAATAAAAGGGAGCCTGTTTCATGGCAAAGTTCTTTATCGATCGCCCGATTTTTGCATGGGTGATCGCCATTATTCTGATGCTGTCGGGGATCGCTTCGATCTTCACGTTGCCGGTCGCGCAGTATCCGACCATTGCACCGCCGGCCATTCAGATCAGTGCTACGTACCCGGGTGCGTCCGCCAGCACGGTGGAAAACACGGTGACGCAGGTGATCGAGCAGCAGATGAGCGGCCTCGATCACTTGCTGTACCTGTCTTCCACCAGTGATGACTCCGGCACAGCCACCATTACGTTGACGTTCGCGGCCGGAACGAATCCGGACATCGCGCAGGTGCAGGTGCAGAACAAGCTGCAACTCGCGACGCCGCTCTTGCCGCAAGCCGTTCAGCAACTCGGCTCCAAGGTGACGAAGTCGAGCAGCAGCTTCTTGATGGTGATGGCGTTCGTCTCTACAGACGGTTCCATGGGCCGTTACGACCTCGCGAACTACGTGGCGTCGAAGGTGGAAGACCCGATCAGCCGTATCGACGGGGTGGGCACGGTGACGTTGTTCGGCTCGCAATTCGCCATGCGGATCTGGCTGGATGCAACCAAGCTGAACAACTACGCGTTGACGCCGCTCGATGTGACCAACGCTGTTGCTGCGCAGAACGTGCAGGTGGCGGGCGGTGGTCTGGGCGGCACGCCGGCAGTGCCGGGCCAGATGCTGCAGGCGACCATCACGGAAGCGACGCTGCTGCAAACGCCTGAGCAGTTCGGCAATATCCTGCTGAAGGTGAATCAAGACGGCTCGCAAGTGCGCCTGAAGGACGTGTCGCGCATCGAGCTGGGCGGTGAGAACTACAACTTCGACACGAAGTACAACGGTCAGCCGACCGCCGGCTTCGGTATCCAGCTCGCGACAGGCGCCAACGCGCTGAACACGGCGAAGGCTGTGCGCGCGAAGATCGACGACCTGTCGAAGTATTTCCCGCCGGGTCTCGTCGTGAAGTATCCGTACGACACCACGCCGTTCGTGAAGCTGTCTATTGAAGAAGTGGTCAAGACGCTGATCGAAGGGATCGTGCTGGTGTTCCTGGTGATGTACCTGTTCCTGCAGAACCTGCGGGCCACGCTGATCCCGACCATCGCGGTGCCGGTCGTGCTGTTGGGTACCTTCGCGATCATGGGGCTGGTGGGTTTCTCCATCAATACGCTCTCCATGTTCGGGCTGGTGCTCGCCATCGGCTTGCTGGTGGACGATGCGATCGTGGTGGTGGAAAACGTCGAACGGGTGATGGCCGAGGAGGGTTTATCTCCACGAGACGCCACCCGCAAGGCGATGGACCAGATTACCGGCGCGCTGGTTGGCGTGGCGCTCGTGCTGTCGGCCGTGTTCGTGCCGGTGGCGTTCTCGGGCGGTTCGGTGGGCGCGATCTACCGGCAGTTTTCGCTGACGATCGTCGCGGCCATGATCTTGTCCGTGCTGACCGCGTTGATCCTGACGCCGGCCTTGTGCGCGACGCTGCTAAAGCCGATCGACAAGGATCATCACGTCGAGAAGAAGGGTTTCTTCGGCTGGTTCAACCGTACGTTCACGAAGAGCCAGGACAAGTATCACAGCGGCGTCGAGCACGTGATCAAGCGCTCAGGGCGCTGGCTCATCATCTATCTGGTGGTGATCGTCGCGGTGGGTTTCCTGTTCGTTCGCTTGCCGAAGTCGTTCTTGCCTGACGAAGACCAGGGCACGATGTTCGTGCTCGTCCAGGCGCCGGCGGGTTCCACGCAGGAACGCACGGCCAAGGTTCTCGCCGACGTCACCAACTGGCTGCTGACGGACCAGAAGGACATCGTCGAAGCGGTCTTTACGGTGAACGGCTTCAGCTTCGCGGGCCGCGGCCAGAACTCGGGCCTCGTGTTCGTGCGGATGAAGGACTACGGATTGCGGCAGCACGCGGACCAGAAGGTGGGCGCGCTGGTGGGCCGGATGTTCGGGCACTTCGCGAGCTACAAGGACGCGATGATCTTCCCGGTCAATCCGCCGTCCATTCCGGAACTGGGCACGGCTTCAGGCTTCGACTTCGAGTTGCAGGATCGCTCGGGTCTCGGTCACGCGAAGCTGATGGAAGCGCGCAACATGCTGCTCGGCATGGCGTCGAAGGATCCGACGCTTGCGCAGGTTCGTCCTAACGGCCTGAACGATACGCCGCAGTTCAAGGTGAACGTGGATCGCGAGAAGGCGAATGCGCTGGGCTTGTCGCCGGCGACGATCGACCAGGTGTTCTCGATCGCGTGGGCTTCGTCGTACGTGAACAACTTCCTGGACGTCGATAACCGGATCAAGAAGGTGTACGTACAGGGCGACGCGCAATTCCGCATGAACCCGGAAGACCTGAACAAGTGGTATGTGCGCAATACCTCCGGCGCGATGGTTCCGTTCGGTGCATTCGGTTCTGGCGAATGGATCTACGGTTCACCGAAGCTCGAACGCTACAACGGTATTTCCGCGGTGGAAATCCAGGGTGCGGCGGCTCCGGGTAAATCGACGGGTCAGGCCATGCAGGCCATCGAAGCGATCGCGGCGAAATTGCCGGCGGGGATCGGCTACGAATGGACGGGCTTGTCGCTGCAGGAACGCCAGTCGGGTTCGCAAGCGCCAATCTTGTACGGCATCTCGATTCTCGTCGTGTTCTTGTGTCTCGCGGCGTTGTATGAAAGCTGGTCGATTCCGTTCTCGGTGATCATGGTCGTGCCGCTCGGTATCTTGGGCGCATTGCTCGCGGCTACTTTGCGCGGGCTGGAAAACGACGTGTTCTTCCAGGTCGGCTTGCTGACCACGGTGGGGTTGTCGGCGAAGAACGCAATTTTGATCGTGGAATTCGCACGCGATTTGCGCAGTCAGGGCAGGACCACGGTGGAAGCGGCAATGGAAGCGGCCCGCCAGCGGTTGCGCCCGATTCTGATGACGTCGCTGGCGTTCATTCTCGGCGTGTTGCCGCTTGCAATCAGTAACGGCGCGGGTTCAGCCAGCCAGCACGCCATTGGTACCGGCGTGATCGGCGGGATGTTGACGGCGACCTTCCTGGCCATTTTCATGATCCCCATGTTCTTCGTGGTGATCAGCAAAATCAGCCACGACAAGGGTACGCCGCAGCACACCCACGGCGGCGATGGCAATGATGGTGGCCACGGTGGCACGCCTGCTCCGGCCAAGGAAGGACATTGAGATGCTAAAACACTCCTTGATAGCGGCAGCGGTCGCGCTTTTTGCGGCAGGCTGCACGATGGCGCCGAAGTACGAGCGCCCGGCGGCGCCCGTCGACCAGACGTTCCCGACGGGCGGCGTGTATGACAAGCAGCCGGACGCAACGTCGCCGGCGGCGCCAAGCGGTTCCGCTCAGGCGAAGCCGGCGGTGGACATCGGCTGGCGCGATTTCTTCGTCGATGCACGCTTGCAGCAGATCGTCGAAATCGCGCTGAAGAACAACCGTGACCTGCGCGTGTCCATGCTCAATGTGGCAGCGGCGCGCTCGCAGTATCAGATCACGCGTGCCGAGTTGTTGCCCACGCTCGACGCCGTCGGGTCGCAGACGAAGTCGCGCACGCCGAAGGATCTGTCGTTGTTCGGGCAGACCATCTCGAACCAGTATTCGGTCGGCGTGAATGCGTCCTGGGAAATCGACTTCTTCGGGCGGATCCAGAGCTTGAAGGACCAGGCGCTCGAGCAGTATTTCGCGCTTGCGGAAACACGCAAGGCGGCGGAAATCTCGCTGGTGTCGCAAGTCGCCGATCAGTATCTGACGATGCTCTCCGACGACGACCAGCTAACCGTCACGCGCAATACGTTGAAGACGGCGCAGGAGTCATATCGGATCACGAAGCTGCAATTCGATAACGGCGTAGGCACCGAACTCGACGTCACTCAGTCCGAGGGCATCCTGCAGCAGGCCGCCTCCAACCTGCAGTCGCAATTGCGTCTGCGGGCGCAGGCCGAGAATGCGCTGGTGTTGTTGATTGGTGAGCCGCTGCCGGCAGATTTGCCGCCGGGCCTGCCGCTCGACAGCCAGAACCTGCTCGCCGATATCCCCGCCGGACTGCCTTCGGACCTGCTTGTGCGGCGTCCGGATATCGCGTCGGCGGAGCATTCGCTGCTCGCGGCGAACGCGAATATCGGTGCGGCGCGTGCGGCGTTTTTCCCGAAGGTTTCGCTCACGGGCAGCTTCGGGACATTGGCGCCTTCGCTCGGCACATTGTTCAAGCCGGGCTCGGCGGCGTGGTCGTTCGCACCGCAAATCTCGATTCCGATTTTCGAAGGCGGCACGAACCTGGCCAACCTGGATCTGGCTCAGATCCAGAAGCGCATCGAGATCGCGAATTACGAGAAGGCGATCCAGACGGCGTTCCGCGAAGTGGCGGACGGGCTGGCCGCGCGCGGCACTTACGACGAGCAGATCAAGGCGCTCGAGCGGTTTGTGAAGTCGCAGGCTCGCGGGCTGGAGCTGTCGGATATGCGATATCGCAACGGCGTGGACAACTATCTGAGCGTGTTGACGGCCCAGACGAACCTGTACACCGCGCAGCAGTTGCTGATCACGGCGCGGCTGAACCGGGTGACGAACCTCGTCGATTTGTATCGTGAACTGGGTGGCGGCTGGATCGAGCATGCAGGCGACCAGCCACGTCCTTCGGATGCCATGCCGAATTACCGCGATATCGGTACGCCGACGGCGGCTGCCGCTCCAGCGGCTTCGGGCACGACGGTCAGTTCCGCTTCGACGGGCCCTGCGAAGCTGGTTCCTGTGCAGCATCTGGTGCCGGCTGCAAAGCCGCAGGTTGATGCCGACGGAAAAGCAGTGGGATCGGCAGGGTAAGGTATTACGTGGTTCAGATGTTGAAAAACCGCAGCCTTTCGGGGCTGCGGTTTTTTTATTTCGGCTTTTTATCTCTCAGTTCTGCGCGAACTCCTTCAGTGCTTGACCTTCGCCCTTCCATCAAAATCCCGTCCGGCACGATGGATCGCGCAGGTCGCATCGCGTTCTTTCTTCACCCCGTTGAAGACGATATTCAGCAACACCGCGGACACCGACGCCAGCAGGATCCCGCTATGAAGAATGGGTTCCAGGGCGTGCGGCAACTGCGAGAAGAACTTCGGCGCGACCACCGGCACGAGGCCGAGGCCAATACTCACCGCGACGATAAACAGGTTGTGGTGGTTCTTGACGAAGTCGACCTTCGACAGCACCTTGATCCCGTTCGCCGCGACCATGCCGAACATGACGATGCCCGCCCCGCCAAGCACGAACGGTGGTACCGACGCCACCACTTGCGCCATCTTCGGGAACAGCCCGAGCGCGACGAGGATCACACCGCCGGTCGCACAGACGAAGCGGCTTTTCACACCGGTAACGCCGATCAGCCCGACGTTCTGCGAGAACGATGTATGCGGAAACGAGTTGAAGATGCCGCCAATCAGCGTTCCCAAGCCATCCACTCGCAGTCCGCGCACCAGCGCGTTCTGATCGACGGGACGCTCGACCATGTCTCCGACGGCCAGGAACATGCCCGTCGATTCGATGAACGTGACGAACATGACGATGACCATCGTGGCAATGGAAAGCGGGTCGAAGTGCGGCAGGCCGAAGTGAAACGGCAGCACGATGCCGACCCATGGCGCGTTCGTCACGCCGTTGAGATCGACGCGCCCCAGCGACATGGCAATCCCGAACCCCGCCACGATGCCGAGCAGCACCGAAATATTCGCGATAAACCCGCGTGCAAACTTGTTGATCATCAGGATCAGCGTGAGCACGACTAGCGCCAGCAGCAGGTAAACCGGATTGCCATACTCCGGGTTCCCTACACCCCCGGCTGCCCAGTTGATGCCCACGCCCATCAGCGACAAACCGATCACCGCGATCACCGTGCCGACCACCACGGGCGGGAAAAACCGCAGCAGCTTTCCGATCATCGGCGCGAGGAAAATTCCGATGATGCCCGCCGCAATCGTCGCACCGAATATGTCGAGAATGCCGAGCCCCGGATTCGTGCCGATGGCGACCATCGGACCGACGGCGGCGAACGTGCAGCCCATGATGACCGGCAAGCGGATGCCGAAGATCCAAAGGCCTAATGTCTGGATTAGCGTCGCGACGCCGCACGAGAACAGATCGGCGCTGATGAGGAACGCGATCTGGTCTTTCGGCAGCTTGAGCGCCGCGCCGAGAATCAGCGGGACCGCGACGGCGCCTGCGTACATGACGAGTACGTGCTGAATGCCGAGTGTAAGCAACTGGGCGGCGGGTAAGCGTTCGTCGCAGGGGTGAACCGGGATTGTTGCCATGTTGTTTCTGTCTCCAAATTTTGATCCGAGCGTGCCCTCGAATTAGTGATTCAAGGTACGTGGCGCAAAAAGCGAGAACAAGTCGACGTTGGCGTATGGCCCCCTTAGCCGCGCTGATATGCCACGAGTGCCTTAATATCGTGTCTGGCGCGATGAAGCCACGGCTGGCGGGCGAAGGACGATTTACGTCGCGCCCGGCAAGGCGTCCGCATACGAGGCGTGGTTATGATGGTTATCTGCTCTTCAGCATAGTCAGTTTTTTCGAGGTGCGACGCGGGTAGCGGGTAAACCCGTCGCAACCCGTTTTTACCGCACGTTTTCGACCTCCGCTTACACTTACGCTCGCCCAGCCGAATTCACGAGAATCCACGAGACAGCACGCATAGCCTCATACGAAATATGTCCGATACAACCACGTCCTTGCCCCCCTATCCCGACTTTCGTTCGCGTGAGTTCCTGCTCGATCACGCGCTGCGGACCATGACCTTTTATCACCCGCACTGCATGGACCCGGCGGGCGGTTTCTATCATTTCTACAAGGATGACGGCACGCTCTATGACCGCAAGTCGCGGCATCTGGTGTCGAGCACCCGCTTCGTTTTCAACTACGCAATGGCGTACAAGCACTTCGGGCTCGATGAGTATCGCGGCGGCGTGCGGCATGGCATCGAGTACCTGCGCGAGTTTCATCGTAATGCGCAGACCGGCGGTTACGCGTGGACGCTCGACGGCCGTGATGTCACCGACGCCACGAATCATTGCTACGGCCTCGCGTTCGTCGTGCTGGCCTATGCGAAGGCGCTGGAAGCAGGCTTCGAAGAAGCGCGCGGGTATCTGGAAGAAACCTGGGACCTGATGGAAACGCACTTCTGGGACGCGGCGCACGGCTTGTACAAAGACGAGGCGAGCGCGGACTGGGTGGTGTCGGAGTATCGCGGACAGAACGCCAACATGCATGCCTGCGAAGCGATGCTCGCGGCTTTCGAGGCGTCGCAGGATGTGCGTTACCTGGACCGCGCCGCGCTGCTCGCGGACAACATGGTGAATCGTCAGGCCGCGCTTGCCGGCGGGCTGGTCTGGGAGCACTACAAGCCGGACTGGTCGGTCGACTGGGAATACAACAAGGGCGACAAGACCAACATCTTCAGGCCATGGGGATTTCAGCCGGGCCATCAGACCGAATGGGCGAAGCTGCTGCTGATTCTGGACCGGCATCGTCCGGATGCATGGCACGTCACGCGGGCTCGGGAACTGTTCGACCGTGCGCTGGATTTTTCGTGGGACCACGAGCATGGCGGGATGGTTTACGGCTTCGATATCAAAGGCGAGTTCTACGACGAGGACAAGTATTTCTGGGTCCAGGCAGAGTCGCTGGCCGCCGCCGCGTTGCTCGCCGATCAGGCCGCACAAGCGGGGGATTCGGCCATGGCCACGCGTTACTGGAACGATTACGACCGGTTGTGGACCTACAGCTGGGACCATTTTGTCGATCACAAATGGGGCGCGTGGTACCGCATACTCGCTCGCGACAACACGAAATACAGCAACGAAAAAAGCCCGGCCGGCAAGGTCGACTATCACACCATGGGCGCATGCTACGAAGTACTAAACGTCGTGTCTTGACGTAGTACGGGTATCGCCTGCCTGCCCACTCTGAATCAACGATCAACAAACGGAGCCAAATATGAAAACCAAAGCCGCCATTGCATGGGAAGCCGGAAAGCCGCTCACCATCGAGGAAGTCGATCTCGAAGGACCGCGCGCCGGTGAAGTGCTGATCGAAGTGAAGGCGACCGGCATTTGCCATACCGACTACTACACGCTGTCGGGCGCTGATCCGGAAGGCATCTTCCCCGCCATTCTCGGGCATGAAGGCGCGGGTATCGTGGTCGATGTCGGTCCGGGCGTAGGCACGTTGAGGAAAGGCGATCACGTCATTCCGCTCTATACGCCCGAGTGCCGCCAGTGCAAGTTCTGCCTGTCGCGCAAGACCAATCTGTGCCAGGCGATCCGTTCGACGCAAGGCCGTGGATTGATGCCGGATGCCACGTCACGTTTTTCCATCGACGGCAAGCCGTTGTTCCATTACATGGGGACTTCGACGTTTTCGAATTACATCGTCGTGCCGGAAATCGCGGTGGCGAAGGTGCGTGAAGATGCGCCCTTCGACAAGATTTGCTACATCGGTTGCGGCGTGACGACGGGCGTGGGCGCGGTCGTGTATTCGGCGAAGGTCGAAGCCGGCGCGAACGTGGTGGTGTTCGGGCTGGGCGGCATCGGCTTGAACGTGATCCAGGGCGCGAAGATGGTCGGGGCGGACAAGATCATTGGCGTCGACATCAACCCGCGCCGCGTCGAGCTTGCGAAGAAGTTCGGCATGACGCACTTCATCAACCCGAACGAGGTGCCGAATGTCGTCGATCACATCGTGCAGTTGACCGATGGCGGCGCGGACTATTCGTTCGAATGTATCGGCAACACGAAGGTGATGCGCCAGGCGCTGGAATGCACGCATAAAGGCTGGGGCCAGTCGTTCATCATCGGCGTGGCGGCAGCGGGCGAGGAGATCTCGACGCGGCCGTTCCAGTTGGTCACCGGCCGTGAATGGAAGGGTTCGGCATTCGGCGGCGCGCGTGGGCGTACCGATGTGCCGAAGATCGTCGACTGGTACATGGAAGGCAAGATCAATATCGATGACCTGATCACGCACACGCTGCCGCTGGAGCGCATCAATGAAGGTTTCGACCTGATGAAGAAGGGCGAATCGATCCGCTCGGTGGTGTTGTACTAAACGTATCAGGCGAAGCGTGAGCCGGGGTGGCGCGCTGCCTCGGCAAAAAAATCGAAGGGATGAGGCAATGCTAGAGCTTGTGGAAGAACATCGGTGCTGGGGTGGCGTGCAGCGAACCTATAAACACGATTCCGAATCGATCGGCTTGCCGATGCGGTTTTCGGTGTTTTTGCCCGCCGAGGCCTCCAAAGGAAAAGTGCCCGCGTTGTTCTATCTTGCGGGGCTGACTTGCACGGAAGAGACCTTCCCGATCAAGGCCGGCGCGCAGCGTTATGCGGCTGAGCATGGCATCGCGCTGATCGCACCGGATACCAGCCCGCGCGGTGCCGGCGTGCCGAATGAAAGCGCGGCGTGGGACTTCGGCGTGGGTGCGGGATTTTACGTCGATGCGACGCAGGAACCGTGGGCGCGTAACTATCGGATGTACTCGTATGTGACGCAGGATCTGCTTGCGGCGGTGCTTGCTGAATTGCCGGTACGTGAGGATCGGCTGGGAATTTTCGGGCACTCGATGGGCGGTCACGGCGCACTGGTTCTCGCGTTGAAGAACCCGGACATTTATAAGTCGGTGTCGGCACTCGCGCCAATCGCCGCGCCTTCGCAATCGCCTTGGGGCGTGAAGGCGTTTTCGGGTTATCTCGGCGAGGATCGGGAAACGTGGAAGCAGTATGACGCTAGTGAACTGGTGAAAACGGCGGCGTCGAAATTTGAAGGAGGGATCCTGATCGACCAGGGTCTCGCCGATAATTTCCTCGCGGCGCAGTTGCATCCGGATCTATTCGAAGCGGCGGCGAAGGCGGCAGGGCAGGCGGTGACCGTGCGCAAGCATGACGGCTACGACCACGGGTACTACTTCATCTCGACGTTTATCGGCGAGCATATTGCGTTTCATGCACGGACGCTGTGTGCTTGAGAGCGGTTCAGGCGGAAGCGCGTGATGCGCTCCCGCTTTCGATTCATTTCCGTCCCAGCAAACTCAACCCATAAACCCCTGCTGCCAGGATCGTGATCCAGAAGCTTGTCGGCCAGTCGGTGTAATACGCCAGCGTCAATCCCAACCACGCTTGCACCAACGCAAAAACCGCCGAGAGCAGTACGCCGGTCGACAGCCGCGTCGCCACGTTTTGCGCCGCCGCGGCTGGTCCCACCATTAACGCGAAGACCAGCAAAACACCCACTATCTGCGTCGATGCCGCCACCGCCAGTGCCGTGATCGCCAGAAACAGGATGGACACGAGTCGCAGCGATACGCCTTTCGCCTCGGCCAGTTCCGGTTGCAGCGATGCGAACAGCAACGGCCGCATGATGATCGCGAGCGCGCCGAGGCTGACCACCGCGAGCCCGGCGAGCACCACCAGCGTTTCATGGCTCACGCCGAGCACGTTGCCGAACAGCAGCGCAGTCGCCTGGCTGGCGTAGGCGGTAAAGAAGTGCAGGAACAGCAAGCCGAAGCCGAGCGACAACGTCAGGATCACGCCGATAGCGACATCGCGTCCGGTCAGCTTTTCGCCGAGCGCACCCATGCCGATACCGGCCACGAGCGTGAAGCCGATCATCCCCCAGAGCGGCGACATGCCGACCAGCACCGCGCCGGTCGCACCTGTGAAACCCA
The DNA here is from genome assembly GCF_053760385.1 of Caballeronia sp. KNU42. Taxonomy (NCBI): domain Bacteria; kingdom Pseudomonadati; phylum Pseudomonadota; class Betaproteobacteria; order Burkholderiales; family Burkholderiaceae; genus Caballeronia; species Caballeronia sp. KNU42. The sequence continues at coordinate 3,705,066 of NZ_CM132388.1, forward strand.
CGTGCGATAACGCGTGACCCGCAAAGGTCTGACCGCGCAACACAAGAAAGTAGCCGACCACGCCCGCGAGCACCGCGACAATCCCCGACGCCGCGAAGGCGTTTTGCATGAACTCGTATTCAAACATCGTGGGAATGCTTTCCGGTGTGGTGGTGAGCGTGACCGTGCGCGTGGCCATGGTCGTGATCGTGGGAATGTCCTTCGGCGCCGTCTTCGTGCGCGTGGTCGAGCTTGTCGACTTCCACGTCGCCGGCCATCACGAAGATGCGGCCGTTCACACGCATCACGTCAATCGGCGATCCATATAGCTGCGATAAAACCGGCTTCGTGATGACTTCATCGATCGTACCGAGCGCCGCGCGCCCATTGCCGAGATACAGCACACGGTCGATGGAGTTGAGCAGCGGATTGAGTTCGTGCGCGGAGAACAGCACGGTAATGCCGAGTTCACGCTGCACGCTGCGCACGAGATCGACTACGCCGGTTTGATGACGCGGATCGAGGCTGATCAGCGGTTCATCGAGGAGCAGGAGTTTCGGGTCGCCGAGCAGGCATTGTGCGAGCAGCAAACGCTGCCGTTCGCCGCCCGACAGCTCGGACAACGGCCGTGTGGCAAGCGCCCGGGCGCCGACCAGATCGAGCACGCGATCGACATCGGCATGTGCTGCCGCGTTCCCGAGCGGCAGGCCCCAGCGATGACCATCGGCGGCCATGGCGACGAAGTCGCGGCCGCGCACATGCCGTCCGGCGAGACCGCTGCGCGTTTGCGGCATGTAGCCAATCGACGGATTGCCGCGCACGACCGGCGCGCCGTTCACGCGAATCACGCCCTTCGATAACGGCAGCAACCCCAGCATCGCGCGCATGAGCGTGGTCTTGCCGGCGCCGTTCGGACCCAGCACGCCGATAAACTCGCCCGCCGCGACGCTGAAGCTGGCGTCCTTGAGAATCGATCGTCCGCCGAGTTCGAGCGCAACATGCTCGACTTCAAGCGCGCCGGCTTTACCCCGCGTCGACTCCGCTTTCGGAACCGTCATTGCAACGCGCCCGAAAGCGCGACCGTTCTATTGCCACATCCCGTCATTGTGTCTTTCCCTGCAGCGCAACCGACAAAGCGTCGAGCTGCGACGTCATCCATGTCTGGAAGGTCTTGCCGGCGGGCAGCGTCTCGGTGACGCTGATGCTCGGCACGTGTGAATCGTGGGCCACTTTCAACATGCGTTTCGTGAGTGCTTCCGTTGCCTGGCTGTTATAGATCAGCACGTGCACGCGACGCTCGCGCAGATCCTTTTCGAACGCAGCGATATCCGTTGCGCTCGGTTCCGTATCGTTCATCGCGGCAAGCTGGAAGCTGTTGTTGCGCATGTCGAGGCCGATTGCGTCCGACATATAACCGAACACCGGTTCCGTCGCCGTCACGGGTACGCCCTTGTATTGACTTTTCAGCGCGGCGACCTTGTCGTCGATGGGTTTCACCGATGCCAGGAACGTCGCCAGACGCGCATCGTAGTCAGCCTTGTGCGCCGGGTCCGCCTGGACCAAATATTGACTCACCGCTTTCGCCACCGTCGGCATGGTCGCCGGGTCGTACCAGAGATGCGGATTATCGCCGGATTTCCTGCCCATCAGTTGCGCCGCGACGATGGTCGTGCGCCCCTTGCCCTTCGATGCCGACAGCAGCTTGTCCATCCACGGATCGTAGTCGGCGCCGTTATACACGACAAGCGTCGCATTCTGCAACGCGCGCGCGGTCTTCGGGCTGGCTTCAAACAGATGCGGATCTTCGTCGGGGTTGCTCAGGATGCTCGTCACCTGGACATGATTGCCGCCGAGCTGGCGCACGACATCACCATAGAAATTCTCGGCCGCGACCACCGGCACCACGCCCGTGGGCGACGTTTGCGCTGTGGCTGTGCCGCAAAAGCTCACCGATAAAAAGGCGGCGCAGGTCAGGATGGCGGTGGCAAGTTTGCTCATGGTGTTTCCTGGAATGAGGGTGGATAGAGGCTGATGATGTGCGTAGCGTTCTCGTTCTGCGTGCTCGCCGCAGAGGCATCGCGATCGTTCGAATCGACGGCGATGATATAACGTATCACTCCGTTTTGCATCCATTGGCGTATTACGAAAGCCTGTCCGCGACTCTTCCCAGGCGTTGTTCAATTCCCGCAAACCCGCGCCGGTTGGGGTTTTCCCGCAGTTTTGGGATGCTTTGCGCGCCGCACCATCGAAACATGGCGGCGTGCCTTGACACCGCCTCACGCGTCACCGATCATTCGACCAAACAGAGAGCAATTGATCGCGTGAAGAGCGTTCGCTCACCATCGACGCGTTTCAAGTGTTGGATTTTCAAGAAGTCGAATCAGAGACGAATCGGAGATAAGCCGTGAGACTGCAGGACAAGGTAGCGATCGTGACGGGTGCGGCAAGCGGAATTGGCGAAGCGGTCACGAAACGATTTCTGGACGAGGGCGCGAAGGTTGTCGTCGTCGATCTGAAGGACGAAGCCGAGTTGGCGCAGCGTTTCCCGGAAAGCGCCGGGCGTGTGCTTGCCTTGAAAGCCGACGTCACGAAGCGTGAAGACCTGGAGCGCATCGTCTCGTCCACCGTCGATAAATTCGGCGGCATCGACATCCTCTTCAACAACGCGGCGCTCTTCGACATGCGCCCGATCCTCGACGAATCCTGGGAAATCTTCGACCGCCTCTTCTCGGTCAACGTGAAGGGCATGTTCTTCCTGATGCAACTGGTGGCGCAACGCATGGTGGAGCAGGGCCGCGGCGGCAAGATCGTGAACATGTCGTCGCAAGCCGGGCGTCGCGGCGAGGCGCTGGTCTCCCACTATTGCGCGACCAAAGCCGCCGTGATCAGCTATACGCAATCAGCCGCGCTGGGCCTCGCCAAGCATGGCATCAACGTGAACAGCATCGCACCGGGTGTTGTCGATACCCCGATGTGGGAGACCGTCGACGCGCTCTTCGCGAAGTACGAGAACCGCCCGCTCGGCGAGAAGAAACGTCTGGTTGGAGAAGCTGTGCCGCTCGGCCGCATGGGCCTGCCGAACGACCTGACGGGCGCGGCGCTGTTCCTCGTATCGGCGGATTCGGACTACATCACGGCACAAACACTGAACGTGGATGGCGGTAACTGGATGAGTTGACAGCGGGCTTTGCAAGCGTGCAAACGCACGCAAGGCGTCGCAGTGAAAATGATTAGCGAAGTTGATTAAAGCAACACCTGTACTACCCGAGTATCGACTGCTGCAAGCAACGCAACGCAAGACCAGCGCCCGTGCTAACGATAAAGGAGACGAAACAACATGAAACGCGCCAACTTCACCCTCAAGAACCTGCCGATGCGCTCGCTCGCATTCGCTGCATTCGCCGTTGCCGCGATCGCGCCAATCGCCGCAAAAGCCGCAACCGTGACGATTGCCACGCTCAACAACCCGGACATGATCGAGTTGAAGAAGCTGTCGCCGGCATTCGAAAAAGCGAATCCGGACATCCAGCTGAAGTGGGTCATCCTCGAAGAAAACGTGCTGCGTCAGCGCGCCACGACCGACATCACCACGAACAGCGGCCAGTTCGACGTGATGGCGATCGGCACGTATGAAGCGCCGCAATGGGGCAAGCGCGGCTGGCTCGCGCCGATGACGAACCTGCCGGCCAGCTACGATCTCGACGACGTGGTGAAGACCGCTCGCGACGGTCTCTCGTATAACGGCCAGTTGTATGCGTTGCCGTTCTACGTCGAAAGCTCGATGACGTATTACCGCAAGGACTTGTTCGATGCCGCCGGCCTGAAGATGCCCGACCAGCCGACCTACGACCAGATCAAGCAGTTCGCCGACAAGCTCACCGACAAATCCAAAGGCCAGTACGGTATCTGCCTGCGCGGCAAGGCGGGTTGGGGCGAGAACATGGCATTTTTCTCGACGGTCGTGAATACGTACGGCGGCCGCTGGTTCGACGAAAAATGGGATGCCCAGCTCAATACCCCGGAATGGCACAAGGCCCTTACGTTCTACTCGGACCTGCTCAAGACCGATGGCCCTCCGGGAGCCAGCTCGAATGGTTTCAACGAGAACCTGACGTTGATGTCCTCGGGCAAGTGCGCAATGTGGATCGACGCGACGGTGGCGGCAGGCATGTTGTACAACAAGGCGCAATCGCAAGTGGCTGACAAGATCGGCTTCGCGGCAGCACCGATCGCGGTCACGCCGAAGGGCAACCACTGGTTGTGGTCGTGGTCGCTCGCGATTCCGAAGACCTCGAAGTCGCAGGAAGCCGCGAAGAAGTTCGCGACCTGGGCTACGTCGAAGGAATACATCGAACTGGCTGCGAAGGACGAAGGCTGGGCTTCGGTTCCCCCAGGCACGCGCAAGTCGACTTACGCCAATCCGGAATACAAGAAAGCGGCTCCGTTCGGTGACTTCGTGCTGAGCGCAATCGAATCGGCGAGCCCGACCGATGCAACGCTGCAAAAGGTGCCGTACACCGGTGTCCAGTTCGTCGGGATTCCTGAATTCCAGTCGTTCGGTACCGTGGTCGGCCAGTCGATCGCCGGTGTGGTCGCCGGACAGACGACTGTTGATGCCGCACTGACCGCGGGCAACGCCGCAGCCAATCGTGCCGTGAAACAGGCCGGGTACCAGAAGTAAGGACCCGAAAGCAGCAATCCATTTGCTGCGCCTAATGTAGGACAGCGGGCCGCGCCGCTTCTGTGAAGAAGCCGCGCGCGGCCTGCGCATCATCATCGAGAGGTGACACGATCATGAGTCAACTTAATCCCCCCCTCACAGACGGTTACGCGGAATCCGCCGCAGCGCGCGACAAGAAGCGCGCGAAGTCGGTCCGCTGGCTCATCATGCCGTCGACCGCCGTACTGTTCCTGTGGATGGCCATCCCGCTTGCGATGACCATCTGGTATTCGTTCTCCCGATACAACCTGCTTAATCCCGATGTCAAAGGGTTTGCCGGTATCGATAACTATGAATTCCTGGCAACTGATCCAGCCTTCCTGCCCTCAATCGTCCATACGCTTACGCTGATCGGATCGGTGTTGCTGATTACGGTGATTGGCGGCGTGCTGCTTGCCGTACTGTTTGACCGCAAGTTCATCGGCCAGGGTATTGCGCGGCTGCTTGTGATTGCACCGTTCTTCGTCATGCCTACAGTCAGCGCGCTGATCTGGAAGAACATGATCCTGCATCCGGTGTATGGCCTGATAGCGCAGTTGATGCGATCGCTGGGGCTCCAGCCGATCGACTGGTTCGGCGACTATCCGCTCTTTGCGGTGATCGTGATCGTTGCGTGGCAGTGGCTGCCGTTCGCGTTCCTGATTCTCTTCACGGCGATTCAATCGCTGGACCAGGAGCAGAAGGAAGCGGCTCGCATCGATGGTGCCGGTCCGTTCTCCATGTTCTTCTACATCACGCTGCCGCACTTGAAACGCGCGATTGCCGTGGTGGTGATGATGGAAACCATTTTCCTGCTCTCCATCTTCGCTGAAATCTATACGACGACCGGCGGCGGCCCAGGCACGGCGACCACCATCCTGTCGTACTTGATCTACGCGCTCGGCCTGCAGCAATTCGACGTCGGCCTGGCTTCTGCAGGCGGCATTCTGGCGGTCGTGCTGGCGAACGTCGTTGCGTTCTTCCTGGTGCGCATGCTCGCGAAGAACCTGAAAGGGGAGTACGAATCATGAGCCATCCCGTTACCGCAACAACGTCCGTGCCGATCCTCGACACGCTCAAGCGCGGCGTCCTGGGTGTGATCGCGTGGCTGTTCGCGCTGCTGCTGTTTTTCCCGATCTTCTGGATGACCATCACGGCATTCAAGACCGAGCAGCAGGCGTATTCGTCATCGCTGATCTTCTCGCCCACGCTGGACAGTTTTCGCGAGGTGTTCGCGCGCAGTAACTACTTTGCGTTTGCGTGGAACTCCATCCTGATCTCGGTCGGCGTCACGGTGATCTGCTTGTTGTTCGCCGTGCCGTGCGCTTACGCCATGGCGTTCTTCCCGACCAAGAAAACGCAGAAAGTGCTGCTGTGGATGCTCTCGACGAAGATGATGCCGTCAGTGGGCGTGCTCGTGCCGATCTACCTGCTGTGGAAAAACACCGGCATGCTCGACACAGTGTGGGGTCTGGTGATTGTCTATACGCTGATCAACTTGCCGATTGCCGTCTGGATGTCCTACACGTACTTCAACGAAATCCCGCGCGACATCCTGGAAGCGGGGCGGATAGATGGCGCGGCGACGTGGCAGGAAATCGTCTACCTGCTGATGCCGATGTCGCTGCCCGGGCTCGCCTCCACTGCGTTGCTGCTCGTGATCCTGTCGTGGAACGAAGCGTTCTGGAGCATCAACTTGTCGAGTTCCAACGCGGCGCCGCTGACGGTGTTCATCGCGTCGTATTCGAGTCCTGAGGGCTTGTTCTGGGCGAAGCTTTCGGCAGCTTCATTGCTCGCTGTGGCGCCGATCCTGATCGTCGGCTGGTTGTCGCAGAAGCAACTGGTGCGCGGCCTGACCTTCGGCGCGGTGAAATGAGTTGCAACGCGAGCTGCAACCCGAGCTTTAACCCGACGAGGCCGATCCAGTGAACCTGAACTTGTCCCAAGCCGGCGTACCCGGCGCGCTCGCGCCAGCCGATGCCCACGACGGGCATCTGCTGATCTGCGACTGCGACGGCGTATTGATCGACAGCGAAGCGATTGCGGGACGTGTGCTTGTGCAGGAGATGCAGGCGCTGTGGCCAGGCGTCGATGCCGAGCCGATTGTCACGCCGCTGCTCGGGCTGCGGATCGAGACGGTGCTGCTGCGCACGGCTGAAGCGCTTGGCCGGACGCTCGATGCAGACCAGATCGACGCAATTCGGGCGGTCGTGGAAGCCGCGGCCGTGGAAGGGCCGGCGGTCGACGGAATCGAGGCTGCGCTGGCCGCGATCAACTTGCGCAAAGCCTGCGCGAGTAACAGCTTTACGTCGTATGTGGAAGCCGTGCTGAACCGCACGGGTCTCGTGCGGTTTTTCGGTGAGCGTCTGTTTTGCGCCGATAAAGTGCCGAACCCGAAACCCGCGCCCGACGTGTACCTCGCGGCGGCGCGGACCATGCGGGTCGCGCCCGAACGCTGCGTGGTGGTTGAAGACAGTGTGACCGGTGTTACCGCAGCGGCGGCGGCGGGCATGACGGTGCTCGGCTTCCTGGGCGGTGGGCATGCAACTGAAGGACAAATTGATGCGCTGAAACGTGCTGGCGCAAGTGTCGTGTTCGATGAGATGGGACAGCTTCCCACGCTCGTCGGGCAGTGGCTGCAAAACGCAAGCTTCGAACTGCCGTGAGCCTCTTGCTCGCAGAAAACGAAGCCAAGTTAAAGACGGAGACTCCATCATGGCAAGCCTGAATCTGCGCAACATCAACAAGCGCTACGAAGAAACGGAAGTGATTCGCAGCGTGAACCTCGATATCGCCGATGGCGAGTTCGTCGTGTTCGTGGGCCCGAGCGGTTGCGGCAAATCCACGCTGATGCGAATGATCGCCGGGCTGGAAGATATCACCGGCGGCGACCTGACTATCGACGGCGTGCGTGTGAACGACCTGCAGCCGGCCAAGCGCGGGATTGCGATGGTGTTCCAGTCGTACGCGCTGTATCCGCACATGACGCTGTACGACAACATGGCGTTTGGGCTGAAGCTCGCCGGCACGAGCAAGCCGGAAATCGATGCAGCGGTGAAGCAGGCTGCGAAGATTCTGCACATCGATCATTTGCTTGATAGGAAGCCTAAGCAGTTGTCGGGTGGTCAGCGTCAGCGGGTGGCGATCGGCCGCGCTATCACGCGCAAGCCGAAGGTGTTTCTCTTCGATGAACCGCTGTCCAACCTTGACGCCGCGTTGCGCGTGAAGATGCGTCTGGAGTTTGCGCGGCTGCACGACGAGCTCAAGACCACGATGATCTATGTGACGCACGATCAGGTGGAAGCCATGACGCTGGCTGACAAGATCGTGGTGTTGTCGGCGGGGAATGTGGAGCAAGTCGGCTCGCCGAATCAGCTTTATCATGCGCCGCAGAACAAGTTCGTGGCGGGTTTTATCGGCTCGCCCAAGATGAATTTCTTTAACGCCGAAATTACGCAGGTGTTGAGCGATGGCGTGCTGGTGAAGTATGCGACGGGTGAGACGCAATTGACGGCGGTTGAGCCGGGGACTGCGAAGGTCGGCGAGTCGGTGACGGTGGGGATTCGTCCGGAGCATCTGCACGCGGGGACGGCGGCGACGGTGGAGCACGGGGTATCGGCGAAGACGATGGCCGTCGAGTCGCTTGGCGATGCCGCTTATCTGTACGCGGAATCGACGGTGGCGCCGGAAGGGATCATCGCCAGGATTCCGCCGCTGGAGCGGCATTCTCGTGGTGAAGTGTTGAAGCTTGGCGCGTTGCCGGAGCATTGCCATTTGTTCAACGCCGATGGGATTGCTTATCAGCGGAAGATTGTCGAGGTGTTGTCGGCAGCGTGAGGGGGTGTTTGCTCGCGCCGGTGGACGGAGGGGCTGGCGCGGGTTCTGGGGTTGGCGGTCGGGGTTGATGCCGGGTTGCCAGGTTCCTGCGTTAGCGGTCTGATTCGTTGCCGGGTTGCTGCTGCTTGGCTTGGCGGTCTGCTTGAGTTGGCTCATTTCTTTAGCACTATTAGCCACTGCGCGTGGCGGCGCGTCATTTCTTTGTCCAAAGCGACAAAGAAACGAAGCAAAGAAAGCGCTTTCAAAACGAGGGCTCATAAGTTGACCTAGCGTGCAGTTTCCACGTTTTTGGCACCCCAAAAGCACGGTGCTCGCAAGAGCGGCGGATGTGTGAAACCCTCCTTCTCCGAACACGGATACCCACACGCTTCGCCACCAGTGACTGAACCTGCCCAAAGGGCACCCCGCGCTATCCGCGGACAACCATCCACCAAATTTGTATGCATCCCGAACCACGTCGCCAACCCGCCTCGAAACGAGGCCGCATGATGGGTGAGGCCATACCCCAAAAATAGCGGTGCAGGTCAAGCATCCAGCCGATCAAGACGTGAAGCAGTAAAGGCGCGTGAGGCCGTGCGGGTTTTCTTGGCAATGGTGCTTGCCCGAGAGCGTACGGGGCGAAGCGTGTGCGTGTAAGAATTCGCGAGAAGGAGGGGTTCACACATCGGTGGTTCTGGCGAGCACCGTGCTTTTGGGGTGCCAAAAACGCACAAAGTGCACGCTGGGTCAACTTACGAGCCCTCGTTTTGAAAGCGCTTTCTTTGCTTCGTTTCTTTGTCGCTTTGGACAAAGAAATGACGCGCCGCCACGCGCAGTGGCTAATAGTGGCAAAAAAATGAGCCAACTCAAGCAGACCACTAACCTTGAAAGCAGCAACCCAGCATCAACCCCGACCGCTACTGCAGAACCCTAGCAACTCGCCCCAAACCGCTCTCAAGCGTCCAGCGCGGCCTGCGCGCACAACTCATCGGTCACGAGCCCCGACAGCCATTTACCCTGCAACGCCGCGATCACCGCTTCACGTTTCCTCAAGCCGCCCGCAAATCCTATTGTCGGCCGCTTCGGCGGAGCATCGAGCCGCAAACTCGTCACCCGCTCACCGGTAGTCGATAGCACCCTCACGCCTTGCGCATCAATCGGCAACCCGAGCAATTCAGCCACCGCCCCGGCCTGCATCATCTCTTCCACTTCGGCCGTCGTGATAAAACCGTCCTCATGCAACGGACAATTAATCCCGATATTTCCGATCCCGATAAACGCGACATCCGCGTTCCCGGACAGCGCATCGACAATCCGATACAGCCGGTGATTGCACCACTGCTCCCGCTCGGCGCGGCTATCGGCCATCAACGGCGCGGGCAACATGAAATGCTTCCCACCGGTCTTCTCGGAGAGATGCTGCGCGACGTCGTAGCGGTTCGAGGAGCCGTCCTGGGCAATAGCCCCGACCATCGACACCAAACGATGCTGCGGACGCTCCAGTTGCCCGATTTGCGCGACCACGGCTTTCAGCGTCCGGCCGGTGCTGATCGAGATCACCAGCGGTTTTTCATCGGTGAGATAGCGCTCCATCACTTGTGCGCCCGCGACCGCCAGCTTGCGATCCACTTGCTCGGGCGTATCGCCATCAATGGGCACGACTTCGCACATCGACAAGCCGTATCGCTTCGATAACTTCGCGGCCAGCGCGAGGCAGTCGGCAATCCGGTGATCCACACGCACGCGAATCAGGTTCTTTTCCACCGCGAACGCGACCAGCCGCTGGGCGACGGGCCGCGAGATCTGCAACTTCTCCGCTATTTCATTCTGCGTATTGCCCGCGACGTAATACAGCCACGCGGCGCGGGTGGCGAGATCGAGTTTTTCATTGGACTTGGGCACGGTGGCTCGATGTCTGGTCGTTCGTGTCGAATACAAAGAGAATCGCGCGCCATAAAGGCACGCGAAAGATCGACATTGTGCACGCTCGACGCCTGAGGGCAAAAACTCTTCGCGCGCCTTTTAAACCGTCATGCGAGCCGCGGACGCGCCGGATCGAACAACGGGCGCACGTGCTGATACAACTCGCGGAATCCCTTCAGCCGTTGCCGCAGGATTGCATGGCGTTGCGCGTTCGGGATGAACTCGTCCTTCACGGGCGGCTTGGCCAGCACCACGGCCGGATCGCCGCCCGCCGCGAGCCAGCCGAGCCGGGCCGCGCCGAGCGCCGCGCCAGTCTCGCCGCCGCCGTGAGTGCGCGTGCGGGTGTTGAGGGCATCGGCTAATAACTGGCCCCAGTACTTGCTGCGCGCACCGCCGCCCAACAACGACAACGCATGCACTTCCGTGCCGGCAGCTTGGAGCATGTCGAGGCCATCGGTCAGCGCGAGCGTCACGCCTTCGAGCACCGCATAGCCGAGCAGCGCGCGGTCGGTTGCGTGCGTCATGCCGAAGAACACACCTTGCGCGTACGGGTCGTTATGCGGCGTACGTTCGCCGCTGAGATACGGCAGGAAGAGCGGCGCGATTTCCAGCGCGGCGGGATCGAGCGCGGCGATTTCAGCGAGCAACGTGGGTTCATCGGTCGAGGTGAGCTTGCAGACCCAGCGCAGGCAGCTCGCAGCCGACAACACGACGCTCATCTGATGCCAGCGATCGGGGATGGCATGACAGAACGCATGCACCGCCGACGATGGATTCGGCCGGAAGCGGTCGCCGACCACGCACAGCACGCCCGATGTCCCGAGCGACAGGAAACCATCGCCTGGTTCCGTCGCGCCGATACCCACCGCGCTTGCCGCGTTGTCGCCGCCACCGGCCGCGACGACCACGCCATCGCGCAATCCGAGTTCGCGGGCGAGCGCGGGCAGCAGCGTGCCCGACGGTTCGCTGCCTTCGGCCAGCGCCGGCATCTGCGCGCGCGTCATGCTGCACGCGGCGAGCAGTTCATCGGACCAGTCGCGGCGCGCGACATCGAGCCATAACGTGCCGGCGGCGTCAGACGGATCGGAGACCTTCGTGCCCGTCAGATGCAGCCGCAGATAGTCCTTCGGCAACAACACGCACGCCGTCCGATTGAAAATGTCCGGCTCGTTGTGCTGCACCCACAGCAGCTTCGGCGCGGTGAAGCCGGGCATCGCGAGATTGCCGGCAATTTCATGCAAATGCGACGCGCGCTCCGTCAACTCGTCGCATTCCTTGTCGCTGCGCATGTCGTTCCAGAGGATCGCCGGCCGCAGCACGCGATCCTCGGAATCGAGCAGCACCGCGCCGTGCATCTGTCCCGACAAACCGATGCCGCGCACCTGCGCGAATTCTTGCGGGAATTTATCGCGTAAAGCGAAGAGCGCGGCGCGCGTACCGTCCCACCAGTCGAGCGGATTTTGCTCGGACCAGCGGGGTTTCGGACGCGATACGGTGAAGGGCGTGCCCGCTGTGCCGACGACACTGCCGTCGCTTGCGAGCAGGAGAACTTTTACTTCGGAGGTGCCGAGATCGATGCCTAAATACATGGACGAACCCTTGATGAAGGCGTGAAGCCGCGGGAAACCGGAGGCGCTAATGTAGCGCCGCTGCCGGCGTTACGCCATTGGCAATAACACCGGACGGGCATGAAGAACGGTGATTGAGCAGCTCAGGCTCGCTTGCCAAGCCATGTATCGACACGGCCCAGCGCCGCGCGCAGCACGCGTTCCAGATCGGCGCTTTGCGCGAGGCTGCCCCACAAGAGTTTATCGGCGACGAAAGCCTTCACCGGGTCATCCGCTTCGAAGAATGCGTGCGCGGTGGCGGGGTCCATCACGCCATCCTGGTACGCGTATGGCAGCTTGCCTTCGTGCCAGCGTTCGAGGAAGCGGAAGAACAGCGCGGGCAACATGGCCGTGGCGTTCGGATCGACGTGACGCGCAAAACATTCACGCAAAGTCGGCGCGATAAAACCAGGGATCTTGGAGAAGCCGTCGGCGGCCACGCGCTGATTCGTGTCCTGGATGTACGGATTGACGAAGCGATCGATCACGACATCGCGGTACTTGGCCAAATCGATAGGACTCGGCGACAGGCACGGAATCACGTCTTCGGTCACGTAGGCTTCGGCGAGCGCGCGGATATCGGCGTCTTGCGTGCCTTCGTGAATGTATTGATGCCCAACAAGCGTTCCCGCCCACGCGATACAGCTATGCGTTGCGTTGAGGATGCGGATCTTGGCTTCTTCGTACGGCAGCACCGAGTGGACCATTTCCGCGCCGACGTTCTCCCACGCCGGGCGCCCCGCAATAAATTCGTCTTCGATCACCCACTGGATAAACGCTTCGCCCATGACGGGCGCTTTATCGTCGATACCGGTTGCAGCCAGCACACGTTCGCGGACATCGGGCGTGGGGCGTGGCGTGATGCGGTCGACCATCGCGTTCGGGCACAACGTATTGGCGATCATCCAGTCGCGCAGCACGGTTTCGCCACGCAATTGCAGGAACTCAAGCATGCCGGCTTTGAAACGATCGCCGTTGCTGCGCAGGTTGTCGCAGTTCTGCAGCGTCACCTTTCCCGCGTTCTGCTTCATGCGGACGTCGAGAATAGCGGCGAGCGCGCCATAGATCGTCGTGCGGGCGCCTTTCAGGTCGGCGGCCAGATCGGGATTGGCCGTATCCAGCTTATGGTGTTCATCGAGGTAATAACCGCCTTCGGTCACCGTGAACGACACGATCTTGCACTCGGGCGCAGCACCCGCCGCGACCAGCGCGTCTAGGTCCGCCGCCCACGGCACGACCTTCGTGATCGAGCGGATGGTCTCATACGCTCGCTCGCCCTGCGGCGTGACCGTTTCCAGCGTGTAAGTGCCGTTCTGTGCGGCCAGCGCTTCCAGCACGGCATTCATGTCGCCGCGGATATTGCCGACCGTCAGCGACCAGCGCGTGTCTCCGGATTCAATCAGCTTGTGCAGGTACCACGCCTGATGCGCACGATGAAAAGAACCCGCGCCGATGTGCAGGATCACGTCGGCGGCTGCGTGGCTTTCGGTAGTCATGTCGTCTTCCTCTGATCTGGATGCGCCTTCTGCGGTGCCGGGCGCTGTGCTGTGTCTCGTTGTCGTCGAACGCGAAGTGGGCATAGGGCCAAATCCGTGTTGCGTCGATCATTTGCTCGTTCTGTGAGCGAATGATCGTATTCGATTCGATGAAAGTCAAGGCACTGCGCAGCATTTCCGTTTGTGTTTTTGCGTGGTTTTACGGGGCTGTCGTGTGGGAGTGTCGCTGCGACTGATGGCTATTGCATTGCACAATGCTCGTCGAGCCGCAGGGTTTGGCGATGAAGGAGGGCGCTCGGATGAAGACGCAGAATGTTGCGATGATTCCAGGCATCGTCATGCCTGTTGATGGCACGTTCACCGCCGGATGGTTTTTCGTTCGCGTACCAACGGGCCCTACCGTCCCCCCGGCACGATCGCATGCGCCTCGAACGCTGGCCCCTGCACGAAACTCACATCGAATTGCTGAAGCGCTTCGAACTGCGCTTCGTCGCCGACGTGATCAAAAATGAGCGGAATCTTCAGCCGGTGTGCATACCCCACCAACGGCTTCACCACGGAATCCCGTAACGCCATACCCGCATCCATCTTGATGAAATCCAGCCGGGCCATATCCGACACGGACATGATCTGCCCGGCATTGGGCAAGTTGCCGGCGACCTTGAACCCATACTTTTGATAACTCTTCACGAGATATCCGAGGAAAGTCCGATGCGCGACCGCCGCCGACGGCAACTCAATCACGATCCGCGCCGGGTTCAACCCAAACTCGATCAGCACGGACGAAAAGTGCTTGCCGTGATCGTATTTCACGCTCTTCAGCAGACGCTCGTGAACTCTTAAGAACAACAACCCCGGCCGCTGCGCGCCAAAAAAATTGAACGCGTGCAATGCGCGTGAGAGGCGGTCGAGTTCGACCAGCTTCGGGTCGTCGTCGAGTTGCCCGAACGGATCGAACGACGTGCCATCGCCGGTGAGCGTCAGCGCCTGGAATCCAAGTTCATCGCCGAATCGCTCAGCGCTTTCCACCGATGCCGTCAGCGATTGCGGCAACCCTCGCGTGGTGACATCGAAGATAGGTTCATAGGCGCTCGCCAGACAAAAGCCTTCGTAGATCGCGACGGCCGTGCCCGCGCTCGCCCCTTCGCCCATGACAATGCGCGCGCCGGGAAACGGGTAGTCCGAGGCGCGGGAAACAAGTTGCGGGACGGTTGGGGCAATCATGAAAGCGGATGTGTGAGAGGTGTAGCGTTGATGGTAGCAGTGCCGCGCGTGACGCCTTGCACAAAATCCACATATTCATATGAGCCGATACCAACGCGTCACACCTGACTAGGGTTAACATTAATTTCACTTAACGTAATTCGTTTTACTATGCGTAATTGAAGCCACAAACTATCGGGAGACACTCATGGCTAGCGAGAAGAAATTTGCGTCGCAGGCGGACCTGGCGGAAAAGAAGGTGACATTCGAGCAACTCTCCGAACACGCGTATGCGTATACGGCGGAGGGCGATCCGAATACGGGCATCGTGATTGGCGATGACGCGGTGCTCGTCGCCGACACGCAAGCCACGCCCGTCATGGCGCAGGACGTGATTCGCCGGATCCGTGAAGTCACCGACAAACCCATCAAATACGTCCTGCTCACGCACTATCACGCGGTGCGGGTGCTCGGTGCGTCGGCGTATGGCGCGCAACAGATCATCGCGAGCCAGGACACGTACGACCTGATCGTCGAGCGCGGCGAGCAGGACATGAAGAGCGAGATCGAGCGTTTTCCGCGCCTGTTCAATGCGGTGGAATCGGTGCCGGGGCTGACGTGGCCGACGCTCACGTTCGAGGGTGAGATGACGCTCTGGCTGGGCAAGCTCGAAGTGAATATCATGCAACTCGGCCGCGGCCACACCAAAGGCGATACGGTGCTGTGGCTGCCGCAAGACAAGGTGATGCTGTCGGGCGATCTGGTCGAATACGGCGCCACGCCTTATTGCGGCGATGCCTATTACCAGGACTGGCCGGCAACGCTCGACGCGCTCGCGGCGTTCAATCCGGAGAAGCTCGTACCGGGCCGCGGCGCGGCGCTGAAGACGCCGCAACAAGTGGCGGACGGTATCGCGGGGACGCGGGCTTTCGTGAGCGAACTGTTCAATCAGGTGAAGCTGGGCGCCGCAGCGGGCAAGGACCTGAACGAGATCTACAAGCTCACGTATGCCGCGCTCAAGCCGAAGTTCGGCGACTGGGTCATCTTCGATCACTGCATGCCGTTCGACGTCACGCGCGCCTTCGATGAAGCCACGCAGTATCGCGATCCGCGCATCTGGACGGCGCAGCGCGACAAGGAAATGTGGGAAACGCTCGAAAGCTGATTGGTGACGACAATGACCATGGCTATCGACTTTCAGGCGCTGACGTTCGAGTATCGCCGCGCGCCCGATCAGGACGCCCCCGCGCCGCTGCATCCGGTCGTCGTGATCGGCGCGGGGCCGGTGGGTCTAGCGACCGCTATCGACCTCGCGCAACAGGGCACGCCGATCGTGCTGCTCGACGATGACCACACGTTGTCGTCGGGATCGCGCGCCATTTGTTTTGCGAAACGTACGCTCGAGATATTTGATCGATTAGGCTGCGGCGAACCGATGGTCGCGAAGGGCGTGAGCTGGAATGTCGGCAAGGTGTTCCTGCAAAACGAGCTGCTCTACGCGTTCGACTTGTTGCCCGAAGCGGACCATGCGCGGCCCGCGTTTATCAATCTGCAGCAGTATTACGTCGAAGGGTATCTGGCTGAGCGGGCACGCGAGTTACCTTTGCTCGATGCGCGCTGGCATAACAAGGTCACGGGTATTACGCAGTCAGAAGAATGCGTTTCGCTGCAGATCGACACGCCCGACGGTCCGTACACCTTGCGCGCCAGTTACGTAGTCGCCGCCGATGGCGCTCGTAGCCCGGTGCGTGCTCTCATGCATCTCGATGCGCACGGCCGCACGTTCAAGGATCGCTTCCTGATCGCCGATGTGCGGATGAAAGCCGACTTCCCGACTGAGCGCTGGTTCTGGTTCGATCCACCGTTTCATCCAAATCAGTCGGTGCTGCTGCATCGGCAGCCGGACAACGTGTGGCGCATCGATTTCCAGTTGGGATGGGATGCTGACCCTATCGCGGAGAAAGCGCCGGAGCGTGTGATTCCGCGCGTGCGCGCGTTGCTCGGACCCGACGTCGAATTTGAACTGGAATGGGTGAGCGTCTATACGTTCCGATGCCAGCGCATGGACAAGTTTCGTCACGGCCGCGTGCTGTTTGCGGGCGATTCGGCGCATGGCGTATCTCCGTTTGGCGCGCGCGGCGCGAACAGCGGCGTGCAGGACGCGGACAATCTTGGCTGGAAATTAAAGTTGGTGATTGACGGCGATGCGCCCGATGCGTTGCTCGATACCTACGCCAGCGAACGCGAAGCCGCCGCCGATGAAAACATTCGCCACTCCACACGTTCGACCGATTTCATCACGCCCAAGAGCGATGTATCGCGTGTGTTCCGCGACGCCACTTTGCGGCTTGCAAAGGACTGCGAGTTTGCACGGCGGATAGTGAACAGCGGGCGGTTATCGACGGCATCGGTGCTGCATGACTCGCCGTTAAACACGCCGGATCGCGATGTCTTCCATTGCGCGCTTGTGCCAGGTGCGGTGGCGGCGGATGCGCCTGTGTTTTTTGCCGGTCGTGATGGATGGTTCTTGCAGCGCGTGGGATCGTCATTCGCGGGTGTGCTGTTTGGTGAGTCTGCGGAAGCGCTGGTCGCGTTGAAAGATATACACCCGCAAATGAAACTTATTTTGATCGCGCCGGCTGGCTCCGACGTTGAATCTCGCGAAGGCATCGAGGTGCTGGAAGACGTAAAAGGCCTTCTGGCTCAACGTTTCAATGCACATTGCGGCACCTTCTATTTGCTGCGCCCGGATCAACACATTGCAATGCGCGCCCGTCGCCTCGATCCTCACGCCGTTCGCGAAGCTCTCGCTCGCGCGACTTGCGCTCTGAACCAAACCCAGCCCGCATGATGAGGACCGCCATGCTCGACACCACCTTGCGCCTAGCCGATCCCGATGCCTTCTACGAAGCGCTGATCGATATGCATCGCGACCTCGGCAACGACGAAAGCCAACTGGTGAACGCGAAATTGATCCTGCTGTTGTCGAACCAGATTGGCGATATGGATGTGCTGCGCGAAGCGATGTCGATGGCGCGAAGCGGCGTCGCGGCTTCGACTGTCACTTCGACTGCCGGCATATGAAATTGTAGAAAAGGACAAGCCCATGAAACCAGAATCGCCTGGCGCATTCACGAGTCACACCGAAACTAGCCGCCACTATCAATCGGGCTTCGCCGCCGACTTCGCCACCGAGGCGTTGCCCGGCGCGCTGCCGCTCGGCCGCAATTCACCACAGCGTGTGGACTACGGCCTGTATGCCGAGCAGCTTTCGGGCTCTGCGTTTACCGCGCCGCGCGGGCACAACCGGCGCTCGTGGTTGTATCGGATACGGCCGGCGGCGGTGCATCAGCCGTTCACGCAGATCGAAGGCAATGACCTGCGCGCGAAGCTCGTTGCGAACTTCGCCGAGGTGCCACCCACGCCGCCGAATCAACTGCGCTGGGATCCGTTGCCGATGCCCGACGCGCCCACGGATTTCATCGATGGCTGGGTGACGATGGCCGGCAACGGCGCGGCCGAATCCATGCAAGGCTGCGCGATCCATGTCTACGCCGCGAACCGCTCGATGCAGGATCGTTTCTTCTACAGCGCCGATGGCGAACTGCTGATCGTGCCGCAGGAAGGTCGGTTATCGATTGCGACTGAACTTGGCCGGCTCGATGTTGAACCCTTCGAAATAGCGGTCATTCCACGCGGTGTGCGCTTTTCAGTCACACTGCCGGACAACACCGCACGCGGCTATATCTGCGAGAACTTCGGCGCTTTGTTGAGGCTGCCGGATCTTGGGCCTATCGGTTCGAATGGCCTTGCGAACCCGCGCGATTTCCTTACGCCGCACGCGGCTTATGAAGACCGCGAGGGTGCGTTCGAACTTGTCGCGAAGATGAACGGCGTGTTGTGGCGCGCGGATATTGGCCACTCGCCGCTCGACGTGGTCGCGTGGCACGGCAATTACGCGCCGTACAAATACGACTTGCGGCTCTTCAACACCATCGGTTCGATCAGCTTCGATCACCCTGATCCGTCGATCTTCCTCGTCCTGCAATCGCAGACGGATACGCCGGGAGTGGACGCCATTGACTTCGTGATTTTCCCGCCGCGCTGGCTCGCGAACGAAGATACGTTCCGGCCGCCCTGGTTTCATCGGAACGTCGCGAGTGAATTCATGGGCCTTGTGCATGGCGTCTACGACGCGAAAGCCGACGGGTTCATGCCTGGCGGTTCGAGCCTGCATAACTGCATGTCCGGACATGGGCCGGACGCAGCGACGTTCGAGAAGGCATCGAACGCGGATACATCGACGCCCGTCAAAGTAGGTGACACGATGGCGTTCATGTTCGAGACGCGCACGCTGATCAAGCCGACCCGTTTCGCTCTGGAAACCGCGCAATTGCAGGCGCATTACTACGAGTGCTGGCAGGGACTGACCAAACATTTCAACCCGGAGCAACGATGAGCTTTTCAGCCGGCCCGACTCACGAAGCGCTTGAAGCGACGCGCGATCCAGCGCTTAAAAGCTGGATCGAATCCGCGAACGATCCGTTAAGCGACTTCCCGATCCAGAACCTGCCGTTCGGCATTTTCACCGATGAAGTCAATCCAGTGCCGCGCGCGGGCGTGGCGATCGGAGACTGGATTCTCGACCTTGCCATCGTGCATCGAGCGGGGTTGATCGAATGCGAACCGGTGTTCGCGCAGCCGACGCTGAATGCGTTTATTGCATTGGGACGCGATGCGTGGCGACACGTTCGTGTCCAGGTGAGCGCACTGCTCGCAGCCGATTGCGACACGCTGAAGAGCAACACGGCGTTGCGTCCGCGCGCGCTCATACCCAGAGCAAGTGCGACGCTCCATCTGCCTATCGATATCCCCGGCTACACGGATTTTTATTCATCGAAGGAACACGCGACCAATGTGGGTTCCATGTTCCGCGATCCTAAGAACGCGCTACTGCCGAACTGGTCGGAGATGCCCATTGGGTACAACGGGCGTGCTTCATCGGTGATCGTGAGTGGTACGCCGGTGCGGCGTCCGAGTGGCCAGATCAAGTTGCCCGATGCCGAGCGGCCGGTGTTCAGCGCATGCCGGAAGCTGGATATTGAACTGGAGACGGGGTTTGTCATCGGCGCGGGGAATGCGTTGGGAGAGCCTATCGACTGTGAAGATGCGGAGTCGCATATCTTCGGCATGGTTTTGCTTAACGACTGGAGCGCTCGCGATATCCAGCAATGGGAATACGTGCCGCTCGGGCCGTTCAACGCGAAGGGTTTTGCGACCACGATCTCGCCTTGGATTGTTACGCTCGATGCGCTCGAACCGTTCCGTACTGCCACGCCGAAGCAAGAACCTGAACCGCTGCCGTATTTGCGCCACGCTGGCAATCACGCATTCGATATCGAACTCGAAGTGCATTTGCGGCCGGCGCTGGCTGAGTCGGCGACGAAGCTCACGCGAACTAATTTCAAGCTGATGTATTGGTCGATGGCGCAGCAACTTGCGCATCACACCGTGGCGGGATGCAACACGCGTGTGGGCGATCTGATGGGTTCCGGCACGATCAGCGGCCCGACGCCGGATTCATGCGGAAGCCTGCTTGAGATGACTTGGAACGGGCAGCGCCCGATTACGCTGGAAGAGGGCGGCGAGCGCAGGTTTATTGAAGACGGCGATGAATTGACGCTTACCGGATGGTGTCAGGGGGAGGGGTATCGGGTGGGGTTCGGCGAATGCCGGGGGGGGATTTTGCCTGCGGGTGGAGGGCCGGGGTAGGGCGGTTCGGGGTGGTGGGTTCTGGGGTTGGTCGGTGGGGTGCCAGATTTCTGCGTTAGTGGTCGGGGTCGGTGCCGGGTTGGTGCTTTCGGCCTTAGTGGTCTGCGAGAGTCGGATTTTCTCTTTATCACTATTAGCCACTGTGTGTGGCGGCACGTCATTTCTTGGTCCTTAGCGACAAAGAAACGAAGCAAAGAAAACGCTTTTAACCACGCTACCCTAAGTGTCCACAGCGTGCAGTTTTCATTCATGGGTGCCCCAAAAGCACGGTGCTCGCCAGAGCGGAGGATGTGTGAACCCCTCTTTCTCCGAACACCGATACCCACACGCTTCGCCACCAGTGACTGAACCTGCCCAAGGAACACCCCGCGCTATCCGCGTGAACCAACCACCGAATTTGTACGCATGCCGAACCACGTCTCCAACCCACCTCGAAATGAGGCAGCGCAGGTCCATGAGGTCCTACCCACAAGAATAAGCGCGCAGATCAAGCAGCTAACCCACGAAGAAACGCAGCAGCAAATAGACGTGAGGCCCGGACCGACGAAATAACCGTCTAGCCCACGCAATCAATCCACCAAAAACGAAGCTGCAAATATCCGTGAGGCTGTGTGGCCCACGAAGATAGCCGCGCCGAGCTCAGTTAATCCAGCAAAAAACGAGGCCGTAAAGACGCGTGAGGCCGTGCGGGTTCCTTGGCAATGGAGCTTGCCCGAGAGCGTTGGGGGCGAAGCGTGTTCGTGTCAAGATTCGCGAGAAGGAGGGTTTCACACATCATCCGCTCTGGCGAGCACCGTGCTTTTGGGGCACCTATGAATAGAAACTGCACGCTGTGGACACTTAGGTAGCGTGGTTAAAAGCGTTTTCTTTGCTTCGTTTCTTTGTCGCTAAGGACCAAGAAATGACGTGCCGCCACGCACAGTGGCTAATAATGATAAAGAGAATATCCGACTCTCGCAGACCACTAACACTGAAAGCACCAACCCGGCATTGACCCCGACCGCTAACGCAGGAACCTAGCACCCCGGCATCAACCCCGACCGCTAACACCGAAGGCTCCGCCCCGCCCACCAACCCCAAAACCGCCCAACCACCAAAACCCGTCCGCCGGTGCGAACGAACCTAAACTCCGATACTTGCGCGCCGCGCCCGCCGATCCAGCGACGCTGACAACAACGTCAACCCAAACGCGCCGCAGGCCATCACCACGCCAACCCACGGCAGCATGCTGAGCGCTGCACCCGCGCCAATCGCCATCCCGCCGAGCCACGCACCTATCGCGTTGCCGAGATTGAACGCACCCTGATTCAACGTAGACGCGAGATTTGGCGCATCACTCGCGCGATTCACGATCAACATCTGCAATGGCGGAACAATCGCAAAAGCAAGCACGCCCCAGACAAAAATGGTGATCATCGCGGGAATGGCTGCGTGCATCGTGGCGGCGAAAATGGCCTGGACCACGATGATCGATACGAGAAACGTCAGCAGCGAACGCAATAGCTTCCAGTCCGCGAGCTTGCCGCCAAGCGTGCTCCCCACGGTCAATCCAAGCCCGAACAACAGCAGCACCAACGTGACCGCGTGCGGTGAAAAACCGGTCACGTCCTCGAGGATCGGCGTGATATAGGTGAACACGGAAAAGAGACTCGCCGATGCCAGCACGCTGATGCCCAGCACCATCAACACCTGCGGATTCTTGAGCACGTTGAATTCGCGCAGGATGCTCGATTCCCTCATCTCGATGTGCTTCGGCAAGCACACGGCGAGCGCACCCGCCGCGCCCAGCCCAATCAACGTCACCACCCAGAACGTTGCGCGCCAGCCGGCGACCTGACCGAGCGCGGTGCCAAGCGGCACGCCAAGCACGTTCGCGAGCGTGAGGCCGGTGAACATCAGTGCAATGGCTTGCGCGCGGCGGTTGGGCGCGACCAGGTCCGCCGCGACCACCGAGCCGATACCGAAGAACGCGCCATGACAGAACGCGGTCAGGATGCGCGCCACCATCAGCATCCAGTAACCCGGCGCGACGGCGCACAGCAGGTTGCCGACGAT
This sequence comes from Caballeronia sp. KNU42, assembly GCF_053760385.1. NCBI lineage: Bacteria > Pseudomonadati > Pseudomonadota > Betaproteobacteria > Burkholderiales > Burkholderiaceae > Caballeronia > Caballeronia sp. KNU42. The sequence goes on from NZ_CM132388.1 coordinate 3,727,616, forward strand.
GAATACGCCCATCAGGCTCATCAGCGCTCTCTTGCGCGGCATTTTCGCGGTGACGATAGCCAGAATGGGCGCGCCGATGGTCACGCCCAGCGCATAACCCGACACAAGCATGCCGGCTGCGGGGATAGACACCCCGAGGTCCCGCGCGACGTTGGGCAGCAAGCCCATGATGACGAATTCGGTCGTGCCGATACCGAACGCGGCAATGGCGAGGGCGAGGAGGGGCAGAGGCATGGGGTAAGCGGTGACTGAGTGCTGGCCGGTCGCGCGTTATCGGGGTGAGGAACGCAAGCGAGGGCGAGCTGAAGGGATCAAATTGTACCGAACGTTGTTGGGTTTGCTTGGTGAAAACCCTGAGATTTGTGCAGTTGATTCAACGAGTTGGATTTTCGGCCTGTCTCCAGCCTGTCGAGAGGCGATCTGTGTTGCTTTTTGCCATCGTGCGGACTAGGTTGCGAGTTTCTGCTTCTCGACCAAGGATCTTCAATGATTGCGTTCCGGCAATTTTTTCCGTCGATGGTTGCCGCGTTGCTGGCATTCGCGCTCGCGCCGGGGGTGTTTGCTCAGGAAGCCGACGAGAGTGCGGGACCGATTCACACCACGGGCGGCAGCGTGGTCTTCATCCAACAAGGTGCCACCTTCGAAGCGCAAATCGATGGCAAGCCGTTCGATCAATTGAACGCCCGTCGCATTGCGCATTTCGAGGAACCGTCCGGCGCGCGGATGATCGTCGAGGCATTCGATACCGGCGCACCCGAACTCGTTCTCTACGATTTCACCAAGCGGCCGCCCACGGTTGAGCGCATGACAAAGCGCCTGAAGCTAACCGGCGTGTTCTGGCAGCGCGACGAGGTAGTGCTGAAAAGCACCGACGGCTGGTACAGGTTCCAGCGCGGGACGCTGACGAAACTGACGTCATCGAAGATGACTTATCACTGAGACCGCACCGCCATCACGCGTTCCCCCGCAACCACGAAGATCCGTTCGCCGCGCGCGCTGTCGTTCACCTCGAAGCCGCCGGTAAACGCACCGAACGCCGGCAGCACGCCAGAGTCCGCACCGAAACGAAAACACGGCAATCTCGCGCTATCGCGCCGCGTGGCGACGCGGTAAACCGGATGTTCATGCCCTGCCAGCGCATACGCACCGGCCACCCGCTGAGGGTAATGACACAACGCCCAGGGCCCGAACCGGTACGGCTCTTCAACCACCTCGAGCGCGAGCGCGTCGGGTGGCCCGCCCGCATGGCGATCATGATTGCCTTCGACGAGAACCAGCCGCAAACCGGCATGTCGCTCGCGCCACTCGGCCAACGCGCCGAGCGTAGTCAGTGCATGTGACTCGCGGGCATGCAACAGGTCGCCGAGAAACACGATCGTCGCCGGCCGATGCATCGCAATCAGGACGTCCAGGCGCGCGAGCGTTTCCGCAGTCGAGCCTTCCGGCACGGGAATGCCCCGCGCGCGAAACACGGCGTCCTTGCCGATATGCGCATCGGCGATAAACAAGGTTTGCCGCACCAGATCGAACGCCGCTCGCGCCGCCGAGAGCACCAGCGCATGCCCGCCAATATCCACCGTCAACGCTTCGAGCATCATGCGCGCGCCGCCTTTTCCAGATCGGCGAGCATGCGCGCGACGCGATCCGATAACTTCTCGGTGCTCACCTTCTCCCGCAACCGCGCGATGATCAGCGGAAACGCAAACGGCGTCGGCTTCTTCGGGCGTGTGAGCGCGAGCCGGCTCGTGCTCATGCTCTTGAGCGCGGCTCGTATCCTGTCGAGTTCCAGTTCCTGCAACATCACCTCTTCCTCGGCCTGTGCAAGCAGCAAATTCCCGCTGTCATGCCGGCGAAAAACTTCATAGAAAAGCCCACTCGATGCCTGCAATTGCCGCGCACTTTTTTGTTGTCCGGGATGTCCCTGGAAGATCAGCCCGGACACCCGCGCAATCTCGCGAAACCGTCGCGCGGCAAGCTCTGAAGAATTGAGGCTCGCGAGAATGTCGTGTTCGAGATTATCGGGCGAAAAAAGTCCTTCCTGTATGAGCGTCTCCCAGTCGAAGGGTTGTGCGGACAACAACTCGAAGCCGTAATCGTTCATCGATATGGAGAACGTACTCGGTTGATCGCGCGCCACGCGCCAGCCGATCAGCGAACCGAGGCCGACGTGCGCCATCCGTCCAGCAAATGGATAACAGAACAGGTGATGCCCCTCACGCGAACGGATCAGTTCGACCAGCAACAGGCCCGGCTCGGGCAGCGCCGACCACTTCGCCTGCAATTCGAGCAGCGGCCGCACGGCCTGCATCTCGGGTTCATCGTAGATACCGTTCACTGCACGCGCGAGCATCATCAGCGTGGCATCGGCGAGTTCCGACGACAGCGGCATCTTGCTGCCCGCCCATTGAGGCATGGCGCCACGCGAGGACGTCGCGCGTTTCACGTACGCGGTCATCTCGCGTACGCGCACGAGTTCGAGCGCGCGGCCGCCGAACGTGAATACGTCGCCGGGTTTCAGCCGTGAGACGAATGATTCTTCCATCGAGCCAATCCGGCCTCCCGTCATATACGCGATGCTGATGGTCGCGTTGGCGACAATCGTGCCGACGTTGTTACGGTGACGCCGGATCAAGTCCTCACGCGGTACGCGATACACCCCGTCGGTATCGAGCGTCACGCGGTGATAATCCGGATACGCCGCGAGCGACGTGCCGCCGCGTTCGACGAACGCCAGTGCCCAGTCGAACTCCTGCTGCGTCAGGTCGCGATACGCGTAGGTCGTGCGCACTTCGTCGAAGAGTTCACGTGCCTTGAAGCCGCCGCCTATGGCAATGCTCACCAGATGCTGGACAAGCACATCGAGCGGCTTCGCGGGCATCTCGCGGCCTTCTATGCGCCGTTCCTCGACGGCCCAGCGCGCAGCGGCGGCTTCCACCAGTTCGAGCGCGTGCGTGGGTACGATCGTCACCCGCGATGTCCGCCCCGGCGCATGTCCGGAGCGTCCGGCGCGTTGCATCAATCGCGCGACGCCTTTGGGCGAACCGATCTGGAACACGCGATCGACCGGCAGGAAGTCGACGCCAAGATCAAGACTCGACGTGCACACCACCGCTTTCAACTGACCGTTTTTAAGGCCAAGTTCGACCCACTCGCGGACTTCCTGGTCGAGTGACCCATGATGCAGCGCGATCACGCCCGCCCAATCGGGGCGCGATTCGAGCAGCGCCTGATACCAGACTTCGGCCTGCGAACGCGTGTTGGTGAAAACGAGCGAACTGCGCGCATGCTCGATCTCAGCGGCAACGGGTTGGACCTGACGCGTGCCGAGATGGCCACCCCACGGAAAACGTTCGATGGTCTGTGGAATCAGCGTATCGACGATCAGCGTTTTCGGCTGTGCGCCCCGCACCACGATACGCGGCGTTTTCACCGGTGCAAGCAATGCGTCGCGGGCGAGCTCAAGGTTGCCAAGCGTCGCCGATAACCCCCATACCTGGAGCTCAGGCCGCCAGTGAGCAAGGCGAGCGAGGGCGAGCTGGGTTTGCGTGCCGCGCTTGTTCCCAAGCAGTTCATGCCATTCATCGATGACGACCAGCCGCACGTGCTTCATCTCCTCCTCGGCGTTTGCGCGCGTGAGCATCAGCGTGAGACTTTCAGGCGTGGTGACCAGCGCCGTCGGCATGCGCTTGTTTTGCCGCGCGCGTTCGGCGGACGGGGTATCGCCGGTACGCAAACCGATGCTCCACGGCGCCGCCAATTCAGTCACCGCGGTTTGCAATGCGCGGGCGGTATCGGCGGCGAGTGCGCGCATGGGCGTGATCCACAGCACGGTCAGCGGCGCCGGCAGCGTACGTGCCGGATGCTCGGGAAGGTAAGCCGCAAGTGCCCCCAGCCACACGGCCCACGTCTTGCCGGCGCCCGTGGTTGCATGAAGCAGGCCGCTCGCGCCGCCCAATATCTCCTTCCATACCTCGCGTTGAAACGGGAACGGCTGCCAGCCGTGCCGCTCGAACCACGCAGCGAGACGTGCTTCGAACGGGATGTTTACCACGTCCTGATCGATGACGATCGGCACGGGCCGAAACAGTTCGGCAACGGCATCGGCCTTCGCTTGCGCTGCGCGTGTTTTGGGCACCCTGCGCGCACGCGGTGCGCGGCGCTTCGTATCGCTGCTTGGTTGGGTATCCTGATTTTCTGCATCGTCCTCGGCCGGCGTGCTCATGGCGCCGCTCCTTCCAGGAAACCCTTGAGCATGCCGAGCGTGTCGGCGTCGTCAATCTGCTTGTCCGTACGCCATCGCAACATGCGTGGAAACCGCACCGCAATGCCGGATTTATGGCGCGGACTCGCCTGGATTCCTTCGAAGCCGATCTCGAACACGAGCGTCGGTGTGACGCTGCGCACCGGCCCAAATTTTTCGATGGTCGTCTTGCGCACGACCGCATCGACTTTGCGCATCTCTTCGTCCGTCAAGCCGGAATACGCCTTCGCGAAGGGCACGAGGGTGCGCACGCCATCGGCTTCGTCCCACACCGCGAAAGTAAAGTCGGTGTACAAACTCGCACGCCGGCCGTGGCCGCGTTGCGCGTAAAGCAAAACGGCGTCGATGGCGTAAGGCTCGATCTTCCATTTCCACCATGTCCCGGAAGCCTTTGTGCGCCCGACGCCATAAAGCGATTCACGACCCTTGAGCATCAGGCCTTCAACACCTCGACCGCGGCTTTCGTCGCGCAACGTGGCAAGCGTTTCCCAATCGGGCGCTTCGACCATCGGCGACACTCGCAGCAGGTCGACCGCCAGTGTTTCGCCCAACGCGGCGGCCAAGGCATCGAGTTGCGCGCGGCGTTCGATCAGCGGCGTCACGCGCAGATCACGTCCATTGACTTCGAGCAAATCATAGGCAAGAAACGTGGCGGGCGAATCGGCGAGCACTTTCTTCGACAAGGTCTTGCGCGTGATCCGCGGTTGCAGCCGCGCAAACGGCAAGGGTGCATCGCCACCCGGTTCCCACGCGAGGATCTCGCCATCGATGACGGTGCCGTCCGCCAGCGCGGAGCCGAGCGACGCGAGTTCGGGAAAGCGATCGGTGATGAGATCTTCCCCGCGCGACCATAACCACACGCGCCCACCGCGCTTCACGAGTTGCGCTCGAATCCCGTCCCACTTCCATTCGATCACCCACTCCGACGGCGTGCCGAGCGTCGCCGGATCGGCTTGCAAAGGGTGGGCGAGAAAAAACGGATAGGGCAATCCGAGATCGCTCTCATGCGGCGCGGCGGTGTTGTCATCGTCCGTGCTTTCCGGTGCGATCAGACGCAGATATCGCGCCGCGCCCGGCGCTTGCCGCGAATCGGTCCAGCCGACCATGCGCTGCGCAATGCGCGTGTGATCCACGCCCGCAACTTCGGCCAGCGCCCGTACGACAAGCTGACGCGCGACACCCACGCGAAAGCCGCCGCCTATCAGCTTGGTCAACAGGAAACGTTCGCTCCAGTCGAGTTCGTCCCAATAGCCGAGCAAACGGGTTCGAAGCTCACCCGGCTCGAGGCCGCGCAAGGTCAGCACGCGCTCCTCGATCCATTGCGCGAGGCCGAGTTCGGATGTGCGTTGCGCGGGCGGCAGGATATGGGCGATGGTTTCGGCCAGATCGCCGACCGCCTGGTACGACTCTTCGAACAGCCATTCCGGCAGGCCGGCGCGCTCGCGGGCGAACTCGGTGAGAAGACGTGTGGGTACTGACTGGCGTGGTTTGCCGCCGCTGAGAAAGTACGACGCCCAGGCGGCGTCCTCGGGTTCGGCCGCCGAGAAATACGCGATCAGCGCCTCGAGCTTTTCATTTGTCGACGTGGTGCCGTCCAGAGCGGTGTACAGCGCGGCGAAGCGTTTCATCGCGAGTCGGCCTCGGGCGGCGGAGCGGGTTCGACGGCTTGCTGCCCGGTTCGGCTCGCCTGGCCGCTTTCCGCTTCGTCGGCTTCTACCGTGTCATCGCCGTACTCGGTGGTGAACGCGCCCGCTTCCAGGCCCTGTTCCCGCAGCCAGCGCACCATCGGCTCGATTTGTCCGTGCGTGACGATCACGCGTTGCGCGCCCGTCGCACCAATCGCTGTCTGCAAGCCCGGCCAGTCGGCGTGATCGGAGAGCACGAAGCCGCGATCCAGGCCGCGTCGTCGCCGCGTGCCGCGCAGGCGCATCCAGCCCGACGCAAACGCGTCGCTATAGTCGCCGAAGCGACGCATCCACGTGCTTCCTTGCGCAGACGGCGGCGCGATGATCAGCGCGCCCTTGAACGCGGTCTTGTCTTTCGCGGCGATGGCGCTGACCGGCCGCGTCAGCGGCAAGTTCACGCCGGCTTGCGCATATGCGCGGTTCAGCGGCTCCACTGCGCCATGGCAAAAGATCGGCCCGATGGCCGGATCAACGCTGGCCAGGATCCGCTGCGCCTTGCCGAACGAATAGCAGAACAGCACGGAAGCGCGTCCCTCGGCCGCGTTATGCCGCCACCAGGAATCGATGCCGTCGAACACCGTGCGAGGCGGTTCCCATCGATAAATCGGCAAGCCGAACGTGGATTCCGTGATGAACGTATCGCAGCGAACCGGTTCAAACGGTGCGCAAGTGGGATCGGGCTCGACCTTGTAGTCGCCCGAGGCGACCCAGACCCGGCCCGCGTGCTCGACGCGCACTTGCGCGGAGCCGAGCACGTGGCCGGCCGGATGCAGTGAGATCGAGACGCCGTTGATGCTCAGGCGCTCGCCATAGGGGACACCTTGCAGGGAGATGCCGGGCAGCCGCGACAGCAATACGCCGACACTCGCCTCAGCCGCGAGATAACTGGCGTGTCCCGCACGCGCGTGATCGGCATGGGCGTGAGTAATGATTGCCCGATCGACAGGGCGCCACGGGTCGATATAGAAATCCCCCGGCGGGCAATAAAGGCCTTCCGGCCTGGCGACGATCAGATCTTGCGATGCGTCCAACCGTTCCCCACTCGCGAATAAAGGATGATGACCGACAAAAACGGTGCCAGCACGGGCGGGCGGAAATAGCCGCGACTGCCGAAGTGGCATTGGCTAATAGCAAACGGCATGCCGCCTTGAAGTAATAAAACTCCAATTGTTTTGTAGGTTTAATCGTATGAAGAATACTTTGATTATCCGAAAAGCTGATTTATTGGACGGTAAGTATAAAAAACAGCCCGCCAATAAAATCTGCATTCGAATCGTGCAACCGGATTGTCAGGGAAGAACTTGATTGCGCGCAGAGCCGTCAAACCAGGCTTTTACATTTCCGAGCGTGGTAATGGCGATCTCGTTGAGAGCTTCGCGCGTGAAGAAAGCCTGATGGGAGGTAACGATAACATTGGGAAACGACAATAGCCGCGCGAGCACGTCGTCCTGCAGCATGTGATTCGAATGATCTTCAAAGAAGAGCCCGCCTTCTTCCTCGTATACGTCGAGTCCGAGGTGGCCCAGTTGCCCGCTTTTCAATGCGCCGACGAGCGCCAGGCTATCGATCAAACCGCCGCGGCCGGTATTAATCAGCATGGCGCCGTGTTTCATGCGGGCGAGTGCGGCGGCGTCGATGAGGTGATAGGTGGAGGGTAAAAGCGGACAATGCAGGCTGACAATGTCCGACTCGGCGAGGAGAGTATCGAGCGGAACATAATGCGCTCCGGCTTCCAGAAGATCGGCTGCTGGCGCTCCTGGATCAAACGCCAGCAGTGTCATTCCGAAACCGGCCATGATTCGCCCGAATACCCGCCCGATTACACCCGTACCAATAATGCCAAGCGTCTTGCCGTGCAGATCGAAACCCAGAAGGCCGTTGAGCGAAAAATCGCCGTCGCGAGTCCGGGCATAAGCCCGGTGCAACTTGCGATTCAGCGTCAGAATTAGCCCGACGGCGTGCTCCGCCACCGCATGGGGGGAATAAGCCGGCACACGCACCACGCCAATTCCGAGCCGGACTGCCGCTGCCAGATCGACGTGATTAAAACCTGCCGAGCGCAGCGCCACAAGCTGCGTGCCGCCCTCGCAAAGTGTTTCCAGGACAGCTTCGTCAAGGATGTCATTCACAAACGGGCATACCACTGCACATCCGTGCGCAAGAATGGCCGTTTGTGCGTCAAGTTGTGATTCCTGGAACTGCAGAGAGTAACCAAACGCCGCGTTTGCCTCACTGAAGACATCGCGATCATATTGCCGGCTGCTGAAGACGATCATGTGAATCGGCACCGTAGGGTCTCCCTGCCAGCCAGGTAAATGAATCAACTAGCGACTGCGCTCGCCGGGGGCACCATCGAAAGTCGGGAAAGAACGGTTTCCGGCTGCGGCAGTCCGACTTCTCCGCCCGGGCCCATATGTTCAAGCGTGTAGTCAATGAAGGCGCGCGTCTTGGCCGGCAGATATTGTCTCCCCGGATAAACGATAGACACCTTCACGTCCGGATCATCAATAGCGTAATCACCCAATACCCGAACCAGCGAGCCGTTCTCCAGGTCCGCCGCGACAATGCCTTCCGGAATGATCGAAATGCCCATGTGCGCCAGCGTTCCCAGCCGTACCATCAATGCGCTGTTGACAGTATAGACGGGGGCGAGCGTGACCTGGTCGGCGCTGCCGTTGTTGCGATGGCGGAAGTGCCAGGTGGCGCTGCGCATTTCGCTGGGCAAGGCCACGAACGCATGATGCAGCAAATCGGCCGGCGTGCTGGGCGAGCCGTGTTCTTCCAGATAAGCGGGCGTGGCGACGGGAATCAGCGTGTTGGTGGCGACCGGGCGTTCTACCAGCGCCGTACTCGTCACCATGAATGCCGTGACAATCCCGACATCGAATCCGTCCTCCACCAGATCCACATGACGCTCGGATAAGGTGAGGCGCACATTCACCTTTGGATAAACCTGTCGGAAGCCGTCGATCAGCGGCGTCAGCGCCATGAGTGAAAGCGATCCGGAAGCCACCACGCGCAATGTGCCGCTGGGGTCGCCTTCGGTATGCGCCACCATTGACTCGAGATGATCGAGTTCTTCGAGCAATGCGCGGCAGCCTTCGAGATAACGGGTGCCAGCTTCTGTCAGTGAGAGGTTACGAGTAGTGCGATTGATTAACCGTGTGCGCAAATGCGCTTCCAGCATTGCAATTGCTCGAGTAACAAGCGCGTTTGATACGTCGAGTTGTTGTGCGGCTCGCCGAAAGCTTTCGGTTTCCGACACTCGTACGAACACACGCATGGCATGAATTTGATTCATCGTCTCTTACCTCTCAGTGTGCAAAACAGTGTGGGGCCGTATTACGCGGCATCGCGCATACGACGTTTTTAGATCGGCGCCAAGAACCCGTATTGACACCCATGCGGAATTGCAATCTCTGGGCCATTTCTTGTCTGCATTCCGCATTAACCGCAAGACTTTCACATTTGCTAATTCATTGCAATGAAAAATTACACTTCCTCGGATTTTGGAATAGATCGTCTGATTTATGCAGATTTTTGTTTCAAGAGTTGTGTTACGCAATTCGACTCTTGATGCGATCGATATACGACTTGTCTATTGCATGCAATCTGGCGGTTCGACTCTCACCGAACCGCGATAAGCTCTGCCAGGCGTCACGATTACAGGTGATTATTGAGTGGAAACGATACCCGTATGTGCCAAAAATGAAGATGGGCGTTAAATTCATACCGTCCCAACTTGACGGCTGGCAAACTGCGATTTACGAGGTACATTGTTCAACGATTCCGGAATCACGATCATAATTAATCGAATCCTTAATTTCCGTCATTCAAGGCCGCTTGATAGTTGCATTTAAATAATCAATATAGGCGATAATTTCATGATCTGGAATCTGCTGGCGAGTCAACCTGAAATTGCATTGTTCGCGAGTCTGGCACTCGGCTTTTTCATCGGCTCTTTCAAGTTGGGACCCATCCAGCTCGGCGGGGTATGCGGCACCTTGATTGTGGCGCTGGTTCTCGGACAAAGCGGTGCGCGCCTGTCACCGGATCTAAAGAATATTGCATTTGCGCTGTTTATCTTCGCACTGGGTTTCACCGGTGGACCGCAATTCTTCGCGAATATCGGGCGCGGCTGGCGATATGGGCTCCTTTCAGTTGTCGAGCTGGTAGTCGTACTTGGGCTTGTACTCGGAGCCGTCGCCCTCTTCAAGCTCGATCGCGGCACTGCGGCCGGTTTGCTCGCCGGCGCCGCGACGGAATCGGCCGTGGTCGGCACGGCGTCCGAGGCAATCGGCAAGCTCGCGCTGCCTGCTGCCGAGGTTGCCCGGCTGCAGGCCAACATTGTCACTGCCTACAGCGTGAGTTACCTGTTCGGGCTCGTCACTATCGTGTTGTTCACCAGCCAGATCGCGCCGCTCATGTTGCGCGTGAATCTGCGCGACGACGCCGAGCGCCTGTGGCGCGCGCTGGGTGGCGACAGCGCGCTGGCCGAGGGCCAGCGACTGGCGGCGCCGTCACTCGTCGCGCGCGAGGTCAGTGTCTCGGGCGCGGCGGATTTGAGCATCGATGCCCTCGAAAAGCGCCATGGCAACGAGCTCACCGTGGCGCGCGTGGTGCGCGGCCGCTCGCTCGTGAAGGCGCAGCCGAATCTCGTGTTGAAGAAGGGCGACCGGATCGTGATCGGCGGGCGTCGCACGGCGCTCGTGGAGGCGCTGCCGTCCATTGGCGAGGAAGTCACCGGCCGCGATGTCGCCGACGTCTATGCCACCGCGCTCGACGTGATGCTCACGCGGCGCGAAGTGCATGGCCTGACGGTCGCGCAGGTGCGTGCCCGCGCGGCGCCCGCCGATGGCCGCGGTGTCTATATCTCGGCCGTCACGCGGCTGGACAGCACGATCCCCGCGTTGCCGGGAACGGAGCTGCATCGCGGCGATGTGCTGACCTTGATCGGCGGGGCCGATGACGTGCGGCGGGGCGCTGCGAAGCTCGGCTACGTGGTCCGCGCGACGTTGAAGACTGATTTCGTGTTTCTCGGCATCGGTGTCATTGCGGGGATTGTCGTGGGGCACTTGAGCGCACGCGTTGGCGGCGTGCAGATCGCGCTCGGTACCGGCGGCGGCTGTTTGCTGTCCGGGCTGCTGTTCGGCTGGATTCGCTCGCGCTATCCGGTGATCGGTTCGCTGCCTTCCGCTGCGGCGCAGGTGCTCAAGGATTTCGGACTGTGCACGTTTATCGCCGCGGTCGGGCTGGGGGCAGGCGCCGATGCGATCCGCCTGATCCGCGAGTACGGCGTTGCGCTGCCGCTGGCGGGCGTGGTCATCACGCTCGGGCCGGCGTTGGTGTCGCTTGCGGTCGGACGCTGGCTGTTGAAACTCGAAGTGCCGATGCTGCTGGGTGCGATCGCCGGCCAGCAATGCAGCACACCGGCAATCAGCGCGCTGGTCGGTGTGACGGGCAATGCGACGCCGGTGATCGGCTACACGATCACCTACGCGTTATCGAACGTTCTCCTGCCGTTGATGGGGCCGGTGATCGTCGGACTCGCAGGGAAGGTGGGATGAGCAGGTTTCTGTTGTAGAAAAACTTAACGGGCGCGTCGTGAAAAGCCTCAGTAGTGGTATCAGTAGCAGATTCATCAGTAGTCGCGCAGGGCATACCAAACTAGAGAGGGCACTATGGAATGGATACATCAGGTTTTCACGAAATCACCGGAGATCGCGCTTTTCCTGTCTCTGGCGGTGGGGTACTTCATCGGCCAGATCAACTTCGGCAAGTTCCAGCTCGGTGGCGTGGGCGGGTCGTTGCTGGCGGCGGTCGTCATCAGTCAGTTCGGTGTGCAGATCGATAACGGCGTGAAGTCCGTCATGTTCGCGATCTTCATCTATGCAGTCGGCTATGACTCAGGACCGCAGTTTTTCAACTCGCTGTCGCGCAAGACCCTGCGTGAGATCGCGATGGCGGTGTTCCTCGCGGTGTCCGCCCTGGTGACGGTGCTGGTGTGCGCGAAGCTGTTCGGCTTGAACAAGGGCATTGCGGCCGGCTTGGCCGGGGGAGCGTTGACGCAGTCAGCCATCATCGGAACAGCGGGTGACGCCATCGCGCGGCTCGGGCTGCCGGTGGCTGAAACCAAGGCGCTCCAGGGCGACGTGGCAGTCGCTTATGCCGTGACGTACGTATTCGGATCGCTGGGCGCGATCATCGTGTGCGTGAATATCTTGCCGAAGTTCATGGGGCAAGGTCTGAAGGAGGCCGCAGCGGAAGCGGAGAAAAATTTGCTGGGCGGCGCGGTCGCGCATGGGGCCGGTCAGACAGCGGCGCTGCCGGAGCTGGTCGGGCGGGCTTATCGCGTAACCGGCGGCAGCGGTGCGGCGGCGCGCGCGGGCGGCGCGGATGCCGGGGCGCTGTCGATCAAGGCCGCTCCAGGCGGATTGGGTGAATCGGGCGCGGGCGGTGCTGCGGGCCGGACAGTCGCCGAGATCGAGATGGCCGAGTCCGACATGATCACCATCGAACGAATCCGCCGGGCCGGCAAAGCGGTGGAGCCGCGGCCGGACGTGATGCTGCAGGTCGACGATATCGTGCTGGTCGTCGGCCGGCGTGAGGTCATGGTGACGGCGGCGTCGAACATTGGTGAAGAGGTCGCGGACACCGACGGCATCAGCGTCGTGATGCAGAACCGGCAGGGCGTGTTCACGCGCAAGGGCATGAATCACATGACCATTGCGGCGGTGCGCACGACCGTGGATCGTGACTTGCGGCACGGCGTCTTCGTGCAGGAAATTCGCCGGGCGGACCAGCCGTTGCCGATCCTTCCCGAGACCCAGCTCGAACATGGCGATGTCATTACGTTCTACGGCTCGCCGCAGGATACGAAGCGCGCCGTGGATGCAGCGGGTTATGAATTGCCGGTTACCAACAAGACCGATTTCATCTACATGGGCGTAGGGATCGTGCTTGGTTTGCTGATCGGGTTGATCGTGGTGACTGTAGGCGGTGTGCCATTGACCCTGGGCTCCGGCGGAGGCTGTTTGCTTGCTGGGCTGGTATTCGGCTGGATGCGGGGCAAGCATCCGATGTATGGGGTGATGCCATCGGCGGCATCGCAACTGATGAAGGATTTCGGGCTCGCGGCGTTCGTGGCGGCGGTTGGTCTGAACTCCGGGCTGGCGGCCGTGGTGACAGTGAAGAACAGCGGCCTCACGATCTTTTTGCTGGGTGCGATCGTCACGATAGTGCCGCTCGTTCTCACGATGCTGTTCGGCAGATACGTGCTGCGATACACAAACGCCGCGCTTCTTGCAGGCGCCCTGACCGGATCGCGCAGTGCGAATCCTGCGTTCGGCGGCGTGCTTGATAAGGCGGAAAGCGCGGTGCCAACGGTGCCGTTCGCGATTACCTATGCGTTGGCGAATGTCTTGCTGACATTGCTGGGACCCCTGGTGGTGGGATTGGTCTGAAGATGGCCTGAAGATGGTTTGAGTGCGCACGGTTAAGTGAAATCATGCGCACTCAAAAAAATTTGAACTGAAGCGAAGGGCTTGAGCCCAACGACATTCAGCATGAAAGGAGACCGCCCATGACGTCGCAACAAAAGACCGTTCATCTTCCGGCAGCAACCCCGCATGGGACCGGGGAGCAGGTCCCGGCCCTGGGCCAGGGCACTTGGGAAATGGGCGACAGCGCCAGAACCCGCCACGCCGAAATCGCCGCGTTGAAAGCTGGCGTGGACCTTGGCATGACCGTGATCGATACCGCGGAAATGTACGGCGAAGGCGCGAGTGAAAAGCTGATCGCTGAAGCATTGAAAGAGCGTCGCGAAGAGCTTTTCATCGTCAGCAAGGTTTATCCGCATAACGGCAGCGAATCCGGCGTGAAGGCCGCGTGTGAACGAAGCCTCAGGCGGCTGCAGACTGACCGCATCGATTTATATCTGCTGCATTGGCGCGGCGGTGAGGATCTGGAAGGGGTGATCGGCGGCTTCGAGGCTTTGAAGGCGCAGGGCAAGATCCGCCACTGGGGCGTGAGCAATTTCGACACCGAGGACATGGTCGAACTCTTCGCCCTGGAAAACGGTAACCGGTGTGCAACCAACCAGATTCTTTATAACGTCGCCCGGCGCGGTCCCGAATTCGAACTCCTGCCGTGGCTGCGCGAACACAATTTGCCGGCGATGGCATACAGCCCCGTCGATCACGCGCGCCTGCCGAAACAGAGCGTCCTGAACGACATCGCGAAGGCCCGTGGTTTGTCTGTGATGCAAGTCGCGCTCGCGTGGGTCTTGCAACAACCGCAGGTCATGGCGATCCCGAAAGCCGCGACTGTCGCGCATGTGATCGAGAACGCGGCAGCGCGGGAGGTGATTTTATCGACGGAAGAATTGAGTCTTATCGACACCCAGTTCAAACCGCCGAAATCAAAACGTCCGCTGGAAATGCTTTAAGGGGGCGGGGCGGTTCGGGGTGCCAGGTTCCTGCGTTAGCGGTCGGAGTCATTGCCGGGTTGCTGCTTTCGGCCTTAGCGGCCTGCTTGAGTTAGCTGTTTTCTTTACCACTATTAGCCACTGCGCGTGGCGGCGCGTCATTTCTTTGTCCAAAGCGACAAAGAAACGAAGCAAAGAAAGCGCTTTCAAAACGCGGGCTCATAAGTTGACCTAGCGTGCAGTTCCTGCGTTTTTGGCACCCCAAAAGCACGGTGCTCGCAAGAACGACGGATGTTTGAACCCCTCCTTCTCGCGAATCCTGACACGAACACGCTTCGCCCCGTACGCTCTCGGGCAAGCACCCTTGCCAAGAAACCCGCACAGCCCCACGCGTATTTACTGCTACGGGTCTTCATGGGTTAGCTGCTTGGTCGGCATGATTGGCCCGGTTATTTTTTGACGTTAAGGCCTCATCTATCCGAGCACCTTGTTTCGAGGCGGGTTGGCGACGTGGTTCGGCATGCGTACAAATTCGGTGGGTGGTTGTTCGCGGATAGCGCGGGGTGCACCTGTGGCAGGTTCAGTCACTGGTGGCGAAGCGTGTGGGTATCGGTGTTCGGAGAAGGAGGGTTTCACACATCCGTGGCTCTGGCGAGCACCGTGCTTTTGGGGTGCCAAAAACTTGGAAACTGCACGCTAGGTCAACTTACGAGCCCGCGTTTTGAAAGCGCTTTCTTTGCTTCGTTTCTTTGTCGCTTTGGACAAAGAAATGACGCGCCGCCACGCGCAGTGGCTAATAGTGATAAAAAAATGAGCCAACTCAAGCAGACCACTAAGGCCGAAAGCAGCAACCCGGCATAGACCTAGAACCCCTAACGCAGGAACCTGGTACCAACCCCGACCACCCCCCCGAACCTGCTTCCGGTAACGCCACGTTCCTTCAACCTTAACTTCAGCGCGCCGACTCACTCAGGCTTTTGCAAGCGCTTCAGCTCGGCTACAGGAATGTGGCATCGAATCCTGTGTCCATCGGCGGCGTGCGTGTACGGCGGTTCCTCCTGCTCGCAGACCGCTCCAATCTTGCGCGGACAGCGGGTATGGAACACGCATCCCGAAGGTGGGTTCGCGGCGCTCGGCAACTCGCCTGAAAGGCGGATACGCTCGCGCGCTTGCGGTTCATCGCCAATTGCCGGAATCGATGACAACAGCGCTTCGGTATAAGGATGATGCGGCCCGTCGAAGACGTCCGTCGCGCGGCCAATCTCCATCAGCCGGCCGAGATACAGCACCGCAATACGATCGGACAGATAACGCACCACGTGCAGATCGTGCGAGATGAATACGTAACTCACGCCGCGCTCGCGCTGCAGGTCCGCAAGCAGATTCAGGATGGCGGCTTGCACGGAGACATCAAGCGCGGACGTAGGCTCGTCGCAGACCACGACGCGCGGATCACCGGCGAACGCCCGGGCAATCGCCACGCGCTGTTTCAACCCGCCCGACAATTGCCGCGTGCGCGAGCTCAGATAGCGTTCGGGCAAGCGCACGGCGGCAGTCAGCGATTGCAGCCGCGCCTCCTTCGCCGCCCCACGCAACGCGCCGAGTTTCGATAATGACCGCGCGATCAGCCGACGCACCGAATGCGCCCGGTTCAACGCGGAATCCGGATTCTGGAACACGATCTGCAGCGACTTGACCTGCTCGTCGTTGCGGTTTGTCACGCGCGCCGGCAGAGCGGCGCCGTCGAGCTCCAGGGAGCCGCCCGCATCCGGCGAGAGCAAGCCCAGCAAAAGCTTCGCGAGCGTGGTCTTGCCGCTGCCTGACTCGCCGACCAGCCCGAGCGTTTCACCCAGCGCCAGTTCCAGCGACACATCGTGCACCGCCCGCAGAGATTCCCCGCCGACATGAAACGTCTTCGATAAATTCTCCGCGCGCAACGCAACCGGCGCATCCGTCCGGTCGACAGCCGCGCTCAATACTTCCGGTGTCGCGCGCGGCAAATCGATTGCCCGTTCGTGGTAGTGGCAGCGCGCCATCTGGTCACCATGTGCGGCCGATACCCGATACGGCGGCGGCGCGTCACGATGGCAACGGTCATCGGCGAGCTTGCAACGCTGCGCATAGATACACCCCTGCGTCACCGATCCCGGCAGCGGCAGCGAGCCCGGAATGGTGTCGAGGCGGCCGGTGTCCTTGCTGCGTCCCGTGGTCGGCAGGCAGCGCAGCAAGCCCACCGTGTACGGATGCCGAGGCCGCGCGAATACATCGCGTGTGGTGCCTTCTTCGACCAGCTTGCCTGCATACAACACGCCGACGCGATCGCACATCCGTCCGATCACCGCCAGGTTGTGGCTGATGAAAAGCACCGCTGTGCCAAGCTCTTCGCGCAACTGCGCGATCAGGTCGAGCACCTCGGCTTCCACCGTGGCGTCGAGCCCGGTAGTGGGTTCATCGAGGATCAGCAACTCCGGGTTGCACGCGAGCGCCATCGCGATGACCACGCGCTGCTGCATGCCGCCCGACAATTGATGTGGATAACTATCCATCACGCGCTCGGGCGACGAGATGCGCACGCGCCGCAGGATGTCGATGGTGTGTTCCAGCGCTTCATTCACTGACGCGCCCGCGAGCTCGAACGCTTCCGACACCTGCCGCGCGATGGTCAGAGACGGATTCAATGCGCGGCCCGGGTCCTGATAAACCATCGATACCGCGTTGGCGCGCATGTGCCTCAACGTGTCGGCGTTCATCGAAGCGATGTCGTGGCCGGCGATCGAAATCTTCCCCGACTTCACGCGGCCGTTGCGCGGCAGATAACGCAATATGGCGAGTGCGGCGGTGGACTTCCCACAGCCCGACTCGCCAACCAGCCCGTACGCCTCGCCGCGTTTTACCCGCAGCGAGATGTCCTGCAGCACTTCGCGGTCGCGCCCGCGCGAACGGTACGCGACCGTCAGGCCGACGAGCGTCAGCGCGTCGGTGTCGGCGCTTTTCGATCCATCGAAGATGGGGAAGGCCGATGGCGGCGGTCCGTTCATCGGTCGAGCACTCCCTGTATGCCATCGGCGACGAGGTTCACGCCCACCACCAGCGAGGCGATCGCGGCGGCATCGAACACGACGGTCCACCATGCGCCGCCTGCCATCAGCGTGTAGCACTCGGAGAGGGCGAGGCCCCAGTCGGCCGACGGCGGCTGAATGCCGAAGCCGAGGAACGACAGCGTGGCGACCGCGAAAATGGCGTAACCGAGCCGCACGGTGGCTTCCACGATGATCGGCTGCAGCACGTTCGGCAGGATCTCCGCGAACATGATGTAGAACGCGTTTTCGCCGCGCAATTGCGCAGCCAGCACATAGTCGAGATTGCGTTCGGCAAATACGGCCGCACGCACGGTGCGCGCGGTGATCGGCGTGAAGGTGATGCCGATCACCAGGATCACGGTGGTGTTGCTCGCGCCGACTGCCGCGAGAGCAAGCAACGCGACGATCACCAGCGGCAACGCGAGCACCGCGTCGATCAGCCGGCCGATCACGTTGTCGACCCATCCATCGAAATAACCGACGATCAAGCCAACCGCCGTCCCGGCTAGCGTGCCTAGCAGGGTCGCAAGCGGCGCAATGGTGAGAATGTCGCGCGCGCCAACGATCACGCGCGCGAACACATCCCGGCCGAGTTGATCGGTGCCGAACCAGTGCGTCGCGTCGGGCGGGGTGAGTGAGCTCAGCGGATCGGTCGCGTACGGGTCCTGCGGCACGACCCAATGTCCGAACAGCGCGCACGCGACCCAGAACAACAGGATCAGCACGCCGACCACGAACGTGGGTGAACGCAGCAAGGCCTTGCTGCGTTCGAAACGCGGCGCCTTGTGCGGCACGGGCGCGACAGTTGCCGTGCTCATTGCGCGTTCCTTACCCGCAAGCGCGGGTTCAGCACCACATATAACGCATCCGCGATCAGGTTCGCCGCCGTATAGATGACGCCGATAGTCAGCACACCGGCTTCGAGCATGGGGAAGTCCTTGCCTTTGGCGGCGTTGTAAATGAGCGAGCCAATACCCTGGTAGTGGAACAGCGTCTCCACCACGACCAGCCCGCCGATCATATAGCCGAGTTGCGTGGCGGCGACCGTGACGGTCGGCAGCAGCGCATTGCGCAACACGTGGCGCATGATCACCACGCGGCGCGGCAGGCCCTTGAGGATCGCGGTGCGGGTGTAGTCGGCATCGAGCGCTTCGACGGTTCCGGCGCGCGCCATTCGTGCGATGTAACCAAAGAACACCAGCACCAGCGGCAACACGGGCAGGATCAGATGCTGCAACTGAATGAACACGTTCGACCCGGGTGGGAACGTCGCTTCAATCGGCAGCCATTGCAGCCAGATGCCGAACACGAGAATCAGCACGATGGACGAGACGAACTCCGGCACCACCGTCGCCGATAACCCCGCAATGCTGATCGTCCGGTCGATCCAGCGCCCTTCGTGGAGCGCGGAGTACACGCCGCCGGCAATGCCGAGCGGCACGACGACGATAAACGCCAGCGCGCCGAGCTTCGCCGAATTCAACAACGCGTCGCCTATGAAGGGCGCAACCGGTGCGCGATACGAATACGACTGGCCCATGTCGCCGCGCAGGAAGTGGCTGATCCAGCCGGCATATTGCGTGAGCAAAGGCCGGTCGACGCCCAGTTGATGATTGAGCGCGGCGACCGCGCGTGCATCGGCTAGTGGCCCGAGGATTGCACGGCCGACATCGCCGGGAAGCAACTGTCCGCCCGCGAACACGATCACCGACAACAGCCACAACGTGATGAACGCAAGCAACAGCCGCACGCCGATAAACCGCGCAATGCGCGCGGCGCTTCCGGCGTGGCTGCGTGAGCTTATTTTCGGCGCGCCCGGCGCG
Source organism: Caballeronia sp. KNU42 (assembly GCF_053760385.1). Classification (NCBI taxonomy): domain Bacteria; kingdom Pseudomonadati; phylum Pseudomonadota; class Betaproteobacteria; order Burkholderiales; family Burkholderiaceae; genus Caballeronia; species Caballeronia sp. KNU42. The sequence goes on from NZ_CM132388.1 coordinate 3,746,890, forward strand.
GCGGGAGGAGAGACCGTGTTCATTGTCGGAGCGTCCTCGGGTCAGGCTTCAATGCGCGAGACTCAAAAATGCGCCTACGCGCCGATAGTCGCGCGTTGGAAATACAACTGCGAAATGGCATTGAAGCGCACGCCTTTCACGTTCGCCCGCGTGACGATCAGCTGATCGTAGAAATAGGGAATCACGATCGGGGTTTCATCGAGCAGCAGGGTCTGGATCTGACCGGAGAGTTTTTTCTGCGATGCCACGTCGAGCGCCGCCACGAAATCCGCCACCAGCTTGTCGTATTGCGGGTTCTTGAAATGCGCGGCGTTCCACGTGCCTTCGCTGGTCAGCGGTGCATTGAGAAACACGTTCGGCACACCACGATGCCCGTAGTCCGTAATGCCGAGCGGGGAGTCGAGCCAGTCCGATTTGCCATACGTGCCTGCGCCGTAATACAGCTCCTGGCTTTCCACCTTCAGCGTGATGCGGATGCCGACCGCTTTCGCAGCGTTCTGGATCACGACGGCGAGATCGGGAATCTCCATGTACTTCTCGGTGGTGAGCGTGACATCGAAACCGTTGGGCACGCCTGCCGCCGCGAGCAATTGCTTCGCCTTCGCGACATCGAGCTTGCGCTGCGGCACCGACAAATCGCTGGACGGAAACACCGGCGAGAACGGACTGTCGTTACCGAGCGCGGCGTGGCCCTTGAACAGCCCCTTCACGATCACCTCGCGATTCACCGCCAGCGCCAAAGCCTGACGCACGCGTTTGTCCTTGAACGGACCGGTGTCGGTGCGCATATGCATCTGCCGATGCGCGCTCGACTTTACGCCGAGCACCTTGAACTCGGGATTCGTCATCATGCCAACGCCGCCCTGCACGGTGAAGTCGCCCATCACGTCGGCTTGCCGGCCTTGCAGCGCGAGCAGCTCCGATTGTTCGTCGGCGTAGAAGGCGAACGTCACCCGGTCGGGCAGCGCTTTTTCGCCCCAGTAATCCGGATTGCGCACGAACGCCGCGCCCACTTTCGGCGTGTACGACTCGAACTTGAACGGCCCTGTGCCCGGGAACGACTTCTCGTACGTGCCGCTGAAATTCGCCGGCAGGATCACGGCGTTGTACGTGTCCGAGGAAACGTAATACGGGAAGTTGCCGTTCGGCGCGTCCAGATGGAACTCGACCGTCATGTCGTCGATAACCTTCACCGAGCCCTTCGACAACACGCCCTTGAGCACCGAGAGCGCCGCCGAACCGCTGGCCGGATCGGCGAGCCGGTTGAAGGTTGCCGCGACGTCCTTGGCGGTCATCGATTGACCGTCGTGGAACTTGACGTTCGGACGCAGCTTGAAGGTCCACACATCGCCCTTGTCGTTCGGCTTCCACGAGAGCGCGAGGGAAGGGCGCAGCACGAGCGCCTGACCGTCATCGTCGATGAGAAACTCGCCGGTCTGATTGATCAGCGCGAGGCCGGCCGGATCAGTGACGGTGAGCGGATCGACCTGGCCCGACGGCGTCAGATGGGCCACGCGAATCGTGCCGCCGGGCTTGCCCGCAGGCGCCTGTGCGCGCGCGTGCGGCATGCCGATCAAGCCGCCCGCGGCCATCGACAAACCCAGCAAGCTCGCGTGCCGCAGCAACTCGCGGCGCGAGAGCCGGCCGGCCTTGAATTCATCGATGGCGTGGTTGCCGAGTTCTCCCGCAGATCCCCTCGCCTGTTCCAGCGCTGCGTGGAAGGGGGAAAGCGACTCCAGATCGGTTGCGGTCTTTTTCATCGGGCTGTCCGGTTCAGGGTTCGGTTGTTGTTTTGACTCGACGATACTGCGCCACCCCACGAGGGACGGTAGCAGCTACGGAATCGGATGCTGCTTTCAGTTTAACGGAGCAAATAGTGTTCTGATTCCTGACGCGCGTTTCACGTGGCAATTAATTGCACGTGCCGCGGGACAGGCGCTCCGTTGCGGAAAAGCTTGCTCAAAGCGTGTGAACGAAGCGTCAGGAAGACGGTAGAAAATTCCGCACCTGACGCGCGTGGCTCAGGTCATGCCATCGTGTTCAATGCTGGTGTGGGTGTTTATGAATCGGATCAACCCAGAACACTTCCTCGGGCTCCTCCACTGCATCGATATTCAGATTCACCACCACCGCCTCGTTGTCGCTGCGCACGAGTACGCATTCGAGCGGTTCGTCGGTGAGTGCGTTGATTTCCTGATGCGGCACGTATGGCGGCACGAAGATGAAGTCCCCCGGTCCGGCTTCAGCGGTGAATTCCAGATGATTGCCCCACTTCATGCGCGCCTGGCCGCGCACGACGTAGATCACGCTTTCCAGCGCGCCGTGATGATGCGCGCCGGTCTTCGCATTCGGATGGATCGTGACTGTGCCCGCCCAGATTTTCTGGGCGCCTACGCGTGCAGCGTTGATTGCGGCCGCTCGATTCATTCCGGGCGTCTGTGGGGTATTCGTATCAAGTTGATCGCCCTTGATCACCTTGACGCCGTTCTCGCGCCAGTCGGTGTGTTCGTGGTCGTGTTCGTCGCTCATTGTCTTCGTCTCCGCCGATCCATGAAAAGGCTGCCGTCAATCTACGTCACAGTCACTCTGGCAAAAAGCAAAAAAGTCCGTTGCCGCCGGGAGGCAACAACGGACTTCGTTACGTCGCTAAGTCGCCCGATTCGATTTTCGAGCCTGGCAACGTCTACTTGCTCTTCGAATTCACGATGGCTTCAGCGACGTTGTTCGGCGTCTCGGCATAGTGCTTGAACTCCATCGTGTAAGTGGCGCGGCCTTGGGTCAGCGAGCGCAGCGTCGTCGAGTAGCCGAACATTTCAGCCAGCGGCACCTCGGCGCGCACGATCTTGCCGCCGCCGCCCGCAATGTCTTCCATGCCCTGCACGATCCCGCGGCGTGACGACAAATCGCCCATCACGTTGCCCATGAAATCCTCAGGCGTTTCCACTTCCACGGCCATCATCGGTTCGAGCAGCACCGGCTTGGCTTTCCTCATGCCGTCCTTGAACGCCATCGATCCAGCCATGCGGAACGCGTTTTCGTTCGAGTCCACGTCGTGGTACGAACCGAAGGTCAGCGTCACCTTCACGTCCACCACCGGATACCCCGCCAGCACGCCGGCTTTCAGCGTTTCCTGAATACCCTTGTCGACCGCCGGAATGTATTCTCGCGGCACGACGCCGCCCTTGATGGCATCGACGAATTCGTACCCCGTGCCCGGCTTTTGCGGCTCCAGCTTCAGCACCACGTGCCCGTATTGACCGCGTCCGCCGGACTGCTTGACGAACTTGCCTTCAATATCTTCGACCGGAATGCGGATCGTCTCGCGATACGCAACCTGCGGTTTACCGACCGTCGCTTCGACGCCGAACTCACGGCGCATCCGGTCGACCAGAATTTCGAGGTGCAGCTCGCCCATGCCAGAAATGATCGTCTGGCCGGATTCCTCGTCGGTCTGCACGCGGAACGACGGATCTTCCTGCGCGAGCCGGTTCAACGCGATACCCATCTTTTCCTGGTCGGGCTTCGTCTTCGGCTCGACGGCCTGCGAGATCACCGGTTCCGGGAAGATCATGCGTTCGAGAATGATCGGATGAGCCGGGTCGCACAGCGTATCGCCGGTGGTGGCTTCCTTCAGGCCCACGGCAGCCGCAATATCGCCGGCGCGCACTTCCTTGATTTCCTGACGCTCGTTCGCGTGCATCTGGAGAATCCGGCCGAGCCGCTCCTTCTTCTCCTTGATCGCGTTGTAGACCGTATCGCCGGAATTGACCACGCCCGAATACACCCGGAAGAAGATCAACTGGCCGACAAACGGGTCCGTCATGATCTTGAACGCGAGCGCGGAGAACGGATCTTCATCGGTCGGATGACGTTCCGCGTGTTTGTCGTACTCGTCCACGCCGTTGATGGCGGGGATGTCCGCCGGCGACGGCAGATAGTCGATCACTGCATCCAGCATGGCCTGCACGCCCTTGTTCTTGAACGCGCTGCCGCAGAACATGGGGACGATCTCGCTCCTGAGCGTGCGCGCCCGGATGGCTTCCTTGATCTCGTCTTCGCTGATTTCTTCACCGCCAATGTACTTGTCCATCAGCGCTTCATTTGCGTCCGCTGCAGCCTCGATCATCTTCTCGCGCCATTCTTCGGCGGTGGCGACCAGGTTCGCGGGGATGTCCTGGTATTCGAACAGCACGCCCTGGCTGGCTTCATCCCAGATGATTGCTTTCATCTTGACCAGGTCGACCACGCCCTGGAAGTGTTCCTCAGCGCCCACGGGAATCTGCATGGGCACGGCGACGCCCTTCAGGCGCTCGCCGATCTGACGTTGCACGCGGAAAAAGTCGGCGCCCACACGGTCCATCTTGTTGACGAACGCAATGCGCGGCACTTTGTATTTGTTGGCCTGGCGCCAGACCGTTTCGGATTGCGGCTGAACCCCGCCGACCGAGTCGTAGACCATGCAGGCGCCGTCAAGCACGCGCATGGAGCGCTCCACTTCGATGGTGAAATCGACGTGTCCCGGCGTATCGATGATGTTGATCCGGTGTTCCGGATAATTCCCCGCCATGCCTTTCCAGAAGGCCGTGGTGGCGGCGGAGGTGATCGTGATGCCGCGCTCCTGCTCCTGCTCCATCCAGTCCATCGTGGCCGCGCCGTTGTGAACCTCACCAATTTTGTGATTCACACCGGTATAGAAAAGAATGCGTTCGGTGGTGGTGGTCTTGCCGGCATCGATATGAGCGCTGATACCAATATTCCGATAGCGGTCGATGGGAGTCTTGCGGGGCACTTGAACCTCCTGTTGATTGGTTGGAGCTTGGTAGCCCGAACCGGGCACAATGGCCTGGCCGGCGGCTCCGGAGCGAAGCTCTGTCGTGCTTGGCGAGCGCTTCGCTGGTTTATCAGGATAGCGCGTCGAGAAGGTCTTTGCAGGATTCTTGCCAGCTCGGCGAAAAAGATGAATCTTTGATGACGCGTGGATGGCGTTCCGGGCGCTGTCCAGCGTTCCGCACGTCTCAGACAACAAAAAGCCGGCGCGCGCGCAAAAAGCGGGCGGCCGGCTTTGGTCAAGAGCGACACTAGTGGCGCCGGAGGAGCGGAGCGCGCTGCGATCAATCACCCCCGCCCGAGGCACATGTCATTGCGGTGCAGGCAACCCCTTGATCTGCATGCCCGGCTGAATCCCTTTCGATGCAAACCAGCCTTTGCTCATTTCCAGTGCGTACACACCGTTATTGCGCGGGCAGTGGTTGTTTTCCGTCTCGGCCTGCATTTCGTCGATATCCGTGACCGTTCCGTCCGCGCGCATGAACGCGATGGACAGCGGGATCAAGGTGTTTTTCATCCAGAAACAGTGGACGGCCGTCTCATTGAAGACGAACAGCATGCCTTCGTTGGGCTCGAGCTTCTTGCGATACATCAGGCCCTGTTCGCGATCGGCATCGTTCGCGGCAACGGCGGCGTCGATCACATACATGCCCGCGGTGAGTTTCGTGTGCGGGAAATCGGCGGGCTTTTTCGCACCCGCCGGCATTTCTCCTGCTGCTGCGGGCAGCGGTTGAGCGTGTGCTGCCAGCGGTGCAACCGCCATCAACGAAACGAGCGGAACGGAGAACGCAACCAGCGCGCGGCGCACGAGACGCCCAAGATCAAACGATGAAACCGAACGGGGCGAGAGCCATGAAAGACGCACGGCGAAACTCCTGGTGAGATGAAGCCGGTTAGCTGAAGAATCGGTGAAGACTGGCGCATGTTACTTGAGCGGGCGCACGCCGACAAAAAGTGCACGCAGACTCAAGCCACGGGCATTTCAAAGACCCAAAGAAAAAGGCAGAAACCCTTGCGGGTGTCTGCCTTTCAATGCCGCTTTCGCGGCGGCAATGCTTGGTGTAGCGTCGCGTTACCGCGATCTATTACCAACTTACTCCGACGCGGCCGAAGCAGCAGCAGCCGAAGCTGCCTTCTTGTGCGTAGCCTTCTTGTGGGTCGACTTCTTGTGCGTTGCCTTGTGAGCGGTCGAAGCAGCTGCAGGAGCCGATGCTTCCGGGGCCGAAGCTTGTGCAAATGCAGCCGTTGCGAACAGGCCAGCGACGAGAGCAGCGATCAGTTTGTTCATGTTGTAAATCCTCAGCTTTAGTTTGATTTAACCTTGTGACCCGGTCGATGGAGTCATGACGGTAAACGAGCCATCCACCTTTTGGTTGACAGGGGGATCGAACAAAACTTCGATCCCGCTGCGAGCGCTTGAACCTTACATAAAGCCTTCGAATGCTGGCTGTGTGTTGCGGTCCTTCGCTAATGCCGGATGGCGGTTTTAAGGCATCTGCAGCGAATAACGCCGCACGTCGGAAGTCCGTTGACGTGTTTTTTCGGCAATCGTGCAGCGATGATTGTTTGCAAGGCGAAATAAATTTGTAATGTCTGGCTCTGGATGAAACGTTACGCTCAAACGATGCCATTCCACGGCGCGCGCGGCGGCAGTTCGATCGATGCGCCCGGCGCCAGTCCGAGACTGAATATATCCAGCGCGCCGATACCCACGCGCACCAGCCGCAGTGTTGGATATCCGACAGCTGCGGTCATTCGACGCACCTGCCGATTACGGCCCTCGCTGATCGACAGTTCGATCCAGGTGGTTGGAATGGCGGCGCGATAACGGATAGGCGGGTTACGTGGCCAAAGCTGGTCCACCCATTCCACGGGTTCAACCCGCTTCACGCCGCACGGCCGCGTCACGAAGTCACCCAGGTCCACACCCGCGGCGAGACGCTCGAGAGCGGCCGCGTCGGGCTTGCCATCCACTTGTGCCCAATATCGTTTGACCAGCTTGGACGCGGCTCGGCGATACGCGCCTGAAGCGCGCCATCGTCGGTGAGCAGCAGGAGGCCTTCGCTGTCGGTGTCCAGTCGGCCGGCCGGATAAACGCCGGGCGTCTTGACCCAAACGCCTAGCGAAGGGTGCTTCTCGTGCGGCGAAAATTGACAGATCGTGCCGAATGGTTTGTTAAGAGCAAGCAGCGGCATGGCGGGGAAATCGATGAGGAAACGCGCTAAGGAAACGAGGCTGCAATCAAGCGCAGCGCGGGAATCCGGCTATGGCGGATGGCGCGATATTAATGCATAATCCGAAACATCAAGTCTTATATAAGACATAAGACTGAAATCAAGCAGCAGTCGGTCGCGGCCGCAGCGCGCAAACGCCATCAACGGACAATCTTCGGACCGCGCCCACGCGCACCATTTTGTTGCAATGCGGCGAAACGGGTGCCGGGCAGGCGTTCCGCACCGTGGGCTAGAATACCCTTCTGGTCGCCTCGGGCACCGCGCCGGCACTAGCGCTGGTAGTCCGGTCACCGTTCGCTCATCTGCTTTTCGCCGAATTTCCGAACGTATTCTTCGCATTTCTGTAGTTAGCTAGCCTAGCCATCTTTGGAGTCGACCATGCCGTATCAGCACATCAAGGTTCCGACGGGCGGTGACAAGATCACCGTTAATGCGGATTACTCGCTCAATGTTTCCGACCAGCCGATCATCCCTTTTATCGAAGGCGATGGGACGGGTGTTGACATCACGCCGGTGATGATCAAGGTCGTGGACGCTGCCGTGGAAAAAGCCTATGCAGGCAAGAAGAAGATCCACTGGATGGAAATCTTCGCGGGCGAGAAGGCCACCAAGGTGTACGGCCCGGACGTCTGGCTGCCGGATGAAACGCTCGACGTGCTGAAGGAATATGTCGTCTCCATCAAAGGGCCGCTTACCACGCCGGTTGGCGGTGGCATCCGTTCGTTGAACGTCGCGCTGCGCCAGCAACTCGACCTGTATGTCTGCCTGCGCCCGGTGCAGTATTTCAAGGGTGTGCCGTCGCCGGTGCGCGAGCCGGAAAAGGTCAACATGATCATCTTCCGCGAGAACTCGGAAGACATCTACGCCGGCATCGAATGGGCGGCCGAGTCGGAAGAAGCGAAGAAGGTCATCAAGTTCCTGCGTGAAGAAATGGGCGTGACGAAGATCCGCTTCCCGGACACGTCGGGCATCGGTGTCAAGCCGGTGTCGCGTGAAGGCACGGAGCGCCTGGTTCGAAAGGCGATCCAGTACGCCATCGATCACAATCGCAACACTGTCACGCTCGTGCACAAGGGCAACATCATGAAATACACGGAAGGGGCGTTCCGTGATTTCGGCTATGCGCTGGCGCAGAAGGAGTTCGGTGCGGAACTGATCGACGGCGGCCCGTGGATGAAGATCAAGAGCCCGAAGGGCGGAGACATCGTGCTGAAGGACGTGATTGCGGATGCGTTCCTCCAGCAGATCCTGCTGCGCCCCGCTGAGTACGACGTGATCGCCACGCTGAACCTGAACGGCGATTATGTTTCGGACGCGCTCGCCGCTCAGGTCGGCGGTATTGGCATTGCTCCGGGCGCGAATATGTCGGATTCGGTGGCCATGTTCGAAGCGACGCACGGCACCGCGCCGAAATATGCGGGCAAGGACTACGTGAATCCGGGTTCGGAAATCCTGTCGGCGGAAATGATGCTGCGCCATCTCGGCTGGACTGAAGCGGCGGACATCATCATCAAGTCGATGGAAGCGTCGATTTTGAAAAAGCGCGTGACGTATGACTTCGCGCGTTTGATGGAAGGGGCGACGCAGGTTTCATGCTCGGGCTTCGGGCAGGTGCTGATCGAAAACATGTAAGTTCGGCCAGGCTTCAGGGAACGCCCCGGTGCGAGCAGCTCGCCCGGGGCTTTTTTCATGGGCAATGCGAACGCGATTGGCGCCACTTTGCACAGCTCTGTCAAAACTTGTCGCAAGCGAGTGTTTCACTGCAGCGGAGTGATACCCTCGAATTGCTGGACAACCTATGTGTTTTTATACAGTTCGCCTCGCTGGACACGCCTATGCCTCACCAAAATTCGAACCTGAATATCGTGTTCGCCCGCTGGCTCGCGAAAGAAACGCGCGGTTTGCTTGGCGGCCTCGCGGGTGGCGTGATCGGGGGTGTTGTCGCGTTCACGCTGATAAATCGTTTTAGTGCAAGCAGCCTGGCGAATGGCGTCGATGCAATTTCCATTGCAAACACCTATATCGTCTATTCGACACTCATGATCGCGGCCGTTGCCGTTTTCCTGACCATGGCGGGTTTGATATTCACGCAGCATTTCGCCATGGAGAAAGAACGTCACGTCGCGGACGCCTTTGCAGCGTTGGTGGCCGAAATGGCCCGCACCAACGGGTGCGCTGTAGAAGTCGTGAAAGAAGTCATGAAGAACGCCGAAGTGGTCCAGCATTTCGAAGATCAGGTAAAGGAGAAGCTCAGGGAAGTGATGCGTGCGCAACTGGACAACGCAGACCAGCGTAGGGCGCGTGCGCGTAGCGAACGTGATGCGCTGTCGCGCATAGCCAGCGATTTGGAAAGCGCCTAGACCGTTTGGGAGGAAAGAATATGACGATCGTTTCCGCTGTACCTATCTTGCGGACCACTGCAGCGTTGGCGGCATTTTTGATGGCCGAGCGCCGTTACGACATGGTGGAGTTCGCACCGCCAATCGAAGTCGACGAAATCGCAAGATTGCTCCAGATCAAGGTGACCGAGCATGCGGATCCCGGCGCCGCTAACACCATCGGCAAGATAACGCTGAACCAGGAAGGGCCTGCCGAGATCTGGATCAATCCGGCGGAAAATGCCTATGGCCCAAGGCGTCGATTCACCCTGGCTCACGAAATAGCGCACTTTTGCATGCACAGATCCGCCGACCGCCACGAATTTATCGACGACAAAAGCACCATGAATCGCAGTGAATCCTATTGGAACAGTTACGAGTCCGAGGCAAACCGGTTTGCTGCCGAACTGTTGATGCCGCAACAGCTCATTGAATCGCTGGGACGGCGCGTAATCGATGCATATAAGGCGGAGCACAACACCGAAAAAATGCCGCTGACGCACTTTATCAATGTAATGGCGGCCAAATTTCGGGTTTCCCATCCGGCCATGGAGTTCCGATTGAGCAATGTCGGAATTGGCAAGCACAAATAGCCAAAGAGCCAAGAGGCGTCCCGGCTCTTCCTGTTCACGATGCACAAACAAAAAAACCCGGCGCAATGCCGGGTTTTGAGGACAGCGCGCTATCGAACGGTCAGGCAGCAGATTCCTGGATGTTCGACGCCTGTTTGCCCTTGGGTCCCTGGACGATCTCAAAGCTGACCTTCTGGCCTTCCTTGAGAGTCTTGAAACCATTCATCTGTATCGCCGAGAAATGAGCAAACAGATCCTCGCCGCCTTCATCGGGCGTGATGAATCCGTAGCCTTTCGCGTCGTTGAACCATTTGACCGTACCAGTTGACATCACTTCCCCTCACTCTCGTCGCTACCACGAGCACGCTCGAAAAGCTTGGCAACCCACAATGTGGACCGCCCCCTCCTCACAAGCTCACCGCGGCCCTTCTCCACCTGAAACGCTTCGGAAAAAAGTGCCAATTTGATTGTTTAATCTCTTAAATCAAGTGTCAAGAAAATTTTGAGATGGTCGTAAAGACGTTGTAAAGACCTCATTTCAAGGGTTTTTCCCGCTTTGCGCGTATCCCGCCGCACAAGCACGCCATCTTGAAAAGTCGCATAATCGACGCACATGAGGAGTACCGGCAGCGGGCGGCCAGAGCCAGTTGCCGCAGCGGGTTGCAGGAGCAGGTCGCACGAATGTTTCGAACAATTGCTTCGCGCGAATGGATGACCTGGTCAGTCGTAGCGGGAATGGGGCCAATGCGGTGCGCAATGCGGTTCCCAAGACAGGCTGCGTCCGAGTGGAAAATTCGTTTTTTTAAGAGCTGTGCGATACTGGATTCAACGATGTTTCAAGAGGGCCGGCCCGTATCACAAAGGTCGGCGGAATTCAGCAAGCGACAGGTTGCGCGAAGTGTGCGGCGACACCGTTCGGTTCTCACGGCGAACGGAGTTTTGGCGAGATGGCGAGCCTGTCCGAGTTGTTTAGAATGGGCGTATGGCGATCAATCCCAACGAGCAGGATGGCACCGTACTGGAGCGGCAGGAACAAAAGCTGAAACAGCCGTCCATGTACAAAGTGGTGCTGCTGAATGACGACTTCACGCCGATGGAATTCGTCGTGTTCGTCGTGCAGGAACATTTCAATAAAGATCGTGAGACTGCGACGCAAATCATGCTGAAGGTTCATCGCGAAGGCAGGGGAGTTTGTGGGGTCTATACGCGGGACATCGCGTCGACCAAAGTTGAGCAAGTCGTTAGCCACGCGAGGCAAGCGGGTCATCCGCTGCAGTGTGTGATGGAGGAAGCATGATTGCCCAGGAACTGGAAGTCAGTCTGCACATGGCGTTTATGGAAGCACGTCAGGCGCGGCACGAGTTCATTACGGTCGAGCATCTTTTACTGGCCTTGTTGGACAACCCGACCGCGGCTGAAGTGTTGCGCGCATGCGCAGCAAATATTGAAGATTTGCGTCAAAACCTGCGCAATTTCATTCACGACAACACCCCGACCGTGCCCGGCACGGACGATGTCGATACCCAGCCGACGCTTGGTTTTCAGCGCGTGATTCAGCGCGCGATCATGCATGTGCAATCAACATCGAATGGAAAGAAGGAAGTGACTGGCGCGAACGTGCTTGTCGCTATCTTCGGTGAAAAGGATTCACACGCCGTCTACTACCTGCAACAGCAGGGAGTGACGCGCCTCGACGTCGTCAATTTCATCTCGCATGGCATCGCGAAGACGAATACGGGCGACGCCGCGAAGGCCAGCAGCGACGCGAACCCCGAAGCGGAAGATGCGGCTGCGCAAAAGGAAACGCCGCTTGCGCAGTTCACGCAGAACCTGAACCAGCTCGCGAAAGACGGCAAGATCGATCCGCTGATTGGCCGCGAACTGGAAGTCGAGCGTGTGGTGCAGGTGCTGTGCCGTCGCAGAAAGAACAATCCGCTGCTGGTCGGTGAGGCTGGCGTGGGTAAGACCGCCATTGCCGAAGGGCTTGCCTGGCGCATCACGCGCGGCGAAGTGCCGGACATTCTTGCGGACGCCCAAGTGTATTCGCTCGATATGGGCGCATTGCTGGCCGGTACAAAATACCGGGGCGACTTCGAGCAACGCCTCAAGACGGTGCTCAAAGAGTTGAAGGAACGCCCGCACGCGGTGCTGTTCATCGACGAAATTCACACGCTGATTGGCGCGGGTGCAGCTTCGGGCGGGACGCTGGATGCATCGAATCTGCTGAAGCCGGCGTTGTCGTCGGGTCAGTTGAAGTGCATCGGCGCGACCACGTTCACGGAATATCGCGGGATCTTTGAAAAAGACGCAGCGTTGTCGCGTCGTTTCCAGAAGGTCGACGTTGCCGAGCCGACGGTCGAGCAGACCATCGCCATTTTGCGCGGTCTCAAGTCACGTTTCGAAGAACATCACGGCGTGAAGTATTCGTCGGGTGCGCTGTCCGCGGCGGCTGAGTTGTCGGCACGCTTTATCACGGACCGTCATCTGCCGGACAAGGCTATCGATGTGATCGACGAAGCGGGCGCGGCGCAACGCATCCTGCCGAAGTCGAAGCAGAAGAAGACTATCGGCAAGAACGAGATCGAAGAGATCATTTCGAAGATCGCGCGCGTCCCGCCGCAAAGCGTGTCGCAGGACGATCGCAGCAAGTTGCAGACGCTCGATCGTGACCTGAAGAGCGTGGTGTTTGGCCAGGATCAGTCTATCGATGCACTCGCTGCCGCCATCAAGATGGCGCGGGCGGGTCTCGGCAAGACGGACAAGCCGATTGGCGCGTTCCTGTTCTCGGGTCCGACGGGTGTCGGCAAGACCGAGGTGGCGAAGCAACTGGCGTTCACGCTGGGTATCGAATTGCTGCGCTTCGACATGTCCGAGTACATGGAGCGTCATGCGGTCAGCCGGCTGATTGGCGCGCCGCCGGGTTATGTTGGGTTCGATCAAGGCGGTTTGCTGACTGAAGCCGTCACGAAGAAGCCGCATTGCGTGCTGTTGCTCGATGAAATCGAAAAGGCGCATCCGGACATCTACAACGTGCTGCTGCAGGTCATGGACCACGGCACGCTGACCGACAACAACGGTCGTAAAGCGGATTTCCGCAACGTCATCATCATCATGACGACGAACGCGGGCGCCGAAGCGATGCAGAAGTCGGTGATCGGATTTACGAATCGTCGGGAAACCGGCGACGAAATGGCCGATATCAAGCGGATGTTCACGCCTGAGTTCCGCAATCGTCTGGACCAGATCATCAGCTTCCGCTCGCTGGATGAAGAAATCATCATGCGTGTGGTCGACAAGTTCCTGATGCAACTGGAAGATCAGTTGCATGAAAAGAAGGTCGACGCGGTCTTCACCGACGGCTTGCGCGCGCATCTGGCGAAGCACGGTTTTGATCCGCTGATGGGTGCACGTCCGATGCAGCGCCTGATCCAGGACACGATTCGTCGTGCGCTGGCGGACGAACTGCTGTTTGGCAAGCTGATGTCGGGCGGTCGGGTGACGGTAGACGTTGACGAGAACGACAAGGTTGCGCTCACGTTCGATGAAAGCCCGGTGCCGCGCAATCCGAATCCGGAAGCGGTCGAGGTTGAATGAGTGCGTAGGAAGCGATGACTGAAGTCAGGTGACACGCGCTTGAGGTGTGTCATCATCGGCGAGGCGGCGCGGGGAAGTTTCCCGCGCCGCCTCGTTTTTTTGCGTCCGCGTTTGTTGCGGATAACGACTTCAAGAGGTTGATTTGAGCTTTAAACGTGGGTCGTTCGAGACCATTGTCGAACGGGAGAAGGGGCTGCACCGGAGTTTGACCGCCGGACAAATGTCGATGATTGCTATCGGCGGGGCGATTGGAACGGGGCTCTTTTTAGGCAGCGGTTTCGCGATCGGTTTCGCCGGGCCGAGTGTGTTGGTGAGCTACGCGATAGGTGCGCTGATCGCCTTGTTGCTGATGGGCGCGCTTGCCGAGATGACCGTCGCGCATCCGACTTCCGGGTCGTTCGGTGCGTATGCGGAGTTCTACATAGGGCCGCTCGCGGGATATCTCGTGCGGTACGCGTACTGGTCGGCGGTCGTGTTCGCGGTCGGCACCGAGGTCAGCGCGGTCGCCGTGTTCATGAAGTACTGGTTCGCGAACGTGCCGGGCTGGTACTGGATCGTTGGTTTTTCTGTTGCGCTGATTGGCGTGAACGCCGCAAGCGTCAAGGTGTACGGCGTGATCGAGTACGCGTTTTCGATGCTGAAGATCGTCGCGATTGTCGCGTTCATTCTGCTCGGTGCGGCGTTCGTGTATGGCGCGCCGGTGTCATCTGGCGTCGGGCTGAATAACTTCACGGCGCACGGCGGATTCTTTCCGCACGGCGTGAAGGGCATGTGGTTCGCGGTGATCGTGTCCATCTTCAGCTACTTGAACATCGAGACGATCGCGGTTGCAGCGGGCGAAGCACGCGATCCCCAACGCGCCGTGGCTCGGGCTTTTCGCTCGACTGTGTTCCGGCTGGTGCTGTTCTATCTCCTCACGCTGGCCTTGATGCTCGCAATCGTTCCGTGGACGCAGGCAAGCACCGACGAAAGCCCGTTCGTCAAAGTGATGGCGGCCACGCACGTCCCGTTCGCCGCGGGCGTGATCAACTTCGTGGTGCTCATCGCAGCGCTTTCCGCGATGAACAGCCAGCTCTACATCACCACGCGCATGATGTTCAGCCTGTCGCGGGCGGGTTATGCACCGGCGCGTTTCGGGCGTCTGAGCGCGAACGGCGTGCCCACCGCTGCGCTGTCTTTATCGACCAGCGGCATTGCGCTCGCCACGATCCTGACCGCGTTCTGGCCGGCGATGGCGTTCGGTTTGATGATGTCGCTGGCCATCTTCGGCGCGATGTTCGCCTGGCTGATGATCTTCGTCACGCACCTGTTTTTTCGCGCCCGCTATGACGGGCCCGCGCCGTCTTTCCGGATGGTGTTACATCCGTTCGGAAGTTTGCTGGGCGCGGGTCTGATGGCGGCGATCATGATCACTACCGCGTTCACGAACGAATTCCGCATGACGCTCGTCTACGGCCTTGCGTTCATGGTCGTCCTGGTTGCGACCTACCTGCTCTGGTATAGAAAACGGTAGACAGGGCGGGTAAACACCGACCATAAACTACTTTGCATGACTTTCGTTTCGAAACTAGAATCTTTCGAAACGAAAGTGCAAAGGTGGTGCTGCCTGTGTTGGCCAACAAGAATTCGCTTCATCGGCGTTTGCGTATCGTCGAACTTGTCCGCAAGCGCGGGGAAGTTTCCGTCGACGAACTCGCGACGGCGTTCGATGTCTCCAGCGTCACCATCCGCTCGGACCTGAACTATCTGGAGCAGCAACGCTACCTGATCCGGGCGTTCGGCAAGGCGCGCTACGTCGCGCAGAGGCCCGGTGAGAATGCGCTGGCTGCCCTGCCTGCGAGCGCAACTCGGCAGGCCGCGGACATGGCGATTGCGCGCATGGCGGCGGATTTCATCGATGACCACGCGTCGGTGTTCATCGGCGCCGGTCTGATCACCCACAAGCTGCTGCCGCTGCTCGCGGATCGCGCAAACTTGGCGCTGACGCTTAACGACATCGCCATGGTGCCGACCGTCCAGCGTTTCATGCGCTGCGAATTGCGCCTCACCGGCGGTTCGCTGGATGACGATTCCACCGTGCTGCTCGGACCGGACGCCGAGCGCTCGCTCTCAGCGCTGTCGCTGGACCTGGTGGTGCTGGAGGCAAGCGGCATCGACCGTGAAGGCAATTTGCTGTGCGCCGATCCACGTCTGGCAGGTGTATTCAAAGCCGCGTTGAAGAACGCAAAGCGTATCGTGGTCGTGGCTTACCAACCCGCGTTGCGGGGCGATGGGGAGGCTTTCTGCCACCTCAGCCGTCTGGGCGGATTGGTGCTGGATGACGCCATCGACCCGCCGGCACTCATCATGATCCTCAAAGCCGGATTGGTCGTGCATCTGCGGCAGGAAGGAATTATTGAGTTTCGTAATCAATGGACTTCAGTCCGTACTTCCAACAACTCATCGTGAAAGGCATCGTGATCCTGGTCGCGGTGTGTATCGATGTTCAAACGAAGAAACGTCATGCCTAACTCAAACGCTGTTACATCCAGGAAGCCCGGCACCATCGTCGCGATGGGCGAGATCCTGGTCGAGATCATGGCCACTAAAATTGGTCAGAGCTTTCGCGAACCGGGCACGCTCATTGGTCCGTTCGCGAGCGGCGCGCCGGCCATTTTCATCGATCAGGTCGCGAAGCTCGGCAGCCCATGCGCGATGATCGGCTGCGTGGGCGATGACGATTTCGGCGTGCTCAACGTCGAGCGCTTGCGCCGCGACGGCGTGGATGTTTCCGGTATCGCCGTGCTGAAGGATGCGACAACCGGCAGCGCGTTCGTCACATATCGCGAGGACGGCGATCGCGACTTTATCTACAACATTACGAACAGCGCGTCGGCGCAGTTGTCGGTGGCGAACCTGCGTGATGATCTGCTCGCGCAGTGCGGGAATTTCCACGTGATGGGGTCGTCGCTGTTCTCGTTCAGGATCATCGAGGCGATGAAGCAGGCTATCGAAACGGTGAAGACGAACGGCGGCACCGTGAGTTTCGATCCGAACATCCGCAAGGAAATGCTTCGGATTCCCGAGATGCGCGATGCGCTCGATTTCATTCTCGACTACACCGATGTCTTCCTGCCGAGCGGTCACGAAGTGACCTTGCTGGCCAGCGCGACGTCGGAGCGCGGCGCGATCGATGAACTGCTCAAGCGCGGCGTGAAGGAGGTGGTGGTCAAGCGCGGCGCGCAAGGCTGCAGTTTCTTCGATGCCAACGGCGAGACGCATCGTCAGGCGTTCAAGGTCCAGGAACTCGATCCCACCGGCGCGGGCGACTGTTTCGGCGCGACGTACATCAGTTGCCGCGCGCAAGGGCAGGACGTGGAGACCGCGCTCAACTATGCGAGCGCAAGCGGTGCGCGAGCGGTCGGCGTGAAAGGCCCGATGGAAGGCACGGCGACGTTCGCTGAACTCGACGCGTTTCTGGCAACGGCAACCACGGAGTGATGTCATGAATTCGATCGTCTCGCGTTTGAGCAATGCGCATCCGGCGTCGGCGTGGTTGGCCGGTATCTATTCGATTTGTTCCGCACATCCGTGGGTGCTGGAAGCGGCCATGCGGCAGGCGTTGGAAGACGAGACGCCATTGCTGATCGAATCGACATCGAATCAGGTCGATCAGTACGGCGGGTACACGGGTATGAAGCCGGTGGATTTCGTGGACTTTGTTCGTTCTATTGCCGAGCGCGTGGGGTTTCCTCACGAGCACCTGATCCTCGGCGGCGATCATCTCGGGCCGAACGCATGGCGGCATCTTCCCGCCGAAGAAGCCATGCAACGCGCCGATGCGTTGATCGACACGTATGCATCGGCGGGATTCACGAAGATTCACCTCGACACGAGCATGTCGTGCGCGGATGATCCCGAGCGCTTGTCAGACGCGGTGGTGGCAGCGCGGGCCGCGCGCTTGTGCGCGGTGGCCGAGGCGGCGGTGAAGCGCGCCAGTTTAAGCGTGAGCCCGGTCTATGTGATCGGCACCGAAGTACCGGTGCCGGGCGGTGCTGCGGAAGAGCTTGAAGTAGTCGAGCCGACATCGCGAGAAGCCGCGATCGAAACGGCGTTGGTCCATCGGCAAGCGTGGAAAGAACACGGCGTCGAGGACACATGGTCGCGCGTGATCGCATTGGTCGTGCAGCCGGGTGTGGAGTTCGATCATACGAAGGTGATCGACTATGTGCCGGCGCGTGCGGAGTCGCTGAAGAGCGCGTTGAGTGATCTGCACGGCATGGTTTTCGAAGCACATTCCACCGATTACCAAACGCCCGAAGCGCTAAGCGCTTTGGTCCGCGATGGCTTCCGCATTCTCAAGGTTGGTCCGGGCGTGACGTTCGCATTGCGCGAGGCGTTGTACGCGTTGGCGGATATCGAAACGCAATTGGTTTCGGAAAACCAGCGATCGAATCTACGCGACGTAGTCGAGCGCGTGATGCTGAGCAAACCTGGCTACTGGGAAAAGTATTATCACGGCGATGCCGCGCAGCAACGCGTGTTGCGCACTTACAGTTACAGCGACCGCGTGCGTTATTACTGGGCCGATGCGGAGATCGGCGCGGCTGCGCAAACGCTGCTCGACAATCTGAGCGCTCTGAAGATTCCGGAGAATTTGCTGAGCCAGTTCTTGCCTGAGCAGTATTGGGCGGTGCGGCGCGGGCTGCTGAAAAACGAGCCGCTCGCGCTGGTGCAGGATCGCGTGCGGCAGGTTATTCGAACGTACGCGGCAGCCTGCCGCACTTAACGCTTGTAGCTGGCCCGAAAGCTCAGTGCTTGCCCGTGCTGCCAAAACCGCCGGCGCCGCGCTCGCTCTGGGCGAAGTCATCGACAATATTGAACGTCGCCTGCACCACCGGCACGATCACCATTTGCGCGAGGCGTTCCATCGGATTTAGTGTGAACGCGGTCGCACCGCGATTCCACGTCGAGATCATCAACTGGCCCTGGTAATCAGAGTCAATCAACCCGACCAGATTTCCCAACACCACGCCATGCTTATGGCCCAAACCCGAACGCGGAAGAATCACCGCCGCATACCCCGGATCTTCGATATGAATCGCCAGGCCCGTGGGCACCAGCACCGTCTGGCCGGGTTCGAGCGTGATGGCTTCGTCAAGGCACGCACGCAAATCGAGTCCGGCGCTGCCGGGCGTGGCGTAGGCGGGCAGGTAATCGCGCATGCGCGCATCGAGGATCTTGATGTCGAGTTTCATGAGTTCTGTTTGTTGAGTTCGAAGGCTTCAGCCAGCAGTTCATACGAGCGCAAGCGCGCGGGGTAACTTCCCGCAACGGTCAATACGATGAGTTCGTCGGCATCGAAACGTTGTTGGAGTTCATGCAATTGTTCGGTCACGCGCTCCGGCGTGCCGATGATGCTGCGATTTTTTTCCCGCGCAATCACGCTCAGTTCGCGTTCGCCGAATGCCTGGCCCGCACCCTGAGCAATCGATGGAATCGGCATGTTCAGCCCGTACGCCATCTGCACGCGGCGCAGATCGACTGCGCGTTCCAGCGCGGCGGCTTCTGCTTCGGTATCGGCGCAAATCACGAACACAGCGGCGGCCAGATAGGGTTTCGAACCGTTCCGCGATACAAACCTCTCGCGATAAGCCTCCGCCACCGCGTGGCCATATTGCGCGTTAATAAAATGCGCGAACGCGAAACGAATGCCGAGTTGCGCCGCGAGCAGGCCGCCGAAGTCGCTGGAACCGAGCATCCACAACTCGGGACGCGTCGCAATTTCCGGCTGCAGCAACACACCATGTGCGAGGTGATCTTCGGGCAACGTGCCGTCAAACAGGCCAACGAGTTCGCCCACTTGCTGCGGGAAAATATCGCCGCGATTGTAGTCACCCGCGGCCACTGCTTGCGCGGTACGCATATCGCCGCCGGGTGCGCGCCCGACGCCCAGGTCCACGCGATTCGGGAACAGCGCTTCGAGCATCAGGAACTGTTCGGCGACCTTGAACGAGCTGTAGTAGGGCAGCATGACGCCACCCGAGCCAATGCGCATTCGCTGCGTAATGCTGCCAATTCGCGCGAGCAAAACCTCAGGGCACGGATTCGATACCCCGCGCAACCCGTGATGCTCGGCGCACCAGTAGCGCGTGTAGCCGAGCTCATCGGCGAGGCGCGCGAGATCGAGCGTGGCCGCGATTGCGTCGGCGGTGCTATGGCCGTGAATGACCGGCGTTTGATCGAGTACGGAGAGTTTCGTCGTCATGGTCTCGGCAACAGCAATGGCAATGGGCTAAGCCAGCAGGCTAAGACAGCAGTGAACCGCCGCGTGGCGCGCGCTTCGCAATCTCGCCAATCAGCAACTTCGCGAGCAGCTTTTTATCGGCGCGCGGCAGACGTGTGATTCCTGATGCCTCGAACAGCACGACTTCGTTGTCGTCGAGGCCGAAGGTCAGCGGTCCAAGATTGCCGATCAGCAGCGGCACGTTCTTGCGTGCGCGTTTTTCTTCGCCATGCACTTCGAGATCGCCGCTTTCCGCCGCGAACCCGACGCAATACGGCGGGTTCGGCAAACGCGCGACGCTCGCGAGAATGTCCGGGTTTTCGACGAACGTGAACGTGGGCATCGGCTGACCGGCGGTCTTCTTGATCTTGTGCTCGCTCAGGTGATCGACGCGCCAATCCGCGACGGCCGCCACTGCGATAAAGATGTCCGCATCCGGCGTGGCGTGCATCACGGCGTCGTGCATTTGCTGCGCGGTCTGCACGTCTTCGCGATAAACACCCCAAGGCGTTTCCAGCGCCACCGGCCCGGCCACGAGATGCACATCTGCACCCGCCTGAGCCGCGGCGCGTGCGAGCGCGAAGCCCATCTTGCCGGACGAACGGTTGGTGATGCCGCGCACTGGATCAAGCGGTTCGAAGGTCGGACCCGCCGTAATCAATACGCGATGTCCCTGCAAGATCTTCGGCTGAAAAAACGCGCAGATCGCTTCAAACGTCGCCGATGGTTCCAGCATCCGCCCATCGCCCACTTCTCCACACGCTTGCGCGCCGGAATCGGGCCCAAGCACTTGGACGCCATCGCCACGCAGTTGCGTGACATTGCGTTGCGTTGCCGGGTTCTGCCACATCTGACGGTTCATCGCAGGCACGACGAGCAGCGGGCAATCGCGCGCGACGCACAGCGTGGAGAGCAGATCGTCGCAATTGCCATGCGCGAGCTTGGCGATGAAGTCGGTGGAAGCAGGCGCGATCACGATTGCATCGGCTTCACGCGACAGATCGATATGCGCCATGTTGTTCGCAATCCGCGCGTCCCATTGCGACGTGTACACGGGACGGCCGGACAGCGCCTGCATGGTGACGGGCGTGATGAATTGCGTGGCGGCGTCGGTCATGACGATCTGCACCGTCGCGCCGGCTTTCACCAGCAAACGCGTGAGTTCGGCGATCTTGTAGCACGCAATACCGCCTGACAGCCCAAGTACGAGATGCTTTCCTGCGAGTTCTGCCGTGTCCAACGATGCCTCCCTCAAACAGATTACTTCGCTCCGCGCACGCGCCGCAACTCGTCGAATACGAGCAGCACGGCGCCAATGGTGATCGCGCTGTCGGCGAGATTGAACGCCGGCCAGTGCCACGTGTTGATGTGGAAATCCAAAAAGTCGATCACATGGCCATAAGCGATCCGGTCGATCACGTTGCCGATCGCGCCGCCCATGATCAGCGCCAGCGCCGTGCAGAACAACCGTTGCGTACCATGGCGTTTCAGCAAATAGCAGATCACGATAGCCGCGACCACGCCCAGCGCCGTGAAGCCCCAACGCTGCCAGCCGCCCGCGCTGGCGAGAAAGCTGAACGCCGCACCGCGGTTGTAGATCAGGAACAGGTTGAAGAACGGCGTGAGCGCGTGCGGTTCGCCATACGTGAACACGCGCGCGACCGCGATCTTCGACAACTGGTCGAAGAGAATCACGATCAGCGCCACGCCCAGCCACGGCGCGAGTGAACCACTGCTTTGGGTTTGTTTCGGCATCGTTCTCGCCATTATGCTGCGCTCCGCGTTTCGCCGTTGCCGAAGAGATTGGTGATGCATCGGCCACACAATCCGGGATGTTCCGCCGATGCCCCCACGTCGTCGCAATAGTGCCAGCAGCGCTCGCATTTCAGATACGTCGATGCCATCACGTCGACGCCTTCTTCCGCTTCGCTCGCCACCTTCACCACCCGCGCCGCCGATGTGATCAGCACGAAGCTGAGGTCATCGCCGAGACTGGTCAGTGCGTTGTAGCGCGCGCCGCTCGCGCGAACATCCACTTCAGCCTGCAACGACGAACCGATCAGATTGGCTGTGCGCGCTTCTTCCAGCGCCTTGGTGACGTCGCTGCGCGCCGAGCGGATCAACGTCCACTTGTCGAGCAGTTCACCGGCTTCCGGCACTTGCGGATAAGCGTGATAAACCTCGGTGAAAATGGTGTCGCGGCCGGGTTGGAGCACCTTGTACGCCTCTTCCGCCGTGAACGACAGATACGGCGCGATCAGCCGCAGCAAACCATGCGCGATGTGATGCAGCACCGTCTGCGCCGCGCGGCGTTCGCGCGAATCGGGCTTCATGGTGTAAAGCCGGTCCTTCAGCACATCGAGATAAAACCCGCCGAGGTCTTCCGAGCAGAACGTAGCAAGCTTCGAGACAACCGGGTGGAACTCGAACTTCTCGTAATGCGCGAGCACGTCGTCCTGCAGGTTCTGCGCGAGGGCGACAGCGTATTTATCCATTTCGAGCCAGTCTTCCACCGGCCGTCCATGTTGCTCGAAGTCGAAATCGGAGAGATTGGACAGGAGGAAACGCAACGTATTGCGAATCCGCCTGTACGTCTCCGTCACGCGCTTCAGGATCTCTTCGGAGATCGCGAGTTCGCCCGAATAATCCGTCGATGCAATCCACAAGCGGATGATTTCCGCGCCCAACCGGTTCGACACTTCATGCGGATCGATGCCGTTACCGAGCGACTTCGACATCTTGCGGCCTTCGCCATCGACGGTGAAGCCGTGCGTAAGCAGCGCGTTATACGGCGGGCGGCCGTCGAGCATGGACGCGGTCAGCAACGACGAATGGAACCATCCGCGATGCTGGTCCGAGCCTTCCAGATACAAGTCAGCCGGGAATTGCAGCGAATCCTTGTGCGAGCCGCGCAGCACGTGCCAATGCGTCGTGCCGGAATCGAACCACACGTCGAGCGTGTCGCGATTCTTCTCGTACATGTTGGCTTCGTTGCCGAGCAGTTCAGCCGGATCGAGCGTTTGCCACGCTTCGATGCCACTGACTTCCACGCGCTTGGCCACTTCCTCGAGCAACTCCAGCGTACGCGGATGCAGTTCGCCGGTTTCCTTGTGGACGAAGAACGCCATCGGCACGCCCCACTGGCGTTGCCGCGACAGCGTCCAGTCCGGCCGGTTCGCGATCATGCTGTAGAGCCGCTGTTTGCCCCATGCCGGGAAGAACGCCGTGTTCTCGATGCCTTCCAGCGCGGTTTCGCGCAGTGTGCGCGACGTATCGTTGGGCTTCACGTCCATGCCGGCGAACCACTGCGACGTCGCCCGATAGATGATCGGCGTCTTGTGGCGCCAGCAATGCATGTAGCTGTGCGTGTACTTCTCGGTTTTCAGCAGGGAATGTGCACCGCGCAGGGCTTCAACGATCTGGTCATTCGCTTCCCAGATGGAAAGTCCGCCGAACAGCGGCAACGACTCGATATACCGTCCATCGCCCATCACCGGGTTGATGATGTCCGAGTCGGTCATGCCATGCGCCTTGCACGACACGAAGTCTTCCACGCCATACGCCGGCGACGAATGCACGATCCCCGTGCCGCTTTCGGTCGTGACGTACTCGCCCAGATACACGGGCGCGGTGCGCTTGTAGCCGGGATGCGCCGCGCTCAGCGGATGATGAAAGCGCACGCCGCTCAACTTCGCGCCCGTCGTCGTCGCGATGGTCGAACCCGTGAGACTGTACTGCTTCAGGCATTCTTCCACGCGATCTTCGGCCAGGATCAGCAGGCCTTTTTCCGTATCGACGAGGCTATAGACAATCTCCGGGTGCACATTGAGCGCCTGGTTCGCGGGGATGGTCCACGGGGTCGTCGTCCAGATCACGATGCCGCCTTCCTGCTTCGGCATTGCGTTCAAGCCGAACGCTTGAGCGGTTTTCTCGGGCTCGGCGAAAGTGAACAGCACGTCGATGGTCGGATCGACCTTGTCCTGATACTCGACTTCGGCTTCAGCCAGCGCAGAACCGCAGTCGAAGCACCAGTTCACCGGCTTCAGCCCGCGATACACATAGCCCTTCTCGAGGATCTTCCCCAACGCGCGGATTTCGCCCGCTTCGTTGGTGAAATTCATCGTCTTGTACGGATTGTCCCAATCGCCGAGCACGCCCAGGCGCCGGAAGCCTACCTTCTGCTTTTCGATCTGCGCGCTCGCGTAGGTGCGCGCTTTTTCCATCACTTCGCGCGCCGGCAGCGACTTGCCGAACTGCTTTTCGATCTGGATTTCGATCGGCATGCCGTGGCAGTCCCAGCCGGGGACATAGACCGCGTCGAAGCCCGCCAGGTTGCGCGCCTTCACGATCATGTCTTTCAGGATCTTGTTCACCGCGTGGCCGAGGTGGATGTCGCCGTTCGCATACGGCGGCCCGTCGTGCAGGATGAACTTCTTGCGGCCCTTGCTGGCGGAACGGATCTTCTCGTAGATCTTGTTGTCCTGCCATTCCTTCACCCATTGCGGCTCGCGCTTGGGCAAGTCGCCGCGCATGGGGAACGGCGTATCCAGCAGATTGACCGGATATTTCGACTGGGGCTTGGCTTCTTTCTTGTTGCTCATGGATGACTCGATATGTGTTCGATGAGGCGGCGGTTCCGGGCAGGCAAGCTCGGGAACGGGCTCGAAGGTGCGTGCGAAGGTGCGTATTGTGCGAGGCAGCGGGCAGCGCGTCGGGAGCTTGATCGGAAACTTCAGGCACCCGGCGCCACGCGCTCACCTAATTCGGTCGGTGGCCGAGGTGGCGAACCCGCTGTCGCGGCCACTTGAGTTCACATCCGCAGCGAAATACGCCCGGGCGTTGGTCACGTCGCGGGCGATGGCTGCCGTCAACGTTTCGAGGTCCACGTACTTCTCCTCGTCGCGCAGCTTTTTCAGGAATTCGATGCGCACCAGCTTGCCGTACGCGTCGCCATGCCAGTCGAGCACGAAGGTCTCGAGCAGCACGCGGCCGGAATCGTCCACGGTCGGGCGCAGTCCCAGGCTGGCCACGCCCGGGAGCGGTTCCGGTCCGAGTCCATGCACACGCACGACGAAGATGCCTGCGAGCGCCGGCCGCTTGTGGGCGATCGGCATGTTGAGCGTGGGAAAGCCGAGATCGCGGCCGAGTTTTTGCCCGTGGACCACGTGGCCGCTGATGACATAGGGGCGTCCGAGCGCGAGCCGGGCGGCATCGAGATCGCCTGCCACCAGCGACGCCCGCACGCCTGAACTCGAAATGCGCGCACCGTTCAGGTCCGCGACGGTCGCCATCTGCTCGACTTCAAAGCCGTGCTTGCGTCCGGCGCCTTGCAGCGATCCGAAATCGCCGGCGCGTTTCGCGCCGTAGCGGAAGTCGTCGCCGATCATCACCCAGCGTGCATGCAGGCCGTTCACGATCACGTTTTCGACGAACGTATCCGGCGGCTGGCCGGCGAAAGTGCGATTGAAATGTTCGACCACCACACGATCCACGCCGTTGGTGCGCAGCGCTTCGAGCTTGTCGCGCAGCATGGCGATGCGGGGCGGTGCGC
This sequence comes from Caballeronia sp. KNU42, assembly GCF_053760385.1. Classification (NCBI taxonomy): domain Bacteria; kingdom Pseudomonadati; phylum Pseudomonadota; class Betaproteobacteria; order Burkholderiales; family Burkholderiaceae; genus Caballeronia; species Caballeronia sp. KNU42. Next base: position 3,772,311 of record NZ_CM132388.1, read on the forward strand.
CGGCGGGATTGAAGAATTCGCGGGGATGCGGCTCGAAGGTCATCACGCAGACCGGCAGTCCGCGGGCGTCCGCGGCGGCGCGCACGTGGGCGAGCAGCGCTTGATGGCCACGGTGGACACCGTCGAAATTGCCGATGGTCAGCGCACAGGGCGCGCGGCTTTCGGCATTGGGTAGGCCGCGAAAGACTCTCACGATAGCGGTTGGGTCGGCGGTTGGCGGTTAAGTGGGCTAAATACAGTAATGCAGGGCCGATGCAGCGCGAAGCTGGCAACGCCGCAAAGCGTTCGATTATAAACGCTCACAGCACAGGACGGAGGCCTAGCCCACCGCGGGTCGGGCGGATTCGCCGGGTTTTGACAGCATCGAATGATAAAATCCGCGGATGAAAAAAATCGTCATCCTGATTTCCGGGCGGGGAACCAACATGGAAACCGTCGTGCGGGCTTGCGCGCGCGAAGGCTGGCCGGCGCGGGTGGCCGCTGTCATATCGAATCGGCCGGACGCCGCCGGGCTTGCGTTCGCGGCGGAAAACGGCATTCCGGCAACTGTCATAGATCACCGTGATTTCACCACGCGCGACGCCTTCGATCAGGCGCTTGCACGCTGTATCGACGGCTTCGAGCCCGATCTCGTCATGCTCGCGGGTTTCATGCGCGTGCTGACCGATGCTTTCGTCGATCGCTACGCGGGCCGCATGCTGAACATTCACCCGTCGCTGCTGCCGTGCTTTCCGGGCCTCAAAACCCACCAGCAAGCGCTCGATGCCGGCGTTCGCGTGCACGGCGCAAGCGTGCATTTTGTCACGCCGACGCTGGATCATGGACCTATCGTCGCGCAGGCGGCGGTGCCGGTCATGGCCGGCGACGACGCCGCAGCGCTCGCTTCGCGGGTGCTGGCGGTCGAACACATTATTTACCCACGCGCGGTGCGCTGGTTCGTCGAAGGGCGTCTTGCCATCGACGGCGAGCGCGTCGTGCTCACGCCACCAGAGCCGCAATGGCTCTTTGCCGACATTGCCGGGGAGGGCGTATGAGGCTTCATGGATTTTTGATAGGACAAACAGAGACGTTGCTGGCTGACGTTTTACGCTTCAGCGGCCCGGCCGACGCGGCCACCAGCCGCTTTTTCCGCGCGCATCCGAAGCTCGGCCACAACGAGCGCGGGGTTATCGCCGAAGCGGTGTTCGCCGTCCTGCGCCGCAAGATGGAGTTTTCGCATCTCGCCGAAAGCGGCAGCGGCAACCTCGCACGGCGTCTCGCCTTGCTGGGCCTGATGCAGACGGCGGGGTTATCGGCGGTCAAGCCCTTCATTTCCGCCGATGAATACCAGTGGCTCAACCAGGTGTCGAAGATCGATCCGGGCAGCTTGCCGGTGCGGGTGCGGACCAACCTGCCGCAGTGGATCTACGACGCCATGACGAAGCGCTTCGATACCGAAGAGCTCGCGTTGCTGGCCGCCGCGCTGAACTACCCGGCGCCGCTCGATTTGCGCGCGAACCCGATCAAGGCCACGCGTGAGTTGGTGATCAAGACGCTGACCGAAGCGGGTATCGACGCCGGCGAAATGCCGTTTGCACCATTTGGCGTGCGCGTAGCCGGCAAGCCGGCGCTGACGCGCCTGCAGCCGTTCCAGGACGGCTGGATCGAGGTGCAGGACGAAGGCAGCCAGCTTTTGTGCTCGCTGGTGGCGCCCCGGCGCGGCGAAATGATCGTCGATTTTTGCGCCGGTGCGGGCGGCAAGACGCTGGCGCTCGGTGCAATGATGCGTTCCACGGGCCGTCTCTACGCCTTCGACGTGTCCGACCGCCGGTTGGCCAAACTCAAACCCCGCCTGGCTCGCAGCGGATTGTCGAACGTCAATCCGGTGCTGATCGACAGCGAACACGACGCCAAGATCAAGCGTCTCGCGGGCAAGATCGACCGCGTTCTCGTCGATGCTCCGTGTTCCGGTCTCGGCACCCTGCGTCGTAATCCGGACCTGAAATGGCGCCAGTCGCCGGATTCGGTCGCGGAACTGACGCCGAAGCAGTTGTCCATCCTGACCAGCGCGGCGCGGCTGGTGAAAGTGGGCGGCCGTCTCGTCTACGCAACATGCAGCATGCTGGAAGCGGAAAACGAGGGCGTGGTCAACCAGTTCCTGGCAACGCATCCGGGGTTCAAGCTGGTTCCGGCGCGCGAGGTGCTGGCTGAACAGCGCATTGACCTCGATACGGGCGACTACCTGCAGCTCTGGCCGCACAAGCACGGCACGGATGGCTTCTTCGCCGCTGTGCTCGAACGATTGCCGGTTGCCGCAAAAGAAGCCGCCGTTGAGGACGCAGCAGAGGAATAAGCAATATTTGCTCGCTTTGGCCGGCGGAATCGAGAAGCGACCCCGGCCAAAGCTTTCAAAAGCGGGAAATTCGTGTTTACCGCACTAAACAACAACGCTATTTAACGGTCAAATTTCCTGCTGACCCTGCGCGAAATCAAAATTTTCCCTAATCGACACAAAGACTTGGAACGCATGAAGTAAAATGCCGTCGAACCACGTGCATATTCCTTTCATGCACCCAACAGCCGTCGATCCTGTTTTCGTTCGGCTATTTTTTCCGCCTTTCAGGTAAATTGCCTTGCTGAATTCATCGCTTGAATTTCTTGCCAACGGATTGCTCGACCTTTCTTGGTGGCAGATCTTGCTGTTCACGCTCGTGATGACGCACATCACGATCATCGGCGTAACCGTCTATTTGCATCGCTGCCAGGCGCACCGCGCGCTGGAACTGCATCCGGTCGTCAGCCACTTTTTCCGCTTCTGGCTTTGGGCCACCACCGGCATGTTGACCGGACAGTGGGCCGCAATCCATCGCAAGCATCACGCCAAGTGCGAGACCGAAGAAGATCCGCATAGCCCGCAAACGCGCGGCATCTGGAAAGTCTTGCTCGAAGGCGCTGAACTTTATCGTTCGGAAGCCAAGAACGAAGAAACCATGCGCAAGTTCGGTCATGGCACGCCGAACGACTGGATGGAACGCAACGTCTACACGCGTTATCCCATTCTCGGCATCAGCATCATGATGGTCATCGACGTGGCGCTGTTCGGCCTGGTCGGACTGACGGTGTGGGCCGTGCAGATGATCTGGATTCCGTTCTGGGCGGCTGGCGTGGTCAACGGACTCGCGCACTGGTGGGGTTACCGGAATTTCAATTCCGCTGACGCCAGCACGAACATCTTCCCGCTTGGCATCCTGATCGGCGGCGAAGAACTGCACAACAATCACCACACGTACGCCACGTCGGCGAAGCTGTCGAACAAGTGGTACGAATTCGATATCGGCTGGATGTATATCCGCATCATGTCGGCGTTCAAGCTGGCCAAGGTCAAGAAGATCGCACCCACGCCGCGTCTGTCGGCGTCCAAGCCGGTGCTCGATCACGACACGCTGCAAGCCGTTCTGTCGAATCGCTATGAAGTGATGGCGCGGTACGGGAAGACGCTCAAGCGTGCGTATCGTCAGGAATTGTCGAAGCTGAAAGAAGGCGGTTCCGCCGATAAGTACCAACTGATGCGCGGTGCCCGCAAGTGGGCGCACAAGGAAGAGGCGGGTCTGGACGAACCGCAACGCCAGCAGTTGCCGGCGCTTTTCTCCGATAACCACAAGTTGCGTACGTTTATTGAATTGCGTCAGGACTTGTCGGCCATGTGGGACCGTTCCAATGCGTCGCGTGAACAACTGCTCGCGCAACTGCAGGACTGGTGTCATCGGGCTGAGCAAAGCGGGATCAAGGCGCTGCAGGACTTCGCGTCACGGCTGCGACGCTACGCCTGACAGTTTCACACCGCAGACCTTCGTCATCGATATCCGTTAAAATTTGATGACGTCACAAGACCCCGCTCTGGCGGGGTTTTGTCGTTTTGGGCCACAGTATTCACGACGTATCGATGAGCAACGGAGACGAGGAAGCGATGGAGCAGGCGATTAAAAGCGTCGAATACGACCGGCCGCAGGGACTGACATGCGGCATCGGCCAGGCGTGGGCGAAAGTGCCGGACGCCCCTTCGCGCGAGGAAAAGCGCGAGTTGAAGGAGCGTATCCGAGCGTTGCTCGTGCGCGAGAAAGCGGTGCTGGTTGCGCATTATTATGTCGATGCCGAGTTGCAGGAGCTCGCCGACGAAACCGGTGGTTGCGTCGCGGATTCGCTTGAAATGGCGCGTTTCGGGCGCGATCACGCGGCACAGACGCTGATCGTGGCCGGCGTGCGTTTCATGGGCGAGACGGCAAAAATCCTGAGCCCTGAAAAGCGTGTGTTGATGCCCGATCTCGACGCCACGTGTTCCCTCGACCTGGGTTGCCCCGCCGACGAGTTTTCCGCTTTCTGCGACGCCCATCCCGACCGCACTGTTGTGGTCTACGCGAATACGAGCGCTGCAGTGAAAGCGCGGGCGGACTGGATGGTGACATCGTCGATCGGGCTGGAGATCGTTGCGGATCTGCACGCACGCGGTGAAAAGATCCTCTGGGCGCCTGACCGGCATCTTGGTGGTTATATCCAGAAGAAAACCGGCGCAGACATGTTGTCGTGGCAAGGCTCGTGTCTTGTCCACGATGAGTTCAAAGGCATCGAACTCGATCTTCTGCGTGCCGAGTATCCCGATGCAAAGATCCTCGTTCATCCGGAATCGCCGGAAGCGGTGGTGGCATTGGCCGACGTGGTGGGTTCCACCACGCAGTTGATTGACGCGGCGGTGCGGCTTGATGCGAAGCGGTTTATCGTCGCGACGGATCTCGGGATCCTGCACAAGATGCGGCTTGCTGCGCCGGACAAGGAGTTTATCGAAGCGCCGACGGCCGGGAACAGCGCGACCTGCAAGAGCTGCGCGCACTGCCCGTGGATGGCGATGAACGGGCTGGCGAATCTGGCGGCCGTGCTGGAGCGTGGCCACAACGAAATTTTCGTCGATTCGCAGATCGCGGCGCGCGCGCGGCTGCCGATCGACCGCATGCTCGATTTCGCTGCCCGTCACAAGAAGCGTGTCCAGGCGAGCGGTGACCTCGCGAAGGATGTTTCGTTGTTTTCAAACGTAGGAGCGGCGTAATGGTGGCGAAGGTTGAGAGCGTGGCAAGTCAGTTGGTTTCTCCCTTGTTTGAAGAAATCCGGGCTTTATACGGTGAAGCATTCGATCAGGCGCTTCAGCGCAACGTCACCGATGCGCTGGCGGAAGACATCGGCGATGGCGACCGGACCGGACTTCTCGTGCCCGCCACCGCACGGCGTACGGCGCGTATCACGGTTCGTGAAGAGGCTGTGTTGTGCGGCGTTCCCTGGTTCGAGGCCGTCATGCGCCGAGTGGACGAATCGATTCGCATTGAATGGCTGTATCGGGAAGGGTCGCGGATGAGCGCCAATACGCCTGTGGTTATCCTGCACGGGCCGGCGCGCGCGCTGTTGACCGCGGAGCGCAATGGGCTGAATTTCCTGCAGATGTTGTCGGGAGTGGCGACCGCGACCCGTCGATATGTGGATGCAATTGAAGGAACGCGGGCGCGGATTCTCGATACCCGCAAGACCTTGCCGGGTTTGCGCCTGGCGCAGAAGTACGCGGTGCGGGTCGGTGGCGGCGCCAACCAGCGGCTGGCGCTTTACGACGGCATTCTCATCAAGGAAAACCATATTGCCGCGGCGGGTGGCGTGGGCGCGGCAATGGATGCGGCGCTTGCGTTGAATGCCGGGGTGCCGATCCAGATTGAAGTGGAGACGCTCGAACAGCTTGAAACGGCGCTGGCGCATCGGGCGGAATCGATCCTGCTCGATAATTTCGCCTTCGACGCCATGCGCGATGCCGTGCGGCTGACGGCCGGCCGGGCGGTGCTGGAGGTATCGGGTGGCGTGAATTTCGATACCGTCAAGACGATTGCCGCCACGGGCGTGGACCGGATTTCCATCGGCGCACTGACCAAGGATGTGCGAGCCACCGATTATTCGATGCGGCTTGAGTAGGCGTCAAAGGGGCGGGTTGCTGCTTTCAAACTTGGTTAAGTCGGTTTTATCATTTTGGTGAAAGCGGGCAGCAACCTCCCATCCCTCGGCCCTCGTGTCTAGACAACTTAAATAAACGTTATAAAAAAACGCACGACCGCTCGTCAAATCTCCCGCCTGCACCACAGTAAAGCCTCCGTAAGCCTTATCCACCAAGCTCGTCAGTATTTTCCCTAACTTCTCCTGCTTAGGCGAAAAAAACGTTGCCAGTCCTTTTTGTTCACTCCATGCTTGTATATACAAGTTGGCATTCGCCACTTGGTCCAACAACCTTCGTGGAAGAGTGGCTCAACAATGACAGGCAAAACGAAATTGCTCGCCCGGCTGGCTGCATCGGTGGCCGTTGGTGTAATCGCTCTCGGCGCTGCCAGCGCCCAGGCAAAAGACTGGAAAACCGTCACGATCGCCACTGAAGGCGCGTACGAACCGTGGAACCTGACGCTTCCCGGCGGCAAGCTCGGCGGCTTCGAGCCGGAGTTGATCGAGAACGTCTGCGCCCGCATCAAGATCCAGTGCAACCTGGTCACGCAAGACTGGGACGGCATGATCGCCGGCCTGCAAGCAGGCAAGTTCGACGTGCTCATGGACGCGATCTCGGTTACGCCGGAACGCGAAAAAATCATCGCTTTCTCGACGCCGTACGCATCGACGCCGGCCGCTTTCGTGTCCGCGGATCAAAGCCCCGCCACGCTCGCAAAGCAGCCCGGCGCGGGCCAGATCGTCAAGCTGACCGGCGACGCTGCCCACGACAAAGCCACCGTCGACGCACTGCGCGTCGCGCTGAAGGGCAAGACCATCGGCATCCAGTCGGGCACGGTCTACACCAAGTTCATCGATACGAACTTCAAGGACGTCGCGACCATCCGCGAATACAAGACTGCGCCGGAGCATGATCTGGATCTGGTGGCAGGGCGCATCGACGTCGCCTTCGACGACAGCACGTACTGGGCTTCGGCATTCACCAAGCCGGAAAACAAGGGCCTCGCGTTCACCGGTCCGAAGATCGCCGGAACGGTCTGGGGTCCCGGCGAAGCGCTGGCATTCCGTCAGTCCGACAAGGACCTGAAGGCGAAATTCGACCAGGGCATTCAAGCGGCACTCGCCGACGGCACGGTCAAGCGCCTCTCGCTGAAGTGGCTGAAGGTCGACGCCACGCCTTGATGCGTTGCTGATTTACCAAGCCCCGTCGAGCGGGCGTCAATAAGTGCGCTCGACGATGTGTCACCGTTCGACGTGTCACCGTTGGAGAAAAAAGATGAGTCTGGTTCAACTACTCGGCTTTGGCGAGCAAGGATGGGGCCCCGCCTTGCTGATCGCGCTGCTTATGACCGTGGTGCTGACGATCGCGGCGCTCGCAGTGGGCGCAGTGTTCGGCGCAATGGTCGCCGCCGCGAAACTGTCGCGCAGCCGCACGCTAAGAATTATCGGCGATGCCTACACCACGCTCTTTCGCGGCATCCCCGAGCTGCTGATCATCTATCTCTTCTACTTTGGCGGCTCGTCGGTGATGACCGCCGTCGGTCACTTCTTTGGCGCCGATGGCTTCATCGGCGTGCCGCCTTTCGTGGTCGGCGCGCTCGCCATCGGCCTGATTTCCGGCTCGTATCAAGCAGAGGTGTACCGCTCGGCCGTGCTCGCTGTGTCGCGTGGTGAGATTGAGGCGGCGCGGGCCATCGGCATGCCGACAGCTACGTTGTGGCGGCGCGTGCTGATTCCGCAAGTCATCCGGTTTGCGTTGCCGGGTATCGGCAATGTCTGGCAATTGAGTCTCAAGGACTCTGCGTTGATCGCCGTGACGGGACTCGCCGAACTGATGCGCACGAGCCAGGTCGCAGCCGGATCGACGCATCAATACTTCACGTTTTATATGGTTGGCGGGGCGCTGTACCTGGTCCTCTCGAGCGTATCGAACCGCGTGTTCGATCGCGCCGAAGCGCGCATCGGCCGTTCGTTCCGCGGCACGCTCGCGCGCCACTAAGCCTCTGAGCCATTAATACGTTCCCCAAGCGAATCCGACCATGAACATCGATTTCGAATTTCTCGGCGATACGTTGTCGAAACTCTTAGCCGCCGTCCCCACCACGCTCGGGCTGTTCTTCGCCTCGCTGATCGCGGGCGGTTTGCTTTCTCTAGTGATTGTCGCGATGCGGGTCAGCCCCAACTGGGCGCTGAATCGCTTCGCGCGTGGCTATATTCTGGTGTTTCGCGGCTCGCCGCTGCTGATCCAGATGTTTCTCGTCTATTACGGCCTGGGCCAGTTCCCGGCGGTGCGCGAGAGTTTCCTCTGGCCGCTGCTGCGCGTGCCGTACGTGTGCGCGATCGTCTCGCTCGCGTTGTGCACGGCCGGATATACCGCCGAAATCATTCGTGGCGGTTTGCAATCGGTGCCGCACGGACAGATTGAAGCGGCGCTCGCGGTCGGCATGTCGCGCTGGACTGTGTTGCGCCGGATCATTGCGCCAATCACGCTGCGTTACGCGCTGCCGGCGTACTCGACCGAAGCCGTGCTGCTCGTCAAGTCGACGGCGCTGGCCAGTCTTGTCACGGTTTGGGACGTGACGGGCGTCGCGCAGCAGATCATCCAGCGGACTTATCGCACGATGGAGGTTTTCATCTGCGCGGCAGCCATCTACCTCGTGCTGAATTTCATCATCGTGCGGGCGCTGGGCATGCTTGAAAAGAAGCTCTCGCCGCATCTGCGCGATCGCAATGCCACTGCGGCCACTGCGCCGAAGAAGTCTTCAGGCGGCGCCCTCAAGGCGGCAACCGTCCCCGACGGCCAGCACATCGATTCCTGAACCAAGGGAGAAAACCTCATGAACGTAAGCACTTCCATTGCTCTGTCCGCGACCAACATCCACAAGTCTTTCGGCGACGCTCACGTGCTCAAGGGCATTTCCCTAGACGCGCACGAAGGCGATGTGATCTCCATCCTCGGCGCGAGCGGGTCCGGCAAAAGCACCTTCCTGCGCTGCATCAACATGCTGGAAACGCCCGACGACGGCGAGGTGAAACTCGCGGGCGAAGCGATCGAAATGAAGCGTGGCCGCGATGGACGCCTGCAACCGGGCAACCGCAAGCAGGTCGACCGGATTCGCTCCCAACTCGGCATGGTGTTCCAGAGTTTCAACCTCTGGTCGCACATGACGGTGATGCAGAACGTGATCGAAGGACCGCTGCGTGTGCAGAAACGCACGCGTGCGGAGTGCGTCGAAGAGGCCGAGCAGTTGCTGACGAAGGTCGGTCTTTTCGAGAAACGCGATGCTTACCCCGCGCATCTTTCGGGCGGTCAGCAACAGCGCGTAGCCATTGCGCGGGCTTTGGCCATGCACCCCAAGGTCATGCTCTTCGATGAGCCCACATCCGCGCTCGATCCGGAACTGGTCGGCGAAGTATTGCGCGTGATGCGCGCGCTCGCCGAGGAAGGCCGGACCATGCTGGTCGTCACGCACGAGATGGGTTTCGCGCGGCATGTATCGAATCGGGTGATGTTCCTGCACCAGGGACAAGTCGACGCCCAGGGCGCACCCGACGACCTGTTCAATGGGCGCTGCTCGGAACGATTCCAGCAGTTTGTGTCGAGTCATCATTCCCGTACTGCTAACTAATTCAAGCGAGGTTGACGTGCTTGCCAGTTCCGTTTTACCGACGCCATCGATTGATCCGATTGATCCCATCCTCATCGGCGCGGACTTGAGTGACAGTTGTGGCGAGGAGCGCTCGCCGGCAGCGGTGTGTATCGACAAGCCGCTCGACTGGCGCGGTGTCGCCCGGATTGCGAATGGTGCGAAGCTGGTTCTCTCGCCGGATGTGCGTTCGCGGATCGACCATGCGCGTGCGCTGGTCGAGCAGATCGTCGAGCGCCGGATTCGCGCGTATGGCGTGAACACCGGTGTGGGCGCACTGTGCGACGTGGTCGTGTCGCCGTCGGAACAGCGCGCGTTGTCGCGCAATATCCTGATGAGTCACGCGGTCGGCGTCGGCGAGCCGCTGCGGCGCGAAGAGACGCGCGCGATCATCGCGGCCGCCGTGAACAACTTTGCCCACGGGCATTCTGGCGTGCGCCTCGAACTCGTGGAGTTGCTTGTTACGTTGCTCGATAGCGGGTTGACGCCCGAAGTTCCGGCGTTCGGCTCGGTCGGATATCTGAGCCATATGGCGCATATTGCGCTGGTGCTGATCGGCGAAGGATTTGTCCGCGACGACAGCGGCCGTATGAGCGCCGCTAGCGCGTTGCAGCGCCTCGCGCACGAACCGCTCGTGCTCGAGGCGAAGGAAGGCCTGAGCGTGGTCAACGGCACGCCTTGCGTGACGGGACTCGCCTCGCTGGCGCTCGCGCGCACAGAGCGGCTGCTGGAATGGGCCGACACCATTTCGGCGATGTCGTTCGAGAACCTGCGTGGCCAGGCCGCCGCCTTCGATGCCGACTCGCTTGCGCTGCGTATATCGCCGGGATTGTCGGTGGTGGGCGCGCATCTGCGGGCGCTGCTTGCGGATAGCGGCATCATCGCGGCGTCGTTTGGACGCAAGACGCAGGATCCGTTGAGCTTGCGGACCGTTCCCCACGTGCATGGTGCTGCGCGCGACGTATTCGCGACGACGGCGGAAGTGGTGAATCGCGAACTGGCTTCGGTCACCGATAACCCCGTTGTCTCGGGCACGCTCGCGTCGCCGCGGGTGTTTTCGCAGGCGCACGCGGTGGGCGCGTCGATTGGTCTGGCGATGGATAGCTTGAGTACTGCGGTTGCCGAAGTTGCCGCGATGGCCGAGCGGCGCATCGACCGGTTGGTGAATCCGCTGGTCAGCGGCTTGCCCGCGTTTCTCGCCGAGGGCGGCGGCACGTGTTCCGGTTTCATGATCGCGCAATACACGGCGGCGTCATTGGTTGCGCACAACCGCCGCCTTGCGATGCCCGCGAGTCTGGACGGGGGGATCACCTCGGGCTTGCAGGAGGACCATTTGTGCCACGCGACGCCGGCCGCGTTGAAGGCGTTGGAAATCATCGCCAACGCCGAGCGGATTCTGGCTATCGAGTTGCTGGCGGCGACCCAGGCGTATGACCTGCAACCGGCTGATCAGTCGCGTGCGCCTAAAACCGACGCGGTTTATCGAAGCGTCCGTGCTGTTGTCTCCCGATACCGGGACGACCGGCCATTGGCAGGCGATATCGCCGCAGCGTGGGCCTTTGTCCGCGAGGCAAACCCGGAGTTTTAATCCAACGGGTTGTTGTATAGACAGATCTGCTGTGCTCGGTTGTCGTCGATTTCGCCGTTTTTACGCGGGATCGACGGCTGCCGCCCCAATCTGTATATGGCCGAGAGCCACCTTCAAGTAAACCCCTACCCGAATCGATCTGCACACCGCTTGCGCTCTGATTTATTTTAATTCAAACTTGTATATACAACTCGCCGACCAAGCTTCATCGCTGCCCAAATCGCCCCGATGAATTGGCTGCAAGATACCGAATGTTCACCATCCCGTCCGAGGAGTGCTTTGATGAAAAACCACAACCCGCGTCCCCTGCGCGCACCGCGCGGCACCGAGCTTACGTGCAAGAGTTGGCTCACCGAAGCACCGTACCGGATGCTGCTGAACAACCTCGATCCCGAGGTCGCCGAGAACCCCGACAAGCTGGTGGTCTATGGCGGTATAGGCCGCGCTGCCCGCAACTGGGAATGCCTCGACAAAATCCTCGAAACGCTGCAACGCCTGGAAAGCGATGAATCGCTGCTGGTTCAGTCCGGCAAGCCGGTCGGCGTGTTCAAGACGCATGCCGATGCGCCGCGCGTGTTGATCGCGAACTCCAACCTCGTGCCGAAATGGGCGACGTGGGAACACTTCAACGAACTCGACCGCAAGGGCCTGTTCATGTACGGCCAGATGACGGCCGGAAGCTGGATCTACATCGGCAGCCAGGGGATTGTGCAGGGCACGTACGAGACCTTCGTCGAAGCCGCGCGGCAGCACTTTAACGGTGACTGGAAGGGTCGCTGGATCCTGACCGCAGGATTGGGCGGCATGGGCGGCGCGCAGCCTCTGGCGGCGACGCTGGCGGGCGCGGTATCGCTGAATATCGAGTGCGACCAGACGCGCATCGATTTCCGTCTGCGCACGCGTTACGTCGATAAACAAGCAAAGGACATCGATCACGCGCTTGAACTGATCAAGCAGCACACCGCCGCGGGCGACGCCGTGTCGATCGCGCTGCTGGGCAACGCAGCCGAAGTGCTGCCGGAACTTGTGCGCCGCGCCAAGGCGGGCGGGATCAAGCCGGATCTGGTCACCGACCAAACTTCGTCGCACGACCTGATCAACGGTTATCTGCCGGCTGGATGGAGCCTCGAAAAGTGGCGCGCGGCGTCGCAGGATGAGTCCCAGCACGCTGAACTCAAGGCCGCCGCGCAACGCTCGTGCGCCCAGCACGTCCAGGCCATGCTCGACTTCCACGCCATGGGCATTCACGCAGTGGATTACGGCAACAACCTGCGTCAAGTCGCTTTCGACGACGGCGTCAAGAACGCATTCGATTTCCCCGGCTTCGTTCCCGCGTACATCCGCCCGCTGTTCTGCGAAGGCAAGGGCCCGTTCCGCTGGGTCGCGTTGTCCGGCGATCCGGAAGACATCTACAAGACCGACGCCAAGCTGAAAGAACTGTTCCCGCACAACGCAGGCATGAACCGCTGGCTCGATATGGCGCGCGATCGCATCGCGTTCCAGGGTCTGCCGGCGCGGATTTGCTGGCTGGGCCTGGGCGAGCGTCATATTGCCGGTCTCGCGTTCAACGAGATGGTCAAGAGCGGCGAGCTGAAAGCGCCGATCGTCATCGGCCGGGATCATCTGGATACGGGTTCCGTCGCCAGCCCGAATCGCGAAACGGAAAGCATGAAGGACGGCACGGACGCCGTGTCGGACTGGCCGCTGCTCAACGCGTTGTTGAACACCGCGGGCGGCGCGACGTGGGTCAGCTTGCATCATGGCGGCGGTGTCGGCATGGGCTACTCGCAACACGCAGGCATGGTGATCGTGGCCGATGGCTCCGACGCAGCGCAAAAGCGCCTCGCGCGGGTGCTGGTGAACGACTGCGCGTCCGGCGTGATGCGTCATGGCGATGCCGGCTACGAGCAAGCCATTGAATGCGCGAAGAACTTCGGCCTCGATCTGCCGTTCATCACGACCTGATCATGGCGCCGGCCTTCACCATTATTCGCGCGGCCGGTTTGAAGGCCGTGCCGTGGAAGAACGGCGGCGGCGCGACGCGCGAGATCGCCGCGTCGCCGCCGGGCGCAGCTTTCGATGCGTTCGATTGGCGCGTGAGCGTTGCCGATGTATCGGAGGCGGGGGCGTTCTCGGTGTTCGAGGGCATCGACCGCGTGTTGACGTTGATCGAAGGCACGCAGATGGTGCTCGTCGATGCAGCCGGTCCGCGGCATGTTCTTGCACGCTGGGATTCGCTCGCCTTCGATGGCGAAACGAAGATATCGGCAGAGTTGCCGCACGGTCCGACGCGTGATTTCAACCTGATGTTGAGGCGGAGCCGCGTGTCGGGAACCGTGACCGTGCGGCGTGATGCTGCGGCGTTGAGCGTGGAGCCGGGCAGCGTTGTGCTCGTCTGCGCGCTTGGCGAATTTGCAGTCGATGCCGAGCGGTTGGCCCAAGGCGATGCGCTCGTTCTTGAGGCCAGGCTTGGCCGCCACGTGTTGAATGTAGAACCGCTTTCGCAAGGCGCGGTTCTCATCGACGCCCGTATTGTTTCAAAGGAAGCGCTGATATGACCGATAACAGCGTGCAGATCTGGCGCAATGCACGCCTTGCAGCGCGCGCCGATCCGGCAGATGTTCTGGAAAACGCGGCGATCGTCGTGCGCGATGGACGCATCGAATGGTTCGGTAAAGAAGCTGAACTACCTTCAACGTTTGCCGAAGCCGAAAGCCACGATCTCGAAGGGCGTCTTGTAACGCCGGGTCTTGTCGATTGCCACACCCATCTCGTCTACGCAGGAAATCGCGCCGAAGAATTCGCGATGCGGCTCGAAGGGGCGAGTTACGAAGATATCGCGAAACGCGGTGGTGGCATTGTCTCGACGGTGCGCAACACGCGCGCCGCGAGCGAAGACGAGTTGTTCGCGCAGTCGCTGCGCCGGCTCGACGCGTTGCTCGCCGAAGGCGTGACCGCGCTGGAAATCAAATCCGGCTACGGGCTGGATCTTCCGACCGAACGCAAGATGCTGCGCGTCGCGCGGCGGCTCGCGGCGGCACGGCCTGTGACCATTTCCACGACGTTCCTTGGCGCGCACGCTTTACCGCCGGAGTACGCTGGCCGCGCCGATGACTACATCGCCCATGTCTGCGACGCGATGTTGCCGGCGCTCGCGTCGGAAGGCCTGGTCGATGCCGTCGATGTGTTCTGTGAGCGCATCGCCTTCACGCTCGAGCAGGCGGAGCGCGTGTTCAACTCGGCATCGAAACTGAATCTGCCGGTGAAAATGCACGCGGAGCAGTTGTCGCTGATGGGCGGGGCGGCGCTCGCGGCGAAGCATCACGCGCTATCGGCCGATCACCTCGAATTCCTCGACGAAGCCGGCGCAATCGCGATGCGCGAAGCCGGCACCGTCGCTGTGTTGCTGCCCGGCGCGTTCTATTTCATCCGCGAAAAACAGTTGCCGCCGATCGATTTGCTGCGTCGTCACGGCGTGCCCATAGCGCTTGCCACGGACAGCAATCCGGGAACGTCGCCGAGTACGTCGCTGTTGCTGATGCTCAACATGGGCTGCACGTTGTTCCGTTTATCGGTGGCGGAAGTGCTGGCGGGCGTGACGCGTCACGGCGCAAAGGCGCTCGGTCACGCCGATGTCAACGGCGAAATCAGCGTCGGCGCGAAGGCCGATTTTGTTGCGTGGGATATCGAAACGCTTGCGGAACTGGCGTACTGGACCGGCCTCGATCGTTGCGCGTTGGTCGTGCGGCACGGCGCCGTGACCGTGGATAAACGGACTCTCCGATGACCTCAAAAAGTTTGTTCGCCGAACACGCGCGTCTGCAAGACGGCTGGCGCCGCGACGTGCTGCTGGAATGGGACGATCACGGAACGCTGGTCGCCGTTACGCCGGACAGTGCGCAACCGGCTGGCGTGAACAAAGCCAAAGGCCCGGTGCTTGCCGGCATGCCGAATCTTCACTCGCACGCGTTCCAGCGCGCAATGGCGGGGCTCACCGAATATCGCGCGAATCCTACCGATAGCTTCTGGAGCTGGCGCGACCTGATGTACCGATTCGCGGCGCGCATTTCCCCCGACAGCATCGGCGATATCGCGCACTGGCTTTATATCGAAATGCTGAAGGCCGGCTACACGTCGGTATGCGAATTCCACTACGTGCATCACGCGCCGGATGGAGCGCCCTACGCGAATCCCGCCGAAATGGCCGCGCGCGTGGTCGATGCCGCTAAGCAAACCGGCATCGGCATGACGATGTTGCCCGTGCTCTATCAATACAGCGGTTTCGGCGAGCGCGAGCCAACCTCCGGTCAGGCGCGCTTTGTCCACACGCCGGAAAGCCTGCTCGATGCCCTCGTTTCATTGCGTTCGGCGCAGCCCGAAAACGGCAACCTCCGATACGGCGTCGCACCGCATTCGCTGCGTGCGGTATCGAAGGAATCGCTGGGCCGTTTGCTCAACGGACTCGACAGCGCTTTTCCGGGAGCGCCGGTGCATATCCACATCGCCGAGCAGACGGCTGAAGTCGACGCTTGTGTCGATACGCTGAAAGCGCGCCCCGTACGCTGGCTGCTCGATAACTTCGACGTGGACGAACGCTGGTGCCTCGTTCACGCGACGCACGTCGATGAAAACGAAGTCCGCGCAATGGCCGCGAGTCACGCCGTCGCGGGCCTGTGCCTGACAACCGAAGCCAATCTCGGCGATGGCATTTTCCCCGCGCATGCGTTTCTGTTCGACGGTGGGCGCTTCGGGCTCGGCTCGGACAGCCACATCGCGGTCGACTGGCGCTCGGAACTGCGCTTGCTGGAATACGGACAACGCCTGACGCGCCGCGAGCGCAATGTGCTGGCATCGAATGAGCAAGGGTACGTCGCCGACCGTCTTTTCGACGCCGCGAGCCGAGGCGGCGCCAGCGCCACCGGCCGCGCGGTCGGCGTGCTGGAAGCGGGGCGCCGGGCGGATTTCATGGTGCTCGATCCCGATCATCCGGCGATTGCCGGGCATGCGCCGGATGCGTGGTTATCGGGCGTGGTGTTTTGCGAACACGGCGAGACGCCCGTGTTGGATGTGAGTGTTGGCGGCAAGCTCGTGGTCGAGGGGCGCCGGCATCGCGATGAAGGAGAGTCGTTCGGGCGGTATCGAAACACGTTGGCCGGCTTGCTCAAATAAAGGACACCGCTTGTGACCGATCAAGTTTTTACGTTGAAGCGCGGCACCTCGCCGCTGCTTATTTCGATTCCCCATGCCGGCACGCAGATTCCCGCCGACATAGCCGCCTCCATGACGCCGATCGCCCAAGAAGTCGATGACACCGACTGGCATCTCGAACGTCTCTACGCGTTTGCGGTGGAGATGGGTGCATCGATCCTCGTGCCCGCGAACTCGCGTTATGTGATCGATCTGAACCGTCCCCCGGATGGCGCAAATCTTTATCCAGGACGAGATACGACCGGCCTGTGTCCGGTCGATACCTTCAACAGCGAGCCGTTGTATCCCGCGGGCGGCGCGCCTTCGGATGCACAGATCGCGGAGCGTCGCGAGAAGTATTGGAGGCCCTACCATGACGCATTGGCCGAAGAACTGATGCGTTTGAAAGCCGCGCATGGCAAGGCATTGCTCTGGGAAGCGCACTCCATCCGTTCACACGTGCCGCGTTTCTTCGATGGCAAGCTGTCCGACTTCAACTTCGGCACGGCGGGTGGCGAAAGCGCGGTTGCAGGTCTGGCGGAAAAGCTCGAAGCGATAGTGATCGGCCAGGGCGCGTACACAGCGGTAGCTAATGGCCGCTTCAAGGGCGGATACATCACGCGACACTACGGAGTGCCGCAGGACGGTATTCACGCGGTGCAACTGGAGTTGTCGCAGGCGACTTATATGGAAGAGACCCGACCGTACACCTACGACGAAGCGCGCGCCGCACGGGTCGTGCCTTTGATGCGAGATCTGGTGCAATGCGCGCTGGATGCGGTGCGATCCGCGTAGGCGATCGCAGTTCAGATCTCCCGGCGCCTCACTGCCGGCGGTGTCAATACAGTCGGCAGTGCTTTAGGCAACGTCTCCGGCCAGTCGCGGCTGAAGTGCAGACCGCGGCTCTCTCGCCGTGAGCAGGCGCTTTCCACGATCATCGAAGCGACATCGACAAGATTGCGCAATTCAAGCAAATCGCGGCTCACCTTGAAGTTCGCGTAGTACTCGTGGATCTCGTCACGCAGCAGCGCTATTCGGTGTTGAGCGCGTGCGAGCCGTTTATCGGTACGGACGATGCCCACGTAATTCCACATCAGCCGCCGCAATTCGTCCCAGTTGTGCGCGACCACGACTTCCTCGTCCGGATCGGAGACGCGGCTTTCATCCCAGGCGGGCAGGGGTGCATGGCCGCTCGCCGCAAAGCCGCGCTCTTCCATGGCTTGCGCCGCTGCACGCCCGACAACCAGGCATTCGAGCAGAGAGTTGCTAGCCAGCCGGTTCGCACCGTGCAACCCCGTGCACGACGTTTCCCCCACAGCATAAAGTCCCGCGCGATCCGTGCGGCCGGCCAGGTCGGTGACGACCCCGCCGCACGTGTAATGCGCGGCCGGCACCACGGGAATGGGCTGCTTCGTTATATCGATGCCGAACTCGCGGCAGCGTGCAAGGATGGTGGGGAAGTGTTCCTGAAGGAACGCTTCCGGCTGATGGCTGATGTCGAGATAAACGCAATCAATCCCGCGCTTCTTGATCTCGAAGTCGATCGCCCGGGCGACGATATCGCGAGGCGCGAGTTCAGCGCGTTCGTCGTGGGCAGGCATGAAGCGCGTGCCGTCGGGCAGGCGGAGGATGCCGCCTTCGCCGCGTACGGCTTCCGAAATCAGGAAGGACTTCGCGTACGGATGAAACAGGCAAGTCGGATGGAACTGGATGAACTCCATGTTCGATACCCGGCAACCGGCGCGCCACGCCATCGCAATACCGTCGCCAGTCGCCGTATCCGGATTCGTGGTGTACAGGTACACCTTGCCGGCGCCCCCGGTCGCGAGCGCGGTATGTGGCGCCTCGATGGTGACGGTACGTCCGCTCGCAAGATCCAGCGCATAAAGCCCATGACAGCGATGCCCGGGCAACCCGAGCCGCTCGGACGTGATGAGGTCAATGGCGTAGTGGTCTTCGAGGACCGTGATGTTCGGATGATTGCGCACGCGCTCGTTGAGCGTGGTGACCACGGCGTGACCGGTTGCATCGGCGGCGTGAATGATTCGCCGATGACTGTGTCCACCTTCGCGTGTCAGATGAAAGCCAAGTTCAGCGGACAGATCCTTCGTGAACGGCACGCCTTCGTTGATCAGCCATTCGATGGCCGCGCGCCCGTTCTCCACGATAAACCGCGTAGCGGCCTCATCACACAAGCCGCCGCCGGCTATTAACGTGTCGCGCACATGGTTGTCGACGCAGTCGGCCGAGTCGAGCACGGCTGCGATACCGCCCTGGGCCCAATCGCTGGCGCCTTCGCTCACGCTGCGCTTGGCGAGGATCACAACGCGCCGGGTGTCCGCCAGGTTCAGCGCCACGCTTAAGCCCGCCAGCCCGCTGCCGATGATTGCCACGTCGAAATTCATCCCGCCACGTCTCCGTCAATTTTGTCCGCTGCGACTTTCGGGATTCACGCCGGTGGCATGGGGAAAGCCTGGTCGGTAAGGATAACGCGTGGCACGCCAGGCGGCCACTTGGCCGTTCGGCCAGTAGGGCGAAGGGCGCGCGCAAGGCTGGGCGGACGAGGTGCCAAAACCGCGGCGCCAAAGCAAAAAGCCTCGCGTGAGCGAGGCTTTTCTTGAAGCTGAAGCGAAAGAGACCGGATCTTATTTGATCTTGGTTTCTTTGTATTCAACGTGCTTGCGGACAACGGGATCAAACTTCTTGATCGCCATCTTTTCCGGCATGTTGCGCTTGTTCTTCGTGGTCGTGTAGAAGTGACCCGTTCCTGCGGTCGATTCCAACTTGATCTTGTCGCGTGCGCCCTTGGCCATGTTCGTGCTCCTTAGACTTCGCCACGTGCGCGCAAATCTGCGAGCACGGAGTCGATGCCGTTCTTGTCAATCAGGCGAAGGCCGGCGTTCGAGAGACGCAGACGAACCCAGCGGTTTTCGCTTTCAACGAAGAAGCGGCGATTTTGCAGATTGGGCAGGAAACGACGCTTGGTGCGGTTGTTCGCATGGGAAACGTTGTTGCCGCTCATCGGCCCCTTCCCGGTTACTTGGCATACACGTGCCATGAGAGCACTCCTAATACGCTTTAATTCTGAGTTCGAACGCCAGATACATTTTGGACCGCTTCGGGCTACCGGAGAGGTTTGCCCGAAATGATGACCGCGCACGCTCGGAACAGGTTGGTTGAAAGAAGCAAACCGAGATTCTAACCGCAAAAAACCAGCAAAATCAACTCTTTTTGGTACCGGACGAGGTATCCGGCTATCTGGTCCGGGGCAGGTTTCAACCGATTTTCGGCTTGCGCAGCCCCATTCAGGCTTGGTTTTGCCACTTTTGCCGCCGGCGGGCTATTAATTCAATGAAATCCGCGTTGGGCCGCAACTTCGGCTGCGCCGGGATTCACGTCATGCCGCAATCCATCCCTGTCGCGAAAAAGAGAAGACTTCATTTGAGGTTACAACCAGATGATCCAGCAGCCGGACGTCGATCAACGCGAGCGAGTCCTGCAGGACTCGCGTCAGCCTGCGGTCGTTTGCGCTCGGCTCAACGCCGCCGGAGGGGTGATTATGCGCGACGATCAGGCTGGCCGCATTTAATGTGAGCGCCCGCCGCACGATTTCCCGAGGATAGACGGCAACGCGCGAAATCGACCCCTTCGACGATTCGTCCACGGTAATCAGGCAATGTTTGATATCGAGAAACAGGGTGACGAACACTTCGTTGGGCCGCGTGCCGATCAGCCATTTCAAATAGTCTTCCACCGCTTGCGGGGCGTCGAGCAAGGGCCGGTCGCGGGTTTTCTCCGCGAGCGAACGCTGGCACAACTCCGAGACAGCGAGCAGCAGCGCCGCCTTGGCCGGGCCGATGCCGTCGAATCTGCGTAATTCCGTCGCAGTCGCGCCCAGCACGCCTCTAATTGATTCGAACCGGATCAGGAGGTCGCGCGCCACGTCGACGGACGTCATGCCCGGGCGGCCCGTATTCAGGAACAGCGCCAGCAACTCGGCGTCCGATAACGTCTGCGCGCCCAGTTTCAACAGGCGTTCGCGCGGACGGTCACGCTCAGGCCAGTCGAGCATGCGCATGACAGCAGGCGCGATCGGTGCTGAAGGCTCAACGGCGTGCAGGGCGTTGACGGGATAGGGCGCGTTGTTGTGCACCAGCTCGAGCCGGGCATTCATGTCTCGCTCCTGCCCGCGCGCAGGCGCGGAAATATTGTCGAAAGCCGCGAGCGCCCGGCCCATTCCATATCTGGCTGGGCCATTATTCGGACCGAGGCGGGGCGGTCGCACTGTGGCTTACAATGCAGGTTTGGCATCTCCCCGAGCGAGCGCCTGGCGGTTTGGTCCACGAGGCCGTTGCTCCCGGCGCAGCGATGCCCGGATACCGGCCAGGCTTTCGCCATGACCGCGTCCTCTTTGGACGCCCGGCCTTTCATCGGACGGCGGGACCGGCTGAGAAGGTAAATCAGGCTTTTACGGCTACCACGATCAAACATGAGCATCATTGATATTTCCGAGGTGAAACCCGGTTCGCACGTCACGCTTCATTACCGGCTTGCGCTTGAGGATGGAGCGGACATTGTCAGCACGTTCGCCGACAAGCCCGCTACGCTGTTGTTGGGCGCCGGTCATCTCGCGCCGCCGCTGGAAGACATTCTGCTGGGTCTGAAGGTAGGCCACCACTCGACCTTTCGGCTGATGCCTGGCCAGGCGTTCGGTCCGCGCAATCCGGAAATGCTGCAATGGGTGTCGCTTGCCACGTTGCGAGAGAACGCCATGATCGGCGAGAATTTTTCTCCCGGCGACCTTGTCGAATTCAATGCGCCGGGCGGTGGCCGTTACGCGGGCGTGCTCAAGGAGGTCGGCGAGACCTCCGCGCTGTTCGATTTCAATCATCCACTTGCCGGCCAGGCGCTGGCGTTCGAAGTGAAAATCATCGGAATTCTGTAGCCATGAGCTCCACTGACACCCTGCTCGATGTCGAAATTCTTCTCGCCCAGCCGCGTGGCTTTTGCGCCGGCGTCGATCGTGCAATCGAAATCGTGGAGCGGGCCATCGCGCTGTTCGGCGCGCCTATCTATGTACGCCATGAGATCGTGCACAACGCCTATGTGGTCGAGGACTTGCGCAAGAAAGGCGCGGTGTTCATCGAAGACCTGGCGGATGCGCCTGAAGGCAGTACGCTGATTTTCAGCGCGCACGGCGTGTCGAAGGCGGTGCGCTCGGAAGCGGAAACTCGTGGCTTGCGCGTGTTCGACGCCACCTGCCCTCTCGTGACCAAGGTGCATATGGAAGTAGCGAAAATGCGCCAGGAGGGCTTCGATATCGTGATGATCGGCCACAAGGGCCATCCTGAAGTGGAAGGCACGATGGGGCAGAGCGGCGAAGGCATGCATCTGGTGGAGGATATCGAGGACGTGGAGGCGCTCGCGCTCGCCGATCCCGACCGGATTGCCTACGTGACGCAAACCACGCTGTCTGTCGACGATGCCTCCGCAATCATCGGTGCATTGAAGTCGAAATACCCGTCGGTGAAAGAGCCGAAGAAGCAGGATATTTGCTACGCCACGCAGAATCGTCAGGACGCGGTGAAGTTTCTCGCGCCTCAATGCGATGTGGTGATCGTAGTGGGGAGCCCGAACAGTTCGAATTCAAGCCGGCTGCGCGAAGTCGCTGAAAAGCGCGGCATCCCCGCCTACATGGTGGATTCGCCCACGCAAATCGATCCGAAATGGGTGGAAGGGAAAAAGCGCATCGGCGTGACGGCGGGCGCGTCGGCGCCGGAAGTGCTGGCGCAGGCCGTGATCGCGCGGTTGCGCGAGCTGGGGGTGCGCAACGTGCGTCCGCTGGAAGGGATCGAGGAGACGGTTTCGTTTCCGTTGCCGCGTGGGCTGACGCTGCCGGGGTGACGCACTGTCCGGGAAGCGTCGTCCCTCGTTGCTGAATTGGAGATGACAGCCGAAGGGTGTATTGAAAGGCCGCGCCAACGTGTGTTGACGCGGCCTTTTGTCCATTTACGCGCTTCGGAAATAGTGCGCCCGAACGCCGCGCTCGCGAGCACGTCGGCAGGGCCGATACGAGAACGCCCGGATTGACCGGTTGATTTTGCACTCGCACCATGAAATTCGTTGATGAGAATCCGCAGCGTCGCCGAAGCGATGCGCACGCATCGGTGTTTACCCACGATGCCAACCGATGGTGCAACTAGCGCGCCGACGCGAGGCGCAACCGGGTTGCTCCAAGACCTCCATCAGAGGCCGAAGCGAGGGTTGCAATGGAGGAAAACCCCTGTCGCTGAACAATATTGCACGTCTCAAAAACCGAGTTACAATGCGCGCGTTCCAAGCCGGATGGGCTGGAAACACCAGCTTTTCAAGGCGCCGGAGACCTACTGAATGCGAATGAAGTTTGGCTTTGCCGTGACCATCGCGGTTGCGATGGCAACGGCGTGCAGCAAAAAGAGTGATAACGAGCCCGCCGCGGGGGCATCGGCGGTGCCGGAAGCTTCGGCTGCAGCCTCGGCGAATGTTGGGGGGAGTGCGCCGGCCGTGCCGGCATCGGCGGCTGCGGCCTCCGCGCCCTCACCGGCCAGCAACGCGACTGTCGTCAAGATCGGCCACGTTGCACCGATTAGCGGACCGCTGGCTCACCTCGGGCAGGACAACGAAAACGGCGCACGGCTGGCTATCGAGGAAATAAGCGCGCAGGGGCTCACCATTGACGGCCACGCGATTCATCTCGAGCTGGATACGCAGGACGATGCAGCCGATCCCAAGAAAGGGATGGCAGCGGCGCAGCAACTGGTGGCCGATCACGTGGTAGCAGTTGTCGGGCATTTGAATTCGGGCGTGTCGATTCCCGCATCGAAGATCTATAGCGACGCGGACGTGGCGCAGATCTCGGGTGCGACGACCAATCCCGCGTTCACGCAGCAAGGGTACAAAACGACCTTCCGTGTCGTGCCGACGGACGCGCGCCAGGGGCCGGTGCTCGCGGCCTATGCGCTCAAGACGCTGCACGCGCGGAAAATCGTGGTTGTCGATGACGCCACGCTCTATGGCCGGGGTCTCGCGAACGAGTTTGCGAAAGCCGTAGTCGCAGGCGGCGGGCATATTACGGGGCACGAAGTCACGACCGACAAGTCCCGTGACTTCAAGGCGATCCTGAACAAGATCAAACGCACGCAGCCGGACGCGGTGATGTTCGGCGGCATGGACGTCACCGGTGGACCGTTTGCCGAGCAGGCTGCGGCGCTGGGTATCAAGGCAAAGATTCTTGGCGGTGACGGCATATGTTCCGCCGACATGGCCACGCTCGCGGGCAACGCAGCGCCGAACGTGGTGTGCTCGGAACTGGGTGTGGACGTGTCGAAGCTGGACAAAGGCGGGGATTTCGCGCAGCGCTACGCAGCGCGGTTCCAGATCCCGGTAGAGAGCTACGCGCAGTTCACCTATGACGCTGTCTATGTGATTGTCGACGCCATGAAGCGGGCGAATTCGATTGAAGCGCCAAAGGTGCTTGCCGCGATTGCATCGACGGATTTCAATGGCCTGACAGGGCACATTGCATTCGATGACAAAGGCGATTTGAAGGGCGGCGGAGCCATCACGCTAATCGATTTCAAGGATAACAAGAAGAACGTCATTGACGTCGTTACGCCGTAATCCTGTGTTGCGGCGCCATGCGGCGAATGCACATAAGGTTGACCAACCCCTCGATACGTAGTCACTTTCGGACGTTTTAGAGTTTTTTTTCAAGTACGCGCGGTGCGGTTGCATTTTTTACTTCCCTTCGGTTTATCGGCCAGCGATAAAGCGTAAATCTAGTCGCACGGGCTAAGGAGCCTTCAATGGATATCTTCATCCAGCAGATTCTCAACGGGCTGGTGCTTGGCAGCGTCTACGCCATCATCGCGTTGGGTTACACGATGGTGTACGGGATTCTCGGCATCATCAACTTCGCACACGGGGACGTGCTGATGGTCGGCGCCATGGTGGCGCTGTCTGCCATCGGCGTCATGCAGAACCATTTCCCGGGCCTGCCGTTATCGTTGGTGCTGGTTATCGCGCTACTGGTTGCCGCAGTCGTGTGCGCGTTGGTCGGCTACACCATCGAACGCGTTGCTTACCGGCCTTTGCGCAAGGCGCCGCGTCTGGCTCCGCTGATTACGGCTATCGGCGTATCGATTCTTCTCCAGACCATCGCCATGATGATCTGGGGCCGTAATCCGCTGGCCTTCCCGCAACTGCTGCCGACCGATCCGATCAACGTGATCACGGCCACCGCCGATCGTCCGGGCGCCGTTATTTCGATGACGGAAATCGTGATCATCGTGGTCGCGTTCCTCGTGATGGGCGGCTTGCTGCTGCTCGTGCACAAGACGAAACTCGGCCGCGCCATGCGCGCCATTGCCGAGAATCCGGGTGTCGCGAGCCTGATGGGGGTCAACCCTAACTTCGTGATCTCCGCGACCTTCATGATCGGCTCCGCGCTCGCGGCTCTTGCCGGCGTGATGATCGCCTCCGAATACGGCAACGCGCACTTCTACATGGGCTTCATCCCCGGGTTGAAGGCGTTCACGGCGGCGGTGCTGGGGGGGATCGGCAACCTGGGCGGCGCGATGGTGGGCGGCGTGCTGCTCGGCCTGATCGAACAGCTCGGCGCCGGGTATATCGGCAATTTGACCGGCGGTGTGTTCGGCAGTAACTACCAGGACGTGTTCGCGTTCATCGTGCTGATCATCGTGCTGGTGTTCCGTCCGTCCGGCCTGCTCGGCGAACGTGTCGCAGATCGCGCTTAAAACAGGGAGACCAAGCATGACTTCAATTCAACCGATCGAGCCGTCGACCACGCTCATCCCTGAAAGAAAGACCGCGAAGAACTACATCGTCACGGTGCTGGTGACCGCGCTGGTGATCCTCGCCCCCATGCTGATCGGCGCGGCCGGCGGCAATTACTGGGTCCGCGTGCTCGACTTCGCGATGCTGTACGTGATGCTGGCGCTAGGTCTTAACGTGGTGGTGGGTTTCGCCGGCCTGCTGGACTTGGGCTATATCGCGTTCTACGCAGTGGGCGCGTATGTGGCTGCGCTGCTGTCCTCGCCGCAACTGACCACGCAGTTCGAGTGGATCGCGCATCTGTTCCCTGGTGGCCTGCATGCGCCAATCTGGGTGATCGTGCCGTGCGCGATGGCGTTGGCAGCCACCTTCGGCGTCTTGCTCGGTGCACCTACCCTGCGTCTGCGCGGCGACTACCTCGCTATCGTGACACTGGGCTTTGGGGAAATCGTCCGGATCTTCATGAACAACCTGGATCGCCCGGTCAACATCACGAACGGGCCGAAGGGGATTACCGGCATCGACCCGGTGTCGTTCTTCGGTTTCGACCTGTCGAAGACCCACTCGTTGTTCGGGTTCAATTTTCCATCGGTCTACAACTACTACTACCTGTTCGTGCTGTGTGCGCTGTTCGTGATCTTCGTGTGCATACGCTTGCAGCATTCGCGTATTGGCCGCGCGTGGGCCGCGATCCGCGAAGACGAAATCGCCGCCAAGGCGATGGGCATCAACACCCGTAACGTGAAACTGCTGGCCTTCGCGATGGGTGCATCGTTCGGCGGTTTGTCGGGCGCCATGTTCGGTGCGTTCCAGGGATTCGTCTCGCCGGAATCGTTCACGTTCTGGGAATCGGTCGTGGTGCTCGCGTGCGTGGTGCTGGGCGGCATGGGCCACATTCCGGGCGTGATCCTGGGTGCGGTGCTGCTGGCTGTGTTCCCCGAATTCCTGCGCTCGACCATGGGTCCGCTGCAGAACTTCATCTTCGGCCATGAAATTGTCGATACGGAAGTCATTCGCCAGTTGCTCTACGGTCTCGCGATGGTGCTGATCATGCTGTATCGCTCGGAAGGCCTGTGGCCGTCTCCGAAACACGAAGACAAGATCGCAAAAATTGCGAAGCGCGCTGGCAAGAAGCCGGTGCGCGCCTGAGCCCCCGAGAGAGTGGAGAAAAAACAATGAGCGATAAACCCATTCGACTGTCCGTGAAGGGCGTGAACAAGCGCTTCGGCGGCCTGCAGGCACTGGCCGAAGTCGGCCTGGAAATCAGGGAAGGCGAGATCTATGGCCTGATCGGCCCGAACGGCGCGGGCAAGACCACATTCTTCAACGTGATCACGGGCCTTTACACGCCGGATTCGGGCGATTTCGTGCTCGACGGTACGCCGTACACGCCGACCGCGGTTCATCAGGTGGCGAAGGCAGGCATTGCGCGGACCTTCCAGAACATTCGCCTGTTCGGCGGCATGACGGCGCTCGAGAACGTGATGGTTGGACGCCACGTGCGCACGAAACACGGTCTGATCGGCGCGGTGCTGCAGACGCCGGCCGAGCGTCGCGAAGAGAAGGAAATCAAGGAGCGCGCGCTGGAGTTGCTGGAGTATGTGGGCGTGCTGCAATACGCGGACTACACGTCGCGCAACCTGTCGTACGGGCACCAGCGCCGGCTGGAAATTGCGCGTGCGCTGGCCACCGATCCGAAGCTGCTCGCGCTCGATGAACCTGCCGCCGGCATGAACGCGACGGAGAAGGTCGAGCTCACACGCCTGCTCGACAAGATTCGCAGCGACGGCCGCACGATTCTGTTGATCGAACACGATGTGAAACTGGTGATGGGCCTGTGCAACAACATGACAGTGCTTGATTACGGCAAGGTGATCGCCCAGGGTCTGCCGCAGGACGTGCAGAAGGATCCGAAGGTGATCGAGGCTTATCTCGGGGCAGGGGTTCACTGATGGCTACGACGAATGGCGCAAACGGCGCGATGTTGAAGATCAAGGGGCTGCAGGTCAGCTATGGCGGCATTCACGCCGTCAAGGGCGTGGACCTGGAAGTGGGCAAGGGCGAACTCGTGACGCTGATCGGCGCGAACGGCGCCGGCAAGACGACCACGATGAAAGCCATCACGGGCCTGAAGGCGTATTCGGCAGGCGATATCGAATACATGGGCGAGTCGATCAAGGGCGTGCCATCGCATGAATTGCTCAAGCGTGGCCTCGCGATGGTGCCGGAAGGACGAGGCATTTTCGCGCGTATGTCGATTCTTGAAAACATGCAGATGGGCGCGTACCTGCGCAACGACACGGACGAAATCAACAAGGACACCGAGCGCATGTTCGGCTTCTTCCCGCGGCTGAAAGAGCGGGCGTCGCAGTATGCGGGCACGTTGTCGGGTGGTGAGCAGCAGATGCTGGCCATGGCGCGTGCGTTGTTGTCGCGGCCAAAGTTGCTGTTACTCGACGAACCGTCGATGGGTCTCTCGCCAATCATGGTCGAGAAGATCTTCGAAGTGGTGCGTGAGATTTCGGGCGAAGGGCTGACGGTGCTGCTGGTTGAGCAGAACGCGCGGCTGGCGTTGCAGGCGGCGAATCGCGGGTATGTGATGGATTCGGGTCTGGTCACCATGTCGGGCGACGCGAAGACCATGCTGGATGATCCGAAGGTTCGGGCGGCTTATCTAGGCGAGTGATCGCAGATTGATGAATGACAAAGCCGCATGCCTTTGAAGGGCATGCGGCTTTTTTTTAATACATGTCAGAGGCGCTTGCCGAAGCTCACCACTTCATCCATCTGATAACCGAGTTTCGTGTAAAACGCCCGCGTTTCCGGCTTGTTCGCCATGACCTGCAGATTGAGTTTCGGACATCCGATGGCGGCGAGCGCGCGTTCCGCGTGCTCAACCAGCGCCCGGGCATAACCGTTACCGCGTTCATCCTCGGCGATCGCGAGCGAATACATCCATCCGCGATGCCCGTCGTAACCCACCATCACCGTTGCGATCAGACGCTCGTTCAATACGCCGACGAAGAAGAACTCCGGCTGCATGGCGAGCTTGTTTCGAATCGATAAACGCGGATCTCGCTGCGGTTTGCCAGGCGTTGCATACTCCGGAAACGCTTGTGCCCAGAGCGCAAGCACGGCCTGCGTGTCGCGCTCGTCGAAGACCCGAATGATCACAGTGCGTCCAGTATCGACCGCAGCATCGACATCATCTGGTCGATCTCGTCCTTCGTCACGTTCAGCGCCGGCATGAAGCGCAGCAGGTTGGGCCGCGCTGCATTCAGCAGCAAACCGTCCGGTCCCATGTCGCGCGCCATTTCGACAATCTTCGGACCGTTGTCGTTATTGAGCAGCAACGCGCGCAGCAGGCCTTCGCCACGTTCGCCGTTGAAACCGCGCTCCTCCGAAAGCTGCAGCAACTGTGCCTTCAGATACTCGCCGCGCTCGCGCACACCTTCCAGGAAGCCAGGCGCCGTCAGTTGCGAAATCACCGAAAAACCTGCGGCCGTCATCAGCGGATTGCCGTTGTACGTGCCGCCCTGGTCGCCGGGTTCGAAGCACGCCACTTCCTTGGTCGAGAGCAGCGCGGCCAACGGCACGCCGCCGCCAATGCCCTTGCCCAGGGTCATGATGTCTGGCTCCACGCCCGACAATTCATACGCGAACAAGGTGCCGGCGCGGCCGCAGCCGCTTTGGACTTCATCGACGATCATCAGCAACCCATGTTTTTTCGTCAGCGCGCGCAAAGCCTGCATGAACTCGCGCGTCGCCGGGATCACGCCGCCTTCGCCTTGAATAGGCTCGAGCATCACGCCGACGGTTTTATCGGTGATGAGCTTTTCCACCGACGCGATGTCGTTCAGGTCAGCCTTCGGGAAGCCCGGCACTTGCGGTGCGTAGATGGTGTCCCAGCCCGGCTTGCCACTCGCCGACATGGTTGCCAAAGTCCGGCCGTGAAAGCTGTGATCGAACGTGATGATCTCGTACGCGCCGCCCTTGAACTTCTTGCCCCACTTGCGCGCGAGCTTGATCGCGCCTTCGTTGGCTTCGGCGCCGCTGTTGGCGAAGAACACTTTGTCGAAGCAACTGTTGGCGGTGAGCAAGCCGGCGAGCTGGGCCATCGGCGCGTTGTAGAACGCGGGCGACGGGTTGATCAGCGTGCGGGCCTGCTTGTCCATGGCTTCGATCATGCCGTCGTTGCAATGACCCAGACTATTCACCGCCCAGCCCTGGATGAAGTCGAGGTATCGCTTCTCGTTGTTGTCGTAGAGCCAGGAACCCTTGCCGTGCGTGAACACGATCTCAGGACGGTTCGTGATGAACATCAGCGATTCGACGGGGTACTCTTGGAAATTCATGACGGCGGGCTCCACGAAAACAGCAAGGAAAAAAGGTGGCGAGGAAAAATACCGAACCCACAATGCAAAAAGCCACGGAATTCCGTGGCTTCATGGTGGCGAAGTGTGCGCTGGTTCGAAAACTCAAGCGCCAATCCGTGACGAGCCAGCGGCATCCCTAGGGGAGCGGCGAGCGACGTCGAAGAGTGGCGTAAATTTTGAGCATTCGCGAAGAATACGTTACGAAGTTCCTGCGTGTAAACCATGGCGGCCCGATTTTTTGTCGAGCCGCCACACTCTGCAGCCTCTAGTGCGCTTAGACCGGATTGGCAAGATCCGCCGCGCTGGTAAACGAATCGGCGTAGAACTCGTCCTCCGGCAAACGGTGGTGACTCGTGAAATCTCGCTGCGCGGATTCCACCATCACCGGCGCGCCGCAGGCGTACACCTGATACGCGCTCAAGTCTGGCAGATCTTCAATGACAGCACGATGAACAAAGCCGGTTCGGCCAGTCCAAGCGTCGCTTGCATCCGGTTCCGACAGCACCGGCACGAACGAGAAGTTGGGCACGTCCTTCGCCCATTGTTCAGCCATGTCCATCATGTACAGGTCTTGCTTGCGGCGCCCGCCCCAGTAAAGCGTCATGGGCCGGTTCAGGTTCTTGAACACAGCATGTTCAATGATCGCCTTGATAGGCGCAAAGCCGGTGCCGGAAGCGAGCAGCACGATGGGCTTCTCTGAATCTTCACGCAGGAAGAACGTGCCGAGCGGGCCTTCGAAGCGCAGGATGTCGCGCTCTTTCATGGCGCCGAACACGTGGTCCGTGAAAGTGCCGCCGGGCATGTGGCGCACATGCAGCTCGATCGGGCCTTCGTGATGCGGCGGGCTCGCCATTGAGTAGCTGCGACGCTTGCCGTCTTTCAGGATGAATTCGATGTACTGGCCGGCCAGGTATTGCAGCCGTTCGTTGGCCGGCAATTGCAGCTTCAGTTCGATGACGTCGGTTGCCTTGCGTCCCAGCGCGTTCACGCGGCAAGGCAGCTTCTTGACCTGGATGTCGCCGACCCCTGCGACTTCGCGTATATCGACCGTCAGGTCGCCCTTGGCGGTTGCGCAGCACAGCAGCGCCATGCCGCGGGTTTTTTCGTCGTTGGACAACGCCGATGACGAATGCGGGGCCTGCTCGACTTCGCCTGACACGACCGTGCCCTTGCATGAACCACAGGCTCCGTTCTTGCAGCCGTAGGGAAGTCCTATGCCCTGACGCAGGGCGGCGAGCAGCACCGCTTCGTCGGGTTCTACCTGAAACTGCCGGCCGCTTTGCCGGAGCGTAACGTTGAAAGCCATAGATCCTGGATCAGTTGGATGAAACAAATGCAAAAGCTGTCGCGGCTACAATTGACAGCATGATCGCCACTCGAAAACTACGCCGCGCGCGTGTGCTGATTGCCGGTTGCGGCGATGTCGGCCTGCGTTGCGTGCCGCTTCTCGCCCATCGTGCCGCCGCGCCTCGCGTGATCGCACTTTCAAGTCAACCCGCGCGGGCAGCCGAACTGCGCGCAGCCGGCACAACACCGTTGATCGGCAACCTGGACGAGCGCCGCAGCCTGCAGCGGCTGGCCGGTCTGGCGTCAACGGTTCTGCATCTCGCGCCTCCGCAGAAAACCGGCGACGACGACAACAGGACCCGCGCGCTGATTGCCGCGTTGAGTGCACCGCGACGCTCCGTTGCGCGCGTGGCGACCAGCGCTGTGGCCCGTCAGCGAGCGTGGCGCGGATGGTTTTGCGCGACCTTCAAAAGCAGCATGCCGGCGGGCGTCAGAGTGGGCATCGCTACGCACGCCAAAGCTATAAAAAGAGCGCCTATTGTACCCGACCGGGTTTCTGGCGCCGCCGCGCGCCGGGCGCGGATTCGCCTGATTTATGCGAGCACGTCCGGGGTGTACGGCGATTGCGGCGGGGCGTGGATCGATGAAACGCGCCCGGTCAGGCCTGACAACGCGCGCGCGAAACGGCGGGTATCGGCGGAAACGCAATTGCGGAACGCCACGCGGCGCGGCATGCTGAGTGCATCGATCGTGCGCATTCCAGGGATCTATGCCGGCAACCGCTTGCCGTTGGCACGGCTGCAGAAAGGAACGCCCGCGCTTGCCCCCGCCGACGATGTCTACACCAACCATATCCACGCCGACGACCTCGCCGCCATTCTCGTGCTCGCGATCCGGCGCGCGCGCCCGCAGCGCGTGGTCCACGCATCGGACGACAGCGACTTGCGCATGGGCGACTATTTCGACCTGATCGCCGATGCGTTCGGTTTGCCGCACGCACCCCGCGTTTCGCGCGAGCAAGCCGAGGCGCAACTCGAGCCGATGATGCTCTCGTTCATGCGCGAATCTCGACGTCTGCAGAACACCCGTCTGCGAGACGAAATGCGTTACACGCTGCGTTATCCGAGCATCGACGACTTCCTGCGTGAGTCCCCGCGCAAGAAGGCGGACGATCATCCGGCCGTCACATCAGTACCGGCAGCGTCTCCAGCAGGATGAAGCACAGCAAGGCCCCGATCAGCGCACCGATCAGGTTGGGTTGATAGCGATGACGCAGATGCATCGTCACCAGCAATCCGACGATAAACAACACGCTGATCGCCACGAACGCAATCATTGCAATGGTCATGTGAGCGGCCATGATGGCCCTCCTGCTTCTTTTAATAGTCGTGTAAGGAGTATAGATTTCCGTCGTAAGAAAGGCATGCTGCAGTGCCGCGCCAGCGTATTGTGTTAACACCTATTGAATAGCACCGTCGGTTTATTTACCGCGAGTCGATGAACGACGAAACGTCCGCGAGCACCGTCGAGCGTCCCCGCAAGGGCAACGCCAGCGCCGAAACAATGCGGATATGGCCGAAGCCGTCGTAGTGCTTCACCTCCACCGAGTCACCATGTTTGCGCAGCATGGCCGCCAGGCGGTCGGTGTTGCCGGGATCGACGACGGAGTCGTCGGTGCCGGCTGCGAGGAACATCGGCGGCTCGTGGCCCGTGACGTAGTTGATCGGCTGGCTCTCGGCGCGCGTGTCTGCTGGAAAGACATCGAACAGTGTTCGATCCGTGATGGGCAGGAAATCGTAAGGTCCGGCCAGACCAATCACGCCACGCAAGTCGGCTTTCGACATCGACTGAGCGCCGAGATAGCGCGGATCGGTCGCGATCAGCGCGGCAAGATGAGCGCCCGCCGAATGGCCCATGACAAACAGCCGCGATGGGTCACCGCCGAATTCATGCGCGTGGTCACGGGTCCAGCGAGCGGCGGCGGCCGCGTCATTCACAAAACCGGGGAACGCCGTTTCCGGATACGTCCGGTAGTCGGGCAGCACGGCCACGTAACCGCGCGACGTCAGCGCTTGCGCCACAAACAGGTAATTGCCGCGATCGCCGTTCTGCCAGCTTCCGCCGTAGAAAAAGACGACAACCGGGCGCGGCTCAGTACTGGCCGCAGCGGCTGGCACGTACACATCGAGTACCTGGCGCGGATCGCTTCCGTACGCAATCCCTGACGTTTTCCGATAACCGCTCGACGGGATGGTGGCGTTCAAAAGTTTGACGGGACTACAGGCTGCGAGCGCCGCAGCGCCAAGACTGGCAAGACCGAATGTCACGATGCGGCGTTTTTGTTGTGCGGGCATAAATATCGAAAAGCTGGGGGATGCCACTTCTACGCTCGAAGCAACCGGATGGATGCAGCGCGCCGGGTTGGCCTGATTGAGACCTTAGACCTTGCGAGGGCTTGGCTCAGCGCGCTGTCGCACGAACATGACACGCGCGAGACGTATCAGCCAAGCCTGAGCATGGCGAGGTCCGCATCGTCCAGCCAGCGCCATTGGCCTTCAGCGAGATCGTCGGGTAGGGCAAACCCGCCAATCCGCTCCCGATGCAATTTCTCCACGCGGTTCCCCGCCGCCGCGACCATCCGCTTTACCTGGTGGTACTTGCCTTCGAGCACCGAAAGCTCGAGCTGGCGTTCGTCGCGCTGCCCGGCGCTAACAGCTGCAACGGGCTGTGATTCGCCATGCAGCAAGACGCCGTTGCGGAGTGCCGAGAGTTGAACGTCGTCCAGTGGATGGCGCGTGGTTGCAAGGTAGACCTTCGGCACCTTGCGTTTCGGCGATGTGAATGCATGCACGAACGCGCCGTCATCGGAGAGAAGCAGCAGGCCGGTCGTGTCCTGGTCCAGGCGTCCCACGCATTGCACGCCACGCTCCGTCAGTTGCGGCGGCAACAGGTGAAAGACGCTCAGGTGATGCTGCGGGTCCCGCGAGCACTCGTAGCCCGGCGGCTTGTTCAGCACCAGATACGCTTTCTCTCGATATCCCCATGTCACGCCATCGACTTGAAACTCGAACGACGCGAGCGTGTCGGACGCAATGTCGAGCGCGGGATTGCTGCAAGTTGAGCCCGCAACGGACACGCGTTCATCGGCGATAAGAGCGCGGCATTGGCGGCGCGAGCCGAAACCCTGCGTGAAGAGAATGCGTTCGAGATCCATCAGGGCGGTTCTTGGCTAGCAGGAAGTAGGAATGGACATTCTAGCAACCGGCATGGTTCTATCCCTTCCTGCAACAGCCTGAGCGAGGGCCGCGCACGCACACTTAAGCATTGCCTGCAGCGGCCGTCGGCCATTCGTAAAGCAGGCTGATTAAGTTTTTTTCATAACTGATCCGCCGCATGGCGTCTATGCTTTTCGGCTTGAACCCGTTTTGACCTGTCTCACGCGTATGACGATAGGACGCTGACAACCCGGCATCCAATCGACCACTCCGATCCCTCTTTTCATCCAAGGAGCAGGACATGGCAAGAAACACGGTTGCGGAATATTTGGCGAGGACGCTGGCGGCAGCGGGCGTCGAGCGTATCTGGGGCGTTACCGGCGACAGCCTGAACGGGCTCGCCTACAGCCTCGATCAGGTCGGCTCCATCCGCTGGATGCACACGCGTCACGAGGAAGTGGCCGCGTTCGCGGCAGGCGCCGACGCGGCATCGACGGGAAAGCTCGCCGTGTGCGCCGGCAGTTGCGGCCCGGGCAACCTGCACCTGATCAACGGCTTGTATGACTGCCACCGCAACCAGCAGCCGGTGCTGGCGATTGCCGCGCATATCCCATCGACGGAAATCGGGCTCGGATACTTCCAGGAAACCCATCCGACCGCGCTGTTCAAGGAGTGCAGCCATTACGTCGAGCTGGTGTCGAGCGCGGCTCAATTCCCCCGCGTGCTTGCCCGCGCGATGCGCACGGCGATTGAAGAGCGCGGCGTCGCCGTGATCGTCTTGCCCGGCGATGTCGCGTTGAGCGATGCGCCCGCGGAAAAGCCGGGCTGGTCGGCCACGGGGCCGTCGACCATTTTGCCTTCCGATGTCGATATCGACCGGCTCGCGGCCATGCTGAACGAGTCGGAGGCGGTGACGCTCATGTGCGGCAGCGGCACCGCAGGCGCGCATGACGAAGTGGTCGCGCTCGCGGACCTGCTCGGCGCACCGGTCGTCCACGCAATGCGCGGCAAGCAGTTCATTGAATGGGACAACCCGTACGACGTCGGCATGACGGGGCTGATCGGCTTCAGTTCCGGCTATCACGCGATGATGTCATGCGACACGCTGCTGCTGCTCGGCTGCGATTTCCCCTACCGGCCGTTCTATCCCGCCGACGCCAAAATCATCCAGGTCGACTGGCGCGGCTCGAAGCTCGGCGCACGGGCGCCGCTGGCCCTTGGGCTGGTCGGTACGGTCAAGGAAACGGTCGCGGCAGTCCTGCCGAAGCTCACGCGCAAGCCTGACCGCAAGTTCATCGATACCGCCCGCAAGCACTATGCGGAGGCGCGCAAGGGACTCGACGAGCTCGCCACGCCGGCGGGGCCGGGCAAGGCGATCCATCCGCAATACCTGACGAAGCTCATCGACGAGGCAGCCGCGGAAGACGCCATTTTCACCGCCGATGTCGGCACGCCGACGGTCTGGTCCGCGCGCTACCTGACGATGAACGGCAAACGCCAGCTTCACGGCTCGTTCAACCACGGTTCCATGGCAAACGCGATGCCGCAGGCGCTCGGCGCCCAAGGCGCGAATCCGGGGCGCCAGGTGATCTCGCTCTCGGGCGACGGCGGTTTATCGATGCTGCTCGGCGACTTGCTCAGCGCCCGCCAGCTCGATCTGCCGATCAAAGTGGTGGTTTATAACAACAGTCTGCTCGGCTTCGTTTCAATGGAACTCAAGGCCGCCGGTTACCTGGATACCAACGTCGATCTGGCCAAAACGGACTTCGCGGCCATCGCCCAGGGAGCGGGCATTTTCAGCATCCGGGTCGAAGAGTCTGAAGATATCAAAGAGGCTCTGCAGAAGGCTTTCGCTTATCCCGGGCCGGCGCTGGTCGACGTGGTGACGTCAAAACACGAGCTGGCGATGCCGCCAAAAGTGGAATTGGCGCAGGCAAAAGGCTTCAGTCTCTACATGCTGCGGGCGATCCTGAACGGTCGCGGCGACGAGATCGTGGAACTCGCGAAGACCAATTTTCGCTAGGAACATTCTGAATTCGTTGAAATTCCATGCATTTCGAACAACAATGCGGTGCTGCAATCAATTTACAACTCCAGGGAGATTTGGCAATGAAGAAGTTCTCGCAAATTGCAATGGTTGGTGCGCTCGCATTCGCGTTCGCAGGCACGGCAATGGCACAGTCGGGTGGTGGCGGTTCGAAGACGGACACAAGCAAGCCTGCTGTCAGTCCGAAAGAACCCAAACCGCACCTGCCGCACTTCAAGCATAAGAAAGCAGCATCGGGCGTAGGCGGTACGACGTTGCATCAGGAAGACAAGGCATCGCACCTGAAGGGCGCCTCGGCGGCCGCAGCTGCTTCAGCCCTGGGTACCAACGACAAGGGTCAACCGCAGTAAGCGGCAAGGCCCTGAGTAAGGCGCTCGGGACGGTATGTTCGAAGCGCTGCATACGGCGGCACGCGTCAAGCGTGCCGCCGTATTGTTTTTGGGGCGGAGCAAAGGCGCCCGGTATTTTCAGGCTATCGAGCCGCGCACGCATTGAAGCGCGCATTCCACGAAGCCGCGGATCAACCGGTCGCGCACCGACGCCCGTTTCCAGAGCACACCAAAACGGCGCGGCTCCGACTCCATCGGCAAGCTGATCCGGGCGATGCGCAGGACGCCGGTTATTGGCGACTCGACATCCGGTGCAAGCGACACCCCGAGTCCACGGTCCACCATCATCGCGATGGCGGCGAGCGAGCTGAGTTCGAAGCGCTCGGTCGGCACAATGCCGGCGCGCCTCAGATAACGCTCCGCTTCCTTGCCGCCCGCCCGCGAGCGGTCGTAGCGGATCAGCGGCTCGTTGGCGAGCAGGTCGTGTGCATCGCGTTTCGCCAGGCTTTGCGGCGCGATCACCACCAGCGGTTCTTCACGCAGGAGTTCCCACACGAAGGTCTTTGGCATGGCGAATGCGGGATGCGTGCAGACGGCGGCATCGACGTCGCCTTGCTGCAATGCTTCATACAATTCGTTCGATGACCCCGACTGAATGAATACCTTTACATGCGGGTGAGCGCTGACAAAAAGCGCGAGGATATCCGGCAGCAGGTTGTGCAGCGCCGTATTGATCGTGCCGAGCCTGAGCTCGCCGGTCGCATAGTCGTCGTTGGCGAGGATCTTCAGGTCGGCGAGTTCGCGCAGCAAGCCCCGCGATTGCGCGACTATCCGGCTGCCTGCCGGCGTCACCGACACCGTCCGTCCGGCGCGCGCGAAGAGCGGCGTGCCGAATTCGCGCTCCAGCGTGCGGATCTGCTGCGCCACCGCGGCGGGCGTCAGGTCGAGGCGGCGCGCGGCTTCGGCCATTGAACCGGTATCGACGACCAGCAGGAAACTGGTCAGGAACGAGGTCTCCATAAAGATACTTTTAGTTGATTTTGAAGGCACATTCTATCGCTTTATCTTCATTGTGCCGATGTCTAGACTGGCAGCATGAAAAGCAAACTATTTGTTCCGGGCTCACGGCCCGAACTGTTCGCCAAAGCGCTGGCGAGCCAGGCAGACGCCCTTTCATTCGATCTCGAAGACTCAGTGTCGGAGGCGCGCAAATCCGAAGCCCGGGCGCATCTGCGCGACTTCCTGCTGGATTCTCCGCAAGAGCCAGGCGCCTCGGACCGTTTTCGCGGCAAGACGATAATCGTGCGTGTGAACGCCATCGATTCGCCTCACTTCGAAGCCGATCTCGCCGCAGTCGTGCAGACGGGCGTCAATCTGATCAACTTGCCGAAACCGCGCAACGCCGACGACGTTCGGGCAGCCGCGAACGCGCTCGATGCCGCCGAACGTGCCAACGGCGTGACCGGGCCGATTGGCTTGCTGCTGAATATCGAGTCGCCGGGTGCGTTGCGGCGCGCGTTTGAACTGGCCAGCGCCCATCCTCGCGTGAAAGGCTTGCAGCTTGGGCTGGGTGACTTGTTCGAGCCGCTCGGCATCGCGCGACGGGAAACCGCGGCCATCCAGCAGGCCATGTTCGCGTTGAGCATGGCGGCGGGCGAGGCGGGGGTGTTCGCCTACGACTCCGCGTTCGCCGATATCCGCGATCAGGCCGGCTTCCAGACGGAAGCACGGCTCGCGCGCAGTCTTGGTTTTATAGGCAAGAGCTGCATTCATCCGAGCCAGGTCGCGCTCGCCAATGAAGTATTCCAGCCGACGCCCGATGAGCTCGCCCACGCGCAACGGGTCGTCGAAGCGGCTGCAGAAGCCGATGCAGCGGGCCGGGGCGCGTATGTGGTCGACGGCAAGATGATCGACGTTCCATTCGTCGCGCGGGCGCGGGCGATCGTGGCGCAGGCGGCTTTGAATGCGGTCGTGGGCGAGACCTCAAAGCAGGAGCAAGATCAGGAGCCGCAGTCATGAGCACGTCATCTCGCAGACCCGAAGGCGCACGCGGACCGCTTAGCGGCATCAGGGTGCTCGATCTGAGCGCTTATATCGCCGGGCCGTATGGGTGCAGCCTGCTCGCTGACCAGGGCGCCGAAGTCATCAAGATCGAGCCGCCCGCGGGCGACAACCTGCGCAAATATCCGTCGACGCTCGAGAGCGAAAGCCGCGCCTTTCTCGGTGTGAACCGCAGCAAACTTGGCCTCGCGCTGGACCTGAAACAAGCTGAAGGACTGGCTACGCTGAAGGCGCTGGTGGCAACCGCCGACGTGCTCGTGCACAACTTCCGGCCGAGTGTGCCGGCGCGACTGGGTATCGATTACGAGCAGTTGAGAGCGCTCAATCCACGGCTCATTTACTGCGCCGTGACCGGTTATGGCGAAACCGGTCCGCTCAAGGACAAGGCCGGTTACGACCAGGTGCTGCAAACCATGACCGGCATGTGCACGATGCAGGGCAAGAGTGGCGGTCCGCCCGAGGTGCTGTACGGATCCGTGGTGGATTACTACGCGGCGGCTTTGGTAGCTGGAGGCGTGGCGTCGGCATTATTCGAGCGCGAGCGCAACGGCGAGGGGCAATACGTGGGCGTGTCGCTGTTGCGAAGCGCGCTCACCATGCAGTCGGCGCGACTGGTCTGGACCGACAGCGAGCCCCGCGAAGTCGGCCGCGACATGCGTTCAGGCGGCATTACGGGGATTCATCCGACGCGCGATGGCTACCTCTACATCTCCGCCAATACGCCGCATTTCTGGCAGGCGTTGTGCAGCAAGACAGGCCTCGACGCACTCGCGGCCGATCCGCGTTTCGACACCGTCAGGAAGCGCGCGCTTCACGTAAATGAAATCGTGCCGCAGCTTCACGCCGCACTGGCAGCCAAGAGCGCGCTGGAATGGGAAGCGCTGTTCGGCGAAGACGTGCCTTGCGCGGCGGCGCGGACAGTGGAGGACATGTTCGACGACCCGCAGGTGCTGGCCGAAGACATGATCGCGACGTATGAGCATCCGGTGGTCGGCCGATATCGCGGGCTCAAGCGCTCGATCCGCTTCGGCCGCACACCCGGTCCCGAACCGTTTGCCGCGCCTACGTTCGGACAGGATTCAGAGCAAGTGCTGAGCGAACAAGGCATGTCGGTCGATGACATCGAAGCGCTGCGGGCAAAGCGCGTGATCGAATAAAAGCGGATAAAAACAACAAGGAGACACGTCATGCCCGCAATCACCCTGGCGCCACCGCTTGCCTGCGACGCGCACATGCATGTCTACGATGCCCGTTTTCCGCACGACGGCACGATGGTGAGCAACGCTACCGCCGATGATTATCGGCGTGAGATCCAGGCGCGCATCGGCACTACACGCACGGTGGTCGTGACGCCGCGTATCTATGGCGTCGATAACAGCGTGACACTCGACGCGATCCGGCAACTCGGCGCCGACCGTACGCGCGGCGTGGCGGTGCTCCGTCCCGACGTGACCGACGCCGAACTGGTCACGCTGCATACGGGTGGTATCCGCGGGATTCGGTTCACGCTGTACACGCCGGTGCAGGCGGTGGTCGGCTTCGAGATGGTGGAGTCGCTCTCGCAGCGAGTGCATGAACTTGGCTGGCATGTCCAGTTGCATTGGACAGCGGCGCAGATCGTTGAACATGAGGCTTTGCTGAGGCGCCTGCCGTCGAAGATCGTCTTCGATCACCTCGCGCGTTTGTCTTTGCCCGAGGGGATTGATCATCCCGCGTTCGGCATCGTGCGCTCGCTGCTGGACGGTGGGCGTGCGTGGCTGAAGTTGTCGGGTCCGTATCTCGATTCGCGCGTGGGCGAAGCGCAGCGCTACAGCGACATGGACCGCGCGGCGCATGCATGGGTCAATGCTGCGCCCGAGCGTCTGGTGTGGGGCAGCGACTGGCCGCACACAACGGAAGCGACCAAGCCCGACGACACCACACTATTCGACCTGCTTTCCCACTGGGTTCAAGACCCGATACAACGCCGCGCGATTCTCGTCGATAACCCCGCGAGCCTGTATGACTTTTGACGCCGCCCGACGCTAGAACATCCAACAACAATGACAAGGAGACTGACATGAAACCGGCGAGCGCCTCACCTTCGGGCGGCAGCGGTAAAACACGCTTCACCAACGCGACCATCGAGCTTTTCGAGCGAGTCATCCCCGACCCGTTCGTTCTCGCCATCCTGATCACCGCGTTCGTCGCGGTAGTGTCTGCGTTGTTTGCGCCGCACGCGTCGTTCATGGGGATTGTCGGCGGCTGGTACAAGGGTTTCTTCGATATCCTCACGTTCGCGTTCCAGATCACGCTGATCCTCGTCACGGGCCACGCCTTCGCGCATGCACCTCCTGTGCAGCGGCTTTTTCGTGCGGTCGTTTCT
This sequence comes from Caballeronia sp. KNU42, assembly GCF_053760385.1. NCBI lineage: Bacteria > Pseudomonadati > Pseudomonadota > Betaproteobacteria > Burkholderiales > Burkholderiaceae > Caballeronia > Caballeronia sp. KNU42. Next base: position 3,813,242 of record NZ_CM132388.1, read on the forward strand.
CTCGCGCGTACGCCGGTCCAAGCTGCCACGCTGACGTTTGTGTCGGTGGCGGTCGCCTCATTTTTCAACTGGGGGTTCGGGCTCGTGGTTGCAGCGCTGCTCGCGCGTGAAGTCGCCAAGCGCATGCGCGTGGACTTTGCGTGGATTGTCGCCGCCGGCTTCTCCGGCTGGGTCGTGTGGGCGAGCGGCATCTCGAGTTCGATCGCACTCGCCCAGGCGACACATGGCAGCGCCATGAACGTCGTCGAGAAACTGACGGGGCAGGTGTTGCCCTTCAGCAGCACGGTGTTCACCGCGTTCAATCTCGTGCCGACAATCCTGATGCTGGTCGCCACGCCGATCGTGTTGGCTTTCCTCAAGCCGGCCGATGAAGACATCGTCGTACTCGATCTCGACAAGAATCCCGATGCTCCCGTGAAAACCCGGCCCGCAGGCAAGCTCACGCCGGCGAAGTGGCTTGAGTATTCGTGGGTGGGCAGCGCGTTTATCGGTGCGGCAGGGGTGTCGTTCCTGGCGATTGCGTGGACGCACAAGACCGGCTTCAGCGGCGTGAACGCGGTGATCTTCGTGATGTTCATCGCGGGCGTGGTGCTGCATGGTTACCCCCTCGCTTACGCCGATGCCATCAAGAATGCCGCGCGCCAGACCGGCTCGATGATGCTGCAGTACCCGCTCTACGGCGGCATCATGGGGATCATGGATGCGACCGGTTTGCCCGACGTCCTGTCGCACTTCTTCATCGCTATTTCGAACGCGCACACGCTGCCTTTCTGGAGTTACGTGTGTTCGCTGATCGTGACTTTTCTCGTGCCTTCCGGTGGCGGGCACTGGGCGGTGCAGGGACCATTCGTGGTGCCGGCGGCGGTGGCGCTGCATGCATCGGTGCCCGGCACGACCATGGCGGTCGCCATGGGTGAACAAGTGTCCAACATGCTGCAGCCGTTCTGGGCCGCGCCGGTGGTGGCCATGGCGGGTGTCGGCGTGCAGCGGGTGCTCGGCTTCACCTTCATGACTTTCCTGCTCGGCGCGGTGGTGTATGGCGCGGCCTTGCTGTTGCTGATCTAGGTGTGCGCGTCGTTAGCGCGGTGGCAAAACAAAGTCACGGAGACTTGAATGGAGACGTCTGAAGCACGCGATACCCAAGCCGCTGAGCCCTCGAGCGCGACGGTATGGAGAGATCGCTGGTGGGTGATATTCGATGTCCGTATCGGCGTGGTGCCCTTGCCGGTGTATATCGTGCTGCTGCTTGTACTCGCCGCAATGGCTGCCGGCGGCAAACTCGACGCCGATCTGCCGACGGGCATCGCGCTGGTCGCCGTCGGTGGTTTCAGCTGCGCTGAACTCGCGCGGCGCATTCCGTGGATCCGGCACATTGGCGCAACGTCGATCTTCGCGGCCTTTCTGCCGTCGGCCCTGATCTATTACCACCTGATGCCCGTAAGCGTCGTGAAGTCGGTCACGTCATTCACCAAGAGCACCAATTTTCTCTATCTCTTCATCGCCGCGATTATTGTGGGCAGCGTGCTCAGCATGGACCGGCAAACGCTGATCAAAGGCTTCATCAAGATCTTCGTGCCGGTCTGCGCCGGTTCGCTGGCAGCGGCGCTGGTTGGCACGGGCGTGGGCGCACTGCTTGGGCTCGGCGCAAAACATACGCTGTTTTTCGTGGTCGTGCCGATCATGGCGGGCGGCGTGGGTGAGGGCGCATTGCCGCTGTCGATGGGATACGCGCAGACGCTCGGTGTCGATCAAGGCCCGTTGTTCGCGCAAGTGTTGTCGGCGGTCATGCTTGGCAACATCGCGGCAATTTGCTGTGCGGGTTTCCTGAACTACGTGGGCACGAAGAAACCGGCATGGACCGGCAACGGCCAATTGACGCGCAACGACGATCGCTCGCAGGCGGATACACCAACATCAGCGCCTGTCGCGTTTGAATTCGATGTCAGCTCGGTCGCCGCGGCGGGCGCCACGGCCATCGCGCTGTATCTGGTCGGGCAGTTGAGTCATCAATGGTTCGGCTGGCCCGCGCCCGTGGTGATGCTGTTGCTGGTGGTCGCGGCGCAATTGCTGCAAGCGGTGTCACCCCGTGTACGCGGCGGCGCGCGCTTCATGTATTCGTTCTTTGCCACTGCCGTCACGTACCCGCTGATGTTCGCGATCAGCGTCGCCATGACGCCGTGGGGCGAGATCGTGACGGCATTTCATTGGGCGAATATCCTGACGGCCGTGGTGACTGTGCTGACGCTGGTGGTGACGGGCTTCTTCGTCGGCCGGCTGATGGACATGCATCCGGTGGAAGCAGCCATGGTCAACGCAACGCATAGCGGCTTGGGCGGCACCGGCGATGTGGCCATCCTGACGGCGGGAAATCGCATGGAGCTGATGCCGTTCGCGCAGATCGCGACGCGCATCGGCGGCGCGATCACGGTGATGGCCGCGCTGGCCGTGTTCGCCTTCATGCATTGAACCTGCGTTGGGTCGGTAGCCGGCCCCTCAATCTCCGCGCTGCCCGAGCCCCTTCACGATCACATCGACAAACGCCTCGGTCACGGGCGGCAGCGTGCGTCCGCGCTTCTTCACGAGCGCGATGGGGCGCACGAAACCCGGCTCATCGATAACCCGCGTCACCAGCGCCGGTTCAGCGCGCACCTCGCGCGCCGAGCGCGGCAGGACGGTCACGCCGAGCCCTGCGCGAACCATGGCCACCGCCGTCATCATGTAAGTCGGCTCGCAGGTGGGCACGGGGGCGCAGCCGGCATGCTCGAGTGCGGCGTCCACCACTGCCCGCACGCTCGTTCCCGCCGCCGTCAACACCAGCGGATAGCGGACGATCTCCTCCAACCCGATCCGCTTGCCAGCCGTCAATGGATGCCCCTGCGGACACACGACGCACAGCCGGTCCTCGCCCGCGTGCAGCACTTCCAGCGAGGTATCGGTGACATCCCCGCCGGTCAGGCCCACGTCGACATCCTCGTTACGCACCAGCGTATTCACGACGCTTGCGACCACATCGCGGATTTGAAACGACACATGCGGAAGCTCGCGTCTGAAATCCTGGATCAGGTCAGGCAATAAGCTCGCGGCGAACGACGGCAGGCACGCCAGCCTTATCGTGCCGGCGGAGCCGTCGCTGAGCGCGCGGGCGTCGTGGAGAACCTGTTCCATGTCGCCGAGCGACTTTTGCAGGACGGGCAGCAGATCCCGTCCGACCGGTGTCAATGCAACGCTGCGGCTATTGCGGTCGAACAGCCGCGCACCGATCGTTTCTTCAAGACGGCGGATCTGCACGGTCAACGCGGGCTGCGACAGATGCAGCCGCACCGCCGCGCGCGTGAAATTGCCCGCCTGCGCCACGGCGATGAACGCGCGGATATCGCGGAGATTCAGGTCCATGTTTTGGGTTCGTGCATGATCAATTATGAAATGTGATTGCTGTCATCAAATCATTTCAATTGTTTTATCGACGCTCTGAAACTACGCTTGGTTCAGTCATAAAACAATCGATTAAAAAGATCGGAGACAAAACCTTGCTGCCCTTACTTGGCGTGGCCACGATCGTCGTCCTGCTCGCGGCGATTCTTTCAAAACGGATGTCGCCGCTGGTGGCGCTGATCATCGTGCCGATAGCGGCGTCGCTGATCGGCGGCTTCGGCTTGCAGACGAGCAAGTTTGTCATCGACGGTCTGAAGAGCCTGGCGCCCGTCGTCGGCATGTTCGTGTTCGCGATCCTGTACTTCGGCACGATCACGGACGCGGGCACGCTCGATCCGATCATCGACCGAATCTTGCGCACGGTCGGCACGCGGCCGACGCGCATTGTGATGGGCACGACGCTGCTCGCGCTGCTGATTCACCTCGATGGTTCGGGCGCGGTGTGCTTCCTCGTCACCATCCCCGCGATGCTGCCGCTTTACGACCGTCTCAAGATGGATCGGCGCGTGCTGGCCGCGGCGGCATCGATGGCGGCGGGGATCAATTTCCTGCCATGGACAGGGCCGATGATCCGTGCGTCGGCGTCGCTGCATCTGCCTATATCGGCGCTGTTCAATCCGCTGATTCCGGTGCAGATCGTGGGTCTCGTGTTTGTGTTTGGCATGGCTTGGTGGCTCGGCCGGCGTGAAGAGAAGCGCCTGGGATACTCGGGCGCTGACGGCGCTATCCCAATGCCAAAGCGCGAACTCACCGATGAACAAAAAGCGCTGCGTCGACCGAAAAACTTCTGGTTCAACATCGTGCTGACATTGGTGGTGCTCGGCACGATGGTGGTGATGGGCGAGAAGATTCCGCCGGCGATCATGTTCATGGTCGGCCTGTGCGTCGCGTTGCTCGTCAACTATCCGAACGTGGACATGCAGCGCCAGCGCATCGATGCCCACGCACGCGCCGCGCTGATGATGGCGGGCATCTTGCTGGCCGCGGGTGTGTTCACGGGCGTGATGCAAGGCAGCGGCATGCTCAAGGCAATGGCGCAAGCCGCGGTCGGTTTCGTGCCGCCATCGATGGCAACGCATATTCCCGTTGTGCTTGGTTTCCTGTCGATGCCGCTCAGCATGCTCTTCGATCCCGACTCGTTTTACTTCGGCGTGCTGCCCGTGATCGCGGAAGTCGCAGGGCAGCTTGGCGTGCCCGCCGTGCATGTCGGCCAGGCCGCATTGCTTGGGCAAATGACCACGGGGTTCCCGGTCAGCCCGCTTACGCCGGCGACGTTCCTCGTCGTCGGACTCACCGGCATCGATCTCGCCGATCATCAGAAATTCACGTTTCCGCTGTTGTTTGGCGCATCGATCGTGATGACGATTGCGTGCGTCGTGCTGGGGATCTTTCCTCTTTGAGCGCGTTTTTTAACGCAAGGAATCGTATGACTGCTGCAACCAATGCTGTGACTCAAACCACCCGCGTACGGATCGGCGCGGGTGCGGGTTACTCGGGCGATCGCATCGAACCCGCGGTCGAATTGGCCGAACACGGGGCGCTCGACTATCTCGTGTTCGAGTGTTTGGCAGAGCGAACCATTGCGCTTGCGCAGCAGGCGCGCAGGGCGAATCCGGAGCTGGGTTACGACCCGTTGCTCGAAGCGCGGATGCGCGCCGTGTTGCCGGCGGCCGTGCGTAACCATGTACGGATCATCTCGAACATGGGCGCGGCGAATCCGCTGGCGGCGGCGCGCAAGACGGCGTCGATTGCGCATGAATTGGGTTTGAGCGGTTTGAAAATCGCGGCTGTCAGCGGCGACGATGTGCTCGATGTCGTGAGGCAAGGGACGTATGTGTTCGAGGAGTCGGGCGATAGAGTTGCCGACTACGACAACCGGCTCGTTTCGGCTAACGCGTATCTCGGCGCGGAGCCGATTGTCGATGCATTAAAGGCCGGCGCCAATATCGTGCTCACCGGCCGCGCGGCCGATCCGTCGTTGTTCACGGCGCCGCTGATCCATGCATTCGGCTGGACCATGGACGATTGGAACACGCTCGGTCAGGCGACGGTGGTGGGACATCTGCTCGAATGCGCGGGTCAGATTACGGGTGGTTATTTCGCCGATCCCGGTTTCAAGGATGTGCCAATGCTCGCGCGCCTCGGCTTCCCGATCGGTGAGGTCGACGCCGATGGCGCCGTCACGATCACGAAGGTCGCGCACGCCGGCGGCCGCGTGACGGAGGCCACGTGCAAGGAGCAACTGCTGTACGAGATCCACGATCCCCGTCGATACCTGCAGCCCGATGTAGTCGCCGATTTCACGCAGGTTCGCGTGGTGGAAGAAGCGCCGGATCGTGTGCGGGTGAGTGGTGGGCGTGGGACATCGCGTACGGGGACGTTGAAGGTGACCGTGGCTTACGTGGATGGGTTTATTGGCGAGGGGCAGATTTCGTATGGCGGTCCGGGCGCGCTCGCGCGCGCGAAACTGGCGCTTGAGATCGTGCGTGAGCGGTTGGAGATAACTGGTGTTGCGACGAGCGAACTGCGCTTCGATTTGATCGGTATCGATTCGCTGCATGGCGCGACGCTGGGTGAGCGTAACGTGGAACCGTATGAGGTTCGTGTGCGCGTGTCTGGTCGCACGGATTCGATGGAAGAGGCGGTTCGTATCGGCAATGAAGTCGAGACGCTTTATACCAACGGTCCGGCTGGCGGCGGCGGGGTAGCAAAGACGGCACGCGAAGTGATCGCGGTGCAGTCGGTTTTGATGCCGCGAGAACTCGTGCGGGCATCGTTTGAAATGGTGGAGGCTTGAGATGAAACTACGTCTGCTTGCTCATTCCCGAACCGGCGATAAGGGCAACACGCTGAATGTATCGGTGATCTGCTATGACGCGCGGCACTACGATCATCTGCTCGCTCATGTCACGCCGGAGCGCGTGAAAGCGCATCTGAGCGATGTGGTGAAGGGCGATGTGACGCGCTTCGAATTGCCGGAAATCTCCGCGATGAATTTTGTGCTCGGACGCGCGTTGGGCGGTGGCGTGACGAGATCGCTCGCGCTCGATGCGCATGGGAAATCGCTGAGTTCGGCGTTGATGGATCTGGAGATTCCGGAGCCTTGACAGGCTGTGGAAATACCTCGCCCCGAAGTCACCCGAAAGGTCTGTAGTTGAAACGTTGTTAGTGAAATCCCCACTACTGTGATTCACCTTTGGCTTGTCGGGTAACTTCGGCAATTCTCAGATCGGAAAATAAATACCGATTACGCTTTTCGAGGCGTGCCTTCAGCGTGTGACACAACTGCTTCGATCTGAATCAAAGCATTTTTAGGCAAAGCTGATACGCCAACGGTTCTACGTGCAGGAACACCGCCAGGAAAGAATGTTGAGTAAACAGAGTTTACCGCATCGATGTCTTCTATATTTTTCAGGAAAATATTTACCTTAACCACATCGCCCATAATGTGGCCGATGCTTTCTACGATTGTCTTAATGTTTTTCAAGCACTGTCCAGCTTGCGCTTTTATGTCACCGGCGACCAATTCACCAGATTTTGAGTCGATAGGCAATTGAGCTGAGATATGGTTGTAATGAGAGAAAGCGACAGTTTGTGTAGACAGTGCGCATTTTGGCGCATTATCTGTATTTCCTGCTTTGATAACAATGCCATGACGGTCTTCAACCAGTTGCGGAGGCGTGCCATCTCCGTGTGACACAACTGCCTCGATTTGTACCAACGCACCCATGGCCAACCCTGATGCCGGAACTATTGTCCGCGCTGGAAAATATGCTACTGCTCTGGCGATCGCCGAGTCCGGGAAGAATGTCGTATAAACCTCATCTACGGCGTCAATATTCGAGAGATTTTTAAGGAAGATGTTTATTTTAACAATGTCGTCAAAAGGAACATCAATGCTTTCTAAAATTGCCTTGATGTTTTTCAAGCACTGGCGAGTCTGCTCTTTCGCACCACCAGCAACCAATTTACCGGATTTCGGATCGATCGGTAATTGAGCTGAGATGTTATTGTAGTGAGAGAAAGCGACAGTTTGCGTAGACAGGGGGCTTTCTGGGGCGTTTTTCGTGTTGTTTGCAAGCTTTATCAGATCGCCTGCCTGCGGTGCGTTCGGAATTGTGCCTTCGCCGTTCGACACAAGCGCTTCAACTTGTACCAAAGCGTTCATCGGCAAAGCTTCAACGGCGACGGTCGTCAGTGTGGGAACATAGCTCGTAAAAAATGTGGCATAGACTGCGTTCACAGTATCAAAATCCGCACTATTCGTAACGAATATGGTGATTCTAACCACGTCGTCCATAATATGGCCGATCGTTTCCACAACTGCCTTGACATTTTTGAAGCACTGTTCAGTCTGCTCTTTTATGCCGCCAACTACCAATTTATCGGTTTTTGGATCGATAGGTAGTTGAGCGGAAAGATTGTTGTAATGAGAAAAAGCTACGGTTTGTGAATATGGGCCGATACTTTTCGGTGCATTTTCCGTATTTCTTGCTAATACTGCGTTAAAGCCGCTCATAATTTTACTCACCTTTAAGTTGCAATTCATCGGGTTGCGCGCAAAGCATGTGTTCTCTTTGCAATTGACAGTTGCCACGGCCCTATGCGGGCGACGTGCCTTGAGACCGGGCGGGCGTGGATTAGTAACCTCGGCAATTACTTTATGGGTCAAGCGCAATCCGGCAATGTAAAGGACAGATCAACTACAGTCAATTGCAGAACTTTGGACACAATCAGCGCAATAGGTGTCAAAAAATTTAACTAACAAAATTTTCTGTTCAGCATCGCTCGGTTCGCTGATCAGGGTTTTGTCGTATTAAGGCGGCGTTGTTGCATAAATCGAATTTGAAGCTGAATTCTGCAATGAAAATGGAGTACGGGCGGACGAGAGCCGTCATTCGGTTTAGCAGGTTCATGCGGATCGAAATCTCGGTCGCCTGCGCCGATAGGTCGCGCCGTATAGACGATTGTCGGTTAGCAGCATCGGAAGAACTTTTAATGTTTTTGGCAGTTGTGAATGATCTGCGGCGTACCAACTCGTGTGATCGAGCGAGCGTGACAAATGGGTACACTTTCCAGTCATCCACGTGCAATGTTGAATTGCCGCAGACGTGTCTGCGTTTCAAAGTGCAAATCCAGCATCTGCCGCCCTGGCCGTCGCGAGGGCATTCCAGTCAGTTGACAGCAAGCAATTTGTTTAATAAACCGGCATCGACATGACAAGCAAGTCACGGCGATGCCCGTCTTCATCCATTCACTCTTCGCTCGTTGCGGCGGCTGGTTTTCGCGGACGCCGGCTAGCGGGAGCCGTTTTACGGGGAGCCTTTTTCGCAGCCGTTTTCTTTGCCGCGGGCTTGTCCGTGCTGGCTGCAGTTTCAGTTGCAGGTGCAGCGGCAACCTCAACTGGCGCTTCCTGCTGTTTCTTTGCCACGATTTTTTTCGCTGCAGCCTGACGTCCACGTCGCGCTACGCCGCGTTTGGGTGACGGCGTTTCACTTACTTCGCTGAGTTGCGCAACTGCTTCTTCCGTGCGTTCCACGAACACGAATTCTTCCTTAGCAGCCGGCTGTCGTCGGGTGAAGAAAGATGGTTCGTCGGCGGCATCCGCATAAACCTCCGGCTGCTGATCATGTGCTGCATCCACAGAAGCGTCGGGTGGCAGTTCCTGTGCTATATCGAACAGCGGTTCGTGGACCTGCGGCCTCGCGTTCCGATTGTTTCGGCGATTGCGGTCGCGGCCCTGCCTGGGCCGTGCTTCCTGCTGTGCCTCAGGTTGCTGCGCGGTTTGCGCTTCGTCGACGAGCGGTTCCGCGACCTGTGATTGCGGGTTCGGTTCGTCCCCGCGATCAGCTTCACCGCGCGATTCGGATTGCGTTTCCGGCCGCGATGCGGATTGGGCTTCGCGCGATTCATCGAAGAGCGGTTCGGAAAGTTGCGGCCGCTGGTTGCGGCCCTTTCTCCGATTCCGGTCGTTACCCGAGTTACCCGAGCCACCCGTCTGCCGGTTGTCCTTCGACACGACAGGCGCCTCGATTTCCCTTACCGAATCGACTGCGGCCACCGACTGCGCGCGAAACACAAACGAACCCGACTTTTCGTCCCGTCCCACTTCTAGCAGACCGCGCGCCTGCGCTTCTTCCAGCAGATTGCCGAATGCGCGAAAGCCATAGTACGACTCGTTGAAATCGGGCTTGCGCCGCTTGATCGCGCTCTTGAGTACCGACGCCCAGATCTTGCCGCTTTCGCCGCGCTCGGAGGCGAGGTCATCGAACGTCTCCACCGCAATCGCGATCGCCTTGGCCTTGCGGGCTTCGAGCTCCTGCTTCGGCTGGCGGTCGTCGTCGGCCGAGCGCTTCGGCGACGATGCCGCAGCGTTCGCATCGCGTGCGTCGCGTGCTTCACGGGCCTCACGCGCTTCACGTTTCGCGATGCTGCGTTGCTGCTCGCGCACGAGGTCATCGTAGAAAATGAATTCATCGCAGTTCGCGACGAGCAGGTCCGAGGTCGAGTTTTTCACGCCGACGCCGATCACTTTCTTCGCGTTCTCGCGCAACTTCGACACGAGCGGCGAGAAGTCCGAGTCACCGCTGATGATGACGAAGGTATCGACGTGGGATTTCGTGTAGCAGAGATCGAGCGCATCTACGACGAGCCGGATGTCCGCTGAATTCTTGCCTGACTGACGCACGTGCGGAATTTCGATCAGTTCAAAACTCGCTTCGTGCATGGCGGCTTTAAAACCTTTGTAGCGATCCCAGTCGCAATAAGCCTTTTTCACCACGATGCTGCCTTTGAGCAGCAGCCGTTCGAGCACCGGCATGATGTCGAACTTATCGTATTTCGCGTCGCGCACGCCGAGGGCGACGTTTTCGAAGTCGCAAAACAACGCCATGCTGACGCTATCAGGGGATGAGGCCATAGAAACTCCAGCAGGAATGCCGGGTGTGCACGGCAGTATTAACGAGCGCACATGATATCTGTTTGTGCGGCGGCGTTTTAAAGGAGAGAAACAATCGTGGCGGGGAAGGGGCTGGCAGGGCTTTGGGTATGCCTGGAAACAGACATACCGTGATGGTGGGGATGTTCGGGTTTCGCTGTTCCTGGGGCCAATGCGAAAAAGCCGTCTCTGCTTACGCAGAAACGGCTTTTCGGAAATGGTGCCCGGGGCCGGAATCGAACCGGCACGCCTTGCGGCGGGGGATTTTGAGTCCCCTGCGTCTACCAATTTCACCACCCGGGCAAACAGCATTTGAACCAGCCGGCTGAGTGCGGAAAAATCCGACGCCAACCGGCAAGTCAGCGATTATGCCGAAAATCGTTTCCGCGGGCAAGCCCTTGAGCGGGCGCAGACGACTACGGCACTCACTGGCTCAAATACGTGAACTGGCCGTTCTTGATGATGCCCATCACGCTGGCCCGCTGATCCAGGCCGACGTGATCGGTGGCGCTGGTGTTGACCACGCCGTTCGGCACAACCAGTTCATGTGCGTGTTCCAACTCCGATCGCAGCGCCACCCGAAACGCCACCGTCCCCGGTTGCCCGGCCTTCAGCGCGCGTCCGACCGCATCCGTCAGCCGCGGATAGACCCCGGCCGCATCGCCGGCAAACTGCGTGACCGTGCCCTTGCCGTACTTCGCCTCGTACGCATCGACAAAAACCAGCGCCGCTTTCTTCGACGGATGATCAGAAGGCAGTGTCCGCGCAACGACAACCGGCTGCGTCGGGAACAGCGTGCCTTCCACGTCCTTGCCGCCGAGCTTGATGAACTCCGGCGTCGCAATGCCGTGTGTCTGATAAATCGGGCCTTTATAACCGCGCTCGATCAGCGTGCGCTCCGGCAACACCGTCGGCGTACCCGCGCCCGCGATCAGCACTGCATCCGGTTTCGCAGCCATCAGCTTGAGGATCTGCCCGGTCACGCTCGCGTCCGTACGATTGAAACGTTCACTCGCGACCACCTTGATATGCCGCAATTCCGCGAACTTCGAAAACTCGTTGAACCAGCTATCGCCGTAACTATCGGCGAAACCGATGAAACCGACCGTCTTCACGTTTCGGTTGACCATCGTGCGGGTCATCACGTCGGCCATTGCGCGGTCGGTCTGGGCCATCTTGAACGCCCACACCTTCTTGCCTTCCTGCGGTTCGACAACCGACGCCGAGCCGATCAGCGTGATCATCGGCGTCTGGTATTCGGCCACCGGATCGAGCGCCGCGAGCGCCGCCGGCGTGATGTTCGGCCCGACGATCACATCGACTTTATCTTCTGTAATCAGCTTGCGGATATTGCGCACTGCCGCGCCCGGGTCGGAGCCATCGTCGAGAATGATGTATTCCGCCTGTTGACCCGCGATGGTCTTCGGCCACATCAGCATGGCGTTCTTGCTCGTGATGCCGATAGCGGCCGCCGGCCCCGTGCTCGACAAATCGATACCGACTTTCAACTGCGCATTGGCCGCCGCGCTGAAAAATGCGAGTGCGCTGAACATGAGCGCCGGACGCATGAACTTCGACAACTTCATTGGAAGGTCTCCGCGAAGAGGTGTGGTTTAAAAATGCTGAAGTGTGGGGCTGTCAAAAATCGCGCGGAGCGCGTTTTGACGCGAGCGTTGCCCGCGTCGTGACTACAGCGCTCAATCAAAGCTCATAAGTTTCATGCTCGCCCGACAGCGCCTGCTCGATCAGCTTGCGGTTCATGGAAGGCGAGAGCAGTTCGACCAGCGTGTACACATAGCTGCGTAAATACGCGCCTTGTTTCAAAGCGAGCCGCGTGACATTCGTGCCGAACAGATGGCCGACGGGCATCGCCCGAAGGTGTTTATCGCGTTCCGGGTTGAAAGCGATATCCGCGAGAATGCCCACGCCCAGCCCCAGCTCGACATAGGTCTTGATCACGTCGGCATCAATGGCTTCCAGCACGATGTCCGGCGTCAGGTGGCGCAGCGCGAACGCCTGGTTGATCTTCGAGCGGCCGGCGAACGCGTTGTCGTAGGTGATGATCGGGTATTGCGCGAGATCGTCGAGCGTCAGCAGCTTGCGCTCGAGCAGCGGATGGTCCGGCTGCACCACGGCCACGTGATGCCACTGGAAACAAGGCAGCGACACCAGTTCCTTATAGTTGGCGATCGCTTCCGTGGCGATGGCGATATCAGCCTGATCATGTATGACCATTTCGGCCACCTGCGTCGGACTACCTTGCAAAATGGAAAGGTGGACCTTCGGAAATCGCTTCTTGAACTCCGCGATGGCGTTCGGCAGCGAATACCGCGCCTGCGTATGCGTGGCCGCAATCACGAGATTGCCCTGATCCTGCGCTGCGTAATCTTTACCGACACGCTTCAGGCTTTCCACTTCCTGCAAGATTTTTTCCACCGATGCCAGGATAATTCGCCCCGGCTCCGTCAGCGAACGAACCCGTTTGCCATGACGCGTGAAGATCTCGACCCCGAGTTCGTCCTCCAGCTCGATGATCGCTTTCGATACCCCCGGCTGCGACGTGAACAGCGCTTTAGCGGCTTCGGTGAGGTTGTAGTTCTGCCGGACGGCTTCGCGCACGAAGCGGAACTGGTGCAGATTCATATATAACCCATCCGCATATCAAAGTAATTTATCAGTCGTTTGCAATATATAGGAAGTTTATTACCATCGAGCCAATTTTTCCAATATCGATATCTGTATTTGTCATAAGCAAATGAACGCACGGTCTGAACGGCGTTCCTGGCAATGACTCTACTAATTTCGAGATGCGGCGTGGCTAGGACGCCGTGTTGACGGAACACCTAAAACTGGGGCCCCCGAATGTATCAATACGATCAGATCGACCAGAAAATCGTCGACGAACGCGTCGCTCAATACAGCGACCAGGTGCGCCGCCGCTTATCCGGCGAGTTGAGCGAAGAAGAATTCCGGCCGCTGCGCCTGCAAAACGGCCTGTACATGCAGCGGCACGCGTACATGCACCGCATCGCGATTCCGTACGGCAACTTGCGCAGCGACCAGTTGCGCATGCTCGGCACGATCGCGCGTGAGCACGACCGCGGCTACGGCCACTTTTCGACGCGGACCAACATCCAGTTCAACTGGATCCAGCTCGAAGAGACGCCCGAAATCCTGCGCAAGCTGGCATCGGTGCAAATGCACGGGATTCAAACGTCAGGCAATTGCATCCGCAATATCACTGCCGATCAATTTGCCGGCGTGGCGCCCGATGAAATCATCGATCCGCGTCCGTGGGCCGAAATCCTGCGCCAATGGTCGACCTTTCACCCCGAGTTCGCTTGGTTGCCGCGCAAGTTCAAGATCGCGATCAACGGCTCGGTGGAAGATCGCGCAGCCGTGCAAGTGCACGATCTGGGCGTCTATCTGAAGAAAAATGCGGACGGTGAAGTGGTCGCGAGCATCCTCGCGGGCGGCGGGTTGGGACGTACGCCGATCGTTGGCGCGATCATCAAGGAAGATCTGCCCTGGCAGCATCTGCTGACGTATTGCGAAGCCGTGTTGCGCGTGTATAACCGCTACGGCCGTCGTGACAATATGTATAAGGCGCGCATCAAGATTCTCGTGAAGGCGTTGAGCCCTGCGAAATTTGCGCAGCAAGTGGAAGAGGAATGGGCACATTTGAAGGACGGTCCTTCCACGCTCACGCAGGAAGAACTCGATCGCGTGTCGCAGTTTTTCGCACCGCCCGCCTATGAGAAGTTGGCGGATACGGACGCATCGTATGAAAAGCATCTCATCGACAGCAAGCCGTTCGCGCGCTGGATCGAACGCAACGTGCGGCCGCACAAGGTGCCGGGTTATGCGTCGGTGACGTTGTCGTTAAAGCCCACGGGCATTGCGCCGGGCGACGCAACGGACGTGCAGATGGAAGCCGTCGCCGATCTCGCCGATGAATTCTCGTTCGGTGAAATCCGCGTCTCGCACGAGCAGAACCTGATCCTGGCGAACGTGAAGAAGCGCGATCTGTTCACGGTGTGGGAACGCGCGAAAGCGCTGGGTTTCGCGACATCGAATATTGGCTTGCTCACCGACATCATTGCGTGCCCGGGCGGCGATTTCTGCTCTTTGGCAAACGCGAAGTCGATCCCGATCGCACAAGCCATTCAAGAGCGTTTCAGCGACCTCGACTATGTGTACGACCTCGGCGACCTGACGCTCAACATCTCGGGTTGTATCAACGCGTGCGGTCATCATCACATTGGCAACATCGGTGTGCTCGGTGTCGATAAGGACGGCTCGGAGTGGTATCAGGTCACGCTCGGCGGCGAGCAAAGCTCGGGCGCAACGGGCGCGCATCTGGGCCGCGTGATCGGCCCGTCGTTCTCGGCGGAAGAGATGCCCGACGTGGTGTCGCAAGTGATCGATACGTTCGTCGAGAACCGCATTGAAGGCGAGCGTTTCATCGAGACGTATGGCCGTATCGGCATCGCACCGTTCAAGGAACGCGTGTACGCGTCGCGCCAGCCGGCGCATGCTTGATCGCTTAAGGAAAAAGCACATGGCTTTGATTATCAAGAATCGCGAAGTGGTTGAAGACGACTGGACCGTGGTGCGCGCTGCCGAAGACGGCACGCTGCCCGCAGTCGATGCATTGTTGCCGGGCAAGGTGATCGTGCCGTTCACATGGTGGAAAGAGCACAAGGACGCGCTGACATCGGCGCACAAGAAAGAACCGATCGGCGTGTGGCTCGCCCCCGACGATGAACCCGCGGAACTGGTCGAAGACTTCGACAAGATCGCGCTGATCGCCGTCGATTTCCCCAAGTTCAGCGATGGCCGTGGTTTCAGCATCGGCCGTTTGCTGCGTGAGCGGTATCAGTGGAAGGGTGAGTTGCGGGCTATTGGCGATGTACTGCGCGACCAGTTGCGCTTTCATGCGCGTTGCGGTTTCGACGCGTTCGCCGTTCGCGCCGATAAGGACATTCACGACGCGCTGAACGCGTTCGGTGAATTGAGCATTCCGTATCAAGGCGCGGTGGACGATCCGAACCCGTTGTTCCGTCGCCGCGAAAAAGCGGCCGCCGGAGCGTCTGCATGAATGCCGAACTGCAAGCCAAAGTCGAACGTCTTGACGCGCTGCTCGATTCCATCGCGCAACGTCATGCGAACGTCAAACTAGCCAGCAGTCTCGCCGCCGAAGACATGTTGCTTACGCATGCCATCCTGTCGCGCGGCGTGAAAATCGGCATCTTCTCGCTGAACACCGGTCGTCTGCATGCTGAAACGCTGGGCATGCTTGATCGTGTGAAAGAGCGTTATGGATACGATATCGAACAGTTCCATCCGCAGCCCGAAGCGGTGGAAGAGTATGTTCGGGATCATGGTTTGAACGCGTTCTATGAAAGCGTCGATCTGCGTAAAAGCTGTTGCGGCATTCGTAAGGTCGAACCGTTGAATCGCGCGCTAAAAGACGTGAGCGCGTGGGTCACGGGTCAGCGGCGCGAGCAATCGGTGACGCGCGTGGAATTGCATGAAGAAGAGCATGACGCGCCGCGTAATATCGCGAAGTTCAATCCGCTTGCGGACTGGACTGAAGCCGATGTCTGGGCTTATTTGAAGGCCTTCGATGTTCCCGTCAACCCGCTGCATGCGCGCGGTTATCCGAGCATTGGCTGTGAGCCGTGCACGCGCGCCATTCGTCCGGGCGAAGACAGCCGGGCAGGACGCTGGTGGTGGGAATCGCGGGACACGAAGGAATGCGGCTTGCACGTGACGAACATAAAGATCGTGGAAGACCGCAGCGCAGCGCCAAGCTCGGCGCTCTGAACGCATTGATATTGACGCATGACGCCGCAGTTAAGTGTCATGCAAAGCAACCAAGGAATGACGCATATGAGCAGCACGCTCGATTCAACAGTCAACGCCCCGATCGCGAATCGCGGCGACCGGATGGACCACCTCGACTGGCTCGAAGCCGAGTCCATTCACATCCTGCGCGAACTCGTGGCCGAGTGCAGCAAGCCTGCTTTGCTGTTCTCCGGCGGCAAGGATTCGGTCGTCGTGCTGCATCTCGCGTTGAAGGCATTCGGCCTGGGCTCGGGTCGCAAGACCGTGCTGCCGTTCCCGCTGGTTCATATCGATACCGGTCATAATTTTGATGAAGTGATCGACTTCCGCGATCGCCGTGCCGCTGAAATTGGCGCGGAACTCGTGGTCGGTCATGTCGAGGATTCGATCAAGAAAGGCACAGTGCGTCTGCGTCGCGAGACGGATTCGCGTAACGCCGCGCAAGCGGTGACGTTGCTCGAAACCATCGAAGAGTACGGTTATACGGCGTTGATCGGCGGCGCGCGTCGCGATGAAGAAAAGGCCCGTGCGAAAGAGCGCATCTTTTCTTTCCGCGATGAATTTGGCCAGTGGGATCCGAAAGCGCAACGCCCGGAATTGTGGAGCATCTACAACGCGCGCCTGCATAACGGCGAGCATCTGCGCGTGTTCCCCATTTCGAACTGGACCGAACTGGATATCTGGCAATACATCGGCCGCGAGAAGCTCGAGTTGCCGTCCATTTACTACGCGCACGATCGCGAGATCATTCGCCGTAACGGGCTGCTGGTGCCGCTGACGCCGATCACACCGTTGCAGGAAGGCGAAGTATCGGAGATCGCTCAAGTGCGTTTCCGGACCGTCGGTGACATCAGTTGCACATGCCCGGTTGCGAGCGATGCCGACGACGTCGAGAAGATCATCGCTGAAACGGCCGTGACGGAAATCACGGAACGCGGCGCCACGCGCATGGACGATCAAGCGTCCGAAGCCGCAATGGAAACCCGCAAGAAACAAGGTTATTTCTAAGCATCACGCCGCAAACAAGGAACAGGGAAACATCATGAGTATTCATCAACCCGAAGACCTCGGCGTGTTGCGTTTCATCACGGCGGGCAGCGTTGACGACGGCAAGAGCACGCTGATCGGCCGCTTGCTGTTCGATAGCAAGGCCGTGTTGTCGGATCAATTGTCGGCGTTGTCACGCGCGAAGAACAAGCGCACCGTTGGCGATGATATCGATTTGTCGCTGCTGACCGATGGTCTTGAAGCCGAGCGTGAGCAGGGCATTACGATCGACGTTGCATACCGCTATTTCGCGACTGCGAAGCGCAAGTTCATCATCGCCGATACCCCCGGCCACGAGCAGTACACGCGCAACATGGTGACGGGCGCATCGACAGCACATGCCGCGATCATTCTCGTCGACGCAACGCGCGTGACGTTCAAGGATGGCGTCGCGCAATTGCTGCCGCAAACGGTGCGCCACAGCGCCATCGTCAAGTTGCTTGGGCTGCAGCATGTGATCGTCGCGATCAACAAGATGGACCTGATCGACTTCAGCGAGTCACGCTTCAACGAGATCCGCGATGCGTATGTCGAACTCGCGCGCCGGCTGGGAATTGCCGACGTGCGTTTCGTGCCTGTATCGGCGCTCAAGGGCGACAACATCGTGACCGCCAGCGAGCGCATGCCATGGTACGCGGGCGAGCCGCTGCTCGATCTGCTCGAAGCGCTGCCGGTTGCACAGCCTGTCGATCAGGCGCTGCGTTTCCCGGTGCAATGGGTCGCACGTCAGGACGGCAGTCAAGCCGATGATTTCCGCGGCTACATGGGTCGTGTTGAATCGGGCGAAGTGAAACTGGGCGACACGATCACCGTGTTGCCGGGCAATCGCGATGCAACCGTCGCCGAGATCATCGCGCCGGTTCCGGGCGGCGTGGCGCAAGTGGATCGTGCGTTCGCGGGCCAGACGGTGACCATTCGCCTGGCGGAAGATGTCGACGTCTCGCGCGGCGATACGTTCGTGCCCCGCAACACGAGCGGCACGAAGATCGAGCCGGCGAAGAAGCTTGACGCGGACCTCTGCTGGTTCGATGAAGAGCCGCTTTCGCCGCAGCGCAAGTACTTGCTGAAGCAGACCACGAACACGGTGTTCGCGCGGATTGGCGCGATCAAGGAAGTACTCGACGTGCATACGCTGCTGCACTCGGTGGACCGCCATAACCTGACGATGAACGACATTGGCCGCGTGGCGCTGACGCTGCAAAAGCCCATCGTCTGCGATGCCTACGACACGCATCAGGGCACGGGCGCGTTTGTTCTTATCGATGAAGCGACGCATCACACGGTTGCGGCCGGTATGATTCGCGCATATTCAGCCTGACTTATTAAGCGACCATTGACTATGGGTAAGGTGTATTTGATCGGCGCGGGACCGGGTGCTGCGGACCTGATTACGGTTCGCGGTGCTCGGTTGTTGGGGCAGGCACAGGTCGTCCTGCATGACGCGTTGATCGAGCCGGCCATGCTCGACTACGCGCCGGACGCGCGCAAGATCGCGGTGGGCAAGCGTTGCGGACAGCGTTCGACCGCGCAGCATTTCATCAACAAGCAGATCGTCGATGCCGCTCTCGAACATGATGTCGTCGTGCGTTTGAAGGGCGGTGACCCCATGCTGTTCGGCCGCGCTGACGAAGAAATGCGCGCGCTCGAAGCGGCGGGTATCGAATACGAAGTCGTGCCGGGGATTACGGCTGCGTTGGCGAGCGCCGCGACGCTCAAGCGCTCGCTGACCTTGCGCGGAGTCGCACGAAGCGTTGCCCTGGCGACCTACAGCCGTGCGCCCGACAGCGATGAAATCCGCGAGCAGGCGAGTGCGGATTCGCTCGTGTTCTACATGGGCCGCGACAGCGCGCCGGAGATTGCGCAGCAGCTTATCGATGCAGGGCGGCCGGCGTCGACGCCGGTTGCTATCGTCGAGGCTTGCAGTACAGAACGTGAGCGTTCGTTGACGCTGACGTTGGGCGAGATGGCGGCTGGCGAGGCTCAGGACTGGCTCGATGCATCGCAACCGAGTTTGCTGATGATCGGTGAGGCATTCGCGGAGCGGTCGGTGTTGGTGCCGGTCATGGTTCAAACCGCGAAGGCTGCGTAGCAGGTTGCAGCTTGATTCAAGCCGAAGGCTGTGTGGAGAAAAGTTGCCGTAGTGCTCGAGATCGCTGCTTGATGTAGCTTCCCGTTCAGCTTCTCTGAAAGCCCTCGTTGGTCAATGACCCATGAGGGTTTTTTTGAATTTATTCGAGATTGTTTGATCCTTGGACCAATTGCGCTTATAAGGTCCGGTTCAAAAGCGTTTAAAGAACTATGCTTTCTCCACTTCCCGCAGACCAATAGCCTGCGGCTTCCGAAACGCCGAAGCGATCTTGTCGCATTCAGTCTTGGGAACGCCGAATTCCTCGAAGTAGATTCGCCACTCCCTCACTACTGCCGATAGTTGCTGGATGATTTCGACGGCCGCGTGCTTGAGCAGGCCGAATCGCCCCGCAGCCGAGAGCGCGTTGTCGAGCGTCGCCAGCCGGCCCATCGCCGGGCCTACGCCGAGTACGAGGAACCGCTCGGAGCCGACTTGCGGCTTCGGCACGACGTCGTACAGGTCGCTCAGGCGCCAGCCCTTGTTCGCTCCGTCCCACACAAACGCATGATTGCGCAGATGGTCATCGTCATTCGTCACGAGGATGTTGAATACCATTCGCTTGAACAATTCGACCTTGTCAGCCGCCACGAAACCGGTCGCGCCGCGTTCACCGAGCAGCTCCGCCAGATCAGCGTAGTTGGCTGAGGCGGTATCGCTCTCATGCATCTTGAGCATGGTCAACGCGCTCACGACGTGCCGTTTGCCGAACGCGCCTCCGGGCAGCGGCACGCGGTCAAATCGCTCGATCAGCATGACATCACGCCCGTCGGCCAAGTGAACGGGTTTGGTTGCCGGAACGCGCATACCGCACTTGCGGGCGAGCTCAAGCGTGGCGCGCTCGACCACGGGAACGTTGAAACCGTCTCGGGACACGGGGAATTTGGCAACCCACTGTCGGCCATCGTCCAGCAGAACCGCTTTGGGCCGTGCACCTCCGAAAGTCGCACCGACGCTGAAGAGCAACTGCAATTTTTTCGGAACCGGCTTGCCGTCCTGGATCATCGCTGCGGCATCCAGCAGATAGGACAGCTCTTTGGCATCCGGCAGCTTCCCAGGTTCGGCAGGGGCGGTGGGAGAGCTTCTGAAATCGAGTGCGCCAGTTCGATGCGGGCCGGCGTGAGCCAGATACTCCGTTTCAGGCAAGCCGTCGGGTGCAGCCCTCAACATATTCTCAATGACGCGTCGTCCCCAGGAGTCTGGGGCAGCGTCACGAATCGCGCCAAACAGCGCCAGACCTGCAGGGGGTTGGAATACCACTTCCTTCGAATTCTTCGCTTCGTCCAGAGGCATGCTGACCGGGTCTATGGCAGCGGCGTTGGCGCGTTGGACATACTTGTTGCCGTAGACGAAGGTGGACCCGACAGGCCTGATGCCTTGCTCGAGTAATTCGAGCTTACCGGCAGGAACCGCCTCGGACGCGCCTTCCAGGGCGATGAAGACGTATTTGCTCCATGTCGTTGTATTAAAAATCATACTCGCCTGTCTTCGAAGCGGGCTTGCGTGGGCGCACACGGGATTCCGTTTTACGCCGCGCTTCACCGATTACATCGTTTTGCGGATTCGCGAGTGGCTGGAGCAATCCGAGCAGGCCGGCCCGTTCGAATGCGTGCAGCCACGACGAGAAACTGACCGAAACATCGCCGTTTTCAATGCGCACCAGCGTGCTCGGGCTAATGTTGGCTCGTTCGGAAAAGTCCTTCCGGGTCATATTGCGTGCGATCCGGGCGGCTGCAACCGCGTGCCCCAGTCCCACAGCCTGTTGGCTGAGTTCTGGAGAGGAAAATTCTCGATTATTGCGCTTCATTTTGTCGTATCTGACACATAAAACCACTTAATTGGTCAGTATAGACAAAATATGGAGTTCGTCAATGTTCCAAGATGACTGTATTATCCATATCTGACCAATTAAGTGGCTTAATTGGTCAGATATGACTATTTTTGGTCATTTGCGAGTCGTTTGATTGATGGGACGTTCAGGCGGTCTGTGCAGAGACTTACCTTGCGTTGTTCGAGCGCGAGTGTCACGGGATTGCTCAAAAATTTTGCAGACAAGACAATGCCCCGGAAGTCTGTGACTCGCGGGGCATCGCAAAGCGACCGGGCTTTCGTGAGGACCGTGGCGGGAAAGGCAGTCCGGCCTATTCAATCTGCCGAATGCAATATTGCGCGACCGCATCCAGCACCGAGTCGTCTTCACCGACCGCTGTTGCGCAGTGGATGCTTAGCGATGGAAACATCACCCGGCATCGATCCAGCAATTCAGGCAGGTCGCGTCGTATATGGCCGCCCTGGCCGAAGAACACGGGCACGACGGTGAGCGCATCGCACCCATCCGCCGCCAGGCGTTCGATCGCTGTAGGCAAATCAGGTGTCATCAGTTCGAGAAACGCCAGCGATACCGGCTCAGGGCGCATCGTCCGCAGCTTCGTGGCGAGCCGTTCGAAAGGCTCGGCCCAGCGTGGATCGCGTGCGCCGTGGCCGAACAAGATCATGCCGTGCTTGCTCATCGCGTTCTCCGCTTGTTTCTAAAGCCCTGGCGCCTAAAGCCCCTAATGCCGGTCCACCCACCGCAACCCGATCAAGCCCACGACCAGATACGCCAGCGCCGGCGCCGCGGCTGTCAATGGCGCGGGCCACGTGTTCAGCGTACCAATGTGTGAGAACAGCGTGTTGACCAGCTGGAAGCTCATACCGATCATGATGCCGCCGAACACCTTCACACCGACCACGCCGGCACGGGTATGCAGGTAAGCAAATGGCAGCGACAGCACCAGCATCACGAGCACCGCGAGCGGGTACAGGATCTTGCGCCAGAACGCGATCTGGTAACGCTGCGTGTCCTGATGATTTTCCGTCAAATGCTGGATGTAGCGGAACAGGTTGAACATCGACATCCGGTCCGGCGACACCAGCAGCACCGACAAAATCTGCGGCGTGAGCTCGGAGCGCAGCGAGTACTCGGGAACGGTGATCTGTTTCGCGCGATAAACGGGGTTAAGCGCATCACCAGGATTCACCGCTTGCGGCGGCGCGTCGACGAGTTCCGTATCGGTCACGTCGGTGAGCTTCCAGTGGCCCGGCGGCTCGAACACACCGCTCTTCGCAATCCGCACATTTGTCAGCCGGAACAGCGAATCGAATTCGTAGATGCGCACGTTTGCAATGGTCGTATCCGGATTCAGCGTGCCCACGTTCACAAAGCGGGTGACCTGTTCGCCGTCCGCGCGCGCGGTCAGCGTGTCTTTCACCCAGACGCCCGATTCGAAGTTCATGGACACCGATGACCCCAGCGCCTCGAGCCGTACTTTCTCGGAGAGCTGGTCGGAGTAGGGGCCGACCACTTCGCCGATCACATACGTGAGGAACACCATGGGTATGCCGATCTTGAGCAGCGAGCGCAACGCCTTGCCCGTAGACAATCCGGACACGCGGAAAATGGTGAACTCCGACGCGGCTGCCATTTGCGCGAACACATAGATGGCCGCGATCAACGCTGCGACCGGAATGATTTCGTAGAAGCGCGAGGGTGTCTGCAAGGCCACCCGCAGCACGGCGAGCCCGAACTTGTAGTTGCCGTGGCCGACCGTATTCAGCTCATTGATCAGGTCAAAGAAGAAGAACAGGCCCGAGAACGCAAACAGGATGAAGATGAACGCGAGATAGATCTGGCGTGCGAAATACCGTTCGTAAATGCGCATCGCGTCAGGCCCCTTTCGAGCGGGTGAACGCCGACAGCTTGAAGAGCGGACGATTGCGTATGCGCATCCAGAAGATGACCGCAACCATGATCGAGACGAGTATGTGCAGTCCCACGAGCCCGACGACGAACGACACCCGGCCTTGCTCGATCCACGACTGCACCACGTTCAGCAGGTTGGAATATGTCAGGTAGATCAGCACTGCCATCACGAGATTGATTGTGCGACTGCGTCGCGGATTCTGATAAGACAGCGGAATGGCAAGCAGCATCAGGTTGATCGCGATCAGCGGCAGACCCGCGCGCCACGCAATTTCGGCAAGGTTCTCGCGAGTGGGATTGGCCAGCAATTCATTCGTGTACATGCCGGTCGTGGTGGGCGTGTTCACGAATTGCTGGCTTTGGATCTTCACGCCGTAGCGCTCGAATTCCATGATCCGGAAGTTTGGCTGGCCCGGGATGCCGTCATAACGCCGGCCGTTTTCCAGCACCACGAAACGATCGCCATTGGCGTGCGTTTCAGTATGACCGTTCTTCGATACCACCACGTTGACCTTGCCGCCTTCCGTGCTTGTCACGAACACGTTCTGCACGTGCCCCTGATCCGGCGACATCTTTTCGATAAAAAACACGCGGTGGCTGGTCTGCGATTCGCGGAACTGCCCAGGCGCGAGCAGCGAGACTTCGTCGCGTTGCTGGAACCGCGCCTTGATCAGCTTGCTTTGCAGATTCGACCAGGGCCAGACCACGAACGCGAAAAATACGATGGCAATGATGATGGGCGTGGAGAAGAGCGCGATCGGCTTGATCAGCGCAGTCTGGCTGATGCCTGACGCGAGCCACACCACCATTTCCGAGTCGCGATACCAGCGCGTCAGCACGAAGAGGATGGACACGAACAGGGTCACGATCATGATCACGGCGAGATAGCCGATAACGGTAAGCCCGATCAGCACGACGACGTCGCGCGGATCGACTTGCCCCGATGCCGCGAAGCCGACGATGCGGATCATCATCGTGGTCAGCATGATCGTGAGCAGAACCATGAATACGGCGCCAGCCGTATACGCGAGTTCACGCTGAAGGGAGCGTTCGAAGATCATTGATTGTCAGGTGGAAACCGGCGGCGAGGCGGTTGGATTGGCGGTTGGATTATGTGGGGTCCGCCGTTTGGATCCGCGCTTGGATCCGCGTTTGGACCGCACGCCATGACAAACGTGCCGATTGAACGAGTCACGAACGAGTCATGAGCGAGACATTCAATCCGCGTATCGCTGCCCGCGACCGCCTCGGAAAAAAATAGCGGATAATTGCGGCTTTCATCCTTCAGCCCAGATTTTATCCGAGGATAAGCGCGATGGACTTTAGCATAAAAGCCTGTGATTGGAGCAAAGGCTCGGCAAATGGTTTCCTTAACGGAAAGGCCGATGTAGTGGTGCTCGGAGTGTTCGAAGCGCAGACGTTGACGGGCGCAGCCCGCGAGATGGATTTGGTGACCAAGGGACTGCTCACGCGCACGGTGAAGGCCGGCGACATGAGCGGCAAGGCCGGTTCTACGCTGATGCTGACCGAAGTGACGGGGATTGGCGCGTCGCGCATCCTGCTGGTCGGCCTTGGCAAGCAGGACGGTTTCAACCAGAAGACTTACGCGGAAGCCGCGCGCGCCGCATGGCGGGCGCTGCTCGCCACGAAGATCGCGAACGTGGCGTTCACGCTGGCCCAGCTGCCGGTGCCGGAGCGCACCAGCGACTGGGGCGTGCGCAGCGCCATCCTCGCGCTGCGCGAGCTGACCTACAAGTTCACGCAGATGAAAAGCAAGCCGGAAAACGGCGATCGCGCGCTGAAGAAAGTGGTGTTCAGCATCGACGCCGACGACGACAAAGCGGCGAAGCTTGCAGTGAAACATGCAACCGCGCTCGCCAACGGCATGGACCTGACGCGCGATCTCGGCAACCTGCCGCCGAACGTGTGTACGCCCACGTATCTCGGCCATACCGCGAAAAAACTCGGCAAGGAATTCAAGCTGAAGGTGGAAGTGCTCGGCCAGAAGCAGATCGAAGCGCTGGGCATGGGGTCGTTCCTGTCGGTCGCGAAAGGCTCAATTGAACCGCCTGCGTTCATCGTGATGCATCACCAGGGCGCGGGCGCGAAGGCGGCGCCCGTCGTGCTGGTCGGCAAGGGCATTACGTTCGACACCGGCGGCATCTCGATCAAGCCGGGCGAGGGCATGGACGAGATGAAGTACGACATGCTCGGCGCCGGTTCCGTGTTCGGCACCATGCGCGCGATCGCGGAAATGGGGCTGAAGCTCAACGTGATCGGCGTGGTGCCGACCTGCGAGAATATGCCGGCCGGCAATGCGGTGAAGCCGGGCGACATTGTCACGTCGATGTCGGGTACGACCATCGAAGTGCTGAATACGGACGCGGAAGGCCGCCTGATTCTCTGCGACGCGCTGACCTACGTGGAACGCTTCAAGCCCGCGGCAGTTATCGATATCGCCACGCTCACAGGCGCGTGCGTCGTGGCGCTCGGCCATCACAACACGGGTCTGTTCTCGAAGGACGACGCCCTGGCGGGCGAGTTGCTGGACGCATCGAAGGAAGCTATCGATCCGACCTGGCGCATGCCGCTCGACGACGAATACCAGGACCTGCTGAAGTCGAATTTCGCCGATGTTGCGAACATCGGCGGACGGCCGGGCGGCGCGATTACCGCCGCGTGTTTCCTGTCGCGGTTCGCGCAGAACTATCCGTGGGCTCACCTCGATATCGCGGGTACGGCGTGGAAAAGCGGCGCGGCGAAGGGCGCAACCGGGCGTCCGGTACCCTTGCTCACGCAGTTCCTGGTCGATCGCGCGGGCCAATGAGCGTGGTTGAACCAAGCGTAAGCAGGGAGAGGCAGGTATGACGCGGATCGATTTCCATTCGAATGTGGGGGATTCGATCGCGTACGCCTGCCGCCTCGTGCGCAAGGCCTACCTGAGCGGCCAGCCGTTGATCGTGCTGGCCGAGCCCGAGCGGTTGAAACAGTTCGACGAGCAATTGTGGACGTTCAAGCCGCTCGAGTTCGTACCGCATTGCATGGCTGACAGCGCGCTGGCGGCTGACACGCCGGTGTTGCTGACGGCGTCGCTGGAAGCGCTGGTGCTGGATCAAAGGCATCAGATCCTGGTGAATCTTGGTGCAACGGTACCGCCGCAGTTCGCGCGGTTTGAGCGGCTGCTGGAAGTGGTCGGCAACGAGGAGCAGGAACTCGTGGCTGGGCGCGAGCGGTATCGTTTCTATCGCGATCGGGGCTACGTGCTCAACAACTACAAGCAAGGCGAGTGAAGCCACGCTCAGTCGCTGTCTCCATAGCGACGGGCAGCGGCCACGCGGTATGATCGGAAAAATGCCCGCCGTTAGCCCGCAGTCAACCTGCCATCAGGTTGCTATCAGGTTGTCAGCAGCCTGCCAACAAGAGACGGAGTCCACTCGTGCCCATCACCACCGCGCCCGATACGGCTGAAACACCCGAAAATTTCGATTCATCCATTCCTGTGCTGACCGATGTCATCGCACCAGGCCGGCCGGACCGTGCCCGTGTTGCACCGCGTGCGCCGGAGCCGGTGTTATCTCCTGCGGCAGTGCCATCGCACGAAGAGCTTAAACACGGAACAGATCGTGACGCCGATGTCATCGCAGACAGGCTGCGCGGGCGCTTCACGCACTTTTTAACCGGCGATGGACGGGCGTTAATCGAGGAACGTTGCAGGGAGTCGTTGCAGGAGCATTCCAACTGGCTGGTCAGCCAGATTACGCGGGAGGTTGCGTTGGCGCTGGAAACGGAGTTGACGCAATGGGTGCGCGAGGCGGTGGCCGATGAGCTGGAGCGGCGAGGGCGTTAGTAAGAAGAGATCGCCGCTGGAGCCGAGCGTGGCCCCAGTGCAGCATTAATCAGGCATTGATTCTCCGCTTAGCGCCGGCAGAACCTGAAACGGTGTCTACTGGCGCCAAGCGAAAAAACTGCCTGCAATCAACCCGTTACCGCGCCCTTATTAGCAGGCTGAGCAAGCGCAGCATACTTGGCCAGCACGCCGCGCGTATAACGCGGCGCAGGCTGCTTCCATTCCCCACGACGGCGCTCGATCTCGGCGTCATCCACGTTCAGTTGCAACAGCAGCTTGTGGGCGTCGATGGTGATCGAATCCCCTTCCTTGATGAACGCAATCGTGCCGCCCGCATAAGCTTCCGGCGCTACGTGACCGACCACCATGCCCCACGTGCCGCCGGAGAAACGGCCATCGGTAATCAGGCCCACGGATTCACCCAGCCCCTGGCCGATGATTGCTGACGTAGGCGCCAGCATTTCCGGCATGCCCGGACCGCCCTTCGGGCCGAGATAGCGCAGCACGACGATATCGCCCGCCTTGATCTGACCCGCGACAATCGCGGTCATCGCGCTTTGCTCGTCCTCGAACACGCGAGCCGGTCCGGTAATGACCGGATTCTTCAGGCCGGTGATCTTCGCCACGGCGCCGTCCGGCGCCAGATTGCCCTTCAGGATCGCGAGGTGGCCTTCGTCGTAGAGCGCCTTGTCGATCGGGAAAATCACGTCCTGGTCAGCGCGCGGCTTCGACGGCACGTCCTTCAGTTCTTCCGCGATGGTCTTGCCCGTGATCGTGATGCAATCGCCGTGCAGCATGCCCGCGTCGAGCAAGATCTTCAGCACTTGCGGAATGCCGCCGGCCTTGTGCAGGTCGGTCGCCACGTACTGGCCCGACGGCTTCAAGTTGCAGATCACCGGCACTTTCTTGCGCATGCGCTCGAAGTCATCGATGCTCCATTCCACTTCGGCCGCATGGGCGATAGCCAGGTAGTGCAGCACGGCATTGGTCGAGCCGCCGGTCGCCATGATCAGTGCGACCGCGTTTTCAATCGATTTCTTCGTGATGATGTCGCGCGGCTTGAGATCGGCTTTGACCGCTTCGACCAGCACACGCGCGGATTCCGCCGAGGAATCGACTTTTTCCTGGTCCGGGTTCGCCATGGTCGATGAATACATCAGCGACATGCCGAGCGCCTCGAACGACGAGCTCATGGTGTTGGCCGTGTACATGCCGCCGCACGAACCGCTCGACGGGCACGCGTTTTTCTCGATGCCGTCGAAATCTTCCTTCGACATCCGCCCGGCCGAGAATTCACCCACTGCTTCAAACGACGACACGATGGTCAAATCCACGCCCTTCCAGTTGCCCGGACGGATCGTGCCGCCATACACATAGATGCCCGGCACGTTCATGCGTGCGAGGCCGATCATGCCGCCCGGCATGTTCTTGTCGCAGCCGCCGATCACGACAACGCCGTCCATCCACTGGCCTTGCACGGCCGTTTCAATACAGTCGGCGATCACTTCGCGGGACACGAGCGAGTACTTCATGCCTTCGGTGCCCATCGACATGCCGTCCGAAATGGTTGGCGTACCGAAGGTCTGCGGATTCGCGTCCGATTTGCGGATCGATTCGACGGCGGCGTCCGCCAGCTTTTGCAGGCCCGAGTTGCACGGCGTGATGGTGGAATGACCGTTGGCGATGCCGATCATCGGCTTGTCGAAGTCTTCTTCCTTGTAGCCAAGGGCGTAATACATCGAGCGGTTCGGGGAACGCGCGATGCCTTGCGTGATGTTTTTCGAGCGGCGATTGAAGGCCATGTGGGGGCTCCTTGAGGATTTTATTGTCTGGTCGCGAAAGGATGAAGCTTGTACGAACGCGTGTCCAATATATTATTCAGGGTCTATTAAGTCGCGGAAGATATCAGTGGAAGCGCGGAACATCGAACTCAGGTTGTTGCGGTATTTTGTGACGGTTGCCGAAGAAATGCACTTCGGGCGGGCCGCTGGACGGCTCGCCATGACGCAGCCGCCGTTGTCGCAGGCTATCCGGGCGCTGGAGGACATGCTCGGCGTGGCACTGTTCGTGCGGACCAAGCGTTCCGTCGAGCTGACGCCCGTGGGCAAGGACCTGCTGCCGGAAGTGCGGCGGCTGCTCGCAGGCGCCGATGCGTTAAGACCGCTCGCCCAGTCGCTTGCGCGGGGCGAGGCGGGGGTTCTGTCGCTGGCATTCGTTTCCACCGCAGATTACGGCCTGCTGCCGCTGCTGCTGCGCGATTTCGGCGCCCGTTTTCCTGGCGTGCGGCTACAGCTCGTCGAAGCGACCAGCGACGTCCAGGTGGAAGAGCTGGTGGCGGGCCGCATAGACGCCGGGCTCGTCATTCCGCCGCTTCCGCCGCGCCACGCGGTGGCGCTGTCGTATTTGCCGATTGCGCGCGAGCCGTTGGTCATCGCCATGTCCAGCGATGCCGCCGCTGAGCTCGGGCAGGGCGGCGAAGAGTGGTCCGAGACGCCGGTCAGCCTTCACCAGCTCGCCGATGCCCCGCTCGTCGTCTTTCCGCGGCGTCTCGCGCCCGGTTTCTATGACATGATTATGGGTTGCTACGGCGCGGCCGGCCTGATGCCGCGCGTCGGGCAGGAGGCAATTCAAATGCAGACCATCGTCAGCCTGGTGTCGGCTGGCATGGGTGTCGCGCTCGTGCCGCAATCGCTGCGACATCTGCGCAGGACCGGAGTGGTGTATCGTCCGTTGCTCGAATCGGGTCCGGTTGTCGAGACCGGACTCGTGTGGCGCGCGGCGGAGGTCAGCCCGGTGCTCGCCGGTTTTATCGATATAGTGCGCGCTCATGCGGCTACCGTGCCTGCGTTGCCGTGACTCCAACACGTAAATAGAAACATGCTCATTCACCCGAATTTCGATCCCATCGCGCTTCATCTAGGTCCGCTCGCTGTGCGCTGGTATGGCCTCATGTATTTGCTGGCGTTCGTCCAGTGCATTGTCATCGGTCGCTTGCGGCTACGTTTGCCTTACGTCGCGGCGCAAGGGTGGACGACGAAGGATATCGACGACATCCTGTTCTACGGGGTGCTCGGCACCATCCTGGGCGGCCGGCTTGGCTATGTGCTGTTCTACAAGTCGAGTTTCTACTTCGCGAATCCGCTCGATATCTTCAAGGTCTGGGAAGGCGGCATGTCCTTCCACGGCGGCATGATCGGCGTGACGATCGCCATGGTCGTGTTCGCGTGGCAACGAAAGCGGACCTGGCTGCAAGTCACCGATTTCGTCGCGCCGCTGGTCCCGCTCGGACTGGCGGCCGGCCGCTTTGGTAACTTCATCAACGGCGAGTTGTGGGGTCGGGTGACCAATCCGAATGCGCCGTGGGCCATGCTGTTCCAGAACGCATCCCCCGATGACGCCATCTGGCTGCGCAACCATCCGCAACAGGCCGCGCAGTGGAACCTGAACGAAATTTTCGAGCGTTACCAGATGCTGCCGCGCCATCCGTCGCAGTTGTACGAGATCGCGCTGGAAGGCTTCGCATTGTTTATCGTGATGTGGCTGATGTCGCGCAAGCAGCGGCCGGTCGGCGCGATTTCGGCGGTGTTTCTGATTGGTTATGGCATCGCGCGTTTCACGGTTGAATTCGCGCGTGAACCGGATGATTATCTCGGCCTGCTGGCCATGAACCTGTCGATGGGCCAATGGCTTTCGCTGCCTATGATCATCGGCGGAATTGGCTTGCTCATCTGGTCGTATCGACGTGGGCGCGCGGTGCCTTCGGAGTCTGCAAAGCTCTCCTGAACGAGAGACAAGCAGCAAGCAAATGCCATGAAAAAGCCTCGCGTAGCGAGGCTTTTCTGTACCGCGAGACTTGAGTGTCTATCGGTTCATCTGCACTGAACCCGATACGTTCACGGTCACGGTCGACGTTCCCCCTTCAAGCGCCATGGGCGCCGACATTTTTGCATCTGCGCCCATGCTGCGTGCGGCCATCATCATGACCGGACGCGGCGACGACCCGTTATGGCCGATGTTCACCTCGCGGATCGCATAACCGCTATAACCGAACGCCTGTGCCGAACTCTGTGCCTGTTGCTTGAACGAAGCAATGGCCTGCGTCGACAGTTTCTGTTCCGCTGCACGCTGCGCTTCCGGCGAGAGCGAGAACGTCACGCTGCCCACTTGCATCGTATCGCTCATCTTGCCCGCCAGTTTGGACGCCGCCGCGAAGTCCTTCGACTCGAGTACGACTTCCGTGCGGCCGCGCCATGCGGAGATGCGGCCATCGCGATCCGTAGACGGGTAGACGGTGAACGAACCACTGTGCGCCGTGACGTTTTCGACACCCTTCGCCTGGCGGAGCGCCGCGTCCGCGCGCTGATTGAGCACCGATGTCAACGAGGCCGGGTCCTGCGCTTCCTGCTCATAGAACAGCGTGATGTCGACCACGTCTTGCGGCACGTCGGCGCTCGCCTGGGCTGCAAGCGACAACACGCCCGACGGCTGGGCCTGAACGACGTTTTGCGCGAAGGCGTTCTGTGCCATGACAGCGCCTGCAAGCAGCACAGCGGCTGCCAGTATGGAAGTGGTGTTTTTCTTTGTCATCGTCTAACTCCGTAAGCATGAGTGCGCGTCATG
Source organism: Caballeronia sp. KNU42 (assembly GCF_053760385.1). Classification (NCBI taxonomy): domain Bacteria; kingdom Pseudomonadati; phylum Pseudomonadota; class Betaproteobacteria; order Burkholderiales; family Burkholderiaceae; genus Caballeronia; species Caballeronia sp. KNU42. The sequence goes on from NZ_CM132388.1 coordinate 3,844,842, forward strand.
TGACGCGAAGCTTAGGCGCTTCTCATGCACGCGAAGTTCCCTTCAACGAGGTTACAAGAGGTGACTGGTGATGAAGCGCCATTGCGCCTCGGTGACCGGCGTGATCGACAACCGGTTGCCTCTTGCGAGCACTTGCATATCGGCAAGCTCTGCATGATCGCGTAGCGTGGCAAGTGGAATGAGCGGCGTCTTCTTCACGAAGTGGACGTCGACGAGCAACCAGCGCGGTTTTTCCGGCGATGACTTCGGATCGTAGTAATGGCTGGTGAAATCGAATTGAGTGGGATCGGGATAAGGCGCCGACGACACCTTCGCAATGCCTGCGATTCCCGGTTGAGGACAGCTCGAGTGATAGAACAGCACGCCGTCGCCAATCTGCATGCCGTCGCGCATGAAGTTGCGCGCCTGGTAGTTACGCACGCCAGTCCACGGCAGGGTTTTTTTCGGCGCGTGAGCGAGATGGTCGATGCTCGCTTCGTTCGGTTCCGACTTCATCAGCCAGTAGTGCATGAATGTCTTCCATGGAGAAAGGCGCCGTGCAAAGAAGCATGCACGATGCAGGATTCACGATGCAAAAGAAAACGGCGCCGGAGAAACTCCAGCGCCGTTAATCCATTCAGTCAACTTAACCGCTTGCCAGCATGCATTAAGCAAATACGCATGCTGTTGAAAAGGGTCCCCGCCCAAGCCGCTAGGCCGGCATCCTGAACCTGGGTTCAAGATTGGTCGCAGTAAGCAACACCTTGGGCTCATCAGACAGAGTGACGCGCTCGCCAGTGCTACAAGGTCCCACAACCGTGCACAATGGCATTGGTTCAAGGAATATATGACCTTGGCAAACCAGGCAGGGAGCAGTCACTTTACACCAATCATCGAGACGATGCAGCAATGATCCCGGAAAACTTCATGACGACCGGTGAATTTGTTAAATGCTGCAAAACATAGAATCGTGCCAGCGCTCCGGCAACAAAATAACATCCGGACATTAGCCAGCGCGTCAAGCATTTAAAGCAAATTCCACGATGCTACGCGCTCGCCATTGCAGCAACGACTTCGTCAACTACAGCGCTTCATATTGCGAAATCACGACGCCCAGTTGCTCATTCATTTGATGCATGGTGCGGCGAATTTCTTCGGCCGGGAATGCTTCGCCGTGACGCACGCTGTTTTGCAGCTTCAGCAATTCCGACGCCAGCGACAACGCCGCCATTACCGCGATCCGGTCCGTACCGCGCACGCTGCTTGCGTTTCGTACTTTCGACATTTCCGCGTCAACGCGGGCCACCGCTTCGCGCAAAGCGCCTTCGGTTTCCGGCGAACATGCGAGCCGGTACGGCGCGCCGAGAATGGATACCTCGATCTGCTTCGACGTCATGCCTTTTCTCCGTGATGGTGTGATTCTTCATGCAACGCACCGTGCGCCGAGTCGGCGGTATCCGGTTCGATGCCGCCATCGGGAGGCAAAAGGGCAAGCTGGTTGTCCGGCTCCGGTGCAGCTTTCGCACGCGGCAATTTTTCGAGAATCACGTTGAGACGAATCTGCGCGTCGTCGATCTTGGCCGACAGCGAGTCGCGCTCTGCCACCAGCGCGTCACGTTCTTCGCGCATGGCCGCGAGCTCGCCCTGCGTGTTGGCATAGTCGGCGCGCAACTGTTCGAGTTGCTGGGCCAACGCGTTGTGAGCTTGATGATGGCGTTCGCTGATCTTGATCAGCCGGCCGATATTCTGTGACAGTGATTCGAGTTCGTTGAGCATGTGCTGCGTCCTCTTAAGACCTCGCATTTTAGCGCGCTTCTCCGGCGCTTCAGAAAATTGGTTCGTTTCCAGACGTAACAGCAGTCGGTCTTCAAAGCATGGGCGCGACCCTTTATTTGTAGGGGGAAACGTTTTATGCGGACTCATTCTCCCATTCGTTCAGGCGTGCGAGCGTTCGTGGAAATATCGCGCGGAGGCCCTTAAAACAGGGGTAATCGAATAATCGAACCACGGCGAAGACGCTCTGTACGCCTGCATTGCCGCGCTTTCTTGACGGCTTGATGTGCCGCTCTTAAACTCCCGCACCTTAGGGCCTGCGGGCTCTTGCAAGCGGGCCGGTACTGCAGGAAGCAGGGAGCGCAGGCCGCGCGGACCAGCCAACCTGCGCTGTCCCCGCAACGGTAAGCGACTCCAACGCAAGTTGCAAGCCGGTCCTGGTGCGCGTCGTCCGACGCATTTCACCACTCGAAATGGCGTTCATCCGCTGTGCTTCAAGCTTCGACGATCTGTACTATCCGTTCAGCGGCATTCCGTTGGATCGTTCCATCATGGGGCGGAGCGCTTATCGATGACCTCGGGACAACCTCTTCAACAAGGACCATTTGCTTGCGCACTCGTACAACACGCCGCGTCGCGGGGCCTCGAACATGCCCTGCCGACCGCCACAGTGAACCGCAGTGAACCTTAAGCGCATGAGCGCCCAGCGCGCTTTCATGGTCTGGACCGGGCTTGGCTTCGCCGCGCTCGCTGTGTTCGTGGCGTCGCTGGCGCTGGGGAGTATTGCCGTGTCGCCGGTGCGGGTGATGCAGGCGCTCGTGTCCCGGTCGACTGACGTGATCGATGAAATCGTGCTCAGCCTGCGCTTGCCGCGCGCGCTCGGCGGCTTTGCCGCTGGAGCGCTGCTTGGCATGGCTGGCGGGTTGTTGCAGGTCTTGTTGCGCAATCCGCTCGCCGAACCGTATGTGCTAGGCGTATCGGGTGGTGCAGCCGCATTCGCGCTCGCCGCGATGCTGTTCTCCCTGTCGTGGTGGAGCGTCGACGTTGCTGCGTTCGCGGGCGCGTTCTTGTCGATACTGCTTGTGCTCGGCCTCGCCCGGCGTGAGTTGTGGCGCGGCGAACCGCAGGACACATCGCCGAGATTGCTGCTCACCGGTGCGGTGATCGCGGCGGGGTGGGGCGCGTTGATCACGCTTATGCTTGCTGTCGCGCCCGAGAACCGTCTGCGCGGCATGGTGTTCTGGCTGACCGGTGACCTGAACGGCGTCGCGATGCCATGGACCGCGTTGATCGCTTTGGTGATCGCGCTGGTCGCGATCGTGCCGGCGGCGCCCCAGCTCAACGTGTTGCTGCGTGGCGATGTAGCGGCCGAGGCGCTGGGCGTGCGCGTCGTGCAGTTGAGACTGCGCGTGTACCTGGTTGCGTCGCTGGCGGCAGCGGCTGCGGTGACGACGGCCGGGACCATCGGTTTTATCGGGCTCGTGGTGCCGCATGTGTTGCGGCTCGCGTTCGGCAACGATCAGCGCATGCTGCTGCCTGCATCGGCGCTGGCTGGCGGACTGGCTGTGATGGGCGCGGACCTGATCGCGCGCACGGTGATCGCGCCCGCGCAGTTGCCGGTGGGCGTCATCACCGCGCTGATCGGCGTGCCGGTGTTCTTGTGGATGCTCCTCAGGCGCGCGCCATGAACGGACTCCAGATCACTCAACTCACGTTGCGTGTGGGTACTCATGCAGCAGCTCGCGTATTGGTCTCGGACCTCACGCAGTTCTTCGCGCCGGGCGAAATGTGGTGCATCGCCGGTCCGAACGGTGCGGGCAAGACGACGTTGATCGCGGCGATGGCGGGGGTATCGAAGACGGCATCGAATGCGATTTCACTCGATGGACGCGCGTTGAGCGCCTGGGGCGCAAGCGAACTCGCCCGCCGCCGCGCGTTGATGCCGCAAGCCACCCACGATGCGTTCAGCGCCACCGTTCTCGAGACCGTCATGCTGAATCGCTTTCCGCATCTGACCGGCTGGGGATGGGAAAGCGATGCGGACCGCGCGGCTGCGCATGCGGCGCTGGATCTGCTTGGCCTCGCCGAATTCGCTTCACGCGATGTCCTGTCGTTATCAGGCGGCGAACGTCAACGCGTGGCGCTGGCCGCGACCTTGTGCCAGGACGCGCCGCTATTATTGCTCGATGAACCGCTCGCGCATCTCGACGTGCATCATCAGATCGATTGCCTTGAAGCGTTGAGCGGATGGGTCCGATCGAAACAACGCAGCGTGATTTTCTCGTGTCACGATCTGAACCTTGCCCGGCGTTTCGCTACGCACGCTTTGCTGCTCGATGGCGCCGGCCACGCGCATGCCGGCCCCGTTCGCGATGTCCTGACGCCCGAGCGTGCCGGCGCCGCGTTCGGTTATCCGCTTACGCTGATTCAGCAGGACGGTCATGAGGCGCTCGTGCCCGTGATGCGTTCAACCTCACCTTACACATCGCTATGAACGACACACTTCCCCGTCCTGAACCGCTCGATCGATCGATGGCGGCCGAGCTGCAACATGTCATCGATACGAAGACAAAACCGCCCGGCAGTCTCGGCCGGCTCGAATCGCTCGGGCTTCAGATCGGGTTGATTCAACGGACGTTGCGGCCGCGTATCGAGCGGCCGGCGATCATTGTTTTTGCCGGCGATCACGGGATTGCGGCCGAAGGCGTGAGTCCGTTCCCGCAGGAAGTGACCGTGCAGATGGTTGCGAATTTCATCGCGGGCGGGGCGGCGATCAATGCGTTGTCGAAGGCGGCGGGCATGACGCTCGAAGTGGTGGACGCGGGTGTGGCGAGCGCGTCGCCCGCAGCGGCGAGGTTTGTCGATGCAGCGATCCGGCGCGGCGGCACGCGCAACTTCGCGCACGAACCGGCGATGACGCGCGACGAAGTATGGCAAGCCATCGAGCGTGGTGCCGAGCGCGTGCGTTTTCACGCGGCGCTCGGGACCAACGTGATCGGCTTCGGCGAAATGGGGATCGCGAATACATCCGCGGCGGCGTGCCTGATGAGCCGGCTCTGCAACGTTGAGATCGATGCATGCGTGGGACGTGGCACCGGACTCGACGACGCCGGCCTGAACCACAAGCGCGATGTGCTTGCTGCTGCCTTAAAGAAACACGCGGCATCCACTGATCCGCTCGAGACGCTGGCCACGTTCGGCGGCTTTGAGATCGCGATGATCGTAGGCGCCTTCCTCGCGGCGGCCGAAGCACGCATGACGATTCTGGTCGATGGTTTCATCGTGACGTCGGCGTTGCTCGTGGCTCATGCGCTCAATCCGGCCCTGCTCGATTACTGCGTGTTCGCGCATGCATCGGATGAGACGGGGCATCGGCGTATGCTGGAACATCTCAATGCAGCGCCGTTGTTGCAACTGGGATTGCGTCTCGGCGAAGGCACCGGCGCTGCGCTCGCATTGCCGTTGTTGCGCGCGGCGGTGGCGTTCATCAATGAAATGGCGAGCTTCGAATCCGCCGGTGTGTCCGACAAATCCGCGTGATGTCGATATGAACCGGCCATCGCAAGAACTCCGCTACTTCTTTACCGCACTCGGGTATTTCACCCGCGTGCCGGTACCGCGTTGGGTCGGTTTCGAAGCGCACTATCTGAATGCGGCGGCGCGCTATTTTCCGTTGATCGGTGCGCTGGTCGGCGGGGTCGGCGCGGTCGTTTATCTCGCCGCGCTGCAGGTGTTTTCGGCAGGGGTTGCAGTGTTGTTGTCGATGGCGGCAACGTTGCTTGTCACCGGCGCATTTCACGAAGATGGCCTCGCGGATTGCGCCGATGCCTTAGGCGGCGCCTACACCCGCGAGGATGCGTTGCGCATCATGCACGACTCGCGGATCGGCGCATTCGGCGCCATTGCGTTGATCGTTGCGCTTGCGCTGAAGTGGCAGACATTGGCCACCATGCTGCCGTTGCGTACCGCGTGGATGATCGTCGCGGCGCACGCGGCAAGCCGCACGTTTGCGATCAGCTATCTCTGCACGCTCGACTACGTACGGGCCGAAGGCAAGGCGAAACCGGTCGCGCAGAAGATGAGCGCGAGCGCGTTTCTGCTGGCTGCCTTGTTTGGATTGCCGTGGCTTTTCTGGCCCGACTGGCGGCTTGGATGCGTGATGATCGTGGCGCTTGCCGTGTTGCGTTTTGCCATGGGGCGTTATTTCGTGAAGCGCATTGGCGGCTACACCGGCGATTGCCTCGGCTTTGCGCAACAGATTTTTGAACTTGCAATCTACCTGATTGGACTCGGATGGATCTCGTCCTGATTCGCCATCCGGCTGTTGGTATCGACACCGGGATTTGCTATGGCAGCACCGACGTCCCGCTTCTAGGCGATGCTGCCGATTCCGCGCGCGTGCTGGAAGAACGATTGCGGCTGCTGAAAGTGCCGACGTTTGAAGGCGTCTGGCATACAAGCCCCTTAAGCCGATGCTGCTTGCTGGCAGAAGCACTCGGCCCTGTCCAAGCCGATACCCGTTTGCAGGAACTCGATTTTGGCGCGTGGGAAGGGCAGCGATGGGACGGCCTCGATCGCGCGATGCTCGATGCCTGGGCAGCGGATCTTGAACACGCCCGCGAGCACGGCGGCGAGAGCGTCGCGCAGTTCGCCGCGCGGGTGATCGGTTGGGCAGACTCCGTTTGCACCGCGAACGCCGATGGCCCGATTCACGCCGTGACGCATGCGGGCGTCATTCGGGTTTTGACTGGCCATTTACTCGGCGTCCCGCGTGCGAACGCGATTCAATGGCCGCTGGATTTCGGCGCGATCGTCTGGTTGAAACGCGTGCGCAATGAATGGTTGCTGGTTCGCTGGAACGCCTGAGGCTTTACTTCGGTCGCCGCGTTCTGGCTACTTCCAGGTCTTCGCACAATGTAGCCGCACCGAGCGCGAGGCGCGGTGTGGGCCGGTTGATCAGGTCGCCATCGATACCGAACAGATTGTTGCGCGCGACGGCTTGTACCGAAGGCCACTTGCGCCACGCATCCAGCGACGGCAACGCATGATCTGAAGTTGTCGCACCGGGCGTGGCCGTCACAATCGCCTCGGGATTGGCAGCGAGTACGGCTTCAGTCGAGATGGTGGGCACCAGCGGTTTCAGATCCGCAAACACGTTGTGGCCACCGCACAGATCGATCACCTGGCTGACAATTTGCGACCCGTTGAGCGTCATCAGCGGGTCGTCCCAGACTTGGTAAAACACATTCACCGGCGGACGGTTCGAATAGCGCGTGCGCAAGCCGGCGATATCGTGACGGAACGCCTCCGACGCCTTCTTCGCTTCAGCCGATGTCCCGAGCAGGACGCCGAGTTTATCGATGGTGACAGGGATATCGTCCAGCCTGTGCGGCTCGCTGAAAAACAGCGGTACATGCAGTTCGCGCAACCGGTCGATCTGCCGCATCGCATTGCCATGCCGCCAGACAACGATCAGGTCGGGTTTCATCGCGACGATGCGTTCGAGGTCCAGCGATTTGTTGTCGCCGACACGCGGGATGTTTTTCGCTTGCGGCGGGTAATCGCTATAACTGACCGCGCCGACAACCCGCGCACCGCCGCCCGCCGCGAACAGGAGTTCGGTGACGTGGGGCGCCAAGCTAACAATGCGCTGTGCCGGCGAAGCGAGGGTAACGGTGGCGCCGGTGTCGTCGGTGACGGTGAGGGTTTCAGCCCGAGCTTGGGCCGATGCAAAAATCGCAGCGATAAAGGTCAGCGTGAGGACGTGGCGCAAAGTCATGAGGTGTGTTGGTTCGGGTGCGTCATGCATTGCGAGCGCTGCGTAAGAAGCACGAATACGCGAGCGCTCATTTTTGTTTGAGGACGTGAGGCGCTCGATCGTTCAGCGGGCCGCTTTCACGGCGGCGTTGAACGCTTCCTCAAACCGCGCCCATTCCTCTTCCGATCCCGTCAAACCAATCCGCAGACTCGGCGATGCGCCGTGCTCGAAGAGCCGTGTCCAGATTCCGCGTGTGGCCAAAGCGTTCTGCAGCGCCGCTGCTTTGCCGGTCTCGAACCATACAAAAAGCGGTGTCGCTCGGGGATCGAAACCTTGATTACGGATCAACGCTGCCAGCCTTGCGCTATCGCGAGCTAGCGTAGCGCGCGTCTCTGCTTGCCATGAAAGGTCAATGAACGCGGCCTGCACCGCGTGTCGTGCCGGACCGCTCACTGTCCACGCACCGAGCGCTTCTGACAGGGCATCGCGTAAGGCTGGCGCTGCGAGCACAAACCCCGCGCGAATCCCGGCCAGCCCATAAAACTTGCCGACCGAGCGCAGCACGACCAAGCCCTCGCGCCCACTTTCCGACGCCATCGACATGGCCGCATCGCCGTAGGCATCGGCGAAGGCTTCATCGACGATCAGCGTGCCGCCGCGTTTCGCCAATTGCTCACGCCATCGAAGCAACACGTCACGCGCGACGAGTTCGGTCGTAGGATTGTTAGGATTCGCAACGATTACATGGTCGACGTCGTCCTTCAAATCGGCCGATGCAACATCGAGCGTCACGATCCGATGCCCCGCGCGTTCGAACGCCGGCCTGTATTCGCTGTACGTCAAAGGTGCAACGGCAGCAACGCCGCGTCTCAACACGCCCGGCAACGCACGAATCGCCGCCTGGCTACCGGCAACAGGCAGCGCCCCTGGCGCTCCGTAGTGACGCGCCGCCAGCTCGGCCAGACCATCGGCGTCTTCCGGCAATCGGCGCCATGCGTCCATCGGCAAGGGCGGGACCGGATACGCCCGCGGATTGATCCCCGTCGATAAATCCAGCCAGTCGCCCAGCGCGATTCCGTATCGACGCGCAGCTTCCCGCAGATTCCCGCCATGCCGAATGGGATCAGCCATGAAGCCCCACGCCCATGAAAGCCAGTACCAGCAGCACTGCGAGCCAAAACAGCAAAGTACGTTCGACCAGCCGCAGCGCGGCCACCACGTGCCGCGGCGAGGCGGTCATTCCAAACCCGAGCACAGGCCGCGTTTCCAGCGTGCCGTGATAGATCGCCGGGCCGCCGAGCAACACGTTCAGGCTTCCGGCGCCCGCCGCCATCACCGGCCCCGCGTTCGGACTGTCCCACAGCGGCGCCTGCGTGCGCCAGCAGCGCCACGCCGTGCGCGTGTCGCCCATCATGGCGTAGCTGGCGGCCGTGAGCCGCGCGGGCACGAAGTTCAGGACATCGTCGAAACGGGCGGCGGCCCAGCCGAAGCGCAGGTAACGCGGCGTGCGGTAACCCCACATGGCATCAAGCGTGTTGGCGAGGCGAAACATCAGTGCGCCCGGTCCACCCGCGATCACGAACCAGAACAACGCGCCGAAAATAGCGTCGTTGCCGTTTTCCAGCGCGGATTCCACGGCGGCGCGGGAGAGCGCGGCTTCATCGGCGTTGGTCGTGTCGCGCGAGACGATCCGCGCCGTCAGCTTTCTCGCGGTGGCAAGATCGCCAAGCCCGAGCGCGCGGGCGATCGGGGCGATGTGGTCTTTCAGGCTTTTGGCGCCGAGCGAGAACCACAGCAACGCGACATGCACCGCGCACGCGGCGCCGAACGGCAGCACGCTCACGAGCATCCAGCTGACGATCACCGGCGGCACGACGGCCAGCAACCACGCGAGAATACCCGCCGGCCGCGCCCGGAAACCCGTGTTCATTTTTGCTTCGATACGCGTGGCAAGGCGACCGAACGCAACCAGCGGATGGCGCGTGGCCGGTTCGCCGAAGATCCGGTCGATCACGACGCCGGCAATGGCGAGCATCGCCGTGACGTAGAAGGAGAGCAGCAGCATGTCAGCCTTTGAGCACGAGCGGCTGGCCGGCGACCATCATGGTCACGTGCGTGCTCGCGGCGGCGACGCGCTGGTTGAGCCGGCCGAGTTCATCGACGTAAAGGCGCGTCACCGATCCCATGGGCACCACGCCCAGGCCGATTTCGTTGCTCACTATGATTACCTTGCCGCGTACGGTTGAAAGCGCCGCGTCGAAGTCGGCGAAGGCTTGCAGCGGCGGCCCGTCGGGCGGGGGGGTAGACCCCGAGCCATCGGCGGGGAACAGCAGGTTGGCAAGCCACAACGTCAGGCAGTCGATCAGCACCACATGACCCTCGCGATCCAGTTCGCGCAGCACGCCGCCCAGATCGAGCGGCGCTTCGACCAGCGCCCAATGCGCCGGCCGGCGTTCGCGATGCTGCTCCACGCGCGCGGCGAATTCGGCGTCGCCAATACGCGCGGTCGCCACGTACGTAACGGGCAAGCCGCTGTCGGCGGCCAGCCGTTCGGCAAACGCGCTCTTGCCCGAGCGCGCGCCGCCGAGAATGAAGGTGAGGTCGGGTGAAGTCATCGCAATATTGTACCGGCGGGCGCTACCATAGCGGCTTCCCGGATAACCGATGGAACCGATGACCACGGAAACGCCCATGCAATTTGCACCGCGCGGCACGCTGATGATCCAGGGCACGACCTCCGACGCCGGCAAGAGCACGCTGGTCGCGGGCCTGTGCCGGCTCGCGCGGCGCGGTGGCATGCGGGTGGCGCCGTTCAAGCCGCAGAACATGGCGCTGAACAGCGCGGTGACGGTGGACGGTGGCGAGATCGGCCGCGCTCAGGCGCTGCAGGCCATCGCCGCGGGCGTCGATGCGGAAATCGACTTCAATCCCGTGCTGCTCAAGCCGACGAGCGACCGCGGCGCGCAGGTGATCATCCACGGTCACGCACATGCCAATCTCGATGCCCGCGCGTACCACGCGTACAAAACCATTGCCTTCGATGCTGTGCTCGCCTCGTACGCCCGGCTTCGGCAGCGTTTTGACGCGATTATCGTGGAAGGGGCGGGAAGCCCGGCGGAGGTGAACCTGCGGGATCGCGATATCGCCAACATGGGGTTTGCCGAGCGCGTGGATTGTCCGGTGGTGCTGGTAGCGGATATCGATCGTGGCGGCGTGTTCGCGCACCTGCTGGGGACGTTGGCGTGTTTATCGGAGACCGAAAGGGCGCGAATTCGCGGCTTCGTGATCAACCGTTTTCGTGGCGATATCAGCCTCTTGCAGCCCGGTCTCGACTGGCTTGAAGCGCAAACCGGCAAGCCGGTGCTGGGCGTCGTGCCTTATCTGCATGGCCTGACGCTCGATGCCGAGGACATGTTGCCCAGCCAGTTGCACGCGCGTGGAGAAGGCGCGGAGGGTTTGAAAGTCATCGTGCCGGCGTTGCCGCGCATCAGCAATCACACGGATTTCGATGCGTTGCGCGCCCACCCGCAGGTCGATTTCTCCTACGTGCGCGCAGGGACGGCGCCGCCGCCGGCCGATCTCATCGTGTTGCCGGGCTCGAAAAGCGTGCAGCGCGACCTGGCGTGGCTGCGCGAAAACGGCTGGGATCGGGCGATTGAACGGCATCTCCGATACGGCGGCAAGGTGCTGGGCATTTGCGGCGGCATGCAGATGCTGGGCCGTACGGTGGATGATCCGCAGGGGTTCGAAGGGCCGGCAGGGTGCGTGAATGGCCTGGGCCTGCTCGATCTCGACACCACGCTGACGGCAGACAAGCTGCTCGACAACGTAACCGGCCGGCTGACCTTAAGCACTGGCACTGGCGCGGCGCCCGTGCGGGGCTACGAGATCCACATGGGCCGCACGACGGGCGCAGCCCTCGCCCGGCCGGCCGTGATGCTTGAAATGCTCGAAGGCGAGCGTCCGGACGGTGCGATTTCCGCCGATAACCAGATCGCCGCAACCTATCTGCACGGCATCTTCGATACCCCCGAAGCTTGCGCAGCGCTGCTCGAATGGGCCGGTCTGCGCGATGCCGCGACGCTCGATTACCCGGCGCTGCGGGAGGCTTCGCTGGACCGTCTCGCCGATACGCTCGGGCAAGCGCTCGATCTTGACGCCATCGGATCGATGTTTGCCTGAAAGCGGTCAGGCTCGAACGACGTCAACAGTCCGACCCGCGGCACATACCCCCGGTGAGACCGCCGGGCGCACGTTCGCCCCGTGCTCAAGCCCCTGATTACACGGTGAAAACTCAATACAAGATCATCTGCGTGCAGCGAAATAACGCGATGGTTTTACCCTCGCCGTTCGTCACGATTGCGTCCCATACATGCGTGCTGCGGCCCAGGTGCACAGCGGTCGCCTTGGCCGTGATGACCCCCTCGCGGGCCGTGCCCACGTGGTTGCTCTTCAGTTCGACAGTCGTAAAATTCTTCGCACCCTCGGGCAGGTGAGCGATGCAAGCGTAGCCGCAACACGTGTCGGCGAGACCGATCACCGTCGCCGCATGCAGGAAGCCGTTCGGTGCGAGCAGTTCGGGGCGGATGGTCAATTTGCCGGTGAGCGTGCCGCTTTCCAGCGATACGACGTCCACGCCGAGCAGCTCCGGCAGGCAGCCGCGCTGGCGTTCGCGCAGAGAGTCAGGGGTGATGTCGGGGCGCAGTGTGGCCATGATGCGGAGTCCTTGAAGTTGCGCGGCGTTGTCGACGCGCATGGATTGAAATTGGCAAATCCGATAGTATCAACGGCTCGAAGTTTTCACTTAATGCAGCGCTTACAGCACGCCGGGTGTGTCCGGCGTGGAGCGCGGCCGACAACGCGTGGATTGAACCTATGACGGTGATCGTGGTGGCGAATCCGAAGGGCGGCGTGGGCAAGAGCACGCTGTCCACGAATCTGGCGGGTTATTTTGCGGCGAACGGCGAGTGGGTCGCGCTCGCGGACCTGGACAAGCAGCAGTCGGCCCACGGCTGGCTGGGCTTGCGCCCGGACACGCTGCCGAAGATAGAAGAATGGAAGACAAACGTCGACGCGCCGTCGAAGCCGCCGAAAGGTCTGGAGAAGGCGGTTGTCGACACGCCTGCCGGGATTCACGGTACTCGTCTCGCGCTGGCGCTGGACTTGGCGGACAAGGTAATCGTGCCGCTCCAGCCGTCCATGTTCGATATCCTCGCCACGCAGGAATTCCTTGAGCGCCTGCAGAAAGAGAAGGCGGTACGCAAGGGCACGATCGAGGTCGGCGTGGTGGGGATGCGGGTGGATGCCCGGACGAAATCAGCGGATCAGCTGCATCGGTTCGTGGAAGGGCTTGACTTGCCGGTGCTCGGTTTTATCCGCGATACGCAGAACTACGTGCAAGTCGCCGCGCACGGGCTGACTATCTGGGACATCGCGAAAAGCCGGGTGGAGAAAGATATCGAGCAGTGGCAGCCGATTATTGAATGGGTGTCGAAGAAGTAGGAGCAGGCGTAGACGGCCCGTTCGAGCCATAAAAGCCATGAAAAAACGTCGGTTGGCTTCAATTCAACGAAAGCCAACCGGCGTTTTTTGCGTTTTCGCACCAGACCAAACCCGGATTCAGGTCCAGTTTTGCGTCGGCACGTGGTCGCGGTTTCCCTTGATGCGGTTCTTTTCATCGACGAACACAAGATCCGGCTTCCAGCCCGCCTTCAGTTCCGCCTCATCGACCAGCGCGAACGCTGCAATGATCACCAGATCGCCCAGTTGCGCCCGGCGGGCTGCCGAACCATTCAGCGAAATCATGCCGCTGCCGCGCTCGCCCTTGATGGCGTAGGTCGTCAGGCGCTCGCCGTTATTCACGTTCCAGATGTCGATCTGCTCGTTTTCAAGCAGATTCGCGGCTTCCAGCAAGTCCTCGTCGATGGCGCACGAGCCTTCGTAATGCAATTCGCAATGCGTGACCGTGGCGCGGTGAATCTTCGATTTCAAAAGCGTTCGCTGCATGCGTATCTCACCCAATTTTCGCTCAGACTTCCAGGTTATCAATCAAGCGCGTCGTGCCCAGCTTGGCGGCGGCCAGCACGACGAGCGGGGTTGCGGTATCGGCCGGGCCGGGTGGCAACAGGTCCACGCGTCTTCTCACCGCGATGTAATCGGGCTCCCAGCCCCGCTGCGCAAGCGATTCCACGGCTTCCTTTTCGATCGATGCAAAGTCGCGATTTCCCGCCAGCACTGCATCGCGTACGCGATTCAGCGTTTTTGCCAGGATCGGCGCCTCGGCGCGCTCGGCCGCTTGCAGGAAGCGATTGCGCGAGCTGAGCGCCAGGCCGTCGGCGTCGCGCACGGTTTCAGCCGCGATGATCTCGGTGGGCAGCGCAAACTGGTGACACATCTGCCGCACGATCATCAGCTGTTGATAATCCTTCTTGCCGAAGACGGCCACGCGCGGCTGCACGCACGACATCAGCTTCATCACGACCGTACACACACCCTGGAAGAAACCCGGCCGGAACTCACCTTCCAGGATGTCTCCCAGATTAGTTGGGGGATGAACCCGGTATTGCTGCGGTTCCGGATAAAGATCGGCTTCGGTCGGTGCGAACAGCACGTAAACGTTCTCGGACTGCAGCTTTTCGATGTCGTCCTGCAGCGTGCGCGGGTATTTATCGAAGTCTTCGTTTGGTCCGAACTGCAGCCGGTTCACGAAGATACTGGCAACCACCGGATCGCCATGCTGGCGCGCCAGCCGCATGAGCGACAGGTGGCCTTCGTGCAGGTTACCCATGGTCGGGACGAAGGCGGTTCGGTTCTGGCCGCGCAACTGGTCGCGCAGTTCATGGATCGAGCTGATGACTTTCATCTAGCAGGTGTCTCCTGACGGGCAGCCTTGAAAACACTGCTCCAAGGGGAAAGAAAGGGGAAGGGGCTACGTTACGTTTGCGCTACTTTTGCGCCACGGAAGGCTTAAGCCGGCGAATACGCGAGTCTCACGTAGATGGGCGCATACGGCTCGGCCTGGGTGATTTCAATCAGCGCTTCACGCGACAGCTCAAGCATCGCGATGAAATTCACGACCACGACGGGCACGCCGCGCGATGCGTCGAAAAGATCGCCGAATTCCATGAAGCGGGCGTTCTGCAGGCGTCGCAGGATGGTGCTCATATGCTCGCGCACCGACAATTCCTCACGCGAGATCTTGTGATGCTCGACTAGCCGGGCGCGCTTGATGACGTCGGCCCAGGCGGCGCGCAGGTCGTTTGCATCGACGTCGGGGAAGCGCTGCGCCGAACTCTGCTCGACGAACACCTCCGCCCGCAGGAAGTCGCGGCCCAGTTGCGGCAGGTGATCCAGGCGCTGCGCCGCGAGCTTCATCTGCTCGTATTCCAGCAAGCGCCGCACGAGTTCGGCGCGCGGATCTTCCGCGTCCTCGCCGGTATCCGCTTTTTTCACCGGCAGCAGCATGCGCGACTTGATCTCGATCAGCATGGCCGCCATCAACAGATATTCCGCCGCGAGTTCCAGGTTGGATTCGCGAATCTGGTCGACGTAGCCCAGGTACTGACGCGTCACGTCGGCCATCGGGATGTCGAGGACGTTGAAATTCTGCTTGCGGATCAGGTACAGCAGCAAGTCGAGCGGACCTTCGAACGCTTCGAGGAAGATCTCGAGGGCGTCCGGCGGGATATACAGGTCGGTCGGCAGCTTCCAGAGCGGCTCGCCGTAGAGATGCGCGAACGCCACGCCGTCAATGGTGTTCGGCGTGGAGTCGTTCGCGGGCGCGGCTAGGGCCGCAGCGCGATCATCCTTACCCGAGTGTCCTGGATGACCAGAATGTCCCGGACGCTCCGAAGCTGGCTGCGCCTCGCGGGCGGCACTCACGTTCAGAAATTCTGGTAATAGACGTAGGGCGTTTGTTCGACCCGCGAAGTCTTGTTTTCCGAGCGCTCGTCCAGGTCGATAGGCTGTTTGTCCCACAGCAGCGCACGGCCTTGGCGCTGCTCTGCTTCGAGCGACGGTTTCTGCTCTTTCATCTGATTGATGAACTGGGTGATGTCCGACAGGTACATGATTCGACTTCCGTTGGCTCAGAGCGATTCGAAAACGGGCGCGGCGGAGCTTCCAGGCGAATAGCCGCCGTGAGTCGCCACCGTGATTCATCGCAATTTTACCGCAAGCATCGGGCAGCGGAGCGGTTAACCCGGCTGAAGCTCGCGGATAAGCGCAGACATCGGCCATCCGGTCTATCGGAACGGCCCCAGATGCAACCATAAGCCATGACAAGCATCGGTAAAACCTTGTCAATTATTGAAACACGCAAGGAACAAGCGCGATAGAGAGCCGTCCAAGGCGCACCTCCGGTATTTTTAGGAGCGGATGCGGGTGAGCGGGTGAGGCGAAGCGGGGCGACGATTGGGTTGAGTGTTGTCCGATCGGCTAACCCGGCGGTTTTTGGGACAGCCGGCCGCGCCAGTGTGGTGAAATAGCGCCTGCCGTACCGACGCTCGGCGCTTGCAGGCAAATGCGCAGCCGACATCAAGCCGGCACCGAGCGCCGGCCGTCCCGTGTCACCAACGCAATCCGATTAACCCAACCCCGGAGGTCACGTTTGGCGGGGCGCCTGTTTGATCCGCTGCGCATCAAGCGCGGGCAAGCCGATGACCGGCGGCTGAAGCCGCCGGTCATCGCGTCGTCGAAGGCGCCTTCCCGTGCGTGGTGGTGGTCATCCGTGCGCCGTGTCCTCTGGTCGCTCCACGCGCTGGCGCTGTTTGCCGTGGCCCAACCGGCGCATGCGAAATACGACGTGGACATCGACGCGCCGCGCAGCGTCCGGGCGCTGTTGAAAGATCATCTGGATCTGTCGCGTTTCAAGAAG
Organism: Caballeronia sp. KNU42; assembly: GCF_053760385.1. Taxonomy (NCBI): domain Bacteria; kingdom Pseudomonadati; phylum Pseudomonadota; class Betaproteobacteria; order Burkholderiales; family Burkholderiaceae; genus Caballeronia; species Caballeronia sp. KNU42. The sequence continues at coordinate 3,861,227 of NZ_CM132388.1, forward strand.
CGTGACGACATCAGCGACGAACAATTCGACTTCCTGGTCACTGCCACGCCGCAGGAAGTCCGCGATCTCGTTGCAACCGACGGCTATTTCACGCCGATTGTGCGAACCGATGTAAAGCATGACGGCGATAAAAAATCGGTCACCATCAGCGTTGATCCCGGTCCGCAGACCAAGGTCGCCTCCGTCTCGCTGACGTTCAAGGGCGCCATCACGACCGAAGATCCTGCGCAGGAAAACGCCGCGCGTCTCGCGTTTTCAGTCAAGGAAGGCGATCCGTTCTCGCAAGACGCGTGGGATGACGCGAAGAATGCCGCACTCAAGGCGCTACAGGCTCGCCGCTATCTTGGCGCGAAAATCTCGCAATCCAAGGCGCGCGTGAATCCGCGCACGCATATAGCGGATTTGTCGGTGACATTCGATAGCGGTCCGACCTTCACCTTCGGCCAGCTCGACATCAGCGGCGTACGGCGTTACCCGGAAAAGATCATTCACAACGTGAACCGGATCAATCCCGGCGACACTTACGACGTCGCGCGCGTGAACGAGTTGCAGCGTCAATTGCAGAACACGCCGTATTACGCGTCGGTGGCTATCGATGCGGATAACGACGTCAACAAGCCGAATGAAACGCCGTTGCACCTGAAGGTCAGCGAGTATCCGTACAACAGCGTGCGTTACGGCGTGGGTTACGCGACCGATACCGGGCCGCACATCCAGGGCGCCTACAGTTACCTCGATACCTTCGGCAAGGCTTATCCGTTCACCATCTCCGGCCGTCTGGACCAGACGCAGCAATATGGCCAGGTGCAACTCGCGATGCCGCCGGACGGCCGCACCTGGGTGAACAGCGTGCTGGCTTCGTACACGAACACGAACGTATCCGATACGCGCATCTACAGCGCGCGCGTCGGCGTGCAGCGCACGCGCTCGCTGCAGAACATCGACACCACGTTTTCGCTGCTGTTGTATGCGGACCGGCTGACGCAAAATCTCGGTCCACCGACCAGCAGCCGCGCGCTGGTGCCGTCGTGGCAATGGGTGCGCCGTAATGTGGACGATCCGCTGTTCCCGCGCTCGGGCAACCTGATTCGGGCGGAAGCGGATGTCGCGGTGAAGGGCATTCTCACCGATCAAACCTTTGGCCGCGTTTATACGAACCTGCTGCAATACCTGCCGGTGGGCAAGAGCGACCTGTTCGTGTTCCGTGCGGAATTCGGCGGGGTGTTCACGGCGGGCAGCTCGAACGGTATTCCCGCGTCGCTGCTGTTCCGGGCGGGCGGGGCGAACTCGGTGCGCGGTTACGGTTATCAGAGCATTGGTAATGACGTCGATGGCTCCGTCTTGCCGACCAAGTACCTGATGACCGGCAGCTCGGAGTACCAGCACTGGTTTTCACACGATTGGGGCGGCGCGGTGTTCTTCGACATAGGCACGGCCACCGACACCTGGAAAGAGCGCGTATTCGAGCCGGGCACGGGTGTGGGCGTGCGCTGGCGCAGTCCGGTCGGGCCGGTCAACGTGGATATTGCGTATGGCTTCAAGAACCGCGATATCCGCCCATACCTGACGCTCGGGATCGCCTTTTGATGAATTTGCCTGGATTTTTTTCTCACTTGACCCTGCACGAATGAGCGACCAGAACGGCCAATCTCCCGCAGACCAACCGGACCCTTCCGAGGACCGGGGGAACGGCGCGTCTGAAAGCGGAGCGCGTGATCCGAAGCCACGGCGCGGCGGCTGGCGGCGCCTGGTCAAATGGCTCGGCGGTATCGTGCTGGTGCTTGTGTTGTGCCTGGCGCTCGGCGTCGCGATGATCCTTTACGGACTGAACAGCGAGCGCGGGACGCGCTATGTGTGGCAGGCGGCGACATCGCTGCTCGGCGGCCGGCTGAGCGGCACGCTCGATGGCGGGGCCATTGCCACGGGCCTGCGCTTGCGCAACGTGCACTGGAAGAGTCTGGACGGCAAGGGAACGGATATCACCGTCGACAGCGCCTCCGGCCGATGGGAACTGACACGTGAGCCGTTGCGGTTCACCATCGATTATTTGCGTGTCGGTACGGTCGATGCGCGCATTGCGCCCTCACCGAAAGACACCAGCAAAACCGAGCTGCCGACGGATTTGCGCTTGCCAATCCAGCTCGCCATCAGAGATGTGACGCTCGACAAGCTGCGTCTCCATGAAGGCGCGACGACCACCGAATTCTCGCGGCTCGCCCTCGACGGACATAGCGATGGCCGTCATCACGAGGCGCGCGTCCAGCGTCTCGATACGCCGTTCGGCGCGGTCACGGCGGCCTTGAAACTCGATGGCGGCGCGCGCCCGTTCCCGTTGACCGGCGATGCCGGTTATTCGGGCGAGGTCAGCGGCGAGGCCGTGCAGGTCGCCGCGCATCTGACGGGCTCGCTGGAAAACCTGGCCGCCGATATCAACGCAAGCGGGTTGAAGCTCAAGGGCCAGGCGCACGTCGAAGCTGCGCCCTTCGGCGATGTCCCGCTCAAGCGCGCGCTGGTGACCATCGATCACGTCAATCCGCAGGCGTTCAGCCCGAGCGCGCCGTTTGCGGATCTCGCATTGCGCGCCGAGCTGAAGCCCGATCCGGCTACGCCGAATGCGCTGGTGGTGACCGGGCCCATATCGATCGTGAACGCGAAGCCCGGCTCCGTCGATAACAAACTGATCCCCTTGATCGATGCCCACGCGAACGTGAAGCTTGATGCATCGGAGCAAATCATTTCGGACCTGAACGTGCGGCTGGTGAAGGATGCAACCGTCAGCGGCGGCGGAACGCTCAAGGGCGCGACGGGACAGTTCGACCTGAAGGTCGCGAAACTCGACCTGAACGCGATCGAATCGACCATCCGGCCGACGCAGTTTGCCGGCCCGATCGGCATCCATCTTGCCGGCGATACGCAGACCATCACACTCGATCTCAACGATCCGAAAGCGGCGCTGCACGCGCAGGGCAAGGTCACGCTCGACGCCAAACAAACCGCGTTCGATGCCGTGAAACTGAGCGTAGGGAAAGGCCGTATCGAGTTGAGCGGGGCGCTTCAGAAAGACATCCATTCGAGCTACGACCTGAAGGCCAAACTCATCGATTTCAATCCGCTGCTGCTGACCGACCAACTGGTCGCGAAGCCGCCGCCAAAGGGTTCGAAGGCGAAGCCGGTGGTTACTAAATCCAAGCCCATCGAAGCGCGCGTGAACGGCACGCTGTCGGCCACGGGTGTACTCGCGCCAACGCTCACCACCAAGGCCCAGTTCAAGCTCGGCGACAGCGTCTACGACAACCTCCCGCTCACCGGCGCGGGCACGATCCAGGTCGTGGGAACGCGCATCCTGCCGAGCAAGGCGACGCTCTCAATTGCCGGCAACGACATCGATCTCAACGGCAGTTTCGGCGGCCCGGGCGATCGCTTGCGTTTTCGTGTCGATGCGCCGCAACTCGAGCGCCTGGGTTTCGGCCTGGCAGGCCTGATCAAAGCCGATGGCGATGTCACCGGCTCATTCGCGCATCCGAATCTGGCGGCGAACTATCAGGCCGACAGCGTCGTGTTCGGCGCGAACCGCGTGGGCCATGCAGAAGGCCGGGCGGAAGCCCGCGACGGCGCGAACGGTGCGCTGGTGTTCACCCTTCAGGCCCGCGATGTCAGCACGGACGGCGTCGATCTCGCGAGTCTCGACGCGAACCTGAACGGCACGCGCGCGAACCACACGCTCAATGCGACCGCGCTCGGCAAGGTGCACGGCAACGCCGTCAACCTGACGCTGGCCGCCAACGGCCGCCTGACCGATGCCCGCGACGGCGCGCATTGGGACGGCACCGTGACGCGCCTGTCGAACAAGGGCACGCCGAGCGTGAATCTCGAGGCGCCGCTCACCGTCAGCTACGCGCCGAACCACGTGGTGCTGGGCGCGACACGCTTATCGGCGGAAGGCGCCGTGCTCGACTTGAAATCGTTCGCACTCGATGGCGGCCGTATCAGTTCGGCGGGCCAGTTGACGAACCTCTCGGTCGCGCGGCTGCTTGAAATTCGCCAGGAACTGGAAGGCGGACCGCCGCCCGTCAAGACCGACCTGGTCTTCGATGGCGACTGGAATTTCGCGCTCGGCTCCACCGCAACGGGTTACGTGCAACTGAAGCGCCGTTCAGGCGATGTCTCCATCGACGCCGCCCGCGGCGTCGCCGCGCTCGGCATCACGGACATCACCGCGCGCGCCGACTTTACCGGCGGCAACCGGCTCAACGCGACGGTGCATGCGCAGGCAACGCGAATCGGCGCGATCGATGCGAACGTCCACACCAACCTCGTCGCGCGCGACGGCGTGCTTACGGTCGCCGATGAAGCGCCGATCAGCGGCGCGATCGACGCGAACGTCCCCACGCTGCGCACGACCGGCGGGCTGCTCGGCCCCACCTATCTGCTCGATGGCCAACTCGGGTTGAAGCTGACCATCGCGGGGATCGTCGCGAAACCGACGGTCTCCGGCATGCTCACCGGCGACAAACTGTCGGTAACTGTCATCGATCAAGGCGTGCAGTTAAAGGACGGCGTGATCCGGATAGCGCTGTCCGAGAATCTGGTCGATTTCCAGCAGGTCGAGTTTCACGGTGCGAGCGGGACGTTGCGCGCGACCGGCAAGGTGCGGCTGGATCAGCAGCAGCCGGACCTGACGGCCAGCATCATTGCGGACAAGCTCGAGCTGTTTGCATCGCCTGACCGGCAGTTGCAGTTGTCGGGCAGCGCGTCTGTGGCGAACGCGGGCTTGCAGGGCGGCATGGCGATCGACGGCAAGTTCACCATCGATCAGGCGCTCTTCGATTTGCCCGAGAAATCGGCGCCATCGCTTGGCGACGACGTCGTGATCGTGCGTCCCGACGGTACGGTGAAGGGCGAGGATCAGCACGTTGTCGCAACCGGCGAGAAGCCCGTGGGCGCGTTCGCGCCGCGCGCGAATATTGATATCAATCTCGGCCAGAAATTCCGCTTCCGTGGCGCGGGCGCTGACCTTGGCCTCGCTGGCACCATCACCGCCATGAGCGCGCCGAACATGCCGCTGCGGGCGGTGGGCAATGTGCGCGTGACGCCGGGTTCCACGTACACGGCGTTTGGGCGGAAGCTGGGAATCGAGAACGGCTTTTTCACCTTCAACGGACCGGTCGCGAACCCCGGCATCAATATTCTGGCGATGCGGCGCAATCAGGAAATCGAGGCCGGCGTGCAGGTGACGGGCACGGTGCAGTCGCCGGTTGCCAAGCTGATTTCAGAACCGAACGTGCCGGATAACGAGAAATTATCGTGGCTGCTGTTCGGGCATGGCACGGATCAGGGCAACAACATTGGCCAGCAAAGCGCGATGACCAATGCGCTTGCATTGCTGGGGAGCACTCAGGGCAAGCGGATTGCGCAGACGTTCGGGCTGGATGAGTTTTCTATCGGAACGAGTGAGGTTGGGCTGACCGATCCGCAAGTCGTGATGTTGTCGAAGGCGATCAATGAACGGCTTGTGCTCGGCTATGAGCAGGGTCTGCAGTCGGCAAGCAACGCGATCAAGGCGACGCTGAGCCTGTCGCGGTTCTGGTCGATCTCGGCGTACGGCGGCACATTCCAGGGCATGGATTTGCTCTACACCCGGCGATTCGATTCGTGGTCGAAAAGGAACGGGCCGACAGAAGGGAAGTAGATTGCGGACCGCATAAACGTTAAAAGGCCGTATTCAACGTGAGTTGAATACGGCCTTTTGGTCTTGCTTTTCGAGCGGTGAAACCCGTACTTTTACTTCACGCGCATGCCCGGCTTCGCGCCGCCATGCGGCTCGAGAATATACAAGCCCGGTTCGGCTTTCTCGTCCTCGGCGGAAGCGGCCAGGACCATGCCTTCCGACAGCCCGAACTTCATCTTGCGCGGCGCCAGGTTGGCGACCATCACCGTGAACTTCCCGATCAGGTCCTGCGGCTGATACGCCGACTTGATCCCGGAGAACACGTTGCGGGTCTTTTCCTCGCCAATATCCAGCGTCAGTTGCAGCAGCTTGTCCGACCCTTCTACCGCCGTGCAATTCACGATCTTGGCGATTCGCAGATCGACCTTGGCGAAGTCATCGATGGAAATCACGCCTTCGGCTTCCGGCTCTTTCACCTTTGCCGCCTTCTTCGACGATGACGTGGAAGCAGCCGCAGGCTCGGCAGCAGCAGCTTGCCCAGGCGCAACCGATTCCCGGTTGGCCTCGATCAACGCATCAATCTGCTTCGGATCGACGCGCGTCATCAGGTGCTTGTACGCGTTGATCGGCTGTGAAGAACTGAGCGGCGCCGAAACATCGGCCCAGACCAGCGGCGCGACGCCAAGGAACCCTTCCACCGATTCCGCCAGCACCGGCAGCACCGGCTTCAACGCCAGCGACAGCAAGCGGAACGCTTCCAGGCTCACGCTGCAGGTTTCATGCAGCGCAGCCGGATTGGTTTCGTCCTTGGCTTGATCCCAGGGCTTCGCGGTATCAACGAACGCGTTGACGGCATCGGCGAGATCCATGGTCGTGCGCAACGCGCGCCCGTACTCACGCGCCTCGTAGAGCGCGGCGATCTCCGGTACGGCGGCGCGCAACTGCAGCAACAGCGGATGATTCATCGCGCTGTCCAGCACGCGGCCATCGAAGCGCTTGATCAGGAACCCTGCGGCACGGCTCGCGATATTTACGTACTTGCCGACCAGATCGCTGTTCACGCGCGCCTGGAAATCGGCCAGATTCAGGTCGATGTCTTCCATCGTGTGGTTCAGCTTCGCGGCGAAGTAATAGCGCAGCCATTCGGGGTTGATCCCCGTATCGATCACGCTTTTCGCCGTGATGAATGTGCCGCGCGACTTGGACATCTTGGTGCCGTCGACGGTGAGAAAACCGTGGGCGAACACGTTCGTCGGCGTGCGATGGCCGGAAAACTCCAGCATCGCGGGCCAGAACAGTGTGTGGAAATACAGGATGTCCTTGCCGATGAAGTGATACTGCTCCGTCTTCGATCCCGGCCGGATCCATTCCTCGAAATCGAGGCCGCGCGCATCGGCCAGATTCTTGAAGCTGGCGTAATAACCCACGGGCGCGTCCACCCACACGTAGAAATACTTGCCTGGCGCCCCCGGGATTTCGAAGCCGAAATACGGCGAGTCGCGCGAAATATCCCAGTCGGCGAGTTTCGCGTCGCCTTTGTCGCCGAGCCATTCGCGCATCTTGTTCGTAGCTTCGGGCTGCGCGAGTCCGCTGACCCAGCCGCGCAGGAAATCTTCGCAACGCGGATCGGAGAGGCGGAAGAAATAATGCGTCGAGGTTTTGCGCACCGGCGTCGCGCCCGACACCACCGAATACGGGTTGATCAGGTCGAGCGGCTGGTAAGTCGACCCGCAGACTTCGCAGTTATCGCCGTATTGATCCTTCGCGCCGCATTTCGGGCATTCGCCCTTGATGAAGCGGTCGGGCAGGAACATTTCCTTCACCGGATCGTAGGCTTGCTCAATATCACGCGCCTCGATCAGCCCGGCCGCCTTCAGCGACTCGTAGATGGATTCGCACAGCACGCGGTTTTCTTCGGCGTCGGTGGAGTAATAGTTGTCGAACGAGATGCCGAAGCTGTCGAAATCGCGCTTGTGCTCTTTCCCTACGCGCTCGATCAACTGCTTCGGCGTGATGCCTTCCAGCTCGGCGCGCAGCATGATGGGGGTGCCGTGGGTATCGTCAGCGCCGACGTAGTAGACCTCGTGACCGTGCATTCGCAGCGAGCGCACCCAGATATCGGTCTGGATGTATTCGACCATATGGCCGATATGAATCTGGCCGTTCGCGTACGGGAGCGCGGACGTGACGAGAATCCGGCGATGGCCAGGGGTGGCTGACGCCGCTGCGGAAACGGAGGGTGACGAGGTAGGTGCTGACATGAGGCGCTGGCCCTGCGGTTGAAGAATTCAGTGATTGCGTGAAAAAGCGAATCACGATTCTATCAGCCTGGGGTCTTTCGTTCGCACTGGGGCGGGAGCGGGGAAGGAGCGCTGGGAAGGGCGGCCGGGCTTGGCCGGAGACTTCCTCCAAAATCCAGGCGAAAAAAAACCGGGGCGATTAACGGATTAACGGCCCCGGAGCAACAACGACAAGAGGAGAATGGCACGTGGCGGCAAAGCCAGCCACCTACCGTTAATACAGACACGGACTGCAGGAGCAAAGTTTCAAATATTTTTCATGTTCGCGACGAGGTGGTGTTCCGCGGCGAAACGAATTGAATCTCTGAGCCTGACTACAGCGTCAATCTCCCTTGTAAATCAAGCGTCTTACTGAACTTGACCCGGCTGCGCGGTGGCGCGCAGATAGATTTCCACCCGACGATTCTGCGCACGGCCAGCTTCGGTGCTGTTGTCAGCAATAGGCTGCGTCTGGCCCATGCCCTGCGCCGACAGACGCTGACCTGCCACGCCATGACTAGCCAGATACGAAGCCACGCTTTGTGCGCGATTCTGCGACAGCGTCTGGTTGTATGCCGGCTGACCCGTGCTGTCCGTATGTCCAACCACTTGCGCGATCAGCTCAGGATGTTGCGTGAGCGTTTGCGTAACTTGATCGAGCACCGGTGCGAAACCGGGCTTGATGGCGTAGCTGTTGGTATCGAAGGAAATCGAGTTCGGGATGTTGACCTTCAGCGAACCGTCCGGCTGTTCCGTCACTTGCGTGCCCGTGCCCTTCGTTGCGCCGGTCAGCTTGCCCTTGATGGCCTGCCAGTTGTAGCCGGTGATGCCGCCCGCCGCCGCGCCTACGCCCGCGCCGATGGCAGCACCCTTGCCGCCGCCGAAGATTGCGCCAAGCGCCGCGCCAGATGCTGCGCCAATGCCCGTGCCAACGGCGGCGTTGTTGCCTTGCTCGGTTGCGCAGCCGGCGACAAGCGCGCCCGCGACAGCGATTACAGTCCAGCGGGTCATCATTTTCGAGTTCATTTGTTCATTCTCCAGGATACCAATTCAGACAAAGCCGGTGCCGACAGCCCGAAGGGTCTTCCGGCGCGTCGTAACGGCTGCCACTACAATACGGCCAAGGATTCAAGCGATTATAACGATGCATCCCCGAATCATCGCAGCGTCGGATAGTGCATCGCCCAGTGCTGCAGCGCAACGTGGTGCAACAATTCCTTTCAATTTCATATTTGCGTGCGGAACATTCGATCCGCCTAAGCATAAAGCGTTCCCCTGGAGTTTCGATGAGTCTTGATCGCGCCCAGATCGATACCGCGCTCAGCGGTTTGATCGATCCCAACACCAGCCGCACTTTCGCGGACACGAAAAGCATCCGCAACGTGGCTGTGGACGGGGCAAACGTGTCGGTGAGCATCGTGCTGGGTTATCCGGCGAAAAGCCAGTTCGACACCATCCGCACACTTGTGGCGAACGCTGTCGCCGCCGTGCCGGGCGTGGCCGATGTGCAGGTCACGGTGGCGTCGCAAGTGGTCGCGCACGCGGTCCAGCGCGGCGTGAAGTTGCTGCCGAACGTGAAGAACATCATTGCGGTGGCGTCGGGCAAGGGCGGGGTCGGCAAGAGCACGACCGCCGTGAACCTGGCGCTCGCGCTGGCGGCGGAAGGCGCGTCGGTCGGCATGCTGGACGCGGATATCTACGGCCCGTCGCTGCCCATGATGCTCGGCATCAGCGGCCGTCCGGAATCGCCCGACAACACGTCGATGAACCCCATGATCGGCCACGGCATCCAGGCCAACTCGATCGGTTTCCTGATCGAACAGGACAACCCGATGGTATGGCGCGGCCCGATGGTCACGTCCGCGCTCGAACAATTGCTGCGCCAGACCAACTGGAAAGACCTCGATTACCTGGTCGTCGACATGCCGCCCGGCACCGGCGACATCCAGCTCACGCTCTCGCAAAAGGTGCCTGTGACGGGCGCGGTGATCGTCACCACGCCGCAGGACATCGCGCTGCTCGACGCCAAGAAGGGCTTGAAGATGTTCGAGAAAGTGGGCATCCCGATCCTCGGCATCGTGGAGAACATGAGCACGCATATCTGCTCGAATTGCGGCCACGAAGAACATATCTTCGGCGCGGGCGGGGGCGAGCGGATGTCGAAGGAATATGGCGTGCCGGTGCTTGGCCACTTGCCGCTCGATATCGCGATCCGCGAGAAAACCGATGCGGGCCAGCCGACGGTGATCTCGGAGCCGGACGGCAAGATTGCCGAGGCGTACAGATCGATCGCGCGCAAGATCGCCATTTCGATTGCCGAACGCCAGCGCGACATGACGTCGATGTTCCCCAGCATCGTAGTGCAAAACACTTAGGCGGCACGAGGACGCGGGCGATTTTCGCGGCGCGTGTCGCGGTATCATGTCGCCTTGATTGGCGCGGCCAGGTGAACACACGGGGTGGTCGCGGGTCGCCATGAGGATCGCATGAAACAAAGATTCGACGGGCCTGAATCGCGCAGCGCGCCTGCCGCGAGACACCCGGTCCCGAGCCTGATACTGAGTTTGAGCGCGGCTGCAAGCACAGCTGTAAGCGCGTTAGTCAGCGTCATGCTGCTCGGCGGCTGCGGCCTCCTGTTCCAGAACCACGAAAAACGTGCCGACGCCACGTTGCAGCCGACCGGCGGCAATGGGGCGACCGGCACGGTCACGTTCATCGAACGCGCAGACGGTGTCCAGGTGTCTTACAACCTGTCGGGCATGCCGCCCAACAGCGAGCACGCGCTGCAGATCCATGAACGCGGCGACTGCATCATCCCGGCCTCGTCTGACGGTGGCCCCGTATTCGCGCCCGCGTCCGAACGCAGCGACTCCGGCTCCAAGGTGGAAGGCGACCTGGCCACCATTCGTGCCGACGCGAATGGCGCGGCGACCGGTTTCATCGTCGCGCCGGACGTGTCGCTCGACGGCGTGCGCTCCGTGTTGTCGCGGGCCATCGTGCTACATCGCGACACCGCGGACGGCTACGCCATGGTTCCGCACGGCGCCGGTCCCGCCCTCGCGTGCGGCGTGATCCGGCAGTGATCTTGATCTTTCAATGAAATCAGGCTGTTGGGGCGCGTGACCTGGCCGGTTGGCATAGCCGCGTCGCGCGGCTTGCGCATCAAGTAAAATACCCGCTTCTCGTCTGGTCTGGCCGGCTTCGGCGTGCTTCTGCATCCATCCCGAGTCTCCGGCCACGCCCTGTTTCAAGCCCGGCGGTCTCTATCAAGCCGCCTCTTTAGTTGGGTAGCGTTCCCTATGAGCATCAAGTCCGACAAGTGGATCCGGCGCATGGCCGCAGAGCACAACATGATCGAGCCGTTCGTGCCCGATCAGGTGCGGATGTCTGAAGACGGCCGCAAGATCGTGAGCTATGGCACGTCCAGCTACGGTTATGACATTCGTGTGGCAGACGAATTCAAGATCTTCACCAACATCAATTCCACGATTGTCGACCCGAAGAATTTCGACGAGAAATCGTTCGTCGACTTCAAGGGAGACGTCTGCATCATCCCGCCGAACTCCTTTGCGCTTGCCCGGACGGTCGAGTATTTCCGGATTCCGCGCTCGTGCCTGACGGTTTGTCTCGGGAAATCCACGTACGCGCGCTGCGGGATCATCGTGAACGTGACGCCGTTCGAGCCCGAATGGGAAGGATTTGTGACGCTCGAATTCTCGAATACGACACCATTGCCTGCCAAAATCTACGCGAACGAAGGCGTGGCGCAGGTTCTCTTCTTTGAAAGCGATGAGATCTGCGAGACTTCATACGCCGATCGTGGGGGCAAGTATCAAGGGCAAGTCGGCGTAACGCTGCCGAAAACCTGACGGTTCTTATCCATTAGAAACGTCATTGCAACACTTTTTGAAAGACCGCTGGAATCGAGCACGCACACCTCGGCCAGCGGTCGTTCCATTTGGAGATTCGCCGCATGAAGTTCCGTTTTCCCGTCGTCATCATCGACGAAGATTTTCGCTCCGAGAACATTTCGGGTTCCGGCATCCGCGCCCTTGCCGAGGCGATCCAGGGTGAAGGCGTCGAGGTGCTCGGGCTGACGAGTTACGGCGACCTGACGTCGTTTGCGCAGCAATCGAGCCGCGCGTCGTGTTTCATCCTGTCGATCGACGACGACGAATTGCTGCCGTACGCGGACAACAACGTGGTGCTGGCCGAAGGCGATACGCCGGAGCTGGCCTCCGCTATTGTCGCGTTGCGCGCGTTCGTGCAGGCAGTGCGACGACGAAATGCGGATATCCCGATTTTCCTGTACGGCGAAACGCGTACGTCGCGGCATTTGCCCAACGACATCCTGCGCGAACTGCACGGCTTCATTCACATGTTCGAGGACACGCCGGAGTTCGTCGCGCGCCACATCATTCGCGAGGCGAAGGTTTATCTCGACGCGCTGGCGCCGCCGTTCTTCAAGGAACTCGTGCAGTACGCGGAAGAGGGTTCGTACTCGTGGCATTGCCCGGGGCATTCGGGCGGCGTTGCATTCCTGAAGAATCCGTTAGGGCAGATGTTCCATCAGTTCTTCGGCGAGAACATGTTGCGGGCGGACGTCTGCAATGCCGTCGATGAACTCGGCCAGTTGCTCGACCACACCGGGCCGATCGCGGCGTCCGAGCGCAACGCGGCGCGCATTTTCAGCGCGGACCATTTGTTCTTCGTGACCAATGGCACGTCGACATCGAACAAGATTGTCTGGCACGCGACCGTGGCGCCGGGCGACATCGTGCTGGTCGACCGTAATTGCCACAAGTCGATCCTGCACGCCATCACCATGACGGGCGCGATCCCCGTTTTCCTGACGCCGACGCGCAATCACTTCGGCATCATCGGACCGATTCCGCGCGACGAATTCAAGCCGGAAAACATTCGCAAGAAGATTGAAGCGAATCCGTTCACGCGCGAGGCGCTGGCGAAGAATCCGAACGCCAAGCCGCGCATCCTGACCATCACGCAAAGTACCTATGACGGCGTGATCTATAACGTCGAGATGATCAAGGACCTGCTTGGCGATTTGCTCGACACGCTTCACTTCGACGAAGCCTGGTTGCCGCACGCCGAGTTCCACGAGTTCTATCAGGACATGCATGCGATCGGCGCCGGGCGTCCGCGTACGGGCGCGCTGGTGTTCGCCACGCACTCCACGCACAAGCTGCTCGCGGGAATTTCGCAGGCGTCGCAGATCGTGGTCCAGGACTCCGAGAACAGCACGTTCGACAAGCATCGTTTCAACGAGGCGTACCACATGCATACGTCCACGAGTCCGCAGTACGCGATCATCGCGTCTTGCGACGTGGCCGCGGCCATGATGGAGCCGCCGGGCGGCACGGCGCTGGTGGAGGAGTCGATTGCGGAAGCGCTGGATTTCCGCCGCGCCATGCGCAAGGTCGACGACGAATACGGCGACGAATGGTTCTTCAAGGTGTGGGGACCGGAAGCGCTCGCGGAAGAGGGCATTGGCGATCGTGAGGAATGGGTGTTGAAGCCGAATGACCGCTGGCACGGTTTCGGGGCGCTTGCCGAAGGCTTCAACATGCTCGATCCGATCAAGGCGACCATCATCACGCCCGGACTCGACGTGGACGGCGAGTTCGGCGAGACCGGCATTCCTGCTGCCATCGTGACGAAATATCTGGCGGAGCACGGGATTATCGTGGAGAAGACCGGGCTGTATTCGTTCTTCATCATGTTCACGATCGGCATCACGAAAGGTCGCTGGAATTCGATGGTCACCGAGTTGCAGCAGTTCAAGGACGACTACGACAACAACCAGCCCCTGTGGCGCGTGTTGCCGGACTTCATTGCGCTGCATCCGTCGTATGAGCGCATGGGATTGAAGGATCTTTGCGAGCAGATCCATAGTGTTTATCGGGCCAACAATATCGCTCGGCTGACCACCGAGATGTATTTGTCCAGCATGGAACCGGCCATGAAGCCGTCCGATGCATATGCGAAGCTGGTGCATCGGGAGATCGACCGGGTACCTATCGATGAACTCGAAGGGCGCGTGACCAGCATCTTGTTGACGCCGTATCCGCCGGGCATTCCGTTGCTGATTCCGGGCGAACGGTTCAACAAGACGATCGTCGATTACTTGCGTTTTGCGCGCGAGTTCAACGAACGTTTCCCGGGTTTCCATACGGATATCCACGGGCTGGTCGGGGAGATGATCAACGGGCGTATCGAGTATTTCGTCGATTGCGTGGCGCTTGAGCGTTGATTTGACGGCGTGAAGAAATACTGACGAAGGCCTGCATTGCGCAGGCCTTTTTCTTTCAGGTAACGATAAACAGACGTTCTGACACACCCGGTTCCGCCAAGGCTTTCGGTGGTCGCGTGAAGTTGGGATCGGCGGCCATATCGTGGAGCGCGGTTTCCAGCGAGTCGCATAGCGCGGTCAACGCCAGGTCGTTTTCTTCCAGACCGAACGGATCTTCGATCTGCGCGGCAATCGCCTCCAGCGACATGAACGCGTACGCAACCAGCAGCGCGAACAAGGGTGTGAGCAAGCCCGCTCCGTCGACAAGCCCGAACGGCAGCATGACGCAGAACAGATACACGGTCCGGTGGATCATCACTGAATACGAGAACGGCAGGGGCGTCGACGCCAGCCGTTCGCAGCCGCCAATCACCGCGGACAACTCGTTCAAATTCTGCTCGAAGGCAAGCACGCCGTAGCCGTCGAGCGCGCCTTCGCGAGCGCGTGCGCCCGACCATTCGCCGAGCCATCGCAGGATCAGGGACGAGCGGTATTGCGCTTGAACGACGCGTTGATAAAACGCGGACGGAAGACGCGTGGCGAGATCGGGGAGGGGGTCGGTGCGGCGCATTTCGTGACGCAGCGCGTGACCCAGTGCGCCGATTCCCGCGATGAACTCGCGCGTGTCTTCGCTTTTTACGCCGCGTGGCAAGGTTAGCGCTTGCCGCGCGATCGAGCGGCCGTGGATCAGCAGCGAACCCCACAGCTTGCGGCCTTCCCACCAGCGCTCATAACTCGCGCTGTTACGAAATCCGAGAAACACCGCGAGCGCGATGCCAACCAGCGCGAACGGCGGCGTGCCGAGGCCGACCGGGTAATTGCGCACGTTGTCGTGCATCACGATTGCCGCGACCGACAACACGAAGATCAATGCGAGGCGCGGCAGCAACTGCGGCAGTACAGACCCGCGCCAGACGAACAGCATGTGGAACCAGTTGAGTTTGGGACGGATGATCATGGGCGTACCGGAGACAACAGGGTTGAATGCATTCCACTGCGCAATCACCGCGCGCGACTGTAGCCAGATCGACTACGATCGTAGCCAAGTTAGCTACGATCGATGGTGGTCCCAAGCTGTGCGCAGCCAGCCGCCTATTTACCCCAACGCCGCCCGCGCCGCCTTCGCGGCCGCCCGAACCTGTTCCGGCGCCGTTCCACCGGCGTGATTACGGCTGGCGACCGAGCCCTCCAGCGTGAGGTACTCAAACACGTCCTCGCCAATCAAACGCGCCACGTTCGGCAATTCCGCGCGCATTTCGTCGAGCGTCAGGTCGGCCAGATCGCAGCCGCGGTCCACGCAGATCCGCACGGCCAGCGCCACCGCTTCGTGCGCATCGCGGAACGGCAGGCCTCGTTTCACCAGGTAGTCCGCGAGATCGGTTGCCGTCGAGAAACCCTGCAACGCCGCTGCGCGCATGGCTTCCGGCTTCACCGTAATGCCCGCTGCCATTTCGGCGAAGATACGCAGGGTGTCGGAGACGGTATCGACGGTATCGAACAGCGGTTCCTTGTCTTCCTGATTGTCCTTGTTGTACGCGAGCGGCTGGCCTTTCATCAGCGTCAGCAAAGCCATCAGATGCCCGTTCACGCGACCCGTCTTGCCACGCGCCAGTTCCGGCACATCCGGATTCTTCTTCTGCGGCATGATCGACGAGCCGGTGCAGAACCGGTCAGCCAGGTCGATAAACCCAACCCGCGGACTCATCCACAGCACGAGTTCTTCGGAGAAGCGCGACACGTGCGTCATGATCAGCGCGGCAGCAGCCGTGAATTCGATGGCGAAATCGCGATCCGACACAGCGTCGAGCGAGTTCGCGCAGATGCCGTCGAAGCCGAGCGTCTTGGCAACAGCGTGACGATCGATCGGATAACTCGTGCCGGCGAGCGCAGCAGCGCCGAGCGGCAGGCGGTTCACGCGCTTGCGGCAATCGAGCAGGCGTTCGCTGTCGCGGCTGAACATTTCGACGTAAGCCAGCAGGTGATGGCCGAACGTCACCGGCTGCGCGACTTGCAGATGCGTGAAGCCGGGCATGATGGTTTCGGCGTTTTGCTCGGCAATATCGATCAGCGCCCGACGCAATTCGATCAGCAATTCACCAATCCGGTCGATCTCGCCGCGCAACCACAGGCGGATATCGGTTGCCACCTGGTCGTTGCGCGAGCGGCCAGTGTGCAGGCGTTTGCCGGCATCGCCGATAAGCGCCGTCAGTCGCGCTTCGATGTTCAGGTGGACGTCTTCCAGGTCGAGTTTCCACTCGAACTCACCGCGTTCGATTTCGCCGCGGATCTGCGTCATGCCTTGCTGGATGGCTTGGAAATCCGCATCGGCGATGATCTTTTGCGCGGCCAGCATGGCGGCATGGGCCAGCGATCCCTCGATATCGACGAGCGCGAGGCGCTTGTCGAAGAACACCGATGACGTGTAGCGCTTGACCAGATCGGACATTGGTTCGTTGAAGCGAGCCGACCAGGCTTCGCCTTTTTTGTGCAGTTGGGACGTCATAGTGATGTTCGTAAGAGGGCGGAAAGTCGTGTGGCAGGCGGCCGGGCGTAGCGCAATCCGGATAGAAACCCGCGGAACTGGCGATTTTACAGGCATTGAGAAGGAGCAACCATCGAACGCAGGGGTGCGTTCAACAGGCGCAGACATAACCCAATAGAAAAAGGGCGCCTCGCGACGCCCTTTGATCAACCGTCAACCCAGCGTCACGCCGCTGGAATCACCTTACCCGTATAGACGACCGGGCCGGTCGGCCCATTCGGATTCGGCGATCCGCCGACGGGCTCCACGGACACAGCCAGTATCGGATACGCATTCACAGAAGCCGCCTTGAATCGTGCGGTACCGCCGACAGGCAGCACGCCGAGCGAAACCGGGTGTCCTTCCTTAGGCAGGCCCCAGAGCTGCATGGACTTGTCGGTTGGATCCGACGAACCGCTCAAACGGCGCACGGTGACTTCGGACGTCCGGTCGTCCCACGTCACCAGCATCCTCGCGTTCGATTTGTCATCGGCAAGGGTAGCTACATAACCAATCCGCGGTTCCTGAGCGACTTGCGGCGCGGGAACGGGGGCAGGAACAGGAGCCACGGTAGACAGCTCGCGAATGGAGACAACCAACGCAATCGCTGCGATGGCGGTGGCGGCGATCGACCAGCCGCGCCAGAACGACAGGTTCTCGAACCAGCTCGGTTTTGCTCGAGTAACCGGGGCGGCAGACGGAACCGGCCGGGCAGCCACTGCCTCGCGCCGGGCGTTCACCAGGTTCAAGCGCCGCTCGATAGCCGGCCAGATCTCCGGTGGCGGCGCGACCGCGGCCCCGAGCTCGGTCATTGCCTCCAGCCGCAAACGCCAGGTTTCGACGGCCAGGCGAATCGCCGGATCGTGCTGCGAAATAGATTCAAAGCGCCTTCGCGATCCCCCGCGCAGCACGCCGAGCGTGTATTCGGCTGCAAGCTGATCGACCAGGCCTGCGTATCGATGCAGATCCATCACAGACCTCCCAGGCACGTCTTAAGTTTTTCGAGGCCGCGCCGAATCCACGACTTCACTGTGCCAAGCGGTACTTTCAAGACATCGGCCACTTCGCTGTGGCTCTGGTCGCGCAGATAGGCCAGCGCCACGGCCTGTCGCTGATTGGCTTCGAGCCGCCCCATGCAGATGGCGAGTTGCCGTGCTTCCTGACTCATCAACATCTGCTCGGAGGGATCTGCCTCGTTTGCCGGCAAGGTATCGTCCAACGCGTCGCTCCATTCTGTTTCGGCGCTTGCCCCGTTGGCCTTTTGCCGCCGCAAATAATCGAGGGCCCGGTTGCGGACAATTGCCGCCATCCAGGTCATCGGCGCGGACAGGCCGGCTTTGTAGTCGCCCGCGTATCGCCAGATATTGACGAACGCGTCCTGCAAAACTTCTTCGGCCCACTCACGCTTCACCAATATACGAAGCGCGAGGCCAAACAGTTTCGAGGAAGTTAAATCGTAGAGCGCGCGCAACGCGGCGGCATCTTCGCTGGCGACACGATCGAGCAATTGCACGAGGGTGTCGGGAGTCGGGTCGTGGGGGAGTGTCGTTGTCATGGGACCGGTCGGGTGGGCGACGCGATTGATCTTACCGAAATAGTCGATACGAACCGCGCAGGTTTTTTTTGCATCCGGATGCATCCGTTTCGTTTTTACCTGCGTACCAACGGATACGAGCCCCGCGGTGCGCGAAACAATGGCGCAGCACGCAAAGCTCACCATGTGTCCCCGTTCTCCTCCGGCCCTGCCGGGGAGATGCGGCTTTGCCCGGCCGGCCAGGTCGGGCATTTTTTTGGGCTATCGGTTCAGAAGCGTGCCGATAGCGTTGCATCGTGGGCCTTACAGGTTTGCGTTCGGCGGTGGTTTTCGTGCTTGCAGGACCACGATGGCTGGCGTGGTCCGGCTACTCCCGGGCACGTTCCGCCACATCGGAACCCACCAGCATCACCAGTTTCAAATCCTCCCGATGCGCCGGCTTGAACGTAATCTGGTCAAACACGAGGCGTCCGCGGGTCGGATGATTGAATTCCCGCGTACCGCCTTCCCGTTCGCCGACGTCCTGCGACGCCCAAAAACGCGCGAACGCGTCGCTGGCGGCACTGAGCGAATCGATCAGCGCTCGCGTGGGAGCATCGTTCAGATGGCGGATCGAATCCGCCCGGAACTCCGCTACCAGCCTTCGCGCACGCGTCTCCCAATCGACGATCAAGCTCTGCGCCCCTGGCGCTGTAAACGTGAAGCTAAGCAGATTGCGGTCCTGAACACCGTCCAGCCAGCCGACGAACAATTGCGCCGCTTGGGCGTTCCAGCGCAACGCGTTCCACTGCCGGTCGAGGACGTAGGCGGGAGCATCGATCAGTTCCACCGATTTCAGCAGCGCTGCCGGCGCGTCCTGCGCCGCCGGATCGGGTTCGGCAGGGTCCCGCTGGGCGGCCAGTTCAAAGAGATACGCTCGTTCGGCCCGTGATAACTGCAACGCCACGGCGATGCGCGCAAGCGCGTCGGCGGACGCGGACACCGGCCGTCCTTGTTCGATCCACGTGTACCAGGTCGGACTGACGCCGCATAACTGGGCGACTTCTTCTCGCCGCAACCCGGGCGTGCGGCGGCGCGGGCCGGGCGGCAAGCCGACAGCCATGGGCGACAGCCGCTCCCGATGCGCGCGGATGAAATCGCCGAGTGCACGGGCTGGCGTGGCGTCGAGTGGCGGGGCGAGGTCGGTTTTGCTGGCGGCGGGGATGGTCGGTGACAAGGATATTAGGCTCAATACACGCGTTGGAAAGTCTGACGGCGGTTCAGGTAGTGTAGATACCAGAATAACCGCGCAACTTGTACCGGTACAAGAGGGCGTCCATTGTAGCGTCGCGGCTGGCAGGAAAAATACTGACGAAAACGAGTAGCAATGGATGAGACGCGAAGAGCAGGCTGCCCACGCAGCCGGTTCCTACGCGCCATGATTGGCGCAGCGATTCGGCATTTAGTCCAACGGCGCGACCTTAGCTCGACGAGTCCGTTGCGGCCTAAGTACCGCACATGAAATGCGCCAGCGCCCCGATGATTGACCCTCGGACAAGCAATGAAAAAAGCCGGCTGTGACGTGCACAAGCCGGCTTTGCGATAAAACTATCAGGTCGCTACTTCTGGATCACCCCGTATTGCGCAACCCCGCCGCAATCCCGTTGATGGTCAAATGAATCCCGCGCCCGAGCCGCACGTTGTCATCCCCCGCGCGATGGCGTTTGAGCAACTCCACCTGCAAGTGATTCAGCGGATCGAGATACGGGAAGCGGTTTTTAATCGACCGTGCGAGCAGCGGATTATTCGCGAGCCGCTCGTTGTTCCCCGTGATCTCCGACAACACGCTCGACGTCCGTTCCCATTCCGCCACGATCCGGCCGAACACATGCTTGCGAAGTTTTTTATCGGTGACGAGTTGCGCGTAACGTGATGCCACCGCGATGTCCGTCTTCGCCAGCACCATGTCCATGTTCGACAGCAAATTCGCGAAGAACGGCCAGGTCTTGTGCATGTTCTTGAGCGTCGCCAGCCGCCGGGTGCGTTCGGCGGCGTCGGGTGCGGCATCGAGGAAACCGGTCACCGCGCTGCCGAAGCCATACCAGCCCGTAAGAAGCAGGCGGCATTGGCCCCACGAGAAGCCCCACGGAATCGCCCGCAGATCTTCGATCTTGCGCTGCTTCGGGTCCTGCAGTTTCCGCGATGCCGGCCGGCTGCCGATGTTGAGCTCCGCAATCTCCGAGATCGGCGTCGACTCGAAGAAATACTCCTTGAAGCCAGGCGTCTCGTAAACCAGCGCGCGATACGCGGCCATGGCCGAATCCGACAGCGTCTGCATGGTGGCTTCGAACAGCGGCAGCTGCGCCGGGGTGTTCTCGTGCGGCAGAAGCGACGCTTCGAGCGTCGCGGCGACCACGAGTTCGAGATTGCGGCGCCCGATCTCGGCATTGCCGAACTTGCTCGCGATCACTTCGCCTTGCTCGGTCGTGCGGATCTGGCCGTCGACGGTTCCCGGCGGCTGCGACAAGATCGCCTGATAGGTCGGGCCGCCTCCGCGTCCGACCGTACCCCCACGGCCATGAAAGAGCCGCAGCGTGGTCTTGTGCTGCTTGAACAAGGCGACCAGCGCCAGTTCCGCCCGATACAGCTCCCAGTTCGACGTAAGGAAACCGCCGTCCTTGTTGCTATCGGAATAACCGAGCATCACTTCCTGCTCGCCGCCTTGCAGTTCGACCAGCTTGCTCACGCCCGGCAGCGCAAAAAAATCGCCCATGATGTGCGGCGCATTGCGCAAATCGGCGATGGTTTCGAACAGCGGAATCACCATCAGGCCATCGTGCGCAGGATCTTTGGCGTGTCCCAGCCGCCCCTGCAGCAAGCCCGTTTCCTTCTGCAGCAACATCACTTCCAGCAGATCGCTGACCGTTTCCGTGTGCGAAATGATGTAGTTGCGCACTGCGCGCGTACCGAATTTCTCACGCGTCACGCGCGCCGTTTCCAGCACGCCGAGTTCGCTCTTGGCGAGATCGGAGTAATCGAAATAAGGCAGGCGCAGCGGCCGCGGTTGCGCCAGTTCGCTCAGCAGCAATGCGATCTTGTCGGCTTCGGGCAGCGCGGCGTAATCGTCCTGAACGCCTGCACGTGCAAGCAGTTCCGCGATCACCGCTTCGTGGATATCCGAGCTCTGACGCAAGTCGATGCTCGCCAGATGGAAGCCGAACACCTCGGCCGCGCGCGCCAGCGGCGACAAGCGCGGCGTGGACAAATACTCGCCGTGATGCGCCGCGAGCGATTCGATCAGCACATTCAGGTCAGTGCCGAATTCCGCCGCCGACGCATACGGTTTCGCCGGATGACGGCTGCGCGCGGGGACCAGGCCGTTTCCAAGGCGCTGGTCGGCGCTCGCGACCAGCCGTGCATACACACCGATCAATGCACGCCGATACGGCTCATCAATACGATGCGGCGACGAGTCCGGTGATGCATCGGCAAGCGCCTTCAATGCATCGCTCGCGCCGGCGAGCAAATGCGACACCGACAATTCCGCGCCCAGCTTGTGAACCTGCTCGAGATAATGTTCGAAGATCACCGTGGCCTGGCGCGTGATGGCGTGCACGAGCGTCGGTGCGGTGACGTTCGGATTGCCGTCGCGGTCCCCGCCAATCCAGCTGCCCATTTGCAGGAAAGGCGGCAGGCGCGCGGGCAGGCCGTGCTCGCTCAGTGCAGCTTCGATGTCGGCGTAAAGCGCAGGGATTTCTTCGAGAAACGTCGCGCGGTAATACGAAAGCGCGTTTTCGATTTCATCGGCGACGGTCAAGCGGGCGTCGCGCAGCATCCGCGTTTGCCAGAGCGACGTGACACGGGAGCGCAGCATGGCTTCGTTGTGCGCCCGTTCACGCGCGGTCAGTTCCTGGTCGCGCTCGGCCAGCAGCCGCGCGACTTCGTGCTGCGCATCCAGGATGCTCTTGCGCGAGACTTCGGTCGGGTGAGCGGTCAGTACGGGAACGATGAGCGCGTTATCGAAGAATTTTTGCAGCGTGGCTTTCGCCGACTTCGCATTCTTCGCATTCGGACTCGCCTTCAGGCGTTCGATGGCATAGGCCATCGTGCCGGGCTGCGGGCTGGAACCGGCGAGCGCGTGAATCCGGCGGCGCCGGTTGTGATGCCGGTCCTCGGCAATATTCGCAAGATGCGAGAAGTAGCTGAACGCGCGCACAACGCTCACCGTCTGCTCGGGCGAGAGCGATTTCAAGCGCTTTTCAAGCGTCTGGGACGCCTCGTTGTCTTCCTCGCGACGAAATTTCACAGCCGTCTGACGAATCGTTTCCACGACATCGAACACTTCGTCGCCTTCCTGTTCACGCACCACGTCGCCGAGCAGGCGGCCGAGATAGCGGATGTCTTCGAAGAGCGGATGGTCCTTGATGTCGCGCGTGCGGGACGGCGCCTTGACGGCTTCGCCAACGGGTGCGGGGGCCGTGCGGCCGTTCGTCACGCGTTTGCTGGTCTTGGCCGCAGCCGTTTTTTTCACGGAGGTGGCGGTTTTGGACACTTTGGCGACCGTGGCCGCGCGGCTACGAACGGCGGGAGCCGCGGCGGGTGCAGTAGCGGGGGCGGCGGAAGAAGCATCCTTCGATACAGCGTTGCGGCGGGGGCGGGCGTTGCGCGCCGATCCGGGAGACGTCACGTTGAATTCCTCTTGAAAACCAGAGACAGGATACCGAGGCGGCCGTGCGCCAGATAAGACCAAAGGGCGCGAGACCGCCGGCCGGTGCGACGTTCGACTGCTATGCCATGCCTGACTACACCGAGGCGGATGGAACCCGAGAAAGCAAAGGCGCCTTGCCGCGGTCACACGATAAAATGCGTGCCCCGGCGATGCCGCGCGCTGCGGCACACCCTTGCTGTCTCCGTCCTGCCGCCTTGCTCGAAGCCCGTGCCGTGGCGCTCGGGCGCGGGGAACGACTGTAATTGGGCAATGGCGTGCGTGCTACCATTGTTTGTTATCCATCCCGTCATCCGATTGACTTTGCAATGAACTCCGAGACGCCTTCCACGCCACCGCCCGACACTCTGGTCATTGCCTCGCGGGAAAGCCGTCTAGCCATGTGGCAGGCTGAGCACGTGCGGTTTGCGCTGCACAAATTATATCCATCTTGCGACGTCAAAATTCTCGGAATGACGACACGCGGCGATCAGATCCTCGACCGGACCTTATCGAAGGTCGGCGGCAAGGGCCTGTTCGTCAAGGAACTGGAAGCCGCGCTGGCCGACGGCCGCGCCGACCTGGCCGTGCATTCGCTCAAAGACGTGCCCATGGAACTGCCCGAGGGTTTCACGCTGAGCACGATCCTCGAACGCGAAGATCCCCGCGATGCCTTCGTTTCGCCGCACTATGCGTCGCTCGAGGAACTGCCTGAAGGCAGCATTGTGGGGACGTCGAGCTTGCGCCGCGAAGCCATGCTGCGCATGCAGTTCCCTCATCTCGATGTCCGCCCGTTGCGCGGTAACCTCGATACCCGGCTCGGCAAACTGGATCGTGGCGATTACGCGGCAATCATCCTGGCCGCCGCCGGGTTGATACGCCTCGGTCTTGAGTCGCGGATTCGCGCCAGTTTACCGGTTGAGATTAGCCTGCCGGCTGCAGGGCAGGGCGCGCTGGGTATCGAGATCCGCGCCGGCCGCGACAATCTTGCCGCGTGGCTCGCGCCTTTGCACCATGAAGCGACGGCCGCCGCCGTCGAAGCTGAACGGATGGTGTCGCGCTCGCTCGGCGGCAGTTGTGAAGTACCGCTTGCCGCCTATGCTGACTGGCGTGACGGCGTGCTGCATCTGCGCGGGTGTGTATCGACGGTCGACGGCACGCGGGTCTTGCGCGCTGAAGGCACCGCCCAGGCCGCTGACGTGCAGGCCGCGCTGGATCTTGGCAGCCGCGTGTCGGCCGAACTCGAAGCGCAGGGCGCAATGGATATCGTGCGTGAGTTGAGCACCGCGAGCGGCGCGCGTATTCCTCCCGCTCCTCCTGCCGTCTTGCCCGCCGACTGATGGCGAGCGCTCCTGGATCTGCCCAGTCATCGGCGCAAGGGCCAACGCAGCGACCGGTTGTTGTGGTCACGCGTCCTTTGGGACAGTCGGGCGCGCTGCTCGGGCTGCTTGAGCACGCCGGTTTTGATTCAATCGAATTTCCGCTCATCGATATCGGCCCCGTGGCCGATGCCGCGCCGCTGCACGCCGCGCTCGGCGAGCTCTACGCGCCTGCACCGCTTGGCTTTGCGCTGGTGGTGTTCGTGTCGCCGAATGCGATCGATCACGCGTTTGCCGCGCTCAGTTCAGCGTGGCCTTCGCAAATTGCGATTGGCGTAGTCGGCCCCGGCAGCGTGGCTGCGCTCGCCCGGCAAGGCGTGACGCCACCCACCTATACGATCATCAGTCCGGCGGCCGGCGCGACGGTGACCGAAACACCCACAGATCCTCGATACGATTCCGAGGCGCTGCATGCGGCTATCGAAGCGCATTTCGGCGCGGATGGCCTGAAGGACAAACGTGTGCTGATCGTGCGCGGCGACGGCGGCCGTGAATGGCTCGCCGACGCGCTCAGCGCAGCGGGCGCGAAGGTGGAAAAAGTCGCGGCGTACCGGCGGATCGTGCCGGAACCGTCCATGCGCGACTGGGAACGCGTTCATGCATTGCTCGCAGGCGTTGCGCACGCGTGGCTGCTGACGAGTTCGGAGGGCGTGCGCAATCTTGAAGAGCTTGCCCGCGAACATCTCACCGTCGATGAAACCCTCACGCTCAAGCACGCGCCGCTCGTTACGCCCCATCCGCGTATTGCCGAGGCCGCGCGGCAAGCGGGTTTTGATAGGATTACGGTGTCCGGCGCCGGCGATGAGCGTATCGTGCAGGCGCTTGGCGGCATCTTCGCGAAACAACAAGAACTTGAACGAGAATCCGAGGCGCAGGTTGCAAAAGCGCAGGAACATGGATACAAGGCCTCGACGGCAGCGCCGTTCAGCCAATCCAGTCAAACCAACCAGGAGTCCGCGCCGACGGATTCCAGGCCGGCTTCAACGCCGGCTCACCAACCGGCTCAATCACGCATGACTGATTCGATCGATTCGAGTAAGAACCCCTCGCAGTCCACCACGTCAACGCCGCCGTTGCCGCCGAACACGCCGTTTACCCCTTACGAGTCCCAGCCGCCGAAACAGCGTGGCGGTGGCGCGGGCACAGCGCTGCTGTGGCTGGTGCTGCTGATTGTCGTGGTGGTTGCGGGCGTGGGCGGTTTCATGCTCAACCGCAAGTTCGACCAGCGCGACACGCAATTCGCGCAACGTCTGCAAGCAAGCGACACGCAAACGGCCGCGTTGCGCGCGCAAGCCGATGAGGCCGCGAGCTCCGTGTCAGCGATCAACACGCAGATCATCCAGTTCCAGGGCAAGCTCACCGACGCGCAGGCGCAAAGCCAGGCGCTGCAGCAGCAATACCAGGATCTGGCGAGCAATCGTGATGACTGGACGCTCGCCGAAGTCGAGCAGATCCTCTCCAGCGCGAGCCAGCAGTTGCAGCTCACCGGGAACGTCCAGCTCGCGCTGTTCGCGCTGCAAAGCGCGGACACGCGCCTCGCTGCCGCCACCGGTCCGCAGATCGTGACGATCCGCAAGGCCATCGCGCAGGACATGGACAAGCTGCACGCAACGCCGACCACCGATCTCACCGGGCTGGCCATCAAGCTCGATACGGCAATTGATCAGATCGATTCCCTGCCGCTCGCGGGCGAAGCGCCGATCACACCGGCCACTGCCCACGCCGATACCCCGCGCGACACCGCCTCAATCGCAGCGAAGACTGGCCAGCCGGTCTGGAAAGTGTGGCTGGAGCAGGTTGCCAGCGGTATCGGACAACAGTTGTCGAGCCTGGTGACGGTGCGTCGTATCGATAACGCCGACGCCATGCTTGCATCGCCGGACGAAGGTTATTTTGTGCGTGAGAACGTGAAGCTGCGGTTGTTGTCGGCGCGCTTATCGTTATTGTCGCGCAGCGAACCCACGCTCAAGTCTGATCTTCACGCCGCCGACACCGCGCTCGGCCGGTATTTCGATCAGTCCTCGGGCAAGGTCAAGGCAGTGCGTGCGCTCGTGCAGCAAGTGGACCAGGCGTCGCTCGCGGTCACCGTGCCCGATCTGAACGCGAGTCTCGCGGCCGTCCACCAGTTCAAGCGAGGCGGATGATGACGATGCGCGGACTCATCTGGTTTGTGCTGCTGTTTGCGGCAGCTGCGGGCCTGGCGCTCGTTGGCGTCTTCGACGGCGGGCAAGTGCTGCTGATCATGCCGCCGTATCGGGTGGACATATCGCTGAATCTGTTCGTGGTGGCGCTGGTGGTGTCGTTCATCGTGATCTACGCCGTGCTTCGCGCCATTCGCAGCGTGCTGAAAATGCCGCAGCGCGTGTCGGCGTACCGGACCCGCTCGCGGCTCGCGAAGGCCAACGCGGCGTTACGCGATGCCATCGGCCATTTGTATGCGGGACGTTTTTCGAAGGCGGAGAAGTCGGCGCGCGATTCCCTTATCGTCGATGAAAATGCGGGCGCCGCCGGGCTAATCGGCGCCAAGGCGGCGCACGAGATGAACGAGTACGCGCGTCGCGACGAATGGCTCGCCAAGGTGCAGGGCAGCGACTGGCAGGACGCTCGTTTGATGGCCACCGCCGACATGCGTGCCGATGGCCGCGACGCGGACGGCGCGCTCGTCGCGCTGACCGAAATGCAGGCGCAGGGCGGCCGGCGCCTGCGTGCGCAGCAGATTGCGTTGCGCGCACAGCAGCAGTTGAAGAACTGGGGCGAAGTGCTGAAACTGGTCAAGACGCTGGAAAAACGTGAGGCGCTGCATCCTGCGGTCGCGGTGCGTTTGCGTCAGGTCGCGGCGGAAAACCTGCTGCGTGACCGAAGGCACAATCCGGACGCGTTGCTGGAGTTCTGGCAGTCGTTATCGGCGACTGAGCGGCAATCGCCTCGTCTTGCTGACCTTGCAGCCGAATTGCTGATCGCGCTGGATCGAAGGAACGACGCGCGCAAGATTGTTGAAGAAGCGTTGAATCACAACTGGGACGCGCGGCTGTTGCGGCGTTACCCGGATTGCGCATCGCCGGGCGACGCATTGCCGTTGATCCAGCGAGCCGAAGCATGGCAGAAGGAGCGCACCGAAGACGCGGACCTGATGTTCACGCTTGGGCGGCTGTGCCTGCATCAGCAGTTGTGGGGCAAGGCGCAGGCGTTCCTGGAATCGGCATTGAAGCTTGCGGACAACGAACCGTTGAAGATTCGCACGCATCGGGCGCTGGCCCGTTTGCACGAACAACTCGGCGATAGCGAAAAGGCGAGCCTGCACTATCGCGAGAGCGCACTGGCAATGAACGTGGTTTGAGTTGGTCGGAGTGCGCAAAACAGCGGGCATCTTTTCTCAAAAGATGCCCGCTTTTTATTGCGGCATCAAACGGCGGCCAACCGCGTTGGTTTTACGCGCTGCCGCGCCCGGATGCGGCACGCTTGGCGCCACCGGCAATGCGGTCAGCGCCGTATCGTCGGTGGGGGAGAGCAGCATGTTGAGCGAGAGCACATCGCTATCGGTCAGGCTTGCCGTTGACGCCTTCAGTTTCAGCGAATTGATCAGCGTGTCATAGCGGGCTTTCGCGAGATCGCGTCGTGCCGAAAAGAGCTGATCCTGTGCGTTGAGCACATCGATGTTGATCCGCACGCCCACCTGATACCCCAGCAGATTCGATTCAAGCGATGTCCTTGCCGACTGTTCAGCCGTTTCGAGCGCACGAACCTGTGCAAGTCCACTCGATACCCCCAGAAACGCCTGTCGCGCCGATAACGCCGCCGAACGCCGTGCTGCATCCAGATCCGCTGCCGCCTTGTCTTCCAGCGCCAGTGTCTGGCGCACGCGGCTTTGCGTGGCGCCGCCTTCGTACAGGGGAATAGTGAGCTGAACGCCCACGGTTGCATTGGTGTAATACGCGCCGTAATTGCCCAGTTCGGCCGCTGCTGCCGGAATCTCGGGCGAAAGCGTATTCGCGCCGCTGCCAAATCCGCCGCCGAAATTCCCACCGAAGTTGCCGGCGCCCGCCGCACCCAGACTGTTTTTTCCGTAACTTGCGATCAGGTCGAGCGTCGGATAATGACCGGCCTTCGCCTTCAATGTCTCGCGCTGCGAGTTCGCCACGGCCAGTTGCTTAAGCACGACCTGATAGTTCGCGTCGCGTGCCATATCGACCCATTGCTGCATGTCGGCGGGAACGGGCGGCGGCAGCGTCACGCCGCGCGCGAGGCCGTCCACTCGCGTCACCGGATGCCCGACGATTTGCTCCAGCCCCGCCAGCTTCACCTCAAGGTCGTTCTGAGCCGCAATTTCCTGCGAGATCGCCTGATCGTATTTGGCCTGGGCTTCGTTGGTATCGGTGATGGTCGACTGGCCGACATCGAACGAGCGTTTCGCCGATTCGAGCTGCTCGGCAATCGATGCCTTCTGCGAACGCACGATAGCCACGCTGTCCTGCGCGGAAAGCGCGTCGAAGTAGGCTTGGCCGAGCCGCACGATCAGGTCCTGACGGGCGGCTGCGAACTGCGCCTGCGCGGTCGTCAGCGCGATCTGGCCTTGTTGATAGCCTTGCCAGCTCGCGACGTTGATGAGCGGTTGGGTCAGCGAAACGGTGTAGCCATTGCTGTTGCCAGTCGATGCTGGGAAACCGCCGCCGAATTCGGTGCGCTGCTCGCTGGCGGTCGCCGTCGCCGAGAGTTGCGGCAATAGTTTCGCGCGGGCTTGGGGTAATTGCTCGCTGTCGGCGGTGAGGCCGGCGCGAGCGCTTTGCAATTGCGCGTCGGTTTCGAGCGCTTCGTCGTAAAGCTGGTTGAGACTCACGGCCGAGGCCGGCGAGCATGCAAACCCGGCGCCGAGACTGCATAGCGCGAGTGCGAACATCGGGCGCATGGGTTTTGTCCGGGACCGGTGAGCGGGGCAGAGCGACTAAAACGAGAACGCTAAAGCGAAAGCGGACGGATCAGTACGTGGGAACGGCCGGGTCGACCTGACGCGACCATGCGTCGATACCGCCGAACAGGTTGAACACGTGCGTAAAGCCGTGGGATTCCAGGAACATGCCGACCTGCGCGCTACGGGCGCCGTGGTGGCAGATGCAGACGATCTGCGCTTCGTCGTCCAGTTCTTCGCTGCGCGCCGGGATATCGCGCATTGGGATGGCGACAATGTTGGCGAGCCTGGCGGTTTGAATTTCCCATGGTTCGCGGACGTCGAGCAGGACAGGGGCGGGACGCGATGTATCGGCGAGCCATTCGGCCAGTTCGGGTGCGGACAGGTTTTGCATGGGATTCCGGTGAAAGTGGTTAGCGACGGCGAGCCGGGCGGCCCTCCGGTGCTACCCGCACAGACAAATATGCAGCTTGCAACTTGATGCTTCGGACTCGCCGCAATGACTTTAAAACTAACGCCCGTGCGAGTCCGTTCGTGAAACCAAGGCCGTCGTATCAGAACTTGAAGCGCGACGGCTGCACTGCGTTCTTGAGCGGCGGGATCAGCGTTTCGAAGATATCGGCGATGCGGAATTGCTTTTCGTCCACGCGCGTAATGATCTGCGCCTTCATGACCGGCGCGCCACCGACAAACGCTGCCAGACGGCCGCCGATCTTCAACTGATCGAGGAATTCCTGCGGCATGACCGGCAGGCCACCCGAGACGCAGATCACGTCGTAGGGTTCGCTCTCTTTCCAGCCGAGCGCGCCGTCACCGAGCACGACCTGCGCATTCGATACGCCGTTCGCTGACAGGTTTTCCGCAGCCAGCTTTGCGAGTTCGGGCTCGATTTCG
Source organism: Caballeronia sp. KNU42 (assembly GCF_053760385.1). Lineage (NCBI taxonomy): Bacteria > Pseudomonadati > Pseudomonadota > Betaproteobacteria > Burkholderiales > Burkholderiaceae > Caballeronia > Caballeronia sp. KNU42. Next base: position 3,891,399 of record NZ_CM132388.1, read on the forward strand.
ACGGTGGTGACCGAACGGCCGCGCGCCGCGAGCAGCGCCGCCATGTAACCCGAACCAGCGCCGATCTCCAGCACGACTTCGTGTTTTTTCACGGCGAGTTCCTGCAGCACCCGCGCTTCGACGCGCGGAAACAGCATGTGTTGGCCGGCCGGCAGCGGAATTTCGAGATCAGCGAACGCGATGTTGCGATACGCGGCCGGAACGAAATTTTCACGCTTGACGATCGACAGCAGGTTCAGGACGTCCTGGTCCAGCACATCCCAGGGACGGATCTGCTGTTCGATCATGTTGAAACGCGCTTGCTCGATGTTCATGTTCAGTCTGCGGGCCGATCGACCGTTGAAGTGGAGTTGACGTAACGACTTGGCGTAAATGCGATGCCGGAGATAAGGCGAAAATCGAAGAGAGATTGTAGCAAATAGCCGGCGGCTTTCGCTTGCGTGAGTGGGCGGGGCAGGCAGGGCCGGCGTCGCGGCTACAGGTCAGTGCGGCAAGCGGACGTCCAGCTTGAGCGTGGCGAGCCGCGCGATCAATATAAACCCGGTCGATACCAGCACGTTGTACACCCCTTCCAGCCCCAGCCAGTCCAGTCCGAGATACAGCCAGCAACCCGCCAGCGCACACACCGCATAGGGGCGCGAATCGCGCAGGATCAGCGGCACCTCGTTGCACAGCACGTCGCGCATGATGCCGCCGAACACCCCCGTCATTACGCCCATCATGGCTGCCGTGAAGGCGGGCATCTGCGCATCGAGTGCAATCGACGTCCCCGAAATGCTGAAGAGGCCCAGTCCGATGGCGTCTGCAATCAGCAGCGCGCGCTGGTCGAACAGGCGGGTGGTCGTGCGCAGCAGCAACGGCGCAAAAATCGCCATGATGAAGATGACGATCACGTAGTCCTGATGCTGGACCCAGTAGAACGGCCGGCGCGACAGCAGCACATCGCGCATTGTGCCGCCGCCAAAAGCGGTGGCGATCGCCACCAGGAAGGCGCCGACCACATCCAGCCGGCGCTTTCTCGCTTCGATCAACCCGGAAATCGCATACGCGAAGATCGCGAACGCCTCCATGACGGAGATGGCCAGCGTGAGCCTGGGATGCACGGTTACAGCCCCTTCCTCTGGTCGCGCCGGTGATCGGAATCCCGGTCCTGCGGATGACTGTGATGCTGCGGCGAACCGCCCGGCTGGAGCAGCACGAGCACGGCGCCCGCGCCGCCATCGTGCGGCCGCGCCTGACAGAATGCGATCACTTCCTCTTTCTGCACGAGCCACGCGCGCACTTTGCCCTTGAGCACCGGTTCGCGTCCGATCGACCCAAGTCCCTTGCCGTGGATCACGCGCAGGCAGCGCAGCCCGCGTTTCACCGCTTCACGGATAAATTCCGATAACGCCTCACGCGCTTCCTCGCGCCGCATGCCGTGCAGGTCGAGTTGCGCCTGTACGATCCATGCGCCACGCCGAAGCTTGCGCACCACTTCCTGGCGCACGCCGTGGCGGCAATAGGAGAGGGTGTCGTCGGTGTCAAGAAGGCTTTCGGGATCGTATTCATCGGAGAGCGCTTCGTGCAGGACGGCTTCTTCATCCAGGCGAGTCTGCAGCGGCAGCGGCGACGGCGGCACACGCGGGAGTGGCATGCGGGGCGGGACTTTGAGCGGCGCTACTTCGCCGATCGAACGACGGAATACATCTGCGTCCGCCACGGCTTCGCGTTCGGCCAACACGGCGGCGGCGCGCTGTATCTTGCGTTTGGCGGCTTCCGCTTCGAGTGAGCGGCGCAGCGTGCCGAGGCCCGCGAGGCCATCGCGTTTTAACGCCGCCGACAACTCTTCCGGCGTCGGCGCAGCGGCCTTGGTCGAAGCGGCGGCGATAGAAGACGCCGACGCCGAGTCGCGCTGGCGTTTCAGCTGGGGTTCGTTCGGATGGGGCAGGTTCTTGGGCATTGCACGGCAGAAGAAAATGCACGGCGGCGAAACACGTTTTTCGCCGCTTCCGGAAACCCTTTTTAACATGGGAAGGGGAAAAATCGGCGCGCCGGGTGTTTTCTTAACCGGTTTTCATCCCGCGTCGACCATGTTCAAAACGCAAACGCCGGCCGATCCAGAGGATCGCGACCGGCGTTTTTTAGCTTTTTCCCCGGCAGACCGGGGCGTAATCAGAATTCAGCCGAAGCGTCGTATCAATCACGCCGCGCCGCCTTCCCAGCCGTTTACCGTTCCGCTTCGGCGCTCATCGAGTGCACAGCGGGATTTTCGTTGATGCTTTCAAGGTAGCGCTGAGCATCGAGTGCGGCCATACAGCCCGTGCCCGCGCTGGTGACAGCCTGGCGATAGATATGATCCTGCACGTCGCCGGCGGCGAACACGCCCGGAATGCTGGTGCTCGTTGCGTTGCCTTGCAGGCCGCCGGTCGTGATGATGTAGCCGTTTTTCATCTCGAGCTGGCCGGCAAACAGGTCCGTATTCGGCTTGTGGCCGATTGCAACGAACACGCCTTGCAGCGGCACGTCGCTGGTCGCGCCGGTGTCGGTGCATTTGATGCGCAAGCCGGTCACCCCGGAAGCGTCACCGGTGACTTCGTCGAGCACATGGTTCCACTTGATATCGACCAGACCTTCCTTTTCCTTCGCGAGCAAACGGTCGATCAGGATTGGCTCGGCGCGGAACTTGTCGCGGCGATGCACCACCGTCACCTTCTTGGCGATACCCGCCAGGTACAGCGCTTCTTCCACGGCCGTGTTGCCGCCGCCGATCACCGCAACTTCGCCGTTCTTGTAGAAGAAACCGTCGCACGTCGCGCAAGCGGACACGCCCTTGCCCATGAACGCTTCTTCCGACGGCACGCCCAGATATTGCGCCGATGCGCCCGTCGCAATGATCAGCGAGTCGCACGTGTACTCGCCCGAGTCGCCGATCAGGCGGATAGGCCGTTCGGTCAGCTTGGCGGTGTGGATGTGATCGAAGACAATTTCAGTGTTGAAGCGCTCGGCGTGCTCCAGCAAACGCTGCATCAGTTCCGGACCCTGCACGCCCAATGGGTCGCCGGGCCAGTTTTCGACGTCTGTGGTGGTCATGAGTTGACCGCCCTGCGCGATGCCCGTGATCAGCAATGGCGACAGGTTGGCACGCGCCGCGTAGACAGCGGCGGTGTAGCCGGCGGGGCCGGAACCGAGAATCAGCACTTTTGCGTGTTTGGGCGATGACATGAGAGCAATCCGTTGTGGTTAGGGCCGAACCGTTGATCCGCGTTGGTCTGCGTTGATCGATTGAACGGTTCATATGGGCATCAGCGCGCAGAGTAGAAACTCGCTCAGGGCGGCGATCCGCATGCCGCGCACTGCTGCCGGTGACCTGTAGTTAGGTGCGAGTGCGCCATTATAAAGGGGGTGAAGAACGCTCGCCGAGTGATCCTTTCAATGGCGGCCATAGCACGCTGCAAGGCTTGCTGCCTGTAACGCGTGTGTTACAGGGTGAAACCGCAGACCATTTTTGCTCGACCATCGCAATGCAGCGTTTACAATGCGTCATTAAACCTGTCGACCCGGTGCATCCCCGTGCAACGGGTCAGAAAGCCTTACGGATCAATGGCAAAAGCTACCTATTCTGCAAGCGCGCAGGCATTGCCGCACCGCATGTCGCGCCTTTTCACCGAAATTCGATGGATCCTGCAGGTCGCGCTCGGCGTGTTCCTGCTCATGGCGCTGGTGAGCTACAGCCGCCACGATCCAAGCTGGACCCACGCCGCCCAAGTCGACCAGATCGCCAACTGGGCCGGCCGCGTGGGCGCGTGGACGGCAGACATCCTGCTGCTTCTGTTCGGGCTGTCGGCTTACTGGTGGGTTGTGCTGCTGGTGCGGCGGATCATCGCCAATTATCGGCGGATCACGAATCAGGAAGCGTCTGATGAAGCGCCGGCGAAAGATCGCACGTGGCTGGCCGAGGCGTTCGCGTTCGTGCTGGTGCTGGCCGCCAGCGACGGTCTTGAAGCGTTGCGCATGTGGTCTCTCAAGGTCCAGATGCCGCGCCAATATGCATCGGGCGGCGTGGTTGGCGAAGCGATTGCGCACGGCGTGTCCCACGCGCTGGGTTTCACCGGCGCTACGCTGTTCCTGCTGATCGCGCTGGCGATCGGTTTGTCGCTGTATTTCAACTTCTCCTGGCTGTCCGTTTGCGAAAAAACCGGCGACGGCATCATGGCGACCATCACCGGCGCAAGGATGCGCCGCGAAGCAGGCCGCGACCGCAAGCTGGGTGAGGTGGCAGCCGTGAAGCGCGAAGGCAAGGTCGTGCGCGGGCGCGTGAAGATCGAAGAGCAGGAGCCTGTGATGATCGTGCCTCCGGTCGCGCCGGCCAAGTCGGCGCGGGTGGAGAAGGAAAAGCAGGTACCGCTTTTCACCGATCTCCCCGGCGACTCCACGCTGCCGCCGCTGGCGTTGCTCGATGCCGCGCCGGAAGTGAAGGAAACCATTTCCGCCGACACGCTCGAATACACATCGCGGCTGATCGAGAAAAAGCTGAAGGATTTCGGCGTGGAGGTGGCCGTGGTGGCCGCGTACCCGGGTCCGGTCGTGACGCGCTACGAGATCGAGCCGGCCACGGGCGTGAAGGGCTCGCAGATCGTCGGGCTGGCGAAGGATCTGGCGCGCTCGCTGTCGCTCGTCTCCATTCGCGTAGTCGAGACTATTCCGGGCAAGAATTACATGGCGCTCGAGTTGCCGAATCAGCGCCGCCAGACCGTGCGTCTGTCCGAGATCCTCGGTTCGCAGGTTTATGCCGATGCCGCTTCACCCCTGACCATGGGCCTCGGCAAGGATATTGGTGGCAAGCCCATATGCGCCGACCTCGCGAAGATGCCCCACTTGCTGGTGGCGGGCACTACGGGCTCGGGCAAGTCGGTGGGTATCAACGCGATGATCCTGTCGCTGTTGTACAAAGCCACCGCCGACGAAGTCCGCATGATCCTCATCGACCCGAAGATGCTCGAAATGAGCGTCTACGAAGGCATTCCGCATCTGCTCTGTCCGGTCGTCACCGACATGCGGCAGGCCGGCAACGCGCTCAACTGGGCGGTCGCCGAAATGGAACGCCGCTACAAGCTGATGAGCAAGATGGGCGTGCGTAATCTTGCGGGCTTCAACAACAAGATCGACGAAGCCACCAAGCGCGACGAGAAGATCCCGAATCCGTTCAGCCTCACGCCGGACGAACCGGAACCGCTTAACCGCTTGCCGACCATCGTGGTCGTGATCGACGAACTCGCCGACCTGATGATGGTGGTCGGCAAGAAGGTGGAAGAGCTGATCGCGCGGATCGCGCAGAAAGCGCGCGCGGCCGGCATTCACCTGATTCTCGCCACGCAACGGCCGTCGGTGGACGTGATCACCGGCTTGATCAAGGCGAACGTGCCCACGCGGATGGCGTTCCAGGTGTCGTCGAAGATCGATTCGCGGACCATTCTGGATCAGCAGGGCGCCGAATCCTTGCTCGGCATGGGCGACATGCTTTATCTGCCGCCGGGTTCGGGATTGCCCGTGCGCGTCCACGGCGCGTTTGTATCGGACGAAGAAGTGCATCGCGTGGTGGCGAAGCTCAAGGAGCAGGGCGAGCCGAACTACATTGAAGGCGTGCTTGAGGGCGGCGTGCTGGGCGATGGCGAGGACGGTGCGCCAGGTGGTGCCGGCGCGGGCGGCGGGGAAGGCGAAGCCGATCCGCTTTACGACCAGGCCGTCGAAATCGTGATCAAGAACCGGCGCGCGTCGATTTCGCTTGTGCAGCGGCATCTGCGGATCGGTTATAACCGGGCAGCACGGCTGCTCGAACAAATGGAAAACTCGGGGCTCGTTTCGGCGATGTCCTCGAACGGCAATCGCGAAATCCTCACGCCGGCGCGTGAAGCCGAATAAGGTTATCTGGAGAGTTTTTATATGCAGTCAGTTTTGGGATCGGCTTTGAGATCGGCGATGAAGTATCAAAGCCGGACGATTAAAGCGGTCGTTTTTGGCGCTTCGTTATTGCTGGCGTCGCAGGCGTTTGCAAGCGGTACCGAGCAGTTGAAGGCGTTTATCGCGCAGGTTCACTCGGCGCATGGCAACTTCGTCCAGCGTGAAGTGAAGGCGCCGAGCAAAGCGGCGGCATCGGCTACGCAGGGCATGGCGGCGCGGCTTGGTGGCACGTCGAGCGGTACGTTTACGTTCGCGCGGCCGGGCAAGTTCATCTGGGCGTACGACAAACCGTATGCGCAAATACTGCAGGCAGACGGCGACAAGCTCTATGTGTACGACAAAGACTTGAACCAGGTCACTATCCGGCCGTTAGGCAACGCGCTGGGTGCGAGCCCGGCTGCGATTCTTTTCGGCAGCAACGACCTTGACAAGAATTTCACGTCGCGCGACGCGGGCGTGAAGGATGGCATCGACTGGCTGGAACTGACGCCGAAAGCGCAGGACACGCAATTCCAGCAGGTGGGCATCGGCTTCAAGGACGGCAATCTAGAAGCGATGGAATTGCATGACGTGTTCGGCAATGTCACGTTGCTGACGTTCTCGAACATTCAGAAAAATCCGCCGCTGAAAGCCGATCAGTTCAAGTTCGTCGTGCCGAAGGGCGCGGATGTGATCAACGGCTGACGGTAACGGAGGTTCTTCAAGCCCAGGTTGTCCAGGCCGGCGTGAGGATTTTGACGGTCCTCACGCGTGCAACGCTCGCTTGAGTTCCGCTTAAGTCGCCGGCGACTGCCGTTGTTCCCGGCGGCCCGCCACCAGCGCGAGATAAGCCAGCGCGCCCACAACGAGCGCAGGCAGCGTGGCGCCGAGGTTCGGCAGCCACTGGTTGATCGCGTGATACGCCGCGATGCCCAACGCCCACGCAATAAACCCGCTCACGTGCCAACCGCCCGAGAATCCGTACGGGCCGCGTGGATCGGTGAGCGCAGCGACTTCAACGCGACGTTTTCTCACGATAAAGTGATCCACCAGCACCACCCCGAATAGCGGCGCGAACACCGAGCCGATCAGCAGCAGGAAGTTCTGATACTTGCCCATTTGCACGAGCAGCGCGATCAGCGTGCACAACGCGCCGAACGCCGACGACAACATCGGCACGCTTGCCTTCGCCCAGAACGTGCCGGTGGACACGGCGGCGGAATGGATATCGGCGAAGGCGTTGTCGATTTCATCGATGAGAATCAGCAGCAGCGCAATCCCGCCCGCCGCCTGGGCCAATGCAACGGTCAAGAGCGCATCGCCGCCGCCGGCCGCCAGGCCGTAGAACGCACCGAGCGCATAGAACCAGATGTTCGCGATTCCGTAGCCGAACAGCGTGCCGCGGAACGTGCCGCCCGCGCTGCTCCCGAAACGCGTGTAATCCGCGATCAGCGGCAGCCACGAAAGCGGCATCGCGACCACCAGGTCGATACCCGCGCCGAACGGCATGTCACCCGTGCCGGGACGGGCCATCAGCGCGCCAAAGTCTTGTTTCGACAGCAGATTCCACGTCAACCAGCCCGCGCCGCCGAGCAGCAGCCAGATCCCCCACGTGCGCAAGAAGCGCCGGACGAAGGACAATGGCCCGGTGATGGCGAGCGCTGTCGCCAGCACGCCGAAGATCAAGGTCCAGATCAGCGGCATGGAGAGGCCGAATGATTGTTTGGCGAGGGCATCGGCGGAATCGCGCATCACGATGATTTCGAACGAGCCCCAGCCGACCAGTTGCACCGCGTTGATCACCGCGGGCACGGATGCGCCGCGAGTCCCAAGCGTCGGCCGCAACGACGACATGGCGGCGAGGCCCGTGTCGGTGCCGACTACGCCCGCGAGCGCCAGCAAGACCACGCCGATCACCGTGCCGATCACGATAGCCGCGAGCGCGTGCGGCAACGACATGCCCGGCACGAGCAGCGCCCCGGCCTGCGCCACCAGCAAGCCGATGCCCAGTGAAAACCACAGGGCGAAGGCGTCCGATGTGCCGAACGCGCGGCGCGCGGCGGGGACCGGCAGAAGTGGCGCATAAGTCGATGCGCCGGTTTCGCCTGTCGTGCCTGTCGTGCCGGTCGTGTTCTCCGTGGTGTTGCCCGTCGTGTTCCCTTTTGCCATTCGCGTTTCGTCCTTATCTGTAGGGCTTGGCCCGGTTCATGCGCGTTTCTTCGGTTCGTCCGCGGCTGTCATAATCACCCGATGCGTCGCGATTCGCGTTTTTTCGAGCCGAAACGTCCATTTTGAAGCAGCGGCGGCGTCTGTCTCGAAAAGCGCACGATTATCGCTGTGTTTGCCCAAATTGCGCAGTATTCAGACGCATTGTCCAGATCTACCCCGACCTATCCGGAAACCCTCCAGAGCGCCATGTTCGAAGAAAACCGTGCCAATGTTCCGCTTGCCGAGCGTCTGCGTCCTCGCACTATCGACGAGGTGATCGGCCAGAAACACCTGCTCGGCGCCAGCAAGCCGCTGCGTGTCGCGTTCGAGTCCGGCGAGGCGCATTCCATGATCCTCTGGGGACCGCCGGGCGTCGGCAAGACCACGCTCGCGCGCTTGATGGCGGCGGCGTTTCACGCTGAATTCATCTCGCTGTCGGCGGTGTTGTCGGGCGTGAAGGACATTCGCGAGGCGGTCGAACTGGCGCAGATTCATCGGGCGAACGGGCATCAGACGCTGGTGTTCGTTGACGAGGTGCATCGCTTCAACAAGAGCCAGCAAGACGCGTTCTTGCCGCATGTGGAGTCGGGCCTGTTCGTGTTCGTGGGCGCAACGACCGAGAATCCATCGTTCGAGGTGAACAGCGCATTGCTGTCGCGAGCGGCCGTTTACGTGCTGAAAAGCCTCGACGCAAGCGAGCTCACCGAGCTGCTGGACCGGGCCCAGGGCGAACTCGGCGGTCTCACATTCACCGATGAAGCGCGCGACGCACTCATCGGTTCCGCCGATGGCGACGGCCGCAAGCTGCTCAACAATCTCGAGATCGTTGCGCGGGCGGCGGCGCAGAAGAAATCGACGCATATTGACGGCGCGTTGCTCGGCAGTGCGCTCGCCGAGAATTTGCGTCGTTTCGACAAGGGTGGCGACGCGTTCTACGACCAGATCAGCGCACTGCATAAATCGGTGCGCGGCAGTAATCCGGACGCGACGCTTTACTGGTTTTGCCGAATGCTGGATGGCGGCGCCGATCCGCGATATCTGGCGCGGCGCATCGTGCGCATGGCATGGGAGGACATTGGTCTCGCCGATCCGCGGGCGGGGCGGATTGCGCTCGATGCCGCCGAGACCTACGAGCGGCTGGGCACACCGGAAGGTGAGCTGGCGCTCGCGCAGGCGCTGATTTATCTGGCGATCGCGCCGAAATCGAACGCCGGCTACAAGGCCTATAATGCGGCGCGACAGTTTGTCGGCAAGGATCAGTCGCGCGGGGTGCCGGTGCACTTGCGCAACGCACCGACGAAGCTGATGAAGGAGTTGGGTTACGGGCATGAATACCGTTATGCCCACGATGAACCCGACGCGTTCGCGGCGGGCGAAACCTATCTGCCGGACGGCATGCGCGATCCGCACTGGTACGAGCCGACGCCGCGCGGCCTGGAGGGCAAGATCGGCGAGAAGATGGCGCGGCTGGCCGAGATGGACGCGCAATGGCGGCGCGAGAACAAGGGCGAGAAGAAGTGATCGAGGGTGCGCGCAGCTTGAGATTGTGTATAAAAGCGCTGCGACCAATTTCGAGAGAGGTTTTTCTGGAACGGAAAACGCCTCGGACATCAGGCCGAACGGCTAACGCGACCACAGCACGCCAATAACCCCTCGGTGCTGAGCTAAAATCGCGGATTCGCACCTACTAAGAACCGGCCCTGCCATGCTCGACATTCAACTTCTGCGCAAAGACCCCGACGCTGTCGCCCAGCGCCTGGCCCAACGCGGCTACACCCTCGACGTCGCGGCTTTCGCGGCACTGGAAACCGAACGTCGCGAGATCCAGACGCGGACCGAAGAACTGCAGATGCGTCGCAACACGCTGTCAAAGCAGATCGGTGGAATGAAGGGTCGCGGCGAAGATACTGCCGGGGTGATGGCGGAAGTGAGCGGAATTGGCGACACCATGAAAGCGTCGTCGGCACAACTTGACGATATCCAGAAACGCCTCTCTGACCTCATGCTCGGCGTGCCGAACCTGCCGCACGAGAGCGTGCCGGTTGGCCGCGACGAGACGGAGAACGTAGAGTTGCGCCGCTGGGGCACGCCGCGTTCGTTCGATTTCGAGGTCAAGGATCACGTCGATGTAGGCGCACCGCTCGGCCTCGACTTCGAGACCGGAGCCAAGCTCTCCGGCGCGCGTTTTACGCTGTTGCGCGGCCAGATCGCGCGGCTGCATCGTGCGCTTGCCCAGTTCATGATCGACACCCACACCGAGCAGAACGGCTACACGGAGGCGTACACGCCGTATATCGTGAATCCGGAGATCCTGGTCGGCACTGGACAGTTGCCCAAATTCGCGGACGACATGTTCCGGGTGGAGAAGGGCGGCGAAGAAAACACGGTCACGCAATATCTGATTTCGACCTCCGAGATTTCGCTGACGAACACGGTGCGCGAAAGCATTCTCGAAGCCGCTGCGCTGCCGGTGAAACTCACCGCGCATTCACCCTGCTTCCGCTCTGAAGCGGGCTCGTACGGCCGCGATACGCGTGGCCTGATCCGCCAGCATCAGTTCGACAAAGTCGAAATGGTGCAGGTTGTGTCGCCGGAAAAATCGTACGACACGCTCGACGAAATGGTCGGACACGCCGAAGCGATCCTGCAGAAGCTCGAACTGCCGTACCGCGTGGTTTCGCTGTGCACGGGCGACATGGGATTTTCGGCATCGAAGACATTCGACCTGGAAGTCTGGCTGCCGGCGCAAAACACCTATCGCGAGATCTCGAGCTGTTCGAATACCGAAGCGTTTCAGGCTCGCCGGATGCAGGCGCGTTTCCGCAATGCGCAGGGCAAGCCCGAGTTTGTTCATACGTTGAACGGGTCGGGACTGGCGGTCGGTCGCACGCTCGTTGCGGTGCTCGAGAACTTCCAGAATGCGGATGGATCGGTGACGGTGCCGGCGGTTTTGCGGCCGTACATGCGTGGTGTCGAAAAACTGGAAGTGCGGGGATCGGAGTAAGCAGCGGATTGAGCTGCTGTGTTGTAACCGGCTCACGAAAAGGGGTTGGAAATCGATTCCGAGTCGTCTATAATCTTTCTCTTCGCTGAGCATCGACCCGCTCAGCGAAGACCGCAAAAAGCTGGTAACAAGCAGCAAAGCGGTTGCAGTAAATGGAAAGGTGGCAGAGTGGTCGAATGCGCTGGACTCGAAATCCAGTGTACGTTTAGGCGTACCGTGAGTTCGAATCTCACCCTTTCCGCCAAATTCAAAAAACCCCGCTGATCGAAAGATCAGCGGGGTTTTTGCCTTTCCGGCGCCGCTGGAACGTCCCTTGAGCCGCACGTCAACGCGCCGCCACGCGTTCACTCATCAGCACTTTGGCAGCAAGCGCTCAATATCGAAGGTCGACTTGCCGTCGGGATTTCTGCCGGCTGAACTCCGCGCCAGATTATTCGACGTCCTGCATGCCCAGTTGTCCGGCTTCTCAATACTGGGCGTTTGCCGGCTCGACCAGTCATCTGCCCCGGATGCGGGCTTTGGGTCGGACGCCGGCTGTGACGTCCCGACAATAGAGGGCGGCCGATATACATGGACAGGTGCTACAGACAGCGGGACTGGCTTGTCGACAGTCGGGTCGACCGGGTCAGTAGCCTGCGCCTCTGCCATGAAGCAAAGCGATGCAGCGGCCGCTGCCGCCGTCAGCAAGCTTCTGCAGACATTGAAAGCGAGGTGGTTCATGCGTGTACTTCCGTTGTGAGAACGGTGGCGATAGAGGCCGCGACGGGCACATCCGGCCGCAGTCGAAGCGTTTCATGAAATGAAAACGTGGATTCGCTTATTAAACCTAATTGGAACTACCGTTATATTCGTATCTGATTCAAACTCTTAATTCGTTGCATTCTGTTAATTTAATCGCATAGACGTGCTATTAACACTCGTTGCAAATTGATCACAAAACCATCGTAACCTCCTTCCCCTGCGGCGCCTGCGAACCAGAAGTCTATAAATAATAACGCCAAAAAGATAATTAAGAGCGCTCCGATTGGTCACGCACGTCCTTGCAATTTAATCTTTCGCTTCGTTGCGAGATTCTGATCAATATAAATTCCGTAAATCTTATTAACAGTGAATGTGCACGAACGTGGCAATTAGCGTTGCTTTTTAATTTAATGTTATGTATCGACTTCCATGTCCAATTTAAAGAAGTTTTTTGCCGCACTGGTCATCGCCCTGACCGGTCTTTCGTGCGCTCAGGCAAGCGAGTTCGCCGGCCCCTACGCCGGTGTCAAGGTCGGGGAGAACTGGTCTGACGCGTCCGGCGTCGTCAACAAGTCTTCTCATGCAACGTTTTTCCCCGGCCTGACCGCGGGCTATGGGTTCGATGTGAAGCAGTTCGTGATCGGCGCAGAAGTGTTCGCGGATTTCCACCACGGTTCGACGACCTACAAAGATGGCGGCATCGATCTCAAGTTCGGAATGCCATTCAACACGATCATGCCTTACGCACGTTTGGGTATGACTGGAAGCTGGCCCAATGCGCGCCTTCACGGTGGCTTGGGCGTTGAATACAAGTTCGCGAAGCAATTCAGCGTCGCGGCTGAATGGACAGCTGATTCAAGCAGCCATGATGGCACCAAACGCCATAATGACAGCGTGACAGTCGGAGTTCACTACTACTTCTGATTGGTTTAATAATTTATTGAGCCAATATTAAAAAATCCCCGGACGAATAATCATTCTCCGGGGATTTTATTTGGCTGATGCCAATTGAATTCAAGTCGTGCAGCGCGCTATATCGAAGCGCATTTCAGGTTCGGGCAATCCGCCATACTCTTCTGAAGACTTTTGCACCTTTACGGTCGATCCATATTGCGATGGCGAGAGCGTAACCAGCCATGCGTTCGGCCCGACCAGCAATTCCGAAGCACTACCGAGCTTCGACGCGGACACTGAAGGCAACTTGTCCTCAAGGCAATTCAGCACATCAGCCGGCTGGCGGTGCGACGACACGTAGATCACCGGATTCGAAGCGCGAAGCTCAGGGACGCTTGCAGAACTGCACGCGGCGAGCGCAATGACAGACGCTATCAAGGACACAAACAAGAAGGTGAACGGAACAACTCGGCGTGAGGGCATAAGCAATGGGCGTCAGCGAAAACGAGGAACAAACGAGGCAGCATCGGAACAAAAACAGGCCGCAAATCAGGGGCCAAAACAACCCGCGCGAGCAAACTGAATCAAGCTGGACCAAGCCTAAAGCATGACGTCGCGCGACCGCAAGGCAATCCTGCGCGCCATCAAAAAAAGAGCGAAAAAGCGTGCGATGCTATCATCGCCGGCATCCTGAAATAATGCGTCCGCGATACATCGATATTGCGCGCCGACACACCAACGCTCCATGGCCATTACACTCAAGTCGCCTGCCGACATCGAAAAACTGCGTATTTCCGGGCGCTTGGCCGCAGAAGTCCTCGCGATGATCGGCGAGCATGTGCAGCCCGGTATCACCACGGAAGAGCTGGATACAATCTGCAACCGCTTCATTGTCGACGAACTGAAGGCGATCCCGGCAAACGTGGGCTACATGGGTTTTACCAAGACCATTTGCACGTCGGTGAATCATGTTGTCTGTCACGGTATTCCCAGCCCACGCGCGCTGAAAGACGGAGACATCATCAACATCGACGTCGCGATCATCAAGGACGGCTATTTCGGCGATACCAGCCGCATGTACTACGCCGGCACGCCGAGCCGTGAGGCCAAACGGCTGTGCGACACGACGTATGAGGCAACGGTCGCCGGCATTCGGGCGGTGCGTCCGGGCGCGACGCTGGGCGATGTGGGTTATGCGATCCAGTCAGTAGCCAACCGCGAGGGTTATTCGATCGTGCGCGAGTATTGCGGACACGGCATCGGCCGTGTGTATCACGAGGACCCGCAAGTGCTGCATTACGGACAACCGGGAGCAGGATTGCGTTTGAAGCCCGGACTGGTTTTCACCATCGAGCCAATGGTCAATGCAGGCCGCGCTGCAACGCAGCAATCGCGCGATGGCTGGACCGTGACGACCAAGGACCGGTCGTTGTCGGCGCAATGGGAGCATATGGTCGTGGTGACTGACGACGGCTTCGAATTACTGACGCCGTGGCCTGATGGAACAGGCGAATACGCTGCACCGTAAAGCAGCATAAAGCTGATAAAACACCATGAAATAAGCGATGTGGTGGGGAGAGAGACCCACGATGAGGGCACGTCGCGCATTGACTGAAATAATGATTTGACTCGTTAGCCTGTTCGGTTGAAGCTATTAAACAGACCAAGCCGGCTTAAGAAAGCTTAAGAAGCTTGTTAAAGCTTGAGAGAAAAACACCCGCATGAGTCCTTCACTTACTGTTCGCAGGATCACCGCGCATCAAGGTGCAGTCCTGCGCGAGCTTCGCACGGCCTCATTGCGCGAGGCGCCTTACGCGTTCGGTGAGACGCTGGAGGAGGCCTTGTCCGCCGACGTCGCAAGCTTCGACGAAACGGCCGACCGCCACGCGAATTCACCCGCTATCGCGACGTTTATCCTGTACACCGAAGGTCATCCGGCGGGCCTGGTGGGTGCGTTTGTCGATGAAGCGCCTGCACCGCGCGCATTCGTCTACGCGTTGTGGGTGGCGCCTGCGGTGAGGCATCTGCGCGGTGGCGAGTTGCTCGTGAATGCCGCCACGCAATGGCTCGCGGAGCGGCGCGTGCATGACGTCTTTGCCTGGGTCACCGACGAAAACCGCAACGCCATGCGGTTCTACGAGCGCTTGGGCTTTGGTCCTACCGGTGAACGTCGCCGGATTCCGGCGCATCCCGAGGCCTATGAAACGCTGCTCGTGCGCCGCGTGATCGATTCGCGTGACTTGAGCGCATGACCTGAGCATCCGAGGCTGATTGGCCACGGTTCGCGTGGCTTCAGGGCGGCTGCAGTGTGGTTTCCAAGTCCCGGCTCATCTTGCCGTTGCCTGTCTCGCCTATCTCGTTCTCTTTTCACATCATGCTGCCCGCGTTCGGGCGGCAATCTGAAATTTTCCGTTTGCTTGCGCTCACGCCTGTAAAATACGCAAAATTTTTGGCTTTACCTATGTCGCTCAAAAAAACGCCCTTTTTCGAATTGCGCAGCGGCTCTGTCGACACGCTTCTGTTTGTCGTCAAGACTACCGACCTCGACGCGCTGCGAACGGAACTCACGCGGCGCTTCGAAGCGACTCCCGAGTTTTTCGCGAACGATACTGTCGCCATCGACGTGCGCCGTCTGGCGGCCGACGAGCGCATATCGATCAGCGAGCTCGCAGCGTTGCTCGACAGCGTACGCATGCGCCCCATCGGTGTAGTGGCATCGGCGGACCAGGCATGGGCGTCCGAAGGCGCGCTGCCGTTGCTCGAAGCACGCGACCGGCGCGGCGCACCGAAGCCGTCGGTCGACGCGGGCGTTGAAAACACCGAGGCGGCTGCCGTGATCGAAGCGGCCGTGGCGCAAACGCCTGCGCCGAGCGTGCCGGTACCGAAGACGACCATCATCGACCGGCCGTTGCGTTCGGGCCAGCAGGTCTATGCGAAGGGCGATCTCGTCGTGCTGGGGCTCGTGAGCTACGGCGCGGAAGTGATCGCGGAAGGCAACATTCATATCTACGCGCCGTTGCGTGGCCGCGCGCTCGCGGGCGTGCACGGCAACCTCGACGCACGGATTTTCTGCACGTGTCTGGAACCGGAACTGATCTCCATTGCCGGCATCTACAGGACGATGGAAACGCCGCTCGGCCCCGATGTCCTGGGCAAGTCGGTGCAGATCTGGCTCGACGAAGAAAAACTGATGATCGAACCGCTGCGGCTGACCTGAGAGGCCTGATGAAAATCAGCCGAGCGCGCCTGATTGGGACGGCGCGCTCTCGGACAGAATGCAAGCGGATTTAATTGACGAACACAAGGTACAGGAATGGCAAAAATCATTGTGGTGACTTCGGGCAAGGGCGGCGTCGGCAAGACGACCACCAGCGCGAGCTTCGCATCGGCCCTCGCGTTGCGCGGGCACAAAACGGCTGTTATCGACTTCGATGTCGGCCTGCGCAATCTCGATCTCATCATGGGCTGCGAACGCCGCGTGGTGTACGACCTCATCAACGTGATCCAGGGCGAAGCGAACCTCAACCAGGCGTTGATCAAGGACAAGAAGTGCGAGAACCTGTTCATCCTGCCGGCCTCGCAGACCCGCGATAAAGACGCGCTGACGCAAGACGGCGTAGAGAAGATCATCAACGACCTGATCGCGATGGACTTCGAATACATCGTCTGCGACTCGCCGGCGGGGATCGAATCGGGCGCGTTGCTGGCCATGCATTTCGCCGATGAAGCATTGATCGTGACGAACCCGGAAGTGTCGTCCGTGCGTGACTCGGACCGCATTCTCGGCATTCTTTCGTCGAAGACGAAGCGCGCAATTGAAGGCAAGGAGCCGATCAAGGAACATCTGTTGATCACACGCTACAACCCGAAGCGCGTGAGCGAAGGCGAGATGCTCTCGCTGACCGACATCCAGGAAATCCTGCGGATCGAATTGATCGGCGTGATTCCTGAATCGGAAGCGGTGCTGCATGCGTCCAACCAGGGTCTGCCGGCCGTGCACCTCGATGGCACTGATGTGGCTGAAGCCTACAAGGACATCGTTTCGCGCTTTCTCGGCGAAGAAAAGTCCCTGCGCTTCACCGACTATCAGAAGCCAGGTCTGTTGCAACGCATCTTCGGCAACAAGTAAGGGGACGCAATGTCGATTCTTTCGTTTTTGCTGGGCGAGAAAAAGAAGTCCGCTTCGGTCGCGAAGGAACGCTTGCAGTTGATCATCGCGCACGAGCGAGCGGGCGGACATGCACCCGCCGATTATCTGCCGGCGTTGCAACGAGAACTCGTTGCCGTGATTTCCAAGTACGTGAAGATTTCAAGCGACGATATCCGGGTAAGCCTCGAACGTCAGGACGATCTCGAAGTACTCGAAGTGAAGATCGAAATTCCATCGGTGTGAAAGTGGATGACGATTTGAACCAGCGCTGACGTATCTTCCTGGCGCGCAGCATCCGAAGGCCGGAATCATTCGATTCCGGCCTTTTCACTTGTGCGTTTGCACCTCTAAGTCGACTTACATCAATATTCCGTTGCAGTTTAGCCATCGCCGTTACACGGGCGCTGTCGGCTAAACCGTGGCCTCGCGCATTGAGTGTGTATCGCTGATACGAGGCGACCAACTCAAGAGGCCGATCATGAAAATACGTTTGTTCATTGCCCAGGCGGCGATTGTTCTGGCCGGCGTTGCGGCGGTAGCCGGAAGCGCATCGGCTGAAGTGATTATCGTGGCGCCGAATGCGCCGCCGCCGGTGCGCGTGGAATCCGTTCCGCCGGCTCGCGTGGGTTATGTCTGGGATAACGGCCACTGGCGCTGGGAACACGGCCAATACGTGTGGAATCCGGGGCATTGGCAAGTCGAGCGCGTGGGTTACCACTGGGTGCCGGGACACTGGATCGCGCGTGGCGGCGCATGGCGCTGGATGCCTGGACACTGGGCCTGACGCCTTCTCGGCTTGATACCCCTCGAGGGCGGTCCATCAAGCACCGCCCGAATCTGATTCGATAAACCCGTTGCCGGAGTTCCACATGAAAACCAAACTGTTGATTATCGGCTTGCTCGCAACCATGCTGGGTGGTTGTATTGTCGTGCCGGCGCATCCTTATGCTTATCATCCGGTGCCACGCGTCTACGTTTATTAAGTTTGCCCAAGCTTTATTTGGTCACCGGCTCTTCGTCCTCGACGGGCGTTTCGGGCAGTTCCGGTGAAGCCCGTGGCACGGGTGAGGGCAATGGGGTCATGTAGCGCTCGGCCAAGGCTTCGTAAAGCGGCGGCGAGAAGAGGCGCGACACCCGGCTCGCGATCAATGCTGTTGCCATCAGCGAGATCACCAGCGCATGGCCGTTGATCATTTCCATCACGATCACGAACGACATGATCGGCGACTGCGTGACGGCCGCCAGATAACCGACCATGCCGAGCGCAATCAGCATCGACAACTGCATGTGGCTGAAGACCATGTGCAGCACGTTGCCGAAGCCGGCGCCAATCGATAGCGACGGCGCGAAGATGCCGCCCGGAATGCCGGGCAGATACGAGCCGATCATCGAGACCATCTTGAGCAGAGGATACAGCGCCGAGAGGTGCTCGTGGCCTTCCAGCAGGCCGCGCGCCTCGGCGTAACCGCTGCCGAAGGTCGTACCGCCCGACACAAGTCCGACCACGGCGATGATCAGCCCGCAGAGCGTGGCGAACACGACCGGGCGCGTCGCATGCATCTCGCGCAGACGTGCCGGAATCCACTTGGACGTGTTGAGCAGCAACCAGCAAAACGCGCCGCCCGCGATGCCCGTCACGATAGCCGTGATCACCACCGCGACCGCCAGCAAGCTGGGGAAATGCGCGTCGACTTCGATGGTGCCGAAATAGGTGTAATTGCCGTTCAGGCCGAGCGCGACGATACCCGCGAGAATGATGCCCGTGATCAGCACGCCGCTCGTACGCGCTTCGAAACTGCGCGTCAGTTCTTCGATCGCGAACACAATGCCCGCAAGTGGCGTGTTGAAGGCCGCCGATAAGCCCGCCGCCGCGCCGGCCAGCACGAGTTGCCGTTCAATGCGGGCGTTCGAGCGGGGAAAGAGTCGTCGCAGGTTGTACATCAGTGCCGCGCCGACCTGGACGGTCGGACCTTCGCGGCCGATGGTGAAACCACCGAGGATCGCGATAAACGAGATCCCCATCTTGGCGATCAGGATGGCTGGCGACAACAGCCGAGTCCCCAGCCCCGGCGGACTGTGCAACACGGCGATAACCTGCGGGATGCCGCTGCCTTCCGAGCCGCGGAAAAATTTTCGCGTGAGCCAGACGGATAACGCGGCCACCGCCGGCGTCAGGATCAGCGGCAACCACACATGGTCGTGCTGAACCGCGCGAAAAGCGTTATAGCCCCAGTCGATGAGCCTCGCGTACAACACGGCGACCAGCCCGACCGCGATCGCGCCAACCCAGAAAATGCCGTAGCGGTACCAGAGGTTGCGCGCGCGTCGAAGAGTAAAGCGGGGAAGAGACCGTAACGCTCGAATCATGTGCAGTGAGCCATGCGACCGGCTGTCGGCAAAGCGGTGAGTATACCGATTTGTCGCAATAATCAAGCCGATCGCTCCCGGATAACCCGCTTTGAAAAGAAAACGGGGCGCGGCTATGAGCCGGCGCCCCAAAAACACTCTCGTCGGGGTGGCGAGAGTGGAGAGAAAAACGTAATTAATAAGTAATGTTTTATTCAGGTATTTGAATGACACGCAAACGTTTCAACGATGACCCAGGCAGATTGAAAGTTTTATCGATTACTGTATTAGGCGGGACGTGAAGCGCTTACTGAAGATCAGGTTGTCATTACTTCGAAAGCGACTACGGCGGCAATGGCGCCGGCGTTTGCAAGCAATGCCTGCAGTACGATCCCGCGCCAGCTCGTCGTCCGGAAACGCACGGCCAGCATGAGTGCGGTGAAAAGCGCGATGGCGATTATCGCTACAACATCAGCACTTTGAAGATGAATGCGCATGACGCTGGCCTCACGATTGTTCAGTCTTTGTTGAGTGTTTGACGAGTATAGACAGCGCGTGCCGGTACGCAAGTTGCATAAAAATAATCAAGGCTGGGGCTGTCGTATTTATCTAATGATCTGATGGGAATTTTCCGGGCGCAGTCCGTACTAACCCGGATTGGTGTTTTCCCGGGAAGGGCAAACTTCATCCACGGAGTTGCATTTATGAATTCGCCGAATCGCCGTTCTCTTGAAGTGGATTTCTTCCGGGGACTCGTGCTGCTGGTGATTGCCGTCGATCATATTTCGGGAAGCGTTTTATCCAGATTTACACTTCATAGTTACGCGTTCTGCGATTCCGCAGAGGTTTTTGTGTTCCTCGGGGGATATGCATCGGCCGCCGCTTATACAACGCTGGCAGCGAACCGAAGTCACGGGGCCGCGCGCCTGCGCTTCCTGAAGCGCAGTTGGGAGATTTATCGCGCGTACCTGTTCACCGCCGTGATGATGCTGCTCGGCGGGGCGATGCTCATGTGGCTGCGCGTCGACACCCCGATGCTCCAGATCACCGAATGGCCGACGTTCCTGGCCCAGCCGCTGGGGCTGACGTTCGATGTCGCGACCTTGCGGCATCAGCCGTATCTCTCGGCGGTATTGCCCATGTACGCCATGTTCGCGCTCGCTGTGCCGTTCGTGGTGCCGCTGGCTGAACGTAAGCCGGTTGTGGTGTTGTTCGGCAGTCTCGGCGTATGGCTTTTTGCATCGTCTCTCGCGCAATGGCTGCCGTCGGCTTACGCGGAAGGGTGGTCGTTCAATCCGTTCGCGTGGCAACTGATGTTCGCGCTCGGCATTCTGGCTCGCGTGCAGCCGATTCCCGCCGAATTCCACGATTCGAAAACCGCTCGCTGGATGACCCGTGCGGCCGTTGTCGTGTTCCTGACGTTTGCATTCGCGAAGCTGTTCCTGGAGACGCAAGCGCCGCCCGGGTACATGAAACAGAACCTGGCGAGCCTGCGCATTGTGAGTTTTGTCGTGATCGCGTGGCTGTTCGCTCAGGCGGTGCACGCCGGATGGATAAAGGCGCTGGCGAAGAGCCTGCCGAGCGTGGTCAACATCGGCAAGCAGGGGCTGGTGTGCTTTATTGCGGGCGCGTGCATGTCGCTGGTTATCGATACCGCCTTGCGGGTCGTGTCGCTCGGGCAATATCAGTGGATAGCGGGGCTGGGCGGCGACGTCGTCGCGATTGGCAGCCTGATCTGGCTCGCGGCTTTCTGGCGCGATCGCAAGGAGGCGCAGCGGGCGCGGTTGCCGAAGGGGCCGACGGTGCCGGCGCATGCTGTCAATCGGCGCGATAGATGAAAGAGGGAGTTTGAACAATGCGTGCCGGTGAGCTTCATGAAGCGTCGCCGGCACGCATTGAGCGCTACGAAAGTTTGATGTCCCGCGTTTCCCGCATGCACAGGACGCCGAGCAGGCTGATTGCCGCCGCGACCGATACATACCCGCCGACCCACGCCAAACCGCCGCGATTCGCCAGCAGTTGCGCGATGTACGGCGCTACCGACGCCCCCAGAATGCCGCCCACGTTATACGCCACGCCAGCGCCGGTATAACGCACGTTGGTCGGGAACAACTCGGGAAGCAGCGCGCCCATCGGCGCAAAAGTGATGCCCATCAGGAACAGTTCGATGGTGAGAAACAGCGCGACCGCGTACGTGTTGCCGCTGCCGAGCAGCGGGGCCATCGTGAAGCCCGACAGGATGGCCGCGATACAACCCACGATCAGCACCGGCCGGCGGCCGAATTTATCGCTGGCTAATGCGGAAATCGGCGTGGCGATCGCCATGAAAATCACCGCGAAACACAGCAGGCCAAGGAATTTCTCGCGCGTGAAATGCAACGTCGAGACGCCGTACGAGAGCGAGAAAACCGTCGAGATATAGAAGAGCGTGTAGCAGACGATCATCGCGATCGCGCCGAGCAGCGTCGGTTTCAGGTATTGGCCGAACAACGTCGCGATAGGCACGCGCACGCGTTCCTTTTTCTCGATAGCCTCACGGAACGCTGGCGTTTCCGCAATTTTCAGGCGCACATAAAGCCCGAGCGCCACCAGCACGGCGCTGACGAGAAACGGCACGCGCCAGCCCCAGCTACGGAATTGTTCATCGGTGAGCGAGAGCGCCAGTCCGAAGAACAGTCCATTCGATGCCAGGAATCCCACCGACGGCCCAAGCTGCGGGAACATGCCGAACCAGCCGCGCTTGTTTTGCGGCGCGTATTCGGTGGCGAGGAGCGCTGCGCCGCCCCATTCACCGCCGAGCCCGATGCCCTGGCCGAAGCGCAGGATGCACAGCAGCACCGGCGCCAGGCTGCCGATGGACGCGTAGCCCGGCACGAAGCCGATCAAGGTGGTCGACACGCCCATCACGAGCAGCGAGGCGACGAGCGTCGATTTTCGCCCGATGCGGTCACCGAAGTGGCCAAAGATGAACGAGCCGATCGGCCGTGCGATGAACGCGATGCCAAACGTGACGAACGCCGATAACGCTTGCGCCGCGGGCGAGCTATGCGGGAAAAAGACCGGGCCGATGACGAGCGCAGCGGCCGTCGCGTAGACATAGAAATCGTAGAACTCGATTGCCGTGCCGATAAAACTCGCGAAGATCACACGGGAGGTGCTCATTTTCGCGTCGCTTGCCGGCGATGTGGGAAAAGAGCCCGATGGTGAAGCTGATGACATGGCGTCTCCGGGTTCGCCCTTCGTGTCGCGTCCGGGAATGCGAACGCGCGTTGGGACACTTTGTATTGAATGCGCAATGAGGCGGCGTGCAGCGGTGAAAACGAACGGTGTTGAACTGCGCGTGGTATGTCGCGGAGTCGACCGGTCAGACGCCGGCTCAAGCGCTGGATGGGCGAAGGCGACGGCTTTGCCGGCATGGCCGGCGCGGGGTATCGAAAATTATAACGATCGTGCGCCACAGCCTGCAAGGAAACCGTATTGGTGGAAGGACCATTGATTCTGCTTTTTCCATTTAATCGATGGTCGTCGCCTGCGGTGAATGGACGCTGCGTAGCTGGAACTGACCGTTGTCGTTGAAGAGCCAGTCCTCGAACAACTCGAGATGGCCGTTGCCATCGAGCAGGCGCGCCGGCGGTGTGGGCAATGGCGATGCGCGTCGCAGCGACGCGAGCGCGGTGGCTTCGGCTTCGTCGTCGCCATTGGTCCGATAGACCGACGAGCGGATCACGCGGCCGCTGCGGTCCACGGTGAACGCGACCACGACGAGCGAGCGCAGCATCGCTTGGGGCGTGCCTTTGAGCACCAGCGAAGGATTGCGGTCGAAGATCTGTTGCGCCACGCGCACCTTGTATTGATCGAGAGTGGCGCCGCTGACGGCGGCGGCCGGCTTTGGCTCGAGCGCGCTAGGTGGCGGGGTGATCGTGCAGGCGGCGATAGTGGCCGCTAGTGCTGTGGCAAGCGCGTTACGTGTGATAAGCGCGATTTTCAGGCTGGAGGTCATGACAGGCGAAGCTCCGCGATTTCGTTGTACTCATACTTAACAATACGCGGCTGGTCCGGGACTTGCTGCCCCTTTTTGCACACCCACGGCATGTTGATGCGCAAGGAGAAGACCATGAGCAATGATTCAGCTGATTTGAACCAACCGAAGCCCGTCGAACATAGTGATAACGAGTCAAGCAAGATGCCCGAGCGCGACGACGAAGACCGTAAGCAGGCCCCAAGCGATAAGCCTGGGAAGAAGCCAGGCGAGGGCGAGCCGGACGTGGGGTGAAACTGAGTAGGCGCGTCCCGCAAGCTGAAACCCGCATCGGTGACGATGCGGGTTTTTTTATCAACGCGCCTCGTTCGATATTTGTATATACAAAAAACCTGGCTTTCCACGAATTTTGTATATACAATTTGCCTGATGCAAGTCTCCTTCGATGTGGTTAAGAGCACCCGCAACATCGGCGAACGCGGTTTATCGTTCGAACGGGCGGCAGATTTCAATTTCGAGACAGCGTTGATCGGCACGGATGATCGGCGTGTTTATGGGGAAGTACGGTACGTCGCGTTGGGGTATCTCGACGATCGCTTGCATGTTCTCTGTTTCACAGAAACCCATGATGGAATTCGCGTGATCAGTTTTCGTAAAGCTAATTCGAGAGAGGTAAATCGCTATGCCAGCACGTAAGCCCATGATCGACGAGAGCGGAGAAGTACGTGAACTGACCGCCGCGGACGTCAAGACGTTCAAGCGCGGTGGCGCTGCGTTACCCGCGTCGTTGCGGGCGAAGACAGGTGTTCGCGGGCCGCAAAAAGCGCCAACGAAGATTCCATTGTCACTTCGACTTTCGCCGCAGGTCGTGGAGGCGTTTCGTGCGTCAGGTGAGGGATGGCAGACGCGTATCGACGTGGTTTTGGCCGATTGGCTCAAGACCCACTCGCCGGACGAACTGGCGGTGTGAATTGGTCTGGTACGAAGGCGAGGGATTTAAAGCAGAGAGTTGCGGACAAGCCGGAATGCCGGTGTTTGGCGGAAGCGGTGAGATTCGAACTCACGGACGAGTCACCCCGTCGCTAGTTTTCAAGACTAGTGCCTTAAACCGCTCGGCCACGCTTCCACGTTTCACAAATTTTCACACACAGCAACTACAAGAAAAATGCGCCTGAACCGCGTCGCACCTTTCCGGCAAGGCGCGTATTGTAGCGCAACTTTCGCGGGCGTCCACCAAGCAAAACATCAAGCAAAACCGCCTCACCCTTCCAGCGACCTCGTTGCTCGCAAACCGGGAAACAATCGCATCCATAACAACGCAACGGCGATCGTTCCTACGCCGCCAATCAGCACTGCGGGCACTGCGCCGAACAGTCCCGCCGTCATCCCGGACTCGAACTCCCCCAGCTGATTCGATGTCCCGATAAACAGCGAATTGATGGCGCCCACGCGTCCTCGCATATCGTCGGGTGTTTGGAGTTGAACGAGCGACATGCGCACGACGACGCTGATCACATCGGAGGCGCCGAGCGCGGCCAGCGCGATCAGCGAGACATACAGATTCCGCGACAGCCCGAACACGATCGTCGCAATGCCAAACGCGATCACACCGCCGAACAACGCCGTCCCGGCCCGCCGCCGCAACGGGAAATGCGCGAGATATATCGATCCGGCCAGCGCGCCGACGGCAGGCGCCGCGCGCAATACGCCAAGCGCCCACGGCCCGGCGTGCAAGATATCGCGGGCGAAAACCGGCAGCAGCGCAGTCGCGCCGCCAAGCAACACCGCGAACAGATCAAGCGATAACGCCCCCAAAATCACAGGCTTGCGTCGAATGAAGGCGATGCCGGAGAAGAGCGATTCGAACGTCAGCGGCGTGCGCGTGCGCACCACTTGTTCGATCCTTATCGATGACAACGCCACCGCCGCCCCGATGAACGCCACCGCCACCGCGCCATATACCGTCAGCGCTCCGAGTCCGTAGAGCAGACCACCCATTGCCGGTCCGAGGATCTGTGCGCTCTGGTTAGCCGACGTCGACCACGCGGTCGCGTACTGCAACTGGGCGCGTGGAATCAGGTTGGGCAAGAGTGCGGCCATCGACGGCGACTCGAACGCGCGTGCCGAGCCGGCAACAGCCGCGATCAAATAGATCAGGCCCTGGCTGGTCATTCCGTGCCACGTCGCCACGCACAGCGTCAACGCGGCCACCCCCTGAATTGCCTGACAGACGAACGCGATCGTGCGCCGATCGTAGCGGTCAGCCACATGACCGACCACCAGCGTGAGCATGAACATCGGCAGGAATTGCGAGAGGCCGACGAGCCCGAGTGCGAACGCGCTGTGTGTGATCGAGTAGATCTGCCAGCCGATTGCCACCGACATCATCTGGAACGCAACCGATGACATCACCCGCGCGCTCCAGAAGAGCGCAAAGGGCCGGTGCCGCATCACGGAACCGGCGGTCAAAGTAGGGGCGGGCGCATTCAATTTAACGGTCTTCCCTGATCGTTATCGACGGCGTGTCTCTAAGAAAGAGCGCCTGCAGGTCGTTGAGAAAATCCTGTCCGCGCTGCGTGGGCGCAATGCGATCGATGTCGCGCGTGATCAAGCCACGACGCTCCGCTTCCACCAGTCCCGATTCAATTGCGGACATCGCGAGCCCGGTTCGTTCGTTGAACGAATGCACCGGAAACCCTTCCACGAGCCGCAAGGTGTTGAGCATGAATTCGAATGGCAAGTCGCGCGGTCCGACCTCGTGCTCTTCTTGCACTGCCGCGCCCGCAAGCGCTTCATCCATGTACGTTCCAGGATGTTTATAACGCACCTGGCGCAGGATTTTCTGCGGAAACGACAGCTTGGTATGCGCGCCCGCACCAATGCCGAGATAGTCGCCAAAACGCCAGTAGTTCAGGTTGTGCCGGCTCTTCCTGTGCGGCTTCGCATAGGCGGAGACCTCGTAGCGCTCATAACCCGCTGAAGCCGTGCGCTCGTGAATCCAGTCCTGCATATCGGCGGAAGCGTCGTCGTCGGGAACGGGCGGCGGGTACTTCGCGAACATCGTGTTCGGTTCAAGCGTCAGGTGATACAGCGACAAATGCGGCGGCGCGAAACTGATAGCCGTTTCGATATCCGCCCGGCATTCATCCAGCGTTTGTTTCGGCAGCGCGAACATCAGGTCGAGGTTGAAGTTATCGAAATTCCTGGCCGCTATTTCCACAGCCTGACGGGCTTGCGTTGCATCGTGAATCCGGCCAAGCGCCTTCAGATGTTGCTCGTTGAAACTTTGAATACCTATCGATAAACGGTTCACGCCGCTTGCGCGGAATTGCGCGAACTTCGCGGCTTCGAACGTGCCGGGATTGGCTTCGAGCGTGATTTCAGCATCGGCGTCGAGCGGCAGGAGGGCGCGGGCGTCGGAGAGCAGGCGGTCCAGTCCTTTCGCCGACAGCAAACTGGGCGTCCCTCCGCCAATGAAAATGGTGTGGACCTGCCGGCCCCAGACCATCGGCAATGCGCGTTCGAGATCGGCGCGCAATGCATCGAGATAACGATCCTCGGGAAACGTCTCGCCCTTCCACTCGTGCGAATTGAAATCGCAATACGGACATTTGCGCACGCACCACGGGAAATGCACGTACAACGCCAACGGCGGCAACGAGGTCAGCCGGATACTGCCCGGCGACGTGAACGCCTTGACTACGTTGATCGTCTGAGGACCGCTCGAACTGGCCATTACGATATGTCCTTCAACCGCGCCAGCAGATGCCGAAGCGCAATCGCCCGATGACTGTTGGCGTTTTTAACCGCAGGATCGAGTTCGGCGGCGGTTTGTCCCAGCGACGGCACCAGGAAATGCGCGTCATAACCAAAGCCGTTTGCACCACGCGGGGTATCGATGACTTCGCCGTGCCAGCGGCCTTCCGCAATCAGCGGTTCGGGATCATCGGCATGACGCACGAGCACGAGGACGGAGAAGAAATACGCGCGCCGGTCTGATTCATTGGCGAGATCATTCACGAGCCGCGCGTTGTTCGCGGCATCGCTTTTTTCGCCGCCGTTGAGCAATTGCGCGTAACGCGCCGAATAAACGCCCGGCGCACCGCGCAACACATGCACGCAGAGGCCGGAGTCGTCGGCCAGGGCAGGCAATCCCGTCGCCGCCGATGCATGCCGCGCCTTCGCCAGCGCATTCTCGACGAAGGTCACATGCGGTTCCTCGGCCTCGGACACGCCAAGTTCGCCTTGCGTCACGAGATCGATGCCGGCCGTGCTCAGCAGTGCTGCGAACTCGCGCAATTTGCCCGGGTTATTCGACGCGAGTACGACGCGTCCCAAGGCGCTAAGGGAATCAGAATCAGACACTGAGCAACTCCAGCGCGATCTTCTGCTTCGCGATCAACGTTTCGATACCGCTTTGCGCCAGATCCATCAGCGCGTTCATTTCGGCGCGCGTGAACGGCACGCCTTCGGCCGTTCCCTGCACTTCGACGAAACCACCGGCGCCGGTCATTACGACGTTCATGTCCGTGTCGCACTGCGAGTCTTCGTCGTAGTCGAGATCGAGCACCGGCTGGCCGTTGTACACGCCCACGGAGATCGCGGCGACAAATTGATTGATCGGTGATTCCGCGATCTTTCCGGCGGCCAGAAGCTTGGTGACTGCGTCGTGGGCCGCGACAAACGCGCCCGTGATGCTAGCCGTACGCGTGCCGCCGTCGGCCTGGATCACGTCGCAATCGATATGCAGCGTACGCGCCCCCAGCTTGTTCAGATCGAACACGGAACGCAGCGCGCGCCCGATCAGGCGCTGGATTTCCTGCGTGCGCCCCGTTTGCTTGCCGCGCGCCGCTTCACGGTCGTTACGGGTGTTGGTGGCACGCGGCAGCATGCCGTATTCGGCTGTGAGCCAGCCTTGATCGCGTCCGCGCAGGAATTCGGGCACGCGCTCCGAAATGCTCGCGGTGCAAATCACTTTGGTGTCGCCGAATTCGACGAGAACCGACCCTTCCGCGTGCTTCGTGTAATGCCGCGTGATGCGCACGTCGCGCAATTGGTCCGCACGACGGCCGCTCGGGCGGTTGGACGGGGCGGACGGGTTCAGCGTGGAGTTGGTCATGGAGGCGGCAAAGTGAAAGAAACGCAGTGAAAAGGAGCTTGGGCGCGCGATAAAAAAAGCATAAAAATCGCGCCAAGGTTCGAATTTTATCCGCAATCGGAGTGAGCGTCCGGCGCGGCGTCCTGTCTGCGTTCGCGCGCGCCGCATGGCGGTATTGCGTTTCCAGGGGTGGGATCGGCAAAAATGGGATAATGGCAGCTTCCTCGCCCGGCCAACATTGCCTGCCATATCGCGCAGCTTCACGCCGGGCGTTTCGAAGCGAACTGGCCGTGCCGCGCAAGCAGCAAAGCGAACAGCAAAAAGCGCCACGGCCTTCAATCACGGACGCGACAATGATCTACAGCATGACAGGCTACGCGAGCGCCACGCGCGAAGTAGCGTCGGATGGTGCGGGCGCCAATGGCTCGGGTGTGGGGGTATCGGTGGAATTGCGCACGGTGAATTCGCGCTTCCTCGACATGAATTTCCGCATGCCCGAAGACGTGCGCGTCTGCGAGCCGCAATTGCGCGAAATGCTGATGAACAAGCTCTCGCGCGGCAAGGTCGATATCCGCATCAACCTGAATCGTGCCGAACAGATCACCATTGCCGGCGTCCTCAATCGCGATGCGCTGTCGCAACTCGCCGCGCTCGAGCGCTCGGTGCTGGATATTTTCCCCGATGCCGAACGCATGCGCACCGGCGAAATCCTGCGCTGGCCGGGCATTTTGTCGGAGAGCGGGGTGTCGGCGGAAACGCTGCGCGACGCGGTGCTGGCTTGCGGCAAACAGGCGATCACCGAACTCATCGATGTCCGTGCCCGCGAAGGCGCTGCGCTCGCCGCCGTGCTGATCGCGAACGTGACGGAAATGGAAGCTATCGTGGCAAAGGTCACGCCGCTCGTGCCGGAATTGATCACGAAGCATCAGCAGAAAATTGTCGAGCGTTTGCAGGATGCGCTGGGCATTGCATCGCCGGAAGGCACGCAAACCAGCATTCCGCGCGAGGAAATTGCGGAACGGATTCGCCAGGAAGTGACCATGTATGGCATCCGTATCGACATCACCGAGGAATTGCAGCGGCTCTCCGCGCATCTGGCGGAAACGCGCCACGTGCTGCAAAAGGGCGGCAAAGTCGGCAAGCGGCTCGACTTCATGATGCAGGAATTGAATCGCGAAGCGAACACGCTCGGCTCGAAAGCGGCTGCGAAAGAACTCGCGGACTCGTCGATGACGCTCAAATTGCTCATCGAACAGATGCGCGAGCAAGTGCAAAACCTGGAGTAACGCAGCCATGAACGACGCACAACGCAACACCTACGCCGGGGTTTATCCGGGCAACCTGTTCATGGTCGTGGCGCCGTCGGGCGCGGGCAAATCGACGCTGGTCAACGCACTGCTCGCGCAGGACGAAGCGATCCGCCTGTCCGTGTCGTACACCACGCGCGCACCGCGTCCGGGCGAGGAAAATGGCGTTCAATACCACTTCGCTTCCGTCGATGACTTCATGGCGCGCCACGCCGCCGGCGAGTTCCTCGAAAGCGCGGAAGTGCACGGCAACTATTACGCCACGTCGCGCGTATGGATTGAAGCGCAGATGAAAAGCGGCCACGACGTGCTGCTTGAAATCGATTGGCAAGGTGCGCAACAGGTCAAGAAGCGCTTTCGCAACGCGGTGGAAATCTTTATCCTGCCGCCGTCGCTGGATGCGCTGGAAGAGCGCCTGAAGAAGCGCGGCCAGGACGCCCCGAACGTGATCGTGCGGCGTTTGCTGGCAGCCGGCAGCGAGATGGCGCATGCGCCGGAAGCGGAATACGTGCTGATCAACGAGAACTTCGAGCGCGCGCTCGGCGAACTGCAGTGTCTCGTTGCAGCCACACGGCTACGTTTCGGTTCACAGTACGCCCGTCATACGCAGTTGTTTGTGGAGTTGGGCATACACTCGCCGCACGCCGAGTGAACGGGGCTTTCCGGTCACATAAGGTAGAATGAAGAACATATCGAGAAGGAATCAACCATGGCCCGCATCACCGTCGAAGACTGTCTGAAAATGATCCCCAATCGCTTCGAGCTCGCGCTCGCAGCAACGTATCGCGCGCGCCAGCTCGCTCAAGGCCATACGCCGAAGATCGAAAGCCGCGACAAACCGACGGTTGTTGCGCTGCGCGAAATCGCGGCCGGCCAGGTCGGCGTCGAGATGTTGAAGAAGGTGCCGGTCTGATTTGCGGCCCGGACGTCTGCGCGCATTGTCACTAACCGCGTCAGCCAACCACGGAGGCGACCATGAATCCTGTTCCATCGTCCGTCTCTGTGGACCCGCATCACGACGTCCTCAGTACCGAGCACGCCGGGTCTCATTCCGAAAATCACGCGCACGATCATGACAACGCTCATGATGCCGATTCGCCCTCGGCCGCGCGCAAGTACATCGACGCAGTCCTCGAACAATCGTTTCGCCATCTGTTCGGGCCGACTGCCACACCGGAAAAGCCGCGTCGCCACGATGTCGTTTCCATTGCGAAACTGACCACCGAGCTGGCCGCGTACCTTTCGCCGGAAGAAATCAAGCAGGTCAAGCTGGCTTTCCATTTCAGCGATGAAGCCCATCTCGGGCAGTATCGTCAGAGTGGCGAGCCGTACATCACGCATCCGGTGGCCGTCGCGGAGATCTGCGCGAGCTGGAAACTGGACGATCAGTCGATCATGGCGGCGTTGCTGCACGACGTGATCGAAGATCAGGGCGTGACGAAGACCGAGATTGCGGAGCGGTTCGGGCCGAAGGTGGCTGAGTTGGTGGACGGCTTGTCGAAACTCGACAAGATGGAGTTCCGCAATCGCGAGGAAGCGCAGGCGGAAAACTTCCGCAAGATGCTGCTCGCCATGGCGCGCGATGTCCGCGTAATCCTCGTCAAGCTGGCGGACCGGCTGCACAACATGCGCACGCTGGGCGCGGTGCCGCCGGAAAAACGGCGTCGCGTGGCGCGCGAAACCATCGACATTTATGCGCCTATCGCGCATCGGCTTGGGCTGAACAACACGTATCGCGAACTGCAGGACCTGAGCTTCGCGAACTTCAATCCGCATCGGTATGCCACGCTTGAGCGCGCTGTGAAGGCCGCCCGCGGCAATCGGCGCGAAGTGGTGGGCAAGATCCTTGAAGCGGTCCAGCGGACCATCGCGGATGCAAAAATCAAGGCTGACGTGACCGGCCGCGAGAAAACCATCTTCAGCATTTACAAGAAGATGCGCGACAAGCAGTTGTCGTTCTCGCAAGTGCTCGACGTCTATGGCTTTCGCGTGGTGGTCGATACCGCGCTCGAATGTTATACGTGCATTGGCGCGCTGCACGCGCTCTACAAGCCGGTGCCGGGTAAGTTCAAGGACTACATCGCCATCCCGAAGGTGAACGGTTATCAGTCGTTGCACACCACGCTGGTGGGCCCGTTTGGTGCGCCGATCGAATTCCAGATCCGCACGCGCAAGATGCACGAAATCGCCGAAGCGGGCGTGGCCGCGCATTGGCTTTACAAGAATGGCGGCGCTGACCTGAACGATGTGCAAAAGCGCGCGCACCAGTGGTTGAAGTCGCTGCTCGACATTCAAAGCGAAGCCGGCGATTCAAGCGAATTCCTCGAGCACGTCAAGATCGATCTGTTCCCCGATGCGGTCTACGTGTTCACGCCGAAGTCGAAGATCATGCCGCTGCCGCGCGGCGCGACGGCGTTGGATTTCGCGTATTCCATTCACAGCGACTTGGGCAATCAATGCGTCGCGGTGAAGATCAACAACGAATTGCTGCCGCTGCGCACCGAGTTGAAGAGCGGCGATATCGTGGAAGTAATCACAGCGCCTTATTCGAAGCCGAATCCCGCGTGGCTTGGCTTCGTGCGCACCGGCAAGGCGCGTTCGGCCATTCGCCACTATCTCAAGACCATGCGGCTGAACGAGTCGGTTCAACTGGGCGAACGGCTTGTTGACCAAAGCCTCAAGGGATATGGACTCGCGCTGTCGGAAGTGACGCCGGAGGTCTGGGAAAGACTGGCGCAATGGACCGGCAACAAGAGCCGTCAGGAAATTTTCGCGGATATCGGCCTTGGCCGGCGCGTGGCCGCGGTGATGGCGAAGCGTATCGAAGTGCTCATGAACGGTCGCGACGACGACGATTCCCCGCGCGAGAGCTTCACCACGAATACCGCGCCGCCGGTCGTGATCACCGGCACCGAAGGGATGTCGGTGCAGTTGTCCGCCTGCTGCCGCCCGATTCCCGGCGACGACATCATGGGTTACATCGGCATTGGGCTGGGCATGGCGATCCATACCACCGAATGCCGTGTGGCCCAGCGGATTCACAAACGTGATCCGGGCCGATGGATCGACGTAGCCTGGGCGCCGCAGCCGGGCCGCCTATTCGATGTATCCATCAAGGTGCTCGTCAGCACGTCGAAGGGCGTATTCGCCCGGGTAGCGGCTGATATTACGTCCGCCGATGCCAACATTGTCCACATCGCCATGGACGAGGATGTGACGCAGGAATCCACCGTCCTGCGTTTCGTGATCCAGGTCAGCGATCGCGTGCACCTGGCGAACGTCATGCGGCGCGTGCGCACGAACCCGGACGTGATGCGTATCGCGCGTGAGCGTCCGAGTGACGAGCCGCATCATCGCAATACCGAAGGCGGCATGCGGATCGATCGCGAACGCGGCGATTATTGAGGCCCGGCGTTCGCCCTTTAGCGTAGCGGCTGGCGCAGCCTGAGGCTCAACCGCTACCGCCGGAACGCGACCTGCGTGCCTGTACCCATTCTGCGTACACAGGGGCACTTATGAAAACATCAGAACTGGAAGGCGCCGAGCTCGACTATTGGGTCGCGCGCGGGCTGCATGAGTTCATCCGCGAAATTCATTTCACCGATGGCGGCCAGACGCTCTCCATCCGCGGCAATGACCGCGGACGGGCATGGGACGGGCGTTTCCTGCCATCGTCGTCGTGGGAAGCGGCGTCCGTTGTGCTCGAGCGCGCGTCTCGGCTGGAGATGAACGACCACGGGCGCGGCGAAGTCATCTGCACGGCGATATTCGGCAAGTCCGGTGGGCAAGTGGAAGGGCGCGGGCCGTCGCTGCGTATCGCATTGCTGCGCGCTTTTCTGATGCATGCGTTCGGAGACACGGTGGACGATGAATTCCCGCATCGTTCGCAAATGCTGCTGGGGGAGCGGGCCGAACCGTGGGGCGAGCAGAGCGCTACGGCGACGATTGAAGATGCACCGTTGCCGGAGGGGCGTATAGGCGACATTGGGTCGACTGCACGGCAGTGAACCAGTCTTTCGCCTCTCCTTGGGCGCTTGGGCGGAGCAGTCCAGCGCAATTCCAAAAAAGACCCGCGCGCTTTCCCCCGCACAAACAAAAAGGGCCTTCCGTGCGGAAGGCCCTTCTAAAACTGGTGCGGCTGGCAGGATTCGAACCCACGACCCCTTGGTTCGTAGCCAAGTACTCTATCCATCTGAGCTACAGCCGCGCACAAAGCAGGGTAATACAAAAAACGGATACTGGAAACGCTTGCTTGAAACGAAACAACAAAACGCTCTAAAAAAGTGGTGCGGCTGGCAGGATTCGAACCCACGACCCCTTGGTTCGTAGCCAAGTACTCTATCCATCTGAGCTACAGCCGCACGCGAGACAAAGAGTATAGCCAAGCTCTCCCAAAAAAGGAAGGGTTTAGCCTCGATTTCTGTAATGCCGATCTCCTTCGTGTTACCGTGTACAGGAGCTATCTCGCTCCTCTGCACGTTATTTTGAGCGGTTTGCACCATGAACAAAGCATTTGTAAAGGAATCGGACGAGAGCGATGAAGATGTCGACCTCGAGCAACCCGCCGGCGTCCCTCCCGGCACGAAGAACTACATCACGCCCGCAGGGCATCAGCGTCTGCGCGACGAGTTGCTGCATCTGCTGGACGTCGAGCGGCCGGATGTCGTGAAACTGCTTTCCTGGGCGGCGTCCAATGGCGACCGCTCGGAGAACGGCGATTACATTTACGGCAAGCGGCGCTTGCGTGAGATCGACCGGCGAATCCGCTTCCTGACCAAGCGTCTCGACAAGGCCGAAGTGGTGGACAGCAGCCGGCAAGAAAATGTCGATCAGGTGTTTTTCGGCGCAACGGTGGATTACGCCGGCGACGATGGCGACGTGCACACGGTGACTGTTGTCGGTGTGGACGAGGTGAATCTGGATGTCGGGCACGTGAGCTGGATCTCGCCCATCGCCCGAGCGTTGCTCAAGGCCAAGGTCGGCGATACCGTCACGCTGCACACGCCCGCAGGCGTGCAGCAAATCGATATCGTCGATGTGCGTTATCCGGCGAAGGCTTGAGGCGCTTCAACTGAAGCAATAACCTCAGCAAGCTCGGGACGAAAAAAAGGCGCCGCAAGCGGCGCCTTTTTCACATCGGTACGACTCGAATCTAGTCTTAAATCAAGACTTAGAAGCGGTGGCGAATGCCAACCGTTGCCGAGACCTGGTTCGGGGTCGACGACATGCCTACGCCGTTGATCGGAGCGCCGATGCCGCTGTCGCCCAGGTCAAGCGCGTGAACGTATTCGCCTTGCAGGTACACGTCCGTGCGCTTCGACAGCGAATAAGCTGTCTGCAGGCTGAACTGATGGAACGACGGCTTTTCGCCATCGAGACGAGCATCCGTGTACGTGTACGCGCCTGCCAGGCTCAGGGCCGGGGTCAGTGCATAGTGTGCATTCAGCTCATAGTTGTTGAAGCGAGCGTAGTTGCCGATCGCGATGTTGCCCGTGTTGCCAACCGTAGCACCGTTGATGCTTGCTGCATCTTCGAGCTTGGTTTGCGTGAACACGAAACCAACCGTTGCCGGGCCGAACGCGTAGTTCAAGCCAGCGCCGAACGTGCGTTGCAGACCTGCGTTGAACGTGTTGTCGCCAGCAACAGCGCCGTTTGCGTTGTTGATTGCGCCAGCCGTCAGGTTGTTGTTCAGTTGCAAGTACGCTGCAGCAATGTTCAACGGGCCGTAGTTATACGACGCGCCAACGCTGTACGAGCGGTTGTTCGCGAAACCATCAGCCTGGTTCGAGAAACCATACAACGCGCCGAACTTGAAGCCGGCGTAGTTCGCGCTCTGGTACTTGACCGAGTTGTTGATACGGAACGAGTTGTCGAGGTTGTCGTTGTCGAACGGATGCGCGAACTGCGTGCCGCCGTATTGCGTGCCGGTCAGAGCCAACGGGCCGAGATAGTCGACCACGGAGTCATACTGACGACCCAGCGTGACGGTACCGAACTGGTTGCTCGACAAACCAACGAAAGCTTGACGGCCAAACTCACGACCTTGCTGGCCAAGCGTACCGTTCGCAATGCTGAAGCCGTTTTCCAACGTGAAGATTGCCTTCAGGCCACCACCGAGGTCTTCAGAGCCGCGCAGGCCCCAACGGCTGCCGTTCACCGCGCCGCTCGTCATCTTGAAGTTATGTGAACCGTTTTGATTGTTCGTGTACGTCAGGCCAGCATCGATCAAACCGTACAGCGTCACGCTGCTTTGGGCATGAGCGGCAGTTGCAAATACGCCCGACAGGGCGGCGACCATGAGAGTCTTTTTCATCTTTGTAACTCCGAGAGCAATTTGGGTCTGACAACCCAGGCTTGAAGGAAACCTTCACTCCGACGCGCTGCGAGAGGCGCAGTCAGGTGTTTCGTGTGTCGATAGAAGACACAGTCGTTTCCGGACCAGACGAAGTGTAAAGACGGTGTTACAGCGATGGCATTCCGATTTACGCAATAAAGTATTCTGCGATCGGCAATGATTAAGAAAGGCAATCTAAGCCTTTACTGGCAAGGCTTTGCGGGGGAATGGCGGGGGATAATGCGCAGTGTCAACAGGGCTTCGTTGCGCAATTGCTACATGCGCTATCGTTAAAATACAACGCCAATAATCCTAGATGTCGATTGTTGACGGAACCGCAATAGATGATTGCTGAATCCGTTAATGATTACCAGAAGGCGTCCCGTTATACTTTAATCGCTGCTTTCCGAAGCAGACTTTTTCGTTGACGGAAAAGATCTCCAAACCTTGTCGGCGCGACTTCCCAGTCGCGCTTTTTTTTGCCTGAACGGGCTCGATGCCCGAAGCCTGTTCCAGGCGATGCGCACTTAGTTGGCAGCTTCGACTTCTTCTTCCTGCGGCGCTTCCGCTTCTTTGTCGCTATCGAATGTCAGCCAACTCGATATTGTCCAGTCTTCCATCACATAACGGCGTGCATCCATTGGCGAGGACAGGAGGTTCTGCCAATGATCGCCATGCCATGCCGGGTCGAAATCCAGAGCTGAATGCGACTCCACTACTGCTTGGGGTCCTACCAACGTCCTGATCCACGAAAACATGCTTTTGAGTTCGGTCGTCAAAGCTATGACCTCCTTTAAAGTGCCTGCAGTACTGTTTCATGATGCCGATCCCTGATTTCGGTAACAAGGCTCGTATACGCTTACGATTCGACAAAAGCGGTTACAAGCTGAGTAAATATTGCTTCTTGGCGCGTATGGACGATTTAATCCGGAATTATTACGACGTTTGTTTTCTTTTCAACCGTCCTGATTCCAGAGCGCATGCGGACTGGGCTTAGATGCTTCTCCTGTGCGTCGAACCGGCCCCGTGACTGGAAACGGCCTGGAACCGCCAGCGCTTGAACGGACGTGCGTTAAAATGGCCGATCGATGCGCCTTTTTCTTGCGCGGATCGCGTCCATTCCTCTCTTTGCGGTCAGCGCTGTGCTCCCAATCGTTACTAATATTGTTAGTCTGGAACCGCTGGTTTTCGTCGACCTCGAAACCACGGGCGGCACCTTCGGCGTGAATCGCATCACGGAAATCGGCGTGGTCGAGGTCGGACCGGCCGGCGTGACGCAGTGGAGTTCGCTCGTCAATCCGCAGCAGCCGATTCCGTTCTTTATCCAGCAGCTCACCGGTATCAGCGATTCGATGGTGCGCAACGCGCCGACGTTCGAAGCGATCGCGCATGATTTGCTCGCGCGTCTCGACGGCCGGCTATTTATTGCCCACAACGCACGGTTCGATCACGGTTTTCTGCGCAGCGAGTTCAAGCGGGCAGGCATCAAGTTCCAGCCCGACGTGCTGTGCACGGTTCAGTTGTCGCGCGCCATTTATCCGGCGGAGCGTCGGCATGGGCTCGATGCGCTCATCGAGCGGCATGCGCTCGTGCCGGCGGCGCGCCACCGCGCACTGGCCGATGCCGATCTGCTCTGGCAATTCTGGCAGCACCTGCATCGCGCGTTTTCCGCCGATGTCGTGCATGGCCATATAGAACAGGTTGCACGGCGTTTCCGGCTTGCCGGCGATATTGACGAGGACACCATCGAACAGATTCCGGCAGGCTGCGGCATCTACGTGTTTTATGGCGAGGACGATGTGCCGCTGTACGTTGGGCGAAGCGTGCGCTTGCGCCAGCGCGTGCGGGCACATCTGTCGGGTGTGAAACGTTCGGCGAAGGATCTGCGGCTGGCGGAACTTGTCCGTCGCGTGGAGTGGACCGCGACGGGCGGCGAGATCGGCGCGATGCTGGCGGAAGGGCGCTCGGTCGCGCGGTTGCGGCCGGCACATAACCGGTTGTCCAAAGCCCGTCGCGATGACCCGAGCCACGCGCCGTGGACGTACCCCGGCGCCATTGCAATAGCGGAAACGGATGCGACGACCAATGTGCGAGTCTGGCATGTCGTCGATGCCTGGCAGTATTTCGGCATGGCCGCGTCGCTCGACGAAGCCGCGCAACTTCGCGCGGCAGCGCCCGCGGCATCGTTCGAGTTATCGACGTACCGGATTCTCAGCGAGCGTCTCTCGCATGGACTGACGATCGTGCCGCTTGCAGCTACCGCGTGTCCGTCAGGCGAGCCGGTCTTAGCCGACCGCGTCTAGCCGACCGCACCCACACCGCCCGACGCGCATACGTGCGACAACGCGCGCGCGAGCGGCGCGTTCTGGGCCGAATCGTAGCGCGTGAGATGTTTCCAGCGAGCGATGCTGTCGGCCAGTCGTAGCGGGCAGTCGTCGGCATGGCGCAATGGCTCCACGCCAGCTAGCGCGGACAGCAACGCGTTGGTCACCCGATCGAGCTTCGGCCGGGTATCGCGAGCGAGGTCCGGTGGCGTCCCTTCGGGCGCACGTAACTTCCGCCAGTTATCGAAGAGAGCGTTTTGCACGTCCTTGCTCGCCTCGATCTGATCACGAAAGAAAAGCTGCGCAAACGCCGGATCAATACCCGCGGATTTTGCTCGGCTATCGATACCGGCCAGCAACGCGGCTTCACGGGGTTGATCGGTGATGGGCTCGTGGTTCGCCCATTTCCAGCGCGCGACCGGCTCGGCAAGCGCCAGCCGTTGTGACGACAACGCGATGAGATTGGTGAAGGGCGTGTCGTCGCCGTCAGCGAAAGCCGCCGAAGAACAAGCAGTGATGGCAATAATAATGGCAGCCATGGAAGTCATGGCGCGGAGAACGTGCAAAAGGGAATGGCGAAGCATGAATACCGGAGCCAGAGCGTTAAAGCCGCAGCTTAACGTATGACGCGTAGGGCGCGCGCGTGGTGATCATGGGGTGATCACGAATGAGCGCCACGTTCGTGATGTTAAAAGGTGGAACCGTCGGGCTATTTCAGTCGTTCTATTAGCACCCGCGTGCAAACCCCGCGCTGCCGCAAAGGCATGCTGCGACGATCAACCGTGCGGAGATCTCTGCTTGCACAACATATGCAAACACGGTGAGCGTACTGCGCATTTCAGCAATTATTTCGGGTCGAACAGGTTACGTTGTTCGTCGAAGAATGCCCGCACGTATTCGGGCAACTCTGCGAGGAATTCGACCCCGACCGGTTCTTGATCCGGACATTGCACCTTGTCGGGTGTCGGGATTTTCGTCGGCTTGGCGTCCATCATTTTCTCTCCTTGTATGGGTCGATTATCAATCTCGACTCTGGCTTCGCGCTAGCGTCGAATGCGAGGCTGGCGCATTTCCACGTATCTGTGTTGCTTTAACGGAACATTCTTCGCGTGACTTAAGGCTGTGATAATTCTTGGATCAGCAGCCGATATTTTTCTGCGCCTCGCGATCCGTTCACCATTTTAATTTCCGACCACTTCCACTGATTAACTCGTCTCCCGGTTATTGGAGATCCTTGCAGACACCTCGCGGCGCAGCGTTCAATATTTCGCAAGCCACTTCAAACCTCATCCTGCTTGTCTGCCCTGCCAATTCCGGGAGCGTAGGCGCCTCGCTGCGTAAAACGGACCTCGCTCAATATTGATAACGGCACGATTCGGCTGCGGTTGACCGTTTTATTCATAATTAAAAAAATTTAACGTTTCGCTATGTCTGAAAGCGCACGTATTCATACAATCATTCATCTAAACGAATGTTCGCAAATCACGCGAGAAGAAAGCATCGAGGAAACGACGGGAAGTTTATGAATTGCGCTCACTTAAAGTTTCACTTTAAGTACATGAACTTACGGATTGATCTTGAACATAATTTTTGAGATGGTGCCGGGAAAATGAAAAACCCGCGAGGCCTGGAGGCGACGCGGGTTTCTTGAAATGAAGCTTGGTGCCGGAAAGAGGAATCGAACCCCCGACCTTCGCATTACGAATGCGCTGCTCTACCGTCTGAGCTATTCCGGCATCAGAGAAACAAGATTATAAGGACCTTCCGGCGAGTTTGGCAACACCCTACGGTCAATTAATTTCCGAGTGGTAGCGCGTCACGCGTTCGACCTCGTTCTTCGATCCGAGGAACACCGGCACGCGCTGATGCAGGTTGGTCGGAACGATGTCCAGGATGCGCTGCTCGCCGTCCGTCGCAGCGCCGCCCGCCTGTTCGACGATGAACGCCATCGGGTTCGCTTCGTACAACAGGCGCAGCTTGCCCGGACGATCGGGCGTGCGTTTGTCGGCGGGGTACATGAACACGCCGCCGCGGTTCAGGATGCGGTGCACGTCCGCGACCA
This sequence comes from Caballeronia sp. KNU42, assembly GCF_053760385.1. Classification (NCBI taxonomy): domain Bacteria; kingdom Pseudomonadati; phylum Pseudomonadota; class Betaproteobacteria; order Burkholderiales; family Burkholderiaceae; genus Caballeronia; species Caballeronia sp. KNU42. Next base: position 3,931,765 of record NZ_CM132388.1, read on the forward strand.
TCGACGCGATCCAGCGCATGTTGAAGTCGTCTTTGCGCGGGCCGTCCTTGCCTTCGTTCAGCTCGTTCACATATTTTTGCACCGGCTCGTACCAGTGACGGCTATTCGATGCGTTGACTGCGTACTCGCGGGTGTCGGCGGGGATCTGCATGTTGCTGTGCGTGAGTACCCACGAACCCAGCTCGCGATCGAGCGTAAAGCAGTTCACACCGTAGCCGGTGGTCAGCACGAACACGGTCTGCGGACCATAAACCGCATAACCGGCTGCGACTTGCGCCGAGCCCGGCTGCATGAAAGCCTGTTCGCTCGGCTCCGCGCCGTCCGGGCATCGCAGCACTGAAAAGATCGTGCCGATAGACACGTTCACGTCGATATTCGACGAACCGTCGAGCGGATCGAACGTAAGCAGATAGTTACCCTTCGGATATCGGTTCGGAATTGGGAAGATTTTTTCCATTTCTTCCGATGCCATCGCAGCCAGGTTGCCGCCCCATTCGTTGGCTTCGAGCAGGATTTCGTTTGAAAGAATATCGAGCTTTTTCTGCACTTCGCCCTGGACGTTTTCGCTGCCGGCAGTGCCTAGCGCTTCGCCCAACGCGCCCTTGCTCACTTGAAAGCCGATCTGTTTGCATGCGCGTGCGATCACTTCGATCAACAGCCGAAGGTCCGCGGGAAGGTTTTGATGTTCCCGTTGCTGCTCAATCAGATACTTGGTGAGCGTCGTGCGACGGGAAATAGATGAGGGGGTCGACATTGCGTTGGGCTCCAGGCGTTAGACGAATGCCTCAGATTCTACCCGCTTGGAATGTGTCTCCCGATGTCACAGGAATGTGGCGCACATTTAACGGGTTGCGGAGAAACGCGTAGCCTGGTTTTCGAAACGACGATCTTGCATAAAAAAAACCGGCGCCAAAGCACCGGTTTCACTAATCCAAGGTAAAGGCTTAAACCTTCAACCCAGCGCTTTTTCCACAATCTCGCGTACATCGCGCGATTTCACCTTCGACGCTACCAATTCCAGCGCTGCATGCGCCTGCTCGCGCAAAGCTGGCGTATACCGGCGCCATTGCTCGAGCGTGCGAGCAAGGCGTGCGGCCACCTGAGGGTTCATCGCGTCGAGCGCCACTACCTGCTCGGCCCAGAACGCGTACCCGGAACCATCTGCAGCGTGGAATTGCGCCGGATTCGCGCCGCAGAAGCTGAAGATCAGCGAGCGGGCCCGATTCGGATTTTTCAGCGTGAACGCCGGGTGCTGCATCAGCTTGCGCACGATCTCGAGCACATTGCGCTTCGGGCCGCCGCGTTGCGTGGCCTGCAGCGCGAACCATTTGTCGATGACGAGCGGCTCTTTCTCGAAGCGCTGGTAGAAGTCGCTGAGCGCGGCATCGGCAGTGCTGGTATCGACGGAACCCGATGCTCCCGCCGTCAGCAGCGCCGACAACGCAGCCGACCGGTCCGTCATGTTGTTCGCGGCGTCGTACTGGGCACTTGCCAGTTCGATGGCGCGGGTGGGGTCGTCGAGCTGACTCAGGTAGGCGAGGGCAAGATTCTTCAGCCCGCGCTTGCCGGCGTCGTCTGGTGTCGCGCGATATTCGCCCGGCGTACGGTTCGCTTCGTACACCGCGAGCCAACGCTCGCGCAGGCCCGTGGCGAGGCGGCGGCTGACGAACACACGTGCCGCGTGGACGGCGGCGGGGTCGGACACAGCCATCTGTTCTGCAAGATATCCCTCGGATGGCAACATCAGCGCCAGTTCCTGGAATGCCGGCGTGAGGGTGCTGTCGTCGAGCACCTGGGCGAATGCGGATACCACCTGGTCGTCGAGCGTCAGTTCTTCACCTTTCGATGCACGGTCCGCCAGCGCAAGCAGTTCGCGCGTCGCGAGACGCTGGCCGGCTTCCCATCGATTGAACGGGTCGCTGTCATGAGCCAGCAAAAACGCGAGCTGTTCGTTGGTGTAGTCGTAGTCGACCACCACCGGTGCCGAGAAATTACGCAGCAAGGAGGGCAACGGCTCCTCGGCGACATCGGCGAACGTGAACGTTTGTTCCTGTTCCGTGAACTCCAGAACGCGCGTGGTGCCTTGCGGTTCGTTCTCGCCGTCGAGTTTCAGTGGCAAGTCGTCTCCGTTCTTGCCGATCAGGCCGATCGAGAACGGAATCAACAGCGGACCCTTCTGGGTCGCGCGCGCGGCCTCGGACGCTTCGCCGTAGCCTTGCGCGAGCGTCAGCGTGTAACGCTTCGCGGCTGCGTCGTAACGCGTGCGAACCGTGATCCGGGGCGTGCCCGCCTGGCTGTACCAGCGCTCGAATTGCGCCAGGTCGCGGCCGTTGGCGTCCGCCATGGCGTGGCGGAAGTCGTCGCAGGTGACTGCCTGGCCGTCGTGGCGCTGGAAATACAGGTCCATGCCGCGCCGGAAACCGTCGCGCCCGAGCAGCGTTTGGTACATGCGCACGACTTCCGAGCCTTTTTCATAGACGGTCATCGTGTAGAAGTTGTTGATCTCCACGTAGCTTTCCGGGCGCACCGGATGCGCCATTGGACCGGCGTCTTCCGCGAATTGCATCTGGCGCAGCACGCGCACGTCGTCAATCCGTTTGGTGGCGCGCGCCGCGTCGCTGGCTGCGCCTGGTTCGAGTCCGGCGGCCATGTCGGCGGAGAATTCCTGGTCGCGGAACACGGTCAGGCCTTCCTTCAGACTCAGCTGGAACCAGTCGCGGCAGGTCACGCGATTGCCCGTCCAGTTGTGGAAGTACTCATGGCCGACCACGGCTTCAATGTTGCTGAAATCCACGTCCGTCGCCGTCTCAGGATTCGCGAGCACGTACTTCGTGTTGAAGATGTTCAAGCCCTTGTTTTCCATTGCGCCCATGTTGAAGTCGCTCACGGCGACAATCATGAAGCGGTCCAGGTCGAGCTCAAGCCCAAAGCGGCGTTCGTCCCATTCGATGGAATGAACCAGCGAATCCATGGCGTGCTGGGTCTTGTCGAGATCGTGAGGTTCAACCCAGACCTGCAGCAGTTTTTCCTTGCCCGAACCGGACTTCATGCGCTGCTCGAGCTTGACGAGCTTGCCGGCCACCAGCGCGAACAGGTAGCTTGGTTTCTTGAACGGGTCTTCCCAGCGCGCGAAATGACGGCCATCGTCGAGATCGCCTTCTTCGATCAGGTTGCCATTCGATAACAGCACGGGATACGCCGCCTTGTTCGCCCGCAACGTGACGGTGTAGGTGGCCATGACATCGGGACGGTCGAGGAAATACGTGATGCGCCGGAAGCCTTCAGCCTCGCATTGCGTAAAGAAATTGCCGCCGGATACGTACAGGCCCGACAAGGTCGTGTTCTCAGCCGGATTGCAGGTGCTTTCCAGAGTCAATTCAAACGCGTCGGGAATATTGCTCACCGACAAACCGTTCTCGGTAACGCGGACATCCGCATGCGGGCGCCCGTCCAGCGTTGCGCTAACGAATTCCATTTGCTCGCCGAGCAACTCCAGCGTCGCCGCAGGCGTGGCATCAGGGTTGCGGCGCAGGCGCATGGTATTGCGCACTACCGTGCGTTCGGGGACGAGATCGAATTCGAGCGCGACGGTATCAATCAGGAATGCGGGCGGCGTGTAGTCGGCACGGCGGATTACGGCAGGTGCGGTCGAGTTGGACATGACGGTTCTGATTGAGTTGAGCGAGCGCCTTTGGCTTCCAGGCGGCCTTGTGTCGGACCATTGTACAAAGGCTCGCGGGATCGTGCGCTCGATTCGGGGTCGGCCGAATGGCCTGTTTCCCGAACTTCGTCTATTTGTGAAGGTCTTTAAACAGGTGAAGTCAGGCGGTTTTCGCGCGGTGCGTGCGACACTTCGCGGTTGCTGTTTTACGCATGACATCGCAACAAAAATCAACAAGACATATGAGGTCGGCCATGACGTTGGGACGGTTGTTCGGGGAATGGAAGAGTGCAGCGCGCGTGGTGCTGATAGCGGGATTCGCGTTGCTCGGAGGCTGTACGACCTACGTTCAGACGCAGGTGGCGGCGTTCTCCGACTGGTCCGGGACAGACGCCACGCGGACCTATGCGTTCGCGCGCTCGGCGGCGCAGCAAAACAGCATTGAACAGAAGACGTACGAGGTGCTCGCTGCGAACGAGCTCGCCACTCATTCGTTCAAGCAGGTTCCCGACGCCAGCGCGCGTTATCTCGTGGAACTGTCCTATTCGATTCGCGGTGACATGGTGACTGTTCGCCAGCCCGTCTATTACGATCCGTGGCCCATGTACGGCGGCTGGTACGGCCGGCCGTACGGATGGGGCGGATACGGAGGGTGGGGACCGTGGGGAGGGTGGGATATGGGACCGACAGGTTATGTCGACCAAAGCTACCCGATCTTCGTCCACGCGCTACAGATCCGCATGACCGAGCGCGAAAGCGGGCGCGAAGTGTACAAAGTGACTGCGAGCAATTCAGGCGGCGAATCATCGCTGGTCCGGGCCATGCCTTATCTGATCCGCAGTGCGCTTGCGGATTTTCCTCTGGGCAACGGTACCGTGCGCACGGTGAAAATCCCGCTCGATAAAACGGGCGGTGTGAGCAACGAAGCGCCAGTTGCGATAGGGACGAACGAGAAGGCCGCCGCTCCAGCGCCTGTCCCAGCCCCGGTACCCGTGCAGTAGCCGTCAAGCCGGAGCAGTTTCCGGGCTCTGATTGAGAAAAATTTACCGTTACGGTGACGGGCTGCCCGATCCAATCATCGCCTTCGTTGCAGCCATCGAAATGCTGAAATTTCCGTTAAAAATCCGCTTTCTTACAGGCGTGTGGCACAGCGCCCTTATATGCAATTAAATTCGAAACGAGATATATTTCGTGGATGAACAAACCCCGCAAAGCCCAACCACATGCGCTTCCTGAGCCCGCAACCTGGGATGCGCGGCTCGCCCGCCGTCTCGTTACACCGCTCATCGGCACCCCGATTACACCGAATCACCTGACCACGCTGCGCTTGCTGATTGGCATTGCCGGCGCGTATTACCTGTCGGTCGGCAGCTTCTGGTCGTGCAGCCTGGGCGCCTTGCTGATCGCGCTGTCCAATTTCGTCGACCATACAGACGGCGAACTCGCGCGAATCAGCGGGCAATCGAGCAAAATCGGTCATTTTTACGATCTCGCGTGCGATTCGGTGGTGACCGTGCTGCTGTTCGTGGGTCTCGGGTTTTATGTGAAGGTGCATCATCCGGCCATGATCGTGTCGGCCGAATGGCTTGGCGGGATTGCGGGCGTCGCCGTCGCGCTGATCTTCTTCCTGCGCATGCGGATTGAGTCGATGGCGGGCAAGAGCGGCACGAAGCAGGCTTCCATGGCGGGTTTCGAGACCGAAGATGTGTTGTATCTGCTGCCGTTGGTGACGCTGCTCAACGGCATGACGCCGTTCCTGGTGGCCGCTTCCATTGGCGCCCCGCTGTTTGCCGTGTGGGTAGTTGTCGATTATCAGCGCGCGCTCCGGCGTTTTGCACGGGCCACGGTGAGCGACAAAGACGCTGATGGTCAAGATCAAGATTTGCAGGCTGTTCAATGAATTCATCTGTCGACTCGCTATCCACGCGTGCGTTTGGCGGCAAGTCCGCTGAGCGCAAGAACCTTCACGCGCTCGACGAAACGCTGGGCGCGCATCTTCAGCACCTGTCTCCCGAGCGCCAGACCGCGAAGCTGCACGAAACGTTTGATAACCAGGGCGCGTTCCTGTATCTCGATGACTTCCTGCCGCGCGAGTTCACCGAGAAGCTGGTCGCGGCTGTCCATGCAGTCACGCCTGCCATCAACCGCAATTATTTGCCGGGACACAAGCAGGGTGGAAGCGTCAGCCGTCACGCGATCGACGAACTCGCGCCGTTCATCGCCGAGTTGTACCGCTCGCCGGCGCTGATCAGCTGGCTGGAGAAGATCAGCGGCGATACGCTCCAGGAATCGCCCGCCGACGACCCGCACGCGTACGCGCTGTATTTCTATACGAAGGCGGGCGACCATATCGGCTGGCACTACGATACGTCGTACTACGAAGGCCGTCGCTACACGCTGCTGCTCGGCGTAATGGACGATTCGTCGTGCCGTCTCGACTACGAACTGCATACCCGTACGCCGGAGATTCCCGACCAGCCAGGTTCGGTGCAGATCCCGCCGGGCGGCCTCGTTTTCTTCGATGGCGACAAGCTGCGCCATCGCATCACGCCTGCGCGCGCAGGCGAATTCCGGGTCTCGCTGACCTTCGAGTACGTCACGAATCCGAACATGCGGCCGTGGCAGCGTTTCATCTCGAACATGAAGGACTCGATCGCGTATTTCGGCTTCGGACAGGTTTTCCGCCGCAAAGGCGGGAAGAACGGCGCAGCATGAGCCGCGCCGGAACGGTCCTCCTGTCGCTCGGCGTGGTGTTGTTCATCGCGCTGCTCAGCTGGCAGGGCTTCGGTTCCGTCGCGACCGCGCTCGCGGCCGCAGGGTGGGGTCTGCTCGCGGTGGCGGCGTTCCATTTTCTGCCAGTCGTGATCGATGCGCTGGCAATCGAAACGCTCTTCGCCCGCAATGAACGCGATGTGAGCTTTCGCGACGCGCTGCTCGCACGCTGGACCGGTGAGTCGGTGAACAGCCTGATGCCGGCCGGTCAGATCGGCGGTCCCATGCTGATGGTGCGTTATCTCTCGCAGCGCGGCATGCGGGCGCGCGACGCTGCGGCCGTTATCACCGTCAGCACGACCATGCAATCCGTCGGGCAGATGATCTTCGCGATGCTCGGCCTCGCGTTGCTGAGCAGCTATGCATCGGGCGTGGGCATGTTGTTGCCGGTGCTGATTGTGATCGTGGCGTGTTCGCTGATGGTCGTCGGCTTCTTCTTCGCCCAGCGCAAGGGTTTGTTCGCCCGCGCGACGCGTTTCGCCTCGCAATTCGCCGCGTGTTTTTCGAAGAAGCGCGACTGGTCGTCGCTGGTGTCGCGCGCGGAAGCCGTGGACACCGCCGTACTCGAACTCTATAAAAAGCCCGGACCGGTCGCGGCGAGTTTTGCGTTGAGCCTGCTTGGCTGGATCGTGGGCACCGGCGAGGTGTGGCTTGCGTTACGTTTGCTGGGTTCGCCGGTTGGCTGGGGCGAAGCGCTGATGCTGGAAAGCCTCGGCCAGGCCATTCGCGGCGCGGCGTTCTTCATTCCCGGTTCGCTGGGTGTGCAGGAGGGCGGCTACTTGCTGCTCGCGCGCCTGATCGGCTTGCCGCCGGAAGCCGCGCTCGCGCTTTCGTTAGCGAAGCGCGCACGGGAGTTACTGCTCGGCCTGCCGGGTATCGTTTATCTGCATTTCGCTGAAAAGGGCTGGCAGCGCCGTCGTCTCGCGCGCGTGCCGGATATCGAATAAAGCATCACCGATAGGATCAACATGCGCGCAATTATTCTTGCCGCCGGGATGGGTTTGCGCCTGGTTCAGCCGGAAGGGCAGCAAAAGCCGAAGTGCCTGCTGCGTTTCGGCGAGTCGTCGCTGCTCGAACGCCATCTTCAATTGCTGAAGACGGCCGGCGTCAAAGAGATCGTCTTCGTGCTCGGCTTCAAGCATGAACAGGTTGAAGCGGAACTTGCTTCGATCGATTGGAAACCGCACACGGAAGTGGTCGTGAACCGCGAGTTTTCGCTCGGCAGCGTGCTGTCCGTGCACACGGCAGCCGAAGCGCTGACCCGAGGTGGCGACGTGCTGCTGATGGACGCCGACGTGCTCTACGACGAACGCATTGTGGAGCCGCTGGTAGCAGGCGCGGGACCGGTGAACCGTCTCTTGATCGACCGTGATTTCGAAGCCGGCGATGAACCCGTGAAGCTGTGCGTGGCGAACGGCGTGCCGGTGGAATTGCGCAAACAGGTGCTGGCGGACCTTCAGTTCGACGTGATCGGCGAGTCGGTGGGATTTTTCCGTTTCGACGAAACCGCTGCACGGCGTCTGGCTGAACTCGTCGCAGGCTATGTGGAGACGGGCCGCGCCAACTTGCCGCATGAGGAAGCCGTGCGTGATTTGCTGCTGGAACGCAGCCAGGTATTCGACGTGGCCGACGTAACCGGCGCGCCTTGGATAGAAATCGATTTTCAGAACGACGTTAAACGCGCGGCCGACGAAGTCTTGCCGCAACTGCGTCAGCTTGCAGGAGCTCTACGATGAACGCACCGTATCAACTACCAGCCGCCTATGCCCGCAGCCTTCGCCTGCGCGAGATGCTGCAGAGCAATCAGCTCGAATTCCTGATGGAAGCGCACAACGGCTTGTCCGCGCGCATTGTGAAGGAAGCCGGTTTCAAGGCGATCTGGGGATCGGGTCTCACGATTTCCGCGCAGTACGGCGTGCGCGACAACAACGAAGCGAGCTGGACGCAAGTGGTCGACACGCTCGAGTTCATGGCGGACGCGAGCGACCTGCCTATCCTGCTGGATGGCGACACAGGTTATGGCAACTTCAACAACGTGCGCCGGCTGGTGAAGAAGCTGGAGCAGCGCGGCATTGCCGGCGTCTGTATCGAAGACAAGCAGTTTCCGAAGACCAATAGTTTTCTCAACGGCGAGCGTCAGCCGCTCGCCGAGATGGACGAATTCTGCGGCAAGATCAAGGCCGGCAAGGACTCGCAAAGCGATCCGAATTTCTCCATCGTCGCGCGCGTGGAAGCGTTGATCGCGGGCTGGGGCATGGAAGAAGCGTTGAAGCGCGCGGAGGCTTATCGCCAGGCGGGTGCCGATGCCATTCTGATTCACAGCAAGCTTTCCAAACCCGACGAAATCCTCACGTTCGCACGCGAATGGGCCGGTCGCGGCCCGCTCGTGATCGTGCCGACGAAGTACTACAGCACGCCCACCGACGTGTTCCGCCAGGCCGGTATCAGTACGGTGATCTGGGCGAACCATTTGCTGCGCGGCGCGGCGTCGACCATGCAGGCGATCGCGAAGGAAATCCACAGCAGCGAGACGCTCGTGAACGTGGAAGACCGCGTGGCGACCGTGAACGAAATCTTCCGTCTGCAGGACGCCGAGGAGTATTCGACGGCTGAAGGCGTGTATCTGTCGTCGGCGAGTGCATCGCGCAATGCCGTCGTGCTCGCGGCAAGCCGGGGCGCCGGACTGGAAGCCGTTACCGCCGATAAACCCAAGGTCATGCTGCCCATCGCAGGCAAGCCGCTGCTGCGTCGCCTGGTGGAAGCGTTCAAGAAGGAAGGCATCAACGACATTACGGTGGTCGGTGGTTATCGCGCCGATGCCATCGATACATCGGGGATTCGGCTGGTTGTGAACGAGAAGCACGAACAGACGGGCGAACTGGCGTCGCTGGCATGCGCGGCGAAATCGTTCACCGCCGACACCGTGATCTCCTACGGTGACCTCTTGTTTCGCAGCTACATTCTTCGCGATCTGGTGGAATCGGACAGCGACTTCTGCGTGGTGGTCGATTCATCGCAGAAGCCGGCGGCCGGTGGGGCATCGACGGACTTTGCTTATTGCTCGACCGCTGACGATCGCGCGTTGTTCGGCCAGAAAGTCTGGCTCGAAAGCGTGACGAGCTCGGCGGGTCCGGTGGGTTTGGTGGATTCGAAGACACCGCAAGGCCGCTGGATGGGCCTGCTCAACGTGCGCGGCGCGGGCCGTGAACGTCTGGTCGCCACGCTCGAAAAGCTGCAGCAACGCGATGACTTCGACAAGCTCGACATGGCCGCGCTGCTCAACGCGCTGATTGCCGCGGACGAAAAGATCGAAGTTCAGTACGTGCACGGTCACTGGCGCGGCGTGAACGACCTCGACGAGTTGCGTCAAGCGGGGGACTTTGCCCACGGCCAGGCGCCGTACGGATCGAACGGCTCGGGCTCCTCGGAGGCCGGCGCGTGATTGAAGCTGCACAATTTGTCGAAGCCGCGCGCGAGCGGGGTTTCGACTGGTACGCGGGCGTGCCGTGCTCGTACCTGACGCCGTTCATCAACTACGTGCTGCAGGATGAGTCGCTGAATTACGTATCGGCGGCGAATGAGGGCGATGCGGTTGCGTTGATCGCGGGCGTGGCGCTGGGCGCATCGGGTGCGCACAAGGCGCGTCGCGGCATTTCGATGATGCAGAACTCCGGGCTCGGCAATGCCGTAAGCCCGCTGACCTCGCTCACGTGGACGTTCAGGCTGCCGCAATTGCTGATCGTCACGTGGCGCGGTCAACCCGGCGTTGCCGATGAACCGCAGCACGCGCTGATGGGGCCCGTCACGCCGGCCATGCTCGACACCATGGAAATTCCATGGGAACTGTTCCCCACGGAAGCCGATGCAATCGGACCCGCGCTCGATCGCGCCACCGCGCATATGGACAGCACCGGTCGGCCGTACGCGCTGGTCATGCAGAAGGGCAGCGTCGCGCCGTACAAGCTGAACAAGAAAGGCTTGAGCGGGGTGCGCCAGCGCGCGTTGAACGAGCGCGCCGAGGTTCAGTCGGTTAAAGGCGCGGACGAACGCGCGTCACGTCGCGATGCTTTGGAACGCGTGATCGCGCATACGTCGAAAGCGTCGACGGTCGTGCTGGCATCGACGGGATTTTGCGGGCGGGAACTCTACGCTATCGATGACCGCGAGAACCAGCTCTACCTGGTTGGATCGATGGGATGCGTGACGCCTATGGCGCTAGGCCTGGCGTTGTCGCGGCCTGACCTGAACGTAGTTGCGCTCGACGGCGACGGCGCCGCGCTGATGCGCATGGGCGTGTTCGCGACGCTCGGCGCTTATGGTCCGGTCAACCTCACGCACTTGCTGCTGGATAACGGCGCGCATGAGTCGACCGGCGGTCAGGCAACGGTGTCGGAAGGCGTCGAGTTCGCCCGGATCGCGTCAGCGTGCGGATACGCGATGGCGCTAGACGGCGATGACATCTCGATCGTGGACAAGTTGTTCGACGCGAAGGACGTCGACGGAGTCCGCTTTGCCCGTCTGTCGATCAACACCGGCACGCCGAGCGACCTGCCGCGCCCGTCGATTACGCCGGAAGATGTGCGTAGCCGGTTGCAGGCTCATATCGGACGTTAGACTGCTCGCTGTTCACTCAAAAGGCCGCGCAAACCGATGTTGGCGCGGCCTTTGGTTTTATGGGCGCATCAATCGTGATTGATCGTGGCCAATTGCGGCGAATCGGGCTTGCAGAAGATCGCTGTGATAAAAGGCGCGACGCGATGAACAACGGCGTCACTGCCGGCGGCGCGGACCTTTTCCTTGACCGCGTTTTCCCCGCCGATAACGACGGCTCCATACGCCGAATCGGCGATCGGTTCGCCATTTCCTTGCTTGAAAATCACGTCATTCTTCTGGAACCCGACTACCGCAAATACACCGAAATCGAACGCGGTCAAATGGCTGTCGCGCGTTGGCTTAAACGCGTTGATTGAATTGGGTTCCACGCGCATGGGCGTGGTTTCTATCGCGTGATTTTCCTGAAGCGGCGCGATGAACGCATGCGCGCTCGATTTGCAATCGAGTTGGGCGTCCAGCGCGTAAGCCGAAGCGTGTGCGGACGATGCTGCAATAAGAACGAATAAGCCGATGCGGACGGCTTTTATAAGTGGCTTCATGTTTGTTTCACTCCACGCGCCCGTGAACGAGGCTGCGCGAGTACGCTCGCGGCGTTACCAAAAGCCTAGACTTTAGCCGTAAGCGGGAAAGTGTGCTTAAACAAGCGCTTAGAGTCCGCGTAGCGCAGCGATGCGGAGCGTTTTCACGTTGAATTTGTGGCGAAATTCGTACAGCTCACGGGAATCCTCAGCGGAATTACCGTGAGCTGTACGAATTGGTTTTGAGGAGGGACGAACCGCTCCGTCGAGGATGTCAGCTAATCGAAAGTCCAGGTGTGCCAATGAGCCGCGCTAAAGACGACGAGCGCGCCGAGCAGAAACTCGGCGCGCTCGTTATGTCCAGGCAGTGCCGGGCGGATCATCGTCGCTTCAAGCGTGAGACCCAATCGCAACGCCTTCAGGCCGCCGCCAACTCCGGCACCGTCCCACGCCGCGTATCTCTACGATGCACGCATTTTCCTGCCGCATACGTCTCGAACACGGCGCGGTCGTCGCCGAGCATCGCGAACGCGAACAGCAGTTCTTCCAGCGATTCCGCCCGCGTCGTGCGGCGGTCCAGCAGAGGGGTGCCGGCAGGGTCCAGCACAACAAAATCCGCCTCGCTGCCGGGCTTCAGCGTCCCCACGCGGTCCGCCATATCCAGAACCTCGGCCGCGCCCGTGGTCGCCAGCCAGAACATTCGCGCCGCGGTCAGGTGATGACCGGTCAGGCGCGCGATCTTGTGCGCCTCGCCCATGGTTTGCAGCATCGAAAATGTCGTGCCGCCGCCTACGTCGGTTGCCAGCGCGACCGGCATCTTTGCAGCCCCGGCCTTTTCGACATCGAACAAACCGCTGCCGAGGAACAAATTCGATGTCGGGCAATGCGACGCCACCGCGCCCGTTTCAGCCATGCGCTGACGGTCGGTATCGTCGAGATAGATGCAATGGCCGTAGACCGCGCGCTGACGCAGCAAGTCATAGTGATCGTAGATATCCAGATAGCTCCGATGCCCCGGAAACAGGCTTTCGACCCACTTGATCTCATCGGTGTTTTCGGCGACGTGGCTCTGGATATATACATCCTGATGCTTGCGCGCGAGCACCGCACAGGCTTCGAGTTGCGCCTCCGTCGACGTCGGCGCGAAACGCGGCGTCAGCGCGTATTCCTGCCGCCCGCGACCATGCCAGCGCGCGATGAGTTCGGCGCTGTCGTCATAGCCCGATTGAGCCGTGTCGCGCAGATACTCCGGGCAATTGCGATCCATCAGCACCTTGCCCGCGATCATGCGCAGGTTGCGCGATTCGCTTTCGCTAAAGAAGGCATCGGCGGATTGCTTGTGGACCGTGCAATACACGAGTGCCGTGGTCGTGCCGCAAGCCAGCAGTTCATCGATGAAAAAGCTTGCTGTTTCCCGCGCGTACGCCGGGTCCTCGAACTTGCGCTCGGTCGGAAACGTGTACGTGTTCAACCATGGCAGCAGACCCGGCGCGGGCGACGCGATCATGTCGGTCTGCGGATAGTGAATGTGCGAGTCGATGAAACCCGGCACGATCAATTTGTCCCGCAGGTCTTTCATGATTGCATCGGGCGCGATGGCGTTGCGTAACGCCGCATACGCGCCCGCTGCCACCACGCGGCCATCTTCCACCAGCAACAGGCCGTCGGTTTCATGCACGGCGTTGTCATCGGAAAGAGCAGGGTCGTCGCGGAAAGTGAGTAGCTGTGCGCGGTAAGCGGTCTGAGTCATGGGTGAAACGTCTCCAGTAAAGCGGGTCAACGCCCTTATAGCTGTGTCAACAACAGCAACGACAGCGCGGCGACAATCCACATCGCCGGCTTGATTTCTTTTCTGCGGCCGGTGAACGACTTGATCACGACAAATGCGAGGAAACCGTACGCAATGCCATCGGTGATCGAATACGTCAGCGGGATCAGGATCATCGCGAGGAATGCGGGAATGGCTTCGTCGAAACGGCTCCATTCGATCTTCGTGATCGACTCCATCATGAATACGCCGACCAGCACGAGCGCAGGGGCGGTCGCGATGGCAGGCACCAGCGAGAGCAGCGGCGATAGGAACAGGAACGGCAGGAAACACAATCCCGCGACCACCGCGACCAGCCCGGTGCGCCCGCCCGCCGATATCCCCGCCGCCGATTCTATGTACGCGTTTGCCGGACTCGTGCCGAGCGGCGCGGAGATCAGCGCGGCAAACGAATCGACCATCATCGATTGGCGGATATTGCGCGGGTTGCCGTCTTTATCGAAGAGCTTGCCGGCTTCCGAGATCGCCATGAACGTGGAGAGCGCATCGAAGAACGACGTGAACAGCATCACGAAAATAAACGGCCAGTAGATCACCTTCAGCGCGCCGAGCAGGTCCAGTTGGCCGACCGCTGAAAAGTCAGGCGCCGAGAACAAACCGTTCCAGTTCACGAGCGTTTTGGTGGCAATTGCCGCGGGCCAATAAGCGGTGCCGTCGCCCCAGAATCGGCCGATGGGAATCGCAATCACGGTCGTGAAAATGATGCCGATCATCAATGCGCCGGTCACCTTTCGCGCAACCAGAATCGTGGTCACCGCGAGGCCGATCAAAAACGTGATGACCACCGGATTCAGCGATGCTGAATGCACGATCGTCACGGGATCGCTGACAACAAACTTCGCGTTGACCAATCCGATCAGGCTGATAAACAGTCCGATGCCGCATGAAACGGCATGACGCAGGTTGGCAGGAATGGCATCGACAACCAGCTTGCGCGCGTTGAACGCCGCGAGCACCGCGAAGATCACGCCGGCCCAGAAGACGCAGCCAAGCGCGGTCTGCCACGGCATCTTGCCGCTGTGAACCATCACGAACGCGAACAGCGCGTTCATGCCCATGCCCGGCGCGACGAGCACCGGGTTGCGCGCGTAGAGGCCCATCGCGCAACTACCGAGGAAACTGACAATCACGGTAGCGGTGAGCGCAGCAGGGAAGGGCACGCCGGCCTGCGACAAGATCCCGGGATTGACGACGATGATGTACATCGCCGTAAGGAAGGTCGTGATGCCCGCAACAATCTCGGTCTTCGTGCGCGAACCCGCCGCACGGATGCCGAAGAAACGCTCGAGCGTGGTGGTGTCGTTGGTAATCGTAGCCATGACGTTCTCGCTCAAGCCGCCGCGTGCCCGTCGTGCCAATAGGCGTCGAGTTTGGCGACCATCGCGAGGCGTTCGGCTTCAGTCACGAACGACGCTTCCAGGCTGTTTTTCACCAGCGTGTAGCACTCGGCGTCATTGAGTTTCAATGCATCGAGGATCGCGAAGTAATTGGCGTTCACGTAGCCGCCGAAATACGCCGGGTCATCTGAGTTGATCATCACGGCGACGCCCTGATCCAGCAGCGCCTTGAGCGTGTGCTTCGCCATATCGTCGAATACGCGCAGCTTCAGGTTCGACAGCGGGCAGACGGTCAGTGCGATGCGGGCATCGGCGAGACGGGCGACCAGCGCCGGGTCTTCCATGCTGCGCACGCCGTGATCGACGCGGTCCACTTTCAACAGGTCGAGCGCTTCGTACACGTACGCCGGTGGCCCTTCCTCGCCCGCGTGCGCCACGAGCTTCAGGCCCTTTTCACGCGCCTTCGCGAACACGCGTTCGAACTTCGAAGGCGGGTGGCCGCGTTCCGATGAATCCAGCCCGACGCCTATCAATCGATGCGCATATTGGTCGAATAAGGGCAACGCTTCATCGAACGTTTTGAGCGCATCTTCTTCCGGCAGATGGCGCAGGAAACACAGGATCAGCTTGCTCGTCAAACCGCGCCGCTCACCTTCAGCCAGCGCGCTTTCGATACCCGCAACTGCCGTCGCGATCGATACGCCGCGTTCAGTGTGCGTCTGTGGATCGAAGAAAATTTCGGTGTGCGTGACATGATCGGCGAGGGCGCGTTCAACATAGGCCATCGTCATGTCGTGGAAATCGCGCTCGTGCAGCAGAACACTTGCGCCCGCATAGTAGATGTCGAGGAACGATTGCAGGTCGGTGAACGCGTAGGCGGCGCGCAATGCATCGATGGAGTCGTACGCAAGCGTCACCCCATTGCGTTTCGCGAGCTCGAAGATCAACTCGGGTTCGAGCGAACCTTCAATGTGAATGTGAAGTTCGGCCTTGGGCGCGTGGGCGATTTTGTCTGCGAGAGTGGGATTCATGCTTGTTTTGTGCTCTAAAAGGTCTGGAATCACGCGGTTTGCGGATGCTGCGCGGAATTGTAGCCGTGCGCGGCGCGTTCCTCGACCTTCTGCAACAACTGAGCTGCTACCGATACTGCAATCATTTCCGGCGCTTTATCGACAATGCCGGGCACGCCAATCGGGCATGTCATGCGGCTGATCAACGCGGCATCCAGGCCTCGTGACGCCAGCCGGCGTTCGAACAGCATCTTCTTCGTGTGCGAACCGATCATGCCGAAAAACGCAAAATCGCCGCGCCGGAGAATACGCTCGGCGAGTTCGAGATCGAGCGCGTGGTTGTGCGTCATCACCAGGAAGTAGCTATTGGCCGGCGCTTCGTCCACGGCGGCTTCCGGGATACCGCTGGCGTCCAGCGTGACGTTTGGCGGAAGACCGTCCATGGGCGGGAAGGTTTCGTCGCGTTCATCGACCCACACCACGCGGCATGGCAGATTTGAGAGCACCCTGACCAGTGCCGCGCCCACGTGACCCGCACCGAACAGCACCACCGGAAAGTCGCGTACTGCAATGGTTTCGGTGAGCAGCGAGCCGCTTTCGTCGAAACCCGCGCCGTCCCAGAGCAGGCAATCGGGGCCGGTCATGCCCGGTTCCGGGTCGGAGATCATCACGCCGTCGGGAATTGGGCCGAAGCCGACGCTGCGCACCGTCGATAATCCCTGCGCCATGCGTTTGTTCAACGACGTGACCCAGGCAAGATCGCCGATATCCAGCCGTTCGAACGCAACCACGACCGCACCGCCGCAGCATTGACCGAGGCTTGGGCCGAGCGCGAAACGTTCAAGCCGTCGCATGTGCGGACTGCGGGCGCCATCTTTCAGCACTTGCCGCGCGGTTTCAATCGCCTTCCATTCCAGATGCCCGCCGCCGATGGTGTGGCGTGCATCGTCACGTGTGACGATCATCTTCGTGCCCGCTTCGCGCGGCGCCGAGCCTTCCACGCGCGCGACCGTCACCAGCACGACGGGGTCGCCGTGTGCGAGGAGGTGTTGCAGATCGTGTAGCCAGGCTTGCATCGAATGGGTTCCTGGTTGATTAGTTGACCGGTGCGGGTTGAGCTTCGTCCGGAGTCGTCGCGGCTTGAATCTTCGCGGCCTGTGCGTCAAGCGCATTCAGGATCGACTCGGGAGTAGCCGGGGCGCGTAATACGGGGGCATCGATTGAATCAGGCGCGACCGACGCCACCGCGGCGCGGATCGCCAGCAAAACCGAGAAGCCGAGCAGCAACGGCGGTTCGCCCACGGCTTTCGAACGGAACACGGTCGGCTCGACGTTCTGGTTATCGTAGAGGGCGACGTTCATTGCAGCGGGAATGTCGCTCACCGATGGAATCTTGTACGTGGATGGCGCGTGCGTCATCAGACGGCCGTCGCGATTCCACCAGAGTTCTTCGGTTGTCAGCCACCCCATGCCCTGGACGAAACCGCCCTCCACCTGGCCGATATCGAGCGCAGGATTGATCGACTGCCCCGCGTCGTGGAGGATGTCGGCGCGCAGCAGGCGCCACTCGCCGGTGAGCGTGTCCACGACCACTTCCGAGATCGCCGCGCCGTACGCGAAGTAGTAGAACGGCTGGCCCGTCAGCGTTTTCGAATCCCAGTTGACCTTGGGCGTCGCGTAAAAACCGTCCGACCACAATTGCACACGCGACAAATAAGCCGCCCCGACCAGTTGATCGAAAGGCATCTGGCCGCCGTTCGACTCGACCACGCCATCGTGAAAACGCACGTCTTCCGCGCGTCCGCCCAGCTGCTTCGCGGCGAGTTCCGCGAGCCGTCCGCGAATGGTGAGCGCGGCGGCTTCGGCCGCCTTGCCGTTCAGGTCGCTGCCGGTGGACGCAGCAGTGGCCGATGTATTCGCGATCTTCGAGGTATCGGTGGCGGTCACGCGCACCCGCGACAACGCCACGCCCAGCGTATTCGCCACGACCTGCGCGACCTTGGTGTTCAGGCCCTGGCCCATCTCGGTGCCGCCATGATTCACAAGCGCGGAGCCGTCTTTATAGACATGCACTAGCGCGCCCGCCTGGTTCAGGAACGGCACGTTGAACGAGATGCCGAACTTGACCGGCGTGAACGCGATGCCGCGCTTGAGCACGGGACTCGTCTGGTTGAACGCGGCGATTGCGTTGCGCCGCTGCACATAATCACTCGATGCCACCAGCTCGTCGGTCAGCGGCGCGATGATGTTGTCTTCCACGGTCTGGCCGTAAGGCGTCACGTTGCGCTCGGCGATGCCGTAGTAGTTCACGCGACGGACATCGACGGGATCGCGCTTCAACCGGTGCGCGATTTCATCCATCATGATTTCCATCACCAGCGCGCCTTGCGGACCGCCGAAACCGCGAAAGGCCGTGTTCGACTGCGTGTTGGTGCGGCAGCAGAGCGCGGTGATATCGACGTCTTGCAGGTAGTACGCGTTGTCGAAGTGACAGACGGCGCGGGTCGCGACCGCACCCGACAGGTCCGCCGAATAACCCGCGCGCAACGCAATTTCAACGCGTGCGCCTTGCAGGCGGCCGTCGTCATCGAAGCCGGCTTCGTAGGTGTAGATCGCGTCGTGCCGTTTGCCAGTGATCATGAAGTCGTCGTCACGATCCGCGCGCAATTTCACCGGCCGATGCAGCAAATGCGCCGCCAGCGATGCGATGCACGCGAAGATCCCCGACTGCGATTCCTTGCCGCCGAAACCGCCGCCCATCCGGCGGCATTCGCAGATGACGTTATGCGTCGGCCAGTCGAGCATATGCGCGACCAGATGCTGCATTTCGCTCGGATGCTGCGTGGAACTGTAGACGAGCAAGCCGTCGAGTTCCTTTGGAATGGCATACGCAACCTGCCCTTCGAGATAGAACTGTTCCTGCCCGCCAACCTCAAATTCCCCCTGCAACCGATGCGCCGCCGCAGCCATTTTTCCGTCCGGATCGCCGCGCTTCAGGTGCAGCGGCGGCAGAACGAACTGCTGTTTTGCTTTCGCGTCGCGCGGCGTGAGGATGGCTTCGCGCGCTTCGTATCGGATCACTTCTTCGCTTTTGGCAAGCGCTGCCGCCCGGCGCGCGAGATCGTGCGTTTCGGCGATAACCACGAACACCGGTTGTCCCAGGTACAGCACTTCATCTTTCGCGAGGATCGGGTCGTCGTGGAGAACGGGGCCGCAATTGTTCTCGCCGGGGATGTCGTCGGCGGTGAACACGGCAATCACGCCGGGCGCGGCCAGAACCAGGTCGAGGTTGATCGAGACAATGCGGGCATGCGCATGCCGCGACAGACCGAGCGCCGCGTGCAGGGTGCCGCGCAGCTCGCCGATGTCATCAACGTAAGTCGCTTCGCCGCTGACATGCAGCGACGCCGATTCGTGCGGCAAGCTGACGCCGATCGCTGCGGGTTCCGGCTTTTGCGTCGCGGCGTGCAACGCAAGTGCATCAGCCGCGGCACGGTCGATGTGAAGGGGATCGGTACGCTTGTTCATCGCGTGGTCCTCGGAACTTGGTGTGACGTCATGTCGCGCATTGCACGTCGAATGCGAACGCGTTGACGTCGCGCAGTGCGAGCGGCGAATCCTCACGGGTCTCGAGGAAAAAACGCCACAGCACGTTGCGCGCCACCTTGCTGCGGTAGTCGCTTGACGCCCGCATGTCGGTGAGCGGCTGGAAGTCGACGTCCAGCGCGCGCATCGCGGCTTTCACGTTGACCTCGTTCCACTCTTCGCCCACCAGCACGGCTTCCGCATTCGATGCCCGTTTTGGCGTGGCCGCCATGCCGCCGAACGCGAAACGCGCGGTGCTCACGCGGGTGCCGTCGAGCGTCACGGCGAACGCGGCGCACACAGCCGAGATGTCCTGGTCATAGCGCTTGGAGACCTTGTAGGTCCGAAAGCGCAGTTTCGCCGATGGCAACGGTACGCGAACTCCCGCGACAAATTCGCCCGTTTCAAGCGCGGACTTTTGATAGCCCAGATAGAAGGCATCGAGCGGCATCGTGCGGACTTTAGCGGCTTTCTGCAGCACGATTTCGGCACCCAAAGCGATCAGCGCCGGCATGGAATCGCCGATGGGCGAGCCGTTCGCGACGTTGCCGCCGAGCGTGCCGGCGTTGCGGATAGGCCTTGACGCAAAGCGCGTCCACAATTCCGCGAGTTCCGGATAAACGGCTGAGAGCGCGGCGTATGAATCTTCAAGCGAGGCCGCAGCGCCGATGCTCAGCCATTGCCCGTCGCGGGTGATCGACTTGAGTTCGGTCACATTGCCGATATACAGCATGTCGCCGAGATTGCGGAATTGCTTGGTGACCCACAGGCCGACGTCAGTGCTGCCCGCCAGGATGCGTGCGTCCGGATGGTCGGCGCGCAAGCGGGCGAATTCAGCGAGCGAGACGGGAGCAAAGAATGTCGGTTGGCCGAATGCGGCGCCGCGTGCGTCGGGCGCCGAGTATTCGAGTGTTGTCTTGCGCTGGATGCTTTCGAGCTGGCGTTTGAGCTGGTCGCGATCAAGCGGCGCGCGAGGATACTCAAACATTTTCTGCGATGCATCCACAATCGGCCGATAACCTGTGCAGCGGCAGAGATTGCCGGAGAGGGCGGTGTTGATTTCGTCGCGCGTGGGCAGGCCGGCATCGGCGGGCTGGTTCTGATAAAGCGCCCACATCGACATCACAAAACCGGGCGTGCAGAAGCCGCATTGCGAGCCGTGGCAATCGACCATGGCCTGCTGGACCGGATGCAGCGTGCCGTCTTTCGCGCGCAGGTCTTCAACCGTGAAGAGCGCGCGACCGTCGAGCGTCGGCATGAACTGGATACAGGCGTTGACGGCCTTGAGGACGGGCTGGCCTTCTGCATCGAGTTCACCGATCACCACCGTACAGGCGCCGCAATCGCCTTCCGCGCATCCCTCTTTCGTGCCGGTGCATTGGTCATGCTCGCGCAAATGCTGGAGCACCGTACGTGAGGCAGGTACGTCGTGCACTTCGCGCAGGGCGTCGTGCTGGAAGAACCGGATGGTTTGCGTTGTCATATACAAGTCCAGGACACTGCGGATCGGGCGCGCGTTACGCGAAATCGGCGTCAGGAGTCGAAAGAAACCAGGTCGAAAGAGCGCACGTGGATCGCCATCCATAAATAACGATATCACCGCAATATCTCAAAAATATTCCGGTAAGCGTATCAAGACTATGCGAACGGCCGAATGAGGGTGGGCGGGGTAGGCGACCAAACGGTATACAGAGGGAGTGCGAGGGATAGCGATGAGACGGCTTTGGCGCCTGGCGTCTTGGACAAAGGCAGTGGCCGTTCGCGCGCGGTGGCGCTGCAAATATATAACTGAGTAACAACCGTCCATTGGAAAGGCTTACGGGCCGCCACGCAGCGCGGCTCCAGTTTTTGCGGTAAGGGGAGCAGTCCGACGAAGATCCGAACCGCTCGCCTTACATACTCAACCAGCGCGCAACCTGCGCTTGCCCAGCAAGCTGCCGGCGACGGACAGGAATATCACCCCAAACGCAATAAGACCCCATTGCGGAAGCGAAAGTCCGAAAATGGGCGGATAGGGCGTCTCGCAAAGTCCCGCGACCTTGAACACCTGGGGCAGCCATTGCGCGGGCGGAAGAGAGTCCACGACGGGCTGGAGGGCATCAAACCCGCAGCTATATCCTGGATGCGCCTGCACATAAACGTGCCGGCCGGCTGCTACCACGCCCCCGAGCGCGGACAGCGCAACCAGCGATTCGAGCAACGCGATCCCGCGCCATCCCCGGAACGAGGCGCCGAGCAACGCAAAGACCGCGATCAGCACGAAAAAGTAGCGTTGAATGATGCAAAGCGGGCAGGGATCTTCACCTTTCACGAACTGAAGATAGAGCGCTCCTCCAACGAGCCCCAGGGAAATCACAGCGAGCAAGACCAGCAATCGTCGTTCGCGGCGAATCACGCGATCGTCTTGGTGCATGGTGAAATGATTCAAGGAGTTATTCATATTTTCCGAATTGTTCGAGAAAAAACACCTGGAAGGGCACATCCGGCGACGGAATTCTATCGCGATCGCGGTCGCCGGACGGTTTCAGGCGCGGCATGAGCGGTTCAGCGCGTGGTTTCGAGTACAGCTTCAACGGCGCGGCCGATGGAGAGCAGCGCGTCGTCGCCGAACGGCGACCCGGCCAGCATGAGGCCGACCGGCGCCTCTCCCCGTGGATGGCACGGCAGCGACAACGCGCAACTATCGAGGAAATTGAAAACGGAGGGGTTGCGCAGGATCAGCGCATTGGTTCGGCCGAACGCTTCGTCGTCGTGTTCGAGGTCGGCCACACGCGGCGGCACGACCGGCACGGTCGGGCACACGATGGCGTCGAACCGCTGCCACAGCGCACGCGCCTGCTCGATCATCGCGGCGCGCGCCTGCAGCAAGTCGATGTAATCAGCCGCGCTGGCGGGCTGGCCTTTCAGGATCCGCACGCGTACGCGGGGATCGTATTCATCGGCATGCGCCTGCAAAAGTGGCCGATGCCATGCGTAAGCCTCGATTGACGCGAAGCTGAAGCGATTGACCTCGGCAAGCTGCTCGAGCGGCGCGAAACGCACGTCTTCCACCAGCGCACCCGCCGCCGACAGATGCCCGATTGCCGCGGCGTAGGCACTGGCGACCGTTTCGTCGACACCGTCCATGACGTAGTTCGTCAGCACGCCAAGTCGCACGCCGTCCAGCGGCCGGGTCGCAGGGACGGCGGAGTCGCGGCCGGCCAGGATGCGGTCGACAAGCGCGCAGCACGCCACCGACGACCCGATCGGCCCGAACGAGTCGAGCGTGCTGGACAGCGGCACGCCGCCTTGTGTGGGCACGCGGGCGGCGGTCGGCTTGAAGCCGGTGAGTCCGCAGAGCGCAGCCGGGATGCGGATGGAGCCGCCGGTGTCGGTGCCGAGCGCGATGGCGGCCATACCGTCGGCCAGCGACGCGGCAGCGCCTGATGAAGAGCCCCCGGCGATCCGCTCGTCGCCCGCAACATTGCTTCGATACGGCGAGTGCGGCGTTCCGTAATGCGGGTTCAGTCCGAGCCCGGAGAACGCGAATTCACTCATGTTGGTGCGCCCGACGATCACGCCACCTGCTCGCCGCAGCCGGGCAACCGCGACAGCGTCGGCCTTGGCCGGCTGCGCGCCGGCCAGTATGCGCGAACCGGCTCTTGTCACCTGGCCTTCGATATCGAAGAGATCCTTGATCGAGATCGGAATGCCCGCCAGCGGCGAGAGGACGGTGCCCGCACGGCGCAATGCATCGTGGGCGTCAGCGGCGGCGCGGGCACGCTCTGCATCGACATGCAGGAAGGAAACCGCTCCCTGCCCCGAAGGATCCGCAATGCGATCGAGCGCCAGCTCCAGCAACTCCCGGCTGGTCGTTTTACCGTCACGGAGCGCGGTGGCGAGTTGTGCGAGAGGCGCGAACTGAGGCGATGTGATGGGCATGATGTCGAGAGAAACCGGTGGCTTGACGGGCTGCAAAATGGGCAAGGACGGGCGTGCTGCACCGAGCGCGATGCGGCGCGGTGAGTGATCTTCGCACCGCGGCCTTGTGGCATTGCCGTACCAAAGGCCGATGAAACGCCTGATGTAACTTGCCCAAAAGTGGCTGTCATTCTAAGCCAGCCAAGTAATAAATACTCGACGCTGCACGCGTGGCCCTTGATAAACCGGGGTCCTCTCCCATTCGGCTGATAGCGCCATGAGTGCTTCCTGCCTAAGCTTGGCTGGTCCCTGCAGAGACGGTCTTTTGCGGTGGAAAACAACAGCCCTTCAAAAACCTAAGCGTTTGGGTTTACTTGCGCACAACTTACGGATAGAGTGACTGCATGCCAACGATTTTCCGCATCGGCGCTGCCCGCGTCGTGATTTATTTAAACGACCATCAACCTGCCCACGTGCATCTGCTTGATGGCAAGCAACACGCCATTTTCAACCTGCACTGTCCGGCGGGACCGCCGAGCTTGCAAAAGAATCACGGTTTCTCGCACGTTGATGTAAATACTTTCGCTCGCCGGATGCAAAACGTAGTCGGCTCGCTGTGCACTGAATGGAAAACACTTCATGACTGCTTTAGTTGATATCACCGAACACCAACTGCGCGAAGCCGAAGCGCGCATGAGCAAGCACGTTGCTGAAAATCCGGTCGCGACCTCTGCGTCGTTCAACCCGGTGGACGGCAGGGTGGCAATCGAACTGTCGAATGGCGCGTTGTTCGCGATTCCCGCACGGATTATTCAGGGTTTGGAAAATGCTTCGGACACCGACCTGATCACGATCGAAATCACGGCGTCCGGCACGGGTCTGTATTTTCCTGCCGTCGACGCCGACATTCTCGTGGCGCCACTACTTGCCGGCGTGCTGGGGTCGCGATCGTTCATGGCCAGGCGGCTGGGCAAGCAAGGAGGGGCCAGCCGCAGTGAATCCAAAGCGGCTGCGGCCCGCGCGAACGGCGCGCGTGGCGGGCGGCCCCGCAAGGTCAAGGTGGAAAGCGGGGAGAGTGGGGAAAGTGCGGCGCTCACAAAGAAATAGCCGGCGGTGAATGCGGCGACTTCGCCAACGCGACCTCGAACGTAAAGCGAATTCCCGCGGCGCCGCAATCGCGTCAAAGCACGCGGTCCACCTCGGCGGGAATATCGCGAGAACGTTCGGGAGGCGCAGGGTGTGTCTCCCCCTTCGCACCGCGCCGCCATTTTCTCGTCACCCATGCGCCGAAATCATCAAGGACCGTATAAGCCACCGGCACAACCACCAGCGTCAACAAAGACGAGGTGATTACGCCGCCAATCACCGTCTGGCCGAGCGGGCCGCGTTGTTCGCCGCCTTCGCCCAGGCCCAGCGCAAGGGGCAGCATGCCGAAGATCATCGCGAGCGTGGTCATCAGGATCGGTCGAAGCCTGACGCGTGCCGCTTCCAGCAACGCGTCGGTGCGGGTCATCGGGTGGCCTTTGCCCGTCGCGTCGAGCAGGCTGCCACGACGCGCCTGATTTGCGAAGTCGACAAGCAGGATCGCGTTTTTCGTGACAAGGCCCATCAGCATGATGAAACCGATGATCGAGAACATGTTGAGCGTGCTGCCGAACAGCAGCAACGCGAGCAGCACGCCCACCAGCGTGAGCGGCAGGGACGTCATGATCGCGAGCGGTTGCAGGAAACTGCCGAATTGCGACGCCAGGATCATGTAGATGAAGATCACCGCGAGCACCAACGCCTGGACCGCATAAATGAACGACTCGTTCATGCTTTTGGTCGAGCCGCCGAAACGGTATCGGTAGCCTGCGGGAAGGCGCATTTCGTCGAGGGTTTTCTTCACATCGGCGGCGACTTCGCCAGGCGATCGTCCCATGACGTTCGCCGAAATCTCGACTTCCCGCGACAAATCCCGCCGGCTGATCACATCGGGCCCGGTCGTCTCGGTGATCGCGGCGACCTGTCGCAAGGGCACGAGTATCGGCGCGCCGTTGGCGTCGGTGCGGCTGGTGGCAATCATGAGCTTTGACAGGTCGTCAACGTTGCGGCGTTGTGCTGAGGGCAAGCGCACGCTCACGTCGTAATCCTGATCGTCGGGCGCGCGCCATGTGCTGATGGCGTCTCCCGAAAGCAGCGGGCGCAGTGCCTGACCGACTTCGGCGACGCCCACGCCCAGGTCTGACGCGAGTTCGCGACGAACGTCGATGGCCACAACCGGTTTGTCGTCCTTCAGGCTCGCATCCAGATCGACGAGGCCGGGAATCTTCCGCAAGCGCTGTTGTGCTTCGGCGGACAAACGCCGGAGTTCGTCCAGGTTGTCGCCTTGCAGGCTGAACTGCACGGCTTTGGTGGACCCGGCGCCGTCGGGCATGCCGATCTCGGTCACCACGATCCCGGCAATGCGCTGCAGGCGCGTGCGGAACACCTGGTTCAATTCCTGCACGCCACGGGTACGTTCGCGCCGCTCTTTCAGGCGCACGGTGATCAGCGCGTTGTTCTTGCCTTGCGCGTTGCCGGAGTTGATGGTGGCGTAGCTATAACGCACTTCAGGGTATGACGCGAGCGCTGCTTCGACCTGCCGGACTTTGTCGGCGGTCGCTTCCAGCGACGTCCCCACGGGCGTGTTCAGGCCAATCTGCGTAGTGGAAAAATCGGCGGCCGGTACGAACTCGGTGCCGACCAGCGGAACGAGGAACAGACTGCCAAAAAAAGTCGCAGCCGCGACCGACAGCGTGGTGATGCGATGCCTGAGCGACCAGCCAAGCAGCCGCCGATAGAACTGCGCGAGCCGTTCCACGCCGCGTTCGAAGAAGGCCAGCAAGCGTGCGAGATGGCGTGTGCCACGCACGTGCAGCGCGGGATCGGGCCAGATCGACGAGAGCATGGGGTCGAGCGTGAACGAGACGAACATCGAGATCAGCACGGCGGCCGCAACCGTCACGCCGAACTGGTGAAAGAAGCGGCCGATGATGCCGCTCATAAAACCTACCGGCAGGAACACGGCAACGATCGAAAACGTCGTGGCGAGCACGGCGAGGGCAATTTCCTTCGTGCCATCGAGCGCGGCCGTGCGGTGATCCGCGCCAAGCCGCACATGACGGACAATGTTCTCGCGCACCACGATCGCGTCGTCGATCAGCAAGCCCACGCACAGCGACAACGCCATCAGCGTGATGACGTTGATCGTGAACCCGGCCGCGAACATGAACGCAAACGTGCCGATCAACGCGATCGGCAGCGTAAGGCCGGTGATGACGGTGCTGCGCCACGAGCCGAGGAACAGGAACACGATCGCGATGGTCAGCAGCGCGCCCTCGAGCAACGTGCCCTTGACTTCGTTCACGCTGTTTTCAATATTGAGTGACGAGTCGTCGGTGATATCGAGCTTGACGCCCGGTGGCAGCGACTTTTGCAGCGCCGCGACTTCGGCCCGGATGCCGTGCGCCACGTCCACTGTGTTCTCGCCCTGCGCCTTCACCACCGATAAAAACAGCGCACGATTACCGTTCAGCAGAGCCATGCTGTCGGGTTCTTCCTGGCCGTCGACCACTTGTGCCACCTGATCCAGCGTGACGGCATGCCCTGCATTCGACGCGCCGCGACGCGCGACAATAATCCGTTTGAAGTCATCGGGCGTCTGGAAGCGGCCCTTCACCTGCACCGTCTGCTCAATCCCCGCCGACGTCAGCGGCCCTGCCGGGATCTCCTGATTCTCGTTCTGCACGGCGCGAATCACCTGATCCACGCCTACAGAAAGCGCCTGCAGCCGATCCGGACTGACATCGATCCGAACCTGCCGTTTCACGCCGCCCACAATGCTCACCGAGCCCACGCCGCGCACCGTTTCCAGGCGCTTGCGCACGATCTGGTCGGCGGCGGTCGTGAGGTCGCGCGTGCTCAGCGCGGCGCCCGGCGCGTTGGAAACGGCAACTGTGACGATCGGCATGTCGGCCGGGTCATAGCGCAAAACGCGCGGTTCCTTCACGCCGTCGCGCAGATCCGGCCGGATCAGCGCCACCTTGTCGCGGACGTCCTGCGCGGCCTGCATGACGTTGACCGAGAGATCGAACTGGACGATCACGACCGACAACGCGTCGTAGGAGTGCGATGAAATTTCGTCGATGCCGCTAATCGTGTTGACCGCTTCCTCGATCTTGCGGGTGACGTCGGATTCGACCGATTCCGGCGATGCCCCCGGATACGCCGTCTGGACGACGACCACGGGAAAGGTTATATCCGGAAACTGGTCGACTTTCAGCCGCTCGTACGAGAACAGGCCGATCACGAGAAACGCCGCCATCATCATGGCGGCGAACACGGGGTTATTGATGCTGATGCGCGTGAACCACATGGCTTGCGGCTCCGCTATTGAGCAGCGGGCATGGAAGCCGCCGTGGCTTGCCCGACCATGCGCACCGTGCTGCCGATGCGTAGCGCGCCAAGGTTATTTTTCACGACCTGCTGGCCTTCCTTGAGCGGCGGATTGACGAGTTGGGTCCAGCTCGCGCCATCGGCGTCGCCGGTGGCGGCCGTGGCGACGGGAACTTCGACGAGCTTGCCGCCGGAGAGCGCGTAGACGCTGTGGTTCGCGCCGTCCGTGCGCACCGCCGATGCCGGCACCACCAGCGCGTTCGGGGTGCTGCCCACCGTCACGCTGCCCGTGCCGAACATGCCAACGCGCAACGTGGCAGTAGGATTGGCCACCTGGATATAGATCATGATCGAGCGCGAACCCGGCTGCGCGGCGGGATTGATGCGCGTGACGGCGGCGGCGACGGGTGCATCGACGCCATCGAAACGAATCGATACGGGCTGGCCGATCCGAACGCGGCCGATTTCGCCCACGGGCACGGGCGCTTCGAGTTCGAGCTGGGACAGGTCGACGACATCGAACAATTTGCTGTCGACGGCCACACGTTCGCCGGGTTCGACGCTGCGCGACGCAATCTGGCCGTTGAACGGTGCACGCACGACGGTGTCCGCCACCGACAAATTCGATGACGCCAGCGCGGCGCGGGCGGCTGCGAGATTGGCGGCGGCGATGGCGTACTGGCTTTGGGCGGTATCGAATGCGTTCTTCGATATGAAGCCTTTTTCGACCAGCACGCGATTGTTCTCGAGCGTTTGTTTCGCGATATCGAGCTGGCCGGCCATGGCCGCCATTTGCCCGCGGGATTGCTCGGCGCGCGCGGCGTAGTCGCGGGCGTCGATGGAGGCGAGTATTTGTCCTGCTTTGACTGTGTCACCTTCGCGGACGCGCACGTCGAGCGCCGAGCCGGCCACTTTCGCCTTGACGGCGGCTTGAGTGACGGCGCGTAGCGAGCCGGTGAGCGGCAGCATTTCTGATAGTGTGCGACGCGTGAGCACGCTCAGGTCACCGGGAGTGAATTCGATGACGGATTCGGCCGCCGAGGACGAAGCCGAAGTTGGCGAGGCGGTAACGCTCGCACGCTTCCTGAGCGTGTGAGTGATGCCAAGCGCCAGCACGATTATGACGACGATTACCGCGAGAACGAGGTTCCGTTTTTTCGATGGATGCATTGCTAGTCAGTGGAGCGTGAAGCACGCCGCACGATAGCGCATTTAAGGCTGGCGGGCGGCAAAGTTGTAGAGGGCCATTTTTTGCAAAGCCGGTCTCAACCTTGACGCCCCGCGATCAAATGGTCCGTGAAAACCGTCGAGTTGTGTTCCCGGCGAGATACCGGTCGAAGATCATGGCCACGTTACGAACAAGCAGGCGCCCGGCGGGGAGGACATCGATTCCATCGTGGTTCACCTTGACGAGCCCATCGGCTTCAAGCGATTTCAAGCGCTCCAGCTCACTGGCAAAAGCGGCTTTGAACCGAATCCCATAAGCCGCTTCGAACGCATCAAAGCGCAGAGAAAATTGACACATGATTTCAGTGATGATGTCGCGTCGCAGCCGATCATCCGCGCTTAGATGCACGCCTCGTGCAATGGCGAGCTCACCGCGATCGATCGCCGCGGCGTAACCGGCCATGTCCTTGGCGTTTTGCGCGTAGACATCACCGACCTTGCCAATGGAAGAAACGCCAAGGCCAATCAAATCGCAATCCGCCTGGGTGCTGTAACCCTGAAAATTCCGATGCAGCGTGCCCGCTCGCTGCGCGACAGCGAGTTCATCGTGTGGCAGCGCGAAATGATCCATCCCGATATACACGTACCCCGCCTGAGTCAGTTTCTCGATAACCCGTTCGAGAATCGCCAGACGCACGGCCGGCGAGGGCAACGTGGCTTCATCCATTTGCCGCTGCATCTTGAAAACAGTCGGCATATGGGCATAGCCGAACACCGAAAGCCGGTCGGGAGCGAGCGCGATGATCGTGTCGAGCGTCCGGCTAAAGCTCTCCACAGTTTGATATGGCAACCCGTAGATCAGGTCGACGCTTATCGATTTGAAACCCTCGGCCCGTGCTGCCGACATGACGGTCTGCGTCGTCTCGAACGGCTGAACGCGATTGATCGCTTGCTGCACGCGCAGATCAAAGTCCTGCACGCCGAAGCTCAGCCGGTTGAAACCCAGGTCGCGCAACACGCCGATTGTTTCCGCCGATGCCTCGCGCGGATCGACCTCGATCGAATACTCGGCCTGGGCATCGGGCAGCAAGCGGAACGAGTCAGCGGTCGCGGCCATGAGTTCGGCCATTTCGTCGTGCGACAAAAACGTCGGCGTGCCACCGCCCCAATGCAATTGCGAGACGGGGCGGGTGGTATCGAAACATTCGGCCTGCAGCACAATTTCGCGTTTCAGCCGATCAAGATACGGACGCGCGTGCGCACGATTTTTTGTAGCAATCTTGTTGCAGCCGCAATAGAAGCAGACGGTGTCGCAGAACGGAATATGGAAGTAGAGCGAAAGATCCGCCGATGCCGCTCCCGGGTCCGCCGCGGCCCGATGGTAATGGGCCGGATCGAAGGTGTCGGTGAATTGAACGGCGGTGGGATACGACGTGTAGCGCGGACCGGCCGCGTCGTATTTGGTGAGCAGATCGGGGCGGAAGAGGGACATTGCGGACGGACTTGGACCAAGGTGCGCCGAGTCTAGCGGACCCGTTTCCCTGTTTCTTGCGTGATAACGCCGCAGCCGCGCGCAGTGGCACAATGCCGGGTTGCCGCCCGTACTGCAGCCACTCGAAGTCATCAAACAGCCCGAAACGATGTCCACTGCCCAGCATTCGAATTCCGTTCACGCATGCCGCGAAAGTTGCGGTGCATGCTGTATCGCGCCGTCGATTTCGAGCGCGATTCCCGGCATGCCCGACGGCAAGCCGGCCGGTGTGCGCTGCGTCCAGCTTGGCGCGGATCTGCGCTGTGCGATTTTCGGCGATCCACGCAGGCCGGCCTGCTGCTCGGGCTTGCAGCCATCGGAGTCCATGTGCGGTGACACGCGTGCTTACGCGCTGGCCTGGCTCACGCAACTTGAAATCGATACGCAACCCGAGCGCGCCTAGCCGGTCGAATGCTCATCAAGTCACTGGAGAATTTCGCATGACTCAAGCCGTTGCGCCGAAGCGGCGCCGGTTCCTGCTCGCGGCCGTCGGCGGCGCGGGCGTGGTGGCGCTGGGAACCCAGGGATGCGCCGCCGCGATATTTCCGTTCATCCCCGATCACTATACGTTCAGCCAGTCGCAGGTCCAGGACGCGGTGCAGCGCAAGTTTCCGCTGCAACGCACGGCCTCGCAGATCTTCGATGTCACGCTGAGCAATCCGCTGGTGGGCCTCGCGCCCGATCGGAACCGAATAACCGTTCGGCTGGACGCGCGGCTTGCCACGCCGTTCATGCCCAATCCGGTCACCGGCGTGTTTACCCTTTCCAGTCAGCTTGCTTACGATGCCGCCAGCCACTCGGTCATCTTGGTGTCGCCGACGGTCGACGGCTCGCAGGTCGCAGGCGACGCTGCGCAATACAGCCAGCAGATCAACGCGGTCGGCGCGGTCATGGCGACCCAGTTCCTGGACCGTTACCCCATCTACACATTCAAGCCCGAACAATTACAATTTGCCGGAGTTAATTACGAACCCGGTACAATCACTGTCCTTACAAACGGCATACGCGTTCAGATCGTCGAGAAGTAGTTTTTCCGGCGCAATCCGGTATGCGCATGCCCGAACGATTGGCTGGTGACAGCCAGACTATGCCAAAAGGGCGGGGCGATGGACTGGATTCTGTTTTGCAAAGCGCTGATTCTGGGTGTGGTGGAGGGTTTGACCGAGTTTTTGCCGGTATCGAGCACGGGGCACCTGATTGTTGCCGGCAGTCTGCTGAATTTCACGAACGCACAGGCCAAGACCTTCGACGTCGTGATCCAGTTCGGCGCGATCCTCGCGATTGTCTGGGAATACCGGCGCAAGATCGGCTCGGTCGTGGCGGGGTTGCCGACCCAGCCCAAGGCGCGCCGCTTCACGTTGAACGTGATCATCGCGACCATTCCGGCGGTTGTGCTCGGCTTGCTGTTCGAAAAGCACATTAAAGCCGTTTTGTTCGCACCGGTGCCGGTGTCCGTGGCGCTGATCGTGGGTGGGGTCGTCATCTTGTGGGCGGAAGCGCGGCATCGCGAGCGCAATGTCGCGCCGAGGGTGACGTCGGTGGACGATCTCTCCTACGGCGATGCCTTCAAAGTCGGGCTCGCCCAATGTTTCGCGCTGATTCCGGGCACGTCCCGCTCGGGGTCGACGATTATTGGCGGGATGTTGTTCGGGCTGGAACGCAAGGTTGCCACCGAGTTTTCCTTCTTCCTCGCCATTCCAATTATTTTCGGCGCCACGCTTTACGAACTGGCGAAGGAGTGGCGCACGCTCTCCGTCGATTCGCTTGGCTTGTTTATCGTTGGGCTGGTGGCTGCGTTTGTCAGCGCATTTGTATGTATTCGATGGCTGTTGCGGTACGTTGCCACCCACGATTTCACCGCGTTCGCATGGTATCGGATAGGGTTCGGGCTGCTGATTTTGATTGTCGGGTATAGCGGTGGGTTGAGTTGGGCGGAGTGATAAGCCGCGGTTTTTGAAGCTGTTCGGAAAGGCTAGAGTTAAGACTCGACGTCCGGCTCGAAGTCCGCAAGCGCATACGAAACAGGCCGTTCCAACGTGAGTTGGAACGGCCTGTTTTTGTCTGGGCCGACGGATTTGATCTGTCGTTCAGCGGCGCCTGAACACCAGATCCCACACTCCGTGACCGAGCTTTAAGCCACGGCGTTCAAACTTGGTCACAGGCCGGTAATCGGGACGGGGAGCGTAATCCGAGCCGGCTGTGTTTTCCAGCGCGGATTCCGCCGACAGCAC
Source organism: Caballeronia sp. KNU42 (assembly GCF_053760385.1). Taxonomy (NCBI): domain Bacteria; kingdom Pseudomonadati; phylum Pseudomonadota; class Betaproteobacteria; order Burkholderiales; family Burkholderiaceae; genus Caballeronia; species Caballeronia sp. KNU42. Next base: position 3,964,335 of record NZ_CM132388.1, read on the forward strand.
TTCGAGCATCTGTTCGGCATAGTTCTGCCAGTCAGTGGCGAGATGGATATACCCGCCCGGCCTGAGCCGCGAAACAAGCAGCGCAACGAATTTCGGCTGGATGAGCCGGCGTTTATGGTGGCGCGCCTTGTGCCACGGATCAGGGAAATAGATATGGACACCGTCAAGGCTGTCCGGCGCGATCATGTGTTCGAGCACTTCCACGGCGTCGTGCTGGACGACGCGAATGTTCGTCAGCTCCTGTTCGCCGATCAGTTTCAGCAACGCGCCCACGCCCGGTTCATGGACCTCGACGCCGAGAAAGTCGTCGGCAGGGCGTGCTGACGCAATTTCCGCAGTAGTCGCGCCCATGCCGAAGCCGATTTCCAGTATGCGCGGCGCCTGGCGGCCGAACGCGGTGTTCCAGTCGAGCGGCTGCGGCGCGTAGGGCACGACAAAGCGCGGTCCGAATTCATCGAGCGCGCGACGCTGTCCCGTCGATACCCGTCCCGCGCGCGTGACGAAGCTGCGAATCCGCCGATGACGAAGCGTGCCGGCCGGTTCCGTGGCTTCGCTTTCGTTGAACTCGTCTTGGTCGGGCGTGGGATCGTGGATCATCGAAAAAGGACGCGGGTTTTGGGGTTGAGCGGAGCTTGCGGCAAACGCGAGGCAAAGCTGGCGCTGCTGTAAATCAAAAAGCCGCCTTTCGAAGGCGGCTTTTTGCGCGAGAAAACTGGAGCGGGCGATGGGAATCGAACCCACGGCTCTAGCTTGGGAAGCTAGGGTATTGCCATTATACGACGCCCGCAGAGACCGCGATTTTACGCGGAATACCCCGTCCACCGCAACTTTACCCGGATCGACGGGGATTGAACCCCCGAATCACACCCTTGGGTCACACCTTTCGGTCACACCCCGAACATGGTCATGGTCACGGCCAGCCGCGTCACGACCATCAGCAGGACCTGAACGATCACGAACAGCAGGATAGGCGATAAATCGATACCGCCCATGCGCGGCAACACGCGCCGCAGCGGCTCGAGAAACGGCGCTGTAAGTTGATAAAGCAGCGGCATGGCCGGGGACTGCGGGTTCAGCCACGACAGCAGCGCCATCAGGATCGTCATCCAGATGATCAGATTCAGCGCCCATTTGATGACGGTGATCACCGCGACCAACAGCAACGTAGGCAGCATGGGCACGAGTCCGGCGGGATCGACGCCCGCGACCAGGACCAGCAGGATCACGAATACCACTGCAGCCAGGATCGCCGCGACAATGCTCGCCCAGTCGATGGTCTTTGCATTCGGCAGGATCTTGCGCAACGGCAGGACGAGCCAGTTCGTGGCTTGCATCACCGCGTTGGACACGGGGTTGTACGGCGGCATGCGGACGACCTGCATCCAGGCGCGCAGCAGCAGCGCAGCGCCGAACAGCGTGAAGATTGTGTTGAGTAGAAAACGGGCGATCTCGCCGAACATCTCAAATCCTTTTCAAGGCAAAAACGCGGCGCTCAAGGCCGCGCGGAGTCATACGAAGGCAAGCAAAGCCGCGACGCAAACCGCCCGGCTTCAGCATGTAACTGCTAGTCAACTGCCGGCGCGAACGTCGCTGATCTGCACAACCGGCGGAACACCGTCGGGGTAGTAATTAACGATGTCCGCGGAAAAAGCTTTCGCATGGGGCGAGACCGCGGCGGTGAAGGCATCGATGGAATCGAACAGCAGGTGGCCCGCTGCGATATACGTGGGCGAGGAACCCGGCGCGCCGCCCGCAAGACCTGCATCCGCCGACCAGCCCTTCAATGCGCCGCCAAGCAAGCCCGCCACCCAGGGCATATGGCTCGTGCAGTAGTAGTCGATATCGAAGGGCGCATTCTCGCGATACGGATAAAAAAAGCTCACCTTGATCATTGTTCGTTCTCGTAGCTGGAATGGGTTGGCGTCGAGGGCGGGGGCCGAAGCCGAAACCGAAACCTCGCGTGAGGTCAACGCTCGGGTCCGGGTTTTGAACCAGGCCCCAAACTGCGCGTTGGAGCGCTTGTCCCTCGCTTTTTCATCGCTTCCTGCCTGCGCCCGGCCGTGGCCGAACCCCTCGACGGCTTTGCCACATTGGCGTGCCGGGCATCACGATAGCATGGCTTGATGACGCCTTGTGCCGCTTGGCGTACGCCGGCGCACGGGTACCCCCAAACGGCCGGCTTTGCGTGTCGGATCAGGGCAATCAATCGCCGCTCGGCCCGGTCCCGTTCAACACCAGTTCGATGGCATGGGACATCGCGTCCAGTGCTGGTGCGGGCGGAGGCGACGCGCGCCGTTTCGCCAGCGCGACCGCGCGCCGCGAGAGCAGTGCATATAGCGCGGCGTGATCGCCGCCGAGGTCTTGCAGCAGCGCCAGCTGCTTGATCACAATACCCGCGTCGCCGCGCGACACAGGGCCGGCAAGTGCACCCGGCAAACCCTTTTCACGCGCGGTTTCGATGGTGCCGGCGAGCATCGGCAGGACTGCACGCAATGCGTCGTCTTCGGCGAATCCCAACTTTTTCCAGAGCATCACCGTCTCCGACAGCGAGCACAGTGCAAAGCTGGCCGCGTAGTGCGCCGCGGCGTGGTAGAGCAGACGGCCGCCGGGCGGGATGGACAGCGGATGGCAGCCCAGAGCCTCGACCAACGCGGTGAGCGTGTCGTGCAAGGGCCCGCTCGCTTCGATCGTGACCGAACAGCCTGCAATGCGCGTCTGGTCGCTCGGCAAACCGCCAAACAGGAACAACGGATGGAATCCGCCGATGTCCGCGCCCTGCGCCGCGACCGATGCGAGGACATCTACAGGCGTGGCGCCGCTGCAATGCACGATCGCCTTCGCGTCCCCGTGGGCATGATCCAGCCGCAATGCGTTCGCCGTCGCACCGATGGCGTCGTCAGGAACGGTTAAAAATACGACATCGGCGTGCTGTGTGACCGCGCTGGCGTCATCGGCGACCAGACACTCCGGCAATGCGTCTGCAAATTCGTGTGCCGATGCTGCCGAGCGGCTCGATATCGCGGTAACCGGGTAGCCCGCGTGCGACCAGACGGCCGCGAGACAGCGTGCGAGACGCCCCGCGCCGACGAAGCCCAAACGGGGCATCGTTGAAAAAGGCATAGTTGTTGCTCCATAGAAATGCTGCGATGCACGTTTCGCAATCGCGGCGCAGAATGAAGTATCGCGCAACCGCGTTGCGCCATATAAACGGCGTGGAACTCCGCCGCCAATGGGTTTTGCGAGGCTCGAGCAAACTTGCGTTCCGGGCCTGAACAGTCAGGGTTGGTCTTTTGGCCGATGTGTGCCAGTGCTTGTTTTGCAACGTTTGGGGGTCGCCATGAGTATTTTTGCGTATCGGAAACACCTGCGTTTTCTCAGCCAGACACATCGGCGCCAGTGGTGGGATCAGCGCAAGCGGCTGACGCCTCGGGTCATGATCAGCGGGGCATACGTGCCACCCAGCGTCACCCGCGAGTTCGCGTACGTGAAGGTGGGCTGAGCGGGTGATTCGAATCCCTTTCGCCTGAAAAAGCAGCACGCTTTGAAGATGCCCCGCTCGACGCTTTCCGGTCGGCGGGGCTTTCCATTTTTGGGCGCTAAAAGCAAATTGTAATGAATCATTACTTTGGTGACATTTGGAATGGCGTCCGGACATTGGCAGCCAAACGGCGGCTTTCTCAGCAAACCCTTAATCCATCTCGTTAAGCCCGTGCGCCAAGGCTGGCGCGGCTGTGCGCGTGCTTGAAATTCGACAGACAAAACGCACTTTTAGGACTGTAGATATTGCAATTTGCAACAAATGCTTAAGGTGGGATTCAGGGTTTTTAGCTACATTGAATGCATGTCGTTGCGGTAACCGGTCGTGTGTACAGGACCGCGGCGAGGAGAATAAAAGTGAAAAAGATAGTGCAGGTTCTGGCAGCTGCCGCGCTGGGCGTGGGCTTTGTGAGCGCCGCGCAGGCGCACGTTTCGGTGGGTATCGGCATTGGGGTGCCCGCTTATCCCGTGTACGCCGCTCCGCCTCCGCCGGTGTATTACGCGCCAGGTCCGGTTGTCTATGCGCCGCCGCCCGTGGTCTACGCGCCGGCGCCGGTTATAGTTGGCGGCTATTACGGCGGAGGTCCGTACTACCGTGGTCATTATCGCGGCTACGGGTACGGATATCATGGTGGATATCGCGGTTACCACGGTGGTTATGGCGGCTGGCGCCATTGAAATTCCAGACATGACTGGATCGGCTTGGCTGATCGTCTGACTATCGGACTGGCTGCAAAAAAGCGCAACGCTGGCGTCTAGTCAGGTTGCGCTTTTTTTGCGCCGGGTTTTTCAACCGCCATTCTGATCAAGGCGGCCGCGTTGGCCATATGGTCAGCTTTCCAAACGCGCCACGATGCTGGGACAATGGAGGCTCCTCAACCGCCGCCTTTGAGTCCCGATGTCAATCCTCCCCGCACCCACCTACGCCGACGTCGCCGACGCCGCAGAACGCATTGCCGGCGCTGCGCATCGCACGCCCGTGATGACTTCCCGCACCGCCGACGCGCTCACTGGCGCGAACCTGTTCTTCAAGTGCGAGAACTTCCAGCGCATGGGCGCTTTCAAGTTCCGCGGTGCGTTCAACGCCATCTCGCATTTCTCCGAGTCCCAGCGCCAGGCCGGCGTGCTGACGTATTCGTCGGGCAATCACGCGCAGGCAATTGCGCTGTCGGCGCGCATCGCCGGTATCAAGGCAACAATCATCATGCCGGAGGACGCGCCGGCCGCGAAGATGGAAGCCACAAGGGGGTACGGCGGCGAAGTGATCACGTACGACCGGTACACCCAGAATCGCGAGGAGATTGGCGCGAGGCTTGCGCAAGAGCGCGGCATGACGCTGATTCCGCCCTACGATCATCCGCATGTGATCGCGGGGCAGGGGACGTCGGCGAAAGAGCTTATCGAAGAAACCGGGCCGCTGGATTATCTGTTCGTGTGTCTGGGCGGCGGAGGTTTGATCGCCGGGTGCGCACTGGCGGCAGCGGAGCTGAGCCCGTCATGCACGGTGATCGGCGTGGAGCCGGAGGCGGGCAACGACGCGCAGCAGTCGCTCGAACGTGGTGAGATCGTTCACATAGACGTGCCGCGCACGATTGCCGACGGCGCCGCGTCCACGCATGTGGGTGAATACAATTTCCCGATCCTGAAGCGCCTCGTGGACCGGGTCGTGACCGTCAGCGACGACCAGCTCGTGCAGACCATGAAGTTCTTCGCGCAGCGCATGAAGATGGTGGTCGAGCCAACGGGTTGTCTGGCTGCGGCCGCCGTGCTGCAGAACATCGTGCCGGTGAAGGGCAAGCGGGTGGGCGTGCTGGTCAGCGGCGGCAATGTCGACCTCGCGCGGTACGCTCAATTCCTTGCATGATCCAGCGGCGTCATAACGTCTGCGCGCCCTTCAGGATCAGGTCGTGATAGCCGTTGACGATCACGCTGTAGGCGAAGTACGCAAACAACATCGCCGATAAAACGTGGCAAGCGCGCAGCAACGCCGTCCCTGCGCGTTTGCGGCCGTGGCTGGCGAGCGTGCAGATGAAGAGCGTCCAGGCGAGGCCGCCGCAAAAGAAGCCGATGAGAAACACCGATGCGCTTGCCGGACCCGTCGCCCCGGCTTTCGCGATCAACGCACCGCCCACGGCGGCGAACCAGAGGATGGCGCTTGGTGAAGACACGGCGAGCAGAGTGCCGCGCATGAAGCTGCGCAGGTTTGAGGGTCGTGGAGTGGGGACAAGATCCGGTTCTCCCTCTACCGGAGGCGCGGATGCCGGGAAAAGCGCTTCACGCGCCATTTTGAAGGTCAGCAATAGCAGTACGATCGCGCCGCCTATCCATACGACCCAGCGCACGGTATCGAACTGGAGTAGCGCAGCCATGCCCGCGAGCGCGAGCGCTGCGTAGACGAGATCGCCGAAACAGGTGCCGAGGCCGATCATCATGCCCGGCTTGAAGCCGTGGGAAAGCGTCAGTGAGATGATCGCGACGTTTGCGATACCAATATCCAGACACAGCGACAACGACAGAAAAAATCCATCAGACAGCAATGGCAACACGTGCATCCCGACTTCCTTCCTGATCTTTTTATATTGAGCGAAGCCGGTTGTCCGGCTTCGCGTTTTCATCCTGCTGCGGCGCGCGGGGTAATCGGTCGAACGCCTGTGTTCGTGCACTAACTAAACGCGTTCAAGCGGCGCCGACACCACCAGCCGTCCGGTCTCGATACCCATCGTGTTGCGCATTGTCGGGTTCCCAAAGGCGGCGAGTTTCGCGCGCTGCGTTTCGTGACCGATGTCGAGTTGCCCGAGCACATGCGTGACGATCGCGTAAAGCACCGTTGTGTTGCCGTCTTCCACCTTGACTGCGATGCCTAGCGACCCGCGCGCGCCGGTAGCACGCACGCCGATCGCATAGCTCGCATCGGCGCCTACTTTGCCGACCAGATTGCCGTCGAAGGCTTGCATCAACGCGGTACAGAATCGGCCTTCGCCCGCGACGAGTTCCGGGTACGTCGTCATCGCGCGATAGATGCGGGCCAGGGCTTTCGAGCGCGGGTTGGTTTCGGTATCAGCATCTGCATCCGCCATCTTCATGAAGAGCCGGGCGAGCCGATCCAGCGGGAACGCCGGCGTAGGTAAATTGCAGCCATCGATAGCCCATTGCACGCCGTCGTCCGGCAGATCGCAGAGTTCGGCAACGGTTCGTTTCACCTTGACCTGCAGCGGATGCTCAGGCAGGTGATAGTCAATCACAGTCGCGCCCAGCGCCTGGGCTCCCGCCAGCATGCCCGCATGTTTGCCGGAGCAATTGCTGCATACGCCCGTCGGCGTGAAGTCGCGCCTGATCCACTCCTTCAAGACCGCGTCCGACAAAGGCGCGTGGCCGCCGCATCGAAGATCGGCCTCGGTGACGTGGGCCTTCGCCAGCATGGCGCGCGTGCGCTCGATGTGACGCGGCTCGCTGTTGTGCGATGCGCACATCAACGCGAGATCGGCGTCGTCGAAACCGAAGCGGTCCAGCGCGCCCGTTTCCAGTACCGCGAGCGCTTGCGCCGGTTTCGCCGCCGAGCGCGCAAGCGTCATGCGTGACGGGTCCCCGAATGCGTAGATCAACCGGCCTTCGGCATCGACGACCGCCACATGCGCGGCGTGCGTGTTTTCAACCAGATTTCCTCGATAAACCGTCGCCGCAACGTTCATGAACGCTTCCCTCCGGAAAAGCCGATTTCGTCCCACAGCGCGTCGACGCGCCGTTTCACCGCATCATCCATTGTGATCGGCCGGCCCCATTCGCGGTCCGTTTCACCGGGCCATTTGTTGGTGGCGTCGAGCCCCATCTTCGATCCCAGCCCCGCCTTCGGCGACGCGAAATCGAGATAGTCGATCGGGGTGTTATCGACCAGCACCGTATCGCGCGATGGATCGATGCGTGTGGTGATCGCCCAGATCACTTCCTTCCAGTCGCGGATGTTCACGTCGTCGTCCACCACCACGATGAACTTCGTATACATGAACTGCCTGAGAAAGCTCCAGACGCCGAACATCACGCGCTTCGCGTGGCCCGGATAGCTCTTCTTGATCTGCACGATCGCCATTCGATAACTGCAGCCTTCGGGCGGCAGATAGAAGTCCGTGATCTCGGTGAACTGTTTTTGCAGCAGCGGCACGAACACTTCGTTGAGCGCGACGCCGAGCACGGCCGGTTCGTCGGGCGGTTTGCCTGTATAGGTAGAGTGATAGAGCGCGTCACGGCGCATGGTGATCTTCTCGACTGTGAAGACCGGGAACCACTCTTGTTCGTTGTAATAGCCGGTGTGGTCGCCGTACGGGCCTTCGAGCGAGTGTTCGTACTTCGACGACGGGGAATTTATCGGCCGCGGCGGCGCGCCGGCGGGCAGCGGCGGAACAGGACCATCCTGCGGATAGATGAAGCCTTCGAGGACGATCTCCGCGCGCGCGGGCACCTGCAACGTATCGACGCCCGGCGTAAGGCATTTCGCCAGCTCGGTCCTTGCGCCGCGCAACAACCCGGCAAATTGATATTCGGAAAGCGAGTCCGGCACGGGCGTCACGGCGCCGAGAATGGTGGCCGGATCGGCGCCGAGCACCACCGCTACCGGATACGGTTTGCCCGGATTGGCGAGTGCGAACTCGCGAAAATCCAGCGCGCCGCCCCGGTGCGCGAGCCAGCGCATGATCAACTTGTTACGCCCGATCAACTGCTGCCGATAGATACCCAGGTTCTGCCGCGTCTTGTTCGGGCCGCGCGTGACAGTGAGTCCCCACGTGATGAGCGGACCGGCGTCGCCGGGCCAGCAGGTCTGAATGGGCAGGCGCGCCAGATCGACATCTTGCCCTTCCCACACGATTTCCTGGCAGGGCGGCGAGCTGACGGTTTTCGGCGCCATGTCCCAGACGGCTTTCGCCAGCGACAGCAACTTGCCGGCATCCTTCAAACCCTTGGGCGGCTCGGGTTCCTTGAGCGCCGACAACAAGCGGCCAACGTCGCGCAGCGACTCGAGCGCGGCTTTATCGCTGAGAAGGCTGGGGTCGGCCGTCGCTTGCGCTTCGGTCTCGATACCCATGCCGAGCGCCACGCGCCGTGGCGTACCGAACAGGTTGGCCAGAACGGGCATGGTGTGTCCCGTCGGCGCCTGAAACAGCAGGGCGGGGCCGCCCGAGCGCAGCACGCGGTCCGAGAGTTCAGTCATTTCAAGGACGGGTGACACCGGCTGGCTGATGCGGCGCAATTCGCCGAGCGTTTCGAGGCGGGCGGTGAAGTCGCGCAGGTCTTTGTATTTCATCGGCTAAAGGGAAGGGGGCCTGCGGAAAGCGCGGTCTGCGCCAGGGAAGGACAGCAGCTGATGTGGTGGCTCGAGCCCCTTGCGAGGAACTTTCGCGCGCGGGCGATTGTCGATTTTACCTGTGTTGATGTCGGTACGTCAGAGCACACAACGACACAATTCGGACGTTTCCGCTGGAAAGTGGCTTGGCAGGCCGTTCTTGCCATCCTGAACAGTGTTTATAATTACTGAAAGTAATAGCTTTTACAATTACCAGCATTGACGGATCATTTGAGCCTGCTAGAATCCTTTGGCATTGACAACACCAATTGAAACTTTTTACCAGTGCCTCAGGTCTTTTGAAACGACGCGACGCGTCACCTGCACCGGATTAGTCCGGTGAATCAAGGCTTTGGTTTTCTCGCCGGCGCCCTTCTTCGCCGGTTTTTCGCGTGGTGACCTGTGTGCGCGCCCTGGCATGTCCTTCGTGCCGCGCGCACCCGGAAAACGTAATGTTCCGGTCAGGTCTCCCCAACGGTTTGTACCGTTTTCCCGATACCGCTCGTAGGTAACTAAGAGCTGGCGGTGTCGATTTCTGCGTGGTGGACCAGTTTTTCGGGTTTTCATCTGCGGAAATCATGAAATTTGGGAGATCCATCCAATGAATGCTTGGTTGTCGTGGCGTCCCGACGCTCGCCTGGCGCTTTATCTACGCGCTACGCTGCGTCGCGCCAAACACATGAGTCTCACGGTCTTCAGCCTGGTCGGCTGTGCCGCCGTGGTGACCGCGCTGGCCCTCTGGCTGCAGCCAGCCTGGCGCGGCTCCTTCGCCGCCAAACTCATGCCCCTCGTCTCGGCCGCGGTACAAGCCGGTCCGGCCCGGTTGCTCTCCGGACAACCCTTCCCCCCTTTCGCGATCGGGCATCAGCATGAAGAGGCGTTGCGCAACGGCGAGCCGGTCTCGCTCGGCGCATCAGCCAGCGACGACGACAGCGCGCGCAAGCTCACCGGCGGCCTGAGTCTCGCCGTGTCGCCAAACGGGCTCGATCCCCGCACATTGCCGACCGTTTCGACGCTCGCCAGCGCGATTTCCTCGCAGCGGGTGGTAGCCGATGCCCGCGACGACCGTGTACTCGTGTCGGATCGTGAGCAGAACCTGGTGGCGAACTTCATTGCGCGGCGTTATCACGTGGCGCAGGACCCGGTCAGTGAGCTTGTGAAAGCGGCTTTCGATACCGGCCGTGAGGTTGGCCTCGATCCTCTGCTGCTGCTGTCCGTCATGGCGATCGAATCGGGGTTCAATCCGTATGCTGAAAGCGGTGTGGGTGCTCAAGGGTTGATGCAGGTGATGTCGAAGGTTCACTCCGACAAGTTCCAGTATTTCGGCGGCTCGCAGGCGGCGCTCGAGCCCCTCGCGAATATCAAAGTCGGTGCGCTGGTGCTGAAGGATTGCATCGCGCGTGGCGGGTCGGTGGCGGGTGGATTGCGTTTTTACGTGGGTTCGACGGCACAGGACGATGGCGGTTACGGTGCAAAGGTGCTGGCCGAACGTGGACGCCTTCGCGATGTAGCTCGCGGCCGCAATGTGCCGATCATCACGCCGCCAGCGCCGGCGCCGTCTGCGCCCAAGCAAGTGGTGGCATCGGCTTCGCCGTCAAACACGGGAACGAGTGAAAAACGTGTGCGCGTGACACTTGCCGGTGCTCCGGCGATCACGGCTACGGCCAAGTCGTCTGCGCCGCAAGCCGGCGATCACAACGATACGGACGACGCGGACGCGCAAACAAAGCATGTGGCTTCGACGGAGTTTGGCGCTTAAACGCGTGCGTTAGTAACAGAAGCAGGGCGCCCGGGCTGTCAATCGCAAGCCAGGTAGGACAAAAAAAGCCGTTCCAACGTAAATTGGAACGGCTTTTTTGCTTCTGCTTCGCTTGGAGATCCGATGATAGATAGGGACCGCCTCGAATCCGTGGCTTAAACCCGAAACAGCATACCCAGGCGTTGCACAGCCTCTTCAAGCTGTGAGTACGCAGTCGCATAAGACACGCGAATATAGTCTTGCGGCGCATGGAAGCCGAAATCCGTGCCGGGTACCAGCACGACACCGGCGTCATGCAGCATGGAACGCGTCAACGCGTTGCTGTCGCCGGCAGCCGGATGCGCGACGTGGCGCGTGTCGGCATAAACGTAGAACGCGCCGTCCGGCACAACGGGCACTTCGAAACCAAGCGAACGCAACGCGGGTACGATGAAATCCCGTCTGCGCCCGAATTCAAGGCGTCGCGACTCGTAAATCGCGAGCGTGGCCGGCTCGAAACACGCCAGCGCCGCATGCTGCGCGAGCGCCGACGCGCAGATGAACAGGTTCTGCGAGAGTTTCTCCATGGTGGCGACCATCGCTGGCGGGACCACGAGCCAGCCGAGCCGCCAGCCGGTCATGTTGAAGTACTTCGAAAAACTGTTCACCGTGACCACGTCATCGCCTAGCGAAAGCGCCGACACGGGCTTCGCGTCGTAGCTCAGGCCTTGATAAATTTCATCGACGATCGTAAAACCGCCATGCGCGCGCACTACGTCGACAATTTTCGCCAGTTCGTCCGGTTCAATGGACGTACCTGTCGGATTGGACGGTGAAGCGAGCAGAACGCCGCGCGTAGCGGATGTCCAGTTAGCTTCGACTTGAGCAGCTGTCAGCTGGAAGCGCTCGGCCGGACCGCTCGGAATCAGGACCGGACGGCCTTCGGTAGCCGCCACGAAATGGCGATTACACGGGTAGCACGGGTCGGGCATCAGCACTTCGTCGTCGCGATCGACCAGCGCGGTGCACGCCAGCAGCAACGCGGCCGACGCACCCGCCGTCACCACAATGCGCGCCGGGTCAATACTGAGCCCGAACGTGTCTCGATAGTGGCCGGCAATAGCCTCGCGCAACGACGCCAGTCCGAGCGCATTCGTGTATTGCGTCACGCCGCGACGCAGGGCTTCCGTGGCGGCCGCGATCACCGGTTCCGGCGCCGTGAAATCCGGTTCGCCGATACCCATGTGAATGATGTTGCGGCCCGCGCGTTCGAGCGCCTGGGCTTCTTTCGCCAGTTCCATGACATAGAACGGCTCGATGGCGTCAACTCGGGCGGCGTATCGGATAGCTGCGTTCAACGGTTCTTTTGCGAAGTTCATGAAGGGGAAAGCCCGCTCGCTCAGCTGCGTTGCCCGCGGCCTTGCGCTTCCGTCGGCCGCAATTGCACGGCGAGTTTATCCAGCACGCCGTTCACGTATTTATAACCATCGGAGCCGCCGAACGTCTTGGTCAGCTCGACCGCTTCGTTGATCACCACGCGATACGGAATGTCCAGGTGATGCTTGAATTCGAAAGCCGCGACCATCAGCACCGCCCGTTCGACCGGCGAAAGCTGTTCAAGCGGACGGTCGAGGCACGGCTGCAATTCGGCGGAAATCGTGTCCGCTTCCTTGATCACGCCGTGCAGGATGGCGTCCAGATGTTCCTGGTCGGCTTTATCGAAGCCTTGCGCGCCGCGCAACTGCGCGTCGATCTCGCCGCCGGGCGCGCCCGACAGCAACCATTGGTAAAGCCCTTGTGTCGCGAGTTCGCGCGAGCGTCGTCGAGCGCTTTTCATGCACGGTCCTCGTCGTCTTCGTCTTCATCGTCGCCGCCGAGTTGTTCCAGCGCGACCGATAAATTCGCCATTTCCACCGCCACGCGTGCTGCGTCGCGGCCTTTTTCGGTCATGCGGGCAACGGCTTGTTCGTCGTTTTCTGTCGTCAGGATCGCATTGGCGACCGGCGTGCCGAAGTCGAGTGCGATACGGGAAATGCCCGCGCCGCTTTCATTCGAAACCAACTCGAAGTGATACGTTTCGCCACGGATCACTGCGCCGAGCGCGATCAACGCATCGAACTGACCCGATTCAGCCAGTTTTTGCAGTGCCAGCGGAATTTCAAGTGCGCCCGGAACGGTGACGAGCAGGACGTCTTCGCCAATCACGCCGAGCCGTTCGAGCTCTTCCGTGCAGGCGTCCACGAGGCCGTTGCAGACCGGCTCGTTGAAGCGCGATTGCACGATGCCGATGCGCAGTCCGTCGCCGTCGAGGTTCGGTTGATATTGTCCGATTTCCATTATTTATCCGTTTTCAGTGTGATGCAGTGTGGTTGGTTTGGCGCTTTTTTAAACCGAGCGTAAATGGGCGATGGAAGCAGGATCGGCCGGATCTGCCGAGGTCGTGGCGGGGCAGCCCGGCATGGGGATGAACCCGGTCACTTCGAGACCGTAACCCGACATGCTGCCGAGCTTGCGAGGATTCGACAGCACCTGCATCTTGCCCACGCCCAGTTCGCGCAAGATCTGCGCGCCGATGCCGTAGGTCTTGAAATCGATCGGGCGGCGTTTGAGTTCAGCCGCCTTGTCCTCGCGCTCGAACGCCTGGAATACATCGACGAGATGTTCTTTCGTGTCGCCGCAATTGAGCAGCACGATGGCGCCCAGGTCGCGGGCGGCAATTTCCTTCATCGCGGCGTCGAGGGTCCAGGAGTGTGTGGACGAGTCCACTTCGAGCAGATCCAGCACCGACAGCGGCTCGTGCACGCGTACCGGCGTTTCCCGTTCCGGCGACGGCTGGCCGCGCACCAGCGCGATATGCGGCGAACCGCTGGGCTGATCGCGATACAACACCGCGCGAAAGGCGCCATGCGCCGTCTGCATGGTGCGTTCGGCGACCCGTTCGACAATCGATTCCGTGCGCGAACGGTAGTGAATCAGGTCGGCGATCGTGCCAATCCGAATGCCGTGCAGTTCAGCGAATTCGATCAGGTCAGGCAGCCGGGCCATTTCGCCGTCGTCGCGGATCACTTCGCAGATCACCGATGACGGCGTCAGGCCGGCCATTGCCGTCAGGTCGCAGCCCGCTTCCGTATGCCCCGCGCGGACCAGCACGCCGCCCGGTTGCGCCATGATCGGAAACACGTGACCCGGCTGGACGATGTGCTCGGCTTTCGCGTCGTGCGCCACCGCTGCCTGGATGGTGCGTGCGCGGTCCGCGGCGGAGATGCCGGTGGTCACGCCTTCGGCCGCCTCGATACTGACCGTGAACGCCGTCCCGTACTGGGTGCCGTTTCGCTGCGTCATCAGCGGCAGGTTCAGCTGACGGCAGCGGTCTTGCGTGAGCGTCAGGCAGATCAGTCCACGGCCGTAGCGCGCCATGAAATTGATCGCTTCCGGCGTCACGAAATCGGCGGCGATGACGAGATCGCCCTCGTTTTCGCGGTCTTCTTCGTCGACGAGGATCACCATCCGGCCAGCCTTCAGCTCGGCGATGATCTCTGGGGTGGAGGCGAGCGTCATTGCGGTGTTCGTCCGGTGCGGGAAAGGGCGTATTTTACGCCACGGACGATGGCAACGCGGTGGATTTGCCGGTTTTGGCGATGCGTTGGCCATCCGGCCGGGTATTGGACGGATTTGAAGGACGGACTAAAGGCGGCCGATCGGGTCTTGGACGGGAGGGAAGCGAATCTGCGAGAAATGCGTCGCGCTCGATCCGATGTGTTACTTACGCAGCGCGGTCAAGTCGTCAACCATACGGCGCACGTCTAACTCGGGCAACTGCGGCATGGGCAGGTGAGCCTGGGCCATGAGGAGGAACAAATCTTCTTCGTGAACGACGCCCAGCGCTTGCATCGCTTAGTTGTCGCCAACGTTGCCGAGCGAAAAATCGAGCAGAGCTTGGAAATTGGGGTAGGCCATTTACTCCGTGTCCTCTTTGCGATCAACATCTATATAATCATTATTATATAGAACGGAGGTGCCATGCTTACATTCAAAGTCACAACGGTTGGGGCTTCGGCCGGGTTCATTCTTACCAAGGAAGCGATGGCGCGGCTCAAGGTACAGAAGGGAGATACGGTGTATCTGACTGAAGCACCTGAAGGGGGTTATCGGATTACGCCGTACAACCCGGATTTTGAACGCCAAATGAAACTTGCAGAAGAGATCATGCACGATGATCGAAATATCCTGCGTGCGCTGGCCAAATGACAGCATGGCGATGGGTTCGCGCGGATCTCACCTATGCCGTGCATGATCGCCAGCTTGCCGAGCACGGCGGGCTCGATGGCGTTCGGGACAAGGGTGCGGTGGAATCGGCACTGGCGCGGCCTCAAAACCTCGAGGTGTATGCAAGTGCGGACGTGGCTGCGCTTGCTGCCGCGTACGCCTATGGACTAGCACGAAATCATGGTTTTGCGGACGGCAACAAGCGCACCGCTTGGGTGATCGCGCGTCTCTTTCTCGCAGACAACGGCTACCGGTTAAAGTTTGAGCCCGCTGACGCAGTCAGGACCATGGAAATGGTTGCTGCTGGCTCGCTAGAAGAGGCTGTGCTGGCGGAGTGGTTCCGGCAGCGGATCGTCGAGTAAATTGCTGGCGACAAAGCCCGAGCTCGAGACGGCTCATCGAGTGACAGGCGTCCCATAGGCGTCCCTTTCGATACCATCCGCTTTACATACGGGTTATCGATGGCTGCCGCTTCCCAACGTCGCCCCTATCCCGGGCTCACGAAAGTATCGCCGACCATCAGGTGCACGATTTCATCGCCATTGGTTTGCTGGACCTGCCGCTCGCCCGCCACCTCGCCGCGCCGCAGCACGACAATGCGATCGGCGATTGCAAAGATGTCGTGCAGATTGTGCGAGATCAGGAGCACGGAGACGCCCTGGGCCTTCAACGCCGAGATCAACTCCATCACCTTGCGCTGTTCGGGCACGCCCAGCGCGGCGGTGGGCTCATCCATGATGAGCACCCGGGCGTTCCAGTAAATGGCCCGGCCAATGGCAATCGCTTGCCGCTGCCCGCCTGAAAGCATCTTCACCGGACCACCGAGCTTGCGCTCGGGAATCACGATGTCGAGGCGCTTGAGCACATCGCGCGCGACCTGCGCCATGCGCGGCCGGTCGATGACCTGGAAGCCCAGTTGCCGGCGCAGCGGTTCGCGTCCCAGGAAGATATTGCTGCCGACGTCCAGGTTGTCGGCGAGCGCAAGGTCCTGGTAGATCGTCTCGATCCCGCGGGCTCGAGCGTCTTGCGGATCGCGCAATTGCAACGGCGCGCCGTCGAAGAGCAGTTCGCCCTGGTCGGCCCGGTAGACGCCTGAAATGATCTTGATCAACGTCGACTTGCCCGCACCGTTGTCGCCGGCGAGCGCCAGCACCTCGCCCGGCAGCAACTGCAAGGACACATGCTTGAGCGCCTCCACGCCGCCAAAGCGGATCGAGATGTCGCGTACCTCCAGGATCGGCGTGGTCATTGGGCGCCTCCAAGACGATCCTTGTATTGATCGATCAGCACCGACAGGATGATGACAATACCCACCACAATGAATTGCCAGAACGCGTTCACATCCACGAACACCAGTCCGAACTGGATCACGGCGATGATCAGCGCGCCGATCAGCGTCCCGATGACATTGCCGGTCCCGCCGAACAGGCTCGCGCCACCGATCACCACGGCGGCGATCGAATCGAGCAGCATCGGCTCACCGGCATTCGCGGCGCCTGCTGCAAAACGCGCTGTGTAGATGATCCCGCCGACCGCGGCGAACGCGGCGGCGATCAGGTACACCAGTAGCAGGTGGCGTTTGACGTTGATCCCGGCTCGCACTGCGGACTGCGGGTTGCCGCCGATTGCATAGGTGTACTGGCCGAACCGCGTCTTCGATAGCAGCAAATGCATGATCACAAGCAATACTCCGGTCAGCACCACTGGCTTCCAGCCGGCGCCGAGCCACGCAAGACCAGCGTTGTCGACCGAGACAGTCATGCCGCTTCCGGCCGCAAGAAAGCCCGCGCCGCGCGCCACGCCGTACATGCCGAGCGTGCCGATAAAAGCCGGCACGCCAAGCCACGCGATCAGCACGCCGTTGACCAGCCCGGGAATCAGGCAGACCACAACCGTGAGCGGGATCGACACGATCAGGATCCACGGCGAGCCGCTGCCGAACAGCGTGAACTGCGCGACGCAAACGGCGGCCAGTCCCATCACGAAGCCCGCGGACAGATCGATGCCGGCCGTGATGATCACGAAGGTCTGGCCGATTGCCAGCAGCAGCGGAGCGGCGGCGGCAAGACCAATCGATTGCAGGTTGTAGGCGTTGAAAAGAAACGACCGATGAGCCGAGATCTGCGCGTACACCTCGAAAAAGGCGAGCAGGGCGGCCAGGAACAGCCACGGCCATAACTTGGTAATCAGCGCGATCTTGTCTAGACGCGAGCTATCCATTGAGTCATCCGCGTTGTCATGAGCAGAACCCGCGTGCGCGGCGGCGCACGCGGTGGAGACGATCTATCGCTTGAACCGGCCTGCTTTGGCTAGTTCGAATAGATGTATTGCTGCATGTCGGGCTTGTCGATATTGTTTTTATCGAGAACCTCGAAACCCGTGCTCTTGAGGGTGGGAATCTTCTTGCCGTGAATGACGTCGGCGGCGAACTTGACGCCGTAGTAGCCGATTTCGTCCGGGCGCTGTGCAATCGCGATATCGACCAGGCCGCTCTTGATTTGCTTGTCGATGCCTGGCACCGCATCGAATACGACCACCTTCACGATGCCCTGTTTGCCCGCCGCCTTCACGCCCTGGGCCGCGCCGCTGCCGGAGAAGGTGTTGGCGCCGAACACGCCCGCGAGATCCGGATTGCGCGCCAATACCGCAGCCACGTGTGCGGCGGCCTGGTTGGCGTCGTCTTCGTTGTAGAGCGTCTGCAGCACGGTGATGTTCGGGTGCTTCTTCATCTCCTCGGCGAAGCCTTCAGCGCGGGCGTCCGTGCTCGATATGCCCGGCTTGTTGTTCTCGCAATAGACCGTGCCCTTGTCGCCTATGGCTTTGGCAAGCGCGCGTGCCGCGACCCGGCCGCCTTCGAGATTGTCAGACGCGATATAAGAAAGCGGGAAATCGGCATCGCCTTTGCCCGTTTGATAATGTCCATCGCCGATATAGGTGTCGACGGTAATGACCTTGATGCCGGCATCGGCGGCTTCCTTCAGCGGTCCAATCAGTTGTTGCTTATCTACGGGCGAAATCAGCAGCACGTCTGGATGTTTAGCGATGAACGCCTTGAGGATCGGCACTTGCTCACTGGTGTTCCACGCTTTGGGAACCTGGAACAGCAACTCGACCTTCTCTTCCTTGGCGGCCCGTTCCGCGCCGCGATGCATTGTGAAGTAGAACGGATCAACCACACCAGGCAGGAGTGCGACCACCGGATGGGCGGCATCCGCACGTGCAAGGCCCGACAGAGAAAAAACGATGATCGTTGAGGCGGCAAGCACACAGCGGGAAACGAAACGCTTCATTTTGTCTTCCTCCAGTTTTTGAGTCCGACCTGGCGCCGCCCTATTTGTTTTGCACGCTCCGTGGCGATCGCAATCGGCTGTTCGGCAGTATAGGCGCGAGCGGTGTCGCTAGCCATGGGAATGACAACGCTTGTTTGCGGGTGCAAGTGATGACCCGCGGGCAGTATGGTGTTTAGTGACTTCGAGAAAAATTCGGGCGGCTCAGATATGGGCGCGTGGCTTTTCCAATCAGGTCAGCGGCGAGTGAAAGGCACTCGTTCGTGGTTACGTGTTGTATGAGGCGGTCGATGTCGATTGTGGACACTGGCGTCGGTGACCTTACATCGGCAGGAGCTTTAGTCAGCACTGTGCGAGCTTGCGCGAGGGTGCCATGGCTCAAAAAGCCAGCGTGTGTTTGCGCATCCAGCTAGCCGCTTCAAAGAACAGCAAACGGTCTTTACTTAGGTTTGCCGGCAGCAGGCATTAGTAGTCGACGTGCGTCTTTCAGCAACAGAAGCAGTTGCTGTCCTTGTACCGGAGAAGCTTCAAACCCAAAACGCAGATAGAAGCGCGCCGCATCCTCGTCGAGTGGGTGTGCCAGCAAGGCACGAACACCAGCCTGTTCGGCAATGGCCACCGTACGCCGAATCGCATCTTGCAGCATTCCAATTCCGATGCCACGTCCGTGATCCTGCGCTGATACCGCGAGCCGAGCCAGGATGACCACAGGGATTGGATATGCTCCCATCCCTTTGCGTATCCGGTCAGGCACTTCCAATGTGTCGATCTGCCCTACGGTCAGGCTGTAGTACCCGCCAAGCGCTGCTCTTTGGCAACGACGTAGGTTTTAGCCGAGCCGCTTGCCTGCGCTTGGCGCAGGAGCCAGTCGTTCAGGCTAGTCTTGCCGCAATCAAATCCATCCAGCACATGGCTGGCATCCAGCGCTTGCGGTGCAGACAACGGCATCACTTCTCCCAAGGCGTCGCTCGGGAGAACAACTCTTTCAACCCCGCATTGTCTTGCGCAGGCCGGTCGAGCATGTCCAGCAGCGCTTGTGATTGGCTTTCGGTAACAAGAAACAGGCGCTGGTCAAGCAAGGTCCGTTCGGCAACCTGGCAGGCACTGTCTAAAATGAAATCGGTCATCGATTTGTGCGCAATCTCGGCTGCGCGGCGCAGCACCGCTTCCTGCTGCGGCGTGGCCCGCAAACCCAGACGGGCGGAACGGGTAGTCGTGCTCATAGCGAGCCTCCTTCAAATGTACGTCATGTTGGCACATTAGGCGTACATTGATTCGGTGCTTGGCTCGCGGGCCGAATCGAAACAATTGTCATGTGGCCAGCATCAATCCCGCTCCTTTGCGGAAGGGGTCAACGCCGCATTTCGACCTGATTCAGGAAAAACAAATCATTTCAACGGCTTATCGCCGTCGGGAGACGCACTGAGAATCCGCTCCACGTACCGCGCAATCAAATCGATCTCCAGATTAACCTTCGCGCCAGCCGTCAAATGCCGCAACGTGGTCACTTCCACCGTATGCGGAATCAGGTTGATCGAAAACTCGCAGCCATCGGGGCGATCGTTCACGGTATTCACTGTCAGGCTCACGCCGTTCACCGTCACCGAGCCTTTATAAGCCAGATATTTACCGATATCGCGCGACGCAAGAATCCGCAGCTCATGCGACTCGCCGACCGGTGCGAAATGCGTCACTTCACCCAGACCATCCACATGTCCCGATACCAGGTGCCCGCCCAGCCGGTCATGCGCACGCAGCGCCTTTTCCAGGTTCACATCGCCGGGTTCGGACAATCCTGCGGTCTTGTTCAGGCTCTCGCGCGACACATCGACGTCAAATGATCCCGCCGACTTCTCGATCACGGTCATGCACGCGCCCTGAATCGAGATGCTGTCGCCAAGTTCGACATCCGCGAGATCCAGCCCGCCGGACGCCACCGTGAGACGCACGCCGGTATCGGCATCGGTGGCTGAACCCAGCGGCGTGACCGCTTCTATGCGGCCAACCGCCGCGACAATTCCTGTGAACATCGTCGAGATTCCTTAGGTTGTGCGTGTTGTGTTGTGCGTTAAATAATCGGCTTCGCGTCGGTTGGCGCATCGGTTTTCACCACCGCAAAGCGCGCCAGGATGCGCAGGTCATCACCCAGCCGGTCGATTCGATGAAACCGCAAATGCGGCCGGGCATTGAGTGTATCGGGCGGCGCGAAATCGAACATGCCCGGCGCATTGCCCAGCAAACTCGGCGCGAGATAAACCAGCAATTCGTCGACGCATCCCTCGCGCAGCAGCGAGCCATTCAGCTTGTGGCCCGCTTCAACGTGCAACTCGTTGATGCCGCGATCAGCAAGGATCCCCAGCATGGCCGGCAGATCGACCTTGCCTTGCTCGTTCGTCAGCGGAGTGAATTCGATACCCCGTTCTCGCAGCGCATCGGCTTTCGCGGTGTCGGGCTCAGCGCCGCAAAACACCCACGGCGGTGCACCTTCCAGAATCCGGGCGGTGAGCGGCACGTCCAGACGGCTATCAATCAGCACGCGTTGCGGCTGGCGCGGCGTATCGATCGCACGCACGGTCAGTTGCGGATCGTCCTCGCGCACCGTGCCAATGCCCGTCAGGATCGCGCAGGCGCGAGCACGCCACGCGTGGCCATCGGCTCGCGCCGCTTCGCCGGTGATCCACTGGCTTTCGCCGCTCGGCAGACCCGTGCGGCCATCCAGCGTGGCCGCGACCTTCATGCGTACCCACGGACGGCGGCGCGTCATGCGCGACACGAAGCCGATGTTCATCTCGTACGCTTCGTTGGCCAGGAGGCCGCAGCGCACATCGATACCCGCATCGCGGAGAATCGCCAGTCCGCGCCCGGACACCGCCGGATTCGGGTCCTCCATTGCCGCGATGACCTTCGAGACCCGCGCGTCGATCAACGCGTGCACGCACGGCGGCGTGCGGCCGAAATGACTGCACGGCTCGAGCGTGACGTAGGCGGTGGCGCCCCGCGGATCGTGGCCGCGTGCCCGTGCGTCCTTCAACGCGCGAACCTCGGCGTGATCCTGACCGGCGGGCTGCGTGAAACCTTCGCCGATCACATCGCCGTCCTTCACCAACACGCAGCCGACGCGCGGATTCGGCGTCGTCGTGTACATGCCGCGCGCGGCCAGCGCCAGCGCGCGCTCCATGTGCGAGAAATCGGTCTGCGAGAACATGGCGGCGGCTCTTAAGCGGCAAGGCGCGCGAACGCGCCGCGGGCGGCGTCGAGCGTGGCGTCGATGACGGCGTCGTCGTGGGCGATCGATACGAACCCCGCTTCATACGCCGATGGCGCGAAGTACACGCCTGCATCAAGCATCTCGTGGAAAAACGCGTTGAAGCGTTTTGTGTCGCCTTGCGTGACTTCGGCGAAGCTCCCCGGGACACGCTCGGCGAAATACAGCCCGAACATGCCGCCGATAGCGTCCGCCGAGAACGGCACCTTGGCTTGGCTTGCAACGGCTGCGAGGCCATCGGCGAGACGGCGGGTTTGCTTCGTAAGCGTCTCGTAGAACCCCGGCGCCTGGATCAGTTGCAGCGTCTTCAATCCGGCCGCGACCGCGATTGGATTCCCCGATAGCGTGCCCGCCTGGTACACGCCGCCGAGCGGCGCGAGGTGCGCCATGATGTCCCGTCGGCCGCCGAACGCCGCCGCCGGCATGCCGCCACCGATCACCTTGCCAAGACACGTAAGGTCCGCCGTGATGCCATAGACCTGCTGCGCGCCGCCGAGCGCCACGCGAAAGCCGCACATCACTTCATCGAAAATAAGCACCGAGCCGTACTCGTCGCAGCGGTCCCGCAGCGCTTGCAGGAACTCGGGCGTGGCCTTCACGAGGTTCATGTTGCCCGCCACCGGCTCCACGATAATCGACGCGATTTCCGCACCGAACGCGGCAAACGCTTCGTTAAGCTGCTCGACGTTGTTGTATTCGAGCACGGTCGTGTGCTTGGCGATATCGGCGGGAACGCCTGCCGACGTGGGGTTGCCGAACGTCAGCAAACCCGAGCCCGCTTTCACGAGCAGGCTGTCCGCGTGACCGTGATAGCACCCTTCGAACTTGATGATCCGGTCACGCTTCGTAAACCCACGCGCGAGGCGCAGAGCGCTCATGGTCGCTTCCGTGCCACTCGATACCATGCGAACCTGTTCTATCGACGGCACCAGCTTGCAGATCTCTTCCGCGATCTCGATCTCGGATTCGGTCGGCGCGCCGAATGAAAACCCGTTCACGAGCACGCGCTGCACGGCCTCAAGCACGTCGGGATGAACGTGACCCAGGATCATCGGTCCCCACGAACCGATGTAGTCGATGTACTGCTTGCCGTCGGCGTCCCAGAAATACGGACCTTGCGCGCGTTCGATGAACCGCGGCGTGCCGCCGACCGAGCGAAACGCGCGCACCGGCGAGTTCACGCCGCCGGGAATGGTTTTCTGGGCGCGTTCGAAGAGAGCTTCATTTCTGGACATGACGGGGGCCTGCACTGGATGACGGGTTCGGCTGGAGAGGCTGCGGCCGCTGGCTTTGGTAAAGCGTGGAACAGCGCCGGGACCTGGTCCGGCGGGGTCCGGCGCATCGCTCGCGGCTGCAGGAAATCAAGATGAAATTGTACCGGAGTCGCCTGGCTTCAGCCCGCGACGCTGCGTCCTCGCACCGCGTTCAAAATGACGGCCCGTGAGATTCATGAAAGCAGGGCGCGTACAATGCTTACTCTTTTAAGGTGCTGTTTAAGCCGTTTGCTTGCACGCCGGACGTGGCCCTTGCCAGGTTTTTCGCTACTCTCGTTACTGGCAAGTCCCGAGAACCGCGCCTTCTCATCAAGCTTCCTTTCGCCCTCATGCCCGAAATCATCAAGCGCCGTTCCGATCGCCGACTGATCCTGTTGCTCGGCGCGCTGGCGGCGTGCGGCCCGCTTTCCATCGATATGTATCTGCCGAGCCTGCCCGCGCTCGCCGCCTCGTTCGGCGTGACCGCCGCCGCTGCGCAGATTACGCTGACCAGTTTCATGCTGGGTTTTTCGCTCGGCATGCTCGTGTACGGCCCGCTCTCCGACGCCTACGGCCGCCGGCCAGTGCTGCTTGGCGGCATCGTGTTGTACACGCTTGCCAGCGTGGGATGCGCGCTGTCGTTTTCCATCCATTCGCTGGTTATCCTGCGCTTTCTGCAAGCGCTCGGCGCGGGCTCGGCTTCGGTGCTGGCGCGCGCGATTGCACGCGATGCACACGCACCGTCGGACGCGGCCCGGGTGTTGTCGATGCTGGCCATTGTCACATCGATAGGCCCGCTGCTCGCGCCGTTGATAGGCGGCCAGTTGCTGCTGCTGGGCGGCTGGCGCGCGGTATTCATCACGCTCACGCTGTTCGGCACGATTTGCGCGGTGACCACGTTTTTGCGGGTGCCGGAAACCTGGCCGCGCGAGAAACGCGCGACATCGGCGCTGGGGCGCTCATTCGCCGCCTACGGCCGTCTTCTCACCGATCCCGTCACATGGGGCCACACGCTGTGCGGCGGCATGGCGTTCGCTTCGATGTTCGCGTACATCACCGCGACGCCGTTTGTGTATATCGACTACTTTCATGTGAAGCCGCAGCACTACGGGTTTTTCTTTGGGCTGAACATTATCGGGATCATCGGCTGGAACGTGGTGAACACACGGCTGGTCGGGCCGCTGGGATCGCTGAAACTGATTTCGATAGCTTCGTTCGTCAGCGTGATCGCGGCGCTGGCGACGGCATTTGTTTGCATCACCGGCTTTGGCGGATTGTGGTCGATCGTCGGCACCCTGTTCTTCGTGGTGGGCGTCGTGGGGTTGTTGTCGGCCAACTGCACGACCGACCTGATGCATCGATACCCGCACAACGCCGGCGCCGCGGCCGCGGTGTTCGGCGCGGTGCAGTTGGCGCTCGGCGCGCTGGCAAGCGTGGCGGTCGGCATGTTCCACGACGGCACGCCGCAAGGGATGGGAATCGTGATCGGGGTGACGGGCGTGCTGACGTTCGTCGGCCGGACGCTCGTGCTGCGCTGGCATGGCACGCCGGTGCGGGCGAGCCGGGCGGGGTGATGTATTCGGCCTTGTTCGGTTTTCCTGATGTATCGCGCGGCGCATTTTGAACAACCCGGCGCGGACAAGATATTCGCACCGGGTTGATGCAACCGCTTGCTCACAAGCTGAGACCGCGTTGCCGTCACCGTCACTTGTCGCCCACCATCCGCTGCAAGAACGTGAACGCAGTCGCTTCCACCCGGGCGATGCTTTCCGCCTCCACGCCCGCGCCGTGACCGCCGTCGCGGTTCTCCAGATACCACACGCGGTCATGTCCCTGCGCCTGCATCCGTGCAGCCATCTTGCGGGCGTGGCCGGGATGCACGCGGTCATCGGTCGCCGATGATGTGAACAGCGCCGGCGGATAGACCGCATCGGTTTTCACGTTTTGATAAGGCGAATAGGTCAGCAGGAAACGCAGGTCGTCTGCCTCCTCGGGGTCGCCGTATTCATCGATCCACGACGCGCCTTGCAGCAGCAAGTGAAAGCGCGCCATATCGAGTAAAGGCACTTCGGACAACACCGCGCCGAACAATTCCGGCCGCTGGACCAGCATGACGCCGGTCAGCAAGCCGCCATTACTTCCGCCTCGAATGGCGAGTTGTTTCGATGTCGTCACGCCCGATGCCACCAGCGCTTGCGCAACCGCGATGAAGTCATCGAAGGCGACCTGGCGCTTCCCGCGCTGCGCCGCCTGATGCCACTCCGGCCCGAACTCGCCGCCGCCGCGAATGTTCGCGACTGCGTACAGCCCGCCGCTTTCGAGCCACGCGATACCCGTGGTTGCATCGTAATGCGGGTCGAGCGCGACTTCGAAGCCGCCGTAGCCGTAGAGCAGGCAGGGCGCAGCTTCCCGACCCTTCACGTTCGCTTCACGGCCGATCAACCAATAGGGGATGGCGACGCCATCGGTCGAAATCGCGTGCCGACGCTCAGCAACAAGACCACTCGCATCGAACTGAGCGGGAAGGCGTGCAAGCAGTTGCCATTCGCGCTCCGGCCGCGCGAAATCGGCGTAGTAAAGCGACGGCGGCGTGAGGAAATGTTCGACGTGAACGAGCACGGTGTCGTCGCGTTCGCTGTCGATGGAATCCACATACGATTGGCTCGCGGCCGGCAGTACGAAATCGCGGCGGGTCCATTCGCCTTCGAGATCGGCCGGGGGACTGAGCAACTCGACGCGCGGTGAACCATCGTCCATTTGCGACACCACCAGCCAGTGCTTAGTGAAGTCGATATCTGCGAGGACATTGCGGCCTGACGGCGTGAACAGCACGGTGAAATTGCGCGCGCCTTTCAGGAAGGCGTCGCGGCGAATGACGAGCAGCGAACCGCTCGCGTAGGTTGTATCGCCCGATTCGTAGGACTCGCGTGGCGTGACAAACAGCCAGCCGTTCCAATGCTCCAGTTCCGCGTGCAGCGGGACATCGTACTGTTGCCATTCGCCGGTGGTTTCATCGAGCCAGTATTGCAGCGTCTCGAAGAACGACGTCGCGCGCGAAGCCAGATGCAGCTTTTCGAGCTGATCGTAATCCGCGCCCGCCGAGACATCGCGACGCTTGCCTTCGAAGACCACGGGGGCATCAGCGAGCTTCGTGCCGCGCTTCCATTTGCGCGCCTGGCGTGGAAAACCGGACGTGGTCAGCGCGGGTTTCTTGTTGTGCGCGCTGTCGTCCCAGCCAACGTAGACCGTGTCGCGATCGATCCACGAAATACCGTGCTTGCCGACATCAGGAAGCGTGAAACCGTCTTCCATGAAGCGCTGCGATTCGATATCGAACTCGCGCACGAGGCATGCGTCCGAGCCGCCCGGCGACAAGCTCACCAACGCCCGGTCCCAGGTCGGATAGAGCATGTCGAAGTCGTGCAGCGCCCAGCGGATGCCGTCTTTGGCGGCGCTCGTGTTCAGGTCGATCTGGTCGACATCCAGGATGGTTTGCCACTCGGGCGTGCCAGCCAGCCACGATGACCAGGGCGTGCGCCTGACGATTCCGAGCGGATGTGTCTCGTCCTGCCACGTGTTGTAGCCCCAGTCGTTATAACGCGTGCACGAAACAATCCGCTCCTGCGATGTATAGGCCGTTTTCAGGCGCGCGCTCAGCGCATCGGTTTCCGGCGTCTTACCGAAAGCCGTTGTCGTACGGGCGTTTTGCGCATCGACCCAGGTGTCGACGCGGTCGTCATCGAGCGTTTCGAGTTCGATGAAAGGATCCTCGGAATCAGACTTTTCCGGCGCAGAAGTCCATGCAAGGTCGGGATGGTCAGCGAGGAAGGTTCGGGTCATGTCGGGAGAGTTGGCTCAGAGGCGAACGCAACTGGGCGCTGCCGCCGATAGTGTCGGTGAACAGAGATTGTGCCTGTTCGACGTGGAGAACGTGCGGCGATGTCGATGACGCCAGGCTGCAACACAAGCCTTGGCGGTCGTCGGACGCACAGTTTTTCGAGATGATTTATTCGGTTAACATGCCGTTCCCGCTCGGTTCGACAGGTGTCGAACCGAGCGGGAACCGGCCCAAAAGGCCGGCACGCAGGGCCATGGATTTCACCGCTTCCGGAGCAACCTTGATTACCGATGTAAAAATT
The DNA here is from genome assembly GCF_053760385.1 of Caballeronia sp. KNU42. NCBI lineage: Bacteria > Pseudomonadati > Pseudomonadota > Betaproteobacteria > Burkholderiales > Burkholderiaceae > Caballeronia > Caballeronia sp. KNU42. The sequence continues at coordinate 3,991,152 of NZ_CM132388.1, forward strand.
CCTGCCAATGTATTTGTGGCCACACCCAGCTATGGCGGGGTCGTTACAACCAGCTATGTTCAAGGGCTTCTTGATCTTTACGACACTGCCGACCAGCATGGTTTCGGTCTCATGGCGAGTTTCAACAGCTTTGACAGCCTGATCACGCGTGCTCGTAACACCATGGTGGCGGAGTTTCTCGCGGACGAACGATTCACGCATTTGATGTGGATCGATGGCGATATCGGCTTCAACGGTTCGGACGTCGTTCGCCTGCTCCTGGCGGATCGTCCCGTGGTGGCGGGCGTCTATCCGCTGAAAACTGACGGCTGGCCATCGGAGGGTCTGCCGCAAGCGTTGCCGGCCGGGACGACAAAAGCCGATTTCCGGGAACGTTTCGCCCGCTACCCGGCAAACGCGTTTTCCGGCGCGCTGGAGCCGGATGAAAACGGCTTTCTCGATGTCATCGACGCGCCTACGGGATTCATGCTGATCAGACGCGAGGTCTTCCTGAAACTCGCGAGCAGTTTTCCCGAGCTTCAATACCGCCCGGACCTGGTTGATCGACCGGACCATAACGTCCGGAAAACGGGCAAAATCCACCACGCATTCTTCGATACGATGATCGATCCGCAAGGGATTTATCTCTCGGAGGACTATGCATTCTGCCGACGGATCGCGGCGATCGGCATCACGCCGGCCATCGATACGAGATCGAACCTGACCCATCAAGGGGGCGCCATGTTCGAGGGTGATCTGAGCCGCAGTCTTGCGCGCCAACGTGCTGCGCTTCAAGCGAGCGGGGCAGGGGCGTAGAGCGGCAAAATAAGAACAAAAAAGCCGCACACCCTTTCGGGTACGCGGCTTTCTCAGGCAGAACGCTTAACTTCAAGCCAACCGTTCTTCCGTCTTCGAATCGAACAGCACGGCCTTCGATACATCGAACAACAGCGTCATGTTCGTCAACGGTTGCGGGTTGCTCGCCGGGTGCACGCGGCTCACCACGCGCTTGCCGTTCACCTGCGTGAACACCAGCGTATCCGGACCCGTAGGTTCGATCACATCGATCTTCACTTCAATAGGCTGCAAGCGCGCGTCTTCCACGTTATGCGCGCTGCGCGCATCCGTAATCCGCTCCGGACGCAGACCAAGAATCACGTTCTGACCGATCTTGCCGCGAACCGCCGCAGCATCGAACGGCAGGTTCAACACGTTACGCGACACGCCCGTATCGATCTCCAGCCCGACACCGGAGCCGGCCTCGACCAGCTTTCCATCAATGAAATTCATCGGCGGCGCGCCAATGAAACCCGCCACGAACAAGTTCGCCGGCGAATCATAGATATCCTGCGGCGCGCCGAACTGCTGCACCACGCCGTCCTTCATCACCGCGATGCGATCGCCCAGCGTCATGGCTTCGATCTGATCGTGCGTCACATACACAATGGTCGTACCGAGGCGCTGATGCAGCAGCTTGATCTCCGAACGCATTTCGATCCGCAGCTTTGCATCGAGATTCGACAGCGGTTCGTCGAACAGGAACATCACCGGATCGCGTGCCAGCGCACGGCCCATGGCCACGCGCTGACGCTGGCCGCCTGACAACTGGCCGGGCTTGCGATCGAGCAAATGCTGGATCTGCAGCGTGTCCGAGACGCGCGTCACAATTGCCTGCTGCTCGTCCTTCGGCACCTTGCGGATGTTCAGCCCGAACGAGATGTTCTCGCGCACGGTCATGGACGGATACAGCGCGTACGACTGGAACACCATCGCAATGTCGCGATCCTTCGGCGAGAGGTTGTTCACCGTCTTGCCGTCGATCATGATGTCGCCCTTGGTGACCGTTTCCAGGCCGGCGATCATATTGAGCAACGTGGACTTGCCGCAGCCCGAACCGCCCACGAGGATCAGGAACTGACCGTCCTCGATGTCGATGTTCACGCCCTTCAGAACGGGAACGCCGTTCGCATAAGTCTTGTATACGTCACGGATTGAAAGGCTTGCCATGCTATGAATCCTTTAATGTCTCTGCGCTGGATTATCGCCGCGCACATTAGTTGATCTTCTACCGGAAGCGCCGTTCAGTAACTGAATAGCGCTCCACAGGAATCAGCCGTCACTGCATCAGCCCTTCACCGCGCCTGCTGTCAGGCCGCGCACGAAGAACCGGCCGGCGACCATGTAGACGAGCAGGGTGGGCAGGGCGGCAATGATTGCGGCAGCCATGTCGACGTTGTATTCCTTCACGCCCGTCGACGTGTTGACCAGGTTGTTCAGGGCGACGGTGATCGGCATCGAATCAACGCCGGAGAACACGATACCGAACAGGAAGTCGTTCCAGATCTGCGTGAATTGCCAGATCAGGCACACCATGAAAATAGGCAGCGACACCGGCAGCAGGATTTTCGTGAAGATGGTGAAGAAACCCGCACCGTCAATACGCGCGGCCTTCACCAATTCCGCCGGAATGCTCACGTAGAAGTTGCGGAAGAACATGGTGGTGAACGCAATCCCGTAGACCACGTGCACGAGCACAAGGCCGGTCGTGGTGTTAGCCAGTCCCAACATGCCTTGCAAACGCGCCATCGGCAAAAGGATGGCCTGGAACGGGATGAAACAACCGACCAGCAACATGGTGAACACGGCGTCCGCGCCACGGAAGCGCCAGTGCGTGAGCACATAACCGTTGAACGCGCCGATGATCGACGAGAGCAGCACAGCCGGGATCACCATGCGAACCGAGTTCATGAAGAACGGTTCCATGCCGTCGCAACGCACGCCAGTACACGATTGCGACCAGGCCTTGACCCACGGCGCGAACGTGAAGTGCGTCGGCGGCGTGAGCAGGTTGCCGGTGCGCAGCTGGTCGAGGTCCTTGAAGGACGTCGAGAGCATCACGTAGATCGGGAACAGGAAATACAGGGCAAACAGGATCAGCGCCGCATAGATGACGGCGCGGCTGATCGTCATCTTAGATTCCATTGCGCGTGCTCCTCGATTCCAGATACATGAGCGGCACCAGCACGGCGACGACGGTGGCGAGCATCATCATTGACGACGCAGCGCCCAGGCCCAGTTGCCCGCGATTGAACGAAAACGTGTACATGAACATGGCTGGCAGCGACGACGACGTGCCCGGACCGCCCGCGGTCAACGCCACCACGAGGTCGAAGGTCTTGATGGTGATGTGGCAGAGAATCAGCAGCACGGAGAAGAACACCGGCCGCATGCTCGGGATCACGATCTTGCGATAGATCCGCGGCAACGACGCGCCGTCCATTTGCGCCGCCTTGAAGATTTCCGCGTCCACGCCGCGCAATCCGGCAAGGAACAAGGCCATCACGAAACCGGTGGATTGCCACACGGCCGCGATCACCACGCAGAAGATCGCCTTGTCGGGGTTGCCGAGCCAGTCGAACGAAAAGCTGGTCCAGCCCCAGTCGTGGAAGATCTTTTCCAGCCCGAGGCCTGGATTCAAGATCCATTGCCACGCGGTGCCCGTCACGATGAACGACAACGCCATCGGATACAGGAAAATCGCGCGCAATGCGCCTTCATTACGGATCTTCTGGTCGAGCAGGATGGCCAGGAACAGCCCAAGCCCGACGCAGATTCCGATGAACGGAATGCCGAACCAGCCGAGGTTCGCAGCAGACGTCCACCAGACGTCGTTCGAGAACAGTTCGGTGTATCGCTGGAAGCCGGTAAATTCATAGCGTGGCATCAATCGCGAATTCGTCAGCGAAAGCCAGCCGGTGATCAGGATAAAGCCGTACACGAACACGAGCGCGATCAATACGCTGGGTGCGAGGACGAGCTTCGGAATGTATGTATCGGCAAGCGCCGCCAGAGGCGACGTGCGGCGGGGCGGGGTGCGCGAAGTCTTGCTCGCGATACCGCTAGGGGAGGCAGCCACTTCTCGACTCCTGAAAATTTGCCGGCAAGAGTCTCAGGCCGGAACAGGGATGCAGCAGTTATGCAGCAGTATTTGAAGCCAACTCATGCTTGGGTTTTGCCCGGGCGCGCGGCTCGTTAAATAAACCGCGCGCCCGGTGTTACTGAACCAGATGCTTACTTCGTCTTCGCGGCATTCGCGAGAGCGGCAACTGCGCTCTTCGAATCCTGCGTCGAGTTCATGAACTTCGTCACGACGTCGGTGATCGCGCCTGCCGTTGCGTCACCTTGAGCCATGCCGTGCGCCAGCGACGGCACATAACCGCCAGCCTTGATGGCCGTTTGTTCATCAGCGTACGACTGCTTGCCGCACGCATCAAACTTGGCCATCGAGACACCCAGACGAACCGGGATCGAGCCCTTGTACAGGCTGAACTGTTCCTGGAATGCCGGCGACATGATGGTCTTCGCGAGCGCCAGTTGACCCGGCGTTGCTTCCTTCGAACCCTTCTGCTGGAAGAACACGAACGAGTCGACGTTGAACGTGTACTGCTTGGCGGTGCCCGGCACCGGTGCGCAGACATAGTCCGTGCCGGCGGTCTTGTTCGCGCCTGCGAACTCGCCCTTGGCCCAGTCGCCCATGAACTGCATGCCGGCCTTGCCGTTGATGACCATGGCGGTCGCCAGGTTCCAGTCGCGGCCGGTGCGGCCGTTATCGAAATACGTTTCGATCTTGCGCACCGTGTCGAACACGCCAACCATCTGGTCCGACGTCAGCGTCTTCTGGTCCAGGTCGACAATTGCCTTCTTGTAGAAGTCCGCGCCTTGCGACAGCACGACGTCTTCCCACAAGGTCAGGTCTTGCCACGGCTGGCCGCCTGCTGCCACCGGAACGATGCCCTGGGCCTTCATCTTGTCAGCCAGCTCGAAGAATTCCGGCCACGTGGTCGGAACCTTGCCGCCTGCCTTGTCCAGTGCTGCCTTGTTGATCCACAGCCAGTTCACGCGGTGCACCGAGAACGGGGCAGCGACATAGTGACCGTCGGCGTGGATAACCTTGTCGATTTCAGGCGGGAGGTTCTTCTTCCAGTCGCCGGCAACCGAATCGATCGGCACGAGCACGCCTTGCTCAGCCCATTCCTGGATCAGCGGACCCTTGATCTGCGCGGCCGACGGGGCGTTGCCCGAGATGACCTGGGTCTTCAGCGCCGTCATGGCCGCAGCACCCGCGCCGCCTGCAACGGCGAAGTCTTTCCAGGTGTAGCCCTGCTTGGTCATGTCGTCTTTCAACACGCCAACGGCCTTCGACTCACCGCCGGAAGTCCACCAGTGCAGTACCGACACGGATTCAGCTGCCTGAACCGCTTGCGCCGACACGCCGCACAACAGACCTGCGGCGCCGAGCGCGCCGATGAGCTTGCGAAATTTCATTGTTTATCTCCTCCGAACACCTGAACAAAAAACGATTGGCCCCTGATGCCGCCAGGAAGCGATGGCTGGAACATGAACAAACTGAAGTGGCCGGTATCGGCTGTGTCGGCGGGAAGCTCAAGCGTTCTCCAGGGCAAGGAACCTTGGGCACGCCAGCCTGGCCGGCAGACCGAACCACGGCCGCACGGCTCTCAAGAGATGAGTGTGTCGAATCGCAACTTGTGTCTCCTCTTTTGATTTTTGCCCGTTCACACTGGCGTCGACCAGTGCGGCGTGCGTCCGGGGTTTTGCATTAGCTCGGTGTTTTCCCTTGCCCCGCCGATGCCTATCTGGCAAAAGCGTCATCGGCTCAGGTCAATTACCATGCAACTAGACGTGAAACTCCGGGAAAACACGCATGTTCTGGTTGACTAAGTGTTTTTTTCCGGGATCACGTTACCCCTTGATTTGAATTGTAGTTAAACTACAATTCAGTGTCAAAAAAAATTTTATCGGACTACGGTCCTTCTGAATCCCAGCGGAGACACATGCAAAACGACTCGAATTTCACCTTTGTTCTGTTCGGTGGAACTGGCGATCTTTCGATGCGCAAGATCCTGCCGGCGTTGTTTGAAGCGCACCGTGGCGGGATGCTCGCTGAAGGCGGCAAGATCGTCGCGGTAGCGCGCGCCGCCGAAGATCGCGAGGCGTATTTGAATTGGGTCGATGAACACGTCAAGCCGCACGTGTCGAAGAATGGCGTCGACGAAAACGTGTGGAAGGGTTTCCTGGCGCGCTTCGTCTACGTTCGCCTCGACCTCGGCAAGCCCGAAGACTTCAAGCTGCTGCGCGATGCCGTGAACGAACACGCCGGCACGCGGGTGTTTTATCTGGCTACCGGGCCGTCGCTGTTCGTGCCGATCTGCCGTGCGCTCGCCGATGTCGGCCTGAACGAAAATGCGCGCATCGTGCTGGAAAAGCCGCTGGGCTACGACCTGAAGTCGTCGCAGGCGATCAACGACGCGGTCGGCGAGATTTTCGCGGAAGAGCAGATCTACCGGATCGACCACTATCTCGGTAAGGAGCCGGTGCAGAACCTGCTCGCGCTGCGCTTTGGCAATGCGCTGTTCGAACCGCTGTGGCGCCGTGAGTGGGTGGAGAGCATCCAGATCACGATTGCGGAAGAGCTCGGCGTGGAAGCGCGCGGCGATTTCTACGACAACACCGGCGCATTGCGCGACATGGTGCAGAACCACTTGCTGCAACTGCTTTCCATCGTGACGATGGAGCCGCCGCATTCCATGGATTCCGATTCCGTGCGGGACGAAAAGCTGCGCGTGCTGCGCGCGCTAAAACCTGTCGATCCGCGCGACATCAGCAAGGTGGCCGTGCGCGGCCAATATCACGCGGGCGTGATCAAGGGAACGTCGGTACCGGCGTACGCTACCGAAAAGGGTGTGCGGCCGGACAGCAGCACTGAAACGTTTGTTGCGTTGAAGGTGGAAATCGAAAACTGGCGCTGGGCCGGCGTGCCGTTTTTCCTGCGCACCGGCAAGCGGCTGGCGGATCGCACGGCCGAGATTGTCGTGAATTTCCGGCCTGTGCCGCATTCGGCGCTTGGTGCGAACGCGTTGCGCGCGGGCGCGAACCGGTTGGTGATTCGCTTGCAGCCGAACGAGACCATTCGTCTGTACTGCCTTGCGAAACAGCCTGGCGAGGGCATGAATCTCGCCAGCGTCCACCTGGATCTCGCGTTCGACAAGTTCTTCAAGGAAGGGCAGATGGAGGCCTATCAGCGCCTGCTGCTCGACGTGATCAACGGCCGTCTCGCGTTGTTCGTGCGGCGTGACGAGCAGGAAGCGGCGTGGCGTTATGTGGAGCCGATCCTGGATGAGTGGGCAGCATCGGGGAAACCGCCGAAGCCTTATGCATCGGGCACCTGGGGACCGGCGGCCGCGAGCGCGATGCTGGCGCAGCATGGAACATGCTGGCTGGAAGAAGAGAATTAAGCTGTGCATCAGGACTGGTATTGAGACCGTTGTAATGGGTCGGTGGAACGTGTTCAGGACGTACGTGCTGTAGACATGTTGCAATTAAAGCCGAGACAAATCCCGTTGCGCGACGCTGAAAGTGGTTCAAGCTGTGCTCAGGCGTTGTCGCAATGGGCGAAATGAAACCAAAACAAGGCAGCATGGAGGAGCAGTGATCGAGCTTCATACTTTTGATGAGCCAGGCGTCCAATCCGACGCGTTGGCAGAAGCGGTGGGCGACGCGCTTACCGCAATGCTCGCCGCTCGCGCAGCGGCGTCGGCTGATGCCGCTGTGGCAGGAAACGTCACCCAGCACGCCACGCTCGCCGTATCCGGCGGCACGAGCCCGAAGCCGTTCTTGCAGACCCTGTCGACCCATGCGCTCGACTGGGCGCATATCGATGTCACCCTGGTCGATGACCGTTGGGTGCCGGAGACGGACAGCGCAAGCAATGCGCGCCTCGCGCGCGAAACGCTGTTGCAGAACGCAGCGAGCGGCGCGCATTTCCTGCCGCTCGTGGACACGGCGCGGCCGCTGGATGCACACATTGCGGACCTGAACGCCGATCCGCAGCGCCGGGTGCCTGACGTGGCCGTGCTCGGCATGGGCGAGGACGGCCATACGGCGTCCATTTTCGCCGATGCGCCTGAGTGGGACTTCGCCATATCGACGGCTGACCGCTTCGTCTCGGTCCATCCGGGCAGTGCGCCGCATGCGCGGGTGTCGTTGTCCATGTCTGCGCTCAAGGACGTCAAGCAACTCTTCCTGTTCATCAGTGGGCAGAAGAAGCTGGATGTACTCAACGCTGCGCTTGCCGCACCGCAAAAAAACGCCATCTCCACGTTGGCACATGCTCAGGGAGTCAGGCTCGATGTCTACTGGTGTGCAAAGTAAGGCCGTAACGGTAGCGGCCGGAAGTCAGCACGCCGACGGACCCAGGCTTTTGGCCGATGTTGGCGGCACCAACGCGCGCTTTGCGCTTGAGACGGCGCCGGGCGTGATTGGCGATATACGTGTGTATCCGGGCCGGGACTATCCGGGCATTGCTGAGGCAATGCAGCAGTATCTGAAGGACATCAAGGTGAGCCGCGTGAACCACGCGGCCGTGGCGATCGCGAATCCGGTGGATGGCGATCATGTCTCCATGACGAATCACGACTGGAGCTTTTCGATCGAGGCCACGCGCCGCGCGCTGGGCTTCGACACACTCCTGGTCGTGAACGACTTCACCGCGCTTGCCATGGCGTTGCCCGGCCTGACCGATGCGCAGCGCGTGCAGGTAGGCGGCGGTTCGCGCCGGCAAAACAGTGTGATTGGCTTGCTTGGACCGGGTACGGGTCTGGGCGTGTCCGGCCTGATTCCCGCCGATGACCGCTGGATTGCGCTGGGCAGTGAAGGTGGCCATGCGAGCTTCGCGCCGTCGAATGAACGTGAAGATTTGGTGATGCGTTTTGCGCGCACAAAGTTTCCGCATGTGTCGTTCGAACGCGTGTCGGCGGGGCCGGGATTGTTGCTGATTTACCAGGCGCTTGCGGAACGTGATGGCGTGAGTGTGGCGGACGATCTCGAGTCGGCCAGCATTACGCAGCGCGCTCACGATGGTGAGGCGCTGGCGCTTGAAGCCGTGAATTGTTTCTGCGGCATTCTCGGCACGTTTGCCGGGAATATCGCGGTGACGCTGGGCGCTTTGGGCGGGATTTTCATCGGCGGCGGGGTGGTGTTGAAGTTGGGCGAGTTGTTCACGAAGTCGCCGTTTCGCGAGCGGTTCGAGGCGAAGGGGCGGTTCCAGCAGTATTTGTCGAGCGTGCCCACGTTCATCATCACGGCGGAATATCCGGCGTTTCTCGGGGTATCGGCCATTTTGTCGGAGCAGCTGTCGAATCGTGCGAACGGCGGTTCGTCCGCAGTGTTCGAGCGGATTCGCCAGATGCGTGATGCGCTGACGCCTGCTGAGCGCCGGGTGGCGGATCTTGCGTTGAACCATCCGCGTTCGATCATCAATGATCCGATCATCGATATTGCGCGCAAGGCTGACGTGAGCCAACCGACGGTGATTCGCTTCTGCCGCTCGCTGGGTTGCCAGGGGTTATCGGATTTCAAGCTGAAGCTGGCGACGGGGTTGACCGGTACGATTCCGGTGAGCCATAGCCAGGTTCACCTGGGCGACACCGCCACGGATTTTGGTGCGAAGGTGTTGGACAACACGGTGTCGGCAATCCTGCAACTGCGTGAGCATTTGAACTTCGATCATGTGGAACGTGCGATCGACATTTTGAATGGCGCGCGGCGAATCGAGTTCTACGGCTTGGGCAATTCGAACATCGTGGCGCAGGACGCGCACTACAAGTTCTTCCGTTTCGGCATCCCGACCATTGCTTATGGCGACTTGTATATGCAGGCTGCGTCGGCGGCGTTGTTGGGCAAGGGCGATGTGATTGTGGCGGTATCGAAGTCGGGGCGTGCGCCAGAGTTGTTGCGTGTGCTTGAGATAGCGATGCAGCAGGGCGCGACGGTGGTGGCGATTACGTCGAGCAACACGCCGTTGGCCAAGCGGGCGACGGTGGCGTTGGAGACGGATCACATTGAGATCCGTGAATCGCAGATGTCGATGATCTCGCGCATTTTGCATTTAGTGATGATCGACATTCTGGCGGTTGGCGTGGCGATCCGCCGTGCGGTGCCGGCGAGTGCTGACGTGAGTGATGCGATGGCGAAGGTGCGGGAAGCGGGCGATGACGAGACGGGTGCGGTGCTGGATTGGCTGAGCCATGGCGCGGCGGGCATAGCACGCGATTAACGGCGCGCGAGCGAGGAAAATCACGGTGGTAGTCAGAAGCCGTCGATGCGAGGTTCGCATCGACGGCTTCTGTGTATTTGGGGGATACACAAGACCGACAACGATAACTTGGGGCTGTGTTGATCCGAGGGCGATGGTGCTTGCCCGAGAGCGTACGGGGCGAAGCGTGTTCGTGTAAGAATTCGCGAGAAGGAGGGTTTCACACATCGGTGGTTCTGGTGAGCACCGTGCTTTTGGGGTGCCAAAAACATGGAAAGTGCACGCTGGGTCAACTTATGAGCCCGCGTTTTGAAAGCGTTTTCTTTGCTTCGTTTCTTTGTCGCTTTGGACAAAGAAATGACGCGCCGCCACGCGCAGTGGCTAATAGTGATAAAGAAATGAGCCAACTCAAGCAGGCCGCTAAGCCCGAAAGCAGCAACCCGGCAATGACTAAGACCGCTAACGCAGGAACCTGGCAACCCGGCAACCCGGCAACCCGGCAACCCGGCAACAACCCAATCCAGACGACCTAAAATAATCCGCAATCCTAAACAATAGACCACCCAAAAAAAACCCCAGAAACCCGTCCACCGGTGCGAACGAACAAATAAAAAACGGTGCGATGCCCTTTCGGACACCGCACCGATACGCGCCTCTCGCAGCAGCGTGAAAACCTTATGACTCTCTCTCTGTCGTACTTGCTCCGGCTGATTCGTTCGGCTTAGAACGAGTGCTGGATGCCTGCGTACACGCCTGTCTGGTTGTGACCAGGCAGTGGGTTATCGGTCGAAACCGTGTCACCCGCGCTGTTCGCGTTCAGGCCAAAATTTGCTGCCTTGCTGTTACGTGCCGATGCGACCTGGATATCCAGCAACGTACGCTTCGACAGGTTGTACGAACCGCCGATCGTGTAGATGTTGGCATTGCCGCCGCCGTTGTTCGCATTGACGTGATAGACCGCTGCGATCAAAGCTGCAGCCGGCGTAGCTTGCCACGTCACGCCGCCCCATTCCTGATCGGTCGTCGTCGGCGTGCCAGTCGGCGTGTTCGTCATGCCCGACGTGCGTGAAGCCTGATAGACGGCCTGGATCTTGAACTGACCGAGGAAGACGTTGACACCTGCGAAGTACTCACGCGAAGCCGTGAACGGGTTGTCCAGCTGACCGTTGGCTGCATCGCGAATTTCGTCGTACAGGCCGCGCACCTGGAACAGTGACGTGGTGTAGGTGACCTGGAGACCACCTTCACGGCCTTGCGCCGCACCGGGGCCGCCGTTGAAGTGCGTCGAGTTCGAGAAAGCGTACTGACCGTAGACGTCAAAGCCTGCGATCTTCGGCGATTGCCACGACACGTTGTTGCTCGACTGCGGCCAGTTGCGGCCACGTACCAGCGACGCCGACGACCAGTTCGACTGACCGAACGGATCAAAGTCCCACACGCCGTTCGAGATGAACAGTTCGCGACCCAGCAAGAAGGTACCGAACTGGTCGTTGGCGATACCGACTGTCGCCCAACGATTGAAGAGACCGCCACCGCCCGGGCCCGCGCCGGTCATGGTGTTAAAGCTGCCTTCCAACTGGAACACGGCCTTGTTGCCGCCACCCAGATCTTCCACACCCTTCATGCCCCACAGACTCGTACCCCAGTCACCGCTTTCCGCACGGAAACGATTTGCGCTGCCAGTGGTCACGCCATTCGCGCCACCTGTAGGTGCGCCAGACATATATTCGAGACCGGCATCGAGCCGGCCGTAGAGCGTCACGCTACTTTGAGCGTGAGCCGCAACGCCGACCGTCAGCAGCGAAGCCGCGAGCAAAGCTTTCTTCATCATCTCCTCCAACCCTGTCAAAAAATAGAAGCCCAAGTGCGGCGGTAGTGGTTCGGCGCCAGCGCACCGAACCGGAAACTATTTAGAGGGATGACACGCAAAGGGGTGGCGTGCGTAACATTTGGCGGCCTGTTGACTGACCACAAATGTCACAACCAACCCTGGGGATTGGTGTCTCCTCAGTTCTTTTTGAAGTAAAACTACTTTTAATGAACTTCGTTTCCGTACTTTGATTACTAATTTAGCAAATTACCTTTGTGCCGCCAAGAAAATTGTTGGCAACCCACTTTCTGTCTCGAAAATGCAATGAACGTTGTGTTGCATATGTGAGAAAAGTATTGCTAAATTCGCGCAAAGCCTTACTGGATAAGGACATTGGGGATTTGGGACCCCGGCGCTATGGATTGCCTCTATTGACGGACGATGCGCGTGGGGCTAATGCACTGAAGACTTAAAAACGTTTGCATGTTTAGAAATATTAACTAAAAAAGCGCCCCTCGGAGCGCTTTCAGATTTGCCACAAGCCCGGTCTGTAGTTTTACTTCAGGCTGCCCGACAGGAATTGCCTGAGCCGCTCGCTGCGGGCATTGCCGAAAACGTCGTCGGGATGTCCTTCTTCCTCAATTCGCCCCTGATGCAGAAACACCACGTGATTCGACACGTTGCGTGCGAATGCCATTTCGTGCGTCACCACGATCATCGTGCGGCCTTCCTCGGCGAGCGTCTGCATCACCTTCAGCACTTCGCCGACCAGTTCGGGGTCGAGCGCAGAGGTGGGTTCATCGAAGAGCATGACGTCTGGGTGCATGGCCAGCGCCCGCGCGATCGCCACGCGCTGCTGCTGGCCGCCCGACAGATGCGATGGGTATTGCTGTTCGAGCCGCGGCGCGAGCCCCACCTTTTCCAGATAGGTGCGCGCCCGCTCGAGCGCTTCCTGTCTCGACAATCCCAGGACCTTCAGCGGCGCCTCGATCACGTTTTCCAGCACGCTCAGGTGCGACCAGAGGTTGAAATGCTGGAACACCATGGACAGGCGCGTACGCATGCGCTGCAGCTGCTTGGGTTCAGCCGCCTTCAGCGCGCCGTACTTGTCCTTGAGCGTGCGGATTTCCTCGCCATCGACAAAAATCCGGCCCTGGTTCGGCTGCTCGAGGAAGTTGATGCAGCGGAGCATCGTGCTCTTGCCCGACCCGGACGAGCCGATGACGCTGATCACATCGCCGGCTTTCGCCCTTAGCGAGACGCCCTTGAGGACTTCGTTGTCGCCGTACTGCTTGTGCAGGTCATCGACGAAAAGCTTGGTTGCCAGTGTGTTCATGATGTGCCGATCCTGTTCCCGTTTTTTTAGGCTTATTTACCCTGCGGCCGCAAGTAGGCGAGCCAGCGGTATTCGGCACGGCGAAACAGCCAGACGAGCGCAAACGAAATGCACAGATAAAGCAGGGCGGCAATGCCGAACGCCTGGAACGACTGATACGTGGCGGAATTCACGTCGCGGGCAATCTTGAGGATGTCCGGCACGGTGGCGGTGAACGCGACGGTCGTCGCATGCAGCATCAGGATCACTTCGTTGCTGTAGTAGGGGAGCGCCCGGCGCAGCGCCGAGGGCAGGATCACACGCCGGTAAAGCGTGAACGACGACATTCCGTACGCACGCGCGGCTTCAATCTCCCCGTAAGGCGTCGCCCGGATCGCGCCGGCGAAGATTTCCGTGGTGTACGCGCAGGTATTGAGCGTGAACGCGAGTAGCGTGCAGTGCATGCCGTCGCGGAAAAACTGGTTCAGCAGAACGTGGTCGCGGACCACTTGCAGGCTGTAGAGGCCCGTGTAGCAGAGCAGCAGTTGCACGTAGAGCGGCGTGCCGCGGAAGATATACGTGTAGACCCAGACGCCGCGCGAGAGAAACTTGTTCTTCGATACCCGCGCCACCGATAACGGGATCGACAGGCAGAAGCCGAGCACGATCGATACAACCAGCAGCCACATGGTGATGGCCAGACCGGTGATGCGATAACCGTCGGTGAACAAATAGTTGCGCCAGTATTCCTGGATGATTTCGAGCATGGATTCCGCCGCGTGGGGGTTACCTGGGGTTTGCTGTGCTTTTCTTTAAGCGAGGGCACGTGGCGCATATGCGCCAGGTGCCGGCTACGACTGCTTTCGGCTTCTCATGTTTCTCATGGTTGTCATGGCTACAGGTCAGCCTTGCGCACGCCAGACGAGTACCGCCGCTCAAGCCAGATCAGCACGAGATTCGATACCGTGGTGATCACGAGATAGACCGCGCCCGCGAGCAGCGTGAAAAAGAAGAACCGCAACGTGCCCTTGCCGGCGTCTTGCGCGGCCTTGACCACGTCCGCCAGACCGATGATGGATACCAGCGCGGTCGCTTTCACCATCACCTGCCAGTTGTTGCCGATGCCCGGCAGCGCGAAACGCATCATCTGCGGGAACATGATTCGCGAGAAGGTTTGCCATGGCGTCATGCCGTAAGCCGCGCCTGCTTCAAGCTGGCCGCGCGGCACGGAGAGGAATGCGCCGCGGAAAGTCTCGGTGAAATATGCGCCGTAGATGAACCCGAGCACGATGACACCGGCCACGAACGGATCGATATCGATCTGATCCCAGCCCAGGAAATCGGTGAGGTGATTCAACCAGATCTGGATGCTGTAGAACAGGAGCAGCATCAGCACGAGGTCGGGAACGCCGCGCACGAGCGTGGTGTAGACCGTACCGACGCCCGACGAAACCCGGTTTCTCGACAGTTTCGCCGCCGCCCCGAGGAGGCCGATCACGAATGCGAACACGAGCGACAAGACCGCCAGCTTGACGGTTTGCCATGTGCCCGAGAGGATAAGCGGCCCGTAGCCTTGCAGAAACATGGTGATTCCTTGATGACGTGCGCGTGTGCCGTGGCCTTCGCTCTTGCCGCTGTGGCCTGTTCAGCCGCGCTTTTTTTGCCTGAATTCGCGTAACCGCTGTCTGGCGGCCTGCTTCGGGTGTTCGGTGAACCTGGGCCTCTCGAGTTGCTTGGTTCCTGGTTTATCTTCCCCCGCCGTCAGCTGCCGCGCGCTTCTATCTGCCTTTATCCCTGTTTCTGTTCCTCTTCGTCGACAAACCGCTGACTTGTCCGGATGCATCGCCGTCAACCGACCGTCTTCGGCGGAGCTTATTCTAGGCGTCCAAAATTGGTGCGTTTTGTCGACAAAGACCTTTCACCCGAAAAAATGCGACACCGGCTGAAGTCCGCGAACGCGCCATGCGGCTATGCGGGCGCGGTTTTCCGGCAGGGCCGTTCGGCGAGGCCCCAAGATGTCCGGCACCCGCTGACCGTAGAAAAGGCCGGTATTCTACCCGAACCCGACAGGCGAGCCCGAGGGGCAGACTATGCTTCCCATTGCCCCGCCGCTTGGCGCGAATGTCTCGACAAAGCCCGTGCATTGTCGCGATTGCATGCATTTTCAGAACGGTGTGGTGTCTGCGCGGGCGATTGTTTAGCGCGCTGCGCGCCCTTACATTCTCTCCATCGCAATATCACCGGGAGTTCGAAATGTTTGAAATCCGACGCGCCAATGAACGTGGCCACGCTAATCATGGCTGGCTTGATTCGTATCACAGCTTTTCTTTCGCCGGCTACGACGACCCGAAGCACGTGCATTTCGGCGCGCTGCGGGTCATCAACGAGGATCGTGTGGCGGGTGGCCAGGGTTTCGGGACGCACGGCCATCGCGACATGGAAATCATCAGTTACGTGCTCGAAGGTGCACTGTCGCACAAGGACAGCATGGGCAACGGCTCGACCATCCGTCCCGGCGATGTCCAGCGCATGAGCGCCGGCACCGGCGTGCGCCATAGCGAGTTCAACGGCTCGGACACGGAAACCGCGCATTTCCTGCAGATCTGGATCATCCCGGACGCAGCGGGCGATGCGCCGGGCTACGAGGAAAAGCGTTTCGACGACGCTGAAAAGCGTGGCCGGCTGCGGGTGATCGCGTCACCGCAGGGTCGGGACGGCGCGGTGAAGCTGGGTGCGGATGCCGAAGTCTACGCAGGTCTTTTCGACGGCGATGAACGCGCAGAATTCGACGTGCCTTCAGGGCGCCGCGTGTATGTGCATGTGGCGCGGGGCGCGATTTCGGTGAACGGCAAAGCGCTCGCCACCGGCGACGCTGCGAAGCTGGAAGGGGTGTCGAAGGTCACGCTGGATCAAGGCGCCGGCGCTGAAGTGATCCTGTTCGACCTGGCGTAAAGCGGGGTAGAACGGCTACCGGCCGGGTTTTACCGCCTTCGGCCGATAGAACGCAAAAGGGCCGCGGAAGCAATTTCGCGGCCCTTTTTCGTTGTTTACTGCACCTCGGATTTCCCGGCAAAGCCTGGATGACGCGTTGTCGCGTGTCCGCCGGATCATCACGTGGCAGTCTGTATCGGCCGTAGTTGGCACGCGAAACGCAGCGTCAAATTGAGCCAACGCAAAAAAAGCCGTTCCAATGTTGGTTGGAACGGCTTGGGGCAGGGGCCATGCGATGAAACCCACGGCTCGCGCCGCTTCCATCACCGGCCCCAGGCCACATCAAACGGCGCTTACGGATTAGCGGCCGATGCTCCAGCGGGCGCGCCGTGCATGCCCCCATGCTGACTCCAGCCCTCATGCATCTTTTCCCGGTGCGCTTCCATTCTCGCGAAGCGCTGCTTGAGCGCCGTGCTGACCGTGGTTTTCTGCTGGTCGTTCAGCGTGTTATAGAAGTTCAGCCACGCGGCGCTCGTCTGGTCGCGCAACTGGGCATTCTGCTGCTCGATTTTCTGATGCGCCGCGTACATGGCGTTCAGGTCGAGAATGGGCTGCTGCTTCATCGACGCCAATTGTGCGTGCATCTGCTTGTGGCTCTCACGCATGGCCTCGTGATTCTGCTTCATGGTGCCGAGCGCGGCCTGCCACGCTTTTTCCTGGTCCGCGTTGAGATTGAGCTGGCTATGCAACTTGTCCAGCTCTTTCTTCATGCGCATTTCCCCATGATGCCCGCCCGGGCCTCCAGGACCGCCCATCATGCCCGAAGCGCCGGGCGGCGGAGCGTCGGGCGTGGCGGCGCTGGCGGCGTTGAGCGCGCCGATCGACAGGGCGAGCGCAGCGACGGCGGTGGCGAGGAATCGGGACTGCTTCAACATGGTCTACTCCTTTTTTGATTTCCAGAGCCGATCTGGCGGCGCCGTTTCTGTGGTCGCGCCTTCGGTAAGACACAGCGTAGACAGTCACGGCCAAGCGCGTGTTACGAGCAGGGGCCGCGTTATTACGCGGGTTTACTTTCGCCTTTCGCAGTAACACCCAGTAAACGTTTCCGCTGTGTTCGCAACATGGAGGCCCCGCGCAGGCGTTAAACTGCGTCGCATGGCTACTCAAATACTTGTCGTCGACGACGACTCAGAACTGCGCGATCTCCTGCGCGACTACCTGGTCCGGCAAGGCATCGAGGTATCGGTGCTGCATGACGCGGGCACACTCGAACGGCGCCTCGAACGCGAGCGCCCGGACCTGATCGTGCTCGACCTGATGATGCCGGGTGTAGATGGACTGACCGCGTTGCGCAAGCTCCGCGCGTCGGGTGACGACATCCCGGTGATCATGCTGACGGCGCGCGCGGACGATGTGGATCGCATTGTCGGATTGGAACTCGGCGCTGACGACTATCTCGGCAAACCGTTCAATCCGCGCGAACTGCTGGCGCGCGTGCAGGCGGTGTTGCGCCGGCGCCGGACGATTCCGTCGGCCGCGCCCGAGCAGCGCGAACCGTTTTCATTCGGGCGTTTCCGGCTCGACTTCCAGTCGCGCACGCTTCATCAGGACGAAACCCCGCTCACGCTGTCGGGCAGCGAGTTCGCATTGCTGAAGATTTTCGTCAATCACCCCATGCGCACGCTGACGCGTGAGCGCCTGCTCGAACTGCTGCACGGCCCGGAATACGACGGCACCGACCGGGGTATCGACGTGCAGGTGTGGCGTCTGCGCCGGATTCTCGAAACCGATCCGTCCACGCCGCGCTTCATCCAGACGGTGCGCGGACGCGGTTATGTGTTCGTGCCGGACGGCGAGCAAAATGCGTCGGCCCATTGATTCATTGTTCGGCCGGCTGGTTGTCCTGGTCATTGGCGTGCTCGTGCTGTCGCACGTCGCCTGGTTCACGGTCATCCGGCTCGAACGTGACCAGACGCAAACCCGGTACGCGGTAGAAGAGGCCGCGTTCCTGGTCGACGCCGTGCGCCAGCACATCGCGAATTCGCCCGATCAGCCGCTGCCGTCGAGCGTGCGCGTCGTCGAGGCCAACAGTCCCGACGTTCCCAAACCCTTCACCGACGCCGATTCCAGCCGCGTGCCGCCGCCGTTCAGCCGGTTTATCGACGACTTGCGGGATCGGCTGCCGGACGGCACCGACGTTCGCATCGGCGAGCCGGGCGGCCCGCCGCGCCTGTGGGTGCGAAGCGCGAAGGACGCGAACTGGATCGTGGTGCCGGTGCAGCCCCTGCGTCCGCCGCGTTCGCGCGACCGCATGCTGCTTTGGCTGGCGATCATTTTCTCGACCGCCGTGATGGCGGCTCTGTTTGCCGCGTGGCAATTACAGACGCCGTTGCGTTCGCTGGCGCAAGCGGTCGGACGTTTTGGCCGGGGTGAACCGACTCCGCCGGTACCGGAACGGGGTCCGCGCGAGCTGCGGCAATTGACCCACGGGTTCAACCAGATGGTGCGCGAAGTGGAGCAGACGGAAAGCGATCGTGCGGTCATGCTCGCAGGGGTCGCCCATGATCTGAAGACGCCGCTTGCGCGTTTGCGCCTGCGTGCTGAAATGATGGACGAAGCGAAAGTTCGGGATGGCGTGGTGCGTGACGTGGACTCCATGGCGCATATCGTCGACCAGTTCCTGGTGTTCGCACACGACGGCGCCGATCGCAGCGAGCCCGCCGAAGTCGATCAGCAGTGCGAGCGCATCGCGCGCAGTTATCGCGCCGTTACCGTAGGAGCGCCGTCCGTACAGACGCGGCTAACTGCCGGGCGGGATTTCGCGTTGCCCGCGGCGACGCTTGACCGCTTGCTGTCGAACCTGCTCGATAACGCTCACGCGTACGGCGCACCGCCGGTCGTCATCGAAACGTTGCGCGGCACGAATGGCTGGATCTTGCGTGTCATGGACAACGGCAGTGGGATCGCGGCACACGATCTGGTGAAGGCGAGCCGGCCGTTCGTCAGGCTCGATCCGGCGCGCGGCGGCAGCGGCCACAGCGGGCTGGGCCTGGCGATTGTCGAGCGGCTGGTGCGGCGGGCTGGCGGTGAATGTGACATTGGCAATCGCCCCGAAGGCGGCCTGCAGGTCGTGATGACCTTTCCTTTCGATGTGGTGGCGCGCTCGGCCGAGATGCTCCATGGCGACGTGCTGCATGAAGCGCGCATGATGTGATTGACCAGCCCGGGGCTTGGCGTCCTCGGGCTGACGGTTCGAGGGAGTGGTCAAGACCTCGCGGCCAACACTCCCGCGCCAGCAAACCCAAGCCTGGCGCGAACCGAAACCATTAGTCGAACAAGGTGTTGAGCGCGGAAGCGGCTTCGCTGTCGACCGTGTTGTACGTCACGGTCGCTGCTTCGAAAATATAGTGCGTGGTGTATTTGCCGAACCGCGCCAGGATTTCCTCCTGGATCACTTCAGGCGCGACATCGAGACGCAAATACCAGGCAGTCGAAGAGAGCCGCGTCTGGAACGCACCATATTCGGCCAGCAAGTGATCGAATGCGTCAGCGTCCTGATCGCGGCAGACAATGACCAGATTTCCCTTCATGCACCCCTCCTGATTCTGGATAACGGCAGATATCGAATTCGAAGTTCGATAATACCTGCTGTCGTGCCGCTGCCGCACCACGCCTTTCAGCCAACGTTTCGCCAATTTGTGGTTTTACTGCGGGTTCAGCTTTGCGTCAGGCCGTTTCAGGATGCCGCGGCATGGGCGGCCGGGTATCGGCCGGGCGCACTTCACTGCGGTCGCGCCCTCCCGATTTCGCCGCGTACAACGCCAGGTCCGCGCGCTTGAGCAGGTTTTCAGCCGTGTCGCCGTCGCTCAGTTCCGTGATGCCGATGCTCACGCTCAACGTGGTGTCATCGGGGAGATAAGCGCAATGCTCCTGGTTGAAGCGTTTGCGCAGGCGTTCGAGAACCGTGTGGGCATCAGCGAGTGCGGTGTGCGGCAGCAGCAGACCGAATTCCTCACCGCCCAGGCGCCCGACACCGTCGCTCGCGCGCAGTTGCTCCTCGCACATTCGCACGAAATGTTCGAGTGCGCGGTCGCCGGTTGCGTGGCCGAAGCGGTCGTTCACCTGCTTGAAGTAGTCGAGATCGGCGATAGCAACCGACAGCGGCACGCCGCCCGCGCGGGCGAGGTCGACTTCGCGGCGCAAGGTGTCCAGGAAATAACGTCGCGACAACGCGCCGGTCAACGCGTCGTGCCGGGCTTCGGCGGACAGCAGCGCATTGGCCGATTGCAACTGGTTGGCCAGATGGCGCGTGGCCCGATGCAAGCGCCGTTCGCGCAGGTATGACACGGTGATCACAATAGCCAGCAGGCTCACGCCGAGCGCCGTCAGGAACACCAGCAGTCTGTCGCGACGTTGATTGCTCACAATTTCCGCCCAGTTCGGCAGCGGATGGACAATATGCGCGGCAAGCCCCGAGTTCAGACCGGTGCGTTCATCGTAGAGGGAGGGGACGTTGCTGTCGCCGGTGGAGAAAAACGAGCGCGCAAGCGATGGCGGCAGCCAGGGCGCGTCCGCCCGCACGCGTTCTCCAATGTTGGTCAGCGGCAGCGTGCGGAAATCGACTCGCCGATACGCATCCAGCCGCTCTGACCGCGACATCCGCAGCACGGGCGAATCCGGCAGCACGCGGTTTTCGAGCTGGCTTTCGTGCGCCATGACGATCACGCCGTTGCCGTCGGTGACGAACGTGCCCGCGCGCGCCACCCAGTGGCGCAAGCGGTCGACACTCACTTTCGCGATCACCGCGCCCACCAGGAAGCCGTCGCGATACACCGGCGTGGCGATGAAAATGCCCGGATCGCCGCTCAACCTGCCGACGCCGTAAGTCTCGTTGAACGCGCCGAGCAGCGCTTTCTGGATATAACCGCGCATGCGCATGTCGGCGCCGACGAAGCTATTGGAGTCGAGTCCATTGCTCGACGCCACGCAAAATCCATCGCTATTGACGACCCATACATAGTCGAGGCCCGTGAAGCCCCGGGCGTTGCGCAGGAAGTCGTCGAGTTTGGCGAGCGCGGGCACGGCCAGCAACTTGGCTCGCCGCTCGGGCTCGGTTTGGCTGATTTCTTCGGCGGAGCTGTGGGATTGGGCGAGCGCCAGCTGGATCATGTCCATTTCGGCGATAGTGGCCGGAATCGCGCGGGACATGGCGAGGTCGCTGGCAATGATCTGCGCGGTGTTGTCGACGATCGACGCAGCCATTTGCTGCTCCACCCGTACCGACGTGGCCAGTTCTTGCTGTACCATTCGGTCCGACACCATTCCGGCGGCAACCCAGCACACGCATGCGAGCAACGCGAAGACGAGCGTCGCGATAGCGCGGTGAAAGGTTGTCTTGTTCATCGATCCTCTGGCCTGTCTGACCGTTGCACGGGACTGTGGCACAACCCCGCGCAACCAGCATGTTATGAGTGTTTTAGCGACATGTGAGCATCTTACCGGGCGCAGCGGTGCGCACATCGGAAGTTCGCCCGAGTGTCGTTGCCGCAGGCCGGAATCTGCGTCAGCCGCACCGCTTGCCTGGTTCGTTCGCCCGGCGGGCGTCCCGCAGTCCGATTTGCCCAGGTTCGCTCCGGTTCAAACACGCGGCCCACGCTTGTACGCCCCGATTGGACGACGTTTTCTCCCGGCCATCAAGTTGTTATCGGCGCGAGCGCGCGTTTCTGAACCGTGTGTCCAACTTGGCCGCGGGTTAGCTGTTTAGCCCAAAAGCGGTTCTCAGGACAGTAACTGCGGAAAACACGCCACAGACCCGCCGGCCGAGGTTGTGCGTGAAACAGAGGTTGGTGTAGTGTCGTGCGTTTCTGAAATGGTCAAGTTTTGTGTCGGCCGGGGAGTCGAGTGTGCGAGTGCACGAGCGTGCAATGGCGCCGGACCACTCTGCGCCGGGTCCTGCCCGGAACGCACAGAACTCCGCCGGTGAAGGGGAGGCGCGGGGAGGCGAGGTTATAGCCTGCACCGCGCCTGGCGGATGAGGGAAGAGCGGAGCATCCGCTTGGAAACAAGGACACAGGCGAAGAACACAGGCGCCGGGAAGAACACAGGCGCCGGACGTTGCCTCGTGCAACGATAACCTCCTGCAACAAGCCTCAACGGGAAGGGCGTGGAATGGATTTTGGCTTTAACCTGACTCGAACGGCGAACGCTTCGGCGTGGCGTCTGTTGCCTAATCGATGGGACTTCGTCGCGTTCCCGCTGATTATCTGCGTGCTCGCGCTGACCGTGGTCGGCTTTCACGAGACGCTGGCGCCCATCTCCACGCTGCAAACGCAGGCCATCTCGCTCGACCCGGCGAACCTGCCCGAATACGCGCTGCGAACTACCTTGCGCATGCTGGCCGCCATGGTGGCGTCGCTGGTCTTCACACTGATCTACGGCACGCTCGCGGCGAAGAGCCGGCGGGCGTCCATCGTGCTCGTGCCGATCCTGGACATTCTCCAGTCGGTGCCGGTGCTCGGTTATATCTCGTTCACGGTCACGTTCTTTCTCGCCTTGTTCCCGGGGCGCGTGTTCGGCGCCGAGCTGGCGGCGATCTTCGCCATTTTTACGAGCCAGGCGTGGAACATGACGTTCAGCTTCTATCAGTCGCTGCGCACCGTGCCGCGCGATCTCGATGAAGTCTCGCGCGGTTTTCACCTGACCAACTGGCAGCGCTTCTGGAAGCTCGAAGTGCCGTTTTCGATGCCCGGCCTCATCTGGAACATGATGATGTCGATGTCGGGCGGCTGGTTCTTCGTGGTCGCCTCCGAAGCGATCGTGGTCGGTAACCGCACCATCGTGCTGCCGGGTATCGGCGCGTATCTGGCAACCGCTATTGGCGAGCGCAATCTCGGCGCGATCGGCTGGGTGATCCTGGCAATGACCGTTGTGATCCTGGCCTACGATCAGCTCATGTTTCGTCCGCTGGTTGCCTGGGCCGACAAATTCCGCATGGAAAACACGAGCTCGGGCAACGTGCCGGAGTCGTGGCTGCTCGACCTGATCCGCCGCACGCGCCTGATTCACCAGTTGCTCGTGCCGGCTGGGTGGGTGATCGGCAAGATGGCGCGGGTGCCGCTGAAGCTGCCCTCGCTGCAAGGCCGCCTGCCGAAATTCCAGATAGGCGCGTTGTCGGGGCCGGCGACTGGCAAGCCCAGCAATCCGTCCCGCGCAGGCGATATCGCGTGGGCGATCATTGTCCTCGCGCTGACGGTGTTCCTCGTGTGGAAGGTGACGCTGTTCGTGAGCACCGGCGTCACATGGGGTGAAGTCGGGCACGTCTTCTGGCTGGGCTTGATCACGCTATTTCGCGTGATGGTGCTGATCGCGCTGGCGTCGGTGATCTGGGTTCCGGTCGGTGTCTTGATCGGGCTGCGGCCTGCTCTCGCCAGCAAGATCCAGCCGCTCGCGCAGTTCCTGGCCGCGTTCCCGGCGAACCTGCTGTTCCCGGTGTTTGTCGTGGTGATCGTGAAGTTCGACCTGAACCCGGATATCTGGCTCTCGCCGCTGATTGTGCTCGGCACGCAGTGGTATATCCTTTTCAACGTGATCGCCGGGGCGACGTCGTATCCGAACGATTACCGTGAAGCGGCCACCAATTTCCAGATCAAAGGCTGGCAGTGGTGGCGCCAGGCCATCCTGCCGGGCATTTTCCCGTACTACGTGACCGGCGCGATCACCGCGTCGGGCGGGGCCTGGAATGCGAGCATCGTGGCGGAAGCGGTGTCGTGGGGCCATACGAAAATCGTGGCGCACGGGCTTGGCGCGTATATAGCGGAAAGCACGACCAACGGCGACTATCCGAAAATCATTCTCGGTATTGCCGTGATGTCGCTGTTCGTCACACTCTTTAACCGGCTCTTGTGGCGGCCGTTGTTCGCTTACTCCGAAGCACGCCTGAGGCTGGACTGAGTCTGAGGCGCTTCATTGCACCTTGACTGAACACCCGCCGCCAGCGGCCCTATCATTCAATTCTTGTCATCAGCAACGCGCGAGCGACCATGTCAACGCAGACGAATACGACTACCCAAACGCCGCCGATCCCGCCGCGCCGCGGCCAGGAAATCCTGAACGTCGAGAACGTCAGTCGCGGCTTCAACAAGACGCAGGGCGAGCTGCTCGTGCTCGAAGACGTGAACCTGACGCTCAACGAAGGCGAGATTGTTGGGTTGCTGGGGCGTTCGGGTTCCGGCAAGTCAACTTTGCTGCGGATCATCGCCGGACTGATCGAGCCGACCGGCGGCCAGGTTACCTATATGAAGGAGCCGCTGCACGGTCCGGCAAAAGGCGTGGCCATGGTCTTCCAGACCTTCGCGCTGTTTCCGTGGCTGACCGTGCTGCAGAACGTGGAAGCGGGACTGGAAGCGCAGGGCGTGCCGGCAAAGGTGCGGCGCGAGCGGGCGCTGGCAGCAATCGACCTGATCGGCCTGGACGGTTTCGAGAACGCATATCCGCGTGAGTTGTCGGGTGGCATGCGCCAGCGAGTGGGCTTTGCGCGCGCGCTGGTGGTCGACCCCACGCTCCTGCTGATGGACGAGCCGTTCTCCGCACTCGACGTGCTGACCGCCGAAAACTTGCGTACCGACCTGCTCGATCTCTGGACGCAAGGCAAGATGCCGATCAAGTCGGTGCTGATCGTGACGCACAACATTGAAGAAGCGGTATTCATGTGCGACCGGATCCTGGTGTTGTCGTCGAATCCGGGGCGCGTCATGGCGGAAATCCGCGTGCCGTTCAAACATCCGCGCAACCGGCTCGACCCCGCGTTCCGCCGTCTGGTCGACGATATCTACGCCAAGATGACCGCACGTCAACTTGACGAAGGCAAGAAGAAGGGCCTCGAGCTGAACAGCTGGCTGCCGCAGGTCTCGACCAACCTGATGGCCGGCCTGATCGAGACGCTTGCCGCCGATCCGTACCACGGCCGTGCCGACATGCCGGAGATCGCGCGTTCGCTGCATCTGGAAGTCGACGATCTGTTTCCGGTGGCCGAAGTGCTGCAGCATCTCGGTTTCGCCGATGTGCGCGAGGGCGACATCTTCCTGACGCCGCCGGCCCGCGTGTTCGCCGAGTTCGGGACGCAGGAACGCAAGATGATGTTCGCGGAGCATTTGCTGCGGCACGTGCCGCTCGCCGCACGGATCAAGAAGGTGCTGAACGAGCGGCCGGGGCATCGTGCGCCGCGCGTGCGCTTCGAACAGGAACTGGAAGATTTTCTCTCCGATAAAGCCGCCGAGGAAACCCTGGACGCGGTGATCAACTGGGGCCGTTACGGCGAGATTTTCTCGTACAACGACCAGACCGAGATTTTCAGCCTGGAAGACGTCGAGTCCTGATGCACGCTGAATAAAGGGTGAAGGGCGCTGACCGGCGCAAAAAAAACGCGGCTGATCCGGAAACGGACGCCGCGTTTTTTGCGTCATAAGGGCGATGTTTTAGTCATCGACTGGCTGTTCGGTTGTGCTAATCGAACGTCTTCGGTCCGCCAGGAACCTGATTGCCGACGACCTTGAAAACGTCAGGCGCGGTTATTTCAGGTTTGGCCGGAAGCCCCGCCCATTAAGCCTCCCAGCGATTCAGTACGGCCTTGTCGGAACGTTTTCCGCAAGATTGCTTCAGCGCAAGTCGTGCATTACCCTTCGAGTCCCCCGCCTGGCCACGCGCGTGCAGACAGTCCTGCATGCGATAAGCGCGATAGGGCGAACGCTTCAGTCATTCTGAAACGTGGAGACAAAAAAGATGCGTCGAACGCGCCTGTCGCTGCCCCCCATTCCCGCGGCCCGAACGCCCGCGCTGTCCAGTCTGTGCCGTCTCTCCCCTCTGTCGATTGCCATGGCGTGCCTGTTGCGCGCACCTGCCGTACTTGCCGCTTGCGACAACCTCACGCCCGCGGGCGGACAAACGACCACCTGCAATACCAATGCGCCCAATCCGTCGCCAACACCTGTTGTGGCGGCCGTTGGCAGTACGGGCGTGACCGTGATCGTGCAACCCGGCGCTGGCTTGAGCGTGCTGACCGGCAACGGCATCCTCGTGCGCGACGACAGCGGAGTGTTGAACCTCGGTACGCTGCAAGTCGGCGCTGATTCGTTCAGTGGCATCGTCGCGGCGGGGAGCGTGGGGGGGCTTGGGCGCAATACGTTGACCAACGGCAACAGCGGCGTGATTCAGACCACCGGCCAGCAATCGCAAGGGATCTTCAATGTGGCGCCGGCGGTCAGGATGCTCAACGCGAACGGCGGGCTGATCACCACGAGCG
The DNA here is from genome assembly GCF_053760385.1 of Caballeronia sp. KNU42. NCBI lineage: Bacteria > Pseudomonadati > Pseudomonadota > Betaproteobacteria > Burkholderiales > Burkholderiaceae > Caballeronia > Caballeronia sp. KNU42. The sequence goes on from NZ_CM132388.1 coordinate 4,017,595, forward strand.
GGGCAGACTCAGCCGCGATGCTGGACTTCTCGACAGCCGGCGGCGGCACGCTGACCAATGACGGCCGGTTGATGACGTCCGGCGATGGCTCATACGGCATCGCCGCGGAAACGTCGGGCGATGCGCTCGTCAACAACGGCTCCATCACAACGTCAGGGGTTCGTTCGTATGGTCTCTACGCGAATGGCGGCTCGTCGGGATCGGGCAACACGACGCTGACGAACGCCGGTTCAATCGATGTATTCGGGTCGAATGCGCACGGCATTGTGTCCCTCGATCCTTCGCCAGGTCTTGTGACCAACAGAGGCGCGATTGTCGCGCACGGGGCGCAAGGGCTCGGCGCGTACTTTTCTGGCCCGGTCACCTTCGTCAACGCACTCGGCGCTCGCCTGGAAAGTGAGCAGGCCAATTCCATCGACGCCAACGCCGGTGGCACGTTCACCAACACCGGGCTTATAGCGGGCGCGAACGAGGGTTTGTCGATCGTCGGCGGTGACGCGCTGATTGTGAACAGCGGGGTGATTCGAGGCGGGACAAATCTGGCCATCGCAACCACGGGCCCGTACGTGATCACCGTCACGAATACCGGCGAGATCATCGGCGGGGGCGGCGTGGCCGTGTGGACCGATACCGGCGTGAACACCTTCAACATGGACGGCGGCACGGTCACCGGACTGATCCGTCAAGGCACGGGCATCAACACGTTTGTCATGCAGGCGGGGCAGGTGGATGCTGTCGATCAGGGCGGCGCCCGGCCTCGCTTCACGCTCAACGGCGGACGCGTCGTGGGTGGCCTGACGAACGGCGGCGCGGTCACGATCACGGGCGGGCGCATTGGCAGCATAGCGCTGAGCGCAGCCCTCAATACCTTCACCATGTCAGGCGGGACGATTGACGCCGCTGTGACCGCCGGTTCCGGCGATACGGGCTTCACGCTGTCGGGTGGGGCGATCGGTGGCCCGGTCACGCTTGGCAACGGCGCGAATACTATCTCGGTCACGGGCGGCTCGATCGCGCAGGGCCTCGCGTCGGGTGACGGGACCACGACCTTCGGATGGCTGGGAGGCGGGGCAATCGGTGGGACGGTGTCGTTCGGAGCGGGCGGGGTGGTCGCCCTGTTGTCGAATTTGAGTGACACCAACCTCGCCGGGTTAACGACATTCGATGGCGGCGCCGGCCAGAACGCTCTCACGTTCGACCATACGCAAGCCAGCGGTCTTAGCCGCTTCACGAGTTGGGAAAGCATCGCCTTGACTAACGGCAGCCGGATCTCGCTCGATGATCGCGGCATGACACTGGGCAACGCCACGGCGCAAACGGGCCTCTTCAATATCGATTCGACCAGCACGCTTGCCTGGAACGGTGGCGGCGACGCTGCAATCACTACGGCTTTGCCGGGCGGCCGCGTGAGCCTGAGCAATGCGGGAACGATCGATCTGACCGGCGGAGCGGGACCGCGCAACGCGCTGGTGGTTGCTGGCGACTATGTCGGGCATGGAGGGCAATTGCTGGTGCAGAGCGTGCTCGGCACGGATGGCTCGCCGAGCGGGAAGCTGGTGATATCGCAAGGTGTGGCGACGGGAAATACCGCGATCGGCGTAACGAACGCCGCCGGCACGGGTGCGCTGACGCTGGCAGATGGAATCATGGTCGTGCAGGCAATTCAGGGCGGCACGACGGCGCCGAGCGCGTTTTCATTGGCGAATCCGGTCAAGGCAGGGGCTTTCACGTATTTCCTGTTTCGAGGCGGGGTTAGCGCAGGAACGGGAGATAACTGGTATCTGCGGTCGAGCATCACACCGCCACCGCCACCCGTGTCACCACCGCCCGTGTCGCCACCACCCGTGGCACCACCGCCCGTGACACCACCACCCGTGTCACCGCCGCCCGTGTCACCGCCGCCCGTGACGCCACCACCCGTGTCACCGCCGCCCGCGCCGCCGCCGCTCCTGACCGACCCGACGCCGCTCTACCGAATCGAGGTGCCGCTCTATGCAGAGATTTCGTCGCTGACGCGCGAACTCGGCATTCAGCAGATCGGTACTTTTCAAGACCGCGCGGGCGATCAATCGCAGCTAACCGAGACGGGCGCGTTGCCTGCGGCGTGGAGCCGTGTCTGGGGCAACCGGACAATCACGAGCAGCGACTCGGGCGTCGATCCGCATTTCAACGGCGCGATTGGGGGCATGCAAATCGGCCAGGATCTCTATGCCGATACCAACGCCAACGGGCAGCGAAACCACTATGGATTTCTGCTGGGCGTAGCGCATGCATCAGGCGATGTCAGCGGTTTCGCGCTCGGCATGCCGGCCGTGCAGGCGGGCAGCCTGAGTATCGATGCCGGGAGCATTGGCGCTTACTGGACGCATATTGGCGCGGGTGGCTGGTACACCGACGCCATCGTGATCGGTAGCACGTTGACGATCAAACCATCGTCGAACGACGGCGTCAGCCCGACTACGCATGGCCGGTCGATAGCGGGTTCCATCGAGGCCGGCTTGCCGTTGCCCTTAGCAACAGGCTTGAGCATCGAACCGCAGGCGCAAGTGATCTGGCAACACACAGCCATCGATGATCTCAACGACGGCATTTCGAACGTCGCCTTCACTAATCCCAACGCCGTCACAGCCCGCGTCGGCGTGCGCTTGACGGGGCGAATTCAAGGACTGGGCGCGACCTGGCAACCGTATGCAGGCGTGAATCTCTGGCGCTACTTCAATGCCACGAGCCACGTAAGCTTCGATGCTACGACCGACATCCCGGCGCAATCATCGTCGACGATTGCCGATCTTGCAGCCGGGGTCGCGGTGAACCTCAGCGCGCGCGGCAGCGTCTTCGTGAGCGTGCACTACGCGATGAACGCAGGCGGCGCGCGCCGCGAGACGCTGGGTGGGAACGCCAGCGTGCGCTGGCGCTGGTGAAGCGTGAAGCGTCTTTGAGCGTCGAAGCACGGCAACGCTCAGCGACCCCTCAACGACTACTGCAGGTTACCCCAGCGCGCGACAGCCGGTTCCGCCGATGCCCACTTCCAGCCGCCGCTATTGTCATTGCCCTTGCAGGCCTGCGCGAGGAACCAGTCCTGATGCGCATCCGGCTTGTCGCCGTCCACGACCGAGAACGCGAACTCGCGGCAGGTCGCGAGCGCGCTGCTGAACTCACGCAATACGCGCACGTCGCCGTGACCGTTCTCCACCGGCAGCGAGTGTTTCACTCGCCACGGTTTCGTATCGCCGATAGGAAGATCGCCCGCGGTCGTCGCAATGGCGATCTGCTGGTCGCTGTGCAGGCGTTTCATCAAACGGGCGACGGCTTCGTCGGTGGCGGCCTGGACCGCGATACCCACGCCGAAACCAATCGCCGGGTTGCTGGTGACCGCGCCTGTGGATACCCCTGCGACCGCGCCGGCTGCGGCACCGATCGACCCGCAGCCGCTGAGAAAGACGCAGCTCGCAGCCACGCCGGTCGCGAGCATCAAACTGAGGCCGGGCTTCATTGCAGCGCACCCCAGCGCGGTGTGGCGGGTTCCGCCGACGCCCACTTCCACACCTGGCCGTCGCGGCAGATGGACGCAACATAGAAACCGCTGTCCGCCGGCTGATCCTTGGTGGCGTCGGTATCGACGGAGAATACGATTTCCTTGCAGTCGAGCGTTCCGGTGCTGATCGTCCGGCTCACCGTCACGCGGCCTTTCTCGTCCGGCTCGATGGGCACGCTATGCACCGCGAACCACGGCGCGACAGCCCCGACGGCGAGCGGTCCGGCCGCGCCGGCGATCCTGTCCTGCGTATAGGTGTGCATGACGCGCTCGCTGTACTGCACGCCGGCCTTGGCGGCAGCAACGGCGCCAAGGCCAATGCCGGTTGCGACCGCAGCGTTGCGCGTCACGGCGCCAGCGATCGCGGCGCCGCCAACACCCGCGCCTGCCACGGCGCCTTCGCTATAAAGTGAGCTACATCCTGAAAGCGCGGAGCATGCCAGCGCTCCGGCCAGAAGCGTTGCCAGTGCGACGGCGTTCGGGGGACGCCGGTGAATCGATTTCTGCATGGTGCTGTTCCTTCCTCGCCTTTCCTTTTTCTTTCGATAATGGCCACCGGCTTGCTTGTGCGGGTACTGAAGGAACACTAAGCAAACGGAGACCCCGCGCATTTTGAAGTACGCAGCGAAATGAAGGGCAAAGAAATTTGCAAGAAATTGCAAATGCGGGGAACGTGGTGCGCAAAATGAAAACTACGCGTGACAGTCTGACGTGCGAATGAGTCGATGAGCCGCATCGGGACCCATCGTCTCCATCGACTTCATCGTAGTGAGGCGATCTAGCTGTCCGCGCCTGGCGACGTTGACGATTCCCCATCGCCGCCTTCGTTTTCATAAGTGCCGAGGCGGTTGTAGAGCGTCTTGAGGCTCACGCCGAGCGCCTTGGCGGCGCGCCGCTTGTCTCCCCCGCAATGCTTGAGCGTGCCGAGGATGATTTGCTTTTGAGCATCGGCGAGCGGCGTGCCGACCCACACGTTCATCGCATCGCCCTGCGTGACCGGTTTCTTGACCCGCGATGCAAGGTGCGGATGGGCGATCTCCACTGTCTTCTCAGCCAGGATGAACGCGCGATACACGGTGTTCTTCAACTCACGCACATTGCCCGGCCACGAGTACGTGCGCAGCATGTCGAGCGCGCGTTTGCTGAAGGACTTGTTCGTCCCTTCTTGCGCGTTCATCTCGGAGAGGAAGTGCTGCGCGAGAAATTCACGGTCGGTATCGCGTTCACGCAGAGGCGGCGCCCGCAGAGGAAACACAGCGAGGCGATACATCAGGTCCTCTCGCAAGCCGTGCTCCCTCACCGCCACGATAGGGTCGCGATTGGTCGCCGCGATCACGCGGACATCGGAGTGAATCAGGTCGCTGCCGCCCACGCGGAAGAACGTGCCTGTTTCGAGCGCACGCAGTAACTTGACCTGTCGAACCGGCGACATCTCGGTCACCTCGTCGAGGAACAGCGTGCCGCCGTTTGCATGCTCGAAGTAGCCGAGGCGGCCTTGCACGGCGCCCGTGAAGCTGCCTTTCTCGTGGCCGAAGAGTTCGGGTTCGATGAGGTTATCCGGGATCGCGCCGCAATTCACGGCGACGAACGGCGCTTCGCGGCGGGCGCTCTGATCGTGGATCGTGCGGGCAATCAGTTCCTTGCCCGTCCCCGATTCACCGATGATCAACGCGGTGGCGTCGGTTGCGGCCACGCGTTCGATCTGCGAGTAGAGCTCCATCATCACGGGCGATGAACCGTACAGAAGTCCATACGATTTCAGGCCGGCGATTTCACCAGCGCTGCGTTTTTTTTGCGATGGCGTGTCGCCGGAGGCGACGGCCGGCGAGTCCAGATCGATTGACGCCATGAGTCTTTTGTCCTGCAAATGTTATTCGGGCGACAGCTTCGGGGAAAGACGAGGCGGTCACCGCCAGTCGAATGGCAGGCCCGTTGTGACTGCCGCTCGGGTGGGCGAAGCATCGTTCGACGGGCACCAGCCGCGTCATGTCGGGAACCGGTGCTTGCATGCGGCTTATCTCATAACCCGTATTTAACCATCCGAAACGACTTAGCGCCAATGTGCTTTGCATGGGCTTTGACCTTTGCAACGCAATTAAATAGATGAATCTCCACACGAATGGAAAACGCTTGCCGCGGGCCGGAAAGCTTCACCGATATCGTCAGGGAATTACCTGTGCCGACGTAATTGTTACGCGTTCAACCCGTGCGGGAGTCGCAGCGCTTTCATGCAATCAATGGTTTTTGCCATAACGCCATGCGTCTTGATCGGGATGGCACGAAACCTGCGCATAGGGTGGCATCCGCAAAACGAAAGGCCGGCCTCCGGCACGAAACCATGGAAGATTCCCTTCATTTCGACATCCACGCTCAAGCGCGCCTGCGCCCGGTCCGCCGGGCTCGCGCGCCTCAGCGAGCGGCCGAGCGTCCGGAACTCCTGGCGATCGAGCCGATCAATCTTTATCACTGGGCCGCCGTCGCGCTGGTGACTGCGATGATGTGCGTGGTCATGGCTTGCGCTGCCGGCACGCCGACGCTCACGCGGGCAGCGAGCGTCACGAGTGTCGTGTTTGCAGCACTCGGCGGCGGGCTTATGCTTGGCGCCATGCTACGCGCGATGCGACTGCGGCGTTCGGAACAGCAGGCGCCATTCAGTACGGGCGTATCTTGATGCGAGCGGTGATGAGGGTGATGCGGGCGCGCGAGTCGCCAGGTTCGACGGCACATTCATCAGATCTATCAGATATTGGCAAGGGGTTACACAACATGAGTCAAACCACAATCCAGATGTCCTTGGGCAAGCAAAAGATCATCGAAGACATCAAGGTCTTGCTGAACGATTCGGAAGAACTTGTACGGCTTAGCGCGACGTTGCCTGCTGAAGGCGTGGATGCGTTGCGTACGCGTTTGCGGGATCACGTAGATACAGCGCGCAATGCGCTTGAAGCAGCGCAATCCAATGCGCAGGAGCGGTATCGCGCCAGTCTGGATGGCACGGTGCAATACACGCGCGACAATCCGTGGCAGGCGCTTGGCATTGCCGCGGGCATCGGCTTCCTGGCGGGCATTCTGGTTTCGCGATAACCGCGCGTCCGTCGTAACCACTTCAATCGCTATAACCACTTCAATCGCGACAGACAAATGGAGTAATCACAATGGCACGACCCAAATTCGGCCTGTTCGGTGCGTTGTTCGCGATCGGCAGCGTCCTCGCCTGGCGATGGGCGCAAACGCAGCGCGACGCTTCAAAACGCGGTGCGCGTGAACTGAACCGCTGGGAAGACGAGGGCGGCAAGGTCGTCACGCCGGCAAGCGCGTCGGCTGCTTCGCCTGCTTCTGCTGTTACGCCCGCGGCGCCGGCCAAGCCGTCGAACGGTGTCGGTAATGGCGCACTTGGCAGTACGCCGGAAGCATGGAATTTCCCGCATAGCTGATGCATGGCTGATGCATAGCCGATAACGATAGCGTCACGCATGTGCCGGGTCCATTGCGCATTCTCAATTCGCGACCCGGAGCATCACATCAATGCGGCAAGCGCTTATTCGAGAGACTATTTGGAACGCACGCTCAGGCGTGCGTTGCGCCTTGATAAAGCCTTATAATCGATTAACTCACAGCAATAAGTTCGCTATATGGCAATAATTGCGCGATGCAATCAGGCGTCATTGGCGAAACCGGAAAGACTTTCATCTTTCTGCGTGTTTGATTTTCTCTTGTTGCGCATTCGGCCTGGTGGCGACCTGCTCTCATAGCACCGTCCCAGAGACCTCCGCGACGCTTTCTGCGCCGCGTGACCTTCAACACTTTGGATAAATTCGAGACGCATGCCACATGTATTGATTGTCGATGACGATCCCAGTACCCGCGAGGCACTAGCCGCGATCATCGGCGAAGACGGACTGACTACAGCGACTGCGGGCGATCTGCGCGAGGCGCGGATCCAGCTTGTGCGCCAGACACCGGACGTCGTATTCACTGACCTGAAGTTGCCCGACGGTTTGGGTGTCGATCTGTTCGAGGACCTCGATCCTCGTTCGGGCGTGGAAATCATCGTCATCACCGGCCACGCGACGGTGGAGTCGGCGGTGAGCGCGCTCAAGATGGGCGCGACCGATTACCTCGTCAAGCCGATCAACATGCAGCGCGTCAAGGCGATCCTGAGCCGCCTGCCGCGTCCTGGCGACCTCAAGGCCGAGATTGGCACCTTGCGTGGCGAGCTGCGCCGCATGGGCCGTTTTGGCTTGATGCTCGGCAATTCGCCCGCCATGCAAACGGTCTACGACCAGATCGGCCGGGTGGCGCCTACGGCGGCCTCCGTTTTGCTGATCGGTGAGTCGGGTACCGGCAAGGAAGTCGCCGCGCAGACGCTTCACGAGTTGAGCCTGCGCCGCAAGCATTCGTTTATCGCGGTGAACTGCGGGGCGATCTCGCCGAACCTGATCGAGTCCGAGATGTTCGGGCATGAACGCGGTTCGTTCACCGGCGCGGACCGTCAGCACAAGGGTTATTTCGAACGCGCAAACGGCGGCACGCTGTTCCTCGATGAAATCACGGAGATGCCGATCGAATTGCAGGTCAAGCTCCTGCGCGTGCTCGAGACCGGCATGTTCATGCGGGTAGGTACGACGAAAGAACTCGAGACCGACGTACGCCTGATTGCTGCGACCAATCGTGATCCGGAGCAGGCTGTACTCGAAGGCAAGCTGCGGCTCGACTTGTACCACCGGCTCAACGTGTTCCCGATCAACCTGCCGCCCTTGCGTGATCGCGGCACGGACGTCGACTTGCTGGGCCAGGCGTTCCTCGACGAGCTCAACTCACGCTACAACACCAAGAAGACGTTTCCGGCTTCCGTGCGCGACATGCTCGCGTCCTATCCGTGGCCGGGTAATGTGCGGGAGCTCAAGAACTACGTGCAGCGCGCGTACATCATGTCGGGCGCCGAGTCGGACAGCACCGCGACCGTGCCGCTGCAGATCTCGCTGGCGAAGCCATCGGCGGGAACGGCTGTGACCATTCCTTTTGGCACTTCGCTTGCCGATGCGGATCGCCAGTTGATCCTCGCCACGCTCGAGCAATGCGGCGGCGTGAAGACACGTGCAGCGGAGATTCTCGGCATCAGCCTGAAAACGCTCTACAACAGGCTGGTTGAATATGGCGATGACGCCGCCAACAAGGCAGCGTTGAGCGAAGCCAGTGAAGTGGGTGATGCGGACGCGGGCCGTCCCTGAGCGTTGCGTTTATCGCGGTAGAAAGTAATGGATGAGTGAGACGCCCGTGTCATTGGGACTTCGAAAGATGTCCGCTTTGGACGGGCGATTTTCTTTGGTAAGCGCGAACGCAGCGCCGATAATGTTTGAAAGCCCCTGGGCGGAATGGGAGAGGCACTGGAATCCGGGGCATGGCCCTTGCTGTGACCGAAGGTTGGGCACGCGGGCGATGCGGTAGCTCGCCCACAGTGCCCGCTTCGAGAGTCCTTGGCCGGATCGACCGCTCCACCCGCGCTGCGCTCGCGCTTTGCCTTGCGTCTTCGCTGCGCCCGATCCGAACGAGTGTCATGATCATAAGATCCAGGGAGCCCGCCATGACCGATCTCACCCCGCTTCAACGCCAATCCCGGAACGTACTGCACGTATGGCAGGTTTTGCGAGTTTCACGATCACCGCATTTGATGCCGGTCCGCGCGCAGACACCGCAGCCGCCTGACCCGCCATTTAATCCCGATCCACCGCCGCCTCCTTCTCCGCAAGAGCCGCCGGACACGATTCCCGACCCAACGCGCGAGCCGCCGTCACCACCGAGTCAGCCGATCGGCGATCCGCCTCCGGGGCCGAACGAAACGCCGCATGTCTCGGACAAATTGCATTGAAAGTCTGGTTAGCAAGCCATTGAACATATTTCATCGCCGCTGTAGGCATTACAACGCGTCAAGCAAGAATGACCGGATAGACGCGCCAGGTTCGGTTGTTCTTGCCGGATTTTGTTGATTGATTAGTTGGTTGGTTAGTTAGTTAGATGGTTAGTGGTTGGTCATCGCAATCGCCGCCGAACACTTCTCCGACGGCCTTCTTTCTGGAGGCACCAATGAGGCATCCCGCACTCCGTCGTTCAGCACGCCATTCATCGAAGCGTGAGCCGCGGCCCGATCCAGCCAAAATGACTCCACCTGAGGCCACCGCTGTCCCGGCCGATCCGGCCAGTCCCGGCACCCTGCATTCGTCGCATGACCCGGCCGCGCAGAACCGCCCGGCGCCGGGCGTACCGCCGGACGGTGACCATAACCAAGGTGGCATCCGGAAAGAAGGGCTCGATTACCAGCGCGATCTCGGGTCGGAGCAAGACGCCTGACCCGGGTTTGAAGCCGCCGGAATGCACAACACGCGCACCATCAAAATCTTCTGCGCAGAGCACGATGGCCGCGTGTTTTTGTTCGCCTGTCACATTTATACACAATTTTTATTTTCCAAAATGTGAAAAGGGCACGTGTCTTGCATTGCTATGTCGATCAATTCGAACGAGCAACGACAACTGATGAGGTGAAGCAGTAATGAGCAGATTGATCGTGGTATCGAATCGTGTCGCGCCGATCCAGGAAGGCAAACCTGCTGCAGGCGGTTTGGCGATTGGCGTTCTGGACGCGCTGAAGGAGACAGGCGGGGTGTGGTTCGGCTGGAGCGGCGAGATTGTGGGTGAGGCCTCGGCGCCGGTCATCGAGAAGCGTGGCAACGTGACGTATGCGACCGTCGGGCTGACCCGGCGCGATTACGACCAGTACTATCGCGGCTTTTCCAATGCGACGTTGTGGCCGACATTTCATTACCGCAACGACCTGTCGCGATTTGACCGTGAGGAATACGCCGGTTACGCACGGGTGAACGAGGCGCTGGCCAGGCAGCTCAAGCCGCTGCTCGAACCCGACGACATCATCTGGGTGCACGACTATCATTTGCTTCCGTTCGCGCAGGAATGCCGGGCGGCGGGCATCAAGAACCCAATCGGGTTTTTCCTGCATATCCCGTTTCCCGTGCCCGAAATCCTGCGGACAGTGCCGCCGCACGAAGAGCTGATCAAGGCGATGTGCAGCTACGACATCGTCGGTTTCCAGACAGAGTCGGACAAGCAGTCGTTTGTCGATTACATCGAGCGTGGGCACTTGGGGCATCTCAGTGAAGACGGGATGCTGCAGGCGCACGGGCACATGCTGAAGGTTGGGGCCTATCCCATTGGCATCTATCCGGACGCCATTGCAAAGACCGCCGAGCAGTTTTCAAATCGAAAACCGGTGAAGAGCCTGCGCGACAGCCTGCGCGGCCGCAAGCTGATCATGAGCGTCGACCGGCTCGATTATTCGAAAGGGCTTGCCGAGCGTTTCCAGGCATTCGAACGTTTGTTGCTGCACGCGCCAGGATGGCATGGTCGGGTATCGATGGTGCAAATTGCACCGCCAACGCGTTCCGACGTCCAGACCTATCAGCGCATCCGGCAGAATCTGGAAGGGGAGGCCGGGCGTATCAACGGCCGTTTTGCGCAGCTCGACTGGACGCCGATCCAGTATCTGAACCGTAAGTACGATCGTAGTTTGCTCATGGCCTTGTTCCGCTTGTCGCAGGTCGGGTACGTCACGCCCTTGCGCGACGGGATGAATCTCGTGGCGAAGGAATATGTGGCGTCGCAGGATCCGGCCGACCCGGGCGCGCTCGTGCTGTCGCAGTTCGCCGGCGCGGCGGACCAGTTGCCGGGCGCGCTGGTTGTCAATCCGTTCGACCTGTCGCAGATGTCCGAGGCATTGGAGCGGGCGTTGTCGATGCCTCTCGCTGAGCGCCAGGCACGTCATACGGACATGATGGCGCCGTTGCGGGAGAACAACCTGTCGGTGTGGCGCGACGCGTTCCTGGCCGATCTGCGCAGCGTGACAACCGCTGCATCGATGACGAAGAAAGCGGTGCGGCAGGTGACGGAGGCCAAACGGCCGGTGCGTGTATCGAGCCAGGTATCGAGTTAACACCGTAAGACAAGTTAAAACCGTAAGACGAATCCAGCCCCGCGCCGATAAACCGCCGCGGGGCTTTTTGCTGGTGGAGTCGATAAGAGCGGAACGGGACTTGCGCTGTGTCACGTACGTTCCTCAGGAGGTGATCATGAGTGGAAGCACATTGGACCCGGATGAAGAAGGTGGCGTGGAGATCGGCAAAGGACATGGGACCGGCGCATTGGGCCCAAGCGATTCGTCCGATAGCGGCTCGGACGTGCAGGGCGAGAAGCGCTATCCGGGCGATATCGAGGACGAACTCGATGCACACGCCGTCGGCCAGTCCGCAGCGGAGCTGAACAGCGACTCGGACCGGTATGGGACGGGCGAGATGGCGTCCGCCGATGGTGACAACAATCTGCAGCCCGACTCGGACATCCTGCCGGACGGGGTGGAAGACGAGACGCGGGCGATAGACGGCGAAACCGTCGACCCGGCCAGTGACGAAGACGTTTAGCCCAAGCCAGGCGATCCAAAAAGCGGCGCGCCGTCTTGTGTCCATAAACAACAATAAGAAATACTAAGCAATGAAGGCGCCATAGTTTAACCCCCACCCGCACCGACTTTCCTGCAACAGCCAAACCTCAAATCCGCGCTACCATCGCAAAAAGCAAAACTTGCGGGAGCGCTTTACCTTGAACACAGCAGCAAGAGACCAAAGGCTGAAGTCCGTCTGGTCGTGGATCCAGGACCCTATCGTCCAGTGGTCGCAGGACCACGGGCTGATGTTTTCCGCTGCGATCGCGTTTTTTGCGGCTTTTTCACTGGCGCCGACGCTGGTGATCATCATCGCCGTGGCGAGCGTCTTTTTTGGCGCGGATGCGGTCCAGGGGCGTCTGTTCGGCGAAATCGCCGGGATCGTGGGCGCCGACGCCGCGCACGGGCTGGAAGCAATCGTCGCCAATGCCTGGCATGCGGACATTGCGACGCGCACGGCGATTGTGTCGGGCGTGGGTGTGCTGGTCGGAGCCTCGGCGACATTTTCGTCGCTCTATACGGCGCTCAACGTGATCTGGCCCGCGCCCATCGCGGGAACTCGGGCCAGCATCATCGCCATTTTGCGGGTCCGCGCAATTTCCTTCGCGTTCGTCCTGGGCGCGGCCGTATTGATTATCGCGTTGCTCGTACTCGATGCGCTCGTGGTTTTAGTCGGTCAATGGGTGCTGGGCACGAACGGGCCGTCCTTCCTGATCGCGGCGCTGGCGCAGCGGGCAATTTCTCTGCTGATGATGGTGTTCGCGTTCGCGGTACTGCTCAAATTCCTGCCCAGCGCGCGCATGCAATGGCGCGACGCCGCGCTCGGCGCGTTGACCGCCGCGCTGTTATTCGAAGCAGGGAAACGGCTCTTTGCGTTCTATCTGCAGCACGCGGGCACGGCGAATATGTTCGGCGCGGCTGGCTCGCTCGCGATCATCCTGATGTGGTTGTACTACTCGGCGGCGGTGTTCCTGCTGGGCGCGGAGGTGTCGGCAATGATCGCCCGCAGGCGCACGCAACGAAACTCCGGCTGGCGATAAAAAACGCCCCTGGAAATATCCGAGGGGGCGTCTTTTTTTGCAGCCAGCGACCTTGATCGACTGCTTCAACCGCGACGTAATTCCGCAGGCGGCACCTTCATCAAATGGCGGTACTTTGCCACCGTCCGGCGCGCGACGATCACGCCCTGGTCTGCCAGCATTTTCGCAAGGCTTACATCGGACAGCGGGTCGCTGCTGCTCTCCTTCGCGATCATTTCCTTCAGGAGCGCACGCACCGCGGCGGCCGAGCAGGTACCGCCGCTTTCGGTGCTGAGTTCGCGCGGGAAGAAGTGCTTGAACTCAAAGATGCCTCGCGGCGTGGACATGTACTTGTTGCCCGTCGCGCGGGAGATGGTGGACTCATGGAGTTCGAGTTCGTCCGCGACATCGCGCAGTACCAGCGGTTTCAATGCGATTTCGCCGTAGTCGAAGAACGCCTTCTGATGCGACACGATGCATTCCGCCACGCGCTGGATGGTCGTGAAACGTTGCTGCGCGTTGCGGATCAGCCAGCGCGCTTCCTGTAGTTGCTGCGCGAGCGGCGAGCGGCTTGCACCCGCGGACTGCGCGAACAGCTCGGCATACATGCGATGAATACGTGCACGGGGCAGCACGGCGGGGTTGATCGTTACCACCCAGTTCTTCTTGACCTGGCGCACGATCACGTCCGGCACCACGTAGTTGTCTTCCGCCGCGCCATAGTTCGCGCCTGGCTTGGGGTCGAGCTTGCGCACGAGCGCACAGGCAATGCGCAGTTCGTCGGCGCTGCAGCCAATCTTCTTTTGCAACTCGGCCTGCTCACGTCGGGCGAGCCGCTCGAGATGATGCGTGACGATCTCCAGCGCGACTTCGCGTCCGGGCGTTTCCGGGTCCAGCGCGACGAGTTGCAGTGATAAACACTCGGACAGGTTACGCGCGCCCACACCGGGCTTGTCGAGCGATTGCACGAGCTTCAAAGCGATATTCAGCTCATCCTCGGACAGCGCCGGCTCTATATCGACGAGCTCCGACAGTTCCTGCAGATCCTGACGCAGATACCCATCGTCATCCAGTGCTTCGATGATGAGCTGCGCCACCGCGCGGTCGCGATCGTTGATGGGATAGAGGCGCAGCGTGTCGTGCAGCGTTTCATGCAGCGAAGGTTCAATGCGAACCCAGTCGGCCGGGTCGGAGCCTTCGCCATCGCCGTTATTGCGCGTCGAAGTTCGGCCGAACGGATCGGATGAAAACTCGTTCATCGAGTCCTCATGCGACTGCGAATCACTGTTGTCCGATGTGTCCGCATTACTCTCGGCACTCATGGGGGCATCGACGGGCGCGTTCTGATCAACGGCTGCAGGCGTGTCGGCCATGGAGTTGCCGTTGTCTGTCGACAGCGCGTTGTCTTCTGCTTGCGTCTCGTCGTATTCGAGGAACGGATTCGTATCAAGCGCGTTGCGCAATTCCTGCTGAAACTCAAGCGATGAAAGCTGCAGCAGACGCACCGATTGCTGCAGGCGCGGCGTGAGCGCAAGACTTTGCTTCGTGCGTAGTTCGAGGGAAGGCGGCATTGCGTGTTGTTCCTTTGTGTTGGGACTTTCGTCTTGCGTGGGTCCTTTAGAGCAACAGTCATGCCATGTGAGGTGCCGGGCGCGTGAGCGCTAGGAATCAAGACGATCTTCATTCGTGGAAGACACGTCTGAGCATGCGATCAGCCAGCGAATGCACGCACTTTTTACACGCGCCCGGGCAAAAGGACTGCGGTTCAAGAGTGCCGCTTCAGATCTTGCGTCGTGGGTAAACATCGTGTGAACAAAACAACGTAGCGGCGTTGCCGCGTACCGTTTCACGACTCTTTCGAAAGTCATGTTTGCAGATTGTTACAACAGGTGCGGCACGCTCCTTGCGTCTGACGTATCACTACTCGCGGCGTCTTCTGCGCTGCCGGTAAGACAACGAGCGGGGTCTTGCAGCAAACAAGCTGCGGCCGTACGAGGAACAAGCTGCGGCCGTACGAGGCGGCCTGGCTCAAATAAGACCGCGGTAACGCCGCAGTTTTTTAAATCAACTAGAAGGAGCGTAAAGATGAAATCGACCCAAATCCTGAAGGCAGCCGGCAGTATCGCGTGTGTCGTGTTTGCGCTTAACGTGAGTGCACAAGCCGCCACGACGGCGACAGGCGCCTCCACGTCGATTGGTACGAAGGTCGATGACTCGGCAATCACGGCCAAGGTCAAGGCGGAATTGCTCGGTGCGACGAACGTGAAGTCCACGCATATCCACGTGAAGACGCATGCGGGCGTTGTGTCGCTGACCGGCACGGTGCCCACCGCTGAAGACAAGAGCGGCGCGGCAGACGTGGTTTCGAAGGTGGACGGTGTGGCATCGGTGCGCAACCACCTGAAGATCGTAGAGTAAGGGCGGGTGCAGAACCGGCAGCGTGCTCGCTGCCAGTTCTGTTTGTATCCGGCGGGTATCTTGTTGTTCGCGGCGCGGTCGTAGGAAGTAATTAATAAGAAGTCCGATGTATGTGCGTTTGGATGGCGTCAATCACTCATAACGGGCCTGGTCTTCGCTTAAATCGCGTTGAATCAGTTCCCAAGGGAAAAGGAGATTTTCATGACTCAAACGAAAAAGTTCGCTTTGCTCGGTGTGCTGGCGTGTGCGCTCTCAGGCCCGGTACTGGCCCAATCAGCCGGAGGCTCGTCAGGTGGGCCGACGGCCGGCGCGGGCGCGAGTGAAGTAGGCGGGCACGCTGGCGCCACTGCGGCGCCTACGGAAGGCGGTATGTCCGCTTCCGGAAGCATGGGCATGAGTAAGAAGGGCACGCACGGGACGACCTTGCACAAGCAGGACAAGGCCATGCACCTCAAGGGCGCCTCGGCTGCGGCGGCGGCATCCGCGCTGGGCACCAACGACAAGGGTCAGCCGCAATAAGCTGCATTGTCTTTGTCCGCGGGCTGAAAGATACCCGCAGGAACCCGCCCGCTGCAGCAGCAGCCGGCGGTTTTTTTGGGCTTCCGACGTTGGTTTCATAAATATAAAAACAATAGGATGCCGAAGTGTTGCGCGATTTTATACGCACGAATGTAAGAAAGCCGGTGCACCTTTTGGCACACCGGCTTGATTTCAGCAAACGTCGATTAATTACGGCTTGGCAGCAGCGTATTGATCGCGCAGATCGCGAATACGGTCGTGATTTTCGATAACGCCCTGGTATTGGCGTTCAACCACCGCGCGCACATCCGCCGGCAATTCCTTGTCCAGCGCGTCACGATAGTTCTTCTTCGCAACGTCTTCCCCGCGCTCGCATTCCTCGAGGATCGCGTGATCGCTACGGTGGGTCACGGCCGACTTGATATCCACCCAACCGCGATGCAGTGCTCCACCAACCGTGCCGCCGGTTTCCGGCTTTCCGCCTAACCGCTGCACCACGTCCTGCAACTCGTGCGCGCCGCGTGCACAGTCCTCGGCCCGACCTGAAAACAGTTGCTTCAGGGTGACGTCCTTGGTGTCTTCAGCAGCCTTGCGGAATCCTTTTTCACCGTCCTTCGACGTTTCAACCAGATCGTTCAGTACCGATACGATGTTAGTGCTCATATGACGCTCCTTTGAGTAATCGAAGATGGCCCGCGAGCCCGTGTTTCCCCGAATCGCGGTCCAAGGAAGAGACGCAACGGCTGTGCCCGATACCCGCTCTTTCTTCGCGGAGAGTTTGTGGTTTTGGGGGCTTAATAGGCTGTCGTCAACGTCACCGACGCTTCCTGCAAACAGAGTCAATTCGTGGCATGTGCTTTGCTAAAAGATTGCCCAAATTGAACGTCGGAGAAGCAATGACCATTAATACGCGCGAGTTTCTTGTGTTCGTTGCAATCGTCACATCTGCGCTCGTGCTGCAAGTGCGTCAGCATCGTGATGAGCGTTTCGCAGCCGTGCATACGCAATCGACGCACGAAGCCCTGTGCAACCCAGCGATGTCACCATTGAGAAATGGTCCCCTGCGCGCGAGTTGCGAGCCGGCGAACGACGTGCGAGGTGCAAGTGTCCGGCCTAACGCACGGATTCAACTGTGGGTGTAATTCGTAGCGTTCCGAAACATACAAAGTAAGTCAGGCCGCTCACGGAGCGGCCTGATTTACTTCAAGCCCTGAACTACCCAAGCTTATACACGCGGCTCCGCGAACTCCCGGACCGGCTCCGGCGGCTTGACCGGATCGAAGTCGGCCCAGCGGCCGTTTCTCCATTGGCCCGATGCACGCTCGACTTCCATGCCGCCCGCATCGCGAAGAATGGCTGCTGCTTGCGCCTGCAATTCCGGGCCAACATGAACCGCGACGACAACGCCGGAATGCCTTGCATCGAGGGCGTTAGCCGAGCCGTGATTTTCGGAAGTGGTCGAATCGGCGGCCGGACGCTTGCCGGACTTTGCGTGCGACATGGCGCCAAACAGCGACCCCACATAGGCGCCTGCACCGGCAGCAAGAACGGCGGCCAGCCAGGGCGCTTTGGTCAACACGAAAATGCCTGCACCGACGATTGCCCCGAGCACCGCGCCGATCGTGGCGCCTTTGCCCGCTCCCTTGCCAGCGTCCTTCGCGCCGGCGTCGGCATAGTGGTCGCCGCCCGTCTCGAGCCGTGCGTGCTGGCCGCTTGGGGCGACATAAAACAGCGTGACATCTTCTTCGAGAAATCCGCCCGCAAAAAGACGCTGGGCCGCGGCTTCGGCTTTAGCAAAGGTTTGAAACCGTCCTGCAATGATCAGAGACATGAGGACCTCCGGGAGGCGTTTATTTCGATGAACCGCGTCAATGAACCGATGACGGATGCAACGCGCCGCTCATTCCGGCTCCATGCCCGCCACGCGGAACAGTCCGCTACGTAATACAACGCTCTCTCCGCCATTGCTGTCAAGGGCTTCGGCGCACACCGAGCGGATCCTCGCGCGGCCCTGTTCGTACGCGGGCAGCAGGTCGTCCTCCCGTGCTGACGCAGCGCCGAAATGATCCTCGAGCGCTTCAGCGGAAATGGAGCACACCACTGGCCGGCCGTCGATTAGCGCGACGAAATGAAGTGCGTAATCGTCGCCGTCGTAGGTGGGCGCAGTGTCGGAAAACTGGATGTGCATGGTCGAGTCCTCATAGGCTGGCCGAGAAGGCGGAAAGGATGAGGCGAGCGGAGCGGAGGCGGCCGTCATGATGTCACGCCCTTGAGTTTGGCGAGCTGCTGGGCCATTGCATAGTGATGCTTGATGATAGGCAGCGCTCTGGCGGCAATACTCTTGATCTGGGCGTTACCGCCGGCCTTGCTCTCGGTGCTAAAGACGGCGACGGCCTTCCGGTGCCCGTCCACCGCCACGTGTGCGATGTAAGCCTTGTCGAAGTCCGCTCCGTGCATCGACTCCAGGCTTCCCGTCACCGACGCATCCGCGCTTGGCGCGGCCGTGATGCCTTGCCGCTGCGCAACAATATCGAGGTTGCGCGCGAGCCGCGTGTGATCCGCGATCATCCTTTGCGCGAAGCTCTTGACTTGCGCATCCGATGAATTCGTCAACGCCAGCTTGCTGGCTGCGATTTCGGTCGCGCCCGCCGTGCCTGCGTCCTGCACGAACTGCTGATCGGCTGGTGACAATTTAGCGTGGGAAGGATTCGCGGCGGCCAATGGTGCTGGCATCGCCGCCCCATCCGACCCCGCGCGCGCCGGCGGCGCCGCATTGTCGTTTTGCGCGCTTGCATGCATCGACGCAAAACTTGCGGTGAGTGTGAGTGCTGCAAGGGCGGCGATCACGCCAGCACTGCGTCGCGGCAATCGTGGGGCCTTCTCGGGATGCAAAGCGTTCAAGCCTTGGTGCGTGGTCGTCGGCATCGATTTTGTCATTCGGTTCTCCATGGCCCGGGTTCGACGAATTCGGCTTGTTCGAAACCATCGACAGGAAGAATCACGACCGTGTAACCGGCGAGGGAACCAGCCATGAAATAAGCTCCTTGGTGCATTGAACGAACCGGCTCCGAGGATCGGAGCCACGTTCGTTCAATTCAGCAAAGGGTGTGCCTACAAAGCTGTAATGCTGGGCGATGTGAAAGAACCGGATGGACTGACGTCAGGCAGTCGCAGGCGTCTTGCTGCGCGAAATGCGCATCAGGCTGACCAAGGCCGCTGCGGCTGCAAAGCCCGCCGCGACGAACAGCGTAATGGTCGCGCCGTGCTGCGGCGCAATGCCGAAGATCAGCGCGACGAGTGCCGCACCGAGCGTCTGTCCGGAGAGCCGCGCGGTGCCGAGCATGCCGCTTGCGCCGCCGCTGCGATGCCGCGGCGCCGACGACAGCATCTGGCGATTGTTGGGCGACTGGAACAGACCGAAGCCCAGGCCGCACACTGCCATGCGCCACGCGATATCGACGGGCGCGGGATGTGTGCCGGTCGTCGCGAGCAGCAGCAAGCCGGCAGTCATGATGGCGAGCCCGATGCCGCCGAGCGCCCCCGCTGAATATTTGTCGGACAGCATGCCGGCGAGTGGCGCGATGAACACGATCACCAGCGGCCACGGCGTTATCAGGAATCCGGTCTGGACCTGGCTCATGCCGAAGGTGTCCTGCAGCAGGAACGGCATCGAGACGAAGGTCAGCATCTGCGCGGTGAATGAGCAGAAGGACGTGAGGATGGACAGGGCGAACACCGGGATTCGCAGCAGGTCGATAGGCAGGAGCGGCGCGGCTTGCGTCAGTTGCCGCCGCACGAAAAAGTATCCAATCAGGCCGGCAACGAGAAATTCGCCAAGCACGTACTGACGATGTTCTCCGTGACCGAGCCCGTCGACCGCCGTGATCGCGAGGCCGAACACTGCCGCGTTCATCAGCGCGCTGAGATAGTCGTAGGGTTGCCGATGTCCCGGCGTGCGCGGCAACGCTTTCCAGCCGGCGGTGTACGCAGCGATACCGATCGGCACGTTGATCGCAAAGAGCCACGGCCACGTTGCAATAGCCAGAACGCCGGAGGCGATCGTGGGCCCTATGACCGACGAGATTGCCACCACGGAGGCGTTGATGCTGACGCCGCGGCCCAGATGCTCGTTGGGATAGATCATGCGCACGAGAGCCGTGTTGACGCTCATGATGCCCGCCGCGCCGAACCCCTGTATCACCCGCGCAATCGCAAGGGACGTCAGCGACCCCGAGAGCGCGCAGCCGAACGACGCGATGGTGAAGAGCGCAAGTCCCGACATGTATACCCGCCGATAACCGATCCGGTCGCCGAGCGAGGCGAGCGGCAGCAGTGAGACCGTGATGGCGAGCTGATACGCGTTGACCACCCAGATCGAGTCGGCGGGACTGGCGTTCAGGTTGCGGGCGATGGTGGGAAGTGCGACGTTGGCGATGGCGCCGTCGAGCACCGCGAGCGTAATGCCGAGTGCGACGACCAGGATGGCCCAATAGCGTTGGGGAAGAGGAAGGCCTTGTTCTGCGTCCATCGGTAGGGAAGAGGAGGGGAGCGGCGAAGTGTAAGGCTCGCGCCTTTCATACGGGTTACTGGAGTTGCTGGAAGTTGCGCAGGGCGGCGCGGCGCCAGGCAAGCCGGCGCGCACCGCTCCGGGTTCCGGCGCCTATTTCAACTGATACAGGCCGGTATAGGTAGCGGAATCGATTTCGTTCAGGTGCACCATGAAACGCGCGACCGCGTTGGTCGAGGAGACGTCGAGCGACAGGTGATCCCCATTGAGCGCATGGATCCGGAAAATATACCGGTGCGGTTTGTCGCCGCGCGGTGGCGCAGCGCCGCCGAAACCGACCGTGCCATAGTCGTTGCGCATTTGCAGCGCGCCGGCAGGCAGCAGGCTGCCGTCGGCCTTGCCGGCGTTCTGCGGCAGCGAGCGGGTGTCCACCGGGATATTCACCACGATCCAGTGCCAGAAGCCGCTGCCGGTGGGCGCGTCCGGGTCGTAGAGGGTGAGAGCGAGGCTCTTGGCCTCGGGCGGCACGCCGTCCCATTGCAGCGCGGGCGAGATGTTTTCGCCGTCTACGCCGAATGCTTGCTGATCGAACTCATGATTCTTCGAAAGATATCCGTTGGCCGCGAATTCATCGGACCAGATGCGAAAGTCAGCCATGGGAACGTGTCTCCTTTGACGAGGGTTAAAGGGGTTTGAGGGGTTTGATATCCCGGCGCCTGCCGGCGTTCAGGCATTTGCGCAGGCGCGTCGAGGCCGCAATGCATGCGGCCCTTTCAACGCCTTCGTGCAGCAACCATGCCTGAAGTCCTTCATTGTTGCTCAACGCCGAAACGTTTGCGTTGCCCTGGTTAATTCCTTTCAGCTTATTTCCGCCACGTCTGCGCATAAAATGGCGAAACCGGAACATATCAAGCTTGATTATCGGAAAAGGATGGACATGCCGGACAACCAGGGGCGCGTTTTGCAGAGTGTGGCGACGGTATCGACGAGTGGATCGAACGCACCGGCCGACGATGCCGATATGTTCGAGCTCGCGCCCGTTTCGCTGTGGCTCGAAGATTTCAGCGCCGTGCGCGAGGTGTTCGAAGGCTGGCGCGCGCAGGGCGTCGTCGACCTGCGCGCTTTCCTGCTCGGGGACCTGACGCGGATTGCCGAATGCTCGTCGCGCATCCGGGTGATCAAGGTCAACCAGCGCACTCTCACGCTGTTCGGCGCGAAGGATATCGATCATCTGGTGAGTAATCTGGGCGCAGTTTTCCGCGACGACATGCTGCTCACCCACGCAGACGAACTCGAACAACTATGGTCCGGCAAATCGACGTTCGTGAGCAAGACGGTGAACTACACGCTCGACGGCAAGCGGCTCGACGTGTTGTTGAAAGCGGTGATCCTGCCCGGCCACGAAGCGAGCTGGGACCGCGTGCTGGTGACTGTGGAGGACATTACGGAACTGGAGGATGTGCGCCGCAAGGCCGCGCTGAGCGAGCTTTATGCGCGCGGCCTGTTCGAGCATTCGCCGGTTTCGCTGTGGGTTGAAGACTTCAGCAGCGTGAAGGCGTTGCTGGACGATATACGTGAACGCGGCATCGTCGACTTCCGGACATTTGCGAATGTGCACCCGGAGTTTATCGAGCGCTGCATGCAGGAAATCCACGTGCTCGACGTGAATCAGCACACGCTGACCATGTTCGGCGCACCGGATAAGGCCGCATTGCTCTCGCGCCTGGGCGACGTTTTCCGCGACGAAATGGTGAGCCATTTCCAGGAGCAGCTCATCGATCTCTGGGAGAACCGCCTGTTTCACCAGCGCGAGGTCGTCAACTATTCGCTGGAGGGGCACCAGTTGCATGTGCATCTGCAATTCTCGGTGTTTCCCGGCCACGAAGCCGATTGGGATCTCGTCCTCGTCGCGCTCACCGACATCACCGCGCGCAAGAAAGCGGAGGCGTACCTGGAGTTTCTCGGCAAGCACGACGCGCTGACCAAACTCAAGAACCGCTCGTTTTACATCGATGAAATGAACCGGCTCGAGCGCAAGGGCCCGTTCCCGGTGACGGCCGTGGCCGTCGATGTGAATGGTCTCAAAGCCGTCAACGATCAGCTCGGCCACGCGGCCGGCGACGCGTTACTGCGGCGCGCGGGCGAAGTGCTCGGCAAGGCGGTGGAGAAGCCTAGCCACGCCGCGCGCATTGGCGGCGACGAGTTCGTGCTGCTGCTGCCCGGCGTGGACGAACGCGGCGGCGCAGCGGTGATCGACAGCATCCGGCAACTGCTCGAAGTCAATAACCAGTTCTACTCGGGCATGCCCTTGAGCTTCGCGATGGGAGCCGCGACCGCGCAGGACGGCGAGCGGCTGGAGGTCATGCTGCAACGTGCCGACGCCGCCATGTACGCCGAAAAGCGTGCACATTACGGCGGCGCGCCCGACTGAGTTTATTTCGTCAATTATTTCGTCACTTCGTCGATACCCTGGGTCAGCGCCGGGCAAGCCTCACCGGTTTCCTTGGCGTATTCGGCGGGGTTATTGGTTTTCATTGCCGCGAAGCGATCGACCGTCGCTTGCGCTTCCTTGTAGCCGAGATTCCACTCGCCGTCGAAATCGGGCGCGGCGGGAAAACTCTTGCGCGTCATGACCTTGAACCTGTCGATCTTCACGCGGTCGATGTGGCAGATATCGGCGGCGCCGCGTGCAATGTTGGCGCTCGTGCGCACGCCTTCGGCTGCGAGACTTTGCGGTGACGGCTGTTGTACCGCGGGATGGCCTGGCGGCAGTGTCTGAGCGGGAAACGGATCCTGGGCGGGCGCATTTTGCGCGCTGGCGATCGATGGCAGTGCACACACGCCACCTGCAAAAACGCATGCAATCAGGGTCGGCTTGACCATCGAGTTGAAGGCCGACGCGACGCGGGCCAGGGCTTGCTTGTGGGTCTTTCGACGAGTCATTCTGTTCCTTGTGGGGGCGCGCAACCGGGGGCTGCAAAAACCTGCGGAAGTATAGCGAAACCGCGGCGAAACCCCTTGAAACAAGGGTTTTCGTGAGGCGTCCCTCTGCGGTGAAGGCTCAAATGCCCATGCTAGAATATTTTCCAACCTAAGGCGCTCTGCACAATAAACGATGAAGACGGCAAGCAAAGTCGCAGCGCCGGACATCAAACGAAAGTACGACCCGGAGCAGACCAAACGAAACATTATCGACATCGCGACCGAAGAGTTCGCGGCGATGGGTTTAAGCGGCGCACGGGTCGACGCCATTGCGGAACGCACCAATACAACGAAGCGCATGTTGTATTACTACTTCGGCAGCAAGGAAGGGCTGTACGAAGCGGTCATGGAAGAGGCGTACGGCAAGATCCGCGCCCTTGAACAGTCGTTGCATCTCGATACCATGGACCCGCGCGAGGGCTTGCGTGAGCTCGTCGAATTCACGTTCGACTTCCACGATAAACACCGCGATTTCGTCCGTCTCGTGACCATCGAAAACATTCATGGGGCGAAGTACGTCAGCCAGTTGAAGACCTTCAGGGCGCGCAATGCAAGTGTGGTGAAAACCATCGCGGACCTGATCACTCGCGGCGTGGCGACGCGGCAGTTTCGTGGCGATGTCGACCCTGTCGACTTGCATCTGTTCATCAGTTCGCTGTGTTTTCATCGCGTTGCGAACCGGCATACGTTCACCGCCGCCTTTGGGCGCGATCCATCCGGCGCGAGATCTCGGGCGCGGCATCGCCAGATGATTGTCGATGCGGTCATGCGGTTCATGCAGCGTTAAGTTGAGCGCTGGCTGCACTGCGCGCATAGCGCTGCGGCAAACATGCCACGAGCGGATTAAATCCGCTACTCACGCCCCGATTCCGGACGATTGACCTATCCTTGAACCATGGCAGTCGACCGGAATGGAGGGCGCCATGGAGGGTTTGGCGAATATCCTCGTTGGGCTCGCGGCGCTTGCCGCGCTCGCGATCGCAGTGCTGGCGCACGATTGGCGTGACGAATTCCGCGATCGCATGCTGCGCCGTCGCAGTCACGCCGGCTATGGCACGTTACGCGAGTGGTGGCTTCGGCACCGCCATTGAGCGTCTGCGTGACCGGCTTACGAGCGGTCTTTCCTGAACGGACGAGCGGGGGCCGCCTGCAAGACCATGCGTGGCACGGAAGGTCTCCGCGACCTTCGGTCGGGCGTGAGTTCGGGCGCGGTTTCGAGGGTCCGGTTACCGGCCTCGCAGGCGTCGATCTGCAGATACAGCCGATGAATCGTCTGGAGCTGCGTGTGTGAAAGATGCGAGCTTCGCGCTAGCAGCGCAAGCCGTTCGCGCCAGTAGGCCGGCGGCATGATGGGGCACAACGCGTCGTCGAGCAGTGAACGCCGCAGCACCAGTTCGAGGTGCGTCAATTCTTGGTCTGCCATCAGCGCGGAGGGCGCGCCCTGGAGTTTCATGTCGATGTCGAGGACGGAGTTCATCAATGCCTAACGGCATTGATGATTAAACCTTTAGCGAATTTCGCGTTGGTATAAACCCTGATAATGGGTTCATTGAATGGGTCTTTCTACTGCTCGGTCCAGGTCGGCGCGCGCCCGGTTCACCTTGCGCTCCCAGGCCGCGATGTTCAGCTGATCCGTGCCCTTTTTCCTGGCACGCTCCAATTCCGCTTCCCAGTCATGCAAACGATGCTTGGCTTCGGCCACGGCGCTGTCGTGGCGTCTCACTGCGTCCGCGCGTTTTTGCGCGATCGCGTCGGGCGTGCATTCGGCGTTGGTCTTGTTGAGTTCGGCCTGCAGGGCGTCGAGTTGCGCCGTGTTGTCCTGGTTCAGCGCGGTAGCCATCTGCCTTTCGAGGGCCTGGCGATGGGCATCGCAGGCATCGGTTTCCTGTGAGGCGTGAGCGGTCGACAAACACAGGCTTAAGGCGACGGCGGCAAGCAATTTCATAGCGGAATCCGTGGCTGACGAGATTGGGCAGGGGAAACGGTACTCAAACGGTACTTAACTTGTGCGAGACGTTCTTTCGTTCGTTCGGGACGGGTATTGAATAACGCTTGCGCATTTATTCGTCCGGCCAATGGTCGGCGTATTTTAACGAGTTTGTGGGGACCGATGGGACCAATGCGATGGCTAGTAATACCTCGTTGCGTGCCCATGCGGAACGCGTCTTGCGCGAACCTGTTTCGAACTGGCCAAACGTTTACATTTTTGCGAGGAATACGCCGATGCGTTTCGATTACAAGGGTTTTCACATCGACTGTCGCTCACGACACGATCAAGATGGCTTGTACTACGCGCAGGCTCGCATGATCCACATGCCGACAGCGGACGACGTGCATCCGGAAAAGCACGAATCAGGCGATATCGATGCGTTCGATAACGACGGCGATGCCATTGCGTGCGCTCGGGCATGGGCGCTCGACTGGTGCGACGAGCACGAAGGCTGACGGCGTCATCATGCTAGGATCGCGTCCTGCCAACGGGGGAAGCCATGCGTTATATGCACAATGAACATGTCATCGACGTGTTCGTCGAACAACGCGGCACCCGCTGGGACTGGTCCGTGCAGGCGGGCAGCTTGCCGCTGAAGACGAATGCGGGCGAGATGGCGCCGACCAGCAATGTCGCCGAAAACGAAGCGCTGCACTGGGCGAAGCGTGAGTTGAACCGACGCTTTCCGGTTGAGCCGGAGTGACGGGTTATTGGTTGGAACGTGTCCACGCGAGTCGCTAGGCGCTGCTGCTCCATGCATGGAAAATGCGTGCTTAAAGTTCCTTGCGGCGCCGCCGTTAGTGTTGGCATGGATACCAAACAACCCACCCCAGAAGCCTCCCGCGATCTCATCCGAGCTGCGGGTGAAACGCTCGAACTGATCTGCCGCCTGCGTGGGGTTGATATCGAGGAGCTCTCCGATGACGAGCTTAACGAGTTCTTTTCCAATGCACTTGGCGATGACATCATCGGCCCCTGGTGATGTTTCAGCGACGCATTAAAGCGCCGTCGACCCGTACCGTTATTTCGCTTATGAAACTCGACAAGCTCTCTTATACCGATACCCGCATCGCACTAAATGCCGCCGACGAAGCGTTGGAATTGCTTTGCCGACTGAGGCAGATTCCGCTCGACAGTTTGTCGGATGCGCAATTGGGCGAGTTCTTTTTCAATGCGCTTGAAGATGAGCTTGGCGGTGGGGCTTATATCGGTGGGCGAAAGTAGGGATTGTTTTTGTCGCCTATATGACCGGCGTTTGCCAAGTGAGTCAGGTGTTTTTACGCGAGGCTCCAGGGCGTAGACTGCTTACCGCGTATTACCTTGGCGTACCGTGGTAAGGCTTCATGCGGTTAATCGAAAATATCGTGCGTGCGGGTCTAAAGTTTCGTCAGCAGAGGCCGTTAGCGGATGCATGGACACGACCAACCCCACCGCCACCGCGTTTCGCAATCTCGTCATTGCTGCTGACGAGACCCTCCACGTGCTTTGCCGCCTGCGCGGTATTACGATCGACGATTTGTCGGAGGAGGCACTGGAAGCGTTTTTCTTCCAGGCACTCGATGACGAATTCTGGATCGGCGCGCGGTAAGTCGCGGTAAGTAGCAGAGCGCACTGACATCCGCCGGCATCGAACGGCGGCTTCCCCCTTTTTCGTTCTTTTCTACGCCAGCAGGTCCGGCCGTCTTGTGAAGCGCGGCTCGTCCAGCCACGCGACAAATTCGTCACGCCACTGCTCGAAAGCGTTCTCGTCCAGGTCGAATACCTCATCGACATGGCCGGCGTCGCGCAAGTAGGCGCCTACCACCTGACGCCCGTTCCAATAAGCAACTGCAAAATCGGTCAGGTCCGCGGTCACGCCGCGCGGCTGATCGCGAAGCAGCATGTTGAGTTGAGCCCTGAAAACGGTAAAGGTCGTGGCCATGGTCGGGTCCCGGAGAAAAATCGACACCCTGCGAGGCGAAACAGGGCTCGCTAAGAGTAGCGCTTTCCGGGGTGTTCGTGCATTCGGATAAGCGGTTTAGGTCGCTTAGACGCGTGGTTTGGCGGTGTTGGTGTGGGGATAGATGCCGGCATAATGCCGCGGGACGATAGCGGCAGCGAAAAGCCCCGCAGCGCATCGGCCAACACCGCGAGCGGCTTGACACTCGCAGATATTTAAGTTTCTTGCATTTCTTGTTGCTACCCATAATAATTATGGGTATGGTTTCTAGCCCCACCCCCTTCCGCCTGAACGATCAAAGCTTGAGGCGCTTGATAAGCGACACCGCTAGAGATACGTCCAGGGTGTTCTTCACGCCGCACTCGAAGAAGCGGATGAAGGAGCGAAAAATTTCGCCGACGCAAGTGTACGACTGCCTGCGCAATGGTCTGGTAACGGAGCCTGCGCACACGAACATTCATGGACACTCCCAATGCACGCTTACGAGGCGAAATGCTGGTGATGAGGTTCGAGTGGCTGTCGCACTGGAGCGCGCTGAAAACGGTGGCTGGGTTGTTGTGTTGACTGTTTTTTGAGGTAGACGATGTACCACTACACAGAGATCGGGCTTCAGAACGTGTGGCTGGAAAACGGCTACAACGAGCGGAAGACCCCATACGGAAAGGCTATTTCGATTGAAGACGCTGATGGACTGCACAAGGCCATCGGGAGGGCGGTGGCGTGCAAGAGCCATCTGACGGGCGCCGAATTCAGATTCCTGCGCAAAGAGATGGACTTGTCTCAGCACGGTGTTGCGGATCTCCTCGGCACGTCCGAGCAGACTGTTGCGTTATGGGAGCGGCGCGGCAAGATTCCGAAGACCGCAGACCGTATGGTTCGGGCGATCTATCTGGAATCGGTTGACGGCAATGTAAAGCTCAAAGAACTTATCGGGCGCATTGCTGATCTGGACCGCAAGGAAGACCAGAGAATGGTTTTCCACGACACGGATGCGGGATGGTTTCCGCGAGCAGCGTAGCTGGGTCGCTCGGCGGTCAAAGGGGCAGCCTGAGAGAGGTTACCGACAATCGGTAGCGGCGGTTGAGCATTTCAAACTGCGCGCTTATCAGATCGAGGCGGTTCGACACCTGGTGACGCGTATGAGCAGGGGGCGCGCTTCAGATTATCTTTGGGCAATGTTGGAAGTAAAAATCCCCGCAGCGCAAGGCTGTGCGAGGCTCTTTGGTAATCGTTGGGCGTTGCTCGGCACCAAGATGGTCCCCCGGCAGGACTCACAGATTTATATATATTAGGGGTTTCAGAGGGAAAAATAGGGTTTATACCCCCAAAAATACCCCATAAAAATCGTAGCCGTGAATTCTACCGGCGCGATTCCTTCAAACCTGTACGCACCGTCTGGTAAGCAAAGCACATGTTGCCTTGCCGGCGTTTTGCCGATACCACTGGAATGTGCTGTTGCGAAAGTCCAGCGCGAACCTCGTTGCCATCTTTAGGTGCTTTTCGAGCCGGCACCTCATGCATATGCTCGGGACGGACATGGCATTTTTCGGCGCTGGCTTACGACTTCGACTTGAACAAGCCGTCGCCTTCGTGCAGCACTTTGAATCCGCTGGGCTTTAAGAGGACCGCGCTGCGCGCCTTTATCAGCACGTCGCCCGAGCATCGTACTTCCTCGTCGGCCAGATGGGCGGCGATCGCCCTCCTGTAATCTGATGGCCCCAGGTCGATCTCCACCAATTTTTCGATGCCATCGACCTGCGCTGCAACCAGGATGATTCCGTGCTTTTCACCGTGCGCCCGGTCGAGGCGCTTAATGTAGCCTTGCACCACCTTACTTTTGGCCTTGTAAGTGCGCCGATAATACTCCGATGCCTTGGCAAGCCGCTCGACTTTCTCCTTGCTGAACTCGAACTTGATGGGCGGCGGAGCATCCCCGCCGGGCCGAGACGGGGTGATCAACACTTCGAAATCCCGCGTTTTGTCGACTCCGCTCAGTCCGACCAGGGCGTCGCACATGTTCGCGCTCGCGCCCTTGCTCACAGCGTCGTCGAGCGCCTTGTGCTCGTCCTTCTTCTTGCTCTTCAGGCCGATCGCATGGCTCAGGGCCTTAAGCCCCGACGATAAGTTGGCGATGACGTTGTTCGTCATGGGCACGTCGTTCAACGGGGGTTGATCGACCAGCGGCTGGGGCAGCAGGGCGAACAGGTTCACGATGTAACTGCCCCGCTCGGTTTGGCCCAGGCGAAGCGTGTCGAGGAAGGCGTTGGTGATCGCCGTCGGCCGTTGATGGTATTGCCGCTTGGTCAGGTAGGACATCGACGCAGCGGTCAGCAATGCGAGCGCTTGCTCGTTCAGCGCCACACCGTCAATCGCCGGGATGGTGCCGGCTTCGACGTCTTCGTGGATCACGCGGATGCTGATCATGTCCCCGAAGCGGCCGGATACAGCTTCGATGATGTCGGCGAACGAACGCTTCTCGTGGTTGGCAAGCGCGATCACGGCATCTGCCATACGGTCCCAGAAATCGATCGTTTTATCGGACATCGGCAACAGCACCTGGGCGTCGTTTCGGTCGGCACGATGCCAGATCGACGCGAACTTGCCGTAGGAGCCGGCGTTCGTCCAGCCGGTCGCTGTAAGATAATCCTGCACCTGCATCCAGGTCACGTCGTGGAGGTGCTCGATGTAATGGTCGCTGATCATGCCGGTTTCCGTTCGCTTGCCAGCGTGATGAGGTGCAACAACGCTGCGGTGTCCAAACGTTGAGACAGGGGAATGTCAACGGTCACTGTTCTCTTTTTGCCAATGTCCGCGATCGGCTGGATGTCCGTCCAGTAACACGTGTTGTGCAGGCTCATGTGCTGATCGTGGTGCTCGATCCATTCCGTCGGATCGTCGGGCACCAGGAGAACGATCAAGTATCGCGGTATGGTGAGGCGGTCGTCACGCAGATCGTCGTAGTTTTTCCGGGGAAGCCGAAACTTGATGATGCCGTTTTTGACTACCTTCTGCGACGTGCATTTCAACTGCAAACGGATCTTGGGAAACCGGTTAACGATCGCCGTCGGGCACGTGCCATCGACGTCGAGGTCAATGCTTTGGTTGTCCACCCGCATGACCCCGGTGTTTAGGCCCGCCTGGGTCGCCATGGCATGGACGTAAGCGAGGTTGAACTGCTCTTTTTGATTACTGTTGAACATGCAACGCCGGCTCCCCGGATTTCTGGCGGCTAAGAACCCCGCTCGTTTCTTGATCTACCGGATTGTAGTCCGTTGCTCCTTGAAACGGATCATATGGATGACCGGCCGTTTGCATCACAATTTCTCAAGCAGCGCGTTGAACGTCTTGAACAGATGCTCGGCGCGGTCCGGCAACGTCGCCGTGTCGGCATCTTCGCGTCGAGGAACTCTGGATGACTGATGAGCCACCCGGACGGAGCGAAGTGGTCGAACTCGTCCACGTCGCCCTTCATGACACGAAACGCCGCCTCGGCCTGCTTGACCACGCGTTCCGTCTTCGGTTCCGCGGCCTTTAAAGCCTCGGCGGTGAGTTTGTTTTACCCTTCAAGGCGAACGTCTCGTTCAAGAGTTCGGTGTATTTTACGTGCGGGAACAGGTCTTCAACATCGCTGTCGTCTTGACCTGTCCGCTACGGTGAAAATCCTCGGCCTCGAGAAGTGCTTGCGCATCTGTTCCACCTTCGTTTAGACAGCGAAATGATCGCGTTGCCGGTCGCGTCTTCTTTACGGGCCTCGGCGACCGACGCGAAAACATGGCAGAAGGGCGGTGCGGATTTTCCGCGTCGCCCTTGCAGCGAGCCTGTTCCCGCTCCTCGCCGGTTCGACCTAGCGTTGCACGGTGTATTACGCAGTGTTTCGCCACCGCTATGTATGCTGCCGTGAACGTGACCGGTCCTCGGCTCACCGCATCCTCCGAAGCTGCAGCCAGATATTTCGCTGCGCCATCGTCACTGGACGGACTGAACGTGATCCCGCCGCCGATCTTCGCCGCGCTTCGCCACCCGTTACGAGAAAGCACCTCTTGTCTATTGTCGACCCGAAAAAGATTGGTGTTTTGCTGCATGCGTTCGACGGTTACGAAGGCCGGTTCGTAACGCGTTGCGCGCCTCAGTTCACGCCCTTGGTGTTCGCGAGGCCGGGCGAATTAAGATGCGCCAAGCGGTCGGAGTTCGATTTTGATAAGGCCGAATGGCGCACACCCGCCGAGCGGATGAAAATGCGTGTCCAGCACATCGTTCCGCTTTCCACGCAAGCCGTTGCCATCCTGCGCGATCTGCATCCTCTCACGGGCCGACCCCGTACGCTACCTGCCCAGGTAGCCGGGATCTCCAAGCTTACGCGAGGTTCGTCCTCGCTGACCGATCCGGCTAGCTTCGCATCCACATGGTCGGTGAAGGTCAATCTTCCCATTTGCCGAAGCCGGCTTGTTGATAGCGTTCACACGCTTCGAATCGCGCCGAGCCAGCGTTCCATCACGAAGATGACAATGGTGTGCGAAGCATGGACCGCCAAACGCGCTTCTGACGCCACGATCTTTGGCGGCTCAATGCCGCGCCCATGTGCTGAACCGATGTGTGTCCGGTAAGCGCCGACGCCATCCACGATAGACGCAAGCCCCTGCAGTATCCGCTTCTGATCGTCCTGCAACGTAGGATCGACGTTGAGACCTAGATGCTGTTGCACGACCTTCCAGAGCGGGCCGATCGTTTGCTTCGATGGTATTTCCAGTCCGTGCATCTCAATGTACGTCTTGCACAGCGCTTCAATGATAGCGCTCGCCGCAGTAATGGCGGCATGCGGATCGCGATCAACTTGAGAGATGGCTCGTTCGAACTCTGCTTCGATAGACGAGAAGTCACCAGCCTTGAAATAGTCCGCGAGTGACTTCGCCGCCGGACTCGCTCCTGCCAAGGTGATGAAACCATTCATCTGGTAAGTCAACTGGTTCTTGGCCAAGCTGGCTCTGATGCGCTCTTGTCCGGGACCAATTTTCTGGTTCCAGTCATTGGATTCCAGATCCATGAACCTCTGAATAACTTGGCCAAGCACTTGCATAGGATCGACAGAGACATCATCGTTGCAGCGCCTAAGCCAAAGGCTACATTTCGTTTCGCAGTTTCCTTCGGGCATGTCACCCGGCGCTCCACTCTCCATGAAGAGTGAGTTCAGCGCGGAATGGCTGTAGTAGTACTCTGCAAGAACAGAAGAAACGGCGCCAATGACCGAGTTCGGAATCTTGCTGTTCATGTTTTTCCTGTTCTTCTCGTCACGACAATGACTGTGGTAGCAGAGGCCAGTCTTCCGGCACGAGCGCTGGTGGCTTTGTCCAAGGTTGCTCAACCAAAGCGTCCTGGAACCATTGATCTCGGAGGTTTGCGTGTTCGGTCACGATGAGCTGAAAGCCTGGGACATCCTTTTGCGTGAACTTCAGTAACAGCTCGAACAGCCGACGCACTGCCGTCAGATCGGCATCCGCCTCCGTTTTCTGTACAGACCCATCCGCCTCTTGGTAGACCTTCTCCGAGGGGAAATAAACCTGCGTAGGCTGATCGATGAGCAGGAACTGTGGAATCGGGCAATTGTTCTTCGAAGCAAATAGATGCAGTGCCAATAATGCTGAAAGGTGATATGCCAGATGATTCTCGCCGCCACCGGTTCGACTCATCGGCACAGGACGATCCGGACGATCGAAGACGATGGTGAGATGGGCGAGATCGAGCCGCGCAGGGAAAGCGCTGAACTCCGCCTCGAAGGTCTGGATGTAGCGTGACACCTGCGCTGAGATGTTGCTCAGGATGGAAATCAGTCGTTCGTGACTGTCATCGGCACCAACTTTCTTCTCCAACTCCTCGACCTTGAACTTCAGGCGACGATGTTCTGCTTCGCGTGAAACGAGTTCCGAATTGGAGACGAGATTCTCTAGAAACAAGCTAATGCGGCCCACGACCCGTGCCGCCGCATTGTTGCGCGTACCCATTTGCGCAATAACTTCATTCGCAGCGATCGCGGCAGAAAGCTCGGCTTCCTTGCTCCTGATCGCATCTACGACTTCTCGAACGTTGTCATCCTGCTCGGTCAGATACGCCTCAAGTTTTGGGCGTTGACCGGCCACGATGCTCATTTCCTCGTCCAGCGTTGCCAGTTCGTTAAGAAGAACTTTCGCGATAGGAGAGTCCAGAGCCAGATTCGCTTCGCAGAACGGCCACTGCCATTCACCTGTCTCAGGGTTCTTGGGAAGAGCTTTGATGGATGCGAGTCGATCCTTCTGCTCCAGCGCCTCGTTTTCAAAGCCACCGGCCTGCTTGGAGAACTGGCGAGCAGCATCAATCTTGGATTGAACTTCGCGCCGGTCCTTGCGCAGTTCGCCAATCTCTTCTTCGAGCCGAGATATCCGGTGACCGTCATCCTCGGGAATCAAGGCCGGCTTCCATTGCAAGGCAGTACGCAAAGCATCGATCACGCCATCGGCCCCGGCCTGTTGGTTCTCCGGTGCAATGATGCCGACCGTCCTGGCCTCCGAGAAAAGACCGATGCCCTTCTGCTGGGACGTATCGATGGCGTCGCGGGCTTGTTCCAAAAGCTTTGCGTTGAGCTTCAACTCCCGCTGTGCAGCGCGTAGCTTGGCTTCCAGTTCGTACCGATCGTTGGAGGAAATACCAAGAAGAATCGGCAGCGTGTCACGGATCGCTTGTGGCTGATATCCTTCATTCTGGCGATAAAAGAGCTGATCCTTGTTGGCGACGATGCCTTGTTTTTGGAATAGGTAGTAATACGTGTGCTTGACGTTCGCGTCATAGCTCTCTCGGCTGTGCTCGATCGCGACATCGGTGCGGTTTTCCGGGATGCCAAGCAGGCGCGACAGCAGTGCTACCACCGCATCGTCATCGGTGTTGGCCACCAAGTCCTTGAAGTTAGGGACTGTCAGTTGACCTCCCCGTCGCTGCATGGCGGTACTGCAACTGGTACCGCCGGCCGTTGGCGTGGGCTTCGCGATCAGTACCTGTTCCTGGGAAAACTGATAGATCACAGCGAACCATGCCACCTTGTCGCGAATGATGCCTTCCGGGACGTTGAAGGTCGAACGCCCCATGCAGTATTCGATGATCTCAGAGAGCGCCGATTTTCCGGTGGAGGAGCGACCGGTGATGATGTTCAGGCCATCCACCTTGAACCGAAGATCCCGGCGTTGACCATCGTGACTGTAGATATGAATCGACTTGATCTTCATGGGCGTATTCCAAAGGTCGTGTACACCGTCACGCGATCTGCGATGCGGGCAAATTCTTTTCCAACGATGCGTGCGACGCGCTGGCAGGAGACGGATTCGTCAGTCCCTGTCACCGATTTTCGAACCCGGCCCGGCACGGTCTTCAACCGGCCATCCTGCGACACGACAAAACATTCCCGCTCCATCAGCACGCCGAAAGCCTCGAGCGCAAATGGCAGCATGTCGCTGGCGCGATCTGCGAAACCGACCAGCAGCTGAGGATTCTTCTCGACGATCTTCAGCAGGTAGCTGCGAGAATTTCCGGCGATCACTTGGCGAGCGTCTTTCTGCAGACACAGTGGCAGCACCAGCAGTGCGAGAGAAAACGGCATGCCATCCGGGTTCTCTTCCTCATAGCCTAGCAATGCCCTGAACAGCACAAGGCCACAGAAGGCGGGATTGAAAAGATTTTTGACTTCGAATGGTCGTTGATCCCATCGTTTCATTCCGCGGCCCCCAACAACTGGCCGACACGGTTGAGGAAGCGAGGGTGCCAGTAAACTCTCGGAAGCGGTCGGCTGTTCGCAAGAATGTGAAATCCACCACGCACCACATAGGGCTCGGTCACACGCTCCCGAATGCGAAGCGTGCTGCTATCACCACTCTCCAAGTCAACCCATCGATACAGCGCTTTGCCCGCTTCCAAAAGAACAGCGTCGGCACTTTCCTCATCGAGTTCCTCGAAAACCACGTCTCGGTAGCGGCTCCATTCATCAACCAGGCGATCTTCGTACTCTTCCATTTCTCCCGAAACCAAGAGGCTTTCTCGAGCCCAGGAAGATCGCTGCTCGAACGCTCTGTAGTAGTCGAGGATGGCGTTGCGGATGCGATTGGAGGCAATACCAATTTCTCGCAGTTGTACAACGAAAAGGCGCGGATCGTTGACTGCGTCGATTTCCCCAGCGGGCACCTTCCCTCTAAAAGTGATTGGGAGGTTGTCTGATTTGTATTCGTCAGCAAACGCGGAAAGCTTGTCGGAGATCTCGTATCCGAAGATTGCGTCTGCGCGCCTGCCGACCAACAAATTGACGATGGTGTCATTCCACCAACCTTCGAGACGCTCGAAGATGGCGTCTCGGTTGTCGCGCCGGATGCTGCGCATGTGCTGGTCTTTGATGATTGAGGGCACATCCTCAATGCGAGGGCCGCCATCAAATATCACGATGCGTGAGAGAAAATCCTCTTTCTCGTTGTCGTTGAGTTTATGGAACTCCTTAGCGATTGCACCGATGAGTTTCGACTCGGTCTTGGCAAGGACATCGGCTGCAATCTGTGACAGCGACACAACCTCGTCGTCTTCCGCAGGCGGTTGAAGCTGGAAGCGCCGCAAGAACGAGGTACTTGAAACAGTGCCCGTTGAAAACAGAAAGAAGCGAAGACTGGCCTCGCTGCGCCCATCGCGGTTGTAGCGTGCGAGCCAGATTCGGACCGATTTCCAGAAGTCCGTGGACAGATCCGTCAGGCGATCACCGACACCCTTATGCTTGAGGGAAGCCAGCGTCTTGACCCCGTCCTTGTCGATGAAGTCAAGGTCGTCGTCCTTTTCGATCAGGACCGACGTACTCTCCGGCAGCTGCAAAAGTTTGAGAAGAGCGAAGCGAGGCTGATAGATGTATCCCAGACCTTGCTCGCCAGCAGAGTATTGATCAGTGGGGGCCTCCGCCATACCTATGTCCTTATAGTGATTCTTCTATCGGTTGAACTGCTGAAAGGTTCGTCCAATGAGGACATTTCATTCATCGCAGTCGATTTGCTATCCACAAATTTTCATTACCGTCCTTGCAGCCTCGCACTCAAAATCAAGAAGGCACTTGAAAGCATAGTAACAAAAAGATTTAGCGATTCAACCGTAGACGGTCAACCCGCGAGTACAAAGCCCTGTACGACCTGCGCGCTAGCACAGCTAGCGTTCTGAGAATTTCCCTGCAACCCATCCTCCATAACGCAACTTACCTATCCACGAAGGTCCGGCTTGGGTTGCCTTGATAATTTGACATCCTCATAAGCAATGGGATGGACTCCTCATCCGATTTCTCTAGGGCGCATGATTGGGATGTGTTCTACCAATCAACGAAGAGGAACCCACGATGAACACTATTCGGGTCGGAATTGCCGTCGCAAAGAACGTCTTCCAGGTGCATGGAGTCGCTCGCTGCGAGAAGGCGGTTTGGCGTCGCAAGCTCGCTCGCGCCGAATGGTTGGACATCGTGCAGCGCACACTAGTGAAAGCACTAGCCCACGTTTGCCGAGATCGTGAAGGGACTTGTTCAGAAGATCTAGACCTCCAAACACAGCATCTTCGGCCTTTAGGTCGTTAGGTCTCGGAGCGGTGGACATTTTCGAGTGTTGATTTTACGGTTGCAGCTATCTCGACGCAAAGCGCGCAACATGAGCGACGGTGGACTGACGCGGCCTGATAGATCTCCGCTCGATTGAAACGTGGATGCGTGACGCGAAAATCCTATGCTTACCGAAATGTTATGTCGCATACTTGTCTCGCAATACCGACAAGCACTGTCAGGTGACACTAGAACGTGCGGGACAACAGGCTGGCGACTAAGGACCGTCGGTGCTCGATGCATCTGCATGCTTTCCTCTTTTTTGACTATTATGCGGTAGCCTTTGAAGCTAGCTTTTGGCACGAGAGCGCGTCGAAGTTTTCCCTACAAGAATCTCCGGCCGAATTGCGAATCCAACCCGGACAACCGGCAACTGCGCTCAGGCCATCGACCCAGCGCCAGTCGCGACTGGCGCCGCAGGAGCATTCACGGTCGCGCTCTTGCGCGGCGCGTTTTTCGTAATCGCCTTCTTGGTCGGCGGTTTCGCGGTCACAGTCTTCTTGGAATCCCCCTTCTTTGACTTCGCCTTCTCGACTACTGATTTCTTCGCAACAGCGACGCTTGCAGCTGAAGCCTTCGACTTATTAGCTTTGCTCGTATCACTGGTCTCAGTCGTCACGGCGGCCGCGCCAATAATCAAAAACTTCGATCGGTCTTTGGCTGTCGCAAGCCACGCAGGCGCCGGACCGCGTCCACTCCATTTTGCCCCGGTCTTGGGGTCGAGGTATTTCGCCGGCTGCGGACCTTTGCGCTGTCCTGTATGAGTGCCTGCGCCGTCGACTGCCGTGACTTTCTTGTCCGCAGTCTTGGTCTTATTCACGGCGCCCATATCAGTGCCGTCGATCAAGAACTTACTGCGGTCCTTAGCATCTGCAATCCATGCTGGTGCTCGCCCGTGTCCCGTCCACGTGGCGCCGGTTTTGGGGTGGCGATACTTTGGCGCCTTTACTCCGGCGACAGCTGAATGACCCGTCACCTTTAGCGTCGCAGTAGCGGCGGATCTGGAGACTGCCGGGCGGCCGCGTTGCTTCTTTTCGGCGGAGTGAGCCGCGATGTCCGCGGTCGTGAGACCATGCTGGTCCATAAGCTTGCGGATGTCGGCGAGGACAGACTGCGCGCGCTTAGCGATCAACTTTTCGGCTTGCTCTTGGAGTTTCTTCATCTTTTCTTTGATTTGTTCGAGTGTCGGCATTGTTGCCTCCTTAATGGATATGCCCGCAATATGCCACGCGCGCTTCAATTGCGAAAGGATTGAACAGTCTTCGCATTACACACGCGTACCGTATGCGTCAAGATGTTGCTGTCGAGAGGTCTGGAGGCGGTCGCTGAAGAACCGGTTCCTTCGGGCACGCGGACATCCTGTAACTATCACCCGCGAGGGATACCATGAACAAACAAGAGTTGATTGATGCCGTAGCGTCGTCGACCGGAACGAGCAAGTCAGCAACGGGAGAAGCGATCGACGCGTTGATCGGGACGATCACCACCGCGCTCGTGAAGGGCGATATCGTCCAGTTGATTGGCTTTGGCTCGTTCGGCGTAGGCGCGCGGGCGGCGCGCAATGGGCGCAATCCGGCGACGGGCGAAGAATTGAAGATTCCGGCTGCGAAAACTGTGAAATTTACCGCTGGCAAGGCGTTCAAGGATGCGGTGAATGGCCACAAGCCATAAGCTTGTCAATTGAGCGACGGCATGCACGACTCTGGTCCCGGTTTGCTAGAGGCGAGCGCATCGCCATGGTTCTGGGCCTATTCTTGACGAGCTGATGCGGTGTGCTGCGGACTGGA
The DNA here is from genome assembly GCF_053760385.1 of Caballeronia sp. KNU42. NCBI lineage: Bacteria > Pseudomonadati > Pseudomonadota > Betaproteobacteria > Burkholderiales > Burkholderiaceae > Caballeronia > Caballeronia sp. KNU42. Next base: position 4,056,422 of record NZ_CM132388.1, read on the forward strand.
GTTGCGCGCGCGTAGATTGGTTGTCCGTTGCATCGGGGTCAACAGTCCCGCATGCAGCGTAGGTCGGATCTCAGACGATGTTTTGGGGCATGTGGCAGACGGCGCCAATTCGATTTCATTACGCCATAAAGCGGTGCGATGATTAATCGGAATCCCGTTTCGCGGCGAAGGGATCATCCTATAGAAATCAATCTCCGACTCGCGCACAGCTGTCCATGTAGTCAGCCCACTCTTGCATGACTCGGCGGCGGTCGTCCTTGAAGGTCGTGCGGCCATATGCATTTTGCACATCACCGCGCTTCGCGTGGGCCAACTGCACGTCAAGCACGTCGATATCTATGCTCGGCCGCTCGCGCCCGACGGTCAGTAACATGCCCCGGAAGCCGTGACTTGCGTGCTTATCCTGAAAACCTCATATCGCGCAGCGCCTTGCTGAGAGCGTCGCGGTGCATGCGAGGTGGCTTCTGTTTAGCCGGCGGCGGAAACACATAGACACTGTCGCCCGTTATTGCATGGAGTTCGTTCAGAACAACCAACGCCTGTAGGGAAACCGGGACGATGTGGCCGTGCTGCATCTTCATGCGTTCACCGGCGATATGGCATTCGGCCGCGCCGAAGTCGATTCATCGATTGACGATATAGACTGGCTGGGCTACGGATACCACGACAAATTGCCAGATGAGCACGATAAACAGTACCGGAATGCTGATCCAAGCGAGCACCGAAAAACCGGCGATCTGCACAACACTTCCCCCCAAGCCGTAAGCGAGACTTGTGTTCTTTACGTTCGTGTACACGAGTACGGCCGCCACGCCGATGCCGAGTGCAATCAGGATCAGTCCGCCGAGCACGTTGCCATGATGCTGCGCTGACGAACCTCCCAACAGGTTCCCGGCCTCGATCAACCCCACGGCGACCGCTGTCCGGTAGAACGCCTGTTTGCTGAAAAACGCGTGACCAAATCGCCAGATGCAGCACTCGTTGAATTTCTTGATTCCCAGCACGACACCGACGAGTACTGTGAGAATGATTGATATTTTCAGGATCAACATTTTCACTCCTTGCGCCGCGCTCCCTGGTGTGTGCCGTCAGGTGTTTCTCAATCACGGTCTACACAAATTAAAACGCTCGGCGGCCTTTGAATTCACTATATGTCAACGTTAGATAAATGCAACGGCTGGCTTGCCAGGATTGTGCCTGTTTTGCGGGCCCGTCCTGAGCCGTTGGTCCCTGAAGGAGTGCGCTCGGAATACATACACTCAGGTCTGCAGCATGGGGCCCAGTAGTAAGCCTGTGTGGCCAGACGTTTGCGCCACCGCCTGCACCACCTTCGACCGGTCAGTGCGTGAGCGGTCGCTCGGCTCGTGTCGGCTTTGACGAAATCGTTAGCTCGTCTACAACAATTTTCATCGTGTCGCTAATCACCGCAAGCGCCATCACGAAGACCACCTCGCCGTGTTCAACCGCAAATCCGTGCCGACAAGTAGTTCGCTGCACAATTTCTGGTTGGCGCGCGAGGAGCGTGTCGAAGGCCCGGCTCAAAGCGGTCATTTCAGCTTCCTGTCGTTCCATGCTTGCTGTCATGTTCTTCTCCTGCAGAAATCGCCATCGCAAGTGCAAAACGCTGGGATCTGATGCTGCAACCTGCTTCTCCAGTGGGGGAGTCGCGACGCATAGTCCTTGCTCGCGTTTGCCTAAATCATTTCATTCGGTGTCTTGCACGTCGTCAGCCCGGTAACGAATGGGGTCGGCCATAAAGCGGTGTAGTTCGCGGTTTGACCAGACAGAGCATCGTTGCGTCAGGCGGATGCGACGCGGAAAACGCCCTTCCAGTTCGCGCAGTCGCGCCGTTTCCCGGCTATAAGGAATAAAACGTGCGATCTGGCGCCACCGCGAGAATCCGTCGAGCGGCAGCGTTTCCGGTGCTGCTGCTAGCCGTGTGTCCTGATGCTGGGTACTGGTTGATTCGGTGCTGGACATCATGGTTCGATCCTCGTCGTATCGGGTGGGTCACGGATCGAATCTACTGTTGCTGCAATGTTGCTGCGCGAGTGAGCGCGTGCAACATTGCCACCTTCACTTTTCCTCTCCCTCGCTAGCCCGAACGGATCGCTGGCGCGACGCAGGGCGTCTGCATCGAAGCGGCCCGACCGGACCCGGTAGGGACGAGTCCGAATGTGCAGCCGCGATGCCATGGTCTTGATCGCATTCACGCTGATGCCCGACCGAGTGGACGCAATCCGCAGCGCACACATGGTCCGTTCGCCGTCCTCGATGGCATCCGTATATTCGAGTAACGCGATTGCCCGGCGTTGCGCGTCATCAGCCCGTGCTGCTGCCGCTCCGCGATCAGCGCGGTCGGCCAGGTAATCAAGTTGTTGCAGCAGATCATCAGGAACCGGTATGCCGTGCATCCGGTAGATCCGGTACAGGCGCCACATAAGCACCGTCTCGTCTTTGAGTTCGAGTGCGTAGCGCAGCGCCCGAATTTGTTCGCCGATGCCCTGGCTGCCAGCGCAAGTTGTCGGTTGTGTGCCGGATATGATGCCGATGCTGCCGGCGTCCGACACTTGGCCGCTTGGGTATTCGGGATCATTCATCGTCGACGCCAATGGTCGGTAGGTTGGACGAATCATCGGTGGGCGCCTTCATCAGATCTGCGACCGCACTCACTTTCTGATAATGACCGATGACGGGAAACAGGGACACGACTGCCGCGCGCCTTACCGACGAGCGCTGGTCGTCGCACACTGCCTGGAAGTCGTACCGTTCGTCCGAGGCCGAGAGGAAGTGCCGAACGAACGTGACGCCGTTCTTCAACTGGACCACGACGTCATCGCCCGGCTGGGCCCGCTGATTAAGCGCAAATTCAAGATATTCACCAGGTTTGTATCGAGGGCTCATCGTGGCGCTGCGAATCTGAAAGACGCGCGTGTCGGAAACATCGAGGGCGCAACATTCGTGCGGATCGCCCTGTCTTTGAGGCTGGGAGCGCATGGGCTGCCTCGATCGGGTCATCTCCCGCACCTGAACGTTTCGCTCCAGGCGCCAGGAGCATTGTGTCGGGACCGGGCGCAATGCCCGGCCCCGACACAATGACTCGCCGAAACTTATGAAAGCCGAGCGGCTGGAGGTCAATCGATTCCCAGCTCCGCTATCGGAAACGTAAATGCCGTAGGGCATCCCGTCAGCGCCACATCGGGTGTGGCTTGATTTAGCGTCTACTGCGTGCTTTGCAGACCATGTGTGCGACCAGTAGGCCAACATCAGACTGTCACATTGGTTATAGAACCGGATTGTGCCGTGTCAAGAAAATATCAATAGCTACTTAAAATATAAAGTTATCTGTAAGCTGGCGATTCGCGGCTATCCGCCGTAGGTCTTCCTTTTCGCTCAATACGTGCTGCCGCGCGGGTAATGACCCGCGATGGGGTGGATGGATGAGATCTCCGCCCGCGCGATCGTGATTTTCTCGCCTGAGTTGACCGACGCGAATTCTGCTTCGTCGTCGAGGATTCCGACGAAATTCGTGATCATGGCACGGCCTCCCTTCAAACGGACCACGACATCCTGGGATGGTTGAGGATCGGCGCTGATGGCCACAACGACATATTCTCCGGGATGGTAGCGAGGTCGCAACGAGTCGCCTTTGATCTTGAGCGCGTAGGCGTGGGCGTCGGTCGATACGTGACGCACATAGCCACCCTCGCCGCGAACATAGCGACGTTCCTCAAAGGAGCCGTCCGCAGCATGGCAGCGGGCTTCGCCGATCACCAGCGTTGTCCTGCCAACGGGAATAGCGCGGGCGTCCTCGGTCCCATCGTCGCGAATAAACAGTTGTGCAATTGGTATCTGCAGAGCCTGCGCGATAACTTCGAGCGTCTCCACCGATGCCCCTTCGATGTTGCGTTCGATTTTCGAGAGCGAGCCTCCATTGATGCCCACCTCGGATGCGAGCTTCTGAACGGTCAGTCCCCGGGCTTCCCGGATCCTGCGGATGTGAGTGCCATAGTCCATGAACGCAGTATTAGATATTTGCTTGCGTACTTCAATGGGTTTGACGAATCAAAAATAGAATCTATGATGTGTATGAAGAATTACGACAATCACGCCAGCTCTGCTTGCGTGAATGCCAAAACGCCTTGGCTGGCGAGGTTTGTCCAAGAAACTAATATAGTTCCACAACAACTTGAAGGGTATGAAAAGTGGGTATTACGCACTAACGGACATTGATAGACATGTAGCGCTGGCGACCGGCATCCGTATGCCGCGATCGGGGGAAATGTTGTCGGCGAGAATGTGGCTGTGGAGTTGTCACCATGAAACACGCACGGAAACCATTGAGCCATGGTGTTGCACCGGCTCACCGACGGCGGCCCTCACCCGTGGGTTCGAGCGACGTTGGCGCCTACCGTCACGGTCGATTGGAGACAACGGCGCGCAGGCAGCAGGTTGGTCGCGACGAGGCCGTTGTGCGCGATGCCGTGCCCCGTGTTGCGCGTGGCATGGTGCTGGACGAGCGGCTCACCAACTGGGCCAATGTTAGCAGTGGGCGTCGCGGGGATGCGCGGGACGCCGCATTGATCGATGCGGCGTGGCAGCGTGTGAGCCCACAGCACAGGATGCTGTTACGTATGCATTACGTCTGGCACGCCAACCGAGCATTCATTTGTCGCCGCCTGAAAATCCGTCATCGGCCGTGGCACGTCTTCGAGGACGAACTGGAGGAGGCGAAGGCCGAGGTGGCCGAAGCGCTGGCATCTGCCAGGAAACGGAGTTGAAAGCGCAGAGAGGCAATGGTTTCAGTCTGGATATGTTTGCCGACCGGCGCTCAGCGCGTGCATGGATGTCGAGCCGACGCTCGCTGGTGGTCGGATCATTGCGCGGGGGACATTGGCTTCAAACAACCGCAGGGGATGCGGGACGACGATTCGTTTATTCGAGGATGTACACAAGAAGACGCGTCGTTACAAAAAAGTTTGGATGCCTGAGTTTATCCAGCATTGCCTCACGTCGCCCAGTATTGAACTGAATGACCCGTTTATCGGAAAAAATCCGCTTGCAATCCGATTTGCGCTTCTTATACTCGACTCAACAACTTGTCCGGTTCAAAGCGTTTGCTACCGAGTTACGCCCTTAGGCGGTCCTGATGTCCATCGCGTGGTGAGCGACTGGCAGGTTGTCATTGATTGAATAGAAAGCCTGCTTGCGAGCGGGCTTTTTTGTTCCCCGTCGCTCTCGTTAAGGAGAGCGTTGAAACCCGCGACCAGTGAAGAACTGGCGCGGGTTTCTTTTTTGCCCATTGTCGCTGTGGATTGTCGGATCGCCCCGGGGAAGTGAACGAACAAGCCAACGAACAGGCAAACGAACAAGCGGACCGAACCCATTGAGATGATGGCACGATGAAAACTCTACTGATTGCGACGCAGAAAGGCGGTGTCGGTAAATCGGCACTGGTCTGCCAGCTTGCCCACTATCTGCATGACGTATTAGGTCTGCGCGTGCTGGTCATCGATCTCGATGATCAGGGTAACAGTGGCCAGTCACTTGAGCGTGCCCACCGCGCGACCACTTTGCCGATGACGGCGTCGGCGCTGTTCATGAACGGCGAGTTAAACGTCGAACGCAGTGAATGCCGCTTCGCCGTGGTCAAGGCCGACGACGTGCTCCGGCGTGTGGTCGAGCAGCCGGAGAAGCTCCGCACCTATCACAGCAACGTCAAACGGTTCATGGCTCGTGTCTCTGACATATTTGATGTATGCCTGATCGACTGTGCGCCCACCGCGGATCTGCGGTTGATCTACGCGCAATCGATCGCCGACTTCATGGTGAGCCCGATCCAGTTGAACCGGGAAGCGGTGGAGGGTGTCACCGAAACCATCAAGGGGCGCCGGGGCGTCGAGCGGATTCAGGCGAGCGCCAATCCGCGCCTGACGTTCATCGGGATCCTGCCGAACATGGTCGAGCAGACGCCGGTGCAGCAGGCCAACTTCGTCGATATCGCACGGCACTACGCGAAATACCTGATTCCTCATCCAGACGGTTCCGGAAGCTTTCTGTTTATTCCCCGACGCTCGGCAATAGCCGAAGCGCAAGCCCACGGCTTGCCCGTGTGGGAACTGGGCAAGCCGGTCGCAGGTGCGGGTGGCAAGGCTAAAACGGCTGCACGCGACACGTGGCGGGAAGTGAAGCCGAGCTTTGACGCGATCGCGCAACTTATGCATCTGGAGGTGTGCGATGTTGTCTGATCCATCGTCTGACCTGTCGCTGAATCTGCTACCTGAGTTGATCTCCCAATACGCGTCGCTCGACGACCTGCCGGCGAATCACCTCGATTCCGTGCTGGCGTTGCGCCTGGACGAAGTCGAAGAGGATCCGGACCAGCCGCGCCGGGAATTCAGGGAGGAACCCTTGATGCGTCTCGCGGACGATATGGCAAGCCACGGCCAGCGCGTACCGATCATCGTTCGCCCCGCGGTCAACGGCGTGTACAGGATCGTTCATGGCGCGCGCCGGTACCGCGTGGCGAAACGGGCCAACTGGGCGCACATCCGAGCCATCGTGGAAAAGGACGGCGCGCGCTGCGATGATTTTGCGCAATGGGCAGAAAACGCCAAGCGTGACGATCTCGCGCCCAATGAGATCGCGCTATTCATCGACAAACATTTGCAGGCCGGCAGGACGAAGCAGGAGATTGCGGTTCGCATGGGTGAAAGCCCGACATTCATTTCACTTCATCTGGCGTTGTTGAAGGCGCCGTCCCCGATCCGTGCAGCTTATGACGCGGGGAGCATTCCAGCCGTCCGATCCGTGTATGAGCTGTGTCGCCTCCATCAAACCTGGCCAGACGCCATCGCGTCGTTTGTGGCGAGCCATGATGACATCACCTACAAGGGCGTGCGCCAACTGGCTGCAGCGCTTACGGGCAAGGCGACGTTGGGGACCTCCACCCAGGAGCATGCCGCCGGCCAGATCGTAGCCGATGCCGATGGCTGTGTCGACGGGACTGACGCATTGAACGGTTTCCCTGCGGGCCTCGGGAGTCGTGTCAGTCGCGACGTTCCGCGATCGCCCGATGTCGGACCGCGAACGTTGACATCTGCACCGCATGAGCGTTCAGCGTTGGTAGGCGTGACCAAGCATGACCCGACTCGCAGTGAACCGCGGTTTGGCGCTCCACTACTGAAAGCCGTTCATCACGACCGGCAAATTACGGTGCTGCTTGACAGGCGTCGCAGCGCCGCCAGTCTGGTCTGCGTCGAATACGATAGCGATGGCGACGTTCGCGAAGTGGACATGGCTGCGATCACGAACTTTTCCTTGGCCAATGCGCAGGTGTGACATGAAACGGATCGTGTCCAGATTCCTCATCGTGCTGGGCTTCATGGGCCTTGGCTCGATCGTCACGCCGGATCTCGCGCATGCCGATGATTGGGGTTGCCAAGTCCTGTTGTGCCTTGCGAACCCGGGTGGGCCGGAGCAGTACGCCCAATGTGTCCCGCCGATCGAGAAGCTCTGGGCGGCACTGCGTCATGGTGATCCGTTCCCGACCTGCGATTTCGGTTCAGGCGGATCCCAGGGCGCGAGCGCTGGCAATACGATCGCGAGCGGCTGCTATTGTCGCCAAGACCTTCTGCACTGGGGTGGTTCGGAGCAAAGCGAGCTGCTGTGCAACGCGCGCGGCGCGATCAATGTCGAGATCGATGGCGAACTCTACACCCGCGTCTGGTGGGGTGTGGGCGGTACGGGGACGATTCCCGAGTTCTATGGTCCCGGCAGCACACAGGCCGCGTACGATCCGTCCCGCTCGGCACAGGCGTTCCTGCAGCAGATGTACCGCGATTCGTCGTCGGGTGGAGGTGGGGAATGATGCTCGATTTCAACACACTGGCGCAGGCCTGCGCCCCGGAGGTCGCACCCACGACGATGGCGGCGATCGTCAGGACCGAGTCCAGCTTCAATCCGTATGCGATCGGTGTCGTGCGCGGGCATCTGGTACGACAACCACGCAACCTGGGTGAAGCGGTTGCCACCGTTCACGCACTTGAGCTCGCGGGTTACGACTATAGCGTCGGATTGGCGCAAATCAACCGGGCACATTTTGATGCTTACGGGTTGATGCCCGAGGCCGCACTCGAGCCCTGCCGGAACCTTGCTGCGGGCGCGGATATCCTGTCGCGCTGCTTCGAGCGGGCACGGGCAATCAGTTCCGGACCCCAGCAGGCGCTGGGGGCGAGCCTGTCGTGCTATGCAAGCGGTAACTTCGTGACCGGTTATCGGGTTGGCTACGTGCAACGGGTGGGCGCCAATGCAATGACGCGGGCACTGCCGCGCATTCCTACAATCGATCCTGCTGGCACGCCGATTCCGGTTGTACCGAACGCCCCAGATGTATCGAACCACCGTAGGCCCGATCACGATAAGGTAGACCGAAATCACGATCCACCCGCAGCGCCGGAGACACCTGATGCCGACGATGCACGCGTTTTCTGAAGCGTGGGGCAGGCGAATCAGGTAGTCGGATCATCGCCATGAGATAGCTGGGAGCACATCACTGAAATAGAGGTGAGGGAAAGCTATTTTTATTTAGTAATCCTACTTGATTGGTGGATTATGAAATACCGAATTCGCAAATTTACATACAGCTGGGCAGCGCGGCTTGCCGCGCGACGTGCGGTCGTTTCGGTCTCGACGCTTGGACTGGTCTCGCCGGCGTTCGCGCAGCTCTCGCAGGCCAACACGTTCCTGCAAAGCGTGGCGACGGCACTCGAAGGAGTTGGCGTTGTCGTCTGCACGATCGCCATTCTGTGGGCCGCGTTCAAGCTGATGTTCCAGGCCGCGCGTTTCACTGAAATCTCCCACATCTTCATTGGCGCGATGCTGGCTGGAGGCGCTGCGACGTTTGCCGGCTGGATGTTCAGCGGCAGCGGATCGTGAGCGAAGCCGTCATGAACGATCTCTCTGATCCCGTCTTCAAGGGTTGCACCCGGCCAGCGATGCTTTGGAGCGTTCCGATGGCCATGTTGCTGCCCGTCATCGGATTGCTCCTGATCCTCGGCATGTGGGGCCTGTGGTTGTATCCGCCCGTGGGCCTGATCTCGTTCGCCTTGATGGTGCCCGTCTATTTCGCAATGCGCGCCGTGACCCGGCGCGACGACCAACGTTTGCGTCAGCTTGTGATGCGCCTGCACGTGGTGCTCGGCCAGCGCAATCACCGCTTCTGGGGCGCGCGCACCTATGCGCCAATCCGCTTCAAAAACCGGAGCCGGTCATGAACGCCGCGACACAACACGCGAACATCGCGCGCCGTGAAGTCGTGGTCGCCGACTACCTGCCGTATTCGTCGCTGGTCAGCGAGACGGTGGTCAAGATGCGCGGCGGCGACTATCTGCGCACCTGGCGCATCGCCGGCATCGCGTTCGAAGCAGCTGACCCGATTGATGTGCTCACGCGGCACAACGGCTTCAATCAGCTGGTTCGCAGTTTGGGGGGGCAGTTCGCACTCTGGGCGCACCGTCTGCGGCGACGCGTCTCCGACCGATTCACGACACGTTACGACAACGCATTCTGCCAGGAACTGGCCGATCGCTATTACGACAGCTTCGCGGGCTACAGGATGATGGCCAATGAACTGTACCTGACGGTGATCTACCGGCCGCATACATCGAAGCTCGGCTCACTGTTTAACCGTGTACCGCGCCGCACGCTCGATGACATTCACCTTGCGCAAACCGATGCCATCCGTGTCCTGGACGAGATTGCCTGGCAGATTGATTCGAGTCTCGCGGCCTTCGAGCCCGAACGGCTCGCGACCTACAGCCACTCCGCCGGAGGCCAGACTGGCGCGTCGGTTGTCACGTATTCTCGCCTTCTGGAGTTTCTTGGCTACCTGGTCAATGGGGTTTGGGAGCCTGTGCCAGTCCGGGCGTCGCCGATTCGTGAATACCTGCCGACTTCACGCCTGTTCTTCGGCAATGAACAGATCGAGATCCGCACGCCGACGGAGACCCGACACGGCGCGTTGCTCGACTTCAAGGATTATCCGCAGTTCTCCGAACCAGGACTGCTGAATTCACTGCTCTATGGCGACTTCGAATATATCGAGTGCCAGAGTTTAACGATCCTCGACAAGGCATCCGCGAAGCAGGCACTGGAGCGCCAGCGCAACCAGCTGATCGCCTCCGAGGATGCGGCCGAGTCCCAAATCGTTGCGATGAACCAGGCGCTCGATGATCTGATCGGCGGGGCCTTCGTGATGGGCGACTACCATTATTCGCTCGCGGTTTTCGGCGAGACGCCGGAGCGGGTGAGCAAGAACCTTGCGAAAGCACGCACAAGTCTCAATGACGCGGGTTTTCAGACAGCGCTCATCGACCTGGTGGCGGATGCTGCGTGGTTCGCGCAACTGCCGGGCAACTGGAAGTACCGGCCGCGCGAAGCGAAGATCACCTCACGCAATTTCTGCGGTCTGTCGAGCTTTCACAATTTTGCCACCGGCAAGCGCGATGGCAATCCGTGGGGCGAGGCGGTCACGATTCTCAAAACGCCGAGCGGCCAGCCGTACTACGTCAATTTCCACGTCACCTCGGACAAGGCCGACGCGCGGGACGAGAAGGCGCTCGCCAACACGGTGCTCATTGGCCAGTCAGGCGGTGGCAAGACTGCCCTGGAGATGTTCCTGCTCGCGCTGGCGATGAAGTATCAATTCACGTGCGTGTTCTTCGACAAGGACCGTGGCGCCGAGATTGCCATCAGGGCGATGGGCGGTACTTACCTGACGCTCAGGCGCGGCGAGCCGACCGGCTTCAATCCGTTCCAGCTCGAGCCGACCGCGGCGAACATTCAGTTCTGGGAACAACTCGTCACGCGCCTTGTTACCGATCCGGGCGAAACGTTGTCGGCCCGGGAAGAACAGGACGTGTCGCGGGCGGTGCGGGAAGTAGCGCGCATGGACCGGCCGACCCGGCGCCTGTCGATGGTGCTGCAACTGCTGCCCAGCGTTGGTGAAAACAGCCTATACGCGCGGCTGAAAAAATGGTGTGCCGGCGAGCGTCTGGGCTGGGTGCTCGATAACCCGGTTGATCGCATCGATCTGACGCGTAACACCCTGTTCGGCTTTGACGATACGGAACTGCTCGACGACCCGGAAGTATCGACACCGGTCACGATGGTGCTGCTGTATCTGACTGAGAGTCTCATCGACGGCCGCCGCTTCATCTATGTGATGACGGAATTCTGGAAACGCCTGGCCGATCCGGTCTTTGCCGATTTTGCTAAAAACAAGCAGAAGACAATCCGCAAGCAGAACGGCTTTGGCATCTTCGATACGCAATCACCCGCCGATCTGCTCGAGAGCGAGAACGCCCGGACGATGGTCGAGCAGTCGGGCACGTTCTTCTTCCTGCCGAACCCCCGCGCCGATCACGACGATTACGTCAATGGCCTCAAGCTCACCGAAGCGGAATTCAACATCGTACGCAACCTTGGCGACACGAGCCGCATGTTCCTTGTCAAGCAGGGGCACCGGTCGGCGATCGCCAGGCTTGATCTGTCCGACTTCAGTGATGTGCTCGACATCCTGTCGGGCACCACCGACAACGTCGAACTGCTCGATGAGATCCGGGCGGAAGTGGGAGACGATCCGACCCGGTGGCGTCCTGTTTTCCACGAACGGTTATCGGCGCGGCGTGCTGCATCAAGGTTGCATTCTGTGCGCGCAGATGTGTCTGCGCTACGGGCCGGGGCCGGGGAGCGGCCATGAACGGGACCGGGATCTTTATTACGGTCGGTGAGACCCTCGAACGGGGGATGTCGACTTTCGTCAACAGTACCTCGTCGGCGATTGCCAGCGCCATTGTCCCGATCGTGACGACCGCCATCACGTTGTGGGTGTTGCTGTTTGGTCTCGCCGCGATGCGCGGCGAAACGCACGAGCCGGTTCCCGCTTTCGCATGGCGTGGCACGAAGATCGCGCTGATCATGGCTGTTGCGCTCTCCGGCGGTATTTACCAGAGCGAGGTCGTGGGTGCGGTCAACGGTGTCGCCGGTGGGCTGGCACAGGTCATCGCGCAATCAGCTGACAACGGCGGCGCCTGCACGGCGAGCGTCGCCACCGACACGAGTATCTATACCGCGCTCGACTGTTACGACCAGAAGACCGACACGATTGTCGAGGCGTATTACACGCAGGCGGTGCACGACGGGGCGGTGTTGCAGATCGTCGCCGCAATAGGGGAACTGATCGGCGGCACGTTGGTGGGACTTGCCGCCGGCATGTTCATGATCGTACTGGCCGGTGAAGTCGTGGTCGCGCGCGTGGGTCTCGATCTGGTCCTCGCACTCGGTCCAGCGTTTATTGCGTGCGCCGCGTTTCCACCCTCGGCACGCTTCTTCGATGCCTGGGTCAGCAAGGTCGCTTACTGCGTCGTGCTGCAGGTACTGATTGCCGCATTTCTGGCGATGGCCTTGGCTGCGTACAGCCAGGAGCTGAACGCCTTCGTTCTCCCTTCGGGTGGCGCCGGTACCGGATCGACGTCGATCGGTCAAAGCGCGCTCGCGTGGCTAGGGGCGGCCACTGGATCGTCGACCAGCTCGGTGACCTCTGGCGGTGACGGCTCGATGAGTCTGAACGCCATCGCGAGCGCACTGGGCCTGGTGGTCACCACGCTTTTGCTCGCCTGGGTCGGTTTGAAGCTGCATCACTTTGCTGCAGCACTCGCTGGCGGCAGCGCGGGCGTGAGCGGCGTGGGCGCCTTCATCGCGGGCTTCGCAATGCGGCGTTTCACCACGGCGATGAAAACGCCGGTCACTCCGTCTTCCGGCGGGGCCATCACTCCATCTACGCCGGCCTACCGGCGGGCCGCCGAGGCGCATCTCGGCCGCAATACCTAGTGAACTAGTGGAGGGCGTCATGACGCGTTCAATCCGTATCCAGTTTCTCCTCGCCGTGCTGTGTGCATCATCGGCAATCGGGGTGGCACAGGCGCAGGGTATTCCGGTGTTCGATGCGTCCAACGTTGCACAGGCGATTAGCCAGGTACTGCAGCTCGAAAAGGAGGTTCAGCAGGAACTGCAGCTGTTCAATTCGCTTAACGGCGTGCGCGGCTTTGGTTCGATCCTGAGCAATCCGGTCGAGGCCAATTCACTGCCAGCTAATTGGATGAGTGTTTATACGGCGATCCAGAACGGCGGGTACGCGGGGCTCACGGGCTCCGCGCAGCAACTGCGGCAGGCGAGCCAGATCTACAACTGCGAGGATCAGACCGGCTCAGCCGCGCAGCTTTGCGAGCGCGATCTGAATAAGCCCTTCCAGGACAAGGCGTTTGGCGAGCAGGCATACCAAACGGAGATGCAGGAGCTCAACCAGATTCAGGGTTTGTTGCAGGAGATCGACGCGACACAGGATCCGAAGGGCATCGCGGAACTGCAGGCCCGCATCCAGACCGAGACCACGACGGTCAACAGCGAAATGACGAAGCTGCAGCTCTTCAGGATGCTGGTCGACGATGAGGATCACTTAGTTCAGGAGCAGGGAAAAGAGTCTGCGATGAGCCGGGCGGCAGCGACGGGGCGCCTGCAGGACACCGTTGGTCCGGTGTCATTTGGACAGTGAGGTCGACCATGAAACAGTTCCCGTTAAAGCTCACCTATACGGTACTCCTGCTATTCGCTGCGGGCTGCAGCAGTGCCCCGCCGAAACCGGCGCTGGCGGATGGTTCTCATCGCGTTCCGGTGAATGTGTCACCGAGTACGCCAGACGCTTCGACCGTGCCGAGGGACGCGAAATGAGTCCGACGACGCACTTCTCGCGCGCCCTTGACTGGGAGGCCTCCACCACCGAAGCGCTGGAGAAATCAGAACGTCGTGCCTGGCGCGTCGCCTATGCCTCGGTGGCCGTGGCGGTCCTGTGCGCAGTGGGCCTAGCCGTGATGGCTCCGTTCTACCGGATCGTGCCACTCGTCATCGAGGTTAACCGGCTAACCGGTGCCGCTCAGGTCGTCGACGTTACCGATGCGCAGAAGGTTCGCGCAAGCGACATCCAGGATGAACACTGGGTCGGTGAATACGTCGAGACGCGCGAGCGTTATCTGTGGGGCATCCTGCAGCGCGACTATGACCACGTGCTGAACATGAGCGATCCGGCGGTGGCGCGCCAGTACCGTGATATCTACGACGGCCCGAACGCGCAGGATCGAGAGCTGAAATCCGATACCGAGTGGCGCATCCGGATTCTCTCGATTACGTTGCCGCCCGGCGAGCCGGGTCGAGCGGTTGTGCGCTTCGAGCGCACCGTGCGCAAGAACGGTGTCGAGAATGCGGAGCCGCCGACCCGATACGTCGCCACGCTGGCCTTCACCTATCGTCCATCGATCTTCGTGCGCGAGCAACTCGCGATCGACAACCCGCTCGGTTTCAAGGTGACGGCCTATCGCGTCGATCCTGAGTTCACGTCGCCCGGTGTATCGCATGAAGCTGCTCAGGCCGCAACGGCTGCATCGACATCTGGATCGACGTCCGCATCGACATATCCGCGAGGCGCCCAATGAAAACGCTTCTTCTCAGCCTGATAGTGGCGACTATCAGTGCCCATGCATTGGCCTACGCGATACCTGGTGCACTTGAGGATCAGCGTGTGCGCCAGATCGCCTATGACCCGAACGATGTCGTTCGAGTGGTGGCGCAGCGCGGCTTTGCCACGCATATCGCGCTCGATCCCAATGAGCACATCGCGGTCGCGGCGCCCGGCGATTCGGAGGGCTGGATCGTGATCGCCAGAAAGGGCGATCACGATATCTATATCAAACCGAAGCTGGAGGCGCACGACAGCAATCTGGATATTCGCACCGATAAGCGCAGCTACAGCTTCGATCTCGTCGTGCTTCCGCTGAAGGCGAAGTTCGGCAATGACGATGAGATGTACCGGGTGAGCTTTGTCTATCCTGCTTCACCCGCGCAGACGGTCGGGAAGCAGGCTGCGAGCGAGGTCGCACAGCGCCTGGCCGTGCCGCCAGTCATTCGCAATCTGAAGTATTCGATGCAGGTCGAACCGGGATCGGATGATATCGAGCCGGTGTTCGCCTATGACAACGGACGCTTCACCTACATCCGGATTCCAGCCAATCACGAGATTCCTGCGGTTTTCCAGTTACAGGATGATGGCTCCGAAAGCCTGGTCGATTCGCACATGGACGGCGACACGATCGTCGTGCATGAAGTTGCGAAGCGCTTCGTGCTGCGTCTTGGTAAAGAGGTTGTAGGCCTGTGGAACGACGCCTACGATCCCGACGGCGTGCCCCCTCAGAATGGCACCACGGCGGCCGGTGTCGCGCGTACATTGCGGGGCGATCATGACTGAGCCGACCCTGCATCGTTCTCCACGCCAGTTGGCGCAAGACGATTCGATCAATTCGATTTCCGACGCGTCAATGGCTGATACCACAATGGCCGATGTTGGCCTGCAAGGGCGCACGGCGGAATCCAACCCGGCAGGAGGCTCACCAGGTTCCAGCTTTGATCGTGGCATGCCCGGGTTGAACCGGCGGGGTGCAGGCGCCCACAGTACAACGTCGTGGCTTATGCTTCTGATTATTGTTGTGGTGCTGGCCGGTGCGGTCTGGACCGTGCGTCATCTGTTGTCGATGCGCTCGCAGGCACACAGCGGACGTCGGGATGATGCCAGTGCCCAGCAGATCGCCGGTAGAGTGTTTGGCGACGACAGTCCTCAGCCGGCCTCGGGGGCGTTGCGTACCTACGTGGCTTCCTCTGCGGTGCCACCTTCGGCGTCTCCGCCGACTGTACCCACCGCATCCAGCCGCACATCTCGGGCCACGGCGCCGGTCCACAGCTATTACGACGCGCCCCTGCTTGCCGGTGGTGACAGCAGCGGGGTGAACGCGGGCGGCATATCACCTGCGATGCCAGGCGCGGTGCCAGGTGTTGTGTCCGACGGTTTGTTGCCAGGTGGCGTCTTGCAGGCCAGTTCCGGGCAGGGACAACCGACAGCGCAGACAGGCCCGCTTGCGGAAGTATTTCGTTCGACCTCCACCCCGACGGCCGCCGCGAGCTTTCTGGGGGACCGCAATTTCCTGCTGACCAAGGGTACGACCGTTGATTGCGTCCTCGATACCGCGCTCGACTCCACCGCGCCGGGCATCACAAGCTGCACGGTGACCAAGGACATCTATTCGGATAACGGCCATGTGGTGCTGATCGAACGTGGCTCGCAGGTCATGGGTGAGTACCAGTCCAACGTGCATCAGGGGCAGAAACGCATTTTTGTACTGTGGGACCGCATCAAGACGCCTCTCGGCGTGATTGTCTCGCTCGACTCGCCCGCGGCAGATGCTCTGGGGCGCACCGGTTTCGACGGTTACGTCGACAACCACTGGTGGCAGCGCTTGGGGGCAGCTTTCATGTTGAGCACGATCCAGGACGCGATCGGCTATGCGGCATCGCGCAACGGCAGCTCGACCGGCGCTATCGAGTTCAACGACACCCAGCAGACGGGCAACGACGAGGCGGCCCGGGTACTCGACTCGACAATCAATATCCTGCCGACGCTTTCCAAGAACCAGGGAGATCGCGTCAGCATTTACGTGGCACGCGACCTTGATTTCAGTCGCGTCTACGCGTTGCAGCCGACAGGACCAGGTAGGCCATGAAGACCATGATCGAGACCGGTCCGCTCATGTTCGACCGGCTTGCCGACGATGCGTCGGTGCGCGAACTGATGCGGCCCTTGCTGCCATTTCTGGATGCGCCAGACATTACCGAGGTCGCGATCAATGAGCCCGGCTTCGTATTGACGGAAACCGACAGGGGCTGGACCAGCGACAACGTGCCGGAACTGGACTACCAGCGGTTGCTCTCGCTGACGGTGGCCATTGCCACCTTCACGCACCAGGATATCTCACCGCAACACCCGATTCTGTCTGCCATGCTGCCGGCCGAGTTGGGACGCACTGGCCACGCCGCTCGCATTCAACTCGTGATTCCGCCAGCGGTACCGCAGGGGACCGTTTCGGTGACCATCCGGCGTCCATCCGCGACCCTCAAGACGCTCGACGAATGGGGGCAGGACGGATTGTTCGAGGAAACAGTTCTGGCCGGCATGGCTCCGGGTGAAGAGCCGCGCGCGCATCTATCGATCGTAGACCGTCAACTGGTCAGCGCGCTCGAAAGCCGGGATTACGTGGGTTTCTTCAAGGGTGCAGTCAAGGCCCGAAAAAATATCTCGATCGTGGGCGATACGGGGTCCGGCAAGACGACGTTCATGAAAACGCTGTGCCAGCATATTCCGGCAACGGAGCGCCTGCTGACGATCGAGGACGTCCACGAGCTGCTGCTGCCGAACCACGACAACTGTGTGCACCTCTTTTACAGCAAGGGAGAACAGGGGCAAGCCCGCGTTACGCCGGCAGATCTGATCGCCAGTGCCATGCGCATGAAGCCGGACCGGGTGCTGTTGGCAGAGCTAAGGGGTAGCGAGGCTTACGATTTTCTGAAGCTGCTTACGACCGGCCATAGTGGTTCCATCACGAGCTACCACGCACAGTCGCGTGCGGTCGCCATCGAGCGTTTTGCGCTAATGGTCAAGGAACATCCAGAGGCTGCAGTTTATGCCGATACAGCGCTCAAGCGCTTGCTGTCGCTGACCACCGATATCGTGGCGCACATCGAAGCACGTCCCGTGTTTGATGCGACGGGTCGTCAAACGGGCAAGCGCCGCGTGATGACGGAAATCGGCTTCGATCCGTGTGTGAAGCACGACATCAGACGGGCTTGACGTCATGTTCTCCCGAACATTCTCTTCAGCATCGGTTGGCCCGCAATGGGTGTGGGGCCATCGTCGGCGGATCGTCACCGTGCTGGTGATTCTCGTTGCAATTGGCGGCACGCTTGTTGTCAACTGCTGGCTGGCCGGCGCCATCTTCTTTGCCCTGAACCGTCATAACCCGCTTCACGCACGTCTATGGAGTTGGCCGGGCGCGGTGCTGTATCACGTCAGTGGGCAATGGCCTGAACAACGGCCGAATGCGGGCAGAACGCTGGCCATGTCGGCTTGGCTTGCGGGCCTCGTTGGGCTCGGCATACCGGCGCTGGGTGCTAGCGCGGTACTCGATGCACGTAGCCGGCGTGAACTGCATGGTAGTGCCCGGTTTGCGACGGCTGCCGAGATCCGGCGTGCCGGTCTTATGGCACCGGAAGGCATCGTGGTGGGTAAATATCGGGGCCGCTACCTGATGTTTTCCGGGCAGCAGTTCATCTTCGTGGCGGCGCCCACCCGCTCAGGCAAGGGCGCGAGCGCAGTGATTCCGAACCTACTGAACTTTTCCGAATCGGTCGTGGTGCTCGATATCAAGCAGGAGAATTTCAACGCCACGGCCGGCTTTCGGGCCCAATACGGTCAGGAAGTCTATCTGTTTAACCCGTTTGCCGAGGATTTCAGGACACACCGGTACAACCTGCTATCGAGCATCACAGATGGCGTGTTCCGTGTGGGGGACATCCTCGCAATCGGCTACGCACTCTATCCCCGTAGTGGTTACGACAGCTTCTGGGCCGACCAGGCGCGCAATCTGTTCCTCGGCATCGTGCTGCTGTTGTGCGAATTGCGAGATGCCCGGCGCACCGATCGTACAAGGGCTGCGGACATCCCGGACTATCCGGTCACGATGGGCGAAGTGCTGCGCCAGTCATCGGGTAACGGCACTACCGTCAAGATCTATCTGCGCCGGATGCTGGATCAATACCGCGACACTCTGTCGGGTGCGTGTATCAATGCACTGAATCGGTTTCTGGCAAACGACGATAAGGTTCTGGCGAGTGTGCTGGCGACCTTCAATGCACCACTCACTATCTGGTCCAATCCGATCGTCGATGCGGCGACCAGTGCCAACGATTTCGATCTGAAGGACGTGCGCCGCAAGCGCATGTCGATCTATATCGGTATCACGCCGGACCATCTGGCCGAAGCGGCGCTGCTAATCAATCTCGTGTTCTCGCAACTGGTGAACCTCAATACCAAGCAGATGCCGCAGGACAACCCGGCTTTGAAATATGCCTGCCTATTGCTGATGGACGAATTCACCGCGATCGGTAAGGTCCACATCATCGTTAAGGCCGTGTCGTACATGGCGGCCTACAACCTTCGCCTGCTGCCGGTCGTACAGTCAATCGCCCAGCTTGAGTCGGTGATGGGACGCGCGGACGCCCGGACCTTCATCACCAATCACGCGATGCAGATTGCCTTTGCGCCACGTGAGCAGAAGGATGCGAACGAATACTCGGAGATGCTGGGTTATTTCACCGAGAAGGCGCGCAGCAAAAGCCAGCCACGTGGGTGGTCCGCGAAACGCGGTGCGAGCGAGAACGTATCGGACCAACGCCGCCCGCTCATGATGGCGCAGGAATTAAAGGAGATCGGAGCGGACAAGGAAATCATCTTTCTGGAAAACACCAAACCGATCCTGGCTGACAAGATCCGTTATTACGACGATCCGGTGTTCCAGGCACGGCTGGTTAATCCACCGCCTGTCCGGAAGCTCGACGTAACCCTCTTTCTCGCCAAGATCGACGGCCGTCTGCGTGCAGTGACGGTTGATGACATCGATCCCGATATCGGCCGGCTGCGCAGCCTCTCTGCCGAATACCTGGAGTGCCTGGATGGCTGGCGTCCCGGCGATTTACCCGGGGAGCGGCAAATGCTCGAATGGAGCGAAACCGTAGCCTACGTTGATACCTATTTCCGGAGCTTCGGTATTCCCGAAGACGCCATCACGCAGGCGGAACTCTCGTTGGCCCGTATCGAATCGACACCTGTGAGCGTGGACGCACCGTTGCCGGAGAGCGAGCTTGCCGGGCTCAGTCGCCGCATGTTTAGCGCAGGCACTGTCGTACCGATTGACAGTGAACCTGGCGGATCCAGAAAGCGGAAGGCGAGGGCCGCTTCCAGAGAGGCGGCATCAGGCACGGCGGGGGAACGTCCCCGTAGGTCTACAAAGAGAGCTGAGGGCCGTGGTGATTTATCGAATGAAGCGAGCGCATGAAGGGCGCGGCTGAACATGAAGTGGAGGTGGCAAATGGGCAAAGTGAAAGAGAGGCTGTTGTCTCAGGGCGAAACAAACCCGGTACATCCGGCGATCTGGCCGGGGAAGCCCGTGCATGAGACGGGTCGACCCGCGGAGGATGCCGGATACCTCTTCGAGATGAAAGACGTGCCGCAGGAGGTTCGGGCTGCGGCGCAATACCGGTTTGGCGCCGACCTGAAGATGAGTACGCCGCACCGCCATGGACCGGGTTACGGCGCAGGAGGCATGTATCGCGGGGAGGTGTTCAACACCGAAGGCTATCTGATCCAGGAAGTAGCGCCGCGCAGTGTCGTGTTCCACCGCAAGGACAAACTGGTGTTTTTCTCGGACCGGTTGCGATGGGCAGATGACCACCAGCGGCTGAATGGCGCTGACGTCCAGATCGCCTATGACGATGACCGGCCGGAGGTGTATCCATGGAATCGTGCCCGTGACCGGTTGACGGGCGTCGTGGCGTCGCTGAAGAAATCAGCGAAGGAATTGGGTATGACCGATCTGGCGTCGCATGACGGCGTGCTCGATCAGCTCGAGGCCCACACCTGGGATCGGATCAGGGAGAGGCGCCGCGCCGCGCAGGCTGCCCGTCAGTCGGGAAATGATCTGGCAGACCGCGATGTTGTCCGTTAGAGCGGGGGCGAACGCGGTTGCCGCGCGTGCCCAAACTGTGTGGGAGACAATCATGGGTAACAGCGATCAATTGGGCGACGAAGACGCCTCGAAGACGGCTGCACTGCTCAAGAATGTCATTGAGCCGGTCGTTTCACCGCCTGCGCCTGATAAAGATGCGGTGGGCAAGCTGGCCGGGACACGAGCGACGGATCCAGATCCGTCTGCACCGCAAGGGGCTGGGCAAGCGTCACCCGGCACAGGGAAGCCCCACCCAGCTGTTTCGCCCGAACAGACGGCAACCGCGCCCGACCCGGGCCGCGACGACGTGGCGTCGGCATTTGCTCCACCAACGGCGCTAGACACCGGATTAGCCCGGAAGTTGTCAACGCAGCCGTTGCAGGATCCACCGGAGCTGATCAGGAAGCGCTATCTGCGCTCGGGCAACCAGTATTTCCTGAAGGACGAGCAGCATCGTCTTGCATTCGAGGATCGGGGCGCGCGCCTTGTCACCGAACATAGCCGTAGCGACATCGCAGAATCGATGGCGGAGATGGCGTCGGCGAAAGGCTGGACTTCGATTCGTGTGGGTGGCAGCGACGAGTTCAAACGTGAGGTCTGGCTGCATGCGTCCTTGCGTGGTCTCGAGGTCGCGGGCTACAAACCGCAGCCCGTCGACCGGGCCCGGCTCGACGCCCTGCGTGAAGAGCGGCTGACCAATCGCATAGACGTCCGCGTTCCCGTTGGCGTTGACGTGGGTAGTGAGGCCACAGGTAAGGCGAGTGAGGCGGCTATGACGCGCGAGTCGAGCCCTGTCATGCCGCCATCGGGCGACACATCATCAATGACGGCAGAGCGGACCACCCAAGCGCGGGGCGCGCCCAGTGCTGCCACATCAGCACCGCAACTCACCGGCGAACTGCTCGCACATGGTGAGGCGCCTTATCGGAATAATCCCAGAAACAGCCCGTCGTACTTCGTGACGTACGCTGACCTGGCGGGGCCGCGCACGATCTGGGGGATCGATCTTGGACGCGCGATCCCCGCGGCCGGCGCGCAGGTCGGCGATGTGGTGGCGCTCGAAAATCGCGGCAAACGATGGGTCACGGTCAACGTCCCGGTATTGAACGACGCGGGCGAGGTGACTGGCGTCAGGCCGAAGGAGGTCTACCGGAATACGTGGGATGTGCAGATCCGGGAGCGTGAACGTGAGTATCGGCACGAGCAGCCTGCTGAGGCGGCGCGAACAGAAGGCCTGCCGCAAGCCCGTGAGACGCTTGACCCCATCGAGCGGGTGCGTGAGAAGTTCTGGAATGATTCTCCGACGCTACAGCCAGTAAGGCCATTGACTGATGCTGACCAGATGAAGCAGGTACACGTGGCCGTGATTGGCGAGGTGATGCGTCGCCAGGGCTTTGGTGAGCGGGCGATCGAGCGTGTCCAGGCGCATTGCGCGGGACTGGTCGGCGAGTTGCAGGAGCAGGGCGTCACGATCCCGGCACCGCGGCGCTACGACCGGAATGCAACGCCGACCCGCATGCGTCATGCGCCATCCCCTTCGACGGCGTCCCAGACGAAGGAAATCGAGCGCGCCGTGAATCACCCCGACCCTTCGCTGCCCTCCCTATGAAAATCCGTCCAGTTCATATTCGGCCAACTGACCTGCAGGCCCGCTGGCGTGCCTATTGTGATCGTGCAGGTGTCTCGCAAAGCGAGGCATTGCGTGCGTTGATGGTCCATGTGCTAGGTGACGCGTCCCAACCGCTGTTCGAGGTTCAGTTCCTGCCGGAGCGGGGCCGTCACCAACGTATCGAGCTGCGCCTCACTCCGTCTGAATATGCCGCCTCACAGCAGGCCGCACGTTCGGTAGGCCTGTCGCCGAATCGCTGGATCGTTGCGCTGATCCGGGCGCATCTGGGCGGAGACCCGCAATTCGGTGCGACCGAACTGGCCGCATTAAGCGAATCGAATTCGCAGCTCGCATTGATTGGTCGCAACCTGAACCAGATGGCACGCGCCTTGAACGCTGGGGCGGATGTGAATCCTCGTTGTCTGGCGCTGGTCGAGGCACTCATGGGCGAAGTCGACGCTCATCTGGACCGGGTGTATCGGGTCATGCGGGCAAACGTCGAGCGTTGGGGTCGTTGACTGGAGGAGAAATCATGCCGCTGCCCAAACGCTATGTCGACGACATTCTGCTTAACTGGGGCGACCGATTGTTCTTTAACGGACTTCGCCGACCCGGGGCGCGACAAGGTGGCCGCCCTCGACCAGGCGGTGCGCTGCGCCTGCGTGCTCAGATTGTTCGCACCGTCAGGAACGTACCGGAGGTGATGCTTAAGATCACGAACAGGCGGGGCGGCCGAAACGGAATGCAGGCGATTCGTGCCCATCTCCTATACGTATCTCGCAACGGCCGCGTCGAACTTGAGAACCAGGATGGCGACGCGATACACGGCAAGGAGGACGTGAACGACCTGGTGCGTGAATGGAGTCGCAGCGGACGTGGCATCCCAGAACAGAGCCGCAAGCGCGAAGCGCTGAATCTGATGTTCTCGATGCCGCCGGGCACTGATCGCCAGGCGGTGCGCGATGCGGCACGGGCATTCGCCCGGGCTGAGTTTGGCGGGAATTTCAGCTACGTGTTTGCGGCACACGACGACGAAGCGCATCCGCACGTTCACCTGTGCGTGCAGATGCAGGGACGGGACGGCACGCGCCTGAATCCGCGGAAGGCGGATCTGCAGCGATGGCGGGAAGGCTTTGCACGTAGCCTGCGCGAGTACGGTGTGGAGGCCAATGCCACGCCACGTCGTACGCGGGGTGTCACGCGTCGCTACGCCTCGCAGGCGGTGGTCCATATGCGCGAGCGTGGCATCGCCAAGGGTTCGCCATCGTCGCCTCCAACCCAGGCGGTGGTCGATGGCCATCAACCGGTGCTCGAAGCCTGGTGGGCGATCGGGCGGGCGCTGGCCGCCTCGGATGACCCGGACGACCGGCAGCTGGCCCTTGATGTCACCGGGTTCGTGCAGCAAATGCCAGTGACGGTGAGCAGACCCCATCAACGCGATCATCCCGACGTGCCGTCTCGAAGTAACCAGAAGCCGGATGTCGACGTCCACCCGCACCCTGACGATCCGGATCCCGAACGCTAAGCGATGGGAATACTACGATGAACCCGATCGTGCCGTGGATTGGCGGCAAACGTCGTCTGGCGGATGTGCTCATACCCAGGTTTCCACCTCACCGGTGTTACGTTGAGGTATTTGCCGGTGGCGCTGCATTGTTTTTCCTGCGTCCACCAGCGGAGGTGGAAGTCCTGAATGACGCGAACGGCGAGTTGATTAACCTTTATCGCGTCGTCCAGCATCATCCAGATGAGTTGGTACGCCAGTTCCGTTGGGTGCTGAACAGTCGGCAGGCCTTCGAACGGCTAAAGATGACACCGCCCGAAACGCTCACCGATATCCAGCGCGCTGCGCGCTTTTACTTTCTGCAACGGGAGGCTTTCGGTGCACGTGTCGAGGGCCAGACCTTCGGTACGGCGACGACGGCCGGACCCGGTCTGAATCTTGACTACCTGCCGCAAGAACTGGCGGCAGCCCATCGACGTCTGTGTGGTTCCTTCATCGAAAACCTCGATTGGCACGCGTGCCTTCTGCGCTACGATCGTCCTCACACGTTCGCGTATCTCGATCCTCCGTACTGGAAGACAGAAGGATACGGTCTGCCATTCGAATTCGGCGAATACGAGCGGATGGCTGAACTTTTGAAAAGTATCAAGGGGAAAGCGATCGTCAGTCTGAACGACCATCTCGATATGCGAGCGGTGTTTGCCGGATTCGAGATTGAGACGCTCGACATTCAGTACACGGTCGGTGGAGGCGGTCACGCCGTTCGTCGCTCCGAGTTGATCATTTACTCGTGGGATCGCCGGCGCGATCCCGTCGGGCTTTTCTAGAGTACACACGCGCCCTAGGATAACCATCCCACGATATACGGAAGTTGGGCATCGTCCAATTTATTGGTTGGTGCATGCTTCCCGCCCTCATGTGGAAAAAGAGGCGCGCGAAGGAATTCGGCTTCACCTTCACGCAGCCTAAACCGGCGTTCCCAGATTTCTGCTTTTGCTCTCTTTTAAGCAGCTCCGCGGACGCGCCAACAGCGGCGCTCTCGATTCAGCGTGATGCCACTAACCCGGCTTTTAGCGGCGAACAGACCGTACGAGAATTGACGGATGAAGGGCCTCGTCATCGCCTACCTCATTGACTGCGGAACATCCTCGACAAGCTGGTTTGTGTCAAAAATGCACAGTCGCGTCCACGGTACGACAACTCGTACTGTTCAGAACAAAACGGTTTTGATCGCGCGGTGCCAGGGCACCTTGCTTCGATGGCCAATTGTGGCTCCGCTGTCAACTATGATGTTGTGGCCAGTAATAAACGCACCCCTACGTTTGTCATCTAAATTTGACCTACCCCAAAGACAGCGTAGTACATGCTTGAAGACCGTGTAATCTGGATAACAGCTATAGGTCGAATGCATAACCGACCGTTGCCGCTCTGCGGTAACTTATCTTCCCATGGCCCCTCGCACAAAGCCCACCAGTTGCGTGCGCGACACCGCACAGGTGCAGCAAGGCTCGCTATGCCGCTCTAATTTCATAAAGTCTCGACCGCTCCGTAAATGGGCGCGTACCTGACCGAGGAGGCTGCCTTTCAGTCCAAACAACGTTTCGACTATTGCTGTGCGAAGAAGCGGGTGCGATGCAGGCACGCGGACAAGGCGAATTTACGACAACGTAAACGCAAACTTAAAGGAGACGAGCATGACAAATGTGCGTGCTGCACGATTTCATAAAGTTGAGGAAGAAGGCAAGGTCGACAAGATTCCGGTCCCGGAACCGCGTCCGACAGACGGTCTGATCCGGGCTAAGGCCTACGGCGTTGTACCCAACCTCCGCAACGTCGTCGCTCACTATCCGCAACGGTTCCCGTCCCCTCCGTTGCCCAAACTTCCGGCTATCTTCGGACCCGATGCGTCCCGCGTAGTGGAGCGGGTCGGCAGTCACGTTCATTGCGTGAAGGTTGGCGATCGCGTCTGTATAAGTCCAGGTCTCTGTTTGTAATACTCGGGTCGGAATTTCCCGATTGATGTCCGTCAGCAGCAAGTCGGGCTCGTACCTCAGGTTTGGCATGGGACGACGTTGTTCGGCCGGACACCGTAATCTGCTCGCGGTCAAACGCGAGACGGGCCTTTCTCACCAGTCATCTTTGTCCGGCTTCATTCGCCATGTCGGCAAGGGACGCGTTCGTCATCAGAAGATAGAGAGTGCTTTGTGAAAAAAATTATTTCGGTAGTTATCCTTATGACACTTTCAACGTTATCGCACGCGCAAAGCTCGGTTACGTTGTTCGGCATTCTCGATGTGGGCATCACTTACGTGAGCAATTCAGGCGGCCACTCGCTTGTAAGTACGGCGACTGGCATTCAGGCGCCAAACATCATTGGGATTCGCGGTATCGAGGACCTTGGCGGCGGCCTGCAAGCCATCTTTGTCATGGACTCGCAGCCTAACCTCAACAACGGCACGGCGAACGGTGGCGCTTTGTCCGGACGCGAGTCGTACGTCGGACTCGCATCCCAGTACGGGACGCTGACCCTTGGGAGGCAGTTTGACTACATGTTCGAAACGTTGTCGATTGAACGATGGGGTCACCAGATTCCGTATGTGAGCCTGTATCAACTGCCTGGTGGACCTTTTGCAAAGCTCGGTTCGCCTCTGGGCACATTCGACTACACACGAATCGCAGGCGGCGAAGCCACGCCGAATTCTGTCAAGTTCACATCGAAGACATATGCGGGATTCGGCTTTGGTGCAATGTACGGCTTCAGTAACATTGCCGGGCAGACCGGTCGCAACAATCTGACCAGCTTTGAGACCCATTACGATGATGGCCCGTTAAGGTTAGACGCGGCGTACACTTATTCAAAAGAAGACGGAATCGATAACGGAGATTCGGGGATTCGAAACTTCGGCGCCGGCGGACGATACGACTTTGGGCGGTTTGCGTTGGATGTGCTTTATGTGAACACGCACAATACGTTCAACGGGGCACACGTCGACAGCTACGAGGTAGGCGGGCTTTACACCTTTGCGCCTGATTTGTTCCTGTATGCGCAGTACATCTATGCCAAAGGCAATGACCAGTTGACGAACAACCATTCGAACCAGGGTGGCATCACGCTCGACTATCTGCTCTCCAAGCGGACGGACGTGTACGTCAATGCTATCTATCAACGCGCGAGCGGCGGCGCTGATGCTTTTGCGTCGGTGAATGGCACATTCGCGACATCCTCTAGTGCAAGTCAAACCGTCCTACGGGTCGGGATGCGAACTCTATTTTGATCTTTGATTGTTGGTTTGCTGTTCTGCTGGTCTGTAAAGCCTCGGCATGTTGTGGCTCGTCATCGCGACGAGCCACAATTGCCCTGCCTAATCGAGAAGCGGTATGAACGACACAAGCAAATTTCTGCAATCAATTCTCTTCAACAAACTCGAACGTACCGGCCGGAGCTGTTTTGCTTGCCCGCTCCGCGCCAAGCCATACACCACTGGCCACAATCTCATCCACCATCTGGAAGATAAGTCGCTGTCCTTCGCGGACGGCTTGTGAGTGCGACCGAGCTGAGTTTTCACACAGTGCCCACGTCATATACATCCCGCGAATCGGGCTCCATGAGACTTCTGCCTCGAGGCGTGGGTTTCCGCTGATGGCGCAGCACGGGGTGACCGTGTCGGCAACCCCCTGACGAGCCAGTTCAATCGAGAGCGACATGGCGTCAATTTCGAAAGCCGTCTTGAATTCAAATCCCTTTCTCGACAGAGTGTTCTCGATTTGGGTGCGGATAACATTCGGTTTGCCCGGCAAGGCGAGCCTCAGGTTGTCCATACGGGACAAAGGCACCGGCTTCTCTCGTCTTAGCTCGGATTCCTTCTTCGAAACAAGAACGAGGGGCTCGCGGATAAGCGGTGTGTGGATGTAGCCATTGGGAGGTGAGCCCTCGAAGGGGACTATCGCGAGGTCCAGCATGCCAGCGTGCATCACTTCCCTTAACTCGTGGCTTGCCCCTTCGTGCACCCTCAATGACACCCCGGAATACTGTTCGACAAGCCTGCCGATGTATTTCGAGGTGAACAGGTATTGCCATGACGGTGGGACACCGACGGACAACTGACCGGCTGCCCTGTCACCCACCTGTTCGACTAGCTTGGTGAGTTGTCGAAGTATCGGACGCGCCCGCTCCAACAGCAGGGTGCCAGCTTCAGTCAACTGGACCCCCCCCTGCGTTCTAGTGAAGAGCTTTGCCCGAATCTGATGCTCTAGCAGCGCAATGTGCCGCGACAGAGCAGGCTGCGAGAGGCGAAGGTCGGTTGCTGCCTTGTTGATGCTTCCAAGCTCCGCTACTCGAAGGAAATACTCAATAAGCCGCGAGTCCATCACCTTGTCTCCGATACGCCTCAAGTGAGTAACCTGGGCGCTTGTTATCCATAAAACGATTATATGTCGCAGAGTGATGCTCACCTCCCTCGGGGTTTGCCCTCACGCATCACAACGGGCTGTGAATGCCTTGCCATTCTCCAAGCATCGAATCGCCAAACTCTCCTTCCGGTGGACGATAGCGGCTAAAAAGCTGCTCCCCAAAAATGACCTCACGATGCGGATTTAAAGGGTTAACTCCGATAAACGAAAATCGGATAATGCCTATAGATGCATCGCATTATCCGGATAACCAGCGCATCGCTACTATCACTTCAACACACCGCTCATTCGAAAGCCCCGCCAGAAGGAGCATCTCGGTGCCAGCCGTCGAATTTTTGTTCGACGCACAGGATTGTCCATGCGCCGCAATGCATGGGACCAGACCAAAGGTCTACTCCTATCACTGCGCACTAGATGCGCGTGGCAACCGGGAGTAAGGCCATACAAAGGAGACAGACCGTGCCGTTGGCCGTCTTGAGTGCATCGCACACCCCTCTCATGAAAGACGGGATTACGACAGACGAAGTTCGGGCCGGCGTGAAGCGAGGGTTCCATGAGCTCGCTGAACGCGCCCAAAGCTTCAATCCCGACCTCGTTATCCAGTTCGCGCCGGACCATTTCAACGGTTTTTTTTACGACGTGATGCCGAGCTTCTGCCTTGGGGTGAACGCAAGCTCGGTGGGCGACTGGGACACATCCGTCGGCCGCCTTCCAGTTCCGTCGGCGGAGGCGCTGAAACTCGGTGAAGCATTGCTCAACGACGGCATCGACATCGCAGTGTCGTACCGCATGGAAGTCGACCACGGATTTGTCCAAATCTGGGAAGCCATGTTCGGCTCTTTCGAGACCTATCCGTCGATTCCCATCTTCATCAACTGTGCCGCTCCTCCGCTGCCGACTTTCAAGCGAGCGCGCCTTCTCGGAGAGGCGGTGGGCAGGTTCGCGGCTGCGACGGGCAAGCGTGTCCTTATCTCTGCATCAGGAGGCCTTTCGCACGACCCGCCGACGCCCAGTATTGTCACAGCGCCGGACGACGTGAAGGCGCGTCTCATTGATGGACGCGAGCCGACGCCGGAGGCACGCGTGGCGCGAGAACAGCGGGTTCTCGCTGCGGGTGCGCGGGCGTATCAGGGTGATCCAAACATTTTGCCGGTCGACCCGGCCTGGGACCGGAGCCTCATCGACCGACTGCAAAGCGGAAATCTGATGGATTTTGACGCTTTGACCACTAGAGAAGTCCGTGAGAAAGCCGGACGCGGTGGCCCTGAAATTCTGGCCTGGGTCGCGGCATTTGCCGCACTTTCTGTAGAAGGCGACTACAAGGCAGACCTTATTTACTACGAGGCAATTCAGGGGTGGATTGCCGGGATGGCAATGATGTTCGCCGAATCAGAGGCATCGCGTGCATGACGCACCGGTGCGATTTTAGGAGATGAGTCATGGGTATCAGAACTGGCAAGCAGTTCATCGAAGGACTGAAGAACCGTCCGCGCGACGTATGGGTGCGCGGTGAGCGCGTCGAGGATGTCACGACGCACGCAGCATTCAAGGGGGCCGTCGAGCAACTCGCAGCGCTCTATGATACGCAGCACGACCCAGAACTGCAGGACAAAGTAACTTACGTGGTGCCGGAAACCGGTGAACGCGCCGGTCTAGCCTTCATGCCGGCAAAGTCCACGGCAGACCTTCGCAAGCGCCGCGAGGCCTATCGCATCTGGGCTGAAACAAATTTCGGCCTGATGGGCCGTTCGCCGGATTTCATGAACGTCACCCTACTGGCGTTCCGGGAAGCGCGTCACGATTTCGCCAAGGGCGGCCAGAAGTACGCGGACAACATCGTGAAGTACTACGAGTACATCCGCGACAACGACCTGTTCCTGAGCCATGCGCTGATCACGCCCCAAAACGACCGCTCGAAGCAGTCGTCGGAGCAAGCCAGCATGCACCTTCGCGTCGTGAAGGAAACCAATGAAGGCATCTACGTCAGCGGCGCGCGGATGATTGCAACGCTTGGGCCCGTGTCCGACGAAATGATTATGTATAACCTGCCGCAATTCAAGGCAGGCGACGAAGACCACGCGCTCATTTTTGCCGTGCCGACTGACGTCAAGGGCATGCGTCAGATTTCCCGCGACCCGTACTACGTCGAAGCGCATGAAAGCTACGACCATCCGCTGTCGACGCGCTTTGAAGAAAACGACTCGCTGCTTATCTTCGATAACGTGTTCGTGCCCTGGGACCGCGTCTTCTGCTATCGCCAGGTTGAACTGTCGAACCAGCTGTACACGCACACTGGCGTGCGCAACCACACGGCGCATCAGACCAATACCCGCGCGCTCGTCAAGATGCAGTTCTCCGTCGGCCTGGCCATCGCGGTTGCGAAGTCCATCAAGGCGGACCAGTTCCTCCACGTGCAGCAGATGCTGGGCGAACTGCTCGGCTACATCGAGCAGGTCAAGAGCGCGCTGGTGCGCTCCGAGTACGAATCGGAACCGACGGAGGTTGGCACCGTTCGACCAAGTCTCGCTCCGTTGCAGGCAATTCGCACGATGCTTCCGACGGCTTATCCGCGCGTCATTGAAGTGCTGCAAACCATTGGTGCCGGTGGCTTTATGTTGATGCCAAGCGCTGCGGACTTCCGCGCGCCGGAACTCGCCGACGACCTCTCGCTTTACTACCAGGGCGCCGGTGGCATGCCATCGGTCGAGCGCGTGAAGCTTTTCAAACTTGCATGGGACCTCGCTGGCGAAGCCTTCGGTCAGCGTCTCGTGCAGTACGAACGCTACTACGCAGGGGACCCGGTGCGCAACCTCGCACTCAACTACCTGAGCAACCGCAATCCCGATATGCAGCGTTTGGTCGATAAGGCCCTAGCGCTTGCAGGTGACCCGAACGGCACGGCGCCCGTCGCGGAACAGACAAACAACGAACTGACCACGGAAGTGAACTCATGAGCGATACCCGACCCCCCAATTTTTCAAGCGTATGGGCTGACATGCGCGGCGTCTCTTTCAGCCAGGGTTTCCTGGATGCAGATGGAATCAGGACGCGCTACATGATGTCCGGCAGCCCGGACAAGCCACTTCTGCTCTGTCTGCATGGCGTCGGCGGCCATGCCGAAGCGTATTCGCGGAATTTCGGGCCGCACGGCGAGCACTTCTGGGTTGTGGCTATCGACATGCTTGGTCACGGCTGGACTGACAAGCCCGCCATCGATTATCAGGTGAAGGATTATGCGGACCACGTCATCGCCGTCCTGAAGGCGTTGGGCCGTGAGCGCGCGCACATCACCGGCGAGTCGCTGGGCGGCTGGGTCGCAACTTACCTGGCAGTGCATCACCCGGAAATCGTCGACCACATGGTGCTCAACACCGCCGGTGGTTGGACTGCGCACCCTGAAGTGATGACCCGCCTGAAGACCCTGTCGAATCAAGCAGCCGAAGACCCGAGTTGGGAACGCATTAAAACCCGTCTCGAGTTCCTGATGTGCGACAAAAGCATGGTCAGCGACGACCTCATCGAGACCCGTCGCGCCATCTACGCGCAGCCCGGCTTCGCTGACACGATGAAGCGAATCATGTGCCTTCAAGAGATGGAACTCCGTCGCCCGAACATGATTACCGAGGAGCAATACCGGTCCATCAAGGCGCCATCACTCGTGGTCTGGACGTCGCACGACCCAACGGCAACGCCCGCGGAAGGCAAGGAAATCTCAGAAATGATTCCGAACTGCAAATACGTCGTGATGAACGAATGCGGTCACTGGCCGCAGTTCGAAGACGCACCGCTGTTCAATCGTCTGCATATCGACTTCCTGCTGGACAAGTGACGACGTAGCGGTCTGGGCACTAATGGAACCGCTGCCAAGAGAGTAACGCCTGAGAACGAGGATTGAATCATGTCAGACACCACCCGAGCCGCTGACGCTTCGACGTCGGACACCAACGCGACAGGCAACCTATTTCGCCACGCGCTGGGGCATTTCGCAACTGGCATCACCGTGATATCGGTGCTGGATGCACGGGGCAAGCCGTATGGCGCGACGGTCAGCTCGTTCTCGTCACTCTCGCTGGACCCGCCGCTTATCCAGTGGAGTCTGACGACGGCCTCGTACTCGTATCCCATTTTCAGCCGGGCAAAGCACTTCGCGGTCAACATCATCGCGTCCGATCAGGAAGACGTCTCGCGCATTTTCTGTAAGCCGATTGACCGGTTCGCTCAGGTCGAATCGCGGACCGGACTCGAGGGGCTGCCTTTGATCGCGGGTTGTCTTGGCTGGATTGAATGCAGCCTCGAGCGTGAAATCGAAGCCGGTGACCACACCATCTTCGTCGGACGCGTCATGCGCACCCGAGTGGCAGACAAATCGCCCCTGGTTCATTGGCGCGGCTGTTATCACCCGCTCGAAGTCGACCCTGTCTGCTAACTCCTCGTCGACGCGAGCAATCAATAGAGGTTTTTATGTCTGATGCAACCATCGAGCGCCAGGCCGCCAACTCGGCGAGTATTGAAGCGCTGGCTGCCGAACTGCGCAACTGTTACGTGACCGGGCAGACCATCGCCCCCTTGCGTTCCCGCGCGTCGTCCAACGATGTTGACACCGCGTATGCAATTCAAGACGCAAACACCAAGTTCTTCGAGGCCCAAGGCCGTCGCCTAGTCGGACGAAAAATCGGACTGACGTCGAAGGTCGTGCAGGCGCAGCTAGGTGTGGACCAACCGGACTTCGGAATGCTGTTCGCCGATATGGCAGCCGGCGAAGGTGAACCCATCCCGTTCAGCCGCCTTCATCAGCCTAAGATTGAAGCAGAGGCGGCGCTCATCCTGGCAGAGGACCTCGACATCGAGGCACCAACCGTCGCCGACCTAATTCGCGCAACTGCTTATGTCGTGCCCGCACTCGAAATCGTCAGCAGCCGAATTGCCAACTGGGATATCCGCTTTTTCGACACCGTGGCCGACAACGCCTCGTCCGGGCTCTTCGTGCTTGGTGGCCCCGTCCGTCGTATCCAGGACCTGGATTTACGAGGCCTGCAGATGACGATGCGCCGCGACCGTGATGGCGTGACGACCGGTCCCGATGTTGTATCGACTGGCAGTGGTGCAGCTTGCCTCGGCCACCCCCTCAATGCGGCCGTGTGGCTCGCGGGTGAAATCGCCCGCCGCGGTCGTCCTCTCAAAGCCGGTGATGTCGTGCTGACCGGAGCACTGGGTCCCATGGTTCCAGTAGCCGCCGGTGACACGTTTGTCGCTCAACTGTCCGGACTCGGTGAAGTCACGGCGAAATTCGTTTAAGAGGTTTTAAATGTCCAAAACCAAGGTAGCCATCATCGGTTCCGGCAACATCGGCACTGACCTGATGATTAAAGTACTTCGCCTGTCTGACGTTCTTGAAATGGGTGCATTTGTCGGTATTGACGCCGAGTCCGATGGCCTGAAGCGCGCTGCACGCATGGGTGTGCCCGTCACGGCTGAAGGCATCGACGGTCTCACCCGGATGCCTAATTTCGATGAAATCAAAATTGTCTTCGATGCGACCTCGGCCGGCGCTCACAAGAAGCATGACGCCGTACTGCAGTCGTTCGGCAAGCGCGTCATTGATCTCACGCCCGCAGCGATTGGCCCTTTCACAGTGCCGTGCGTGAATGGCGAGCAAAACCTCGATGCCCCGAACGTCAACATGGTGACGTGCGGCGGCCAGGCAACGATTCCCATTATTGCCGCCGTGAGCCAGGTCTCGAATGTTCCTTACGCAGAAATCGTAGCGTCGATTTCGTCAAAGTCTGCAGGCCCGGGCACTCGCGCAAACATTGATGAGTTTACCGAAACAACGTCCCGGGCAATTGAAAAGGTCGGTGGCGCGAAGCGTGGCAAGGCAATCATCGTCCTAAACCCGGCGGAGCCGCCGCTCATCATGCGCGACACAGTCTATTGCCTCTGCGAAAGCACAGACGAAGAAGCGGTCACCGCGTCGATTGAGGCGACCGTCGCCAAAGTCCAGTCGTACGTCCCTGGTTACCGGATGAAGCAAAAGGTCCAGTTCCAGCACTACACCGACGGAAATCCGCTCTTCATCGCGGAACTGGACCGCTCTTTCACCGGTATGAAGGTCACTGTGTTCCTTGAAGTCGAAGGCGCTGCCCACTACCTGCCTGCATATGCCGGCAATCTCGACATCATGACGTCGGCGGCATTGGCAACAGCAGAAAGCATTGTCCGTCGCCAGAAACAAGCAAGCACAGCCACGGAGGCCGTATGAGCAACGAAGTCAAATCCAAGCTGTACATCCAGGACGTAACGCTACGCGACGGCATGCATGCCGTTCGCCATCAGTACAGCCTCGACCATGTTCGTGCAATCGCCCGCGCGCTTGATGCAGCGAAGGTTGACGCCATCGAAGTGGCCCACGGTGATGGTCTTTCAGGTTCGAGCTTTAACTATGGGTTTGGTGCTTGCACCGACTGGGCATGGATTGAGGCGACCGCCGAGGTCATCACGCACGCCAAGCTGACTACGCTGCTCATTCCTGGCATCGGCACGACCCACGACCTGAAGCGCGCATACGAATCAGGTGTGCGCTCCGTTCGGGTTGCAACGCATTGCACCGAAGCAGATGTATCGAAGCAGCACATCGAATACGCCCGGGAACTTGGCATGGACGTCTCAGGCTTTCTGATGATGTCGCACATGCTCGAACCGACAAAGCTCGCCCAGCAGGCGAAGCTGATGGAGTCGTACGGCGCTCACTGCGTCTACGTGACCGACTCGGGTGGCGCCATGACGATGGATGACATCGCTGCACGTTTTCACGCCTACGACGAAGTGCTCAAGCCCGAAACGCAACGTGGCATCCACGCACATCACAACCTCTCGCTTGGCGTGGCGAACTCGATTGTCGCTGTTCAGAACGGTGCCATTCGCGTCGACGCAAGCCTGGCCGGCATGGGTGCGGGTGCCGGCAACGCGCCCCTCGAAGTTTTTATCGCCACGGCTGACGTCTACGGCTGGGAGCACGGCACGGACCTGTTCGCCTTGATGGACGCTGCAGAAGAACTCGTTCGTCCGCTGCAGGACCGGCCGGTGCGCGTGGATCGCGAAACGCTGAGTCTCGGTTACGCCGGCGTCTATTCGAGTTTCCTGCGACACGCGGAGACGGCGGCAAAGCAGTACGGACTCGATACGCGAACCATCCTCATCGAATTGGGTAAGCGAAAAATGGTCGGAGGGCAGGAAGACATGATTGTCGACGTCGCGCTCGACCTGGTTCAACGGCAGAGAGAAACAGCCTGAAGTAATAACGCACCAGACCCTCGATGGTCCGGTGACGAATAACAAAAACCAATCTATCCAAGTATGGAGGAAGACATGCACGAGTATCTCGCTTCGAATTCTGATTCCAGCCTGCTAAAAAAGCGGGCGTACCGGAAAATCTGGTGGCGTATCATTCCGTTGCTTTTCGTGTGTTACGGGATTGCGTTTATCGACCGCATCAACCTTGGTTTCACCAAGCTGCAGATGAGCGATGCGTTAGGCATCAATCCCACGTGGTATGGCATCGCAGCGGGTGCGTTCTTTGTCACTTATTCGCTGTGTGAGATGCCAAGCAACATCTTGCTCGCCAAATGGGGCGCCCGGCGAACCTTTGTGCGCATCATGGTTCTGTGGGGTCTGGCTACTGTTGCCACCGCGTTTGTTCTGACCGTAGGACACCTCATCACGCTGCGCCTGCTTCTCGGCGCATTCGAGGCGGGCTTCCTGCCGGGCATCGTTCTCTACCTGACATTCTGGTTTCCGGCCAGCATGCGCGCTCGGGTGACAGCTGTCATCTTCGTTGCGAATGCCGCTGCAGGTGCTATCGCCGCACCATTGAGCGGGTGGATTCTGACATCGCTGAACGGCGCTCTTGGCATGGCCGGATGGAAGTGGGTATTTATCGTACAAGGAGTGCCAGCATGCGTGCTTGGCGTCGTGTGCTTCCTCACGTTGTGCGACCGGCCGGATGACGCTGAATGGCTGACAGTCGAAGAGAAGGCAGCGGTCAAGGCGGACCTTGCTTCGGAAGCCGTAGTTTTACCTGACCACTCCTTCGGCGTCTTTCGCCAGGTGGCGGGAAACCCGGTGAATTACCTCGTCGCCTTCCTGTTCTTTACCGCAATCTGCAGCAACTATCTGCTTTTCTTCTGGCTACCTACAATTGTGAAGGAAAGCGGCGTTGCGTCGCTTGTGAACGTGGGATTGCTGAGTGCCATTCCGCTGGGTATGGGCTTCATTGGGGCCATCGTACTGAGCTGGAGCTCCGACTGGCTGAAGGAACGACGCTGGCATCTCACGCTCTGCTTTTGCCTGATCGCACTTGGCCTGATTGCCAGCACGACGACCCGTTCATTGCCGTTGATGCTCCTGTCGTTTGCGGTCGCGAGCTTCGCGACGGGCGCGAGCGGCCCCCTTATCTGGGCCATTCCACCGTCATACCTTGGCAAGAAGGCTGCGCCTGTCGGTATTGCATTCATTAGCACGCTGGGCAATATCGGCGCCTTTGCAAGCCCGCCGCTTCTTGGCTACATCAAGACCTTGACTGGCAGCCTGACGAATGGCGTGCTGGCGATTGCCGCACTGTCTGCGGTAGGTGCCATCTGTATCGCCTTCGCGTTCCCGGAGCGCGTCGTGCGGGTAGCCAGAAAAGACCCGGTTGAAACCGCTTGCGTGAACGACTAGTCGGCGACATCCGACTACGTCAGCCGGAATCTAATTGCACTGAAAACCAATGCGGCGCCTGAGATTGGTCTCCGTGTTCCGGTGCCCGAATCGCGGGCGCGCGGTCCGCGGCCCGTACCCATGGATGCTGTTTGTTTGATTATTAAAAGGCTAGGAGGCAATTATGGGAACCAACACCGAATTCGACACCGACGTGGTCATCGTCGGTTCCGGCCCGATGGGTGCAACCACTGCATTGGCACTAGCGACATACGGGATTCGCGCGCATATCGTCTCGCGGTTCAACTGGCTGGCCGATACACCACGAGCGCACATCACCAACCAGCGAACGATGGAGGTATATCGGGACCTTCAGATTGAGGAGGAAGTGCTTCGGCATGCTACGGCGTGGGACCAAATGGGCGACAGTCTGTTCGCGACAAGTCTCGCTGGCGAAGAGCTGATTCGTCTTCGTTCGTGGGGAACGGGTGACGCCCGCAAGGGCGACTATGTTCAGGGCAGCCCCTGCGATGTCGTCGACATCATTCAACCGGAAATGGAGCCGATTCTTTTCAAGAACGCGGCGCAGCGCGGAGCGACGTTTTCGACCAACACCGAATATCTTTCGCACGAGCAGGACGAAACCGGCGTCACCGTGCGACTCCAGGACCGCATAACGGGGCGTGAGTATTCAATGCGGGCCAAATACCTGGTCGGTGCCGACGGTGCGCGCTCGAAGGTTGTTGAAGAGCTTGGCCTGCAAATCGAAGGTCAGATGGCGCGGGCGGGTACTGCCTACGTCATCTTCAATGCGGACCTGACGCGTTACGTGAAGCATCGCCCCAGCGTCCTTCACTGGATTGTCAGTCCGGACGCTACATTCGGCGAAATTGGTCTCGGACTGCTTCGCGCGGTCAAACCGTGGACCCAGTGGATTGCCGGGTGGGGATTCGATATATCGAAAGGTGAACCGGACCTCAGCGAGGAAACGGTACTCGGCAAAATTCGGATTCTGGTTGGGGAGCCGGACCTCGAGGTTGAACTCGTTCGCAAATCAGTCTGGCATGTGAATCAGGCTTACGCGACCACGTATTCGAAGGGACGCGTCTTCTGCGGTGGGGATGCCACGCACCGTCACCCACCGTCGAGTGGGCTCGGTTTGAACACATGTGTGCAGGACGGCTTTAATCTCGCGTGGAAGCTCGCATACGTGTTGAAGGGTTACGCCAGCGAGCAGTTGCTGGAGACCTACTCGCCAGAGCGCGCGCCTGTCGGAAAACAGATTGTCTTGCGTGCCAACCAGTCGCGTCTCGACTACGCCCCCATCCAAGCGGTCTTCAGCGTCGAAGGTGCAGAGAATCCGGTCGCGGCCGGAATTGCACGGTTCAAGGACCCGGGTCCCGAAGGTGCCCGGGCACGGCAGGCGGCCCAGGAAGCGCTGGAGCTCAAAAACCGTGAATTCAACGCGCAAGGGGTTGAAATGAACCAGCGATACAACTCGTCAGCGGTCATTCCCGACCTGCAGGCGGCCGGAGAGGAATGGAAGCGTGACCAGGAACTCTATCTGCAGGCAACCAGCCGGCCAGGTGCGAAGATTCCGCACGCGTGGCTCATCGACAAGCATGGCAATCGCATCTCTACCCTCGACGTCACCGGGAAGGGAAAGTTCTCGCTCGTGACGGGCCTGTCCGGTGGTGCGTGGGTCAAAGCTGCTGAAGACCTCGGCCTGCCGTTTCTGCGAACTGTCGTAACCGGAGCAAATGGCTCGCAAGACCCGTACTGCGACTGGCAGCGTCTGCGCGAGATTTCAGAGGGGGGGGCTCTTCTCATTCGTCCAGATGGATATGTCGCGTGGCGACAAAGCGAAAACGTCTTTGACGGCGCGATGGCGAAGGAACTTCTCGAGTCCGCACTGTCGGGTCTGCTGGGGAAAGCGTGACAGCACCCACCGAATCCAGCGAATACTCAAGAGACCACGACGCAATTCAACGGTTTTGTAGGAGTTAGGAAACGTCATGAGGATATGTCGCGTGGCGACAAAGCGAAAACGTCTTTGACGGCGCGATGGCGAAGGAACTTCTCGAGTCCGCACTGTCGGGTCTGCTGGGGAAAGCGTGACAGCACCCACCGAATCCAGCGAATACTCAAGAGACCACGACGCAATTCAACCGTTTTGTAGGAGTTAGGAAACGTCATGAGCACAGATACCCGGTTGACCGAAGCAGGAACCAGCAAGCTTGTGCGCATCAACGAAGGAGACCTGGACCTCCAGATTCACTACAACGACATGGGTCAAGGGCGCGAGACTGTCGTGATGCTGCATGGCTCCGGTCCTGGTGCGAGTGGCTGGGCGAACTTCAATCGCAATCTGGAGCCGCTCGTCGAGAAGGGATATCGGGTCATCCTGATGGATTGCCCGGGCTGGAGCAAGAGCGGCCCGATTGTTTGCACGGGCTCGCGTTCAGAGTTGAATGCCCGTGCTTTGAAGGGACTGCTCGGCGCAATCGACGTGCCGGGACCAGTGCATATCATCGGTAACTCAATGGGTGGTCATAGCGCAGTGGCTTTCGCGATGGCGAATCCTTCGCGCGTGGGCAAGCTCATTCTGATGGGTGGCGGAACAGGTGGTCCTAGCCAGTTTGTGCCGATGCCAACGGAAGGTATCAAATTGCTGCAAGGGCTCTATCGTGAACCGACGATTGAAAACCTGAAGAAGATGATGAACGTGTTCGTGTACGACACGAGCAATCTGACTGAAGACCTGTTCCAAGCGCGACTGGACAACATGCTCGCGCAGAAGGAGCACCTTGAAAATTTCACGAAGAGTCTGGCGGCAAATCCCAAGCAGTTCCCGGACGTTGGTCATCGCCTTTCCGAAGTGAAGGCTCCGACCCTCATCATCTGGGGGCGCGATGACCGCTTCGTCCCAATGGATGTTGGTCTGCGGCTGTTGTGGGGTATGCCGAACGCTGAGTTTCACATCTTCAACCGGTGCGGCCATTGGGCACAGTGGGAGCACGCCGGCAAGTTCAACCGCATGGTCCTTGACTTTCTGACGCACTGATTGAGCGTCGGTGCCGGATAACGGCTTTGAGGTCCATCGACAACGTCCAATGCGTTCTCGTTGGACCGGCTACACCCCTTCAGGGACCGACCCGCAGGCTGGCCGTGGACAACTCGCAGCATCACGTCGACTGGAGGAAGTTCACCCATTCAAAATTCGACTGCATAACCGTCCGCCGAACCGGTCACCCTCAAAAGCCTTTTCGGTAGTGTGAAAAATCTCTGTGTTGATTTTCACCGAATTCAGACGCAATCAACCGTCAGATCACATGGAGAACTCCTGGAAGAACAACTGCCGAAGCCATTGGTTGCCCGGCTCGCGATGATTCTTCGCGTGCCAGAGGACATTAATCACAATTTCTGGAATCTTTACCGGACTTTGCGCCGTTTCAAGTCCAAATGGCTTGAGTGTTCGGTTGGCGTACGCTTCTGGCACCACGGCGATGAGATCGGTCGTCTGAAGGATGTGGCCGACCGCAACGAAGTGAGGTATCTGCAAGCGGAGCTTCCGCGCGATGCCGGCTCTTTGAATAACCTCATCGACGATCCCGTGGCCGGTTTCGTCTGCGACTATCGAGACATGCTCTGCAGCACTGAATGATTTGAGGGTCAACCCCTTGGTTGCGAGTGGGTGGCCTTTCCTGAAAATGCACACGTATTGTTGGCGAAATAGTCGACGTTGAAAGAAGCCTGTATTTAGCCCCGGCAGGAAGCCAATGGCGAGGTCGACTCGGCCGCCCTCCATCTCCTCTCGCAGATTGGCGGTGTTGTTTTTCACAGTACTAATGGTCACGCCAGGGGCCACGTGAGACAACTTCTTCATCAATACCGGAAGAAAGTAGATTTCGCCAATATCCGTCATTGCTACCGTAAAACTACGCGTGCTCGACGCAGGATCAAAACTTGTCTTTGAGTTGAGCGTGCTATGAATTGCGCCTAGCGCGAGGCCGATTGGCTCCGCGAGATCCTCGGCAAACGGAGTCGGCACCATGCCTTTCGATGTCCGCAGGAACAGTTCATCTCCCAGTCGCTTACGCAGCCGATTCAGTGCATTGCTGATCGCTGGCTGAGACGTTCCGAGCGTTTCCGCAACAGCCGAAACACGCCGCTGCTGGAGTAGTTCATTGAAGACCACCAGCAGGTTCAGATCGATATCCTGCAGTTCCATCAACTCCTCCAGTTTTATCACTCACAGTGATAAATCGTATCACTGACCTTCTATTTATTAATGCCATCAGTTGCCTCAGGATACAGGAACTGCTTAACCGGTTTCGGAGACATTGCACCTGTGGAAGTTACCATCCTCCCGCTCGACCGAACACTCGAGGTTTGCTCCGGGGAAAATTTGCTGGATGCGTTGCGCCGCAACCAGATTCCAATTTCGTACAGTTGCATGGCTGGACGATGCGGCACGTGCCGCTGCAAAATCGTCGCTGGACAAGCACTGGTCGCGGGCGTTGACATGTCAGGCTCGCCGATGGGCGCGGGGCAGTCCGTGCTTGCCTGTCAGACAACGCTCTTTGAAAGCTGTGCGATCGAAATTCCAGAACTCGATGAGGTCGTCGTTCATCCGGCAAAGATCATCAAGAGCATCGTACTCGGTATCGACGACCTGACTCATGACATCAAGCGTGTCCGATTGTCTTTGTCGAAGCCGCTTGAGTTTTCCCCCGGACAATACGT
This sequence comes from Caballeronia sp. KNU42, assembly GCF_053760385.1. Taxonomy (NCBI): domain Bacteria; kingdom Pseudomonadati; phylum Pseudomonadota; class Betaproteobacteria; order Burkholderiales; family Burkholderiaceae; genus Caballeronia; species Caballeronia sp. KNU42. The sequence goes on from NZ_CM132388.1 coordinate 4,098,102, forward strand.
GACGCTCCAGTTCACGCCACAACACATCCGCCCTTACTCGATGGCAGTCCCGCAGCACCGGGACGAAGTCGAGTTTCATATTCGTCTGGTGCCCGACGGGCGGGTGACTTCATACGTGGCGTCCGAACTGAAAGTAGGTGATGCGGTTCGCGTCAGCGGGCCATTGGGAACCGCCTATCTGCGCCGCACGTTCGTTGGCCCGATCGTCTGCATTGCGGGCGGTACAGGCCTCGCACCGATTCTCTCGATCCTCAGAGGCATGCTTGTCGCAGACATGTCCAATCCCGTTCACGTCTACTTCGGGGTGCGCTCCCCGGCCGACGTGTATGGCGTGGAGTGGCTGCATGAGCTTCGGGAGCAGCATCCCTCGCTGAAAGTACATGTAGTTGTCGCGTCGGCGAACAGCACCCACAGATATCGCGGCGGAGTGGTGACCCAGGCGGTGAATGCCGACTGGGAAGAGATGCGTGGCTGGCGTGCTTACGTGGCGGGTGCGCCGACCATGGTTGAAGCTGCATCGATCCTGCTCAGACAAAAGGGTATCGACCCCGATCATATCTATGCCGACGCTTTCTACCCTAGTGGCGTCTGACTAAAGGAGGAGCCATGAACCCAGTCGTTGTGCATTCCAACATGGACGAGAGAAGACAGTACTACGAACGGATCGGCGCGAGCAATCTCACACCATTGTGGGAGGTGCTGCATGCACTCGTGCCCGCCTCGCCCCAGCCGAACATCGTCCCGGCGATCTGGAAATACGCGGCGTTGCGCGATACGCTGGTCGAATCGGGGGCACTAATCAGCGCAAAGGAAGCCGAGCGTCGCGTGCTCATTCTTGAGAATCCTGGTGCGCGCGGGCAATCGCGGATCACACAGAGTCTTTACGCCGGCTTTCAGGTCATTCTCCCTGACGAGATTGCGCCTGCTCATCGTCACGCGCAAAGCGCACTGCGCCTGGTGCTGGAAGGCGAGGGCGCCTATACCGCCGTGGACGGCGAGCGCACCGCCATGCACAGGGGCGATTTCATCATCACACCATCGATGACTTGGCATGACCACGGCAACCTTGGCGATGAACCGGTCGTCTGGCTCGACGGACTTGATATTCCCCTGGTGCAGTTTCTCGATGCCGGCTTTGCGGAGAAAAACCAAATTCAGTCGCAGCTCGAACAACGCGCTCAAGGCGATGCGCTATTCCGCTATGGGCACAACATGGTGCCACTCGACTTCTATCAGTCTGCTTACGAGCCGACCAGAGTGTTCGTATATCCGTTCGCGCAGGCGAAGCTGGCGTTGCGCGGGCTTGATGCGACGCCAGCCGATCCTTACCATGGCCACGCGTTCCGCTACGTGAACCCGGCAACGGGTGCTTCGCCCATTCCGACCATCGGAGCGTTCCTGCGGCGCCTCAAGGCCGGTACCGAGACCAGGTTGTATCGCTCCACCGACAGTACGGTTTTCACTTGTCTCGAGGGAGGGGGCTCGGTGGATATCGATGGGTTGAAGTTCGAATTCGCCGAAAGCGACGTATTCGTCGTCCCCTCGTGGTGCCTTCATCAGTTTCGCGTAGCGGCGGACACCATCCTTTTCAGTTTCTCCGACCGGCCGGTACAGCAGGTGCTAGGTCTTTGGCGCGAGGAGAAGCTTTCGTAGTTTATCTGGAGAAGATCATGGAATTTGTAGTCCCTTTTGCCCCCGCGTGCACGCTGCAGGTAGCAGATCACGTGGAAGTGTTTCCCGTCAACCGCGTGTTCTGCGTTGGTCGCAACTATGCCGCGCATGCGCGTGAAATGGGCAAGGAGCCGAACGAACCGCCGTTCTTCTTCATGAAGCCAGTCAATGCGGTCGTGCCGGCCGGCGGCACGGAGATCACGATTCCGTACCCGCCGAAGACGTCTAACTTTCAGCATGAAATCGAACTGGTGATCGCCATCGGCAAAGGTGGATCAAACATTCCAGTGAACGAGGCATTAAACCATGTTTACGGCTACGCGGTGGGGTTGGACATGACTCGCCGGGACTTGCAACTCGAAGCACGCGATAAGGGGCGCCCCTGGGAATTCGGGAAGTCTTTTTCGAAGTCTGCGCCGATCGGCCCTCTGCGCATGATTGGCGAACTGGGCGTATTCGACACGGCCAAGATCACGTTGACTGTCAACGAGCAGCCTCGCCAGGCGTCCGACATCTCAAACTTGGTCTGGTCAGTTGCCGAATGCATCGCATACCTGTCTGAATATGACGCGCTCGAACCTGGCGACCTCATCATGACCGGTACGCCCGAGGGCGTGAACGCCGTGCAACGCGGCGACGTCATGCGCGGCGGAATCGATCGCCTCGGCGAGATTGTCGTTCGCGTCGGAAGCTGATGTTCTGCGACCCGGGTCGCAGCAATCGAAATTGTTGAGGAGACGAAGGATGAATGAGGCTCCTGTTGTATTCATGAAGCAGTCGACATGGACGGACGAGGGATCGAGCCGGATCCCCTTTTGGGCCTACACCGACGGCCACGTCTATCAGCGCGAGCTAGAACGCTTTTTCTATTCTGCGCACTGGTGCTACGTCGGTCTCGAGGCGGAGATCCCGGAGGTGGGCGACTTTAAGCGGACCGCTATAGGTGAACGATCTATCATCCTCAGCCGCGCTTTAGACGGCGACATCTACGTCGTTGAAAATGTTTGCGCCCATCGCGGTGTACAGTTCTGTCGCGAGAAATTCGGCAATCGCAAAGATTTCACCTGCCCGTATCACCAGTGGAACTACGATTTGAAGGGTGACCTGGTGGGTGTGCCGTTCCGGCGTGGGGTTAAGCTGGATGGGAAGGTCAATGGCGGTATGCCAGCAGACTTCGACCCGAAAGACCACGGGCTGACCAGGCTCAACGTAGCCCGCCGCAACGGCGTGATTTTCGCTTCGTTCGATCATGACTTGCCGCCGCTGGAAGCGTATCTGGGCCCAACGATTCTCGAATATTTCGACCGCGTTTTTGATGGTCGAAAGTTGACTATCCTTGGATACAGCCGCCAGCGAATTGCGGGTAACTGGAAGTTGATGCAGGAAAACATCAAGGATCCCTATCACCCTGGTCTCCTGCATACGTGGTTCGTGACATTCGGACTGTGGCGCGCCGACAATAAGTCTGAGCTCAAGATGGACGCCCACTTCAGACACGCCGCAATGATTTCAACGCGCGGACAGGGCGGAAAGGGCGAAGTCACAAGCGGCGTTTCTAGCTTCAAGGAGCAGATGAACCTTCACGACGACCGCTTCCTCGACGTGGTCACCGAAGACTGGTGGGGCACACCGACGGCCGTCATGTTGACGCTGTTCCCTAGCGTCGTCATCCAGCAGCAGGTCAATTCGGTTTCGACGCGACATATCCAGCCGCTTGGGCATGGTTCGTTCGCTTTCGTTTGGACGCACTTTGGCTTCGAAAGCGACAGCGAGGAAATGACACGGCGCAGGTTACGCCAAGCGAATCTCTTTGGTCCCGCAGGGTTTGTGTCGGCGGATGACGGGGAGGTCATTGAGTTCTCTCAAAAAGGGTTTGAGCAAAAGCCGTTTCACCGGACAGTCGCTGAGCTAGGTGGACGCGACATCGGCAACGCCGATCATATGGTTACTGAAACGCTGATTCGCGGTATGTACGACTATTGGCGCCGCGTGATGGAGATCTGACATGGTGGACTTTGAGACGTACATCCAATTGCTCGCGCTCTATGCCGACTATGCGGCGGCGCTCGATAACAACGAGTGGGACAGGTGGCCCAATTTCTTCACCGACGAATGCACGTACAGGCTTCAGCCTCGCGAGAACTACGAGCGTGGTTATCCGCTCGCGACGCTGTCGTTCGAGAGCCGCGGGATGCTGAAAGATCGCATCTACGGCGCATCCGAAACGATTTTTCACGACCCGTACTACCAGCGACATGTTGTCGGCATTCCGCGCATCTGCAAGGTCGACGGCGCGCGCATTAGTGCCGAGGCGAACTATGCGGTGTTTCGCACGAAGCCGGATAGCATGACTACCCCGTTCAACGTCGGCCGCTATATCGATACGATTCAGTGCACCGCGGGCGGCCTTAAGTTCGAATCGCGCCTATGCGTGTTCGACAGCGAGATGATCGACAACTCCATCATCTATCCGATTTGAGGTTTTTCGATGACACGACAGTGGATCAAAATCATTAACGTTGCGTCGCTTCCAAGTGACGATGTCGTCGCGGTGGGCGCAAGGGGCAGGGAGTTGGCGCTTTACACCGTTGGCGGGCGCGTCTACGTGACCGACAACATCTGCACCCACGGCCACGCGAGGTTATGCGATGGCTTCCTTGACGGCTATGAGATCGAATGTCCGCTGCATCAGGGCACGTTCGACGTGAGAACCGGCAAGGCACTGTGCGAACCGTTGACCGAAAACATCGGTACGTACGAGGTGAGAATCGAGGACGGGGATGTGTTCGTTCAGGTATAGCCGGGAACTGGCGAGTGCTCCGCGGAGGTCTCAAGTTGCGGCGCGCGTCCGTCAACTCATTTAATCCATCGACACAGATGAAGCTCTATAACTACTTCCGCAGTTCGTCGTCGTACCGTGTCAGGATAGCCTGCAACCTGAAGGGACTCCCCTACGAGTATCGACCGATTCATCTCAACAGGAACGGCGGCGAGCAATTCGGCGTCCACTTTTCGACACTCAGCCCGCAGCAGCTTGTTCCGGTCCTGGACGACGACGGCCTGCGCATCGCGCAATCCCTTGCGATCCTCGAATACCTCGAAGAACGGTATCCAATACCGCCGTTATTGCCGTCGTCTGTTGCGGGGCGTGCGCGCGTGCGCGAGATGTCCCTCTACATCGCGTGTGAAATGCATCCGCTCAACAATCTGCGCGTGCTGAAGTTTCTCACGAGAGAGTTGGGAATGTCCGACGCGCAGAAGCAGGCGTGGATCGTCCACTGGTTGCAAACCGGGTTGACGGCGCTTGAGCGAGACCTGGGCGGCGCAGAGACACGTGGAACATTCTGTTTCGGAGACACCCCGACGATGGCTGACTGCTGCCTGGTGCCACAACTTTTCAATGTTCGCCGATTTGGCTTGGACGTGGACCAGTATCCGACGCTGCGCGCAATCGAACGGCAGTGCGAAGAACAGGGTGCATTTGATTCGGCTCATCCAAGTCGTCAGTCAGACGTGGAGTAAATGTCACCCAAACGCAGAAAGCACCGAGCGTGTTTCGCAGCATGGTTAATCGAGGAATACGATTCGCTTTGCCCAGAGGTTCTGTTGAGATAGTGGAGTGGGACAGGCTGCCTCGCAGTTGAAGTTAGAGCTTGCTAACTGTCGTTGGTGAGGTCATCAACGTCGCACATTCAATAAAAAATGGAGACGGAAAATGGAGCTTGGCCTTGTTTTTATGCAGCTACTAAATGGGCTGCAACTTGGCGTCTTGTTATTTATCCTCGCGGCCGGTCTCAGTCTAGTGTTCGGAATTATGAATTTCGTGAACCTGGCTCACGGCTCAATTTACATGTTGGGTGCTTATTTTTCGGTCACGGCGTATAGCGTGACGAAGTCCTTTACGGTCGCAATGTTGGCTGCGGTCGCTGGCACTATGGTCGTGGGTTTCGTTATCGAAAAGTTTGTGGTGTCTCACTTGTACAGCCGAAGCCATCTGGACCAGGTACTGGCGACGTTCGGCATGGTGCTTTTCTTTAACGAGATCGTTACCGTTGTCTGGGGTCCTCAACCTTATTCTTTGCCAACCCCATCTCATCTCGGAGGCTCTGTCGAGGTGCTCGGCGTGAGCTATCCAGCGTATCGTTTCGTGATCCTGGCTGTCGGTGTGTGCGTTGCTTTTGCTCTCCATTTGCTGATGCATCGGACACGGCTGGGTATGCTCATCCGCGCGGGGGCGAGTAATCCGAAGATGGCCGGAGCACTGGGTGTTAACCTGAAGTTGCTCAACGCAGCCTTGTTCGTCCTGGGCGCGGCTTTGGCGGGCGTCGCAGGCGTCATGGCCGGCCCGATTCTGTCCATCGAGTCGGGGATGGGCGAACCCGTGCTGATAACGGCATTAGTCGTCATTGTTATCGGCGGAATCGGCTCAGTGAAGGGAGCGCTGTATGGAGCCCTTATGGTGGGCGTTGCGGATACGCTGGGGCGAGCATTTTTGCCAATGGGTTTTCGGGAAATAATGAGCCGCGACATAGCGGATGCAGCTGGGCCGGCGGTGGCGTCGATGCTTGTCTACGTGCTGATGGCGGCAGTGCTGGCCGTTCGACCGCGAGGCCTGTTTCCTGAAGGGAGAGGTTGATGGTACAGAAACGTTATCGATTCAACCTGCAGTTCATTCTGCCAGTGGCGCTGCTCTTGATCTTGCTCTTCGTTCCGTTTTTGGCGCGCTCTGCAGACCAGCCATTCTATGTAACGTTTTTCGCTCGCATCATCATTTATGCGATTGCTGCGAGTGCACTCAACCTCGCAATAGGCTATGGAGGACTGGTCAGTCTCGGACATGCTTTATTTTTCGGCATAGGCGCGTTCAGCGTGGCGCTTCCGGCTTTTCATGGAGTTGAAAGTGGGTGGGTTCATCTAACTATATGTATTGTCGCGTGTGGATCAATAGGCTTTGTCACCGGGCTTATTAGCCTGCGCACCTCAGGAATAGCCTTCATCATGATCACGCTAGCTTTTGCCCAAATGGGCTATTTCGTTCTTATTAGCCTGAAGCAGTACGGGGGTGACGACGGAACACCCATTCTACTGACGAGCAAGTTTTTCAGTCTTGATCTCGGACAGCCAGACACGTTGTATGCCGTCGCCTTCCTGGTTTTGTGCGCCGAGCTCTGGTGGTTGAAGCGGGTGCGAGCGTCTCCGTTCGGCATGGTATTGCGGGGTGCCAATGAAAACGTTCGCAGGATCAACGCAGTCGGTCTACCGGCCTGGCAATATCAACTTGTCGCGTACGTTCTTTCAGCCGTTCTCTGCGGGATAGCCGGTTTTCTTCTCTCAAATCTGAATGCGTTCGCATCGCCAAGCACCATGTCATGGGTAACGTCCGGAGACCTGATGGTAATGGTGGTCCTCGGAGGTTTGGGGACCGTGTTTGGTCCGCTGCTGGGAGCATTGACCTTTCTTGGATTGGAGGAGGGGTTAACGCTCTTTACTCAGCATGCCATGGTGGTTCTCGGCCCGGTAGTTGTGATTGTCGTGCTGCTGGGAGATTCCGGAATATTAGGTCTGGTAGGAGCGTTCGACCAATGGCGAAGGCGACATAACAGAGCGAGTGGTGATCCTAAGCCCTCTGTTCACGTACATGAGAAAGAGTTATGAAAACAACTATCCTTCGTACGGAGTCGTTGGTCAAACGCTATGGCGGCATTCTCGTCACGAACGACGTCTCGTTGGGAATTGACGCGGGCGAAATTCACGCAATCATCGGGCCGAACGGCGCGGGTAAAACCACACTTGTTAGCCAACTGTCCGGCGAACTTGCGCCAAGCGAGGGGAGAATCATTTTTTGCGGCGAAGACGTCACTTCACTACCTATTTATAAGCGTGCACGTCGCGGCCTGTTACGCTCCTATCAAATCACCTCGGTTTTCGAGGCGTTTACCGTCAAGGAGAATGCTGTTCTATGCGCAATGGGTACAACCGAGCACTCCTTCCGTTTCTGGAGATCGATGCTAGATCGTAAACAAGCGGTGCTTGCGGCCGATGAAGCGTTAGAGGCAGCGGGTCTCGCTCGTCTCGCTGATGTCCCGGTAGCGGCGTTGGGCTACGGAGAACGACGGGAGTTAGAGCTGGCTATGGCGTTGGCAGCGCGACCAAAACTTCTCCTCTTAGACGAACCGATGGCGGGTATGAGCCCGCACGAATCGCTCGCTGTCGTGTCGCTCTTGCGACGACTGAAGGGTCGATATTCTATTTTGCTGATCGAACATGACATGGACGCGGTGTTTGCACTGGCTGACCGAATTACTGTGCTTGCAAACGGCAAAGTTATATGTACGGGCACACCAGCTGAAATCCGGGAGAATCCACAAATCAAAGATATCTATCTCGGAAATGAGGAACTGCCTGTTGTTGGGAGGGGCCAATGAGCGCATTACTGGCAGTAGCAAGTCTGAGCGCTTCATATGGCCGTGCGCAAATACTGTTTGGAACTTCCTTCCACGTGAACGCTGGGGAAGCGGTCACTCTGCTTGGACGAAACGGCATGGGAAGGTCCACTACCGTTAAATGTCTGTTCGGCTTACTTCCGGTCCAGGCCGGTTCCATTACCTTTTGTGGCGGAACTATTCACGGATTGCCATCACACCGGATTGCACGACTCGGACTTGGACTAGTCCCCGAGGGACGACAAGTCTTTCCGAATCTGTCCGTCGAGGAGAATCTGATTGCTACCGCGCGTATGCCGGTAAGGACAGGGGACAATCACTCGGGTTGGACGTTGGATCGGGTCTTCGATCTTTTCCCGGGGCTGAAGAAGAGGCGAGGCAACCAAGGATGGCAACTATCGGGTGGTGAGCAACAGATGCTGGCCATTGGCCGTGCGTTGATGACTAATCCTTTGCTGCTTGTGCTTGATGAGGCAACTGAGGGACTTGCGCCTCGGATCAGAGATGAGATCTGGGAAGTGCTGAGCACACTGAAGGGACAAGGCTTGGCGCAGATTATCGTAGATAAAAACGTGGCCGCGCTACTAAAGTTGGCCGATCGCCACTATGTCATGGAAAAGGGGCGGGTGGTATGGTCCGGCAACTCCGATGCCTTGCGCGACGATGAACACGTCGTGCATCGGTATCTCGGAGTTTGACTTTAAAAGTGTAAGGGGGCTTTCTCAACGATATAACTTATAAGGAGGCGCGCTCACGTCGCTCTCATTTTTATCAGGGGCGCGCCAAATCAGTTCAGCGCCTTGCCACATTCCGCAGTCAATTCGCATGGTAATCAGGCGTAGCATGCGCCGCCATGCGATAGCGACGGTACCGGAATTCATTCGATTCCGATTTACAGCAATAACCCACGTCAGAACCATGCCTCGTATGGGAGCTGCGCGAAATTGACTACGCAATGGGTGCTCGAACAAGGCGCAAAACGGCATCACGGTATAACCTAATCCTCGCACCACTAAATCCAGACATAGGGACAGCGTCTCCGCTTCCGCTGCGTTGCAGTATTTGCGGTCAATGCGCCGCAACTGGTTCTCGACCATCTGGCGGATGATGTTGGGCCGTCCTGGCATGACCATCCTTAAGTCGGCGATCTCGGATGCCGTCACGAAGTGGTCAAGTTCAAGGCCCGACTTAGCGTCGCCAACTAAATATAGCTGCTCGCGCAGTAGCGGGGCCTCCTCGTACATGGGAGACGCTGTAGGGGAGAACGCGACGACGCATAGATCCGGTAAGCCGTTCCGCATCGTCTCTCGTAGGACATTGTTAATGCCCTCGTAAGCGCGAACCTTAATATCCGGATGCTCCATCAAAATTTCCGCGACCAGCGGAGCAGTGACGCTTCTCTGCATGGAGAGGGGCATTGCGAAGTTCACGGACCCGAGCATCTTGGCACCCACCTCTTCTCTGAGAATTTCCGCCTGCAGCAAAAGGGCTCGAGCTTGTTCCGCAAGCTCCGCGCCAGCATCCGAGAGTTTTACACCCGACGAATCTCTCAGAAACAGCTGAACGTTCAATTCGTGCTCCAAGACACCCATATGTCGGGAAAGCGCGGATTGAGAAAGGGCTAGATCCGTCGCTGCACGACTGATGCTGCCAAATTCGGCCACACGGAGAAAATATTCAAGCAGGCGCAATTCCATCGACGTGCTATTCCATTGACTGGCGACACAACACCATATCGTCGTTTGACAGCAATTGGCTATTGGTACAAGCACTTGTGCGGGCGGAGCTCATGGGAGATGGCCTGTTCGTTCGGACAGCTTTTTGTTTTTTTCTGAGTAGCGTACCGGGCGGTCACGCTGCCGTTGTAGTCGTTGGCAGCATGACGAAGTACGCTTCGCCCAGGGTCTGTCCGACAGGGACTTGAATCAAACTTCTGCGACAATTCTGCCAGTGCGTTCGCCACGTATTGCTGCAGTGCCCATGTTCGCTTTGAACTTCGCTGAGTGCGTGCACGGGGTTCTTTTCGCGTTTTTGTTTTCCCCCTTAGGCGTTATGCCTATCTCAGAATCCCGCGACTCCGCCTAGCCGACTGTACAGTTTTCCGGAACCACCTCCAGATATGCAAATAATGGGTAACGACCATCTCGATATTTGTATTGAGAGTCGATGTCCCTGTTCTTATTATGCGTGCACAAGCTTGCAGTCCAAACGAAACTGTCGACCCGCGGGAGTGCGGAATTTTCACCTCAAAAAACTTGGTCTTTACATGTCGGATGCCTACCAAATTGGTACACGTGAGGCTTTGATGGAGACGGGCGCTGTGCGGCCAGAAAACATTGACTTGTTTTGGGAAGACTTCCAGCCAGGGAGATCCTTCGAGTGCGGTCAACGCAAAGTCACAAGGGAAGAGATTATTGAGTTTGCTAACCAGTACGACCCCCAGCCGTTTCATCTGGACGAGGCTTTCTGCGCCGGGACTATCTATGGCGGGCTGATTGCCAGTGGAGGTCATATATGGGCGATCTGCATGGGGCTGGTGGCGCGCTCTGTATTCAACCGCTCGGCAAACATGGGTTCTCCCGGATTGGACTATTTGAGATGGCATCGGCCATTGCGACCGGACGACTTGGTCCGCGCCGTGGTTACGGTCTCGGGCGCAGAACCATCTGCTCGGCCGACCACCGGGAAGCTAAAGCTTAGTTTTGAACTACGGAATCATCGTGAGGAAGTACTGATGACCGCGTTGGTCAACGTACTGATGGGCCGGAAGACTGAAGTCTAAAAACGAAGAATGTTTACCAAAGAGGTCAATATGGAACGCAAAGTAATAGTGACGGTTGCTCCAACCAGTAATTTTCAGGGAAAGGAGGCCAATCCGGCATTGCCAATCCAACCTGATGAAGTAGCGCAGTCAGTATATGAGGCCTATAACGCGGGGGCATCGCTTGCACATATGCATGCACGCGATATCAGAGGTGTCCAAACCAACGATACCGAGGTCTTCAAGGACATCAATCAGCGGGTCCGCAATAAGTGCAACATCATCATCCAGAACAGCATCGCACCAGCGCTGGGGCCGACCCCGAACAGCGCGGACGATGGACTGGCTGTGCTGGACGCATTGCCTGAAATGGCGTCTTTGGATATGGGAATTTCCGTTGTTTCCGTGCACGGTAAAGACATCATTATCGAGTGGACGCGCAACTTTCTGCGTAAGGCCGCAAGGATGATGGACGAGCGAAATATCAAGCCGGAGCTAGAGATCTTCAACGATTCCCAACTCGATGATGCGATCATGCTGATTAACGAAGGTATTCTGAAACCGCCCTTTTCATTTAGCTTCGTTATGGGCATGAACCGCGTTAACCAAGGCGCTGTCGCCTACAGTCCTCAACGCATCGCGAGTTATGTCGCGATGCTGCCCGCAAACAGTCGGTTCTCAACATTGGGGATTGGCCCCAACCAGCTTCCTGCAGCCTTAACGTCGGTGCTCATGGGGGGCAACGCTCGGGTTGGTTTCGAGGACAACATCTACTATAGCAAAGGGGTGCTTGCCACCAGCAATGCACAGTTAGTTGAGCGTCTAGTGCGTTGCATCCGTGATTTGGGCCTCGAAGTGGCGACGCCGGACGAGGCGCGACAGATGCTCGGCATACCCGCATTGAATAAACGTTAGTATACCGACACATACCTCATGAATGGGCACACCTCAACAGAAACAAGGTCGGATAACTTATGAAAAACCAATTTGGCCAAGTGAGGCGGATCATTACCGGGCATGACAACGACGGGAAATCGATCATTGTGGAGGACAAGCCTTCGCCGCATACGATGCATCTGCCCGGGGTTCCGACATTCGGAGTGACCGATATTTGGAAGACGAAAAGTTCTCCGGCGAGCAACGCCGGCTGTGCGGACGCTTGCGATGGCCCGATCGTCCTCGAACCACCAACGAGCGGTACGGTTTTCAGAGTGGTGGAGTTTCCGCCGGATCGCGACTACGTCGGCAAGTGGGATGCACACGCAGGCTTCTCTGGGATGGGCGACTCGGGAGCCGGCGCGCTTGCCACACGTGACGCACCACATGAAGCAATGCATAAGACGCGTTCGGTTGACTACGCATTTGTTTTGTCCGGAGAAATCGTGGCGGTGTTGGATACATGTGAGGTGGTAATGCAACCTGGTGACGTCCTTGTTCAGCGTGGCACCAACCATGCGTGGAGCAATCGTACTGACACACCAGCCACAGTAGGTTTCGTCCTCATTGATGCAACGCCTATCTAGTTCTTCCGCGATACGACTGCTAACTACGAGAAAACGATGAAAGTACGGAGACTAGTCGCTAAGTTGGTCATGGCGGCGATCACATGCGGAAGTGCGGCAGTATCCGCAGAGGTGAAAATTGGCTTTATGGCGCCGTTATCTGGGCCACAAGCCATTGTGGGGCAAGATCAGATAGACGGTTTTATGCTTGGGCTAGAGCTGTTGGGGGCCAAGCTCGGCGGGCAGCCCGTTACCGTGCTAACGGAGGACGACCAGGTGAAAGCTGATCTGGGGAGCCAGATCGTACGAAAGTTCATCGAAAAGGAAAGAGTGGATGCCATTGTTGGCTTGAGCTTTACGAATGTGCTACTAGCGAGTTCACGACGGATTGCAGAGTCAGGGACGGTCGCCATTGCAACCAACGCGGGGCCGGCCGCACTGGCCGGATCGAACTGTGTCGCGAATATTTTCGTGGACGCGTGGCAGTCAGACGGACCCGCCGAAGCAATGGGTAAGTTCGTTAAGGAAAAGGGCTATAAACGGGTGTACTTGCTGGCGCCGAATTACCAGGCCGGCAAGGATATGCTAGCCGGATTTAAGCGGTTCTATGGCAAAGAGGCCATTGGAGAGGTCTACACGCAAGTCAATCAAACTGATTATTCGGCAGAGATTTCACAAATTCAGGCAACCAAGCCTGATGCCCTGTTTGTTTTCTACCCAGGTGGAATGGGAATCAATTTTATGAAACAACTTGGGCAATTCGGTCTCCTCGGAAAGCTACCGATGTTTTCCGTCTTTACTGTGGACGAAACCACGATGCCTGCTCTGGGAGACGCTGCCGTAGGTGCAGTCGTAGCTACGATGTGGGACGCTAGCTTGCAGAATGCTGCGAACATAAAATTCGTCGCGGCATTCCAGAAGAAATATAAGCGAGCACCGACGTACTACGCCGCCACGGGCTATGACGCGGCGAATCTATTAGATGCAGCGGTGCAACGTGTTCACGGAAATACCAAAGACAAAAAGGGTTTTACGGACGCCGTGAAGTTGTCGGCGAACGATCTGCAATCAGTACGTGGGCCTTTCTCATTTAATAATAACAACATGCCGATCCAAAACTATTATATTTTCGAGGTTGTGCGGGATGGAGCTAGAATAATCTCTAAACAGATTGACACTCCATTGGCGAAACATCAGGACGCTTATCATAACGACTGCGCCTTAGGGCGATCCTGATTGATAAAAAGAAAGGACTACTATTATATTGGGGAGTCAAAAGGACGCGTGTCAAGTATTGTCGCATCCTGATCGTGCGGAACTGGGTCCTAAATTGCGGCTCAGCCACCTTCGTTGTTTCTTAGTGTCCATGGATTGTCTTTTTCATACCTGAGGTTCTAGGTGGTTAAGTAAATTCTAACAACCAATCATATCAATAAATAATAATCAGATACGGACGGAGGCTAAGTGAGACTTTCAAAGCTCTTTTTAATTGGACTTGCATTCTACAACGCATCGACGCTCGCACAGAGCGCAGTCACCCTCTATGGGATTGTGGACACAGGAGTTGAATACGTTTCGCATGCAAACGCGTCAGGCGACGCGGTGGTTCGCATGCCAGGTATCACCGGTGAGGCGCCCTCGCGCTGGGGATTCCGCGGAAGCGAGGATCTCGGTAGTGGTTTGAAAGCGGTCTTTCAACTCGAAAGCGGTTTTAACGTTCGGGGCGGGGATATCGGGCAGGGCGGCAGGCTATTTGGGCGACAAGCTTGGGTTGGTCTGCAAGGTCCTTGGGGGACGGTTTCGTTTGGTCGCCTGTACACGATGACGGTGTGGGCGTTGTACGATGCTGACGTCGTCGGGCCGGAATTGTACGGGATTGCTTCACTCGACGCCTACCTTGCAAACGCGCGTAGCGACAATAGTGTCGGTTACAAGGGCACATTTGGTGGTTTAACATTGGGAGCAACGTACTCGTTTGGCCGGGACTCCGCCGGCACCGGTAACTCGCCCGGACAAGGCACCTGTGCCGGCCAGATGGCCGGCAACTGGTTGGAGTGTCGGCAATGGAGCGCAATGGTGAAGTACGACGCGCCCATGTTCGGGATCGCAACGGCTTATGACGAGCAACGTGGAGGCAGCAATGCGGCTGCCAATTTCTTTGACGGCGCAGCGCCGCTGCCGATTGGTTCGAGCGGCAACAAGGATACTCGGATCCAGTTGAACGGCTACGTTAAGATTGGAGACATCAAGATCGGATCGGGCTGGCTTGGCCGGCGGGTTGAGACTGTTTCGCCTGCGATCCCGGACGTGCGATCAAACATCTTCTACATCGGCGCAACCTATCAGGTCACGCCGGCCTGCATTGTGCTTGGCGAAGTGTATCGGATAATTACGGCCCAGCAAGACGCGCGCGGCACTATGGGTACGCTTCGCGCCTCCTATTTCTTGTCGAAAGCGACGGATGTCTACATAGAGGGCGCATATCTCACAAACAGTGCTAAAGCGCGTTACACCGCAAGTTCTGGCGGTGGCGGAACGAATCCTGCAGCCGGTGGCGGCCAGATCGCAGGCGCGGTTGGAATTCGTCATGCGTTCTGAGCCGTTGCGCGAGTCGTTTCGATTCAAGACGGCCCCTCGAGCCAACGATGCATTGGAATCTTCGTCCACAGCGCGAAAGTCCCGCAGCGAACGGGCTGCTTTAGTCGGCGAAAGATTGCGTACATATATCCGATGCGGTCCGGCGTTCGCTGATTAAAAATTGAACGAGCCCAAACTAGACAATAGTATTGATCAACTCGTTGCGGGGGCCCGCTCGGTGATTACTGATTTGATCAATCGAGAAACCTTAGGAAAGCTTGGGATTACTTGTGCGCAAGCTGGCGTCTTGCTGTTGCTGATGGAGTCGACTTATCACGACGATCGTTCCGTGACCGCCCTAGCAAGTCGATATGGTAATGACCCGAGCGCGATGACGCGTTTGCTGGAACGGCTGAAAAGGCGTGGTCTGCTTTCTCAGGCTCGTTGCTACGACGACCGACGCGTGGTGATCGTCACACTCACCGATGAAGGTTCTCAGATAGCGTCACAGCTACCGGCTATTTACACACGGGCTCACAACATCGCACTAATAGGATTCAGCCGGGAAGAGGTTGGTTTTCTGAAAAGCATGCTCCGACGTATTGTGACTCCACGTGAACATACGGACCGTTATCAACGAAATGAGAAAGGACTCGGCGATGTCGGACATCGGCGGAGTTAGCGAAATCAACGCTCTTCGACCACCTTCCCCGGTGGTGTAGTGCCGGATCTTTGGACCGCGGGTACATGGAACCGTAGGGTTCCTACGCGCGAGACGATACGAGAGATCGTTCATCCGACAGTAAAAACGCTGAGTTGAGCGGATATGATCTATAAAGAAATCATTTAATATATGGTCGACTCCTTGAACTGACGGGATTTCCGCGGGAGGAGTGCCACCGGCGCATCAGCGCGTACCACGGAAAATGCAAAAAAGCGGGGCTCGTGATCCAAATCCGCAAAGCTTCGTTGACGCAGATGGATTTGTTGTTCAGTCGCGCTCACCTCGAATGGCCTCGACGGATTCTATACTGCCGTGTCAGCGACGGGGAAGAACCTGCCGAGGCTGTTGAAAAACACTTGTTTTCAAGCGCGACAATAAAGTCCTGTGCTTTAACGTTGGCTTCGCATCGTCAGCAAAACATGGGAATTTGATAGAAGCTGCGAGTGCCTCGCTTGTCATGCATTCGCAATCTCCATGTTGTCACCTCCAGACATGAGTCGAATCGCCATTCGCTGTAGATTTTGCGCGGTTGCTGCCAGCAGAACTCATCGTGTGAACCTGACCCGCGCAACCTCAAGCGGTCGAGCATCTGGCTGCGTTTGAGGCGTGTGCGAAGGGCATTTCCTCCTTGTTTCGCTAAGCCTAGCTTTATTTATGCAAAAAACTGTCGCCCGGCAATGGACTGAACAACAACAGATCGGTGCACTTGAGCGAGCGGCTCCGCCCCGTTGATCACCACGTGGGCCCTCATCAGCCGATGCGGGAAGGGGAGAAGGTGATGCGCGCATTCAAATCAGCGCGTTCCGCTGCAATTTATGTCGGTCCACAATCAGGTAGCCAACCTGTTGATGCACCGCGGCTAAAACGGGAACGTGCAACAGAATCGTTCGGCATGCACTTAGGCCTTTCAGGCGTGGGAGGCCGTGACCGGCCTAATGCTTAGATGAGCGCATCCCGCAACGTGTGCCGGTTGTCATCGACCTTGAATACGGACACCGCGTCCATCAGCGCCTGCGCCTGTTGCGCCATGGATTGAGCTGCCGCCGCCGCTTGTTCGACCAGCGCCGCATTCTGTTGTGTGGCTTCATCCATGCGGATCAACGCTTGGTTCACCTGCGCGATACCGGTGCTCTGCTCGTTCGAAGCCGACGATACTTCGCTCATGATGTCGGTCACCCGCTTCACCGAGACCACGACTTCAGCGATCGTTCCGCCCGCGTGTTCCACCAGTCGCGATCCGGCTTCCACCCGGCTCGCGGACTCGCCGATCAAGTTCTTGATCTCCTTGGCAGCCGTCGAACTGCGCTGCGCAAGCGCGCGCACTTCACTTGCTACTACTGCAAAGCCCCGGCCTTCCTCGCCTGCGCGCGCCGCTTCGACCGCCGCGTTCAATGCAAGGATATTGGTCTGGAATGCAATGCCCTCGATAACGCCGATGATCTGCGAAACCTTGCTTGAACTTTCCGATATACCGTGCATAGTCGAGATTATCTGTTGCACTTGGTCACCGCCCGCCTTGGCGTTTGTCGACGCCGAATTGGCCAATGTCACGGACTGCTTGGCGTTATCGGCGTTCTGCTGGACGGTGGCAGTCAATTGTTCCATGCTTGACGCCGTGCCTTGCAGCGAGGCTGCCTGCTTCTCCGTGCGTTGCGACAAATCGAGGTTGCCCTGCGCAATTTCGGCTGCGGCTACCGAGATCGATTCGCTCGAATGCTTGATGCCGCGAATGACGGTCGTCAGTTGCGTGCGCATCGCGTCGAGACAGAACATCAGACTCGTGCTGTCGCCACGCTTCAACTGCACTGGCACACAAAGGTCGCCAGCGGCAATGCGCCGGGCAAGCGCCGTGGCTGTCCGTGGCTCGCCACCCAGTTGCCCCCCGAGTCCTCGTGCGATCACCAGCGCGACTGCAAAAGCCAGCGCACCCGCGCACACGACAAAGCCGATCACCATGGCCATGGTGTGCGCATAGGCTCTGCTTGCGGACTGGCCTTCGCGAGCTGCTTCCGTCACGTTGGCGTCCACGATGCTCTTGGTGTGCGACTCAATTGACGCGCGGATCTTCAGCGCGGGGCCCATCAGCAACTGCATGGCATCGGCCTGGTTTCCGTCCTGCAACAGGTCGCGCACTTTCTTGTCGATATCGACGTATTGCGGGAACAGGCGCTGGATGTCTGCGAACGCCGTCTTGGCGCCCGCCACGGTATTCAGTCCCGCGAATTCGATTGCGGCATGCTGGAAGTCGGCGATACCGCCCTCGATCCGCGCACCTGCCTGCTGCGTATCGACGGGCGTGTTGGCGTTCATTGCGAGGAATTCCGCCAGCGCGATTTCGCGCAACGCGGCTTCCATTTGCAGGCCGGTTCGCACTGACGGCAAGCCGTCTTCGCGCATGACCGAGACAATGGTGTTTTCGGCGCTGACCTCATAGAGAGAAAGCGCACCGAGGCCTGCCAGCAACGCGACAATAATCGAAAATCCCACCGTCAACTGGCTCAAGACAGTCAGTCGGGTCAGAGAAAAAAATGAGCGCACGCGTGCCTCTATGAGTTATTAATATGACCGCACTGGCTTCGAATGAACGCCGGACTCAACGGGTTTATCGGCACGTGATCGGGATACATGAAATGAAAACTGCCGCAAAACGCGGATCAATCGATAATTCGGGAAAACACTTATCCAGCCGAAACGGTCAAAATTGATTCGTAATAAATCGAAGACGGTGCTTAGCGTCTATCGAGGTCGCTGCGATTTCGTGCCGCTTAGCGGGGAGCGTGATTCAGATGTGCCAACGCTTCGCAAATCGAGCCGATTTAAAAATCCAAAAATCAGTTCCTTGGAGCATGTCTTTTTCGACGGTTGGTGGACGGGTGCGTGCGTTTCGCGAGAGGGCCTATGAGCGGCGGAAAGCCCTCTCCGGTCTGGCAATACGATCAATTGGCTGGTCGAAGGTCGGCGGCGCGCATCATCACGCAGTCCGGCGACGAATCCGATCTTCCTCTAGAGGTCGAAATTGGTGGGCATCAGGATCACATCGCGAATGGTCATGCCGCGTTGCCGCGTCAGCATGAACATGACGACTTCGGCTACTTCGCTAGCCTCGAGCAGGCTGCCGGATTCTTTGGCCTCTCTCAGTTTCTCCTCCGGCCAGTCGGCGAGCAGGGCGCTAATGACTGGGCCGGGCGAGACGGAGCCGACGCGGATTCCGTGTTTGAAGACCTGACGTCGCACGGTCTGAACAAAGCAGTTTATCGCCCATTTGGACGACGCATAGACCGGCTCCCATGGAGTCGGAAAGTGGGCAGCCAAGGAACTCGTCACGATAATGTCGCCGGTCCGTCTCCCGATCATGTGGGGCAAGACGTCGTGGACGTTCTTCATCACGACGTTGACGTTGAGGTTCAACATCCGGTCGATCGCCGCTGTGTCGGCGTCGACCAGATCGCCGCCTACGTAAGTGCCTGCATTGGCATGCAGGATGTCGATTTGACCCGCCATCTCAAGGACGCGTGTTGCGAGCGTCGCGCAGGCCTTCGGGTCGAGCAGATCGATGACCAGCGGAATCGCCGCATCGCCGCGTTCACTGCAAACTGCCGCCAGTGCTGCGTCGTCGCGGTCGACCAGTACCACGCGAGCGCCGGCCGCCAACAGCGCATCGGTGCTAGCCAGCCCAATGCCAGATGCAGCCCCCGTTACAACGGCGACTTTGCCTTCCAATTCTCTTGTCATGCTAACCGTCCTTCTTGGTTGGACGTCCTTGCAGGGATCTAATCCCGGACTTAACTGGCCCGGGCGGGGCCGAAGTGATTCCCTAATAATCGCTACCTGGTCTTGCAGTTTTACGCATGTATCTATTCGGAAATATCCGATCAAATGTTCATTTACAGATCATTTGCTCTGGCGTTGAATAATGATCGATTACGGAAGAAGCGATGTCAAGGCGATTTCTAAAGGGGAAAACCCGGAGAGGTGTGCGTGGTGTAGTCGGTATCTGAGCGCCGCTGCGACTGTTACCAGGGCCTCGCATTGGAGAGCGACCTCCGCCGCAAAGGCCTCAACTATGCAGGTCGGGCGTTGGGGGTTCCAGCAAACGCTCTCGTGACGGCCGAGAGCGCAGCTTCAACGGAATAGGAGGCGCGTTCTCGACCAGTGTAGAAGCGTAATGCGTGACAGCCCAATCCGTGCTTAGGGTGCCTAACAGTTCAGCGGCGATTGTTTCCGCGCGCGTCGAAAAGTGGGTGCAATCGAGCGTACAGGCTCCTGAACGATTCCAACCGCGTCGATAGTGTCGAGCGCCGCTCGGCGTCAGGAATGAATTCGTCGTATACCGGCGGCTTGTGGATTACGACCGAGAAATCGCCGCCACCCGCGAGCCATCCGAGGCGCGCGGCTCCAAGTGCAGCGACGGACTGAGCATTTGACGGCACGCGTATCGGTATCCCGAGGGTATCAGCGACCAACTGTGCCCAGTGCGCACTGCGTGCGCCTCCGCCAACAAGGGTGAGCGTGCTTCCAAGGGTACCGTCCGCACGCAGGGCATCGAGTCCGTCCCGCACCGCAAACGTGACGCCCTCAAGCACTGAATATGCGAGTGTCGCGCGATCGCTTGAATCCACAAGTCCGAAAAACACGCCTTGCGCGTACGGGTCGTTGTGCGGTGTTCGCTCGCCGGAAAGGTATGGCAGGAACAATGGGGCATTCGCGCGGCGGTCGGCACCGACTCTCGCGACCTCACCCAGCAAAGTTGCTTCGTCGACGGAAGTGAGTTTGCATAGCCAGCGGACGCAGCTGGCTGCCGACAATACGACGCTCGTCCGGTGCCACCTGTCCGGAATCGCGTGGCACAGCGCGTGAACACCTAGATGCGGGCTCGGCCGGAACTGATCGGTGACGACCGATAGGACACCCGATGTACCGAGCGAAAGAAATCCATCACCGGGCTCGGCTGCTCCCACGCCCAACGCACTCGTCGCGGTATCGCCACCGCCCACAGCAACAATCACATTAGCGGGCAGGCCAAGTTCGCTGGCGACGCTGGAGCGCAGCAGGCCGGATGGTTGGCTCCCTTCTTTAATAGGGGGTACCTGCATGTGTGTCATGTTGCACGCCTGTAGGAGCTCCTCAGACCACTCGCGGCGCGCGACGTTGAGCCAGAGGGTACCCGACGCGTCTGATGGGTCTGTGAGCTTTATGCCGGTCAGACGCAGACGCAGATAGTCTTTCGGCAGCAGGACGCACGCTATTTTTTTGAAGTGGTCCGGCTCATGTCGTGCAATCCACAGGAGCTTGGGCGCCGTGAGGCCTGGCATTGCGCAATTGCCCGCAATTTCATGCAGCCTTGGTGCACGCGCCGTTAGTTCATCGCATTCACTGACGCTGCGCATATCGTTCCACAGAATCGCGGGGCGCAGCGGCCGGTCATTGGCATCAAGGAGAACGGCGCCGTGCATCTGACCGGAAAGACCAATGGCTTGGATACGCGCATACGCGTCCGGATATTTCTCACGTAGCGCGGATAGAGCAGTGTGCGCGGCTCGCCACCAGTCCTCCGGATCTTGTTCTGACCATCGGGGCCTTGGGCGAGATATGTCCAACGGATGACGTGCGGCCCCAACGATCAAACCGTCGCTGGAGAGCAGCAAGACCTTCAACTCGGACGTGCCAAGATCAATGCCCAAGAACATGCTGCGAACTCAGAAGCCTATCGTCGTGGCGCGATAGATCACCAAACAACCAGCGACGCAGTAGCAGTCAATTCGTATCGGGGGTGCGGGCTGGAAGCCAGGGTTGATTGTAGTTCAGGTCACGCAGCGCCATATCGTGCGCACGCGCTTCTGTAAGGCAAGTACAGCCGGCATCCGCTATCAAGCCGGTTTGGCAATATACACCAACAGGTCCACCCGCAGGTGCGCATCCAGTATCTGCGAGCGTCGAAAAAATCGAACCGTGGTCTTGACTCTCGTGACGAGTCCTTGCAAACACAATCGGATCGCAATTGGTGGAGACGCCGGTGTAGGAGGCGTCAGCTTCGAGAAGCCGGGACTGAACATCTAAGGGCGGCCCCGGCTACCTTTTCCGTCAGAAAAGGTAGCGTCTGCCGTTGACGCTGAGCGTCTGCCCGGTCACGCAACCGGCCTCTTCGGAGACGAGATAGGCCACCGCGCACGCAATATCGTTCGGCTGCCCCGCGCGCTTCATCGTATGGGCAGATCGTCGACGATCTAAAAATCAAGAGCCGCAGATGCCACAGGTTCTTGTCGCTGGTTATAACTTGGCGATTTTATTTGTTTTTATTTGTATCGATGCCACCTCGCAGCTGTCGTGCCGTAGATTCCGAACGCTGGCACCCCGGTCATGACGCAGCGCCGAATCTAACAAGGCTGAAGACAAGCTAACAGCCCTAACCAAATGGCACGCGTACCTTGATGGAGGTGCCGTGGCCCGGCGAGCTGGCGACGTCGAGCGCGCCGCCCAGCATCAACACGCGCTCCTTCATGCCCACCAACCCGAATGATTTCCTGGGGACCGCCACTGGATCAAATCCGCGGCCGTCATCGCGTACTTCCAGCAGACAATCGTCCCTCGTCTGCTCCAGCGTAATGAACACCTCGTGCGCATCGGCATGTCGCGTGATATTGGTGAGCGCCTCCTGGACGATCCGGAAGATCGCAATGGCCCGCTCCTCGGCAAGCTCCGGACCTTCTTCCTGCACGCTCAGGCGGCATGTCGTCTGGCCCTTCTGCGAAAATTCGGCAGCCAGCCACTCGAGCGCCGCGGCGATACCCGCGTCGAGCGCCGCTGGACGCAGCGAGGTCACGACATTGCGTAGCACCTGCATCGTTTTGTCGGACAGGAGCAGTATTTTCTGGACGTACTCGCCGAGGTCCGGAGTGTCATGGCCGAACCGCAGGCGCAGGGTCGAGACACCCATGCGAAGCGCGGTCAGGTGCTGGCCGAGTTCGTCGTGCATCTCGCGGGCGATACGCTTGCGCTCTTCCTCGCGTGCCGTTTCGCGCCGTGAGGTGAGTTCGCGCAGCAGCTCATAAGATTCGCGCAAGCGCTGCTCGGTTTCCTTGCGCTCGGTGATATCGCGCCAGATAGTCAACACACTCTGGACTACCCCATCCGCGTTGTACTCGGGCACAGCATGGGCATACCAGCACTTGGCCTTGCCGTGCCGGGTCCAGCTCACTTCGAATTTGGCCGCAACGCCGCTTTCCATGATCTCCTTGAGTTGCAACCCAACCCGCCGGTTTACTTCGTCCGCCGCACCCAATACGTCCGTAGGTTCACCTAAAAGCTTCTCGACCGTCGCGCCGGTCACGCGCACGAATTCCGGATTGACGTACGTACGGCGGCAGTTCCGGTCGTACCGGACAATGGCATCCGGCGCATTCTCCGCAAGCGTGCGAAAGGCCCCTTCGCTGTCGCGCAACGCCAATTCGGTCGCCCTCAGTCTCGTGATGTCGCGCCCGATGCTCAGCACGCTGACGACGCTGCCTCCGGCGTCCATTTCCGGAACGTGCCGCACCTCGAGCATGCGGATGTCCTGGACGGCGGTTTGCCATCGCGTTTCACTTTCGTTCGGTCGTCCCTCCAGAAACGCGCGCTGGATACTCTGTTCAATACGCTCGGTCTGGTCCGCGTCAATGGTCGGAAGCTCGCTCGGCCGCTTGCCGACCAACGCCTCCTGCGGCAGGCCATACGCCCTGGTGACGGCAGGGTTGACGTAGAGATACCGGCCGTCGCGGTCGAACCGGGCAATGAAATCCGGAAAATTCTCGGTCAGGGTACGAAAGAGCTGCTCGCTTCGCTTCAGTTCGTCCATGTCGCGACTGATGGCGAGCACGCTGGCAACCTTACCCTCGGGCGCAAACTCCGGAACGATCCGCATATGCGCCCACCGGATCCTGCCTTCGGCATTGCGCAACCGCACCTCCTTGGTTACTTCGGTACCTGTCTCGACCGCGCGCTGCAATGCGGCCATGTATTCGCGAACATCGACGAGCGCAGATAGCTCAGCTGGCGTCGTGCCGAGCACGTCGCCGGCCGGGTGGCCTATCAGCTTCAGTAGCGCCGGGTTTGCGTATACGCGGCGATACTCGAGGTCATGGCGGGCAATGTAGTCAGGCGAATGCTCCACGATAGCGCGGAAGGCCTGCTCGCTCACATAGAGTCGCTGCTGCGCCGCCTTGCGCTCAGTGACATCGCGCGCGAGCGCCAGATTGTATTCTTTACCGCCGTATTCGAAATGGCTGGCGTTGACCTGAACGGGAAACAGGCTGCCGTCCTTGCGCCGGTGCATGGTTTCAACGACGACCGAACCCATCTCGCGCAGCGTCGGCCATGCCTCGTGCCACCTATCGGCAGTCCAGTCCGGATCGATATCGCCCACGCCCATCTGCAACAGTTCTGTATTGCTGTATCCCAGCGTCCGGCAGGCCTCCTCGTTGACATAGACAAAGCGGCCGGTTTCATCGAGTAGATAGGCGGCTTCGCGCACCCGATTGAGTGCAAAACTGGTCAGGTGCAGGAGTTCATCACGTTCGACCACCAACCGCTCCAGATTTTCGCGGTCCTGGCGAAGAGCAGCATTTTCCCGTTTCAGTTCTTTGAGAATCGCATCTGTCGCGGTGTCGCGTGCGGATTCGTTCATACGTTGCCTATGAAAATTTCTACATGACTCGGAATTGTGTCTTCAGACGGAATGTCAATACGGGAACGCCAAGCCGTTGTTTCGCAAAAGTCTTGCCGTTGACGAGGTACAAGTTCGGTTTGCACGCTCATCCCAAAGAAAACACCTTCGGCAGGCATAACTAGTAGCCGACTACTACAATACGCCCCGGTATTTCGACAAGCCAGTTGAACCGCGTCTGGAACCTAGCGCCTCATTGGTGTGAGTCATACGGCCATGCGATACCTGCTAAGTGGTCAACGTCGTGTATCAGCCAGCGTTGACCCGACCCGACTCGTAGTCGGAGAAGTGAAATTAGTAAGACGATTTAGTGAGGGACAGTTTCGCCCTGGCGAGTTCGAGTGAATCGAGGAAGACGAAGCGGATTACTTCGTCCCGGCGGCTGCAATGGAAATCACAGCAATACGCAGCCAGTTACTCGTGAGCTAGCTCGTGCTGCTTCGGCTCACCGGGGCTCGCCTGCTCGAGTGGGGCAGCACGGCATTTCCGACCTGCGAGTCAAAAAAATAACCAATTATTTATATAAAATTATATAGGTATCCTTTGTTCATTATTGCCATTGGCAGTCATCAAGCAGGCGATCGAACAGACGCCCGCGCTTCTTTTCGGAAAGTGGGCAGAGGTCGAAGAGATTCGTCAATGCAAGGCCTCTGGCTGCTGCCCACCGCAACACCGCTAGCTCAGGGTCGGCCGCCTCCTCCTTCATACGTTCAACCTTTTTTGCATTGATCTCTCGATTGATTGACGGAAGCTCGGGATCGTCCATCAATGCGGCAAAAATAGCGAAGTCGGCTGGGTACGGATGAGCAATGGATTCGCGCACTGTCGCAATCTGCGTCAGCAGGGTGGTTTCGGGTCTACCGGAACCGATCGCGGTTAAGTGGCCTCGGGAGAGGTTCTCGAGTGAGCCTACGGAGTGTTGTTTGCTTGTGCTGGAAGGAGATAGCCACTGCTGTTCGTCAAGCAGGCGATCAAACAAACGCTCGCGCTCCTTTTCAGAGAGTGGGCAAAGTTCGAAGAGAGTCATTAAGGCAAGGCCTCTGGCTGATGTCCACCGCAACATCGATAGCTCCGGGTCCGCGGCCTCCTCCTCGATACGTTCGACATTTTTTGCATCGATCTCTCTATTCGTGGACAGAAGCTCAGGGTCTTCCACCAGGGCGGAGAAAATAGCCAAGACGATGGAGTGCGGCTGGGCAATGGATTCGCGCGCTGTTGCAATCTGCGCTAACAGCGTGGTCTCGGGTTTGGTGGACCCGATAGCAACCAGGTAGTCTCGGGAGAAGCTCTCGAAATAATCGGTCTGGTGCTCAAGCAACGCTTTCAGCAAATTCTCTTTTGTCCGGAACTGATGCATCAGTCTATCCTTGCTAACACCGCTTTCGTGCGCGATGGCGTCAAACGTGAGATGACCTGGACCATCGCGGGTAATGACATTAAGCGCCGCGTGGATGGCCGTTCTGCGGAAGCGTTCCGAGTAAGGGGGATTATCCATTATTTCTCTCAAGGGGCATGTGAGTTCACGCAGCTATCAAAAGTATTCGCGAGCGTCAATTGCCGCTCAAGCGTTGTTGATCTTTGCCAGCGGAGGTACGCGCGACCGATACCAATCATCTGGATGGCCCGAGGATATCTCCACTCGCACTACAAGCTCATCAGTAGGTCGCGATTGCGCTCGATGACAGACTCGGTGACTTATTAAAGACGCCGATAGACGAACACTTCGCGTCAACTGAATTTGCAGGCGTCGAATTTGTCGGTGTCGCTAGGCAAAGTTAAGAACTCTTGGTGCAGGGCGAAGCGGTTTATCCGGACGCGAATAAGTGGGTGCGATGCTTGTGTAGCCCGCGGGTAGCAGCGTGCCGGAAAGTGCGCAAACCGGATGCAAAGCGAGAGCTGGTTGATACTCGTGTGGGCTGATCAGGAGTGCCATTAGACGGATATCTATTTTCTGGAAAGAGGCTGCGCACCATGACATGCAACAGTGAAAAAAGAGACGATTAAACGAATCGAATGAGGATTACATCGGATCGAGTCGAGAGTGAGTCGACCGCTAGTCTACACCCAGAAATGAATTGGACAATAAAAAACCGCCTGGTCGGTTTACAGAAAATATTTGCGATGTTAAGCTAAAGTTTCACATGATCCGTCATATTTGGGCTTCGCAAATGGGCGTAAAGGGAGCGATGCATGAAGCAACTGATTCTCGTGGTCGACGACAATGTCGTGAGTCGCGACGCGTTGCGCACCTGCCTGCAGTCAAGCGGTTTCGATGTGGCGGTGTTGTATGAGCCGGGCAAGGTGGTGGCGCGCGTCGAGATGGAGCGGCCAGCGCTGATTATCCTGGCGAGCGGACCCGGCTCTGGCGGTAGTCTTGCCGCGCTGCAGACGCTGCGAGTCCGCGGCGACGATTTGCCGCTCATCATGCTCGGCGACGGAGGCGAGGCCACGGAACGCATCGTGGCACTCGAATGTGGTGCTGACGATTTTATCTCCAAGCCGTTCAATGTTCAGGAAGTGATGGTGAGAGTTCGTGTCGTACTGAAACGCGCGGGACAGTTTTCCCTGCATGACCCAATATGCAAGCCGCTGTTCCGCTTTAGCGATTTCGAGCTGGATTACGCATCGCGCACGCTGACGTTCCGCGGCGAAGTGGTCCCCCTGCGGCAAACCGAGTATGCGATTCTGAACCTCTTCACGACCGCGCCAGGCCGGCTCTTCTCGAAAGAGTCCATTGCGCGGCGTGTCCGACCCGATAGCCCTGACCGACTGGCTGCTGTGGGCCTCTGGGTGCATCGTTTGCGCAAGAGGATCCAGCGGGACCCAACTGCTCCGAAATTGATTCAGACGGTGCACACAAAAGGGTACGTGTTCCGTCCCGGGTTCGAAGACCAAAACCTCGATGCGTCGCGAAAGTTCAAACCGTTCGCACGACCGTCAGAAGAAATGATCCGCGACAACTTCACGTGAAGCGCTACGCTACGGCACCTATTCGACAGGCTTCGTCATCTGCCCACGCAATCATTTCCCTGAGAAAACGCCAAGTGGCGTGAACGAATGGAAATGTCAGGGAAGTCGCGGCTCGTTTTGATAACACTGGCGGCTCGACCTCCGCGCGGTTTCCTGAACGGATGGCGGAGCTGCGTGACGGGTCGTTCGCCGAAACTGGATGTTCGGGGCGCCGGGCAGCATGTGGTTCGCTTCCACTAGCGCCGGGGACGCCGACCCGTGGGTCGAGGGCGATTCTCCAGAGCATAGCCTACACAAGCTCAACATGTCGAAGAGGGCGGGAAATTCCGCATCAAAGCCATGATGATGTCGCGAGCGGCTGACATTGAAGACGGCCCGACGGTAACAGGGAAGTGCAACGAAAGCTGGGGGCGATCAAAAATGGGGGCGGCCCCGCGCACGCTTCCATAGGTAAAGATCAACAACACTTGAGGAGCAATCGATGCTCTTTCGCACTTTTATGCGACTGCACGACCTGGCAGCCGCTCTTGAGAGATAACCATGGACAATTCCACGCGTTCGGAACGCTCACGCAAATCGGCCATCCAGGCTGCGTTCACCATTATTGCCCGTGATGGCCCGGGTCGTCTCACATTTGACGCCATCGCGCGCGAAAGTGGTATCAGTAAGGGCGGGCTGATGCATCAGTTCCACACGAAAGGGGGCGTCTTGAAAGCGCTGCTTGAGCACCAGACCGAATATTTCGAGAGCTTTTTTCGGGGCTACCTTGCTACGATCGACGACGCCAAACCTGAGGCCACGCTGTTAGCGCAGATTGCAACAGCACGTGAATCCACTACCCAACAGCACTCGGTCGCCCTTGCCATTCTTGCCGCCCTGGTGGAGGACCCTGAGCTTCTGTCGACGGTTCGAGAGAGCGACTTAAAAAGGATAAAACATATCAAGGGCGAGGCACTTGACCCAGAGCTGGCATTGTTACGCTGGTCAGCAGCCAGGGGCCTTGCATTGACGGCTCTTTTGGGGCTCTGTCCATTTTCCGACAAAGAGCGTGGACGTTTGTTCGATCGCCTGCTTGACGAGGACAAATGGCCGTTGTCTCCAGACCTCAAAGTCAAAAAAAGCCGCGTTCGGCGCGCTTAGCACGTAGCGCGAGCCACAGCGACCAAAGCGCTTGAGTGCGGCGTAGCTGCACGGTATAGCGCCGGCAGGAATTGCCCGGATCTGGATCTAATCCGCTAAGAGCGGTTGGTTTCCGACGGGCAACCCGTAGTGCCTGAACGACATCATAGAAGGAAAATCGCGGTGCGGATTCGTTCAATGATGGCAACGTTCCTGGCACTGAGTCGTGATTATCCATAGGTGTCGAGAAATGGGCTGGGTGTGTGTGCCCCATATCGAAGCTTTTCTCTGACGCAAACATCATCGCGACGATGTCTCAATGCATTTCACCATTTATTCATAAAACAAACCGCCTGGTCGGTTTACATGGATAATTTGTGGTGTTACGCTTGCGCCTCACATGAGCTGTCATGTCTGAACCCGATCGGGACACCGACTGGGGCAGCATCGAAACCGGAGATCCGAATGGTCAAGTCAATCAAGGCGCGGCATCTGTTGCTAGCCGCTATGTGCGCAACCGTGGTTGGCTGCTCAAGCGTGCAGCCAGTCGCGTATTCTGGAATTACGTCGTCATCCTATTTGAAGCCTGATCCGGAAGATAAGTCTGGTCGTGTGCCGTATCGTTTCTCGACTCAGGTGGATTGGCAGCAATACAGGAAGGTGATTGTCGATCCGGTGGTCGTGTATCGAGCAGCCGATAACCAGTTTGGCGACATGAGTGACTCAGACAAAAAAGCGCTGGCCGGCTACATGCAATCCAAGTTTGAAGAAAAACTACGGACTCGCTTCGAACTGGCGAATGCTCCAGGTTCGAGCACGTTGCGCGTCAAGCTGACTCTGACAGGTGCATCAACCACCACTCCTTTTCTCGGTCCCTTCACGCGCTTTGATCTTTCCGGCGGTATTTACAACGTGGTTCAAACAGCCCGCGGCAAGGAAGGCGCCTTCACAGGTTCGGTCATGTACGCCGTTGAAATCTACGACGCGTCGAACGACAAACTCCTCAGTGCTTACGTGACAAAGCAATACCCGAACCCCTATAACGTCGGCGCGAGCTTCGGGGCGCTGAATGCGTCGAAGACGGGTATAGAGAAGGGCGCTGATGCGTTGGTTGCGCAACTTAAATGAGCCGGTACACGGGACGACGATTAGGCGCTTGAGGATGGCGGGCGCGCTTTTGGACCGTGTGTTTTGCCCCAAGCGGATGCGAAAGATGAATGAAGCCAAGTTAATAGCCTGTCACGAATGTGATTTGCTCCAGTGGGAAGCGCCGCTATCGGAGAGCGGTACCGCGCGTTGCGGACGATGCGGGGCAGCACTTTACCGAAGCTTGCCCGCCAGGTTCGACCGCGCACTGGCGTTCACGTCGGCTGCAGCAATTTTTTTTGTGCTCGCCAACTGCTTTCCCATCGTCGGACTTTGGGTCAATGGAACGCTCGTTGAATCCACGCTTTTTGGGGCAGCCTGGTCCCTATACGTGGATGGCATGTGGCCAATAGCGGGCCTCGTCTTCGTGACTACTCTGTTGATGCCGTCACTGAACATAGCGGCCGTTATCTATCTGCTCGTTCCGCTGCATATGGGTGGTCTTCCCCAAAGACCCGAACTTGTCCTTCGTGTTCTGCGCCACATTGCGCCCTGGGGCATGATCGAAGTGCTCATGCTTGGCATGCTGGTCGCGCTCGTCAAGCTCCAGCACATCGCAACCGTCGTCCCTGGCGTTGCGATCTGGGCATTCGGAGTGGTGATGTTGCTGCTGGCGGCAGCGGCCGTTACGTTTAATCCGCGTGATATTTGGGCACGTATCGATTCCGTACAGAGCGACCGTGGTGCGTCATATGCGGTACAGGCAACTGCCACGGCAGACACCGCGGCGCGCGCCGGTCTGTTCGTTTGTCACGACTGCGGATTGCTCTCGAAGCCGCTCTTTGCCCACGTCCATGCCGGAATTTGCCCACGCTGTGACGCCACGCTGCATCGGCGCAAGCCCGACAGTCTCGTACGGACCTGGGCGTTCGTTTTCGGCGCCATGGTCCTTTATATCCCCGCCATTCTTCTGCCTGTCATGGTCACCAGCACCTTGTTCGGGACTCAGTCCGACACGATTCTCAGCGGCGTAGTTTATCTCTGGAACGCAGGATCGTGGTCGCTTGCAGCTATCGTTTTCATCGCCAGTATCGTGGTGCCAGTGCTCAAAATCCTGTCCTTGGCCTATCTCGCGTGGAGCACCCAGTTGCGCTCTCCATTCATTCCACGACAGCGAACGCGTATCTACCGCTTGGTGGAGTTCGTCGGCCGCTGGTCGATGCTCGACATCTACGTCATTACCGTCCTGGTCGCACTCGTGCAATTCGGTTCGCTTGCAAGTATTGAAGCGGGACCCGGCGCGATCGCATTCGGCGCCGTGGTCGTGCTGACCATGTTTGCCGCACTGTCGTTCGATCCCCGGCTGATATGGGACGCAGTGGAGCCGGAAATTGAATAAAGATGACCACGATGCGCCCGGTATTCCGACAGCAGTTGCTGTCAAGCGGTCGAAGTGGCGCATGCAGCTTGTATGGTTGGTGCCGCTTGTCGCCGTCCTGATTGCCGGATGGCTGGCCGCGCAGGCCATTATGCAAAAAGGCCCGACCATCACTATCAGCTTTTCCACCGGCGAAGGGATCGAGGCCGGCAAGACCAAGATCAAGTTCAAGAACGTCGATATCGGCACGATCAAGAGTGTCGAACTTTCCGACGATCACAAGACCGTGCTCGCCAGCGCTGAGATGTCCCGCAGCGCTTCCAGCATGCTCGTTGACGACACTCGATTCTGGGTCGTTCGACCGCGGATCTCCGGCGGCACGGTGTCGGGCATAGGGACATTATTGTCCGGCTCTCACATCGGAATGGACGTCGGTACAGCGCAGAATGCGCGACGCGATTTCGTCGGCCTCGAGTCACCGCCGGTCCTGTCATCGGGCGCACCAGGGCGAGAGTTCGTGCTTAAGAGCGGCAACATCGGTTCCCTCGATATAGGTTCGCCCGTATTCTTCCGGCGGCTTCAGGTCGGTCAAATCGTCTCGTATGCGCTTGACCCCGATGGCGCGGGAATGACCTTGCACGTTTTTATCAATGCGCCTTATGACAAGTACGTAACGAATGACACGCGCTTCTGGCACGCAAGCGGCGTTGATGTGACTCTGGATACGACCGGCGTAAAGCTCAATACCGAATCATTGGTATCAATCCTGATTGGCGGCCTGGCATTCGAGAACCCGCCTGAGACGACCAGCAAGGCTGAAGCAGAAGCGCGGCACCAGTACGAACTTTTTGTCGATCGAGCCGAAGCAATGAAGCTGCATGACACCATCGTCGATAAATACGTGCTGGACTTCAAGGAGTCTGTACGCGGGTTGACCGTTGGTGCACCCATCGACTTCCGCGGAATAGTCATTGGTGAGGTATCGGCGATCCACACGCACTTTGATCCGGCAAAAAGGGAATTTAGTATCCCCGTCGAGGTGAGCATTTTTCCCGAGCGGCTGGTCGCGAGCGACGACTCGGGAGCCAGTAGTGCGAGTACCTCGGCGGAACGAAAAGCGATTACGGAAGACCTGGTATCGAAAGGGCTGCGGGCGCAGCTGAGGACCGCGAGTCTCTTGACTGGACAACTGTATATTGCGATCGATTTCTTCCCCGCCGCACCCAAAGCGACTGTTGACTGGAGTAAAGGGACGCCCCAACTGCCGACGGTGCCAGGCAATCTGCAAGGCCTGCAAGACTCGATCACCAGTCTCGTCGCCAAGCTGAACAAGATTCCGTTCGAGGGAATCAGCCAGGACCTGCGCAAAACGCTGGGTGACGCCGACACGCTGATGAAAACAATTAATACGGACGTGGCGCCCGAGGCGAAAACTACGCTGGCCGCTGCTCGCGAGGCGCTCACGTCGGCGAATCGCGCGTTGCAAAGCGACTCGCCATTGCAGCAAAGCACCGCTGAAACAATGCGCGAGCTGTCACGGACCGCGGCTTCGTTCCGCTCGCTTGCAGAGTATCTCGAACGCCATCCGGAAGCGCTGCTCCGCGGC
Source organism: Caballeronia sp. KNU42 (assembly GCF_053760385.1). Taxonomy (NCBI): domain Bacteria; kingdom Pseudomonadati; phylum Pseudomonadota; class Betaproteobacteria; order Burkholderiales; family Burkholderiaceae; genus Caballeronia; species Caballeronia sp. KNU42. The sequence continues at coordinate 4,130,637 of NZ_CM132388.1, forward strand.
AAGACCGGGGACAAGCAATGAGCCGATATCCACGGTTCCTATGGACCGCGATCTTGCTGACTTTGTTCGCGGGGTGCGCAACGTCGCCGGCATCGAAGTTCTACACGCTGAGTCCTGTTCAGGCCGTCGAACAATCCGTCGAACAATCGTCTGGCAGCCATCCGGTCACGATCACGATCGCGATCGATCCCGTTACGGTTCCCGAACTGGTCGATCGATCGCAGATAGTGACTAAGCTGGACGCGAACCGCGTGTCTATCGATGAGTTCGCTCGCTGGGCAGAGCCGTTGAAGAAGCAGATTCCAAGCGTGCTGGCTGCGGATCTTGGGCGGTTCATTCCGGGAGCGATCGTGTCCACCTACCCGCAGCGTGTGGACGACAACGCCTACCGCATTTCCATCGACGTGCAGGTCTTCGATTCGTCAACGAACGGCGCAGTAACGCTGGCGGTTATCTGGTCGGTGCGTTCGCCGAAGGGTGGTGAGAACGTTAGCGGACGCAGTGTTGTACACGAGAGCGCAGGCGGCCCTGGTTACGACGCCCTGGTCAAAGCACACAGCCGAGCCCTCGCATCGGTAGCGAGCGATATCGCCGTGGCGACGCATTCGGCTATGGGGAAGCAACGCGAGGAGTGAATCGATGGAATAACTCGCGCGATGCATGGTCACATCAAAAGCCGGGCGGAGTGCAAGCAGCTTGCGCGTCATAAGGTCCCGCGGCGTAACCGGTGGGTCAGTAGGGCATCCTGACGGAGCGAGCGGTTTCTCGTGTGCGCCAGCTCGTCGCATCGCGAATGAGAGCAAGAGAGTTTCTTAAAGCGACAGACGGCGTTGCCGCGACAACCGACGCGAATTCTAATCTGGTATGGCAACTCGCCGGAGAGGGTATCTATGGTAGGACCCGTCCTCCATCCGGAGACGGGGTGACGCGCGCGGGAGATTCCGCGCGATCATACGGAGGTTGAAAGTGAAGACATGTGCTTGGATGGTGCTCTGCACGATTCTGTGGGTGACGCTTGGCGGTTGTGGTCTGGCCGCAGCTCCGTGCCGCGTAGCGTCGACAGGAATCAAGATTGTGCCGCTGGTGGGACATGTGGCCGCAGCGCCCACCGACGCATGCGCGGCCGTTATCGATCCCTGATAAATTTGTACATGAGATTAGCGCGTCACACACTCGCGCACATGCTGTCTCAACCTTGGGGAACCAAGACGAAGACCGGACGACTTAGCTTGAGGGAGCGTTCGACGCATCCGGGCCCCGATGAAACAGCTCCCAATCCCCTCAGGGTCAATATTCCCCTCACTCTCAGAAATTCGCACCGCTGCAAAAACAAGCAGGGACTGGTCGAACGGAACACCACCACGCCCACTTCCTCGCGTTCTCGATCTGGGCGAGAGCGAAATATCGACATCAGCGAGAATCGCCATCGTCATGGCGCGGTGCAGCGCCGCCCGGTCTAGCGTGATTTTCGTAATCGACCACCGATGTGCAAATGAATGTTGGAACTGGGCATGAGAATGAGCTTTTGCAACTGAGCCTCGCTTGTCTGCTAGGACGTCGACTTCTCAGAGGACTTTGCAGCCACTAGAAGTCGTGGCGGAAAAGTTATCCCAAGCCGCAGATTAAAGACATGAAAGGCATGCAAAAGGCCGAACGCACGCTATTACTCGCTTTCCTCATGCGGCAGCCTGAGATTTGCGTAGTCGTGGCCAAGCAACGCGCACATCGCCTCGACGGTCAATTCGTGATCTTCGCGCTGCGGTAAGCCAGACACAGTGATCGAACCAATTACGCCAACTCCTGGCACGATCAAGGGAAAACTACCGCCATGTGCAGCATAGTCGGCGTTCGACAAGCCAAACTTGTCGGCGAGCGTCGAAGCAGACTGCGCTAGACGCAGGCCAACCGCGTATGAGCTGCATCGGAACTGCGCCACGATTTTACTTTTTCGGCGCACCCAGTCCGCATTGTCCGGAGTCGCTCCTGCGAGCGCACTGAAGAAAATTGCATGACCGAACGTACGTACATCGATCGCAATCGCCAGTCCGCGAGCCTCTGCGAGTTCGTGCAGATGCGTTCCGATCCGCCAGCCGAAATCCGCGTCAAAGCGTGGTACGACGAGCAGCTTTTCCTGTTGTTCGATCTGCTGAAGGTCTAAGGTGATATCCATATCAAAGTAGACGGAGCCAGTCCGCCGTCAAGTAGAAAGTTAATTGAAAAGCGGTCCAAACATAAGACTGCTGCCTGGCGAACCCGGTCTGCATCGAGCTAGATAAACGGATGAGGTTGCAAAGTCATACCGGCCGGTCATCGGTTGCCCGGGACGGACTGTGTTGCCTCTCACGCAAGTCCTGTAAGCGAAGAACGATGCAGCCGACCGTGCAGTGCTTGGCGTGATGACATGCTTACTTTGCAACCGTGGTCGGATCGGATCATTCACAAGATTGAAAAGCAGGACAGGGTTCAATTTCGGGGCTCGGGATCACAGCGAGCAGTCATCCGCGATGCGCGACCAAAGACGGAAAAGCATGCTTGAGCGGCCAACCATCCGAATCGCGCGGGATTACGCACATCGTTCAGGTCGTTCGCCATCCAGAAGACGATGAACCGTTCGCCTTCGAGTTGGTCGACAATTCATCGCTACTTGCAGTAGGCCTTACACCTATTGCGGAGTGGCTGACGCTTGCGCGGCCGCGATTCCGCGCAAGCGAAATGTGGGCCGTCGATCCTCTTTTGATGGCACGGGAAAAAGCCGACTAAGGTTTGATCTGTGCGATGCCCATGATGAACGCGCGGACCCGCGCCGCAGGCTCTAAAGCGCCGCCCCCGGATGCGGCGCGTTGTCGAATGCACCCCACACCGACTGATCATAATTCACCATCGATCCTGTCATCAGGCCTGACTCTCCGCTCGCTAAAAACGCCACCGCGCGTGCCGCTTCCGCCGGATCGATCAACCGTCCAAATGGTTGCGCAACGCTCGCCTGGATCAGCCAGTCGTCAGACGCGCCGTGATGTTCCCGCTGGATACGATCCTCGCCATCGGACGCCATCCAGCCGAGATTCAGGCCATTCACCCGGATCCGGTTACGAAGCAGCGCGTAACCCGTGTTCTGCGTGAGCGTGGCCAGCGCTCCCTTTGTCGCACAATATGCCGCAATGAACGGTTGCCCCGCCATGGCGGACATCGAGCAGATGTTGACGATCGAACCTTCAATGCTCTCGCGCCTCATGATGCGAATGGTCTCCTGCATCAGGAAGAATGGCGCGCGAACGTTGGTCGCGAACATACGATCGAAAAGCGTAGGGTCCGTATCGAGGATCGTGCCGCGGTCGGTGATGGCCGCCGCATTGACCAGCACATCGATACGGCCGAACCGCGCGTCCGTCGCTGCAATCACCGCCCGGCAATCGTCGACTTGCGAAAGATCCGCCTGTACGTAATGTACATCCGTGCCACCCGACTCGTTCAACTCTTGCGCCTTCGCTTTGCCCTTCTCCTGCGAGCGTCCGCAAATAATCGCGCCCCTCGCGCCACGCTCAACGAACAGCGCCGCGATCGCCGCTCCGAGCCCTTGTGTACCACCGGTGACTACAGCCACCTTGCCGTCGAACTGTCCCATCGATTTACCTCTCATTTATGTACCGGTCAAAGCATCTCGATCACTTCTTCTACGGACGTCTGCGCCACCGAGAGGTCGAGCACGACTTCTCCACGCGCCATTGCGACAATCCGTTCGCATCTGCTGCATCTACCGCCTGAGCTTCTATTATTTCAATCGATAAGGTATCCTCATGTAGAAAAATAGTCATATTCAATCTGCCTATTTTTACTAGAAGCCGTTCGGAAGAGGTGTTAGCAAATCACCAGCGCTCGGGATTCCCGACAATGCCCTTCACGTCGTCGAGCTCGAATTGTTTTAACGCCACTGTATCTGCATCGATGTGCGTTCCGGGCAATGCAAACACACGAACCGTATCGATCACGCGTCGGCCCTGACATCCGCTCAGAACCCTATCTGGATCAAGGCCTGATAGAAGCGCCCAGTCCACATACACCCGGATCACGGGTGTATGTGAGTTGAGCAGGGTTCCGCCCATATCGCACAAAAAACATGATGCGCGAAATTCGGCTTGAGCAAGCCGCATGAGCAGCGACGGACCGTTTGAGACCTGGCGATCATTCAAGGAATTTGGGCAGCATCGCTGCCCACGGCCTCCTTCACACTAAGCGTTGTCGATTCGCCAGTCTGCAAGACGACCAGTGGCCCGTGCGACTCGATCTCGAAGTAGGGCAGCGTAGGGGAGTTAAACACTTCGAGCGGCGTGCCGTGAGCATACCTCGCGTCAGCGATAACGGGGAAGCTCCTGCGCAACATACGCTTGCCCTCCGGCAGATCGAGTTCGACATGGATGACGCCCGCCGAATTCTTTACGCCCAGCTTGAACTCAACTGCTTCAACGCATTGCGTAGTGACAAGTCTGGTCGAACCCGTCACAAATGCTGATTCACGTATGTCGCCCAAGAGGCCTTTTGCAGGGAATGGGACCACCGATTCGCGCCAGTCTGCTTCGCCCTCGATAGTGACCTCGACCTTCCCCGGCCGCCGCAACATCAGGACATCCCAGATCCCGCATTGCCGCTCCAGCTCGCCGCGGTTACAAAGTTCGTGAGATGTCGTCCATGCACCATCGCCCGCTGACAGGACAATGCGACGGCGGATCTGCAAGCCGCTCTGCCTACAGACTGCGCTTAACAGTTCGATGCCCATGGACCTGGATTCGAACCAGGTACTCAAGACTTCGTAGGGCCCGCTATCCAGATAGCGCTGAGGCGCGCCACCGGGCCAGTCGGCCTCAGGCGCCACCCAGGTCTTGCCCCCGCCCCACAGCGGAAAATCCCGTTCTCCGCAAAGCGTTCGCCATTGCGCGCCGCTCCAGTTTGGCACGTGTCCTGCAAGGGACTCGTTGACATACGCAAGGTCGACGTCCTTATGCCGGATACTCATCAGCCGCCCACCAAGTGCAGGAACAATTGTCAGTTCGAGCTCGCACTGACGCATAGACAACGCCGTCCACCCGCGATACTCGGTCCATTTAAGTTCGCGATGCACGTCCGCGATGCCGGCGAAGTGCGATATGTGACGTAGCATCGTTCAGCTCCTTTCCATCAGCCCGCTGCGCATTCGGCCGACTGCCTCCGGCTGCACTATCTTGGACGTCACTGGCGGCAACACGATGCCATCGCGCATGGCGTCCCGGTACGGATTGGACAAAATTTTCAGCAAGATCTCGGTTTCGGCCGCCTGTGCGGGTGTCCAAGCCGACAGCGTGAGTGCCAAGTCCGCGATGTTGGTTGTCGACTTGTGAAATGTTCGAACTTTCAATTTCGTCTCCTGTTGTTCCGCATGGGGGCAGTTTTTTAAAGGATGTCCAATGTGAACCGCTACTGGATTTGCTCCCATGCTTGCTTTTTGGACGAACGAAGCACCGCGTCAATGATCTGAGCCGAGCGATACCCGTCTTCGAACGTCGGCAAGCCTTCACGCGCGTCACCGCGAATCACCGCGTAGGTGTCGGCGACAAACGCTTCGAAGCACTGGGCATAGCCCTGGGCATGGCCCGCTGGCAGGGTGGCAAGACGTCGTTGTTCGGCACTGCCGCGTGATGGGTCACGCACTAGGAGCCGGGTCGAATCTCGTTCGCCCAGCCACAGTCGTTCCGGCTCCTCCTGGTCGAATACGAGGCTGGCACGGGCACCATCGAGTTCGAACCACAGCCGATTCTTTCGGCCGGCCGACACCTGACTCACGGTCAGCGTTGTCAGCACCCCGGTCGTGGTCCGCAACAATGCACCGGCAACGTCCTCGGTCGCCACCGCTTGCCTTTCTAAGGAAGCCCCCGGAGCTGGAGTCGAGAACGTCCCGACCGTGCCCGCCGGACGGTCGGGCATGGTCGTCTGGAGTGTTGCGACTACGGCCTCGAATCGTTCGCCGCTGATCCATTCGATTAGGTCGCACCAGTGCGACCCGATGTCTGCGAACGCCCGCGATGGGCCGCCCAGTGCGGCGTCCACGCGCCAGTTCGTGTCGTCCGGTCCGAGCAGCCAGTCCTGCAGATAGCTGCCGTGGATAAGTTGAAGCGCCCCTACGGTACCGTCCTGCACGAGGGAGCGCGCCTCTCTCACCATTGGGTGATAGCGGTAAACGAACGGGACCGCAGCGACGCGGCCCGCCGATTGCGCTGCCAACGCGAGCGACTTCGCATCGGAGAGACTGGTTGCAAGAGGCTTTTCGCACACCACATGCTTGCCGGCGGCCAGTGCTGTCAAGGCGATCGGAAAATGCGTGGAATTGGGCGTGCAGATATGAATGACCTCGACGGCGGGGTCGGCGATTGCTTCGTCCGCGTTTGAATACGCCCGCTCGATACCCAGATGCGCCGCGGCCTCTCTGGCGCTCTGTGGGCTCGATGCTGCGATGCCCTTCAACGTGGCGCCAGCGAGCCGGGCCGCTCTGGAATGAACCGCACCCATCATCCCTGCGCCAATGATTGCCACACCCAGTGTCTCAGCCATTTTCTTAGACTCCATTTTGTTTAATAACCTTTTCTAATAATTTTGTTAGAGTTTCTAACTAAATGAGACTGTTCGCCCCAAAGCGCCGTCGAGAGCAGATCTCTCGAAAGCATTAGAATTTATGATTAATGCCAAACACTATGGCGAACTGCCTGTTCGACGAAGATGGCGCGCCGTTGAATCCATCGCCGACCGTGGCGGTTGCATCGATCACGCTTCCTGAGCCAGGGGTACCAAGCGTTTTACCCTGAGCCACCTGAATTCCCTGTAGAGCGTAGAACAAAGTGCTCTTAGATAGACTGTAACTCTCGCGGAGGCTGAACTGATGGTATTGTGCCGGGGCGTCAATGCCATTGGCCTTTGTTGCTCGCGTGTAGCTATAGCCAGTGGCGAGAAGGATTGATGGCGTCACCAGATAGTGCAGGACCGCGCCAACAGTGTTGAAGATTGCCTCGTCTCTGAACTTCGAGTTGACACCTGGAACATATTGCACGTTTGTGTATTGCATTGAAATGCCGAGATTTTGTGTAAATTCGTAACCTCCTGTGACCGCTAAGCGCTGTTGAGCTGCTGCGGTCTGGTAGCCGTTAGTGATCGCCGACACACCTATCTGGCCATTGCTATTGGTCGTCGATGCGGCGCCCCAATCTCCGCCACCCGTGTTCGAATTGTTTATTCGTAGCACAGCGGCGGCGAGCCCAAACGGACCATTAAGGTACTGCAATGCGAGGCTCCACGTTGAACCGGTATTGATGCTGCCTGCCACTCCTCCTAAGGCATACGCGCCGCTCATCGTGAACCCATAGATTGAGGGGGAGGTATAGACCAGCGAGTTGTTCATCCGGTAATTGTTGTCCATTGAATCAACATCGCCCGGATGTGCGCCAGTGAAACCGGTCAACCAGAAAGTTGGGCTGTATGGCGAGAGCAATACCCAGTAAGGCGTATACTGCCGACCTGCGGTAACCGTTCCAAGTATGTTGTTTGTGATGCCAACATCCGCCACGTAGCCAAATAATTCATTCGCGAACTGCGCGCTTCCCGTATCGATATTAAATCCGGATTCCAGCCGGAAGATCGCTTTTGTCCCCCCGCCAAGATCTTCTTGGCCTATCAAACCGAATTTGCTTCCAGTTAAGATACCGTTCACGAATTTGTTCACCGATTTGCCACCAGCGGTTGATCCGAGCGAGGACTGGTTGTTTACATAGACCAGACCGTCGTCGAGACTTCCATACAAGGTCACACTAGTTTGAGCAACGGCGTGAGAGGTGACGCAAGGAGTCAGCATCAGCAATGCTATTCTAAAGTATATAGTAGTACGAATCATAATATTGGCCTAAGATCGATAATCAGATTCGCCTCTCGGCGAACAGTCAATGTAGAGCCGCTGGCTAGTTTGGCTAATGATCCACTGCTTCTTATTCCTAAGACACCGGGGACTTGATGTCCTTAGGTCCGAGAGCTAGTGTTTTGAATCGCCGAGCAGGTGCCTGCGCCATATCCATCAGAATCTTTCCAGTTGGAAAGTTTTATTGCTCGTCAGCGGGTATCCGTAAATGGCAGTGTTTCTGCATGGTTACCAACTCCACATCGTTCCATCGGATAGGCGGGCAACGTCCAGATAAGCGCGCTTATACGGGTACTTCGCGGCGGCGGCCTCGTCGATATCGACCCCATGCCCAGGTTTCTCACCACTCAAGAGATATCCGTTTGTGAGCGACCACTCATGAGGGAACACGCTTTGACATTCAGGCGGATGAAAGGCGTACTCTTGAATTCCGAAATTCGGGACCCATCGACCAAAATGCAACGCTGCGCCCATGGTGATCGGCGACATATCTGCGGCACCGTGACATGCGGTTCTGACGTGGTACAGATTTGCAAGGTCGGCAATGCGACGTACATGCGTAAGACCGCCAGCATGAACCGGCGTCGTGCGGATGTAATCTATAAGTTGCTCTTCAAGCAGTTGCCGGCAATCATGGATGCTGTTGAAGACTTCCCCGAGCGCAAGCGGTGTCGTCGAATGTTGACGGATCAACCGATACGATTCCTGGTTTTCGGCGGGAACAGCATCTTCCAGCCAAAAGAGTTGGTGTCGCTCTACGGATTTCGCGAGCGCGGCAGCTTCTCGCGGTGTTAGCCGGTGATGAACGTCGTGTAGAAGGTGCAACTCAAAACCGAAGCGATCGCGCAGGTGATCGAGCAGCTTTGGAAGATGGCGCAAATAGCTCGGCGTGTCCCAGACTGTTTCGCGCGGTCTTTCTTCCGCTTGCGGCGCGTCGCCGGCTGTGTGGACCCCATAGGTGACAGGCATCCCGGGAATTGCGCTCTGAACTCTTATCGCCTTGAACCCTTTTTGCACGAGTGCAGCCACGTTGTCCGCGGCTTCCTCGATCGATTCGCCACTCGCATGCGAATACGTCAGCATTTGCGTCCGGCTGGCTCCCCCGAGCAATTGATAAAGTGGCATATTGGCCGCTTTTGCTTTAATGTCCCACAGCGCCACATCAATGGCGGCAATTGCGGCCATCGCGATCGGGCCTCGCCGCCAATAGGCCCCTTTATAAAAATACTGCCACGTATCTTCAATCTGCGACGCATCTCGCCCAATCAAGCATGGCACGAGGTGGTCCCGGAGATAGGAAGCAACGGCGAGTTCCCGTCCGTTGACCGTGGCATCGCCGACACCGTAGATGCCCCCGTCGGTTTCAATTTTCAGGGTAACGAAATTGCGGCCGGGTGAGCAGACAATAACTCTTGCGTCAGTGATCTTCATGATGGTTCCTTTGCTAGATTCTCGGCGAGTGGACTCGATCCGTCAGGCTCAGGAATCGGCTCGATTCGTCCGAGCACGAATACGTACGAAACGATGCCAACAGCGAGCATGACACCTGCAAGCATGAAGGCCCGGCTGAAAGACTGCGTCGCGCCCACGATAAAACCGGTGATAACCGGCGCCGCAATTCCCGTCATGCTGTTAACAAAGTTCATGATGCCGCCGATGGTCCCCGCTCCCCCTTTTGGGGCTATGAGAGACGGGACGGCCCAACCAGCGGGTGCGGCTGCCGCGAGACCGGAAAGGGAAATGGTTATCCAGACGATCGCCCAGTCGGGATCACGAGTGAACCCGGCGCCCACCACTGCAAGTCCAAACAGCATTCCTATCACGATGATGGATTTGCGCACTTTCGATTCGTCGAAACCTCTTTTGATGAGATGGTCGATAAGCCATCCTCCGATGAGCAGATCGGAGATCGTCGCAAAGACCCAAGGGATGGTTGTGAACGTTGCCGATTTGAGAATGCCCATTCCCATTTCCGTGACCAGGTAGCCAGGCAACCAGAAGATGAAGAGCGCAAACGCATAGCCATAGGCGGCAAAACCGATTGATAGACCCCAGACCTTGCGATTCCTCACGAGATAGCTGAAAAGGTGCGAAGTATCTGCTGCGGCTTCGCCTTCAATCGCCGCGCCGCCGCTCCTGATATACGCGTACTCCTCCGCCGACAATTTTTTGTCCTGACTCGGGTCGCGATACATAATTCTGAATAGCAAAAAATACGCAACGCTGATTGCGGTAGTTACTAGAAAAGCGGCGCGCCATCCTAAATGGACGAGCAACAATGCGATCACTGGTACGCCAATGACATTGGAAAATTTAGCCGCCCCGTCAAATAAGGCCGTTGCGAGTCCTCGCTCTGTCCGGGGAAACCAGTATCCTGTCGCTTTGGAGTTCGCTGGGAATCCAGGTGCTTCAGCTACGCCCAGCAATAACCTCGACAAAAAGAGGGTTTTCATTCCCAGGGAGAACGCGGTGATCATCGACGCCACGCCCCACAGGAACGTGCTCCACCGCATCACTCGCGTAACCCCAAGCCGATCAAGCAAGAGACCAGCCGGAATTTGCAAAATTCCATAGGTCAGACCAAAGGCACTAAACAAGATACCGAGTCCCCCGGGGCCAAAACCAAACTCATGGGCAATCGTCGTCCCGGCTACGGTCAGATTGACGCGATCGAAATAGTTGACCAGTACACCGAGACCCAGCAGGTAACCAATTAACCAGCGCCGACGCCCCTTTGGCGGGTGCGACTTTGCCGTCTCAGTTAGAATTAACATATCAATCGTCTCCGTTGAAATTTCAGATGTTATAGCTGAAATTTCAGAGAAGAATACAGACGCAATTTTGACCTGTAAAGGCTGGAGTCACTGGGGTTTACTCTGCCCGGCCAGACAGATAATTAGGTAGCTTTGATCGAAAAGGCGGGATTTAAATTGTCAGAGGTAAAGCGCTCAAATGAGTCAGGAGGAAGCCTTGCAGAAGCGGCATACGATCGACTAGAGGGAATGATCGTTGCGACGCGACTCGCACCGGGCTCGAGACTTACCTTGCAAAGGCTCGAGGAGATATCGGGGTTCGGCCGCACGCCAGTCCACGATGCGGTCAAACGTCTAGCCGTCAATCAGTTAATCATCGTCAGTCCGCGCGTAGGGCTGACGATTGCTCCGGTCGATCTCGCGCGGGAGCGCACACTTTTGGAATTGCGTACGGAGATGGAGGTTTTCGCGTGCAAGCTCGCGACAGAACGCGCCTCACTTCAGGATCAAAAGATGTTCCTTAGGTTCATTCGCGATCTTAAAGACGCCGGAGAAAATCTCAGTATCGACAGCTTCAATATCGTCGATCGGCTGCTAAATGAAGCGATCGTCAAGGCTTCCGGAGAGCTGTTTCTTCAGAACACCTTAGCTCCGCTCCAGACATTGTATCGACGCATCGGGTGGCTGCATGTTACCTACGTAGCCGGTTCGTCTTCGCTGAAGCGGGCCGTGGACACGCATATTGCGCTGCTCGAGACGATCTTGCACGGCGACAGCAAGAAGACCACCGATTTTGTTCGTGCCATGTTCGCGGAACTTCAATCCGTCATCGACGCAGTTCGGCGCGGCGTTGATCCCGGGCTTCTCGATGTCAAGGTTGCCGAGTTGCGCGTTAGCACCGGGCTATCGAAGGCGAATTAGGATCTCTAACTTAGATACTGGCTCGGCGGCCGCCGAATACAGCACCGCGATGCTCGATGAGATCACGCCTAGCAGGTTTGATCTTGTAGACGGCCTTCATTTCGTTACTTTCGCGTCGGATGACCACCAAACTTTACTGAACGGGCGCACCCTTTTGTGAAGGTCGGGGTGCATGCGGCGGCGATCTGCCAATCGCATCATGCAAACACTACTCCCTATAGTTCAGTCCGATAAGGTACCAGCGCCGCCGCAATCAGCTCCAGGTCATTGGTCTGCCGCTTGCAGTACAGCACCCGCTTCTGGTCGTCGATCAAGGCCATCACGGTGTTATTCGGCCGGACACGCCGATGGTGGTCGCCGGATGCGTATTGCCCGAGCCCGGTCCTCCGACCAGAACAGGTTGTGCGCGCCCTCGGTGAACGTCATGCCGGCCAGCTGCATGACTAGTTGGCGATCGGCCGCTGAAGCGCCGAAGTCGAAGCCGGCCATATCGCGATGGACCGGGAAGTTCGCCGCGTTCATCTGATGGCTGACCGAACACACGGCGCGATCGGCACCCTTGGCCTACAGCATCCGTTCAAGCAGCCACTGCGAAGACACCACTTCGACGTCACCCTGTTCGAGCAGTTCGGCCCAGCCGGCAGCCATGCCATCCAGCCGCAACTGTTTGAGTTCGACGATCAGATCACACACGAGCTAACTTCCTCAGTTGCTGTGCGGAATGCAGCCCGTCATAGCGCGACGTATTGGCCAGTGGGTGTTGCCAGTTCCAACGCCGTATCGATCTTAGTCGGCATCTTCACACTGGGATGCGCGGCAGAACCTTCACCCCATGCTCGATGCTGGCGGGCTGCTCCAGTGCCATCTCGGCCGCAATCAGCCCGGCATCCAGACGGCTCTCCGCACTCTCCGGTACCGGCGCCAGAACCTTCGCTACCACCCGGTCGTCACCCGTCTCGCGCAGCAGAGCTCGGCGCAGGCGTTGCAGCGGTTCGGGCATATCTAGGAACGACGCACTGTGCGCAGTGCGGCGGGCTCGCGCTGGATCAGCGGGATGTGATGCTGCTAGCAGTATCGCACCGGACCTTCATCAACCAGCCGCACGTGTTCAGCCACCATGGCGTCATCGCCCACCACAACGACGTGGCCAGGACAGAGCCGCGTGCTGAGCATCTGGCCTGCAGATTCGCATGGCACCGAGTAGTGGTTGCGTCCAACCACCACCAGACAGCTCGACGACACCTGTACCGCGCGTTCAACATAAGCGTCAAACCGTGTCGGCATTGGCATCAGACGGGCGCGCTCTTGCTCGAACACGGCGGCAACGCTCAGGTCTCTATAGCCCGGAGGCTTCGCTTGCTCCACAACAATTGGCACCGGGTCACCAGCCATGCATTTAGATCGGCGAAAGGACCGATCCGCTGCTCACGTTGCAGAAGTCCGCGTCAAACGGGAGAATTATCCCGTGACCGTGGAGTTCCAGTAGCATCTTCGTCGATTCAAGCGCATCGAGGTTGTCGTCCACGATCACCATTCTTTGAGGTCGGCTCTGAGGGAAATTTGCAGGGTTTTCAAGGATGGCTTGCCAACTGAGACGACGGAGACTGGTCTTGTAGAAGCTGTCTCGAACCTGCTTCGCAACGCCCGGCATCATGGCGATATGCATTTCCGATCAAGCCAAGCGCGAGCCGCTGCAGCGCTCAACGGTGTATCGAGATCACATACTAAATCCCGGTTGACGCTTCACTCACGCACGGGCCTATGACAAGTCCCTTCAACATATCGTCGTCGCGAAATCCGCGGAACAAAACGGGACTCGGCCCCGGGCTATATGTCGCAAACGCGATCACCGTTACCCTCGGCGAACTCTGAAAGCTGATTGCATCAGCAATGATGCCCAATTCACGATCGTACTCAACGACCTCTCGTCAACGAGAACTGCTCGATAACAATTGCTTGCCAGCCCAAGCAGTCGTGGAAACCGCACCGTGCCAAATCAGAAGATTGCTCAGGCGAGTGTCCGCATTGGGCCGGTCTACGGGCATCAGTACCGTAGGACTTGAGCGGCAGCCTCGGGCGGCGATCGAGGACAGCGCAGATCGAGCACGCACGCTATGGCCAAAGTCACCCGGTTTTTTTGCTAACCACGTCAGCAGTTTTCACTTTAATTCTCATCCGACAGCACTGTCGTGCCCTGACATGCCGGTTCCTGCCCACACCTCATGGCGAACCTGAAATCGTCACTATTGATGATGCTGGCGAAAAAAATCCTTCAATAAAGTCTGTTTGAGTGATGAGTGTGATTCGCACTTTCTCAAGGGCAGCACGCTATTACCAGATTCGAACGCGCGTCCGACAGAGCTCGACATGTCGGACGTTCGTTCGTCATATTTTTAAATCAGGTGGGATTAAGCGAAGGACAGCGAAAAAATGAAACGTACAATACTTGCGGGAACAGCTGCCTTAACTATGTGCAGCTACGCTCACGCTCAGTCGTCAGTGACCCTGTACGGTGTGCTGGATGCAGGGATAACCTATACAAATAATACTGGCAGCTCGACCGCTCACGGCGGCGCCGTACAGTTCCAGGACGGCATACCTCAACCTACGCAGTGGGGTTTGAAGGGCGTCGAGGACCTCGGCGGCGGCACGAGCGCAATCTTTGACCTGGAAAACGGATTTCAGCTCTCAAACGGCTCCCTGATTCAGAATGGCTCCATCTTCAACAGAAAAGCATACGTCGGTCTCTCAGGTCCATGGGGAAAACTCACTATGGGGAGAGACTTCGATTTTATTGGCGAAACTTTTGCGTTCTATTCGAACGCTGTAGTTACACCCTCCGGACTTCTTGGGTGGGGGCTCTCTTCGTACGCATCGGGCGGTTACATTCTTGACAACCGTGTTTGGGGAGATCAGGTCAACAACGCCGTGAAGTATTTATCGCCTAGTCTGGGTGGTTTCAGCGCGGGCGCGATGTATGCGTTTGGAAATCAACCTGGGTCACTCGGTACTGATAGCATTCAGAATTATATTCTTAATTACAATCACGGTGGTCTCGCCGCTTCAGTGGCGTACTTCTCGCAGCACAACAAGACAAACGACGCTAACGAAACGGTGTGGGCTGGGGGCGCAAGCTACACTCTGGGCGCGTTGCGAGTGGTAGGCAACGTCGCTAGCGCTGAGCTTTCATCTGCGACAAAACCTCGAGCTACTACCATTGAGACCGGATTGCAGTACTACATCAGGCCGGACCTGGCGCTCTCTGGGGGGTACACACTGCAACTCCGGAACAATGACCTCGGCAGCGCCAATACGTTTATTCTGGGCGCGGACTACATCCTTTCAAAGAGAACGGATGCTTACATTGTGGGTGTGCTTGGGCACGACTACGCATACAAAGCACAGATTGAAGCTGCGTTCGGTTCGCCATCGAGCTCCAATACACAAAGCGCTGTACGAGTCGGTATCCGGCACTTGTTCTAACGCGACGCACGCTACCCGCGATGTTAGGCACTTCTATCAAGCAACGAGGCGATTGATGCGATTCCTGGAGTCGCAGGTATCCGCCCACCGTTGCTATCCACTGCTCGTGTATCGAAAATCCCGGAGAATTGCCAATGAGATATTTAAAAATTGTCCTCATAGTTTGCATTGTTACTTCGTTCTGCAATCCAGGGGCGTACGCTCAAGAAAATTCGGACGCAAACCCGTCCAATGCCTCAGTGTCTGATCAAGGGATTCCTAGCAAGGCCGCGGCGAAAGCAGAACGCAAACACCAGCGAAAGCTGGCTCGTGCGAAGAAGAATGCTGATTTGAAAAAGCTGGAAGACTCCGGCTATCGACCGGGTCAGAATGATCCCAACTATCCGCAAAATGTTGAAAGCGCCGAGAAAAAGGTTCAGCAAGGTCAGTCACCCCCAAAATAACGCGAGGTTCGGTGTTCCATGAAATTACGGAGGGCACTAGCCCTCCTTTTTTGCCACGGTTTGGTGGTCAAGATACTTCGTTATCGCCGGTATGCCTCGTCCCTCAGTTTGAGGCGCCGCACTATATGCAGCGAAGCGTTTGCCAGTCAGACTAACGTAGTCTCCTTAGCAAATGGCTCGCTTGCTTGACCCGTATCTCGCGCCGTTCGTGCTTGCGCAGCGTTACGAATATCGTCGACCTAGTCGTCGCGAACGCGACCCTCGTACGGGCGCGCCCTGACATGTCCTTTCATACAATGGACGTGTCCGGGCAAATTTTCACGTCCCCGTTTTATCTCGTCCTTTAACCTGCGATGACTATACGTTGCAGTCAAGGCGATGGCTGGACGACACGCCCAGAATGTAAGCACCTACACGTGGAGAACCGCTTCCAGACTTTCTTTGGTCACTTCACCGACCGACGCGCGCAACACGGGTTCACCATGGTCCAAAGCGAGGAAATGGTCTGCAATTGATGCAAGGAAAGTGATGTTCTGTTCGACGACGACAAACGATGCGCCCTCTGCCGTCCGTTGCCGGATGAGAGCAGCCATCCGCTCGAGGTTTTCTTGCTGGACGCCTTCCGAGGGTTCATCAATCAGCGTCAATGCGGAGCGTTCGCTAATCACTCGGGTGAACGATAAGAGTTTCTTTTCACCGCCGCTCAGCTTTCCCGCCTGCTGCTGCAATCGCTCCCTGATGCGTGGGAAAGATTGCAGAGCGGTATCGAAGCGTGCAAGGCTCCTGTCGGCGAATCCAATTGTCAAATTGTCGGCGACAGAGAGCGCATCAAAGATCAGGCGCTCCTGCGGAGCATAACTGATGCCAAGGCCGCGGCGGGCATGGGCCGGAAAGCGCGCGATACTTGCATCCTTCCAGGTCACATCCCCTCTGGTGAGCGGAATATTTCCAGTGAGGGCGCGCATTAGTGTCGACTTGCCGACGCCGTTTCTTCCAAGTATTCCCAACACCTCGCCGCGACGGATTTCCGCTGAAACACCGCGCAAAACCATCGTGTCGCCGTAGCCGGCGACAATATCGCTAAAGACCATTGATGAGGTCATGGCGTCAATCATTTGCGACCTCCTGCGTATACAGCCCGCACTTCGCTCGATGCCTTGATCTCGTCAAGCGAACCCACTGCGAGCCGCTTGCCCTGATGCAAGACAATCACGTTGTCCGCAATGCGCTCGAGCGCGCTCATGTCGTGTTCGATTACCAACGCCGAGGCCCGACCCTCCTCAACCGTTGCCTTGATGGCAGTCATCATCTGATGTGTCTCGTGCGCCGACAAGCCGGCGCATGGCTCATCCAACAGAAAGAGCTTCGGCTCCATGGTCGCGACCATCGCGAACTCAAGCATTTGACGCATGCCTTGCGACAGCGCTCCCGCGTTGTTCTTCAACTGTTCTTCGATGAACAGGAAGCGATTCTGCGCTCGGGCTCTTGCAGGCGAATTCCAGTGCAATGGATCCGATTTCAGCATGTCGACAGTCCGTATCCTGTTGGCCCAAATGGCTACCCGCATATTGTCTTCGACAGACAGACGGTCGAAGACAGATGGAATCTGGAATTTGCGGCCCACGCCAAGACGCGAAACCTCCCAGGCTTGAAGACCCACAACGGCTTCACCATAGACGATGATTTGGCCGGACTTCACGGGCAAACGACCCGTCATCGCATTGAAGGAGGATGTCTTGCCTGCGCCGTTCGGTCCAATAACACAGCTAATGCCCGCACCCGCTACAGCGAGGCTCAAGCCATTTAAGATGCCGACTCCGCTTTGAGAAACCTCCACTTCGTCGAACTGCAGGACTGGTCGAGAGGTATCTGCGTATAGTCTGTGCTTCAGCTCGGGCGCCGCGACCCAATCGCTAACAGTCAATTGCAGCACCTTCGAGCTTGCAATGCCCCTTGAAATCAAGTGACCGATACCCGCAAGTCCCTCCGGGAAAAACCTCACCACCACAATGAATACTGCGGCGATGAAGACTTCCCAAAAGGAGAACTGGTCCCGCCATTGTGCCGCCAGTAATCCGATAACCAGAGCGCCCAGCTGCGCGCCGAGTGGACTTCGTCTTCCACCCACGGCTGCCCATATGACGAACTGTGCTGAAAGGTCGGGTCCTAACGACTGTGGTGTCACAATCCCTTCGTGAGGGGCATACAATGCCCCGCCAAGTCCCGCTATGCCGGCTCCAATTCCAAATGCGGCAGCTTTCAGTCTATGCGTTGCAAAACCAAAAAATTGGAGTCTATTTTCGTTTTCCGCAACTGCGCTCCACAGCACTCCTACGGGGCGCTTGACGAGCCAGGTGAGAAACGCGGTAACGAGAATCGCGCATATTGTGATGACGTAGTAAAGGTTTCCGTATTTCTCCGTTAGCGGTATGTCTGGCACATCCGCTAGACCGTTGAAGCCCCCTGTAATTGAGCTGCACTGGTTAGCAAGCAGGAAACCGAGCATGCTCAACGCAAGAGTGATGAGCGAGAAAAATGGGCCGCTATCGATGCGACGTGCAAAGACGAGGAGACCAATGAGGTAGGCAAAAACACCTGACAAAAGTGCTGCCAGTATTACCCCGACTACAGCGAGTAAGCCGTAGCTGGGTGTCATCCATTTTAGGGTGTAGGCGCTCAAGTACGCTGCAACGCCAAAAAACAAGGCCTGCCCCAACGGTAGGAAACCTGCTCTTCCCCAACACAGGGCAACACTTTGCGCGCCCATTCCGTAAAGTAGAAGCAGGCCAACCTGCGTTGCGCTGTAGTCTCCAGCCCAGAGCGGTACAGTGAGCAGGATGCATGCAATGACCGCCTGTGCGATCAGCTCAAGAGCGCGCGATGAGGCCATTCGGCTTGCTCCAGAGAAAATAAATCGAGAGGATGAGTACGGCCGTGTAGCCCGCGGTTTGGTCCAGCACACCCGAAACAATTGACTGAGTTCCACCAATTGCAATAGTTCCGGTCACAAGGCCGAGAAGACTCCCGAGTCCTCCAACAACCAGCACGAAAAATGACGTTAGAAGGTAGTCGAGACCCATGTACGGTTCGACACGAACAATTGGCGCGAGAATTACACCCCCGATTCCAGCGACCACAACCCCAGTGATGAAGGTGCCGCTAGCGAGTAGGGTGGTGTTGATGCCTGCGGCGCGAGCAAGGGGTGCATTGCTCGCCATCGCCTTTATCCTTGCTCCAGCTTGACTTCGGGAATACCAGACAGCGAGACCGATAACTGCAGCAGCAACACCTACGATAATCAGCAGCCGATACAAAGGATAGGCGGTTCCAAAAACGCTAACAGGATTGGAAGTTACCCCTGTCACGTCTTGATAGCCTCGTCCGAATATGGCTGCAATAGCTTCTCTCAACATCACTGAGAGTCCCCACGTTGCGAGCAGAGTGTCGAACGGACGCTGATAAAGAGGCCGGATTAGCAGCCGCTCCACCAGCCACCCGAGTACGCCGCAGACCCCTGCCGCGAGGGGTAACGCCAGGGCGGTCGGGAGGTGCGCATGCTGGACCACGACGACGGCGTAAGCACCAATCATCAGAAATTCGCCATGCGCCATGTTCAGTACGCCGAGTAGCCCGAACACGATGGCAAGTCCCAGGGTCGTCATGATGAGTGCAGCGCAGGCGTACCCGATGTTCAAGGAGTACGAGATCAACATAGCTAGCTCAGGGTGTGGAATGGTCAAGGGGGCAAACCTCGCCGGAATCCATTTGCGGGAACGTTTTGACGATGTCGTAGGTGGTTCCGTTCGCTTTGGCGAGGTAGATATCGGAGGTTGCGTTCCTTCCCTTCATGGTGATTTTTCCGCGAGGACCGTCATAGGTTGCTCCCTCGGAGGCACTCGCCAGGGCCGCAACTTCAGTTGATTTGGCTTTGGCTGCGATAGCGTCGAACATCATGAAACCCTCGATCACCGATTCGCCGACGCCGCTCAAGACAGACGTTTTGCCGAACGAGCTGTGATACCTGGTCATAAATGCCTGGATAGACGGCGTCTTCCCATCGGAGAAGAAGCCCGACGCGCAGTACAGGTTGTCGGTGCCTTGCGCGCCGATACCAGCAATCGTATTTTCTTCAAGCAGGGTGCCGTAGCGGAGCACCTTGTCGCTCAAACCAAAGCTTGCGAAGGCGCGATTGAAGGTGACCGATGATCCACCGACGAGCGTGATGAATACGGCATCTGCACCGCTGTCCCGGATCTTTACAAGAGTCGAATCGAAGTTGTCGACCGTGAAGGGAACGTATTCTTCGCCGACAACTGTGCCCCCAGCACTCTCTACTAACGTTCGGGCAACAGCATTGGACTTGTGCGGCCAGATGTAGTCGTTGCCAACGAAATACCACCGCTTGACCTTGTTCTGCAGGGTCAGATACGGAATGACTGGCGCGATTTGCTGTTTGGGTGTTTCGCCAAGGAAGAAGGTCCCGGGTGCGCAGTCCGAGCCTTCGTAGACAGGTGTGTAGAAATAGGGAATTTTCCCGCGGAAGACACCTTCTAGTGCATTGCGAACAGCGCTGTCGTGAGAGCCGACGAACACCTCGGCACCGTCTCGTCTCCAGAGGCGAAGCGCGGTCTGTGCGGCCTCCGCGGGTGCTGTCCCGGCATCTCCAACGAGGAGCTCGAGCGGACGGCCCAGAACGCCTCCTCGCGCATTGATGTCAGCGACGGCGAGTGTCGCGCAATTCTTGCACGCCTGCCCGAAGAACGCGGCTGGCCCGCTCATGTTAGCCATCACCGCTACTTTCAGTGGCTTTCCAGCCGCCCGTGCGGCGCCGCTGAACAGAGGGCCAGCGACACTCGTCCCGACGGCGGCGAGGGCGGAATTTTTAAGGAAATTACGTCGATTCATTTTGTGCTCCGAACTCTTTAAGGGGCGCGCTTCTAGGGGTTCTTGATGACCAGCCCGTAGGCTTGACTGGGTGGGAGAATCCGGCCCAGGACCTTCTCAATGTCCAGCGATATCGCGATGAGCTCGCGGTCAGTGCCGGGCGCACCGTCAAGGGCCAAGCCTACGGGCAAGCCGGTTAGTGTCAAACCCGCGGGGAGAGTGATGCCTGGCACGCCAGCGTTGCTTCCTGGCTCAGTGTTTCGGATGTATGTCGGGAAGACGGGGACGGTTTCGCCGTTCAAGACTATGGAATCGCCCGACGCGATCGGACATGCGGTATTCACCGTCGTCGGAAATACAAGAGCATCAGCGTGGTTGTCGGTGAGGCACTTTTCGTAGGCGGCCCGTGAAACGGCTCTCTTCTCAAGAGCAGCCTTGTAGGACGGTTCGCCAATACCATCAGGACCCAGAATGCGGTGCGCCAGTTCGGCGACGTCCGGGCTGCCAATTTCAGCGACGATGTCCTCGACTGTCAGGTTGTATCCGCACTCTTCAAGATATTCGCGCATCGACGCGGGGAACTCGTACATGGCGATGGTTGCCAGTCCTTCATCAAAGAAGCCGGGGTACGCGTTTAAGTCGACCTCTATTAATTCCACACCGGACTGCTCGAGCTTGGAGAGAGCAGCATTTGCCACTTCTTCGACGTCCGGCGCGAGACCGCGCCAGAAGGTTGTCCGTGGTATCAAGAGACGAATGGGTCGCGTCGCGTTGCGCTTGGCAGAAAACGCGGTGGTACCAGCAAGGATGGCGTCAAGCAGCGCGATGTCCTCGACGGAACGTGCGATAGGACCTACGGTATCGCGAGTGCTGGAAATGGGAACGACGCCGCCCGATAGATAACGACCCTGACTTGGGCGGAAGCCTACTGCGCCACACAGCGCTGCGGGAATCCGCACAGAACCGCCTGTATCTGTTCCGAGCGCCGCAGGAACGACCCCGGCACCTACCAGGGCGCCAGAGCCTCCGCTGCTACCGCCCGGAATTCGAGTGATATCATATGGATTCCTAACAGAACCCATGACTCGATTGTTATTAGAAACGCCGAAGGCCAACTCATGCATGTTCGCCTTTCCGGCGACCAATGCCCCGTGCTTCAACAGTCTGACTAACGTCGGCGCGGTCTGTGGGGGCATCATCGTCCGCAGCGCCATCGTTCCGCCGCCAGTCGGCATTGATGCCGTGTTGATGTTGTCCTTAACGGCGATAGGCAAACCTAGCAAAAGTCGCGGAGAGTTTGACCGCTTAAGTTCCCGGTCAGAGCGAGCTGCTTCAGCTAGAAGGCGGCTTTCGTCGAAATAAGCGAAGCCGTTGAGGTTGCGCCAATAGGTATGCCGCTCAATCAATTCATACGCATATTCGACGCACGTGAACTCCCGGCGCAGCAGAGCTGTTCTTGCTTCAGTGAGGGACAGGGGGTCTGTGTACGGCATCGCCAGCATTCCATGTGACAGTGATGACCATAGGGTATGCGTTGCTGGTTTTGATGCGCATCATCAAAAAGTGTGACCCGAACGATCGCTCGGCATCAACCCTCTCACCGCTCGCAGCATGAGTATGTGCCGCACTTTCGCCGCTTGAGCACGACGTTCAGCTGGACACTGTTGTGATTAAACTTTCGGCTGCCGTCCCGTCAGCGACCTCGTGGCGCTAGCGTCAGGCGATAACCGCCGCGAGCTTGGACCTATTCGTGACCCCTTTCTTGACCATGACGCGTCTCAGATGAGTACGCACAGTCGAAAGCTCTATTCCTAAGGTGCGCGAGATTTCCTTGTCGGTGCACCCAGTCGCGACAAGCTGCGCTACGTCATTCTCACGGTCAGTGAGTCCAGTGCAGTTGCAGCGTTGGCGTGTGAGCGCCCTCCTAAAAAACGGTTCGATTCCATTCAACAGGATTTTGTCCCGCTCCGTGAAGTCGGGACGCCCTTTGGCTCGCCAGATGCGGAGGTCACCGACGTGCGTGTTCGCCTCGAAGGAGTACACGTTGATTCCATGATGAAAGCCTTCAGGCCGCAGGAAATCGTTGTAAAACTCAGTATGTTCGAGGTCACGTCGACAGATGACTTCTTCAACATATGTCGCGACCCGTCGGTCGGCGAGTTGCATCGTCATCGGGTCGTTATGCTGGAACCACGTCTCGTAACGAGTTACGAGCGACTTGTTGACGTTGAACGAGAAGCCGTTCTGCCACAGTCTCGATTTATCGTCGTAATCAAAGGATGCGGCGAAATCCGAACGGAGTAGCCGGGTTATCGCAGGCAGCATGACGCTCCGGATGTCGACAATCGGCCCCAACTCCTCGAGCTGGGCAACAATGTCGCCAAACAGGCGGATTTCTTCAAGCGTTATGTCGGACGTAGATAGGTTCATTGCGGCTTTCAGTCTGATGCCTTTCACATATTAAGAGCTGAATCCTCACTCTTCGCCATCTCTGGATTGAGGTCGGGTTCGCGGTCGTGAGCAATTGCTTTGCATCGACCCCTGAGAGCTGCCTCACATGAGCATCAGGGCTTGCCGTCAATACCTGGGCTATACATGTCATCTATAAGCAGATATAGCCGCAGAATATCTGGTGATGTCTGACTAGAATGAACGAGCCGTCGCGGCCCACCGTGCTGTCATTTTGGTCGTTACGAGGGGCTGCATAAATCAATGAATGACCGGTAGTGCCCCCCCCTCGCGCCCTTCAATGAAAAGCAGACTAGCTTCGACATAAATATTCGGGAAGTGGTGGCTGCGACTGTGTCGGGCCAACAACAGTATTGGAGACATTGGATGAACTGTTGTTGATTTCCCGCTGCACTAAAAAGAATGTCGTTGTCGCTCCTTGGAGATCACGCCACTTCGGGGGAGTGAACGTATGCCCAAACAAATGGAATCCAGCGATATAGAGATTTTTAATAACGAGCTATTGATATTGCCAATGATAGAGCAGCGTAAAATCAAAGGTAGTGGCTTCGGCTTGAAGTGCGCAAAGCGGAAGCCTTCTTTGTTCGTGGAATACTGCCAAGGTCGACAATCACCTGAGCAGACGACGGTCAGTCATAACGTGGAAGGATTGATACGTTCAACCCGCGAGGGACATCATCCGAAACTCGCGAGGTGTTGTCCCAAAGTGCTGACGGAAGGTTCGGCTGAAATGTGCCGGGTCCGAGAAACCCCAGTCGAACGCAATTTCCTTGATGCTCTTTCCCGCGCACGACCGGTCTTGAAGCGCCGTTCGGGCTGCCTTCAGCCGCTCTTGCCAAATCATTTCGGCGACAGATGTGGCTTGCCCCTCAAATGCGCGATAGAGCGAACTGATCGACATATCAAGGGTTTCAGCAATCTTCGCGACACTCAGTCCTGAATCAGAAATATTCTCTCTGATGTGGGACTTGATTCGCTCCTCGTGATAGCGCTTCAATTTTCCCCCACTTGACTCCGAGAACTCGGGGAGGCTTCGGAGGTTGGCGACAATAAGGTCCAGCACGGCCTTTGAGAAAAGTGTGTGGGTATCGGGACCGGAGTCGTCAATAGCAAGAGGAAGTCCGCTGACGATAGCTGAGAGCAGTCGCGCGACCGGTCGTTCTCCCGAAATCTTGCAGGCGGTCAGATTTTCTGCGCCGGGGACATGGGCGCGCAAATGCTCGCGGGGCACGCTAACTACCACTTGTCGGAACTCCGCGCTGAAGTCGAGGTTGTATGCCGTGGTAGTGTCGTACATGGCGAAGTCGCCTGGGGCCAGTACCACTGCACGACCGTCTTGTTTGACCTCACCAACACCGCTTACTTGCATCGCAACCAGGAAGAATTCGCCTTCGCTGTCCATTGCGCGTTGAGGTGTTCTCTTCAGTGACTGCTTCGTCGACGTTACCTGATGCAACAAGAGGTCAGAAAATGTGCGGCTCTCGACTTGAGCGGTCAGTTCCTTATCCGCATTAACATCGGTACGAATGTATTCGAGTCTGACGAACAACTGCCCAAGAAGGTGCAGCCATTCATCGATCTTTGCAGACACTGGACCAGCCTCGGTAATTGAATAAGTCTTCACATCAATGTTCTCTTTATGCTGACGGTGTTGCCTCAGCTTAGGCAGGATAGGGGTCTCACAAGAATCAAGAAATACGCCGAGTTCGGTGTGTCGGGGCGAGGCGCTGCAGCGCAATGAGACGTTTGTCCTGGTATTGCGACAGCCCCAGTCAAGAGGTGCTTTTTTTGCCCATCTAGGATAGCGCCATAAACCAGATAGTAGGGCGAAGATTTGGTTAAATGTAGTGGCTCGGAAAATATAGAGTCCTTCTATATTGCATTATGAAAACCATCTATAGATGCGCCAGCGATGGTCATCAAGCTGGGTTTTTTCTGATTCGTCGGCAGTTTTATGTTTGAAGCTAAATTATTTTCGGAGGGGTTATGTCGGGCAATGTAGTCACGCAGTTTAAGGTCGCGGTCGTGCAGGCCGCCCCCGAATTCCTCGACCTTGAAAAGGGCGTTGCAAGAGCCATTCAACTGATTGAAGAAGCGTCGGCCGCCGGCGCGTCGCTCATCGCGTTCCCCGAAGTATGGCTCCCTGGCTATCCCTGGTGGATATGGCTAGACTCGCCGGCATGGGGCATGCAGTTCGTTCGACGCTACTTCGAAAATTCGCTCGTGATTGGCAGCGAGCATTTCGAAAGACTGAAGTTCGCCGCAGCCAGGAACAGGATTCATGTGGTGCTGGGTTTCTCCGAGCGCTCGAATGGCACGCTGTACCTCGCGCAGGCAATCATCGATGACAACGGCAAGGTTGTAGCGACTCGAAGGAAGCTGAAACCCACTCACGCCGAGCGCACCGTGTATGGCGAAGGTGATGGAAGTGACCTCGCGGTACACGACACTTCACTTGGGCGCCTGGGAGCGCTTTGCTGCGCAGAGCACATTCAGCCGTTATCGAAATTCGCGATGTTCTCTCAGCACGAACAGATTCACGTTGCCGCGTGGCCGAGTTTCTCGGTCTATCGGGGGGCTGCGTTCCAGCTCAGTGCGCAGGCGAATAATGCGGCCAGCCAGGTGTACGCGCTTGAAGGCCAATGCTTCGTGCTGGCGCCGTGCGCCACGGTGTCAAAGGCGATGCTGGAGATCCTTATCGACACACCGGCGAAGGCTCCGCTATTAACGGAAGGCGGCGGCTTCGCGATGATCTATGGGCCCGATGGCGCACCGCTTTGCAATCCGCTCGGCGAGACCGAGGAGGGGTTGCTCTACGCAGATGTTGACCTAGGCATGATTGGCGTCGCAAAGGCCGCGTACGACCCGGTCGGCCATTACTCGCGACCGGACGTCTTGCGCCTGCTTTTTAATCGCAAGCCCTCGGCACGTGTGCACAACTTCGAGCAGGAGTCTTTGCCAGAAGAGCTGCACACGACGTTTGCGCCGCCTGGCGAGCAACCAGGACCTGGAAAGGAAGCGGGCGAATAGTCGTCAAGGGTCGCTCACTCTCTCAGACGCTGGAGGCGCCAGCGGAGGCGGTGACCCCCATCACGGGCTTCCAAGATTCATGCCGCGCGGAAAGGAATCGTTGAACTCAGCATGTGTGACACGTCAAACTCCGCTCAATGTACGGGTGATCGTGTCGCAAAACCATTGCTGAGCCGCGGAGTCTTCCGTGTGAGGCTGCCAGTAGAGATTGACGTCAAACGACGAAATCGGAAACGGCAATGCCAGCGTTCGCATTCTTCCGTCGCTAGCGAAAGCATGTGCAACGCGGGTTGGGAGCGTCAGGACAAGGTCGGTGGACGCAATGACTGCAACGATATTCGTGAAGTGCGGTACGCGAAGTGCAATTCGTCTGGACAGCCCCATCTCCGTCATCACGTCCTCCACCAAGTGGTGTCCTGAAAACGGCGCGACCACGACGTGGTTTGCTGAGACATATTCTTGCAGGTTCAACGTTTCACCAATGAGCGGATGCTTGGCACTCAGCAGGCAAGAGTAGGTCTCCGTGAATAACGTTCGCTTTCTCGCCTGCCCGCCCGTGAGTTGCAGGTTTCCGACGGCAGCGTCAACGCTTCCGGTCGTCAGCCATTCGGAGATGCGCTCGCTGTCGAGTTGCACGATTTCCAGTGCCATCGAGGGCGCGATTGTCTGCAGTTCCTTGACAAGAAACGGCAGGAAATAGAGCTCCCCGAGGTCGGACAACGCAAGCCGGAAGCAGCGGGTTGACTGCGTCGGGTCAAAATTGCGAGTGGTCGATATAGCCGTCTCGATGCTGTCCAGTGCGCTCTTGAACGCATGAAAAAGCTGGGTGGCGTTGAACGTCGGAATCATTCCTTCACGCGTGCGCGTGAAGAGCGGGTCTTGTAGCAAGTCTCGAAGCCGGCTCAGCGAATGACTGACCGACGGTTGCGTGATATTCAGACGCTTCGCTGCCGCACTCACACTGCCCGTCTCGTAGATAGCGACAAAGGCGCGAATGAGGTTCAGGTCGGTTGTGGTCACGATGATTGGCCTATATAGACAACATCTATTACTTAATCTAAAAATAGATGATTTGATTTATTTTATACCGGGTCCTAGCATCGGTGTGTTGACTAGGAAGAAATCTCATGACCACCGTTCACCAAGCATGTTACGAAATCCTTCGCGAGCAAGGATTGACCACTTTCTTCGGCAACCCCGGCTCAAACGAGTTGCCGTTTCTCAAAGATTTCCCGAAGGACTTTCGCTACATCCTGGGCCTTCAGGAGGCGGCTGTCGTAGGAATGGCTGACGGTTACGCGCAAGCGACCGGCCGCCCCGGATTCGTGAATCTGCACTCAGCCGCGGGAACCGGTAACGCAATGGGTGCGCTCGCGAATGCATGGAATTCGCATACGCCGCTGGTCGTAACGGCCGGGCAGCAGGTTCGTACAATGATGGGGGTCGAAGCACTGCTGGCAAACGTGGACGCGGCGGCGCTCCCTCGTCCGCTGGTGAAGTGGAGTTGCGAGCCCAGTTGTGCACAAGAGGTCCCTCTCGCGTTGAGCCGCGCTATTCATACGGCCGCTATGCCTGCTGCTGGCCCGGTGTACGTCTCGGTGCCATACGACGACTGGAAACAGGAGGCGGGCCCCGGTGTAGAACATCTGGCGAAGCGTCGTGTCGAGCTGGCAGGGTTGCCGTCCGCAGAAGCGCTGGCAGATTTGGTTGAATCGCTGGAAGGCGCCTGCAACCCTGCTATGGTTGTTGGCCCCGACGTTGATGCTAGCAACGCAAACGCATTCGCTGTCGCGCTTGCCGAAAAACTTTCGATGCCGGTATGGATGGCTCCGTCTGCTCCTCGCTGCGCGTTTCCGACTACGCATGCGTGCTTTCGTGGATTGTTGCCGGCCGGTATCGCCAGCATCAGCCGTATCCTCGACGGCCATGACCTGGTGCTCGTCGTCGGCGCGCCAGTGTTCCGGTATCACCAATATGAGCCGGGCGAATACCTGCCTAAGGGCACCCGCCTTATCGCTATCACCTGCGACATCAACGAAGCGACTCGTGCCCCGATGGGCGATGCAATCATTGCAGATGTGGCACTGACGATTCGGGCGCTTAGCGAGAAAGTTTCTCAGAGCACCCGTGCGCTACCCGCTGCAACGCGTCGACCGGAGCCGGCGCCTGAAGCGCCCGGTCCGCTTACGCCGGAGCGCGTATTCGACATCCTCGATGAAATGGCTCCACGTGACGCCATTTACGTCAATGAGTCCACCTCGACCACGAACATCCTATGGCAGCGCCTGCGCATGACGGAGCAGGGAAGCTATTACTTTGCTGCTGCCGGCGGACTAGGGTTCGCGCTTCCGGCTGCCGTGGGCATTCAATTGGCGAAGCCGGAACGGCAAGTTATCGGCGTGATTGGCGACGGTTCTGCGAATTACGGCATCCAAGCGCTCTGGACCGCAGCTCAATACGAAATCCCTGCAATTTTCATCATCATGAAGAACGGCACCTATGGCGCGTTGCGCTGGTTCGCAGGCGTTCTTCAGGTCGAAGACGTACCTGGACTTGATGTGCCCGGCCTAGACTTCTGTGCTCTCGCTCGTGGATACGGTGTGGACGCTCTGCATGCGGACTCCAGTGCAACGTTGACCTCTGCGCTGCGCGAGGCGCTTGCCAGCAAAAAGCCGGTGCTCATCGAAGTCGAGACGCGTACGGCGTAAGCAAGCAGAGGAATGTGAAATGAGCAAGCCTGTGAACGTAGCCGACTTTCGTCTCCTGGCGAAGAAGCGGCTGCCTCGAATGGTGTTTGATTATCTCGAAGGCGGCGCAGAAGATGACTCGGTTTGAAGCACAACCGGCAAGTCTTCGATAGCGTCCGGTTCCAACCGCGCCGTCTGGTCGACGTCAGTAAGCGGAGCATTGAGACAACGCTCTTCGGCAAGCGCTTGAGCGCGCCGTTTGTCATAGCCCCGACCGGGTTGAACGGCATTCTCTGGCCAGAGGGCGACCTCGTGCTGGCTCGCGCAGCGGAAAAATTTGGGATTCCGTTTGCGTTGTCGACCGCATCCACAGCCTCAATCGAGGCCGTAGCAAAGGCATCTGGAGGCGAGCTCTGGTTTCAGCTCTACGTCGTGCACCGGAAGCTGGCTGAGATACTAGTCAAGCGCGCGTTGAACGCTGGATACACCACGCTGATTTTGACGACCGACGTCGCCGTGAACGGAAAGCGTGAGCGCGATATCAGGAACGGTTTCGGGCTGCCGATGAGCTACAGCCCCAAAACGATTCTCGATGGCGCTCTTCACCCCCGCTGGTCATTTGACCTCGTACGCAAGGGCGTGCCGCAGCTCGCGAACTTTGCCAGCGATGACGTGCAGGATACCGAACTGCAGGCAGCGTTGATGAGCCGGCAGATGGATGCGAGCTTTTCCTGGGACGACCTGTCGTGGCTGCGAAGCCTCTGGCCGCACAAGCTCCTCATCAAGGGGATTAGCCGCCCCGACGATGCCGAGCGGTGCATAGCGCTCGGCGCGGACGGGGTGATTCTCTCGAACCACGGCGGCCGCCAGCTTGATAGCGCCATCGCGCCACTGGAAGCACTCGAGCCGACCGCCGCTCGGCTTCGTGCTCCCGTTCTGCTCGACAGCGGAATTCGACGAGGCTCCGATATTGTCAAGGCACTCGCAAAGGGAGCGAAAGCTGTGCTGCTCGGCCGCGCGACCTTGTACGGACTCGCTGCGGATGGAGCGCGTGGAGTAGACGCAGTGCTGGAAATCATGAAAGACGAGATTGACAGGACGCTTGCTCAAATCGGTTGCCCTTGCGTTCCGATGTTGTCCAAAGACTATGTCTGGACTGACAACGCGCGCGAAGATGCGGGAGCAAATGCAGTGAAGTACGAGACGGATGTGATGGAGCGATGATGAGCGAAACGAAAATCGTTGGATTGCGCACGCGGGCAGTGAACGTCCCTCTGGAATACCCGGTTAAAACTGCTGTCGGTACGGTGGCCAGCGCCCCGCTGGTTCTGCTCGACTTGCACACGGATAGCGGCGTTACAGGGCATGCCTACCTCTTCACCTACACGCCATTGGCATTGAAGCCGGTCCAACGAATGGTGGATGAATTGGCGGCGGTGATCGAAGGACAGCCGCTGGCGCCTCGTCACATCGACCAACTGATGCAGTCGAAATTCAGGTTGCTCGGAATGACAGGTCTGGTCCGAATGGCCACGGCCGGCATCGATATGGCGGCGTGGGATGCGAGGGCCAAACTACATGGACTTCCGCTGGTTGAGCTGCTCGGCGGCGTCGCGCGACCATTGCCTGCCTATGACAGCCACAGCATGGATGGTGTCGAACTCGCGACACATCGGGCGAAGGGCGCAGCGGAAGCCGGCTTCACTGCCATCAAGACAAAGATCGGCTATCCCACCCTTCAGGAGGACATCAAGGTGGTCCGCAGCATCCGCGCGGTGGTCGGCGACAACGTCCAGATCATGGTCGACTACAACCAGGGTCTGACGATCCCGGAAGCCATCCGTCGTGGCCAAGTGCTGGAGCAGGAAGGCGTGTCGTGGGTGGAGGAGCCGACGTTGCAACAAGATTACGAAGGACATGCGAAAGTGCGCGACGCATTGAATGTCCCCGTTCAAATGGGCGAGAACTGGTTCGGGCCCGACGAAATGAGTCTCGCACTTGGCGCAGGGGCCTGCGACCTGTGTATGCCTGACTTGATGAAAATTGGCGGCGTTACCGGATGGCTCCGTGCAAGCGCACTTGCGGAGCAGCATGGGCTGCCGATGTCGAGCCACATCTTCCAGGAATTCAGCGCCCACCTTCTGGCGATCAGCCCTACGTGTCACTGGCTGGAGCGGATGGACCTTGCGGGTCCAATCCTTGAGCCGACCCTGAAGTTTAAAGACGGTAAAGCGCACTTCGGGGAGCTGCCGGGAGCAGGCATCGTCTGGCGCGAGCAGGAAATAGAACGGTTCACAGTTTAAACGTGGCATAGCGCGCTGGCAGTCCGGTCAGTGCTTTTCAGCTATGTAAGTATTACTAATCAATAAGCCGACACAAGAACGGCATCATTCAAATAAACTTGGAGACAAACATGAACGTCAACGTTATCGATGATGTGATCGACGGAACACGCGTTAACTCGTTCCACCTGATGATTGTGTTCTGGTGCTCGATGTTGATGCTGTTCGACGGCTACGACCTCGTCATTTATGGTTCTGTCCTCCCGCAGTTGATGGTCGAGTGGAAGCTGCCAGCAATGACCGCCGGCATCATCGGCAGCAGCGCGCTGTTCGGCATGATGATCGGTGCGCTATCGTTAGGAAGCTCGTCGGACAGATTCGGACGCCGCCGCGTGATTCTTACTTGCCTGGTTGTTTTCGGCCTTGCCGCGTTCGGAAACGGCTTTTGTGAGAATTCGACGCAGTTTGTCATCTGCCGGTTCTTCACCGGGGTCGGTCTAGGCGGAATGGTGCCGAACATCGTCGCGCTCGTGACCGAAATGTCACCGAAAGCCAAGCGCAACATCATGGTGACCATGATGTTGAGTTTCTTTTCGGTGGGCGGGGTGGTCGCGGCACTGATGGGAAAAATCATCACGCCCACCTTCGGTTGGCGAGCCAACTTTCTGATTGCCGGTCTGCCGTTGCTCACGCTCCCAATTCTGTTTCGTTGGCTACCAGAGTCGATTGCCTTCCTTCTGGCAAATCGCCGTTTCGTCGAGGCCGACCGCGTTCTGCGCAAACTTTCCCCGAGCTATCGAGGTAGTGCCGAGTCGCTCGCGTCAACGCTGTCGAGAACATTGGTGAAGCCGACGCAATCGCGAACGGTACAGATTTTCAAGGACGGACGGGCAGCAGACACCCTTTTGATTTGGATTGCATTCGGGATGTGCATGCTGATGGTCTATGGCCTGAACACGTGGCTTCCCAAGTTGATGACAGCAAGTGGATATTCGCTCGGATCGAGCCTAACCTTCCTTATTACGTTGAACGCCGGCGCCGTTCTCGGTGGCCTTGCGAGCGGCTGGCTGGCGGATAAATGGGGCGGCAAAGGTACGCTCATCCTGTTCTTCGCCGTTGCCGCAGTCTCAATCGACCTTCTCGGCTACAAGCAGAACGCTTTTATCCTCAATGTCCTGCTGATGCTGGCTGGCGCAACGACTATCGGCACGCTGTGCATCGTGCACGCGTTTGCTGCTCAGTTCTATCCGGCGAGCGTCCGGTCGACCGGCGTCGGCTGGGCTGCCGCGGCCGGCCGATTCGGCGCAGTCGCCGGTCCCGCCTTAGGGGGTTACCTTGTCGGCATGAACCTTCCAATCACTTTCAACTTCATGGTGTTCGCGGTCCCTGGTGTCGTCGCGGCTATCGCCATCGCGCTCACCTCGAGGACGAGGAAGCCGTTGGCGGAGAGCGCAAAAATCGTCGTCGCACACGCAGACTGACCGTACCGGGGCAGAAATTGAAACCGCTTTCGAACGAGGTATCTATGAGCAGCATCGAACACAAAGCTGTGTGGGAAAGCCGCATTTATTCAGACGGCTGGGTGAGTGCCGCCGGCGGCGTCTCTCCGGTAGTCGAACCGGCAACGGGAGAGACGTTGGCCATTGTCGGGCTGGGCAACCCGGTTGATATCGACCAGGCTGCAAAGTCCGCAGCGACAGCACAGGAAGCTTGGGCATCTACCCCGTTTGACCAACGAGCTGCGGTGCTGCGGGAGGCCGCAAGGCTGCTTAAGGAGCGTGCGCCCGAGATTAACGCGTGGAACGTGAGGGAATGCGGGTCAACACAAGCGAAGGCTCAGTGGGAGCTGCACGCCACCTATGAGCAGTTGCTGGCGGCAGCGGCTATGCCTATGCAGCCTGAAGGCGCGCTTTACCCTTCGGCGATCCCCGGCCGCATGAACATTTGCCGTCATGTGCCTGTTGGAGTTGTCGGTGTCATCGCCCCGTGGAATTTCCCAATTTTGCTCTCGATACGCTCTGTCGATCCGGCGCTTGCTGTCGGCAATGCAGTGGTGCTGAAACCAGACCCGCAGAGTGCAGTATGCGGAGGATTGCTACTCGCCAGCGTGTTTGAGGACGCTGGATTGCCTCCGGGCGTTTTGCATGTCGTCCCGGGGGGCGCAGAAGCCGGCGATGCGCTCGTGCGACATCCACAAGTTGGAATGATTTCGTTCACCGGTTCAACGGCGGTCGGACGCTCAATTGGCCAAATCTGTGGTGAGATGCTCAAGAAGGTTGCACTCGAGCTTGGCGGCAACAATGCCATTGTTATCCTTGACGATGCGGACATTGATGCAGCCAGTTCGAACGGTGCCTGGGGTTCGTTCCTACATCAGGGACAGATTTGCATGCAGACAGGGCGGCACCTCGTACATCGGTCGGTCATCGACGAGTATGCGGAAAAACTGGCACAGCGGGCCAGGAACCTTCGTGTCGGAAATCCGCACACCGAGCAGGTTCACCTCGGTCCGCTCATCAACAAGAAGCAACTCGACAGAATCGACGATATCGTTCGCAAGAGCGTTGCGGCCGGGGCAACTTTGCGCGCCGGTGGCGACTTCACGAAGCTGTTTTATTCACCGACGGTACTGACGGGGGTAACCACCGACATGCCCGCATTTCAGGAAGAGATCTTCGGACCGGTCGCGCCTATCACTGTCTTCGACACCGATGACGAGGCGCTCCAGCTGGTTAACGGGTCGCCGTACGGCCTTGCTGCGGCAGTACATACGAGTTCCTTGGCGCGAGGGCTTTCGCTGGCGTCCCGTATCAAGGCCGGCATGGTGCACATTAACGATCAGACCGTGAACAACGAATTTCATGTACCGTTCGGGGGAATGGGCGCGTCAGGTAACGGCGGCCGATTCGGAGGGCCAGCGAACTTTCATGAGTTCACGCAGACTCAGTGGGTGAGCTCGCTCGACAAGCCGATAGTTTACCCGTTCTAGGAAATTGAGCGAGGGTGCCGGACAGACTATCAACATGGTGTCGGATGGCGACGTGAGCGCTGCACATTGCGGGATGCTCTAGCTACGCACGCCGCTCGGAGATGGATAGGACGAGTAGTGCTCAATATCACGGTCAATCTGTCGACGCTCTATGGCATTTCCCTTACGACACATGCCACAATCGCAGCGACCAGCAGCAGGGCCGATCTCCATCTAGCAGACACGCGCTAGAGGTCCGATGGCACTGCTCCGTTTCCCGTGGCTTCATCCAGTGTTCGATGACGGTGGTATAAGAATCCCTTCCCGGTTGTCCGCGGCTCGATTGCAACGTTTCGAGTTTCCGCACTCATGCGACCAAGTCGAACCAACTATTTTGCATATCGATAGCAGCGAGGCATCTTTGCGGCGCACGTGTTTCCGCTAGGGCGTGGGTACGTCCCGAAACTCGTGCGACCGCATGCAATATGCTGGAATCACGTTTCGCGGTTTAATCGCAAATCACGGAAAAGTGGGGGCAGCATTCCAAAGAAAAGGCGCCGATATGTTCCGGAAGCCTGCATGTCTTGCAAAAACCCGAAAACGCTCCCTTCTCTGGCATTGGCATGTCTCGTAAGCGACACCGACCCCGCTGACACATCCATATGCGGATTCTCTGGCGAGCCCTCGGACCGGACATTTACACCCTGCGCCGTCATCGCGTCGTGCGTACTGGCATCTGCGTGGATATGCTGCGCAGGTTCGAGCGGTGCCCATCGGGTCCAGTTCGGCACGGAATCCGGCGTGCCGATCCGCACCGCGCGCGATCCGTCGCCGAACACTAGAGACTCGACCTTGCAGGGGCGTGAGCTTGCGTCATTTCCTTCGACACAGATGTCCCCAAGCTCGCGGGCGCAGTCAAGGTTGCCTTCGCGTAACAGATCGAGATAAGTGCCACAGCCATCGCCTGGGGTTTTGCGATTCCACCGGTTCAGAAGGGTTGCTGCAATTTCGGCGTCAAACATGCTGATCTCCTTGCATTCGCCTCAGAACGGCAGACGCCGCAGGACAGTCCAGGAAAAATCATGCGGCCGGGAAATCTCGACCGTACCGGTTACTATAGTTGAAAATGGTGCGATGCAATAAGTGCAATTATCATAAAGAAAACTCAGGAAAGCGAGCGTCATGGAACCGGCGCTGCGCGCTCTATTGCGGTACCAAGTGCACCGCGTCATGGGTGGAGCACGCCTGCGTGCGCGTCTTCCCTTAGACAGGAGCAGACGCAGGCTCTGTAAGCGCCTCACGAGGGCCGTTACATTTTGGGTACGGGCGCGGGCAATGATTTCGCGTCAGTGTCCTCATCCGGTACGAGCACCCGCGCTCAATCGATGAGCTTTGGGTTTGGCATGAAGACTCACCGCTTTGCAGCGACGTTTCATGGCAGCAAGTCGTCGACCCAATTAAAACGATGATTGACAATGCGGCTGAGTACGTGACAGATATGTTTCTTATGTTTCCGTGCCGTCCAGGTATCCTTCCGTTCGCAATCCACCACGGCGGGACAAAGGAAAGTAGTCCTGCTGTTCCGGTCAACATTTCAACTGTCGGAATCGCTCGCATCCCGCTGGCACAGAGCGCTGTGCTCCCGAGTAGGGCACCGCAACCGATGCCCAGATTGAATGTAAGCACCCGTTGATTGACGTCTATCGGAATTTTCTTAGAAGGGATATTGCAGAGGTCGAGTACATCTCCCGAACACGGCGTTGCATGTACTGAAGATGGGCCTCCAATGCGGCACCAGTGTCGCCCGGATCTATACTAGATCGTTCGCTAACGGTCGTTTCGAGACCATCTGGTCAGCTTCGTCGCTGACCACTGCCACACTGCTGTTGGAGTGCAGGTCGATTCCACTAAGCCTGTTCATGCCGGCCTCTGAGTCGGTGAGTTTGCGCCCTGACTCTACGCCAGACGTTCTAATGGTACGGAGGCAGGCCGGCTATATCATTAGCCAAGCCGCCAGACGATATCCGTCGCCGAAAAAAGCGCCCTAACGCGCTTTTCTCCTTTTCAGATCTGTCAGCCGGTCGGAGCTCGCGGAGTGCATTACATGCGGAAGCATTCATCGCGTTTCAAGACCAGACAAGAGATCGTCCACCGCTTTGTAGACACGCTTAACGGTGTCGGGTCCGACTTTGAGCTCAAGCTGACGATATTGGTCCTCTAGCTCCTTAGATATTAGCGCGACCAACGTTGCGCTTGCCGATGTCAACGAGACTCGGACCCTTCGCTGATCGTCGGCAAAGCGCTCTTTTACAACCAGATCCATTGCCTCCATACGTCCGAGCACTCCAGCCATACTTGGACTTGAAATCGTGCAGACCTCGGTTATTTGTCGGGGTTCCAACGGCCCGTGTTCGTGCAGGGCGCGGATGACGCGCCATTGCTGATCCGTTAACCCGTGGGCGGCGATAACGGGGCGAAATCGCTCCATCATTTTTTCCCGCGCTCTGAGCAAGAGCATTGGCAGATTGCGATGCAGCATACCTGTGGCGACTAGAGCGTTCATATCGTTGGCAAACATGTCCGTCAGTTCAGTTGATCCGAAGAAACCCGTACAAAAGCGACGAGCGCTTGACTGTAGATGATAGCAATGTCAATATCACTAACATATTAGTGAATGTAGCTGGAGACGGATATCCCATGTTTGCCATTGCCGATCATCGCATCCATCTTAACAACGAGCCGCTGGCGCGAGATGTCAATGCGCGCGAGGCCCTTGTCCTTTTGAGGCACGGGGTTATCTGCCGTCCGCCCGTCTGCGGCGCCGTCTACGGCACGCTGCTCAACGACCGCGCGGCGCTCGAAGCGCTGGGCGGAGCGGTACACGAGGCTCCGTACAAGGCGCCCCCGTTCGCTCCAATACTCTACGTGAAACCTCGCAATTCTCTGACGGGCCACGGATCGAGCGTTGTGGTTCCCGACGATTCAGGCGTTCAAGTTGGTGGATCGCTTGGCATCGTTATCGGGCGTACAGCGTCAAGGCTAATTGTTGGCGAGGCATATGACTATGTCGCCGGTTACACGATTGTTGGCGATCTTTCCGTTCCTCATGTGAGCTTCTATCGGCCATCGGTACGGTTGCTCGCGCGGGATGGCTTCTGCTTGATTGGGCCTGTCCTCGTTGCGTCAAGGCACGTAAAGGACCCTGACTCACTGTCCATTTCCGTATCTGTTAACGGAATTCAGGTGTCCTCGTCTACTACGGCCACCGCGGTGCGCAGCGTAGCGAAGCTTCTAGCCGACGTAACGGAGTTTATGACGCTTGTTCCTGGAGACGTAATAACGATGGGTGTTCCATATGGTTCGCCTACCGCTGGACCAGGCGACGAGGCGAGCATTACGATCGATAGTTGGGCGCCCCTTAGCATGTCATTTGTGAGTAAAACCGAACACGCAGGAGAGGCACGATGAAGCGAGGTCGCGTAGCCTATAAGGGCGCCATTCATGAGGCCTATCCGGACGAAATCGGGGTTCGGCTATCAGACGGACGCTTGTGCCGCGAAGAGGATGTTGTATGGCTTGCACCGATCGAAGTCGGCACAATCGTCGCCCTCGGATTGAACTATGCCGAACATGCGAAGGAGCTAGCGTTTTCGAAACAGGAAGAGCCTCTGGTTTTCCTCAAAGGGCCAGGCACGGTCATTGGACATCGAGGCGTTACAAGGCGGCCGTCCGACGTTAAGTTCATGCACTACGAGTGTGAACTCGCCGTAGTGATTGGGCGCTCGGCAAAGGAAGTGTCTCGCGACAAGGCCATGGATCACGTGGCCGGTTATATGGTTGCCAACGATTACGCCATTCGCGACTACCTCGAAAATTACTATCGCCCGAATTTGCGAGTAAAAAACCGCGATGGAGGGACCGTGCTCGGGCCATGGTTTGTCGATGCGGCCGACGTGCCAGATGTCACGCAATTAGACCTTCGCACCTATGTCAATGGGACACTTCAGCAAAAAGGTAACACGCGTGATTTGGTCACTGACATCCCTGCATTGATCGAGTACCTGAGCGGCTTCATGACGCTCGCGCCGGGCGACGTCATTCTCACCGGCACGCCTGATGGTGTCGTGAACGTCAACGCGGGCGACGAAGTCGTCTGCGAGATCGACGGGTTGGGCCGTCTTATCAACGTAATCGCTTCAGACGCCGAATTTGGCCGCGTCTGACTGACTGGGGCAAGAAATGCGAATCGAACACTTGATTAATGGAAAGTCTGTAGCTTCCCGTGACTATTTCGAGACGGTCAATCCTGCTACTCAGGAGGTGTTGGCGGAGGTCGCTAGCGGAACTGCGGGGGAAGTCGACGCCGCCGTCAGGGCGGCGAAGGACGCGTTTCCAAAATGGGCCGCAAAGCCTGCCACTGAGCGCGCAAAACTCGTCAGAAAACTTGGCGAGCTGATTGCCAAGAACGTTCCGGAAATCTCGGAGACGGAAACGAAGGATACAGGGCAGACTATTTCGCAGACGGGTAAGCAACTTGTGCCGCGCGCTGCTGACAATTTCACCTACTTTGCCGAGATGTGTACCCGCGTGGATGGCCACACGTATCCCACGGACACGCATCTGAATTACACACTCTTTCACCCGGTTGGAGTGTGTGCGCTCATTTCTCCGTGGAACGTTCCGTTCATGACGGCCACCTGGAAGGTTGCGCCGTGTCTGGCTTTCGGTAATACAGCTGTGCTCAAGATGAGCGAGCTGTCGCCCCTTACAGCGTCCATGTTGGGGAATCTGGCGTTGGAAGCTGGGATTTCGCCGGGGGTGCTGAACGTGGTACACGGGTACGGAAAGGAGACAGGCGAGCCGCTGGTGGGGCATCCAGACGTACACGCCATATCGTTTACCGGATCGACGGCGACAGGAAATCGGATCGTTCAATCAGCCGGGCTTAAAAAATTCTCGATGGAACTTGGAGGTAAATCACCCTTTGTGATTTTCGACGACGCGGACTTCGAGCGTGCGCTGGACGCCGCCGTGTTCATGATCTTCTCTAACAACGGCGAACGGTGTACGGCAGGCTCCCGGATCCTGGTACAGAAATCGATCTATGCGAAGTTTGCGGACCGCTTCGTTGAGCGTGCGAAAAACCTGACCGTCGGCGATCCACTTGACGACAAGACAATCGTTGGACCAATGATCAGTCAGGCCCACCAGTCGAAGGTTCGCAGCTACATCGAATTGGGTCCCAAGGAGGGAGCGACACTGGCGTGTGGCGGCTTGGAGATTCCAGATCTGCCGGATGCGATGCGCAAGGGCAATTTCGTAACTCCCACTGTATTCGTGGATGTAGACAATCGGATGCGCATTGCACAGGAGGAAATTTTCGGCCCGGTCGCGTGTCTGATCCCGTTCGACGACGAAACCGATGCGATTCGGATCGCCAATGATATTTCGTATGGCTTATCAAGTTACGTTTGGACTGAAAACGCGGGGCGCGCGCATCGCGTCGCAGCGACAGTCGAAGCGGGGATGTGCTTTGTAAATAGTCAGAATGTGCGCGACCTTCGCCAACCATTTGGCGGGACGAAAGCCTCGGGGGTTGGGCGCGAAGGTGGGACCTGGAGTTACGAAGTGTTCTTGGAGCCGAAGAACGTGTGCGTATCGCTTGGGTCACATCACATCCCGCGATGGGGCGTTTAAGGCACATGCGAACTCAGTCCTGCATTTGCGAACAAGCCTGAGGAGGCGACGATGGGAAAATTAGCATTGGCAGCAAAGGTGACACATGTCCCGTCGTTGTACCTCTCGGAGCTCGACGGTCCAAACAAAGGCTGCCGTCAGCCGGCGATCGACGGCCATCATGAGATCGGACGTCGTTGCCGAGAACTGGGCGTGGACACGATTGTTGTTTTTGATGTCCACTGGCTGGTGAACAGCGAGTATCACATCAATTGCGCTGAGCATTTCGAAGGCATATACACGAGCAACGAGCTGCCTCATTTCATTAATAACATGCCCTACGCCTATCCAGGAAACACTGAGTTAGGCAATGTGATCGCTGAAGTGGCCAATGAGATGGGTGTCAAAACACGCGCTCACAGCAAGACAACGCTGGAGCTGGAATACGGGACGCTTGTGCCGATGCGTTACATGAATGCTGATCAGCATTTCAAAACGGTTTCTATTTCCGCCTGGTGTATGTGGCATGACCTCGACACCAGTGCGAAATTCGGCCTTGCCGTGCGTAAAGCAATCGAAGAGCGCTATGACGGGACTGTGGCCATTCTTGCGAGCGGCTCGTTGAGTCATCATTTCGCAAACAACGGAACCGCTGAGCAGTTCATGAATAAGGTGTGGGATCCGTTCCTTGAGCAGGCGGATCGAAGCGTCGTCGCTTTGTGGGAGAACGGAGATTGGAAAAC
This sequence comes from Caballeronia sp. KNU42, assembly GCF_053760385.1. Taxonomy (NCBI): domain Bacteria; kingdom Pseudomonadati; phylum Pseudomonadota; class Betaproteobacteria; order Burkholderiales; family Burkholderiaceae; genus Caballeronia; species Caballeronia sp. KNU42. The sequence goes on from NZ_CM132388.1 coordinate 4,170,903, forward strand.
GTTTTGCGAAATGCTTCCGCTATACAACGAGAAATGCTTTGGCGAGGGCGGGATGCATGACACCGCGATGCTGCTGGGATCCCTCGGGTGGGACCGCTACGACGGCAAGGTGGAGGTCGTGACCCCCTATTTCGGAAGCTCGGGTACGGGTCAGATCAACGCGATTTTCCCCGTAACACCACTCCTTGCATAGCAGTTGGAAGGGCAAATCATGCCGCATTTGACGCTTGAATATAGTGCCAACTTGGCAGATGCGACCAGTATCGGGCAGCTCTGCAGGAGCTTAGCGGTCTGCCTGGATGCGCAGCGCGACGACGATAAGCGCGTGTACCCTCTCGGAGGCATCCGAGTGCGTGCGGTGGAATGCCATCAATATTGTGTCGCAGACGGCCGACCCGACGCAGCATTCCTGCATGGAATTTTGAAGATCGGGGCGGGGCGTTCCGATGCTGTCAAAAAGGCTACCGGTGACGCACTTTTTGCCGTGATTGACAGACATTTCGCTGAAGCTTTTGAACGACGAGGAATTGCGCTTTCGTTGGAGATCAACGAATTCAACGAAGCGGGCACCTGGAAACACAATAGTCTTCACGCGCGCCTTAAGGTTGGTTAATCTTTTAAGAGTCCGTCATGTTAGATGAAAAGACGATTCACGATTTAGCAGGACAACTCAATCGCGCCGAGAAAACGCGAACCCAGTTAAGGCATTTTTCTGCCGCTTATCCTGATATGACCGTTCAAGACGGATATGCGATACAGCGCGAATGGGTAAAAATAAAACTTGCGGAAGGGCATGTCATCAAAGGCCGGAAGATCGGCCTTACGTCGCGCGCAATGCAACGGTCGTCGCAGATTGACGAGCCCGATTACGCGCCGTTGCTTGACAGCATGTTCATTGAGAGCGGGCAAGACATAAGGGCCGACCGCTTCATCGCACCGCGGGTTGAAGTAGAACTCGCGTTTGTGCTCAATAAACCGCTCAAGGGGCCAGGTGTCACCCTCTTTGACGTGCTCGACGCGACCGCCTATGTCACGCCTGCAGTCGAGATTATCGATGCGCGGATCGAGCAGTTCGACCGTGAAACGAAGGCACCCCGGAAAGTCTTCGACACAATCTCCGATTTTGCCGCGAATGCCGGAATCGTACTTGGTGGCCGGCCGGTAAAACCGATGGACGTCGACCTGCGTTGGGTTGGCGCACTTCTGTATAAAAACGGATGCATCGAGGAAAGCGGACTGGCTGCGGCGGTGCTGAATCACCCGGCTACTGGAGTCGCGTGGCTCGCTAACAAAATATCGCCTTATGACGAAAGCCTGAACGCGGGCGACGTAATTCTAAGTGGCTCGTTTACGAGCCCGATTGCGGCGCGAGCAGGTGACACGTTCCACGTGGACTATGGTCCGCTCGGTGGCATTGCCCTCAACTTCATCTAAACAATTCCCATGCTTCTTGCTCAAAATCACTTCAAGCAAGCTTTGAAAGAGGGTCGCCCGCAAATTGGGCTGTGGGCGGCGCTCGCCGATGGGTACGTGACGGAACTTTTGGCGACCGCGGGTTTCGACTGGCTGCTGATCGACAACGAGCACGCACCAAACGATGTGCGCAGCACGCTTGCCCAACTGCAAGCAGTGGCCGCTTATCCGTCTCATCCCGTTGTGCGTCCAGTTAAAAGCGATACGGCGCTGATCAAGCAACTCCTCGACATTGGAGCGCAGACCTTGCTGCTGCCAATGATCGATACTGCCGCACAAGCTCAAGAAGCCGTCGCGGCAACCAGGTACCCGCCGGTAGGCATTCGGGGTGTGGGCAGCGCGCTTGCTCGAGCCTCACGCTGGAACAGAGTGCAGGGCTATTTGAACGATGCAGCAAACGAGCTCTGCGTGCTGGTGCAAGTTGAAACAGTAGCCGCGATGTCGAATTTGGCGGCAATCGCGAATGTCGAGGGTGTCGACGGCGTGTTCTTTGGACCGGCCGATCTAAGTGCGTCGATGGGTTACCTTGGTAAGCCCGGTGAGCCCGCCGTGCGGCAGGCGATTCTGTCCGGGATCGAAACAGTTTGCGTGGCGGGAAAAGCGAGCGGCGTGCTCGCGCCAGACCGTGCTTTCGCCGACGAGTATCTCAAGGCCGGAGCAACGTTTGTGGCCGTTGGTACCGATACGGGCCTACTGAGCCGGGCGGCAGCAGATCTTGCAGAATCTTACAAAGGCGCTGTGTTACACAAATTGAAGGAGGAGCGAGGAGGGTATTAATACTATCGAGCCGTGTTCGCAATGCAGATGGTGGCAGATGGACACAAGTGAGGATTGCGCGAGTAAGGTCCGGCCGTCTAGCAGGCGGCCGAGTCTCCGTTCTTGCTAAACCACTGCGGTCTTTTTGAGTTCTGGCCGTCCGGGAGCGCTCCCAAGCTGGGTAGACAAGTTCGCGGAATGCTGCAGTAAGCGCTCGCCAATTCCTTCAATTTTGTGCTGGTCGAGCCGCACGCTTGGACCAAATACGCCGATCGACCCCGCCACGCGGCCGGCATGATCAAAGAACGGCACCGCGATGGCCACGGCACCCGCAATCAATTCATCTCGGCTAACTGCGTATCCCAGTTTTCGCGCCGATTGCAATTTTTTCTGCAGTTCTTTCGGCTCAAAATCGAGCCCTTCGCAATACTCGACAAGTTCTTCCGATGACGGGTTCATCCAGGCGAGGAGCGCCCGCCCGCTCGCGCCACGAACGATTTTTTCGCTGTAACCGACCCCGCGTTTAAACGAAAGCGGCTCGAGGCTGGGGAGCTCAGCCACGCAGATTCGGGTGGCCCCCTGGGGCACAAACAGTGCCACGGTCTCCCCCGTCTCTTCCCATATTTTTTTCAATATCGGCTGCGCCAGCTGAGCGACGTTCAAGCTGGCTGTCCACGCCCACGCTAGTCTGCCGACCGAAGGTCCCAACCGGAAACGCTGAGGCTCGCCTTCGGTAACTACAAAACCGTTTTGTTCGAGTGTGTACAGCAGCCGATAGAGCGTCGGGCGACTCAAATTGACGCGCTTTAAAAGTTCGCCAACTGTCAGATCGCGGTCGCTATCTCCGAACGCAAGCAGGATATCCAGTGCGCGTTCAACCGAGCGCACTCCACCGTCTCCGCCTTTTTCCTTCTCGACCACATCCATCTTGTTCACTCCCTAAACGTAATTTCCCTGACCGGCCCGAGCATATTACCGCGTCCGCCTGGTGGACAGCCGTTAGGTTTTTACCCCTACTTGACATTCGCAGTCAAGTTCGTAGAATGGACTCTAGTATCACACAGCGGACATAAGCACGGTTCTGCTGAAAAGGAGACGCTGATGTACTCACTTTTACGAAGACTTTCGATAGCTTCGCTGCTCGCATTTCTGAAGCGTTGCGCATGGCGTCGTCCAGAATCCGAAAACCGACGCCGGAAAGAACCCCAACGACTCCTCTGGCCACTCGAACGTGCGTCGACACCCATTTCTATCGCAACGGACAAATGGGCGAGCATCGCTTCGGTCTGCAAAACTTTTAGCTGAGCTACAGGATGACAAGCATGACAACGATCCCCATCACGTTGTTGTTCGCCGATGGCGTGACCCACCAACTATCAGCGATTTCAGGTGAAAAACTCCTTGATGTTGCAGCGAGTGCGGGTCTGTCGCTGCTCACTGACTGTTCAAATGGCCAGTGTGGTACGTGCGTAGGCGCGTGCGTGTCCGGGTCTCTTGAACTCGACGATTACGATCCCAGCGTACTGCCCGATGACGAGCGTGAGGATGGAGCGGTGCTCTGTTGCGTGGCACGAATTTACGAACCAGTGATTGTTGAGCTGCCATACGATTCCAGCGAGGCCAACGCCACGGAAGCCCCGGCGCAAACCGGGCGTGTGCACTCAGTCAAGCACGTCGCTGAAGAAACCGTCCGCCTCGAAGTGGATGTGGACGGCCCGGTCAATTTCCTTCCTGGACAGTATGTTCGTTTGAAACCCGAGGGACAGGATGAATGGCGTTCGTATTCAATGGCCAACGGATCAGGCGAGACGCGACTTGTCTTTTATGTCCGCATCGTTGAAGGGGGAGCTTTCTCGAGCTGGCTTTCAGGCGAGCCTGCGGTCGGCACGCCGATCGAAGTAAGCGCGCCGCGAGGCAGTTTTTTCCTACATGCTGACGATCGTCCGCGGCTGTTTGTGGCGGGGGGAACCGGCCTCGCTCCTTTTCTCGCGATGCTTCGCGCGATCGGTAGCGGTAAGTACCTTACAGCGCCGACTCACCTCCTAATCGGTGTCCGCACGGGTGAACACCTGTTTGCGAAGGATGAAATTGCGGCGCTCCAACGAGAATTTCCTGCGCTCGATGTCCGCTACGCGGCTGAATCTTGCGCGCCGGACGGGTGTCACCTTGGTTACGGCACTGATTTGATCGGCCAGATGACCGTCGACCCCAGGACTCAAGTCTATCTTTGCGGACCTCCTCCGATGGTTGAGGCAGGACGCGAAGCCATGGCGAAAGCAGGACTTCGTAAGAGCGACGCGTTGTGCGAGCGATTTGCCTGAAGCTGACACGTCAACCCCATTAATGAAGTGAGATAGCAATGACCTACGATACGATGATTGATACCGATCACGGCATGATTAGCCGTGAGATCTTTTCGGCCAAGGCAGTTTTTGATGACGAACTCGAAAAGGTATTTACCCGCGCATGGCTGTTCGTGGGCCACGAGAGTCAAGTTCCTAATCCAGGTGATTATTTCACGTCGCGCATGGGCACGGAATCAGTCATTCTCGCTCGGGACAAAAAGAATCAGATCCACGTGTTTTTGAATTCGTGCCGCCACCGCGGTATGAAGGTCTGTCAGTACGACCACGGCAATACGCAGCTGTTCACCTGTCCGTATCACAGCTGGAGCTACACCACCGAAGGGAAGCTCTTTGGGGTACCGCAATTCAAGAATCTGTATGACGGGTGCCTGCAGAAGGAAGATTGGTCTTTGATCGAGGTGGCCAAGCTTTACACCTACAAGGGAACGGTCTGGGCAACGTGGGACAAAGACGCCCCTGATTTTCTGACGTTCCTTGGGGACGCCAAGGCTCATCTCGATCTCGCCTTGGACGGACGAGACGGCAGTGAGGGCGGCTCGGAAGTGCTGATGGGCGTTCACAAGTGGATCATCCCTTGCAATTGGAAGTTCGCTGCTGAGAACTTCCTTGGAGACACCTATCACAACGTCAGTCATCGCTCAGTCGATTTGATCGGTATCGGCCCGAGCGCAGAACAGGGTGTCAAAGGTCGACGCGACAACGAGCTCGAACACGCTCAGCATCTGTGGGTCAATTTTCCATCTGGTCATGGCGTGCACAGCGCGATCATGCCGGAGAATATGCCGTTCGTGGATACGTTTAAAAATGATCCCATCATCGCAGAGTATTTTCGCCACTGCCATGAGGAGCGTCAGCGGCTCCTAGGCGACAAAGCACGCCTGGTCCCGTTCGTCGGCACAATTTTTCCCAATGCCTCATTTCACGGAAAGCAACCCCGCTCGATTTGCGTCTGGCACCCTCACGGACCAGAGGCGACCGAGGCTTGGCGCTTCTTCCTGGTTGATAAAAGCGCACCCCAAGAAGTCAAAGACTTCCTACGTCATTACTACATGCGCTATTCCGGTCCGGCCGGGATGACTGAGCAGGACGACATGGAAAATTGGAACTACGCGACGGCGGGTAGCCGTGGGGTGATCGCTAAGCGCTACCCGTACAACTATCAGCAATCATTGGGCACCTCGCTTCCTTCGGGAACTGGCCCGGTCGCAGGGAACGTCAGCCTAAAAATTAGCGAAGAAAATCCGCGTCAATTTTATCGCCGGTGGCGTGATTACATGAATAGCGCAGAGTGGAGCACGTTGCTCGGCCAGAACGACACGCCCGGCAATAACGATTGACCAAAAGGAAGCCACACGACATGCCAGTAACAATTGTCACCGGTGGAACTTTCGGTCTGGGGCAGTCCATCACAATCGAGCTTGCTAGGCGCGGCCACCAGGTCGTAGCGTTCGGCCTCGCACAGCCGCAAGTTTCGAGTACGGCGAGAGGTTTCGAAAGCTTACATGCCGCACTCGACGCAGAATGTTTGGTAAACCGTGTTGACGTCCTTGATGCCGATGTTTCAGATGCTGCGGATGTCCAGCGCGTGATTGAACAGACGATGGGCAAATACGGTCGCATCGATGGGCTAGTCAACAACGCGGCTATTGGCCCGTTAGGGACGGTCTTGGACACCGACGAGCCGCTCTTCGAAAAAGTCGTCGCGGTGAACCTTAAAGGCACGTATTTGATGAGCCGGAGCGTGATCCCGCATATGGTTTCACAGGGAGGGGGCTCCATCGTCAATATCGGGTCTGGAGCGGGATACGGAAAGCCCAACATGGCGATCTATGCAAGCACCAAGGGAGCGATATTGGCACTCAGTGCCGCGATGGCGTATGACCATTTTATCGATCGCGTCCGTGTGAACGTGGCGATTCCTGGCGGAGGCGGAATCATTTCCGGCATGAGCGTGGGTCGGGTTGGAGGCGACGAAGAGGCGTTTAGAAAACGCAATGCCGCAGGCACCGCTGCCGGCCGGCCGGCAACTGGCTTTGACCTCGCGAATGCTGTGGCGTTTCTCCTTTCCGAGGAAGCCGCCACGATATCCGGAACTGTGATTGATGTCGGCTGTTTCGCACATCAGGGCGGCCCCGTGCCTCTCAAACAATGATTGCAAGGAAGACAAATGACTGATCTTGTGAAAGAACCCGAAGTCGCGCTCGAGTATGTTGCTACGCTCAAGAAAGATGCGCGATATTTCGAGCTCAAGCGGGAGCTTGAAGAGCACCTCTACGAGGAAGCGGAAATGCTCGACGAGCGGCGCTTTCGTGACTGGTTGGACACCTTGAGCGAAGACCTAGTGTACTTCATGCCCATGACCTACAACGTCAAGTACGGCGAACACGCAAAGCGCGAGCGCACCAGTATTGAAAAGGACATGAGTTGGTTTAATGAGGGCAAGTGGACTCTCACGAAGCGTGCCGAACAAATTTTGACGGGTGTGCACTGGGCGGAAGAGCCCTTGTCGAGGCTCTGCCGCCTCGTAACGAATGTGCAGCTCACCGCGATCACCGCGAACAGCGCAGGCCAGGACGAAGTCTCTGTACGCAGCCGGTTTCTAACGTATCAAAATCGTTGCGAGTATGAAGAGTACTATTTCACCGGCAAGAGGCTGGATGTCTTTCGACGGGAAGGCGACAAGTGGCTGCTGATCCGTCGTGAAATCCATCTCGGGCAGACGGTCCTACTCGCAAAAAACCTCACGATGTTTTTTTAGGACAGGCGTAATCATGATTAACTTTATGGATCTAAAGACGGGTCAACAGATGGTTTTGAAGGGTGGGATTGTTGCGGAGGTCGTGGAGAATATGGGCGACGGCATTTGGGCGCAGGTCAAATATATCGAAGCGCCTGAAAGTCCATCGAAAGTTGGCACTGAAGAACTTTGCCATTGCGAGGAAGCTGTCCGGTTGGTCTGAGTTAGTCGAGTGCGCTGAAGACCACTGCAGGACGTAACCAATACAGGACGCACGATCGTTCGTCGGGCTCACCATCGCATGGCCAGAAAGCCTGGGAGCCCAGCCTTGTTGAACCAGAATTTGTTTATAACCTATCGACTATGATCCGTCTGACGCTGAGGCAGAAGCTGTGGTTGCCGTTACTGCTTTGTTTGGTAACGTTGTTACTCGTAACCTTGGTGAACGCGGTAGCCGCGCGAAATGACCAGCTACTGGCAAGAAAGACCGAACTGACCCACGTCACAGAAATGGCGGTATCGATCGCGAAAGACTATGCTAAACAGGCTTCGGCTGGTCAGCTCTCGACAGACGAAGCGCGACGGCAAGTGATCGCGCGCGTTAATGCTCAGCGGTTTGGCTCGACGGGTTATGTGACAATCGTTCGTGGCGATTCGATCGTGATCGACAATCCGATGAGTCCTGAGTCGAATGGGCAGGACAAGCACGGCTTCAAGGACGCGAAGGGCAATCCGATGTTTCTGGATATCGCGGCCGCCGGCAGTTCACGCGACGGTACGGGATTTGTCCGATATTGGTGGCCGAAGCCGGGAGGCGCAGAACCGGCGGAGAAAATCAGCTATGTGAAACGGTTTGGCCCATGGAACTGGGACTTTGTCGTCGGTGCATATGTGGATGATATTCAGGCGCAGTTCTACGCAACCCTTGAACGCTCTGTCGGCATGCTCGCGATTCTCGTAGCAATAGTCTCTTTCGCTGCATCCCGCGTAGTGCGAAATATATTACTGTCCGTCGGAGGCGAGTTGTCGACGGCCGTAGCCGTCGCTAAGCAGATTGCGAGAGGCCATCTAGACGTTCCGATCGAGATTCGCCAGGATGACATCTCAAGTCTGCTGTTCTCACTGCGTGACATGCGCGACCAGCTCTTGCATGCCGTTCTTCGGATTAAGGATGCGGCCGAAACGATTCTGGTCGCATCCAAAGAAATAGCAGCGGGTAACCTGGACCTTTCAAGCCGCACCGAAGAACAGGCGGCGTCACTTCAGCAAACTGCTGCGAGCATGAACGAGTTGACGAAGACCGTGACGCAGACTGCAGAAAACTCTGTGAAGGCTTCGGAACTGGCCGCTGATGCTTCCACCGTTGCTGCGAGGGGCGGTCGAGTCGTTGACGATGTAGTATCAAATATGGCTGGCATCTCCGATAACTCGCGCAGGATCGGTGACATCATCAACGTCATTGAGGGCATCGCATTTCAGACAAATATTCTTGCGCTGAATGCCGCGGTTGAAGCGGCGCGCGCTGGCGAAGAGGGCAGGGGCTTCGCTGTGGTCGCTGGAGAAGTGCGTAATCTAGCTCAACGTAGCGCGAACGCAGCAAAGGAAATCAAGGCATTGATAGACCGGTCCGTGTCGCAGGTCGTTCAAGGATCTGCACTCGTAAGCAAAGCGGGGGAGACGATGGTCGATATAGTGGGAGCCGTCCACCGCGTTTCAGCGATAATGGGCGAGATCTCCACAGCATCACAAGCGCAGAGTTCTGGCATCGAAGAAGTCAACCTTGCGATTCGTCAAATGGACGACGTGACGCAGCGCAACGCTGCGTTGGTCGAGGAGGCAGCCGCTGCGACCGCATCGCTGGACGAACAAACTAATCAACTTCATCTTGCGATCGCGGCATTTCACGTTTCTCGATGAGTTGCATGCTCGGCATGCGCTTGAGGCCTGCTGGTGGCGGGCGTGGCAGCCGATCGGCCATAATAGGAATGGGCCGCAGCGGCACGTCCGGGTCCGCTCGGGCCAAGTGGCTTCCCTCAATTGCAATTGCGTCACGGCTGTCGATGCGTAGACGAACAGCTTGGCAATCGTGGTACCTGCTGTTGTTGTCCATTAATTCGCTAGCGCCGCACAGAGATTTTCCTGCGGGAAATTGCCGCGAAGCGACTCCTAGAAGGTCGAGGCACGCTGGCGCCCACACGTCGGACGGTATGCAACTCAGTCAGAGTTACACGAAGTATCTTGGAAGTGGGAAATGAAGTCATTCGCCTCCATCCCTTGCCACCTTGCCTGACGCAGGGCGTCGCCCTCCAGGACGCGCTTGAATATGCACGGTGCAGCGAGGTAATTCAGCAGATCCCCGATCCCGTATCGGCCGTTTTCCCAATAGAATCCAGACCTGTGAAGTAGATAATCGCTGCGACTTAGACGCGTTTTTTGCGAAGCTTATGCTGCAGCCTTTGAGCGATTCAATTCATTTTTTTGTGGCTGCGATCGAGTGCTATCTCCCTTCTGAGAAATTCGCGGTCCGGCTCGGTAAACCCGGTGCCAGAGGACGGTGTCTCTAAGAAGAATTTCCCGGCGTATAGCCCCAGCAGGACAGGCAGCCGGCTTCGAGGATGAACAAGCTAGCCTTAGGCTGCTGACAATTCCCACCGCCGGCATCCTTATCAGCCCCAGAGGATCATGATTCTCATAACGATTTTTCGCAGCCTAATTTTCTCTAGCATCAGCTTGCTAGGTAATTCGAATAACGAATAACCAACAAAAAAGAGCGATGCTCGCAGACCATAGGCGACTGGGACGAGCCAGGGTCTTTCTCAAAATACAGGGAGAAGCCCGCATTCATGCGGTCAATATTGCAGATCAAGAACGCGGTAAAAAGAAACGATACGGTGAGAGGCGCCACTACGTGATTGATGCCCGCCGCGTTGCTTTCCGTAGCTGAGATGCTGGAGGCGTGCGGCTCTGGAAGACGTTCCAGCGTAACTCCAATTGCATGGTGAAAAATAAAGCGCCCAAGCGACGCTTTGTGATACTAATCATATTGCCAATTAGAAGAGGTGGTTAATGCCTACAGCCACCCCCGTTTGATTGGCACCGGCCACGACGCCCGTTCCAAAACCAGCCACGCCAAGGTTGGATCCATTACTGTTCTTGACATAATTAACCTCGCCGTAAATGCTGGTCCGCTTCGACAGCGAATAGGCGCAATTGATGCCAAAATCGATGGGATGCTGGCCGGCAGATTTGATGTCGGTGTAATACGTTGCCGCAGACACAATAAACGCAGGAGTCGCGCGGAACTGCAACCCACCGTAATACATATCCGAACGGGCTGCGGTGGCCGGGACAGAACTGTTGAACCACTTGTAACCCGCGAACGCCTTGAGCGCGGATATGACCTGATAGCTTGCCCCGACTGCGATGCGTTGCTCCTTGTCTCCCTGTGTCGTTGTTGAGGTGCCACGACGTAGATCGTAGGCGATCGCGGCAAAAATCGGTCCTGTCGCGAAGGAGGTACCACCGCTGATTTCCTGGCCGACCCGGAATTCGCCTGGAATCTGGCCGCCGTTAGTGATGGTTGCGTCATAGCCCGTGCTGTATAGCACGTCGAAGTTGAATGGACCGAGATCCGTTACGTACTTGACCGAATTGTCGGCCCGGTTCGCGTACTGGGCATCCTGGGCGACGATAGACCAGTTGTAATAGCCAAGCGGGTCGAGAGGCAAAAAGTAGTCGTAGATGGGGACTTTCTGGCGACCGAGCGTGACCGTGCCATAACGTGTTTGCAAACCGACGAACGCCTGACGACCGAAAAGCCTCCCACCCTGCTGCAGGGTTCCGTTTGCGACGCTAAAGCCGTTTTCGAGCTGGAATATGGCCTTTAATCCACCGCCCAGATCCTCGACCCCGCGAAATCCCCATCGGTCGTTAGCCGCGCCTCCGGAAATCATCTGGGCGGACCCCTTATTTTCACCACCGCTTTTACCTGCGTGGGTCACGTACGCTATTCCCGAGTCTACGATCCCGTAAAGCGTCACGCTCGACTGCGCGTTGGCAAGCTGCGAAAACAACATGATCGAACAGAAGCCAAAAGCATTGCGTCTGACCTTAGATTCAAGTAATGGGGATTTCATTTTGTTATCCTTATTTTTTTGCGGCTTGGTGGCCGCTTTTTGCCAATTTAGAAATCGAAGTATCGGTTGCGTATTTACGATTTCAGTGGCTATTGGCAGGGTGTTGTGAAATGGTGGACTGACCCGGCGTTTCGGCCTTCCGATGCTGGTCATATGCCGGTCGGCGAGCTACAAAAAGCAGTATGAAAGCACCGCAAATCGGGCCTGCTGCGAGAGTCAACAGGGCGTACGAGAATGAATGGGACGCTGCGTATACCTGCCCGACAAAAATAGGCGCGAGGGCGCTTCCCGATTGCCATATAGCGTTCGTAAACCCGGCTGCCGCACCGGCTGACTTGGCACCCGATGCGCGAGTCACCTGCGCTATCAAGACCGGCGTATATCCGAACGCGACCGCGCCAAGGAAAGGTGCAACGATATAGAACTGTGTCACCGTGGAGCACTGGCCGAACACTGCTAACATTGCAGCGAAACAGAGCAAGCATACGATGGAGACGAGCTTCGTCGCACCGTTAAGTAAATCAGAAACCCAACCCAAAAGTGGTTTGGCAATAACGGCCCCCACACCAAAGAGGGCGGAGATCGAGCCTGCCGTCACTGGCGAGATTCCGTACTGCTTAGTCATCAAGGCATTGCCCCACGCTCCGAAGCCGACAGTTCCCCAAAGGGCGCCGCCCCCGGCCAGCGCTAACAACACGAGGTTCCGATTTTTCAATAGCGCACTGAGTTCACGCCGGGTAATGCGTGAAGACGGGGTTGTCGGACTGTCTCGCAACAGGAAGAACGTGACGATAGCCCAGCAAAAGGTAGAAACGCCCAAAACCCTAAAAGCGTTTTGCCAGCCGAACCAGTTTGACATCGACGGCACTGTCGAATTGGCGATGACAACCGCAAGCGACGTCGCAGTCGAATAGAAGCCGAGTGCGCGCCCACGATCTTTGCCAAACCACGACGCGATGATTTTTACTCCCGCTGAGTAGTCTGCCCCGGCGGACAAACCCATTACAAGTTGAAGTGCGAAACCTGTTCTGAGGTTGTGCGTAAAGCCAAAGCAGAAGGTCGCTATACCCAGTGGCAGGAGGGCCAATATCAAAGTCTTTCTGCCACCAATCGTGTCCGTAAGGATCCCACCGACCACGTTCGCAACGACATATCCAATGTAAAACGCAGTTACGAAGGCTCCCAACATCGCAACCGATATCCCAAGCGATTGTCCCACTGGAGCGGAGACGGTACTCCAGGCTACTCGATCGACATAACTCAAAAGGAACGCGAACCAGACAACGAACAAGATGGCCCATCGGTACGCAGGCAGTGGCGACTCGGTGGAGCTCGGGGTCCCAAGCGCGGAGCCGCTTGGTGTCATTTGGGGTGACGAAATTCGCTTCATCTGTTTATCCACTGCGCTTTTTGCGCCTAAATTCCCGCAATCAAACAGTCCGTACTTGTCGCGGCACAAGCCTCGAGCTTATAAGCCAACGGTTAAAAACTGGAGCCGCGAAACGACTTAATAATCTTGGATATGTCCGTCAGATGGACTGTAGTCTCAATATAAAGTAGTATGGGTTCTAGATTTCGACGTGTCACGTTGGGGTTTACGGCAGGGATGTCAGTCGTACGCGGTATGCGAGACGTCGGTTGGGAGATGCGCTAGCTCCTCAAGAATTCGAGAGCGTGGGCGACTTGAAAGGGCGCTTCCCCTATGCACGGAAAGTCAAATGCAGACGAGATTCAAGAAAGACATGGGCTAGTGGCTCATGGCAACTGCAGGACTATCGCGCAGCGAATGCCATGGGAGCCAACAAGTTTATCGGTGCGCTTTTTTGCGATTAGAAATGAATGCGCAACGACTAACTAGGCATCGCGCCAATCCCCTTTACCGAATAATCGCAACTAGCTCGCGCCGCGGTCGATTGGAAGGATCCAGAAAGATGAGAACGATCACGCGACCGGAATGGTTCACAATTCGGCAAGGGAGGACCGCTTGGGATGACAGTCTTCAGAGTTGCGACGCTCAATATCAATGGAACTCGATCTTTTACGAATCGTAGGCTCCTACGACCTCTCGTTAGGTCACGATACGGAAGGTGTTAACCCAGGAGCGCGAGCTCCACTTCGACCAACCGCGACATCCGGCCGACAACACGCTCGCGCAGATCTAGTTTCCCCCGATCGAATAGCGTCGACACTATTTCTCTACGGCAAATCAACACCGTATGTGAGGCGCTCACTACGGCATGGTGCCCAAAACCGGCGATAGCCTATCCTGCCCTCACTTCCACCATCTTCTTTTTTTACTTTGCTCTTGTGATCCGGGTCGTCCTCGTCGGATTTGGCATCTCGTTTCGTGGCTAGTTGCTCCGTGCCTTTAACGGCGGTCTCATAGTCGTGGTTGAGGCTAACTTGCAAATCGACTGGCTGTTTCTCCCTCGTCCTTTGCACGTGCAAAGTAAGCGGCTCGGCCCGACCGTTTCCCCATGCTGACTTTTCCAAAGCATGATGAGCGCGTTTAGATTAACGGAGCCAGTCAGCCATGTCGAACGCAGGGGGCGGAGCCCATCCCCGTCGCACGTACGCGCGAGAATTCAAGCAGCAGGTGATCAGAGAGACGTTGGAGCCCAGCATGTCGGTGTCGATTGTTGCGCGCCGGCACGACATCAACGCCAATGTGGTGTTCGGATGGCGCAAGCAATATCGTGAAGGCAAGCTGGTCGTCCCTGCACTCGACGTTGCGCCGAGCATGCCATGCACGGAACTGCTGAGCGTCGACGTGATCGACTCGGCATTGGTACTTCGGGCGCCGGAGCCGACAGTGATGTCGGAAGCGATGAGCAGCGTACCGATGCCGACGCCCGTGTGCGAGATCGAGGTGGAGATCGGCAAGCGGCGCGTGAAGATTCGCGGCCTGTCTGCCGAGCGCACCGAAGCATTCCTGCAGGAATGTCTGAAGTGATCGCGCTGCCGGTAGGTACGCGTATCTGGCTAGCGGCCGGCGTGACCGACATGCGCTGCGGGTTCCAGGGGCTGGCCGCGAAGGTGCAGACAGCACTCGAAGAGAATCCGCTGGGCGGCCACCTGTTCATCTTCCGCGGGCGTCGCGGCGATCTCGTAAAGCTGCTTTGGGCGACTGACGACGGACTCTGGTTGCTCGCAAAACGATTGGAGCGAGGCCGTTTTATCTGGCCCCAGGCCGATGGCGGAAAGATCCATCTGACGAGCGCCCAGCTGTCGATGCTGCTCGAGGGCATCGACTGGCGGCAGCCGCGACGCACCGCCGCGCTGTCGATGTTGTAAACCGCGAAGAAGACTCGTAAACTGCGGCGCATGTCCCAACATGCGCCGCTTCCCGCCACCGTCGCTGAGCTCCAGGCTCTGGTGCTCGAGCAGCAAGCATCGCTCGCGAACATGGTGCGGGAGATCGCCGCCCGCGACGACGAGATCGAACGACTGAAGGCGCAGATCGACAAGCTCAGGCGGATGTACTTCGGGAGCAAGTCCGAGAAACTGGCCCGGCAGATCGATAAGCTCGAAGCGCAGTTGGAAGACCTGACGGCCGGCCAAGGGGCGGCAGAGGCGCGAGGACAACGAGACAAGGCATCGAAGGGACCATCCAATCGAGGGCCCACGCGAGAACCACTGCCGCCGCACTTGCCGCGCGACGAGATCGAACTCACACCTGATTCGGCTTGCCCCATATGCGCGACTGCAATGCAGTGGCTCGGCGAGGATGTCTCCGAACAACTCGCCCGCGTGGCGGCCGCGTTCAAAGTGACCCGCACGATCCGCCACAAGCTATGTTGCCCTGATTGCGGCCACATCGAACAACCCGCGATGCCTAGCCTGCCGATCGAGCACAGCATTGCGCATCCGAGCTTGCTGGCCGATATTGCGGTGTCGAAGTTCGCTGATCATCAGCCGCTGTATCGCCAATCGGAGATTGCGGCACGCGACGGAGTGACGCTGGATCGCGGCAGCATGGGCCGCTGGCTCGGGCAGATTGCCGAGCTCTGTGTGCCGCTCGTTGAAGCGATCCAGCGCTATGCACTGGTTCCCGGAAAGGTACACGTTGACGACACGCCGGTCGCGGTGCTCGCGCCAGGCAACGGTAAGACGGTGACCGGCCGCTTCTGGGTCTACGTGCGCGACGATCGTCGCTCGGGTTCGGCTGAGCCTGCTGCGGTATGGTTCGACTTCTCCTCGGATCGCAAAGGCGTCCACCCTCAAACCCGGCTCGCCGCATTCCACGGCATCGTCCAGGCCGATGCTTACTCGGGGTTCGATCAACTGTACTCGAGCGGCGAGATCCACGAAGCGGCATGCTGGGATCACGCGAGGAGGTACATCTACGATGTTCACGCGCGCACGCCGATTGCGGATACCCAGCAGCTGCTCGAGATGATCGGCGAGCTCTACAGCATAGAAGCCGACATCCGCGGCAAGGAACCAGACGAGCGTCTGCGCGTGAGGCGGGAGAAGAGCAAGCCATTGCTCGTGAAGTTCGAAACCACGATCAGGGCAAAACTCACGACGCTGTCGACGAAGTCCGCGCTCGCCAAGGCGATCAACTACTCGCTGAACCACTGGGCAGCCCTCACGTTCTACTGTGAAGACGGTCGGGCCGAGATAAGCAATGTGCTTGCCGAAAACGCCTTGCGCTGTGTCGCGCTCGGACGCAAAAATTATCTGTTCGTCGGCTCCGACAGCGGGGGCGAGCGGGCCGCCGCGATGTATAGCTTGATCGGGTCGTGCAAGCTCAACGGAATCAACCCGCGTGCCTACCTGGAATACGTCCTGACCCACATCGCTGATCACAAGATCTCCCGCATCGACGAATTGCTGCCTTGGAATGTGGCTGACAAACTAAAACTCCTCACCCCGCACACACTCTCAACCGGGTAGATCTGGATAGATTTGGATGGATCGTGCCCACGATCGCCGATCGTGGACACGATCTACCTTGATCTATACGGACTCCAACACGCCATCACCATCATGCCTCACTCGCGCGCGCGTGAGGACACGGCCCAGCCGAGCCGCTTACCGTGCAAAAGCGTGAGGGCGTATCGATGTGGAGAGCATTCTGGGTTGGGAGTAGCTTGCACGGGTCGATATACAATGGGCTCCCTTGAGAATTTTGCATGTGCAAAGGCAAAGGTTGACGCGTCGGGGCGTCGCGGGGCGATCCCTAGCTTTTCTAGTTGTCCTCGCCTGGCTTTCTCATTCGAGAAGTGACCGCATTGACGTGTGCAGAGAGACCGTCGAGATCGGGAAACAGAAACGACCGGTCAACACCGTAGTCTTCTAGAAGTGCAAGAATTTCGGCTTTCAGGGCCGCAGGAACATGTAAACATATTAGATTGGGCTGCCCTTTACCCAAGCGCGATTCCTTCACGTCGATCACGTGTGCAGCATCGCAGTGGACAGTAAACAAGCCTTTCTGGTTAATGATGCGTGGGAATGCTGCCTTGGGAATGAACCCAAATACGCCTCGCTGCCGCTCCAGCATATCTCGGGTTACCTGGTTGGTCATGATGACGTCCTCCAACTCGTACATCCAGACTGCGCCATCCTTGTCCAGATGATCCGAACATGCGAAGTAGCAGGCAACCAAGGGATTCATCGACCAGTCGAGCAATCGCGTTGCAAGGCCGTGGTGCTGGGCTAAGGCAAGCTGCTCGAGATAGCTTGACGATAGCGATGCATAGGCGACTGCCTTTTTACTCCACGCGGAAAATCGCCCAAGATCCCGGTCATTGGGAAGATTGAATTCCGATCTTCCTGCCTTCGGCAACAGTTCCCAGCTCAGTTGAGCGTGTCCCCGAAAGATATATCCGAGTCCGTCGTGACTTCTGAGTGCTCGAAAAACCTTATGAAGCATTTCCAGATCAGTCAGCTTGATAGACTCGTATTCCATGATTTTAGGTTCGTGACTGAAAACCGGTTGATTGTATCGGTGATGGGCTGAATCCTCGTAACGAGGCAGAAATTTGGGGGTGATCGGCGCCACAATCGCAGGATGCAGATTTCGACTGCCAGACCAATGACTGGCGTGGAGACAATCGTCGCCATCGGAGACCAACTGCTTAGGGCACCGTGTCGGTGGTTCATCATGCTTCGGGTTCGGCCAGGCGCGGACCGTTTCGACGAGCATGCAAGGGACCGCTTCCAGGCCTTCTTTGTGTTCTTTGACGCTACGACCACTTAGGTCGCTCTTAATAGTTTGCTAGCGGTGGATGAGCGCGGATGCGCCCGCGACACTCTTGAGCGAAAAAAGAGCGATGAAACCTATTTCGTGCGCCAAATTTGACCTTTTCATCATATAGTTAGCTCGCGCACCAATTAACCAGCAGGATATGACGTTGTTTTCTGAACCTAAGAAAGGCGGGTATATGGGAGTTTTGGGGGACATCCTTTTCTATCGTCGGGACCAAGTCGACCTCGATGACACGCTGCGCCATCGCGTCGAGCAACTCCGCGCGAAAGTCGACGGACTTCCTGAAAAGCTCTTTTCCGAGAAGTCTGACGAAGAGATCGCCACAAACATTGCCCAAGAAGAGGCCGTGAAGCCGCTTGCCGTTGATTTCGCTGCGGGGACACCGAGCGTCCGCGAAATGCAGGTGGAAGTCCAGGATCAGTTCGGGTTCGAGCGCGGGCCTGTCCACGTCTCCGGCTTGGAGGTGACAAAGTCGGTGCCTTTCAAAGGCGATCCTGAGCTTTGGCGCCTTCGCACCAACCCGTGGGGGATGAACCCGCCTCGCGGCGAAGTCCGGGGAGACAAGCTTGTTATCGGCATCTCGGTTCGGGCGCAGCAGACGGAGGAGGCTGCCCGCTACATCGAGGAGACCATCGCTCAGATCCCCGAATACCTTCAGCGTCAAGAAGCGCAAATAACGCAGCACAACGCATCCCTAGCGCAGCATGCGATGCAGTGGATCAGCATGCGCCGCCAACGCCTCAGCGCGGCGTCCGATTTGCTGAAAAAACTGGGGCGATAGCAGCTATGGGTTTCCGGGGCCTTTTCATCGGCATTGATCGATATGCGTCTGCTGACATTGGTGAGTTGTCTTGCGCCCGACGCGATGCGGTCGCGTTAGAGGCCCTTTTTGCGGATACCCTCGGCGGCAACACGGTTCTACTCGCAGACAAAGATGCGACGCGTGACCGAATTGCGGCCGAATTTACTGCACTTGAGAACGTCGACCCAGAGGATACCGTTGTGATCGGCTTCTCCGGCCATGGGTCGGAGACCCACGAACTCGTTGCCCATGACACCGACATCTACGACATCGCGCGGACTACCATCTCGCTTGACCAGATTGAACGGTGGTTCTCACATATCCCAGCCAAGCGCCTGATCTTTTTTCTGGATTGCTGCTTTTCGGGGGGGATCGGAGCGAAGGTGCTTCACGTCATAGCGAAACCGCGCGATATGCAGTCAGCAGAGGCATGCCTCGCTAAGCTCGCAGGAAAAGGGCGAGTCATCTTCACCGCCTCAAGCGCCAACGAGGCTGCGTGGGAGCACGGCCGCTACGGCCATGGACTGCTGACTTACTTCCTGATGGAAGCTCTCCGTGGCCCTGCAGAGCTTATCGACGCCGGACGCATCTCGCTTTATCGCTTGCTCGACTATGTCACGGCGCGTGTAAAAGCGGCGGCGCAGCAGATTGGTCAGCTGCAGAATCCGACGATGCGAGGTCAGATTGACGGCGAGCTAATTTGGCCGATCTTCGCACCGGGCCAGCGCTTCTTCGCCGCCTTCCCCGAACGTGCGCTGGCGCAGGTGACATCCGATCTCGCCAGCCTGACGGCACGAGGCTTCCCCGACGAATTGATTGCCGCCTGGGGCCGGGC
Source organism: Caballeronia sp. KNU42 (assembly GCF_053760385.1). Taxonomy (NCBI): domain Bacteria; kingdom Pseudomonadati; phylum Pseudomonadota; class Betaproteobacteria; order Burkholderiales; family Burkholderiaceae; genus Caballeronia; species Caballeronia sp. KNU42. The sequence continues at coordinate 4,190,222 of NZ_CM132388.1, forward strand.
GATCCCGTCGCTGAACGCGCTCCAATTGGACGCCATCAACGATTACGGCCTGCTAGATGGCGACCACCTCGTGGTCTCGGCGCCAACATCTTCGGGCAAGACCATGATAGGTGAGCTGGCAGCGCTACGCCATGTGCTTGACCGAAAGCGCGCGCTCTTTCTTCTACCGCTCAAAGCGCTGGTGGCTGACAAGCGCCGGCACTTCGAAGCCATATATGGCTCCTTTGGCATTCGCACGATCGAGGCCACAGGGGAGACTGACGACATCTCGCCGCTAATCCGTGGGCGATATGACATTGCCCTACTCACTTATGAGAAGTTTGCGGCGCTGGCGCTGACGCATCCTCATGTACTGGCCCATGCCGGCGTCATTGTGGTCGATGAAGCGCAAATGATTGCCGATGCTTCTCGCGGCGCAAACCTAGAGTTCATCCTAACGCTGATCCGCATGCGTCGCCAGGAATGCATCGAGCCGCAAGTGGTGGCGCTATCGGCCGTAATTGGTGATACCGGCGGCTTGGAAAGTTGGCTCGGCGGCAGGCTGCTACGCCGCAACGAACGCCCGGTGCCGCTCGCGGAAGGCATTTTGCGCGCCGATGGTTCGTTTCGATATCTGGACCCTGCCACCGGCGAGGAGCGCGTTGAAGGCGGAGTCGTGCAACGGCAATATGGCAAAAACTCAAGTCAGGATTGGATCATCCCGCTCGTTAGAAAACTGACAGTTCAAGGCGAACAGATTATCGTATTTCGTGAGACAAAGAGCGAGGCCCGGTCCGTCGCTAATTACCTTGCAGAAAATCTCGGCCTGCCACCGGCGAACGATGCCGTCGCAAATATGCCGATCGCCGACGCGTCGCAGGCCAACGGCGACCTGATCGCCGATTTGCAGCGCGGGGTGGCCTTCCACAACGCGGACCTCCAGGCGATAGAGCGGCGCATCATCGAGCAGGAATTCCGCCGACCCGAATCTGGCCTCCGCGTTATTGCGGCAACGACAACGCTTGCCATGGGTGTGAACACGCCGGCATCGAGCGTTATTATCGCCGGCCTGCAACATCCGGGCGACGAGCCTTACTCTGTGGCCGAATACAAGAATCTAGTGGGCCGCGCCGGCCGCCTCGGCTATGCTGAGAAGGGCACTTCATACCTGCTGGCGCTCGATCCTCGAACCGAGTACGACTTCTGGAATCGGTACGTCAAAGGATCTCCAGAGGACTTGCAGTCGCGGTTCCTAGACACTGGCACTGATCCTCGATCGCTGATTGTTCGCGTCCTTGTCGCGGCAAATAGGTCTGCCAGAGAGGGGGCCACAAGCAATGAGATTGTCGGCTTCTTAGAGGCGAGCTTCGGAGCTTTTCAAGCAGCGAGAAGTCGAGAGGGCTGGCAATGGAGCCGCAACGACCTCTTGTCGGCCCTCGCCGACCTCGAACACCACCGACTCGTGCAACGCAATGACGATGGACGCTATAAGCTCACGCCTCTCGGTCGGCTTGCGGGCGAAAGCGCGACGGAGGTTCATTCGATTGTCCAGCTAGTTGCCGTCCTGACTGATCTTGAGCCCGATGAAATTACGGACCCCGCCATTATCACCGCGGTACAGACTACGGCGGAACTTGATCAGGTCCACTTCCCGCTAAACAAGAGTAGTAAATACAAGGAACCCCAGCTCTGGCCGAATGAATTGAAAGGCCAAGGCGTCCCGTCACATATCCTCAGTAGCTTGCGAAGGTTCGCCGCTAACGAACATACCCCTACGGCGCGGGCCAAGAAGGCGGTCGCTTGCCTTCTCTTTATCTCGGGCAAACCGATGAGCGCAATCGAGGCGACGCTAGTTCAATTTGGGGGCGCATTCGGGGGTGCCGCCGGCCCGGTTCGGAGCGTGGCGGCGCGAACAAGCGACCTGCTACCCGTCGCAGCTCGGGTCGCAGAGATTCTCCATCCGTCGTTGGAGCTAGGCCATCGTGTCGGACGCTTAGTGGTGCGTCTGACCTTTGGCGTTATAGGTGCAGTGGTGGACCTAGCCCACGAGGCTGGTGCAGACCTGCTACGCGGCGACTATTGCATGCTTGCAGAGGCAGGTTTGGGCGAACCGGCGGCTATCGCCGCAGCCAGCGACGCTACCCTGCTAGCGGCCGTGAACGGGGATCGGAATAAGTTGGCCATCGTTCGGGCTGCGGGCGAGCGCGTGGCTGCCCGTCGGATGGAGGCCTCCAAAGCCTCGACTCCGGTCCTAGAAGCGTACGTAGGCTAGCTCGATAGGCGCGTATCAGGGTGCCCGCCGGCGTGATGACAGATCGGCAGAAATAGCATACGCGCTGGGCCGATACATTGAGAGCACATATGCGCGACCCGGGCCGCATCGTTGAGGTCGTTGACGCGATGGTGGACTACATGTACCGCTGTGGTGCCTTGCCGACGGACCGACTCGTTAGTGACGCTGCACGTTCATTGTGTTTCCTGAACGACGCTATAAGGCCCGAGATTTCGCTGCACTTCGGCCCGCAAGAACGTGCTCTACGATGCCCGGGACGATGGCTGATGTACGCACTTCCGACGCACCATTGAGCGAGAGGTCTGCGCCGCTGCGATAAACGGACCGGATCAAAACCATACGTAAGATCAGGGCAAGTCCCGGCTAATTTCGATGAAAGAAAAGCAAAGCAAGCGAGACGAGTTTTCTGAGACCGCGAAAGACCTTATAGCCAAACGCTCTGGTTACATTTGCGCTTACCCGGGATGCCGTAGGATGACCGTAGCTGTCTCAGATGATCGCAAGTCTGGGCTGACTATGACTGGCGTGGCCGCTCACATTACTGCGGCCGGCCGCGGTGGTCCGCGTTACGACGCAAACATGAGGCACGATGAGCGTTCGAGTGAAAGAAACGGAATTTGGACGTGCCAGATTCATGGCAAGCTCATTGACGATAACCCCAGCAAATGTTCCGTGGAAGAGCTTCATCGCTGGAAGGCACAGCATGAGCAATGGGTGTTTGACCGAGTCAAAAGCGGTACAGCGAGGCTCCAGCGTGGCATTGGGCAAATTTCGTTTCGAAACATCGGTGTATTTGAAGGGGAATTCAAGATCCCTTTGGGACGGCATAACGTACTCGTAGGACCAAATAATGCCGGAAAGACGTCGCTATGCCAGATCCTTACGTCGTTTTCCGGTGGTGACCATTGGCGCCGTTTCGCCGATCGCTTCGACTTCTCTAAGCAAGCAACGTCACGCAGCTTTATCGAAGCAACACACTGGAATGAAGCTGGAACAACACGCGTGCGCATGAGCCCGCAAGTGCTGGCGGGTGGCACGAGCGCGAAACGAGTTCGGCAAGGCATTCATATTGAACTGAACGGCTGCCCGTCGACTGACTGGCCTCGATCATTGTTTGAAGCCCTGTTCTTTGACGACCAGCTGTACCGAAGGCATCATGCAGATCCACAAGACGAGTTTGTCAAGGCGCTCAGATACCTTGCGAACGTTTTGGGCACCGATGAATCCTTGGTTTGGGACGCCCTTCGAGAGGATCTGTTTGCCAATTCTGTATTCGGCTACAGGTTCAAGCGAGACGGAGCTCGAAAAGCTAAAGTATTGGTGCCGGATGGTCGAAATTTCTATCTTCCCCATGGCGTTCTTGCCTTTACAGAAAAGCAGTTAGCATTCCTAGACATCGTATTAGGTCTAGTTTCTCGGAAGCCAAAGGCAGAAGGGATCATGTATGTTTTCGACACCAGCTTCTTTCAGCGGTTTAGCGAAGGCGTAAAAGTGGATATCTTTAATAAGTTCACGTCGCTGGACGACCGCTTGTCGCAGACTTTTTTTTGCATAACTGATGACGATGATGCCGAGGTGCTAAAGAAGCTCCAATCGGACAATTGGATCAATGCGGAGCGCATCGGTGAGATGACTTTGCACACTTTTCTTTAGCGTTTGGCGTATTTGCGAAAGCGGAACCTCTGCAGTGCACGACTGTGGCGTTCCTTTGCGCTACGAAGCCAGTCGCGATCGCAACTTCAGGTTCTTGTTCTCGGGCGGCCGGGAGCTGGCAACGACGTGCGGCGGATCTTACATTCCGCACGTCGAGGACACAATTTGGCGCGAATTTCGTCACTAATCCGGCGGCCGAAAGAGGGCGAACGTTGCGGCACTTATTCACTCACGACGGGTGCCGCACCTTATGCGGCACGCAAGCCATAAGAACGATGAGTTTTGATATCAACAACTACGGTAGAGTAACGACCAACACCGGATGCGCGCGCGAAGCGCCCCCGCCTCGATATTGCGCGAGGATCACTTGTTGGTCTTGAGTTGGACGTGTTCCATATACGCTCGACAGGTGAAAGAACACATCGCTTCCAGTACCAATGTCAATAAAGCCCCATGCGTTATGCCTGATAGTGCGAACTGTTCCCATAACCCGTCTTTCGAGCGGATAGCAGATTTCGCTGAACCGGCGAACCAAAGCGTCCGCATCAGGGCGGGCCGCTGGATCTTTTTGGAGGCATTGCAGAATTAGTGCAGTGAGTTCTCCCGCGAGCGAAGAAAACTGTGGGTTCGCCGTCATAAATGAGGGAAACGCTGGCACGGCTCCATCCATAATATTACGGACTGCGCGCAAGCCCGAGCCAAACGGCAACTTCCCTGTCAATAGTTGATACATCATTGCCCCGATGGACCAAATGTCTGTCGGCTTCCCAACGGCGCGAGGTGTGTCAATGGCCTCTGGCGACATATATGGCAACGCCCCCACAGCAGTTGCGTTCGTGCTCAAAGTTGCGGTCCCCCCTTCTGCCGCTTCGATCAGTTCCTCTTCTGCCATCTTCGCAATTCCGAAATCGGTGACTTTCAGATTCGTTAGGTCGAACCCGCCGGTTGCCATGACATTGGTCGGTTTTAAGTCGCGGTGTATCACTCCCGCATGGTGAGCAGCGGCGACGGCTTTCGCCAAATGATGGAATATTTTTGCCGCGAGATATGGATCAACATATGCGATCCGTCGCACCAACGTTTGATCAAGGTCCTCCCCATCGATAAACTCCTCCACGAGGAATTGCCTGCCTTCATCCTCGAAATAATCCAATGTTTTTGCAACATTAGGATGATTTACCTTAGCCGCGACAATAGCGCTGCGGTGGAATCGTTTTTCTGCGGCAGAGTCTTTGGGCGTTTTAAGAGCAATGTTTCGACCGAGCGTTGAGTCGTGCGCGAGATAGACATGTTGCATACCACCGGCCCCGATATAGCCGAGGATCTCGTATCGTTGCTGAACGATTTGTGACCGGCTTAGTGGACCGTTCATAGAATGATCTCCGGATGCGACGTGTCAAATGTGATAAATGCTCGACTGTTAGCGGGGCGGGGCGCTACACCTAAGCTTGCCACGCAAGAGCCCGGTAGCTCCTCGTTGAGGATCGGCAGCCGGTTGTTAATTTGAACTTCACCTGAGAAAGACGACACACGGAAAGCAAGTCCGTCATATTGTATTTCTAGTCCACCGACGCCTGGAAGGTCCAATCGGACCGAACGTCTTCCTGCGTTTAGAAACGACGTCCGTTCTCGAAACACAACGAGTGCCTGGTGTCGATCGCGACAAAGATGTTTCTGAAGAAGATTCGCGACGTCACGCATCGCGGGTCGCGCTTCGGGAGCATAGGCTAAACAGTTTTGGAGCACTCTTGCCAATTCTGGATCAATGCCGAAAGGCGTCGTTCCAAAATAATCCCCGTTGATCAGCCTGGGAGGCCGCATTCGTAGCTCAGCCGGAAGCGTTTTGGTTGTTAGATACAACGCCGTGGCGCCAAACGCGTAGACATCAACCGCCTTAGTGAAGCTAACTTCATCTCCATAAAGCTCCGGCGCGGCAAAACCGAAGGTGCCAACAAAGCCGCGGGTTTGCGCGTCGAGACCTTCATCACGAGCGAGCCCAAAGTCGAATATTTTGACGATGCCCTCGGCATCTAACTTCATGTTGTTCGGCTTGATGTCGCGGTGAATCACGTCGACTTCATGAATATCTGAAATGCCTGAAGCGATCTGCCAGAGAGTCTTAAGGTAGGACACCTGATTTGCTTGAGGCGTATCGTCCTCAAGCAGATCTCGGCCGCCAATGAATTCTTGAACAATCCCTATCTCGTCGTTATCTGCCTCAATCACGTCAAACACCTGCACAACGTGTTTGGAGCGCATCTTGAGCAGCGCCGCAAACTCGTCCATCATGCGCCGTACGTCATCGGGGTTTTGCAAGAATTTAATTGCGACCATGCGATCCAAATTCGTGTCGTTGCAGAAAACGACAGAACCCATACCGCCATTAGCCGAGTGGCCTGTTGGAACATAACGAGCGGGCAAAGATCTGGGCATAATTAAGACTTGTTAGGAAACTCAATTTTTAAGCCCAACTGCGGGTCGTCGTGATCTCCACCGGTCTGCTTTATTGGACTACTCGGTTTGTCCGGACTCAGATTCTTTTTGACTGTCTCTTTCCTGGCTTTCTTGGCAGGCCGCTTTTGTTTTGGTGGCACAACGTTTCCGGCATCACGCCTCGTTGTTTCCTGCTCGGCCTGCTCTTGCTCGACTAGCGCTTGTCCAGCGGGAGACATCGAGGCCTGGGCGGTGAGCGGAGCTCCTATTTTTTCGGCCGCCTGCGGCGGCAGCGGTGATTTAGGATTCGGAAGTGCGCTGGGGATGCCAATTATCTGAACCTCACCAAATGAATCCCAGAATTCACAAACGCTCGTGTCGAGCGAGGGTTCTGGCTGTGTCGCGATAAGGGTTGATGACACCACTATGGCGCTGGCATTGTCGTGACCACCGCACCATCGTGCGACGTCCACCAGCCTTTTAGCCACGGTCCCAACGTCGGTAGCGTGCTTGATAATCCCGCCGAGCACGGCATGAGGAAGATAGTGCACTCCGTCAGACGTCAAGACCATGCGGACCTCCGGGTCCGTCGGTAAATGATCAACGTGTGGCTCTAAACCGCTGCCGAATCCAACGAATTGCAATAGCTGGTTTCTGCCGCTATGACCGTTCCCGTCGCGGTGGGGCAATTGCCCGTCAAGCGTATCGTCTATAGTGACTTGAATAAGCGCTTCGCGGTTTGCCAAATAAATGCGACTATCGCCTACGTTAACCCACTGACAATGGTTGTCTGCCGCTATTAGCAGAGCCGAAAGGGTCGCGCCGCCTTGTCCGTGATAGCGCGATGAAACAACATCGTTCGCATGCAAGGTTGCTTCAAGTAGGCTCTTAGACGGGTCCACGTCATCATTTCGGAATCGGAAGGCGAAATCCGTGAAAAACGCGGCTATGGTCATCGCTGCACAGACGGCCCCGTCCGCCATACCCCCCATCCCATCGCTCAGCGCACAGAGGACATAGCTTCGTCCTGACGCGCCAATTGCCCGCATCACTGCTGCTTTATCCTGATTTTCCTTGCGAAGCGCCCCAATATCGGTCGCTACAGCAATCTGCAGATCTGCGACCCTCCGTACTGCAGTAAGGTTGTTACGGCGCAAAAGCCACGCGTTCAAGCGGTCGAAAACTTGGTCTCGCTTCATGTGGTGGTGTGGGTGTCGTTGGTGAGTGCTGAAATCTGCCAGAACTATACAGGTCTTTTCGGCCAGCTCGGTTCGCATATTGAGTTGGCAAGTCAGTCTGCTGCAAGCGACAACCCCGGATCGCTTTACAAATCGAGGCGATCCGAGAGTATTAGTGGCGTTCAGAGAGACCTAAAGTAGACTAGCGGCAATCCTTCGTCATCGTTTCCCGCGTGTCGTCGCGATCGACCATAGGTTCTGCGGATTAATCGACCTGATTTTGTGCCTGGTGCAGATAGTCTTCTGGTGCCTGGTCCAGATAGTCTGCCCAGCGCTGCATCATCTCCCGCCTCTCTGGCAAGTACTCGGCGTGCACGTATGCTGCCGTGACTTGATTGCGTTCGGCGTGTGCAAGCTGCACATCAACAACTTCACGGCTGTACCCTAACTCGCGAAGCACCGTAGCCGCCAAACCCCGGAAGCCGTGGCCGGTCATTCGAGATTTGTAACCCATGCGATACAGGGCATAGAGCATGGTGTTATTCGAGATATGACCGTGCCTCCTGCTTTCGACACTAGCGAAAATGTACCTCTCATCGCTATTGAACGATCGCAGTATCGTCAGGATTTCGAGCGCCTGACGCGAAAGCGGCACGATGTGGGGGTCGCGCATCTTCATGCGCTCGGCGGGGATGCGCCATTCAGCTTTGCGCTCGTCGATCTCCGACCATTCCGCCTGGATCATCTCGGTCGTACGTACGAACGTGAGCGCCATGAATTGCAGGGCGAGGCGGGTGACTAACTCACCCTCGTAGGCCGCAATATCGCGCATTAATTGCGGTATCTCCAGCACCTTGACGCGAGCCATGTGCTTTACGCCCGTGCCGCGCTTGAGCACCGTCTCGGCGTCGATGTCGGCGGCCGGATTGCGCGAGCATCGGCCGGTCATAATGCCGTACTGAAAGACTGCCCTGGAGCGTTGCAGGATGCGTTTGGCCGTTTCTCGCACGCCGCGTGCTTCGACGAGCCGGACGATTTCCAGCATGTGCGGCGCTTCGATATCGGCTATCGGTTTCGCGCCAACCCTTGGGAAAACGTCGACTTCGAGCGAGTTGATCACCTTGCCAGCGTAGATTTCCGTCCATCCGTCTTTCTGGTTGTCGAACCACTCGCGAGCCACCGCCTCGAATGATGACGCCGCTCGCATGACCCGTGCGCGTTTCAGTTCTTTTTTCGATTCGCCGGGATCGGCACCGCCGGCCAATAGGCGGCGTGCGGCAAGGCACTTCTCACGAGCCTCGGCGAGCGTGACCTCTGGATAAACTCCAAACGAAGCAAGTTTCTCCTTCTCGTCGAATCGATACTTCATTCGCCAATAGCGAGCGCCGTTCGGCATCACCTGTAGATACAAGCCCTTGCCGTCGGAAAGCCGGTAGGGCTTGTCTGTCGGCTTCGCACGGCGGACTTTCAAGTCCGTCAAAGGATCGGCGCGTTTGGGCATGCTGTTTTGGGGGTATCGGTTTCGGGGTATCTCGGTATATCCGCACTGATACCCCCAAAAAATCTGGCTACCGCTGGGCATCGTTGGGCAATGATGGCAGCAAAAAGCCCCGCAGTGCAAGGCTGTACGGGGCTTTTCGGTATTCGATGGGCACTGCTGGGAACTGAGATGGTCCCCCCGGCAGGAATCGAACCTGCATCTAGCGCTTAGGAGGCACTTGTTCTATCCATTGAACTACGGGGAGATGGATATTTTCAATGGGTAGACTGAAACCTTATGAACAAAGGCTTCAGTCTTATCCCGTATGCTTTTCCGGCTGATTCGCTTCTTCCTAATGAAGCGCCGTGAAGCACCGTTTAAGCCAATTTATTACCCCGCGTGCTACAGTTTTGCTACAAACCACCTTTGGTAGCAATCTGTAGCAGTGCCAGATCGCTCAGCCTTACTGGATAAACGATTCGGGGTAAATCATGGCTTCAATCTTGCCGGTCGGTGAGAAGTGGCGCGCTCAGGTCCGACGCAGCGGCCAGAGTATAGCAAAGACCTTTAAAACAAAGGGTGCCGCCCAAGCGTGGGCACGCGATCAAGAGGTCGCAATCGACAAGGGACGCAATACCGTCGACGCGGAGACCGTCACGATTGGCGTGTTGATCGAGAATTATCGCGAGGCGCGGGCTGAGTCAGGGCGCCCCGTTAAACCGAAGTCGAACGAGGATTACGTCCTTCAGCGGTTGCACGACACTTTCCAAAGTAACTTGGCTTCGCGCCTCACAACGCAGCAAATCGTCCAGTTCGCGCAAGCACGCAAACGCAGCGTCGACGGCAAGCCGGGCGCGGGCGGTTACACCATCGAGATGGACTTGTCCAAGCTCGGCACGGTGATGCGCCATATGGCATCGCTACTCGACATCGTGCTGCCCGACGCAATTGGCGCTGCGCGGCCGACGCTGCACCACCTGCGCTTAATCGACTCGGGCAACAAGCGCACCCGTCGACCGACGCCGGCGGAAATCAAATCGATCTTCGAATGGTTCGGCGAGCATCCGGAGCGCGAACAGGCGATGCCGGATCTATTGCGCGTGGCGATGCAGTGTGCGTTCAGGCGTGGCGAATTGTTCGAGATGCGGTGGGACGACCTCGATGCGAAAAATCACCTGATGTTGGTGCGCGATCGCAAACACCCACGCCAGAAGGTAGGGAACAACGAATGGATTCCGCTCATTGGGGATTCGTTCGAGGTCATCATGCGTCAGCCGCGCTATCCAGTACCGGAAGCGCACGCGGCCAGGCGGGTCGCCGATCCGACTGTGCCGCCCCACAAAAACGAATACATTTTTCGCTTCGATAAGGGCACCGCGAGCAAATACTTCAAGCAGGCCTGCGACGCGAAGGGCATCGTCGACCTGCATCTCCACGACCTACGGCACGAGGCCACCAGTGCGCTATTTGAGGCGGGGTGGGAAATCCCTGAAGTGGCGGCCGTGACGGGACACAAGGATTGGCGCAACCTGAAGCGATATACGAATCTCGATCCGGTTCAGGTTGCGAAGAAGGGACGACTGAAATTGATCGAAACGACCTGACGCCGGCCTAAGCTGCGGCTTTTGCCCGGGCCTTCTCCGACATCGCGTCTAAATACTCAGCGACCGTGTCGTAAGCAGCGAAGCGCCCAGCACCTTCCTTGTAGGTTGGAATCGGAAAACACTCGGCGCTGACTTGGTTGCGAATCGTACCTTCGGACAAACATAGCAACGTCGCCAACTGTGCCATCGTCAGACGCGGGCCAAATTTTTCCAGGATGTACGCTTGGGTCAATAGTTTCATTTGTTTATCGCCTCCTGCGGCGAGACAGACTGAGTTAGTTTGGCACTGATCTAAATAGGGCAGACGCTGCTGCGCATCGTGGTTCGTCGTCCGACTTGTTTTCTTCAGTCATGATCTCTTCAACGATCTCTGCGATGTCAGTAAAAACGGACATATCTTGATCGAGGAACATTTGGTCGCGACGGCATATCTCTTCGACACGCTCCACAAGATGAACCGGAAATGGCGTGACGCGATCGCCGTTTTGTCGAGAATTCATTTTGAGTTGTCCACAGCTAGCGGCCTCACATGGCCGGTTTTCAGATTTACAAATGCTCCGCACCAAGTCAGGCGGCCATGCCGGAAAAACTCCCAAAGAATTCCGAGTGCTGGAGTCACGATCGCCTGGTTAATGAAGAGCTCTTGGCGCTCAAGCGCCTCGGCGAGACCGCAGCTCGGCGTGTCGTCCTCGGGTACGGTCGTGTCGATCAGCTCGGGCAGGACGTCGTAGGTCCAACGCAACGCGGTACTGCCCGCAACCGGCTTGCGATCGCAACCAAATACGACCTGGCCATCGCTCGCGCGATTGCCAAGGTCGAGCACGTAACCTGCCGCCTTCCGAAGCAAGGGCGCGAGCTTGGCTCGGGCTGCGGCGCTATCGACGCACATCACCACCAGAGCGCCGCCCGCGCGCACCAGTTCATCCGCACCGGCATGCTTCGGGCGGGCGCACCAGTCCAGCCCGAAAAACGCATTGAGCCGATGAACAAGGACAACGCTCTTGTACTGGCCGACGTCGGCGGGGCTGAACATTTGGCGCCCGATGTTGGCGTCGCTGACCGTGTCCCCGTCGAACGCGGTTACATGAAGACCGGGGTGCCCGAGATTCACCAGCGCATGGTTCAAACGTGCGAGGCCAGTCAGCATCTGCGAGCCGTTACCACCGCAGCCAATCAAAATGACATTGACGCGTCGTTCAAGAAACTCTGCGGGTGTCACGTGGGTCATAGCAACCCCTGCAATGGAAGGGCCGAATTGCAACGCGCGGCGCAGTTCGTAATGGCGCGCCGCATTGCGCGCATCCGTTCTTTCCCGTCGCTATCGGGCAGTTGATCCACGTTGAGCGGTTCGCTTACATGAGCGATCGTCAGGCGGGATGCGCAAACGCCGTCAGCCAGGTGAATGACGTCTATGCCGATGAGGGCGGCGATCAGGTTCGCATCGGTGTCGACCATCAGTGGATTGAAATAGCGCGGCTTCCCGCCTTCTCCAGTGCATGCGTACACGACCTCAAGCTCTCGCACACGATAGCGGGTCGGATGCAGGCCGGCCGCGGAGGCCGCTGTTTCTATAAGCGCGAGATCGTTCATTGCGCACCTTTCGGTGGGGACGCGAGAATGCCGTAGAGCAGCAGGCCAAAGCAGGTGCCAGTACTGAAAATGGCGACTGCGAGGAGGGTGGTCATACGGGCTCCGCCGTTCGGAACACCGCGTCGGCGGGCACCTTCAATGGAATGAACATGCCGAGTACGCACAGCCGGAAGGCAACGCTCGGAGTACCGCCCTCGGCAAGCCCGCCCAGCACGGCGGAAATCTTCACTTCACCGGCATCGTCGGCGTCGTCCTGCGCACTGAAGAAAGCAGCGCCGGCCCCGTGGCTGTGTATGTCGATGACGAGGCTTTCATTCGGCAGCAGATCAGGGCGATCGAAGGTGATTGAACCGGGCGTCGCAGATGACACGCGCAGCGGACGATAAGCCAACTCTTTGCGCTCCTGGTTCCATACGATCCACGCGGCATGCTCGTTCGGCAGTGCGTTGCGCGCTTCCTCGGCGAATGCCTGGACAAACGGGATCGCGACGCCAAGCTTTCCGAACGCGAGTTCGACCTTCGGTTCGACTGTTCCGCAGGGCGGACGCGGCCCGGTTGTGACATGTTTTGCAATTTGCTGGATAACGTGCAGCCATGGGCGCCGTACTTCGACGAATACGCCTTCGGCCGCCATCAGGAAGCGGTGACCGATATCGACGAGCGGAGCAAACTTGGCGTGTGTGGGCAACACCATGGTGGGCGCACTGTCGTACAGCGCGGCATCAAGCGTGAGGTTTTCATCACCCTCGGTAGCCGCGATCGGGCGCGTGATCAGTCGCTCAAGTTCAGCCGCGACGTCTCGTGAAAAGCTCGAGAGGATGTCTCCGAGCGCCTTCACGTTCTGGTTGTTGGATGCGTCGAATTTCTCAAAAATATCTTTCATGCTCACGGTTAGCTCCGCTCGTTGGCGATTCGGTTGATAACTTGCTGCAAGGTGGTTTTGCTGTCGACAAGCGCGTTCATCGGGAACCCGGCTCCGTCGAGGAGATCGAGCCAAAGGCGCTCGGCGCCGCCGCGTCTCTTGACCAGTCGCGCGGCGTTGGAATGGGTGAAGCGGCTTCGAAAGAACGCGTCCTCTAACAACTTGATCGCGTCTGAGTTGATGGTGTCCGGTGTTTCGACGTTGCCAGCGCAGATTTCACCGCCCTCCCAGACGTTGTAGTAGGGCGCGACATACAACTTCGTCGATGCATCCGGCCGGGCGTTCTGGCGCAGAGCGAACACAAACCAGTGTGCTTTGTTGACGACGAACAGAAGCGGCGGATGAGCGGCGTCACCGGAGCGCGTGCCAAGCTCATCTTGTGTCGCGAACCATACCCGCCGAGTGCGCGCTGGAACCCACCAGGCAATCTGGTTAGGCGCGAGATATACGACCCGCTCGTGCACAAATCCTCGAAACGCGGTGCGCTTCGCCGATACCTCTGCGATGTCGGCGAGCTGGTCAAGCGTGAGTGGCACGCCGGGCATAAGCGCGGGCACGCCATCGACGACGCGGGCGCTATGCTTGGTCGCGTAGATGTTGCTGCCGGCTTGCGACCGATAGAAGAGCAGGGCGCTTTCGAGCTCAAGTTCGATATCGCTGCTGCATTCGATGACGACGTCGTTCATATCGCGTGCTCCGTTCAAACAGTCACACGGACGCGCTGCTCGACCGGTGCGAATACGTCGAGAAGGGCCTTAGCGGGCTGGACCTCGTCCATATTGAAAAGCCCGATAACACGCTCCACTGCTTTCGCAAGCAGGGCGGTGGAGGTCATTCGATTTAGCCATTCGGCCAGATCGCCGCCGACAATCTTGATCGGCGTTACGGATGCGGCTACGACCGCTTCGCCTTCCCCCGCGTGTTGCAGATAGTCGTCAAGCACGCGTGTCATTGCGTCGTTGTGATCCCATCGAACAAACAGGGTGAAATCAACGAGGTCTGCGCCCGCGTCGGCAGATTGCACATCGGCGAAAGGTCCGTAAAACCGCACGATGTTCCACAAGGACTCCATTGCCTCAAAGACAGCCATTGCGTACGCATCGCGTTTTGCGGCGAGTTGGACTTGTCGCCGGGTCAGGACGCGTTTGGGGAACGCAGCCCATTGGGGCATTCCGTTGAAGAACTGGTCGCGAGTAAAGAACTCGTTGTCCTTTAGATACTCGTCAACGGAACTGCAGCCGGCCATCTCGGCGGCTTCCTCAAGGGCATCCTTTTCGTTGTCGTGGCCGTACCAATATAGATACTCAGCGAAGCCCACCGCCCAAAGAGGCGTGCAGATGTTCGGCAGCATGCGGAAGGCGTCATAGAGCGTGGCAAGAACTGTTTGCCCCAATCCTTCACGCACGCTTTCGAGCTTTGTCATCGGGCCGGCGATGCACAGCTCGGCGCACGACACTGGGCCTTCTGTCGTATGGATCACTGCCCACAAAACCTCCAGATCGTGGGGTTTGCAGTAATGCGACGATTGCGCTTGCTGTTCGATCCGAAGTTGCCAGTCGAAAACCGTCATGCCTTCAGTCAGATCGTTCCACTTGCGCGATAGAGCTGTTTTGGCGATTGAGCGCTCGGTCTTCGAATGGCTTCCGATGTCGGCCTCGGTGACGATCCCACTGTCGATAAGCGAAAGGAGAAACGGGCGAGCGAACGACGATTCGGTCGGTACGGTGAAGGTGCCGGGAATGTCGGCGAGCGACGGAAGCGAAAGCGCGCTGAAGGTCATGGCAGGATCGGCATATGGTTATGCGGCAGTTGCAGTCGCGCCCCGTTACGACGCTCCTCAGCAATTCGAAAAAGCTTGCTTGCCAGCGGTGTGTCGATCAACGAGCGCTCGACGGTGTGAGCGCCGGTGGATAACGGGCCGCGTGCGATATCGGCGCGGAGCTGGTCGAGGGTCATGAAGGGATCGCCTGATAGCGCGCGTGCAGGGCGTCGATGAACGAGAGTTCCTCGTCGAGCAACGCGAACGCGTTGGCCGCTGCAATCCATTCCACCTCGCGCAGGTACGCTTGGATTGCTGGCGACACGCGGTGGCCGGCTGAGAGCACCATGCCGATCTTCGCGTGCGCGCTCACAACGTCGTGCGAGCCCTTCGTGCCGACGGCGCGCCGGAAGGTGTAGACGTTTTTATTTGCTACCACTTCCGGGCCTTCTATCTCGGCATTGACGATTTCCGGGTAGGTGTTCGCATAGAAATCGCGTATCTGTTGCAGCGAAAACTTCGGAGACGGATCGGTCAGCTTCGCGCCGTTGTAGCGAAACTCGCGGGCGAGGGATTCGGTTTTCATTGGTGATCCTTACATCAGGTCGAGAGCGCCCGCGTCGGGCATGTCATCGGATTCGGCGGTGGCTTGTTCCACGGTGTTGGCCGGTGCGTTCTCCGGCTGGTCGATTTGAGTTGCGGCGCCGGAGTCGATGCCGGGAATGCTGGTTTGCCGCGGGTCGACTGCAGGCGTTGCACTCTGGTCGGCCGGGTCGGCGGGCTCAGTTTTTTCGGCCGCAGTGTCAGTGACCGTCGATTTAGGCTTTCGTCCGGGCTTGCCTTTTGTGATCGCGCCCGGGGCCAGAAGCGCAGGCGTGGTCGCTTTGCTTCCGCCATTTGCCGCGCTCGCGCGATATGCCTGGTCAATCACGGAAAGCACGCCCGGCTCGTAGATCGACACGGCCTCAGCGAAATCGCGGTCGAGTTCATCGGGTGCCGCGAGAATCGAAAGGGGATAAAGCGTTTTCTTTCCAGGTTTGTCTTCTGCCGCCTGTGGCGTGACATTGACGCGGAGCTGGTCGCCTTCGGCGGTGATCAAGACGATCAACGTTGCTTTTTGGGCGAGCGGGTGCAGCGAAGAGAACAAAGACATGTGCGCCTCTTAGTGGGTGGAGCGTGGGTCAGGCCGCGAGGCCGTCGTAATTGCGGTCGGCGAAGTCAGGGTCGCCGGGAAAACGGTCGGTGCCGTCTGCTCGGTACCAGCAAAACAGCGAGCTTTGCCGGTGGGGAAACCAATAGCCGGCGCAGAAGCATCGAGCCTTGCGGGTGTCGCGCTGGTTCATCCATCGATCGACCCGGTAGGCACGCTCGCCGCACGAGCGGCAGGCCGGTAGGCGCTGATAGTGATCCAGTGGGCGCGGAAAGCATCGGCGGGCGGCACATTTGCGGCAACGGACGTGGCATCGCGACATGGCTCATTCGTCGTCGCCCGCAGCGCGCCGTTTCACGTCGCCGCGCTCACGCGATCGACGTTCGTCGCGCAGTTCACGGGCTCGAGCTGAAGACTCCAACGTCTGACGTACTTCGGGACGTCGAATTGCCGACTCGAAATTGCCGACTAAGTGCAGCAGTTGCCATTCGACGCGCAGGAGATGATTTGGGATTTGGCTTTGTGGCATGGCGAGCCTCACAGCGAGCGACTGGCGTTGGCCGGCGCGGCGGGGACTTCGGTCTCGTCTGAGTCGACCGTGCATGTGGCCAGCACCGCGATGATGATCACGAGCCAAATCTGCCAAAGCGGCATGGGCTTTTTGATTTTCATGACGTGCGCCCTCAGAGGTCGAAGGGAGCAGCAATGCTCGACGCGATCAGGTAGAGCGCGATGAGCACGGCGAAGGGATGCCAGTCGCTTTTGAACGGCCAGCCGGACGCGAGCTTTTCGAGGAAACGAGGTTCCATCGCTGGGTCGTTGCAGCGAGCGATGTCATGGGAAGCTTCGTATCGCGCGATGCGCAATCGCATACGTGCAATTCGAACGTCGTTGGATTCGGGGAGTTTCAGGGCGATGGCGCGAAGGCCGGGCTGGGCGCTCGTCGGGGCGTAACTGCGGAAGGTCTTCATCGCAACTCCAATAAATGCGTATGGCGCATATCTGGAATTGCATTGTACGCATCTAAATTAATGCGTCAAGCGCAAATTTCAGCGCAAAAAAAGCCCGCGTTTGCGGGCTCTGTCTTTTCCTGACATGCAGGGTGACGGGAATCGACTACCGTCGGCGGCGATATCGACGATGTTCGACCATCACGCCGATAACGCGAAGTTCCATCTGGTCACTTGAAATAGTCGGATAGTCCGGGTTCAAAGGTACCAATTCAAAAACTTCCGTTCCGGTCGCTGATACCCCGCGCGCCCGGTACTTCTTAAAGGTCGCTTCTTGACGCTCGTTTCTGGCCGCAACGAAATCGCCAGGTTGCGGAATGATGTTTGGGTCAATAATGACCTTATCCCCGTCAACGAATTCCGGCTCCATTGACGCGCCTTCAATCGTTAATCCGAAGGCGCGAGGGGACACGTCAACGTCTGTTTCTAGGTATTCCGTTGCGGCATATATTTCTAAATAATCCACCACTTCCCTCAGATTCCCGGCCTGGATTGAATTTATGACCGGAACCCGCCGACTTCCAAGGGAAGCCGGCCGCACGCTTTGAATTGAGGGATCCCGGTATAGGTCTGCGGGGGTCGTGCCAAGTTCTGTTGCGATTCTCTGCAGCAAATCATCGCTGCAGCCTTGTAAGCCACGCTCAAGTCGCGAGAGATTTCCCACATCGCTGTCGAGCCGGCTAGCAAGTTCGTTGATCGTCCAACCCCGTTCCTTACGAAGGTTACGGATGTTGGAACCGAGGGTCAACCGGAAGGCAGAATTTTTTTCCATATGGAATTGTTCACGGTTAATGCGTAAGGCGCAAAGCGTGTTGCGCATTCTTTCCGCGTGGGCTAGGATGCGTCACACGCATATTTCGGTGTTGACATGGACCAGCTTCAGGAAGAAACCCCTCTACGCCGTCTACGAAAGCGTCGCGGGCTGACCGTTGCGCAAGTTGCGCTCGCCATCAAAATCGATCAAGGCAATTTGAGCCGAATCGAGAGGGGGACGCAATTTTCGCGTCGGGCCGCCGAGGCACTGGTCGCCTACTACGGGATCAGCGCAATCACCGAAATGGAAATTCTCTATCCGGACCGATTTGTCGCATCGAGCGCGATCGCCACGTGAGTGTTGTTCAGCAATCGCTCGACGAATGTGCGAAAGGCCGCACGGTCACTTGTTTTCTTGGCAGCCGTCTTTTTGGAGATCGCTTCTTTTGCTCGGCATGGGAAGCAATAAATGGGTAGGCCAACCGCGTTTCGCGTCGTACGGCGGCGGAAGCCCATTATCTTCGCTTGGTTGAAGGTGTTCGCTTTCTTAGTCATTCGGATCACCAATGGGTTAGTTGATGAGCGAAGCGTAGAGAAATGCGCCTCTCGTAAACAGCATGAAAAATAGTTATCCACAAGGGGTTCTACGTGACCTGCAGATATAGCGAAATCAATTGGATGGATGTGCTCTACACGTCGGTTATCAAAACGCCGGGGAAGGTCGAGGACGCCGCACGATTCTTGACCGAGCGGCGTGGGATCAAGATCGGTGGCGAATCGCTGCGGCTGAAGTTGCGCGAGGTGGAAGGGGCACGCGTATCCGCCGAGATGTTTGAGCTGTTGATCGAGTGGATGCTCGATAAGAACCAACCCCATGCCCTTGATGCTGTGCACGCGTTCAATGCGCGCTTCGGCTTGGTTGCGACGCCAGTCCAGCCACCGACTGCCCGAACCGGCGTGCAAGGGCTCATCGCGGCCGCGTTGGGTGTCAGCGATAAAACCGGCAAGCTCGCGCAGGAAGTTTGGCTAGCGGCCGAGGACGGAAAGATCGAGCCTCACGAGGCCGACGCGATTGAGCATGCCGGCAGGGAAGGTCAGCGACAGATCGAGAAAACCATCGTTACAGCCCGAGCTGCGGCCGGCCTCAATAACGAGTAAATCACCGCATCGAATACCGGGGGAAAGATGGGTGCAAACGACCCAGTGGAAACACACGCGCCTATCGCGTCGATCGAGGCCGAGCAAAGCGTATTGGGTGGCCTGCTTCTTAGCAATGACGGGTTCGATTCCATCAGTGGCGTGGTGACGGCGGACGATTTTACGACCGACGAACACCGGTTGATATTTATCGCAATAACCGAATTGATCGTCTTGGCGCGGGTGGCCGATCCGATCACCGTTTTCGAGCGCCTTCAGGCGACAGGGACGAAGCTCAAAGAGGCATTGCGTTATCTCAATGAACTGTCGCAGAACACGCCGAGCGCTGCAAACATCAGGCACTACGCAACCATAGTCCGCAATCGCTCCATCTTTCGGGCAATGCGCCGCGTCGCGAGCGAAATGATTGAAAACGTTCATCGGCCAGCCGGGCGCGACGCGGCGGAATTGCTCGATATCGCGGTGTCGAGTTTGATGCGGCTCTCGGACGGCACGCGCCAGGACGAAGAGGAATTCAGGCCGCTCAACGAAGCGCTGACGCGGGTGGTTCAGACCATCGATGAGCGTTATCAGAACGGCGGAGAAAATCAAATCGGCGGTGTCGCGACCGGCTTCGTCGATCTCGACCGGGCGACTGATGGGCTGCACCCGGGTGAGCTGATCATCATCGGTGCGCGGCCCTCGATGGGTAAGACGGCGCTCTCCATGAACATCGCCGAACATGTCGCTGCGAAGCTCGGTTTGCCCGTCGCAGTCGTTTCGCTCGAAATGCCCGCGGACCAGTTGGCACTTCGCCTGTTGTCCGCAAACTCTCGCATAAACCAGCACAAGCTGCGCACGGCGAACCTTCGCGATGAGGACTGGCCGCGAATGACTCACGGTGTGCAATCGTTGGTCGACGCGCCCATTTTCACGCTCGACGGTGCAGCCCTCACTCCGCTGCGCCTCAAGGCGAAGGTGCGGCGCTTGCAGCGCAAGCTCGACCGGCCCCTTGGCCTGATCGTGATCGATTACCTGCAACTCATGTCCGGTGACGGCAACGGCGATAACCGGGCCGTCGAAGTCTCCGATATCTCCCGGTCGCTCAAGTTGTTGGCGAAAGAACTCAAGGTTCCGATCATCGCGCTTTCGCAACTCAATCGCGGCGTCGAGCAGCGGCCAAATAAACGACCCGTCATGTCGGACATCCGGGAGTCAGGCTCGATCGAGCAGGACGCGGACGTGATCCTCTTCATTTACCGCGACGAAGTTTATAACCCGGACAGTCAGGACAAGGGCTGCGCCGAACTCATTATCGCCAAGCAGCGGAACGGTTCGCTCGGCACGCATCGATTGGCGTTTCAAAGCGCACTAACACGGTTCGAAAACTTCACCTCGGACCACGGTCATTAACTCGCATGAAAACTTCCACTCAATTTTTTAACTGGCGCAAAGCCATCAAACAGAGCGAGTTGCCGGCCAGCACGCGGCTCGTGCTTTTCGTGATCGCGGACTATGCGAATGCGATGGACGATGTGTGCTGGCCGTCGATGGAACGCATTGCCGGCGACGCCGGCCTATCGGTTCGATGCGTGGCCGACCACATCCGGATTGCGGAGGCGGGCGGGTGGCTGACCAGTTGGCTCACGCGCCGCGCGAATCGTCGGCACGCACATAGCTGCTATCGACTGTCTGTGCCTGCGGACGTCGCAGCGCGGTTTCGCGCATCCGTCGATTTCGAGTTGGCCGACGAGGTAGCTGCCGACCCGGCCGCCTGCAAATTTACGTCCGACTCGCCGTCATTTGCCGATGACGCTGAGATCGACATGTCGTTATTTGCCGGTGGGCAGCCCCCCGTTGTGTCGTCATTTGCCGATGAAAGCCAATCTTCAGGATTTGGCCTGCCTGACCGAGCAGCAAATGCGGCGGTTTCATCGGAACCAGCTTCCGGCGGCGTTGCCCGCATGCAGAATTTGCCGACTAATACACCAGTAAACAGAAATACTAATAAACCCTCTCTACAGCAACCCACAGCGGTTAACGAAGAGACGCGCGAGGCAGAAAGAGGATTTCAGCAGAAGGACGAAGCTCTCGCAAGCTGGATGCTTGAGCGCCTTCGGCGATTGAATACCGGGTTCCGAGAGCCAGATCTGCGGGCATGGGCTGCGGACATCGAGGAGATGCGACATGCCGATGGCCGAACGCATGAGCAAATCGCGGTGCTGTTCCGCTGGGCGAATGAGGATGCCTTCTGGCACAAGGTCGTGCTCTCGCCGGCCAAGCTTCGCCATAAGTGGGATGACCTGGTGATCCGACGCAATGCGGCCAAGCGTGC
Organism: Caballeronia sp. KNU42; assembly: GCF_053760385.1. NCBI lineage: Bacteria > Pseudomonadati > Pseudomonadota > Betaproteobacteria > Burkholderiales > Burkholderiaceae > Caballeronia > Caballeronia sp. KNU42. The sequence goes on from NZ_CM132388.1 coordinate 4,211,498, forward strand.
AGTGCCATCGCAGACTGCGGCACCCCCTCCAGCCGACGACCGTCAATGCACGCACGTAGAACACGGCTGCCGCTGCACACACATCGCTACCACGATCATCGGCGCCGGGTCATCGCGGCGCGGCTACTGCCGAGAGCACATCGGCTTTTACGAAGACTAACCGAGGGATCTCGCATGACGTTGGAAGAACGTTTGAACAATTGGGCGCTTGCGCAGAGTGGTGGCTTCGGGCGCGCAGACTCCACGATCGCCAACATTTATTTCCCGTCCACGGGAGGCCGGTCAGTGGAGAGCACCGTAAATCTTGTTGACGCTCAGCTTGTCGAGATCGCGTGGCGCAAGCTGTTGCCGCTCGACAAAAAGATCCTGCAGATGCTGTACATCTGGCATGCGCACCCGGCATTCATTTGCCGCAAGCTCGGCCTCAAGCCCCGACCGACGACGGTCTTCGACTTGGCGCTGGCCCATGCGAAACGATCTATTGAGGCGGCGCTGAAGGACGTTCGACCAAGACGTGTGGACATGCAGACGGTGATAGATCGGTTGAAGGAAAAAAATCTTGCCGAACCGAAAACCGTCAATTACACTTCGATCCACAATTTGAATCCGGTATCTACCGAGTGACGCGGCCTTTCCGGGGTTGCGTTCGCCCGGAAGAATCGTTAAAGCCCCGATGCGAAAGCTTGGGGCTTTTTGCATTGGGCGCGGGGTAATCGATGGCTGAGATCAAGATCGAGTTGGACACGTCTGAGTTGCAGGCGCGCCTCGACGATCAGGTGCAGCGACAGATTCCATACGCGACATCACGTGCGTTGAACGCGATCGCAGACAAGACGCAGGTCGCGATCGTCCGCAAGATGAACGAGGTCTTCGATAGTCCGACGCGATACACGCTGAACGCGTTGTATGTGCAGCGGTCTACTAAGCAAAACCTTGAAGCGCAGGTCAAGTACAAAGACGCGACCTCGAAGGGCACGCCGGCCGCAAAATACCTGTCACCTGAGGTAACGGGCGGTGGCCGATCAGTGAAGCGGTTCGAGCGGGCGCTGTCGTCCAACATCGGCCGTGTGCACGAGCTGATGCAGCGTGTCGGTGTGACGAACTACTTCGTCCCCGGTGCGGGCGCGCAGCTCGACGGCTACGGCAACATGGTGCGTGGTCAGTTCGCCAAGATCCTCTCTCAGCTCGGTGGTCAGAACGACCGCTATGCGAACGAGACAGCACGGTCCCGTGATCGACGGGAAGGCAAAGCGGTGGGGCCGAACAAGGTCCGGGCGCGTGCGCAGCCACGTTACTTCGTCGCAGGCTTGTATCGGGCACGCCACCTTGCACCAGGCATCTGGATTCGGGTGCCGTTCGCCGGCGGCTGGGCGATCAAGCCTGTGCTGCTTGCAGCGAAGGCAGCGCCACAGTACGCGCCACGCCTGCCGTTCTACGAGACCGCAGAAGCCGTGTTCGATGAGATCGCGGGCGATGAAATGCAGGCGGCGCTGTCCGTCGCGCTCGGCAGCGCCCGCTAGATCGGGTTCCGGGGACCCTATAAAAGCGTGGCGCTCACGGGTAATTCGAACCCTGTTCGCAAACTACTCACGAGACTTTCCTAAGGGGGTTATACCGTGACCGGCATGGAAATTAGGGAAGTCAGCATCGACGCCACGGCAACGCAGGCTCAGTTCGGCGCGATGGTGGGCATCTCTCAACCGGCTGTCAGCGACCTGATGACTCGCGGTGTGTTATCGCCCGGAGGCACGGTTCGGGAATGGCTGCACGAGTACTGCGGCAACCTGCGCGAGCAGGCCGCTGGTCGTTATGCGGCAGGCGAGCTGGACCTGGCGCAGGAGCGTGCGCTGCTTGCGCGTGAGCAGCGCATCAAGATCGAGATGATGAATGCCGAGCGCAGGCGCGAGCTCGCGCCAGTCGCTCTGCTCGAAGCAACATGCGCGCGCGTCGGTCGGCGCGTAAGCGCAATCCTGGAGGCGATCCCGTCGCAGGTGAAACGTCGCCTTCCTCACTTGCCGGCATCCGACATCGATGCGATCGAGACCGAGATCACCCGGGCGCGCAATACCGCTGCGGCGATGAGACTGGACGAGGTGATCGATGGAACAGACGCAGACTCAGAAGACGGAGATCCAGAAGGCGATTTTGAAGGGGCTTAGCTCGCTCGCGGTGCCCGCACCAATGTCTCTGTCGAGATGGGCGGAAGAGCACTTCTACTTGTCGGCGGAATCGAGCTACGTCGAGCAGCGGTGGACGGCATATCCGTTCCAGCGCGCGATTCTCGATGTCATTTCGAACGACGATATCGAAGAAGTGGTGTTCAAGAAATCGGCGCGGGTCGGCTACACCAAGATGATCATGGCCGCGATGGGGTACTTCGCGCACCATCGCCGGCGTAACCAGTGCGTGTGGCAACCGACTGATGACGATGCGGCCGAGTTCGTGAAGACCGAAATTGAGCCCATGCTGCGCGACGTCGAGGTCATGAAGGACGTCTTCCCGTCGTACATGCAGCGCAGCAAGCACAACACGCTGCGTCAGAAGACCTTCCTCGGCTCGACCCTCCATATCCGCGGTGGCAAGGCCGCGAAAAACTATCGACGGCTGTCCGTCGACGTTGGCTATCTGGACGAAGCGGACGGGTTCGATCGAGACATCGAGAAAGAGGGTTCGCCTGGCATGCTTGCGGCGAAGCGCGTGGAAGGTGCGACGTTCCCGAAGATGATTTTCGGGAGCACGCCCAAGCTCAAGGGTTTTTCGCTGATCGAGTCGCGGCACGACGAATGCGACAAGCAGTTCCTGTTCTACATTCCATGCCCGCACTGCAGTGGCGAGCACGTGATGCGCTGGGGCGGTAAGAAACTGTCGTACGGTTTCAAGTTCTCCATCGCTGACCCTGAAGGTGTCGTGCATCACTGCCCCCTGTGCGGCGTCGGATATTCGCAGGCCGAGTATCTGACGGTCTGGGAGCTTGGGCGGTGGAAAGCGAACGACGGTATGTGGATCGATCATGCGGGCCGATTCCGGTATGTCGACGGGCGAGTCGCGCCGATCCCCCGGTCGGTCGCCTTCATGATCTGGACGGCGTACAGCCCGCAGGTTAGTTGGGCCAAGATCGTGCGCGAGTTTGCGGCGGCAAACGAAAAGGCCAAGACCGGCGACACATCGGAACTGAAGACCTTCGTGAACACCACGCTCGGGGAAACCTGGGAGGAAGAGGTCGAAGAGACCGATCACGAAGCACTCATGAAACGCGCCGATGCATACCTGCTGCGCTTTTTGCCAATGGGCGTGCTGGTGTTGACCGCTGGCGTAGACGTTCAGGACGATCGTTTCGAGGTAGTGGTGTGGGGCTGGGGTGTGGGCGAGGAATCGTGGGTCATCGATCACGTCGTGTTCGATGCGAATCCCGCTGACGAGAACGACTGGGCGAAGCTTGATACGTATCTGCAAAGTACCTTTGCGCACGCTAGCGGGCAGCGTCTTGGTATTGAGGCGGTGGCGATCGACACACAGGGCCACTTCACGCACCACGTTTATAACTTCTGTCGCACGCGTGTCACGCGCCGGATCTTTGCCGTGCGTGGCGACCCGGTAGCCGGTAAGCCGATCAAGGGCAAGCCGTCGCGGCAGGACGTGAATTACAAGGGCGAGACGATCAAACGCGGTGTGCGGCTATGGCACGTCGGCACGGATACAGCAAAGGATCTTGTATTCGGCCGATTGCAGCTCGATCGTCCTGGTCCCGGCTATGTTCACTTCGCGAGTGACCTTCAGGCTGCGTTTTACGAGCAGCTCACCGCGGAGGTGCGCGTGATACAGAAGGGGCCACGCGGTGAGGAACATCGCTGGATGAAACGCAAGACCAACTCGCGTAACGAGGCGCTCGACTGTACGGTCTATGCAATGTTTGCGGCTCATGCGTTAGACCTGCACCGATACACGCTACCGATGTGGGCGGCTTTACGCGAGCGAGTCGCGCCAAGGCAAGGCGACTTGCTCGGCGGCCCGCTCATGATGCCGGAGCATGAGCCACCGCCGGTTGATGAGCCGGACCTCGAAGCTGACAGCGAACCGTCGCAAACCCCGAAGACCCCGACGACCCCGACGACCCCGCCACCCGGCGGGGTTTCTCGTTTACCGGCGCGTCGCATTGGCCGCTCTACTTATCTCAAACGTCGCTGAGGACGGATATGGCTTATACACAGGACGATCTCCAGCGCGTACAGGCGGCGATTGCTGCGGGCAGCGAGATCGAAATTCAGAAGGGCGATAAGCGCGTGCGTTATCGGTCGATCGCCGAGCTGCTCGCGGTTAAGGATGAGATCGTGCGCGAGCTGCGCGTTGCGAGTCCGCGTCGTCGTTCGCGTTCGATTCGACTCCGCAACGCCGGCAAGGGGGTGTGATGGGAAAAGACTATCCATCCCTCACACAACGCGGATTCGTGATGCCCACACGGCTCAAGGCGTCCGCTGCTTACGAGTCTGGCAGTTCGTCAGGAAGCCGAACCCGCAACTGGCAGGGCTCGGGTGTCGGACCGAATTTCGCGGCGGCGCAAAACCTGCCGCTTATGCGGGGTCGCGCACGCGATGCGGTGCGTAACGACCCGTGGGCGAAGACTTCGGTCGCACGGTTCGTATCGAACGTCATCGGCACGGGCATCCAGCCTCACCCGAAGCATCCTGACCCGGCCGTGCGCAAGGCGCTGAAGCTTTGGTGGGATGACTGGGCGTCGGAGGCCGATGCGGACGGGCTGCTCGACGTGTACGGGCTGCAGACGCTTGCCGCGACCTCGTTCTTTACGGACGGTGAGGCGTTCACGCGACTGGCGCTGCGCCGGCCATCGGCCGATCTGCCGGTCCCGTTGCAGCTTCGCCAGTTTGAGTCCGATTTCGTGCCGGCTGAAAAGAACCAGGTGCTCGCCAACGGCGCCGAGATCGTGAGCGGCGTCGAGTTCGATGCGGATGCTAACCGTGTGGCCTATCACATGTGGCGGCGTCATCCCGGCGAATATGCCAGGCCTGCGCAAGGCGGGCAGGCCCTCGTGCGCGTGCCGGCCGACGAGATCATTCACGTGTTCAAACCGGTTCGGCCCGGACAGGTGCGTGGTGTTACGGAGCTTGCCACAATCCTGCTGCGCCTCAAGTCGCTCGATAACTTCGACGACGCTGTGCTCTTTCGGCAGGAACTCGCGAACCTGTTCGCGGGGTTCATTACGCGCAAGCATGAGGACGGCGGTGATGGTGTGCCACCGCTCAATCAGCTAACGGGCGGCGACGAGCAGTTTGATAGCGACGGCTTTACGCCGATCGCGTCACTCGAACCCGGCACGCTGCAGCAGCTCGGCGACGATGAAGAGATCAAGTTTTCCACGCCACCCGGCGCGGGAACCGATTACGCGCCGTTCATGCGCCAGCAACTGATGGCAGCGGCTGCGTCGGTCGGTTTTCCGTATGAGGTGCTCACGGGCGATCTGCGCGAAGTCAACGACCGTGTGCTGCGCGTGATCCTGAACGAGTTTCGGCGCGGCATTGAGCAGCTCCAGTGGAACGTATTCATTCACCAGTATTGCCGGCGCGTGTGGGCCGCATGGATCGATGCGCTGGCGTTGTCGGGTGCGATGTCGATGCCTGACTTCTATCGCACACGTCGCGAATATCTGCGCGTGCGCTGGGTGCCGCAGGGCTGGCCTTACATGCAACCCGTGCAGGATATGCAGGCGAAGCGCATGGCCGTGCGTGCGGGCTTTACCAGCCGGTCGGCGGTGGTGCTCGAACAAGGTGATGACCCGGAAACGATCGATGAAGAAAACGCGGTGGACAACGCGCGGGCGGACGCGCAGCAGCTTCGGTATGACTCTGACGCGCGCGTCCTCGATGTGGCAGGCGACTCAACAAATTCAACGAAGGACATTCTTCCATGACCAAGAAGCGCCAGTGGTATTCGATGCGGGCACTGACCAACGCGGCCGGCGCCGCAGTGGCCGAAATCCGCATCTACGACGAAATCGGTTTCTGGGGCACTACCGCACAGGGCTTTATTGCCGAACTGGAAGCGGTCGCAGCCGGAGCGACGGAAATCGTTGTCGCGGTCAACTCGCCCGGCGGCGACGTCTTCGACGCCTTCGCCATTTACAACGCGCTGCGTCGCTACGCGGGGAAGGTGACGACCCGTGTCGACGGTGTCGCGGCGTCCGCCGCGTCGCTCGTCGTGATGGCTGGCGACCAGGTCGTGATGCCCGAGAACGCCATGATGATGATTCACAACATATGGACCGTCACGGCGGGGACGGCCGACGAACTGCGCACCACCGCCGATCTGATGGATAAGACGCGCGACGGTGTGGTTGCTGCGTACCGCAACAAGACCAGTCTGGAAGATCAAGCCATCATCGACATGCTCGATGCTGAGACGTGGATGACGGCACTGGAAGCACAGGCGCTTGGCTTCGCGGATGTCATCGAGCAGCCCGTGAAATTCTCCGCGTCGGTTCGAACGGCTGAGCTGGTGGCGAAGTTCAAGAGCACGCCAACGGACCTGCAGGCCAGCATTGATTCAGCAGAGGTGCCCGATCCGACCGTTGGCGGTGATCCTCCTGAACCGGAACCCATCGATCCTCCGCCACCCCCGCCGAAAGATCCTGTCGTGCTCCAGGAGGCGCCGGGTGTGCTGGCCGCACACGTCTTTAGCGCATGCCGCGAAGCCGGTTTGTTGAGCTTCGCGGAAGGCATCGTCGCATCGACCGGCCTTAAAGACCGCGCAACGATCGACTCAGCGATGGTTAGCGCTCGGGAGATCAGCAGCTTGTGCGCGGCGGCCAAGCTGCCCGAGCTTGCGGCCGAATTCGTCGCGACGGGCCTGAATACTGAGCAAGTGCGTGCACGCCTCTTTGACTGCGTCACCAACAAATCGACGACCGCGCTGAACAATCGGCAGCCGGTGGTCGACTTGCAGCAACAGGCGAGCGGTCCACACCGCACGTCCATTTATGCCGCCCGCAGGACCGGGGCGAAGCAATCCACTGCCCCAGAGAGGAGCTGATCCATGATTAAAACCGAAGGTATTCACACCGCCGAGTTCCTCTTGTCGGAGGGCGATGGCCAGATCTCGCGCGAGAACATCGATGTCGAAGCGGGCGATGCGCTGCCAGCCGGCCAGGTGCTCGGCAAGACCGCTGCCAACGTCTACGGCGCATACGACCCGGCCGCCGTCGATGGCGACCAGGTTGCGGTCGGCATCCTGTATGCGCCGCTTGAGCAATCGACTGCCACCCGGCGCGCGGTCGGCATTGTGCGTCTCGCCGAGGTTGCCGGTGCCGTCCTGACGGGGCTCGACGCTGCGGCTCAAAAATCGCTCGCCGAGCAGCACATCATCGTTCGCTGAGCCACGCGTCTGTAGTCGGTCGAATCAATCCCTTTCTGCATGTAAAGCCCGTCGCACCTCAGGTGCTGCGGGCTTTAATTTTTTCGGAGAATCATATGGCGGATATCGCCCTGCTTAACGACGACGCGTTCTCGCTCTCGTCGCTCACCGCTGCCATCAACGACACGCTCTTCGTGCCGGCTCGCATCGCGTCGCTCGGCCTCTTCGAGGAAGAGGGCGTCACGACCACGACGGTCCAGATTGAGAAAGACGGCGAAGCGCTCTCGCTTGTCGAGTCCAAACCACGCGGAGGCGGTGGACAAGTCGTGCTCGGCACCAAGCGCAAGATGATTCCGTTCAATACGGTTCACTTGCCTGAACGCGCGACGATCACGGCCGATGAGGTGCAGAACCTGCGCGCTTTCGGCAAGGAAACGGAGCTCGAAGCGCTGCAGGCGTTGGTCGACAAGCGGCTCACCAAAATGCGCCGGCAGCTCGACGCGACGCACGAGTTCCACCGTATCGGCGCGATAAAGGGGCAAATTCTAGATGCGGATGGCGAGAGCGTGCTCGTCGACCTGTATTCGCAGTTTGGTCTCAAGCAGCAGACACTCGCGTTCAAGTTGGGCGCGACGGACACGTTTCGGCAGAAGGTCGCCGACCTGCTGGACCTGATCGAGGACGCGCTCGGGGCGTTGCCGTTCGCGGGCGTGCGCGTGCTGTGCGGACGTGCCTTCTGGCGCTGGCTGATTGAGCTCGACGACATCAAGGTAACGTATCTGAATACACAGATGGCAGCCGCCTTGCGCGGTGATCCGCGCGACACGATCGATTTCGGCGGCGTCACGTGGGAGCGGTATCGCGGCCGTATCGGAAGCGTCGGATACATCGACGACAACGAAGCGTACGCGGTGCCCGAGGGCGTGCCCGATCTCTTCATCACGCGCTTCGCGCCTGCTGACTATATGGAGGCGGTGAACACGAACGGTCTGCCGTACTACGCGAAGCAGGAAAACCTGCGTTTCGACAAGGGCACGGAGATCGAGGCGCAGTCCAATCCGATTCACCTGTGCACGCGTCCGCGTGCGGTCATCAAGCTGACCAAGGGAACGTGACGCCATGTTCGATGAAGGCATCTTCTGGAAAGCCTTCAGCGGCGCAGGGATGCTCGACACCGCGACGATTGCGCCCATGGCTGGTGAACCGTTCGATATCCAGGTCGACTTTCGTGTCGACGGCGAAATCGTGTTCGACGGCATGGCGCAAACCGTCGATTACTCGATCGAGTACCAGGTACACGATGCGCACTTGAGGCGCGGTAGCCAGCTGCGTATCAAGGGCGTGCTCTATCGATGCAAGCGAGATGCGCGGCCCGGCGATTCGGGGTTCCATGCAATCGTGGAAGTGGAGAAGGTGCCATGACGATTCTGCGACAGGTTTATGTGGAAACGTTGCTGGAGGTCTTTTCCAATTCACCCGCGCTCACCGCGCTTGCGCGTGTCGAGCGTTCGGTGATCGATGCGATGGACCTGGACGATCGGGCCGTGATCGTGGCGCACCGCGCGGGCGAACGCAAACGCGAGGAGTACATCGGCTATGTCGATCGTTTTTGCGAACTGCTGATCACCATCGTCACGCGTGATTCGCAGCCGGACGTGCTCGCTGACCAGATCCTCGAAGTGGCGCACCCGATCGTGATGGGCCTGACCGGTCCTCAACTGATCGATGTCGAGGAGGTGGAGGACAGCACGGACCCGCCGGTGTACGCGGGCAATAACGGGTCGCTGTGTCTGTGCACCACGCATTACCTGATGCACTACCGCACGCAACGCGACGACCTTTCGAAGTAAGGAGGCGCATGAACCCCGTATTGCAGGCCATTCTGCACGACCAGCATGCCGGTCGCGCGGGCACTTATCGGTTCGATCCTGCGACCGGTCAGCGCTCGCCGCTGACGGACGTGCAGCGCTCGACCAATCCCACCGATTTTGATGAGCCGGCGACGCGGGCCATCGAGGTCGACCCTGAATCCGGGCTGTCAGACATGCCCGACACCGGAGCCACCAAAAGTGACTTTTCTGACTCGTAAATCGATTGTCCTCGCGGCGATTCAGGCCGCTGCGGGCGCGGCCGCCGTGCTTGACGGCACGATGGCCATGAACGTTAAAAACATCAGCTCGAAGCCCATTACGACCGAAACGGCGGACCTGGACTTCATCCGCCCGTGGCTTGGCAATGTCCAGAAGCTCGTGACGAATCACTATCAGGAGCTGGACTTCGAAGTCGCGTTGACCGGGTCCGGCAAGCCCGGCGTCGTGCCACCGTGGGATCCGCTGGTTCGTGCGTGCGCATTCTCATCGACCGTTGTCGAAGGCAAGAGCATCATCTATGCGCCGATCTCAAGCAAGCCCGAACGCGTGACGCTGCAGTACTTCCTCGATGGATTGCGGCATCAACTGGTCGACGCAGTAGGCACGTTCTCGATCGATCTGACGCCTAAGAACGTCCCGACCATCAAGTTCCATTTCATCGGCAACTATGAACCCGTGACGGACGCGGCACCTCCGGTCGGTATCGACTTCAGTGCGTTCATCACGCCGCAGGCGGTGGGCGCGGACTACACGCCGAACTGGAGCCTGCACGGCTTCACGGGCAAGCTCGCCGCGTTCTCGCTGGATGTCGCAAACCAGTTGGTCTATCGCAACCTGGTCGGTGGCAAAGGTGCGGAGCTGACCGACCGGAAGGCGACGGGGAGCGCGACCTTCGAGCTTGGCACGGTGCAGTCAAAAGACTGGTGGGCGGCGGTCGTTAAGGCGGAGCTCGCGGCGCTGTCGATCACGCACGGCACGATCGCCGGCAACATCGTGCAGATCGATTCGCCGAGCGTGCAGTTGTCCGAGCCGCAGTACTCGGATCAGGACGGCATCGTGCAGATGCAGACCGCGCTCTCGTTGATCCCGCGCGTGGGTAACGATGAACTGCTGATCACGATCAAGTAAGTATTCTCTATGTACCGGTGGCCGCGCGTCCGCGCGGCCAGCCTAGATTAACGATAGTCCATGGCCCGCCCGAGTGCGGGCTATTTTTATTGGAGAAACCCATGTCCTTCAAGATCGCTCAATCGGATAGCTACAAGACGAAGGTCGAAGTCGAAACGACGACCGAAACCGGCAGGAAAGAAAAATCGACGTTCAACGTCATGTTCAAGCGCCTCACGCAAACCGAGATCACCGCGATCGTGGATACCGAGAACCTGACGTTCGAGGAGCTGATGGCGAGGGTGTTGGTCGGCTGGGACGGGCTGATTGACGCCAACAATGAGCCGCTCGACTTTAACGAAGCGAACCGCGCCGCTCTCTATGAGATTCCGCAGGCGCGTTATGCCTTGCGCGAGGCGTATTGGGAAAGCGTTCGCGTGGGCAAGCAAAAAAACTGATTGACGCCGCGAAGCACTGGAGCGGCTGGCGTGAGAACCCGTTCGCGATCGACCAGGCGCAAATCGATGCGATGCGTGCGTTCGGCATATCGGACGCGGCAATCGCTGCGGCGAGTGCCCGAACCGGTGACCACGTCTTCGAGGTCTGGCCGGATAACTGGCCGATCTTCATGACATTCCTGTCGCTCGCACGGCAATGGCGCTGGCTCGCTGGCGGCATGGGACCGCCCATTCGCTTGGGACTCGACTACCCGGCAGTCGAGTCCGTGTTTCGCCTGACCGGCGTCAAGAAGAAAGATCGGGTCGCAACGTTCGCCGCGCTTCAGTTGATGGAAGACGCGGTGGTGCAGGTCGAGTCCGAACGGGTCGCTCGTAAATGAGCGATTGTTTGAGCGGCCTTTTTTATAGGTGACATATGGGTGCTACTCCGATTGCGGACCTTGTTGTAAAGATTCGTGGTGACACGTCGTCGGTAACTGCCTCCATGCAGGATCTCGCGCGGGTCAGCGCGCAAACCGGAAGCGGCCTGTCGGGAATCACCGGGCCGGCGCAGGGTGCGTCGGCATCGATCACGATGATCGATCGCGAGGCCCGCAAGTTCATTGAGAGCTTGAACGACCAGGTGGCCACGCTCGGCAAGTCGAAGCTGGAGCTGGCGGAATACCGTGCGGCGCAGCTCGGGGTAGCTGCCGAGGCGGCACCGCTCATCGCTCAGCTGAAGGAGTTGGGCGGATCGATGAGCCGGGCCGGCAGCGAGGCGTTGGGGCTTGCCGAATCGGAAGCGCAGGCTTCGACCCGTCTTCGCGACATGGTCGTTCGCTCGCTGGAAGCGCAGCGGGCGATGGAACAGACCGCGTTATCTGCTCGCGATGCAGCAACGGGTATCGGTGATGTCGGTACATCGAGCGCACAGGTCCGCGAGACGGTCGCGAGCCAAACGAAGGCCATGATCGACGCGCAGCGCGGCACGTCGATGATGAACGACGAAATGCAGGCGCTGCGCACGACCATGGCGCAGGGCAATGCGACCTTTGCCACGTCCGGTGAGCAATATGCCCGGCTTGACCGGGCGATGGCCACCGGCAAGCTGTCCATGCAGGAATACGACGCCGTACTTGCGGCGCTCGGCCGCGATGAGGACAAGCGGTTGCAGTCGCTGGGTGCCTTGACCAGCAAGTACGACCCGCTGGGCGCTGCCACGCGAAAGCTCGCACAGGATCAGGCGCTGCTCGACGATGCATATAAGACAGGGAAGATCACGACGGCGCAGTATCAGCAGACGCTCAACGGCATCAAGGTCGATCAGGCGGTCATCGAGCTGCGACGTCTGGCCGAGCAGGAAGCGCAGCTCGAGCGTGCGTTCCGCTCGGGCGAGATCTCGTCGCGGGACTATAAAAAATCACTTGCTGATATCGGCACGAACCGAGCGTCACTCAATGACATCGCGGGGGGGGCCGACAAAAGCGCCAAGGCGATGGAAGGCTTCGGCTTCAAGACGGCCGGTGCGCGTAAGGAACTGGTGGTGCTCGCTCATGAAGCGGCCACGGGTAGCTGGAGCAACTTCGGCGGCTCGCTCCTGGTTCTGGGCGAGCGCACGGACGTCCTGCATAAGCTCCTGTCGCCGACCGGGCTCGCCTTGGGCGCGCTCGCAGGCGTCGCGGCTGTTTTTGGCCTCGCTGCATATAAGAGCGCTACCGAGGTATCGGTGCTGAACACCGCGATCGCTGTCACCGGCAATTATGCCGGCGGCACCGCGGGTAGCTTCCTCGACATGGCGGATCGCATCGGCGAGGCGAACCATAACGTCGGGGCGGCGGCAGTCGTGTTGACCGGCTTGGTGTCGTCCGGCCGTATCAGCAGCACCGCGATTGAGGCGGTCGGTGAAGCCGCGCTCAACACGTCGAAGCTGACGGGACAAAGTGCCGACGACGTCGTAAAGCAGTTCGAGAAAATGGGCGATGGTGTCGTCAAGTTCGCGGACGAATACGACAAGCGTTATCACGCGATCTCGACGGCCGTGTACGAACAGATCACCGCGCTGGAGGCGCATGGTCATGCAGAGGAGGCGCAGCGTGTGCTGGGCGAAGCGATCGCGTACGAGACGCAATCGCGCATCACCGCGTTGCATAGCGACCTGAACTGGATCCAGCAGGCGTGGGACGACGCCGGCAACGCGGCATCGAACGCCTGGCGTAAATTTTCGACCGGCGTGAGCGCGGCGTTGAACATGCTGCCGATGCAAAAGGAGCTGCAGTCGCGCATCGACTGGAAAAGCGGCAACCTGAACGCCGCCAACTTCGGCACGTCGCTGAGCGACGCCTTCTCGGGCACGAGCAACGATGCGCGCATTGCCGAGCTGCAGGCGCAGATCAAGAAAGCGAACGACGAAGCGGCGGCTCAGGAGGCGCAGCGTCGCACGCAGGAAAACGGCAACGCCGCATTGCGCAACCTGACCGGTCTCGAAACGTCGCTGAACAAGACCAACGCACTGGCGCAGGCGCTCGCTCAGGTCCGCAAGGAGTGGAATGACCTGCACGCGGCGGATCCGAATCTCGCCAATCTGCGCAAGGTCGATCCGACCAATGCGCTGCTCGCGCCCGATGCGCTGAAAACGCTTGAGGACGCGACGCGCAAGAAATTCGAGGTGAAGTCGGGTCACTCCGGACAGTCTGAGCTCAATGCGCAGATCAGCGCCGACGTGGCGATTTATGAGGGCTATGCGAAGGAGCGCGAGCAGATCCTGAAGGCGTCGCAAAGTAACTTGGAGAGCCTCCATAAACAGGGCTTGATCTCGGACACGGATTACATCAACCGCTCGCATGACGAACAGGTCAAGGCGCTGCAGGATGAGCAGGTGATCGCTCAATTGAAGGCGGATGCGGCGGGCGGCAGGAGGGCGCTGGCTGAGCGCAACAAGTATCTGGCGCAGGTCACGGAGCTGGCCGCGAAAGAGAAGCTGGTCGAGCAAGATCGCACGCAGAAATTGGCTGAGCTCGATGCGAAGGCGGCGAATGACTACGTCAGCAACATTCAAAAACAGATCGACGCCGCGCAGCAGCAGGATCAGGGGCTGCGCGATCAGCTCGATACGTTTGGCATGTCGAAGGCGGCGATCGACCAGTTGAAGGCTGCGCGTGCCGATGATGCGGTGGCTGCCTTGGAGCAAGGCCGCGCAATTGCGATCATGAATGGCAACTTGGCGGACACGTCCGGTTACGACACGGCTATCGCGAAGTCAAAGGAGCTCGCGAGGGCGTTGCATCGCACGGCCGACGACCAGGCCGCGCTCGACTGGAAGAACGAGGCGAAGAAAGCGGCCGATGATGCGGTGAGTCAGTGGAAGCAGGCGGCGAACGCAATCGAAAACAGTATCAGCGACGCGCTGATGCGTGGCTTCGAGAAGGGCAAGAGCTTTGGTCAAAACCTGATGTCCTCGCTTGAGTCGATGTTCAAGACGCTGGTGCTGCGCCCGATCATTCAGCCGATCGCGCAGGGTGCGGCGAGTTTCTTCTATCCGGGCGGTGCGCAGGCAGCACAGGGCGGTGGCAATAACGCACTCGGCCTGCTGCAAAACGGCAGCAACCTGTATAGCAAGGGGTCGAGCCTTTACGACACCGTGAGCGGTTGGTTCGGCGGTGGATATGGTTCAGCCGGATCCGCCCTCGGTTCGTCGGCGATTGCCGGCGCCGGATCAAGTGCGCTCGCGAGTGGCGGCGCTACGCTGGGTGGTTTGGGTGCCGGCATTGGCGGTAACGTCGCGGCTGGCGCGGGCACCTACAGCGCGGGCTTGGTCGGGGCGAACAGCTACGGATTCGGCCTCGGTGGGTCGAGCGGCGGGCTGGGTCTCGGCAGCACGCTCGGTTCCTCGGCAGGCCTTTGGTACGGCGGTGCCGGGTTGCTCGGTGGGTTAGCCGGTGGTGCACTCTTCGGGAACAAGGGCTATAGCAGCATGGGTGGGTCGCTCGGGGCCATGGGCGGTTTGGCGTTGGGCGCGTCGTCGGCAGTAGCGGGAACCGCCATCGGCGCGTCGCTCGGATCGCTTGCCGGTCCTATCGGTGCTGTGGTCGGTATGGCACTTGGTTCGCTGCTTGGCTCGTTTATCGGAGGGGGTGAAACTCGCTACGGTGCGTCTTATGCGACCAGCGACGGGAAAGATGTCTCGAAATTCGCGGGGCCGAGTGGTGGCGATCCGGCGTCGGCCGATATTCAAACCCAGATCAAAACCACGTACTCCAGCATCGAGTCGCTCGCGAACCAATTGGGTGGCTCAGTAAGTGGACTGGGGCAATACAAGGCCAGTTACGAGATCAGCCCGAAGAAAGGCAACTCGTTCGTCTCGGCGGGTTTTACGACGGGCGACGACTGGTATCCAGATCGGGTCGATCTTGGGGGCGTGAAGGATAGCGAGACTGTGCTGGTGGATTTCCAGTTGCAACTGCAGCGCTCGGTCATCAGCGGGTTGCAGAAGGCGGGATTGGATACGCCTTACGCATCGGTGTTGCAGGGCGTGGACGCATCGAAGCTGTCGGCGGATGACGTGACGGCGTTGCTCGCAGAGCTGTCGTCGTTAAAAAGTCTCTTCGATTCGTTCAAGAACCTGGGCCGTGACTTCGACAATCTCAAGAACGCGTCCACGGACGCGCAGCTTGCGGTGATTCAACTTGCAGGTGGGGTCGATGCGTTCAACACGAGCGCGACGTTCTTCTATCAGCATTTCACGACGGCCGATCAGCAGGCGGCCGACCAGGCGAAGGCGCTCAATGACCAGATGAACGCTTTGGGGTACACCGGCATTCATACGCGGGACCAATTCAAGGCACTCGTCGAATCGCTCGATCTGTCGAGCGATGCCGGTCAGAAGGCGTACGTGTCGTTACTCGCGTTGGCACCCGCATTCGATGCGGTGGCCGGCGCGGGCGAGGCAGCTGTCAAGGCAGCATATGACAGCCAGTCTCAGGCGCTCACGTCCTTTCGTGATCAGTTGGTGTCGTTTCGCCAGTCGCTTGCGGCAGGCGATCTGTCGGACCTGTCGCCGGAGGCGAAGTACGCGGCAAGCAAATCAACGTATGAGGGTCTGCTCGGCAAAGCGAGTGCGGGTGATGCAACGGCGCAGGCCGGGCTGACATCGGCCGCGCAGGATTTCCTCAACGCTTCGAAGGCGTACAACGCCAGTTCCTCGCAGTATCAGGCGGACCTGGCTGATGTCATGAAGTCGATTGATCTGGCTAGCTCCGCGGCCGATCAGCAGCTCGACCTCATGAAGCAGCAGGTCGCGGGCATCCTCGACGTCGATAAGTCGGTGCAGACCTTGGCGCAAGCCTTGGCGGCGTACAAATCGGGTGCCGCGGTGGATGGTTCGCATGCGACGGGTCTTTACCGTGTGCCGTTCGACGGGTATGTCGCCGAGCTGCATCGGGATGAGCGAGTCTTGACGGCAGCAGAGGCGAAGCAGCTCGATGCACGTTCGTCGAGCGGCAGTGTCATTGCGCCGGCAGCGCTCGATCTGAGCAAGTTTCAACGTACGGACAACGATGCGGTCGTGCGGGAACTGAAGGCGCAGCGTGAGCAAAACGCGAAGCAGGCGGAATTGATCGCAAAGTTACTTTTGGTGCAACTGCAGCAGGCCGACACGCTCGCTCGGAGCGATGCGGAAAAAATGGATCAGCAAACCGCTTTGCTGCAACAACAAAGGAGGCCAGGTCAGAAATGATCATTGCGCTGGAAGCGGATGCGTACCACCTGGCAAGCGGGCAGGTGGTGACGCTGTATTTCTCGGAGGGCGGCTTCATGACCCGGCCTGACGATACGCCACCGAACGTGTATTTCGAGCCGGTCATCAAGACGGCGCCGACGCTCGATCGGTTGCTCTTCGACGGCGCGGCCACGTTCGGTGCGACCAAGGTCACCATAGGCGCTGTGCTGCTGGTGAATCAGGACGGGCACCTCGATTTGCTTGCCACCGACTATGCATTCTCGGGTCGGCGCTTCGTGGTCAAGATGGGCGAGCTCGACGTGCCGTATGCGCAGTGGCCGGTGGTGATGACGGGTACGCTCTCCGACGTGTCCGTGCAGGACGCGGGCTTGTCGGTCGCCATTGCCGACCGGCTCGCGGATCTGACGATTACGAGTCGCCCGAAATACCTGGGTGACAACGTCTTGCCGCTCGGCATCGAGGGCACGAAAGACGATCTGAAGGATCAGCTGAAACCCCGGGTCTATGGCCTGGTGCTGAATGTCTCGCCGAAATGCGTCAATACCTCGAAGCTCATCTATCAGGTGAGCGATGCAGCGTGTTCCGTTCTCGCGGTCTATGACAGCGGTGTCGGCCTCACGCACGCTGCTGACTATGCGAACGTAGACGACATGCAGGTCACTGCGCCGGCGGCCGGAGAGTTTCGGTGCTGTGCAGGCATGTTGCGATTGGGCGGCACGCCAGCGGGCACCGTCACGTGCGATGCGCAGGGCGCTATCACCCGTGCGGCGGATCTGATGGTCGCAATCGCACGGGATGCCGGCGTGCCTGATGCCGATATCGTGGCGGCCGATGTCGCTGCACTGAATGCGGCAAGCGGCGCCATGGTCGGCGTGTGGGCTGACGAGGATGCGACCCCGCAGTCATTGATGGACGAGATCGCGGGTTCGGTCGGGGCGTGGTACGGCTTCGACCGGTTGAGCCGGTTACGCATGGGGCGGCTGGATGCGCCGGATGGCACTGCGGTTGTTACGTGGGGTCAGGAAACCCAATTAGTGCTCGCCATGCGGTCGGCGGGCATTCCCGCGTGGAGCGTCTCCGTGCAGTACGCGCGTAACTACACGACCCAGACCGATGTAGCGGGATCGGCTGCTCGCACGTCCGCGTGGCTCGCGCTGGAATTTCGGAAGGCTTCTGCCGAGAACCCGGCCATCAAGGTGCCATGGCCGCACGCAGATGAATTGAGCTTCGATACGGGGCTCGTGAATGAACCGGACGCCGTTGCGGAATCGCAGCGGCGTCTTGCTTTGTACGGCGTGCGCCGCGTGACGCTGGACGTCGATGTGCCCGTGTCCGAGCTGGGCGCAGTCGATCTGGGGGATGTGGTGGCGCTCGACACGCCGCGCTTTGGACTGCGCGGGCGGCTCTTTCGCGTGATTGGCGTCAATACCGGCTTCCTGCGTGGGCGAGCGGCGCTCGTGCTTTGGGGATAGCGACGGGAATAGTGACGGGAATATTGAAGGGGATGTTGGATGGCAAAAATCATGATGGGGTTTCCGAACCAGACGGACGGTGGTGTGCTGTCCGGCGGTTCGTGGCAGGTGCCAGTCACGAACCTGCAGGATCGCCGACTCTCGCGTGTGGCGCGCACCGCGAGCACCGCGACGGCCGATACGCAATTCGACGTCGATCTCAAACTGCCGCGCAAGGTGTCGATGTTCGCTGTGGTGCGTCACAACCTGACGCTCAACGGCCGGTATCGAATTCGTGTGTCGCGCGTGCCTGACTTCAGCACGTCGGTGTTCGACTCGACGCTCAATTCGCCACTTCACGGCCCGGTGTGGCGCCAGGCGTGGCCGCGCCTTTACAGCGCTTCCATGCTCGACTGGGAAGATCCGAACTGGTGGGATGGGCGTCTGCCCGAGGACCAGCGAAAGAGTTATCCGGCACTGATCCTGTGCGTCATTAAAACGCCGGTCTTCGGTCGTTATGTGCGTTTCGAGTTTGCTGACGAAGGCAACCCAGACGGTTATCTCGAATTCGGGCGCGTGTTTGTTTCGCAGGCCTGGTCGCCGACGAATAACGCGAGCTACAACCCGTCACTCGGCTGGGAATTCGACACGACGATGGACCGGGCTGTGGACGGCACGCCGTACTTCGACCGGCGTAACGGCCGGCGGGTACAAAAATTCTCGCTCGACTGGCTGTCGGATGACGAAGCCTATGGGCGCGTATTCGAGATGCAGCGAGCAGCCGGCGTCGATCAGGAAATGCTCTTCGTGTGGGATAGCGACGACGCGATCAATTTGCTGCGGCACTCGTTTCTTGCGCGTATGCGGCAGATCAACCCGTTGCAGTTGTCGTTCCTGAATAACCATACAAACGCGTACGAGCTCGAGGAAATTAGATGACCAAGATTATTTTTCCATCTGGCAATGCGTACTCTGATGACGGCAGCGCCGAGCGGGACATGCTGGACGGAGGCCATACCGAGTATTTGCTCCCCATGCTTGGGGAGACCATCGGCGCCGCGCAGATGGCACTCGATGCGGTGCCAGAGGCTCTCGGGCACGCATCCGAAGCGGCAACTGCACGCGATGGCGCGAGGGCTGAGCGCGACGCTGCTGCGGCCGAGCGCGCGGGTGCAACGGATGAGCATGCCGGTGCCGCTGCGGAACGCGCGGAGGCGGCCAAATCCGCAGCAGCAGCGCGAGCGGACGCCGCAAGCGTGCATATGCCGGCGCTGGCAGGCAAGGCGGGTCGCGTGCTTGGTGTGAGCGTAGACGAGTCCGCGATGGAGTGGACGGATCTGAGCCCGCTCGCCAAGCTTGGGGATCTGGCAAGTCCGGACAAGGGGGCTGCGCTGATCGGTTTCAAGCCCTCTTCAAAGTCGAGTATCGCCCGCACCGTGGCTGACGAGTTGAACGACGGATATGCAAATCCGAAACGCTTTGGAGCCAAGGGTAACGACAGCGCTGAAGACTCAGTACCCATCCAGACTGCGATCGAGGAACTGGCCGCACGGGGTGGCGGGGTCGTTCGATTTCCACTCGGAAACTATCGATGCAATCTCGTGGGCAGGACCGGCGTTTCGTTCAGCTCGGGAAGTGGGATGTTCGGATATTTGCCCGCGGCGGGCGGCCCGGTGTCGGGCGTCACCCTCGCTCAAGCTGCCCCGGGTTTCGTGATCGACACGCCCGATTCATTGGTGACGAATATCGCCATCGAAGGGATTAATTTCCGCGGGCTCGGTGCGACGTACGCCGGCGGTGGCGTACGCCTTCGCAACGTGAAGTGGAGCGTCATCAAGAAATGCTCTTCGAACTACTTTGCCGATCAGGGCTTTCAACACCTTGCAGGCTTTGGCGTGACGTTCGAGGATCTGCTGACCACGAACGTTCTGTTGAATCGTGCACGAAAGCAGGCGGACGGCGCCGTTGAGATGCTGGGCACGGATGACACGATGTGCCGCGTCGAAGCGAATCCTTCGCTGACCGGTATCGTGAGTGACGATTTATTCATTTGCGCGATCGTGATCGGCGGAGCCAACAACTGGGTCGACACGGGAACGGTGGGTGAATTTGCAGAGCGAGGCGTGTACATCAAACCGCAGGCGGGCGCGATCCACAAACTTACTGCGGTGCGGGCCGATCACAACGTTGGCGTCGGATTTTATGTCGACGGCTCGGCGCTCTGGTCGCTCTGTCACGCATACAACAACAGCACAGGGAGCCCCGGGGACTACAGTGGGTTTTACTCGTCCACAAAATCGGCGGGTAACACGTTTAGCGCATGCCGCTCGGACGGGATAAGCGGTGCTCAGCAAAAGTGGGGATTTGAAGACCTGGTCAATAACAGTCTGGTTGATCTGCGAAACACCTACGTGGTGCCGAAAGGGGCGTACAACGCGGCGGGTCTCGTCACCACACAAGGCTTCCTGGGGTCGGCCGTTATCGCTCCGCCGACCGTTATCCGCCCGCTGGATGCCACAGCGATTATCGACGTAACGGGCACAACGATGGTCGTGTTGGATAACTATCAGACTGCGACTAGCGTTACGAACTTCACCGGGGGTGCCAACGGCGACACGATTAGCGTTAAAGGCAATGCGCGAGTGACGATCGTCAACGGGCTCGGGATTAACACGGGCGGTGCCGGAAGCGTTGTGATGTCGAACAACAAGATGTACGACTTCACGCAATACAACGGCACGTGGTACATGCGGTAGCGGCCGCAGTCTCAACAGAGCAATGAGGTACTCAACATGGCAAATTTTATCGAGTCGAAAATCATGCAAGCCTTCCCTCAGGACAAGTGCTTGCACGTGATCGCGGGCGTCGTGATCTTCGCGATCGCGCATGTCGTGTCGTGGCAGGCTGGTATTGCGGCGGTGTTGCTGGTCGGCATCGCAAAAGAGCTTCTCGACCACTTTACGGGCGGAGACGTGTCCGTGTGGGACGTGGTCGCGACATTTGCAGGAGGGCTGCTCGGGCTGCTTTGTTTCGTACGTTAGCCCCGGTTCGTTAGTCCAGGTTCCTTAGCTGTTATTCCCGTAGTGCTTCACCGCAGCCGCCGTCAGGCGGTTTTTTTATGGCCGCACCGATCGTACATCGGCGCGGCCTTTTTTATTGGAGGCGCGCTTTTGAACGAAAACCTCAAGTATTCCGAGCAGGGGATGGCGCTCACGCAGGACGCCGAGACGCTCTACCTCTTTGCCTACCCGGATCCTGCTTCACCCTTAGCGAAGGAATTGCAGCGCCGCGGCTTGTGGCAATCGACGTTGCGCGGGCAGCCGATTCCGGCCAGCTTACTTGCGTTAAGCGGTGCGCCGTGGACGGGTGGATGGGGGCATACAGGACCCGAGATGCGCTACGGCATGACCTTCTCGCGCGAGCAGGCCGTGGCATGGCTACGCCAGGACGTAGCGAGCGCAGAGGCGACAGTCAAGCGCCTTGTTCGCGTCGAGCTGAATCAGGAAGAGTACGACGCGCTCGTCGACCTGGTGTTCAACATCGGTAGCGGAGCCTTTGATTCGTCGACGCTGTTGCGCAAGCTCAATGCCGGCGATACGGAAGGCGCTATCGCCGAATTCGCGCGGTGGAACAAGGCCGGCGGTGTGGTGCTGGCCGGACTCGTGAAGCGCCGCGAAGCCGACCGCGTGCTCTTCCTGTTGGGTGCGAATTTCCAGCGGAGGGCCGCATGAAAAACGATGCCTTGGCTCGGCTTCTATACGCGTACATGGCCGTCTACATCGCGGTGTCCGCCTTCGCGGCACCCTGTTCGGCGACCTCAGTGATGCTCGTGCGCGATGGCTTCTGGGGATACGCGGTGACGTGCGGCACGGGCGTACTCGCCGCAGTCATTGCGATCGATGTCGCGATCAACGATTGGTTGCCCGACAAGTACGTCTTTCACTGGGCAAAAGCTCGGCGGCACTGGCTCTATGCGGTCACGGCCGGCGCGTACGTCACACCGCTCTTCGCGGCGAGTGCTCATTGGACCAGCGCTGTCGTCAACGTAGCGCAATTTATTTTTTACATCGGCATGGCGTCTTTCGGGCTTGTTCTGGGCTATCGAGAGGCGCATGCGTGGCGGGAAACCAAGCGGAGGATTACGTGCGCCGAATGATCGTGTGGGTGTGGGGAGTAACGGCGCTGCTATGGGCGGCCGCTGCGTATGCGATGAGCCGCTCGGCAAGCGATGCGGTCGTGGTCGAACTGGAAAGCATTCCGGTGGCATCGCTCGGGCTCGCGGTCATGCTCGCTTTGATTGGCGGTACCGCGAGCACGTTCCAGCGTCTTGCGTCGAGCGACCCGCTCGTGCGCTCAATCGCGGTCGAGGTCGGTAGCGTCATCACGGCCTCGATCGTGGCGGGGTTGGCTGCTTTCTTTTTTTGCACGTGGCGCGAGTGGCCAGCGCCGCTCACTGCGCTCGTGATCACCTTGTCGAGCTGGGGCGGCAAGCGCGTGCTCGACCAGGCGCTCGATGCGTGGGTCCGAAAAATCCAAGGAGAAAAGGTATGACAAGCGGCATGACAGACGGTATGGCAAACATTGCGGGTCGTCTCGCGACGCTCGCGGCTGGTGTGGCTGCGATTGCATTTGCCGTGCTGAGCGCGTGGTTCTACATCGAGCTGCGGGATTTGCGAATGGAGCACGCCGACACTGCGCAGCAGCTCGCCACCAAAACGGAGAACAACGGCGTGCTGAAGGCGCAACTGGCCACGTCGCAATCTGACCTGGCCGCGATGACGGATGCGGCCGGCAAATCGTCCGCATCGGTGGTGCGTTTCGCTGCGCAGGCGAGCGACGCGCAGGCTGCTGCGAGCGAGGCGAAAGCGAAAGCCGTGCAGCAATCGGCCGGCTATCAGAAACAGATAGATGTGCTCACCGCGCGTATCAATTCCCCCACCAACCAACCGGAGACCTGCGATGCGGCACTCGATCGTCTGCGCGGCACTTTGTAACGTCCTTCTGGTTATTCCCGGCTGTGGATCTGTGCCGGTCGAGCAGCCGATCTCGGCCGTCACGCATACGCAGGTCGTCGAGACGCAGGTTGCTGTGCCGGTGCCTTGCATCGATGCGGTGCCGGCGTCGCCCTCGTTTCTGTCGGACGCGGATCTGCTGGACGTGCCGAACAGCTTCGTCGTCGACCGGATCTGGCGTGACCATTTGCAGCGCAAGCAATGGGAGGGGATTTTGACCGCGCAACTGATGGCGTGTGCGACGGGCGGTGTAACGAAGTAGAGAAGAAAAGACAGGGCGACGGCGGGTATGTTGGAGCATACCCGCCGTCGCCTTTCCACTGCGCGAGCCAGTGAATTAGCCAAGGCCCTGCCACCCACCGGTGGGCGGCCGAATTCTAGCGTATTTCCAGATAAGGCAATCACATATGGCAAATCCCATCATTCCTTGGATCGGCGGCAAACGCCGATTGGCAGATCACCTTATTCCGCGTTTCCCGAAACACGAATGCTACGTCGAGGTATTCGCGGGCGGTGCAGCGCTGTATTTCCTGCGACCGCCGGCAGCCGTCGAAGTGATCAACGATATCAACGGCGAGCTGATCAATCTCTATCGCGTGGTGCAGCATCACCTGGAGGAGTTCGTGCGCCAGTTCAAGTGGGCGCTCACCAGCCGGCAGGTGTTCAAGTGGTTGCAGGACACGCGGCCGGAGACACTGACTGATATTCAGCGGGCAGCTCGCTTCTACTACCTGCAGCAAAATTGCTTTGGCGCGAAGTTGGAGAGTCAGTCGTTCGGCACCGCGACGACGACACCACCTGGTTTGAATCTGTTGAGGCTCGAAGAAACGTTGTCAGCGGCGCACCTGCGGCTCGCAGCGACCTTCATCGAGCGGCTCGATTGGAAGGCGTGCATCGACCGGTACGATCGTCCACATACGTTGTTCTATCTCGATCCGCCCTATTGGGAAACGGAGGGGTATGGCGTGCCGTTTGAGTACGCCGAGTATGTCGCGATGGCGGCCCGGCTGAGGACGCTGAAAGGTAGGGCGATCGTTAGTCTGAACGATCATCCAGACATCCGGCGGGCATTCGAGGGTTTCCATATCGAGACGGTCGATATCAAGTACACCGTTGGCGGAGGCGGCCGAGAGGCCGCGCGAAAGGAAGTGATTATTTTTAGCTGGGACGACGCGGCTGAGCCGGCGGGTCTCTTTTAGCAGTTCGCGGGGTATGAAGAGGCCAATCTTGAAGTTTGTACCCCGCGACTTGTTGTGCCTGCGCGAAATCGGGCGCAGCAAGTCCAGAATGTTCAGCATACGGACAGCGAACGAATGCTCGTGCTGCGTGTTAGTACGCTGACCATCTAAACGATGGGGCATTTGGAACGCAGGAGGTAGAAATGCAACCGTCCTTCGCGGGTTATATGAGCGCGGCGATTCACCCAATCGTCACGCGTAATGCATCCGGATTTACATGCATGGCGATTCTCTCGGAGCCTGCACGCGAAAGGCGCGGCTCCGACATGTTGGGAACGTTCGAGATCGAAGCGGAGGCATGCCAGTGCGCGGTCGCGTTCTGCAGATCGGAGATAGAGCGCCATTTCTTGAGGACGCTACTTTGTTAGCCGGTGATGCGCCAACGGCGCGAAACTTTACCACTCTCGCTGATCATCGAACGTGCGGCCAATAAGTGAGTCGTAAGCGGCCGCATCCGTAGCAAGGATCGTCCTCAACATAGCCACAAATGCGTTGTCATTCTCCAAATTAGCGACCAGCACACAAGCCGTGCGCAGGGTAACTGATTCCGCGTAGGGTGGGGCACCGCTTTCTTCTTCGAGAGCGAATTTGAATCGATAGAGTTGTTCGGACTCCGCATCCGGCACGGGGGCGTGAGATACGATGGTTGCCTTCATGGGGACCTCTTGGAAGGGTCATTGAAGCTGACGTAGCAAACAGTGTGCCGGAGAAATCCGGGTTCGATGTTCCTCTGAAAAAAACTCCCGCGTAAAGCGGGAGGGAGCATCTGGCTAAGAGACGACGCCGCTGCAAAGCACGGCGCATCTTATTAAGTTTCCTGCAGCCCGCATAGCCTTGAGCGTGAAACGCACAATTTCGCAGATGCCGCCCCGACGCGGTGAGCTCAGGCCGAAAACCTTCTGCTCTGTGCGGACGGCCCCGCATTTCCCGTGAAGCCGAACAAGCGAAAAATGCGAGCCCGGCCGCCGCTCTCTAGGGCGTTATACTGTGTTTTTATACAGTAATCGCCTCCCCATGTATTTACAGGTCGTTGTCATGCGTTTTCACGGCAAAGCGCTCGAACAATCTCAGATTCGTACGGCCAACTCGGTGCGTGCTGAGGTGATCGTTGCCCACGAAAACTCCGACGCGCTAGGGCGATATTCCGATGTCGCGAGGGCGAGCGCCGCCGGGGACGGGCGGGATCAGCTCCTGCCTGCACTTTACGACTGCAGGCTTTCGCACATGGGACACGGTGGCTTTGTTCTTTCGGGCTTGGAATTGATCGGATCTATTGCGTTTGCTCAAAACTGGTGGTGTCGTCCGATCGTCCGGACGATTGCGGAGTGACAACAGGCTGCGGAACGCTCCATCATGCGGTGACGATTCGAAAGGAGAAGTCGCACCATGTGCTACTCGGTGCAAATCGTGGCGGACTACCGCAAGTACGTGAAGCTGTTCGGTCCTGACTTCGATATCAGGGAGTCGCGCGGCTCTACTGGGAGCGCGCCTAGGGCAGTGGTACAAAGGTCCCCAAGGGCATGGATG